>NZ_JBSGKF010000001.1:1800000-7214152 GCF_054786515.1 Nostoc sp. UIC 10890
CAGGGTCATAGTTCAGTTTAATTAAATCGGAATGAGCCGCCGCCATACCTTCTAGACTTTCGCGCACAAAGTCTTCTGGCTTGTTGATCAGCTTTTTCATAATCCGTGTTTGGTTAAAAGGGTGTTAAAACCCAGGTTATAGCGCTTCTGGTTTGTATGCAATACAGTGTGACCTCTCTCTAAATCTTTCTCCTTTTAGAGAGAGACTTTGACTTTTCCCGCTGTTCGCGTGGGGAAGGGGGTTAGGTTTTTTTAGATGACGTGAAAAGTCAGTTATTTAATGTCAATTCAAAGATTCCATCAACTCAATACACTTGTGCATTTGCTGGCGCATGGTTTCCCTATCAGCATGAAATCTTCGTCCATGACCTGGTAGCACCCATTCAAAAGAGTAATTAGCCAAGTTACGCATTGATTTAGTTTGTTCTGACCAAGAATACCAGCAGAAACCGTGGAATGCAGCCAGTTGATGCAAGCTTTCTGACCAAGCGAGATGATCGCCAGTGAACAGAAATTTATTTTTATAAAGTAGAACTGTTTGTCCTTTAGTGTGACCGGGAACTGGAATAATTAATAAATCTGGAGTCAAGGTAAATGGTTCTGAACCAGTTAGCTGTATTTCAACATTGCGAGTATCGGCAGTAATATCATCAGTGTGGAGGATGCGATCGCACTGAAAATGCTCGGCAAACTTTTGATGATCTGCCACATCATCCTTATGAGTTAAATACATATAACGAATTGACCCCAGTTCTTCTAAACGCTTAACTAAAGGCGGCGTAAACCGGGGAGAATCCACTAAAATGTTACCTTCTGGAAGTTGAATTAAATAGCTAGCAGCACCGTAAGATTTTTCAGAATGATAGCCGCAGTGGTAAATATTTTCTGCTACTAATTTTGGAAAAGTTTGTTGAGCAACTTTGATATCTTTTGGTTTTTCAACTGTACCAATGGAACTGGTAGGACAAGCTAAAAGTGCTTGCAGCGCGGCTAATCTATCTGCCTCATTGGTTGGTTGATGATAAACCGCCGACTGTTCATCAATACGAGAAAATACTTCAGGAGTCATCCAGCGACAAGTATCACAATCAATACAGGTAGTATCTACATAAAAATCGCCGTTGACATTTTGGGGACGACGCTGATTTAAATGAGCCATATTAATCCTTTTGCCTCCACGCGCTTGCTGGGAATCTATAAACCTTATTGTCACTACGCTAGCAAAAGTTGACTTAAACTGTAGACTACTGAAGGTTAGATATAGGCTATCTTAAAAAAACAGCCTATCTGGACTTAAAGTTAAAGATTGATTGCACTTCTAGCCTACGGTTGGGATAACATAGGCGCAATCGCTTTATTTCAGGAAATAAATGAACTTCGTCTAGATTACTGACAAAATTCAATTTGGTTTACCATAAAAGGAAGTTCTTTGGTATCATCCACTGCCATTTACCTCACCCAACTCTTAAGTTCAGGAATCCATTTAAAACCTGCTTTTTTTGCAAGTTCCCTGAGGATTTTTTCTCTATTGTTAGTACTTGTAAATTGTAAAATTCAGTAGTTAAGGAAATATTCGCTATGACTGAAATTGTATTTATCGTTGAAGATGATCCAGATGGTGGTTATACTGCTAGAGCTTTAACCGAGTCAGTTTTTACTCAGGCTGACGATATAGAAACACTCCGCGAAATGCTCCGTGATGCAGTTCACTGCCATTTTCTTAATGAACAAAACCGTCCTAAAATCATTCGGTTACACATAGTTCGTGATGAGGTAATAGCTTCTTGAAGCTCCCACGAGATTTATCTGGTTCAGAATTAGTTAACCTCTTGCTCGTCAAGGATACGAGGTGACTCATCAAAAGGGTAGCCACATTCGGTTAACTACTCAACACAATGGCGAACATCATATCACGGTTCCCGCCCATGATCCGATTAAAATTGGAACTCTTAATGCCATACTCAAAGATATTGCTGCTCATGCTGGTTTAACTCGTGACGAATTGCTTGCGTTGCTTTTTCCATAGCTATTAAAAATGGATAAATAGATGTATGTAATTAAATTTGAATAAATTTATTCATAACTGAAATTTTACTTTTAATCGCAAATCCGCGAAACTCTAATTATTATGTATATTTTTTAACTACCAAAAATGCGATCGCGCCACTTTCCCAACGCGATCGCTAAATTTTCCATCCCCTATCCAATAAAATGCAGATGATTACTCACCGCACTAATTAAATTATGGGTAACGGGAAGACTATCAACTACCATCCCCAGACACAACAGCATCATGTAAGAGATGGAAAAGAGAAACAACTCTTTAGCTACAGCGCGATCCTCTGGATTTTGCAACAGCCGCCAAGATTTGTGGATAAATAATCCTCCCAGAATTAGGGCGATCGCAGCATAAAGAATTCCACTTGCGCCCAAAGGATATACCAATAACACGGTTGCAAATACTGTTATCAGCGTATAGTACCAAATCTGCTTTACAGTTGCCGTAGTACCTTCAATCACAGGTAACATTGGTATCCCAACTTTTGCGTAGTCATCTTTAATCATCAGAGCTAAAGCCCAGAAATGGGGTGGTGTCCATAAGAAGACGATGGCAAAAATCAGCCATGCTGACCAGCTTAATGTCCCCGTGACAGCAGCCCAACCCACTAAAGCCGGAATTGCCCCAGCCGCACCACCAACAACGATATTCTGAGGGGTATGGCGTTTCAGCCAGTGGGTATAGACCAAAATATAAAAGACGATGCCAGAGAAGGCTAGCAGCGCGGCTAACAGGTTGGCAAATACTGCTAGGAGTGTAAAGGAAAGTGTTGCCAGTGCGATCGCAAAAATTAGAGCATCGCGTGGCTGCACCTTACCGGAAGGCATCGGACGATGACGCGTCCGCTCCATGTCATAATCAATATCGCGATCGTAGATACAGTTAATCGTCTGGGCGCTTGCAGCAGCCAAAGTGCCACCAGTGAGAGTTACTAGCAACAGCAATGGGTCTACTTCTCCCTTAGCAGCAATCCACATACTTCCAGCCGTGGTAATCAAAAGCAACGGAATAATCCTAGGCTTCGTTAGCTGGTAGTAGCTTTGAACTACCTGTAAAAATGTTTCGTGGTGGCGAGAGACATTAGTCTCAATCATTTTGGCTCTGGTTCCTTATTTTTCAACAACTTACAGCAGAATTCAGAATGGGCTATGCCCCGCTGCGCTAACAGGAGTCAGAATTCAGAAGTAAAACAGGCTTTATACCTGGCTTTGAGACTTAGCTTGTGTACTTCACTTTCCTTGGAATCCGCTGTATATGCAGCCCCCGCTCAAGCTGGTTCTTTCAGACAAATGAAAACACAGACGCATTATCAGTGCTGAGTGCTGAGTTAAGAGTAGAGACGCTATTAATCGCGTCTGTACAAGAGTTAGGAGTTAGGAGTTCTTTTCCTGCTCCCTCATCTCCTCCACTCCCTACTCAGCACTCGTGACTCACTGAGTCACGTAGTGATAAAACTGTAAAAGCCACCAAAGTACCTAGCAAAGTAGCTCCTATAGTTTGGTGAGAGACGGTGAGAGGCTCGACTTGGAGATGTAATTTGAAGGTGGCGAATCCCAACAAGATTTGTAAGGTCAACAACCCACCAGCCATATTTGCCAGTCGCCGTAAGGCTGGATGTAGTGCTGGTGTCCGCCAACAGATAAATACCATTGCCAAGGTTGCCACTGTTGGCGGCACCAAACCAGCAATATGACTGTACATTACAGTACAAAGTTGAGAACCGCCGAGGCATTGGTGTAGTGCCCAGCGAGAGCCTACCAAAGCACCTAGAATACTTTGCAGGTAAACCAGAACAGCGGCAGTTAAACCGACCCAAGGCAACTTACCAACGGTTCCATTTCCCTGATAGGGTGTGAGTGCTGTGCCGATAATCAGCAGGGTGGTAAAAAACAACAGCGCCGTTCCTAAATGAGCGGTAACGATATCAAACCGCAACAATTCGGTAACGGTGAGTCCCCCTAAGATACCTTGGAAGACGATTAGAAACAGGGCGAATGTGGATGCCCAAGGCAGCCAAGAGGGTAAAAAGCGACGACGCCACCAGGACAAACCAAAAAGTGCGATCGCGCTTACACCAATTAAAGCCGCATCCAATCTGTGAAACCACTCCAAAAACACTTGGAGATTCATTTGCTTGGCTGGCACGAGTTCGCCATAGCATAAGGGCCAGTCTGGGCAAGCAAGCCCAGCATTCATGACGCGGGTGGCACTGCCTATGGCCATCAAAATTAAGGTGGCTATGCACATTTTCCACACCAAGCGCCGAATCATTTCCTTGGGCTTTTGCTGCTGAAGAGCCGCTTCATTTTGTTGTTGTAGGACAAATTCGCTCATGAACGATACCTTCTGCCCGCTCTTGGTGGATCTCTTAAAATTTTCAATTTTCTTTTAGTGTCCCATCTCCACCCTAGCGTATAGGCTAAGGGTTTATAGATTAGCACTCACTTATACTTTGAATCACTCCAGAAAGGTTTTGCCTGAAGCTTTAGGTATTTTTCAAGATGTCAGAAATTGATTAATCACAATTAATTTAAGCATTCTAAATTTTTCCTTAAATTTTTTCACTGGTTTGCATCTATTTTTGGCGTTGTATGATAGTAAACTCATACTCAAAATTACTAAAATAGCCAAAAAAATTAATAAAAATTTCAGACCTTTGTCCCCCATGTCTGACAGCCTAGACTACCTTAGTAAGTGAGTAGCTTCGAGATAACATAGTAAATTCAATTAAGTAAGCCGTGAAGATTCCAAGTTCCATCTGGACATTACTCATTGGCATCGTGCTAACGCTAGCCAGCCTTTGGTACGGTCAAAATCACGGTCTGTTGCCAGCAGCCGCTACTGATGAAGCCGTCTTGGTGGATGGTCTATTCAACACGATGATGATCGTTTCCACAGGGATATTTCTGCTCGTAGAAGGTATTTTAATTTACTCTGCATTTAAATATCGTCGGCGTGCAGGTGACAATGAAGACGGCCCACCAGTTGAGGGCAATGTACCTCTAGAAATTCTCTGGACAGCGATCCCAGCAATTATCGTTATCGGTATTTCTGTTTACAGCTTTGATGTCTACAACGAAATGGGTGGCTTTGATCCCCATTCTATTCATGAAGCACCGATGAGTCAGGAGTCAATGAAAATGCCAGGGCATGGGAGTGCTATAGCCGCAACTTTAAGCGATACACCTCCTGGCACCGCACCCAACCTCAATCAAGAAAAATCTGATGAGGCAATGCAAGATCCAGCTACCGCAGAAGTCCGCAATGCTGACCAAATTCCCCAACTGCGGAATGCCCCAGGTGTAGGTATTGTAGCTCCGACAATTGGGGGAACTCCTGAAAAAGCAGGTAAACCAGCAGAATTACAAGTCAACGTCACTGGTCTACAATATGCCTGGATTTTCACCTATCCTGAAACTGGTATAACTACAGGTGAAATGCATGTCCCCATTGGGCGAGAAGTACAAATCAGTATGACTGCCAACGATGTCATTCACGCCTTCTGGGTTCCAGAGTTCCGCCTGAAACAAGATGCGATCCCCGGTAGACAAAGCGAGATTCGCTTCACCCCCCAAAAAGCAGGAGATTATGTCCTAATCTGTGCTGAACTTTGTGGCCCCTACCACGGTGCAATGAGAGCGCCAGTAGTTGTTGAGCCACAAGAAGCCTTTGATAAATGGGTACAAGAACAGTTAGTTGCTAGCAAAGAAACACTAAATCAAGCGATCGCTGTTAACCCTGCGGATCTATCCCCAAATGAATTTCTCGCGCCTTATACCAAGGACATGGGAATTAAGCCAGAAATCCTTCATCAAGTTCACCATTAATCAATATGTTATTTAGTCAAAATCCAATGACTAATGACTAATGACTAATGACCAATGACTAATGACTATGACACAAGCTCAGTTGCAAGAAACTGCCAATATCCCTGCCCTTCTTGAGGAACCAGGGGTCAGAAAATGGCAAGACTTCTTTGGCTTTCAAACCGACCATAAGGTGATTGGGATTCAATACCTAGTCACTTCGTTTATTTTCTACTGCATTGGCGGCGTGATGGCTGATTTGGTTCGCACGGAATTGCGAACCCCAGAGGTAGATTTTGTTACCCCAGAAGTCTACAATAGTCTGTTCACACTGCACGCTACGATCATGATTTTCTTGTGGATCGTGCCAGCCGGGGCAGGGTTTGCTAACTATCTAATTCCCCTAATGATTGGGGCAAAAGATATGGCATTTCCTCGGCTGAATGCTGTTGCCTTTTGGATGATTCCCCCTGCGGGTATATTGCTAATCGCTAGTTTAGTGGTGGGCGATGCACCAGATGCCGGTTGGACTTCCTACCCTCCCCTGAGTTTGGTGACAGGACAAGTAGGCGAAGGCATTTGGATTATGAGTGTCCTGCTGCTGGGTACGTCCTCAATTTTAGGGTCGATAAATTTCCTGGTGACATTGCTGAAGATGCGTATCCCTGGCATGGGCGTTCATCAAATGCCCTTGTTCTGCTGGGCGATGTTCGCCACTTCGTGCCTAGTTTTGGTATCAACCCCAGTCCTTGCAGCAGGTTTGATTCTGCTTGCCTTTGATTTAATTGCCGGGACAACATTCTTTAACCCAACTGGCGGTGGCGACCCCGTAGTATACCAGCACATGTTCTGGTTTTACTCCCACCCAGCCGTTTACATCATGATTTTGCCCTTCTTTGGCGCAATTTCAGAAATTATCCCCATTCATTCCCGCAAGCCAATTTTTGGCTATAAAGCGATCGCTTATTCGTCTCTTGCTATTAGCTTTTTGGGGCTAATTGTTTGGGCGCACCACATGTTTACCAGCGGTATCCCCGGTTGGTTGCGGATGTTCTTTATGATCACCACCATGATCATTGCCGTACCCACAGGAATTAAAATATTTAGCTGGTTAGCAACCATGTGGGGTGGAAAAATCCAGCTGAACAGTGCCATGCTATTTGCCATCGGCTTTGTCGGCACTTTTGTAATCGGCGGGATTAGTGGCGTGATGTTGGCAGCAGTGCCTTTTGATATTCACGTTCACGATACTTATTTTGTGGTGGCTCATTTGCACTACGTCCTATTTGGTGGTAGCGTACTGGGAATTTTTGCAGCCATTTACCATTGGTTCCCGAAAATGACGGGACGGATGGTAAACGAATTTTGGGGTAAGGTTCACTTTGCCTTGACAATTGTGGGTCTAAACATGACCTTCTTACCTATGCACAAGCTAGGTTTAATGGGCATGAATCGCCGTATCGCCCAATATGACCCCAAATTCACCACACTGAATGAAATTTGCACGTATGGTTCTTATATACTGGCAATTTCGACATTCCCTTTCATCATCAATGCAATTTGGAGTTGGTTGTACGGCGAGAAAGCTGGCAATAATCCCTGGAGGGCACTTACCTTAGAGTGGATGACTACCTCACCACCTGCGATCGAGAATTTCGATCAAACCCCAGTATTGGCTACAGGCCCCTATGATTACGGTTTGGAACATGCTAATGAAGGTGTACCTTTGTCTGATCCCAATCCCGTCTTGTCTGGTGGCCCCAACTCAGTATTAAGAGCAGAACCCGACCCAGCGGTTGCTGCTAATCCAGAAGACCGGAAATAAACAGGGGACTAGGGACTGGGGACTGGGGAAGAAGCAAGGGAGCAAGGGAGAAAAGCTTTCCGCTCTGCAAGAGCAGCACCCTGCCCCTCTGCCTCTTTTAAATGCCCCATTCCCAATGCCCAATGCCCAATGCCCAATTCCCTACTTATCAAAATTCATGCAAAGTCAAACTATTGACCCAGCTAAAACCGAACTTAATCATCATCATGCGGCAGAAGCATCTGTCGGTCATCACGAAGAACATCCAGACCATCGTCTGTTTGGACTATATGTCTTCCTGATTGCTGAAGGGATGATTTTTATGGGACTGTTCGGAGCCTACTTGGCTTTCCGTGCTACCTTACCTGCATGGCCACCAGCAGGTACTCCAGAGTTAGAACTATTATTACCTGGAGTCAACACTATCAATCTAATTTCTAGTAGTTTTGTCATGCACAATGCCGACACTGCTATTAAAAAGAATGATGCAAAGGGTGCGCGAATCTGGTTAGCAATTACCGCTGCAATGGGTGCTATTTTCTTGGTGGGTCAAGTATATGAATATACCCATTTAGAATTTGGTTTGACTACCAATTTATTTGCTAGTGCATTTTACGTTTTGACTGGTTTCCACGGATTGCACGTTACCATCGGCGTTTTGGCAATTGTTGCTGTGTTGTGGCGATCGCGCACTCCGGGTCACTATAGTAACGAAAAGCACTTTGGTATTGAAGCAGCCGAAATTTACTGGCACTTCGTTGACGTGATTTGGATTATTTTGTTCGGATTACTGTATCTACTGTGAGTATTAATTATTAGTTGTTCACTCCACGCGAACAACTTAATAGGCCCCCATTAGGGGGCTTTTTTATTTAATTAACAGAATGCTGCCGTTGCAGATGGCTGTCTTGAATTTCCTATATAACAGTTTTACAAGAGTTAAATAAAATGTACACTATTACTTTTTCTAAATGCAACTGAGTTATTGCAAGTGATACAGAAGCTAGTAAAAAGTGGGAAAAGTCGGATGTTTTATAGAAACTATTGAATAACCAGTTAATATGCTGTAGCTTGAGATGTTAAGGACAGAGTAAACCAATAAATGAAGTTCGCGAATTTAATTGAAGGGAAGACAGTCCTAACATTTTTTCTAGTAATGAAAGTGAAAATTTTCACTTATTTGCCTCAAAAACCATCACTCGATATTTAGCTTAAGAAATTACCTACTATTTTTTATTTTTGTCGAACTCATGTTGATATTACAACGCAATCGCGCTTGGTGATGACTACAATCTGGTAACCAAATTGTGGTGGATACTGTAATACAACACGTGCTTTTTAGTACGTATTTCTAGCATTTTCTCAGTAATAATGCCCGAAGTTAAAATAAATAAACATCTGACTCCATGAATGTTCTCCTGTGCCCACAGTTCTAAATACTGTGGATTAGTGTTAAATTTACTTAAGTGATAAGATTATTGAACTATTCCAGAAATTAATTTTGTATTAAGATGCCTATAAAGGTATTAAATGAACCAATAAAGTTGCTAACCATGAAACTGCTCCAAAGCACATAAATATAAGTCTTGATAAGGTGACTGCCTCAAATATCAGCAAATCTAGCAGCAGGCATTTATAACCTCACCCAAGCTCTGAATGGTCAGTAAATATAAGAAGTAGTATACGCCATATGAGCCAGAACCCTCTAGTCAGAAAAACACTCCGAAGTCGCTTTGAGACTGTCAAACTGATGGGAAGCGGAGGATATGGTAATACTTACTTGTTAGGAGGGGGTATACGTAACAGACATCGATACTCTCTCACCAGAAAAACACTTCGCAATCGCTTTGAGATTGTCAAACACTTAGGAAGTGGGGGATCTGGTGATACCTACTTAGCCATTGACTTGGATTTACCAGGACAACCCCATTGTGTCGTCAAACACTTCCACCCAAAAGATTCCAATCCTGCTGTTCTACCCATAGCTAAAAAGCTATTTGATCGGGAAGCGGAAGTTTTATACCAGCTAGGCAACGACCACGATCAAATTCCTAGACTGTTTGCCCATTTTGATGAAGATGGAGATTTTTATTTAGTCCAGGAATTTATTGACGGTCACGCCTTGACTCAAGAAATTATACCAGGTCAACGTCTAAGCGAAAATACAGTCTTAAATTTATTAAAAGATATCCTGGAAGTGCTGTCCTTCGTTCACCAACACAATATTATTCACCGAGATATTAAGCCTCAAAACTTAATGCGGCGGTATTCTGATCAGAAGATTGTGCTAATTGACTTTGGCAGTATTAAGAAAATTGGTGCTTTGGGAGCAGGCTTAACAATTGCTGTTGGAACTCCTGGTTATATGCCAAGCGAACAGGCTAAGGGAAAGCCGAAACTTTGCAGCGATATCTATGCAGTCGGGATGATTGGCATTCAAGCTTTGACAGGTTTAATACCTGAGCAACTACCAGAAGATCCCAGTACTGGAGAAGTTATCTGGCGCGACAAGGCAGAGGTAAGTGATGCTCTGGCAAATATTTTAGATACAATGGTTCGCGATCGCTACAACCAACGTTATCAGTCTGCTACAGAAGCTTTACAAGCACTTAATTCTGATGTGGCATTGTCACATTCCTCACAATCTGCTGACATCAACCACAAGGCTGATGATACCTATTTGTTAACTTATAGAAACTTTATTTTACTACTGGGCATAGGTCTTGGTGCTACCACTAGTTTGATAGTCATAGTTTTAATCTATACATTCATTAATACGGGGACATCGCTTCCAAACCAACCTACTCCACTAAAGAGTTTTCTAGAAAAATTTGTTGAGTTACCGTTAACTAATACGAACCCTAGTAGGCAAATCAGCAGCTAACAGAGGAATTTGTCAAAGCAATTGCACCATTACAAAAACTACCAAATAGCAATTTTAATTTCACTACAAAACAGTTAATCATCTAGTAGCAATCATAAAACTATCTATTAAATAGCTATGAAAGGTTTACTTTATATTTAAAAATTATTGTAGGATAAATACTTAGAGATTCCTGTAAGATAAATACAATAAACAAAATTTAAAAATATGGACAATACAAATCAAAGAAAAGCTTTAATTAACAGCGAAATCGCCCTCTTTCTCAGAGGTTTGATTATTGGTAAAGTTCTGACACTTATGGTTATTGGCGGATTGCTTTGGTGGTTATTGAAGCCAAACTTATCGACCCGCAACAGCGTTAACTCTTCATCCGCTCAAAATTTTAATAGTGTATCTAATAACACATCAAATTTTCAGACGGTTGCTGATGTTCCCCCTGCCTCATTCAACTACGGAGGCAGTACAGCTTGGGCATCTATCCGGCAATTGGTAGATTCCCAGATCCAGAGCGATCGCCCGGAACTACAATTACGCTATGTAAACCCTGTTAATGGTAGCCCTGGTTCTAGCTCCGGCATTCGGATGTTGCTTGATGGGAAACTAGACTTTGCTCAGTCTTCCCGTCCTCTCACAGATGAAGAAAAAGCGATCGCAAAAGAGCAAGGCTTCACCCTTGAGCAACGTCAGGTGGGTATGGATGGAATAGCAGTAGTAGTCAACCCATCACTCAATGTACCTGGTTTAACTGTTGAACAATTACAGCAGATTTATTTGGGGCAAATTACCAATTGGAATCAAGTAGGTGGGCCAAATCTACCCATCACAGCTTTTTCTCAACGACCAGAGGACGCAGATACAGTAATATTCCCTAGTAACAGCAACTTGAAGGAGCAAGCACTTGGCTCTAATGTGCAGTATGTCTACTCTACTACAGAGGCAGTGCGCCAACTCAGTAAAACTCCTGGTGGTGTGTATTACGCTTCTGCCCGTTCAGTAGTCTTTCAATGTAGTGTGAAGGCTTTACCATTGGGTAATACTTCTGGTCAGTTAATTCCCCCCTACCGCGAACCGATGGTGTCGCCTGAACAGTGTCCACGTCAGCGCAACCAGCTAAATAGTCAGGCGATCAAAAATGGCAGTTATCCGATGATCGCTAATTTGTTTGTGATTATTAAGCAGAATAAAGGTCCAGAACAGCAGATTGGGGATGCTTATGCCAATCTTTTATTAACTGACCAAGGACAAAGGGCTATTGAGCAAGCTGGTTTCGTTGGCGTTCGCTAGTACGGCGATCGCACTTTCCACTACAGATTATTCAGATCCCCGACTTCTTTAAGAAGTCGGGGATCTTTAGTTAGGCTAATCATCCAGTAGCAGTCTTTTGAAACCAGCGCTATCAGGTAGGTTATGATCTGTTAAAAATTGCTGATAAGCTAATTCTGACTCAATTTGGATCTTGATATACTCTGTTTTGGCTAGTGTTCCTCCTCGTAATCCTGCATATTCCAAATAGCTGGAAAACTCCCATTCTTCAGGTTGCTGCACCAGTTCTGCTTTCACCGGATTTAAATGAATATAACGTGAGAGGTTGAGAAGATAGTCAGTTTGTAAAATATGAATACTTTGAAACCTTCCCTGAAATAGCACCCCAGAACGATTGAAACGCTTATTAATTGCCTTTGTGTAGGAAAGAGAGAGAGATTTCATTGCATCAGACAGAGTTTCATCTCTTAGATAGATCAAAAAGTGATAATGATTGGGCATTAAACAGTAAGCAACAATATCTACTGCATTAGTTATTAGATGTTCCCTTATCAACCGGAGAAAATAAATATAGTTCTCACGCTCAAAGAAAATATTTTGGCGATTGTTGCCCCGATTATAAACATGGTAAAAGTTGCCAGTTTGCAGAGGGGTTTGTCGTCGCGGCATAGGGAAGAATATGAGATTTTGCTTTAGTATGCCCTTTTAACTCAATCAGATCCCTAATCCAATCAGATCCCCGACTTCTTAAAGAAGTCGGGGATCTAACTTTTCACGAATGATTTAGGATTGCTATATATTTAATTTTGCATGACTAGTTAACAGGCGATCGCTACCCAACTAAAAATCAAATAACTCTAGCGACTGTCTTAAAACTTATAATCCTTCTCTCTGCACCTCTGCGTGAGATTTTCTAACCTTAATTCTCCCGCGTCGCCACCGCAAGTTTATCTAGATTTTGACGAACGGTAACACTACGGTGATGATTTACACCCCAAATTCGTTCACAAATATCTAAAGCTTGCAAATAAAGCGGCTCTGCTTCACCATAACGCCCTGTTGCACGATAAATTTCTGCCAAATTGTTGAGACTTTCCGCAACATTAGGATGATTTTCTCCCAACAAAAGCTTATCTAGTTCTAATGCTTTTATACATAAAGATTCCGCTTCATTGTAACGTCCCTGTTCTCTATACATATAACCCAAAGCATAGATAGTATCTGCTAAAAGTGGATGCGCTTTTTGTAATACACGCTGCTTGAGTTCTAATGATTGCAAAAACAAAGATTCCGCTTCACTGTAGCGTCCTTGAGCGCGGTATATTAAGCCTAAATTATGCAAATCTGTTGCAACATCAGGATTCTCTTCTCCCAAAAATCGCTTATCTAGTTCTATTGCTTGTTGCGACAAAGGTTCAGCTTCACTGAAACGTCCTTGATGATAATAAAGTAGCGCTAAATTATTTAGTATGAGAGCGAAAGAAGGATGATTTTCGCCAAGCAGACGTTTTTCGAGTTCTAATGATTGCAGATATAAAGGTTCTGCTTCGTCATAACGTCCTTGTTCATCATATAGTAGTGCCAAATTGTTCAGACTGGCGACAACATCGGCATGATTTTCTCCCCACAGAAGCTTTCTTAGTTCTAAAGCTTCTTGATATAAGAGTTCCGCTTTATTATATTGTCCAGTAGATTTGTAGAGTCCTGCCAAATTATTCAGGCTAGTAGCAAAAGAAGGATGGTTGTCTCCTAGCAGGCGTTTTCTCAGTTCTAAAGCTTGTTTATATAGTGGTTCGGCTTCGCTATAGTGTCCCGTTGCACGATATATTCCCGCTAAATTATTGAGGCTATTAGCTAAGTCTACCTGCAAACCTAATTCATTTTGTAGCTCACTCGCCTGACGCCAATATTTAATTGCTAATTCCTGTTCTTCTTGATAATTTTGAGATTCACCCCGCTCTAATCTGCTGCGGTAAATATCACCTAACCTTGAATATAAGGTAGCTAAGGTAGGATCTTTAGTTCCCTGTTCCTGTTCTACTTTCTCGATTAGCCTTTGTAAATCTTGGATGGGTAAGAAAAAAGCGTTATTTTCATTAGTATCTGTGCTGGCTAATTCTGTGTCTCTAAAAACAAAGCGGATATTTTCTAGTTCTTTACCAGGAATAGCATTCGTCTTTTTAGATTCAAACCGGAATACACCATTGCGCCAACTCCAAAAATCAGGGGCTTTTTTAATCAGGCTGACTAAAATTTGGTTAGTTACCCAAAGCACGATCGCAAAAGGAAATTCGCGCAATCCTTCCCTTGTCCACTGTAAGTAACCAAAAAATTTCTCCTGTTCCGATTGCTCATTTCCCAATCTGAGAAAATAAAGTTGTTCAGCACCCGTCACAGTAATCACCGCCAGGTTCTGCTGACGAAGATATTCTTCTTGTTGTACCAGTTGGTTAAGAGCAGCTTTCAAGCTCGGTTCTTGACGTGCTAAAGTTACTCGATATGCACGGAAGGTGGGTTGTAGTTCAGCTTCATATTGAGCAATAATCTCATCACGAAAGCTAGCATCATCACAAACTGCAATCAGTAAATTTAATCCCCGCTTTTGAGCTTCAATAGAAACAATTAAATCATCATACGCATCTTGATTTTCTCCTTCATCATCTAATAAATCTTCATTTAACATTAATGGCTCCCTGCCTTCTCAAGCTTTCAATAATAATTGGATGAACATCATACCAAGTTTCATCGGTGCGATATTCTAGAACATACAGCCCATGTAGCAAATCCAAAAACTCTGCTTGTTTGGGATCATTGGGCATAAATTGTTCATAAACGCTCTGCAAAATATCGATATCAGTTTTTCCTAAGCGTATGGAAAAATCATTGCGAATTTTATTTATTGCTTGCAGAAGAATTTTATCATCAATAATAACTGTGGCTGAGGGATTTCGCCGGATAATCCGCAAACAAATACGGCAACATTCCTTAGAGATCCGAATTAACTCTCGCAATACACCACCACTGTAAATTACGATTTTTTCAGCCGTCTCTGCTGCGATTAATTCACTGGAAATTCGCTTTTGTAAAACTTCACCGAGAATCGTTGTTGCTTCCGGGCGAGGTTGAGCATTAGGGAAGCGATTTTTACCTTTATCAAATATTTTTAAGACAGGCATTGCCACAACTTGATCGTTAGTTTCAGTGGCAATTATTGTACTAATAAATGTTTCTCGAAGGACTGCGATCGGGATAGTGTAAATAATTTGAAAGTTAGGTTGACAAAGAGCCTTAATGTTATCTCGATAAATTTCGTTAACTCTGCCTAAGTCAAGTTTATCTAAATCATCAATAATTACTAAAACGTTTTGTTTAGTTGCAGCTTGAATTAGAGCAGCTATTTCGTTAATTCTGGCAACTAAATCTGATAACTTGCGTTCAAACTCTTGCTTAATTTCATCCCGAACGCTAGCATCAGCTTTTAATTTAGAACTAATCAATTTTAAGAGGTCAAAACCTATACTAGCTTCTGCTTGCAAATTTGTTTCTTCAGTGCGAGTGCGGGTAGCGAACCACTTATAAAGAGCTTCTTTAGTAGATTGCGGAATATCAACTCGGCGGGCTTCTGCCTCTGTCATTAAATTAACTGCGATCGCAAACAGTATATTAATATGATTAACCGCCGACATTTCAATTTTGTCAGCAATAGAAAACAGAACTACAAAATATTTATCTTGAATTTGTCGGCTAAATTCAGCTAACAAAGTAGACTTACCACATCCTCGATGTCCTGTAAAGACAATTTTGCCATCTCCATTAGGACTATCTTCCACTAATTGGTTCAGGTCTGCAATTAAATCATCACCATATTCGACTCTAAATCTTTCCATTTCGTTCCGTTCCATCAATGGAAACAGTTCGAGATTGCTGTATGCTTCTTGAAAGGAGTTTAATAAGTCTTGAGACATTGGATAGTGCCGTAAACGTGCTAACTATCCATATAATGGCTCATGATTTTTGAAGCACAAGTTTAGGTAATTACAATTTTTCTACCTCTGTCAAAAAATGACTACTAGGTGATACTGTCTTATGTTTTCAAAGACGATACTGTTAGTTCCACAATCCCAACCGACAAACAAGTAATGGAGGTGAATATAAATAAAAATTAATGATAGATTATACATTCAATAAATATAAATAAATAACAGATTATACATTTGAGATAGTGAAAGTTACCTAACAAATAAATAAAATTAAATTTTCGTTTATAAAATTTAATTTTCCGCATCCTGTGTTTATGTACCCTCTGGCTATTATTACAAAACGGTCTCTGAACTTATGGGAGCAGTCTAACTTGCATGAGCGTTCTTGATCGGTTCCCAAACTGTCTCCTCACGCACGCGATTGTGGGCTATTCCTGAACCTGTGGAACGGTAAGCTTCGAGAGCGGATTGACTCTGCTGAACCATTTGGGCTTCAGTAAGAGGTTGAAAATTTAACGAACTTTGGGGGTTTAAGTCCCCAGCAAGACAGGCAGCCCGTTTTGGGTCGGGATCTAAATCCCCGGACGCTCTCTACGAGACGCTAAAAGCGAACGCAGACTCGCTAACGCAAAACGTAATTGCGTTAGCGTAGCGGTAGCGAGTCCGCGTACTCTTACTCTTAAGCAAGCTACGCTTTTAGCGTCTGTCTTTGCTACGCAACGCTAACGCGAACGACACGCTGTTCGCGTTCGTAGAGAGCGTCATTGCGTTAGCGGAGCGGGGCGTTAGCCCATTGCGAATTGTTTTAACTAACTGTCCGTTTCATCGGAATTTCGATCCAGAACTCACAGCCGTTACCAGGTTCAGAAACACACTTGATATTACCACCATGTTTTTCAACAATAATTTGGTAGCTAATAGATAAACCCAAACCAGTACCTTGTCCAGGTTGTTTGGTGGTAAAAAAAGGTTCAAAAATGCGCGATCGCACCATCTCTGGAATCCCACAACCATTATCGGCAATCCAAATCAGAATCATATTCCCTTCTATGACTCTTGTCCGAATCCAAATTTTAGGATTGTCAATTATTTTTCCACTAGTTGCTAAGTTTTCCAGTGCATCGATCGCATTGTTGAGAATATTCATAAATACCTGATTCATCTGGGCTGCATAGCAGACTAATGAAGGCAATTCCCCATATTCTTTAATTACCTCAATAGCAAAAGAATTAGTTTCTGGTTGCAGTCGATGTTGTAAAATTAGCAAAGTACTGTCGATGCCTTCATGAATGTCTACAGGCTTCATTCCTGTTTCGTCAAGTCGAGAAAAACTTCGCAACGACAAGACTAATTGAGAGATGCGATCTGCTCCTATTTTCATTGAAGTGAGAATTTTGGGCAAGTCATCACTAATGAAATCTAAATCAAGTGTTGCTACTTGCTTTTGAACTTCTCCTGTTATCTTAGGATACTGTTTCTGATAGAGGCGCAGTAATTTCAATAAATTTTCAGCATGTTCAGTAACGTAAGTTATGTTGCCATAAATGAAACTAATCGGGTTGTTAATTTCATGGGCTACACCAGCAACTAACTGTCCTAAGCCTGCCATTTTCTCACTTTGAATTAACTGACTCTGAGTGTGCTGTAATTCTTTAAGAGTCTGGGTGATTTCTTCTTTTTGACGTTGAGTTTGTTCAAATAATTCCGCTTGTTGAAGTCCTACCCCTAACTGAGTACCAATCTGCATCAGCAAATCTATCTCATCTTCTTGCCAATCACGGGGTTGGATATTTTGATAAGCTGCTAGTAATCCCCAAAGTTTCTCACCCTGAAAAATCGGCACAATCATATATGCCCTAGCCTCCATTAGCTCAATCAGGGCAATATAAGGAATAGAATCATCAGTGCTGTAAATATCCTTAATAACCAGAGTTTTACCATTAGCAAAATCTCCTACTTGGTTTTTTTGCAAGTAATCATCTACCATCGCAGGTACAATTTTCTTTACTGGTGTCCAACCTTGGGCTAAAGACTCAGCAACAAATTCGCCACTCCAATCAGCCCGAAATCGATAGATTGTCACTCGATCAACTTCTAATAGCCGCCGCACTTCTTCTGTACTGGTAGCAAAAATGGTGTCAATATCAAGAGACTGGCGAATTTTCTCCACAGTTGCGGCTAAGGCCTTCTCCCTTTCGGCTGCTTTGCGTTCTCGTTCGGCGGCTTTAGCCAGTTTTTGAGCTTGCACCTGCACTTGTTTCAATGACTCAGCTTGCTGTAATGCTACCCCCAATTGGACGCCAACTTGTGCTAGCAAGTTGATTTCTTCATCTTGCCAATAACGAGGTTGGGAGTTTTGATAAGCTACTAGCAACCCCCACAATTTCTCGCCCTGAGAAATTGGTACAAAAACTTCATTCCGTGCATACTTACCCGCTTGTTTTTTTTGCACAAGAATGCTTTCTGTGACAGGCTGCGCCTTAATCATTGGTGTCCAGCCATCAACAATGGAATCGGCGACAAATTCGCCACTCCAATCAGGATAGAAGCGGTAAATTGCGACTCGTTCCACTTCTAATAGCCGACGGACTTCTTGAGTTGTGGTTTTAAAGATGGCTTCAATTTCCAAGGACTGACGAATTTTTTCTACGGTGTTCGCCAATGCCCTTTGCCTTTCAGCAGCTTTACTGATCTCTGCTGCTTGAATTTGCATTTGTTGGATAAATTCCGCTTGTTGCAAAGCCACACCTAGTTGTGTACCCACTTGGGTTAGCAAGTAAACCTCATCTTTTTGCCAATCACGGGTTCTGGCGTTCTGGTATACTGCTAGTAAGCCCCAGAGCTTCTGACCGTGGTAAATGGCAATGATCACATAAGCTCTTGCTTGATAAATTTCTAATATTTTAATGTAGCAGTCACTAAAGCCGGAATTGTAAATATCATTACAAACACGATACACTTCACATCGACTAAAGCTACCACCCTCTGTATCTTGTAAGTAGGTATCAGGGATTGGGGGGTTAGCTAAATCTTTGGCGCTGCATTCACTGACATTTTCACTCAATTCCGGTCGCTGCAATTGTTCATGGATCAAGGAGATCCAACCCTCTGCCACTGATTCAAACACGAATTCACCACTCCAATCGGGATTGAAGCGATAAATAGCCACGCGGTCAGCATTTAGCAGTTGCCGAAGTTCTGCGGTGCTTGTGTGGAAAATGCTTTCCAAGTCTAGGAATTGACGAATTTTCTCAATGGTTATGGCTATGGTTTTTTGCCATTGGGCTGCTTTTTCTCTGGCTTTTGCTTGTGCTAGTTGTGCTGATTGGAGTTTTACTTGTTCTAAGTAATCTGCTTGCTGCAAAGCAACTCCTAGATGTTCAGCAATGAGTTGCACAAACTCAATTTCTGATGCTTCCCATTGCCGAGGACTACTACACTGATGAATACACAGTAATCCCCATAAATATTTACCTTTCATCAAAGGGGCGGTTATATTGGCACGTACCTGAAATCTTTCTAGAATCTGGATGTAGCAATCACTAGCATTAACTTGATAAATATCAGCTATTGCTCTAATCCGACCTTGCTGATATAGTTCTGCAAATTTCTCACTAAAGCAGTGGTCGCGTAGTTTGGCTGCTAGTGCCGAATCCCATTCGGTTCCCACATCTTCATAGATAAATTCCCCTTCCCATGCCAAATCAGGATCAAAACGAAACACGCCAACCCGATCGCTTTTTAAAAGTTGGCGGACTTCTGTGACTGTAATTTTGAAGATAGTTTCTATGTCTAGAGACTCACGAATGTGGGCAATAACTCCAGACAAGGCTTTTTGTTGCTCATTTTGACACAGGGAGGCTGTTGTCACATCTGAATGAGACTCTTGCTGTTTTGAATTTGGTTCTATGGGTTGAGTGGTAGAGGAGTTTTCCATTCCCAGTGGGACTTTAAATATTGAAAGTCTTCTATCTCATGATTCCCGTTGCGATCGCAAAGGTAACAGTTATTTCCTTTAAATGCTAGAAAAAACAATGTAGGGACACGATAATATCGCGTCCCTGCACAAAGATTTTTCAACCACAAGAAAACTATCGCCGCTTAGGAGTGGCGCTGCGGGTGGTGCGTTTCTCTTCATCTCGACGACGGCGATCGCGCCAGTCTGCCAGGGTCAAATAACCAATACCACCAGTGACTACTACGAGTAGCACTACAGCAAATAAAGCCAAAATACTCAAAAATGGACTTTCCACAATGCCTCTACAGTCCGTTACGTCCCCACACTACCATTGCAATTGACCAAGTAAACACAACTAACAGTGATACCCAACCTAGTGTCAAAATCTCCATAGTCCCACTTTTCAAATAATTACAAAAGGTTTCTAATATTTATCATACAGGGATTGGGCGGTTGATCCTTCAGCAGTGTTGGTGCGATCGCTGCATTCTTAAATTTTACTCAAGGACGCAAAGTGAAAGAAACTTCAGATGTTCGACTGATGGCAGAACGCCTAGAATCCCTAAAAGCTGGAATAATTGGGGGTTTATCTGTGTGTTGCGCTTTTGCGATCGCTAGTCTGTTGAATACTTTAGTACTGGCAAAGTATTTTCAAACACTCGCAAGTCTGCAAAGTCATGTTAATTGGGCTTGGTGGGTGAGTGGTGCGATCGCAACTTTTGCTGGTTTGCTATTTGGTGTCACCTACCGCTACATCATCCGCTCAGATAAAAACCCTCAACTTAAAGCTGGTGGTGTACTAGCCTTTGGCTTGGTGCGGGGATTAACTCAAATAGAATTTGGGTGGAATTCTCATAGCACAATTTGGCCTTTTGTGGTCTTGGCTTTTGAAAGTGTATTGTGGTTTGGAATAGCTGCGATCGCTCTTGATATTGCTATTCAACTGCGTTGGGTTAAACCTTTTTCATCAATCTAAACAGGTGGGTTGTAGTTCAAATAGATGAAAAAGGTTGTAAATATTGTATTTATGTAATAAAATAACTACAATAAGTTACATTATGCTTTGTAAGCCTTAAAAGATTATGTATAGGATTGATATTTGATTTCTGAAAAAACTCAGTACAACTAAGAAGCCTTCTTGACTATTGCCTATTGCCTGTCTATCGCGCTTGCGCTGCGCTTGTCTGCGACACGCTCCGCGAACGCGCACCACGCAAATTCGTTCAGAAATCAAAGCGGATTCCTATATAAATAACTACTATTATTAAACAATATTCTTTATTATCTAATATGAAATCTCAAACATCCTACTATTATCTAATAGTCGATTTGGAGGCTACGTGCTGTAACAGTAAGACTATTCCTCGTCACGAAATGGAAATCATCGAAATCGGTGGAGTGATGCTCAATCGAACAACCTGGGAAATTGATTCAGTGTTTCAGCAATTCATCCAACCCGTGAGGCATCCACAACTGACAGGTTTTTGCACCGAATTGACTAGCATTCGGCAGCAAGATGTTGACGAAGCACCCAAATTTTTAGAGGTAATTTCTCGGTTCAAAGAATGGATTGATTTATTTCCAAATTATATTTTTTGTTCTTGGGGCAGTTACGACAAAAAGCAATTTATTCAAGATTGCGCGTTTCATAATTTCCCTTATCCTTTTACTTCAGAGCACATAAATATCAAAGAGGAATTTTCAGAATATCTTGGCGTATCCAAAAAATTTGGTATGGCAGAGGCTCTCAATAAGCTAGGAATAGAATTGAAAGGCAAACATCATCGTGGAATTGATGATGCCCATAACATTGCATCTATCTACAGACAGATTAAAACTAAAAAATTAAGCTGATTGAAGAAGAATACAGAATTCAGCAATCAAGACGCTTTGCGAACGCTAACGCAGCCCTGAACTAGTGGTCTGCCAACCCAAAAATGCGCTTGTGAGGTCTGGGGAAAGGGGAAAGGGGAAAGGGTAAGGGATTTAAAACCTTTCCCCCTGCTCCTTATACCCACTTCGTGGGGCCCCACCTTCCCCTTTTCCCTTTACCCCGCCAAGTTCACTTGGCGAACTACTAGACTATAAGTGTAATCCTAACTATGGCAGGAAACCTTTGTGAAAGCTAGATGGATTATCACAGCAGTTTCGGCAGCACTATTTTTCGGCGGTAGCCTGCTCACATCATTGCGTGACCCTTGGTTTCAGAACTTGCAGCGTCCCAACTGGTTGACCTTTGAATTCCTCATCCCATTTATCTGGACATTCATTTGGATCTGTCTGACAATTTCAGCAATTATCGTCTGGGAAAGAAGCTCAAAACAGTCTCGTCCTTGGCTGTTGATGGGTTTGTACGCAGCGATCGCTCTTTTAACCTCCGTTTACAGTCCCATTGTGGTAGAACTTCGCAGCCTAACAGGTGGAATGATTGTCGGTGGCTTGGCAACACTTCTCGTCTATATTTTGGCATTTTTGGTTAAGCCAATTTCCCAAAAAGCCTCCTGGCTGTTCTTACCTTATGCTCTCTGGGGCCCTTTCGGTACTTATCTCACTTGGCTATTAATCCAACTTAATCAGGGCACAGGCAGATAAAAGACTTCGACACTGAAAATTAAGCGATTGATCGCTAACTACAAACCTCACAAAATTAATGTAACAGACCACTATTGAGATTTAGCAATATCTATCGTTTGCTAGAGGAAGCCATGATTGTGATTTTCTATGCTTTTGGTGATTTAGTATCGCTCACTTATAGGAATCCGGTTTGATTTCTGAAAAAAAATCTGTACACCTCTAATTTCCTTCTTTCTTGTTAAGAGTTTTTTATCTCTACAAGTAATTTCAAAAATCAAATACTAGTCCTATATTTTCGCTCTATTTTTTTCAGCAACAGCATTTATAGACAAAAACGGCTTTAGAAAAAGAGGAATATATGCAGGGTTTTCGCTTAGGTTCCATTTTCGGGTTTGAAATCCGAATAGACTTGTCCTGGCTATTAATTGTCTTCCTCATCCTGTGGACATTAAGTGCAGGTCTATTTCCAGCCAACTATCCAGGGCTTTCCAATGCAACTTATTTAGGTATGGGCCTAGTAGCAACATTTCTCTTCTTTGCCTCGCTACTGGCTCATGAGCTTTCTCATTCCTTGGTGGCTAGGACAAAAGGAATTCCCGTCGAAGGCATCACTCTGTTTATCTTTGGTGGGGTGTCACGTACTCGTATGGATGCCGAACGTCCTGACGATGAGTTTCAGATTGCGATCATTGGGCCCTTGACCAGTTTAGTGCTGGCTGCTTTCTTCGGTTTAGTTGCGTATATCGGCACAAATGCTGGATGGAGTGTTGTAGTTACGGGTGTCGCATCTTACCTCGGAACAATCAACCTCATCTTAGCCATATTCAATATGCTGCCTGGATTTCCTCTAGATGGCGGTCGTGTTTTTCGATCGCTAATTTGGAAGTATACTGGCAATCAGAAAAAGGCTACCAAAATCGCCTCGACGAGCGGTAAATGGTTAGCTTATTTGCTTATTGCCCTTGGTTTCTGGGAGTTGTTCGGTTCAGCCTTGTTGAGTGGACTCTGGTTGATCCTGATTGGTTGGTTCTTATATAATGCCGCAGAAGCTGGTTATGAAGAACTTTTGATCCGCACAAGCCTGGAAGGAGTAAAGGCACAGGAAATCATGACTCCCCATCCAGAAACGGTAAATGCTGACCTGACGCTGCAAGATTTAGTGGATAAATATTTCCTCAGTCGTCGCTACCAGTCTTTCCCAGTAACAGAAGATAGTCATCCTATAGGGATTATTACCTTAAATCAGGTCAAGGATATCCCACGCGAAGAATGGATTTATCGTACTGTTAGAGATGCCATGATTCCCACAGACACAGGAGTTACTGCTCGTCCGGAAGAGCAGATGTCGCAGGTATTGGAAAAAATGCAAGAATCGGGAGTTCGTCGGGTACTAGTGACTCAGAATGGTTCACTAAAAGGCATTATTACCGCTAACGATGTCGCACATTGGTTACGGCGACAGCGAGACTTAGGCAACCAGATGGGATAAATAAATGGAAAAAATTAGCACCAGCTTTTTTGATATTTAGCCGCAAATCAAAATGTGAAAACCTTATGCCCTAAGATTGATAATTATTATTCTTAGCTCAAGGGATTTTTAGAAGAAAATTTTTTCTTACTGGATGAGTACTCAGAACAACTCATCGCTTCTTCAGTGAGAACAATAGAAGGGTTTACTGCACATTTTAGATAATGATTATTGGAATAAAAACGGCAGTTTTTACAGGGGAGTTTGTGTACACTGTTGATGGATAAAACCATCTTTTCATCTAAAAATGCTCGGATTTTTTGCAATATTAGAAAAAACCCTATCCAACCAATTATAAAGCCAACAGGAGATAAAGATATCGCTAGATCACGGATAGTTATTTCATGCATTTGTGCTTGATCAATTTTGACTTCACTCCGGATTCCTTGCTCTAAATTACTATCGACTACTACAGTTTTTTGCCTGATTTGATTAGGATGCATATTACTTACCTTTTGCTATATGTCTTTATTGCCTTGATTTTTGCTCGCCGGGTAATTAACTAGTAATTTCTGAAAAGACATGATCTATTCCTGTTTTATCGTAATTAGGTTGATAACACTCTTGAATTTGAAATATATAGACGTTTAGTAAGCAAATAAATTCAGAAAATGCTTATAAACAAGAACTGAATCTTAGGTTAATCGTAAAAAAGTTGAAAAACGTCCATATTAGAGGTGTAGCGCTCAAAGCCGACCAGGAAATAAGGGTATTTATGGATTTAGTTTATTCATGTGTATTTTAATTAACTAAAAATCACTACAAAGTTGTCAAGTTGTCAGTAGATGAGATTCTAATGCTTACAAGTTCTTAATTATAGGTTTAGCAAAATAAATTTTTAGCTATATCTGTCAAGAGTTTTGCTTGTTATTTGTCCTTATATACCCAAGGGAATAAATTAAGTAAGAGAGATATAGATGTTTATTTATATGTTATAATATGTAGAAATAATTTATCAAACTTTTATAGACATTAAAGCTATGTCATCTTTATCACTACAACTGAATCCATAGTTAAACTTATCGACTCAGATGAATAAAATAAGGAATTATGATGTTTGATATTGTATTCACTTGATTACTTATCACTATCAGGTTTTTAAGTATTTTTAAGCTTCCTTTATTTATTGAAATTGATACTTTTATTAAAGCGATATATGGTGTTGTTTGCGGGATTTAAAATGCAATTCTGCTCTCAATACTCAGTTTTTTTAGATTTAGCTTGATTATCCTGACTCTGGGCTTATTCTTATTTATTTTAAATACAATTATTTTTGCATTGACAGCTTATGTAGTAGAGCATTTTCGCTTAAGATGGTGCTTTTAGAGTGCTTTGAATGCCTCCACTGGGTTGGCCGTGATTAATTCTATTCTCTTGAGTATTTTGCCTCGAATTACCTGATAACTAAGGTAATATATATAATATTTGGCTTGATTTGGCTGCAAAACAACATTCCATGATCGGATTACAAGCCAACAATATTGATTTTGAGGCTACAATTTATGATGAAGTTTTGGCGAAAAACAATAGTTTTTTTCTTCACAACAATTTTGCTGGCAATTCTGCTGATTTCTCATGAACCAGTACCAATAGCTGAAGCACAATCTTCTACACCAATACCAACGCCTGCTAGGTCATTTCCCCCTGTAGCTTATCCTAATAGGGCACTAAGTGCTTCTCCTGCACAGCTACCACCATTACCTTATGCTTATGGGGCATTAAGAAAAGCTATTGATGCTGAGACGATGAAATTGCATCATGATGCACACCATGCTAGCTACGTCAAGAACTTAAATGATGCATTGAAGCAGTATCCAGATTTGCAAAAAAGAAGTGTTGAAGGTTTACTAGTAGATTTGAACAGCGTACCTGAAGATATTCGGACAAAGGTACGCAATAACGCTGGTGGGCATCTCAACCACACGATTTTTTGGCAACTGATGAGTCCTGAAGGTGGTGGACAACCATCAGGAGCGATCGCTCAAGAAATTAACAAAACTTTTGGCAGCTTTGATGCCTTTAAAAAACAGTTTGATGCAGCGGGTGCAGCTCGTTTCGGTAGTGGTTGGGTTTGGCTAGTACGTAATCCCCAAAATCAACTCCAGATTGTCACCACAGCAAATCAGGATAACCCAATTATGGAGGGTTCATATCCGATTATGGGTAATGATCTGTGGGAACATGCTTATTATCTAAAATATCGCAACCGTCGGGCTGAGTATTTGAATAATTGGTGGAATGTGGTGAATTGGCCGCAGATTAACAGGCGATACCTTTCCTTCTCTACGGAACGCTCTTTGACATCCTCACCGACCTAAAGGCGCTCTTAAGAAGGAGTAATGAGTAATGAGTAATGAGTAATAAGTAATAAGTAATGAGTAAATACCCATTTTTCATCCACTCATTACTCCTTACTCATTACTTTAATAGCGTTCGCTTTTAGCGTCTCGTAGAGAAGCGTTAGCGAGTCTTGTCTACGACACGCTACGCGAACGATAGCGGAGCGGTAGCGAGTCTGCGAGCGTCGCGTCTTTATTCTGACTTCTGAATTCTTCTTCAATTCTGAGCCTGATGTTCGCAGACTTGCGTAGGCGTAGCCCGTCGTAGACATCGCTGGAAACCAGCACTCTGACTTTTGGCTAAATCCCGTTATGTAACATAATTACGAAGTTTCAAAGCCCTCTGTTTGTGACGAACTATACATAGTAGAACAATTAGCAACACAAGCGCTTTGATCATTGATGGCTCCACTACCCTCTTCACTTCCGTAGGGGTTTTAGGAGTAACATTACACGGAACTTCAATGATCTGTGTGTGATCAGAACCATTACCACTGGGAGTCAGATCGCATTCGCCTTTGTTGGTGAGAGACAAAGGTGGATTTTCTGGAGAAATAGGTGCAGGTGGTTGAGATGAAGAAACAGATGGTTGAGCTGAAGAACTATCACCACCCAGTGCTAGAAGCAGAAGTAAAGCAAGACCCCCAGCTCCGATTATTGGCCAGAGTGGAAAGGAATCAGAACTGTCTGGTACCAAGACATCTCCCGCAGAGGCAGGGAAAGCATCAAAAGCTATTGTTTCTCCATCCAAGGCTAGTGGATTGTCACTTAGCAAAATATCTCCTGCGATATCTTCTCCCAAGAGCTGATTCAATTCCTGTGGAATCGCATTATTGGGCCGTCCGTATTCCCCACCATCTTCGGAGTATGGAAAGGATAGTACTTCAAAAATCTTCTGTTGGAGTTGGTTCTGATCTCCAGAATTCAATGCATCCAAGCCTGTAGAGATTTTATTTAAATAGAAATTTGTCATCTCTGGTGACAGACCTAGAGACTGAATCTGCTCTTGAATGTTAGAAATTTTTGAGGCCTCTTCAAACAGCAGTCGTCCGTATGACAATTTCAGGTCTAGTAATCCATTACGGGGACTAACAGAGTCATTGACTCCTGAGTATGGTGCCCAGTAGAACTGCTTGGTTACAAGTCCGAGTCCTTCTACTGGATTGCGACCAAAAGGTTGTCCTAGAAGGTATTGAGATCCATCCATGATTGTGGGGGATGCATTTCTCCAAAATGAGGCGTAAGGCACGGCAGAGAGATTGGGATTATTGCCGTAGAAGCTAGCGAAATTCTGGAAGTTTTTCTCCCCACCGGCTGCTCGGATCAGAAGGTTTTGATAACTAGTCCCATTGTTTAACTCCACTAATTGTTGGATTACCGATCCAGTCTTATTGCAGGTCAGACCAAATCCCACATCACATGCAGGAATGACTCGCATCCGGCTCAAATTCTGGTTATTAATTTGGTACTGGAGATACTCAGACTCTAGTCCTTGTTGGATGCCATAGCGTCCAACATTTAACTGTGCAAAAGCAGACTGACACGTAGTGAGTACTACTGCAACAGATGAAAATGCGATCGCTGCAAAGCGAACCACCTTCGGCATCGCAATTCTTTGAACAATTGATTTAGGCAAGATGCACCTCCACTAAACGACAGCAATTTAATTGGGAATTGGGTGAATGGGACTAAGAAAAACTCAAAGGCTTGTGTCGCCTCGTTCCTAGTCTCTGGCTGGGAATGTATTCCGAGAGGCTCCGCCTCCAGGCTGGGAAGCAGTCAGGGCAAGGGCTGTATCTTAACTTCGTGCCATTCGGGCATTGGACATTGGTTATTCTTCTCCCCCTGCTTCCTCATCCTCCCCACTCCCCAATTCAACTCTTAGGTAAATGAATGTTGATTGTGATTCCCGTACCTTTAAGATTTCCTGATGAGAGTGTGTGATATAAGACCAATGCCCGGTTTGGTTGGTCAAAAAGAAAGCCACGACGGGTAGGTTTGATTTTCCCTTGCTTGACTAAGGAAACAAAGGCTTCTAAATATCTACGTATACCTTGACGGTTCTCTTGATTAGGATTCATATGACGCTCAACCAGCATCATAAAGAAGTCCAAACTACGATTTTCCTGCCCCTGAATCAGGCTGCCCTCATCTAGGAAAGAACTGGCTATAAGCCTGCCATTAACTTGTTTAACCTTAAACAGAGTAAAGTAACGCCCTTCTTTTTTAGGATCATTCGCATAACAGACCCAGGAACCCTCTTGATTCTGTGTAAAACCCTGTTCAGCAAGATAAGAAAGCAAAGAGTTACTTGCCTTAGTTTGTGGTGGAGGTAATAAATCCTCAATGGGATCTAAAGAGCAAATCCTCTGTGTTGTTTTCCGTTGAGAAACAGCAGGAGTTTGCTGGGTATTGATGCGCAAGGGCTTGTCATCAGACATTGCCATGCTAGACATCGTAGCCAACACAGATATTTGGAGAGCGATCGCTCCAAACAAACGAACAATGATATTCATGTTTTTCCTGTTACTCTGATTTGCGTTGTCAATAATCGAGTTTTTACTAAATCAAGATTGATCTAGCAGTCCTAAATCATTTGCTAAATTTAATAGCTTGCCTCGTTTGGTTGAGGATAGCTGAAGTTTTCACCAATCAAATAGGACTTTTATATATAGGTAACTAAGATATAAATAAAACACACAATACTAATGTCTTATTTGCAAGATAAATCGAGCTTTTTGATATTTTTACATATACAAAAAACGATTGACTCTATGTCAAAACTTTTCTATTTACTCTTGTCTAATTTTTTGCCATTGGAAGAGGATTTTATGCCTTCCTAGCTAGCTGTTATAATTACTGAAACAAGGCTTTTCTAGCTCTTTATTACCTTATATAAGCAGAATTTCAAAAGCTCTATGCTTTGCACATTGGGGCTTTTGTTGATTTCCTGGGAGGATCGAATAGTTTTTTGTTTTTTGGAGGTAGCACACCTAACTAACTGTTTCCGCATGGTCGCAACTTGATGTATAAAATAATATCTCCTGACAGTAAAATAATATTACCATGAGCTTGAGACATGCAACAGTATTGTGGACAGTTGTCAAAGTTGTACACGGTGAATTGGAACCACCTCTTGATTAAATTTCATGGCAAATAGGTGAGAGCCAAAGCAATCTATTTAGACCTCACTAGTCTTAAATTCTCCAATACTACTGTTCTTCAACTAATAAATTTACGTCTTAAATATAACTTACTGATAATTTCAATACGTATAAGCAATCTACTCCGATCGCTAACCCAAGTTCCTGCTTAAGCTGCAAAGCAATCGTATCGAACAAAGTTAAATTAGATTACAAATCTAAAATTTGCGATTTAATATGCTGTTGTTGCTACAGACCTGATAAGCGTCTAAGCTCAGATTCCCGATTTCTATTGTTGTGTACAAATGATTAAGTAGAGCTATATATTGTCACGATGAAAAAATACGTCCTTAAATTTGCTCTGTAGATAGATAAGTATCCTGAGCAAAGCTGGTATATTTACAAGTTTGATTAGTAACAACTTTTGACTAAAATTAAGAGAATAACTTGGAATTTTTACAAGTATTGGCAGTATGAATGTGGAATTTTTTAACAGGATTCCTTTGATGCCTTTAGTATTACTCTTATTGGCTTATACTGTCTTGGGATGGTATCTTGCTGCTAATCATATTATTTGGTTGGTGGGGGCTTTTGTCGCTGCTATGGTTATAGCTGTAGTGCGAAAAAGTATTTATTGGTTAGAACGTTTAATTGAATTTGGCTCTAAAATTTTAGTTGTCATCTTATTTTTAAGTATATCAATTGCGTTGGTAGCAACTTGGTCGATATTATTAAGGCTCTTTATCATTCCCTTAGCCACTACGCTTTTAGCTGATTTGGAAATGCGCTTTTCTGGCTTAAACAAACTAGATTCATTTTGGGTCATAACAGTCCTAGCTGTTTTGGGTTTGGTAGTAGGTGAATTAATCGATATTTTACTTTTTCCCAGTAGCCGATACTAAAGAATTAGGGATAAAAAGTCTATATCCTATTTATTAAGTAGAAGCGCATAGATGTGAATCCCTACTTAATCTGAAATCTTGAGCGATCGCTGTTTCTAGTACAGCAGGATTTAAATAAACCACTCATTCTAAATCAATGAAACGTTTGTGGTATGGGAATTACGAGCTTTTTGACCAAAGAAAGCACGATTACCCATTATTAGTCAATCATTCTCTAGATTACTAAAAATCTCACTCGTGGAAGAAGTGTTAGCGAGTCAGATTTTCTATGCTATTGTCATCACGATGTTGTCTAGCAAAAGAATTTGGAGCGATGCCTACGGCGGCAAGCTACGCAGGGAAATTAATCTGAATGTTACCAAATAATTTGAGAACATCTCATAAGTGACTGTCACTTTCCCGTCACATTTATTTTTTACCATAGTAGGTATGAATAAAACAGTGATTAAAATTTGACCTACCCGAAGGCCAGCTTTTGGGCTAGTAGTTCACAACCTCAAAGGTCTTGGTGAATCGTGAGTTCCCAAATTTGGAGTACATAAAGATAATTCCTTTGTTGAATAAAGACTATAAAACCAAGCCAAGAGTCCCAACTCAACACTAAATAACGGAGTAATGTGAGTAGACCTAAAGACTACAATTTGCTTGAGCAGACAACATCAACTGAAGTAGGAGTACCTAAGCCATCCCTAACATTATCAGACGCAGTAGCTCTGATTGTGGGTATTGTTATCGGGGCAGGGATTTTTCAAACTCCGGCTCTAGTGGCAAGTCAAGCAGGCAGTGATCTTGCTGTAATGTTTCTTTGGCTAATGGGTGGTGTCGTGTCTCTAGTAGGAGCCTTGTGCTATGCAGAGTTGGCGACTGTTTATCCCGATGTCGGCGGTGTCTACTACTATTTGAAACGTGCATTCGGGCGGGGAGTCGCCTTTTTATTTGCCTGGGCGCGGATGACAGTGATTCAAACTGGTTCCATTGCTCTTTTGGCATTTGTTTTTGGTGATTATGTTTCTCAGATATGGCGGCTAGGAACGTTTTCGTCTTCTATTTATGCAGCTATAGCGATCGCACTTTTAACTGCTTTGAACATTGTCGGTTTACAGCAGGGTAAGTGGACGCAAAACTTGTTAAGTGCTGCCAAAGTTCTAGGTTTGTTGCTGGTAGTAATTCTTGGGCTTACGGCCATTCCTAATTCTGCCGCCCCTGTGGAACCTGCATCATCAGGAACCTGGGGACTGGCGATGGTGTTTGTGTTGCTATCTTACGGCGGCTGGAATGAAGCGGCTTACATCTCCGCAGAAATTCAAAATGGACGACGTAATATTCTGCGATCGCTAATGTGGAGTATTGGCATTATTACCGCCATTTACTTGCTAATCAATCTGGCTTACTTGCGAGGACTGGGATTAGCAAATATGTCACAGTCAGAAGCCGTAGCCGCAGATTTAATGCGCTCTATTTGGGGCGCACCGGGAGCCTTGTTCATTAGTGTATTGATTGCGATCGCTACTTTGGGAGCAACCAACGCTACAATATTTACTGGAGCGCGTACTAACTACGCACTGGGACAGGATTTTGCCCTATTTGGTTTTATGGGACGCTGGCAACAACGTCCTAGCAGTCCTACCTATGCCTTATTTTTGCAAGCAGCGATCGCCTTAGCACTAGTTTTTTTAGGCACGCTTACCCGCAAAGGCTTTGAAACAATGGTGGATTACACCGCCCCCATATTTTGGTTCTTCTTCTTGCTTTCCGGCATATCACTGATGGTATTGCGAATCCGCGAACCCCACATAGTGCGCCCATTCCGTGTGCCATTTTATCCTCTCACACCATTACTCTTTTGCGCCGTCTGTGGTTACTTGCTCTACTCCAGCTTGGCTTATACAGGTGTGGGAGCAGTTGCTGGTGTTTTAGTTGTTGCAGCAGGTATCCCCGTGTTGTTCTGGAATAACTACCGCCAACGTAGGACTTAATACAATTTTGCGTCGCACCTTTGGTGCGCTTCTAGCGCAACTTTGATTTTGGATTGTGTAAACCAAACCTCACACCGTAAGCAATTCAAAATTCTATGACTATCAGTTGTTTTCCTAACTACTGACCACAAGCTACTGAAATCAAGGAGAAAATTCATGAACTTCAAAAAAATTCTGTTTTTACTGGCTACAAGCGTTAGTATCACGAGCTTGGGAATTGCTGGATGTACTCCACAACAGCAAGATTTGGAAGCCGGGACGCAACCTTCTACTTTAACCGGTCAGACCGAAACCGAAACACCATCTGCGACAACTCCCACAACTCAACCACAAGAACGCCCCGGTGATGTTCCCTATGTACCTACACCACAGCCAGTTGTAGATGCAATGTTGAAAGTGGCAAAAGTCGGTAAGAATGATGTACTTTACGACCTTGGTAGTGGTGATGGGAGAATTGTCAATACTGCGGCACAAAAGTTTGGTACACGCGGTGTAGGTATAGATATTAACCCCGAACGCATCCAAGAAGCTAATGATAATGCCCAGAAAGCAGGAGTCACCGATCGCGTCAAGTTTGTCCAACAAGACTTGTTCACCACTGACTTTAGTGAAGCAACAGTAGTTACACTTTACTTACTGCCAGAGGTAAACGCCAAACTTCGTCCCAAGCTATTGAGTGAACTCAAACCTGGGACTCGCATTGTCTCCCACGCTTTTGATATGGGTGATTGGAAACCAGAGCAGACTCTAACTGTAGATGGCAAAACTATTTACTACTGGGTAGTTCCTGAACAAGTACCAGCGAATTTGCGCTAGAGACTAATAGCATTTTCAACAATTCTTGTAACAAGTAAATCGGCTGTAGGGGTGTACAACTGTATGCCCTTACACATTTATTTTTAACAGGGATTTCGCCAAAAAATATCAGAAATTCAAAATCATGAAAGACCTATTTTTGAATTTTAAATCACCTCCAAAGGTGGTTGACAGTAGCAACTTTAGATATGAAAAAGATTAATCTCAAATCTAACATCCAAAATTTTATGACTGAGTGCTAATTCCAGCAAAAGCAGCTTAGAGAGGAAATATGATAGGGTTAAAAGGAAAGAACGCTTTAATTACAGGTGCAACTTCAGGAATCGGTCAGGCGATCGCTATCAGACTCGCTCAAGAAGGGTGCAACATCGCTATAAATTACCGCAAAAGCCCTGAAGGTGCGGTAGACACAGAAGAGATGGCATTGCAAAAAGCCTGCGGAAATATCGAAAATTGTGGTGTTAAGTCACTGCTGGTTCAAGGAGATGTCTCCCAAGAATCAGACATTGTTGAGATGGTCAACACCGTAGTAAAGGAATTTGGCAGTCTAGATATTCTAGTTAACAATGCTGGCATTCAAACAGAAAGTCCGTCCCACGAAGTTACCACAGCAGACTTTGATCGGGTAATTGCAGTTAATCTCCGGGGTGCTTATCTCTGCGCTCGTGAAACTATTAAACACCTCCTGTCTCTGAATCGTCCGGGGGTGATTATTAATATTTCCAGCGTTCACGAAATTATTCCGCGACCGATGTATATCAGTTATTCCATTAGCAAAGGCGGTATGGAAAACCTGACCAAAAGCTTGGCATTGGAATATGCAAGCCGAGGTATTCGTGTCAACGCCATTGGCCCCGGAGCAACAATCACACCAATAAATCAAGACTGGATAGATGACCTCGAAAAAAAGGCGATCGTGGAAAGTCACATCCCAATGGGGCGTGCTGGCACTTCAGAGGAGATGGCAGCCGCAGTAGCTTTTTTAGCTTCGGATGAAGCCGCCTACATCACCGGACAAACCCTATTTGTAGATGGTGGATTGACTCTCTATGCTGACTTCCGAGAAAGCTGGTCAGCTTGAAGTAAGGCTGGCGTACTTTCCACAATTGAGCCGATACATACCATTAGTGGAATTAAACGCCCATGACTAGCACAATCGATCAGAACAGTCAACTGGAAGCAGAAGCCTGGGAATTGTTGGAAAAGTCCATAATTTATTACCAGGGAAAACCCATTGGGACTGTAGCCGCCCATGATCTAGAGTTAGACGCACTTAATTATGACCAGTGCTTCCTCCGCGATTTTGTGCCTTCTGCCTTGGTGTTTCTGATGTACGGCAAAACAGAGATTGTCCGTAACTTCTTAGTAGAAACACTGAAATTACAAAGTCATGAAAAGCAGATGGACTGCTTTGAACCGGGAGCGGGATTAATGCCTGCCAGTTTCAAAGTTCATTCTAATGGGGATGAGGAATTTTTGGTCGCTGATTTTGGTGAACTGGCGATCGCTCGCGTTCCCCCAATTGATTCTTGTATGTGGTGGATTCTCTTGCTACGCGCTTATGAAAAAGCTACAGGCGATTTATCCCTAGCGCGTCAGCCAGATTTTCAAGCAGGTATCAAACTCATTTTGGATCTTTGTCTGGTACATCGGTTTTCCATGTACCCAACAATGTTGGTTCCCGATGGCGCGTTTATGATTGACCGTCGTATGGGAGTCTACGAACATCCTCTAGAAATTCAGGTGTTATTCTATGCGTCTCTCAGGGCTGCTACTGAATTGCTTTTACCAGATGGGGATGACGATAGCTACCTCGGCAAAGTCAACAGGCGATTGGGATCTTTGAAATATCATATCCGCAACTATTATTGGCTAGACCTGAAGCGATTAGGGGAAATATATCGTTACAAGGGTAACGAATTTGGTGCAGAAGTTGTTAATAAATTCAATATTCACTCAGAATCAATCCCCAGTTGGTTAACCGATTGGTTGCCCGAAACTGGAGGATATTTAGCCGGAAATCTGGGGCCGGGACGGATCGATTTTCGCTTTTTTGCTCTGGGAAATCTGATGGCAATTTTAGCTTCTTTAGCAAGTGAAACAGAATCTCAAAGCATCATGAACTTATTTTCCCAACGCTGGCAAGACTTGATTGGCTATATGCCTGTTAAAATCTGCTTTCCAGCAATGGATGGTTTAGAGTGGAGAATTGTTACAGGATGTGACTCAAAGAACAGCGCTTGGTCTTATCACAATGGCGGTAACTGGCCGGTTTTACTCTGGTTATTTGCTGGTGCGGCGCAGAAAGCAGGTAGAACAGAACTTGCCCAAGCAGCGATCGCTATTGCCGAAAGGCGTTTATTTAAGGATCAATTTCCTGAATACTACGATGGCATCAATGGTCGTTTAATTGGCAAAGAAGCCAGAATCAATCAAACTTGGAGCATTGCCGGACTGCTGGCTGCTAAAAAGTTCGTGGAAAATCCAGAGTACTTGGAATTAATCAGCTTTGCAGAGGGTCTTGAAGGCCCAGGCTGTAGCCTGTAGGTACTCAATGCCCTCCAGGGCTTCTACCCCAAAGATTATTTATATTTAGCAGTGTAATTATCAGGGTGTCTCTGCTAACTATTTTCCCAATCCCTAGTCCCCAATCCCCAGTCCCCAATCCCCAGTCCTCGCTCCTCAGAAGGGACAAGTAACCTCAAATTCTCAAAGACTCGATAACTGATACACTATATTGTAAGAGGTATCTGAAGTGTCATACTTAGTAATATCACCAGATAGCCTTTGCATAATTAACACGTTTTAACGTGGATAACACATGAAAACTACTTCAGATTTAATTCCAGAATTTGAAAAACTATTCAGACAAAAATTACAACTAAATAATTGTAAACTCAGAAAGAAAAGACAAGAGAATAATTATGAAATTATTACCCCAGCTAAAGACATTTTTTTGATGTATTGGTCTGAATTTCCAGAAGTGAACTTAATATATCAGGCTGTAGGGGTACGCACTCAGCAGACTAGTGTTTATGAGCGAGCTATCCGTTTGCATATTAGTTCTTGTTTAAGTAGTATCCAGGAAAATCCTACCTCTGAAACACCATTATTGGTGAAATAACTAATACTTAGATAACCCACATAATATTTACTAAACTCTCGCCAGTTCTTGTCAGATAACTGACGAGAGTTTATCGCCTTAAATCTGTTGATCAAGAGATAAAAATGCAATCTGAAAAAAATCAAGATCAGCTAGATTATAAAGTCTTGTTAGCCAATGCAAAGCAAGCCTTAAAACTTGAATACCAGAAATCAACCGCTTTAGCATCCCAACTGCAAGCTATAAAAACTCAGTTAGAGCAAGTTCAGGTTGAAAACAAAACTCTGAGGGAGAGTGCTTACGAAGATGTAATTAAACACTTTGAGGCGCGGACTCAAGCAGCAGAAGCACTAGCACTAAAAACAGAAGTACGTCAAAGATTCCTTGAAGCGAATGGTTGCAAGGATGATGAAAGCTTCGATACTCTATGGGATAGTATTAAGAATAAGATTCAGATCCAAGATGGGGAAGTGAGAATCGTTGCTCAAAATGGTACTCCTAAATTCACCTTAACGGGTAGTATGATGACTTTGAGGGATTTTATTCAATCCCTCAAAAAAGACCCAATCTCTGGAAAATTTTTCTTGAACTAGAGATCCAAATTAATGAAAACCTCTAGCTAGAACGTGGATTAGGGGTTGTAGCAAAATAACTATTCATCTTCATCTCCTGGCGGTCTTTCGCTCTCACTTTGTTGGGCATTCCACTCCAAAATCATGCGTTCCAACATCTCAGACTGCGTACAGTTATTAACATCGGCATACATTTTAATCAACTGCCTCACTTCAGGACTAATGTGGCGGATCTCTAGTTGGTTATTTTGTAGCATGTCCATTAACTTTTAGTGCCTATTACATTATGTTGAACCATTAAACTATGTCTGTTGCAATAAATTTTGTTAATGGCGATGTCTTACTATCGGCTGCTATGTGTTTTAGAATCCCTTAACCAGGTGGGGCTGCTTCTTCAAAGGGACGGATAATCGCCGGGGCTGGTGTGACTTCTGGTTGAAAAATTCCCTGTAATGCTTGTTCTAAGGTTTGGGCCATGACAATCCGGTTTTCGTAAGCCACCACTACCCGCACTAAGGTTGGCAGACTATTCTGTGTGGCTTCTAGATAGATTGGCTCGACATACAGCAGCGATTCTTCAATGGGAATTACTAGTAGATTGCCTTGAATTGCTTTCGACCCTTGGCGATTCCACAGGGAAATTTGCTGAGAAATTACTGGGTCTTGGTTGATCCGCGCCTCGATTTGCTCTGTCCCGTAGACCAGTCTTTCTTTGGGAAAAGTATATAAAAATAATTTACCGTAGTTTTCGCCATCCGATCGCGCCGCTAACCAAGCGATTAAATTAGTTCGCTGTCTGGGAGTATAGGGTAGAAGCAGAATAAATTCCTCAAAAGGTACGGTGGGTAGACTAGTAATCAAATAATACGGCTCTACCGGACGAGTTTCACTGCCATAGATTTCGTTAGGAATCTGCCACTGGTCTTCCCGGTTATAAAATACCTGGGGATCGGTCATGTGGTAAGTCATCAACCGCTCAGATTGAATTTTGAAAAAGTCAACCGGATACCGGATATGACTGTGGAGACTAACTGGCATAGCATTGAGCGGTTTGAAGGTGTTGGGAAATATTTTTGACCAAGTGACAATGATTGGATCGCTGGGATCGGCAATATAAAAATTCACACTGCCGTTATAAGCATCAATCACTACCTTGATCGAGTTACGAATGTAGTTGATACTATCGCTACCAGCGTCTGAATAGGGATAGCGATCGCTTGTTGTATAGGCATCAACAATCCAGTAAAGATAACTAGGATTTTTGGGGAAATCTTCATTAGCCGCAGCAGCTACTAAATAAGGGTCACTGTCAAATTTGAGAAAAGGTGCGATCGCTCGAATTCTTTGCTTGACATTTCGCCGCAGTAGCAGCTTTGTCTCTGGCAAAAAGTCCCGCGTCAGCACCATCTGCCAATCTTTCAAATACATGGCAAATAACCACCGTCGCCATGCTGAACCGATTTCAACACCACCCAGACCATTGTAAGAGTTGTAAACATTGTCACTACCACTGGGGTAGTCTAACTCTCGAACTCTTGTGCCAGTCATTACGTAGGTATTGGCGATTTCACCGTAATAAATTCGGGGTTGCCCAATGGGAATACTTTCCCGAATGGCTTCACTGGAAGTTGTTAAAGCGCTACTATCACCGCTAATATCTTTGACAAAATATTCTGGCAGCCCACCCGGCCCAACTGTATTAACTGGGCTAACAGTAAATCCAAAACCGTGGGTATAAATTAAATGGCGGTTAACCCATGTTTGAGCTTCCTGTGGTACGCCAGTGTAGTCTAATTCTCGTGCAGCAATCAGTACCTGCCGCCGTTCTGTTGATTCAATTGCTTCCTGCTGAGGTTCTGGTGGTTTTCGAGGGGCAGATGGTCGGCGGGAAGTTACATCTGTTTTCAGAGTATACCGATCAATATCGGCATCAGGGAAGCGATAATACGGTCGAATTTGTTGCAGCTGACGGTTAGTTTCTAACAGTGGTCGCTGATCCCAAAGGCGAATATTCCGAATTGTCAAGTCATTCTTTTGAATATCAGCTTCAGTTAGTGTTCCTTGAGGGTTGAAACCTCTGGAATCGATCGCCTCTAAATCGAATGCTTGGCGAGTCAAGGCGATAGTCCGCTGAATGTAGGGTTGCTCCCGTTGCAACTCATTAGGTAAGACAATTAAATATTGCACTACAGTAGGTACAACAACATCAGCTAATACAACTAGTACTAGATAAACCCCTAATCCGTAAAATACCAAGCGACGATACTGGGATTTGGGTTTCCAGAAAAACGTTCGCCAAAGTAGGTAAATTGCGATCGCTACTGCCACAATGCACAAAACGGTATAAGCTGGCAACTGGGCTATCACATCCGTGTAGCTGGCACCATAACTAACACCACGGTTAGAATACACGAGTTCATAGCGACTCAGCCAGTAACTCAGAGCCACTACCAGCATCAACAAGCCACCCATACCGTATAAATGACGTTGCTGCTGGGGCGAAAAACCAGGGAAAATCCCCTGACTCAAACTATCCCCTGACAGGAGATAAGTGAGAGTAACGGCGATGAAGCCATACAAACATAATCCCATCAGCCAGAGTTCTAGCAGTTCCCAAACGGGTAAGGAAAAGACGTAGAAGCTGATATCTTTACCAAATAAAGGCTCAGTGCTGTTGAAAAGAGTGGGCTGGAAATATTGCAGTACCTTTGGCCAGTGTTGGAATAAGATGAACCCAAACATGGGACTGAATAAAATTGCGATCGCAGTTAATAAAAATTGGGGATAAATTAAAATTGCGATCGTTACTCCCCCAATTAAACCGAGATACCAGACTTGAGAGACAATCTGCCTCAAGAGTTGCCAGATTGTCTCTGGTCGGAATAGGGTGGGAATAGGTAGACTAGCCTGATTAACTGGATAATTCCAGTAGGAAAGAGCAATTTGACCATAATGAGCCAGTATCAAACCAATTAACAAACTCAGTACAAAACTTAGGGGTAATAACCCGCGCAATCTCAATTTTTTAAAGCGTTGCGGCGAAAGTATCCGAGTTTCGTTGTGTCTTGGATTATGAGGACTGAGAAAATTTGTTAATTCACTGGTGAGTTTTGCTTCCTCACGCCTGAATTCCTCAATCTTCAGAGACTGGGAATATTTTAGCCGTTGTGCTAGAGACAGATTTAGTAGTAGATAGGCAGCAGTTATTCCAGCCACCACTATCCACAAAACACCACGAGTCACCACCCTCAACAGAAATACTTGGAGGTAGCCAACTTCCTGAAACCACAAAATCTCTGCTCCCACGCGGGAACCCAGATCCAATAGTAGCCACAGCCCCAAGAATCCGATTAATAGTCTAAAGCCCCATTTCCAATACATTCAGTGGCAGCCAAACTATCTGCAAAGTCAACCTTACTGCATTAAGGAAAGTATGTAAAAGGGATTGGTGACTAGGGATTGGGTTTTCAAACGAAAAATTATGGAATTGGCTCTAACCCCGAACATATTTTGGAATGTTTTCCAGTCCCCAATACCCAGTCCCAAAGCGGCCTTTCTCTCTCACCATACTTACTCGTTGGTGGGAGACTCTTCGATGTGACTCGTTAATACTTTTCCAAAAATTATCACTACTTTCTACAATAGCTGAATTTCGCAAAGCCCATGCATTTTTTACATCCCATCACAGATAATCTTGACCAAACTTAATTACACGGCTTTGTATGAATCTAAAGGTCGGACTTGTAAATCAGCTTTTAGGGATGAACAAGCGGAGTTGGGTTTTGCGGGGTTAGCGATACAGACCGGTGTTAAGTCGGCTATTGCCAGTTTGTGGTGCGTCTCGGATGCCGACTAATGACGGAGTTTTACAGCCAGTTAAAGACTGCACCAATTAAAGCAGAAGCACTGCGATAAGCAAAGTTAGTAATGATTCAGGGAAAGGTGCGAATTGAAGGCAATCAATTAACTGGCACAAATCAAGGCGTATCTTTGCCACCGCAAATGGTAACCTACTTACAACAAAATATCGTTGGTAATCTCTCCCATCCGTTTTATTGGGCACCATTCACTATGATTGGTAGTCCGTGATCAGAAAAGTTCCTCAAGTACTTATTCTTCATCTCCTCTCAACATGAGCGAACGTACAGTTAATACTCCCATTGCAAACCATCTCTCAAGTTTTAATTTTCAATGAAGATGTATTGAAAATAACTACGATTTTTAGGAAATAGGTCAGAATAAGAGAACTAAATCTTAGAGTCAGTACCCTTTCACACAAATCTTGTGGGATTGCGGCATAATTTGTTGTGAAATTAGTCTTTTAATATAAGACTCATATTTGATTTTTAAACAAAAGTCAGTACACTTTGTTACTCATTTATCTCAAAACCATATCGTACTCGATTTATATAGCTCACTGGTTTATCCAAAAATCTATATCGTTAATATATAAAACTATCTTTAATATAAATTTTGGAACAAATTTTAATATTTCACTCAGTAATCATTCTGAATTTTGTATATTTTAGTAAGTTACATTAACTGCATCGCTAACACATAAATTTGTTAAGTTAAAAATGCAGCACTAATTAAAAATCACATGGATTGCAAAAAAAATATTTTTTGTGGACATTAAATATGAAATCAATAACTGATTCATTAGCTCAAAATAAAAATAAATTGCTGGCAACTGAGTGTAAACCCTCATTATCAAAAAATAACTTAGAATTAGATAATTTCAAATTACCGATCTTGAAAGAATCCGAAAAGCACCTACTGAACGAGTGGAATAATACTCAAACTAATTATCCTCAGCAAGCGTGTATTCATCAGTTGTTTGAAGCACAGGTAGAGAAAACACCTGATGCTGTAGCACTAATTTTTAATAATCAGCATCTTACTTATAGAGATTTGAATAGTCGTGCTAATCAACTAGCACAACATCTGCAATCACTAGGGGTAGAAACAGAAACTCTTGTAGGAATCTGCATAGAGCGCTCCTTAGAAATGGTTGTAGCACTTTTAGCTATCCTCAAAGCTGGTGGAGCTTACGTACCACTAGATCCAGGTTATCCACAAGAACGTTTAGCTTTCATGCTATCAGATACCCAGGTATCAATACTATTAACTCAAAAAGAATTAGTTGCAAAATTACCTACTCATACAGCATTTGTAATTTGTTTAGATACAGATTGGAATACAATCTCCCAAAATAACAAAGAGAACCTAAACACTAGTGTCACTGCTGATAACTTGGCTTATGTCATGTATACATCAGGTTCTACAGGTACACCCAAAGGTGTTAGCGTTATTCATCGTGGTGTAGTTAGATTAGTCAAAGAAACTAATTATGCTCACCTCACAGATGAAGAAATAATTTTGCAACTTGCTCCTATTTCCTTCGATGCTTCAACTTTTGAAATTTGGGGTTGCTTACTCAATGGTGGGCAACTAATAATCTATCCTCCCCATACACCATCTTTAGAAGAATTAGGACAGATTATTCAGCAATACCAAGTTACTACTCTTTGGCTGACAGCCGGTTTATTCCACCTGATAGTGGATGAAAAAATAGATGCTTTGAAATCCTTGCGTCAACTTTTAGCGGGTGGTGATGTCTTATCTGTTCCACATGTGCAGAAGTTTCTGCAAACAGTGGACAACTGTCAGCTAATTAATGGTTATGGGCCAACTGAGAATACAACTTTTACCTGTTGCCATCCTATAACAGCGCCACTGCAACCAGATGTTTCTATTCCTATTGGTCGCCCAATTGCTAATACCCAAGTTTATATATTAGATCAAAACCTCCAACCAGTATCAATAGGAGAAGCTGGCGAATTATACATTGGTGGTGACGGATTAGCTAGAGGCTATTTAAACCGTCCCGATTTGACTGCCGAAAAATTTATTTTTCACTCATTTGATAGCAATTTAGAAACGCGCCTTTACAAGACTGGAGATTTAGCTCGTTATCTTCCAGATGGCAAAATTGAATTCTTAGGTCGTATTGACAATCAGGTAAAAATTCGCGGTTTCAGAATTGAACTAGGTGAAATTGAGCGAGAAATTGCACAACATCCTGACGTTCGGGAAATTGTCGTTTTAGCTCGTCAGGATGAAGCAGCTGAAAAACAGTTGACAGCTTATATTGTTCCTCACTATAACAGTGGATATACGCACAATAAATTACGTGGTTTCTTACAACAGCGACTACCTAATTACATGGTGCCATCAGCATTTGTGATGTTAGAATCACTCCCTTTGACTGCAAATGGCAAAGTCGATAGACATAAATTGCCAACACCAAGTAGAGAACGTCCACAACTGGAACAAGCGTACATTGCTCCACAAACAGATTTAGAACGTCTGCTTGCAGGTATTTTATCCGAACTTCTCAAAATCGATCGCGTTGGGATTGATGACAATTTCTTTGATTTGGGAGCAACTTCAATCTCAATTCTCCAAGTTGCTGCGCGAATAAAACAGGAACTTGGTATTGAGCTATCTGCTGTGAAGTTATTTCAGTATTCAACGATTGGCTCTTTAGCAAACTATTTGCATTCCAACCAGAATAGCCAACCATCTTCTGACAAGCTGCAAAATCGCGCCCAACGCCAACAAGCAGCTCGGACTCGTCGTCGTAATCATCAACAAGGTGTTAAGCAATGGTAAATATGCAAGCATCCGATAACCAAGATCCTAATGATGGTATTGCCATTATTGGCATGGTAGGAAGATTTCCTGGGGCTGGAAATGTTGATGAGTTTTGGCGCAATCTGTGTGAGGGATTAGAATCAACGACTTTTTTTCAAGATGACGAACTAGACCCTAGTATTGATCCGAACCTTTGTAAAGATCCTAGCTACGTGAAAGCTAGAGGAATTATTTCTGGGGGAGAAACTTTTGATGCTGCCTTCTTTGGCATTAATCCACTGGAAGCTGTGGTTATGGACCCACAAGCCAGAGTTTTTCTAGAGTTGGTTTATGAAGCTCTAGAAAATGCTGGTTATGAATCAGAATCTTTCGAGGGTTTGATTGGTTTATACGCTGGTTGCGGTCAAAATACTTATTTTGCTAGCCACATTTCTGGACGTATGGAAATTGTCGATCGCATCGGCGAGTTTCAGACGATGCTAGCCAATGAAAAAGACTTTTTGACAACCCGTGCGGCTTACAAACTCAACCTCAAAGGCCCAGCCGTCAGCGTCAATACAGCCTGTTCCACTTCTTTGGTAGCAGTCATTCAGGCTTGCCAAGCCTTAACCAGCTATCAGTGCGATTTGGCTTTGTCCGGTGGTGTATCTATGACTACACCTCAAAACAGCGGCTATATGGCTCAAGAAGGCAGTATGCTCTCTGGAGATGGGCATTGTCGTCCCTTTGATGCCAGCGCTCAGGGCACAATGTTCAACAATGGCGCAGGAGTAGTTGTCCTCAAGCGTTTAGAAGATGCACTCAATGATGGCGATCGCATCTATGCTGTAATTCGTGGTTCTGGTATTAATAATGACGGGGCTGATAAAGTAAGCTTTACCGCTCCCAGTGTAGACGGACAAGCAGAAGCCGTTGCAATGGCGCAAGCTTATGCCAACTTTCATCCAGAAACCATCTCTTATATTGAAGCCCACGGTACAGCTACACCTTTAGGCGACCCGATTGAAATTGAAGCGCTGACGCAAGCATTCCGAGTACATACAGATGCTAAACAATTTTGTGCGATTGGCTCTCTTAAAAGCAATGTTGGACATTTAGTTGCGGCGGCTGGGGTAGCAGGATTAATTAAAACTGCTCTCGCCCTGCATTATAAAAAGATTCCACCTAGTTTAAATTTTGAAGCTCCCAACCCCAAGATTGACTTTGCCAACAGCCCCTTCTATGTAAATACCAAACTAGCCGAATGGTCAGAAGGTGAAACTCCGCGACGAGCCGGTGTGAGTTCTTTTGGTGTCGGCGGAACTAATGCTCATATTGTGCTAGAAGAAGCGCCACAAATCCAAAGTTCAGGATCTTCGCGCCCACAGCAGCTATTGTTGCTCTCGGCAAAAACTAGTCAAGCTTTAGAGGCTGCAACAGCGAATTTACAGCAACATTTGCAGTATAATTCCGAAATTAACTTAGCTGATGTAGCTTATACTTTACAGCGAGGGCGCAAAGCCTTCAACTACCGACGCAGTGTAGTTTGTCACGACATCACAGATGCGATCGCAACTCTCCAATCTTTAGATCCAAATCAAGTAAATACCCGGCATATAGAAATTCGCAATCCAGGCGTTGTCTTCATGTTCCCTGGACAAGGATCGCAATATGTGGACATGGGACTGAATCTCTACAACCGCGAACCTGTGTTTCAGGAGGTGGTAGATGAATGTGCTGAAATCCTTAAACCTTGGTTGGGTAAGGATTTACGAGAAATCATGTATCCCGCACCGAGCGATTGCGAAACTGCGGCTATCTCTCTGCGGCAAACCTGCTTTACTCAACCAGCATTATTTGTCATTGAATATGCTTTAGCGCAACTGTGGCAAAGTTGGGGAGTCAAGCCCCAAGCGATGATTGGTCACAGCATTGGTGAATTTGTCGCCGCCTGTATTGCGGGTGTATTCACCTTAGAAGATGCGCTGATGTTGGTTGCAAATCGCGGTCGCTTCATGTGGGAGTTACCAGAAGGGGCGATGCTCTCGGTGCGCCTTCCAGCCAAAGAGGTAGAGCCGCGATTGAGTGCAGAACTAGCGATCGCTGCAATTAATGGTCCTTCCCTGTGTGTAGTTTCTGGTCCCACAGAGGCGATCGCGGCTCTACAAAAACAACTAGAAAGCGAAGAAGTTGTTTGCCGCCATTTACACACTTCCCACGCTTTCCACTCTCCCATGATGGATAGCATCATCGCCCCCTTTGCTGAGGTAGTTGGGAAAGTTAAATTATCACCTCCCCAAATTCCCTTTGTTTCCACAGTTACCGCCGACTGGATTACAGCCCAGCAAGCAACTGATCCGATGTATTGGGCTACACATCTGCGTCAGACTGTGCGATTTGCGGAGGGCGTACAAACTCTATGGCAGCAACCGGAGCGCATACTGTTAGAAGTGGGGCCACGAATCACAACTACGACCTTAGCCCGCCAACAAGCAAAAGATATTAAACAACAGATAGCCATTCCTTCTCTAAGTGATAATGCTGAGAACGAAGCCGAATGGACAGCATTACTTAAGGCAGTAGGACAACTGTGGCTAGCAGGAGTATCTATTGACTGGAGCAACTTCTATCAAAGGGAAACGCGACAACGAATTCCTCTACCTACCTATCCCTTTGAGCGCCAACGCTTCTGGATTGATCCTCCACCTCATCCCAATCGTGCAGCAACTTCCAAACTTTTAAATCCTCATTTATTAGAAAAGACCCAAACTATGACAACATACCTTCAGCAAAAGCTTATTCCTCTGCTCAAAGAAGTTATCGAAGAAACATCAGGATTGGAAATTGCTAGTGTTGACGACTCGACAACATTTTTAGAAATGGGATTAGATTCCTTATCTCTAACGCAAGTCGGGTTAGCTTTGAAGAAAAAATTTAAAGTCAAGGTAACACTTAGGCAGTTACTAGAAATTTGCCCGAACTTAGTAACGTTGGCTGACTTGATCAATCAAGCCTTGTCTCCCGAAACTTTATCTGCACTAGGATTAATAGAAACCGTTGCAGACCCAATTCCAGAAGCACCATTGCCAGAACCTCCACCTGCAAACACATCACCAACTTTGGTAGTGCATGAAGTTCATACAAATGGATCAAATGGATTTGCACCTCAGATTTCCCTGCAACCTGCTGCATCTAGTAACGTCCTAGAAAGTGTGATTAATCAGCAGCTACAAATTATGAGCCAGCAATTGGCGCTATTGGGTAATAGCAGTCAATCTTTAACAGTCCCAGTTGTACCTGCGGTGACATCTCAAAATAATGGTGTCAAGCCACAAAACGCTGTATCTATCCCTTCAACCCAAACCAGCAAAGAATCAGCATCAGTAGAAACAGAGTCAAATGGTGCTAAAAAGGCATTTGGTGCGGCGGCTCGAATTGAAAAGACCCAAACTAAAACTCTAACAGTGCAACAACGCACTCATTTAGACAAAATTATCCAAAGATATACACAACGGACTCAAAAATCCAAAGAATATACTCAAACTCATCGCCCTTATTTGGCAGATCCAAGAACTGTTTCTGGATTTAACCCGACGATGAAAGAGATGGTTTATCCCATCGTGGTGTCTCGTTCATCTGGTTCTAAACTTTGGGATGTTGATGGCAATGAATATGTCGATTTAAGCAATGGCTTTGGCTTGAATTTGTTTGGTTGGTCGCCACCTTTCATTACCGAAGCAATTGAAGCACAACTGAAACTCGGCATGGAAATTGGCCCGCAAACTCCCTTAGTTGGAGAAGTGGCAAAGCTAATGTGTGAGTTGACCAACTTTGACCGAGCAGCTTTTTGCAACACAGGTTCGGAAGCGGTGTTAGGAGCGATGCGGATGGCACGCACCATCACAGGGCGTAACTTAATTGCCATCTTTTCTGGAGCTTATCACGGTATTTTGGATGAAGTAATTGTTCGGGGTACAAAAAAACTCCGGTCAATTCCTGCTGCTCCTGGTATCCCACCCGAAATGGTAGAGAATATTTTGGTGGTAGACTATGATTCGCCTGAGTCTCTAGAAATCCTCAGAAGTAGGGCTGATGAGTTAGCAGCAGTAATGGTGGAATCCGTGCAAAGCCGTCGCCCTGAATACCAGCCCAAAGAATTCCTCCAGCAATTGCGTGATTTCACCGAAGAAGCTGGTATTGCCCTAATTTTTGATGAAATCGTTACCGGATTTAGAATTCATCCAGGTGGCGCTCAAGCACATTTCGGTATCAAGGCAGACATAGCAACCTACGGCAAGATTGTGGGCGGTGGGCTACCAATTGGAGTCATTGCTGGCAAATCACAATATATGGATGCTTTGGACGGTGGATTTTGGCAGTTTGGCGATGACTCCGTTCCAGAAGTAGGCGTGACTTACTTTGCCGGCACATTCGTCCGCCATCCTCTCGCACTAGCAGCCGCCAAAGCAGTACTTCAGCATTTAAAACAGAGTGGCCCCAGCTTGCAGCAAAATCTTAATGCCAGAACTGATAAGTTTGTAGCGGAACTTATGGGCTATTTCCAGCAAGTTCAAGCACCGTTCACAGCCTATAATTTCGGCTCCTTGTTCATGGTGAAATCTGCACCAGAGTTTGCCTACGGAGATTTACTGTTTTACTTGCTGCGGGATAAGGGAGTGCATACTTGGGATCACCGTCCTTGCTTCTTGACAACAGCCCATTCCGAAGCTGATCTGGCTTTTGTAATGGCAGCTTTTAAAGAAAGTATTGCTGAAATGCAGTCTGCTGGATTCTTGTCTGCACCGCCGATAGAAGTAACAAATTGCGATCGCAATGGATCAGAAATTACCAATAACAGCCTACGCAATCGTCCTCCGCAACCTAATGCCAAATTAGGACGAGATCCCCAAGGGAACCCCGCCTGGTATATCCCCGATACTGAGCGACCTGGGAAATATCTACAAGTTGCAAGTGTTTCCTGAAGTGTTTTTAAACAGCAATTTTCTTCAAGAAAGTAGCAAAAAATCTGCCGATATTAAGGTTTTGAGAGCTTCCTTTGAGAAAAATTTACCTCACTTGGCTATGAATTAATCGATAGTTGGACATGAGGTTGCACCTGTTACATTCCTTTGTTTTGGTCAGCTTGTCCTGACCAAAACATAAATAACTGGTGACAAGTATATTCAGGAAACAAGCAAATCATAGCCAAATACTTACATTTAACTCATGATTAAACTTAAAAATAATCAATGTATAAACACATTAAGCCTCTTACTTCTCTACGCGGTATAGCAGCTTTATTTGTTGTTATACACCATTTCTCTTATTACACTTTACCTAAAAATGGTTCAACTTTATCAGCCTATAGCGATTTTTTTAAAAATGGATATCTATGGGTTGATTTTTTCTTTATTTTGAGTGGTTTTATAATGACCCACGTTTATGCTGGGGATTTTTCATTAAAGGTTAACTTGTCTAACTATCGCTCATATTTATTATCACGTTTTGCTAGAATTTATCCTCTGCATATATTTATTTTGTTTCTGTTTGTTGGATTAGAAATCATAAAAATATTTTTACTAGATACTTCTGCCTTTACGGGTAAATTTAACTTAACTGCCCTTTTTGCTAACGTTTTTCTTCTACAAGCCTTCGACTTAAATTGCCCACCTTTATTTTGGTGTGATACTTACTGGAATGAACCTGCTTGGTCAATTAGTGTAGAGTTTTTTATTTACTGCATATTTCCATTTTTATTATTCTTATTGTTAAGAAATAGCCCCAAAAACGATTTAATAATTTATAGTTTTGCTCTCATTAGCATATTACTACTAATTGCCTTTACCCGTGGCAATTTAGATAGTATTATTGGCATACCTTCGATAGCTAGATGTGGGCTAGAGTGCATACTCGGCATTATAACTTACAAAGTATATTATAGAGGTAATTATAAAAAGTATTTCAATCTTAATTTACTGGTAATTATAGCTATATCTTGGATAATTCTGATTATGAATTACTACTGGAATTATTGGCGTAGCCTTCACGACTGGCTAGTTTTGCCAGCTTTTTGTCTACTGATTTTATCTTTATCTGTAAACAAGAATGGTGTAATATCAAAGTTTTTAAGTTCACGGTTAATGCTATATCTCGGCACTATATCTTACTCAATTTATATGATTCATTGGTTTCTTCAAGAATTGTTAAAAATATTTTGGCTTTATGAATTTCATAAAGCTTTTGGCAAAGGGTTCACAGAATATGAAACATTGACATCTTTAGGAGCATTTCTTATGATTGTATTATTGACTGCATCATTGACATATAGATTTGTAGAAGTTCCTGCCCGTAATTATTTAAAATCTACAATCTTTGCTAAATAATGAATTGAACGTTAGTAGTTTATCAAGACTGATTTAAATTTAACCACATTCAATAAACTGAGAAAATAATAGAGTTTTATGAGCTTATCACCTGTAGATTACCAATCCAGATTAACTGCGGTTGATTTTGATCCTTTTGCAAATGGAGAATTACTTCTAACCGCCCCTGCCACAGAATCACAAAAAGAAATTTGGGCTTCTGTGCAAATGGGGGATGCTGCCAATTGTGCTTATAACGAATCCCAATCTCTGAGACTCAAAGGCGAACTTGATGTCAAAGTTCTCCAGTCTGCGATTGAAGAGTTAGTACAACGTCATGAAGCACTACGGACAACTTTTAGTACCGATGGCAATACACTCTGCATTGTTGCTTATCGGCAAGTTGAAATTCCTATTATTGATCTTTCTAACCTGGAACCACAGGAAAAACAGGAAAAATTAGCTAGTATCTTGCGACAAGAGGTAGAGCAACCTTTTGATTTGGAACATGGGCCGCTATTTCGGGCAAAAATTGTCAAATTGCAGGCGCAGGAGCATCTAGCTACTTTGACAGCACATCATATTATTTGTGATGGTTGGTCTTGGGCAGTGCTGATGCCAGATTTGGGTAAACTTTATTCTGGCTTGCAGCAGGGTATTGTTCCTGAATTAGAAGAACCAGACTACTTAAGTGAATATGCGACTTTGCAGGAAGAAGAGGCGAATAGTCCAGAAGCGATCGCCACAGAACAATATTGGTTGCAACAATTTGCTGACTCTGTACCTGTTGTAGATTTCCCCAGCGATCGCCCCCGTCCACCACTTAGAACCTTTAACGCCGCCCGCGAAGATTGGCATTTAAGTCCCGAAATAGTTGCCAACCTCAAACAACTAGGAACAAAACTCGGTTGTAGCTTTATGACTACTATCCTGGGAGGATTTGAGGTTTGGCTACACCGTCTAACAGGGCAAAACGACTTAGTTGTTGGGATTCCAGCCGCCGGACAAGCTGCTTTGGGTCAATATAATCTCGTAGGCCACTGTGTAAACTTATTGCCATTGCGTAGCCAGATTGATGGCGAAAAATCTTTCAGCGACTACTTGCGATCGCGGCGATCGGCTGTTTTAGATGCTTACGATCATCAACAATTTACCTTTGGTAGTCTGGTCAAAAAATTAGTTTTGGCACGGGATTCTAGCCGTATTCCCTTAGTTCCCATTACATTTAATATCGATCAGGGTTTAGATAGTGATAAACTCCCCTTCACTGGGTTAGAAGTAGAATTTTTCTCTAACCCCCGTTCCTTCGAGAATTTTGAACTGTTCATCAATGCTACGGAATTACATGGTCAGATGACCCTGGAATGTCAGTACAATACTAATTTATTTGACGCTGACACTATTCGCCACCGGATGGCAGAGTTTGAAACTTTGTTATTGGGTATAGTTGCTAACCCCAATCAAAGTATTGCTAAATTGCCAATTTTACCAGCAGTTGAGCAACAGTTATTAGCAACATGGAACCAGACACAAACAGACTATCCCCAACATAAATGCATTCATCAGTTATTTGAGGAGCAAGTAGAACGCACCCCTGATGCTGTGGCATTGGTATTTCAAGAACAGCAGCTTACTTATCGAGAGTTAGATATTCGCGCCAACCAATTAGCGCAATACCTGCAAACATTAGGAGTAGGTGCAGATGTTCTTGTGGGAATCTGCGTCGATCGCTCCTTAGAAATGGTAGTAGGTCTTTTAGGGATTCTGAAAGCAGGTGGAGCTTATGTACCGCTAGATCCGGGTTACCCGCAAGAACGCTTGGCCTTCATGCTTTCAGACACCCAGATCAAATTACTGTTGACTCAAAAACAGCTAATTGACAAACTACCTGCTCACGCAGCAAATGTAATTTGTCTAGATACCGACTGGGATACTATCAACCAAGCAACACCAGAGAACTTAATTAATAATGTCAAGGCTGACAACTTGGCTTATGTAATGTACACATCTGGTTCTACAGGTCAGCCCAAAGGTGTTAGTGTTATCCATCAAAGTGTAGTTAGATTAGTCAAAGAAACTAACTATGTAAGCCTTACTACCAAAGAAGTATTTCTGCAAATTAGTCCTATCTCTTTTGATGCTTCAACTTTTGAAATTTGGGGTTGTTTGCTTAATGGTGGAAAACTAATAATATTCCCTCCCCATACGCCATCTTTAGACGAATTAGGGCAATTTATTCAGCAATATCAGGTGACAACCCTGTGGTTAACGGCGGGTTTATTCCATCTAATAGTCGATGAGAAAATTGATGCTTTAAAACCCTTACGCCAACTCTTAGCAGGTGGTGATGTTTTATCGGTTCCCCACGTCCAGAAATTTCTTAACACAGTAGAAAACTGTAAACTAATTAATGGTTACGGGCCGACAGAAAGTACAACTTTTACCTGCTGTTATGACATTACAGCACCACTAAAGTCAGGCGCTTCTATTCCTATTGGTCGCCCTATTGCTAATACCCAAGTTTATATCTTGGACTCTCATTTACAACCCGTCCCGATTGGAATCACAGGTGAGTTGTATATTGGTGGCGATGGTCTAGCACGAGAATATTTCAATCGCCCGGATCTGACGGCTGAAAGATTTATTGCCAATCCCTTTAGCTCAGATCCCCAATCACGCTTATATAAAAGTGGAGACTTAGCTCGCTATTTGCCAGATGGAAAGATTGAATACCTGGGCCGGATTGATAATCAGGTAAAAGTAAGCGGTTTCCGCATAGAATTGGGTGAAATTGAAATCGCACTTTTGCAATATCCGGCAATAAAAGAAGCTGTAGTAATTGTTCGAGAAGATGCTCCTGGTGAGAAATTACTGGTTGGTTATTTTGTCGCAGAAGTTGGTCAAGATAGCCCGCAAATAATCTCCGAGTTACGTCGATTCTTAAAACAGCAGCTTCCTGAGTATATGGTGCCCAAGATTTTTATGGCACTGGAAGCCTTGCCGCTAAATGCTAACGGCAAAGTTGATCGTCGGGCACTACCAAAGCCTGATTCTTTCCGTCCAGAACTGGAAGCAAATTATGTAGCGCCTCGCACTGTCATTGAGCAGCAGATTGCAGATATCTGGACACAGGTTTTAAATGTCAGGCAGGTTGGGATTTACGACAACTTTTTTGAACTGGGTGGATATTCTCTACTAGGAATTCAAGTGGTTTCTCGACTGCGCCAAGCCTTGCAAGTAGAAATTCTCATGTCCAATTTATTTGAATTACCAACAGTGGCAGAATTGGCTGAACGAGTGGAAACTCTGCGTTGGGCAACCCAAGGAGTTCAGGCTGCTGATAGTGAAACAGCTGATGATTACGAGGAAGGTGAGCTATGAAAACATTAGATGAACTACTCTCTGAACTACGTCAGCGCGATGTCAAACTTTGGCTAGAGGGCGATCGCTTACGCTATCGGGCGGCAAAAGATAGTCTCACACCGGAATTGCTCACCGAGTTAAAAACTCAAAAAGCCGAAATCATCAACTTTCTGCGACAAATTACTACAGCCGCAAGTTCACAGATTCCCCCAATTGTTGCTTGTGAACGGAATGGCAACTTGCCGCTTTCCTTTGGTCAGCAACGGATATGGTTCCTGCATCAATTTGAGCCTAATAGTTCCTCAAATAATATGCCCGTTGTGGTGCGTTTGACGGGGAATCTCAATGTTGCTTTCTTAGAGGAAAGTTTGCGAGAAGTCGTTCGCCGCCATGAAGTTTTGCGGACAACTTTTCCAGCAGTGAATGGCAAGCCCTCTCAAGTAATTGCTACTGATGTCTCCTTGACGCTGCCAATAATTGATTTGCGGCAAGTACCAGATGAACAACGGGAGGCGGAAGCTCTCTTACTGGCAACTAAAGAAGCTCATCAACCCTTTGATCTCGCCAATGGGCCGATTTTGCGGTTGCTGCTGCTGCGATTGAGCGATCGCGAGCATCTGCTAATCTGGAATATGCACTGCATAGTTTGTGATGGAGCTTCTTCTGATATATTTTATCAAGACTTCACCACCATCTATAAAGCATTGTCGGCGGGAAATGCTTCTCCTTTAACTCCCTTACCAGTGCAGTATGCCGATTTTACCAATTGGCAATATCAGTGGCTCCAAGGAGAGGTTTTAGAGTCACAGGTAAACTACTGGAAGCAAAAGCTAGAAGGCAATTTACCGATCATTGAGTTACCTTACGATCATCCGCGTCCTCATGGTGTGCAGACATATCGGGGCGATCGCGCTGCCCTGCTACTATCAAAGACGCTGAACCATGCCCTGACAGACCTGAGTCAAAAATGGGGTGTTACCCTGTTTATGACTCTACTAACAGTGTTTGAGCTATTGCTCTACCGTTATTCTGGACAAGAAGACCTACTCATTAGCTTTGCCAGTGCAAGCCGGGGACAAGTAGAAACCGAGCGGCTGATTGGATTTTTCTCTAATACTCTTGTAATGCGGGGTAACTTAGCAGGAAACCCAACTTTCCGACAATTGTTAGACCGCGTGCGTAAGGATTGCTTAGAGGCTTATAGCCATCAAGACTTACCCTTTGAGAGATTAATTGAAGAACTTAGACCAGAACAACAAAGTCGCAATAGTTCGTCTTTATTTCAGGTAAAGTTCTCCCTCAATCCTCCTTGGTCGAATGGTCGGGGGATGGGAGCAGTGCAACTACCTGATTTGACGATCACTTCTCTATTTGGTTACATCTATCATGGCAAGACCAAATACGATCTGACATTAGTCTTGCGGGAACAGGATAATGGTCTGGGTATGGTATTTGATTACAATGCCGAGATGTTTGATGCCAGTACCATAGAGCGAATGTTGGGACACTTCAAAACTTTACTTGAAGGTATTGTTGCTAATCCCGATCAGCCGATATCTGAATTACCTCTGTTAACAGCAGGTGAACAACATCAAGTGTTGGTTGATTGGCATGGCAAGCAAGCAGATTATCCCCAGAATAGTTGTATTCATCAGTGGTTTGAGGCTCAAGCTAAACGAACTCCAGATAATATTGCAGTAAGTTTTGAAAATCAGCAACTAACCTATCAGGAACTCAACCAGCGTGCAAATCAATTAGCCGACTATTTGCAAACTCTAGGGGTAAAATCGGGGGTACTCGTCGGTCTTTATGTAGAGCCTTCGCTAGAAATGATTGTGGGGCTGTTGGGTATTTTGAAAGCTGGGGGAACTTACGTATCCATAGTTCCGACATCTGGGCAAGATGGTCTGGCTTTCATTTTAGAAGATGCCCAAATATCCTTAGTGTTAACCCAAAGCTCATTGGTTGAGAAACTCTCTGAGCATCAGCTACAAGTTATCTATTTGGATAGTGATTGGAAAGGTATCGCACTACACGCGACCGAAAATCTACAATATTACATCACAGATGAGACTCTAGCTTGTGTGATGTATGTGTCCGGCGGTAATGGAAAACCCAACGGTATAGCCATTACCCACCGTAATCTCGTCACCCACAGCCTAGCAATCAGTGACACTTGGGAGTTGACTCAGAGCGATCGCCTCCTACTCTTACCTAGTATCACTTGCAATTCTTTCATTGAATCATTGTTCCCCACTTGGATTGCTGGTGCTACTGTAATTCTCCAGTCTCAAGAGCTACAATCGACAGCGCAGTTTTTCCCATTCATTGCTCAACAACAGATTACCGTTGTTAATCTACCTACTTATTTTTGGCATCAGTTAATTAAAGAACCGTCTCTATCTCCACAAACCTTGCCAGTCAGCTTGCGCTTAGTCATGGTTGGTGGTGAAAAAGTCTCACGTAATGCTTATTTAACTTGGGTAGAAAAAGTTGGCAAGCAAGTACGTTGGCTTAATGGCTATGGATCGCTAGAAACGACTTTAACCGCCACGGTTTACGATCCGGCAACTGCCACCGAAGCCAGTAACACTCGGTCAGAAATTCCTATAGGAAAAGCGATCGCCAATACAAAAATCTATATTCTCGATCAGCGATCGCAACCCCTGCCAATTGGTGTTACTGGCGAAATCTACATCAGTGGTATTGGTGTTGCACAAGGCTACTTTAACCGTCTCGAATTAACATCTGAGAAATTTATCCCCAATCCTTTTAGCAGCGAATCTGGGTCATACCTTTACAGAAGTGGCGACTTAGGACGCTACTTAAGTGACGGCAATATTGAGTTTATTGGCCGCCTAGACAATCAGGTAAAAATTCGCGGCTTTCGCGTTGAGTTGACTGAAATTGAGACAATTTTGAGTCAATATCCAGGCGTGCAAAAAACTGTGGTGATTCCCAAAGAAGATGTTCCTGGGGATAAACGTTTAATTGCTTATGTTGTCCCCAAAGAAGGGGAGACTTTTGGGAGTGAGCAACTACTAAGTTTTCTCCAGCAAAAGTTGCCTGAGCATTTGTTGCCTTCTGCCTTTGTTATAGCTGATTCTCTGCCATTGAATGCTAATGGTCAAGTTGATCGCAAAGCTTTACCTGCGCTCAATCCAACTAATTCTAAAATAGAAAAAATATTTGCTACAGCAGAAAACCCTTTACAACTTCAATTAACAGAAATCTGGGAAAATGTTTTAGGAGTTCATCCGATTGGAATAACAGATAACTTTTTTGATTTGGGTGGACACTCGCTGCTGGCAGTACGTCTGTTTTCTGAGATTGAAAAGATTGTAGGCAAAAACTTAGCTCTATCTATACTTTTGCAAGCCCCAACTATTGAGCAATTAGCTAATATTGTTGAGCGAGAAAAATCCTCAAAATCTGGGGTTGCTGCGACACCAACATCTGATGTCAAGTCTGAAACATCAATTCCTTGGTCATCTTTAGTAGCTATCCAGCCCAACGGTTCTAAGCCTCCTTTCTTCTGTGTACATGGTTTGGGTGGAGAAGTTCTGCGTTTCCGGGAATTGGCAGTGCATTTAGGATCAGATCAACCATTTTATGGACTGCAACCACAAGGGTTAGATGGAAAGCAACTTCCTTATACCCGAATTGAAGATATGGCAGCGCACTACATTCAACAAATCCAGACTATTCAGCCCCATGAGCCTTATTTGATCGGCGGATATTCCTCTGGGGGGATAATTGCTTACGAGATGTCTCGGCAATTAGTCATGCAAGGGAAGAAAGTAGCTTTACTAGTTTTATTTGATACCTACGGTTCAAGAAAGATTGAATCTGTGCCATTGCAAAAGCCAGCCTCTCACCATTGGAAAAGTCTTTTAGCAATTGCATATAACGGTCTTATTGAGCAGGTAAAAGGAAATACAGAGCGGCTTAAGTATCAAATCAAAGAGATACTCTGGCGGATTGTCTTTCACTTTCACCTGATTCTCGGACGCCCCTTACCTTACTCCAACCGGAAATACATGGTGGAAGAGGCCACCAGACAAGCACTCAGAAAATATGTTCTACAAGTTTACTCAGGTCGAGCAACCGTATTCCGAACAGAAGATGGTCTTGTAGTTGGACAACGAGAGGCTGATGCCAAAATGGGTTGGGGTAAATTGGCATTAGGGGGAGTGGATATCTATGATATTTCTGGGATTCATAATTCCATTTTTAAAGAACCCCATGTACGATCTGTGTCCGAAAAAATGAAGGCTTGCATAGATCAAATTATTGCAGAAAGTAACTCAGTGAAGTAAAAAACTTAACTCTATAAGCCAGATATAAAGCCTATTTTGCTTCTCACTTCTGACTCTTTGAACTTCGTTACCTGATTAAAGTTATTTCTGAATTCTGTTTTAGTGATAGCTTTCCAACCTCATCTCTCTTGCGGGATGGGGTTGTTTTATTTGCGAGTAAGAACTTTTAAAGGCGGCTTGATATATGTGTAAATGCGATCGCTAATAAAGCCTTTGCATCAGTTATAAACAGGATTGTGATAAGTGTATTTACTGAGGGCTTATCTTGTTTTATACAATAAACTATATAGTGCATTCCTCACCTTGCTAGCAAAGAATATTACCTTTATTAACTATCTTTCAATCTCCATAAAAACAGGTGTGAGGCAACCAAATATCATACTTCAAAACAATTATGACCGCATCATTTACCAATGCCACTAACTTCCTAGCTGGAACAAATCCCACTTCCGTTACGGTGGAAGATATTGACGGTGACGGTAAAAAGGACTTGGTGGTAGCTAATTCCGGTTCCAATAATGTCTCAGTGCTGTTGAATGATGATAATGGCAGCTTTGGCACTGCCACCAACTACCCATCTGGTGGCAGTCCTAGTTTGGTTGCTGTAGCCGACTTTGACGGTGACAGCCAACTAGACTTTGTAATAACGAACTTTGCTGATAACAATGTCTCGGTGTTGCTGAACAATGGCAGCGGCGGCTTTAACGCTGCCACCACCTTCGCAGTCGGGACAAGTCCCCGTTCTGTTGCTGTGGAAGACTTTGACGGTGACGGCAACCTGGACTTGGTAGTAGCTAATTCCGGTTCTAATAATGTCTCGGTGTTGCTGAACGATGGCAGTGGTGGCTTTAACGCTGCCACTAATTTCACAGTTGGGACAAGTCCCCGTTCTGTTGCTGTGGGAGACTTTGACGGTGACAGCAACCTGGACTTAGTAGTAGCTAATTCCGATTCTAACAATGTCTCGGTGTTGCTGAACGATGGCAGTGGCATCTTTAATGCTGCCACCAATTTCACAGTCGGGACAAGTCCCCGTTTCGTTGCTGTGGAAGACTTTGACGGTGACGGCAACCTGGACTTAGTAGTAGCTAATTATAGTTCCAACAATGTCTCTGTGCTACTGAACAATGGCAGTGGCGGCTTTAACGCTGCTACCACCTTCGCAGTCGGGACAAGTCCTCGTTCCGTTGCGGTAGCAGATATTAATGGTGACGGCAAGCTGGACTTGGCGGTAGCTAATTCCGGTTCCAACAATATCTCTGTGCTGCTGAACGATGGCAATGGCGGCTTTGGCACTGCCACCAACTTCACAGTCGGTTCAAATCCTGAGTCCGTTGCCGTGGCAGACTTTAACGGTGACGATAAGCTAGATTTGGTAGTAGCTAATTCCGGTTCCAACAATATCTCTGTGCTTCTAAATAGAGACTTGATGTTGAATGTTAGCAGTGTAGATGAGAATGTGGCTGCGGCAACTTCAGTTGCCACTTTCACCACTAGCTTAGACATCAATGAGGAGTATACCTATAGTTTAATAGCGGGTATTGGCGATACTGATAATACTCTCTTCACCATTGTTGACAATAGCCTACAAATAAATAATTCCCCCAATTTTGAAAGCAAATCAATTTACAACATTCGGGTAGCCAGCACCGACCTTTCTGGATTTATCTTTGAGAAAGATTTAGTTATTAATGTCAATGACCTCAACGAAAAGCCTACAGACTTGATATTTAGCGCTATCAGCGATGACGATGACGACGATGATGACGACGATGATGACGATGGTGGTGATGGAGATGATGACGACGATGATGATGATGATAAAAAAATCATCGGTATCTTCAGCACCATTGACCCAGATAAAAACGATAAGCACACTTATAGTTTGGTAGCAGGTAGTGGCGATACTGATGCATTCATCATCGAGGGAGATAGCTTAAAAATTAAATCTGAGGCGACTAAATCTAGTTACAACATCCGCGTTCGCACTACTGACCTTGCTGGACTTTCTTTTGAAAAAGATTTAGCTGTTAATATTGATGGCTTTGGGTCTACTACAAATACCCAGATAACAACAATTTTTCAACTGGTCAATATTACTCAGAATATCTTTATCGTCAATAGTAAAGTTAAGGGTAAAAAAGGAAAGCTCTCTCTTAAGATTAAAAACAACAATTCTAAAGAGGTGAATGAACTGTGTGTATTTGCTGTTGACGATGATGAAGGTAGAATTAACGGCATAGCACCTGGTGCAGAGGGTTATACGCGAGTTGCTTTAGAGCGTTCAAAGGTGATTTTTTCCTCCATTGCTAAACTGCCCAAGGGTTTTAAGAATGATGACCTGAAAAATATCTTAGAATTCGAGTCTGGTACTAAGCTCAGATTCTTTCTGATATCCAACAGTACAACTGGGGCTGTACTGTCTGGAAAAAGTTCTTTCTCAAGTGTCGTTTTTTCTTCAGCTACAAGTAACAACACAGAAGAGGAAGGATTTTCTCTCAACTTCAAGGATTTCACTGTGACAGTTCAGACAACAGAAGAAGAGGTATCTTTAGGTACTGGTTTGCAAGGCAAATATCAAGGTGAACTGATTGATTTACGAAGTGTGACGCAGTTAGTAACAGCCGAGTTTACAGTCAACAGAGAAGCAGCTTACAACAACTTTGTCGGCTTCTATCAAGTGGCTGATGAAAATGGTGGGATTGACACCAATGGTGATGGCAAAGCAGATATTCTCGTTGGACAGGCTGGTTACGCCCAAGCCGCTGTGAGTGCGCGTGTTACAGGCATTGACTTGGTAGCGGACAACCAAGGTACTGCAAATTACACTGGCACTTTCGGGCCGAATTCTTTGTTTGCACCATTTATTATTGTGGATGGTAAACCCGATGCTATTCTCAATGGCAATGGTAATAAGAAGGTTTACTTCTCATTCTTGGGCGCTAACTCAGATAAAGTAGATCACATTCGACTGTTGGGAAATAACACCTTTGGTTTTGAAGATTTGCCAAATGGTGGTGATAAAGATTACAACGATGTGATTGTGCAGGTAAAATTGAGTGTTAATCCTGCCTAGTATTAAACGCGAGTAATTACTTAGCAAAATCAAACAACCTCATCCCGGTTGCGGGGTGGGGTTGTTTAATGCATGGTGATTAAATTGGCTTGATATTAATTAAACTAGTGAATTTACTGAAGGCAGTTATTGTCTTTCCTTCATAAATTTAATGGTTGATTCCTCTAGGGTGACAAAAATCTTCACCTTTACTTTTCCAGTTAATTTTTATTAAATTAAGCTACCAAAAAGTGATGGAAAATTCTTTCATAATCGGGTATCACGCTGTTTATCAAGAAAGCTCACTGTCTTTTGCCATACGTAATACTGTTAATCCCTATGTTAAAGAATTTGTAAAACATCACTCAAAAATTTAAAGGTTTTTTTATTACATAATTCTTAATAGGGTATTTACTTAGGAAGGCATCTGTGATACTTTCATGTTGATTATCATAAATTAAAATAGGCAACCTTAAATTTAACAAACGCTTTTCTGTGTCTTGGGTTGATGATAAGTATCCATCGTTCATAGTTGCAATGCTAAATATTGATTTTAAACTTGTATAAATTATGTAGCGTTAACCAAGTGATAACTTGCTCTCGATCTATTTACACTATCTTGTTCTGAACAATGCATAAAAATAGAAACCATCTGATGTAAGCGCAGGTATGCAATTAGACTAAAATACCCTCTGTATCTATACATATTGAGCCACGCTGAATGCCATAAAAGTCTTGCTGTTGGTGGCATAAAACCAAACACTGCCACTGTTAGTAAAAAAGATACTCTCTAATATTTTCCACTTTATTCCTCAGTTTTACCTTCAACTTGATTTTATATGACTTATATTAAGAACACTTTTACCGAATTTCTCACCACCCTAGAAGGGTTTGAGCAGTTACCAGATGGAGCGATCGCTAATCTATCAGAACAACTGCAAGCTTGGCGATATCGCATAGGTCAGAAAATCATCGGTAAAGAAAGTCTCCCAGAACGCATCACCATTATTTATGAGGGACAAGTGCGCCTGTTGGGATATGACCCCCAGACGCAAATGCCAATTACCCTAAAATTACTGCAACCAGGGGAAATTATTGGCGAAATTGGTTTGTTGCGCGATATCGCCTGTGAAACAGCGATCGCTTCTACCGAAGTAGTCTGTTTAACCTTGAGTGCATCAGCATATTTTAGCTTTCTGGCTTCATACCCAGCTTTTGCCGAAGCTCGTAAGAACCGCAGTTATTTGGTAGAAGTTTTTGATATTCTCGGTTCCTATTGGCAAAAACAAGCGATCGCTACTTTAAACCTCAGAGAACTGGCAGAAAAAGCTTTACCACAGGCGAAAGTACAATACTTACCCCCAGGGAAAACTTCATTTAACCAACTGGATAGTGAAAGCGTCTGGTTTGTAAGTGGCGGTGGGACAGTCACGAATTTATCACCTGGCGATCGCTTAGAATCAGACGACGACAGAGACAAGATTCAGGTCATAGGTCAAAACCCCGCAAGGTTACTTGGTATACATCCCTCAGATTTGATCTTGGAAGATAGCCATGAGATAGTACTTGCGGTAAATAACACCCAATTAGATACCCAAGATGAAGATGAATTAGATATCCCTTATGCATCAGACGAAATAGTTCCACAGACAGCCCCCCAAACCTCAAATAGTTCGTCAAAACAGAAATACCCGTTTTTTGGTGGTAAGGGAGAACTAAATACAGCCTTCGCCTGCTTCCAAATGGTCGCGAAGCACCTAGAAATGCCGTTTCGCCGAGAGGTAGTTCGCCGCATCTTAACCGAGCAAGTCAAACGTCAGGGTACTATATCTTTTCAAGTTACTGCTTACCTGGCAGAGTTGATCGGACTTAAAGCGCAGTTGGTAGATATACCGATTGCTTCAGTGACCCGCATTCCGACACCGGCATTGATTCGCTATGGTGATAATTTTGCAGTTTTATATGCAGCGGATGCAAATACCGTGGTAGTGGGTGTCCCATCTAAAGGAATTGTGCGCTGCAAACCTGCTCAATTGGTTGAACAATTAGATGTTGATCCAACCACCTTCCCACCCCAAGCGAGAGTATTACTGCTTACTGCTACCAATGAAACACCCCAAGAACGCTTTAGTTTACGGTGGTTTATACCTTATTTGTCAAAGCATCGGCGAGTCTTAATAGAGGTTTTTATTGCTTCCTTTTTCGTGCAGTTGGCGGCGTTGGCAAATCCGCTAGTTGTCCAGTTAATTATCGACAAAGTTATCACTCAAAATAGTATTGGTACACTACATATTTTGGGGATTTTACTATTAGTAGTCGGGCTATTTGAAGCAGTGCTGACTACCTTACGAACCTACTTATTTGTCGATACCACTAACCGGATCGATATGGGATTAGGGTCGCAAATCATCGATCACTTACTACGTTTACCTCTGCGTTATTTTGAACGCCGACCGGTGGGTGAACTTTCTACTCGCATCAACGAATTAGAAAATATCCGCCAATTCTTAACTGGTACTGCCTTAACAGTTGGGTTAGATGCTCTTTTCTCGGTGGTTTATATCGGTGTGATGCTGATTTATAGTTGGCAACTCACCTTGGTAGGCTTAAGCACAATTCCAGTGTTTATTGTGATCACTTTAATTGCTTCTCCCACAATTAGTAGACAGTTACGTGCCAAAGCCGAACGCAACGCCGAAACTCAATCTTATTTAGTGGAGGTGATGTCAGGAATTCAAACAGTTAAAGCGCAAAATATCGAATTGCGATCGCGCTTTTCTTGGCAAGAGCGTTATGCTCGGTTTGTCGCCGCTGGTTTTAAAACAGTTGTGACTTCCACCCTCGCGAACTCTACCAGTAACTTTCTCAACAAACTCAGCAGCTTACTAGTTTTGTGGGTAGGAGCTTATCTAGTACTCCAAGGAGAATTAACTTTAGGCGAATTAATTGCTTTTAGAATTATATCGGGTTACGTCACCAGCCCCATATTGCGTTTAGCTCAACTCTGGCAAAGCTTCCAAGAAACTGCCTTGTCTCTAGAGCGTTTAAGCGATATTGTCGATACACCACAAGAAGGAGAAACAGACCGCTACAACATACCCTTACCTGCGATTAAGGGAGCAGTGAAATATGAAAATGTTTCCTTCCGTTTTGGTACAAGTGGCCCTCTACAACTTTCTAATGTCAACCTCGAATTTACACCAGGTAAATTTATCGGCATCGTCGGACAAAGTGGTTCTGGTAAAAGTACGATGATGAAATTACTGCTGAGACTTTACGAAACCGAGTCTGGCAGAATCTTGATTGATGGTTATGATATCGCCAAAGTGGAGCTTTATTCACTGCGACGACAAATTGGTGTAGTTCCCCAAGAAACGTTGTTGTTTGATGGCAGTGTTCAGGAAAATATTGCCCTAACCAATCCCGATGCGACAACCGAAGAAATTATCGAAGCGGCTCAAGTTGCTTGCGCCCACGAGTTTATCATGAACTTGCCCAACGGTTACAACACACGGGTGGGAGAACGGGGTTCGGCACTTTCAGGTGGACAAAGACAAAGAATTGCGATCGCTCGTTCAGTTTTACAACGACCAAAATTATTAGTTTTAGATGAAGCAACTAGCGCCCTAGACTATCCCACAGAACGGCAAATCTGTCTGAATTTAGCCAAAGCATTCAAGGGTGATACAGTATTTTTTATTACTCACCGCCTGAACACCGTGAGTAATGCAGACATGATCGTTGTGATGGATAATAGCAGGGTTATAGAACAAGGAAGCCATCAAGAATTAATGGCTACTAAAGGTCATTATTATTATCTATATCAGCAACAAGATGTGAATTTGTAATTAGTCATTAGTTGTGGGCAAAAGTTTTTGGCATCGGGAAACATTGCCCACCCTACAAAAAATCTAAAATCTAAAATCCAAAATCCAAAATCGTTATGACTCAACTTAATGGAAATCACCTCAACGGTAATCAGAAGAACGGCAATCAAAAAAATGGAGTCAAGCAAGATTCACCGATACTTACCAAACAACAGAAAGCTGAACAAGAGTCTTTAATTAACTCAAGTTCTCAAGAATTTGAGCAATCTGTTGTCTTGCGCCAATCTCCAATTTGGTCGCGTACAATCATGGTTACTCTTATGGCTTTGGCCTGTTTTGGAATTACCTGGGCTTATTTTGCAAAAATTGAGCAAGTAGTGCCAGCAACAGGGCAATTAAAGCCGGAAGGAACAATCAAAGAAGTTCAGGCTCCTGTTAGTGGAGTAGTAAAAACAGTTAATGTCAAAGATGGACAAGAGGTAAAGCCAGGAGATTTGCTACTGACCTTTGATTCCATAGCCCCTGTTGCTGAATTAAATTCTTTGAACCAGATTCGCATTGCATTAATGAAAGAAAACCAGATTTATCGCCGATTAATGGGAGCGAGTAATGCTACAGGCTCAGAACTGTTATTTTTGCGCGGTAATTTGCCACAAGAAACTGCTTTTCTGCTGAAAAGTCGGGCAGCACTAGTAGCAGAAAATGACCTATTGCGGACTCAATTAAAAAATTCTGGTCAAGATTCTAGACTAGGTATTGATGAACAGCAACGTCTAGAAGTTGCCAAAAGAGAGTTAGATTCTCGGTCAGCTGCGGCAGAATTAGAAATAGAGAAAACCAAAAAACAACTGTCTCAAAATCAAGTCAAATTAGAAGATACTAAAGCCGGTTTAGCAATTCAACAGCAGATTCTAGATAAACTTAAAATATTAGCAGAAGAAGGCGGTATTTCTCAGCTTCAATATCTCAACCAACAACAACAAGTACAAACCCTCGCGGCGGAAGTAGCACAACTAGGTGAAGAACAAAAACGCCTCCAGTTTGATATTCAAAAAGGACGGCAAGAGCTAAGTAATACCGTAGCTGTTTCTGATAAAAACATTGTAGACAATATAGCTAATAACAAAAAACGCATTGCCGAAATCGATAGTCAATTCACGAAAGTTCTTCTAGATAACGAACAACGTTTGGCAGATGTCAATAGTAAAATATCTCAAACACAGTTAAACGTTAGATATCAAGAACTCCGCGCACCTGTAGCTGGAACAGTTTTTGATTTGCAAGCAAAAAACCCTGGTTTTGTAGCGAATCCGACTACAAAACTGCTGCAAATTGTCCCCAATGAAAACTATATAGCTGAAGTTTTCATCACCAACAAAGATATCGGTTTTGTACGGAAAGGCATGAAGGTAGATGTCAGAATTGACTCCTTTCCTTACAGCGAGTTTGGCGATATCAAAGGGGAAGTGAGTGACATAGGGTCAGACGCATTACCGCCAGACCAAACCCATCAGTTTTATAGATTCCCGGCAAAAGTGTCATTGGATAAGCAATCCTTAGTGATTAGGGGTAAAAATGTTACTTTGCAATCAGGTATGTCCATCAGCGCCAATATCAAAGTGCGTGAAGAACGGACTGTGCTTAGTTTATTCACTGAGTTGTTTACCAAGCAAGTTGATAATCTTAAACAGGTGCGTTAAACAAATTTGAGATTGGAAATTGTGAGAAACTGGAAAATAAGTAATGCATTAGTAATGGTTTATATTAAAAAATATAAGCCATTACTAATTGCTGATATCTAAAATGGTTAATTCTCAACGCATCGAACCCGCTCCCGGACAAGAATCAGTTTGGGATTACCCCCGTCCTCCTCGTCTAGAGGACACAAGCAAACATATCCAAATAATCTTTAACGGCGTAATAATTGCAGATACCCACAACGCCAAACGTGTTTTAGAAACTAGTCATCCTCCTTCTTACTACATTCCTCCTGCGGATATCAAAATGGAATATCTACAAATGACACCACAATCTAGCTTTTGTGAGTGGAAGGGAGGTGCTTTTTACTACACAATTCAAGTTGGTGACAAAGAAGTTCATAATGCTTGTTGGTTCTATCCCAACCCCACACCAGCCTTTGAATCTCTCAAAGACTACGTAGCTTTTTACGCTCATTTAATGGATAAATGCTACGTGAATAGTGAAGAGGTGCAACCACAACCCGGTAACTTTTACGGCGGTTGGATAACCAGTGATATTGTTGGGCCATTTAAAGGCGCTCCTGGTACTTGGGGATGGTGAGTCAATTTTAGATTTGGGATTGTAAACTTGATAAGTCTAAATCAAAGAATCTCTTTTAACGTTTAAAATCCGAATTTTATCGAACAGAATTCTGACTTCTGAATTCTTCTTCAACTGAAAAAATAGGTTTATAAACCAATACGGTTCAGCTAAGGGCTAAGTGTACAAAATTGTGGGTTTTCGAGACGCGATAAATCGCCGTCTCTACAAGTGTATTGGTCTTATCTGAACTGTATTGGTTTATAGATTTACTAAATTGATGTTATTGCTATCTAGCAGCTTTCACTTGAAACATCAAATATGTCCCTCCTAGACCTTCCACAATTGTGCGTGTATTGGCAATCATCATTTTTTGATAAGTGTCCCCGTCGCTTCCTGCTTCTCCAAGTCCCTCAGCATACAGGTTTTTGTTAGAAACTTTAACTTCGGCTTCTGTGGCTACAGATTCAATCAAATTAGGGTTAATTTCTACCTTAGCAAAAACTGTTGGCACTCTAGCCCGTTTAATATTTGTAGCTAAATTTTTGACTCGTGCGGCTGTCAGTTTTTCATTAGTACTAATACTTTGTAATCCCCCTGCTAATGGAATACCGTATGCTTTGGCGTAATAACCCAGTTCATCATAGGTTGTAACTAACTTGCGTTGTTTGGCAGGAATACTGGCAATTCTTGACTTAATCCAGCTATCGAGTTGAGTCAGTTCATTTGTAATTTTTTTAGTATTGCTGGTATAAGCCTCTGCATCACTAGATTCTAATTTTCTCAAGTTACTATTAATTACCTCCACCATTCTGATAGCATTTTTGGTATTGTGCCAAAGATGAGGATCAGTTACATTCTTAGCACCTGCCTGAAATTTTTGTGGCTTAGGCACTGCCAGTTGACCAACGGCTATTTTCGGTGCTGGGTTTTTAGTCGCTTTAATTAATTTGATCAGATTTGGTTCAAAATTATAACCAGTATAAAGAATAAGATTAGCTTGCTCAATGGCTTCACGATCTTCCTGTTTTGGTTTATAAAATTGGGGGTTGGCAGTAGGAGAAATTAAGCAGGTGAGGTTAACTGTATTTCCGGCAACCTGTCTGGTTAAGTCACATAGTACGCTTGTAGTCGCTACGACTTGAGGAAGATTCTCATCTACCTGGGTGCTAGTCTGAGTAAATGTGGTTCTTGCAGCTTGATTTCCACACCCAACAAATCCAATCGTCAAAGTAACAAAAATAGCTCGGAAGAAATTATTCAATGGTGATTTTTTTGACATCCTCAACTCCTACTGGATGTATAAAAAAAGATAATCATTATCGGTAAAGTATTAGTGAAATAGCAAGAGGAAGTCTTCAGCAGGGAAGAGGTTAAGGGGAGACAGGTAAGCCTTCGGCTGAGAAAAGGGTAAAGCTTAAGGGAGGAGGAATTAATAGACTCTCTCCTTTCCCTTTTCCCCAGTCCACACCCAGCAATTTTTGGTTGGTGAACCATTAGTGAGGTTTTTACAGGCAAAATATTTAGTTAACTTCACGCAATAGGCTGGAAAACTGGTAGAGGTAGGAGCACAATAATAAAGACGATGCTGGTAAGCCTTCAAGGAGTGTAGTGTAGTTCTCTCACCGTCTGTTGAAGGGGCTATACCATTGTGCTTGCACACCACAAAGATCGCAAATTGAATAGAGTTATCAGGTTAAGGAGTAGGACGTAGTAATGATGAGGCTTATTGAGCATACGGGTTGATTTCGCAAACCGAGTCGTGAATCTAAAGTAATTGTAGCTGTGGTTTTGCGAGGTGTGGACATATAGTTGTTACAAAATTGGCAAATTGGCGATTTTTTAGCCATCAGCCTTTGTTACACTAAATTTTCACCCTCTAGTTTCTGAATCATTAAATAAGAGCCAAATAAAGTATATAGAACAATTCCTCAAAGCTAATATTGAAGATAAACAATGGTAATTTTAGTTGTCATAATTAACACCCTCATTTCGTTGACACTACTGTATGTGGCTTGGCGGGTGTGGCAACTCAAGCAGCAGCTAGCATACATAGCAGATAGATTAACCGCCTATGAAAGTTGTACCCATACAGCACTGAATAAAGCACCCGAAAATATTTACCTCAGTCAGCAGAATATCCACAACTTACGGCAGAGAAATCAAGCGCTACAAATACAAATTCAACAAGTGCGGCAAATTATCAGTCTACTTTTGCTAGGAAGGCAAATCTGGCAGCGTTATTTTCCGAAGCTAGAGTTAATAACCGGGAAAAGAACAGTTGCAAAATGAGTTATGTCAGGTTCACATGAACATTTATAATTAGGGCTGACGAGGGACACTGAGAGAAGTCCGTAGTAAAATTCTATAGGGTGCATTAGCTTCTGGCGTAGGCATCGCTCCCCCTTCTCATCCCTTACTCTTTAAGTTTGCTAGCAAGAGCGTCTCCGTCAGGAGAAGGGTACAGAACTACGACAGATGTGCTAGCACAAAGAAACCCCGCCAGAAGGCTTGTCGGAGGTTCTAAACTTGGGGATATACGGATATTTTTGGATTATTAAGTAATTAATGCTTTTGATATTAATGAATAAAAGCAACATTTCTGGCTGATATTTTGTCACGATAGATTAACTGGATAAAACCGGTTGAGTCTTGCAAGGGGAGACAACCCACCTAAAATGGGTGTAAGGAGAGAAATAACAAGATGTCTAATAACCGTTCTGGAGTATTTATTGGCGGTTTGATGCTGGGGGCTACTATCGGTGCTTTAACCGGTTTGCTCGCCGCTCCACGCACAGGGCGCGAAACGCGTAAAATTTTGAAAAAATCTGCTAATGCTATCCCAGAATTGGCAGAAGATTTATCAACGAGTGTGCAAATCCAGGCAGATCGTCTTTCTGCTAGCGCACTACGAAACTGGGATGAGACTTTAGATAGATTACGGGAAGCGATCGCAGCTGGTGTAGATGCCAGCCAGCGAGAAAGCCAAGTCTTGAAGCGACAAGCATCTGTGGAAGACTCAGATTCGCTTCCCCAGGAATTAGAACGCTCATAAATGATACAACCGTGATTGAACCCCTGTTTTGGTTGGGACTTTCCTTACTTTTAGTCGCCACAAGCTTGACTGCGGTTTTAGTGGCGGCGATACCGGCTTTGCAGGAGTTAGCACGCGCGGCTCGCAGTGCAGAAAAGCTATTTGATACTCTCTCGCGGGAGTTACCACCCACTTTAGAAGCTATCCGCGTGACTGGCTTAGAAATCACTGACTTAACGGATGATGTCAGTGAAGGTGTAAAAAGTGCTAGTAAAGTAGCGAAGCAAGTTGACCAAAGTCTTGATACTGCAAGAATTCAGGCTCAAAATCTGCAAGTAGGTACGCGCAGCATCTTGATTGGCGCGAAAGCTGCTTGGAGAAATTTCACGCGCCAAAAACCCACAAGGCGAACAGGCGATCGCTTACCAAGCAATGAAAAACCACCACTAACGTTGCGAGAACGAGAAGTGCCCAGGCAAGAAAATCGCCGGATAAACGCAGAAGTGTACCGTGCTAATGACGGTTATAACGACGCCGTTAGCTGGGAAACCAATTTCGATGATGAAGATTGAATTAGGGGATCGAGCATGGGGCATTGGTTATTCTCCTTGTTCCCTCATCTTCCCCACTCCCCAAAAACCCTTTGCTTTGATCCCCTAGATTAGAGTAAAGTAAACAAGTGTAAAGAACTATCATTTTTCTAGTACTCTTTTAAAACAACCTGTTCGCTTTTACCGTTGATATTTGTATAAAAACGTCCATGCAATCTTGTTTTTGGCGACGAATTCTCGTATCTATTGCAATATTTTTCCTGGCTGGGTCAATTTGGGTCATGCATTCTCCCCCAGCACTGGCTTATGACAATCCTGAGTTACTCCCTAACACCTTTACGCCAGTTGTAGACTTAGCTAAATCTCTGCCTGTGCTGCAAGAAGAAAAGCTTGTTAAAGATTTAGAGCAGTTTGAAGCCGATACGGGCTGGAAACTGCGAGTATTGACTCAGTACGATCGCACCCCAGGTCGCGCAGTTATAAAATATTGGGGTTTGGATGACAAAAGTATTTTACTAGTTGCCGATTCTCGTGGCGGTAACATTCTCAGTTTTAGTGTCGGCGATGCTGTTTATAAGCTTTTACCCCGGACTTTCTGGATAGAATTGCAAACCCGTTTTGGTAATTTGTACTTTGTCCGTGAACAAGGCGAAGACCAAGCCATTCTGCAAGCTTTAGAATCCGTTAAAGGCTGTTTAATCAAGGGTGGTTGCAATGTTGTCCCCGGACTACCACGAGAACAGTGGATTCTCACCTTGATTACCTCAGTTATTGGTGGGGTGATTTGTGGATTTGCAGCTCAACCCCGCGAGAAAGGACAAATTTTTGCTTGGCAATGGGCTTTAATTTTCTCACCTTTGTGGGGAATCTTGTTTATTGCCTTTGGCATTGGGCCAGTGGTGACACGCACAAGTGACTGGTTACCTCTAGTTCGCAATATCTCTGGGTTTCTCATTGGCGTCTTGGTTGCCTACTTATCTCCTATTTTCAGTCGGCCTTCTTCCAGTAATGAGTTATGAGTGAGTAGTTAGGAGTTTTTAATTAACTTATCACTCCTAACTCCTAACTCTTAACTCTCTGAAGCTGATAAGCTGAAAGCTAATATTTGAGAAGCTCAACAAAAATGGAATGGCACGTAACTGATGCTCAAAGTTTAGCAATTATTGATAGTGAAATTGGTGATCATGTCTTTTCACCCGCAGAGTATGAGATTGTGCGTCGCGTAATCTACGCCACGGCTGACTTTGAGTATAAGTCTTTGATTCGCTTTTCGGAGCGTGCCTTGCAAGCTGGAGCCGCAGCACTAGCCGCGCGTACCACGATTGTGGTAGATGTGCCGATGGTACAAGTAGGTATTGCATCTGACATTCAAAACACCTTTGCTAATCCGCTGTATTGCAGCATGGAAGCTCTAACACGCCCTCAAAAAGAAAAAACTCGCGCAGCATGGGGAATAGAAACCTTAGCAAAGCGTTATCCAGAGGGTATTTTTGTGGTTGGTCAAGCACAAACGGCATTGACTGCACTGGTAGATTTAATTGAAGCTGAGGAAATTAGACCTGCTTTAATAATTGCGACTCCAGTGGTATTTGTAAATGCTGATGAAGCTAAGGAGCGTTTACAAGACTCTCTAGTGCCTCATATTACAATTGACAGTCGCAAAGGGAATGCAGTTGTAGCAGCTGCGATCGTTGATGGATTGGTAGACTTGGCTTGGCAAGCCTATGGACAAGATGGAAATCGGGGAAGCTAGTCAGATCGGCTCTATTGTATTCTGTATCCAAAAGAGTATTCAAAATCACTGGATATCCTGATATTTTTGTTAAGTAGTGCACATCAAGGAGCCTTTTGTTGTGGTAATTCAAGGTTTCAGTTTCAGCGCATATCTTGCAATTCCTGTGGTATTAAGTCTTTTAGCTGAGGGAGAAAGTATAAAAGTACCTTTAGTTGAAAACGTCCATCAGATATCCACTAACAAGGAAATGCTCCTATCCAGCCGTGAGCTAATCAGCGCTCAAGTAACACCGAAAACATACTATGTTAGTGGTGCTGGAAACGACAAAAATAGCGGACTCTCTACTTCATCCGCTTTTAGAACTATTCAAAAGGCAGCAAATCTAACTAACCCTGGCGATACAGTATTGATTATGAATGGAGTATATACAAATTCAGCCAAGGCTGGGAGTGTAGTAAATATTAAACGTTCTGGAACTGCAAAAGCATGGATCAAATATAAAGCATATCCTGGGCATTTACCAAAAATTCAGCACAATACATGGAACGGTATCTTAGTTTCAAATGGAGCTTCATATATCGAGATCAACGGGCTAGAAGTCATCGGAAACAATGCCAATATAACCCTTGATTATGCGATGAGTCAGAAAACTAACAAACTAAACCCGCTGACGAATGGAAACTGCATCAATGTAGATGGGCGAACAAATGGTCATAGCCGTCATATACGTATTGTCAATAACAAGGTACACAAGTGTGGAGGAGCAGGCATTTCAGCGATTGAATCTGACTACGTAACAATAGATAATAATGTGGTGTTCGATAATGCCTGGTACAGCGTTTATGGTTGCAGTGGCATTTCGATGTTGAACAATTGGAATTCTGACAACAACAGGGGATACAAGATGTTTGTTACCAACAACAAGTCTTACAACAATCGTATGTATATCCCTTGGATTGCAGTTGGAAAGATCACAGACGGTAATGGCATTATTATTGATAGTACAAGAAATGATCAGAATAACTCAAAATTGGGTGCATATAAAGGATACACTTTAGTTCAAAACAATCTTACATTTAATAATGGTGGATCAGGTATTCATGCATTTTTGAGTGAGCATGTTGATATTGTCAATAACACAGCTGTTTTAAATAATCAAAGTCCAGAAATTAATGGCGGGCAAATATTTGCTCATACGTCATCTGATGTCAGAATTCTTAGGAACATTCTTTATGCTTTTCCTGGAAAACAGGTTAATAATAATACTAAAAATGCAAATGTTGTTTATGATTATAATATCTACATCAATAGTTCTAAGGTAAGTGTTAAGGGCCCTCGTGATATTGTTGCAAACTCACAATTTTTAAGTAAGTATCCTACTCTAGAAAAAATCTCTGGCGATTGGAAGTTGCGGCTAGATAAACAAAACCCACCAAAGCGGACTTATGTAGAACCTCAGTCGGCAGGTTTTGTTTGTGGGACGGTGACTTATCGCTTGCAAGGAAAACTTATAAAAGTTGGATGTTCTCGTTAGTAATTAGCCAGTCTCGATGAAACGAGTTTCAGAGGATGTTTTAAAAGTGGTTGGCTGTAATTTTAGGCACTTATTAATTCTCACAACCCCCCTTAAAAAGGCTACGGTATGTACACAAGTCTGAAATAACTGATTAACGAAGGTTTTACCCCACCCTAAGAGGTTGTTTGAAAAGTCCTGTTGTTGGTAGTGAAAAGTTTTAGATCCCCCTAAATCCCCCTTAAAAAGGGGGACTTGTAGTTAAGAACAAACTACTAAAAGGCCTACAATAGGTAGCTGGTTAATTAGTGTAGGTATGTTTCTTGCGCGTGTCTGCAAGAGAAGCCTATGCTTCATTAATCCTCTACTCTACGACGCCGCCGACGTGGCTTTTGTTGTTGGTCTTCACGCAAGCGGCGACCGACTTCATTAAAGAAATCCCGCCGCAGATAAGGATAATCGCTTACCCACAAGTTACTATTGGGAAAGTATATATCGCTGAATTCTTCAATACTACTTAAATCTGGGCGATTTGACATTACTACCATTTCTGCAATTTGACCACGAGTAATAACTTTGTGAGCAGAACGTAACGGTGCTACAAACTCAACGCTAAATCCTGTGTCATCTCCTATTTCTAAATTTATCTGTTTTTCTCGGTTTTCTATAATTACCAATTCGCCTTTGTTGTTGACTGTTTCGGTTTTACCTATCAACTGGTCTGTAATCCACCAATCTAAGACTCGACCACGGAAAAAGCCGCCATATTTGTAACGGCGGCATTGTAAATTCCGCATACTTGCTTGAAACACTGGATACCACAGCCAAAAAAATGCGCTAATTATCCCTAGCACAAATACTATTGAAGCAAACTCAAGTCTAAAAACGACTGTTACAAGCAAAATAACGACTACTGCAACTACAGAAATTAACAGCCGTTGCAAAAAATTTGAGAACTTCCCCCAGTAGTACTTATACTGCAAACCAGTGGCAATTAGGGGGACAACTTGTTCAAATTTCTGGCGAGTCAGTGGTACTAACATGAGTGCTGAGTAATGAATGCTGAATAATGTGTTTAAAGTTTAAAGTATCTTTTCTAATCCATATACTAACGACTTTAGCGCTAAGACTTTGCGAATCGCTAGTAGCACTCCTGGCATATAACAAGCGCGATCGCTCGTATCATGTCGTAAAGTATAAATCTGTCCAGCTGCGCCAAAAATCACTTCCTGGTGGGCAATCAATCCCGGCAAGCGCACGCTATGAATTCTAATCCCTTCGTCTGCGATACTGCCCCTAGCTCCTGGTAATTTCTCCGTTTCTTCTACAAGAGCAGGGTTGAAAGTTTTACCCAATTCTCCTAATAATTGCGCTGTTTGAATGGCAGTACCACTGGGAGCATCGGCTTTTTGGTTGTGATGCAGTTCGATAATTTCTACATGGTCAAAATATTTTGAGGCTGCGATCGCAGCTTGTTGCAACAGTACCATCCCAATGGAAAAATTAGGAATAATTAGGCAACCAGTGCTAGCTTTGTCGGCAAAGTCTGCCAAGTCTTGAATTTGTTCTGGACTTAAGCCAGTGGTGCCAACTACAGGACGAATACCGTAAGCGATCGCACTGCGAATATTGTCATAAACTGAATCGGGATGGGTAAAGTCTACAATCACCCCTGGAGGAGACTGTCTGTCGCCAGCCACATACCCCAACATCGGTTCTAATTGATTGGTAATCGGCACTTCCAGAGGTTCGCTTAAACCCGCCAACTCCCCAGCGTCTTTATCTTGATGTTCTAAACTGTAGTCAATTGCACCCACTAGGTTTAAGTCAGGTGCTTGTGCCACCGCCTTAACCACTTCACGGCCCATTTTGCCAGCAGCACCGTTGACAATAACCGGGATAGGAGCTTGATTCGTCATAGGTCGAGAAATACTTTTTGAGTCAACAAAGGAATTGTAAAGACTTTCGCGATCTAGTAGCTAGCTTCTCAAATCTCTGGCTTAATTCTGACAACCCTGATTTGTGTAACTAATCTCTTATTTTTTCTACTCCCCAAAAGAGCGATTCTCATTTTCATCCCATTATTTTAGCCAGTAACCCGTTTTATTTTCCGCTCATGCTGCTTTGATAAGTATTGCTTATACTTTCTATCAGCCTTTATTTGTCAAGTCTAGTTGACCATTTGTAATATTATTGTTATATTTATTTACATAACTTAGGAAAACCCGAAAATAAGCTTGTATAGCTGAAATTGCACCTTATCTACTGCCTATGTAGTTTTGGTTACATTGGGTGTTAACTAAGAAAAACAGACTTCGGTATTGTATCCCATCGACATTTGGACTTCTCCTATATACCTCGGCTATTAAGTCGGGGTTTTTTGTGTTCTCGATTAGCCGCTAATTGCTTTAACTTTTGTATTAATTCGGAATTATTCTTCAAGGAAACTTCCGCTCTCGCACTTCCACAGCATAATCTTGCACGGCTTTGGTAATCGTCTCGCGCAAATTTGTGTAAACTTTGGCGAATGGTGGATGCTTTTCTGCAAGTCCGAGGACATCTGAAGTAACTAAAACTTGTCCATCGCAGTGAATACCCGCACCGATACCAATTGTGGGAATACTTAATTTTTGTGAAATCTGCATTGCTAAATCTGCGGGGATATGCTCTAACACGAGAGAAAATACACCCGCTTGTTCGAGAGCGATCGCTTCTCGTAAAATTCTCTCACTGGCTTCTTGCGTCTTGCCTTGTTGTCGCAAACCCAGTTGATGTACTGATTGTGGTGTCAAACCCACATGACCCATTACCGGAATTCCAGCTTGTACTAAACGAGCCACTGTTTCTGCGATCGCTGGATAGCCACCCTCCAATTTTACCGCTTGAGCGCCCGTTTCCTTCAGTACCCGCCCAGCTGAGTGCATCGCTTGTTGGAGACTTTCTTGATACGTCAAAAATGGTAAATCTACAACTACCAATGCTCGTTTCACCCCACGGCGCACAGATTTGGCATGATATATGATTTCATCCAAAGTTATTGGCAGTGTTGTTTCATACCCTAGAACTACTGCCATAGAGTCACCCACGAGGATTAAGTCTACACCAGCTGCATCGAGGAGTTGAGCGATCGCATAATCCCAGGCGGTCAACGCCACAATTGAACGTCCCTGTTGTTTCCATTGAATTAATTGCTGGGTAGTGATTGCCATTTTTTTAGGTGGGGAGTAGGGAGTTAGGAGTTAAGAGTGAGGAGTGAGGAGTTTTTAATTTAAAAAATTCTTTAACTTATAACTCCTAACTCATAACTCTTAACTAATCATTTAACGGCGCGACTGAAAGCAATATGAGGTTTTGCACTGTCTGTTTTGGGCATTAACCAAGCTAGACCTTCACTAGTTCCAATCCATAATTTATTGCCGATGTCAGGTGCAAGGGCAAGAACCCGACTAGAAGGAAGTCCAGCAACTTCTGCATCTAAGACAGCTCCTGTATTTGGATTTAATCGTAACAAACCATTGTTAGTCCCGACCCAGACACTACCATCCTTAGCAAAACGTACTGCTGTCACGTCACGCCCACGCAGCCGAGTCACAGACCGCAAAACTGCACCAGTTTTTGGGTTAATAACTAGCAAATTATTTGGCATTCCGGCCCAAATTAATCCTTCTGGACTAATAGCCAAAGCTTGTACGGTGGTTCCCGGTAAATCAGCAATCCGCTTCATAATCGCAGCACTAGCAGTATTTACCCGCACTAATCCATCAAGAGTGCCAACCCACAGCTGACCTTCAGCATCTAAAGTCAGGGTGTTGGCGCTGACACCAGGCAGATTTTTTAATGTTGTCATAATCAAGCCTTGGTCGGGACTAATTAGAGCTAAACCACTATCGGTTCCAGTCCACAAATAACCCCGCTTGTCAAGTAATAGCGACAATATCCGTTTAGAAGGCAAAAATAAATTCTGCGCGGTGATTTCGTTAGTGCGGGGGTCTACTCGCATCAGTCCGCCATAACTTCCTACCCACAAACGTCCTACTTTGTCTTGGGCTAAAGCACCAATGGCAATATTCGGTAAGCTAACACGAGAAATAATCTTGCCCGTTTTAGGATCAATCCGCGATAGTCCCCGCCAAGAACCTACCCAAAGATTGCCTGTAACATCTCCCAGTAAGTTACCAACACGGTAATCAGTTTCTGGCGAATTTTCTTGCACTCCTCGCTCATCGGGTAAGGGTTCTACTCGCGGTGGCGGTGGAGAAGCTGGGTAAGCAGGGGTTAAATCAGATGAATTAACATCAGGGGTTTTTTGTGCCCATCCCATACTTGGCAAAGCTATCAACCCCAGGAGGATAGAAGTAATCAATAAACTATTACGCTTGCAAAACAATACCACGGTCACATTCCTTTGGAGACAGTGCCCATAGCCGTTACCTAAACTGGCTTTGGGTTAACTCCAGTGTTCCCCTAGCTGGGATTTTTTAAACATTGGGGATTGGGGAATAGGGACTGGGGACTGGGGACTAGGAAATAAATATTTAGGAATACTTTCTCATTACCCAATACCCAGTCCCGAATACCCAGTCCCCACATACCATTGATGACACTTTGTAAAGCATTCGTAACAAAAAGTTTAAATCTTTATGTAATAACAAAATTAAATAGATAAGTTAAAAACTTTCAAAGAATAACTTATCGAATTCTTGATATATTGTGAAACAAGTTACAAATTACGTGGTGTGCAATTCTTTTATCTTTCACTCACCACTCCGCTAAATCTCTGTCAAGTAAATTCTTTTCTGGTATCTTTTCCATCAAGGGGAAAGATATAGGGAGTGTAAAGCCGGGAATGTGTGCCAGCCAGCCCAATCCCCTGAATATCCCAGTTTATGGGGGAATTATCTGAATGCTACCCGCAAAAACGCGGAAGTTTTGGTGAAATTGAGAAGGTTTAGTTGGGTGCGAAGAAGAGGTAAAAAAGAATTTTGATTTTTAGCAAGAGGGAACAGTAGAAGCGCTAGGTCGTGTACCCCTAGAAGGGGAGAACACTGGTGAGGAGGGCTACCACCGCTACCAAAGTGTCCGCCGCAAAAAAACTGCTAACCTCTGCCAAAGGCAACCCTTAACAAAAATTTTCCTGATCTTCTCCCCCATCTAGGCGGGAAAGAGCCGGGGTGAGGGGAAGTTGCACAAAACGTGATTTGATAATTAATTAAGAGTGATTTCAGGGAAGGATAAAATATGTCTTACGCTCAAACGAAGACTCAGAGCAAGTCTGGGTATCAAGCCGGGGTTAAAGATTACAGACTAACTTATTACACACCCGATTACACACCAAAAGATACCGATCTTCTAGCTGCGTTCCGCATGACACCTCAGCCTGGTGTTCCTCCCGAAGAAGCAGGTGCGGCTGTTGCGGCTGAATCTTCCACAGGTACTTGGACAACTGTGTGGACAGATTTGCTCACCGACCTCGATCGCTACAAAGGTCGTTGCTATGACATCGAACCAGTTCCCGGCGAAGACAACCAGTACATCTGTTACGTTGCCTATCCTTTGGACTTGTTTGAAGAAGGTTCTGTAACCAACGTATTGACCTCAATCGTTGGTAACGTATTTGGTTTCAAAGCTTTACGGGCACTACGTCTAGAAGACATCCGTTTCCCAGTAGCTTACATCAAGACCTTCCAAGGGCCTCCCCACGGTATTCAAGTTGAGCGTGACAAGTTAAACAAATACGGTCGTCCTTTGTTGGGTTGTACCATTAAGCCCAAATTGGGTCTTTCCGCTAAGAACTACGGACGCGCTGTATACGAGTGCTTACGCGGTGGTTTGGACTTCACCAAAGACGACGAAAACATCAACTCCGCACCATTCCAAAGATGGCGCGATCGCTTTTTGTTCGTAGCTGAAGCTATCAACAAGGCTCAAGCAGAAACCGGTGAAATCAAAGGTCACTACCTCAACGTCACCGCCCCCACCTGTGAACAAATGTTGCAACGGGCTGAGTACGCTAAAGAACTCAAACAGCCCATCATCATGCATGACTACCTGACCGCAGGTTTCACCGCCAACACTACATTGGCTCGTTGGTGCCGCGACAACGGTATCTTGCTACACATTCACCGTGCGATGCACGCTGTAATTGACCGTCAAAAGAACCACGGTATCCACTTCCGTGTATTGGCTAAAGCCCTACGTTTGTCTGGTGGCGATCACATCCACACTGGTACAGTAGTTGGTAAGTTGGAAGGTGAGCGCGGCATCACAATGGGCTTCGTTGACCTGTTGCGTGAAAACTACATTGAGCAAGACAAGTCTCGTGGTATCTACTTTACCCAAGACTGGGCTTCTCTACCTGGTGTAATGGCAGTTGCTTCTGGTGGTATCCACGTATGGCACATGCCCGCACTGGTAGAAATCTTTGGTGATGACTCCGTACTACAATTCGGTGGTGGTACTCTGGGACACCCTTGGGGTAACGCTCCTGGTGCAACCGCTAACCGCGTCGCCTTAGAAGCCGTTGTTCAAGCTCGTAACGAAGGCCGTAACTTGGCTCGGGAAGGTAACGATATCATCCGCGAAGCTGCCAAGTGGTCTCCTGAACTGGCTGTTGCTTGCGAACTGTGGAAAGAAATCAAGTTCGAGTTTGAAGCAATGGATACCGTCTGATCTGAGTTAACAGTTAAGAGTTAAGAGTTAAGAGTTAGGATTTGCATTAATTCATAACTCATAACTCATAACTCATAACTCTTCAGGGCTGGGGTCAAGCATGAATCTTAAGCAAATTGCGAAGGACACAGCCAAAACTCTCCAAAGCTATCTGACTTATCAGGCTCTAAGGACAGTATTGGCACAGCTAGGCGAAACTAATCCGCCATTAGAACTTTGGTTGCATAACTTTTCGTCTGGCAAAATTCAAAATGGTGAGTCATTCCTTGAGCAGCTGTTGCGAGAAAAACCAGATTTGGCTTTGCGAATCATGACTGTCAGAGAACACATTGCGGAAGAAATTGCAGAATTTTTACCTGAAATGGTTCGCACTGGCATTCAACAAGCCAATATGGAGCAGCGTCGCCAGCATTTAGAACGCATCACACAAGTAGTAGACACATCTAACCCCAGTCTGCAATCAGAACAGCAAACAACTTCAGATCAGAATTTGGATAACTTATCCAATTAGTTCGGTCAATCTAGTAGTAAAAATCGCAACCCATTATCAAAAGCTATGCAAACTTTACCAAAAGAGCGTCGTTACGAAACCCTTTCTTATCTTCCCCCTCTGTCTGATGCTCAAATCGCTAAACAAGTCCAGTACATCTTGAATCAAGGTTACATTCCTGCGATCGAGTTTAACGAAACTTCTGAGCCAACAGAATTATATTGGACAATGTGGAAGTTGCCTTTGTTCGGCGCTAAATCTACTCAAGAAGTATTGAGCGAAGTTCAAGGATGCCGTTCTCAATTCAACAACAGCTATATCCGTGTTGTGGGTTTTGACAACATCAAGCAGTGCCAAGTTCTCAGCTTTCTTGTTCACAAACCAAACAGATACTAAAAGCTCATTAGCTTTAAGTAATTAGTTTATCCCCATAGGAGAGGTAGAATTATCTACCTCTCCTATTTACTAAATTTGTTTTGAAACATAGAGAGACGCAAAGGGGTACAAAGTTATTCTCTATGTGTCTATACGTTTCTTAAGATACTGATAATGCTAAAAGCAGTCAGAATTTGCTTTGTTGGTGACTCTTTTGTTAATGGTACTGGCGATCCTGAATGTCTTGGTTGGACAGGTAGAATATGCGCTAACACTAATAAAAAAGGTTATGACATTACCTACTATAATTTAGGAATTAGGCGAGATACTAGTACCGATATAGCAAAGCGTTGGTTACAGGAAGTATCACTTCGCTTACCCAAAGAATATGATGGCAGAGTTATATTTTCCTTTGGATTGAATGACACAACAGTGGAAAACGGTAAAACTCGTGTAGATTTTACAGCTTCTATCAAAAATACCCGTGAAATTTTAAGTGAAGCAAAATCCTTGTATCCTATTTTGATGGTTGGATTAGCACCATATGAAGAACGAGAAGACCCAGAAAGAAAGCAGAGAACTATTGATTTATCTAAACAGTTTGCTTTAATTTGTAAGGAATTAAATGTACCTTATTTAGATATTTTTCCGATATTAGAAAAATCAAACATCTGGATAAATGAAGCAAAAGCTAATGATGGTGTTCATCCGCAAGCAGGCGGTTATGCAGAATTTGCCCAAATTGTAGAAAATTGGGACGCTTGGTTAAATTGGTTTCCCCATAACATTCCTATATAATATTTTGGTTGATTGCGGCTGTTCACACCGCTAAACTGTGTCTTGTGTGAAAAAAAGCGATCGCTATACTCAAAAAAAACTTAACATTAACTTCAGAAGTGTTAATTATTCATAAGATAAGACAAGCTCATGGGTTATCATATCGTTCCCCGCTTTCTGGACAAACTGGCTAGTGTTGTCTCCAGCCCAAAGGAATCTGTAGAAATGTTGAAACGAATTGTATTAATTTTACTATTGGTGTTGAGCTTCAGTCTGAGTAATTCGGATGTGGCGGCTGCGGCTGGACTCAAAAGCTTTGTAGACAGTGGTGATGGCTATCAGTTTCTATACCCTAACGGCTGGCTGCCAGTTAAAGTTGCCGATGGGCCAGATGTGGTTTTCCACGATTTGATTGAGGTGTCTGAAAATGTTTCGGTTGTGATTAGCCCAGTTCCAGAAGGCAAAACTTTGTCAGAATTGGGAACCCCAACAGAAGTAGGATACAAATTAGGGAAAGCCGCTCTCGCGCCTCCTGGCTCTGGTCGTTCGGCTGAATTAGTCAATGCCGCAGAGCGAGAAGTAGACGGTAAAACATATTACCTTTTAGAGTATGAGGTTAAACTTCCCAATCAACAGCAACGACACAACATCGCCAGCGTTGCTGTGAGTCGTGGTAAAGTTTTTACCTTCAACGCTTCAATTCCTGAAAAACGCTGGCCGAAAGTTAAACGAATGATTGATGAGGTTGTCAATTCTTTTTCTGTTTATTAATTGGGGAGTGGGGAATGGGGAATGGGGAATGGGGAATGGGGAATGGGGAATAAGAAAGAAACTTAATTACCAATGCCCAATTAACAAATTTGTTAGATCATGAAAATTCCACCTTTTGTACTTGCTTCAGCTTCTCCAGCCCGACGCCGCTTGCTGCAAACTGTTGGTATTGAACCGATAGTTCAATCTAGTGACTTTGATGAGTCGCAAATTGAACTAAGTGAACCAGCAGAATTGGTCAAAACTCTTGCCCAGTACAAAGCGGAAACTGTAGCACCGCAGTTTGAATCGGCTTTGATTATGGGTTGTGATTCAGTTTTGTCCATGAATGGTGAAATTTACGGCAAACCAGCAGATGCTTCAGAAGCGATCGCTCGTTGGCAGATAATGCAAGGTAACTTTGGCGATTTGTACACAGGTCACGCTTTAATTGACCACAACCAAAACCGTACTTTAGTCAAGTCACAAGTTACAAGAGTTTACTTTGCTCAAATGAGCGATCGCGCCATTGAAGCTTATGTTGCCACAGGTGAACCCCTCAAGTGTGCTGGAGCCTTTGCAATTGAAGGTTTTGGTAGTTTCTTCGTAGAAAAAATTGCAGGCTGTCACAGCAATGTCATTGGACTCAGTTTACCCCTGCTACGGCAGATGCTAAGTGAATTGGGATACGATGTCACTGATTTCTGGCAATAGTCCCTTGTTTAAAGTTATTAACCAATGACAAATGAGTAATGAGTAATGAGTAATGACAAATGACAAATGACAAATGACAAATGACAAATGACTAATAACTAAATTGCCTGATATTCAGTATTGCCTCTCCATGATCTGGAATCCAGGCTAACCACTCATCTGCTGAAACTGGACATAATAAAAGTGCTTCGTCAAAACTAAAGGGGTTGGGAAGTTGCAAAAGGTTTACCCAAGTGGAAGCTCTGAACCTCTGTAAGCCTTCCAGATTATAGTGCTTTCTTGTATGTACAGCAAAATCCGGTCTATGGGAATCTAGTTTCATAGCTTTCTATTAGCCTTCACAAATGGGCTAATCTAAAATTATTTCTGTAACCTAGACTACAAAATAAATAATCCTTGTGAAAAGTATCTGTCTTATAAATTTACGTTGGCTGGGTGCAAGTGTTTGCTTATATTGCAGACCACAACAGGTATGACACGACTGGTTGTAGACTGGCCATTTAGATCGCATTCCCAACTAGAATATGTCATTTACTTCTATGCCCTCGCTGCGTGAGCAACAACATCCCCTAATTCGTCAGCTAGCTGATTGTATTGAGGCAGCTTGGCATCAGCACCTGGATCTATCGCCCTACCATTTGCCTGATGAGTTGGGGTATGTGGAAGGTAGACTAGAAGGCGAAAAACTGACGATTGAAAACCGCTGCTATCAAACACCCCAGTTTCGGAAAATGCACTTGGAACTGGCGAAAATCGGAAATATGCTGGATATTTTGCACTGCGTCATGTTTCCCCGTCCAGAATACAACCTGCCGATGTTTGGTTGTGACTTAGTTGGCGGTAGAGGACAAATTAGTGCAGCGATCGCAGACCTTTCTCCGATTCAATTAGAGCGCACCTTACCAGAATCTTATACTTCTGCACTGACACAGCTAACGGTGCTTAACTTTTCCCAACCCCGTGAATTACCAGAATGGGGAAATATTTTTTCGGATTTTTGCATTTTTGTCCGCCCCAGTTCTCCCGAAGAAGAAGCAATGTTTCTGTCGCGGGTGCGAGAATTTTTAGACATTCATTGCACCCAAGCGATCGCCTCACATCCTGTTTCAGTTGAACAAGTCACCCAAAATCTCGCCGGACAACACAACTACTGCACCAAACAGCAGCAAAACGATAAAACCCGTCGCGTCCTAGAAAAAGCCTTTGGCCCAGCTTGGGCAGAACATTACATGACCACAGTTTTATTCGACCTCCCAACTTAAAATAATTCGTAATTCGTAATTCGTAATTCGTAATTCGTAATGACGCGACGCTCCTGCGTCGCTAACGCTTCGCTATCACGGACTCGCTAACGTCATTAAGTTTTGTAACTCTTATAAGACAAGAGCCACAAAACTTGCGTCTGCTAGTTGCTATGCAACTTAAACCCCCACCCAAAATTAGTTAATTATCTCCTTCATCTCCCCCATCTCCCTCATCTGTAGGCTCTGTTACGTTTTCAGGTAAGGGATAAATGTAGAATTCATTCAACGAGAGTTTAATGGAGTCCCAAAACAGCAACAGGGAGAATAGTAAGGTCTTTGAAGCGAATATCACAAAATGGTTTGTTGTCTTAGTAGTGTGCAAGCAACTAGAGACAGCTAACTCATTGACCAGAAGTTAAGGAAACTCTGATGTTAGGAATGCTCAAGTTGACAGATATTTTTTAGTTCGTTAATCGTTGATTCACTTAAGGAAGACTAACTTTTGTAGCAAGATTGTATCCAGCAAAGGCAACAGTCTATTTTTGACGTTTCTTTTCAATTTTGTAACTAACTGTAGCCGTAGTCAATGTAGCAGTAAAGTACCGCATCATACCATTTTGGGATTTTATGTAGAGACGCGATATATCGCGCCTCTGCATCTAGATTCATACTGCTTGTGAATTCTGCTAACTTCCATTGCACTCATGTCTCAATAATACTCAGAGTTATTGAATAGCCAGCTACTATAGCGTTTCTCAGTTTCAATACAGACCTAACCCCCAGCCCTTTCCCTACTAGCGTTGGGGAGTAAGTAAGCTTCAAAGCCTCTCTCCTTTTAGGAGAGAGGTTTGGAGAGAGGTGAATGTATTGCATACAAACGATCGCTATAGAAAACACCATTTTACAAAGCCATAGTGTTGAGCGTTCATCACGCAATGGATTTTTAAGCCATACCCAGCTTTAAACCACTGTTGTTTGTCCTAAGCGGCTGGCTGTTGATTAAAAACCCTTTTATTTTTACTTCCATCAGCACAATTCAGGTAAATGGGCAACATACTATGTCAAGGGTGACTGAAAAGCCAAAGCCAAGTGAGCAGGCACTTAACCAAGAACAACCTAAGATTTGGTGGGGCATCGCTGTAGCTGTGCCCATAGTAATCGCCGCTGGGATACTAGGTACAGCTAAAATCGAGCAGCTGAGAAAACTAACTACATCTGCCCCCGTAATGCCATCTACCAATAGCATTAGTGCTGTAGGGCGTTTGGAACCGCGAGGTGAAGTGGTTAAATTGTCCGCCCCATCATCAGGATTAGCACCATCGTCACGAATTCAGCAACTTTTGGTGAGAGAGGGTGAACAGGTAAAGCAAGGTCAAATTTTGGCAATTTTGGATAACCGTGATACTCAAATAGCCGGACTAGAAGAAGCAAAAGCCAAAGTGCAAGAAGCCCGTGCAAATTTAGCGCAAGTTAGGGCTGGATCTCCAAGAGATATTCAAGCCCAAAGAGCAGTTATTGCTCGCCTACAAGCACAGTTAATTGGCGAAAGGAATGCTCAACAAGCTGCGATCGCCCGGATTGCAGCTCAGTTAAGTGGTGATAAACTTGTCCAACAAGCAACTGTGAATCGCCTAGAAGCTGAACTTAGTGGGCAAAGAGATGCTCTAAGAGCGACCATTACACGTATCCAAGCCGAACAGCGTAATGCTCAAGTAGATGCTGGACGCTATGATTTTTTATACAGAGAAGGTGCTATTTCTCAGCAAGAGCGGGACAGAAGACGCTTGAGTGCAGTAACAGCTAATCAGCAGGTTGTCGAAAGCCAAGCTACCTTAAAGCAGACATTGGCAACCCTGCGACAGCAACTTGCTGAGGCTAGAGCTAACCAAATACAAAATTTAGCAGTTTTGCAACAGCAGCTCATCGAAGCTAAAGTGAACCGCGATAAAACCGTAGCAACTTTGCAAAGACAAATCGATGAAGAAAAGGCCAAACTGAGCAGAATTGTGGACGTTAGTCCTACTGATGTGCAAGTAGCGCAAGCCCAAGTTAGTAATGCCCTCGCAAATGTTAGAAAAGCCGAAGCAGAACTGAGATTGAGCTACGTTCAAGCACCAATCGCCGGAGAAATTTTAAAAGTTTACACCAAATCAGGCGAAGCGATTGGTGCTAATGGCATTGCTGAAATTGGACAAACCAGCCAAATGTTTGTGATTGCTGAAGTCGCCGAAGACAGCATTGGTAAAGTGCGGATTGGTCAAAACGCCACTATCAGCAGCGACAATGGAGCATTTAGCGGCGAGTTAAAGGGAACTGTCACTGAAATTGGTAGAAAAATTGGTAAAAAAGATGTGCTGAATACAGATCCAGCAGCAGATGTAGATGCCAGAGTCGTAGAAGTTAAAATTGCTCTACCTCCAGAAGATAGCGAGAAAGTTTCTGGTTTAACTTACGCCAAAGTTGTTGTCGAAATTAATAACTAATTAAGTTATGGATGAGCAGTAACACCAATTATTGATTTGATACTTTGGATGATAAATATTCTTCAACAGGCTGTTTAATTAAGTTTAAGCATTCTATAACTTCGATGCTAGCCTTGCCAGAATTGAGTGGAAAACTCAACTTTTAACTAATATCTGGAGTTGAAATCAATAGCACAAATTAACTGCGAATTACGAATTACGAATTACGAATTACTTAACTGTGCTTGGATGCCTATAAAATGAATCAAAAAATACCTCTGTCGTGGCTACAACTGACAAGGGAAAAAACTCGCCTAGCGGTGGCTTTAGCAGGAATTTCTTTTGCTGATATTTTAATGTTTATGCAACTCGGCTTCCGAGATGCTCTGTATTATAGTAACGTTAGATTTCATAACAGCTTGCAGGGCGATATTGTTTTAATTAACAGTCAATCTAGCGCTGTCTTGGCGATGAGAAGCTTTTCTCAACGACGGTTATATAAAGCTTTAGAGTTACCCGCAGTCCAATCAGTACATCCGATATATTTGGATTTTACAATCTGGAAAAATCCTGTAACAGGCCGTCCTCGGAGTATCCTGATATTTGGCATGAATCCAGAAACTAATCTAGTTAACTTACCTGGAGTTCAGGAAAATTTAGATAAACTTAAACTACCTGATGTAGTTCTATTTGACCGTTCTTCTAGGGTGGAGTATGGCCCAATTGCTGCTAATTATGACCAAGGAAAGACTGTAACATCAGAAGTGCGAAGGCGGCGAATTAAAGTAGAAGGATTATTTACATTAGGTGCATCCTTTGGTGCAGATGGTAATTTAATTACAAGTGATATTAACTTTCTGCGAATATTCAATAATCGTCAACAAGGATTGATTGATATTGGTTTAATTAGATTAAAACCGGGAGCGAATGCTACAGTTGTTGCCCAAGAATTACGAAAGTATTTACCTAACGAGGTCAATGTTCTAACTAAGCAAGAATTTATTGATTTTGAGCGGAATTACTGGGCAAATAGTACAGCTATTGGATTTATTTTCACATTAGGAACTGTCATGGGTTTCATTGTGGGGACTGTGATTGTTTATCAAATTCTTTATACAGAAGTTGCAGATCACTTATCTGAATACGCTACTCTCAAGGCAATAGGCTATACACAAAACTATTTATTAACAGTCATTCTTCAGGAAGCTTTGTTATTAGCAGCTTTAGGATATATACCTGGAATAATATTTACTTTGTTTATGTATGATAGTGCCAGAAAAGCAACACTTTTACCAGTTTTTATGAGTTTTGATCGAGCGGTAATGGTGTTAATTCTAACGATGCTAATGTGTATCATTTCCGGTGCGATCGCAGTCCGAAAATTACGCTCTGCCGATCCAGCAGATATCTTTTAATTAATTCAAACTTAATTAGTAAATATTGTTGATAACCATATCTTATGATTTGCAATTTCTCAAATTTAATTTTTGGCATTAACTACAGTTAAGTCTTGAAAAATCTAACTTAAAACTAACAAAAATATGATGGAAAAAGAACCTGTAATCGCCATTAAAAATCTAAACCACTACTATGGAAAAGGCGCACTGAGAAAACAGATATTATTTGACATTAACCTAGAAATTTATCCAGGTGAGATTGTGATTATGACCGGGCCATCAGGTTCAGGTAAAACCACATTACTCAGCTTAATTGGTGGTTTACGGTCTGTACAAGAGGGAAGCTTAAAATTTTTAGGTGAAGAACTCGTTGGCGTCAGTCAAAACAAATTGGTGCAGATGCGACGCAACATTGGTTATATTTTCCAAGCCCACAATTTGCTAGGTTTCTTAACTGCGAAGCAAAATGTGCAAATGGCAGTAGAGTTGAATGATAATATTTCTCAAACAGAAGCAATGGCTAAATCAAAAGCCATGCTGGGTTCTGTTGGTCTAGAAGAACGAGTTGATTACTACCCAGACAATCTTTCTGGTGGACAAAAACAAAGAATTGCGATCGCTCGCGCTCTAGTAAATCGTCCCCCACTAGTGCTAGCAGACGAACCAACAGCCGCATTAGATAAACAATCAGGACGCGATGTTGTGGAAATAATGCAGAGTCTAGCTAAAAATCAGGGAACTACTATCTTATTGGTGACACATGACAACCGCATTTTAGACATAGCCGATCGCATCGTAGAAATGGAAGATGGTCTTTTAACCCGTAATTCCCCAAATACAGTTATTCAGTAATGATTTTAGTCATTTGTCCTTTGTGAATGACCAATGACAAACGACAAATGACCAATGACAGCCATAATTTATAATCTAGCCGAACCTGATTTTTTCATTCCAGGTGACTTTGGCGGAGTTGGGGTATTTGGTTGGCGACTAGTACGGAAAGTTACATTCACGCCTTCATTCGATTGCTCCAGCACCAATAGAGGCGTAGGTTTGGCTTTTTGATCCCAATGCATAGTAGCAATCCGACCTTGAATTATTGGTTGCCAACTATCTTCATCTTCTATGGGGCTTAGGTAAGTTTCTATACAATCAATAATTTGACTAATAGTCGCAGAAGTTGCTTGTGTCGGTAACTTCATTAACCGGATTTGAATCCGAAACAGCACTCGCTTGGCAGAGTTCCCTGGACTACCAGTTTCATACTCTACATCAAAAGTTTCATCTACTTGCCGTCCAGCGCTATTAGCAATTCCAACCGATCCTTGTTGGGCTTGATTTGGACGCAGGGCTTGAGAAATTTTTTCTTTGATCTGAATCTTTATTTGATTAAGAATTGCAAAATGAAACACCTCCTCTGACATCCGCATTCGCAGATAATCCAGGTTAAAGTCCCGTGAATTGACCAAATCGGGATTAGTTTCCATTTTGCGAATTGTTTCCAGCGCCAGCTTAAACTTTTTCTCTAATTCTCGCGCCCGGAATTGTTCAAACTTAATTTTTTTCTCCAGCTTATCCATCTGGAGTTTACTATACACAATCAAAGCAATCACCGCTAAAGCCAGTCCTCCAGAAGTTACCAACAATAATGGTGGCATTTGAGGATTACTTGCTGGCACTTCCTGGGATGCTTTTTTAGGCTTTCCTGGGGTTTGGGCAAGAAACATCGAAGTGGGCATGGTTGGAAAACTGAAAAACTTGACTCCTGATGTTTAGGATGCCCAAATCTTCAAGGTCATCTTGCTGTATCATTAATATTTTTAACAGCTTTTTACAAACTGCCTATGTCCAGACACCAGAGCGTCCCTGCCCTGTCTGAAGTTTCATCTACAAGCTTTCTTCATATTCGTCTGATAGCCACAGATATGGATGGCACTCTAACCAGACGAGGAAAATTTACTCCTGCACTGTTACAAGCTTTAGAGGATTTAGCAGCAGTTGACATTAAGGTGCTGATTGTCACAGGACGTTCTGCTGGCTGGGTGAGTGGATTGAGTAGTTTGATGCCAGTAGCAGGTGCGATCGCAGAAAATGGCGGTTTGTACTTTCCACCTGGAAACCATAAACCAGTAGTTTTAACACCCATTCCCGATTTAGCTAAACATCGCCAGCAGTTAGCTACAACTTTTGAGAATTTACAAACTAAATTTCCCCAAATCCAAGAATCTGCTGATAATCGCTTTCGCATCACCGACTGGACTTTTGATGTAGCTGGTTTGCTTCAAGATGAACTACAAACCCTAGATAGTCTTTGTCAAGAAATGGGTTGGGGATTTACCTATAGCAACGTGCAGTGTCACATTAAACCCCAAAGACAAGATAAAGCTGTGGGATTGTTACAAGTATTGCGCGAATATTTGCCCCAGTACTCATCAGAAGAAATTGTCACTGTGGGTGATAGTCCCAATGATGAAAGTTTATTTGATCAGCGTTATTTTCCTGTTTCTGTAGGCGTGGCAAACGTGCTGGAATATATGAATCAGTTGAAATATCAGCCTGCTTATATTACTAACGCTGCTGAAGGCGAAGGATTTTGTGAGTTATCTAGTTATATTTTAAAAAGCTTGTACATCCCAAGTTAGGAAGAACTAGAGTTGTTTTACAATAATTTTGTAGCGCTGATTTTACCACCATGACGGCTACTTTACCTGTTAGTGTCGAATCAGAAATCTTCTATCCCAGTGCTGATGGTCAACCAGTGGCAGAAACCTACGACCACCTTTATGCCTTGCTAACTACCTTAGAAGTCCTGAAACAGTATTTGGCAAATCGTCAGGCAACAGTATTAGGAAATCAATTTCTTTACTATGCACAAGGCTTTCCCAAGTTGCGGGTAGCCCCAGATGTGATGGTGATTTTTGATGTTACACCCGGCGGTCGGGACAACTATAAAATCTGGGAAGAGGGTCAAGTACCCACAGTTATTTTTGAGATGACATCCTTTGGGACTAAGGGACAAGACGAAATCTTCAAAAAGACCCTCTATGAGCAGCTAGGTGTCAAGGAATACTGGCTATTTGACCCTAAAGGCGAGTGGGTGGAACAACAGTTACGTGGCTATCGCCTGCGGGGAGAAATCTACGAACCTATAGAGGATGGACGCAGTGAACCGTTACAACTACGCTTGGTGGTTGAGGGAAGGCTAATTGGGTTTTACCGAGAGGATACAGGGGAAAAATTACTGATACCCGATGAACTGGTAGAGGCTTTAAGGCAAGAAATTTTAGCAAGACAGCAAGTAGAAGAACTAGTAGAACAAGAACGCCAACGAGCTGAACAAGAACGCCAACGAGCTGAACAGGCAGAGTTGCAGATAGAACAGTTAAAGGCAAGGTTGCGATCGCTCAATGTAGACCCCGATACTATTCAGTAACGGGTGCGGCTTTTTTGAAAAGACTAATTTTATTTTGGTGTAAAGTTCAAAAACAGAATTATATATTTTCTGTGAGTAAAGGATCACTACAAAGGAGTTTCTAAAAACCACTCATAACCTGCTTTCAACTGAGATTTACCATCTTGTTCAATTATGCTGCCATGCGCCATGATGACTCGTTCAAAATCCCAAGTGAGAAGCTGTTGAATTGACGATTTGACTTTGACTTTATCCTGAGTTGCAAATTTCTCCAATAACGATGGACGAAGTTGGTTGTAACCACCTAGAAGTTTGGCTACTAACTTTGTGCTTGGCGAACATTGATCATCAAAATGGAACACTGTATCAGTGACAATCAAAGTTCGGCTTTTGACATGAAAAAAGACGCATTCATTGAGTGGTGAAAATCCACTAGTATCCAGTGTGTTGAATCCTTGTACTAATAAATATTCAACCCCATCAATCAGGTGAATAGTGCGATCGCTAATAATCTGGTCGATTTGCAAATCTGGTCGTTTACGCTCTAGACCAGATACTGCCCATAGTTTGGCACGAGGATAGCATAGCTTGAAGTCAGCAACAAATAGATGATGATACAAGTTGGGGGCGACAATGTAAATAACTTCTCCCAATTGATTTAGCTCATTGATAGTTGCGTCATCTATGCCAATAGGTGAGATCACCATTAATTTGCCACTGGTTAGACGAATCACAGTCATCCTCGTCCCTACTTCCAAGCCAAAATATTTTAGGGGTTGTTCAGCAACCCAAAGGTCAGTATCAATTGCTTTGAGCATTATAATTTTTGAGTTAGAACCGTTGCTGGACTATAAAAATTGCTGCACGCTGTAGTAAAGACAAGCCAGACTGCCGACGATATAGACTAGCCAAGTTCCGAAAAAACCGATCGCCCTGCCCGGTGATGGCCCATAAGTTTGTATTAATCCCCAGGCATGGGCAATCCGAGCTACTGTCAGTAGAGTACCTAGCATCCACAACAGTCCGTTAAGAGCTTGCATCCACTCTAGGGCAATTAGGAACATGAGGCTAAGGGGTACGTATTCTGTAAAGTTCCCATGCGCTCGGATAGTACGCTGTAACACCCCATCTTCCATGTTTTTCGTGACAATAGATTGTTGTGTTATTTTTTCCACAAACTCTGCCCAAGCATTCGGATGATCTAAGTAATTGGGCTGTGAGGCGACCTCAGATAGAGATGCACCATGCCAAATCCGAGTACGGGTACGTTCTATTGCTACTCGATAAGACAAGCCCAGAGCAAGTAGCCCATGACAGCCGATAAAGAAGGTTGAAATAGGAATCAGAACAGGCATTGACAATCACTCGAATCAAAATCCTAACTTTGAAAATACTTGCCTGCAATTGTTACTGTCTTTTCAATTCTTGCGGAATATCGAAATCTACTTTTTGAGACAATCGGGTTGAAGTATTTAAATTGCTGTTAATACTTAATTGCCTCTGCCCATGAATCTGTTAAAAGAGTTTTTATTCAATCCCCCAGAATGTAAAATTCCTCTTGATCAGCCCCCACTAGAAGCTCTACCGCAGTGGGGACACTGGCTAGAAACACCAGAGTTGATGGTAGCAATCATTTCGCCAGGACATTTAGAAGTCAATATTCGCTCACCACTTAACCTGGTGGTAACAAGTTTTGGGGAAACTCGTGGGATTGCTGCCTTCAATGCTGATCGACTGCAACCTTACCAAGCGCTACCAGGAGGTTTTGATATTGTGCCTCAAGGCAGTACTTATAGTTCGGTGGAAGATGCTTCTTGTTTTGTGGTGTTTGGATATTCCCAATCTTTTCTAGAGCGGATAGTCAAAGTGGAAGCAGAGGGACAGAAAATTGAATTACAGCCAGGGCAAATTCCCAAAACTCATTGGGGCTTGAGTGCTGCGATCGCTATGCAAGAATTTTTTGATAATGGACAAATTGGTGGTGCATTTTACTTAGAATCAGTTGCAACGGCGGTGTTAGCACAGATTATTCACCGACGTTCAAATCTATCTGGACGGCTCAAACGTCCACCAGAGTTTTTAGACCCAAATTTGTTAAAGTCTGCCTTGGAATACATCAGAGCGCATCTATCCGAGGAACTTAACCTGAACCAGATTGCTGCTACGGTAGCATTCAGTCCCTACCATTTCGCACGAGCATTTAAAGTCACAACTGGACTATCGCCTTATCAATATGTCCTCCGGTGTCGGCTGGAACTGGCCCAAAAACTCTTACAAAACCAAAAGCGATCGCTAGCACAGGTAGCCGCAGAAGCGGGATTTGGCAACCAAAGTCACATGACATCTGTGTTTCAACGAATGCTACACACAACTCCCAAGCGTTATCAGCAAGAAATGAGTAGTATTTTAGACCATACATAAAACTTTATGTGTAGTTTTCTGCAAGACGGTCTGAAAAACTTTATCCTCTCTGGGTTTGAAAACTTGCTATATCTGAATTTTTCACAACAGAAAATCAAGCCTTTCCAGATCATCTTGCAGGTTTTTGGTTATATCTCAACCCAATGCCAAGTAAACAATTTGTTACCTGCATCTTTGCTATATTTATTACCTGAGAGAGAATACAATAGATGAATCTCTAGGGCGTTTCAATCTAGTAAGTCTCAACAATACTGATTTAATTGATCAGACTGTTTTATACAGTCATTTGTAAGCAAAACTGAATCAAAGAATAAATAAACCGCCAACCTTTTAAGCACCCAAAGACGCTAAGAGACTAATAGATACTTGAAAGACAGGTTGGTATTTTATTTCTAACTTCCACTAGAAAGTCCAAGACCGATGTAGAGTCAAGAATTTACCTTCAAATACTGAGGTATCAAATTATGCAAGAAATTGAAAGATTTTTTGGCAACTTGTTCAGTGGTATAGTCAACCGCTTTAAGTATTCTGCGATGGACGCTGCTGATCGCAAAATGAGAGAAACTATCGACGAGCAGGTAGAACAACGGCGGCACAAACCCAAACCCAAAGATCAAGAAGATCGCCAGTAGATAGGTATTTTGGGTTTAATGCAACATAGCGCTTCCCAATTGTTGAGTGGGTAGCGCTATTTTTTTGCCCTCACTCGGTCAAGCAACTACAACTCTTCGGAATATGCTAACCTAGTATGGTTAACTAATCTCGCACATCTGAGAATTCGGGTGTTTCCCAGTTGGGAAATGCACTTGGATGGAGGTTTAACCCGAATCGGAGTTGAAAAATATATGCCAGTAGTTTCATTGGCTCAAATGATGGAGTCAGGGGTTCACTTTGGGCATCAGACCCGGCGTTGGAACCCAAAAATGTCTCCTTACATTTATACTTCCCGCAATGGCGTGCATATTATCGACTTGGTGCAAACTGCCCAGTTGATGGATAATGCTTACAACTACATGCGATCGCACGCAGAACAAGGGAAGAAGTTTCTTTTCGTTGGCACTAAACGCCAAGCAGCTGGAATTATTGCCCAAGAAGCCAGCCGTTGTGGTTCCCACTACATTAACCAACGCTGGTTGGGTGGAATGTTGACCAACTGGGCAACCATCAAAACACGCGTAGATCGTCTGAAAGATTTAGAACGCCGTGAGGAAACTGGCGCACTAGATTTATTACCCAAAAAAGAAGCATCAATGCTACGTCGGGAAATGACGAAGCTTCAGAAATACTTGGGCGGCATTAAAACAATGCGGAAAGTACCCGATATCGTGGTGATTGTAGACCAACGGCGGGAATATAACGCAGTTCAAGAATGCCAAAAGCTGAATATTCCCATTGTGTCCATGTTGGATACAAACTGTGACCCAGATGTAGTAGATATCCCCATCCCGGCAAACGACGATGCTATCAGGTCAATCAAGCTGATAGTTGGAAAATTGGCAGATGCCATTTATGAAGGTCGTCACGGTCAGCTGGATGCTGAAGAGGATTACGAAGATTACGACGGTGGTGAGTATGACGATGACTACGAAGAAGGCGAATATACTGACGCTGTAATTCCCGACGAGGAAACAGAGGAATAGTCCTGAGTGAAGAGTGCTGAGTGCTGAGTAAGATAGAAAGACTCAGCAAATTAGATAGTGCTGAGTCTTGATTTTTGAAGTTGTGATTTGTCAATGAAGAATAAAATTGATAACTGAACACTCAAAACTCAGCACGGGCTAAACGCCCCGCTTACGCTAACAAAACTCAGTACTCAGTACTAAATTAGGTGAGTGATTACAACTCGAGGTCAAGTTAGGAATTGAGGCAACATGGCGGAAATATCTGCAAAACTCGTCCAAGAGCTACGCCAAAAAACTGGTGCTGGCATGATGGACTGCAAAAAGGCGCTGAAAGAGACTGATGGCAACATAGAAGAAGCCATAGACTGGTTACGGAAAAAGGGCATCGCTTCGGCGGGGAAGAAAAGCGATCGCATTGCGGCAGAAGGTCTAATAGACACTTACATTCAGCCCGGAGGTCGAGTGGGTGTATTAATAGAAGTGAACTGCCAAACTGACTTTGTTGCTCGTAATGAGGCTTTTAAAGCTTTAGTTAAGAACCTAGCAAAGCAAGCAGCGACCGCTGATAGTGTCGAGTCTTTGTTGGCTCAACATTATATTGAAAATGAAAGCGTGACTGTAGAAGAATTTATCAAGCAAACCATTGCCACCCTTGGTGAAAATATCCAAGTGCGTCGCTTTGTCAACTTTCCCTTAGCAGAGGGCACGCAAGGTGTAGTAGACAGCTACATTCACACTGGCGGTCGAGTTGGTGTGTTGGTAGAACTCGGTTCCCAAACGGAGTCCGTGGCCTCTAATTCAGAGTTCCAAGCCTTGGCACGAAACGCTGCAATGCAAGTTGCGGCTTGCCCAAATGTCGAGTATGTTAGCGTAGACCAAATCCCTACCGAAATTGCTCAAAAAGAAAAAGACATTGAAATGGGCAAGGATGATTTGGCGAACAAGCCAGATAATATCAAAGAAAAGATTGTTCAGGGACGGATTGAAAAACGCCTGAAAGAATTGGCTTTGCTCGATCAACCTTACATTCGCGACCAGAGTATTTCTGTGGAAGACTTGGTAAAGCAAGTGAAGGCGCAGGTAGGCGAAGAAATTCAAGTGACCCGCTTTGTCCGCTATATACTGGGCGAAGGCATTGAAAAGCAAGAAATGAGCTTTGCTGATGAAGTCGCTGCACAAATTGGCAGCAAGTAATATTAGTCATTAGTCATTAGTCTTTACCAAGGACTAATGACTAATGACTCTTTAAAATACAGGTCAAGCAAATAGGCTGACCTGTATTTTATTTAGTAAAGACGCGAAATATCGCATTTAATTTAAAATCTAAAATTCTCTGGAAAGTTATCCTAAAATAAATTTGTACATTTGTACTATGTAATGGTTCAGATGGGCAAGAACGAAAAGATATGGCAAGAGCAATCGAGCGAATTGAACGGGATATTGCAGCACTGAAAGAAGCGATTCGGGCGATCGCAGTAGAACTACAAACCGCCTATGCTAGTTATCTAGCCACCTTGGGACTAGCTCTACGAAAACAGTTGATTCTCGCGAGTTACCACCTCTGTACCCAAGGGTATCCCGAAAACTTTTTGCATTTGTCATTGAATCAGCGGCAACAATTGCAACAAGCCGTCCGCAGCTTGGGTCAACTGGCAGCTGAACAATTGCTCACTTATATTAAAAATGAAGAAGCATTGGGAGATGAGGGAGATGAGGAACTAAATTCCTCCTTGTCCCCCTTGTCTCCAGATACCTCGAATCCTATAGAACTGGCAAAATGGCAACAGAACTTAGAAGAGGTTACGCAAGAAATACTGAAAAAAATTTCCCATGATGCTAATCTTTTATTACAAAGAGCCGGAGTATTACCCAAAAAATTACCAGAACCGATTTTAGCAGCAGCAGCCGCTGCATCAGAAGCATCAGCGGAGGTAATGCCAGGGCCACCCAACTTATTAAACTTAGTAATTGAAATTGAAAATGAGCAGCAGTCAGAAGATTCTGGTCTGACACAAATTATGGCTATTAACCTGCGGTTAGGGGAAATTGAATTTGCTGATGTGACACTATCCTCTGAGCGCAGGCAAATCCGCAGTATTTTAGTTCAGCTAAACAAGCTCGGACGAGAGTATCAAAAGAAACATAGAGAAATGGCGATCGCTGAAGCGGAAGCTGCATGGCGTGCTAGTTGGTTTGAGGATTAGTCATTAGTCATTTGTCATTTGTCATTAGTCATTTGTCATTTGTGAATAACTAATGCCCCATGCCCCATGCCCAATGCCCCATGCCCAATGCCCAATGCCCATCCCTAATAATCCAATGACTAATGAAAAACCAGATTGGATACGATTGCAGAAAGCCTTGGCAATAGAGGCTGAACGGGGCTTTACAGACTTGATGGGCAGAGAATACCGTTTCAGTGAATTTCTAAGCCTGACTTTGGGCAAATTCCCAACAGGCTTACCACAAACTGAACGCCGCCGTTGGCAAGGGCTAGCGGTGCAATTTGCTAGTTATCCACATCTAGCACTGGAAGAAAGGCAGCATTTAGTAGCAGAGACTCGTAGGTATCTTTCCCAACTACAGCAAGAGGAGCAGGGGGAGCAGGGGAAGCAGGGGAGCAGGGGAGCAGGGGAGCAAGGGAAAACTTATCAAGCTAAAATTCAAAATCCAAAATCTCCAATTTTTACTGAGGTGAGTCGGAGACTTGCACCGAAAATTGAGCAAAAACTCAGTGATTTACCAGAAATAGGCTTCAAAAAAGCTGATAATTTGGCACGGCTCGGTTTACACACCGTCCGTGACTTGCTTTTCTACTATCCTCGTGACCACATTGATTACGCGCGTCAAGTGAATATCCGCGAGTTACAGGCGGGTGAGACGGTGACAATAGTCGCTACAGTTAAACGTTGCAACTGCTTTACTAGCCCTAAAAATCAGAAATTATCAATTTTAGAACTCGTAGTCAAAGATAACAGTGGTCAAATCAAAATTGGTCGTTTTTACGCAGGTACGCGCTTTAGCAGTCGCGCTTGGCAAGAAAGTTTAAAACGCCGTTATCCAGTAGGTAGTATTTTGGCAGCCTGTGGGTTGGTGAAAGAAAGTAAATACGGCTTGACACTGGATAATCCAGAATTAGAGGTTTTGGCAAATCCAGGAGATTCGATTGAGTCGCTGAATATTGGGCGGGTGGTGCCAATTTATGGACTGACTGAGGGCGTAGTGGCGAATACAGTCAGGCAGGCGGTAATTGCTGCTTTACCTGCTGCGGCTAACCTGAAAGACCCTTTGCCAAGTGGTTTGCGGCAGAAGTATGGTTTGATGGAATTGAAAGATGCGATCGCTAACATCCATTTTCCCAGCGATAGCGCCGCCTTACAAGTTGCCCGTCGTCGCCTGGTTTTTGATGAATTTTTCTACCTGCAACTTGGGTTACTGCAACGTCAGCAGCAAGCAAGAGCGATTCAAACTAGCGCCATCCTGGTTCCACGCGGTCAACTTGTAGAGAAATTCCACGAAATACTGCCTTTTCAACTCACTGGCGCACAGCAACGAGTTCTCAACGACATTCTCAATGATTTACAAAAATCTGTACCAATGAATCGTTTGGTGCAAGGCGATGTCGGTTCTGGTAAAACAGTCGTCGCCGTCTTAGCTATCCTCGCAGCAATTCAATCTGGCTACCAAGCGGCGCTGATGGCTCCCACAGAAGTTTTGGCAGAACAACATTATCGCAAGTTAGTTGGTTGGTTTAATCTACTGCATTTACCAGTGGAATTACTTACAGGTTCCACCAAAACTGCTAAACGAAGACAAATACATTCTCAGTTAAGCACTGGTGAATTACCTCTATTAGTAGGAACCCATGCCTTGATTCAAGACCCTGTAAACTTCCAGCAATTGGGGTTAGTAGTGATTGATGAGCAGCATCGCTTTGGGGTAGAACAACGGGCACGTTTGCAGCAAAAAGGCGAACAACCCCATGTGTTAACTATGACAGCAACCCCGATTCCCCGAACCTTAGCACTGACGATACACGGGGATTTGGATGTGAGCCAAATTGATGAGTTACCACCGGGACGGCAAAAGATTCAGACAACAGTATTGTCAGGTCAGCAACGCAACCATGCTTATGATCTCATCCGCCGAGAAATTGTTCAAGGCAGACAAGTTTATGTGGTTTTGCCGTTGGTGGAGGAATCAGAAAAACTGGATTTGCGATCGGCAACTGATGAGCATCAAAAGCTACAAGAAAGCGTTTTTCCCGATTTTCAAGTGGGGCTGCTGCACGGTCGCATGAGTTCAGCCGATAAGGATGAAGCGATAACCAAATTCCGCGATAATCAAACGCAGATATTAGTTTCTACTACTGTTGTTGAGGTTGGCGTAGACGTACCTAATGCTACAGTAATGCTCATTGAAAATGCAGAGCGATTTGGCTTATCACAACTGCACCAACTGCGGGGGCGTGTTGGTCGTGGTGCGGCTCAATCTTACTGTCTGTTAATGAGCAGTTCCAGAAGTCCTGATGCTCAACAACGATTGAAGGTATTGGAACAATCTCAGGATGGCTTTTTCATTTCTGAGATGGATATGCGTTTTCGTGGGCCAGGGCAAGTACTGGGAACTCGTCAATCTGGAGTGCCAGATTTTACCTTAGCAAGCTTGGTTGAGGATGAGGAAGTTTTACTTTTAGCGCGGCAAGCAGCGGAAAAAATAATCGAGATGGATGCAACTTTAGAGCGCTGGTATTTGATGAAAGAAGAGTTAAAGTATCGGTATGAGCGGTTGATGGGTGGTGCGATTTTAACATAGTATATTTAAGCTTGCGATGTCTACGACGGGCTACGCCTACGTAACTTTTTAATCACGATGCTTGCTGCATTTGGTCATAGGCCTCATAAACACCCTTCACGTTGTACCAGTTGAGGAAAATTCGAGCAATTTCTAAAGCTAATTGTGGTTTACCTAAATTAATTAGCCATTGCAAAAATGGCGCCATTGTCCGTTCATTCAGTGCGCCATTAAGTGACAAAATTCCCCAAAGTAAGCGATGCAGCCAAGTCATTTGAATCATCATTCTTACTTCCCATGTAGGATGCTTTTTATAAAATAAAACTCCCATGCGTCCGCGTTGAATTTCTTGGTCAATCAATCGGGGAATTTGCTCTAAGTTAAATGCTGGATGCCAGTGATATCCTACGGCTTCGGGACATTTAATTAGTGTCAAACCTAGTTTTTTCAGCCGCACACCTAATTCTAAATCTTCCCAGCCATAGAGTTGAAACGTGGTATCAAAAAGTCCGGCTTTCTCTAACCAATACTTAGAGATTGCTACATTTCCCGTAGCAAAAAAAGCTGCTGAAAAATCTGTGACTTTGTAGGGTTCAGCCGTTGGATTGTTGAAGTTACAGGTATTAATAACTGCACCGTAAGTGAAAAAGCGATCGCTTCCTAATTTCTCTTTCCCCTCCACTAGCGCGTTACCATGAGCTTGCAGGAAATTCTTCAGCACCACTAAATCACTATCAATAAAGATAATTGTGTCTCCTAGTGCCTGTTCTACTCCCAAATTCCGAGCCGCAGCTGGCCCAGCATGATCTTGTTGAAACCAGCGCACATGAGGAAACTCCTCTTTGTGTGCTGCCAACCACTCCAATGTGCCATCAGTAGAACCATCATCCACCAAGACAATCTCGTAATCAAGAACCGAACTTGGCTTACTCAAATCCTGCACCTCCAAGGCGCGGAGGCACTTTTCTAAAATCGGTTGGCGATTATAAGTCGGTATCACAACGCTGAAAAACACAGTCTCACCCACAACACTATTTATCCATCTCCAGAATAGGACAGATGGGGCGCTGACACTGTTCCTTGCCTAATTTGAGTTAAGGAAATAGCAAGAGGTTGATAATTTCTAGTTAATCAACATATAACCTCAGCTTAATTATTATGAACTGTGCTAACCAATCAATTAATTATATTTATTCATAAAAACCAAGTAATTCAGAGTTAATTGGTGATTAGTCACTGGATTTTGGTACATATACCGTCCATTATGGGCGGAAAAACTTTGTAATTTCAACCATGTTAAAGAGTGGGTGTGGTAAGTAAGTGGGTAAGAATAAATCAAACTATATTAAGTAATGTAAAATTCAATTTAATTAGCTTTTAGTAAGGGCTTTAGCCCTTAAAAGAGGACTAAAGTCCCCACTACAAACCTTTAATTATTTACGCCCATTTACTTATGTCGGAGGATGTTTGAAACGTTCTTGACCAAAAATTATCGCGTCAAATTTGTTTAACCTGACATCTTGCACTGTTTTTAATAACTCTATTTTTGTAGCGTGACGATTATTCATCACGAAATCATTATTTTTTAGTGAACAATATGTTTTTTATCAAAAAAAATTGTTGATAAATTTAAATTAATCAATATATAACCTGATGTTAATACTTAGTACTTAAGTTAAAGAAAACATGATTATTTTAGTCTGCGTAAGCAGCATCAGCCAGTCTTGATTTGTTATTCACTGCTATTTATTGGCTGTTAAAAATGTGTCAAATCTCAATAAATATCTAAGTAATTGATGTAAGTATGTAGAGTTTTTCTTTACCAAATTACTCATCTTATTGAGAGATGAACTGAATAGCAATCTCGTAAGCCTTAAAACGGAGAACAAAGAATGAAAGGACGCTTTCACCCTAAAAACAATTTGACCCTCAACCCATCCGGTAACGAGTCAATTCGTGATGTGATTGACCGCGTTAGTTTGAGTCGGCGGCGGTTCATCATGACGGCTGTGGGTACATCAGTGCTAACTGTTCTGGGTGATGTTTCCATCGGTGGCTTTCTTCAAAGTGTTGATGCAGCCCCTATTCCCAAGGGAACAGGATTTGCTGGCATAGGCTTCAAGAGCATTCCACCAAATCTACTCAACCCAGCTACAGGATTTCTGGAAAAGGATCTTGTCAGTGTTCCTGAAGGTTACACAGCTAAAGTGCTGATTGCTTGGGGAGATCCGATCGCACCTGGTGGCCCAACTTGGCTACCAGATGCCTCCCAAGATGCTGCTGCTCAAGAAAAGCAGTTTGGTATGCACAATGATGGGATGCACTATTTCCCTTTACAGCCAGGAAATGTTGTTGGTCGGACAGTAAGTTCACAAGCAAGATCATTAAGAGGCTTTTTCAACCAACCCATCAATACTGGTCTGCTGTGCGTCAACCATGAGTACACCCAAGAATCAATTTTGCATCCCGATGGTTTGGATGTAGTCACAATTGCCAAGGTACGGAAGTCTCAGGCTGCTCATGGCGTATCTGTTGTAGAAATTTCCAAAAACGGCAATGAGTGGAGTTTCAATCGCAATTCGTCTTATGGTCGCCGCATTACCGGCAACACCGAGATGCGAGTATCGGGGCCTGCGGCTGGCGATGCATTGTTAAAGTCGAAAAAGTTTAACATTACGCCAACTGGCTCTGTTGATACCGGCACACTCAACGACGGCTACACCGCTTATGGCACACTCAACAACTGCGCCAACGGCTACACTCCTTGGGGCACTTACTTGACCTGTGAGGAGAACTGGAACGGCTACTTTGCTAATCCCACAGGAGATGTAGTTGCAATTCCAGGCATCGAAAAGTCTGATATCCTGGCAGGACAGAATCGCTACGGCGTTTCAACATCATCTAGCTATCGCTGGCCGGAAGTTGATCCACGCTTTGATGCCAGCACCAACCCACTCGAACCCCATTTATTCGGCTGGGTGGTTGAGATTGATCCCTACAATCCGCAAAGCAAACCAGTTAAGCGAACTGCCCTTGGTCGGTTCAAGCACGAGAGCGCTCAGGTTGTTGTTGATGACAATAACCGTGTTGCTTTCTATCAGGGTGATGACGAGCGCAACGAATATATCTACAAGTTCGTTTGTGCCCAACCTTTAAATCCCGGAAATCCTGCTGCTAACCGCGATTTGCTTGACAACGGTGTTCTATACGTTGCTAAATTCAATGACAACGGTACTGGTAAGTGGATTCCTTTGGTCTACGGTCAGAATGGTTTGACACCAGAGAACGGTTTCAGAAGCCAAGCTGAAGTACTCGTTAAGACAAGACAAGCTGGCGATCGAGTCGGCGCAACCATGATGGATCGCCCAGAGTGGGTAGCTGTACGTCCTCGGATTGGTGGATATAAAGAGATTGAAGTCTACTGCACGCTGACTAATAATACTCGTCGTGGAACAACTCCAGTTTCCTCCAACCAGCCAGACGGCACAACAGCAGCAGGCGGCGCGCGTCCTGCCGTAAATGCTTCCAACCCACGTCCTGACAACCGTTACGGTCACATCATCCGTTGGCGTGAAGATGGACGCAGCGTTACGGCTACAACTTTCAAATGGGATATCTTCTTTGAAGCTGGCGACAAAACCAGACCTGAACCAAATCTTCAGGGCAATATTAAAGGTGACGACTTAAGTTCACCAGATGGTCTATGGTTTGACGACTTTGGCCGCCTCTGGGTTCAGACTGACCACGCAGGCGATGGTCGCGGTGACTTGACAAATATTGGTAGCAACACTATGTCATGTGCTGACCCTAATACCAAACAAGTTAGACGCTTTCTAACAAGCCCTACGGATTGTGAAGTAACTGGTATTACTAGTACACCCGATGGCAAAGCGATGTTTATCAACATCCAGCATCCAGGTGATGGTGGGACTACCTCGAATCCCACGCTAGTGAGCAATTGGCCTAACAGTCAAGGTTATGGCCCATCAGGTCGCCCACGTTCTTCAACTGTAGTAATTACTCGTAATGACGGTGGTGTTATTGGTGGTCTATAAAGACGATAGGAAAAGATTCATTTAGCGAAGTATTCTAAATAGTTTTAAATCACCTTAATTCTTGACTCTAAACATGGGCAAGGATTAAGGTGATTTACTTACAGGGAATGTATTCCAAGAGGGCTGCTTTCTCTGGTCAAGCCATTGGAGGCTCGGCCTCCAATGATGATTTCCCAGCCTGGAGGCTTGTTCCAGTCAATATTACTTATAGCTGAATGGCGCTAAGAAAAGCCCAAAAGCTTGTGTCGTCTCGTTCCCAGCCTCAAGGCTGGGAATGCATCTAAAAGAGGCTCTGCCTCTTGTCAAGCTACTAGAGGCAGAGCCTCCCAGAATGGGTTCCCAGCCTAGAGGCTTGTTCCAGTCAGAGCAAGGGCTGTATCTTTTCTTAATGCCATTCACTTATAGTTATTAACCCACAACTTTTGTTGCTCTCTTCTTACGTTGCATCCAGAATCCCATAACAGCAGCAATAGCTGTACCACCAGCAGCTAACGGTTCGGGTACTTTAGCGTAGCTTACAGTACCTACTTGTGTTGTATTTACTGATTGATCAATCAGATAAAAGTTGTTTCCTCCTACATCTGGAGTATTGGGATCACTTCCGATTAGAAACTGGTCTGCAACAAAATAGCTTAATCCTAAAACTTCGCCATTATTAAAGCTGGCTATAGGAAAACTGTCAAAATCAATATCATCTGCCTCTGTATAGTTAGTACCCAAGTAGTTGAATGCAACTGTTAATCCATTCTCAACTCCCAATGTCTCAAGACCTGTATTGGTTAAAGTCGAGTCATCGTATTGAAAAGAGCCGAAATACTGACCGGGATTATCGCCAGATGTGGCATTTACAGTAAAACCGTAATTAACCAAGGCAGCTTGCACTGGTTTAGCACCCATAGCAGCAATAGACATGGCAGCTGCAACGGTCGCAATACCAAGATTTTTAGCTAATTTCATCAGAATATACTCCAGAGTTAAAAAATCAATAGTCCTGTAATTTCACTTACATAAGCTTTTAACCACTGCGTACAGGTTAAGAAATATCAAACAAAAGATTATTATCGTAAAATCTTTAAGATTGTCAGGGATATATAAATTTGCTGTGAAGCGATAATTCCACTTATCCACTCATCGAAAATCGGCGGGAATCCCATCCCTTCATGGGGTGTCCAGGATAGCCGCCCGCCTCCAAAGTCATTAGTCATTAGTCATTAGTCATTGGTGCTAATGACTAATGACCAATGACTCGAAATCCCCCGACTTCAAGCCGGGGGATGAATTAACATAAAAAGGTTTCAAGCTCCTGACTTTAGTTTTTGTCATTCCAACACTTTTGTTTCCGTCAAATTCTCATAGAATCAGATTAAAATGATTCACAAAACTCTATTTGTAGTAAGTAAATATGCAAATCAGCATCTCATAATCTTTAAAACTTTATCCAAATATTGTTGGAAATCAGTGAAAAAGATTCTTATTATCAATATATATTTACGTAACGCATATTTGCGCCTCAGAAAGGCTTTTATTATCTGCATCAGCACAAGTTAAAAGATAATGATTATCATCCTTTATTCGGCTTGATAAGCTTATCACATTACTAATAGGATATTTGCTTCTTCCTCTGCTGGGTACTGCACGGATTATTCTGCTTTAATCTATCAGTTTTAACACAAATATTACCATTTCTTAAATTAAGTAAGATAACTTTTTTATAGGTTCATATTTTTATGTTGTTCACATATTTGTGAATCTAATCGTCATACCAATTGAGCGAATTCTGTACTGTAAAAAGGTTTTTAAGTAATGCTTTCAGTTCAATTGTGTGGATGTGAAGATGATTCAGGAAAAGTATTTAATAATCAGCAAAAATCCAAAGTTTTGTGGATAACAGTAGGTTTACTTGCTGTTTTTTTTATTGCTGAGTGGAGTGTGGGTTTATGGAGTAAAAGTTTATCCTTACAAGCAGATGCAGGACATATCCTATCGGATATTACAGCTTTAGTAATATCGCTACTTGCTAGTTTTTTGGCACAGCAACCAGCTAAGAAAAAAGCAACCTTTGGAAATCAGCGGATTGAAGTTTTAGCAGCTTTGTTGAATGGATTAGGTTTGCTAGCGATCGCGACTTTTATCATACAGGAAGCTATTCAACGCTGGCAACATCCAGCAACCATTTTGGGCTTACCAATGTTAGGGATTGCCGTATTAGGTTTAATCGTCAATTTGCTCAATATTACTTTGCTTCATCCCCACACTCACAACGATTTAAATCTGCGCGGAGCTTTGCTTCATGTAATTGCCGATACTGCTAGCTCTGTGGGTGTAATTATAGCTGCCTTAGCAGTTCATCTTTGGGATTGGTGGTGGGCAGATGTCGCTATTAGTTTAGTCGTTGCAACTTTTACAGGTTTAAGTGCTTTCCCCTTAGTACAAGAAAGTTTAAAAATTTTTTTGGAGTATGCACCAGAATCAATTGACCCTGTTGAGGTGGAAATATCTCTCCAATCTTTTCCTGGGGTTGTGGAAGTAGAAAAACTCCACATCTGGACACTTAGCTTAAATAAGGTAATGCTTTGTGCCAATTTGACAGTTGAATGTACAACTATCCAAGAACGCGATCGCTTACTCAATAAGTTGGAAAATCATATCCGAAAAACTTTTCATATTACTGAGATAACTTTGCAGCTAACTAGCTGTAAAAAGCCTTCAATATTGCCAATTCATCCTTTATTTAATCAAGATTTAGTTTTAATGTTGTCTGTTAACAAAACACATTAGAACCAGGATAATTTTTCTAGATTTCCATACCGTACTTACTTAAAATAACCTTTAAAAATCATGCTTATTGACATTAACTTTAATTGTCAAAGCATAGCGCCAGTTTAATTTACTAGGAGGTTTTCTGATGATGACTTTCATTCATCAATCCCCAATCATTTCATTACTTAAACAGTACAAGCGCACCTTGGCTTGGTTCTTGTCTGGTCTGGTTTTGGCAGTTTTATTGTTTTTAGGAACATCAAATCAACAACCAGCAACCGCCTCTCATCCAAGTTATGCCGCAGCACCTAATCAGGTAGATGTGACTGCAACATACTCAGACTTTGGTGCTAGTCATCTAGAACCAAATTTTTATCAGTATTAACGGCTAACACTTGCTCAATTAACTTTAAGGCACACTACAATGATTTCATTTTTGCAAAAGTACAAGCGATGCCTGCGGCGGGCTACGCCTACGCTAGCCTTGACTATGACTGGCTTGCTTTGTACTGTTCTGCTGGTATTTGGTAATTCTGTTTTTCAGCCCACCCTGGCTGCTGGTAATGGAGTTAACGTAATTATCATGATTGGTGATGGCATGGGTTGGGAAATGGCACGAGCCGCAGCCGTCGCCAAAGGTGCGCCTTTTTACACTAGTGGTAAAGGTTCAGGTCTTAGCTTCCAAAAGCTAACTGGATATGGGCTGGTAACAACTTACGGCACAACGATTCAGGGAAATACACCAGCCAATCCAACAGATCAGCCTCATCTAACAGGTAACTCTGCTCTAGATAACTCTAATCCACTCACAGGTGCAAGTCCTGTTCGTCCCAACTTCTCATTCCAGCCGACTCCTTTTAACCCTGGCAATAGATCTGATGGTAATAGCTTAGAAAACGGTAATCTCGCGGGTTATGACATCAGTAAAGGTGGCCCTCTTCCTTGGGTTCCTCTGACCCCTGCTAATCCTGGTACTTATGACAAAGATTACATTAAGTACAGTTATCCTGACTCTGCTAACACCGCTACAACTCTTTATACGGGAGTAAAGAGCTTCAACAACGCGATGGGGGTAGACATTTACGAAAAGAGATTAAAAACCATCCTGGAAATTGCTAAAGAAAATAGTAAGTCTACAGGCTTGGTAACTTCCGTACCTATTAGCCACGCAACGCCTGGTGCTGCTGCTTCTTTCGTAAATCGTCGTAGCAAATACGATAGTGTTTACGACCCTAGCAAGAGTAACCAAGACAGCATTTTGCAACAGACATTGCTGAACTTTCAGCCTAATGTTTTGTTAGGTGGCGGTCATCCTAAAGACCTTGAGAATAGAGATATTGCAAGTACAGCTGATGGCGTCTTGAAATATACGTACATAACAGAAGACACTTATCAGCATTTGAAGAATAACCCTACGTCAAATCGTTACGGTTATACCTTTTTGGAACGTGGCCCAAATGCAACTGAGACACTGCTAAACACGGCTGCAAAAATCGATCCAAATAAGGGAGAGAAATTATTTGGTCTGTATGGTGCTCGTGGACAAGACGGCAACCTTCCTGCTAGTTCTTCTAAGGGAGATTACAGCTTAACAGGCCTGGGCACCTTCACTCTCTATAGCTCTGTTGTCAGAGGCGGTGGAACCCCCGATACCTGTCCATCCGGTAAAATAATTACTGGTACTGCTGGGGATTGTGTTCCTGTCATCGATGCAGCGGGTAATCCCATCGCTCCTAATGCTCCTACGCCCGATACAGTTCGTCCTCTAGCTCCTGGTGAAACCGATGCTAGCTTTGTCGCTAAAGAAATTAACGAAAATCCAACTTTGGCTGATCTGACCAAAGCAGCTTTAACCGTTTTAGGTAAAGACAAAGACGGCTTCTGGTTGATGGTTGAGGGAGGTGATGTAGACTGGGCTGCTCATGACAACAACATGGATAACCTAATTGGTACCATGAATGATTTTGATAAGGCAGTTCAGCAAGTCATTACTTGGGTAGAAAATCATGGTGGTTGGAGTAAGAATCTACTACTGGTTACTGCTGACCATGACCACTATCTAACTTTGAATAATGACTTTGCCTCTAAATTGACTCCTAATCCTGACCCAAATCAGGCTAGAGGCTTGAAGTATAACGCCAAAGACATCACATTCGTGAAGCACAATCCTACTGATGCTGGTCACTTCTGGGGGTCTGATCCAAATTACAAATACCTCTGGGGTAGCCATAGCCGTCGGGTTGTACCTGTTTACTATCAGGGCGCTTACGCATCAACTCTGACGCGATCGCTAGGACAAGGCTTCCAGATTACAGACAGCTCTGGTACTTACACTGTACCTGGTGTTCGGGGTGTAGTTGACCAAAGTCATATCTTCCAGGCTATGAAAACTGCGATCGCCAGTGAATTAAATACACCGTTTCACTAAACAACTAACTGAAAAGCTTTGTATTGCAGAGATGTAGTAACACACATCTCTGTTTCACAAAACTATTGCAGTATTTTTGCTCCAGTTCTTTGATCAAGGAAAAAAAATGACTGACTCCATCTTCAAAAAGTTAGCAGTTGCAACAGTAGGAACTGCTTTGATTTTTTCGTTAGGCGAGGCTATCCCCGCCCAAGCAGCAGCCCTAACTTATAATTTTTCTAATGGCGATAAAACTCTCATAGGCAGTTTTTCGTTTGACCAAGCAGCAGCAGCAGACGATCAAGAAGTAACGATCGCCGAAGGTTTAAAGATTTCTGCTACCTTTGGTGGACAGTTATACACCGAAGCCGATGATCCTTTAGCCTCAGTTTTCACCGATTTTTCGGGAACAATTTTGAACGAAGCGGGGTTAGGGTTGTATTTTACACCTGGCACTTTTAACGTCTTCCGCGAAAGTTTTATCAATTTGAATGATTCCACTGACGCAGGTGTTCAGACCGTTACTTACAAAAGTACAAGCGTTCCAGAACCAAGTTTGATGCTTGGATTGTCTGTGTTCGGGTTGGGTTTATTCTTGGGTAAAAAGACAGTATCTTCTAAACCATCAAGCACAAAAGCTTAAACCAGATTATCAAGAATCAACTTCTGTTAGGTGATTGATTTGCATCTATCTAAAACAGGGTGGATAATCCCACCCTGTAGATTTTGAATATTTATTTAGTCTAGTGAAAACTGATACAAAGCCAGATAAAAAAAAGTTTTATCTAGAAACGATCGCAATCTTATTTAATTTATGAAAATAGCAAGGCTCACATTCCCGACTTTTCTAAGAAGTCGGGATTTTTATGATTCAGTTGCATGAATAAAATATACATGGATTAGTTTAGATATAATAATGACTCATTCTTTGTTGTCCTAAGTGGAGAAATTAATGGGTCGCGCCAAAAAGGTTGTCCTGGCATATTCTGGTGGAGTGGATACTTCTGTTTGCATCCCTTACCTCAAACAGGAGTGGGGTGTGGAAGAGGTGATTACCCTAGCAGCAGATTTAGGTCAGGGAGATGAATTAGAGCCAGTTCGAGAAAAAGCTCTGAAATCGGGTGCAAGTGAATCACTTGTGGCGGATGTCAAAGACAGCTTCGTTAAAGATTACGCCTTTGGAGCGATTCAAGCCAATGCCCTCTATGAAAATCGTTATCCTCTCGGAACCGCTCTTGCCCGTCCACTGATTGCTAAGATATTAGTAGAAACGGCTGAAAAATATGGTGCTGATGCGATCGCTCACGGTTGCACCGGTAAAGGTAACGATCAGGTTCGTTTTGATGTCTCTGTAACCGCGCTCAACCCCAACATAAAGATCCTCGCACCAGCTAGAGAATGGGGAATGAGCCGTGAGGAAACGATCGCTTATGGTGAGAAGTTTGGTATACCTTCACCAGTCAAAAAATCTTCTCCTTATAGTATTGATAAAAATTTGCTCGGTCGTAGCATTGAAGCGGGTAGTCTCGAAGATCCCTCATTTGAGCCACCAGAAGAAATTTATGAAATGACCAAAGCGATCGCTGATACTCCCAACCAGCCAGAGTACATCGAAATCGGTTTCCAGCGTGGTATTCCCACAACCATCAACGGTATAGCTAAAAAGCCAGTTGAACTAATTGAAGAACTCAATCAGGTGGTAGGAAATCACGGTATCGGCCGGATTGATATGATTGAAAACCGTCTGGTAGGTATTAAATCGCGGGAAATCTACGAATCTCCCGCGATGTTGGTGCTAATTCAGGCACATAGGGATTTAGAAAGCTTGACTTTGACGGCAGATGTCACCCATTACAAGCGTGGGATTGAAGAAACTTACAGCCAAATCGTTTATAACGGTTTGTGGTACAGTCCGTTAAAAGTTGCACTAGATGCCTTTATTCAAAAGACACAAGAGCGAGTCTCTGGAACTGTGCGAATGAAGTTGTTCAAGGGCAACTCTACAATAGTTGGGCGTTCGAGCGATAATTCCCTCTATACTCCCGATTTGGCAACTTACGGAGCCGAAGACCGATTTGACCACAAAGCCGCTGAAGGCTTTATCTATGTTTGGGGACTACCAACTCGCATTTGGTCACAGCAAGTTAGAGGTTAGGAAGATAAGGGGGATGAGAAGACAAGGAAAAATTTTCTCCCTCATCTCCCCACTCCGACTATTTACTCTTCTGCTGCACCCTTGACTTGACGAGATTCGAGCCACAGGGGCACAACAATTAAAGCAGTGAGGATCAGTAAAGCTGCGATCGCAAATTGACCCACCCAAGCAACCAATTGTTCTAGAGAGACAATTTTGCCAGCAAAGAAAGCTAATGTCACCATCAAACTAGCCCAAGCAACTGCTCCTAAAAAGTTGTATAAAAAGAATTTTCCAAAGGGCATTTCAGCTATACCAGCTAGTGGTGCAGCAAAAACTCGTAATAATGCCAGAAAACGTCCAAAAAATACCGCTTTAGCAGCATTTTGACTAAATTGATCTTTAATAGTTAGTAATCGCACTTCCGAAATCCGAAAAATGCTACCAACTTTTACCAGGAAAGGCCAACCGCTAACCCTACCAATCCAATAGCCACAAGTGCCACCAATGACAGCACCCATGATTGCATCACCGAGAACCAGCCAGAAATTTAGTTCATCGCTGCCAGCTAGAAACCCGCCCACTAAGGTCACGGTTTCACCAGGAAGGGGAATGCCTAAATTTTCTAGCAAAATTCCCAAAAAGATTGCCCAATACCCGTAACTATGGGCGACTTTCTGGATATTTTCTAGTGAAATCAGCTCTAAAGACATCCCGCACCGCCGTCTTTACAAATTTTTACTTTTACTATATCTTTGCTTGTTTTTGGCTGGGGTGTCAATCAAACCAATACATAGAGTTATTAAGTCATTAGTTTAATACTGAATAATCCATAGATTTTAGTCTATGGTAGCTCTTAAATCTTGAATATTAACTATAAATTTTTTGAAACTTACTACCACAAGTTAATATTTATTACAAAGGAAATAAAAAATTTATAGAAAGTTCATAAATATCCATTTAAATTGTGAAAATCTTGTAAAAGATACGGTTGATACCGAAATTGTTAGGCGCTTATGCCTATATTGATGAAAGTTATCACAAATTATACGACATGAATACTGAAATAATCTCTCTCAACTGTACGACTGAAATTGCCCAAATATCTGGGTAAAACAGTCATTTTGCCGTTGAAAGAGAAGACGTATTGATGTCTTTTTTCAATTTTCTGTCAAGTGTTCCAATTACCCTGTTAAATTTATGGCTCTCACACAAGAACTTCAAGTGATTTTGTTTAAACCCCAAGGAAGTATAGATTTGGAAGGTGGCAAGGCTCTGAGTGAACAGATGGCTGAAGTAGTGCCTCAAGCTCATCAGCTCTGGGTTATCGACCTAGCAGAAGTCAACTTCATGGACAGTTCTGGATTAGTGCCTTTAGTTAAAGGTTTAAAAGCTGCACGTCAGAGTGGATGCCGCTTGGTTCTATGCAACGTGCAAGCTCCTGTACGGTTAATTTTGGAACTTACCCAACTAGATACAGTGTTTGAAATTTTTCACGCTTACGAAGATATTTTTACTACCGTCAAAGATAACAGTCTGGTGCTAGCAGGTTAGATAATAAATCTACCTATAGAAGGATAGCGTAGTCAAGCAAAATTTGCATTTTTTCACATTTTCTAAAGATCACAGTCTGATGCTAGCAGGCTGATTTTCTTTTTTCTCTAGAAAAGTAAGTAAGCACAAGTACTTAATGGCAAGTTGGTATAGGCTGTTTAAATCAGCCTGCACCGCTTTGGGTATAAATAATCCCATTGGCTTTTAGCTGTGGGAGAAGTTAATTTGAGCTAAATATATATCCGACGTAGCTAGTGTAAGGAAGCAGGAGGTAAGAAAGGCTCGAATGTCAGAGATCCTTTGCCGCACCAATTTCTTACCTCTTAAGATTCCACCATAATGTTAATTTTAGGCATTCTGGGGAGTTGAAATATTAGCTTGTTCGGATGCTGGGCGAGGAAAATTTGGTAAATCAATGCCACTGTGACTAGCATTACGAGTTTTGAGAGCTAAACGGTAACTCACACTTTGCAGTTCTGCTTGTAGTTGGCGGTTTTCCCGTTGTAGCATTGCTACCTTTTCTCTCACTGGCGTCATCCGCTCCTCAAACTTCCGGCGGTAAATTTGAGGTAACTCTTGTACTACTTGCTCCAACATCCGAGTGCGATCGGTGAGTTCTTGGACTGACTGTCGCAATTGGTAAATTTCGGAGTCACGAGTTGTAATTTGCTCTTGGTAGAACGTCACCTGCTGCTCTACAGCCTGGAGTTGTTCTTGTAAAGCGTGTAACTGGGTGAGATCACGCTCAAGATCCGGCTGCTGGGGCATAAAACTAGTATTACCTTTTACCAGCCGGAAGAGTTCTTGAGATAGTTGTTGTACTAATTGATCGCGAAGCTGCAACTCTTGGCGTAGCTGCGATACTTCCGTAGAGAGAACTTGAATATTGGGTGTATCAGATTGGATCACAGTAGCTTAAAGCTCCCATTCAGAATCTTGTCCACTCTTAGGTATAACTGCGGGAGTACTACCTTTGGCAAGTATTTGTTAATTTAGCATTCCCAAACAAGTCACGAAAAAAGAAAAAGACAAAATTTTATTGAATGGGATTTGGGCATTGGGCATTGGGCGTTGGTTATTTCCCCTCTGCTCCTCTGCTCCTCTGCTCCTCTGCTCCTCTGCTCCTCTGCCTTAGACTAGACTGTTGCAGCTACTTTAGTTGGCTTTTCTTTTTCCTCTTTAGGAGGTTTTTCTTCGGCGATTTCTTGCTTAACGGTCAAATAGCGAATCACTTCTTCACTCAAGCGCATGGCGCGTTCAAAGGGGGCGATCGCAGTTGCAGGCGCACCGTAGTTTAACTGGATATAGATACCATCGCGGTGTTTTTTGATTTCATAAGCCAGACGACGCTTACCACGATTTTGAATTTGGATATCCTCAGCGCCTTGATCGCGAAGCAAATTCTGATATTTAGTAATTGCTTGCTCTACCTGTTCTTCTCCCAGGTCAGGACGGAGAATGTACATTGTTTCGTAACTTGTAGTCATATTTTTCAGTTTCCTCATGGACAAAAGTGGCTGCTGATGTTAATTTATACCTGGTTTTAATTAAAAATGCCAGTATTAATCAACATCTGAAGCAACAAGGAACTATAATCTTACCAGTTTTCAATTTGAATCATTAGCCAAATCGCCGGAGTTTGGATTATTTTGGATTTCCCCAATGAAAACTAGGTCGGGAGGCAACCCCGATATTTCTTTAGCAAGATTGATCAAGTTATTAGCTTCGCCAATGGGTATCTTTACCCTATGGGCGTCTATAGCGATCGCGATCGCTTTCATGCTCAAGGCTCAATCGGTTCGCTAAAAAGCCAACTGAGGATTGCTACCCGCTCACAGCAACAAAAAATCAAATAAAAGGATATTCGTCAAGGTTATGGCGCAGCGCTATGTGCGAATTCAAAATCAAGAAGGACAGATTTATTATGGGATACTCCAACTATCCCTCAATGTCCAGGTGCTAGATGCTCCGCCCTGGTTACAAGGACAACCCACTGATTTGACTTTGACACCAGAAAATTACCAAATTCTGGCTCCTTGCGCTCCCTCAAAAATTGTGGCGGTGGGTAAGAATTATGCAGAACATGCAGCCGAAATGGGAACTTTAGTACCTTCTGAGCCACTAATCTTTCTGAAGCCACCCACGTCGATCATTCCATCTGAGAGGGAAATTAAGTATCCTCCCCAATCACAAAAAGTTGACTATGAAGGAGAGTTAGCACTAGTGATTGGCGATTACGCCTTTGAATGCACACCAGAGGTAGCCCAAACTAAAATTTGGGGCTACACCATCGCTAATGATGTCACAGCGCGGGATTTACAAAAAAAGGATGGTCAATGGACGCGAGCCAAAGGTTTTGATACTTTCTGTCCTTTGGGCCCTTGGATTGTACGAGAATTAAATCCTGGAGCGAGATTGCAGACTTTTGTGAATGATGACGCTAACCCAGTCCAATCTGCCTGCATCGATCAGATGGTGTTTTCGCCCGATGTTTTAGTTTCCTATATCAGTCAGGTGATGACGCTACTACCTGGTGATTTGGTGCTTACAGGTACGCCAGAGGGTGTAAGCGCATTGCATCCAGGCGATCGCGTCCGCGTAGAAATTGAAGGTATTGGTCGCCTGGAAAACACCGTAGTGGCTCGTTAACTTCTAACGTACTTGCATATACACTGCATCGGAAATCGCCGGGATTTCCGCATAACGTCCGCTTACGGATTGGATGACTGAATATACAACTGCTCCCACTATGCCAATAAAAATTGTTGTGGATAGGGTTTGGATTGCAAAACCACCAACGGGAACTAGTCCCACAACATCAGTAAGGATGCTAAACAAAAAGATAATGATGTCCAAAAGGATTGCTTGCATGGTGTTGAAACGAATAAAGTGACTAATTTTTTCGTTTCTCACTACCAGCAAAAATAAAGCAAAGAAAATAATCATTCCTGCATAACGCACGCCGTAGTAAATATTTAACAATGGCACGAGCGGCAGAAACAGCAGTTGTAGTGGTGGAAATTCTGAGAGCAAATATCTACCAAATACAAAAACTTCAACTAGAGGAAGCAAATAAGGCAAGGAAGCAAAAATCCGATCTGAAACTGTTGTAGACCCGCGCCAAGACATTATGCGTTCTCCTGTGGTTAAATTTCAATAGTTACTTGAGCTTAGGATAACGCAGTTGCTTGGTCTTGCTGATAAATTCAACTATTCTATATGGGCGATACGAAAGCCCATCATGCACTCATACTGGTCTGGCTGCTGTTGAGTAAGTTTGTGAATGGCTTGACCACAGCGCAGTTGACCCTCACGCCAACGAGGTTGACCCCTCCCGTCAGCGAGTAAACAAGACTGGCAAACTTGCTCAGGGGCAAGGATTTGATCGTCCATTAAAATGACTAGCATCGAATCCCTCCTATAAATCCTCATTGTCAAACAATTTTGGATTTTAGATTTTGGATTTTGGATTGACCCCATAGATATATCTAGGGTTAAGTGTTGTGATTTACCCACTCAGCACTCTTCATGATGGCGCTTTGCGCCCAGCCTGGGCGATCGCAGAAGACACTTAAGAGCCACATCTTACCTCTTTGTAGCAAAAATGTGGGTAATCACAATTTAATAAAAATTGTCAAGTGAATTTTAATTTATTGTATGTTGTGTCTATGGTAAATTGAATATTTAGTAAAAAATGATACAAAAGTATTGGCGCTAAGTTGAGCAGAGATAGCTAATACTATCTCTTGTATCCCTGGTAATTGAGCACTGGAGAGTGTCAAACTTAATATTCAGAAAACAACAAAAGCTTTACGCACAAGCAATAAGGCGACCTCTTGAAGTAACCTTAACGTGGCTAGTTAAAGCAAGAGAAGTCAAGTAAGTAAAACTGAGTTAATTTGATAGCCATTTAAGTGGGGCATTTCCAAAATACTGAGGTAAACTTGCAAGCAAGTTAATACACAATATTACTCAGCGGCTCGTCGGTCTGGGCATCACTTACAATGGAACACTGGCAATTTCTGATACAGAAACAAGGCGCACGCTCGTGGCATATCCTAGAATCGCCAAATTTGGAAATTTTGGAAGGACAGTATAGAGTTTTGGCTCGTTCTAACCTTCCTAATACAGATGTGGAAGTTCGGGTAACTCACTCTTCAACTGAGGAAGTTCAACCAACGCGGCGAATTTTCAAGCGATCGCGTCGCACTAACTCAGAAGGCTTAATGGCGGTAATTCCTTTTACCTACTTCCAGGCGGGAGTTTGGGAGTTGCGCTGTTCCGGCGATTTGATGTCGGAACTGCTCGGTAAATCTTGGCAATACAGAGTCCAACTGCAAGTCTTGTCACAGATGGAAGAGGAGCAGAGGAAGAATGTAGAATCAAATTCACTCGCTCACCCAAATACTGTTTCTGAAAACTTGGAATGCACAGCCCCAGCAGAACCCGCAATTACATTTGATAACGCGATCGCTGTTTCCACAGAACTGGCAATTACTAAATACAGCAGCCCCACTATCGCTGTTCTCCCAGAAGAGAACTTAGAATACACTGCCCCAGCAGAAACCGCAATTACATTCGATGAAGCGATCGCTGTTCCCGCAGAATTACACAGCAACCCCACTATTACTGTTCTCCCTGATGAAGAAAAGTTAGAATACACTGCCCCAGCAGAAACCGCAATTACGTTTGATGAAGCGATCGCTGTTTCTACAGAACTGGCAATTACTACACACAGCAATCCCTCTACCACTGTTCTGTCAGATGAAACGGAAGAAGATGAAGATATAGTTATCAATGAGCCTGTGAGTCCTGTGTGGCTCAAAGGTGAGACGGCAGAGCAGATTTTACAAAATTTAATAGATTTAGCTTTACCCACCTCTGAACTGCTGCCCCAAGATGATAAGGTTACAGATTCTCTAGCAACACAACCACCGCCACCATTACAGCTAACTTTAGATCAGGATACTTACATTGCTCGTTGGGGACACGCTCTTACAATCAATGGACAAATAGAACTCAAAGAAAAGACAAATCTAGATCAGGCAGAAACATTATCCCCAGAAAGCCTGCGGTCAATTGAACTAGGAATTGAACTGCGATCGCCGCTAGAGTCGAAAATCTTGACCCAGGTACGGCGATCCTTGCCAGATCAGGAATTACCCTTCACTATCAATACCTCAATTGATATTCCTGCTGACTGTAAATCCAAGTTAATTTTGGCAGATATTAGTTTGTATGGTAAATTCGCCCATGCTGGTGAAGTTATCCAGTTAGCTAGTCAGTCCTTCACCATTACGGCAGATGTAACGGAACTACTGGCAATCACAGCCGCAGCAAAACCTAGTACACCCTTAAATGACCCCATAACACCATCAGACTCATCTGCTGCTTTCACAGAACCAGAGACACCTGTTAAGCTCGATTTGAAACTATTCAATCTGGTCAAAATTCCAAAAACAGACCAGCAACAGATACTTAATCCATCCTCAAGCACACCCCTACCACCGCAAATAAATCTGCAAGTTCTGCGAGAAGCCACCCTGCGGACAACATCTAAGTTAAAGACTTCAGGCACTTCACCTCAATTGCCGAAACTGCCTCCTATTCAAACCGATGCCAACTCTCCCACAGATGTTGTTGCAGAACCCCCTATACAGGAGGAGCTTCTAGACAAGGATACTACTATAGCTGCCATTAACTTGGAGCAGTTGGTCATCAGGCAACGTCGAATGCCAATACTCGACACTGCTTTGCCATACTTGAAACGGCTACAAGCTTTGCCAAATGATGCAGAAGAAGAAGTAAAAAACAATGTCCCCGCAGATGCCTTGGAAGTTCAGGCGGCTGAAGACTTCCCGCAGTTGGACGCAATTGTAGCTGAAGATGAAAATACACCTGAATTAATAGTAGGTGATGCACAATTCCAGGAAGAATTTGTTGCTGAAGTCGAAGCCCAGCAAAATAAACAATTCCAGGAAGAATTTGTTGCTGAAGTCGAAGCCCAACCAAATACACAATTTCAGGAAGAATCCGTTGCTGAAGTAGAAGCCCAGCAAAATGCACAATTCATTACAACAGGCAATCTTTACTCATCTCCTTTACTCAGGAAGTGGATGCAGAGCCAAGGATACTCTTTGCCTGAATCCATCAATAATCTGCAACTTCAAGATTACGATAACTATGTTTCAGCGCAGCAGACACCCGTTTCTCTTAGTGCAGAAACTACGAATCTTGATATCAACTTGTCGTTAAATCTAGATACCAACACGGAGAATAATCTGAGCGAAGATTGGGGTCACTCAGAACTTATCCTGACTCAGACACGGCACGAACAGGAAACATGGGAAGAAGACCAAGGGTTGGCTAACGAACTGAGTAAATTTGGGGAAGATGTAGACACAGCAGAGGAAGCGGAGGGGACAGGAGTAAATACGGAACTAGAAAAAGTATTAGAAGAAGCAACACTCTCATCGGCTCTGGTAACACAACTACCGCCCCCCCCTCCTCCGATAAAAGTAAATATAGCGTCAGCTTGGTTGGCGCAAGAAATAGTTGTAGATGATACATATAGTGAACTAGAAGCCGATGCAACCAGGAGTTACCTCTTTGAAGAAAAGGAGCAAGCACTATTAGATTTATCCCCTTCCTTACCTATGATTGCAGCAACTAATAAGCCTTTGCCAATTCCACAGTTGCATGTGCCAGAAGGCGAACTAATCGCTGGCAAGTCTTTGCTAGTACGCGTAGTACTGCCTGAAGTACCTCCGCAAGTTGTTGTCAAGTTATGGCTTGAAGATTATCAAACTCGCTGGTTACTAGATGGGCCTCATTTATTGACAAATTTGCTACCTAATGCATCGGGAGCCTTGGAAGTGATGACGCAATTAAACATTCCCTTTGGCTGTTTGGAAATTCGCTTGGAAGCGATCGCACTTGATCTGACAACCCAGCAAGAGAGTCACAAAGTCACAATATTGAGAACTGTAATTCCTCCAGACTTGCCAAACTTGCAGCTAGATGAACTCCTGGGTATGTAACTTAGGTATTGGGCATTGGGCATTGGGCATTGGGCATTGGGCATTGGGTATGGGGTATAAGAGGCAGGGGAGCAGAGGGGCAGAGGGGCAGAGGGGAAAGAACTTATACAAGAACTCTCCTCTGCTCCCCTGCTCCCCTGCTCCCCTGCTCCCCCACTTCCCCTCTCTCAACCTGGGCTGTGTTAAAAATCTTTAGAATTTCAAAAATCTGGCAGGATTTGCAGTAAGCTCATTTTGAATTGTAGTGTTATTTAACAGGAACTTTTACTATGGCAGCTTCCTTTTTGCCTTCTATCTTCGTTCCCATCATTGGTTGGGTTTTACCAGCTGTAACCTTCGCGTTTCTATTTTTATACATTGAAAGCGACGATATCAGCTGATGTAGTCAATAGTCATTAGTCATTAGTCATTTGCAAGAAACAAATGACAAAGGATAAAGGACAAATGACTATTGACCAAAATTAATACCGCCTATCTCATAGAGACAGGCGGTTTTTTTAACGTTGATTTCTCAACAAATGCTAGAAAATTCTAACTTATAGTATTCGGTTCAAACTAACTAATGTTAAATCGAAGAACCGAGTCCGGCGTAGGCACCATAAAAGAAAATGCCCAAGACTGTAATTATACCTAAACCTGCGATCGTAGCGACGACCCACAGGGGAATTCTCCCACTTCCAGACACAGCTTCTCTCCTCCCTTAACAACAAATCAACACACGTTCAATAAACAAAGATTAACAACAGTAGTTCCAATTAGTTAAAGAAGTAACTGGAAAACAGAATCCCCAGAACGAAAACTAGTAGTAGTCCCAGGTATAGCGAAGTCCGGTTTAGTTCAACCGGCTGATTATTGGGATTAGGCGATCTTTCTGCCATAATTGCTCCTAACGTTGAATAAATTGCATTGCGGCGATCGCGCCCAAAAAGAATACAGTTGGTACACCTAAAGTGTGTACTGCCAGCCATCTAACGGTAAAAATTGGATAGGTAACTGGTTGATTGATGTTGTTTCCGCTAGTCATGATCTCAAACTACTTTCCAATAAATTCTTCAACTTGTTTTTTAGCTTCAAAACGGTTCTTCACAATGGGCACTTCTTGCCGCGCTGGTGTGAAATACTCGTTGGGACGAGGTGTGCCAAAGGCATCATAAGCCAGTCCAGTTTGCACAAATAGCCAACCAGCAATAAACAATGCTGGGATGGTGATGCTGTGAATTACCCAGTAACGAACGCTGGTAATGATGTCTGAAAATGGACGTTCTCCAGTGGTACCTGACATTTAGATCCCTACCTCCACAAAGAATGTTATAGAGTTTATTATCCTACAAAGTTAAGAAAGAGTTACAAGTTGCAACGTTCTTCTCAGAAATTGTACGTTGGGAATGGGGCATGGGGCATGGGGCATTGGTCAATAATCAATAGTTGCTTCTTCCCCTGCCTCTACTCCCCTGCTCCTCTGCTCCTCTGCCTCACTAAGCTGCTTCTGGGGAAGTTGTTTCAGGATTTGGGAGATATTTGAGCAAAACGCCGCGATCGCCAATTATAAATCCACGCTCTGGCTCTAAGAACACAATCTTGTACAAATTAGCCGCAACTTCTTCTATGTCACGGTCTTTTTCCCAGGTTTTGCCACCGTCGCCACTGCGTAGTAAATTACCGCTACCGCCACCTACCCAAATTTCATCGGGTGTACGATATGCCAAATCCAGTAAACCCCAACTGGTGGATAACTCTGGATATTTTGCCTCTTGCCATTCTTCAGGTTTAGTTGGGTCACTAAACTGAACTTGACCTCCTCTAGCTAGTAACCACAATTGCCCATTCTCCGTAAAACCCATGTTTTCTAAACGCCGAGAACTATTGCGGTTATGGGGAACCCAAGCATCTTGCCCTGGTTCCCAAGTCGAGTAGAAACTACCCTTAGCAGAAACCGCAATATATTTACCATCAGGAGAACGTTCCAAGTTACGCACCACACCCACTGCTGATTCCACTTGGGCTTTCCAGTTTTTGCCGCCGTCTGTGGTCTTATATATGGCTCCCACATCAGTAGCCATTTCAGCTGTATTGTCTGCTAGCGCCTTAACTGCGATCGGACTACCTGGTAGCTTTTCGCTCAGGGGGATACGCGACCAAGAAGCACCTTCATCGGTCGTGTGTAATAACAGTCCAGGCTCTCCGGCAATCCAGCCTTCTTTGCCTGCAAAACTTACTGAGTCAAAGCGATACTTTTGCTCATCCAGTTGCAGTGTTATTGGTTTCCAGGTATTACCACCGTCATTGGTTTCCAATAGGGTGGCATTGCTACCGACTAAATAGCCATGCTCAAGGTTATCAGTAAAAGCAATATCCAATAAATTCGAGTCTGTTGGCACAGAAATGACTTTCCAAGGGTTGTAGCTAACAGAGGGAACTTGGCTACACCCTATGCACATCACGACTACTATTAACAAGGCAAATATTCGTTGCCAACCTTTCACAATTGAATGCATCAGTATTTCTTAGTTATTTCTAAATTTTTGTAGGAGTTGGCAGCCAGGATGCTTTAAAGTCCTGGCTTTTTCATTTTGAATTTTGTTAGCGCAGTGTAAAGCCTCTGGAAGAGAACGTTATTTGGAATTGTTTAAAGGCTGTCATTGTAAGCCGTAAAGACTGATAAAAAACAAGAAGCCAAGAGCCAAAGCACCAAAAATTAGGATATTCTTTTGGGTTGGCGTTAGGTTGTTAACACCCAAACCATAACCGAGATTTTCTTTAAAGCCGGATGCAGTACCGGCAGGGCCGATGTTGGCAAAAGCGGTCTTTTTAGCAGAACAAACTGGACAGCGCCAATTTATGGGCAGTTCTGCAAAGAGTGTCCCTGAAGGAATATCATGCTTGTCATCTCCCTTCTCAGGTTCGTAAACATAACCGCAGGCGCGACACTCGTAGCGGTCTAACACCGGAGTCTCAACAGCTGGTTCGCTCATGGCTAAGGCCTCGCAGAGAAGAAATCTTAAATATACGTTAAAAATTATGACATAATTGTTAGACTTTTCTATCACTAGCAAAAGCGAATCAAATACTTGAAGTCCGTCTGTTTCCCAGATTTCAGAAAAACCAAACAGATATAATGTAAAAGAAAGTTACGCAGTTAAGGGATTGGGCGTTGGGTAAAACAGTTCCGAGTTCCGAAAGTTCTGAGTAAAGAAGTGAGATTCCCTACTCAGCACTCAGCACTCAAAACTCAACACTCAGCACTCAGCACTCAAAACTCACTACTTAAAATACTCCATAAGCGGTAGATACTCATTGTGTTTGTCCTCAGCGGTTACGAGTACCTTCTAGGCTTCTTCATCATCTGTAGCCTAGTACCTGCCTTAGCGCTCTCAGCTTCCAAGCTCCTACGACCCAGTGGTTACGCTCCAGAACGTCGCACCACTTATGAATCTGGGATGGAACCCATCGGGGGAGCCTGGATTCAATTCAACATCCGCTACTACATGTTTGCTCTGGTCTTCGTCGTCTTTGATGTGGAGACTGTTTTCTTGTATCCTTGGGCGGTAGCTTTCCACCGTTTGGGGCTATTGGCTTTTATTGAAGCGCTAGTCTTTATTGCAATTCTTGTAGTCGCTTTAGTTTACGCATGGCGTAAAGGAGCTTTGGAATGGTCTTGAATTCTAACTTAACAACCCAGGGTAAAGAACGAATCATCAACCCCATTGAGCGTACCAATGTCACTCAAGACCTTTCAGAAAACGTCATTTTGACGACGGTTGACGATCTTTACGACTGGGCGCGGCTTTCTAGTTTGTGGCCGTTGTTATTTGGTACTGCTTGCTGCTTTATTGAGTTTGCAGCTTTAATTGGTTCCCGATTTGACTTTGACCGTTTTGGACTAATTCCCCGTTCTAGCCCCCGCCAAGCCGATTTAATTATTACGGCAGGGACTATTACGATGAAGATGGCTCCCCAACTGGTGCGTCTTTACGAACAAATGCCAGAGCCGAAGTATGTAATTGCGATGGGAGCTTGCACAATTACTGGCGGGATGTTCAGCGTTGATTCCCCTACGGCAGTGCGCGGAGTCGATAAACTGATTCCTGTGGATGTGTACTTACCTGGTTGTCCTCCCCGTCCCGAAGCAATTATTGACGCAATCATTAAGCTGCGAAAGAAAATCTCCAATGAATCGATGCAAGAGCGGGATAAAATTAAGCAAACTCACCGCTATTACAGCACGACTCATAATTTGAAGCCAGTAGAAGAAATCTTAACTGGTAAGTATTTGCAGTCAGACACTCGCTATGCACCACCGAAGGAATTGGCGGAAGCGATTGGTATGCCAATACCACCTGCACTGCTGACAGAAAAGGCGCAAAAGGAGGAACAAACCCGTGGCTGAAGAAGAATCTAAACCAGTACCAGCAGCGAAAGAAGAGGCATTGGTACAAGCGGGTAAAGTTTCCCAGTGGTTGACAGAAAATGGTTTTGACCATGAGTTTTTAGCACCAGATAAGAATGGTGTAGAGATAATTAAGGTGCCGGCAGATTTCTTGCTTCCCACCGCTACAGCCCTTTATGCTTATGGGTTTAATTATCTCCAGTGTCAAGGTGGTATTGACCTTGGCCCAGGACAAGAATTGGTGAGTATGTATCACTTGATTAAAGTCGGTGATAATAGCGATCGCCCCGAAGAAGTCCGAGTTAAAGTGTTCTTACCACGGGAAAACCCCGTAGTGCCTTCTGTGTACTGGATTTGGAAAACCGCAGATTGGCAAGAGCGCGAGTCTTACGATATGTACGGCATTATCTACGAAGGACACCCAAATCTCAAGCGGATTTTGATGCCGGAAGATTGGGTAGGTTGGCCTTTGCGGAAGGATTATATCTCGCCTGATTTCTACGAGTTGCAGGATGCTTATTAAATAGTGCTGAATAGAGACGCGATGAATCGCGTCTGTACAATATAGTTTCGGCAGTCATTAACCCCTTTCCGGTCGCGGAGAGGGGTTATGTTTTTGGTGTCTTATATAACAGTTGGTTGGCAATATTTGCTGTAATTCATTGACTATAGGACTCATATTTGATTTCTGAAAAAACTCAGTACAACTAAGAAGCCTTCTTGACTGTTGACTATTGCCTATTACCTATTGCCTGCCTACGCAAATTAGTTCAGAAATCAAAGCGGATTACTATATTAACTAATATGGAAACTAAAGAAATTCTTCAAGCACTCCCAACCTGAGCATAAGCGATCGCCTGAAAATAGCTGAATCAGCCCTGCAATTGGTTATTCAAGAAAAACACTCACCACTCACTTAAAGATGAGCAAAAATGCCAATTCACACTAACCGCAATGACAGTTGTTGCAGATTATGCACCTAGTAGTGAATTAGATATATTCTCAGAGTTAGAGGGAGAATACTTTTGTCATTATCCTGATAAAGACTTCTACAACTCAGTTAATTAGGAGGCAACAAATGACTATACAGCTACAATTGAAACCAGAAATAGAAGCTCGTCTCATTGCTGAAGCTGCTGCACAAGGTTTATCGGTAGAAGTTTATCTTGCATCTCTGATTGAAAACAGTTTAACCAGCCATGAAGAAAGTTTTTTTTATGAAGTATCAAATCAGGAAGAATGGGAAGCTATATTAACAGATTTAATAAATAGTCCTGCTTTTTCTTTAGCGCCAGCACTTTCAGATGCAGCGATTAGTCGAGAGAGTATTTACACCAGAGAAGATGAAATGTTATGAGCTATTTGGTGGATACTAATATTTTGCTGCGTTTGGTGCAGAAGAATAGCCCAATGCACTTTGATACTCAAAGAGCGATATTGATGCTCAAGAGACAAAGGGAATTATTATATATAATTCCACAGAATATCATTGAGTTTTGGGCTGTTGCTACAAGACCAATTAATAGTAATGGTTTAGGTTTATCCACGGCTCAAGCAGTAGAAGAAACTGATAAACTTAAGAAGATATTTATACTACACCTTGATACACCTACGACTTTTGGTGAGTGGGAATCTCTAATTGTTAAATACCAAGTTATGGGAAAGAAGGTGCATGATACACGTTTAGTTGCAGCGATGATAACACACCGGATTACACATCTACTTACATTTAATATTGATGACTTTAAACGTTTTTCTGAAATTGTAGTTGTTGATCCACGCAGTGTTACATCGCAGTCTTAATTATATTGCCAGAGCGATCGCACGGTGAAGATTTTACAGGCGATGCCTTCGGCGGGTTTCACCTACGCTTTTTTAACGAACCTTTCTAGGCGCAGAGGACACAGAGGAAGAAGGGGAGCGATCGCGTGGTTTAGTTTTGAAGGTGATACCTGCGGTAAGCTTCGCTAACGCACACTTTAAACGTCATAATTTCACTAGTACTTAGTAATATAGCGATCCTAAATCATTCGTGAGAAAATTCAAAAGAAGGATAAAAGTCTCCTTAGAAAGAGGTATAGAATATTAGAAGGTATTTATGTAGATGCAATCACTAACAGAGTTTATTGCTATAATTCTGTTGGTTTACTACCTAGATGAAAAATTCTTTATGAAATATCCCATTGTCGCTTTTACGACTCTGCTAACTGTAACGCTTGCAACTAGTAGTGTTGTTTATGCTGATGAGCAAGGGGACAAGCAAGCAATCATAGAAGCATACCGTGCTCTTAAGACAGCTGTGGAGCGTAAGGATGTTAATCAAGTATATGCTTACTATGCGCCTGAATATACCTTAATCAGGCAGAACGGAAAGTTACTGAATCTGGAGCAATCACGCCAAGATACGCAGCAGTATTTTCAGACTATACGCCAAATTAACGTACACGATGAGATTAAACAAATCCAAATCAATGGGCAAACTGCAACAGTAATCGGTATTGGATATTCAAGCGCAATTATTTCAAACCCGAAGAATCCTCAAGTTCCTGTACCTGTCTCAGCTGTAAGTCAATATCAAGATATTTGGAAACGAACTTCGAGTGGATGGAAAGTAATCAGCACTCACGTTTTAAACCAAAATGTCGCTGTGGGACAACAACAAAGCTCTCAAGGAAACCGACAGAAATTAACTCCTGAACAACGACAATTACTTATTGAACAAGAACAAATGTTATTGAACCAGATGATAAGAAATGGGGAAATGCAAAGGAATATGTTCAATTGCATGAATGGTATTGGTTATAAATGTGGAGATAGCATAATAACTCCATAATTAGTCAGGGTTAGCGCATCTCAAACCCTATTGACATGATGGTTTTGGGGTTCACCCAAAGCACAAATCAGTTCCAAATTACTACACTAAGCCAAGGAGTGGGATTGACATTTTTGTCTTCATGTGATTAAAAAACACAAAAAGCTATTTGATATATGTTTTTTCAATTATTTACGACAAATTGTCCTATTTTAAATGAAAAATTGATATTTAGATAGAGTTTTAGGCTTTTTATCTGTATCAAGAGATACAAAATTAGATTCGCTTATCCTGCGTAATTAGTATTCAAGAGAAACTATATCCAGACGTAACTGTTCAGGTAGGGAGTAGGAAGTTAACAAGGTTTGAAGCATCATCAAGCCCATAAATAAATTTGAGGTTCCGAGACTCAATCATCCAATCAAATCGCTTGTAACCCTGACTCTCTTTTTATCCTTAACTTACTTTTTTCTTTGTTCAATATTTTGAATTGTTGTAAAGTAATTTTCAATTTTTTATTCTTTGCGCCTTTACATGAGGCTATTTACCAAAAAAACTTGCCCCAGAAGCATCACACCCCCAAGGCAAGCTAGCTCTTTAAATTCTTTACTCCGCGCTCTCTGCGTCTTGGCGGTTCGTTTAAAGTTGCTTCACTTCCGAAACTAACTTCGCCACCATATCCTTAGCACTACCAAAAAGCATCGTCGTTTTATCCTTGTAGAACAACTCATTATCTACACCGGCAAAACCCGTACTCATCCCGCGCTTAATCACAATCGTCTGCTTCGCCCGATCTACTTCCAAAATCGGCATACCATAAATCGGGCTACTTGTATCACTCCGCGCCGCCGGATTTACCACATCATTTGCCCCAATTACTAAAGCCACATCCGCTTGATCGAACTGGGGGTTAATATCATCCATGTCGTACAACTGGGTATAAGGCACATTTGCCTCCGCCAGCAACACATTCATGTGCCCCGGCATTCTTCCAGCAACGGGGTGAATGGCATACTTGACATCAACGCCCATTTTTTCTAACTGATCTGACAATTCCCGGACGCTATGTTGCGCTTGGGCAACCGCCATACCATAACCGGGCACAATTACCACAGAACGGGCATAACCCAGCATCATCGCCCCTTCTTCAGGATCGATGCTGCGGACGCTTTGATCGGTTGCACCACCACTAGCAGCACCACCACCAGAACTAGAACCTGTACCAAAAGCGCTGAACAGCACACTAAATAAGGAGCGGTTCATCGCCTTACACATAATCTCGGTAAGGATTAAGCCAGATGCTCCTACCAAAGCACCAGCGATGATTAACATATTGTTCATCACCACGAACCCAGCCGCCGCCGCCGCCACACCTGACAAGGAGTTCAACAGGGAGATTACTACTGGCATATCGCCGCCACCAATGGGGATGACGAACATCACGCCCAGCACTAATGAAACGCCAACCACTCCCAAGAATATGGGTAAGCTATCTGGTGTGATGATTAAATAGGCACTACCTACTATATAAGCACCCAGAAGCAAGAGGTTAAATGGTTGCTGGAATGGAAATGTAATTGGGGAACCGCTAATTAAACCTTGTAATTTGGCAAAGGCGAGAAAACTACCTGTGAAGGTAACACCACCAATTAACACGTCCAATAGCATGGAAATGTTCACATCTAGGGGTATTGTCTGAGAACTATCCAATAACCGCCAGAATTCCGCAACGGCTACTAATGCCGAAGCCGCACCGCCCAAACCGTTGAGTAAACCCACCATTTGGGGCATTTCGGTCATTTGAACTTTGTAGGCAACGATCGCACCAATTCCCGATCCAATCGCCAAGCCCAACAATATCATCTCGTAGTTCAACACATGCTGATCCAGCATTGTTGCTGCGATCGCCAGCAGCATTCCCACAGCCGCTACAATATTACCGTTTCTCGCTGTAGCAGGTGATCCCAGCTTTTTCAAGCCCAGAATGAATAAAGATGCAGCGACTAAGTACGTCAGCTGAATGCCAGTTGGTAAAAAGTCGCTCACGCCTTAATCTCCTTCTTCTTGAACATTTGCAACATTCTGTCTGTCACTAAAAAACCACCCACAACGTTGATTGTTGCCAGGATTACAGCAATCAAACCGAGAATTACAGACACACTTGTGTCTTTTGCACCAGCAGCAACTATTGCTCCAAGTACCGCAATCCCGGAAATCGCGTTTGAGCCTGACATCAAAGGCGTGTGTAGAGTCGGTGGTATTTTGTTGATGACTTCAAAGCCGATAAAAGATGCCAAAACAAATACAAACAAAGCAGCAAGTAATGCCTCTGTCATGAAATCAAAACTCCTTGTGTAAATGGGCATTGGGCATTGGGCATTGGGCATTGGGCATTAGTTATTCTTTTTCCCCTATTCCCCAGTCCCTATTCCCCATTCCCCGTTCCCTAATTAACCGCTGGTTGTTGAGTATTGGATGCTTGTAGCGCATCCCGCACTCGTTGATTGCGAATTTCACCAGCGTGGGTAACGCAAGCTGCGTCAACGATGTCGTCGCTAAAGTCAACCTGCAAAGCTTTGTCTTTAATTAGCAATTGCATCAACGAAGTTACGTTCTTGGCATACAATTGGCTGGCGTGAATTGGCATCGATGATGGGAGATTGATGGGGCCGATAATTGTCACACCGTTCCACACAATATCTTTACCTGGTTCTGTACAGGCGCAGTTACCACCCTGATCAGCAGCCAAATCCACAATTACTGAACCTGGTTTCATTTGTGCTACCATTTCTTCTGTAACTAGCCGTGGTGCTTGTCTCCCAGGCACTTGAGCAGTAGTAATCACCACATCAGAATTCTTAACGTGTTCGGCGACAACTTCTTGGGTACGTTGTTTGCTAGCTTCAGAAATTTCCTTGGCGTAACCGCCAGCAGCAACGGTTTCTTCGTCTAATTTGACTTCAACGAATTTTGCCCCTAAGCTTTGCACTTCTTCCTTGACGGCGGGACGAATATCAAAGGCTTCTACTACTGCTCCCAAACGTCTAGCGGTAGCGATCGCTTGCAATCCGGCGACACCAGCGCCCATAATAAATACTTTCGCTGGTGCGATCGTACCTGCGGCTGTGGTTAACATCGGGAAATATTTCGGTAATGCAGCTGCGGCAATTAGTACTGCTTTGTAACCTGCTAATGAAGCTTGCGAAGACAAAGCATCCATACTTTGCGCCCTGGTAGTACGGGGAATCATCTCCATACTCAAAGCTGTGACTTTCCGATTTGCTAGTTGCTGCGCGACAACAGGATTTCCCAAAGGATTGAGGAAGCTGACTAATACAGCCCCTTCCTTTAATAAATCAATTTCTGAGCGTCCATCTTCTCGTTCTTGTGGCGGGCTGACTTTCAGCAGAATATCTGTTTCGCCCCATAATTTGGCAGTATCGCTGATTATTGTGGCTCCTGCGGTTTCATAGGCAGAATCGCTGAAAAATGATCGCTCTCCTGCACCTGTTTCTACCCACACTTCCAAACCTTGTTTTACCAATCGGGCAACGGTGTCAGGAATTAATGCCACACGACGTTCACAAACTTCAATTTCTTTAGCAACTGCTATTCTCATGAAATCTCCTGAAGATAAATACCTAATCTCTGCCAAGTAAGCGGTTGTCCAGATGAGGCGTGTCCCGCACTCATAGTACTTAGGCAGGAACATCAGCCATGAATTTTACTTGTAGATTGAACCTTGAAACTTTCCTCTCCCACTCTTAGCTCTCCAGGCAAAGCCTAACTTTGCCGTTCGCAGATGTCATATTTTCAGATAGTTGCAAACAGGGTTACGTATTGCACATCCTAAATTGATTCCCAAATTTTGCATCTTTATCTTTAGCTTATTTTCGGGATTGAGAAATTTTGGTATTCCTTTCTTATAGAGTAATATTGACCGAATTTTGAAGGCTTTATAATTTCCCAATCAAATTTTAATGATTACGACTTCGATTCCAACTTATTTTAATCAATTTAGCCCAAGTTAACTGGCGATCGCTGATGGCAAGGATCAATTTTTATAACAAAATTATCAAATTTAGATACACTTATACATATTTGGAAATACAATCTAATCTCAACTGTGTTTCTATCTAGTTAAAATTTGACCAACTTAGTAATCAAATCAGTACTCTGCAAGGGTAATGAAGTATATTCAATAATATGTTAAATTCGCTACTAAGTAGTTTTACTGTCGCCCCCAATTTCAGGGAAGATGGCACTTTTTGTTGAAATCCAACGTCCATTGTCAGGAAGTCAGTAGTAAAGTTTAGTAAAGAATACTAACACAGAGTTATTTAGATAACAGATTTATATTTTGGTAGAGGAAGCCCGATTATGCGACGTTTACTTTCTGCTTTAGCCGTGACTAGCTTTCTGGTTACTGGATTACCAGCCTTGACTTGGGCGCAAAGCTTACCCGGATTTACGCTGTTTAGCGGCGTCAAAAGCGAAAATCAACTGCCCTTCCGGTTAGATTTTGGTGGACAAGCTAATGGTTGGGATCGATACAGATTAAGAATTCCAGCCCAAAGAATGAAATTGGCTGTTGGTCAATTTGCCATTAACTACCCTGATTATTACAAAGGAACTTTTGACCAGAACAAAATTGAAGTCCGAGTCAAAGGCAAAGCAGTTCCACTTTCTGAGGTGAAGTGGGACAAAGAAGGTAAGCTGATTAATATTTTTCCCCAAGAGCCTGTACCAGCAGGTAGCCCAGTTGAGGTAGTCTTCTCTAATGTGAAAAACCCATCCTTCGGTGGAGTTTACTATTTTAATTGTCAAGTGCTCTCCCCTGGCGATGTGCCACTGCTGCGCTACATGGGAACATGGATTTTGAGCATCAATTAAATTTGGGGAGTGAGGAAGGGAATAGGTTACAGATTATTCCCTATCATCTCTCCCCTAATCTAATTCCCAATTCAATGATAAAGTGATAAAATTAGAGATTGTGAGTTTTTATAAAAATCACCTAAGAGGAGAACAGTATGAAAAGAACACTGGGCGGCACTAGCCGTAAGAGAAAAAGAACCTCTGGTTTTCGCGCTAGGATGCGGACACCAGACGGCAGAAACGTGATTAGCGCCAGAAGAAAAAAGGGGCGTCACCGTCTGGCCGTTTAGGGCATATCAAGCTATAAAGAGCATCAAAGAGCATCAGTGGCTTTGCCCAAAGCAAATCGGCTAAAATCCCGAAAGGATTTCCAGGCAGTTTTCCGGGAAGGAATTCGGCGTCATGGCTCTTATTTGACATTAAGAGCCTTAAAACCGTTGTGTTCATCAAAACCTTCTTTGGACACTGCCACCCAGACTACACAAATAATTGACTCAGCACATGTTGTCAGTACGCGGATTGGCATTTCCATAAGCACAAAAGTCAGCAAAAGGGCAGTGGTTCGCAACCGAATCAAACGACAAATTACTGCTGCTTTATACAACTTGCTGCCCAAATTATCACCAGGATGGCGGCTTGTGGTCATTGTCAAACCCACAGCAGCAGAATCGAAGTGCGTAAGCCCACAATTTCTGCAAGAATTAGAGCAGTTGTTGGCACAAGCCGAGGTGTTCGATGGGAATTCGTGAAGACGTATATTATGAAGGTGGCCCCCATATTGGGGATTTAATTGTCAACCTGCTAATCGGGCTAACCATTGTCGGGATACCATTAGCAGTCGGGGCAATTGTCAGGGCATTGTGGCTGCGTTTCCGCATCACCGATCGCCGAATTACAGTGACGGGAGGTTGGCAAGGGCGCGATCGCACTGACGTAGTTTACTCAGAAATTGTCAAAATCGTCAAAGTTCCCCGTGGCATAGGCTTGTGGGGAGATATGGCGATAACCCTCAGAAACGGCAGTCGTCTTGAATTGCGTGCAATTCCCAATTTTAGGGAAGTCTATGACTACATTAACGAAAGAATTGCTGCGAAAAATCCCGAATTTAGCGCTGCTGCCAACAAGTAATGGGAATAGAGAAAGCAGGGGGAGGTGAGGGAGATGAACCAATGCCCAATGCCCCATGCCCAATTCCTGATTCCCCATTTGAATGTGCGGCTATCCGTAGCGAAAGATAGTCGCCGACAAATCATGATTTAGATAAATTAGATTCAGTTTACAGTACCTCAGGTTGAATTCAGAATAATGGATTTTGGTATCGGCTTTCTCTCGAACAACGTGATGCTGCCAATCATAGATTTTTTCTATGGTATAGTGCCTAGCTACGGATTAGCGATCGTTGCTTTGACCTTGATAGTCCGCTTCGCGCTCTATCCCCTGAGTGCTGGCTCAATTCGCAATATGCGGAAAATGCGAATTGTACAACCTCTGATGCAGAAGCGGATGGCAGAAATCAAAGAGCGCTATAAGGATGAACCGCAAAAGCAGCAGGAGGAAATGGTTAATGTCCAAAAAGAATTTGGCAACCCTTTGGCAGGTTGTTTTCCATTACTAGTGCAAATGCCGGTCTTGTTCGCACTGTTTGCCACTTTGCGGGGTTCGCCTTTTGCAAGTGCGAACTACAGCGTTAACCTGCAAATCTTTCCCGCAGAACAAATCGAACAAATTCAACCGCAAGCCTTTGCTACTGCTCCTCAAAATATTTACGTTGCAGATGGGGAACACGTTAAAGTAGCTGCAATCATTCCCAGCGGAACCAAACTAGCGGTGGGAGAACAAACCAAGATACAGTATCAGACTGTTGAGGGCAAACCATTTCAGGTTCTTTTAGCAGAACACCCAGAAAATAAGCTGATTCCTGATTGGAAAATTACCAAAGGTGAAGATAGGGTAAAAATTGATGCTGATGGCAATGTAGAAGCCTTGCAACCAGGAGAAGTTACTATTCAAGGAACAATTCCTGGACTAGCAGCAGAAAAAGGCTTTCTATTCATTGATGCTTTAGGCAGGGTTGGCGCACAAGATCCAGATGGCACAATCCACTGGGATATCGTCGCCATGATTGTCTTCTTTGGGATCAGCCTTTATGTTAGCCAAATGCTTTCCGGGCAAAATTCCAGTGGTGGCAATCCGCAGCAAGATACAGTTAACAAAATCACCCCCGTCATCTTTTCTGGGATGTTTTTGTTCTTTCCCCTACCAGCTGGGGTGCTGATGTATATGGTGATTGGCAATATTTTCCAAACCGCACAAACTTATCTGCTCTCCCGCGAACCTCTACCAGAAGAACTGCAAAAAATCGTAGAAACCCAGGAGAAGGAAGCAGCAGTCATAGAACAAAAGGCATTGCCCTTTGAACCAAAAAGTCCTAAGAAAAAGGCGACAGGGGGATCATGAGCGACATTCCGATGCAGCGAGGTCAGCAGTGGTTAAAAACCCTGCTGGAACTCACTGGAATACCTGCTGAGATTCAGGGTCATTTAGAAACTGCCCAATCTCAAGATGGCGATTCCCCAGAACCAGATAACTACTGGCTGACAATTGACCAAACGAACTTAACCTCAGAACAAATCCAAGTATTAATTGGTGTCGATGGTTCTGTGTTAGATGCGATTCAGTATCTAGCAAATTCAGTTTTAAACCTGAGCCAACCCCCGGAAGAACAAGCCTCTTACACCATTGAGTTAAATGGCTACCGAGTTAAAAGAGAAGCCGAAATTCGCGCATTAGCAGAAGCAGCAGCCGATGAAGTGCGCTTTTCTGGTAGAGAAGTGGAAATCAAATCTCTTAGTTCTGCTGAAAGGCGACAAATCCATACATTCTTGAAGGAATTTGGAGATTTGGAAACCTTCAGTCGCGGTAAAGAGCCGCATCGTCATCTAGTTGTGCGACCAGCTTCGTTGGAAGAAGTTAGGGGTTAGGAGTTAAGAGTTAGGAGTTAATTGAAAGCTCATGACTATATAATTTCAAAATTTCTCTTGTTCCTAAAAGCTAAAATAAAGATGTAGTACCAGTACAAATACTGGCAATAACTGTTAATTTTAGTGAGCATATCTCACAAAATCCTATGGACGCAATTTATATTCCGCAGCTAATTAGAGCATCGGAGCGGACAGAGGAAGTTCAGGTTAATGAATTTCTGCCTGGTCTGGAAACTTTGACACCAGTTCGTGGCCATGTGCGCGTGCAGCATAATGGCACTTATCTGGAAGTGTCCAGTCAGGCAGAAACAATTATTACTTGTACCTGCAACCGCTGCTTGCAGCAATACAATCGCCGCTTAGGGATTGATACAAAAGAAATTATCTGGTTAGACGAAACTGCAAATCAGCCAAATGACTTGCCCTTAGAAAGGGAAGTAGTTATGGAAGAGTTGCTGGAAAGCTTACCGCCTGATGGTTATTTTTATCCCAACGAATGGCTCTATGAACAGATGTGCTTGGCAGTACCCCTGCGGCAACTGTGCGATCGCAATTGTCCAGGTATTCCTGTAATTACTTTTGATAGTTCTGATAGTCCTGATAGTTCTGAAACTCCAGTTGATAACCGTTGGGCTTCTCTGGAAGCTTTGAAAAAGCAACTTCCGGGACAGTAGTATTTAGTAGTTTACGCAGTTAATCTATGAGATTTATATAGAACCCGATTTCTTAAAGAAGTCGGGTTTCTAATTTATTTTTTTGCATAAATAGCATATCTTCAGCTAAACATTTCTTTATTCTCTCGGTATCCTCTGAGCCTCTATAGTTGGTAACGGATTTTAGCCTTAGAGCGATCGCACTGACAACCGCTATGAATTGGTAGATATTGGTTTTTTAGTTGTTAGAGGCGATACAAACCTGAACAATGAGAGAATAACAAATAACCAAAGCCAAATATGAACTTCCGTGAAGAGTTTAAACTGCTACTACGCGCCCGCTACCCTTTGATTTATATTCCCACTTATGAGGAAGAACGGGTAGAAGCAGCTATCCGGGAAGAAGCAACCAACCAGGGTAATCGCCCAGTATATACTTGGGATTTTGTTGATGGCTATCAAGGAAACCCCAATGATGTTGGGTTTGGGCGGCGTAACCCGTTGCAAGCTTTAGAATTTATCGAAAAATTACCAGCTTCCGCACCTGCGGTATTGATTTTGCGAGATTATCATCGCTTTCTAGATGATGTAGCGATCGCCCGCAAACTCCGCAATCTCGCCCGACTCCTCAAGTCGCAACCAAAAAATATTGTATTACTCTCACCACGCATTGCCATTCCTGACGATTTAACGGAAGTTCTGACAGTCGTTGAGTTTCCCTTACCCGCCGCCCCAGAAATTAAAACTGAGGTAGAACGCTTACTACAAAGTACTGGTAACTCCCTTGCTGGAAAAGTTTTAGATGACTTAGTGCGCTCTTGTCAAGGACTTTCGATGGAACGGATTCGCCGGGTTTTGGCAAAAGCGATCGCAACTCACGGTGAATTGCGACCAGAAGACGTGGATCTAGTTTTGGAAGAAAAGCGCCAAACTATCCGCCAAACCCAAATCCTGGACTTCTACCCTGCCACTGAGCAAATTTCTGATATAGGCGGACTGGATAACTTGAAAGATTGGCTGATTCGTCGGGGAGGTTCATTTACCGATCGAGCGCGACAGTACGGATTACCGCACCCCCGTGGTTTAATGTTGGTGGGTATTCAGGGAACCGGTAAATCGTTAACAGCAAAAGCGATCGCTCATCATTGGCATTTACCCTTACTACGCCTGGATGTGGGAAGATTATTTGGTGGTTTGGTGGGTGAATCAGAATCTCGGACTCGCCAAATGATCCAAGTAGCTGAAGCCCTTGCACCCTGTATTTTATGGATTGATGAAATAGATAAAGCCTTTGCTGGACTTGGTAGCAAAGGTGATGCCGGAACAGCCAGCCGTGTGTTTGGTACTTTTATTACCTGGCTAGCCGAAAAAAGCTCACCCGTTTTTGTCGTCGCCACCGCCAACGACATCCAAGCTTTACCACCAGAAATGTTGCGTAAGGGGCGATTTGATGAAATTTTCTTTGTGGGATTGCCCACCCAAGAAGAAAGAAAAGCAATTTATGATGTTCATTTATCCCGACTGCGCCCCCACAACTTGAAAAGTTATGACATCGAAAGATTAGCTTATGAGACACCGGATTTTTCTGGGGCAGAGATTGAGCAAACTTTAATTGAAGCGATGCATATTGGATTTAGCCAAAACCGCGACTTTGCTACGGATGATATTTTAGAAGCAGCGAGTCAGATAATACCCTTAGCGCGAACTGCCGTAGAGCAAATTCAGCAACTCCAAGAATGGGCTGCTGCTGGGAGAGCGCGTTTAGCATCGAAACACAATCCTTTAAGCGAACGCCTCCGACGGACTACATGAAGACATTCAGCAGTAGCTAAAATAATGAGTTAAAAGTCCATAGTCAATAGTTAATGATGAATTATTATGGACTATTGATTCTTATACGGATAGGTTACATTGCTTCTCTACTCGTAAATCTTGAGAGCCAGATCAACGTCACTCCCCTTAATGGGTAAAATACGCACGTGGCTGGCTCACCTTGACTAAATAATTACTAATTCGTAATTAAGAAGGTACAAGCCCCTTATCAATGCAATTACGAATTATGTTGACCCTTGACTCTTAATAATCAGGTTTTAACTATGTTGTCTGGCTTAACAAAGTTTATACTTGGGTTTTTCTTAGCGATCGCTGTCTTAATCGGTGGCGGTGCTGCAATTGCCCTCTATTTCATGAATCGCACCGGCATACCCCCTGCCAAACCCGTTTATTCAAACGATAGTCCCTCGGTGAAAGCCCAAGCTCCCAAAGCAACTCAGGCTCAATTGTCTCCAAGCTCAACTTCTACTCCCACAGAATCGCCTAAACCTACCCCAACAGCAAAACCATTGCCATCGGGAGCTTACCGAGGGCGTGTTACTTGGGCTGATGGCTTGAGTTTGCGATCGCAACCAAATCAAGAAGCTGAACGGATTGGTGGGGTTGCTTTTAATCAAAAAATTATTGTCTTGGAAGAAAGCGGGGATAAAGGCTGGCAAAAAATTCGTTTGGAAGATAGCGAACAAGAAGGTTGGGTGAAAGCAGGTAATACTGAAAAAGTTGATGAATAATATGTATGGGGAATGGGGAATGGGGCATTGGGCAAAACAGTTCCGAGCCAAGAAGCGAGATTTCTCACTCAGGACGGGCTAAACGCCCCGCTATCAATGTACAGCACTCAGCACTACTACTCCCCACTCCCCTGAATAATTACTTGTAAAGAATCATACGAAAAGTAATTATTACACAGAGAAAGTAGTATACTTTTTTATAGTCATCAATTTAAAAAAAGCAAGTGAAAACAGGGGTAGATAGCTATTTAATCAAGCTCGCCTCAGTCTACGAGGCATCCGAAAGCATCAAGGTTGTTCCTATCGTAGTTAATTTCAAATTTTTAAATTGGAAAAAGTTATCTACTGGTGCTGCAATACGTCTTTTATCTGTGGCACTGATTACGGGGCTTCTGAGTATCGCTGGGCAAGCTTTAGCACTTCAGAAAATTGGAAGTAATGGCGCTGAAGTTACCAGTAACCAGAGATGTTTAAAAAAGTTAGGCTACTTTAACGGCCCGGTAACAGGTAAGTTTGCTAGTCTGACTCAAAATGCGGTTATTAAATTCCAACAAGCCAATAGGCTACCTGCTGATGGAGTTGTGGGTATTAATACTCAACAAGCCTTGCAACGAGCCTGTCAGAGTAGAGCTTCTAGCAGGAATACTAATGGTGCAGTTGGTCAATACCCTACTCTCTCTCAAGGTAACACTGGTGCAGCAGTTACAAGGTTGCAACAGCGTTTACGGCAGTTAGGCTATTTTAATGCTAATCCCACTGGGAATTTTGGACAAATTACTAAAGATGCTGTAATTGCATTCCAGCGAAGTTATCGCATATCTGCTAACGGGATTGTGAATCGACAAACTTGGAACGCATTACTGGGTTCCTCTCCAAGTACAGCTAGATCAAGTCTCTCGACTCAGCAGGTGAGAGAACTCCAAGTGCGTTTGCAGCAGCTAGGTTTTTTTAATACTAATCCCACTGGGAATATTGGCCCAATGACTAGGGAAGCTGTCATCCAATTTCAGCGAAATTATCGCTTACCTGTTGATGGCATCGCCAATGCCCAAGTATTGGAGGCAGTACGCAGAGCCTCGACTAGTGGATATCCTACTCAACAACCAGCCAGAAGTTATTTGACTGTAGGCGATCAGGGAGAGAATGTCAGATTAGTTCAAGAGCGTTTGTGGCAGTTGGGTTTCTCTAATACCAATCCTGATGGCTTTTTCAACGATTACACCAGAGAATCGGTGATTGCATTCCAGCAATCTTCTCGAATTAATTCGACTGGAAATGTAGATTGGCAAACTTGGCAAGCATTAGGGTTGAATAACTCGACTGGGGGCGATTATGCTGAGACTACTAATAGTTATTTACCTCCTACTAATGACTATGTAGCACCTCAAACTCGCTATTTACCTCCCACTAATAACGTAGTGCGTGTTACTAATGGCAATACATTAGCTGCTAACAATCCTTACAGAGTAATAATTCCAATTTCAAATAATGATACTCTGAGTAAAGTACAACAATATATACCCAATGCTGTTACAGAGCAATCCAGTCTAGGGGATTATGTGAATGCTGGGGCATTTAGCGATCGCGCTCAAGCAGAAACCCTATCAAAAAAGCTTCGCTCATTAGGTCTGGATGCACGAGTAAAATTCAATTAACTAATTCGTAATTCGTAATGACGCTCCTGCGTCGCTAACGCTGCGCTAACGTAATTCGTAATTAAATTGACAAACTCAACTGCGAACCTTCTTGAGTTTTATTAACCTCAATCCTGGCTTGGAAGGCTTCTTTGAGGTGGGGCATGTGAGTGACAGTGAGGATGCAGGCGAAATCGGAGGCGATCGCATTAATCGCTGCAATCAAGCGATCGCATCCTTCGGCATCCTGTGTACCAAAACCCTCATCCACAATCAACAATTGCAACGCTGCCCCCGCCCGTTGCGCTAATAATTTCGCCAAAGCCAAACGGATGGCAAAGTTAATTCTAAAGGCTTCCCCACCAGAGTAAGTTTCATAAGATCGCGTTCCTCTAGAATCGGCGATTAAAATATCTAGAGTGTCTATTAACTTGGCATTTTTCTTGGTTGATTTAGCACTTCGTCCAGCTTTTTGAGTAATAAATTGTACATGAAACTGATTCCCACTCAGCCGCGAAAGTAGTTGATTTGTTTCAGCTTCCAGTTGTGGCAACACATTCTCAATCATCAGTGCTTGGATGCCATTTTTACCAAAAGCTTGCGCTAATTCCTGATAAACACGATATTCCTGTTTGCAAGATTGTAATTGCTGCTGCTGTTGTTCATACTGAATTTGAAGCGTTTCCAGTTGATGCGCCAGCTGTTCTAAACGTCCCAACTTGGCTATCTGCTCATCAAGTTGCCGTCTGCGGATTGCTAACTGCTGCTCTAGAGCTTGAATTTGGGCAGATGGGTTAGCTGTTGCTTGTAGTTGCTGGATAATGCTTTCGATTTGTCCGCCCAGTTTTTGCCGTTCGGTTAATCTAGCACTTTTGGAGTCCTCTAACTCTTGCAATCTCGTCTCTAGTTGCGGATACTGCTGCTGGGCTGATAGCAGTTGTTGATATCGTAAATGCCAAGATTGAGCTTTCTTTACAGCCATACGCAGATTGTTGTGCTGCTCAGAACTATAGCCAATTTCGGTAATGTGACGCTCAAGAGCCGCGATTTGTTTAGCGCATTCAGAATCAGTCAGATCCTGCTGGATTCTGGTTTGTAATTGGGCAATTTGAGCCTGGAGTTCTGGTTTTCGGGCTAATAGTTGCGCTTGTCGCTTAGTTGCATCTTTAATCTGCCCTTGTTTAATTTCTGCCCATCGCCACCGCTCAACTTCGCTCCGGGCGAGGGCATGGTCTTGTTCATTATAATTAGCTTGTTGCAGATATTGGTCTAGTTGCCGGAGTTCGGCTTGTTTATCAGGAGCGTAATCACCAGCTTGGAGCGATCGCTCTAAATGCTGTTTTTCGGCAGCAATTTGTTGTAACTGTTGTTGTACATCAGTTGTAGCTTCTAACTGTGCTGCCAACTGTCCCCGCTGTTCGCGTAAACCATCGTAGCCCGCCAACTGTTGAGAAATTTCCCGATATTCCTGCCTAAGTACTTGAATTTCTCTATCAGACACAGCCATTTGTTCTCTGACTACCCAAAACTGCCCTTGAGTATCCTCTAACTCAGCCTGGGTTTTTTCCACTACCCGACTCCAGTGATGTTCGTCTAAAGGACGCTCACATAATGGACAAAGTGCTTCAGGATTTTGGAGCATTTGCAATTTCTGCTCTAATTCTCCCAATAGTTTTTCATAGTCCCGTTGATGAGCTTGCAAACGTTCGATAAAGTGCCGCCTTTCTTGCCCTTTTTCTTGGACTCGTTGCAGATAAACCCGCTTTTTCTCCAGTTCCTCAATTTGGATTGCCACATCCATCACCGCTTGTTGTAGTTGCGGTTGGCGGCGGTGCTGGCGTTGCAATTGGTTTTCAGTACTTTGGAGTTGTTCGAGTCGCGCTACTAAACCAGCATGAGTGCGATCAAGTTGGCTTTGTAAAGTTGCTCGTTGTTGCAACAACGGAGTAACTTGCATTTGCAGTTGATCCAGACGAGCAACATGGTGACGGGCTGCGGCTAGTTGTGACAAGGCAGCTTCTACTTCACCTGATTTAGTTAGAGTTTGCTGAATATCTCGCTCTTGTTGCTGCAAAGCTTCTAACTGCGCTTGGGCTTGTTGCAGTTGCCGTTCGATTTCGTGAATTTGTTTGGTAAGCTGCTGTTGCTTTTGTTGGCGATTCTGTTGGGCGCGGGTGTATTCTTCAAATTTGACAGCAAAAGCTTCTTCTTGAGATTGGAGACTTTGATATTGGGCGTATCCAGCTTTAATTTCAGCTTCTTGGTGTAATATTTTTTCTAAATCTGATAGCTGAGAGCCAATAGCTGATTGTTCTTGTTGGAGGCGATCGCAATCTTGGGTAAGATTTTGGTATTGCTGCTTTACAAAATTGAGTTGTTGTTCCCAACTTTGGCGCTGGTGCTGGACAACTTGCAAACTTTGTAATTGAATATTATCAAAAGCTTGCACCTGTTGCAGTTGGTTAAGTTCGGCTTCTAACTCCACTCTTTGCGCTTGAGTTGGCTCGCGTTGTTGCAGCTGAGTTTTTATCGACTCCAAAGAACGCTCTAACTCTACTGCCTGTGCTTTAAACTGACGAGAAGATTCCTTAGCACGTTCTTCCAAATCATCATACTGATTGAGTTTTAACAACTCCGCTAAAATTTCTTTGCGTTCCGTGGGACGTTTGAGCATGAACTCATCTGCACACCCTTGACGTAAGTAAGCAGAATTAATAAATGTATCGTAATCGAGCTTGATGTGTTCTAAAATCAAATCTTGGGTTGCTCTTACCCCTTTGCCAGTGAGTGAGCGAAACCCAGATGGTATTTCTATTTGAAATTCGAGTACGCTAGTACCTCCCCGAATTCGGGTACGAATCACCCGATATTTTTGTTGGTTACTTTGAAAAGTAAAATCAACCCGAACTTCTTTAGCACCAGAATAGATGACATCATCTTCAACAGTGGCACGGCTTTCACCCCAAATTGCCCAAGTGATTGCTTCTAAAAGAGAAGATTTACCCGCACCATTGGAACCACAAATACAAGCCGTATGCAAACCGCCAAAATCTAAAGTTGCATCACGGTAACTAAGAAAGTTTTTGAGGATAAGTTGTACTGGGATCATTCACGCTATGGCGCCACATCTACTTTTAATAATTAACAGTACAGATGCACTGTTTGTTAGTTTAGCTATCTAGATATCAGGTTTCTAGTCTTGAAGACATCAATTTTACAAAAATTTACAATATTATGAGTGAATTTTTCTTGTTGCATTAAGACGTTTTACTATATTCGGAGAAAAATTAGACTCTCCTGGAAGCTTATCGTTATTTCTTTCAGATGTCTGAGAGGAAAACATTAAAACAAGAGTTGCTCTCAGAGTTGTACAAGATTATTTCTATTTGGATTCCCCAATGTTCTTTACCCTTCAGAACCAGGGTAGCTGGGAATACTGTTCGGTTAAGGCAAGAGACGCGATGAATCGCCGTCAAGACGAAAGACTGATTATTGTAGAGACGGCGATTCATCGCGTCTTTGTGATGATTTATCGCGTCTTTGCGATCTAGAATTTTCATCGCAAAATCTTAAATACCCATTATCTTTCAGTACCACAGGTCAATAATTGGTTATACTAGTTACCTATAGCGATCCTAAATGAGTTGTGAAAATCGAGAAATTCAGATCCCCGACTTCTCAAAGAAGTCGGGGATCTTATTGTTAACGAATGATTTAGGACTGCTATATCTGTTGCTATTAGACTTGCTATTTACCTAATAGCGAATTCTCAGGCAACTGCCAAGAAGACCCTTGACAATAGACATAACCATTTGTGATGGAAATACCAAACATTTGCCGCATGATTTTGGTAGCTTCTTTTCTCTCTTCATCTGTCAAGTAATCTTGACCTTTGAAACCTACTCGATAACGTTGAGGATTACCACCAGCATCCACATAACGCTGTTTTCCAATTTCTAAAATTTCTTGGAACCTAGCATACTTTTGTTTTTGCTTTTCAGTCCAATTTGCCATAATTACAAGTCCCAACTAATCGGAACAATATCACCTTTTTGTAAAACCGTAGCGGTAAAACTGGGCTGGTATCTTTATGTACCAATTGCCACTATCTTCATCATAGAACCTATTACCAAGCAAACCGAGAGTAATATAGGACTCATATTTGATTTCTGAAAAAACTCAGTACCACTAAGAAGCCTTCTTGACTGTTGCCTATTGCCTATTGCCTGCCTACGCAAATTAGTTCATAAATCAAAGCGGATTCCTATAAGTGCGTTAATAATCAAGTATTGCGCTTCACTCGCTGACATTAGGAATTACTCTATAAATTGACTTTAGCATTTCTAAAAGAAAGCGATAATATTTTCCAAGTCCTAGCAAATTAATTTACAATAGAAGTAAGAGTTCACATTCAGACCATTCCCCTCTATTCAATGGCTTAGATATGTGAACATAAGTAATAAAACAGCATTTGGGAACAAAATGATACTCGTTTTACGTCTTATGAGTGTCTTGCTTCTAATTTTACTAACACACATTAGCAGAAGACAAATTCTGAGAACCGATGTCTACGACGGGCTACACCTATGCGATCGCACAAACTTACGATCATATATAAGTACTTTTATCTGCGGAATACGCCTATAGACAGGTTCAAAAACAGTCAGAAACAAACTCAGTGAATCCCCGTCATTAAATACATCACATACACAAAGGATAACCCTCTTATGACTCGCCTACATCAATGGAAATCTGGAACTGCTGCACTTATGGCAATGGCAGTTACTACAAGCGTCATTAGCCCTCTATTGAGCTTGGCTCCTGCTAATGCTCAATATAGAATTGGGCAAGACAGAATTGGACAATATGGAAACGTTACTATTCCTTCTGGTGTTGCTTTACCTGTCACCTACGAAAAAGAAACAATCACTATTGCTCCTGGGGAAAGTAAATCTCTAACCTTGAGGATAGCGAACGACATTATCGACAGAAACAGAAACGTCTTAATTCCTGCTGGTACTAAAGTAAATGGACGGCTAGAATCTGTTGACTTAGATAGTTATTCCAGAGATACAAGAGATGATGATAACCAAGGAAAAGGCGTAAGATTTGTAGCGCAAGAATTAGAATTTTCTAATGGTCAGCGTCAGTCGATTAATGCAACTTCTCGTACATATACCACAACTCAAAAAGTTTCACAGGGGCCCAGCACAGGTCAGGTTTTAACTGATGCAGCTATTGGTGCGGGTGCTGGTCTTTTAGGTTCACTAATTACTGGGAACCGCAGAGTTGACGATTTAAAACCTGTTCTCGGTGGCGCTGCGGGTGCGGGTGCAAGTGTCCTGTTGCGGAAAAAAGAAGGAAATGCTTTTGTCCTCAGACCTGCACAGGATTTAAGGCTCACGCTGAATTCTAACTTGAATTTAGTACCACCATCTCGCTACTAGATTTAACTTCATTCAAGTTGTGAATTTAATCATTACTTATATGCGATCGCCACTTTAACTATAGTGTGCGATCGCTTTCACTTTTACCATAAAAAATCTATTAATCAGCAACTATTCTATCTCTTTATCGTCTTAGTCAGTACTGATATTTATTAGAACACTGATTTAATTGTGCTCAGAGTTAATAGGGTGATTACACTACTACTTTTTCAAGCTAGTTTGCGGTTTGTAGTAAGCCCTTTAGTGCTTAGAAAAGAAGGACTGAAGTCCTTACTACGAGCTTATTTGCTCATCAATTTAAACTTGACAGACTACTACTTCTATTACCTACTTCGTTTGACATAGACTTCTTGATTATGACTGTATGACTAAGGTAATGGTTTTTACAAAAAGCAGGAAAAATTGGGAACCTTGTACTTTAGTAAATGTCTAATTAATTAACAAGTAAAAAAACTAATTGTACTGGAGTAAAAAATAATGTTTAACTTAAATCGTTGGCAATCTAAAACAGCTGCACTCATGGCTTTAAGCGTCACAGTTGGTACTGTAGCGCCCTTCATTACAGCTGCACCTTCTTTTGCTCAAACTACTTTTTCTGATGTTTCATCTAACTATTGGGCAGCACAATTTATTCAACAATTGTCTCAGCGAGGTGTAATTGCCGGATTTCCTGATGGTACTTTCCGCCCTGAAGAAGCGGTAACACGCGCTCAATTTGCCGCGATGGTCAACAAAGCTTTCCAAAAAGCACCGCAACGGCAAGCAATCAATTTTGCTGATGTGCCTAGCAACTATTGGGCATCTAGTGCAATTCAGCAAGCTTATACCATTGGTTTCTTATCAGGTTATCCTGGAAATCGCTTTGAACCTAACCAGGCTATTCCCCGTCAACAAGTTTTAGTTTCCCTGGCGAACGGTCTGGAATATAGTCCCATCGGCAATACTGAAAGCACTCTGCAATACTTCAACGATGGCTATAACATTGCTAGCTATGCCCGTAGCCCGATCGCAGCTGCAACTGAAAAGCAAATTGTGGTCAACTATCCTAATGTGAACTTCCTGAATCCAACTGCAACCGCCACTCGCGCCCAGGTAGCAGCCTTCATCTATCAAGCATTAGTTAGCTCTAATCAAGCCTCAGCTATTAACTCGCCTTATGTTGTGGCACTTGGGTCTACTACCCCAACACCCGTATCAGTCACAATTCCCCAAGGGACTGCTATTCCTGTGAAGTATGACAAGGCAGAAAAAATTCTGGTTACAAAGGACGAAACAGCGCCTTTGACATTGACAGTATCCCAAAACGTGGTTACGCAAAACGGATCTGTAGTGATTCCGGCTGGTAGTCAAGTTATTGGTCAACTCAGACCTGCTACAGGCGGTTCTCAATTCATTGCCGAGAAACTAGTTTTGGCCAGTGGTCAAGAGTATCAACTTAACGCTAGTTCTGACGTGATTACCAAAACTGAAACCGTCAACAAAGGTACTAGTACTGGTGCAATTATCAGAAATACTGTATTGGGCGCAGGTGCAGCCGCGGCGGTATCTGCTGTCACAGGCGATCGCGCCATTGCCACAGAAGAAGTATTGGGTGGCGCTGGTATCGGTGCATTGATTGGTCTGTTCTTCGGCAGAAATAGTGTTGACTTAGTAGCAATTGACCCAGATACCGATCTACAAATGACCATCAATCAGAACTTGTTGGTTTCAGTAAGATAGTCATTGGTCATTAGTCATTAGTCATTAGTCATTAGTCATTAGTCATTAGTATTTACAAAGGACAAAGGACAAAGGACAAAGGACAAATGACTAATTTTGAACTTCCGGCAACCAAATAATAAATGTAGTCCCCGGCGCATCGGGTGAAGTTAGCTTAGAGTTGATTGCAGGGCTGAAAACCTCGATTTCGCCCTGCATTTGCTCTATTAGTTGTTTAGCGATCGCTAACCCCAAACCTGTGCCAGGGATTTCTGTTTGCGCTTGTACACCCCGATAATGACGTTCTCCAAGATGTTCTAAATCTTCGGGTGGAATCCCCGGCCCGTTGTCACTGATAATAATTCCTTGAAAATTAGCTTTTTCTTGCCCCGCCTGAATCAAAATTTTGCCACCAGTAGGAGTGTATTTCAAAGCATTATCGATGATGTTAGTTAATACTTCTCGTAATGCTTTGACGTTGGCACGTACTAGAGATGAATTCTGTTGAATTTCAGTTATTAGTTTTAGCTTTCGCTCTTGAGCGATCGCTTTGGCTGATATTAATAATGGTTCTAATATATCCGCTAGCGAGCAGTCAACTGCTTTATCTCCCGTTCCTGGCAATAATAGCGGTGGTTTTGCGTCTTTTTGGATAGTTGCTTCTACAAATACTTCATCTTCTGCTAGATGTAGTGGTGCTAAATCTGCCTCTGTCAAGTCAATTACTTGCTCAAATTGTTGCAGTAATTCTTGAAGGCGATCGCTTTCGCGCACAATACTACTTGCTACATCCCGATTGGCATCTGCTGGTCGTAGTCTTTTCAATAGCAGTTTGCCAAAAGTCCGCAACGCCGTTAATGGGTTACGAAACTGATGCAAAAGGTTATCTAATAAATCCCGCTGTTTTTCTTGGAGAATTTGTTGCTCACGCAACTGCTGCTCAAACCATGCTCGTCGTTGATCTAAAATACAAGCGATCGCTAATGTTTGAGCTATTCGTTGAATCTGACTTTCCTCGTTTTCATTCCATGCCCGGTCTTGCCTACTTGTCACCAATAAGCCCATCATCACACCCTCATAAATTAGAGGTAAAACAATTTGGTTTCCACTAAATAGGTATTCCTCTTTGAGATGGGGTTGAGATGCATCTGGTATCTCCGAACCCTGTGATGAGGTTGGAGATTCTGATCCTGCTGTCAATAATTTTCTCTGATCATTGGGTAATACAAACACATTTCCAACTTGAAGCTGCTTGTGTGCTGTCGCTTCAGCAGTCACCTCCCCTGGCGGTAATAATGCTGTTTCCGGGTAAATTACCACAGGAATCAGTTTTGCATCACCTGAAGGAGTCTCTACCAATTCTTGTGTTAGGTACACAATACTTAAAGTTGCTCCCAGCCCTTGGGTTAGTAGCGCTATTTGCTCTCGACACAGAGCAAGAAAATCGGAACTGGCAGACATTAACATTTTTTAGCTCTTGCTCAAGATTACAGATTTTGAGGCATGATGTAAGAGAGGATACTTAATTTTTACCTCACTCATTTAATAAAGCTTAACTAAAATTTTCTCAGAGATGGTTTGTACCAGGGGATTATATCTTTAGGTGGTTCTGTTTTATCTATTTTCAAAGATATTAACTTTCTTACATGAAAAGGTTAAAAAGTATTGATATTTTGAACTAGAACCTATATAATGACGACGGATTTTGTAGCTATCACTACAATCTATAGCTTGAAAGAGGAGGACAATAGATTGGCAAGGAGACGCAAAAGGAAGAGTCGTCGTCGTCAGGAAGGACGGCGAATTTTGGAACATGTGCCTCAATATAGCATCGAAAGTGGCGAAGAAAAGCCTGTGACAGCAGCGAGAAGATTCATTCAAGCTGAAGGGATTTTGCCACCGGCATTGCTACTCGTAAAGCGAAATGAACACACCACAGATCGTTATTTCTGGGCAGAAAAGGGACTGTTTGGTGCTCAATACGTAGAGGAAAACCATTTCTTGTTTCCTAGCTTGAGGGTGTTAGAACCTTCGCCAGGTCAAGAACCTCTTGCTTTAGCTAGTCGGTGAACCATAGATGGTCATCTTAAGCATTGAGTGTGGCTCCTGACTATTATTAACTGGCAAAATTGCTAAGTTTATGCAAAATTTAATTTTTTTTTAGTTTGTAGCTGATTTGCCAGTAAGTCTAGTCCAGGTAGTTGGAAAGTAAACTTGTCTCAAACCACGCTACATTGCATGGGTTGACACTATTTTGATGATGCAGAAGGGAGTAGGTATAGAGCCAAGCGCGTTTAAAAGCGCTAGTGAAGTTGCGCTCTATGCCGTAGATTGTTAGGCAAGCTCTGTCAATGAATTTAAGTTAATTAATTTAAATTTTTCCCCACAACACAAGTTGTGGGGAAAACTGACAAAGCAATGTTCTTGATTTCCTCCTTCCTACTTTCCATTGCCTAAAGAGTAGGTCAGGTCAGAAGTCTGCATATCATAGTTAAAAGATGGTCAGAAAAATCAACAATTATATCCCAGGCTTTAGCTGTAGAGTCCTTTGTAACTCACTGAGTTCATCTCGATGGGCTACTACGGTTATCTTACTTGAGGAGGTTTGTTCGCTCTGAGTTGTTTCTACTTTGAGCGAAACCTTCTCAAGTCTTTCAGATTTTTTCCAATAAAATAGACCACTTAAAGGCGACAGCAGTACCATAGCCAGAACAATGGTACTGAGGCTAGGAAAAAGCAGGTATACCACCAAAGATAGACAAATAATCCCAATAGCTGCCAGTAAAGTTAGAAATATAGCTAAGAACCAGCTGGGGCGAACATTACCTTCAAAAGTCACCTTGTTTTGTTCTCGGTCTACCGCTGCCACTCGGTAAGACCGCGAGCGAAAATACTCTTTTAATTGAGACATTAAAACAGCTTCGTCTTGCTCAGATACCAGTTGCGCTGTTTCTATGCGGTCTTTAGTCGAGGCACGAATAAAGAAAAACAGCCCAACGGATAACAACAAGGTTAACAGGAACGTAGATGGCAGAATAGCAGTATCCATAACTAATTGTTAGTGTTTGACTGGAGGAGACTTATTCATTATCAATTATTCGTTATACCAGTTTGAAAAATGATTGCGAGAAATGGAACGCCAAAAAGCGATCGCTAGGAACTCTTCCACAATCCAAAATCCAAAATCGGATTACTTTGTCCTCCTATTGATGTAGTCTTGCCAAAGAAAAGCTAAATCCTGACCTTGAACTTGCCATTCGGGAGAAACTTGGTACATACGCCTGGGGCGTCCCCGTCCTTCGAGTTTCTTCCAATATCCAGTGATTGCCCCTTGATCTTCCAGAAATTTGATTGCACTGTAAAGTACGGTATCTGAAAGCCGGTAGATGGGATATTCAGTTTCTAATTGCTCGATCAACTCGGTTCCGTAGGATTCACCTTGTAATAAAACAGACAGGATGTAACAAACTGCTAGTTCTTGACAAAGGTAAGTTGGCGGAGGATTTTCAAAGAATTGATATATATCCTCAAGTTTCATGGTTAGTGAATGGCTAAAAAAATGCCTTAGGGTAAGGTCTACAATCCTTGTAGTCAGTATACAGTGCTACTACTAAGTGAGTAATACAGATAGAGCTACTTAGACTATATTTCCAAAGCGTAAACACCAAATAATCACCCACGCCTGTGAAGTTGTGGGACGAGTTTGCGAGTTTTAGGGGCAGAAAATAATGTATTCCTACCCAAGCTCGATACGGTGTGGTGAGGAGCGAACAGACAGTTGCGAACTCACTATCTTGGTGTCAAGTGATGCCGAACTAGTTAGAACCGCTTAAGCAATAAAATGCCATCGAAAAAATTTTACAGGTAAAATGCTATTTTGTCTGTAAAAGTTAATAAACACTTTGTTTTACAGTGATTTTCCCAATGCGAATTCTAAAAGCTTACGCTAAGGGAAATGTCTGGGTTAAAGCTGCTACGGCAGTGGAAACACTTAAGCAGTAACCATTACTAATTTCTTCAACAAGAGAATCTCTTGTGTCATTTGGCAAGCGTGATAGTAAATTTATCAAAGAAGACCTAAAGGCGGGGGGAAAGAAGACCTGACTTTTCACGTTATATGGAAAAGCCCACGAAAAATCTAATACCCTAAACCCATTCCCGCATCGGGAAAGGGAAAATTCAAAGTAACGCGATGTGCAACTTATCCTTAGAACCCCACTTCCATTCCTCTCCCCCACAGCGAGAGAGGCTTTGATTCTTGCTCCCCTTCCCTACAACGGAAGGGGTTGGGGGTTAGGTCTGAGAGAAAGTTGCACACGGCGTAAAGTATGTTTCCTAGAAGGAAAGAGATTTAGAAAGAGGTTTTCCAGATAGCATAAAAAGTCAGAAAGAAGACGGGGAAACGCGGGAATGAGGGGAAATAACTCTCTGTGTCTCCGTATCCCCGCGTCCCCATGTCCTTTAATCAAGCGCCCAGCACATTGGTGAACTATGTCACAAACTCCCGATGCCCCATCATCTTCCTCAACTCTTAGGGCAATTGCCCAAACTTTTCGCCTTACAGGTTGGATTAGCTTCTGGATTCAGCTAGTACTAGGCGTTGTTTCTAGCATAATTGTGTTGCTGTTCGCCATCTTTAATCAAAGAACTGGCAGTCCTAGTAATAATCCTGGGACTGGCTTTGGCGTATTTTTAGCAATTTGTGGATTGGTTGTTTTAGGTGGGGGGATTTATTTAGCTTACCGTTACACCAGAATTGGTAAGCAATTGGAATCCTCTAATCCCAGCAACCGCCCTCGGAAAAGTGAGACAGTGCAAGTATTACGCTTAGGGCTGTGGGTGAATTTAGGGGGAACGCTAGTGACTCTTTTGGGGGCACAAGCGATCGTTGGAACACTGGTAGCAAGATCCATATCTCCTCAAGCCATAACTACCCAATTTTTTGACCCTACCCGAATTATTAGCGGTCTAGATATGCTTGTGGTGCAGGCAAACACCAACACTGTCTCAGCACACTTTGCAGGGCTTGTAGCGTCGCTTTGGCTACTCAATCGCATTAACCGACCTTAGAAAGGGGAGTCGGAATAAAAGGTAAAAGTCAAAATCAAGTAATTCTTTTGACTTCTTTTCCCCTATTTTTCAGAGGTTGTATGGCGAATAATTCAAATATGTTCATTGTACTTTTCCGAAATTATCAAAGTACAGTGTGAAGACTCATACCAGTTAATTAATATTAGCATCCGTCTACAGAGTGATAACAGAACCGTTATTAGGGTGAATTAATCTTTATTAGAGGTCTTACCATTATGAAACAACTAGAAATTTGGAAGTTTGGTATACAAGTACTTTTTAGTACATTGATGATTGGATTGTGTAGTTCCCTGATCTTTATGGAACGCGATAATAGTCAAAATCAAGCAGTGTATTGGAGTGGTTTATCAGGCGTACTTGCCTACTGGCTACCCTCACCTGCAAACACTCAGGGGTCTGGAAAATCAGAGGAGTAATACCAAATTTTGGATTTTAAATTTTGGATTTTAAATTTTTCTAGCCCTGGCAAGATTGGCAGGGCTAAATTTTTATGGTTGCTTTTCTGATCATGGCAAGCCAAAATCAGTATATGCTGATGTGTTGGCAGGTAGATAATAGGTTAAAAACTGAGAAAAATCTGTGCTGGATATCAAGCAAATACGGGAAAATCCGCAATTAGTTCAAGAACGATTGAATAGTCGTAGTGGTAAATACGACATCGAACCGATTTTACAGTTAGATCGACAACAACGGGAGCTTGAGGGGACACGTAGTCAACTCCAAGCCCGTAGCAACGAAATCGGTAAAATTGTCGGGCAGAAGATTAAATCTGGGATCGATCCTCAAGACCCAGAAATTCAAGCCTTACGGGATGAAGGAAACTCTGTCAAAGCTACGTTGAGCCAACTGGAACCCCAAGAAAAAGAACTCAAAGCTGAAATTGCCCAACTTGTGTTGGCACTTCCCAACTTGCCAAGCGACTCTACACCCCTTGGAAAGAATGAGGAAGATAACGTAGAAGTACGCCGTTGGGGTGATGAGTACATTCCTCAAAATCCTAATATTCTGCCTCACTGGGAAATTGGCGAAAAGCTTGGTATTCTCAATGTTGAACGAGCTGTAAAAGTTGCCCAAAGTCGCTTTGTGACATTGATAGGCGCCGGTGCAGCATTGGAGAGGGCATTAATTCAATTTATGCTGAGTCTTCATACTCAAGCTGGGTATGTGGAAGTCAGCCCGCCGCTGTTAGTAAATACTGAGTCTTTGACTGCAACCGGTCAGTTACCCAAGTTTGCGGAAGAAAGCTTTAAATGCGCTGATGATGACTTATGGCTGATTCCGACGGCGGAAGTTCCAGTTACAAATCTCTACCGGGGTGAAATTCTCGCTGCTGAAGATTTACCTATTTACCACTGTGCTTTTACTCCCTGTTTTCGCCGTGAAGCTGGTAGTTATGGGCGCGATATGCGGGGATTAATTCGCCTCCATCAATTTAATAAGGTGGAAATGGTGAAATTTGTCGAACCCAGTACGTCTTTTGATGAGCTGGAGAAATTGGTGGGGAATGCAGAAGCAATTTTACAGGCATTGCAGTTGCCTTACCGAGTAGTAAATTTAAGTACTGGGGATTTGGGATTTGCCTCTACCAAAACTTATGATTTAGAAGTTTGGTTGCCCTCTTCTGGCAAATACCGCGAAATTTCTAGCTGTTCTAATACTATAGATTTCCAGGCACGACGGGCTGATATTCGCTTCAAAGAGGCAGGGAAGAAAGGAACTCAGTTCGTACACACTCTGAATGGTTCGGGTTTGGCGGTAGGAAGGACGATGGCAGCAATTTTGGAGAATTATCAACAACCTGATGGGACAGTGAGGATACCAGAAGCGTTGCAACCTTACTTGGGACGTGAAGTATTGTGATTTGTCATTAGTCATTAGTCCTTTGTTATTTACCAATGACCAATGACTAATACCCAATACCCAATGCCCAATTAGAATGGAGATAACTATAGCTTAATATTTTCAGTAATTTGTTCTATGTCAGTTTTAGCAGCGATCGCAGTCTTGGCTGTTTTGATCTTGGTACACGAGCTGGGACATTTTGTTGCAGCACGTTCTCAAGGCATTCTCGTTAACCGTTTTTCTTTGGGTTTTGGCCCAGTTCTTTTGAAGTACCAAGGTTCACAAACCGAATATGCTGTCCGCGCCTTTCCTTTGGGCGGCTTTGTGGGCTTTCCCGATGATGACCCCGATAGCGATGTTCCACCCAATGACCCAAATCTGCTGCGTAACCGTCCAGTTTTAGACCGGGCGATCGTTATCAGTGCCGGAGTGATCGCAAATTTAATATTTGCCTACTTAGTGTTGGCTCTGCAATTGGGTATTGTTGGTATTCCCAAGGAATTAAACTATCAAGCTGGTGTTCTTGTACAGCCTGTTAATCAAGAATCTGTTGCCTACCAAGCAGGAATTCGAGAAGGTGATATTATTCTGGCTGTGAACGGTCAGGAACTCCCGGCTTCTGATCAGTCAACTCCTTTGCTGACCAAAGAAATTCAAACTCATCCCAATCAGCAAATCGAACTGAAAATTCTGCGTGAAAACCAACAACAAACTCTGAAATTAACACCAAAACTAGGAGCCGATGGCAAAGGTGTAGTTGGTGTGGCACTTAGTCCAAATGCTACAGCAATTTATCGCCGTCCTAATAGTCCTTTTGAAATTTTTGGTCTTGCTGCTAATAGATTTCAACAATTATTTGTTGGTACACTAAGCGGTTTTGGCCAGTTAATTACCAACTTTCAACAAACTGCTGGGCAAGTTTCTGGGCCAGTTAATATTGTCAAAATTGGTGCAAAATTAGCTGAAGACAATACTGTAAATCTGTTGTCTTTTGCGGCAATTATCAGCATTAACTTGGCTATTATCAATATTTTGCCTTTACCAGCCTTAGATGGCGGACAACTCGCTTTTCTGCTGATTGAAGGTTTGCGTGGTAAGCCTGTGCCTAGCCGCATTCAAGAAGGTGTAATGCAAACAGGCTTGGTTTTACTCTTAGGCTTAGGAATTTTTCTGATCGTCAAAGAAACTACTCAATTAACTAGTCAATTGGAGTGGGTACAAAAATTATTCCAGTGAGTACTACGCGCAAATCCTTATCTAAAAAGCAGCGATCGCTAGAAATTTTAGCTCGTCTGAAGCGTCTTTATCCAGATGCTACTTGCTCTTTGAACTACTCAACGCCAGTACAACTGTTGGTAGCAACCATTCTCTCTGCTCAATGTACTGATGAGCGGGTAAATAAGGTAACACCAGCTTTATTTGGTAAGTTTCCTGATGCTGAGAGTTTAGCGATCGCTGACTTAGTAGAATTAGAAAGTTTGGTGCGTTCTACAGGGTTTTATCACAATAAAGCCAAGAACATTCAAGCCGCCTGTCGGATGATTGTTACTGAATTTAACTCTGTTGTGCCCAACCAAATGGAACAGTTGTTAAAGCTTCCAGGTGTGGCACGGAAGACAGCAAATGTAGTTCTGGCCCATGCTTATGGCATTAATGCTGGCGTGACAGTAGATACTCACGTCAAGCGCCTCAGCCAACGTTTGGGTTTAACTGAAGCAAAAGACCCCGTTCGGATTGAGCAAGATTTAATGGGTTTATTGCCTCAGCCTGATTGGGAAAATTGGTCAATTCGGTTGATTTATCACGGTCGTGCTATTTGTAAAGCCCGCTCTCCAGTTTGTATTGCGTGTGAGCTTGCTGATTTATGCCCTGTAGCCAATAAGCCAGTGGTTGTAGGGTAAGCGACTAAATAATTACTAATTCGTAATTCGTAATTCGTAATTGAAGAGAGTAAAGAGCAAGCACTGAAATCTTTGATTTCAGTGGTCAACAATCAGTGGAGAGTTCAGAGCAAGCATTGATTGCAACTACGAATTACGAATTATCAATTACGAATTATGTTGACACAAGTAACCCCAGAATTGATGGAGAGAATGTAGAATGGAAAACGGTGTCTTTAAATAAGTTAGAGAATATATGGCTAAAAAGAGCATGATTGAGCGCGAGAAAAAGCGCACCAGGTTGATAGAAAAGTATGCTGACAAACGGGAAGCTCTCTTAGAAGAGTTCAGAAGTGCAGCATCTCCTTTGGATAAGCTAGAAATCCACCGGAAGATTCAACAGCTACCCCGGAATAGTGCGCCCACCCGCCACCGCAATCGTTGCTGGTTGACTGGTCGTTCTAGAGGAGTTTACCGCGATTTTGGACTCTCTCGGAACGTGCTACGAGAATGGGCGCATGAAGGTCTTTTACCTGGAGTTGTTAAGTCTAGTTGGTAGTTAAGAGTCATTAGTCATTAGTCATTGGTCATTGGTAAATAACAAAGGACTAATGACAAAGGACAAATGACAAAATATTATTGACCACAACACTTATCAATTCCCAGACTTTCTAAGAGTAGATCGCTGACGGCGTTGGCGATCGCAAACTCTCCATAAAAGCTATTGGAAAAATCATAGGACTGCATCTCTGTGACAATGGCAATTACCAGAGAACCAAGGTCATTTTCTCCTTCCATCCGTTGACGCACAAAAATCTGTGCGGCTCGTTGGGCAATATTTTGGTTGACTGCTTCGGGGATAAATTCTGTATCTAGCCACCGTTGTAAGCGTTCTCGTAACCATTCACCTTCGAGCAACGGATTTTCGGGCGGTGGTAGGGTGATGGGTGGAATTGGTTGAGTCATCTTTTTTAAACGCAGAGGGACGCGGAGGGAAACACAGAGGAACGCTGAGGTTGACTTTTAGCATCAAATTGCGTTTCTAAGAGTGTTTTTTTATATTTATTTATGCAATATGATATCGCCGCTATTGTTGAGGGCTATGCACAAGGCTATTTTCTCATGGCTGATGAACGCGATCGCCTGAGTTGGTACGGAAGTCGCGATCGGACTTTGATTCCTTTGGATGAGCGGTTTCGTTACCCCAAGTCTTTGCAGCGCGTTCTGAATCAAGAACGCTTTAGCGTGGCGATTAATCGGGACTTCCAAGCTGTGGTGGCTGGGTGTGCAGACAGAGAGACAACTTGGATTTCACCAGAATTGGAAAAGATTTACTGGCTACTGTACCAGAGTGGTTATGCTTATAGTTTTGAAACTTGGCAAGGTGACGAACTAGCCGGGGGAATTTTAGGGATTGTGATTGGTGGGGCTTTTATTGGTGAGTCGATGTTTTACCGCATTCCCGAAGGTTCAAAGGTAGCGATGGTCAAGTTGGTGGAAAGATTGCGTCAGAGGGAATTTGTATTTTTTGATGCCCAAATGATGAATCCTCACCTTGAGAGGTTTGGTGCCTATCGAGTTGAGGATGAAGAATATCAAGTTTTACTAAAGCAAGCATTACACCGTCCATGTTCTCTAATAATTTAGTCAGACTAAAATTTGTAACTACTTATTTGTGTTAAACTCTCGCAATTATCGTGATCTTCTAAAAATAATTCGCGCCTTGATTGCGTCAGATCGTATTAACTACTTCTATCCCTGTTTTATCACTTTCGGAGAAAATAATCGAAGCGAAACTCTGAAACTTTTATTTAATAAAGTTTTGAGCCTTTATTTTCTAGTAGAAACTAAAATTTATAGCCAAAAGCTGAAAAGTAAAGTTCAGAAATGCTTTCAGCGATTGCTTCCTTCCAGCTTGACAAAACAGGGTTAAATTGGATTTGAAAAACCTGCAATAGTTTGGAAGGCTGTGATTTTTATCAGCTGGTGTTAATCGTTGTTGTGGCGTGTGAAGCAATTATCTCATTCATTGCAACAGCAGAACAGCGTAACTTTACCACCACCCTAAAAAATCTGACTGTTCAATGAACTTTGGGGGTTTGAGTCCCCAGAAAGATAGGCAGCACGTTTTGTGTCGGGGTTAAATCCCTGTTACAAAACATAATTGCGTTAGCGTAGCGGTAGCGAGTCTTCGATAGCGAAGCGTTAGCGACGCAGGAGCGTCGCGTCATTGCGAATTGCGTTAGCGGAGCGGGGCGTTAGCCCATTGCGAATTGTTTTAATCTCTATTTTTCTAGATTGCGCTCGCCCATCAGAATTTATTTTTTAACTGTCTTCTTAACTGTCTTATCTGTCATTGCGTTTTCTTGCTGATGGCGAGAAAATACAAACGCGACAGTAAAAAACATTGGACAACAATGCAATTATCTCAATAGACTCTATTCTTTTTTGAGGAAAAAATCATGAGTTCACTCAATCAAAGGCAAAGCTATATGTTAACGCAAGGTCAAGACATTTATCTGTCTGGTAATCCCATTCAAACTGAAAAATTCTCTATTAAAAAGACCCTACGGGATGGAGGAAAAATCCGTTTTAAAATTCGTTATTCGGCTGAAATACAGGGTTTCTGCCTGCTAGAAGTTTTTCTGATGAGAGCATATAACGGAACACAAACTGCTAGTATGACTATCCCTAATGGTGGTTCGACAGCTAATGTTCAAGAACAAGAGCAAGAATTTAGTATTTGGGAGCCAGGAGATTATTACTTCTTTTTCAAAATGTCTTCCAATAATGGAAAATTTCATATTGAGGATTATCAGCTTTATTGGTCAGCTAATTAATTGTTTTTCGTTGGAAATACCAAAATCAGCAGCCCTAAACTAGAGCAAAATAAAGACAGAGATCGTCCTAATTTAGGATTAAAAAAGGCTTTTTATCTGGCTTATAGAACAAAACACTTCATTCCATAACTTAACAATCCGTTCTAAAAAGCTCACGCTCAAGAGAAGTATGAGCGGAGGAAGTTGCCGCTCGAACTTCTCCTTTCCTTCTCTACAAAAAGCTGCGCTTATGGAGACGCTCTTGCTAGCTTGCTTATATTGTAGGAGTAAGGTGAGCACGAGAAAAAGAGTAACTGATAGTTTTTTATTAGGCACGTTTTTGCAATGATTTATATTCAAATTCAGCAACGCCTAGTTGTTTTTTAAAGTAAGCACGGTAGAGTTCGCAACGCGGTAGGATGCGATCGCCTTCATAAGTGATCAACCCCAAGCTTTCGAGCTTATGAGTGTCAATGGGATTCAGAGAAATGCTTTGCTTTGCGGCCACAACTTCAACATACGCCTTTACCAAACTAGGATTTTCTTGCAGAATTGCCCAGTGTCGCCATAAATGATAACGATAGATACCACCGTTAGCGATCGCATCCTGCATGAGTTCTTCTAAAGTAATCCCTTGACAGCAGAGATAATACAAAGCAATCCGAATTAGCGCTGGATGTCCCCCCACGAGAGACATTAGTTGCTTAACTTCCTTATTAGAAGTCCAGTCTAGTCCATGCCGATGAGCTAAATATTTTACTTGATACTCAGTAAATTCTGGTAGGCGGATCGGTAATCCGATATTAAATGGGGAGCGGTTGATATCCAGAGAGACATATACTTCTGTAGAGTAAACCACCACTAACCTCAGTTTCTGCAAGTTGTTATCTTGTCGTGCTTCCTCATACCAAGAGCGCAACAAACCAAAAAACTCTCGAGCAATTTCAGGATATTCAAAAAAGCGGTCAACCTCATTTAAGACTAAAACCACTGGACTTTTGCTCTGGTTGAGCAAATAAGATTGCAAATATACACTGCAACTCAACTTACAGCCTATTTCCTCATCCCAGTTGTCATCTAACTTAGGATCAATGCCTAATTCTGTTGCAATTTGCCAGCAAAGAGAACGCAAAAGCTTGTTTAAGTCTGTCAGACAGCTTGAATCGATTTGGTTGCAATTCACGTTCACCGGGCTATAACCTTGCATCTTAGCAAAGGCTAACAGCCGCAGCACAAGAGAAGTTTTACCCATCTCTCTTGGCGCTCGAATCCGGATCACACAGCCTGGTTGAATTATTTCTCGATAGACTAGTTCCTCAATGGGGGGGCGTTCGACATAGAAGGGCGAATCTAGAGCTACGGGGCCATCTGGGTATGACCAAAGATTTTCGAGTAGGTTATGGTGTTGAGTAACAAATGAATCTAAGGATAAAGACGGAGATAACTTTTGTTCTTCTGTGTCTAAACTCAGTGAGAAAGTTTGAGAGTTTTCAGTATGATTCGATTCACTCAAAACTGTATAGTCTTCTCTGCGTAATTCTAAGTTAAAGGCGCTGAAGCATAATTTTAGGGTTTTTTGATCCACGCCTGTATTCAATGACCATAATCGATTTAGAGTTTTGGTAGAAACATTCATGCGATCGCCTAAATCTTCTAGAGTGAAGCGATGCCCATTATTTTCTACCTTTTCCATCGTCAGAATCGACGCCTGTAAACGCTTCAACCCAGCGATCGTTAGGATAAGTCCTCGTCTTCGCGTGCTCTTAGATTGCTTCATATCGCTAATTATCTATCTGTTTTTTTCTTTACCGTCTTAGCTGTATCCTCATTGTTTCATGTTTTCAAACGGTTATTCAACAGTTACTTAACTGCTCCTAAATTACTAATTAACAGGTAAAAAAATATACGCGCCTCTTTCGCTACAATTAGACGAGTGGGTATAAACAAACATAACTATAATTGATTGTCATTTTTCCTCCCTCAATGAAAATCCGCTGAGGCTGCTATATCAAGAGTCTTTTTACTACTAGCAAATAAAAATCACAAGCCTTAATAATCTAATGCGCTTTTAAGTTGCATAGTTCAATCGCTAGAAAGATACGGGGACGCGGCGACGCAAAGATGCAATTTGAATGACAATTAGCTTAGTTCACTTTATTTGTACCGATTTATTCAGTGTTACTGAAAGTTATTTCTTATCTGGTATTAATCTGGATTTTACAGTGTAGATGCATATAACAAGGTTGTGACCAAGCTTCTTCGGGGCGAGGGAACAGGAGAAGAATTAGCCTTGAAGATCAAGGGTACAGAGCAATTAAATTTATTGATGAAAAAAAATAAAATTTTTTTTAGAGACGCGTAGCGCAAGAAATAATACGTATTTACGCGTAGCTTGTTTTACGCTATCGGTGACGATTCTAAACTAATTATCTTTTGGATTCAACACACAGTAAGGGTGCACAGCTAGCTATGCACCCTTACTAAAGACGTATATTTTATACAACTCAAAAACGCTACAATCTCTTATCAGGAAGGTTAAAGAAAAATTCAGAAGTCAGAATTAAGACGCGACGCTCGAATAATCGCTACCGCTACGCTATCGCGGACTCGCTCTAAGCATACTCCTACGGAGAAGCAAGCTACGCGGTAGCGTCTCGTAGAGAAGGATTTACGCTGCGCTATCAGTCGCCAGTCTGAATCCCCCACTGATTGAAAACCACCAAATCTACGATTTGGTGGGGGTGCAAAAACGCTGGTTATTCATCCACTTTTTCGGTCAGAATTCATGCTGAATTCTGACTCCTGACTCCTGAATTCTGTTCGATAAGCGTATTACTCAAGCATTAGAGGAGTTGGCTGGTTATACACCACTGTCCCGACGTGTTACTCATTTCTTAGTGAAAAGTTCTTAGCAATTGCTGCCAATACAATATAGTATGGCAACACATTTAGCGTCGAACTTGGTTAGAGATATCTTTGCCTGTTTCTGCTGCACTATTCCCTACATCACGAGCAGTTTTCTGAGCACCCTCTACGTACCCAGAGCCAAATTGTTTAAAGGCTTCTGCTGACTCTTCACCAATCTTCTGAAGTCGTTCACCAGGAGAACCTTCCGTTTCACGAGCTTCTTTATTCCACTCCCCGATTGTTCTCGGTCTTTGAGAATCATCTTGCTGTATCTGTTCACGAACTCTTTCCTTTAAGGCTGTGTTATTTTGCCCAGGAGCAGCATTCGTCGTCAGCATTAGAAAACCAACTAGGACAACAGCCAAAAAACCTTTTATCTGAAGTCCTTTAAGCAAGGTACTGATGTGACTAATCGTCCTAGAAATCAAATTTATCATGCCAAATAGGTTGCTTTTTGAAGTACAAATAAAGATTAACTATAAAAAACTAATTATCCTTCTAACAAAAGACATATATCAGTAATGAAAAACAAAGGCTTCTTCAATCCTGAGGAAGAGACGACTTACTCTAGCAATCCTAAATCATTCGCGAGAAGTTGAGATGCTCAAAAAACTACAACAAATCAAAGTAATTCTGGCTTATAGAAACTCAGAAAATTTGGGTGATATTGCAATTCTTAAATCTGATTTTTTTGGTGCTAAAGTTTCTCCAACAGTCGCCTCGAAACTTCAATCAGTAGTAGGTTATTATCCCACAATTGATTTGCACCAATTAAGCCAATATCCTCAAGGCTCCTTTGGACGAGAATATGCCAATCATCTGCGAGCAAATCAACTAAAACCATTAAATATCAGCCCAGAACTAGAAGACATTGCCAAAAGTAATCTATTTGCTCTGCGATATTTGGTCACCCACGATATTTTTCATGTTTTGCTTGATTTTGACACCACCTACGCCGGAGAAATTGGTGTACTTGCTTTTGCTGCTACACAAAACTACAGCAAATCACTTCACATCGGTTTGTGGTTGGCTAGATTGCTCTATCCTATCCTGGCTCCTCAACAAATAAAAGCGATTTGCGCCAATCTGGTGAAAGGGCGAGAACTAGGTAAGAAAGCTGATTTTCTATTGGGCTACCGCTTTGAAGACCATTGGGAAGAACCAATTGACGATGTGAGAAAACGCTTGAGATTACAATAAATTTCCACAATTAATCCGAAAAAAGGATTTATTTGCTTAATAATAGCGTTCTTAGAAAGCTAGCTCTTTGTTTATAAATCATGCTTGAGATTGCTGCGACTGCTAAATGTAGCACTAAATACATTTTTAATGCTACATTTGGTTTTTAATACAGATAGAAGTAAAAAAAACATATATCTTTAGTTGTAAAACTTATCTATCTTCAGACATAAATGCTTGATAGATAATTTCTAAAGAGCTACTAATAACAATCAATAGTCACATGACTTTTAGGCTAGTACACTGTGGCGGAAGTTTGACTACCTTTAACAAGTTGCTTAAGCAATTTGTCTGGTTAATTAAAATGCTGGTTGTATATCTGCTGTGCTGTACTAGAGGCGTTGTTTATCTGAATGAGTGGATTTATATCGTAATCCCTAGATATTTGAAGGGCTTGCAGACGACAAACTAATCCACATTTTTCCTTAACACGAGAACTGCTTCAGGTGGAAAGCCAAAGGATGAAATACTGGATAACGAAATTAGCAATCTGTATAGTATTACTGTATGGCTTGTTCCTGTCAACTGATTATGCAGGAGCAAACCAACTTTCAAGCCTTTCAAATATTGATGTGCAGCAATTAAATGCACTTCCAGGAGATGATAACTTAGCAACTGCTGATGATAATCTTGCTGAGATTAAAAAAGAAGATTTTTGCCAATTTAATGGAACTCTTAATAAAATAGATAAACTAGAAGGACTCTTCACACTTTATTGTAGTGAGGATTCGGGCAAAGTTTACTTAGAACTTAAACCAGAGCAACTAAATAAAGACTACCTAGCTATAGTGACATTGGAATCAGGGGTTGGAGAAAGTGGGATTTATAGTGGATTACCTCTTTCTGATTTTATCTTCTACTTTCGACAAGTAAATAATAGATTGCATTTTGTTTTACGCAATGTTAAATTCCGCACAGAAAGTAGAGCAGAGCAGAGATCGCTTGCTCGTTCATTTAGCGATTCAGTTCTTTATTCACTCGAAATAGCTACTATTGATCCAAAGAGTAAAAATATTTTAATCAACTTGAATGAACTGCTAATGCAGGATTTTTCGGGATTAACTCCCCTATTGAAATATTCTTTACAGGCTGATTACCGATTAGACCCACGCAAGTCATATTTTGGCGATGTTAACAGCTTCCCAGAAAATGTAGAGATTGATTCGATTTACGGTTTTTCATCATTAGAAGGATCAAATTTAGTCACCGTACCCGATAGTAGGGCATTCACTCTGAAGGTACACTACAGTTTTTCTCAACTTAGAGAAAACAATGGTTATATTCCCAGACTTGCCGATGACAGAGTGGGATATTTTATTACTGCGTTCCAAGATTTCTCTAACAATAATCCTCATGAATCATTTGTACGTTACATCAATCGCTGGCATCTAGAACCATCTGACCCTAACGCCGCCTTATCTCCACCCAAAAAACCAATTGTGTATTGGATTGAAAATGCTGTACCCCTAGAGTACCGCGATGCGATTCGTGAAGGCGTTTTGATGTGGAACAAAGCATTTGAAAAAGCCGGATTTCAAAATGCCATTGAAGTGCAGCAAATGCCAGATGATGCTGATTGGCAGCCAGCAGATGTACATTACAACACTATTCGCTGGTTCAATTCTTTGGATGCAGGTTTTGCCAGAGGGCCGATGCGCGTCAACCCATTCACAGGGGAAATATTGGATGCAGATATCATTGTGGATGCCAATATGGTGCGTTTAATTCAGCAAGAATATCACGCACTGATGGAAGCAAATTCATCACTGAACACAAACCCATGTCAAGAAAAAGCAAGAGGACACGAGGATGTGGGGAAATTCCTGGATAGATTCTCCACTTTCTCTTCCTCTGCTCTCTTTTCCTCCTCTGAATTCTGCTATGGCATGGAATCCTCAAATCAAGCAGCTATGGGGGCGCTGGCGTTGTCAATTTTGCCCAACACTACGCCCAGTAGTGAAACGATGAAAGAATATGTGCATCAATATTTGCGTTCTCTCATCGCTCATGAAGTAGGGCACACTTTGGGTTTGCGCCACAACTTTCATGGCAGCACCATGTTAGCGCCCGAAGAATTAAATAATACTGAAATCACTCACACTAAAGGTTTAGTTGGTTCGGTGATGGATTATCTACCTGTGAATATAGCACCACAGGGAGTAAAGCAAGGTGACTATTTCCCCGGAGTTGTTGGCCCTTATGACGAATGGGCAATTGAATATGGTTATAAAATATCTCCATCAACAACACTTGAGGCAATTATTCCAGAATCAGAAAAAAGTTTTTTAGAGCAGATTGCATTGGCGTCGCCTCAACCAGAATTATCTTACGCAACTGATGAAGATATCTGGGACATCAATCCTTTAGCAAATGTCTGGGACATGAGTAGTGATGTGCTACTTTATTCGCAGTGGCAAATGGATAATGCTCGTTTTATGTGGCAGCGCCTTGACAAGGGTTATCTATCGAAAGGAGAAAGCTATAGTAACCTGCGCCTGAGATTCAATAGAGTACTTAAATATTATTTTCGGAACGCCTCCTTGCTTTCTAAATACATTGGTGGACAATCGTTTCGGCGTCTCCATGCTAGTGATGATGCTGCTTGGGCATTTGTACCAGTTTCACTTTTAAAACAACGCCAAGCATTGACAAAATTACAAAAGTATGTTTTTTCAGAGGATGCTTTCAGCTTTTCACCAGAATTGCTTAATCAACTGGCACCGTCGCGTTGGGAACACTGGGGTAGTTATGCACCTAATAACCGCCTTGATTATCCAATTCACGATCGCATTCTGAGTTTTCAAAGTGCGATATTGCGATCGCTATTAGACAGCGATCGCCTGAATCGGTTACAAGATATAGAATTAAAAACTCTTCCTGGAGAAGCACTTTCCCTTCCAGAACTGTTAGATACTCTGCAAACAGGCATCTGGACAGAAGTTTTCGCCCCTGGAGAACCAAAGCCAATTTCTAGCATTCGCCGTTCATTGCAACGGGAATATCTAAATATTTTGCTACAGATGATGTTGGGTACTACTAATACACCCGAAGATGGTCGAACATTGGCTTGGTATGAATTGCGCCAACTGCAAAAAGCCATTGATGTCAGACTCAAAAAACTTGGTGAAAGCCTTGATATTTACACCTTAGCTCACTTAGAAGCTTCTGGCGATCGCATCACTAAAGCCTTAAACGCGCAGTTACTTTCTAAGTAGTCATTTGTCATTTGTCATTTGTCATTTGTTATTTGTCTCCCTCATCCCCCTCGTCTTCCCCAGTCCCCAGTCCCCAGTCCCCAGTCCCCAGTTACCTAAGATACCGTTGCAATAGACCAATAAAAACTTCTGGTATTTCCAAATGAGGTAATATTCCGGCATCTGCGATCGCACAAAAATCTCGAATTGCTCTTGGATTTAAATTTGCCAAGCGTTGTCCTAGTTTGATGTTGGTAAATTGTGCCTTTTCTCCCCAAAAAATTACCGTGGGAATTGTCAGTTGCTTAATATATAAACTCAGGTCAAAGTAAAGATCGCCCCGCAAAAATGCCAAGGCGGCAAATTTGGCATTAGGTTGTTGTGCCGAGGTTAAATAAGCCTGTACAGTCTCTTGGGATAGTCGTTGTGACTTAGCAAACAGAAAACTTTGTAAAAAATTTCGGACTGCAATTTCATTTTCAGCACCAAGCATATAAATAAAACTGTCCAACAGAGGCGCATTAATTACCGAAAGCGGAAGTCTGCGTCCAGCACCCTGTCCAAAATCATCAAATCCAGAAGGAGACACCAAAAACAATCCTTTGAACAAATTGGGTTGAACAATCGCTAGGCGGATAGCAAAAGCGGCTGTGAGAGACGAGGCTATCACCGTCACCGGCTGGCGACAAGTTTGGATAATAAACTCTGCGATCGTGCTGAGATAATCCCTAATTTTATAATCCCGGACTGGATGAGCCGATTCTCCCCAGCCGATTAAATCTGGGGCTAAAATGCGGTAATTAGAGGCAAAAGCCGGGTAAACTTTAGACCATTCATAAGCAGATGCTCCACCACCAAAGTTATGGAGAAACAGTAGTGGAGGTAAATCTTCAGTATCAGCAATCGCCCAAGGTGCATTCGTTTGGGTATAGTAAACCATTGCCCCCAAGGATGTATGGATGACTTTATGTCCAAAGCCAGGAGGTTGAAACTGAAGCATAAAATTAAAAAGTTTAGTTTAGTTTAATTTGCATACGGTCAAACTAATTCAGGAGTCAGAATACATCTGTCTGAATAGTTCAAGAATCGGGAGAACATTTGATGAATCAATATACAGCAGAATTCAGAATTCAGTAGTCAGAATTCAGAAGTAAAACAGGCTTTATACCTGGCTTTTAGACTTAGCTTGTGTACCTCACTAACTTGAAATTCGCTGTATCAATTACACTTGATTCTTTCTAAATTCTAACTTTTGGCTCCTGGGTGCTGAATTCTTGCAATTTATAATTCATAATTTACCCTTGCTTTTTCTCGGCATCTCCTGTGATTTGCACAAGTTGATGGAGGTTATCACCACTGATTTGATAGGCTCCGCCAAAACCAACTACAAAACGGCCTTCACTTGGAGTTAGCTGGAAAATCCGAAAGTCAGACAAGCCGCGCAAAACCTCGATAATTTCACCAAACCGCCCTTGAAATTGCTCAACAATTTGATTCCACTTGTCAGTTTCACGCTCTATTAAAGTTGCCGTACAATCAAAACTCAAACGACGACGCGCAAAAATTAGATTACTCTTAGCTTCATCCTCGATAAATAAGACACTAACATGAGGATTAGCATAAAGATTTTTGGTATGAGTGGAAAGACCGCTGACGTAAATGTAGATATTCTTGGAGTCATCCATTACAAAAGGAGCATAACTAGCATTGGGTATTGCTTGGGCGCTAACGGTGCTAATGATTACACTCTCAAATGCTTCAGGAAACTTTTCGTACTCAGCTTGAATGTTTTCAAGTTGACTCATAAGTAAATTATCACTTGATTAGGAACACATAATTAAGTATCTTAACGTGATTGAACGATGTCTATGATGATGAGCTACGCCTACGCATGGAATACCCAAAAATAAAAGCGATCGCTCCCTTTAACTCAAGAGCGATCGCTAATTTTTCGATTACAGAATACAGTTTAACCAGCAACAGGTTCCAACAATTTAATGTCAGAGAAGATAAATTCCTGAGTAGAAAATTGTCCTGCTGTCTCGGTGCGAATCTCCCGACGATTTAGGATGAAATAGTCACCAACTTTTTCATACTCATCAATAAATTCGCTTCTACCACCCTTTTGTTCCCCAGTTTTGGGGTCATGGTAAACAGAGTCATAACGGTGGGATAGGTAGCCTTCCCCGGTGTCGTGACTGCTGAAGGTGTCAATAGTCACAAAAGTACCGTGAATTAGACGGTGAACATGGCAGACTTCATTATTGCGGACTTTGTATTTATCGCCCTCAGCCTTACCGCCCATTAAAAGCTCAACGGCACCCGTTTCGTCAGTTTTGCCATAGCTAAAGGTATTGGCGCTGTGAGTGTCTTCAAAGCTGCGGCGGACGCGGTGAATTGCTATCTCCCATGCTTGCCCATGAATTGCTTTCTGCGCTGCTTCGTCATCTACATCCAAAACTTCGGCTTTTAAATTGGCACTGATGATAACTTTGCCTGTAAACACTTTGTCATCATGCTTAAAAGTAATATTTGCGGTATAACCGGGGAAATTCTTGTCCCAAGTATAGCGGTTCTCATAAGCAGCCCGGAAAAGTTCCTGAGCAGAGAGTTGTGTAACTGTCATGTGCTTCTCCTAGTCGCTACTGTTAATTAGCGTTTTAGTTTCCTTGGTATTAGCATAGAAGTAATTGTTGAGGCTTGGATAGTCCCCAACTGGGTACACTTATGGCTAATTCTCTACACGCTGTATTTCATGCGATCGCTAATGTCCAGAATGAGCAAGAGTTAAGACTAGCTCTCACGGATAAAATTAGCGAGCATTTTGGCGTGCAAAATTGGGGTATTTATCTTCTAGATGAGCAGCCAACCACTGAGATTAATATTCCAGGCATTCCGGCAGTATGCTTAGAGAGCAATCCAGTGGGACGCTACGTGGTTGAACGTCATGCTCCCGCTCATGAGCAGCTATTATTATCACCAGGAGACTGGAAGCATTTTTGCTCACGCTCGGATCACGAACATGTAATGACTGGGCCAATTGTTTGCGATGGTCGTCTTGTCGGAACGCTTAACTTGGCTCGTGATCAGGGAAATCCCGCATTTAATGGCAACGATTTAGCTGATCTGAGTGCTTTATGCATTCATTTGTCAGCAAAAATGGCAACTCTACGGACAAAACCCAAAATATCTAATTCGATTTTAGTAAGTCCTTTAACAGCGCGTGAGTTAGAAATTGCCGATTTGGTGGCGCAGGGGTTAACGAATGCGGAAATTGGGGAAAAACTTTGGATTACGCAAAATTCCGTCAAACAAGCTTTAAAGAGGATGTTTCGGAAATTGAAGGTTTCGGCACGTGCAGAAATGGTAGCAAAGTTACAAGATATACAAGTTTCTTGAAGGAGACAGGAAACAGAGGGCAGAAAGCAGAAGATAAGAATTATGAATGAAAACTTACTTTAATTCTGGAGTTTATACCCAGTTTAAAAGAATAATTGTATTGAGTAGAGTGCAGCGACATACAAAGCCTCCTGCCTCCTGCCTTCTGTTATAAAGACTCTAACTGATGATAATCTAAGATTGTTGAACCAAATTAAATAAAAACTTTTGTTTTTGACAGTTTTCTTTTTTGGACAATAGTAATATAAGTCGTAAATAAAGTCTTTAACAATTAAGACTTGGTTATGATTTAAGTAAGTTCTTAGAACTTAGTTAGTTTTTTAACAGGAGAAGTAGGGTGCTTAACAACCTTCATCAGTTATTATCTCCCCGTCAGTGGGGAATTTCCCTTGCGGGCTTAGGCTTACTTCTCGGTTTCGGCTGTATAGCCAAGCAGACTCAAGTAGTATCAGTTAAAGATTCTCCATTATCATCGGCTCAGATTCAGAAAAGCTCATCATCGGCTCAGATTCAGAAAAGCTCTGAAAACTCTCTTTTGTCGCAGCTGAGAAAAGTTCGGGAGCAGAGAAGTCAACTGAATGCGGCTTCTGGAGGTGGAAAAACAGTACCTACAATCACAGCATTGGTTCCCGATACTCAGGGAACTACAAAAGGCGCAGGAGTTTTACCAAAAGCAAATTTTCCTGTAAAAGATGGGATTTACCTCTATGGTCAATCCCCAAAAGCAAACGAGCTTGGTCAAGGTTATATCATTTTTCAAAAGCAGCAAGGCAAGGTAACGGGTGCTTTGTATATGCCCCAATCAGAATTTAATTGTTTTCAGGGTACAATCAACCCATCAGGAGAGTTGGCAATGACGGTTAATAGTTCGTCAAATGAAGCTAACTCTAATCAATCGAATCAGGTAGCTACAAGCAATAAACTGCCCAACGTGAGTGAGAATGAGTATAACTCTTATGATTACTCCGTGGCTCTGCAAGACTTTCATCGGTTAAATTCTATCACTGCTAGCGATCGCCGCACGTTGCAAATGTGCCAATAATCTCCAACATCTTGATGATGAATGATGAATTTTTGACAAAAACCTTAAATTGTACAGTTCTCTGCGAAAGCCCTGACTCTAAGTGAATTCCTGGATCTGTCAGAGACAGAACCCGCCAGTGAATACATTGATGGGCATATCATCCAAAAACCGATACCGCAAAGAGAACACAGCCCAATTCAGAGCAGTGAGTGTGCTAACCGCAGTCGTACTTGGGGAAAGTGTTGCAGATATTCCCCAATTTGCGGCAAGTCTGCTTCTTCCACAACTCTTGCTGTGTCTTCTCATCCACAGCCTGAAAGATGCCCCAACTTTCAAATCCAGTTAGGGCACGAAGTGAAAATTTTAGTTTTGAGAAAGTTGATTTAAAATAAATCGAATTTCCTTCTTACTACACTGTTGTTTCCTGACAGCGTAAATTGTTTGGCTTCTATACATTGCGGCAGAACGATAAATTATACCTTTGACAACATCCGTCACATAATGAGTCGGTGGTGGTGGAAAATCTTCAAAGGTAATTAAATACCAAATCTCGTTTATCTTCTGGTATTGATGATAATTATCAATGATGACAATATCAGTTTCTTTCTGCTTTTGCTGCTGTTTTCGAGGTATTTTCTCGGCTGCACAAAGAATTCCAGTTTCAGGATGAATATAGAAGCGATCGCGATAGCTTGCATCTAGCTGAATTCGATACCCTCGGTAAGGCTTGCTATAGAAACTACCATCAATTATTTCTACATGCCGTTCAACATAGTCCCACACATGATCGACAACATGCTGTCCGGCCATTGTTTTGGGATCTAATCGTTGACAAAGTTGGCTGTAAACGTCATTCCAAGGCTGTCCAACTTGCGATCGCAAAAACCGCCGCAAGGGGCCGAGATGATCTGAAAGATATTTGGATTTGTTTATTGGTTTAATCAGGTAGGAATTCAACAATCCATCCTGAATTGCTTCCTCGGTGAGTTTGTATAATTGCTTCTTAAAACCAGTCACCTTTTTAAGACTGATTCTCCTCCCACCGCGAGGACGCTCAATCACAATCTCGCTCAAACGATGTTCGCTCATATCTCACGTTGTTTAAATGCAGTTGTACTAATTGAGTTGTGATTAAACATGAGTTAGCTAACATCATTGAACTCACCTCTTTATTAAGTAAAGGTTATAGACAAATACGATTTGAAGAAGAATACAGAATACAGAATTCTGAATAAGAAAAGTCAGGGTGCGGAAAGAGAAAGAGGTAATATCAATTAACTTCAATCGAAGTAGAGTTTAGTGGAGCCGTCGGGAATTGAACCCGAATCCTGCAACCGTCCGTTTGTTGGTTTCAGAGCAGTCGAACACCAATCGCGGCCCCAAAAGTGGGCACTACCGAAAGAAGCTGCTAAACTAATTCCCAAAAAGTAGCATCCAGGCAATTGTCAAGGCTGCTAGAGGTTTTAGTTTTGCCTTTTAAAGAGACTTTCATCTTTATATTACATTTGTAGTATAAAGCCTACATAATGTCAAGAGGATACTACAAATTTTTTAGGCATATTTTATTTGTAAAGGGAAGAAGAATCTCTTCCCCTTGCTCCTTATACCGTTTCTTTTTGAAGATGCGCCTAGAGGATTTACCCAAAACTCTGCTGTAGGGGCAATTTATGAATTGCCCCTACAAACCGTATTATCCACACCCTATTTCATGACCAATGATTGCGATCTACGCACTCGTTGAACTATTTTTACTCAAAGCTTCTGCTTTCATTTTTGCATTCACTTTGGGATATTTGCTTAGGACAGGAGTGCTTAAATCTATATTTTCCGAAGATGATGTTGAAATCGACGGATCAGAGCTAATTTCTTCTGGTTGTGGATCTAAGAGTGGTTTTCCTTCCCACGAGTAATTGCATATTTTACTATGAAGTAGTGTGCCAAATGTGACATTGATGACAAAGGCCAATGAATCTACAAAGATTATGTCTATAGCCCGATTAATCATAAGTCCCCCCTTGAGCTGATAAAAGCATCAAGTGATGTTGGAATTTGAATTTGACTACACAAGGTGCAATGCTTGTTCCAGAAATCTCCCGAAATACTTGTAACTTAGCTTTGGTAGTCTGATTAGATATAAAAAAGGGAAAAGTGATGATTAGGGATTAGCTTCTGCTAATTATCTAGCACTTTTGGTTTAAAATCGAACTATTACTCTGATTTGATACGACTATTATATAAATTTGTTAAACAATATCTAATGAAAAAAGTCATGAATATGACCATGACTTTAGCCACAGTTTCTCGGTTTAGCTAGTTATTAGGAATTGGTAAACTTTGGAAAATTATCATTACCCCATCTAATTAATATAAGCTGCAAATTAACATTTGCTCCCCTAATTGGTAGTAAAGAAAGTTCTAATACTTCCTTGTTTACTCGCTAAATTCCAGATAGCTGGTTAATGAATAATGGGCTATTACTAAACAGCTTTATTAGTCTAAAACCCAGGAATAGAGCTTTTTATAAGCCCGCTATTGCACCTGAATATTTAGCCACGTTATTGGTTGAAACATACATTCACTCCTACTATAAGTAAGAGTGGGTTCCTGCTGCCGACGCTCCCGGACTCTCCTGCTGCGCTATCCTGCCTTGTCTACGACACGCTCTTGCGTTCGACCTCCTGAAAACACCTACAACTGATAAGAAGCCGTCAAAGCCACCGCTAAAGCATCCGCAGCATCATCAGGCTTGGGAATCTCATCTAAATCTAACTCCCGCGCCACCGCTTCTTGTACTTCCGACTTATCGGCATTGCCATATCCCGTTAAAGCTTGTTTAATTTGAGCAGGAGTAAACTCTACATAGGGAAGACGACGCTGACCCAACACCAAAATGACTATACCCCGCGCCTGTGCAACCAGGATTGTACTTGACATACGATAGAAGAATAGTTTCTCGATCGCAACCAAATCCGGTTGAAATTCCTCCATCACGGTGTGTAAATCATCGAATAAGGTACATAGGCGCAGTCCCATTTCTACATCCGCCGATGTTTTAATTACTCCAAAATCCAGCATATTTACTGTAGTCTCTTGCACCTTTTTGGGATTTTGTATGCAGCTAATTGCCCCAAATCCTAGAATTGCTAGTCCTGGATCTAACCCTAAAATTCGTTTTTCCATTAAATTCACTTTTACCAAGCCAGGGTATTGTTTAACTAGGAATACTGGCAATCTTGACCACTTGCTCTTAAGTCTAATGGGATTGACAAATATAATAGTTTCACGCCTAGGGTTTTAAACCAAGTGGTGTACATTTTCTGTTAATTATTGTTTGTAGCACTGCTCCGAATCAGGTATGTCAATTGGTTTTCTCAGACAAGCCCTCAACGCCCTGCAAAAGCAATCGCGTTCTCGTACTTCCTATCGGGTTAACCAGTGGTTCAAATGGTTATCCCCTGGACTATCGGTAAAACGTTGGTTGTTGATCAGTGTTGGGGGTGTACTGCTGGCGAGTTTGGGGTTAGCTATTTGGATTAAGCTGACCCCAATTTTTTGGATGATCGAGTTGGTTAGGGGTTTCCTGGGAGTAATCACCAACATCCTACCCAACTATATTAGCGGCCCTTTGGTGCTGCTTGGCGGTTTACTGTTAGTGCTTTGGGGGCAAACTCGCACCGTAGGCTCAATTACTAAGGTACTAAGAGCAGAAGGTGGCGAGGAACTCATTGATGTCTTGATGGCTCATCGTCGATTGTACCGAGGCCCGAAAATAGTAGTAATTGGTGGTGGTACAGGACTTTCTACGTTGTTGAGGGGACTGAAAACCTACAGCGCTAATATTACTGCGATTGTAACTGTAGCCGATGATGGTGGATCTTCTGGACGATTGCGCCAAGAATTTGGAGTCCTACCACCAGGGGATATTCGCAATTGTTTGGCTGCACTAGCAGATGAAGAAAAGTTATTAACAGAATTGTTTCAATACCGTTTTCGGGCTGGAGATGGATTAACCGGTCACAGTTTTGGCAATTTGTTTTTAACGGCAATGAGTGATATTACTGGAGATTTAGAACAAGCAGTTGCAGCCAGTTCTAAAGTGCTAGCGGTACGAGGACAAGTACTACCAGCAACTCTTAGTGATGTTCGCCTCTGGGCAGAATTAGCCGATGGTCGTCGTATTGACGGGGAGTCTAGCATTCCCAAAGCTGGCGGTAAAATTGTCAAAATTGGCTGCATTCCAGCTAATCCTCCGGCGGTGCCAGCAGCTATTAAGGCACTTAAAGAAGCTGATTACATTATCATTGGGCCAGGTAGCCTTTATACAAGCCTGATTCCTAATTTACTAGTACCAGAAATTGCCGATGCGATCGCTCAAACAGATGCCCCCCGTATTTATATCTGCAATATAATGACTCAACCAGGTGAAACTGAAGGCTACACTGTTGCCGATCACATCAGAGCAATTGATGCTGCTTGTGGAGAAAGGCGGCTATTCGATGCTGTACTAATACACAAAAAATCGCCATCAGAGCAATCACTCATCCGCTACGCTCAACAAAACTCCCATCCTGTTTTCCTCGATAGAGAAGCCGTAATTCAGCTAGGGCGAAGAATTGTTCCAGCTAATGTTTTGTATGAAGATGAAACAGGTTTTGTACGTCACAATCCCCAGAAACTAGCACAAGTGTTATTGCGGTGGTACGGTAGAGGCCATCACGGAAGAAAAGATGTTTCTTGAGAAGTAGTTAACAGCAGAGGCTTGAGCCTTAAAAGCTTACATAACAAGGCTTTTGGCATTTCCTCGCTGAAGGAATGATAACAGTATTTTTTGCTATCAACTATCATTCTTTGTGCGAGGTTTTACTGTGGTTGGAAGTTTTACTGTGGTTGGAATATGTTCCTGTTTAATCGCTTCCTCCATTCGATAATTCAGTTTGTGCTACTCAGTATGATGACGATTTAAGCTGATATTTCCACTCGTAAACCAAAGTATGTCAAAACAAGCTCAGTTGAGCCACTATTGACAACTTCATGTACTTCTCCTGGTTCTATGGCTACGCAGTTTCCCGGAAGTAGGGGGTATTCTTTACCATCAATGTGAATTACTCCTGAACCAGCTTCCACAAAGAAGACTTCGCACATATCTTGATGCGCGTGTGCTGGTGCGGTTTGTCCAGGAGCAAAACGTGCTTGAGAAAAGTTAGTCAGGTGAGGTAAATCGCCGAAGCGTAGCATTACCTTTTTCTTGATTTCGGGATTGTGAGAAACAGACTCTTCAGGCAAGTTTTTCAGAGAAGTGGTAATCATTCGGGTCTTAAATCGTTAGATAATTCCACAATACCTCTAGACCCATCAATCCGTACCCGTTGACCATCTTGCAAAATCCATGTAGCACCTCGCACATCCATTACAGCGGGAATTCCATACTCACGAGCAACGATCGCACCGTGAGACAGCCTGCCACCAGCTTCGGCTATTAATCCCCCAGCCCTTAATAACAATGGCGCCCAGCCGGAATCTGTGTAAGGCACAACCAGAATCGTATCTCGGTCAATCTCTGGAATGTCTTGTAAGTTTCGCAACACCTTCACTCTGCCTTCGGCTTGCCCGTGACTGGCTCCAATGCCTTGTAAAATTTGGTCAGAGTACAGTGGAGAGGCAGCTAAGGGATGAGGAGGTGTATTGCCGTAGACTAAAAAGGGTATTTGAATAATCTCGCTATCTTGGACAAATTGCGATCGCCTAAATTCCACTAACTCATCTAACTGCTCAATTAAGCTGGCATCTTCATCCACGATTAGACGCCGCACTTCATCAAAGTTGACAAAAAAGATATCGCTTGTTTTCCTGAGTAAGCCGGACTTTAACCAAACCTTTTCTAAAGCGACAAAACTCCAACGCAATTCAGCTAAAAGCCGTGAGTAAACTTCGGTAACTCGTCCTTTGATATCTACACGGCGTTGCACAAAAGAACGTTTGCGCTTAACAGCAAAGATACTATTAATCGCATCTTTTGCCCCTGCTTGTGGTTCGTTCCCCTGCATTAACTGCACAAACATCTGCTTGATCATCTGGGGATTTTCCCGCCAAGTGGGAACGGAGATATCAGTTCCCACTTCACTTAAATAGCCGTAATCCTGAAGCAATTCGTTAAATTCTTCTAGGATCTTTTCTCCTTCTGGGGTTTGCTTTAATTGCTCAAATACCTGCTGTGGCTCAAATTCCTGCAATACCTGCTTGGCATCTGTAGCTATTGCACTGAGCGATCGCAATGCCGCTACTTCTGGGGTAACACTGTTATCAATCTGGCTATCTTTTACCCGGAAAATCGCCTGTCTCAGGGCTGCACTTAAGGGAGCTAAAATGCTGTAATACGTACCATGACGCAGTAACTCCAGAATAAAATCAATTCTTGCTAACAGCTTGGCTGGTTCCAAGTTATCTATATCTTCCTGTGCCAACTGTGACAACCCAGGAATGAAGCGTTGATGATAATCCTGCTTGAAATCCTTTTCTAAACTTAATTCCCGCTTCAGCAACTTCCCTAGTCCTGGCAAATTTTCCCAGGTTGATTGCAAGGACGGTTTACTTAATTTCGCTCCTCTGGTTAAAAATTCCAAACTTTCCGGTGGTAGTCCCATCCGGATAAAAATATCTCCTAAGAGGGATGCATTAAAGTAGGCTCTGGAATAATGCAGAGTTGCTGTTTCGGCAAAATCTAACCCCAAGGCGCGATCGCCTAAAACTAAAGTAAACAGTTCTCCCCAAACTCCACAAGTTAAGGGACGATTAATTGACCATGTTAAAGGGTGAATTACTCCAGGAATCACTTCAGCGGCGATTTTGCGTGTCCACATGGGCAACAGAGTGGTGATCGGTCGAGATTGCAAAACCCAGAGTGTTTGACCGTCATAACTCCACTCAATATCTTGAGGAGTGCCATGATAACGCTTTTCGAGTCGGTAGGCTAAGTATGCAACTTGCTTGATTAATGATTGCGGGACTCGTCCTTCACCCTCTAATTGTACAGAGTAAGAATTTTCCGTTTCAACGACAAAAGCGCGATATTGTTCTGGTGTGACTTTTCCCGAAACGACTTGCGTCGGGCTACCTGGAAGGGCTTCAATGATAATCGCATCACCTTGCTGGGTAATGGGATCGCGGCTGAAAGCGACACCAGAATATACACTCTGAACTTGTTGCTGAATCAACACAGCCATTGCTGTATCATTTAAGCCGCGATCGCGCCGATATTGGACAGCAGATGGGTGATTATAAGAAGTTTTAACTTGAGCGATCGCTGCTTGTAATGCCTCTGGGCTGGTAACATTTAAAACTGTTTCATATTGTCCAGCGGCGGAAGCGTTTTCTGAGTCTTCTCCAATAGCCGAGGAACGTACCACCAAGGGGGATAATTCTGATGGCTGGAGAAATTCTGTCAACCCTTGGGGATCGTCAATTGGGGCGAGTACCCACCCCTTCGGAACTGAATAGCCCCAGCGCTTAATTTGAGATAACGTAGCTGCCTTTTCTCCGACGATGGCAGCATCCAACTCTTCATCTAAAGAAACCATTGTGCGATCGCCGCGTAAAAATTCCAACATCGCTTGCGATTCTGTTTGTGCCTCTTGGGCTGGCAGATTCATATCATCAGGAATTCTGGTATAAATCCAGGCCATTAAAGCAGCTAAAGCAACAGCAGCCAGCATTCTGGGGATATCGCTCAGGTGCAGCAGGGTCACAAACAGAGGAAAGAGCAGTAAAACTCCAAATTTAACCACCTTTCTTGATTGCAGAATTGTAAAACTAATACCTGCAAAGAAAGATACAAATATTGCCACCAGTGGATCATGTACGACAAATCCCCAGACAACATTTGTCGTACCTGCCCCTCTGCCTATCCAGTATCTACCGATTACCAGAGCGATCAGGGCAATTAATTCCCAAGACGAGCCATCTGGGAAGAAAGCGCGGCTGAGTAAGACTGCTGCAACTCCTTTCAAAGCCTCTGACAAGACTGCCAGAATTCCGACAACTTTACCACCATGATAAAAGGCAGCCGATACACTAATATTTTTTGTACCGAGCTGTGATAATTGCTTCCGCTTCAGGGCGTAAGTAATCCATGCAATCAGCGGTAATCCGCCCAAGAGGGGGCAGATAATTAAAATAACTAAGACACCCCAAGGTTCAAACATTCTGGATTTTGGATTTTAGATTTAAATTTTCCATCTAAAACCTCAAATCTCAAATCTAAAGTTTTTCTGAAATTTTTGATGGTGATTAGGGCGCTTTTATTTACTAGTTGCTAAATGGACACTTGGCTACGACGGAAACCGTTTAAGACAAGTGTCCTTCTAGGCTACTAATGGTTTTAGTTTAGCGCATAGGCAGCTTGCAGCGCCCAGATTATGAGAGCAGCGATCGATCCCAAAAGCAACACGGTAGAGATGGTGACTACTTTTGGGGAATCTGCACCCTCAAATTTCATAATTCCTCGATTTAAGTCGGACATAGCTTTGTAATCCTCTATTGTTGGAGCATGAAACATTTGTCCGTTTTGATTGTAGTCCTTCTATTTGCAGATGATGTTAAATTCCCAATACTATTTTGTTTAACTTTCACAATTTTTAAAACCCCAAAATTACTTACTTCTTTAGAGGTATTAATTTTATTTATACAAAATGGAATGGGGAATGGGGCATTGGGCATGGGGCATTGGGTAGTTAACAAACTCAACTTTCATCTTTGGAAGCTCAACTTTGAACCGAAACCTTCTAATTTTAACTTCCTATGCCCAATGACAAATGACTAATGACAAATGACAATTGACAAATGTGTATAAAAGGTTGTGAGTAGGTGAAAGTGGCACTGATAATAATTGCGGCGGTGGTTGTGGGATTGTTTGTAGTAGTGGAGATCGGACTGCGATCGCTGTTTGGTTTTGGTAATCCCCTGATTTATATTGGCGATGAGCAGATTGGTTATTTATTAGCTCCTAACCAGCGTACCCGTCGTTTTGGTAATCGCATTGAAATTAATGAATATTCTATGCGGGGTAGTCCGATAAAAAAGATACCTGCATCTTCTGAACTGCGAGTTTTACTGCTGGGTGATTCTATTGCTAACGGTGGATGGTGGACAGATCAGACTAATACAATATCTAGTTTGATGATGCGTTCTTTGACATCATCCACTAATAGTAATTACCAGGAAGTAGAAGTACTAAATGCTTCAGCTAACTCTTGGGGGCCAAGGAACGAATTAGCTTATTTGGAGAAGTTTGGCAATTTAAACGCGCAAGCAGTGGTGTTATTAATTAATACCGATGATTTATTTGCTACTCCTCCGACATCTTTACCAGTAGGACGCGATCGCAATTATCCAGATAGTAAACCTCCCCTGGCATTAGTGGAAGTGTGGCAGCGTTATATCGTTAAGCAAAAGCCAATTCCCGAAATGAAAGCAGTGCAAAATGAACCAGGCGATCGCGTGGGGATTAATCTGGAGGCGATCGCTAAAATTCAAGCCCTGACTCGTCAAACTAACAGCCATTTTCTGCTCGTTATGACTCCCTTACTGCGAGAAATTGGTGAACCTGGCCCCCGTGATTACGAAATTAAAGCACGTCAGCGCTTGAGCGATTTTACCAAAGCGCAGCAAATTAACTATATAGATTTTTTGCCAAGCTTCAATTCAACCACCAACCCGCAAGGTTTGTTTCACGACCATATTCACCTCAACTTGCAAGGCAATAAATTTGTCAGTGAAGTTATGGAGCGATCGCTTTTGGAAATACTGGGGGAAGTGTCACTTCATCGCTAATATTCATGCACAGTAAAAAGAGGAACAATATTAGACTTCTTGCAAAAGTCGGGGAAAAGGGTAAAGACACTCAAAATCCTTTCCCTTTAACCTTTACCCTTTTCCCTCTCTTGCAAAAATATGTTTTTGCAAGAGGTCTATTCTTGTTCCCCTACGAATGCTCTATGTTTCCATACCATTGAAAGCGGCTATAATTTTTTAGCGATCGCAAAATTTTAGATCACTGCAAATCAGTTTTCATCTCGCCCGTGAACTTGAGCGGGTGGACTGGTTGCTTCAACAGCAGTGAATGGTTCTAGAATTTTATAGGTGTGGCTGGCTCCTTTTGGTACTATCCAAGAACTTCCAGGCTCTAGTAAAATGGTTTGCCCTTCAATATGTAATTCTGCACGACCACTAATTACGTAACCAACAGTCTCATATTCCCGTGCTGTTAAATCTTTAGGTTCATTTGGTTGCTCATTCTCCCACAGGCGCATGGAAATACTTTTGCCAGATGCAAGATATTTCTGACCAAGTTGACCTTTAGGAGAATGGCTAGAGTCTACTTTGATAACGGTTGTATCAGACATATTTTTTGCCTCTTTATAGTTTTAACTTTGGGCATTGGGATTAGGGGAGAGGTGAAAGGTGACAGGTGATAGGGCATAATCTGTAACCCTGTACCCTGTAACCTAATCCCTATTCCCTTTACGGTTTCAGTACGACTTTGATGCAGTTATCTTTCTTGTCCTTAAAAATTTCGTAGCCGTGGGGCGCTTGTTCTAGAGGTAATCTGTGAGTGATGATAAAGGTCGGATCAATTTCACCGTTTTGAACGTGTTCTAGCAAAGGTTTTAGATACTTGTGGACATGTGTTTGTCCCATTTTCAAGGTTAGTCCCTTGTTCATAGCAGCACCCATTGGCACTTTGTCTACAAAGCCACCATATACACCCGGAATTGATACGTGACCACCTTTCCTACAAGACACAATTACTTGTCGTAATGCCGTCGGACGGTCTGTTTCTAAACGTACTGCTTGCTTTACTTGGTCGTACAACGCCATAAAATCTGTGCCGTGTGCCTCCATTCCTACTGCATCAATGCAAGCATCGGGGCCACGACCGCCAGTCATTTCTTTGAGTGCTTCACCAACATCCACTTCTTCGTAGTTAAGGACTTCAGCTTTGCCGTATTCTTTAGCCATTTGTAAGCGTTCAGGAATGCGGTCAATGGCAATAACCCGTTCTGCACCAAGAAGATATGCGCTTTTAATAGCGAATTGTCCCACTGGGCCACAACCCCAAATGGCGACAATATCACCAGGTTTGATGTTGCAGTTCTCAGCTGCCATATATCCAGTGGGGAAAATGTCAGTTAAAAATAGTACTTGCTCATCCGTTAAACCATCGGGAATTTTGAACAGACCGACATCGGCAAATGGCACTCGTGCATACTCTGCTTGACCACCAGCATAACCACCAAATAAGTGAGAGTAGCCAAATAGACCTGATGGTGAATGACCCATTTGCTTTTCTACTAACCAAGCATTGGGGTTAGAGTTGTCGCACAGTGACCATAAATCCCGATTGCAGAAAAAGCAGTTACCGCAGGAGATGGTGAAAGGAACAACAACGCGATCGCCTACTTTCACATTTTTAACTGCATTTCCCAGTTCTACGACTTCCCCCATGAATTCATGACCCAGGATATCGCCCTTTTTCATTGTGGGAATGTAGCCATTGTAAAGATGCAAATCAGAACCACAAATTGCTGTGGAAGTAATTTTAATAATGGCATCACGTGGATTGATAATTTTGGGGTCGGGAACTGTTTCCACCCGCACATCGTTTGCTCCATACCAGCAAACTGCTTTCATAACTATTATTCCTTAATTAGAATTTATGGCTAAATAATATCAAGATAAATATCTTGATTTGGTCTAATTTAGAGAAGCGATAATTATCGCGTCTCAGTAACTACTCAAAGCTTATACAACAATATATTAGTCAAACCATGAGACTTAAAAATTTTTATAATAAGCTTAGAGGTTGTTTGAAAAGTGTTTTGTTGCGACTTTAGGCACTTTTAGATCCCCCTTAAAAAGGGGGAGACCAGAATCAAAGTCCCCCAATTTATCGGGGGGGGGATTTAGGGGGATCTAAAATTTGTGATACCGAGAAGAGGACTTTTAAAATATCCTCTTAGACCCTATTTATTCGTTATCTGGTAGCAGGAGTTCGGTAATAACCTTCTTCAGTTTCAGTTAATGGTTGACCCTTTTCTCCAACGTTGCTTTTTGTAGACTTCAGAAAATCTTTTGTAGCTCTAGGAGTTTCTTCGTCCAAATTTAGCTTTTCACGGATATTGTCAGCAGCTTCTTTTAACGGATTTTGGGCATTTCTAATTTGGGTATCGTTTCTGATTTCACCTTGCTGATCTGGTACACCTTTATAATAAGTACCCTCTGGGGTCTTAACATCAGCTTGTGCTATGTTAGCAAAGCTAAAAGCTTGACCCAGTAAAAACATAAATCCTACCAGGAAAACTACAAGTACTTGGGAAATCCGAATATTCCGCAACCATGAAATTACTCGATTCATAAAAACCTCAATTGCATTCTGTTGAGTGTACAATTCAAATGACTGAATGACTATTTACCATTCAGGGTTTCAGAATAACTTTGATGGAGTTATCCTTTTCTTGTTGAAAAATGTGATGGCCGTGGAATGGCTCATCTAAAGACAATCGTGATCACGACTACTAGGTATATCTTTCAACGCTTCGCCAGCATTAACTCCTTCGTAGTTAATCAATTCTGCTTTGGCAAACTTTTCGCCATTTTCAGGCGTTTTTTAAAACTAATTATGTCCAGAAGTTTGACCTTCAGTTGTGGCAATTTCGCCTGCTTCCATGAGCATTTTAAAGCGGCGCAATTCATCACCAATTTGCTGTTCTGGTTCTTCACCAAAAAGTTTAGCTATGGTAGCTCCCAACGCCCCACCTGGTGGGTTATACTCTAAGACAATCTTTACTTCCGTTCCGCGATCGCCTGGTGCTTTTTTGAAGCGGACAAAACCAGAATTATCAACGTCTGCACCCTCCACAGAAGCCCAAGAAATAAATTCATTTTCCCGGTCTTCGAGAATTTCTGCATCCCATTCTACACTGTTACCTAAAGGTGCATTGGCTATCCAATGAGAACGTTTTTCGTTGTACACCTTGACAGATTTAAGATGTTTCATAAATGTGGGCAGATTCTCAAAGTTGTGCCAAAAGCGATACAATTCTTCTGCCGATTTATTAATTGTTACCGTCTTTTCAACTTTGATGGGTTGGTTTATCCCTATTGCTTCCTGTGCTTGCTGAATTGTGCTTTGCTTGGTTGCACCTTGATAAATCAAACCGCCACCAGCTAAAGCCGTTAGCGCTCCCCGCAAAGAACCTTGTTTTAAACCCATCAGCACCATCGCACCGCCACCGATGAGAGATGCCCAACGCTCTACTTCACTAGCTTCACTCTGACTGGTAATGAGTTTATCACCTGATGTTGAAGTCACTTTTTTATCTCTCCATCACATCTCTGCGGTTGCATTCCAAAAAACCTTACATTGATACAGCTGCCCCTGTAGTCGGCTTAGGAGGCTGAATCTGAGCACCTATACGCGCCCGATACAACTCTACTAATCGCTGTTCGTATTTCAATAAATCGTGGTAAATTTCTTTGAAAATAGCAGTTGCTACTGGGTCAGTGTAGGTTGCACACAAATTGCCAATATCGCCGATACCAGTTTGTACATCTCCTAAAGCAGAACGCAACTGATATATGTCATCACTTCCTGTCAAGGCAGTTTTCACTTTGGCATACTGATTGGCAATATTTGCTCCTAAAGAGGGTTTCTCACCCAATAGCTGAAGATAGGTTTCTAGCTTTTCAATGTGGCGTTGTTTATTACCAATCATCTCTTGAAAGAGTGATTTGATTTGGCTATCTGATTCCTTTTCAAAGTACTTATCCAATGCTTCCAGTGAATAACGTTCACCAGTCAGGGCAGTATTTAAACCTCTGCTAATATCACCTTTAGTTGAGCCACCCCAAGCATCAGCCAGTTTCCACCATTCAGCAGTTGTGTCTTTTTCATTTGGCAATGCAGCATCTTTGCCACCATAACCCAAACGGCTCAAAATAGCTGTGGTGAAAATTGCCAAGTCTCCGGGTTCACGAGATGTAATCAAATTTCCGTCAACAACCACCGGCTCATCGACATAATTTGCGCCAGCGTTAATCATGTCCTTAGCAATAGCGCTAAACCCAGTGACTTGTTTACCTTTGAGTAAGTCGCCTTCAATCAAAACTTGTGGCCCGTGACAAACCGCAGCCACTAATTTTCCTTGTTGTATAGCTTCTTGTACAAAGCGTACTGTGTTGAGGTTGCGTCGCATTTTGTCGGGCGCCATACCACCGGGAATCACCACTGCATCAAATTCAGCTGCGATCGCTTCTGTTGTAGTACCATCAGCTTGGATGCTAAGTTTACCGCGTTTGCCCTTATATTTTTCATTCATTCGGGAACCGAGGACTACTACCTCCATTCCTGCTTGTTTTAGTCCATTATAAGGAACTGTAAATTCTGCATCCTCTACTGCTTGTTCAATGAGGATAGCAACTTTTTTCTTACCGGAATGATTGTTATGGTCAGTCATAAAATGGTATTACCTGTTTATTTCTAGTATTTAACTAGCTACAATATTTATCGATCAGGACAGTTTAACAGCCACGAGTTTTAAGAAGACAAATTTTGATTTTCCTACTATGCGGGTACTTCACCTGTTGGTGAAATAGTAAATAATTCTTCATAGTCGTGAGAAAAATAGGCGTGGAAAGCCGCAAACTTTTCTGGGCTAATGGCATTTTGCAACACTGCAAATACAGCCCGAACATGAATTGCCGCTGTGGTTGGTTCTATATTTTCTTTTCGACTTGCACGCGTAATAAACTCTTGCAAGTTGAAGGTTTTACCACTATCTCCTTCTCTTCCTCGCAAATAATCGCCTAATTGTTGGGGCAAATTTGCAGCTAGTTCTTGTGCTTCATCACCAGCTATCCGTTCTTTAAGGGTTTCTAATGTGGCACGGGTAGCACGTTCTGCTTCTTCACGAGAATCTGATTGGGCAAGGCTTTGTACGTGTGTAATGAATTCGTCGTATTCCACTGTGTACCTCCGCTGCTCAAAATAATTGAATATCTTGTTGTTTAGCATTCAGATGTTTTAAAACATCAATAAAAGTTAAAATGCTAAACTTAGATTTTTATTTTTTCTGAATAAAATAGTTATGAGTAAGAAATTAGCTACTGAATAGTTTCGGTTTTATAACTCCTGACTCATAACTAAAAACTTCAACTACAAGTTGCTTGACCATGAATTCATATTTACAATCTTATGGCGCGATCGCTAGTTTAGCTTCGTTCCCAGGGGATAGATTATTTTATTAGCTATACATCTCTAGTTAGACAAGTTTGTGACAGGAAAACGTTATTGTGAGAATGCAGAAAATGGCTAGTATCATGGCAGAAAAAAATCATCATGACGAAAACAAAAGCAATGATTTGCCAGAAGAAATTACCGAATCCTACGGTACTGGTGTGAAAGAATTGCCGGGATACAATATTGGTGGGCGCTCAATAGCAGCACAAAGACAGGAGTACACAGAAACTAGTCCTGAACTCACTGGTGGAGATGTTGATGCTTATTGGCAAGATGCAGATGCAGTTGGAGATGAGGCTGTTGGTGGTACTGCTTCTACTCCCGATCAAAATGTAACTGAGGATATAGGAACCGCAGTGGGGCTAAAAATGGATGATTCTGAGTTTCTGCATACCAATGATATTTTAGAAGATCGTGATGGCGATCGCTGGGAGTTAGATCCAAAGTCTTCTGAAGATTATCAAAATCGGCGAAAATAAGCTCAATCTACATTCATAAATTGGATGCCTCTAAATTAGGCAGTGCTTTTCTAAGTACTGCCACAATAAAATTAACATCTATCCACCGAAATAGCTCTTGAAAATCTCTACATAAATTAGTATTCCAACTGCTAATTTCTTTAACTTTCCCTTGCCAAGCATTATTTTAGCTATTGATTTTGGGTGATTATCTAACTGCAATGCTTTTAATACCGGACTAAAAATTGTTCTTCTTTATGATTCTAAGACATATGTCTTCAGTAGGTTAAAAGTACAAATATACATTTGTTAATGTTGCTAATAGTACTGGTAAATGTAATTGGAGCTAATCATGGCATACACACAAACTAACGATCCAACTATTCGTGAACATGTTCAGGCTTGGCAAAACTTAAATGTGGATCAACAACTCGCTTTATTTTGGTTTATCTATAAAGAAATAGGCGGTTCAATTACGCCAGCCGCTCCTGGTGCTAGCACTGCTTCTTCAGAAATCGCTGAAGGTTTGTTTAATCAAGTTAAGGAATTATCTCACGAACAACAATTACAAGTTCAGCGTGATTTGATTAATAAAGTGGATACTCAAATTTCTCGTGAATATGGTTCTTTGGGTGATACCACCAAGCTACTATTTTGGTATCGATTATCTCAAGGTATGGAAAATGCCACTATTATTCCCATGCCTGATGATTATCAACTTTCTTCAGAAGCTAAAGCGTTGTTTGGCAGAATTCAAGGATTAGAATTTGAGCAACAGATTACTCTTTTCCGCGATTATGTTTCGCCAATGGGTGCTGAATCAAAAGCAGGTGCCGAAATTTAGGAATCTTTCTTTAGCCTCATTGAGGCTACCTATTTAGTTTTTGAATGACGATGGTTGTTAGAGGATGTTTGAAAAGCATTTCTCTGTAACTTTAGGCACTTTAGATCCCCCCTAACCCCTTAAAAAGCTACGGTGTATACACAAGTCTGAAGTAGTTTACTCACCTGGTTTATGCGTCAGTTTTACCCCACCCTAACCCTCCCCTTGCAAAGGGGAGGGAACAAGATTTTCCGGTTTCCCTCCTTTACAAGGGGGGATTAAGGGGGTAATTCAACTTGTGTATACACGGTAGCCTTAAAAAAGAGGGGAACCGGAGTCAAAGTCCCCCAATTTATCGGGGGATTTAGGGGGATCTAGAACGTTTTACTACTGACAAGAGGACTTTTTAAACATCATCTTAAAGCTTCTATACTACTAGCCAGTTGCTTGATATAAAGCTGAATTTTGACGGCTGGCTTCTTTATTTTTTTTGAATAAATAAACACAGAGTAAAATCTAAAACTCTTACTCTGCGATCATCTATGTCTTTAGGTAAGTTGCACCCTACAGTCGTAACGCCCTTTGTTTTGTAATCAATATATTAAAAGTAATTATAGTTGATTTAATCTGCCTTTTGGTTGGTTTAAATATACTTTAGTTGTATTAATATTCTAGATTTTTATCTAAGTTTGAATGTTTAAAATTATATAGATAAGTAAGAGGAATAGTTCATTTTTTACATTGGATATTTAATTAGTTTATTAAAATTTAATACCAAATAATATCTATGGGAAACACAAAATTGTGACTAATTTACCATAAGCTATTATGGCTGATAAACATGTTGATCGATGAAAGCTATATATCTCAATATTTAATTCTTTAAATAGAGGCGATCGCTAAATAGGATTCAGAGTTATTTAATACCTAACTTATGATACATTGCCCACAAGGTAAATAGATACACTGCCCACATAAATTGTTGCAAGATATCTATTTTCAAAGTATCAGTTCTGTATTTACCAAAAGGAGCATTCGCAGCAGGGCGTCGGAAAGACGTGCGATGAGTTAATCCATCACAGCTAACACAGCTTTCGGCAATAACTTATCTTTAAACCAAACAATTCTAGCGGGGACATCATTTAATTTTACTCCCGCCTTTTCTAAATTAAGTCGTTCGGAAATTGCCAAAATTAAGTCATCACGTCCAGCCCGCCGCACCTGAGAAAACTTTTTTTGTAAATATTCCGGCCGCCAATACCCAACAATTTCTAATAAGAAAGTGCGTCCATCAGGATGCACCAAGCGAAAATCGGGAATCATCACACTACCAGGGATTGGGATCAAATCAACTTCTCGTTCTAATGCCCAACCACTTTTCAACGCATCCCATTTATCAGCAAATGATGCTTCTAGCATACTATCGTAAGGCTTTCCCGGTGGATAGTGGGATACTAAACCACATTCTGAATTGAGGGTGAAACGTCCAGTTTTCCAACTATTTGTATAAGCATCGCGGGTTTTGAGAATGGAAGAAAGACTCCATTTAGTAACATGAAGTAAAGCGGGGATAAGTTTTGCGATCGCTAACCCATATCGTGTACTCGGATTAAACAAGCTCGTCGGCCCATCAATGGTAATTGTAAACCCGTGGTCAGCATCACCCTCAATATAAGCCATCAATTGAAACAACTTTAGATAGCGAAATAACAGCTTATATTCTCCCGGAACATTCCGGTGGGCATTTAATACAAGTTGACTGGCTTTATAAAATACACCCTGCACCTGAGATAAGTTATATCTATTTAACAAATCTGGTGCTGTTGGTGCATCAAAAACAGTCAAAATTTTATTTTCAGATAAATCAGCATATAATCCATTCCGAACTTGTTCTGTTAAAACTTCCCGCTCAAGTTCTTGAGTTAACTCATCAGCAATTTTACTCAGAGTAACTTGTGTTGATTCTCGACTAGAAACAGACTTTGCAGCTAGAGAAAACACCCGTTCTCTTAACATTTGTGGTTCCAGAGGACTAACCACTTCAAAAGTGCAAAAACTGCTTTTGAGAATATAAGCTAATCCCCGCTTCACCCGATAATCTGTTGAATCTCCTTCAAAGTCAGTCAGTTGTCGCTCAAGCACACCTTGAGTCTTCCCCACTGCTGATTGAAAATAATTAATTAACTCAATCGCCAACTCCGAAGTTTTTTGATCAATCTTCAGTCTCTTCGGGATGATCTCCTCGCCGTTTTGGCGATGCATCAGTAAATCTGTCGGTAACATCTGCTGAATTTTTGATTTTAGATTTTGGATTTTCAGTTGAATAATTAATTTCTATCTGTTCCGCAGCCTTCAAACTTTTTTCCTTCCCACTCCCATACACAACCTGTAACTTCCCTTTCTTTTCTCCCTCTACCTTCCTCTCCCCTCTTCGCCTAGCCGAAGTCCCTTCTTCACTCGTATCCTCCGCCACTACTTCATATAAAATTGCCTGTTTATTCTCAATATTTCCCTTCCGTAAAATCCTCCCCAATCGCTGAGTATACTCCCTAGCCGAACCAGTTCCCGATAAAATAATCGCCACAGAAGCCGCCGGCACATCAACACCTTCATTCAACACATGAGAAGCAACCAAAGTATTATATTGACCCTCTCGAAACTTTGTTAATATCTCATGCCGTTCTTTCACAGGAGTTTGATGAGTAATTGCCGGAATTAGCAACTCTTGAGAAATCCGATAAACTGTTGCATTATCAGCAGTGAAAATCAAAATTCTTGCCGGATAATGTTCTGCTAATAAATTAATTAAAATTCGCAATTTACCATCAGTACCCAAAGCGATATCTTTCGCTTCCCGATGCGCTAACATCGCCCTCCGTCCAGATTGCGATCGCGCACTCATTTGTACGAACATTTGCCAACCTTGCAAACTCCCTAAAGAAATCTTGGATTGCTTCAAAAAGTCATTGCGGGTTTGAATTAGTTGGTTGTATCTTTCGCGCTCAAGTTGCGATAACTTTACCTTAATTTGGACAATTTCATGTTCTGCTAAGGCTTTCCCCGCCAAATCTTCGGCGCGTTTGCGATATACTTCTTGACCAATGAGGATATTTAAATCAGCGTGTTTACCATCGGTGCGTTCTGGTGTTGCGGAGAGTCCCAAGCGATAAGGTGCGATCGCATATTCAGCAATTACCCGATTAAAATCTGTCGGTAAATGATGACATTCGTCAAAAACAATCAACGCATATTGATTTCCCAACGTCTCAGCGTGAATTGCGGCACTATCATAAGTTGCAACTAAGATAGCCGTTCTATCCCGCGAACCACCTCCCAGCAATCCCACCTCAGCATCGGGGAAAGCCGCTACCAAGTGTGCATACCATTGATGCATTAAATCCAAGGTTGGCACCACAATCAGCGTTGTGCGCGGCGTTGACTGCATCGCCATTTGCGCCAAATAAGTTTTTCCCGCCGCCGTGGGAAGCACAACAACCCCCTGCCTACCCGCCAGTTTCCAAGCCGCTAGCGCCTCAGTTTGGTGAGGATAGGGTTCCATTTCCAGAGTGGGAACCAAGTCTACAGGATAGAATTCCTTCGCCTCATCGATAAAATAAACATCTTCCGCTTGTAATGCTTCTACTAGCGATCGGTATCTAATTGCTGGAATGCGGAACTTTTCAACTCTATCATCCCACGTCGCATAGTCCATCCAACCTTTGCCACGTGGTGGTGGATGGAGAATTAATGTGCCACGATCAAAATTTAATGTAGGGGTACGAGCCATTTTGGGGACTGGGGATTGGGGATTGGGGATTGGGGATTGGGGACTAGGGATTGGGGATTGGATATTGAAAATTAGGTATAGGAAAACTAGTCCGCAAGTTCCTAGCCTCCAGAAGCCAGAACCCAGAACCCAGAACCCAGCACCCAGTACCCAGTACCCAGTCCCCACTCCCTTGATTACTAATAACGCAAAAAGTGCATGATTCATCCAATTAATTCCGACAAAAACCAACTCGATGCGCTCATTAGTCACGGAATGTCCTATCGGCAAACCAACAATAACCTTGCCGAATCCTACAAAGAACAGCGACAGAGTTTTTTGCTGAAACGGCTGCAATTACAGGCACAGATTATGTTGGTATCTGGCTTGACTTTAATCGCTTTTTTTCTCTGGGCGAATTCCCAATTACAAGGCAAGATATATGCTTTTAAAATCGGTATTGTAGTAGAATTATTCACGCTAATTTGTTGGGGTTTATGTAAAACATCTATAGGTCGTCGTTACCCAAATTTAATTTTTTTGAGTTTATGCTGGTCTGTAACTTGTGCCGTCCAAATTGATGTAGCTTTGCTGTTTAATAATCTCGAACCTAGAAGTAATATCTGGACTTTGATGTTTCTGACTCAGGCTACAATCGTTCCAGTACAATGGTGGTTACATTTAATAGCACAAATAGGAACAATTATTTGCTATTTAGTTTTATATTTATTGTATAGTCCCCAATTAACCCATCCATCAGCTTTCTACATTGAGCAGGGTTTATATTTATTTTGGACTTGCATGATTTGTGTCTTCTCTGTCTATTTATACGAGCGCTTGCGAAAAAAAGAATTTTACGCTCGTAAGGCAATGGAACTAGCGCAGTACAAATCAGAACGGCTACTACTAAATATTCTGCCAGAGATGATTGCAGAACAATTAAAACAACAACCGACAACTATTGCCGATAGTTTTCTGGAAGTTACGGTGCTATTTGCCGATATTGTTGGCTTTACAGAACTTTCAAGTCGGACATCTCCTGCGGAATTAGTCGAGCTATTAAATACAATATTCTGTTTGTTCGACCAATTGGCAGAACGTCATGGGGTAGAGAAAATCAAAACTATTGGCGATGCATATATGGCTGTTGCAGGGTTGCCAAATCAGTCTAACAACCATGCTCCGGCAATAGCTAATATGGCCTTGGATATGCAAAAGGCTGTAGCTACATTTAACGAAGAAAATAACCAATCCTTTTGCATCCGCGTTGGCATTAGTACAGGGCCAGTAGTCGCAGGGGTGATCGGGCTGAAAAAGTTTGCCTACGACCTTTGGGGAGATACAGTCAATACGGCAAGTAGAATGGAATCGCATGGTATTGCAGGTAGTATCCAGGTTTGTGAAGCAAGTTATCAGCTTTTAAAGGATAAATACTTATTGGAAAAACGAGGTTTAATTCAGGTGAAAGGTAAAGGTGAAATGATGACCTATATACTCAAGGGAATTAATTTCAAAACTTAATAAATCTATACTTTTTGACGGAGACTCCAAAATAAGACATATATAATTAGAGCGACAATTATCAGCTTATTCAACCTTTACTAAAACTCTGTTTTACTACTTTAGATAGATTCGCAGCAAGCAACTGCTTAGGTGTGTATTTTTTCGATGCATAATAGATGTTGAGCGATGTCTACGACAAGCTTGCCTACGCATTTTCTAGCTGATTTTGGGAATAATCCTTTAGCTAGCTGCATATAAGGAGAAGCTAAATTGAAAGGAACACGTTCCCTTCTAGCACCCTATGCTGTGGCACTATTGGCTGTTGGTAGCGTATTGCTACTGACACTATTGCTACAGCCACTACTGAAATCAAGTATTTTCCTGCTGTTTTTTGCTGCCGTGGCAGTTAGTGCCTGGTATGGTGGCATGGAAGCAGGGTTGCTGGCGACTGCTTTATCTACTTTAGCCGTCAGCTACTTTTTCTTAGAGCCAGTGTTTTCGCTCCTGGTTGTAAGTTTAGACAACATACTGCGGTTAAGCTTGTTTGTGCTGGTGACAACAATTATTAACTTGCTGAACTCAGAGTTACGCACTGCCAAACAACATCTTCAAACGAGTTTGCAGAAGCTAGAGGTGAGCGAGGGAAGGTTTAGAAGGTTGATAGAGTCCAACATTATTGGGGTAACTGTAGCCAATATGGATGGAGCGATGCCTACGGCGGGCTACGCCTACGCAGAGGCTAATGATGCTTTTTTACGGATGGTAGGTTATTCCCAAGAAGATTTGCAAGCAGGGCGAGTCCGATGGCGCGATATGATACCACCAGAATATATTGAAGCTAACAACAGTGCGATCGCAGAACTCACAACCAAAGGTGTATGTCAGCCCTTTGAGAACGAATACATCCGCAAAGATAACAGTCGCGTTCCTATCCTGTTAGGTTCTGCTTTGTCAGAAAATAATCCTAACGAGATTATCTCTTTTGTACTTGATTTAAGCAAACGCAAACAAGCAGAGCTTGCCCTTTCTAAAAGCGAAGAACGCTACCGCACTTTTTTAGAGCAGAGTTCTGAAGGTATTTGGTGCATCGAACTGGAAGTACCAATTTCAGTAGATTGCCCAGAAGATACACAAATTCAACATTTTTACCAATATGTTTATCTGGCAGAATGCAACAATGTGATGGCGCAGATGTATGGCTGTTCTCGTGCCGAAGAAATTATCGGCGTGAGACTAGGAGACTTTCTTGTTGCTTCCGATCCACATAATATTGCATACCTGCGTAATTTTATCCGTTCTAACTACCGACTAATCGATGCTGAGTCCCACGAAATAGATAAGCAAGGTAATTCCAAATATTTTTTGAATAATCTGGTGGGAGTTGTCGAAAATGGCCTTTTAGTTAGAGCTTGGGGAACTCAACGCGACATCACAGAGCAGAAAAGGGCAGAAACAGCACTGCGTCAACGAGAAGATGAACTGCGCCTGATTACAAATGCGGTGCCCGTCCAGATTTCCTATGTTGATGGTGAGCAGCGTTATCGCTTTAATAACAAAGGATATGAACACTGGTTTGGGATTCCTGCTTCCGAAATTTCTGGTAAACACATTAGAGAAATTCTGGGAGAGTCGGTTTATCAGTCGATTCTTCCTTATGTAGAAGCAGTACTCTCAGGAGAGCAGGTAACTTATGAAACCCAATTACCTCATAAAGATGGCACAAACCATTACATGAATGTTACTTACATTCCCCAGTTTAGTCAGCAGGGAAAAGTTGCAGGATTTGTTGCCCTAATTACAGATATTACACTTCATAAGTTAGCAGAAGCAGCTCTCAAACAGAGCGAGAAACGGTTAAAAACACTCACCGAAAAAGTCCGCATGATTCCTTGGGAGGTAAATGCCACTACCGGGAATTTTACTTATGTAGGGCCACAAACTGTTGAGATTCTGGGCTATCCATTGTCTGAGTGGTACACCGATGATTTCTGGGCAAAACATATACATCCAGAAGATCGGGAGTGGGTTATCCAGTATTGTCAAGAATCTTCGCTGTTACTGAATAATTACGAATTTGAATACAGAATGTTGGCTGCTGATGGCAGAGTAGTTTGGCTGTATGACATTGTGAATGTGGTGCGCGATGACAATGGGCCGCAGCTACTACATGGATTCATGATTGATATTAGCGATCGCAAGCAAGCAGAGCAAGAACGTGAAGAACTACTTAAACGCGAACAAGCAGCACGCGCGGATGCAGAAGCAGCAAGCCGCATGAAGGATGAGTTTCTGGCCACACTCTCCCATGAACTCCGTACACCACTAAACGCTATCCTGGGCTGGGCACAGCTACTTAGAACTCGCAAGTTTGATGAAACTATGACTGGTCGGGCACTAGAGACAATTGAGCGGAACACTAAATCTCTGGCGCAACTGATTGAAGATGTTCTAGATGTGTCACGGATTATTAGAGGCACTCTCAATCTAAGTATGAATCGGGTAAAACTTGTACCACTTGTAGAGGCGGCAATCGATACTGTGTACCCAGCAGCCCAGGCGAAAGAGATTAGCATTAACTGTAGATTCGACCCAGAAGTAGAGGTAGTTGTGGGTGATGCCAACCGCTTGCAACAGGTTGTGTGGAATTTGCTCTCCAATGCCGTCAAGTTTACACCCAAGGGCGGAAGAGTTGATGTGCAATTAGAGCGAATTGAATCTTACGTACAAATTCGGGTGAGTGATACGGGAGGGGGAATTCCTGCCGAATTCCTACCCCATGTATTTGAACGCTTTCGTCAAGCTGACAGTTCCACCACGCGATCGCATGGTGGATTAGGATTAGGATTAGCGATCGTCCGTCACTTGGTAGAATTACACGGTGGCACTGTCTCGGCCGAAAGTCCAGGAATTGGACAGGGAGCGACATTCGTTATCAGTCTGCCAATGAAAGCTATTTAGGATAGAGGCAGGAGGAGCAAACTCTTAGGTAGAATTCTGCATCATCCACAAATCCCAGTAAAGCACTTTTAAATTCTGCATATAAATCAATACGGTTCAGTTAAGGTTAGTGGTGTAGATAATTTGTCTTTGAAGACGCGATGAATCGCCGTCTCTACAAGGGTTTTGTTGCTCATTCTGAACTGTATTGGCATATAAATAATCTTGACTTTCGGTGAGTGTACATATTGCTTCTTTCCTGTCCCCTCATTACACAAGTAAGTTCAGGAATCAAATCGGATTCCTATATGATCCGGTAAGTATCGTCTAGGCGAAGACAGATTATGACGCAAACAATTTCAATCAACGACTCTGGGCGCTTGCAACTCAAACCGCTAGAAATCCCATCCCGTCTGCTGTTGGGCCCTGGGCCATCCAATGCCCATCCCACAGTTCTCCAAGCGATGAATACCTCGCCTGTTGGGCATCTTGACCCAGCTTTTCTCGCACTCATGGATGAAATTCAGTCGTTGCTACGCTACGTCTGGCAAACAGAAAACCCACTCACCATTGCAGTCAGCGGTACGGGAACAGCGGCAATGGAAGCAACCATCGCCAATGCTGTAGAACCTGGTGATGTGGTTTTGATTGGTGTCGCTGGTTACTTCGGTAATCGCCTCGTGGATATGGCTGGACGATATGGTGCTGATGTGCGAACTATTACCAAACCTTGGGGACAAGTTTTCAACCTTGATGAACTCCAAACTGCCCTAAAAACTCATCGTCCAGCTATTTTAGCTTTAGTTCATGCTGAAACCTCCACTGGCGCACGTCAACCGTTGGAAGGGGTCGCTGATTTGTGTCGTGAATTTGGCACTTTGCTGTTAATAGATACGGTGACAAGTCTGGGTGGTGTCCCGTTGTTTTTAGATGCTTGGGGAGTTGACCTCGCCTATAGTTGTAGCCAAAAAGGGTTGGGTTGCCCGCCTGGTGCTTCGCCTTTTACCATGAGTGCGCGTGCAGTTGAGAAATTGCAACAGCGTCCAACGAAGGTTGCAAACTGGTATTTAGATATGTTGTTGCTGGGCAAGTATTGGGGTACTGAACGCACCTATCACCATACAGCACCCATTAATTTATACTATGCATTGCGGGAAGCACTACGTTTGCTTGCAGAAGAGGGGTTAGCAAATTCCTGGCAGCGGCATCAAAAGAACGTAGAGTATCTCTGGGAAGGCTTGGAGAGTTTAGGGCTGAGTATGCACGTTGAGCAAGAGTATAGACTACCAACGCTTACAACTGTTTGCATACCAGCAGGGGTAGATGGGAAAGCGATCGCACGGCAGTTACTCAATGAACATAATATTGAAATTGGCGGTGGTCTTGGCGAACTCGCGGGTAAAGTCTGGCGCGTGGGATTGATGGGCTTTAATAGTCGTAAAGAAAGTGTTGACCAACTTTTAGCAGCATTACGGCAGGTTTTATCTAAGTAACGCGATGTGCAACTTAATATTCTGACCTCTCTCTAAACCTCTCTCCTAAAAGGAGAGAGGCTTTGATTTTTGCTCCCCAACGCTAGTAGGGAAGGGGTTGGGGGTTAGGTTTGAGATAAAGTCGCACATGGCAGATGAAGGAGGCAGGAGGCAGGAGGCAGAAGGCAGAAGGTCTTACCTCTGTTGGGGATTCAGGAGGGTACTGAATAAAAGCCACCAAATTAAAAATTTGGTGTTCTTGTCTTAAACCCAAGTTCGCTCCGGTCAATTGCTCTCAGTGCTGGAAGCAGTATTTCTCCTGCCTTTCTTGATAAAAATATGGGAACCTTCATACAAATGAAGGGTTTTGAAATCTAAACTTTCAGTTACCCTGAAGTTAGTTGCTCAACTAGTATTGACTGTTCCACAGATAGAATAGATGACTCAACAAACTTCTAGAATTTGTATCCTTGGTGGAGGCTTTGGTGGTCTTTACACAGCCCTGCGCTTAAGCCAATTACCTTGGGAATCTACGCAAAAACCCGAAATTGTTCTAGTAGATCAAAGCGATCGCTTCCTATTCTCTCCTTTACTTTACGAATTACTCACTGGCGAACTGCAAACCTGGGAAATCGCCCCACCTTTTGAAGAAATTTTACAAGGTACAGGGGTGCGTTTTTATCAAGGGGTTGTGTCTGGAATTGACATCGACCAGCAACGGGTAAATATCCAAGAAGGGCCGGAAATCCCTTACGACCGCTTAGTGCTGGCGCTAGGAGGTGAGACACCGCTAGATTTAGTACCGGGTGCAGCAGCCTACGCTTACACATTCCGGACAATCTCTGATGCTTATCGTTTAGAAGAACGCCTGCGATTTTTAGAAGAATCGGATGCTGATAAAATTCGGGTAGCGATCGTTGGCGCTGGCTACAGTGGTGTAGAGTTAGCCTGTAAGTTAGCCGACCGACTAGGCGAAAGAGGACGCTTTCGGATCGTTGAAATCGCTGACCAAATTTTGCGAACTTCCCCAGAGTTTAACCGAGAAGCAGCAAAGAAAGCTTTAGAAACCCGTGGTGTGTTTCTTGATTTAGAAACCAAAGTAGAATCAATCGAGCAAAATAGCATTTCCCTAGAGTACAAAAACCAGTTAGACACGATTCCCGTAGATTTAGTAATTTGGACTGTGGGAACTAGGGTTGCGCCCGTAGTGAAATCTCTTCCTCTCAAGCAAAATAAGCGTGGTCAAATCACCACTACATCCAATCTGCAAGTTCTTGATCATCCAGAAATCTTTGCCTTGGGAGATTTAGCAGATTGTCATGATGCTGAAGGACAACAAGTCCCCGCTACCGCACAAGCAGCTTTTCAACAAGCTGATTATACTGCTTGGAATATCTGGGCAACTCTAACTAATCGCCCCCTCCTTCCCTTCCACTACCAACAGTTAGGAGAAATGATGGCATTAGGAATAGACAACGCCACTCTCACTGGTTTGGGAGTTAAACTAGATGGGCCTTTGGCATACGTCGCCCGTCGCGTTGCCTATTTATATAGGTTGCCAACTTTAGAGCATCAGCTGAAAGTTGGTTTTAATTGGCTAGCCCGTCCGATAATAGAAACACTTTCTCGGTAACTTCAGGTTGGTCATTTGTCATTTGTCATTGGTCATTTGTGACTCTTCCTAGTTTCCAGTTCTGAGTAAAAAAGTGAGATTCCCAACTCAGCACTCAGCACTTCTGAAGGGCGTTGGTAAAGAACCAACAAATTTACGGTTATCAGAAAATTGGGTAAAAAACCCCGTGCTTCTAGCACGGCTTTAATTTACTAGAGTTACATTCTCCACTAAATGTGTGTTAAAACGGTGGAATGTTAACCATGAATTACCGCTACCGAATCTACCCAAACATCACTCAAGAACAGTCGCTCATTGAGTGGATGGATGTTTGTCGCCATGCGTTTAACTATGGGCTGCTCTTGAATGTCCTGAGTGTGGGGCAGAAGTTAGAAAGGATTTAAGTATTAGAGTACATTATTGTTTTAGTTGCGGATACAAAACAGATCGTGATGTTGCTAGTGGTCAAGTAATTAGAAATAGAGGAATAGCCCTCATTAGTACGGCGGGACACGTCGGAACCCAAAATGCCTACGCAGACGGTTTGCCGGGGACTGAGATATCTCGGTCTAGGTCAAAGTCGAAAACCCGTAAGGGAGCAACTAGGAAAACTAAGAAGTGATTCTTAGATCCTCCGAGGCTTCAGCCCGGAGTCATGTCACTTCTGCCATCCTACTTAGCAGATGCTAGACTCTACCCACAGAAGCTCTTTAACAAGACGAAATCTAAATTCAACATTCAAAATTTTCAAACTTTAATGGAACAACCGAAAGTTATTTTTTTAGATGCTGTGGGTACACTCTTTGATGTCAAAGGTAGTGTGGGCAAAGTTTATAGTCAGATAGCCCAGGAATTTGATGTTACAGTTTCAGCCGAAACATTGAATACAGCCTTCATCGAAAGCTTTAAAGCAGCGCCGCCGCCGATATTCCCAGATGCAGAATTGCAAGATATTCCCCAGCGCGAGTTTGATTGGTGGCGGATAATTGCGCTGAATACTTTTGAAAGGGCAGGTGTTCTCAAGGAATTTTCTGACTTTTCAGCTTTTTTTAGCGAACTCTACATTCACTTTGGCACTGGTGAACCGTGGTTTGTCTATCCCGATGTTTTACCAGCTTTAATCAACTGGCGGCGGTTGGGAGTTAGCTTGGGGGTGCTGTCCAATTTTGATTCTCGGATTTACTCAGTATTACAAAGTTTGGGATTGAGAGAGTTTTTTACCTCCGTCACCATTTCTACCCAGGTACGTGCAGCTAAACCCGATCCTCAAATTTTTGCCATTGCCTTAGATAAACATAAATGTTCCCCAGAGGCGGCGTGGCATATCGGCGATAGCATTGTAGAAGACTATTATGCAGCTAAAGCAGCTGGACTCAGAGGCGTTTGGATCAACCGGGGGAATTGAGGAAGATACTTTGACGCTCCCACGGCTATGAAAACATTCTCTATCACTAGTTTTCACGTAAAGTCGTGGAATTGGCTCAATGAGTCCACTTAGCAAAAGTTAATTTCTAAATTCCTACTTAAATTCAGCAATGCCAAACTTTTAAAGTGGAATCCAATCCAATTTATCAATCCACTCTTCTGCCTCAGTCGCTTCCCAAATTAAATAAATTGTTTCTGCCCAAATACTGAGGTTCCCACTGGAACGCAACCAAAATAGTCCCCAAATATGTCCTCCATCTCTCCAGTGTTCTTCCAGATGTTCGGGCATACTTTTGCGGTTGTCTGTAACCAATATTCGTTGGGATAATTCCAGGTAGCGCAGGATATCTGGGTCAAGCGTACCTAATGGCGGTGCTTCGGCATCGCCTACGCGCAGAATATCTATTGCTGGATTGAAGCGCAAAACAGCTATCTTCAGTTTGGGCGACAAATTTTCATCAATGAGAAAACGCACCTTTACCAAGAGTTTAGCAACTCCTGCTCACGTTGCGCTTTCAATGCTCTTAAACGTTGCATCAAAGGTGAAGGATTAGCTGATAATTCTTGATAGCGCTGTTCTCGCCACTTTGCTAGCCGCAACATATAAGCATCTATTTCAACACGATTATGCAGGTAGTAGGTAAGCGTCGCATAAATTTTCTCCAAATTCAGGGAAGGTAATTCTTCTAGAATTTGCTCCGGTGAACATCCTTGCAGGTAATATTGAATCACATTATCAATACCAATGCGATGGCCTTTGAGACGGATGTCATCTGGGTCTAAAAACTCAAAATAATCTTCTAGTTGCATTCATCTACCTCTGTAGGGTCTTTTAACATTATCCTAATTGCCATTGAATAGTTTCATGCGATCGCTAGGGTACTGTTGTTGCATTTTTTGCAAGTCTTAAAGGATCAAGGACATAAAATCTCTAAGTCTGACATGCTTAGTATTTATATTATCCACCTCAAAGACTCGTTCATCCCCCTTGCCCCGACTCCCCACTCCCCACTCCCTTATTCCCCTGCTGCCCCAACACTCGTATGATCAACATATCAGGAAAACATAACAGCCAGATTTTTACCGCAAAACATGGGCAGTATTTGGGAAATCGATTTTTACTCCCGTCCAATTTTGGACGCTAATCAGAAAAAAATTTGGGAAGTCTTAGTTTGCGAAAGCCCCTTGGATATCGACACAAAAGCAGATTCTTTGTTTCGCTATGCTCAATATTGTCCCAGTACCCAGGTAAATTCGGGCTGGTTGCGGACAGCATTGCAGGAGGCTATTAACCAGGCTGGAAAAGCACCAATTAAAATCCGCTTTTTCCGCCGCCAAATGAACAATATGATTACTAAAGCCTGTCAAGACTTGGGTATTCCCGCCCAGCCTAGCCGCCGTACTTTGGTTCTCAACCAATGGTTAGAACAGCGAATGGAGGAAGTGTATCCTCAAGAGGCAGGATATCAAGGGGGGACTAATCCCTCAGTCCGCTTGGAAAAACCTTTGCCGCAACGTTTACCAGATGCTTTAGAAGGACAGCAGTGGGTATTTGTTACCTTAGATGCTGCGGATTTTGCTGAGATGCCAGAATGGGAAATTGGTTTTGGTGAAGCTTTTCCTTTAGAGTTGGCGAAAGTTTCACCGGAAGCTCGGATTCCTGGTATTTTGATTTTCTCACCGAGAGCGTTGCCCTTAGCTGGCTGGATGTCTGGTTTGGAGTTGGCTTTCTTAAGATTTGACACCAGCGAAGAGGCGAGATTGCTTTTAGAAACTGGTGTAACAGAGAGCTGGATTGTGGCAAATATTAAGAAGCCTCAAATCTTAGCAGAAGCTAAAGGTTTTGAAGAAGCCAAGCAAAAAGCTAACGGTGTGCATTTTATCGGTGTGCAGTCTGATCCCAAAGCAGAATCTTTTGCTGGTTTTTGGCTGTTGCAAGAGGTTAATCTTTGAAAATGGGCATGGGGAATGGGGCATGGGGAATGGGGCATGGGGACAAGGAGAATAACCATGCCCAATGACCAATGACCAATGACCAATGACCAATGACCAATGACCAATGACCAATGACAAATGACCAATGACAAATGACCAATGACAAATGACAAATGACAAATGACCAATGACCAATGACCAATGACAAATGACAAATGACCAGATCCGTTGAGACATGGCAATGATTTGGGATAATTAACTGCGTCCATCAGTGTTGATCTGCGGTTTTAAATCGTAACTATCGAAATACGCTGATGATTTTTGGATAGTTATCTGCGTTCATCAGCAGAAAGTCTGATCGTCGGCTTTTGACGATCGCACTTTTCAAGAGAGGGCGTTGATATGCGGTTCAAAATCCACAATTCACTAAGGGTCATGGGTTCTGAAAATTTGTCACAAGATACACTAGCAGAACAGCTGCTGGAACTAGCTATAAAATCTGGAGCAGAAGCAGCTGAGGTGTATCAGTCGCGATCGCTTTCTCGTCCAGTGTTTTTTGAGGCAAACCGACTCAAACAGCTAGAAACCAGTCAATCTGAAGGCACAGCACTACGGCTTTGGCGAAACGGGCAACCAGGACTCACGGTGGCTTACGGTTCTGTCACAGCCGAAGTAATGGTGGAAAAAGCTCTGGGACTAAGTGAACTTAATCATCCAGAAACAGTGGAATTAGCCTCTAACTTTCAGCCCTCCTACCCAGATTTAGGGGAAAGTGTGCCTATAGAGGTTTTGGTAGATTGGGGCAAAGAAGCGATCGCACTGATCCGTGATGCCTATCCCGATGTTGTATGCAATGGTGACTGGGAATGTGATGTTGAAACCACTAGACTAGTCAACACTAAAGGTTTAGATTGTCACTATACGGATACTACCCTCAGCTGCTACATATCAGCAGAATGGGTACGCGGCGATGATTTTTTAAGTGTTTCTGATGGTCAAACTAAACGGGGAGAACTCCACCCGGAGAGATTAGCTAACCAAATTTTACAACGGTTAATTTGGGCCAGAGAAAATGTCTCACCTCCTACTGGCCGTGTCCCGATTTTATTCACTTCTAAAGCCGCCGATATGCTTTGGGGTACTGTGCAAGCAGCGTTGAATGGCAAGCGAGTCTTAGAAGTAGCTTCCCCTTGGGCAGAACGTTTGGGTAAGGCAGTAGTTGCACCCAGTCTTACCCTCTACCAAGATCCAGAAGCGGGCCCTTATAGTTGCCCCTTTGATGATGAAGGTACTCCGACTAAATCTTTAGTATTTATCCAAAACGGGATTTTACAGCATTTTTATGGCGATCGCACCACCGGACGCCAATTGGGAACTGACACCACTGGAAATGGTTTTCGCCCTGGCTTGGGCAGCTATCCCACCCCTGGTTTATTTAATTTTCTCATCCAGCCAGGTTCGGCATCGCTACCAGACTTAATTGAACAACTAGATGATGGCTTGATTGTGGATCAAATGTTGGGTGGTGGCGGCAGTATTTCTGGAGATTTTTCAATCAACGTTGATTTAGGCTACCGCGTCCAAAATGGTCAGGTAATTGGGCGTGTTAAGGATACGATGGTAGCAGGTAATGTCTACACAGCCCTCAAACAATTGGTTACACTGGGCAATGATGCCGATTGGAATGGTTCTTGTTATACTCCGTCTCTGATAGTAGAAGGGCTATCCACCACGGGGAGAAGTAATTAATTCGTAATTCGTAATTCGTAATTCGTAATTGAGGATAGTGCTGTGTAGCAACAAATTACATTTTCCAACGACTTTTATAGCCGTAGCCACATAGGTTAGGACATTTTGAAAACCCCAAGGCTAGGAATAGTAATACTTTTACCTCCTGCCTCCAGCATAGCTGCCTCCTGCCTCCTGCTATACATCCTCTGAGATTCCGGTAACAGCAATCCAAAATCCAAAATCTAAAATCCAAAATTGGTATGAATCAGCGCTTTCGCACCTGGTGGCAGCCGAGAAAGGGTTTAGCGATCGCCGAAGCTTGTATTATCGGTTTGGTTGCTGCCCTATCTGCGGTGTTCCTGAAAGTAGGTTCGGGATGGCTGGGGACATGGCGAGTTCATAGTACCCATCTTTTCCCGGTATGGCTGGCACTACCAGCAATTGGTCTGATCCTGGGGTTTGTGGCTGGATGGTTGGTGGATAGGTTGGCACCAGAAGCCGCTGGTAGCGGTATCCCGCAAGTGAAAGCAACTCTGGCCAATGTACCGATGACATTATCTTGGCGGGTGGCAGGTGTAAAGTTACTCAGTGCTATTATCGCCATCGGTTCCGGTATGACGCTGGGACGCCAAGGCCCCACCGTTCAAGTGGGGGCTGGTTTGGCAGCGGGGATGAGTCGTTGGGTTCCCACTTCCCCAGATCATCGACGGCAAATGATTGCAGCGGGTGCTGGTGCTGGTTTGGCGGCTGCTTTCAATGCCCCGATCGCAGGTGTATTATTTATCGTTGAAGAGTTACTCCAGGATTTATCAGGGCTGACTCTGGGAACTGCCATTATCGCCTCCTTTATTGGTGGGGTAATATCCCGACTCTTAGGTGGTGGCTCTCTTGACCTTAACCTGCAATTGACGCAATCTTCTAGCCAATTTTCTATCCCCGAAATTCCCTTTTTTGTGCTATTGGGTATTTTGGCAGGGTTGTTTGGTGCATTGTTTAATCGCGGCTTAATATTTAGTATTAAATTTTATAGAAGATTACATATCAGCTTACCGCTGCGGGTGGCTTTAGCTGGATTTATCTCTGGTATTATTGTGGCCATACTCCCGGCATCATTCCGTGATAATACAGGATTACGAGAGTCCTTAATTACTGGAGGGGCCCATCCTACCGTAGCAGCGATCGCTTTTGCTGCCCAGTTCATTCTCACACTGATAGCATTTGGTTCAGGCGCACCGGGGGGATTATTCGCTCCCAGTCTGATTTTGGGTTCTTGCTTGGGACATATTATCGGTGTATCGGAGTTGTATGTTACTGGATCTGGTTCTCCTACTACTTACGCCTTAGCGGGTATGGGTGGATTTTTTAGTGCCGTTTCCAAGGTTCCAATCACAGCAATTGTGATTGTGTTTGAAATGACTACAGATTTCAATCTGGTGTTACCCTTGATGATTGTTTCTGTAGCAGCTTATTTGGTTGCGGATAAGGTTGTGCCTGGTTCGCTTTATGAGAAACTTTTGGAGTTAAAGGGCATCACTCTCACTAAAGAAGTTCCGATGGAGGGAGCATTAACCAAGTTAACCGCAAAAGATGTGATGCAAGAACGGGTGGAAACTCTAGATGCAGAGATGAGTTTGGAAGAAGCAATGCAAGCTTTTGCCCGTTCCCATCATCGCGGTTTTCCCGTGGTAGAAGATAGCAAGTTAGTGGGGATTGTGACGCAATCAGATTTGCTAAAAACACGCGAGAGTACAAATCATACACTTCGCGATCGCAACCTAGCCGATGTTTTTTTAAAAGAAATTATGACATCTGTCCCAGTGACAGTAACACCAATTCACACCTTGGGCAATGTGCTGTATTTACTCGATCGCTATCAAATTAGTCGCTTACCAGTGGTGGATGGACGGAAACTGATTGGGATTATTACCCGTGCAGATATTATTCGGGCAGAAGCAGATCATCTCAATTGTGACAACAGGACTCCTGGATTGCGACCAGAACCTTCATACATAGTTTACCAAACGCGATCGCCCAGCATCGGCAGAGGTAGATTATTAGTGCCCGTAGCTAATCCAGAAACAGCGGGTATTTTGTTACAAATGGCAGCAGCTATTGCCCGCGATCGCCATTATGAAATAGATTGCGTGCAAGTGATGCTGATACCTCGCCACAGTTCCCCATCGGAAACACAGGTAAGAACGGCAAAAAGTCGCCGCTTGCTACGACAGGCGGAAGTCTTAGCAAAAAAATGGAAAATTCCCCTGCACACGCAGATTCGAGTTACCCACGACGTAGCGCAGGCAATTTTGGAAACAATTAACGAACAACACATCGACCTAATTCTAATGGGATGGAAAGGTAACACATCTACCCCAGGTCGGATTTTCGGCACAGTCGTAGACACCGTAATTCGCCAAGCCACCTGCGAAGTAGTCTTAGTAAAATTAGGCAAACCTCCCCACTCCCCATTGCCCCTAATCCCCAGAGGGGGCCCCGAGTTCCCCACTCCCCACTCCTTCAACCGCTGGCTAGTCCCAATGGCTGGTGGCCCCAATTCCCCTCTGGCGATTAAATTGTTACCGGCTTTAATTACATTGGGAAATGATCCACAAATTCGCCTGACACAGGTATTTAAGCCATCAGAACTCAAGCCAGATATGTCAGTTTTAGAACAAGCCATCCGCCATTTGATGCGGCGGCGAAAATTGTCCAGTACTGTAGTTGCGCTCCCAGTACAAGCTGATTCTGTTGCGGAAGGTGTAATTAACTTAGTGAAAACCGAAGGCTATGATGTTGTAGTTTTGGGAGCTTCGCGCGAGGGATTGTTGCAGCAGGCGATTCAGGGTAATATTCCAGAAGCGATCGCCTCTGGTGTAGAAAGTACAGTGATTTTGGTTAGGGGTGCAATTAATACTTAAAAAAAGCTGATTGGGTGTTGTTCACCTGGCGGACGTGCGGTTTCGCGTTAAGTTGACACCAATGGCTTTTCGGCCCATCCCACAAAATTAGCAAAATCATCCCGCAAATATGCAACGCCAAAAAAGCCTCTCCTAGAGAAGGCATCATAGTTACTATTTGTATAAGAAGTCTAACCAAAGCAGGTATGGGGCAATGGTGCGATTAAAACCGTGGCAGTGGGTAGTTTTAGCAATCCCGATCGCGTTTATCATCATTTTTTTACTGATATCCGCCGGTTCGCAAATTCATGCGTGGGGCATTAATTGGATTTGGGGTGTATTCACCCTTTTATTCGTTGGTTGGCGTTGGCTGTTGGTGAAATGGACTCAACCTGCTGTCAACCAAGTAGAAGCTGTATTAGCCCAAGTCCAAGAAGAACTAGAATCGACAGTAGAGGATACTGTACGAACAGTGGGAAGTGACACCACAAAGCAAGCAGAAGCCGCACTCCAAGAAATTCTGCAAGCAGCACAAAGCGATCGCCCCATTTGGGAAGACTGGCAAACTTTTTGGACGCGATGCCAAGATTTAGTTGTCGCGATCGCTCATATCTACAATCCTCAAATTCAATATCCCCTGCTGAATATTTACGTCCCCCAAGCTTACGGACTAATTCGCGGAACGGTGGATGATATGGATCAGTGGATGCAAAAGTTATCGCCTGTCCTAAATCAGGTAACGGTTGGGCAAGCATACCAAGGATACGAAGTCTACCGAAAGTTAGAACCATCGGCTCGGAAATTCTGGAAAGCTTGGAACTGGGCACAGTGGATTTTAAATCCGGTGGCGGCGGTGGCAAAACAAGCCAGTCAGGGTTCTAGTAACCAAGCAACTCAGCAATTATTGGGGAATTTGAGCCAGTTATTTCGGGAAGCTGCCCTGAGAAACTTATGCCGACAAGCGATCGCACTCTACGGGCGTAGCACATTACCAGTTTCAGCAACCGTAGTTTCCACACCAACTCTACCCAAGGCAAAAACCCAAACACTCCGAGATATCTTAACTCAAGCTCAACCAGCCGAAGCGGTTGAGCAAAAACCTGTGAATATTCTGCTAGTAGGGCGCACAGGTTCGGGAAAAAGTAGCTTGATTAACACACTATTTCAGGCGGATCTCGCAGCCGTTGACGTTTTGCCCAGTACCGATCGCATTCAAAATTATCAATGGCAGACTCAAAGCGGAGAAACCTTGACGCTTTGGGATACACCTGGTTATGAACAAGTCAACCGTGCCGATCTCCGAAATTTGGTGCTTGATTATGCCATCAACGCAGATTTGCTGCTGTTAGCTACCCCTGCCCTCGATCCTGCCCTGCAAATGGATGTAGACTTTTTGCAAGATATCAAAGCAGAAGTTGCAGATTTACCTGCGATCGCAATTGTCACTCAAGTAGATCGTCTGCGTCCCATCCGCGAATGGCAACCACCTTATGATTGGGAATGGGGCGATCGCTCCAAAGAAGTTTCTATTCGAGAAGCCACTGAGTATCGCGCCAAATTGCTAGGAAATTTCTGTAATCTAGTTCTACCAGTGGTTACAACTGACAGCAAAACAAATCGAACCGCTTGGGGAGTAGAAGCGCTTTCATTGGGATTAGTGGATGCGATCGCACCTAGCAAGCAACTCCGTCTCGCCCGCTTTTTGCGGAATCTAGAAGCCCGTATCATCGCCGCGGCCAAAATCATCGACCACTACACCTTCCAGATGACGACAACACAAGGATTAACAGCATTTCTCAAAAGTCCCGTTCTCCAATTTGTTTCTACCCTCTCAACCGGATCTCCAGCCTTAGCATATATGCTGGCAGAGCAAATTCCTGTGGAACAGTTGCCGATTGTGATTGGCAAACTCCAAATGGGATATGAGCTTTTCTCACTCTTGAATACAGGCAACCCTAACCCGCTCAACTTTGAATTGCTATCCCTCTGGCCGCTACTGCTAGAAAACTCCGCTTCACCCGATCGCAACGCCTGGGCATTTGGTCATGCCCTAGTGGAATACTGGACTCAGAATCTAACAGTTGAACAACTCCGGGAGCGATTTGAGTATTATCTGTCAATTAGCAAATAATTTGTCTGCATCGAGGAATTAATGCCGCCTATAAGCAATGTCTACAACGGGCTATACCTCAATACAGTTCAGATAAGACCAAAACACTTGTAGAGACGGCGATTTATCGCGTCTTTTTTAAGTATATTTACGATTAATTTTACTGGAAAATAGCGTAATTATACTAGGAAAATAACAAATCCAAAATGTGGTATCGGGTCGTATTCCTAACATCAAAGTTAAGATTACGATTAAGAGTAGGTGTCTGCTGAAACCTACCCGCTTTCTTTACCTGAATTTTTACTCAGACGCCCCTTTTATTCGGAGTTGTTTATGAAAAATATATTACAAACCTCCATCTCTCAAGAACAGAATTCACATCAGAGATATAGCATTTCGTCTTACAATAGCCTGCTTGCGGTCGTGAAGGATTTGGCCAGTGTGCGGACTATTGAGGAAATTATTGAAATTGTGCGTTTGGCAGCTCGCGATCTCACAAATGCTGATGGAGTAACTTTTGTACTGCGGGATGGTGAATGTTGCCACTATGTCGATGAAAACGCCATCGGGCCACTTTGGAAAGGTATGCGTTTTCCGCTGAAATCTTGCATCTCCGGTTGGGCAATGCTCAATAAACAAGCAGCCGTGATTGAAGATATTTACCAGGATGCTCGAATACCTCTTGATGCCTACAAAGTAACTTTTGTCAAAAGTTTAGTGATGGTTCCCATACGGGTTGCTGATCCACTCGGTGCAATTGGAGCCTACTGGAGTACAACACACCGAGCCACTCCCGAAGAGATAGAACTACTGGAGATTCTTACTGATACTACAGCAGTTGCGATCGCCAACGTTCAACTTTTCCAGAAACTTACGAACCAAAACGCCCTAAAAGACAAATTCATTGCAATGCTAGCTCACGAACTGAGGAATCCTGTTGCCCCCATCTCGAACGGCGTTCAGCTTCTCAAATTGAAGCTGGGCGAGACTGGTGCAGTCGGGGAAACAGTTTTAATGATGCAACACCAGATTAAGCACCTCTCAAAATTGATCGATGAGCTACTCGACGTATCATCTATCACCTACGGGAAAATTTCATTAAACCTTGAGAAGTTGAATCTGGTGGATTTAGTTCGCCAGAGTCTTAATGATCATACAGAAGCAATAAAGAGATCAAATCTTACTGTAGTACAAGACTTGCCAAACACACCCGTGTGGGCTTATGTTGACTCCACCCGCTTCTTCCAAGTCTTTGGAAACCTGCTTGATAACGCCTTAAAGTTTTCCAAGCCAGATGGGACGATTTGGGTGGATTTGTCATTTATTCCTGGTGAGAATGGCTCAGGCAGTGTAGCGGCCTTATCTGTAAGAGATTCAGGCATAGGGATAGACCCGACAATCTTACCAGAACTCTTCGAGCCATTTACCCAAGCCGATCGCAGTTTAGATCGTTCGAGGGGCGGGTTAGGTTTGGGACTATCCGTAGTTAAAAGTCTTGTGGAACTTCATGGTGGTAATGTTGAAGCCTCAAGTAGAGGGATTAATTTGGGAGCAGAATTCAAAGTTACTCTCCCTGTATGCGAAGAGATGACAACCTTAGATAACAACTTGGAGATTAAAGAGGCGGCTAAAAAATCGTTGAAAATTTTAGTCATCGAAGATAACGACGATTCAGCCGTATCATTACAAGCAGTACTTGAGCATTTTGGGCATGAAGTTTCCATTGCCAAGAATGGAATTGTAGGGTTAGAAACTGCGAGGGAGTTGGAGCCTAATGTGATTATTTGTGACATCGGGCTTCCTGAGATGGATGGATTCGCAGTTGCACAAGAACTGAGTAAAGACTCTAAATTTACTCGCTCAATTCTGATTGCGCTCACCGGCTACGGTGGCCAAATGGATAAGGAACTTGCGCTTAAGTCTGGTTTTAAATGCCACTTGACCAAGCCTGTGGACTTTGAAATACTTACAGCAGAAATTGATCAATACTATCTTATGAGTGCGTAAGCGTAGTCCGTCCTAGACATCGCTTTTATCCCATTAAATCATCTGTCGCAGGCTCACCTGGATAAAAGCGATCGCTCAAAATTTCCTCAAAAGTATATAAGAGGTTGTTTGAAAAGTCCTGTTGTTGGTAGCGAAAAGTTTTAGATCCCCCTAAATCCCCGTTAAAAAGGGGGACTTTAAGAAGTTTTCCCCTCTTTTTAAGGCTACGGTGTATACACAAGTCCTAAAATCCTAGCTTGATAAGTATTTTCTCGTTCCCAGGCTCCGCCTGGGAATGCATTCATTGAGTCTCTGACTCAATATCTGACTAGAGGCTCTGCCTCTAATCAGGCATTCCTATGCTCTGCATAGGAACGAGATAAACGAGAGAAAAATGGGAAATTGATCTTTTTTTGACTTGTGTGTAAGTAAGTCGGCGTAAATAATTAAAGGTTTGTAGTGGGGACTTTAGTCCTCTTTTAAGGGATCAAGCCCTTACTACGAGCTAATTCAATTGAATTTTACATTACTTAATGTAGTTTGATTTATTCTTGCCCACTTACTTACACCGTAGCTCTTTTTAAGGGGGGCTAGGGGGGACCAATAGGTTCTGAAAGTCACAGCTAACCACTTTTAAAACAACCTCTAAGCATCAGTTACAAATTACGAATTAGAAAGTTACTACACTCCGAATTGATTCACCTTTGTGCATCAATTCAAAAGCATCATTAATTTGCTCAACGGGCATCACATGAGTAATCAAATCATCAATATTTATCTTACCTTCCATATACCAATCAACTATTTTTGGCACATCTGTACGTCCTCTAGCGCCACCGAATGCCGAACCTTTCCAAACGCGTCCAGTTACTAACTGAAAAGGACGAGTACTGATTTCCTGTCCAGCACCAGCAACACCAATAATTACGCTAACGCCCCAACCTTTGTGGCAGCATTCTAATGCTTGACGCATAACTTTGACATTACCGATACATTCAAAACTGTAATCAGCGCCGCCTTTTGTTAAATCAACCAGATAGGGAACTAAATCACCCTCTACTTCCTGGGGATTGACAAAATGCGTCATACCAAACTTTTCTGCCAAAGCGCGTTTGTTGGGATTAATATCCACCCCGACAATCATATTTGCCCCTACCAACCGCGCCCCTTGGATGACATTTAAGCCAATACCACCCAAGCCGAAAACTACGACATTTGCCCCAGGTTCCACCTTGGCAGTATTGATAACTGCACCAACACCAGTAGTTACACCACAGCCAATGTAGCAAACCTTATCAAATGGGGCGTCTTCCCGAATTTTTGCCAAGGCGATTTCCGGCAGCACCGTATAGTTGGCAAAAGTGGATGTACCCATATAATGATGAATCATTTGCCCATCGAGACTGAAGCGACTAGTGCCATCGGGCATAACACCTCGTCCTTGAGTTAGGCGAATGGCTTGACAGAGATTAGTTTTAAAACTCAAACAATATTCGCACTGGCGACATTCGGGAGTGTATAAGGGAATCACATGATCCCCTGGTTTAAGACTGGTGACACCAGCCCCTACTTCCACTACTACACCAGCACCTTCATGTCCCAAAATTGCCGGAAACAAACCTTCGGGATCATCACCAGATAAGGTAAAAGCGTCGGTATGACAAACCCCGCTGGCTTTAACCTCAACTAAAACTTCGCCGGCTTTTGGCCCCGATAGTTGAACAGTTTCAATCGTTAACGGCTTACCTGCACTGTAAGCTACTGCTGCTTTAACTTCCAATTTCAGCACTCCTGTATAGTTTTGTCATTTGTCATTTGTCATTTGTCATTTGTCATTGGGCATTATGAAGAAGGGTAAAGAGGAAGGGGTTTGTTTCTTTATCCTTTACCCTTTACCCTTTAACCTTTAACCTTTAACCTCATCTCCCCTCATCAGTATTGAGCGCATGATACACTTTTGTATCACTTCATCAGATTTACTAAGCGCGATCGCCACTATAACGATAAATATTATTACCTTTGTTAAAATATCATTCTCTAGCTAGATTGGTTAAAGACGGCAACAGCTGTTTTGACAACGATGTAAACTGGATGTCAGCAGCAACTCCCAAATAATTTGTTCACCCCTCAATTAATACATTTTGTCACAGCTTATGAACCCTGCCCTAACACAAATTGGCGCTCAAATGTCCAACCTGACTGGCGTCAGAGCAATCATGAAGGATATTATCGAGACATTACGAGGGGGTGCAGGGCAGCAGTTTATTAATTTGAGTGCTGGTAATCCGTTGATTTTGCCAGAGGTAGAACAATTATGGCGGGATTGCACTGCACAACTTCTTGCTAGTCCAGAATATGGTGAGGTAGTTTGTCGCTACGGCTCAAGTCAGGGTTATGCACCATTAATTGAAGCGATCGCAAATGATTTTAACAAACGCTACGGGTTAAACTTAAGCGATCGCAATATCCTCATCACCCCCGGTAGTCAAACCCTCTACTTCTACGCAGTTAATAGCTTCGGTGGCTACACCCCCAGTGGTGAGTTAAAACAAATCGTTTTGCCCCTCAGCCCTGACTACACAGGTTACGGCGGTATCTGCTTAGTTCCAAAAGCCTTAATTGCTTACAAACCGACTCTCGATATTGATGAAGCCGCCCACCGATTTAAATATCGCCCCGACTTCAGCCAACTATCAATTACAGAAAATACAGGTTGTGTTCTCTTCTCTCGCCCCTGTAATCCCACTGGTAATGTCCTCACTGATGATGAGGTGAAAAAGATTGCTGCCTTGGCTGCACCTTACAATCTGCCAGTCTTAATTGACTCAGCTTATGCACCTCCCTTTCCAGCATTGAACTTTACTGAAATGACACCAGTGTTTGGTGATAACATCCTTCACTGCATGAGTTTATCAAAAGCGGGATTACCAGGAGAAAGGATTGGTATTGCCATTGGAGATGAAAAGTGGATTGAAGTGCTGGAGTGTTTTCAGGCAAATATGAGTCTCCATTCTTCACGTTACGGCCAAGCGATCGCAGCTCTTGCAATTAATTCTGGCCGCTTAGTGGAAATTTCTCACACTGTCATCCGTCCCTTCTACCAAAATAAATTTACCGTTTTAGAAACCAGTTTAGAACAAGCGATGCCCAAGGATTTACCTTGGTTTCTCCATCGCGGTGAAGGGGCAATTTTTGCTTGGTTGTGGTTACAGGATTTACCCATTAGTGACTGGGAATTTTACCAGCAATTAAAGCAAGTAGGTGTGATTATTGTCCCTGGAAGTACCTTCTTCCCTGGATTAGAGGAAGAGTGGGCGCACAAACACCAATGCTTCCGCATCAGCCTTACCGGTAGTGATGAAGAGATTACCACAGCAATGCAACGTCTAGCAAAAGTGACTGAGGAAGCTTATAAGCGTGCGCCTGTGACTGCCTAGCACCGCAAGGCGGAATTAAAAATTAAAAATTAAAAATTAAAAATGAATACAGCCTAAGAGGATGTTTTAAAAGTGGTTGGCTGTAATTTTAGGCACTTGTTTATCCCCCCAACCCCCCTGAAAAAGGGGGGCAAAGTCTCTAAAAGTCCCCCTTTTTAAGGGGGATTTAGGGGGATCTAAAACGTTTTGCTACCAACCAGAGGACTTTTAAAACATCCTCTAAGCGTTTCATTGATTTGGAATGGGTGGTTTATTTCCACCGTGTTGTACTAGTAGGAAAGATGGAAATGAAACACGAAGAAGCTAATAAAGATATTGGAGGCAGAGGGGCACAGAGGCAGAGGGGCAAGAAAGTAGGAGGAAATTCAAAAATTAAAAATGTTCAATCTCCAGCCCCTAATCCCCAGCCCGTAGTTCCCAATACCCAATCCCCAGTCCCTAATCTCGATAATTGGTTAGAAATTGGTAAGATTGTTTCCCCTCAAGGATTGTCTGGAGAATTAAAGGTTTATCCTGTATCTGACTTTCCCGAAAGATTTGAAGTGCCGGGAAAACGTTGGTTGTTGCGTTCAGGTGAAAAAGAACCACAACCAATCGAATTATTGACAGGACGTTATATCAGTAACAAAAACTTGTATGTAATTAAATTAGCTGGCGTAGAAAATTGCGATCAGGCGGAGGCATTGCGTGGTTGTACGTTAATGGTGCCAGCAAGCGATCGCCCCCAATTAGGCGAAGATGAATATCATGTCCTCGATTTGATTGGCTTGGAAGTCTTCATGCAAGCATCTGGCGAACTCGTTGGTACGGTGGTAGACATCATCCCGGCTGGAAATGACTTGTTAGAAGTAAAGTTCCATGAATCATTTACTACTGACAAAAAGCAAAAGACTGTTTTGATTCCATTTGTGGAAGCGATCGCACCAGTAGTAGACTTGAAATCTAATCGCATTGAAATCACGCCGCCGCCTGGGTTATTGGAAATTAATAATTAGGTCATTAATTGAATGGGAATTTTTAATTTTTAATTCGGAGCAAAGCGACGTGACTCAAGCTTTACCAAAAATCGTAACTTTTGAAGAATTTGTCAAGTGGAAACCGGAGAATGAGCGCTATGAATTGCACAACGGAACAATTGTCAAAATGCCTCAACCTGTAGGAGACCATGAAGAAGTAACAGGATTTTTAGCTTTTGAACTTACTAGAGAATGTATTCGTTTAAATCTCCCCTACTTCATACCCAAGACAGTACTAGTCAAACCACCTGTAAATGAATCAGGTTACTCGCCAGATGTGCTGTTGTTGAATCGCCCTAATTTGATCAATGAACCTCTGTGGAAAACAGAATCTACTGTTATTCAACCTGCATCAATTCCTGTAATTATTGAAGTTGTTAGTACAAATTGGCGTGATGACTATCTCAAAAAATACGCGGATTATGAAGAAATGGGGATTACTGAGTACTGGATTGTTGATTATGCTGCTTTCGGTGGTAGGGAGTTTATTGGCAAACCAAAGCAATCTACAATTTTAGTTTGTTCTTTGGATGAAGGTGAGTATCAAGTTAGCAAGTTTAGGAATACAGACCTTATCCATTCCCCAACATTTCCAGAGTTAAATCTCACTGCTAAACAGATTTTTCAAGCGGGTAATATTTTAACTTAGACATATTTTGAGCAAATAATTATTAATTGATAGTTCATAAATTTCAAGACAGAGCAGTTTGATTTATCCATTAATAAATCAAACTGAATAAAATGCAGTATTAATAGTATTAATCAACAGAGTAGTAGTCTGTCAATAAATAATTGATGGATAAATTCCCTGTAGAGACTCAAAATGAATTGGACAGACTAGTGGTCTGTCTCATTAGTTATGAGTGGTTAGCGGTGGTCAGATCCCCGACTTCTTAAAGAAGTCGGGGATCTCGTAGCCCAGCAAAATTAATGGGACAGACCATTAGTAGTTCGCCAAGTGAACTTGGCGGGGTAAAGGGAAAGGTTTTAAATCCCTTACCCTTTCCCCTTTCCCCAGACCTCAGCATTTTTGGATTGGCAGACCACTAGTAGGCATAGCCCTTTGTAGACATTGCTTTCCATCCTGTGCCCAAAACTAAGCAATTTAGTCACTAAGGCTGAAAAAATCATCATAGGTAGATGGCCATCATTTGCAAAACAAGTATAATTACTTACTGATGAACCCATCAAAAACCTTTTGGAATGGAGTGTCGAAATGACATTAGCAACGACTCCACAAACAAAGCCTTTAACAGATGAAGAATTACGGAAGATAAACGCCTACTGGCGTGCAGCTAACTATCTTTCCGTTGGGCAAATATATCTACTCGACAATCCGCTACTAAGAGAACCTCTAAAGCTAGAACACGTTAAACCCAGACTCTTGGGGCACTGGGGAACAACACCAGGGCTGAACTTGATTTATGTTCACCTGAATCGAGTCATCAAAAAATATGACCTCAACACCATCTATATTGCTGGCCCTGGTCATGGAGGTCCTGGACTGGTAGCCAATACCTACTTAGAAGGCACTTACACCGAGTATTATCACAACATCTCCCAAGATGCTGAAGGAATCCAAAAACTCTTCAAACAATTTTCTTTCCCCGGTGGTATTCCCAGTCACGTTGCACCGGAAACCCCCGGTTCTATCCACGAAGGCGGGGAACTAGGTTATGCCCTTGTCCACGCTTTCGGTGCTGCCTTTGATAACCCTGACTTGATAGTTGCTGCTGTTGTGGGTGACGGCGAAGCTGAAACAGGTGCTTTAGCAACTAGCTGGCATTCCAACAAGTTTCTTAACCCTGTGCATGATGGGGCTGTACTGCCGATTCTCCACTTGAATGGGTATAAAATTGCTAACCCAACGGTATTGGCACGTATCAGCCATGAGGAATTAGAAAGCTTATTTGTAGGCTACGGCTACAAGCCCTACTTTGTCGAAGGTGACGATCCCGCAGATGTACATCAGCAGATGGCGGCGACTCTAGATATAGCGATCGCAGAAATTCAAAGCATCCAAAGAGAAGCCCGCGTACATGGTTTCACCGAACGTCCTCAGTGGCCGATGATTGTCATGAAAACCCCCAAAGGTTGGACAGGGCCCAAGGAAGTAGATGGCAAAAAAACCGAAGGTTATTGGCGATCGCATCAAGTTCCCTTTGGCAACATAGCCAAACAGCCAGAACACCTAAAACTCCTAGAAGATTGGATGAAGAGTTACCAACCAGAAGAACTCTTCGACGCTAACGGCACACTGATTCCAGAACTAGCAGAATTGGCTCCCAAAGGTCATCGACGCATGGGTGACAATCCCCACGCCAACGGCGGTATCTTGCTGCATGACCTGAAGATGCCCGACTTTCAAGACTATGCTGTAGATGTTTCTCAACCTGGGAAGGCGATCGCTGAAGCTACCCAAGTTGCAGGAAAATTCCTGCGGGATATCATGCAACTTAACCAAGAAAGCCGCAACTTCCGCATCGTCGGCCCCGATGAAACGGTATCAAATCGCTTAGGCGGTGTATTGGAAGTCACAGACCGGAGTTGGGTAGCCGAGAAACTCCCAGAAGATGACCACCTTTCCCCCGATGGTCGGGTGATGGAAATTCTCAGCGAAACTTGTTGTCAAGGATGGCTAGAAGGCTACCTCCTCACAGGTCGCCACGGCTTTTTCTCTTGCTATGAGGCCTTCATCCACATCATTGACTCGATGTTCAATCAGCACGCCAAATGGCTGAAAACAACCAGAGATATTCCCTGGCGTAGACCAATTGCTTCTCTCAATTACCTACTCACATCCCACGTTTGGCGACAAGACCATAACGGCTTTTCCCACCAAGACCCCGGTTTTATCGACCATGTAGTTAACAAAAAAGCAGAAATCGTTCGTGTTTATTTGCCCCCCGATGCCAACACTTTGCTATCGGTAACTGACCACTGCTTGAGAAGCCGCAACTATGTCAACGTTATCGTTGCCGGAAAGCAACCCGCATTGCAATATCTCAACATGGATGCTGCTATCAAGCACTGCACCAAAGGCATCGGTATTTGGGAATGGGCAAGCAACGACCAAGGCGGCGAACCAGATGTAGTGCTGGGTTGTGCTGGGGATATTCCCACCTTAGAAACCTTGGCTGCTGTAGACATTCTGCGCCAGCACTTCCCCGACTTAAAGGTACGGGTAGTAAATGTAGTGGATTTGATGACACTACAGCCAAAAAGTGAACATCCCCACGGTTTGAGTGAAAAAGACTTTGATACAATTTTCACCACCGATAAACCAATTATCTTTGCCTTTCATGGCTATCCTTGGCTGATTCATCGCCTAACCTATCGCCAGACTAATCACAAAAACCTCCATGTGCGTGGCTACAAGGAAGAGGGAACTACCACCACTCCCTTTGATATGGTTGTGCTTAACGATCTAGATCGCTTCCATTTGGTAATTGATGTAATTAATCGCGTGCCGAAATTAGGATACAAGGCAGCTTATGTCAAACAGCAGATGCAAGATAAGCTGATCGAACACAAGCATTACATTGAGAAGTACGGCGACGATATGCCGGAAATTCGCGATTGGAAGTGGCCGTATTAAGAGGGGATAACGATAGAGAGGCAGAGGGGAAACTCTTCTCCCTGCTTCTCCCTGCTTCTCCCTTTTTTAGTTGAGTTCGTAGTATAGGACTCCTATTTGATTTTTGAAAAAAATCAGTACAACTTGAAGAGGCTTGTTTCCTGTTGCCTATTGCCTATTGCCTATTGCCTATTGCCTATTGCCTATTGCCTATTGCCTACCTACGCAAATAATTTCAGAAATCAAAGCGGATTCCTATAATCACTTTAGTGCTTAAAAATCCAGGACTAAAGTCCTGACTACAAACTTATTCTCTCCTCAAAATTAATGGGACAGATTAGTAGTGAAGCCGAAAAGCATTTGCATAACTTTTGAACTTTGCAGTGAAAAATACTTTAAGTTACTTAATGCATCAACCGCTACCTACTTTCATGGTTAGCGTTACGATAGCTATGTATTTTCTTAAAGTATAAATATGGCTCAAATTTTTTACGTAAATTCAGTAACAGGCAGTGATACTAACCCAGGTAGTCAACAAGCCCCCTTCAAAACTATTACCCAAGCCCTCAAGGTAGCTACTGTTGATACCAAGATTCAACTGGCAGATGGTAATTACAATGCTGCTAGCGGTGAAGTCTTTCCCCTAACGGTTCCATCTGGGGTGACAGTGGTAGGTAATGAAACCAACAAAGGCGATCGCATTTTGATTGAAGGGAGTGGTAATTATCTAAGCCGTACTTTTGCTGGTCAGAATGTCACATTTGTGTTACTGGATAAAGCTGAACTCCGGGGAGTGACTGTAACAAATCTGGCTAGCCGTGGTAGTGGTATCTGGATTGAATCAACTGCCCCTACTGTAGCTAATAGCACCTTCAAAAACTGTAAGCGTGAGGGTGTATTTGCTACAGGCGAGGCTAATCCAGTTATTCTAGGTAATGTGTTCAGTGAGAATGCAGCTAATGGAATTGCGATCGCAAAAAATTCCAAAGGCCAAATTGAAAATAATACCTTCTTTAAAACAGGTTTTGGCATCGCTATTAGTGATACTGCATCACCCATCCTTCGAGATAACAGAATTTACGAAAACCGTTCTGGAATTGTCATCTCTGGTAGTTCTCGTCCTCTATTACGTAATAATGTCAGTGAAAATAACACTGATGATGGCATCACAGTAATTGGAACTGCCCTACCAGATATCGGCAGTACCAATAATCCAGGAGGAAATACTCTACGCAATAACGGTAAATTTGATTTGCAAAATGCCAGTTCCAATAAGCTGATTTCTCTAGGAAATAAAATAGATGCGTCTAAAGTCACTGGAAATGTAGAGTTTGCAGATAGTTCGGTTCCAACACCCACGCCCACGCCAACACCGACACCAACCCCAACTCCAACTCCCACGCCAACTCCAACTCCAACTCCCACACCAACTCCAACTCCAACTCCCACGCCAACTCCAACTCCAACTCCCACACCAACTCCAACGCCAACTCCAACGCCAACACCTACTCCAACGCCTACTCCCACTATCGAATTAACCGATATTGCGAATCATTGGGCAGGTGGGTTTATTCGGGAATTAGTCAAATTGGGGATAATTAACGGTTTTCCCGATCGCACATTTAAACCCGATGCAACTATGACACGGGCACAATACGCCGCATTACTGGTAAAAGCTTTCAACCCATCGCCCAACCGCGCGGCGATCAAATTCAAAGATGTACCAGCAGACTTTTGGGCATCTAAAGTTATTGAGCAGGCATATCAAGGTTCATTTCTCTCTGGTTTTCCCGACAATACCTTTGGCCCTAACAAAAATATTCAGCGCGTGCAAGTGATTGTCTCTCTGGTGAATGGACTGAAGTTATCTGCTGATGGTACAGCAAACATCAAAGTTTTTGATGACCAATCTAAGATTCCTGAATATGCCAAGGATGAGGTAATAAAAGCTATAGACAAAGAAATTATCGTCAATTACCCGAACCTGAAACAACTCAATCCTACCCGCGATGCTACACGCGGTGAAGTAGCAGCGATCGTGTATCAAGCTTTGGTAGATGCTGGTCGTGTAGTAGCGATCAACTCGCCTTATGTAGTTGCTGCTTGATTGGTCATTTGTCATTTGTCATTGGTCATTGGTCATTGGTCATTGGTCATTTGTCATTGGTCATTTGTCATTTGTCATTTGTCATTGGTCATTGGTCGAGTTTTTTGGTACATACCTGGCCCGAAGTTAAGCGAAAAATTTTCTTGACTTCGGACGCCCGTGCTTTGGTGCAAACTAGATAGAAGAAGAGAGCGATCGCCACTAATATTTGCTATTTGCTGCTTATCATAGTGTTTTTTCTTACCCCTTTCCCTTTTCCCCTTAACCGAGCAGTTTTGGCATTATTGGCATTTTGCCACCTTCTGTACTTATTACCATCTTCGAGTAATAGAATTAGTAACGAAGCCTTTGTAAAGCCTTCGACTATCAAAATGTAAAGCTTTAGTAGCAGATTTTACCAAGTGTAGAAAAACAAAAATCTGTATTCAAAGTAAGCTTGTAGCATATAAAACGCTTGTAAGATTTTTATGACTTCCCGGATTCGCTTTTTAATGTGTCCTCCTGACCACTACGATGTGGACTATGTGATTAATCCTTGGATGGAAGGGAATATTCACAAATCATCGCGCGATCGCGCCGTGGAACAGTGGCAGGGACTACACGAGATTCTGAAACAACACGCCATTGTAGACTTAGTACCACCGGAAAAAGGTTGGCCTGATTTGGTTTTTACCGCCAACGCTGGCTTAGTACTAGGGGATACTGTCGTCCTCAGTCGCTTTTTACATAAAGAACGTCAGGGAGAGGAACCTTTCTTCAAACAATGGTTTGAGGCAAATGGTTATACAGTCAATGAACTTCCTAAAGATTTGCCCTTTGAGGGAGCAGGAGATGCACTGCTAGATCGGGAAGGACGCTGGTTATGGGCGGGATACGGTTTCCGCTCGGAATTAGATTCTCACCCTTATCTAGCTAAATGGCTGGATATTGAGGTTCTCTCACTGCGACTCATCGATGAACGTTTCTATCACCTGGATACCTGTTTTTGTCCTTTAGCAAATGGCTATTTGCTGTACTATCCAGGCGCTTTTGATTCTTACTCCAACCGCTTAATTGAAATGCGAGTCGCACCCGAAAAGCGAATCGCCCTTGCGGAAGCCGATGCAGTCAACTTCGCTTGTAATGCGGTGAATGTGGACAGCATTGTGATCATGAACAAGGCGAGTGAAGCTTTGAAAACCCGCCTTGCAGATTTAGGTTTCCAAGTGCTGGAAACACCACTGACGGAATTTCTCAAAGCTGGTGGTGCGGCTAAATGCTTAACTTTGCGGGTAACAGAGCCAGTTAGGGATGAAATTCATGCCAATGTCTCGGTAGAAAGCCGTATCATTCGCATGGAAGGACATTTGCTGGATGCTGGCTTAATTAACCGCGCCTTGGATTTGATTATAGATGCCGGGGGAAGTTTCCAAGTCCTGAATTTCAACTTGGGAGAACAACGGCAAAGTACTTCAGCCGCAGAGGTGAGGGTATCAGCACCATCTCATGAGGTGATGGAAGAAATCATCTCCCTATTGATTGATTTGGGTGCAGTAGATTTACCCCATGACGAGCGAGATGCCATCCTGGAGCCTGTGATTCAAAATGGGGTTGCGCCCGATGATTTCTACGTCAGTACAATTTATCCTACCGAAGTCCGAATTAAGGGTCAGTGGGTGAAGGTAGAAAATCAGCGGATGGATGGCGCGATCGCAATTACTCAAACTCCCTCTGGCTTAGTTGCTCGGTGTAAAATACTCCGCGATTTAGAAGTTGGTGAACAGGTAATTGTAGATGTATTAGGTATCCGCACCATCCGCAAAACTGAATCACGCGAACAACGCAGCACTCAAGAATTCAGCTTCATGTCGGCAGGTGTTTCCAGCGAACGGCGCGTGGAATTAGTCGTTGAGCAAGTAGCTTGGGAATTACGTAAAATCCGCGATGCTGGCGGTAAAGTAGTTGTCACGGCTGGCCCCGTGGTGATTCACACTGGTGGCGGCGAACATCTGGCGCAACTAGTTCGGGAAGGATATGTACAGGCGTTGCTTGGTGGGAATGCGATCGCAGTTCACGACATCGAGCAAAATATCATGGGTACTTCCTTGGGTGTGGACATGAAGCGGGGTGTCGCCGTCCGTGGTGGACACCGCCATCACCTCAAGGTAATTAACAGTATCCGCCGTTATGGCAGCATTCCCAAAGCTGTGGAAGCGGGAGCAATTAAAAGTGGCGTGATGTATGAGTGTGTCCACAATAACGTGCCTTTTGTGCTTGCGGGATCGATTCGGGATGACGGGCCTTTACCTGACACCCAAATGGATTTGATTAAAGCACAGGAGGAATATGCCAAACACCTAGAAGGTGCAGAGATGATTTTGATGCTTTCATCAATGCTGCACTCCATTGGCGTGGGGAATATGACTCCGGCTGGTGTGAAAATGGTGTGTGTGGATATTAATCCAGCTGTGGTGACTAAATTAAGCGATCGCGGTTCTGTAGAATCGGTAGGTGTAGTTACAGATGTAGGATTGTTCCTTAGTCTGTTGATTCAGCAGTTGGATAAGTTGACAAGTCCATACATCAATAAGGTAGGTTAATTCATATCTTGCACCTAGGGCGTGTTTTCAAAGTCTTAGATCCCCCCAATCCCCCTTAAAAAGGCTACGGTGTACACACAAATCGAATTACCCCCCTTAATCCCCCCTTGCAAAGGGGGGAAAAAGAAATCAATCCGGTTCCCTCCCCTTTGCAAGGGGAGGGTTAGGGTGGGGTAAAAACTTGGTTAATCCGCTATTTCAGACTTGTGTGTACACCGTAGCCTTAAAAAGGGGGGAGAGTCTCTTAAAGTCCCCCTTTTTAAGGGGGATTTAGGGGGATCTAAAAAGTTAGGAGGCTAAACAAATAGTTTGTAAACACGCCCGTAGCCCTAGTGATTAAAAATCGCGGCTATCTAAACAAAGTCCGCGCAGGCGGATTAAAAGTTTTCAACCCGCGTAGGCGGGTTTTGCCTGTATAGCCGCGACTTCTAGTCGCCTGGTGCAAAATATAAGTTAAGAGACGAACCACAAAGGATGCAGAGAAAGGGAGATGACAAGAGTAGCTTTCAGTGAAGAGTTGCAGGTTAGTTGGGTCAGTTTGATTGCTGATTTCTTGTTGGTAGGAATGGTTTTTGGCCCGCCAGTGGCTCCCTTTCTGGCTGCGTCTGGAGTACCTTTGCTTCCTGGGATTGCGGACATCATTTATTTCATGGGTAATCATGTGTGTCCACAACCAGAGATGGGGTTAGATTTAGCACCACCGTTTATTATGGCTGTGTGTATGCGCTGCTACGGCACTGTGACGGGTTTGCTGATTACTCGTCTGCTGTATGGGCTAACTGGTGGTAAAGGATTTTACTGGTTAAGTCAGTATGGCTGGAGTGGTGCTGCTTTAGCTAGTGTGCTGATGATGGCTTATCCCTTGGAATTAGCAGCACAGATTTTCGGTTGGTGGGGTTTTAATAACTATCTGGTGACGCCTTTTGGGTTGATTACAGGTTTGGCGTGGGGATTGTTTACCATGCCTCTTTTACATGGGTGGCGGGGTGCTAAAACTAGTTTGAACCAATTGTAGGTTTTATCACACAACTTGTAGAGTGGATTAATTTTTGCAAAATGTAATGTCCGATGGGTTGCCGGGTGTCACTGAGGAGCCTCCCTCCGCCATCCTCGAAGAGGCGGCGCGGGGAGTATGTCATATATTGCAATTACGTGAGCACCCTTAAATTTACCTCTTAACTAGTGCTTTTTTACTCCAATTTGGTAGATAATAGAACTAAGTATGAGCAAAAATAGAGAACTCATATTTCAGGAGCTTTAATGACTAGACGTATTACCAATGCTGTAAATTCACTAGTGACAAACTTATCCCGACGAAATGCACTTCTGTGGCTTGGAGGTAGCGGAGTAACTACCGCCTTGATGGTGGCAACACAAAATGAAGTGAGCGCTAAAGACAAGCAAGAGTTGAAATTGGTGAACCCACCAACCTTATATAATCCAACCCAAAATGGTTATAGTCATATAGCTATTACACCAGCAAGGGCGAAAACCGTCTATATTTCTGGTCAATTTGGTTCGGATTTACAAGGTAATCTCGTCTCCGCTGACTTTGAACAGCAGTTAATACAGGCTTTTAAAAACCTCCGTTATGCCTTAGCAGCGGTTGGTGCACAGCCACAAGATGTAGCAAAAACTACTGTTCTTATAGCGGATTACAACCAAAATAAATTGATACCGTTAGGGCGTGAAATTATTAATTTTTGGGGGAATAAACCACCAGCAAACACTCTTATTCCCGTTCCTAGACTTGCACTTGACGGTATGTTGTTTGAAATTGATGCTTATGCGGTAATTCCAGAAAAGCGTGATTAAACAAGAGGCAAGGGAGCAGTGAGCCTCTCCATTAAACCAATTCGCAATTCGCAATAATTGATGGGTAAATCCTCTGTAGAGACGGCGATTTATCACGTCTCTCTAACTTGGCTCTTTAAAAGTTAAAGGGAAAGAGCGAAAGGTTTTTAATCCCTTTCCCTTTAATCTTTCTCCAGCCCTAACAAAGGTATTTTTGGCTTGAAAAATTATTAGATTATAGCAATTTGCGAAAATAATGCGACAGATGCGTAGATTGGGTTAAACGTAGTCAAACCCAAAAAAAATTTAGGTTTTTAAGATTGAGTTTAGTTCTTCAATCCAACCTATATCTGTCGCAATCATTTTTTTAAATGGTACATAAGTTTTGCAGTTTCCTGCTGAAAAGGCGTTGCTGAATTAAGGGATGATTCTTGTGGGGTGGGCATCCTGCCCGCCCGGAAATACAAGAGACGGGCAAGATGCCCATCCCACAAAAATAGTAAAATCATCCCACAAATATGCAACCCCGCTGAAAAAATCGATACTTTTGTGTGGGGTATCCTATGTCTGCATTTGATGCCTAAAAGTTTTTTCTCCACTGCTGGACTTTAGAAATAACGTCTAGATAAATTTGGTTGTCACCGAGTTTTATCAACAGCCTGGTAGTTTTAAATCTAAAGTTAACTCACAGTAATATTTACCAATAAACATTAAATTATCGTTACTAATTTGGGAACAATAAGTTTAGAAATCACTAGGATTTAGCAATATGTTCAGCACTCATGTTAGTATTTCTGGATATCAGGTCATTGAAGAAATCTATAATGGTTCGAGAACTATAGTTTATCGGGGGTATCGAGAAACTGACTCATTACCTGTAGTGATCAAACTGTTGAAAAATCCATATCCCTCCTTCAATGAACTGGTGCAGTTTCGCAATCAATACACCATTGCCAAAAATCTCAACTCATCCCTGATCATCCAAACCTACAGCCTGGATGTGTATCAAAATGGCTATGCGTTGGTGATGGAAGATTTTGGCGGCATTTCTCTCAAAGACTATTTTACTAGTGAACATACGCGAGATATCAGGTTTTTACAAGAGTTTTTGCAAATAGCGATCGCACTGTGTAACGCCTTAGAGATACTCTATAGTCAGCGCATTATTCATAAAGACATCAAACCGAGCAACATCTTAATTAATCCTGATTCCAAACAAGTTAAATTAATCGATTTTAGTATTGCCTCTCTATTACCAAGAGAAACGCAAACGCTAATCAGCCCCAATGTGTTAGAAGGAACACTAGCTTATATTTCTCCAGAACAAACAGGGAGAATGAATCGGGGGATTGACTACCGGACTGATTTTTATTCACTTGGTGTAACTTTCTACGAGTTACTCACAGGAAATTTACCTTTTCAATCAAATGAAGCAATGGAGTTGGTGCATTCCCATCTTGCTAAAATAGCCCCCTTAATATATCAAATTAACTCACAAATACCGCCTGTAATTTCAGATATCGTCAGCAAATTGATGGCAAAAAATGCTGAAGATCGCTATCAGAGTATATTCGGATTGAAGTATGATTTAGAAATTAGTTTGTCTCAACTGAAGACAACAGGACAAATTGAAAGTTTCCCCATTGCCCAAAGGGATATGTGCGATAGATTTATTATCCCTGATAAACTCTATGGTCGAGAATTAGAAGTACAAATCTTACTACAAGCATTTGAAAATGTCAGTCTAGGGGCAACAGAAATAACACTGGTAGTTGGATTTTCAGGGATTGGTAAAACTGCGGTTGTTAACGAAATTCATAAACCTATTGTTCGACAACGCGGTTATTTTATCAAAGGTAAATTTGACCAATTTAATAAAAATATTCCTTTTTCCGCATTTGTCCAAGCTTTCCGTAATTTTATGGAGCAGCTATTAGCAGAAAGCGCTATTAAAATACAAGAATGGAAGCATAAAATTGTTCAAGCATTAGGTGAAGACGGACAGGTAATTATTGAAGTCATTCCTGAATTAGAAAGAATTATTGGCAGACAACCACCTGCACCAGAATTATCAGGTAATGCAGCACAAAACCGATTTAATTTATTATTTCAAAAATTTCTTCAAGTATTTACAACTAAAGAACATCCCTTAGTCATATTCTTAGATGACTTACAGTGGGTAGATTCGGCTTCATTGAAACTGATGCAATTATTAATGAATGAAGCTAATCAGGGCTATTTATTATTAATTGGTGCGTATCGAGACAATGAAGTATTTCCAGCACATCCGTTGATGGTGATGTTGGATAAAATTCACAAAACAGGTGTAACTGTCAATAGGTTAATTCTGAAGCCGCTTAACCAATTACAATTAAATCAACTTGTAGCTGATACGTTAAATTGTGCAGAAAGTGTGGCATTATCTCTTTCACAATTGATTTATCGTAAAGCTCAAGGTAATCCATTTTTCGCAACTCAGCTTCTCAAATCATTATATCAAGATAAACTGATTCAATTCAATTTTGTAGAGGGATGTTGGCAATGTGACATTTCCCAAATAAATCAACAAACTCTCGCAGATGATGTTGTTGAGTTTATGGTATTTCAATTACGAAGACTGCCAGAATTAACTCAACAACAATTGAAGCTAGCTGCTTGTATTGGAAATCAGTTTGATTTAAAAACATTAACGATTGTTTCTAAACAATCGGAGGTAGAAACCGCAGATTGCTTGTGGAAGGCTTTGCAAGAAGGGTTGATTTTGCCGCAAAGTGAGGTTTATAAGTTTTTTGTTGGTTCAGAAAATCAAGCAGCTACTCAAGAACATTCTGAGATGGTTGTATATAAATTTTTACACGATCGCGTCCAGCAAGCTGCATATTCACTCATTCCAGAAGCCGAAAAACAGTCAACACACCTGCAAATTGGGCGATTGTTGTTGCAGAATACACTTCCAGAGCACCAAGAGTCAAGAATTTTTGCGATCGCTAACCAATTCAATTACGGACTGGATTTATTAGAGGAACCTGGTGAACGAGAACATCTAGCCCGGTTAAATCTGATAGCTGGTTGTAAAGCCAAGAACTCCACTGCTTATGCGACAGCAGTTGAGTATTTAAAAGTGGCGATGCTTCTATTACCGATAAATGCTTGGCAAAGTAGCTACGATTTAGCCCTTTCTGTTTACGAATCTGCGGCTGAAGCAGAATATCTCAATACAAACTTTGAGTCATCAAAATCATTAGTAGAGATTATCCTCAAAAACGCTAAATCTCCGTTAGAAAAAGTTCGTACATACGAGATTCAAATCCAATCTTATACAGCACAAAATAAATTCGTTGAAGCAATCGCTACAGGTAGAGAAGCACTCCAATTACTAGATTTGAGGTTACCTGAAGAAGGTAATCCTCAAATGATTTTTGATGAACATCACCAGTTGCAACAAATGTTGGTTCATCAATCGATTTCAGCATTGGCAGATTTGCCAGAAATAACCGATCCCCAAAAATTAGTTGCACTCCGCATTTTATCAGGTTTGTTTGCCCCGGTTTATATAGCCAAACCGATGTTGTTGCCACTGAAGATTTTTACAATGATCCGAATTTGCATCCAGTATGGCAACTCACCACAGGCAGCTGTTGCTTACAGTCTCTATGGATTATTTTTGTGCAGTATTGGTGCAATTGAAGATGGGTATAACTTTGGAAAACTGGCAGTACAACTTTTAGAAAAATTTCAAACCAAAGAGCTTAAAAGCAGAGTATATCTAACATTCAGCCTGTTTATTAAACACTGGAAAGATTCAATTAAATCCACATTAAGTTTATTTTTGGATGGATTGCAAAGTGGATTAGAAACCGGAAATTTAGAATATGTCGGCTATTGCGCTAATTGCTATTGTCAATTTCTATTTTGGAGTGGAGAAAACCTAGAAAATGCTGTGTTGGAGGCGGATAAATATTGCGAACTAATGCAGCAGATTAAACAAGAAGTATCTCTTGTTTGGGGAAATATTTGGCGGCAAACGCTTCTAAATTTACAAGGAGAAGCAATCGATCCCTGCTGTTTAACTGGTAAGCATTTTCACGAAGTAGAAATGTTACCAAATTTGATTGAAACTAACAATATCAATGGTATTTGTTATGTCTATTTGGCAAAAACGCTACTGGCTTATCTTTTTGGTGAATACGAATCTGCTTGGGAATATTCCCAAAAATTTGAGCAGTATGAACAGGGAGCAGCAGGCTTATTAATTGTTCCTTTGCGGAATTTCTATCAATCTCTGAGCTTGTTAGCCCTTTGTTCTGGGGTAAATGAAGCGCAGGAACAGCTTTATCTCCAGAAAGTAGCCCAAAACCAAGCAAAAATGCAAGAATGGGCAGATCATGCGCCAGTCAATTATCAGCACAAGTACAATTTAATTTTAGCTGAACAAGCTCGTGTAACTGGCGATCGCTTACAAGCCGCAGATTATTATGAAATTGCTATCCAAGAAGCGATCGCCAATGAATATGTTCAGGAAGTTGCGATCGCGAATGAACTTGCTGCCAAATTTTACTTAGAATGGGGTAAAGAAAAAGCCGCAGAAGGATATCTGCAACAAGCATATTACAGTTATGCCCGTTGGGGAGCAAAAGCCAAAACTGATGACTTGGAAAAACGCTATCCCAAATTACTCAAATCTATTTTGCAACAGCAAGAATTCAACTTCAATCCCTTAGAAAGCATAGCTAGCATTTCCCGTACATCAACTTACGCCACCAGCAGTACTAATATTTCTGATGCTCTAGATTTAACCTGCATTCTCAAAGCTGCTCAAACTATCTCCAGTTGTATCGAATTAGACGTATTAATTAGCAGTCTCACTCGCATTATCCTAGAAAATTCTGGTGCGAAAACGTCTGTATTAATTCTTCCTCAAGAAGATATTTGGCAAGTGCGGGCAATTACCTTTATCGATCAACAGACAAATTCTCAGACGGATGTCAAAACCATTCTTGATTCACAACTACTAGATGCTTGCCAAGATATTCCTAGAAAACTGATCAATTATGTTAAGAATACCCAAGAAACCGTCATCATAGACAATTGTAAAACAAGTATTCCTGGTGTAATTGGGGAATATATGCTCCTACATCAACCTCAAAGTGTTTTATGTGCGCCCATTATTAACCAAGGTCATTTGGTGGGGATTCTCTACTTAGAAAATCAACTGAATCAAGGAGTATTTACTAGTAACCGTTTACAAGTGATTAGCCTACTATCTTCTCAAGCAGCAATAGCCTTAGAAAATGCTCGACTTTATCAGCAAGCTGGGCAAGCTTTACAAGATTTGCAACAAGCTCAATTACAAATTGTGCAAAGTGAAAAGATGTCTGCATTGGGTAACTTAGTTGCTGGGGTAGCTCATGAAATGAATAATCCTCTTGGTTTTATTGCTGCCAGTCTCCAACAAGCTAAACCAACATTGATTGATATTACTAAACACTTGAAACTATATGAACAAATGTTTCCTATTCCTGGAGATGAAATTCTTACCCATGCCGAAGAAATCGATTTGGAATATAGCTTAGAAGATTTGCCCAAGATGATTGATTCGATGACGATAGCGTGTGACAGGCTCAAAAATATTAGCACCAGTTTACGTACTTTCTCTCGTGCCGATAGAGATTACAAAGTACCATTTAACATCCATGAAGGCATTGATAGTACAATTCTAATTTTAAAACATCGTCTCAAAGCCAATGATAGCCGTCCGGCAATTGAAGTAGTTACTGAGTATGGTGAATTCCCTCAAATCGAATGTTTTCCAGGACAATTGAATCAAGTATTTATGAATATTTTAGCAAATGCTATTGATGCATTAGATGAATCAAATATAGGCCGGAGTTTTGAGGAAATAAAAATTAATCTAAACAGAATTAAAATTATCACTTCTTTAAAAGAAAACCAAGTTGAGGTGAAAATTGCTGATAATGGGAAAGGCATGAATGAATCAGTTAGACAAAAAATATTTGACCACTTATTTACCACTAAAAGTGTTGGGAAAGGAACGGGATTAGGATTAGCGATCGCTCGACAAATTATAGTAGAAAAACATGGTGGTTCAATCGAATGCAATTCTTCTACAGAGCGTGGTACAGAATTTGTGATCTTAATTCCAGTTCGACATGAAGCGGTAAATGTTGATACTTTTGCAAATTCCTGATCTGCTATTGAAAGCACTCTTGATTCCCAAGGTTCCCCTCACAGGTTGTTTGAAAAGTGTTTCACTATGACTTTAGGCACTTTTCGATCTCCCCTAACCCCCCACTTTTTAAGCTACGGTGTACACACAAGTCGAAAAAAGCTTGATTTTCCATTCTTCTCTCGTTTATCTCGTTTACCTCGTTTTTATCTCGTTCCCATGTTCTACATGGGAATGCTCCTCGTGGAGGCTCTGCCTCCAATCTGGCATTGAGTCTCTGACTCAATGAATGCATTCCCAGTCGGAGACTGGGAACGAGGAAAGTCTTATCAAGCTAGGTTTTTAGGACTTGTGTGTACACCGTAGCAATGCATCGGGGGGATTAGGGGGGGTAATTTGACTTGTGTTTTACCACTGTCCTGAATTATCTTCTTGTTGCAAACCAATTAACTGTCGCCGCTTCCAAGCATAGTGAAGAATATTAATCCCTAATTCCTGAGCTGTACGAATAGTCAATCTGGGTAAACTCAAATCTCTATCCAGTCCCCAAGCAGTTGCTAAATCTCCAATTGCTAAAATAATTCCTCCACCGATTAACAGCTTAATTTGCTGTTGATTAACCATTGGCAAGGCAGCAAATAAGAAAGGTTTTGTCCTTAAAGGATGACTGCGTTGCAATTCTTCTAAAGGTCTTAAAGGACTCTCTAACTGTTGTGCTAAGGCTTGAGTACTCTCAATCAGAGGATTAGCATTTGTTGGTGCATCAACTAAAAGAACACCACCTAAATTTAAGTAATTTCTAAGGGATTCAAATTCGAGACTATTTAAAGATATGGCTTGTCCACCTGTGAGATAAAGTATGTCATAGTCTTGGATATTTTCTGCTAAAGAAACCTGACCTGGTTCATCAGCCCCTCGCAAACTTGGATATAAAGGTTCTACTGCTTGTAACAAATACGAAAGGCTGAAAAAATTACGCGCACATTCGGGATCACTATGATTCGCCTGCGCCATACAAACAAGTGCTTGGGGACGCATTTGTGCCTGACGACGATAACGCAAATCAATATTGTTATATCCAGGAAAGAAAGCATCCGCAGGTTGCGTAATTTCAGTATGTCCTGGTTGTAGAAGTATCCGACATATTTCTATTTCTGAACTGGCTGGTGTAGAGTTTCTTTGGTCAATTCGATAAGTTTCTTGGACAATATCTCTTTGCTGTCCGCGCCGCAATTCGTCAGGGTCTACATAGCTAACTACTAAGTAGATCATGAGCGGTTCAGAACTTACTACTTCTATATCAATGGGAAAATCATAAGAAGTCGGCACAACAATTAGATTACCTGCTAAATCAATTGCAATCCCAGGTTGAATTTGCACCCAACGTCCATCTCGATATCTCGCTTCAACTTGGCTTGGGGCAGTCACATCTCGCACGCCTAAACCACAGACAATTCCCGGTTGGTTTAAACTTTGATATTGAGCATTTTGCCGATTCCGGTGATATTCATGGGCTGTGCGCCAGCGTTCCGCATTAATTAATAAACCGTCTGCGGCTTGCAAGCGTTCAAAAGATTTAATTGGTGGGGGTGGGAAAGGATGGGACATAGTAATTTTAGATTTTGTATTTTAGATTAAAAGTCTATTTAATTTTATTTAATTACAAATTAAGAATCATTTAATTAGGTGGATTTTCGATAGATAATTCATAAGTGCAAAAAGCGGGTTTTTCTTGCTCTATTATTCTTTGGATAAGTTCTTCGTTGATAATGCCACTAGAAATATTGGAACGCAAACGCACTATAAAATGATATGGTTGTCCACCTGCTAAAACAGCATTTCCTAATTGTGCGTCTCCTATAATGAAACTTGGGCCAAAAGGTTCTGTAATACTAATATGTTTATCAGCTTCATTAGGTAAATGCTCATCTAGCGGTAAACCAGTATAAAGATGTAAATAGAGACGTAATCCTTTACGAGTTCCCCGCCAGCGATAAAGTTCTACAGCCCGGCGAATTAAACGCCGTTGTTGTTGGAGATCCCAAACTGAATCTACTTGCCAAGCAACCCAATGAGCCATAAAGGGTAGTAGTGCTTGCGGTGCTGTCAAGGGATCGAGGTTTGCCCACATGACATTGTAACTATTAACTATTGGTTGAAAAGCTTGCTCAAATATTTTCATGAAGCGACCAATAAAGTCCACTTCCCGATACAAAATTGGCAAGAATTCCATGTAGGCAGTGTAGGGACGGATGTATAAATCGAAATACTCGCTTCTTTCGATTTGTTCGTTGTCTGTGCCTGGATCTATATGTAGAGTAATTAGGCTGCGAAAATTGAGCGTTAGTTTGTCTTTTTTTCCAGGATAAATTGCTTCTTGATCTTCAAAAAATGTGTCAGGAATTGAGAAGTAGAGAACAGCATCCATCTGTCCACGAGGCGGTATTTCACTACCTTCTGTGCCAATTTGACACCATTGGGATGGGAAGTTTCCTTCAACGCTTAATCTTACCCGTAAAGGACGTTGTTCTAAGTTTTGCACTTGCACAATCATCTCGCTGGGATGTCCAGGATGCAAGAGCAAACTACGTCCAGCGACATCAATGTTTTCTGCATTTGCAAATGCTAAACCCGCCACAGGTAAAGCTTCGGGAATTTGCATTGGCGTTAATTGAATGCTTACAGCTGGACTAGAGCGACTTTGAACCATAGGAGTGGGGAGTGGGGAGTGGGGAATGGGGAATGGGGAATGGGGAATGGGGAATGGGGAATGGGGAATGGGGCGAGAATAACTACTGACAAATGACAAATGACCAATAACAAATTACGAATTACGAATTACGAATTACGAATTATTTGAATGTCGTGATTTGAACGCAGATTTGTATCAGCCCAAGAACATATCAAACCTTCTGAGCCTGGGTCAATTAATTGTTCTGGTGATGGTTGTCGTCGCCAATTTTCTCCTTGCTTGCGGATGGGAAATAGCAAAACAGGGCCTAAATGACGTACACCTGGGGTTTGTTGCAGTAATGCCACAATATCTGATGTATAAACTGGCCGCCCAAATGGCCAACCTTTGCCGTCGATTCCTCCAGTTAAGGGATTTAAATATTTATATAGCGATCGCCTTAAATTCCGGCGAATTTCTTCGCTGGCAAAAGGATTATTGTATGCTGGCTCTAAAGCAACTTCTGTTTGTACCGAAACACCCACGTAATTCGGCTCTTGTAACTCTACTTGTACCCCTAATAAGCGTCTTTCATCTAAGTAACTCAAAATTTGTTCTTGCAGAGCATTACTAAGGGCAAATTCTTCTGGTGTCATGCCATCGCCTTGAGCGATCGCATCTGTGTTTGCATAAGGAACTACCAGCAAACTAACTATACCAGCTTGTCTCCGAGAATTTGCTGGCAAACAACGGACGCGAGCGATCGCACCAGCACCCGCCTGTTGAGTTAAAACTTCAAAATCTTCAGCCGTGACGGCGCGATCGCGTGTACGGAGGATGCGGGGAGCCTTCATCACAGCTTGCTCCAGCGATTCGGCATCTGCTCCATTGATTGCAGGTACACGATTGACAACACTAGCAATATATGGATATGCAGATTTCAAAAACTGGATTGCCCCAGTTTGAACATTGCCTTCTCTACCACCGCCTGTACGATAAGCAACTATCCTAATTTCTGAACCACGGGGAGGAATCGCCCCGTACTGGTGTTCCGACTGGTTATTTTCCAGAACTTGTACAGATGTGTCATCTAGTGACGGTTGCTGAATTCGCGTTCTTACCTGGGTTTGCTGTTTAAGTTGGCTAGGTTCCCGAATCAGCGGCCCGAATTGGATTGTACCAGTGATGGAATCGATGGTGTAATGAAAGTTATGCGGCCCAGAATCAGCAAAATCTCTCACCTCAGTCCACTTTTGCGGCAAACCACCAGCGGGAGTAACTAAAATATATTCGTTTTCTCGGCGTTCTAAAATTGGTGCTGTTTGTAACTGGAAACTTTGACCGGGTGTACCATCACTAATTCCCAATCGCTCATCTTGAATCAGCGTACTATGACTAGCCCTAACAGTTCCACCAATTGACTGCACTGCTAAACCAATAATTCGTGGTGGACGATTGTAACCAGTTTCATTGGCTTCTGTGGAAACAAAGCTACAGCGAAGCCAGCGACCCCGGTAAGAGGTAAAATTAGCCACAGGCCAAATTTGAGGTAGATGCAAACGTACCTCTGCACCTTGAGACGGATTTCCACCCTGTTGAGCCATTTCATAAAAACTGAAACCGCGAGTTTTATCATCCGACTCTTGCAATAAAACTGGTTGCCAATTTTCCCCATCCCAGGCTTCCCATTTGCGGGGTGGTTGATTGGGGTTAATCCCAGCAGGAGTCGCCGCCGCCCCTTGGAAAATAATTTCTAAAACATTAGCGTCTATTGGATCATCAGAATTAATTGCTAAATAAAAGCAGTTACCAGGCTGAGGTTCCTCTTCAAAAATCGGTTGTTCATTACCTGTCCAGAAACCGTTCGATTGACGAGTCCATGAAGTTGTGACTCTTTCGCGCAGAGATTGGGGAATATCTTCGGTAGTTTGGGCAGTTAAAAAGTGTTGGATGCGGGGTTTGCCGATAATTAGAGGAGAATCTGTGCTGAAGGTAATCGCTTCTGTAGTCTCAGTGCGGATAGTTGAGGCTTCTAATCCTGCGGGAATCGTATAGGCTTCAGGTAGTGCAGCGCTTAAATAAAAAGTTAGTTCCGTGCGGGCTGGGGCGGGTGGTTGGAGACGAATACCTAGTAATTCTAAAAAAGCAACATAATTTTTTCGAGGTACTTGGTTGAATCTGAGCAACATTTGGTCAGTTAACCAAGCAAATAACTCAATTAGCGTAATTCCTGGGTCGCTGAGATTGTGGTCAGTCCATTCTGGACAATAGCGAGGAATACGCATGATACATTCTTGCACCAAATCATCAAAGGCGCGATCGTCTAAGTTGGAAGAAGGTAATTTCGGTAAAAAATCAAAGTTCATACCAATTTTAAGAAAGAATGTGACAGATACAACCTAGAAACCGAGACGAAATTTAACTTCTCAATTTTTAATTTTTAATTTTTAATTTTTAATTGGTTCACGATTCCTCCCCAGTTGAAACCAAATAATAAGGATAAACAAAACTATAAATATCGGGGCCGTCTTTGAGTCGATAATTGATGATTATGTCTACTCTGCCACGCATAGGGTCAGGATCAGTCAGAACTTCATTGATAGTAATGCGTGGTTCCCAAACTTCTAAAGCTTCCAAGACATAAAGACGGATTCGCAGTAGGGTATCGCTATTCATAGGTGCAAACGCCAGTTCTGACAAGCGTGAACCAAAGGTAGGCCGATAAACCCGCTCACCTACTCCCGTGCGGAGGATAATCCAAATAGATTCTTTAACTTTTTGATCTTCACGGCTAAGTTGTATCCCACCTTGCACACTTAAATGCAGTGGATAAGCCCAACCTGTTCCCAAATAGGCTCGTTCACGACCATAAACCATATCTGGCACTTATACAGTTCTTACATGGATATCTTCAAAGATATCGGCACAGAAGGTTTAAGCATATTCGCCAAAGGTCGAGGTTGACATCCTCGGAAAAATGGGTGGCACAGGGAGAAAAACTTTTAACTCCTCACTCAGCACTTTGCTATATGCTGTATTTTTGGTGCTAAACTGCCATTGGTTTTGGGTTGCGCTGTAGCTTAACTCAACTTCCAAGAATCGGGTTCGCCTTTGGAAAGCAATTGCACTAACAATCTCCATGAAAAATCTAGCTTTACTATCTGCGACAGCTATTGCTGCTACATCTGGATTAGTTTTTGGGACAATGCAAGCCGCCTCTGCTCTAAATTGGAACTGGAATTATTCTAATACTGTTACTGACATCACGGCCGGCGGTACTTTCACCACTAATGACAGTCCTGACGATTTAGGTTTTTACCAAATTCTGGAAATTACTGGTACACGAAATGGTGAAACAATTACTAGTCTGCAACCTGCCGGAACTCCGATACCAGGAAACGAACCTTTTAATGTTGACAATCTAATTAGTCTTAATACTCAACAGTTAACGGGTGACGGTTTTGGCTATTCCACTTCTCTTGGAAATTACTCTAGTCCATTTTTCGCTAGTTTTTTGCCGACACCAGGTTATTTAGAGGTTTTTTCCGCACCGCCATTTATACCAGGTTTTGAAAATTTCGGACTAGAAGATAGTGAGTTACCCATTAGTTTTTTTGCAACTATAGTTACCGTCCCCGAACACACCTCTATTGTTAGCTTACTTGCTTTAAGTACTCTGGGCGCACTTTCAGCACTCAAACGTAATAAGTCATCTAAATTCACTGACAAAACAGAAAAAATAATCTAGTAAAATAGCCCTGCGGAAGTCCCCACCTTCAATGTACTCAGCCGCCAATCAAAACAGTGGGATTACCTTTGATAATTTTATTCGGTGGCCCTAATGCTTCTAAAACAGTGTCGCCCATCCGAGATGCAGGCAGATTGTTAATCAGCACAGTTTGACTACCATCAATCACAACCCCAGGGCCGTGAGGAGGCACAGGCAAGGGTGTCGCGCAATTATGAATATCAGCACCAGCAGCAGCTGCTGCGATCGCACTACCCATAGTAGCAGCTGCCGTTGTCTTTGTAGTTTGTTCGGCAGCTAAAGCAGCAGGTGCCCCTGGCGTACCAGCCGCCGCTAGGGTAGCAGCCTCAGCCGCTTTGATAGCTATATCAGAAGATGTTTTAGCAGACTGCAAACCTGGTACTGCTGCTGCAAGTACGCCCCGCCACGCAGGTAAAGACCCAATCAACACATTGGGACTACCCGGTCCTCCTGTTAAAACTGGGGGTAAGGGGTGCGCCACATTGTCGGTAATTCTTGCTGCTGGTCTACCCACGACAACCTCCTATAATTACGAATTACGAATTAATTAAGTCGAATCAACGCACCTTTGACTGTAATCGTACCGTTGGCTGAAATGTCTATATTTCCAGCAGCATCTAATGACATATTGCCTGTTGATTTCACTGAAACAGATTTACCCATATCGTCCATTTTGATTTTATGGCCGCCCTTGGTTTCAATCTCTATGCACCTTTGACTGTCATTGAGATATATTTTGTGACCGTATTCAGTTTCTACGCGAATACCTTTTTTACTACTTCCTTTATCCTCTTCAACAAACTGTAGAGTATGACCAACACGGGTTTTAATGGTGCGTAATCTTACACCATTTGTAACTGAATCCCTTACCTTTTCCGGTGGTGCATCCTTGCCATTCCATACCCCGCCAATGACGTAGGGACGGTGGATATCGCCATGTTCAAAACCTACCAACACTTCATCGTTTACCTCCGGTAAACAGTCGAAACCTCTGTTAGGGCCTGCTCCCACAGCTACAACTCTCGCCCAGTCACTTGTATGGTCTTCTGTGAGAGTGGGAAACTTAACCTTCACCCTACCCCATGCTTCTGGGTCTTTGTTATCAGTGACAATCCCCACTAATAAAGTCTCAGAAGGCTGGAGGCGTTTTTCTGGGGATAGAGTTGTGAATAAGTTACCAGAACGTAGTCCCCGGACACTGAAATCAGTTTCATAAACGCGCTGATTAAAGAAATGGCGGGTTTCTGTAACATAATACTTACCACTATAGCGATCGCCCATACCCTGAAGCTTAACAACTCGTCCAGGACGAATCTCAGGATTCCCTGATGCTTTGGCATCTGCATAAACAAATTCTCCTCCCAGTTCATCACACAAAGCCTGAGCCATCGTCTCTGCTTGTTTTTTGCTAGCAACTGGTTTATCGACAACAATCATTTTCGGTGACTTAAGATTGGAAAATGCATTACTGGTACTACTTCCTAGCTGATTTCCTGTCTCGGTTACTTGCTTCTCTTTCTTGGCTGTTCCGCTAATCAATTTTTTCTGGGTATAGTCCCAGGCGCGTACTTCCACAGAACTCACCTGTTCAGAACTGGTGACGCGAGTACTAAATTTACTAATATCAACTAGCCATTCTAGTGGTAAATCTCCCTGAGTTTTTGGCTTACAAAAATTTAGTTTTTCTTCTGTAATAAATAGTTCAAAACCAATACGGGCAGCCCTTTCTCGCAGAAACTCCATATTAGTTTGATTTTCTTGAAAAACATATTTATGAACTTCGCCAGTTGTCTCGATATTACCAGGTCTGATGCCTACTTCTGCAACTATTTTTTTAACGATATCGCTATCAGCTTCATTTAAAAAAGAACGATTATAGCGACCTCTGTGCAGACGATGGGAAATATCATAACCGCGAACAATGATATCAGCCTCAGATTTTTCATTGAAGTGAACTTCCATCGCTGTAATTTCGCCTTCAATTAAGAATTTTTCTACCTCATCTTGAAAATTATTATCTTGAGTAGTACTCGAAGTAAAACCCAACTTTACTTTTTTGCCAATTTTAAACAACTGCTCATGTCGCCAAGCCCTGTTTTCTGCTCGGTCAGATGTGGGTATATAGCTATTATGTATAACTAGCGTAAACATTGCTGGCAAATGCAGGCTTTCTTCAACTGTGATTTGCAACAAATCTTTCATTAATTCAGGAGAAGCAGGTTGCCCGTCTATTTGGATTTTAGGTTCGCTTAGATAAAGGCTTTTTTTAGGAGGCATAAGTAGTAATATTTAAATTTAAAACGTTTAAAAAATCTTTCGATTAAGTAGTTTTTCCCAGCTTGGCGTTTGGCTTGCGACTTGCGCCTTTAGAAGCAGATTCGCGTCCTCCAGGAAGGTTGTTTTTATCTACTTCTTGTAAGGCTATATCTACCAGCGCCCTGACTGGTGTGCCATCACTCAAAAACATATTTAAAGTGTAAGTTAAACTCGTGATTACACAATAAAAATACTCTGTTCCCCATGTTAATATATAAACAGGTGGACGTTTATCAGTTGTTCTATTAATAGTTTCTACACCTTTTTTGATATTATCTATATACTTTTTCATCACCGACTCTTTCGTTTCATAAGTATCATAGAGTAACTGTTTAAGTGTAAATTTGTAAGGTTCAACGCCAGAAAAATTCACTTTTGGAAGTAAAGTAGTTCCTCTATTTCCTTGCTTACTTTCCCACTTAACAGTCCGAGCAAAACTAATGTCTGTGGGATTAAACATTAATTCAATATCTGGCGCTTCCCCGTTATAAGCTACAAGTTTGGCTTTTTCAAGTTGTGGTTGACGCTTTTGAATAACAATAATTGCAGGACTTGCCATTTGAGTATTTCTCCAAAAATTAATTATTTAATAGGAATTTACCAAGGTAATCTACCTGAGTAACCGCCATGACGCTCTCGCTCAATTTCTATCCGTTGTCGTAATCTGTTATAAATTTCACGGGCTAGAGCTTCAAGATCAGCCGGATCATCTTTATCACCTTCTTCGGAAGGCGAGGATGCGTTCTCTATCGTCTCAGTTATCGGTTCTATTTCTCTAGATATATCGGGTGGAGTGACCTCTCCACCATCAGCAAAGCCTCTAAATGTAGGAATGTGTTTAGCAAAAATTTGTGGCGATTCTGAGACATGAGAAAATTCAGAATTTTGGCTATTAGATTCACCATCATTAAAGTTGAAGCTAGTGAACTCATCATTATTTTCATTGAGTAAATCTTCCACACTTGACCATTGAGAAGGTGTATTTGACCATTGGGAAGATGTATTAGTGGTAGAATTTGTTTTTCGGAAAATCAGGGGAGGTGATGAGTATTGGGGCGAAGTTTCACCCAGATGAATCGTTTCGTTTTGAAGAGGATTAAGCTGTGGAGAATTGAGTATCGAAAGTTTCTGTTTTCCAATATCTAACCCCAAGGAAGAAGGAATTAAAGGATTAGATATTTGAGATGAGTTAGTCTCAGTGATTTTTAGCTGTAATGAAGTGTCTGGAAAAGAATCGACTTTAGTCGGAGTCTCTGGAGAAGTTGTTTCTTCTGGTTCTTTAAAATTGGGTGTCTGTAAACTTGGAAGGATAATATCCTGCGGTGTTCCACCCGTATTGATGTGATGCAGTAGAGGTAAATTCTTCTGTGCATCCCTGGTATTAATCACAAACTCCCCAGGCGTAAGCATTGCTGGTACAGTATCCGAGGGTGCTATCTGTTGGCGATTTTCAACGTGGGAGTCTGTAACATGACCACCAGTAGCATAACCTTTAGGTGCGGGCAAATTTTCTGCGATCGCATTTTGCTCAACTTTAGGTGCTGTGCTTACCTCATTTTGTGAGGAAGTTGGTTTTTCTAGGATATCTGGATTATCTGAGGTATCAACAAAGGTTGATATTTCAGGATTTGTTATTGCAAAGGGAAATTCTGATTCTACTGGTTGTTCATTGTCAATAATCTTCCTGAAAATACTCTCAGTTTCAACGATTTCAGGTGATGTGGCATTAACTACTGGTGCGTAGACGCCTAGCGGCTTGTCGTTAGATATTGCAGTTTCAGCAATCTCAGGTGATGTAGCACTAATTCTTTCTGCTTCAACAATCTCAGGCGATGTGGTGGTAATTGTTAGTGTTTCAGCAACTTCAGGCGATGTGGCGTTAACTACTGCTGTTTCAGCAATCTCAGGCGATGTGGTGTTAACTACTGCTGTTTCAACAAGTTCAGGCGATGTTGCCCTAAGTACTTGTGTTTCAACAATCTCAGGCGATGTGGCGTTAACTACTGCTGTTTCAACAAGTTCAGGCGATGTTGCCCTAAGTACTTGTGTTTCAACAATCTCAGGCGATGTGGTGTTAACTACTGGTGTTTCAACAATCTCAGGTAGCGCTAATATGGGCTGATTTTCTGTAGACTCGCTGGTAGTATTCTCAATATTGCTGTCATGTTCCAGTGAATTCATATTTTCTGAGACATCTGAAACATTAACCGCTATAGCAGATTGTGACTCTGAAGTGACTAACTGTTCATGACTATCAGAGTTTTTGAATAAACTAGGTATATTTTCAATATTAGCGGAGGTAGGTGTTAACTGAACAGGCGCACTGACTAGAGACTCACTCGTAACACTAGAATCAATTTCTTGTTGTAATGTAATAGGGCTTTTTATAACTGAAGACTCAGTATTAGGTAGAGCAACATCTGCTTTGGGCGCAAAGCTATCCGTCCCTATAATATTTTCATCATTCGCTAAAGAATGAACTGTGTCATCAACATCAGGTGAAGTAAATGCTGACGATAAAGCGGCTGAAGATTCAGAATTAGGTAGAGCAACATCTGCTCTGGGTGCAAAGCTATCCGCCCCTATAATATTTTCATCATTCGCTAAAGAATGAACTGTGTCATCAACATCAAATGAGATAAGTTTTGAAGATAAAGCCGCATTTTCTAGAAAATTATCAGCCACAGCATTATCTTTGACAAAATCATTTGTGCTACTTTCTGATCTTAAGTCTGGTTCAATGGCTGGAATTGCCTCAAAATTTATATTTGTATGTGGTAATTCTTCTGGCTGCGATGAAGAATTTACGGTTGGTGACACCTCTTTTTTCTGGATTAAATTTGTTTGGGAAGTGGTGCTTTGATTCTCGACTATAGAAGGAACTTGATATTTAATATCCTGTTGTGGTGGCGTTGGGCTGACTGGGATATCTGAGATATTAGCTGATTTTGATGGTTCAGTGATTATTTCTTGTTCATTATTGCTAAAGTTAATATATGGGACAACTGGTTGCTCTAAATTATTAGGTAAAGTTAATTCTATAGGTGAAGTCTCTCCTATGTCACTTATAGTATCATCCAAATTAATCTCTTTTGGTGATATCAAAATACTTTCTGTGACAGACGACTCTGCACTAGGCGAACTATATGGTAACTCAGAGTTTAATTGCTGACTTTCATTAGTAATATTCTTGAGGAAAATCGATTTATCTTCAATATTAGATGAAATAGATGTCGTTATATTATTAACAGAGTCATTGCCAGTTGTAGTATGTTCCGAAGCAATATCAAGTTGTAAAGGTTCGAGTTCCGAATTAGGCTCATCTGATGCTAATAAGCTATTTTCATTAAAACTAATAGGAAGGTTACTTTTCTCAACAAATTGCTCAACATTCTTAGCCGCTGATGATCTAACTGCTTTTTTAGTCTTAGATTTTTGTTTTGACTTTTTTTCTGGTGGCTGTTGAGATTTATTTGTTTTTTTTGATTTAGATTTACCTTTAATATTTATTTCTGATAACGCATCATTACTCGTATTTTTCTCAATGCGAGTTGGCATTATCTCTGGAATACTGTCTTTTATTGGTTCATTACTATTTTCTGGAGGAATTATCGAATCAGAAGAATCAAACTCAAGTAATGAAAACTCACTATTTATATCCTGAGTATCCCAACTATCCCAACCGATTAATGGTTGTATCGATGGTTCATATTCACGAGACAAGAAAAATTTAGAGGATGTTACTAATGGTAGTTTAGTTTGTATGGGACTGATAAAATTACTTCGTAGATTCAGAGAATGAGACTCTTTTCTCAATAACATTCTATGAGAATTAGATAAAGATGATATTATTCCAAGTGGATGAATATTGTTTCCCAGTGGAGATTGAATAATTTGCATAGTTATAGTTTCAAAAGAGCCAATTAACTAGAAACGAAATATCCTGTTTTTTGATTTCGTTGTACAGAAGTTCCTCCTCCTGTTGCTCTTGCTACTTGTAAACCTTCATAAGCTAAAGTTAATTCTTCAATGGCAACGGCTTTCCCATCTGCTTGGAGTGCTGGTGTTTTCCAGGTTATAGGAATAGCACCAATCAAAGTCCAACTCATCATCGTTTCACCAGCTTGATTGAAAATCAAAATATTGACATTGCGTCGAGATGTTTTCTTTTGTTCATCAAAAACTGCATTCATCCAGTTCCAAAAACCTGGATGATCGGTAACTCCACGTTTAAGAGTGATGTCTGCAAATTCTGTATGACCTAAATAAATTCTTTGCTGGTCGTTGACACCACCTTCTTGAAAAACATTTTTCTTAATTTGAATACTTAATCCTGTACATTCGGCGAAAGATGCAGCAATAGAACTGTCTATCTCGACGTAAAAACGATTAGTAGTGACATAATTTAATTCGTGAGTAATGTTGCCGTTATTAGCGCCTGTAGCCATCACAACCACCTTTGGGAATTATAATTACCAAGTCTTTCTCGCTGCGATCGCAAGTCTTCTAGCAAAAGTTTATATACGTGTTCTGTGAGTTGGTTCAAAAGCCGTGAGTCATTGAGGTATTTACCCGCAGCAATAGCTGCCTTGCTGGCATCAGATGCCGCCGAAACCCCAGCATATCCAGCAGTACCACCAACATCTCCATCGAATGTGAAAAAACTTGGTTGCTGATTTGAGTCCATAAATAAAAAAACCTCTCCTAAAATCAAGGCTAAAGGTACTGCGTCAGAATCAAAAGTAGCCAAAAGTCGAACTTGCCCTTTGCCTAGATTCAGACTTTTGAGCAATTGTGTTAAAAGTGCGATCGCAGTAATCTAGGTATTGGTAACAGGAAAATATTCATCTAGCTACTGCTTGGGTATCAGGAGAAGAAAATGAGAGAACAGGTTAGCCGACAGAAAAAAACTACTACAGGCTTCTCAATTCCATCCCTGAAACACCCGACACCCGGCTTTGGTTTAGAGTCGTCGGCAATTTCACGCCAAGCGGTACCAAAAATACAACCACTCGATAAGCCACTTACTCACGATATAAGTCGCATACCACTACGTAGCCAAGCAAAACTCTCAATTAGCCAGCCTGGAGACATTTACGAACAGGAAGCTGATAGCGTCGCACAGCAGGTAATGCAAAGAATGGCGCAACCTGTAAATCGTCAGTCTATCCAACGAGAAGCATTGCCAGAGGATGAGGAAGAATTGCAAATGAAATCTCTGGACAATAGCACACTGCAACGAGAAACATTGCCAGAGGATGAGGAAGAATTACAGATGAAGCCGATGGTGCAGCGTCAGTCTGAGGCTGGGATGGCTGCTGCGCCTGACTTGGAAGCATCCATTAACCAAGCACGGGGTGGTGGACAAATCATGGCAGACAATATCCGCGAACCGATGGAACAGGCGTTTGGCGCAGATTTCAGTGGGGTGAAGGTTCACACGGATGGTCAATCCGATCAGTTGAATCGGTCAATTCAGGCGCGGGCTTTCACAACGGGACAGGATGTGTTCTTTCGACAGGGAGAATATAACCCAGGAAGTCGGGGTGGTCAGGAGTTGTTGGCGCATGAGTTGACCCACGTTGTGCAGCAAAATGGAGTCCTCACCAGAGGTATCATTCAACGCAAAGAGGTAACAGAATTGGTCAACAGCCTAGAAACGGTCATGGTCGAGGGCAAGCTTAAAAAAGAGCAAATAATTGACGGTTTGAAACAACTGGACGAATCCGATCGCAATGACCCTAACTTTGCCCGTGCTTTGGTGGATTTTGTTAAAGCCCGGAATCAAAAAGAGTTCAAGATCGAAGACTTGACATCTCAACCAGACCCTAAATTTGGGAAGAAACATTTGGACAAAAAATGGACTTTTAGACACTACACAACCCAAAAGTATGAAAGCCTCCAATCGCTTGCACAACTCGAAGCAAAGGGAATAGAAGCAAGCAAAAACACAAATGATCGAGACTGGGAGGATCTCGGAAACCAAGGTTATGTCTTTGGACTAATAGCGATCGATGGGGAAGTTCCAAACCGAACTTGGTTGTCTAATATGAAATATTATGCGGAGTACGACCTTAAAAAACTAGACAGTGTTTGGGTGTCGGGGGATATGCTGACCGACGATGGTCGCAAGCAGAACAGCTATCAAGGTACCGGAATAAATATAGTTTACCAGTTGTCAAAAATGCTCGGCTTCATTAACCAGAACTCGGCAAACGAACTCGATGGGAAATTCAAAAATGCACTCGAAGCCAAGGTGTCGCCAGCTTCTCTCGGCTCTCTTAATTGGACGGATGTATAAACAGTGTGGTGCGGTGCGTTACGCTGTCGCGAACTCACCCTATATACCGATATTATCCGAAAAATGGGTTTAAAACCCCGTGCTGGAAGCACGGCTTTAAAGTAATGAGTAAGGAGTAATGAGTTTCATAGTGGATGAAAAATGGGTATTTACTCATTAATTATTACTCATTACTCCAGAATCACCGTGCGTACCCTTCTCCTGACGGAGACGCTGCGCGAACGGGAACGCCAAGGGCGAACACGGCGGTGAGGATGTCAAAAAGGTGAATTGCTTGATGAGTGCGATCGCAAAAGTAGTAATCCTATAGAATTGCATAATAGATATTAATCATTTACAAATTTTTGTATAGAAAAGCACAAACTAACTTAATAATTATCCGCCTCTTTAGTTAGAGGATAAATGAAGTAGTCAGCTGGTGTAATTTAACAATGCGTAACAGCTAATCAACGCGCAAGTTATAAGGAGTGATGGGTGAGGTGTCAATACTATAAAATCTCGTCACTCCTTTTTACTGACTTCAAGCTTTTCACAGCTTAAAGACTTTTGTATTAAGCACTAAAGTGCTTATATCAGGGCTAGAGCAAACTTAACGGATGCCATCATTATCAATGGCGCTGTAGCCGTCACTGGGGAAAAGCCCCAACCAAGGGTCAGAACTAGGAGTTAAAAATAGTTGGGCGTATACCTGTTCATTGAGTGTTTCCACACTGCTTGTTTGCTTACCCTGCATAAACCATTGATGAATTTGGCTGTGCAGCATATATTCATTTCTGACTGTATCTAAAGCCATTGTGGCTTCAAATTTTTTCACTATTATCGGCAAATTATCTTCCTGAGTGTTTGCAGACTGAGACTTTTTAGCTTTGATTAGAGAGATACTGTTTTGATCTAGCTTGACATCGGCGGCATAGAGTTGAGCAATTTTGTTCCAAACTTCCTGGTCGGTTATTTCAGCTAAAGCGTTTTGATTTCGTTCAGCATCAGACTGGAGAGCAGTTAGCATTGGCCTTTCAACTATCATCTTAGAAACTGCTAGAGAGCTTGCTATTTCTGCTGTAGGTGGCTGACTGGGATTGTTCGGAGTTTCCACCAACTTAGGGGGAGACTGGATACCCAGGCGAGATAAATCTGCAACCCATTGAGCTTGGATAGAATTTAGGCGATCGCTGTGGTATTTTCTTAAATAAGACTCGCGATCGCTTGGGGTAAGTTTACTGTAGTTTTTTACTACTACTTCAGCCTGCTGTAGCTGACGCAAAAATGCTTTGGGACTGTATAACCCTGGAATTGCATCAATTGGATGCCCCGATGCGTCCAATATATAATGAATGCTATTGCCTGTAATCGTTCGCTCTAACTTGCGTCCGTCGCCAAAATCAATAGTTACTTTAGGTACAGGTCGCACTGATTGCCAGTGCAAAATGAAGCGGTCTTGAAGTAGTTTAGAAATCTCAACATTCGGATACAGCGCTACCCTAAAGAATCTACTATTAGCACAACTCAAATCCTGATCCAGCCTTCCCAATAACCGCAGAGATAGAATGGGTTTACCACTGGTTCTAGCAGCAGCTTTGGCTTGTTCTATGTCAGTATACCAGTACAGACGAGAGGCGTAACAGTCGCGTTGTTGGCAAAGTTCATCTAAAGCAATCCGGAGTGCAGGGGAAGGTATAACTGCACCAGAAGAATCGGTATTTAGCGTATTGGCATGGGATTTGAGAAATACTTGTAACCCTGTTGGGCCCTGTTTCCGAAGCACAGAAACTTCTTGAGATAGCTGGGAAATATCAGCGACAGCAGTTTGAGCATCAGCTGTCTGCAAAAAACTGAAGCTGACTAGCATTAGTGCAAAAGGATATTTTAAGGTTCTAAATTTCATATATTTTCAGAAAAATAGGAGATGCGGGTGTCGCCATCACTAAATAGAGAAGTCTAGTTTAACTTGTAAGAATCTTATCTGTTCTGAAAGGCAATAGGCAATAGGCAATAGGCAATAGGAAAGAAGGGTTCTTAGTTGTACTGAGTTTTTTCAGAAATCAAATATATATTTATTAACTAAATCTACTTCATCAAACTCAGGTTTTGTTAAAAGTTTATATACTTTTTGCTTGAGCTAGTTAAATATGCTAATTAAGAGTTGCTCTATATAAATCTGCCTTTTTACAAATTTCCGTAACATCCCTCTTCTATTAATAGGTTAAATATAACTAAGATATTAATGGTTGTGCTGGCTTAGTTGATGAAAAAACGTCAATTATTCCAGGTGTATCTATTTGCCAACTCTCTATCAGACTGATTCATAGTCTTACAGCATTTTGCATCTAAATGAAGTACATCTTTTACCCCTCTTAATCCCCCCTTGCAAATGGGGGAAACCGAAAATCCAGTTCCCTCCCCTTTGCAAGGGGAGGGTTAGGGTGGGGTATTTTTGTACTTCATTAACTTGCAATCTGCTGTAAAATAACCGCTCTCTTTTTACTAAAGAGAAGTTTACCTTCCCCTTGCCTTGTAGTAAAGGTAATTCAAGGAGCTTCGGTTGTTGTTAGGGAATTAATGTACTAAGCGCTAGTAGTCTATCCGTTGGTCAATCACTGCGATCAAGCTTGATTGTACAACAGCGTCATGATTTATATTGGAAAATTGCGATTTTATTTCCAACTAATAACAAACACAACTTCTTCAAGATTTGAATATTTATCAACCCATTTTACCAATCTCCATGAAACAATATATTTCTCATTTGCTCATACTGGTATTAGGAACAAGTTCGACTTTCATCGTTACTCCATCTCAAGCTCAAACTCCGGTCAAGCCCAACAGTCAAAATACTGATAATACTACTTCCGTATCTTCAAATTCATCTTCAGCTATCCAATTGAGTGATTTTGCTGATTCTACTAATAGCAAACCACCTATCCTCTCTGAGGCAGCTGATAATTCTTCTACTGCTACTACAAATATAACTGCAACTAAGCCTGAACCAAGGGTTCCTATATTCAGCAGAATCTTTCGCACACCTTCAATGCAGCAATAATTAGCGCCAATCCAATATATTTTTGCCTCCCTCCTAAAAGGATTCTCAAGATTTGTGTGTAGCTCTTTCTAAGGGGAGGGTTAGGGCTTTCAAGGGTAGGTATTTTGCATTTGGTCATTTTTTGACTATTTCAGCCGACGCTTAAATCCTGAAACGACCAAACCATGTTAAACAGTTGAGAAAATTCTCAACTATTTTCGAGATTTTTAAACCCCTACCCTTGAAAGAGGGTTAGGGTGGGGTATAACTGACGCGAAAAAACAGGTGAGTAAACTTATTTCAGGCTTATGTGTACACTGTAGCCTTATTCTTGGGGAGGGGAGACAAAGCACAGCTTTGGCGGGATGGGGTTCTTCAAAGCTGTTCAATTAGCTCAATAATTTGTTGATAATACTGGATATTTCCTTCTTGATAATACAAGTCTGCGGATTTCTGGAAATCGGCAATTGCTCCTTGAGAGTCTCCCAGATTGCGGTAGACATCTGCCCGAAGGATGTAAGCTGAAGCCCAATTAGGCTGACGCTGTAAAGCTTGGTTTAAGTCTGCAAGCGCTCCTTGTAAATCTCCCAACAGAGAACGACTACGACCCCGATTGTACCAGTCTTCGGCAAAGCTGGGGTCGATCGCGATCGCTCGACTGTAATCTTCTATTGCCCCTTGATAATCTTCTAGGGCATAGCGAGCATTAGCCCGATCGCTGTAAAATGCAGCAGATTGGGGATTAAATTGTAATGCTTGGGTGTAATCTGCGATCGCACTTTCATATTCTTCTAAAGCATAGTGGGTAGAACCCCGGTTGTAATATGCTTCAATTAAATCAGGATTAATTTTTAATGCTTGATTATAATCTGCGATCGCTCCTTGTTCATCTCCTAAAAGACGACGCGCATTTCCCCGATTACAATAGGCTTGAGAAAAATTAGGAACAAGTTCTATAGCTTGAGTGTTATCATCAATTGCACCCTGTAAATCTTGCAGAGCTTCACGGGCAATACTCCGACCATAATAAGCTGCGGCTAAATTATCATTAATTTGCAATGCTCGATCATAATCTTTAATTGCGCCTTTATGATCTCCTACAGAACGACGAGCCGCTGCGCGATCGCAATATCCTTCTGCTAAATTAGGATTGAGTTGTAATAGGCGATTGCTATCTTCAATTGCACCTTGATAGTCTCCCAATCGGCGACGAGCATTAGCCCGAAAGCCGTATACTAAAGCTAGAGTGGGATTTTCTTGTAACGCTTGGTCATAATCTGCGATCGCACCCTCGTAATCTTCAAGATTACTACGAACCAAACCACGCTCACAATAAGCTTGCACATCATCAGGATTCAGCTTTAATGCTTGGTTAAAGTCTTCAATTGCTTCGTGATAGTTTTTGAGGTGAGCAAGCACAAGACCCCGATTATAGTACGCTCCGGCAAAGCTGGGATTGATTTCTAAGGCACGGTTGTAATCTGCAATCGCACTTTGATAATCTGCTAAAGCGTAGTAGGCATTACCTCGGTTATGATAAGCCTCTGCCAAGTTAGGATCTAATTGTAATGCTTGGTTGTGGTCAGCGATCGCTTCGTGATAATTTCCTAAGATATGGTGAATATTGCCGCGATTGCTGTAAGCTGCGGCAAAATGGGGATGCCATTGTAAAACTTGCTGAAAATCTGCGATCGCTCCTTGATGGTCGCCACGTTCAAAACGAGTTACGCCCCGATTATGGTAAGCATTGGCAATATCAATATTGATATTATCAGCTAATTGGGTACTCATTTCGATTGTTTGAATATAATCTGCGATCGCTTGGTCGTAGTTTTCCAAAGCAAAGTAGGCATTGCCGCGGCTGTGGTAAGATTGCGCCAGATTCGGATCGATTTGTAATGCGACGTTATGATCTGCGATCGCTTCTTGATAATCAGCTAAAAAGTAACGAGCATTAGCCCGGTTGTAATAGGCGATGGCAAAATTGGGATTGATTTCGATGGCGCGATTGAAGTTAGCGATCGCACTGCGATAATCTTTGAGTTGACCACTTAAAATCAGCCCTAAATTGTGGTAAGCTTCGGCATAGTCAGGATTTAGCTTGATTGCTTGGGTGTAAGCTGCGATCGCGGCTTGATAGTCTCCTTGCAAATTTTGGTTTAATCCTTGGTTAAAAAAATCTTCCGCATTCATATAATTTTTTTGCTTTTGACATTCTCTAGCCTAAAGCATCGGGATTGTTAACGATATGTTTTCAAAATTATTCCAACTACTATTGTGCCGGTTGCTAGGATTTTTTGTTTCAATTGCGCGAATGAGTTTCATTTATTTGAAAGTCCAATTAAAGATTAAAAGTTATGAACAGCATAATTCACCCCATTAGGTTTCGAGTCATTGAGCGCAAAATCACACCCGAAAGGTCTTACTGGCAGTTTATAACAGGTAAAACTTTTTACAACCCATTAAATTTACCAGATGGCGATATCGAATTCATGTTTGGCACAACTAAAAAGAAAGTTGTTGTTGAGTTATTTCGGATTAATGGCGGAAAAATTGGCTACTATCTAGCAGACTTACGCCAAAAAAAATACTACTACTGCGGGCAAGATTGGGATAGTGTGAGAGTGCAGTTGCGATCGCTTGGCATTGGCAGAGACGATCCAATGGAGTAGGCTATTACAAAACCCCTCTTGAAAAGTTCTTCAGGCGGGTTTAGTCTGTATAGCCGCGATTTCCAATCGCCCGGTGTTTCTTCCAAAAGTGGATGCTCCCGATAAAGACAGAGTAGACGTAGATAATTTATCGTCTACCTTTTCAGACTGCGGTTGCATAATTTCAAACTTGCAGTCTGAAGAATAATCAGGTAACTCATAACCAACACTCTTAACTTGAGCCAACATCAACTCATCTCGTTGATGCCAAACAGCAAATATTTTCTCTCTGCCATCATATAGCGTTTCTAAATCAATTTGGTAAGCCTCATTGACTCGCTTCAACTTCAAACCCAACAAATTTAACAATCGGCTGAGTATTTTTATTGCCGAAACCTGCTCTTTCTCGCCAACTAAATTAATTCCAAGCGCTCTTTTGATATGCTTACTATGCTGAAAAGCAACATTTTTTAGCAATATCAAATCTGGCTCATTTTCAGAAAACTCTCGTTTTTCTTCGAGAAACTGAAGCATTCCTAATGCTCTCATCGCTTCAACTTTGAGCGTGTAAGTTTTTAAATCTGGGAGAAAAACTTTCCCTTCACCCCAAGACAATTGCTGATGCCATTCTTGCTCATCTCTAACGTGAAAATACTCGCTTTCGTGAGTTAAATAATAGTGAATTAACAACTGACGATAATATCCTTGTTCATCCTGTAATTTCAGCCAAGGAGTAATTTGTACACCATATCTTTGTCTAAGAACATATTTATTAATTTGGTTGCGTTCTCCATCCGTTAGGGAATGCTTAACTAACATCTGCTCATATTCTACAGAATCGATATCTTTAGCATTGGCTACAGCAGATGCTACCGATAGTTGATTTTGCTGCTTAATCTCTTTAATTTTGCGTTTAATTTCTTTAGCTTTTTGACGACTTTGTGCCCAATCTTTTTGAACCTTGACAATTTCTAAAATTAATCTTCTGCGGGTAGCTAAATCATCAGCATCAGTTGCCAAAAAGGCTAGGCGTAAATCTCGAATAATATTATTGTGAACTGCATTACTCCGCACCTGAATTTGATGTCCATCAGCAACTAGACCATCTTGCATCGATTGCCGATAGAGGCGAATAGAAGCATTTACCCTTGCAGATAACTTCGCCCAAGTTCGCAAATGAATTGGGTCATAAACTAAAGGTAAATCTACATCTATTTTATGCAATGGACTCAGCAAAGCTAAGTTTTCCTTTTGATTTTCCTGATACCAATCAGATAGCAAGCGATAATTTGTACTCCCGCTACCAATTAAACCAATACCTCGTTTAGCGCACCAGACAACACGCGGTACATCATCCCTAACTCTTGCTAAAGCTTGTCTTGCTTCCGAGTCAGGAATTACCCCTTGAAAAATGCCATAAACTCGATCAAAATGTTGGACATCAATACTAATCCCTGTACCAAGGCTAGGGGTAACAAAAACGCCGTCATATTCGGATATTTTTTGATTAATGGCTGCAATAAAATCAACTGCTGCGTGACCAGGTGTGTTTGTAGTGTGACTACTAACTACCAGAGTTTTAGGAAATTGTCGCCGTAATTTTTGTAGCCGTTCTTTCAGATAACGTTCAATTGTTTCACAACTGTAACGCCCAGCCCGACTATCGGTAGTAACGTAACATTTACGTCCCGCAAGTAAATCCAATTCCAATTGATGAATTAGCGGTGTTGGGTTTGGTGAATCATAAAAAGTCACATCCCAACCATGCTGAGGTTTCCACTGGTTGAGAACTACCCAAGGTGTTAATTTAATTCCTGCCAATCCCTGCAAATATTCAAGTGAAACATCTGATAAATCAGCATCTTGGGCAATGACTAACCCTCCACTAGTTAAAACTGTTGCAATAAGTTGCTGGAATAACTTTAAGATTTTTACCCGCTTATGCTTACAAGTATTACTATTTAACAGATGCCATAAAGATTGCTCTACTTCATCTAAAATTACTATTGCCCCGCGCCAATTTTCCGGGTTAAGTTTCCAAATAGAATCAACGCACAAGCCGAGGGAAGGCTGAGGAAAAAGAGAGCGAAGAATCGGAGGAGCAGGAGTAAGTGTTTTATTAATCCTTTTCTCGCCATCTTCTTTATGTGTTCCCCATTGAATACCAATTTTTTCACATAAAAATCGTCCAAGTAGGATTCTATGAGTAATTAATAAAACGGGTTGATTTCTACTTTTTGCTTGCTGAACAACACCTTGCAATGCTGTCGTTTTCCCCGTTCCTTTCGCTGATTTGACTCCTACTAATCCAGAAGTGGGGAAAGGTATTTCACCTATATAAGGACGGTTAAAGGTAAGTGCCGCAGGAATGCTTAACTCGGTGTGGGGTTTAGTTTGAGCAAGATAAATTTCTAAATCAATACTTTGGCGATAAACTTTCTCGAAACTACTTGCACCCTTAGCAATAATAAATTCATCAACCCCTTTTTCTATTCCTGGAAGTTCGATGACTTTCACAGGGCAATTTTTTTGCTGGAATAAACAACCAAGTTGAGAAATGGCATTATTTACAGCAGCAATTGTCTTGGGTTGAGTTTCAAAATCAAAGCAAATATAAAAGCTGCGGTTTGTAAGCGTAAATGCTGCTAAATCAGGAATTAGCTGACGACGGGTAACTTTACCAAATTCATCTTTTACAACCCGATAACCACTGGTAATTCCGGGAATGGCAATAGCTACATATCCTTGCGTCAACAAGGTAGCTGCTTTCTTTACACCCTCGCAGATGACGAGGGGAATGTTCTGTTGCATCACCCATTGCCAAAAGCCTTTAGCTTCACCATCAGCAGTAATGGTGATATTGTCGGGCATGACCAGATTGTAACGCCCAGCGACTTGCTGCCACACTTGCAACGTTACCCGCAAACAAAATACCCGCGTTGGCGTGCTGGGGGGATGCTCGTACTTGATGGATTTGCCATTGTGGTTTTGTCGGGGTTGGTTTGGCTTAAAGCATCCCCATTCCATCATTTGCCAATTATTCAAAGGGTCTAGTCCCGAACACCACCAACCACCTTCTGTGATGTGAGCGTAACGCTGCAACCATGCGGCTTTCACCATTCCGGTATTCGTGCGGGGGAGTAGCTCAGAAATCAACAGGTACTCATAAGCTGTTACACCTTGGAGCGACCTAAAATTGAGATGCACTAAGTGTAAGTCTATACCACTACTCTTGACTAATTCTTCAAGGTGTTGGGGGTGTAAATAGTGCAGATGCATAGGGAAAGGCGCGAAGGGAAGACAATGAGATTAAAACAGTAACATGCATCTGCTTTTTTTTAATACGCGAGATTGCGAGGCTTTTATGATGCTTTTTTTACTTCGTTGCAAGAAGCACATCGGTTAAGGCTCTAGTGGGTTATTCTGCCTATTAGATCCCCAAAGTAATAATTTTGTATTGTGATATTTGTTCGCTTTTAATTTTTATTTATCAGTAAATTTCTGCGTTCAGGAATGCGATCGCTGCATGACATCGCTATGAGGTAATATCTTCATCAAGTTCAGCAAAGGCTTTACACTGAGCATCCACCTGTACCACGCTTCATGTGTGAGATTGTCACCTCTCTGAATGAATAGAGACAAAACCCCTCACTCTACAGAATCCTTTAACCTCACTCCAAAGGTTTGCTAACTAAGGTTTGAGATAGCCTTAACTGTTAATTTTTCTTTGCGATCGCAGCTAATACAGATAACTTGACGTAACACTTTTACTCAAGTAACACGGTAACGACTAAAGCTGATTGGAGGTAAAATAAACAACAGCTTTTCAAATAAGTTCAATCTGCTTTATAAATCCTTTGCTTTTAGTTATGAATTTAGAAAATATGGCTTTGTATCTTTTGATTATACCGTGTGCTTTTTTCATCACTGGCTATTTTTTATTAAAAAGAAATAATAATGAAATTTCACATTTAATAGCTGTATTTGCAGCTATCAGTCTGATTTTGGGTTTAATGTTAGCTCCTTGGCAGATTTTACTTCTACTATTAATTCTTATTCTTATCAGTACAAGCTACGAATACTATACAAGCAAAATAGTCAGCAGGGAAACACAATATCCACAACAGCCTGTTCCCAAATCGGAACCAGATTATAACTTAATCTACCGTGGGGCTTGCTATCGTGCTGACCCCAATGCCAAATCAGATGGAGTTACCATAACTCCTGTAACCCATAAACTGAGCTTTCGAGGATGTACCTATTTTGTTTGTGCTGACCCCAATGCCAAATCAGATGGAGTCACCATAACTCCTGTTACCCATAAATTGAGCTTTCGGGGAAGTACCTATTCTATAAATAGAACTGCACACAGAGAAATTGAAGAGTAAGGTAGCTAGAAACTCCGTACAAGTCTCTTAAAGTTGAAATTTTATCAGGAGAGGCAGAGGGTAGGAGGAAGAAAATATATTTTTGACCTCTGTCAAGCGGGTTTAGAGCAAGTAAATTTATTTATGAAAAACAAAAAAATATCTATTTCGAGACGCACAGCGCAAGAAATACAGCGTCCTTATTAAATCCCCTAAATTTATTTATGGGGATTCCTTCTGCTTCCTGTCCTCCTGCCTCCTGCCTTCTGCCTCCTGAAAAAATACCTGATACAGATACTTGGAGAAATAGTACTAATATATGGCTTTGTCAAGATTCATAGACGCAGAAATAATGTTAAAAAATAAGAACATCTTCCGGAAATTGCTGTTGACAAAGTTTATTTTCTATAGTGAGTGGAGAGGAACTTCCTTGGTAAAAGAGGGATCTAGTTAGCTTGTTCCTTGACTATTCACTCTTTGGGGAGGCGCTTAGTCTCCGAAAAACTCTGTTTTGTCTGATGTCTCCATTAAATTAGAAGCAACTGAGAAATCGTTAACATATTTTTTAACTATTCAAATTATGTGGAAATCAAAGTTAATATTTAGATTTATACTATCGGTTGCAGCGATCGCAACTAGCGTACAGCTAAGTTCAGGGAGTGACTATGCTATTGCTGAAAGTGCATCTTCCAATCCGACTGTTGAACCTGGACAACAAAATCAAGCTTTAGAAGATGCCAAGGTTGCGATGGTAGGAGTTGGCATCGGAGCGATCGCAGGCTTACTCATTTCTGGTTTATGGTATCAGAAACGTCGTTACCGCAAAATCCAGTCACGTGCCAAAATAAACCGCTTTCGTGAAGAGTTTCTCTGCGGCTCCTTAGCAGATTATTACTTATCTAATTCTAAAGCAAATGCGTCACCGACAAATTCTCGGAAAACTTTAGCAACACCAACTAAAGAAGAAATATCCGATTCCCCTACTTCTGAAGAAACTTTAGTAACGCCAAATAAAGAAGAAATATCCGATTCCTCTACTTCGGAAACAAATAATCTAGCAGCAGAATCTACGCCAGCCGCAGCATTTAATTTATTATCTGACTCATACCACAAGTTAATTGAGGAAATTGTTGATACCGCTCTCAAAGGTCAAATCAGTTCCAAAGAGTATATACATCGCCAATTAGTAGAAAATGTGAGCAGTGGTAATGGTGAAATCTTTGAACGCTGTTTGAGCGATCGCTTGCATTCCACGCAATCTGAACTAGATCAGGTGATAAATTCTCCGAGTTTGTTCCAAAAAGAGACTCCTGAGTTAAAAAAAGCTCGTTTAAATCGTACCCTAAAGGCATTACAAAGTATTCAAGGGGAATGGGAACGAGTCCAAAAACAAAAACGGAATCAAGCCGCAGTCACCGCAGCTGTGCAACAAATTCTCACAGCCTCAGAAGCTTCTCGCTTTTCAGTCTTGTTACAAATTATTGACCCTAACCAAAACCAAGTTTTCAGCCAAAGTCAATTACAACAGCTGGCGCAAGAGTTAAAGGAAGCCGCATCTTCACACGAGGATCTCCACCGAAAACAAGAAATACAACAACTAGCGATCGGCATTGCTAACGGCGTAGAATCCTATCAGCAATTGGAAGGTTCTCTTGTCAGTTGGATTTACGAGCCAAAAGCAACTCCATTAGGATTGAAAGAGTCCAGATCAAAACAAGATCCTTGGGCTTCATGGGCACTAAAAGTCAACAGTCCCTTGCCAAAACTATTATTTTCTACATTGGCAGATGGCGGTTCTGCAACAGAGATAGTTGTTCACCAGTCAGATATAAATATGAAAGACTGGGTGGAATTGACAGTAATTCTGCAAAGAATGCAGCAAGGTTTGGTGACTTGGTTTGAAAGACAACCTTATGATTCCAAATGGGGTACATCTGCGTCCATTGCCACTTTTCTCAGTTTCGCTGTAGTTTGGTGTGAGTTATCTAATGGTTTCCGCAGCAAAGGCGAAGAATTAGCGAAAGCCTGTTTTCAGATCGTCTTACAAATTCTCAGAACTTTTGCCCATCGTGAATACTTTCCCCTTTACGGTGGGGCGTTTGCCTTTTTCGGTAGAGATTCGCTGCAAGATGCGATCGCTTATTTGAATACACCACTCAAAGAAGTGGAAGGTACCCAAGAAAAAGCGCGGATATTAACGCTGTTGGGCTATTCCCAGTTTATTTTAGGTAAATATCCAGAGGCGAACTCATTTCACCAGGAAGCCTTAGAAATTGCCCGCCAAGCCGGAGATCAACCCTGTGAAATTGCCAATCTCAACCACAGTAGCCGTGTTTGCGTTGCTCAAAAAGATTATTCTCAGGCGATTAACTACAGCCAGAGAGCATTAATTTTGGCTCGTCAAGCAGGCAATCGCTTGGGAGAAGCTCACGCCTTGGCAACTTTAGGCTATAGCGAAGTGTTTGCAGCGCAGCAGATAGAACGCGTAGAACCAGATGTCTATGAACAAGCAATAGAATACTTGCGCCGAGGTTTGGAATTGTCAGAAAAATTGAGTGATTCACGATTTGGTATCACCTTGGCTGCTCGTCAAACTCAAGCCCTTTGTTACATCAGTCTTGGTATTGCTCACGTCGCCTTAGAAAAACCCCAAGCTGCTGTAGAATACCTCGAAAAAGGCACTGAGGCGGTGCAGTTTTCTAGTGATAAATATCTGCAAGGGGTGAACTTTTTGTATTTGGCGGAAAGTTACTACAACCTGAATAATTATGAAAAAGCTGTATACAATAGCTGTCTGGGGATGTATTTATTAGAGCAAATTACGGCGGTTGAATGGCGGCAAGCGGCTGGTTTACTAACAATTTTACAGAGTAAATTAGGAGATGAAGCTGTACAGCAATTAATAGTAAAGTCCCGAACGAACATCATTAAATTTATTGGTGTTGACGGTTATGATTACTTGCCGCAATTGCTAGAAAAATACAAGCGATCGCACTAAGTTTTTGCAATAGATAGAGGTACATAAGCACAGCCCTCCGCAGGGATTATGATTTTATCCATGTAATAAAAACAACCGTAAAGTCATACCTAATTTCAAGATTGATAAATTCCTCATTTTGTACTAAAACTTATTGCTGTATCATTAGGTCTAGTCATATAATGCTGAGGTAAATTTTCTATGTAAATCTATGTTTAAGTCTTGGGAGTCAAAACTGCGGAACCTACGGGTTGAAATGCTAGGACGTGTTCCTGATATTTTGCTCAAGCCTTTTGCCAATTGTAGTAATGTATTTAAGAAAATCACACCCTATAACTTTTATATTCTTTTGAATATTCAAGACAAATATATTGGCCGCCCACTATTTATGAAAGGTAGCTATGAACAAAGCATATCAGAAACTTTTGTCAAATATCTCAAGCCAGACTCTTGTGTTATAGATATTGGAGCTAATATAGGCTATTACAGTTTACTAGCTGCCAGCCAATGTCCCCGTGGTAAAGTGTTTAGTTTTGAACCTGATAACAACAATTTTAAACTCTTGAAAACGAGTATTATCTATAACGCATTTGAGGAAATTATCCAAGCATATAATTTTGCTGTCAGTGACGCTAATAAAACTATTATTATTTCTGATCTTGGTAATACATCTAATTCCGGAGCAAGGGTTACTTCTGAAAATGAAGATTTATTAAAATCTCTAATTTCTGCTCCAAACGCATACTTAAAAAAGATAGAGGCTGTTCAACTTGATACTTTTTTAATAGAAAATAGAGTAGATATAATCAAAATTGATATCGAAGGACATGAACCGTATGCCATCCGGGGTATGCTGAATATTCTTAAGCGAGATAAGCCGATTATCTTTGCAGAATTTGCACCTTTAAATCTAAAATTATTCGGCGGTATAGAACCATCTGATTTTTTAGAGCTAATTTTAGATATTGGTTATCATATTTCCTTAGTTGAAAGAAGTGGTAGATTACTTAAGTTTAGCAGAGATATTCCTGCCATTATGAATTACTTTGAGCAACAAAAAACTCATCATATCGATATTATTTTTACAGTCTGAAATGACCTCTTTCTTATAAGTTGTCTTGCATTTAAGCCTACACTGTAATCCTTGCAGTCAGTATAGGAATATGTCACGATTAAGAATTTGGAGGGGCAATTGACTGACATCGTAGTTGGCTTAGACCTGGGTACAGGAGGAGTGCGGGCGATCGCAACTGTCAACGCAGCCACTAATTACAATAATTACCAATTACAAGAAGCAACCAAACAAGCCACTATTTCAACTAGTTCTTCTGGAGCAATCGGTTTAGATACATGAGTGTCAAATCCAGCTTCCAAGGCACGAATTCGAGCTTCACTATCAGCATAGGCTGTTAAAGCAATAGCCGGGATTCGTCCACCATTCATTGGTTTGAGCGCACGAATTTTGTTGATGAAAGTGTATCCATCTTCTCCAGGTAGCCCGATATCACAAACTAAAACATCGGGTTGTAATTCAGACAATACTTCGCGTGCCGCTGCTGCTGATATCACTGCTATAACTTTTGCTCCATCCATTTCCAAGACAGTAGCGATAAAGAAGCGAGTATCATCATCATCCTCAACTACCAGGATATTTAAACCGGCAAGAGTTCCAGAAGGTTGCATAATAAATGATGTTTTATCCTTACTTGCTGTGACTTTTACCGAAGAAAGGCAGAGGGCAGGAGGCATACCGCTTCATCTATTTTCCTACTGCCAGAACATTTTGCACAAGTAGACCCCATATTTGGGTAGGAGGCAGGTTGATTTTGGGGCTGATTATTGATAAACAAAAGTTATTATTCATTCAAGGCAATTAGATTGACATGATTCAAACAATATGTTAATAATAATAGTTTGTGGAAACTTTACTTCTTAATATAAGCTCTTGGCTAACGTCATTGTCATAGGTGCCCAATGGGGCGATGAAGGAAAAGGTAAAATAACTGACTTACTCAGCCGTTCCGCAGATGTTGTGGTGCGTTACCAAGGGGGTGTCAATGCTGGACACACGATTGTAGTCAAAGGTCAGACCTTTAAGCTGCACTTGATTCCCTCTGGTATTTTGTATCCAAATACCGATTGCATTATCGGCTGTGGAACAGTAATCGATCCACAGATTTTGATCGCAGAACTCGACCAACTAAAAGAATTAAATATTTCCACTGACCACCTGCTGATATCTGAGACAGCCCACGTAACGATGCCTTATCATCGATTGATTGACCAGGCATCTGAAGAACGACGGGGAAGCTATAAGATCGGCACAACAGGTCGGGGCATTGGGCCGACTTATGCTGACAAATCTGAACGTACAGGCATTCGGGTTTTAGACTTGATGAACCCTGATGGACTACGTGAGCAGTTAGAGTGGACGATTAATTATAAAAACGTCATTTTAGAAAAGCTTTACAACTTGCCGCCTCTAGATGCACAAGAGGTGATTGAACAGTATTTGGGTTATGCAGAACGCTTGCGACCTTACGTGATTGATACATCGTTAAAGATATCCGATGCGATTCAACGACGGCGCAATATTTTGTTTGAAGGCGCACAAGGCACGCTCCTTGACCTAGATCACGGAACTTATCCTTATGTCACCTCCTCCAATCCTGTGGCGGGGGGGGCTTGCGTTGGTGCAGGGGTAGGGCCGACAATGATTGACCGGGTAATTGGGGTGTCGAAAGCCTATACAACCCGTGTGGGAGAAGGGCCATTTCCCACGGAATTGGATGGAGAGTTGGGAGAATTGTTGTGCGATCGCGGGGCCGAATTTGGCACAACTACTGGACGCAAACGGCGCTGTGGCTGGTTTGATGCCGTTATCGGTCGCTATGCCGTGCGGATTAACGGCATGGATTGTATGGCGCTCACCAAACTAGATGTCCTGGATGAATTAGAGGAAATTCAAGTTTGTGTCGCCTATGACATCGATGGTCAACGCAGCGAACACTTCCCCACCAGTTCTCGTCAATTTGCGAGATGTCGCCCTATTTACAAAACCTTACCAGGCTGGAAAGTGTCAACAACACACTGCCGCACCCTGGAAGACTTGCCACAGCAAGCACTAGACTATCTAAAATTCCTCGCTGAATTGATGGAAGTCCCGATTGCGATCGTCTCACTAGGAGCAAGCCGCGATCAAACCATAATCGTAGAAGACCCCATCCACGGGCCTAAACGCGCTTTATTGCACCCCGATGGCACACCTGCTACCTTACTAAGTGCGTAAATTGGTCATTAGTCATTAGTCATTGGTCATTAGCAAATGACAAATGACAACTGACAAATGACAAATGACAACTGACAAATGACAAAGGACAACTTCTATGGCTATTACAGTCGAATCTCAAAAACGTCCAGAAGGCAGCAAGCCAAGAGCTTTGCGCCGTGCTGGACTGATACCTGCCAATTTGTATGGTCATAAGGGTACAGAATCCATTTCTTTGACCATTGAAGCCAAAACTGTTGAGCGTTTGCTCAAAAGAGCTTCCGTTAACAACACCTTGATTGAGTTGAATATTGCTGATGCACCTTGGCGCGGCAAAACTTTGCTGCGGGAACTTCAGATCCATCCAGCCAAAGGTACACCTTACCACCTCAGCTTTTTCGCGGTTGCTGGCCACGGCGACACAACTGTAGAAGTTCGGCTGCGTTTTGTAGGTACTGCTATTGGTGTTAAACAAGATGGTGGTGTTTTAGACACCGTAATTTCTGAATTGCAAGTAAGTTGTGCACCAGAAAATATCCCAGATGTAATCGAAATCGATGTCTCTAACCTGCAAATTGGAGACAGCTTAAGTATTAGTGATATAGCCTTTCCTGAAGGTGTAACACCTCTAGCGGAATTGGAGCGGCTTGTTGTCAGCGTTTTGCCACCACAAATTAGCGCTGAAGATGCTGGTACTGAAACTGAAACTGAAACAGCTTCTTAAGCTAGGTAAACTGTGTAATAATTTTTGATGTCACCAGGGGGATAACTCCTGGTTTTTCTGTATTTGAACCGCAGAGGAATAAAAATGACAGAAGCAACTCTTCCAGTCCTAATTCAGCAAATGTTGCAGCCTGGATTTTATCCCCATACGGTAACAGAACCCATTGAATTAATTCAAACTCACGTTTCTTATGTGCTGTTAACTGGGGATTACGCTTATAAGCTGAAAAAACCTGTGAATTTTGGCTTTTTGGACTTTTCTACCTTAGATAAGCGGCAGCATTTTTGTCAGGAAGAGTTGCGGTTAAATCAGCGGGGTGCTAGTGAACTGTATTTAGAAGTTTTGCCCATAACTTTGGTAGGGGAGCAATACCAGTTAGGGGGAACAGCCGAAGCTGTAGAATACGTGCTGAAGATGCGCCAGTTTCCTCAAGAGTCACTATTGAGTACACTTTTTGAACACGGTAAGTTAAGTGAGACACACCTAGAAGAGTTGGGACGGGTGGTGGCTCAATACCATGCCGAAGCACAGACGAATGATTATATTCGCACTTTTGGTGAAGTAGCAAATGTCCGGGCTGCTCTTGATGAGAATTATCAGCAAACTGAGAACTATATTGGTGGCCCCCAGACTCAGGCGCAATTTACAGAAACAAAGCAATATACAGATAACTTTTTTGCAGAACGTTCAGAATTATTTGCTAGCAGAATTCACAACAATTACATTCGTGAATGTCACGGGGATTTACACCTGAGAAATATTGCCCTGTGGCACGATAAAATCTTGCTGTTTGATTGCATTGAGTTTAATGAGCCGTTTCGCTTTGTCGATGTAATGTACGATGTGGCGTTTACGGTGATGGATTTGGAAGCCCGCCAGCGCAAAGACTTGGGTAATGCGTTTTTAAATGCCTATATAGAGCAAACTGGAGACTGGGAAGGCTTACAGGTATTGCCTTTGTATTTAAGTCGTCAGGCTTATGTCCGGGCAAAGGTAACTTCATTTTTGCTAGATGATCCGAGTGTACCTGCGACGGTAAAGGAAGAAGCGACAAAAACTGCCGCTGAGTATTACAAACAGGCTTGGGATTACACTAAACCAAAGCTGGGACAACTGATTTTGATGTCGGGGTTGTCGGGTTCTGGTAAAAGTACTACAGCAAAGTATTTAGCCCGTGAGCTAGGAGCAATTCAGCTTCGTTCAGATGCAGTGCGGAAACATTTAGGGGGAATTCCGCTGTGGGAACGGGGTAGCGATGATTTGTATACACCAGAGATGACCGAAAAAACTTACACACGGCTATTGGAATTGGGAATTATACTGGCTAAACAAGGTTTTTCGGTGATTTTGGATGCCAAGTATGATAAACAGCATTTACGGCAAGATGCGATCGCTCAAGCTACGAAATACCAACTTCCCATTCAGATTATCCAATGCACAGCACCCCTTGAAGTTCTAAAGGAGCGTTTGAACAATCGGACTGGTGATATTGCTGATGCCACCGCCGATTTATTAGCTTCACAAATCAAACAAGCTGAATCTTTCACGGCAGAAGAAGAACCTTACGTAAAGATTTTGGATACAACTCAATCACAACAGGCACAATTGAAAGCAGTAATTTCTCAATAGTTTTTTTGACTCTATGGCAGACAAAAAGAACGATTTTTTTGCTATTTCTCCCAGTTTCTTTTCTCAACTGTTATTTGGGGCATTTTTAACATTTATATTAATCATGACCGGCTCCGCACCACCCCTGAGCATCTTCTTAGGTATCTTGGGCGGTTTCATCTTAAGCTGGATCACAAATGTAACTAGTAATAGCCCCCAAGCCCCAGCTGTAGCCTCCTCTGATGGTGTGGATACAGGACTGAAATACTGGTTATTTTTCATGCTTGGTTTTGTATATTTGGGGTATCCCGCACCCATGAGTATCTTGCTGGGTGGAATAGGCGCTTTAGCTGGAGGCTGGATTACTGCTTGGTGGGGAAGTAAGGAAGAAATTAGAACTCAGTTGCCAGTTGAAGAATCAGAAGTGGTTGAAGTTGAACCAACAAACGAGAGGATCAACAAACGGCAAACAAGAAGAACCGGCCGCCGTTATCGTCGCCCTCCTGGAAATAGTTTCAATTTCAGGTTTTGGGAAAGGTAGGGGTTGGGGGCTGGGGATTGGGGACTGGGGACTGGGGACTGGGGACTGGGGACTGGGGGAATTTTCAACAGGCCTTTCCCTTGTCTCCCCCCTCTTCCTAATCCCCAATCCCTACTACCCAATCCCTACTACCCAGTACCCAATCCCCAATCCCCAATATGTTTTTATATCTCTCCAAGTTACTGCCACTATTTTTTTATCCACTAGGACTAGCTTGCGTAAGTTTGGTAGTAGCATTAGTTACTTTGTGGAAACGACCTCGGACTGCGGCGATCGCAATTGCTTTTGCCCTAAGTTTATTGCTATTTTGCAGTAATGCTTGGATCGCTAAATCATTAGTGCGATCGCTAGAATGGCAAAATCTTCCAAGTCAAATACCTAATACAGAAGCAATTGTGGTTTTGGGTGGCGCAACTAAATCAGCTTTTCCTCCAAGACCTACCGTCGATTTGAGTGAATCTGGCGATCGCGTCATTTATGCTGCACAACTGTATCGCCAAAAAAAAGCGCCTATAATCATACTGAGTGGGGGCCGCATTGATTGGCGGGGAAGCGGTTCATCAGAATCGGCGGATATGGCAACAATACTCACATCTATTGGCATTCCATCTGAGGCAATTGTTCAGGAACCCGACTCACTCAATACTTATCAAAATGCAGTGAATGTCCGCAAAATTTTGGAGTCTCGTGGCATCAGTCAGGTATTATTAGTTACTTCTGCAATGCACATGCCGCGATCGCTTCAGATTTTCCAGCGTCAAGGAATCAATGCTATTCCTGCACCGACTGACTTTCTTGTTAGTGAGGGTGAACTGCAAGAACTTGGTGGCACTCCCAAAGCCGCTATACTGAATTTATTACCTGATACCGACAACCTGCACCAATTTACCACCGCTTTAAAAGAGTACATTGGTTCTTTAGTTTATCGCTTACGCGGTTGGCTTTAATCAAGTTATGAGTTATGAGTTATGAGTTAGGAGTTATGATACCAATTCTGTATGAAGATGCACATCATAATACCCCCCTGTAGTCCCTCCGATACCAAGGCTACGGTGTATACACAAGTCGAATTACCCCCCTTAATCCCCCCTTGCAAAGGGGGGAAATATCCTGTTCTCACCCTTTGCAAGGGGGAGTTAGAGGGGGTGAATTATATGCAGCTTCACAAAGAAACGGTATGAGTTATTAATTATAAAGTGCGTTAATTGCCTGAATTTCAAACTCTTAATTACCAATGACAAATGACCAATGACAAATGACAAATGACAAATGACAAATGACAAACTAAATTAACTTTATGTCTAAAAATTTACCTTATATTATGCCATCTCCTCAACCCCAAGTTGAGGAAGCTTTTGCCGCTTACCAAACAACCCATCATTTCTACCACGAAGTTCGGTCACGGTCAGAGTTTCAGCGTTATTGTGAATGGTATTATACAACAGCAGAACAGAACCGCCAAGAGCTTAAAAGAATGCGCGGCGAACTGAATATTTTTCAGTGGTTTCGCCGCCGATGAGTCATTTAGATGACTTCTAACTCATTTTCACGTAAATGGGCTTTAAACTTTTTACTAAACTGGACTACAACTGGGAAATTAGCGCTTACGGGTCTGCCTTGCCATTGGGTGGCAATACCTATTACTTCGCCTTCTGTACCTTTGATGTCAAAAGCCTGATTCCGATGCTCAGGATGATGATACACTACCACCGAATCTTTAACGCGGACGCGATCGCCAACTTTCATAACAACATTTACACCTAGCATTTTCTTTTCCACAAGTATCTGCTACAAAATATATGATTAAATCGCTTTGAATTTGATTTAATCAGCTATTTCTTGACGCTTCATCGGGGTGCAACGGTGCATTTAACCCTCTGCGCCCAGGCACGTATTAGCAATCCGTGCGTACTTTTTTTAGTTTTTTGCCGCGTTAATATCTATCGCCCTTACTCCCTATCTTTACCCCAAAAGTAGGGCAATGAAAGGAAATAAGCCGATATCAGATGTGCTTAGTACTGTGACAAGATATCTAACCCTTTTATCTTCACTCCAGGATGTTCCCCAGGTCAACTCTCTCAACAATTTTCGTGTATGTCAGAGGCGCTGTTATTGCGATCGCTCTTTTGTATGCGATAGACTTTGACTTCTCTCCAAGCCTCTCTCCTAAAAGGTTTAACTTTTTGGTTAATTTTATAGCAGGGTTGGCTGCTTATACTTAATTTGTCTAAAAAACAATCTCTTGACATTTACCCAAAAGACTTACCTGCTTAACCTCCTGCTATTTTTTAGCCCCGTCGAATTCACGTTAATGTAATTTCAGCTTTTTCTCCAGCACTGCTTTTACTTCCTGGGCAGAGGTATTTTCAGGAAACACCCGCAGCAAATCCTTCAAATCTTGAATGGCATTTCGGATTTTGGTTGGCGAAGTGGTCTGCTCAAGTGTAGTCTGATATAACTCTTGGGCGGTTGAGAGATTGCCTGCAACGAGGTGATAAAGCGCTAGGTTGAAGATGTTTGGGCAATTGTCGGGTTTTTCGGTGTGTTTTTGCTGGGCAATTTGGATGGCAATGTTTAAATCAGCTTCGGCGGACACGGCTTGGTGGAAGGCGAGGTAGATAAGGGAACGAAAGTATCGGTAGCAATCATCTTTAGGGTCAAGTTCAATGGCACGGTTAATGTCTTCCAGGGCTTCCTCGTAGCGTTCCATCAAGCAATAGGTACGGCTTCGATTTGCGATCGCCCAATCATATTTGGGGTTAATTTCAATGGCGCGGTTCAAGTCTTGCAGTGCTTCTTCGTAGCGTTCCATCAAGCGATAGGTTATGCCTCGACTTGCGATCGCCCAATCATATTTAGGATCGAGTTCAATAGCGCGATTGAAATCTTGCAACGCTTCCTTGTAGCGTTCTATCAAGCAGTAGGTTATGCCTCGATGTGTGATCGGCCACTTATGTTTGGGATCGAGTTCAATGGCGCAATTGAAATCTTGGAACGCTTCCTTATAGCGTTCCATCAAGCGGTAAGTAAAGCCTCGATTTACAATCGCCCAATCATATTTAGGATCGAGTTCAATAGCGCGATTGAAATCTTGCAACGCTTCCTTGTAGCGTTCTATCAAGCAGTAGGTTATGCCTCGATGTGTGATCGGCCACTTATGTTTGGGATCGAGTTCAATGGCGCGATTGAAATCTTGGAACGCTTCCTTATAGCGTTCCATCAAGCGGTAAGTAAAGCCTCGATTTACGATCGTCCAATCATATTGGGGGTCAAGTTCAATGGCACGATTGAAATCTTGCAGTGCTTCCTCGTAGCGTTCCATTGAGCAATGGGTCAGACCTCGACTTGCGATCGCCTCAACATATTGGGGGTTAAGTTCAATAGCATGATTGAAATCTTGCAGGGCTTCCTCGTAGCGCTTCATCAAGTGATAGGTAAAGCCTCGATTTGCGATCGCCTCAACATATTGGGGGTTAAGTTCAATAGCGCGATTGAAGTCTTGCAGCGCTTCCTCGTAGCGTTCCATCAAGCGATAAGTCTCGCCACGATTTGCAATCACCTGCTCATGTTGTGGGTTAAGTTCAATGGCGCGATCATAGTCTTGTAGCGCTTCTTCGTAGCGCTTCATCAAGTGATAGGTCAAACCTCGACTTGCGATAGCCGCAACATATCGGGGGTAAAGTTCAATGGCGCGATTTAAGTGCTGCAATGCTTTATCATACTGTTCCATCGAGCGGTAGCTTTCGCCGCAACGAAAGAAAACTTGAGAACTAATTAGATGTGGATGGGTGTCGATTCTACGTTGAGCAAGAGACTGCCTTAACAAGTCATGTATAAAGCGATAGCGACCACCAACACGCTGGAGCAATAGCCGTTCTGTAGCATAGTTGAGAAAACGAGCATAGTCCCAAGAAATTGAGTTAGTGCGATACAAAGATAAACGCACTAGAAAATGATTGATGCAGACATATCCCCCTCCCATCACAATCCATAGTAGGGGAGCTATAGGCAGGGAAATTAGCACAATCTTAACAAGAGATATCGTTGAAGGTAGTACAAGACAGAGTATTAAGATATGCAAAGGCACAAATATTATCGTAATCAGTATTGCATTTCGCCACAAGTTTTTAATTCCTTGATTTGGCACTGATAAAGTTTTAATTTTGAAGCGCCATTCTTCAAAGTCAAAGTCCAATGTTGGAATATTAAAAGTGAAGTCCAATGTTGGAATATTTAATTCATTCAATTTATTAATTAGTAGGCTAATTTGAGTAGGGACTAATATAGTCTTCCAAGACGACAGCTTGCGTAATATTTTGTGTCGTTTGAGACTTGAGAATGAGATTTGGATGCCTCCCACAACTGATTCAATCTGTGGCAAATTCATTAAGACATCTATTCCCTGCTTCAAGCCATACAAAGAGCCAATCACCAATCCGAGCCAAAAACGAGAGCTAAACCCAATCCGATGTAGATTGATCAACCTAGAGAATAGCGCCCAAAAAATTACAGGAACAATTCCGATTAGCCCACAACAAATTACGGCAACGATTAGTCCCCAACCAATTACGGCAAAAGCAGTAAATAGCCACTTTTGAAGGGGGGTTGACAGCCATGTTGTTCCAATTTGCTCAATCAAAAACTCGGTTTCTGACTCTTGCAAAAGCTCTAAGGCCAGAATTTCTAGCCATTTCTGACTCTGTTCGGGGCTAGGAATCTTTCCCTGACGATAGGCGTGGCTAGGGGTATCCTGTGTCAGCATCCGTCGCACATAGGCATCTAACAGTAAATTTAAGCGATCGCCTGCCGAAGTCGCCCGCCGCCACTGGGTTGGATCTAGCTCCTTATAGGCAAGTACCGCCACTGACAGCAACAACGGTCTGCGAATCAGCGCCAGGAAATTCTCATCTGCTACCAAGCTTTCTTTGAGTTCATCTCGGTTCATCTCTGCCAAAAAAGTCTGGATTTGTTCATCCGTCAAGTCTTGGAGATAAACGGCTCCATCGAGTTCCAGCTTTTGAGTATAAGTGTTATACTGTTCGCGCCGACAGCACAACGCTACCTGCCTCGGACGCAAATCTGATTTTAACCACTGGTTAATTGCCTGCACACAATCCTGCTGATACTCTGGGCGTACCTCATCAAGTCCATCCAGCAAAGGTATTAACCTTTTTTCCTCTAGCCATTGGTTAATTTGGTGTGGCAAAAAGCCATATCTCTCTCGCACCTTGCCAGCCAGCCAATTTGCAATTGACCAAACAGGCGCTTTTTCAGGAAGAGACTCAGAGAGATTTTTCTTGGAAAAGCCTGGTAATCTAGATGTACCTTGACTCCGCCTAGAATTTGATTGAGATGCAGTCGGTTGCCAATCAGAAAGATCGACTACAACGGGAATGCGCTGCTGCGGATCATTTTCTGCCTTTTCCACGAGTTCTAGAGCTAAGTCCAGCAAGCTTGTTGTTTTACCTGCCCCCGGTTCACCCAAAATCAGCAACCGCTCTCCACATTGGTCAAATACCTGCTTGATCGTCGTTTCTGGTGACAATAGCTGACTTGGTTGAGCGATCGCCACTTTCACCTCCATACCCCAAGGACGACGCACTTGCTGCGGCTGCGTCTCCTTTTGCAAATTCAGCTTGACGGCATGGTGCAGTTGTCCCTCAAGTCTTAATTGAACCCATTTCCTAACTTCTGCCAGCAAATTCTGTTCGGCGTTAGGGCGCACTGTTTCTTGTGGCTTGAGCAGTACATTGCCATTCACCTGCTCAATATTGAATTGGTCGCGTCCCCGGTTGCCATAGCCGCGCCTACCACGTTTTCCCATGCCTATGAACCACCAATTTTGGGATTACCTTCAATTTTTTCAATATTGATTTGGTCGCGCCCATAGTTTTTATAGTCTCGATTGGAGGTGGTTTGATTTTGAATATTAATAATTTGCTGGGCTACCTGCCGTAGGTCTGTTGCAAACACAGCATCATCGACCATCGCATCATCTAAGTACACTTCCAGCTTGTTCAGCGCTGCTGGGGAATGGTCAGTTTCTACTGCTGCGATCGCCGCTTCTGCTTTTACATTTCCTTTAAACTTAGCAGTGATTTTATTTCGTAGCTCCTTTGCCAAGGAAATTGCCCCGCCCACAGTCTTCTTCGCCACTTCCCCGGCCCCCGACTTAGCAAACTCCTGAAATGCGAGGTTGAGAATTGCCCCTGCTGCAATCGTAGTTAGTGGATCAGTCATCTCAATTCCTCAAAGTCACCACTTTTCCATTATCCTACGACCTACGTGGTGTCTATCAGATTTTCAGTAAAATCATGAACATTTTACAATGGGCTTAAAAAGTTTCTAATTGCGAAGATATCAATTATCAGTCTTATTAAGCTAGTAGTCTGGCAATCCAAAAATGCTGCGTGATGGCTGGGTAAAGGGGAAGGGGTAAGGGGTAAGGGATTTGAAACCTTTCCCCCTTACCCTTTACCCTTTACCCCGCCAAGTTCACTTGGCGAACTACTAGTGGTCTGTCCCAAAAGTTTTAAGAGGTTAGTCGTGTTCAGATCCCCGACTTCTTGAAGAAGTCGGGGATCTAGCAGCCTCACAAAATTAATGCGATAGACCACTAGCTTTTATACTGTTGCAAGATGTGATGTAGAGTTATTTGTGGTGCGATCGCTAACTTATCTAGACTCATTTAGCGATCGCAATTTTATTGTCCATCATCCTGAATATAAAAGCCGTTCTGGCAAACATTGCAACGTTTCTCTCAAACATTGCAACATTCATAAGCAATATTTTGATATTTCTCATCAACATTGCAATATTCCTTATCAATACTGCAACGTTTCTCTCAAACATTACAATATTCATAAGCAATGTTTTAATGTTTCTCATCAACATTACAATATTCCTTATCAATACTGTAATATTTCTCATCAACATTACAATATTTCGGTATAATCTATTCCCTAATCTCTATTTTTCAGTCGGACACACTTGCTGCAATCTTTGGGGAAGTTGCCGACACATCTGCTGGAATCCTTGAGGATTGACTTGCCACCAAGTAAATAATCCCACACTTGTACCCACTACAAGCAAAGCCAAAACTCCTCCCAGCGTTACCAAACGTTTGCCTAGACTAGGTTTTGTAATTAAGGTTGGTGGAATTTCTGGATTTAAAGGTGGTTCCTCTAAAAGATCCAACTCTAGATCCAAATCTAGCAACGTTTGCGAACTTTCTGTAAAGGAAATTAATTCTTCCTCTTCCTCTTCTTCCTCTACTTGTTCTGCTTCTTCTTGTATTTCTGCTTCTTCTTGTATTTCTGCTTCTATAATCTCTTCTGGCAATGTCGGAGTCACAGGTACTAAATATTCTGGGGAGACACGGCAATAAGTGAGAACAACCGACGTATTATCACGCCCATTTTTTTCGTTTGCCAAGTCAATCCAGTTGCGGACAGCATCTTCAACTGTCATTTGCCCTGCTAACACAGGTATTGCATAATCCTGCCAAGATTGTTCCACCCAGTTATTATCACTCAAACCATCAGAACACAGTAACAAAATGCCATCTTCTTCGACAATGAATCGCTGAACTTTGAGACGCAAAGATTCTGAATCTCTTGTCCCCAATGCTTGAGTTAAAGCACTAGCATCTTGTCTTAAAAGTGCCTTTCGATACAAGCTTTTAGCAAAGCGTACTTCCCGCGTTGCTACATCATCATCTACAGTGAGTAGCTGGCAATAATTGCGAGTAATCCAATAGGCACGGCTATCGCCAACATTAGCCAAGTAAAGTTCATGGGTATTATTTGATTGCCACCCAGTACTTGTTTGCACTCGTTGGGGAACTTGCAACGCCATAACAATAGTTGTAGCCATGCGTTCTCTGCCTTGGCGTTTTTGCTCATTATTACGGGCACAAATCAGATTATTTACCACCCGCAAGCTTGCTTCTAATTGTTCTTGCAACAATTCAGGTGGAACAAGTGCAGTTTGTTCTGTAATCTCTTTTAGTAAAACGCGAATTTGCAACTTTACAGACTGTACTGCCAACTGACTAGCAACCTCGCCGCCTTCATGTCCACCAATGCCATCACAAACAATCGATAAGTGGTGCAATAAAGGTTCATCTAAATCAATCAAAGCATTGGGATAGCAAGCGTCTTCATTTTGCGCCATAATTGGGCCAATATCTGTAGAGCCTGCCACCTTTAAAATTAATGGTAATTCTGCCGCAGATGCTAGTAGTAAATTATTGAGTTGAATATTAATAGTCTCTACATCAACCTCAGTTTCACACATCTGCTGGACGATGTTTTGTAAACCTTTGGCTACTGATGTTTTTGCAGAAACTACCCAAAACTGCCAACACTCTCCCAGATTTTGTAAACTCAATTTCTCATTTGCTGGTGTTTGATAAAGTTCTAACAGTCGCAAACACCAACCTTGAACTCTCAAATTGTCTACTACCAGTAAACTGTGGCTAAGTCCCAACTCTGATAGAGGTGTCCAAAGTTGGAGAATTTGCCACAGCCAATAAACTTGTCGTACCGCTGTTGCTTGTTCCCATGCCTCAACAATAGTTGGATAAATATTTCCTGTCTTATCTATCGGCACATTTTCCAATAAGAGGATATCAGTTGTATTTTCCTCATAACAAGCAAACCCATAAGCCTGGGGGAGATGCAACCGCTCTTGATATAACTGTAAATAAGGAATTACTTGCGTTGGCAATTCTTCAGGGACATCTGGCGGTAGTCCCGGTTGAGTATCCAGCCAAATCTGGGAGCTAATTACCTCATATCTGTCTGCTACCTTTGTGCCTGGTGGGATTTGAGCAGACGATGAGCCAGTCGCCCAAAGATAACGGTGAACTAAAGGAGTTTGGCAACTGGCACAAACACTATCTCCCATCGGATTAATGGGACTCTTACAACGTGGATTTATACAAAAAATTATCAGTTGAGTAGAAATCATAAAAGTATAAATTTAAAAAAACAATCAACTCATTAACTTCGATTAATTTTAGCTGCCAATGACTTGAAGGCTAGAATAGACTGGATTTGTGTACCGCTAGCTACACCTTGTTACTGAAATTAATCAAAATTATTGGTATAAATACCAAGTTTTGCTTGCTGTAAATAACTTAGTCTGGCTGTATCTAATCGTAGAAATGCATTTACGTCAATGTAGACACTAGGATGGCGCTATGCCAAGTTTTACCTTAATCTGGCTTCTGGCAGGAGGGGTTCTGTGTTTAACAGAACTATTTTTACCATCGGCGTTTGTCGCCTTCATGATGGGAATAAGCGCTTTGGTGGTGGCGCTGCTGTCTGGAGTTGGTTTGGGAAATGTATGGTTGCAAGTTTTAGTTTGGCTATTACTTTCCACATTACTAATCGTGCTTTCTCGTCGGTTTTTGCAACCACGACGACGCCAGTCGAAAATTCAGGATGCAGTTATAGCCGAAACCTTAACAGAAATCCCACCTGGGAAAACAGGGCGGGTGCTGTATGAGGGAAATTCCTGGCAAGCACGATGCGACGATGACAAATTTACCATAGCACCCCATCAAAGAGTTTATGTAGTGAGGAGAGAAGGCACTACTTTGATTGTGATACCAGAAAATTTATTGAGTCATTAGTTATTGGTCATTTGTCATTTGTCATTAGTTTTTTCCCCTTCCCCCACTTCTTTTACTTTTGAGTTACATTTGATACTTAAAAAATCAGGAGATTTATAATGGAACAGTTCTTTTTACTAGTCTTTTTAGCCCTTGGTGGTTCTGCTGTAGCGGGGTCTGTAAAAGTCATCAATCAGGGTAATGAAGCCTTGGTGGAAAGATTGGGTAGCTATAACAAAAAGCTGGAACCAGGAATGAATTTTTTAATTCCTTTTTTGGATAAAATCGTTTACAGAGAAACCATCCGGGAAAAAGTTTTAGATATTCCTCCCCAAAAATGCATCACCCGTGACAACGTTGGTATTGAGGTAGATGCAGTGTTTTATTGGCGGATTGTGGATATGGAAAAAGCCTGGTATAAGGTAGAAAATCTCCAGTCGGCAATGGTGAATATGGTGCTGACTCAAATTCGTTCCGAGATGGGACAACTAGAGTTGGATGAAACCTTTACTGCTCGTTCCCAAATCAATGAACTGTTGTTAAGAGATTTGGATATTGCCACTGATCCTTGGGGTGTGAAAGTGACGCGGGTAGAACTGCGAGATATTGTTCCATCTCAGGCGGTGCGAGAATCGATGGAATTGCAAATGTCGGCAGAACGACGCAAACGGGCAGCAATTTTAAATTCTGAAGGTGAACGCGAAGCTGCTGTCAATAGTGCTAGAGGTAAAGCAGAGGCGCAAATATTAGATGCAGAAGCTCGGCAAAAATCAACAGTTCTGCAAGCGGAAGCTGAACAAAAGGCGATCGTTTTGAAAGCTCAAGCGGAACGTCAGCAGCAAGTTTTAAAAGCCCAAGCGATCGCAGAGTCATCAGAAATTATTGCACAAAAGCTCCAGACGAATCCCAATGCCAATAAAGCAGTGGAAGTTCTGTTTGCCTTGGGCTATCTAGATATGGGTGCAACAATTGGTAGAAGCGATAGCAGCAAGGTCTTATTTATAGATCCGCGTACTATCCCTGCTGCTTTTGAGGGTATGCGTTCCGTTATCTCAAATGGTCAGCTTGACTCTAACGAGTTGTTTTCTAAACAAATCCCAGGATTAGAACATAACCGCCCTAGTTAAAAATGGGGAGTGGGGAGTAGAGAGGACAAAGGGAAAAGGATAAAGAAACAAACCCCTTCCCCTTTACCCTTTACCCTTTTTCATAATCCCCATGCCCAATGATAAAATAATCAAGCTTTGATAGTTTTAAATTATGACCTTATCTATTGAGCCAACTACAGCATTAAGTGTAGAAGAGTTTTTAAAACTACCAGAAACTAAGCCAGCAAGCGAGTATTTTAACGGGCAAATCTACCAAAAACCTATGCCGCAAGGAAAACATAGTACCTTACAAAGCAGTTTAGTCACAGGTATTAATGAGATTGGTAAACCGAAAAAAAGTGCTTATGCTTTTCCTGAATTACGCTGTACATTTCAAGGTCGTTCAATAGTACCAGATATTGCTGTGTTTGAATGGCAAAGAATTCCCCTTGATGCAAAAGGCAGAATTACAAATAAATTTGAAATTCCCCCAGATTGGATAATCGAAATTCTTTCACCGGAACAATCACCCAACCGAGTTATCCGCAAAATTACATTTTCTATTCAAAATGGAGCAAAGCTAGGTTGGTTACTCGATGCTGATGATGAGTCAATCATGATTTTTGAACCCAATAAATTACCAGAATTAAAAGAACAGCAAGATATCTTACCCGTTTTGAGTGTTTTGGAAAATTGGCAATTAACAGTTGCAGATGTATTTAGCTGGTTGAGTTTTATTTGAATAAAGCAACAGTAAGCTGACGCCAATTCACTTCTTCTCCCCTAGCTACTCGTTCCAAGAGAGATTTTAAATTCATCGCTGCTTCTTCAACGCTAATTCTCAACACTCCATTACTCCTGTAATTAGGCTTGAAGATCAAATAAAATACACCATTTATTTATGAAAATTCACATCATGAGCCTGCCTAAGCAGGCTTTTTCTGATGGTCACTGGCTCTAGTCTGTGAGAAAATTAAGTGCAACCTCACATAAAATCGGTATGACTATTGACTAATCTCAGTAGCTTGGTTTACTTGGCATTGGCTGCACAACCCAAAAAACTCCAGGGTGTGGTAAAAAACTTTAAACTTGTGGCTGGATTCTAACTGGTTTTCTAGGTCATGAACGGGGCATTGATTAATTGGAATTGAGACACCGCATTGCAAACAAGTAAGGTGGTGTTTGTCTTGCTGCGCTAGGCTGTAGAGCGCTTCACCGTTAGCCAAATTCCGCACTTGTACCATGCCTTCGAGTTTTAAGGCTTCTAGCGAACGGTAAACTGTCGCTAAACCCATGCTCTGATTAGTGTTGCGTAGTTCTACGTAAATATCCTGGGCGGAAATGCCTTTTTTGATAGTTTTCAGTAGATTGAAAATACGCTCTTGACTGCGGGTGCGTATGGCTCTCATAGACAATTATTTAAATATGCCACTGTAGTTGAAGCTGTTAGATGGGCTAATTAATCAATTAACTTTAACCGCTTCGTAATCTTATTTTCACTCAGTTGGAGCAGAAAGTTATAGTATAGCGATCGCAGCATTCAGAAAAAGCCCGTGCAAACCAAGTATCTAGCCAAAATTTTCGTGACCCTTCGTCCTTCAGTCTTAGACCCCGCTGGTGTGGCTGTACAATCCGGTCTTAAGCAACTGGGATACGAGAACGTTGACCAGGTGCGGATTGGCAAGTACATTGAACTCACCATCACCTCAAGTGATGAGAAGAAAGCACGTCAAGACCTTGATACCATTTGTGACCAAATGTTATCAAATCCTGTAATTGAAAATTACCGCTTTGATTTGATTGAAGTGGAAACACAAACTGGGGTCTTTTAGGGATTAGGGATTGGGGATTAGGGATTGGGGATTGGGGATTGGTTATATGCTTACCCCTAATCCCTGCTCCTATTGACAAATGACAAATGACAAATGACAAATGACTAAATTCGGTATTATTGTTTTTCCCGGTTCTAATTGCGATCGCGATGTTGCTTATGTAACTAGAGATTTGCTTTTACAACCCACCCGCATGGTTTGGCATCAAGAAACAGATATTGCTGATTTGGATGTCGTGATTATCCCTGGTGGCTTTAGTTACGGGGATTATTTGCGTTGTGGTGCGATCGCGCGTTTTTCGCCTGTGATGCAGCAGGTTGTTGAACACGCCCAAAAGGGTAAGTTTGTCCTCGGTATTTGCAATGGTTTTCAGGTATTAACTGAAGCTGGACTTTTGCCAGGAGTGTTAACCAGAAATCGTGATTTGCATTTTATCTGCGATCGCGTCCCTTTGAAAGTTGAGCGTACTAATCTCTCATGGACTCAATCTTATAGCACTGGTGAAGTTATCACTTTACCCATTGCCCACGGGGAGGGGCGATTCTACGCCGATGCAGCCACTCTCGCAGAAATTGAAGATAACGGGCAGGTTTTGTTTCGTTATGAAGGAGAGAATCCCAACGGTTCGCTGAACAATATTGCCGGGATTTGCGATCGTCGGGGCAATGTGTTGGGGATGATGCCGCACCCAGAAAGGGCGTCAGACGCAATGCTAGGGGGAAATGATGGCTTGAGGTTGTTTCAAGGCTTGCTAGAGAAGGTGGCAGCGTTGGTTTAAAGTTGATGTTCGCGCCTCTGATAGCAAACAAAGGGCGTTGCATATTTGCAGAATGATTTTGATAATTTTGTGGGATGGGCGTTTTGCCTGTCCCTTAAATTTATAATTTAGATTTTCATACTAATACTTTTCTATATCTGGTATTTCTAAATTTAGTAAAGTATCTATAATCACGATATTATCCAAACTGACTTGATAAATTGCTAGTTACACGAACAAAATAAGGCATAGCAAATTTATACAAGCAGGTAGATTATCTGATGACTATTCCAGAGTCAATTAAACAATTCATTACATGGATACAAGGTTTTGACCATCATATTTTACAAAACGAAGATGATATAAAAGAAAAGTTTATTTTTCCAATGTTTAAGCATCTCTGTTATCCAGACAAATGTCATCGTGAATACCCTTTGGCAAAAAATAAATCAGGAAACTATGATAGAAATTATGAGAATGCTGAGATTTATTTTACAACAGATGATATTAAGGAGCAAAATCCAGATACATCACTTATTTTTATTCAAGTCATAGAACCAGATAAAACTAAATTCAATGATGCTATTGAAAAAGCAAGATTTTATAGTAATGATTTCAAATCACTATTTTTTATTGTCACTAATGGATATAAAATAAACATTTTTAAACGCCTAAATTTCTATAGGGAAGAATTAGTATTTGATATAAATATAGATGCGCTTAAAAATAATGATATTGCCTCAAGTTTTTATAATAAACTAAACTTTAATGTGGTTAAAAATATTGAGAAAAATACAGCAGGTTTTTTAATACATACTAAAGATAACTTAATAGAAAAGTTTATCAGATGCCATCCAGATTTACAGGATGTTTTAGAAAAATGTGATTTTGAGCCTTGCATAATGCGAGAAGGCTATCGCTTAGTTGTTGTGAAACCAAAAGTTGCGATCGCATGTAATTTACCCAAAGCTTTTGCAGAAGGTAATTGTGAAATACAATTCAGCAGTATTCTTTTTAGAGGTTTAAAAATTAACTTAAATCATCAAGAGATTCTAGGTCAATTAATGACTGGATTGTACACCCAGGTAGATTGGGAATGTCGTCGGTTTTTGAAACAGTTAGATAAAAATAATTTTAAAGTAATTTTAGGTCAAACAACAGTTATTTTATCAAAGTTAGAAGTAGCAGACTTGTGTTTGTGTGTTGATGAAGTTTGCCAAGAATATAAAAATTCAATAATCAATTTTGAAAATGCTTTAGAAACATGGAATTTTGAATTCGTAAAATTTTCAGAAAGTCGAGGTCTTATCCTTTTTTCTGTAAGACAAGAATTATGGGAGTTAATGCAGCAGTTTGCTAATGAATTTGATTATACAAAAGGCAAGTCAGAATGGCATCTATTCCATAGAGAAGGTATATCAATTCGAGTGAGTCGAGGAATTCGCGACCATACATTTATCTTCCCAAAATTAGATATAGACTTGTCTTTATTGTCTAATAATCAAATTAATATAATCTACGAGCTAAATAATCTTAATTTTCAATCTATTGAAACAGGTAAATTAACTTTGTGGCAGCAAGATATAGGGGCACGGGGAACCTGGACAGCTAGATATACCAAACAGTGGTTATTAGAGAAATATATTCCAAAAGTTATTAATTATTACTCAGATAAGTCTCAGCTATCTGAAGCTGAATTGCTAGCAAAAATAACAAATTACACAAGCGATCGTATGCTGATTCCAGAAATTGATAAGCTCATAAATTTAGCACCTTATCTTCGCGACATACAATCTTGGCTACATATATATGTGGAAAATATGGCTGCTTCGCTCTTGAAGCCATATTACCAAGCCTATACAAATTTGGTGCGTAATACGGATTCTTCCATAACAGGCATAGACTATATTATAGGAAACTTGCGTAAAGTTGAGTGGAAAAATACGCAAAAAGAAAATTCTAGCAATTTCAAAGACTGGAAAAACTTGACTTTTAAATATGCTATAGATTGCTTAGATGAACAAGTAGCAAGAATAAATAATAGTGAATACGAGAACAGTTTCAATGCAGATTTAATAACTCGGACATTTATTTGGATTATAGAAAATGGGAAAATCTCTTTTTCGCAAGCTCAATTAAATGCTGCGAAAGAGGCTCTGTTACCACTTTGGGAACAAAGTCGCTTTGAAATGCGCCATGTATATCCCAATCGATAAAGCTACATAATCTGCTGCAAATTTAACACAAATCCAGGTAGTACATTTTCTCCTGATAAACTAACAGGATTGTCTAATATCTCTACATCTTTACCTGGACGATAAATTTCTACTCGCTTGTTTTTCCTATCAATTAACCAGCCTAATTGAGCGCCATTTTCGATATATTCCTGCATTTTCTCTTGCAATTCTTTCAAAGAATCAGTGCGAGAACGCAACTCTACTACAAAATCAGGACAAATCGGGGCAAATTTTTCTTGTTGTTCTGGAGTTAAAGCATTCCAACGCTCAATTTTCACCCAAGAAGCATCAGGAGAACGTTCTGCACCATTGGGTAGGGTAAAACCAGTTGAAGAGTCAAAACCTTTGCCTAATTTAGTCTGTTTATTCCAGATTCCTAATTCAACAACCATATCAAAATTACGGTTGCCAGTATCACTACCTGTAGGTGGCATAATTAATATTTCCCCTGATGCTGTACGCTCAAATCGATAATCGCGGTTTTTCTGACACATCTGGAAAAATTGCTCATCAGTCAAGTCAATTTTCAATTTGAGTGTAGAAGGGAAAGTGGTTGTTGTAGCGTTCATAGGCTATTTTGAGCATCTTACTTTCTAGTGTAGTGCTGTGTAGGGTGCGTAGGCGTAGCCCGTCGTAGACATCGCTGCCATGAGATGATGGAGTGCGATGTCTACGACGGGCTACGCCTACGCACTTTACCTATTAAATAAATTTGTCTACCCATTCGGTGCAGCTTTACTGGGATATATTTGCTTCTTGCAATCAAGAATTCGAGACATTCATTAGTAGAGAGATTTGAAACTGCCTTGAAAAAAGACTGATTTTTAAATTTTGGATTTTTAATGAGATAGCAGCAACGCTCAACCTGCTTTGATGAAGCTTCCTTCAGTTAGGGTAACTCCGTTAAATAAGCAGTGGTGCAGATCGACCTCAGTCAGGTCTACTTCCGTGAAATCAACGTTACTTAAATCAGTTCTATACAAAATAGCTTTAGCAAGACTGCTATGACTCAGGTCTGTATTGCTCAAATTTGCCCCAGTCAGGTTTGCACCACTGAGATTTGCCCCAGCCAAGTTTGCCCCACTGAGGTTGGTATAACGCAAGTCTGCTCCAGCCAAGTTTGCACTACTGAGATCAGCATCATGCAAATCTGCTAAACGCAGGTCTGCTTTTACAAGGCTTCCCTTATGCAAATTCACCCAACTGAGAGTTGCCCGTATCAAGTTAGCAGCCTTGAGGTTTGCTAAAATCAGATTTGCTCCACTAAAATCGGTTCTCCAGAGAGCCGCCGCAGTCAAATTTGCTTCGATCAGGTTTGCTTGGCGCAGGTTGGCGTGTGATAAAGTTGCGTTAGCCAAGTTAGCTCGATCCAAATTGATTCCAGCTAAACACACCTCACTGAGGTTAACTAAGTGCAGGCTTACTTGAGTGAAATTTCTCTCTCCTGCACAATAGCGTTTGAGAAGTTCATCAGCATCCATACAGCCCGCCTCCCAAATCTCCATTTCTCACCGGAAAATTACAGTATCCAATTGATTCTGAATTGTGAATTCTGTATATTCTTCAACAACGATCGCAGGACGAATATGCTAAAGAAGCCATTATCAGTTTGCTTTGCTTAAGCGTAGCGGCATGTCTACGAAGGGCTACGCTTAAGCAGCGACTAATCTAGTAGTTCGCCAAGGTAAGTTGGCTGGTTAAAGGTGTTTTATCCCTTCCCCTTTAACCTTTAACCTTTCCCAATCTTCACCCAGCATTTTTGGATTGGCAGACCACTAGCCCTCTATTTACGTACTAGGTTGAGCAGCTCTTTAGGAGAAGCAAGTAAGTCAATTGCTACAAAGAAAATTTTGCCTTGGGGATCTAGCAAAAAGCGCCATGCAATATTCATCCCCACACTGGCACCGAACCAAGGGGTTTGGACTTTACCGGTGATTTTAAGTTGGGTGTAGCCATCTTCCACTGGCTCAGATACACCGCGCTCTGGGATCATCTTCAATCCCTGGCATTCTTCACGCATGTAAGCCCGGATTGCCTCTTGACCAACAATCGGTCTTTCAAAGGGAGGTTGCAAAGCACCTTCAGAGGTAAACAGAGAAACCGCAGCATCAAAGTCATTGGCATTCATGTTGTTGATATAGCCCAACACCGTCGGATTGTCTACACCCTCGATGGTGACTTTAGTCCGAAACGCTGGTGCAGTGGGAGGAGCCACAGGTTCTGAAACTTTTTTGTAACTGCCAGGAGCGTTCGGATCGAATCCCATGCTAATTACGGTATTGCGTAGAATTGTGATTTGTTGACCGGAATCAGCATTGCGGATTGCTTGCAACACGTCGGCAGCTTTAGGAGAAAGTTTGTAGCCTTCTGGGATAGGAGCAACGATTCCCTGGGCCATCCATTCTCCTAACTGATACCAGAAGCCCAACTTGATGTTCACGGTGAAGGATGCATAGGAACGGCAGAGGGGAGTATCAGCACGGTTAGCCAAATCGTACATGACTTGCGTTTGAGCCTCAAAAGGCATCTGCTTAATTTGTTCGAGTAAGCCTTGCGCGAGGATCATGTTGGCTGCTCCAGGAGCCGCAACTGTAATACTTCTACCCATCTCGGTATAGGCAAACCAGAGTAACGCTAGTTGATCTTCAGCATTCAGCTGAGAGAAGGATTCAACAACGGTTGGAACAACGTCAGCAACTAGGGTTCCGGGAAAAATACTTTGAGCCGACTGGATGGTAAAAGACATAGCAGAAATTCCAAAAAGAAAATTACAGTTCTATCGAATGTGAAAAATCAAATGTGCAAAGACAAAGGAGAAATGCGTTTAGCTGTTAACAAAGGCACTTAGCTGTTTTTGCCTCACTAATATCGAGTCTTGTCTGCGATAGCTTGCTTCCCTGTGGGATTACAAGCCTCACAACCCGTCGTAGATATTGCTAGGCATAGCAATTCTGTTGCCGTTGAGTTTGGATACTCGGCAAAGAAAATTGCAGGCTCAACTGTATAGTTATTTAGAAAGCCTTGATTAACAGTGGTTTAACGCATTGAATTTGATTTTGTATCTTTATGTAAAGAAACATAACAAGTTCGTTACAAATAAGCAATACTTTCTCAGCCATACATTGATAACTTCTGTTTATATAAAAGATAAGTTTTATTAAACACAACTAGTACTGTTGTGTGTATTCACTTCTAAGAGCGTAGGCGTAGCCGACCATAGATATCGCCTACTTCTCGCACAAATCCGAATACCCTACTTTCTTAGTACGGTTCTTACTACTTTTTGCAGCATGTCAAGTAGTTGCAAAAAATATTTACAATAGTTATTGTTTGTTTACAGAGAACAAAAATAAGTAGTAAAAGATGACAAGTAAAGGTTTTAGCATTAATGAACGTGGGCAACTCAACAGATTTGCGATTGAACCCAAGAGACATCTTGCAAAAGTAACTTTTGCAAGATGTTGGGGAAAGGTTAAAGGTTAAAGGGAAAGGGAAAATTCCATCCTTTCCCCTTTCCCCTTTACCCTTTACCCACTTCTGCAAGAAGTCTAAGGTTTATGTTGATGAAACCCCACGGACAGGCTTCACCGAATATGCCGAAAAACTCAATGGTCGTTTGGCAATGATTGGTTTTGTCTCACTCATAGCTTTGGAAGTGATCACCGGACACGGTTTGATTGGATGGCTAACTAACCTTTAGAGAAGAAACCTTGAGATTTACGAATTTTCTTCAGTTGACAAATAAAACAATTTAGAGGCAAACTTATGAAAACTGATTTTGATTATCCCAAAAAAGATTTGATTGGGCCCGTTGTTTTTAGACCTGATTTCAACAACTTTGAGACTATCAATGCAAATCAAGCCTGGTCATTGTTTTTCACTGCCGGTCAAGACGACAAGGGATTGGGACAAGAAGTTGAATTTGGCAGATTTTTCACTAACCTTTTAACTGCCATTGGAGTAACTGGAATTCTTTGGGCGATTTACTTCAGCCAATTATGATGAGCAAGTTTGTTGATTTCTAGTCAGTGGTAACTTCAACGGAGGTCTTGGATTTGGATACCAGGACTTCTTTTCAGTTTTCAATAGGTCTAAAAAACTCCGTTTAGCTTTGGAAAAAGTTTGATGTTGATTGGATTTATAAAGCTTCCCAATTTGTCTCGGTATTGCGGATACGTGGGTTTAGAAGTAGCACAAATTGTTTCCAAATATCTTGCAGTTCAAAGTAAAACCTATGTAATTCAAAATAGAAGGATATTAATATATCAACTTTTAAAGTCTGGTCTGGATTCTCATACAGCAGATCGAACTATTTCTGTACTGATATCAAGTCCGGTTTTACAATTAACTAACAAAAACCAGTGTGCAATTAATTTTACGCGAAAATAACTATAGGAATCCGCTTTGATTTTTGAACTAATTTGCGTAGGTAGGCAATAGGCAATAGGCAACAGTCAAGAAGGCTTCTTAGTTGTACTGAGGTTTTTTTAGAAATCAAATATGAGTCCTATATAAAAGGAATTGGGGATTAGGGGAGAGGTGACAGGTAACAAGGAATAACCTGTACCCTATACCCTATACCCTATACCCTATTCCCTATTCCCTATACCCTATTCCCTATTCCCTTCTTCAATTCAACGCAAACAACGAATCGCTTCTAATAGACCTCTAGCTTTATTCAGCGTCTCTTCGTATTCTTTCTCTGGCTCAGAATCAGCCACTAAACCTGCGCCGGCTTGTACGCTCACCGTATTATCATGCACTACCATTGTGCGAATTGCGATCGCAGTATTTAATTGTCCTTCAAAATCGTAATATCCATACACACCGGAATAAACACCCCGACGACTAGACTCTAATTCGTGGATAATCTCCATCGCCCTAATTTTGGGTGCGCCGCTTACCGTACCGGCTGGGAAGGAAGCTTTCAGTAAATCCCATGCTGTTTTACCAAACGCTAATTTACCCACAACATTGCTGACAATGTGCATTACATGGGAGTAGCGCTCAACTACCATTAACTCATCAACTTTGACGCTACCACTTTGACAAACACGCCCTAAATCATTCCGCCCTAAATCCACAAGCATTACGTGTTCGGCTATTTCCTTGGGGTCTTGGAGTAAATCTTGAGCATAAGCTGCATCTTCCTGGGTAGTTTTACCCCGTGGACGTGTCCCAGCAATTGGCCGTACCGTTGCTATCACTCCACCATCTGCATCGGTTTCGGCTTTCACCATCACTTCGGGACTGGAACCGATAATTTGCCAATCTTGGAAGTTAAAGTAAGCCATGTAAGGCGAAGGATTTATCTGACGTAGGGAGCGGTAAAGGGCAAATGGGTCGCCTGTGTATGCTGTTGATAGTCGCTGAGAAATTACAACTTGGAAAATATCACCTGCTTTAATGTAATCTTTGGCCTTTTCGACACTGGCACAAAAATCAGGGCGGGTAAAATTACTCTTATACTCCTCTGTGCCTCTACTCCCCTGATCCTCTGCTCCTCTGCTCCCTGGCGGATTCCATTCCAATCGAGTTTTTTCCGGCGATAGGGGTAGAGATAGCTTTTCGAGCATTTGGGTGACGCGATCGCTAGCTTGTTGATATGCTGCTTTTAAATCTACATTCGGGTCACGTAAATCAGCATAAGCGATCGCCCAAATTTTCCGCTTTACCTGGTCAAAAATCAATAGGTGGTCTACCTGCATCCACAATCCATCAGGAATATTTCGCTCATCTGGTGGATAAATTGGTACACGCGGTTCAATCCAGTGAATCAATTCATAGCCCCAAAACCCAAACAAACCGCCAATTCCTGGCGGTAGCTGCGGTAATTTTACTGGGTGATAAGGTGCTAAACATTCAGCTAAAGCCGTAAAAGGGTCGCCAGCAAAAACTACCTGTGAACCATCGCGGTTTTTCTGAGTCGTGCGATCGCCCCTTGCTTCCAAAACCCATACCGGATCACAGCCCACTAAACTATAGCGTCCTAGTTTTTCCCCACCTTCTATGGATTCCAACAAAAAGCTATAAGGCTGACCCGCACAGACTTTATACCAAGCGGATACGGGCGTATCTAAATCCGCCACCCATTCTTGATACACGGGAACAAAGTTACCTTGTAGAGCTAGCTGAGAAAATTCGGAGAAATCGGGGAATACCATAAATTGCTTAGGGATGGGGCATAAGAAGCAGAGGGGCAGGGGGGCAGAGGAGCAGAGGAGAAATAATAACTCCTAACTCAGCATTCCTGAAGGGCATGGGGTACAAGAAGCAGAGGTGCAGAGGGTGTAGGGGGCAGAGGGGAAAGATTTGCTGTAACTTCCCCCTGCTCCTCTGCTCTTCTGCTCCTCTGCTCTCCAGTCCCCAGTCCCTAGTCCCTATACGTCGTGGGTAGCTTTACCACTAAACTTGAGTTGTGATGGATTGGGGTTTTGCCCAATGCTGCGTGGGACATAACGCACTTTTTCACGGCCTTCATTTACTTTTTCGGGGAAGACACCATCAGCTGGGTGAATTAAAGTAGTTTCTCCGTTGGGTAAAATCCGGTAAACTTTGTAATCTGTGATTTTGAGTTTACGAAGTTGCTGACCGCCCAAGAAGATGCCATATTCTTTACGAGCTATATACAGCAGGTTTTCACCTTTCCGCATAATAGCAGCACCACCTGTAGGCAATTCAAATACTTGCTCTTTCGGGCTAGTCCAAGTGATAGCGTACTTTTCTTCAACTTGTGCTTTGTTTAGCAAGCCACCAGTGCTGCCAGCAAATAGCGGGGTTTGTCCAGAGAGTGTTTCTGCCATAAAGTCGATTCTCTCAACGTTTTTAGGGAATCCTAACATCGCAACCAGGATCATATTGCGATCGCGTCATAGACTGTAACAGTTTTTAGTCATTAGTCATTGGTCATTAGTCATTAGTCATTAGTCATTAGTCATTAGTTAAAAACCAATGCCCAATGCCCCATGCCCAATGCCCCATGCCCCATGCCCCATTCCCAATCCCCAATCCCCAGTCCCTAATACTTATTTACTCTTAACTTTTGTCCGCTTTTCCTCTTGGCTACTCTGAACAATCGGGATAGTGAAGTGAAACTGACTACCCTGGTCTTTGCCAGTTGACTCCGCCCAAATTTCCCCACCCCAGCCGTTAACAATTTGACGGCAAATTGCTAAACCAAGTCCAGTTCCACCAGTAGTACGACGTAGCGCTCCCTCTTCTTGATAGAAGCGGTCAAAAACTACTTCTAATCGATTCGGTTCAATGCCGCGTCCAGTGTCAACTACACTCACCTCGACCATCTGACGGCTGTTGTAAATCGCTTTAATGGTGATTTCTCCTTGGGGTGGCGTAAATTTAAAAGCATTGTCCATGAGTTTTGCCAGTACCTCTACTAACCAATCACCGTCTGCTCTTACCAAAGGTAGGTTTTCGGCAATTTGAGTTTTAACGTGGGGCGGCTTTTCCGTTGAAGAACGCGTGCGATTTCGGCTAAGTGCTAAATCCACACATTCTTGTAAGGTGAGGGATTCTGGGTGCCATTCCACCCGGCCGCTTTCCAAGTTGGAAAGTGTGAGGAAATCTTGTACCAGTTTTCGCATCCGTTCCGAGTCGGAAAGAGCGGTGTTGAGCATGATCTGCTGCAACTCCAAGGGCATATCCGGTTCGGTAGCGAGACTTTCTAGGCACACTTGAATTGTGGATAGGGGGGTACGCAGTTCATGTCCGGTAATGGCTATGAGGTTGCTGCGGGTGCGATCTAGAGCTTCTAGCTGCTGGTTAAGTTCTTCTAGGTTAGCATAAGCTTCCGCTTGGATAAGAGCTGCTCCTACTTGGGTAGCGATCGCTTCTACTAAATCCAATTCCCCAGGTTGGCACTCGTGCGGTGGCATCCGGCAATAGTGCAATTCTACAATGCCCAATAATCGCCCCTGATAGAATACTGGTTCCATCAGCCAAGAACGAATGGCAAACTTTTTAGCAATCAAGGAAAGTCCTGGCGAATTATTAACACGAGGGTCATTGAGCGTATCGCTAATACAAACACCTTCGCCTTGTTGCACTATGTCCCGAAATAGGGAATTTTGCTCTAACTCCCAGGTTTGCCCACGAACAGATAAAACGCCGGGTGTCAAAAATTCGTGTTCAATTATGGCTTGGCTATCTGTGGCTTGAGCGCGGTAAATTAAACAGCGACAAGCTTCTAAGTGTTGTCCTAATTCTTGTGCCGCCACCTGGAGAACTTCGTGAGGATCGAGCGATCGCCGAATGGCAGTGCTAATCGAATTGACTAATCGTTCTTTTCGTGCTTGGGCAGCAATGGAACGGTAGGCTTTGTGCAATTTGTACTGACTAGCTTGCAAATAAGTTACTAAGCGCTGCACAAAGGGATCTGTATCAATGTCACAAGCATATTCATTGTCCTGTTCGGCTCCAGAGTGGTTGCGCGGCTCCCCGATGCCAAACCTCTGACGTGCTTGTTGAATTTTACTTGCCAGTTCTGGTCTGTAAACTAAAATCCTGTCTAACAGCAATTCGGCGGCTTTGAGGCTAACTCCCCTTTCCGATGTCCAAATTCCCTCAAATCTTCGCGCTGTATCGATATCCAGATTAGGGCTTAGTTCCGTTAGTGGCTTGTTTTTGGCAAGAGAACCAAGGTTTTCCCGACAAACCAGACAAGTAGCATAATTGTCAGCAATCACTACCAAGTGCCACTCTTGACTTAAGCCATCCGTTGGCTCAAAAGCGACTTTTTCGTAGTGTTCTGAACTGTTGGCAAAATCCGTTTCTGGAGCAGATAATACGTATATTTGATTACTTCGCAAGGCCAGTCGCTGGTAGCGATGAGCTTCTTGGCGGTAGAATCGCTCTCGCTGGAAACTAGCAATTACAAGGGGTTGAGCTAAAGTCGCAGCCAAAACTTGATCTTCCATCGCGTGGGAGAGCGCCGTTAATGAAGCCTTAAAATATAGCTGGGGCCGCAAGTAGGGTAGGGACTTTAGCAGATCACTCAGCACAGAAGTCGAAATGCTCATGAATTATTGTTAAACGCTCAACCTCGATAAGATCCACGTCACAGCTGCATTGTACAAATTCCAAGGGACTCTCAAGTTAAATAGACAGTTGCAATATGTAAAGAACGCTAAAAAGCGCTTTTCGCTAAAGCAGGCGTAACACTTCGTTACCAACTAGTAGTTCGCCAAGGGAACTTGGCGGGGTCAAGGGAAAAGATTAGAGGCAAAAGGTATTTTATCCCTTGCCCTTTCCCCTTTAAACTTTAACCAATCTTTACCCGGCATTTTTGGGTTGGCAGACCACTAGGAGGAGTGCGTGGAACTTGATTTGTTGATTGACAACCTAATAAGCCCAATATACATTCTCGCCCAACTTTGCCATTTACTTGCACAGGTAAAATCTTTCAGGAGTTAAGTACTAAAACACTAATTATTGTATGCTTTTAACTACTGTGTTTATTAATCACCACTGATCATTGACATTCACATAATTTAGCCCATGATTAGTGATTAAATTTAATAAATTAATTAATTATCATAATTTAGTCTGATCAAATACCAAAGATATTTAAAACAAAATTGTATAATAGTATGGAACAAATGCTCTGTATACCAACAAAAACTGTGAATGTACGCATTTTTTCTGAGTATACTATATATCCTGTGTCTCTGAAAGTTCAACGACTAATGAATTATCTCAAAACCCTCAGTTTTCAGTCTTAACTTGAGCCTTATAGAATATAAAATTATCAATATTTGTTTATATAGATTTGAGCGCTGCTATTTTCTTAGCAGTGTGTAAGGATTATTTTGGCTCCAATGGCTCAAACGAGTTTTAGACAGCCTCTTTTTTCGGAAGTTGTGAGGATCAACAAGAAGGAGAGAGATGGGGGGCAGGGGAAAATCCCATACTTAAAAGTAGGGGTAAGATAATTGACCTGACTTTGCACCTTTTGTCTCTCTACGAGATGCTGTTTTTTGTTTAGACTGCGTGTCTTGACCCAAATCTTTCTTTTTTCAACCTGAATAAATCTAGTTGCTCTGTCCCAAAGCAAAAGGGTATTTTTTCTTTCCCCGCTGCCTCTTGCGTAAAAGACCTCTACTCAAAAGATCACAAAAATATATACCTGTACACGGAACTTTGGCTCATGACACCGGATACATTAATGACCCCGGAAAAAATTTTCCTGGATGGAAAAACTTTTATTCCTGCCGAACAATTACCTATCCCTGAGTGGCCTTGTGTTGTGAGTGAAAGACCACAACCGACACTGACGGTTAAAGATGATGATTTATTTTTTGTGACAGATACTATTGGGAATATTTCTGGCTGTTCCCTCAACGATGGCAATCCCAGCATGGGACTGTTTTGTTGTGATACGAGATTTCTCAATCGCTTGGAACTGCAAATTGAAGGGCGATCGCCTGTACTCCTCAGTAGTACTGCTGAAAAAGGGTTTTCACTCTCAATTTTGTGTACTAACCCCAGAATCGATGAACGCCTGAAAGCCGAGACTATCGGAATTCGCCGAGAAATAGTTCTGAATGGAGCGCTATTTGAAGAAATAGAAGTATCTAACTACAGCACAACCACTGTCAATTTTGAACTAAGTATCAGCTTTGATGCGGATTTTGTTGATTTATTTGAAGTCCGGGGCTATGACAGAGAAAAACGAGGTCGGCTTTTACGTCTAGTGGAACCGACGGCTGAAGAAGGAACATTTTCTCAGGTCGATAGCGTTGCGCCTGTACACAAAGAGCCATCCGCCCCTAAAGAAGAATCCTTGACACTCGCCTATCAAGGTTTGGATGGCTCGGTGATGGAATCCCGAATTCTATTCCAGCATCGGCAACCAGACTATTTCAAAGGGTACACTGCGGTTTGGCAGCTAGAGTTAGCTTCTCACGAAACTCAAAAGCTGGGCTACCGAGTGAATATGTTGAGAAACAACCAGTCCAGTTCAACCGTGAGCGCCGCCACTACCTTAGGACAAGCGAAAGCTGCTGAGTGGATGGAGGAGCAACACTGGGTACAACAAATTACCCGCATTAGCTCAGATAAGAGTACCTTCAATCGAGTGATTGAGCGGGCTGAACAAGATATGTATTTGTTGCGCCAATCTTTTGGGAAGCATAAGACTGTTTCCGCCGGAGTACCTTGGTTTTCGACATTATTTGGGCGAGATTCGCTGATTACAGCTTCTCAAACCCTGATGTTAAACTCGCAAATCGCCAAGGAAACCCTAATATTACTTGCGACATACCAAGGTAAAATTGACGACGAATGGCGCGAAGAAGAACCGGGTAAGATTTTGCACGAGTTACGTTTAGGAGAAATGGCTCGTTGTCAAGAAATTCCCCATACACCTTACTACGGTACAGTTGATGCCACTCCTCTGTGGCTGCTGCTCTATGCCGAACATTATGCTTGGACTCACGATCAAGAACTCCTAGAGCAACTTTGGCCCAATGCTCTAGCAGCAATGGAGTGGATCGATCGCAACACCAAACAAACCAGCTACCTCAGTTACTTCCGTACATCTAAACGCGGTCTTGCTAACCAAGGTTGGAAAGACTCTGGCGACTGTATCGTAAACCACAAGGGAGAATTAGCCAACGGGCCAATTGCCCTTTGTGAGGTGCAAGCTTATGTTTATGCTGCAAAAATGCGCCTAGCAGAAATAGCTAGGATGAAAAAGCGGCTTGATTTGGCAGATCGTTGGCAAGAAGAGGCCAGAAATCTTAAGGTTCGTTTTAATCGAGATTTTTGGGTGGAAGACCAGGATTTCTGCGCCTTGGCTTTGGATGGAGACGGCAAGCCAGTAGACAGTATTACCTCAAATCCTGGGCATTGTCTGCATTTGGGACTCTTCACAGACGAAAAAGCTCATAGTGTAGCAGAACGGTTGCGGGCACCAGATATGTTTAATGGTTGGGGCATTCGGACTCTGAGTAGTTTGTCACCCGCTTATAATCCGATGGGTTATCACATTGGTTCGGTTTGGCCCCATGATAACGCTCTGATTGCAATGGGATTGCGATCGCTCGGTCTGATCGATCAAGCTCTGGAACTTTTCCAAGGTTTATTCGATATGACTGAGCAGCAACCCTATCAACGTCCTCCAGAACTTTTCTGCGGCTACGAACGGAATGGTGATAATGCTCCTGTGCAGTATCCAGTTGCCTGCACTCCCCAAGCTTGGGCGACGGGTAGTATCTTCCAACTCCTACAAATGATGGTCAACTTGGTGCCTGATGCTCAAAATAACTGCTTGCGAATAATCGACCCTGCTTTGCCAGAATCGATTAATCGTCTGTCATTTCATAATTTGCGAGTCGGCCCCACCATCCTCGATTTGGAATTCGAGCGTTCTGGAACTACGACTGCTTGTCGCGTTGCGAAAAAACGGGGCAACTTGCGGGTAGTTATCGAAGCTTAGAAAGGCAGTAGGGAGTAGGAGTAAAAAGCCTAGCGAATGGAATTCGCGGCTACACAGACAAAACCCGCCTACGCGGGTTTCCAATTTCTTAAGTCCGTGCAGGCGGACGAAAGTTTGTGTAGCCAGCAATTTCTAATCGCCAGGTATATTTGCAAAACTGAGATGCTCCCCTCCCCTCTTCATTGTGCTGACTTTTCACGTTATGTGGAAAAGTCCACCAAAAACCTAACCCCTTAACCCCCAACACGTCGCGGGAAGGGGGAAAATTCAAAGTCTCTCTCCTTTTAGGAGAGAGATTTAGAGAGAGGTTTTTCAGATGCCGTGAAAAGTCAGCTTCATTGTGTGGTCAAAGCTATGCAGTAATAGCAGAGTGATTTTAGAAACTCTGCCACTTACTAGTATTATTTATCTTTGTCCCAATAATTGATTGCTCTTTATCCTTGATCAAAAATTTAGAACTATTAATTCTAATAACTTCATAACTTTCTGGCATAAACACAGAACCTAAAGTAGCTATCATATCTGCAAGAGAAATCTTAAAAGCTAGTGGTATCTTTAAATTAAAAAATGATTTGGGCATAGTTTTAACATTTAAATGCAATTTTTTTTTAGTTACGTACCATACACCAGTAAATTTATTACCTGTTATCAGTTCTTTAGGTTTAGAGAAAAGAAGCATTTGAACCCTGTTTTGCTCATAAGTCATATCATCTTTAAATTCAATAGTTATTTTTTCTGAATACGTATCAAAACGCCATTTTCCCAAAAGCAAAATTTCTATTTCTACATCAGAATGCTTACTATTACTCATGTTTATCCTCAAATTAGCTTTAGCTCTAGTTTTTCCTATTATTAACAAATGTGTGATTAACACATGGCAAAGTTTCGCTACAACTTTTTGCACGAGAAAAGAATAAGTGCATCTGCCAAACTAACCAAGATTTTACCCGCCAAGCTACCATTGAAAGGTGTTCTGTAGATGATTTTGAGGATAAGTCAAAGCTCTCTTGGTCATAGTGTAACCATTTGGCTGGTAAGTGTCCCATTGGTGTCATCGGAGACAATTTAAAAGTTAATTGCTCATAGTCTAGCCAGTTTCCCTCTTTTCGCCAACCAAGGCGATCGCCAAGTCTCTTTTCTGTTTCATAGTCTACTTGACCACCCATTTCGCTCCAGATAGTTTGCTGAATACCGAAGCCGAAATAACCATAACTATATTGTTCCCAAAGTTGATCAATGGTGTGGAGTTCTTGACAAGAAAAGTTATCAATATCTTCCTTATAAACTTCATTCCAATAATTCTTATTCATGACTTTTAGCATTAGCTTAGTGGTTTCAATGTCAGCTTCTTTCCACTTATGCTGCGCGAGGAGATCCTGCAATTGGGTATAATCAATATCTTTATTGCTGGAAAATTCTTTTGTCAACCTAACATTGTTATTAGTCAGTCCCATCAATCCTGTTTCTTTAACAGTAGGTAGAGATGCTGTAGAGACAAAAGTTACTTCTGATCTTTGATCTGTGAGTTGCTTGGATATATAGTTAGATATTAAATCAATACCCTTGTCTAAAAAGACGCCATTTTCGCTCAAATCAAAATTATGGATTTGCCAATCTAGTAATTGAGATTGAATAAAAGCATCTTTTAATCTGGTTTTTTTATCATAACTCGTCACCATAAAATCGAGAAAAGTTTCAGAAATTGCCTCGTTTTCTTCAAGGTTAAATAAATTGGATTGATTCTTTAAAATACTATCACCTAAATTTTTAATATCTCCGACAGTTGTATAGAAATATTCATCTACTTTTACGATTTCATCTATTAAAGATTGAAAGGGACTAAAGTAATCTTGTAAAGAATTTTCAAAATTAATTGCAGTATGGGCAATTTTTGCTATATCTTGACGAACCTTATAGGCTTTTCTTTGATATTCGTAAATTTCTTGATGTATTTCCAAATCTTTAACTATTTGCCGAACAATCTCTTTTTGATTTTTAGTATCTTCTGCAAGGTTTTTAATTCCTTCACCAAGCAATCGAATTTTTTCTAACATTAAAAAATAAGCATTACTCAAAAGTAAAACTGCTTTAAAGTTCTCTTGCTTCTCCCATCTTAAGCCATCAAGTATTTTCGGGTTGTTCTCATTTTTTAGCTCTAATTTTCTTCTTTCATCTTCTAAACTTTTTATTTCCAAATACTTTTGTTTGAATAATGTTTTTAAATCGTCTGTAAGAGTTAGTAAAAAATTATGATAACTATCCTGATAAGTTTCTAGAAAATCAATAATATGACTGTAGTCCTTAATAAATAATTGGATTTCATCAAAAATTTCTCCCTGGCTAATTTCTTCTTTTCGTTTAATTATCCCACCAAACTGATGATGATATCGTACACCTTCTTTAATTAATCTTTGACGTTCTCTAATTTTTTTCTGAACTGTTTTTACACCGTTATTCTTGAGAACTGGCAATTGATAGCTTCGTTCATAAATTGAAATAGCTTCGTAAGTAATTAGTTGTCTTTGCTGTTTAGTTAACATAACCTTGATTTGCAAAAGTATGAATATTTGTTAATCTCTTAGCCATTTCAAAACCTCCGGGTGTTTGTCATAGCGGTAGGTAAAGAAAGCCATCCTTAGTAGCAATGGACTTTCCAAATTTAGGGTGTGTTTTCAAACCTCTCCTTAAGCACCCCAGTTTTGAAAAATCCCCCTTTTTTGACTTGTGTATACACCGTAGGCTTTTTCAGAGGGAATTAATGACAATTTGTTTTGCTTTTTGCAGTCGATAATCCTGTACACTCACAAGTTGCCAACTCGAATCTTGTGATAGTTCCAAAACCCATTGATGATAATTAAACAAACTTTCTCGATGTCCAACACTGATAAATGTTGTTTTTGTCTCTTGTAACTTTTGATACAAGCTCTCTTCATTATTCAAATCTAAAGCACTCGTTGCTTCATCTAATATAGTGAATCTAGGATGAGTAACTAGCAATCGTGCAAATGCAAGGCGTTGTTGTTCTCCCAGCGATAATATATTCTCCCAAGGAACTTCAGTATCAAAGCTATCCACTCGACTCAACAAGTTTTGCAGGTTGACTTGTTGTAAAACTTCTTTGAGTTCTGCGTCGCTCATTTGACGATTTGTATTAGGATATACTAACTGTTCGCGCAAAGTTCCCAAAATTATATAAGGACGCTGGGGCAAAAACAATACTTCTTCTAGGGAAGGTCTTACCAGACGGCCAGTGCCAGCATTCCACAAACCAGCGATCGCTCGCAACAGAGAACTTTTACCTCGACCACTAGGCCCAACAATCAATAAACCTTCACCTGCTTTCACAGAAAGTGATAAGTCTTCGACAATCACCTGCTCATAGTTTGGCGTTTGTAAAGTGACATTTTCAAAAGCGAGATGGTTTTCTTCTATTGTTTTAATAGTACTTACATTCTCTGGTTCTTTGGTAACAAATTCTAACGCATCTGAAAACTCAGCTAAACGCTCAACGTAACTCGAAAATCTTCCAGAAGTTCCAAATTCATTGATTAATTCTGCTAGAGCAATAGCAAACAGATTACAAGCTAAACTGGCTTGGCCAACTTGTCCAAAATCAATCTCATCTCTAATCTGTAAAGGGCCGAGCACTATAAATGGAAATATTTGGATAACAGCCTGATATCCTCTGCTAAAAATATCTTTATTTCTCTCCCAATTAATTTTGCGTTTCGTACTTTTGACAATATTACTAAATCTTCGCTTAATTATATTTTTCTCTTGGTTTTCTCCCCGAAAAAAAGCTATTGATTCAGCATGATTACGAACATGAGTCAGTGCATAATTGTAGTCAGCTTTAAATTCGAGTTCCTCTTGACTAATCTTATTCAATTCTTGAGTTAAGTAAACAGCAATTACATTACCTACAATCGTATAAGCAACCAAACAAATTGCCACAAATTGAGAAATTGACCAGACAATTATTAAAAAAGTGATCATTTCCAGCACTTTTTCTAATAAAGTAGCTGAAAAACTGAGAGCGCTTCTGGGAATGGGTTCGATTTCTTGTGCTAGTCGTTGATCTGGGTTATCAATATCAGATTTAAAGTTAATTTTATAATAAGCACGATTGCTAAAATATTTTGATAAAATCTGGTTATTTAGCCATTCGTACCAATCAAGAGCAATTTGTTTTCTGACAAATTTAGAAATTCCTACTAAGAGTGTTACACAGATTAGGGCAGCGCCATAAACCAATAACATATCAACAAATTTACTAAAATCTTTCTCTTCAACGATCGCATCGACTAAATAGCGACTAACGAAGCTATTAAAGGCAGTTACAGCCACGAGCGCGATGATTAATAATATCAGAACAAAGAGCATAACCCATGCACGAATCACGTCTGAAAATGCCCTTCCCCATGCCTCGGTGGGATACCAGTAAGGCCCTGCGATCGCTTTCACATCCTCCCAAAATTGAGTAAAAGCTGAAGGAGGATTCATTATGGGTTTATTAATAACAGTTTTGGATTGCATGTATGTTGTAAAAATCAGTTGAGGCTCTTGAGGCTGACTGAATAACTTTGGTATTTTACTATATTGACTGAACAAGGCAAAAGTAAAAATTTAATAGGCAAAGAAATATTGAATTAATCTTTTTTACTTAGCTAATACATGACAATATGGATTATTTAAAGACTCCATTTTGCCATAGTTCCAATATCTCTTTGGCCGTAAAATAGCGTTCTTGCTCCACAGAAAGAGATTTAATCACTGAGCGCATTTTTTCATATTGCTTCATTGATTGAGGATTTTGCAGTTGCTTTTCAAATAGATATTGAAAATTACTGACTCCACTCCATTTGCCGAAGAGAACCTCTATAGTGTTATAAGGCAAAGCAGTATAGCTTTGAGGGTCGCAAAACAAAGAATTGACATGGATACCTGATTCGTGGCGTTGAGCGGTTTGAGAGTAAGGTGGCGCTGGACGAACTCCCAATTGCTCGATGTAATCGGTCACCGCGTCGATAGCATCATAATTAATCCCCTTTACTTCAATGCCGAAGCGGACTCGCAACCCATTTAAAACCTGCTCAATGGCAACATTTCCGGCTCGTTCCCCAATCCCGCAAAAAGTACCCGATACTAAAGTCGCTCCAGCTATGACGGATTGGAGAGTATTTTCGAGAGCCAAGCCCATATCATTGTGGTAATGTACCCCAAAAGCAACCGCAGTTGTACGTTGGAGCAGGTCGTTAATCCAGACATAGCTCTTTTCTGGACTGAGGACTCCGACTGTATCACAAAGCAAAAAGTGTTCAATATAAGGGCCAAAAGAGCGGATACATTGCACTAAAAAGTCAAAATCGGTTCTTGAGGCATCCTCGGCGGCGAAGTCTACGGTAAGTCCAGCAACCGTAGTAGCATAGTGCAAATTTTCGACAATTACATCAATAGCATTTTGGCGAATTCTATTGATAACGTTAACGGGAACATCATCATCAATAGTTTTTCCTTTAAACTCTTTCATCAGACGGATCTGAGGATCTCGTAGAAACAAGAGTCGATCAGAAAGACCATGAAAAAGGATAATGCGCTTAACACCACAGTCTTTTGCTTGATCAATATATTTCTTGTCCATTAAGGTAGCGGCAGTAATTAATCTATCTAATCCCTCTGATACTAATGTTTTAGTCAGTTCAGATTCTTGCTCACATACACAGGGCATAACATCGAGTCCATCGACTCCGGTTTGAGCAATTAAATGGGCGAGTTTTTGTTTAGTTGGGGAAGAAAAAAAAATGCCTGCTTGTTGTTCTCCATCCCGCAGGGTTTCATCGTAAATTTTGATAGGAAGTGTTTTCATTAGACCTCTTGCAAAATTATGTTAAATAAGGAGTCAGAATTCAGAATTCAGAATACTCTGCTCTGCTCCATTTGCCATCAAGGCTAATTGTGTGGCTAATAGTTTGACATGGGGTTCATAAAGCATTTGACCGTGGTTTCCAGGTACAGAGATTACCTTGACAGGCTTTTGAGTATAGGTTTGCCATCCCCAATCGGGTAGATGGTAATCAGAAAAGGCTTGTAGTTCTTGTAAAATAATCTCCTTAACTTCTTGAGCGCGGAATAAAACAATGGGAGCAGAAATTGGATTAGTAGGCTGATAATTCGCATAGTTGAGCGTTAGCAATTTCATCACTTTCATATTGGTTTTAAGTAAAGAAAGGGTGGAGTGTTCGGGTAAAATATTATTTCGGTACAAATGTTCTGCTGCCAGTTCCCACCTGGTTTGGTCATTGGGTTGAGCAGCTAAATCGTCATATTGCAGTCCTAAATAAACTCCCTTTAAGACTTCAATTCGTCGAATCAATTGCCAGATCCAATCAATCTCTGCTCTATCAGTAAAATACTCAGGTTTAGAAACGATTCCAGCGTCCAAGATAGCTAGTAAACTCACCGTTTCACCTTGCTGTTCGAGTTGGGAAGCCATTTCAAAAGCAACAGCACAACCTGAAGAGTATCCTGCTAATATGTATGGACTTTTAGCTTGCTTTTGACGTAATAGATTAATCAGTTGACTTGCATGAGTTGCTACTGATTCAGGGAGTACACTAGAGCCGTCTCGTCCTGGAGTTTCGAGTCCATATATTGGCCGCTCAGTTCCTAAATTGATTGCCAAATCTCGAAAATAAAAGCCGTGTCCGTTTGCGCCAGGAAGAAAAAATAGAGGTGTTGCATGTCCTTGATGTTGGAGTGACAGTAAATCGGGATTTGACTGTTGAACCTCAGTATTACAAAGTTGTTCTGCTAGTTGAGCAATAGTAGGATTTTGAAATAAACTACTTAAAGAAAGTTGTTGCTCAAATACTTCTTGAATATTATTTAGCAATTTAATTGCTAATAAAGAATGACCACCCAAGTCGAAAAAATTATCATGAATCCCAATGTCTTGATGTTCGAGTACAGCAGACCAAATTTGCACCAATTGTTTTTCAATTTCGTTCCGTGGAGGTTCATATAAGTCCTCATTTACACCATTTGGAGCAGGTAAAGATTTCCGGTCAACTTTACCATTGGGAGTTAAAGGCAACTCATCCAATACGATGATCTGAGCAGGTATCATATAATCGGGTAGCCGGGATTTAAGACTATTTTTTAATTGGGTAGACAAATCATTATTGATTCCTGTTACATAAGCAATTAAACTTTGGTTAATTTCAGTTTTATATAAGGTAACAATTGCTTCTTTAACTGATGGATGTTGCAACAAAATCGATTCAATTTCACCGAGTTCAATCCGAAAACCCCGTAATTTAATCTGTTCATCAATGCGACCTAAATACTCAAGATTTCCATCAAACCCCCATCTTGCTAAGTCGCCAGTTTTGTAAATTCGCTCAATTTTACCGAATAACTCAACTTTGATAAATTTCTCGGCGGTTAAATCAGGACGTTTGAGATATCCTCGTGCCAAACCCACTCCCGTAATACACAATTCTCCAGGGATGCCAGGGGGTAATGGTTGATTGTGAGCATCTAATATATAGATGCGGATATTAGATATTGGTTGACCAATAGGTGGTTTTTTACCATTAGGATGACAGAGTGCGATACTAGCACAAATTGTAGATTCTGTTGGCCCGTAGCCATTGTAGAAACTTCGTCCTATTGCCCATTTTGCCACTAATTCTGTTGGGCAAGTTTCACCAGCAACAACTATGGTTTGGCAATCGGGTAAAGCGGCTTGCGGTAATAAGGATAAGACTGAAGGCGGTAAAGTAATATGGGAAATTTTGTGTTCTTCTAAGAAGTTCACTAAGTCTTGACTAGGTAATAAGGTTTCTTGCTTTGCCAGATACAAACAAGCCCCTGCGGCGATCGCAGTAGCAATTTCCCAAATTGAGGCATCAAAGCTGAAAGAAGCAAACTGAAGCAATCGGCTTTGAGGTTTAATTTGCAAAACTTTGTCGATCGCCAAAGTTAAATTCACCAGTCCTCCATGCTCAATCATCACCCCTTTGGGTTGCCCCGTCGAACCAGAAGTATAAATTACATAAGCTAAATTATCAGGAGTACTTTGAGGATTAGGATTATCTATTAATGCCAAACTAAAAGTTACTCGATCTAAACAAATTATCTGGTATTTCAGTTTAGCTAGAGGTAATTGGTCTAAAAGGAAACTTTGGGTTAGTAATACCGATGTTCCAGAATCCTCTAACACGAATTCAATCCGTTCTTTAGGATAATTTGGATCAATCGGCAGGTATGCTGCACCCGCTTTCAGGATAGCGAGTAAACCAATAATCATTTCCAAAGACCGTTCAACACAGATAGCAATTAAAGTGTCTGGCTGAATTTGGTGATTTTCAATTAGATAATGAGCTAGTTGGTTTACTTTTTGATTGAGTTGCTGATAAGTTAATTGTTGATATTCAAAGACTAAAGCGATATTATGAGGATTTTTTTCAACTTGTTGTTCAAATAAGTCAACTAGAGTTTTCTCGTGGGGATAATCAGTTTGAGTTTGATTCCAGCGTTGTAGTTTTAGAATTTCGGGCGCTGTCATCAAAGAGAGCGTATTAATAGGTTTTTGAGAGTTATCAACAATTCCCTGAAGTAGAACTTCAAACTGTTCCGCCATCTTTTGTATAGTACTTTTCTCAAAGAGATCGGTGGCGTATTCCCAAATTAAATCTAACTGCTTATCAGATTCTATGACCAGAAGTACTAAGTCAAATTTAGCAAAGGGATAGGTTAATGGGAGCCATTCAATCTCTATTCCTGGCAAACTTAGGTCGGGACTTTCATTATTTTCCAGTGCTAACATGACCTGGAATAAGGGGTTATGGCTCATACTGCGTTCTGGTTGCAACTGTTCTACCAGATACTCAAAGGGAATGTCTTGATGGGAGTATGCATCTAAACAAGTTTGGCAAGTTTGTTGCAGAAACTCGATAAAACTTTGCTCAGGCTTGATTTGATTACGTAGTATCAAGGTATTGACAAAAAAACCGATTAATCCTTCTGTTTGGCTATGGGTGCGGTTAGCAATAGGAGAACCAATACATAAGTCTTCTTGACGACTGTAACGAGAAAGCAGAATACTGAAAGCCGCCAACAAAGTCATAAACAAACTTGCACCTTGCTGGTGACTGAAAGTTTTGATGGCAAGAGTTAAGTCAGGCGATAGGGAATAGCGATCGCGATCGCCTCGGTAACTTTGCAATGCTGGACGGGGATAATCGGTAGGTAACTCCAATAATGGGGGAGCATCCTTGAGTTGATTTTTCCAGTAGTTGATCTGGGTTTCCAATACTTCCCCTTGTAACCAATTTCGTTGCCAGTTTGCGTAGTCGCTGTATTGAATGGGCAATGGTGCAAGGTTTGGGGTTTGATCTTGGACAAAGGCGGTATAAACTTGTCGTAACTCACGGACAAACACCCCCATTGACCAGCCATCACTGATAATGTGGTGCATATTAATGAGTAGCACGTATTTCTGCTCTTTGAGTTGCAGCAGATTCGCTTTAAACAAAGGCCCAGTATTTAAGTCAAACGGTTCTTGAGCATGAGCATCAATCAAACGCTGGATATTGGGGGAGTCAGAAATCGTTATTGGTAAAACTCTTCCCCAGTCCCCAGTCCCCAGTCCCCATTCCCTTAAAACTTCGATGTCGTCTAAATTTGCGTAGTTTACCGCCGCAGGCATCGCAACCTGAGGATGTCCTGCCATTGTGGGAAAATACATCCTCAGACTGTCATGCCGATTAAGCAGATAAGCCAAACTAGAGCGCAAAGCATCAATATTAAGGTTTCCATCCAGTTGCAAAGCGATCGGCATATTGTAACTGGCTGATGGGCCTTGAAGTTGTGCTAACAGCCAGAGGCGTTGTTGAGCAAAGGAAAGGCACTTGGGGGCATCATCTGGCAAGGTCGGAATTTCTTCTGTCATCACAGTTGTGGTTTTGACAGAATTTAAGAATGCTAATATATCTGCTTTGTTGGCTTGGATTTCCTGCTTGAGTTCAGAATTTAAAGCGTTTTTACTAGTACGAATTCGTAACTTATCGTTATCAGCCCAAATTTTGCATCCCATGTTCTGCAAACGAAGCATTAAAGAAACTACTTGCTGATTTTGTGTCATGTTCATAGTTCAATTTCCTCTTCGTCTGAGTTTAAAATTTGCATATCTGTGGTGAAGGAATTAACCCAAATGCAGGTATCAAGATAACTCGCTAATTCAGTGAGGGTGGGAAACTCAAATATTTTACGTAGAGGTAAATCGACTTTGAATTTATCACGGATGCGGGCAATTAATTGGGTGGCTAATAAAGAATGTCCACCTAAATTGAAGAAGTTATCATAGCGGGAGATGGCTTCACATTTAAGCAGCTTCGCCCACAATTCGACAAGCAATTTCTCTGTCGAGTTTACAGGCAATTCAATATCTTTTGATGCAACGGTTGCATTTGCTACAGGTAAAGCTTTACGGTCTACTTTTCCATTTGGTGTTAGTGGTAGTTGCTCTAAAACAGTGAAATGGCTAGGAATCATATAATCAGGGAGCGTTTTTCCCAGAAAATCCCGCCATTCAGCTAATAAGGTTGGATCGACTTGATTGGTACGATATTGTAATGGTTGGTTTGCATAATCTTGCCAAGGTTTCAGTTGCGAATTTTCCCCTTGACTAAATCGTGGTAATGTCACTTGTTCGGAAAGATTTTGTTGAAAAATAACATTGTAATCAGAACAATTTGTGGGGCTTTTTTGGATAAAAGGTGTATAGGGCAAATTTCCCGCTAAAGTTCGGAATGCTTCGGGTTCTATACCCGGTTTCGCTTGAGCAATTGCCGCTTTTAAATCTGCAACAGTACCATCTAATTGAGCAATTTCTTCTAACAGAGTCATTTCTGAGGTGAGACGAGCATTAGGAATATTCTTGATACCTAACAAATCAGGTTGCTGAGTCGTTAAAATTTTCTCAATTGTTTCCAAATTCAGTTCTTCAGCTTGCCAATCTAACCATTGAGGTGATGCAACAGGAATATCTACTCGATCCAAATGTAAAATAACGTCATAACGAAAACGGCTCATTTCCGTTTGGGCATAACCCCGTTGCAATTGAATTTGCAGATGGCTAATTCGCGGAAATCTTTGTTTTAAGGCGATAAATAAATCAGGATCAATAAGTAATTCACTTTCAGTTTCAATGCTTTTTTGAATCTGTTGGTGTAAGTCCTTAATTGATAACTCATCGGGGGCGCGATGAAACTCGACTGCGGTGTGGAAAGCTTTCAAGAGATGCAGATTTCGCACATCTCCAATAAAGATCGATCCTTGATTTGTCACAGCATTGATAGCCCCTTCCAATACTGATAAAAAGTAATCCAAGGAGGGAAAATACTGGATAACTGAATTCATGATTACCAAGTCATAAGCATTTGTTTCAATGCCGTCAAACTGATTCGCAGCACTAGCTTTTAAGCTAACTTTGTCTTCGAGAGATTGCTGTTTGAGATGTCGTTCAATATAGTGCAATGCTTCAGGTGAAAGATCCGTACCCAAGTATTGTTGACAATGAGGTGCAATTCTAAATAATAGCAGCCCTGTTCCGCAACCAATTTCCCAAATTTGTTGTGCTTTGAGTTCCAGAATTTGAGCAACTGTTGTATCTCGCCATTCTTGCATCGCCGCTTGAGGAATTGGTTTTCCTGTGTAGCTATCATTCCAGCCTGCTAGATTCAAAGTTGGATCTTCGGTTGGGGCTTGTTGCTGAGAGTAGCTATCATTGAAAACTTGCTGCCATAATTCAACCTGTTCAACTTGCAGACTTTTATCTTCAAAGTTGTTATCTGTTGGTGTGGGTACAATGTAAGCTAGCAAGCGTTGAGCGATCGCACTTTCTCCTGCTAAAATCACAACTGCTTGCTGAATTTTGGGGTGTTGAGCTAATAAAGCTTCAATTTCACCCAATTCGACCCGAAAACCGCGCAGTTTTATTTGGTTATCAATCCGCCCCAGATATTCTAAGTTCCCGTCTCGCAACCATCTTGCTAAATCTCCAGTTTTATAAACTCGTTCTTTTTCCCCAAATAATTCCAGTTCGATAAATTTCTCTGCTGTGAATTCGGCGCGGTTTAGATAGCCACGGGCTAAACCAGCACCCGCAATACAAAGTTCACCAGGAATACCTGGAGGTAGGGGTTGGTTTTGGTTGTCTAAAATGTAAATTCGTGCATTGGCAATTGGTTGTCCAATTAATAAATCGCCTATTACATCCTTTTTTCCAGTTGCTTCGTAGACACAACACCCCACAACCGCTTCTGTAGGCCCATATTCGTTAATCAAGCGGGTATTAGGGGCATGAGTCAGCCACGGTATTATCTGGTTAGCCTGTAATGCCTCACCACCTAAAATAAAGGCATTAACTCGATTTGGCATAGCATCAGGATTGAGTTGCTGATTTAAAATTTCCAGATGGGACGGCGTGATTTTGACAAGGGAGAGATGTTTGTTCTGTTTGACGATGTTTGCTAAAGCTTCAATTTCTTGTTTTTCTCTCACCAAGGTGGTGGTACGCCCACAAATTAGAGGTAGAAAAAGGGAGGTAATGGTTGCATCAAAGCTCAGAGAAGACTGTACAGGCGTACCTTGCCCTTGCGCTACTGCATAAAAGTCTTTTGCCCAGTGCAAATAGTTACTTAAACCACGGTGCAGTATTTCTACACCTTTTGGTTGCCCAGTAGAACCTGATGTATAAATTACATAAGCTAAATCATCTTGATTTTGGATTTTCGGGTTTTCTGTTCCCTGTTCCCTCTTCCCTGTTCCCTCTCGATCTAAATAGAGTATTTGGTATTGCCCATCGCACTCTTTAATCGCTAATCTATTTTTAAGCTGACTATGAGTTAGCAAAACCCTTACCCCACAGTCTTCCAGCATAAAACGAATCCGTTCTTGTGGGTAATTGGGGTCAATTGGCACATAAGCCCCGCCCATTTTGAGAATACCAAACAAGCCAATGACCATCTCTAGCGATCGCTCCACACAAATCGCTATTAATGGATTATCAGGCAATTGTTGCTCTGTTTTCAGTTCCAACAAATAATTCGCTAACTGATTAGCTTTCTGGTTCAGTTCTTCATAACTCAGGCTTTGGTCTTCAAACACCACGGCAATGTTATCGGGTGTTCGTGCTGCCTGTTGTTCAAACATTGTTACCAATGTCTGATCTTGAGGATAATCGATGTTGGTTTGATTCCAAAGTTGCAGTTGTTGGATTTCTGCTGTTGTCATCAAGGGCAATTTACTGATTGGCTGTTGAGGATTTTCGATAATTGCTTTGAGCAAGACTTCAAAGTGTCCCGCCATGCGTCCAATTGTCTCTGCCTCAAATAAATCGGTGGCATATTCCCACATACAATGTAGTTGACCATCTCTTTCGCAGAGATCGAGTGTCAGGTCAAACTTGGCAAAGGGATAGTTTTGATCCAACCATTTAATATCAAGTCCTGGTAGATTAACTTTTGTCCCCGCTCCTTCGGTGTTTTGCAACACGAGCATGACTTGGAATAAGGGGTTATGGCTCAAACTGCGTTCTGGTTGTAACTGTTCTACCAAATATTCAAAGGGAATATCTTGATGAGCGTAAGCATCTAAGCAAGTTTGGCGAGTTTGTTGGAGTAACTCACTAAATACTTGCTCTGGCTTGATTTTGCTCCGCAATACTAAGGTATTGACAAAAAAGCCAATTAGTGATTCTGTGTGGCTATGGGTGCGATTAGCGATCGCACTACCAATACATAAATCCTCTTGACGGCTGTAACGAGATAGTAAAATACTAAAAGCCGTTAACAGGGTCATAAACAAAGTAACTCCCTGTTGTTGACTAATAGCTTTAAGTCTCTGAGTCACTTCATGGCTCAAACGATATTCCTCACGCCCACCTTGATAACTTTGTTGCGCTGGACGGGGATGATCAGTGGGCAAATCCAGCAATCGGGGAGCATCACCTAGTTGTTGTTTCCAGTAATTTTCCTGATTTTCTAAAATCTCCCCTTGTAACCAATTGCGCTGCCAAGCTGCATAATCACTATATTGAATCGGCAACGGTGACAAATTTGGAGCATTCCCCGCAGCCAAAGCAGCATAAGTCTGTTCCCATTCACGTTTAAACACTCCCATTGACCAGCCATCACTAATAATGTGGTGCATATTAATCAGCAGCACATTTTTTTGTTCACCCAGTTGCAGCAGTTTCGCTTTGAATAGGGGGCCAGTATTTAAGTCAAAGGGTTCTTGAGCGTGGTTATCTGATAACCGTTGTACGGTTTCTGCTTGAGTTTGGAGATTAAGTGACTGTAAATCTGCGTAGGCGCAGCCCGCCGCAGGCATCGCCAGCACTTCTATATCCTCTAGATTTTGGACGACTACTTGCGCCTCTCCTTCTAGTGCGGGGAAATAAGTGCGTAGAATAGCATGGCGATCGACGAGATAATCAAAACTTGCACGCAACGCTTCTATATTCAACTTGCCTTCAAGTTCTAGCGCCGTTGACATATTGTAGGTAGCTGAGGTTCCAGTGTTTTCAAGTTGGGCTAAAAACCAGAGTCTTGATTGGGCAAATGACAGATTTTTAGGAGCATTTTCGGGTTGTGGTGTGATAAGTGGTAAAGCAATTACTAAAGATGCTTTGTCAATTTCTGTTGCCAAATCAGACAAAACACTCTGTTCAAATACCTTGCGGACAGGTACTTCTACCCCAAAAGTGTCACGAATGCGGGTAACTAATTGGGTTGCTAATAGAGAATGTCCACCCAATTCAAAGAAGTTATCTTGACGACCAACAGACTTAGCTTTTAAGAGACTTTGCCATAAGTTAGCCAACAGTTCTTCAGTTGGCGTGACTGGCATTTGAAAGTCCGTAGAAGTGGCTGTATTTGGTGTTGGTAGCGCTCTACGATCTAGTTTTCCGTTAGGGGAAAGGGGCAACTTATCCAATACCATAATCTGGCTAGGAATCATATAATTCGGTAGGCGAATCTTCAGGTAGTCTTTGAGTTGACTCGCTAAATTACTGGATTTTTCCTTTGCCGTGATATAAGCTACTAACCTGGGATTATTATCAGTTTCATATAAAATAACAACCGCTTCTTTAACTAAATAATTTTGCAATAATAGCGATTCAATTTCACCAAGTTCAATTCGGAAGCCCCGTAATTTAATCTGTTCGTCAATGCGACCTAAATACTCAAGGTTTCCATCAGAGTTCCATCTTGCTAAGTCACCAGTTTTGTAAATTCGCTCAGTTTTGCCAAATAATTCAACTTCAATAAATTTCTCGGTGGTTAAATCGGGACGGTTGAGATAGCCTCGTGCTAAACCCACTCCCGCAATACACAATTCTCCAGGAATACCAACTGGTAACGGTTGATCATGAGTATCTAAGATGTAAATGCGGATATTAGATAACGGTTGACCGATAGAGGGTTTTTTTCCATTGGCTTCACAACTAAATATACTGGCGATAACTGTCGATTCTGTCGGCCCATAGCAGTTGAAGAAACGCCGTTTTTTTCCCCAGTGTGTCACCAACTCTGCTGTACAAGCTTCACCACCAACGATCACGGCTTGCAAATCAGGTAATGAGGCTTGAGGTAATACAGATAAGACGGAAGGAGGTAAGGTGAAATGGGAAATTTTGCGATCGCACAACAAGTCCACCAAAGCTTGACTAGGTAACAAAGTTTCCTTGTTGGCTAAATACAAACAAGCACCTGCGGATAAAGCAGTGGCAATTTCACCAATAGACAAATCGAAACTAAAAGAACCAAACTGAAGCCAACGGCTATGGTTTTGAACTTGAAAAGTTTCAGCCCAGGCTAAAGCTAGATTGACAATTGCGCGATGCTCAATCATCACTCCTTTGGGTCGTCCCGTTGAACCGGAGGTATAAATTATATAAGCTAAATTATCAGGGTTATTTTGAGGATTGGGATTATTTGTTAACGCCGTATTAAAAGTTTTTCGATCTAAACAAATGATCTGGTCTTGCAGTTTAGCTAAAGGTAATTGGTCTAATAGGAAACTTTGGGTCAGCAACAACGATGTCCCAGAATCTTCTAACATGAACTCAATGCGTTCTTTAGGATAATTGGGGTCAATCGGCAGGTATGCTCCACCTGCTTTGAGGATACCGAGTACACCAATAATCATTTCTAAAGACCGTTCAACGCAGATACTAATTAAAGTGTCTGGCTGAATTTGGTGATTTTGAATTAGATAATGAGCTAGTTGGTTCGCTTTTTGATTAAGTTGTTGGTAAGTTAGGCTTTGGGATTCCAACACCAAAGCAAGATTATTAGGGTTTTTGGCAACTTGAGCTTCAAACAAGTCAACCAAAGTTTGATTGAGGGGATAATCAGTTTGAGTTTGATTCCAGTTTTGGAGTTGCTGAAGTTCCTCCTCTGTCATCAACGGTAGAGTATTGATGGATTGTTGAGGATTATCGACAATTCCTTGAAGTAAAACTGCAAAATGTCCCGCCATCCGTTGAATGGTTTTAGCCTCAAACAAATCGGTTGCATATTCCCATTCTCCTGTTAACCCTTGGGCTGTTTCCCGGAAAATCAGCGACAAATCAAACAGAGTTGTGGTGTTTTCCCACTGGAAACGTTTCAGGGTTAATTCATTGGTTTCTAGTTGCTGCTGGGTTTCATTCTGCAAACTAAAAGCCACTTGAAATAGGGGATGATGAGAAAGCGATCGCTCCGATGGGCTACGCCTACGCACCTTACCCAATTCATCAACTAGTTTCTCAAAGGGTAAATCTTGATGATCGTAAGCATCCAGGGTTACTTGCTTGACTCGCTCAAGTAATTCTAAGAAAGTTGGATTTCCTTGTAGATTGGTACGTAATGCTAGGATATTGACAAAAAAGCCGATTAATGGTTCTGTGTAGCTATGGGTGCGATTAGCGATCGCAGAACCAACAACAATATCCTCCTGTCCACTGTAGCGTGAAAGTAACAGCGTAAATGCTGCAAGCATTGTCATAAACAGAGTAGTTCCTGACTCCTGACTCAAACGCTTTAACTTCTGTGTTAAATCCTGATTGAGTTCCAAAAACTCGCTACGCCCTCTGAAACTTTGAACTGATGGGCGGGATTTATCAGTGGGCAATTCTAACAGAGGCGAGACTGCGGCTAATTGTTTTTGCCAGTAATTGAGTTGAGTTTCGAGTACTTTACCTTGTAACCATTGTCTTTGCCAGTAGGCGAAATCGGCATATTGTAGCGGTAATTCAGTTAAGGGAGAAGATTCTCCGGCGGAAAATGATGCATAAAGGCTGAACAATTCACGGCGAAATATTTCCATTGACCAGCCATCACAAACGATATGATGGATGACAAGCAACAACAGATAAGATTGGTCATTCAGTTGCAACAACTTTACCCGCAGCAAAGGTGGGTTTGATAAATCAAAAGGCTGTTGCAATTCTTTTGTAGCTAACTGAGTGGCTCTGCTTAACTGATTTTCTTCAGTCAATTGTCGCCAATCTAGCACTTGCATTGTCAATTGAAGATGAGGATGAATCACTTGTATAGGCGACTCATCGACAATAGAGAAGCTAGTACGTAAGACTTCATGACGTTGAACAATTGCTCTAATAGCTTGTTCTAAAGCAGTTATATTCAGAAATCCCTTAATCTGCCAGAAAAACGGGACGTTATAGACACAATTTTCGCCTTCTAATTGATCTAGAAACCACAGTCTTTGTTGAGCAAAGGAGAGGGGAAGGGGTTGTTCTCTTGATACGGATGTGAAGAGTGGAGATTGTTGTTGCTTCTTCAGTTTTTGTAGAACTAATTCTCGCTTATCTGGAGAAAGGCTTTCAAGACGTTTTAATAAATCGCTCATAATAATTCGTAATTCGTAATTCGTAATTAAAAATACTTCTAGAAAATTAATTGTTGGGTAACTTCTGCCTCTGACAACTGATCCACCTCCGTCAAAATTCTTGCTAGGGCATCATTTTCTGCTTGTTCAATTTGTTGTTCGCTCACCTTTTTTGCAAGCTCAGCAATAGTCGGATTTTCAAACAGATAACGGAGAGAAAAATCTAGAGAAAAGGCTTCTCTTAAACGAGAAACAACTTGAGTAGCAAGTAAAGAATGTCCCCCTAGCTCAAAAAAGTTATCGTGAATTCCCACCTGTTTGACTTTGAGAACTTCAGCCCAAATCGTGGATAATTCTTGTTCCGTTGGCGTGCGAGGAGCAACAAAATCAACTTCTAGATTTCTTTGGGAAATATCTGGAGCGGGCAAAGCACGGCGATTGATTTTACCATTAGGCGTTAGGGCGAATGCTTCTAGAAATATGAAAGTGGCGGGAATCATGTAATCAGGCAGCTTTTTCTTGAGGAAATTTTGCAGGATGCTAGGTGTTGGTTGATTATCCTTAGTAACTAGATAAGCCACTAAATATTTTTTCCCAGGTTCATCTTCCCGCGCCATAACTACAACTTGCTGAATGTCAGAATATTGAATTAAAATTGCTTCAATTTCTGCTAATTCAATCCGAAAGCCGCGGATTTTTACTTGTGTATCAATTCGACCGATAAATTCTATATTTCCATCAGGGAGACGGCGTGCTAAATCTCCGGTTTTGTAGAGTTTATCTCCCTCAATAAAAGGATTGAAAATAAACTTTTCACTAGTTAATATTGGTTGATTTAAGTAACCTCTCGCAACACTTGCCCCACCCACATAAAGTTCCCCAGGAACGCCAATTGGAACTCTGTGTAAATCCCCATCTAGTATGTAAACTGTCCTATCGCCGATAGGTTTACCAATGGGAATTGAATGAACATTTTCAGCAAGTTGTTTGGGAATCGGGTAACAACAAGTAAAAACTGTACATTCAGAAGGGCCATAAGCATGAATTAATTGCGTTCTCGGCAACAATTCTAAAGCGCGAAGAACATGAGGTACAGAAACAGACTCTCCCCCAAATAGCAGTTGTTTCACGCCTGACAAACCTTGTGGCATTGTATCAATCATGAGATTGAATAAGGCAGTAGTCAGAAACAGGGTGTTAACCCCTTGTTCTTGGATGACGCGGCTTAAATGTTCAGGTGTGGGAATTCTTTCTGGGTAAAGCACACAACACCCACCGTAAAGCAAGGGCGGCCAAAGTTCTAAAGTTAGTGCATCCCAAGAAATCGATGAATGTTGTAGCCAGATTTGTTCTGCATTAAGGTGAATATAATCAACTCCAAACATGAAACCAATAATGCTGCGATGGGTAACTTCCGTTCCCTTTGGTGTTCCCGTTGAACCAGAAGTATAGATGATATAAGCTAAGTTTTCTGGATTAATTTCACTGAGCAAATTGTTTTCACTGTATTGGGCAATGATTTCCCAATCTGAGTCAAGATTCACCACAGTTTGATTATGGATTGACAGTCTATTTTGTAAATTAGTTTGCGTTAATAAAATCGATGTCTGTACATCTTCCAGCATGAACGCCAGTCTTTCTAGAGGATAAGCTGGATCTAGCGGAATGTATGCCCCACCGGCTTTGAGGATAGCCAGTATTCCTATTACCATTTCTAGCGATCGCTCGACACAAATTCCCACCCGCACTTCGGGTTTAACTCCCAATGCTTGTAGATAATGAGCTAATTGATTGGCGCGGTTATTCAACTCCCGATAAGTTAAATATTGTTGTTTATATACAATTGCTAATGCGTTTGGGCTTTTTTCTACCTGTTCTTCAAACAAAATATGAATACATTTGTAATTAATAGAATTTATTGGTTGTTGATTTTCTAGCAGAATTAACTGTTCTTCTTCAGTTGCACTGAGTAGAGATAATTGAGAAATATATTGTTGTAGATTAGTTGCTATTCCTGTGAGCAATGTTTGGAAATTTTCAATTATGCGGACAATTGCCTGTTTGTCAAAGCGGCTGGTATCATAAACAACCCTGCCAGATAATTGTGAAGCAGGATTAATCACTACAGTCAGAGGATAATTCGTGCGTTCAAAACAACTAATATGACTAACTTCTAAAGTTTTCTTGGTTTCCTGTTTAGCCGCATCTATCGGATAATTTTCAAATACTAAAATGCTTTCAAACAGTGGTATACCTGGAGGAATATCACTCATTTGTTGAATTTCTGCCAGGGAATAATAAGCATACTGTTCCTGCTCAAATGTCTGGCTTTGTAAATGCTTTAGCCAGGGTAATAACTCTGTTTTTCCACTGACTTGTACCCGTATGGGGAGGGTGTTTATTAATAGCCCCACCATCGAATCTACTCCTACAAGCGTTGATGGACGACCGGATACAGTTGCACCAAATACCACATCATTTTTCCCACTGTAGCGGGAAATTAGTAATGCCCATGCTCCCTGCACCAAATTATTCAAAGTTAAATGGTGCTGTCGCGCCGCATATTGTAGCTTGTCAGTTACCGTTTGAGATAATTGAAACGGTTGCTCATTATATATTCTTTGTTCTTTTTCTCTGTTAGCTATTAAAAAAGTAGGAGTTTCAAATCCCTGGAGAGTTTTTTGCCAAAAAGTCTTGGCTTGATCAATATCCTGTTGCTGTAACCATTGAATATATTCTCGATATGGGCGAACAGGTTGGAGGCGTAAATGTTCACCTCGCTGATTAGCCTCATAAAAAGCTAAAACTTCTTTGAGAACAATCTGCATCGACCAGCCATCAAAGAGGATATGATGATGACTCCAAATAAATTGGTAAGTTTGCTCTCCTAGCTGGATGATAGTGAAGCGCATTAGAGGAGCTTGAGCTAGATCAAATCCTTTTTGGCGATCGCATTTCAAAAAATTCTCTAGCTGCTGTTGTTGTTCATCCGCTGTTAAATGCCGCCAGTCCAGCTTTTCCAACGGGAGATCCACTTGTTTACTCACCATTTGCAAAGGCTTTTCTATCTCTTCCCAATAAAAGGAACTGCGTAAAGCTGGATGTCGCGCCACAACCAGCTGCCAAGCTTGCTGGAAGGTAAGAAAATTTAATTCTCCAGAGAGGGTGCAAAGCAACTGCTCAAAATAAACTTCCGACTCTGGCGCATAAAGGGTATGAAACAGCATCCCTTGCTGCATGGGTGAAAGTTCATAAAGGTCTTCGATATTGTTCATGAAATTGGGGACTGGGGATTGGGGATTGGGGATTGGGGAGCAGGGGAGCAGGGGAGCAGGGGGCAGGGGAGCAGGGGGCAAGAAGGAGAATAATTAATGACCAATGACCAATGACAAATGACCAATGACCAATGACAAATGACCAATGACAAATGACTACTTCGTTTTAATTTTGGCGAGGAATTTGTCAAGCTGTTTTTGGCTGAGTCTGGCTGCTGAGAAGTCTGAAGGTGTATGACCGATCGCACCAGGGGATTGACAGTGAGTAATGAGCGATCGCAATGCCTCCATGAACCCAACAGCTAAACCCTCGATGGTGTCTCGTTTATGAACTTTTTCGCTGTAATTCCAAGTCATTTCCAGCCTTTCTGCACGAATAAATCCGCTTACTCCTAATAGGTGGCTGCGCTGATTAACTAAACTCTGTTCATCTTTAAAATCTTCAGCCAAACCCAATACAGCAGATGCCTTAAGCACCTGATCGAATTGACCAAGGTAGTTAAAACTTACTTGTGCTTGGGGTAAATCCCGTAATTTCGTGCGAATTTTCTCATCCGGGTGCAAATATCGCAACACGCCATAGCCGATGCCCCGGTTGGGGATGCGCCGTAGTTGTTCTTTGACTGACTTTAAAGCCTCTCCTGCCTCTTGTTCAACTTCTTCTAGCTGTAAATGAACGGGGAATATGGTAGTAAACCAGCCCACAGTCCGCGACAAATCCACATCCTCAAACAAGTCTTCTCGTCCATGTCCCTCTAAATCAACGAGTAAAGAACGTTCTCCTGTCCATTGGGCAAAGCTTTGCACTAGGGCAGTTAACAGTACATCATTAATTTGAGTGTTGTAGGCAGAGGGTACATCCTGCAAGAGGGCGCGGGTTTGTTCTTCAGTTAAGGAAAGTGACACAGAAGCGGTTGAAGCTAAGGTGTTATTTTCTTGATCTGAAGGATAATCTACTGGCAAGGCGGTAACTTTCAAACTAGTAGTCTGCCAACCCAAAGATGCTAGGTGAGGTCTGGGGAAAGGGGAAAGGGGAAAGGTTAAGGGATTTAAAACCTTTCCCCCTTCCCCTTTACCCTTTACCCCGCCAAGTTCACTTGGCGAACTACTAGACTCATTTAGCCAATAATTCAACTCATCTGATGATTTGGCGTATTCTGTTAAGCGATCGCTCCAATATTGAAAGGATGTTGTCTTCGGTGGTAGTTTAATAGCTTCGCCACGGCTGATTTGCTGGTAAGCTGTAGCCAAATCTTCGAGCAAAATCCGCCACGAAATGCCATCTACTACTAAGTGATGGATGATGAACAGTAATCTGCCGGGTTGATTATTGCCTAATTGAAACAATGCTACTCGTGCGATCGCTCCAGTTGATAGATTCAAGCTAGCCTGGAGTTCAGCATCCGTCGCTTTCATTACTGTTTGTTGTTCTTCTGGCGACAGGTGCGACAAGTTGATGACGCTAAATGGCACAACTTCCTGGGTAGGGGCGTTAATCTGCTGCCAGTTTTCCCCTTCTTGTATAAACTGCGAACGCAAAACATCGTGATGCATCAATAATTGTTGCACGACTCGCTGCAATAGCTCTGGTTGTAAGTCTGGCGGCACTTTTAGCAGGGCTGACTGGTTAAAGTAATCAGGTTCGGGCAATTTCTGCTCGAAAAACCAGTGTTGGATGGGTGTCAGCGCTACTGTACCTGTCACTAACCCTTGTTCGGCTTTGACAGAGCGAGCAATTCCTGCCACAGCAGCTAATTCAGCAATTGTTTGGTACTGAAATAGCTGTTTAGGGGCAATTTGGATACCCGCCTGATTGGCTCTTGAAATTACCTGAATACTGAGGATGGAGTCGCCGCCCAATTCAAAGAAGTTATCGTGGATGCCGACTTGTTTTAGCCTTAAAATTTCCGACCAAATCGCCGCTAATTTCTCTTCTGTCGGAGTTTGCGGTGCAACAAAATTATCTTCTACACTCAGTGAAAGTTCGGTGGCTGGAAGGGCGCGGTAATCTACCTTCTGGTTCGGAGTCATTGGTAGGGCTTTCAGGAGTGCGATCGCTGAGGGCACCATATAATTAGGCAACTTCTGTTTCAGGAAATGGCGCAGTTTATCCGCGGTTGGTTGCGGCTGGTGCGGAACAACATAAGCCACAAGGCGCTTTTGTCCAGGGATATCTTCACGAGCAATAACTACAGCCTCAAATACCTGTGGGTGTTGTCTCAGCACCGTCTCGATTTCTCCCAACTCAATGCGGAAGCCGCGAATCTTCACCTGATTGTCAACTCGTCCGAGATATTCTAGGTTGCCATCGGCGCGAAAACGTGCTAAATCCCCCGTTTTATAGAGTCGAGCCAATTTTGCATTTTGGATAAATTTCTCCGTCGTAAGTTCAGGGCGTTGCCAATACCCTCTAGCTAATCCGGCTCCGCCAATGTGCAATTCTCCGGGAACTCCTATTGGTACTGGTTGCAGATATTGATCCAAAATATAAACTTGAGCATTGCTAATCGGTCGTCCAATTGAAACGGAGTTAGCTGAGGTTAAGCGAGCTAAGGTAGTTATAATCGTTGCTTCCGTTGGCCCGTAACTATTAAGTAATTGGGGTGGATTGCAGAGGTGAGCAACACTACTGTGCCAGTGCTGCACTTTTTCGAGTTGAGCTTCTTCTCCACCAATAATCACCATTCTCAAACTTTCAGGAATTCGGGAATCTTGAGGTGTAAGTTCCGCTACTAATTGATGCCAGTACGCTGTGGGAAGATCCAAAACAGTTAACTGCCATTCTCGGCAACACCGCCAAAATTCATCGCTGGAGTGCAGCATTTCTTCGGTTCGCAGTACTAATGTTGCGCCGACTGAAAGACAAGGTAAGATTTCTTCAATAGATGTATCAAAACAGAGAGATGCAAATTGCAGAATATTATCAGTTGCATTAATTCCATATTCATGCATAGCACTGATAACAAAATTCATTAGCGATCGCTGTTCAATCATCACTCCTTTAGGTTTACCCGTAGAACCAGAGGTGTAAATAATGTAGGCGAGGTTATGCGGCTGAACGTTAGTAATCGGATTGGTTGTACTCTGCCCTGCAATTATTTCCCAGTCTTTATCTAAACAGATGGTTTTTCCGGCATAATCTGGTAATTTTTCCTGAAATCTTTCTTGAGTCAGCAGAATGCTCAGTTGCGTATCTTCGAGAATATCAGCCAGTCGCTTTTGGGGATAGCTAGGGTCAAGGGGAATGTATGTACCGCCCGCTTTGAGAATGCCGAGTAAGCCGATAATCATTTCTAGAGAACGCTCAATGCAGATACCCACTAAGGTTTCTGGTTTGACTCCCAAAGTTTGTAGATAGTGTGCAAGTTGATTGGCGCGATCGCTCAATTCACGGTAAGTTAGCTGTTGATCTTCTTGCTGAATAGCTACAGCATCGGGAGTTAACTCCACCTGAACTGCAAATAACTCATGAATACCCTGATTAAAGCTGTACTCTTTCTGAGTCTGATTCCACTCCACCAGTAATTGCTGCTGAGTCTGCGTTAGCAGTGGTAATTCTGAAACTCGCTGCTCTGGATTAACAACAATTCCCTCTAGTAAATTTTGATACTGCTCTAGCATTCGTTGGATTGTGGCAGCATCAAATAAATCGCTGTTGTATTCTAAAATTAGCGTGATTCCCTTCGCTCCCGTTTTAGAACCGTTCTGCACGCGTTGCTCTGAACGCGGTATAACCAGGAAATCCAGATCAAACTTTGCTGATTTATTGCTAATCGGTTCATGCAAGCTAATGTCCAAGCCTGGGAGACTCAAGTCCGGCATGGGAGAATCATGGAAGCTGAACATCACTTGAAATAGGGGATTGTGTCTCAAATTCCGTATTGGTTTGAGAACTTCCACCACCTTATCAAAAGGTAAATCTTCGTTGTTATATGCTTCCAGTGTGACTTGACGTACTCGGCCGAGTAATTCCTGAAATGTGGGATTGCCAGACAAATCAGTGCGTAGAACCAAGTTATTGACAATCATCCCAATTAACTTTTCTACTTCGTGCATCCGCCGATTGGCAACAGCAGTTCCTACGCTTAGGTCGTTTTGCCCAGTGTATCGGTGCAATATTACCAAAAAAGCTCCCAGCATGGTCATAAATAAGGTGACACCCTCTTGACGACTCAGAACTCGCAGAGATTCGCACAAGTTGATGGGAAGTTCCACCCTAATTTGATCGCCATTATAAGTTTGCTCCGGTGGTCGCGGGCGATCTAATGGTAATTCCAACAACGGTGAACTACCGGATAATTTCTGCTGCCAATAAGTTAATTGGGTTTGGGCTTCTTGGCTTTTGACCCACTGTCGCTGCCAATGGGCAAAATCCACAAACTGGAGGATTGGCTCAGTCAATGGGGAAGGATTACTCAAACAGAAGGCTTGATAAAGTTCAAGCAACTCACCCAGAAATACATTAAATGACCAACCATCATGAATTATGTGATGTTCAATGTGGAGCAATAAATGTTCTTGGTCGCTCAACCTTAACAAAACCCATTTAACTAGTGGTAGTTGATTCAAGTCAAACGGCTTTTGTACTTCTGCCTCAACTAGGCGCTGAACTTCTGCTTCCCGCTCAGATTCAGAAAATGTCTGGAGGTCAATAACTTTAAAGCTGATTGGTGACGCTGGGTGAATTATCTGAAATAGCCGTCCATTTATCGCCGGATAAGTAGTGCGAAATATTTCATGACGGCGCACAATTTCGTTGAGGCATTGTTGTAATACCGCCACATTCAGCTGACCTTTAAATCGCATAGTTGCCTGGAATTGGTAGGCACTACTTTCAGGAGCCACTTGCTGAATAAAGTACACTCGCTCTTGGGCAAAGGAAACTGGTAAGAGTCCCTCACGCCCAATTCGTTGGATGGTGGGACGCTGCAACGGCTGTTCTAACTGACTATGCTGTTCGATTAGTTGAGCTAAACCTGCGATGGTGGGGTTTTCAAAGATGTGGTGAAAAGACAACTCGACTTGGAAAACTTCGCGCACGCGGGAAAGGATCTGAGTTGCAATTAGGGAATGACCACCCAACTGGAAAAAATTGTCATTGACTCCAATCTCCTCAAGTGCTAGTAACTCAGCCCAGATGACTGCTAAAGTCTTCTCAATTGGGCTACGAGGTGCGACAAAAGTTTCTTCGAGAGCGGGGCGTGTGCGATCGCAACCTGGAAGATTCCGACGATCCACTTTACCATTGGGTGTAAGGGGCAACGAGTCTAAGATGACAAAGACTGCTGGCACCATGTAATGGGGCAGCTTTTCCTGGAGAAAGCGTTTTAAAGTACTGGCACTATCAAGTTTTTGGTTAAGAACAACATAGGCAACAAGGCGCTTATCACCAGGGATATCTTCACGGACGATTACTACCGCCTGCTGTACATCCGAATGTTGAGTCAAAAGCGCCTCAATTTCTCCAAGTTCAATGCGGAAACCGCGAATTTTTACCTGATTATCGACTCGGCCCAAAAACTCAATATTTCCGTCTGGTAAGAAACGGGCTAAGTCACCAGTTTTGTAAAGTCTCCTACCTCCTGCCTCCTCAAAAGGACTGGGGATAAATTTTTCCTCGGTTAACTCTGGGCGATTCAGGTAGCCTCGTGCCAAACCGTCGCCACCAATATATAATTCACCAGGAGTACCAATAGGAACTGGTTGAAGTTTGGAGTTCAGTATATATATTTGTGTATTGGAGATCGGGCGACCAATCGGTAGATTTTTTGCCCCTTCTGGTACATCTTGCACCAGATACCAACAAGCAAATGTTGTACTTTCAGTAGGGCCGTAAACGTGCAGCAATCGCTGTGGCGCTCCATTCCTCAGAACTGCTTTGACTGACTTTGGATCTACAGCCTCGCCACCAAATAGCAAGTGTCGCAGGTCTTTAAATGCCTGGGGAACAACGTTAGCTAAATGATTAAATAAGGCAGTAGTCAAAAATAATACACTAATTCCTTGCTCGCGTATGTAGGCTGCAAAATGCTGTGGTGAAAGCACAATATTCTGAGGAATTACTACCAAGGTAGCCCCATGCAGGAGAGATCCCCAAATCTCGAAAGTGGCTGCATCAAATGAAGTATTTGAGGCTTGAGCCATGCGATCGCTTGGTTCTAACTGCACGTAATTAGTATTGCACACTAGCCGATTGACAGCCCGATGCGTTATAGCGACTCCCTTTGGTGTTCCTGTAGAACCGGATGTATAAATAACGTAAGCTAGATTTTCAGCCGTCACATCGCTAGTAGGATTATCTTGGCTCTGGCGATCAATCGATTCCCAATCCTTATCCAGACAAACTGTTTTCACTCCGCTTTCAGAAAATTCTTCAACAAACTTTTGCTGCGTTAATAACACCTGCACTTGTGAATCTGAGAGCATGAACGCTAGACGCTCTTTGGGATACGATGGATCTAACGGCACATAAGCTCCACCCGCTTTGAGAATGCCCAAACTGCCCACTACCATTTCCCAGGAGCGCTCAACGCAAATGCCTACTAGAACTTCTGTATCTACTCCTAGAATTCGCAAATAATGTGCTAATTGATTGGCTCGGTGGTTCAACTCTTTGTAGGTTAGTTGTTCCTCATTAAAGACGACAGAAATATTATCTGGAGTTTTTTCTACTTGTGCTTCAAATAACTGATGTATGCATAGATGTTTGGGATAATCTACCGTTGTATCATTCCATTCAACTAATACTTTATGTTGTTCCTGCTCAGTTAAAGCACAAAAATCATCAACATACTGAGTAGAGTTAATGATAATTTCTTCCATAATAAATTTAGTACAGTTATAGTTTTTGAATATATGGTTGAACTGGCTCTATAGCTATTTTTTGGAAAAATCAGAGCAATTTACTGCGATCGCTTTACTGACGCCAATCGGAAAATAGAATACGAATGGATAGATGTCTCAAAGCAAAATACAGTCAGCTTTTCAGGCTCCCAAATCCCAATCTAAAATCCAAAATAGTATTAGTGCTATTTGATTTAAAATGTCACCGAATGTAAGAGGATGTTTGAAAAGTCCTCTTGTCGGTATCAAAAATTTTAGATCCCCCTAAATCCCCTTACAAAGGGTGACTTTGATTCTGGTTCCCCCCTTTTAATGCTACGGTGCATACACAAGTCCTTCTCACCCCCTCTAACTCCCCCTTAGCAAGGGGGAGAACCGGATATTTCCCCCCTTGGCAGGGGGGACTAAGGGGGGTAAATCCAGGATTTGGGCTTCATTACCAAGATGTGTGTACACCGTAGCTTGTTAAGGGGGTAGGGGGGATCTAAAAGTGCCTAAAGTCACAGCGAAACACTTTTCAAACAACCTCTAATAGTGAAATTATTCCTCGACAATTTCAATTGTTTTTGGTGGCTGAATCTCTTCAGTATCAATAATAACTTCTGGACTCAGTTCATTTCTCAGTTTGAGTTTTAGCTCATCTGAAATGGGTAAATCTTTAATTTCTTTGAGGAGATATCTCACTGATTCTGTTTTACTACGTTCTGTATAGACGGCCTTGAGAACAGCTTCAATTCCATATCCCGCGACAGTATCCCCTACAACCGTTATTAGACCAAGTATACCTATACCTCCGACAATACCGAAGGGCCCTCCCAAGGCTGTGAGGGCAGCAACAATAGCAGCATTACTACCTGCTGATGTGACTGCTAAAATCACGATAATGATGCCAGGAAGACCCAGACCAGCAAGTTTTTTAACGATTTCGTCCATTGTAATTACCTAAAATCCTTTTTTTCTTGGTTAAAACACGCTCTGATAATTCGATTTAATTGAGGTTTCAATCCCCAATCCCTGGATTTACCCCCCTTAATCCCCCCTTGCAAAGGGGGGAAATATCCGGTTCTTCCCCTTACAAAGGGGGGAAATATCCGGTTCTTCCCCTTGCAAAGGGGGGAAATATCCGGTTCTTCCCCTTACAAAGCAGGGAAATATCCGGTTCTTCCCCTTACAAAGGGGGGAAATATCCGGTTCTTCCCCTTACAAAGCAGGGAAATATCCGGTTCTCCCCCTTACCAAGGGGGAGTTAGAGGGGGTGAAAAAGACTTGTGTGTACACGGTAGCCTCTGCTTACCCATCTCACACAATCGCATTCCTCCCATCCCCAGTTCAATCAAAGCGATCGCTAATTTTCCCATTTACAGCAGAGATAGCCACTGTTCTTGGTGAGGCTAAATAATTTTTGCCCGTTGGATCGCCGCTACGTCCTTTAAAATTGCGATTGGTTGCATAAATCCCTGTTTCTTCTTTTGCCAAAACCCCAAGTCCAGAATTGATACAAGCCCCACAACCTGTCTTGAGAATTTGTGCTCCTGCTTGTTCAAAAATATCGAGATAGCCTAACTCTTGGGCTTGTTCTCGAATTTCAATGGTTGCAGGTACAATAAACAAGCTTACACCGTCTGCCAGTTGGCGATCGTGCAAAACTTCGGCTGCTTGAGCTAAATCGTAGAGTTTACCCCCAGTACAAGAGCCAATAAAAGCTTTGGTAATCGGAATATCTTCTAATTGACTAATGGCAACTACTTGATCCGGTTTTGGGGGACGTGCCACTTGTGCTTCTAAATCACTAAGGTCAAATTGATAAACCCTTTCGTACTCAGCATCAGCATCACCGATAATCTCTGCAAATTCTTCTGAAGCTCGGTTTTTTACATACTCACGTGTCACCTCATCAGGAACAATCAAGCCACATATTGCACCACACTCTACAGCCATATTGGCTAGAGTTAACCTTTCATCAAAGGGCAGTTGTGCAAGGATTGACCCTCTAAACTCTATTACCTTACCGCTAGCGCCAGCACAGCCGATTTTTCCCAGGATAAATAGGATAATATCTTTGGCACTAATTTTAGGAGACAAGGTTCCAGACAACTCAAATACTAGGGTTGGAGGAACACGAATCCACATATCTCCTGTGGCATAAATATTAGCCATATCGGTGCTTCCTACTCCTGTGGAAAAGGCTCCCAATGCCCCGTAGGTGCAGGTATGGGAATCTGTACCGGCAATCAGCATTCCTGGTCGGACAAACCCTTTTTCTGGGAGTAAAACGTGACAGATGCCCGCTGCTTCACCAGGGGAAACCATATCAAATAAGTGGCATCCTTGGACTTTAGCAAACTGAATCATCTGGTCATACATGACATGAGCTTTGTGATCAGCCCGGATGTCGTTAACTTGGATAAAGTGATCGGCTACCAAAACTACCTTTTGGGAGTCCCATAACTTTGCTCCTTCTCCATACTCTTGATAAAATATCTTGGCCACAGGCCCGGCTACAGCATCATGGGATAAGGCTAAATCGACCTGGGCAAAAACCACTTCTCCCGGCTGGACGTAAGAATTTCCAGAGGCTTTAGCCAAGAGTTTTTCGACTAAAGTCATGGGGCGTGGCGGGGTGAGGCTGCGAGGAATGGTGATTTTACCCTGACGACGCAGCTGATTAAAAGACATTAACCCACCGGCTAGTGCGATCGCATCAACTACAGGATTCTCCTGTTTCTCCCCCAGAATTTCTAAGGTTAGTCCAATATTGATGCTATTACGATAAAAAATTTCAGCGAACGATCGCGCCCGAATTTTCTCAATTCCCGCAGCTTGCAAGGCAATGGGGGCAACTTCTCGACTGGAACCACAGCCGAAATTTTCTCCTGCTTCAATCACATTGAATTTTAGCAGTTCACCTGCTCCAATAATATGTTCTAAAGCATACTTTTTTAAGTAATCAGGGTCATCTGTTGTCGCCCGATTGGCAGGAATAATATCATCGGTATTGATATCATCTCCCAGGTGCAAAACGTTATTTGCATGACTCATGAAGCACTCCTAATTGAGAATGTTGCACAACTGAAAGTTCTTCAAGTAAAAGGTCAACTAAGGTTGTAGTATTGACTAAAATTTCTTCTCCTTGGCTAAATAAATCAGCTGTTCGGTATCCTTTAGCTAAAATCCGGTCTTGCGCTGCAATAATCAGTTGGGCAGCCCGCACTTCCCCCCATTGTTGAAGCATTAAAATACAAGCTCCAAGGGTGCCAAGGGGATTAGCAATTCCCTTCCCAGCAATGTCTGGGGCTGTACCATGAATCGCTTCGTACAAACCAAATCCATCAGCATTAAGACTCGCCGATCCTAATAAACCAATTGAGCCAATTAATGCACCACCAATATCGCTAAGAATATCTCCAAATAAATTGCCCGCTAAAATTACATCAAACCGTTGGGGATTCAGAACCATTTGCATAGCTAAGTTATCTATCAGCATTGGTTCGATAACAACGCCAGGAAACTCTTTGGCTTCTTCTTCCACTAGACGAGTCCAATGCAAATAAGGCAAGGCATTTTCTTTGTGGGCTACGGTGAGTAATCCTCGGCGATATTGGGCTTGTTCTAAAGCCTTGCGAGCAATTCGACGAATCTCTTCATCGTAATAGCGCATCGTATGATACCCATAATCTCCTTTATCATCTGAGCCACGTCCAGATGGGCCAAAATAGATTCCACTGACTAGTTCTCGAACGATGAGAATATCAATTCCTTGAATTTTCTCTGGTCGAAGACTAGATTTATGTACGAGACTTTTAACGCTACGGATCGGACGAAGATTGCAAAAAAAGTCGAAATGCTTTCGGAGTTCTAGTAGTCCGCCTTGGGTAACTGCACCAAATACAATGCCATCGGCTCCATCGCACAATTCGGCGGTAGCTTGAGGGAAGTAACTACCCAGTTGTTCAAAGGCAGTTGCACCGAGCCAGCCATAGTCTACCTGTAAGGTAAATCCTTCAATTTTAGCGACGTGTTGCAGAATTTTTAAGGAAGCTTCCACAACTTCTGACCCAATTCCTTCCCCAAGAATGGCGACGATCCGATAATATGGCTTACTTAAAGACCCCATTTCGACCTATTAAAAATTACTGGCTCAACTCCATTAACATCAAGAAAAGCTCAGATTTAGGTTGATAAAATACTAATCAACTCATCGATTTCTTTACTTTTTTCTTGAATCAGTGTATTAGCTAAAGTTTGCAACTGCCGCAGATTTTCTGGCTTGGCATTATCTATTGATTCGAGTTCACTTTTTAAGAATGTTTGAAATCGATAATAAGAACTTTTACTACCTTTATTATTAGCCTCAAACAACCTTTCTAATTCTCCAGCTACTACTTCGCTGCCACCATCAAGCACAATATTTAACAGCGGTTTTGCCCATTGCAATAGTCCCCATTTTTTCACTTCGTCATAAGGGTAGACACTTGTCAGGGAACCGGTACCCAAGGATACTATCAAGACATCCTCTGTATTCAAGACTTGTTTATTTTCTTGTCTACTAATTTGCGCTTCTAAAATAGCCAAATTAGCTGGATTATTAGCGACTACTCCGCCATCAACTAAAGTATAGAAGCCGTTGGTATTATGAGAACTAGCAACGCGATAGGGAGCAAAATAAGTCGGAGTTGCACTAGTTGCCAATGCCGCATCTGTGAGGGTAAAACCTGAGCATAACTTGCGGAATCTTTTCGATTCTGTCTGTTGCTTTTCGATTTTATTAGTAAAGAATATAGGAATTCGCTGCTCGATATCGTAGCTAGTTACGAAAACTTCTTTGAGATTATTTTCTAGAGGAGTGTCGCCAAAATATTGCCTGATAATTTCTTCTCTGCCTTCAGAAGAATATTTTGGTTGGACGAATATATCTTCTAGTTGACCGAGTATTTGTTCCCAAAATGGCTCGTAAAATATCTCAGCCCCATACTCAAGATATATTTGGACTAGATCCTCAGCACTGTATTGGGCGGTGGGTGAGCTATCAGTGGCTTCTAAGTCTAATCGGGGTTTGGTTAATCCGAGTGCCAGAATTCCACCGCTGGAAGTGCCAGAAATTAAATCGAACAAACTAAAAATCGGCTTTTGTGCCCGCTTTTCAATTTCTGCTAGCAGCAGGGCTGGGATAATGCCCCGAATACCACCGCCATCAATAGCAAGTATTTTGTATTTAGGATTAGCTTTCGTATTCATAGTTTTTGGCGATCGCTCCTGAGTTAATGTTTGCTGTTGAATATCGACTGGAACTGTTTCGGCTTTCTCCTCTTTTGGCTGGGGAGTTTGAATGTTTGCAGATTTTTCGCTCTGTCTTTTTGTCCCTTTTTTTGCCTTTGGGTGACGCTCCTCTGGCGCTAACACAGTTGTTGTCTGGGTTGGGATGCCAGTTTCTACAATTGGAGGAACCTCAACGGACTCTTGCTGCAACTCAGCTTCATTGACAGCAATTACTTCAACGGAGACAACTTCTGCAACAGATTGGCTTTCTGGCTCCAGCACCACAGTTCCCGCAAGGTTTCTCTCCTCGGAACTACTCGCTGTCTGTTCTTGTGGCTCACTCTCGTTTGATGATTGTGTAATTCCAAATGGAAGTTGTGCTAAATCCCAACTAGGATTGCCACGCAAGTTTCCATCAAGACCATTTTCAGTTTGGTCTTTTACAGTTTTTCCTTGTCCTTCGTTTAATCTCCAGTAAGCGACTAATCCTTGTTCATTCCCAACTAAAGGCTGATCTCGATGCCTTTGGATTTCTGCTGGGGGACAGGGATAATTCCAGACGCTAATATTCGCTAATTGACCTGTGAAATATATGTTGTTGTGTAAAGTCGCGCCCAGTGTTACAGAACTAGTTGCTTTATTTAAAGAGTCTCCTGTAAAGTACCCAAAATACTCATTCTCATCAAGATATATGCTCAGTTGACCTTTATTAAAAACAATGGCAAAGAAGTGCCATTGTCCGATAGTTAATTCTCCATTGCCAAAAGTTTTAATTTTCTTCTCAATAGTCTCATCAATAAATATATCTAGGTTCCCTGATTCACTGATGCCGAACTCAAAATTATCACTATATCTATCTGAAGAACGAGCAAAAAAAACATTGCGCGTGCCGTATGTAGTGGCTTTATCTGTTAGCTGATGAGGATTCACCCATCCAGAAATCGTAAAGGCCGAACTTCCTTGAGCAAAAACACCAGAAAAATCATTTTTGCCAAAGTCTATGTAATCATCTTGGCCATCAAATGTCAGAACTGATTGGCTATATACCTGGTTTGTCACAAGAGTTTAATCTCCAAATAGGATAATTCGTAATTCGTAATTCGTAATTCGTAATTCTAATTAATCAATGCAATAGATGAATAAACTATATTTGTTGGTAAATCTCTTGAACTACCTGCGTTAAACATATTTTTACCTTAATTAGGCAATTTATCGGAAATTAGTAATTTTTTATAGCCAAAGATTAATTTTTTTATTAAATCAACGTGCTTCAAAACTTGTCGGTTAAGAGGTTGTTTGAAAAGTATGTCACTGTGACTTTAGCCACTTTTAGATCCCCTCTACCCCCTTAAAAAGCTACGGTGTACACACAAGTCCTAAAAACCTAGCTTGATAAGCATTTCCTCGTTCCCAGTCTCAGACTGGGAATGCATTCATTGAGTCTCTGACTCAATATCTGACTAGAGGCAGCAGCCCCTAATTAGGCATTCCTATGCAGAGCATAGGAACGATATAAACGAGAGAACAATGAGAAATTGATCTTTTTTCGACTTGTGTGTACACCGTAGCCTTAAAAAGGGGGGGGAACCGGAATCAAAGTCCCCCAATTTATCGGGGGATTTAGGGGGATCTAAAATTTTTGATGCCGACGACAAGAGGATTTTTCAAACATCCTCTAAGGGCAAAAGGTAAAGAAAAATCCTTAACTTTTACCATCTAAGCTTGAGAATGAACTCAATTACAAGTTAAAAATACACAAATCTAGTAGTATGGCAACGCGCTTAATCTCTACTCTCAAATAATCTCAGCTTTATCAAGAAAATGCAATAGCAGTTAAGACATTAAAAGTAGACAGTTAAGACAGTAAAAGTGGACAGTTAAGAAATTTAAGAAAGTTAAGTAGACAGTTAAGACAGTTAAGACAGTTAAGTAGATAAAATATCCGTTACAAAACTTAATTACGAATTACGAATTACGAATTACGAATTATTTTAATATTCCCCATGCTCATGCGACAACGCCAAAAAGAGGGGAAAACTAATTATTGTAATACTTCTCGGTTAAGGGGAAAAGGGGAAATAAAAAACCTTTAACCCTTACCCTTTGCCCTTTTCCCAAAACCCGATTCTGAATTAAAAATGCTTAACCGAGAAGTATTGCTAATTATTGTAACTCTGCCCAAATTCCTTGACAGCGTTCCATAACTAGCCCTTGAAAAATTGATTGAGTTGATGGATGAATGTCTATTTTGTACAGATAGAAAATACCTGTAGGACTTTTAAGGTTTAACTCTCTTCGAGTAAGAGATAACGCTTGTGCCCGATGGAGTTCAACAGCTTGGAGTAAACCTGGATAACTCAAATTACGTAAAGCTAATTGACCTTTTTTAGTAATATATATAGCATCATTTTGAAAAAGATGTTCTAAGCTTAGAAGGCTAGCATATACATCCGTATCTTTTTCTATGCCTCCTAAACGGTGAGCATCTAAGCCAAAGCGAATGCAGAAATTAACAGCTACCAACTTCCCAGCTTCTTGAGCAGGTAAAATGCAAGCTGCAAACTCAAACCCTAAACTATCAGATCGCCATTCTTCTACACCAGCATAGGCATAGTTTTGGAAGAGATTATGCTTTACTTTGAAGTCAAATCCCAAACCACTAGCATGTCCTGCTTCATGAACTTGAGTATCTATATGGCGATAGCGTTCACTATTGATTTCGTCTTCTAAGGGGCCTAATAGTAAATTTGCTGTTTCATGTTCAAATACTTTTTGAATGCATTCGCGACTAGAACCTAAAAAACGTCGTCGCTGCTCGCTTGCATTGTTTAATGCTGGGCCACAAACACTGTTAGGAAATGACCATCCATTTGGGACGATGAAGGCTTCACTAATTTCACCACTGACATTACCGCAACTAGCAATTTCGGTAAAAGAAAGGTTTCTTGGAATTGGTTGGCTTAGGGTTCCAAATTTTTCGCGACTCAGATTTTCTAATTGTTCAATAGATGGCTGAGAGTTATCGTGCATTTTGCCGTAAATTGCACTTAAAGTTACCTGGCTTTGGCATTGTCGATTTATTTGATAAGGTGCGATTATCAAGAAATAACCATTTTTACCAATAAAATCCATATTAATAAAGCCTTCAGACAAGATACTCCAATCGTTATTTTCTAAAGCATCTGCTGTGTTGAGTAGCCAAATTGAAGGAAGTTCACAAGAGTTTGTCGCCTGTTGACGCAGTTTTTTGACAGCAATGGCAATTTCATCTTGCTTAATATATTGAACTATTTGTTTGGCTAATTCTTGTTTATCTGCAAATATTGTTGACATTTTTACACCTAATATTGAAATTAGCTGGAGTACGAAATTATGTTATTTTTTGCTCTATTTATGCTTAAAAAGTTTGCTCATTTTTAGGTAAAAGCATTAGTAAGCGTTAAATTTTCACCCATTTCAACACCTTGGGGTCTTTGTTGTAGTGGTAGGTGAAGCCATCTTTGCCAGTAGTGGACTTACCAAGGCTTGCTCTACTTCTAATACTGGCAACGGAATAGTCTGTTAATTCCTGCATTTCTTTATGAGAAAGCCCTTCAATCGTGCCTGTTATTGTCCCTAGTTCGGGTGGGTTTTGGGATTGATTATTGGGTAAAACATCTATGATGATTTCAGTATTTTCAGGAGAATTAGTGACTATTTCTGTTGCTTTTTGACGCCGATAATCCTCCACGGTAACAAGTTGCCAACTAGAATCTTGTGATAGTTCTAAAACCCATTGATGATAATTAAACAAACTTTCTCGATGTCCAACACTGATAAATGTTGTTTTTGTCTCTAGTAACTTTTGATACAAGCTCTCCTCGTTATCCAAATCCAAAGCACTTGTTGCTTCATCTAATATGGTGAAGCTAGGATGAGTAATTAATAATCGGGCGAATGCAAGGCGTTGTTGTTCTCCCAAGGAGAGTATATTTTCCCAAGGAACCTCTGTATCGAAACCATCGACTCGACTAAGCAAGTTTTGCAGATTAACTTGTTGTAAAACTTCTTTGAGTTCTCGATCGCTCATAGGACGATTTGTATGAGGATAGAGTAACTGTTCGCGCAGAGTTCCCAAAATTATATAAGGACGTTGGGGCAAAAATAAGACTTGTTCTAAAGGCGGTCGCACCAGACGACCAGTTCCCGCATTCCATAAGCCAGCGATCGCTCTTAACAGAGAACTTTTACCTCGACCACTAGGCCCAACAATTAATAAACTTTCTCCCGGTTCAACAGAAAGTGATAAGTTTTCGACAATCACCTGCTCATAGTTGGGCGTTTGTAAGGTGACATGCTCAAAAGTGAGATGATTTTCTTCTATTGTTTTAATAGTACTTACATTTTCTGGTTGCTTAGTTACTTCTTCTAAAGAATTTGAAAACTCAGCTAAACGATCAACGTAACTAGAAAAGCGTCCTGAAGTACCAAATTCATTTATTAATTGTCCCAGAGCAACAGCAAACATATTACAAGCTAAAGCGGCTTGTCCTAGTTGTCCAAAATCAATTTCGTCTCTAATATATAAAGGCGCGAGTACTAAAAAGGGGAAGATTTGGATAACAGATTGATATCCTCTGCTAAAAATTTCCGTACCTCTTTCCCAACTTATCTTACGTTCCGTGTTGTTAACCAGATTACTAAATCGGCGTCCAATTATATTTAATTCTTGTTTTTCTCCCTGAAAAAAAGCTATCGATTCAGCGTGATTCCGAACATGAGTCAAGGAATAATTGTATTCAGCTTTAAATCCAAGTTCTTCTTGATTAATTTTACTCAATGTTTGATTTAAGTAAACAGCAATAAAATTACCTATGATCGTATAAGCAAGTAGAACAACAGCGATTTGTTGGGAAATAGACCAGACAATTATTAAAAAAGTTGTCATTTCCAGTACTTTTTCTAAAAAAGTAGCTGAAAAATTCAAAGCACTATTGGTAACAGGTTCAATCTCTTGAGATAAGCGTTGATCTGGGTTATCAAGATCGGCTTGAAAGTTAATTTTATAATAAGCACGATTGCTCAAATATTTATCTAAAATATGATTGTTTAGCCATTTGTACCAATCCAGAGCAATTTTTTTTCTGACAAATTTAGAAAATCCTACTAACAGGGTTACCAAGACTAACCCAACAATATTAACTGCTAAGGTGTTAAGGAACTTATCATAATCTTTGTCTTGAATAAGACTATCGACCAAATAGCGACCAACAAAACTATTAAAAGCAGTTACGCCCACAAGCCCGATTATTAGTAATATCAGAAGAATAAGCATTGCCCAAGCGCGAAGAACGTCTGGAAATGTTCTATCACCTGGCTTGGTTGGATACCAGTAAGGGCCTGCGATCGCTTTTACATCTTCCCAAAATTGAGTAAAACTTGAAAAAGCATTTGTTATGGGTTGAGCTTGAACAGCTTGGGTTGGCATATTTGAGAAATAAATTGAAATCTTTTATAATCAGATTTAGCACTTTTTAGTACTGAATAATCAGTAATAAGCATCTTTGTACTTAGTTTGCTGATGCTTGCTGGATGCAAGCTTTCAAGCGTTCGGCTAAAACCTGGACATGGGGTTCAGCCATAATCGTGATATGGTTACCTAGCAGAAAATGGATATCCACTGGTTCGGTACAAAACTCGCTCCAGCCCAAGGATAAATCCTTTGAAACCTCAGCATTTAACTCACTATTAGGGTCTTCTGGCATATCCTCGTTAGCTCGTAGAATCGTAAGTTTACCCGGATAAATCTGTTTTGGTAGATAATCAACGAGACATAAACAGCTAGTTTTATAAGCTTGGACGATATTTTTCAGCTGCGTAATTTCAGCATTAGGAGCCAACATATTAGCCATTTTAAAATAGTGTAAAACGTATTTGAGTTGCTCCTCCATAGTCAAGGTTTGAAGAGTATCGTAGGAAATATCCACGCTTTTTTCTAAATAAAGTTCTATTCCTTTACTCACCTCCGCTAGCCACATAGCATCATCCCAATTAATATAATCAATCAGCATTTGCTTATCCTTATAAGTCGGTGCTGAAGAATCAATTATCGCCAGCAATGCAACTTCATGTCCCTGAGAAACTAGCTGTTGGGCCATTTCAAAAGCGACGTTCCCACCATAGGAATGTCCTCCTAAAAAGTATGGGCCTTGGGGCTGCACAGCTTGCATTGCTTGAATGTAAATACTAGCCATATCCTCAATACGAGTGACTGACTCTAAGTCACTATATAAATCATTTTGAAAACTGTATAATGGTTGATCTGCTCCTAAATAACGTCCTAAGTGATAGAAGTAAAAAGGCCTGCCACCTGCTCCGGGAACGCAGAAGAAAGGCAAGTTTGAACCGTTTGGTTGAATTGCTACCAAACAAGACGAATCAGAGTAATCAGCGCCTTTTTGTACAATTGTCGCCAACTGTTCAATAGTTGGATTTTGAAAAATATTAGTTAAGGTGACATCTTTACCAAGCTGCTGTTTAATTTGAGTCATTAAGTAGGGAGCTAAAAGGGAATGACCACCAAGGTCAAAAAAGTTATCTTGTACTCCCACTTTGTCAACTTTCAGAATCTTTGACCAGATTTGTATTAGTTGCAGTTCTAATTGGTTACGAGGTTGAACAAATTTGTCTAAGTTGCTGGTGTTAGAAGGTGCTTTCAAGGCGCGACGGTCTACTTTTCCATTGGGTGTTAGTGGCAAGGACTCCAACATCACAAAAGCATTTGGCGTCATATATGCAGGTAGTTTATTAGCAAGGAACTGACGCAGAACGCTGACTGTGGGTGTCACCTGTGGGTGCGGCACGATGTAAGCGACTAACCGCTTTTCACCTGGGGTATCTTCGTGGGCGATGACGCAAGATACCTGCACATCTTCATGTTGGCTCAGTACGGCTTCAATTTCTCCCAACTCAACGCGGAAACCACGAATTTTTACTTGGTTATCAATACGTCCCAAGTATTCGATGTTGCCGTCACTCAAGTAGCGTGCTAAATCTCCAGTTTTATAAAGTCGGGGATTGGGAACTGGGGATTGGGGATTGGGAAGAATTTCTGCTCCTCTGCTCCCCTGCTCCCCTGCTCCCCTGCTTTGACCGAAGCGATTAGAGATGAATTTCTCTTGTGTTAACTCTGGTCGGTTGAGATAGCCGCGTGCCAATCCTGCACCACCAAGGTACAATTCTCCGGGTACGCCAATCGGTACAGGTTGTAAGTTTTGGTCTAGTAAATAGATTTGTGTGTTGGAAATTGCCCGACCAATGGGGATAGTTTTGGCTGTAGTTGCTAAGTTCTCTACCAAATACCAAGAAGAAAAAGTGGTATTTTCTGTTGGCCCATAAACATGCAAAAGTTGCTGTGGAGCGCCTTTTTGTAGTACTTCTTGCACCCATCTGGGGTCAACCGCTTCACCACCAAATAGTAGATATTTTAGAGAACTAAATGCTTCGGGGACAAAACTGGCTAACTGATTGAATAAAGCTGTGGTTAAAAATAAGACGCTGATCTGGCGATCGCGGATATTTGCGGCAAATTCTGTCGGGATCAGCAATACAGATTTATTTATGATGACTAGCTTGGCTCCGTTCAGCAATGCTCCCCAAATTTCAAAGGTTGCAGCATCAAAAGCAATATTGGCAGCTTGAGCAACGCAGTCATTAGGTGTTAACTCCACATAGTTGGTATTCAACACGAGTCGATTTACAGCCTGATGAGTTACGATTACTCCCTTGGGTGTGCCTGTAGAACCGGAAGTATAAATTATGTACGAGAGGTTTTCCGAACTGACTGTGCTGTTGAGATTATCCTGATTTGCTTGGCTAATACTTTGCCAGTCGGTGTCTAAGCAGACGACACGCGACTGATGTTGAGTCAGAGACTTTACTAATTTTTCTTGAGTCAACAGCACTTTTACCTGAGCATCTTGAAGCATGAAACTTAAGCGTTCTTGGGGATACTCTGGGTCAAGTGGCAGATATGCTCCACCCGCCTTGAGAATTCCCAGTAGTCCCACAATCATCTCTAGCGATCGCTCTACACACAACCCGACCAGTACATCTACTCCCACGCCCAAGGAGCGCAAATAGTGTGCCAACTGGTTAGCACGAATATTCAACTCACCATAAGTCAGTTGTTGATTTTCATACACTACCGCCACTGCATCGGGTGTCTTCTCAACTTGCTTCTCAAATAACTGATGGATACACAAATCCTGGGGATAATCTACTTGAGTATCGTTCCACTCCACCAACAATTGATGTCTTTCTGCTGAACTCAATAGTGGTAATTCAGAAATTCCCATTCTGGGATTTGCGACAATTGCTTTGAGTAAAGTTTGAAAATGTTGGCCGATGCGAGTAATTGTGGTGGCATCAAATAAATCAGTGTTATAGCACCAAACACCTTCCAGACCTTCTGGATTTTCCCAGTAGTTCACTTCCAAATCAAACCTGACTTTGACATCAAGTGGTAACGGCACATTTTGGATAGTTAAACCTGGCAAATTAGCAGAAGATTGTGGCGCATTCTGGAGGGAAAACATTACTTGTACCAGGGGATTACGACTCAAATCTCGGTCTGGCTGTAACTTTTCTACCAACATTTCAAAGGGCAAGTCTTGGTGGGAGTATGCTGACAACGTGGTTTGCCGCACTTGCGCTAAGAACTCAGTAAAGGTGGGGTTTCCAGACAGATTGCCCCTTAATGGTAGGGTATTCGCAAAAAACCCCATTAGCTGTTCGATCGCTGGACTGTTACGGTTAGCGATCGGAGAACCAACAACAATATCTGACTGACCACTGTAACGAGAGAGCAAGACCAAAAAAGCTGCCAGTAGGGTCATAAATAAGGTTGTGTCTGACTCCTGGCTTAATTGCTTGAGGCGTTGTGTGAGGTCGCGATCCAGTTGAAAACACTCAACTCCACCTTGAAAGGTCTGAACTGGGGGACGTTTTCGATCAGCAGGGAGTTCTAGTACTAGAGGCGCACCTGCTAATTGTTTTTGCCAGTAATTGAGTTGGCGCTCAAGAACTTCGCCAGTCAACCACTGGCGTTGCCAAACTGCAAAGTCGGCGTACTGGATAGGTAATTGGGCTAGTGGGTTGGGTAATCCTTGAGTGAAAGCTGCATATAACTGAGATAACTCACGGAAAAAGATGCTCAAAGACCAGCCATCGTAGATAATGTGGTGCATCTTCAACAGCAGTACATACTCCTGGGAATTCAGTTGGAGTAAGGTGAATTGTACTAATGGTTCAGCAGCCAGATCGAAAAGCTCGGATGCAATGGACTTGGCTATTTGTCGAATTTGCTCAGTTTGCTCCTCGGTGGAAAACCCCTGCAAGTCATGGATTGGCAAAGTTAAGGCAGTGGGAGGGGCAATTAGCTGGATCGGGTTTCCGTCTACTGTGGGAAAAGTGGTTCTTAATATCTCGTGGCGGCGAATCAGTTCGCTGAGGCTCTGCTCCAGTGCCCCAATATTGGGCGAACCGTCTAGTTGCAGAGCTTCCAGCATATTGTAAGCAGTACTGTCGGGTGATATCTGGTGGATAAACCAGAGCCGTTGTTGGGCAAAAGACAGTGGTAGCTTACCATCCCGTAGTACGGGTTGAATGGACAACTGCTCGGAGACTTTAAGCTGCTTTGCCTCCTGTAATAATAAAATCAGGTCTGTTTTGCGCTGGGCGATTTCTTGGCGCAGGGTTGGAGTTAACGCTCCTTCAGGTGCATGACAGCGCAAGCGATCGCCATCGGTTTCTAGATTAATACTTAAATTTCTGAGTTGACAAAGAAAATCAAATGTGTTGTTAGTCATTCTCAAAACTCCACTATTTCGCCAGTGATATCAGGTTCCGCTAAATCTTCAGCTGCCCAATCCATTACTTCCATGTAGGATGCGATCGCAGCAACAGTGGGAAACTCAAACATCTTCTGTACAGAGAGATCAAGTCCAAAAGCTGAATTGCTGCGTGAAATAACCTGAGTAGCCAGCAACGAATGTCCCCCTAATTCAAAGAAGTTATCCTTAACGCCAATCCGTTCCAGTCCCAGAACTTCACCCCAGATTTGAACCAGTTGAGCTTCAATTGGAGTTCGAGGAGAAACAAAGCCAGTTGAGAGATTTCTGGAAGCCGTATCAGGTGTTGGGAGCGCCCGACGATCCACTTTGCCATTAGGTGTCAGGGGCAAAGCATTGAGCAGGACAAAAGCTTTCGGAACCATGTAATTGGGTAGCTTTTGTTGGATAAATTCCCGCACCTGGGGCACCAACTTCTGGACTAACTTACCGTGTAGAGGATTGTTAGTGTAGTCAGTCCAGGATTTAGTAGTAACCGTTGAACTATCCCAAAAAGCGATCGCTTGGTGTCTTAGCGTTGAACTATTGCGGCAAAACACCACATCGAATGAACCATCCTGACTACTGCCCCACCAACTCAAGTGAACAGCGTAGCCGAGATCCTGCCCCAGTTCCCAAAACTGCTCTGGATTGATCCCAACTTTTGGCTGTTGTGCCAGTATTTCCCGCAATTGACCGACTGTTTCGACACCAGGAGGATTAGACAACCATTCCCAAATTTGTAATGCTTGCTGCACCCGTTGATTTGGTACACGTCTGATTCCCAAGAATTCCGGCTGCTCTGAAAGCAGTTGATTTTTAATTTGGGTAAAGGAAAGTTGGTCTAGTTGCCAGTTTAACCAAGGAACTACTGGTGTTTGAACATCAGTACCCAGATGCAGAGTGACATCATAGCGGAATTGAGTTAACTCATTTTGAGAATGACCGCGTTTGGGCTGAATCTCCACCCAAGAAATCTGGGGAAAACGTTGTTTGAGAGCGATGAAAAACCTGGGATCAATGAGCAATTCTTCCTCAGCGGCTACACTCTGGTGTACCTGCTGCTGCCATTGCTCAATACTTCTTTCATCAATTGCTTGGGATAACTGCACAGCTGCGTGATATGGCTCCAGTAGCGGCAAGCTGCGGACATCGCCCACAAAAATTGTCCCCTCTTGGCCAATTGTGGCAATCGCTCCTTCTAGAACTTGTAACAGATATTCAACACTGGGGAAATACTGGACTACAGAGTTCACAATTACAGTGTCGAATTCTCCTTGGGGGATACTTGCAAAGTTATCTGCCATTTGGTGCAGCAGCCGCACATGTTCTAGACCCTCAACCGTGCTGCAAACCTGCTCAACGTACTTGATGGCGGCGATGGAATAATCGGCTCCCCAATATTGTTGGCAACCCTTGGCAATGCGCGATAGCAGTAACCCCGTTCCGCAACCAATTTCTAATACCCGTTTTGGTTCAACCGCCAGAATCCGGCTCACCGTATTTTCAACCCACTCCCGCATCTCCATATCTGGGATGGCTTGTCTGGTGTAACTACTGTTCCAACCACTGATATTGAACGTGGGGTCATCTGTGGATACTTCAACTTGCCCATAAGCTTGTTCATAAAGCCTTTGCCAGTCACTCACATACTCACTCTGCCATTGAGCAAGCTGCTGGGGTAATATTTGACTTTTGAAACCGGGCACTAAGTAAGCCACCAGACTTTTATCCCCAGAGGAATCAACTCTGGTGACGACGACACTCTCCTGTACCAAGGAGTGCTGGCTCAAAACTGCTTCAATTTCGCCTAACTCGATACGGAAGCCGCGAATCTTAACTTGATTGTCGATGCGTCCTAAGTATTCGATATTCCCGTCAGGTAAATAGCGGGCTAAATCCCCTGTTTTATAAAGTCGGGGATTGGGGAACTCGGGGCCCCCTCTGGGGATTAGGGGCAATGGGGATTCGGGATTGGGAAGAATTTCTGCCCCTCTGCTCCCCTGCTCCCCTGCTCCTCTGCTCCTCTGCTCCCCTGCTCCCCTGCTTTGACCGAAGGGATTAGAGATGAATTTCTCTTGGGTTAACTCTGGTCGATTGAGATAGCCTCTGGCTAATCCGACACCACCAATGTGCAGTTCTCCTGGGACACCAATCGGCACTGGCTGTAAGTGCGAGTCTAGAATGTGGACTTGAGTGTTGGCAATGGGGCGACCAATTGAAATTTTCTGATCCTCAGAAGTGCATTTTGCGATCGTCGCACAGACGCTAGCTTCTGTTGGCCCATAAGCGTTGAAGAAGTTTCTACCAGCAGACCATTGCTTCATCAGTTCAACAGAACAAGCTTCTCCAGCAACAATTAGTGTTTGCAATGCCGGGAGTTCTTCAACTGGCAGAACTGCTAAAGCTGATGGTGGTAGGGTGACATGGGTAATGCCATAATCGCGTAACCGCTCAATTAACGGCGTACCGGGCATTAAAGAGTCTTTTGTTCCCAGGTAAAGGGTTGCCCCTGATCCCAAAGTCATCAAGATTTCCGAGATACAAGCATCAAAACTGAAGGAGGCAAACTGGAGAACTCGACTACCAGAATCTAAGCCAAAAGCTTGAATCTGAGCTTGAGCTAGGTTACACAATCCTTTATGCTCAACCATTACCCCTTTAGGTTTACCAGTAGAGCCGGAAGTGTAAATCACATTCGCTAGATCAAAGGCCGTTACAACCCCAGTCAGGTTATCCTGGCTATTTTGGGCAATTTCTGACCAGATTTCCTCTAAAAAGACTTGGTTTGCTTGATTTGGCGGTAGTTTATCAACTAAGTGCTGTTGAGTCAGAAGTAACCAAACTTGAGCATCTTCAAGCATAAAGCTCAGACGGTCTTGGGGATAATCGGGGTCAAGGGGCACGTAAGCACCACCCGCTTTCAGAATCCCCAACAATGCAACGACTGTTAAAAGCGATCGCTCTACACACAATCCCACTAGTACATCGGTTCCTACACCCAAAGACCGCAAGTATTGCGCCAACTGGTTAGCGCGACAATTTAACTGGTGATAGGTGAGTTGTTCGTTTTCAAATACCACCGCCACTGCATTAGGTGTCCGCTCTACCTGTGCTTCAAATAACTGATGAATACACTTATGCTGCGGATAGTCCGCTTGAGTATCATTCCACTCTATTAATATTTGATGGCGATCGCGCTGTGTCAGCAATGGAAGTAATGCCACTGGCTGCTGGGGATTTGCAACAATTGCTCCAAGGATTGTCACAAAATGTTGCATCATGCGGGCGATGGTTGCGGCATCAAATAAATCGGCGTTGTAAGAGCAAAAGCCCCCAAGACCTTCGGGCATATCCCACAGGTAAACTTCTAGGTCAAGCCGAACTGAGTCCAGTCCCGAAGGCATCCCTTCAACCTTTAAACCAGGTAGATCCCAATCGGATGAGGGAGCATTCTGGAGGGCAAACACTACCTGCACCAATGGGTTGCGATCCAGGTTCCGCTCAAGTTGCAATTCTTCGACTAACATCTCGAAGGGTAAATCCTGATGGTCGTAGGCGGTTTGAGTAACTTTTCGCACCTGCGCTAGTAAAGCTTCAAAGGTCGGTTCTGGGGATAAATCGAATCTCAGTGCCAGAGTATTGACAAAAAAGCCAATTAACCCTTCAATTTCTGTACGGTTGCGATTTGCGATCGGTGAACCAATCACCAAATCTGTTTGCCCACTGTAGCGAGACATTAACACTACAAAACCCGCCAGCAGTGTCATAAACAGTGTGCTTCCAGACTCTTGACTGAGCTTTTTCAATTGCTGCGTTAGCAAGACATCTAATTGCAGTCGCTCTGTACCGCCTCGAAAAGTCTGTACGGCTGGGCGGGGGCGGTCTGTGGGTAGTTCTAATAGAGGTGGCGCTCCTGTTAAATGTTGCTTCCAGTAGCTTAACTGACGCTCTAGTACCTGATTTGTTAGCCACTGACGTTGCCACACGGCGAAGTCGGCATACTGTATGGGTAACTCTGGTAACTCAACAGAACTACCTGTTACAGAGCTTCGATAATAGGCTGACAGTTCGCCGATGAAAACGCCCATCGACCAACCATCAGCAGCAATATGGTGAATTGCGAATACCAATACATACTCGTCTTGAGTAATTTGCCACAACTTGACTCGCAGCACAGGGCCATTCGCTAGATCAAATGGTTTGCAGGTTTCTGCTGTTGCCAGTTGCTCAACTTGTTTCCAAGGGTCTGGCACATTCTGTAAATCCACCACTGGTAAGGTGACGCTTAGATGGGGAGCAATTACTTGTACTGGCTTGTCATTCTTGATTTCAAAACGAGTCCGCAGAACTTCATGGCGCTGCACTATCTCCCCAAAGGCTTGTTCTAAAGCTTTGATGTTGAGATTTCCCACTAAACGTAAGGTGAAATCTATTGTGTAGGCACTACTTTCGCCTTCTAATTGATTTACAAACCATAGGCGTTCTTGTGCCCATGATAGGGGTATATCTGTGTCTCTGGAAGCAGGTGCGATGCCTGCGGCGGGCGTAGCCATCGCCGGTAATGCCAGACCTGAACCAGTTTCAAGTTGAGCTAAAATAGCTTCACTTAACTGGGCAACTGTAGGTGATTCAAAGATATAGCGTAAGGGTAAGGAAGTCCCAAAGGCTGACTGTAAGCGAGAAATTACCTGAGTAGCTAATAGAGAATGTCCCCCTAGTTCAAAGAAGTTATCGTAAAGACCCACCTTTTCTACTTGTAGTGTTTTTTGCCAAATACCAGCAATGATTTTTTCTGCTTCTGTATTTGGCATGAAATAATCGGCTTCATTTAGAAGAGTTAGTTCATTTGTTGGTAGGGCGCGGCGGTCTATCTTGCCGTTTGGTGTTAAGGGCAGGTTCTCTAGCACCACAAACCTGGAGGGTATCATGTAGTCGGGCAAGAGTTTCTTGAGATTTGCTCTTAAAGATTTGTCTGTTGATAAATTTTCTGGTTTCTTTGATGATTCGAGATTTTTCTGTTGCGGTACAACATAAGCTATTAGGCGTTTGTTATTCGGTTGGTCTTCCCGTGAGACGACTATTGCTTCTCGTACTTCAGGTAACTGGGACAGTGCAGCTTCAATTTCTCCCAACTCAATGCGGAAGCCACGAATTTTTACTTGGTTATCAATACGTCCCAAGTATTCGATGTTGCCGTCACTCAAGTAGCGTGCTAAATCTCCAGTTTTATAAAGTCGGGGATTGGGAACTGGGGATTGGGGATTGAGAAGAATTTCTGCTCCCCTGCTTTGACCGAAGCGATTAGAGATGAATTTTTCTTGTGTTAACTCAGGTCGGTTGAGATAACCTCGTGCTAATCCTGCACCACCAATGTGTAATTCTCCTGGTACACCAACGGGAACTGGTTGTAAGTGCGAGTCTAAGATGTAGATTTGCGCGTTGGCTATTGGGCGGCCGATAGAGATTTTGCGATCGCTCTCGGTGCATTTAGCGATCGTGGCACAAACACTAGCTTCTGTTGGCCCATAAGCGTTGAAGAAGTTTCTACCAACAGACCATTGTCTGATCAATTCAGCAGAACAAGCTTCCCCAGCCACAATTATTGTTTGCAACGCCGGGAGTTCCTCAACAGGCAGGACTGCTAGTGCCGAGGGTGGTAAGGTAACATGGGTAACACAATAATCCCTTAATAACTGAATTAACGGTGTACCAGGCGCTAAAGAGTCTTTTGTTCCTAAGTAGAGTCTTGCTCCTGATCCCAGAGCCATGATGATTTCCCAGATAGAAGCATCAAAACTAAGGGAAGCAAACTGGAGAACGCGACTATCAGAATGCAAGCCAAAAGTTTGAATTTGAGCTTGAGCTAAGTTAACAAGTCCGGTATGCTCAACCATCACACCTTTGGGCTTACCTGTGGAGCCGGAAGTATAAATTAGATTAGCTAAGTGAGCAGATGTAACTCCACTGGTGAAATTATCTTGATTATTTTGGACAATTTGTGGCCAAATCTCATCCAAACAGACAAGCTGCGTCTGATGTTCAGGTAGTCTATCAAGAACTCGCTGTTGGGTGAGTAGTACCGAAACTTGAGCATCTTCGAGAATATATTGTAAGCGTTCTTGGGGATACTCAGGGTCAAGGGGCACATAAGCACCACCCGCCTTGAGAATGGCAAGTAGTCCTACGATCATTTCTAAAGAACGCTCGACACAAATACCCACCAGCACATCGGCTCCCACACCCAATGAGCGTAAGTAATGGGCTAACTGATTAGCGCGACTATTCAACTGCTGGTAAGTTAATTGTTGATTGTCTACAAACACCACCGCCACTGCATCTGGAGTCTGCTCAACCTGTTCTTCAAATAACTGATGAATACATTTATCTTGGGGATAGTCTATCTGAGTATCATTCCAATCAATTAATAACTGCTGCTGCTCAACTTCTGTCAACATTGGCAACTGGGAAATTTGCTGCTGTGGATTCGCCACAATTGCAGAGAGCAAAGTTATAAAATGACCCGATAGCCGCTCAATAGTGCTTGCATCAAACAAGTCAGTATTGTACTCCCAAAGTCCCAGCAGTCCAGTCGCAGTGTTTTCCATTGCCAAGGTAAGATCAAATTTGGCAGTTACATTTTCTATTGGCAAATCACTGATAGTTAACCCAGTTAATTCTACTTGAGAGATGGGCGCATTCTGAATCACAAACGCTACTTGGAATAGTGGCGTATGGCTAAGGTTTCGTTCAGGCTGCAATACTTCCACCAGCATTTCAAAGGGCAAATCTTGATGAGCGTATGCTCCCAAAGCCACTTCCCGAACACGAGTGAGTAAATTTTGGAAACTAGGATTTTCAGATAAATCAGTCCGCATCACTAAAGTGTTGACAAAAAAGCCAATCAACCCTTCTATTTCACTGCGATTACGGTTAGCAATTGGTGTCCCCACCAAAATATCTGATTGCCCTGTGTAGCGGTAAAGTAATGTATCAAATGCCGCTAATAGCGTCATGAATAAAGTTACCCCTTGTTGCTGACTCAATTGTGTCAGTCTTTGAGTTAACTCAGGTGAAAGTGCAAACTCTTGATGTGCGCCAGCAAAGGTTTGCACAGCAGGTCTAGGTCGATCTGTGGGAAGCGACAATAAAGCTGGTGCGTTTGCCAATTGTTTTTGCCAGTAAGACAGTTGGCTTTGCAGTATCTCCCCTTGCAACCACTGTCTTTGCCAGATTGCGAAATCTGCGTACTGAATCGGTAATGGCGCTAAAGTGGAAGGCTGACCTTGGGAATAAGCACTATACAACGCTGTGAATTCTTGGACAAACACACCCATTGACCAGCCATCACTAACAATGTGATGCATACACACTAGTAAAATGTGTTCTGTCTCAGACAGCACGACTAATGTTGCTCTCACTAATGCTTGTCTTGCTAAATCAAAGGGTTGAATAGCTTGTGTAATTGCTAATTGCTTTGAAGCTATTTCTTGCTCGTTTGTGGATAAATCCTTGAAGTCAACAATTGATATAGTTCCCTGTTCCCTTATCGTTTGAACGATTTGAGAAGGTTGTCCATCAACTGTGATGAAGTTGGTGCGTAACGCTTCATGACGCTGAATGATTCCTTGCAAGCTTTGTTCTAAGGCTGCAACATTGAGAGTTCCGACTAGACGCAAAGCCAGGGGGATGTTATATAAAGCACTATTCGGCTGTAACTGGTCTAAAAACCACAAACGCTGTTGAGCATAAGACAGTGATAATTCTGCATTATGAACCCTTGGTAAAATGGGTGGTACTGTGAGTTCTAAATTTTGTTGCTGCAACTGCCCAATAAGATGTGCTAATTGAGCAACTGTCGCTGCGGCAAACAGGCTCCGCAATGGTAGTTCGACTTTGAAACTGTTGCGGATGCGTGAAACCAGTTGCGTTGCTAGTAGTGAGTGTCCCCCAATTTCAAAGAAGTTATCATGAATGCCCACTTGCTCTACTTTCAGGATTTGTGCCCAAATTTGTGCCAGCATTTCTTCGCTGGGGGTACGTGGAGCAACATATTTGTCTGCTAGTTCGCTATATAAATCTGGTGCTGGTAAAGCACGACGGTCTACTTTCCGGTTTGTTGTGAGCGGTAGCGACTCCAGAATCACGAAAGCTTGGGGCACCATGTAAAGAGGCAGATTATTAGAGAGGAACTGACGCAATTCGCTAATGGTGGGTATTTTTTGCTCGTGCGGTACTACGTAGGCGACTAAGCGCTTCTCCCCGATCGCATCTTCGCGAATGATCACACAGGATGTCTGCACATGAATATGTTGGTTCAGTACTGCCTCAATTTCTCCCAACTCAATGCGGAATCCCCGGATTTTTACTTGATTGTCGATGCGTCCAAAGCACTCAATGTTACCGTCAGGTAGATAACGAGCTAAATCCCCTGTTTTATATAATCTACTCCCTCCTGCCGACGCTCGCGGACTCGCTACCGCTGCGCTATCCTGCCTCCTGCCTCCTGCCTCCTCAAACGGATTGGGAATGAATTTTTCCTCTGTCAATTCTGGGCGGTTGAGATAACCTCGTGCTAAACGAACTCCACATATATGCAGTTCGCCTCTGACTCCAATCGGTACTGGTTGGAGGTGACGGTCAAGGATGTAAACTTGTGTATTGGCAATGGGACGACCAATTAATACAGAATTGGTTTTTTCTGATTTGGGATCAAGCAAATCGTGGACGATCGCTGTCACCGATGCTTCGGTGGGGCCGTAGACGTTAAGACAATTGACGCGATCGCCTACCAATTGCTGCCATATTGTTACTGTTTCTGGTAGAACTGCATCCCCACCGATGGCGACTAAGCGGAGACTTCGCGGTACTGTTGCATCCTTTTGAGATACTGCGATCGCCCATTCATGCCAATAGGCTGGGGTGATATTTAAGACACTCAGCTTTTGTTGTTCAATAAATTGGGCAAAGCTGGCAAAGTCTGGGAACATTTGCGCGGGTCTTAATACTACAGTTGCACCTTTCGACCAAGTGGGAAAGATTTCTTCGGCAGCAACATCAAAGCCGAAGGAAGCAAACTGCAAAACGCGATCGCTGCTTGTTAAACCAAATACTTCACTAATTGCACTGCTATGGTTAACTAAAGCTGCGTGAGTCAGCATTACGCCTTTGGGTTTGCCGGTAGACCCAGAGGTGTACAGTATACAAGTCAAGTTTTCTGGTTTTACCTCACTCACCAGATTTTCTTGACTTTGATTCGTCAGCACCGTAGATTCTGTGTCCAAGATGATGACTTTTACCCCTTGGATTGGTAAGGAATTAAGTAATTTCTGCTGGGTGATCAGCACGGAAATTTGTGAATCTTGGGATATGTCGGCTAATCGCTGCTGGGGATAATCAGGGTCTAGGGGGACGTAAGCGCCACCGGCTTTGAGGACGGCTAACAATCCGACGATAATCGATAGCGATCGCTCTAAATAAATCCCTACTAAAACTTCTGGCCCCACACCAACAGATTGTAGGTGGTGTGCTAATTGATTAGCTTGGGTGTTTAACTCACCATAAGTTAACTGTTGATTTTCAAATATTACTGCGATCGCATCTGGGGTCAGTTCTACCTGTGACTCAAATAACTGATGAATGCATTTATCCCCAGGGTAATCCGCCTGAGTATTGTTCCATTCTCCAAATAATTGTTGTTGCTCAACTTCTGTTAGCATTGGCAACTGGGAAATTCGCTCTTGGGGATTGGCTACAATTGCTTCCAGCAGTGTCACAAAATGACCTGTCATGCGTGCGATCGTGCTGCTATCAAATAAGTCTGTGTTGTACTCCCACGAACCCAACAGTCCACTACCAGTGTTCTCCATTGACAAGGTTAGGTCAAATTTTGCCGTCGCATTTTCTATTGGCAATGGACTAATATCTAACCCAGTTAATTCCAATTGAGATGTGGGCGCACTCTCAAGTAAAAACATCACCTGGAACAGTGGCGTATGACTGAGATCCCTTTCTGGCTGCAATGCCTCTACTAACATTTCAAAGGGCAAATCCTGATGAGAGTATGCAGACAGAGCCATTTCCCGAATGCGAGTGAGTAATTCGTTAAAGCTGGGATTGCCTGAGATATCAGTACGCAAAACTAAAGTATTGATAAAAAAGCCAATTAACCCTTCTATTTCACTGCGATTACGGTTAGCAATTGGTGTCCCCACCAAAATATCTGATTGTTCTGTATAGCGGTAAAGTAAAGTATCAAACACTGCCAACAGTGTCATGAACAACGTCACCCCTTGTTCCTGGCTCAGTTGCGTCAGTCTTTGAGTTAATTCAAAAGAGAGGGCAAATTTTTGACGTGCCCCTGCGAAAGTCTGCACAGCAGGTCTTGGTCGGTCTGTGGGTAACACTAATAAAGCTGGTGCATCTTTTAGTTGTTGTTGCCAGTAATCCAATTGCCTTTGCAGTACATCCCCTTGTAACCATTGTCGCTGCCAGATTGCGAAATCTGCGTACTGAATCGGTAGTGGAGTTAAGGGTGAGTGCTGATCTTGAGAATAAGCATTGTACAGCGCCGCTAGTTCTTGGACAAATACACCCATTGACCAGCCATCAGAGACAACGTGATGCATACAGACTAACAACACGTGTTCTGTCTCAGACAGCACGACTAATGTCGCTCTAACTAATGCTTGTTTTACTAGATCAAAGGGTTGAATAGCTTGTTGTTTAACAACTTGTTGTAAAGCAATTTCTTGTTTGGTTGTGGATAAATGCTTCAAGTCAACAACTGATACAGTCCAATTCGTTTCTAAGTTAATGATTTGAGAAGGTTTTCCATCAACTGTGATGAAATTGGTGCGTAAAGCTTCGTGGCGATGAATGATTTCTTCTAAGCTTTTTTCTAAGGCAACTTGATTGAGAGTTCCTACTAAATGCAAAGCTAAAGGTATGTTGTAGAAGGAACTGTTCGGCTCGAACTGATCTAAAAACCACAGCCGTGTTTGGGCATAAGATAGTGGTAATTCTGTATTACTAACCCTTGGTAAGATAGGTAGTGAAGTAAGTTGTAACTCTTGTTGCTGTAACTGCCCAAGCGATCGCGCCAATTCGCTTACTGTTGGTGCAGCAAACAACTCACGCAATGGTAATTCCAGTTTGAAAATGTTGCGGATGCGTGAAACCAGTTGCGTTGCTAGGAGTGAGTGTCCCCCAAGTTCAAAGAAGTTATCGTAAATGCCCACTCGCTCTACTTTTAGGACTTGTGCCCAAATTTGTGCCAGCATTTCTTCGCTGGGGGTGCGTGGGGCTACATATTTGTCTTTGAATTCGCTGTGTAAATCTGGTGTGGGTAAAGCGCGGTGATCTACTTTCCCATTAAGAGTTAATGGCATTGACTCCAACATCACGAAAGCATTGGGAACCATATATTCTGGTAGCTTGGCTTTCAGGAATTGCCGCAGAACGCTTACTGTGGGTGTCACCTCTTTTTGTGGCACGATGTAAGCAACTAGGCGTTTATCCCCGGTTGTATCTTCGCGGGCGATGACTACAACTGTATTGACTTCGCTATGTTGCCTCAGTACTGTTTCTATCTCGCCCAACTCAATGCGGAAACCCCGAATTTTTACCTGATTGCCAATGCGTCCCAAGTATTCAATGTTGCCATCTGGCAAATAGCGTGCTAAATCCCCAGTTTTATATAATCTACTCCCTCCTGCCCCCTGCCTCCTGCATCCTGCCTTCTCAAACGGATTGGGGATGAATTTTTCTTGTGTTAATTCTGGTTGGTTGAGGTAGCCTCTCGCTAAAGGGACACCCCCAATATGCAATTCTCCAGCAACGCCAATGGGAACTGGTTGCAGATCAGGATCGAGGATATAAATCTGGGTATTGGCAATGGGACGACCAATGGGAATTACTTGATAAGTAGACTGTGGTATATACTGCCAGGAAGTGGCATTAATTGCCGTTTCCGTTGGGCCGTAAAGATTATGTAATTCACAGTCAAACTGCTCAAAAAATCTTTGAGTCAGTTCATAAGATAGTGCTTCTCCACCACAAAACTCTCGCTTTAAACAACGGCATTTTTCTAAGTTTGGTTCTTGCAGAAAAGCTTGCAGAAATGAGGGAACAAAAAATATTTGAGTAATTTGTTGCTGGGCAATCAAATTGCTTAAGTAAGCAGTGTCTTTATGACCTTCAGGTTTAGCTACTACTAAAGTTGTTCCAGAGGTTAAAGACCAGAAGATTTCCAAGACTGAAGCATCAAAACTAAAAGGAGCTATTTGCAGGATGCGATCGCTTACTGTGAGTGGGTAGTCATTAGTCGTCCGCAATAAATTATTGCAAATGCTCCGATGAATATTCATCACACCTTTTGGCTTGCCCGTAGAGCCAGAGGTATAAATGACATAAGCCAAATTTTCCGAATTTACTTGGCTAACGGGATTCTGCTGGCTGTAGTTGGCAATTACTTGCCAATCACTATCTAAAGACAGTACCTCGGCTTGATTTTCTGGTAAAAATTCTACCAAGGATTGCTGGGTGAGCAATATTGACACCCCTGTATCCGAGAGCATATAAGCCAATCGCTCTGCTGGATAGTTAGGATCTAAAGGCACATAAGCTCCCCCTGCCTTTAAAATTCCTAACAGTCCTACTATCATCTCAATAGAACGCTCAACAAAAATTCCTACCAATACTTCTGGGTCTACACCTTTTTCTTGCAAATAGTGAGCCAACTGATTCGCACGCTCATTTAACTGTTGATAAGTTAATTGTTGATTTTCAAATATTACTGCGATCGCATCCGGTCTACTCTCAACTTGCTGCTCGAACAATTGATGGATACACAAATCTTGAGGATAATCTACTTGTGTATCATTCCACTCAACTAACAGTTGATGTTGCTCAACTTCTGTCAGCAGGGGCAATTGGGAAATGGGCTGCTGTGGATTCGCCAAAATTCCCGCAAGTAAAGTCACAAAATGACCTGCCATCCGTTCAATAGTGCTGCTATCAAACAAATCAGTATTGTACTCCCATACCCCCACTAGTCCAGTAGCAGTGTTCTGCATTGACAAGGTAAGATCAAACTTGGCAGTTGTACTTTCTAGCTCTAGTGGACTGACAGTTAACCCAGTTAACTCCATTGGAGACATAGGATTATTTTGCAGAACAAACATTACCTGAAACAGTGGTGTATGGCTTAAGTTCCGTTGTGGCTGCAATACTTCCACCAACATTTCAAACGGTAAGTCTTGATGAGCGTATGCATCCATTGCCATTTCACGAACACGAGTGAGTAATTCGCTAAAGCTAGGATTGCCTGATAAGTCTGTACGCAGAACTAAGGTGTTGACAAAAAAGCCAATTAACCCTTCTATTTCACTACGATTACGATTAGCAATTGGTGTCCCCACCAAAATATCTGATTGTCCTGTGTAGCGGTAAAGTAAGGTATCAAAGGCTGCCAACAGCGTCATGAACAAAGTCACCCCTTGTTGCTGACACAACTGAGTCAGCTTGTGAGTTAACTCAACAGAGAGTGCAAACTTGTGATGTGCCCCAGCGAAAGTCTGCACAGCAGGTCTGGATCGATCAGTGGGTAGCACTAATAAAGCTGGTGCATCTGCCAATTGTTGTTGCCAGTAACTCAATTGGCTTTGCAGTACATCCCCTTGCAACCACTGTCTCTGCCAGATTGCGAAATCTGCGTACTGAATTGGTAGTGGCGCTAAGGGTGAAAGCAGACCTTGACAATAGGCATTGTACAGGGCTGCTAGTTCTTGGACAAACACACCCATTGACCAGCCATCAGAGACAACATGATGCATGTACACTAAAAATACATGTTCTGTCTCAGACAACACTACTAATGTTGCCCTCACTAATCTTTGTGTTGCTAGGTCAAAGGGTTGAATAGCTTGTTGTTGCGCTAATTGCTTTATTGCTATTTCTTGCTCGGTTGTAGATAAATGCTTAAAGTCAACAATTGATACAGTCCCCTGTTCCCTTCTCGTTTGAATGATTTGAGTGGCTTGTCCATCAACTGTGATGAAGTTGGTGCGTAACGCTTCGTGGCGATGAATAATTTCTTCTAAGCTTTGTTCTAAGGCTGTCACTCTCAGAGTTCCAACTAGATGCAAAGCGATAGATATGTTGTAGAAAGAACTGTTAAGCTCGAACTGATCTAAAAACCACAGCCGTGTTTGGGCATAAGACAGTGGTAATTCTGTATTATGAACCCTTGGTAATATGGGTGGGGAAGTAAGTTCTAAGTTTTGCTGCTGTAACTGCCCAATCTCTTGTGCCAATTCGGCTACTGTCGCTGCGACAAACAGGCTACGCAACGGTAGTTCTACCTTGAAAATGTTGCGAATGCGTGATAACAGTTGCGTTGCTAGTAGGGAATGTCCTCCAAGTTCAAAGAAGTTATCGTAAATGCCTACTTGCTCTAATTTCAAGACTTGTGCCCAAATTAGTGCCAGCATTTCCTCGATTGGATTGCGGGGTGCGATAAATTTGTCTGTTAGTTCACTGTGTAACTCTGGAGCAGGTAGGGCGCGGCGGTCTACTTTGCCGTTGGAAGTAAGTGGTATGGCTTCTAGAATAACTATTGCATTTGGCAACATGTACTCTGGTAGCTTTTCCTTCAGAAAGCGACGTAGTTCGATCGCTTCAAGAGATTGTTCCACCTTCGGTATCACGTAAGCCACTAAACGTTTGTCGCTCGGTTCATCCTCCCGAACCACCACCACACTCTCCCGAACATTTGGGTGTTGCGCCAGTAATGCCTCAATTTCTCCCAACTCAATGCGGAAGCCACGAATCTTTACTTGCTGGTCAATTCGCCCTAAATACTCCAACTCGCCATTGGGCAGATAACGAGCTAAGTCTCCTGTTTTGTAGAGGCTGGGATTGGGGATTGCTCCCTCTGCTCCCCTGCTCCCCTGCTCCCCTGCTCCCCTGCTTCGACCAAAGGGATTAGAGATAAACCGTTGTGCTGTCAGTTCAGGACGATTGAGATAGCCACGAGTTATCCCGGCTCCACCGATGTGCATCTCACCTGGAACTCCAATCGGCATTGGCTGTAAATGCTGATCTAGCAGATACACCTGTAAGTCTGGAATCGGACGACCAATTACACTTGCTGTACCATTCAAATCGCCTTTGCTCAATGGACGATAAGTTACATGTACAGTGGTTTCCGTAATCCCGTACATATTCACTAACTGGGGTTGCTGGTCGCCGTGACGGTCAAACCAAGGTTGTAAACTCGATAGTTCTAAGGCTTCTCCACCGAAGATAACTAGGCGTAAGTTCAAATCGCCAACAGATGCTATTGACTGTTCGGCTTGAATTAACTGGCGGAAGGCTGAAGGTGTTTGATTGAGAACTGTGACTTTCTCTTGACACAGCAACTTGTAGAAAGATTCGGGCGATCGCGTCACTAAATATGGTACTACTACCAGTCGTCCACCATAAAGCAAAGCACCCCACATTTCCCAAACAGAGAAATCGAATGCATAAGAGTGGAATAGTGTCCATACATCTTGTTCATCAAAGTGATACCAAGGCTCTGTTGCTTCAAATAGACGCGCAACATTATAGTGATTGACTAAAACGCCTTTGGGTTTACCTGTGGAACCAGATGTGTAGATTACATAAGCTAGGTTATTGGCTGTAGCTTCGTTTTTCGGGTTTGACTCGCTGTTTTGAGCAATTTTTTCCCAATCGCTGTCTAAGTAAACAACACGCGCCTGATGTTTAGCAACAGACTCTACTAATTGCTGTTGGGTTAACAGCACCGAAACTTGAGCATCTTCTAATATAAAGCTCAAACGCTCTTGGGGATACTCAGGGTCAAGGGGCACATAAGCACCACCTGCCTTGAGAATACCAAGTAATCCTACCAGCATTTCTAAAGAACGCTCCACACAAATACCCACTAGCACATCGGCTCCCACACCCAAAGACTTTAGATGGTGCGCCAATTGGTTAGCACGATCATTCAACTGACTATAAGTAAGTTGTTGATTTTCAAATATTACTGCGATCGCATCGGGTGTACGCTCTACCTGCGCCTCAAATAACTGATGGATACACAAATCTTGAGGATAATCTACTTGTGTATTGTTCCATTCAAATAATAACTGTCGTTGCTCAACTTCTGTCAGCAGGGGCAATTGGGAAATTCGCTCTTGGGGATTAGCCACAATTGCTTCCAGCATTGTCACAAAATGACCCGTCATCCGTGCGATCGTGCTGCCATCAAACAAGTCGGTATTGTACTCCCACACACCCACCAGTCCTGTAGCAGTGTTCTCCATTGCTAAGGTAAGATCAAATTTTGCCGTTGCATTTTCTATTGGCAATGAAGTGACAGTTAACCCAGTCAGTTCTACTTGAGATATGGGGGCATTCTGGAGCACAAACACTACCTGGAACAGCGGTGTATGGCTGATATCTCTTTGGGGCTGCAATGCCTCTACTAGCATTTCAAAAGGCAAATCCTGATGAGAGTATGCATCCATTGCCATTTCCCGAATGCGAACAAGTAATTCGTTAAAGCTAGGATCGCCTGATAAATCAGTCCGCATCACTAAAGTGTTGATAAAAAAGCCAATCAACCCTTCTATTTCACTGCGATTACGGTTAGCAATTGGTGTCCCCACCAAAATATCTGATTGTTCTGTGTAGCGATAAAGTAAGGTATCAAACGCTGCCAACAGCGTCATGAACAAAGTCACCCCTTGTTGCTGACACAGCTGAGTCAGTCTTTGAGTTAACTCAACAGAGAGTGCAAACTCTTGATGTGCCCCAGCGAAAGTTTGCACAGGCGGTCTGGGTCGGTCAGTGGGTAACACTAATAAAGCTGGTGCGTCTTTTAGTTGTTTTTGCCAGTAACTCAGTTGGCTGTGCAGTACATCTCCTTGCAACCACTGTCTCTGCCAAATTGCGAAATCTGCGTACTGAATCGGCAGTGGGGTTAAGGGTGCAAGCAAGCTACGCGTAGCGGACGCACCAGAAGGCTGAATTTGAGAATAAGCATTGTACAGCGCCGCTAGTTCTTGGACAAATACACTCCTTGACCAGCCATCACTAACAATGTGATGCATACAAACTAACAACACGTGTTCTGTCTCAGACAGCACTAATAATGTTGCTCTAATTAATGCAAGTCTTGCCAAATCAAAGGGTTGAATAGCGTGTTGTCGCGCTAATTGCTGTGAAGCTATTTCTTGTTCATTTGTAGATAAATGCTTCAAGTCAACAACTGATACCGTCCAATTAGTTTCTGTTTGAACGATTTGAGAAGGTTTTCCATCAACTGTGATGAAGTTGGTGCGTAACGCTTCGTGGCGATGAATTATTTCTTCTAAGCTTTGTTCTAAGGCAACTTGATTGAGAGTTCCAACTAGATGCAAAGCTATAGGTATGTTATATAAGGCACTGTTCGGCTCGAACTGGTCTAAAAACCACAGCCGTGTTTGGGCATAAGATAGTGGTAATTCTGCATCCCTTGCCCTTGGTAAAATGGGTGGGGAGGTCAGTTCTAAGTTTTGTTGCTGTAACTGCCCAAGCGATCGCGCCAATTCGGTTACTGTTGGTGCAGCAAACAACTCACGCAATGGTAGTTCCACTTTGAAAATGTTGCGGATGCGTGAAACCAGTTGCGTTGCTAGTAGTGAGTGTCCCCCTAGTTCAAAGAAATTGTCATGAATGCCCACTTGCTCTACTTTTAGGACTTGTGCCCAAATTTGTGCCAGCATTTCCTCAATGGGAGTGTGTGGGGCAACATATTTGTCTAATGCTTCGCTGTGTAAATCTGGTGTGGGTAAAGCGCGATGGTCTACTTTCCCATTGGGAGTTAGTGGTAGGGATTCTAACGTCACGAAAGCATTAGGCACCATGTATTTTGGTAGCTTGGCTTTCAGGAATTGCCGCAGAATGGTTACTGTGGGTGTCGCCTCTTTTTGTGGCACGATGTAGGCGACTAAATGCTTCTCACCTGGGACATCTTCGCGGGCAATGACGCAAGATACCTGTACATCTTCATGTTGGCTCAGTACGGCTTCAATTTCTCCCAACTCAATGCGGAAACCACGAATTTTTACTTGGTTATCAATGCGTCCCAAGTATTCGATATTACCGTCACTCAAGTAGCGTGCTAAATCCCCAGTTTTATATAATCTACTTTCTCCTGCCTCCTGCCTCCTGCCTCCTGCCGACGCTCTCTGCGAGACGCTATGCGAACGCGGACTCGCTACCGCCGCGCTATCCTTAAACGGATTGGGGATGAATTTCTCTTGTGTTAACTCTGAACGGTTAAGGTAGCCTCGCGCTAAACCAGCACCACTAATGTACAATTCTCCTGGTACACCAATGGGAACAGGTTGCAGATAGCGATCGAGTAGATAAATTTGTGTATTCGATAGGGGACGACCTAAAGGAACAGTTTGTGTAGAAGAGGTTGTATTAGATATTGTTTCAGACTCTACCTTAAAAGTCAGTACACCAACAGTGGTTTCAGTTGGGCCGTAATGGTTGAAGATTTGGCACTGCGGAGCATGAATTAGGATTTTCTCGACTAAATTCCAACTGGTAGCTTCACCACCCAAGATTAATTGCTGCCAAGGTAATCTAGTTTCGGATTGTATAGACGACAACAAAGCCGCTAGGTGCGAAGGAACTATTTTTAGATAATCAAAAGGATTTTGTTGGCAATATTCTAAAAAGGCATTTGAGTCAGATATTCTTTCTTGGGATAAGATGTGCAGACATCCACCACTAGATAAACAGGGAAATATGACTGTATTCCCTAAATCAGCGGCAAATGTCGAGGCTAAGGCAAATCTACCACCTGGTTCCTGGAATAATCTTTCCTGAATTCCATCTAGATAATTAAGTAATTGTCTGTGTTCAATTGCCACACCCTTAGTTCTACCAGTTGATCCAGAAGTGAAGATCACGTAGATTAAATTCTTGGGAGTCGTTGTATTTTCGAGATTCTTTTCATCTAATTGGGCAATTTTTTCCCAGTCAGAGTCTAAATAAATTACGGGTATCTCATGCTTTCCTAGTTTCTCAGCTAGTGGTTGTTGGGTTAACAACACTTTCGCCTGAGTGTCTGCGAGCATGAAACTCAGGCGTTCTTGGGGATACTCTGGATCGAGGGGTACATAAGCACCACCCGCTTTCAGAATACCAAGTAGACCAACCAGCATCTCCAGAGAACGTTCTACACAAATACCAACCAGCACATCTGCACCTACACCCAAAGACTGCAAATAGTGCGCTAACTGGTTAGCCCGACAATTCAGTTCACCATAAGTCAGTTGTTGATTTTCAAATACAACCGCCACTGTATCCGGGTTGCGCTCTACTTGCTGCTCGAACAACTGATGGATACACAAATCTTGGGGATAATCTACATGTGTATTGTTCCACTCAACTAATAGTTGATGCTGCTCAACTTCCGTGATTAGGGGTAATTGGGAAATGGGTTGCTGTGGATTCGCCACAATTCCCGCAAGTAAAGTCTGGAAATGACTTGCCATTTGCGTGATTGTAGTAGCGTCAAATAAGTCAGTATTATATTGCCAGCATAATTGCAAAACTCCCTCAGCTTCCATCACCATTAAGTTCAGATCCAAGTGTGCACCACGCTGATGTCCAATCAAGTAAGGCTCCATCTGAAGCACTTGTTCTTGACTGTGTAGTGAATTCTCTGTTAGTTCATACCAACGTTGTGCTTGCCAAGCGAAACCAACTTGACACAAAGGAGAACGACTTGGATCTCGTTGTTGCTGAAGTTGTTCTGCTAAGAGGGAAAAAGGGTAATGTTGATGTTTTTGGCCATCTTTTACCGTTTTACTAACTTGAGTAAGGAATTCTTGAAATGTGGCATTTTCCCATACAGAAGTTCGTAAAACGATGAGGTTAACGAAGTAGCCAATAATTTTTTGAAACTCTCCGCCCCACCGACCTCTCATTGGGCTTCCTATGAGGATATCTTTTTGATCTGTATAGCGATAAATTAATATGTAAAATGCTGCTAGTAGAAGCTTATAAAGACTTGTTCCAGAGACTATAGCTAGATGATTAACTTTTTGAACTAACTGTTCATCTAGCTTGAAAATATATGTTTCCCCTTGATAAGTCTGTACAGTCGGGCGGGGTTTGTCTGTGAGCAAATTCAAAATTGGCAATTCACCAGATAATTGTTCTTGCCAGTATTGCCAAAGTTTTTCTCCCCTCGAACTGGATAGCATTTCTGACTGCCAGTGGACAAACTCTGCATAAGATTTATTCTTGGTCAAAGAATCTTTAGTTGCCTCTGTCTGCTCTTGACTAGCTTGATCGATTTCAGCGGTATACAAAGCTTGAAATTCACTGAGCAGTAAATCAACAGACCGCAGATCACCTGCAATGTGGTGCATTGTTAGCAAAAGAATGTGTTCTTTTACTGACTGACTAAATAAATTAACCCTCAAAACGGAATCTTTTTCTAGGTTAAAAGGGCGGTCAGTTTCGGAAAATATCTTCTCTTTTAGATAATCTTGGCTCCAATGGTTGGCATCTGTTAAGTCAATACTAAATTTTTGTTGTTCATTAATTTGCTGGATCGGTTTACCTTGGTGGGTGGTATATGTGGTTCGGAGAATAGGATGGCGTTCAACAATCTTGTTCCATACACTGATGAAAGTAGAAATATTTAAATATGAATTAATTTTTACCGTATTAAATATATTATAAGCAACGCTCTCTGGAGCCATTTGGTAGATAAACCACATTGCTTGTTGACCAGAGGAGAGCGGATAGCTTTCTTTTAGTTTTCTGTTCATTAGAATTCCTGGAGAATCTTACAATTTTGACGATAATAATCTGAATATTCTGCGGATAGAGTCTTTATAGAAGCAATAAATATATTTAAAAACTATATTAATTAACTAACCATATCATTAGCTTATATATCCTTCCTAAACACCGCTTTTTGTTGGAAATCAGGATTGCTTTTTAACTATTTTGTTCATTTTAATTACCTAAAATATTTTCGTTTTGGCTCAAACATTTTTCAGGGTACAATAATTTACCCTTATTTGATAACTTAGTCTTTATTGTTTAAAGTATAAAAATATAGGCTTTTAGTTTTTCAGATTCTTAGCAATTTTCTTCCTAAAAAATCATATTTAGTTTGATAAAAAACTACAACGCTCATCGATTTATTGGTTGGTAGATTATAAAATTAATTTTAGATTAAATAAACTTGCTTTTTTGAAATCAACTTACTTAGAATTTCACCTAACAACAGATAATCTCAGTTTTATCAAGAAAATGCAATAGCACTTAAGACTGTTAACTAGACGATTAAGACTGCCAACTAGACAGTTAAGACATTTAAGAAGACAGTTAAGACAGTTAAGGGGACAGTTAAGACATTTAAGACAGTTAAGCTAATAGTTAAAATATTTAAAATAGTTAATAAAGAATAATTGCTGTAACTTCTTTGTAGGGACTCAGGTGCAGAGGGACGGCAAGGGTATCTAAATTTTGACAAAGTGGTAAGTAGAGGTGTAATCAAAGTAGTACAGATAAACTGTATGACTAGTTAAGTGAGCGATCGCTAGTTGGTGGTATTCTCATTCTCAAAGTAAAATGAAACTTGAGCCTGTTAAACTCAGTTTTCTTTTGCATGAAGTACAAAGCTACAGGTTTTGAGGCAGGAGGCAGAGACTCTTCATATCTGATGCGTGAGTTCTGCATTTTGTACCTCAGTTACTTGCAAACTACTATATATTAACTCTCACCAGGCTAAAGCCAAGGAATGTGGCTTTTATTCCCAGATAATAAAATATCTCCCAGTGAGGTTGTTTGACTGGCGAGAAGTAGATTTAGATTTTCTTCGTTGCTGGACAAATTATATCCTGTCCGCTTAATTACTTATACCAATTCAATGAATGATTGCAACACATCCTTGGGTAAAGACGCGATGAATCGCGTCTCTACAAATGGTCTATTTGTGGCATTCTTTTTTCAAATTGGTATTATTAGACCCGAAGAATACCACCCGGTCAAAGCCATGCTTTGTCTCGCCTCTCCGTTTGCAGGCTACGGTGTATACACAAGTCTAATTACCCCCCTTAATCCCCCCGATGCATTGGGGGGAAACCGGAAAATCCTGTTCCTTCCCCAATGCATCGGGAGGGTTAGGGTGGGGTCAAACCTTGGTTAATTAGCTATTTCAGACTTGTGTGTACACCGTAGGTTTGCGGGGAGGGGATTAATGGGGTGCAATGACTGTAGGAATCACAACTAATTATACGGACATGATATTAATATGTTTAACTTCGAGGTTTTCGGCATATTTCTTATAATAAATTTCTGTTAAAAGAAGAGTTAAGGATGCAAAAACAACAATAATTTACACCCTAACTCTTAAGTTTTATGCTTCCTCTGAATTTTCTCTTTTATGTCCTGGGGATGCTTCGTAAAGGGCATCAAGATGTTGACGTGCATCTTCAACGTTAATCGAACGCATTACCAAAAGTGGCTCTTTAATTAAGTTGCCTGCGCTATCTAATAACTCTGGATGGGGTGCAAACTGTTTTTTTGATGAATAATAACCATAGCTGCCTTGATTATTCATTGGCGAGGAATTCGTCGGGTAAGTTCGCTCTCGATCAAAACTGAACATGATCAGGTTACGAATTAAGTTGCCAACAGCTATAAATGCAAGGATTGTAAAAGCAAGAATGTAAAGCAGATGTAACATTGGATTTTCCTCCAGAGCAGCAATTTTTAAAACTTTATTTTGTAACGCTTTGTTCGCCGATACTGTGACTCACAGTTAAGACGAGTATTGAACACACTCTTCGTGCGCTTACATTTATATGGAGCTATTTGTCAACCGTTATTCCACTTACGGTAGCATAGGATACATTATTTTGTTAATCCAAATAATGTTAAGAAATTGTTAAGATTTTTTTACTATCTCTTTGATGACTGATTTACCATCTTGCATAGACGCTTCCTCTGCTTTTGGTTAGACATTAGTAAGTTGTCTGTCAAAATGAAGGAAGATGCTCCCAGTTGCTTAGACTTCACGCCCTTGACGAAAGCGCATTGCGACATTCCAGCATTCTGTGACTAATTCATGCCAAGGCATTAACGTTGCCATATCAATCCCGACTTGTTTATCAGTTGCATTAAAAAGCATCTTCGCCGTATTTAGTTCATCTTGCGCTTGCTTAACTCGCAAGAGCAAGTCAGATTGCTCTTGGTGACTCATAAATGATAGTTGCTCAGTTTCGAGTAAATGGCGCGATCGCGTAAACCAATGCTGAAAATCTTCCAGCAGAGGTTCTAAAACTGTTTTTAGCAACTCAGTCCCTGGTAAATTTGAGTCTGACATAAATGAAAGGCATATTTCAAACTTGCTTACTAATATTAACGTTATTTACGTTTCTTAACACTTTTGTGATTTATCTCATAATTTGAGGATAGAAAAATATGTAACAAAGAACACAGAATTTATTATATATTCTTGATGTCGGGATTGTACAGTGCCTTTGGGTAGGCGTCTATAGGTATATATGACACCGAGCTACAATTCATCAGCTAATTTAGCGATCGCGGGGAATCCTGAATTTGACACTCATGTAACAAATCAAAAATTTATCTTTATGCTTGATTGAAGAAGAATTCAGAAGTCAGGAGCCAGAAGTCATAATCAATATAGTGGGGAATTTAAACCCGTCTCTTAAAATCACCACTAAGAGAAAGCGTATTTAGCGGGGAGTATTAAACCCCTTAATTCAAACACTCGCAAGACTCCCTCTAAGAGTTTGCTATGCCGTTGGTGTTTGCGGTAGCCCATTGGTGTCAACTTAAGCTTAAAACTCCTTTCAAACCTCGTTTCCAGGCTCTGGCTGGAAATGCAACTCAAAAGCGGCTCTGCCGCCAGTAAGGAAGGCGGAGCCTTTAGGATGGCATTCCCAGTCTGAGACTGGGAACGAGATTAGATATGATCTTTAAAAGCTTCTTCTAGACTGGCTTTTACCTTAAGTTGACACCAATGGCGGTAGCGTCTCCCCTTGTGATAAATCTGGGTTTACACTGCGCTATCCGCCAGTCGGACTCCAATTAATTCTGAATTTAGAATTCTTTTTTGATAAGCTGAACTGGCGAAAATCAAAGTCGTTATAGTTGAATAAGCCTACAGATTCAGATAAATCTTTTGTAATCACTTCGCCAACGGTTCAGCAGCCAATGTCGCTAAAATCATCTAATCAGTCAGAACACTCAGAACAAGTTGAAAAAATTTATTTACCGCGTACCAGCGAATCAGAGAACTTAAAAAAGATTCGCCACACTGCTTCCCATGTTATGGCAATGGCAGTACAAAAGCTGTTTCCCAAGGCACAAGTTACAATCGGCCCTTGGATTGAAAATGGTTTTTACTATGACTTCGACAGTCCAGAACCATTTAGCGAAAACGATCTCAAAGCCATCAAGAAAGAGATGGTAAAGATTATCAATCGCAAACTGGCGGTAATTCGGGAAGAAGTCAGCCGAGAAGAAGCCGAACGCCGGATTCAGGAAATTAAGGAACCTTACAAGCTAGAAATTCTGGCAGATATCAAAAACGAACCAATCACGATTTACCACCTGGGGAATGAATGGTGGGATTTGTGTGCAGGGCCTCATGTGGAAAATACCAGTGAATTAAACCCGAAAGCAATTGAACTAGAAAGCGTTGCTGGCGCTTATTGGCGTGGGGATGAAACCAAAGCCCAACTACAACGCATCTACGCCACAGCCTGGGAAAGCCCTGAACAACTCGCTGAATATAAGCGACGCAAAGAAGAAGCGCTGCGGCGAGATCACCGGAAACTTGGTAAGGAACTGGGATTATTTATATTTTCCGATCTGGTAGGGCCGGGTTTACCTTTGTGGACACCCAAAGGCACTTTGTTAAGGAGTACTTTAGAAGACTTCCTCAAGCAAGAACAGTTAAAACGGGGTTATTTATCTGTAGTAACGCCTCATATTGCCAGAGTAGATTTATTTAAAACCTCTGGACATTGGCAAAAATATAAAGAAGATATGTTCCCCTTAATGGCAGATAATGAGGAAGCTGCCGCACAGGAACAGGGCTTCGTTATGAAGCCGATGAACTGCCCTTTTCACATCCAAATATATAAGAGTGAGTTACGCTCTTATCGAGAACTGCCGATGCGCTTGGCAGAATTTGGTACTGTTTACCGTTACGAACAATCAGGGGAATTGGGCGGTTTAACGCGGGTGCGAGGTTTTACTGTCGATGATTCTCACTTGTTCGTCACCCCAGAACAGCTAGATAGTGAATTCCTCAATGTGGTGGATTTGATTTTGTCGGTGTTCAATAGTCTGCAACTGAAAAACTTTAAAGCTAGACTCAGTTTCCGCGATCCAGCTAGTGATAAGTACATTGGTTCCGATGAAGTTTGGGACAAAGCCGAAGGTGCAATTCGCCGTGCAGTTGAAACTTTGGGGATGGAACACTTTGAAGGGATTGGAGAAGCGGCTTTTTATGGGCCCAAACTTGACTTTATCTTTAGTGATGCCCTAGATCGGGAGTGGCAATTAGGAACTGTGCAGGTAGATTACAATTTGCCAGAACGCTTTGAGTTAGAGTACGTTGCCGAAGATGGTGTTCGCAAACGCCCAGTGATGATTCACCGTGCGCCTTTTGGCTCACTGGAAAGGTTGATTGGGATCTTAATTGAAGAATATGCGGGCGATTTTCCTTTGTGGTTAGCGCCAGTGCAAGCGAGATTACTGCCGGTGGGTGATACACAGCTAGACTTTGCTAAAGATGTCGTGGCGAAGATGAGAGCGTTGGGCATCCGTGCAGAAGTTGATACCAGTGGCGATCGCTTGGGTAAACAGATTCGCAATGCAGAGAAAGAAAAAATACCCGTGATGGCTGTGGTGGGAGCTAAGGAAGTGGAAACCAACACCTTGAGTATCCGTACCCGTGCCTCTGGAGACTTAGGTAGTATTTCTGTCGATCAAGTTGTGGATAAACTACAACAAGCGATCGCTAACTTCGATAACCTTCAGATCGATGTCACAAGCGGAGAGTCTGAAGCTAGTAGTCTGTCAATAAATAATTGATGGATAAATTCCTTGTAGAGACGGCGATTTATCGCGTCTCTCTAACCGTCAAAATGAATTTGACAGACTACTAGCTTGGAAGATATCACATCATTTTTGGAGATGTCTAGTAGGCTGGGTAATGCCCAGCCTCAAGAACAGCCCTCAACATATTCAACTTCCGGCAATTTACCCGCTCTGAACTGAGTTACAAGCTTACCATCAGTCTCAAAAACTACACGATAGTTGCGATCGGCACGATCTTTCGGGATGAAAGTTAGGTAATGTCCCTCTTGGACGTATTTATGAGGTGTGACTTCAATTTGTCCTGGGTAAAGAGACTTGATTTGTGCTTCAGTGTCGCCAATTTTTGCACCTTTGAGGGTAGTAATCTGAGTATTTTGCCGGATATCTACTCTAGAAATGCGACCTTTTGTCACCATAAACGAAAGATTTTTGGGTTCATTTTGTGGCTTAACATAGTAGCAATTGTTATTTGGTGGATCGCCCACTAGCTTAGTACCAGCAGCCTTTGCTGCTTGGGAAACAGTCATGCCAACTTTTATTGTACCGATGCCATTGATAAAAATTTTTGACTGGTTGGTTAGTTTTGCCTTTGCTACAACTGTGCTGACAGTCAAAGAAGAAACTGCCAGTGTTACTGTGGCAAAAGTCAATAATTTAGTTTTGCTATTCATAAATTGTAGATTTTCCTCAGTTAAATCGATAATTTCGTTCTATTATGCATTTCGTAATTCGTAATTCGTAATTCGTAATTCGTAATTCGTAATTCGTAATTAAGAAAGTCAGACATTGTTTTGGTTTCGGGGTTTGTATGTGTAGCCACGACTTCTAGTCGCAGAGGCAAGTAATAATTTAGACTTTTCCAACAACCTCTTAGCAAGTCTTCCTATTTCGGTTACATTGAAATTTACTGAATAAGGGAACAGAGAACAGAGTAGAGTACAGCGAGATACAAAGTCTCCACAACCTAAGTTTCACACTTTTAAACGTGTGTTAATTCTGCCCCCTGCCTCCTAAAATCTAACTCCTAACTTCTCGCTATAAAAAATGGTTCCTTCCAGACGAGTTTATTTATTGTTGGTTTTGGGTATAGTGATATCTACGACGGGCTACGCCTACGCCCCGATCTTATCCTTATTTCCCACTATCAGAGCAACCATCGTCATCACTGTGCTATTTGATGCCATCGTTCTAGGATTGATGATTGTAGATGGTTTACGGGTACGGCGTTCTCGTGTGCAAATTACCCGCGAATTACCATCACGATTATCCATTGGGCGGGATAATCCTGTGGTGCTAAAAGTGATGTCACAAAATACTAACGCCCAAATTGAAATCCGCGACTATTATCCAACAGGTTTTGGCGTATCTACACCTGCACTAAGCGCCATTGTTCCCAGTAACAGCACCGAAGAGTTAACGTATACCGTCCACCCGACGCAACGGGGAGAGTTTCCTTGGGGAAATATTCAAGTCCGACAGTTGGGACTTTGGGGATTAGCTTGGGATGATTGGCAAATTCCCCAAAGTTTACCAGTGAAAGTTTATCCTGATTTAGTGGGATTGCGATCGCTTACAATTCGTCTGACAGTGCAATCATCGGGATCAATCCGCCAATCTCGCAAAACTGGTATTGGTACAGAGTTTGCCGAATTGCGAAACTATCGTACTGGCGACGATTTGCGATTTATTGATTGGAAAGCTACCGCCCGTCGGGTTGGCGCTTATGGTAATGCAACGCCACTGGTGAGGGTTCTAGAACCGGAACAGGAACAAACGTTACTGATTTTACTCGACCGCGGACGGTTGATGACGGCCAAAGTGCAGAGTTTGCAGCGCTTTGACTGGGGTTTGAATGCAACTTTATCCTTGGCTTTGGCAGGTTTACATCGAGGCGATCGCGTGGGTGTTGGTGTATTTGACCGCCAGATGCATACGTGGATTCCCCCAGAACGCGGTCAAAATCATTTGAATCAGCTAATTGATCGGCTAACTCCAATTCAACCAGTATTGTTTGAATCTGATTATTTGGGGGCGGTGACAAATGTTTTGCAGCGACAAACTCGGAGGGCGCTTGTAGTAGTTATTACCGATTTAGTTGATGTCACTGCCTCTACAGAACTCCTAGCCGCACTCTCGAAACTAGCACCCCGCTATCTGCCATTTTGCGTAACTCTGCGAGATCCGCAAGTTGATCGTTTAGCACACACTTTCACAGATGATGTTGCAGGTGCTTATGGACGTGCAGTGGCATTAGATTTATTAATGCAACGACAAGTAGCCTTTGCCCAACTGAAACAAAAAGGTGTATTGGTACTAGATGCACCAGCAAATCAAATTGCCGATCAGTTGGTTGAGCGATATCTGCAACTCAAAGCGCGAAATCAACTTTAGACTATGACTAAAATGAGCCACTAAGTGGAGTGAGTGATTTTATACTTTATACTTCACCTTGACTTTTTTAGTAGATTTCTATACGCTGATTACTAAATTTACTGAACCATGAAAAATTAATAAACCTAACTTTAAAGCTAGTGTTTCTAACTACTCTTAATCATTTGACAAACTTATAAATTAGTCATTGATTGATAAGCATCTGAGGGGGTCAGGCAACGGCTGAAACCCTTATTCTTTCGTTGACCCCCTTAGATAGCTTGCTGAGTAAGCCTTTGAGGTGTGTCAGAATCAGTTTTATTGAAAGAATTTATCAACTATTCCCCTGGAAAAACGACCCCCTCAGATTGACCCCTCTCAAGCTCAATTGTGATAAAGCTTCTAGAAGAGTAGCCTTTTTCATCAACTTCCCCTCACGGGGATGGAAACTGTAGGTACACAGGTGGTACCTCGGATCGGATGGATCTGGCTTATCCTTTTTCATCAACTTCCCCTCACGGGGATGGAAACTTTCTATTTTCAAACCTATCTGGTATCTCTGATATACATCTTTTTCATCAACTTCCCCTCACGGGGATGGAAACTTTTTTGCATAAGTGAAAGGAATAGCAATTCCTCCACCTTTTTCATCAACTTCCCCTCAGGGGGATGGAAACCCATCCTTTTTAACAGCTTTGACGGTTACAAACTGAGCACTTTTTCATCAACTTCCCCTCACGGGGATGGAAACCGTATTCCTCGAATCATAGGCACTACAGACGGTGCCATAGACCTTTTTCATCAACTTCCCCTCACGGGGATGGAAACTTTTGTTGTCAGGACATTTGGTAGTAAGGGTTTGACCTAACGCTTTTTCATCGACTTCCCCTCACGGGGATGGAAACTATGTGATGCCGCCAGCAAGGGCCGGCTTCTCACAGAACTTTTTCATCAACTTCCCCTCACGGGGATGGAAACCTTATAATAAGCGCAATCGCAAAGAGGTTATCTAAGCTTCTTTTTCATCAACTTCCCCTCACGGGGATGGAAAATTTATAAGTATGTTGCGATCGCATTTAGCAATGGTGACCAAGTATTTTGCTAAGTTACAAAAATAACCTCATGTCAAAACAAGCAAAAAAACCAAGTAATCGGTTTATGTGTCGAGATTTAAGTGCTAGCCAGTTGAGTTGGCTAATTACATCTAGCATTTTTTTATTTCTAGGAACTACCGTTGGTGTGGCGCAAGTTAAAACAGCACATAAGTCAGGGTTCACACTACAACTTTTACATACTTCTGACCAAGAAGCAGGTGTTCCAGCGCTGAAGGATGTGCCAAACTTTTCGGCGGTGTTGAATGCACTCAAAAATCAAGATGCTAATGGTGACGGCAAACCTGATTATCCCAATACCTTAATCCTTTCATCTGGAGATGCTTATATTCCCAGTCCCTTCTTATTTGCCAGTGACACAGTGTTTGGTGGACAAGGGCGAGGAGATATTTTAATTCTAAATGCTCTTGGGTTTGGTGCGATCGCCTTTGGTAATCACGAATTTGACTTAGGTACGGGTGTTGTTGCCGACTTAATCCGTCCTCAAGAAGATTACCCAGGTACAAAATTTCCCTATCTCAGCACGAATCTAGACTTCAGCACTGATAAAGACCTGGCAAAATTAGTTACTGCCGATGGTCAAGAGGTAAGTAAAATCCCTAATAAAATTGCCCGTAGCACGATCATTACCGTCAATGGTGAAAAAATTGGTGTAGTTGGGGCGACAACTCCCACACTGCGGTCTATTTCTTCTCCCGGTGGTGTGACTGTCTTACCTAAAGAATTTAATGACCGTGATGCCGCAGACATCGCCGCCTTAGCTGCTGAAATTCAAACTTCTGTTGATACACTGTTAACAAAAAACCCAGAGATTAATAAGATCATTCTGTTGGCACACATGCAGCAAATTGCGATTGAGCAAAAGTTAGCAGAATTACTCAAGGGAGTAGATATTATTGTTGCTGGTGGTTCCAATACCTTACTAGCCGACAAAACAGACCGTCTTCGAGTCGGTGATAAATCTGCTGGAACTTATCCAATCCTCAAAAAAGCAGCGGATGGTAATCCCATAGCCGTAGTTAATACCGATGGCAACTATCGCTATGTTGGTCGTTTAGTAGTTAACTTTGATGCCAATGGAGTGATTATTCCGTTTAGTATTGACTCCAAAATCAGTGGTGTTTATGCGACTGATTCCCCAGGAGTAGCAGCTGTTGGTGGGAAACCCGATGCCAAAATTGTCGCCATTACAGAAGCACTCAAAAAAGTGATTATTGCCCAAGATAGTCTGATTTTTGGGAAAACCAACGTTTTCCTCAACGGCTGGCGGGGTGATGTTCGCACCCAAGAAACCAATTTCGGGAATTTGACAGCCGAAGCTAATTTAGCGATCGCCAAACGATATGATCCTAAAACTGTCATTTCCATCAAAAATGGCGGTGGTATCCGTGACAATATCGGTATATATACCTTTCCCCCAGGTTCGACTCGCTTACAGGATGTTATCAAACTGCCGCCCCAAGCAAATCCTGTAGCAGGTAAGAAAGAAAAAGAAATTTCCCAACTTGATATCATCAATGCTTTACGGTTCAACAATGGTTTGACTTTAGTTACTCTGAATGCAGCAGAACTACTAGCGGTGATTGAACACAGCGTAGCGGCTATAGCACCCGGTGCTACCCCTGGCAGTTTTCCCCAAGTAGCGGGATTAGCCTTTAGCTTTGACCCAAACTTGCCAGCCGGGAAGCGTGTCAAATCCCTGGCAATCAAAGATAGAAAAGGCAAAATTATTGATGTAGTAGTTAAAAATGCCGAGTTAGTGGGTGACTCTAATCGGATTTTCCGCACTGTTACCCTCAACTTCCTAGCAGGTGGTGGTGATGGCTATCCTTTTCCCAAAAGAGAACGGGTTGATTTGACATCAAAAGATGCTGATAATAGCAAACGCACAGGTTTAGCTACCTTTGCTGCTGATGGTTCTGAGCAAGATGCATTAGCAGAATATCTGGCTGCTAACTTTAAGCAGATTCCATTTACTCAGAGGGATGTGCCACCCGCCGAAGATACTCGCATTCAAAATCTCACATTGCGTAAAGATGTGGTGTTTTGAAAGCCGCCGTGGATGATTGAAGTTGACAAAATATACTTTTACGGGCGGAATATGTATTTTTTATCCCTCTCCAGAAATTTGCCGTTTGGAAATTGATGTTATACATTGGTTCTCAGGTTTTAATCAGAAATTTATTTACCAATGGAAACCCAACAGATCAGTTCAACAACAAAAGAAAATAGACCCACTAAGACGAAAAAACAGTCTTTTCCTGGCATGAATATTGGTACTCCTAAAATACCATTTCGCAAATGTAAGAAAACAGCACAACAGCATGAGTTACTCAGTGATTGGGAAGACGCGAGTTAATTTAGTGACACTCTTAACACAGTGTACTGTAAGGTACAAAGACGCGATACTGTACTGTAAAGTACAAAGACGCGATAAATCGCCGTCTCTACAATAATCAGTCTTTTGTAGAGACGGCGATTCATCGCGTCTCTTGTCTGTGATTCATCGCGTCTCTTGTCTGCAATTCATCGCGTCTCTTGTCTGCAATTTATCGCGTCTCTTGTCTGCGATTCATCGCGTCTCTTGTCTGCAATTCATCGCGTCTCTTGTCTATTATTTAAATCAGCGATGCAATGATATTAATACTCATAGCTAAAATGGTGGTATTGAAAAAGAAGGATAATATGCCATGTAACAGAGTCAAGCGCCTCATATCGCGTGATGTCGTCTGCACATCCGAAACTTGGCTAGTCATGCCAATTACAAAAGAATAATATAAAAATTCCCAATAGTCTGGATAGTCGTTATGAGGAAAATCTAAACCTCCGGTGATTTCTTTATTATTATTACGATTAATATATTTGTAATAGCTATGTGCATATTGCACTGCAAACATTGTATGCACTAATAGCCAAGAACCGACAATGGTCATAATTGAAAGTATGACATGTAGGGTAAGTAGAATATTTGATAACTCTTTTTTATCAATTAGTAAAAACCCAATGGCTAAAACACTAGCACAAGCCGCAGCAATCACCAGCATGAATATAGCCAAATGTCCTTCATATTCACTCTCAGCATAACGGCGAATTTTTTCTGGGTTAGCTTTGATCATTTTCCACCAAGTCACGGCTAAGAAAAAGTCAATGCCGGAGTTCCAAGCACAGAGAATGCGAATGGGTAAGTGCAGCCAAGCCGGAAGGATTACTGAAACTAATACAGCGAGTCCAACAGCAATTATCAGCCGGGGTCGAGAGTCAAAGTTTTTGAATAAATTCAGTTTCACAAATATTGCGATCGCAGAGTTTAAGTAACATACTTCTACACTAATGCAAAGCATACAGTGTTAGTGTATAATGTCCGATTCCACAGAGATAATTTGGTAAATTTGGATGGAGAAATTAACTAAATCAGTGCGATTTTGGCTTTGTGCAACTATCCTAATTTTAGGTTTGATAGGCTGCGATCGCTTTATCGGTACTTCTGGAGAACCAGTTGAGCGAGTCAGTGATGGTGATACTTTAGTGGTGAAAGATCCCAATGGTAAAAATGTTACAGTGCGCTTTGCTTGTGTAGATGCGCCAGAGATAGCTCATACCAACAAAGAAAAGCAGAGTAAACGCATTAGCGATCGCAATCAATTTACTTGGGGTGTGAAAGCCCAAGAAAGAGTACAACAACTGGTGCAACAAGGAGGCGATCGCGTGACTTTGAATATTACCGATAGCGATCGCTATGGACGCAAAGTTGCCGAAGTTCGTTTACAAAATGGCACTTTTGTGCAACAGGTATTGTTGCAAGAAGGATTGGCAAAAGTGTATCGTCCCTATTTAAACAAATGTCCTAGCAAAGACTTAGTTCAACAAGCCGAAGCTAAAGCGAAGGAACAACGGCTTGGTGTTTGGAGTGATGCTAAATTTACTAATCCTTGGGAATATCGCAGCCTATATAAAAAGTAGGGCGTTGCATATTTGCACGATGATTTAGCAACATCCAAAATTCCCTCTTGCCTCCCCTGCCCCCTGCCCCCTACTCCTCTCCCCAAGTTTGCAGTTGCAAATAAACTAGTACCAGCGTCCCTGCTAATAACACCGTCGCTGCTGCTGCTGCATAACCAAAATCAAACTGGCCAAAAGCCTCTTGGTAAATGTAGTAAACCAGCAAATTAGTCGAATTCAGTGGGCCACCGCCAGTCATCACATAAACTTGCTCAAAACTCCGCAATGTAAAAATCGCGGTAGTAATGATTGCAAATATCAAAGTAGGGCGCAATCCAGGCAGAGTAATATACCAAAATTGTTGCCAAGCATTTGCTCCATCCAAATCTGCTGCTTCATAACGACTGGGAGGAATTGCTTGCAACCCTGCTAAAAAAACTACCATATTGAAACCGAGTTGTTTCCAAATACTCATTAAAATAAGTACCGGCATTGCCCAAAATGTGTCTCCTAGCCAGGGTATATCTGGAATGCCAACAAAATCTAAAAGTCCGTTCACTGGCCCTGATGTTTGAAATAGCCAGCGAAATCCCAAACCAGCCGCCACAAGTGAGATAATTGAAGGCAGAAAATAGGCACTCCGCAAGATTCCCCGCAAAGGAATAGAGCGGTTTAATAGCACAGCCAATCCCAAAGAGATAACTAAAGTGGGAATGATGGTGGCAACAGTAAAATAAAAGGTGTTACCCAGAACTTGCCAGAAGTCGGGGTTGAGTAGCAAGCGCCAATAGTTTTTTAAGCCTATCCAATAAGTACCTTTTAAGGTGAAACTACCGGCAGTGAAACTGAGGTAGAACAAATAAGCGATCGGCCAAATGATAAAAACGCCGAGCAAAATTAGTGCTGGTGTGAGAAAAATCCAGGCGGCGGCTGTATCATTATCCAACCACGACTTAGTATATTTTTTTTGCATCTATAATTTTCCCTCTTAGCTGTATGACCCTCCGCCCTGATTTTACCCTGAGCTTGATTTCTTCCAGGATTAGCGGTGGTCAGATCCCCGACTTCTTCAAGAAGTCGGGGATCTCGTAGCCCAGGAAAATTAATGCGATAGACCACTACTTGGAGCCTTCACTTAAACATCGCTATTTTTCTGCAAACTCAAACCAATCCCAAATGCAATTTTAACGCCGCATCAATTAGTACCATCATCTCTTCGTTTAAACTACCTAATACTTCACTAGTAATTCGTTGCTTAGAAATTGTTCGCACTTGCTGCGCCTGTACTTTAGAAGGCTTTGTTAAACCGCTAATCTCTGGATTCAGCAGAACTTCAAAGGGATAAACACGGTTAACATTAGAAGTAAGCGGTAAAATTGTCACAGTGGTGGCAGCACTATTACTTATATCATTACTGATAATTAAAACTGGACGACGTTTACCCATTTCTGAACCCATCACCGGACTAAGATTTGCGTAATAAATATCACCACGTTTCATCTGTTAAACCATCTGCCACTGTCACATCCCAATCGTTATCAACTTCAGCAGATGCTTCTCGGTAAGCTACCTCTAATTCTCGGTTTCGTAGCAATTCTAATGCTTCTTCAATTACTTGAGAACGAGATTTACAGCCTTTATTGCGCTTGTAGTTTTCGACAAACTCCACTAAAGACGGTGGCAAGGAAATAGAGAGTTTTTCTACATTCATCTTCCTACCAATTAGTAGCAAAAATAATTCGTACTCATATTCTAGCTTAATCTCGTAGCCCAGCAGGTGCGATCGCAATACGGTTTGGATCAGGTTTTTTGATGACATACCTATATCTCGCAAAGACGCGATTTATCGCGTCTTGTCTTAAACCGAACCCTATTCTGACTTTTCCCGTTAAGTCTTGAAAGCCTTACTAGTAAAGGATTTAAGAGACAGCACAGCAAATTCGGTAAAGTAATTGCAATCGAGTGCTAAAGGTGACAAGCAATGCTGGACTGGTGGGAGAAAAATTTTGCAACCCTAGAACTAGGCGATCGCCGATTGAATGAGCGTGCAATGTCGATAGGCTATGCTCTAAGCCTTGGATTTGGGAAAGGACTGTCAGAAATCTTCAGCAATGGAACAGTACTTAAAAGAGCCTATGAGTTTTTGCTAACCCAAAAGTGCAATTTCAAAGCATGATTCAGCCGCACTGTCAAATGACGGCGGAGACTGTTGCAGAAAGCGATGTAATGCTGTGCGTCGGAGACACAACTTTTCTTGATTATGGCAGTATTGAGTCTAAAAAAGAAGGTTACGGCCCAATTGGAAAAGGCGGTAACGGCTTAATATTGCACAGTGCATTAGCTATAAAACCTGAGAGTGGTCAATCCATAGGTCTTTTGTGGCAAAAACTCTGGAATCGAGAACCAAAAGAGAAGCCACCCAAAAATGAAACACCAGCCAAGAAGAAAATTCGCCTTGCAGCAGCAAGAGTTGAAGCCCGAAAACGTCCCTTTGAAGATAAAGAATCTTACAGGTGGGTAGAAGCGCTCACCACTGTAGAAAACCTTGTGAGTAAGCACACGCAAGTGATTCATGTTTTCGACCGAGAAGGTGATATCACAGAACTTTTTGATAAAGTTCGTCAACTTCAGCACACCGGAGTTCTGGTTCGCGCGGCTCATAACCGCACTTTAGATTCCGATAGCGAACGTCTTTGGTCAAAGTTAGAAGCAGAACCCATTAGTTTTGAACAGGAAATCGAATTACCGCAGACTCAAAAGCGTCCTGCCCGCCAAACCAAACTGGCTATCAGATTTTGTGCTGTTAATCTTCGCACTCCTTACCGTTTTGATAACCGTGACCCTTTACCCGTCTATGCTGTTTATGCCACTGAAATTGATTGTCCAGATGGTGAATCACCTGTGGAATGGATGTTGTTAACCACAGAAGTTGTCGCAGATATCCAGATGGCTTCTACGATTTTACGCTGGTACTCTTACCGTTGGCGCATTGAAGAATATCATAAAATTTTCAAGTCTGGATGTCAGGTAGAAAAATATAGACTTGCTGCTGAGGGCATGAAAACTCTAATTGGATTCTTGAGTGTGATTGCGGTAGAACTATTGCAACTAACTTATCTACACCGCACTCAGCCTTCAGTTCCTGCCATTGAGATCCTTAACCCCCTTGAACTTAGGATTTTAAAAGCTAAGTCCCCTAAACTTCCCAAAGTCCTAACAGTTAGCTGGGCTGTTGAAGCCGTTGCTCGTCTTGGCGGCTACTTAGTACATCGAAGTAAAACACCCATTGGTATTCAGGTACTGTGGCGAGGTTGGTTAAAATTGCACGACCTCTGTGAGGGCTGGCAGCTTGCAAAAGAGACTTAACGGGAAAAGTCAGGTTGGCTCAGTACCATCCATGCCCAGACCGAACGAGAGAGTACGCTGTCCATCTAAATCAATCAGCAGAGTTTGGCGTTTGGGAGATGCTAGAAACGCTCCTAAGTTCAGGGCGGTAGAGCTTTTGCCTGTACCACCTTTAAAGTTGAATACACTGATAACAATCACTGTTTAAAAGTTAAAACGTTAATGAGTTTATAGCATAAAGGTTTAATACTTTAATACGTTTATATATTTAGGCATCCCACGTAACTTTGATGCAAAAGCAAATGCTTAATCTGGCTAATACTATAAAGGTCTAATACCTTAATAGCGTATGACTCCTACCATTTTCTACGAAAGGATTGATGGAACGTTAAAAGTTCCTAATGAAAATAACTTGGCTGCTAATAAACTCCCTGACCCATTTGCTTCAGATTTGGGACTCCCTAACAAGTCATTCGAGAGCAAACTCTCTTAATTCAGCAACCCGTGAAATATTTAACTGCATTGGGCAGTATGAGTACATCGGTGAACCAACATAAGCTCCAGCCAGCTTGCAATGACTATCTCGATAGCTCAACCAAAACTTTTGAGAAAGTTCAAACTTTTTCGCGTCTTCCGCCTGCTGAGATGCAATTTGGTGATAAATTTTACCGTAGAGGCGATTTATTTCCTGCTCCGAAGCCTTAAACGTTTGGCGCAAACACTGATCCACTGAACTATTATTCGTAACACCAGCAGCCTTCAAGCACTTGCTATACATCTGTTGATAGTCAACTTTATTTACAGGAGCAGCCTGCGCTACACTCGAAAAAAGTAAAACAGCAACAACCATCCGCTTCAACATAAAACGCTCCTTAACTGTAGCGACCTGCAATTATAAATCACCCAACCTGCAATCAAGACATTTACAAACCAGGATTATCTGCAACTATAATTGTGCTTCAGCCAGGATTAAGGTTCTTGGCAACTTTTGGTGATGATGAAAGGTTACGCGCTTTAAAGCAGAAGGCAGCTATGCTGAAGGGTTTTAAGATTTTGCCTGTCGTCGTAGAAGTTGTGACAAAGACTCAGATCCAACTTGAAGACTTTTCTTGTGATGTAGAGGTTCTGTAACCCAAGAAACGCAGGATTTTCTGTAGTTTTCTTCTTTCTTCCTTCTGCCCTCAGCATAGATGTCTAAACCAGCCCACTATTAATCACCAAAAGCTGACAAGACCCAAAGTTGGTTACAACCAGAATTTTATCCGAAGATTTCCATAAATACTTAATAGAGTAAAACCCTTGCAATTTAAGGATTACATCTGCATCGACAGACTTCCCAAAAAAAAAATGGGAAAATAGTTGACAAAAAAATTTGCACTCGCTATATTTGATAAGCACCTGAGAGACGAGCGCGAAAAAGCGACGCCTGAAGGACGCCGAACCTTGAAAATATTATAGTTTGAAAGCCATTATACAACAAGTGGCCTGCGTCAAGCAAATAAAGAGAACTAAGCTGAAGTTTTAAAAGAGCAGCTAATTGAGCTATAGAGCTTTCCAATACAAAACGGAGAGTTTGATCCTGGCTCAGGATGAACGCTGGCGGTATGCTTAACACATGCAAGTCGAACGAAATCTTCGGATTTAGTGGCGGACGGGTGAGTAACGCGTGAGAATCTGCCTTCAGGTCTGGGACAACCACTGGAAACGGTGGCTAATACCGGATGTGCCGCAAGGTGAAAGGTTAACTGCCTGAAGATGAGCTCGCGTCTGATTAGCTAGTAGGTAGTGTAAAGGACTACCTAGGCGACGATCAGTAGCTGGTCTGAGAGGACGATCAGCCACACTGGGACTGAGACACGGCCCAGACTCCTACGGGAGGCAGCAGTGGGGAATTTTCCGCAATGGGCGAAAGCCTGACGGAGCAATACCGCGTGAGGGAGGAAGGCTCTTGGGTCGTAAACCTCTTTTCTCAGGGAAGAACACAATGACGGTACCTGAGGAATAAGCATCGGCTAACTCCGTGCCAGCAGCCGCGGTAATACGGAGGATGCAAGCGTTATCCGGAATGATTGGGCGTAAAGCGTCCGCAGGTGGCTATGTAAGTCTGCTGTTAAAGAGTCTAGCTCAACTAGATAAGAGCAGTGGAAACTACATGGCTAGAGTGCGTTCGGGGCAGAGGGAATTCCTGGTGTAGCGGTGAAATGCGTAGAGATCAGGAAGAACACCGGTGGCGAAGGCGCTCTGCTAGGCCGCAACTGACACTGAGGGACGAAAGCTAGGGGAGCGAATGGGATTAGATACCCCAGTAGTCCTAGCCGTAAACGATGGATACTAGGCGTGGCTTGTATCGACCCGAGCCGTGCCGTAGCTAACGCGTTAAGTATCCCGCCTGGGGAGTACGCCGGCAACGGTGAAACTCAAAGGAATTGACGGGGGCCCGCACAAGCGGTGGAGTATGTGGTTTAATTCGATGCAACGCGAAGAACCTTACCAAGGCTTGACATGTCGCGAATCCTGGTGAAAGCTGGGAGTGCCTTCGGGAGCGCGAACACAGGTGGTGCATGGCTGTCGTCAGCTCGTGTCGTGAGATGTTGGGTTAAGTCCCGCAACGAGCGCAACCCTCGTTTTTAGTTGCCAGCATTAAGTTGGGCACTCTAGAGAGACTGCCGGTGACAAACCGGAGGAAGGTGGGGATGACGTCAAGTCAGCATGCCCCTTACGCCTTGGGCTACACACGTACTACAATGCTCCGGACAGAGGGCAGCAAGCATGCGAATGCAAGCAAATCCCGTAAACCGGAGCTCAGTTCAGATCGCAGGCTGCAACTCGCCTGCGTGAAGGAGGAATCGCTAGTAATTGCAGGTCAGCATACTGCAGTGAATTCGTTCCCGGGCCTTGTACACACCGCCCGTCACACCATGGAAGCTGGTAGTGCCCGAAGTCATTACTCCAACCTTTCGGGGGGGAGGATGCCTAAGGCAGGACTGGTGACTGGGGTGAAGTCGTAACAAGGTAGCCGTACCGGAAGGTGTGGCTGGATCACCTCCTTTTTAGGGAGACCTATACCCCTTACATATCGAAAAGCATACAGCTATATAGATAGTAAGTTGGTCTAACCTAGGTCGGTCGCAGACATTTGTTGAAAGCTTTCAAACTATGATTTGGTTCGATATGGGCTATTAGCTCAGGTGGTTAGAGCGCACCCCTGATAAGGGTGAGGTCCCTGGTTCGAGTCCAGGATGGCCCACCTGAATCAATTAAAAATGTAAAATTAGAAATTAAAAATGAAGAAAATTCAATTTTTAATTTAAAATTATCAATTTTTAATTGTATCTGGGGGTTTAGCTCAGTTGGTAGAGCGCCTGCTTTGCAAGCAGGATGTCAGCGGTTCGAGTCCGCTAACCTCCACCTGTGGCGATTGCCAAAACAGAAAAGCTAGTGAGAAATCAGCAACATGACTTAATGTTAAGTCAGACTGCTGAGTTAGTTCTCAGCCAGAACCTTGAAAACTGCATAGTAACGCGAAATTAGCAGGCAGACACAGACATTGAGAGTGCTGAGTGCTGAGTGCTGAGTGCTGAGTGAAATCAGTGCAAAGTGATGAGGTAAGCAGGACTAACTATTTGTGAATGCAAAATTGTAGAACAGCAAATGTTTGAGTGGTCAAGTTAATAAGGGCTAACGGTGGATACCTAGGCACACAGAGGCGATGAAGGACGTGGTTACCGACGATATGCTCCGGGGAGTTGGAAGCAAACTTAGATCCGGAGATTTCCGAATGGGGCAACCCTTAATACTACCTGCTGAATATATAGGCAGGAGAGAGCCAACCCAGCGAATTGAAACATCTTAGTAGCTGGAGGAAGAGAAATCAAAACAGAGATTCCCTGAGTAGTGGTGAGCGAAAGGGGAAGAGCCTAAACCAATTGGTTTACCGATTGGGGTAGTGGGACAGCGAGATCGAATCTAGAGGCTAGACGAAGCAGCTAAATACTGCACCAAAGAAGGTGAAAGTCCTGTAGTCGAAAGTCAAAGGATAGTAGCTGAATCCCGAGTAGCATGGGGCACGAGGAATCCCATGTGAATCAGCGAGGACCACCTCGTAAGGCTAAATACTACTGTGTGACCGATAGTGAACCAGTACCGCGAGGGAAAGGTGAAAAGAACCCCGGAAGGGGAGTGAAATAGAACATGAAACCGTTAGCTTACAAGCAGTGGGAGGACTATTTAAAGTCTGACCGCGTGCCTGTTGAAGAATGAGCCGGCGACTTATAGGCACTGGTAGGTTAAAGCGAGAATGCTGGAGCCAAAGGGAAACCGAGTCTGAAAAGGGCGATAATCAGTGTTTATAGACCCGAACCCTGGTGATCTAACCATGGCCAGGATGAAGCTTGGGTAACACCAAGTGGAGGTCCGCACCGACTGATGTTGAAAAATCAGCGGATGAGTTGTGGTTAGGGGTGAAATGCCAATCGAACCAGGAGCTAGCTGGTTCTCCCCGAAATGTGTTTAGGCGCAGCGGTAATGATTATATCTGGGGGGTAAAGCACTGTTTCGGTGCGGGCTGGGAGACCGGTACCAAATCGAGACAAACTCTGAATACCCAGAGCACACATTGCCAGTGAGACAGTGGGGGATAAGCTTCATTGTCAAGAGGGAAACAGCCCAGACCACCAGCTAAGGTCCCCAAATCATCGCTAAGTGATAAAGGAGGTGAGAGTGCACAGACAACTAGGAGGTTTGCCTAGAAGCAGCCACCCTTGAAAGAGTGCGTAATAGCTCACTAGTCAAGCGCTCTCGCGCCGAAAATGAACGGGGCTAAGCGATGTACCGAAGCTGTGGGATTAACTTATGTTAATCGGTAGGGGAGCGTTCCGTCGTAGGTAGAAGCAGTAGCGGCAAGCAGCTGTGGACGAAACGGAAGTGAGAATGTCGGCTTGAGTAGCGCAAATATTGGTGAGAATCCAATACCCCGAAACCCTAAGGTTTCCTCCGCCAGGTTCGTCCCCGGAGGGTTAGTCAGGACCTAAGGCGAGGCCGAACGGCGTAGTCGATGGACAACGGGTTAAAATTCCCGTACTGATTGTAGGTTGTGCAGAGGGACGGAGAAGATAATTGTCAGCCGGATGTTGGTTACCGGTTCAAGCGTCAAGATGTTGAGAGACGGCGAAAACGTTTCGAGTTGAGGCGTGAGTACGACCCACTACGGTGGGGAAGTGGCATAGTCTAGCTTCCAAGAAAAGCTCTAAACACGTTAACTTACAGTTACCTGTACCCGAAACCGACACAGGTAGGGAGGTTGAGAATACCAAGGGGCGCGAGATAACTCTCTCTAAGGAACTCGGCAAAATGGCCCCGTAACTTCGGAAGAAGGGGTGCCCACCTAAGACGTGGGTCGCAGTGAAGAGATCCAGGCGACTGTTTACCAAAAACACAGGTCTCCGCAAAGTCAAATCGACGCAGTATGGGGGCTGACGCCTGCCCAGTGCCGGAAGGTTAAGGAAGTTGGTCAGGGGGAAACCTTGAAGCTAGCGACCGAAGCCCCGGTGAACGGCGGCCGTAACTATAACGGTCCTAAGGTAGCGAAATTCCTTGTCGGGTAAGTTCCGACCCGCACGAAAGGCGTAACGATCTGGATGGTGTCTCAGAGAGAGACTCGGCGAAATAGGAATGTCTGTGAAGATACGGACTGCCTGCACCTGGACAGAAAGACCCTATGAAGCTTTACTGTAGCCTGGAATTGTGTTCGGGCTTGGCTTGCGCAGGATAGGTGGGAGGCGATGAAGTATTCCTTGTGGGGAATATGGAGCCAACGGTGAGATACCACTCTGGCGAAGCTAGAATTCTAACCCATGACCGTTATCCGGTCAGGGAACAGTTTCAGGTGGGCAGTTTGACTGGGGCGGTCGCCTCCTAAAAGGTAACGGAGGCGCGCAAAGGTTCCCTCAGCACGCTTGGAAACCGTGCGACGAGTGTAAAGGCATAAAGGGAGCTTGACTGCAAGACTGACAAGTCGAGCAGGTACGAAAGTAGGCCTTAGTGATCCGACGGCGCAGAGTGGAATGGCCGTCGCTCAACGGATAAAAGTTACTCTAGGGATAACAGGCTGATCTCCCCCAAGAGTCCACATCGACGGGGAGGTTTGGCACCTCGATGTCGGCTCATCGCAACCTGGGGCGGAAGTACGTCCCAAGGGTTGGGCTGTTCGCCCATTAAAGCGGTACGTGAGCTGGGTTCAGAACGTCGTGAGACAGTTCGGTCCATATCCGGTGCAGGCGTAAGAGCATTGAGAGGAGTCCTCCTTAGTACGAGAGGACCGGGAGGAACGCACCGCTGGTGTACCAGTTATCGTGCCAACGGTAAACGCTGGGTAGCCAAGTGCGGAGCGGATAACCGCTGAAAGCATCTAAGTGGGAAGCCCACCTCAAGATGAGTGCTCTCACCACAATAAGTGGGTAAGGTCACGGGCAGAACACCCGTTCTTAGGCGGTAGGTGGAAGTGCAGTAATGTATGTAGCCGAGCCGTGCTAACAGACCGAGGGCTTGACCTCACAACTCATTTGCTCTACTTATTAATAATTCGCGTTACTTGCAGTCTTCAGGGTTTTGAAGTAGTTAGGAGTTAAAAGTTAGGAGTTAAGAGTTATCAATGAATAAACTCTTTTATTTCTAACTTCTCACTCCTAACTCATAACTCTCCAAGTTTTCCTGGTGTCTATTGCGCGGTGGAACCACACTGAACCCTTCCCGAACTCAGAGGTGAAACGCTGCTGCGGCCACGATAGTTTAGGGGTAGCCCTACGCAAAAATAGCTCGATGCCAGGTTCTATTTTTACAACAAGCCTTTCTAAATGTAGTTAGAAAGGCTTGTTGTTTAGCTGATAAGATGGCTTAATATTTTGACAATTATATGCAGCGGTAGTTCGGAAAGTTTCAGCAACTGCTGATGTTGTTACTGATTGAGAATACTTTTACTGCTCTCAAGTTTTGACAAGAGAGCAGCTTTAGCTCACGCCAGAAATTTACATGGGGCTTCATAAATTCAATGCCCCGGTTACTGTATAGGTGTAGCGAACTGCAAACATAAATCGTTAAAACTGCAAACAAGCCATTTTTGAAACCACATTAAGGTTCTTGGCAACTTTTGGTGATGATGACAGGTTACGCGCTTTAAGGCAGAAGGGTTTTAAAGATTTTGTCTGTCATCGTGGAACCGGTGACAAAGGTTCAAATCTCATTTCAAGACAAGATTGTGATGCATATATTCTGTAACCCTTGCAACGCAATGATTTATGGAGTTTTCTTCTTTCTTCCTTCTGCCCTCTGCCCTCTGCCTTAAGGCGCGTAACCTTTCATCATCACCAAAAGTTGCCAAGAACCAATTAACCTATAATTTATTTGGTGCAGCGATTTAGTACGGCACAACAAGGCTTTGAGGCTTCTAAATTTCAGAGACTTCAATTGGTACAGTTTTAATCCTAGCGATCGCAGTATTGAAAGTGGCTCATCAAGTCCTTAGCGTAAGTTTCGGAACGGATGCTCATTTACCCCCGTTTGTAAATGTCTTGATTGCAGGTTTGAGCGATTAGTATTGCAGGTCGTTACAGTTATGGGTTTATGTCTGCTTGTTTATAGTCTGGGTCAAAAAGCTCTACGCCAAGCATTGGAACGGGCGAAAAAAACTATTGATAATCAATTGGGTAAACCGACTTCTACTCCTACCTTGCGCTGGGTGTTTCAATGTTTTATGTCGATTCATTTGGTTACAGTTGAGCAAATCAAGCAAATTTCCAACTTAAACCCGGAAAGGCTATGGATTCTCCAGTTCTTTGGTGCCCCTTGTCGAAAATATTATCTTCTTTCTTAACTAACCTGCGGAATATGGGTTTCAATATTGGTGAAGATGTAATCCTGGTAGTATAAGAGTTATCACCTGTTTGGGTAACATCAAGCTCGACTCATTTCTCAGCGTTCACCTAACCTGTATACCAGTTCCCCCCGTGGGTATCTTCAGGAATGCCGATAACCCTATAGACATTTAGCTAAAACTTCTGATATTGCTTGAAATAATCTCTCTGTTTCTACAGGTTTAACTAAGTGCATTTGGAATCCGGCAGCTAATGCTTGTTTTTGGTTAATTTCTCCAGCATAAGCTGTGAGTGCGATCGCTGGGATTTTACCTCCTTTTTCTAACGGCATAGCTCGAATTAATCGCATCAGCATATAACCATCTATTCCTGGCATACCAATATCACTCAATAGTAAATCTACTTGAGTTTTGGCTAAGATTTCTAAAGCCTCACCTGCTGATGTAACCGATGTCACTTTTGCTCCAGATTGTGCCAATATGTAGGTGAGAAATTCACCTGTATCTACATCATCATCTACCACTAATATATGCAACCCTGGCAAACTTAAAGCATTATTGGATTGTCGGATTTTTGGTATTATTTGGGGACTATCAGGCATGAATGGTAATCTGACTGTAAATGTTGCCCCCATGCCTTCTCCTGCACTGTCTACTTTCACAGTACCACCATGTAATTCTATCAGATGCTTAACAATAGCTAGCCCTAAACCTAGCCCTCCAAATTGTCTTGTGGTTGTGCCATCTGCTTGACGGAAATAATCAAATACATAGGGGAGAAATTCTGGGCTAATGCCTCTACCATTATCTTGAACTTGAACTTGGGCATAGCTATTAACTTGTTCTAATATGATTTTTATCTTTCCGGCTGAGGGAGTGAATTTAACAGCATTAGAAAGCAGGTTCCAGATAATTTGCTGTAAACGACCTGCATCACCTGCAACCATGCCGATGTTATGGTCTAGTACAGTTTCCAGACTAATGTTCTTAGCTTCAATTGCTAGTCTTACAGTTTCTTTGGCTTCTTTAATAGTATTAGCTAAATTCACAGGCTGCATATTTAAAGCCATTTTCCCCTGTTGGATGCGGGAGACATCTAATAAGTCATCAATTAGTTGAATTTGTAATTTAGCATTGCGCTCAATAGTTTCTATTCCCCGTATTTTTTTAGCTTCTTCCAAATTATTCTTTTTCAGCAGCGTTGCCCAACCCAAAATTGGGTTCAGGGGAGTACGCAATTCATGGGAAAGAACTGCTAAAAATTCATCTTTTAAACGATTGGCTTTTTCTGCTTCACTTCTAGCAATCTGCTCACGCATGAGCATATATTCACGTTCTTGTTCTACATGTTTGCGTTCAGTGATATCTCTAAAAAATATCCCCAGTCCATCTTCAGCAGGGTAGGCGTGAATTTCTAACCACATATCCCACGGTGCGTATAATACGTGAAAATGAACAGGGATATTTTCTTTGAGCGATCGCTGATATTCTCGCTCAAACTCTGTACCTCTAGTCCCAGTCCACTGTGACCAATAGTTTTTACCAATCAAGTCTGCTGGTGCTAAATTATGAATTTTTGCCGCTTGGTGATTAGCATAGGTAATCTCCCAATTTCGATTCACGGCAATAAAAGCATCAGTCATGCTTGACAAAATATTACTCAAACGACTGCGGAGAGCTTGTTCGCGCTTGAGTAATTCATCTTTTTCTTGGTAGGATTCTTCTAAGGAAGTATTGGTTTGCGCCAGTGATTTATTGAGTTGGATAAGTTGTTCTGATAATTCAGCACGGGACTGATATTCCCCCAGTCTGACTCTTTCTACTGCTAACTCTACTTGAATTTTTGACCGTTCTGTAATGGCAATGCCCACTAATAAACTAACAATACACTGTACCAATAAACTAAACTTGTGAACGTACAGTACTTCCGCCTCTAAGGGAAACGTGGACAAGGATATAGCGCTGGGGTATGCAACTAGATAGGAAAACAACGTCACCAGTACGCAAAAACTGGAGGTTAACATCCCACAGGTGACACCAAAGCGAGTTGCTGCCCAAATTACAGGCACAAAACTCAAAAAAGATAATTGCTGAAATCTAAAGCCATTCTGATTAGTTTCGGCAACAGTGATGGTTGCTATTACTACACAAAGCAGTATTATAGTGCTGAATTCTAGTAGAAAGCGACGAGAACGTGGAAAAATGGACGGGTCTAATGAAGAGTTTAATGGTTCAGCACTTAATAACCAGCCCTGAGACTGGAGATAAGGGGTGATGACTAACAAGGCAGTAGGTGCAATAGCCATGACTCCCATTGCATTGCCTAACCACCAATGCGGAGTATTAGTACTTAAGCTGCTAATAGGCATTTTACCTATTGCGAAAAAAGTTAAGTTACCAATGATCGCTAAGGTAGCACTGGCAATCAGAGGTACACTGACAATAAAAACGGCAGCATCTTTGAGGGTATTTAGTGTTCGAGAACCTCTCCAAAAACGACGGTAAAGCAACCAGCCAACTAGAGGTTCTATCATATCCGCCAAAGCACTTAATCGCTCCCAACCATGAAACCCCCAAGCCGGGGACATCAAAAAAGATGCTAGTCCGGTGAGAATAATACCAAAAGGGCCAAACCAAAAAGTTAAGGCGATCGCTACCCCTGATGGGGGGAACCACAGCGAGACTCCAGGCTGAATGCGGTAAATCAATGCCATCCCATGACCGATGATCAGGGCAAGTAAGCCCAACAGTGAAATCATCACCCATCGACGCATGGTGGCAATTTTCCTGGAGTCTATCATCCGTTGCTCCCATCAAGGTGTATTGAAAACACTAACCATATTATTGCGATCGCTTTTAAAGAAAACCGAAACGCGACAGAAAATCTGTCTATGAAGAAGCGCCAGCTTCAGATACAGTAACCCCTACCTCTGGTTTTACCTCCTTCGCTTTTTTCTCAAAAAGTTGGATTCCTGCGTCAATGATCTCAAAGCCGTTTTCTGTTCGTTGGCCAAGCTTGCCGGATACAGCCCCAGCCCAGTCTGCGAATTCCGAGGCGCTAGTTTCAGCCTTCCGCCAACTTTTTGCATTAACTTGAGCGGTAAAGACTATGCCGTTCTGATCAGTCAACTCGATTGCAACTTTTTTATTCTCTGCTGGTTTAGCATCAGGCAGTGAGCCACTAAATTTTATTGTGACTTCGCTTTTGACTTCCATAGCTTACCCCTGGCTCATCATCAATTTCATTTTTCCCGCTCCTGATTTTATCTTGGATTAGGTTGACACAACCTGCGGGAATTACGGTTAATCTCTTTGATATCTAACGAAGTAAGCCTTGAGCATTCCCCTGGAAAGAGAACCAAGATTCAACATTAAATCTACAAAAATTTACCCCGTTTTTGACCCCTTGTTAAGAATTATTCCTAAAAGGCTAAAACGCCTATACCGTAATACTTTCAGCCTTTGTAAATAAATCTTGTGAAAGATTACAATTGTGCTTTGATTTTGCTGTTTTGTGCATGACACCGAAAATCGCCCAAATTCTCGATTTTCACCAATTCTCACCAATTAAACTCAATATATCCCAATCCTACAGAACGCAAATTCAAATTCATCCCTGATTTTTTTACCTCTTCAACATCTTCCAGTCACCAAATTCTCATTAGCTCAATAATTCCCAATAATTCCCAAAAGTCACCCGATTTATCCCCATATTTGCCAACGAGTTATTAAACACGCTTTAGAGTGCATAAGCCTTGGAATCCATCTTTTTTTGACGCACAGTACGCCATCTTTGGCGGAAAGTTTTTGACAGTCAAAAATGGATTTGAGTAATTTTCAAATCACTTGGAGCAATTTAAACTACTTTAATACTACATAAGTAATATAAAGGAACGCGATCGCCCCATTCCCCATTCTCAATTCCTCCATGCCTACCCAACAAAAACAAGGTTTTTTTGTTTTGGTGGCGGGCCATACCCCATTCTGAGGCTTTTAACGAGATGAACTTTATAAAATAGTTAATAAGTTAACTATCTGCCTCAGCAATCAACTTTGTGAAATGTCCAACTCATCCCCAAATGCTGATTTTCTTACTCAGTGGCGATATGCCCTAGCACCTTACAACTTAGGGTATAAAGTCAAACTGGTATCCCAGTTGATGTATCGGGATTTCCTAGAGCGGCTAGAACCCTACGGACTGACTCCATTTCACTACCTTGTCTTGTGCTGTTTGTGGGAAGAGGATGGTCTTTCAACATCTGGAATTGCTGACAAGCTCAAGCAATTGGGCGCAACGCTAACTGGAGTTGTGGATCGGATGGAAGATCGTAACCTCGTTTATCGAGAGCGCGATCCTGACGATCGCCGTATTGTCCGAATCTGGCTCACCGACGAAGGAAGGCATTTCATGAAAGTCCTACCGTCTGTAGGCGCACAGACAATCAACAAGGCAACTGAAGGCATATCAGAGGTAGAACTTTCAGCCGCCTTGAAAATATTAGATCAAATCGTCCACAACTTTCTTTAAAGGATTTCAGACTTTCGAGGTTGACCTAATGGCAAATACTTAATATATTAACTATCAATATATTAAGTATTTCCCGCACACAATCTAAACGAACGCAGGCTTCGATTTGTACAGATCGGAGTTGGACGCATAAATCCAGGAGGAAAAATGCCAAAACTGAGTGTCAAACTGAAAAATTGGTTGCTGTCCGCACACATCGGGTTTGCTGCACTTTGGACAGGAACCGTCTTAAGTATGTTTCTTCTGTCACTGAGGAACACGAAGGCTACTAACGCAGATGCCCTCTATGCGCTTAACTCAGCAATTAATTTGCTTGATGACTATATTGTAATTCCCTCAGCGATTGGTTCAGTCATTACGGCAACGTTTCTTTGCTGGACAACCAACTATGGATTCACCAAGTTCTACTGGGTTATTGCGAAGTGGATTTTGACGACTGGATTGGTTGTATTTGGCACCTTCTGGCTATTTCCTTGGGGAAATTTTGCAGAAGATATCTCGGCACAAGAAGGGTTACAAGCGTTTGATAATCCAATCTATTCGTTTGACGCTAGAGGAGTGTTGACTGGAACTTTAATTCAAGTTCTCTTTCTTGTTCTCATCATTGGAATCTCGGTTCTAAAGCCTTGGGGAAGGCGACCAATGAAAGAGAAAAAACAAGCCATTGCAGATTAGTTGGTCAGTTCTGGCAGCATAACTATGTTCTGGAGGCGCTTTTAAGAAAATTGTACGCTTTATCAAGAAGGCAGAGGGCAAAAGGCAGGAGGCTCAGTTGGAATACTGTTTTCTGCTCTCTGCCCGTGACCAAACCGAATTTGGGTTTAAGACCCCCACCAAATTTTCTTGTTTTGTGGCCCCAATTAAGTACGGTATTGAATCCCCTTCTAAATTGAACCTTCTGCCCTCTGCCTCCAGCAAGAACTGCCTTCTTCAATGGATCATTTTTTTGTGGAGTTCTCTAACGCTCTTCCATCACTCTGGGGTAAAACCTTAATTTTTCGTTGGCTAAAACGCCGAAAATTCGTTAATTTTTCCAAGGCTGATAAAAGAGGGCTAACATCATGCTACTTGAATTTTTATTACTAACTGCGATTTGATAGTTTTTTCTGTGGTAATAGTTCGTTGTAATAAATGTTGCCTATGGCAATACAAAGCTATGAATACTATTTATGAAGATGGTACATACCTTCAAAATCACCCAACCTGGCATGAAGAAGATTCGCCGTGGAAAGCCAAGCAAATAGCCAAGATAATCAAGAGAAATAATCTGAATCTATTAACAATATGTGAAATTGGATGTGGGGCTGGCGAAATATTGAATTCTCTGCAAACTGAATTTAGTGATAAAACAAGCTTTTATGGATATGAAATATCCCCTAATGCATTTGAAATATGTAAGACTAAAAGCGATAAAAAACTTCATTTTTTTTTGAAGGATTTGCTGAATGAGAAAGAAGCAATATTTGATTTGGTGATGGCCATTGATGTATTTGAACACGTAGAGGAATATTTTGGTTTCTTACGGAAACTAAAAGAGAAGGGAAAATACAAACTATTCCATATCCCTCTAGATTTGTCAGTGCAAACTGTTTTACGCAGTTCTCCTATATTGAAAGATAGGCTTTTGTATGGGCATATCCATTATTTTACTAAGGAAACTGCACTAGCAACCCTAAAAGATACAGGGTACGAAGTATTGGATTATTTCTATACGTGTCCTTGCTTGGAACTTCCGAATCATGGTGGATGGAAAAGCAGTTTACTAAACGTACCAAGAAAATTGTTGTTCTCCATTAATCAGGATTTAGCTGTAAGGATTCTTGGAAGATTCTCGCTATTGGTTTTAGCAAAGTAATCGAATCGCAGCTTGCAAAAGAGACTTAACGGGAAAAGTCAGATCGCGCTACCTCTTTACGATATCGCTGTCTGGGATCGCCCGGAGCCACCTTTGCCAGTCGAATTTTAAAGCCTTCTCGAATTGCATAGATTTCCGGCTTCATCGCAGGTTGAAGTTCTCGCACCTTCTGACTGGCGTATTCATGGAGTTCATCAATGGAGATAAACTCATCTTGATCGCGATCGGCTTCTCCCGACTTGATACCTTCAACCAAAAAACGAGTGTAAATCGATAAATCTTGCCCTTCCTCCTCAAAGGAATATTGAGTCGAAGTAGAAGAAGTCAACACTGCTCGTCCTTCACCGCCTAACTGCTCCCGGATGTCAATCATGCCGTCATCTTTGGCGGACATCCCCTCAGCAAACGCGCCACTAAAGCAGCTATCTAGGATTACCACCTGCCGCCGGGAACGGCTTTCGCTCATGCGATCGTGAATAAAATTGGCAGACACCGACGTTGAGCGAATCAATTCGCCCTGCTGCGTCTTACTGGTGTTGCGAGTCGCTAGATACAGCCTACCGCGATCGTCTTTGATGCCGTGTCCTGAAAAGTACAGTAGTAGCAAATCATCCTTGTGCCGTCCAGAGAATAGCGTTTCGATCGCAATTTCTACAACTTGTCGCTCTGGATTTTTTAGCAGGGTAATATCTGATGCAGCAAATCCGCCCATCTCTGGATGCAGCAGTACCTCGCACACTGCTTCCACATCTCTAACTGCACTGGGCAAAGGATTCAGCCCTGGCTCATACTCACTGACCCCAATCAGCAATGCTACCTTCGCCATTTAACTCACCTATGCTGCGATCAAATCTGATGCGGCTTTAATCTCTGTCTTGTTTCCCTTATACCAAGCTTTAGAATATCATCTCTATCAACCGGAATAGTAGTCTGTCAAGAACTAATTTACGGGTAAATTCCCTGTAGAGACGGCGATTTATCGCGTCTCTCTAACTTCATCAAGCGTAGGCGTAGCCCGTCCTAGACATCGCAAGATCGAAGAATACATTGCTAATTCAAAGAATCAAATTCTACCTATTTATGTCATAAAAATCTAGGCGGCTACTGTATCATTATCCAACCACGATTTAGTATATTTTTTTGGCATCTATAATTTTCCCTCTTAGCTGTTATGACCCTCCGCCCTGATTCTGCCCTTAGCTTGGTTTCTCCCAGCATTAGCGATGTATGCCAACAAGTCGCCCCTTTAAAACTGGGAATTATGGCTTCTGGGAATGGCAGCAATTTTGATGTAGTTGCTCAAGCTATCCAAGATGGACAGCTAAATGCCCAAATTCAAGTTTTAATTTACAATAACCCCTCGGCGAAAGCAGCTGTAAGAGCAACTAATAGAGGTGTAGAAGCTGTTTTATTAAATCACCGCAACTATCAAAGCCGAGAAGAATTTGATGAGAAAATTGTGCAGACATTACGGCACTACGATGTGGAATGGGTGATTTTGGCTGGTTGGATGCGATTGTTAACATCAGTTTTCATGGATGCCTTTCCTGACAAAATTATTAATATCCATCCTAGTTTGTTGCCTAGTTTCAAGGGAATCCATGCTGTAGAACAAGCCTTAGCATCTGGGGTAAAAATCACTGGTTGTACAGCGCATATCGCTTGTTTAGAAATGGACAGTGGCCCAATATTGATGCAAGCCGCAGTACCAGTATTGCCGGATGATACAGCAGAAACACTCCACGCCAGGATTCAAATTCAGGAACATCGAATTTTACCATTAGCGATCGCTCTGGCAGCTTCTTCGTCAAAAGCTACAGTCAGCCTTATATGAAAAAGAGGGGGAAAGGGTAAAGGTTAAAGGGGAAGGGTAAAATACAAAAGCTTTTCCCTTTACCCAAAACCCAATTGCGAATTAAAAATGCAAAACTGCATAGTCTCTCACAAAGCTATGCTTCAGTAGCTTGATGCGCTTGTAGGAGCCTAGCATGATCGAGAGTAAATCCTACTTGCATCGCTATCTGGGCAAATAAATCAATCTCAGGCTGTTGCCAATCACGGGGTTCAGAACACTGATGTGCAATTAATAAGCCAAATAGCTGCTCATCTTTGATAATGGGTGCTACTAAATTTGCTTTGACAGCAAAGGATTCGAGTAAGTTAATGTGACAATCAGCCAAATCAGACTCATAAATGTTGTTGATTGCAACAACGCGACCAGACTGGTACTTTTCTACATAGCCTTGAGTAAAACAGGGATCGTGGATTTTAGACCGCAAAACTTTGGGATAGCCTGAAACCACTGATTCGGCAATGATAATTCCGAACCAATTAGCGTAAAAACTATAAACCAGCACTCGGTCAGTACTTAGTGCTTTGCGAACCTCTTCCACAGTGGTTTTGATGATATCCTCTTCGTTAAGCGATTGGCGAATCTTGCGGATAATATCCACTAGCAACTGACTTCGCATCCTTTCGGCTTCGATTCTTTGCAGGAGTCTGGCATGATCTAGAGCAAATCCTACTTGCATGGCTATTTGGCCAAATAAATCAATCTCAGATTGTTGCCAATCACGAGGTCTGGAACACTGATGTGCAATTAACAAGCCAAATAGCTGCTCATCTTTAAGAATGGGGGCAACTAAATTTGCTTTGACAGCAAAGGATTCGAGTAAGCTAATGTGACAATCAGCCAAACCGGCTGCATAAATGTTGTTGATTGCAAGAACCCGACCAGACTGATACTCTTCTACATAGCCTTGACCAAAACATGGGTCTTGGATTTCAGCTCGCAAAACTTTTGGGTAGGTGAGAACAACTGATTCGGCAATCACAGTTCCAGACCAATTAGCATTAAAGCTATAAATCATCACTCGGTCAGTACTCAGTACCTTACGAACCTCGTCTACGGTGATTTTGAGGACATCCTCTTCATTGAGCGATTGGCGAATGCTGCCGATAGTATCTGCCAGTAACCGACTTTGTACACCTTCAGCCTCGATTCGTTGCAACAATCTGGCATGGTCAAGAGCAAATCCTACTTGCATTGCTATCTGGGAAAATAAATCAATCTCAGGCTGTTGCCAATCACGGGGTCTGGAGCATTGATGGGCAATTAACAAGCCAAATAGCTGTTCATCTTTGAGAATAGGGGCGACCAAATTTGCTTTGACAGCAAAGGATTCGAGCAGGTTAATATGACAATCAGCCAAACCGGACTCATAAATATTGTTTGTGGCTACAACGCGACCAGATTGATACTTTTCTACATAACCCTGACCGAAACATACGTCTTGGATTTCAGACCGCAAAACTTTGGGATAACCTGGAACCACTGATTCGGCAATGATAATTCCAGACAAATCAGTGTTAAGGCTATAAACCAGCACTCGATCAGTACTCAGTACTTTCCGAACCTCTTCCACAGTGGTTTTGAGGACATCCTCTTCGTTGAGGGATTGGCGAATGCTGCGGGTAATTTCTATGAATAACTGAGCTTTATCTGCTTTGGTATCTACCTGTTCTAGAAGTTTGGTGTAGTCAAGGGCAAATCCTACTTGCATGGCTATCTGAGCGAACAAATCAATTTCAGACTGCTGCCAAAAGCGAAGTCTAGAACACTGATGTGCAATCAATAAACCAAATAGCTGCTTACCTTTGAGAATGGGTGCTACTAAATGAGATTTAACTGCAAATTGTTCCAGCAATTCAATATCACTATCACTGAGATCGGCTTTATGGATATCATCAATAGCACGGATGCTACCACTCTGGTATTTTTCTACATACCCTACCTCTAATCCAGGATTAGAGACTGTAACCCCTAAGATTTTCGGTAAGCCAGGTGCTACTGATTCGGTGATAAAGGTTCCATTACAGTTGGAGTTGAAGCAAAAAATGGTGACGCGATCAATGCTTAAAGCTCTGCGAATTTCTTCTGAGGTAGTTTTAAGAACATCTTCTTCATTGAATGATTCTCGAATCCAGCGGGTAATTTTTATCAATAGCTGGGAGTAATCAGCTTCGGCTTCTTTCTCTTGTACCAAAACCGAAAGCAGGTCTGTGAATAAGGTGATGTTTCTTTCTAACATCACTAATTCATCTTGGCTAGCGATGAAAACTTCAGTAAACTCGCTATTTGGACGTAGCTTTGTTTTGATGATATTAGAGATTGCAGCTGCCTTGCTGACTCGACTTATAACTCGATTAGTCACAAAAACAGCGATCGCACCTGCCAAAATTGCTGTTACTCCCATACCAGTTAACAGGAGTGATAATTGTCTCTGTAGAGCAAGTTCTGTTTCGGTTGAACTTTTTGCACTCTCAAGTCTTACTTGCGGAATTTGTTTGGTAATTAAATTAATGCCGTAGTAGTAAGTAACTGTTCCAATTGCAACCACAGGAAGGACACTGATGCTTAGTGCCCAAACAATCGCTTTAGTCTTTAAACTCCACTTTTGTTGCCACAGTCTTTGTTTACGATTTCGTCTTGCTTGGTTTTGAGAAAAAGACTGACTCATAAATGAAACCTGGATTGCTGCAATTGAAAATCAGGTAAATAACCTCACCAACAAATTCTACACAAAACTTATTCAATAAAGACTGACTTTCGGGAGTATTTTAAAGCACTAACCTTCTACTTTGTACTCAATAAGGCTTTTTTTCTCTTTGAACTCAAAAAATTAGGACTGATTAACGAACTTTGGGGGTTGAAGTCCCCAGCAAGACAGGCAGCCCGTTTTGGGTCGGGGTCTAAATCCCCGGACGCTCGCAGACTCGCTAACGCAAAACGTAATTGCGTTAGCGTAGCGATAGCGAGTCCGCGTACTCTTTCAGAGAAGCAAGCTACGCTTTTAGCGTCTCGTAGAGAGCGTCATTGCGAATTGCGTTAGCGGAGCGGGGCGTTAGCAAGAGTGCGAATTGTTTCAACAGGCTTGTTAACAATTAAATAGCGATCGCTTTGTTGTAGTGTCTTATTCTCTCATCAGGTGTTACGGTTTTTTGGCAAGATAGTCAAACAATTTTTCTTTTTTAACAACAGTTCTACAGATTTCTCGTAACTAGCTTCTCCTGTAAGAAATAGAGAGAAGCAACGCAAAAACATATTGTTAATTTTTCTTAGCACAAATCTTACTTCTTTTCTTCCCTCGCAAGAAAGAGATTAGGTGTTATATTTATCCGTTTGCTGTAGTTTACTTAACTAAGCTAATCATCATTCATTTTTCCAGAATGATTCGCTTGTAGTAAGGGCTTCAGCCCTGCTTTTATGCAACTTAAATGCCGATTAGCTAAAAGTATAACAACCAGATGTTTGAAATCGAGTATTTACAAGCATTTGATTTATGGTTCATTAATCAAAGCCTATCGACCTTTCGGGCAGAGGTTTAGAGAGTGGTTTCAAGAATAAGTCGCATATCGCGTAAGTTTATGATCACATAATATTAATCGGGTCTACATCAATAGTTAAACTCACAGACGAAGGACAAAGCGATCGCACTTCTTCCCAATCGGGTAACTTTGGTAAAGCATCGGGGTCAAATTTAATTAATATTTGCCAGCGATAACGATTAGCTACCCGTAAAATACTCGCTGGTGCTGGGCCTAATATCTCGAATTCTTCTTCTGTACTCAAGGTTGTGGCAATAATTTGCGCCGTATTTTGCACTTGAATCGGGTCAAGACTACTTAAGCGCAACAAAATTAACCGCCCATAAGGGGGATAATTGAGTGCTTGACGTTGTTCTAACTCAGCTTCAGAGAAAGATTGATAATCGTGCGATCGCACTGCTGCAATTACCTGATGTTCTGTAGTATAAGTCTGCACAATCACCCTACCGGGATCTTCGCCTCTCCCAGCACGTCCAGCGACTTGAGTCAAGGTTTGAAATGCCCGTTCACTGGCGCGATAATCTGATAAATTCAGCAATCCATCGGCAGCTACAACCCCCACAAGTGTCACCTGTGGTAAATCCAAACCTTTGGTAAGCATTTGCGTACCGACTAATAAATCCGCTTCGCCATTGGCAAATTGGGTGAGTAAGGTACGGTGTGAGCCTTTGTTGCGGGTGGTATCGCTATCAAAACGAATCAAGCGCAACTCTGGGAACTGTCGCGCTAGTTCCTGGGTGACTCGTTGAGTACCGCTACCGAAAAATTTCAGGTAAGGGGAACTACAATCAGGGCAGAATTTAGGATGCGATCGCGCATAGTTACAGTAATGACACCGCAATAATTCCGGCGCTTTTTCTTCGGTGTGGTGATACGCCAGCGAAACATCACAGTGCGGACATTCCAATACATATCCACAACTGCGGCAAGATACAAAAGTACTGTGTCCCCGGCGATGGATAAATAAAATTCCCTGTTGTTTTCTTTCTTGCAACTCTTGCAAAGCTGCTTGCAGCGATCTACTAAATATAGAACGATTTCCCTGCTGCAATTCTTGCCGCATATCAACTATTTCCACCGGCGGTAAAGGGCGGGAGTTGACGCGCTCAGGCAAACTTAAGTAATGAGTAATGAGTAATGAGTAATGAGTAATGAGTGAGGAGTTAGGAGTTGGGAGTGAGGAGTTAGGAGTGAGGAGTGAGGAGTTAGGAGTTACGAATTCTCCCTCTGCCCCCTGCCCCCTGCTCCCCTGCTCCCCTGCTCCCCTGCTCCCCTGCTCCCCTGCTCCCCTGCCCCCCTGCTCCCCTGCCCCCTGCCCCCTAACGCTTACCCAACTCTCCAAGGAAGGCGTAGCGGAACCCAAAACCAGGGGGCAATTTTCTAATTCGGCTCGCCATTGGGCGACGGTGCGGGCGTGGTAGGTGGGTATGGGAGAGTCTTGTTTAAAGCTGCTGTCGTGTTCTTCATCTAAAATAATTAAACCCAAGTTGGGCAAAGGGGCGAAAACGGCGCTACGAGTACCAATCACAACTTGGGGTTCTCCCGTGAGCATTTGTCGCCAAGTGTCGTAACGTTCACCGTCGGAGAGGGCGCTGTGATAAACGCTGACTTTATTACCAAAACGGGCGCGAAAACGATCAGTTAGCTGGGGTGTAAGTCCGATTTCTGGGACTAAAACCAGGGCAGATTTGCCTTGGTTGAGGAGAGGTGCGATCGCTTGCAAATATACTTCGGTTTTTCCTGAGCCTGTCACCCCATGCAATAAAACTTGAGCAAATCCATTTAATGTCTGAATTGTTTCTAAGGCGCTAGCTTGGGCAGTAGTTAAAGATTTAGCACTATCGCCTACTAAAGCTGGGCCTTGTTCAGTTCGCAATACTTCTCGTTCTTCGATGACGATGTAGCCTTTTTCCTCCAGCCCTTTCAGGGTAGGAGTAGTTGTTTTACAAATCTGTAGGAATTCATTTAGCCACAATTCCCCACCACGCCGCCGCAGCACTTCTAAAATCTCTCGTTGGCGAGTGGTTAAATCTCGATCAATTGTACCTGTGAGGGTAACTGCTTTTTGCAACTTTGGTCGAGTCAGTCGTGGCGGTTCTAAGTAGCTTTCCACTAAACCAAATCGCAATAACTCCCGAATTCCCCGATAAGCAGATTTGACTTTTTGTTGGAGGTAGACAAAACTATAGTCCCCCGCCGGCTGCCCTTGCAAAAGCTCCCAAACTTGCCGCGCAGTTGGAGTCAGAAAAGCCAAAGGATCAGAAGATGCCAGTAAATAACGACTCCCCCCTGCCCCCTCGCCTCTCACAACGCGGATGCGCCGCTGCGATCGCCCCAGCAACCCTGGTGGCAGGGCAACCCGGATTACTTGAATCAACGGCGTATAGTAATATGCAGCAACTCGATTGAGTAATTCCCAATAAGCACTTGGGAAAAACCCAACGCTAACTATATCTTCTACTTCCCGGATTTTTTCTGGTGGTAAATCGACATTTAATTGTGTCAGTAACCGAATTGCGATCGCTCCTAATTGTTGTGCTCCAAACGGCACGCTTAAAATATCCCCTGGTTTGATTTCTAACTGGGCTGGCAATCGATAAGTAAATAGTCCTGTACTTCCTGGACAGTCTACCAGTACTTCAACCCACCGATTAAGAGTTGCACCTGACTGGTATGATTCTCTAGGTTCAGATACCACTAAAGGAGATAAATTTACGTCATTAATATACATAGTTTCTGACTTTATAGTTAGATATTTTCCTCACATCCCTGGTCTAAATTAACCTAGCTAAGTCAACTCTAATTTTTTGCTTTCTTAAATTTAAATGGTATTTCTCAATACTGTTATCCTTCATAATACTTGATAAGTTTCCTCTTATGTAATCTACTAGACAAATTCGTATCAACTAGACGTGCAATAAATATTTGGTACCCAATATACAAATAAAAACATGTCGGCTCTTGCTGCAACAGTTACTCATCTACTAAATAGGGAGTAGCCTTTTTCCGCCTATCGATAGATATTCAACCCTTTCTGCTTATGAGATGCTTTTATACAAATAAGAACATCCCGAAATTAAGCTGCCATTATTGTAATTTGTATCATGTGGGTAACTTGAAATCGGGAATGCATAACATTAATACCAGGTTTTTGTTTTATCCAGTGACTTCCAACGCCTAAGACATTAAAAATATTTAGAAAAATATATGAAAGTTTAAGAAATGTGGATGGTTAGCTGAGATTTTTATGTTTGTTAAAGTTGAGAAAGTTTGAGGGGGTTTGACATATTTGATAATTCGGAAAAAAATGAAGAATATATCTGTTGGGAGCCTAAGAACAAAGTTTTGTTGGGTGCTAAGACCAGTTTCGTTATAGGTTGTATAGAACCGTAACCATAGATGCTAGGTAGATGCCAATTTTATAAGAGAAGGCAGGAGGGATAGAGAATAAAGCAGAAGCAAAGAATTATGAATGAAAGCTTTAGTTCTGGGTATAAAACCCATAAAAAGAACAATTGTATCGAGTGGAAAGTGCTGCGAGATACAAAGCTTTCACAGCTTAAGTCCCGGACTTTTAAGGGTTGGTTATTTCTGCCTTCTGCCTGCTGCCTTCTGCCTCCTAATCTCTGTAGATAAATTAGCATCAGCCTGTATTTCACTATATAAACGGGTGCATTGTCCATTAGGGAAAACTACCAAGCCTCAAACGAGTAGCTGTCACTAAATTATGTACCAAACAAAGCAACAATCCCTAAAGGAAACTATGAATATTGTTGAATTGGGAAAAATGGAAATATTGGAGAATGCTGCTGATATCGATGAACCATCACTTGATAGTTTAAATGCAGTAGCAGAAGAAGAATCTCCAATTGTAGTCGAAAATCTGGAATCAGAGGAGCGCGACGGGGGGGATGAGATGGCGGCAGCTCGTCCTTCGGGATACAATAAAACCGAACATGATGATGCTGTCGGCGCGTTTTTTAAGGAAATGGCGCGTTATCCGCTCCTAAAACCTGATGAAGAAGTAGAGTTAGCGCGACGAGTCAGATTTCTAGAAGAATTCAGAGAAATACAAGCGGCTTTACAGTTAAAACTGGAACATGAACCCAGTAAATTAGAAGTAGCTTCCGAGCTAGAAATGACGGAAAAGCAATTAGAAAGTCGCTTATATCAGGGTAGAGTAGCGAAACGCAAAATGATTCGCTCAAACCTGAGATTAGTAGTATCTATTGCCAAGCGATATCTAAATCGGGGAGTGCCTTTTCTGGATTTAATTCAGGAAGGAGCAATGGGTTTAAATCGCGCTACAGAAAAGTTTGATCCCGATAAAGGATATAAGTTTTCGACTTACGCCTATTGGTGGATTAGACAAGCGATTACCAGGGCTATAGCTAACGATGCGCGGACAATTCGGCTACCTATTCATATTGTTGAAAAGCTTAACAAGCTAAAAAAAGCACAACGAGAACTCAAACAAAAACTCTGTCGTAATCCTACCGAAGGTGAAATGGCAGAAGCTTTGGAAATTAGTGTGCAGCAACTACGCCAGCTACAACAACTACGCCGTCAAGCACTTTCTCTTAACCACCGCGTCGGTAAAGAAGAAGACACGGAATTGATGGATTTGCTAGAAGATGAAGATAACCTGTCTCCAGAAGCAAAAATGAATGAAAACATGATGCGTCAGGAAATTTGGGAAGTCTTGGGTGACGTGTTAACTCCACGGGAGAAAGATGTGATTTCTCTGCGCTATGGTTTGACAACCAGCGAACCCTGTACCTTAGAAGAAGTTGGCAATATGTTCAATCTTTCTCGTGAACGGGTGCGTCAAATTCAAAGCAAAGCCATGCGAAAATTGCGGCGTCCTCACATAGCCAAACGCTTAAAAGGTTGGTTAATTTAATTACATTGATGAAGATAGAGATACAATACCTGACCTAATTAGCTTCGCAATTCGTAAAAACTGGGCGTTTTGTACCTTTTTTCGGCTTTCGTTTAGTCATTACTCAAAAAAAATTGCACAGTTACCTATAGACTATGGACTATCAACTATGGACTATAGACTAATGACTTCGTGTAGCAATTTAATTGTGCGTTTTGCCCAAGCAGACGATTGCAGCGTACTGTTTAAATTAATTGAAGGGCTTGCTGAGTATGAAAAATTATCTCACGCTATCACTGGCAATGCTCTGGCACTTAAGGAGCATTTATTTGGTTCACGGAGATATGTAGAGGCAATTTTAGCAGAATCTGGGGATCAAGCTATTGGTTTTGCCCTATTTTTTCATAATTATTCAACATTTTTGACTAAGCCAGGAATTTATCTGGAAGATTTATTTGTTTTACCAGAATATCGTAGGCAAGGTATTGGTAAAGCTCTCTTGACTAAAGTAGCCCAGATAGCTGTAGAACGTGATTGTGGGCGGTTAGAGTGGAGTGTCTTGGATTGGAACGAGTCAGCCCAAGCATTTTACCGTAGTATGGGAGCATCTATATTAGATGATTGGAGAATTTGTCGCGTCACAGAAGATGCGCTTACTCAGTTAGGATCTGTAAAATAAAAAACAAAGGATGAAGTATAAAGGATAAATCGGGACAATTTTTATCTTTAATATTTCATCCTTAAATTTTTATAGAACAGAATTCTTCTTCAATATTTATTGTTTATAAAGTATTGAAACTTACATAAGTTTGTATTTTAATTATCAGCATCAATTCATACTTCTGCAAATAAGGAAGTTACGCTTGGTGTTTTGTAAAAAAGCACCTTGTGGTTAGATATCGCTCCGTGCTAACAACCCTAAATCTAAAACCACAAAGATTAAAAATCCAAAAACTTTTAAGCGAAGTTTGACAGCTTGTCGTTTGACTATGGCAGCGGCTCAACTGACAATTATGGAGGATATTGCACCGAATAAGCCGTTATTGCAGAGAGAACACGAAATGAAAAAAATGATTACAGTGATGCTGTTAGGCATAGCAATCTTCACCTTTGCCTTCAGCAGTCCAGCTTTGGCAGGAGATGCTGCTAGTGGAGCTAAAGTATTTAGTGCCAATTGTGCTTCTTGTCATGCGGGAGGTAAGAATCTGGTTCAAGCTCCGAAGAACCTGAAGAAGGACGCTTTAGAAAAGTATGGTATGTACTCAGCAGAGGCGATTATCGCCCAAGTTACAAAAGGTAAAAATGCCATGCCTGCTTTCGGCAGTCGTTTGAAAGCTAACCAGATTGAAGATGTAACTGCTTATGTGCTTTCACAAGCAGATAATGGCTGGAAGTAGACTAAAGTCTAACTTCAAGAATTAATAATTAGCGGGGCTTTTTGTCCCGCTAATTTTGCTACTGCCGGAATTATTGCTTTACCTCTCACTTTCTTGACTTTACCTGCACATTTTTCACCCATTTTAACGGGGGTTGAGGGCATCTCTCATCTATAATCTTGACTCTGAATACTCCCCAAGCGAGCAGCATCACGAATGTTATATTCGGGTCGAGTAAAGCGATTTAACTGCATTTCAAAAAAATCTCGATTGGCTTGTAAATGCTTAGGATTTTGGTCATCTAATGGATATAAAAGTGCAGTTCGCAAAGCTTGAATTACCGCAGAAGTGACACAGTACATTGAGCGTTGAAAACTAACTCCCAACTGAATCAACATATCTTCTTCACCCCGGCAATGTTGGCTGTAGTAATCAACAAGATAGGGTGGCAAAAAGTGCAACATATCTTGCATTAATAATGTTGGGGGGATGCCGGCAGTACCGACTGGGAATACATCAGCGTAAAGAATACCATAGTGAAAGTCTTTTTGGTCTTCTGGTACTTGACGCGCTTGAGCATTATAAGATTTTGTGCCGCGGAAGGGTGCGGTGCGGTAGAAAACAGCTTCGACGTATGGTAATGCGGCTTCATATAGCCACATGAAACCCTTGGATTTTGGAACAATTTCGTAGCATTCGCCACGAATATAAACGTGATGGTAAATTGGACGACCTGCGATCGCAAATATACCATTAACTAAAAAATTCATCGCCTCTGGGACGCTGCTAATCGTACCTTCGTCATAGCGGTCGGACATTTCAAAGAATACAGGGGCCATGATTTCCCAGAATAAGCCCAGATTAGCGTAGTATGACATCTGGCGACACTGTTCCAAAAACATATCGGGGAACAGCTTGTAAAGTCCCAGCATGACGGGGTTCCCTTGGAAGTAAGCTTTAATTGCTCTGTCGGCGTTGGCTTTGTATTCGTCTGAATCTAGGTAAGGGTCAAATTGTCCACCCATGCCTCTATGCCACAACATTGCCCGCATACAAGCTTCTGCAAATTCCATGTTAATGCGATCGTGGAACAAGTGATGCAACAACTTTGGCATTTTGAAGGTTTCACCCTTTTCAATAAATGCTAAAAGTTCTGGATGTGCAGTAGCTTCACCGCGCCAAATTCGTAAATCGGCATCATCGCCAGCATAATGATTATGCAGTTCTAAATACTCTTTGGGTAAGAAGTATTTAAAGAAGGGAAGCGGGTTTAAAAATTCGCGTTCGGCAATATAAAGTAGGTCACGCCAGTAAAAATCCATCGGTACAGCATAAGCTTTATATAAACCGATAATTTGCATCAAATTTTCTGGAGTATCGGGTAACATTGCACCGCCAGCTTCTAAGCGATGAATTACATCGGCAAATTCGTGTTTAGAAGGAGGTAATTTAATTGCTGTTTTAATTGCTGTCATGGTAATTGTAAATTTGTAGAGACGCGATTTATCGCGTCTGTGAGATAGGTTTTGATACGCGATAAATTGTGTCTGGGGGGATAGGTTTTGAGACGCGATAAATCGCTGTCTCTACAAGTGTTTTGATGGATTTCCTATTTTAGGGCTACTTCGGAGATTACAGTTTTTTCTAAGGAGGGAATTGCAGCCACCATTGTTGTCGTTGTAGATTCACTCCAACGGACTAACCAAGTGGGTTGTACTCCTAAAAAGATGATAAAAGCTGCCAAAATTAAAGCTGGTATTTTCTCAGACCAAAGGACTTTGGGATAGTAGGCGAAGTTATCTAGTCTGCCAAAACAGGTGCGGTTGAGGAGGATGAGAAAATAAACTGCGGTTAATCCACTAGCTACTATACACAAAATTGTTGGAATGGGGAAAGCAGAGAAACTACCTTGAAAGACAATAAATTCCGCGATAAATCCTGTTAAACCGGGAATACCTGCGCTAGCCATCCCGCTTAAAACTAGTAAGGCGCTAATTAGAGGTAAACCGCGTATGGGACTCATTAAACCGTTGAGTTTATCTAACTCGCGGGTTCCTACTTTGGCTTCTACAACTCCTACCAAGTGGAAGAGAATGGCTAGGATGATACCGTGGCTGAACATTTGGGCGACTGCACCAACGAGTGCTAAGGGAGTACTAGCAGCACCAGCTAACAAAATATAGCCCATGTGACCGACGGAACTGTATGCTACCATGCGCTTGATATCTGTTTGAGCGATCGCAATTACTGCTCCATAGATAGCGCTGATTGCTCCCCAAATTGCTAAAGTCGGCGCAATAATGCTCCAAGCGTGGGGAAACATACCCAAACCAAATCGTAGCAGTCCATAGGTTCCCAGTTTTGCTAACACGCCACCAAGAAGAATCGCAATTGGTGCTGAAGCTTCAACGTAAGCATCGGGTAGCCAAGTATGAAAGGGAATTAAGGGAATTTTAATCCCAAAACCTAATACTATTCCTGCTAGTAAAAGGATTTGCTTTGCTGTTGACAGGTTTTCTGTAGAGACTGCATCAAAAGCAAAATTGGTAGAACCACTCAGCCACACCATACCTAAGAAGGTCGCCAGAATTAATGCTCCCGAAACAGCAGTATAAATCAGGAATTTCATCCCAGCATAACCCCGTTTTGCCCCTCCCCAAATGGAAATTAGTAAGTAGAAGGGGATTAATTCTAGCTCGTAGAATAGGAAGAACAATAGTAAATTCTCTGCTAGAAAAGCGCCTGCAACTCCTCCACTAACTAATAAAATCATGGAGTAAAACAGCCGGGGTCGCTCAGTTTCTTTACTACTGCTGTAAATAGAAATCCAGGTGAGCAGGCTATTTAACACCAACATTAATATAGAAAGCCCATCGACACCTAATTGATAGCTTAATCCCAGAGTTTCATTCCAGGGCAAATACTCTTTAAATTGCATCCCTGGATTGCTAATATCAAATTTTAGCAGAATAAAAAGGTTCCAAAAAAGAACTATACCAGAAAAAATTAATGCTGTTAAACGAATGCGATGTTGAGGGAAGCTTACAGGTAATATTGCTATGAGAGCAGCAGCTAAAATTGGCAGCCAAATCAAAACACTTAACATGGCAATTTGGGATTTTAGAAAATTGGTAATTGTTATAAATGTCTCTGAATTCGCGGTAGCAGATCAACGAAGTACATTTCCAGGTGGAACCTGGAAACGAGACTTAAAAAATCGTAAGAATTCATGAATCAAAATGAGCTAAACGCCCCGCTATTCATAACATAATTCAGAATCTTTAAAAGAATTAGGAGAAAATTTGATACATAAATGTACTAATTCATCCTGCATTCCTTTTAAATTCTGACTTCTGGGTGCTGAATTCTCACAAAAATCTAACTAACTAGACTGATTCTGCCAGTATCTAAATCGTAATAACCACCAACTACCTTCAGCTTTTCTGCCTTGATTAACTCAGATAAAACTGACGATGATTTCAATTTTTCAACTTGTGCTAAAATATTTGCTTTACAAGCGTTTTCTAACTTATCTCCTGATTCATCTTTTGATTTTTCTACGCTTGGTTTAATTGCTTCAAGTAAACTTCCAATTTGCCCTGGAACTTGAGCACCTTTAATTGCGGCATCTACTGCACCACATCTTTCATGTCCCATTACCATGATGACTTTAGTACCTAATACTAAGCTGCCAAATTCTAAGCTACCAATTTGCTGTGTTGTGGCAATATTACCAGCTATACGGCAGACAAATATATCTCCAAGCCCTTGGTCAAAAACAATCTCTGAAGGCACTCGTGAATCTGCACAGCCTAGAATAGAAGCAAAGGGCTTTTGACTTTTGGCAACTTCGACTAAACGTGATTGACTTTGGTGAGGATTGCGACGTTTTGCTTGAACAAATCTTTCATTTCCATCTAATAATTCTTGCAATGCTTTATCAGGGGTAATATCATCTTTTGCTGGCGCTACTGGGACTTTTGTTTCGGCTGCAAGTAAGTTTGAGCTAAGTCCGGCTGTCATTACACCTGTACCGATCGCACCTGCACCAAACTTGAATAAACTTCTTCTGGAAAGATTGAATTTGGAATTTAGTCTACTCATGGTATTCTCCTCAAAATATTAAACTGGCTGCTTGTAATGAAAAGGTGCTTGACTATCCAAGTGTCGAGATGTGGGAAATTAAATTTAAAAACTGTATTCCCCAAAATGGCCAAGCTACCCACATCCCTAAAAAACCTACTCCTAAAAGAACGGTTAAGGCATAAAACTGGGTTTGACCAGAGGTGCTGTATTTAAGACCTTCACCACCCAATAGCGAAAATAAACCAACGAAATTAACGATGCCATCGACTACAAAGCGGTCAATCATATCGGCAAGTTGAGAAATTTTGGCAACTCCAAAAATAATGGTCATTTTATAGAGTTTGGGAGTGTAAAAGTCGTATGCAAACAAATCCTGCAAGCCTTGCCAAGGGAGGCGAATCGGTTTAGGAATATTGCCTAAATAAATCACTCCAGTGATACTGCAACCGAAAATACTCGACCAAATTAAAAGTAGTGCGACATCTTTATTTACAGTTGCCCAATTGGGTAAAAGTGATAAGCTTTGCAACACCAAAGGAAGATGTAGACTAACACCAAGTAAAATCATCATTGGCAGAACCATTGGCCAGTGTGCTTCAGGCGATCGCTGACTCATTTGTGTAGCTTTACCACCAAAAAGTAAAGCGAATTCTCTGGTTAAACTCACGGCTGTTAAAGCATTTACCGCGATTATTACTCCCACTAACCAAGGTTGTGTTTCCCACAATCCATCTGCTAGTTCCATCAGCGCCCAAAAGCTACCCAGTGGTGGAAAGCCAATTAATCCCAAAGTCCCGACGATAAAAGCGATCGCAGAAATCGGGCGACGCGTCCACAATCCGCCTAATTGGGTGACATCTTGGGTGATGCTATTCCAAATAATTCCCCCAGTACTCATCACCAACAGGGCTGCCGATATAGCATGGGTGAGTACCAACAACAGCGCCGCTTCGTATTGTTGCGTTCCCACAGCGATGAACACTAAACCCATGTATGCACTGACAGAATAGGATTGGCAGCGTTTAATATCGATTTGAGCGATCGCAATTAACGAAGCACCCACTGCTGTCACTACCCCAATTCCCACCATCGCTGAGGAAACTATGGGCGAGATGGTTAACACAGGTTGCAGTTTAATCAGCACCCATGCACCACTAGCAACTACTACCGAGTTCCGCAAAATCGTACTAGGAACTGGGCCTTCCATTGCCTCATCTAACCATAAATGCAGGGGGAACTGGGCGCACTTACCCATCGGCCCAGCAATTAAGGCTAAACCTACCAGTGTGATTGTTGTCGGGTTGACATCAGCAGTAGCCGCCCACTCGGCTAGTTCTGGATAACTCCAAGTTCCGGCGAGGGGCCATAATGCCAATACGCCCATCAGCAAGAATAAATCTCCTACCCGCTTGGTTAAGAAAGCATCTCTAGCACCTGAAACTACTAACGGCTGGCTAAACCATAAGCCGACTAGTAGGTAGGTTCCCAGTGTGAGGACTTCCAAAATTACATAGCTGAAGAACAAGTTATTACACAGAACAAGGGCACATAGTCCCGCTTCAAATAAGCCTAATAAGGAATAGAAGCGTCCCCAACCCCAATCCATTTCCATGTAGCCGATGGCATAAATTTGCGCCAGCAAATTCAACCCAGTAATCACAACTAAAGCGCCAACACTAACTGAGGATATTTCCAAAGCAATAGTGAGGTCTAAACCAGCTGTAGATAACCAAGGTATAAATACTTCTTGGGCTGGATAATTCCAAGTTGCTTGTAAGGCGATCGCACTATGCACAAACGCCAAAAATGTCATCACCAAGTTTAGATAACCAGCCGGTCTTGGCCCCGTTTTCCGAATGATCCCCGGCGACCAAGGCACGGCTAACAAGCCACCTATTAAGGCATAGCAAGGAACTAGCCAAACAGTCTCAAGTAGAAACTGAGCCATCAACTTAACCTCTAAATTTGTATCAAAAAGTTGGGGTTTGGAATCAGCTAGCGTTGATCCCTGTTAACCCAGCGATGTCTACGATGAGCTACCCCTAGGCAGATAAGACAAATTTATCTTTATTTAATTTTGTTAGAAACAGCTTACCGTTATATTTGACAAAATGGAATTACTTTATCTAAACAAATCTGAGATAATTCCTCTAAATAAATCTTATATAATCGACCATTTGAGTAATGAATAATAGGTATTGCTTTTTATCTATGAATTACTGTTGGTTTTAGCAATAGTCATTATGAATTTTTACTCATTGACATAAACGACAAAAGACGCAATTGATTGCGTCTTTCTCTACAAGTCAGCTAAATGCAGTTTACACTTTGGTAATTTTGTCAATCTGCCAAACAACAGAAATAATTGCAGGTGCTTGGTCAAATTGGCTGATGGGGGCGGGTTTCATGTCCCGGTAGTCTAGTAGTTGGACTATGATGAGGTAAGCGATCGCTAAAATGACCGAAATTGCGCCTGTAAGAATAGCAATTATTTTCGAGCGTTCCATCAGTATTTCCTGTAATACAAGTTATTGTGCAGTGCCTATCTCTACATTAATACTTGAGAAACACATGACACACTTGACGATATACATCTTGTTAGCAACATTGAGCTATTGCCATGACAATGAAACAAGCTATCTTTGGCGCTATTAAACAACTGCCAGAGCAGCTATCACCAACAAGCCACAGAAGCTTACCAATATGCGTAGACGCATTCGCAAAGCGTCTGTCTGCGACACGCTACGCGAACGTAGAGAAGCGGCTTGTCATCAGACATCGCTGAAAATGGGCAAATTTATACAACAGATTATGTTCGTGACGAAACAATTACTTTCTCGCTGTTAAAATACCACCAGTCCGCTAAATTAAACGAGACATACAGCTTATGATTACTCAAATGATGGTTCAACCTTCATTCTGGGTAGATTCTGGAATCAAACTCAGTAAAGTTAGGGACATATATTTGTTTAAATTTACTGAAGAATTACAGTCTCGACTCGAAGAATTGTCTGAGAAAAAGAAAGCTGGATTGCTAACAAGCGAGGAAGATGCTGAATTGGCAGGCATATTGGAACTTGATAGAATTTTTACCTTGCTTAATGCCAAAATCATTTCTCAATCATGACAGTTAATGATTCCACCAAAAAATTAGTCAGACAAAGAGCTAAATTTCTTTGTGAATCAAGTAAAAAAGTATTGATCGCTAAAATGATCGAAATCGCGCCTGTAAGAATAGTAATTAATTTTGAGCGTTCAATCAGTATTTCCTGTAATACAAGTAGAATAACTGTATTGAGCCATTGATAAGAATTGCGTAGGCGCAGCCCACCGTAGGTATCGCTATGACTGCAACCACAAAAAAATTTACTTTTGCAGAGTATCTTAAGTATAACGATGGCACGGATACCCAATATGAATTGGTAGATGGAGAATTAATTCCCATGAGCCTTGGCACTGGCAAGCACGGTGGCATCTCCAAGTTTTTAGAACGAAGCTTTGATGATGAAAGCGCCAAAATGGGTCACAATTGGACAGCGCAAAAGTTTTCTGTCGGAGTCCGTTCTCCACGAGGGGGACGCTGGGACACCTCACGAATTCCAGATGTAGTAGTATTACCAACACAGCAGTGGGAAGCACTTTCTAATCGAGAGGCTGTAATCGAACTCAATGAAACTCCCCCCATATTAGTGGTAGAAGTCGTCAGCGAATCTACACAAACCACAGACTATCGCAGCAAACGTTCTGAGTATGCTGTTCTGGAAATTCCCGAATATTGGATTGTTGACCCAATTCAAGAGATAGTAACAATATGCACTCTAGTAGAAGGGTTCTATGATGCTGTTACATTCCGAGGACAAGAACGCATCATCTCTTTTACTTTTCCACAGTTGGATTTGAGTGCCGAACAAGTCTTGGCAGGACGGAAGTGAACTCTCAATTACTATTACCCAGCCAAACCGTATTGGCTGTACTTCAACAATGAGCTTCAGAACCTCAATGTTGACCTTCTGAAGCTCGACGTTGACCTTCTGAGCCTCGAAGTTGCACCTTTTATCCTCGAAGTTGCGGCTTTTAACCTCGACGTTGACCTTCTGAGGCTCGACGTTGACCTTCTGAAGCTCGAAGTTGCACGTTTGATCCTCGAAGTTGCACCTTTTATCCTCAAAGTTGCACGTTTGATCCTCGAAATTGCACCTTTTATCCTCAACTAACAAATATATCTAACCATTCCTAAATTTTCAGGGGGAGCGTGTAGTAAAATTTGCTCACCTCTGTAAAGTGGAACATGGCTTTAGACTTTTCCGGTCAAAATCTCCGAGGACGCAACTTCAAAGGACAAGACCTTGCGGGTGCAAACTTTAGCTATGCCGACATCCGAGGGGCAAACTTCACCAACGCTAATTTAACAGGGGCAAACTTCAGCCATGCTAAAGCTGGACTGCAACGACGTTGGGCAATTCTCCTAGTCCTTGTATCATGGCTGTCGTCGGGACTGTCGGGAATTTTATGGTTTGTCGACGGTTATTTTGTGTTAATAATATTTCGTGCTTTTGCACAAAATTCGATTATCGGCTGTATTGTCCTAATCCTATTGATTGCCTATTTCATCTTCACAAATAGCCAAGAAGTAGGAACTGGTTTAGGACTCGTAGCCTTCGGCATAGCCTTTGCCGCAGCCTTTGCCGCAGCCGTAGTAGTAGGAGCAGGAGCTTTCGCCTTCGCCTTTCCTTTCGCCTTTGTCTTAGCCTTTGTCTTAACCGTAGTAGCGGGAAACTTCGCCGTCGCCGGAGGCTTTGCCGTCGCCGGAGGCTTTGCCGTCGCCGGAGGCTTAGTAGCGAGAGCCTTAGCCTTCTCTGTCGCCGTTGTCTTTGCCGTTGTTGGCTTCGTCGGCGATAGCTTCGCCGTTGCCCTTGCCATCGCCATGATCGCCGCCATCGCCGTCGCCATCGCCATCGCCGGAACGTTACTGAGTATTTACATCGCTTGGCAAGCGATGAAAGGAAACGAAGAATATTTCTTTGTTCGTAATATCGCGATCGCTTTTGCAGCTACAGGAGGTACAAGTTTTCGTGGCGCTAACTTAACCAATGCTAATTTCACCCAAGCTACGCTCAAAAGTACAGATTTGCGAAACACTATCCTTATCTGTAGCTGTTGGCATCAAGCCAAAATGCTTGATCGTGTTCGTCCTGGTTCAACTTATCTTCAAAACTCACAAGTACGTGAACTGCTGATTACAGGACAGGGACAGGAAAAAAATTTTGACCGTCAAAACCTACGAGGTATTAACTTACAAGCAGCAAACCTAGCTGATACCAGCTTTATCGGCGCTGATCTCAGTGAAGCCAATTTGCAAGATGCCGATTTGTCAAGAGCAAAGCTGAAGCAAACGCAACTAGACGGCACAGATTTAACAGGTGCAACACTCACAGGCGCGTACATTGAAGATTGGGGCATTACAAATACAACTAAATTGTATGGGGTGAGGTGTGAATATATCTTCATGCGCTTACCCACCAAAGAAGATCCCGATCCTCTCCGCAAACCTGATAACAAACAAGAGGTATTTGCAGACGGGGATTTTGCCAACTTTATCAAGCCAATTTTTGACACCCTCGACCTTTTACCATAATCAAGGCGTTGACCCTCGCGCTGTGGCAATCGCTTTCAAAAACCTTGCCGAAAACCATCCCGAAGCTGAGTTAGAAATCGTGGCAATGGAGAAACGCGGCGAAGATAAAATCTTGCTCAGAGCCAAAACCGCCGCAGGTAGCGATAAATCTCAACTGAGTGCAGAATATTTTGATGACTATAATCAACTCAAAGCTTTATCGCAGAGTCAGCAATTATTGCTGGTAGAAAAAGATAAACGCATTATTAGTTTAGAAAATATGGTAGATACTGCTCTCAAGCAGCCAAAATTTTATACACAAGGAGATACAAATATGTCAGATATCAGCGGCATCAATATTGAAGGCAGCAGTAATGTTAGCGGTATCGCTGGCAATAATTCTATTGCTAATCTAGGAACCATTAGCGGTAACGTGAGTATTGCCCTCAATCAGTTACCTGATGCAACCGATGCCGAGAAACCAGGAATCAAAGAATTATTGTCGCAGTTGCAAGATGCGATCATCCAATCCACATATTTGTCAGAAGAAGACAAAGCTGAAGCGCTAGAACAGGTGAACAGTTTGGCAGAAGCGGGGAAAAATCCCCAAGAATTGACTAAGCAAAAGACGGCAAAAACTGCAATCACCATGTTGAAAGGGATATTTACAGGCTTACCTGCTGTTGCTTCTCTGGTAGAAGCGGGTAATAAATTATTGCCTGCGATCGCAAAATTATTCGGTTTGGGATAATTTAACGCGAGTTAGACAAACCTCTCCTAGCCTTAAATTAAAGCTCAATTCTCTCCTTTTCCGACTATACAAAAGTCGAATTACCCCCCTTAATCCCCCCTTGTAAAGGGGGGAAAAAAGCAATCTAGTTCCCTCCCCTTTACAAGGGGAGGGTTAGGGTGGGGTAAAACGCTGGTTAATCAGCGAGGAACATTTTTAGGTAGAAAAACCAGAGAGAGGTCTTTTTATTCAACTACGTTCTTCATTCTCAGGTAGTTTTGGAATATAGAGTTTAGTTTTTCCAAAATGTCTTTAACTGAAGAAATTCTTTCCCAATTAGCCGGCGATGTTTTAGGAAGATTGCGTCAAGGCGATCGCATTCTCACATCTAGGCGCGAAAACACCGCACCAGTACCAACGTTAGTTAAAGAAAGTCAACAGCCTTTAGGCGTTGTAGACTTCGATGTAATTATCTGCGGTGGCACTTTAGGGATTTTAATTGGTTGCGCCTTGGCGGTTAAGGGACTGCGGGTAGCGTTGCTGGAACGCGGTATTTTGCGGGGGAGGGAACAAGAGTGGAATATTTCTCGCAAAGAATTAGATGTATTTGTGGAATTGAACTTGCTGACTGAGGAAGAATTAGAGAGTGCGATCGCCACTCAATATAACCCAGCGCGAGTTAGTTTTGCTGGCGGTACAGAAGTTTGGGTAGAGGATGTTTTGAATATCGGTGTAGATCCAGTTTATCTACTCGCTACCTTGAAAACTAGATTTCTCGCCGCCGGGGGAAAGTTGTTAGAAAATACACCCTTTAGCGAAGCAGTAGTTCATCCAGATGGGGTGATGGTAAATAACCAATTCAAAACTCGGTTATTAATCGACGCGATGGGACATTTTTCACCCATCACTCAACAAGCACGCCAAGGCAAAAAACCAGACGCGCTGTGCTTGGTTGTGGGAAGTTGCGCCCAAGGTTTTCCGGAAAATCACTCAGGCGACTTGTTGTTATCATTTACATCGTTGCAGAATCAATGTCAGTACTTCTGGGAAGCGTTTCCAGCTAGGGATGGCAGAACCACTTACTTGTTTACCTACATGGATGCAGAACCCCAACGTTTGAGTTTAGAAGCTCTATTTGAAGAATATCTGCGTCTCTTACCAGAATATCAGGGAGTGGAGTTGAGCAAACTGAAATTTCAACGGGCACTATTTGGTTTCTTTCCCACCTATCGCCAAAGTCCGCTAAAAACCCCTTGGAATCGCATTCTACCAGCCGGAGATAGCAGTGGTAGTCAATCTCCCTTGAGTTTTGGTGGTTTTGGGGCAATGGTGCGTCACCTGAAGCGTTTAACTTATGGCATTTCCGAAGCGCTGGAAACAGAACAATTATCTGCAAAAGCCTTAGCACTGCTGCAACCCTATCAGCCAAGTTTGACTGTTACCTGGTTGTTTCAAAGGGCGATGAGTGTTGGTGTAAATCAGAAAATTGCCCCAGATCAAATTAACCAATTACTCTCAGCGGTATTTCAGGAAATGCAACAGTTGGGTACACCAGTGCTAAAACCATTTTTACAAGATATAGTGCAATTTTCAGCACTAACGCAAACACTGTTAAGAACTGGTTTATATCATCCTGGAATAGTTGCCAAAATAATTCCGCAAGTAGGTTTGGCAAGTTTGTTAGATTGGATGTTACATTACAGTAATTTAGGTGTATACACTGCCTTGTTTTCGCTAAGTCCAATGCTAGAAACATGGATTAAGAATCAACCAAAAGAACAACAATATTATTGGCATCGTTTGATTGATGCCTGGAAGTATGGTTCTGGCGGTGATTACTCAGATGAAACTTGAATAATCTCTGTGTGAGGATAACATGATTGAACGGAAATCATCAGGAATCAAATACTTTGCAGTGCTGATTGGATTCCTGCGCGATCGCCAAGGATTTCTAGAGGAAATTCGCCAAGGTACGAGATTACCAAATAAAATCATTTCGCTGCTAGTTTGCAGTTCCTTATTTATCGCAGCTTATGGCGGAATCATTGGTGCATACCATAGCTGGATGCAAGCTTTGTCTTCCGCCATTAAACTCCCAGCCCTTTATCTAATCACACTTTTGATTTGTATTCCGACGTTGTTCTTTGCAAACATTATTTTTGGTTCCAAGCGGACTTTTGCCCAGCATTTAGCCTTAGTTTTAACTGCGGTTTCAGTCACCAGCGTACTTTTGTTTAGCTTTGCTCCAATCACACTGTTTTTCTTAATTACCACCAATAATTACCAGTTTTTAATTCTGTTAAATGTCTTGATTTTTGCCATCACTGGATTTATTGGTGTTTCGTCTTTATATCAAGCCACGAGTTTAGTTTTAGAGCAAGATAATGAAGGGAGCAAGACACGCCAAAAGATTTTACAATTTTGGCTATTTCTTTACGCTTTCGTAGGTAGTCAGTTAGGATGGACTCTCAGACCGTTTTTTGGCACACCTGGTTCTGTCTTTGAACTATTCCGCGAAAGAGAAGGTAACTTTTATCTGAGTGTGATTCAAGCTATTAGCTATCTTTTGGGAATCCGTTAATTAGTCATTAGTAATTCCACAAAATATAAAAATATAAAATCATGTTGGACAAGAAAAATCGCGGGATTCAACAATTTGGTGTATTGATTAGTTTATTGCGCGATCGCCAGTCTTTCTTAGAAGAAATTCGTCTGGGGATAAGATTACAAAATAAAATTAGTTCTCTATTCGTAACTAGTTCCATTTTCTTTGCAATCTATGGTGCAATTATCGGTGCATCTAACAGTTGGGCACAGGCATTATCTGGTTCTATTAAGCTGCCAGCGTTTTATTTATTAACACTGATTATTTGTTTCCCGACTTTGTTCTTTTTTAATGTTTTGTTTGGTTCCCGGAGTAGCATTCAACAGCATTTTGTTGTGTTGCTCACCTCTGTGTCAGTGATTAGCGTGCTTTTATTCAGCTTGGCACCAGTTACGCTATTTTTTCTGATTACTACACCCGATTCTTATCAGTTTTTTAAACTATTGAATGTGTTAATTTTTGGCATTACAGGCATCTTTGGCGTTAAATTCCTTTATGAAGGAATGCAATTACTTTCTCAACAAGATGAAGTTGGCAAAAAAACCCGCACCACTATTTTAAGATCCTGGTTATTGCTTTATGCCTTTGTTGGTATGCAGCTAGGATGGTTTCTCAGACCATTTTTTGGTGCCCCTGACTCTAAATTTGAGTTGTTTCGGGCAGTGAAAGGCAACTTTTATTTGGATATTGTAGCGGCGATTTCCGAAATTTTAGGTTTCCGTTAATCTCAGATTTCGATAATTAGTCTCGATTTGGTTGAGTCGATGGGGGATATTATTCTCCGCACCTCTCGGTTAAATCTGGGCGTGCGACTTTCACCGCACCCAGCTTCCGATGTTCTTAGCTTTCGCTTTTGCTCATGTGTTTGTAATCGTGGCAACTCTCATGAATTGCTTCAAGATTACTTTTCTTCCAGTTGGCGTGGTTTCCGTCGATGTGATGCAGGTGAACCCGTTCCTCATCAATGAACTTCAGACCGCAGGAAGCACATTTATGGCTTTGCTCTTTCATAGTTTTAGAGGTTTTACTGTCGTAGAGCTTGCTATTACGTTCGCTCCAGTAGGTAATGTCTCCGTCATAGGGGGATTTTATTCCTTTAACCATGACGTGACTATTTTCGGAGTAGGAAACATTTGGAAATGCCTTGTCTAGTAATTTCTTGCTAGAGTAGCGGTTTTGATTGGTTTCCTTGTTAAATACCTTGTAAGCTCTTTTTTCGATGTGGTACAAGGAGTTTCTAGAACCGTCCATCTTACAGAACTTATGGTAATTTCTCCAGCCTCTGACTATCGGGGCTAATTTCTCAGCCTTTGTAGTAGCACCATAATTCGAGTTGTTGACGATGTGTTTTACTTTCTTACGAAATGCTTTGAAGTTGTCCAACGAGGGAGTGCTTCTGAGCTTTCCGTTTTTCTGGACTTTGAAGTGCCATCCGAGGAAATCAAACCCATCTGTCGCGGCGGTAACTTTGGTTTTCTTTTGGCTTACATTCATTCCGCGTTTGCGGAGAAACTCGCTGATTCTTTCAAGTATCTCTGTCGCATCATCTTCGGGTCGGAGTATAATAACCATGTCATCCGCGTATCGGATTGATGGCTTGACAATTTTCTTTTCGGAAGTGTTGCCTGTGATACTTTTACCGTATTTGTATTCGGTGTGGTATCTGTGTATATCTTCTATCCCGTTGAGCGCGATGTTAGCTAATAGAGGACTGACCACTCCCCCTTGGGGTGTCCCTTGTTCGGGAAATTCTGGGTTGACTCCAGCCTTGAGGCATCGGAAGATACCGAGTTTTAAGCCTTTGGGGGCAATGAGTTCTTCCATTATTGCTGAGTGATTAATCCTGTCAAAGCATTTTTCGATATCGAGTTCTATAACTCTTTTATCTATTCCGTTGCTTCGTGAGCTTAGGTTATCAAAGATGTATTGTTGTGCATCATGGGCAGAGCGCCCAGTTCTGAACCCGTAGCTTCTGGCATGGAAAGTGGCTTCGTGTGCTGGTTCTAGTGCGTATTTTGCGAGGCATTGCCAAGCTCTATCTGCGATGGTTGGTATCTTAAGCATTCTGGTAGTCCCGTCCTTTTTGGGGATGGGGATTTCCCGTAGCCCTTGATGCTTCCAATTTCCACTATTCATTTTCAGTAGTTCTTCGAGGTTGAAGCGTTCTTCAAATGGGAGGGATTTTTTGCCATCAATACCCGCCGTCTTTTTGCCAGCATTTAGCTGAGATACAAGTCTAATTGCAAGAAATCGAGCCGAGGTTGATTTTAGAATAAGCCTTTGGAGTAACCGAGCTTTCCGTTTGTCTCCAACTTGAACAGCTTTGTACACGCGCTTTTGAAGGCGGAAAAGGTTACGGCGGAATTTCTTCCACGGTAAGGCTCTCCAAGATTCACTAGTATGTCTACTGCGTCTAATCATTTTCTCTTCTCTGGTTTGTGTATTCTGAACACCTCAGACCAATTACGGTCTGTCCTACCCGACTTGTGAGAGTTCCGCTTCTCGTCTAGCCTACCTGGGGTTCGACTGCCCCAAGACTCACAAATCGTTTTTATTCGTTCCCTCGGTGAGATTGATTGTTCCGTTAGGCGTGGTCAATTCAACTACTGGATTCCCTTGACTCTTACCGTTATTAAAGGCGATATGCGGCGGGAATTGTTTCTCCAGTGAAGTCAGGGGTTTTTATGTTGCGCCCTGCTTGAAAATAAGTTGCTTTTCTAGACCCGGTTTCGCCGTAGGAACTCCCTGTTAGCGCCAGTGTCAACCCGCAACGGCTGTCTGATTGCGCCCTGTTCCCAGCTTCACTCTACAAGAACCGAGCTTGTTCGGTGTGGGCAGATAAGGAGTCAATTCTGAGTCTGAATGGTAGGACTTTCACCTACATCTGACCGAGAGTTCAGCCCTTAATGACAGTAATCTGCTGTCGGGCTGGATTAGCTATTTACGGGATGATTACCGTGATTCACTAATCAACGAATCGCACCCCTTTGTTCTCTCGTTTATCTCGTTCTCATGCTCTGCATTGGAAATGTGTTACAAAATGTTCGTAGTAAGGACTTTAGTCCTGGCTTTGGGGACTGAAGTCCCCACTACAAACTGTTATGGTAGAAGTGCAATCCGTATTACCCTAATTTTCAAGATTCCAGCCCAAGGCTACAGCTATTTCAGCAGCTAATTCTAGGGGATTGAATGGTTTAGCGATCGCACTGATCATTCCCATCTGGGTATAACGACGGCGATCGGAAGCTTGGATTTTGGCAGTTAACAAAATTACCGGAATCGCTTTGGTTAATGGATTGGCTTGTAACTTTTCAAAGGTAGTGATGCCATCCATCTCTGGCATCATCACATCTAGTAAAATTGCATCTGGTTGGTAAGTCTCAGCTTTAATTATCCCCTCTTGACCAGAACTCGCTGTCTTGACTTCCCAGCCTGCGACTGTTTCCAAGCAAATCTTGGCAACTTCTTGAATATACTGCTCGTTATCAACCACTAGAATTTGCTTTGTTGTCATCACTGCTATCCTTTTGTTGGTTGTAAGTAATTCGCTGAAGTAACTCCATCACCTGTTGTTCAGATTCCTGAGTGCTAACACGCCCTTTAGTCAAAAATTTTGTATCTGGACTTAGTTGGCTATTTATACTTGGATCGTAACAATTATGAATCACGGGAATATTGGAAGAGTCTTCTAAATCAGTATTTTGGAAAGTCTCAAATAACGGCAGAGTAACGTAAAAAGTGCTACCTTCGCCCAATGTGCTTTCAGCCCAGATGCGTCCGCCATGCTGTTGCATAATACTCTTACAAATTGCCAAACCTAAACCAGTACCATCATGATTGCGTGAATCTGAAGAGTCAACTTGTTGAAAACGCTCAAAAATACTCTCAAGTTTGTCAGCTGGTATACCGCGTCCAGTATCTTTGACTGTCAATAAAATTTCATTCCCTTGTTGTTGCGCCCCTAGACAAACCGTAGATCCAGCAGACGAAAATTTAATCGCGTTACTGAGTAGATTAGTCAAAGTTTGGACAATGCGATCGCAATCTGCCAATACTTGACCAGATAAGGGACAAATAGATACTTTCACCCCTGCTTTGTCAGCTAGAGGCTGCATGACATTTACTGCTTGAGTGATCAGATCAACAATATTGCAGATTTCTGGTTCCATCTTCGCCTTACCCGACTCGATCCGCTCAATATCTAGGATGTCGTTGATTAAGCGTACTAGGCGTTCGGTGCTATCAGTAGCAATTTGCAGCAGACGTTTTCCCTGTTCTGAGTCTGTTGGTAGCAAACCACTGGTTAGCATTCCTAGAGAGCCGTGAATCGAAGTTAAAGGCGTGCGGAGTTCATGACTAACAACAGAAATAAATTCATCTTTCATCCGTTCAATTTGCTTACGTTCTGTGATATCCCGCAAGATAACCGTATAAAATATTTCATCACTCATATCTATTTTGGAGATGGAAGCCTCCGCAGGAAATTCAGTCCCATCCTTACGGCGACCGTAGATTTCACGCCGTTCTCCCATCCGTCGGGCAATATTGGGAGATTGGCCAAAGTCAAGCACATGTTGACGATGCTTGTAGAAAAAACGCTCCGGTAAGAGTAAATCAAGTCCCTGTCCAATAACTTCCTGGGCAGAGTAGCCAAAAATCTTCTCTGCTCCTTGATTAAACAAGGTGATGGTTTGAAACCCGTTGATGGAAATAATTGCATCATCAGCAATATCTAAAATCCGTGCAAATCGAGCTTGAGAAAACCGTAATTCTTCCTGTGTCCGCTGACGTTCATCAAGTTGTGATTGCAACTGTCGATTCACGGTAATCAACTCAGCAGTGCGCTCTGCTACTCTCAATTCCAATTCGTTAATAGCTTGTAAGTTGTGAGAAGCGGAGGATGAGGGTGGTAAAGGGGACAAGGAGGACAAGGAAGAATTTACTTCCCCTGCTCCCCTGCCCCCCTGCCCCCCTGCTTCTCCTGCTCCCCTTACTCCCCTGCCCCTCTGCCCCCCTGCCTCTCCACCCTGCGTCACGCGCTGCCGCAATTTCAACCGTTCTAAGCGATTGACGATCCGGGTTACAAGTTCTGGCCCGACAATGGGCTTGCTTACAAAGTCATCAGCACCAACGCTAAACACCTGATTTACTATCTCGGCATCGCTATGGACAGTGAGAAATAGGATAGGTAACTCACTCCAGCGCGAATCGTTGCGTACTAATTGACAAAGTTCTATACCATTTGTATAAGGTAATTCCACATCCAGAATCAGCATATCTGGCGCAACTGCTTCTAAGGTTTTCCAGAACTGAAGTGGATCTTCAAGAGCGATCGCCTTGAGTCCCCAAGGACTAAGTAAAGTTTGCAACAAGGCCTGAATTTGCGGATCGTCATCTACAACCAATATTTTCGTTTCTGTATATGGTTCATTTTGCCGCGGTTGCGTCACTGTTTCTAATACCTGTGGGGTTGATGATGCAGATATTACCGCTGTGTTGTTTCCCTCAATTTCTCGACGCAACAACCTTACCCAACTTTCGAGGTTGCTAATCTCAAATTTACTCAAGGTTTGACCAGAACTCAGCAGCAGTTCGATATTGCGTGCCAATTTTGAGCCAAGAGGCAAGCCAAAAGTGCCTAAAGATCCTGCTAAGGTATGCGCCTCTTTGGCTGCGCTAGAGAGCAATTCAGGACTTGAAGTATTTTGATTTAAAGTTGCGATCGCTTCCTCCAGCAACCTCACCTGCTCGTCCACCCGCCCTTGAAATCGTTGCCAAATTTCCGCAACTGCCACTAGTGCTTGCTGCTGTGATTTGAGATTAGGCACTGGGGAAGGAGAAGAAGCAGAAGGGCGGGGTGAAGGATGCAGAGGAGAGGAATTTTCCCCCTGCTCCCCTACCCCTCTGCCCCCCTGCTCCCCTGCCCCTCTGCTCCCTACTCCCTCTTCCAATGATTTCAGACGATAGCCAATACCATAAACTGTTTCAACCAAATCACTGGGTGCTCCGACAGCTTTAAGTTTGTGTCGTAATCCTTTAATATGGGTACGAACAGCTTCTTCTTGTGGAGTATCTTCATAAGACCAAAGATGTTCTAAAATCATGCCGCAGCTAAATACCCGCCGAGTATTTCGCAAGAATAGCTCTAACAGAGCATACTCTTTTGGAGTAAGTGGCAGCAGATTGCCAGCGTAGATCACTTCACAACTACTAGGATCTAGTTGCAACTTACCATATTCCAGCACAGGTTTCGAGTTTACGCCCTTGCGACGCAACAGCGCCCTAATACGAGCAATTAACTCTTCTTGGTCAAAGGGTTTAACTACATAGTCATCTGCACCAGCATCTAATCCGATCGCTTTTTCATGACCACTATCGCACCCCGTCAATAACAATATTGGCATTTGCAGACCACTAGACCGGATTTGACGACAAAGACTAATGCCATCCCGCTTGGGCAACACTACATCCAGAAGGATTAAATCATAATCGTAAGTTTGAATAAAATCCCAAGCCGCATCACCATCAGTGGCAATTTCAACCGCATAGTTTTGGTTAGTCAAAACGGCACTGAGCGAGTATGCATTTAACTCATCATCTTCTACAACTAATATTTTCATGTTAAAAGCTTTCCAAATTAAAGTGACAACTCTCCCGCTACACCGCAAGCGGTGTAGCGGGAGCATCTCAAATTTACAAATGAGACTTGCTGCTTCACGGGCTGACTACTGTCTAAGCCTCTACAGCCAGGAATCGGTAGTCCAACCGACCCACGCTTTAAAATATTAAGTGCGCTGTTCCAGTCGCGGTCAATTACCAGTCCACAAGAACAACTATGAACACGGATTGCAAGGGTTTTTTCGACTCTTTCGCCGCAACTCGAACAATTAATACTTGTTCCTCTGGGGTCAACTGCTACTGTATGTTTGCCGCGTTTTACCGCTACTGCTTGCATAATTTGGAGGAATGCACCCCATGCAACATCTAGTATTGATTTAGCTAACCGTGTTCTAGCTAAACCTCTAATGTTCAGGTTTTCAAAAACAATTAAGTCATAGGACTTAACTAACCAATGAGTAACTTGATAATGAAACTCTTTTCTTTGCCTTGCAACGTGCAAATGAGTAATTGCAACCTTTTTGGCTTGTTTTTGGTAATTCTTAGACCCATGAATTTTACCTGCAAGCTTGCACTGCTGACGCGCTAATTTAGATTGAGATGCGCGGTAATACTGCGGAACCTCAATACTTTGTCCATCAGCAGTAGTTAAAAACTTTTCTAGCCCAACATCTATGCCAGTACTCGTTTTAATTTCGTCAATCGGCAACAATTCGGGTACAGTTTTATCTAAGAGTGAAAAACTGCAATACCACCCATCAGCTTTACTTAAAATTGTTGCTTGCTTAATCTCAAATCCTTCTGGAATTGGTCGATGTAAGATAACTTCAATCTCACCAATCTTAGAAAGCTTGAGGGTATTGCCTGTTAGGTGTGCGCCTGCTTTGGGTGAATTGACACGAGGAAATGTGAACGAAGATATATCACCACGCTTTTTAAAACGTGGTTTACCTCCTCTTTTACCTTTCTTATCAGGTATAAGCCATCGTTTCCACGCCTTGTCCAACCTCATCAGATTTTGTTGTTGGCAATCGACATAAATGTTTTTGTAGTCAGGAAATAGCTCTTTGGTTCGCTTAAGGTCACTCGCTTGTGTATAGTAATCAGGTTTGTCTGGTATCCTCCCAATTGGCTCAGAAATCAAGCTACATCGGTCAATTTGTGACCTTGTACGCCTTAGCCAGTCCAATCTCCCAGAGAGCGCGTAGTTCCAATGACGACGCAGCAACTCACCCCAAGTCTCAAGAATGACAACTTGTTCGGAAGTCGGGTTGAGTTTGAACTGATAAGTTAGTAGCATATAACTATTGTACAGCATTACTCCGTACTTTTGGATATGACTACTCGTATAGATATTAGGCTTCCAGAACAAGAACTAGAGATATTAAAAACCTACTGCCAAGAACAAGATAGAACTCAAACAGAGGTAATCCGTGAATTCATTCGTAGTCTTAAAAAGAAAATCAAAAACCAATGATTTGGCAATTATGTGGGGATCGATAGCGCTAGCGGTAGCGTTCGCGCAGCGTCTCGTAGAGAGGAACGAGCCTCACCCACATAATTGCCCTCCTATCCCCCATCACCGCCAATTGGAGTACCAATGTGGCGGGAGTACCCCGGAGGCTTAGATGGCTAAATCAATTGTTTCAACAAAACGGCTTGGCAGCCAGTTAATCCACTGGTTGCTTGAAGAAGACCGAGGAGAGAAGGAAGGCCCTTACCGCAAAGAAGAATCACATCGTCAGCATCCTTGGTGGCAGGTGATGTGCTTGACTGGTGTAGATTATTTCTCGACCCTTGGCTATCAACCTGGGATTGCAGCCCTGGCGGCTGGCGCTCTTTCTCCTATAGCAACCCTGATTCTGGTTTTGCTAACGCTCTTTGGAGCATTGCCAATCTATCGACGCATTGCAGCCGAAAGCCCTCATGGTGAAGGATCGATCGCAATGTTAGAGCGTTTGCTCCCCTGGTGGCAAGGCAAATTACTTGTGCTATGCTTACTCGGTTTTGTGGCAACTGACTTTATTATTACCATTACTCTTTCAGCAGCTGATGCCACAGCCCATATAATCGAAAATCCGCTGACGCCAAATTGGCTTCACAATCAGACGATCGCAGTAACCTTAATATTAGTTGCATTACTAGGTACAGTTTTCTTGAGAGGTTTCCGAGAAGCTATTGGTATTGCAGTAGTTTTGGTAGGAGTTTATCTGCTGTTAAACTTCATTGTCGTTGGCGTCGGTTCGTATCAGATCCTAACTCACCCTGGAGCGATCGCTAACTGGCAGACTGCACTTTTTGCCCGCCATTCCAACCCTTTGCTCCTAATCGGAATTTCTCTGCTTATATTCCCCAAACTAGCACTGGGATTGTCAGGCTTTGAGACTGGTGTTACCGTTATGCCTCTGGTTAAAGGCAGCAATAACGACACTCCGCAGCATCCCAAAGGGCGGATTCGGAATACACGCAAGCTGCTTACCACTGCTGCTCTGATTATGAGCTTCTTTTTGCTTACCAGCAGCTTTATAACTACTCTACTGATTCCAGTGGCAGAATTTGCATCTGGGGGCAAAGCCAATGGACGCGCCCTTGCTTATTTAGCACATCTATATCTAGGCGATGGCTTTGGCACAATTTACGATTTAAGTACTATTTCGATTTTGTGGTTTGCAGGTGCATCTGCAATGGCAGGACTGCTGAATATCGTGCCTCGCTACCTACCACGTTATGGCATGGCACCCAATTGGGCACGAGCAACGCGACCTTTAGTGTTAGTCTACACAGCGATCGCTTTTGTTGTCACAATTATCTTCAGAGCAAATGTGGAAGCCCAAGGTGGGGCTTATGCAACTGGTGTGCTTGTTTTGATTACCTCAGCCGCCTTTGCCGTCACCTTATCAGCCCACCGTCACCGACAGAAGCGGGCAAGAGCTGTTTTGGGGATCATTACACTGTTATTTTTATACACCACTATTGTTAATATCATCGAAAGACCAGAAGGGATTAAGATTGCGGGCTTCTTTATCGGCACAATCATTTTTACCTCACTGGTTTCTCGTGTTTGGCGTTCAACAGAACTGCGAGCAGAACGGATCGAAGTTGACGAACTTGCTGGCCAATTCCTTGCCGAAGAGAGCCAAGGAGCAATACGACTGATTGCAAATCGGTTGAATACGGGCGATGTCCTAGAGTATTTTATGAAAGAGAAAGAGGTACGCGAAGACAACCATATTCCACCCAACGATCCAATTCTGTTTCTCGAAATTATGGTATCGGATGCCTCGGAATTTGCCGATGTGATCAAAGTAAAAGGGGTGCAAGTTGGTGATTATCGCATCCTCCGCGCTGAAAGTGCAGCAGTACCTAATGCGATCGCGGCTTTACTACTTTATATACGTGACCATACAGGTAAAATTCCCCATGCTTACTTCGGCTGGGTTGAGGGAAATCCTATACAATACTTACTGCGTTTTATCTTGTTTGGTGAAGGTGATATTGCTGTAGTCACCCGTGAAGTACTCCGTCGGGCTGAAAAGAATCCCCATAAGCGTCCTGGTATTCATGTTGGGGGTTGAATCAAAAGTCAGTATTTTTTCTCCTAAAAGATGCTCTGTAGTAATATCCTCCGAAAAACCTTTAAGATACACACTCTCTCTTTCCATTCTTGGAAAGAATACTTAGATTTAGATCACTTTCAGCTTTCACTGAACCGTATGGGAATATAAAGAATATACAAAGCTCAGTATTTGTATATACATTTCTCGGTGAATAATGTGAAGAGTATGCAAAGATGCTTATTTAAGCATAGACATCTCCTCAAGAGTGACGTATAAAACATCTCGAAAACGTCAAAATTTGGCGATTTCTTTATGCTCTAAAACAGCAGTTTTAGAACTTAAAATTGCTGAAAAAATCGATTTAGGAAAGTAAGAGTTATGGCAAATATCATTGGAACAAACGGTAATGATACCCTATTAGGTAGTAACGGTGCGGACACTATTAACGGTAAAGCAGGCAACGATATCATCACACCTACCTATGGCAGCGATACGATCACAGGTGGAGGCGGCAAGGATAAAATTGTCTACAGCTTAAACAACTTACCCAACTACGACACCGATATTATCACTGATTTCAATGGCATAGGTAAAGGAACAAACCCTACGGCAGCAGTCATTGCGGAAGTGGATATCATAAAATTCCAAGGCGATATTTTAACTGCCAAAAATCTGCTGCTCACCCAGAATGGTAACAACCTGGAAATCACTTTTGAAGGAGAGCTTGGTAATGCCAAACTGATCCTGCAAAACTTTGCCCTGGAAAACCTGGAAAACCTCAGCAAATCTACAGGAGCCACTGTAGACTTGGGCAATATTTTGTTTGATGGACAAACTACCATTACTGACAGCTTTGATGTCTTCGATGCCAACTCCACCCAAAGCACTATCTTCAAGAAGAATACAGTCACATTCCTTAACGACCTAAACAACAATGTTATCGGCTTTGACAACTCAGATGATGTCATTAACGGCCAAGGGGGTAATGACACAATAGATGGTTTAAGTGGCAACGACTTGCTGCGGGGTGATGCAGGGAATGATATCCTCAATGGCGGTGCGGGGAATGATACCCTCAACGGTGGTGCGGGGAATAACACCCTCAATGGTGGCGCTGATGACGATTATTTGAATGTTAATAATTTAAGAGGCGATAACCTGCTTTCTGGAGGTGATGGCAATGATTCTCTTAGTACCTTTTACTCGTCTGGCAAAAACACTCTCAACGGCGGCGCTGGTGACGATACCTTGCAAACTGAATTTTCATCAGGCGATAAGCTACTGAATGGGGGCGATGGCAATGATTCTCTCTCCATCCTTGACTTTGAGTACTACGAACCCGGTGTCGGCTCGTCTGACAAAAACACCCTCAATGGTGGTGCTGGTGACGATACCTTGAGTGCTAGTGGCTCATCAGGTGACAACCTGCTCTCTGGGGGCGATGGTAACGATTCTCTTAGTGCCTTTGGCGCCTTTGGTAATAATACCCTCAACGGTGGCAAGGGCGATGATATTTTTATAGGTGACGGTACCAGTGGCTATGGCGTTGATATCCTCACAGGTGGCGGTGGCAAGGATAAATTTGTTTACAGCTACTTAACTTACAGCAGCACTGATACTATCACGGATTTCGGTGGAGTAGGTAAAGGCATAAATCCTTCGGCAGCAGTCATTGCCGAAGTGGACACTCTAAATTTCCAGTCCGATGGCTTCACTGCCGAAAATCTGCTGCTCACCCAGAATGGCAACAATCTGGAAATCAGCTTTGCACATCTGTTTGGTGGAAGCAAACTCATCCTGCAAAACTTTGCCCTGGAAAACCTGGAAAACCTCAGCAAATCTACTGGAGCCACTGTAGACTTGGGCAATATCTTGTTTTATGGGCAAACTACTATTACTGACAGCTTTGATGTCTTCGATGCCAACTCCACCCAAAGCACTATCTTCAGGAAGAACACAGTCACATTCCTTAATGACTTAAACAATAATGTTAACGGCTTTGACAACTCAGATGATGTGATCAATGGTCAGGGTGGTGATGACATAATAGATGGCTTAAGTGGCAATGACTTGCTGCGGGGTGGTGCGGGCAATAATACCCTCAACGGTGGTACTGGTGACGATCGCTTGTTTGTTGACTATTTAGTAGGAAATAACCTGCTTAATGGGGGCGATGGCAATGATTCTCTCGTTGCCTCTGGCTATGAGTTCTACAACAGCTATGTCCAAAAAGGCAGCGACCTTCGCCCAGAGGGCAATAATACTCTCAACGGTGGTGCTGGTGACGATACCTTGAGTGCTAGCGGTTCAACAGGCGATAATTTGCTTTCTGGAGGCGATGGCAATGATTCTGTCTCCGTCTCTGGCTATTACTCATCACCTGGCGGCGACTACTTCCGGCCCTACGACAATCGCTCCTCTGGCAATAATACCCTCAATGGTGGCGCTGGTAATGATACCTTGAGTGCTAGCGGTTCATCAGGTGATAACCTGCTCTCTGGAGGCAATGGTAATGATTTTCTTGATATCTCTGGCTTTGCCGAACCAAATTACGACTCCTACTACAACTCTGTATCCTCTGGCAAAAACACCCTCTATGGTGGCGTTGGTAACGATACTTTAAATGCTAGCGCTTCAACAGGCAATAACCTACTGGATGGAGGCGATGGCAATGATTCTATCTATGTAAGCACCCCATCCCCATATCTTGCCTTCTCTTCTTTAGTAACACAAACGGTAGATGGGGGGACAGGTGACGATTTCTTGTCCGTCGATTACCGCGATGCTACAGGGGGAATCACTTCGACTTTTGATGCCACTACTAATACTGGATCAATTACGGCGGGTACGAATCAGGTTAACTACAAGAATATAGAACGATTCAATATCTTAGGGACAGCCTATGACGACAATATTGTGGGGAGCAATGGCAACGATAGGCTCTCTGGGAACTATGGGAATGACACACTTTATGGAGGGGATGGTACTGATACCTTTGCTTTCAATAGTTTCAATGAAGGTATTGATACTATTTCTGATTTCAACGCCACTAATGAACTTATTCAAGTATCGGCTGCTGGTTTTGGTGGCGGGTTATCAAGAGGTTCACTTTCAGCTAGCCAGTTTACCCTCGGAACATCTGCAACGACGATCGCTCAACGATTTATCTACGATAATTCTACAGGTGAACTGTATTTTGACCGAGATGGTAGTGCGTCTGGGTTTACTCAGGTAAAATTTGCACAACTTTTGGGTGGTGTGACACTAACCGAAACCAATTTTGTAGTTGTTTAGCGTTCCACCATCATTCTAGTAGTCTGCCAACCCAAAAATGCTAGGTGAGGTCTGGGGAAAGGGAAAAGGGGAAAGGGTAAGGGATTTAAAACCTTTCCCCCTGCCCCTTATCCCCAAAGCTACGGTGTATACACAAGTCTGAAATAGCTGATTAACCAGGGTTTTACCCCACCCTAACCCTCCCCTTGGAAAGGGGAGGGAACTAGATTTTCCGGTTTCCCCCCTTTCCAAGGGGGGATTAAGGGGGGTAATTCGAGTTGTGTATACACGGTAGTATCCCCAAAGGGGGCCCCACCTTCCCCCTTACCCTTTACCCTGCTAAGTTCACTTGACGAACTACTAGGCACAGAATGCAAGGTTCTCTTGTAAGCACCTTGCATTCGATTGTTCAATGCAATCTCTGTGTTAATAGAGAGTAGATGTTGAATTTTTTTCCTCAACTTTCGGCATGGTTGCGGATGGTTTACAAGTTTTCTTGGCTAAATTGGATCATGTCTGCGTTTTTATTCTTGCTTAGATGTAGACATTTGCTGAAAATTAATTCTGCGTTGCTCGAAATCTTTGGTAGGGACAATTCATGAATTGTCCGAATGGCACTAAGTTAAGCTGAAGAGTTTGCAGCGTAAGGATTGCAGAGGGGCAGGGGGCAAGGGTGCAGAGGGGAATTTCTAAATATCCGAACGCAATACCTAAAACTTCTTCTTTCTCCTCTGCTCCTCTGCTCCTCTGCACCCCTGCTGCCTCAACGATTTTCCCTTTTCTTAGTGCCATTCTGAATTGTCCCTACATCACTTTCACCAGATGTCTAGTATATGGTCATGCGATCGCAACTCATTAGCCTTAAACAACTTTTTGGGGAATTGCGGTCAAGCAAGGATAAATCCTCTAATCAATTTCTTGCTTTTTTTGCTGCCATTCTGAGTAGTTTTTGGATTGCCCAAACTTTTAACCGAAGGATCAGCCTTTTTTAATATTGTGGCGGGATAATTTTGATGGTGATGTCTCGATTAAGTTGTACGATGGGAACAAACTTATCCAAAACATTTCTTCCCCTACTGCTAGCGATGGAGTTTATGAGTGGACACCACTTATTTCAGTAAAAGAAGGCTATTTTATTCGTATTGATAGCTGGAAAGACCGGAATATTTTCGGGCAGTTGCAATTGTAGCAGAATGGGAAAATGAAACGGATAACTAGCTAAACGCAAACCTCTCAACAAGGTTGACGCTGTGGCATTGATCGGAATTGTTATTGTTTCTCACAGTAAACAACTAGCCTTGGGTGTGCGGGAACTCGCCGCGCAGATGGTTCAGGGCCAAGTTTCCATTGCTGTTGCAGCAGGTATTGAAGATCCAGAAAATCCATTGGGTACAGATCCCATTCAGGTTTATGAAGCGATCGCTTCTGTATTTTCTGATGATGGTGTCTTGGTGTTAATGGATTTGGGTAGTGCTTTGCTGAGTGCAGAAATGGCAATCGAGTTTCTCCCAGAAGCACAGCAGCAAAAAGTGTATTTGTGTGAAGCACCTCTAGTAGAAGGCGCGATCGCTGCTGTGGTAGCTGCGGCAGCTGGTAGAGATATTCACCAAGTTATGGCGGAAGCACGCGGCGCACTCTTAGCAAAAGCAACTCAATTGGGTGTAGTTAGTAGGCCGTTGTCAACTGTCACCCCAGCAACAATTAATGTAGAATCACCAACGCGAGAAATCCGGCTGATTGTCAGCAATCGCTTAGGATTACACGCTCGTCCCGCAGCGCAGTTTGTCGCAACCGCCGCCCGGTTTCAATCCCAAATTCTGGTGCGGAATTTAACAAGAAATACTGAGCTAGTCAGGGGTGACAGTATTAACCAAGTCACAACTTTAGGGGTGCGTCAAGGACACGAACTGCTGATTACTGCCACTGGTTCTGATGCAGATGAGGCACTGACGGCATTACAAGCATTATTCGCAAATAATTTTGGTGAGGCAGCCCGGTCTTGTTGTTCCAACAAAGAGGGACTGCCGAACCCGGAGGGTGAAGATAATGTTGTCTTGAATTCTCCGCCAGCATTTCACCATGAAGTTACCCCAGCAACTCACGGCGAACTTTCGGGAATTGCAGCTTCTCCTGGAGTAGCGATCGCACCTGTTGTTCATTATCAACCTACTCACGTTTCTATTACGGAATATCACGTAGACGATCCTGATGCAGAGTGGCAACGAATACAGGCAGCAATTAACACTGCTCGACAGGAAATTCAAGCAATTTTTTCACAAGCATCTCTGCAAATTGGTGACGCTGAAGCCGCCATCTTCGATGCCCAACTACTATTTTTAGAAGATCCAGTACTGTTAGAAGCGGCTCATCAACGCATTTTAGAAAACCATATAAATGCTGAATCAGCTTGGCAAGCTGTAGTAGATGAAGTAGCGACTTCCTACCGCACACTTGAAGATTCTTACCTGCAAGAGCGAGTTGACGATGTTGTGGATGTCGGGCAAAGGGTACTACGATTACTGGCTGGGAATGCTGCGGCCAACCTCCATCTTGAGTCACCGGCGATTTTGGTGGCGACTGATTTAACCCCCTCAGACACCGCTGGATTAGATCCAACAAAGGTGCTGGGTATTTGTACAACTTCTGGTAGCGCCACCTCCCACAGCGCAATTATTGCCCGGACATTGGGTATTCCCGCAGTTTTGGGAGTAGATGCCCAGGTGTTGCACTTGGCAGATGGTACACTTATGGCACTTGATGGTGAAAGTGGCAGAGCTTGGGTAGAACCAGAATCACATATCCTGGATTTACTGGCAGCAAAGCAAGAAGCTTGGCAAACTGCCCAACAGGAAGCGCGAGCGACAGCGCACCAACCAGCAATTACTCGTGATGGTCGGCAAGTTAGCGTCTTCGCCAACATTGGTAGTATAAATGATGTGCAAGTTGCTGTGGCTAGCGGTGCAGAAGGTGTGGGACTACTTCGCACCGAGTTTCTATATTTAGATCGGACAAGTGCCCCCACTGAAGAAGAACAACTAGCAGTGTATCAGGCGATCGCCCAAGTTTTAGATAATCGTCCCCTAATTATTCGTACCTTAGATATTGGTGGTGATAAGCCACTTCCCTATCTCAGAGTCGGGTTTCCAGAAGCTAACCCTTTCTTAGGTTGGCGGGGAATTCGTTTCTGTTTAGATCATTTGGATTTGTTCAAAACTCAGTTACGGGCAATTTTGAGAGCGAGCGTGGGGCATCAAATTAAGATTATGTTGCCGATGATTGCTACTGTGACAGAGGTACGTGCAGCTAAGGTAATTTTGGGTGAAGTACAAGCTGAACTAAATCAAGCTGGTATTTCCTTTGATGCAGCGATGAAAGTGGGGATTATGGTAGAGGTTCCCTCAGCAGTTGCGATCGCAGATCAGTTAGCAGCTGAAGTAGACTTCTTTAGTATAGGGACTAACGATCTGAGTCAGTACATCATGGCTAGCGATCGCACTAATCCCCGCGTGGCAAATTTAGTTGATGCACTACACCCGGCGGTGTTGCGAATGGTACAGCAAACTGTTCAAGCTGCCCATGCTGCGGGTATTTCGGTAGGATTATGTGGAGAATTGGCAGCAGATACTTTAGCAACACCAATTTTATTAGGTTTAGGGTTGGATGAGTTGAGCGTGAATCCTCAAAGTATACCTGGAGTGAAGCAAGCGATCGCTAGGTTAAGTATAGTTGCAAGTGAAGCGATCGCGGCATCAGCATTACAACAAGATTCCGCAGTTCATGTCAGAGAACTAATCTCAGCGTAATTCGTAATTCGTAATTCGTAATTCGTAATTCGTAATTGAATTAGTTGGAGTCTAAGCTCGACTTTATCCAAAATTAAGAACTTAGTTTTCTTTCTACGCCAAAAACCTTAAACTGTGTAGGTTGGGTTTCGTTCCTCAACCCAACCTACAATTTTTCTTAAATGAACCGTATTGCACCAAAAAAGACAATTACGCGCGAGTATTTCCCCAATAATTACGAATTACGAATTACGAATTACGAATTAATTAAAATCTTATTCCCAGTTGCCCATTAAATCCACGAATAGAATTGTAACCAGCACCGACAAAAACGTTATCAGTAGCACCTACCTGAACGCCACCTGAAACTGCAACACCTTTATCTTCTGAATAAAGTCCAACTCCTACATAAGGTGAAATTACAGGTAAACTGATAAATTTCAAAACATCTACTCCCGTAGCACCATCAGGGCCAGTTCCAATCTCAACCCCGAAATCCAAAGCTCTAGCTCCCACAGCATAGGTTACATCACCATCTTTTCCACCAACTGAAACCCAAGGTTGCGGTATAAGTTGAGCCGATGCTTGACTTGGGGCAAATAAAGCTAACAAACTTATGGATGTAATTAATGTTTTAGCAATAATCGTTATTTTCACGTTGTTCTCCTACACTAACTGCTGCATCTTAATTGTTTTCTCACAACTACCCTTGCTTCAGCACTACTGTTCACCAGGGTTTGTCTATGATGGCTAATCGTGACGGATTAAACCTCATTTGAGTGCCCGATGAGTTCAAGCATTATTTTGATAATGTTATATTAATTACAGCGGTATGTAGCTACAATTTTTAATTATCAAGTATATTTGCTGATTGCTTTATCAAAAAGCCTAATTGCTTTCTCAAATTACCTGATTGCTTTTTCAAAAAGGCATTTGACTTACTCATTTTGGTGTTTTCCGCAAGCAAAAGCTATGCATCTCAATACTGCTTGGGTTTTGGGAAAAGGTTAAAGGGTAAAGGTTAAAGGTTTTTTCTTTCCCCTTACCCCTTACCCTTTTCCCCAAAACCCGACAAGTATTGCTATGCATCCTTACTCAAAAGTGGACACATCTCGCAGCAAACAAGGAATTTCCCCTTGAGATACAGGAAACTCCAGCAAAGTTTCTCTAATACCCAAATACCCAGATTCAGCAAACGACAAAAGCATTCGTGAAAGCGCTAGCCAAACCTCCGATTCGTATTCCCAATCACGATAACGCGAAGCTTTACCAGCAATTGAACGTAGCGCCCAGAAATAAGAGTTCCGCACCACCGAACCACCCTTCTTAAACTCTGGTAAATCTTCATGGTGAATAAAAAGCACTTTATTTTCAATTCTGGCTCTCATAGCAATTTTGAATTTTAGATTTCGGATTAAAAATAAATTTTAAATAGGGTGCGTTACAATCCGGTTCGGTTAAGGTTTTTTGATTATTGTAGAGACGGCGATTCATCGCGTCTCTTGCCTTAACCGTAGGGTTTGTTACGACTTTAACCTAACGCACCATGCATGTTATATTGCGATGCCTCCCCTTTACCACCTAAAAATTGGCGTTTAAACCCACACGAAAAGTAAATCCAGGGCTATATATGCGATTAACTCGCTCATATTGCTCACCGAGGAGATTTTCTAAGTAAACTGTCAATCCTACATTGCTAGTTAAAGGTACACGTCCGCTCAAATCTAAATTTACGAAAGATGGCGAAAAATCTGTAATCGTGTCACCAGGGTTTGTAAAGAAGGCTCTGCGAGTGCCACTATTGTAGGTAACATACAAGTTAGCGTACCAACCTGAATTTTGATAACCCACGCCAGTTTGCAGTACAGAGTAAGGAATTAAACCTAACTGTAAACCTCTCTCTGAGCCTGTTTTTATTTGAGCATCTGTATAAGTGTAGTTGAGGAAAGTTGACCAGCCGGCTGCAATTCTTAATTGCAGTGCAACCTCTAAACCATTGGTATCTACTAGTCCAATGTTTTCCCATCTGCCGGCGATGACTCCCAAGCGATCGCTTATACTACTACCAAAGTAGGTAAATTGCCCAATCAGATTTTGAGAAAAATTGACATCTACTCCTGCACTCCAAGTAGAGCCAGTTTCCGGTCTTAAATCAGGATTAGGTTCCCAACCATGAACTGTATCATAAACATACAACTGATCTAACCCCGGATTGCGCTGTCCCCCGGCCCAACTTCCCCGCACTGCTACTATTGGTGTGACGGCATAACGTAACCCAACACTAGGATTGAGATAATTTCCAAACTGGCTGTCAAAGCTTTGCCTTAGCCCTAAATCTATCAGAAAATCGTCGGTAATATTCCAAGTATTCACAGCAAATAAAGCTGTATTGAACAAACTTCTATCTTCAGTTTCGTTATTGGCAATTCTCGCAGGATTTGTACTCAAAACATCACCGGTTAAATCGGTGTTTTTCAAATCTAATCCCCAGCGCAATTTATTATTGGAAGTAACTTTCCACTCATGATCCACTCTGGCTGTAAGTTGCTGTGTATCTAAAGCTCCTGTACGGTAAAATGCACCTGTAGGACCATAAGTACTGAAATAATCTCGGTTATAACCAATTGAGGTTGTCAGATTAGAGCTTTCCCCATTACCTAGCCGAGTCTTCCAAGATAAGCCAACATTTAAACCATCGTGGTCTAATCTATCTCTTTGCAGAGGAAAACCAAAATAAATTAAGCCGCGACGACTGCTGAGTGCAGTAACATCTAAATTCAATGAATTTTTTTTATCTAAATCTAGTCCAATGCTACCAAAGTAGGTACTTGTCGCTGTGTCTGCATTCGATAAAAAGCCCTGCTCATCACGATTTGCAGCACCTACAGGCACGCGGTAACGGTTATCTATAAAGAATCTTTCAAAGCTAAAGTTGTACTTAACTTTATCAGATGAACCACCATAAGTAACTTGCTGATTATTTAAACTCAACGAGCCAAATTCTGCACTAGCGCTCAATTTAGGTTTGCCATAACCTTCCTTGGTAATGATATTTACCACTCCCCCAAAGGCTGATGAACCATACAAAGCGGAGGCTGTACCGCTATATAATTCCACTCGTTCAATCGCCTCTACCGGAATGCTATTTAAATCAGTTCCACCATGATAAGTGTTGACATTATTGTTAATTGGTCTGCCATTAATCAGAAATACAGATTGATTAATTGAAGCTCCGCGATAGTATGTACCTGTGTGAATATCTGCACCATGACCTACATCATTGATTGCAAAACCAGGCATTCTTTTTAAGATATCGGCTAAACTTGTAGCGCCCTGCTTTTGAATTTCTTCTTTATCAATTACGTAAGTTGGGGTAGATTGAGGTAAGTTATCTGGTTCTGCGATCGCTTCTATAGTAATGTCTGTATCATCTGTATAATCTGGCTCTGGTTCTGGCTCTGGCTGAGTTTCTGGATTAACTTCACTCGGTGCAGATTGTTGAGTTAATAATTCTGCATTAGTAGCGGGTAGCTCAATTTCACTCAAAATCGGAATATCTGAAATAACTTCGGTTGAGTTATTAGTATTTCTCTGCTCAATTTCACTCTCAACAGCATAACTAGGAGACGCTATCAGTAGACTCGGTAAAGCAACTGTTAGCAACAAAAAATCCTTTTTCACGTTCTCTTTCACACCAAGTAAAAACAGTCACTACGTAGCATTGTTGCTGTAATAGTAAAATCGTGTCAAAAGACACGCTGTCATATTTCCACAGTTCAGCTTAGATAGCAGGGTGTTGACATCCTCACCGCCGTGTTCGCCCTTGGCGTTCCCGTTCGCGCAGCGTCTCCGTCAGGAGAAGGGTACGCACGGGGAAGAAGGAGTAAGGAGTAACAAGTAATAAGTAATGAGTAAATACCCGTTTTTCATCCACTCATTACTCATTACTCCTTACTCATTACTTTAAAGCCGTGCTGGGTCACAGACAGAGCAGTTTTCCTCCAGCCTCTTTCCCTACGCTTCAATTTATCAGACTTAAGGAATAGATATTTATATTACTAATGATAGAGAAAATAATATTATTTAATAAGCTAGATTATAAAGTTAGTGATTTTAACGAATTATTAGTAACTTTAAGTTTCAACTAATTATTATTAATTATTCAAGAAAATCTAAGTTGACTATTTACTGAAAAACTAATTATTGAAAATTTACTTATGTATGTAACTTTATGGCCAGGGAATGTATATCCTTTAGGTGCAACTTGGGATGGAAAAGGGACAAACTTTGCTTTATTTTCGGAAAATGCAACAGGGGTAGAGCTTTGTTTATTTGATAATGATGACGAAGAAATTCGCGTGCCTTTGACAGAAAAAAACAATTTTGTGTGGCATGGCTACTTACCAGGAGTTGGTCCAGGTCAAAAGTATGGATTTAGAGTACATGGGGCATGGGCACCGGAAGTAGGTCATCGATTTAATCCCAACAAACTATTGATTGATCCCTATGCTAAGGCGATTGACGGTGAATTTAGTAACGATCCAGCCGTCTTTGGCTACTCTCTAGACGCTCCAGAAAAAGACTTAATTTTTTCTGAAATAGATGATGCCAAAATAATGCCCAAGTGTGTTGTGGTTGATCAATCTTTTGATTGGGAAGATGATAAACGGCTTAATACACCTTGGCATACAACTGTTATTTATGAAACTCACGTTAAAGGTTTTACTAAACTACATCCAGGTATTCCAGAAGAGTTGCGTGGCACTTATGCAGGGTTGGCGCATCCGGCTGCAATTCAACACTTACAGCAATTAGGAATTACAGCAGTTGAGTTGATGCCAGTACATCACTTTCTATCTCATCCAGGACATTTAGAAGATAAAGGATTAAAGAATTACTGGGGTTACGATTCCATCAACTATTTTGCTCCCTATTCTAGTTACAGTGCTAGTGGGACTGGGGGAGAACAAGTCACTGAATTCAAGCAAATGGTCAAGGCACTACATTTTGCTGGAATTGAAGTGATCTTAGATGTAGTCTATAACCACACTGGCGAAGGAAATCATTTCGGGCCAACACTATCTTTGCGAGGTGTTGATAATTCTGTATATTACCGTTTGGTAAAGGATGATCCTCGCTACTACATGGACTTTACAGGCTGTGGTAACTCTCTGAATGTGCGTCATGCTCAAGTTCTGAAGCTAATCATGGATAGCCTGCGCTATTGGGTAACAGAAATGCATGTAGATGGCTTCCGATTTGATTTGGCCTCGGCGCTAGCACGGGAATTATATGAAGTAGATAACCTATCAGCTTTCTTTGATATTATTCATCAAGATCCAATCTTGGCAGATGTGAAACTGATAGCTGAACCTTGGGATTTAGGAGAAGGCGGCTATCAAGTCGGGAACTTTCCACTGCGTTGGTCTGAGTGGAATGGTAGATATAGGGATACAGTCAGAGATTTTTGGCGTGGTGTAGATGATAGTTTAGGACAATTTGCTTACTGTTTTACAGGTAGCCCTGACTTGTATCAAACAAACGGGCGTAACCCAAATGCAAGTATTAATTTCATCACTGCTCATGATGGTTTTACGTTAAATGATTTAGTTAGCTACAACGAAAAGCATAACGAAGCAAATGGGGAAGAGAATAGAGATGGTGAAAGCCATAATAGATCCTGGAATTGTGGTGTAGAAGGCGAAACCGATGATCCAGAAGTAATGCGTTTGCGCGAACGGCAACGACGAAACTTTTTAGCAACTCTAATGCTATCTCAAGGTGTCCCAATGCTATTAGAGGGAGATGAAATTGGCTGTAGTCAAAAGGGAAATAATAATGTTTACTGCCAAGACAATGAGATTTCCTGGCGGCATTGGGATTTGCATAAAGCGAACTCGGATTTACTAGACTTTACACGTGAACTAATTAATTTTCGCCATCAACATCCAGTATTTCGACGGCGTAAGTGGTTTCAAGGTCGCCCTATTCACGGTTTAGGCATTAATGATATTGCTTGGTTTAATGCTGATGGCAGTGAAATGACTGAGAAGCAGTGGCTAGTTAGTTATGCCAAAGTAATGGAGATTTTTTTGAATGGGCAGGGAATTGCTACTCCAGGGGATCGTGGTGAGCGGATTATTGATGAAAGTTTTCTAATATTTTTTAACGCTCACTATGAGTTAATTGACTTTGCTTTACCCAATGAATTTAAAGAAAAGGTATGGGAGATAGTAATTGACACTAATGAACCTCGGTTTTTAGATCGGGGAAAGTTAGTTTCAGGTTCTCAAAGTGTACCAGTTACGGATCGTTCTCTGATGGTATTACGCCTGATCAGTTAGTAGTGCGAGTGAGAAAAAATACCACTCGAACTTCCCTCTAAGAGGATGTTTTAAAAGTCCTCTGGTCGGTAGAAAAACCTTTTAGATCCCCCTAAATCCCCCTTAAAAAGGGGGACTTTGATAGGTTAAAAGGTAAATGTTGTCCGAATCGTACCAACATAGATTTTGTCGTTACTATTATTATTTTCGGGATTCGTAATCACAAATAAACCCGGAGTTATCGCTAGATTATCTGTGATTTGCAGGTGGTAAAAAGCTTCTAGATGTAAAGATGTATCCTCATCTTCAAAGGTATCACCGAAACTATTATCATTCACTTTAGGCGGTTGACCCACCACAAATCCGGCAAAGCTATCTTCTTGGCCAATATCTTCGATCGATAGTAGTAACGCCCATGTGGAGATAAAAGCATTTGGGGTTGCTGCTAAATCTTCTGCTGTCGCATGAATAAAACCAACTCGCCCCCCAAGAGTGATACTTTGGTTAATTTGCCAAGCGGCTTCTGCACCAAAGGAATTCGCAGCAATGGCATCTGCCTGATTATTGAAGGGATTGTTAGTTAATTCACTGCCGGTTCCGGTATTCACATTATTGTAAGAGTAGATATAGGTAACGCTAAGTGCTGTTGTTTTGGTGGGTTCAAGGGTGATTTGAGCGATCGCACCATGAGGACTAGCAAAAATTCCCCTCTCTGGATTAGCTGCATCGCTGGTGATGTATGCCAATGACAGATTCAGAGAGTCATTTAAATTATGAGAAATACCGATACCTGCACCGCCACCTTGTCGTCGAATTGGATTTTCTCGTCCAAATGTAGAAATCGATCCGTCTCCACTACCGCTAAAAAGAGGATTGACACTAGGAACAAAATCACCTAATCCTCCTCCCAAAGCGTACAAAGTTATGCGAGTTTGCTTACCTAGTGGAAATTTATAATCTATCTCATCTACTTCCATCTCATTGTCATCATCGCCATCAAATCCCAAATTGGCCATTTTAGTTCCGGTGAAATCTGCCAATTCTGGGGTGTTGCGTCCTTGCAAGCGTATTTGTAAGTTGTCTTTGCCAGTAAAACTTGTCTCTAAGCTAAGACGGACGCGATCGCTCAACACTAAATTATCATTGATTGGCTTGGTTCTACTGTTGGCTTTTTTTCCACCAGCAACTCCAGTCATCGCAAAGATAATCTCTCCCTCTAACTCGACTTGAGGCGAAAACTGTTGTGCTTGCAATGCAGCCACTTTGTTTTCTAATAAATCGATGCGATTTCTAAAAGTTGCTAATTCTGCCGAAAACTCTACTTGTAATTTTTGAATGGTAGTTAAGGTTTCTCGATTTATTTTACCATTACTGATTAGCTCATTTATGTGTATAATACAAGCATTTAAATTAGAAGCAAATTGATATCTAGTCAGGGTTTGATTGTCATTGTTAGCGTGAATAGCACAATCGTATTGCTCTATCAAAGCTTCTAGTGTTTGAAATTCCCAACTATCAACACTAATATCCGACAACTGAGAAACTGATGTAATTTTATTTAATTGATTATTTTCTATTAATGCGGGCTTAGTAGTTGCATTAGCTTTATTTATGCTGCTCAAGATAAGAAAAATAATTAAACTAATCAAGTTAATTTTCTTCTGCCAAAAAATCAAACCCATCAATATTATCTCCTGAAAATACTACCAATTCGCAAAAATAGGGTGACAGATATAGCGATTCTCGTTTGTATACAATAGACTTTGACCTCTCTCCAAACCTCTCTCCTAAAAGGAGAAAGGCTTTGAGTCTTACTCCCCTTCCCTTGTAGGGAAGGGGCTGGAGGTTAGGTCTGTATTGGTCTTTCAAGACGCGATGAATCGCGTCTCTACATGAGGGTTTTGGGGTTACTGTATTGCACTTAACTCAGAAACCCTATAATTACGAATTACGAATTACGAATTACGAATTATTCCAAGTCGCTGTTCGCATAGACATATTAGTGCTTCTGTAAAAGGACGACGTTCTACAAATTGGGTGCTGATATGAATATGCCGGACTAAAGTTAGGGTTGTATAGGATTGAATTGCTGTGAGGAATTCATCGCTTGTAAGCTGAATAAATTTTTCAGTTAAAACATTTTCATACTCTTGTAATGCTTGAGAATTACCAAAAGTACGAAGGCTGTATTCTTGAATATGACCAATAAAATTACCGATATCAAGCGCCGGATTACCTTCACAATATAAATCTAGGTCGATGAGATATAAACGAGAATTATTAATAATCACTTGATCGGGATAAAAATCACGATGGATACCACAGCGTTTTGGTTCTGGTGTGTTTTCTCCTAAATGATTACTTGATTCTAATATTCTCTCTAAGCGTTCTTGCCATTGTGGATATTGTTGCGTAACTAATGGAATCCGCTCATACAAAATTCGCAATTCATCTGACATAGTATGAGAACGGCGAGGAGGAATATTAGCTTGGTGCAATTTATGAGCAGCTTCAGCAATTAGTTTTGCGGGTAAAATACTGTCGGTTTGTGATAGAAATTGAGTAGCAATAACCCCTTCAACCTTACGCTGTAACCACATTTGCCATTCAGGAATTACCCCGACAGGTTCAGGTACAGAAATTCCATCAGGACTATCATCACCAAATCCCGCTGACCATAGAGATTTCTGTAATTCATAACTATGAAAATCCGTTCCCTTAGCCCTAACCTTACCAATCAGCGTAATTATTTGTCCATCATCATTAATCAATTCATATTCAATCAAACAACGCCGCCCCAACTTATGACGAATAACCCGGACTTTCTGCACACGACAATTTGCAGCGATCGCTAAACACCGCCCAAAACACTCTTCCACCCGCAACCGATCAACCGCATCCGCCAAAAAAGGCATCTTCCCATCACTAAAACCCATACTCTGCGTACCTCTGCGCTTACCTCAGCGTCCCTCTGCGTTAAAAAACTCCCCTTTAAACCCTCAAAGAAGCCTGCACTTGATACAAAGCCGCATAACGCCCATTCTGTTGTATCAATTCCAGATGAGTGCCTTGTTCCACCACCTGCCCATTTTCCAGATAAAGAATCATATCTGCGCGAGTTGCCAGATAAAGATCATGAGTAATTAAAAAAGTCGTCCGATTTTCCGACAACTGTTGCAGCGCATCAATCACAGCCTTCTCATTCCCCTTATCTAACCCCGTAGTCGGTTCATCTAAAATCAGGATAGGAGCTTGACGAATAGCAGCACGAGCGATCGCAATTCTTTGTCTTTGTCCCCCAGAAAGAGTTGCGCCTCTTTCCCCTACAAGGGTGTCGTATCCTTGCGGTAAAGCTTGGATAAAATCATGAGCATTAGCTAAACGAGTTGCATCTTCAATTTCAGCATCAGACACCCCGGCGATCCCGTAGGCAATGTTTTCTCGAATACTAGCAGCGAATAAAAGACTATCTTGCAAAACTACACTAATTTGCGGACGTAATGATGCTAATGTATATTCTCGAATATCCCGCCCGTCAATCATTACGCGCCCTGATGTTGGATCATAAAGCCGTAATAATAAACTAACTAATGTAGATTTACCACCACCAGAAGTCCCAACGATCGCAACTTGTTGTCCCGGTTGAATATTTAAGTTGATTTCTTGCAGTAGAACTTGTCCTGATTCATAAGCAAAGTGGACGCGATCAAAACGCACTGCACCTCGGAAAATCGGCGCTGGGATTGCATCTGGCAAATCATAGACATCGGGTTGCTGATTTAATACATCTAAAATGCGCTCACTCGAAGCCGCAGCTTTCGCCAGTCGTCCGGTGTATTTAGCGAAGTTCTGCACTGGCTTAAAGGCGTTCTTCAGGTAGGTGAGAAATACCAGTACATCCCCAGGTGTTAACGCATCTCGCAGCGCCAACCAAGAACCGTACCATAAAACGATCGCTGTTCCCAGTGCAATCACAGCATCAACAGTACGTTCTAAGTGAGCCGCCAGCCGTTGGGTTTTGACGCTTTCTTTGAGACTACGCTGATTTTGTTGAGCAAATACCCGTGCAAAAGCATCTTGCAAGGATAAGGCTTTAACTAATTTAATGGCAGCAATCGACTCAGCCGCCGTCGCCGCCACAGCACCTTCTTGGTGGCGTTGCTTTAATGAGGAATCTTTAATACGCTGGCTGAGTCGGTTAGTAACTAGCCAAAATAACGGTAGCGTGAAGAGTGAAAGTAGGGTGAGGCTGGGATTCATCCAAAACATTACCCCAATCATCCCAAATAGAGTCAGAATGCTGACTACTAGCGGTAATGCTGCCGTAATCATAATTTCTTGGAGACGGCTAGCATCGCTACTGACACGGATAATTAAATCGCCGCTACGTGCTTTGGTGTGATAAGCCAAAGATAAATCTTGCAGATGGCAATATAAATGATTACGCACTTTTGCCATAACTCGGCTACCAACTGTTGCTAATCCGACGGTACTCCAATAGGCAGCAAGGGCGCGTAAGCCTGTAATAAGTAAGACGGCAACGGCTGAGAATGTCAGTAATGTTATCGGTTCTAGACTAGCAATGATGGGAATATTATTTATCTTGTCGCCGCGCAGGAGAACGTAATCAAAGACAAATTTGAGCGGCCAAGGTTCTAATACTCGTAGTCCGACATCTGCAACTAAAGCGATCGCAGAAATCAAAAGTAGTCCGAACTGTGGACGAATGTCAGGCCAGAAATAAACTAAGATTCCCCACAAACCAGGAACATTTTGAGCTTTTGGCATTTATAGTTTCACCACATATTTGGGTCTGAAGCCCCGTGCTTCACGCAATGCTTTAAAGTAATGAGTAAGGAGTAAGGAGTAATGAGTGGATGAAAAATGGGTATTTACTTATTACTTGTTACTTATTACTCATTACTTCTTCTTAAGAGCGCCTTTAGATCGGTGAGGATGTCAACTCCATCGGCAATGGAGATGCTATGCAGAGAATTTTTTGAGCGATCGCATCCCAAGTATGATTTGCGATTACCGTTTGCCGCGCCGCCTGTCCTAAAGTATGACGGAAAGGAGGCGATCGCCACAATTTTTCTAAAGCCTCTGCTAAAGCGATCGCATCACCTGGAGGACAAAGAATACCATTCACCTCTGGATCAATTAAGTCTGCCAATTGCCCAATTTGACTCACAACTACAGGCAAACCAGCCGCCATATATTCATATACTTTCAATGGTGAGAAGTAAAAATCAGATTGCGCGGCGTAGGGTGCAACGGCGACATCCATTGCTGCTAATAATTGAGGAACTTCATCAGGATTCACCGCACCTGTAAATTGAGCATGAGCATCTAATCCCCGTGCAGCTAATTCCATTTGCAGATTTTCCCGTTCCGGGCCATCGCCAACAATTAAAAGTTTGGCATTGGGAACACGTTGATGCAGTAAACTAAAAGCTTCTGTGAGAATTGGCAATCCATGCCACGGTTTCAACGTACCGACAAATCCCACTGTAAAGGTTTCTGGTTGAGTTGCCGGACGAAGGGTAGAAAAGCGGTGAGGATTAACACCATTAGGGATGACATGAATTTTGCTACTATCCACATAATTCATTAAGTAAGTTTTCACTGCATCTGAAACAGCAATCAGTGCTGTAGCTGCTGAAAAAACTCGATTTGCCACTTCTTCCGCACTTTCGCGATCAATCAAACCCCGATGCTGTGCTTGTTCTGTAATCAGAGGCGAATTTACCTCCAACAAACCCGGAATTCCCATAGCTTGGGCATATTCCATCGCGCTATAACTCCAAAGAGAATAACGCTCATAAATGAAATCAAAGGGGCCAAATCTTGCCAAATTTAAGCGTAAATCAGGATTGATCGCTAAAGCAACTTGCTCTCGTGCCGCCCGTTCCAATTTTGGAATAGCTGGGAGTTGATGAACAACAACATTAGCTAAATCTGCGGGTAATTCTCCCCCAATTCGAGTAGCAAACAATGTAACTTGGCTACCTTGCTTTTGCAACGCTCGAATCACCTCTTGGACATGAATCGAGCATCCTTTTTGACCAAATACAGGTATACCCGGATCAGCACAAATGTATGCAATTCGCATCTTCACACCTCCTTTACGCTTTTGCGCCTACTTTGCGAGTTCCGCTTGCGGTATGCGTGAGAAATAATTTCCGTAAAATTGCAGTATTGCGATGAATATCAAACTCAGACTCAATTAATTGCCTAGCCTGGGTTGACAACTTAACCCGCAAAGCAGAATTTGTGAGAAATTGCCCAAGTGCGATCGCTAATTTATCGGCATCATGTTGTGGCACAATTAACCCAGTCTCCCCATCACGCACCAATTCAGGAATACCCGTCACATCAGTACTTACACAGGGAGTTCCCAAAGCCATAGCTTCCAGTAAAACTGTAGGTAGTCCATCCCGATTACCATCTTTGCCAATAACATAAGGTGCGGCAAACACAGCAGCTTTTTGTACTAATTGAAACACCTCATTTTGCGGACGCGGGCCGACAATTTCCACAATAGATTGCAGTTCTAAATCTATAATTTGTTGACGCAAGGTCAATTCTAAAGAACCAGTCCCGACAATTTGACACTGAAACTGATAATTTCTCTGCTTGAGAATGGCACAAGCATCAATCAAAACAGATAGCCCTTTCTTCTCGATTAACCGACCGACTGAGATAATTAATGGCGGACGTTCAGCCGGAGAAGAATATTGTAATTGTCGCAAATCTAAACCGTTGTAAATGCGCTGAACTTGCTTTGCAGCTAAGTTATATGTATTGTGCAGATATCTGAGATTATAGTCACTGACAGTTACGACACTAGCCGCATCCTGTAGCTTACGTTGCATATCCTCAAATTCCACGCTTTCATGAAATATGTCTTTAGCATGAGCCGTAAAGGTATAGGGAATGCCTGTAAAGTGAGATGCTAGCCGAGCCACACTAGTTGCCACAGTCCCAAAATGAGCGTGTAAATGAGTAATGCCTTTGATTCGCGCTTCTCGTGCTAACCATGCGGCTTGGTAGACAGTGCTAGCTTTTTCACCTTGAGCAAAAGCCAGTTTTGGCCAAAAGTCAGGGATAACCTTACTTGCTTCTTGTAATTCTGCCCAAAAATAGCTAGCGGCCGTAGGCGCAAGACTATTGAGTGATTCACTAACCCGCCCTTGAATTGGCCTCCGAATGTAACTTACAGGCGCACGCACTTGGGAAATAATATTTTGAAAGTGAGTGTCACATAGTGGCCGTAAGGCGAAAATTTCTATATCTAAGCCAGCCGCTTCATGAGCCAAAATTTCATTGACGACAAAGGTTTCAGAATAGCGGGGATAACGTTTGAGAACATAACCAACACGGATTGACATAATTCGTAGTTCGTAATTCGTAATTCGTAATTAATGAGGTGAGATTTTTGACAAATGACCAATAACAAATGACCAATAACAAATGACCAATGACTAATGACAAATAGCTGATATGAGGATTTCATTAACGAATTGGGGAATGCGGGTAAGTCCTTTGAGATCGACGAAATTACGGACTTGTGATGGCTCTACCTTAAGTGTTAGCCAGTTCGTTAATGCAGCAGGTGTCAGTTGATGTGGGTGCAGTACATCGATTAAGCCAAGTGCTTGTAATCGTTTAGCACGGATTGATTGTTCTTGTCGGGGTTTGATGCGGGGTAAAATTAGCGATCGCTTTGCAAATGACAACAATTCACAAGTTGTGTTGTAACCACCCATTGCAATTACACGTTCGGCTTGATTTATTAACAGCGTCGGCTCGGCTAAATATTCCAACACGCGCAAGTTGTCACGTTGCGCTGCATAGTTCTGGAGTTTTTGCCGGACTTCTCGCGGCATAAACGGGCCTGTCAAGATGATACCGTTCATTTCTGGTGGTAGTTCAGCATGAGCAAATGTTTCTGCTAACTGCGCTCCATCTTGTCCGCCTCCCACTAAGCACAATACCAATCGTTCAGATGGCAGATTGAGCGATTTAAATGCTTGAACGCTGTCTAAATCCAGATGTTTGAGGCGGCTACGTTGGTCAAGATAGCCCGTGTAGCGGAATTTAGCAACAGTTTTTGGCTGGAAGTGATACTCTTTTGCTAGGTCATAGATGTTGCGATCGCCATACACCCAAACCTGATCGTAGTAAGTTTGAATCGCCTCTTCATTAGCTGCTCGCTTCCAATCTCGACGCACAGAAGCGGGTTCATCTAAAATATCTCGTAAACCTAGAATGCAGTATGTTTTTCCTTGAGTACGCAGGTAATCTAGAGTTGGATCTAGCTCTCTGACTGCTCCTCGCGGTACATTATCCACAATAAAAATATCAGGTTTAAATGTTTTAATGGTGGTGAGAATAACTTGCGATCGCAGTGTAATAATTTCCTGCAATGATAGATCCAATCTTCTTGCCTGATATCGCCCATCAATATTTTTGTGCAAAGCCGGGAGCGTCAAACAATCTACCCCTGGAGGTGTTGGTACATTACTGGCATCTTGAATGCCACTAATCATTAAAACATCAGTTTTTAGGGGTGAACATCCTAAAGTTTGAGCAATCAACAAATTACGGCGTTTATGCCCTAGCCCCATTGTGTCGTGGGAATATAAAGCAATACGCCACTTCCGAGTATTGCTAGATAAACTACTATTCTCTGAAGAAACGATACTACCCGATGTTCTGATAATTTCTCCAGAGTGGGATAACAAGTTGTTCATTTGCACTCCTGACTAATTTTTCCCACAGAATCTAATCCCCCTTTTTATCTAGCAATCTAAAATAATTCATTGAGAACACATGGCTCTATACCCAGAAATAAAGTTTTCATTGATACTGATTTTCTTCCACTCTCTACCTTTCTTTGTTAAAAATTTTGTGTGTCGCTTAACTTGAACTTAACGTAAGTTTAACCAGGGTTTTATGAGAAGACAATGAAGGTTACATGAGAACTTTCTCATGTAACCTTCACCAGATATCAAATATTGCCTATTCGCTTTCAAAAACTATTTTTACTCGTAACTCTAATTAAAAAACGCAGACCTTCATTGACTGCTTGAGAATTTGGAAACATTTCTGCAACATCAGGTTCTAAAAAAACTGTCAATTTTTCAATATTATTAAAATCGTCTTCACTAACTATCACATTATTGTTCGTCAAGCCATGATTGGATTGAGTTTTATTCTGTATTATGCTTGTTTGGGAAGATACAGCATTTAATTTATTAACTAGTGATTCCCAACTACTAACTTTCAGGTTAAAATGAACCTTTGCATTTCGTAATGTTTGAAACTGTTCTTTCAGAATATCAACAGTATAAATATGCCTCTGAGATACCTGTTTCTCTGCATTCAGGTCTGACTCAACCATATCAACTACTTCATTAATAAGTCGGTCATGATTTTCGGCAATTTGAGCAGCAGCCCCTAAAATCCTAGAAGTTGCTTTTATCTGTACATCAGTCTCTTGTTTAAGGCGATCGGCAATACTACGAATTTGATCTCCCAGCCCCACTTTACCTTGTTTTTGCGTAGCTGGGAGTGATTTTTTGTTCATGAGTATACTTGTTTATTCAGAAAGTATATCTTTAATTGCCAACCAGATGCGTTTAAATTTTTGTACCAAACCTATAGGATTGTTAGTTGTTTCTTCTTCTACCGAATCAACTAGAGATTGAATCCGATCCATACGCTCTGCGACAACGTAAAGACTGTTTACTGCTTCATCCTTACTTGCTAAAGAGTCACGCAATAGCACAACCATCTGGGCAATTTCTCGTTTTAGTTTTTCATTCTCGGCTTTTCGGCGAGTTTCCCAGCCTTTAATACTAGCTTTTGAACGACGCTCATATTTGAGTTCTGCTTTAGTCTCATTGTATAAACTCAAATACATTTCTCGTTCAGAATTTACTGCTTCATATTTAGTAAGAAATTCAGTCGCTCTAGCTTTTTCTTCGTTATAGAGACAGAGCGTTTGTTGATGACTTTTTTGCTCATCAATATAAAAGTTATAATTTTGAGTTACTCGCTCTTTTAGCTCATTAGCTTCGAGTTGGCAAGTTTGGATTTCTCGCTGGTGAACATGAACTAGCTGCGATATTTTCGCTTTTTCTTCTTTATAAAGGTAGAGCGTCTTTTGATGATTTTCTTGTTCATCAATATAGAAGCGATAATTTTTAGTAACAAGCTCTTTTAGCTCATTAGCTTCGAGTTGGTAAGTTTGAATCTCTTGCTTAACATGAACCAGTTGGGATGCAGCTTCCTCATTTTCTTTTGCACGTTGTTGCCATTTATCGCGTTCAGATGCAGCTTCCTCATTTTCTTTTGCATGTTGTTGCCATTCATCGCGTTGGGCGCGAACAGTCATCAATGAAAGTTTAAGTTCATGATAAGAAACTGGTTCTTTCTGCTGTGGGCGAGGATTATTAACAGCGTTATCATAATTAGAATCTCTGCGATCTGCTCTCCTCATTGCCATAATTTAAGTTCCTATGTAAGTATAAATATTTAAGTATAAGTATTCAGTTTAGCTAAGATGAACTCATTGAAGTGTGATCTTGGTTCTACTGGTAATATGATCTCAATCTGGGTTGGAATATCTTTTATTCTGTCTTAAGCGCTCAAATTCCCAGACGTGCGATCTTAAAGTGGCTAGTACCGCAAGGCGGAATTAAAAATTAAAAATTAAAAATTAAAAATGAAGACAGCGTAAGGGTTTTGTTGATTGGGAATGGGTGGTTTATTTCCGCCGTGCTGTACTAGAAACATTGTGCTTTATCAGAAAGCTAGGCTCCAAAAAGTGAAGGGAAATAAGCTTCAAAGCTTCGCACCAAAATCATCTCCATTTTATCCAGCACACCCCAGTTAAAACAATTCGCAATTCGCACTCTTGCTAACGCCCCGCTACGCTAACGAACGCAATTACGTTTTGCGTTAGCGAGTCTGCGAACGTCCGGGGATTTAGACCCCGGCCCAAAACGGGCTGCCTGTCTTGCTGGGGACTTATACCAATTTAATGTGAAGTTGCACATATCTCGATCCCCCTAAATCCCCCTTAAAAAGGGGGACTTTGATAGATGTTTTTCCAGTTCCCCCCTTTTTAAGCTACGGTGTACACACAAGTCGAAAAAAGCTTGATTTTCCATTCTTCTCTCGTTTATCTCGTTTACCTCGTTTTTATCTCGTTCCCATGTTCTACATGGGAATGCTCCTCGTGGAGGCTCTGCCTCCAATCTGGCATTGAGTCTCTGACTCAATGAATGCATTCCCAGTCGGAGACTGGGAACGAGGAAAGTCTTATCAAGCTAGGTTTTTAGGACTTGTGTGTACACCGTAGCCTTTTTAAGGGGGGCTAGGGGGGATCTAATTCTATGCAGCTTCATACAAAATTGGTATTAAATCCCCAAAGTTAATTAAAGTACGCTCTATAATCATTAGCATTGAGACGAATGGCAATCCACAATTCTTATTAACTGGATAATACTCCTGGAATACTCGTCAATTCCATAATTCTCTCAAACTGAAAATCATGAGCTAAATTTTTAATAAAAGTTTGCAGTACTGCATTTTCTGAAGGTATTTGCTCAATCAATTCTAAAATCAGGTCATCACTACATTGGGCGGCAGCGGTGTACACTTTTTTCACCCATTCGGGCGACATTTCAGCAAATAGAGTCACTAAATCTGTAAAGGTCAACATTGATTCTATTTCCTGTTGCGTTGCATCTGCTATCTGATAGCTTTCTTCTTGATAAATATATTGAACTCCTAAATATTCGCTCAATTTTTCTAATAATTTCTCCTCACGGAAAGGCTTGTTAATATAATCATCACAACCCGCTTTGATCATTACCTCTCGTTGTTCCTCAAAGGCATTAGCGGTTAAGGCGATGATAATGGTGTTGCAATTTTCGATTGAGGTTTCTTCTCTAGCTTTAATAATTCTTGTGGCTTCATAGCCGTCCATAATCGGCATCCGCATATCCATTAAGATTAGGTGTGGTTGCCATGTCTGCCAAAGTGCGATCGCTTCTTGACCATTAGTCGCTTCCTGGACTGCAAAACCGATAGATGTCAGAATTTTCATTAACACTAAACGGCTGTCTGTAGAGTCATCAACCACCAAGATACGGTATTCGCTTTGATCGGCCGCTAAACTAATAACTTGGCGTCTAGTTTTTTTGATCTGGATTTCGCTAGCTTCGGCTAGACCAATTTGAATATCAAAAGTAAATTTACTTCCCTCGCCAACAGTGCTGGTGACGCTAATATCTCCCCCCATTAGTTCCACATATTTGCGGCTGATTGCTAAACCTAGTCCTGTTCCCTGTTGAGATTTCCTGCCGGTTTCAGTTTGCCCAAAAGCTTCAAACAGCAAGTCAATTTCTTCTGGAGCAATACCGCGACCAGTATCTTCTACCTCGAATATTAGGGATTGGGGATTGGGGATTAGGGATTGGGGATTTATTATTCTCCTTTGCTCCCCTGCTCCTCTGCCCCCCTGCTCCCCCTGCTCCCCCTGCTCCCCCTGCTCGCTGCTCTCTGCTCCCCAATTCTCCTGCCCCATACCTACGTACAGCGTCACTCTTCCAGTATCGGTAAATTTGATCGCATTTCCCAGGAGGTTAAGCAAGACTTGACGCAATTTACTTTCGTCAGCTTGGATGTATTGGGGGAGGTGAGATGTATATTCAAAGGCCAATTCTAATCCTTTAGATGTGGCACGGAAGCGCAACATCTCTTTGAGGTTTTCCAACAGACGAATTAAGTCAAAACTGTTGAGATTTAATGTGATTCTGCCGGCTTCAATTTTAGACATTTCCAGAATGTCGTTAATCAAGTTGAGGAGATGTTCGCCGGCCCGATTGATGATTGTTAGATTTTGCTGATGTTCAGTAGATAAATTACGATCATGGCTCATGACTTGGGTAAAACCAAGGATGGCATTGAGTGGGGTACGCAGTTCGTGGCTCATGTTGGCGAGAAATTCGCTTTTGGCGCGGTTGGCAGCATCAGCAATAATCACAGCTTCTTGCAATGCTTGTGACTGCCTTTGAGTTTGCGCTAGTAATTGTGCCTGCTGTAAAGCAACACCTAACTGATTACCAATTTGAACTACGATATTGATTTCTCCTGGTTTCCATTGGCGGGAATCGGAATTTTGATAACTCGCCAGTAATCCCCAAAGCTGAGTACCATACAAAATGGGGACAATAATGTAGGCTTTTGCCTGAAAGCGCTCTAAGAGTTCGATATAAGCAGGATGAAACTCAGCATTGTAAATGTCTGGGACACAGCGGAAACTTGCACCTTGGGTTGCTTGCAAATAAGGATCTTCCAGTTGGTTATCTGCGTCATCCAAAATTTTTGCTAGGCAATGGCCATCTTGTAAAACACCCTCTGTGAGATGCGGCTGATTGTTGTGTTCTTCTATTAGAGAAATCCAACCGTTACCCACCGACTCGGAGACAAATTCGCCACTCCAGTGAGGATTGAAACGATAGACAACAACCCGATCGCAGTTGAGTACTTGGCGTAATTCTTCGGTTGTAGCCGCAAATATCGTTTCTAAATCGAGTGTTTGGCGCATTCTTTGAATTACTTGGGCGATCGCTCTTTCGCGTTCTGCACTCTCACGCAAGGCTTCTTCGGCTAACTTTCTCTCGGTAATATCTGTAATTGTACCGATGTAACCTTTAATTTTTCCATCTTCTCCAAATTCTGGTAAAGCCTGACAAATTACCCAGACGACTGTACTATCAGCACGCAAAAAACGATGCTCGTACTTATACATTTTTTTAGCGGTTCTTGCTTGATTCCATAACAACAAGAACTGTTCGCGGTCATCTGGATGTACGGCATTTGCCCAACCTGTTCCCAGAGACTCTTCTAAACTGCATCCAGTAATCTCACTCCAGCGTTGATTAAAATATAAAGCATTGCCATCTACGTCAGCGTGAAATATACAAGCTGGTGAGGCTTCTGCTAGAAGTTGATATCGCTGCTGACCGGATTGCAAAGCTAGTTCTGCCAATTTGCGATCGTTAATGTCTGCCCAATAACCAACGCATTCTATAGGGTAATTAGCTTCGTCATAAATTAACCTCATCTTTTCGTAGAACCAGTGATAAGTTCCATCAGCGTGTAACCACCGGTATTCGTAGGAAATGTACTCCTGCTCAACAAGCTCCTTAAATTTTTCTGAGATGAGTTTAATATCTTGTGGGTGGACGTGATGAAGCCAGAAACTAGAATTCTCAATAAAAACACGCGCTTCGTAGCCCACCATTTCTTTAACGTTCTCACTGATAAAGGTCGTGCTACAATCCTCTGATGTTTTGCTGCTATAAATGACTACAGGACTAGAGGTGAGCAGATATTGTAGGCGTTCGTTAGCTAAACGCAGTTCTTGTTCAATGTGTTTGCGATCGCTAATTTCTACTAAAACTGTACCGACACCAGAGGGGCGATCGTCTTCACCAAGAATCGGAAAATAAGAAGCTAAGAAGTGGCGGATAATATTTGGTTGTTGAATTGATGCGCTGCTTAATTCTTGATTGAGAATGGGTTTACCTGTCAATAAAACCTGTTGATAAATTGGTTCTACTAGGGGGGACATCTGGGGTAAGACTTCATAAATTCTCTGGCCAATATGATCTTGCTGGGGTAGTCCATTAATCTCCGCTAGTAGTTGGTTGATTTGCACAAATCGCAGTTGGTTATCTACGATGTTCATGCCAACGGGAGCGCTACTAAAAAAGGCATTGAGGCGAGCTTCTCTGAGTGCTAGTTCTTGTTCTAGGGTTTTGCGCTCAATCAACCCACCCAACTGAGCAGCAACAGCACTGACTAGCAAAAGCAAACGTCGATCTACCAATACTGAACTACGTTTAAAAAATACTAAAACTGCTAATACTCGCTTTCCAGAGACTATGGGAACACCAAAACCAGCTTTTAATCCTACTTTGGCTGCTTGTCGCGATCGCAAAAAAATTGGTTGTGTAACTTTAGAAACATCTTCTATCCACTCTGGTTCCTGGTTCTGCCAAACTCTTCCTGGTAGTCCCACTCCCAAAGGAAATTTCACGGCTTGACTTTGGCGGCAGAATTCTTCTAGGCTACTCTGCTCACCGTACCAGCCCAGACTGTGTTCTAAAACAGTTCTGTCTTCATTAGGTATCCATGCTTCACCAAAATCCCAGCCAATGGTATGACAAATTAAGCGCAATACCACTATTAAGGCGCTGTTGACATTACTACCGCGAGTGATGGCTTGGGTTGTCAACAGTAACAAACGACTTTCATTTTCTGCCTGCTTGCGTTCAGTAATATCTTTGGCGGTACCCAGTACGTACCATTGCCCATAAATCTTGATCATTTCCGCACTCAAAAGTGTTGTCCTGATTTCTCCTGTTGAAGTGCAGACATCAATCTCATAGTTGCGGATGGCTTTTGTTTGTTGCAAGATTTGGGTGAGAAAATTATATTCTTCTGGATTCACCCAAATATTCAATTCTTGATCGGTGCGATTGATCACCTGAGAACGAGAATAACCAAAAAATCGACAAAAGCTGTCGTTAACTTCGACATAGCGTTTATTGAGAACAGTAATTAAGGCAATTGGATCGGGAGATGACCGAAAAGCTGATGCTAACTTTTCTTCAGAAGCCCGTCGCGCTGCTTCTGCGCGTTGGCGTTCTTTTGCCTCCAACACCAAGGATGTTAAATTGCCCAGAGAGCGAGCGAAATTTTGGTCTTCTAGCGTCCAATGATGAGTAACTCCCACTGCTTCCAGACATAAAACTCCTACAGTCTTTCCCTCCAGCCTAATGGGTGTATCGAGTATAGAGGTGATGTTTAATCTTGAGTAAGACGCAGAAAATTCTTTAGTTCTAGAATCTGTATGAGCATCATCTGCGGCGATTAGTTGGTCTTGCTGCAAAGCTGCAAAATAAGCTGGATAGTCGGCTGCTGATAAGGAAAGTCCTTCGCTATGTTGATTGCGACTGGCCTCAAATAGATCAAAACACTGAATTTTCGTGCCTGTTTCGTCATAGAGCCAAATACTGGTTCGTTCCACCCCAATATTCTTAACAGCCGTTTCAGTGATTTTACACAAAGCTGCTTTCAAGTCACCCTGATAAAGTGTTTGATTTTGCGCCAGTTGTGTTAGCACTAGATTATGATTGCGGAGCTTAATCGTGCTTTCTTGGAGTAATTTTTCTACCCCTCGACGCTGTGTAATATTACTAGCAGTGCCTGTCATACCTATAACTAGACCCTCTTCATTGTGTAATGCGATCGCATTAAACATCAGATAAAGTAAGGTACCATCTTTAGCTACACAGCTAGTTTCATGTTGAAAGATCGGTTTTCCCTGAAGAACGCAGTCAAAGGCTACTTTATCTTGAGCAACTTGTGTAGGCGAGATGAAATCAGTCAAGGCACGCCCGATCATTTCTTGGGGTTCGTAGCCATAAATCTGCTTCACCGCCGGGTTGACAAAGGTAATTAGTCCATCAATATCTACCGACCAAATCATATCCTGGGATGTTTCTACTAGATGGCGATACTGGCTTTCACTCTTCTTCAGGGCAGCTTCGACTAAAAGGCATTCGCTTTGATAAACTTCTCTACAAAAGGCTTTGCTAATGTTAGGGGGAATTTCTTTAAAAATATCTTCTATTTGTCTGTTACGAATATTTAACTTAGCTACAACTTCTTGACGCTTTTTAATCTCCTGTTGCAGTTGAGCCTTTTGCTCTTTTAACTGTTGTTTTAGCCTTTGGATAGTGAGTTGATTTTGTACACGTAATAAAACTTCTGTAGTTTGGAATGGTTGAGTAATATAGTCAACATCGCCTAAATCAAAGACATTTATTTTTTCAGATAATTCATCTAAAATACCGAAAAAGATTATTGGAATATCTTGAGTTTTATCGTTAGCTTTCAAATTTTGACAAATGTCATAATCATCCATATCTAGCATAAGAACGTTTAGCAAAAGCAAATCAGGGAGAAAAGCAAGCGCTGTATTGATTGCCAATTGTCCCGAAATGACACTTTGCACCTGATAACTTTGGTGCTGAAGGATGTCTGATAAAAAATGTAAATTCTCTAAGTTGCTATCAACTAATAAAATTTTGATTTTTTGAGCATCCATATCAGTTCCTAAGTTAATTTTCAATCAAGAGTAATTTGTTGAATCAAACTGAACATAAAATCAGAAAGCAAAACTCTGTTACCAGATTGTAAATAAAATCATCGTTGCTTACCACCATACTTCAGCCCAAGGTGTATGGATAAGTTGCAGATGAAGTAGAACAAGTGGTTAATACTGCTAAATCTCTGCGGTGGAAAAATCGGAATAGAAAGATATAACAAAGCAGATATAGGACTCCTATTTGATTTTTGAACAAGATTCAGCACGCATTTATCCTTTCTTTCCTGTTTCCTATTCTATTGGTGTCAACTGAACGTGAAAGCTAGCCTAGTACAAGCTTTTAGATATTGTCTCGTTCCCAGTCTCCGACTGGGAATGCCGTCCTAGAGGCTCCGCCTCGCTTGCTGGCGGCAGAGCCGCTTTTGAGTTGCATTTCCAGCCAGAGGCTGTAAACGAGGTTTTAAAGGAGTGTCAGCTTAATTTGACACCAATGTACCCTGCGGTTTCGCTCAAAGCGTTCTCGTAAGAGTAGCCGTTTCTCTACGAAACGGCGTGTCCCTACTACCTATAGTTTTGCGTAAATCTTGGCTACGTGCAGCATCTCCGTCAAGAGAAAAATCAGCGGCTCTAGCCCTTAGAATAGGCTGGAGCCTTTGAATATAAGTGAATTTAATTAACTTTACATTACGTAATCATAGTTTAATTTATTATTGCCTACTTACCTTGATATCAGCTATTCTCAAGCTTTTCACCCTTCTTCTGTTTGATACGGTAAATCCAACCTATGTCTGTACGGTTTACCCAACTGTTTTTAGATTTTGATTTTATTAAATTACTTACTAGAGAGAAGAAACAAAGCAAATAAAGCTCCTCTCTAAACAAAATAGAGGTTCGATAATTGCTTAAATATCTAAAACCTCTAAATACCTCTAAAACTTTGTTTGATTACCCAAAATTGAATTAGAAAGTTAAGGAGAGATTCAGATATGGCACTCATTCGTTGGGAACCATTCCGTGAAATGGAGATTCTGCGTCGTCAAATGGATCAACTTTTCTCTGAGCTTACAGCAGCCGAGCGTGGCAACTCAGATGTTTCTTCTCCATCACCGAGAACAGCATGGGTTCCTGCTGTTGAGTTATACGACAATGGTTCAGAGTGGCTATTAAGAGTTGAGATTCCAGGCGTAGAAGCTAAAGACCTGGATATTCAAGTCACTCAAGATGCAGTTTCAATTACAGGTGAGCATCGTTACGAAAAACATTCCCAATCTAACGCTAAAGTTCATTCTGAATTCCGGTATGGCAACTTTACCAGAGTAATTGCTCTACCAAGCAAAGTTCAGAATCAACAAGTTAAGGCAGACCTGAAAGATGGGATTTTAATTTTGACTTTACCCAAGCTTGAGCAAGAGCAGAGTAAGGTATTCAAAGTGAATTTAGGACAATCTCAAACTGCTACAGCTTCTATAGAAGCCGGCAACGGTAATACACAACCCAACATTACATCACAGCAAAGTGTTCAAACTGCTTGAGAAGATGTTCTATTTGCTCATTCAATGGTTTCTATATCTCTGCAATAGGTAAATTTGGATATAAACCCCAGCTAAACTCATCTGCTGGGGTTTTTATTGCTTTTTTACTCAGTATTGTTTCGGTAAATTCAGGGAGAGGGTGCTATTCCTCTTGTACATCAACCCAGATACTGCCTTCTTCCACACGAATTGGAAACACTGGTAGTGCCTTTGGTTGTGAAACCAACGACAGTACCTTACCTACACCAGGTGGCCAGGAACACCAGTCTTTTACCTCACCAGTCCGCAGGTCAAAAGCACTGCGATGGAAAGAACAAACAATAGCCCCACTTTCATTGATTTTGCCACTTTTCAGAGGCAATTTTAAGTGAGGACAGGTGTTATCTACAGCATAAAGCTGATTTTCGTGATTCAAAAGCAGAATTTTCCGGTTCCCAACTTTCACCACTTCTCGCGCACCTGGGGAAAGTGCTGCGACTGCAAGAACTTTAGTCCAACTCATTAGGTTCTCCTCTCCTAATATATCTGCTTTCAGTTTCCCGCAATAGTGACCAGTGCGATCGCCTTTTAGTACCGGACAGTGGAGAAGGATCAAGTCAGTAGATCACAAACTTTTCCCAAAAAAGCGATTACTGACGAGATATCAAAACTATAAAATCTTACATTAAATTCTATTTTGACACTGAACAAACTAATTTCTGGGTAAACTAAGTAAAGCACTTACTGTCTTGTCATCATAGGGCTTGTAGCTTATAACAGACAATTTTGAGGGATATAAAAAATGATTAAGACAAGTTATGAATTTGACCAGTCTATCCTCCCCACAGGATCTTCATTAAAGACTAATATTCTGCTACGTTTTCGTGCTGACATCGCTGAATCTCCCCGACGTCACCTTAACCTTTCTCTTGTAATTGACCGTTCCGGCTCAATGGCCGGCGCTCCCTTGCATCACGCGCTCAAAGCCGCTGAGTCTGTGGTCGATCAACTTGAGCCAAATGACATTCTCTCAGTAGTTGTTTACGACGATGAAGTGGACAGTGTTGTACCACCCCAAGCTGTGACTGACAAGGCCGCACTGAAAAATTCTATCCGCAAGGTGAGAGCAGGTGGTATTACCAATTTATCAGGGGGATGGCTCAAAGGCTGTGAACACGTAAAGACGCGACTTGATCCGCAAAAAATCAACCGTGTTCTCCTGCTTACCGATGGTCACGCCAATATGGGCATTCAAGACCCGAAGGTACTGACAGCGACATCGGGGCAAAAAGCTGAGGAAGGCATTACTACAACTACGTTAGGTTTTGCTCAGGGTTTTAATGAAGACCTGCTGATTGGGATGGCAAGAGCCGCCACGGGCAACTTCTACTTCATTCAAAGCATCGATGAAGCAACTGAAGTGTTTAGTATTGAGCTAGACAGTCTCAGAGCAGTAGTGGGACAGAATCTCAAGGTGACGCTGGAATTAGCTGATGGTGTCAGCCTTGTTGATACCTTAAGTCTTGCTAAAGTTACCCAGAACGACGCTGGTCAAGCTGTTCTCACCTTGGGAGAGCTTTACGAGGGTGAAGACAAACTTCTCGGCTTGAGTTTGGAGATATCAAGCGCTCAAATTGGTGATTTACCAGTAATGAAGTTGCATTACAGCGCCGATGTTGTGCAGAATAACTTGATTCAAAGCGTATCAGGTACAGCCGATGTCGTCGCCAAAGTTGGCACCATTGAGGAAGCAGCTTTTGCTTCTACGAGTCATATCATTCTTGAACTGAGTCGCCTCAACATCGCTAAGGCCAAAGAGACAGGACTCAATCTCGCTGAACATGGCAGACATGAGGAAGCTGAACAAATCCTGCGTGCGCTGGTGAAAGATTTGCGGGATAAAGGGTTAAATGAGAATTTTGAAATTGCTGAAGAGATTGATCAACTTGAGTATTTCGCAGGTCGCATTGCCCAAAAAGCTCTAGGCAATGCCGGACGGAAAGAGATGCGCGATCAGACTTACCAGACGATGACGCGCAATCGTAGCGATTTGGTGGGTCGCGGTGTCACAGCTGGCGATGAAGTGTACGCAATGCCGACTGTGAATGAAGTAGGTTCAGGTGTTGAATTGTACTGCGTTCGTGAAGGCGGTAAACTGCGGGTAAAAGTCGTTTCCGAAGGCTACGATTCAACCAAAAACGTCCAGTTTCCCCGCGCTATTCGTGCCGAGGGGGCACGCTATGTTGTTGAAGGATTGGAACTCTCAAACGATGCCACTTTCTACCGTGTACGTGGCAACATCACCCGTTTTGCTCAACCCGGTGAAGCAGATATTTTCGTTGCCCCTAGGCGATCGCATCCAACTAACACAGGCAAAGCTTCCAAAGGCCCTGCCAGTGCCGCCGATCTTCCCACAACTGACACTGTAGGGGACAGCATTTTAGTTCAGTGTGTTAAAGATGGCAGCAAGCTACGTGCTAGGGTAGTTTCCGACGGATATGAACCGGATTGGAACATGCGTTTTCCGCGATCGGTTCGTGAGGAAGGAATGCTTTACATCGTTGATGAAGTCAAAACCGCACCTGATGGCAAGTCTTATATTGCCTGTGGTGAAATTAAGCGATTTGTCCAACCTACTACTAATTGAGTTGAATTGGGGACTGGCGAAGAAGCAGGGGAGCAGGGGAGCAGGGGAGCAGAGGAGAAGTTGCAGTAAGTTTATTCCCCTCTGCCCCTCTGCCCCTCTGCCCCTCTGCCCCTCTGCCCCTCCGCACCTCTGCCTCTTCTAACGCCCAATCCTTAAAATATGCCAAGTAAATATGCCTTAGCTGACTGAGACTGTCAGGATCAAAGAGTAAAGAGTAAAAGGCAATCTATTTTGACTTTTAACTTTCTCCTTTTGTTCAACTTCCACAACGGGAGGTTTAATCTTGACTAAATTGAAAGTTGGTATCAATGGTTTCGGTCGAATTGGGCGACTTGTGCTTCGCGCTGGCATCAATAACCCCAATATCGAGTTTGTGGGCATTAACGACCTAGTACCACCAGATAATCTTGCTTACCTATTAAAGTATGATTCAACCCACGGCAAATTAAAGCAGAAGGTTGAAGCCAAGGAAGACGGCATCCTGATTGACGGACATTTCATTCCTTGTGTGTCAGTGAGGAATCCAGCAGAGTTACCTTGGGGAAAACTAGGTGCAGATTATGTCGTGGAAGCGACCGGACTCTTCACCGACTACGAAGGAGCTGCAAACCACCTGAAGGCAGGTGCAAAGCGAGTGGTAATTTCCGCTCCCACCAAAGATCCAGATAGAGTTACTACCCTGTTAATGGGTGTCAATCATCACTTATTTGACCCTAGCAAGGATATCATTGTCTCCAATGCTAGCTGCACTACAAACTGTCTAGCTCCTATAGCTAAGGTTATCAATGACAATTTTGGGTTGACTGAAGGGTTGATGACCACAGTCCACGCTATGACTGCCACTCAGCCAACTGTAGACGGCCCCAGCAAAAAAGACTGGCGGGGTGGTCGAGGTGCATCCCAAAATATTATTCCCTCCTCCACTGGCGCAGCGAAAGCTGTAGCGTTGGTTTTACCAGAATTGAAGGGCAGGTTAACTGGGATGGCATTACGAGTTCCGACTCCCGATGTCTCTGTAGTTGATTTAACTTTCAAAACTGCCAAAGCCACCAGTTACAAGGAAATCTGTGCTGCCATGAAGGAGGCTGCCACAGGTTCACTAGCGGGTATTTTGGGTTACACAGATGAAGAAGTAGTTTCCACAGATTTTCAAGGTGATACCCATTCCAGTATCTTCGATGCAGGCGCTGGTATTGAGTTGAACTCCAACTTCTTCAAGGTAATTGCCTGGTATGACAACGAGTGGGGCTACTCAAATCGTGTGATTGACCTGATGTTCTCTATGTCACAGAAGGAAAAACTCGCACCGACAGCTGCTTGATAATTCGTAATTCGTAATTCGTAATTTAATAGGGGTTGAAACTCACGAATAATAAACAGCTTGTATGTTATTAGTCGGGGTTGAAATCCCCGTTAGAAAATATAATTACGAACTACGAATTGTTTAATTGTCATTGGTGATTAACCTTTGACTTTTGGGATTTGGGTCAAATAGGAAAGATACCGAAAACAAAACGCAATCTAGTATTTTTATTTAGCAAACCAGTGATATGAAGCACATGTGATTTTTGGCTCGTAATACTAATTCTTTGAAAGAAGGCTAAAGATTTAAACCCGAAAACCTAAATAAAATCTCAAGCCTCTGAATTACGAATTACGAATTACGAATTACGAATTCACAGGTTACTCCTCAACCCCCAATCCCTATGCGTCGAACCAAAATCATTTGTACTGTTGGCCCGGCTACATCTGCACCTGAAAAGCTGCAAGCCTTGGTAAAAGCCGGAATGAATGTGGCACGGCTGAATTTTTCCCACGGGGCTTATGAATTCCACGCCCAAACGGCTCACTATCTCAGACAGATTAGCACTGAGCAGCAAAAGCCGATCGCAATTATGCAAGACTTATGTGGCCCCAAGATTCGCTTGGGAACTTTACCACCGGAAGGTTTAAATTTAGAAGCTGGTAATGAAGTCACTTTTGTTTTGCAAGAAAAGGGCGAGAGTATTGACGAACTCCCCCTACCATTGCCGACTTTGTTCGCAATGGTGCGACCAGGTGAACCAATTTTAATTAATGATGGTCGTGTCAAGTTGATTGTTACCGATCGCGATGCCGATCGCATTCGGGCACAAGTAAAAATTGGCGGGTTAATTTCCACCCACAAGGGAGTGAACCTGCCCCAAACTCCTTTACCTGTTAGTTCGATCACCGAAAAAGACTTGCTGGATCTCCGCTTTGGGATTCAGTTGGGTGTAGACTGGGTAGCGGTGTCCTTCGTGCGATCGCCACAAGACTTAGAACCCGCCAGACGAATGATTGAAGCTGCTGGTGCTTCCATCCGCCTAATTGCCAAAATCGAACGAGCAGAGGCAGTAGAGAATTTTGACTCAATTCTGAAGGTTGCGGACGCGATTATGATTGCCCGTGGCGATTTAGGGGTAGAAGTGCCAATTCACGAAGTACCCTTAATTCAAAAAGATATTATTCGCCGTTGCAATCGTGCTGGCAAGCCGGTGATTACAGCCACCCAAATGCTAGAGTCGATGATTAGCGCCCCCGATCCCACCCGCGCCGAAGCCACCGATGTAGCCAACTCCATCTTAGATGGTACGGATGCGGTAATGCTTTCTGGTGAAACCGCTGTCGGACAATATCCCATCGCCGCCGTCCAGATGATGCACAACATCGCCGTGCGGACAGAACAGGCTTTAGACGAGGGTAGCAAACATGCTTGGTGTCATGAAGCAGGTAGTCTCAGCGTTACCGAATCTGTGGCAGAATCCGTCTGTCGCATCGCTTATGAAACAGGCTCACGGGCAATTCTCTGTAACACTTCATCAGGAAGTACGGCGCGAATGGTATCTAAATATCGGCCGACTTCTCCCATTATTGCCCTCACCTCCGACATCACCGCTTATCGCCAACTAGCGCTTTCTTGGGGTGTAGAAGCTTTGCTGATCCCACCAGTCCACAATGCCGAAGAGATGTTTACCAATGTGGTGAACACAGTTGTAGATATGGGTTTAGCGAATAAGGGCGATAAAGTAGTAATTACCTCTGGTGTTCCAATTGGTAAATCGGGCACAACTAGTTTAATCAAAGTGCATTCCATTGGACAGCCAATTTCGGCATAAGGCACTTAGAATAGGGCTGTGGCTCAAGATAGTAAGCAAAATTGGGCAATGATTAACAAAAATTGCCAGAATCAGAATTGAAGGGACTGGTGACTGGGGACTGGGGACTAGGAACTGGGGAGGAGAATATGTAACCCCTAACTCCTAACTCTTAACTCCTAACTCAGCACTCAGCACTCGCTAGTAAATCCTAAACAAACATCATGGAGTCTTTTATGTCTAAGAATTTACTGGAACAATTGCGAGAAGTGACTGTTGTAGTCGCAGATACAGGGGATATCCAGGCAATTGAAAAGTTCAAACCCCAAGATGCCACCACCAATCCTTCTCTGATTACTGCTGCGGCGCAAATGCCAGAATATCAGGGAATTGTCGATCAAACTTTACTTCAGGCGAAGAAAGATGCTGGAACCGGAGCCACCCAAGCACAGATAGTTTCTTTGGCTTTTGACCGTTTGGCAGTTGCCTTTGGATTAAAGATTTTGCAAATCATTCCCGGTCGTGTGTCTACAGAAGTGGATGCTCGCTTGTCCTACGATACCGAAGCTACTCTGACTAAGGCACGGGACTTAATTGCCCAGTATAAAGCTGCCGGAATTGGCCGCGATCGCGTTTTAATTAAAATTGCCACCACTTGGGAAGGCATTCGCGCTGCGGAAATTCTGGAAAAAGAAGGTATTCACTGTAACCTTACATTGTTGTTTGGTCTTCACCAAGCGATCGCTTGTGCAGAAGCCGGCGTCACCCTAATTTCTCCCTTCGTCGGTCGAATTCTCGACTGGTACAAAAAAGATACCGGACGCGATAGCTACCCAGCAGCCGAAGATCCAGGAGTTTTGTCAGTCACCAAAATCTACAACTACTACAAGAAATTCGGCTATAAAACCGAAGTTATGGGAGCTAGCTTCCGCAATCTTGGTGAAATTACTGAACTTGCAGGTAGTGATTTGCTGACCATTTCACCGTCACTTTTGGCTGAATTGCAGTCAACTGTTGCAGAACTGCCACGTAAACTTGACCCCGCCAAGGCAGCAAGCTTGGAAATCGAAAAGATATCCATTGACAAAGCTAGCTATGACAAAATGCACGCTGCTGACCGCATGGCAACTGACAAACTAGACGAGGGCATTAAAGGTTTCACCAAGGCACTAGAAGACCTTGAGAAACTTTTGGCAGACCGACTAGTTCGCCTTGAAGGAGAGGTAGTAGCAAGCCATTAAAAGATAATAATAGTTAGTGGTTAGTGGTTAAACCACTAACCACTAGTTAGTTACATCAGCCGCAATATTGCTCGGATTTTGCATTTTTAACTCAGAATTTGGTTTGGAGAAAAGGTTAAAGGTTTTTTCTTTCCCTTTTCCCCAAAACCCGACAAGTATTGACATCATCTGTCGTTAATAACGACGGCGAATATTTTCGTATCGTCCGTAAGGCTGCCGTCGTTGGATAATCTGCCGTTGTCTTAACTGCTGCCGTCGGATACTTGGGTATCGTCTTAAGGACTGTCGGCGTCGGATACTTGGGTATCGTCTTAAGTACTGCCGCCGTCGGATAATTTGCCGTCGTCGGATCATTCGGTATCTTCCTGGCCGCCGTTGAGCAATTAAAAGCTCTCCAGTTTTATCTCCAACTAGGTTAGCTTCTGGTGCAGCGCTCTGTTCATTGCGAGCATTATCTAAAGAAATATCTTTTGCTTCAGCTAATGAGGGCGGATACACAAAGGCACATAGCAATAGCGCTATTGAGGATAACTTCCTGAAACCTTTCATGTTTTTGCTTCTACTAGACTTTCGGTAATAACTTTATTAAAACACCTTAAAGTCAGCAAATTATCGCTTATATAGTTTTTTTTAACTTAATTTGGTATGAAATATTGTATTTAAATTTCAGCCTTATGGATAATTGTAAATTGGATCAACCTGTGTGTATAAATAGTCATAATAATACTGAAACCTTTTCCTAAATCTCTAATGTAAGAGAAAGAAAAACAATACACCAGCAATATTATTTACACTTTAATTAACAGTAAATCCAATTTTGGATGAAATACCTGACTGCTACTTACTCAATTTCTTTGTATTGCTAAGTTTAATTAACAGCCAAGCTCCTCCAGAGGATATCAACAACAACGGTGTTAACCAATCGCCCCAACGCACATATAAAGTTTGTGTTTGTCGCCGATAAATTGTTTCGGCATGAGTTTCGTAGGTATTATATCCAGATATCCATAAGGTTCTACCATGAGGATCTACAAAGGCTGAATATCCGGTATTAGTTGCCCGTGCTGACCATCGATCAGTCTCAATTGCCCGCATGATATCCTGTGCATGGTGCTGGAATGGCATAGATGCACTGTAATGGGCATCGTTAGAAGAACTGAGGATAAATTGCCCACCCGCCGCAGCTTGATAGCGAAATTGCTCAGGAAAAGCAGATTCGTAACATATACTAGCGATCGCACGACCAAATGGAGTGTCAAATATCTGATTTGCTGAACCAGGAACTTGGTGTGCCTCCAGAGGCGACAAACGTTGAACTAGTCCGCCTAAAATTTCTTCAAAAGGAATATATTCTCCCAGAGGTACTAGTTTGGCTTTATCGTAGCGGCTGACAATTTCACCCTTATTGTTGAAAGTAAACAAGCTAATTGTATAACTGTCTCCCCGTTCGCCAAAAGCCCCAATCCAAGCAACTACACCTTTTTTCTTCACTGCTGCGACTAAAGCAGTTTCCATCAAGTTACGCTGGAAAATAGGTAAGGCTCCTTCTGGGGTGAGGACTGCATCTACACCTTGCTCTGCTAAAGTTAAATACCCATTGGTGTAATTTTCTTGGGCGCGACGAAACCCTTCGGAACTTCGTAAAAGTCGGTTCGGGATATTACCTTGAATAATCCCCACTTTTAAGGCTGCTTCTGGTACTTGGGCGATGGGACTGCTATATAAGATAAAACCAATGAGATGTAAGGTAATTAATAGTGCTGTGGCGACAACTAAGTATTTATTAACGAACCACCTTCGCATAGCGTCTTGTAGAGAAGGCGCAGATGACATCTTGGTATCTTGGCGGTTTATATACGCTTCAGCAATTAAACCATTAACAGCAACTATTGCTGCTGTCACAGTATTAGGCCCAGAGAGTTGACCCAGATGTACAATTACGAGATTATGCGGACTTTGGGTGTAAGCAAGGGAACTCCACCACAGAGGCCCGGCACTCCATAGGCTCTCTAAGCCGCACCAGACGGCTGTACCAATCAATATACGTAGCCACGGTTTTTGTCCGGCTAGGCGAACTATTACAGCCGCCCAGATAGTAACAAATACGCCTCCCAAGAGGCTGATAAATCCCCAACAAAAAAGAGTAATTGCCAAACTCGGCAACCAAGGAACGCCCAACCATGTCATCGGATGAATTCCCGTAATCCACGATAGGGCGACACCGTGATAAGCGATACCCCAGAAGAGGGCAGGGGGGGCAGGGGGAGATGGCGGAGCAGGGGGGGATTGGTTTTGGTTTTTGGCTGAAGTGACAATTAACACCCATAAGGGAACTAGGGCAATCCAAGCCAAGAACCATGCGCCTACTGGAGCGACGGTCAGCCCCATTGAAATGCCGCTAGCTAAGGCAATCAAGTAAGGCAGTAAAGAGGTTAACCTCTCCCCCTGCCTCCCCTGCTTCCCCTGCTCCCCCTGCTTTTTACTCTGCTTCTTCTGCATCGACAGCATCAGGTGGAACTATTGCTACTCCGGTAATAGCGTCATCTTCGTCTAAACGCTGCACTCTGACTCCAGTTGCCGATCGCGATTGGATAGAAATCGCATTTACCGCTTGACGGATGATAATACCGCGATTTGTCACCATCATGATTTCATCATCATCGTTGTTGACAATGCGTAAGGTTGCCAACTTATCTTTGTTTTTGCGGTTTTTGAACTTAGTTGCCATTAAACCCTGTCCAGCACGATTTTGCAGACGGAATTGGGCAACCGGTACGCGCTTACCATATCCTCCCATTGTAATTACCAACACCCAAGGGCCAACTACGCCAGTGCTAGGCACTTCTGCGGACTCTTCAGTAGTTTCGGTAATTTCGATATCTTCTGTTTCGACTGTTTCGACTGCTTCGATATCTTCAATTTCGGCTTCTGTAACATCCAAAGTTTCAAGAATTGCTGCGGGAAGAATATCCATACCCACTAGTTCATCTTTATTCTTGAGTTTCATGGCTTTCACCCCACGAGTCGCCCTACTTAAAGGACGCAGTTGTTCGTGGTTGCACCGGAAGTTAATCGCCATCCCGTTACGAGAACCAATGATTACGCTGTCCTCTACTCTCGCGCGTCGCACCCAGCGGAGTTGGTCACCTTCTTCTAAGGAAATGGCAATCAAACCATTGGCGCGAATATGACTAAAGGCTGCCAATTCGGTTTTCTTGATATTCCCACCCTTAGTGAGCATGACTAGATATTCTTCGTTGCTAAACTCGTCAACGGGTACAATCGAGGTGATTTTTTCCTCTTTGGGAATCGGTAGCATTTGGACGATTGGTGTCCCGCGACTGGTACGCGAACTCGCTGGAATTTGATAGGCTCTCAGGCAATAAACGACACCACGCTCACTAAAGAATAAAATACTGTCGTGATCGCAGCAAGTCAAAAAATGCTCAATGGTGTCATCATCTTTCACCTTGGCTGCGGCTTTACCTCTGGTAGCGCGGCTTTGGGCTTCAAAGGTGTTGACTGGCATCCGTTTGATGTAGCCTTGCTCTGTCACCAGAATGATCGCTTTTTCATTGGCAATGAGGTCGCGATCGTCTAATTCCCCTTCCCCTGGTAAAATTATCGTGCGGCGGGGTGTGGCGAAGTTAGTTTTGAGTTGCCCGACTTCAGTTTCAATGATTTCTAGCACTCTCTCCCGACGTGCCAAAATATCTTGCAAGTCGGTAATCTTCGCTTGTAATTCTTCGTGTTCCAGACGAATTTTGTCTGCTTCTAAAGCAGTCAACCGCCGTAATTGCATCTGCAAAATCGCATCTGCTTGTACTTCTGAGAGTCCGTAAGTTGTGATTAATTCGCCTTTAGCTGTGGGCGCATCTGGCGCATGACGAATCAAGACGATAATTGGATCTAAATGAGATAGGGCTATTAATAACCCTTGCAGAAGATGGTCGCGTTCCTCAGCTTTCCGCAGTTCGTAGCGGGTGCGTCTGGCAATGGATTCGATGCGGAAATCCAAGAAGACGGTTAAGAACTGCTTGAGGGTGAGTACTTGGGGTTCGCTATTCACCAACGCCAGCATATTTGCGCCGAAGTTGGCTTGCAGTGGCGTTTGTTTGTAGAGGTTGTTCAAAACGACGCGGGGATAAGCATCACGCTTGAGTTCGATGACAACTCGCATCCCATCGCGATCGCTTTCATCCCGGATATCTGCAATCCCTTCTAGACGCTTCTCGTTGACCATTTCGGCGATTTTTTCAATCAGCGCCGCTTTGTTGGTTTGATAGGGCAATTCGGTGATGATAATTGCTTCTCTATCTGGGCGTCCCCGTTGTTCAACGGTTTCAATGTTAGCGACACCACGCATGGTAATGGAACCACGCCCGGTAGTATAAGCTTCTCGAATGGCAGATGTTCCTAAAATTTGCGCCCCAGTCGGAAAGTCTGGGCCGTGGACATATTGCATTAATTCGAGATCGGTGATTTCTGGATTGTGGATTACAGCCACCAAAGCATCAATCAATTCGCCCAAATTGTGCGGCGGAATGTTGGTAGCCATGCCCACGGCAATCCCAGAGGAACCGTTGAGCAATAACTGGGGAATCCGTGCTGGTAAAACTGTCGGTTCTTGCTGGGAACCGTCGAAGTTATCAGCAAAGTCTACGGTTTCATACTCAATGTCGTGGAGTAAACCAGCACTAGTTAAAGCTTGTAAGCGACATTCGGTGTACCGCATGGCGGCTGGCGGATCATTGTCTACCGAACCAAAGTTACCATGTCCGTTAACTAGGGGCGATCGCATGGAAAAATCCTGTGCCATCCGCACCAAGGCATCATACACAGCCGTGTCGCCGTGGGGGTGATATTTACCCAGCACTTCCCCAACCACACGGGCGCATTTCTTAAAGGGGCGATCGTGGAGCAGACCTAGCTCGTGCATTGCGTAGAGAATGCGACGATGCACAGGTTTTAGACCATCCCTGGCATCTGGCAGCGCCCGACCCACTATCACGCTCATGGCGTATTCCAGATAAGACTGCGACATTTCGTTTCGCAAGTCCGTCGGGATAATCCTCTCCTGTGAGGTTGTCATAACCTAAAAATCTCCAAAAATCGTAGATTTTAGCTTTTTTACTCAACAAAGCGCAAAATTATTCTAAATTGCTCTTGAATAATTGCTATAATTTGATACAATCTTAGCATATATTGCTTTTTATTGCCTGGGCAGCAAACTCAGGCAATTGCTCAATCTGTAGCTTCTCTCTGGGATTTGAGTTGAGATGCGATCAGAGGAACTTTAGGGGCAAGAAAAAACCCAATCAAACTGGCAAAAAGGATTGGCGTAAAAGGACTCAAGTTAGTCAGTTTTGACAGTAGCAAAGTCGTACTTATCGGTGTGCGGGTTACGGCTGCATTGACAGCCGCCATTGTACAAATCATGGCAAGGGCAGGATTAAGCCCTGGAATTAAGATTGCTACTGCTTTACCAATGCAAGCACCAGTGAAAAATAGGGGAATGATGAATCCACCGCGCCACCCACCTGTTACCGTAATGCTAATGGCAGCCATTTTCCCAAAAGCGAGAGTTAAGAGAAAAACAGCACCAAAGTTAGTAGTGAGGACTGAATCTAACTCTTCATGTCCAAAATAACGGGTTAGCGGTAATAAAGCTGCTAAACTGCCAAGTCCGAATCCTGCTAGTGTTGTGCGTACATAAATGGGGCCGGGAATCAGGGCAAAGATGCGATCGCAGCCCCGAAAAAGGCCCATAAAAATCCATCCCGCCACCGCCCCGATAATTCCAAACATGATCGCGATCGCAAAATCATCAATTCTTTCTAAGTGATACTGAGGAAAATGCCAAGTGGGCGCAATTCCTAAGTGGGTAATTGCTGCAAACACCAGATAGCTAGCGCAACTCGAAACAATGGCTGGCATCAAAGCTTCGTAATATTCCACAATATGCTGATGGTGTAAAATCTCTAAGGCGAACATTGCACCGCCAAGAGGTGCGCCAAACAAGGCAGTGAAGCCAGCCGCCATTGCTGCTAAACTTATGGTTCTGAGGTCTTCACCTTGGAGTTTTAAGCGATCGGCAACCCAAGTACCAAAAGAACCTGTTACCTGTACCAGTGGCGCTTCTGGGCCAGCACTACCGCCTGCTGAGATGCTGACTAAAGAAGCAAGAATCATTGAAGGATTTTTGCGAACATCTAGGCGTCCGCCACGAAAATGAATATTATCAACAATCACAGCGATTTCACCGGGATTTCCCAAAAAATGAATCACCAGACCGATAACTAAACCGCTAAGTGGCATCACTATCAAGAGGTTAAAACCTTCAAATCGCTGGAGTCTGTGAGTTAAAAACTCTAAAACATTCCAGTACAACGCTGCAAATAGACCACCAGCAGTCCCCACAACTACCCACCTGATCACCCACTGTGAAATCATCACGGGATTACGCTTTACCAGCCCAAAAAGTTGAGCAAATGTCCAGCGTTGAGTTTCATTGGTAGCGGAAGGTTTCTTTGGTAACACTGCTTATTTCCTATTTGTGAAACGGATAGTACTGAATATTTACGTATTTTATGGTATATGCTATTTCGTTTAGTGAATCATTTTTGTTCTACAAAGAGCGATGTCTCCCACGGGTTACGCCTACGCTTTTATTCCCCATCGCTGCGTAAAATTAAGTCCCAAGATAGTGTGTACCTCAACATAGAAGAACTAAGCTTGGTGTATAAGTTTGGGGAAATAGTGATGAATAAGGAAACAGTTCCTAGTCAAGCTGAAAAGTCTAGTCCAGAAGGTGATGCAGCACAATTAAGTCCAGAGGTGCTGGACAAAATCAAACACCCTGCGAGAATAGACGATGTTATTCGGGAGCAGTCACCAGAAGAACGTAAAAGTAACCCAGCTTTAGTACCGGAAATGATTGATGATCCAACTGAAGATTGATTGGGTTTGTAAAAGAGTAATCGAAATGCTTTGATTCCCGACTTTTTGAAGAAGTCGGGAATCTTGTTAGGAATCTATTGCTATCCAATATTATGCAGTTGTTCCTGATATATTTCTGGCGTGTTGATATCTAATAGTACAGCCGGATTATCAAATTTAACTTGATGAATTACTGGATAAAATTCTTTGATAATTTGGCGTAAACCTAAGCTTTCTTCACGGATATTTTGTAAGTGCGATCGCATCCGATTACTGAATAACAATGGATGTCCCATCTTACCTTCATAGCTGGGTGCAGTAATCATTGCTGAATTGTCCTGGTGTGCTAGGATTAATCGCTGGTAAATCTCTAATTCTCTGGGTTGATCAACTGCGGAAATTGCTAATATTTCAAAGTTTGGGGGAATATGTTGCAATCCTGTGAGCAGAGAAGTTGTTTTACCAACATTGGCATGAGGATTAATGACAGCAAAACTGCCATCAGGACAATCTTTTTGTTTATTGCTGTTGTGTGAACCTAAAACTACAACAGGGCTAAAACCTACACTTAACCACTGTTCTAGTTGATAAGTTAATAATGTTTTACCTTCACCCCAAGGGAGTGAAGTTTTGCAAGTACCCATGCGAGTAGATTTACCCGCTGCGAGGACAATAGCAAAGTTGCTACTCAGATCCCCGACTTCTTCAATAAGTCGGGGATCTAAATCTAGCTTCAGGAAGTGACATTCCACTCTACATTACTCCCAAACCTAAGATTACTTACCATCGTCATCTATACTAAGTTAGATTCTACAAAGATTAATTTCTATAACCAGGGTTGTATATACAGGAGTTATCACAAAGTAATTTAATAATAAAACATTATCTAATTTATTCAGACAAATATTTTATTAAAAAATATATCTTCAATTTAAATGATTATAGAATTACCTTAAATGCTGCCCAGATTTAGTAACTTCTAAATACTTCTCCTAGTTTCAGCAAGATTTCCAAAATTGGAGCCAAACAAAAATAATATCTGATGACAAAGTATTACTCAAAATATATTCAGGAATTACGCCAAATTATGAAATAACATTGATAGCTTTGCAGTGCGTCTCGTTGGCGCAGCCTCTAATAGAGAATATAATCACTTTGCTGCAAAGTTCTTGCTTAAGTCCTAATATTGTGAAAACATAGCTTGTGACTAGTTAATACAACTGCAACTAGCCTGTCTATAGGCTCACTCCAGAAAAAAGTACTGGTACTGGTAACAATCATGACGCCATCTCCCAATTCAGGAAACAATCAGGAACCATCTAATCGTCGTGTGTGGCTCCTGCTTTTAGGACGTACCAGTTTGGCTTTGGGTGGGGTTTTGCTAGTTGGAATTGCTATTGGTGCTTGGTGGGCTAGAAGCTATGTATATAAAGATTTAGCGCCATTAGTGGAGCAAAATCTTGAGCAATTGCTTGGGCGTCCCGTAAAAGTTGGAGATGTTGAACGTTTTTCGCTTTCTAGTCTAAGATTTAGCTCTCTATCGATACCAGCAACTCCTACTGATCAAGATCAAGTGGTAGTAAAAGCTTTGGAGGTGCAATTCTCGCCATTGCAACTTATCCTCAGCCGAAAACTGGTATTAAATGTCATGTTAGTTCAACCCAATGTCTACATTCAAGAGGATAAAGATGGTCGTTGGGTGACAGCCGAAGTTAAGGCTGGGGAGGGAGAAGGTTTTATTCAAACTGAGTTGCAGACGCTTCAAATTCAAGATGGCGATATTGAGTTGATGCCATTCGCCGCACCAACTAAACCGAAAGGCTCGGTAATATTAGATCAAGTTGGTGGTGTTGCCCGATTTTCAGAACAAAATCAAAGAATCGGTTATGACATCAATGCTCAACTCACTAGGGGAGGCGCTGTTAAAATTGTTGGCGAAACACAATTAAAAGCTCAACAAACTAACCTCCAACTGCAAGCACAAAATTTAAAAGCATCTGATATCAGTCGTTTAATTCAGTTACCTATTGCGCTGCAAGGAGGGGATTTAAATGCTGACTTAGGGGTTCAGATTCCAGCCAAGCTGTCAGAAATAGCCGTTACAGGAACAGCTAGCGCTAATCAAGTCACTGCTAAAATTCCAAATATTCCTCAACAAGTTTCTAATTTTAATGGGAGATTTATATTTCAAGGTCAGACTGTTACTTTAGATAATCTGAGTACGAACATTGGTAAAGTTCCCCTTTTTGCTAATGGAACAATTAATACTCAAACAGGTTTTAATGTCTCTGCTCAAATAAAACCTGTTAGTGCAAAAAATATCTTAGATACGCTGAATGTAAATTCGACAGTTCCGGCTAATGGCGAAATTCAAGCAAATATTCAAGTACTAGGCGCACTTCAAAAACCAGTCCTGAGCGGTAAAGTAAGCAACACCAAACCGATTCAAGTTGACCGCATTCAATTTAAAACTATCAATACTGATTTCCGCTTGAATGTCTCTGAAACTGCATCTCAACTTGCTGTTTCCAATTTGAATATTATCCCCGCAGCTGGTGGTCAAATTACAGGCGGCGGTGAAGCTGTACTGGGAGCTAAAGATGAGGTAATGTTTAGCGCTCAAGCTGATGGTATATCAGGGGATATACTAGCACGCAGTTATGGCGTGACTCTACCGATCGCAGTTGGCAATGTTTCAGCAAAAGCACAAATCTCTGGCTCACTTAGCAAACAGCCCTTGAACCTTAATATTTCCAACGTTCAAGTGACGCCGCCAGGCGGGGGACAAATCACAGCCAATGGTCAAATTCAACTCGCTCCCCAAGGTCAGGTAGGCGTAAATATTCAAGCTCAAGGTATACCAGGAAATGCGATCGCTCAAGGTTACAATATTTCAACTCCGCTCAATATTGGTGGTATATCTGCGAACGCTAGAGTTTCTGGTTCTCTGGGTAATCCCTTAAACGTCAATGTTGCTCGTGTTCAGGCAAATCCAGAGGTGGGCGGGCAAATAACAGCTAGCGGTCAACTTCAGCTTGCACCCCAAGGTAGGGTAGCGTTGAATGTTCAAGCACAAAATTTGCCAGGAGATGCGATCGCACGAGCATACAATTCTTCACCCGGCATCACCATTGGCAATGTATCTGCAAATACCAATGTTTCCGGCACTCTGAGCAAATTACAAGCAGTAGCGCGGGTGCAAGCACCTACCGCCACCTATCCCACTACGGGACGAGTTGTTGTTGCTCAACAAGGAGAAAATATTGTCTTTCCAGATGCGGTTTTGAATGTCGCAGGGGGGACAGTCAGAGCTAGAGGTCAACTGGCACAACAACGTTGGCAAGGAGTTGTCAGTACTTCTCAAATTCAACTCAACCGTTTCTCACCAGAACTGCGAGGACGGCTGAATAGCAATATTCAGTTAGCAGGTACAACAGAATCTTTCCAGCTTGCAGATATTCGCGCCGCCGGACAAATCCGCCTTTCCCAAGGAGTAGCGCTGCTGGCAAAACCGCTCACCGCTCAATTTCAATGGAATGGACAGCAGATTATAGTTGAAAACGCAAGTACCCCAGGATTGAATGCTAATGGTGCGATCGCTATTCAGTTTCCACCAACTGGCGCACCAGAAATTGCCGGATTTAATTTAAATGTACTGGCGCAGAATTTCAACTTACAAAATACTGGCTTTGAAGTTCCTGGTGACGTAGCCATCGCAGGGTTACTCGATTTTAAAGGACAAGTTACAGGGACTCCAGATGTACCGCAAGCCACTGGTAATATCCGGCTGCGGAATTTCCAGGTTAGTGACTTGGCATTTGACCCACTGTTAACCGGAAACGTGAATTTTCAAGGGGGACAAGGAGCAAGTCTGCGATTAGCTGGGCAGCAAGATAGGATAGCGTTGAACTTGGGTGCAGATTATCGTCCAACTTCATTTTTAGTTCAACGTGATGAAGCTATCACCACAGGTAGAACTGAAGGGGAAAACTTGTTCATCAATGCTCAAGAGTTTCCCATCGCTTTGATTGGCGGCTTTTTACCGAACAATCAATTGCAACCATTGGGAGGGCAACTATCGGGAAACTTAGTTGTTAATCTGAATAATTATGCCATTGCGGGAGACGTTGCGATCGCAGCGCCTCGTGTTGCCAGAGTTACAGCAGATGAATTTCGCGGCAGCATCAATTATGCTGATGGTACTGCTAGCTTGGCTAATGGTCAATTGCGGATTGGAGATAGCAACATCGCTCTCAGTGGAAATGTGCAAACAGGCAATGACCCGCAATTTCAATTCCAAGCTAATTTTGGTCAAACCAGAATTGAGAGACTTTTACAAGCATTCAATATCTTCGACTTTCAAGACCTTGGCACCGGGTTACAGCCACCGACATTAGCCGGAGCAGAAGTACTTCAAACTGAGTCTGTCAGTTTACCCAATGCAGATTTGCTCACACAGTTGGCATATTTCTCGAATATTGCAACATTGGTAGCACAACAACGCCAAGAAGAGACACAAGAAACCCCATCTTTGCCAACCCTTGCAGAATTAACAGGTGCTTTGAGCGGAGCAATTACAGCTAGTGGCTCGTTAAAATCTGGGTTGAACGTCGGCTTTAATTTTCAAGGTGCTAACTGGCAATGGGGAGATTATTCCATTAATCAAGTCGTTGCTCAAGGCAGTTTTGCCGATGGTATCGTCACACTTTCGCCCTTAAGTGTTGGCATCAATCAAGGATTAGTGGCGTTTTCGGGACAGTTAGGAACTGAGCAACTTTCTGGAAACTTGAATGTAGCAAGTTTACCTTTATCACTTTTAGAGCCTTTCATCGAACAATACCCCATAGATATCACTGGTAATGTAAATGCTGATGCCACATTAGCAGGTAGTTTACAAGACCCTAGTGTTAAAGGGGAAGTGATGTTAGCAAATGCGACTCTTAACAAACAACCTGTGCAAACAGGACAAGTTAACTTTGATTACAACAATGCTCGTTTGAATTTTGATAGTACCTTATTAGTGACAGGAACCCAGCCAGTTGCCATTACAGGTAGCGTACCTGCTCCATTACCTTTTGCCGAAGTGCAACCGGATAGCAATCAAATCAGCATCAACGCCAATGTGAACAATGAAGGATTGGCATTGTTAAACCTGTTTACTAATAATCAAGTCGCTTGGGTAGACGGTCAAGGACAAGTAGATTTAAATGTTCAAGGTACTTTAGAAGAACCGATTATTAACGGCAATGCCACACTTAATAATGCAACTTTTCGCGCTGAAGCTTTATCTGAACCCTTAACAAATGTCACAGGAACAGCCCAATTTAATGGTAATACTGTGAATGTTGAAAGTATCCAAGGTACTTACAACGAAGGGCAAATAAATGTATCAGGCATCCTGCCGATTTTTGATCCTCAGCAAGCAGCAAATCCTCTCACAGTCTCAATAGCAGACAAACTCGACTTTGAAATTGCCGGACTGTATGAAGGCGGTGTCGGCGGCGATATCGTAATTCGCGGAACAGCGTTAAAACCTGTAATTGGTGGAGATATTCGACTGAGTGATGGTCAGGTAATTATTGGAAGTTCGGCTACTGCTGAGAAAACAGCAGCAGCGACAGCAGAGGCTAATACTAATGTCATAAATAGAGAAGAGGTTAACCCTAACCTCAAACCTACACCAGAGAATAGCGCTGAACCAGTAGCTACACCGGAAAGTAGCACTAGCGCAGTCACTCCACCCAATTTACCTATAGAGTTTGCAGATTTAAAATTGACTCTAGACGACGATGTTCGTGTTACTAGTCAGTCTCTACTCGACTTTGTACCAGGAGGAGCCGCTTTTAGTCAGCCGATATTGAGCTTTGACGCAAAAGGCGATTTGACCATTAATGGAACATTAGCCAAGCCGCTTCCTGAAGGAGTCATTCGCTTGACAGGAGGACGACTGAGCATATTTTCCACTGAGTTTACCTTAGCGCGGGGCTTCGACCACACCGCGCAGTTTATTCCCAGTCAAGGACTTGACCCGAATCTGGATGTCCGACTGATTGCAATTGTCCCGGAAGCATCAGCAAGAAACAGTCGAATATTGGAATCACCATTGTCTGCTGAAATTAGTGATGTTTCTGTAAACAACTTTGGGACTTTACGTAGCGTTCGCGTTCAAGCCAGGGTGGACGGGCCAGCTAGTAGATTAGGCGACAATCTAGAACTGACGAGTGAACCGAATCGTAGTCGGGGAGAAATAGTTGCTTTGTTGGGTGGCTCGATTCTAAATTCTTTCGGTCAAACAAATGCAACCCAAGGGCTGACTAATTTCGCTAGTTCTACCATTTTAGGTGGTTTACAAGGAACAATCACTGCGATCGGACAAGCTGTTGGTTTTAGTGAATTTCGGATATTTCCTACTCCATCTACCAACGAAGCATCCAGAAGTTCAATTCTTAATTTATCAGCAGAAGGTGTGTTTGACATCAATAGAAACATATCTCTTTCTTTATCACGTCCTCTTTCTACCAATGAATCTTTTCTTTACAACGTTCTCTATCGAGTCAATGATGAAATTCTGATGCGAGGCTCAAGTAATTTGGGAGATGAAAACCGATTCTTAGTTGAGTATGAAACTCGATTTTAGATTACTGCATTGGCAGCACTATAATCCAATACGGTTCAGTTAAGGTTACTGGTGTAGATAATTTGTCTTTGAAGACGCGATGAATCGCCGTCTCTACAAGGGTTTTGTTGCTCATTCTGAACTGTATTGTGCTATAATCATCCAGACTTAAATTTTTGCAGATAAAGAAGTCCCAGAACCACCACGACGAACTTTAATTAACTCAGCACAGATACTAACTGCAATTTCCTCTGGCGTTAAAGCACCAATATCTAGACCAATTGGTGCATATATTTGATGTAGAAATTCCGGTTCGTAACCTTCGTTTTGCAGGATTTTGTACACAGTGGCGACTCGTTTATTGCTACCAACCATACCGATATATTTTACTGGATACTTGCATAGCAAGCGTAAAACGGCTAAATCTTGAAGATAACCTCTAGTAACTAAAGCGATATATAAATTAGTATTTTTCTCTAATATCTCTTGAATTGACGTGATAGGTTCTGCTAACACCTGCGACGCATCAGGAAATCTTTCTTTTGTGGCAAACTCTGAGCGATCGTCTTGTACAATAACTTGAAAACCTGCTATTTTTGCAACTTGCGTTAGAGAAACAGCAATATGTCCTGCACCAATAATCAATAATATTGGTGGTGCTAGCAAAGGTTCAATTAATGCTGTGGTGTGTAAAGATGCAATTACCTCTGTTTCTAGTAGTAGATAAGGTTTTTCATCTGTACTCAAGGGCGTGATAATTGTTCCAGAACGCCCAGATGTTAAAGTATCTATAATCTGATTAACTAAATTTAAGCTTTCACTACCTGACCATAACTCTAATAATACTTGCATTGTGCCACCACAAACGCCTTGAGTTTCTCGTTGCGGTGCGCCAGATAAATCAATTTCTACAAATTGTTTTTTACCTGTTTGCAGTACTTGCAAAGCTTGCTGATAAACTTTTGCTTCTCCAGCACCACCGCCAATTGTTCCAAATGTTTTAGTATCGGCGCTAATGAACATTTTCGCGCCTACTTCTCTGGGTGTGGAACCTTTGATGCTGGTGACAGTAGCTAAAACTACAGGGCTTTTTTTTAAAGTTTTCGCTAGTTGTTGGTAGAAGTCAAGCATTGATGATGACGAACCGCAAAGGACACAAAAGAAGAAAAGAGTTTCAGTTTAAAAGTTGTTTAGTTTTTGCCAAACCCTTTCGGGTGTTATGGGAAGTTCGTATAGTCTACAATCTGTAGCGATCGCAGCGCGAATTGCATTTGCGATGGCTGGCGCTGTACAATTGGTGGTGATTTCCCCAACTCCTTTAGCGCCATAAGGGCCGTGGGGGTCGGCTTGTTCTACTAAAATTACTTCTATTGGTGGCATATCTGCCGCTGTGGGGATGCGATATTCTCGCAATGTGGGGTTTAAGATACATCCTTGTTGATCAAATAATAGTTCTTCACTTAAAGCATAGCCAATTCCCATTGCTATTCCCCCCATTGCTTGTCCATGACAAATTCGCGGATTAATTGCTTTACCTAAATCAATAGCTTGCACACATCGTAAAACTTGAATTTTACCAGTTTCTATATCAACTTCTACTTCCACACCTTGAACAGCGAAAGTTAAAGTTGATTCATCTGCTGCATAAGTTACCTCTTCACTTAATTCTTCTCTGTTATCTCCACGGTTCTGCGGTTCGTTTTCTAATCTCTCCCGTAATTTTTCCGCCGCTAGTTTAACTGCTTGTCCAGAAATATAAATTGTCGCAGAAGCATAAGAACCAGCATCAAAAGGTGTGCGTTGAGTATCTCCAGAAATAATATTGATATCTCCAACACTCACGCCTAAAACTTCTGCTGCTATTTGCCGCAACGTGGTATCTGAACCAGTCCCAACATCTACAGAACCAGTTCTTAATTCATATTTGCCATCAGCTAAAAGTGATAATTTGACTTTCGCAAGATGAATTTTAGATAATCCACTACCTTGCATAGAAACAGCGAATCCGACACCACGGCGGCGAGAACCTTCTACACTTGGTGGTGTACCAGGAACGTAACCAAGTGACTGGGTAACATTTTCCCAACATTCAATAACCGCGTAACTACCAATTAAGTTAAAGTGGTCTTCAGACTTCCCTAAATTAATTACATCTCCCGGACGAATGAGATTTTTCAAACGTATTTCTATAGGGTCAATATTGAGCTTATGAGCAATTTCATCGATTTGACTTTCCATTGCAAAAGTGCCTTGAGTTGCACCATAACCGCGAAATGCACCCGCTGGCATTGTATTTGTATAAACGGCAAAACCCCGCAATCTTTTATTTGGACAACGATATAAACCTAGAGGGATATAACCTGATAAAAATACTACTGTCTGTCCATGATTACCATAAGCACCAGTGTTACCAATTATTTCCATATCTTGGGCAATAATCGTACCATCTGCCTTGACACCACTTTTAATTTTTATTGTCATAGCATGGCGGCTATTTGTGGCAATAAATTCCTCCTTTCTGGTAAATTCCCACTGCACGGGTTTACCTGTGCGGAGGGTTGCTAAAACACAGAGGTCTTCTGATAAAATTTCTTGTTTGTTACCAAATCCACCGCCAAGTTGTGCTTTATAAACGCGGATTTTATCTTGAGGAAAGTTGAAAATTTGTGAGAGTAACCGCTGACAATGAAATGGAACTTGAGTACTAGAACGCACAACTAGATTACCATCTGATTCTAGCCAACTAATAGTTATATGCGGTTCGAGGTGGACGTGTTGTACTGCTGGTAGTTTGTAAGTGTTCTCGACAATTAAATCTGCTTCAGAAAATCCCTGTTCTAAATCACCAGATTCGAGAAATATATGTCCAGCGATATTGCGATTTCTATCAGGAATTTGTGATGATTCTGGTTCATCATGAATCACAACACCGCTATCATTCATTGCCTGTGTTGGGTCGATGACATGGGGTAATATTTCATAATCGACGGCAATTAATTGACAAGCTTGTTCGGCAATAGTTACTGATTCTGCAACTACAGCCGCAATGCGATCGCCTACAAATCTTACTTTATTATCTAATAGGTAATGATCTAACGGATCGGGTACTGGTTCAGCGTGTCCAGCGGTGGTATAAGGTATTCTGGGTACATCTTCGTGGGTGAAAATGGCAACAACACCGGGGAGTGCTTTGGCTTCCTGGGTGTCAATTTTGCAGATACGGGCGTGGGGATGTGGCGATCGCAGTACTTTAAGATGTAATAATCCAGGTGGTGAAATATCTCCTGTATAGGACGCTTTCCCGGTGACAATGGCTGTACCATCTTGTTTGGGAATGCTTTCTCCTACTGAATGGGGAGTAGGGAGTGGGGAGTCGGGAGTCGGGAGTGGTGAGTTTTGAGAAAGTTGAATACTGTCAATAATCGCTTGATATCCAGTACAACGACAGAGGTTGCCTTTTAAAGCTAAACGCAGTTCATCATCTGATAATTCGGGTAACTTTGCTGCACTCATAATCATCCCAGGTGTGCAGAAACCACATTGAAAACCTTGTGCTTCCAGAAATGCTTGCTGCATCGGCGCAAGTTCACCATTCTGGGAAAGTCCTTCTATAGTAGTTACCGATTGATTCTTAATTCGCATTGCCGGATAAATGCAACTATGGATAGGTGTATCATTTACCCAAACTGTGCAAGCACCACAATCGCCAGAATCGCAAACACGATGAACACCAAACCAGCCTAATTGACGCAATAAACTTAAAAGGCTAGTTCCAGGGTGACAATTTTCTGTATAAGACTGATGATTAACTTTAAATTTTAACTGTTCTGGCATAATAAAGCTGATAGCGATCGCTTGATTAAAACTGCCGTCAATTCTCGGCGATAAATTGCACTCGCCTTGGCATCTTCAATAAAACGTACCTTCTGTAAAAACGCGAAATCTTGCGTCTCTATATCGTTTAATTCCAGCAGTTCAGGTGCAGCAACACTAGCACCAATCACACAGCGCACCTCTTGATGATTTCTAGCACTGACAACTATTGCTAAAGCTGGGTCACTTGTAGCAATACCAAATCGTTGATAATTAACCTTCCATTTTAAATTAGATAGCGGAATTAAAACCCGCCTTAATATTTCTCCTGATTGCAAAATTGTGGATTTGAAACCAAGTTGAAAATCTTTTGCCGAAACTTGATGCGACTCTCCTTTGATATTCCAAATTTCGTAACTTGCATCTAACGCCACCATCAATGGTGCTAAGGTTCCCACTGATAAAGCTAGACAAATATTACCTCCCACCGTCGCCACATTAATTATTTTTAATGATGCGGCTAATGCAGCAACCGCACTTTTTAATCCTTCGACTGCTGTCCATTCCGCTAACCAAGGATATTCTAATAATTTAATTAATGGACAAGTCGCACCAATAATTAAATAATTTTCTTTAACTTCAATCTCTGACCATCCCAAATGCTGAATATCTACCAGCGCTTTCAGATGTGGTTGTGGTTCAGAAAATAGCCATGTTCCACCCGCTAACCAAGCCCAATCTTCACCCCAATTAGTGATAGTTTGAATATTATCAGGATTTAAATAAGTTTCGACGTTTGGCAAATCCATCTTTTATTTAAACGCAGAGTAGCGCAGAGGTTTTTTCAAATATCTAGCTGAATTGTATAACCTAATCTTTTTGGTAGGGAAATCTTATAAACATCGCCTTGATTCATCTCGTCTGGTGTCTGCATTTGACTCAAGGCGGTTACGACTTCATCAGAATTTGCCGTGAGGATGATAACGGAGCGATCGCAAGCTATGGGAAAATCATGCCAAGTACCAATATGCAGCAATAGTCCGTAGCCAGGAGGAAACCGTAGCGCTTTCACTTGATTTAAGTCTGGCAAGGTTTCGCCATTATCGTGATTAGGCGACGCTAAGACCATAATAAATGGTGATTGTCCCAAACCGATAAACATTTGGGTCATGTGTATATGGCGTTCTAGCCAGACAATCGGCGGATATCCTGGCATAATTTTGGCTGTTCGGAAAGTTGCTGTTCCCCGATAAGTAAAATCAATATTTTCGCCTTCTAGTACCCTTTCTTGATAAAAGGGAATTCCTAATCCGGGTTTGCTGACATCATCGCCTAAGAGATGTCCATAGGGTTTGATGTTTTCTGTATTGGCTTCGATTACGGGTATTTTTAGAATTTGGGTTTGTGAAATAGTCATAATTTCATTGTGATTTATTTATCCAATTGTAAATACCTTCACCAGTAGTTAGCCAAGTATTAGGTTTATTTTTAATATGTAGTAAACATTGTTTTAAATATTTTAACCGCAGTGGTTGACCAACAATAAATGGATGTAAGCCAATCGCCATTACTCGTCCTTCAGATTCTCCATCTTGCCAGAGTTGGTCAAATTGGTCTGTTATTGCTTGGGCAAATTCTACACCAGAAAAGCGGTTACTTAAACACAAGCTAATATCATTTGCTTCGATAGTATAAGGAATTGCCAACAAGCGACAATTAGGTAATGGATACCAATAAGGTTGGTCATCATTTACCCAATCAGCAGTATAAAGAATTCCGGCTGAATGCAATAATTCAAATGTTGACTCGGTAATCGAAAATCCTGGTGTTAACCAACCTTTAGGAGTTTTACCAGTAGCTTGACGGAGCAAAATTAGAGTTCTATCAATTATATCTATTTCTGTTTCCCGATCTATGCCGCTATGTCCAGTAGAATTATTAATTCCATGCGCCATCACTTCCCAGCCATATTGTTGTATGGCTGCCATAATTTCGGGATAAAATGTACAAATGTCGCCATTAACTGCGGCTGTTACCGGAATTTCTAATTCATCAAATAGTTTAAACAAACGCCAAATACCAACGCGATTCCCATAGTCTCGCCAACCATAGTTAGCAATTTCTGGGTGGCTATTTAAATGAGGTTGAATTGCTGTTCCTAGTTTGCCAAAAGTGAAATGTTCTACATTCATCACCACCCACACAGCAACTCTGGCATTATTCGGCAATTTTAATACTGGACGTTGTGTAATTGGTTGAAAAGATGGAGGTTGCATTGTCTTTATCACTGATGATTAAGCTGATGGTTTGGATGTTCATCTTTTGTAACTGTAGGTGAAGCTACCTCCAGCAGGTTTTGTTCTTTGGCTTGCATTTCCAAAAGTTGAGGAATCGTCACAAATCGATAGCCTTGAGCCTTCAAACCTGCGATCATTCCTGGTAAAGCCTTAACAGATTTGGAACGGTTTCCGCCCCCATCATGCATCAATACAATTGCACCAGGTCTAGCATATTTCAGCACATTTTTAACCAGCATTGCTACTTGAGGCGAACGAAGTCTAGCATCTCCCGACTCTTCAGACCACATTATGACAGCGTACTTCTCGTTTTTGGCATATTGGGCTAGTCCATTATTCAGAAAGCCACCAGGGGGGCGAAACAGAGTAGTTTTCTCTCCTGTAGTCTTGTAGATGATGTCTGCTGTGCGATCAATTTCACTAGCCGCAGTCGCCCCATCCATTTGAAAATACCAATGATGCCATGTGTGGTTACCAATTACGTGACCATCAGCAGCCACTTGCTTGGCAACTTGGGGAAAATATTTCACCATTTGCCCAAGCATGAAGAACGTTGCCTTAACATCATTTTTCTTCAAAATTTCTAAAATCTGCGCCGTATTTTTGGGGCTGGGCCCATCATCAAAAGTTAGGGCGATAACTTTCTCATTTGCTTTGAGTTTTGCTTGATAAATGATTGTTCCCTGAAATGCTTTTGGCACTTGATTCATTTGGTCTGTAGCTGGGCTGATATTCTGTGCAGATGCACTTATCAGCTTGTTCTGACTAACTTTACTACTCTCGCTTTTTGGCTTGATAATTTCCCACAGATTCTCAAATCCGCTTGTAGCTAAAAGCAAACTAATACCTAAACTACTAGCACCAGTAAGCAATGTAATGATTACTAATTTAAGTAACAAAGATAATTTACGACTGGACACATTGAATCTCCTCAAATAATAGTTAACCAATAGGGTCAAGGACTTCGCAGACACCAGCTAAACCTGCTAATCCACCACTAATTAGGAGAGTTAGCTAAATAATGCGTAGGCATAGCCCGTCGTAGATATCGCTCTTTATCCCAGCATACACCGCAGCTTTGGGAATAGAACCAACTACCCGCACGCTGAAAACAAAAATTGAATCAGCATAGATATCAATTACCGAAAATACTTTATGGAAAAAGACTTTCATGAAAATAAGTGTACAAAAGTGGATCTTCTGCGATCGCACATTACACATTACCAGAAACAAGCAAGATGGTACAGGTGTAGGGTTTGGTTGCAATAGTAGGTTTATTTTAGATTTAAGTTAGGTTTGGTAAGAGATAAATTCAAGAATTTAATAGTGTTTAACAGTTAAAGAGCAGTATTTCTGTTCAAATTTAAGTTGGTGGATGCCAGCCAGCAGACACCCAAGCTTGCCTGACAGTTACAGCATAAGGATTATTCAGTTGCAAAGCTAATACGGTTGCACGACCACAGGCAGTCAAACCTGTAATCTGAGTGCCGTTGTTTGCCCAAGTGAAATGACGTGACCATTTTTGTTGACGAGGATTGAAGAGTTTGACTTTACGGTTCGTTACCGGATCTCTGGCATGAGTCTGAATACCCTTGTAGGCATTGCATAACCTACACGCAAGCCACAGATTCTCCTCATCGTCAGTACCACCTGCTGCTTTGGGAATAATGTGTTCAATTTCTAAAATTCCCAGAACATACTTTTGGAGACTAAGGCAATAACCACACTGGTGATTCGCCTGTATCCGTATCTGCGCCCGGACTTGTTCAGGAATCTGGCTCACTAGCTTAAGGGTTCAATCAACCCACGTTTTACAGCTTCGCTCAACGCAGTGGCTTTTCTTAAAAGTCCTTCTTGATAGACCTGTATCAGGGTTTGTAACTCTGAGCGATCGCCTTCATTAAGAGTACCTGATTGTTGGCGATCGAGCAGTTCGCTTAACCGAGCATCCTGTTCCGATTCCATTTGCAGTTCGGTCAGCACCAAGACTTGTTCATCAGAAAGCACGGAGACAGGCTCAAGATCGCTAATGTCCCCACTGACAGGCGGAATTGAAAGTTGAATAGTATCTACTAAAATGCTGGCAACATCACGATTTGCCAATCGTGCAAAGCGTTCTGCACGTTGGTAAATATCGTCTGGCAGGGTAATGATAATTTGGGTACTCATAGCTCTTGTAAATACTCCTTTCTATTCTCACTTGCAATTAGTAATTATGTGTTCCAATGTCATAAATGAAGAATGTAATTTAAGACACTATGCGGTGAAGCGTTATTACCTGGGTTTATTTTAGATTTAAGTCAAGTTGGGTAGTAAAAAAATTTAAGGTATGAGAGTTTGAAGCAGACATTATGGGCAAACTAACCTAGTGGTCAAATTTTATGATCACTAGGAGAAACAGAAAATTATGAAGTTGAATCTCAATTATAAGGAGATGCCAGTTTTACCCTACATCCAACGTAAAAAACTACCAGCAAAACCTGGCATTTATTACGTAGGTAATAGTAGTTTCCCAGTTATGTATGTTGGGCTTTCGCATAATTTGAAAAGCCGTCATATAAACCATCATCGTCAAGGACAGTTTGAGGCTATTGAAAATGCTTACATCCGCTACCGTGTTTTAACAGAAGATTTATTAGCTACAAACCTAGACTTAACAGGGATTCTTAGAAAATTAGAGAAGCAAGCTATTGATTACTATAAACCAATTCTCAATAATACAACCGTAGCAAACCAACCAAAATTTACGACACTACATGGCCCGACTTATATTCAAATTCATAAAGCTAAAGAAGCAGGCTACTGTTCACATTTTGACGCACAAGATGGGGATGAATTGACAATAAACACTAGTCGATTACCTCTACTAACTAGAGCTATCAAAGAACAGCGTCCTATTTTATTAATAGCCTCTGGTTCTTACAAAGATTATGAAACAGCAGGTTATGATAATCTGTCTGAACTGGCTGTCTACAAAAGTGAGAAAATTTATCTTCTTATAAGTCGCTTCATTCCCTATGGATATGAAGATTCTAATTGTTTTGGTTACGGTTATGTTGTTTATGGAGGAAGTTCCAAAATATTTCTAAATCCTTATATTATTCTCAATAATAGACCGGGATTTCAGGAATTTAGAGGAAGCTATTTAAAACTGGGATTTACTAATTGTGAGCGTTCTCCCTTTGCCAAAGAATTATTAACTCTTGGAGACTTCAACTTACTCTCGCTGACATGATTTGGTTTTTTAACTGGCATAAACCATTAAAATAGGGACTGAGAAATAAATCTCAGTCCCGATAAAAAAGCGGGCTAACCGCTATTTATATGGTTAACCCGTGCAGCTTTGGGAACGCGCAGAGAAATTGTTATTGCAATACCAACTTCACATTGGCGTTTTGCAGACCGCGCTGTTTTACTTCAGCCAAAGTTTTGTTAACGGCATACTTTTGGTTGATTGAGTTGATCAACTCGGTTTGGTTGTGCTTTTTAGCAACGCCCCACAAGTCAGCGATTAGGTCAAAAGAACCATCGCTATTGCGAGACCAGCCGAGGTCATATTCGCCTTCCAACACGGCAACGATGTCAGAACGGACACGCTGACCGTTATAACCACGGACATCAGCTTCAGTCTTTACGCTGATACCGAGGTCGCGCAAAGAAGCTTTGAGGATTTCGGCATCGGTGATCTTGGTACGCAGGGTGCTAAAGTGAGACATTTGGGTTTCCTCCAATGAGAAGATTGAGAAAAACGACAACGGTTTGTTTTGGGCGAAGCCGCGCTTAATTAGGATGCGGCTTTTCTTATAACTGCTAGCATTTTCAGCTAGCCTTTCCCCCTGGGATGGCAGAGGAAAGCTTTTAGAACTCCATTCGCTGATATTCAGCTACGGAGGATGCTGCGGGGCGTGCACGCTGTCTGGCCCAATCTCTCAGAGCCGTTACTTGTTCTTGCATCGTTCGAGACAGCGGCAATGTTGCCTTCAGTGCAGCAATAATATCTAGTTGGGTGAACTCCCGATCTTGGGCAAAAGCTTCATACATTGCCGCAACGATCGCTTGCTCAACTTCTGCCCCAGAAAAGCCATCAGACATCTTGGCTAGTTGCTCAAGATCGAATCGAGAGATGTCTTCACGACGTTTCGTCAGGTGGATATTAAAAATATCCTGCCGTTCTTCTGGTGTTGGCAGATCCACAAAGAAAATTTCATCAAAGCGTCCTTTCCTCAAGAACTCGCCAGGTAAGCGTTCTACTCTGTTGGCGGTTGCCATGACAAACACTGGTGACTTCTTATCTTGCATCCATGTGAGGAAAGAGCCGAAGATTCTACTCGAAGTCCCTCCATCAGAATCAGAGGAACCTCCACTACCAGCAAAGGATTTATCTAATTCATCGATAAATAAAATCGCTGGAGAAATAGATTCTGCTGTTTTCAGGGCGTTTCGCAGATTTGCCTCACTTCGTCCCACCATTGAGCCGTCGTAGACTCGCCCCATATCCAACCGCAACAGTGGTAAACCCCACAGCCGGGAAGTAGTTTTAGCAATTAATGACTTACCGCAACCGGGAACACCTAGAATTAACATCCCCTTTGGTTGAGGCAAACCATACTCTCTTGCTCTTTCTGTGAAAGCGTTAGAGCGTTGCTTGAGCCATCTTTTTAACTCTTCTAAGCCACCTACAGCATCAATGGTTTCATCTTCTTCAATGTATTCTAAGATGCCATTGCGCCGAATTAGCTGCTTTTTCTCAGATAAAACGATATCTACTTCATCTTCCGTCAATCGCCCTGTTGTTACCTGTGCCTTACGGTAGACTTTCTCAGCTTCATCTTTAGTTAGACCTAAAGCGGCTCTGAGAAGTTTTTCTCTGGCTTCTGTTGTCAGCCGCCGACCACGATTTTGCTCTATATGGTGAGTTAGTACTTTATTCAACTCAACCATATCTGGCAAAGTAAAGTCGAGAACAACAACTTCCTTTTCCAGTTCTATAGGCACTTGTTGCATCGGAGACATCAAAACGATGTTCTTCTGCATACCTTTGAAACTAGCGATCGCATCACGCAACGATCTGTTAGTCGCAGGCGCATCTATAAAGGGATGTAAATCTTTAAGAATAAATATACTTGGTTCTTTCTGCCTAATGATCCACTCAATCGCCGCCTCTGGAGACACGGTATTATGTTGGGTGACATTCCGGGGTTGACCATACTCCACAATCCCGTGTGTTACTGTCCAAATAAATACTCGGCGCTGGGGCTTTAACAACTGAGCGATTGTGGAAATTGCTTGCTCGGCCCTCTCTTCCTCGGAGGTCACAAGGTAGATTAAAGGGTATTGAGCTTGAATTAGGATATTGAGCTCTTCTTTCATACTTCGACCTACTTGAGACCTTATAGAGACAGTAGAGACATTGCTTCTGGTAAAGACAACCGAATCATGAATGAATAATTCATAATTCCTATCTATTTATTTAGCAAGGAACTAACTCTTCCTCACCTTTGGGATTGGTTTCATCTTCATCCATCTCATCAATGGAAAGATGCTCTTGACCAACTAATCCTGGTTGATTGCCCAAAGCAACCAGTTCCCCATCACGTAAGACTAGTGAACTATCACAAGTTGGGCATGAATAAACTCTATGAGTCCGCCCATAAGAAGAATCTTCTGCCTCGTCAACCAATTCTGAATTAGATAGGTAAAAAACGAGGGCACGTTCGGCAAGCTCTGACATTGGTTCGGAATCGACTGCTGAACGAATCTTCAGTTTCTTGTGTAACTCTGGCGATAAATACAAAGTGACCTTTTGCTTAGTTTGCGTTTGCATATAACTCTTTAACGGTCTTACCCGGGTATGTATATCAAGTTATAGGTTCTTTTATTAGTTGTCAAGACAGTAAAGCGTTTTGACGCCAATTTTGTTACATTCGTTTACATTTTCGACTGAGATGCTATTTATAAATAGCCATCATCAACTGTATACAGCAGAAAATTTCATGGGTTGTGGTTCGTAGTCAGTGGCTCTAACCCTTGAAATTGAGCGATTTATCGCTGACTACAAATCTAATGTGGCAGACTACTAGTTGGCTGATTGAGAATGGTGCAATATCTGAGTTTCTAGTATTTCTATAAAATCAGTGAGTTTGACAAAATGTGTAATGTAAATGGCGACTGCTAATAAAACCTGTAGTTTGGGGCGAATAATTTATCGGTTTGCCGCCAGCGTTAGCGGAGTCATTGCCCTGTTAATAATCCTGTGGGGTTGTACTGGAAATGATTTTAACGCCGGAGCGATCGCCTGGAAAACTTATAGCAACTCCCGTTATGGCTTTGAATTTCCATATCCGAGTAACTGGAATTCTTTAGCAGCCTCAGAAAATGGTGATGGAATTGCGTTTATTTCACCACAGGACAACTCAGTGGAAATTCGTGGGTGGGCAAGTCATCAGCTACCAAATACTCAAGAGTCTGTGAAAAAGATAAAACACAACTTTCAGACCGCTCAAGGAGTATCTGGAGTAATGGTTGTAGAAGTTGATCAACGAGTAGGTTCGATGACACTGACACTAACTCATAGTCAAGTGAAATACTATTTACAGGGACGAAGCAAGGGCCAAGAATTTCCAGATTACTATCGTTTGTTTTATTACATTGCCCAGCAGTATCGGATTTTAAAGTTCTGAAATATGGGCATTGGACATTGGTTGTTAATTCTTCTCCCCCTGCTTCCCCTCCTTCCCCACTCTCCAATTCCCCAAAATCCACATTTCCCTCAAAATGATGATTAAGAGGGTACAGAAACCTGATAGATTTAGCTATCAGCGAGTAAAAACTGGTGAAGATGAAAGTCCTGGTTATTGGTGGTGATGGATATTGCGGTTGGGCAACTGCTCTTTACCTTTCCAATCGAGGTTATGAAGTTGGAATTTTAGATAGTTTGGTGCGGCGGCACTGGGATAATGAACTTGGTGTTGAAACTCTCACTCCGATCGCACTAATTCAACAACGTCTCCAGCGCTGGCAAGATTTGACGGGTAAATCGATCGACTTGTTCATCGGCGATATTACGAATTACGAGTTTCTCCATAAAACATTACAGCAATTTCAGCCAAATGCTCTGGTGCATTTTGGTGAACAGCGTTCGGCCCCATTTTCCATGATTGACCGAGAACACGCAGTTGTTACCCAGGTCAATAATGTAGTTGGGACGTTGAACTTGCTGTACGCTATGCGGGAAGATTTCCCCGACTGTCATTTGGTGAAGCTGGGGACGATGGGCGAATACGGTACACCCAACATCGACATCGAAGAAGGGTATATCACCATTGAACACAATGGACGCAAGGATACCCTACCTTATCCCAAGCAGCCCGGTTCAATGTACCACTTAAGCAAAGTCCATGATAGTCATAACATCCACTTTGCTTGCCGAATTTGGGGATTGCGGGCAACAGATTTAAATCAGGGTGTAGTTTATGGCGTCTTAACCGAAGAAACGGGAATGGACGAACTATTGATTAATCGCCTGGATTACGATGGTGTGTTTGGTACAGCACTGAACCGCTTTTGTATTCAAGCAGCAATTGGACATCCTTTAACTGTTTACGGGAAAGGTGGACAAACTCGCGGATTTTTGGATATTCGGGATACAGTAAGATGTGTAGAATTAGCGATCGCTAACCCTGCACAACCAGGTGAATTCCGCGTATTTAACCAATTTACCGAGCAATTCAGCGTCGGCGACTTGGCCTTGATGGTGAAAAAAGCTGGTAACGCTATGGGATTGAGCGTAGAAATCAATCACCTAGATAATCCCAGAGTTGAAAAAGAAGAACATTATTTCAACGCTAAAAATACAAAATTGCTCGATTTAGGTTTACAGCCTCACTTGCTCTCTGATTCTCTACTCGATTCTCTGTTAAACTTTGCCATCAAGTATCAGAAACGAGTTGATCACAAACAAATTCTGCCTAAAGTCTCTTGGCACAGAAATTAAGTTAAACCCCAGTAAATCGTGGGTCTAAAATTGGTCGTCATATTTTAGCACAATATGACGACCAACCAATTATTATTTATCAGGCGTATCGTCCAGCTACTACTAAATTTGCCGTTTACTACAGTTATTTTGACTGTGCAAAATTGATTGCAGCACACGAGACAGTTTATTCTGTGTTTAAAGCAAAATGCACTCTTAAGCTGAGATTATCTGCCTGGACTGAATAGTTTTATATGAGAATTGCTCTATTTACCGAAACCTTTTTACCTAAGGTTGACGGCATTGTAACGCGCCTGCGCCATACTGTTGATCATCTACAGCGTAGTGGTAATCAAGTGATGGTGATTGCCCCTGATGGAGGCATCACAGAACACAAAGGCGCTAAAGTTTACGGCGTTAGTGGCTTTCCTCTGCCATTGTATCCAGAATTGCAAATGGCATTACCCCGCCCAGCTATTGGTTATGTTTTAGAAGAGTTTAAGCCAGATGTTATTCATGTCGTGAATCCAGCCGTTTTGGGTTTAGCAGGCATATTTTACAGCAAAATCCTCAAAATACCCTTAGTGGCGTCTTACCATACCCATTTACCCCAATATCTCCAGCATTATGGCTTGGGTATGCTGGAAGGTGTTCTTTGGGAACTGTTGAAAGGCGCTCACAATCAAGCAGCTTTGAATCTGTGTACCTCCACAGCAATGGTGGAGGAACTGACAGCACACGGTATCGAACGTGTAGATTTATGGCAACGTGGGGTAGATACGGAATTATTTCACCCCGATTTAGCTAATGTAGAGATGCGATCGCAGCTATCACAAAATCATCCAGAAAGTCCATTGCTACTTTACGTTGGGCGGCTTTCTGCTGAAAAAGAAATTGAGCGCATCAAACCAATTTTAGAGGCAATTCCCCAAGCGCGGTTAGCATTGGTTGGGGATGGGCCCCACCGTCAAGCACTGGAAAAACACTTTGCTGGCACAAACACTTATTTTGTTGGGTATCTCATGGGGCAAGAGTTAGGTTCTGCCTTTGCGAGTGCTGATGCCTTTATCTTTCCTTCCCGTACAGAAACACTAGGCTTAGTACTACTAGAAGCGATGGCCGCTGGCTGTCCGGTAGTAGCAGCCCGTTCAGGGGGGATTCCTGATATTGTGACAGATGGGGTAAATGGATATCTTTTTGAGCCAACAGCAGATGTTCAAGGAGCGTTAGCTGCTACTGTCCGCCTTTTAGAACAAAAACAACAACGAGACATCATTCGTCAAAATGCTCGCCAGGAAGCAGAAAGTTGGGGTTGGGCGGCTGCCACCAGGCAGCTACAAGATTACTATCAAAAGGTGATATTTTCTCGACAGTTGGCAAAATAACAGGACGGGTACTGGGGACTAGGGACTGGTGACTAGAGACTGGAGGAAAGTTTTTTTAATATCCAATTCCCAATCCCCAATCCCCATCCCCAGTCCCCAGTCCCCAATCCCCAATCTCCAATCCCCAGTCCCCAGTCCCCAAAATTACCATGACACTCCCCAATCCTGGCAGCGTCTTGGCTACATTAACTGAACTGACTCAAGTTAATCGTACTCACGCTCTACTGCGTCGCGTCAAAGACTTATCTGTTAATGAATTTGTTTGCTTACTCGACTTCATAACTGCTGAATTCCAGCAATTTCTTAGAGCTATTGAACTGATCAATAATGAAGCTCTAGAAACTATGTTGGAGAAGGTACTAGAAGCTATCACACTCAAAATTGGTCAAATCCTGCAAGCAGAACACACAGCCATTTTTTTAGTTGACTATGATAAAGGTCAACTGTGGTCAAAAGTTCCTCAAGATAATAGCCAAAAATTCTTAGAAATTCGGACTCCCATTACAGTGGGTATCCCCGGTCATGTTGCCAGTACCGGTCAATATCTCAATATATCTGAAACTTATACTCATCCCCTATTTAGCCCAGAACTTGAAAAACAAATGGGCTATAAAATCCGTAATATTTTATGTATGCCCGTTATTAGTAGCAAAAACCAGACTGTCGCGGTAGTGCAACTGGCTAATAAAACCGGGAATGTTCCGTTTAATCATGATGATGAAGAACGTTTTCGAGACTTTGCTGCTTCTATTGGTATTATTCTGGAAAGCTGCCAATCTTTTTATGTAGCCGCTCGTAATCAAAGAGGCGCAACAGCTTTGTTGCGGGCAACTCAGACACTAGGGCAAAGTCTTGATTTAGAAGCAACTTTGCAGATAGTCATGGAGCAAGCCCGGATTTTAATGCAAGCAGACCGCAGCACACTGTTTTTATATCGTAAAGAGATGAGCGAACTCTGGACGAAAGTTGCAGCGGCGGCGGATGGCACAAACTTGATAGAAATCCGTATTCCCGCTAACCGTGGCATTGCTGGTTATGTAGCTTCCACTGGTGAAGCGGTAAATATTTCCGATGCTTATAAAGATCCCCGCTTTGACCCAACGACAGATAGTAAAACTGGTTATGTAACTCGCAATATCCTCTGTTTGCCAGTATTTAATTCTGCAAATGAATTGATTGGAGTCACGCAATTAATTAATAAGCAACAAAGCAGTTTTACTGCTTCTGATGAAGAATTTATGCGGGCTTTTAATATTCAGGCAGGAATTGCTTTAGAAAATGCCCGCCTGTTTGAAAATGTGTTGTTAGAAAAACAGTATCAAAAAGACATTTTACAAAGTCTGTCAGATGCGGTGATTTCTACAGATATGGCAGGACAGATTGTCACAATTAATGATGCTGCCTTGCAATTGCTGGGTTGTCCAATAGGAGAGACTAATAGCAAGAATAATAAGCTTTTATGGGAACAAAATTTGATTGGCCGCTTAGTTTGGGAAGTTGTGCCAATTGAAAATCTCCAAATGCGACTAGAAGATAGTTTAAAAACTGGAGCTAAACATTATGTGCCAGAACAAAGTTTGATGCTGGGACTTTATCAAGTTATGAGTGAGGAGTTAGGAGTTAAAAATGGAACTCAACACTCAAAATTCAAAACTCAGGATTCGATTTTCGCACTACGCGATCGCACTAACCCCGATTTTTTCATTCCCTGGAATCTACCCCTCACTCCCCAATCTGAGTTTCTCACCGCTGATGAGGTACAAACACTAGAGCGCAGTATCAATCTCACTGTTAATCCCCTAACTAACCCAGAAGGCGGTGTCCGCGGTGGTTTGGTCGTGTTGGAAGACATCAGTCAGGAAAAACGGATGAAAACTACCATGTCCCGCTACCTGACGCCCCATGTCGCTGAACAAGTTATGGCACTGGGGGAAGACGCTTTAATGGTGGGTGAGCGTAAGGAAGTAACCATCTTGTTTTCTGATATCCGAGGCTACACAACACTTACAGAAAATCTCGGTGCAGCTGAGGTGGTATCTCTACTTAATCAGTATTTTGAAACGATGGTGGAGGCGGTTTTTAACTACGAAGGCACTCTCGATAAATTTATTGGTGATGCCTTAATGGCGGTATTTGGTGCGCCGCTACCACTGACAGAAAACCATGCTTGGAGGGCTGTGCAGTCAGCGTTAGATATGAGACGCCGTCTAGAGGAATTTAACCAACGGCGAATTATCCAAGCGCAGCCACAAATTCGTATTGGTATTGGGATTAGTTCTGGGGACGTGGTTTCGGGTAATATTGGTTCCCGCAAACGGATGGATTACACCGTAATTGGTGATGGTGTAAATTTGAGTTCGCGCTTAGAAGCAATAACCAAGGATTATGGTTGTGATATTCTTTTAAGTGAATTTACTTACCAATTGTGCAGCGATCGCATTTGGGTGCGCCAGTTAGATAAAATCCGAGTCAAAGGGAAACACCAGGCAGTTAATATCTACGAGTTAATTGGCGATCGCAATACTCCCCTAGATGCCAAAATCCAAGAGTTTTTGTTTCACTATCATACTGGACGCGCGGCTTATCTATCGCGCAACTTCTCACAAGCGATCGCCAGTTTTAAAGCCGCCAAATGCATCCAACCCCAAGACCAAGCTGTTGATATCCACCTAGAACGTGCACATAATTATCAACAAACGCCGCCCCCAGAGTTCTGGGATGGTGTCTGGACAATGCTTACTAAGTAGTCATTTGTCATTTGTCATTTGTCATGGGGCATGAGGAATTGGTTATTAATTCTGCTCCCCTGCTCCCCTGCTCCCCTGCTCCCCTGCCCCCTGCTTCTCCCCTTTGCATCTCGCCTTCAATCTTGAACCTCTCCCTGGTCATCCTGAAACGGGTCTTCGCCAATTCGCAGTTCTTTCTTTGAGTGTTTCAACTGTTTCCATAGCTCCTTTATTTGTTTGTAAGCTTCACCTGGAGGCAGTTTTCCACCTGTTTCTAAATTGCAAATGTAGCTTACTCGCTGGGCAAATTCCTGTAGATTTGCATTAAAAACCAAGTTTTCTGGCTTTACCTGACCGTAGTAGCGGCCACGAGGAAAGAGAAAATCATCTTTGTTCACTATGTTTTTTTCCATTTATTCAATTTACTTTGTCTTTGGATCTCTTAAGCTGACTCACTAGCTGCCTTGATCTATACTTTCGTCAGACTTGGGGAAATCAAATCATTCAACTCCTTTTTCAATTGGTGATGTAGGAATTGGTTGACTCAGATTTTGATACTAAAGGAGAAAGCTTAAAATACTTTTGTTGTAAATGTTACAGAAAAAAGTTTCTGCTAAAGTAACTAGAGAGAATATTTGATTTTCCTCCCAGTTGTCAATTTATCTCATCTTAATTTATGAAGTTCCAATTGTAATTAACTTCAGTCGAAACCCGGAGTCAAAAACAATTAAAACATATCCGTATATCTTGCTAAAATTTAACCGCAAGAATAGCTACAATTTAAACAGTAAAACTACTTAGCAGAATATACTAGATACCAAAGCTAATTGTCCTCTGTTAAAAGTTAGAGATTTAGTAGTGAATATTTAGCAGAGGTTTTCCAGAACCCGTGAGAAGTCAGATTCAGCAATCTGAGGGGCGTTGGGCATGGTTATTTTCCTTGTCCTCCTTGTCCCTTTTATTTCCCTTGTTTTCCTCTGCCCGATTATCGGTAGATCCGCTTCCTCTTCAACAATGGCTAATAGTTAATAACTAAAGATAAAATGGTGAAGCCTCAAAGGACAACTTGTGTCCATCGCCTAAAACTTTACCTGCCACCATGTCTGTTAATTCCAAGTTATACGAAGGCAAAGCTAAAATTCTCTATACAACGGACGATCCGGAAATCCTGTTGGCTGATTTTAAGGACGACGCCACGGCGTTTAACGCCCAAAAACGTGGCAATATCCAAGGGAAAGGAAAAATAAATTGTAGCATTTCCAGCCAGCTTTTTAAACAGCTAGAGGCTTATGGTATAAAGACTCACTTTATCGATAGCCCTGCCCCGAATCAGATGCGGGTGAGAGCAGTAAAGATTTTACCCTTAGAGGTGGTGATCAGAAATATTGCTGCTGGTAGTCTGTGTCAGCAAACAGGTTTACCAGTGGGTACAATTCTGAAACAGCCAATGGTTGAGTTTTATTACAAAAACGATCAGTTAGGAGATCCATTGTTGACACGCGATCGCCTATACCTGCTAGAACTAGCTACTGCGGAACAAGTAGACGCAATTACACATCTTGCATTGCAAATCAACGAATTTCTCAATAATTTTTGGCAGCGGTGCGGCATTACTCTAGTAGACTTCAAACTAGAATTTGGTTTGGACTCACAACAGCAGTTGCTCTTGGCAGATGAAATTAGCCCCGACACCTGCCGTTTGTGGGATACCGCAGAAGAAGACTTAAACCGCCGGGTAATGGACAAAGACCGTTTTCGCCGAGACTTAGGAAATGTAGAGGATGCTTACCAGGAGGTTTTACAAAGAGTACTCAAAGCAGTAGAGAGTAATAGTTAAGTGGGTAAAAATCAATTAAACTCGTGTGGATTGTCATTTGTCAGTTGTCCTTTGTTGTTCACCAACGACTAATGACTAATTTTGATGGTGTGTGGTCGTGAAGAGGAATCATAAGTAAAATGCGTTTATCTCCCGTATTGCTGGCAGTAGTAGCAATTACAGTCCCTTTGGGCGGTTCATTGAGTGCAAATGCAGAAACCGCCAACAGTTCAAAACAGACAACAGAAGTTTTGACACTAGAAACAAATCAGCAGCCAGAAAAGGACACAGGTCAGGTTGACTCTAGTAAAAGTCTAGAATCTCGACCTAATTCCAATGGTGTTATAGAGGCGGAGAAATCCCGCATTGTTGCAGTTTATCCTGCCAATCCAGCAGCGATGCCTGGGTTGGGCTACGCCTATGCGACCCCAGGGTTAATAGTGCCAACCTCCACAACATCAAAAACGGCACAAACCCCTGATGAAATAACTCCTAGCCCTACTCAACAACCGTCTCCCGCTCCAGACATTCCACCGCCAGAAATTCAACAAACAACGCCTTCCCCAACTCCTGAGACAACTCCAGTCCCAGAAAATGTCAACCCCCCTGTAACGGAACCTGTATTACCCACAATTCCAGGAGATACTCAACAGCCATCTCCCACTCTTGATATTCCACTCCCAGGTAGTCAACAACCAACACCTGCCCCAAGCCCAGGAACTCCAGGAGATATTCAACAGCCATCTCCCAATCCCGACATTCCATTTCCAGATAGTCAACAACGAACACCTGCCCCAGCCCCAGGCACTACTCCAGAAAATACACAACCCAACATAGCCCCAGAAGCCAATGACCCCCGTGTACTAGTGTCGGAAGTAGTAATTAGATCACAGACTGGGCAACTATCATCAGAACTAGAAGACCAAGTTTACAGAGTAATTCGTACCCAACCAGGACAAACGACAACCCGCAGCCAACTGCAAGAAGATATTAACGCCATCTTTGGGACTGGCTTCTTCTCCAACGTCCAAGCAGCGCCAGAAGATACCCCCTTGGGAGTGCGGGTGAGCTTTGTTGTGCAGCCTAACCCAGTCCTGAGCAAAGTAGAAGTGCAAGCCAATCCTGGCACTGGTGTCGCTTCAGTACTCCCAGCTAATACTGTGGATGAAGTATTTAAGGAGCAGTATGGCAGAATCCTCAACTTGCGTGACTTGCAAGAAGGCATCAAGCAGTTAAATAAGCGGTATCAAGACCAAGGTTACGTACTAGCCAACGTGATTGGAGCGCCACAAGTCTCTGAAAGCGGAGTTGTTACCTTACAAGTAGCAGAAGGGGTAGTAGAGAATATTAGAGTCCGATTCCGCAATAAAGATGGTCAGGAGACAGACGAGAAGGGACAACCTATTCGGGGACGGACACAGGATTACATCATTACGCGAGAAGTGGAGTTGAAGCCAGGACAAGTATTCAATCGCAACACAGTCCAAAGAGACTTACAGCGCGTGTATGGACTGGGACTTTTTGAAGATGTGAATGTGTCCCTTGACCCTGGTACTGACCCCAGCAAGGTGGATGTAGTAGTGAATGTAGCTGAACGTAGCAGCGGTTCTATTGCCGCTGGGGCAGGGATTAGTTCTGCTAGCGGACTTTTTGGAACAGTTAGCTATCAACAGCAAAACCTGAACGGTAGAAACCAAAAACTGGGAGCAGAAGTGCAGGTGGGAGAACGGGAACTGCTGTTTGACCTGCGATTCACAGACCCCTGGATTGCGGGAGATCCTTACCGGACTTCTTACACAACCAATCTTTTTCGCCGCAGTTCCATTTCGTTGATTTTTGATGGCAAAGATCAAGATATTAGAACATTTGACCCAGTTAATCCTAGTAATACAGATTCTCAGGATCGCCCCCGTATTCTCCGTCTAGGTGGTGGTGTCACCTTTACTCGTCCCCTATCTGCTAATCCCTACAAAAGTTCTGTCTGGACTGCCTCAGCGGGTTTCCAGTATCAACGAGTTTCCGCCCGTGATGCCGAGGGCGATGTCAGAGAAAATGGTGCAGTATTCGATGATAATGGCAACCTTATCCCCGGAACCGATGTTCCACTGAGCTTTTCTGGTTCAGGTGAAGATGATTTAGTGCTATTGCAACTAGGGGCACAGCGCGATCTCCGTAATAACCCTCTGCAACCCACTAGCGGTTCTTACCTCCGCTTCGGGGTAGACCAGTCAGTGCCTATAGGACAAGGTAACATTTTCCTTACCAGATTGCGGGGTAGCTACAGCCAATATTTACCTGTTCAATTGATTAACCTCAGCAAAGGGGCACAAACCTTAGCATTTAATGTGCAAGCAGGAACCATCCTTGGTGACTTGCCTCCCTACGAGGCCTTTACCATCGGCGGTAGCAATTCCGTCCGGGGTTATGAAGAAGGAGCATTAGGTAGTGGACGCTCTTATGTGCAAGCATCAGTTGAGTATCGGTTTCCAGTTTTTTCAGTAGTCAGCGGCGCACTATTTTTTGATCTCGGCACCGACTTGGGAACTAGTACTAGGGCGGCTGAAGTATTGAACAAAAATGGTAGTGGCTTCGGCTATGGTCTTGGCGTTCGCGTTCAGTCTCCACTGGGGCCAATTCGGATTGACTACGGTATTAACGATGATGGTGATAGCCGGATTAATTTCGGTATTGGCGAAAGATTTTAATTTGTCATTTGTCATTTGTCATTTGTCATTGGTGAATAACAAAGAACTAATGACAATTCTCTTTTCCTAATTAGCTTGCTAATTTTTACATTTACCTCAATACTGTTCCGATAAAGGGATTGATGACATTTTTAGGGGAATATCAGGGATTTTACCAAAACAGACGATGAACAATACTGAAGGAAATATATTGACTTTTCGGCTATGCAACAGCACACTCTAGCAGCGGAAATCACCCAAATAGGGGTGGGACTGCATAGCGGTGTGAGTACCCAGGTGCGGATACTACCAGCTGAGGCGGGAAGTGGACGTTACTTTGTGCGGGTAGATTTACCCGATTTGCCGATTATTCCAGCCCAAGTTGCGGCAGTTAGTCACACTGTTCTCTCAACTCAGTTGGGTAAGGGTGAGGTATCTGTTCGCACGGTAGAGCATTTGTTGGCAGCGCTTTCGGGTATGGGCGTAGATAATGCCCGGATTGAAATTGATGGCCCAGAAGTCCCACTTTTAGATGGTTCAGCAAGTGTGTGGACAACCAACATTGCCCAAGTTGGTTTAGTATCACAACCCGTTAACAACCAAGTTCCCAAGGCTATTACAGAACCAATATGGGTTTATCAAGAGGATGCCTTTGTATCTGCTCTCCCAGCACCAGAAACCCGCTTTAGTTACGGTATTGATTTTAACCTGCCCGCCATTGGTAATCAATGGCATAGTTGGTCACTAACTGCTGAACTAGAAAAAGCTTCTGCTAGCTTTGCTGCGGAAATTTCTCCTGCTCGTACTTTCGGGTTATTGCATCAAATTGAACACTTACAAAAAACAGGGTTAATCAAAGGTGGTAGTTTGGATAATGCGCTCGTTTGTGGACCAGAAGGCTGGCTAAATCCACCGTTGAGATTTGCAAATGAGCCAGTCCGTCATAAAATCTTGGATTTAGTAGGAGATTTAAGTTTACTAGGAACTTTTCCTCGTGCTCATTTCTTGGCGTATAAAGCCAGTCATAATTTACACATTCAACTGGCTCAAAGAATTTTAGATTTAGGATTTTAGATTTTGGATTAGAACTAAAGCTTAAAATCCAGGATTATTAAGGCTTTGGATATACGCCTGCCTACTTAACTTTAAAATGAAAAATCAACTACACGGCCAATGTCAATTCTCACTGAAGTGAATACCATCGATACGACTACATCTACCGAACCACAGGCTATAAATGAGACTACAATCAGTTCTGTGATTAAAACGACTTTCACATCTGAAGAAATTCAGAAATTGCTACCCCACCGCTACCCATTTTTACTTGTAGACAAAATAATTGACTACGTTCCAGGTAAAAAAGCAGTTGGCGTTAAAAATGTCACCATCAACGAACCCCATTTCCAAGGACATTTCCCTGAACGTCCACTGATGCCAGGGGTGTTAATTGTCGAAGCAATGGCACAAGTTGGGGGCATTGTCCTAACTCAAATGTCTTCGGTAGAAGGCGGGCTGTTTGTCTTCGCTGGTATCGATAAAGTTCGCTTTCGCCGCCAGGTCGTACCGGGGGATCAACTAGTCATGACAGTGGAACTGTTATGGGTAAAACAACGTCGTTTCGGTAAGATGCAAGGTCGTGCCGAAGTTGACGGTCAACTTGCTTGTGAAGGGGAATTAATGTTTTCTCTAGTTAACTAAAAGTTTGCTTTCGTGGTATGGCATAGCCGTGAAATGCCCCAACTGAATCCTGAAAAAGGATAACAGTTAAAAAAAATCCACAACAGCATCTGATAATTTCTTGATTTTCGACGCCCTCTTTACGAGATGCTACTCGAACACACTTAACTTGCTTTGCCCGACACTTTCGTTCACTGAAATACTTTACGCTCTACCAGTCGCCTCGATAGGACGATAGATAGTCTGTACAACTCTCTTAACCAGAGTAACACGCTGCCTCAAAAACCCTACCTGGCGCTGACTTATCAAGACAGTTCTGGAGATTCACCCTTGAAAACGCTAATTCATCCAACTGCTGTAATTCATCCTAAATCGGAACTCCACCATACAGTGCAAGTCGGTGCCTATGCTGTGATTGGAGCGCATGTCAAAGTGGGCCCTGAAACAATAATCGGCGCTCATGCAGTGCTAGAGGGGCCTTGTGAAATTGGGGCGCAAAATCAGATTTTTACAGGTGCAGCCATCGGCATGGAACCCCAGGATCTCAAGTTTGTGGGAGAACCAACCTGGGTCAAAATTGGTGATAACAACTTGATTCGTGAGTACGTTACCATTAACCGCGCTACCGGTGCTGGTGAAGCGACGGTAATTGGTGATGGTAACTTACTAATGGCTTATGTCCATGTGGCTCATAACTGCGTGATTGAAGACCAGGTTGTGATTGCTAACTCTGTGGCGTTGGCAGGTCATGTTCATATAGAATCACGCGCTAGGCTGAGTGGGGTTTTAGGTGTCCATCAATTTGTACATATTGGTAGACACGCAATGGTGGGAGGTATGGCACGTATTGACCGGGATGTGGCTCCGTATATGCTCGTGGAGGGAAATCCAGCGCGGGTGCGAACCCTCAACCTTGTCGGACTCAAACGGTCTGGTATGGACTCAACAGATTTGCAAATGCTGAAAAAAGCCTTCCGCATTCTCTACCGCTCTGATTTGTCCTTTAAGGATGCTTTGGAACAGTTGGAATTGTTAGGGAATAGCGAAGAATTGCAACATCTGCGCCGCTTTATGCTACTTTCTCAGATGCCAGGAAGGCGTGGCTTGATTCCCGGTAGAGGGAAAAAAGGCACGAGTGATGAATCGTGAATTATGAGTTAGGAAAGACGCGATTAATCGCGTCTGTACAAAAGGTGGGAGTAGAGACGCAATTAATCGCGTCTCTACAGGAGTTATGAGTTGATGAATTGAATTTTTCACTCCTCACTCTTAACTCCTCATTTCTAACTATTCATTCCTAAGTTTTTACTAATTACCAATTATCAAATGCGGATTTTTATCAGCACTGGCGAAGTATCTGGCGATTTACAAGGGTCGCTACTAATTACAGCGCTGAAGCGTCAAGCTGTAGTGATTGGGTTGGAATTAGAGATTGTGGCGCTGGGTGGGGAAAAAATGGTAGAGGCTGGGGCAATTTTACTGGGTAATACTAGTAGTATTGGCTCAATGGGTATTTTAGAAGGGCTGCCTTATATTTTACCGACTCTCCAGGTGCAACGTCAGGCGATCGCTTTTTTAAAACAAAATCCACCTGATTTAGTGGTGCTGATCGATTACATGAGTCCGAATATAGGAATTGGGACTTATATGAAACGGCAGTTACCAGATGTGCCTGTGGTGTATTATATTGCTCCCCAAGAGTGGGCTTGGTCATTAAGTTTGCGTAGAACTAACCGGATTGTTAGTTTTACAGATAAGCTTTTGGCAATCTTCCCACAGGAAGCCCGTTACTTTCACGAGCAAGGGGCAAAAGTTAGCTGGGTAGGGCATCCTTTAGTTGACCGAATGCAAGATGCTCCTAGTAGGGAAGCAGCCCGTGCAACACTGGGGATTGCACCAGAAGAAATTGCGATCGCACTCCTCCCCGCTTCTCGCCGCCAAGAACTAAAATATCTTTTACCAATTATTTTTCAAGCCGCCCAAACTATTCAAGCTAAATTACCTGAAGTTCGTTTCTGGATTCCCCTGTCGCTAGAAGTCTATAGACAGCCAATTGAGGAGGCTATTGAGCGTTACGGTTTGCGGGCTACAGTTCTATCAGGTCAACAAAAGGAAGTTTTTGCCGCTGCTGATTTAGCCATTAGCAAATCTGGTACTGTCAACCTAGAACTTGCTCTGTTAAACGTGCCGCAAGTTGTAGTTTACCGTCTCAGTCCCCTGACTGCTTGGATAGCTCGTAAAATGCTCAAAGGTTCTATAAGCTTTGCATCGCCACCCAATTTAGTAGTGATGAAGCCAATTGTGCCAGAATTTTTACAAGAGGAAGCCACAGCCGAGAATATCATCCAAACAGCGATGGAACTGCTACTCAATCCCAGTCGCAGAGAGCAAACTTTGGCAGATTATGATGAAATGCGGCAGAGTTTAGGAGAAATTGGAGTGTGCGATCGCGCTGCTCAAGAAATTTTGCAAATGCTGCCGAGGAGTGGGGGTTAGGGACTGGGGACTGGGGACTGGGGACTGGGGACTGGGAAAATTTTGTATATTTAATACCCAATACCCAATACCCAATCCCCAATACCCTTGGAGGTGTTATGGCTTATGAGATGAAAAAACAAAGAGCGATCGCAGTTGATTTGTTTGCAGGCGCGGGCGGTATGACTCTTGGCTTTGAGCAAGCTGGTTTTGATGTGCTGGCGTCTGTGGAAATCGACCCTATCCACTGTGCAACACATGAGTTTAACTTCCCTTATTGCTCAGTGTTATGTAAAAGTGTTGTGGATACAACTGGGGAAGAAATTAGGAATCGGTCTAAGATTGGCGATCGCGAAATTGATGTGGTAATTTGTGGCTCACCGTGTCAAGGATTTTCTCTAATCGGTAAACGGGCTGTTGATGATCCCCGGAATTCTTTGGTGTTTCACTTCCATCGGCTAGTTTTTGAGCTAAAACCGAAATTCTTCGTGATGGAAAATGTCCGGGGGATTACAGTTGGTGAACATAAACAAATCCTCCAAAGCTTAATTAGCGAATTTAAAATTTACGGTTATAAAGTAGAAGAAAACTACCAAATTCTCAACGCTGCAAATTATGGAGTTCCACAGTCCCGTGAGAGATTATTTCTTATAGGTGCAAGGGAGGATGTAGAGTTACCGAAATACCCTCAGCCAATTACTAAACAAGCATTACCAAATAATTTAAATTCTAAAAAAAAATCTGATATTCCATTAAGTCCTACAGTATTGGATGCAATTAGAGATTTACCAGAAATAGAAAAATATCCTGAGTTGCTAACAAGAGATTGGGTTGTAGCAGAATACGAAAAACCTAGTAAATATGCTTTTGTACTTCGCGGACTTAAATGCCTAAAGGATGATTATTCTTACAAACGTGAATATGATTTGCGAATACTTTATTCAAGTTTAAGAACAAAGCATTCTGCGGAAACTATTCAACGTTTCCAGGAGACTCAACAAGGCGAGAGAGAAAAAATTAGTCGTTTTTATAAGCTCCATCCTGCTGGTGTCTGTAATACTTTAAGAGCCGGAACAGACAAATACAGAGGTTCTTTCACATCTCCTAGACCCATTCATCCGATTACGCCCCGCTGTATCACAGTCAGGGAAGCGGCGAGATTGCACTCTTACCCAGATTGGTTTAGATTTCATGTAACTAAATGGCACGGATTTCGGCAAGTTGGTAACTCTGTACCACCGTTACTAGCCAAGGCTGTGGCGGCGGAAATTATTCGCAGTTTGAATATATCGCCTTTTAAGCCGAGTTTCCGATACAAGTTGGGAGAGGAAAAGCTATTACAATTTAATATGTCGCAAGCGGCACAATATTATCAGTGTGACTATAGGAATCCGCTTTGATTTCTGAACTAATTTGCGTAGGTAGGCAATAGGCAATAGGCAACATTCAAGAAGGCTTCTTAGTTGTATTGATTTTTTTCAGAAATCAAATATGAGTCATATAGTAAGAATACACTTTGTAATATGTGCAAGGTTGGGCTAAGTCCAAGCACGGAAAAATGTACTATCTTCCCAGATGTTAGCAGTCGCCAGTGCGATCGCAGTCAATTCTTGCTCCTTCAAGGGTACAAAAGCCCGCGCTATCTTGACATTATTCTCTAATTGTGAAACTGTTTCTGCCGCAATTACGCAACAATGAACTCCAGCCTGAGACATTGTGTAACCTAAAGCTTGCTCCATACCTGTCAACCCACCTGATTTGAATAGCCGCCCATAAGCCGGGACTTTCATCGCAATCACACCGACATTTTTTTCTTGAGCAACTGGTAGAACTACTGAGATAAATGGACGTGGGTGGTGTTTGTCGGCGGCATTCACAGGAATCAGTGTAGTGTGGAAAGGATAGCGACGTAACCCTTCGGCAATCACTTGAGGGTCGTGATGTCCGGTAATACCTGCGAAGCGCACCAATTTTTGCTGTATGGCTTCTTCTAAAGCTTTAATTGCACCAGATGGACTAAAGATGGTGTCGAGTTCTTCCGAAAAAGAGACGTGATGCAACTGCCACAAATCGAGATAATCTGTATTGAGACGTTTTAGCGATCGCTCTAATTCTCGCCATGCACCATCCCGATCTCTTTGATCCGTCTTGCTTGCTAGAAACAGCTTTGAGCGATGGGGCGGTAGCACTTTGCCTAAATAATCTTCACTGGGCCCATAACTAGCGGCTGTATCAAAGTAGCGGATGCCAAGTTCTAGCGCTCTTTGAATAATTGCCACAGCTTCACCCTCTTTTCCTTCCCAGGATAGTGGCGTTTGTCCTGCTCCTCCTAAGCCGAAGATAGGGAGTTTTACTTCCGTGCGTCCCAGTAACCGTTCTGGCATCATTGCTGGCGGTGTTGCGATGTTGGTAGCATTTTGCTGTAAGGCATTAGTTGCCACAATACCGCTAGTCACAGCAATGCTGGTAATTAGGAAATTACGCCGCGTTTTTCCTTCTGTCATGATTGGCTTCGGGGGCGAAATTACTTTTATTCTAATATCTTAGCTAGGACTATCACCTCGACAGTTGCACCTGCTGGAAGTTCTCAAGAACAGATTTCTACTATACCGCCAGGTTTGACGATCGCCTGTTGTCTGAGTCCATTAAGCATGATAGTTTATCCTCGCTAGTGCCGGAATATCGCACTGCTTTTTCTAGTTTAACGCTGAGGTGCGATCGCATTTTTATCAGCGTAGTTAAGATTTTTTTGATATTCTATGATTTTTTGCTGGGCTATTGCATAATTGGGGCTAGAAGATGGCACGGCTTTCATAAGTGCGATCGCAGCTTTCCACTGACTCACAACTGTCTTCCACTCATCTGGAGATTTTGCTGATTGAGTAAGGTTAGCTGCATTAATTGCTTTACTTACTGCTTCTCGAAATGTATCGGTTTGAAGTAACAAAGTCGGAGATTCTGAAATAACTGGTGAGGGTGTAACTAATATAGAACTTGATGGTATTTGTGTTGGATTTTTAGAGCTTCGGGGAAGTATTTCTATGAATTGTGAAGATACATATATTCCTATAGCAATTGAAAATATCAAAAAAATAACCAGCCAATTTTTATTTAAATTACGATTTTTATGTTTATTCTTGGTAACTACAGTTTCTTCATTATTAGATGAAAAATTTGATTTCATTTGGTGTACACCCATTTCACCGCCCAATTTATTAAGTTCTTTATCTGTATTAAAATCAGTCTTGGATTTACTTGCATCTGTTTCTTTAGTGCCAGAGTAAGCAGATATTATTCGCTGTCTTACCAAATGTTCAATTTGATAAGTTAATGCCCCAGCAGAAATATAAAACAGCCCAAATATTAGTATTATATTCTTTTCAACTTCTGTATATGATTCAACTGGCTTAGTGTAGCTTATATTAAATAATGGCAAAATCATTGTACAAAAAAAAGCTGCTATCAGTGTAGAAATTGCAATTACAAGCCAAGCATACAATCCTTCCCACCAACTCATTATTCCTGGAAAGAACCCTTTGATTCTACCTATTTCTGGTGCTTGAATTTCTGATATAAACCGACTAATGAGTAGGTGTAATAAGTGATGAGTAAAAGAAATTGTAGGAATAGGAGATAGGATTAACAGTATTGTCAAGATAACAAATAATTCGGGGCTTTTTACCAAATATGTAATTTGGTAGCCTACTTTTCCAGGATTATTGAGTACAAATATAATAAAGCTCAAAAATAGATTCAAAATTAATGCTTTTAACCAAGAAGTAGGATAAGGAAACCATAAAGGCCAGTAAAACTTTTGTAGTTTCTGTTTAGTAAATTCTTGAATATTAGGATTTTTCATAATTAAAAAATGCGAAAAGCTGATAAATTATCGTCTATATTAGGATTCCCCATATATAGACAAAAGCAACATTTCCAAAATTGTTAGAGCTATATATTTAAAATTTCCTTAATTTATTGGATTTTTGGTAGAAGCCCCTGCTTTAGATGCTTTTTCTGCACCTCTATATCAGGAAAGCTAAATACTAACGTTCCTTTGTAATTACAGAGCTACCATTACTAATACTTACTTTTTGAATAAAAACGTCAGTACAAGATGATAAAATATCAGTGCCTATTTGATGAGCAATAAATTCAAATTCTTGATTAGTTAATTCCTGTGCAGTTTCGCCACTTAAGTTAATAAAAATAGTTAGAAGTTGAGTTTCAACAGAAGACTCTTCATTATCTACTGCTTCTAATTCACTTTCTACTATGCCTAGATTAAACTCTTTACTCCAAGCTGGAAACTTCTTACCCGTTTGTTGTCCGTAAACTTTCACGTTTTCAACAGATACAGCCCCTAAACCAGTTAAACCTTTGCGGATAAATGCAACTAAAATTTGCTGATTTGGTACTTGGTCAGATTTTAACGTTACCTCTAAGCAAGTATCTTTAAAGATAACTTTTGCAGCGATCCCTTTGGGGTGTAGGTGGCGGTTCATTAGAGATGCGATCGCATCTACATCTCCCTGTTTTGCAAGTTCCAGAATATTCGACTGTGTCATAACCACTAAGAGAGAAACTCTAGGAAAATAAACTTATATTCTTAGAATTCCCTCTTAACAGCCTTAAGTAACATTATGATGCAAAATATCAACTAACTTAGGTTAAAATATTTAGTATAAAGATAGTCTTTCACAGACTTTTGTAAAAAATATATTTCCCTGTATCAACATCGGTTTTTGCCCTTGCCAAATTAACAGGATTAATATTAATCAATTTAATTCCCATTTTGAATATGAAGTTTTATCGAGATCATGCTTGGCCCTCGACGCTGGAAGAAGCCATAGTTATCCAAGAAAAGCTGCGAGATCAAGTAATTACTGAGGATCAACTGCAAGAACCTATTCAGTACGTAGCTGGAGTGGATATGGGTTTTGAAGCTGATGGAACAATTAGCCGTGCAGCTGTGGCAGTACTGAGTTTTCCTGATTTGCAAATAATTGAGACAAGCCTAGCACACCGTCCTACAACCTTTCCTTATGTTCCTGGGTTCCTCTCATTTCGAGAAATTCCAGCCGTTCTCGATGCCCTGGAAAAGATTAAAACAACACCAAATATAATTCTGTGTGATGGTCAAGGAATTGCTCATCCCCGCAGATTAGGTATAGCTAGCCATTTAGGGTTACTTATAGATATGCCAACAATTGGTGTAGCTAAGTCTAGGTTGCTAGGTAAGCATGAGGAATTGGCAGAAACCAAAGGCAGCACGCAACCACTGATATATAACGGTGAAACCATTGGGGTAGTTTTGCGATCGCGCACAGGAGTAAAACCTCTATACATCTCCAGTGGTCATCGAATTAGTTTACCGACAGCAATTGACTATGTATTACGCTGCACGCCAAAATATCGGCTGCCAGAAACTACACGCATTGCTGATAAATTAGCGTCGGCGAAATAAAGCTTGTTGAAGTTTTTTCTAAATACTTGCTTGCACCTACTCAATCGTGTTAGGAATCGCACAGGAAGATGTTGAAATAGCTAAATACGATTTACGAAGTTAGAACCATGAACGCACTAACTTTACAGTGGCATGATGCTGGTCAAGATAAAACTCAGAACATTTACGAACAACAGCCAAGTCAAAATCATGGTACTGTCCGTATCGGTCGTGACCCCCTCCGGTGCGACATTGTTCTGAGTCACCCCACTGTCTCTGGTTTACACGTTGAAATATTTTTTCATCACCAGCAACAGCGCTTTTATATCAGGAATTTGCGATCGCAAAATCCCCCCCTTATCGATGGACGGCAATTAGTCCAAGGTGAAATGCCTTTAACTCAGGGCACTAGTATCACTTTGGGACAAATAAAACTCAACGTTACTAGCGTTTCCACGGGTAGCATTCCAGCAACAATTTTGCTCCCACCCAATCCACCAGTAAACATTGGATATCACCACCATCCATCAACACCCCCCGCACCACCGCCAGGAGTTTATGGCTTAGAATGCCCCAAATGTCATAAAGTTTCCCCAGGAGAGAATCTACAAATTGGCTGTCATTGGTGTGGCACATCTTTAGCTGCGGCAGTAAGTGTTTTAGTAGCAAGGAATTAGGAAGCAGGGGAGCAGGGGAGCAGGGGGGCAGAGGAGCAGGGGAGCAGAGGAGCAGGGGAGCAGGGGGGCAGAGGAGCAGGGGGGCAGGGGAGCAGAGGAGCAGGGGAGCAGGGGGGCAGAGGAGCAGGGGAAGAATTCCTAACTCTTGACTTAATGACCAATGACAAATGACAAATGACAAATGACAAATGACAAATGACAAATGACTTACAAATCCAATTGAGTTGGGACGATCCAGCAACGGGTGAACGGCGAGAACCAAGGTTGAATATGCCGATCGCTTTTGGTCGAGAATTCGCCCGTTTACCTGCTGAACTTAGGGGAGTGCGGGTTTCTAGGATGCTGCTTAACAGTAACGAAGTTTCTCGCTACCATGCCCTAATTGACTGGGAACAAGACCATCTGGTGGTGATTGACCAAGGCAGCGTTAACGGTGTGTATATCAATGGTCAACCACAAACGCGTAGTATTCTGGCTAATGGCGATACGTTGCAAATTGGCCCATATCTGATAGTGGTGACATTTGCTCCTAGCACCTCTGCACCAGATACTAGCCCTCCTTCAACGATTCATTTCAACGCAAATACCAATCACCCAGACCCCAGTTTGCCTGTAGTCCAGCCGCTAACGCCCGTGGCAAGTAATTTTCCACCATTGGCATTTCAGGCTCAAAAGGTCGCTGTGCAAGCACTTCATGCTACGGGATTACCAGTAGATGAATCTGATTATCTTGCGATCGGCGCGGGATTGGGTAGCTTTGTTTGGGCTGATTTGCTGCGAATTAGTGGTGTGCGTGCTGACAAAATTGTGGCTTTGGGATTAGAGGCAGAACCTTATGCCCGTTACAAACGCCTTTGTTTGAATTCGCAAATTCCCTTATATGAAAGACTGCGTTCTAATTCTGACTCTTGTCCTGATAATATTTGGGGCTGGCCTAGTTATGCCTTGCGAGAAGCTTGGGGAGACTTAGTTAAGGGAGAGATCAAGTCAGCATTCAAGTATTTATGGCAAGTGTTTGCGGAACCAACATTTGCAGAAACTTATACTCCCCGTGCGGGTAATGTCTTTGATTCTATAGACCGAGAGGCGAAGCGCATTAGCTGGAATCAAATTTATCGCTATGGGCGAGTTAGGGGAATTCGCAAAACTGATGATGGCAGATATTGCATAGCCTATTCTCGCGGCCCAGGAAATTATGCTTTTTTAGTTAGTCGTTATTTACATTTAGCTACTGGGTATCCAGCAATTCAGTTTCTTCCAGATTTGCAAGCTTATAGAGAAAAATATCAAGATTTTAAATCTGTAGTCAATGCTTATGAAGCCCATGATCATGTTTATGAGCAACTAGAGCAACATGGTGGTACGGTGTTGATTCGGGGGCGGGGGATTGTGGCTTCGCGGATTGTGCAGCGCATTTATGAAGCCAGAAAACGAAATCGGAATATTGCAGTTTTGCATTTAATGCGATCGCCTAAACCCCAAGGTAACAAATTTCAAAATACCCAGCGCCTAGTCAAAAATCATTACGAATTTCAACCCTTTAACTGGCCAAAAGCCTGTTGGGGCGGCGAACTCCGGGCAATGTTAGAAAAAGCCACCCCTGATGAACGCAAGCGTTTACTAGCAGACTGGGGTGGAACAACCACCGCCGACCGCCAAGACTGGCAGCAAATTACCGCCCAAGGGTTAAGCGAAGGCTGGTATCAAATTACCTTCGGTGAAGTGTTGGATGTGGAACGAGATGCCCAAAACCGGACTATTACCCGTATCCGAGAACAAAGCTTTGGGGAAATGAAACTGCTAGCTGATTTTATTGTTGATGCTACTGGACTGGATGCCAAGGTAGATGCCAATCCCCTATTAGCAGATTTGGTGAAACATTACAATCTCCCAGTGAATCACCTGGGGCGATTGACTGTAGCGAACAATTTTGAATTAGTAGAAATGCGTAGTGATAGAGGTCAAATGTATGCGGCTGGGGCGATTACTTTAGGTGGGCCTTATGCAGCAGTTGATAGTTTTTTGGGCTTGCAATACGCCGCATTAGTCGCCGTTGATGGACTCGCCGCCGCTCGTGCGCCTGGAGTTCAAAGGTTGAATACTATAAGTTCCTTTAGGCAGTGGTTGAAGTGGGTGTTAAATCAGTCACCTTAATATTAGGAGGGAGGAGGCAGAAGCAATAGAGTATTTATCTGGCTGTTTTGAGTAGCAAATCCTAATTTCAAGGTCAAAAGGTGCAACTTCGAGGATAAAAGGCTCAACGTCGAGGATAAAAGACTCAACGTCGAGGATAAAAGGTGCAACTTCGAGGATAAAAGGCTCAACGTCGAGGTTAAAAGGCTCAACGTCGAGGTTAAAAGGCTCAACGTCGAGGTTAAAAGGCTCAACGGCTCAAATTACGGGCGATACCTTCAGCCCACCTGCGATTCAAATCGCAGGCTAACAGCATAAGTCAGTTAAAACTGACTCAAATTAACTAAAATTTAGTCCGTTTGAACGGACTTAGGCTATTAGCCTCGGAATTGATTCCAAGGCGGGATAGCAACGAAGCGAAGAATTTCCCTTTGCCAGTACTCTTACTTTGTTTTTTCGCTTGTCGGGCGTACTAAAGTTTTAACTAAACCCGTAATCGCCACAATCACAGAGGCAATTCCCCCAATGGACAATGAAGTTAAAAATGCCGCCGCCAGAATAATTTCAGTCGGACTGTATCCATCTCGCATCCAGGTAGATGGATTCTCTACCGATGTTGGCGAGGCGGGGATTAATTGCGAAGTTTGGGTGGTTTGATTGGAATTGACTGGAGTTGTTAAGGCAGTTTTCATGGCTAAACCTCTTCTAAACGTTTCTATGCAAATGGTATTTCTGCCAGAAGAAGAGGAGATTCCCTAAAAATGGAGACAAAGTAGAGAGAAAGTAGAAATTAAGTAGAATTGAGAAGAAATCTCACAAGCTGTCTATGCAATGGGCTGATTTTCTAGCCAATGAAGCTGCTACTAATAGCTTATCCCCAGAGCAAACGGCAGCTTTTGTAGAATGTTTAAAGACTGAAAACTCAGTTAAGAGTCAAACGGAAGTTGCCACAGAACTGAAAATCGGTCTTCTTGCTTTCAAAAAGCGGATGACTGAGGTGTATGACAAGTTCGCCAAGAATTATCCTGAGTTAGCCACTTCTAATAGTCGGGGTAAGTTAGAAAAGTTACGGGCTTGTCTGACAAACAAATATAATGGCGGGCAAGATGTTCGCCCCACAATTAAAGAAATTCATCAAAATATTCCCCCTGCTGTCCCATTTGAAAAATTTGTGGGACGTGAGGTGGAACTAGAAAAACTGCACCAGCAATTACAAACATCTCGGCAAGTTGCGATTGTAGCTGTGGCGGGTATGGGTGGAGTCGGCAAAACTGAACTTGCTACTCAATACGCCAAACAGCATTTGCAGAATTATCAAGGTGGGGTTTGCTGGTTATCAGCACAGGGAATCGATGTCGGAATTCAGATTCTCAGATTTGCTGAACTGAAATTTAAACTCATTGCACCGGACGAATGGGAATTAGCAGATAGGCTGAGATACTGCTGGCAAAATTGGCAACAAGGTGAAGTGCTGCTGGTGTTTGATGATGTCACCGACTACAAAAAACAGGTTCAGCTTTATCTACCCCCAGAATCACCCCGGTTTAAAGTACTGCTAACAACGCGCCTGGGGTTTGATAGAACTTTGCCGCAATTACCTTTAGGTGTTCTCAAACCATTGGCGGCGATGAAATTATTAAAATCGCTGGTTGATAGAGAACGACTAAAAAGCGAACCTTGGGTTGCGAAAAAAATTTGTAAATTCTTGGGATATTTGCCTTTAGCGTTAGAGTTGGTGGGGCGATATCTGGATACAATGCCAGACTTATCTCTGGAAAAACTGCTGAAACGGCTAGAGAAAAAGCGACTGGAACACGAAGCAGTAGCCAAGGCTAACCCATTGATGCGTTATGAATATGGTGTAGCTGAAGCTTTTGCATTGAGTTGGGAACAACTGGATGAAAAAGCACAAGGTGTTGGCTGTTGGCTGAGTTTGTATGCTTTAGCTGATATTCCTTTTTCTGTTGAGGCGATAGAAGATGAGGATGCACAAGAATTCTGGGAGAAAGCTATAGCTGATTTGCGGAAACTGCATTTAATACAATGGCAAAGTAAAGGAATTTATCGCCTACATCCACTGATTCGGCAATTTTTCCAAATGAAGTTGGATGAGTCAAGTAATGCAGATGAGGTAAAAATTGCTTTTGCAGCGATGATGTTAAACGTAGCAAAACGAATTCCTCAACAGCCTAACCGTGAAGATATTTTCAACCTCACTCCCTTTATCCCCCACCTTGCAGAAGTTGCAACCCACCTATCCCAATATCTCAGCGACGAAGATTTAATCAGACCGTTCAAAGGCTTAGGCTGGTTTTATCAAGGTCAAGGACTTTATCAGCAAGCAGAACCTTGGTACAAACTATGTGTAGAAGTAGCTGAAAATTGTCTTGGTTTAGAACATCCCGATGTCGCCGCTAGCCTGAACAATCTCGCAGAACTCTACCGTTCTACAGGACGCTACAGCGAAGCCGAACCCTTGCAGATGCAAGCTTTGGAACTGGGCAAACGCTTACTGGGAGACAACCATCCCGATGTCGCCACTAGCTTGAACAATCTCGCAGTACTCTACAATTCTACAGGACGCTACAGCGAAGCCGAACCCTTGCAGATGCAAGCTTTGTCACTGAGAAAACGCTTACTGGGAGACAACCATCCCGATGTCGCCACTAGCTTGAACAATCTCGCAGAACTCTACCGTTCTACAGGACGCTACAGCGAAGCTGAACCTCTGTATCAGCAAGCTTTGGATTTGTGGAAACGCTTACTGGGAGAAGAACATCCCCATGTCGCCCTAAGCATGAACAATCTCGCATTACTCTACGATTCTACAGGACGCTACAGCGAAGCTGAACCTTTGTATCAGCAAGCTTTGTCACTGAAAAAACGCTTACTGGGAGAAGAACATCCCGATGTCGCCCTAAGCATGAACAATCTCGCAGCACTCTACGATTCTACAGGACGCTACAGCGAAGCTGAACCTTTGTATCAGCAAGCTTTGTCACTGAAAAAACGCTTACTGGGAGAAGAACATCCCGATGTCGCCCTAAGCATGAACAATCTCGCAGCACTCTACCGTTCTACAGGACGCTACAGCGAAGCTGAACCTTTGTATCAGCAAGCTTTGGATCTGTGGAAACGCTTACTGGGAGAAGAACATCCCCATGTCGCCCTAAGCATGAACAATCTCGCATTACTCTACGATTCTACAGGACGCTACAGCGAAGCTGAACCTTTGTATCAGCAAGCTTTGGATCTGTGGAAACGCTCACTGGGAGACAATCATCCCCATGTCGCCCTAAGCATGAACAATCTCGCAACACTCTACCGTTCTACAGGACGTTACAACGAAGCTGAATCCCTGTATCAGCAAGCTTTGGCAATTTATGAGCGTGTTTTAGGTGTAGGTCATCCTGATACAATTACGGTTCAGGAAAATTATGCAAAGTTTTTAACAGAAGCATATCGCTAATGCTCGCACCCTTTCTCCCAAAATCACACCAAATTGATGCGACACAACAGTTGTAGCTTCAAGTTTAAAAGCGATCGCTCCTCATATCTAAAGTACAGTGAAAAGTAGAGCGCAGGCGTTGCTCTCTAATAAACAAACAACAAGCAAGGGAATAGCGATCACTATCAATTGTAACCTCAAACTGCGATCGCTCCCTCTTCTCTCTTTCTTGGCGGTTTGATTCTTATGTTAATGCTTTTATATGCTTTTATGCGAATAGGATTTCTACCCCAAAGAGAGGAGATTTCCCAATGAAGACAAAGCTAGAATAAAAATAAATATTCACAAGCTGTTTATGCAATGGGCTAATTTTCTAGCGAAAGAAGCTGCTACTAACAGCTTATCTCTAGAGCAAACGGCAGCTTTTGCAAAATATTTTAAAACAGAAAACTTAGGAAAAAGTGAAGCTAAACTTGCCAGCGAATTAAACGTTGACATTGCTGCTTTCAGAAAGTGGATTGGTGAGGTATATGACAAGTTTTCCCAAAATTATCCTGAGTTAGCGATTTCTAACAGTCGAGACAAACTACACAAGTTACAAGCTTACCTAAGCGCAAAATATAATAGCGAATTGGATATCCTCAAACCATTGGCGGCGATGAAATTATTAAAAACGCTGGTGGTTCGGGAACGATTGCAACAAGAAGCTTGGGTTGCGAGAAGAATTTGTAAATTTTTAGGATATTTACCTTTAGCATTAGAGTTAGTGGGGAAATATCTGGATAAAATGCCAGATTTGTCTCTGGAAACACTGCTAAAGCGGCTAGAGAAGAAACGAGTGGAACATGAACCTGTAGTCAATGCTAACTCATTGATGTCTTATGAATACGGTGTAGCTGAAGCTTTTGAATTAAATTGGGAACAATTGGATGAAAATGCACAAAGCTTTGGCTGTTTGCTAAGTTTGTGTGCCTTAGCTGACATTCCCTTATCTGTTGAGACGATAGAAGATGACCAAAAACAACAACTCAATAAGAAAGCCATAGACGATTTACTAGAATTACATTTACTACAACAGAAAAGTCAAGGAATTTATCGTTTAAATCCACTGATTCGGCAACTTTTCCTAATAAAGTTGGATAAATCAAGTGAGGCAGATGAAGCAAAAACTAAATTTGCAGCGATGATGTTAGAGGTAGCAAAGCTAATTCCGCAACAGCCTAACCCTGAAGATATTCTCAACCTCACTCCACATATCCCACATATTACAGAAGTTGCAACCAATTTATCCCAATATCTGGGCGATGAAAATCTAATCACTCTGTTTACCAAACTAGCCTGGTTTTATCAAAGTCAAGGACTTTATCAGCAAGCAGAAACTTGGTTGCAACAGTGTGTAGAATTGACTCAAAATCGTCTTGGTTTAGAACATGTTCATGTCGCCACTAGTCTGAGTCATTTAGCATTACTCTACGAATCTACAGGACGCTATCGCGAAGCCGAACCCTTGCTTGAGCAAGCTTTAGAACTGAGAAAACGCTTGCTGGGAGATAACCATCCTGATATCGCCACTAACCTAAGCTATTTAGCATTAATCTACGAATCTACAGGACGCTATCGCGAAGCCGAACCGCTGTATCAGCAAGCTTTAGAACTGTGGAAACGCCTAGTGGGAGAAGAACATCCCAATGTTGCCACGAGTCTGAACAATTTGGCAGCATTATACTGTTATACAAGACGCTACAGCGAAGCCGAACCTCTACTTAAGCAAGCTTTAAAACTGAGAAAACGCCTGCTGGGAGAAGAACATACTGATGTTGCCACTAGCCTGAACAATTTAGCACAACTCTACGAATCTACAGGACGCTACAGCGAAGCCGAACCCTTGTATAAGCAAGCTTTAGAACTGAGTAAACGCTTACTGGGAGATAACCATCCTGATGTCGCTATCAGTCTGAATAATCTCGCAGCACTCTACCGTTATAGAGGACGCTATAGGAAAGCCAAACCCTTATTTGAGCAAGCTTTGAAAATTTGTGAACGGACTTTAGGTGTAAGTCATCCTACTACTATGACGGTTCGGACAAACTATACAAGCTTTTTAAGAGAAGTATATAATTAGCGATCGCACCTCTGAAGGAACTTCCAAAGAATAAATACGCGTTTTTGGATGTTGGGGTTTGTGATAGCCTCTGCGATCGCTTTTGCAATATATTCGGCAGTTTACGTCTTCATTTTGGTATTTTAAGCAAACAGGCATATTAAGAAAGTAATATGCCTGTTTGCTTGTTTATGCGATTAATTTATGCATTCTGTGTGATAATGCAACCTCGGTTATTGAAAAATTGAACCATCAGGCATAATTGCCCCTGCTAAGTTAGTACCAATTAGTTTAACCAGAAGACGCTCACCAGAGCGAATCCGCGCTCCCGTCAAATCGGCTCCTCGCAAGTCGGCGCCACTGAGATCCGCACCAATCAAATTAGCAGCACGTAAATTTGCCTCCCTGAGATCCGCTAAAAGTAGGTTTGCCCGAAATAAATTTGCTTCAGATAAATTCGCACCTCTGAGGTTGACTTTGTGCATAAAAGTATCGCTGAGATTAGCACCACTCAAATTGGCATAACTCAGATTTCTGCCAGATAAGTCTTTATTACTCAGATTTGCCCGACTGTAGTCTTTGCCACTTAAATCTGAGTTTTGCTTTGGTGGTTGCTGGGTTGTTTGAAATGGTTTTTCCTGTTGAGGTGGCGGTGAATTAAATGTGTTTTGAGGTTTGGTTTTTAGAGAGCGCAATTTTTCACGAGCTTCATTTATGGCTTTCAGCTTATCTTGTGCTTTCTGCTGTAAACGGAGATTGTCTTTAGGAATGCGATCGGGATGCCAAACAAAGACTAAATCTTTGTAAGCCTGGTTCACTTCCTCAAGTGTTGCTCCAGGCTCTAATTCCAAAACTCTATAGTACCGCTCCAGATCGCTCATACGATATTTTGGTGGACAATCAACTTAATTATGAGTGATGGAGCCATCTATCCGCTGCATCATTTGTTATTGATTATGGGGATTGGGGATTGGGGATTGGGGATTGGGGATTGGGGATTGGGGATTGGGGACTGGGGATTGGGGACTGGGGACTGGGGACTGGGCATTGGGCATGGGGCATTGGGTATTAGTTTATTCCACCCTTGCTTCCCCTGCTCCCCCTGCTTCCCCTGCTTCCTCATCTCCCCATTTCGCCGTTTCTCCATCGAGCGATCGCTCTCCAATATGCTGCAACTGGAATCTGATAGACTTCAATAAAAATCCAAACAATAATTGATAAATGTGATAAAAAAGTTAATATTGTCCAAATATAGGGCATCCAGGTAATGGGTTCCTTCAGATTAGCAGGAAAATAGTAAGCTACTATGCCAATTAGAGTAGTGGGAAGAATTACAAAAACTGCTGCTGCTAGTCCATAGCCCCAACCTAATTCCACACCTTCTAGCTGGCCTTCTGTCCAACTAAACCCATTCCAACGCCAAGTTAAGGGTGGTTGCCTAGAAGGCATCTTGATTTGCTGTAGTTCTAAGTTGACTGTAAAAATCTCTTGGCAAAAGTCACAAGCCATAGCTTCCATCAATGGCATGTGAGAAATCTTACCTATCCGACAGACTGGGCAGGGGTAAGCTCCATGATAGTCGAAAGATTGGGCTAAGATTTTGGAACTAGGCATAATGAAACTGGTGATCCTAAAAAGTTGATCTTGTCAATGAAGACTTGGGTAAGAATAATGTATGGCGATTGTCAATTGTCTGCAATAAGCTTTCGCAAGATGAGGTCATAAGTCAGGAGAATTATATATTCTAACTTCTCAATCCTTCCTCTTTGAACTTCTAAAGGATGGAAGCCACCGCTTAGAATTCTCTCTGATTAACTTAAGTTGGCTGTATTCTATTCGTTAGAAAATTGCCATACCAAACAATTTAGAACAGGGCGTGATTTTGAATTCCCCAAAGCTTTATAGTGTTGATCCCCACAGTTGTAATGAGTCTATCGCTTTTTTATAGTTTGTGGAGGTCTTGACACCGCTTACTCTTCCTGATAATGTTACCTTACATAGGTATATTTTTTAAGTTTTCCAGCAAAAGCCCCGCAAATGCTTAACACAAATTCCTACTTTTATTTTTGGTTTAGGGTGGTTCACCGGGAGTGAATCGAGTTTCCTAATGGAAACCGACCGGTGAACCGCAGAGGAAACTCTGCGGTTTTTGTTTTTTTAAGGAGAATTTCATCGTCATGACTTATTTCACTAGCTGGTTTTATGGCTTTTACTTTTGGCCCAGAGTAAGTTCCGGGTAAATAGCGTTATGCCGATAAATCAGAACGCGCCCGGAACTTTTAAAGGTTTCGGGCTTTTTTGTTGTTATTTGGGACTGGGGACTAGGGACTGGGAAGCAGAGGGGACCATCTTCTCCCCTGTACCTTACCACTCTAACTTTTTCCCCAATCCCCAATCCCCAATCCCCAATCCCCAATCCCCATTCCCCAATCACTAACTTTTCAGGAGAATAAAACCATGATTAATGCCAAACTTGCCGCACAATCCCATGTGAACCACCAGACAATCGTTAAAATCTCAAAAAAAGTCGCTTTCGGTGGCAAAGAACTGGTAATTATTGGTGGCCCCTGCACTGTTGAAAGCTTAGAACAAATGGAGATAGTCGCCCAAAAACTAGCTACTGCATCGGTGCATGGGTTGCGTGGGGGTGTCTACAAACCCCGCACATCTCCCTACGCTTTCCAGGGTATGGGAGTGGAAGGATTAGAGATTTTGGCAAAGGTGCGATCGCATTACAATCTGCCAGTTGTCACTGAGGTGATGTCAATTTCCCAAATTGAAGTAGTCGCCGCTCACGCTGATATGCTTCAAGTTGGTAGCCGCAATATGCAAAACTTTGACTTGCTCAAAGCTTTGGGACAAGCTGGTAAACCAATACTACTAAAACGTGGTTTAGCAGCGACAATTGAAGAATTTGTCATGGCTGCTGAATATATCCTCAGCCACGGGAATCCTGATGTGGTGTTGTGCGAAAGAGGTATCCGCAGTTTCGATGATTACACTCGCAATGTCCTGGATTTAGGGGCAGTAGCAGCACTCAAACAAATCACTCACCTGCCTGTGATTGTAGATCCTTCCCATGCCGTCGGTAAACGGGAACTTGTAGCACCTGTTGCTAGGGCTGCGATCGCTTGCGGTGCAGATGGATTAATCATTGAGTGTCACCCAGAACCAGAAAAATCTGTTTCTGATGCCCGTCAAGCACTTTCTTTAGAAGATATGGTGCATTTAGTTAATAGTTTAAAGCCTGTAGCAACAGCCGTTGGGCGCAGTATATCAGAAGCCGGGGCGGGTTTGGAACCTGCCCCGATTTTTTTGGCTGCCTAAATTTCAATTGAGGCGAGGCGATCGCTTTCTTGACATACTCACCGAGAAAGAAGGGTCGGTGATTCTGGAGTAATAAGTAATAAGTAATGAGTAAATACCCATTTCTCATCCACTCGTTACTCATTACTCATTACCCATTTCTCATCCACTCGTTACTCATTACTCATTACTCATTTAAAGTCCTGTAAAAGAAATTTGTTACTGGGGATATTCCATTTGCTCTCAAACAATCTTGGCAACACAGTCTTATACAGATAAAGTCACAACAACTTAATACGAAAGTCACAACAATTTCTTTCCAAAAGGGTAGGCTAAAACAGCAATCATTAGTACACTAATATTTAGTTTAGCTAACTATTGTACTTGTCTAATTAGAGTTAATCGCAACCAACCATTTTGCGGAAAATGCGATGTCTAATGACAAGCTAATACATGTCTGTGCTTCCCCCTTTCCCCCAGATTGTTGATATGCGCTGTTTAGCCCCTATTCAGACAATAGAGCCTTCGTCCTTGCCTGCTCAAACTATTCTTTGTTTTCAAAGCATTATTCAAAGAGGGCAGTTCTCGCTACTTATATTAGGTCTGACCTACTTGTGTAGTGCTTGTAATGCTTCCGAAGCTCAATCAAGTAGCAAAGAAGCAGGCAAAAAACGAGCTGTGCCAGTGGTAGTTGCCACTGCAACTCAAAAAACGATTCCAATACAGCTATCGGCGACGGGAACAGTGGAAGCATATTCCACGGTATCTGTCAAGTCTCAAGTGGGCGGACAACTTACTGGCGTCTATTTTCAGCAAGGACAGAACGTTAAGAAAGGAGACTTGTTATTTAAAATTGATTCTCGTCCTCTACAAGCCGCACTGATGCAAGCTAATGCTGCCAAAGCTAAAGATTTAGCGCAGGTAAAACAGGCACAGGCAAATGTGTTAAAAGCGATCGCCCAAGTGAACCAGGCAAAAGCGAACGTAGTGAAGGATAAGTCCCAGGCAACAAATGCAGATGTGCAAGCTCAACGTTATGCTAGTTTGCTCAAGGAAGGGGCAATCAGTAAAGAACAGGCTGAACAATATCAGACCAGTGCTGCGGCTCAACAGGCGACTGTGAAGGCAGATCAAGAGGGAGTGGCAAATGCTCAGGCAGCGATCGCAGCAGCCCAAGCAGATGTCCAAAATGCCGAGGCAGTAGTAGTGGCAGATGAAGCTGCGATCGACAATGCCAAAGTTCAGCTTTCCTACAGTTCTATCTACTCACCAATTGCTGGACGCACAGGTAGCCTGAAGCTAAATCAAGGGAACTTGGTACAGGCGAATGCCGATGATCCGCTAATTACGATCAGCCAAATTCGCCCGATTTACGTCAACTTTTCCATTCCTCAACGACTGCTACCAGATATCAAAAAATACAGTGCTAATAACGGCAAGTTAAAAGTCGATGCTTTACCTCCTAAAGATGCAGGGCATCCAGTACAAGGCGAACTCACCTTTGTCGATAGTGGAGTCAATACCCAAACAGGCACAATTCAACTTAAGGGTACTTTTACCAACGCTGATGAGCGCCTGTTTCCGGGGCAATTTGTCAATGTAGTACTCAAACTCAGCGAAGAACCAAATGCCATTACTGTTCCTTCCCAGGCGGTACAAAGTGGACAGCAAGGGCAGTTTGTGTATGTAGTCAAACCTGACAAAACAGCAGAAATGCGTCCAATTACGGTAGGTGACACCGTTGGGAATGAAACGGTAATTAAGCAAGGCTTGAAACCAGGTGAACAAGTAGTCACTGATGGACAATTTAACCTAGTACCTGGTGCCACAGTCCAAGTGAAACCGGAAGTAGGAAGCAGGGGGCAGAGGGGCAGAGGTGATGGAAAAGATGACCAATGATAAATGACAAATGACAAATGACCAATGACAAATGACCAATGACAAATGACCAACTACATAAGATGAACATTTCGGAGCTATTTATCCGGCGTCCAATCATGACAACCCTAGTTATGGTTGGCATTTTGATATTTGGGCTGATCAGTTACCAACAGCTACCCGTTAGCGACCTGCCTAATGTAGATTATCCGACACTCCAGGTAACAGCTAACCTGCCCGGAGCTAGTCCAGAAACGATGGCTGCTTCTGTAGCAACTCCCTTAGAGCAGCAGTTTTCTAGCATAGCGGGATTGAGTTCAATGAACTCTACCAGTTCTTTGGGTACTACACAGCTGACGCTGCAATTTGACCTGAATCGGGATATCGACGGTGCAGCATTGGATGTGCAGTCTGCTATTTCTAAGGGAGCGAAGCAGTTACCGACTAATATGCCTAATCCGCCATCTTACCGAAAGGTAAATCCGGCGGATCAGCCAGTGCTTTATATCTCCCTCAACTCGTCTATTCTGCCCCTATCAACTGTAGACAAGTATGCTGAGACACTGCTGGCACAACGTCTATCAATGGTGGATGGGGTAGCGCAGGTGCAGGTGTTTGGTTCCCAAAAATACGCGGTACGAATTCAGCTTGACCCTGAATCGCTAAGTGCTAAGGGTATAGGAATTGATGAAGTAGCAAGTGCGATCGCTAATGGAAATGTTAATCTACCTACTGGCACACTTTACGGTCAACAGCAGAATTCTACAATCCAAGCAAACGGTCAACTCAACGATGCCGCCAGCTATCGCTCCCTAAATGTGGCTTATCAAAACGGCGCACCAGTCCAGCTAGGTGAACTGGGTCAAGTATTGGATAGCGTGGAAAATGATAAGATTGCGAGTTGGTATTTTCCTGTTAAGAAGGAGAGTAAGGAAGCAGGGGAGCAGGGGAGCAGGGGAGCAGAGGAGAAGTCCCAATCTAAAATCCAAAATTCTGGTGTGCGGGCGATCGTTTTAGCAATTCAGCGCCAACCGGGAACTAATACTGTTCAAGTAGTGGATGCAATTAAGAAACTGCTACCCAGCTTCCGCACACAGATTCCGGCGGCTGTGAACATGGATATTCTCTACGATCGCTCCCAGTCAATTCGCGAGTCGGTGGATGATGTACAATTCACGCTGTTGCTCACCATCGCTCTGGTGGTGCTGGTAATCTTTCTGTTTCTCCGCAATCTCTCTGCTACAGTCATTCCCAGTTTGGCAGTACCGCTTTCGATAGTAGCGACTTTTGGAGTCATGGTGCTACTGGGTTTCTCCCTGGATAATCTATCACTGATGGCGTTGACTCTTTCAGTTGGCTTCGTGGTTGATGATGCCGTAGTCATGCTAGAGAACATTGTCCGCCACATGGAAATGGGTGAAAGCCGGATGGAAGCAGCCCTAAATGGTTCTAGAGAAATTGGTTTCACAATTTTATCTATGACCATCTCCTTAGTAGCAGTATTTATCCCAATACTGTTTATGGAAGGCATTTTGGGGCGACTGTTCCGTGAGTTTGCCGTTACCATCAGCGTTGCCATCTTGGTATCTGGCGTAATATCTCTGAGCTTAACGCCAATGCTGTGTTCCAGATTCTTGAGTCCACCTCATCATGAGCAAGAGAGTGAGAGGGATGAGGGAGCAGAGGAAGCAGGGGAAGATGAGGGAGAAATTCTTAATTCCCAGTTCCCAGTCCCTAGTATCCAATCCCGAATCAAAAATTTCAACCGTCGTCTTTACAATTTTTCAGAAAATATCTTTAATGTGATTTTGGGCGGATACGATTGGAGTTTGAAGAAATCACTCAAGTATCACCGCACGACGATGGTGATTTCGGGAGCAATTCTTGTAGCGACAGTGTATCTATTTATAATTGTGCCTAAAGGGTTTGTTCCCAACGCAGATGTTGGACAAATCACTGCAACTACTCAAGCATCAGAGGATATCTCCTTTGATGAGATGGTAAAACATCAACAAGCTGTAGCTGCGATCGCTTATCGTGATCCTAATGTAGATTCAATCAACTCCAGTGTCGGGGCTGGCGGGCCAAATGCTTCCGCCAACGCTGGCAGAATTTTAATCGAACTCAAGCCCCGCCATGAGCGCCATCTCAGTGCTGATGAAGTTGTGCAGGAACTCCGACCGAAGTTGTCAGTTGTGCCTGGAATCAAGGTTTTCTTGCAAAATCCCCCAGCTATTAATGTCGGTGGCCAACAGACGAAAGCGCAGTATCAATTTACTCTACAAACTCCCAATATCCAGGAGCTTTACCAGTATGCTCCAGCCCTGGAAAACAAGCTCCGCACAATGTCAGATTTACAAGATGTCAACAGCGATTTGCAAATCAAAAATCCGCAAGTAAAAGTAGACATCAACCGCGACCAAGCTTCGGCTTTAGGTTTGACGGCTAATCAGATTGAAACTGCTCTGAGTAATGCCTATGGTACTCGCCAAGTTTCCACCATCTACGCCCCTGATAGCCAGTACCAAGTAATTATGGGTGTGGAACCAAAATATCAACAAAATTCCAATGCCCTAGATTTACTTTCAGTTCGTAGCCCCAGTGGGCAACTCGTACCTCTTAACGCTGTAGCAACCTTGAGCAAAGATGTAGGCCCCTTGACTATCAACCACAAAGGGCAGTTGGCATCTGTCACCTTCTCCTTTAACCTCAAACCAGGAGTATCACTCGGTAATGTCACTGGGAAAATTGAGCAACTCGCCCGTCAAACACTGCCACCTACTATCAGTACAGCCTTTCAAGGTTCCGCGCAGGCATTCCAGTCATCAATTCAGGGCTTAGGAATGTTATTGCTGGTTGCCATCTTGGTGATTTATATCGTTTTGGGGATTCTCTACGAAAACTTCATTCACCCGTTGACAATCCTTTCTAGCTTACCTTCCGCTGGATTTGGGGCAATACTGACCCTATTGCTGTTTCAAGTTGACTTGAATATTTACGCCTTCGTGGGAATCATCCTGCTGGTTGGCATTGTGAAGAAAAACGGGATCATGATGGTTGACTTTGCAATTATTGCCCGTCAAAATGGCAAAACTCCATACAATGCTATTTATGAAGCCTGCTTGGTGAGGTTCCGCCCTATCATGATGACAACAATGGCAGCACTCATGGGTACACTACCTATCGCCCTCGGTTTGGGAGCCGGTGCAGATACACGTCGTCCCCTTGGTTTAGCGGTAGTTGGGGGGTTGGTGTTCTCGCAGTTTCTTACACTTTATTTGACGCCCGTTTTCTACACCTACATGGAGTCTTGGCAAACCAAACTGCAAAAACGCAATTGGCGCAAACATGCAATTTAACACTTCCCTGATATCGTGTTTGGCTAAAGACTTATTATTTAGACATCAGGGCGCAGAGGGAAAGAGGCTTTTTCGATGTGCGATCGCGATTATCTCTTATGGAAAACTAAAAGCGATCGCTACTGTCTGAAATTTGAGGTTTGCCGAACTAAGTAATAATAACTACTCTACCTGTATCTAAATCGTAACGACCCCCCACAATTTTCAATTTTCCCGCCTCCACCTGCTTAGTTAAAAGCTTTGAGTGCTTCAACCGTTCAATTTGATATTGCACATTTGCCACAACAGCGTTCTCAACCGCATCACCCGGCTGATCTTTGACCTTTTTTAGGGCTGGCTTAATTGCCTGAACAAAAGTACTAATATCACCGGGTAACGATTCGTTTTGTACAGCGGCGGTTACAGCCCCACAACGCTCATGACCCATCACCATCAGCAACGGACTACCTAATAAGACAACCGCATATTCAATACTGCCAAGTGCTTCATGTGTGGCAATATTTCCGGCAATCCGAACATCAAAAATATCCCCAATGCCTTGATCAAAAACAATTTCTGCGGGCACTCGTGAATCCGCACAACTGAGGATGGTTGCAAATGGATGTTGAGCTTGAGCAACTTCCTGCAACCGCAACGCAGATTGATCGGGGTATTGAGGATGATGATCAACAAATCGCTGATTTCCCTCTACCAGCTTTTGTAAGGCTGCATCGGGACTAAGGGATTGAGTGGGGGCTGGGTGCATTTCGTCAGCTTTAGCCTGTTCCACCCGCCAGAGTAAATCACTGGCAGATAACATCATCCCAAACGCCCCGGTCATTCCTAACTTTAAAAAGTCACGACGTTCTATGAAATGCTTCATTGAATTTATAACTCTCTTACATTGACGCAACACATCTGACAGAGCGAATCTCCATCACATCAGAAACGTAGCAAGTACCCCCAAACTTGTTGAGAAGTGGTTTGATATTTTCTACAACAGGCTTGAGTTGTTCTGGCATACAAAACGCCAGGATGTAAACATTATCAAGCATAGTCATGTCTAAATCTTCTGTCGTTCCTTGTAATCCCTTACCAGCAACATTTCGGATTACGGCATGGTTATGTACACCCGACTTGTCTAAATTATCTAAAATTTTGGCAAGCTCAAAGGAGTTAGCGATAATTTCTATCTTTTTAACTACGTGCATATTATTAGCTCCAAAATAGGTTAATTCCGTAGAGATATAGCGGAATTCCCACAATAATATTGAACGGAAATGTCACCGCTAGAGCGGTAGAAACATACAGGCTGGGATTTGCTTCTGGAACAGTCATCCGCATCGCCGCTGGAACAGCAATATAAGAAGCGCTGGCACACAATACAGCGAACAAAAGCGAATCTCCGCGAGGCATACCGATGAATTTGGCAATTAACAACCCAATCCCTGCATTGAGTATAGGAATTAGTATGGCAAATAAAATTAGGAAAACTCCGGTTTTTTGCAAGTCTTTAATTCTTCTAGCAGCGACCAATCCCATGTCCAGTAAAAAGAAGGTGAGAACGCCATAAAATAACCCTTGAGTAAAGGGTTCTAATACTTTCCAACCGTGTTCACCTGTCAACACACCTATTAATAGACTACCTACTAATAGAAAAACTGAACTATTAAGAAATGCTTCTTGCAAAACTTCCGGCCATGATAAGTCCCGCTTGCCATCGGCGGTGAATATATTCACCAAAATTAGACCAACTATAATTGCTGGAGATTCCATCAGGGCAAGGGCTGCCACCATGTAACCATCAAAAGTGATGCCAAGCTCAGTCAAAAAAGCGCTAGCTGTAATGAAGGTGACGGCACTGATAGAACCGTAGGTTGCTGCGATCGCAGCTGCATCGTAAGTATCCAATTTCCACTTCAGGATAAAAAAGGTATAAATTGGAACAACGCAAGCCATCATCATTGCTGCTGCGAGTGTTAGAATTACTTCCTGAGTTACACCACTTTTGATTAGTTCTACTCCTCCCTTAAAACCAATGGCAAACAGCAGATACAACGAAAATAGTTTGGGAATTGGTGCAGGAATTTCTAGATCAGACTTGACAAAAACAGCAGTCATGCCTAAAAAGAAAAACAGGATTGGCGGATTCAAAATATTGGATACAATTAAGCTCAAATCCATATCCACCCATCCTTGTATTGGTTAAACCTGAAATTAAAGAAATTTTTCATCTTTAAAAATTTAAAGGTTGAATCATGATGTATCGTGTATCGTTACCCAATGTCAATTGGGTACTCAAGGAGTGAATCGTCCTATTGGTGACAATACTTATTAGTTAGGTGTTAAACAGCGCTGAGAACGGAAAAAGTGAGAGCTTGCCCAACATTTTTTGATGTTGGATTCCCCGTCGCTGATCTTACGACAGAAAGTGTAAGAAGAACTCGCGATCAACCTATTTAGCGTAGAAAAAATTAACGTATTGTAGGGGCAATTCATGTAATCCCCTCCTGTGTCATCACCGCAAAGCTAATACAGTCAGTTAGTCCCCAATCTTTATCAGGACGCTTGCTGTATAACATCCAACCTTCATCGAGCAATTTTTGGTCGAAAGGGATGATTTGCACACTTTTTAAAACTCTCAAACTGTTGATGAAAGCAACTGTCTGAATACGGTTAACTGGTGTACACAGAGCATCTGCAACCTCCAATAGTACAAACTCTGTTGTCACCAAAGGCGTTTCTAAGCGCAGAAGTCTATCCATTACCTCATTTGCCTGGTTATGAAGATTATCCCTAACATTAAGAAGAGCAATCCAGGCAGCGGTGTCTACAAAAACTTTCGTCAAGGTTATGATTCTCGCTTTGGCACTCCATAGAGATAATGGTCATGCTGCTGTGCCAAATCGCTAATATCTGTATCAACTGCACAGTTTTTAATCAACTGCCTCAGCTTATCCCAATCTGAGTCTTCTGGCGTTGCTGGCTGAGGTGTGCGGTTTTCTTCGATAAACACAATTATAACTGACTGCCCCTCATGCCCTTCAATTGGTTCGTTAGGATGAACTACACCGTTTTGCAATGTGCCTTTGACTGACAGCATAGCTTTTTCTTACTTCTACATAAATCATGATACAGTACCATTCTGGTTAAGAAGATTGCCACACAATCTTTGTTGACCAAGTTTCGTTAAGATATTGTAACCTGGGCAATAGCAACTCTCTATTGATGTGACGCCAGGCGTAGGCCTAGCCCGTCGGAGACATCGCTTTTTCACATCCATGACAACAACCATCGACTTTCTCAGTCACCTTAACCCTAGTCAACGTCAAGCTGTCGAACACTACTGTGGCCCGTTGCTAGTTGTTGCTGGCGCAGGTTCCGGTAAAACACGAGCGCTGACTTATCGCATTGCGAATCTGATTTTGAAACACCGGGTCGATCCAGAAAATATCCTGGCGGTTACTTTTACCAATAAAGCCGCGCGGGAAATGAAAGAACGGATTCAACGGCTGTTTGCTGAACAACTGGCAATGAAACAACACGGACAGCGATTGGATTTGTTGACAGAATACCAACAAACGCAATTGCGATCGCAAGTTTACAAAAGCACTATCAAAGATTTGTGGTGTGGCACTTTCCACAGTCTATTTTCTCGTATTCTCCGCTTTGATATTGAAAAATACGTAGACGAAAAAGGACGCAAGTGGAATCGTAATTTCTCTATTTTTGATGAATCAGATGTAATAAGTCTGATCAAAGAAATCGTTAATAAAGAGCTAAATTTAGACGATAAGAAGTTTGATGCTCGCTCTGTTCGCTACGCTATTAGTAACGCTAAAAATCAAGGTTTATCGCCCCAAGAATTTGAGCAAGATCAACCAAATTATCGCGGACGGGTAATTGCCCAAGTTTACAATTTATATCAAGATAAGTTAGCACAAAACAACGCTCTCGACTTTGACGATCTTATTCTTGTACCTACTAGATTATTTCAACAAAACGAGCAGGTATTGGGTTACTGGCATCGCAAATTTCGTCATATCCTTGTAGATGAATATCAGGATACTAACCGCACTCAGTATCAACTGATTAATTTATTAGTTACTAATGGCGAAACCAAAAAGAGCGAGTGGCAATGGGAAAATCGCTCAGTTTTTGTTGTCGGTGATGCAGACCAATCAATTTACAGCTTTCGGATGGCAGATTTCACCATCTTGCTAGGATTTCAGGAAGACTTTGGTGATGGTTTAGTAGATGATGACACCCGGACGATGGTTAAGCTAGAAGAAAACTATCGTTCTTGTGAAAACATTCTGCAAGCGGCGAATGAACTGATTGAAAATAACACCCAACGAATTGATAAAGTCCTGAAGGCGACGCGGGGATCGGGCGAACAGATTACTTGTCACAAAGCCGATGAAGAACTTGCAGAAGCGGCATTTGTAATTAATCAAATTAGTACTTTAGAACAGCAAAATCCAGAGTTAAACTGGGGTAGTTTTGCCATACTTTATCGGACGAATGCCCAATCTCGTCCCTTTGAAGAATTGTTGGTGAAATATCAAATTCCTTACACAGTTGTGGGGGGAATGAGGTTTTACGATCGCAAAGAAATTAAAGATGTCGTCGCTTATTTAAGAGCGATAAATAATCCAGCCGATACAGTCAGTTTATTACGAGTTATTAATACTCCCCGGCGGGGAATTGGCAAAACCACTATTGATGCTTTGATAAACGCATCTCAGCAATTAGGGACAACTCTGTGGGAAATCCTCAGCGATGAGACATCAGTTAATACATTAGCTGGACGGGCGACAAAAGCTGTAAATAACTTTGCTGCAATGATTAGCCGTTGGCAAGGACAAGTCGCTGCGCTTCCAGTGACAGAGGTTTTGCAAGGAATATTAGAGGATTCTGGTTACGTTCAAGACTTGATGAATCAAGGCACCGATGAAGCCACAGATCGGGTACAAAACGTCCAGGAACTTTATAACGCTGCACTGCAATTTCAAGAAGAAAATGAAGAGATTTCCCTGCGAGATTTTTTAAGTAGTGCCGCCCTCAGTTCCGATTTGGATAACTTAAAAGAAGGACAGACAGCCGTTTCTTTGATGACTTTGCACGCTTCCAAAGGTTTGGAATTTCCCGTAGTCTTTTTGGTGGGATTAGAACAGGGGCTATTTCCCGGCTACCGATCGCTAAGTGATCCCGCATCTTTGGAAGAAGAACGCCGCCTGTGTTATGTGGGGATTACTCGCGCCCAAGAAAGGTTGTATTTATCACACGCGCGGGAACGTCGTTTGTATGGTTCTCGTGAACCTGCGATGCGATCGCAATTCCTCGACGAATTACCAGAAGAATTATTATCTACCAAACGCGCAAATCGTCAAAGTTATACCAAAAGTGCCTCTAGTCCGAGTGGTAAACAAGACTCAACGCAGAATTGGCAAGTAGGCGATAGAGTATTACATAAAACTTTTGGACTTGGTGAAATCACGCATGTATTTGGAACAGGTAATAAAATGTCTGTGGCAATTAAATTTGCCAGTTTGGGGCAGAAAATTGTTGATCCAAGAGTAGCACAGTTGCAAAAAGTTTGAAAACAAAACCATAGATTCCCAACTTTTCCAAGAAGTTGGGAATTTTGTTTTTCATATTTCAATTTCTTCAAAGTGTTCAACAGTGGGAAATGGTTCATAAAAATGATGCAGAAGTTTTTTCCACTCTTGATACTCAGCAGAACTTCTAAATCCGACAGTATGAGATTCTAAATTTTCCCATCTAACAAGTAATAAGTATTTACCTTTGACTTCTATACATTTATGCAATTCATGGGATAAATATCCATCCATTGAGGAAATAATTTTAGAAGCTTTTTTGAAAGCAGCTTCAAAATCCGGTTCTAGTCCAGATTTGACATTAAGAATAACTGCCTCAATAATCATAAAGTTTTGCGATGAGAATTAACTGATGTTATTTAGTATACAGCTAAGAAATCAATAACAAAAAACAACTAATCAGAAGCAGATTTGACATAACCAACTGCAATAGGTGTGATTTTTTCGACAAGATTATTAATCACCCCTCGTTCATATTCAGTCCAAACTCTGGGATTACCAAAAATGCATGGTTGTAAAATTCCCCAGAGTTGGCCATCTTGGCGGATATGGGCATGAATCAAGGCGCGATGTCCAAAATACTTCTGTTCAAATTCTCGATTTAAAACCTGAGAATCAGCAGTTTCTACATCTTCGACAAAGATTGAAGGTTTAGCACCTAGTGCAGCCGCAAACATTGGATCATCATCTACTAAAGTTGGGGGTTGCGCTTCCCATTTTTCATTGTAGACAGTTGGTATATCTGGAGTGCGAACCCAACAAAAGGCAACTCTACCAAGGTTATTTTGTGGATTGTGCAGGTATAGAAAACATCTGTCAGCCTGTAAAAAATCGCCTATGGCTGGCAACAGTGCAGAAAATATAGCATCTGGTGTTTGAGATGATTCTACAATATTGGCGATCGCAGAAGGAAGTTCTGGCTGAGTCATCTAACTAAGCTGATTTTAATTGAATTATACCTTTATCAAAAACGCGCTTATCAGTAGCGATCGCACTTACTTCTATTCTATCTGGATACACCTCATACGCTGCAAAACTCAGCTTCTCAGCAGAATGCTCTGTCCATTCTGAACGCCCTACAGGACGAGTCCCTGCACCACCACCGGTAACTAAATAAGTCGTTCCATTAATAGCACGAGTGCGTTCATAATGGTGTTCGTGACCATTTATATAAACTTGAACACCGTATTTTTGAAACAGCGGAGTAAAAGTTTTAATAAACTCTGTATTAGTCCCATAGACACCAGATGAATAAATAGGATGGTGGCCAAATACGACTTTCCAAGGAGCTTTACTAAGACTTAATTCTTTTTCTAACCAAGGTAGTTGATTTTTCCAATCAGCATTACTGTTAGTATCTAAAGCAAAAAATTGCACAGAGCCACGGCTAAATGTATAGTAGCGTCTTCCCTTCATATTAAAGCCGGCATACTTGACTTGCGGATCACCATTAGCAGTACGAATATCGTGATTACCTAAACAAGCCTGAAATTTCACACCTTGCTTTAGCAAAGCTTGATAAGGACGCTCAAAAACTGCATTAATTTTCTCGATTTCGCCGTTATTGTAAATGTTATCTCCAGCTAAAACGACTAAATTATAAGGATTTTGTTTGTGATACGCATTCATTGCTCCAGCCACAGCATACTGTCCTTTAGCTCCAGTCCCCGTATCTGCTACAGACACAAAACGTAATAACAAGTCTTTTTTGGCTGGGTTGGCGGCTATAGCTGTTGTTAAATCACTAATATCAGCACTTTGATTATTTTGACGAACTAACATCCAGGAAAAAAATCCTGTACTAATGGCGCTGAGGCTACTTAAAAATAAAAATTGACGGCGTTTTAGTTTCATAGCTCACCAAATTTAATAAATAGTCAGATTAGCCGAAGCAATGTGCAACGAAATGATACATTAAGGCAAAAGAAGGCAGCATCAGTAATAATATACGTTGTTTGTCTTTGATTCGCTGCTTTTGGTGAAAGTTCCATGTCACAAGACAATCAGTCAAAACCGACGGATGAGCAAGTAACTCAACCTCCCCAAAAACCTTACCAGAGAGTTCAGCCATTTTGGAAGGCTAAAATTATCCAACTCCTCCGAGGGACGATTGGGATTTTAGAAACAACAGTGGACAAACTGGAGACAGCACCCACACCTGGTACTGCGGAAACACCCAGTTTTTTCCAGCAGCTTCAGTTGCGATGGGGTGGACTGTTAAGGACAATCCGCTTATTTTTACCATCCAATTTGTCAACAAAGTTATCAGATACGGCTTTGACGGGAATTGTTACTGGAATTGCTGTAATTCTCATTTGGACAACTACGACTATCTTTACTGGTAAACCTACTGAAATAGCAACAGTTCCCCCAGTTGAAGAGGTTCCTGTACCGACACCAACGATAGCCACGCCACCGGAGTCAGTTGCACCTGAACCACAGCCACCAGAGGAAATTACGCCGCCGCCAGAAGTAGAAACCACCCCACCAACACCGGAACCGGAACCAGAAGTAACTCCCACACCAACGCCAACGCCGACACCAATCATAGAATTGACACCAGAACAAGCCTTGATTGCGGCTATTGAAAATCAGGTAGCCGAAATTAGCGATCGCATTGCCTCTGGTCTGATAAAGTCAATTGAAGCCAACTTTCGCACGAGTAATCTTACAGTCAAAATTAGTGATGATTGGTACACTCTCCAAGAATCTCAGCAAGACAAACTAGCTGCGGAGATATTACAACGCTCTCAAGAACTTGATTTTACGCATTTAGAAATTATCGACTCCCAAAAGAGGCTAATAGCTCGTAACCCAGTTGTTGGTACTGAGATAGTGATTTTTAAACGGCAAACAACAAGTTAAAATAATTCGTAATTTAGAGGTTTAATTTTAATTATTTATGTTAGACAACGTTTCGCTATTGCTGCAAGCTTGTAACAACTTAAACATCAGCTATGAAGTTATTCATCCTGCTGAAAACTTAATCAAAATAAAACTCAATAATAAACCCCATTATTTTTGTAACTATAGCACTCCATTGATTAATCAAGCAGTATCACATCTTATGAAAGATAAGGAATACACTTACCATGTTTTAAATAAAAAAATTAAACTTCCTCGGACAATAGGTTTTCTTTCTCCTTTTTGTGACATAGAGTATAAAATTTACTTAAAATTTCCAACTATTCAAAATATCGTATTAGAAATAAAAGAAAATTTTGAAACGCCAGTGATTGTTAAAAGAAATTCTGGCTCTAGCGGACATAACGTCTTTTTATGTCAAAATCAAGATGAAATTGAAAATGCTTTAAAAGAAATTTTTAATGTCAATTTCAAAAAGTATGATTATGTCGCTCTTGCTCAAGAATTTATTAACATAAAATCTGAATATAGAGCAGTTTTCTTAAATAAAGAGTTAGTTTTGCTCTATGAAAAAGATATAAGTGATGCAGAGTTTGCAGGGAATCTTAGCCCTCTGCACTGGAATGGTGCAAAAGCAAAGTATATCAACGATCCACAAATATTGTCAGATATTGCTAATTTTGCCAAACCAGTTTTTGAAGAATTAGACCTTGATTATGGTGGCTTAGATATTGTATTAGACCGAGATAATCAATATTGGTTAATTGAAATCAATTCTCACCCAAATTTTAGCATTTTTACTAGGGACAATGGAGAGGAACATGTGCTGAAAATTTTTGAAAAAATGATAATTAGCCTAGCTTCAAAATGACCCCGTCTAATTGTTGCTCCAGCGCTGAAGCCTTCAGCAAGAATTGCCTTCTTCAGCCAAGATTGAAACATTATTATGCTATCACCGCGTTTTACTTGAGAAAAATCACACATCGCGTTAGTCTTCATTGACGTAACTGCACGCTGTAACATCAGGTGATGACAAATCAACTTTCCCCGAAAATTCCCTCTTGTACTTGGAGCCGTCCTATCGGCTTAGGCTGGGACAAACCTTATACCGTCCGCTACGCAAGTAATATTGATGATGGCCCTTGGCATGGTACGCCTTTAGGTGGCTTTGGTGCAGGTTGCATTGGTCGTTCTTCACGGGGAGATTTCAACCTGTGGCACATCGACGGTGGTGAACATACCTTCAAAAACGTTCCCGCTTGTCAATTCAGTGTGTTTGAATCCAGTGGTACATCTTCCCAAGCCTACGCTTTGTCTACGCAAGCACCCGATGATAGCACTCTCCAAGCTTGGCAGTGGTATCCGACACTTACCGACGCAAAAGGAACGGGCAATTATCACGCGCTATATCCACGTAGCTGGTTTGTGTATGAAAATGTATTTCAAGCACAGTTGACTTGTGAGCAGTTTTCACCAGTGTGGGCAGGCAATTATCAAGAAACTAGCTACCCTGTGGCACTATTCCTCTGGAATGCCCACAACCCCACAGATGCACCTATTACTATCAGTATTATGCTGACTTGGCAAAATATGGTGGGCTGGTTTACTAATGCCCTTAAATCTCCCCAAGTGCAAGTGCGCGATGATGGTAGTCCGGTTTACGAATACCAGCCACGCTGGGGCGAAAGTCAAGGAAACTATAACCAAATAGTTGAAAATACACAACAGTTTGGTTGTGTATTAGGTCGGGTTGGTAGTGATGCTTTGCAAGAAGGTGATGGAACTTGGTGTATTGCCACGCTGAAGCATCCCCAAGTTGAATTATTCCACCACACCTGCTGGAATCCAGAAGGAACGGGTGAGGAAATATGGGAAAGCTTTGCGAAAGATGGTTCTTTGCCTAATTATCTAGATCCGACTCCAGCAATAGATAATACACAATTAGGGGCTGCAATCGCACTCCGTTTCACTCTCCAACCAGGCGAAACTCTCGAAATCCCCTTTGTCCTCGCTTGGGATTTACCCATTACAGAATTTGCGGCTGGAGTCAACTATTATCGCAGATATACGGACTTTTTTGGTAAAAGTGGTGATAATGCTTGGGCGATCGCATCTACTGCTCTACAAGAATACCAAAGCTGGCGATCGCAAATTCAAAGTTGGCAAAAACCGATTCTCGACCGGGAAGATTTACCCGACTGGTTTAAAATGGCTCTATTTAATGAGCTTTACGACCTCACCAGCGGCGGTACTCTCTGGAGTGCAGCATCAGAACTTGACCCCATCGGTCAGTTTGCGGTGCTGGAGTGCTTAGATTACCGCTGGTATGAAAGTCTAGATGTGCGGTTGTATGGCTCTTTTGCCCTGCTGATGCTATTTCCAGAATTAGAAAAGTCGGTGATTCGGGCATTTGCACGGGCGATTCCTCAAGGTGATGATACTCCCCGAATCATTGGTTATTACATGACAATTAAGGCAGAAAGCCCGATTGCAGTTCGTAAAGTCGCAGGTGCAACACCCCACGATTTAGGCGCACCCAATGAACACGTTTGGGAGAAAACCAACTACACCAGCTATCAAGACTGCAATTTGTGGAAAGATTTGGGTAGTGATTTTGTTTTGCAAGTGTACCGTGATTTTCTGCTCACGGGTGCTGACGATGTAGAATTCTTAGCAGATTGTTGGAATGCGATCGTTCAAACCCTTGACTACCTGAAAACTTTTGACCTTGATGGCGATGGGATTCCGGAAAATTCTGGTGCGCCTGACCAAACCTTTGATGATTGGCGGTTACAGGGTGTCAGCGCCTATTGTGGTGGGTTGTGGTTGGCGGCGTTAGAAGCTGCGATCGCAATTAGCGATATTTTATTAACTTACCAGACAGGTAACACAACGGAGTTGGCAACCCAAAAATCTATCTATGAAACTTGGTTACAACAATCTCTGCCTATTTATCAAGAAAAACTCTGGAATGGGCAATATTACAAACTTGATAGTGAAAGTGGTTCCGATGTGGTGATGGCAGATCAATTGTGCGGACAGTTTTATGCACGTCTGCTGGATTTACCTGATATTGTACCGAGCGATCGCGCCCTTTCTGCCCTAAACACTGTTTATGATGCCTGCTTTTTGAAATTCTGCAATGGTGAGTTTGGTGCTGCTAATGGTGTTCGTCCCGATGGTTCACCAGAAAATCCCCAAGCTACTCACCCCCTAGAAGTTTGGACGGGAATAAACTTTGGGCTGGCGGCTTTTCTGGTGCAGATGGGAATGAAGGATGAAGCGTTGAGGTTGACGCAAGCTGTGGTGCAGCAAATTTATAACAATGGTCTGCAATTTCGCACACCTGAAGCTATCACCGCAGCGGGTACTTTCCGCGCTAGCACTTACCTGCGACCAATGGCGATTTGGGGAATTTACTTAGTTATTAATTGATTAACGGTCAAAGCGATTCTCATTTTCATGCAATACACGTAGCGATATACAGCTACCCCTACCAATACGGTTCGGTTAGAGGGGAAAAGGGAAAAGGTTTTGAATACATCCTTTTCCCTTTTCCCCCGCCCCTTATCCCCAGCTACGGTGTACACACAAGTCCTAAAAATCTAGCTTGATAAGACTTTCCTCGTTCCCAGTCTCCGACTGGGAATGCATTCATTGAGTCTCTGACTCAATGCCAGATTGGAGGCAGAGCCTCCACGAGGAGCATTCCCATGTAGAACATGGGAACGAGATAAAAACGAGGTAAACGAGAGAAGAATGGAAAATCAAGCTTTTTTCGACTTGTGTGTACACCGTAGCAATGCATCGGGGAGGGTTAGGGTGGGGTAAAACTGAAGCGAAAAACTAGGTGAGTAAACTATTTTAGGACTTGTGTATACACCGTAGTTATCCCCAGAGGGGGCCCCCTTCCCCTTTCCCCTATTCCACGTATAATATGCGTGTTGCTAAATTTAGCCCATCTTCATCTGAGAAAGCAGAGTCTAGATTTGTGATTTTATTTTCCGAGTGTTTCCGGAAGCGAAGAAAAATTACAGTAATGGTAAGAGTTGAAGGATTGAGAATTCAAGACTACTGTTTCAAAAAATGCAAATATTACTAGCTTTAGCGATAAATATTGCTAATATTTCCCACACTATGTTCACAATCAAAGGCTAGGTTATGGCATTCCTATTCCTTTACTCAACAACAAAGTTCACCAGATCGTCGTGCTGCATGTTTGGCAATGATTAGCCAATACTGGAGCTTATGTTTAAACCTCTACACTTTGCGTCAGTTAGCGCGGCGGGTAGATCATAGACGTGTATCTCTCCAGCGTTTAGCAAAAACAGCCCAAACTTTGGGATATGAAGCGCTATCAGTGAGGGCGAGTTTTAGTAAGCTGGACTCATATTATAACCCACGGATAGCTCATTGGCAAGAAATTCATTATATATAGTTGTCTGGAGAGTTAAGAGCGATCGCATATTGATTTCCCAACCATAGGCAAGGCGTGGCTTTCGCATCCAGAGTTTGAAGTTAGCTGAATAGGATAAAGCTTCTTTTCCCTTAATGTCTTTGCTATCAGCTTCCTGATTTTGGATATCTGGCGCATTACCTTAACAGCGCAGTGTTCTAGACCAAGGTATTCTTGTTGAGCAAGGCATTCATGAAGAACTCATGGTAATTGGTGTTTTTACTACTATTTAGTCCAACTACCACTACATTTTTAATCTAAATTTTATAATTTTTTAAATATAAATACATAAAAAATTTACTACTAAATCAGCTTAATAACATTCTGTGTTAACTGCTTTATCTCTATTACAAAATTATTTAATCTTATACAGCCTTAGTCAGCGACATCTTTTTTGGTAAAAGTATCCAATTATGGTCGTTTTACTTTACTTGTAATGATTATGATTAAAACTATAAGACTATTATTTATTTTTGAAATATACGTAGGGGCATTACGATTTGCTAACACACCCTACAAGATAGACGATTTTTTAAACAACTTACAATTCCTATATCTATATATTTATTATCCATAACCAGTAATTTAATTTTAAAACTAGGCTATTTATAGTTACTGACTGATACTCATGAAATATTCATGATCAGTTTACGGCGATTTCATGTAGACATGCTGAAGCTGTAGTTCTTGTAAATCAAGAAATACAAGGCTAATAGATATAATTCTCTAATTGAACTTATTGAAAAATAGGTTCAAAACTATAGCGGCTAAGACTTTTTATTCTCTATCTTCTACTATTTTTAGAAGTTGTTTTTCATCATACTTGGTGGTAATATCTTCTAGTGACTCGACCATACTAAAGGGTTTAAATTGATATTGTGTGAGGGGTAAGACCCCTCATGAATTAGCAAAGAGGGACAAAAGTAAAAGTTGCACAATACGCAAGTAAGTATCAGAATACATTCAGTAAATTTAGCTTATAAATCTGCTAAGTTAGTAGATGACATTAACGACAAAAAATAGTATAAATACGAATGACGTTGTTAACGGTCAAAGATAAATAAATTTTCTCCACTATCCAAAAAAATATGTGATTTTCCCGGAAAATGCCTAATTTAACAGTAGTAAGAAATACAACCGTTTGAACAGAGAAAATTTATTGAATTAGGAGTGGAGAAAGTTTAAGAAGATAAAACCACATCTACCAATAATCATACTGAGATTTTGTTCTATCAGTCACACGACAAGACAAAAGATAAATTTTGAACTTTCACTTACTAACAAGTAAAAGCTACAGTTTCTTCCATTCATTGGAGGAAATCTGGATAATTAAGACTGAGCAGCCAACAAACTTGATTAAAAACTTGATTGTTTTTAATCAAAGGTCAGTTCATGGAAAGAATCATCAGCCTGAGTCTTTACCGCTCAAAGCTGCAAGAGTCAATCAGAGCTTGGGAAAGTTATGTATACGTCTGTTGATTGATGAATTTTTATCTCTTGTCAAAATCCAACACAGTCTCATTGCTGATAATTTCCGAGAAGCGATTCAACAGCTGCAAAAGGCTAGTGCAGTCTGTACACCTCAATTGAAACAGCAACAATCGCAGAACCTGAACTAGTTTACTTCATCCCAGATAACTAAAAACTATGATGAATCAAGACATTGCTGGCATTAGTAGCAACTTAGATAAGACAGTCAAGGCTCAACAATTTGACAAAGTAGTTGAAGCAATTCTTGCTGGGAAGTATTCCTGGGCATGTGTTTTAATGCTGAGATTTGGTGGTTATAATCCTCTCCATTACATTCCATATCGCACCTACAATCGATTGCTCAAAGAAAACTCTCAAGCTAACAGAACAAAACAACAGCAAAGTGAAAATCTAAAAATGCTGAAACACGCTAATGATTCAAGGTCTGATAGTAATGTATCATCAAGCTGCTTAAGCAAAATTAAAGACCTAGCTTATCTGGAAGTAGTTGGAAAGAAAAAAACAGAAATACGTGGTGGTAGTTTAGACCAGAGATTGGCACAGCACATTAACGAACATCAATCAAGCAAGTCACCATTAAAACCAGAAAATTCTCAAGACATTTCCTTGAAATCTTGTGGATTCAATTAAAAAGTATTTTGAATCACTAGATTCTGCCCTAGAGGTGATTAAGTCTCTGAGAACCTGCTGTGCTAATTTAAAATTTATAGCATGGCAGGTTTTCTATAGCACTCATGAATTTGATAATTCTTTGCAAAAATCTGCCAAAATGGCAAATATATACTGACAGTATTGGTAAACTAATAACAACTACAACTTAAACCAACATAGAGGTGATTGGCAAGCAAGTTAATTTTAAAAAATAAAATCAATGATTAGTTCTGACTATGAAATAAATCAAACTGATTACAAAAGTAGTCAGCATTTCATGGAGTAAATAACTCCTAAACCAAGACTGATGATCTAACCGTTGCTACTGGTGGTTCTATTTTTGAGGAAGTTTGAGCAAAGAGAATTTGGGGAGGTGGATTCCCCCAATCCAAATTTTATACAGCTTTAACCGACTGCAGACGGTACAAGTGATGCTTATAAAACTCCCTATCCTGTGCTTGGTGTTGCTTTAGTTAATAAAGCAAACGCTTAACATCAATACCAGGAACAGAAATAGAAAAGTTACGGTAAAATCGCTTTATTGACTGGTAGACCTAATAGCTCATACGCTTCTCTTTTAACTATTGTAATCCTAGTCCTCCCAACCTGGATTATCTCTGGTTTCTAAACTTTCAATTTATATAGTAACTACTGGAGGTTCAAAAATTGAATAGCTTCCAGTTTTTTTATTTACACATAAACAAGAGGGGAAAAGGTTAAAGGGAAAAGGGGAAAGGGATGAACAGGTCGCGCCACTTGCGGGCGTTAGCGTAGCGGGACGAAGTACGGTTTTTGCCTTCCTCATAAAATTTGGATTATTTCGCCCACAAGGGGTGAGGTTTTTACCTTTCCCCCTTCCCCTTTTCCCCTTCCCCTTCTTCATAAAAAAAAGGTGAGCAATTTGCCCACCTTTTTTTGTGGAGAATAGTTGTTAATCCAAAAATGAATTAAACCTTAGCTAATTCTGGGCTAGGACGCTTGCTGTTGCGAATTGCTGTAATGGCTTCAGCATAATCCTTAGCGTTAAATACAGCGGAACCTGCGACAACTGCATTGGCTCCCGCTTCCAAAACTTGCCAAGTATTGTTTGCTTTCAGTCCTCCATCCACTTCAATCCAAGGGTCAAGACCGCGTTCATCACACATTTGGCGCAGCTTGCGGATTTTGGGTAATACACCAGGGATAAAGCTTTGACCACCAAAACCAGGGTTAACGCTCATAATCAGTACTAAATCGCACAATTCTAGAACGTATTCAATTAGCTCTAGAGGAGTACCAGGATTAAGTACAACTCCAGCTTTCTTACCAAGCTCTTTAATTTGCCCCAAGGTGCGGTGCAGGTGTGGGGAAGCGTTATGCTCTGCATGTACGGAGATAATATCTGCACCCGCTTTAGCAAATCCCTCTACATACTTTTCTGGCTCCACAATCATCAAGTGGACATCCAGTGGCTTGGTGGTAACCGGACGAATCGCCTCCACAACCAGAGGGCCTATCGTAATATTAGGTACAAAACGACCGTCCATTACATCAACATGAATCCAATCTGCTCCAGCCGCGTCTATGGCGCGAATTTCATCACCCAGACGACTAAAATCGGCTGATAGGATAGATGGAGCAATTACAATGGGCTTTTGAGATAGGTTTTGGGTCATGGCTAGTGGGTTTTTAAGCGTCCTCGTCTGTACGCATTGTAACAAAACATTGAGCAAGACTCATAATTTTGGATTTTAGATTTTAGATTTTTCCTTCAATCCCAAATCCAAAATTCAAAATCTAAAATTGAATGACTAATGACTAATAACTAATGACTAAACAACTAACCTGGATAATTTTGGGATTAAGTGCTTCTTGTTTGAGTGTGCCGGTAATTGCTTCAGCTTTAGAATCTGCACTGGGAACTAACGGCATTGATGCTCTGAAGCTACACCAACCTCCTTATAATTTAATTGGTCGTAAGATTGCTATTGGTCAAGTAGAAATTGGCCGGCCGGGAATGTTTGGGTGGGATAAGGCGGTGTCTAAAAATCGTGCTATATCTTTAGCGGCGGTATTCTTACGCAATGGGCCAGCTAAGTCTAATAGCGGTGTTGACCCTCACGCCTACAATGTTGCTGGTGTCATGGTGAGTCAAGACAAAGCTTTGCCGGGAGTTGCTCCGGGAGCGCGGCTGTATTCATCGGCGGTGGGTTCCACTAAAAATATGGGTCAACCAGAAGAGTGCTTATCGGCCCAGCACATAGCGCTACAAAATAGTGGTGATGTCCGTGCCATCAACTTTAGCTTTGGTGAACCTCTGAGCCGCGATCCTAGACCAGAGGCTACTTTAGATGGCAATGCTTTACTAACTTTATGTGTTGACTGGTCTAGTCGCGTTCATGATGTTTTGTATGCGATCGCAGGCAACCAAGGTAAGGGCGGTATTCCCATCCCTACAGATAATTTTAACGCAATGAACGTGGCCTTTTCATCTCGCCGAGGGGGAGTTTTTAACAAAGTAGACGTGGCTAATTTGGCTGGTGCTAACCAAGGAGTGAGTGGAAGGCTAGCTGGAAGGGAATTTAATATTGATGGGCGTCGCGCCATCAGTTTAGTTGCTCCTGGAAATAACTTACCTTTGCTCAATCCAGATGGCAAATTGAACAAAGTGACAGGTACAAGTTTTGCAGCACCTCAAGTTACGGCTACGGTTGCTCTATTGCAGGAACTTGCTGATCGACAGATGCGGACAAAACAACGCAACTGGAGCATTGATGCTCGGCGTCATCAAGTAATGAAAGCTGTATTGCTGAATTCAACAGACAAAATTTTAGATAGTGGCGATGGCTTACGGTTAGGAATGACTCGGACACTAATTGATAAACAAAATCAAAGCTGGCTAGATTCTGATGCTTATAAAGATTCAAAGATTCCCTTGGATGCCCAAATGGGAGCGGGTCATTTAAATGTATCTCGCGCTTATCAGCAATTTAGTGCTGGTCAATGGCAAGCATCAGGTGCGGTGCCGGCTATTGGTTGGGATTATCGCACAGTCGATGTTGGCGCTTCTGTGGATTATATATTAGCAAAACCGTTAAAGCAGGGAAGTTTTGTTGCTGTTACCCTGAGTTGGGATCGATTGGTGGAACTCAACGATAAAAATAAAAACCAGCAATATGACGTGGGCGAAAATTTTCGCGATCGCGGTTTGAACAATCTCGATCTTTATCTGGTAAAATCTGATGCTCAAAATTCAGAGGTTGGTGCTGTTTGCTCCTCAATCAGCCAAATCGATAGTGTAGAACATATTTTCTGCCCAGTTGCGGCTACTGGCAATTACAAAATCCGCGTCCAGTTTCGTCAAAAGCTCAATGAAGCGACTCAACCCTATAGTTTAGCTTGGTGGAGTGTACCTATCAATTGAAACAGGGATGCACAGCCGTGCGTCCCTACGAAAATTGTGTATTTCATACCATTGAGAAAAGTTATTCTATCTATCAGAATTCAACACAAGTGGTTATTTTGTGATTACGTAGCTTACAATACGTTTGTGTCTAAAATAGAAAAACTCCTAGAAATCAAAGTTTTTCATCACTCGTCTGCATAGCCGCCTCAATTAGAAATTAGCAACTCTCAGAAGTTGTGTTTAATTGCTCTCAATCACTAACTTGTTGTTACAAAAACTGTAACAGCCGATTTTTCTATTAGAGCAAATGCAATAGTTAGTCATTGACACAGTATCTGCGTCAACTCTAAGCACAGATCGGGAATCTTTGGCAAGTGAGGTAGCAGAATGAATCGGCAAAAGTTTAGTGATGCAAAAGAAAATTTCCTGCAAAGACGTTACGGTGTTAGTCTGGGCAGACGTTATGCTTTGGCAGCTGCAAGTGTGGTTCTATTCAGTGTATTAGGGTGTTCTCAAGTCGAGAGTAATAAAAGTGCCCTTGCCCAATCTAATTTACCTCAGCCAGAAAATCCATTGCAAAAAAAAACAGTCAAGACTGATACAAAAATCGTTGAGTCTAACAATAAGTTTGGCTTCAAACTATTTTCAGAAGTTCTGAAAAATGATCAAGGTGAGAATAATGTTTTTATCTCACCTTCGAGTGTCGCGATCGCTCTTGCTATGACCTACAACGGTGCTAGTGGCTCGACTCAACAAGCAATGACAAAAACTCTGGAATTACAGGGGATGAATCTACCAGCAATCAACTCTTCTTACGCGGCGGCATTAAAACAGCTTTTAGACAATTCGGATGCGAAAGTGCAACTGAAGATCGCTAACTCACTTTGGGCAAATCAAGATGTTAGCTTTGCACCAGACTTCCTTAAAAGAACCCAGGATTTCTATCAAGCTAAGGTCAGTAATTTAAACTTTAAAGATGCCGCCGCATCTAGTACTATTAATAATTGGGTAAAAGAAAATACTAATGGCAAAATTAACAAAATAGTTGAAACGATTGAACCTAATCAGGTGTTATTTCTGATTAATGCCATATATTTTAAAGGTAATTGGAGCAACGAGTTTGACAAACAAGAAACTGCTGAACACCCTTTTTACATCACATCTGGGAAGCAAAAACAACACCCAATGATGTCGCAAAAGGGTGACTATAGATACTATGAAAGCGAACAATTTCAGGCGGTTAGTTTACCTTATGGCAAAGATGGTAAAGTCAGTTTTTATATCTTCCTACCCAAAGACAACTCTAACCTCAAAACTTTTTATCAAAATTTAAATGTTGAGAACTGGGAAAAATGGATGACTCAGTTCAACAAACAAGAAGGATTTATTCGCTTGCCTCGCTTCAAAACAGAATATGATATTACACTCAATGATGCTTTGAAAACTTTAGGCATGGGAGAGGCTTTCAGTAACAAAGCCAATTTTTCTGGCATGGGTAAAAATTTTGCCATTAGCCAAGTTAAACATAAAACCTTTGTGGAAGTGAACGAAGAAGGAACTGAAGCGGCTGCGGCTACTTCAGTGGGAATAGTAGCAACATCTTTGAGAGATGAACCAGAACCATTCCGAATGATTGTTGATCGTCCCTTCTTTTGTGCGATTAGGGATAATCAGACGGGAAGTATTTTGTTTATGGGTTCCATCATCGAGCCGCAGTGAGAAAAACTCCTGCCTCCTTGCATTAGGGTAATGTCGCTTCAGAAATGCTTAGAGTGTTTTTACCTTCAGCTTTCGGGGATTCATTTGCTGTAACGGATGCAGCTATAGCGCTATCGTCTGTTTCGTTGCTTAGGCTACCAAGACGCAATGCGCTTAAAGCAGTCTTAATCACTACAGCGGTGGGTACTGCCACAATTACACCCAACAGTCCGCCAATTCTTGCCCCTGTCAAAACCGAAATTAAAATCCAAACTGGATTTAAACCTGTAAAACTGCCTAAAATTCTGGGCGCAATTAAGTTTTCAAGAATTTGCTGTATGATTACCGCTGCTATCAACACTCTTACACCCATTGAGAAATCTTGTAACGCTACCAATAGTGTAGTCAGGGCGATGCCCACAGAACCACCAAAGGGGACGAGAGCCATCAAGCCAATAGTTAGTCCAAATAACAGCCCAAATGGCACTTTCAGCCATAAAAAGGTAGGAATTAGGGCTGAGGCCATACAGGTAGATAAAATCAACTGGGTGATGAAGAAATTTTGGAAGCTGAGGCGGACTGTTTTAGAGAAAGGATCGCGAAATTTATTCGGTAGCCATTCGACTAAACTTTGCCAGAGTTCACCGCCATGCTGTAAAAGATAGAAGGTCAGAACCATCGTTAAGAGAATATCTAGCAGACTAGTAACTGTGAGTACAGCCAGATTTAAAACTTGTCCAGCGATCGCTTGCAATTGTCCTTTGACGCGATCGTTGATTTGCACTACCAAAGCATCAAGGTTAATCGGTAAGCCAAAAGTCTCAGCTTTTTCGTTTAATATCATTAACTGAGAGCGTCCAGAGTCGATCAATTCTGGCAAACGAGCCACCAGTTGTTGAGCTTGGGTAAGGGCCAGAGGAAAAAGTGTCACACCCAACGCCAATAAAATCGATACAGCCAAGAGAAATACTAGGATAGCGACTTGTTCTCGCCTAGCACCATGATGCACCATCCAACTCACGGGGTAGTTGAGCAGAAATGCTAGCACTGAGGCTCCAACTAAAATGACTATGAGAGAATGAAAATAATTGAAAAATACCGAAAGTGCCCAACCATTGAGAACTAGCAGCGGAACGAATAGCGCGATCGCCCCGATTCGCGCTATGGGAGTGAATGTTTGCCACCAGTCGAGTAGCTTGCGTGTCTGCATTTTGAACTGATTGCGGGATAGAACTAAGTTAAATCTTTCTTTACAGCTTATTATCTCTAAATATATGAGTCTTATTCATCCTTCTAGTTTAGGAGTTAGACTAACCCCGATGGAAAATTTTGAACCGAAAGAGAGTAAGGAGTGGGGAGCAGGGGAGCAGAGGAGCAGGGGAGCAGAGGAGCGGGGGGAGAATAATAATGCCCAATGCCCAATGCCCAATGCCCCATGCCCTATGCCCAAAACACAATTGCTTTTATATTTGGTTCCGATTATTGGCTTTTTTCCATCCTTGTGGACACTCTATCGGGGCCAGGGTAGTCGGGAACAACTTGCTATTAGTCGTCTGTCTATTACTTTGGCACTTACTTGGCTGTTAGGTTATCTATTATTAACTACCGGAACAGCAACTTCAGATTTTTTTCCGCTACGTCTATTTATCCTGAATAGCTTTCTCACATCGGGTTACTTTTTAGTAAGTGTCTGGTTGATTTTGCGCCTGATGCAGGGCAAATCTGGTCGTTTACCAGGGTTTAGTAATTTAGCAGAACGAGTGTTTGGCAAGTATTTATCTTAATTTTTTAGAGTAATAATTTGTCAGTATTTTTACTTATTTTCTAAAAATTTACGGTTGATTTATCCATATATCTAGTCAAATCCAGTTTATTATTGCCATACTTCAGTAAAACATCTCCAAGTTGGCCCAAAAGAAGGAAAAATGCTGCTATAAGTGTTGTGGTTGACACTACATTAAAAAAGTTAGCACTGATAATTAAGAGTTAGCTATTATGGGTTGATTTGTTTGGATGTTTTTAGTCTGCAAATTTACCAAATTTGATTATTGAGTAAGTGTGAGGAAGTCTGTGACCATTCAAAGAAGTTCGGCGGAAGAAAACCAGTCGGGAAAAGCCTCAAAGTCCAATAAAAAAATTCCCCAGAACTCGAAATCAGGACGTTGGCTGTGGTTTTGGGTAGGTATGAGTGGTATTGCAATGGTGTCCGCAACTGCGGGGGCGCTTTTGGCAGTGTCTTTGACCAGTACGCCTTTGCAACAAGCCGAGCTAAGTCCACAGGATGAGGCTGTCTTTGATAGCGATCGCATCTCTGGAGGTGTGATGCGATTTTCAGAGTTAACTCGCCCAGTCAATCTCTTAGTGATGGGGATGAGCGTACTTCCTCCAGATGTCCAAAACCCTCCTGAAGAAACCAAAAACCTTAAATACCTGCCCCAGGTAAACTCCTTTGATGGTCTTGCGGATGTGATGCTCATGGTCAAATTTGATCCAGAGACGAAAAAAATAGTTATGCTCTCCATTCCCAGAGATACCCGTACACGAATAGAAGGGTCTGGAGTAAAAAAAATTAATTATGCCAATGTTGAAGGTGGCCCAGCTTTAACTGCTAAAACCGTCAGTAATCTCTTAGGTGGGGCGGGAATTGATCGCTATGTCCGAATTAACGTTCTGGGAGTTGGTAAGCTGATTGATGCTTTGGGTGGTGTAACAGTTTACGTCCCCAAAGATATGAAATATCAAGATGATTCTCAGCATTTGTACATCAATTTGAAGGCGGGTAAGCAGCATCTCAACGGCGATCAGGTACTACAATTGCTGCGGTTTCGTCATGATGAACTTGGTGATATTGGTCGGATTCAGCGGCAACAAATGGTCATGCGTGCTTTGATGGATCAAACACTCAACCCAGCTACGGTTGCTCAATTACCTAAAGTTCTTGATGTAGTGAAAGACCATATTGATACAAACTTGACTGTTGAAGAGTTAGTGGCATTATTGGGTTTTGGAGTACGGACAAATCGCTCTAATATGCAGATGTTAATGCTGCCAGGTCGCTTTAGCGAGAAGAATGAGTATGATGCTAGCTATTGGTTGCCCAACAAAGATGGGATTGCCAAACTCATGGTTCAGCACTTTGGTTTGGAATCAGACCAAGAACAGGAGATGGCTAATCCACGCTATTTGCGTGTAGCAATTCAAGATAGTACAGGTGGCGATCGCTCTAACCTCCAACCGTTAATTAGCGCCTTGGAAAAATCTGGATATCGCAACATCTATATAGCCAAAGCATGGGGTGAACCTCTAGACGTAACTCACATTGTCGCCCAACAAGGAGATGGTGAAAGTGCCGAATCAATTCGCAACACTTTGGGATTTGGAGAAGTGCGCGTGGAAAGTACGGGCAACCTCGGCTCGGATATCAGTATCCAAGTAGGTCAAGATTGGTTGCAACAAAAATCTATTTTGGAGGATTTGTTGAGTAAGTAATTCGTAATTCGTAATTCGTAATTCGTAATTAATTACACTGGTGACGGCTAATTTACTGACTGGCTGAGTTCTTGGAGTTTAGCTGCTACTACACCATTGGTTAATAATTCTTCTGCTTTAGCTAAACCCTCTGGCATATCTGGACAAATACCACTCCGCCATAGATAAAATCCGCCATTCCATAAGGCTGTTTGCATTAATTCACCTGGTTTACCTGCTAAAACTTCCTGAATATCCGCCACCAATTCTTCAGTAGTTCCAAGGGGTACGTTCTTGGTAGTAAAGCCGTAATCGCGCGGTACGAGGTGCAATCGCTCTACCTCTTGGGATGCTACAGATGAAGATAAGCTGATAATTGCAGTGCGATCGCGCGGTAAGTCGCAACTACCTTCCAATCCTTTCACTAATGTAAATTTTTTTACTCCCCGCAGCCCTAAAGCAATCTTAAACATTCCTTCTGTCGGCGGATGAACAAACCCGGCGATTACGTGAGCATCCCCAGCATAAGGACACCAAATTAACTCCATTGTCGCCAAGGGTGGACGTTTGCCAAGTTGATCACGGTACTCCCAAATACTTTTAGTTAAGGGAAAATGCTGAGGTAGATAAATAAAGCCAATTCCCGTTTGCTCAAACACTTGTTGAGTTTTTGCTAGTGCTAGGGTAGTCCAATCGACTCCTAAACCCTGCCAGATATCTATTAGGGGTAAACCGTACTTAGTTGGTAGGCGATCGCCACCGTGCATTATCACTGGTTGTCCCACTGCGGCGAGTAATAAAGCTGTTACCGGACTAATTGGTGCTGTGCGTGTTCTGCCATCATAAGGGATGCCAAGTGCGATCGCTGGTCGCTCAGAGGCTATTGGTTGCAGTTTTGGCCCCAGTTCAGAATATGCATCCAACATTCCGGCTAACTCTTCCCCTGTGGGACGCTTGATTCGATGAGCAATCAAAAACGCGCCGATTTGGGCTGGTGTCGCTTCACCCAACAGCATCATTTTAGTAGCGGTGGCTGCTTCTATACGAGTTAAATTTTCGCTCGTGTGACTTCCACCGCCTACCTTTTGCAAGAATTCCCGAAATACATTGGTCATTGGTCATTTGTCATTTGTCATTGGTCATTGGTCATTTGTCATTGGTCATTGGTCATTTGTCATTAGTAACCTTGAATTACGAATTACGAATTACGAATTACGAATTAGTAATCATCCGGTCATTGGTCAATTAGTAAATAATATTTTTACTACACAACATATACAGTGAAGTTAACTAGGTTATCCTGACCAAATCGCAGTGAATCACCGTTAAGTAGGCGATATTGCATACCAGGAGTTAGAGAGGTGTTGTTTAAATAAATACCATTTGTACTCATATCAACAATCATGTATGAATTTTGCGACCAGTCCCAATCGACTCGCGCATGACGACGAGAAACTATTCCTTCACTGGGAATGCCGGTTAAGTCAATTTCTGGCGGCGCTATTCCTGGACTCTGACTGCGGCGACCAATATAGCCTCCTTCCCCAACGAGGTTAAATTCTCTTCCAGTGCTATGAATCAGCTTTAAGACTGGCGCTCTTTGCGGCGGCGGGGTGTAAACAGGAGGTGTGGGTGGATAAGAAACTCGTGGCTGATAGACTGTTGAATAATCAACGGGAGCTTGTTGGGGAGCCTGGTAATTAGGTTGGTCTGTTACTGGTCGTTGATACTGAACTGGCGGTTGTTGACTGGGTGGTTGTTGACTAGGCTGTGGTTGAATAGGTGGTTGTGGTGTAGGAGAAACTACATTACCCACGGGAGTGGAACACCAGGGACAAACCTTAGCATTGTTAGGCAGGGCACGGTTAAAATATTCGCAACTGGGATTAGGGCACCGATTTGCAGGCATAGGAGTTTATATCATCAGGCATAGGTTGTAAAGCTACAAGACCTACTTTACTAAGTAAACACTGACCCTGACGAGTAGTTAGCATCTGGGCAAATGTAGAACCACCAGGCAGGCGGTTGCTGTCTTTAGGGTACACTACAAAAATAGGGTATCCCAGGGGGTAGCTTTGGAAAGTTGTGACATCAACATAATAATCATCATGCTGACATAAGTCATCTGAGGGATTAATTGAGCGGCGATCGCGTTTTTGAAACAGAGGTTGAATAGGTGACTTTTTACCATCTGCGATCGCTAGCGGATAGCCAGTACATTGTTTCCAAGTTTTACTGATAATCCCAAAACTGATAATCCCAGTGGTTCGCCCCTCTAAAGTCTCACTGCGGATCTGGTTTTGGGTTTTTGTTGTATCAAGTTTAGTAACCTTCGCTGCAAATAAAGCTTCGTCTTGGGGAGCGTTTTTAAGAACTATTTCCTGAAATTTATTGATTGCTTCTGGTTCATTTGGAGCAAAAGGTTTTACAGTCAGATTTGGAAGTTTGGGATTAATTTGCTGCCAATTAGTAATTTTACCTGTGTATATTTGACGCAATTGCTCAAGATTGATTTGTCCCCCCAAAGCATTAGCAAGATTTGAGTCTCTTTTATTAAATGCTACAAAAACAATTAATCCATCATAAGCAACTTGTTTTTTAGCAAGTTTATCTGTGATATTGTCTACTAAACTAGTAATTGCAAAATCTTTTTGGTTTGTTTGGACTTCTTCAATACTTTTAATTGGATTACTTATATTTGCTGACAAAACAGATTCATACTTAAATGTTGCTGTTGCATCTGGCTTTGGTTTCGTCAATAAATCTCCTAAGCGACTGTTGTCTAATGGTTGCGTTAAAACATAACTCCATGTACTTTCTTTTTCTCCTGTGTAAGTAAATTGCCCAGAAGGAACGTTGGGAACTTCTGAGAAATTCCGCACAAGTCTAGACCATAGTATATATTGATTAGGATTATCTGTTTTCCTGCCCCAAAACCAATACCAAATTCCCCCACTGAGTAGTAATAACGCCATAATTACTAGCAATATTAAGGGCATTGGGAAACGCTTTGCTATTTCTTTAGAAGCTGGCGATCGTAGGGAACTTGAACCTTTGCCATGATCTTCTTTGGGAAGTTGCAGCAGTGCTTGACGAGCCGCTTCTGCGTTCTCGAAAGGAGTTTCTAACCCAATTAGTCGATAAATAAACTGCTTTAAATGGCTATCGGTATCTGGCCATTGTTGATTATCTCTAGGATCGAGAGGCTGGTTGGATAAAAAATTAGTTGTCCGTCCTGTCCATAAATAAAAGGCTAGTAATCCTAATGATTCTAAATCTTGCTCAGGTCTGGCAGGAGCGGGTTGAGCAATAATGGGTGGAATAAATAAGTTTTCCCAGATAGCTAAATCACAAAAGTATATAGAAAACTTTTGATTATTTTCTATTTTAATTAAAGTACTATCTAAACTGATGTTGCCGTGAGTTATACCGAGTTGTGTTTGATTTGACGGAAAACGCAGCTTTTGGGTGTGGAGAAACTGGAGAGTTTGCAAACCTTGGTTTAGTATCTCACGCACATCGGCAGATGTCATTGCTCCTTTTTCTATGAGATACTTAGCTAAAGTTTGAGATGACTCTATTCCTTGAATAACTAGATAACAGCGTTCTCCTTTTTCATCTGCGATCGCTTCTTTAGTTTCCACAAGACGGAAGTTTTGAATTCGACTATCGGCTAAACTTATCCCACCCACCCGTTTGAAAGTCTCTTTCCGCTTTTGAGTCTCGCTCTCATTAAAACAACGATTGGGTAGCAGGTATTCTTTGATGATGACAGGCTGTTTGTCCTTGAGTTGGATACCTGAGTATAAGCGGCCTAAACCCCGCACACCAATAAAACTAGCTATTTGATAAGTCCCCTGATTTCCTTTAATCTCAGCCTCCTGTGGTAAAGTTGCTGGAAAACCGCATTCCAAGCAAAACTTAGCGCCCTTGATTTGCTGTGCCGTTTGGAAAGGGCGATCGCAACTTAAGGGAGAATTGTACGAGCAGGGGTATTCTTGATATAAAGATTCAAATGAAGGCATATACAAAGAGTTTCGTGAATTGCGCCGATTACTTCCGTCGCGCTCAAGCGTGAACTAATCCTAACTTGAGGGCTGTCACAATAGCTTGAGTCCGGCTAGTAACCTTCAATTTTTCAAAAATACTGGTGAGATGCGCCTTAACAGTAGCAACTGTTACATATAAATGTTTAGCGATTTCTTCATTAGAAGCACCTTGAGTTAACCAGTATAAAACTTCTTGCTCTCTTTCGGTTAAATGCACTTCATGACACGCTTTTACACAAGAATCTGAATAAGCCTGAAAAAACCGGAAAAATCGACTAGCAACTTCTGAAGGTAGATAAATTTCCGACCTTGTAACAGTGTCAATAGCCTCACACAATTGTGTTGCTACACGATTTTTAAACACATAACCTGCGGCTCCCCCTTGCATTGCTCTAAAAATCCAGTCATCTTCTTGATGAGCCGATAATACTAAAACCTTGCCAGTATAAGCAGTTTCCTTAAGCCGTGCTAAAACTGTAATCCCATCACATCCCTTCAATTGCATATCCAGCAAAATTAAATCTGGACACTTCTGGGCTGTAAACTTTAAAACCTGCTCTACAGAATCGGCATCACCTATAACTTCTACAGGTAATGCAGAATTAATACTATAAAAATTCAGAAGAGTACGTAACCCCTGACGAAAGCGTTCTTCGTCATCTACCAGCAAAACCGAAAGTTTCTTACTGTCATTAGCCATCTTTTTAATTACGAATTACGAATTACGAATTACGAATTATTTATCCACTTCTTGGCCGAGGTAAAATTATAGAAAATTGTGCTCCACTTTCTGGTAAAACTTGCGCCCAGATACTTCCTTGATGATCTAGAATAATTTTTTTAGCAATAGTTAAACCCAGTCCTGTGCCTCCTTTCCGCCGGGAATAAAATGGAGTAAATACTTTTTGTAAATCTTCTTGAGATAGTCCTAGACCTTGGTCGGAAATTTTAATTAAAACTTCATCTTGAAAAATCTGCCAGCTACAAGTTATAGTTCCTGAATTAGGGCTGAAATGAACAGCATTACTGAGGATGTTATCAAATACTTGTTTTATTTGTAATCTGTCTATCCTCAGTATTGTCGATGTATCGGGAATCAATATTTTAAGTTTTTTCTGATTAATTAGAGGTTGTAAATTTGTGATGCTTTCAACCACCAAAGTTCTTAAATCTTGAAGTGTTACTCTTAATTTTGCACTTTGACCGCAATCAATCAGTTCGTTTAAATTAATATCTAAATCTTGTATGCTTTCGCCGATGATTGTTGCTTGTTCTTGCCAAGGATTATCCTTTAACCCTAAGCATAGATTATGTGCATACAATCCTATGAGTCCTAGAGAGTTGCGTAATTGATGTCCTACTCGATGTAGGATATCTTCTAGGAGTTGAATTTCAGTTTTTTGTCTCCCATTGTCTAAGTAAATATCTATATAGTTACTCAGGAGCATCGCAGAACGTTTTACATATAATTGCAAATTCAATGAGAGAGGTTCACGAGTAATAATTTGAATGTATTCAGGTTTTTGATTTCTATAGGATATGGGACAAATGTAGGAAATGGATGAAAAGTCCTTAAGTCTAAATTCATGTAAAGTCAAAGCAGGTGGAAAATCTGTAAACCATACTTCTGAGCGCAAATAAGCTAAAGTTTTTTGGGAAAAAGGAGCTTGGTCTTGACCATAATTTATAATTTCCTGATTAGCTCTCAATAAGGAATCATGATAGACAATCCGAGCGAAAAAAATTGGATATTGACTAGTTAACTGTTCAGACTCAAGCTGACAAAAGCTCTGAATTTCTGAGGAATTCAAATAATTAGAGCCATTTTCTAATTTTTGTACAGAAAAGCCTAGTGTCATAGCTTCACTCGCTTTTTGCAAACAAATATTTTACTTTTCTGCTGACCAGTATAAAATTATGCAGTCTCAGTAATGTTTATTTTTTTGTTAAGTTATCTTTGTAACTCATTAATACAAAGAATTATTAAGTTTACATTCAAAACCGCATGTGATTGCTCTAAGTATATACAAGTATTTAATGGTTATATTAATCACGACTCAATAACTTTTGTGAGATAAGTGTGCCGCTATTGGTGTCAACTTAAGGTAAAACCCTTTTCAAAATCTCGTTTCCAGCCTCTAGCTAGAAATGCAACTCAAAAGCGGCAGAGCCGCAAGTCTAGAGGCGGAGCCTCAACGATGGGCATTCCCAGTCGGAGACTGGGAACGAGACATATCTAAAAGCTTTTTCTAAGATGGCTTTCACATTTAACACCCCCACAAGAAAAAAATGTGGTGCGTCTGATTAAGAACCACTCCAGACTAATCTACAAACTGAAGTTACCGCTTTTCGGATTTTTGAAAATCTAAATCTTCTCTAGTAGTCTTTCAAATTCATTTTGACGGTTAGAGAGACGCGATAAATCGCCGTCTCTACAAGGAATTTATCTATCAATTATTTATTGACAGACTACTAGCGTTCTCAATAATTCTGAGGAGATGGTGAGTGGGCAAATAGGGAGACAATGACCAATGGCAAATGACCAATGACAAATGACCAATGACAAATGACCAATGACAAATGACCAAAATATCGACAAAAGTCTAATTAACTTTAGAAGGCTGATACATATACTGTAGATGCATCTGGATTAGCTACCAGCAGAACACCTTCATGCTTATCTTCGTTCTTCAAACTTTAGCCGAAATTCTCGCTGGAGGAACCTCACTTACCAGTACAGAGCAAATTGACTTTAGCCATCCTGGTAATCGGAGGGAAGAGGGAGCAGGCCCAACTCTCAATTTATACATTTTTGATATACGTGAGAGTAAGCAGGTACAACATTCTGGCAGGCAAGTTGAACGCAAGCTAACACGCGCTCTACAACCTGCCACTGTAAATTGGGCACCCGCTTGGTTTGATGTTTCGCTGCTATTAACAGCGTGGGATAGAACAGCTTTAGGTGAGCATCACTTTATCAGTGAGGCGTTAACTGTGCTGTTGCGCCATCGCACCTTGGAAGAGGAGTTTTTGGTTCCGGAATTACGGGGCTATGGTAATTTGAACCTGACAGTTGCCCTAGAGCCACCAATTGAGATTGGCTCTTTATGGAGCGCTCTCAATGTGCCATTGCGTTCAGCCTTATATTTGACAGTTACAATCCCCTTTGAGCCACAACCTACTCAAGTACCTTTGGTTTGGGAGCGAATTTTCAATTTGCGAAATCAATTGTCTCGCGATAGTGACAGTTTAGTTCTAACTAGGCGAGTTGCGATCGCGGGTATTGTCAAAAGTGCGGTGACAAATCTGCCGTTGGTAGCGACAGAAGTGGCTGTGAGGGGAACTGAAAAATCCATATCAACTACTAAAGAAGGGTTGTTCTTTTTTGAAGACCTTCATTTAGGTAATTATGTTTTGACACTGAATCATCCTGGCTATTTACCCCAAAACGTCAATGCATTGGTAGATAACCAAAGTCATACTTTCAAAGAAATATTTCTAACTCCTGAATAATTTAGATTTTTACTGACTTGGAGAAACTTTCATGGCTAGACTTGATTACTTTGCTCCTGGTGTCTACATTGAAGAAATTGACCGGGGTAGCCGACCAATTGAAGGTGTTAGCACAGCAGTTGCCGGATTTGTAGGCTTTACAGAAGACGTTCGCGGTGGGGCTGAGTTATACAAGCCCATGCTAGTAACCACTTGGACGCAATTCTTAAACTACTTTGCCCGTCCCAACTCTGACGGCTTCACCGACTTCAACGCTTATTTACCCTTTTCAGTCTACGGCTACTTTATGAATGGTGGCGGTCGTTGCTGGGTAACAAGCATTGGGACTCAGTTACCAGGCGCACCCAGACCAGCAACTCCAGAACCGGCTACCCTCAGAATCAACTCTAGAGGTAATCGTCCAGCCCTCCGCTTTACTTTGCGCCCTGAGCAAGCAGCAGGCGGATTAGTAAATCTCGTTATTATTGATGGTTCACCCCGCGCCTTACCTGAAGGTACTGAAGGAGAAGCGCCTCCAAATACGGGTGAATATTTCACCATCCAAATTCGTCGGGGAGATGAACTTTTAGAGCAATACGAAAACTTGACAATGAACCGCGAACCTGCTGGTCAAACAGCGACTTACGCGGTGGCGGCATTGAGAAATTCGATGTACATCACCGTAGAAGACATAACTCAAAGTGGACAGCCTTTAGCTCGTCGTCCGGTTAATGGTCAATATGAACTAGCGCCGCCCATTGTAGCTACTCCACCTGATAGATTTTCACAAAATTTAGAAGGGGTTCGAGACGATCGCACCGGGGTACGCGGTATCTTTGAAGTTGATGAAATCACAATGCTGGCTTGCCCTGATGTGATGCGGGCTTATCAAGAGCAAGTACTGAATTTAGATCAAGTTCACGGCATCATCGAACTCATGATTAGTATGTGCGAGGGTTCCGCCAGTGGCGATATTCCCAATCCGCCCAACCGCATGGTTGTACTGGATGCGCCACCAGAAGCCGTCAAACCGCAACAAGTAGTGGAGTGGTTGAATAGATTTAACCGTCGTTCGATGTTTGCGGCCCTTTATTATCCTTGGATTAAAGTACCCAATCCACGCGATCGCGGTAATCCAATTTTAGTACCTCCTTGTGGTCATGTAATGGGTGTTTGGGCCCGCACTGACGAAACCAGAGGAGTTTACAAAGCCCCAGCAAATGAAGTTCCCAGAGGCGTAATTGGTTTGGGCTATGACACAAACTTCCGCGAACAAGAACTATTAAACCCCCTTGGAATAAATTGCATTCGCAGCTTCCCCAACCGAGGTATCCGCATTTGGGGCGCACGCACTTTAGTTGAGCCAGATAAAACAGAGTGGCGTTACATCAGCGTGCGTAGATTAATTAGCTATATCGAGAAATCCTTAGAATTGGGGACTCAGTGGGTAGTTTTTGAACCGAACGACCAAGATTTATGGGCGCGTGTAACCCGCACCGTTAGTAATTTCTTAGAGCGCATCTGGCGTGAAGGTGCATTATTTGGTGCATCTCCAGCCCAAGCATTCTATGTCAAGTGCGACGAAGAATTGAACCCACCAGAAACCAGAATTTTAGGACGTTTATATATTGAAGTCGGTGTTTGTCCCGTCAGACCGGCTGAATTTGTTGTTTTCCGCATCAGCCAATGGAACGGCATTGAAGATAGCGAATAGGGCATTTGTCATTTGTCATTTGTCATTGGGTATTGGGCATGGGGCATTGAGCATTGGGGAAAGAATTCTTATAACTCCTAACTCCTAACTCCTAACTCCCATTCCCCATTCCCCATTCCCCATTCCCCATTCCCAAATTAACCACACATAAAGGAATCTAAAACTATGGCAGGCGAATTTTTAACCTCTTGTAAGTTTTACTTTGAGGCTGACGGAATTACCGATAAATTTATCAAAGAAATTAGCGGACTAGGCGTTGAAAATACACCAGCGCAAGAAGTCCACGGTTCATCTAAGGGCGCTAAACTAATGCGTCAAGCTACACCAACTGTTGTTAAATTTACTAACATCACAGTAAAAGTCATCGCCACTGATGATATAGACCTTTATAAATGGTATCAAGATTGTAACGAAGATATGGGTGATCCTCGGAAGTGGGCACAGAATCGTAAGACTGGTTCAGTGGTTGCTTACGACCAACAAGGCTCAGAAAAAGCACGCTGGAACATTGTCAATTGTTATCCATGTAAATACACCGGGCCTACCTTAACTGCTTCCGGTGGTGAAATGGCGAATGAAACTATTGAATTGGTTCACGAAGGAATTAAACGTATCAAATAATCGTAATTACGTAAAGTCTGCGGCATAGCTTTGCTTAGAGCGTAGCAATAGCAAGTCCGCAAGCTTCATTACTAATTACGTAGCTTCTCGCCCTTGGCGAGTATTACGAATTACGAATTACGAATTACGAATTATTTAACAGTGGTACAATCCGCAAGCCGAATTCCAGAAGTTCTGACAGCCCATCGGTTCTATTTAGAACTGACATTAGAAGGTCAAAACGATGCCAATTGTTTCTTTTTGGAGTGTCAAGGCTTCAAAAGAACCCAAGAGGTAATTGAGATTTCTGAAGTTACTTCTCAAACCTGGGGTACAAAAGGGCAATCAAAAGGTCAGGTGGTGAGAACTAAGCTTCCTAGCAATCCCAAGAGTGGTAATCTCATTCTGCGTAGAGGTACCACCAACTCTATGGATTTTTGGAAGTGGTTTGAAAAAGTCGAAAAGGGTAATTGGTCACAGCAACGTAGACTTGTGGCTTTGTCTATTTATAATCAGGCAAATCAAGAAGTAGCTAGATTTGAATTAGCCGGTGCTTGGCCTGCAAGTTACAAAATTGCCGATGTCAATGCCCGCAGCCATGACATCGAAATTGAGGAGGTGGAGGTTGCTTTTGAGGAATTTAAACGCGTGAAGTAATTAGGAGGATTATGTTTCCCACAGAGTTTGAATTTACACTGCCAAAGGGGTATCTAGACTCTGAAGGCAACCTCCACCGCAAAGGTGTAATGCGGTTATCAACGGCGATAGACGAGATTGCACCCTTGCGTGACCCCCGCGTTAAAGCTAATCCCGTTTATGCCACAATTATTATCTTGTCGCGAGTGATTACCCACTTGGGTGCTTTATCAGAAGTGACTCCTGCAATTGTGGAAAACTTTTTTTCCCAAGATTTAAACTACCTCCAAGATTTTTACCGACGAATCAATGGCTTGGAAGGCGAAACTTCCATCCCAGAAGATAAAATCAATTCTCCCGAAGCACTTCTTCAAAATTGAATTGGGGAAAGGGGACTGGGGACTGGGGAATTGGGATGAGGGAGCAGGGAGCAGGAGAGTAAAGAATAAAAATAAAAACTCATTAATGGAGTTCAAAGACTCATTAATGGAGTTCAAAGACTCATTAACGGAGTTCAAAGCCTCATTAACGGAGTTCAAAGACTCATTAACGGAGTTCAAAGACTCGTTAACGGAGTTCAAAGACTCATTAACGGAGTTCAAAGACTCATTAACGGAGTTCAAAGACTCGTTAACGGAGTTCAAAGACTCATTAACGGAGTTCAAAGACTCATTAACGGAGTTCAAAGACTCATTCACGAGTATCAAAGACTCATTAGCCTCGTTCCCAGCCTCCAGGCTGGGAATGTATTCGCAGAGGTTCTACCTCTTGTCAACAAAGAGGAGGCGGAGCCTCCCAGAATGGGTTCCCAGCCTTCAGGCTAGGAACCAGTCAATTTCCAATTCCCAATGCCCAAATTACCTATGCGCCGTAAAAAGGATACTCTCTGCACAGAATTTGCCTTCACTCTTCCTAGAGGATTGAGTGATGGCGAACAACGAGTACATCGTCATGGGGTGATGCGTTTAGCCACCGCCAAAGATGAAATTTTGGTGCAACAAGAACGCGGAGTTCAGGAAAATCCAGCTTACGGTGTTTTGGTGATGCTTGCACGGGTTATCACTCGCTTGGGCAGTTTCAATTCTGTTAGTCCTGATTTACTCGAAGGACTGCTTTTACATGACATTGCCTATCTCCGAGAATTTTACAATCGAATCAATCAACAAGGCAATGTACACATTCCGACACAATGTCCCCACTGTAATACTCAATTTTCAGTGGAGCTAGAACTAGCGGGGGAGTCCTAAGCTACCCCTCTGATACTTTATATGAGGAGGTAGCTTTTATTGCTTATCATTTCCACTGGTCACAAGATGATATTTTAAATTTAGAACACACTACCCGTCAGCGCTGGGTAGCGGAAATCAATAAAATTAACCAAAAATTAATATGAAAGTAAAAGTTAGCTACTCACCAACTTTAAATGAAGTCAAAGAAGTTGACCTTACCATAGAAACTACACCGAGAGGAGAATGGCTAATAGGTCGTTCTCCTGATTCTGATTTACTCTTAGATAGCCCTGATATCAGTCGGGTACATGCTAAGTTTTTTGTGAAAGGTGGAAATTACTACTTCTCTGACCTTGGTAGTAGAAATGGCTCAATATTTAATGGGAAACAAGCTGAAAAAGATCGACCATATTCTTTGAGTGATGGAGATGTGATTCGGATTGCAGATTATGTTTTGATTTTGGAAGCAGTTGCTCCTGCTTATGAGCAACCAGAGACAGTCTTTAGAATTATAGATCCTTCACTGTTTTCTCGGCCGCGATCGCCTGAAAATATCAGCACTCCCAATGTTGCGACACCAGCGCCAGAAATAGTCAACGAAGTTCCAGCGCCAATTACTCCCGAAGTAGAAACACCTTCCCCAGAAATCAGCGAAATCTCCGAAGTTGTTTCTACTCAAGATGATGATGTCATCCCGGTTGTTGAGATAATCGCCCCTGAAAACATCATTCAGTCACCAGAACCAATCAGCGAAGTTCCACACGATGTTCGTGATGAAATTGTGGATTTGCGTTTAGTTACAGCAGAAATCAGCGCAGATGTTGAGGAAGTAGAAGTTGCAGAAGTCAGCGAAGATGGTGAGGAAGTTTCTTTTACTGTAGCTGATGATGCGATCGCTGCACCTGAAAACATTATTGAAACTCCTGAAGAGGAAAGTATTCTTCCAGAAGCTACCGACGACGAGATTGCAGACTTGGAAGCAGCACTGGCGGCAGAATCTACTATCGTCCAGCAGCGTGATACAAGTGCCATTCCAGAAGCTAGCTACGATGAATATGCAGAGTTAGAGGCAGCACTGGAAGCGGAAGTCACCTTCGTACAGCCGCGTGATATTTTCAACGAAGTTCCTGCACAGGAGAGTACCATTGCAGAATCTATTTCCGATGAAGATGCAGAATGGGAGGCAGCATTAGCAGCAGAAGTCACTTTTGTGCAGCCGCGCGATATTTTTTACCAAGTATCTGAGGAGGAGAGCGTCATTCCAGAAGCTACCCATGATGAAGTAGCAAATTTGGATACGCCAGTAGTAGAAGAAGTTAGTGCAGATGTTGATGAAGTTATTAGTCAAATTCCTGAAGAAGACGACATTCAGCCGGAAGAACCCTTGAGCCAAGCTATACAGGATATTAGTGATGAACTAGTAAATTTAGATACAGCATTGACAGCAGAAGACAGCGCAGATGTTGATGAAGTAGAATCTAGTTCTGCTGCTGATGAAACAGTCAATGAAGTTCCTGAAACATTGACTACGCTTGATGATAACGTCCCGGAAGTTTTCAGCAGTCAATACATTGATTCGAGTAATACAAGTACTGAAGAAGTCAGTGTAAATGTTGATGATATTCCTGCACAAGTAAGTGAAGTTTTTAACTCCGCTGATATTCAATTTTTGGAAGCAACAGAAAGTGAAGCTACTGAGAGCATCAGTCAGACTAGTGAAGCAGTTTCGGAAGTAAAAGAAGATGAGTTTGAGGAAACTCCAGAAGAAACGCTCATTGAAAGAAATATAGTCCTCATTGCTCATGAAAGCAAGAAATTAGAACTTGCTGAATTTGTTTCTCAACATCAGGAATTTTTCTCAGAGAGTTTTACAATTACGTGGCCATCTGTTAGTGAAGTCTTACATCAACACGCAGGGATAACTATTAGTCAACAAACCCCTGCACCTACTTCTGGAGGATATCAAACAATTGCTTCATTGGTTGGAGCAGGAGAAATTTTAGCAGTTATTTTCCTGAGAGATTTGCTGCAACCTCAGTCTGGTCAAGCAAATGAAGAAGCATTGTTGAGATTGTGTACTATTAATCAAGTTTTACTGGCAACTAATTTGCCAACAGCAGAGGCGATCGTGCATTATCTTAAAGAGGGATAGAAATCTGCTTTGATTTTTGAATTGATTTGTGTAGACAGGCAATAGGCAATAGGCAAGAAGGCAATAGGAAAGAAGGCAATAGGCAATAGGCAAGAAGGGAATAGGAAAGAAGGATTTTTGAGTTTTACGGAGTTTTTTCAGCAATCAAATATGAGTCTTATGTAGCCCTACTTAATGATTCATAAACAATAAGATTCCCGATTTCTTGTAAAAATCGGGAATTTTAGTCTTAAGCTTAAGATTTTCATACGTAAAATATGATTACTATATTTTTTGAAAAGTTGCAAATTGCATAGAATAATTTCAATAATAAAAATTAATCTAAAAATATCCGTATATTTTAAAGTAAAACCTACTTAAAAAGATGGTTGCAAATTTTAAAAGTTTATTTAAACAGCCAGTTATTCTTTCAAGTGCGATCGCTACACTTTTACTAGTAGGCATTCAAAAACTTGGGGTTTTCGAGCCTCTAGAAATGAAGGTCTACGACCAAATGATGCAATTACGTGCCGACCCAGGCCCAGACGCTCGTCTGTTGATTGTTGCTTTAAGTGAAAAAGATATCCAAAAATGGAATTGGCCCCTGTCTGGTGAACTTCTAGACCAAGTATTAGCCAAACTTGAAGCTTATGAACCGCGAGCCATTGGTCTAGATATATTTCGTGACTTACCAGTACAGCCTGGTCATGAAAAACTCCTGCAACGTCTACAACAGAGCGATATCATCATTCCTATCTGCAAACATTCTGGTTCTAACAATCCAGGAATAGCACCTCCAAAAGGGGTTGAAGCAGAGCGAGTAGGATTTAATGATGTCGTAGAAGACACTGATGCCACAATTCGCCGCAACCTATTATTGGTAAGTGCAGAAGAGTCCGATTCTTGTCAAAGTACTTATTCTTTTAGCTTGCAACTAGCACTCAAATACTTGGAAGTTGGAGGCATCCAAGTAGAATTTACCCCAAAAAAGGAATTACAACTACGAGATACAGTATTTAAACCTCTGCAAAGTAACGCTGGCGGTTATCAAAAAGCCGATACCAATGGCTACCAAATCCTGCTTAACTACCGTTCTGGTAATCAAGTCGCCCAACAGGTAACTATTACAGAAGTGCTTGCAAATCAAGTTAAACCAGATTTGGTCAAAGACCGCATCGTTTTGATTGGTTCAACAGCCAATAGTTTAAATGATATTTTTAATACACCATTTGCTAGTGGTAAGTCAGATAATTCTGGCAAAATAGCCGGAATTGAAATTCATGCCCACAGCGTTAGTCAAATTCTCAGTGCTGTTCTTAACAAACAGCCTCTATTTTGGTTTTTGCCTGAGTGGGGTGAAGTCCTTTTGATATGGGGATGGACTTTAGTTGGTGGGTTGTTAGTATGGCGAATTCAACATCCACTAGGCTTAGGATTAGCAGGAGCAACAGCCCTTGCAGTGTTATTTGGAGCTAATTTTGTCATTTTTACCCAAGCTGGATGGTTGCCAGTAATACCTCCAGCGTTGGGGTTAGTATTTACCGCCGGGAGTGTCCTTGCTTATACTGCTTATCAAACGAAGCAAGAGCAAAAAGAAATTACCCAACGGGTTCAAGAACACCAACAATTAATTGTGGAATTGCAAGGTCTTTTACGACAGCGCGGCAATGCTGCTAATGAAGCACCAACGGTAATTGCTGATTCCATTGGGCAGGAAATTTCGCTAGGCACGTTACTAAACAACCGCTACAAAATTACTCAGCCCTTGGGTTCTGGAGGATTTAGCAATACTTATTTAGCTGACGATATCCAGCGCCCTGGTAATCCGCAATGTGTAGTTAAACAGTTGCGACCTCCCCGCCAAGATGCAGAATATTTAAATGTCGTCAGACGCCTATTTGACGCTGAAGCAGAAATTTTAGAAACTTTGGGTAAGCATCCACAAATTCCCCAACTGCTAGCTTTTTTTGAAGAAAATCGACAATTTTCTTTAGTCCAAGAATTTGTTCGAGGGCACGCTATGGATAAAGAGCTATCTTCTGGGAAGCGACTCAAACAAGCTGAAGTTGTGGAGATGCTCAAAGAAGTTTTAAACGTGCTTGTTTTTGTTCACAGCTATGGCGTCATCCATCGAGATATTAAACCTAGCAACTTGATTAGGCGAGAATCAGATGGGCATATTGTTTTAATTGACTTTGGTGCTGTTAAGCAAATTCAGCCTCAGCAGCAAGAAGCTCAGACCATTTCAATTGGCACTCCTAATTATGCACCTTCTGAACAAATGAGCGGATTGCCAAAACTCAACAGCGATATTTATGCGTTGGGGATTATGGGAATACAAGGTTTAACTGGGGTAGAACCAAGAGAATTTCGTAGAGACACAAACACTGGTGAAATAATTATTTCAAAAGAATCTGATGGAAATCAACAGGTTTGGCAACATTGGCGCGAACTAACTGAGGCTACAAACGAGTTAGTGATTATTTTAAATAGAATGGTACATTTTGACTTCACTCAACGATATCAGTCAGCGGCAGAAGTGCTGAAAATTCTCGAAAGTATTTAGTACTTTTTTATCAACGCTACATTGCTTAGAAAAAAGCCTGGTCACTCGCATGACCAAGCTCTTAACTATTTCAACCAATCATTGGAGGTAAAGTAGTCTGATCGCAAACCATTAGTTAGCAGGTTTTTCCAAATTAACCTTGACAACTTTGTTCTTTTCTTGCTCAGTTTTAGGCAATATCAGATTCAAGATGCCGTCTTTATAATCTGCCTGAACGTTAGTATTTTGAATACTAGCCGATAGAGGAATTACGCGTTGAAATTTGCCGTAATGAAACTCACTTCTGGTAACACCTTTTTCCTCAGTTTTAGTTTCTGACTTCCTCTCACCGCTAACGTAAACAGCATCTTCCGTGACTTGCACATCCAGGTCTTTCGCTTCTATTCCTGGCAGTTCTAGCTTTAGATGAATCGCATCTTCAGTTTCTTGTATTTCAGCAGCAGGAACTTTGCTCAAGCCTCTTTCCAAAAATGCAGATGGTAGTCTGGTATCTTCAAACAAACTATTGATTTGATTTTGTAGAGTGTCAATATCTCTCCAAGGATTCCAACGAACTAGTGTCATAACCCTTCCTCGCATCAGTTAGCTTTTATTTAATCAGTTTTGCACTTCAACTTGTGCTTACATATTCATATTATGTAGAGTTAAACCTGCTGTAAGTTCGGTTAATATCACCAGATAATTGATGATTGCCGTCCAAAAATAGACGTGAGAAATAATTACGGTTTACTCTAATTTATATGTTCGGTAAATTCGACTAGACAGATTAGATTCAATTATAGTTAAGCAATAAATCGGCTGTTGAAGGAGATAGTACAGAAATGCAACGCCTGGGTTGGGCTACGCCTATAACTGAGTGACAGCACTGCATAAATTTTTAGATTACCTCAGTTAAATATATATCTGTTCAAGTTTTTCCTGAACTTTACTCCCAATTTATTAACCAATACAACATCAGCGATGAAACTCTTTCCCTCGCTCAATTTTGCACACATTGTTGATTTTTTCAATTATTGGACTCAACTAACTCACCCGAACGGGTGAGGAACAAATCAACCGTTCAGGTGACCTGAGTGCAGGAAGTTAAGACTAATAAAAAATAAGACTCTATTACTCAAGAACATTAACTGCACTTTATTCTAACTAAAGATAATCCTATGAAACTCTCCACCTTGATAGATTCTCTACTCATTGTTACTTCTATTGCTTTATTGCCTGGAATCGGTGGCGCTCAAATAGCTAGTAATAATACTGGCGAACTTATAGCTATCAACTCTAATAATTTATCTACTCATTCTACGAACGTCAGCTACCTCAAACCCTTTGATGCTGCATTTCTCGCTTATCAAGGTAATCTGAAAGCACAGGGTATTCTTAGTGGTAGCGCTTTGGTATCTCAATACCAAACAGGAAAGCTGACTGCACTAGATGTAGTTAAGGCTGCTGTCAACGCTAAAAAGTTACCAGTACAAGCTTTGAATGATAGAGGTTATCTAAATGCTGTTGAGTCGCAGCTGACATCATTTGACAACACCAGTAATTTATCTTACTAAATACAGCGTTGTAGAGGTTCCTAATGGATTTATAAAATGCTGTACTATCATCTCGTTGCTTTGATCAGAAAATCCGTTACAAAGCAGGAAAAGCTGCTGTCTCCTCTTAATGACTATGACATTAGCAAAAATTACTTTAACCCCTTCTAGCTTGGAGGGGTTTTTAGTTGGTGCTACGGTTGCTGCTTGCTCTACTTATATCTTGCACTAGGCGACTAGAAGTCGCGCCTACACAGGCAAAACCCGCCTGCGCGGGTTGGAAACCTTGATTTGATTGACCTTAGTCTGCGTAGGCGGACTTCGTTTGTATAGCCGCGATTTCTAATCGCTAGGGCCTAGGTGCAAGATATGAGTCTAGTGTCGCCTCCCTTTCGCTAGCGCACCTTTTCGAGAGAGAAATGCGATCGCCAGATGTATTGAAAACCTTTCCCCGTTCCCCTTTCCCCTTTAACCGAACCCTATTGGCCTATCACACTCCTGAAAAAAAGGGTGGAGTCACAAATTATTTACTGTTCTATCAAATTAACGTTGTTAAGTTACTCAGCAGGTGTAGTTCTCACCTCCAGGCTGTACTAAATATTGTGACGCGAAACAGGAGTATAGATACGTTGCTAAAGCTTTCTCCAGACTCCCCTCTATTTATTGTATTAATCATTATTAGTTTTCTAATAGTAACTTTGTCAACTTGGTTATCATCTAAACCATTTATTTTAAAACCATTTGGGCTTAATGATATTGTCCAATTACTCTCATTACAACTATTTATTTCTTTGTTGTTGGAACGTTCATTAGAAGTTTTTCTAACTACTTGGCGCGGTTCTTTTATCGAGCAATTAGATATTAGTATTCGGCAAGAAAAGACTCTAGTTTCAGATAAAATAAGACTTATGGAAGCCCAACAGAAACAGTTTTCTTCTTTAGAATCAAATCAAATCAGTGGATTACCGCCTGAAGGAATGAGTCTAGAACAGCAAATCATTCAAAATTTCACCCAAAATCAACAAGACTCGTTAAAAATATTCAAACCACAAATTGATGATATAAATGAAAAAGAGCGCCAAAGAGCGGCCTATAAATCTGATACACGAATAATTGCCCTATGGACATCCCTTTTATTCGGTCTTTTAATGAGTGCAATAGGTATTCGCTCAATTGAACCACTTGTAGTTATTGATTTAGATAATCCAATCCAAGTAATTATTTTTCGTTGTTTAGATGCATTACTGACAGGGGGTTTAATTGCAGGAGGTAGCGAGGGAATTCATAAGCTCATAAAAGTTTTTATTGACTTTATGGAAGCTACATCTAAACAAATCAAAAATCAGGGATTATCTTGATGAAACTAAGCATTTTTCCTAACAAAATACCAGATTATATTACAAATATCATGAAAACAACATTACTATTCTAAATATAGAGTGTAATCTTCCCATAGATAATCTTTAATATCTACAAAACTTTTGTTTAAGTTTCCCAATACATCTGTCTCAGATAAAACCTTAATTCCTTCAGACTCTAACTGATTTCTTTGTTGATTAACATAAGTTATCAAATAACCTTTAGAGTCTAATATTCTATGTACCGGATAATCAGTAGCCGAGGTTTTTTTCAGGTAGGTAGGAATAGCTCTGAGATAACTATTATCTACTCCCATTCCTTTGATTATCTGTTTATATGTAACTACTTTTCCACTTGGGATTTTGATGATAAAGTTTAGGAATCGTTGATATGGATTTTCAGATAATGCTATAAATTCATTAGTTTTAAGCTGAAAATTACTACCAACTTGGATTTTACCTGATTTAATAACTACGCCTAAAATTCCTCTTTTATATTGGATACTTTTTAATGATTCTACCAAGTGGGCTATTCGCTTACAAGGTTCGCAGTGAAAAGTTAGACGAATTGCCGCACCACTTTCAAAGGTTAATAGAGATCCAGGGATAAAATTATCAAGTTCTATACCTGTAACTACAATATTTTCTCGCAATTCTCCTGGCTGAATTGATAAGTCTAAAATATCTTCATTCCTAACAATTAAAATTTGCCTGGGACTTATAGGATCGGCATTAATATCTCCTTCTATACCATGACCTACCTTTAAATTTAATGTTTTAAGCTCTACCATTGTAGAACCTGATTTTACCTTACTGAAAAGATGCGTTATTGAGAGAGCCATATTCATTCGTTGGCGCGATCAATTTCAAGTTTAGGAGGTGAATTCAGATAGATCATCGGATTTACGAAGAATGAATAAACTGCCATCTCCTCCCCGTCCAATTCTTAAGGTTTCATCTAAGTAAGTGATATCCAGTGTGGGAGTTCTACTAGTAGGATTATTAGCTGGGACAACCTTAAATGGATTGATTTGAGGCGTATTAATGCCAAAAATCTTCTCAATCGATAGGTAACGTTTGTCAAAATAGACGTTGATCCGTTTGTTCAGTAGAGGCTCGAAATCTTCTTTGGCTGGCTCAAAGCTAGCTGTCACTTTGACATATCCCGATACTATCCCCAGAAGATGTTTAACTTGAGCTAGATTGAAAAACAATTTATTTGCAACATCAATCACTTGATAAACTTTACCCAGCTTTAATCCGAGTGGGAGAGAAACTAAAGAACGGATTTCTCTAGCTGTGGAGTATTGCAGTTGCCAAGTTCCCGCCAGCAAAGAAGTCGCGTAGAGAAGAGGATGGGGATTAGGATTGAGGCTCTCTAGTTCCGTCGTCAATTGTTCAATTTCTGCGGCTAAGGTTTTATCTAGCTGCAAATCGGTAATGGGAGAGCCATCGCTTTTTGTTTGAATCTTTTCAAGCGTGGCTTGTAATTTTTCCTTAATTGAAAGTTGATTGTTCAATGGCTTTACCAGATTTCAAATCCTTGAAATTTTTCGCACAAACATAGTCATAGCTCTCCCCAATGTCCAAATAACCCTGAAATTAAGGCTAACTGAATGTTAAACCCTTAACTGAGTTACGGCGATATTGCCGGAAAAACATACATCCACATCGCTACCAGGAGTGCGATCGCGTTTGCCATATTCCCCTACATAATAAAAATCATCGCCTTCAATTCGATAGTTCACGGGCAAAGGTTTGGTACAAGCTTGGCAAAACACCACATCAGGATTTGCTTCTCCTGGTTGTAGATGCGGTAAGTTCACATTCCAAAAGCTTCCTGGTTCTAGGGGGCGCTTGAGCAAGTCCACTAAAACTTCAGCTGTGAATTTGGCAGCTAGATCCCAATCAAAATCCTGTTTGGCTTTGCGATAGTGAGAAATAGCAATTCCGGGTATACCGTGCATTGCAGCTTCCCGTACAGCCGCAACTGTGCCAGAAATATAAGCATCTACTCCCAAGTTACCCCCAGCGTTAATACCTGAAAGCACAAATTTGACATCTGCGGTAATTTGTGTAATTGCAATTCTTACACAATCTGCGGGAGTGCCTGCGATCGCATACTCAGTCTCAGAACGTCGCTGGAGGTTGATGGCACGAGTGGTAGTAACTTGATGTCCACAGCCAGACTGGTGATCAGCAGGAGCAGCGATAATAGTATTTTTGCCGTTTACAGCTTTCAGCAGCGCTCGGATGCCGGGGGCATCAATACCGTCGTCGTTAGTTAAAATTATGGTCATGTATATATTATTGATATAGATTTAGCTAAATTATCAGAAAAATGCAGATATCATCCATCAAAGGGTATAACAGCAAAAGCTACTTGCAGATATGAAAAAATATGCTTGATTCTGCCAAAAATATTGATCATACGATATGATTTCTAGATGGTTTGCAAATTCCGCCCTCAGTATTTGGGTTAATCCCCAAAATGGGCGGTATTTCTTGTAACTAGCAAAAGTGTTAGCGTCAAGTTAATGCTTGCAACCGCCCTCATCAAAAGTTTGTGCAATCAAAAAATCCCGTACAATCTATATCTGCTAGCAGTAGTAGAAATTTAATACTTGAGAAAACTGGGAACGAGGTGATTTTTGCAGTGGTTCTGTAGTATTTTGGGTGCAAGTCTGTCTTAGGGATCACACAATGAAACAGCTCCTCAAACAACTATTTAGCAGTCAAAAACACCTCATCCGGCTAATTCTACCTTTGGTGATGGTTATTTTAGCAGCCTCGCTGTTTGCCACACCTGCTTTAGCCACAGGTGTGTATCAAATACCCAATCTCAAAGCAGGGAATGACACCTGGGTTTTGGATCAAGCTGAAGTCATCAGCCGTCTGAATGAAGGTAAAATTAGCAGCGCTTTCGAGGATTTGGCAAAACAAACAGATAAGGAAGTTAGAATTGTTACTGTTCGCCGCCTCGATTATGGCGAAACACCAGAAAGCTTCAGCAAAGAACTGTTTAAAAAATGGTTTCCTACTAAAGAAGCCCAAGCTAATCAAACCTTATTGATTATTGATACGGTTACCAATGGTACTGCCATTATTTCTGGGGATCAAGTCAAGCCTTTACTCACAGACTCTATTGCCGAGAGTGTCGCTACTGAAACAGTAAGTGTACCGTTACGCAATGGTAACAAATACAATCAGGCATTTCTAGACGCGAGCGATCGCCTTGTCGCCGTTCTCTCTGGCAAAGCCGATCCAGGGCCACCCAAAATAATTGATAATGTGCAGGTTGGAGGTACTTTCAAGAAAGCAGAAGAAACCGACCAAGGTAACGCTACTGCTTGGGTAGTAGGATTGTTAATTGCCGCCACCGTTATCCCAATGGCGACTTACTATATCTATCAGATAAATCAGCCATCATCTGATGGGTAATGGGAGAATCATTCAATTTTAGATTTTAGATTTTAGATTTTCCTTCAATCCAAAATCCAAAATTCAAAATCTAAAATTGGCTTAATCTTGAACATACTCTTGTTCTGTAACTAAAGCCACCTCAGCCCGAACGAATTCTCGACCCAAATAAGCTGCATGATTTAATTGAGTTACTGGAGAGGGCTGAGTTTCTTCAAAAATTTTCACACAAAGTTCTTTCGCCGTCCTCGCGCTAAAAACTGTCGTATGAGTTCGTTCTACCTTTTCTCGCGCTGGAATTACCTTTCCCGTTTCTGGATCGACAGCTAAACCGCGATCGTCAATTACATTTGTAAAATGCTTGGCATAAATTAACCTTGCATCTCGATCCAAGTAAATAATGAAATATCCACCGGGATCAAGGTCAATATGACGCTGGGAAAGTTTATCATCAATTGCGACCAAATTTTCAACTATCAAATCCATAAGCATTATAAAAAGAAATTTTCTTTTTTGAGGGTTTTTATACCCTATATCAAGTGTAATTCCTATCTTCCTTAGTCTTCTTGATATCTTTCAGATATTTTTGATTCCTGTTACTTAAAAGTAAGTCAAAAAGCTTGTTATTAATTATACTTAGATTTTGAATCTATAGCAGCCCCATTGGTGCATAAATTTACTGAAGCCATAGTTACAAAAAAAAACTATATACTCGCCTTTAAATGAAATTTCAAAGCCCTGCGAAAGGCTTACTTACTTCAGTTGTTAATCATGAATTACATACGAAAAATAGCGCTATTCACCGGGGTAGGAGCTACAGTTGCCATAACTCCGTTTGCTGTTCAAGCTCAAACCTGCGCTAATTCTAGCCAAACACCATTAACTAAAAGCAGACTCGATCAAATTGCTACGAATCAAGGTATACCACTATCTCAAGTTGGAGTAAAATTTGAACGGTTCGCACTGAGTACACTTAAACCAAATGATCCAATTGCTTCCAACAGAAGACTTTTTCCTTCACCATTAAGGCAAATAAAAGCTGGTATCGGTAATGTACAACCAGATGGGGTAGTTCCGCTTGTAATTAATTTGATACCATTTTTTAGTTTTACTTACCCGGATAGCGTCTTTTATGAGTCAAAGGCAGTACGCGGTACTTTATTGCCTCCAAGCTATGAAAACTATCAAATTCTTGGTTTCCTAGATGTTCTCGATAGGAGTCCTGCAATAGCTAACAATGAAAACCCAGCGATTGTTTTTCTCACCACATCCGATGTCAGAAGAATAAGTTCTAAAACAATTGCTGAAGCTAGTCGTAGAGGTATAGGGGTCTGGCATTCCATAGGATGTGAAATTGTACCGCCGCTTGGTAATCTTCAGATGGGTAAGGCTGAATTAGTAAATCCAATTGTGTATATCCTTCCAGGAAGGGTACCTACAGGTTATGGTGGCCCCGGAAACTTTGGTAGAATTTAAAACTATTTACCAAAATGTCAATATATTTTGTCAGAGAAGAAGGTATCCCTATAGAGCAGCGTAGAGGATTAGAAACAATTGATCGAAATCTTGTGTTTGTTGTTGTTCGAGCATCTGTAGAACAAGTTTCACAAGCATTTAGCACTTTAAGACAAATGAATGTCTGGGTACGCAATGCGTATGAATGCGAAATTGAAATTCAGAATGAAAGCACTTTTGTTTTTCAGCTGCGGGGACATCCCTGGAGCTTAATTTATAAACCTCATATGTCGTCGATACGAATTTACTTAACAGAAGAAGATGCTAGCAATCTTTCAGAATCTCTGAGTACTTCTGTTATTTACTACGCTGGCAGCGATACATGCGGCACTATTGAATATCATCTTTACAGTAATGGGATTCTACAAGAAAAACTTTATTTTGAAGAGGAATTAAAATGCGAGTTTCAGTCTCACCTTCGCCAATTAGAAGCTAGAAATATTGAAGATGCGTACACATTTACAATGAATTTCATCCGCGAACAAGAAGCTTATATTCCCTGCATAGTTGAGGTAGAAGAACTACTAGCAGGTCAACACACAACTCTACGTATCGAGGATTTGATGCTTAATGAGGTGGAACGAATGGATTATCTAGCACAACAATAAACTATTAGCATTAGGAGTAATCTAAAATGAAATTAGTAACAAAGCACCTGTCCATTATATTTGGTGTATGTTCTGCGTTTATCATCTTCCCTATAATTCTTGACTCTGTAGCGAAAGCTCAGGAACAATCAGCTTGTCCATCGGGGCAAGTCAGGGATTCAAATGGTTTGTGTAATTTAAGTAGTCAAGGACAAGAGTCAGGAACTATGGCGAATGCTGAAGAATTTTTCCGAAGTGGGCGTAATTTTGATAGACAAGGCCAGTCTCAACAGGCAATTGCTGAATACACGCGAGCAATCGAGCTTGATCCTAACTATGCGGAAGCTTATGTTTTTCGAGGTAATGTATTGCCTTTAGAAGGACAACCACAAAAGGGGATTGAAGATGCCCAGAAGGCTATTGCTATCTACAATTCCAGAGGAGATTCAGTAAGGGCAGCGATGGTGCAGCAACTAGTAGAGAATATCCAAAGAGGCATTAAAGAAGGTGAATTTTGACGAATAATGGCACAAATACCGTCTCGATCGCCAAGAGTTTAATTTCACAATTTTGAAAATAAGGAAAATTTGCATCTGTTTGCCGAGTAAAGCTTAATTATTCGGCAAACAGATGCTATGAAAGTAGTTCCTTTTCCTCAAGCATTTTTCTCACTAAATGGCAACTCTGCATTAATGTCCTCAATCTGCTGCTGTTCGAGTTGATTAACTTCCTTAATGTAGGGACGGATAATTTGTCCTAAACGATTATTGTAAAAGCGGTGCAAACTATGATTGGGCATAGCTGGGAAACCACGCCGTTTTTTGTGACGCCCACCCGCGCCAGGATCAAAAATTTGGATGCCGTTAGCGATCGCCCACTCAATTGGCGCATAATAGCAAGCATCAAAATGTAAGCAATCTATTTCTTGAAAACTCCCCCAATAGCGTCCGTAGAGTTTGTCACCTTTAAATAAACAAAAGGACATTCCTAAAGGATAAGAGTTATCTTGTTCGCTATATGCAGCAATAAACAAGACTCGATGGCGATAATCGGTGTATAGCTGCTCAAAAAACCGCTGTGTGAGATACTTGCTACCCCACCAGCCAAACTTATCACAGGTGTCAGCATAGAATTGATGCATCAAGGGAAACAAAGACTGAGGAATTTCATCACCAGTCAACGGTTGTAATCGTAAACCAGCTTTCTCCACAGCTTTGCGTTCCCGCTTGATATTGCGGCGCTGATTGGCGTTAAACACCTTCAAGTAGTCATCAAAAGTTTTAAAGCCAGCATTTTCCCAGACGTAGCTGTGATGCAGCCAAGTTGTAAAGCCATGCCGTTCCAGCATCGGACGCCACTGGGGATCAACATAGAGAAAATGACATCCAGAAATTCGATTTTTGGAGCAAAAAGTGTCAATTTCATGCACCATCATCGCGGTGATTTCATCCTCATCTTCTCCTGGGGCAATTAGAAACCGATAACCTTCAGCGGGAGTAAACGGTGTCATTCCCAGCAATTTTGGGTAATATTGAACTCCGATGCGATCGGCTAACTCTGCCCATTGGTGATCGAAAACAAATTCGCCAGAACTATGTCCTTTAAGATAAAGTGGCGCAGCAGCAATCAGCGTTCTATCTCGCCACAATGTCAAGTGATTCGGCAACCAACCAGCTTTAGCCGTAGCACTCTGGGAAGTTTCGAGATTGTTTAGCCACTCCCATTCTAAAAACGGTGTTTTGAGTGGCATTGCCAAAGCATTCCAGGCATTTTGGGGTACTTCAGCGATTTTGTTCGTCCAAACGACAGAATAGCGAGGCTTAAGTTGTTCCACCATATTAGGGGATTTCGGAGTGGGGGAAGAGGAGCAGGGGGAGCAGGGGGAGCAGGGGAAGCAGGGGAAGCAAGGGTGGAATAAACTAATACCCAATGCCCAATGCCCCATGCCCAATAAATAACTTAACTTAGCTTAATCTAATCTGCTGATCGTTGTAGGCGATAGTGCAAAAACACTTCTTGCTCAACGGTATGAACTTCTAGTAGTTGCAACTTGGGAGCTAAATTGGGTAAAAATCCTTTCCCTTCTACAGGTGTTGGTGCGGTATTACCACCTAAAATCAGCGGACAGACAGTCAGCCATAATTCATCAATTAAATCTAATTGCAGTAAGGAAGCGACTAATTCACCTCCACCTAAGACTACCAAGCGTGTTATATGTATATTGGCTAAATGTTTTAAAGCTGCGGGAATGTCAATTTCTCGTGTTGGTGTTTCAAAAACCAGAATCTGCTCAAATTCTGGAGGACACTCCTGTGATCCGGTTCCCAGAGTTGAGTGAAATGTCTGTAAGCGTTCTTTCCATGAAAGTGCTCCCGCTGTTGTCGTGAGTAGCCAGCGTCTAACTGGTTGCTTAAAAAAGTTAATTTCCGGATTGAGGCTTGCAGAGTGTGTAGTCACTATATGAACTGGCTGCGGAAGCTTTCCCTCTTGCGCTCGAAGTTTCACTAAATCTGGATCTGATACAGTAAGTGTTGTTCCGTAGGCCCGGAGAGTACCAGCACCGAATAAAACGGCATCAGCGGCAGCGATTTGTTTTTCTAAGTGTGCTTTATCAACCCTTGAGCCAAACCGGGCAGGCGATCGCTTAAAATCTGCTATTTTGCCATCTGCACTCATTGCTAAAACAACTGTAGTATGAGGACGATGTTGCAACATTAGATTGATTTGATAGTTTTAATATTTTCTTTGCTAGTGTGTAGATTCTAAAAAAATCTATGCTTGCAAGGTAATTTTTCCCGATTTTACCACTGTATTTCTATGCAACACAAATCGCTTTTCCATTTACCATATATAAGTTTTGGTATACTACGTTTCTTTTTAAATTATAGCAATTTGTTATTTTTAAACATTGAAAATAAAATTCTGATAATTTAATAAAATGTCTCATCTAGCTCGTCTAATTACATATCTTTGCTGTTGTGGTTTGCGGATGCAAAGTGAGACACTCAATGACTAATTCCCGCCAATCTTCCTTTCGTCGAATTTTAGTAACGAGAATATTGCTGCTATTCGTTCCAGTTTTACTTATAGGTGAGATTGTTGCCTTGAATAAGGCACGTTCTAGCATATTGGGAACTGCACGTCAAAATTTAACAGAAAGCGCCATCAGTAAAGGACAGAGAATTGAAGATGCGATCGCTCTCTTAAAAGCTCATTTGTTGACTGTAAGTAAAACAACAGTAATTCCATCGGGTTCACCAATACAAGAGCAAGAAATTCTCACGCAGTTAAAGCAACAACTTCCAGCCAGTGTTGAGTGCATCCAATTAACGGATCTGCTAAACCAGAAAATAATTGCCAGTAGCTGTGGAGATCAAGCAATAGGAAAATTGACATTACCTTTACCTAGTGACGGAATTGATGTCAAAAAAATCTTCCCGTCAAAGACAGGAATGACTGGTAAAAGAAACACAGAAAATCAACTGCAAGTAGTGTTATCTACACCAGTCTCTGATAGTCGAAAAAATTTATTTTACAGTTTAAGTATTCAGTCTGCTTTGTACCAACAAACCAGAAATCAGCCGGGATCGCTCAGAGGAGCTATGATAGTGATTGCTGAAGATGGGACGGTTTTGGCGCACCCATTGACAGACTGGGTGGGAACTAATATCAATCAGCACCCAAATTTTTCCCAATTTAAGACCATAATTAAAAATGCCATTGCCGGACGAAACGATCCAATAAATTTGTCTTTTACAGATGGTCAAGAATTATTAGCTGGCTATACAGTTATTACAGATCCGCTTACTCAACAACAACAGCAAAAATGGATAGTATTAGCTGTTACTAGCGTCGATAATGCGCTTTTTGGTTTAGAGGAAATCAAACTAATTCTCATCGTTTTGACAGTCGGTTTAATTGGTGCAAGTTTGTTAGCATCCCTATGTTTAGCTCCTTACTTGGCACGTCCTGTAGAAGAATTGCGAGACTACGCTCTCAATATTCACTCTCACCATGCTGCACAACCAGTTCCGCAGAATTTTCAAATCCGGGAATTCAATCAACTGGCCCAAGCATTAAACCAAATGGTAGAAAGGCTCAAAGCTGGGGCAGAAGAACTAGAAATAGCTTGGAAAGAAGCAAAAAGCGCAAACCAGATTAAAAGCCAGTTTTTGGCTACGACTTCTCATGAATTGAGGAATCCATTACATACTATTATTAGCTGCATTCGCGTGGTTAAAGATGGCTTATGTGATAGCCGCGAAGAAGAAATGGACTTCCTCAAACGTGCCGATGAAACAACGATTCATTTGCTAAATATTATTAATGATTTGCTCGACATTTCTAAAATAGAAGCAGGTAAGCTTTCTGTAACCACTACACCTCTTGACCTCCGACAAATATTGTTAGAGGTGATTAATTTACAATCAGTTAATGTTCAACAAAAGGGCTTGCAATTAAAATGCGAGTTAGATCCTCAAGTAATACCAATTAAGGCAGACGCAGCAAAACTAAAGCAGGTATTGATTAATGTGATTGGCAACGCCACTAAGTTCACCGACACAGGAAGCATCACTATTACTACAGAAATTCAATCTAGCAATGTAGTGGTAATAGTTAAAGATACAGGTATAGGAATTGATCCCACTCAACAGCACAAACTATTTCGCCCATTTGTCATGGTGAATGGCACAACCAGCCGCCAGTTTGAAGGCACTGGACTGGGACTAGCAATTTCACGAAACTTAATCGAACTTATGGGAGGTAGGATTACTCTTGAAAGTACAGGACTTCATCAAGGTACGACACTGAAAATTACTTTACCTTTGATTGATATCTCCTTGTTACCTGTTCCCAAGAAAGAAGAAAATGTCGGGGATCTTGGATTTTCCCGTGGGAATGAGGGGACAAAAGCAAGCCACTACCCTAGCTTACAAGAGTCTGGGAGAAGTCCCTCTTTGAAGATTAACAAATCTGTAAAAGCAGGTGTAGACAAAGAGAAGCCATCAAAGTTCCAGTTACTACTTGGGAACGAGACTTACGAGATTAGTCTTTCGCCACAGCAAACTCTCTTGGTAACTCTTCCCAAAGCAGAAGTTTATGCAAATTGGACTTCTAAAAGGTAATCCTTGGTAGATTGTAATTTAAAATTCAAAAAAATAAATTGGAATCCTCACTCCTAACAGCTATGATTTTGACGCAGATTTAGAAGTGTTACTAAATAGCCAAGATAGAAGATTAGCAACCGTAGCAGCCCCAAAAGAGAACAGCGCAATAATCGCATCACGAGGTAAAACACCATCTAACCAGCTACCCTGGATTCTCGAAACTGGAAAATCAGGATGTAAACCGATTTGAATCTCTTTGGTTTCTCCATAAAACCGCGCTTCTATACCTTTTTCAGGCAAAATTCCCAAATGCAGTATTTCTTGAATATTTAGAGGAGTCTTAGGATTTTCTCCCATGAGAAACTGATTTTGCTTAATGTCCCTCTCCTGTTCTACCATGCGGATTTTGCCTTCCACAATAGTAGAAATCGTATAATTGTCTCTGATATTAGAAGCTTTAACTACATCTATAAATTGAACATTTTTGGTTTTTATATTTTTTTTTGTAAACCATCGTTTTGTTTTATATTTTAGAGTTTTATCTTTTATTTCAGCTTTGGGAGTTTTATCTTCTGTTTCATCTTTGATAGTTTTATCTAGAGTAATATAAATATTGGTATCTTGCGTAATTTCTAAATTGATATTTTTGTTGTTTGCATTTAAATAAAATTCTAATGGGATTTGTTTATTTAACTGAATTGGTAATTTGAAGTCTGGTAATTCGTAATCTTCCACTATAACTTTGACTTGTTGTTCACCTAAATATATATCTAATGTATTTGGGTTGATTTTTTGGTTTAAATTAGAATTTGGTTGTAGAGAAAAAGTCAGTTTATCACGAAAAAAGTCATAACTGAGTTCACTTACTTTTGTATTTGGCTGTAGCCGTAGTCTATCAAGGCTGATTTCACTAGTGTCTTCAGTATTAACAGGGGTAATAATCCATCTACTCTTAGGGTCTTTTAGCTGGATTTTTAAAGAGTTTAATTTCTTAATTTCCGGCCAACTATCACTTTGAAAATTTCCTGTGAAAGTCAGGGTTTGTTTGCCTTCATTGTCTAATTGTTTGATGCCGCTAATATCTTGCAGGAAGAGTATGGATTCATCTTTGATTACAAAACTCATTTTTTCAGCAACGATATTACCTTCAAATCTATGAGTACCAGGTACAATAGCGGCAAAGGTGAGTAAAGTAAGAAATAAAATTACCAGTAGCGCTAAAAAGAAAGTTGGATGATTTGAAATAGTTCTTAGTAAGCTCTTTAATGCTGAACTTATAACTAAAAATATAGCAATTAGATATCTTTTCAGGTAATTCAACCATTGGCGAATATTGATGAAGTTGGAAAATTTTTGTTTGGCTTTTTGCCAGAATGCCATGTTATTTCAACCAATTTGGGTTATGTTCAAATACAAATGACTTTTTAATGCGATCGCTAGGTTCATTTATTCGGTCAATAAAAGCAACGTAGTGTATTTCGTAGCGCCCAGATGGGGCATTGCGTCCATCCCAGGTAAAAATAGTTTCACCGTTTCTGGCGTTAGGCTGCTTAGTCTCGTATATCGTTTCTTGAGCTTGGGAGAGGATTCTAAAGCTAGTAAATCTTACTTGATCCTCCGAATAAAATACAAATTCATACTTGCCAGAAGTTTGCCCCAGGATAACTGGAACATAGATAGGTTGTGAACCAAGGTTATACAATGCCACAGCGCGGAGGCTATTTGCTAGAATGTTTGCTTGCTTAAGAACGTAAGTATCCCAGCTAAAGCTGAAAAGCAAACCATTTTTAGTCAATGACAAGTCATCCAGTTGATAGTGATAGTTATTACCAAAAGATGCCACTGTTACCTGCGGGTTATTACCGCCACTGATTTGAGGAATTTGTAGTGTGAGAGTTTTGCCAAAACTGGTAACGTTCCGGGTAGCAATGGAAATTAAGCTTAAACTATTGCCATTTATTTGTTCTTCTCTGATACCTTCACAGCGGTTAGGTGGTTCCCGGCGGATATAGTCAGTAGAGCGGGGGTTCCCTTCTTGGCAATAAGCAGCGGCAGGAAGATAATTGATGCTGAAAATTAATAGGCTGGTAGGAATAATTTTATAACTCATAATTTGTTTAAATTAATGTTCCAAATAGAAAGTTGTTTTATAACCTTAGATATGGGAAAAGCTAAATTTCGGGTTTCGCCTCTTTTTCGACCATCAACGGCATAAACTATGCCTAAAATTTGATTTTGTGAGTCAAGCACAGGACTGCCAGAAAAACCACGTTCAAGCACGGTTTCAGATATTTCTAGTTTTTGGTTGTTATAATTACTGATTTGTCCCGATTGCATAGACCAAGATTTAGGTTCTCTCCTTTTAGAATTATGACCAATAATCCGAATGGGCATTTTTGGGGTAATTGCAGTTGAGGAGATGGTTAATGGTTGGATATCTTCTGGTAGATTACTGGCTATTTCCAAAATAGCTAAATCCAGTTCTTTGTCACAGATCATTTTGAACAGCTTGGCATCTCGCCGCATTAGGACTTGGTTTGACGGCGGTAAACTGAAAAATTCAACTTGAATATCTTTACCCTGTTTCGAGCCATCAACAATGACATGACAATTGGTGAGGATTAATGTCCGATTAGCTTCTCGCTTAATTACTACACCAGTGCCAGTGTCTGCTCCTAGTCTTTTAATACTCTTATCAAACAATGCAGTGATGCGTACCACAGAACGCTTAATAGGTACGCTTGGATCATCTTTAGGCAACCATTGGCGATCGTCCTCTACACTGCTGAGATTATTCTCTTGCACTTTCAGAGACCGCCTTGCTTCCTCAGTGTTGTTATGGGCATAGGAATAATTTCCGTCAATTTGCTCTGCCTCGTCATACTTTTTAATGGCCTCTTCTAGTTTCCCTTGCTGTTGTAACAAAAAACCCCAACCATTAAGAGCAAGAACACGAGTGCTAACTGAAATTCCAGATATATCTTCTGGCAATGTTAAGGTTTTTTGGAAGTTTTTGACGGCATCATCTAATTTGTTCTGCTTCCTCAGTACATTGCCGAGATTGTTGTAAGCACCAGCATAGTTAGGATTGAGTTGAATTGCTTTTTGGAAGTTTTTGACGGCATCATCTAATTTATTCTGGTCACTCAGCGCAGTGCCTAAATTGTTGTAAATATCAGCACGGTTAGGGTTGAGTCGAATTGCTATTTGAAAGTTTTTGAAGGCATCATCTAATTTGTTCTGGTCAGTGAGTGCAATGCCCAGGTTGTTATAAGCATCAGCATAGTCAGGGTTGAATTGAATCGCTTTTTTGTACACATCAACGGCATCATCTAATTTGTTCTGCCTATACAGGGCAATGCCAAGACTGTTGTAAGCATTAGCATAGTTAGGCTTAAGTTGAATTGCTATTTGAAAGTTTTTGACAGCATCATCTAATTTGTTCTGGTCAGTGAATGCAAGACCAAGACTGTAATAAGCATCAGCGTAGTCAGGCTTGAGTTGAATCGCTGTTTGCAAGTTTTTAACGGCATCATTTAATTTGTTTCGGAATCTCAGCACAACGCCGAGATTGTAGTAAGCATCAACATAGTTAGGCTTAAGTTGAATTGCTGTTTGCAAGTTTTTGACGGCATCATCTAAATCATCTAATTTGTTTCGGAATCTCAGCACAATGCCGAGATTGTAGTAAGCATCAACATAGTTAGGCTTGAGTTGAATTGCTGTTTGAAAGGCGGCAACTGCTGCATCTAAATTGTTCTGATTACTCAGCACAATGCCGAGATTGTAGTAAGCATCACCATAGTTAAGGTTGAATTGAATTGCTTTTTCGTAAGCGGCAACTGCGGCATCTAAATTGTTCTGCTCACTGAGGACAATGCCGAGATTGTTGTAAGCAGTGGCATACTTAGGGTTGAGTTGAATTGCTTTTTTGTAGGCGGCAACTGCGGCATCTAATTGGTTTTGGTCATACAGGGCAACACCGAGACTGTAGTAAGCAGCGGCATTATTTGGTTCAATTTGAATAATGCGGCGATATATTGCCTCTGATTGTGGGTATTTACCCGCTTCTTGGGCAGCTTTGCCTTGTTGAAATAGCTGTTCTATATTGTTTTGAGCGACTACAAACTGGGGTGTGGTAGCCAGCGAGAAAGTTAAAAATAAAGTAGTAAATATACGGTTGTGCATAATCATGCTCATACTTTTGCTGATTTTATCAGGACTTACCCGAAAATCCCTAAAAATCGGATGAATTTTTGATAAATGCTTGTGAATAAGGCTTTGAACTCCATTAATGAACCTCAGAGCTTCGTGAATGAGTCTTTGAACTCCGTTGATAAACCTCGGAGCTTCGTTGATGAGTCTTTGAACTCCGTTAATGAACCTCAGAGCTTCGTGAATGAGTCTTTGAACTCCGTTGATGAGTCTTTGATACTCGTGAATGAGTCTTTACTCCATTAATGAAGTAAAATGGGCGGTTATTCAATACGATCCCAAAGACGCGATAAATCGCCGTCTCTACAAAGGACTGATTCTTGTAAAGACGGCGATTTATCGCGTCTCTTGCCTTAACCGAACAGTATTGGGCGGTTATTCTCAGGGGAAAATCAGACTTGAGAGCAGTCGTTAAGAAAAACAGGTTGGCCGCCTTGCTCAAGGGATGTTGTTAAAGCAGCAAGAATTTCTACTAACTCAGTGCCTACCCAGCCAGACGAAACCTCTGAGGGAGTATTGTTAAGGATAGAGACAACAAAGCGATCGCAAACTCGCCCCAATGGTTCCCCTGATTCTAACTCCAGCACCACCTGCTTTTGATTCACAGGAATAAATTGATTACCCTGTTGTTCAAACTCCCCATGTAGCAGGGTTAGAGGTGATGATCGCAACATCTCATCAAAAATCAAGCTACCAAGGCTACCTACAATCCCCAGCCGTCGCTGCTTATCAGGATTTAACCAACACAAATGAATATAAGCTTGAAAGCCATCTGGGTATGTCAGTGTTACCCATACTAGATCAGCCAAACCTTGAGGCAGAGGAGAATTTATATCTTTCTTCTGCTCTGCTCCCCTGCTCCCCTGCTCCCCTGCTCCCCTGCTCCCTTGCTCCCCTGCTCCCTGAAGCCACACTGTACCCGTTGCTTGTACTTTCACAGGAATCTGACCTAGCCAAGCGTTAAAGATAGCAATATCGTGAATAGCTAAGTCCCACAGCGCATCAACATCTTGCCGGACAGGCCCTAAATGGGTGCGCGTCGCGTAGCCATAGCGTAAATCTCCTAATTTCCCCGCCTGTACTACAGTTTTTCCTCGCTCAACGGCTGGGTGAAATAAATAAGTATGGTCAACCATGAGTATTAAATGATGCTGCTCTGCTAGATGGCAAAGTTCTCGGCATTCTACTGGGTTGAGAGTTAGAGGTTTTTCTGCTAAAACATGATATCCCTGCTGGAGAGAATCTTTAATTAAATCATAGTGAGTGGTAGCAGGAGTAGCGATCGCCACCCCTGTCAATCCTGGCACTTTCTTTAAATCTTGCCAATGAGTTGTTAATAATACATTTTCATCTAAGCTAAATTGCTGCTTTACCGCCGCTAATCGTTCTGGATGAGGATCTACTACAGCAACTACATTTACTTCGGGATGTGCTAAGAAATTTCGCAGCAGATGCACTCCCCAACGTCCAACTCCGATGACAGCAATTTTTATTTGGTTTGTCATTAGTTATTTGTCACTTGTCATTGGTCATTAGTCATTAGTCAAATAACAAATGACTAGCAACTGATTATCAGTTTATTTATAATCTTTTGAGTTCAGGGGTTTTCCGGATTAGAGATTGCTAAAAAAGCTACCTTGGCTGCGGCTTGTTCAGCGGTTTTGATTGAGCGTCCCTTACCAACTCCTAGCTGGTTTCCGTGCAGCCACACTTCAGCCACGAAACGTTCATGATTACGGTGCGGTTGACTTACTTCTACAACCCGATACTCTGGTAAAACTTTAAATTGTGCCTGAGTCCATTCTTGGAGAGCAGCTTTGTAATTAAGTCTGGCAGGATCAAGGCGAATTTCTGTTGCTAATTGTAGGAAGTGGGGATCTAGCCAAGAGCGGATCAGTTCTAGATTTTGAGTACTTAAGTAAAGCGCACCCAGAACTGCTTCAAAAGCGTCTGCTAATCGTGACTCTAGACCCACTTTATCAGCCGTAGCACTGCCAGCAACTAGTAAGTATAATTCCAAACCATAAGCTCTGGCCAATTGGGCGAGGATGCGATCGCTCACCAATACCGAACGAATTGCCGCAAAATCCCCTACGGGACAATCGGGATAATTTTCCCATAACACAACAGCCGACACCAGGCGCACCACTGCATCGCCAACAAACTCCAGTTGTTCATAATTTGCCGAATCAGAGACAGTGGGATGAGTTAGCGCTAAATCTAGCAGTTCCCACTTTATAGGTGCTTCTAGCGACAAACCTAATTTTTGGACTAAACTTTCAAGTTGCCGTTGACGGCGTGGATAGGCAAGGGACATTACATAACAAGGGGAAGGGGGCAGGGGGCAGGGGGGCAGGGGGCAGGGGGGCAGGGGAGGCAGGGGGGCAGGGGAAGCTAATAACTCTTGACTCCTAACTTCATAACTCCTAACTCCCAACTCCTAACTCTTAACTCTTAACTCTTAACTCAGCACTCAGCACTTAAAAAAGGGGGAGAGAGCAGTACATAAGCCGGGTTCTGTTCTCTTGCGAGGGCAGTTATCTATCTGGGACGCCTGTTACCAGACGCCTCTAGCGGCTCTCATTGAGCGGAACTGGTAAAAGACCAACCATAGTTCCTATCGCCTTGCTCCCAACCGGGGTTTACCGAGCCAGCACCTCTCGATACTGCTGGTGCGCTCTTACCGCACCTTTGCACCCTTACCAGATCAATTAAAAATGCAAAATTAAAAATTAAAAATTGTTCATTTTACATTTTTAATTTTTAATTGATCTGGCGGTATCTTTCTGTGGCACTATCCTCACGATCGCTCGCACTGGACGTTATCCAGCAAGTTTGGTCTTTCGGGAGTCCGGACTTTCCTCAAACCAGTTACTATGACTGATCTGCAACCGCCTGCGTCTACTCTCTCCTTAGATCCAGTGTAATCTTGGATGGCATAGTCTGTCTGGTTGATATTACTTTTTTTTATTCCAAGGTAGAGCGTAAGTCCAAGGTAGTTTCCTAACTGTGAAAGGACAATTGATAATACTAATGGGAGGAAAATCACGACCTGGGGCTAGACCTAAACGTACCTCAGATATCCTGAGTACTAGTTGCAGGGAAAAGTCCAACTCCTTTCTTCTGTTGATAAAGTCGTTGTACAGCTTTTTTTGCCCTTTTTGCAGCCCGTTAATATCAATTAGTGGTTTTTTGGCTGAATAGGTTCCAGCTTCTTTATCGCGCTCAAATACATCTTCTGCTGTCACTGTTTCAGAAAGTGTTTTTTTGGGAGCAATCAGGCTAGGACTTTGAGGTACTGCTAAGTCGCGGGTTAAGTCTGGTGATTTCCGAATCACACGCCGCGATTGTTTGCTATGTTCAACTACTAAAGAACTATTGTCCCAGTCAACGTATACGGCAACATTCTCAGATTTATTTTCTATGCTAATTCCTAAATCTTTCAAATCTTCAATTGCGTATGAGGGTTTAAGTTTAAAGGAAATTCCAATTTTGTCGTCGAGATTTTGTTCTTTGAGTTGTTCATCAACGATTCCTTTTTTAAACTCAAATTTAACTTGGTCATCGATGGATTCAACCATGCGGTTAAAAACATAAGAGACACCAATAATATAAATCGTCAAAACTACTAAATTCTGGTCGCTACTCCTCATAACTCAGAATCTTAACTCCCGGTGCTAATGAATATATATTTGACTCATTGCTAATCTACAATTTTTAATTGCGCTTGATCACTACAGAATTTTGCAGCCAGCCTCGTCGCCAAAAAAAGAATACCAAACTAAGTGCGATCGCTATCATTACTGCCCAGCAAAGTGGGTAGCCCCAATACCAATTCAATTCAGGCATATTATATGGCGATTTTTCAGTATTGAAATTCATACCATATATTCCGGCCACAAAAGTCAGGGGAATAAAGATTGTTGAAACTATCGTTAGCACCTTCATGATTTCATTCATTTTATTACTTACTGCCGAAAGGTACACATCCATTAATCCAGATGATAGTTCTCGATAAGTTTCTACCATATCCATTACTTGCACTGTATGGTCATAACAATCTCGCAGGTAGATTCGTACTTCTTCGCCAATTAGTTCACTACCATCTCGAATTAAGGAATTAATTGCATCTCGTTGGGGCCAGATAGCACGACGTAGTTGCAGTAGTTCTCGCCTAATTTGATAAATATTTTGTAGTGTTTGTGGCGTTGGTTTAACTATTACCTCCTCTTCTAACTCTTCGATTCGCTCTCCATAAAGTTCCAGCACTGGGAAAAAACCATCAATAATCGCATCTAACAGAGCGTAAGCTAAATAATCCGCTCCCTGTTTGCGGATGATACCTTTATTTTTTTCAATTCGCGATCGCACTGCTTCAAAGCAATCATGTTCTGGTTCCTCTTGTACTGTCAACAAATAATTTTTCCCTAATATTAAACTCACTTGCTCACTATAAAAACCACATGTTTTCTCCTTTGGTACTACCATGCGGGCAATGAATAGCAATTGGTCTTCATAATCCTCTGTTTTGGGACGCTCTGGTACATTGACTACATCTTCTAAAACTAGAGGATGTAACTCAAAGACGTTACCCAATCGTTGTAATATGTCTTGACTACCTAAACCTTGTACATCTACCCAAGAAATCGATTCCGCATCAAGATAGGGGAGACACTCCTCTGGAGTTGCTATTTGTTCACGGATGAAATTGGTTTGATTATAGTCAATTAAGAAAATTATTGGTAGCGGAGCATCTGCATCAATAATTATGGTTCCTGGTAAAGTTCCTGGTTGGTGATAGAACTCATCTTCGTATAGCTTGGTGACTATTTTAGGAAGGCGAGGCAGTCTTCGTGCCATAAAATATTACCTAATAGTGATATTGTCATTTGTCATTGGTCATTGGTCATCTGTCATTTGTCATGTGTAAATAACAAAGTACATAAGGATAACTTACACGTAATTTTTCCAAACTTAATATAAAGACGGTAATTTCTAAATTACGCAATTATTTAGATTGATAATTTGGTCATCAGTCAGATTTAATCTGACAAATTACGAATTACGAATTACGAATTACGAATTGGTATAACATATTGCTTCTGAATCAGCAATGCTACAAAAAACAGTTTGCCTGGGCAAGACAAACTGTTTAAAAAATATTTATCTGGGTGAGCAGATGTTAGAACATACCCATGCCGCCCATGCCGCCCATGCCGCCCATGCCACCCATACCGCCCATACCGCCCATATCAGGAGCAGGAGCAGCAGATTTCTTCTCTGGCTTTTCAACAACGATCGCTTCGGTGGTTAAGACCAAACCAGCAATGGAACCAGCATTTTGCAAAGCTGAACGCACGACTTTGGCAGGGTCGATAATACCAGCAGCGATCAAGTCTTCAAATTCTCCGGTAGCGGCGTTGTAGCCAATGTTGAACTCGCTATCCCGGACTTTAGAGACGATTACAGAACCTTCAGCACCGGCGTTGTCTGCTATTTGGCGCAAGGGGGCTTCTAGCGCTCGTTCGACAATATCAGCCCCAATTCTTTCTTCGTCATTTTGTAAGGTCTTTTTAATCGCTTCTACCGCCTTAGCTAAGTGAATTAGGGTCGTTCCACCACCAGGAACAATACCTTCTTCCACGGCTGCTTTAGTAGCGTTCAGTGCGTCTTCAATCCGTAGTTTGCGGTCTTTGAGTTCGGTTTCGGTTGCTGCACCCACTTTAATTACCGCCACGCCGCCAGCAAGCTTGGCGATGCGTTCTTGAAGTTTTTCTTGATCGTATTCAGAATCGGTTTCTTCCAACTGTCTACGAATTTGACCAATCCGCTTTTGTACTTCTGGCTTGGTGACACTGCCAGCTACAATGGTGGTGCTTTCTTTATCAATGGTAATTTTGCGGGCAGTTCCCAGCGCTTCTAGAGAAGCGGTATCTAGGCTCAAGCCGATTTCTTCGGAAATCAACTGTCCATCGGTGAGAATGGCAATATCTTCTAACAAAGCTTTGCGGCGATCGCCAAACCCAGGCGCTTTAATGGCAGCTACAGCCAGTACACCCCGCGCTTTGTTAACTACCAAAGTTGCCAAAGCATCACCTTCGACATCTTCGGCGATGATTAACAAGGGCTGACCAGAACGGGCAACTTTTTCCAAAATTGGCACTAAATCTTGGATGCTGCTGATTTTTTTGTCAGTAACCAAGATCCGAGCGTTTTCAAATTCCACAATTTGCCGCTCGTTGTTGGTGACGAAGTAGGGAGAAATGTAACCTCTGTCAATCTGCATCCCTTCAACTACTTCTAGTTCAGTTGTGAGGGATTTAGATTCTTCAACGGTAATGACACCATCTTTGGTGACTTTTTCCATTGCTTGGGCTAACATTTGGCCAACTTCTTCATCGTTACCAGCAGAGACAGTAGCAACTTGAGCGATCGCACTTCCTTCTACTGGCTTGGCTATCTTGGCAATTTCTAGTACCAGTGCCTCAATAGTTTTGTCGATCCCACGTCTTAAGCTAACTGGATTACTACCCGCCGCGACGTTCTTTAAACCTTCCCGAATCAAGGCTTGTGCTAAAACTGTGGCGGTGGTTGTACCATCACCAGCGACATCTTTAGTTTTTGAGGCTACTTCCTGGATGAGTCTTGCACCAGTATTTTCCAAAGGATCTTCTAATTCAATTTCCTTGGCAACAGTGATACCATCGTTGACAATTTGAGGTGCGCCAAACTTTTTTTCTAAAAGGACATTGCGACCTTTGGGCCCCAATGTGATTTTTACGGCATCGGCAAGGGCGTTAACACCCCTTTCTAAAGCTCGCCGCGATTCCTCGTCAAATGCAATAATTTTTGCCATGTTTCATTTCTCCAGCGCTTCCATTAGACAATTTAGCACTCACAGCGCAAGAGTGCTAATCTCTCAAGCGGCTCAAGTTACAAATGGAAATAAAAAAAATTGATTAATATACAGGTGATGCTCATATTAGATACTGGCAGTAATGCTTGAATTGGGAGATGAATCTAGACAACTCCCTTAAGTCCCTCGGTATTGCCGACCCTAGCGGCACCGGCTGGTTGGCAGTAGTATTTACGTTCCTATTGGCTTGGCTTGTAACTTGGCGTTTAATTCCGACAGTACGAAAATTTGCCTTGCGGGTAGGTTGGGCTGACCAACCCAACGCACGGCGACTCAATCGAGAACCTTTACCCAATGCAGGGGGGCTAGCTATCTACGCGGGTGTGATTGCCGCGCTGGTATTAGCTAGCCTTTTACGACCGATCGAACTCCAAAACGTATTGGCTCAGGTGCTCACTATTCTGTTGGGGGGTTCGATATTAGTTCTTGTGGGCTTTATCGATGATCAGTTCGGCTTACCGCCCTCTGTTCGATTGTGGGCGCAAATTGTCACGGCACTGTTGCTGGTAGCTAATGGCATCAGTGTTCAAGTGATGTTTGGTACTCCCATAGACTCTCTCCTGTCCATGTCACTGACAGTACTATGGGTAGTAGGGATTACCAACGCCATCAACTTGATGGATGGTATGGATGGCTTGGCGGGAGGAATCAGCTTTATTACCGCCATGAGTTTATTGGGGGTTGCAGCCCAATTTAACAACCGTGCAGCGGCAATCTTGGTACTCGCAGCCTTGGGAGGTGCTGCACTGGGCTTTTTGCGCCATAATTTCCATCCGTCACGAATTATTATGGGTGATGCCGGAGCATACTTTTTTGGCTATGTGCTGGCAGCAACTAGTATTTTAGGAAAACTGCAACAAAACACAGTTTATGCACTAATTCCTACGGTTTTATTTCTGTTGTTACCAGTGCTAGACACCACTCAAGTATTTGTGCGGCGGCTACTAGCAGGAAATAACCCTCTCAGTACTCCTGGCAAAGACCATTTGCATCACCGCTTACTTGCTTGGGGACTTTCCCAGCGCAATGCTGCGTTCACTCTTTGGTCAATTACCTTAGTTTTCAACTTGCTGGCAATGAGAATACAAGGTATGAGTTTGGCTGTATTACTGACTACCGCCAGTAGCATTATCCTTCTTTTAGGCTTTACTGTCTGGCAAAGGATACGCCAACAGCCTTAGTTGCTTGTAGGGTGGGCATTACAATGCTAGCCCTACTATGTGACTGATAGGCAAATTTGTTTTTTATGCTTCTTCAGTACTTGTTATGCAAATTAGCTTACCTTCATCATCATAGAAGTCCTCTTCATCGGCTATCTTCCCCTCCTCAGCCAAAAGTTCAGTAACTTTCTGGTAATCCTCCATAGCTCCTTGCCTATCTCCTAACAGAGAACGAGCATTCCCTCGATTATTGTAGATTTCAGCATCTCTAGGACTGATCTGCAAAGCTTGGTCAAAATCCGTAATCGCTCCCTCATAGTCTCCGAGTTCAGAACGAGCAAGTCCTCGCTTATTATAGGCAATCACAGACTGAGGATTGGAACAAATAGCATGGGTAAAGTCTTCAATTCCTCCCTGATAATTACCCAGCGCAATGTGTATATTGCCCCGCTCATAATAAATAGGCTTCGTGATTATTAGGGTCTAGTTGCAGAACTTGGTCAAAGTAGTGAATGGCTCCCGTATAGTCATGTCTATGAGCCTTTTTCAAACCCTGTCTATTCAGTGCTGTTGCCGTTTCTTCAACAAGTGAAAACGATGATGACGATTCTGTTTCAAACCAGTATTCTGGGTATTTCTTGTGTACAACTACTTGATCAAAGATTCTTACTAGCCACTCTGCAAAGGAAGAGGCAATCCGGGCTTGTCGCCAATCTGCTGGAGCAAGTTCGTGAAAACAATCCAGTACTCCATAGTCTGAGTTTATAGTTTGTTGTGGATCAAGTCCACAGAAATCACCAGTTCCAACTCTCCCTAAATCGCAAAAAGCAATCTGTGAAGTTGCACATATCTCGATCCCCCTAAATCCCCCTTAAAAAGGGGGACTTTGATAGATTTTTTTCCAGTTTCCCTCTTTTTAAGGGGGCTAGGGGGGATCTAATTCTATCCAGCTTCATACAAAATTGGTATAAGAGCATAATAGCGATTAAGATAGTTAGCGATCGCCACATAAAATCGGTGCGTTAGCCTACGGCGTAACACACCCTATTGGCGTAAAAAAATGTAGGTTGGGTGGAGGCTTTGCGTAACCCAACATCCTAATATGTGTTGGGTTGCGCTCCGCTCCACCCAACCTACGTCTAATCAACTATTTTAAGCTTGCCATGCCACTACAAAAACTCAGCACTACTTAGGCCATTACCATACCGCCATCGACATTAAAAACTTGTCCGGTGACGTAAGCGGCGGCAGGATCGGCAGCGAGGAAGCGCACCATGCCAGCTACTTCTTCGGGCTGACCGAAACGACCTAGTGGAATGTATTTCAGAATATCTTCGGGGTTGTTGAGATCGCTGGTCATGTCGGTGGTGATGAATCCAGGGGCAACGGCGTTAACGGTGATACCGCGTGTAGCTAGTTCTTTAGCAACGCTTTTGGTGAAACCAATTACACCTGCTTTGGCGGCGCTGTAGTTGGACTGACCTGGGTTGCCCATTTGCCCCGCAACGGAGGTAATGTTGATAATCCGCCCCGATCGCTGCTTCAGCATGATTTTACTTACGGCGCGTGTACATAAGAAAACACCAGTTAAATTCAGGTCTATCACAGCTTGCCAATCTTCTGGCTTCAAACGCAAAAGCAGTGTGTCGCGCGTAATACCTGCGTTATTGACCAAAATATCCACGCGGCTAAACTTTTCCATGACGGCGTTAACTAGTGCGTCTACTTGATCGCTTTTAGAAACGTCAGCCTGGATAGCGATCGCTTTCCCTCCCGCTTCTGTAATTTCTGTAACAACGGCCTCAGCCGCAGCGCTAGAACTGGCATAATTGACAACTGCGATCGCTCCTTGTGCAGCTAATTCAATTGCGATCGCTCGGCCAATTCCTCGTGATGCACCTGTGACAATTGCGACTTTATCTTGTAATAGTGTCATTTAATGTTCCTCAATCTTAGAAATACCGCGCTAATTATCTTATGGTGATTTCGGGAACATCTGAATATTGTCTGGATAAAATCTAACTCTTGCGGGATGACAATCTTGCTCGCATGATGCAAATTAGATATCTAAATAGATAAAGTTCTACGTCGTTTTTAGCTAGATATATATAACTTAATTTAGAGAAATTAACGTTTTACTATAATTAAATATCTATGAGTTATTTTTTGTTAATGGATGAATAACTTGAAGCAATATATTGTTGATTTATTTATAGCTGCGTCACCGAATAGCCCGTTGTAGACATCACTTAATTGGAATAGACTAGGAACTATATAGGACTCATATTTGATTTCTGAAAAAACTCAGTACAACTAAGAAGCCTTCTTGACTATTGCCTATTGCCTATTGCCTATTCCCTGCCTATCGCAAATCAGTTCAGAAATCAAAGCGGATTCCTATAGCAGCTAAACTGTTGTAGACATCACTCTCGTGAACGCCTCTATAATTATTTGGTTAGTCAGAATAGGTTTAAATACATATCTAATGGATATGCATAAAATAAAATAGTATACGTGTTTTATTATAATTATTTAAGGTTTTTGGCTGGCAAATCAGTCTATATTAACTAATCTAATCTTTTCCCAACAAAACCCATAATCCTATACCTATTTTATTTTCTAAGAATTACTATTGAAACAAACAATTGAAAATCGGCGTGTGTCACAATGGCAACTAAAAAAGAATTTAACAGTTTTGATGATATGCTGTCCGCTTCTGATGTGCCTGTATTAGTAGATTTTTACGCTGACTGGTGTGGTCCCTGTCAGATGATGGTGCCAATTTTAGAGCAAGTCAATGCCCAACTTAAAGATCGCTTGCGGATTGTCAAAATCGACACAGAAAAATACACAGACTTAGCTACTGAGTATAAAATTGCCTCTCTCCCAACTCTGGTACTGTTTAAACAAGGTAAGCCTGTGGATCGGATAGAGGGAGTGATGCAAGCGCCGCAGTTGGTGCAATATCTACAAACAAAGATTTAAGTTAATACTGACAATTTGGGTTTTGCTTCTTAGAGGCGCGATACTTCGCGTCTCTTTCAGTAGATGGCGAATAAAACCTTAAGTAAATATTAAGCATATTTACTTATACCTCTAGAGAAAGTAGTCTAGAAATTGAGATGGCTATATTGTATAGATATAATAAAATGTCTTGACAATAAAAGCAATGCATGGATAACAATCAAGAAAAATTTAACAAAGCCTATATTTGGGTAAATCTTGATTTTAATAAGGTTAAACACAGAATAAATGCAGTGACTTGCCAAATTGAGCAGGTTATACAAAAGCACCAACTTTCAAATCAAAGTAAAAACTCAGGTAAAAGAAACAATTAGGTTATGTTTGAGACTATATGTCTTATGGGCTACGCACTTTATTTTTAGAGTAGTGTAGGCGTTGCCCGAACTAAGCATCGCAACAGTTTTGATAACATATTTTGGGCAAAAAAATACTATTATTTGATAATCGTCCACCGACTTTCTACTTATTTATTTAGTGATTCTTTTATCCTCAACACTCCTTTTCAGGAGTGTTACTTTTAGGAGGATATTCGCTTGCTAGTTATGGTGTGGAAAATGATGGCATGGCTATTTGGAGGTCTTGTTAGAATGTAAAAGTAGTCCGAAGTACACCTACAGTCGTAGTCTCATTGTTGCTGTTACCTTCTGGGTTAAAGAGAACAAACGCACCAGGGGTAATGCTGATATTATCGCTAACTTGAAAGCGATAATAGCCTTCTAAATGGTAAGGAGTTGCCCGATTGTCGCCTGTGGGGGTAAGTTGAGCAGAACCACCAGTATCAGTACGGTAAAGCGGCTGACCAAAAATAATCCCGGCATTGTTCCCTGACTTGAATAAATCTCTGAAGTGAACTCCCACCATCCAACTTGTAAAGGTGGTGGAAGCATTCACGCTATTAGAAGAATCATCAATAAATAATGCTGCACCGTAGCCAGATAAGGCTATTTTGGGAGAAAATCGCCATGTTACTGTACCCCCAAAGGAGTTGAGTTTGACGGGTGTCCCAGCGTCAACACCAGCTAAAGCACCAACATCACCACTAATTAATCCAGTACCTAAAATATTGATTTCGTGATAACTATTGGCATAGTTTAAACCAATATCTAAGTCAGGACTAGGCTTGAAGGTTAACTGTGCAGCAACAACACTACTCCCACTAAATAAACCACCTCCCAAAGGTGTCGTAGAAACTCCTGGTAGTACCTCATCAGCAGATTTTTGGGGCAAATTGGCATTGACGCTACCGTATAAAGCTCGTAAATCCAAATTCGGGGAAATACTATAAATAAATCCCGCCGCCGATGCTAAACCAGTACCCGAAGTCCCACCAGAAATCCGTACCACAGGATTTAAGCCTGCAAAACGAGAAATTGACTCTTGTCCTTCGCCATAAAAAGGTGTAACTGCTGGGAAAGCATCTGATGTTTCTGCCGCAGTTCCAGCAAACAAGGTTAATTTATTCGCGACGGGAAAGATATACAGCAATTTGTAAAGCTGAACATCGTTCGCGCCAACACTCGACAAAGTATTGACATTTAACCCCGGAAATTGCGGCTCAAAACTGGTACGAGCGCTACTAGAACTTAAAAGGGGTGCAGCTAATCCTAAACTTTGTTGCAGGCTACCTTGTCCATCGACTCCACCCAAAAAGTTATAGGCTTGCAATCCAGTAATTAATAAATCTTTACCAGTAAAGCTAGTGGTGAGATTTAATCGCACTCTATTGACTAGGATGATGTTCGGGTCACTGTCATTAGGAGCGCCGCCGGTAGCACCAACACCAGCAATAATTACTTCTCCATTAAGTTTAGTAGTTGTAGAAAATTGATTTGCTTCTAGTTCTGCGGTGCGAGCTTCTACAGCATCTACTCGACCCCGCAATGTTGTCAATTCCGCCGTAAATTGTTCTTGTAGTTTCTGCAACGTGGCTAAATCTTCTTTATTAACCAAATCACCAGTTGCAGTGGCAATCAGTTCGTTGATTCGTTCTAAACAAGCATTTAAGCCAGCAGCAAATTCATAGCGAGTCATCGCCCGATTACCGCGATAGGTTTGATTGGGATAACCTGCAATGCAACCATAGCGCTCAACTAAAGATTGTAGTGCCTGAAAAGCCCAATCGGTCGGTTGTACATCAGATAATTGGGATACAGATGTTACTTGTGCAAGTTTATCTGAGGATGAAGATAAATTTATCGATTTTGGTGTGAGTGGCTGTTGAAACTTAACAGCAGAATCTACTCCTGAATCTTGATTTCTTTGATTCTCATTAGCTATCAGCAATTCACTGGAGATACTATTTGTCAAGTTGCTTTTATGAGAATCATTTTTTTGATAATTGCTATCATTTTGATTAATAGCTAAGTTTTTATCTGCAATTTCTAAATTAGGAAGGGCTTGCACAGGTGATAACCCGGCAATTAAGCATACAAATCCCATCCCACTAGCAGAAGCTAGTAGATATTTTGCCATGAAAACTCCTGACGCATATAATATGGTAAAAATTAATTGCGATTTTGAAATTGATTGATAAGTAAATTTAAAGTAGATTTAGCGAAAGAATCTTGCTAACTTTAAATTTTCGATATCAGGATTTTTTCTGAATTGACTTACCGCAAAATCAGCTTATATCGCAAGTATTAAATTATAGTAAATACTATTTTGAGAAAGAATTAACAAATAATCATATTGAGAGTTTTGATAATTACTATTGGCAAAATAATAATTACATCCGTCTGATTTTATGATAAAGAATTTAGGTATTTAGCCGAGATGAGAGGCTCAATACCTAGCAAAGAGTAATTTACCCAAAAAATTAATTTGAAGTGTAGGGAAGATCGGGAGGAAAAGGACGGAAATCATTTATCTTGGGATTGTTAATCAGTTTCATCCCAGAGAAGCTTTAGCGATCGCATAAAGAAAATTTTTAGAGGATGATACATACCACGCTTTAGGAAAAGAAGCAAGTCCTTACAGTAAGTAATATTTTTAACAAAACATTTGTAACTACCCTTGCAGTTTATTTACCCACCGCCTGCTATTCTTATAGTTACTTCGGTCTGTCATAGCAGATAGATTATCCTCAATAATGTTTAAATTTTTTAGCGCTCATATACCATCCTGGTAATGTGGGTGCTTTTACTTTATGCTTCATAGCAGCAAAAAACCTAACCCCTTTCCGCGTTGGGAAAGGGGGGAAATTCAAAGTCTCTCTCATTTCAGGAGAAAGGTTTTCCAGATAGCTTAAGCTGACAGTGAAGCTTTAACTTGACCAAAACGGCGATCGCGACTTTGATAGCTCAACAAAGCCTGATAAAATGCTTCTCTATTAAAATCTGGCCAAAAAATGTCCGTGAAATACATCTCTGTATACGCCATTTGCCATAAGAGAAAATTACTCAACCGCATCTCACCACTGGTACGAATCAGCAAATCGGGTTCTGGAGTATCTGCGGTGTAGAGATGTTGTTCTACAAGACTTTCATTCACTTCTTGGGCACTGAGTTCGCCCTGTTCCACGAGTTGAGCTACTTGACGACAAACTTTGGTAATTTCGTTGCGGCTACCGTAATTGACTGCAACAGTAAAATGGATTGCTTGATTGTTCAACGTCTCTGCCATTGAACGCTCCATTTCCGTCTGTAGAGACTTGGGTAAAGCTGATAAATCTCCAATAAATGAAATTCGCACTCCCTCCCGATGCATCTGAGCCAACTCGCGGCGTAGTAATCGCTCAAACAAATGCATCAGAAAATTCACTTCTTCAACGGGACGCTGCCAATTTTCTGTTGAGAAAGCATAAGCTGTCAACGCTTTAATTCCCCAATCCTTGCAACAACGCAATAGTTCTTTGAGTGTTTTTGCTCCTTGGCGATGTCCAGCGATGCGCGGTAATCCTCGACTAGTTGCCCATCGGCCGTTCCCATCCATGATCACGGCGATATGTTGGGGTATTTTTTGGGGGTTTAAATCGGTGGGTAATTTTGATTTGTCACTTGTCATTTGTCATTTGTCCTTTGTTTTGACTAATTAGTTTCAAATAAATCTTGTAAATACTCTGGTGTGAGGGTATTGTTCCAACTCCACAAGCGATGCATTGTGTAAGTGAAGGTGAAGAGGAGAGTTGTTTTGTTGGTTAATGACCAAGCATTCCAGTTGAGGGTAGCCATCATGCGGCGGAGGGTGCGTATTAGGTTGTTACGCTGATAGTTTGGCGATCGCGTTTTTATGAGTGTGCGGCCAATTCGCACCAACCCAGTATCAGGGAAAGTCCAGACTCCAAACCCCCAGAATTTGGTCATGTGGTTGATTTCATCCTGTGCTAGTTCCTCTAGAACATCCTGGAGTGCGCCAGTGGTGTGAGCCATCAACCAAATATAAAGACAGGTTGCACCGTATTCTGTGGCAATGCGGTGTAAACCGTGGCGATATAAGTCTTCCTTGGCGTCATCTGTGGGAAGATAGCTTCTAACAGTCCGAAATTTTGGGGTAATTTTCTCGCCTGTTAATTGGGTGTAGATTTTGATTAATGCTGGTGTGTGCTGACGTTCTTCTTTTTCCCACAAACCAAGTTCCAGCAATTCGCCATCTTTACCAACAGTTCCACCAACAAACCGAGCCATCTGAGGATGCAATTTTTCTAAATACTGCCGACTTGTTTGGGTATAGCCGCGAATGGGAGCTTCTGTGTCCATCGCACCTATCAAGATAGATAAAAATACCTCTGCGTCTAAACCGATAATTTGATTGCGGTTAATTGTTTGCCAATCAATGGGTTTCCAGGGACGCGGTTGGGGATTGGCAAACTGTATCAGTAAATCTTGCAGACGCTCATGTAGTTTTTCGACTGCAATATATCTGTCTATAAGGGAACGAATGCGGCGTTGTGTTTGCAAGTAATAAGGACTGTGATAGCTTTGACCTGCTAAGTCTTCTGTGATTGGGCTGAGGTTGTTAAGCATATTTTTATACTTAATTCTTATCTCTATGCCCAATAGCCTAAGCGATCGCACTTCCTTTTGTCAGTCGGTTGAAGTCGGCAGTTTTATGTGATGGGGTTGCAAAAGTCGGGGAAAAAGTCTTTAGTGTCGTTGTAATAAACTGCAATCAAGGTATTTTCAAACCACGATTAACTGACTCTTGAAACGGGTGGCTTATTTACGCCGTGGGGTACTAGTAGTCTGTCTCGTCAGTTATGAGTGGTTATAAAAGTTCGTAGTCAAGACTAAAGTCTTGACTACGAACTTAACTAATGCAGATATTTTAGGCGATCGCACGCATCGTATTAAGCCGCTTCCCGCAGTTGTGGTTGTGACGGCACACTCACCTCTGGAAATGAAAGCGAGAGTTGTTCGGCTTGAGGTACTGCGGCTTGCTGCAAAACTTGAACTTCGATATTCACGCTCACCAAATAACTACCTGTATCAGCACCAACTGCTTCGGCAATTAGTTTAGCAATGTCTGGGCGTTTGGCAGTCAGCGGGTCACGTAAGATACACCGATCCCATTCATGCTTGGCAGTCGGATTGAGGTTGAGAATATAATGCTTCATCATCGAACTAACCCTTGAATCCATCTTCCAGAAGGTTTTCACAGAGCCATTATGCATTTGGCTAGGCTTTGTGGACGCTCTCTTTATTATAGTATATTTGTACTAAAATAGGCGATATCTGAGTGAGAAAGTAGGGGATATAGACCAAAACACTTGTAGAGACGGCGATTTATCGCGTCTCGAAAACCCAAAATTTTTGCCAGTAGCCCTACACCGTATTGGGAATAGACCATTAGTAGTAGTACAGATGGGTGCATTAGCGATATTCCAGTGCTAGATCCCATTGTTTTGGAGGCTGTGTTTGAATCCAGAGGCGAATAATCAAAGTGCATCCTCTCCAAGTTGGTATCCAGTCCCCAATCCTTGAAAATCTGCCCATAGGTAATTCCTAATAATAAGCTATTGCAACTAAGCTTACAAAGCAACGCCTAATTTTTATATAAATCGCTATATGGTAGATATCTATATTATTGACCTATTTGTGATTGGTCTGCTTTTGTTGATAGTCACATTAGCGTCAGGTTTAATTGCTCGCTTACCTCTTTCTTTTGCGATTATCTACCTACTGGTTGGCATTTTTCTAGGCCCTTATAGTTTAGGTCTAATTCAATTACGTCAAGATGAAGCTTTCAACGCCGAATTACTAGAAAGAATAACAGAACTTGTAGTAATTATTTCTGTATTTAGCTGTGGCTTAAAAATTGTTCACCCATTACGGTTGAAGGTTTGGGATATTACGGTGCGATTGATTGTGTTCCTGATGCCAATTTCAATTTTTGCTTTGGCTGCTGTAGGTAAATTGTTTTTAGGAATGAATTGGGGAGAAGCAATTTTATTAGGGGCAATTCTCGCACCAACAGATCCAGTCTTAGCATCAGAAGTACAACTGACAAATACAAATGACCAAGATGAGTTGAGATTTGGTTTAACCTCTGAAGGTGGGTTAAATGATGCTTTAGCTTTTCCCTTCGTTTATTTTGGCATTCATGCGTTAGAAGATGATAACTGGAGTAACTGGTTTCAACAGTGGATTACGGTTGATTTAATTTGGGCGATCGCAGTTGGTATTATTATGGGAATTGCTGTTGCTAAATCAATAGTTTGGATTGATAAAAAAATTCAAAAGCGCCTCCCTTCCGATAAAATAATGGAAGATTTTATTGCCATCAGTATAATTTTGCTAACTTATTCATTAACAGAAGTAGTTAATGGCTATGGATTTCTGGCGGTATTTGTAGCTGGGTTAGTCGTTCAACGCAGTTACAAAAATCCTGAAAAACCGCTAGCACAATTAGAATTTATAGAACGACTTGAAAAGTTGCTAGAAGTTGGAACAATTTTACTATTGGGTTCAATATTATTATTGCAACCAATGCTCAATTATGCTGTGCAATCTTTGATAGTGATAATTTCATTATTTTTGATCATCAGACCTTTAGGAGTTTGGATTAGCACAATAGGTAAAAGCTCTCTAGAATCACGCCGTAAAAATATGCATCCAGGAACTCGTTTGTTATTTGGATGGTTTGGTATTCGCGGTGTTGGCTCTTTATATTATCTCGCCTATGCCTTTGGTCATGGCTTAAAAGGTGAAGCTGCCGAACAAATTGCCTGGATAACTTATACTACGATTGTAGTCTCTGTGATTTTGCATGGAATTAGTGCAACTCCATTAATGAAGTGGTATGAGCACAATCTTACTAATCAAAGAAAAACTACTTCACAAACGTAGGGTCAATATGGTTCGGTTAAGGAAAGAGACGGCGATTTATCGCGTCTTTACGATCTAGGGCGTGTCATCAAAAAACCTTATCCGAACCGTATTCAATGTAGGGTGTGTTATGCCAAAAGCTAACGCACCTTAAACTTTTGTGGCTTATTATCGGCGATTACACAACCTACAATTAAATTCTATTAACTATTTACCTGTCACTTTGTCAATCACTTCTTTCGCTTTTTCACCAAAACTTTCTGGAGGATTTTGTTCTTTCTCAGCCTTCAAATTCCTTTCGTAAGCCTTCTCAATAGTATTAAGATTGGCAGAATCTTTTTTTGCTTGCTCATAAGCTTCTTGTCGTTCTTCTTCTCGAACGCCAACACCTGGGTCATATTCGTAAGCACGATTAACTTTTTCTTCAGAATTTGGTTTATATTCTGGAGGTATTAGCTTTAATTCTTCAAGAGTAGTTGCATAACTAGCTTGTTGACCGACAATAAATGAACCTGACAAGCTGATGAAAATCATCAAGGTAACAACCAAAATACTAGAAAATGCTTGTTTGAAAGTTAATACAATTTTTTGCATTGAGAAATCCTCCCATTTTATTTATGAGTCTTTTGCATGTATAAATAGATTCGATACTCAAGACTCACAGGCATACTAAATGTTTAAGTACAGTTATTACTTCTACCTCAGGATATATTAATTTTTAGTTATAGTTCCTTTTTTTAGCTTAGTGGGATTTTACCCTAAATAGCTCTCCCCAACCCCAATACGGTTCAGTTAGGCACGAAAAAACTTGTAGAGACGGCGATTTATCGCGTCTCGAAAAACCAAAATTTTTGCCAGTAGCCCTTAGAGGTCGTTTGAAAAGTCTTTGGCTATGATTTTAAGCACTTGTTAATCCCCCCTAACTCCCCTTAAAAAGGGGGGAACCGGAATCAAAGTCCCCCAATTTATCGGGGGATTTAGAGGGATCTAAAACTTTTGATACCGATAAGAGGACTTTTAAAACATCCTCTTAATCTGAGCGTATTAAGCTATAACCAACTGTAATTAATTTTAATTCCTCGGCTTTGCATTGCCTCTTCAAATAAATTTGTTGGTAGTGCTTCTTCCACAGCAAAAACACCTGGTTTATTGAGTTTGCCTTCTAGCAATAATTGGGCAATACTACCTGTACCGCAACCAGAAGCCATAGCTGTATTTTCATGTACTATAGTTGAACAATAAACAGCAGTTTTACCATTTTTTTGCCCTGTAACTTCTGAACGAACTGCTACACCAATTCCACTAAAATTATTAGTGACATCTGTCATTGAATGGCTGACATGAGACAGAAATTCAATCATGTAACGTCGCTGCATTAACCACTTGGGAAAAACGTGTGCCGCAATCCAAGTTAGGTGATTGTAAAAATCGGGAACAGAGCCGAACTTAGTAATTACAGTTTTTACTGATGGGAATGCATGGGGTAGTGTAAAGGTTTCTGGCATATCAAACCAGTAAACGCCGCTGCGTCTATATGGGGATGGAAACTCAACGACTTCCCTTTCACTGTAAGGCTTGACTATTTCCCATTTTCCATTTATCCAAGCCTCAAAAGGATACTGCAACCCTAGAAAAGTTGTCCGCATCACTGTAATGCCAGCACCACCAGAACCAGAAACTAAATAACTTAAATGGATCTTTTCTGGTTGATCAAATTGTTCAACTCCCTGACGTACCATACTATTAGAAATACCAGGGAAAATACCAGTATTAATAATTGCTGTCACACCAGCCGCAGCAGCTTGTTCATGATAACTGAGAGCCTTGCTGGTATAGGAGCGATGATCGCTGACATCTAGATAATTAACGCCTTGAGCAATACAGGTTTGGAGAACATTAGTATCTCGATAGTGAAATGGGCCAGCACAATGGATGACTAAGTTAGAGTTTGCGATCGCATCTCGCAGCTTGTCAACTTCTACTAAGTCCAATATCAAAAACTGTACTTGTCCTCCCGAAGACAAGCTAACAGCCCTTCCAAACTCCGCAGAACGTCCAGTAATTGTAATTTTTGCCTGCGTATGGGTAGCTAGATCCTGAGCAACACTGCTACCAATCCGCCCTCGTCCACCAAGAATTAAAACGCTGTCTGTCATTACTCCAAATTCGCAACACTAACCTTATTTCATCAGTTTTGTGTCCTGTTTGCCATCGGTTATAAGTATGATTTATACAAGTTCACGAAATTTCTGCTACAAAGATGTTACCAGAGACGTACATTCAGTAAATTGCAAAGTTTTCTTCAAGAGCGATACTTGGAAAATGTTGTTTTTTAACTCTTAACTTTTTTGATAGCGCATTCCTGGTAGTTGCGAAACAAAACCCATAAGTTCCAGCTGTAACAAAGCACTGGAAACTGAGCCAGCAGCCATACTGGTTTGTTGGACAATAAAATCGAAGGGTAAAGCTTCACTTGCAAACGCATCCATTACCCTTTGTAGTTCTGGTGATAAACTTGGCAAACTTAACTGTTCTGGTGCTATAGAAGCCTCGACTCCATCAAGTTGTGGTATTGCTCCTAGCATTTTTAACAGTTCATCTAGTTCCTTAAGAATGAAAGAAGCTCCCTGACTCAGTAACTTTAAGCACCCTTGTGAGGGGTAATCATCAAGTCTTCCAGGTAAGGCATAGACATCTCTACCAAATTCATTTGCGTATGTGGCTGTTATTAATGCACCAGATTTTAACGGTGCTTCTATTACCAAGATGGCGCGGCTTAAACCTGCAATAATTCGGTTACGACGGGGAAAGTGCGTGCGATCGGGTGGGGTTTTTGTCGGGTACTCACTCACAACTAACCCAGCTGTCAAAATTTGCTGGTACAAATCCCGATTTTTATGTGGATAGATGACATCTACACCAGTACCCAAAACTGCGATCGTGCGTCCACCTGCTTTCATGGCGGCGCTGTGGCTTTCTGTGTCAATTCCTTCTGCCATTCCAGAAACGACTGTAAAGCCATTTTTAGCCAAAGCTGTGCTAATTTGGCGAGTCCAACGGATACCGTATTCTGAGGGTTGGCGTGTTCCAACAATTCCAACCAGCGGTTTTTGTCCGAGATTTTCTTGGAGTTCGACTTCACCGCGATAGTACAAAATCGGCGGCGGACTTGGAGTTTCCAGCAGTAAGCGGGGATAATTTGCATCTGCTGGTGTCCAGAAATGAGAGTTTTCCTGCTGGTGCTTGGTGAATAGTTGCTCTGGTTGCAAACGCGATCGCTGTTGTACTACTTTTTCTAATGTTTGCAAACCAAAACCTTCCACTTCTCCCAATTGTGCCTTGGTAGCGTTCCAAGCTGTTGCCAGCGTACCAAAATGCTGTTGCAGCCGTCGCAATAATACCGGGCCAATTCCAGAAATTTGTGCCCAAGCTAGCCAATATGCACCTTCTTCTACCACCGTTCCATCCTCACGCCTACTGGATTGAGTATTCCCAAATTTGACCTCATACCAATTCAATTAATAATTGCAACACATCCTTGGGTGAAGACGCGATGAATCGCGTCTCTACAAGATGGTTTATTTGTCGCATTCTATTTGCATACCTGCACCTCACCGGATTGAAAATGGCTATACCCTTGACCTTTTTTTAATTAATTTGGGGTACAAGCCCCCACTGATAGCGCAGCGTTAGCGACGTAGGAGCGTTTTGCAATTTTTAATTAATAATTTTTAATTTTTAACTGGAGCAAAGCGACTTGACTTTTGACCCTTGACTCTTGACTATTAACTATTGACTATCTATTTTTATATTTTGTGATGAAATATTTCTATCGTCTTCTAATAAGCTTATGTGGATGTCTAATATTTTTACTGCTGCATAGCGGACTTGGTTTGTTGCCTAGTTTGGCAGCCGAAAAAGTTACTGTCAGGTACGGATTGTTTGAGCAATCGATCCCGGTGGCAGATATACGCAACTATGACAAGACACAAAAGGCTTCTAGTGATTTGCAATCTTTCCTAGATTACCTGAGCGCTAAGGAGAAACAGAAGTTTCAAGATGCCCTTCAAGTAAAAATGTCTCTTGATATTGTGGCTTTAGATAAGCTGCTCAACACAGGAATGGGCAAGCAAATTTTATCTTTTGCTTCTAGTGCGATCGCTCGTCGCGATCAAGCCAGTACACAAGCACTACGATCTGCCCTGATTTTAGGATCAAAATCACCAGAAGGTCTAGGCATAACCAGCTTTCTAGAAGCTTATCCTAGTAATCAACTAGTTGTTGACGTGTCAAAAATTTCTCGGTTAGTTGGCATGGCAAATTCTTCTAGTTCTGCTGATGCACCACCAAAGGACAATGTAAGTACTTCACCTTTAGGAAAAATCGCACTGCAATATCAGACACTTGCAGCCCAAGATAAACAATTCTCCGGTTGCTTATTTGGCGATTCTATTTCGGCTGGACTTGGTAATACCCTTGGGAGCGGTACTTTTAATTTTGGGTTAAATGGTCTGAGTACAATCTCATTATTGGAACAACTGAAAAGTTTAATTCCTACTAAGGTGAAATGCGAAAAAGCTATTATTGCCATAGGTGGAAATGATGCTTGGTATGGAATTAGTGATGAGTTGTTTAGCAAAAATCTCCAAGAGGCGATCGCACTTGTCCGAACAATGGGAAATAAAGAGATTTTTCTCATTCCGGCTTTTTATTCAACAGTTGCAGCAAGCTCAGATCCAACTGTAGCAGCCCCACTTTCTAGAGTTGAACAAATTAATGTTCTGATTAATCAAGTTGCTGAAACAGAAAAAGTGCCAGTTGCAGCAGCAGGAATAGCACCCTTGTATGAAAATAATGTTCTTAAAGAAAATTTGACCAGTGATGGTGTCGATCTGAATGCAGAGGGTCTAAAAATTTATCGTCAAGCATTATTAGAAATACTAGGTAAGTAATACCAATTTGAAAAAAGAATGCGACAAATAGACCATTTGTAGAGACGCGATTCATCGCGTCTTTACCCAAGGATGTGTTGCAATCATTAATTTAATTGGTATAAGTATGCCAACCTAATTAAATATAAAACGCTCAGTAGATAGACCCCCGACTTATTTGAGAAGTCGGGGAATTACAAATTACGTAGCTTGCTTCTCGTCCTTGGCGAGTATTACGAATTACGAATTACGAATTACGAATTACGAATTATCACTATTAGGCTTTCCAGTCCAAAAAGCGTGCATAAACATAAGCGATCGCTTCATCAATAATTGTCCGCACACCTGCGCTAGAAGCCCACCATTTTTCTGGATCGTAATCTTGCGTTTTGGCAGCAATCACACCAACTTTGATATTAGGATTCAGTAATTTTTTGAAAATTAGCCAGCTTCTACGGGTATGAACATCCAAAGAAAAAAGATTAATTGATTCTATCTGTAAATTTGAATTGGATAGCCAGCGATAAAATTCAGCAGCAGATGCATAACTACGATCTTTAACCACGAAAGGTGTCGGAACAGCTACCACTTTTTCTGTTTCTAAACCAAGTTTTATGAAGGTGGCGGCTGTCACCTCTGCAAAGTTCTTGTATCCGGTAAGATAACTTCCTTTTCCTAATGTGCCTCCGGTGGTAATTATTTGACTATAAGAACCATTTTGAAATTCAGCCAAAGCTTCTTCTATAGCATAATCTGGTAGCCATCCTTCAACAATTAATGCTTGTGCTGATTTGATTGGGGAAGTTACGGCGAGAAATGAGTGTACATGAGTAATAGTGAAAAATATTAAATAAGCAATCAAAGCGATCGCAATCGCCCACCCTTGAGCCGTAAGTGTCCACATTTCTTGGCGTTTGATTAGTTTGACTTTTGGAAATTTTTGACACCGACGATTTTTTGCCTGCATTAAACTTTCGCTAAACGTTGTTCTTTCAAGTAGGTAAATACAGACTTATCTCCAATATCCGCAGGAATTTCTTGCACTGTCTTCCGTAGGGCAAACACTAAAAATAATGTCGCCCAAATTCCTAATAAAATACTTTCTCCCTGAGTTGGTAAAATTCCCACTAAATGTCCTAATAATAGTAGCGGTACTATCGGGGTTAATATTTTGGTTTCCAGGCGATTAAAGCAAAAAGCCTCTTTAAAATAAATACCTGTCAAAGCAACGAAGATAAAACCAACTCCGAATAAGGTAATCGGTTGATTGTAAACAGTAAGAGCCAAAGGTTCACTACTAGAGATTGCCAATATCACTGATGCGATAGTACCAATAGCCCAGAAAACTTGCAATGTTCGGTGCAGTGACGCCATATAGATATGAATGGTAAATAAACTTACACCAAGGGCGAGACTAAAACAAGCATATAGAGGTGTCAGTATGGTGAAAACGGTCGGGTTATTGTTGAATAAAACCAAAGCGCTGCCTATGGCAAAGCTCAGTGCTGCTACCATTAACCCAGCGCGGTAGATAATTACGCCAGTGCGATCGCTCTGAGTAATTGTAAATTCCCCAAACTGGCCTTGATAAACTTCTGGTGCTGAGAGTGTTTGTGTAGTCATAGTTAAGAATATAATTATGATTCTCTAGTAGAGTACAACAAGAAATTGCTCAAGGGTTACTTTTATTATTATGGGCAATGAAACGAACTTAATGTCACCATTTTTAAACTTATGTCTTTCAGTAGTTGCTTTATTGCAATTCAAGTCTTACAAAAACAAGACTTGTAGTGCATCTTGTAAATTAATCTGTAATTGTGAGTGAGCATTGCCGCGATTAATGGCAATTTCTACCCAGCCGTGACTGCCAACTAAAGCTATTATCTCTCCCACTTTGATATCACTGTAAGTTTCACAGCCTGGTATATTCAACCCGGCGGCTTGCACACACCAAGTTTTGCCTTGGACGTAACTCTCTGGAATGTTGCTGACTAGGTTGCCAAAGTGGTCAATATATTGAATGCAACCCGCTACACCATTGGTTGTCTGCTTGCACTTATCTATATCTAGTTTGACCAAACTTGCTGGATCAATTTCTTTTCCTAGCTGTTTGAGGGACACACCACTAGCAAGATTAGCTCCCACTGGCGCAAAGATATCCCTACCGTGAAAAGTCTTGCTTGGTTGAGGAGTTCGCCAATAGTTAAGATTTGTAAGTTCGACGGCTGCAATCGCTGGACTTTGACTGAGTATGCCGCTGAATATACCATTATCTGGGCCTACGAGGAACCCTTGAGCAAATTCTACTGCGATCGCTCGTCGCTTACTTCCCACACCCGGATCTACCACTGCTACATGCACTGTCCCCACTGGGAAATAGGGATAAGCATTCATCAGGCTAAACCTGGCTGCGGCGATGTCTTGCGGCGGAATTTGGTGCGTTAAGTCTACTATCGTCAGTCTGGGGTTGATTTGGGTTATGACTCCCTTCATTATGCCTACATAAACATCGCGATCGCCGAAATCGCTTAGTAAAGTCACGAGTGGTTGTTGATCTATCTGTTTATTAGACATATTTTGGTAAAATTATATAAAAAATATATTTTTCTGTAGCAACAGCTACAAAATATGTGTTATGTTAAGAAGACAAGACAATAAAGTGAAAAATTAAACCAGGTAATCACTATGAATCAAAATAGACTACAAAGTGTGAGCAAAGCACGAGAAACTCACAGAGCGAATATTCAAAAAAGCCTAGAGCATCGCTTGGAAATAGCCAGAGCAAAAGGCGACGAACAGCTGATTCGTCAACTGGAAGCTGAGATGAGATATTCCAGTTAAATCAGGTTTTCATTGTTCATAGTTTTGTTGTTTAACCCGCTACGGCGGGTTTTTTGTTTTCGTATCATGCCACTACTGCAATGGTAAAGCGTAATGGTAAAACTCTTCATTCTTAATGTAATCTCGCGCTTCATAGAGTTTTTGCGCGGTTATGTTAGAAATTTGAGTTGCTAAAATTACTCGAATGGCTCCACTTTCTTTTGCATATTTTTCCGCAACACTCATCAATAACTTTGCAATTCCCTTGCGGCGATACGACTCTTCCACATACAAATCGTTCAATATCCATACTCGTTTCATCGACACTGAAGAAAAGCTGGGATAAAGCTGAGTAAATCCAACTAATTCCCCATTGTCATTAGCTGCAAATATTACCGAGTCATTATTCTGGAAACGTTCTTTGAGAAACTCTTTAGCAGCTTCAAGGTTTGATGGCTGATTGTAAAAAATACGATACCGATCAAATAGTACTGAAACACTTTCAATATGATTAATATTAGCTAAGAAAACTTCCATTGAGTGTCCTCATCACTTCAATGCAGTTTATACCACAATCCGGTTTAGTTAAGGGTTACTGGCAAAAATTTGGGGTTTTTGAGACGCGATAAATCGCCGTCTCTACAAGTGTTTGCGTCTGATCTGAACTGTATTGGGTTATAGCCAACACTGCTTGGTTAAAGTAAATGGCAGGTGAAATCAATAAAAATATATTCGCGTTTTTTTACGATAACAGTAAGCTTTTATTCATTATCTTTGCTTTCTCAATTCAAGTAATTGGTGGGCATTGCCCACCCTACTTAGACAATTCCCTAGTTCACTAAGACTTTGGTTTATAAGTTGAAGCAACGTGCAATTCTTTCAACTGTTTAGCATCTACACTCGAAGGTGCATCTGTTAACAAACAACGCGCTTGTTGTGTCTTCGGAAAAGCAATGACATCTCGAATTGATTCTTCGCCAGCTAGCAACATTACCAAACGATCTAAACCGTAGGCGATGCCACCATGTGGCGGTGTACCATATTCAAATGCTTCTAAGAGAAAGCCAAATTTACTTTGTGCTTCTTCAGGAGATAATCCAATTGCTTCAAATACTTGCTGTTGAATTTCTCGCTGATAAATCCGCAGACTTCCGCCGCCAACTTCCACACCATTGAGTATCAAGTCGTAAGCTTGGGCGCGTGCAGTCTTTAAGTCGCTCAAATCATCAGGATGAGGTGCTGTAAATGGGTGGTGCAATGCTTCTAGACGCTTTTCGTCAGCATTCCACTCGAACATTGGGAAATCTGTAATCCAGAGTAAGTTGATTTTTTCTGGATCAATTAAACCAAATTCTTTAGCGATCGCTTGCCGTAATCTATCTAAAGTTTTATTAACTGTAGCAGCTTCCCCTGCCCCAAACAACAGCAAATGTCCAGCTTTTGCACCTGTACGGCGCAAAATTTCTTGTTTTTGTTCTTCGCTGAGGTTGTCTTTAATAGCGCCAATGGTGTCAATTTCGCCATCGTCCCTAACACGGATATAAGCTAAACCTCTAGCACCGGCTTCACTAGCTTCTTTGAATAAATCGCCGCCTGGTTTAATTCGGACATTAGAAATTACATCGTTACCGTTAGGAATGGGTAAGATTTTGACGATACCACCATTAGTCACAGTGTCTCGAAAGACTTTGAAACCTGACTCTTTCACAATATCTGAGACATCAGCTAATTCCAAACCATAGCGGGTATCTGGTTTATCACTCCCGTAGCGTTCCATTCCCTCAGCGTAAGTTAGGCGGGGGAAAGGACGCTGTAACTCAATGCCTTTAACTGTTTTGAAGATATGGCAAACTAAGTTTTCATTTAGTTCGATAATTTCTTCTTGGGACATGAAGCTCATTTCCATGTCCAACTGGGTGAATTCTGGTTGTCTGTCAGCGCGTAAATCTTCGTCACGAAAACAACGGGCAATTTGATAATATCTGTCTAAACCGGATACCATCAGCAATTGTTTAAATAGCTGGGGTGATTGCGGTAAGGCATACCACTCACCAGGATTGACGCGACTGGGTAGAACGTAATCCCGCGCTCCTTCTGGGGTAGAACGGGTAAGTATTGGGGTTTCGACTTCAATAAAACCTTCTAAATCTTCTAGATAACGACGCATGGCTTTGACTATTTGATGACGCAGTTGCAAATTTTGCGCCATGCGTTCGCGTCGCAAATCTAAATAACGATATTTCAGTCGCAAGTCTTCGCGCACTGTCTCGGTGTCAGCTACAGAAACTTGGAAAGGTAACTGTTTGCGAACAGCATTGAGAAGTTTAATTTTATCGGCGTAGATTTCCACCTCGCCTGTTGGGATGCGGGTATTCAGCGATTCTTCAGGACGTTGTGTTACCCTACCAGTGATTTCAACAACATATTCATTTCGCAGAGCATTCGCATGTTCGTAAGAATCTGGGGTGCGTTGCGGATCACTGACGATTTGGACGATTCCAGAGCGATCGCGTAAATCTAAAAATATCACACCACCGTGATCGCGGCGACGGTCTACCCATCCGTAAAAGGTAACTGTTTCTCCAATATGTTCTTTTCGGAGTTCGCCGCAATAATGAGTTCGCATAAGTGTTAATTATTGTTTCCTGGGCTAGATTGAGAAGAAAATGTCAAAGCCTTCCCATTATCTAGCATCAATAGTAATTGTAGTAGTTCTGGTGAAATAAAAAATCAAATAATTTCACACTATATATATAAAGGAAGCCATAACACCGGAAAGCTGGGTTTTGCATACACAGGGAGGTGAAAAACTATCACACAGATAGCAGCAATTACCAGCTTAATGAATGTCCATACTCGATTTGGTTTAGTCCGAATTGAAAAAGAGCAGTTTTTCCCAGAGTGGTGTGAGGGATTGCCTAAAATTATTGAAGCTGAAAAAAACCTCTCTGGATGTATTACGGCGCAGATATCTATATCATCGCAGCGGAGGTGATTTGTTAGAGGGGACAGTGATGTTGTTGGTGGTGTCTCTTTAAAATTGCCGCAGAGTCATCAGTAAAGTTAGTGCTGAGTGTGGCGACAAATACTTCACCATGATTTACAAAAGCTTGAGTGTTTCTTTTGAATGTTGTAACATTGATGACTAACATTACAACATTAAGAAGAAACACTGTAATGTTGATGACCAACGTTGTAACCTTAAGAAAAAACATCGTAATGTTAATTAACAATGTTGTAACATTAAGGACAAACATTGCAATGTTGATGACCAATGTTGTAATATTAAGGACAAAAATTGCAATGTTGATGACCAATGTTGTAATTTTGATAAGGAAAAAATAATTATCTTATTGATAACATTAATATTACTAATAATTCCTTGAATATTCAAAGATCAGGGCACAGAGTTATGCTCTTAAAGCTTGATTTCAAATTTTTTGGGTTTCGGGTGATCCGCTTGCAATTCTAAGCGCAGTAGGGGCGCACAGATATACACTGGTGTCAACTTAACGCGAAACCGCACGTCCGCCAGCACGTCCGCCAGGGATTGTAAATCCCTGTCTCATAGCTAAAGTCCTCTGAAGAGGACTAAAGATTGCAAAAATTTTCAGTCTACTTCAGTAGACTTGAGCAATTAGTCAGGGATTTACAATCCCTGGCGGGTGAACAACACCCAATCAGTACGCTATTTTTGGCAAAAGTAGACACCAGTGACAGATATACGCCCCTATCGCCGCACCCTTCGCACCATCTTTAACGAGAGTAAGGGTGATTAAAGGTATCCCAAGCAGCAATGGCCGCCTTTTGTAGGCGAAAGGTGAAGTCTACTACATCTTTCATCAATAAATGCCAGTTTCTCTCAGCTTCATCCTGAATTATTGCCCAAGAGTTTTCTAAGCGATCGCGTTCCATCAATTTCCTTCCTTCAATTAATGCCCGTGCTTGACGCACAACTTTCAAATATGTCTCACGGGTGAGAGTACCTGCTGAATCAGCCTCAGCTTGAGCGCGTCTTTTTAGCGCCTCAATTAACGCTTTAGTTTCGCGCTTCACCTCATCAGTTTCACCAGCCATTTCAGTTTCCACTAATTCGTCGGTTTCAGAACTGATTTCTACAATTACGATGGATTCGGTAGATTCAATTACTGTGGCTTCAATGGGTTCAATGTTGTTAGCATTCATAGTTAAAACATCCCTAATTGCAAAGTGTGTCCGTTGATGAAAACTGCACCCTGTAATGGTAGTAACAAGTCATTGCAAATTTCACAAATAACAAATGACGAATGACGAATGACGAATGACAAATGACAAATGACAAATGACAAATGACAAATGACAAATTAATAAGTTTTTGTTGGCAGTTGTTGCTCTAATTTAAGCAATGCTGCAACTCGCACTTCTGTAGCAGGATGACTGGAGAATAAGTTACTCAAAAACTGTCCAGAGATAGAATTGATAATCAATAACGGCTCATAAGCTGGATTGGCATTTAAAGGTATCTGTTTTGCTGAGGCTTCTAACCGTTGCAATGCCCTAGCTAAGGCGCGGGGATTACCAGTTAATTTAGCAGAACCGGCATCAGCAGAGAATTCTCGTGTGCGCGAAATTGCTAGCTGAATAATTGTCGCCGCCACTGGTGCAAGTATGACTGTTAATAAAATTCCGATTGGATTTCCACCTCTGTTGTCATTTCGTGAACCACCGCCAAACCATAAGCTGTAACTAACCATTTGGGCTAGAAATGAGATAGCACCAGCAACAGTAGCAGCAACAGCTTGTGTGAGGGTGTCACGATTAATGATGTGGGTGAGTTCGTGAGCGATAACGCCTTCGAGTTCGTCCTCTGGCAATATATTTAAAATACCTTCGGTAACAGCCACAGCAGCATGTTCGGGATCGCGGCCTGTAGCAAAGGCGTTAGCACCTTGACTAGGAACGATGTAAACTCTGGGCATGGGAATATTGGCGCGATCGCTCAATTTTTGCACCATCTGATAAAGTCCTGGTGCTTCGCTTTCACTCACAGGCTGGGCCCGATATACTGCTAGCGCAATCTTATCTGATTGATACCAGGAAAACAGGTTTGTTACTGCTGCCAAGCCAATCCCGATAATTAAGCCACTAGAACCGCCAATTACCCAGTAACTAATTGCGATTAAAAGACCACTTAGCGCAGCTAGCAAAGCAGCCGTTTTCAATTGATTTGTCATGTTTTCGCTCTCCTGCTAATGCTGTGTAAATTTTTGAAAAAACAGCATTACTTCAGCTACACTTCGATTGTATCCAGCTAAACTTAGATATATGGTACAGAAAACCTATCAGAGAAGTACGGTTTTCTCACTTAACTTTTAGAAATACTAATTTAGTTGTTTTTGATACTTATCTACTAGTAATAAAATTACTTATTTATAGATACCAACAATGCATCTATCTACAGGAATATTTTTTGCATAGGTAGAAATTATAAGTTAATCGTTATTAATTTAGATCCAGTTAGGCAATAGGAAATAGGCAATAGGAAATAGGCAATAGGCAATAGGAAATAGGCAATAGGCAATAGGCAATAGGCAATAGGAAATAGGAAATAGGCAATAGGAAATAGGCAATAGACAATAGACAATAGGCAATAGGCAATAGGCAATAGGCAATAGGAAATAGGCAATAGACAATAGACAAGAAGGCTTCTTAGTTGTACTAAAAAGCCTTTTTTCCTGTTGCTTATTGCTTGCCTATCGCGCTTGCGCTGTGCTTCTCTGCGACACGCTCCGCGAACGCGCACCACGCAAATGCGTTCAGAAATCAAAGCGGATTCCTATATAGTAATAATATTTTCAAAAATCTTTACAGCAAATGAATTGGCTGTAAACATAGCAGAAATAGGCAATATGCAGCTACAAAATAAATTTGTCCAGAAAATTCCCCGGACTGTTTGGGTTTTGGGGTTTGTCAGCTTGCTGACAGATATTAGTTCCGAGATGATTAATTCTCTGTTGCCCTTGTTTCTAGTGTCAGTTTTAGGGGCGAATATTTTGACTGTCGGCATCATTGAAGGTATTGCAGAAGCAACAGCTTCAATTTTAAAAATCTTTTCGGGAGTATTGAGTGATTACTTGGGACATCGTAAGGGATTAGCGGTGTTTGGCTACGGATTATCAGCCTTTATGAAACCTCTATTCGCTGTAGCTACCAGCCCAACTGGAGTATTAATAGCTCGATTTAGCGATCGCATTGGCAAAGGTATCCGGGTAGCACCCCGTGATGCTTTGGTTGCTGATTCCACTAATCCAGAAGTACGCGGTGCAGCTTATGGATTGCGTCAATCTCTCGATACTATCGGAGCATTTTTAGGGCCTTTGGCAGCATTTGCCCTGATGGCTGCTTCCCAAAATAACTTCCGCCTGATTTTTTGGCTAGCACTCATCCCTGGATTCTTCGCAGTGGCTTTATTAGCAGTGGGAGTGAGTGAACCAAAAACAAGTAAAATTCAAGGGAACCGAAGCAACCCTTTGCAATGGGAAGCTTTACGCAGTTTGGGTAAAGGATACTGGGTACTTGTAGCAGTGGCGCTGTTATTCAATTTAGGCAACTCCAGTAATGCTTTTTTGTTGCTGCGAGCTGAACAAACAGGTATTTCAGCCTCATTCATCCCATTGACATTAATGATGATGAACATCACCTATTCATTCAGCGCCTATCCAATAGGAATACTTTCCGATCGCGTGGGGAAATTTGGGTTACTAGTAGGCGGATTTCTCCTATACGCCCTGGTGTATCTGGGTTTTGCTTTCGTGCAGACATCTTGGCAAGTCTGGGGATTGTTTGCCCTTTATGGTTTGCACTTGGGTATGAGTAAAGGATTGCTATTGGCGCTAGTGGCAAATAGTATCCCTGCAAATCTGCGCGGAACTGCTTTTGGTTTCCTGAATTTGGCTGTAGGATTAGCGCTTTTACCTGCTAGTTTGCTAGCTGGTGGGTTGTGGCAAACATTGGGAGCAGAGGCGACATTTATAACTGGGAGCTTGTTTGCGATCGCTGCTGTGTTATTACTATTGATTAATAGAAAAAAATATTTACAAATATCAGGCAATACAGTTCAGTGAAGTATTTTTTCCTTAGAGGTTGTTTGAAAAGTGGTTAGCTGTGACTTTCAGCACCTATTGATCCCCCCTAGCCCCCCTTAAAAAGGGGGGAAAACTTCTTAAAGTCCCCCTTTTTAAGGGGGATTTAGGGGGATCTAAAACTTTTCGCTACCAACAACAGGACTTTTCAAACAACCTCTTATCTCCGTTGCAAAACTGAATTACGAATTACGAATTACGAATTACGAATTATTTCAATCTACATCTTGAACAAATGGTTTCAAGCGGGCTGTAACTCGTAATTTACTGAGCCTTCTTACTAGTAACAGAGCTTGTTGTTTATATAATGCTACTGGCAGCTGTCCAGGCAAATTATGCATCAACTCTCTAGCTATGCCGATGCTACATCCTGATATTATACTGATTTCGTTTGCACCATCAAAAATAGCATCTTGAGCTAAAACTCTCTCAATCTGTACTTGCCAATTTCGAGGAAACATTTCACCTCGCTCAATCCGCTGGAGGCTATGACTATTTGCCAGAACAATCAGGCGATCGCCAACAGCAAGTTGTGTATGATCGGCAGGCATGAACTTAACAGGCGATCGCCTGAGACTTTGGTATAAAATTGGTACAACTCCATAACCATAAGCGACCTCAGCCAATAGCAATCCATTTAGTGTATCTCCAGCTTCAATCATGTACTCTACTACCAAAATAGTTTGAGTATCAAAGTTAAATAAGCTGAGAATATTTTCTCCAAAAGCCGCAGCAGCAAATACTTCTGCTGAAATAGCAGAGGTACAAATAACTTGAGCATAAGGAAATAACCGTGCGACATTATCACGAAAGTATCGGTCGTAAGTCCGAATGACCACACGAGTGTTAGAACTTTTAGCGTATGCCATCAAAGCTATTTCCAAATTTTCCATGTCATCGTCCGTAACTACAACGACACTTTTACTATTAGCAAGATTTACCTTGTCTAAAGCATCGGCAATATTATCAATAATCAGTGGAATTTTGTTGATAAAATCGGCGCTAATTGCTGTGCTACTAATACCTACCAAAGGTTGCTTGAATTCTTGTAACAAAGCCGCGACTCGCTGACCAACTCTATTTAACCCGATAAGTACAACATGGTCTTTTTGGGGGATTGATGGCTGGTAATTATTGAAAAACTGAAACCTTGAACTTAACAAAGTATCAGTAAGCAACGCATATAAAACTCCAACAAAACCTATACCAGTTACAGTTAGTGCAAGGCTAAACAATCGCAACCATCCTGGCATATTTTCAGCCTGCTCTGGTGGCGTTTTAAAATTAACACCACCAAAGACATCTCCATATCCTCCCAAAAGTAAGACAGCAATAGCATAAAATGCTTCTATTATGTTACTTTCAGGATAATTTAAGATATAAATAATTGTTCCAAAACACCAAAGAAAAAGTACTGTAATTCCACAGATAATTGCCACCCGCAAACTCTGATAACGAGAGAATGTCCGCGAGAGATATGCTATTTTATTTTTTAAATTTTTCCAGGTTCTACCTAATACAATCTCTTGCCATAACTGTTGCCAGTTGTATTTACGCACAGTAGCAAGTTGTTTTAAACTTTTAAGCTGCTCTGTAACTTCGATATAAATAATCGTATCACCTGGATTTAATGTCGCCTCTGGTTCCCACTGATGAAATTCTTTAGGCAAAGTGGATGAATCATTAGCGTAATTTAATACCCGACGATATAAGGTATTTAATTCATGTATACGCCATTTATTCGCCCAGTTATCACTTATTTTTATCTGACGCTTTACTACCCGAAATTGACGTTCTTCCAGTTGGAAATATCCAATATTGTCATCTCCAAGGGCTGCAAGAGCAAAGCCAGAAGCAGAAATTTGATTTGGTTCAAAAGCAATAAAATTACCAAGAGTCTGACTTAACAGTTCATTGAGATTTTGTTTATCAGAACGTACAACCAGGCGAATTTGAGGATTTAAAAGCCTTGCGGCAAAGGCAGCTTCTATATTTACCCGTTCATTACTAGTGACTAAAAGTACAGTTCGACACCGAGAAATGTTTGCCTGTTCTAAAACACTGCTCTGACGACAATCTCCGATGAATAAGTTTTCTAATAAACTTAATAAATTTGGTATTTCCAAATGTTGGGGTTGTTCTTGATCAATAGCATTGACAACAGCACCATACTCTTTTAGTACTGCAACGCAATGCTGACCCAAACTTCCTAGCCCACAAACTAAAAACTGATCTAGTTTTGTTTGAGAATCTTCAACAGGCTGGTAATTACTTTCTGATGATGGCAGCATATAATACCGCCAATGATACACATTATTTAACTAATATTATTTATATCGTAGAATACCAAAGATATTGACTCAGAGGTTGTTTGAAAAGTCCTCTTGTCGGTATCAAAAGTTTTAGATCCCCCTAAATCCCCCTTAAAAAGGGGGACTTTGACTCCGGTTCCCCCCTTAAAAAGGGAAGTTATAGGGGGGATAAAAAGTGCCTAAAGTTACAGAGAAATACTTTTCAAACATCCTCTCACAGCAAAAATGGTATTATCAATTTAATGAAAAACTATCAATGGTGATGGAGCTCGCCAAAACCGCCTTTCCAAACGGATAAATTCTGATATGGAAGGCTGATGGCTCCTACTTTCTTCGCTAACTGCGGGAGAGTAGGGCTTGGCTAAAAGCATTACCTGACTCCCCTGTAGAAAGTGTAAGTCTACAAATCGCGCCTCAAGGAGTCATGGAATGCTAGCCAGTGTATTGTGGATTTTAATGATGGGCTTTTTTGTCGGTCAACTTGCCCGTCGTTTAGGCGCTCCGCCTTTAATTGGCATGATTTTAGTGGGGATTATTCTTGGCCCTCAAGTTCGGAATGTCATCAGTGAAGATGTGCTGGGTGCTGCTGATGAATTAAGAACTTTGGCGGTAATGATTATTCTGATGAAAGCCGGATTGGGCTTAGATAGAGAAAAACTGGCTCAACAAGGAACAGTGGCGCTGCGCTTGGGATTTTTGCCAGCAGCAACAGAAGCGATCGCGATCGCAATTACCGCTATGATAATTTTTAAATTTGACTTTCCCACTGGATTACTTCTGGGTTGTGTGATTGGCGCTGAATCTCCGGCTGTAATTGTCCCAGGAATGCTGAGGTTGAAAAGTTTAGGTTGGGGTGTCACAAAAGGAATTCCCGATGCAATTTTAACTGGTAGTGCTTTATCTGATGTGCTGCTATTACTAGTCTTCAGCCTACTGCTAAGTTTCTTAGGTGACGGAGGTGTTGAGCAGATTACCCTACCTGGGGGATTCACTTTGACTGCTCTGCAATTACTGCCGTTCCAAATTATCATGCAAATATTGCTGGGAGTCTTGTTTGGCTATTTAGCAGCTAGTTTGTTAGTTTCACTATTAACCAAACAAAACTGGACTCAGAATGCCGTTCAAGATACTGTGATTGCTGCCAGTTTAGCTTTATTCTTGGTCATTGTTGCTCATGCTTTGCCTTACTTTTCTGGTTATTTAGCAGCAATGGCTATGGGGTTTTTCTTAATTGAATTAGATACTCCCCTAGCCCGAAGATTACGCGGCGGTTTTGACAGTTTATGGATAGTCGCAGAGATTTTTTTGTTTGTCTTGTTAGGGGCGACTATTCAACTGCAAGTATTAGAGAAGATTCTGTTACCTGGCATTATAATTCTGGCAATTGGTTTACTGATTGGTAGGATGTTGGGCTGGTATCTCTCAACATTGGGTAGTAATTGGAATTGGCGAGAAAGATTATTTCTGCTACCAGGAAATTCAGCAAAAGCCACAGTGCAAGCCGCCATTGGGGCAATACCCCTTTCCCAAGGAATTGCCGGAGGTGAGATAATTTTAGCGATCGCAGCTTTATCAATTTTAATCACAGCACCATTAGGCGCTTGGGCAACTATGACCTTTGCCCCGAAATTGCTCACCAAAGGCGAAGTTGACCCCACTAAGGTAACAGTTGCTACTCGTACCTTGTTATTGGCAGCCGTAGATACATCGAGTTTAGCTACAGAAGTTTTAACCAAAGTCGCAGATTTAGCACGCCGCAGTAACGGGGAAGCGATCGTTTTGCATGTAGTTAACACTTCAAACCAGCAAGATATTGAACAAATAAAAGAACAAAGCAAACAGTTGTTATCTGATATCAGGTATGAATTTTTGACTGTTACAGGTGCGATTCCAGAAGAGATTATTCGCATTGCTCAAGAGTATTCTGTCACTGCGATCGTTATGGGAAAACGCGGACATCAACCTTGGGAACAAGTGCTGATTGGCTCAGTATCACAAGCAGTTTTAGAAGCCAGTCAAATACCTGTAATCTTGCTAGAAAACCGTGAACCCAACTCAATTTAATTTAATTACGAATTACGAATTACGAATTACGAATTAATATGAAACAACTACGTCAATTTGAACCTTTTATTGCCTTACCTCACCTAATAAAATGGCTGCCTATTTCCGTTGCAGTTGGCATTCTTGCTGGAATTGCTTCTGCGGCTCTTTTAGCATCATTGGAATGGGCAACTGATTGGCGAGAATCACATCGCTGGATTATCGCCTTCCTTCCCCTTGGCGGCTTCTTGAGTGGTTGGATTTATCATCGATTTGGTCGGACTGTAGAAGCCGGAAATAACCTTTTACTTGAAGAAATCCATAATCCCAAAAAAGTTATTCCCTTCCGTATGGCTCCTCTTGTGTTACTAGGAACAGACCTCACCCATTTTTTTGGTGGTTCAGCCGGTCGTGAAGGTACAGCATTACAAATGGGTGCTTCTTTGGCAGATCAGGTGACTAAAATACTGCATTTTAAAGGGGCTAATCGGCGAATTTTGTTAACAGCAGGTATAAGTGGAGGATTCGCTTCAGTTTTCGGTACTCCCTTAGCCGGAACCGTATTTGGTCTGGAAGTTTTAGCAATTGGTAGGATTCATTATGATGCTCTTTTTCCTTCTTTGATTGCTGCGATCGTAGGGAATCAAGTCACCTTACTATTAGGTTTACATCATACCGCATACCGACACGCTCCGTTAATACCGACGCTCACAATTTGGGGACTAATTTCTGCAATTATTGCAGGTGTAATCTTTGGAATTGTAGCGAGATTTTTTGCTAAAGTAACTCACAAAATTAGTCACTTATTTAAAACCAAGATATCTTATCCTCCAATGCGTCCTTTTATAGGTGGTGCGATAATAGCAGCAATTGTTGGGTTGAGTGGAACAACCAAATACATTGGGCTTGGTATTCCAACAATCGTTGATTCCTTCTATACTCAGCTACCTCTTTGGGATTTTGCAGCCAAATTAGGTCTGACTGCTTTAACTTTAGGTGCAGGTTTTAAAGGTGGAGAAGTGACACCTTTGTTTTTTATCGGTGCAACTTTAGGTAATGCTTTATCGTTACTTTTAGCATTACCTGCACCACTGTTAGCAGGAATGGGATTTGTGGGTGTGTTTGCGGGTGCAGCAAATACGCCTATAGCATCCACCTTAATGGGAATTGAATTATTTGGTCTGGAATCGGGGGTATTTATTGCTATTGGCTGCGTAGTGAGCTATTTATTTTCAGGTCATTCAGGAATTTATTCTGCACAGCGTATTGGGTTGAGTAAATACTCTGCTGTATATTTAGAAGAAGGGGTGACTTTGGCTAATCATGGACGAGAAAAAATTGATTTACCCGATGATAGTGAAGAAGGAGGAAGTAATTCTCAGGAATAATTTATTGATGCAATTAATGGATACTCATGATGAATCATGGATTTGACAAACTAATTACTTTTCTAAATCAATTGGAACAAGAGACAATTAGTTACACTTTAGTACATCGTCGGGATGAAACTATTATGGTAAATGTGGCGGTGGCTGGTGAACGATGGGAAGTGGAATTTTTTGAGGATGGTTCGGTTGAAGTAGAAAGATTTGTGAGTAGTGGAGAGATTAATGGGGAAGAGGCTTTTAGTGAGTTATTTGCTATGTATTCAGAGCTAGAAAATCATTCTTCCAAACATACTCAAAATGCTAAGTTAACAAGCACGACGTGAAGGCGATCGCGTTATATGTTAATCTGAAAAATGGCAAGTATTAACCAATACTATCAGTATCTCAATAAATCGGCGTAATCCCTAACTCTTGTAATTCTTTGAATATCAATTTTTTGCACTCAGCTTGAGGATAATAGTATTTTTCAGATTCATAGAAGTCTTTCTGTTCTATTAAATAATAGAAGTTTCTTTGGCTTTTTTCTTTAGAAAAACTGAGAGGATCGTAATCAAATACATACCTTGATGTAAATAAATAGCATGGATATTGTTCTTCATTTTTTATGTTCCAAATAACTTCTTGCTTAAAAGCAAAAGTTCCTTTTTCTATTGTTACTCTGACACCAAAGGGTTCAATATCTCTAATTTTATCGCCAATATTACCATTGTGGGTATAATGATTAGTTTCAATTAATTCATAAAATTTTATACTAAATGAAGATCGGTTAATTTTTGACACTGAATACTTTCCTTGAGCAGTAACAATAATTGCTTGTCCTGCTCCAGATCCCATATCTACAGTACCATCTTCATTAAAAAGTAAATAATGAAAGTAGTCATAGTAGTGAGGATTTGCATTTAAACGACCAATTCCGAAGACGTTTGGCATAAATATCTATATGTGGAATAGCTTAGAAACTAAAGTATAGCTTTTGAGTATGACTAATAACATAAAGATACAAACTATTGAGCTTGGTATTTATTGAATTTATTCCTCGCACCTCCTACTACCTATTTTATTTACTAAATCATTGCTTCCAATTCTTCTAAAGCTTGAAAACTTCCTACTTGCCAACTACGTTCCACCGCAGCAGGAATAATTTGAATAATCGCTATATCTTCAAAATTAGGACTGGTATTAGATTTTATGTATTTCCCATCTCTCAGCAAATAAATAGCAAGATTTCTATTATCGTAAACCCATAATTCTGGGACTCCAATGGCTTCATAAGCATCGAGAGTAGTTTTTGATGTAACATCAGTTTCAATCGCTAAATCTGGTGGTGGATCATCAGGTTGCAAGCGGCGATGACCAATCATTTGTTGATAATTCTGAATATAAAAGCAAGCATCAGGTTCAACTCCTGCTACACCTTGGCGTTTAAAGGTGGTGGAACCAAAAGGTTGATATCTGATATCTTTAGCTTTCAGCAATATTTTGACAATATCAGAAATTAAATCTTTAGGAATTTCATGTTCTGGGAAAGGAGCCATAATTTCTAAAGTACCCTGGCTGTAGGCAATTCGTGTAGTTCTTTTTTCTCCCAATTCTTCTAAAATAGATTCAAATTCTTGCCAGCTAACATCAGGAATAGTCACCGCGCTACCAGGTGCTAACTGCATCCGGCTAACAGCTTTGAAAACGGGGATAGCAGCAGTCATAACCAAAATACAAGTAAGCTGAATCTCGATAATTATCTATGAGGTTGCGGTGGATAATACAGCCCACCGTAACCTTTAGACTAATAGATTGAGTTTAACAAAGGCGATCGCTCTACACCTTAAACTTCTCAGCAATCCGCTTCATCGCCTCTTCGACATTCTCCCGGCTGTTAAACGCCGATATGCGGAAGTAACCTTCACCCGCAGCACCAAAGCCAGAACCGGGTGTTCCCACAACGTTCACGGTTTGCAGCAGCTTATCAAAGAATTCCCAACTGGATAAACCATTAGGAGTTTTTACCCAAACGTAAGGTGCATTCACGCCACCATAAACTGATAATCCGGCGTTTGTGAGTTTCTCGCGGATAATTTTGGCGTTTTCGAGATAGAAACTAACCAATTCTTTGATTTGTGCTTGCCCTTCTTCGGAGTAAACCGCTTCGGCTCCCCGTTGGATGATGTAAGAAACACCGTTGAATTTGGTAGACTGGCGACGATTCCACAGTTTCCAGAGTTCCACATCGGAACCATCGGCGGCTTTTGCTGTGAGTGTCTTCGGTACTACGGTTAACGCGCAACGAGTTCCTGTAAAACCTGCGTTCTTGGAGAAAGAACGAAACTCGATCGCAACTTCTCTTGCACCTTCAATTTCATAAATTGAATGCGGAAGCGATGGATCGGTTATATAAGCTTCGTAGGCTGCATCAAAGAAAATAATCGAGTTATTAGCTTTGGCATAGTCTACCCAAGCTTTGAGATATTCCTTAGTAGCAGTTGCACCAGTGGGGTTATTGGGAAAGCAGAGATAAATTAAATCGACTTTCTTTGCGGGAATTTCGGCGGTGAAGTTGTTATCAGCCGTAATTGGTAGATAAACTAAGCCTTCAAATTCGCCTTTATCGTTAGCATCTCCCGTATTTCCCACCATAACGTTGGTGTCTACATAGACAGGATAAACGGGATCAGTAACGGCAATTGTGTTGTCATGTCCAAAGATTTCCAGAATATTGCCAGTGTCGCACTTGGAACCGTCGGAGATAAAGATTTCGGAAGCATCTATATTGGCTCCCCGTGCTTGGAAATCGTGAGTAGCAATTTTCTCCCGTAACCAAGCGTAGCCTTGCTCAGGGCCATAGCCTTTGAAGGTATTGCGATCGCCCATTTCTTCCACAGCCTTTATCATCGCTGTGCGGCAAGCCTCCGGCAGAGGTTCGGTAACATCGCCAATGCCCAGCCGAATTATCTTAGCATCAGGATTGGCTTCTGCAAAGGCATTCACCCGCCGAGCAATTTCTGGAAACAGATAACCCGCTTTCAGTTTCAGGTAGTTGTTGTTGATAGTTGCCATTATGTAAATATGAAAAACGCCCTCAAATAGCTTACTGCTAATTTATGAGGACGCTAACTTTGTTATGGGGAGTGGGGAGTTAGGAGTTAGGAGTTAGGAATTTGGAGTTATAAGAATTCTTTCTCCCATGCCCAATGCCCAATGCCCCATGCCCAATTCCCAATTTAGACATTTACCGGCTGTTTATTATCGGCTGAATAATTGTTGCGATCGCTAATTACAAACTCCGTAATTGATTCTTTACCTGTAATCAATCTTGCTCCACGATTACGAGTAAAGTAATTCCACGCCCACTGAATCATTACTACTAATTTGTTGTCAAATTCAATTAAGAAGTAGATGTGAATCACCAGCCAAAACAGCCATGCAAAGAAACCTTTCAGCTTCATAAAGCCCAAATCTACTACAGCAGAATTGTGCCCAATCATTGCCAAACTACCATGATCAGTATAGGCAAAAGGCGGTAAAGTCTTACCTGCAAGCCGCTGTTGAACTAATGTTGCAACATATTCACCTTCTTGCTTCGCTACAGGTGCAACACCAGGTAGGGGTTTACCATTTTGATGAGAAAAATTTGCTAAGTCACCAACTACAAAAATATTGGGATGTCCCTTAATACTCAAGTCAGGTTCAACGATAATCCGTCCGGCGCGATCGCACTCTGCACCAGTGTGTTCGGCTAACACTTTTCCCATTGCGGAAGCTTTAACACCTGCTGCCCATAATACCGTTTTTGAGGCAATCTCTTTAACTTCATCGCCTTGTTTGAGGGTAACAACATCATTTTCAATATTCGTTACCAATGTTTTTGTCTGCACAACCACACCCAAGCGCGTCAAGGATGCTTCCGCTTCTTGTGATAACTCTGGTGCAAAAGGTGGCAAAACTCGATCCAAACCTTCCAATAGCAAAATCTTGGCTTCTGATGTGTCGATGTTGCGGAAGTCTTCTTTGAGGGTTTGATTTGCTAATTCTGCGATCGCACCCGCTAACTCTACACCAGTTGGGCCACCACCGACAATTACAAAGGTTAACCAAGCACGGCGTTTTTCTGGATCGGTTTCTTTTTCTGCGGCTTCAAAGGCCGAAAAAATCCGGCTACGCATTTCTATCGCATCTTCTACTGTTTTCAAGCCTGGGGCGAATTCTTCCCAGTTATCTTTGCCAAAGTAGGAATGCTTCGCACCTGTGGCGACAATTAACGTATCGTAAGGAATTGCTTCGTCGCCTACAATAACTTTTTGCGCTTGTGAATCAATATTATTCACCTCTCCCAGCAGCACTGTCGTATTCTTGCTCTTGCTGAGGACAGAACGCAACGGCGAAGAAATATCAGCCGGAGATAGCGCACCTGTGGCGACTTGGTATAAGAGAGGTTGAAATAGATGAAAGTTACGTTTATCAATCAGAGTAACGTTTACTGCCGCTTTGGCTAGTGTTTTTGCCGCATAAAGTCCACCAAAACCACCGCCTACAATAACTACTTGATGGGGTGGATTATTGTCAAGTGAATTTACCATAAGAAATATTATCCGGGATGCCGACTATTGTAACTATTCTTAACAAATTTGTATCAAACTTGTCATCATATATTTTGTATTGCCTTTTACATTTAAAGAATGATTAAAGTAATCAAAACTACAGGATAAGCAGAACTTTTCAAGAGAGAGGCGCAGACAATCATAGTTGGGAATACTTAAATCGCTTTTTACCTGTGTAAATTTATCAAAGGTAGATGTAGAATTTATGCAATTTTACTCAGAGCTAGTTGATTCTGGTGTTTGTGTCAAACGTGGTGAATGAGTTCGTCGCCAACGGTTAAAGCCATAGATAAGAGCAACAAAAATTAACAAATAGGGACTGTAAACAATTAACCAAATACCCAGCTTGAGTAAGCCAACAGAAAATGCACTCAAAGAGTGGGTAGAGTTGTTCCAAGTTTCCTGAACTTGCAAACCCAAGGCAGGTTGAGGACTCGTGCTAGAAACTGCGGCTTCTAGGTTCAGCGTAATTGTGGAATATGCAACTTGATTTTGTAGGCTTTTCAATTGGGCATTGATTTGTTCTATGGTTTGTCTGACATTACTTAGTTCTTGGGCAACACTAAGCACATCTCTGACAGAACCCGCCCGATCCATAATTTTTTGTAAATTGGCTTCAGTTTTCTGTAAATTCGTTAATCTAGCTTGGAAATCTACCAGGCGATCGCCCACATCTTCGGCAGTGATATTACGACTCTCAACAGTGCCCAATTTAGCTAGTTGTTCTAAAGTAGGTTCTAGCCGATTCTCTGGTATCCGCAATTGGATTGTTGCTGTGTAACGCGGGTTGTCGTTTTTGGGTTGTTGTTGTTTCAACCCGATTAAATCCCCTTGCTGTTGATTGATAATTTGCGAAACAGCATCGACAGTTCGATCTACAGAGTTGACAGTCAACGAGATTGCTGCTTTTTTGATAAGTTGGGGACGAGAACGCGCTATTGGTGAAGCTTCCGCCTTTTGGGAAATACTGCTTTCACGAGCGGGTGCTATTGCTTGATTTGCCGCACTATCAGCCGCATTTGGAGGTAAACCAGAACTTGTTGAGCGATCAGAAGAAGCGCAACTGGTGAAAATCACCCCTCCTAATAATGCACTCACAAATAAAGCAGATGTGCGCGGTAATCTAGTCGAACTATACATATATCTACCCCCGGATAGATGAAGTTAACCCCAGTATTACTGAAGTAAAACTCAAAACCTGCATTGTTGCGATTTATGTAACAGGGTTAGTCATTATTCTCTGGCACTTTCAGCAGCCTGTCTCAATGCCAAAAAAGCTTCTTTTAGAGGTTGGCTAACGGCACTGTCTGGTTCTATTAGCACTAGCTGTTGGTAGGCTGACAAAAATTGCGATCGCAGCCGATGGAACAAATGCAGAAAGTGACGTACAAAGCTGATACAATCCAAAACCACAATCTCTATGCCATCTGTACGGTCGTACATACTTGAGGCATATTCCTGAACACCTTCTTCGATCGCATCCGTCGTGATAAAAATATAGTTGTCAACCCGCTTGCCTGTGCTGTTGATTTTTTGCAAGGCACGGTCAATATCTGCTAACGTGACGCGTCGGGTCTTCATTTCATAGCTGGTAATCACCTTCTCATCATCAACTAAAGTAATTTCCAAATCTCCCAAAGCTCCAGTCTGCTCGTCTGCGGCATTGTGGGATTCTAGAGGTAAAAAACGCTCCCCAATATATTGTTCTGCTACTTGATAGGCAGCAGCAACAATTAGTACAGGAAGACGGCTTGAACCTCGGCAAGCCAAATGCTGTTTCAGGAGTGTGATAATTTCCTCTGCTGACAAAGGTATTGCGTCTTCCGACTTCTTCAGGTCGGCTAGTAGTGTTTCCATACGCTGCCGCTTCTCGTTCCGAGCGATAATTAGACAGCGAATGGTTTGGGCTAGCAAATCCTCAGCAGTTATCCTACCTTCATGAACATCATCAAGTAATTCCAGGGCAGCTTCATAGAGTTTGGGCGGTCGTCCCACCAGATTGACTGCTTGGGTTAAGGTGATGTTACGGTTCCGCAGGGCAGGGGTGAGGAACGCAGTAGTGGGATTACAGGGCAACTCGTGCTTGTTAATGAATGCTGTGATGTAGCTTTCATCGTAGTAGCGTCCAGAATAAGCATCTGGTGTGCCTATTTCAGTGTAAGGCTTGCGGATATCAACATTCCCACGGTGAACGGCTGCCAAAGAGCAGGCCAGTAACAAACGAACTACAGCACGATTGCCTACATAGCGCGATACATAGTCAATTTTTTCGGCAATGCTAGGGTTGGTGACAATCGGTTGGACTATCGATGCTTCGGCTTTTTGTAAAGCTACATCAAGGATAGCTGCTGGGGTTGTGGACATGGAGCGATTTCTTCAACAGTAAGTGTGGAAGCTTGAGGGTCATAATTGAGCCAAAGTACTTCTTGCCGTAACTGCTTGATGGAATGGCAGTGCTTCAGGGGGGCTTTAATGCAGTTCCAGTCACCGTAGAGTTCCTGCATCAACGAGCAATCATAGCCTGAAACGGCAACTTTACCTTTAACTGAACGCAAAACACCCGCTAGTTGGCGATGCTGGTCGTCGGTCATTTCATAAGCGTAAGCCTTGCTATCCCCACGGGAATCGTGCGGGTATGGGGGGTCACAGTAAAATAATGTTTCTGGACTATCGTAGCGTCGAATAATATCAATTGCTCGGTCGTTCTCCATTTGCACGCGTAGCAACCGTTGCACGATTTCGGGCAAATCCTCAACACTACCAAGCCACCGGGAAACTGCACCAGCCATTCCAGCGCGGCTAGTAAGTTTGCAGTGCGCCCATCGTCCAACACTGGCGGTTTGTGCCAAGCCTGTTCTCACTTGTCGCGCCCGGACAAAAAATCGTCTAGCCCTTTCCAGGTCTGACAAACTCTCTTCTTCTTTGGCAATAGCAATCCGAAATTCTTCACGCGAAAACGGTGTTAACCCAATGGCCTCGATGAGTTGGTCTTTTTGGTCGCGTAGTACGCGAAAAAAGTTGACTACCTGGCCATCAATATCATTGTAGGTTTCCACAGGCGAAGGCTCCCGGTTCAACAACACGGCTGCTGAACCGCCAAAGGGTTCGCAGTAGTGGGTCGTTTTTGACAACAAGGGTAAAAGCCAGTCTAAATGACTGTACTTGCCGCCATACCAACCAAATGCAATTTTCTTTGCCATGAAAGCCAACCTCAAAGGAATTGCTTTACCCGAAACCAAGGATAAGGGTAAAACGCAATTTATTATATAGTCTTGAGAAATAAAGTATAAACAAACAAAAATACTTACATTATTTTTTCAGAGAATAATCTATCATTCTTTTTCAGTAAGGCGATCGCCAACACTATTAGATACGTGTAATTTCCGGGAAAATAGTCTGTAAAAACCTATCCTGTCTGAGTTTTATACCAGCCGGAGTAGACGGAGCATCTCTAGAAGCTAATAAAATTATTCCAGATAATTGCAGTGAGTTGCATATTCTTGACTTCGGAGGTGGTACGCTCACATTCTCAAGCTACCAAGTAGGCAAGCAACCAAAAGCCATTGAAGAAACTCCAGGTAGCGGTAATGGGATGAAAGCAATCATGAGCGCTTGAGTATTGCCCTAGCGCGTATAGATACAGGTGGTATTCAGTTCAAAGAAGAGGGAATACTAAACGTAAGTGAAAGGTTACTACTTAACAATTGGTTTTTTTGAAATGGATTGGTTATTAAAAGATATAGCTAAAAGCGTAGTGAAAGGTATATCTGTGGAGTTCCTCCTAAATCGTGCTGGTACTAAGAGCCAACAACATGATTATAAAGGAGCGATTGAAGATTGCAACCAGATTTTAAGTATCAATCCTAATAATGCTGATGCTTACTGTTTACGTGGTCTAATCCTAGCTAATTTAAGTCAGCATCAATCTGCAATTCAGGACTATACACAGGCTTTACGTATTAACCCAAATTTGGCAGCCGCCTATTTTAACAGAGGAATTTCTCGCACAGAAATAAGAGATTATCAAGGGGCTATCGAAGACTATAATCAATCAATAAATATTAATCCAAATACAGCATTTATATATTCAAAAAGAGGATTGAGTTTCCTAAGTATGGGAAATTACAAAAATGCTATTCAAGATTTTCAGCAAGCACTTTTGCTAGAGCCAAAACTCCCTTCAGCTTATTACGGAAAAGCTTTATTTTATTTATACACTAAAATATATTCAGAAGCAATTGTAAATTTTAATCTTGCTATTGAATTATACCCTAACTATATAGATGCTTTTTGCAATAGAGGTCTGGCGTATGGTGCTATGGGAAACTATGTGCTGGCAATTGAAGATTTTAATCGAACTTTACAATTAAATCCAAACTATTATGGTGCTTATTATGGTACGGGTGTGGTCAAAATGTATCAAAACCAATTTCAAGAAGCGATAATTAAATTTAATAAATGTATTGAAATTAATCCTTTGCATGTATCTTCTTATTTCTATAGAGGATATATTTATGAATTGGGCAGTTATTATAATAAAGCGCTTGAGAATTACAGTGCTGCAATTAAAATTAATGCTTTTCATAAAGAAGCTCATGAAAAACAAGGTTTTATTAGAATTAAAATTGGCGATTTAGAAGGTGGTATTCAAGATTTAAAACTAGCCGCTAATATTTCTTTAAAGCAGGGGAATGTGGACGATTATCAAAGAATATTAAATAATATTAGAGAGTTAGAAATTTAGATTTTTTCAAAGCTCAAGTTTTCTGAGGTATTAAGATAAACCCCTATCATCCTTGAGTGATTAGGGGTTTTAGTTTAACTATTACTTAGTCAAACACGACGATTTAGTACTAAATCTTCTCTAACTCCTGATTGAAAGTGATTAATTGCAGCTTGAAGCACATTCACATTTATGGGGTCATCAATTGGTACACAAGCATACACCAGATAAATCTTTACAGCAACGAGAGAATTTTTGTTTAACACACCAACAAAAAACATTCTGCCAAAATCTTCTCTTTTAATACAAATCTCGTAATTTTGAGAATTAAATATATTAGCTAATGCTTGAAAGCATGGCAAATATTGCATTTCTTCGTGGTCGAGAATTTGTAGATTATGGGGATTGTAAATTTTCCCATTTACAGCAGAGTAAGTCACCATAACTCCTTAGACATTAATTTTTTAGGAATATATGATTATACATAAATAATTACGTATTAGTACATTAGTTCTAAGAAACGTAAAAGCAAGGAACCACAACCGAGCAAGGAAGTTACTCAGCATTGGCTGCTGAAAACTTTTACTACATTAGAGTGCCGAAGGTGGGTTATAAATTATCAAAAAGGATCAAATTTTTTATACTTAAACAAAAGTGTATTATAGGCTACTATTCTTTGGTGATCGCTACGCCCGCAGAACGTGAGTGCGTCTCGTAGAGAAGGTATCGCAAAACTTTTCAGTCTACTGAAACTGAGTAACTTTACTTGCTTGAGATAAAGAAGTTAGACAATTATTGCCGTCGTAAACACTCCCCCTGAATTCAAAGAGATAAATTCAATATTTGACAGTTAATCTGTGGTTACTCAATTTGAGGTACAATCGTAAGCCTGCGAATTAATGACGATGCTTGCTGACAGGAGATGCTTCTATGGCCCGGATGTATTATGACGAAGATGCCAATTTAGACCTTTTGGCTGGAAAAACTATTGCTATTATCGGCTATGGTTCCCAAGGTCATGCCCACGCTCTCAATCTCAAAGATAGTGGTTTGAATGTGATTGTGGGACTATATCCGGGTAGTAAGTCAGTTGCAAAAGCTGAAGCAGCTGGGTTAACTGTGAAAAATGTTGCAGATGCGGCTAATGCTGCTGACTTCATCATGATTTTGTTACCTGATGAAGTTCAAAAAACGATTTACAAAAACGAGATTGAACCCAATTTAGAAGAAGGGAATGTGTTGGCTTTTGCCCACGGCTTCAATATTCACTTTGGGCAAGTTGTACCACCTGCTAACGTCGATGTGGTGATGGTAGCACCAAAAGGGCCAGGGCATTTAGTACGGCGGACTTATGAAGGTGGGGAAGGCGTACCAGCGTTGTTTGCAGTTTATCAAGATGCTAGCGGTCAGGCACGCGATCGCGCCATGTCTTATGCTAAAGGTATCGGTGGTACTCGCGCCGGTGTTCTCGAAACTACTTTCCGCGAAGAAACTGAAACCGATTTATTTGGCGAACAAGCGGTATTGTGCGGTGGTTTGAGTGCTTTAATCAAAGCCGGGTTTGAAACTTTGGTAGAAGCTGGTTATCAACCAGAATTAGCTTATTTTGAATGTCTGCATGAAGTCAAGCTGATTGTTGATTTGGTTGTGGAAGGTGGTTTAGCCAAGATGCGCGACAGCATTTCTAACACAGCTGAATATGGCGATTATACTCGTGGGCCACGGATTGTTACCGAACAAACCAAGGTTGAAATGCAGAAGATTCTCAGCGAAATTCAATCTGGACAATTTGCACGAGAATTTGTTCTCGAAAACCAATCTGGTAAACCAGGATTTACCGCTATGCGTCGTAAAGAAGCTGAACACAAAATTGAAGAAGTTGGTAAAGATTTACGCGCTATGTTTAGCTGGTTGAAAAAGGCTTAATAAAAGAATGTAGAGACGCGAAATTGTACTTTGTCCCGCAGTACTAACGCGTCTCTACAACAGTTAATTCTCCCAGTATTTTGAAAAACTATCGCTATAGATGTGGTTTAACAAATATTATTTGCTTTGAGTTTTGAGATAATCTGCAATGTACTCTCCATAAGTATCACGCAACATTTGTTCCCGAAATTTGAATCCTAATGTTTTCCCTCGACAAGATAAACATCCGCACAAGCATCGGTGGACAGCAATTGATTCATATTCAGTGGTTTCGTAGTCCCAGGTAATCTCCTCACCTATTTCGATATCTCCTAAAGCAACGAAGTCATATCCTCCAAACTGATTGTTTCTTACCCCAGTATTTGGATCACAAGAATGGTTAATGACGACAGCAGGCTCGTCTAGGTTGACATACAAATTAAAATCCATCTGAAAGGAATAAATTGTTCGTTCGGGAACTTCTTCAATTGGAATACCCACTACGACAGTTTCCCCTTGGGCAAATTTTTGTCTAGCAAATACTCCTCGTCCTTTTCCTGTTTGTTGAATCGTGATACGAGAATTGAGCTTTGAAGCTGAAATTGCCTCTATTGTACTCATAAAAAAAGAACCATTTTATTTAAAAAACTTGGCTTAATTAGAGTTAAATCTACTATGTAAAGTGATTTTTTGTAAAGTAAATTTTTCTAGTTTTACTGCTGCTTTTATGGCAAAATAAGTTTCAAATATATTTCTAATATATTTTTTGAATTCATGCATATTTGCAAGATTTTATGCTCTAAAAAATTTCAATTCTCACTTCAGGCTGAACTACATTTTTTAGACTGAAGTATCAAATATTTGGTATGGATTTCAGGTATTTAACCTTAATTTTTCGATACTTTTAAACAAATAGATTAAAGAGCAATACGCCTCAATACTTGTCGGTTAAGGGGAAAAGGGGAAAGGGAAAGGGGAAAGAAAAAACCTTTAACCTTTACCCTTTAACCTTTTCCCCAAACCCAATTCCGAGTTAAAAATGCACAAAGCGTGCAGTATTGAAATACGCTTGGGTTAAGGGCTAATTGTAGAAAATTGTGGGTTTTCGAGACGCGATAAATTGCCGTCTCTACAAGTGCTTTGGTCTTATCTGAACTGTATTGGGTTAAGGATAATTTTTGGTTGAGTTTAGGAACGAAACCCAACCTAAGAAGTTTATGGTTCTAATAAGTTAATAATCCTTAACTGCTCTGTATCTCAACTTTTGCTTCCGGCTCAATTTTTTGAGGTATTTGACTTAGAAACAGAGCAACTAAGACAAGAATCGCGCCAATAAGACCGCGTATTCCCAGATGTTCTCCAAGTAGCCAAAACGAGAAAATTGTGGCGAACAATGGCTCAAGTGTATAGAGTAATGCGGTTTCGTCAGATGAAACCCATTGCTGTGCTAATGTTTGAAGCCAGATGACAGCAGCCGTCGCCAACAGCCCTAAATAGAGAATCGCTCCCCAGTGCTGGCGAATTGCCTCAAATTCGTTAAGGATTTGTGTGTTATTCCAGAGTACCCCTACTAACGCAATGAACAAAAGTTGAACACTAGTGAGTGTTAAAGTGGGGTGACGGGAGGCGACTCGCTCTAAAAAAAGTATGTATGCTGCATAGACAAAAGCATCAAAAAACATCAACAGATCGCCAATTCCTAGTTCTCCCCCTTCCCAAAACATCACGCCAATACCAATCACAGCGACTCCAGCAGCTAGGAAACTTCTTAACAGCACGCGTTGACCACTCAGCCATCCTAGTAAGGGGACGATGAGTGCGTTCAAACTGCCAATGAATGCTGCCCGGTTTGCTGGTATCGTCTTGAGTGCAACTGTTTCTATAGCTAAGAAAAAGAAAAGCAAAAGTCCTAGTACTGTACCATCACGAAATAAAAGTGCATTAATATTACGTAAATTTAAGGTAAAAACCCCTGCCGCTATGACAAAGCGGCTGACAATCAATGCACTTGGTGAAAGACTAGTAACGATGTCTTTAGTCAATGGAAAGGTTGTAGCGCTAATTACATTAACAAGGATAAGCAGTATTATTCCTTTTAAATGTAATGAATTTTTAGTTTCCATTAAACTAATTGATTGAATAATGTTTCTTTACATCCATAGAGAATGCGATCGCCTAAAGAATATTGGTTTTCCTTTGTCCAGTTAGTGCCTTCAGGATCTAGGATTTTTATTTGAGGAAGTTCTACTAATCCGATTTTCATGCCTTTTTACACATTGCAATTAAAAGGTAAAGGAAGTTTGCATTAATCCAATCCCAACTGTACCATTCACTGTGCTATTGAAGTTAACTAGTACGTAGGGAAAAAGCGCACGACAAAACCGAACACTGTCCAAAAACTTTCCTTGGTTATTCCATTGTCAACAAAGCTGAAGAGATTGCACAAATTGCACAATCATATAACAATAAATTCTTGGACATAACACAACTGGGCAACAAATTAAAAACTAGCAGAGTGCCTTTAGCTTTCAAAATATTTTTGGTTTAACTGCGATCGCTAATCTGAAAATTCAACTTTTCAATAAAGTATACCGTATTTTAATAGATACTGATCCTATAGGACTCATATTTGATTTCTGAAAAAACTCAGTACAACTAAGAAGCCTTCTTGCCTATTGCCTATTGCCTATTGCCTGCCTACGCAAATTAGTTCAGAAATCAAAGCGGATTCCTATAAGACAACTACGGTCACGTAAGTAGCTCATCAGTGGGTATTTTGGAGCACTGAACATTTTTGCAGAGATTACAAAGAAATATTCGGTGATTTGATATCAGAAATCTTACAAAATAGAGAAGCATACGGCGATGCCTTCACAATAGGCATCGCGGATTTTAGATTTAATTGATCTAAAATCCCCAATCGATTTAACGATTTACCGCCGCAGCTTCTCGTGCTGCTGCTGCTTGATCTGGGTGAATACCCAAGCGGGTGAGATTGATGCGACCTTTGTTATCAATTTCGCGCACTTTGATAATCACTTCATCGCCCACAGCTACTTCATCCTCAACTTTGCCAACGCGGTAGTCAGCTAGTTGTGAAATGTGGATCATCCCTTCTTTCCCAGGCAAAAATTCCACAAATGCACCTATCGGTATAATCCGAGTAATGCGTCCTGCATAGACATCCCCTTCGTGTAACTTGCGGGTCATGCCTTGGATGATATTTCTAGCTCTCTTGGCCTTGTTCTCATCCACAGCAGAAATTGTCACGGTGCCATCATCTTCGATGTCAATTTTTGCACCAGTTTCCTCTGTGATTCCCTTAATAGTCTTGCCTCCAGGCCCGATGATCAGACCAATCATGTCTGAATCAATCTTGATTGTTAACAGACGTGGGGCATAAGGTGAGGTTTCAGTCCGCGGCGTGTCAATACAGGCGAGCATTTTCTCCAGAATATGCAATCTGGCTGCTTTGGCTTGGTGGACGGCTTGGGCAATAACCTCCAAAGACAAACCGGAGATTTTCATATCCATTTGCAAGGCGGTAATCCCGGTATCCGTCCCGGCAACTTTGAAGTCCATGTCGCCCAAAAAGTCTTCAATACCTTGGATGTCCGTCAGGACTCGTACTTCGTCCCCTTCCTTAATCAGACCCATTGCTGCGCCACTAACGGGTTTGAGAATTGGTACACCAGCATCCATCAGGGCGAGGGTGGAACCGCAGACTGAACCCATTGAGGTGGAACCGTTGGAAGACAGTACTTCCGAGACGATGCGAATCACGTAGGGAAATTGTTCTTTTGACGGTAGCACAGGTAGGAGCGCTCGTTCTGCCAATGCCCCATGACCAATTTCCCGCCTTCCTGGAGAACGCATTGGCTTGGTTTCCCCGACTGAGAAGGGTGGGAAGTTGTAATGATGCAGGTAACGCTTGTGCTGATCTAGCTGCATGTCATCGTTGAGGTTTTGAGCATCTCCAGGTGTACCCAGAGTACAAGTGGATAATACCTGAGTTAGTTCCCGGTTAAATAAACCGCTGCCGTGGACTCGCTTTGGTAAAACATCAACTAAACAAGAAACCGGACGCACTTGATCGAGTTTACGACCATCAACGCGGACGTTATCTTCGATGATTTGTCGCCGCATGAAGTGTTTGGTAATATCTTTAAAAGTGTTACCAAGTGCCTTCTTATTTGCAGTTGCGGCAACTCGAATGGGGTCTTCTTCTGGCAGTTCGGTAATCGTCGCGGCAATTTCATCCTTGACGACATCTAAAGCTGCATCGCGTTCGGGTTTGGTCAAACTAAATTGAGACAGGATTTTCTTAATCTGACCGTTGGCGCGATCGCGGATATAATTTTCTAGCGTTTGGTCTACTTCTGGTGGTGCTTCTTGCACTATTACCAGACCCAGTTCGGCGATTAAATCTTGCTGCGCTTTGATTAAGTCCCGCACTGCTTCATAACCAAAGTCAATCGCCTCAAGAATATCTCGCTCTGGCAACTGATTGGCTCCCGCCTCCACCATGATCACGCCATGTGGTGAACCTGCTACTACCAGATCCAAGTCTCCAGCTTCAGTTTCGGCATAAGTGGGGTTAATGATGAAATCATCTCCCACTAAACCAACCCGCACTGCTGCCATTGGCCCATTAAAAGGGATTTGAGCAATCAGGGTAGCGATGGAAGCACCTGTAACTGCTAACACATCGGGTGGAACTAACTCGTCCATCGACAGCGTTAAAGCAATAATTTGTAGGTCATCCCGCAACCACGACGGGAACAAGGGACGCATGGGACGGTCTATAAGACGGCTGGTGAGAATTGTTTTTTCTGGTGGGCGACCTTCCCGCCGCATAATCCCTCCGGGAATCCGACCAGCGGCATATAGCCTTTCTTCGTAATCTACTGTTAGGGGAAGAAAATCAATGCCTTCTCTGGCTTGCGATCGCGTAGCCGTCACTAAAACGGATGTGTCCCCTGATTCTATCAAAACCGATCCACCAGCCTGGGGAGCTAATAGGCCTACTTTCAGTCGAATATCCCTTCCATCGAAGGATATTGACTTATCAACTTCTGCCATTCAGTTTTTTTTCCTTCTCTTTCGCTATTCTCTTTCTGTGGCAATCCTAACATTTATGCCCTATGGCTGACTTCTAGTACATACAAAGATAGACAAGTCGTTTAACGCAAAGTGTGATACAAGATTAGCGCGTCTACTACCTGCCCATTCTCTAGCTTCGCCGCGCCCGGAATTCGCCCAATAATCTCAAATCCTAACGACTGCCAAAGTGTAATTGAAGGTATATTAGTCTCAAAGACCAAATTAAACATTACTGCTTCGTAGCCCAGGTTTGCTGCTATCGAAAGCATAGCCTCTCCCATAAACCGTCCTAAACCTTGACCGCGTAACCCAGGTTGTACAATAAAACCAGCGTTGCAAATATGGCTACACCGACCGGGAAAGTTTGGCTTTAAATAAAACGCCCCTAATATTTCTTTTGGCTTGTGTGTAGGATCTACAACAGATGTTCTGACAACAAAGGCATCTTTGCTTAACCAGTAAGCTGAAAATTCTGTAGGAGATAAAGGTTGCTTTTGCGGATAGGTTTTACCTTCAACAATGACAACATTCAGTAATGCTCTTACAACCTCATGCTCTTGAGGACGTATATAATCTAGTTCCACTAATATTCCATTTCTTAAAACTTTAATTAGGGGAAATTTCATTATTAACAATGTTTATGTGGAATAATTACTTAAATATTTATTATATGGAAATTTTGGTTAAAAATCTTATTAATAAGATGCAAAAAGTAGAATAATTGCGATTTTCATTCTTGAATTTTGGGAAAATATAAGTAATTAGCAAATGGCGATTTTACACTGTAATTGGTTACTAAAAAATCAAAATAGTCGTTTATTTATTTGGGGGGAAACTTGGCGATCGCCACGAGTAAATTTAGAGTCTAGTGGATCTGGAGATATAGCACTACATCCATTGGCAATGACATCGGTTGAGTTGAGTGAGTGGTTGCGATCGCAGAACATGGCAATTACCAACTTCATCCAGAAACCCCAAGTAGCGTTCGCAACTACTGGGCGAACCCGCAAAGCCGCCAGTGCCACTGAAATCAGTTTGCCAACGCACTCCCAAATCATTGCTCTACCAACTTATATCCCAGAAAGCAGTGATGAAGGAACAGCAGCGATTTTCCCTGTACATTCTGCCAGTTTGGGGGAAAATACAGACTCCCCGCAATATTTACAACCGTGGCGAGTTGAGGGTTTTTGTCTCAACCCCAGCGAAGCAGTAAAATTTCTCGCTGCTGTTCCCTTAAATGCTGCTAAAGGGGAAGATGCCTTTTTGGGTGGAGATTTACGCTTTTGGTCACAGGTTGCCCGCTGGAGTTTAGATTTAATCTCACGGTGTAAGTTTTTACCAACAATTGACCGACAATCAGATGGTGCATTTGCTGCCAAATGGCGAGTACTTCTAGACAGTGCAGTAGATGGAACCCGCCTAGAAAAATATTCTGCAACCATGCCGTTGGTTTGTCGCACTTATCAAGAGGGATTGGGGACTGGGGACTGGGGACTGGGGACTGGGGAGGAGTCTTCCCAATCACTACTTTATGTAGACTTTCCCACCGAACCTCAAGAATTACTTTTGGGATTTCTCAACAGTACGATAGATGCCCAAGTGCGAGAAATGGTAGGTTCTCAACCTCCAATTGAAGCTAAGGCAATTGCATCTTTACCAGCTGGGGTGCGACAGTGGTTGCAAGGCTTAACTAGTACATCTGGCACTGTCAATGCAGATGCCATTGAAGTAGAACGACTGGAAGCGGCACTGAAGGCTTGGACTATGCCGCTACAATACCAGTTAACGCTTAAAACTCTATTTCGTACCTGTTTTCAACTGCGTTCTCCAGAGTCTGGCGAAACAGATTGGACATTGGCGTATTTTTTGCAAGCGGCTGATGATCCTGAGTTTTTGGTGGATGCGGCAACTATTTGGAACAATCCAGTTGAACGATTGGTTTATGAAAATCGGATAATTGAGCAACCACAAGAAACATTTTTGCGAGGTTTGGGGGTAGCTTCCCGATTGTATCCTGCGATGTCTGGCGACAAGGCACAAAGCGCCTACGCACCCAGTTTAGAAACCGAATATCCCCAATCTTCTCGTCTCACCCCCATGCAAGCTTATGAGTTTATCAAAGCTGTAGCTTGGAGGTTGGAAGACAGTGGTTTGGGAGTAATTTTGCCACCCAGTTTAGCGAACCGCGAAGGATGGGCGAACCGTTTGGGTTTGAAAATTTCAGCCGAAACCCCAAAGAAAAAGCAGGGACGTTTAGGATTGCAAAGTCTACTAAATTTCCAATGGCAATTGGCAATTGGTGGACAAACTATTTCTAAAGCTGAATTTGATAAACTTGTGGCTTTAAATAGTCCGCTAGTGGAAATTAACGGCGAGTGGGTGGAATTACGCCCTCAAGATATTAAGACAGCCCAAACATTTTTTACCACTCGCAAAGACCAAATGGCGCTTTCCCTCGAAGATGCCTTGCGTTTCAGTACAGGAGATACCCAGGTAATTGAAAAATTACCAGTAGTTAGCTTTGAGGCATCTGGGGCGTTGCAAGAGTTAATTGGGGCGTTAAGTAATAATCAAGCGATCGCACCTTTACCCACACCAGCAGGCTTTAAAGGACAGTTGCGACCCTATCAAGAACGTGGTGCGGCTTGGCTATCTTTCCTAGAACGTTGGGGCTTGGGTGCGTGTCTCGCCGACGATATGGGACTCGGTAAATGCGTAGCGAATGATACTCTATTAAATGTAAGTGGACTGTTACGCACAGCCGAGACAATCTGGACAACTCATGCTGGAGAAACAGAATTTGACGGCGAAGGATTTTGGGCTAACCCCACAGAGGAATTATTAGTTAATTCCATAGATGAAAAAACTGGCAAAATTGTCCAGGCTAATGTGAGGCGGTTGTATCGGCAGCAAGTCTGCGAGAAATTACGAAAAATCACGCTAGAAGACGGTAGCAATATCACAATCACTCATCGTCACAAGCTGCTAACAAGTAAAGGTTGGACAAATAACTTACAGGTGGGTGATTACGTTTGTGTCCCAAGTAAAACGCTTTGGAATGGAAAACCACAAGACCCTGATTTAGTCAAGTTTCTTGCTTGGCAGATTGCTGAAGGGCATGAACTACCCGATGTGGGAAGAGTCACAATATCCCAAAAAGACACCAGAGTATTAGAGGATCTACTCCAGACTTGCCAACGCATTCAAAAGCGCTATAACCTCAAAATTAACAGCCCTAATATCTCTACCTTCCCCAACAGAGTTGCTTCTCTTCGAGTTAACAGCCAAGCCTATCGGAAATTCTTAGAAGCTAAAGGTTATATTTGGGGTAAACTATCGGCAGAAAAATCTATTCCGCCCTTCATCATGCAGGCAGATTTGGATAGTGTGCGGATATTTTTACAAAACTATTTCGATGCTGAATCTGCTGTTGTTTTGAGTATGGGAAGTATCGAAATTGCTACAGCTTCAGCTTTACTAATTCAGCAACTTTCGGCACTATTACGGCGTTTCGGCATTTGGTTACGAATATCGCCCAAACTGAAGTGTGCCACTAATGGAACTCATACTTTACGCACTTACTATATTGGTGTAATTGGAGGGAATTCTGCCCGCAGATTTATCCAAGAAATTGGTTTTAATAACTCAGATAAACAGAACAAGTTAGAACGAATTTGTCAACTGGTCAGCAATACAAATATTGAAGGAATTCCTGCTTCTGATATGGTTGCCCAAACAGTCATAGCAACGGGACTCCCATTGCGGCATTTTGGGATGCACAATACTGTTTACATTAATGGTTCCCAGCAATTTTCTAGAAATAGTTTACAGCAAGTAATAGCTGGGATGAACCGTGTTATCAGTGGAGAAGCCCAAGAACAGTATCAGCTACTCAAACCTTCCAAGTGGACAACTCAAACCCTGACAGCATATAGCAACCTAGATATAGAACAGTTGAGCCTAACAAGACAGTCTTTGCAATGTCTTCTCGACCAAGAGGTATTTTATTGCCGGATAGAATCAATAGAAGAGATAGATTATGATGGATGGGTTTATGACTTTGAAGTTAGCGAACATCATAATTTTGTCGCTAACAATATTATTTGCCATAACACTGTCCAATTCATCGCTTTTCTGCTGCACTTGAAAGAACAAGATGCACTAGAAAATCCAACACTACTAGTTTGTCCAACTTCTGTTTTAGGCAACTGGGAAAGGGAAGTCAATAAATTTGCACCAAGCCTGAAAATTTTGCAATATCACGGTGACAAGCGTCCAAAAGGGAAAGCGTTTTTAGAAGCCGTGAAAAAGCACGATTTAATCGTTACCAGCTACTCACTTCTTCATCGAGATATCAAGTCATTGCAAAGTGTCTCTTGGCAGATAATAGTTTTAGATGAAGCACAGAATGTGAAAAATCCAGAGGCGAAGCAGTCAAAAGCAGTCCGGGAATTAGAAGCAACATTTCGTCTTGCCTTGACGGGGACACCAGTGGAAAATAGACTGCAAGAACTATGGTCTATTTTAGATTTTCTAAATCCCGGATATTTAGGCAATAAGCAATTTTTCCAGCGGCGGTTTGCCATGCCAATTGAAAAGTATGGTGATACCGCTTCTTTGACTCAGTTACGTTCATTAGTGCAACCATTTATACTGCGGCGATTGAAAAGCGATCGCGACATCATTCAAGATTTACCAGACAAGCAAGAAATGACCGTATTTTGCGGTTTAACTGGTGAACAAGCCGCACTTTATCAACAAGTTGTAGAACAATCTTTAGTAGAGATAGAATCTGCTGAAGGATTGCAACGTCGGGGGATGATTTTAGCTTTACTAGTCAAACTCAAGCAAATCTGCAATCACCCAGCCCAATATTTAAAAGAAGCAACATTAGAGCAACATAATTCAGCCAAACTTCTGCGTCTAGAAGAAATGTTAGAAGAAGTTTTAGCAGAAGGTGATAGAGCTTTAATATTCACACAATTTGCTGAGTGGGGTAAACTTCTTAAACCCTATTTAGAAAAACAGCTAGGGCGAGAAATATTCTTTTTATATGGCAGCACCAGCAAAAAACAACGGGAAGAAATGATCGATCGTTTCCAACATGATCCCCAAGGGCCACCGATTATGATTCTTTCTCTGAAAGCTGGTGGTGTCGGACTGAATTTAACACGAGCAAATCATGTATTCCACTTTGATAGATGGTGGAATCCAGCCGTGGAAAATCAAGCCACAGATAGAGTATTTCGGATTGGTCAAACCCGGAATGTGCAAGTACATAAATTTGTTTGTACTGGCACTTTAGAAGAAAAAATTCATGACATGATTGAAAGTAAAAAACAATTAGCTGAACAAGTTGTTGGTGCTGGTGAAGAATGGTTAACCGAAATGGATACAGACCAACTTCGCAACTTACTACTACTCGATCGCAGTGCAGTAATTGACGATGATGCAGAATAAGTTTGTAGTAAGGACTTTAGTCCTTGATTTGAGCGCTAAAGCGCTCACTACGAACCCGTCAAAATTAGTACAGCACATTACTAAGCTTTGCTTTTGAATTAATTATGACTAATTACACATTACAAGCAAGTCGAGAATGGTGGTCACAACAATGGCTAGATTTGCTAGATTCCTATCGCTTTAAAAAGCGTTTAGAACGTGCGAGAAACTATGCTCGTCAAGGAAACGTTTTAAGCATCGAATTTAAAGGCGCAAAAGTATTAGCTAGGGTACAAGGTAGTGAAATCGAACCTTATAAAGTTTCCCTTTCCCTTGAACCATTTAGCGATGAACAATGGGGTTATGTAATTGAAACCATGTCCCAAAGGGCAATTTTTGCTGCCAAGCTACTAGCAGGAGAAATGCCACAAAATATAGAAGAAGTCTTCACGGCTAATGGTCTTTCGATATTTCCTTTTACCCTTGGTGATGTCCAGAGTAAATGCTCTTGTCCCGATAAGGCAAATCCCTGTAAACACATTGGTGCGCTGTACTATCAGTTAGGCGATCGCTTCAGTGAAGACCCCTTTGTACTATTTCAATTGCGTGGACGTACCAAAGAGCAAATTATCAGCGATTTGCGACAATTACGTAGTGCCAAGATTGAAACCCCTAGCACAGAAGCGCCTGATATTCAACAGTCAATTCCTAATAACAAATACTCGGTAAAAATTGATTCTTTCTGGCAATACAATGAGCCACTAGAGTCATCCTTGGTAGTGATTTCGCCATCTACTAACGAAATGGTATTAGATGTATTAGGAGCAATCCCCCTAGCGAAGGAAGAAGAAAATACAGTAAATTCAACTTCGAGTGATGTGGTAATGAAGTCTTTGAATGCAGTTTACAGAGATGTGAGCCAGAAGGCTTTTTTAGCAGCAATGAATGTCGGAGGAAGTTGATACTAATTCGTAATTCGTAATTCGTAATTCGTAATTAGCGCCGTGTGCGACTTTCTTTCAAACCTAACCCCCAGCTCCTTCCCTGCAAGGGAAGGGGAGATTACTCGGTCTGCTCGATTCTTGGCGACTGTCATTGTTACGATCTCCAGAATATTTTATTGTCCAAACTCAAGCCTAGCCTGTTCTACCAAATCAGCCGTCACAACCTCTTGTCCTGCTTCACGAGCCAGCTGTTCAATTCTGGCTTTAGCTTGAGAGCGAACAAAAAAGGGAATATTTTGCAATTTTTCTTTAGCTTCAGATGTCCATCGCAAAGCATCAATAAAATTGGAATCGCTCATAGTATTAATTACCGTTTAATCACTAGATTACTAATTTTCCTATAAAAAAAGCCCTTGCTTTTACGCAAGAGCCTCTAAACAAACTATTTGATTGTCAGTGATGAGATAAACTTTACAACCTAATCTAGGTCGTCCATAAACATCACTGGCTCAGTCTCACGGTTAATTCCTTTCTCAAAACCACCAGCCGCAGCCCGTGCGCGACCAGCGTGCCACAAGTGACCAACTAGGAAGAAGAATCCTAGTACGAAGTGAGAAGTCGCCAACCAAGCGCGAGGAGATACGTAGTTGAAAGAGTTAATTTCAGTAGCCACACCACCTACGGAGTTCAGAGAACCCAAAGGAGCGTGGGTCATGTATTCAGCGGCGCGACGAGCTTGCCAAGGTTGAATATCATTCTTGATTTTTTCCAAGTCAAGACCATTGGGACCACGTAGAGGCTCCAACCAAGGGCCACGGAAATCCCAGAAGCGCATGGTTTCACCACCGAAGATGATTTCACCAGTTGGAGAGCGCATCAGGTATTTACCTAGACCTGTAGGGCCTTGGGCAGAACCGACGTTAGCACCCAAGCGTTGGTCACGAATCAAGAAGGTCAAAGCTTGAGCTTGAGAAGCTTCTGGACCGGTAGGGCCGTAGAATTCGCTGGGGTAAACGGTGTTGTTAAACCAAACATAGATTGAGGCAATGAAGCCCATCAACGACAGAGCGCCCAAGCTGTAGGAGAGGTAAGCCTCACCAGACCAGATGGATGCACGGCGTGACCAAGCAAAAGGCTTGGTGAAGATGTGCCAGATACCGCCAGCAATTAGGATAAAGGCAATCCAAATGTGACCACCAACGACATCTTCCAAGTTATCAACGCTAACAATCCAGCCTTCGCCACCAAAGGGAGACTTGATTACATAACCGAAGATAACCGCTGGGTTCAATGTCGGATTAGTAATAACACGAACGTCACCACCGCCTGGTGCCCAAGTGTCATATAAACCACCAAAGAACATTGCCTTCAGCACCAACAGCAACGCACCGCATCCCAAAATAATCAGGTGGAAGCCGATGATGTTGGTCATCTTGTTCTTGTCTTTCCAGTCGTAACCAAAGAAAGAAGAGTATTCTTCTAAGGTTTCTGGACCACGGACAGCATGATATATACCGCCAAAGCCAAGGACGGCTGAGGAAATTAGGTGGAGTACACCAACAACAAAGTAGGGGAAGGTGTCGATGACTTCACCACCAGCACCAACACCCCAGCCCTGAGTGGCGAGGTGAGGTAACAAGATCAAGCCCTGCTCATACATGGGCTTTTCGGGAATGAAGTGAGCGACTTCAAACAAAGTCATCGCTCCAGCCCAGAATACAATCAAACCAGCGTGGGCAACGTGAGCACCCAGTAGTTTGCCAGATAGGTTGATTAAACGTGCGTTACCAGACCACCAAGCAAATCCAGTGGATTCTTGGTCGCGTCCAGCACCACCTAATACATTCGGTCTATTAGAGAGCGTTACCACGTGGTAATACCTCCTCAGGGAATACAAATTGTTCGTGGGGTTGATCTTGAGGAGCCATCCAAGCGCGGATACCCTCGTTCAGCAAAATATTTTTGGTATAGAAGGTTTCAAACTCAGGGTCTTCCGCCGCCCGTAATTCTTGGGAGACGAAATCATAAGCCCGTAGGTTGAGTGCTAAACCGACGATGCCGACGGCACTCATCCACAAACCTGTGACTGGCACGAACAACATGAAGAAGTGCAACCAGCGTTTGTTTGAGAAAGCAATACCGAAAATCTGTGACCAGAAACGGTTTGCTGTCACCATTGAGTAGGTTTCTTCAGACTGGGTAGGATTGAAGGCGCGGAAGGTGTTAGCACCATCACCGTCTTCAAACAAGGTATTTTCCACTGTTGCACCATGAATGGCGCACAATAGAGCACCACCCAATACACCCGCAACACCCATCATGTGGAAGGGGTTGAGTGTCCAGTTGTGGAAACCTTGCAGGAATAGTAGGAATCGGAAAATTGCCGCTACGCCAAAGCTGGGTGCAAAGAACCAGCTAGATTGTCCCAAGGGATACATCAGGAATACACTGACGAATACTGCAATGGGAGCAGAAAATGCGAGGGCGTTGTAAGGACGGATACCTACCAGACGGGCAATTTCAAATTGCCGCAACATGAAGCCAATCAAACCAAAGGCTCCGTGCAGTGCCACGAATGGCCACAAACCACCCAATTGAAACCAACGGGTGAGGTTGCCTTGGGCTTCTGGTCCCCACAACAGCAATAGGGAATGTCCCATGCTGTCGGCGGGGGTGGATACTGCCACTGTCAGGAAGTTAGCACCTTCTAGGTATGAGGAGGCTAATCCGTGGGTGTACCAAGAGGTGACGAAGGTTGTGCCGGTCAGCCAACCGCCTAGTGCTAGGAAGGCGCAGGGGAACAATAGTATCCCTGACCAACCTACGAATACGAAGCGATCGCGCTTGAGCCAGTCGTCTAGAACGTCAAACCACCCTCTACTGGGGGCGCGTCCAACTGCGATGGTCATCAGACTAAATCCTCATTTTTTACTAAAATTGCAACGTTTTTAAGGTAGTACGGAGAGTCAATCTAACCGACTACCGTGAGGAATTAACGTTTTTTTTGACAATCTCAACAGCTTTTAAACAACTGAGATTCTGAGAGCTTGCAGACTAGTTAAGTCGTTATTTCTCAGGGTTATGACATTACACGTACCATCGGCTAGTAATCTAGCTTGTGGTAACTTAATGATTCTTAATTTATCACACTAGTCAGGGTTTTTGCCTGATACGCAGAAGCAAATGAGCTATGAAACACGAACCTTATTAATAATATGAATATCAGAATTTTTACAATTTGACACAACTTTTCTCAGAAATCTAAAAAAAATTAATGCAGATGGAGATATGTAGCTAACTCATTCCCAAGGGGTGAAAAAGAGGCAGGGAGAGGGAGGCAGGGGGGCAGAGGGGCAGAGGGGCAGGGGAGAAAGAATTTTTATCAGGCATTGAGTGAAAAAATGATGTTGACATGCCCTAAGAAATTATATCGGTAGCAGGAACATGGAGGGGCGCAGTTGAGTTTTTGTGAACGATGTTTGGTAAAATGTGGATGGTAACTTCGCCACCACCGTCGTTGATACACCTCTGGAAAACCTATGTGAAACGTTAGCCAAGGGGAAAGAAAGTTGGCACATCTTGACTAAATACAAATAGCCTAAGTGGTTTGTCTCGTAGTGCAAGTAAGCCAGCATCATCCGGGATAGTAAAATTTGTAGATTACAGGGTAAAAAATTCATAGTCTGCGGCAGGTTATCTGGTGGACTTAAAACAGTGCTGAAGTGCCTCCTAAGCAATAGCCGGATTAGCACAGAGAGCCACCACTCTATGCAAAAGCATTCAGTGTGCGAGTATGTCACAGCGAGTATCTCACAGGCAATGGTAGTTCAATGACGACATCAACAACGATTAACAAAGGCGATCGCCTCCTGCATCAAAATGTTCTCGGTTCTCGTCGGTTTAGTAACTACTGGTGGGCAACCATCGTTACCTTGGGAGCAAGCGGCTTTTTATTGGCTGGGATATCCAGTTATTTAAAAGTTAATTTACTCATAGTTTCCGATCCAACTCAACTGGTATTCGTCCCCCAAGGATTGGTAATGGGGTTATATGGCGCTGCTGGCTTGCTATTAGCTACATACTTGTGGCTAGTAATTTTATTGGATGTAGGAGGCGGTTACAACGAATTTAATCAGGAAACTGGCACAATCAAAATCTTCCGTTGGGGGTTTCCTGGCAAAAACCGCCGAATTGAGATTGATAGTCGCATAGAAGATGTGCAATCTGTGCGAATCGCCGTCAAGGAAGGTCTTAACCCCCGTCGCGCCCTCTATCTACGCATTAAGGGGCGACGAGATATACCCTTAACACGGGTTGGACAACCGTTATCTCTAACAGAGTTGGAAACAGAAGGCGCAAAGTTAGCCCGCTTTTTGGGAGTGTCGTTAGAAGGACTATAAGGGAAGGGAATATGGGGATTGGGGACTGGGTACTGGGTACTGGGCAAAAGTTCTGGCTTGATATTTGCCCAATTCCTAAATGCCTAATCCCTAGTCCCCATTCCCCATTACCTCTTGAGACGATAAGATACTCTGGTTAAATCAGTAAGTGGCAATGCGGTTAAAAATTTCACAATTTTTGCTTTCCCTTGTAATTATCAGTGCCTTGATGTTGGGAGGATGTTCACCACAGCAAGTCGCTTCTAATACGTCTTCTCCAGGCTCAACAGCTACCTCGACTACAAGTGAGGCAAGCACCAAAACAACTAGTGATGCAACATCTGTATCTCAAACTAGTAGTGAGAGTGTTCCTGGAATGGCGGATTTACCACGGCTTGAAGGCAAGGCTACTGTGGTGCTAACGGTTAAAGGTTCGCCGATTACTATTGAAGTAGACGGCACTGATGCCCCCATTACAGCTGGCAATTTCGTAGATTTAGTACAAAAGGGTGTATACGATGGTTTACCTTTCCATCGAGTTGTGCGTGAGCCCCAACCTTTTGTAGTTCAAGGCGGCGATCCCCAAGGCAAAGACCCAAAAGTTCCAGCAGATAGATTAGGAACCGGTAGCTATATTGACCCAAAAACGGGAAATGCTCGCTATATACCTTTAGAAGTTAAGCCAAAAGGTTCAGATACTCCGGTTTACAATAAACCATTTGATGCTACTACTCAACCCGTCGTATTGCCCCATAAACAGGGTGCAGTAGCGATGGCGCGATCGCAATCACCAGATTCCGCTTCTGCTCAGTTTTACTTTGCTTTGGCGGATTTGGCGTTTTTAGATGGCAACTACGCCGTGTTTGGCAATGTCACTCAAGGCCTTGATGTAGTCAACAAAATTCAGCAAGGCGATCGCATTGACTCTGCCAAAGTTACCCAAGGTGCTGAAAATCTGAAAACACCCGCACAGTAGAGGAGCAGGGGGAGATGAGGGAGATGAGGAAGCAAAAAAACGATTATTATTCTTCCTCATCTTCCTGATCCACCTTATCCCCCAAATTGCAAATTGGTTAAGGTTTATGTCACTGGTATTGGTCTAGTTTCCGCCTTGGGTGGAAGCTTAGAGGCTAGCTGGCAAAATTTGCTAGCAGGGAAATCTGGAATTCGATTACATCAACCATTTCCAGAACTAACACCACTTCCTCTAGGTTTAATTGGACAACAACCATCTGAATTGACAATGTTAACTCAGATGGTTGTTACTTCTGCTTTGCAAGATTCTGGGTTAGTTCCACCTTTAGCTGATTGTGCTGTAGTCATTGGATCGAGTCGCTCTTATCAAGCATCTTGGGAAATTCTGGCTAGGCAAATGTATCGTGACGCGAAGAATTTTCCCGTTTCCTCTTTGGGAAACTGGCTATATACATTACCTCATATAAATGCGATCGCAGCTGCAAGGCAAATTGGTGCATCTGGAACGGTTTTAGCACCAATGGCAGCTTGTGCAACAGGAATTTGGTCTATTGCTCAGGCCGCTTTACTTATCCAAACTGGGCAATGTCAACAAGCGATCGCAGGTGCAGTGGAAGCGCCGATTACACCCCTAACTTTAGCTGGGTTTCAGCAGATGGGTGCTTTGGCGAAAACTGGGGCTTATCCTTTTGATTTGCATCGGGAAGGCTTAGTGTTGGGCGAAGGCGCGGCTGTGTTTGTCTTAGAATCAGCAGAGTTAGCAAAACAGCGTCAAGCAAAAGTGTATGGTGAAATTCTCGGTTTCGGCTTAACCAACGACGCATATCATAGTAATTCACCAGAACCAGAGGGGAAAAGTGCGATCGCTGCTATTAAACAATGTCTAAAACGTAGTTGTCTCTCACCAGCCGATATCGATTATATTCATGCTCATGGCACAGCTACCCAGCTAAATGACCAGATGGAGAGTATGGTAATCCAGCGTTTGTTTCCTCAAGGCGTGGCGGTTAGTTCCACCAAGGGAAGCACAGGTCATACACTAGGGGCATCTGGAGCGTTAGGTGTGGCTTTTTCTCTCATGGCATTAAAGCATCAAATTTTACCACCTTGTGTAGGATTCAAGCAGCCAGAGTTCGACTTAGATATCGTTACAGCAGCCCGTCTAAGTAAAATTCGCCAGATATTATGTTTGAGTTTTGGCTTTGGTGGACAGAATGTTGCGATCGCATTAACAAGATAAAAACCTGTGGGGATAATTTATTTTTTGGATTTCCTTAAGAAAGCAGGCTATCTAGGATGTGGTAGTAGTCTGTCAATAAATAATTGATGGATAAATTTCCTGTAGAGACGGCGATTTATCGCGTCTCTCTAACCGTCAAAATGAATTTGACAGACCAGTAGTCCACATATTGATTTTTTCACATAGCAGAATATAAAATATAAAACTGTAACAAAAACTACAAAATTTCCACTTCTCCCAAAAAAAGGATAAGCTAGTTACAGAATGATATCCGGTTCGTAAAGATACCGTGATTAGGAGAAAATTTTATGATTTCAAAATCACTGTTGCTGGCAGAACCTGCTTCCCCAGCGCATATATGCCCATTTGATCAAGCATGTAGCTACTTAGAAGCGGCAGCTAAAGAATTAAATTTAAATCAGGGTTTACTGGAAATTCTCAGCCACCCGCGTAAGGTTGTCACGGTTTCCATTCCCGTGAAACTAGATAACGGCGAAATACAAGTTCTCGCTGGACATCGTGTGCAGCACTGCGATGTTTTAGGCCCCTACAAGGGCGGAATTCGTTACCATCCGGCTGTGACACTGCGGGAAGTATCCGCTCTAGCAATGCTAATGACTTGGAAATGTGCATTGTTAGGTATTCCTTATGGTGGTGGTAAAGGTGGCATTCCCATAGATCCAAAACGTTACAGTGTTGGTGAATTAGAGCGAATCAGCCGCCGTTATATCAGCGAATTAATTAAAGATATTGGGCCTTCCGTAGATATTCCTGCGCCAGATATGGGTACTTCGTCCCGTGAAATGGCTTGGATGATGGACACTTATTCTGTGAATGTTGGTAATGCTGTACCAGGGGTTGTAACTGGGAAACCGCTTTCTATTGGTGGTTCTCTGGGACGAGAAATGGCAACCGGACGTGGTGTGATGATTACTGTGCGTGAGGCACTAGCAGATCAAGGTAAATCTTTGGCAGGAGTGCGAGTAGTTATTCAGGGGTTTGGTAATGTAGGTGGTGCCGCAGCAGAATTACTATATGAAGCAGGCGCGAAAATTCTTGCCGTTTCAACGGGTGCTGGAGGAATATTTTCTGAAGTTGGTCTTGATATTCCCAAGTTGAAAGTTTATGCTGCTGAAAATCGCAAGAGTATTGTGGGTTTTCCGCAATCTGTACCAATTAGCAATGCAGATTTATTAACTTTACCCTGCGATGTCTTAATACCAGCGGCTTTAGAAAACCAAATCACTGAAGAAAATGTGAATCAGGTACAGGCGCAGATTGTCGCAGAAGCAGCAAACGGCCCGGTTACTCTTGAGGCTAACTTGGCGCTAGAGGCGCGGGGAGTGACAGTACTACCAGATATCTTGGCGAATGCTGGCGGTGTGGTAGTCAGTTATTTGGAGTGGGTACAAGGACTTTCTTATGTATTTTGGGATGAGGAGCGCGTCAACCGCGAAATGGAACATTTGATGGTGCAAGCCTACCGCAAGGTGATTCACCAATCGGAGGTGCGGCAAATTCCTTTAAGATTAGCAGCCTACACTTTAGGAGTGGGTAGAGTGGCGCAAGCACTGACTGATAGAGGTCTTTATCCTTAAGATTTACTGCTAGGGAATTCAGAATTCTGACTCCTGAATTCTGAATTCTATTTTGTTAAATACCAGCCTCAGTCAATGCCCGACTCAACGTATCAACCAAATTTAAATATTCTGCCCACTCCATAAGGTAGGTGTAGTCTAAAGTTTGTGCCTGCAACTTGAGTATCCCTAATACATCACGCCACTGTTTTTCGGATTGACTACTCTGCCCCCAGCGCAACTTCTGTAAAATCGTATCCTCTGGCGAAGCCACCCAAAATTCAGGTATCCCATCTAAATCGGGCAATATGCGACGTGCCATCTGCGATACTGCAAATGGTGAACCATCAGTAATGTACAGATCGGCATTAGCTATGGTTTCGGTATGTGTGATGTTGAGCATTCGCTCACATCCTCGCTTCAAATCTTCAACCGCCCCTGCTGGACAATAGTATCCTGCTATTTCCAGTGTCGTCACCAATAAATCGATTTGATCGGGTTGAACTGAAATCACTAAATCTAAATCCCGTGTCGAGCGAGGTTCGCCATGAATTGAACTAGCAACACCTCCACTAACGTAATAAGGTATATCTATTGATTCAAAAAGTTGATGGAGTTCGCCTGCTAGCGAAATGGAATCTTGAATCCACATACTTTCATCAACACCAATTAACTTGAGATTTGGAGAGAATTTTTCTGCCAGCAAGGCACGGGCAAATATACAACGAATTTCTTCCTGGGAAACATTGCGATGTCGTGATTTAATTCCTGCAAGGCAAAGTTTTTTTACTCCACGTTCATGAGCCGCGAACATCTTTATCCGTTGTTCAAGTGAGAGTTTTCGCAACTGGGTGAATAGATAAGTATCGGTATCAATTCTGGTATCGGCGGCTTGCGGTCGATAATTTAGTTTTGAGCCTGTCTGCGAAGATGCAATCTCAGCGGTTGCAGCATCAAAATTGATTAATCGTTGTTCTGCGGCCATGCTACTCAACTTAACGTGGGCTTGCTTAAATGCGATCGCCTAAATATTACTGCATTGTGACTGATGAGTTCGATGCCAATAGGTTGATGGATTTTACTCTACAATCACCGATAGGCGATCGCAACAACATGACTAGTACCGCAAGACGGAATTAAAAATTAAAAATGAATACAGCGTAAGCGTTTCATTGATTTAAAATGGCGCGAGAGCTTGGAATACAATTTTTTTGACGAAGAAAGGCAGAGGGCAGAGGGCAGAGGGCAGAGGGAAAGAAAAATGCTTGGGTTCAAGCCCCGCCCCTTGTGGGCGATTAACATTTTTTGGGGGAAGGTTCAAGCCCCACCTGCAAGTGGCGTGGCTTTTTCCTCCTTCTGCCTCCTGCCTTCTATTGACTTCCGCCTTGCGGTACTAGTACTAGTTGTTTTTGATGTTACAACAGAAATTCCGGTTGAATTTCTTTATTATGATGGTGTCACAGAGGCGTAATTTTCTTTTGATGAAGGTAGAACTATTCAGCTAGAGTCAGAGATTAGAGGCAATTCTCAGTATTCAACACCTGAATTACAATTAGTGTATAAAAATACACGTTAATTGATAAAGATAATAGGAGCTTAACAAGTGCATGGTGACAGAAATACAATCAACAACTCAGACTTTATATGACCAAGATTATTACCTGTGGCTCAGGACAACTATCAACCAACTTCGCGCTGGCCAATTTTCATCTGTAGATTTAGATAACTTGACTGAAGAATTAGAAAATATGGGTAGGAGCGAGAAGCGAGCGGTGAAAAGTCTGTTGATTCGACTTTTTGAACATCTGCTTAAGCTCACATATTGGGATGTGGAACGAGAGCAAAATGAAGGACATTGGAAAGGGGAAATCAGGACATTCCGCAGAGAAATTAAGGATCAACTCAAAGATAGTCCTAGTCTTAAGCCTTACATCTTAGAAATTTTTGATACATGCTACCAAGAAGGAAGAGCAGAAGCAAGCGATCGCTCAAAACTTCCCATTGATAAATTCCCTATCGCACTTATTGGTTCTTTAGAACAAATTTTAGATGAAAACTGGTTTCCCGAATATAACCACAATCATCACGGTAAAGCCGATTAAAATAGATACTTAACTTGGGCTTCCATAGGAGTTATCCAGTCGTGCAGCCGGATTTAATAGGCTTGGAAATTAGCAAAGGGGAACTGAGGCGTTTAACTGGATTCGATCCAGAAGACGTTTTTCGTCCCTCGGTTCTGCGAGATAGCAAAAAGAGATTAGGGTTTTTTATCAGTGAAATGCTGGTGACGCTGGCGCTAACGCCAATAATTGTTGGCTTTGTTTACGCGTTTATTATTTTGCCAACAATTGGTTCTTCAATTCGACTGGGAATTCTTTTATTAATTTTAGTGCCCATGCCGATATTAGTGGGGCGATGGCTGTGGCGACAATTAAGCTGTCCTGAAGGACTGACAATACTTTTAGACGAAGTTGATAAATATCATGATCTGGTTGCTGCCATCGATATTAATGACCAATTGGCAGCATCAGGAAACGTAGAAAGCAGTATCCATGACCGAGATAAAGTAACCGCCGCCCTACAACTAATTAGAGAAGATTTAGTCCGCGCTCTGAAAACGGAACGAATTTTGCGAGATAATAAAAAATTGCTTGCGAATAATCAAGAGCTATTTGTCAATAATTTACCCAGCCTGAAAGCTTTACAAGTTAGTAGTCAAGCAGGCGAATATGCTCAACTGCTAAATCAATCATTGCAAATTGCGATCGATGTGCAAGCAGAAATCAGAAAATTGCAGAAAGGCTGAGTAAAGCTTGGGCGACTAGAAGTCGCAGCTACACAGACGAAACCTGCCTCCGCAGGTTAGAAAACCATTAATCTATTAGTCCACGGAGGTGGACTTGGCTTGTGTAGCCGCGTTCACGCAGTGTGCCGCAGGCAATTCTATTCGCTTTTACTTTCCCAGAAAACAATCACCCGTTGACTTAAATGAGCAACAAACCCAAAATAATTGTCCTGGATGATGACCCTACAGGTTCTCAAACAGTCCACAGCTGCTTACTGCTAATGCACTGGGATGTGGACACTTTACGCAGCGGGTTGCAGGATGATTCGCCGATTTTCTTTGTGCTGACTAATACTAGATCGCTAACGCCAGAGTCAGCTGCATCTGTCACCAAAGAAGTTTGCCAGAACCTAAAAATCGCTTTGAATGCTGAAGGAATTGACGATTTTCTCATTGTCAGCCGTTCTGATTCTACTTTGCGGGGACATTATCCTATTGAAACAGATGCGATCGCACAAGAACTCGGCCCTTTTGATGCTCATTTTCTCGTACCAGCTTTTTTTGAGGGCGGACGCATCACTCGCGACAGTGTGCATTACTTAATTATTGGCGGTGTACCCACCCCAGTCCATGAAACCGAATTTGCCCATGATTCAGTCTTCAGCTACCATCACAGTTACTTGCCCAAGTATGTCGAAGAAAAGACTCAAGGACGAATTAGTGCCGAAGCAGTAGAAAGGTTTCTCCTGGCCGATATTCGCGCTGGTAGTTTGGAACGATTGTTACAATTTAATGGTAATCAGTGCGCTGTTGTAGATGGTGAAACTCAAGACGATCTCAACCGCTTTGCAGCAGATATATTAGCAGCAGCAAGTCAAGGGAAACGCTTTCTATTTCGCAGTGCAGCAAGTATTTTAACAGCTTTAGCCGCTTTACCTCCCCAACCCATTGCCGCCGAAAAGATGGCGCAGTACGTGCGCCAAGGCAAACCCGGTGTGGTGATTGTTGGTTCTCATGTGAAAAAGACTACTCAGCAATTAGAGGCGCTGTTACAAGTAGAAGGAACAGTAGGAATTGAAGTAAATGTAGCGCGATTACTTGATGATGCAAATCAATCTACTGCATTGCTAACTGAAATTCAGGAAAGTACACGGGCAGCACACAATGCTGGCAAAACACCAGTGGTTTATACTAGCCGTCAGGAACTAAGTTTTAAAGATGTCGAGACACGATTGGAGTTTGGGGAAAAAGTTTCAGCTTTATTGATGGATATTGTGCGTGGTTTACCATCTGATATAGGATTCTTAATCAGCAAGGGTGGCATTACTTCAAACGATGTCTTAAGTACTGGACTAGCTTTAACCTCAGCCCGTTTACTAGGTCAAATTTTAGCTGGTTGTTCAATGGTATTAACGCCATCCGATCATCCTCAGTTTCCTAACTTACCTGTGGTGCTGTTTCCTGGTAACGTCGGCGATGCTGATGCCTTGGGAACAATTTATCAGAGGTTAACTAAACAGTCTTGAGTCACGAGACACCGAACAGAGTTCTTGCTGAGTGCAGAGTATAAGAATTGTTGTTGTAGGGTAGTAAAGAAGCAAAATTTTGTCGCTATGACTCAGGACTCAGCACTCTGCACTTTCTGGTCTGAGGATGTTGTTGAATTTTGCAACTGATCTAATATTAGTAATTATTCGGAGTGTCCCTTGTCTTTTGGCTAGTACTGCATGACTTCTGATTCTGCGATTCCCAATCTAAAGTCAAATTCTGCACTTCCTAATGCAGAAACAAACTCTATCCTTTCAGAGGTAGAGGTAAATCCTACTGTTTCTGATGTAGAGTCAGATTCTATCCTCCCGGATGCGGAGTTAAAATCTGTCCTTCTTTATTTAAAATCAAATACTGTCCTTGCTGATGTAGAGTCAAATCCTACCAACCCAGATGTAGAGTCAAATACTGATGCCCCATCAGATTTTATCCTGACTGATTTAAATCCCAATGAATCAGCATTGCCAGGACATCGTGTAAGTGACAATACTCAAGTTCAGTTAAAGAGTAAGGAGGGACGACTGTTATTAATTTTGCCCCCGGAATCTCAAGTATCTGCCTCAGAACTGAGTTGGTCTGATATTTGGCAACAAATCAGGCAACGTCTGAATGCAGGCGATCGCTTCCGTGTATCTAATACACCTGTGCATTTAATGGCACAAGACCGCCTAGTAGATGCCAGACAACTCCAAGAACTCGCCGAGGCTTTAAGTGAAGTCCAACTCCGACTGATATCTGTCTCGACAAGTCGTCGGCAAACTGCGATCGCAGCCGTAACATCAGGGTATTCTGTAGAACAATTGCAGCCCGTAACTTCCCTAAGCTCTGAGCCAACGGCTACAGCCATCCCCCAAGCAGATGCCCTCTATTTAGAAATGACAGTCCGCTCTGGAGTAGAAATTCGTCATCCTGGTACAGTAATTCTCTTGGGAGATTTAAACCCAGGTGGTATTGTAATTGCAGATGGAGATATTATTATCTGGGGTCGTCTACGTGGAATCGCTCATGCTGGAGCCGGAGGCAATCGTGAGTGTCTGATTATGGCCTTGCAAATGGAACCAACCCAACTGCGGATTGCCGATGCTGTAGCTAGGGCACCAGAAAAACCACCAATGCAGTTTTCTCCAGAGGTGGCACATATTACGCCCCAGGGAATTCGCATCGCTAGGGCGACTGATTTTTCCAGAAACCAATTCACCAAGAGCAATCAAGAGCCATAAATATTTAGTTAAAGAATGAAGTATATAAGTAAGGATGAAATAAAACAAATATTCATGCCTCGCCATCATCAGGGAGAACAGATATTTCTTCATACTTGATACGATACTTCATACTTTATACTGCAATTTACTGTTTTATATTTCCTGAACCCTCATTGACCGCATTTCTATCATGACTCGCATTATTGTGATTACCTCCGGTAAAGGAGGAGTGGGTAAAACCACAGTTTCAGCAAATCTGGGTATGGCTTTAGCCAAAATGGGGCGTCAAGTTGCTTTGGTTGATGCGGATTTTGGTCTGAGAAATTTGGATTTGCTGTTAGGGCTGGAAAACCGTATCGTTTATACTGCGGTAGAAGTCTTAGCCAGAGAGTGCCGCCTAGAACAAGCCTTGGTCAAAGATAAGCGCCAACCAAATCTCGTACTCCTCCCAGCAGCCCAAAATCGCTCGAAAGATGCAGTCACACCTGAACAGATGAAGTTATTGGTGAATGCACTAGCCCAAAAGTATCAGTACGTGATTATTGATAGCCCTGCCGGTATTGAAAATGGGTTTAAAAATGCGATCGGGCCGGCAAAAGAAGCGCTAGTTGTCAGCACACCAGAAATTTCTTCAGTTCGTGATGCTGATCGGGTAGTGGGGTTACTAGAAGCACAAGGTATCAAGCGTGTTCATTTAATAATTAACCGCATCAGACCCGCAATGGTGCAGGCAAATGATATGATGTCAGTGCAAGATGTTCAGGAACTTCTCGCCATTCCCCTGATCGGGGTAATCCCTGACGACGAGCGTGTTATTGTATCTACCAATCGCGGCGAACCCCTAGTGTTAGCGGAAAATCCCTCTTTAGCTGCCACAGCCTTTGAGAACATTGCTCGTAGATTAGAAGGAGAAAGTGTCGAATTTCTGGAGATCGACTCGTCCCAAGACAGCATCTTCGCCCGTCTACGAAGGTTGTTGTGGACAAAGATTGTTTAACTTACCTTTCCAGTCTCCGCCCCAGACCTATTCGTAATGATTGAACTTCTAGAAAAACTTTTTTTTCGCGGCCCTGATAGCAGTCGAACTCAAGTTAAACGTCGCCTGCAATTGGTGATTGCTCACGATCGCGCCGACTTAGATCCTCAAACGTTGGAAAAAATGCGGAAAGAAATCCTAGATGTAGTCTGTCGCTATGTAGAAATTGAGACAGAGGGCTTGGAGTTCTCCTTAGAAAGCAACCAACGAACCACAGCTTTAATTGCTAATTTGCCCATCCGTCGGGTGAAAGGGGCTATACCTGAGTGGGAAAGGGGTGATAAGCCTAAGCCTCTCTAGTTTTAATTTTAAGTATTTTTATTTTAGGATTTAGTTAAATTGTTCGTTCGTAGTAAGGACTTTAGTCCTGGCTTTGAGGACTGAAGTCCCCACTACAAACTGCTGATTATCGGTAATTAGGCGGACATAAAATTGCTGATTGAAAATATGAATTTGTCTCACACAAAAATATCTAAATTCAGCAACATCAAAAATATTTATCACATAAAAAAATCCCGTTGTCAGTAGTGGTGACAACGGGAATATATAGGATTTTTGATGACCTATCGGTAGGCGACTTGTGGGCCTGCCCAAATTTCTGTAACCTTTTTGCCAAAAGTAATCGGCTGATCATCGTCTGTTGTAGTTACAGTCTTACCATCATTAGTAACTTGCATTAACGGCCAGTCTTCCTCGCCCAATTCACCTGCACGGAACAGCACATGATCTGGTTGGCTTTTACTCCAGCCTAACAATACAGCGATTTTCTCATGCTCATCTTCCTGACTCGCAGGAGCTACTGTATTAGCGTGATTTTTTTGCCGATCCCAAATCACTGCACTATCTGTAGAATCACCTGCGTTAAATATACCTTCAAATTTGCGTGCTAAGAAGCGATCGCCTTTTTCTGACCAGCTAACTGGAACTAATACCCCAATCTTACCGCTCGTATCAGTTTCTTCTGAAACTTCTGCCTTTATAGCCTTTACCTTTAATAAAGGATCGCTAACTGGAGTTGTTGAAGCCATCACCCACAACTTTTTAGTTTGCATATCTTGGACAAACATAATGCTGGTGACACGGCTGTTGTACATCTGGGGTTTGACTTCTAGTTGCACGCGGCTATAAACAGCATATTTACCATCTGGAGAAACCACAGGTACGCTGCGGTAGTGGCGTACTCCAGAACCACCCTTAGAACCAATTGCCTCTTGAGTAGCTGTAATCCATTTCCAAGGAATAGGATGAGGACTACCGATAGGATCTATTTGTTCTGCTTGAGACTCATCAACTGATTCAGTAGCAGGTATTTCTGTTGTTATGGTTGGTTGTAATTCTCTCAGAGTTGGTGCTACTTGAATTGCTGCCAATGATTTAGTAAAAGACTTTTCTCTAGAGAGAGAATTTCCTTGTCCTTTCAAAGACTTAATATTAGCAGCTTTGAGTTTTTGTATTAAATTCAGCTGACTAACAGGAGCATCTGTTAATGGTGCGAGTTCAACTGCTGCCAAAGTATCAGGAACAGTTAAATCGCTGTTTGCTACAAAACTATCTACTTGAGCTAAAGACTCAATTTTATCCGCTGGTAATACTTGCGGTTCCTGGAAAGCAGTACTTTGTGTTGGTACAGAGTCAAATTCTTCTGTCAATGAATTGATTTGATCTGCTTTGAATATTTCAGCTATCTCAGGTTCCCCAACTACAGCTATTTCCTTTGATACAGAGTCAGAATCTCCAGTTGTCGAAGCTAGTTTAGCTACTTCGGATCTTACTGGGATCGAGTGACCCGATGCCCCTAACAAGGGTGCAATCAGTATCACAACGACAACGTAATTGAGAAATGGTTGTGCGCGGAACCATCCTGACAGCAAAAGGGGTTTAAGCATTTGTAGACTCTCTAGAGGGGGCGATTGCGATGTGAGAAGCAATACATCAGCAGCAATGGGGCAGGCGGCAATTATATGTATAACAAGAAACTAAAAGCAATGACTAGATAATTTATTCAAAGTTTGCAGAGTTTTACAAAAATTAGGTATCATCGTCTACACCTTTTCTTACTAAGGTACTGAATGTTTTTTTGCAAAGATATGCGAGTATAGTAAATATGCTGAGAACTCAGTAATTACTACACAATATATAATTTTGCTGTTGCTACACCCAACCACACCAAAAACAGGTATTGGTTAATGGAGATTCAGGGTATAGGTTAGGCAAATGACGCTGGTAAGCAAGAGTTAAATAACTTGGCTATTGGGGATCGTACTAGCGATCGCTAGTACACAGCAAACAAGCCAGGTCATACACTAAATATAACAGCGCAAACCCTCAGAATGGTAAACGTGAGGCGTTAATTAAAAACCTGGGAAAGCGGACGTATAATACATCATACTCAGAAAATATTGCTGCCAGCAACCCAAATTTAGAAATTGCAATCTAAACTACAAAAATAGCTAGAAGACGCAATAGTTTTTTAGAAACCCAACTGCATTTAAAGCCAACTTTGGGAAAATTATCAGGAACACAGGGAAGTTTACTCGGTAGATGCTCTAGCGAATCGTAACGAAAAACCACTAGGTGATTAGGTTCACTAGAGGCAGATGTAGTTGATGCTAGCTGTTACACTTGTCAACTTAACTATTAAGTGAATCAAGCAGCTTTTGGTTTCACTAATATAATACGAAAACATTGTACCACCAAATAGCCGATATTATTTACAATCAACTGTGTTTTGCCACTGCCGTCCAGAATACATCTGCTAAATCCTGGCTTGCTGAATTCTGTTTCAATATACAACTTAAATGTTGTCAGTTATGAGGGGCGCACTTACGATTAACTAATGACTAACGACTAACGACTAATTTATTAATGAAAATTGTATTTTTTGGTACACCCCAGTTTGCTGTACCCACGCTGGAAAAGTTATTGAATCATTCAGAGTTTGAGGTGTTGGCAGTTGTCACTCAACCAGATAAACGCCGGGAACGCGGAAATAAATTGATCCCAACACCCGTAAAAGCGATCGCTACTGCTCACAACTTACCAGTATGGCAACCTGAGCGGGTGAAAAAAGACACTGAAACTTTAACCCAACTCAAACAATCAGACGCAGATGTGTTTGTTGTTGTCGCCTATGGACAGATTTTATCGTCAAAAATATTGAAGATGCCAAAGTTGGGCTGCATTAATGTGCATGGCTCAATTTTACCCAAATATCGCGGTGCAGCGCCGATTCAGTGGTGTTTGTATAACGGTGAGAAAGAAACGGGGATCACGACCATGTTAATGGATGTGGGGATGGATACCGGCCCAATGCTACAAATAGCCACTACACCCATTGGATTACTAGATAATACCCAAGATTTAGCCGACAGACTAGCTGCGATCGGTGGAGATTTGTTGGTGGAAACTCTGTTGAAGTTGGAACGCCAGGAAATTCAACCAATTCCCCAAGATAATTTAGCAGCTACTTATGCACCTCTAATTCAAAAACCAGATTATGGTTTGGATTGGTCAAAAAGCGCGATCCAATTACACAATCAAATCAGAGGCTTTTACCCTAACTGCACGGCTACCTTTCGTGACAACCTGCTGAAAATCACCGCTTCTGCTCCCCTTGGTTCTGTAGGCGATGTCTGGCAACAACCCGCTTTGCGTCTACGCAATCTGCCACCAGAATTACAAGAAATAGTGCATAAATTACCCGATTTATCAAACTTATCAGATCAACCGGGAGTTGTAGTGAGCATTGTTAAAGGAATTGGGGCGATCGTTCAAACTGGGGAAGGTTTGTTGCTGTTGCGAGAGGTTCAGCTAGCTGGTAAACGTCCCCAGTCGGGATGGGATTTTGTTAATGGTACTCGCTTAACTGTGGGAGAAGTTTTTGGTGCGGGGAGTTGAGGGAAAATAACTTTTAACTCCTGTACAGACGCGATTAATCGCGTCTCTCCAAACTCCAAACTTTTAACTTGTAACTTCTAACTTTTCATAAAAGCGGCAAGATTCGCAAGGGCCATCTGGGTTGACTGCACAGCGAATGAGTTCTGAATGAGCATTGTAACAGCAGGTGGCATCACCGATTACCCAACGTCCTGCTACCAAACTTTTCTCAGATGGTCGTTTAGCAGACTGTACATAAATGGCAATATTATGCAAGCGGTAGCGTCCAGCTTGAAGTTTATATCTATGGCGGCGTTCTAAAACCGCATAGGTTTTACCTTGAAAATCAAGATAGTTTCCGGGTTGGGGTGTCCAATCAAGTTGTACTCTACCGAGAGACTCACGCGGGTGCGTCAGAATCACCTCGGTTTGTAAAGAGTCTGGCTCCATAAGCTTATGTGATTTGATTTACATTTAAGGATGTTATAGCAATAGCTTTCTTTAGCTTACCGAATTTAGATTACAATTAATAATTCACTCTTATTGCAAGAAATATACATAGGATAGGGATGCACAGTAGCGCCTCCCTACAGATTACGGCAACCAAAAATCAGGTAGGATAGATTTGCCCAAGTCACGCAAAGTTTGGTTGAGCGATCGCGCCACTTGAATATGCACTTCATCCTCTTCTACAGCTAAAATCTCAGATGGCTGACCTTCTCCCAAATAAGACACCACCAAATTCGCCGCCTCCAAACCAGTAACATAAGCCTTTTCCTGTGACCAGGAACCATGACGGTTCACAATCCAATCCCCACTCATAAACACATTTTCAAAACTTGTCTTAGCAGGTAACATATAACGATAGCTACCAGGTGCAAAGTGAGTTACCGCCTGAGATAGCCGAATTACACTACTATCAATTATCTTTGCCTCCCGAAACGCTGGCACACAAGTTGCTAAATAACCCTGAACTATTAGTAAAATCTCCTCATCACTCAAATTGAGAAACTGATTTGCATGATAAAAATCAGCTTCAATCACCGTTCCTGGCTCATTTTGATATTCATCATGTAGAGCATTCAAATCAAAAAACGTCCAACCTGTAGTTGCGTCGAATCCAAAACAAGCATTAGAAGGACGAGGAATATCAATTTTGCGGTCAAACCATAGCCGCGTTGCCAAAACATCAATTGCTCCTAAATTGCTCAAATTACGGAATTCTTCACAGCTTTGTAAACTAGGACTAGTTGAGACAATTTTCTTCATCCCTGTGATCCCAACCGCAAAAATCACTGCATCTGCTTCAATTACTTCATCACCACAAACCACACCCTTAGCTCGATGATTACTATCAACAATTAAATCTGTAACTCGACGCTTGGGTAACACTCGTGCACCAGCTTTTTCTATCCGTTCCACCCAAGGACGAAATATCTTTTCTCCAACAGTTCCCCGACACCAAACTACATCAAAATCTGGTTGATGAGCCAGAATAAAAAAGTAAAGCATTCCTAAAGTTGCTGCGGCTGAACACTGTTCGCCAGGGGCAAACAAGCCCACTAATAACATTGGTTCAAAAGCCTCGCGGTAAAGCCGTGCAGAAACGTTAAAGTCTTTGAACAACTCACGGGCAGTTACAAAGTCATAGCGTCGCCAAGCTGCATCAGAATTATCAAAATCAACGACAGCATAAAGTAAAGGCAGGGCACTGAGACGGTCAATTAGTGGCAGCCGCTTAAACTGAGTGTAGAGAAAAGTTCCCAGTGGCGAGGGGAGTCGCGGTAAGTCTTGAAAAATCGGTGATTCAACTTCTAAACCTGCTGGCGAATATTGCGAAGAACGAGTCCAAGTAGTAAAAGGATTAATTCCTAATTCATTGATTAGGGAAAAAATATTTTTGTAAGGATACCAAAAGCCATGAATGCCCGCTTCAACAGATTTGCCGGCTGGTGTTTGCCAACCTGCCACCAATCCACCGGGATAGGGGCCTGCTTCTAGAAGTGTCACATCATAACCTTGTTTTGCCAAATGGTAGGTTGCTCCTAAACCAGCCCAACCAGCACCTATAACTACCACCCGTTTTTGTTGTGACCCTTCTACCATCACAGCCTCCAATTGTTGCAGTCCATAAACTAATGTATACGAACTTGTGTTCTGATCAGGCAATGGGTTGTTATTACAGCGATTTTTGTTGGGATGCAATAGGCGCTTTGAGCGCACATCTGTGCGCCCATACCATATCCCATTGAACTTAAAATAGCTATAGACTTTGAAAAAGGCTCAAGGCAAGCGGTTGAGTAAAAATCACTTGCGGTTAATGCTGAGTTGAGAGTATAACAGAAAACAGACTTAACTATTCATGAGGAATAATCATAATGAGTCAATTAGCAGATGTAAAATTTAGTCTGAATGACTTTGAATTACGAGATGGCATTTATTTTCCTAGCGATTATGAACAGTTGAATAATACTCAACATAAAAAAACATGGGACGCAATTGGGAAAACGTATTATGGTTCCCAAAAAATTGAAAAGATTGCAGATACATCGCCCATTAAACAAGATTACACTCTGCTAACTGGTACGCCTGGAGGTACTTGGAATAAATTTCCATTGAATAAATCTGTTGGCTCTATTCTAGAGATTGGTTCTGGTTATGGTCGCGCACCTTTACATCTCTCGAAAGCGAAAAATCTGAGATGTGAGAAATATTACGGAATTGATATTTCTGAACCTTTATTACGGCGGTTAATCAAGGTCAAACAAGAATATAATTTTTTCCCAGAAGCTGAATTTAACTTGATTTGCACTTCTGCTGAAATATTGCCTTTAGAAGATAATTCTATAGATTTGGTAATTTCTAACTGCGTTTTTATGCATATCCCAGACGCACAATTAAGAAAATTGTTGGCTGATATATCTCGTGTGCTAAAGCCTGGTGGAATTTTTGTTTTTAATCATTCCTTTCACAACAAATCTTGTCCTTCTCATATTATCCATAATTTTGTGAGAAAACTGAACCCATTTGTGAGAAACCCAGTTTATCTCAAGCAATATTCATCTACTGAAATAGAGGAAATGTTAGCTAGTGCTGGTCTAAAAACGAAGTGTTCACAATACATTGTCGAACCAACAGAAGAATATGCAATTTTGCCGGAAACCATCAAAGGTATCCCAGTACCCTTTGCTAAAGCCATCAACAGAAGTCTGAAGCCATCAGGTAATTTAAAAGAAACTTTGGCTTATGGTTTCAGTGCCTACAGCAGTAAACTGGATTAATTAAAAAAGTCTCTTTTTTCACAATTAACTGAATACAAATAATCTACAAAAGCACAACAATGTTGTGCTTTTGGTTTTAAAATAAATGCTCATTAACTTTGTATCCTATCGACAATGATGCAATATTGAAGTTCTGGAAACTTATTCTTCAAAGTGAAATTTTAGTATCTAGTGATTTATTCGATTGTTGATAAGGATAGTATTTAGTTAAACGAATATTCCAGGTATCTTTGATTTGATAGGTTATGCCACGCCACTCGACACTTTGTGTAAATATTGCTGCTGTGGTAGTGACTGCATAAACCAATTGTGTTAGCGGAATTGCGAGTGAAAAACTACTAACTGAGGGATTGACACTTCCCATTACGGCGTTTTGTCCAATACAACTCCACCCTGACGCTTTATATTCGATCGAACGAGAATATCGTGGTTCTCGCTTGGGTACAGTACAGTTTTGACCTTTCTCCAAACCTCTCTCCTACAAGGAGAGAGCCTTTGAATCTTACTCCCCTTTCCTTGAAGGAAAGGGGCTGGGGGTTAGGTCTGTATTTCATGTAATTGTGAACCGCTATATTCTTGAAAATTTGGATAGTTGTTGGGATTTTCTTCATTGATTATTATGTAATCTACCAACTTTTACGAACATTTTGGAACTAAAGTTGGTAAATTATGGATTAGCTAATTCTTCCCCAGACAACTATGCCATTGGATTTATCGCCTCTTTGGATATCACTCAAAACTTCATTACTTGCTACATTTATTACCTTCTTCTTGGGTATCGCTGCTGCCTACTGGATGCTGGGATATCGTGGCAAAGGTAAATCGTTGATTGAGGGTATCTTTATTGCGCCACTGATTTTGCCCCCCACCGTTGTCGGTTTCTTGTTGCTGCTATTTTTTGGCAAAAATGGCCCTGTAGGGAAACTCATGCAGGCTTTTGATTTCACCATCGTCTTTACTTGGTATGGTGCAGCGATCGCAGCCACGGTAGTTTCTTTCCCTTTAATGTATAAAACTGCACTGGGAGCCTTTGAACAGATAGATGGTAATCTGCTGCGAGTAGCTAGAACCCTTGGTGCAACTGAAGCCACAATCTTTTGGCGCATCAGTTTCCCCTTAGCGCTACCTGGCATTGTAGCTGCCACAATGCTCGCTTTTGCCCGTGCTTTGGGAGAATTCGGTGCGACATTGATGCTGGCTGGTAACATTCCCGGACAAACGCAGACAATCCCAATGGCGATTTATTTTGCAGTGGAAGCGGGAGCGATGAATGAAGCGTGGTTTTGGGCGATCGCTATTATGCTGATTTCTCTATCTGGAATTATTGCAGTCAACTTCTGGCAAGAAATTAGGGATAAGAAGAGGGCAGCAGGGAGCAGGGAGACAGAAGCTGGGGGAGAAATTGTTTATACTCCGCACTCTAGCTTTGAATCTGGTGGATTGTTTGTCAATTTTGAAAAAATACTTCCTAGCTTTCATTTAAAAGTTGCTTTCACTAGTGATGAGCAACCCTTGGGATTGTTAGGGGGTTCTGGAGCCGGTAAGAGTATGATTTTGCGCTGCCTTGCGGGGATAGAAACGCCTACAATTGGGCGCATAGTTTTAAATGACAGAGTTCTATTTGACTCAGAAAAAGGAATTAATGTACCCAGCCGCGATCGCCGCATCGGTTTTTTAGTGCAGAATTATGCCCTCTTTCCGCACATGAGTGTGGCGCAAAATATTGCTTTTGGCTTGCCCAAAAACCTATCTGCTAGTAGTATTCGGGTGCAGGTAGAACAGCAACTAATAGCGATGCAGTTGCAAGGATTAGGCGATCGCTATCCGCACCAACTTTCTGGGGGTCAACAACAACGGGTAGCCTTGGCAAGAGCATTGGCAAGTCAACCGGAAGCATTACTTTTAGATGAGCCGTTTTCGGCACTTGATACCCATTTACGTAGTCAATTAGAGCAGCAAATGACAGAAACTCTAGCTGGCTACCAAGGTGTGACTCTATTTGTCACCCATAATATGGAAGAAGCTTATCGGATTTGCCCGAATCTGTTGGTATTAGAGCATGGTAGAGCGGTTCATTATGGTAGTAAACATGATATTTTCCAGCATCCTGCTACTGTGAGTGTCGCCCAACTAACTGGATGCAAAAACTTCTCCCGTGCTGTTCTTCAGTCGTCGCAACAGGTGGAAGCAATTGATTGGGGATGTAATCTTCAAGTAATTGAACCAATCAAGAGCGAATTATCCCACGTCGGCATTCGTGCCCATCAGTTCATTTTTACCAACGACTCATCACAGGAAAATACTTTTCCCTGCTGGGTAGTACGAACCAGTGAAACGCCCCACCGGATGACGTTGTTTCTCAAACTACATTCTGCTGGCAAGAATTCTCAAGATTACCATCTGCAAGCTGAAGTCTTCAAAGAAAAATGGGTGACTATGAAAGAGCAACCTTTTCCTTGGTATGTGCGTTTAGATCCTCTGCGCTTGATTTTGATGAAATGAACGCAGAGATATATGGGACGCGGGAAATTTTTTTAAAGAATATTACTTCAAGCGCCCAGACCCAAAGAGTCTGAGCGCTTGAATATTAGGTTGCAGAGAGACTTCTGCTAGTTAGAGGAATTAAGCAGGCATCATGTGCATACTTCTGCAAGACTCTGCACACTTGCGACAAGCAGCAGCACATTCCATCATCTTTGCGTCATCGCTCATCATCTCACAGGCCATTGCAGTGCGATCGCACATTTCCGCACACAGCATACAAGTGCGTTCCATGAACTCAGAACCGCTCATCATCATATTCATGCACATCATGCACATTTCAGAGCAATCGCGCATCATGCTCATCATGCTCATCATGCTTTTGTCCATCTGCTTACCACCTTTGCTCATGCAGTAAGTCATGGTTTCCATGCACATTTTGTGACAGTCCATACAAGCATCCATACAAGCTTGCATTTCGGTAGTCATGGTTTCAGTCATCATCATCATCATCATAGGAAATACCTCTTGATTTTTTGATGCATAAATAGTGTCCTTGGAAGGACTACTCATAACATTAGTCTTACTTTTTTAAAGAGTCAATGGGGTTTTTAATTCAGGTTTTATAAGCCTACTATCCCGATATAATTACCGGAAAATCAAACTGAATCTACACTAGTTTAGTGTTGTTTTTTTGAGTATTGCTATGCATTAAGGATTATAAACACCCATTTCAATGTGGGGTTTTCTTAAGTAAGTCAACTTTTCATTGGGGATCAAAAGTTATAGTTAAATCTGGATCAAAAATAATGTCATGTTTTTTAACAAATGCTTTGTTTATGCATTTGTTAACTTATATTAATCCAGTATTTATTAACTTATGTTAATGGGAGATAGGCACGCTTAAAAATTCATAATTCCTAATAAGATTTTAGACTCCACCTAAAACAAACCTATGTCTAAAGATAGGGATATAAAACCCTATACTTAATTAATAAAAATCAAGCTTACAACGCGGAATAAAAATCGGTTTTCTCCATACCCAATAACCAATACCAATTTTCAAGCTAGAGCATTTTCTAAATCAGCTTGCAAATCTTGCTGATGTTCAATTCCTACCGAAAGACGGACTAAATTATCCTTGATTCCCCGCTGAAGTCGTTCCGCTTCTGGTAGAGAACCGTGGGTCATTTTCGTAGGATAGCAAAGCAACGATTCCACACCGCCTAAACTTTCAGCCAGCAAAAATAACTTGAGTCGGGAAGCGAATCTTTCAACCTCAGCAAAACCGCCCTTTAATTCCAAACTAATCATCCCCCCAAAGCCAGACATTTGCTCTTTTGCTAATTGATGCTGTTCATGACTGGATAACCCTGGATAATAAATGCGCTCGATTTTGGGATGCTTTTCTAAAAATTCAGCTAAAAATAAAGCGTTTTTTTCATGTTCTCGCATTCTCACAGCCAGAGTTTTAATTCCTCGCAGCACTAACCAGCTATCAAAAGGACTAGGAATCGCCCCAATCGCATTTTGATAAAACTTTAGTTCGGTGTATAGTTGCTCGTTAGATGTGATAACTGCGCCACCAATAATATCGCTGTGTCCCCCTAGATATTTGGTAGTGCTGTGAACCACAATGTCAGCACCTAAATCTAACGGCGTTTGAAAATAAGGACTAGCAAAAGTATTATCAACTACTAAGATGATATTATTTTCACGGGCAATATTTGCTAGTGCGGCAATATCAATAATTTTCAACAGAGGGTTAGTAGGGGTTTCAATCCAAATCAGCTTAGTATTTGGTTGAACGGCAGTTTCAAAATCAGCGATGTTATCAATATCTACATAGCTAGTTGTAACACCCCAATTTTTTACAACTTTTTCTAGCAACCGATAAGTTCCACCATACAAATCATCACCAGCAACAATATGATCGCCATTTTTGAGTAGACTTAATACTGTAGTAGTTGCAGCTAAACCAGAGGCAAATGCCAAACCAAATTTCCCATTTTCAATAGAAGCTAAAGCTTCTTCTAATGCTGTGCGGGTGGGATTTCCCGTGCGAGAATATTCATATCCTTTGTGTTTACCGATGGCTTCTTGTTCATAAGTAGAAGTCAAATAAATGGGAACAATGACAGCGCCAGTTTGTGGGTCTGATTGCTGACCTTCGTGAATTGCTCTAGTCTCAAATTCCATAATTTTTCCTTGATTATTCTTGGTTTTGACTAATCCAATATCTTATTAAATCGGCTCTGGTAATTAAGCCAATGGGAACATCATGCCGCTTAATAATAATCCCGGTGCTTCCTGATAACAGCACTCGATAAGCTTCAGAAATATCTACTTCTTCATCGAGAATCGGCAGTGGTTTCCCCATAACTGCCGAAACTTCCTGATTAGAAAAGTTGATGCCATCATGGAGAAATTTCATTAAAGAGGCTTCATTGACGCTTCCTACTACATGCTTATTATCAATCACAGGTAGCTGCGAAATATTCAGCTTTTGTAGGTAGTTTGTGGCTTTACTTAAGGTATCACGGGGACTGACAGCAACTAGAGAAGGAAAATCTGTTTTTTGAGCAAGAATTTCACCAACTTTGATACTTTTTACTGTTGTACCTTCCCAAAAACCGTTTTCCTGCATCCAGGCGTCGGAATAGATTTTATTAATGTAGTTTCTTCCCGTATCTGGTAATAGGGTTACAATATACTTTGGCTCTGTTAATCTGGCTGCATACTTGAGCGCTGCGACTACTGCTGTACCACAAGAACCTCCTACTAATAATCCTTCTTCTCGTGCTAGGCGACGAGCCATATTAAAAGATTCTTTATCGCTAACCCGAACCATTTCATCGACTAATTGACGATTAAATGTTTTGGGAATAAAGTCTTCACCAATTCCCTCAACTTTATAAGATTTTGGAGTGTCACCAGAAAGAATTGAACCCTCTGGATCTGCACCAACAATTACTATATTTTGATTTTGCTCTTTCAGATATTTAGCAACTCCTGAAATTGTACCACCTGTGCCCATACCTGCAACAAAAACATCTATTTTACCATTACTATCTGACCAGATTTCTGGGCCTGTAGTTAAGTAATGTGCTAAAGGATTATTCGGGTTTTCAAATTGATTTGGTCTATAGGCTCCCGGTATTTCTTTGGCGAGTCTTTCAGCTACACCGTTATAACTTTCTGGCGAGTCAGGCGGTACAGATGTGGGAGTAACAACTACTTCTGCACCATAAGCTTTGAGTAGGTTGATTTTATCCTGGCTCATTTTATCAGGCATGACGAAAATACAGCGATACTTCTTTACTGCTGCAATTAATGCCAGTCCCACACCAGTATTACCTGCGGTAGCTTCAATAATCGTGCCGGCGGGTTGCAATTGACCTGTTTTTTCTGCGGCTTCAATCATGGTGAGAGCAATTCTATCTTTAGTACTCCCGCCAGGATTGAGATATTCTACTTTGGCATAAATACTTGAGTGAATGTCTTCGGTAATTTTGTTTAGTCTGACTAATGGAGTTCTACCAATTGCTTGTAAAATGTTGTCGTAAGTAGCCATATAGCAGTCCTAAATAATTTCTAAAATACTTTATTTCTTATCTTCGCGTTCTACCCTTTGGAAAGATAAGAGAATAAATGAATATTAGGATGTCGGTTATAGATTTGATTGCAATTTGAGTAAGCGATCGCATGACGAAATGGGCGTAGACACGAAGTGGCTTGTCGCCAGACATCGCCCCAAGTAATGGCATACTGATTAACATCTGCCTCTATTGCCTCGTAAGCTGCCTGTTTCAACTCCAAGGGACAGGGAAAATCGGGGAATCCCTGCGCCAAATTCACTGCATCATGTTGCAGTGCCACCCGCGTCATTTCTCGAATCACAGACTCTGTAAACTGTTCTGCCTTCGCTGATATTTTTTGGCGCACAATCTCACTCACCCCTATACCTCCGTATTGCAGTTATGCAAAAATTTCTGTAAACCCGATAGAATCCATAATATCGATAGATTTATCGTAGTATACTCAAATTCCAGATCCAGAGGGAAGGAGCCGGAGTCGGGGAGTAGGGGAGCAGGGGAGCAATTACAGCAAGTCTTTCCCCTCTGCCCCCCATCCCCTCTGCCCCTCTGCCTCTTTTCAATGCCCAATTCCCAATGCCCAATGCCCAATGCCCTTAATATATCTATATACTGAATTATTGAGATTAATAGTCAATTATTGAAGTACTGATCCAGAATCATCATGAAATCTTTGCACCGTCCTGATCTCTATAGCTGGTCTAATTTCAATCCGGCAAGAAATATTGATTTCAATGGGATTGCCTGGATTCGCCCAGATGGCAACATCTTGATTGACCCAGTAGCCCTATCAAACCATGATTGGAATCATCTGAAATCCCTCGGTGGTGTGGTTTGGATTGTGCTGACAAATTCTGAGCATGTCAGGGCAAGTAAAGAAATTGCCGATCAAACATACGCTAAGATAGCCGGCCCTCTGGCAGAAAAAGACAATTTTCCTATACATTGCGATCGCTGGCTGTCTGATGGTGAAGAATTTGTTCCAGGACTGGAGGTGATTGAACTCCACGGTTCTAAAACTCCCGGTGAATTGGCTCTGTTACTGGAGGAGACAACTTTAATTACAGGGGATTTAGTCCGGGCACGCAAAGCAGGGAGCTTGACGATTTTACCAGATGACAAACTTCTGAATCGAGAAGAGGCTGTTGCTTCTGTGCAGAGGTTGGCTCAACTGAGTCGTGTAGAAGCAGTGCTGGTAGGGGATGGTTGGCCAGTTTTCCGCGATGGACGCGATCGCTTGCAAGAACTTGCAGCAACGCTGTAAATGGGTGGGTGCGATTGGTCATATTAAAACACCTCTCCTTGGTTTTACTACGCAAAACCTGTCCCTCTCCGACTCGGAGAGGGACAGACTTGAGCTTTAGTTCAAGGCAGGGAGAGGTCTGGCAAAATAACTTTGCTCTAAGTGCTGATGATACTATCGATAATTTGTTATCAATATATTGACAGTTAATAACTTGACCGACTAGCTAAATCAAGAGGGGAAGAATGAACAGTCGCCGCGTTGTTATTGTTGGCGCTGGATTCGGTGGGTTGCAAACTGCCCAATCTTTAGCTAATTCTGGTGCAGATGTATTATTAATCGATCGCAACAACTATCACACCTTTGTACCGTTGTTGTATCAGGTTGCCACAGGTCAATTAGAACCTGAATACATTGCTTACCCTATCCGCACGATATTACGGCGATTCTCTTTCCGGCGAAATAAGTCTAAGGTTCAGTTTTTGATGGCTGAGGTTGAGCAAATTGATTTTTCAGGGCAAACTGTTGAAACAGATAGTTGTTCAATCACCTATGACTTTCTTGTACTTGCAACTGGAAGCCAAACCCAGTTTTTAGGAGTTCCTGGAGCTTTAGAATATGCTTTCTCAATGAGAACATTAGAAGAAGCAATAGCAATCCGAAATCAAATTTTCTCTTGTTTTGAGGGAGCTATCCAGGAATCTGATTCATCACGACGCCAACAACTGCTGACATTTACCATCGTCGGTGGTGGCCCAACGGGTGTTGAGGTTGCAGGTGCTTTCGTTGAAATGCTTCGAGGCCACTTGCGTCGAGATTATCCGACACTTTTGCAGCAAGTGAGGTTGATTATCGTGCAATCTGGCGATCGCTTATTGGCCGATCTACCAAAGAAGTTGGGAGCTTACACCTACAAACGATTACATCAACTAGGAGTGGAGGTTTATCTGCGAACAAAAGTGACTAGAGTCACTTTTGAATCTTTACATCTGCAAAACGATGAGGTAATTCCCACTGCAACCGTCATTTGGACTGCGGGGTTAGAGGCGAATTATCCGACAACATCTGAGGAGGTATCTTCAGCAAAGAAGGGAAAGTTACTTGTTCATCCCACCCTACAATTGCTAGAGCAACCCAATGTTTATGCCATTGGGGATCTGGCATATATGGAACAGAATGGTAAACCATTAACTGGGGTTGCACCAGAGGCGCTTCAGCAGGGTGTTGCTGTAGCTCGAAATATTCAGCGGCAATTTCAAGGTAAATCACCAGAGCATTTTAGCTATTTCAACAAGGGAAGATTAGCAATTATTGGCTGTTATTCAGGTGTGGGAAAAATTGGTGCATTTGCCTTTACAGGATGCTTGGCTTGGCTGATGTGGCTAGGAGTTCATTTAGTATATCTTCCTGGCTATCGTAGTCGTTTGTTAGTATTACTTACTTGGCTGCACATTTACCTATTCAGCGATCGCTCAGTTCGCTTAATTCTGTCTATGAAAGAACGTTAGTTCTCAAAACCCCTAAGTGCTTCCCAATTTCTGCAATTGAAATCAATTACAGTCGGCGTACCATAGTTGGAGTTCAGGCAATGAATGAAAATAGAAACTACATTAGTCTCAAATCAAAGGATGTTGCGATCGCCTATTTGTTGCTGCGAATTCTCATCGGTGTGAATTATTTTAATCACGGATTCACTCGCATTTTTAACATCCCTGGATTCGCTGAAGATACTGTCAAAGAACTAGCAAATTCTTATTTCCCAGAATTTCTGGTGAGAATCAATTCTTACCTAGTGCCCCCTGTAGAGTTAATTGTCGGCGTGTTAATCACACTTGGGTTAGCAACCAGAAGCGCTTTAATTGTCACCTTTGCCTTGATGATCATTCTAAAGTTGGGAGTGACATCAATACAAAATTGGGGTGCAGCTACTTCCATGCTTTCTTACGGGATTGTGCTGTTTATTTTGCTTGCTGGTAGCAGCTTTAATATTTACTCCCTTGATCACTGGAGAAAAAAGAGACAAAACCTTGCAGACTCAGGAACGGATCGTGAACAAGGTAGGGTCAACTTCTTTAGGAATAACTTTTGGATAAAATATCGGCGACAGAATCGTTTACCCAATCATAGTAATTTCAGATAAATAAATACTAATAAATCAGTGGGGGCGCATAGCTAGCTGTGCGCCCCCACTAGTAAATTGTGGTTGAAATAGATGCAAAGGCTTTCAGAAGAAAATCAAACAACACCGTATGATGGTAGTTAGTAGCATTTATGTCTGATACTTTCTTTTTTGCCTTAAAAGAATATCAGGTAAGCCACCTCCTGATTCCCTAACGGCAGAATGTGAAAGCTTTCACTGATTAACCTAGTTGGAGAACACTGATGTCGAAGGAAAGAAAAAGTAATAAAGAAGTTAAAAAACCTAAAAAAGATCCCAAAGATAAAAAGGAGAAACAAGACCCAAACAAATAGGACAATTTAGGTTAGTAGGTGTGATGTCTACGAGAGACTACACCTACGCAACTTATCAAGCAGGAGTAAATTTCAGCGAAACACCGTTCATACAGTAGCGCTTACCAGTGGGTGCAGGGCCATCATCAAAAACATGGCCCAGATGACCACCACAACGACTACAATGCACTTCAGTTCTGGTCATAAACAACGACCTATCTACAGTAGTAGCGATCGCACCTTCAATCGGGTTAAAAAAGCTGGGCCAGCCAGTACCACTATTAAATTTGGTATCAGACGTAAACAGTGGTTGTTCACACGCAGCACAAAAATAAGTCCCATTGTCGTATTCCTTATCCAATGGGCTAGTGTGAGCGCGTTCAGTCCCATGTTTACGCAATACACGAAACTGTTCTGGCGTTAAAATCGTCCGCCACTCTTCTTCAGGTTTGGTGATTTCAAATCCACTCTTAGAAGTTGTCATTGCTTCTGACCCCCAATTGATATACCTTGATAACAATGCCGTGCCGACTATTACTGCACTAGCCTGTAAAAAATACCGTTTGTTCATATATCTATTATTTTCTATTTTCCGGTTCACTGGCCAATTAACTCCAGTACGGAATTCCCTACATGAATGAATATAATTAGCGATGGCTCTGAATTAGGCCTGATAAACTCATTAAAATTAGCTAAGAAACAACAAAATATTGTCCAATATTCAGATCAACTTGACCTAATGTTGGACAGTAAATCTAGATATCGTGCATAGATTACAGAATGATTAGGTTCTGATCGGAAGTCTTGTCTAACTCATGGATCTAATGTGGTGACACTTAATCATCATCATCAGAGGTAGTTGTGAGATCCTGAATAGTCCCCTGTTTCCCTCGACTCGTCAGAAACACAAATGCGCGAGTTAGCCGCTTCACACCACTTAGGGTAATCAGAGTCAGTAGCCCTCCCAATAATCCCATTTGCCATAAGCCACAACCGATCGCAGCTCCCAGTCCAGACACAGGCAGCTGTAGTTAAGTTTTTTACTTTTGGCGCCGCAGATTTTCTCGGAGACTCTTGTAAAATCAATCCGGCTCCGAGAAATCCTATCCCGGTAGCTACACCTTGAATTGTCCGACTCAGTGCATTCGTAGCAGCATAGGGACTCTCGCCCTCAACCTGCAAAGGAATCATCACAAATAGTGCTGCCCCCATACTCACGAGCATAAATGTTCTCATCCCTGCTGGTCTACCTCCTTGCTGACGATTAAATCCAATCAAGCAACCAACCAGGAGCGCCAAAGACAATCTAAACGTTATATGTGGCCAATCGTTGGCAGTAATAAACATCGGCCCCATTGCCTTATTTCTCCTAGAGACAGAACGGAATTTTGCACCTATTGCCAATTGGGTGAATGACTACCAACCTTTGTAACTGAAAATCTAAGTACAGCAAACTAATAGGTTTGACGTACATTAAGGTTAATTTAACAGAAGGTTATGAATAAGTAAATTAATATACATAAAGCTGCCATTGCTGTATTCCTCCTAGAGACAGAAGGAATGGGGAATGGGGAATGGGGAATGGGGAATGGGGAATGGGAAATGGGGAATGGGGAATGGGAAATGGGAAATGGGGAATGGGAAATGGGGAATGGGGATTATTGAATAAATCTCTTCCTTGTCTCTTGTTCATGCCCAATGCCCAATGCCCAATCCTCAATTTTTTCGATCGCTAGCTTATTGAACACTGCCTAATATACATTGGTTTGATAGGAATACCGGAGTTTTCTGAAAACTTCTTGCTTGGTTAAGTAGAATATGTGATACTTTAAAGCTATAAATAAAGCACGGTATTTCTATCGAATTGCCGTAGTTTGAAAGGACAGGACTCATGCAGCTACTATGGTTCATCCCAACCCACGGCGACGGACGTTACCTTGCAACTGCTACAGGGGGACGGGCAGTAAGCTTTCCTTATCTGCGGCAGATAGCCCAAGCGGTGGATGACCTTGGTTATACAGGGGCATTGCTTCCCACTGGACGTTCTTGCGAAGATGCTTGGATTATTGCGTCAACCCTGGTATCGCTAACGCGACGGATGCGTTTTTTGGTGGCGATTCGTCCCGGCTTGGTATCGCCTGGAGTGGCAGCGCGGATGGCGGCGACTTTTGATCGCGTCTCTGAAGGACGCTTGCTGATTAATGTCGTGACAGGAGGCGATCCCGTAGAGTTAGCGGGGGATGGCTTGCATTTGGATCACGATCAGCGCTATGAATTAACAGATGAATTTTTGACTGTATGGCGAGCGATCGCTAGTGGTGAACAAGCTAATTTCCAGGGCGAATATTTCAACATTCAGGATGGGAAACTATTGTTTCCAGCTGTTCAGAAGCCGCATCCGCCCTTATGGTTTGGCGGTTCCTCTCCCATAGCTCAAAAAATCGCTGCCAAGCATGTAGATGTTTATCTAACTTGGGGCGAACCACCGGCGCAAGTTGCCGAGAAGATTGCATCAGTTCGCAGACTTGCAGAAGCAGAAGGCCGGACTTTGCGGTTTGGGATTCGCCTACATGTGATTGTGCGCGAAACCGAGAGTGAAGCTTGGGATGCGGCGAATCAACTGATTAAGTATGTAGATGACGAAGCGATCGCTAAAGCCCAAAAAGCTTATGCCCGGATGGATTCAGTTGGACAAAGCCGGATGACTCAATTACACCACGGTAATCGTGAGGCATTAGAGATCAGCCCCAACCTCTGGGCGGGAGTCGGTTTGGTGCGGGGTGGTGCGGGAACGGCCTTAGTCGGCGATCCCCAAACCATTGCAGCCAGAATCTTGGAATATGCCGCTTTGGGTGTTGAGTCCTTTATCTTCTCTGGTTATCCCCATCTAGAGGAAGCTTATCGAGTTGCGGAACTTCTATTTCCCCATCTGCCTTTAGAGAATCTACCCGCAGTGGAGAAGCAACACGTCTTAAGTCCATTTGGCGAGATTGTGGCAAATGAAGATTTTCCTCAGCAACACAAACAAAAAGCTACATCCATATCCTAGTAAAGTTTAGGGTATTGGGGAGTGGGCATTAGGCATTGAAAATTCTTCTCTAGTTCATAATCCCCATACCCCATGCCCATTAATAGGAGTTTAATTGAATGGCAAATATTTTAGCGATCGCAGGTAGTCCAACCCATCCATCTAGAACCTATGGTTTGGTCGAATACACTGCCAAACTTTTACAACAAGAAGGCTTGCATGTAGACATTATTTCAGTTCGGGATTTACCTGCTGAAGATTTAGTTTTTGGACGATACGACAGCCCTGCTTTGGAACAGCCAAAAGCTTTATTAGCAAAGGCAGATGGTGTGATTATTGCCACCCCAATTTACAAAGCTGCTTACACAGGAGTGTTAAAAACATTTCTAGATTTGCTGCCACAAAAATCATTGACAGGTAAGCCCGTGTTACCAATTGCTTTGGGTGGAACGATCGCTCATTTATTGGCAATTGAATATGCCCTGAAACCCGTCTTATCTGAATTAGGAGCGCGGCATATTTTAGCTACAGTTTATGCAGTAGACAAACAAATTCAACGACAAACTGATAACAGCGTCCTGTTAGATGAGGAAATTGAGCAAAGACTCAAAGACGTTCTCAAGGAATTTGTTAAAGCTGTAGAATATGATGCCGCTGCGCCTCAAGAATTGGTTCATGCCAATTAAATAATCAAGTTTACACCTCCGTTTGCTTGTAGCAGAGGGGTAATTTTTACCCATCTGTTACTTTTTTTGAAAGTTAAACATAACAATATAAATTTATTCTCAAAAATTACACTTTTATAGCAATATTCATAAACGTTAAAGTTGCAGCCTGCGGTAAAAAGTTTATTGTAAATGAGTAGCGATCGCTTGAAAAAAACCCTGCATTTATTTGGTTAGCAGCGATCGCTCCCTAAATTGAAGCCACCGTGTAATGGTAATACGCTTTTTTGGTCAGGTTAGCCAGTAAATTAGAAGTAGGGCGTAAAAAAATAAACTCAATGAAAGCGATGTCTAACGACAGGCCGCAAGGCGTCTGCGCTTCTGAACTTGCATCTATCGTCGGTGAAGAAAATGCTATTTGTCTTTGGGAAAATATTGAACTCGGTCAGCAAAAAGCTATTCAACAGGCTATAGCTTCTGGAAAGCTTCCCAGTTGTATCGTCTATCCCCGCAGCCAAGAACAGCTAGCCGCAGTAATTGCCACTGCTTACACAAACAACTGGCGCATTCTTCCCTGTGGTAGTGGCAGTAAACTTAACTGGGGTGGTTTAGCTAAGGGCATTGATGTTGTAGTTAGTACAGAACGCATCAACAAACTGATTGAACACGCTGTTGGCGATTTAACTGTCACCGTAGAAGCTGGCATGAAGTTCTCCGATTTGCAAGCACTTTTGGCAAAATCGCGGCAATTTCTCGCCCTTGATCCCACAGCACCAGCGTCGGCAACTATTGGCGGTATTGTCGCCACAGGTGATACAGGTTCTCTACGGCAACGTTATGGTAGTGTGCGCGACCAGTTACTAGGTATTACCTTTGTGCGTGCTGATGGGCAAATTGCCAAAGCTGGGGGAAGAGTAGTCAAAAATGTTGCCGGATATGACTTGATGAAGTTGCTTACGGGGTCTTATGGCACATTAGGCTTTATTAGTCAACTAACTTTTCGTCTGTATCCGCTAGCAGAAGCATCGGGGACAGTGGTACTAACTGGGAAAGCTGAGGCTGTATCTCAAGCGGCTGATATCCTTCGAGGTTCGGCATTAACACCAGTTCAAGCTGATTTGCTATCAACTAAATTGGTATCTAGTTTAGGTTTGGGTCAAGGATTGGGATTAATTGCCCGCTTCCAAAGTATTAGTGAGAGTGTTAAAGAACAGTCAAACCGAGTTTTGGAAGTAGGGCAAAAGTTAGGTTTAAATGGGGCAATTGTTGCAGATGATGATGAAGCTAATCTATGGCAGAGATTGCAAGAACGAATACATACTACTGCTACAGAATCTGTAATTACCTGCAAAATAGGAGTGTTACCTACTGCTGCTGTAGAGATTTTGAATCAGGTGGAGTGGGGTTTAATTCATATTAGTAGTGGTTTAGGTTTGTTACAATTAGAGAGTAAAAATCAAGTTTTGAAAATCCGCGATGAGCTGGGCTTTGCTGGAAGCGATAGCACTCAATCCCCTAGAGGTTTTTTAACAATTTTGTCAGCACCAATGGCGGTTAAAGAACAAATAGATATCTGGGGTTATATGGGAAATGCTTTGCCCTTAATGCACCGTATTAAGGAACAGTTTGATAGTAAGAATATTTTAAGTCCTGGTCGGTTTGTAGGTGGTATTTAATAAATAAACCGCAGAGACACTGAGGACGCTGCAATAGAGAGGGGAAAAATAGTTATGCAAGTTTCAGAAAACTCTGTTAATAATACGGCTAGTTTAAAGAATTTGAAGGGCTTTGATGCAAATCATCCGCCTGACCCAAAGTTAATTGATAGTTGTGTACATTGTGGGTTTTGTTTATCTACTTGTCCCAGTTATCGAGTGCTTGGGAAGGAGATGGATTCACCTAGGGGACGCATCTATTTAATGGATGCAATTAATGAAGGTGAAATTGCTCTTAATACGGCAACAGTAGAACATTTTGATTCATGTTTGGGCTGTCTTGCTTGTGTAAGTACTTGTCCGTCTGGTGTACAGTATGATAAGTTGATTTCTGCAACTCGTCACCAAGTTGAACGAAATTATCCCCGCAGTTTGCCAGATCAATTTTTTCGTCAACTGATATTTTCTCTGTTTCCCTATCCCAACCTTTTACGGATTTTATTAGTTCCGTTATTGGTTTATCAAAAATTGGGGTTTGCTAAATTCTTTCGTGCTACAGGTTTACTCAATAAAGTATCGCCCCGTTTGGCAGCAATGGAATCAATTCTGCCAGAAATTACTCTCAAATCTTTTCAAGATAATTTGCCTAATGTAATTCCTGCCCAAGGTGAGAAGCGTTACAGAGTCGGGGTAATTTTGGGTTGCGTGCAGCGGCTATTTTTCTCCCCCGTGAATGAAGCAACAGTAAGGGTTTTAACAGCGAATGGTTGTGAAGTTGTGATTCCCAAATCTCAAGGTTGTTGTGCGGCGCTTCCCGAACACCAAGGACAAACAGAACAGGCGAAAGCATTAGCAAGGCAGATGATTGATAGTTTTGCCAACACTAATGTTGATTTTGTAATTATCAATGCTGCTGGTTGTGGTCATACTTTAAAAGAATACGGTCACATTTTAGAAGATGACCCAGAATATCGGGAAAAGGCAAAGGATTTTGCCACAAAAGTTAAAGATGCTCAAGAGTTTTTAGCAACTGTTGGGTTAACAGCAAAACTTTCACCGTTGACTGATCAACCCTTAAATTTAGTTTATCAAGATGCTTGTCATTTATTGCATGGTCAAAAGATTAGCGTCCAACCGCGTCAGGTATTGCGGCAAATTCCAGGGGTGAAGTTGAGAGAACCAATAGATGCGGCTTTATGTTGTGGCAGCGCTGGGGTTTATAATATGCTGCAACCGGAAGTTGCTGAAGAATTGGGTCAGCAAAAAGTACAGAATTTGTTGAATACTGGTGCTGAGTTAATTGCTTCTGCTAATCCGGGGTGTACTTTGCAAATTACTAAGCATTTGCAGTTGCAAGGCAAGAAGATTTCAGTTATTCACCCGATGGAGTTGTTGGATTATTCGATTCGGGGTGAAAAGTTGAAATTGTAGATATTTGCTTTTTGCGTGATGCATTTACTTCTGTCATCTCTTGATAAAGCCAGAAAACCACAGGTAGAGGCGCACAGTTGTGCGCCTCTAATATTTGGATATTTTTTTAACGTGAGTTCGACTGGTCATATCATTTCCACCCAAAAGACCTCTCCCTGGTTTTACTACGTAAAATCTGTCCCTCTCCGACTCGGAGAGGGACAGACTTGAACTTTAGTTCAAGGCAGGGAGAGGTCTGTCAAACTCACGTTTTTTTATGGAAGTCCTTAATCAGCCGCATTGAAGAGTTTTTTCCGAAATAGCCGCTTTCTCGTCTGTATAATCACTGAAATGGGCAAGAGTGTCAGGCTGATTTCGGGTGATTTGTGATGAAACTAGATTTAGTTAGGTTTTTTCAGGCTTGCAACCCCAGTAAAACTTTGGTTGTCAGTAAACCGGAGGATAGACAATATTATATTGATTTCTCTAAAGTGCGTGGTGCCAAGATTATTGAAGAACTTGGGCGAACTATCACCCGCCTTTCACCTGAAGAACCGACCTGTCAATTGTTTACCGGACATATCGGCTGTGGCAAATCTACTGAGTTACTGCGGCTAAAGGCAGAGTTAGAGCAGCAGGGATTTCATGTGGTTTATTTCGAGTCTAGTCAAAGCCTGGATATGGCTGATATTGATGTTACAGATATTTTACTGGCAGTAGCTCGTGAGGTGAGTCAAAGCCTGGAAGCAATCAAAATTAACCTGAAACCAGGATACTTTAAGAATCTATTTACGGAGATTTCCGAGTTTTTGCAAACGCCGCTAGATATTGGGGTTGAGGCTGAATTATCTGTAGGTATTGCTAAGATTACTGCTAAAACTAAAGATAGCCCCAAACTTCGCGGTCAGTTACGGCAATATTTAGAACCGCGCACTAATGGCATTTTAGAATCAATTAACAAAGAATTGCTCAGGCCTGCTAGAGAAAAACTCAAGCAACAGGGTAAAAAAGGACTGGTGGTAATTATAGATAATCTCGACCGAGTGGATAATTCTTTGAAGCCTTCGGGTTATTACCAGCCAGAATATCTCTTTGTGGAACGGGGTGAACAGTTAAACCAGTTAAATTGTCATGTTGTTTATACCATTCCGTTAGTGTTGATTTTTTCCAACGCTTTAGGAAGGTTAACAAATCGCTTTGGCGTAGACCCCAAGGTTTTGCCGATGGTTCCTGTGCAATTACAAGATGGTTCACAATTTTCGCAGGGAATCATGCTGCTGCAACAGATGGTCATGGCGAGGGCTTTTCCTGGTGTCAGTTGGGAACAAAGTCAGAATTTAATTACCGAGGTTTTTGATAGTCCTGATACTTTAGAGCGACTTTGCCGAGTTAGCGGTGGTCATTTGCGTAATTTGTTGATGTTATTGTTTCGTTGTCTTCAGCAAGAAGACCCACCTTTGTCGCAAGAGTGCGTAAATAGAGTGATTAAACAACGCTGCAATGAGCTAACTTTGGGAATCACACCCGATGAATGGGAATTATTGCGTGAGGTGACGCAAGAGAAAAGCTTGAGAGGTCATGAAAGATACGAACTTTTGCTCCGCAGTATGTTTGTATTTGAATACCGGAATGATGATGGTTCCTGGTTTGATATCAATCCGATTTTGGCTGAAGCTAAGGAATTTAGGTTATAAATCGGCGTATATGAACAATTACCCCCCTTAATCCCCCCTTGTAAAGGGGGGAAACCGGAAAATCTTGTTCCCTCCCCTTTGCAAGGGGAGGGTTAGGGTGGGGTAAAACCTTGGTTAATCAGCTATTTCAGATTTGTGTGTACACGGTAGCCCCGTTTGTAGGGAGAGGTTGGGGGTGGGGTGTAATGACTGTGGTTAGCATAACTATTTATGCGGACATGATATCAGTCTTCACGGGAGCAATGCGATTTTGTTAGATCGGACTTTGATTCTCAGTTAGAGAGATAAATTCTCAATAAAAACAGTTATTTGGCTGCGATCGCAGCCCTAAATAGGTGATTTAGTACCCGAATTTTAAGCACCTCACAAAATCGCATTGCTCCCGTCTTCACGGGAGTGGTTCCAGGGTTCACGGGAGTGGTTCCAGGGTTCACGGGAGTGGCTCCAGGGTTCACGGGAGTGGTTCCAGGGTTTACGGGAGTGGTTCCAGGGTTTACGGGAGTGGTTCCAGGGTTCGCGGGAGTGGCTTCAGGGTTCACGGGAGTGGTTCCAAGGTTCACGGGAGTGGCTCCAGGGTTTACGGGAGTGGCTCCAAGGTTCACGGGAGTGGCTTCAGTTGCAATTTTTACAACTACAGCTTACAACTAACAAAAATCATTTTTCAACTTCACTTTAATAATGATACAAATACGTGGGTAGGGGTAAAGCACATTGCTCATTGGTGTCAAGTTAACGCAAAACCGCACGTCCGCCATCACGTCCGCCAGGGATTGTAAATCCCTGTCTCATAGCTAAAGTCATCTGAAGATGACTAGATATCCCCAAAAATATTCAGTCTACTTCAGTAGACTTTAGCTATGAACCAGAGAATGAATTCTCTGGCGGGTTATGAAGCCCGCAGCGAAGCTATTTCTAGCTTAAGTTGACACCAATGAGCAATGTGCTTTACCCCTACAAAAAATCTATATGTATCAATATTTCCGTGAAATGGTATTACATGATGTAATTATACAAACAGGTAATATAAGGTAAATTATCTATGTTATGAGTAATCAGCAAGAGCCAGAAAATTTAGGTTTTGACAATGAGCGTTCATTGCAAACTCTGGTGCGAGCAATTACCCTTTCTCAGGGCGAATTTTCGCTGATTTTGCTGCGCTGTAACTATGCTGCTTTACGTCAGCGGATGGTGCAACGTCTGCACCAATTATCTCCTGTACATATTCACGAGATTACTTTACCTGCATCAGTCAAAACGCTTTACACAAATATCCGCGAACAACTGAGAGATGAACAGCCGCCTGCATTGATGATTTTTGGTTTGGAGTCGGTTAAAGATATTGATACAGTTCTAACTTCAGCTAACCAAGTACGGGAGGAGTTTAGAAAGAATTTTCCGTTTCCAATATTGTTGTGGGTTAATGATTCAGTTCTGCAAAAATTGATTCGATTAGCAACTGATTTAGAAAGTTGGGCAACTATTATTGATTTTGAAAATCCTACTGATGAGTTAGTCAACTTTCTTCAGCAAAAAAGTGATGAAATCTTTGCTGGTGATGTCACGCCTAATCCCCAAATGTGCCGGGAACTAGAAACCGCCCGTCAAGATTTGCACAATCGAGGGGAAGTGTTAGAAGCAGCACTTCAAGCAAGTTTAGAGTTTTTGCTTGGTTTAAATGATTATCTACATGATGAGATAGATTCTGCTTTAGCACATTATCAACAAAGTTTGGGGTTCTGGCAACAAAGTAATTATTTAGAACGACAAGGTATATTACTCGTTAATATTGCTTCAGCGGATGAGCGCCAAGCTGAAAAGAATCAAGTAGATAATATCAGATATTGGCAAGAAGCTAGAAATTATCGTCAGCAAGGTATTGAGATTTTTGAACAAGCACAACGTTCAGATTTAGTTGCAAAGCATATTACTAAACTGGGTGAAGTGCTACGACGTTTACAAGCATGGTCAGAGTTGCAAAGCCTTGTGGAAAAATCTCTGCCGCTACATCAAAATTATGGCACGCCGTTGCAGTTGGCTAAAGATTATGGTTTTTTGGCAGAAGTAGCTTTAGAACAGTCACGCTGGAATGAAGCTAATAAACTCGCAGGGCAAGCATTACAAATATTAGCTGAGATACCTAATTTACAATCAAATGAATTTGGTTGGTATCGGTTTATTTTAGCTAAATCTCAACAGGGTTTAGGTCAATTTGAAGCAGCAATTAATAGTTTAAAAGCTGCTAAAGCTGAAAGTAATCATCAGTATAATCCGCAATTATATATATCTATATTAGAAAAATTACGCTTACTTTACTTTCAACAAAGTGAATATCTTAAAGCTTTTAATATTAAGCAAGAACAATTACAAATTGAACAACAGTATGGTTTCCGTGCTTTTGTTGGGGCATCTTATCTCAACCCGCAGCGACAGGCAATTAATTCTGCACAGTTGCAAGTAGAAAATCCTGAAACTATTGCTGAAGAAATTGCTGCTTCTGGTCGGGGACAAGATGTTAAGCGTTTGCGAGAAAGAATTGGCGGGACTGAGCATAAATTGACTGTAATTCATGGTCAGTCAGGAGTGGGTAAAAGCTCGATTTTGCAGGGTGGATTAATCCCGGCGTTGCAACAGGAAGCGATTGGTGAGCGAGATGCTTTACCTATTTTGTTGCGAGTTTATACAGATTGGGTAGGGATGTTGGGGCAGAGTTTGGCTCAGGCTTTTGAGGAAGTCAGAGGTAATCAATTATTTGCTAATCTTGATTCTTCAGCAGCTATTTTAGAACAATTACGGAGAAATGCTGACCGTAATTTGTTGACGGTTTTAATGTTTGACCAGTTTGAAGAGTTTTTCTTTGTTTATCCAGACCAAGGTCAACGACGAGCATTTTATGAGTTTTTGCGAGTTTGTTTAGATATTCCTTTTGTCAAGGTAATTCTGTCTTTGCGGGAAGATTATTTACATTATTTATTAGAGTTAGACCGTCTGTTTGATTTAAGTGTAATTAATAATAATATTCTCGATAAAAATATTCGCTATTATTTGGGTAACTTTTCGCCAGCCGATGCGATGGCTGTTGTGCAGAGTTTAACAGAACGTTCTCACTTTTATTTAGAGCCTGCGCTGATTGAACAGTTAGTGAAAGATTTAGCAGGGGAATTGGGGGAGGTTCGCCCAATTGAGTTGCAAATTGTGGGGACGCAATTGCAAACTGAGAAAATTACAACTTTAGATAAGTATCGTCAGTTTGGGACTAAAGAGAAACTGGTTGAGCGATTTTTAGAAGAAGTTATCCATGATTGTGGTACAGAGAATGAACAGGTTGCACGACTGGTTTTATATTTACTCACAGATGAAAATGGGACTCGTCCTCTCAAGACTCGCGCTGAGTTAGCAGCAGATTTGGTAGCAGAAGTTGATAAATTAGATTTGGTGTTAGAGATTTTTGTGGCATCAAGGTTAGTATTGTTGTTACCAGAATCGCCGGCTGACCGTTATCAACTGGTGCATGATTACCTTGTGTCGTTTATTCGTCAGCAACAGGGTAATGAAATATTAGCAGAATTAGCTAGAGAGCGAGAACAACGCTTGCAAGCAGAAGAGAAGCTGAAGATTGAACAAGATGCAAAGCAGATATTAGTTAATGCTCAACAAGAAGCCAAGCGAGAAATTCGCCAAGGGCGGATGCAGTTGAGGGTGAGTTCTGGTTTAGCGGTATGTTTATTATTATTCGCAGGTATATCATCTTTATATGCATTGAATCAAATTCAAGTGGCTAAAGATGCTGATGATGAAAAGCAACAGGCAGAAAATACAGTTAAAACGGCTAAAGCTGAATTGCAAGCTACGCAAAAAACACAGATAGAATCAGAGAAAAAAGCGCAAGAATTAGAAACTAAAAAGAACGATGCAGAGCAAAAGTTTGAAGCAGCGCAGAAAAATCAGCAAGCCGCAGATGCAAAATTTAAGGCAGCACAGGCAGATTTAGGGAATGTAAAGCAGCAAGCAGCAGATTTACAAGATAAAAATTCTCAAGCAGAGGAAAAAATTAAAACAGCTAACAAACAAGTTAAAACGGCTCAAGAGAAAGCACAAGAGGCAAATAGACAACAACAGGAAGCACAATCTAAAACTAAACAGGCTCAAAGTATTTTGAGTCAAGCGCAAGCAGCGCTACAAGGAGCAGAAGCAGCACGTGAAGAAGCACAAAAGGGAACGGAATTAGAACGGGCGGGAGTTAATGCTTTAAGACAGTTTGAGTATGCCGGCGAGTCAGAATCGCTAGTGGCAGCAGTTCAGAGCGGGAAAGAGTTAAAATCTTTGGTAAAAGATGGTCGCCCTTTAGAAAAATATCCAGCTATCAGCCCTATTTTTGCTTTGGATAGTATTCTCAATAAAATTAAAGAACGTAACCAGTTTCAAGGGCATCAAGGCACAGTCTACAGTGTGAGTTTCAGCCCGGACGGCAAAACCATCGCCACGGCATCATCTGACAACACAGCGCGGTTGTGGACGCTCAACGGGCAACTGCTACAAGAATTCAAAGGGCATCAAGGCTATGTCTTAAGTGTGAGTTTCAGCCCGGACGGCAAAACCATCGCCACGGCATCAGATGACAAGACAGCGCGGTTGTGGACGCTCAACGGGCAACTGCTACAAGAATTCAAAGGGCATCAAGGCTTAGTCTGGGGTGTGAGTTTCAGCCCGGACGGCAAAACCATCGCCACGGCTTCTTATGACAAGACAGCGCGGTTGTGGACGCTCAACGGGCAACTGCTACAAGAATTCAAAGGGCATCAAGGCTATGTCTTAAGTGTGAGTTTCAGCCCGGACGGCAAAACCATCGCCACGGCATCATCTGACAAGACAGCGCGGTTGTGGACGCTCAACGGGCAACTGCTACAAGAATTCAAAGGGCATCAAGGCACAGTTTATAGTGTGAGTTTCAGCCCGGACGGCAAAACCATCGCCACGGCATCATCTGACAACACAGCGCGGTTGTGGACGCTCAACGGGCAACTGCTACAAGAATTCAAAGGGCATCAAGGCTATGTCTTAAGTGTGAGTTTCAGCCCGGACGGCAAAACCATCGCCACGGCATCATCTGACAACACAGCGCGGTTGTGGACGCTCAACGGGCAACTGCTACAAGAATTCAAAGGGCATCAAGGCTTAGTCTGGGGTGTGAGTTTCAGCCCGGACGGCAAAACCATCGCCACGGCATCATCTGACAAGACAGCGCGGTTGTGGACGCTCAACGGGCAACTGCTACAAGAATTCAAAGGGCATCAAGGCGAAATCAACAGTGTGAGTTTCAGCCCGGACGGCAAAACCATCGCCACGGCTTCTTATGACAACACAGCGCGGTTGTGGACGCTCAACGGGCAACTGCTACAAGAATTCAAAGGGCATCAAGGCACAGTTTATAGTGTGAGTTTCAGCCCGGACGGCAAAACCATCGCCACGGCATCATCTGACAACACAGCGCGGTTGTGGACGCTCAACGGGCAACTGCTACAAGAATTCAAAGGGCATCAAGGCACAGTTTATAGTGTGAGTTTCAGCCCGGACGGCAAAACCATCGCCACGGCATCATCTTACAAGACAGCGCGGTTGTGGACGCTCAACGGGCAACTGCTACAAGAATTCAAAGGGCATCAAGGCGAAATCAACAGTGTGAGTTTCAGCCCGGACGGCAAAACCATCGCCACGGCATCAGATGACAAGACAGCGCGGTTGTGGACGCTCAACGGGCAACTGCTACAAGAATTCAAAGGGCATCAAGGCTTAGTCTGGGGTGTGAGTTTCAGCCCGGACGGCAAAACCATCGCCACGGCATCATCTGACAAGACAGCGCGGTTGTGGACGCTCAACGGGCAACTGCTACAAGAATTCAAAGGGCATCAAGGCGAAATCAACAGTGTGAGTTTCAGCCCGGACGGCAAAACCATCGCCACGGCATCAGATGACAAGACAGCGCGGTTGTGGACGCTCAACGGGCAACTGCTACAAGAATTCAAAGGGCATCAAGGCGAAATCAACAGTGTGAGTTTCAGCCCGGACGGCAAAACCATCGCCACGGCTTCTTATGACAAGACAGCGCGGTTGTGGCCTGTGGATAATTTAGACCAATTGCTGGTGCGGGGTTGCAATTGGCTGCATGATTATTTGCAGAATAACTCGAATTTGAGTGAGAGCGACAAGCGTCTCTGCGATGATATTAAGTAATTCGTAATTCGTAATTCGTAATTCGTAATTCGTAATAAGCGAGAAGCAAGCTATGCATTAATTAACGCATAGTGAGTAAGATGCTTTCAATCCCACACGCGTCGCAAATTCAAGACAAAACCTGGCAACACCGCTTCACCTGACAACTCAGATGGATTCTCCAACACTTCCACATCCTTAGCCAGTCGATAAATTTCCACCCGTCGCTGCTGCGGATCGATTAACCAACCAAGTTTAGCGCCATTGTCGATATACTCCCTCAATTTATCTTGCAGGGACTTGAGGGTATCTGAACTAGAGCGTAACTCAACCACAAAATCGGGGCAGATATTAGCAAACGTTCCTTTTTGTGCCGAAGTAAGCGCCTGCCATCGTTCTTTGCTCACCCAAGAGGCATCGGGGGAGCGAGTCGCACCATTGGGTAAAATGAAGCCTGTAGAAGAGTCAAAGACCTTACCAGGTTCGCCCGCATTACGCCACCACAAATACAATTCGCCAGAAATACTGCAATTTCGCTCTCCAGTTTCCCAGCCTGTTGGTGGGTTTACTATTAATTCTCCTTGTGCGGTTCTTTCCAGTTTCAAGTCTCGGTTGGCTGCGGCTAAAGCAGCAAACTGTTCTTGAGTAACATACAGCCCAATGGACTTAGGCAACTCAAGCAATAGGGTTTCTGTTTCTGGACTAGCGGGTGTTTGTAACATCTTGACTTCTTAGGAAACTCCAAGAAATAAATTATCTAGGACTAGCCCTTTCAAGGTGATGAAATTTGGAACGAAGATTGGTGATTTCAACCTTCAAAAAGCTCAAAATTTGAGCGGAGGATTCAAGATGCTAGCACTGAAACAACGTATCTTCGTTGGTCACCTTGAAAGGGCTATTATCTAGGACTTACGCATTGACAGAAAATACCAAATATGAATTCTTTGAAAAAGCACGTCTGTCGTAGGGGTTTAGCACATTGCTCATTGGTGTCAACTTAAGCTTAAACGCTTATTCCACACGCGTTTTACCCCCCTTAATCCCCCCTTGGAAAGGGGGGAAAAAGAAATCCAGTTCCCTCCCCTTTGCAAGGGGAGGGTTAGGGTGGGGTAACGCGGATAGTGATGGTCAGCAAGTGAACTTAGTATCACTTCTTGACAAGGGTTTCACGTTAAGTTGACACCTATGAGTATTGCTAAACCCCTACAGATGACCATCGAAGAACAATTAATAAAAGGCTGAAACGACCCATTTTCGTATATGCATACCATGATTAAGTTGTACAGTGAGTTACTAGTAAAGCTTTGCCAGACTTAATAACGCTACGAACTTGTGAAATCCTGTACTAAGCGTCTCGAACGCGATCGCACTTTCTCAAATTATCTCACGCGATCTCCTTCTCTTCTGTTAGGACGATGAAGTAAATTATTTGCCATGCCATCATCAGCTATGAAACAAAACGTCAGCCGAGGTTTTTCATGGCATTAGATGGGGTGATTTTAGATATTGATGGCACGCTGGTTTTAAGTAATGATGTTCATGCAAATTCCTGGGTGGAAGCATTTGCAGCTTATGACTTAGAAGTGCCATTTGAAACAGTTAGACCACTCATGGGCATGGGTGGAGATCAACTGATTCCCAAAGTAGTGCCAGAATTAAATGGTGAAGAAGGAACTGGCAAAGCGATCGCTAAACTACGCAAAGAACTATTATTTGACAAATATATACCGCAAATAACTGCTGCCAATGGGAGCAGAAACTTAATATTAAAGATGCAAAAATCGGGATTGCATCTGGTTGTTGCAAGTTCAGCCAGTTCTGAAGAACTTGAGATCATGCTCAAAATTGCCCAAGTAGATGATTTGCTATCGGAAGTCACTACATCCGATGATGCCGAAGCATCTAAACCTGCTCCTGACATTGTAGAAGCTGCCTTGAACAAAGGGCAAATGACTCCTGAAAAAGTCGTGATGCTAGGAGATTCGCCCTACGATATTGAATCTGCCGGCAAAGCAGGGGTAGGTGTGATTGCTTTGCGCTGCGGTGGCTTTAGCGATGAACAACTGTCGGGAGCGATCGCAATTTACAATGATCCAGAAGATTTGCTACAGCATTATGACTCTTCTATTCTGGGTGCAAATGCTTAAATTCTAAAAGAAGGAAGAAGGGTTAGCGATCGCAGTCGATTCATTAACGAAACTGTACAATATTATACTAATCAAAAAGCCTTAATCAATCTCACAAAACAGTTCAAAGAAGGAGCCATCCAACAGGCGGAACTTGATTTGGAGTTGGTAAACTTTTGAGGTGATGTCTGTCCACTTTCGCCAATTTAATATTTGCCCCGTATGCCAGCCACCGGGGCATCGAACGGCGGCATACGTTTATTGTGATTCTTCTCTTGTGGCTTAAGCCTTAGTGTAATTGTTGATTACCTTAGCTAAATCTGGCACTGCTTCTTCTACGTGCTTTTTGGCTGAACCGCGAAGTTTTTCATAGGTTCCTCGCACGATTTGGCGCTTTGTGTTTTTGACTCTCGCATCAGTAACACTCAGCAGCGCATCTGCGGTACGAGAGCTATTCTTACTCAGGTGTCCAATTGGGTCGCCTTTCTCTACACCTTCATTCCAGATGGGATCAAGTGCCGTGAAGCATTGAGGTAAAATCAGCTCAACGACGTAAGGGATATACCCTGGTTTAATCCCCTTCAAGGCGGCAAAGGCAGTTTTTAAAACCATGCCGTTCATACCTGACTTGGATGCAAGCTGTCCTTCAATCATGTTGCAACAGTCATCTATGACCATAGCTTTTTTCGTCGGGTTCAAAAGTCCGTCGCTAAGTCCCATTTCACTCTTCCTTATCTAAGTACTTAATTTCTATTCGACTAATTTTTTTAGCAAGCAGGAAACTACAGAAAATGGTATCAGAGTTAGAGGATGTTATGGATATAAGCCTTTTGCAGAGGCATACAGAAGTCTATTGCTGTCAGTAGTTTGAGTAAACATAGAAAGAACACCACCCCCTGCGACACCTTCCTTGGTAAGGCTACGGTGTATATACATCTTTAATACACAATGCAAAACAGTTCATTGGGCTGCTGCCCCCAGCAAGGGACATTCCCAGTCTCAGACTGGGAATGAGGGAACTGAAAAATGCGGTTATGAAGCCAAATTTCTAATTAGCTTTGCCATTGCCATTACCTTGAAAATTTAACAACTGATCATCATTGACCCAAATTGCTTGTTGAGGCACAGAAATAGAAATTCCAGCTTCGTCTAGGGCAATTTTCAGGCGGCGGCGAAACTCCCGTGCTACATCCCATTGTTTGAGGGGCTGTGTTTTTATCCAGACGCGAATAATCAAACCGCGATCGCCAAATTGATCTATTCCCAAAACTTGCGGCGGTTCCAAAATTTGACGTTGCCATTGCAGTTCTTGATTCATCTTGTCGGCAACAGTTTTAATCAACTTCAAAGCCTCTTCTGTATCGGCTTGGTAGGCGATGGGAATTGTTAAATCGGCTCGTGACCAACGACTAGAAAGATTAGCAACAACTTTAATTTCACTATTGGGAATCGTAATTAAGCGTCCTTCAGAATCTCGTAGTTGGGTCATCCGCAGATTCAAATTTTCTACTAAGCCTCCCACGTCTCCCACATTAATCACATCGCCCAAAGCGTACTGGTCTTCTAGAATGATCAGGAAACCATTAATCGCATCTTTAATTAAGTTTTGCGAGGCCAGAGACACCGCAACACCAACTAAACTTGCACCCGCTAGCAAGGGAACGATATCTATCCCCAATGCCACCAGCGCTAGCAAGAAACCCACTCCTACGCAGATCCCAGTAGCGATGCTTTTAGTCACGCCAGAAAATGTGGAAACTCGCAGTTGCAGCCGTTCAGAACTTTCTGGAGTCAGTAAAGCACCACTACTGATTAAAGTGGTGGTGAAGCGGTCAATTAGGGCGTAGGTCAAACGGATCACTACATAGGTTCCCAGTAACACAACGCCTAATCGCAAAGGAAATTGGGCGGCATTGAGAATTCCTACTTGAAATGCTCGTGTATAGGGAAATAGACCCAAAATAAAGAAGCTTCCACCTCCCCAAATTCCGGCTTGACTTAGCTGAAACAATCGTCTCTTAACTTCTTGGAGATGTCGGTGTTGTTGTTGATTCAGTTGTGTTGCAATTGGTTGAGCTGCTGCTGGTGTAATTGGGGAGTTTAAGGGGCCTGTGTTGGGTTGAGAGGCAATGGGGTTTACTAAATCCTTTTGGGAACGCCGCTGCCAGCTATACACCCCCAAACTCATGAGAATCATCACCAATCCAATGCCCGCAGCAATTTTACCTTGGTCGATTAAAAATTGAGTTTGTCTTTCTTTCTTTGCTTGTTGCAAGTCTTGTTGCAAGGCATCTCTGATTTGATTTGCCGATGTTGCCATGTCTACCTGTCGCAATCTGGCATCATCGGAAGTAATCGTCATCAGGTATTGGCTATTGACATAAATTACTGGTAAGTCATTTACTTTCCCAACTTCTACCTTGGCTTCATTGTTTCCAGATGACTGAAAGTAACTTTGGCTAATTCTCTCCAAATTCTGCTGGACGTTTTCTATACGTTCGGGAAAGTTGGTTCTTGATGCCGCTATCTGAAACAAGCGCCGACCATCTAAATAAATCCAGCCCGAAACAATTCTGTTATCTGGGTCATTACTAACACTACTGGGAGCTTGCAGTTGAGGGACAAAAGGGAGCTGGGCTGTGGCTTTTGGCACAGATACAACAGCTATGGCCATTGAACTGGCGATGCCTACGGCGGGCAAAGCCAACGCCAAAAATTGAAAACGCACTCAAACACCTCCTTGAAAAAAATTGACTATTGACTACTTCTATAACCATCCTCCGCAATTACTTTGAGTAAATGTACCTATCTAAAGTTGAGGTTTTCTCTTTAGATAATGAAACTTTGATGTTTTTTTGTTTGTCCCCTACCTTTAGATAGATGACAATGTACTGAGAATCAGCAAGCAAAGCTTAGAAGAGTCTTACTCTTACCAAAGATAAAACAAAAAGAAAGAACCTGGCGATGAAGTTGACATTAGGGTAAGCAAACGTCAAGCTAGTCTTGAGGAGTATTGACTAGTGATTTGCTTTCTTTCAAGCAAAAATCGCAAGTTGTACAATAACCTAGTAGAGTGCGTAAAATCTACGTAACTTTTTTAAATTTTTGAGGTAACTTTTGATGACCGCAACTTCTCCCCGATTAAAGCACGAGGTTAAAGACCTCGGCCTAGCTGCCTTGGGAAGACAGCGCATTGAATGGGCTGGACGCGAAATGCCAGTTTTGCAGCAAATCCGCGATCGCTTTGCGATTGAAAAACCCTTCGCTGGTTTACGCCTTGTAGCTTGTGCCCACATTACAACAGAAACAGCACATTTGGCGATCGCTCTGAAAGCCGGTGGTGCAGATGCTGTTTTAATTGCTAGCAATCCACTATCAACGCAAGATGACGTAGCAGCTAGCCTCGTCGTCGATCATGAAATTCCCGTCTTTGCTCAAAAGGGCGAAGATAACGAAACTTATAACCGCCACGTTCAAATAGCTTTAGATCATCGCCCCAACATTATTGTTGATGACGGTAGCGATGTGGTTGCAACTTTGGTACAACAACGCCAACACCAAATCGCTGATTTGATTGGTAGCACCGAAGAAACCACCACCGGCATTGTGCGGTTACGCGCCATGTTTAGAGAAGGCGTTCTCACCTTCCCCGCAGTCAACGTTAACGACGCCGACACCAAGCACTTCTTTGATAATCGCTATGGTACTGGGCAATCAACCCTAGATGGCATTATCCGCGCCACAAATATTTTGTTGGCTGGTAAAAATATTGTCGTCGTCGGTTATGGCTGGTGTGGTAAAGGTACAGCCCTCCGTGCCCGTGGCATGGGTGCTAATGTCATCGTTACCGAAATTGACCCCATCAAGGCAATTGAAGCTGTAATGGATGGCTTCCGCGTCCTACCAATGGCTGAAGCTGCACCCCAAGGTGATATTTTTATCACTGTGACTGGTAACAAGCACGTCGTTCGTGGTGAACACTTCGATGTGATGAAAGATGGTGCGATCGTTTGTAACTCCGGCCACTTTGACTTGGAACTTGATTTGAAATACTTGGCTGCTAATGCTAAGGAAATCAAGGAAGTTCGTCCTTTCACCGAAGAATATAAGTTGAAAAATGGTAAATCAGTTGTCGTTCTTGGACAAGGACGCTTGATTAACCTGGCTGCGGCTGAAGGACACCCCAGCGCAGTAATGGATATGAGTTTTGCGAACCAAGCTTTGGCTTGTGAATACCTGGTGAAGAATAAAGGTAAGTTGGAACCTGGTTTGCACTCAATTCCTGTTGAAGTTGATCAAGAAATTGCGCGGCTGAAGTTGCAGGCTATTGGTATTAAGATTGATAGCCTAACTGCTGACCAAATTGAGTACATCAATTCTTGGACTTCAGGAACTTGATACATTGATTAGTTGATTTTTTGGGGGATAGGCTTTTGGGCTTATCCCTTTTTTTGTGTTTCGCACATACTGCAATCTGTTATCTAGTAGAGGGGAAAGGTTAAAGGGGAAAGGTTAAAGGGGAAAGGTTAAAGGGGAAAGGTTAAAGGGGAAAGGTTAAAGGGGAAGATGGGACAGGAGCTAAAAACCTTTACCCCTTACCCCTTACCCTTTACCCCACCAAGGTAACTTGGCGAACTACTAGTTGTCAGATTAGCTGCTTGAGATTTTCTCGATTATGGACTTGCCAATTATTTACCACCCAGATTACATTGCTCCCCTACCTGAAGGACATCGCTTTCCGATGTCTAAATTCCGAAAACTCTACGAATTGCTGTTAGCTGATGATGTAGCTAATCAAGAACAATTTCACACACCTGAACGTCCGCCGCTAGAGTTGATAGAGTTAGTCCACACCTCAAATTATGTTCAAGCTTATTGCGAAGGAACCCTAGACCCCAAAGCACAGCGTCGCATTGGTTTGCCTTGGAGTCCAGCATTAGCAAATCGTACCTGTGTAGCGGTAGGTGGTACGATACTCACTGCTAAACTAGCATTAAGTCAAGGTTTAGCTTGCAATACTGCTGGTGGAACTCATCATGCTTTTCCTAGTTATGGGTCTGGTTTTTGTATTTTCAACGATTTAGCGATCGCTTGTCGCGTTTTACAAAAAATTGGACTTGTCCAAAAAATCCTGATTGTGGATTTGGATGTTCATCAAGGAGACGGCACCGCTTTTATCTTCCAAAACGACGACAGCGTTTTTACTTTCTCCATGCACTGCGAAGTCAATTTCCCCGGTACTAAACAAAACAGCGATTTGGATGTTCCTTTGCCAGTAGGAATGGAGGATGATGCTTATTTACAAACTTTGGCGAATTATTTATCAGATTTATTGTCTAAAGTCAAGCCAGACTTAGTATTTTATGATGCTGGCGTTGATCCTCATATAGGCGATCGTTTAGGCAAATTAGCCCTTACCGATGCCGGGATTTTCCGCCGCGAAATGCAGGTTTTAAGTACCTGTATGAGTAGCGGTTATCCTGTCGCCTGCGTCATCGGCGGCGGTTATGCGGATGATATGAAATCCTTAGTATGGCGGCATTCCCTGCTACATCGCGCCGCCAGTGAAGTTTACCAGCGGTACAAACTATAGTTATTTAACGGGTAATAGTAACCGAAATCGTAGAGTTTTTAAACGCAGAGGAACGCAAAGTAAACGCAAAGGTACGCAGAGTATTGCCAAATTTAATTCGTAGCGAATAGGACTAAAATAAACTTTGCGCTACTCTGCGCTTACCTCTGCGCTCCTTTGCGTTTAAATTTAAACCCTATTTTGTCAGCAAAGGCACTACTGGATGAACAACGGCAAACTCAGAGTCTACGAACTAGCAAAAGAATTAAATTTAGATAGCAAAAAGCTATTATTAATTTGTGAAAAGCTCAAAATTGTAGTCAAAAGTCATACCAGTACAATCTCAGAACCCGAAGTTGAACGCATTCGTTTAGCGGTAAATAAACTAACAGCAAAATCCTCGAAAACTACTAAAATAACCTCTGAAGATTGGGGCTATACATTTATAGCTTCAGCAATTGATAGTTTTATCCGTCATCTTGAAGGTGAAGCTGTTCTGAAATCATATCCCGAATTTCGGGAGCGGCGCGATCGCGCCAATGAGTTAATGTATGAATGTGTCGGTAAAAAGCCCTCCCTATTTTACGTCCGTCGCAAAGGTGCGGGGAAAGAAGCAAGAGAAGAAATTTGGGATTTGACAATAGCAACAGACTCCGATGATTTTCCATTACCCGCAAGGCTTGAGAAGCTCAGAAAAACATTAGGATTTAGAGCAGCTGTACCAAAAGATGGACGCGGCGGGATAAAAATACTTTCGGCTCAGTTGTTACAAACCTCACGGGGACACGCCGATAGCTACGCTATACCTTGTCGCTTGCGTTTACTAGCTAATCATCAGCATCATCTCGACATTCCGCCAGCGACATTAAAACGCATCGCAGCCGCGCCAGTTTGTGGCGACCATGTACCTACAGAAGATCAGCTTAAGGCTTGGAAAGCGTTTTTGCAAATTGAAGAAAAAATTGCGAAAGCACGTCAGTTTTGTGTGCGTTACGTAAGTCATAACTATAACTTCAAAAGGCGAATCAGTTTTGAAATTGATGTAAATTCAGCTACCCTTGATGGCTTTTATCAAAATTCCCTCGAATTAGAAAACTTTTGGGAACGAGCAAGACGCACAAAAAACGAAGATTTAAAGCTTTTTGAAACTGCTCCCGTCGGCAAAAATTGGATTAGTGGTCGTCAATTAGGAACTGTTGAAGAAGTTGACCCCAACCGTTGTATTATTAGCCTCCGATTAGAACGCGACTTAGCTGAATTCATGGCAACAGAGCGTTATAAATTGCCAGATACAGGATTTTTGTGTTTTGAAGCAGTTGGTGATATTCAGCAGATTCAGCGCAAGAAAAAAGCTTTAGATGATTTGAATAATGGTTACACCCAAAATCCATATTTGGGTAACTTTTTATTCGATGCTTCTCAAGCTAGACAAATCAAAACAACTGTTGAACTTCAACCACAAGATTTGTTGTTATCTTCTGCTAATCCTGGTCAAAAAGCAGCAGTAGAAAAGGTACTTGCTGCGAAGGATCTTGTTCTTATCCAAGGGCCACCAGGTACTGGCAAAACTACTGTAATTGCCGAGATTTGCTATCAAATAGCCCTTCGCGGTGGACGCACTCTAATTGCATCTCAAGCTAATTTAGCAGTAGATAATGCCCTGAGTCGATTAGTTCACAACCCCGTGATTCGCGCTGTACGAAAAGGTAGAGCCGAAAAAGTTGGGGAAGAAGGACAGCCATTTTTAGAAGACCAAGTAATTGGCAGATGGCTGGAAAATACAGCGAATGACTGCGAAAATAATCTTACTCAACGGCTTGAAAACATCCAAGTTTTCAGTAAATTACTAGCATCATCACAAAGATTTACAGCCTACTTCCAAGCAGAGGAAGAATTCAATCAACAACAAACTAAATTCAATAAGAATAAGTTAAAACTAGAGGCAAATTTTAAAAGTCAAGAAAAATCTTATAACGAAACAGTAGAAAAACAGAATGAAGTTGAATCACTAATTGCAGGACTAGAAAATATCCTCAATACTGCACCAAATATAAACTGGGAAGCTCCAGAAGTTACAGATTTTTTGCCGCTTCTTAAGCCATACACAGAAGGTAACAGTGTAGTAGAAGAATTTTTAGCAAATGTTCGTCAAACTATCAAATACACTGATGAACTGGGTTTTGTGCGTCCGGCGCTTGGTGCTTTTGGTTTAGCGGTTTGGTTGCGTGAAACTGTAGCACGAGAACTTTCTGAATTTAAAACTGCTTTGACTTATGCTCAAAATGCAAGTAAAGCTATCTCAGAAGTTGCAGCATCAGTACAAATTGTCCAACAAAATTTCGCTTCGTTGAATCAGTTACAACCAGATTATCAGCAATATATTGCCAAACTGCAAAACATACAGCAAACAATCCAGATATGGGAAAACCGCAAACGGGAAATAGATTATATTATCTCAGCAGTTAAGGAATGGAAATCTACAGCACCTTCTTTTCTCTATCAAACTTTAAAAGAATGCCATCAATCAGGTTTACCACTAACAGAAAATTTAGTAGACTTGCCGCTAGGTTTGTTGATGTTTGCTAATACATTAAAATTACCAATAGTACCAAAAGTTTACAAAATTAACCTGCCAGAATGGGAGTTATTGACAAAGGCGATCGCTTATGAAATAGACGGAGGTTTTACTGACAGACGGGGGAAACAGCATAACTTTAGCTATTTTTTACAAGAAAATTTTAGTCAGATCCCAATGGTGCTATCAAAGAGCGATCGCACCCAATGGCAAGAAACCTATCAACAGTTTAACAATTATCAGCTACTCAACCCCAAACAGCGAAAGTTACTAGTTGAGAATACCCAGGTTTTATTAATTAGAATGCAACGGACTTATGGCGCATCTTGGGAATGGAATAACATCGACTCTACTCTCACCCGAATTACACAAGAATTGCTAGATACAATCCTTGCTAATGCACGTCAATGTGTTTTAAAAGTAAAAACAGAAACCGATCAACAGCTTCAGCATCTCCAACGGCAATTAAATGAACTTCAAAAAAATGAAGTTAGCCAACAGCAAATATCCATTACTCAAGCTGAAGTAGAAAAAGCACAGCAAGATGCTAACTTGCAGCTTGGACGAGTTATAAATATTTTGCAAGAACTTAACCAACAAAATATTCCTGCTCAATTACGCATTTTAACTGAACAATATCTCGCAACACAATCAAAGATTTGGGAGCAGCCACAAGAATTTTCAAATCAAGTGCATTCTTGGGAAACTTCCATTAGTCAAATTGAAAACTTAATTTCATTATTAGAACCATTTGCTGTGTTGGAGATGATTAAAGGTTCTCTCTATGAGCATTTATCAAAGCTAAAAGGAGAAACTGAAACTTCCTTACAGCACCTTGAAAAACTACAAATTAGCCTACGCGAATTAGAACAAAAACTACAACCACAGCCATCAGGAGTTTTAATAGAAGAAAGAAGCTGGTGGTTGACAGAATGGCAAACAATACCGGATACATTTAAACCAGAAAAATTTGCTAATGACTTGTTTAATATAGAGTTATTACGCAGCATAAATATTAGCTTTGAATCTTGGCAACAGCAACTACAAAAAGATGAAGCTTATCTCAATAAATATCAGAATTTTGTACAAGATTGGATAAAAAAATTAAGGCAGCCAAATGAACGCGACCGCGACGATTTAAGGCGCATATATCTAGATAATGCCAACGTCGTTGGTATCACCTGTGTTCAAGCTGCAAATAGAGGTTTTTCAGAAGAATTCAAATCTTTTGATGTCGTCATCATTGATGAAGTTAGTAAGTGTACTCCACCAGAGTTATTAATCCCTGCTTTGAAAGGTAAAAAGTTAGTCATGGTAGGCGATCATCGGCAATTACCACCAATGCTTGATACTAGCACTGTAGAAGAAGTTGCTCAAACAATGGGTAATACACGAGATGAACTACAATTCTTAGAAGAATCATTATTTAAAAGTCAGTTTGAGTCTGCTGATGAAAGCATCAAACAAATGCTAACTACACAATATCGAATGCACCCATTTATTATGGGAGCAATCAATCAGTTTTATGACGGTAAATTAGAATCTGGTATTTTGGAGCCAGACACAAAACGCGCACATCATTTAGCAGGCGAAATTATCAAAGAATCTCAGCATCTTCTTTGGGTAAAAACGCCGATAGAAAATCAGTTTTTAGAGCAACGAAATGGAACTTCTTACTTTAATAATCCAGAAATTGATGCGATTGAACGTCTGTGTCACCAATTCGAGACTACTTGGGCTTCTAGAGTTGCTAATGGTGAACCGAAAAAAGAAATTGCTGTAATTACCTTTTATGGCGCTCAATTAAGAAAAATTGATGAACGTCTACAATCTGAACTTTTTCCTTCATTAGAAATTCGTACTGGTACAGTAGACAGATTTCAAGGGATGGAAAGACCTGTTGTAATTGTGAGTATGGTTCGCAACAATAGCAAAGGAGATGTAGGATTTGCCAAGAAGCCAGAACGGGTTAACGTTGCATTTTCTCGCGCTCAAGAACTACTGATAATTGTGGGTTGTCATAATTTATTTACCCATCAATCAGGGAAAGTCGGAAGTATGTATTCTGAAGTTTCAAATATTGTAAGTCTTCATGGAGGTTTCGTTGATGTTTCTCAACTCTTCAGCTAAAACTAATGATGATAATCTCAAAAATTGGGTAGATAAAGTTGAGGCGATCGCTTAACAAAACTAACACCAATTTTAAAAATCACCAGAACTAGCATTTTTCGCTACTAAATCTCGGTTCTAGACCACTCTGTAAAGTGTCGTGCGTAAGCATGACATCAATCGACAGATGCAGAAAACTTAAATTTCATAAACGTAACTTGGGCTAAGTATCTTAACGGAATTTGCTTCTAAAGATAGAAGTATCGTATTTATGCGGTCGATAATGTAGCATTTGATAGTTAATTTAAGAGAAGCACTGAGATAAGACAACGCTGAGAATTAGTTAACTTCTTTATGCTTTACCGTCTAGCGTTAACCTCTAGCCTGGTGCTGGCAAGTGTATTAAGCGTGCAGGCATTCGTTCTAGATCAAGCTGTGCTAGCTCAAAGTGCAGATGTTCCTTTCAGTGGAACAGTTCCAGCTGAAGCTAGCTTTAGTTCTCCTGCCCCTGGTACTGCTGAAGCAACTATTTCTGGCAATTCTGGTGGAATTTCGACAAAGTTGGAATCACAAACTCCCGCCACTATAGGTGTACAAAACAGCACATCTGCAACCGTTACTGTTTCTCCCCCCAGGCTTGTATCTGGCCCTAGTGCCGATCCATCTGGGACAACGCACATTGGCTTTTTAAAATTTGGTTCTACCAATGTTCGCAGTGATGTTGGTGGTGGAAGCGCAACTTTGCCAGCAGGTAACACCAATCTAGAGGTGAATTTGTTAGTAGAACGACCAGTAGGATTTACGCCAGGAATTTATACCTACGTTGTTACCTTAACCATTGCACCATAACTGTTTTTCTTGTTGATGCTTCATTTGATTGAACTCTAATTCATTTGAGAAGGATTTAAAAATGATTCGTCGTTCTTTATTAACCGCTGCCTTGATAGTTGTTGGTTCTGTTGCTGTTGCGCCCAAAACAATAGCACAAACTGCTGATGTTCCCTTTACAGCAAATGTCGGTGGTGTCTGCAACTTCGATCAAATTATTCCTGGTAAATTGGGACTCAACCAGCCGACTAATCCAACTACACTAGCGGGTGGATTTGCCGGAGGGCAATTTGGTAAGGTTTTTGTTAGCTGTAACCAAGGTGCCAGAGTGAGTATATCTAAACCACAGCAGACTGGGGGCCCTGGCTTTACACCCATTCACTCTGTTGGAATAATCAACTCACCTTTTGGCAGCACGGATTCTCAGAATAATAATCCTGTATTCCTGCCAGGAGGTAGCGGTTTACCTTTGGATATAGACATGATTGTAGATAAAGGCAGTCCTCTTGTTCCTGGAAACTACAGTTATGTAACAACGTTGACTATCGTGCCATAGTCTAAAATTTTTCTAGTTTCCCTTCAGATTGATTGAGAAGAATAGTTGTTGAATATCTTGTCGCTAGAGAATAAATCTTCAAGCGGCAAGATATTTTTCTGATTACCCAGAGATAAAATAAGTCTGCTTTTGGGAATTATAAATTAGGAATTAAATTGACAATCCTGCCATATTTATAAATATGCTCAATAATAATTGGCGCTCTCTAGCTGCTGTTAGTGCTGGCTTATTCGCCCTAATTTTGTTTCCTGTTGCAGCTAAAGCACAAATGAGTGTTTCTCCTCTGATAATTGAAGCCAAGGCGGAACGCGGACAAGCCCAAGGAATGATCACGATTTCCAATACCAGTAAGACTCATTCTCGAATTCGGATCTATGCTCAACCTTTCACATATAGCCGTGATGCAGGGTTTCAAACCTTATCCTCTAGTCCCAGTGACTTGACACCATATCTACAATTCTCACCACGTGAGTTGACTGTCAAACCAGGAGAAGTTCGGCGGGTGCGCCTCATTAGCCGCTTGGCTCCTAATTTACCTGATGGGGAATATCGTGCGGTAGTGTTTAATGAAACTCTCAGTGAATCCAAAGATGCTGCTGGTAATAACGTTACTTTGGTGGCACGAATTGGCGTGACATTCTACGTCAGAAAAGGCAATCTTTCTCCACAATTAGCGATTGATAGTGCCAGCTTTAACGCAGAGCAAAAACAAATTCAAATTTTAGTTCGCAATAACGGTCAAGCAACTGTTTTACCTAGCTTAAATTGGACTTTACGTCAAGGGCAAACTGTTGTCAAAACTGGGCAGGTAGATGCTAATGCTGTGGTGGCAAATAGCGATCGCAATTTCTTATTAAATTACCCCAGCAAAGACCAACCAGCCCTCAAACCCGGACAATATCAGCTTAGTGGTGAGTTGTTTTGGGGTGAAGACAGTAAAAAAAGTAAGTTACCCTTCAATCTAAATATTACTATTCCTACACAAGCGGCTACATTACAAAATAAATAGTTTGTGTAAAAATTTATAATTCGTAATTAATAAATTCAAATTAAATCTGGCATCTGTAGCCTGATTTGAAAGAATTAGTCTTGCTGTAAAATACAGCATTAATATCGATAATTTTGCCTGGTGCGTGGGAATTATATGTTTGTAGAGACGTTGCAATCCAACGTCTCTATTTTTATAAATAGATTTACTGATAAATGCAAAATTTGTGCAACTTAGGTTAGTAAATAAAGGCAAATGTCTGCTAGCTGCGATCGCTCTCATCTGTCAAATTACCATCGCTCCAGCGAAGGCAGATATACCTGCGATTTCAAATCCCCAAACCCCCACAACTGCCCAATTAGCTAAGGATTCCGAATTTAAAGTTTTTCCCGTAGGATTGAATGTAGGGAACCGTAATGTCAATCCTAGCGTTTTAGTACGCGGTCAAGAAGATGGTTCCGAAGCAATTGATTTTGCAAATTGGCTATTACCATACGATGCTGTAATTCAGGGATTAAAATTAAATATTACCACTTTACCTGATGGTCAATTAGAAGTGCGATCGCCTGGTGTTGTGACTCGCATTGATCCAAAAAAACTTCGCACCGATTCAGAATTAGGATTAGTCTTTACAATTCAAGATTTACAAACTCTATTTGGCGTAACAGCAAAATTTGATATCAATGAATACGCCATAGTTTTAGATGTCCCAGGACTAGATCAATTTAGTGGTAAACTAATAGAAACAGAAACTCCGATTCACCTAGAAGGATTACCACACATTTCACCTCAAAAGTTTAGTATCGCCGCAATTGAACAGAAGGTAAATGCTAGCGGTAGTGCTACTAGATCGACAAATTATAGAGGTGATTTTCTTGCTGTTGGTAGTGCTTTTGGTGGTTCGTGGTTCATCCGCACCGATCAACCAAATTTACAAAATCCACAAACTTGGAATATTGCCGAAGCGCAGTTTCTTCGACAAACTAATTCAGCCGATTATTTTGTAGGTTCCCAGCCAACGTTTTGGCAGGCTCAAGGAACAGGAGACTATTGGGGTTTTACATCTATTCAACGACAGGGGTTTGTACCACCTCAACCCTTCGGTGGCAGTTCTTCCGATCCTCGCCAACGTTTACAAGCAGATGCTATTGGACGCACAATTTCTGGTAAGACTGAACCAGGTACATTAGCGCGATTAGTACAAGGTTTTGGCGATCGCGTAATTGCCGAAATTTTAGTTGATTCGTCTGGCATTTACCGCTTTGAAAATATTAAAAGCCAAAATCAGTTTTTAGGCAACAATTATCGCGTCTTGCTGTATCCCCAAGGACGACTCACCGCACAACCAGAAATTCAACAGGCTACTTTTTCTACAGTCCCAGGACAATTACCAGCAGGTGCTTCAGGATTAATCGTTTCTGGTGGCTTACGACGGGATTTTGTGGGAAATCAAAGTTTGTTGGGAAACTTTTCTGACTTTCGGGGCGGAATTGCTGGACGTTGGGGTTTATCGGAAAATCTGACAGTAGGCTTAGGTGGAGTGTATGACGAATCGCCTAGAGCCTTAGCAGAATTATTTTGGCGTCCGGGAAAGTTACCTTTGCAGGTGGCAGTTTCAGCACTGACGGGTAATAAGTGGGATGTGAATACAGATATTCGCTATAATCCATCTTCTAGCTTGAGTGCTGCATTTATTAGCGATCGCTTGTCTAGCCGTTTTAATCTAGATTGGCGAGTTTTGCCTCAATTCACCTTATTCGCCAGTACTGACACAGCTGATGCAACATCTGGCGGAATGCAAATTAACTTGAGTGGCAATGATGCCTTTACCTTTGCCCGTGTCAGCTTAGATACTAAAAACCGTCTGCGCTGGAATTTGCTGCAACGTCTTGGGAGACTAGAATTAACGCAACGCGGTAACGAAATCAGTACTTTATCGGAACTGAGTTACAAATTTTCTAAAAACAGCTTTTCTAATGGTGGCAGCGCACTGCTGTTAAATTATGAAACACAGAATCAAAATCGTAGCGACAGCTTGCTAAGTGTAAGTTGGCGCTATCGTTCACAACAACAGGCAATTGATGGTAGCTATCAGTGGGAAGCACAGTTGGGTTATGGCATTGGTTCTCAGGGTAGTGGACTACTAGCCACATTATCCACAACAGTTTTACCAGGTTTGCTATTACGGGCGCGTTATCAAGGAGTATCGCCGAGTTCCGATGAAGCAACTTTCAGCATAGATTTAGCTTCTAGCCTGAATTTACAAGGGGGTATTAGTCCAGGCGATCGCCGTTCTAATTACTTCCGTACACAAGGCGGACTGTTGATTAAGCCATTTTTTGACCGAAACAATAACGGTAAACAAGATGGAGGGGAAGAAGTTTATACAGATAACGCTGATTTATTGTTGACTTTGAACAATAAACCTCTGAAGTCGTTTTTACCACAAATCCAGGGCGATCGCACTTTAGTAAGGATGTCTCCTGGCGTTTATCGCCTCGATCTCGATCCAGCAGGTTTACCTCCTGATTGGCAGGCTGCGGCTGAATCCTTAGCCGTTGATGTGATTGCTGGGAGTTATACCTCTGTGATGATTCCGCTAATTCGTTCTTATACACGATCGGGGGTAATTACGGATGCTCAAGGCCAAGCGATCGCAGGCGCACGGGTAGAAGCCATACAATCAGATGAGGGGACTCGGCGTTTTTCTGTTACCAACGGTGCTGGAGTCTATTATTTAGAAGGCTTGCCGCAGGGTAAATACACTCTACAAATCAACGGTAAATCTGCCGGTAGCTTGAAATTAGAAGAGTCTTCTGAACCATTTCAAGAGCTTAATTTGCAACAGCCATCAATTCCCTAAGGGGAAACACGGTACAATCCAAAGGCACTTTTATTGTTACCAACGCGGGTTAAGGATGGAAGCAAATTTCCTGACGGCTGTTTTTCTGCCCCTAGCTCTATTTATTATCATGTTAGGCATGGGGTTAACCTTGACCCTGGAGGACTTCAAGCGAGTTGTAATCTATCCCAAAGCAGTGGTGATTGGCTTGGTGGCCCAGTTGATCATGTTGCCGATTGTGGGCTTTGGCATTGCGTCGGTGTTTCCCCTTGACCCACAATTAGCAGTAGGTGTGATGATTTTAGCAGCCTGTCCCGGTGGCGCTACTTCTAATATGATTACGTTTTTGGCCGGGGGTGATGTTGCTCTTTCTGTGACGCTAACAGCTATTAGTAGTTTCATTACGGTTTTTACGATTCCTCTGGTAGTAAATTTGTCAATGCAGAGATTTTTGGGGGAAGGAACAACGCTACAGTTACCTTTCTTAAACACTGTTTTGCAGATTGCGGTGATTACACTTCTACCTATAGCAATTGGGATGATAGCCAAGCGGTATGCACCCAGATTGGCAGATAAGGCAGATAAACCTGTGAAGTGGCTGTCTTTATTTTTCCTGGCGGTGGTAATTACTGGAGTGCTGCTGCGAGAACGGAATAATTTTGTTTCTTACGTAATAGACGTGGGTTTGGCAACTCTGGTTTTGAATGTGGTTGCAATGGCTTTAGGTTTTGCGATCGCTACTTTAACCCGATTAGGAGAAAAACGTGTTACAGCAATTACAGTAGAAGTAGGAATTCAAAATGGGACTCTAGCGATCGCGATCGCTTCTACACCTACGCTGCTGAATAGTCCTACAATGGCTATTCCTGGGGCAATTTATGGTTTGCTAATGTTTGTCACTGGTGCTGGATTTGCTTGGTGGGCTAGTCGTCGTCAACGCTTGTTGAAAGCATAAAAGTACTTTGCCTCATGGGTTACAAGTATTTGTACAAATTAAATTATCCCATCTTATTTCGTTAATGTTTTTCGCCTCTTCTGCTAAACCTATTGATGAAAATCTCAAGAATTTTGTAGACGAAATTGAAGCGCAAAGTCCTAGTTTGTCAGTTTTAGCAGCGCGTCAATTTCGTTATAGCTTACGTCAAACTCCTGTAGAACTAAATATCAAGGAACCCCGCCAGTTTAACGTCCTCGAAGAATTTATCATCCGCGCTGCTATTGAATTTCAACCTCCGCCAACAGAAGATGAATTAGCCTCTGTACTTGGGCTTGATTCTGTATTTATTAAAACTACTACTGCAACTCTTCGTTCATTACAAACTTTATCACCAACATCGCCACTAACAGTTACTCCTGAAGGGCGTTCATTTTATGAAAAAGGGTCTGTACCACAGCCACCATATCCTATACAAATTAATGCTATTACAGACTCTTTAAGCGACAAGATCACCTTTCAATCTGAATCCTTAAATGAGACAGCGATAAATTTGCCTGATTTGGCAGACTTTATAACTATTGATAATACAATTGCTGATATTGCTTCCTTACCACTTGAGAAAATACAAAAAAGTATTCAAGCTTCAGGTTTAGCACTTCATTTACCAGAAGAGGGAAAAATAGTCACTTCCTGTAAAGTGCTTGCTTCGACTCAAAAATTTTGGAGAAAGATATCGCTTTTCGTTATCTTTGATGCCCTTGAAGATAAATTGAGCATTCAAATAAGAAATGGAAAGCAAATTTTAGAGTCAGCATCCAATTGGTTAGAAGTTCTACATAATGAAGGCAAAATATCTTTGCAAGCATTATGTAAATTGTCAACCGAAGCCATGAATTTTGAACGTGAAACCATTCTCAAGCAAAAAAATACTGAAATAGAGGCTAGGCTCGAAAATATTCGCAAAAAGGCGCTAGAAACTGCCACTAAAGCCAGTGATGAAATAGATAAATCTAAAGTTCTAGGGGAAGCCGTACAGTTAAGGGATGGACAAATTAGCCAAGTTTTTTCAGAAGTTTTAAATTCGGCTAAAAGTCAAGTTATAATCTATTCTCCTTGGGTGAATCAGGCAGTTGTCAATGAAAAATTTCTCTCTCTGTTACAGAAATTAGCTAATCGCGGAGTTTGGATTTTAATTGGACATGGAATTGCGCGGCGACAAGAAGATGAAGATAAACCAATTCCGCCAGAAGTAGAGAAAAAACTTCTAGCGATCAAAACACCTGATGGTTTATCATCTGTACAGGTTTTTTGGTTGGGAGATTCCCATGTCAAAGAAGTAATAGTTGATAAAGAAATCCATCTTTACGGATCTCATAACTGGCTATCTTATCGCGGCGATTATTTACCACGAGGCGAGTCAGTTTATAAAGTTACAATTCCCCATCAAGTGCAGGAAGCTTATGAATTTCTCGCGAATCGCTTCCAAAATCACGCTCAAAATTTATGGCAAAATGCTCTAGAAAACCGCAATTATCAACTTGCAATAGAGACTTTATGTGTGTGGGGTGCGCTAGGTATGGAAGATATTGCACTCAAAGAGATACAGAAAAATAATTGGTTTGAACTTTTGCCTGTATGGTTGAATCTAGCACTACAGGGATTAAAATTGAAAAATTTATCAGATGATTCAGCAAGTTTTAAAACTGCACTTTCGTTGCTGAGTCAAGTTTCTATTGAAGAGACTTTTCTTGATCAATTACAACAGGGATGGCGGAAAGTTATCAGCGCGATCGCAATTAACCATCCCGAAACTGCTTTAAACTTACTTAGTGATGAAGTGTGGGAACAGTTTATACGTCTCAAGATTGTTCAAGAGAGTGATTCACGTAATGATTTTATTTTGTACCGTCCTTAACCCACACTAGTACCGCAAGGCGGAATTAAAAATTAAAAATTAAAAATGAAGACAGCGTAAGGGTTTTGTTGATTGGGAATGGGTGGTTTATTTCCGCCGTGCTGTACTAGGATATTTTTCATACTTCAATATTAATAATTTATCGGAAGACAGCGCAGAAATATGCCGTCTTGATTTCGCCGGGATTGGCAATTAAATGATTCTTAACCTTTGATTGACCGAAAGATAGATCCAGAGATTCGTCTTATTCGATACAATTTGTAGGTAGAGAGAGCCGAGGAGAACAAGGTGGTCTTATTAAAAGGCTTTGAGATTGAGATGTACACTGGCACGCCTCAAGGTGAAATCGTCGGTCTCTCCGACAAAATTGTTGCCGCTTTGGGTGGGTTTATGCGGGAGCCAGATAGCCGCAATGTCGAATACATAACCCAACCATCCCATAATTATGATAATTTATTGTGTGCCTTGCTGCGTCCCCGACGGGAGTTGCGAAACTACCTCAATCGTTTAGGCGATTACACCTTGATACCGGGAAGCACTTTATCTTTGGGTGGCGGCGATCGCTTTCTCCGTTCCGATCCAGCAAACCCTTATCATGACTACATTGAGAACACCTACGGAACAAAAGTAGTTACCGCTAGCGTACACATCAATATAGGCATCAGCGATCCAGAAGTATTGATGCGGGCGTGTAGGGTGATCCGCATGGAAGCACCTCTATTTCTCGCCCTCAGCGCCTCATCTCCCTTCCTTGATGGCAAAGCTACTGGCTATCACTCCACCCGTTGGGGCGTCTTCCCACAAACGCCTAGCCATGTACCATTATTTGCCAGCCACGCCGATCATATTCAGTGGGTGGAAGATCAACTCGTTGCCGGAACCATGCAAAATGTGCGGCATTTGTGGGCATCAGTACGGCCAAATGGCGATCGCCGTCCCCACGACTTGAATCGCCTAGAACTGCGAATTTGTGATTTAGTCACAGATCCCATTGCCTTGCTGGCGATTACTGCCTTATTAGAAGCGCGTTTGTTGCAAGTAATCGAAAATCCTAGTATCGATCCATTAACCCAAAGTACCTTTTCTGCTGAAGAACTCGTCACCCTGACTGCTGAGAACGAAGCTGCTGCTGCTGCTGGTAGTCTCGATGCTGATTTGAGGCATTGGCAAGATGGCAGAAGTATCTTAGCCAGAGATTGGATTTCTGAAATGTACCAAAATGTTTGGGCGATCGCCAAACAACGAGGCTTTAGCTGTTTCCTTTCCCCTTTGCACAAAATCCTCCGCGAAGGTAATGAAGCTCAACAGTGGTTGCAATTACACGCAGTCGGTTTTGATAGCCAACGCGTCATCACTCAGGCTATTATCGCCACCCAAGAGCGCGAAATCGAACTCGAAGACAAATTGTGTTCGTCATTACTGGCTTAAGTCAAGGGAATTGGGCATGGAGAAGAGGCAGAGGGGCGGGGTGCGGGGCACAGAAGGGATAAGAAAGAGGTAATTTAATTTATCTTATTCTCCCCCCCTTCCCCTTGCCCCCTGCTCCTCTGCTTCCCTTACTCCCCACTCCCCACTCCCGTCTTCATACAAATGGTAGATTCTCTTGGAGAGACTACCAGCCCTAAAAGACACAAATACTTACTTTTTCTACACAAAACTTAACATTTACTGATTTTAGCCAAATATCCTCTCAGGCATTGCTCTGGGAGGGTTTGCGCTTCGTTTTAAAAATCTAATCGATGGATGATGCTTGATTATTATTAACAAAACCTATGAATCACCTCTGCCTTTTGGTAGATTTAACATTGACAATAGATTGTTTTATACAATACGTAAATTATACGGACAATGCCTCAGGTAGTTTTAGTTAACCCCCAAATCCCTCCTAATACAGGTAATATTGCCCGTACTTGTGCAGCTACAGGTACAGAATTGCATTTGGTGGGGCCTTTGGGATTTGAAATTAGCGATCGCTACCTCAAAAGAGCGGGCTTAGATTACTGGCCTTATGTCAAGCTACACTATCACGAATCCCTAGAAGCCTTTAAAACATTACATCAGGAGCGTGGAGGTAGATGGCTGGGTTATACAGTTGGTGGAAGTTGTAATTATGTAAGCTTTCAGTTTCAACCTGATGATTGGCTGTTGTTTGGTAGTGAAACCACGGGTTTACCACCAGCAATTCTTTCAGATTGCGATGCTACTTTGTATATTCCCATGAGCCAACCGGGGGTTCGCAGCTTGAATCTATCGGTAAGTGTGGCAATTGGCTTATTTGAAACCCGTCGTCAGTTAGGCTATTTACAATAGTTGATTACCTTTATACTCATAAGTAAATATACTTATGATGTGTCCCAGAATCTATTAGACGATTTATTTTTGGCGGCAAAACTTCTCTTCTTTACTGTAATAATATGTAAAACAATATACCGAAAATTAGGTTTATTACCAAAATGTAGTGGAAGATACTTACAAACAAAGGAAGGTTATTATAAGAAATTTGTATATAAAACTTGGGGTATTGCCAAATTTGAATGATAGATTTTGATGAATTTGAAACATCCTCAATCTGGGAACAAACGCGCTAAAATCCAGTCATGTCTTACATTTGAGCTATTTTTGCTCAATGAACGGCAGAAAGCAGCCAAAAAGTAGCCGATAGTTAATACGGTTGTTTTTTAGGGAATAATCAACGTAAAGTCTCGTGTTGAGAAGACGGATTGGGTAGAAATATCTTGAAGATATCTACAGCAGGGGGCATCAATTTTCCAGAAGTCGCAGGCAGCAATTTGATTCTCAGCAGCGACTATGGACTTGGCAAATAGTTTGTTTGTCCAGTCCCCGCGATTGACGCAAGACAAGCGCGGACAATGGTAAAGAGTAAAACGTCCTAAGTGGTGTTAGGAGTGGTTCGGACAAGTAAACACAGCAAATTTTAAGTTTTGCTAACACGTGTGAACTTGTCTAAATCAGAGAAGCAGGTTAATCTTGCGTAAGCATCTCTGGTGAATGTGATCTTGATCTATCATTTGTTGTGATCTAAATCATTGACTAGTATCCAACTGAAAAATCGAGGTCAGTTAAGCGCTAGTGATCATAGGAGGTCGTCTTTGAAACGAGCATTAAAAAAGAGAGTAAAAGCTGTGTTGAACAATAACCCCAGCAGCGATGATGCCCCGGTGGAACTGCTAAATGTGATGAATCCAAAAGTAAACCGCCGGGTGCGGACAAAAGCCGCCATGATTGGCTTGGCAATCTCTATGGGAGCAACCAGCCTTTTGGTGACTCGACAAAGCGATCAAGCCCAAGCAGCAGTGCCAGTAGGCAGCCAAAAGGCAACCTCAGCGATTCCTGCTGTTCCTGACACTGAGGTGAAATTCGCCTCCACAAAGCTGGAGTCCCAAGCAGTCTCATCAGCGAGCGTGCCGGAAAGTCCTGTGATCGTGGAACCAACGGCAGTCTCACAAGTGCCTGGGCTTGAAGCTAAATGGCAAGTTGCCGCAAGTGGAATGTCTTTGCAAGTTCCTGCATCAGAAACGTTTTCCCAAGCAACAGCTGATTATAAAAATTCCCCTTACCTGAAGCCTCAAGTAGCACAGGGATTGAACAATACCTTAGCCGAAACTAGTTTCCCAACAGTCAGTAATCTGTCTGACTCTAGTGCTGATGGTTTTGGTAGTACGAATGCATCACTAACTGCCGAGCCACAAACAGTGGCAACAGCTGGCGCAGTCAACAGTGAAATAAATGCACAACTTAAGGCGCAACAAGAATTCGCACTAAATCGATTACAAGAAAAATCGAACCGTTTAAGAAAGAGTCTGGCACAGTTGCGGTCTGGAGAGAGCCAAAATTTATCAAAAACTGATATAGAGTTGGCACAGCCAACAACTGTGGTTGAGAAGACTGTATTAGCCCAATCGGATACTTCTGACGATGCCAGCAAAGCGAACCTGATATCGAGGTTAAAACAGAAGACACAGACTAGTGCAAGTGTACCAGTACCAGTTACACCAACAGTTATTGCATCTTCGACTCGAACTGCCTACGAAGTGAAGCCTGGAGATACACTAGCAGCGATCGCCAGCAGATACAACACTTCAGTATCAGAAATAGTTAAGGCAAATAACCTCAATAATCCAAATGAACTGAAAATTAGTCAAAAACTAGTTATTCCTGCTGTTCAAGTTGAGGCAACTGTAGCCACTAAGCCCACTTTTGTAGAGTCCAGCAAAACTCCAAAAGTAGCTACCTCCCCTGTGAATATTGGTAGTGCCAACTCATACCTACCTAGTTCACCATCGCCAACCATTGCCGACAACAGTAGCGTTGCTGTCCCTACACCGGTAACTGTTCAGATTCAGGCAAATAGTGCAACCGAATTAGAAACAGCACCCCCCACTGTTAGCTCTTATGGCGTTGGTGGTGACATTCCAGTGCCACAGGCTTTTGCCGAAATGCAACAGCCTAAAACAGCAGCAAATAGGGTAGCAAGGGGAAACAATAGCAATAATGACCGTTTGCGGGGCTTACAAGCGGAAATCCAGAGGTTACAGCAGAAATATCGCGCTCAACAGTCTGGAAACTTAGTTGTGCCAGCAGCAGCTACCGAAACTAATAATGCTGCGATGCTCACTCCTATTTCTACCCCCAATAATTTCCCCGTACCGAACTCTGTTCCTCGACCGAATAGTGTAGCGATACCAATTCCAGTTCCAACACCGATTCGGGCTAACTATAGCGCTCAACCAATTAAGACCCAATTCCGTACTACTGTACGCCCTAACGAGGCAATAAACCCAGAGTTCTTGCCTAATCTAGGTTCTGCTAACCAGTGGACTCCCTCTCGCACTCCATCTCCAACGAGAGTTGCAACGCCTGTTGGAAGAGTAAATTCCTCTGACTCCTTAGGAAAGATGCGGGGAACCACCGTTTCTCCACAGATACTACCGCCTTTGGCAGCAGTGGATCAGTATCTGCCCAGACCCATTGACGAACTCACTCCTCCTCCATCTTCCTCAACCATCGCTTACACATGGCCAGCAAAGGGTACTCTCACCTCTGGTTATGGCTGGCGTTGGGGTAGAATGCACAAAGGAATTGACGTTGCCAACTCCACTGGTACGCCAGTTGTCGCCTCAGCTGAGGGGACAATAGAAAAAGCTGGTTGGAACAAAGGTGGTTACGGCAACCTTGTCGAAATCCGCCATCCTGATGGCAGCACGACTCGCTATGCTCATAACAGCAAAATTCTGGTGCAAGCAGGTCAGCAGGTGAATCAAGGAGAAACAATTGCTTTAATGGGTAGCACTGGTCATAGTACTGGCCCACACACCCACTTTGAAATCCATAAATCAGGCAAGGGTGCTGTTAACCCAATCGCTATGTTACCGGATCGCCTGTAAATCTTGGCTGTCTATAACTAAATTATTGCCTTGTTAGTTGAGGGAGTTTACCTCCCTCTTTTGCTTTGTATGACCTCAACAGGGATGGAAGTTCTAACAAAATTGTAAAAAGGTCTAGTCTTGAGCAAATTTGTATGCTATATTAGTAAATGACTTGAATGAAATCTGGCTCAGTAGCTCAGTTGGTTAGAGCACGGGACTCATAAGCCTGGGGTCGTTGGTTCAACTCCGACCTGAGCCACTTTAAAAAAATACAAAAATTACAACAAATATTTGTTGTTTCCGGTTTGCTTAGGATTATAGCTATGAATGCTGATTTATATTAAATAATACAATTAGTCAGTGCTTAGGTATAGCAATATCTTAAGATTCAGCACTATTTTTTAAAGTGACGGATTACTTCGGCAACTGACCAAGCTTGAGCGATCGCACCTCTGGGTGTGTGAGGTAAATCGCCATCAAAAATCTCAGAAATAGAACCAAGACAAGCGTCATATAAGAAATGATCTAGTAAAAGTTGCCAATCAAAAGGCAGTGATTGTTGTGGGTAAAAACGTTGCCAAGCCCGAATATATGGCCCAATTAGCCAAGCCCAAACAGTGCCTTGATGATAAGCGCGATCGCGTTGCTCTTGGTTGCCCTCATATTTCCCTTTGTATTCTGGATCTCCTGGATCGAGACTGCGAAGACCATAGGGAGTAAGCAAGCTGGTAGTTGCCAAATCTAATATCTGACACCCTTGCTGTTCAGAAAACCCACAATGGTGCAGTGACAGCGCTAAAACGGCATTGGGACGAACTTGAAAATTCCGGCGATCGTCCGGCTCAATAGTATCGTACAGATAACCCAGCTGAGAATTCCAGAACTTTTGCAGCGAGGTTTTGACGTGTTGCGCTTGTTGAGCATAACGCTGTGCTTGCTTGGTGAGACGCACTGGTTCACCAAAATCAAGTTGGCTCAAGCGTTCTGCCCACTGACTCAACCAACATAAAGCAGAATACCACAGCGCATTGATTTCCACTGGCTTCCCGTGACGGTGAGTGACAGGGTGTGAATCAATTACCACATCCATCCAAGTGAGGGCTACACCACGGGCATCCCAACTAATTAGCCCATCAGTAGCATCAACTTGAATATGGAAATGTGTACCACCAACAAATGCTTTGTAGATTTGCTGTACTACGGGGAATTGCTCTGCCAAAAATTCCCAGTCTTGGGTAGCTTCTAGATAAAGTCCTAAAGTTTCAACCCACCACAACGCCGCATCGATACTGTTATAAATTGGTTCACCATTGATATCAGGAAATACATTAGGAATCAAACCCTGGCGACAATAATGCCCAAAAGTCCGCAATACTCCTTTTGCCAAATCAAAGCGCTGGGGAACTAGTGCCAACCCCGGTAAGGCGATTAATGTGTCACGTCCCCAATCATTAAACCAGTGATAACCAGCAATGACCGTGGGGCCTGCAATTGAGGCTCGATAGACGATAAACTGATCGCTTGCTTTGAGTAGTTGTTGCCAGATTGGGGAGTGGACATTGGGCATTGTGCATTGAGAATTATTCCCCTGCTCCCCTGCTCCCCTGCTCCCTCTGCCTCTCTCTCTCCATCCAAAAATCTGTGAGAGCCTTGCTTGTTCTGCCTCCACGGCTTCTGCAAAGGTTTTGGGGGTGAGAACGCCTGACACCGAGTCAGGAAAACCTACTCGTGCCTCTAGAGTCACAGCATCTCCTGGTTGGAGTGTTACTATCAAGTAACCAGGACTATAAAGGTCTTCCTTGTCGCCTAATCCCCGTTTCGTCTCCTCAGACAATCCATAATGCCAATACCAAACGGCATCTGGTTGATAATTTCCTTGTGTCCAGCGCAAGTGCCAAGGTATACCGAAGCGCCCAGCATTGATTGCTTGTAGACAGATTTGCTGTTGCCCTAACAATTGTGAAAACTTTAATTCTTCACTAGCAGTCTGCTGGTGGTGAAAGTCACGTTCTGCTATCAACAGTCGCAACCGTAAAATAGCTGTTTCGGTTCCATCGTAGCGATACTGGATTAAAGTCCTATGGCAAAATTGGGCATGGGCGGCATTGGGCATTGGGCATTGGGCATTAGAGGGGCGGGGTGCGGAGTGCTGAGGAGAGAAATTTTCATCCTGCTCTCTGCTCCCTGCTTCCCTGCTTCTTCCCCAGTCTCCAGTCCCCACCAAGCCATAAGGCATCAGCAATTGTCTGGTTAACTGCCAGTTATCTTGTCCCCAAGTCCATTTTGGAACTGGGTTAATATCAAAGCAGCGTAGCAGTTTGTAGCCTGTCGGCTCAATCTGACCGTTACCCCAAAAATTTGTCCCCAGTGCCACAACTTTCCCTAATACTTCTAAGCTAGCTTCTAGGTGCGAAAACAACAGAGTCCGCCCAGAGGGTGGATTTGTAGCGGCAAACAGCCAACCATGATAAGTGCGGGTGCGGACACCAGAAACCGTACCACTGGCAAAACTTCCCAAGCCATTGGTGAGCAACCATTCTCTTGTATCTAAATCAGACATTTGCTACTCAAAATCGTTATGAGTATGATATAGTCGTAACAGATCGTAATTAAACTGTGAGAGCGTGGATGGGTGAGTTTACTTAACCCAAATTTCAACGCTACTAAACCGATAAAGGAGAATTAGGTTAATGTCCCTTACTTACGGAACCGAAGGAAGCCTCCGCGTTGGTCAGCAAGCTCCCGATTTCACAGCAACGGCTGTGGTAGATCAGGAATTTAAGACAATCAAACTTTCCGATTATCGCGGTAAGTATGTCGTCCTATTTTTCTACCCACTAGACTTTACCTTTGTTTGTCCCACTGAAATCACAGCATTTAGCGATCGCTACGAAGAATTCAAGAAAATCAATACAGAAGTCCTTGGGGCTTCCGTTGACAGTGAATTCTCCCACCTCGCTTGGATTCAAACAGATCGTAAGTCTGGTGGTGTCGGCGACCTAAATTATCCTCTAGTCTCTGACATTAAGAAAGAGATTAGCGCCGCTTACAACGTTCTTGACCCAGCAGCTGGCATTGCCTTGCGTGGTCTGTTCATCATCGATAAAGATGGTATCATACAGCACGCCACCATCAACAACCTAGCTTTTGGTCGCAGCGTTGATGAAACCCTGCGGACATTACAAGCAATTCAGTATGTTCAGTCTCACCCCGATGAAGTTTGCCCAGCTGGTTGGCAACCTGGTGACAAGACAATGAACCCTGATCCAGTGAAGTCTAAAGTTTACTTCTCTGCTGTCTAAATTTCCCTAGCTAGCAAACTCTAATCCATCCTGTTGGAGTTGAGAGCAAAATCAATGAAAACCACAGATAGACAGAGATAAACATTAAACAATGTCAACCTCCGTATTTATCTGTGGTTTTTTTATAAAATGATATTTACAGAATCAACGTTAAAAAGATATCAGTTTTAACAAAGATTGTGACTTATGAAGCGCCCAAAAGCTTATCCAATAAATCTTTGATAATCCAAAATCCAAAATTTTATTATGCTTACTTCAACTGATTTTAGTGGCTTATTAAATGAGCGATTCTTCCGCAACTTTTTGCCAGTTCCAGCTAGCAATAAACTCAGGTTGGGAGTGGGAACACCAGACTTTCAATTGCCAGATATTACCAACGGAACATTAGTAAAGTTGTCTGATTATAAAGGTAAGCAACCAGTGTTAATTGCCTTTACTCGGATCTTTACTGAAAAACAATATTGTCCCTTTTGTTTTCCTCACATTAAAGCTTTAAATGAAAACTACGATCAATTCAAAAATCGTGGTATAGAAGTTTTAATGATTACTAGTACCGATGAACGGCAGAGTCAAATAGTTGTGAAAGATTTAGGCTTAAAAATGCCGTTATTGAGTGATCCTAGCTGTCGATTATTTCGTACCTATCAAGTAGGACAAGCACTGGGAGCGCCTTTGCCAGCACAGTTTATATTAGATAAAGAGGGAAAACTCCGTTACTGGCATTTATTTTCTTTTTTGGATCACAATGCTAGGGTTGAGACATTGTTAGAACAATTCAATTGAATCTAAGGCAAGAGACGCGATGAATCGCCGTCTCTACAATAATCAGTCTTTTGTCTTGGCGGCGATTTATCGCGTCCTTGGGATCTAAAATTTTCATCAAACAACCTTAAGCGAACTGTATTGGAGTATAAGGTGTAAGATTGACAATGTTCGGCCTACTTATAAAGCTGTGAGGTTTTCTAATGCTGACACTTTATCACGCGCCAATTTCTCCCAACTCGCGCCGCGTCTGGATTACTCTGCTGGAAAAAGGACTTGAGTTTGAATTGGTAGAGATCAAACTGAATGGGGAGCAATTTAAACCAGATTTTTTAGCAATTAACCCTTTCCATCACATTCCAGTTTTGGTAGATGATGGCTTTAATGTAGTGGAATCTTTAGCAATTCTGGACTATTTAGAGGCAAAATACCCTACACCTGCGATGTTGCCTAAAGATGCCAAGGATTTAGCGATCGCACGCATGGTACAACTGGTAACAGTGAATGAGCTTTTGCCAGCAACCACCACGTTTTTACCTCAAATATTAGGATTTCCTGGAGCAGATCCAGAAAAAATTGAGCAAGCGAAGCAGAAAATTTCAACCGTGCTGCAGTTTTTTGAAAATTTATTAGACGATCGCCCTTACTTTGGTAGTCAAAACCTCACTCTCGCCGAAGCTGTAGCTGGGACTGTAGTACCTTTGATGCCAATGGTAGGTATATCTTTGAGTGAATATCCAAAATTAAAGGCTTGGCGCGATCGCTTAATTGTACGTCCATCGTGGCAAACTACCGAGACTACACCGGAAGCAATGGAAGCTTTTAAGTCTGTCATGGCGGCCAGAATAGCGCAGAAAAACTCAGGGTGAATTCATCAGCAGTAGAGACGCGAAACAGCACTTCCTGCTGCTTTACTAATGCGTCCCTACAAATCCAAAATATTCACAGCCTGACTTGGTTCAAATGACTACGGGGATTATAAGTACGTATAGCGCGGATTTTTTCATAATATTCCCGCTCTTGTTGGCTGAGGTCTTTTGGTGGAACGATCGCCACCTTCACTAACTGATCGCCGCGTCCACCCTTGGCCAGAGGCCAACCTTTGCCACGTAAACGCAGAGATTGACCAGAACGTACCCCTGCTGGTAGCTTGACATTAACTGAACCATCGGGAGTGGGTACATCAATAGATGCTCCCAAAGTAGCTTCATCTGGTGTGATTGCCACTTCGCACATCAAGTTATCGCCTTCCATTTGGAAGAACGAGTGCGGCTGAAGTTCAACTTTTAAGTATAAATCTCCACGTTGTTGAGTCATGGGGTTGATTTGACCTTTGCCCCGCACGCGCAGGCGAGTACCAGTTTTAGACCCAGATGGGATGCGGACATCTATTGTTTCGTTACCTAAACTGAACCGCTTTTGCACACCATTAAATGCTTCAGCAAAAGTTAAAGTGATCGCAGCTTCACTATCCTGGTTAGTACCTGCACCTGCATCTTGAAACCCAAAATCGTTAAAGCCGCCAAAACCACTTGGCGCACCCGTAGAAGTGCGGTAAGAGTAACTTTGTGAGTTACTTTGTCTTCCACCACGAGGGGCTGCACCACCAAAGCGTCCTAGCAACTCATTAATAAACTCATCAAAATTGCCGTATTGACTGAAGTCAAAGTTACCCATATCGGCACCAACACCGCCAGATGGGAAACCTTCACCAGCTTGTTTCCAATATTGACCGAATTGGTCGTATTTTTTGCGTTTATCTGGGTCTGACACAACTTCGTAGGCTTCGCTAACTTCTTTGAAGCGTGCTTCTGCCTGTTTGTTGTTTGGGTTGACATCAGGGTGATATTTGCGAGCTAGTTTACGAAAAGCTTGTTTAATTTCCTCTGGACTGGCAGTCTTACTAACTCCCAAAATAGCGTAATAGTCCTTGAAGTCGGTTGCAGCCATCTACCAGCCTCCTATAGAAATTCCCGTTATGTTTTTTTTTAAGATGAGAGATATTTAATTTGTCTGGTATAGTGCCAAACAAAAAGAATCTGATTTTAAATTAACAAAAAATATATAAAATCAAGTGTGGTTCTCGCTCACTAAGCGATCGCAATTTCCGTACTCTGATTTTTCTGATAAGCGGATCAGGTTATCTAGTCCTTCTTCTAGGCTTGGGGGAGCATCCCGGAGTTGACGGTGCATCCGCAAAATAATTTCTTCTGGAACCCGGCGCGATCGCCTTTTATTACGTGCCAAACACAGCCAAACTGGCGTGTCAACCCAAATTCCCGTAATCTGGCTAAAGCCTAAATTACGAGCTAAAGCAATGACCTCACGACGATGACGGCGCTGGGCGTTGGTGGCGTCGAAAATAGCTGTATTCTCGGTGGAAATAGCTTGCTGAAATTGTCGCTCAATTTCGCGCCAAATCAGCAGCCACGGCCCCTGAACGGCTTGGGAACCAAACAATTGCCCCCGGATGACATCCGTAGAAATCAGCGACATCTGGGGGCATTCTGCCAGTAATTGTTTTGTCAAAGTTGACTTACCACTACCTGGAAGACCAATCAGCAAAATGAGTTTAGTCATTAGTCCTTTGTCCTTTGTCTTTTGTTGCTTGTAACTATTAACCAATGACTAATGACTAATGACTAATGACTAAATGATGGTTCCATCAGGAATTACAGCATTTTTCAGCACGACGACGATGCCACTGCGGATGTAGAAACCTTGATTTTCCCGTTCAGCTTCTTGCACGTTATCTTTATTAATAATTTTGACATCGTGACCGATGCTGGCGTTTTTATCGATGATGGCACCGCGAATAATCGAGTCAGTACCAATACCTACAGGAACGTCACCTTTTTCTACATTGCATTGGCGTTCCACAGAAGGTTGATAAAAATCTGCACCCATGATCAAAGATTCTTCAATTACACAGCCAGATTCAATCCGCGATCGCACTCCCAATACTGAATGTTGAATGCGGCAATTTTTCAAAATGCAACCTTCGCCGATAATTGATTCTGTTACCTGACAATCTAATAGTTTACTCGGAGGTAAGTACCGAGCGCGGGTATAAATTGGTGCTTTTTCATCGTAGAAACTAAAAGGTGGCAGGGGCTGCTGAGTTAGGGCTAGATTGGCATGATAAAATGCCTCAATTGTTCCAATATCTTCCCAGTAATCATCAAAAAGGTAAGCTTGAACGTTGTAATCTTTAGAGGCATCTGGAATAATTTCTTTACCGAAATCAGTCCTTTCTGTACCTTCTCTCAACAACTTGAACAAAACCTCTTTCTTAAAGACATAAATCCCCATTGAGGCGATGTAAGGCTGTTGCTTGGCTTGTTCTTTTGATAATCCCAGTACACTTGTATCAACTTGCATTTGGGTTAATGCTTCGCCTTTAGGTTTTTCGCTAAAATCAATTACCCTACCGGAGTCATCGATTTTCATCAAACCAAAATCTGAGGCGCGGCGCTCATCGATGGGGATGACTGAGAGAGTAATATCAGCCCCCGTTTCCCTATGGCGCTGGATAAAGTGGCGATAATCCATGCGGTAGAGGTGATCGCCTGAGAGAATTAGATATTCTTCTACATCCCATTCTTCCATTAACCACAGATACTGACGTACAGCATCGGCTGTACCTTGGAACCAGTTAGGGTTTTCTGGCGTTTGTTGTGCAGCTAGTACTTCCACAAAGCCTTCGTTGAAGCCAGTAAAGTTGTAGGTACGGGCGATGTGACGATTCAGAGAAGCTGAGTTGAATTGTGTCAGGACGTAGATTTTGAATATTTCGGAATTTATGCAGTTACTGACAGGGATATCGATTAAGCGGTACTTCCCCGCTACTGGTACTGCTGGTTTAGCGCGTAGTTTGGTTAGCGGGTAAAGCCGAGTACCCGCGCCACCACCAAGAATGATTGATAAAACTTTTTTCACAAAATTTCTCCCAGCTGCCTTTCAACTCTCACTCTCAGTTTAGGACTGTCTGCCACCACAAGTAAGGGGGATCATCTGATTCTTTGGGATGAATTTTACAGAATGCTGGTAGTGTAATAAGTAGAAATATAGAACATTTGTATTCATTGGTATGAAGAATTGGGGCGATCGCAGCGCCAACACCTCCGATAAAAGCTACACCCGACAAATAAACAAAGAATTGTTATCAAACATTGAAACTACCGAAACTTTTCCTCGCACTTACCAAACGCAATTGCTGCGATCGCTTCAAATACTTCACCCAAGATTCCTCTGACAACTGGGAAATAGCATTTGCTGAGAGTGTTGCTGTGAAAATATCTTTGCCACTAGTAACATCATTAACGCCCAAACTTTCTAAAATAGCGATCGCAGCAGAATCTAAAATTGGTTCAGTATGGATGAAAACCCCTAAACTAGTTTCTTCTGGGTCTTGAACATCATTCAGCGCTGTAGCAAGAGCGGCATCTAGTTTCTGATAATTCATCAGCAACTCCTTAGTAAAGAGGGTAGGCATAAATCGCCTACCCTAACTTATCAAATTTAGAGGTTATTGTTGCCTATCCTTGTACAGAAATAATATCCACCTTTCTCAGTCTAATTACAGATTTAAAGCGTTAATCACTCCATAACCCCATTTGTCATCAAATGTGCCTGCGGGTTTTCCGGGAATGGCACTATTTTTACGTAGCAAGTCTTTCACCGCAGCCGGATCAAGTTTGGGATCGCGCTGCAACAGCAGTGCCACTAACCCACTAACAAATGGTGTCGCCATACTAGTACCAGCTTGCACCACAAACTTAGAATTAATCATCGATGAGCGGTCAAAATTTGCATCGGCAGAAAGCGTGGAAATAATCATTGCTCCTGGTGCTGCTACGTCAGGCTTGTGTCCATCATTCCGTAGTGGGCCTTCACTACTAAATTCCGAAATAGTATGTAATTCTAAGCCCATTTCTCGCACTTGGTTATCAATATCTGTGTATCTGGTTTTAGTTGTATAGGCAGCAACTGTAATTGCACTGCTGGCGGTTCCTGGTGAACCAATTTTTACTGCATCCTTCACGCTTTTACCTGTGAAAAACACTGACGAACTGTCATCTAGTGTCCACACATCTAAACGTGCATCAGTTGAAGAAGTGTTGCGGACTCGTAGCTGCCAAACACCTCCCATTACTTGGGAGGGGCCAATACCGCGTATTTGCACAAAGAAATTATGGTCACTGTTGGCTTGATCTGGCCCTGGTGTCGCTAATTGCACCCGTGCATCTGGTAACTGGTAATCTTGTGCGGCATTACCGTCAGTAATGATTTTTTGGAAGGGGGTGACAAAACCGTTAGGACTCCGTACAGACACTTCCAATTCGCTGTCTTTGGCATACCAAGCGTTTAACCAAACTATGCCTACTTGATTCAAAGGAACATTAAAGCGCATACCACGGGTGCGTCCACTGGGTATGGTCGCTTGTCCATGAATGTTATCGTTTCCTTCGTTACCCGCAGCACAGCAAACAATTTTTCCAGGGCCAGTTTCGGCGTCAATGACTTTTGAGAGTGAATCACTACCGTCATGGGCATCAGCATGTCCACCCAAGCTGAGATTTACTACTGCTGGGCGTCCCAACTCTCTAGCAATTCGGAAAATGTAGCGGACGCCATCAGCAATGTGGGCATCCTGTAAATCTGACCTGACGACAACTAATTCCGCTTCTGGTGCGACACCGCCATAGCTAGCATCAGCACCGGCGGCAATTCCAGCAACGTGAGTACCATGACCGCTAGTATCCTGAGAAACTGTCAGTTGCGCTCCCGTAAATTCAGCCCCATAGCCGCCTTCTGTGACTCCTGGGCCTGGCAGTGTTTGATCCCAAATGTGTAAAATTCGTCCAGCAAATGCAGGGTGTTTCGGATCAATGCCACTGTCTATAATGCCGATGATTACTCCTTTACCAGTCAATCCGGTTTTATTTTTGAACTCCGGTAGTTTGACTTTTTCTAGTGCAGTGTCCATCCTCAAATGAAGTTTGCGTGATGGCTTAATTCGCTGAATTACATCTTCTTCTGATAAGACATCTAAACTATCTAATGGTAAGAAAGCTGTTCGCACACTTCCATAATTTTGATTGACTTCTATATTATATTGTGATAAGTAACTTAAATCTGCATCAGGGTCGCAGTAGATAAAAACGACGCTCTTTGTGGGTTTGACTGGGCTTTTGTGGGCAATGATGCCCAGCGATCGCTTGTGTGTAACTAAAGCTTGATCTCCTTCATGTTGATAGTCTTGAAATGCCAACAGTAGTCCGGGAGAAAGTTTTTCGTGTCTCATTGTTACCTCAAATTAAATTTATTTACTGAAAGCAAAGTAGTGATTTTAGTAAGATCAGCCGCTCTAAAATCGTAGTTTTTTAGCCTTGATTATTTGATGCGACTATAGTTATCTATTTTTTTTCATAGATAACATCAAATAAGCTTAGGAGGCGGTAAGTTCTTCCTAAGACAATTGCTAATTAATAACTCATATTCCTGAATTATGTCTCCTTGATAGTGATTTGCTGTGGCTCATGAGACATCTTTGAGCCGCTGCGTCTAAGAATTACCCAAAACTGGGGTAACAGGTAATTTTTATGAAGCTATTAAACTAATCCAAGGTCTGCCTAAATCATTACGGACAAAGTGAAGAAAATAAAAAGGGGAAGGGGGAATGGGGAATGGTGCATGGGAGGTGCAGTATGTCAATTGTTTTTTTAATGACAAATGACAAATGACAAATGACAAATTACAGATTACAGATTCTCTATCATAAGTAAGAGCCATAAAGAAGCTAATATTTGCAACGATCGCTTCTGAACGTACAAAAAGTTATTCATGCAAATTCAAACACCAGACTGGGTGAAGCACGCTGTTTTCTACCAAATCTTCCCAGATCGCTTTGCCAGAAGCAAAAAGCCACGCAAACGGCTGTTGCACGAAGCCCGTTGGGAAGATTGGGACGCTATGCCAACCCTCCAGGGTTATAAAGGCGGCGATTTATGGGGGATCATGGAGGGTTTAGACTACATCCAGGATTTGGGGGTTAACGCGATTTACTTCACACCCATTTTTCAATCCGCCAGCAATCATCGCTATCATACCCACGATTATTACCAAGTTGACCCGATGTTAGGGGGCAACGAAGCTTTTAAAGAATTGCTCGATGCAGCCCATCAACGGAATATCAAAGTCGTTCTGGATGGGGTGTTTAACCATTCCAGCCGGGGGTTTTTCTTTTTCCATGACGTTTTAGAGAATGGGCCCCATTCCCCTTGGGTAAATTGGTTCAAAATTGAAGGCTGGCCTTTAGCACCGTACACTGGTGATTTACCTGCCAATTACGGGGGTTGGGCTGGAAATCGTGCTTTACCAGAATTTAACCACGACAATCCAGAAGTGCGGGAATACATTATGGAGATTGCCGAATATTGGATTAAATTCGGCATCGACGGTTGGCGGTTAGATGTACCATTTGAAATAAAAACTCCTGGTTTTTGGCAGGAATTTCGCGATCGCACTAAAGCCATCAATCCCGAAGCTTACATTGTGGGCGAAGTGTGGGGAGATTCCCGCCAGTGGTTGGATGGGACACAATTTGACGGGGTGATGAATTATCTATTTACTGGGCCAACAATTGCCTTTGCGGCTGGCGATCGCGTAGTCTTAGAACAAGTCCAAAGCCGTGACTATCAACCCTATCCACCCTTATTTGCCGCCGAGTACGCCACCAAAATTCAGGAAGTACTGCAACTTTACCCTTGGGAAATTCAGCTAACTCAACTCAATTTACTCGCTAGTCACGATACAGCCCGATTGATGACCATTGCAGGCGATGATATAGCCAGTGTGGAATTGTCAACTCTACTGCTACTCACCTTTCCCGGTGCCCCCAGTATTTACTATGGTGATGAAGTTGGTTTACCTGGTGGCATAGATCCCGACTCCCGGCGTGGCTTTCCTTTAGAGAGTAACTGGAATCAAGAAATTTTTAATACTCACCGTCAATTAATTACCCTCCGCCACGCTTACCCAGCTTTGCGTACAGGTGATTACCAAGTCCTTCATGCTCAAGGACAACTTTATATCTTTGCGCGAACTTTGGGAACAGAGGAATTGATAATTGCCGTCAACGCTGGCACAAGTTCGGCAACAGCAAATGCAGATATCGCCAGTTTGCATACTCAACCCAACAAACTGTTATATGGCACTGCTGAAGTTGAGTGGAATAGTGAAGGAGAAACTCAGCAGTTATCGTTGACTGTTCCTGCACGTAGTGGGTGCATCCTGAGAGTGGGGTGATGAAGGGAAATACGGTTCGGTTCAGGCAAGAGACGCGATAAATCGCCGTCAAGACGAAAAATTGATCCTTGTAGAGACGGCGATTTATCGCGTCTTTGGATCTAGAATTTTCATCAAAAAACCTTAACCGAACCGTATTGGGATGAGGATAATAATCAATGCCCAATGCCCTTACTTCCCTGCTACCATTGCAGGCATCAACACCGCATCAATAATATGGATCACGCCATTGTCTGTCAGAATATCTGTTTTGAGGACATTGGCGTTATTCACCTTAAATTTACCGTCGGCAGATTCAATGGCTACAATTGATCCCTCAAGTGTCTCTGCCTCATTAATCTGTACCAAGTCATCAGACCGAACATCCCCACTAGCGATATGATACGCCACAATTTTCTTTAGCTTGGGGATATCTTGTAGTAGCGACTCTAAAGTTCCCTTTGGCAGCTTGGCAAAGGCTTCGTCAGTTGGTGCAAATAGTGTGAAAGAACCAGGACTTTTCAAAATTTCTATGAGATTTGCAGCTTTAGCAGCCTTCACCAGGGTATTGAAGTTTCCCGCGTTAACAGCAGTTTCCACAAGGTCAGCCATAAGGATGTGTGACTTTAGTCAGGTAATATTATTTATAAGTAATTTATAGTGACTAAAACACTCTCAACCTCTATCAAGAGAGAGGTTGCTAGCAATTAAACACACAGCAGTAGATTTATCAGTACTGCTACACTGGAGAATAACCCCAAAAACCACTGATTATGCTAAAGCGTTCTAAGTTCGAGACAACTCAATCTCAGATTATGCACCGTTCTGAGGATCTGATTAGTGCAGCCTCAAATCGCTACCGCATTACGGTTCAGGTGGCAAATCGTGCTAAACGTCGGCGTTATGAAGACTTTGAAAGTAACGAAGATGCGATGATGAAGCCAGTGCTAAGGGCAATTATTGAAATGTCCGATGAGTTGACTCAGCCAGAAATTATCGGCGAACTATAAAAATAGTTCTGAGTTGAGAGTGCTGTTAGCGGATAGCTAGGGTTGAGCCAGTGCTGAGTGAAAATGCAGTGTGATAGCACTCTCATTTCAAAATATCGTTTTATGAAAAAGAAAAAACTTCTACCTAGATCAATACTCTCAAAACTTGGAACTTTGCATTCACTACTGTTTGCCTTAATGGTAGTAGGTGTAATTTTTTTGGGTTCAGGAACGGGCAAATCAATACATAGAAATTTATTTAGTATCCAACCTGCATACGCGCAGAGAATCACTCCTAGTGATGTTGGGCAGGTGGTATATCAGCAATTGCCAGATTTCCCACGGGAAAATAAGTATATCAGCAAAGAAAATGGGAACGTTGCCGAAAACAACACCCTGGTAAATCGCCTGATTAGATATCATATTTATACCAAAGGGCGGGCCCCAATTTATCGTTTCGACTGGAAGCTGACTTTAGCTGATTACCTGGGTGCAAACGAAATTATGTATGATGCTAGCTATCCAGGGAATGATTCACTGCGGGAAAATCCTCTAGAAGGCGATCGCAAAACCATCACAAGTCTCACTCGCAGCCAGCGAGATGCTCTAATACAAGTATTAGTGAATATATTTAATCCTACTGCCCAAAATACCCTATCTCCTAGCCCCAATATCGCACCGAGTCCTAGTAGATCAACTACCCCACAGCCATCCCAAGGTGGAGGTGCCGACTTACTAAGATAACGAGAGAGTTATTAATTCCTAACTTTTTATGGAACGCGTTGTCAAAAGCGGATTTGGTTGGCGTATTGGCTGGAACCCTGATGCATTTGAATTTAAAGGTTTAGTCGGTACAGATGATTGGGCAATTGAGTTAAGCGAAGCCGAGTTGAATGATTTTTGCCGTCTATTAGCCCAGCTAGCAGACACCATGAAGCAACTCGCAACTGAATTAATGGAAGAAGAAAAAATTGCTTGTGAAGCCGAAAGCGATTTATTATGGATGGAGGTGGAAGGCTACTCTCATGCTTACAGTTTGCGCTTCATCTTGAATACAGGACGATGTGTAGAGGGTAAATGGGATGCTTCTGCTGTTCCAGATTTACTGCAAGCTACTGGGATGCTGAAGGTTTTTTAAATTTACCTCTTGATTATCCGAGAGTTTTGCTATATGATAGTAATTCTGACCGGGGCGTAGCGCAGCTTGGTAGCGCGCCACTTTGGGGTAGTGGAGGTCGTGGGTTCGAATCCCGCCGCTCCGATTGATGATAAGCCATACCTGCTAGTCTTTTTTAAAAGAACTGGCGGGCTTTTTCATGGCTTTTTACCTGAAAAACTTGATCTAACCATACCAATTACTTGCTACACAAAATATAACATCCTTCATTTACCTTATAGGTTACTTTTTTTTAGCCACTCCAACAAAAGCGATCGCGATAATCTTAACTTACTCATACGCTAGCACGCTTAACATGCTCCTTTGGCATAAACTAGTACTGGAAAAGCATCGCAGATAAAGCAGGCGTTCGAGTAAGATTAGTGGTGCGATCGCTTTTGTATTTACCTGAACTCGACGTAGTTGTAAGATTCTGTGGGGCGTACCCATGTCTGCAAACGATCTCTAAAATCCTGCTTTCACCGCTGGGCTTCTGGAATAACATCTGGAGAGAGAGGTTGTCACCACGATTTGTGTAATCGAGTAACAATAGCAAATAACGTGGAAACGGCTAGAAAAAACAGTGTAGAAACTACAAACAATAGTTGAAGGTCGAAGTTTCGTCAATTATCTGGGAATCCAGATTGATGCCCTCTAAATAGGCTAAAACCCACATTAGGATAGACTTAGAAACAAAGGTATAATTTTCTCTACGAGGAGCAATATAGCAATAGTAAAAATAAATGGTCAATAAAAAATGGGCTGTCAAACGACTGACAGTAAATCTCACGTCAACAGAAGCGCAGAAACTAGAAGAATACTGTGCAAAAACAGGAAGACCCGCTACTGATGTGATTCGGGAATTGCTGCGTTCTTTAGAGGTTAAGAATGCGGAAGTATCTGAAAAGTCGCCATATTCTGAAGTTTCAGAATTAGCTAGGCTTCAAAAATAAGTCAAGATGAATGTGCTGGACGACCCTTTTTTTGATTACGCAAAATATTGGCAAAATTATGACCAAATCGAGTTGTCTGTTCCAATCTGGCATTCAATAATCCATCTTGGTTTGTAATATAGTTAGGGATTCCTGTTCCTACGCAAGTAAGTTCAGGAATCAAATCGAATTTCTATATATAATTTGAGTCGGTTATAACTACTGAATTTTTGATACGATAATACCAATAAATACGGCAAGACCTAGCGCTCTCCGAAAATAATTAACGCCTTGAAATAATTCCAGCCACGCCCAAGTAAACAAGGAGCCATTTGCCAGTACGTCTAATACTATATTAATTTTGCCACTTGTAAAAATTAGAGCTAGTAAACTAGATACTATCCAAACAATAAGCGGTAAATTTGGCATCTGTGCCAAAACAATTTTGCCATTGCTGTCACGGAAGGTTTTATCAACTAATGTATTTTCCATTATTGAAAATTGCCACTTAGCTAAAGGTTATTAATCTACAAAAATTACCGTGTGGTTTATTTGTCAGAGGATGTTTTAAAAGTCATCTCGTCAGTAGTAAAACTTCTATATATCCCTAAATTCCCCTTAAATTTGATTTCTTTCCCCCTTGTGAAAGATTTATCAGAGGGATCAATAAGTGCCTGAAATCACAGCTAACCACTTTTCAAACATTCTCTAATAGACTTAGATTCTTTAATAATATTAAAACATTTAGGCAAATCTATTTCCAAGCATCTAATTGCTGAGATTCGAGCGGTAAAGCATATTCATATATGACTATATCGAGAGGAATACTCACACGAATTCTGCCAATATATTTGTCATTGCATTAATGCAAGTTGGAGCAATTTTTATCAAATAGGTAGGGCATATACCCTACCTACTCTTGTAGTTTAATCTGCACCTTCAATTGGTGCAAAACCTTGGCGCTGAATATTTTCTGTCACCGCCCGTGGTTCCAAAAATTGCAGGAGGTAATCAGGGCCACCTGCTTTAGAACCTACTCCAGAAAGTTTGAATCCACCAAAGGGTTGCCGCCCAACGATCGCTCCGGTAATATTGCGGTTGATGTACAAATTACCGACTTCAAATTCTGTCTGCGCCTGCTCAATGTGGGAAGGTGTTCTAGAATAAAGTCCGCCAGTCAAGGCGTAGTTTGTACCGTTGGCGACTGCTAACGCTTCCTGGAAATCTTTCACCCGAATTACCGCCAGCACAGGGCCAAAAATTTCTTGTTGGGAAATTACCGCATTTGGCGATACTTCGCTAAAGATGACAGGCCCGATAAAATATCCTTGTTCGGGTGCTGACAACTCCAAGGCTAGTTGTGCTTCTGCCTTACCCTTCTCAATATACTCGCGGATGCGATCGCGGGCATTAGCATCAATCACTGGGCCAACTTGGGTACTAGGTAACTCTGCTTCCCCAATATTCAAGGATTTTGTCGCTTCCACCAATCGCTGCACAAAGGCATCATAAATTGGTTGCAGCACAATCACCCTGGAGGCAGCAGAACATTTTTGTCCACTGTAACCAAATGCTGACTGTACTACTCCCACAACAGCTTGGTCTAAATCAGCACTTTCATCGACAATGATGGCATTCTTGCCACCCATTTCAGCAATCACCCGTTTCATGTGCTTCTGTCCGGGTTTCAAAGTTGCCGCTTCTGCGTAGATTCTACAGCCTACTTCCTGGGAACCTGTAAAAGCAATTACATGAGTATCTGGATGATTTACCAAATAAGCGCCGACTTGCGAACCTTTGCCAGGTACGTATTGAAATACACCTTTGGGAAAGCCAGCCTCGATTAAGATTTCTGTGAGTTTTGCTGTAATTACAGAAGATGTTTCCGCAGGTTTAAGGAGAGTACAATTCCCGGAAACCAAAGCTGCAACAGTCATACCACAAGCGATCGCTAGCGGGAAATTCCAGGGAGAAATTACTACAGCAACCCCCCTAGGTTGGTAAATATAACGATTAGTTTCACCAGGGATGTCATAATTCACACCTTTATCTAGCCGTTCAATCTCATCAGCATAGTACCGACAGAAATCTATCGCTTCCGAAACCTCTCCATCAGCTTCCTTAACTGGTTTCCCAACTTCCAAAACTATCCAAGCTGAAAGTTCGGCGCGGCGGAGTTCCATCAAATCACCCGCTTTCCGCAAAATATCAGCGCGTTGTTTAGCTGGTGTTTTCCTCCATCCAGGAAACGCCGCTTTCGCAGCTTGCATCGCCTGTTCTGCCTGTTCAACGCTAATCAACCCAACTTTACCGATTACTTCACTGAAATTAGAAGGATTGAGAGAATCAACAAATTCCGGTGTATTAACATATTCGCCATTAATTAGCGGCAAATAAGTTTTACCCAACTGTTGACGAACGCTTTGGAAAGCTTTCGCCGCCTTTGTTCTCACCTCTTCCTCTGCGTAATCGGTATCAGCAGCACCGAGGAAATGAGAGTTAGGAGTTAAAGATTTCTTCTCCTCTTTGACAATTGGCGTTGCTAATAATTCCTCAATTGGTCGATTTTCGAGATTCTGCCGTAAAAAAGAACTATTAGCGGTATTTTCCAACAATCGGCGAATTAAATACGCCATTCCAGGTAATAATTCACCGTAGGGACAGTAAACTCTGACTCGATAACCCCTGTCAACCAACGCCTTGGCGACTTTATCACCCATACCGTAGAGGACTTGCAATTCAAAACGACGGCGGGGGACATTTAAACTTTCAGCGATGGCAATGGCACGAGAGTGCGATCGCACATTATGGCTACCAATGGCAGAATACACATATTGATGATTTTCTAACAACAGCTGAGTGATAATTTCAAAGTTAGCATCAGTTGCCGCTTTATCGTTGTAAACTGGCTGTGGCCAATGCTTCTGTGCTGCTTTGATGGTTTCTTGATCCCAATATGCGCCTTTTACCAAACGGATTGTCAGGGGATAACCACGTTCTTTCAACCAAGAAATTAGGTCTTTGGTATCTTGTTCACTATCACGCAGATATGCTTGGATGGTTATTCCGATATCTGTGCGTTGCCGAAACTCTTCTTCTAGTAAGAGTTTTTTCAGGATGCTGAGAGTTATGTCTTTATAGGCATACTGTTCCATATCAAAATGCACAGCTGCGCCCAACTCTTTAGCACGACGTAAGAGAATCCGAATGCGATCGCTAACTCGCTCCTCACTACCTTTAGCATCCAGAGGATCAAATTGGGAATAAAACGCCGTTAATTTAACAGAAACCTGAACTTTTGGTATGGATTCGCCATCAGCCTCATCAATAGATGGAATAGCTGTCCAATTCTTCGATGCTTCCACCAATTGTTGCATTAATTCTAGATAGCGTTCTAGATAAGACTGCGCTTCGGCTTCGGTAATTACGGCTTCACCAAGTAAGTCGATGGTGAAAGCCATTTTCTCTTTTCGCAGTCGTTCAACTGTTTTGATGACTTGTTTAATATTTTCCCCAGAAATATATTTATGAGCAAGAGTCTCAACGGCTGTACCAACAGTTGTAGCAGCAACTTGTCCTGGCATCGAGTCGGGATTAGCAAAGTTTAGCATTCCCTTCAAAGCTGCCGGTAATTCTACAGATTCATCTCCTAAATATTCTTGTAAATGTGAGGCAATTTCTGATTTACTGTGCAAAGCAGGTAGCGTATCTATAAAGCGAAATAGTTGCACCCGCAATCCAGGATTACTCATCGCCCAAGCTAGTAATTTATCATCCCAGCGCATTTGATCCCGCAGGGAAGAAAAAAACGAACGATTTTCCTGAGTTGCTGCGAGAAGTTGTTTAGCAATTTCTTGGGTTTTAGCTTCGTAGGTGCTTGTTTGTACTTGTAATACCACTGATAGTAAACTCCGTTAATCAAGGCAAGGCTTTTTGTACAAAGCCTGTGTCTTCTATTTTGACGCTTTCATTTAGCTGTCACCATATTTAGTGGGGAGTAGGGGGATGAGGGAGTGAGGAAGAAGAATTAATAACCAATTCCCAATGCCCAATGCCCCATGCCCAATTGAATAACAAGTGTTATCCTTTTGTTGATCTATTTCTAACTTGATTGACAGATGTTGCAACACAAAAGATTAGCTAAGTCATACTAAGAGTGTGAATACTACATTTATGCCTACAGAAAACCTTACGCATACTTTATTTTCTAACTGGCAATACACACTCCAACCCTTTGGCGTTGACCAGGTAGCAGCTGATAAAGCCTTTAATTCTTTGGTTGCAGCTTACTCTACCCCTGGTCGCTACTACCATACACTCAAACACATTGATCATGTCCTCAGCACAATTCAGATTTTACAAGGCTACACCAACAACCTAGCTGCTGTTCAACTAGCTGCCTGGTTCCACGATGTAGTATATGACACTGAAGCTCAAGATAATGAAGAACGAAGTGCAGACTATGCTTTGGAATTGCTGAGTAATTTAGGTATTCCAGAAAGTACCATAGCTACTGTCACCCGTCTTATTCTGAACACTAAAGATCACCAAGCTGCGGTAGATGATTGTGATAGCCAAGTTTTACTTGATGCAGATTTAGCGATTTTGGCTACTAACCAAGTGGAGTATGGAGAATACACCCATGCCATTCGCCAGGAATATAGCTGGGTGTCAGAGGCAGAGTATATCACAGGTCGTCAGCAGGTTTTAGAACGATTTTTAAAGCGATCGCGTATTTATTTTACGCCTTTAATGTTAGAGTTCGCCGAACCATCTGCCCGTGGCAATATCCAGGGAGAAATTCAATCTTTGTTATCTCGTTAGCTTTATCAATGTTAGTTAGTAGCATGAAATTTTTTCTATGTGAATTAGGGGAGAGCGATTTCCCTCCAATTCTGGGAATTCTAAAAATGGCGGTTACTGACAAACATTACTACAATTTTGATGAGAACTCTTCAACAATCACCCTCACTTAGGGCAGTATTCCAACAAAAAATCGACACCAAAAAATCAACCAAACACCAAGAAATTCATGAAAGATTAGGTGATGGCTTTTTAGGTGGGTTGGGTTCATTCATGTTTGAATTGAAGCAAGCAAAAAATAAATTCAAAGGCAATATGGGGGAATGGGGAGTATCACTACTTTTGCAATCTTTCCCCGATACATGGGTGATATTTAATAATGCTTTAATCCCTACTAACTCAGGCTCTCTAACGGAAATAGACCATTTAATTATCGGTGAAAGTGGTGTTTTTTTAGTAGAGGTCAAAACCTGGAAAGGTTCATTTAGCGCTTACAAAGATAAATGGAAACGGCGTGAGGGTAACAATTGGATAGCAGTTGAAAATAGTCCGACTTCTCAAAGTATTTACCATCAAAAAATGTTTAGTCAGTGGATTACTTCATTAATGCCTAACCTTCCTAATGGGTTTGTTGCGGCTCCAGTAGTCTTCCCAATTGCTACATGGATAGGAGCAAATGATTGCTCAGTTCCAGTTTTACAAGGTATCCCTACACTGCTACAGATGATAAATAGTTCTCCTGATTGTTTAACTCCAATGCAAGTGCAGGCAATTGCCCAAGCTGTTGAAAACTTGATACTTCTTACAAACACTAAACCGATTCCTAAGCCCAAACCTGTTAAGCGCCAGAATCCTATAATTTGAGTTTATGAAGTGCGCGAGGGTTAGGCAGCAATACTTGTCGGGTTTTGGGGGAAAGGGGAATGGGAAAGGGAAAAGAAAAAACCTTTACCCCTTAACCTTTAACCTTTTCCCCAAACCAGATTCCGAGTTAAAAGTAATTAACCGAGAAGTATTGGGTTAGGCAGAAGGCTTGGCCATTGATGTATAGGCAATATACCAATAGTCGCTGCCTTCTCCCTCTGGTATCACTTATAAATTTGTTGGAAATCCTTTAGTTAACGTCTGCCACCGCCACGATGAGGCACTTCAACTTCAGTCTCTTGTAGCTTTCTTTTCGGTGCAAAAACTTCTTGCTGCTGTTGCTGCTGAATTTTTTCCTGTGCAAACTTTACACGGGTGCGAACTCCCAGATCGGCATCAGTATTGAGCATTTGCTGAAGTTGATTTGTAATCTGCGATGCTTGATCGGGTAAAGTGACTGCTGTGGCAATGGCTAGTGTTTCTAAACTTGTCACTGCTGCATAGCGCACTACCCACTCTGGATCTTGAGAAATTAGTAATAGCGCCTCTAATACCTGAGTCTGAACAGATTCTAGTTTCTCAGGCGGTAGTTGATGCCAGCGCAAAGTGCCTAATCCCCTAGCAGCAGCTCGCCGCACACTTAAGGAAAAATCGTTTTTTGCTGCCTCAAACAAGGTATCCAGCGCCCGGACATCGCCAATTCCCGCTAAGGCACGAATAGCCCAAGCTCTAGCACTGTAGTTGTAGTCATCAATCAGTTCCAATAGTGACGGTACTGCGGCTTCCCCGATCGCAATCAGCCCATCTACCGCCGCCACCGCCGCCCCTGGATTGTTGTAGCCCAAAGCTGCAATCAAAGTAGGAACAGATTCCTCTATACGAGCTGCTGCTAACTCCTGAACTGCGTCTAATAAGCGATCCGAAGAGTCTGCTTCTTCCACAGCACGAATCAATATTTGGGCTAGGTCATTGTTATTCATAATAATTTTTCATGAGTCATTAGTGGTCAGCCAATTGTAGCTGAACTTCTCCGTAGTTGACATCATACATAAACCCCCTAGCCCTGATTTTGCAGTTGGGTTGGAGGTTTATGTGTATTAAACATTTGATTTAAACGTATTAATGAAAACTCATTACTTAGAACTTAGGACTACAACAGCGAGTCCATTAAATTAATCACTTTGATTGCACCCGCTGACAAAGTGCTTGCTGCTGTGTGATTAACTTGATGTTCTAGTAATCCTTTAAGAGAAATGAGCTTCAGGCTATTTTCGGCAAGAGTCTGTGCGATCGCATCTGCTGCGGGTAGATATCCAATTGCTCCCAAGTCTGCTAACACTGCTCGGCGCAATTGCAATCTTTCACCCGCCAAAGCTTTTACTAACCGTTCTCCATAAACTGGTTCTTGGGTTAATTGATACATAGCTCTCGCAGCAGCATATTGCACCAATTCAATTGGATGCTCTAAGAATACCTTTACCAAAGGGGTAGACTCAGTTGCCTTCAAGGTTCCCAAGGCTTCTAAAATGGCCTCATAGGGTTGAGATAAATCAGGCTGCTTTGATATCAGCTGCTCTCCCTGCAAGCCTACTTTTAATAGCTTAATCAGGGGGGGAATGCAAACCGGATCGCCCAGCATTTCTAAAGATTGTGCCGCTGCTTCCCGCACATAAAAATCTGAGCAGTCTAAACACGCAATTAAAGGTGAGACTGCCTGGCGATCGCCTAGTTTTCCTAAAGCTCTAGCTGCATTCCGTCGCAGAGGATATCCGCCTTCTGGTGTCCGATCAGCTTCATCCTCTAAAGCTGCGATCAATTTTGTCACCGCAGCTGCTTCACATATCCGAAACCTACCCAACCACCAGGCAGCATAAAAGCGCAGACCTAAATCTGCACTCTCAAGATTAGCGATCGCCTGCTCTACTGTTAAAGATTCACCATCACCGAAGTTACCTGTCGGTGACAAATCTTCAAATTTCTGCGGACTGGAATTCATTATGAAGAAGGATGATCGCTTTGTTCGCTATCTGTTTTAGCTTCAGCATTTAATGGCTGAATGCTGACTATTTTCCCACCCAAGCGAGTAATCCGCTGCATTTCTTGATTCATTCGGTTCTCTGGTACTGTGAAAAACACAGTGGCACTAGAACGAATGGGATAATTAGTTTTTTCGGTTTCTTCGCTTTGGCGCAGACCCACTACTTCATATCGAAAGTAACGACTACTAGTTCTACTACCAATTTGTCCAACCATAAATCACTTCCAAATTTTAAATTTTAAGTTTTCAATAGTCATTATTAATGACTATTGACAAATGATACTAAAGTGGTTTCACACTCGCTATTTTACCACCTTGTTTTACCACTCTCTGGAAGTAACTTGATAGTTCTTCATAAGGTATGATCACCGCTTGATTAACGCGGCGTGTGCTAGGATATCCGGCACCAAAAACGCCTGCTACTTCAATGCGGTAGAGTCTGCCTTCTTTGCCAAAAGTTCCCGCACCACCAAAAGTACTGTTGGGGGTAACGCCTTTTTCAGAAGCAACGTATGAAAAGCCAGAGGGGCCACCAGATGGGGGAACAACGATGGATGCACTATTGCGACCTAGTTCGCTAGCAAGGCGAGAAGATTTCCCTTTAAGTTGGGAGGTATCGCTACTGGCATAGCCGCGATAAAGTTGGAATATCCGGCTAAATCCTACAGTTTTCTGTCCTGTTTGGGTTTGAAAACCGCGATAGTAAGGGACTATATTTTCACCAAAACTAGATTGATACTCTGGTGAATCAATATAAGAATCAATGTCGGCTTCATATCCCTTGTTTTGGTACAAGTCCAAGTGATAAACCACTTCAGACTCATCATAAGGGGCACGACCCAACAAATGTTTATAGTTCAGTTCGATGACGCGAGTTTGGAAGTTGTCGTAGAAAAACCTGGATTTGTACAGTTCTGATTTAGCTACTTGACGTACAAACTCTTGTACTGTGCTTTTACCATCGCGCAGGATAGATTCAGCACTTGTGAGGCGATCAGATGTCAATATGTAGTTGTTGCCCAACACCTGACGATAGACCGCAGCAATTACTCTCTCAATGTCTTCTTTGGTTGCATTAGGACGCAATTCCACAGGAGACTGGTCACTAAAAGGTTCTGTTCCCAGACGGGAAGCTGCTGTTGTAATAGCCATTGGTAATTTTCCTTTTGTAATTAATAGTTGGGGACTGGGGATTAGGGATCGGGCGTTGGGTATTGGGTATTGGGTATTGGTTATCCCCTTCGTCCTCCTTGTCCCCAATTCCTAGTTCCCAGTCTCCAGTCCCCAGTCCCCAATCTCTATTTATACGGCTGTAATGCTAATAACCTTACTGCCCTTGCGATTCAACTGTTGCAATTTACTAGACAGTTGCTCGTAGGGTACGATCAATTCCGCAGTACCGCGCCGCACTACTGTTGAGTTCGGGGAAGCTGCTTGTAGCACTCTGATGCGGTATGTTTCTCCACGACCACCTGTAGAGAGTCCTGTTAAGGCTCCGGCGGAGACTGGATAAATGGGTGAAGCTAGATTCTTAGCCACTTCCCAGGTTAGCCGTCCTTGTTTTTGCCCTTGAGCGCGATCGCTATTGGCATAACCCCGATAGAGTTGGAACAGTCGGCCAAATCCAACGTTTTTCAGTCCTACTTGACTTTTAAAGCCTCGATAGTAGGGGACAATGTTCTCGCCAAAACTTTCTTGATATTCTAATGAGTCAATGTAGGAATTAATCTCAGCTTCATAACCTTCTGAGTTGTAAAGCTTAACATGGTACGAAATCTCTGACTCATCTTCCGGGGCACGCCCCAATAAATGCTTATAATTCAACTCGATAAACCGAGTTTGGGAATTGGAGTGGAAAAACTTATCCCGATAGAGTTCCGATTGAGCAATAGCTTGCACAAATCCCCGGACGGAGATTGCACCTTGCTGCAACAGTGATTCTGCACTCTCTAGACGTTCTCCTTCTAGTAGATATGCATTACCCAAAACCTGACGGTAAGCCGCCCGGATAACCACTGCCACATCCGCTTCTGTTCTATCGGGACGTAGTTCTACCAGTGCTGAGTTTTCAAATGCTCCAATCCCTAATCTTGCTGCTTGTCCCAAAGCCGCCATCCTTAACCTCCTCAGTTTTAACTGTAAAACTGAAAACTTTTTAGAAAATTTTTTTCTAGTCTTTTAACAGTCTTTTGAAAATAAAACTGCCCGGAGAAGTAAACAACTCATAGAACTTACTTGTCATAAGAGCTGATTTCCTCTCCGGGCTAAAGAAACACTCTAGCTTAGAGTATTGATTACATAGTCGATGTAGGAATTGGCTTCAACAGCTGGGTCGCCGCTTAGACCGTGGTTAGCTTTGATGTACTTGAGAGCTTCAATGTACCAGCTAGGAGACAGGTCAAAAGTCCGGTTGATTTCAGCCAAGCCAGAAATCAAGAAATCATCCAAGGGACCTGTGCCACCAACAACTAATGCGTATGTGATAATCCGCAAGTAGTAGCCAACATCACGAACACATTTGCCTTTGCCGCGTGCATCAGATGCGAAGTTGGGGCCTTGTTGCTGAGTGGTATAAGGGAATTTGTTATACACTGCTTGAGCAGCACCTTCGGTCAAACGTTGAGCATTAGCGCTCAATGCTTTTGCTGCTTGTAAGCTAGCTGGTGCTTGGCGGAAGCGACCAAAAGCAACTTGAATTTCGGTGCTGCTGAGGTAGCGACCTTGAGAATCTGCTGATGCAATTGCTTCAGTTAGAGGTGTTTTTGTCATTTTTGGTATTTCCCTTTTACAAACGTTATGGTTGAAATTTTGTTTTGTCCTATGGACAATTATTTAGTCAACATTCAGCAATGCAAGCTTTGCTTAAGCAACAGCAGCAGCAGCACGATCAAAATAGCTAGCTATTTCAGATGCCAAAGCACTGCAATCGCCTCTGGTGATGTTGTTTGTATCGTTAACAATTGCCAAAGAAGCTGCTTTCAGCTTTTGAATACCAACAGCAACTGAAGCTCCTGGGGTTCCCAATGCTAAGTAGGTTTCGCGCAAGCCATTGAGGGCGCGGTCATCTAGCACGCTGGAATCGCCAGCAAAGATAGCGTAGGTGATATAGCGAAGAATGATGTCCAAGTCTCTGATACAAGCAGCTGCACGACGGCTGGTGTAAGCATTACCACCGGGAGTGATCAATTGGGGTTGTTCTGCCCACAAATCACGAGCCGCAGCAGCAACAAGAGCTGACGCATTGCTGGTAATACGGTTAACAGCATCTGCACGCTTGTTACCATCTTTGACTAGTTCGCTCAATGCATCCAATTGTGCATCGGAGAGATATTCCCCACGTGTATCAGCTTGGGAAACTACTTTTGCAAATGCATCTAAAACCATTGCGTTAAATCTCCTAATTTGCTCGGTTAAGAATAATTGGACTCAAAACTGAATGGTTCAGTTTATTTTCCGATGTCAGCACTGCCTGACGAGTTACGAAAGGTTTAAAACAGACATCCAAGGAATAAGTTTACGATCTCCAGGCTTTCAGATTAAAACTTTTGTTAGAAAACTTCAAACTTCTGCGAACGACTGGAAAACCTGATTAAGATGTTGTTTTTCACTTCCAAGTTCTCTTTATACAATGCTGCCGCATCATAATTTATTACAAATTATTGTTATGTTTGTTAATTTCATTTACATAAGTTAACACTTTGTCTCTTTAGTTTATGAGACGTTAGTACCGCATGACAAAAATCACTCTCCAGTTTTAAAAAAGCTAAAAAGCTAATGAAATAGGCAGTATTCTTCTGCTTTCTGCCGCGACCAGACGGGTCTTGGCTTTAAGACCCCCACCAAATTAAAAATTTGGTGTCTCCCAGATTCATCGCCAGAGTCAACAATGCGATCGTACAATTACCTAATCGAATTTATCTTGCAGGAAGGCTATGATTCAATACGCTTGGGTTAAGGGCTAATAGTACAAAATTGTGGGTTTTCAAGACGCGATAAATCGCCGTCTCTACAACTGTTGTGGTCTTATCTGAACTGTATTGCGCTATGATTCGCTTAAATGCTTGGGTATCTTGGTAAAGAAAGCGATGACCACCCTTAAAGAACTCTAAATACGAATTTGGTATTTTTTTATACATTTTCTCAAGATTAGCAGGAGAAGACATACCATCGTAACGACCACCGCAGATATAAACGGGAAGATGCATCCGAGAAAGTCGATTATACGTATCGTGAGCAGGCAGGCATCGCACCCTTAGTATGTACTATTTAATACCTACTAATTTCTGCCAAACACACTGCCAAGGGCACGCGCCATATTTTGTGGTTGCATTGCATCCATTGCGGCGGTGGGTTCGTAGCCGCAGTGAACCATACAATCAGCACACTTGGGATTACCACTCTTCTGGCCGTATTGACTCCAGTCAGTTTGTGCCAGTAATTCCTTGAAGGTAGAGTAATAACCTTCGTTCAGCAGATAGCAAGGTTTTTGCCAACCGAGAACGCTATAACTAGGGCTACCCCAAGGCGTACATTCGTAGTCCTTCTCACCAGTGAGAAAATCTAGGAACAGCGGATTGTGATTGAAGTTCCAGTTTTTTTCACCACTTTTGTATGGAGCCAGAATTTCTCGAAAAAGGGCGCGGGTTTGTTCACGGTGGAGAAAATGATCTTGATCTGGTGCCCACTCGTAACTATAGCCGGGAGAAATCATCATCCCGTCAGTATTTAGTGTTTCCAGAAAGTTAAAGAACTCTTGCATATCTTGGGGTTTAGTCCCCTCAAATATAGTGGTGTTAGTTGTAACACGAAAGCCTTTAGCTTTAGCGGCGCGAATGGCTTTGACAGCAATATCAAAAACACCTTGGCGATCGACGCAGTGATCGTGCAACTCCCGCATTCCATCTAAATGCACACTAAAAGTTAGGTAAGGGGAAGGTTGAAACTTATCTAGACTCTTTTCTAAGAGCAAACCATTGGTACACAAGTAAATATATTTCTTGCGTTCAATTAATCCCTGAACAATCTCATCAATCTGGGGATGTAGCAGAGGTTCTCCCCCAGGAATTGAGACAACCGGTGCGCCGCACTCTTCCACTGCGGCAAAGCACTGTTCTGGGGTGAGATTTTGCTTTAAAATTTCCTTTGGATGTTGGATTTTCCCACAACCCGTACAAGCTAGATTACACCGAAAAAGAGGTTCCAACATCAATACTAAGGGGAAGCGTTTACGTCCTTTCAAACGCTGCGTAACAAGATACTTCCCGATATCCATAGCTTGTTGTAGATTAACTGCCATTGTTGCGATCGCTCCTCTTTTAAAGATAAATGCACCACTTTCTCAACCCCAAGATTTATCTGTGGGGTCTTCAATGCGTGAATTTTGAATTTTGAATTTTGAATTTCCCAGAGGGGTTGACATACCCCTGAGCAACAAACCAATCTACAGCATTTTTGAGTGCCCCATTCAGCGAAGATTGGGGTAGACCCAACTCTCGGACAGCCTTTGCAGCATCGTAATACATAGGTTGTTTCGCCATCCGCACGCCATCCAATGGCACTGAGGGCAATTTTCCCAGGGGTGCGAGAATCTTTTCATCAACCCAGGCAACGCTAAGGGGCAACCAAGCGGGTACGGTTCGTTGAGGTGCGCTCAGACCTGTGATATCGGCGAGTTGTTCGAGTAGTTGCTTTAGACTGAGGTTTTGATGACCTAAGATATAGCGATCACCTGATTTACCCCGCTGCAAAGCCAGTAAATGCCCCCATGCCACATCTTGCACATCGATAAAATTTAGACCAGTATCTAAGTAAAAGGGCATTTGTCGCCGCAAAAATCGCAGGATTATATCACCCGTCGGGGTAGGCTTGATATCCAACGAGCCAATAGGGCTGCTGGGATTGACTATAACTACCTCCTGACCTGTAGCAACGGCTTGCATGGCTTCTTGTTCAGCCAGAAACTTAGACTTTTTGTAGTCACCCACCAACTTTTCTAAGGGACTCTGATGTGTTTCATCTACAACCTCCCCTGATGATCCTACCCCAATTGCTGCCACTGAACTGGTGTAGACGGTGCGCTCGATGTTAGCTTTGCGAGCGGCTGCCAAAATATTGCGCGTACCCAGGACATTATGACGGTGGAGTAACTCTCGGTCTGTTTGCCACAGAGAATAATGGGCTGCCACATGAAATAGGTATTTACAACCTCTGATTTGTTGCCAGAGATTTGGATCATTCAAATCGCCTTTGACAATTTCCACATCCAAACCGCGTAGATTCTCCAAATTGCTGCTTGAGCGTACCAGCGCTTTCACTGCATATCCCTGTTGCAAAAGCAACCGTACCAAGTGAGCGCCAATAAAACCCGTACCCCCCGTGACAAAGACTTGCATCAACTTCCCCCCTGCTCCCCTGCTCTCCTGCTCCCCTGCTTCTGAAATCGGGGAAACCAATCATCCAAAATGCTGTAGACGACTGGCACGACAATTAAACTGAGGATAGTTGAAGTTACGAGTCCACCAGCGATCGCTACAGCCATTGGCGATCGCAATTCCGAACCAGCACCAAAACCCAATGCGATCGGTAGCATTCCTAAGAGGGTGGAGGCTGTGGTCATCATAATTGGTCTGAGGCGCACTGGCCCTGCTCTGAGGATCGCCTCTGTGCGGTCTAAGCCAGATTTACGGAGTTGGTTGATGTAATCTACCAGTAAGATGGCATTTTTGTTTGCTAGTCCCAACAAAAAGACAAAACCAATCAGCGAGATCATGCCAAAGTCACTCTTGGTAAAGAGTAAGGCCAGCATGGCACCGACAATTGATAAGGGTAAAGAAACACCAATAACTACTGGGTCTATCCAGCTTTTAAACAGCAAAATCAGCACCACAACAATACAGAGTGCTGATAATACCAAAGTAGTGCCAAAACTAGCAAATACTTCACCTTGGCGGGCAGAATCTCCTCCCAAGTCTAAAGTTACACCAGCAGGTAAAAGTGCTTTGGCTTCCGCTACCAATTGGTCTGTGGCACTACCTAAAGACAAATCTCTACCCAAATTGGCACTTATATAGGCGACCCTTTGATTGTTTAGCCGCTCAATTTGAAAGACTTTACCCTGTGAATTGGTTTCACTTGTTACAGTGACATCAGCAAATCCCGGTAGTTTCTCGATGCGCTCTTTAATTGCCTGGGCAGCTTTGCTGAGGCTTTGGAGGTTATCGCCTCGTAGTGACGCCTGTAAAGGTTTTTGTCCACCAGTGTCAACAAATTGAATATCTTCCACACTGGTACTCACACCAGGGAGATTAGGCAAAGACGAGCGTAATTGGTCTTGTACTTCCGCAGTCTTGAGGTTGCGGTCTTCTTTGAGCTTCACATAAAGCGTACCTTTATTTGGCTCACCTTCACGAGAACCAACAGTAGTAAAGACTGTTTCCACTACTGGAGATTTTCTCACTACATCTTCTAGTTTTTTGGCAACCTCTAGGGAATCGTTTAAGGGGTTGGGGATGGGGAATGGGGGATTGGGGATTGGGGATTGGGGATTGGGAATTCCCCTGCTCCCCTGCTCCCCTGCCCCTCTGCCCTCCTGTCCCTCTGCTCTACCAGGAATACTCGGCAAGGGGGCGGTGTAAGTAATATTGAACTCGCCGCGATCTAATTTCGGAATAAATCCTTTGGGAATTAGTAGACTCAGTGCCATACCTGCAATAAAACTAAGTATGGCTAATGCGACAACTGTCTTGCGGTGGTTTAAAGACCAGTGGAGTAAGTTTCTATAAAATCGGGTAAAATTCGCCCAGATGTTTCCTTCCTGGCGGCGTTGTGGATTTGAATTAGCAGGTTTTAACCAATAAGTAGCTAAGGCTGGTGACAATGTACGGGCAACCAATGTCGAAGCAATCATGGCTGCTGAAACTGTGATTCCAAATGGCTTGAAGAACTGTCCGATGACTCCTCCCATCAAACCAATGGGCAAAAAAACCGCTACTGCTGTAGCAGTGGTGGCGATGACTGTTAAGCCAATTTCATCTGTAGCCGAAAAAGCGGCTTGGCGGGGAGTTTCCCCTTCATCAATGTGCCGCATGATGTTTTCGACATCAATGATCGCATCATCAATTACACTGCCAATAACTAAGGCCAAAGCCAGTAACGTAATCGTTTCTAGGTTGAAGCCAAAAATTGCCATGACGATAAACGTCGCCAACAAAGATGTCGGAATCGCCAAGGCAGAGATGAGAGTTGCCCGCCAATTCCATAAAAACGGAAAAATTACCACTATAGACAAAACAACGGCTTCCATCAGCGCATCGATTGTTGACTGGGTGGCTTGGCGGATATATTCTGCTTGGGTGGCAGCTAAAGTGAGGTTAACATCCTTGAGGGTAGAGCGTAGCCTTTGAACTTCTTTTTCAACTAAACTCACTACTTCTAAGGTGTTAGCGCTACCGCGTTTGATTACCTGAAATGCCAGTGCATCTTGGCCATTAAACCTGACTAATGTTGCGCCGCTTTGAGGAATAGCTGCTGCACTTGCATTCGATGGAGGTAGGGGAGGAGTTGTAGTAGCACCACCTAGTAGTGAAACTTTCAGGACTCCTGGTAGTTTAGCGATCGCACTGACAATTTCATTTTGCGCTAACTTCGTCAAATCTGTAAGATTCCGCGTGGGACTCTCAATGGCATAGCTAATGGCGGCTGACTCGTTTAGATTCAGGGGAATAATTTTGGAAGTTGCTCCTTGAGGTAGAGTCAACTGCTTGAGGGCAGTTTCAACTTCTTTAGTTGATGTTTCTAAATTCGTTCCAACGGCAAAAGAGAGGGCAACGGCGGTTTGACTAGGATAAGTAGATGAGCGGATATTCTCCAGTCCTTCTAGGGAGCGGAGGCGTTCTTCTATGGGTTGGGTGAGCTTCGCCTCTGTATCCAGGGCAGTTGCCAGGGGGGCTGTAGCATTTACAACCACCACTGGAAAGGTAATATCTGGAAACAAAGCATACTTGAGAGAACTGAAAGCCAGAATACCAGCTACCGTTACGGCAATCCAAAAACTCACCGTCAGCCACGAAAATTGAATCGCCAATTTGGAGATATTGAAGAGTTCTCGTGCGGATTTTGAGTTACGAAGCTTTACCATCTTGGAAAATTATCGTGTGGGTGACACAATTATTTAGTCATGCTACAGCAATCGGCTTTGGTTTGCGAGTTTTGATCATCACCAAACGGTAATATTACTTATTGTCACTCAAATATGAAAAACTCCACGCCACTTGCGGGATGGAGTTTTTGGATATGGGGCATGGGAAAGAACATACCAATGCCCCAAGCGACGGGGCGACTATCCCTCTACAGACACCTGGGGATGGAGTTTCCCGTTGCTTTCAATGAACCAATATTTAATTGAACTTCAAAGATGAAGAAGAAATCAGAAGTCAGAATTCAGACTCTCAAGAGCGCTAATGTCTAATTTTCCACTTATCAACACAATTCTGGTGCCTCAAGGAGCAGAATATAAAGCTGTGTGTCGCGGATTAAGCGGCGTTACTGGCTCCATCCCAACAGTAGTAGCCATACCTGTTGGGATGAAGCCTTTGCTCAAATATTTGCAACAATCCCAGTTGATAGCTCCAAAATCCAGAGTACTGATTATGGGTATATGCGGCAGCCTGAGCGATCGCCACACAGTTGGTGATATTGTGCTGTATCAAAATTGTATTTATCAGGGGAAACTGCAAGAATGCGATCGCACTTTTACAGCACAATTGCACTCCTCATTATCAGATAAAGTATTTTTAGTCAAGTCACTGACAAGCGATCGCGTGATTTGGTCTGCTGCCGAAAAACGCCATTTGGGTGAGACTTTAGCGGCTGATGTTGTTGATATGGAAGGATTTACTGCCCTAGAGTTTTTCAATGCCGCTGGGATATCCGTAGCAATACTGCGAGTAGTTAGCGATGATTGTCAGCATAATATCCCCGATCTCACACCAGCAATTAATTCTGATGGCTCCCTAAACCCTTTTCCTTTAGCGATGGGAATGCTTCAACAACCCGTTGCTGCTGCTCGGCTGATTCGAGGTTCATTAACAGCATTAAAGGTGTTAAAGCAAGTTACAAATCTGCTCTTTTCAGGCTATAGCTATAAATAATCTGTTGCGTCTTTGTTATAAAAAATTATTTTTCACCAATCAGATAAGGTTGCAATCCGCAGATTACCGACTTCTTATAGAAATAGGTAATCTTGTTTCTCACGAATGATTCAAGATTGCTATATAGCGATCCTAAATTAGTTGCGAAAATCGAGAGCTTCAGATCCCCGACTTCTCAAATAAGTCGGGGATCTTATATCTTATTCTTATTTTCACGAATGATTTAGGGCTGGCATATCACATTAAGACAAACTAATAAATATTAATAGCGTAACAATCAATATAATTTCGGTATTGATTGTGAAATCGCTTTTAGAATAAGTTTTACAGAAACTTTATCGTTATACATATTAAGTAAAAAGCGATATTGGGAAACATAATATATGACCTTATCAGGGTTGGGTTCCATGAGAGCTAATTCCACTGGAATATGAATCAAAAATCCTCTCTTGTCAGCATAGCTCGGAACTAATTTACCAACTATCAAACAGAATTTATGAAGCTCAATCACAACCTCTACCTGTACTCGTTCCTAGCTAATTTTGGATGGCTCAAGAAAAGTTACACCGCTAAAATCATGTTGGTGGCATTTTTGGGCACTCACGTACCACTTTTGACCTTACTTTTCAGTTTCGTTATCTCAAACTCTTACTCCTTAGAGATGGCAGTGCGAGTTATGATTGTTGCTCTCTTGGCGACATTAGCAGGTACTGCTGCCACCCTCTACGCAATACACCACCTTCTTAAACCGGTTATTTTGACATCTGCTGCATTGCAAAACTATCTGAACACCAAAACCCTACCTGAATTGCCTACAGAATTTGCTGATGAAGCGGGTACATTGATGACGGATACCTCACAAACTCTTCACAAATTAGATGAATTAATTCACTACATCAGTAATTATGACGATCTAACTGGATTACCCAATCGTGATTTATTTCGCGATCGCCTCTATCAAACTCTATCTCAACCTGAAAACAACCAGCGCCTTGTCGCTGTCTTTTTGCTGAGTATTGATGATTTCACTGGGATGAGTCATGGATTGGAACCTCAGACAACAAATTTGTTATTAAGAACAGTTGCCCAGAGATTATCAAACTGTGTGGCGAAAACAGATATTCTTGCCCATTTAAGTGGAGATGAATTTGCCATTGCCCGCATAGAAATTGTTTCTTTTGAAAGTGTGATTAAGCTATCTCAGATGATATTAAGTACCATGAGTAAACCTTTTTCTCTAGAGGGTAACTTGATTCATATCACCGCCAGCATCGGCATTACAATCAATGGATTAAATGATCGTAATAGCGTAGATCAACTCTTGCAACAGGCTCACATGGCACTGTACCAGGCGAAACAGCAAGGGCGTAGCCAGTACCAATTCTATTCGCCGGAAATTAATGCTCAGTTACAGGAGCGACTGAGTTTAGAAAATGAATTATATGGAGCGCTTGAGCGTAATGAAATGCTGGTTTATTATCAACCTCTGATTGATTTACACAGCAGACAAATTACAGCGATGGAAGCATTGGTTCGCTGGCAGCATCCTACATTAGGTTTGATTTCTCCTGCAAAGTTTATTCCGATCGCAGAAGCCAATGGTTTGATAGTGCCAATTGATGAATGGGTTTTGCGAACTGCTTGTGCCCAAAACCGTGCTTGGCAACTTGCTGGATTTACCCCAATTCGGATATCTGTAAATCTGTCAGCTCGACAGTTTGAACAACCGAATCTAGTTGAGATCGTCAGCCAAGTTCTTCAGGAGACTGGACTCTCAGCATCTTGCCTGGAACTGGAAGTGACAGAAAGCTTCTTGATGGCTGACATGGAGCGATCGGTTAAAACTTTAAAAGAATTACGAGAACTAGGTATATGGTTGGCTCTAGATGATTTCGGCACTGGTTATTCTTCCCTCAACTACTTGAAGCGCTTTCCCGTGAATATGCTGAAGATTGATCAGTCATTTGTACAAGATGTCATGTCCAATCCTGATAGCGCCGCCGTCACTGATGCCATTATTGCCCTCGCAAAGAGCCTCCGGTTGAAAATCACGGCAGAGGGTGTGGAAACTCAAGAACAGCTTGACTACCTAAAAATGCAGGGATGTCATGAAGGTCAGGGTTACTACTTCAGTTGTCCTGTTCCCGCTGATATAATTGTCCAGATGTTGCAGAAAAGTTCTCAGCAGATGGAGACAATTGCAGCATAAGTGAATGCTTAAGCTAGAAAATCTCCCCCCTGATAGCGTTTCAGTTTAATTTTGATAATAAATGGTTATCAGGGGGAAATGAGGAGAGATATTCGGGATTAATGAAGCGAATAAAAGGTCATTTATTTTGAAACGGTGGAAAGCTTGGCAACCATGTGAGTACGAGATGAAACCTCAAGCTTACGAAACATCCTTTTTAAGGCTTGCTTGACAGAGTTTTCAGTAATCCAAAGTTCAGCACTAATTTCTGCATTGGTTTGTCCTTGAGCCACTAAGGAAGCAATTTGCATTTCACGAGGTGTTAAAAGCTCTGTCTGTAATAATGGTTGTTGCAATCTCGCCATTGCCACCCAAGTAGAAATGTGCAGACAAAGCGCACTTAAATCCGTGAGATTTTGTGAATCAAATGCAGGCATTCCTTGCTCACGGGTCAAACCTACCACGCCCACTAACTTACCATTATTGACAATTGGCCCTGCCATGACGTGCCTGTGATCAGCACGAGGACAAATCAACTTCCATGTCTTAGGTTCTACTACCAAAGCTTCATGAACAGGGGCATGGCGTTCTAGCAAGTAGCGTGCAACTGGATTGTATTGCGGTGATAATGCAATTTGCAGTGTTTTTTGAATACTACTATCAATTTGAGAAATTTGGGCAAAGAAGAACAGCCCACATCGTGTAGCGGAAAAATACTCACTCACTTCTGCGGATATGTGCGATCGCAATGTCTGTTCATCTTTAGCTTGAGCAATTGCATGAAATAGAGTTTGTAATGCAATCATGATTGGCAAATTGTACCCTTTCGAGGTCTAGGCGCAGTATAACAACCAGACTTATCCTAGCTTTTGTCATTTGTCATTTGTCATTTGTCATTGGTTTTTCGGCCACTCTCTTGCGAGGTATGTACTAACAAACTCTTTATCAATGACCAATGAATAATTTGGTTGCTTTTTTTGGATTACTTAACCATGACTGTAAATTCTGGCATTGATGATACACAGATATCCGGGCGCTGGATTCAAATCAGTTTTTTTATCGCAGCAGTGTTTTTCAATCTCTGTTTAGCAACCCAAGTATTCAGTGTTGGAATGGCTTACTTTTACAACTCTGATTGGTGGAACCTACATATTTGGCTCGTGCGAGGATATAGCGGACTCTCACTAATTTTGTTGGTATGGGTGTTTTTAATTCCGTTTCCTCGAAGAATCCAAAGCCTTACAGCAAGTATGCCAGTACTGCTAGGACTGCAATTTCTCACAATTCATTTACACACTTCCTTTCCTTTAGCAGTGTTTCACCCACTCATCGGCTTTTCCTTATTCTCTATTTCCACAACCCTAGTGCATCGGACATCGCACATCGTATTTCCCAACCACAACCAAGACTAAATCGTTGAGAAAACACAAGTTTCAATTCTTTTCACGCTATTACAGGAGAAATAAAAGTGTCTCAATACGCCGATCCATCAGTTCTCGTTGATACCCAGTGGCTTGCAGATCATCTCAACGATCCAAATGTCCGCATTATTGAAGTTGATATCAGTCCAAAGCCGTACAAAAATGCTCACATACCTGGCGCTGTCTTTTGGAACATCTCTAGAGACTTGCTATTGCCCAATTTTAATATGAATTTGGATGTGCGAGCTTTTGAGAAGCTGATGGCACGTTCAGGCATCACCAATGACACCACAGTGATTGCTTATGGCAGTTATCCGGGAACAGGAGCCTGGATTTTCTGGTTGTTGAAAGTCTTTGGGCACGAAAATGTACGAGTTCTCAATGGCGGCTATCAAAAATGGAAATCAGAAGGTTGTCCACTAGCAACTGAGTTATCTACCTTTGCTTCTACTGATTACCGTGCCAGAGGTATTGATGCTCATCTGCGAGTATTACATAATGAAGTTCAGGCATCGATAGGTCGAAGCGATTGCGTGTTGTTAGATGTCCGAACAATTCAAGAATACTGTGGTGAGTGGTTTTTCGATCAACCACCAAAAGAAGGTGAACGTACTGGACATATTCCAGGTGCAGTCCATCTTGAGCATATCTTAACTCTCAACGAGGATGGAACTTTTAAATCATTCAACGAATTGAAAAATCTTTATCACAGTAAGGGAATTACAGCTGATAAGGAAGTGTTTCCCTACTGTGCCATCGGCGGGCGTTCTGGATATACCTGGTTTGTCTTGAAGTATTTATTGGGCTATCCCAATGTTCGGAATTACGATGGCTCTTGGAATGAATGGAGTCGCCTGCCTGATGTAGCGATCGAGAGGTAGTGAGAGTTAGTTGGATGATACCAATATTACCAATAACCGCACCTTTACAGACGGACACCACTACCCTCACAAAGATTAAAATCTCTTAACCTTTCGTTACACTAGAGACATCGAGAAGAACAAAAACGAACTTCTCAAAGCTGAAATCAAAGGTGAACGACATGAATGGCACAATTCGCGTTGGTAATCTCTTCGGAATTCCCTTCTATATCCATCCGTCCTGGTTTTTAGTTCTGGGTTTAGTAACTTGGAGTTATAGCGGTGGACTGGCGGCACAATTTCCCCAATTATCTGCGGGATTAGCTTTGCTACTAGGATTGATGACAGCGCTGATGTTATTTGCCTCTGTCGTCGCCCATGAATTAGGCCACAGTTTCGTTGCGATTCGTCAGGGGATTGATGTCAAATCCATCACACTGTTTATATTTGGAGGTTTGGCGAGTTTAGAAAAAGAGTCGAAAACCCCAGGTGAGGCTTTCTGGGTTGCGATCGCAGGGCCTTTAGTTAGTCTACTATTGTGCGGTATTGTTACAGCGATTGGTGTTACTACTACTGTATCAGGGCCGTTAGCTGCAATTCTTGGTGTTCTAGCTTCTGTTAACTTGGCACTAGCTCTATTTAACCTGATTCCTGGCTTACCTTTAGATGGCGGAAATATACTGAAAGCCATCGTTTGGAAAATTACAGGTAATCCTTATAAAGGTGTCACCTTTGCTAGTCGAGTTGGGCAAATCTTTGGTTGGGTAGCAATTCTTTCAGGTATAGTTCCCCTACTATTGTTTGGCAACTTCGGTAACATCTGGAATTTGTTAATTGGCTTCTTCTTGTTGCAAAATGCTGGTAATGCGGCTCAATTTGCCAGAGTACAAGAAAAACTCACAGGTTTGACAGCCGAAGATGCTGTAACTCATGACAGCCCGATTGTATCTGGTAATCTTAGCTTAAGAGAATTTGCCGATGAGCGAGTCATCAGTGGGCAAAACTGGCATCGATTCTTAGTGACTGATGATGATGGACAATTAGTAGGTGCGATCGCAGTTGATAATTTACGAAGCATTCCAACAGTAATGTGGTCAGAAACTCAAGTTAAGGAAGTCATGCGACCAATTACTGAATCTACCACAGTTCAATCCGATCAACCTCTGCTGGAAGTCATGCAGCTACTCGAACAACAAAAGCTATCTGTACTTCCCGTAATTCGTGAAAATGGCGTTCTAGTTGGAATCTTAGAAAAAGCTGCAATTATCCAGCTACTTCAAAGCCGAACTCAACCTAACCCTGCATAGTTATCTCAAAAAAATAACAAACCTTTGTAGAGAAGCGATAAATCAATCGCTTCTTTACATTTTTATCGAACAGAATTCTGAATTCTGAATTCAGGAGTCAGGAGTCAGAATTTAGGAGTCAGGACAATACGGTTCGATTAAGGTTTTTTGATGAAAATTCTAGATCCAAAGACGCGATAAATCGCCGTCAATACGAAAGATTGATCCTTGTAGAGACGGCGATTTATCGCGTCTATTGCCTTAACCGAACCGTATTGGGAGTCAGGAGTCGGAATGAATTATGTACGACTGGCTGTGCTTCGCAGCTTTAGCGAGTATTTTCGAGTCACGTCTTGATTCTGAATTCTGAATTCTGACTCCTGAATTCCTCTTCAATTATAATTTTGACAAAATCTCTGGCAACAACTGACTAGGAACTTTAGATAAAGCTAGATTTTGCCCCTGTATCCCTAATTCATTATGAAAAGCACGAATAGTTTTCACCACATAAGCGAAGGTTGTTTGATAAGCCTCTGCTTGTTTACTTAATCCGTTTAAGGCTTGCAAATGGTTATCTAATGCTATTTCTAAGTGTTGAGAACGTATTGCTTTCTCGCCATTAAAAGACTTATCTATTACTAGCTGATAATGGGCTAGTCCCAAATTATTATAAGAGGCAAGCAAATCAAAACTTAAAGAAGTACCGCTAAGAGAGTGAGCTAAAGCTATAGCTTCTTCATAAGCACTGATACATAATTTCAGATACTTTTGCCGTGACTCTTTAGTTGTTTGAGATAGGTTTGCTAGATGCCAGTAGGCAGTACCCAGATTATTTTGTGTAGCGGCGCAAGCACTAGGAACGTTAGCTGGAGTGCGATACTTAAGAGCATCGCTGTAGACAACTATAGCTCGCTGGAGATTTTGGGCAGGTTGTTCGTATTGTGCCAGATTCCAACAGGCAGTACCGATATTATTTTGAATCATGCCATACTTGAGCGGCTCCTCTTCGGGGTTGTAGTGTACAAGTGCTTCATTGTAAGCTGCGATCGCTTTCTTTAAATGTACAATCGGTTGATTATATTGACCCAGATGCCAATAAGCAGTACCCAAATTGTTCTGGCAAGCCGCATACTTTAATGAATCCATATCGGCTGTACGATAGCTGAGTGCTTCGCTGTAAGCTAAAATTGCTTGCTGCCAATTTTCAGATGGGTGAGAAAAACGAGCTAAGTCACCATAAGCCGTCCCCAAATTATTTTGCACACGAGCGTAAGTTTCCAAATGTGTCTGGGGCGAAATCATCTTTAACGCCAACTGATAAAATTCTATTGCCTGGTCTATATAAGTTTGTCCTTCCTCCGAATTGGGTGGTGTACGGTATAACATCCAGTAAAGTGTACCCAAATCATTCAAGATATCTGGGAGTTGCGGTGAGCTTTCGTCATAGCTAATTGCCTCCTGATAGGCAATAATTGCTACCATCAGGTTTTCTAGGCTTGACTCTCCTTGTTCAATGCGAAGACGGTATAAAGTACCCAAGCGATGATAAGCTTCTGCCAGCATCTCCGCCGAAACTTGCTTTTCGTGTAATTTTTCAATCTCCAACAAAATCTGCTGCGGTTGTAAGTAACCCTCAGTATTTTGAGCAGTATTTGTGTTGATTGTTGCGATTACTAGCTCCGTTAACTCGCTGCTAACATAAGATAAAGACGACAGCGATTGATTATTACTCCCACCACCATATCTAGTAGTAGCTTCCTGCTGTTGTGGCGCAGCCTTCAATAAATCTGCTGTTGACAGCGGAACTTCCTGGATTTTATGTACGCCATTCCCTTGTATCTCTGCGGGAAAATCGGAATTATTCTCAAAGTTTAACCCGGTGGCTGCGGTTCTAAGTTCTTCTTGGTTAACTGATTCATCTAGAATCGACTGCTCAATATTTCCTAAATCCAAACTTCCAGAACGTGAAAAACGTTCTGGATAGCCGGAATTCTGAGTTGCTGGTGTGGGTTCTCCAGCAAACACAAATACACCAGTCCTGGAACGCCAAAATTGTGGTGCTGATTGCTTAATAGCAGATAACCAAGGACGCGGTATCCACAACAGTAAGTTAGATTCTAAGAATCTGCCGGATTCTTGTGTAGAAAAATATTGTTCGCTTAAGCGGAGATAGTGCAAAAATAAACGCTGTGTCGCAACTGGTTGCTTGGTGAGATGCTCCACGCCTACAAGCTGAAAAGCTGGTACTGGAAAAGGTCTTCCAGGCGTATCTTTTGATGCCCCAACAATTGGCGGGGGATAATTAGCTAACCATTGATTAATCTGGACTATGGGATCAGGATCATTTAAATTCAAACGCAATGTAACTAATCGCGGATAAGCTGGAGTGCTATTTTCCTGAGCATTTGATGACTGATATAGCACCTGTCCAACTGGATAAGCCAATGTAGAATGCAAACGGGCTGCTACCTGATTTCTTAAGTGTAAATCATCACATACCGCTAAAAAAAGTTGTCGTCGTAAGCCAAGACTTAGGGCAAGTTTCAGGCGGTGGTATACTTGCCGATTCCAAGTAGAATTATTGTTGTGTGCAGTATCATTCACGCTCATAGCGGCTAAAGAGCCAAAACACAGTGTATATCACCTTTCTGGGTGCATCTAAGTGGACTAAACTCATAATAAAAATTATTTTTAAGTAGATATTGTGCTGCTCAGGATAAACTGAGCCTTCAGGTCTACATAAATAATAAAGTATGTAATTATACTTTAATTGCTAATTCAATTTTAACAAAAAATAAAAAAGCAGGCCCCTCTTAAGATTGGAACCTGAAAAACTGTAAAAAAGTTGAAATTTTATTAAAATGTTTTATGCTCAACTGCTCTTAGAAACAAAGAAGGCGACTAGAACCAAGCCGACAACCAAAGCTGTAGCAGCGATTCCTAGTAAGATATAAGTTCGTTTTTGCCCTTCCGTGGGAGGTTCTGCTTGATAAATCTTTGGTTCACGGGCAAAATTATTCAGAAGACCGCCTTCTTCATTTGTATAGGGCATGAATTAATTCCTTTATCTTTATTGTTCATTTAATGTTACATAAATGCTAGATCCGCTCTGAAACTGCTAGACAAATCGTTACATTGGGGACTGGGGACTGGGGACTAGGGACTGGGCATTGATTGGGTATGGGGCATGGGGCATTGAAAAGAGGCAGGGGTGAGGGGGGAAGAAGGGAAAACACTCTTCTCCCATTCCCCATTCCCCATTCCCCATTCCCCATTCCCCATTCCCCATTCCCCATTCCCTAACTAGTAATTGTCCCAGTTAGAGGTGAACTAGGACTGGCGTAGTCTTTAATAGGCATTCTGCCAGCAAGGTATGCTAGACGACCGGCAACTGTTGCTAAATTCATAGCACGAGCCATTGCTGCTGGGTTTGGAGAAAGTGCGATCGCACTATTAATCAACAAGGCATCTGCTCCCAATTCCATTGCATGAGCGGCTTCTGAGGGTGAACCAATACCTGCATCTACCACCACTGGTACACCTGCATTTTCGATGATGATTTGGATATTGGCGGTTGTTTTCAGCCCTTGTCCAGAACCAATTGGCGATGCCAAAGGCATTACCGTAGCACAGCCTACTTCTTCTAAGCGCTTGGCTAACATGGGGTCAGCGTTGATATAAGGTAATACTGCAAAACCTTCTTTAACTAATTGTTCTGCGGCTTGCAGCGTCCCGATTGGATCTGGGAGTAAATACTTAAGATCAGGTATTACTTCTAACTTGATAAAGTTATTGTCTTCCTGTCCCAATAATTTCGCCATTTCTCGCCCTAAACGTGCCACCCGAATCGCCTCTTCAGCCGTTTGACAACCTGCGGTATTGGGTAACATCCAAATTTTTGTCCAATCTAAGGCTTCAGCTAAACCTTCATGTCCGGGAGCCTTGGTTTGTACCCGTCGTACTGCTACGGTGACAATCTGGCAATCGCTGGCGGCGACGCTTTGCTGCATTTCCTCAATGCTGCGATACTTACCAGTTCCCGTCATCAAACGAGATTGAAAGGTTTTACCAGCAATAATTAGTGGGGAATCTGTAGAGACGCGATTCATCGCGTCTAGGGTACGATGCCCGTTGGAGAAATTGGCAGAGTGAGTCAGCATTGGGGTGGAGGTAGATGGCTTGGACTGGAAACGCAAATAGTGAAAATTAGCAAGTAGGGGGTCAGATTTCTGTTCCAAGATGAAATCGGCAATCAATGCAGCGGTTATGGGCGCAAGTAGAATTCCGTTGCGGTAATGACCAGTAGCAAGGGTTAAATTTTGACAGTGGCTAGTGCCAAGGATGGGCAACTCATCAGGGGTGGCTGGGCGAAATCCCCACCATAATTCTTGGATGGGATAATGCTTGAGTTGGGGATACAGCCGGATAGCAGCTTGTAGTAATTTTTGAATACCTTCTGGGGTATTGTCAGGGATGAAGCCAACGTCTTCGCTGGTTGCCCCAAGAACAAGGCGATCGCGTCTTGGTACGATGTAAATATCCTGTCCAAATAAAACCCGCTTTAAAGGCAATTCCGGCACAAATTCCGGTACTCTCACACTCAGCATTTGTCCTTTTCGGGGACGCACAGGTAGTGGTAACAATTCATTTGACCAAGCACCTGAAGCTAAAACATAGTGCGCGGCGTGAATTATTCCAGCATTGGTTTGCAATCCGACTACTTGTCCTTGCTGCTGTAAAAATGCTTCTACTGTAATGCCGTCTTTGAGTTCAACACCAACAGACTCAGCCGCCGTCCACAATACCTGAGCTAGAGCCTGATTATCAACTTGTGCGTCTTCAGGATACCACCACCCACCAACTACATCTGCTCCCAATCCTGGCTGATATTGATGAATTGCCTCTTTGTTTAACCAGTAAGCCGGGGATGAAGGGGAAAGACTTTCCCCCCTGCTCCCCTGCTCCCCTGCTCCCCTGCTCCCCTGCCCCTCTGCCTCTTCAAAGAGGGGTGCGAGAATACCGCAGGCACGGTAGCCAGTATTTAAGCCGGTCAGTTCTTCTAATTTGCGCGTCCAGTCGGCATATAAAGCACGCGATCGCCAACACAAGGAGCGCATTGCCTCATTAGAAATGTTTTCCGCATCTGGTGCTAACATCCCAGCGGCGGCGTGGGTAGCGGCAGTCTTGAAGTCACGACAAAGCACGGTGACCTGTGTCCCGCGCAGTTTTAGTTCAATGGCGATCGCTAAACCAATAACGCCGCCACCAATAATTACAGTCTCACTAGTCATTAGTCATTAGTCATTAGTCATCTATCATTAGCCATTTATCATTAGTACATAACTAATAACTCATAACTAATAACTCATAACTTATAACTTATAACTCGTAACTAAAGACGGATCTATCTTCATCAGGAATGCTGAGTGCAATTAATTTTACTTTTTACTCAGCACTCGGAACTGGCTTAACCCTAGCTATCCACTAACAGAACTTAGCACTGTTCAGTTACCACAAAGCTCGAATTGGTTCGTTGCCTTGATTAACATCGCTTGATGGCGTGTCTGTTCCGGAAGTATCTGTATTGCCATCTGTTGTACTGTCAGCAGGTGATGTTGAGTCATCAGAAGGATTCTGAGCAACGCTACTCCTGTTGTCAGGTCTTGGGGCTACAATAGTGCGTCTATTTTCGTTTGTTTCAGTTCCTTCAGTTGCAGTTTCCTCATTCTTGCTGCCAGCACTGCTATTAACATTGATATTAGCTGGCAGGACTTGTGATTTCTTGTCGCTGGGAGCGTTAGCGCTTTGTACGCCCATAGGAAAGTTGATGCCCAGTAATGTACCAAGCAGAATGGCTAAACCTCCAGCCATTAAAATTAAGGGTGTCCATCTACCCATCTTGTCTTAACTCCTTTTTAACCTTTTGGTGTCCACACTATTCGAGAACCTTGTCCCCAAAATCCATCAAACTTTGTCACTTTCACATCGCCCAAAACCTGAGTTTGACAGGCTAAACGCAAGTCTGTTGTAGGAGAATGGGGAGGAAGCGAACGCCGTGCTCGATCACGCCAATTCGCTGCTGATACTTTGCCCTCTACCTTAACCGTACAGGTACCGCAACTGCCAATGCCCCGACAGTTTATTACCTTAGCACCGTCATTGTAGAGTTCAATACTATTTTGCAGCAAAATTTTTCGGAGATTGCTTCCCTGTTCGCAATCAATTGTTTTACCTTCAGCTAGTACTTTAGGCATTTTTAAATTGCCAAACTGGCTTTTTGTTGTATATTGACACATTGCCTCGAAAGTTGTCTCGTCGGTCCCAGTTTTATGACCACAAATTCCTCACCTCAACTTTGGCTCTATGACACTACACTACGGGATGGCACTCAGCGCGAGGGGCTATCGGTATCGATAGAAGATAAGTTACGCATTGCCCGTAGACTTGATCAACTGGGAATTCCCTTTATTGAAGGCGGTTGGCCTGGTGCCAATCCCAAGGATGTACAATTTTTCTGGCAACTTCAAGAAGATCCGCTCAAACAGGCTGAAATTGTTGCTTTTTGTTCGACTCGACGCCCCAACTCTACTGCCGCCACCGAACCGATGCTACAGGATATTTTGGCTGCGGGAACTCGCTGGGTAACGATTTTTGGCAAGTCTTGGGATTTACATGTCACAACAGGCCTCAAGACGACATTAGAAGAAAATTTGGCGATGATTTGCGACACCATTGAGTACCTCCGTTCTCAAGGGCGTCGTATTATCTACGATGCCGAACATTGGTTTGATGGCTACAAGCACAATCGAGATTATGCTTTACAGACATTAGAGGCTGCGATCGCATCTGGTGCGGAATGGCTAGTCCTCTGTGATACCAATGGTGGCACTTTACCACACGAAATTAGCCAAATTGTTCAAGATGTTATTAGTCATTTGTCATTGGTCATTAGTCAACAACTAATGACAAAGGACAAAGAACAAAGGACAATTCCTCAAATTGGAATTCATACTCATAACGATTCGGAAATGGCGGTTGCTAACGCAATAGCTGCCGTTATGGCAGGGGCAAAGATGGTACAGGGCACAATTAATGGTTACGGTGAACGTTGCGGTAATGCTAACCTTTGTTCGTTAATTCCCAATTTACAACTGAAGGCGGGTTACAGTTGTATCACAGAAGACCAGCTCACACAACTTACAGAAGCTAGTCGTTTTGTGAGTGAGGTCGTCAACCTCGCACCAGATGAACATGCTCCCTTTGTGGGACGTTCGGCTTTTGCCCACAAGGGCGGTATTCATGTATCAGCCGTGGAACGTAATCCCCTGACTTACGAACACATTCAACCGGAACAAGTCGGGAATCGTCGCCGCATTGTGATTTCTGAACAGTCTGGACTCAGCAATGTTTTAGCCAAAGCCCGCAGTTTTGGCATTGAACTGGATCAGCAAAAGGCAGAGGCCAGAGAAATTCTCCAGCGCCTCAAAGATTTGGAGAGTGAAGGATTTCAATTTGAAGCAGCCGAGGCTAGTTTTGTGCTGTTGATGCACGAAGCTTTGGGAGACCGCCAGAAGTTTTTTGAAGTCAAAGGTTTTCAAGTCCACTGTGACTTAATTGAGGGGAAAGAAACTAGCAATGCCCTAGCTACAGTCAAAGTCGCTGTTGAAGGGAAAAATATTTTGGAGGCAGCGGAAGGTAACGGCCCGGTGGCAGCTTTGGATGCAGCTTTACGCAAGGCTTTGGTGAACTTTTATCCCCAAATTGCCACCTTTGATTTGACAGATTACAAAGTACGGATTCTCAACGGACATACGGGCACTGCGGCGAAAACTCGTGTGTTGGTAGAATCGGGCAATGGTCGTCAACGCTGGACGACGGTAGGCGTTTCTACCAATATTTTGGCGGCTTCCTATCAAGCTGTGGTGGAGGGCTTGGAATACGGTTTGTTATTACACTCCCAAGCGGAAGCGGCGGTGAAAGCTTCTAGTTGACAAAAGGGACATGTAGTGTAGTAAAAGTTTGCGTTTTTGGATGAGAAGGGGAAGCGATCGCACATTGGCGATCGCTTTCTGCAATTATTTATCAACAATTGGGTAATCATCAACGAGATAATTTAACCACCTAGTACCGCAAGGCGGAATTAAAAATTAAAAATTAAAAATTAAAAATGAATACAGCATAAGGGTTTCGTTGATTTGGAATGATTGGTTTATTTCCGCCGCGTTGTACTAGCCACTATTTACAACTGCTTTGAGGTTAATCTTTTACATTAGCTGGTATCTTATTTATCTGCAAGTCTCTAATGCTAGTTTTCATCAACCTCAAGATATTGCTAGATTAGTTGCCTAAGAACTTCATAACTTTATACTAAAGTTTTTACCCGCATATAATCCGGCTTACAACATTATTAAATTAGTCTGATTTTTGTGTAAAGAATACATTGCTTATCGTCTATTCCAATTAGTAGGTGAGTTGAAATATTGACTAGATAAACTATTAAATCAGGGTGAGTTGACCACACCCAATATTAGGCATTTTAAAGGTATGCATCATCCTTTACTATTGATTATCGTTAAAGTCACTATTTTTTCTCTGATGTTAGCCATAGGGAGCAATCTTTCTGTTGAAAAGATGCTTTCCTTCTGGCGAAAACCTGCCTTAGTATTCCGTGCGCTTCTAGCCGTTATTGTGCTAGTTCCTCTAGTGGTTATTTTCTTGCTGAAACTGTTTAACTTACCATCAGAAGTGATGATAGGGTTGGCTTTGTTGGCAGCTTCACCAGGTGCGCCTCTAAGCACAAAGCGAACGCAAAGGGCTGGAGGCAGCGTATCCTACGCAGCGAGTCTTCAGATAACCTTAGCAATACTTGCGGTTTTTGTTACTCCCCTCACCTTGGCAATTTTCGCCACTTTATTTAAAAATATTTCCCAAAAGGTGGCAATTTCAGAAGTTGCCCAGCAAGTCGTTCTGGTACAGTTATTGCCTGTCAGTCTCGGTCTTTTGATTCAAAAGTTCGCTCCTACATTTGCCGAAAAGATTGCCCAACATTTAACTTTTATTGCTAATGGTGTCTTTTCAATACTGGTCGTTTTAGCTTGCATCTTAGGGCTTCCGCTGTTTTTCCAAGTTGGGGAATTACCACTCATTGCGATCGCGATTATGGTGATTGCTTCTTTAGGAATTGGACACGCTTTAGGCAGACTTGATGATGATACGCGGTCTATCTTGGCGATTTTCTGTATTGCTCGCAATTTTGGTTTAGCTTTATTTATCGCTATTTTGAATCATATACAGCAGCAGGTGATTCCGACGCTGGTAGCTTATGTAATTTTGGGAGCTTTTGTAGGTGTTCCTTACTCAATCTGGAATAAGCGCAGATTAGCCGGATTGAGTAGGGAAATTAACTCGTTATAGTCAGCCACCTGTCAACCTAGATAAGGAGTTTAGGTTTATGTCTCTGCGTGAATACAAACCCGGAAATACTTTCCCTGGTGTCATAGGACGGACAGTTGATAAATCCAGTCCTGCTTGGCCAGAACCTTTGCGAGCCAAAGAAGGCACACCAAACGTGCTATTTATCGTCTTCGATGATACGGGCTTTGGGCAATTTGGGAGTTACGGAAGTCCGATCAAAACACCCAACCTAGACACATTAGCCGCCAATGGCTTGCGCTACAACAATTTACACACGACAGCGTTGTGTTCACCCACCCGTTCTTGTCTGCTGACTGGCCGCAATCACCATTCCAACGCCATGTCCTGCATTACAGAAGCTTCTACGGGTTATCCCGGTGGTAATGGGAATATTCCCTTTGAAAATGGGTTTCTCTCGGAGATATTACTACAGAAGGGTTATAACACCTATGCGATCGGGAAATGGCATTTAACACCCTCAGACCAGCTTTCTGCCGCTGGCCCCTATGATCGCTGGCCTCTCGGTCGCGGTTTTGAACGTTTTTATGGTTTTCTAGGAGGAGAAACCCACCAGTATTATCCTGAATTGGTTTATGATAACCACACCGTTAAGCCAGAAAAGACCCCCGTAGAAGGCTACCATTTAACCGAAGACTTAGCAGATAAAGCAATTAGCTTCATCGCTGATGCCAAGCAGGTTGCCCCCGATAAGCCCTTCTTCATGTATTTCTGTCCTGGGGCAATGCACGCCCCTCATCATGTGCCCAAAGAATGGGCTGATGCCTACGCCGGACAGTTTGATGATGGTTGGGAAGCTTACAGGGAAAAGGTTTTTGCCCGTCAGCAGGAAATGGGGATTGTCCCGGCCGATGCCGAACTCTCCCGCCATGATCCCGATGTCTCTCACTGGGATACTCTCTCAGCAGCAGAAAAACGGCTTTATGCCCGTATGATGGAAGTCTTTGCTGGCTTTTTAACCCATACTGACTACCACATTGGTCGCTTACTCGACTTCCTCAAATCTATCGGGGAGTTCGACAATACTGTAATTATGGTCATCTCGGACAATGGGGCAAGTTCGGAAGGTGGGCCCACTGGTTCGGTTAATGAGAACCTGTTTTTTAACAATGTGCCAGAATCTCTAGAGGAAAATCTCAAGGCACTCGACAAGCTAGGCAGCCCAGAAACCTTCAACCATTACGCGTGGGGCTGGACTTGGGCAGGTAATACGCCTTTTCGTCGTTGGAAACGGGAAACCTATCGGGGTGGAATCAGCGATCCCTTAATTGTCCATTGGACTAAAGGCATTGAGGCAAAAGGCGAAATCCGTACTCAGTATGCCCATGCCATTGACCTAGTACCGACGGTGCTTGACCTACTAGAAATTGAACCACCCACAACTATCAAGGGTGTGACTCAATCCCCCCTTGAAGGTGTAAGCTTCGCCCATACTTTTAATCATACTGACGCACCCACTAAGCATCTTACCCAGTATTTCGAGATGATGGGACATCGCTCTCTTTACTATGATGGCTGGCGGGCGGTTTGTCCTTGGCCTGGGCCATCATTTAAAGAAGCAGGGCAGTTTTTTGGTGCGCCAATCTCAGCCCAAACCCTTACAGACTTGGATACCCATCATTGGGAACTGTATCATGTCGCTAAGGATTTTGCGGAAAATCACGACGTTGCTGCTGACAACCGCTCTAAGCTAATTGAGATGATTGCTACTTGGTATGTAGAGGCGGGTAAATATAATGTGTTACCTGTGGATGGACGCGGCACGCAACGATTGGCAGAAGAACGTCCTCAGATTGCTGTCAATCGTGCCCGCTATATTTACTATCCCGACACTCAGGCGATTCCAGCCAATAGTGCCGTTAGAGTGCTAAATCGTCCCCATAGTATTACCGTTGATGTCGAAATTCCCATCGGTGGCGCAGAAGGAGTATTACTTGCTCACGGAGGTAATGATAGTGGCTACTCTTTCTATGTCAAAGATGGCAAACTGCACTGGGTTCATAACTATGTAGCGCGATCGCTCTATCATGTCGAGTCTGTAGAGTCAGTCCCGGAGGGTCGCCATCAGTTGCGCTTTGAGTTTAAAGTGACGGGTCAGCCGGATTTAGCGAAGGGGAAAGGAGCGCCGGGTCGCGCCCAACTTTATATCGATGGGAAATTAGTCGGACAAGCTGATATCCCTGTAACTACTCCTTTAGCACTAGGTCTGACTAGTGGCGTGACCTGTGGGATAGCCCCTGGTGCGCCTGTAACACCCGATTATGAACCACCTTTCAAGTTTACGGGCAAGATTTATCGTGCGATCGTGGATGTTAGTGGAGATTTGATTCAAGATACAGAAGCCGAGATGCGTACCATTATGGCACGACAGTAGTAGGTGGGTGCCATAACAGTACGGTTCGGTTAAAGGGAAAGGGGAAAGGTTTTAAATACAGCTACCCCTTACCCTTTAAGCTTTTCCCAGACCACAAGGAAAGTGAAGAGTGCTTATCCGAACCGTATTGGATGCCGTCGCTGTCTTATTGGCATTTAGATACCATCTGTGCACTGCTGTTGTCCGAGAATGGCTCAAAAAATCCCTTTTGGCAAATCAATTCTTTACTTTAGGGGACGAGTAAAATTAAGTCGCCCCATTACTAGGGCGACTTAATTTTACTCAATGCCAAAAAAAGTACAAATATTTACATAAAAAATGCAGATTTTGTTAATAGCAATCAACTGCAAAAACTGAACTTCATTTTTTTGCGTTGTTCCCTTCTATATCGCGCCAATTAGCAACCCATCTCTTAACTCCAACAGGCTCTCCACCTCCTGTAGAAATATCTCCACCAAAATAAACCCCGTATGGCATTTTTACAGAGGATCGTTTGCTATCACAACTTTCACGAGGAAGATTATAGATATTAATTCCCATGCTTATTGATGGATCTGTTTCGCTTATATCTTCTTTTTGGGCACTATTGGTAGAATACATTGTGATGTTCATGACTACAAATCTTCGCTTTTGATTACAAATTGAATATACTTAAATGACTTCATCCTTTGGAAGTCTCTTTAGAAAATCAGAAACTTCTACTTTGAGTTGGTTAATCTCTACGAGATAGCTATATCTAGAAGATTCCAAAGATGTCATTTCACTTACTATTCTATCAGATTCTAAGGCCTTCTCTCTTGCTTTGTCTATATTGTTAGTAATATAATATGCTACTGCTAAATTGAAGAAGGTTTCGGGTCTTTTATCTTCTAGCTCAATTGCTTTCTCATAGTTTTTTATGGATTCTTCATAATCCTGTTTGGCAACTGTATTATCCTCAGTCACTCCTGTGCTTTTAAATTGCCCCCATTGAAAATAAACTTCAGCTAGATTTGCGTAGATTATGTAATCTTTAGCTCCTTGCTCAATTGCTTTTTTGTAGTAATAAATAGCTTTGTCGTATTTCCCTTCAAATATCTTGAGATACCCATAGTGAATATAAGTGATAGTAAGCTCTGGAGACAGTTCAATTGCTCTATCAAAATCACGACTAGCTTGCTTGGCATATTCCGAGGAATAATTTAACTTTTGCACTTTCGCTTCCTTACTCAATTCTACATAAGCAAACCCCCGTCGCGCATAGTGTAGTGCGGGATTTTCATCGCTAAGAGCAATAGCTTGACTAATTTTTTCAACTGCCTTTTGATAATGCCCTGTGTTAAGCAAGACTAATCCCCAAGTTGCCCATAATGCAGCAGGACGATAGCCTAATAAATACGCCCGTTCCAGGTCAAAAGCTGCTTCTATAAAATTCTTTTCTGATGTTCCTAGAGTGTTTCTAATTGTTCCTCGATTGTAGTAAGCAGTAGCAAGGCTATCATTATGCTGTAAAGCTATTTCCAGATTTTCCAACGCTGTAATGAAGTTACCTTGTTCCATGTAAGCTACTGCACGATTATTAAATGCGTCTGCATTATAAGGCACTATTCTGATAGCAAATGTGTTGTCAGAAATAGCTTTTTCATAATAATTTTGAGCGTTGGTATAATGAAATATGATTTCATTTTGCAATTTTGTGATTTCATTGGTTGCATTTACAGGTATATCTTCATTTGGCTTTTGTTTTAACAGATCCTCTTTCTCTTTCTCCTTCTGTTTTCTCAGAGCATCTTTCAAGTTTCCCTGATCTCTTTCTTGATTTCCCAGAGCAATGTATATCAAACTCCGTCCGATATAAGCCCCAACTTGAAGGTCAATTTTTAAAGAGCGTTCATAAGCCTCTAGAGCATTCTCTAATTTATTGAGCAAATAATATCGTATTCCCAATTGCACCCATCCCTCAGCGGTTGAACGAGTCGGGCGGCTGAATTGCAATTGAGCATAAATTCTACTAACTTGATTTTCAATTACCTCTCTTTGCTGCGGAGTTAAGCTTTCTCCATAACTACCTCTGGTAAAATCAACAACTTCGCCACCGAAATCTATAGAGCGTATTATTTCCTTTGCCCCTCGCTTTGCTTGCTCACGTGTAATATTTTCAAGATTCTTGTAATACTCCTCTATCCGCACATAATTAGGATAATTTGAGTAATCACAAAGACGCTCTAATTCTGTTAAATTAAATCCTAATGCAACTAAAAGTTTGCTGTAATCCTCTTGAAACGAAATTTTATTCGGTGTTGTTTGAACGTGAGAACTAATTTCATTTAAAATATCTAATAGCTTGTATTTCTCATTTTTTCGATTTTGTTTAGTTTCATTAGGAATCTCTTGACTATAATTATTTCTATCTTCTCGTTTTACTTCAGCTTCGTATACTTTTAATTTTATTTGGTTGAGTAGAGTATATAACTCGTGATATGTTGTAATTTGAAACGCAATAAATTGTTCAGTTCTTGTTCCTGCTTTCATATGTAAGATGGCTTGATCAATCCAATTTATTACTTGCATAGTATCAAATTGGGTAGTTAAAAGCAGTTTGGAAATATCAGCAGTCGCTAAACTTTGAGCATCATCAATTCCCAATTCTTCTAATCGCGCTTGATGCCATTCATTGATACCTAAAATTTTCCTTAAAGGAAGCTCATTATATTGATAAAGTGTTGGATCTCGAAAAGCGCGTTTACCAACAAGAACAATCCAGCGTAAACCTTGTTCTGGGAAAAATCCAATCAGAAAAGCTAATATCTGCCACGGAAGAAGTTTTTCTGCATAATCATTTTTCCGATTGATATTTGATTTATCTTTATCAGGTATCTGTTGTTCAGAAGATGGATTTGGTTGTTGTACGATGCTACTGTCAGATACCTTCGCAGTGCTTGAAATAGGAGATAATGATTCCTGGGGCATTTCTGATATCAGATATCCTTGTTCAATTAATAACCCTATTCCAAATGCTATTGCTCCAGAAACTAGAATACGTAGGACGATAGTGGCATAAACTTGAGGTTGTAGGTCAAATGTATTGTAACGACGTATTACAAGCCGAATTCCAAATAAATAAGCTCCTAAGAAAGAATAAAAAATTATTCCTAATTGAGTACTAGTAAGCAAATTTTTAATTGGATTATCTGGTTCTATTTTACTGATATAATAAACTGTAAGAACAAGTGTTGATATTGAAGTAAGTAGAAGTATAAAACTTCCAAATTGAATTGGATCGTAAACTGTTTTATATAGCTGATCAAAATTATTATATTCATCTTCAGTAACCAAGCCTAATAGCTTTAAATCATTTTTAATACGTTCAGCTTGAGTTCGTTCTCTTCTATAAAAAAGGTAAGCAAAATATGAAGCAGGAAATATTCCTACTGTTGCTATAATCACAACTAGAAAACTTATATAAAACCCACTATTATTAATATCTAAAATACTCTTATTGGTCAGAGAAAAAATTATTGCGAGGCTCAAGCCAATAGCGTAAAGTGTTGTCAAAAAAACAACTCCGCTATTGTATGCAAAAGTAATAGAGAAAAGTGATAGCTTTTGCATCTTTTTAAAAAAACTGTATATCTTTTTAGGTCGGGAGTTATTTCGTCGAAACTGTGAGTCTGGCATAAATATTATATAGGAATCCGATTTTATTCCTGAACTTACTTGTGTAGGGAGGGAACTCTGAACAGCCAAGAAGGAAATAGATATGTACTAAGTTTTTTTCAAAATAAAATAGGATTTATATGTTAGATTGCAATATATGAGTACGTATTATTTAATACCAGCTATTGCGTAATAGTATATTGAATTTTTTTAAACATTAATATATTACACAAGATGAATTGATAAGATTTCGGAAAAGAGCTTCCCGAATTTCGTCGATGATTAGGCATGGGTTTTTAGACCACAAAAAAGCGTCAAGTATGGTAATTATTTATTATTAAGTAAAAAATAAAGCTTACCTTAATAAGCATTTTCCGAAGCTTATCTAAGTAAAATATAGCGGTTCTCGCTTGGGTGAGGTACAAAAACCCCACCCCAATCCCCTCCCCGCAGGCAATGAGAGGACTATTAGCTCATGTGATTAGGAAACGCTATAAGCTGAAATGGTTTAGCTAAAATTCTTTTTCAAGCAATCGAACTCAATTTAAAAAGGTAAAAGTAATTACTTTTACCTTTCGCCTTTTTCCTGATTAGTGCCCGGTGCTGATATGGTTAATTTAGTGGCTGCTGTGCCATAAATGCAAAAATAGCAAACTTATTGCCAATTCTGTGCTGGCAATTATTGTTATTTTATACCTAAAATGCATCGCCAATATTGCTAATATTCCAATATTTAGGTGCAGACCTAGAAATCTAATGCTGCGACAAAAACTTTATCATAATACAAGGTTTTAGGAGAAATTTTCCCAGGATTGAGCAACTAATTGGCTCAACCAGCGACGTTGTTGCTGATCCAGCAGTGAATCATCTGCTAGCAACTGAGCGGTTAATTCTTCCAAAGATTGACCTTGAGCGCGGACAATTTTAATAACTCCAGCGATCGCACTAGCAACTAGTTCTTCATCAATCGGCTGTTGTCGTAGGTTAATAATTTCTTGGGGACTGTCTGGAATGGGATAATTCATGGCGTGGGTTTACAGAAATACAAAATGAACAATAAATTTGACAAACTCTTAAAATTTCTTCACTGAATCTTTACGAAGCTAGTTAGGGCGGAGTGTACCTTACTTTGTGCCTTAATAAAATCTGTCTTAGTGAGTAGATTGATCGGAGATGTCAGGAAAAGATGAGAGAAATCCTTTATTTAGAAATTCCAACTCCGGATATAGGAACTGTGCGTAACTGGTTACAAACAGATTTTGAACCCGGCAATGGAGAAAAAGTGCTTACCTCGGAAGGCTTTCGCCTCAAAATACCCAGTGCTACTACAACTGCTGAAGTGGCTCTTTCCGAAAACTTGCCTGCGGAACTTTCGGTATTTGTCTGGTCGGTGCAACGAACTACTTATCTAAAAGTGTTTCGTTGGGCAGAACAACCCTTTCCCTGTGAGGGAGAAATTCTGCAACGCCTGACTAAAGAAATCAGAAGCCGTTTTCCACATGATTACCCAGAACCGCCAGCAATTGATTTATCCCAGCAATCGATTTTCGCAGCATTAGGCTCTGCTTACCCCCTCACCGTCAAGTATTTTCAGAAAATGCCCAACGGTGAATATGATTTAACCCGTGCCTACTGGTGGGAACAACGATGGCGCGAAGGGGTACGGAATCCGCAGCAACCCCGGCAAGTTGTGTTTTCGCAGGGGAGCAGGGGAGCAGGGGAGCAGGGGAGCAGAGGGGAAATAACTAATGCTCCATTCCCAATGCCCAATGCCCAATGCCCAATGCCCCAATACGACATCATCTACATCGGTGGCGCACTAGGCGTAATCCATGCAGCACTGATGGCAAAACTAGGATATAAAGTCCTGCTGGTGGAACGAATGCCCTTTGGGCGAATGAACCGAGAATGGAATATTTCCCGCGATGAGATTCAAAGCTTGGTTAACCTGGGTTTAGTCACCCCCGCTGAGTTAGAAACCATCATTGCCAGGGAATACAAAGACGGCTTCAATAAGTTTTTTGATGCTAATAATCCAGCCAAACTGCGATCGCCCATCCTCCACACACCCACAGTCCTAAATTTAGGTTTAGATTCCGAAAAATGGCTCCAAATGTGTGGGCAAAAACTGCAAGCGGCAGGCGGTGAAATTTGGGATGAAACAGAGTTTATCCGTGCAGATATTGATATATCACAAGTAGTTTTGCAAGTCAAGCACTTGCCCAGTCAGATTGAGAAGCAAGTAAGTGGACGACTGCTAATAGATGCAATGGGAACTGCGTCTCCCATCGCTTGGCAATTAAATGGTGGTCGTGCCTTTGATAGTGTCTGTCCGACAGTGGGAGCGGTAATTGAGAGCGGATTTGAGCCGGGAGTATGGGATTCCCAATATGGGGACGTTCTTTACAGTCATGGGGATATTTCGCGGGGAAGGCAGTTGATTTGGGAATTGTTTCCCGCAGCAGATGATGAACTGACGATTTATTTATTTCATTACCACGAAGTCAATGCTGAAAATCCCGGTTCCTTGCTAGAGATGTACGAAGACTTTTTCACAATTTTGCCAGAGTATCGCAGGTGCGATATGGACAAATTAGTGTGGAAGAAGCCGACATTTGGCTATATACCGGGGCATTTTAGTCTGGGAAGTCGCGATCGCACAGTTGCCTTTGATCGATTGATTGCGATCGGTGATGCTGCATCACTCCAGTCTCCCCTCGTTTTCACCGGTTTTGGTTCCCTAGTTCGCAACTTAGAGCGCTTAACAACGCTGTTGGATACTGCCCTCAAACATGACTTGTTGAGTTTCCGCCACTTGAACCAAATACGCGCTTACCAAAGCAACGTTTCCGTGACTTGGCTATTTTCCAAAGGGATGATGGTTCCCACAGGAAAATTTTTACCACCCCAGCGGATTAACTCTATGCTCAACACCTTTTTTGGGCTGTTAGCAGACGAACCGCCAGAGGTGGCAGATAACTTCATCAAAGATCGGTGTGATTGGTTAACCTTTAACCGCCTCGCACTGAAAGCAGCTAGGAAAAATCCTGCCTTGCTTTTATGGATTTGGGAACTTGCTGGCCCCAGGGATTTGCTCAGATGGCTTGGTAGTTATTTCAACTTTGGTCGTCATGCCCTAATCAGCGCTTTCCTGAGTCCTTGGTTTGGACGCTTCTTGAACCGGGTAGGTTTTTGGCTAGAACCCCGGAATCCGGGCTTGTGGCTGTGGCTATTGGCAATTAACTATGCGATCGCCACAGGCAAACCGCGATCGCGCTCTCAGGTAGTAAAATCCAACCCAGAAGCCATAACTCCGAAGTCAGAAGTAAGAATTAGTCATTAGTCATTAGTCATTGGTCATTAATCACTAATCACTTTATTACTCCCAACTCTTGTACAGACGCGATTAATCGCGTCTCTCCTAACTCTTGGGGCGAAAATTCGGCAGTTCTACAGATGCCAACGACTTACGCCCCTTGGGTGGACGCTGGGGATAAACTACTGGTGAAGGTGACTTGTCATCATTGGTATTATCACCTAATAACTCTGAAGACAAATCACTTGCTGACAATTGGGAAACTTCTGACCAGTAGTCTTCAGTTTCTCCAACAGGCGTCTCAGTGTCAGGTGGAGTGGAGGAAATCGGTAAGTTATTGGCTGGTGAAATCACAGAATTTGTTGTCCAAGAATTAGAGGTAGTTGCAGGGGAATCGATTTCTGCCTCCAACTGCTCCTTCTGTTGATTTTCTAGTTCTTCATCGTCTTCTAAGATTGTTGCTAAAGTCTCCCAGATGGGCGAATCACCTACATCAGTTTTCGCAGGTGGTGGTGATACTGATGCAGGCTGGGAAGTAAAAAACATTTGGATTAGACTATCTAATTGCTGATCTAAATTTGATGAACCCAAAGGTGAAACAACTTCCGTTGTATCTGAAGAATCATTAATTTCTGGAGATGATCCTGGCTGTGTTGGTGTTGGCGTATCTTTCTTAACTGTCCAGTTCCAAGGAGATGATGGCGGCGTCGCAGAGGCTTCATTTCTTTGGAATGGGATTGGTGCTGAGGGTTCGCCCCAAGAATTATCCAGATTATCAGTCAAAGATTCTGGTTCTGCTGACCAAGGTTGAATTGGATGTGCATTTGGAAACAAAGACCGAGCTTTTCTAGAGAATCTTCCTTGTCCACTAGTTATGTCTTTAGGATGTTTTGCAGCATCCTCTAGGGAGTCATAGCTAGGAACCGATGTATCTAAACATTTTTCTAGAGCTGCTTTGAATTGCAGCGTCTGGCGTTGTTGTCGCATCAGTCTAGTACGTAACTCCCGACAAGCCGTTTCTGACTGTAATAGCTGCTGGGATTGTTCGCTATTGTTAGTGTGTAACAATGTACATTCTCGCTCTAGCTGGGCAAGACGTTGTTGGCTAATTTGTAGCTGTGCTTTATAAGTATCAATGAAAATTTCCTGGCGTTGAACAGTTTGTACAGCAGTTTCTAATTGTTGAAATAAAGACTTTATCTGTTCTTGAGCCGCCGCCAGTTCCTGAGTATGTTGGTTGAGCATCGACTCACTAACGCTGGAACGCGTTTTCTGCCACTGCAAAACCTTTTCTGACTCAGTTAGGTTGTCTTTTAGCTGCTCTACTTGTTCATACAAGTTATTGTTAGCTGCACGTAATTCTTCGTTCAATGCCAGCAGGTTCTGAAATTCTGAGTCAATAAGTGCTTGTTTACCGCTTTCAGGCTCTGCAACCCAGTCCTGCTGGGTAGTATCTTGTGAAAATTGTGTATCTTCAGCTGGCATGAGGAGTGGCAGTTTTCTAACTGTCATATTGTCATTAGGCACAACTGAGTAAAAGGGACAACTCGCCTGCTCTGATTGTGGCGAATTAGCAGAATTTAGGGATTCCATCACAGCCCCCTTGTTTGAGGTGTCAGCTTCATTCATCACTCTTGACTCACCCGCTTAAAAATATTCAGCAGTGCTGGCATTAGCATTGCTTATTAACTGTGTCTAATCAGGGTTTGCTCTAGAAGCTAAGTTTAACTCTCTCCAAGCACCAGCAATTAATCATCAATTGGTGTTCCCTATTTTGTATCTAGACTGATGCCGTTATAACACTATGATGCTCTGCCCCGTCAAGAAGAGGTGGAAGGGGAACTCGGGCCGCCTTCGAGGGTAGGCGGGAGGGAGGAGAAACCCGATACGTTAAAAACTAAGCTTTATTAGCTGATGAAGTTTTTCTACATGAAAAAACTGCCTCACCTTATAGTTTATTTTTTATAACTGCATCCGTCTTAAGATACAAATCAAAAATGTCTCCTTCAACACAATTTTGTACTGACTTATTTCTTACTTAAGATAGATGTCGGTACAAGTATCTACTATTGGATGATAATTCTGTAATTTGAGCGATCGCTATTTAATGTCAGCAAACAACTAAGAGCTTCTGCCATAGCTGCAATGTTAGGAAATTGTGACAAATAAGAATAAATACTTATAAAGTCTTGTTCAAAAGGTAGCAATCTTTCTAAGTAAATTAATAAATTTTTTTTAAAGAGTAATCTCAACTTAGTATGGTCTTTTTTCTCAGCAAATACAGTCCTAGTAGGCAATTCCAGGCTTAGTTAGTAAGAGGCTTTTCATATCAACTTACCTTCAATATGTCAAGTTTGTTTAATGACTACAAGAAAATTGTCTAAAGTATACTTGACTACTTATAAATATTATTTACATCGTATATTTATTAACAGAATTTTTATTCTAATTAAGTGTTAATGCGGATATCATTTTTAATTGACTTATTAAAGAATAATTGTAATAACCGAGTTTTCCACTAGCAACAAAGTAGTTATAAAGACCATAATTACTGCCTATTTATATAAATGTGGCGCGAAATAAAGCGTTGTGGCAGTTAGGCTTGTCCAAAAAATCCAAATTTAAAATAGGGGTGCTAAAGATGACTGACGTACTTGCAATGGGTGCAAATATAAAGCAAGAAGCTGCACAATTGCCGCTGGTTGCAGAAAATTTTGACAGTTTTTGGGATAAAGAAATCAGACCGTTATTCACAGATGAATCTCTATCTTTTAAGGTGAAAACTCTTAACGGAAAATATGTCAAGTACGTCAACTTGGATAATGGAGCTACAACCACACCCTTTGCAACTCTTAAGCAGCATGTGGACGAAATGCTTGACACTTATGGCAGTGTGCATCGAGGTTCTGGGCAAAAGTCCATCATCACTACACGAGAATATGACGCTAGTCGGAACATTATTCGGGATTTTGTCGGGTCATCTTCAGACAATTATGTAATCTTTGCGAAGAATACAACAGAAGCAATTAATGGAGCCGCCACACTTTGGGCAAAAAAACCTGGGAAAATCTTAGTTTCTGATATCGAGCATTCATCCAACCTGCTACCTTGGGTCACTAGAGACGAAGTTGTGCAGTACAGAACCCAGCCGGATGGAAGTGTAAGTGTTGCAGAAATTGAAGATATCTTCAAGGCACACCAAAATCTCCCCGAAGCCGAACAAATTAAGTTAGTAACTATTACAGGTGCTTCGACAATTACAGGTTACAGACCCCCGATTTACGAAATTGCAGCTTTAGCACATCGGTATGGTGCGAAGATATTTGCCGACGTGTGTCAGTTAATTCAGCATGAACAAGTAAACATGGGTGCAGATGATGACCCATGTCATTTAGATTTTGTGGCTTTCTCTGGACACAAGATGTATGCACCCTATGGAACCGGGGTTTTGTTGGGGCCAAAGGAATTTTTTGATAGCTCCTACCCTTATCAAATCGGGGGTGGAAACCTGCCTTATATCACCAGGAATTTAGAGATCAAGCGTTTTTATACAGAACGGGCCCATGACCCTGGAACACCAAACGCAATGGGTGCGATCGCCATTGCCAAGGCAATTCAAATTATCGAAGCATTAGGGCGCGATCGCATCGCTCAGTATGAACACTCTCTAGTTGAATTCACATATACACGGCTTCAAAGTATTTCTGGTGTTAAAGTACATATTCCCGGAGATAATTTAGCCCATGTTATTCCCTTTGATATTGATGGGTTTGATGGACGCTTAGTGGCAGAAATTCTGGCACAAGAATATGGCATTGGGGTTCGGGCTGGGGCTTTCTGCACATACGAATACATTCGCAAGCTCAAGAATATTTCAGACGAGCAAGACTGTGAGATTGCCAAGGAAGTAGACAGAGGAATTACGCGCAACATTCCTAGTATTATCCGAGCCAGCTTCGCTGTATATAATACATTGGAAGACTGCGATCGCTTTATAGATGCGATCGCTCAAATAGCTAAAAACGGATTGACTCACTATTTGCCCAACTACACACAAGATCAGATAACTGGTGTCTGGACAGCGATAGACAGCTAGTATTTTTAGGGTATGGGGCATGGGGCATTGGGAAGAGAGACAAGTAAGAAGCTTGTTCAATAATTCTTCCTCATCTCCTTCATCTCCTCCTGCTCCTTAGTTTTCTGTGTCTTAATTACGAATTACGAATTACGAATTACGAATTACGAATTACGAATTAAAAGGGGGTAATAATTTGAGCGATGAAAACCTCTTTGATCAGGAGGATTATCTACAGGCACGGGTTGATGAGTGTATCTGGCAAAAAAGCACAGATGCGGGTGTTTCGCGCCAGCGCTTTCTGAAAATACTAGCCACTATGGTTGGTGCTACAGCAGTCGCTGGGTTAGCTAAACCTGCACCTGCTCACAGTCAGGCAGCTATTAAAACTAAAGGCAGTAAAATACTTAAGCCATTGCCACCAGGGTATATCTCTCATAGCAAAGGCACATTAGAGATGAACTGGGAAGCGATGTATGGGCGTGGTTATTTAGTACCAAATGATTGGTTCTATGTTCACAACCGCCATACACCTCCCCCTTTTGACCCGATTACATGGCGTTTGCAGATTCACGGAACTGGTGTTTCTGCCCCCTGCGAGTTCACTTACGATGAAATCGTTGCGATGCCGTCCATCTCAGTCACTTGTGCCATTGAGTGTGCTGCTAATGGTCGGCGCTTCTTTGAAGAAGCTTACAACACACCACTCTCTGGAGCAAGATGGAGACTTGGAGCTATTGGCGTGGCTGAGTGGACTGGTGTACCGCTTGGCATGTTACTAGAGCGAGCTGGATTGAAAGCCACAGCGAAAGATGTACTAGTTGAGGGTGCAGATGTGGATTCGCTGGATTCAAAGGAGACAAATAAATCCAAGTTCAGCACTGTAGTTCCAATTAGTAAGGCATTAGCAGATAACTCGCTCGTTGTCTATGCAATGAACGGAGAAGCATTACCTCCAGATCACGGTCAGCCATGCCGTGTGTTATTCCCTGGTTGGGGAGGAAACGCCAACGTTAAATGGATTGAGCGGATTGAAGTTTCGGAAACACCGATATATACCCAGTGGGTGACAGAGCAAATGGTTCTGGTTGGTGCAGATTATCCAGCGATCGCACCATATAAAGGTAAGCTGATTACCTATCAAAATGTTAAGAGCGCTTTCGAGTTGGCTTGGCCCGCTACACTTTCGGCTCGAACTCACTTACTGCGTGGACGTTCTTGGTCTGGGAAAGGAAAGATTGTCCGTGTGGAAGTCAGCCTAAATGGCGGTAAAACTTGGCAATTCGCACGACTGAGAGAACCAAACTTTCCATTTGCATGGGTACGCTGGGACATTGAATGGAACCCAATTCCTGGGGAATATTTTCTCCAAGTTCGTGCTACTGACAATTTAGGTAATACACAACCGACTACAGTTCCGTGGAATGATTCTGGATTGCTATACGGAGGCATTGTTAGCCATCCGGTGACAGTACAAGGTTAATTACACCAAGTCAGTTCTCTAGAAAAAGACCTATTTATGATTGATTTTAGTTGGTTGATTTTAGTGACGGGGGGTCTAATATCTGGAGTTATAGCTGGACTTTTAGGAATAGGTGGCGGTATTGTCACAATTCCTCTTTTAGTCACACTAGGTTATACTCCCGTTCAGGCGATCGCTACTAGTAGCCTTGCTATTGTGATTACTTCAATTTCTGGAAGTTTGCAGAATTGGTGGATGGGCTACTTTGACTTTAAACGAGTAATTTACTTAGGCATTCCAGCTTTTCTAACTACTGGAATAGGTGTATATTTCGCCAATAAAATTCCATCTTATATAATACTTTTTACATTTGGCATCATCCTACTCGCCAATATCTATTTGATTGAGCTTCGCAAGCAATTGGCCTTTAAAGATACAGAGGATACAGCCCCAGTATTTAACCCATTAGTTTCTAAAATCGGTACTGGGGGCGCAGCAGGTATTTTAGCAGGTTTATTCGGCTTAGGTGGCGGTACGATTATGGTGCCACTGCAAATGTTGCTACTAGGAGAAGACATTAAAGTGGCAATTCAAACTAGTTTGGGTGTGATTGTCATCACTGGTTTAGCTGCCTGTACAGGACACACATTAGAGGGAAATATTCTGTTTGTTCAAGGTATAGTTTTGGGATGTGGAGGTCTTTTAGGCGTTCAAATGAGTACTCGCACATTGCCAAAATTACCAGACTCCACTGTAAGTTTAGTGCTTCGTATCTTCTTAGGAATACTATCAACTTATATTTTTTGGGAAGCTTGGATAAATTATCAAGTGATAGTTTAAAAGTCTTCGATAAATGACAATTTGTCAGCTTGTTATAAAAAAGATTCCTAACTTCTCTAAAAAGTTGGGAATCTAAAATTACCTAAGATATTAAAAGTTAGTTTGATCGTGGAAGCGTAGACGCAAAGCAGTTTGTCGCTAAACATCGCTCATTTCGGACGTTATTATGATGTCAGCCAAATTACCCATAAGAAGCAGTTTGTAGTGGGGACTTCAGTCCCCAAAGCTAGGACTAAAGTCCTTACTACTAACGAATATTTTTTATTCAGCTTGATGGACGTAAATTTTCGGAATATCATCTTAGGGTAGCCATCGGGGACGAAATCCAGCAAGGGGGAGTTGTTCTGGTCTAATTTCAACTGTCTCAGCATCAGCGATGGGCAACAGAGGCATTAACCACAGGCTACTGGTATCGATCGCATCTCCATCATCAGTTTTCAAAGTGTTTGGGGGCAATGATGTTGGGGGATTTGTCTGCGGTACTACTTGGTCAAATAACAAGCCTAAACCGTCGGCAGATAAACTCATTTGCACATTTCGTTGAGCGGGAGGCAGTACTAGCAGTGGTTTTTGTTGTCCGCTTTTGAGATCAATTGCCACCACATAAGGCTGTTCTATATATTGTTCCTTGGATACTAGCTGTGTTAGCAAGCAGTAGAGAGTGGGTGAGGCGATGTCAAATTGGCAGCTGAGAATTGAGCCTGTAGTTTTTAATAGTTGTTTCTGCACACCTTGGTTTGTCACTAAAAACAAATCTCGCGTGTAATCTGTATTAAACTTTACCATCGCGGCTTGAGAGCCATCTTTGGAGAAAGCCTGTACCAAACCAAACTGCGGCAGAAAATCTAGGGGTTTACTAGCATCACCTTGGAGTGGTAGAATTGCTGCCCCTTGTCCTTGAGCAACTGCTACGGCTTGACTATCTGGTGTGATCATAAAGTCTCCCCCAGGTTGGCTTTCCAGACGTTTAGGGGTGGGCTTTTCTGCTGAACCGTTGCTGGTTGCTGGCATAAACCATAGTCCAAAGTCGCCGGGATTAGTTTTGTTTCCCCGCTGGATGACAATAGTTTCCCCATCAGGTGATAAGTCAAATTTGAGATTTTGATAATCTTTACTATCTAAAATCAGGTCAACTCTACCTGCTGGTTCTACTTCTTCTCCAGATTTACCAGAAACGCCTGTTGTCACTGTGTACAGCTGGGCTGAAAGTAAATCTTGGTTGTTGCTGGTGCGAGCCGAAAATAAAATTTTCTCTCCATCAGGAAACGATTCAAAGTCCATTACTACCAAATCTTTGGGGGTAAGTACCCTTTTTTGCTCTTCGGTTAAGTTGTAAAGAACTAATCGTCCCTGTTCTTCTTGATTGGTTCCGATGTAAAGGATGACGCGATCGCGTGTGCGGAAGCTACCTGTAAAGGCCTGTATCACCCGATTTTTGCCTTCTTGCTGGGCAAACTTATCTTTGGCTCCCTGTAACTGCACTTTATAATTCGTGCCATAAGGTGCTGGTGTCACCAGCGTATAAACCATCCGCCGCCCTGCCCAACTGAATTTACCTGCTAGGGGTGGCTCAATTTTCAAGTTATCCTCAACACTTTTTACTTCCATTGGGCGGCTGAAGGTGAGGGTGAAGGAGTTATCTTCTGCCCCAATTTGTTGATTTTGCCAGGTAAATTCCCGGACACGAGCAGTTACCACATCACCTTGCAATACGAGTAACCCAATCAGCACACTCAGCAGTAGCATTAGTGCGATCGCTATCCGATCCAGTGGTTGAATAAATGCTTTAGATTTAGTCATTAGTCATTTGTCATTAGTCATTTGTCATTAGTCATTTGTCATTAGTCATCAACAAATGATTAATAACTATAAGGATTTTGGGGTTGAGGGATTTTTTTGAGAGAAGTAGCGGCAATGGTAAGTTGGCGTTTACCTGCCAAATTTTCTGTCACCATTTGTCCTTCAACTTCTAGCCAGGTATCAGGGGAGTAACGCTCTTGATTATTTTGTAGTTTAACGGGCAATCCCACAGGGTAAGCATCTGCTGCACAGCAAGTTAAGACAAATCGTGCTAAAAACAAATATTCTTTTCCTATATCGGGCGGGTGGATCACAAATCCCTGCACTTTGACTTTTTGCCCTGTATATGCGTCTGGTTCTGGATAGACATTGACGGTGCGTACCCAGTCTACAAGCGATCGCTCTTCTGGACGAACAGTAACCCGAAAGGCTTGGGGTTTAACACGTGTGCTTCCCAGTAGATCAGCCGTTACACCCCTTTGGAGTGCTTTGTCACTAGCAAAAACTTGTGGTGTAATGATAAAACCTAGAATCGCTGTAGTCAACAACAAAGCACTGCCCCAACCAGGGGGAAATAAACTAATATGCTGGGTGTTTGGTGTAACATCACGGCGACGCCGTTGCCAAAGTTCCTGCATCTTGAATAAACCAATAATGATGAAGCTGATACCACACACAATCACCAACCAAAAGTAATTTGGGTGAATCAAGAGGTTCAGCTTGTTAGTTAGCCAATATCTCAACATCAAAATGCCCCAAGCTGTAATTGCTAGGGCATCCAGCCAAGGGAGTAATAGATTTATGATTTTAGATTTGGGATTTTTGTTAGCCATTGGTTATTAGTCATTGGTCATTAGTCATTAGTCATCAACAAAGGACAAATGACTAATAATTTCTTAAAAGACGTGCAAGTTCAGGAAAAGAGTAAACAAAAATGTCAACTGTGCTGCTATGGCAAATAAGTAAAAGATAGTTTTGGGTTTAAAAATAGATAACATCAAACCAACGCTTTTGATGTCAATCATTGGCCCAAAGACGAGAAATGCCAACAATGAGCCACTGCTAAAGGTTGAGGCAAAAGATAGGGCAAAGAAAGAATCAACTGTAGAACAAATTGAAACCACTACTGCTAATATCAGCATGACCACAATTGAGCTAATGGGCCCAGCACCCAAACTGAGAATTAATTCACGGGGAGCTAGGACTTGAATAGCCGCTGCGATCGCACTTCCTAAAATCATCACTCCGCCCAATTCTCGCAATTCTTGGATGCTATTATCCACTACTAGGCGCAGTTTATCTCCAAGCGGTTTACTGGCAGTAGAAATTATGGTAGGCGGTACTAAATTAGGATCTATCCGCAGAGGTATACCTGCTTTTCCTCCTAAGATATAAGTCCCGGATTGCAAGAGATTCGATACAGGTGCTTCCTGTTGTACTTGATAACGCTTACCACGGCGTTTGGTTTCAGGTTGTGCGGGTGGATTATACTTCAAATAACGAGCGATCGCAGGTTGGACTATGGGATTTAAGTCCTTTTGAAAACTGAAAACAAAACCGATAATTGTGGCAATGGATAAAGAAAATACGACTCGTAAGACCACTATTTCGGGCTGATCTCGAAATGCTGTCCAAGTTGCCCAAATTACAATTGGGTTAATTGTTGGTGCTGCGAGCAAAAAACCAATTGCGACTGGTGTGGGTACTCCTTGCATTAAGAACCGCCGCGCTACCGGTACATTCCCGCACTCACACACCGGAAATAAAAAGCCGATCATGCTGCCAACTAAAGCACCCAGCAGCGGATTTTTGGGCATTTTTTCTACTAATTTGCGCTCATCAACAAAAAATAGCAGCAAACTGGAGAATAAAACCCCAAGAAGCAAAAAAGGCATCGCCTCGACTAGCAGACTTAAAAATAGCGTAAAACCATTGTTCAATTGATTCATGGGCGTCGCAGTCAAAAGCGGTTTTTAGTTTTAGGGTTCTGCCTAGTCATTCTATCGAAATGGGGATCAAAAGCAGTTCGGGAAAATTAAACATCATTTAAGTAGCAAGTTATCCTACGTTTCAAATAGCGCTTAAACGCTACAAACCTTTGCTTTAGCCAAGATAGTAATTTTTACCTGAGTGCATTTACTGACGATGACCATTTCTAAGATTGTCTAAGTTCAGAAATTGTTCCGATCTAGAGGGCAAGTAGCTGCATAGATTATTTTAAGTTACCTATGTTTATACTTACAGTAATTTGCTGGATAAGATATTAGCTTGGCTGTATTTTCATCAAGTATTTACAGTTATTGAACATTTGCGGTAGGCGTAGCCCGTCGTAGACATTGCTCTTGGTTGTTACCTTCATTGATTTTGGCTAGTTATGGCAAAATCAAATCTGAGCTTTGGTTGATTTTTTACTATAAAAACTCTAAAAATGCAAGACCAAAGTTTAGCAAACACAAAATATAAGACAATTTAGATCCCCGACTTCTTTAAGAAGTCGGGGATCTACTTCACTAATTCACGATTATTTTGTACCATCGTGATTATTTACGTTTTGGTGGAATCCCCCAAATCTTGATTTGTTGGTCAAATCCACCACTGGCAAGAATTTTACCATTTGGACTAAAAGCGATCGCACTTACCCAGTCTGTATGTCCACTTAGTGTATTTACCAACTCGCCTGTAGTTAAATTCCACAGTTTAATCCCATCTCTGCCAGCACTAGCAAGGGTTTGTCCATCGGGATTAATGGCGATCGCATTTACCCAGTTATTATGTCCTGTAAGGGTGCGGACTATTTCTCCAGTATTAATATTCCACAGTTTGACTGTGCGATCGCGGCTTGCACTAACTAATGTTTGTCCATCTGGTGTAAAAATTACAGCGCTAACACCATTAGAATGAGCTGTCAATTCACTAATTAATTGACCAGTACTCAAATTCCACAGCTTGATTACACCCTTATTATCACCACTAGCCAAGGTCTGTCCATCTGGACTAATAGCTAGGGTATAAATCAAATTATCAAAGCGTACTAGAGTTCCTAAAGGGCGTTGCTGTAGCAAATCCCATATACGAATCCCATCCAAAGCTCCACTAATGAGAACTTTACTATCAGGAGACACTGCTAAAGATAATACGTTACTGGTATGTCCGACAAAAGAGCGGCTAAATTTAAAATTTTTCAGGCTCCAGAGATTAATCGTGTTGTCATTACTACAGCTAACGAGGGTTTGACCATCTGGCGAAATAACTAAAGATTCTACGGCTGTTTTGTGTGCTTTGTTAATGTCCGCCAACTTTTTGCCGTTTGCTGAATTCCAGAGGCGAATTACACCCTCGTTTTCTGCACCTCCACTCACAAGTATTCTGCTATCTGGACTAAAAGCGAGGGATTTAACGGTTCCTTTATGTCCTCTAAGTGTGTAGAGTAATTGGGCATTACCAAAGCTGCTGGTAGCTTGGGAATTTGGCGTTACTTCAACGGCAGCATGAGCTTGATGAATGTAAAACCCTTCCCAGGTAGTCACTGGAAGGGCAACAGCTGCCATAAATGCCAGGATAATATACGGACGCAGAAAATTACCCCCACCTCTTCCCTCACTACTCACTCTTTTTCCTCACTTTTATAGATACGGTTACCCCAATACATTTTGCAGAGTTATTTAAGTAATAACTCTGCATATCCTAAAGAGGTGGTTTTTTCTTAGAAACGCTTAACATTGGTAAAGGCGCACTAGAAGAACGAGAGGGCAAATAATGTTGCACTACAGGTTCCTCTGGTAAGGGACGACGCTGCTGGACACGCCACAACTTAAAGCCGAGCGCTATCCCTGCTGTTCCCAAACCAAAAGCGAACAATGACCAGCTATCATTCAAACCGCCAATCAGGGCATCCATAACGCCCATCGTCATCAATACACTGACTATTGGCTCTTTTCGGTAAGTTGACTTCAAAAAACGAGGTAATACAGCATTCATCACAGCTTGGTTGGTTCCAGTTCACCTTTTGTGTATATTTACCCAGAATACCTCACCCGTAATTTGCCTTTCTCATCTAAGGCAGGCATTAATTATGATTTTCTTTAGTAGGGGAGGAAGTTTACTCATTAATTGTCTTGCATATACCTTGCATATATTAGTTGCAAGTCTATGATATTTCAATCACTAACAGGTATTTCGATTCCTCTCTTGCTTACATTCTAGGGCAATACTTGTCGGGTTTTGGGGAATTGGGTTTGGGGTAAGGGGTAAGGGGAAAGAAAAAACCTTTAACCTTTACCCTTTAACTTTTTCCCCAAACCCAATTCCGAGTTCAAAATGCTTTACCCAAGCAGTATTGCATTCTAGGGGAATTATTTATAAATAAGTCTAATTAAAGTATCTAGGGTGAAGTACTTGGCTATTAATTGTTAAAGTCAAAACCAACTGGTTGTTCCAGCTGGTTGAAACTCTTTTAATTACTAGCTTACAACTTCAATATTGTGCTTGTTGATGGCACTACTTCAGACCCAGCCATGATAGCACCCCTTGATTGGTGACATATTCAATCACCAACATCAAAGCGAAGCCAATCATTGCAGCTCGACCATTCAAGCGTTCGGCATATTCGTTAAAGCCAAACTTAGGCTCCTCTAGTTTAGGTGTAATCGTTGGTTGTGTTTGTGTCATTTTTTAAGAAACCTTTTTCGGCAAACGGGACTTGATATAAGACTTCGCAGCAGAAGTCGCGGGAAGTGGTGATCAGCGGTAAAGATTAAAGGAATAGATTCGTTTTTTCCCCTTAACTTTTACCCTACACTTGGTAGCTTAAAAGCTGATTGCAGTGCTTGAATACCAAGATGACTTGAGAAATTCAGCAAGAGCTTCCTAGTCGGGAGCTATACAATCGGTCTTTTAATAAATTGTTACTATTCTTTATATATTGTATAAATACTGGGGCAATAGTCAAGGGCAAGAGTTTGGGCTACTCAGATTGAATTGAGAAACTTAGAACAGAGATTAGCTATCTCTAATACAGCTATCTCTAATACTGAAGTAGCAAGACAGAAGTAGCAAGCTTGAGATTGGCAGGCTACAGTTAAACAAAAAAAATATCAGAGGCGATATATGGAAATCGGCGTTCCTAAGGAAAATAAGGATCAAGAATTTCGTGTAGGTTTAAGTCCTTCTAGCGTGCGGGTGCTGCGAGAAAATGGTCATAGCATCTTCGTCGAGACGCAAGCGGGTAATGGTGCTGGATTCTCTGATGACGACTACAAAAGTGCTGGAGCCGAGATTGTCCCGACATCAGAAACAGCTTGGAATAGAGAATTGGTTGTTAAAGTTAAAGAGCCGCTGACATCTGAGTATAAATTTTTGCAGAAAGGGCAGATATTATTTACTTATTTACATTTAGCAGCCGATCGCAAATTGACAGAGCATTTAATTGATTGTGGCACAACTGCGATCGCCTACGAAACTGTAGAACAACCTGGTGCCAACAAACTACCCTTGCTCACGCCCATGAGCATAATTGCCGGTCGGCTAGCAGTACAATTTGGGGCCAGATTCCTAGAACGTCAGCAAGGTGGTAGAGGCGTCCTTTTGGGCGGTGTACCTGGAGTCCAAGCAGGCAAAGTAGTAATTTTAGGTGGCGGCGTTGTCGGCACAGAAGCAGCTAAAATTGCCGTGGGTATGGGTGCGATCGTCCAGATTTTAGATGTAAGTGTCGAGCGCTTATCTTACTTAGAAACTCTTTTTGGCTCTAGAGTTGAATTGCTTTACAGCAACTCTGCTCATATTGAAGCCGCAGTCATTGAAGCAGATTTACTCATCGGTGCAGTTTTAGTGTTAGGGCGTAGGGCACCAATACTAGTATCTCGCCAATTGGTCAAACAAATGCGTCCTGGTTCTGTAATAGTTGATGTAGCCGTTGACCAAGGTGGTTGCATCGAAACCTTACATCCCACATCCCACACTAATCCGGTATACATTGAAGAGGGCGTGGTGCATTATGGCGTTCCCAATATGCCAGGAGCAGTACCTTGGACAGCAACTCAGGCACTTAATAATAGTACATTACCTTATGTTGTCCAATTGGCAAATTTGGGAATTATGGCACTGGAAGTTAACCCAGCATTAGCTAAGGGTGTGAACGTGCGGAATCATCATTTAGTGCATCCGGCTGTGCAAGAAGTATTCCCTGATTTGGTAAATTAAGGTTTGTAAGTGCTAGGCGATCGCTTATTTTTATGGTGGTAGCGATAGCCTGTCGCCCAGATATAAGTCGCAGTAATAGAGGACGCAAGAAATCTACTACTACGCTTTTTGTTGGACAGGAAGCCTACACTGACTCTCGTTGAGTCAGTGTAGGTAGTTCACACTAATTTTCTTGCCAAATGCGCGGATGGGTAGGTGTACAAAATGAGATGGGGCAAAAAAGTCTGTACGCTCCATCTATACAAGGCTTTGAGGGCAATGGTACTTTTAAAACATCCGCGCACCTTACTGGGACTGGTTTTCAGCGATTTGTATCTTGTGCCATGACTATTCCTTGTGCTATGATTCACTCATTCGCGCAACTGCACCTTGAAAACCAAATACAGCAAAGCTTTTGGACGCCAGCGATTGCAATTCATCAAAATCCCTATTAGGGATTGAAACTTATTTATACGCTTCCAAAGATCCGGTGTGGTAAAATTGCAATTCATCAAAATCCCTATTAGGGATTGAAACGGGTTGGAACATATTCTTTACTGTTATGCGCCACATTGCAATTCATCAAAATCCCTATTAGGGATTGAAACAAGTGCGGGGATAAAGGCTTCTAAAGTAGGTCTTTTTGTAATTGCAATTCATCAAAATCCCTATTAGGGATTGAAACTGGTAAGGAAATAGGGCGTACTTTAACGGTTAGTATTTATTGCAATTCATCAAAATCCCTATTAGGGATTGAAACTACTATGCCCCGACTCAAACCTACTAATATAGTGATTGCAATTCATCAAAATCCCTATTAGGGATTGAAACTTGAAGGGCGATCTCCTTCAACTCTGATAATTTCAATTGCAATTCATCAAAATCCCTATTAGGGATTGAAACAGAAATATAAGATGAATATTACACAATCCACAAATTGCAATTCATCAAAATCCCTATTAGGGATTGAAACTGCTAATGCTAGATCCAATCGTGACAACCGTCTAAGATTGCAATTCATCAAAATCCCTATTAGGGATTGAAACATTTGCATTCCAAGTTTCAAGCTTCATCCAACAAATTGCAATTCATCAAAATCCCTATTAGGGATTGAAACTTTGAAGTAATAGAACTTGCGGCCGTTACAGCGGCATTGCAATTCATCAAAATCCCTATTAGGGATTGAAACAGTAATCCCTAATCCGACTGTTTGGGAGTAAAGCATTGCAATTCATCAAAATCCCTATTAGGGATTGAAACTTAAGATAATGGGCTACCTCTTCGGCTTGAATTGCAATTCATCAAAATCCCTATTAGGGATTGAAACTTGCTCGATTACGCTAATCAGTTTCTCTGCGGCTGGTATTGCAATTCATCAAAATCCCTATTAGGGATTGAAACTAAAACAGACTGATACTCGGACTTTTTTCTGGTGATTGCAATTCATCAAAATCCCTATTAGGGATTGAAACAAGCTATCTGGAGACACGAATATGGACATCATTTAATTGCAATTCATCAAAATCCCTATTAGGGATTGAAACGACAGGAGCGCCACTTTCAAGGGTACAACTAGCAGCGAGATTGCAATTCATCAAAATCCCTATTAGGGATTGAAACATTGAAGCAAGCGCTGCTGTGGTTGAGGAACCACTGGAATTGCAATTCATCAAAATCCCTATTAGGGATTGAAACAAGAATGAAAGTATCTTCGTAACCCATCAGTATTGCAATTCATCAAAATCCCTATTAGGGATTGAAACTTCGTAAAACATCAAAATCCTGCGATTGTAACGTATTGCAATTCATCAAAATCCCTATTAGGGATTGAAACCCATTTCTAGAGTTGCAGTGGCTATCAGTACATATTGCAATTCATCAAAATCCCTATTAGGGATTGAAACCAGCCATTTCATAGATATAGTCAGTTCTGTTATATTGCAATTCATCAAAATCCCTATTAGGGATTGAAACTTTTGTAAAAGCACTAGAACTTTCTTTCGTAGAGATTGCAATTCATCAAAATCCCTATTAGGGATTGAAACTTTATGCAAATCTCCTTGGTTGGAAAGATAGCGGTAGCACGGGGTATTGCAATTCATCAAAATCCCTATTAGGGATTGAAACTACTCGCAATAGCTTTAAATGCCCCAACCAACAATAAATTGCAATTCATCAAAATCCCTATTAGGGATTGAAACGCTTGAATAGCTCCAGCATTAAAAGAAGCGTCAGAATTGCAATTCATCAAAATCCCTATTAGGGATTGAAACCTAGGGCTATAAGTGCCACTAACCAATTGTTGATACAATTGCAATTCATCAAAATCCCTATTAGGGATTGAAACCATTAACCAATTTTCCCCAGGTCGTCGCTCATATTGCAATTCATCAAAATCCCTATTAGGGATTGAAACCAGCCTAGCTGGGAGAGCCGCGACAGTTTGGGTAGATTGCAATTCATCAAAATCCCTATTAGGGATTGAAACATTTCCATTGATGATTTTAAGGATAACCCTGAATATTGCAATTCATCAAAATCCCTATTAGGGATTGAAACAAGTTACGCCCAGCCATTGCAGCGGATCGCATTGCAATTCATCAAAATCCCTATTAGGGATTGAAACGTGAGCATACTTGGCACTAACTGCAATTGTGCGATATTGCAATTCATCAAAATCCCTATTAGGGATTGAAACAGTACTATCATTACTCAGATGAATTAAATTGCGCATTGCAATTCATCAAAATCCCTATTAGGGATTGAAACTAAAGAAACAGATTTATTGAGTGTTACTAGCTGGTTGAATTGCAATTCATCAAAATCCCTATTAGGGATTGAAACTTGAAAATGGGTGGTCGTCGATGGGAGGAGGGGAAATTGCAATTCATCAAAATCCCTATTAGGGATTGAAACGGGTTCCCCTGATCTGTCCACCAAAGACCAGATAGTTAAATTGCAATTCATCAAAATCCCTATTAGGGATTGAAACTCAACTGGCAGAGGCTTGCAGCATACTCGCTCTTGAAATTGCAATTCATCAAAATCCCTATTAATGAAGTCTACCTAGTAGTCTGTCAATCAATAATTGATGGATACATTTCTTGTAGAGACGGCGATTTATCGGGTCTCTCTAAAAGTTTGTTTGAAAAGTGGTATGTTGTAATTTTAATCGAATTATTACCCCCCTTAATCCCCCCTTGGAAAGGGGGGAAATAGAAAATCTAGTTCCCTCCCCTTTACAAGGGGAGGGTTAGGGTGGGGTAAAAAATATTTGATACATCAATCATGACTTTTCAAACATCCTCTAACCGCCAAAATGAATTTGATAGACTACTAACCTGCAATTTTTGCGAAGGATACGCGGACTTCAGAAATTTGAAACCATTGTCATGTGGGTTTTGTCTGTATAGTCCCGAATTATATTCGCCCTTTGGTATTAATCATAATAAGTGTGGTTTTTAATCTGCGGCACTTATGATTGGAATTCTAATCGTAAATTCGGTTCCCATCCCCATTTGAGAATTCACTTCCAATGTACCATTGTGTTTTTCCAAAACTATTTGATGAGCAATCGATAAGCCAAGTCCAGTGCCTTTACCTACAGGTTTTGTGGTAAACAAAGGTTCAAACAGCCGTTGTTTCACAGATTCAGGAATGCCGGTACCATTATCTGCAATCCGAATTACAACCCATTGTTCCGAATCTACTTCTGTATTAATCTGAATTTGAGGAATTTGATCACTGATTTTGCCTAATATCAGAGCTTCATCAAGAGCATCAATTGCATTAGCTAGAATATTCATAAATACTTGATTCATCTGACCGAGATAGCAGTTTATCTCTGGCAATGTTCCATAACTCTTAATAACTTCAATAGCAGGACGATCGCCATTACCTTTAAGGCGGTGCTGCAAAATCATTAATGTACTATCCAGTCCTTGGTGCAAATCTGCAAGTAATTTTTCATCACTATCCGAGCGGTAAAAGTTGCGTAGTGAGGTAGAAAGATTTTGAATCCGTTCACTACCTAGCTTAAGTGAGTTCAAAATTTTTGTTATATCTTCAAGAATAAATTCTAGATCCAATTCATCAATAGCAGTGCTAATTTTGGCTGTCGGGTTGGGATAATCTTGTTGATACAGTTGGAGAATTTTACTTAATCCTCCAAAGTATTCCTCTAAAGGTGGAATATTGCTAGTGATAAAACTGAGAGGATTGTTGATTTCATGGGCGACACCAGCAATTAATTCTCCTAGTGTTGAGAGTTTTTCTTGCTGCACTAGTTGGACTTGGATTTGTTGCAAAGCAGCGGTGCGATCGCTCACTTGTTTTTCTAAAGATTCAGTCAGTTGTTTGACTTGTAAATGCACACGCACTCTCGCAATAACTTCCTCTTGGGCAAAGGGTTTGGGGATATAGTCTACTGCACCAAGGGAAAATCCCTTGGTTTTGCTCTCCGTATCCGCTAAGGCTGTAGTGAAAATAATGGGAATATTTTGAGTAACAGGATTGGCTTTGAGGCGGCGACAGGTTTCAAATCCATCAATCCCAGGCATTTGTACATCCAGCAAAATTAACTCTGGTCGATTACGTTCTGCAAGAGCGATCGCACTTTCTCCATCGACTGCAACACGAAAACGAAACCCCTCAATACTGAGCGCTTCGCACAGGACAGATAAATTTGTCGGATTATCATCCACAATCAAAAGAAATCCAGTATTTGAGGTCTTGAGCATGATGGATTAAAAGCAAAATTTGATTCTAATTAATTAATATGTTGTTGAATGAAACTTTCCAAACGTTTGAGTTGAAAATTACTAGCAAGCTGGATGATTTGCTCAGTAAAAGCACTAAGTTGCTCATCAGATGCAGAAAGTTGTTGAACTGATTCTAAAAGTAATTGAATATCGCCGTCTTGTGCTAGTTCGAGTAACTGTTGTAAAACCTCATTACTAGGAGAAATCATTTTCTCTAGATGATCCATACCACCTATATCATTTTTTTTCATTGTGTCTGCTTTACCATCAAAAACCCATTGCAGTTGCAAAAGTTTTCGTAGTAATTCCAGCAGAGCTTCAGCTTCTATAGGCTTTGGTAGAAATATATTTGCACCAGCATCAACACTCTTATACTGATCGGCTGCAAATACACTAGCTGACGAAGCAATAACAGCAATCTTTTTAAATTGGTTAGACCAACGTAAACGTTTGATGAACTTAAATCCATCATTTACAGGCATAACTAAGTCAGTGATAATCAAGTCTGGTTTATGAGCTACAGCTTGTTCCCATCCTTCCTGACCATTACTAGCTTCTATAACTGTAAACCCAACTGGCTCTAGTAAATTTACAATTACCGAGCGGTTTTCCCATTTGTCATCCACAATCAAAATCGTGCGTTTTTGTCCCTGATAACCAATAATAGTTCCCTGCTCTATCACTCTAGAAACCTTTGCCCAATCTTTAGATTCTGGCAATTGCACCTCAAACCAGAAAGTGCTGCCTTTGCCAAGCTCACTCTGCACCTGAATTTGACCACCCATAAGTAAAACAATTTGTTGGCTGATTGCTAATCCCAAGCCAGTACCTTCACTTTGTCGTTTCTGATTTCCCACTTGCTCAAAAGGCTGGAAGATTTTCTCGACTTGCTCAGGGGTTATACCCGCGCCGGTATCTGCAATCTCAAAACGAATTTTGTAGTTTGTTATTTTTCCATCGGCATTTAATTCTTGACTAATAACCTTAGCCTGAAAGCTAACGCTACCTTCATGAGTAAATTTGATGGCATTACTAAGCAAGTTTATCAGTACTTGTCGCAAGCGTTTTTCATCAGCATAAATGCCTGTTGGCAAATCAGGATCTAATTGAAGATGAAATGCAATGACCTTTTGTTCTGCCTGGATACGGCAAATTTCAACCACACTGTCTATAAAAGCAGGAAAGTAGAAACCAACACGATTCAATTCCAGTTTCCGGGCTTCAATCTTGGAGAGATCCAGAACATCATTAATTAGGTTTAATAGATGAGAACCACATTGGTAAATGACGCTGACTCCTTTGCGCCCTTTCTCGCTTAAAGATTCTGTGCGTTGGAGAATTTGTGTATAGCCCAGGATGCCATTAAGGGGTGTGCGTAATTCATGGCTCATATTGGCAAGAAATTCACTTTTTGCTTGGCTAGCATTTTGAGCAACTTCCTCAGCTTTACGCAGTTCTTGCTCTATACGCTTGCGCTGTACAATTTCACTTGTGAGCACTCGATTAATTGCTTCTAACTGGGCAGGGCTAGGCAATGTTAGAGCTTGAGGCATGAGATAAAATAAGGCAAAGGCTGTATATATTGAAATAATCGCAGTTAAAGCTTTGAGACTACCTGCAACCCAGTAATCTGGATGCCAAAGCGTCCAAATGTCTATTAAGTGTCCAGTACCGCAAGCAATAATAAAAGCACCAAATAATATAAAGACTCCATTAAAAGGAACGTCTTGGCGTTTGGAAATAAAGTAAATCAGCAAGAAGGGAATAGAATAATAGGCAATTGCGATCGTCGCATCAGAAATAATGTGTAACCAAACTAGCCCTGTTTGCCAGAGATAACAATGTCCATGGGGAATAAAACCAATTGAGTGCAAAGGATAGTTTAAAAGTGTCAACATGATCTTAAAGGTTACTGGATTTGCAATATATACCTCTAATCTCAGTATTCCCAAATCATTAAGTAGTAAGCTTAGTTCTCAGCAATCTGACTAATTTACTTGCAAAATGCGCGGATGGGTAGGTGTACAAAATCAGAAGGGGCAAAAAAAGCTGCACACTCTATCTATACAAGACTTTGAGGGTAATGGTACTCTAAAACCATCCGCGCACCTTACGAAGACTGGCTTTCAGCGATTTGCATCTTGTGCCATGACTATTCCCTGTGTTATGATTCACTCATTCGCGCAACCGCACCTTGAAAACCAAATACAGCAGTCCTTTCAGACGCCAGCGATTGCAATTCAACAAAATCCCTATTAGGGATTGAAACAGCCCGGAAAAGACAGAGCATTTGAGGCTGTCTGTAATTGCAATTCAACAAAATCCCTATTAGGGATTGAAACGTTCAGTCCGGTAGCTCTGCGTGGGATTCAATGGATTGCAATTCAACAAAATCCCTATTAGGGATTGAAACATATAAGGTTGATTAAAGGGCTTCTGTTATGTTAACATTGCAATTCAACAAAATCCCTATTAGGGATTGAAACCGCCATTGATTTTTACTGAGTCCACATCAGTAACGTATTGCAATTCAACAAAATCCCTATTAGGGATTGAAACTTCTGGCGGTAACCAGACACTTTATGGGTGGTATATTGCAATTCAACAAAATCCCTATTAGGGATTGAAACTTCACTAAGCCGTGTTACTCTTCGTGATGCGATTGCAATTCAACAAAATCCCTATTAGGGATTGAAACAAGGACTTTTTAGCGAAAAAGCCTGATATTTTAATTGCAATTCAACAAAATCCCTATTAGGGATTGAAACCTCGAATTCTGACTATTTCGCGATCGCGAATTTGATTGCAATTCAACAAAATCCCTATTAGGGATTGAAACCCAAGAAAAGCCTCATCTCTAAAAGCTTCCTCACTTCTTCCATTGCAATTCAACAAAATCCCTATTAGGGATTGAAACAAGACGCTAGAACACAACGGTAAATTAGTGATTACATTGCAATTCAACAAAATCCCTATTAGGGATTGAAACCCTGAATTAGGCATAGTCGGGGAAGGATATTCATTATTGCAATTCAACAAAATCCCTATTAGGGATTGAAACGCCTTCATTCCCCAGCAGATACGCCCAAAATATGATTGCAATTCAACAAAATCCCTATTAGGGATTGAAACCATCCCAATCTAGAGGCTCAGTAGTACCCCATTGCAATTCAACAAAATCCCTATTAGGGATTGAAACGATTGTTCAACTCAGGACGTAGCCCCGACCCCTCAGAAATTGCAATTCAACAAAATCCCTATTAGGGATTGAAACTTTAGGCTACCGGATACCCGTGGTCGCGTACCTGATTGCAATTCAACAAAATCCCTATTAGGGATTGAAACTACATGGGACTCTTTAGAACTCTAATAACTACTAATTGCAATTCAACAAAATCCCTATTAGGGATTGAAACATTCCCACGATGAGTTTTTAGTAGAAAACAATGGAATTGCAATTCAACAAAATCCCTATTAGGGATTGAAACCACCAAGCTACATTAGGTACATAAAGAAAAACACAATTGCAATTCAACAAAATCCCTATTAGGGATTGAAACAACACAAGTGCCCTGAGCGCATATATAACCTCCAGTAGATTGCAATTCAACAAAATCCCTATTAGGGATTGAAACAGAAGGGAATTCGAGTAGTCGTAAATAAAGTATCCAGATTGCAATTCAACAAAATCCCTATTAGGGATTGAAACCCATCTTATCCTCATCAATAAAATCACAGATCAAATTGCAATTCAACAAAATCCCTATTAGGGATTGAAACTTATATTTACTTTATGCCCGTCTTTACCCATTCTATTACAATTCAACAAAATCCCTATTAGGGATTGAAATGACCAAATAGGCTGGATACAATTTCGCCGACATTGCAATTAATCATAATCCTCATTAAGGATCGTTGTAAAATATACCTCTGTTTGAGTACCAAGTGCATCCTTACGATTACTGCCAGTATTAACGATGACGTTATACAAATTAATCTTTGGTAGTGAGGATGCAACAGAAAGATAAATTTTGTCATTGATGATTATTTTTCCCGAAGAAATTTGTTTGATATTTTTGATAGGCTCAACATCAACATCTCCATTGCGATAACAAAGCCTGCCAAAGGCTAAAGCTGTTGCTTGTGGAGGGACTTCAAGCAAATAAAAATAATCAGGACGGAACCATTCTTTCCAATTATTATCAACACCTTGGCCGATATATTGAATTGATGATTGGCGCACTTTTGACCAAGTTATAAAAGAAAGTGCTTTTGGAAAAATGATTACTTTTAGTTCTCTAGCGCTATTCAGAGAAACTCTTTTAGTAAAAGTCCCTTCACGTAAGGCAATTCCATTAATATCATAATTATTAACTTTGACTTTAGTAAGAGGTTTAGCAGTTACACAAAACTTAGCCAGTTTATTATCTGGTTGTTGAAAGCTAACCAAGACGATAATACATATCAAAGTTAAACAAATGGGAATAAATGCTTTTAAAAATCGATGAATATTTATCAATTTAATTGATTGATGGATTTTTGCTTTTATAACATAGATTTTCTAAAGCATTACCAAACTACCTTCTGCTTCTTCTTCAATTTCATAACCATTAGCCAGTTTTTCAATTGCTTGGTCAATCATTGCCAAACCTTGATCTACTTTTTCAACTAAACTTAGCTGTCCTCGCAGTTCGGCAGCACCAACGAAACCCTTAGCATACCAAGTCATGTGCTTACGGGCTTGACGTACACCGCGATCGCCTTTATATTCCCACAAGGCTTGTAAATGATCTCTTGCACATTCCAAGCGCTGAATCGGGGTAGGTTTCGGTAATATTTCCCCAGTTTTCAGGAAGTGATCAATTTCTCCCACCAGAAACGGATAACCCAAAGTTCCACGAGAACACATGACGCCATCAGCGCCAGTTTGTTCTAAACATCTCACCGCCGCTTCAACAGAAAAAATATCTCCATTCCCAATCACTGGAATAGAAAGCACTTCTTTTACACGGGTAATCCATTCCCAACGGGCATTGCCATTGTATCCTTGGGCGCGGGTGCGTCCATGTACCGTAATCATTTTTGCCCCGGCATCTTCCATCCGCTTGGCAAAGTCGAGAATAGTAATTTCGTTGTCATTCCAGCCAATACGGGTTTTTACTGTCACAGGGACATCAACAGCTTTTACAACTTCCCGCACAATTGCTTCTGCTATTTCTGGTTGGCGCAACAACGAAGAACCACCACCATTTTTAGTGATTTTATTTACTGGGCAACCCATATTAATATCAACAGTATCAGCACCTTCTGCAACTGCCTTTATTGCTGCTTCTGCTAGGAAATCTGGACGGCAATCAAATAGTTGAATGCTAATTGGGCGTTCGTTGGGATCTACCTCCATGATTTTGGGTAGCTGCTTAACATAATGTAACCCTGTAGCATTCACCATTTCGGTATACATCATGGAGTCTGGGGCATAGCGACGCACCAGACGGCGAAACACCATATCTGTAACCCCAGATAGAGGCGACTGGAGAACCCGACTTTTTACCTCGAAGGAGCCAATTTTCAAGGGTTGGGAAAGTCTAGCTTGGAGAATGGGAGACAGGGAAATCATAGAAAAAATTAAAAATTGTGCGGATAAAAAATAGCAGGAATATTTAGAGGGATTTGTGTTCAGTGCTAATTGTCGGTTACGTATCCTGACTTGGAGGCTGTTTTTGCATTTCTTGCTGAATCTCTTCTAGACTCAAACCTAACTCTTTCGCTGTTTCTTCAAAACTCAATCCCAATCTCAACAACAAAGGTATCATTCTCAACTTTTCTTCACGCGCTCCTTCTTGTTTACCTTCTTGTTTGCCTTCTTGCTTGCCTTCTTGCTTGCCTTCTTGATAAACTCGTGTTTTTTTCAAATCACTCAACCCAAACATACCTTCAATCTCCTCTCGACTCATTGCCGGAAACTTGTAAACCAAAATTGTCTCTATCAATTCTAGTAACTGCTGCCGTTGTGGTTCAATGTTGATTTCTTGCTGGGTTCTGTCTATTAACTGCCTGGCAGCGATAATAGCTGTCTCCTCTTCATCAACGACTAATTTCATCGTAGCAATTCCAACTGGCAGCAATGCTGTTTCACCTAGTTCATTCAGATAAATGCGACTGATGCGCTGGCTAGTGAAAAATTCGCTGTAATTCTTGATATCTGCTGTATCTAGACTGCGATTGGGATAAATAACTACTCCTCGCCAAGAATTTTTAGGTTTATTTTGGCGTAAGTATAAAGAAATTTCTGAAAATAGGCGTGAATAAATTTCTGTATCGGTTTGAAACTGGACTTCAACAAAGTAAATCGGATTTTTTTCTCCTTGTGTTGGGAGAAAAACACCATCTATACGGAAGGCAGTTTGCTTGATTTCAATTGATGAGAATTGATAAGTCTCTGCGGTTTGGGGTGGATTACCAATTAATTCAAAAAAGATGCCAGGAAGTTCTTGAAAAAGGCGATAAAAAATGCTGTCAGTTTTCACGCTTGATGTATTGCGGTGATTTAACCAGTTAGATTTTACCGTAAAATAGCTAGCAACAAATTTTGTTCAATTAGAGGATGTTTTTAAAGTCCTCTAAGACTACTGAGTTTTATTTTCAGCCTTAAAAAAGTCACAAAAAACACCGAGACTCAAAATATCTAACAAAAATCTTTTTTTAAATAAGTGGAACTCACATTAATTTATCAATAAAGGCAGTCTTGCTGGAGGAAAACTGCCTTCTCTCAAGTACCGCGACTAAAGGAGTCTTATTCAGGAGGAGTCTGAATCCCCTATTGATTTACTCCTTCTGCCTCCTGCCTCTTTCAATACTCTGTATTAAAAATCGCCAATCGGTCAATATTGTGAGTAATATTATCGACATAATACTCTCTAAGAGTATAAGAATTTATTGATACTTCTAAGGAGTCGTGTTAAATATGATTCACTATCATGTGTTTTCTAAGTACCGTAGAGTAGATATTATGCTTGCAAAACTGGAGTTTTTGAAATCAGCAAGGCTTTTATTTTTTAGCGCATCAGTATTATATTTTATAGCAATTATGGTAGCGGCAAGTATGGCGTTCCTGGGTACAAGCTTGGGTAGCGCGATCGCTCAAATACCATCGACACCAGATTCCATACCTTCTGGCGAGAAAACACCATCTCAGGTTAACGTGCTGTTTGTCAACCCTAGTGTGGGAGATGACAGCGCAGGTAATGGCAGCGAATCCGCTCCTGTGAAAACGATTACTCAAGCGTTGCGATTAGCTAACGCCAATACTGTAATCATGCTCTCTACGGGCACTTATAGCGCCGAGACAGGAGAGGAATTTCCCTTAATGCTAAAACCGGGTATTTCAATTCAAGGTAACCCTAGTAATCAAGGCAAGGACATTATCATTCAGGGTGGTGGTGATTACCTGAGTCGGAGCTTTGCCGGTCAAAATGTCACAATTGTTGGAGCAAATCAAGCTTTACTCACTGGGGTAACAGTGACAAACTCTAACCCCCGTGGTTACGGTTTATGGATTGAATCTAGCAATCCAGTAGTCGCGGAAAATACATTTACTGGCAGTACTCAAGATGGGATTTCCGTCAGTGGTAATGCTGCACCCACTATTACCAAGAATTACTTCGATCGCAATGGAGCCAATGGAATCACAATTGCCGGTAACTCCAGTCCTCAAGTGAAGGAAAATATCTTTCACCAAACGGGTTTTGGCATTAATATTGCCCACAATGCCGCTCCAGTAGTCATCGGCAATCAAATTCAGAACAATAGATCGGGAATTGTGGTGCAAGCAAATGCCCGCCCGATTTTGCGGAATAATTCTATTCAAGATAATAAAGAAGATGGTTTAGTTGCGATCGCTCAATCAATGCCAGATTTGGGTAGTGCATCCGAACCTGGGGGTAATCAATTTCAAAATAATGGCCGCTACGACATTAACGCTAGCGCTGCTAAACAGGTAATTCTTGCTGCTGGTAACAACCTTGTGAGCGATCGCATCACTGGCAAAGTAGATATTAACGGTACAACAGCAATAGCAACCCAGAATTCTCAACCCGCTTCCAACAACGTGTTACGAGAAATACCACCAACTGGAGAAATCACTTTCTCGGCTCCCGAAATCTCTGAAACTACCAATGGGCAAAGCAACAACAGCATTTCAGCAAATAATCCTGTTTCTACACCATTAAACAGTCAATTGTTGCCATTAGCGCCAGCCAATACATCAGTTTCCACGCCTAGATCCAATCAACAACTCCCCACCTCTAAAGTCGCGGGTTTTCCTACTCCTAGCAGTTTGTCAGGTAGACAAATACCAACTAACACTTCAAGAGTTGCAAATTCCAGTCCAGAACCGCAGACTGATACACGACAGTTAAATTATGTGCGGATTGATCCTAATACGATTGAGTTTACTGCCCCTGAGTACCTATCCAATCCAGTTGCACAGCAGTCATTACCAATACTAGAAACTTCTGCCTCAGGAGCTTCAGCACTTTTACCACTTCCTAGTCACAATATCCCCATTAGCAATACTCGCAATATGCAAACAAGTTCTGCAAGTATTCCTTATGGCGGTAACTCTGCGACACAGTTTGGTATACGTTATCGCGTGGTAGTGCCACTAGCAACCGAGAGAGATCAAGATTTAGTGCGATTCCTTGCTCCTGATGCGTTTCCCACAGTTTGGCAAGGTCAAAGAGTTATGCAAGCAGGAGTATTTAACAGCGAATATAATGCTAAAGAAATGCTTAAAACACTTTCTAGCAAAGGTTTAAGAGCTATTGTGGAGCCGTTAAATTAATTGGGAATGGGGCATTGGACATTATGAAGAAGGGTAAAGGGGAAGTGGTTTGTTTCTTTACCCTTTACCCTTTACCCTTTACCCTTTACCCTTTACCCTTTACCCTCATCTCCCGAAAAAATCCTACCCCGGCTTATGATCCAAATGTGTTGCTTGCTCTAGGGCAGCTTTTTCTTTAGCTCGGCGGACATAGGGTTGTAATTGGGAGCGATCGCAACCTGTTAAAATACTCAGGTTTTCCAAGGTGATCCCCCGCATTAACATTTCTACACGCCAGGTTTGTTGTGCCTGAGCTAAAGCTGGCGCTTTTCCTTGGGGAGTTAACAATCCCTCACTCCATACTTGCCAACGTGTCTCAAGCTCTGATTGTGAGATGGATGTGCCTGTTTCATTCAAAAACATGGCTGTTTGAGCATCTTTACGACTTTTCAGCCATTTGATTAAAGGATTATTAGTAAAAGAGCCGTAGCGTTTGCCCAAAATCCACTGATTCACAGGTACTTGACGGACAAATCCGGGAATTGTGATTTGTAGGAAGTGCCCTTGAGTATCGTAGATTTGGTGCGATCGCTGCAAGCTAATTATTTCTGTGGCGGATAACCCAGCCCCAAATAATACATAAGCTAAAGCATAATCTCGCGTTCCCAATTTCCTGGCTTGTTGCAGAATTTCGTGAACTAAACTAGCAGGCAAATCAGCTACTTCTGTAGTGTTCAAACCTCCTTGTAAGCAGTTTGTTGCTAATTCTGCTGAAGATGACATGGCTCCATTTAAAAACAACTCCACCAAATTTTCCAGAAAATCGTCGCGATCGTCCCAAAGTTCGTGAAATTCGCTAGTGAACTCAATTACGGCATATCCCAAGATCATCCCATTCAGCAAACTGGCTAATTTTTCTGCGGGTAAATAAGTATTTAGGTGTCCTTGCTGGATTACAGTAGCTAAATACTGAGCTACATAGCGGTTTGCTTCTGTTACTCCCCTGCCTAGGGCGCGGCGATTTTCTGCCGGAAATTGGTCGGCTTCACCCACCACAGACCGGACGAACTCTGGCACTCGTTCTAGTGCGTGTAAAGTGTCACTTGCATAATCCTTAAGAGCTTGGTAGACATTGCCGGGAGGCGTTGCTCGCCGCACCAGCGATTCACCTAAATCCTTGAAAGCTGCGGACTCTTCCAGCACAGCCAAAAGCAGTCCGTGCTTATTGCCAAAATTCCGAAATAAAGTCACTTCATTGACTTCGGCTTTTTCAGCAATTTGGCGGGTTGTAGTGGCGCTGACTCCGTGAGCAGAAAACAACTCAAGTGCAGCTTGAATCAAGCGTTGACGAGTAGAAAGGAGGTGAGATGACATAGAAAAATGCAAGTGGCACTTGCACGGATATCAGAGTTCTGCTAGCATAACAAATGTAAGTGATACTTGCTTTACTCTATCCTACGGGTGACGCTCCTGCGTCGCTAATGGGGGAAACCCCTAGACGCTCAATGACTCGCTAACGCTGTGCTATCGCCTTTGGCGTCTCCCTTTGGGAGAAGACCGCGGTGGCTCACTGTAACGAACTAGTATACAGGGCGGGTAAATCCCTTGTGGGATGGCATCCGAGAAAAAGCAAATCGCTTCATCATCCATCAACAGGAATTTTTATGACCGCAAATTTTGGGGCGATCGCTCCTGAGAGAGGCAATTCACCTCAACTCAGGTGGATAAATGTGGTATTTTTTGGTGTATTTCATGCGTTAGCACTTCTGTCTCCTTGGTTTTTCTCTTGGCCAGCATTAGGTTTGCTAGTGTTTCTCCACTGGTTATTCGGGAGCATTGGTATTTGCTTGGGATATCACCGACTACTGAGCCATAAGAGTTTCCAAGTTCCCAAGTGGTTAGAGTATGCGATCGCCCTCATTGGAGCGTTGGCTTTGCAAGGCGGGCCAATTTTTTGGGTAGGTGGACACCGCCAACACCACGCCCACACAGAAGATATCAATTTAGACCCCTATTCTGCCCAAAAAGGATTTTGGTGGAGCCATATACTATGGATTTTCTACCCACGTCCAGAATTCTTTGACTATGACACCTATAAAAAATATGCCCCTGACTTAGCAAGACAACCCTTTTATTGTTGGCTGGATCGCTACTTCCTGGTGTTGCAAATCCCCTTCGGACTGCTGCTTTATGTCTTAGGAGGATGGCCTTTTGTGTTCTATGGAGTGTTTCTCAGATGTGTCTTGCTTTGGCACTCAACCTGGTTTGTAAACTCAGCATCACACCTGTGGGGTTATCGCACCTTTGATGCCAATGATGGCGCTCGTAATCTTTGGTGGGTATCCCTCGTCACCTATGGAGAAGGATGGCACAACAACCATCATACTTATCCCCACATGGCAAAATCTGGGTTGTATTGGTGGGAAATTGATGTTACTTGGTGGAGCATCCTAGTTTTGCAGACTTTGGGTTTAGCCAAAAAAGTTGTCTCACGTCCCCCTCAAGGTGCAACTCACGGCTAAATTGCAACTAAATTATCATGAATTTGTTATGCCGATTGCTTCCCGCAGTCGGCTTAATAAGTTTTTACGCATTTTAATTGCATATTTAGATCATGATTAATACTTCTAGTTTTCGCCAGACGATTCTACTAGCTATTATCACACTCAATCTCATTTCTACTTGGCTACACTACATAGATAATGCATTATTTTTGAGTCGATATCCTGGCCCAACGTGGTTCACTTCTATTGGAGTAATTAGTACTGTAATTGTAATGACTCCAGTGGGACTATTAGGATATTGGTTTTACACCAAAGGCATGTTTTGGTTAGCGTACTTTTTATTAGCCTTATACTCAATAACTAGTATCTCCAGTCCAGTCCATTATCTCTTTCCGATGGTTGCTCCCATGACTTGGAAAATGCATAGTCTAATATGGCTGGATGGATTTATGGGACTGTTACTGATAAGTTTCTTGTTATGGTCTAGTCTTGTATTGAAAGAGTGGCATAATAAACTATCTGCAAATTGATTTTACAAAAGGTATATATAGGAATCCGCTTTGATTTCTGAACGAATTTGCGTAGGTAGGCAATAGGCAATAGTCAATAGGAAAGAAGACTTCTTAGTTGTACTGAATTTTTTCAGAAATCAAATATGAGTCTTATATATAGTTGTAATTAAAATCACCCACCATTTTGTTAAGTCTAAGAGGATGTTTGAAAAGTGCCTAAAGTCACAGCGAAACACTTTTCAAACAATCATATTAGAACAGAAAATTCAGCAATTATGAGTCAGAATATTGGCGCTGTCACAATTTCTATTATTATTCCGGTACTCAATGAAGCGGAAAATATTAAAGAAGCAATATCTACGACAGCCTTCTCTACGAAATGCTATGCCAACGCAACTACCCAACCCAGTACAAATATAGAAGTGATTGTCGTAGATGCTGGTTCAGAGGATGACACTGTGGAAATTGCTCAGTCATTGGGTGTTAAAGTTATCTCGTCATCTCCCGGTCGTGCTGCTCAAATGAATGCGGGTGCTGTTGCAGCTAGCGGTGATATTCTGCTATTTCTCCATGCAGATACACGTTTGCCGACTGGGTTTGATGAGATGATTTGTACAGCACTACAACATTCGGGGACTGTGGCTGGTGCATTTAACTTGCGAATTGATGCGTCACTTTTAAGTTTACGATGGGTGGAGTGGGGAGTAAAAATGCGATCGCATTTTTGGCAAATGCCTTATGGCGACCAAGCAATTTTTTTAACAAAAGACGTATTTCAGCAAATTGGTGGCTTTCCTGAATTGCCCATCATGGAAGACTTTGAACTCATACGCCAGTTAAAACACATTGGACGCATTGTAATTATTCCCACACCAGTTGTCACCTCAGCCCGTAGATGGTTGCAAAAGGGAGTATTCAAAACTACCCTACTTAATCAAATAGTAATTGTTGCTTATTTACTCGGCGTTTCACCTGAGCGAATTCGTAGCTGGTATCGCCGAGAAAAATTTAAGAGGCTTTAAGCTGTTTCTCATGTGGGTAGCATATCTTAGGGGCATTGGATTTGAGGGTAGGTTTCAAAGTTGAGCCTCAGAAGGTCAACGTCGAGCCTCGGAAGGTCAACATTGAGCCTCAGAAGGTCAACGTCGAGCCTCGGAAGGTCAACATTGAGCCTCAGAAGGTCAACATCGAGCCTCAGAAGGTCAACGTCGAGCCTCAGAAGGTCAACGTCGAGCCTCAGAAGGTCAACGTCGAGCCTCAAAAGGTCAACGTCGAGCCTCAAAAGGTCAACATCGAGCCTCAGAAGGTCAAACTTATAAAAATGAGAAAGCGCGTATTAGATTCTAAACTCAAATTACTGCTGCTAAGTTGCCTGATTGTCACTCTAATAATTGCTGCGAAACAGTTAAATATTCAGGGACTTTTACAAACCTCAGTTATTTGGGTTGAGAGTCTTGGGATTTTAGGGCCTATTGCTTACATAGTCATTTACAACTTGGCAACATTACTATTTATCCCCGGTTCCCTACTAACGCTCAAAGGTGGTTGTTTGTTTGGAGTATTTTGGGGATCAATATATGTGCTAATTGCTGCAATAGTCGGAGCAACCTTAGCTTTTATCATTGGACGTTACCTGTCGCGGGATTGGGTTTCTCGACAAATGGACAAACATCCTAAATTTAAAGCGATTGATTTAGCAGTTGCCAAAGAAGGATGGAAAATTGTCTTTTTGACTCGTCTCTGTCCCATTTTTCCCTTCAATTTATTAAATTATGCTTTTGGAGTTACACAGGTTTCTCTCAAAGACTACATATTAGGTTCCTTCGGTATTATTCCCGGTACTGTGATGTACGTTTATATTGGTTCTTTAGCTGGTAATCTTGCCATGATTAACACGTCTCATCAAGCAATTACTCCAGAAACTCAAGTTTGGCAATGGATAATGCGAGTAGTTGGATTGATTGCTACTGTTGCGGTGACTGTGTACATCACAAAAATTGCTCAGAAAGCATTAGCTCAAAGTGTGGCAATAGAAGAAATAACAACCCATGACAAAATTAACAATCATTCAGATATTTAAAAGTATTGATGCCAGAAACTTGCAGAAGTTTTTTAGCCTAAGTATATTAACATTACTGATATTGGCGAGTGCCTTCTCATTAAACACAGACCCAGCTTGGGCACAAGAATCTGCAAATCCAAATTCTTTCAATCCCCAAGCAATTTTACGCGAAGCCTTGCAGTGGATTGATAGCCTGGGTGCGGTGGGAGCCTTAGCTTTTATAGCCCTTTACATTATCGCTACTGTCGCTTTTTTCCCAGGTTCTATTCTCACCTTGGGTTCTGGTGTGATTTTTGGTGCAGTTTGGGGTTCTCTCTATGTATTTATTGGTGCAACCCTTGGCGCTACAGCTGCTTTTCTTGTGGGACGTTATTTAGCTAGGGGTTGGGTTGCTCGAAAAATCGCAGATAACAAAAAATTTGCCGCCATTGATAAAGCAGTAGGTAAAGAAGGATTAAAAATTGTCCTGTTAACGCGACTGTCCCCTATATTTCCTTTCAATTTGCTGAACTATGCTTTTGGTATTACAGGAGTTTCACTTCAAGATTACTTCCTCGGCTCTCTAGGCATGATTCCTGGAACTATTATGTACGTTTATATTGGTTCTCTTGCAGGTAATCTGGCCATGATTGGGACTGAGGCTCAACCTACTAACCCGACTTTACAATGGGTAATTCGCATTTTGGGTTTGATTGCGACGGTCGCTGTAACAGTTTATGTAACCCGGATTGCACGCAAAGCTTTAGAAGAAGAATTGTAGGTTAGTACCACTTGTACACACAAGTCGAATTACCCCCCTTAGTCCCCCCTTGCCAAGGGGGGAAATAGAAAATCTAGTTCCCTCCCCTTTGCAAGGGGAGGGTTAGGGTGGGGTAAAACGCTGGTTAATCAGCTATTTAAGACTTGTATATACACCGTATTGGCGGGGTGGGGTTCTTGTAGCTTACTCAATCGAGAACCGCCATAAACAAGCATAAAAATAAAAGACTGAGCCACCCAAATTAATCGGGATTCTTAATTTTAAAAGAGGTTTCGCCAATGGCCAATTCAGATTTAGAGAGAGTTACAGTTCGTCCAATGGATGAATATAACCAAAAGTTGGTGTCTTACGTCCATCCGCCAAATTGGGTTAATCCTCAACCGGCAGATGTTTACGATTTGGTAGTAATTGGGGCTGGTACGGCGGGATTAGTGGTGGCGGCGGGGGCTACGGGTCTGGATTTGGGTTTAAAGGTGGCGTTAATTGAAAAGCATCTCATGGGTGGAGATTGCTTAAATGTTGGTTGCGTACCATCTAAAACTATTATTCGGTCTGCCCGTATCGTTGGTGAAATTTGGGATGCTAAAGACTTGGGAGTTAATATTCCCCAACATAATATAGATGTTGATTTTCCTAAAGTCATGGCCAGGATGCGACGGGTAAGGGCCGATATCAGCCATAATGACTCGGCGGAACGGTTTCAAAACTTGGGTGTTGATGTCTTTTTGGGTAGCGGTCGATTTGCAAGTAAAAATACTGTGGAAGTTGGCGATAAAACTCTGCGGTTTAAAAAAGCTGTAATTGCTACTGGTGCAAGAGCTGCACAACTGTCGATTCCGGGAATTGAAAAGGCGGGTTATCTAACCAATGAGACGGTTTTTTCCCTGATTCAACGACCGGAACATTTGGCGGTGATTGGCGGCGGCCCCATTGGTTGCGAATTGGCGCAAGCTTTCCGGCGTTTAGGTTCTGAGGTGGTACTTTTCCATAGCGGTTCTCATCTTTTAAATAAAGAAGATGCTGAGGCGGCTGAAATTCTCCAAAAGGTTTTGATTAACGAAGGAATTCGCGTAGTTCTCAATTCCAAGTTAGAAGAAGTGGTAACTGTCACTGAGGGAAAACGACTTTATTTTTCCTCTAATGGTCATCGAGATTCGGTGACAGTAGATGAAATTTTAGTCGGTGCGGGGCGATCGCCAAATGTCGAAAATCTAAATTTAGAAGCTGTGGGTGTAGAATATGACAAGCGCCAAGGTGTCAAGGTAAATGATTACCTCCAGACGACCAATCCCAAAATTTATGCAGCTGGCGATATCTGCATGAACTGGAAGTTTACCCATGCTGCTGATGCGGCGGCGCGGATTGTGATTAAGAATACGCTGTTTTCTCCCTTTGGATTGGGACGCTCGAAACTCAGTAGTTTGGTGATGCCTTGGGTAACTTATACTGACCCAGAAATTGCCCATGTAGGGATGTATGAACATGAAGCGCAGAAATTGGGTATTGAGGTGACAACAATTAAGATACCTTTTAATAGTGTAGACCGAGCGATCGCAGATGGTGAAGAGTTAGGATTTCTCAAAATCCACCATAAAAAGGGGTCTGATGAAATTCTTGGTGCAACTATTGTCGCCAGTCACGCAGGTGAGATGATATCAGAAGTGACTACGGCAATGGTGAATAAAATCGGTTTGAGTAAGTTAAGCAGTGTAATTCATCCTTATCCCACTCAAGCCGAAGCCATTAAAAAAGCAGCTGATGCTTATCGTCGAACACTCCTGACATCAAATACCAAAAAATTGCTGGGATTTTTGACAAAGTTATCTTGAGCAATACAGTTCAGAATGAGCAACAAAATCCTCATGTAGAGACGCGATTTATCGCGTCTTCAAAGACCAATTACCTACACACCTCGCCACAAAACTTGCGGTTTCTTTTGTAGCTGGGGACTTAAACCCGCCGAAATTTGTTGATCAAAATCAGTGAACAGTTAGACAACTGTTCACTGATAATTTCTAACTGTTATCTAAACAGCCCGGAAGCGATTAATCTGGCCTCCTGTCAAGTTTGCGTAGTAGACATTGCCATCTTTTCCAGTGGTCAATTGTGTAGGCACTCCTAAATTAGGTCTGTCTGCTTGGGAAGCAAAGCGACGAACTGAGACAAGCTTGCCCTGACTATCAAATTTCAAAGCATCGATAGTTCCTTGGCTGAAATCGCCAACTAATAAAGTATCTTGATAGATCGAGGGGAAAGTATTACCTGTGTAAAAGTCACCCACAACAATCGAATTAGACCCAAAATGCTTGTAAGTGTAAGCTGGTGCTGTTACAGTTTTGCCACTACTATAGAAGTCTTTCGCAGCATCTAGGTTAGCATAGTTTGGTTGTCTCAGGTTGATGATATTGTTATTTGCATCTAGCCCACCTTCATAGAACGGCCAGCCAAAGTTAGCTCCTGGTTTCCCGATATTGACCTCTTCGTAAGAACCAAAGCCAACATCACCAATTACAGGGTTATTGGTGTCTTGATCAATTGTGAAACGGAAGGGGTTACGCAAACCTAAGTTGTAAACTTTAGAACGATTGCTATCGGCATCACCGTTGTAGAAAGGATTACTTGATAAGCCTTTACCAGTAATCGGATCAATCCGCAGGATTTTACCGGAGAGATTATCGACATCCTGGACGCGATCTGCTCGTGGATCTACGCCATTGTAGGAAGTGCCATCGCCTATGCTGACAAACAGGGAACCATCAGTCCCAAAGCGCACAGAACCAACTGAGTGAGACTCACTATCAGTGGCTATAAAATCTGGGATATTTTGGACTTTATCGAGATTATTGAGATAATCTTGCAAGCTAGTAAAAGGCTTACCTGTATCTTTGTTGAGAATTCCTGATGGTGCGTAGCCAAGTGAGACATTTGTGCTGTTGCCATCGGGACGAATAATATTATCCCAAGTGCTATTCTTACCTAGCAGCACAACTTCGCTGCCAGCAATGGCAGTAGTGTAATTAGTGTTGGGGTTAGCTGTTACCCGAATTAGTCGTGCAGCCCGATTCCCATTCTGATCGGGATTGTCTAATGTGCTATTAGGATTGTTCTTAGAATTGGTTGTACTGGTTTCTGCTGGATCGTAGGTAAACAATAAGTAAATGTAGTTGTTGCCGGTTGGACTTTTGCCAAAATCTGGATGTACAGCAATGCCTAAAAGACCGCGATCGCGCGTATCATTTACCTGTCCAGAAATATTGATAAATGGTGTTGACAATAATGTGCCGTTGTCCAATACTCGCACTACCCCATTTTTCTGGGCAATGAACATCTGCTTCTGGTCAGATGTCCAGTCAAAAGCTGTAGGTTGAGTTAAACCAGAAGCTACTGTATCTAAAGCAAAGTTACCAGGGTCATTATCAACAATAGTGATATTTGTTTGTTGAGTAGCTAGCTGTAACCCAACTGCATTACTGAACCTCAAATTAAATGTTTCATTTGGTTCCCCAACATTATCATTAACAATGGGGATCACAATGTTTTTAGTGGTTTCTCCCGCTGCAAAACTCAAGGTTCCAGATACAGTCTGGTAGTCAGATCCAGCTTTTGCAGTCCCATCCACGGTTATATAGTCCAGACGAGCAGTCCCCACACCGCTATCCCGTGTAACTGTCACTCTCGCAGAACCATCATCTTCGTTAACTACTGGCTGAGTGAAGTTGAGGCCACCAACGCGATCGTTATCTTGAATCGTAATTCCGAGAGTTCTTTGGAGTCCCAGTGTTGCTCCCTCTGTCTGATCAATGACAAAACTAAAGGTTTCATTTGTTTCTGCCAGAAAATCGTCATTGATCGGAATGGATACTTGTCTGCTACTTTGTCCCGGTGCAAAAATAATTGTTCCAGCTGTTTCGACGCCTTCACTTCCGTAGTCCGATCCTGCTGTAGCAGTGTTAGCTACGGTGGCATACTTAACTGAAGATGTGCTGCTTAAATCACCACTTCTAAGCAGAGTGATGGTGACACTACCATCACCTTCGTTCACAGTTGTGGAAGATGATCCTAATGTGATGGTGGTCTGAAGAGATGGTGAATACAGTTGGGACTGAGGAATAATTTCTTTTGCTTGAGAAGTGCTTGACCAAGAAAGTCGAGAAACGGCATCGTATGTATTTTCGTAGTATTCGAGTTTAATATCATACTTTTGACCAGCAACCAGTGCGATCGAGCCACTGTGTTCTGTAGCTGATTGATCGACAAACTTGTTGATGATTTGTTGACCATTCACCCATAGCCGCACACCATCATCAGTAGAGGTGTAGAAATTGTAAGTTTCGCTGTACTTGGCTTCTACCTGACCTGTCCAACGCGCTGAGAAGGTATCTGCACCTACGGATGGATCTGGAGAACCAAGGGCCCAGTTAAAGTTAACTGTTGCATCTGTGCGAGTTTTCTTCAGGTTGGTGAAGTCGATGTTGTCGTAGTACTCTGCTTTGAGTCCGTTGCCATTACCAACTACAGGAGGTACGTTGACATTACTATACAGTTGGGACTGAGGAATGATTTCCTTGGCTTGAGAAGTGCTTGACCAAGAAAGTCGAGAAACGGCATCGTATGTATTTTCGTAGTATTCGAGTTTAATATCATACTTTTGACCAGCAACCAGTGCGATCGAGCCACTGTGTTCTGTAGCTGATTGATCGACAAACTTGTTGATGATTTGTTGACCATTCACCCATAGCCGCACACCATCATCAGTAGAGGTGTAGAAATTGTAAGTTTCGCTGTACTTGGCTTCTACCTGACCTGTCCAACGCGCTGAGAAGGTATCTGCACCTACGGATGGATCTGGAGAACCAAGGGCCCAGTTAAAGTTAACTGTTGCATCTGTGCGAGTTTTCTTCAGGTTGGTGAAGTCGATGTTGTCGTAGTACTCTGCTTTGAGTCCGTTGCCATTACCAACTACAGGAGGTACGTTGACATTACTATACAGTTGGGACTGAGGAATGATTTCCTTGGCTTGAGAAGTGCTTGACCAAGAAAGTCGAGAAACGGCATCGTATGTATTTTCGTAGTATTCGAGTTTAATATCATACTTTTGACCAGCAACCAGTGCGATCGAGCCACTGTGTTCTGTAGCTGATTGATCGACAAACTTGTTGATGATTTGTTGACCATTCACCCATAGCCGCACACCATCATCAGTAGAGGTGTAGAAATTGTAAGTTTCGCTGTACTTGGCTTCTACCTGACCTGTCCAACGCGCTGAGAAGGTATCTGCACCTACGGATGGATCTGGAGAACCAAGGGCCCAGTTAAAGTTAACTGTTGCATCTGTGCGAGTTTTCTTCAGGTTGGTGAAGTCGATGTTGTCGTAGTACTCTGCTTTCAGCCCATCTCCCTGAGAGAGGGCGCTAGCACTAGCCCGAGCGGAAATATTGCTGGGTTGTGCCTGATTCTCTAAAGCAGATGGTTGAGCAACAATTGTTGGATTTAGAGATGTTGACAGTTGTTGATTCTGTTCATTCATTGAGATATATGCCTCACAATAGAGCTAAAACTAATGCCATGATCAATACTTTTGGATTAGTTTTATGTTTAATGTTTTCAACAAAAAATGCGTAATAATCGTAGCGTGAATATGTTGATAATCAAATTATTATTTACCTATCAACATATTCTTAATTAAGACTGATACTATTTCATTCATTTGTTGATACAAAGCAATTTATTAATGCATGAGACTTTGAGTTCTGCTATTTGTATCAACATTAAAATAGTATTACGTAATGATATGCCTTCCTATTTTTCTCTGAAAGGAAATATAAAAAACGTGTATTATATGAAATACTAAAGATTACTTTAAGGGGGTATTAGTCCTGATTAATGTTTGTTTTCTTCAGACAAATTTGTGAGTTTAATTCATAGTTCTTTCCTCCAGCAAGAATTGCCTTCTGCAACTCGACTGTCTTTTACTGAGCCTGTTTTTCCCTGAGCTTGTCTTTGGCGCAGCCTCTCGTAGAGAAGGGTCAAAATTGCGATCGCCGAAGTCCTCCAGCCTTCTCTTATAAAAAATTACAAATCGCCATTTTTGAGAGCTTCTAATTTCTCTGACGTGCAGGTGTCTGAAGGTGAGGCAAAGTAAAGCACAATCGGAATATCTAGATACTTAAGTATCTCTAATGAGAATAATACACATCTCGCTTAAGTACTGTTTTTAGATTAATCAATTACATATTTGACACTAGATCACGATGTTATGTCTATCTTTCTTGTGGAACTTTGTTTAAATATTCACATTGATATATATATTTTTAAAGGAATATGAAAGTTTTGATGAGTTTTACATAAAAATTCCCAACCTACAGGATAATCCCATGTTTTTTCTCTGCATAGATATTAATTATATGAAAATTGTATAAAGAAACCTTTTTCTATTTAAAGATTTGACAAAGTATGATTTATCTATGCTTTATCTTGACGCGTATTCGGAACACAATCCGTAGCAATTCCGCGAATATAGGACTTTTCGAGCAATCTTGTTGTAGGTGAACTATCCAGCGAATTGCTACCCAGAAACGCACTGAACCCAAGGACTTATCAGCGTCTGAAACCCTACTCTTTCGTTCATTTACAAAAGTTTTTAATTTACTCCAAGTCGGAAAAATTACAAGTTTGACGTTGCACATTCCCACTTTCCCCTAGACTAGGGGCAGCAACCTTGTTCAAACTGGCTGAGGAAAGTGGATTTTGACTGAGACAAACAATTTAAACTCTACCATCCAGAATGTCTCACGCAGGGAATTGCGAGATTTAGTGCGGACTCAGCTGCAAATGCTCCTAGAAGCAGGAGACTTGCAGGGAGCAAAAGCTATTCTCGTACCTGTGCAGCCTGCGGATATTGCCGAGGCGATTGAGGGTTTACCAGAAGCGATGCACGCTTTGGCTTTTCGCTTGCTTTCTAAGGATGAAGCGATCGAGGTTTATGAATATCTTGACTACAGTGTTCAAGAACGGTTAATCGAGGAACTTAAAAGCCAGGAAGTCCGCGATATTGTCGATCAAATGTCGTCGGATGACCGGGCTAGATTATTTGATGAATTACCAGCAAAAGTCGTTAATCGTCTGCTAGAGCAACTGAGTCCAACGGAACGCCAAGCTACAGCCCAACTATTGGGTTATGAAGCTGATACTGCTGGGCGAATCATGACGCTAGAGTTAATTTCACTGAAAGAAAACTTTACAGTATCTCAAGCTCTAGAGCGAATTCGCAACTTAGCTAATGCCAGTGAGATGATTTATTATCTTTATGTCATGGATGCGGCAAGGCGCTTAACAGGGATTGTATCGTTGCGGGAATTGGTCACTTCTCAGCCTGAGCAAATTATTGGCGAGATTATGACCCGTGATGTGGTATTTGTCTACACTGATACAGATCAAGAAGAAGTTGCCAGATTAATCCAAAGATATGACTTTTTAGCTGTGCCTGTGGTAGATCGAGAACAGCGTCTAGTAGGTATTGTCACCGTAGATGATGTGATTGATATTTTGCAACAAGAAACCACCGAAGATATCTATGCCTTGGGTGGTGGTGTGCAGTCGGGGGGCGACAACTATTTTCAGATGAATTTACTGGAAATTGCTCGGAAGCGGGTTGTATGGTTATTGGTCTTACTTGTAACCAATACCATTACAGGAACAATCATTAAGTCACAAGAAGACCTTTTAGCAAAAGTGGTAACACTGACAGCGTTTATCCCCTTGCTGACTGGGACTGGTGGTAATGTCGGCGCTCAATCTTCCACAGTGGTGATTCGCGGGATGAACACCGATGAAATTCGATCGCTTGGCGCATTGCAGGTAATTGGCCGAGAGGCGATCGCAGGGGCATTATTGGGAGGAATGTTAGGTACGATCGCTACTGTCTGGGCTTATTTTCTCCAAGGACGATTAGAAGTAGCGATCGCTGTCGGGACTAGTTTGGTAGCTATTTCTCTTTTAGCTTCTATCTCCGGTTCAGCACTGCCGTTTCTATTTCGCTACCTCCGTTTAGATCCGGCATTAATGTCAGCACCATTCATCACCACAGCAGTTGATGTAGTAGGTGTTTTGATTTACTTCAATTTAGCGCGGGTAATTTTAAAGTTATGAAAAGAGTCATTTGTTATTAGTCATTTGTCATTAGTCATTAGTGAAGAACAAAGTACAAATGACTAATGACTAATTTTTACAATTCTGATGCTGTCTCTGGAGCAACAATTTCGCCAGTACCCAATTCTAATATCAAGTCCTGATCAGTAATCAATCCGCTGAGTTCTTTAACTTGTAAATTCATTTCTTCGCAAGCTTGTCTGAGTTCTCGTGCAAATTTGTTGAGGTCTTGACCATAGCCACATTGATAAGCAGCAGTTTCAATTCCTTGCTTGGCATTTGCTCTAGCACAATCTACTAGTTCTGTGCCATACAGTGGTGTAGGAGATGCCATAGACTTAGTTATTACTTCTTAAATGTACACTGCTAGATAGAGTATCAATATTTCAACATTAACTCATCCCTCCAATGGAAGACCATTAGGGTAGAGTCATTGGTCATTAGTCATTAGTCATTAGTCATTGGTCATTAGTCATTGGTCATTAGTCATTAGTCTTTTGTCCAAAGTAAATAACCAATGATTAATACTTCTCTACGAGAGGCCACGCTAACGGCAAGCTCAGTACAAATAACAAATGACAAATGACAAATGACAAATGACTAACTATTTTACTTACCCATTAACAACTTCTCCACCATTGACATGCAACACTTGTCCAGAGATATAAGAACCATCATCAGAGGCTAAAAATACATAGCTGGGAGCAACTTCTTCTGGTTGTCCGGCTCGTTGCATTGGTACTTGTTTACCAAAAGTTTCAACTTTCTCATTAGGAAAAGTTGAGGGAATTAAAGGTGTCCAAATTGGCCCTGGTGCAACAGCATTAACGCGAATTCCTTTTGACACTAAATTTTGTGACAATGAGCGAGTAAAGGCAATGATCGCACCTTTTGTCGAAGAATAATCTAGTAGATGTGGGCTACCTTTATAAGCTGTTACCGATGTAGTATTAATGATAGAACTGCCTGCTTGTAAATGTTTGAGTGCAGCTTTAGTCATGAAAAACATCGAAAATATATTAGTGCGAAAAGTTCGCTCTAGTTGTTCTTCGGTAATTTCCTCGATACTTTCTTTTGGATGTTGTTCGGCGGCGTTGTTGATGAGAATATCGAGTTTGCCAAACTCACCAACTGTTTGTTGGATTGCTTGCTGACAAAAGGTTTCATCACCAATATCACCTGCAATGGTGACTGCACGACGCCCTTGTTTTTCTACCAAATGTTTTGTTTCTTTGGCATCGTCGTGTTCATTCAGGTAAAGGATCGCCACATCTGCACCTTCTTTAGCAAATGCGATCGCTACAGCACGACCAATACCACTATCTGCACCTGTAATCAATGCTACTTTATCTTGTAACTTGCCACTACCCCGATACTGAGCATCATCTGCTTTAGGTTTTGGCGTCATTTCTGATTCAACACCTGGTGCTTCTTGTTGCTGTGGTGGTTGTAATTTTTGCTCTTTTTTCTCTTTTTGCTCTTTTGATTTAGCCATAGTTTTTCTCTTGGTAATTGAATTTTGAATGTAATTAAGTATTGGGGATTTGGGTTAGGTAACAGGTGATCGGAAATAATCTGTACTTTATTTTCCATCTTCATCAAAAGCAAACCTTGGATCAAAAATTTAACCCAAGGTTTATTTTCTGCCTTGACTCTCACTTACCATTTGTAACTTTAGGCTTTCATACCTCGGATGCTTGTCAAAGGTACTTATTGCTGGTAAATTTATGCTGCTTAGATTTTTTATCCTCACAGCTGATTACGAAAACAAGTACACAACTAATATGTTATGAAAAATTTATGATTTTCATCTGCTTTTAAGGTAACTATTATGTAGCTGTAATTTATCGCCCCATAGAGGTAAAGTAATTTAGAATTTGCTCAATCTTAAGACAGAAAATAATTTAAATAAAATTTACTCAATTAGCTAATATATGATCTCTTGTATCTTAAGAATTGTGCCATTGCCGCTAAATGAAAATAAATGTTTCTACTTTCTCACTTCGTAATTGCAAAATACCTAATTTATGAAGTCAATTCCGTTAATATTAATATTTATTGAGTTTTATATCTGTATAGCTGCTTTTTTGCAGACTAAATTTATTACAAAAGCACTTGATAAACTAATAGACCAAAAGTCTGTGTGGTGCGCTACATTGAGATTATTAGAGGGCAGGGGTTATGGCAACACTAAATATTTCTGAGTTAGAGCAAGTTGAAAAGTTTCGCCACTTACAATTAACCCTACGCGATCGCTGGAAAACAAGTGAGCTATTTGACAATAGTGAAGCGGATATTTTAATTATTCCCTCCTTGAGTCTTGACCAACGCGAACTCCAAAAGATCGAAGGCTGTGAGCATTATGAAGAAAGATTACTATTTTCTTTAATTCGGTTGCGGAATCCCCGGACTCGGCTGGTTTATGTAACATCAGTACCGCTGCATCCTAGTATCATTGATTATTATCTGCAACTGTTGCCAGGAATTCCCTTTTCTCATGCCCGCAATCGCTTGCTGCTACTTTCTACTTACGATTCCTCCCTTAAGCCTCTTAGCCAAAAGATTTTAGAACGCCCCCGACTGCTAGAAAGGATTCATCAATCTTTAAGGCTAGATAAATCATTTATGATCTGCTACAACTCTTCGCACTGGGAAGGCGAATTGTCTTTAAAATTAGGTGTACCACTGTATGCTGCTGCACCAGATTTACAGATTTGGGGGACAAAAAGTGGCAGTCGGCAAATCTTCGCCGAAAGTGGAGTATCTCACCCAGATGGCAGCGAAAAAGTTTGGAACCACGAAGATTTGGCAGAAGCTACCAGTGATTTGTGGGAACGTCAACCGACATTAAAACGGGTAGTGGTAAAACTCAACGAAGGCATTTCTGGAGAGGGAAATGCATTGGTAGATTTTAGACCGATTGAGAATTTAGCACCAGGAATTGGTACTCATGCCCAAAGGGTAGCAGCAATTAGCGATCGCTTCTCAACAATGCGCTTTCAAGCAAAACAAGAAACTTGGGATAATTTTTCGGGAAGAATCCCAGAATTAGGGGCAATTGTCGAAGCATTTGTGGAAGGGGAAATTAAGCGATCGCCCAGTGTCCAAGGACGGATTACACCCACTGGTGAAGTCGAAATCCTTTCAACCCACGACCAAATTCTGGGAGGCCCAGACGGTCAGATTTATCTAGGTTGTAGCTTTCCCGCTGATGAAAGATATCGATTGCAATTACAGCAATTGGGACTGCAAGTTGGCAGAAAGTTGGCAGAAAAAGGTACTTTAGAGCGATTTGGTGTAGATTTTATCGCCGTTGACAAGGGTAACGGAGAGTGGGATATTCAAGCGATCGAAATTAACCTGCGTAAAGGCGGTACAACTCATCCATTCATGACCCTGAAATTATTAACGAACGGCCGCTATGACCTTTCCACGGGTTTATTTTATAGTCAGCAAGGTCGTCCAAAATACTATATTGCCACTGACAATCTGCAAAAAGAGCGCTATCAGGGATTATTACCTAATGATTTGATGGATATCATCGCTCACCACAGACTGCACTTCGATAGTGGTACTGAGACGGGCACAGTGTTTCATCTGATGGGTTGCCTTTCACAGTTTGGCAAGTTGGGATTAACCAGCATCGGTGATTCTCCGCAACAAGCACAAGATATTTATAACAGAGTTGTGAAAGTTCTGGATGAAGAAACCCGCAGCGAAAATCGTGATTTCTCGGCGTTTTCAGATTATTCCTTTCCCGTGGTTTGGGATGAGCATAGTTGAGGAATGTGGTTTGCTATAAATGTCCAGTTGCTTATTTCATTAATTCCAATATTTTCACAGGAGATGATTAGCTGATTAGTTCTAAATGCGCTGATCGCTATTAGGTAAACCTCGCTGGTTATTTGGCTCTTTACCAGATTGCCATTGAGTATATGTATAGGTTACTAATGCCAGAGTCAGCCCAATGGCAAAGACCACTCCCAAGATTCGCAAAAAATTGGGAGTAATTCTTGTAGCTAGCTGCCCACCTAGCCTTGGCTGGTAAATAGTGTCATCCGTTGGCACTTGTTGTCTACCTTGACTAGATGCTGGTCGCGGTTGATATAAAGTTACATCTCGCGGCACTTGTTGCCCACCTTGACTAGATGCTGGTCGCGGTTGAAATAATGTCTTATCTGGTGGTACTTGTTGTACGCCTTGATTAGCCCCAGGTCGCGGTTGAAATAATGTCTTATCTGGTGGTACTTGTTGCCCACTTTGATTAGCCCCAGGTCGCGGTTGAAATAATGTCTTATCTGGTGGTACTTGTTGTCCGCCTTGATTAGCCCCAGGTCGCGGTTGAAATAATGTCTTATCTGGTGGCACTTGTTGTCCGCTTTGATTAGACGCAGGTCGTGGTTGATACAACGTCACATCCGGTTTCTTGGCGTTCGGATTATTCACAGGACTCTGTTGATCTTGCTCAACTGGGTTAAATGGTCTGGGAACGGTTTCGTGATTTGAACCTTGGTTGTATCCAGGTTGAAGGGGAGGAATGGTTTCCTCGGATTGGTTTTGCTCAATCGGGTTAAATTGTCGTGGAATGGTTTCGTGATTTGAACCTTGATTATATGCAGATGGGGGACGCAGAATAGTGTCGTCGTTCGATTGTCTTGGAACGGTTTCGTGATTTGAACCCTGATTATATGCAGATGGAGGGCGGAGAATAGTGTCGTCGTTCGATTGTCTTGGAACGGTTTCGTGATTTGAACCCTGATTATATGCAGATGGAGGGCGGAAAATAGTGTCGTCGCTCGATTGTCTCGGAACGGTTTCGTGATTTGAACCCTGATTATATGCAGATTGCGATCGCCCACTAATCTGGTCGGGTACACTAGTAGTCCCGGTGGCAAATTTGGCAGCAGCTTGCAAAGCCTGATTCAGTTCTTCTACAGTTGCAAATCGGTTTGCTGGGTTTTTGTGGAGACATTTCATCACCACCGCTTCCAATTGTACGGATAAATGCTCACACCCTGGTTGCGATCGCAGTGGTTTTGGTGGCTCATAAGCATGAGCTAATACCCAAGAAGCCTCACTGATATGACTCCCCTTAATGCTGATTCCAAATGGGTCAGCTGCACTCAGCATTTCATAAAGGATAATCCCTAAGCTGTAAATATCACCTCTAGCATCCAAGTTTTGATCACTTTGGATTTGTTCAGGAGGTGCGTAACGAAATGTACCGATAAATGTACTAGTTATATTTGTAATATTGGAATTTTCTGAAGATTCACTCCGAATTTTGGCAACACCAAAATCCAAAACCTTAACCCACTCTCCCAAATCTGTAGGTACTAGAAATATATTATCTGGCTTCAGGTCGCGGTGAATTACCTGAATATGTTCAGTGGTTTTGCCACCATCCCGTTGCAGAGTTACTCCCTGATGGGCAAGCTGTAAACCCTTGCAAACTTGTGCCATAATCTTCACCGTCCGCTCAACAGATAGCCGCTTTTCGCGCAGCAATAATTGCCTGAGCGTTTGTCCCCGCAAATATTCCATTACATAAAATGGAAAACCTTCTGGGGTAACTCCACAGTCACTAATCTTAACAATGTGGTCACTTTGCAAAGCAGCACAAACTGCCACTTCACGCTCAAAACGCTTTCTCATTTCTAGTGATGCCACCAGCGTATCTTTGAGCAACTTCAACGCTACCTGCTGACCAACACGGGTATCCGTTGCTAGGAAGACTTCTCCCATGCCACCCCCGCCTAACCGTCTGTCTAAACGGTATCGCTGGTTATCACCTACAAAGCGACCATTCCAAGAATTTGAAGAAGGTGGGGATTTCATCTGCGGGAACCCATCCTAGTTACTTTAAAGTGTTAGCTTTAGTCCGAGATAATACTAGTATTACAAATATAATTGCTTGCTTCGTAACCTAGATAAATATTAGTAATATATGCTACCAGCATTTTTCTAACTATACCCAGCTTAACATAAAAGTAATGCTAGCAATTTGATAAAATGTTTAAAGTTAAGACCTATGACAGTTGAAATTTGTTCCTAATGTTAAGTTAACGCAAAGTTTACGAAAGTAATAGCTTCAGTAGTGCTGAGTCTTGAGTACTGAGTGACCAAGAGAGGGAAACGGCAAAGCACAAACTACGAACCTAGCAAGTCAAACTTGACAGATGAGTAATTTATGCTAGCAAGATGAGCTTAAATTACACTGCTAATTTTGACTAGTGAATCAGGAGGCAAGATGGAAAGCAACACCAGCGCATGGTGGATATATGCATTATTTTCGGCTGGCTTTGCAGCATTGACAACTATCTTTGCCAAAATTGGCATAGAAAATGTGAATCCTAATTTAGCAACAGCAATCCGAACTGTTGTCATTTTAGTAGTTGCTTGGGGGATTGTACTTTTTCAGGGAAATGTAGTTAATATCTTAGCTATACCCCAAAAAACCATGATTTTCTTATTATTATCTGGACTATCTACAGGGTTATCATGGATTTTTTACTTCCAAGCCTTACAAGTAGGAAAAGCCTCTCTTGTCGCACCAATTGATAAATCAAGCTTGGTATTAGTTTTATTATTTTCAGTCATTTTTTTGGGAGAATCATTAAGCTGGAAGATTATTTTAGGAACTGGGTTAATATTCATAGGTACTTTAGTTTTAATCATTTAAAGTCTTAACTAAACTCGACTTTATCCAAAATTAAAAACTTGGTTCTCTCGATACGGAAAAAACTTTATCATTTCACTAATTATCGTAAAATCGAAAAACTAAAACTATCGCCGCACAAAGTTTTTAATATCAGCTTGAGCATTGCCAAAAATAGATAAAGTTGAGCTAAGAAGATGTTTTAAAAGCACCGGAAGGTATAATTTTGCTGTTATACACTGTATGAAGTTTAACTAAAAATTAAGCTAGTACAACACGGCGGAAATAAACCAATCATTCCAAATCAACGAAACACTTATGCTGTATTCATTTTTCATTTTTCATTTTTAATTCCGCCTTGCGGTACTAGGGGATTTTGCCCTTTGCCAAGTCTTGTTAATTGAGATCGTAAGTGCATTTATGCAGTGCTGTACTAATAGTTGCCAATATGCTTTTGCATACCCTGCGGATAGTCTCTGCTACAGAATATTTAAAGTTTTGCAAAATATATTCTGTCAATGTGCTCTGGCGTACATGATTAATATGTGCTATTGCCATGAGGAATAAGGATGAGTAATGTGCTCTCTATAGCCGCAGTGACAGCAGTACTTAAAGTCTTGCTGGAAAATGGTTTAGTCAGCGATCCGATCGCTGCTAGTGTTGGTGATGTGATTGTAACTGCCTTACCGCCTGATCGAATTTCAGTTGAAGCTGATGAGCGTGCCCAAATCAACCTCTTTCTCTATCAAGTGACGCAGAATCGTAATGTCGATTGGGTCTCTCAGGAATTTCGGAGTAGGCACTCGCGTATTAATGGAAACCCGCGTTCTCCAACTCCACCACTAGCTCTTGACCTCCATTATTTGCTCACAGCCTACGGAGCCAAAGATTTTCAGGCGGAGCTATTACTGGGATACGCAATGCAATTATTACATAAAACACCAGCTATCACTTCAGACATTATTGAGAATACTTTGATCAACGCATCTACAACCAATACCTCAAGTGCTTTTTCACAAGCTGTAGCAACTGTGTCCGTATCCGATTTAGCTGAACAAATTGGGCAAATAAAATTAACTCCAGAGTTTTTTAACATGGAAGAAACTTCTAAGTTATGGTCTGCTTTACAAACGCACTATCGACCTTCAGCTACCTATCTGGCTTCAATGGTATTAATTGAAAGTAGCAATGACAAGTCTGAAGGTTTCTCCATGATGCCTTTGTCTCAACCGAGTATAGAGCAAGTTATAGCTCCAGCAAAGACTGATCAAATGATTGTTGCAGGTACAACATTAGTAATCCGTGGTAAACGGTTACGCGGTGAAATCACGCGAGTTCGTTTGGGTAATACGGAGACATTACTAGTACCTCAAGAAGTAAAAGAAACACAAATCAGTTTGTTAGTCCCGCCAGATTTATACGCAAGCGTACAGGGTATCCAAATTGTCCATTTGACAATGGGCAATGCAGGGCAAACAGATCATCTAGTTGAATCAAACGTTGCGGCTTTTGTTCTCCATCCAACAATTACAGCATTCGTCGCTCAAGTGGAAAATAGCGGCGACAATTTACGCACAGCAGAAATTACCGTTAAATTCCAACCTAAAGTAGGTAAGGCACAGCGGGTAGTTTTACTACTCAATGAGGTATCAGGTGAGAGTCTGGTAACTTACTCTTTTTTGGTTGCACCACGCACTGAAGATACTGATGTAGTTACGATTCCTGTTAAAAACGTGAAGCCAGGAACTTATATTGTCCGGGTGCGGGTAGATGGAGCGGAAAGTCCACTGTTCAAGAATCAGTCTGGAGCTTATGATTCGCCACAGGTGACGATTTTATGAATCCGACAACAATTAATTGCAATTGGGATGAAGCAAACTACTGCTATTTATCAGCAGCCCTAGCCGTGGTGCGTGGTATTTTAGAAAATCACACGGCAAAAGAGCAAAATCAACCAGAGGAGGAAAAGCAAGCTAATTTACAGCAAGCGTTACAGAAAGCTGCTGCTGCTATGCCTGCACCATCGACATTGGAGAGAATATGCAAAATGTTTAGCCTCTCATCCTTTGAACGTGATTTATTGCTGTTGTGTGCAGGTATGGAGTTGAATGGAGATTTTGCGAAACTGTGTGGTACAATGCATGGGGATTTGCAACGAGCTTACCCAACCTTAAGTTTAGCTCTGGCAACTTTACCGAACGTCCATTGGGATGCGATCGCTCCAAATGCTCCCTTACGTCATTGGCGATTGATTCAGATTGGTGATGGTCATGCCCTGACCCTCAGTCCCTTAAGAATTGACGAGCGGATTTTACATTATCTCACGGGCATTCAATATCTTGACGAACGCTTGGCTGGCATCATTGAGCCATTACAAGAGATTAGTGATTTAGTACCCTCCCACCAAGATTTAGCAGAGCGAATAGCGGCAGTTTGGTCACAAGCTTACAAGGTTAAAAGCTTGCCAGTTGTCCAGCTATGTAGTAAGGAAACTACTAGTAAACGTGCGATCGCAGCTAGAATTTGTCAACTCCAAGGTTTAAACCTGTGGGTAATGCCTGCACAACTCATTCCATTAGTACCTAGCGAGTTGGATAATCTCATCCGCCTGTGGACTCGTGAGACGATTTTAAGTAAGTCCGCTTTACTCATAGACTGCAACGAACTGGATACCAATGATACAGCGCGGCTAAATGCGATCGCTCGTTTTATCGAACGTACAAAGGGCTTTTTAATCGTTACTAGTCGGGAACGCATCGGCTTATCACAACGCCTAGTAGTTAATTTTGACGTATATCAACCAACTAGCAAAGAACAAGGTGCGGTTTGGCAAGATGCACTAAGTACCATCGCACCGCAAATGAACGGGCAAGTTAAAACCCTAGTGGATCAGTTTAACCTAAGTACTGCAACCATCCACGCAGCTTGTGCAGAAGCCGCAGGACAGTTAGCACAAACACCAGACAACGATAATATCAGCGATATTTTATGGGATGCTTGCCGTGTGCAAGCACGTCCGCGCTTAGATGAACTCGCCCAACGGATTGAGCCATCGGGTGATTGGGAGGACTTGGTATTACCAGAGGCGCAGAAACAAATTCTTCGGGAAATTGCGGCTCATGTCCGCCAACGTAGTACTGTATATAACAATTGGGGTTTTAGTGCCAAAAGTGCTAGGGGATTGGGAATCAGCGCTCTATTTGCAGGTGCTAGCGGCACTGGTAAAACATTGGGAGCAGAAGTACTGGCCCATAAATTGCGCCTCGACCTTTATCGCATTGACCTATCATCGGTAGTCAGCAAATATATTGGCGAGACAGAGAAGAATCTGCGCCGGGTGTTTGATGCAGCAGAACAAGGTGGAGTGATTTTGTTATTTGATGAAGCTGATGCTTTATTTGGTAAACGGAGTGAAGTTAAAGATGCCCGCGATCGCTATGCCAATATTGAAGTTAGCTACCTATTGCAACGCATGGAAAGCTACCCAGGTTTAGCAGTGCTAACTACCAACCTGAAGAGTTCAATTGATACAGCCTTTCTGCGGCGGATTCGCTTTGTTGTGCAATTCCCCTTCCCAGATACAACGCAACGAGCGGAAATTTGGCGACGCGTCTTTCCAGCCGAAACCCCAACCGCAGACTTAGATGCTCTGCAACTAGCACGGCTAAATGTTGCTGGGGGTAATATCCGTAACATAGCCTTAAATGCAGCTTTCCTCGCTGCCGATGCTGGGGAACCAGTGCAAATGAAACACGTATTGCGGGCGGCTCAAACAGAATATAGTAAGTTGGAGAAACCCTTGACTGATGCGGAAGTTGGAGGATGGATGTGATTTGGCAATTTTGACCTTATACCAATTTGAAAAATGATTGCGACAGATGGATTCACACCAAGCCAGACGCACCAAGGCAATTCCAAATCCAAAATCTAAAATCCAAAATCTAAAATAGTATTACTCTGGTAATTCACCAAATCTTTCCCGATAGCGAGCAAGCATGGACTCCATTTGGGCAAGTTGCTCTACGGCTTGTTCGCGTTGCTGTTCGGCTTGCTGACGCTGTTGCTGTTCTTGGTGTGCTACTTCTTCTGGTGTGGGCGTCAGTTGTCCATCGGGAGTGAAAAAGCGCAACTTCGATTGATAAACTCCCAAATATAACTGCAATTGCTGACTCCATAACCAACCTGCTTCATTTGCTTGCAGTTCTTGATAACGACCATCTAATAAATGAAATCCCTTAAATTCTAAACTTACCGGGTCAAACCAAAAATAATCAGGAGTCCGCCAAATATCTTGATAGATTTCCTTTTTCAACCCTCTATCAGTAGCAGCGGTTTTGTCAGAAAGAATCTCTACAATCACATTTGGGTATTTGCCATCTTCTTCCCAAACTACCCAGCTTTTGCGTATTTTGCGTTGGGTATTTAAAACTACAAAGAAGTCGGGGCCTCGAAATTGCTCAGACTTGCGTTGACGCGGACTGTAATAAATCGTCATGTTACCGCAAGCGTAAAAATCTTGACGCTCCTGCCACAACCATTCCAAACACTGAATCAACAGCAGTATTTGCCGCAAGTGAAGTTCTGTTTCCAAAGGTGGTTCATCACTGTATAAATCACCAGGAGGAAATATAACATCTTCTGGTGTGTCTTCTAAAATTATTCCTAAATCTTGAGCAGAAGACATAATAATTTCTATTTTGACAAGATAAATCTAACTTAACCCAATTCATTCACCTGCAAAAGCGATCGCCCTAGTTTTTCATCCTATCTTTCGACGATTACGAGCGTGATGCGTAAAGCCCCCGTATTTTTAATCGGGGGATATAAGCGAACGGCTGAATTTATTCAGCATTGGCGAAAAGCCCAAAATTGCGTTAATATGAACAGATTAGCGGTAATTCGCACATAAAAAGCCAAGTAGGTCTAGCGGACAGTTCCTGAGCCGGAACCCTGGGGGCTAACCCAAAATCTTGTATAACTAATAACTGGGAACCAAGAAACGAGTTTTTTAAACTGCGCTTCATTAAACGCTGCGGGATACTCAGTGTAGGCTTGTGGAGGGTAAAGTCACTAGACTCCCCGTGAAGCAAGAATCCCCGAATTATAAATTCGGGGAGTGTCAACTACTCCGGGGGCTGGTACTCCTAGCACACCCAACCCATTTGCCGCCCCAACACTACCTGCGGCTTCTCCAACCGTGCCTGCGGGTGCGGGGCCAGACACTTCCCGAACTGCAACCGCAGGGGATTTGGTACAAGCGATTATGGCTGTTCCTGCGATCGATGGTGCTTTGACTTCGTTGCAAACACAAGCAAGCGATCGCATCCAGCAAGACTGGCGACGCTTAAGCACAGGAGGGCAAATTGGTGTTATTAGCACTACAGCCTTAATTGGAGTTGGAGCTTTAGCAGGCATTCTTTCCGATCCAACCACTCGACGGTTTGCACTCGATCAACTCAATGGACGGACATTACCCGTACCTGGATTGAACTGGTTGCGCTTGGAGATTAACACAGGTGGCGACAATCTCATGTTAGGAATGCATGTAGATGTCGGACGATTGTTGCCTCCCAGCTTAGGTTTTGGTGCGTCTTCTCCTACTGCGATCGGTGGCCCACCTCAACCGGAACCCGGTGTTCTTGGTCAGCGATGATTCAAGAAGTTGCAAATATTACAGAAGCGGGTTCTGGGTAGAGAAGCAATAAAAGCTAATAAACCAAGGATTTTTGAGAAGTTAGATTCAGGTGTGAAATAGGATAATTTATACTAAAGTCCATAAGGATTTGATACAGACAAATTGTATCCTATGTGTTAGCGGTATATGGAGGAAAGTTGAGATGAGCAATGTCCAAAGACAAGCCGCTTTGCGTCCAGGTAACCTTGGGCGTGAGAAAGCAAATACATCCACTTTTCTGAATCCATCCCTTGCCTCACCAAGTATTCCGACACTGGCGAACCCGATACGCGGCTTTGGTCTACAAAGAGTAACAGAGGCATCACCAGACCTTCAAGAGGCGCATTCTGTTGATGAGCAACTAGTAGAACCAGAAGCTATCAAACAATCGCCCCTAAGTCATGACATTAGTCGCATGTCATTGCGTCCACAAAAAGCCTTGAACAAAGGCGTAGTGAATAGATCAGAAAATGCAGTCATCCAGGGAAGTGGTATAAAAAATGCCTCCTATGGAGTCGATGTTGTGTCTCCTAGTGGTGGACAAAATCTTCCAGAGCCTTTGCTGGCAAAGATGCAAACGGCATTCAGTACAGATTTATCTGATGTCAAAGTTCATACAGACGGTCAAGCCGAAAAGTTAGGTTCTCAAGCTTTCGCATCTGGTAATAATTTACATTTTGCTCAGGGTAAATACGACCCGGAAAGCCAGTCTGGTCAAGCCTTAATTGGACATGAATTAACCCATGTAGTGCAACAGCGACAAGGACGGGTCAACGTACCACAACTGTCTGGAGAAGGGAATTCTATAGTTGTGCAAGACCAGGCTTTGGAAGCAGAAGCTGATATGCTAGGTAATCAGGCGGCAGCTAGCTCAGAGCTGGACAGCAAGCAGTCTATTCAAGCTAAGAAAATAGACGGAACTGTAAGCAACACAGTCCAGCAAAAGCCAATTGTACAAAATGCTCTACCAGTGATTGGTGCAATAACTGCTTGGGGTGGTACTCTTGCAACTGAATCAGCAGCAGCAGCAGCAACAGTAACAGCAGCAACAATTCAAGGTCTTCAAGCCGCAGCACAAGTAGGAGGTGCACTTGCTCCTGGACAAAGCGGTGTCCAAAGCGTTCAACTAGATAATGGATATATGTCACCTGTAGACAGACAAAAACTACAGTTGATTACTCAGTATCGCCTGATTAACGCCTACGTGAGTCACTGGAAACGACAGCATCCTGATGTACCCTTAGCTCCACCGGCTCAGGGAACAGCCCCAACGCCAGCGCCAACCCCAGCCACTCCAACACCAACCCCAGCAACTCCAGCGCCAACCCCAACAACTCCAGCACCAGCTGCTCCCGATTCACCTAATCAATCTGGTGGCACTTTAGATTTAGCCATTTTAGAAGCTGTGAAGGCAGAAGTTCAGTTGCAGGTTGAAACACTACTCAATACAAACCAAAAAACACTAACCAACGTAGAGTATATCTGGTCAGACAGTGGAGATCACACCGCAGATTCAATCGGTACTGTAGGAGCGGTTGAGTTTAGTAATCTGAGAGGAACTTTTATTAAGGAAACTCTGCAATTAAGTAGTGATGCGGCTCAAATCCCGAACTTAGATCCGCCGAGCCGGGGACAAGAGATGGATGTGAGACAATTCCGAGGTGGAAGTATGCGCCGGGGTTCTTCAATGTCAATTGGCTATGGTGATTCACTATCGATCAATTTGACAGGTAGCGGCCCGACAATTGACCATGCAGGCAACTATGGACATGGAGAACACACTTACTCTACTGACTGGAATTGGGATGGAAATACGACACAAGGAGATTTTCCTCTGTATATTCAACCCGATGGAAAACCTACATTTGCTAGTCCAAGATGGAGAGGTGAACCAGATGATAATTCCTACTATTAGACTTGACTTTCCCACCAGAAAATTTCCTAATACAAATAGTTTATCTGCGATCGCGATCGCAGCACTTTGTACTTAAGTCGATAGCGATTGCAACTAGACAAATTCTATAATGTGTGTTAGTAGGAATATTGATGGAGGGAAGGTGATATGAGCGATGTCGGACGACAAGCCACTGGAAGTCTACACACGCTTGGGCGCCAAAAATTAGCCACATCAACTTTTACAAATCCCGCCCTTGCCTCCTCAACTATTCCTACACTAGCTTCTCCAACGCGTGGCTTTGGTTTACAAACAAATAATCCTTCAATCCAAAGACTAACTGAGGCATCAATTGACCTTCAAGAGGCGCAGTCTGTTGATGAGCAATTATTATTGGAACCACAAGCCATCAAACAACAGCCCCTTAATCACGACATTAGTCGCATATCCTTGCATCGTCCCCAGGCAAAACTTACAGTTGGTGCGCCAGACGACTATTATGAGCAGGAAGCCGATAAAGTTGCCGATCAAATCATGCGAATGGCTAAACCTGAAGCGATAGGTTTACAGGATACACAGACTCAAGACCAAGTACAAACCAAACCTTTAACAGCAGCCATAACTCCCCTAGTGCAAAGGGAAGCAATGCCAGAAGAGGAAGAAGAATTGCAAACAAAGCGATCGCTACAACTCGCTACAAATGGCAGCTTCCAGACTGGAGACAATTTTGAAACTCGGCTAAACAGCAGTGAAAGTGGAGGAAGTCCGCTACCACATACAGTACGTTCCTTTATGGAACCCCGCTTTGGCGCTGATTTTAGTCAAGTGCGGGTACATACAGGCAATGAAGCGGTACAAATGAATCGAGATTTGAATGCCCAGGCGTTTACGCACAAGCAAAACATTTTTTTTGGTGCAGGTAAGTCACCAGGGAATGATGCATTAACCGCCCATGAACTGACTCATGTAGTACAGCAGACAGGTGCAGCCCAGAGAAAATTAATTCAACGGGCGATTAACCCTACATACGACCTGACTCACGGTACTTTTGAAGTAAATGCCACACCAAACGGCGCAAGTCTACCTATTACTATTCGTTTCAAACCCAAAACCACTGCTCCCTACTCTAACCAAATTGGACTAATTCAGATTGTGCGTTTGACAAATGCTACAGGCACAAATGTCGAACCTCAATCTTTACCTGCGGCTCGTGGTGCTAGCCTACGCACCACCGCTGATGCCACCACCGGAGTTGAGGGCGGATATTTCACTGATGTACTGCACAATGATGCACCTGCCCACGGTGGTACAGGAACCAATGCCCCAGCCGGAAGTGCTTTACCTGCTCAGTATCCCTTTGGCAACGACCCAGCCCAACCCAATCCTGCAACCCCTGGACTCTCGCGACCTTCTTCCAGTGGTGCAAGCGGAGCTACTATCGGTTACAAACGCTCGGATGATCCCAGCGATATCAAAGCAGCAGAGCTAACCGACGCCCCTGGAGGAGCTGGTGAGTTCAACTTCGACTTTCAGACGGTGGCTAAGGGAGAAGACACCATGACAACTTACGGTGCGCTTCATTGGGGCTTCCAGATTCGTGCTGGTAAAGTTGAGAATGATCAAGCATCAGCACAGGAAGGGCAATCTGCAACTTTTGATGCAGCTCTGGAGAAGCATCGAGATTTCTACGTGCATGAACCAGTAATTTTTTACTTTGATTTCGACAGCGACCAACTCAGTTCCAGCGAAACAGGCAAAATCGATACATTCTTGGATTACCTGCGGCGGTTCCCTGATGTAAATGTGACTCCTGAAGGTTTCGCCGACAGGCGCGGTGGTGCATCGCAGCACAACCTGGATCTGTCTTTACGCAGAGCCGAAGCAGTTGGGGCAGCCCTGCGTGCTAAGGGTGTAGCTGAAGCTCAGATTAGTGCTGTAACTATCGGCTCTGGAGCAACCGAAGACTTTACCCCTGATGCCACTACTAACCAAGATACAGAAGCGAATCGTCGGGGTAATCGCCGGGTCGTTTTGAACTTTAGGCATGTGCCAGCAGCAGCACCAGCACCAGCCGGGGGAGGAGGAGCGACACCGTGATTTGGAGAACGGCAGGAATATTCATAACATTTTTGATACTGGTAGTTGGAGGAAATTTGTATATGAATAATCAAGACGCTACCGCGACGCCTATAGAGCAGATCAAAGCACGGCTCTACTCCACAGATCAAGACACTAGCGGTTTAGCTCTGGGTGAATTGATCCGTTTAGGCAAACAAGCTACCCCTGTTTTGTTGGAAGCCTTGACTAATTCCAACCCCCGTACCCGTCGGCTTGCTGCTGAAGGACTGAGCGAAATTGCCGACCCCACTAGTGCTGATGCTTTGTTCCAAGCCACCCATGACACTAATCCAGAAGTGCGTGCCCGTGCTGCCACCGCCCTACACCAATTAGGGGATAAACGTTCATTGGCCGCTTTGGTTGCCACCCTTGACGATTACCCTGACATCCTGCACAATCCCTACACAGCTTCGATGTATCCTTTAATGCGGGGGGGGAAAGAAGTTTTGCCTTTGGTTGTTCCTTTGCTAAAAGCACCTAATGATTTGACTCGTGAACGGGCTTTTTTGATTGTTAAAGCTGTGGTGAGTAAATTACCCCAAGGGCAAGACTGGAATCAGTTATGGCAGAGTTTAGGAAGTTATGATCCCGTAGGGCCACAGGCAGAACGCGACAAAGCTGCTCAACAATGGGAGGAATGGTTGAGCAAAGAATTACTATAGCTGTAGGCAATCATATTTAAGACATAGACTATGGATGGAAAGCTTTTTGCTCCCCTCTCCGTGTCGGAGAGGGGTTGGGGGAGAGGTCAAATAAGACTTGTCAAACTCACGTTAACTTAGTGCCATTCGACTATAGATGTTTAACAGTAGGGGAACGATCCTACTGACTCGTCCGTTTTAAAAAGCGTATTATTTAATTTTTTGTCAGCAAATTCACCTTTCTTGACGCCGAAGGTGGGTTGTAAATATTCCTAAAAAATTGAATGTAGAAGAAGTATTTGAGATACTCTTCAGTAAGTTACAGCAGTTTTCAAGTAAATCAAGTACAAAATGCAGGACTCAAAATAAGACACAAAGAGTTTCTGCTTCCTGCTTCCTGCCTCATAACTTTGTACTTCATGTAAAAGAAAACTGCTGTAATTGCAGAAAATTAAGTATAAACACCTCACTAGGAAATATGGTGATGGTTAATTTGTGCTGTTAATCTTAGAAAAGTTTAGTAGATAAAACTTAGATTACTAACAAATGCAGCCACGGCTACAAAATTGGGATAATTCTTTCTGAGGACATAGACTAATAGAACTCTGGAGAAAACTATGACATTAGAAATAAAACAAATACAGGTGACATCAATAAATTCTGCTTTCGAGACTCTTGAATCTCAATCAGAATTTAATTGGAGAAAATGTTGGTATCCTGTATGTTTGCTGCAAGACTTGCCTCTAAATCGCCCTTATAGCTTTTCGCTATATGATGAACCTTTTGTTTTATTTAAAAACACAGATGGAGAGATTATTTGTTTAACAGATTGTTGTCCCCACCGTGCAGCTAGACTATCTGATGGACAAATTATTGACGGTAGAATAGAGTGCTTATATCATGGTTGGCAATTTGGCCAAGATGGTCAATGTTTGCATATTCCTCAGTTAGCAACAGAGGCGAAAATTCCTGTTAGTGCTTGTGTCTCATCTTTTAAAGTTATAGAACGTCAAGGAATGATTTGGATTTGGGCTGGAGAAGTTGAAACAGCTGTTGATGAGTTAATACCAACTGTACCAGATTTGGATAAACCGGGATGTTTTAACTTAGATTACATGCGAGACTTACCTTATGACCAAAGCTATTTTATTGAAAACGTTATTGACCCAGCGCATATTCCTATTAGTCATGAGGGCATATTTAGCGATCGCACTGAAGCTCAACCACTAGAGATGGAAGTCCTTGAGAGTTCCCATCAAGGAATTCGTGGAAGGTATCGAAAGACAAAAATCCCCAATCAGCCTTGGCATTTATTAGATTTTGTTGCTCCCAGTTTAGTTCTTTACAGAATTGGCAATGGACATGAAAGCAAGTTTTGGGGATCTGCTTTGTATTCAATTCCCCTCGGTAAAAATAGATGTCGGGTTCTCGTCAGAAATTATAGTAACTTTTTTGATTTTAAGACGAAGTTAATGCCTCCTTGGGTAGATCATATAATGATCCGCAACAAAGTATTGGAAGGTGATATGCCAATAGTTGTTGAACAAAAGGGGCAAATTGAGCGGTTAGGAAAAAATTTACAAGAATTGTATTTACCGCTCAAAACATCAGACGTATTAGTAGTTGCATATCGCAAGTGGTTAGATAAATACGGCTCGTCTTTGCCTTTTTATCAAGGTTATTCTACTGCAAAAAATATTGATAGTAGCGAAGATAGTCAACATTTAAAACCCTTAGACCGATTTTCGCAACACACACTTATCTGTAATTCCTGTAGCCAAGCTTATAAGTTAACCAAACGATTACAACAAAGCTGCGTGGGAGTTGCGATCGCTTTCGCGGCTATAGCAATACTTACAGATGCTTCTGGAATAAAAATAGCAGCGGTGTCTTCTGCTGTAGCATTAATTATTTTGGCAGTTATGGCTCAGAGACTCAAAACCCAATTTGAGGATTCCTACAGTCGCCATTAATAAATTGGTATTGCACTACGTCACTCAATTAGTGTGACACAAATTTGAGCACCGCAAGTTGAATATTTTTTCAACTTGTTTCGGTGCTTTGATTTCAGTAAATAGCTGAATTGCTCTATTAAAATTCATTTGACTTTCATCAGGATTGGCCATCTTTTGATTAGTTAAACCCAATTGAAAATAAGCTTCTGCTAGATCACATTTTGCACCTATTTTATCCAAAAGTTCGATTGCTTCTGTATGATTAGCAAGAGCTAATGCAAAATCTGTTTGTTGCCGATGGATTTCTGCTAAACCATTGAGTGTTTTGGCTTTTACCTGCATATAGTGACTTTCTTCAGCAAATATCAAGGCTTGGTGGAATATTTGATTAGCCTGGGAAAAGTCTCCTAAATTGACATAGGTTTGACCCAAAATTTGCATGAAATAGACAAATCTTCCAGTCTGTTCCACCAATCTTACATTCGTAATATTTTGATAAGCTACATCTGCTAATTGATATGAGGCATCACGCAAACCTGAATAAGAATATACTAAAGCTAAACAGACTGAAGCTTTCTCTGCCCAGCGATGATGTTCGGTATTTTGAGCCAGGTAAATTACTTGTTGAAACAACTTTGCGGCTGCCTCTAATTCCCACAAATCTATTTGGTAAAGACCAATACTTAATAAAGAATCTACTTCTAGCATCCTCAGATAGTAAACTGTATGTTTATTTTCTGGCTGAGGTATAAGTGATTTGAGTGCTTGGGTTGCCAGAGTAATAGTCTTTTCCTGACAGGCGATCGCTTGACTAATCTTACCTGTTATCCAATATAAATCACCTAATATATTATAAAGTTCGCTGAGATTTTGGTCATTTTCGAGTTTTTTAACAACTTGATTAATTGCCGCAAGTATCGGTTGAATTAAACCCATCCGATACAACGTACTGCCAAGAGGCAAAAACTGTTGCCATTGATTATTTCGACTTTTTAAAATGACCTTTCCTGCCAACTCAAATTCGTTAATTTCTATGTAGTGATAATATGCTTCTAAAGCTTGCAAAGCATCTTTAAAGGTTTCAATTTGTTTAATACTAACTGTCCAAAATTCTGCGGCTTTGTGGTTGGCAATTTCCCATTCATCGCTGGGACGTAAACGTGCGATCGCTTCTTTCCGAATCACAGGATGCAGCCAGTATTCACCTTTATCACACTCCACTAAAGACCGATTTCTCAAGGAGACGATGATTTGGCGATGTTGATCAGGTGGGACATCCCACAGTAAACAAAACAACCCTTGTGATGAGATGGTGGGTATATCTTGGTAACGATAACATCCCAAACGGCAAAGTAGGCGATATGCTTGGGGGTCGAGGGCTTGCAGACGATTAATTTGACTAACGGCTAAATTTTTTAAGTCGGTTGCTGCTAAAGGATCAGCATGATTTTCTTGCCAATAAAGAACCATGTCACCGTCGAAATCCTCCTGAATTGAACCGCAGAGAATTCCCATTGCTTTCGCATTACCGCCATAAGTGCGATGCATGATTTGCAAGGTTGACGAGTTGATAGTTAACCCACGGTTGTGAAAAAACTGTTGCCATGCGCTTTCATCTAAACCAGGAAGCCGATAGTGATTCACATTTAGGCCAGGTTCACAAAGGCGATCGCGACTAGTAATCAAGGTAACAGATTGCACCCTAGCATCAGCCAACACCCGCAATAGTTCTACATAGTTGCGGTGGGAAGCAATCAACCCACCTTGTTGATCCAATGCAGGTTCGAGATTGTCGATTAACACCCCAATCCGCCGATTGTGCAGTTGGCGCTTGAGTCTTCCTAAAGTTACGCCAAATTCTACCCCAGGTTCTTGATCAAAATCTTGTTTGAGCCATTCCTCTACTACTCGTTCCGCGGGGGTGATATTCTGCGTTTCCTTTGCCATCAGCAGTTCCAAAACCAAGTCAAACCCCTGAGTTTGGAGATATTGCTGCGCTAGAGTAGTTTTCCCTAAACCTCCCTCACCTTGGATAACAATCACTTTCGATCCCTGATTTACCAAATTATTCAGGTGAGCGATCGCAGCTGTTCGTCCAATAAAATTGGTATCCTCTAATTTTGGGGTGGGTTGGGGCGATCGCGAGTAATCAATCAGACTGGATGATATCGCAGTAGTTTTTCTCAGAACCCGTTCCAAAGTAGCGCGACAATTACTTTTGGTAATTTTTTCTCGCAAGACTTTAGAAAGCAGCTTCCATAACTGAGAACCAGCATCCTTGGCGTGTCCTTCCGTACAACCGTAAGAATGAGCGATATCTAAGTATTTTCTACCCAACCAAACTTGCACAAGAATCACTTTTTGCAAATCGCTCAACCGTTCCCCAGTCTGAGGGGGAATTGTGGCATCTAACCATGCTAATGCTGCTTCAGCGTCCATTGTGTAACGACAAGGGTAGTTCAGATTTTAGGGACAACTATAAATCACTTTACAGTTATACTGCTGGAGTTTTCGGATAAGATTCTGTGAACCCGACTTTTTTCCCGACTTTTGCAAACCTTATTCAAAATTCAGCAGCAAGTTATTGAAAGGATTGCTGTTATTCCAACGATAGGTATTAAAGTCTCGTTTATCAAGCGTCAAAATCCGTCCATGTCCCAGATGTTTTGCTAAAACAACCAGAGAAGCATCTGCCATATCCATTGGCAAATCTGCATATTTTTCCATAACTTCAACCATACGTGTAATATGGTGACTTCGTAAGTCGAACACCTCAAATGCTTCCTGTGCAACCTCTCTCAAAAAACTACATTGAGCATTGTTACCACCTCCTCTGGCAAGAAGAAGGTAACAAGTTTCGGTAATTACAGGGTAAGTAGTGACTAGTGGTTCATTGAGAGCATTTAAAACTTGTAGTGCTAATTGATGGTATTGATCGTTTTGGTTCCCAAGTGCCACGAAAAAGCCAGTATCAGCGATGATCATACTTTTCTTGCATTAGCGATCGCACAATGGTTTCCGAATTAGCAGCTAAGTCAGTTTCTCCTTTGAAACAGCCGATAAATTTACTTTGCTTGAGTTTAGCTAACGGATCTGTTTTTTGTTGCTGAAGTTGTTGATAGCGCAGTTCAATCGAAGATTTAATTGCCTCTACTGTATCTTGGTCAGCCTCCTGTTGGATGTAGGCAAGCTTTTGAGCATATTCTTCATCTAGCTGAATATCAAAATTCTTCATCGCCACTAACTTAGAACGTTTACCTAAAGTATATCGTCCGCGTCGAATCGTCTAGAATAAAACTCATTAGGTAACATCAGCACCATCTACCCCTCATTGTCATTACCGTTATATTTAATAAACCAATTTGTAGTACTAACAATTCCTGCTGTTAGACACTGGGTTTTGATCCTTTGTAGTTTCTCGTTTACTCTAGCTTGAAGAGAGTCTAAAATTCGTTCAGCCTTTTCTGTCATTGCAGCTACATATTGCCTCGTTTTTGAAGTATCCTCTGTATTCGCCCAAAAATCTTTTTGCTCCTCAAACCATATTTCTGCTCTACTGACTTCATCAAATGTATAACCTAGTTCTCGCATGGCTTCGTCATTAAGCTGATCAGCTATACATACACGCATACGCCATAAACAATCTTCTAAGGTGCCATAGTAGCAATCTTGCTTTTCACCGTCAGGTGCGTTATTATCCTGCCTTACGAACATCCACTTACTCTCATCTGGATATTTGCTATTAACCATAAGCCTTTTCGTTATGGAATGGGTTATTTACGGGCTGATTACCGAGATTTTGCCACACAACGAATCGCACCTAAATTCTTCTTCAATTAACTCAATCTTGTAATAGTCAAAATTAAAGTTCCACGATTGTTAAAATACATTATTGGAACATCATTGGCATAACAAAACAACTCCCCACTTGAAGAAGCTTTATATTTCTCCAATTTCTTCCCAATTAAGAACTCTTGTTCACCAGACTGGCCAATATTCCCGATGAGGGAAAACCAGTTTTCGTTTGGTTTTCTGCGGAACATCTCAGCCCAACGTAGCCACGGTTTTGTATACCCATCTGCATCACTTCTAATCTTGGCATCATACCAAAACTGTTCTCCTTGTACTTCAAACTTATAACTTGCTCCTATTTCTAGAAAAATACCAGTGGCGTTCCAGTATTTGTGAGCGTCTATTATTGTTTCTGATGGAGAGCCAATTTGTAGCTTTGTCATTTTTGTATTAATTTTACATAAATGTAACGATAGAACCGGAGCTTCACTTATTAAATATTAATAGTCACTCGCCGAAGAAAAAACATTAAAGAGATAAGTTTATAAACTTGTATTAATTCAATGCCTTGAATAATCTTTTTTTAACCTCTTATTAATTAAAAAAACTTACTCTTCCTAGATAATTGAGGCTAGCTATTTGCAACAAATTAAGCCTCATCCAAAACATCAGGGAGTATACATTGAATTTATCGAGACGTCAGTTTTTTACCCTGGCAGGGGCATCTGCTACAGGTGCTGTCCTTCTATCTCCTTTGCAAGCATTCTATGCTAAACCTGCGATCGCTGCGGGCCCCTACGGCAATTTAGTGACCGACCCCAACGGAGTATTAGATTTGCCAGCTGGATTCACTTACCGCAGACTGTCCGAAACAGGCCAAACGATGAATGATGGTTACTTAGTGCCGGGTGGTCACGATGGTATGGGTGCTTTTGCCGGGTCTAATGGCAATACAATTCTAATTCGCAATCATGAACTCGGTACTTCTGGCAATGGTGTGGGCGCTCCCAATGGCAGCAAGTACAACACAAATGGGAGGGGCGGTTGTACTAAATTGGTTGTTAATTCTTCCCGCAACCTGGTAGAACATCGGGGTGTCCTAGCAGGAACTATTCGCAACTGTGCCGGTGGCCCTACACCTTCAGGGTCATGGTTAACCTGCGAGGAAACTTTTGAAACCAATAACGGCAAGAAGCATGGTTATGTGTTTGAAGTTCCCAGTAGTGCAAATACTTTTGTCACCCCCGTCCCACTAACCGCTATGGGGCGTTTTAATCACGAGGCTGCTGCTGTAGACCCCAACACAGGGTATATCTACATGACAGAAGACCGGAGTGATGGGCTTTTCTACCGCTTCATTCCCAATCAAAGCAACAACCTGAGTGCTGGCGGTTCGCTATACGCTTTAAGGATTATAGGGTCGTCTGGAATTAACACAGCTACGGGTTTCCCAAAAAATACGCCTAGGGCGGTGAACTGGGTACAGATTAGCAATCCTGATCCCACATCTGATACTGTCAGAACAGCAGGGTATAACAGCGGTGCCGCTAGGTTTTCAGGTGGGGAAGGCATCTTTTATGGCGGTGGTTATGTCTACTTCACTTGCAAGAGTGGTAGTAGTTCTGGAAATGGGCAGATTTGGCGTTATTCGCCCGCTAATAATACCGTTGAACTCTATATTGAACCCAACAATTCTAGTGTGCTAGACAATCCAGACAATCTTGTGGTTTTCCCCAACCGGGACATTTTCCTCTGTGAAGATGGGGATGGAACGGATTACATTCTGGGCATTACTCCCAGTGGCAGTCTTTATAAGTTTGCTAAGAATGCCCTCAACACATCAGAGTTTGCCGGTGTCTGCTTCTCCCCCGATGGTCAGACGATGTTTGTCAACACCCAGAGTCCAGGAATAACCTTTGCTATCTGGGGGCCCTGGTAACGCTACGTCCTTTTTCAGCGTAGTGGTTCATCGCATTAGTTCTGAGGAGTTAGCGGTGGTCAGATCCCCGACTTCTTCAAGAAGTCGAGGATCTTGCAGCCCATCAAAATTAATGCGATAGACCAGTAGTGGTTCATCGCATTAATTTTGCTGGGTTTGTAGTAAGCACTTAAGTGCTTAAAAATTCAGGACTAAAGTCCTTACTACAAACTTTTATAAGGGACAAACTACTAAAATCTGTGGGATAGCAGTTGGGAAATTTGCTGATTAATAATTGCCACATCAAAACGCCGACTAGCCATAGTACGAGCATTATTAGCTATAGTTGCAGTTATTTCTGTCTCCTGAAGACAGGTGATAATTACTTGTGCAAGTTCCTGGGGTTCTCCTGGTGTCACTAGAAAACCATTAAGTCCATGTTCTACCAATTCCATTGCACCCCCAGCTTTGGCTGCAACTACAGGTTTTCTACATAGCATCGCCTCAACAATCACTCTACCAAAGGGTTCTGGCGAAGTAGAGGTATGTGCCACCAAGTCACAAGCTGCCATTAACTGGGGAATATCAGAACGAAATCCTAAAAATTTGACGCGGTGTTCTAATCCCAATTGGGCAACTTGTTGGTGTAACTTTTGGACGTAATTTTGTTCACCAAACAGTGCATCACCTACTAAAATTACTGTCACTTCTGGCGGGCATTTAGCAAGAGCATCAATTAAAATATGCTGCCCTTTCCAAGGTGCAAGACGGCTAAAGTGTCCGACTACAAATTTTCCTTTTAATCCTAATTTTTGCTGTAGTTGCTTAATTTCAGACTCATCAGTTTGATAAGTTTTTGGATCAAAGCCGTTATAGACAATCTCAATAATATCTGGGCGTCCTCCTGCTTCTACAAAGGCTATCTTACTAGCTTGAGAATTAGCAATTACTAATGAAGCAAAACGATTAGCTAAGTTAACAGCAATGCGAAGATTAGTTTGGCTAAAATGTTCTGGGGAAAGAATATCATGTAAATGATAAACCAGAGGACGACGACTGAAAAAACTTGCTAATGCTCCTACAACTAATGCTTTTTGAGTATTGGCATAGATTAAATCGTATTCACGGGCTTTTTTAACTACCTTAGTAATCAGAGGTGCAAGTTGTGCCAAACTCTTTAATCCTTGTACCAAAGTGCTTTCTTTGCGAACTTGGATTGCTTCAGTTGCCAAAACTTCTACTGGGATATGATTTTGCTTTAGTAAATCTTTAAATTCTCCATCTGAAAATAAACCTACCAACGCGCGATCGCCATAAGGTTTAGCAATATCTATTAAACATAATTCGGCACCGCCTGGTTTACCACTTTGGTCTAGGAAAAAAATTTTCATTTAACCTCGATTTTATCTAATTTTATCCACCTAGTGCCCCTAATATTTATTAAATTCATTTCTTTAAGCTAATAGAATCTTGCGTACTTGCTGGGCAATTTGATTCCAATCGTAGTGTGTAGTTGCATACTGGCGACAGGCTGATCGTGAAGGTATGGGGATATTTCCCAATAGTGCTTGCTCTAATTTTTCAGCAATGGCTGAGGCTTCTGTTGAAGTAGTAATTAAATCGGGTGAAAATTCTGATAAAATTTCTGGCATTCCTCCAACTGGGGTACATAAAACAGGAGTACCACAGGCGAGAGACTCAACTATTACTAATCCAAATCCTTCAAAAGATTGACTAGGCATAATAGTCAATTCAGCAGCTTGGTAAGCTATAGGTAATTGCTCATCAGGTAGAAAACCTAAAAATTTAACGTTGTCATCTAGTCCTAATTCTGTAGCCTGTTGTTGTAGTGCGGCTTGAATGTGACCACGACCTGCGATCGCTAGCCACACATCTGGTATTCTGGGCTTAATTATAGCCAGTGCTTGTAATAATTTGTCAACTCCGGTTCTATGTACTAAGCGGCGTGATGTAAATATTATCCGGCGATTAGTTGGCCAGCCTAGCTTTGCACAAGCCTCCTGGGGTGATAAATTTGGCTGAAACCAGTTAATATCAACTCCACCAGGAATAATATTAATTTTGCTCCACGGTACTTGATATTTATCATGTAGAATTTTACCAAATGCTTTGCTCAAAACTATGAAGCGATCGCAGCGATTATAAGTCTTTTGTTCTATTAGCCAGTGTTTGATCAAAAGACTAAGATTTTTATTAACTACCTCTTGCTGACTCTCAGAAGCCCAAGGGCCATGAAAGTTAAAAGTAACTGGTACTCCCTTTGGTAAAATATCTAAAATAGGAAAGCTATATAATGCAAAGTGCAGATTAATAGCATCTGGTTTGCTTGTTCTTGTTTTCTTAAAGTTATTGCGAATTGACCATAATCTTTGCCAAATCGGACTATCAACATAAGCTAAGTTAGTCAGCTTAATACTTGAATTTATTTCATCCTCTGGTAAACCGACTCCACATAATTCAATCTGGTCTTTATTTGCTGCTAATTTATGGGTTAGTTCATAAATATACCTTTCTAATCCTCCAGGACTTTTGGGAAACCAGCCTAATCCTAGAGTGAGAATAGATGCAGAGGATGAATCCAAATTATTTTTTTTACTTTCCATTTAATGTGTGTCCTATAATTTTTTGAGTATTTTTGAATAATATAAAAATCTCATGCTTCCGATGCAGATAAAAAATATCTATTTTTTTATCAAACGTGTTTTATCAAAACCTAAATCACAATAACTTACGAATACACATTAGCAATCATATTTTTTATAGAACACCAATTTATAAACTATTTATCTGCCAACGTCAACAAGGAATTAAAGTCTGTGTTTTTCTTAACTAGAGAGTACCGACCACGACATATATGATACCTGTAAGTCAAGGAAGGTGAGAGGTATATAGGGTAAGGAAAAAAGTACCAATAATAAATTGATGTCAAATAATTTTGTATTAATATTTACCATTTATATTTACAAAGAAGTAAAAAATAATACGATGATTAAATATTAATGATTAATCAAAAATTTTAGATGCAATGTCCTTACACAATCTACATATTGTCAAGTTAAAAATAGTTATATTTTTGTACGGATTTTATGATAAATGCTTGTATATAAATAATTAAAAGCTGAAAAATTATATGATAAATAAATTACTGGCGAAGTTAGAAAAACTCCGTCGCAAGCTCAATCAGCACATCAAAAAATTATCTCAACCTAGATATTTACAAAGAAGTAAAACTTTTAATTTTTTACTCAGTCTGACTGTTGGAGTCATTGTTACTACCATTGGCATTACAACAGACTGGGCGACAACTGGAACACCCACGCTTACCTATAAAACATCGTGGATAGGTAATACTATTGGCAGTGGAAATCTACGGATACAAAATAATATTGAGGCCATGTATGTTACCCCTGATGGCACAGTTTATACCAACAGCCATTGGGATGAAGCGGGAACAGAAGCAGGAATCTATAAAGATGGTAAGATTATTGGTGCTCTTGGGGATACTCACGGCTGGAGTCGTGGTGGTGGCAAAGCTGTAACAGCAAATAGTAAATATATTTACATTGCCATGACTCAAGGTTCGAGGGGCAATACAAAAGAAGATTACCCACCAGAAGGAACAACTTGGTATTCTGTTAGACGCTATGATTTGACAGGAAAACCTGCACCGTTTCCTGAAGGGCGTGGCTGGGATAAAAGTATGTTGATTACCAGTACTAAAAGTGAAGTTACTGGATTAGCAACTTTGGGAAGCGAGTTGTATGTGAGTGATTCTGCTGCTAACCGGATTCGTGTTTATGATACTGATACGATGAAAGAACTCCGCAGCTTTACCGTTGCTAATCCGGGAGGAATAACTATTGATTCACAAAAAAATCTGTGGATTATTCAAAGTAAAAATGGTAGTAAACCTGCGAAAATTTTACATTATTCCCAGAGTGGAAAGCAATTGCCCCAAGAGATTGCAGATATCGTTGAACCAAGTGCGATCGCAATTAATCATCAAGGTAAGCTGTTAGTGGCAGAAAATGGGCCGCGTCAGCAGATGTTGATTTATGACATCAAAGATAAGCCAGTACAAACAGGTAATTTTGGCTGTAAAGGCGGTATCTATGCAGGAGTTCCTGGTGAAGTTCGAGATTTGAAACTTTACGGACTTACCGGAGTTGGTACAGATGCTTCTGGCAATATCTACATAAATAGTAATGGTTTCAACAAGTCGGGAACAGATTTGCGGAAATTTTCGCCATCGGGAAAACTAATGTGGCGATCGCTAGGATTGATATTCGTCGATAATGCAGATGCCGATCCTAAAACTGATGGTGTAGATGTATTCACCAAACAAGAACACTATTTGATGGATTACAGCAAGCCTGCTGGTAAGCAATGGACTTACAAAGCCTATACTTTAAATGCTTTCAAATATCCTCAAGATCCACGTCTGCATACCTCGCCAGATGGAACCTTTGTTCGCCGCATCCAAGGAAAGCCGTTTTTGTTCCTCACAGATATGTATAACAGCTTTCTGCAAATATATCGTTTTAACCCAGATACAGATGGTAAAGTAGCCATCCCAGCCGGAATGTTTGTCGGAACTAATAGCGCAGACAAACCATTTCTCGCCGGAAATTGGCCACCGCATCAACCAAAACAAGGAGAATGGATCTGGCGCGATCGCAACGGAAATGGCAAATTTGAAAAAGATGAATATGATACCAGCAAAGATTATCCCTATATCGGCGGCTGGTGGGTAGACAGCAAAGGAGATGTTTGGAAAGCTTTGCGAACCGAAGATGGCATTCGACACTATCCTTTACAGGGAATAGATCCTAAAGGCAACCCCATCTACAGCTATAGTTCGATAGAAAAGCAAACTACTCCCAACATATTTAACGACTTGCGGCGAATCGAATATTTCCCCGAAACAGATACTATGTATTTGTCAGGCTTTACAGTAGATCACCCTGCATTCGGTGATGATGCGGGAGTTGCTGGATCTGAAATTGCCCGTTTTGACAATTGGAGTAAAGGAAATCGTACTCCTAAGTGGCGAATTGTGATTCCCTACGACACCACCGGCAAACGGGAAGTGTCTACAGCGGCCATGAGTGTGGCGGGAGATTATGTATTTGCCGTGACAGTCAAAACCGCAGAGGTATATGTCTACAATGCCAAGACGGGAGTGCAAGTACAACTGCTAAAACCAGGCCCAGAAGTTGGTAGCGAAAGTGGCTGGATTGATATCCCCTACGGTATCCGCGCTTTTCGTCGTTCAAATGGTGAACATTTGGTATTTGTAGAAGAAAATTGGAAAGGAAAAGTGATTATGTATCGGCTGGCGGGGTGAGTATTTACAGCAATTACCTCTAAGCTTAACCAAGCCACAGATCCCCGACTTTGTAAAAGATGTCGGGGATCTTGTTTTTCAAACCCAGTCCCCAATCCCTAATCCCCAGTCCCTTTCAAGAATGATTCAGGATTGCTAGATGTACAAGAATATGTGATTAAATGTATCGCAGATTTAATCAGATAAAATGCTCCATGCGTCGAGACTCAATTTTTTACAAACTGTTTCAACAATCCCCCACTCTTTTATTTGAACTATTGACAAATCCCCCGACAAATGCAAATGCTTATCGATTTGATTCGGTAGCTGTCAAAGAACCCAAATTTGAAATTGACGGGGTATTTCTCCTACCAGAAAGCGAGACTCCTGGAGTTGTATATTTCTGTGAGGTACAGTTTCAAAAGGATGAACAGCTTTATGAAAGAGTATTTGCTGAATCTTCATTATATTTCTACCGCAACCGCGCCAGATTTAATGACTGGCAAGCAGTTGTAATTTATCCATCTCGCAATACCGAACAAAGTAACATTTACCCTCATCGGGGATTGCTCAATAGTAACCAAGTACATCGGGTGTATTTGGATGAATTGGGGAATATTCGCCAATTACCTTTATGGGTGGCACTGATGGTACTAACTACGATAAAGGAAGAACAAGCACCTGAAGAGGCAAGGTATTTGTTAACAAGAACTGATCAAGAAGTACCATTAGCAGAGGGTCGCGTCATAATAGAAATAGTGACGACGATAATGATGTACAGATTTGAACAATTGAGCCAAGCGGAGGTAGAGTCTATGCTAGGAATAACACTACAGCAAACGAGAGTTTATCGAGAAATCAAGGAAGAAGGACGAGAAGAAGGACGAGAAGAAGGACGAGAAGCGATGGCTAATGCTATTTCCCGACAATTAACTAAGCGGCTAGGAAAATTGTCTGAGGAAATGCGATCCTCCATTTCTGGTTTATCTTTGCCTGTTCTCACAGATTTGAGTGAAGCACTGTTAGATTTCACCAGTTTGACTGATTTACAAGCTTGGTTAGAAGGACGAATAGATTAAACTACCTCTTCGTGTTTTTGACTTAGATACATCGCAATTCCTTTCTCATAGTAAGCTGCTTCATTAATAAAAATAGGATAAACAGTAGACGCTCCCTCATAAAGAATATCTTTTCCTGCAAAAGTCAGAAACATTGGATCGCCTGGATGCAGAGGTTCATAATCCCGAAACTGAAGTTGGGGATGAATCATAGCTTGAATCTCTCCACGTAGGTGCAGCCCGTCGTAGGCATCGCTTCTAGGATAATCGATCGTCTCAATGTATTGATAGAATGTAAGCTTGCTGTTTGTCTGCGGAATATTACCTTGGTTGCAACCTTCAAAATAGTCTAAAATTGCATACATAAGCTGCTCTGTTTGCTGAAATAATTCGGCGTTTAAGATATTCTGAGCTACAGCACCAACTTCTATCACAAAACCCAATTCGCACAAAGAACGGAGAAAACCACCTTCTCTAGATTGTTGATTAATAAAAATCTTTACCATCGGATTTATCGAAGTCAAATAAGCACCTAACCGAAGTAAGAAAGGATGCATATCACAAAAAATCAGACTTAAACCCATGTTGGCAGTTGTGCTGTGCAAATCAATAATTACATCTGCAAAAGGCTGATTTTGCGGTTGCAATATCTGTTGAATTTCTTTTGCCCGCGTATCTTCGTAACTTGAAAGTTGGGTATTTTGTAAACCTTGATTAGTGAAGCAACGATTTAAATCCTTCTCAATGTATCGTTTGCCTTCTTCAATAGCTTTGAGATTGCCAAGTAATGCCAGAGTTTCAAAACTTCCTCTGTTGATTAAATTAGGATACTGCTGAAACTTTTTGACTAGATATACTCCTGTTAACTCATTACCGTGGTTTCCTCCAACGATCGCAACTCGTTCAATCTGACTCATAACAACCTCATATCTAAAAAACTTGTAGAGCTGATACTATAATGCTTACCCTACGGTTATTGAGAATGGCGCAAGATAGAAGTATAGCTTTTGCTGGCTAAATCTTGTAAGAGACTGACCCGATCTCTACGACGGGCTACGCCGTTAAGCTGTTGGTTTTGGTATAAAAGGGGAGGAAATTTATGGTGTATGATTTTCAAGCGGTCGCTGAACTTTACAAAAACGCTCTCCTCAACGACGTACTCCCATTTTGGGAAAAATATTCTCTCGATTGGCAGCAAGGCGGCTATTTCACTTGCCTCGATCGCGAAGGCAAAATTTATGATACAGACAAATTCATCTGGCTACAAAACCGCCAGGTGTGGACTTTTTCTATGCTTTGCAACCAGCTAGAAAAACGCGAAAACTGGCTAAAAATTGCCAGCAATGGTGCTAATTTTCTCGCCCAACATGGTAGAGATAGTGATGGTAACTGGTACTTTGCCCTCACCCGTGAAGGAAAACCACTGGTTCAACCTTATAATATCTTTTCTGATTGCTTTGCGGCGATGGCATTTAGTCAATATGCACTTGCTGGTGGCGAAGAATGGCCAAAGGATGTGGCGATGCAAGCTTACAACAACGTATTACGCCGCAAAGATAACCCGAAAGGCAAATATAATAAAACCTATCCCGATACACGCCCGATGAAATCATTGGCTGTACCGATGATTTTAGCCAACCTGACTCTAGAAATGGAATGGTTACTGCCAAAGGAAACATTAGAGAATGTCCTAGCTGAAACTGTCCGCGAAGTGATGACCGATTTCCTCGACTCAGAACGGGGGCTAATGTACGAAAACGTTGCCCCTGATGGTTCCCACATAGATTGTTTTGAGGGAAGGCTGATTAATCCAGGTCACGGTATCGAAGCTATGTGGTTTATCATGGATATCGCGCGTCGGAAAAACGATACCAAAACTATTAACCAAGCCATTGATGTGGTGCTAAATATTCTGAATTTCGCTTGGGATAGCGAATACGGCGGATTGTATTACTTTATGGATGCAGATGGTCATCCGCCACAACAACTGGAATGGGATCAAAAGCTGTGGTGGGTTCACCTAGAATCTTTGGTTGCATTAGCGATGGGCTATCGCCTAACCGGGCGTGAGGTTTGCTGGGAATGGTATCAAAAAATGCATGATTACACTTGGTCACACTTTGCTGATGCAGAATACGGTGAATGGTTTGGCTATCTCAATCGGCGTGGGGAAGTATTGTTGAACCTCAAAGGTGGCAAATGGAAAGGATGTTTTCACGTACCGCGTGCATTGTACCTTTGTTGGCAGCAATTTGAAGCGATCGCAACTGGTTTGCAATAGATTTCTTACAAAAATTCATAGCTTTAACGTTACTTATGAATATTTAAGTTGTTGCGATGCCTGCGGCGGTAAACAACGCAGTCAGTTTAATCTCAACCAGAGCAACATCTGCACGGTTTAACTCATCCCAAATTATGATTTGATTAAAGGTATTACCCAAACAAAAAACTTTTAATATGAGAAAACTGTCGCTGATTCTCCCCTTAGCTATTCTAGCTTTTGGCAGTGTAGTTGTTAATAGCCAAGAAACGTCCTCATCCAATACTTACACTCAATCTGTTACCCGTGAAGTTTTAGCGAGTGGTTATCCTACTCAAGATAAAAAGCAGATTCTTGAGCTTGTACGCTATACCATCGCACCAAGAGCAAAACTCCCTACTCATACTCATCCGGGAATGCAGATTGAACGAGTAGAGGCGGGAACTTTAACTTATACTGTTGTGGAAGGAGAAGCTAAAGTAACGAAAGCTAACGGCACAGAATTCATTCTTCAAAAAGGGAAAACTATACAGCTTACAGTGGGAGATGCTTTAGTTGAATCTGCCGGAATGGTTCATTATGGAGAAAACCAAACAAACAAACCGATTGTTCTGTTGTCTGCTTCTCTATTTAATACTAATCAACCAAAAGCTATTTTAACCAATCCTGAAAACAGATGAATTTGATGAGAATTGCAGGTCTTATTGAGTTTCATTTTTATACATTTTTATTTTTAGGCAAAATCTAGTAGTTCGCCAAGTGAACTTGGCGGGGTAAAGGGTAAGGGGGAAGGGGGAAAGGGTTTAAATCTCTTACCCTTTTCCCTTTTCCCTTTCCCCTTTCCCCAGTCCTCACTTAGCATTTTTGGGTTGGCAGACTACTAGGCAGTATTGAGTAGATAAGCTAATCATCATTCATTTTTCCAGACTTATTCGCTTGTAGTAAGGGCTTAAGCCCTGGTTTTATGCAACTTAAATGCTCATTAGCTTAGTAAGTCAAATTTTAGAAAAATACTCTCTTTAATGCTTGTTGCTAACTTAAGTAATCTTACAGTGGGGCAGTAATAAACAGGAAAGCTATAAAAGCAACAAAGCTTTGGAGTCACGAGCAAATGACAAGTCAAGAATCACCAGATTCTAACCAAGAAATCCTGTTGGAAAGATATCAAGTGCAACAGGAACTAGGCAAAAAAGCCGGACGGGGGACGCTGCTAGCTCGTGACTTACAAACTCAAGAATTAGTAGTTGTCAAAATACTGTCTTTTGGTAATGAGTTTGAATGGAACGACCTCAAGCTGTTTGAGCGGGAAGCTGAAACACTCAAAGCACTTTCCCACCCAGCCATTCCCCGCTACCTTGACTACTTTGAGCTAGATTCACCCAACAGCAGAGGATTTGCACTCGTACAAAGTTATATCCCAGCCCAATCTCTAGAAGTACAACTCAAAGCTGGACGTAGTTTCAGTGAAGAAGAAGTTAAGGAACTAGCAAAAGCTATTCTAGAAATTCTCAAATCTCTGCATGGGCGTCAGCCGCCCGTAATTCATCGTGATATCAAACCAAGTAATATTCTATTAACAAATCGCTCTGGTAATAGTGTAGGTGAAGTGTACTTGGTAGATTTTGGTTCAGTGCAAACCATCGCCAGAAGAAGTAGCACTATGACAGTTGTGGGAAGTTACGGCTATATGCCACCAGAACAATTTAATGGTAAAGCTACTCGTGCTTCTGACCTTTACAGTTTGGGAACAACTTTAATTTATTTAGTTACAGGTCAGCATCCCGCAGACTTACCGCAAACAGACCTACAAATTCAATTTGAACAGGCTGCTAATATTAGTCTTAGTTTTAGCAGTTGGTTAAGCTGGATGACAGAACCTATTGCAAGTCAACGTTTAACTTCTGCTGAAAGCGCTTTGCAAGCTTTAGAAAAACCTGAAAATGCAACCCAGACTCAGAGAATAACTATTAATTCAAACCCAATAAAACCTCCTGGTTGTAAAGTTGTTTTGAATAAAAGTGCTGATTCTATAGAAGTTATTGTTCCAGGAAGTGGATTTTTTACCAAAAAAGTGTACGTATTATTACTTTTTATAATTTGTCTTCCTATTTTATCTATGCCTGCTATTATTACTTTTATAATTCCTGCGATTGACACCTCTTATTCCTCTGATTTTTATATGCTATGCTTTTTCGCAGCTGTACTTATATTATCTACAATTATACCTGTTGCAAAATGGATATGGATTGTTTTACTGTTGTCATCAGGTAAATTGCGACTTCTTATCAATCAGCATCAGATTTCCTTAGCTTCTCATGTGTTTGGAATTGAGCTTCATCATCTACCTCCAAGTCCAAGAGAATATATTATTCGTTTAGAACGGATGAGAGAAAGTTACAATTCTGCTGGCTTGATAATTTGGGCAGGACTACGAAAGTATAGGTTTTTATATGAGGGAGAATTTTTTACTCTCACTCCTCCAGAACTTGACTGGCTAGCTTATGAACTTAGTGATTGGCTTGACTTACCAATTACTAAAGAGTAAATTTCGTCAGGTGCATTGAACTTTATTGACGTACCGTTTTAACATTAATCACAAACTAAATTCTGCTGCGCCATCCTCATCCACATCTGCATCCTTACCCATAGCAGTAGGCTTAAATTTAGAACCATGAATTAATTCACCAAACACAATTCCTGGATTTTGGTGAAGAATATTCAGCACACTCATAAAATCTCGGACAATTTCCCCTGGTGTAAGTAATGCTTCTGCACCCAGGCGATTAATAATTTCTTGCACAAACTCCTTCAACTCACGATTTGTTAAAGTCTGTTCATAGCCAAAATTGAGTGCATGAATCTCAGCTAAACGTTGCAGAAGCGTCAAAATTTCTGCTTCACTCAACGGATTTAGCCGAATCACTGGCCCTAAATGTTCCTGAACACCAGATTGTGCAACAAAACGACTTTCTTTTGTGCGTCTTTGCCAAGCTTGGTCTGCAAAAAGTCCCCGTTTGGGGTCTTCTAAAAACTTGGTTGTTCCACCAACGATAATGCCAAGATGTTCTGCTTTACATTGCATGGTATCGTTAAACATTGCAAGGAGTCGATTATAGTTCTTTTCCCGTGTGACTGTAGTAGATATTTGATATATGTGTACAGCTTCATCAACTAAAATTAACAGCCCTTTATAGCCAATCTCAGCTACAAATTTCGCAAACAGTTTTATATAGTCATACCAACTATCATCATCAATAATTACCCGCACTCCTAAAGCTGCTTTCGCCTCAACTTTAGTAGTAAATTCCCCACGTAACCAGCGCATCGCTGCATTTTTTAAATTATCATCATCCATTCGATAGCCACGCCAATAAGCGATAATCACGCTACCAAAATCAAAACCGTGAACTAAATCTTCAATATACTGAACTACTTCCCTAATTTTCGATTCAACTTGGTCATCAAAACCATCGTCATTCGGACGCATTTCAGTTTCTTTAACCACTTCTTGTTGAATTTTATTAATCCATCCTTCTAAAATCGAGACTAAAGCACCACCATCAGGACGAGTTTTTGTAGCTAGGTGGCTCATTAATTCTCGATAGGTGGCTAAACCTTCATTGTTGCTTCCAGCTAATCGGCGTTCAGGAGATAAATCAGCATCAGCTACTACAAAACCTTGCTCCATAGCGCGGTTGCGAATTAGTTGTAATAAAAAACTTTTCCCAGAACCGTAGTTACCAATTATGAAGCGAAATGCTGCGACACCTTCTGCAATATCATCCAGATTTTGTAATAGGCTTTTTAGTTCTTTTTCTCGACCTACTGCTATATATTCAACTCCAACTCTGGGTACTACCCCCGCACCAAGGGAATTGATTAAAGCAGTGGAGATTTTCTTCGAGATTTTGAGCTTTGCCATGTCTTAAATTTCACTTTATTCTAAACGCAGAAGCACGCAGTAGATAGATAAGATATATCTTCAACTTATACTAATCTAATGACGGCAATAATAATTTAATTTGACGAATCATGTCTAGCCATAAGATTTTCATGCATTGCAATCATTTTTTTGACATGGGTAATATTCTCAGGATAAACTTCTAGACTTTCCGAATCTGTGTTAATTATTAATTCACCAATAGTATCATTTGCCCGTTCATTTATAGAATCGATTAAGAGATTTGGCATAGTAATGTTTGCTTCGGCAATTTTTTTAATAGCGGCATTGGGATTATCTTGATCGACTATAGCTTTTAATACTTGTAGTTCGTATCCTGGGAGATTTTCTAAAAAATTAGTCCATTCTTCAGGTATATTCTCTGATGTATCAACATCCGAATTTTCTATGATTGCGGAAGTTTCCATTATTTCAGAAAAAGGAAACAATTCAGGATCTTCTTCTTGGGAATTATCAGCCAAAGGCTCTGGATTGAAGGTTTCTAGTTGTTGTAGTAATTCCCATACTTGATTTTGCAATGAGTCTCGTTCTTCTTGCAATAATGAAACTTGCCCTTGCAACTGCTCTAATTCAACCTTTTGTGCTGCTATTTGGGTTTGTGAAGAGTTCAAAATAACTTGGATATTTTCTCTTTCGGTTTTTGTCGCTATCAACAATTGATTTTTTTGAGTTGTCTCAACTTCTAGCTCTTGAATTGTAATTCGTAGTTCGTATAGTTTTTCTTCTAATTGGGGTTTTAGTCTGCCTAAAAGAGTTAAGTTGCTTTCAACTTCTTGTTTCTCCTGTTGGAGTTGGGAAATTTGACTTTGTAACTGGGCGATTTCAGCGCGAGATACATTACAATTTGACTCTAGACGGCGCTTCTCGGCTGTGAGTACAGAAAAAGCATTGTTCAATTCTGTTTGATTGTTATGCAAGTTATTAATTTCAGTTTGCAGGCTACTAATTTCGGTTTCTAATTGCTTTTTTTGTCCTGCAAATGTTCTTAATTCTCGCTGTAGACTATCCCTTTGGTTACGGCTTTCTGCTACTTGATTTTGCAGTTGTTGTGATTCAGCATACAATAAATTATGATGTTCTTGGATTTGATTAACTTCCCTGACAACACGAGCCTTTAATCCCTCCATATCTTTAATTCGTTTGCGGAGAGAACCTAAAACAAACATTTCATAATTTCTGCGTCGTTTTTCTATGAATAATGCTGTGGTATAGATAGTAGCGGCAGTAATTACACCTGTGAGAAAGGCTTTATTAAAATCCCAGCTTGGGACAAGGCTAAGACCAAAACTCACACTAAAGGCAACTATCACTAGTATAAATCGATTGCTGATCATTACTGATTGCATATTGCTGTTTTTTAAAGTAGTTAAATTATCAGAATAAGTAGCTCTCATACTAATTCGTAATTCGTAATTCGTAATTCGTAATTGAAAAAATAAGTCCAGATTAAAGACTTAATATAAGTGATTTTTAATCTGTTTTTCTGTTTTGTGAAATAAGAACTACTTTCAAAATCTGGTAACATAGTCGTTCTGGAATCTGTTGTCTTAGTTACTATTGCATAACATTGTTGTGTAAATATTATAAAAGTGCAATCATCAATAAATTAATTTTAATACTAGGTGTTAGATGTATTGTTATTTGCATTAAAAAGTGTTAAATCTGCTTTTAAAAAATCAACAAACTGCCGTGCTGTCCGTCCAGAACGACCATTATGGCGAGTTGCCCATTGTAATGCTTGAAATTCCAAATCTTCTTGGGTAATCTTAATTTCAGCTTGTGCAGCTAGATGTTGTACAATTTTTAAATAAGTTTTCTGATTGGCTGGTTCAAAAGTCAAGGTTAAACCAAAGCGATCGCTAAAGGAAAGCTTCTCCTGCATCGTATCCCAAGCATGGATTTCTTCATTATCCTTGGGTGCAGGTCTATCCACAAAAAACTCCCGAATCAAATGACGGCGATTGGAAGTAGCGTATACAACTACATTTTGAGGCCGCGCGGTTAAATTACCTTCTAAAACGACTTTGAGGGCTTTAAAAGCGTCATCATCTTCTTCAAATGAAAGGTCATCGACAAAGATAATAAATTTTTGTGACACACCCCGTAAATGTTCCACAATTTCTGGTAATTCTTTTAAGTCAGATTTTGCTACTTCCAACAAGCGAAGACTGCGATCGCTATATTCATTCAACAAAGATTTCACCAAAGAAGATTTGCCAGAACCGCGACTACCGTAAAGTAATACATGCAGTGCCATCTCTCCTGATAATAAAAACTCTGTATTTTTCAGCAAAGCATCTTTTTGAGACTCGTAACCGACAAGCGCACTCAGTTTAACCGGGTCAGAATAACGAATACCAATAAACTGGCCAGCTTGCCAGCGTAAAGCGCGATATTCTGCAAATAAGCCAGAGCCACATTGCCGATAATAAGCTGCTAACTCTTCTACAGCATCAGCCCAATTATCTAACTCTTGTAGATATTTAGCGAACTTTGTCTCTACTCCTACAAATTCTTGCTCTTTATACCACACTACTGGTGAAATCGGCATCTGAGTAACGCTTTGTACCCACTCACTCAAAGAAGCGCTGCTACATTCGTAGAGACTTTGCAATATTTGTAAATCATGCTGAACTGCTGCTACTAAAGCTGGGGGTAAATCTTCAAATTCTCGCACTCCAGCCAGCTTTGCAAAAGGATTCTCAGAGAAGAGAAGTTGAGTAATTAAATAATCTTCCCAGTTTTGATTTCTAGCGGCTAAAGCGTGAAAGTAAGTTCCGTAAGCTTGGAGACAACCCCGTGCATCGACATTAGTGTAACGTATAGATTGCAAGAGTTCCAGAAATGCCACCCCCACTTCGCCTTGCAGAACAGATTGGTACAGTAAAAGTGAGGCTGCTTGGCGCTGGAGATGTTGAACCTTTGTATATGAGGAAGTACTTGCCATTGGCATCGCTTGATTATCCATCAATCAACTGTGTGGTGTAGCTAAATAGCTATGGTAAATTGTCTGCTGACCCTGGCAGTAAAGTCAAAGTCTATAGATGTTTTAACAATGAATTTAAGTATAGTTGCTGCTTTTGCCTACGGCATATTATCGATTATTGGTGGCATTATTGGCTACATCCAAGCTACCAGTAGAGTTTCACTCCTAAGTGGCAGCATTAGTGGTTTATTACTAATATTTGCCGCTTATTTTCAACTCCAAGGGCAAGCTTGGGGTTCAATTTTAGCAGTATTAGTTACTGCCGTTTTAGTAGTCTTCTTTGTATTTAGACTAGCAAAAACACGTAAATTTATGCCCGCGGGATTAATGACAATTTTGGGTATGGTGTCATTGGCGGTGATGGTGCATCAAATTGTGGCTTTAAGGTAGCATCAGTCTCTAAGTAATAACCACCCTCCTCTTTTTTTGATATGGCATGACTTTCTTTGCCTGGAATTAATAGTACATTTATATTACTATGACTTGTTATCCTTGCCTGATAACTTCCAGCATTCTCAAAGGAAATCAACGGAAATCCCATCCCAACAAAAAGAGTGTCCGGAGATAGCCGTCTGCCGATTTATTCATTAGTCATTGACAAAAGTGCAGTTCCATAAGATGCGCTCATGTAGCCTTTGTTTGCGATCGCTCATCGTCATCTACAATTTGTAGGTCACACAAATAACGTCATAACAAGGATTTCAGGCACAAATTCTCAAATTTAAATAAAAAAATAATTACTAACCGCCCAAAAAGTCCGGTTTTTTTGGCTTGGTGATGATAAATAAAAGTAATAGCGTTGAATGCCATGCTTTGTCCTGCGAAGGATTACTGAAATTCTTCGCTGCTTTTAGAATGGCTACTGAACATCAAACAACATCTGTTGCCAATCAGTTTTTTGCTGGGGATGCTTCTCCGCCACAAAAAGGGGATGGAGCTACATCAAACGGCTCTACCACAAAACTTACTCTAGAGTGTCTAAGTAACTATGCTGATAAAGTGTAAAGATGTCACTGGATTTGGGAGTAAATTTTAAAGCAATTATAAAGGAGTTGGTGCCATTTTGGCAGGTTTTTATCCAAAAGATGGGATATTAGTAGATTGTACAAATCTTTATTGTTATTCACACATTAGTGCAGCTTGGCGTAAATAACTATCCAGTTGAAAAAGGCTAAAAATAGGTGAAATCACCAGTATTCCTTCTGCCCCCTGCTTTTTTGCACTAGTTTCTATCTACGGAAAGCTGCTAAAAACAAGCAAATTTGACAGAGATAAGTTTAAGTAATTTAATGAAGTAGGAAATAATACATGGTATTATCACTGTCTTCTCATAACGTTATCCAGTACCTGCAAGACGCGGGTCTGTGTAGCTCAGAAGATAAACCATCAGACAAATCTGAGTTGCCAGGAAATAGTAAGAGCAATTTCAATTTAGTAGTGACTTTAGCAGATAATCGTAAACTGCTAATTAAACAAGAACGTAACGTTAACAACAATGACGCCGCGCCTCATGAATTGTTTCAGGAGTGGCTATTTCACCAACTCCTCCAACAGTTTCCAGTTCTAGGTAATACTTCAGCGATCGCACCATTGGTGGTGCATTTTGACGAAGAAAATTCTATTCTCGTCTGCAATTATCTGAGTGAGTATTTAGAACTTGCGACATTGTACCACAACAATGAGATTTTTCCACAAGAAATTGCTTCAGCTATCGGCACGACTTTGGCGGGACTGCATCGCGCCACCTACAACCGCCGAGAATATAAGGATTTTATGGCAACTGCTCCCCAAGGAGAGTTTCGCTATGGCTTTTACAATCCAGCCCAAGGTATAGGGTCAATTGGGCCGGAGATTTTTGGGGCTGTTCCCACAGATGCACTAAAATTCTATGTTCTCTATCAACAGTACGAGAGTTTGGAATCTGCGATCGCAGATTTGGCTTATGAATGGAATCCTTGCTGCTTGACTCACAACGACCTGAAATTGAGCAACATTTTGGTTCATTCCAGATGGGAGCAACTAGACAATTGTCTAGTACGACTAATTAACTGGGAAGCTTGTTCTTGGGGAGACCCAGCTTTTGATTTAGGAACTTTACTGGCAAGCTACTTAGGAATTTGGCTCAACAGCCTCGTAGTAGACCCCACCATTGAGTTAGAAGAATCTCTACATTTGGCGTTAACACCGTTAGAGATTTTACAACCTTCACTTATTGCCCTCATTAGGGCTTATGTGAATGCTTTCCCCATGATTTTGGAATACCGCAGTGACTTTATTTTGCGCGTTATCCAGTTTGCGGGACTGGCACTGATTCATCAAATTCAAGATATGATTACGTGCCGGAAATACTTTAATAATACTGATATTTGTATGCTCCAAGTAGCAAAAAGTCTACTCACAATGCCGGAGCAAGCTGTACTGACAATTTTCGGGATATCAGAGTCCGAAATCCTGAATCCTGTAGCAAAGATTCATAAATTTCCTCAGCCTGTAAAAGAACAGCAATTACTTCGCATTTATTACGAAAAAACTCGGCTGCGTGGTTGTTAGCAATAGGTAGCAGAACAATGTAAAAAGAACACCAAATTCTGAATTCTTTATTCTGACTCCTGAATTCTATTTTTTTAAAGTTTCAGTTCTGAATGGATTAATGCTAAATTCCTCTATCAATCAACCGCTAAATTCTCTATTTGATATTGCTAAGAATATCCAGATTGAGTCAAATTTTTGTATTTACCATCCAAATTATCAACCCTTTGCTCTACCGACTAAAATAGCCGACAGATTTCAGCAAAATTCCGTAGATTTACAACAGAAGTATCTGACTTTACTACTACGAAATTTTCTCTATGGAATCTATTACAATGGCTCTCTGCAAACTACTTTAGCAGTTAATACTGATAGTACTAATCACCCATCAAAGGATAATTTAGCAGATAATTCCATTTTGGAAATTGATTGGGACTTTTACGAGCAGCTGCACGCCAGTAATCACGGCATAGGTTATTTTGACCCTAGATGGCAGGTGTTGCGGAAAGAACCTGATGGGACTATGGCGGTGACTAAAGGCGGTTTAACACTTTATGTTGAGCCAGATTGCCATCTAGAATCCAGTAAGAAATCTACCAAAGTGGGAGATATGGTAGCAATCTGGATGCCCAAAAATCGACTGCAAAACGGTTGTTACTTAGCAGTTAGCAATGTCGGACAGGAACAGCAAAGTAACCCCGATGTTGATTTAGGAGCAGGGCGAATCTACTTTAACTTTACGCCATCAGGTGCGATCGCTCTGATGCAGAGCTTGACACTGCAATTGAACGCAGCCTCGATTCCCTTTAGCTTTCAAGTTCTCCACAATCCCTGTGCATACGGACGTTATGATTCGGGGCTACTCTATTTTGAACTCCCCGACTATCCAGCAATTCGTACAATTCTTCAGGCTGTTTATATAGAAAATCAATCCCATTTCCAGCCCGAAATTCCTTTGTTTACTAAATTTTTAGCCCCAGGCTTAGGTTTAGCTGAAGAACCAACCCAAAAATTTGCCGCACAGGAAAGTTTTGGGATGAACCGTTGTCAAATCGTCGCTAATGCTTTGTTGGAAGCTTGGCAAAAAGGTAAGAATGCGATGGAAGAACGGATGAGGACGATTGACCAACACTTTGCGCGGCATCTAATAGATTTACAACGTCCTTATCTCAATCCCTGTTCTGAAGATATATATAAGCCATTAAATTGATGGGATTGGGGATTGGGGATTGGAGATTGGGGATTGGGGACTGGGGACTAGAAGACCGATGCAGTATTCAGGGTTATGACGAAAAATTCGGGTTTCTTTTAGACGCAAGAAGGAACTTGTGCTTGAAATGACCTAAAAATCTGGTTGTCGAATCTCGTGTTTTATATATTACTGAATTGTTGTTCTAGGGACTAGGAAGAATAATAATCCCCAGTCCCCAGTCCCCAGTCCCCAGCCCCCATTCCCCAGTCCCCATTCCCCAATCCCATTCAAAATTCCACAATTACCGGCGTATGGTCGCTGGGTTGGGTTAATTTTCTGGGTGCGACATCGATGATGCAACTTTTAGCACGCTCATACAAGATAGGTGTGAGATAGTGATGGTCAATTCGCCAACCTAAGTTGCGACGGAAAGCGGCAGCGCGATAATCCCACCAGCTATAATTTCCGCCTTCTGTGGTGAATTTGCGAAAAGCATCGGCAAATCCCAGTTTCAGAATATCCCGTAAAGCTTGGCGCTCTGCTTCTGTTGCCATAATGTGATTTTCTGTACTCACTTGCTCGTGAATATCCTTGTCTTCTAAGGCAATGTTGAAGTCTCCGCACACACAAATTGCGGGGTGTGACAGCACGAGCAATCGCAAATACTCATGTAGCGCTGTCAACCAGCGCATTTTGTATTCGTATTTCTCAGTTCCTACTGCTGCACCATTGGGAACATATAAGTTCACAATCCGAATACCATCAATTACACCTGTAATCACTCGCTTTTGCTCGTCCCATTCGTGGTGTAAATCTGGCAAAACCGCCCTAAACCCGCTACTTACATTTAAAAGTGGCTGGCGGCTAATTATGGCTACGCCATTATAGGATTTTTGTCCTGATATATAAAGGTTATAGCCTAATTCCTCAAAAGGCGATCGCGGAAATTCAGCATCCATAACCTTGGTTTCTTGCAAGCAGAGAACATCAACAGGATTCAGGGTTAACCAATCGATAACCTGTTCAAGGCGAGTGCGAATTGAGTTGACGTTCCAAGTAGCGATTTTCATTAGTTAGTTATCAGAATTTTTGTAAATTACTAATTACAAATTATGTAATTATTGTACAATTAGTTAATATTTATAATTACTATTTCATTTCCTAATTGCCCTTCAACACAGTTTTAATTATTTGCTCCTATTGAACATTTTAGTATTGTCAGCTACAAAATATTCAATTTTGTAAGTTCTGCTACAAAATATTTTACTGCATTATGATCCCCAAGACAGATGCAACAAGTAATAGATTAGCTATAGGTTAGAAGTATAGGTCAGGATTGACTTTCACCAATAGTCCGTTAGATTTGTCGGTAGAAAGTTTGCGGTACGGTTAACTATTATTGCGCTTTTGCTAGCCTGTTAGGTTAATTTAAATGTCAAAATAGTAAGTACAAATGCTCTTTCCTTATAAAATAATGATGTAGCTCATTATTGAGGATAATTTCATAGACTGAACCAAAAAAACGTATGAAAATCGCTCAAGTTGCCCCCTTATGGGAAAGGGTTCCACCTCCTAATTATGGAGGAATAGAACTGGTAGTGAGTCGCTTAACTGATGAACTTGTTCGTCGCGGTCACGAGGTAACTTTATTTGCCTCTGGCGATTCTCAAACTTTGGCTAATTTACAAGCAGTTTACCCGCGTGCATTGCGCTTAGACCCAAATGTGAAAGAGTATGCAGTGTACGAAATGCTAGAACTGAGCCAAGTTTACCAACGTGCTGCCCAATTCGATATTATCCATTCTCATGTAGGGATTTCGGCACTACCTTTAGCGAATTTGATAACAGCAACTTCTACAGTCCATACGCTGCATAATAATTTTACAACTGACAACCGTTACGCATTTAGCTACCACCAAAAGCAACCTTATGTCAGTATTAGTAACTCGCAGCGTCAAATCGATCTTAATTATATTGACACGGTTTATAACGGAATTGAGCTAGCAGATTACTCATTCGTAGCCCAACCGTCAGAACCTTCATATTTGGCATTTTTAGGTCGTTTTTCACCAGAGAAAGGGCCGCAACATGCGATCGCCATTGCTAAACAGAGTGGTTGGCGCTTGAAGATGGCAGGAAAGGTTGATGTTAAAGACTCTGAGTTTTTTGAACAAGAGATTGCCCCCTACATAGATGGTCAGCAAATCGAATATTTAGGCGAAATTACCCACGCCGAAAAAACTGAACTTCTGGGCAATGCTGCCATAACTCTTTTCCCCATTAATTGGCAAGAACCTTTTGGCTTAGTAATGATTGAATCAATGGCAACTGGGACACCAGTGATTGCCATGAATTTCGGTTCCGTACCTGAAGTGATTGCTCACGGCAAAACAGGTTTTATCTGCAAAAGCTATGCAGAAATGGCAGCAATGATTCCACCAGCTTTGGAACTCAATCGTCAAACCTGTCGAAAATATGTGGAAAATAACTTTAGCGTTAGCCAAATGGTTAACGGATATGAAGCTGTTTACAGACAAATTATTAAAGACCGCATAGAATCGAATGGCCGCATTCATGCAGCTAACATCCAGTTTTAATAACTGCTTTTTTTACTGAGTTTAAAACAACAACTTTTTTTAGGAGGACATTGGTTATGAGTACGAGAGCCAACACCTGCCCATGCTGCGGTGGTTCCCTCCTGCGTCATGCCCGTCATGGTGAAGTATATTGGTTTTGCCTGTCGTGCCGACAAGAAGTACCGCTATTAACTGTTATTCGCTTGCCTAATGTGGAAACCCGGAACACTGGAGTGGTTCCCCAGCCAGCGGTGAATACTTAGTTTTTCAATAAAACCTACTAAAAATCAATACTGATTTAGTTTAGACCTATGAATTAGCTGCAACTGGTAAAATCGGATGTAGCTAATTGATAGGTTTAAAGTTTTGTTAGCAGCCTTACTTTATGGGCAAGAAGATTTACGCCTAGAGGAAGTTGCTGACCCCACTCCGGCGGCTGGCGAAGTTGTAATCCAAGTGGGGGCAGCAACAACTTGTGGAACAGATTTGAAAGTCTGGCGGCGTGGTGGTCATGCCAAAATGTTGAAACTACCAACGCTGTTCGGTCACGAAGCTGCTGGGCGAATTGTTGCCTTGGGTGCAGGGGTGACAAATTGGCAAGTAGGCGATCGCATTGTCGCTAATAATTCTGCTCCATGCATGAAGTGCTTTTTTTGTCAACGCCAAGAATATTCTTTATGTCCAAATTTGACCTGGAATAATGGTACCTTTGCCCAATACCTGAAAATTCCTGCACCGATAGTAGAGCATAATTTGTTGCGGATTCCCGATGAATTGCCGTGGGAATTGGCAGCTATGACGGAACCTTTAGCTTGTGTATTGCATGGTGTAGCGCGTTCTCATATTAAGCCCAAAGATAAAGTAGTCGTCTTAGGAGATGGGGCGATCGGACTAATGTTTGTGGCGGCGTTGAGTGAGAAAGCTGAGGTTTTACTGTGGGGAGGTAATAACCACAGGTTAGAAATTGGTCAGAAATTGGGTGCAGCCCAGACTTTTAATTATCATCAAATCCCGGATATTTCCAGTGTGGTGAAAGAAATTACCCAAGGATGGGGCGCAGATGTGGTGATTGAAGCCACTGGTGTACCAAGTGTTTGGGAAACTGCGATCGCCTGCGCTCGTCCTGGTGCAACAGTCAACTTATTCGGTGGATGTCCACGGGATACAAGCATTACTGTGAATACAGAACAGCTACACTATAGCGAACTTACCATCAAAGGCGTGTTTCATAATACACCAGAGTATGTGCGATCAGCCCTTGCACTTATAGCTAGTCGCAAAATTCCCTTTGAGTTACTTATTAGCGAACAGCGACCATTAAAAGATTTAGAACAGGTGTTTTGTGATATGAAAGCGCGAAAGGTGATTAAGGTAGCGATCCTCCCATAGATATTGACTAATTCTCCATTTTTGCAATAGTGGCTCTCCATTCAGGTTTATAGCTGGTCAGCGATCGCATATACTGAACACGTTCAAAAGCACTAGGGTCTGGACAATGCTTTTGACTCATACTCCCTTGCATTTGTTGTACTGATTCGTATTCGTGTTTTTGCATCCATTCGCATATTTCCTCCTCAATGACTCGAATGTGGTTAATCCCATGTCGTAACAGTACTGAGCAAAGCATCGTAATTTTTGCCCCAGCCATGAGCATCTTTAACACATCCTCTCCCCTGTGAATACCACTAGTTGCAGCCAAATCCGCACGAATGCGACCATAGAGAATTGCAATCCAGCGCAACGGTAATCGCATTGATTGCGGTGTACTTAATAGCACATTGGGTTCAACTTCCAGGAGATTAAGATTAATATCTGGCTGGTAAAAGCGGTTAAATAATACCAAAGCATCAGCACCCGCTTCATCCAAACGTTTTGCTATATTTGCTGTATTAGTGAAGTATGGACTGAGTTTGACTGCTACAGGGATAGTTATTACTGCTTTGACTGCACGAAGAATATCAATATCAGTCTGCTCAATTTCATGACTCGTAAGTTCCATATCGGTAGGAACGTAGTAAATATTTAACTCTAGTGCGTCTGCTCCTGCTTGCTGAATTTGTTTGGCATAGTTTGTCCATCCACCAACAGATGAGCCATTGAGACTGGCAATAATTGGAATGCTCACCTTCTGCTTGGCTTTGTGGATATGCTCTAAATAAGCTTCTGGCCCTACTCGAAAGTTGATTAAATCAGGGAAGTAAGTTAAGGCTTCAGAAAAACTTTCAGTACCTTGGGTGAGGTGATGATGGAGTTCATAACGTTCCAGAAGCAACTGTTCCTCAAACAGCGAATGCATCACCACTGCTGCTGCACCTGTGTCTTCCATGCGCTGGATGTTGTCAATGTCCTCAGATAGAGGGGATGCAGAGGGAACAAGAGGCGATCGCAATTTCATCCCCATATAAGTTGTAGTAAGATCCATAACAACCTCATATCATTTAGGGTTTTATATTTTGGATTTCTTGATCAAATCCAAGTCAAGTTTTTATAAAAAAGCAAACAATTATGAATTACTAATTATTTAACGTGCCGCCAAATATTGATATATTTGCCAACGGGTTTTTACATCTGCTTGAGCTTCTTTAAGTAAATGCTGTGCTGTTTCTTGGTTACTCTTAGTTAACATTTTGAAGCGGTTTTCTAGATACATATATTGCTCTAGTGGTAATTTTGGTGTGCGTGAATCAAGTTGTAGTGGGTTTTCTCCCTGCTTAATACGCTCTGGATTAAATCGATATAGTAACCATTGACCTGAATCGACGGCAGCTTTTTGATTTTGCATTGCCGTACTCATGTTGATTCCGTGGGCAATACAATGACTGTAGGCAATAATTAATGATGGGCCTTGATAAGCTTCAGCTTCTAAGAATGCCTTAAGAGTATGTTCATCCCGTGCGCCCATTGCTACACTAGCAATATAAACATTGCCGTAAGTCATTGCCATTAAACCCAAGTCTTTTTTAGGTGCAACTTTCCCCCCAGACGCAAATTTAGCTACAGCGGCTTTGGGGGTGGCTTTGGACATTTGTCCACCTGTATTGGAATAAACTTCAGTATCAAGAATCAGAATATTAACGTTGTATCCACTGGCTAGGACATGATCTAGTCCTCCAAAACCGATATCATAACCCCAGCCATCACCACCAATAATCCAGACGCTCTTTTTTACTAAATAATCAGCAATCGATTTTAGATTTTGGATTTTAGATTTTAGATTAGGGTTTAATTCCGCAGTCAATATTTGATCTAACTTCTGTTTTAACAGCGCTACTTTTTCTCGCTGTTCCCAAATATCAGCTTCATCTTTTTGTTCAGCATTGAGAATACTATTTGCCAGTTCTTCACCCACATTTGTTGTCAGTTGTTTGAGTAATTCAACGGCGAATTCTGCTTGTTTGTCAATGGAAATGCGAAAACCAAGTCCAAATTCGGCATTATCTTCAAATAACGAATTTGACCAAGCTGGGCCGCGTCCTTCGGTATTGTGCGTCCAAGGGGTAGTGGGTAAATTCCCGCCATAGATAGAAGAACAACCAGTGGCGTTGGCAACAATCATGCGATCGCCAAACAGCTGCGTTGCTAACTTAATATAAGGTGTCTCGCCACAACCAGCACAAGCCCCAGAAAATTCAAACAACGGTTCTTGCATCTGCTGTTGATTAATATGAGTAAGTTTCAGATGGCTTCTATCTGGATTAGGAATATTCAAAAAGAAATCCCAATTTTCCCGTTCTTGTTCCCGTAATGGCAGTTGCGGTTCCATGTTAATGGCTTTGCGGCGTAGTTCTGATTTATTCTTCGCCGGACAAACATCTACGCAAATACCACAACCAGTACAATCTTCTGCTGCCACTTGGATAGTATATTTTAAGCCTTGCCAATCGTGGTCTTTAGCACTAGCACTTTTAAATGTCGGTGGTGCATTTTCTAACTGCTGCGGTTCGTAAACCTTACTACGGATGACACTGTGAGGACACACCATAACGCACTTCCCACACTGAATGCAGACATCTGTATCCCAAACAGGTATTTCTTGAGCAATGTTACGCTTTTCCCATTTCGCCGTCCCAGTGGGATAAGTGCCATCTGCTGGTAAAGCACTAACTGGTAATTCATCTCCTTGACGAGTAATTATCTTACCTATGACATCACGGACAAAAGCAGGTGCATTGTCAGGGATTGAAGATTGGTTTTCTTTTTCGTTCCCTATTTTCCCTTCCCTATTCCCCACTTCATACAAATTTTCTAATGTGGTATCTACTGCTTTGAGGTTCATCTGCACAATTTCGTCGCCTTTCTTGCCGTAAGTCTTGCAGATGGACTTTTTGATTTCTGCAATGGCTTCTTCTCGTGGTAATACACCGGATAAGGCGAAGAAACAAACCTGCATTACTGTGTTAATTCTGCCAGCCATACCTGCTTGACGAGCGACTTTATAGGCATTAATTACATAAAATTTCAGACGTTTTTGAATAATTTGTTCTTGTACTGATGTCGGCAGATGATCCCAAACTTCATCTTTTTCATAAGGAGAATTAACTAAGAATGTACCGTCTGATATGATGTCTTTCAGGATCGGAAATTTTTCGATAAATTCCCATTGGTGACAGGCGACAAAGTTAGCTTTGCTAATTAAATAGGTCGAGCGAATTAATTGTGAACCAAAACGTAGATGGGAAACTGTGACAGAACCTGATTTCTTGGAATCGTAGACAAAATAGCCTTGAGCGTAATTGTTGGTTTCTTCTCCAATGATTTTAATTGAGTTTTTATTAGCGCTTACTGTACCATCTGCACCCAAACCATAAAAAATCGCTCTTACTGTGTTATCTAGTTCGATACTAAAGTCGGGGTCATAATTCAAGCTGGTGTGGGTGACATTATCGTTAATGCCGATAGTAAAATGATTTTTTGGTTCAGCCGCAGCAAGATTATCAAAGACAGCTTTAATCATCGCTGGTGTGAATTCTTTAGAAGATAAACCGTAGCGACCACCAATAATTTTGGGCAGAGTGGTAGGGGGGCGGAGGGGCATGGGAGAATCTAACCCTAATTTCTCCCCTGCTCCCCATGCTTCATAAATGGCATTTACCACGTCTAAATAGAGGGGTTCACCAGATGCGCCTGGTTCTTTGGTGCGGTCTAAAACTGCGATGCTACGAATAGTTTTTGGTAAGGCGGCGACAAATCGCGTAGCATCATAAGGGCGATATAGTCGTACTTTCAAAACGCCCACTTTCTCACCACAGGCGTTGAGTGAATCTACTGTTTCATGAACAGCCTCACAACCAGAACCCATCAGCACAATAACTCGTTCGGCTGCTGGGTCACCGTGGTATTCAAATAGTTGGTACTGTCGCCCAGTCATCGCAGCAAATTCATCCATGACTTTCTGGGTGATGTCTGGACAAGCTAAATAGTAAGGATTGACAGTTTCCCTGGCTTGGAAGTAAACATCAGGGTTTTGTGTTGTACCGCGCAAAACTGGTTTATCGGGGGTGAGGGCGCGTGACCGATGGGCGAATACTAATTCATCGGGAATAAATTCTCGCAAGTCATCTTCTACTAACAGTTCAAGTTTGTTAATTTCGTGGGAGGTGCGAAAGCCATCAAAAAAGTGCAGAAACGGTAACCGTGATTCTAAGGTTGCCCGTGTTGCTATCAAAGCAAAATCTTGTGCTTCTTGCACTGATGCAGAACAAAACATAGCAAAACCAGTGCCACGCGCTGCCATAACATCGCTGTGGTCGCCAAAAATAGAGAGGGCTTGGGCGGCTAGCGATCGCGCGGCAATATGAAAAACTGTAGGTGTTAATTCCCCAGCAATTTTGTACATATTGGGGATCATTAACAATAATCCCTGCGATGCTGTAAATGTGGTTGTCAGTGAACCGGTTTGTAAAGCACCATGTACAGCACCAGCCACACCTCCTTCACTCTGCATCTGTACCACCGAGGGAACAGTACCCCAAATGTTGCGTTTTCCTTCATTAGCCCAAGCATCTGACCACTCAGCCATTGGTGAGGAAGGTGTAATTGGGTAGATCGCAATAACTTCATTCAGTCGATAAACGATTTGGGCAACAGTTTCATTGCCGTCTATGGTTGCAAAGCTTCTCTTGTTCATCTTCAAAGCACCTGGTCTTCAAGGGCTAGCAATGACTAGTACCGCAAGGCGGAATTAAAAATTAAAAATTAAAAATTAAAAATGAAGACAGCGTAAGGGTTTTGTTGATTGGGAATGGGTGGTTTATTTCCGCCGTGCTGTACTAGGCTGAATCTACTTTTGACATTAGGAGAAGAAGTTGAGAAACTTGTGAAGAACTAAAATCGAGCTTTTTTAGACTTGTGTGTACACTGTAGTTTTTGCAAAGAGAGAAGATTTGGCTTTGCGGGGTTATCGCTGTGACTAATTGAAATAATATTGCTGAAAAACGGGAAGACTATGGTTATTCCCTAATAGGGAAATTTTCATGAAAATCCCGAACAGCAAAATGCTCAAAAAATCTCTCCTTAACTGTTTGATTTTGCCTTTATCTTTAGTGCCTTGGCTGTGCGTGGGAACGCTAATTGATTCCCAAGCTAATGCTTTACCAGGGCAAAGTACAGAAGAAGTAGGCACCTGGATTAAAGCACATCCCACTCTCCGCCCCAGGAGTGGAGAGCTATTATTTGTACAAAAGAGTGATACTGCTGCCCAACGATTCACTTTTCAGGCGTCGGTATTGCCTCCTGGTAGGGTGGAGTTTTCCAAAGACCGAGGCAGAATTCGCTCTGAACGCATTGCTATGTATGATGCTATTAACGGCATGACATTTGAGCGCCTTCAAGAATCCTTGCGGGTAATTTATGGCTTAGAAATTTATCAAGACTACGATCGCGCCCAAGTCGTGTATCAATATCCCAACCAAAAGGTAGTTAACTCAGCGCGTCTAGCCAGAACTCCGATTCGGGAAGCCTTGAAGGGAGAATTACGAGTAGGCGATCGCTATGTATATTGGGTAGAAATTGCCCAACCCAAGACTGGCAAAGCTTTTACTGGTCAAATGACGGTTTTGCTTAAAACTGACCTAGACAAATTAGAAAAGGAACTGCAAATTCGTTAATGGGTATTGGGTATTGGGCATTGGGCATTGGTTATTCCCCTTATCTCCCTCATCTCCCTCTATCCCTTCTCGTTGAAAGATTACTGAATTTGTGTCTACAACTTCCCCAACTCCATCTGAGCTAGGGTTTGCCATGTACCCGAAAAGATACTTTCAGATGCTAAGGAAATGCGTAGCAAATCTTCTTTCAGAAGTGGCGGCCAATCAACCCCGGCTTTACGCCCTGCGCCAAATAGCTGTTGCGCCTTAATACTTAACTGATAAAGGGCCAAAGCCAGTTCTCGGTCTAGGCTCTTTGCATCTTTGAGGGCTTCAAACACCACTTTCAATGCTAACAAAATCGAAGTGATCTGACCGGGTACCGGTGGTTTCCCCTGTTTCATACGCGTTAACAGCGCATCTGGGTTTTCCTCGGTTGTGATTGTCTGATCTATGAGGAGTTTCCGAGCTGTTTCGTAATTCATGTAGCCAGTTTAGCGTACATTTTACTTCAGCAGGAATACTTAATTAAAAAGTCATAGAATTGGCTTCTAGTTATTTCTAGCAATCTCTTATGATTTGTGAAAAGATAAGCGTGGGGAAAATGATCGGGAATTTGCGATGCTCTAGGTTAACCAGATAGACTGAATATAATATCTTTGAAAAATACACCTTGCTAGGAATCAACAACAAAATGATATCGTCAAATTTACTAGAAATTGAGCGTTCCATCCTTGCCTTGTCTGTGGAAGAACAGCTTTGGCTGTTAGAAAGTATTGCTAGACAAATCCGAGAAACTGAGTATATAAAAGATAAATTGCCTGATGCTAAGAATCCAGAAGAACAACTGGAAGTGATGCCTTGTGAGCCAAAAATTCAAACAGAAATCCCCCTTATAAATGATGAATTTGCAATTTCGGAAATACTCTGAACTGTAGGAGTAAAATTTATGAGATTGCCAGACTTGAACAGTCAAATATACAAGTTATCTGTGAGCATTCCCTTACAATTGCTGACTGCGATCGCTCAAAAACATAGCTGCGATCGCAGTCTTTAAATTGATCGTTTACATAGAAAAAGCAGTGTTAAGCAGTAATAGTCATAACCTTCTATGTCACCTAGATAGCCAAATTTTTTCTTTTTACACGGAGAATTAGCGATCGCACAATCAGATTATTACCCATAAAATTAATTTGGCACTTTCGATTAACAGTTAACATTTCGTTATAGATTGGCTCTATTTGACGGTACATAGTTACCAATCAATAAGTAGCATAGATAACTTTCTCATCTAGTTTTGTAAATTGACTTTTGTTTCATCTGTCTTTACTATTCAACCCCGTCATGGTATACCGCTGGGATAAATACGCTCCTGTGATGTTGCTGATTAATAAGTCAATGGGACAATCGCGCAAAAACAAATATCAAGGGTGCTTATTACATTGTTTGAAGTTATGTAGCCTTTTGATTACGGCCTATCAACCACTGCGGTAGACTATGCGTTGATTATGATTCTTTCGCAGAGAAGAACACTCGAAAGGAGCCGTTTTTTCAATGTCTCATACCGTAAAAATCTACGACACCTGCATTGGCTGCACCCAATGCGTCCGCGCTTGCCCTACTGATGTACTTGAGATGGTTCCTTGGGATGGCTGTAAAGCTGCTCAAATTGCCTCTTCACCCCGTACAGAAGACTGCGTGGGCTGTAAGCGCTGCGAAACCGCTTGTCCCACCGACTTTTTGAGCATCCGGGTTTACCTGGGCGCTGAAACAACTCGCAGTATGGGTCTAGCCTACTAAAAAGCTGAGTGCTGAGTGCTGAGTGCCGAGTGTTGAAACAGAAAGAAGTAAATCAAAAAAACAATTTCTTGATTCTTCACTCGGAACTCGGAACTCGGAACTCAAGACTTTGAAGCTTCTCAATAGCAAGCAACTTTAGCATCGTAGAGTGGACACTGCCCGCTTTACGAAATTGTAATTTTAGATTGGGGATAAAATCTCTGGGTATCTAAATCCTAGAAGCCGTATTTGTACTGTCAAGTCAGAAGGCAGGAGGCAGGAGGCAGAAGGAGGAAAAAGCCACGCCACTTGCGGGTGGGGCTTAAACCTTACCCCCAAAAAATGTTAATCGCCCACAAGGGGCGGGGCTTGAACCCAAGCATTTTTCTTTCCCTCTGCCCTCTGCCCTCTGCCCTCTGCCTTTCTTCGTCAAACGCTGACGGTGAATCCGCTATCAAAGCCCAAAATCCATAACAATACCTAGTGGTAGAGGGAGTAAATTACTCCCTTTTTTCTTTGCAAAACGTCAAGTTTGTGGTAAACACTATACTGGATTTAATCATCCTGAAAAAAAGTGGTGTGAACAATGTGCGGAATTGTTGGATATATAGGCACTCAAGCGGCGACAGACATTTTACTGGCTGGGCTGGAAAAACTAGAGTACAGGGGCTACGATTCTGCTGGAATTGCCACTATTTGGGAAGGTGAGGTAACTTGTGTACGGGCAAAAGGTAAACTTCATAACCTGCGTTCTAAACTGGAACAAATAGAAACTCCTGCCCAAATTGGTATTGGTCATACACGCTGGGCAACTCATGGTAAACCAGAAGAGTACAACGCCCATCCCCATTTGGATACGGCAAAGCGAGTGGCGGTAGTCCAAAATGGCATTATCGAAAACTATCGTGAGTTACGCGAGGAACTCAAAGCAAAAGGACACGAATTTCGTTCTGAAACCGATACCGAAGTCATTCCCCATCTCATCGCCGAATTTTTAAAGAATCTTCCTCCCTCATCTCCCTCATCTGCCTCATCTCCCTTCCTAGAAGCAATTCGCCAAGCCGTTAACCACTTGCGCGGGGCGTTTGCACTTGCAGTTATTTCTGCTGACTTCCCTGATGAATTGATTGTTGTGCGCCAACAAGCACCTTTGGTAATTGGTTTTGGCCAAGGGGAATTCTTTTGTGCATCTGACACGCCAGCGATCGTTTCCTACACACGTGCGGTGCTACCTCTGGAAAATGGCGAAATTGCCCGCCTCACACCTTTGGGCGTTGAGATTTACAATTTTGCTGGCGACAGGTTGAAAAAACAACCCAGGCTACTCAACTTCAATCCTGCAATGGTTGAAAAGCAGGGCTTCAAACACTTCATGCTCAAAGAAATTCATGAGCAACCAGGGGTAGTAAGAGCTAGTTTAGAAGCATACTTTAATCCAGGCAAATCTATCGAATCCCCAATTAATCTTGGTTTACCGACGGATTTATATACCGATTTAGAACAAATTCAGATTCTTGCCTGTGGTACTAGTTGGCACGCAGCATTAATCGGAAAATATTTAATCGAACAATTAGCAGGAATTTCAACTCAGGTACATTACGCTTCTGAATATCGCTATGCACCATCACCTTTGACGGCGAACACGCTGATTATTGGTGTTACCCAATCAGGTGAAACCGCTGATACTTTAGCAGCTTTGGCAATGGAAAAAGAACGTCGCCAGGGGAAAGAATCTAAATATCAAGCGCGACTACTAGGCATTACCAATCGCCCCGAAAGCAGTCTTGGTGATATGGTACCGCATGTCATTAGTACCCTAGCAGGAATTGAAATTGGGGTAGCGGCGACAAAAACTTTTACTGCCCAACTGATGGCGTTTTATGCTTTGGCATTGGATTTAGCAGCTCGTCGTCAGACAGTTTCCAAAGACACATTAGAGAAAATTATTAACGGGTTGCGGCAGATTCCCAAAGAAATTGAAGCAAATTTGGAAAGTCAGGAACGTTTAACCGAACAGCTAGCCCACGAATTCGCCGAAACCCAAGATTTCATTTTTATAGGTAGGGGGATTAACTTCCCGATTGCTTTGGAAGGGGCATTGAAATTAAAAGAAATTAGCTATATTCACGCCGAAGGGTATCCAGCTGGAGAAATGAAACATGGCCCAATCGCACTTTTAGATGCGAAAGTACCAGTAGTTGCGATCGCAATACCTGGTAGTGTTTATGAAAAAGTAATTTCCAATGCCCAAGAAGCCAAAGCTAGAGATTCTCGGTTAATTGGTGTGACTCCAGTTAAAGATGGCGAAGCTGCGGAAATCTTTAACGATCTTCTTCCCGTATCTCATGTAGAAGAATTACTTTCTCCGATTCTGGCAGTAGTTCCTTTGCAATTATTGGCTTATCATATTGCCGCCCGTCGCGGTTTGGATGTCGATCAGCCAAGAAATTTGGCCAAGTCGGTAACAGTAGAATAGTATAATTTTACACTTAATCCTTAATGGTAAAATGGCTTTTGAAGAAGTGCGATCGCTTGCAGAAGCCATTTTTAATTATTACTCTTGCAATTCACACCCATCCACTGAAAAATTTGCAGTTCCAAAAAAGCCTGCAATACTCCATACATCTACCTTAAATTTGAAAAACCTATGCTTACTCAAGATAAAAAACAACGCAACTGGAAACCCATTATCAAAGCATTTGAGGCTGTCCTTGGTAAAAATGGTGTGGTGCAACGCCGAGAAGAACTCATTACCTATGAATGCGATGGTTTAACTGGTTATCGCCAACGTCCCGCTGTGGTGGTGTTACCCAGAACTACAGAACAAGTTGCCCAAGTTGTGAAGGTATGCAATCAATATTCTATACCCTTCATCGCCCGCGGTTCTGGTACTGGTCTATCTGGTGGCGCTTTACCTGTTGAAAATTCTGTTTTAATTGTTACCTCATTAATGCGGCAAATCCTCAGCATTGATTTGGAAAATCAACGCACAGTTGTACAACCAGGAGTGATTAATAGTTGGGTGACACAAGCCGTCAATGGTGCTGGTTTTTACTATGCTCCTGACCCCTCAAGTCAAATTATCTGCTCTATTGGGGGCAACATTGCCGAAAATTCTGGTGGCGTACATTGTCTCAAATATGGTGTCACCACTAACCACGTTTTGGGATTAAAAATTGTCACCCCGTCAGGAGAAATTATCGATTTAGGCGGACAAATTCCAGAAATGCCTGGTTATGATTTAACAGGTGTTTTTGTTGGTTCTGAAGGCACTTTAGGAATTGCTACGGAAATTACTTTGCGAATTCTCAAAAGTGCAGAATCAATTTGTGTGCTATTAGCAGATTTTACTAGTATTGAAGCTGCCGGGGCAACTGTTTCTGACATCATCAGCGCCGGAATTATTCCTGGTGGTATGGAAATGATGGATAACTTTAGTATCAATGCAGTTGAAGATGTTGTTGCAACTAATTGTTATCCCCGCGATGCTACTGCCATTCTACTCATAGAAATTGATGGTTTAGAAGTGGAAGTTGTAGGGAATAAACAGCGAGTTATCGAAATTTGTAAAAAAAATGGTGCTCGTAATGTCACTTCTGCGACTGACCCAGAAACCAGATTGAAATTATGGAAAGGACGCAAAGCTGCTTTTGCTGCCGCTGGACATTTAAGCCCAGATTATTATGTCCAAGATGGTGTAATTCCTCGGACTCAATTGCCTTATGTTCTGCATGAGATTGAGACATTAAGTCAACAATATGGTTATCGCGTTGCTAATGTATTTCATGCTGGTGATGGCAATCTTCATCCGCTAATTCTTTATGATAATTCTGTGCCTGGAGCATTAGAACAAGTAGAAGAAATGGGTGGGAAAATTCTTAAGCTTTGTGTCCAAGTTGGTGGTAGTATTTCTGGAGAACATGGCATTGGTGCAGAGAAAAAGTGCTATATGCCACAGATGTTTAGCCCAGTTGATTTAGAAACTATGCAATGGGTGCGGCAAGTTTTTAATCCCAAAGGGTTAGCAAATCCTGAAAAGATATTTCCCACACCACGCACTTGTGGTGAAGCAGCAAATGCATCATCTATCAAACAATTTGAAGGTGTGGAAAGATTTTAAGAAGAAAGAAGTCAGGAGCGGATCTGGAGACTGCAAAAGCTCCTTGTGGGGTGGGCATCTTACCATTGTTGTAAACTTAAGCTAAAACCCTATTCAAATCTCGTTTTCAGCCTATGGCTGGAAATGCGGCTCCTGGTGGCTCTGCCGCCAGGAAGGGAGGCGGAGCCTCAACGACGAGCATTCCCAGTCGGAGACTGGGAACGAGGCAATCTAAAAGCTATTTATAGACTTGCTTTGACGTTAAGTTGACACCAATGACACCCATCCCCCAAGAAATTTGGGATGTTTTTTTATTTGAAAGTCCCTAAAAAGGGTGAGTTTAATTCGGCTCCCCTTTTTTAGTGTGCTTAGGGGTATCTAAAAGTGCCTAAAGTCACAAAAAAACACTTTTAAAAAAACTTCTAAGAGTTAGGAATTAGGAGTTATCATGTTTGGGAATAGTTAAGTATATTCATGAACAAAATTGGCTCCGTATTATTGAAATTATTCTGAATTCTGTTAGCGATAGCGGGGCGTTTAGCCCATTCTGACTCCTGAATTCTTAATCATGATTCCTTTACATTATCCGGAGGATTATAACTTTATTTTGTAGTTATATATATTCCGATCGCACTAGGTCACGCTTACAAATGAATCGGGTTGCTCGCCGTTGTATTTCTTACTTTCTATGTTGGGGATTAGTAGTCACTTTAACAGTTTTTTCATTCTCTTCACAGCCAGGTTATTCCCAAAAAACAATTCCTTTAACTACAGAAATTCGCGGTGTTTGGCTCACTAATGTTGCTAGTGGTGTACTATTTATTCCTTGGGGTATTAACCGTGCTATAAATCAATTGTCGGCTCTTAATTTTAATACAATTTATCCTGTAGTTTGGAACCGAGGACATACTTTTTATAAAAGTGCTGTAGCTAAAATGACTACAGGCTCGGAAACTCAACCTTTGCTCAATTTCATGCACGGGGGACAGGATGTTTTAGCAAAGATAGTAACACTTGCTAAAAATAAAAATTTGAGAGTCATTCCCTGGTTTGAATACGGGTTTATGACGCCGCATTATTCACAATTAGCAAGGCGTTATCCTGACTGGTTGACAATTGGGCAAGAAGGTATAAATTCTATCCAAAATGCTCCACCAGAAGAAATCGACAATATTTTAGTAACTAAGCTGGCTTGGTTGAATCCTTTACATCCACAAGTGCAAGAGTTTATTCAAGAGCTAATTTTAGAAGTAGTCAGAGATTATGATGTGGATGGTATTCAGCTTGACGATCATTTTGGGATGCCTGTACAGTTTGGCTACGATCGCTTCACTATAGAACTCTACCAGCAAGAACACCAAGGCAAAAGTCCCCCCGGTGATCCTTTTAACTCAAAATGGATGCGTTGGCGAGCAGATAAAATTACGGATTTTATGGCAGAAATTTATCAAGCTGTCAAGGCGATTAAGCCTAAAGTTAAAATATCTTTGTCTCCCAATCCTCAAGCTTTTGCCTACAAATACTATTTACAAGATTGGGAAAATTGGGTAAAAAAAGGTTTGGTTGATGAGTTAATTTTACAGGTATATCGAAATGATAAAAAGTCTTTTATCGCTCAACTCGAACAACCACCTGTGAAATTGGCTCAAAGTCTAATTTCTGTAGGAATTGGGATATCAACGGGAACAGTGCGTAGTCCGGTGAAAATCGCACAAGTGAGAGAACAGGTTCAGGTAGTGCGCGATCGCAATTTTGATGGTATCTCCTTTTTTTACTGGGAGAGTCTTTGGGGTTACATCGCACCAGAATCACCCCAACAACGACGCAAAGCTTTTTTTGAGATGTTTAATGCTAAAACTATCAGACTATTACCACCAAAGAAACTTTGATGCCATTTGCGCCTGGAAATACTAGATTTGGCTTTGCATTGCTGTGGACTTTAGCTACTTTTGGCGGTTTTGTATTGAGTTTACTCTTAATTGAAGTCGGCGAAAAACCTGATATTGGACTGGTAGAGGCTGCTATCGGTGGATTTGCGATCGCACTTCCTCAAGGCTGTCTTCTGAAACAACCTATATTTTGTATCAGGTGGATTTGGTCAAGTCTTTTGGGTTGGAGTATTATCACCGCTATCGGTATTGGTGCTGTAGGTTGGATTGTACCTAGCACTCAAATTCTCCCTCAGAGAATCCTATCTGGGGCCATTTATGGTGCGCTTGGCGGCTTCGGAATTGGATTGGCTCAATGGTTGGCAATTCCCCAGTATCAGGCGTGGCGATGGATATTAGTCTGTTCGGCAAGTTGGGCTGTTGCTATCCCTGTAGGTTCTACTATCGGGATGCTTTTGCACCACTGGACGCAGTTATTCTTCGGCGAAGTCATAGGATTAGCCATCACTTGGCTGCTGGTTGGTATCCTCACAGGAATCAATGCTCACAAATTGCGATGACTGCGGCGGGCTACGCCTACGTAAGCTCCTCTACTCTCTTTATTAAGAATAATAAATTTAATTCACCATACTGATACTTGCACTTAGATATATGCAAGAATCGTTAAAAACCGTTAAAAATTCAGTTTTAGGAAGTTTGCCCTAACCTGCAAATGTATTTTCGCCTTCAAAAAGCAGGATTTGTTAAGCTGACTCCTACTTAGCTTTCCTAGATTTCTGACAAGAAGTAGAGAAAGATCCAAATTTCGATGAGCAACGGCTGACAATACTTTGCTATAGGCGCTAAAGTGCATCTACTACAAGCTTAACGATCAGAGAGCGCCTAGAAGAGTCAGTAATACAAGAGTGGGACTCTCGCATGAATAAAAATCCAGCAGAATCAACTATGGAGTTGACAAAATTATCACCACCTCAGATTCTCTTCGGCACAGAAGTAGATGAGAAAAACAGTAGTGAGCAGTTTCTACTAAGCATGTACGATTCTGTGCAGGCATCAATCTTCGTCGTTGATGTTCTGGAGGACGGAGATTTTCGATATGTGGCACTTAATCCCACTCATGAGCGGTGGATAGGTATTCGCTCAGATGATCTTCGGGGCAAAAAACCGGAGGATATTCTCTCTCCCATCGATGCTGCAAGGGTGCGTCAGCATTATAATGACTGCGTGCTATTCGGCAAAACTATTTCTTACGAACAATGTTTGCAATTCCAGGGAATTCCCACTTGGTGGAGCACGACTCTGACGCCACTACGAGATGCTAACTCTAGGATTTATCGACTGATTGGTACTAGTAGCAATATTACCTCTGTTAAGCAAGCAGAACAAGGGATCAGATACCAGGCTGAACGAGAGCAACTGCTAGAAGCGATCGCTGGACGAATTCACCAATCTGTAGAATTAGAGACAATTCTGCATCAGACTACAATTGAACTGCGGCAGTTTTTGAATTGCGATCGCGTGCTAATTTATCGCTTCCAGACTGATGGCAGTGGAGTAATCATTGCCGAATCAACTGGATCTGCCGATGATCTCCTGTTGGGAAAAAACATCATCGATCCCGGCTTCAGTGGCAAACATCCAGAACACTACGGACGAAGTTGTATTCAAGTTATCGAAGATATTGATGCAGCCGGATTGCATCCTTGCGATATAGATTTCCTGGCATCTTTGCAGATTAGAGCCAATCTAGTCGTGCCGATTTTCCAAGAGCAAGATATGTGGGGGCTATTGATTGCCCAGCATTGCCGTGAATCACGTCAATGGCAACAAACGGAAACTGACTTGCTAAAGCAGTTGGCAACTCAAATCGGCATTGCTGTCCAACAGGCAGAACTTCATCAGCAGATCAAGGATCTCAAAGCTAAGATGGAGTTGCAGAAACAGAAGCACATCAATCAGTTGCAGCAGGTGCGAAACTTTGAAGCCTTGGTGCGACGCATGACAGAACAAATCCGCGACAGTCTGGATCAAACTCAGGTGTTGCAGACTCTCACCCAGGAATTAGCAGAGTTACTCAATCTTGATAGTTGCCAAATCGAACTCTATAGCACCTGCAAAACCCTAGTAACTATTACCTACGAGTACACCACTAACTTACCCCAGTTTCAGGGATTGACCAGACAGATTGCAGACCGTCTTGAAGTTTATCAGCCGTTGTTGCAGAAACAAACTTTGCAATTTTTGGAAATTGTGCCTGGATGGCAACCGAACTTGTTAGTTATGTCCCAGATGGCTTGTCCAGTTTTCGATACTCAAGGGATTTTGGGAAATATTTGGTTGACAAGACCATCACAAGAGGCTTTTGATGAATTTGAAATTGAGCTAGTGCAGCAGGTAGCAAATGAATGTGCGATCGCTATTCGTCAAGCCCAGCTTTACAAACAAACCCAGGCACAGGTAAAAGAACTAGAAAAACGCGATCGGCAAAAAAACCAATTTCTCAGAACTTTGTCTCAAGAACTGCGGACACCAATAACTAGCATTAGCCTTGCAGTCCAAACGCTTGAAAGTGTCCTCACTCCGGCAGAAATATCAGAGATAGAAATAGTTCCGCAACTATTGCAAATTCTACATAACGAGTGTGGACGAGAAAGCAAATTAATTAACGACCTACTTACACTCACATATCTCGAAGCCGAACCCGATCCCCCAACTTTGATTCCCATTGACTTTCAAAGTTGGCTTCACCCAATTATCGAGTCTTTTCGAGACCTCACCAACTGCCAGCGACAGCAATTAAACCTGAGTTTTGCTCATGCGCTGCCGCCTTTGGAGACAGATATCACTGATTTGGAGCGAATTGTCACCGAACTGCTCAACCATGCCTGCAAATACACCCCAGCGGGCGAATCCATTACAGTTTCGGCTCACCTGATAGGGAATGCAGTAGAGCTTAATATTACCAATTCTGGGATAGAGCTTACCAGCAATGAACTGTCACGGATTTTTGAGCCTTTCTATCACCTTTCCAAACACGATCCTTGGAAACATAGCGGTACTGGACTGGAATTGGCATTAGTGCAGAAAATGGTCAGACATTTAGGCGGCTCCATTTATGTAGAAAGTGCAGCAGGTCAAACCACCTTCACTGTCAAATTCCCCTTTTAACTTTTTTTTGGTGCGGCACTAGCTAAATTGTCAGGAGTTGTGCTACTATTGTTATTTGTGTGGGTGACTAGCTCAACGGTAGAGCAGTAGACTCTTAATCTATTGGTTGCGGGTTCGATTCCCTCGTCACCCATCCTTTCTAGCCCTCCAAAATTTACTTTTGCCTAAATCGAGCAAGTGCCGCGCTCGGAAATCCCCAATTTTCGGGGATAAACACCACTTAAGTTTTAATTCATTTAACTAAAAACCCCTCTTGCCTTTTGGCAGTCCAGTCGAATTTTTAGGGTTTCCACTAGACAGCAAATTATGAGAGTGAAAATGCTGTTGCAAGACGTAGCAAAAAATACCCGTAGGCGTAGCCCGTCGTAGACATCGCAAATTTCTGTAATGATGAACATATCTTCAGGTACGGTTCCCCAGTCGAGAAATCCCCCCTGCGATCGCTACCTACCGAAGATAAGACGCGGTAAATTAAATATGTAGCCTCTAAAAATAAATGCTACGTAAATGCTACAAACTCGCTTGCTTGTTACGGGCTGGCGTTAGCGACATACCGCAACACTCCTACCAGTATGGGGAGAAATCATAAATAATTCCGTTTTCCAAGCGATTGTATTATGCATAAAAAACTACAACAAACCATCAAACCGCTGTTAAAAACCTTCTTAGCCCTAAGCTTAGTGTTAGCTTTGGCTCTTGGTCACGCCGATGGTGCATTAGCAGCCCGCAGTGGGGGTCGCATCGGTGGTGGCTCCTTTAGAGCGCCTTCTAGTCGCACCTATACACCTCGAACTTATGCACCTCCTGGTGGGGGCGGATACTATCCTGGTGGTGGTTTTGGTGGTGGCTTTGGCTTTCCCTTCATAGTTCCCTTCTGGGGTATTGGGGGAGGATTTGGTGGTCTATTTTCCATCTTAATTTTCTTGGCGATCGCTAATTTCTTATTGCAAACTTTTCGCCGCGTCTCTAGCGGTGAAGCTGGAGAGGCAGATTACAGTAGTAACTCACCGGTTTCTGTAACTCGTTTGCAAGTAGGTTTATTAGCTCAAGCCCGTGAATTGCAAAATGAACTCAACCACATTGCTGAAACTGCTGATACGAACACCCCAGAGGGGAGAGCAGAAATTCTCCAAGAAGCCAGCCTAGCTTTACTCCGCCATCCCGAATACTTTGTATACGCAGGTGGTGGTACTCAACAAGCCAGTTTGAATTCAGCTGAAGGTCAGTTCAATCGGCTGTCACTGGCAGAACGCAGCAAGTTTACCGAAGAAACTCTTTCTAACGTCAACAACCAGCTAAGAGAAGCCCTTGCCAAAGATGCTTTACCCCCGGCTGGTGAACTCGACAACCCCACCCGCCTATTTACTGAAGGCCCTGGTGAATACATTATCGTCACCTTACTGGCGGCGACATTAGGTAAGTTTGAAATCCCTACAGCGATTAACAGTGCTGATGATTTGCGTCAAGCTTTGCGCCAAATTGGTAGCATCCCTAGCGACAAGCTTCTAGCAATTGAAGTTCTTTGGACTCCGCAAGCTGAAAATGATACCCTGACATCTGATGATGTGTTGGCAAATTATCCTGATTTGAGACTTGTTTAATCTCTAAAAAATTTCGCGCTTTAGTGCTAAGAAATAACTTGGCATCTTGGCGCAACAAATAAGTTATCCCTTGAGAGCAATAACTAGAAAACCGTTTGTCAATGACAAGCGGTTTTTTGTCGAGCTTATCCGGAAAATGGGTCTAAAACCCTGTGCTTCCAGCACGGCTTTAAAGTAATGAGTAAGGAGTAAGGAGTGGATGAAAAACGGGTATCAATACTTGTCGGTTAAGGGGAAAAGGGTAAGGGGGAAGGGGAAAGAAAAAACCTTTAACCTTTACCCTTTAACCTTTTCCCAAAACCCAATTCCGAGTTAAAAATCCAAAACCTGAGCAGTATTGAAACGGGTATTTACTCATTACTTATTACTTATTACTCATTACTCCAGAATCACCGACCGTACCCTTCTCCTGACGGAGACGCTGCGCGAACGGGAACGCCAAGGGCGAACACGGTGGTGAGGATGTCAATCAGTAATCAATATGTATTAGAAAAATTATTCTTAGTCAAAACTTTGGTAGTATTATCAAAATGCATTATACGCAAAGCGTTATCTTATGCCTAGTGTTGAACCCGAAGAAAATCGAGAGCATCGCATTAAAACAGAAATCATTGTAGATGCTGAAGACAAAGAAGACCGGGCTATGGGTTGGTACTATTACCTCGAAGAGACTCTGAATTTTCCCTTTCTGGCTAAATGGACTAAGAAGGGACGCAAATCAGGTTCTGTCGAGGAAAAAGAAGTGGAAGTACTGGGGATGGCCCCAGATGATGAGTGCTTAAAAGATATGTTTGTAGAAGTGGCTTACCTTAATGGTAAGGATGAAGATGTATATTCTGCAAAGCTATCTGAAATAGCAGCCATTGATGCTGATAGTGAAACTCAAGAAGCGATCGCAGACTGGCTCTATTGGATTGCTAGAGGGTATAAGTTTTAAACTCTAGGACAAATACCGAATGACGCGGCAGGGATTGCCAGCAGCGACAACATTCTCAGGTATGTCTTTGACAACTACACTGCCAGCACCAATAGTTGTATTATCACCAATAGTTACGCCTGGACAAATAATTGCACTGCCACCAATCCAGACATTGTTACCAATGTTAATTGGGGCAGCTAATTCTCTACCAGAAAGACGAATTTCCGGCTCTGTTGGGTGATAAGCAGTATAAATTTGTACATAAGGAGCGCACAAGACATTTTCACCAATGTGAACTGGATTGCAGTCTAAAATTACACAGCCATAGTTCATATACAATTTGTTGCCAGCGAAAATATTACTGCCATAGTCACAGTGAAAGGGTGGCACAATTGATACTTTTTCACCAATGCTTCCAAATAATTCTTGCAAAATTTGCTGGCGTTGCTCTTGCTGTTCTTCGGTTGTAGAATTGTAGCTTCGCAACAGACGACTAGCTCGCTTATTTTCGGCAGCTAATTCTGGATCTTCCGCCAAATACAATTCCCCCGCGAGCATTTTTTGTTTTTCAGTTTTTTCCATGACAGACTTATTTGAAGTGGCTACAAAAAGAACTAATTAACTAAAGATGGCATAAGTAGCTTTTCCCTGCCGTTTAGCTCGGTACATCGCAATATCAGCATCTCGCAGCAAAGTAGCAGGCTCCTCATAATTACTAAAATTCCAAGTAATACCAATGCTTGCTGTAGTAGATAATTCATATCCATTCAGGTTAACCGGCGATCGCAATGAGTCTTGAATACGCTTGGCGACATTGGTGGCGTCGGTAATGTCTTTAATATCCTCCAAAAGAACAGTAAACTCATCACCACCAAATCGTGCTACAGTATCGCCACTGCGTAAACACGACTCTAAACGTCTAGCGATCGCTACTAAAAAATCATCCCCTATTCCATGCCCAAAGCGATCGTTAATCTCTTTGAAGCCATCTAAATCCAAAAATAAAACTGCAAAATAATAATCGCTTCTGCGTTTGCTACGTTCAATTGTTTGTCTGAGTCGATCTAAAAATAAAACACGATTCGGTAATGCTGTCAGCCCATCATAAAACGCATTGCGAATCAGTTGCGCCTCTGTCTGCTTGCGCTTGGTGATGTCTTGAAAAACTAAAACCACGCCAGTAATATTGCCTTTTTGATCGCGGATGGGTGCAACATTATCCCCAATCGCTATTTCTTTACCCTCTTTGGTAATCAGTGTACAGTTTTCTGGTAAATTGAAAATTTCACCTGCTTCCATGACGTATGTAGCTAAATTTTCAATTGTTTCTCCTACATCTTTGTTAACTAAGTTAACGACTTCTACTAAATCTTTATCTAATGCTTCACTTTGCTTCCAACCAGTTATTAGTTCTGCAATGGGATTCATCATTTGAATACAACCATTTGCATAAGTCACAATCACTGCACAGCCCATACTGTTAATAATTGCTCCCAGCCTCTGTTTTTCTTCGTATAATATTTTTTTGCTCTGATGTTTGTACAGTGCCATTTCAATCGCAAAATGTAAATCACTTTCAAGAAATGGTTTGACTATGTAACTAAAAGGCTCACTTAGCTGATTTTTATGTAATGTTTTATATTCTGAACACTCTGTTAAATATACTACAGGCACATGAAAGTGATTCTGGATAATATCCGCTACATGCACACCATCAATTTCCCCAGCTAGGCAGATATCAATTAATACTAAATGTGGATGAGTTTCTGCTACCTTTTTTATTGCCTCTTCACCAGACTTAGTTATTTCTGAAACTGAATAGCCTAATTTTTGTAAACTTTTTCTAATATTTGAGGCTAGGACTTTTTCATCCTCAACAACTAGGATTTTTCGGGCGAACATGTTAAAACAACCTGTTTGCTAAGGTTCAGATTTTTATTGTGGGTGTCAAACTCAATCAAAAAGTCACTATTGTATCATAAACAATCTCTCACCTAACCTGTTTTCTTGCTTGATATAAATACTGACTAACGATCAAATAGTAATATTATTAACCTCCCATAATTTCTGTGCTTGCCAAAGCTAATTTTGATTATTTCATGCGGCTAATATCATGTTATTAACATCAATTGTATAAGTTACCATATAATTACCAGCAATTCAGAACTGATTTTCAACAATATACAATCGTTTTTTTTAAAGCAAAGTATAGATAGCAAGTATAGTATTTATGTAAAAATTAATCAAGAATAAAAGTTGATATAATCACAATATACTACTTTTATATAAGTTGAAAAACTTAATAGAGTGTGTTGTATGTAATACAATAATGTGCATTCATTCAATTGCTACTAAAAATTAATCATTATCTGGAATTAAAGAATTTAATACTGCTTTGGCTACAAATGGTTTTTGTCTAAATCGGGATTTAAATTGCCGTCTGAAACTGTCTTAAATTTTGAATGATAAGTTAAACGATGTTACTTAGAACTATTCATCGCTTCTGGTTAATGCTTAATCAAAAATCCTGCGATCTGAAAATATGTAAGTAAAATGCTCATCAGCAGATCGCAGGATTTTTTAGTTTTTTGAGAATGAGTGGGTACTGGGGGCAATGGCAGGAAAGATTCTTTTTGTGAGATCCTTCCACGCTCCACCTAAACCCCCTTTCTTTGCTGACTTATAGATATTGAGAAAAAAACACGTTTTGTGCTTTAGAGATTGGACTTACTTTTAGTCAGTTCAATGCTAATTTTGCCACCAAAGTCTGGAATAGGTGCAGCAGGTTTGCTGAGAGTGACTTGGACTTTTGTTACACGATCGCACTCTTGGAGAATAGAATCTGCGATCGTTGCTACCAATTTCTCCACCAACGCAAATTTAGACGTTTTGACCAGATGTTGTATCAAGCTAATGACGCTGCGATAATCTAAAGTGTCTTCGATCGCGTCAGTCTTGGCCGCTGTGGAGATATCCAACCATAACCTTACATCCACCTCAAACCATTGTCCTAGCACCTGTTCTTCTGGTAGATACCCAGTGTAGCCATAGCCGCGAATTCCCGTTAAATGAATGCAGTCCATAAAAGTTTGAGAGCAAATTGGGCATTTTGTAGAAAGTGGAGCAAGTTTGCTTGGAGATTTTCTTCCCCAGAAACTTGCGTGGCGGTGTTGGGTTCTATCACCGCATTTGTCAGGTTTGGCTTGCAACCCAACTTTCCCAGATGGATTTTAAATTGAATTTCCCTAGACAAAATCTAAAATTTAAGATTGTTTTATAGCTATGTTTAATTTAATGCCGATCGCCTTTAAAAATGTTAATCAACTTTGGGCTTATATTTTAACAGAGACGCTAAAGCGGTTGGGATTGACTTGTGCCATCATTTGTCCTGGATCACGATCTACACCCTTAGCGATCGCATTTGCTCAACAAGTACCTGAAATTAAAGCGATTTCCATTCTCGATGAACGTTCCGCCGCTTTTTTTGCTTTGGGACAAGCGAAAGCAACCGGACGCCCTGTGGTAGTTGTTTGCACCTCTGGTACAGCAGGAGCAAATTTTTATTCAGCAGTAATAGAAGCCTCATATAGTCGCGTACCACTATTAATACTAACTACCGATAGACCTCCAGAATTGCGAGATTGTCACTCTGGGCAAACTGTAGATCAGTTGAGATTATATGGGAACTACCCAAATTGGCAAACAGAGTTAGCCTTACCCTCCGCCGATCTGGGAATGCTAGCTTACCTGCGACAAACAGTAATTCATAGCTGGGAAAGAGCGCAAACTCCTACAAAGGGGCCAGTACATTTGAATATTCCCTTTCGCGATCCTTTAGCACCTGTTCCTGATGGAAATGATTTGAGCTATTTGCGATCGCAGTTTCATCCAGAAGACTTTTTCGCCGGAATAGCAAACTCATCGCCCATTCCCCATTCCCCATTCCCCATTCCCCAAGAGTGGAAAGAATGCGATCGCGGCATTATCATTGCAGGTGTTGCCCAAGCACAGCAACCAGAAGAGTATTGTAGAGCGATCGCGCAACTTTCCCAAACTCTCAAATGGCCTGTGCTAGCTGAGGGACTTTCCCCAGTCAGAAATTATGCTGAACTCAACCCTTATTTGATTTCCACCTATGACCTGATTTTGCGAAATCAGCAACTAGCCAAGCAGCTAGCGCCCGAAATGGTGATTCAGGTGGGAGAAATGCCTACGAGTAAAGAACTGCGTAGCTGGATAGATACAACGCAACCGCGACGCTGGATAATTGACCCCAGTGACCAAAATCTCGATCCTTTGCACGGGAGAACGACGCATTTAAGGATATCTGTAGAAGACATAAAAGTAGAAAAGGGAAATTTATCTTTATCCTCAAAATATGTGCAGCAATGGTGTGATGCGGAAACTAAGGTTAGGTTAGCTGTTGATCAGACGATGGGGAAAATAGATGAAATAATTGAGAGTAAAGCAGCCTGGTTAATTTCTCAGATTTTACCGCCCAGAACGCCTCTGTTCATTGGCAACAGTATGCCTGTGCGGGATGTGGAATATTTCTGGAAGCCGAATAATTTAGGAGTGCGATCGCACTTTAACCGGGGTGCAAATGGCATCGATGGCACATTATCCACAGCTTTAGGAATTGCCCATCGCCAGCAAAGTAGTGTGATGTTGACGGGAGATTTAGCGCTGTTGCATGACACCAATGGTTTTTTAATCCGCAATAAGTTTGTCGGACATTTGACGATTGTGTTAATCAATAACAATGGTGGTGGGATTTTTGAAATGTTACCCATTGCCAAATTTGATCCACCTTTTGAAGAGTTTTTCGGTACTCCCCAGGATATTGATTTTGCTCAGTTATGCGCTACTTATAATGTGCAGCATGAATTGATTACTTCTTGGCAACAGTTGCAGCAAAGATTAAACTCGCTTCCAACTAAGGGGATTCGGGTTTTAGAGTTGCAGACAAATCGGAAATTAGATGCAAAGTGGCGACAGGATAATTTACGGAAGTTTGCCGTAGATATTTGAATTTAAGTATCTTATTAGTTAAAAGTCCTTTGCCACAAGTTTTATAAGCACTGACGAGGTAGTGACAAACTCTTGATGTTTAGTGAATTTAAACATTCTCTCGATACAGAGAAAAATTCTGTACTTCTCTCAAAATTAATAATTCATTTTCTTCAATTAAGTGACCATCGCATATTATTGGTATCTGCTCTAAATTAGCTTGAAATGCAATTAGATATGCGTCACGATTAACTTCAATAATAACCTCTTTCTCTTCATTTTCTATTATATTTATACTTATAACAGTAACTTTTGCTTTTTCATTTCCACCAAACCATTCAAGCTTAATTACTAAACCTTTAATTCTTGAGCGCAATAATTCTTGCTTAGAAGATAAAAGCAATTCTCTAGTATCTATCAATTCTAATTCTCTAGTATCTATTTGGATACTTTTTTGGTTTCTACCCAAAGTATTTTTGCGAGATTTTAATTTATTCTTAACTTCTGTAATAACAGACAGAAGTTGTTTGTTTAATTTTATTTCTAAAGGAATATTAGATGGATGATCTAGTGTTTTTGAACAAGTTAAATTAAAACTCAAGTTTGGATCATTATCATTATTTATCATGTGTGATAATGCATCACATAGATTAGCACTTACTCCTTCTTCTATGGCTTCATCTAAAACACTTTCTCTTTCAGAAAGTTTTTGCTCGTGAGCTAAACTAATAATATTTAAAGCTTGAAATAGAGTTCTAGTCACCTTTCTTTCAAAGCAATCTTCAGATTGATAATTGTCAACTTTTAATGGAGAAATAATGGTTAAAACATAGCTACCCTCTTTAGTATGTCCTAAACGTAATTTTTGCATATAGTCAGTTACTTCACTAAACGAACCTCCTTTAAAGTAAGGTTTAGGTTGTACAGCAGATGAAGCAGCAGACCACATTAGCTTTTTAGCTGATTCAAATAATTGAACTCCTTGAGATATAGGAATGCTCCCATTTATAATTTCTGAATGATTCACTGAAATTTGTACAATTTCTGCTAGTGGAGTCTTAAGATTAGTTATTATTTCTAACTGAGAACGATTTTCTACAATTTCAAGATTTTGTAAAACTTCTCTCATACGAGCAGAAAAATCTCGAAATTCAGGATTCAGAGGTAATAATATTTCAACATTGCCTCCTTGAGCTATTTCTAATGTCCAAACAGATGCAATATCGTTTATTTGCCTTTGTTCCTTCCAACCTTGAATTTCCAAATAGCTAGCGACTTCTAGTGGATTTATGGATTTAAGAACGTCAATATCTCGTATAGTTGCTTTCATGGATTACCTCCATTTGAGATTATATCCATCAATTTTTGTAGAGTTTCTACATTAAATATTTTATCTTTTGATAAACGCACTGACTTAGTTTCTTGACCAATAGGTAATTCTTTTTCACCTCGCAGTGATGTCCAGTAAGCACAATGTTTAATAACTAATTGTTCTTCGCACTGATACAACCAACTATTTAGATCGTCAGCCAAGACAACAACAACTAAAATGCGTGGAACATAAACATTAGTATATCTTAAATCGTCATAGTTTTTTTTCTTTAAGGGATAACTCATACTCGTAGCACCAACTACATTCCTCTTAAAAGGGGCTTTTAGCTGTAATTCTAAATGGGGGGAGCGAATAGTTCCAATAGCTCCTTTGGCTGCAATACCCAAGTCAATGCTGTCATCATCTACCTCTTGTTTATAAAGGGTATAACCTGCTACTGCTGCAACAGCACGAATATAAGCGTTACTAAATTGCTCTTGACGCTGAGTAATATGCATGGACATTCAACTAAATAATCAAGATTTCGGGCTGTTCAAAAGATAATGACTAAGTTCTGTTTTTAGGAAAATTAGCCTTAACGTAACTTTCTGCACGGTTGCTTATTTTATCCCTAATGGTGATTGTGGTCGAGTGTCAACAGCCAAAATCTAGTTAATGAATGCCAAGCAGTCTTTCAAATACCATTACTTCCAATTCAAGATCATTTTGGTTGACTTGCAACCACCTTTTCAAGTTCGCGATCGCAATCTCAATTCCAACAACTCTTCTTAAGCAATTTCACCAAATAGTCGTTTTAACAGTGGAAGAAGTGCGATCGTACTTCTTCCACTGCTTCTGATATACCCGCGTGTCTGCCAATGCTTCTTTACTACGAGAAGCCTTATTTGTAGCCATCATTATTTTACGGAGTGCGTAGGCGTAGCTCACCGCAGGTATGATTTTCCGCTTCTGCGGGTGGTTCATCTACTAATTCAAACAGCAAACCGGGAAATTGCTTAAATAATTTGTAGAAGATGGTGTCAAAATAATTCGTAATTGATAATTCGTAATTCGTAGTTACAATCAGTGGGGGCTTGTACCGTAAAGGCTTGAGAGAACAATTTAGCTTAGGCGTAGCCCACCGCAGGTATCGCTTGTCCCTACGTCCGCGATAAAATTCTCAAGCACAACAGCGCACTCCATACCAATGCAAATTAACTGGCAAACAGCCAAAACCTACGAAGATATTCTGTATCAAAAAACTGACGGCATTGCGAAAATCACCATCAACCGTCCCCATAAACGCAACGCTTTCCGTCCTGAAACTGTCTTTGAACTGTACGACGCTTTTTGTAATGCTCGTGAAGATACTACTATTGGTGTCGTGCTATTTACGGGTTATGGCCCACATACTGATGGTAAATATGCTTTCTGTTCTGGTGGCGATCAAAGTGTGCGGGGACATGCGGGTTATGTGGATGATACTGGCATCCCCCGCTTGAATGTGCTGGACTTACAACGGCTGATTCGTTCCATGCCGAAAGTGGTGATTGCTTTAGTGGCTGGATATGCGATCGGTGGCGGACACGTTCTACACTTAATTTGCGACCTTACCATCGCTGCCGATAACGCCATTTTTGGACAGACTGGCCCGAAAGTCGGCAGTTTTGACGGTGGTTTTGGAGCTAGCTATCTCGCCCGTATTGTAGGACAAAAAAAAGCTAGAGAAATTTGGTTTCTCTGCCGTCAATATGATGCCCAACAAGCTCTAGAAATGGGTTTAATTAATTGCGTCGTCCCAGTTGAACAACTAGAAGCGGAAGGTATTCAATGGGCGCAAGAGATTTTAGAAAAAAGCCCGATCGCAATTCGATGTCTCAAAGCCGCCTTCAACGCTGATTGTGACGGACAAGCTGGTTTACAAGAGCTAGCTGGCAATGCCACGTTACTCTATTACATGACAGAAGAAGGGTCTGAAGGCAAACAAGCCTTTCTCGAAAAGCGTCCACCAGATTTCCGCTCTTTTCCTTGGCTACCTTAAAATTGCAAAAATCGCACCTCACTAAAGGGTGCGATTTTTGTAGATGTCAAAATTTACAGCACTAAATATCTTAAAAACAAATCTTATCTTAAGCAAACTACAAACTGAGTTCAGTAATAATGGATGACTAAATAACAACTGCTTTAGTCTTTACCTGTTCGGATATAGAGGCAGTTATTTGCTCAACAGGGGTAAGAGCAGCATTGTCTAAATCTGAGGCTAGAGATTGAGAAGATGACAAAACAGGCGCTGCATCTGGCAAACTCCAAGCATCTTCCAAGGTTTCCCAAGAAGGTGCAAAAGGTGGGAGCGCCAAAGAGCAAGCCTTCCAAGTTGCTTGAACAGGCGCTCCTAACTGCTGACACGTTCCGCCACGGCGACCTTCTGGCTGGTAATGACGGCAATATCTACAGGCAGATGCTAAAACTTTAATGGGTTTCATTTGGATTAATCTTTAGTGCAGTTTCTGGCTAAATTTCATCCTTATATTTTGCTTCTATATATAAAGACGGATAAGAGCCAAAAAGTCATTATTTTCTATAGGTTTCAGCGATCCCAGGTAAAAAATAAACTTCAGGATATTTTTATAATCTTGTTATATATTTCAATAATCGTTAGAGTGATCACCTATAGATTTTGGCTAAAACTTATTAGGGATCAAGACTAAAAGTAACAATTTTGATTTATCCAGCCTTTTAACTTCCTCCTTAAGGATGGGTTAAGGCATATTATTTCAGATAAATAGTCCGCTTTACGTACCACATTCGGCATATTTTAACAGGAAAATATCTTTTTTCTCAAGAATCAGAACTATTTTATGTGACAGTAGCAAGTTACTTGAGGATAAATTCTGCTCAACTAATAATCGTTAAAGTATTTTGCTTTCAAAACTGTTTAGCAGCACAGACAGAACAGACTGTCCAGCGCTGGAGTTCACCGGGTGGAGTGGGAGATTGACACTGGGGACAAAGGGGTAAGCCATGCGATCGCGATCGCATCACCTTCGCCCAATTCCCAAAAGCAGCATTCACATCCTTGGTGGGTGTCATATCAGGGCGGCTAATCTCATCACCAAGGTAACTGGGATGCTCATGGGGCGAAACCGTTTGTTGCTGTTTTCTCTCCACCAACGGATTTTGCCAGCCAGCAGTAGAAAAGCGAATATCAACCAAAGGCGTTGGCAGCTTTTTATTCAACTTTAAAAGCAGAGATGTCCGACCAAAAGTCATGTTTTGCGCCCAAGCAGCACTAGAAGTTGCTACGGACAAAACATCACGCTGAATTGACAATGGTCGAGTATTTGCGGCAACTACTGGGCCAACAACTTCTGCCCAACACTTGAGCAGGCGTTGAAATGGCTGCTCCTGCCATTGAGCCTGCTTTTCTAGAACACCTAAAATATCATTTATTGATTTCAACGACATCATTCCAAGTGCTGAGTGCTGAGTGCTGAGTGAGGAGTTAGGAGTTAGGAGTTATTATTTCCCCAGTCCCCAGTCCCCAGTCCCCAATCTATCTATTTAGATAATTTCCGCTACTATTGTCACAAATATATCTAAAGTTAATTCCAACAGTCTATGTTTGAGGTACAGAAGCAATGACTCAAAACCCTCTGAACGACTCCGCTACTAATCAATCGTCTAAAACACCTGGGTTGAAACCAGTACTAGCAGCAGCACTCGCGAGTTTAGAGGTGCCTCTAGATCAAGAGTTAGCTCGATACCGACGCACGCGAACTGGTTTGGTGTCATCTAAGCAGTCTCGTGTTGCAAGTTATATGAGCAGTCAACCCCAATCGTTGACTGCTCATATAACATCGGGAAAAATTCAGTCATCAGGAACGGAAATTAAAACCAACGTACCGCCTGTATCTGTACCCGTGAATCATCAGGGAACCCCAGCGCCAGCTACGGCAAAAATTGACGTATCACCCCCACCTCCATTTTCTGTAGCTGTGAATCCTGAGATAAACCCAGCGCCAGCTACACCAAAAACTGAGGAACTGAATAATCTGGATGTGACTTCCACCTTTGATTCTGCTAAAACCCAAACTCAACTACCACCACCCCCGCCCAACTTTACTAGTAGTATTGTGCCAGCGATCGTTAAAAATACTAAGAGCGAAAATCTCTTACAGCCAGATGACACTCCTAAGCACCCAGATGACTATTTGGAATCTAGTGAAGCACTGCTGCGAAGTCTGACAGAAGAACAACCAGAAACTAAGAAACCAAGCAATTCTAACGACAGTCTGCTATCACCTTTGGGTATCGGCTCGATGTTACTGCTATTGGTGGCCAGTGTTACCTTGGGTTATGTGGTGTTCAATCCCAAAAGCTTGCCACAATGGAATTTAGGCAATTTGTTTAACGGGAACTCATCTCCTGCGCCAGAAAATACTGAGGAAGTTGGGAGTAATGTCCAACCTCCAATCCAGCCACCAAGTACATCTATACCCAAGTATCCCAATCTAGCTGCCCAAGAGTTTCCTGAAGTCAGAGATCCCAAGGATGTAGTTGGCTTAAAACCCAAAGTCCAACCAACTCTCGCAGTAGTGCCTAATCCAGTCGTTCCCCAAAACCCCACAAATCCTCAAGCGGCATTACCTGACCCCAACACAGCCCTAAAACCGACAAATCCGATCGCCTTAGCACCAGTCCCGACGCTACAATCCTTGCCTCCCCTGAATTTGCCTCCCACTCCAACAGCAAAAACCTCGCCTCAGCCAATCGCAACCTCACCAAAGCCGGATGCAGAAATCAAACCAGCCACAGATGGGTTCTATCATGTAGTGATAGATAATAAAGGCGCGGCTTATGCCTCAGCACGGCAAGTAATTCCTGATGCTTATTTATCACCCAACAAAGAATTGATTTATCTGGGTGCTTTTAAGACTAAAGAGCAAGTACAACAACACATGAAATTGTTACAGGCAAGAGGAATTAAGGCACGGGTTCAGCAGCCATAAGTTGCAAAAATCTACGATACCATGAGATAACAGTCCTGAGTTTTGAGTGCTGAGTCAATGAGTGCTGAGTCAATGAGTGCTGAGTGCTGAATGGTAAAACACAAAATCTTGTTTGTTTACGACCCTACAACAAAAAATATTATATTCAAGACTCTAACTGGGCATTCAGCACTCCATAACTACCCTATGGCAAATATTATACTTAGGACTTTAACTAGACACTCAGCACTCCATAACTAATTCAAAACTTAGCACTCAGCACTCATTACTGAGTTTCGTGAATGGAGAGCCGATATGGAATTAATCAAGCGTATCCTACGGGTGATTCGCGCTAATCTCAATAGTTTAATCGGCGGTGCAGAAGATCCAGAAAAGATTCTGGAGCAAACTGTCTTGGAGATGCAGGAAAATCTGGTACGGTTGCGACAGGGTGTAGCACAAGCGATCGCTACCCAGAAACGCACCCAACGACAGGCAGCAGCAGCCAACTCTCAAACAGAAGAATGGTATCGTCGCGCCCAATTGGCGCTGCAACAAGGTAACGAACCTCTAGCACGGGAAGCTTTAACTAAGCGCCAAGCCTATAAAGAAACCGCTACAGCCCTCTTTTCCCAAATAGAGCAGCAAAACGATATAGTAGCTAGGCTAAAAAAGGATATGCGATCGCTAGAGTTAAAAATCTCCGAGGCGAAAACTAAAAAAGATATGTATATCGCTCGCGCCCGTTCTGCCGAAGCGTCTTCTCGCCTCCAGGAAATGCTCGGTGGAGTTTCTGCCACCAGCAGTCTGAGTGCCTTTGAGCGCATGGAAGAAAAAGTTTTGCAAATAGAGGCTCAATCAGAAGCGATCGCTCAACTCGGTAGCGACGACTTGGAAACACAATTTACTTCCTTGGAATCTAATAATAATGTAGATGCCGAATTGGCAACGATGAAGGTGCAGGTTTTAAACCAGGCAGAAAACACACAGCACAAAAATCTCCTTACCGACGAGAGCCAGAAGACAGTGCAGCCTCCCCAAGAGCAATTACCCAAAACTCAGGACTCTTGAAGTTCGGCTAATTACCCCAGTTTGGAGATATCTTAACAATTAAGAGTTGTTGGGAGGTACTGATTCAAGCCGGAAAGATTACATTGAAATAGGTAGCTATTAAAAAAGTAAAAAAGCTAACTGTCCAACAAAAAGCGTAAAGCACACAAGGAAAAACAAAGTTATGGGATTATTCGATCGCATTAAGCGAGTAGTTAGTTCTAACCTCAACGACCTGGTTAACAAAGCCGAAGACCCCGAAAAAATGCTAGAACAGGCCATCCTGGAAATGCAGGAAGACTTGGTGCAGCTTCGTCAGGGAGTAGCTCAGGCGATCGCCGCCCAAAAACGTAGCGAGAAACAGTACAATGATGCCCAAAATGAAATCAATAAGTGGCAACGCAATGCCCAACTGGCCCTACAAAAAGGTGATGAGAACTTAGCACGACAAGCTCTAGAGCGGAAAAAAACCTATACTGACACCAGTACTGCCCTCAAGGCTAGTTTAGATACCCAAAGCACTCAAGTTGAAACCCTCAAGCGCAACTTAATCCAACTGGAAAGCAAAATTTCTGAAGCTAAGACCAAGAAAGAAATGCTTAAAGCTCGGATTACCACTGCCAAAGCCCAAGAGCAACTCCAAGGCATGGTGCGTGGGATGAATACCAGCAGTGCAATGTCTGCCTTCGAGCGGATGGAAGAAAAGGTATTGATGCAAGAAGCTAGGGCCCAGGCACAAGGAGAGTTAGCAGGTGCAGATTTAGAAACCCAATTTGCCCAATTGGAAGGTAGTAGCGATGTTGATGATGAATTGGCAGCTTTGAAAGCGCAAATGCTACCACCCGCAGCTCCACAAAATCAAGCTCAACTACCACCGCAACAACAAGAAACCACTGCTTCTAATCCCAAATCTAATGAGGTGGTTGATGCCGAGTTGGATTCCTTACGCAAGCAATTGGATCAACTGTAAAATTGACAGAAAACTTATTTGAGCTAGTCCCACACCTGTTGGCTGTGGGATTTTACGTCATTAGTCAATAGTTAACAGTTCTAATAACTATGAATTATTGACTATGGACTATTGACGACTTTGGGATAAAGTATTGTGTGTGCCAACTTTGATCGCCACTTGACGGAGACTGCAATGAGTAAGGCTGTAATCACCATAACTGATGCTGAGTTTGAAACCGAAGTGTTAAAAGCCGAGCAGCCTGTATTAGTTTACTTTTGGGCTTCCTGGTGTGGGCCTTGTCAATTGATGTCGCCCCTGATTAACTCAACCGCTACTAAATATAGCGATCGCCTCAAAGTCGTTAAGATGGAAATTGACCCTAACCCACTCACTGTTAAGCAGTACCAAGTGGAAGGTGTACCTGCCCTCAGACTATTTCAAGGAGATAAACTACTAGAATCTACTGAGGGAGTTATCGGCAAAGATAAATTACTCGCTCTTTTAGATACTCACTTAAGCAGTAATTAGTCAATAGTTCATAGTTCATAGCAAATGACCAATGACTAATGACCAATGACTAATGACCAATGACTAATGACTAACATACAGTTTGCACAACGTTTACAACCCCTACAATCTAATGTATTTGCTGATATGGACAGAGCCAAGGCAGTCGCTTTGGCCGCTGGACAACAGGTAATTGATTTGTCCTTGGGGTCTTCTGATTTACCAACCGAGGCACACGTCATCGACGCGATCGCCCGATCTCTCCACGATCACAGTACCCACGGCTATCTTTTATTTAACGGTACCCAAGGATTTCGCGAAGCCGCCGCCAACTGGTATGAACAAAAATTTGGCATTAGAGTAGATCCTCAAACTGAGGTACTACCTCTGATTGGTTCTCAAGAAGGTACAGCCCATTTACCTCTAGCAATACTCAATCCAGGGGATTTTGCCCTATTGCTCGATCCAGGTTATCCCTCCCATGCGGGGGGAGTCTACCTAGCTAGTGGCCAAATCTACCCAATGCCATTACGGGCAGAAAACGATTTTTTACCAGTGTTTGCTGATATTCCCGCCCCAGTCTTGGCGCAGTCGCGGATGATGGTATTAAGTTATCCTCACAATCCCACGGCTGCGATCGCACCTTTATCTTTCTTCCAAGAAGCTGTCGCCTTCTGTCAGCAACACAATCTCGTCCTCGTTCACGATTTCCCCTACGTAGATTTGGTATTTGAGCAGACTGGAAATTGGGGACTGGGGACTGGGGACTGGGGATTAGGAAATAGAAAAAATCTTTCCCAATCCCTAGTACCCTCGATTCTGCAAGCTGATCCAGAGAAAAGCGTCTCGATAGAATTTTTCACCCTTTCCAAGTCTTACAATATGGGCGGCTTCCGCATTGGCTACGCCATCGGAAATGCCCAGTTAATTAACGCCTTACGCCAGGTAAAAGCCGCCGTTGATTTTAATCAGTATCGGGGAATTTTGAATGGTGCGATCGCAGCCATGACTGGCCCGCAAGCTGGGGTGAAAACGGCTGTTGCAACCTTCCAGAAGCGCCGAGATGCTTTCATTACAGCTTTACATCGCATTGGCTGGAACGTTCCCACTCCCCAAGCCACAATGTACATTTGGGCAAAGTTACCCCCATCTTGGAGTCAAAACTCCGTACAATTTTGTACCCAGCTAGTCAAGCAAACTGGTGTAGCCGCTTCTCCAGGTGCTGGCTTTGGCAAATCTGGAGAAGGATATGTCCGTTTTGCGTTGGTGCATGAGCCACCTTTGTTAGAAACTGCTGTAGAAAGAATTGCTGAATTCCTAAATTAAATTTCTTCTCAAATTAAACACCAAAGATTTTTTGCAGCAAAGTCTATGGAGAGAATACACTGTAGGGGCGCACATGTGTACGCCCCTACAAATACTTATATTCTACTAAAAAAATAAGCTGTATTTAAAATTACTATGCTATTTTGACTATAATTGTAATTATACGTATAAAAGTCTATAAATATTAGTCATCTTTTCATTGATAATCAGCATGAACTTTACCCAATCAGGTCTCACCGTTTCTTAAACTGGGTTTGTACGCAAAGCTACCAAAGATGGCTAACGACGTAGGTTGCGTTTTTAAGCAACCATATTGTCAAAAAGCCTGTAGTCAAGACAGCCCAAGCCTAAAAACGGCAATAGTTTAAAACTTAACTTCCAAACTGACAGAGACTTGAAAACAATGAAGATGACTTTTCAGAAACTTGTAATTGGTGCTTCAATGGCTATTGGTGTGAGCGCTCTTGCCACAGTACCAGCACAGGCTGGAACACTCACTGGTGCTAGCATCGGTGGAACAGCATCAAGTGATTATTTAATCTATGATGTGTCAGGTAACAGTACTGTACTTGTGCCAAATACCCAGACAAACATCCAGAAAGTTCTGGATGGTAATGCTGCAAATCCTACTGGAAACGTAGAGTTACGAGCCACCACAGAAGGGTCTGGTTTTGATTTCACCAAAAACACCACTTTGACGGGTCAAATTGGTGATAAAAGTATTACCTTGAGCAGCCTGACAGCAACAGATTGGTTTAGTACTGGCTCAGGATTGAGTACAAGCTATGGAGCAAATAATTTTGCAAATAATTGGTTTAACGAATTTTATAATGCAGCGGGTTTAGCAGCCAATGAATCTACAATTAAATTAGCACTTGGTCTACCGAGTATTACCCCTAGCTTCATTCTTCGCCAGCAAGCCTTTAACGCATTTTTCAACATCAAAGGTTTCCAACGCTCCAGCGACCCTAACATCTCTTACGTTAATCAAAATGATACCACTGGCGAAATCAAAATTGGGTTAGCTGGTCACTACAATTTAAAAGATTACTATGCTCCTCTATTAGGAAGCTTGGGTAACTTTCTCAAAAATGGTTTCCAAGCCAGTGAAGTTGTTAAAGTTACCTACAATGACAAGACTAATTTCCTTTACAGCTTTTCTGCTACAGCAAGCGGATTAACCAACAGTTCGGGATTAGGTGCTGACGGCAAGTCTCACAGTGGTAATTACGAAGTCACCATCCAAGGTGTACCTCCTACAGCAGTGCCAGAACCATCAATAGTACTGGGTCTACTAGGCGTTGCTGGTGTATTTGCTACCCAACGCAAATTTAAAAAAGCATCTATTTAAGATTGCGGTTTAAAAACGACAAATAAGTTAGGGAGCTATTTATTAGCTCCCTTTTTTGATGAATAATTTCTGCAAACTGTAAGATAATTTAATCTTCTAGGTTATACTATTTCTAAAAACATTTGCAATAAATGAATCGATTGTAATATTCTGCATATCTATGCGCCTACCAACGTGGTTGTAACATGGATTTCGTGAAATGGTATTACTTACCCTCACATCCAAATGAAAACTGTTTTAGGAAGGAGAATTATCATACCATTAATTCATAGTATTACTTAAGTAGTTTTACTAATACAAATTCGCCAATTCAATTTTTAAAAGCAGTCGTTGATTTAATACTATAACTTAGACAAAATTCGTAAAAAAAAGCTTAATTTTTAATTAAGCTCTATTTAAGGGTACTATCATTTAAGTGTTGTAGCGCAGCTAAATTAAATTTATTTATATCTTTGACTAGATTTAGATAAGTCAAATTTCTATTTGTTTCACGGTTTAAATGCACTACCGTTTTAGTTTATGGTAATAATTGTTGGCTTTTACTTAAAATAATCAGATAATAGGTAGTAATGAGAGCACAATTACTCAATATAGATGAGCCATTGCGGTCAAACAAAGTTAGACGAATTTTGCTAGTTGAAGACCATTATCTCAATCGGATGTTACTGAGTGACTATCTAAGTTACTGTGGGTACGATGTCCAAAGCTTATCAGAAGGCTCTACTTTTTTCTCAACTATAGAGCAATTCCAGCCAGATTTAATGTTACTAGACTTGAAATTGCCAGATGTTGACGGTTATTCACTTTTAAAACAAGTCCAGCAAAAACCTGAGTTGTCAAATATACCTATTATTGTGGTTTCAGCCTTTGCTTTTAAAGCAGATCAGGAACTAGCTCTAAGTTTGGGCGCACGTCACTATTTTGTCAAACCTTTAAAACTCAAGGATCTCATCTTTGCAATTGAAGAACAGTTTACTTGTCGCCACAGATAAAGTTTTGTGCTATACGTGAATTTATTCTGCTTTTTGGTTAGCGATGAACTCTTCCACACGCTCACTAAGATTTTGTACAGAACTGCCAATAGTTGAAATTTTTTGTTGTACTTGCGCTAACAATAAAACTGCTGTTTGTAGCTCATTGAGAGTTTCAGCCATAGCCTCACGATACTGGATCTCAAAATCTTGTAAGTTCATAGTTTGACTTTTACTTAAAATCATTATAATAGCTATATTCTCAATGATAATCGTAAATTTTATTTACTAAATCCGTTAATTCGCTTAATACTATAAATTCAAGAAAAAAACTTAAATATTGGAGATTGATGAATTTTTTATATGGTATTTATAAAAGCAATATTTAAGAGTATTTTTTATTCTTAAAAGCACATAAAGAAGTAATTAAAACTTTCTCTAAAACTGCGATTTTAATGCCGCACCATAAAACCAACGTAAGAGCAAAGAAAGTTTTTTTTCTGACCGTAGCAGCCGATAACTAAAGTCGCAGCTAAACAAACTATTATCTGCTTCAAAGTTCTGATGTTTGCAGCATATTTTCTGGTAAACATTTAGCTTGGAAACCCACCCACCCTACAGAAAGCCGCACCAGCAAGCATCTACAGACTTATTTTTGTGCAGACTCAAAACCTACCTCACTTGAAAGTGCCGAGTTAGGAGTTATTATTCTGCCTGAGATTACCACCTAGTACCGCAAGGCGGAATTAAAAAAATTAAAAAAGAATACAGCATAAGGGTTTCGTTTATTTGGAATGATTGGTTTATTTCCGCCGTGTTGTACTAGTCACCAAATTCCAGTCACCAGTACTCTGATGTATGTAGATCATGACGCCAACTTTATATTTACTTGATAAATAGTCCGTTAAATCGGCACGAAAAAATTATTTTTCTTAAAATAGAGAAAGATTACCTAATTTTCGTTGTGACAATATCTACGCAAATATTACCGCTAGTTAAAGAGCCAGAACGACTGGAAAACCGTCTAGCCGAAATTCCGCCGGAACCGGGGGTTTATTTTATGCGGGACAACAGCGATCGCATTATATATATAGGTAAATCACGTAAGTTGCGATCGCGTGTCCGTTCCTATTTCCGGGATGGCTACAACAAGAGTGAACGCATCGCCACGATGGTCAAGTTGGTGACAGAAATTGAATTCATTGTCACCGATACTGAAGCCGAAGCTCTAGCGCTAGAAGCCAACTTGATTAAGCAGCACCAGCCATACTTTAATGTGCTGCTCAAAGATGATAAAAAATATCCCTATCTCTGCATCACTTGGTCAGAAGATTATCCGCGAATTTTTATTACCCGTAAACGCCAATTCGGCAAAGAAAAGGATAAATTTTATGGGCCTTATACTGATGCTGGGTTACTGCGAGAAATTGTCCGCATCTGTAAACGCATCTTTCCCCAGAGACAACGACCTCAACCACTTTTCAAAGACCGTCCTTGCTTAAATTATGATTTAGGGCGTTGTCCGGGTGTGTGTCAAAAGCTGATTTCACCAGAAGAATATCGCAAAATTGTCCAAAAGGTGGCGATGGTATTCCAAGGTCGAACTCAAGAACTGATTGATATTTTGACTCAACAGATGAACGTCGCCGCCGAAAACTTGAATTTTGAGTCAGCGGCGCGAATTCGCGATCAAATTTCTGGGTTAAAGTCGCTGACGGCTGACCAAAAAGTTTCCTTACCAGATGATACAGTTTCGCGGGATGCGATCGCACTCTCAGCCGACGAACAGCACGCCTGTATTCAACTGTTCCAGATTCGCGCTGGGCAATTGGTAGGACGTTTAGCTTTTGTGGCGGATGCTCACGCAGAACCGGGAGCGATTTTACAACGAGCTTTGGAGGAACATTACCAAACTGCTGACTCAGTGGAAATACCTTTAGAAATTTTGGTACAGCATGATTTACCAGATGTGGAGATATTGGCGGATGTCTTAACTCAACGGAAAGGTAAAAAAGTCACGATTTTGACTCCTTTGCGCCAAACTAAGGCAGAATTGATTGAGATGGTAGAGCGAAATGCCCAGTATGAATTGCAAAGAATGCAGAAATTTGGCGATCGCAATCACCAAGCAATGCAAGATTTAGCCACCATTCTCGATTTACCAGATGTACCCCACCGCATCGAAGGTTATGACATTTCTCATATTCAGGGGTCAAATGCTGTAGCTTCGCAAGTGGTATTTATCGACGGATTACCCGCCAAACAGCACTATCGCCACTACAAAATTAAAAATCCTACTGTGACAGCAGGACATTCAGATGACTTTGCTAGTCTGGCTGAAGTTATTGGGCGGCGGTTTCGTAAGTATGGGGAAAATCAGCAATTAGCACGTTTGGGTAATCCTGACTGGCCTGATTTAATCATGATTGATGGCGGTAAAGGTCAGCTATCTTCAGTTATCGCCGTTTTACAAGAGATGAATTTATTAGAAGACTTGCGAGTTGTGAGTTTAGCGAAGCAGCGAGAAGAGATTTTTTTACCGGGAGAATCTAAACCCTTGACAACTGATGCGGAACAACCAGGGGTGCAGTTGTTGCGGCGGTTGCGCGATGAAGCACATCGATTTGCAGTAAGTTTCCACCGTCAGCAACGTAGTGATAAATTGAAGCGATCGCGTTTAGATGAAATTCCTGGCTTAGGACATCATCGACAAAAGCTGCTACTAGGGCATTTTCGCTCAGTTGACTACATTAGGCAAGCGACAACCACGCAACTCGCGGAAGTCGCAGGAATTGGGCCGCGTTTGGCTCAAGAAATTTACAATTATTTTCATCCTGCTTGAAATTTGTAGGAAACCCTGAGCGGCTCCTGAAGTTCCGAGTGAAGGAAGCCGCCTTTCATAAAGTTTGGTAGTTTTCATTAGATTATCTTACAGAATTTAATCTCATAAATATTGCTAGCAAATATTAACTAAATCTTAAGATAGATATTTTGTGACTAAAGATACAGTAATTTATGGGTTTTAATTTTTGAATACAAGAACGGCTTTTTTTGTATTCGTCTGAAATGACTATAAACAAGGCTCTCTCAAAGCATTAATTATGGGGATCAGTAAATCTCTAAGCAGTATTTAATTAAAAAATAATTTATGTGTCTAAAGTTGGAGGGTAAAATCACCTAGATTCTAGGATAATAGATCAAGATATCGAAAAGTTTTCAAACCTGAAATTTTGTTTAAAATAATCAGCCAATATTACAGCAGTTTGTTAAGTTGGGTCGAACCAGAATTTTTACGGGTTTAACTTGTAGCTTTACCAAATAAAAAATAATCACAACCAGGGGTTTTAAAATGCAGACAGTACAAAAGATTTACTGCCCAAATTGTGGTAGTCATGCAGAGCGTTACTATATTTCTGATAGCCAATTAACTCGCACACAATGCCCAAGTTGTGACTACTTAATGATTAGTTGCACTCGTACCGGAAAAGTTATTGAGGCTTATGCCCCTGGTATTCATGCACACCGCTAGATAAGATAAATTGGAAATTTGAGAATGTTTTCTCTAATTTTTAATAATACAGAAAACTCTATCCATAGAGGGATAGAGTTTTAATAAAGTGTGAGAATTCAGCACTCAGGAGTTCAGAATTTATAATATTTTTCTGATTCTTGAATTATTCTGACTCCTGAATTCTGGCTCCTGAATTCTGACGATAAAGTTATTTATCATAAATTTTGAACACTTCACAGCTTGTTATTCTGTTGTCTGAGTTGTTGCTGTCGTCTCTGTTGTTCTAATCTCAATTCTTGCTGTTGTCTAATTTGTTGATCTTGTCTGAGTTGTTGCTGTTGTATCCTCAGTTGTTGCTGTCGGGTAAATTCTTGCTGTTGTAGTCTTGTTTCTTGTTGTTGTATTCTCAGTTGTTGCTGGCGTATTAGTTCTTGCCGTTGTCGTGTAAATTCTTGCTGTTGTATTTTCTGTTGTTGTTGTTGTTGGGGTTGTTGAAGGTTTAAGCGTAGCCATGTTTCCTTCAATTTCTCTTGTGTTTGCTGAGTTTGCTCCTCTTGTTGTTGTCTCATTTTTTCTTGAAATAATTCAGGTTGCTGAGGATTCGTCTGAATTATTTGTCCGTATACAGGAGAATTTATTGGCAAAGCTTTTGCAAAAACAATCACTAATAGCCAGAATTTAAGAATCAATGAGCGATTCAACATAGAGTTATCTCGTCAATTGTTATAGATTGGTTTTAGCGATCGCTTAACCTTAATATAACAATTTTTACCGAGGTCTATTTGGAGCAACTGCTAACCTCTGAGCTTGTTTAATTCTTACTTGCTCGCAATTGCCCGCAAGCAGCATCGGCTTCTAAACCACGGGAATAGCGGACACTAACGGCAGTATTTTGCTGCTTGAGGACGTTGACAAATGCTTCAATGCGATCGCGGTTGGGGCGTTTATAGTCTACTTCTTGAATGGGATTATAAGGAATCAAATTCACATGACTTTGAAATCCTCGCATACATTTTGAAAGTTCCAATGCATGTTCTGGTAGATCATTAACACCTGCGAGAAGAACATATTCAAAGGTAACGCGGCGTCCAGTGATTTCCACATATTCCCGACATTCAGCCAGTAAATCTTCTAGAGGATAGGCGCGGGCGCTGGGGATAAGTTTTTCGCGTAGTGCTTGATTGGGTGCGTGGAGACTTACAGCCAGAGTGATTTGCAAATTATTTTGCGCGAACTGACGAATGCGATCGCGAATTCCAACTGTAGAAACTGTAAGCGATCGCTGTCCTATACCGACATCTTGATTTAGAGATTTCAATGCTGCTAGGACATTCTCAGTATTCAACAACGGTTCACCCAGTCCCATAAACACCACATTGCTAACCCGTTGCCGAAAATCTTCTTGCACAGTCAACACCTGATCAACAATTTCGTGCCGTGCAAGGTTGCGCTTGTAGCCTCCCTTACCAGTAGCGCAGAAATCACACGCCATTGGGCAACCCACCTGAGTAGAAACACAAACTGTCAGACGGGATTTTGGACCATCTCCCCTTTCTGCGAAGGTGGGGATGCCTACAGTTTCAATAATTTGCCCGTCTGCTAATCGTAAAAGATATTTCACCGTACCATCGGGAGCCTCAGAGCGGTAATGTAAAATTGAGCGCCCTACGGGAACTTCTGCTAATTCTGCACGCCATTGTTTGGAGAAGACAGAAATATCAGATAGCGATCGCACTCCCTTGTCATAGATCCATTCATGCAGCTGCTTTCCTCTGTAAGTAGGTTGTCCTTGCTGCTGCACCCAAGCAGTTAACTCTGCCAAAGAAGCACCGAGAAGAGGAGAGATTAATTCTGATTTTTCTGGGTTGTGTGAGTCAACCTGAGATACAAGAGGCGTAGCAGACATAAAAAATCACGAGTTGGTGTTGAATCTCTATCCTACACCTGCCAGATCAAGTTAGTCTTGACCAAAGAAGACGACTAATTAACCAAAGGTTGTGCCATTCCAACCCCACATTGCACCTTTGGCGTCTGCAAACTCAATGTAAATACGATTTTTCGGCACACCGAGAGTTTGATTAATCTGCTGGCAAAAGTCCTGACTCATTGCTGCGGTTTGCTCTGGCTTCATCGTGCCAACGCTCTTAATTTCAATGTAGCAAACGGGGTCTGTATTCCCTGCAAAAGTCATGGGAATTCCTGGCTCAAAAGCAGTCATGACATAAGATTCTGGTTTTCCCAAATGTTTCGCTAACTTGGCTGATAGATTTAAAAGCATTGACTCAATTTCAGCTTTTTGAGGAGATTCAGCAGAAGTTTGCACTTTGATTAATGGCATAGTACTGAATTGGGATTTTGGATTTTATTACATTGTTAAGTTTATCTAAATGCAGAGGTACAGAGTACAAAGATTAGGGAGATGAGGAGATTGACATCCTCACCGCCGTGTTCGCCCTTGGCGTTCCCGTTCGCGCAGCGTCTCCGTCAGGAGAAGGGTACGCACTCTTAAGAAGGAGTAATGAGTAATAAGTAATAAGTAATGAGTAAATACCCATTTTTCATCCACTCATTACTCATTACTCCTTACTTATTACTTTAAAGCCGTGCTGGAAACACGAGGTTTTAAACCCATTTTTCTGATAAATAACCAATGCCCCAATGCCCAATGCCCAATTTCCACCATTTAGTTATGAGACGAGCGAAATAAGTGATTATGTTCAGGATGATATAAACGCGATCGCCCTCTTGCCGGCGAAAGTGCTGGACTGATTATATAAAGTGTAGTGCGAATTAGTTTTTCTTCATGAGTGCAGTCTGCCATTTCATTCAGAGGGACAACCCTGATTTTTTCATCGGGCCATCCGATGCGAAAGCAAATCGCTACCTGGGTATCGCCTGGGTAATGTTCGAGTAATTTAGCTTGGGCATTTTCGACGTGACGCGCACTCAAATATAGACAAAGACTAGCCTGATGTGCTGCCAGAGTGGATAATTCTTCAGTGGCGGGAACTTCTGTACGTCCACTGATGCGTGTCAAAATAATGGTTTGGACTAAACCAGGGACAGTTAATTCTACTTTGAGTTTGGCAGCAGCAGCTTGAAAGGCGCTGATACCTGGGATGACTTCAAAAGGAATATTTGCCTCTGCGAGGAGGTGCATTTGCTCGTGGATGGCGCTGTAGAGACTAGGATCGCCAGAATGAAGACGGACTAGAGATTTATTTTGCGATCGCACCCTATCGATCATAATCGGCAAAATTTCTTCTAAAGTCTGATTCGCAGTCCTAATTATCTCCGCATCTTTTCGGCAAAGTTCTAAAATCTGTTCGGGTACTAAAGAATCAGCAAATAAAATCACATCAGCAGCAGCCAGTAGTTTCTGCGCCTTTACCGTTAATAAATCAGGATCTCCGGGACCTGCACCGACAATATACACAGATGGTTCTACAGCGTATAGTGTTTTTTTATAGCTTAGACTTTCTGTATATTCACTTTTAGAAGCACACATGGCAATCTCTCAAAAAAATATTTTGGCAAATTCTTCAGTATCTTTCCGGATTCACCTTCTTTCCCTAGTAGATAGTAATGGTAGATGCACCCTGGTTAAGCCCTAGAGAATACTCTGGGGCATTTTTTATTCTTGGGTATTGGGCATAAGTGATTTATTCTCCTCATCCCCCTCATCTCCCACTCTCCTCATTTACCTTGGAAGTAGGAACGACATCAGGTAAAGGGCGTTTGAGTAAGTAAAGCCAAGCTAATCCAACTAATCCCAATAAAATTCCCAGACTACTGACTACTTGTGCAATGCGTAATGGCCCCAGCATCAAGCTATCAGTGCGAAAGCCTTCAATCCACAAGCGTCCTAAACTATAGGCTGGCCAGTAAACTAAAAATATTGTGCCTATCTTCAAACGTGGCTTACCAGCTAAAGACCGGAAAAACAACGTTATTAGTAGCGTAAACACCATTAAATCCCACAGAGATTCGTAGAGGAAGGTGGGATGAAAGTATTCAAAACTGGCATATCCTAGAGGACGATGGTCTGGTGGAATATAAAGCTTCCAGGGTAAATCAGTAGGATCGCCAAAAGCTTCAGAATTAAAGAAATTACCCCAACGTCCGATCGCTTGCCCTAAAATCAGCGAAGGCGCTACTAAATCTGCCAGTTGCCAGAAAGAAACCTGCTTGATTTTGGCAAAAATTAACGCAGCCACAACGCCACCAAGAATCGCTCCGTGAATGGCAATACCTCCTTCCCAGATGGCAAAGATTTTTTCTGGAGTTGAAGCATATTTGGGCCACTCAAAGAAAACGTAATATAGCCGTGCGCCAGGAATTGCCCCAATTAATAACCAAAAGAACAAATCACCTAACAATTCAGGATTAACATTACGGCGCTTTGCCAAATTCTGGGAAAGGATGACGCCAATTAACACTGCTGTAGCAATCAATAAGCCATACCAACGGATAGTTAGTGGCCCTATTTTCAGCAAAATCGGCCCTGGAGAAGTAAATTGAAACGCCAAAGGTAAGGTGGAAAGATCCAGTACCATGAAAAATTACCTAGAAAAGTTTGTTAACTACCCGCGCACTTTGCTAAGTACGGAGTTTTTTGGGTCTTGAATACTAGAACTACACTTGAATCCTCCACAACATTGTAGGGACGTAAGTAAAAATTCAGTATTCATATTTAGGAGTCTAGTTCCTAACGCCTAGTTGAGCATAACTTGCGCCACAAAACAATTGAGTTTCGTATCCTTACTCAGAGCGCAAGATGGTAGATTTGAGTAAGTTACACAAAACGGTTTCGATATAATCACTTAAACAACTTTGATATATTTAAAATTGTGATAGCTATTTATCCTGGTAGCTTCGACCCCATCACTTTGGGACACCTAGACCTCATCCAGCGCGGTAGTCGCCTGTTTGAGCGGGTGATTGTCGCTGTACTGCGGAACCCCAATAAAATGCCACTTTTTAGCGTGGAGCAGCGGCTAGATCAGATCCGTCATTCTACACAACATCTACCGAATGTAGAAGTAGACAGCTTTGATGGTCTTACCGTCAACTACGCTCAAATGCGACAAGCACAAGTTTTGCTCCGGGGTTTACGGGCTGTGTCAGATTTTGAAGTGGAACTGCAAATGGCTCACACCAATAAAACTCTTTCTACCCAAATAGAAACAGTTTTTCTTGCAACCTCAAATGAGTATAGTTTTTTAAGTAGTAGTGTGGTAAAAGAGATTGCAAGGTTTGGTGGCTCTATCGATCATCTCGTTCCTCCACACATTGCCCTAGATATATACCAATGCTACAATCACAAATCTCCAATGTTGACCCCAATCTCAACGGAAGCAATCCCCCCCCTCAAGAGTATCTCGGTGGAGAGGGAAGCATAGATATTCAGCAGGAACTCAACCGCCTAGAGGAAATGGTTCTCTCTAGTCTCAGGATTCCGCTGACGGGACGCACACTCATAGATGAAGAAAAGCTGCTAGATCAGCTTGATTACATTCGCCTTGCTTTACCATCACTTTTTCAAGAAGCAGCAGTGATTCTAGAACAAAAGGATGAAATTCTGCTAGAGGCGGAAGAGTATGGACAGCAGGTTGTTGAGGCTGCACAAGCAAAAAGAGCGCAAATTTTAGCTGAAAGCGATATTATTCAACAGGCAGAACAGGAAGCTGAACAACTGCGGCGACAGGTGCAACAAGAGTGTGAGGGAATAATGCAAGAAACCCTCGCCGAGATTGACCGCAAGCGGTATGCTTGTCAGCAAGAGTTAGAGCAAATGCGACAAACTGCGATCGCTCACGCTCAAGAAATTGAAGATGGTGCTGATGCTTATGCCGATGGCATTTTGGGAAATATTGAGCAGGATCTCAAAGAGATGTTGCGAATTATCACCAACGGAAGGCAACAATTACAAATTGATAACCTCACCCAGCGCAATTCACCTCCTGGTAAAAAAAGATAGAGGTTTTAACGAGAGATGGGGAAAAATTATTGCCGTCTTTACAAGAATCAGTCCTTTGTAGAGACGGCGATTTATCGCGTCTCTTGCCTTAAGCGAACCGTATTGGATTATAGGGTGTAAGTAAAATCTTTCACCAGCATACCAGGAACTAAACTACCTCCAAGTTGGCGACTTTCGTAAGTTCCTACTTCGGGAATAAATTCTTGAAAAGTAGTCAAATCTATTAAATTTTCTCCCCAAAAGCGATAGAGACTTTCATCAAAACGTAAGTTTTCAATGGGTGCAATAATTTCTCCGTTTTCTACCCAAAAACAAGCATAGCGAGTCATACCTGTGATTCTACCAGTGTGGCGATCGCTCCAATTCAAGTAATGTAAATTTGATACATATAATCCTGTATCTATATTCAGAAGAATCTGTTCAAATTCTAAATTTCCTGGACTCACTTCTGGCGCTCGTAAAGTTTCTGAACTATTAGCACCATTGGCAATTTTTTGATATTCTTTAGCAGTCCGAGAATTCACTAAAGTATTTACCAAATATCCTTTTTCTATTACAGGTAACTCCGGTGCGGCTATTTCTCCCAATTCATTAAATCGTGGTACTAATCCGCGTTGAAAGTTTTCTTTCAACCTAAATTTTGGAGACAGTTGTTTTTCTTGACGCGATAAAGCAGCTAAAGCACTGTTTCCTTGTTGGATATCAGCTTCGCTTACTGCTCCCCAAGAAAGCATTAATAATAAATCTGCAACAGCAGCAGGTGCAAAATAAGTTTTATATTGTCCCCGTGGCAATTCTTTAACTGGGCGAGCAAGCAATTCGAGTTGCTTTTTGCCTTCGCTAATTTTGGCTGTATAAGCAGATTCATCCCAATCACTCCCTGCAAATGTGCCCTTTACTGCTTGTTCAGATGGGGAAAATAGAGAATAATCTAATGTAAAAGAATCAGTAGCAAACCAGTGTTTTTGACCACTAGAATCGCCATAAGCTTTAATTACTATTCCTCCTGCATATATACCTGTAAAATCTAATCCCGCAACTAGTTCTAGCACTGTTGGCACTACTGCTTCCGCCGCCAATAAATTCCCAGAATGTATTTCTCGACTGGTATTATTTCCTGATGGTAAAACTAGATATGGATCGATTGGTAATAGAATAATTTCTTCACGTAGTTCCTGCAAAGCAGTATATGCTAACTGCCAGTCTACATCCCAATTTCCAGTAAAGGGAAACTGCCGAACACTATTGCGCTGATCTTTCATCAAAGTCAGTTCTATCCAACCATCAGCAACACAACCAGTTTGTCGGACTTTAGCATGATTAAAACGAGTAAATTGACTTATTTCACTGCTAAGTCTTACAGTGAATTGTTCATTGTCTGCTTTTTTGATCAACAGACTTTCAATCAGTCGATTAAAGCTGACTTCTAATGTAGATAATTCCTCAATTTTCATAGATATTAAATATTAAAAGGGAATAGGAAAAAAGTTAGGAGTTAGGAGTTAGGAGTTAGGAGTTAAAATAATTTTTCTAAGTAGCTGGCGGAAATAAATTAAAGTTTGTAGTGAGTTAGCGCGGTCTTCTCCCAAGGGGAGAGGCTAGCGCCAAGGGGGTTTCCCCCATGAGCGACTAACGAACCCGTTCGCGCAGCGTCTCCGTTAGGAGAAGGGTAAGGACTTTAGTCATGATAATCCTTTTTTTGAGCGATGAATCGCTCACTACGAGCTAGAATTTTATTTGATGTTTAATTATGCCTACCTACTTAATTCAAAACTCCTAACTCCTAACTACCAACTCCTAACTATTGTATTGTTCAAGTTCCTCCACCAAAAACTTCGACATTCGCAAATACACAAACAGGTGAACCGTGTCCTACCGAAATAGCCTGATTTGGTTCTCCTTTGCCACAATAAGGAGTACCATACATTTGCCAGTTTGTGACATCTCCGACTTTAATTAAACTATGCCAAAACTCTGGTGTTGTGGCGCGATAGTTAGGATTACGAAGGGTTTTGGTGAGTTTGCCGTTTTCAATTAATTTGGCGTACTCGCAACCAAATTGAAATTTGTAGCGGCGATCGTCAATTGACCAAGATCGGTTAGATTCCATGTAAACGCCATGTTCTATACCGCCAATAATGTCTTCAAAAGTGCCGTTTAAAGGCTCTAAATTCAAGTTAGCCATGCGATCAATCGCTGGTCGATTCCATGAGGAAGCACGGGCACAAGCAACTCCTGCTACACCTGCCCTAACTTGACTCTCTAGACTGCCTAAACCCCGTTGGAGTATACCTTCTTTAACCAAATATTCCTTTGTTGCTACAGCACCAGTATCATCAAAGCCATAGCTGGCAAATTCACCAGGGACAGTGGGATCAAAAGTAATATTCATCAGTGGCGAACCATATACTAGGTTGCCAAAATCACTTTTATTAACGAAGCTGCCTCCCGCATAGTTACGCTCATCTCCTAAAATTCGGTCAATTTCTATGGGATGCCCGACACTTTCATGGATTTGCAGCATCATTTGGTCTGGCGCTAAAACTAAATTGGTGCGGGTGGTGGGGCATTCTTCTGCTGTTAAAAGTTCTACTGCTTGTTCGCCAATTTGCCGCACCCGATGCCATAAGTTTTCTTGTTGTAAAAGTTCTAGTCCACCTTGGTAACAGTTTGCTTGGGAGCCATTGTTACTACGCTGCTGTACAATTGCTCCATCTTGAGCAGTTACTCCATAATGAGTGCCTATAGATAGTATTTTTTGATAGACTTCTGAGCCGTTGCTGCTGACAAACCAAGATTCTTTTTCGGTTGTGCTAGCACTGGCTATGGTTTGCACAATCTTGTCGTCAACTTTTAGTGTTTGGCAAATACGGACCAATAAATCGTTGATTTCTCCTGGACTCAGAGCATCCAATGACTCGATAAATGGAGATTTATATTCACCAACAACTTTAGGACGCTCACTTTCACGGAAGGGATGTATCCACCATTCACTGGCTGCTAGTGCCTGGTTATAGGCAGTTTGGGCAGCAGCTTGCAGGGAAGACAGTTCCAGAGAGTTAGTTGCTGCATAACCCAGACAGCCATTTACCAAAACTTCCAGCATAGCTCCGACAGTGAAGGATTTGCCGTTTACTTGGGGTAAGGCGTCGCGGACTAAACGGGTAGTAGAAGTTTCCTTTACGGCTCTAATACCAATCCAATCAGCGGGAATATCGAAACTAGCGATCGCTTTTCTAAGTTCAGACCACATAATTTAAGGAATGGGGAATGGGGAATGGGGAAGGTGGGGCCCCCTCTGGGGATAAGGGGTAATGGGGAATGGGGAATGGGGAATGGGGAATTTTCCCCCTACTCCCTCTACTCCCCACTCCCTAATTACGATGCCAGCGCGTGCCATCACGGCTATCAATTAGCGTAATACCTTCTGCTTGGAGTTCGTCACGAATGCGATCGCTTTCGGCAAAATTTTTGGCTTTACGTGCTTCTTGTCTTTGCTGAATTTTCGCTTCAATTTCCGCATCGCTTAAACCATTACTCTTGTCCGTTTCGGCTTCTATCTCGGCCTCTAAACCCAAAACTCCAGCTAATCTGACAAGAGTTTGCCATTGACGCTGTAACTCCTCTGGTGATGTTTCGGTTTTCCCTTCATGCACAAGAATGTTTCCTTCACGGCGCAGTTCTTTCGCTAATTCAAACAATACTGTTAATCCACCAGGAAAATTAAAGTCATTATTTACCGTTTCTTGAAAGCGTTCAGTATAGGGATTGGGTACTGGGTATTGGGTACTGGGTATTGGGATATTCCCAGTCCCTAGTCCCCAGTCCCCAGTCCCTAAATCCCAACCTAGTTTTTTACCGTATTGGTAGCCGAAAAGTAAACCTTCTTTAATGGTGTGCCAGCCGTTGGTTGCTGCGGCGATCGCTTCGTCGGTAAAATCAATTGGTGTACGATATTGAGCCGTTAGCACGAATAACCGCACTGCCATCGGGTCAATTCCTCGATCTAGCAAGTCTCTAATAGTGGTAAAGTTGCCCAAAGATTTGGACATTTTTTCACCATCTACCTTTACCATGCCGTTATGTAACCAGTAACGCGCTAAGGGTTTTCCTGTTACAGCCTCAGATTGGGCAATTTCGTTTTCGTGGTGGGGAAAAATTAAGTCAGCACCACCAGCATGAATATCTATGGTATCACCCAGGCGATCGCGCACCATTGCCGAGCATTCTATATGCCACCCCGGACGACCTGCACCCCAAGGTGATTCCCAAGCGGGTTCTCCCGGTTTTGCTGCCTTCCACAAAGCAAAATCGAACGGATCTTTCTTTTTCTGGTACTCTGGATCTTCTACATTGACGCGATCGCTTTTTCCCGCTTGCATATCTTCTAACTTGCGTCCCGAAAGTTTGCCATACTCAGCAAACTGCCGTACTGCATAATACACATCGCCATCAGCAGGGTAGGCAAAACCTTTATTTTCCAACTCATGAATTAATCGCTGAATGCCATTCATCGTGTGGGTAGCACGGGGATATTCATCAGCTTCTTTGATTCCCAGCCGCGCCATATCCTCAAAATATGCTTTGATAAAGCGATCGGCTACAGCTTCCATTGATGAATGTTCTTGCCGCGATCGATTTAGAATCTTGTCATCAATATCAGTAAAATTTTGGATATATCGGACTTCATAACCGATAAACTGGAGATATCGGCGTACTACGTCCCAAACAATGCAAGCTCTCGCATGACCCAAATGGCAGTAGTCGTATACCGTCACGCCGCAGTAATACATCTTAACCTTGCCTGGTTCGACTGTTTCAAACGGTTCTTGACGACGGGTGAGGGTATTGTAAAGGGTTAGGGTCATAACAGAGTAATGCTGAAATAAGGAGATACGTAATAATAGGGTAAGGCAGCTGGGATGACAGTCCAGCATCCCTATGCTAGTGTTTTCTGGACTATCTGCGCTACATTACTATTTTTTGACTATTTGATAACAGCGCTATGCAATCAGCAGTTACACCCGACTCTTCCGCAATGGATACGCCCAAACAAGGAATGCCAGTAACAATCATTACGGGTTTCCTCGGTAGTGGCAAGACGACTTTACTTAATCATATCCTCAACAACCAACAGGGTTTAAAAACCGCTGTTCTAGTGAATGAATTTGGTGAAATTGGCATCGACAACGAGCTAATTGTTTCCACTGGTGAGAACATGGTGGAGCTAAGTAATGGTTGTATCTGCTGCACTATTAATAATGATTTAGTAGATGCAGTTTACAAAGTTTTAGAACGCCAAGAAAATCTAGATTATCTAGTAGTAGAAACAACTGGATTGGCAGATCCGCTACCAGTCGCTCTAACATTCTTGGGCACAGAGTTGCGGGATTTAACCCGCTTGGATTCGATTATTACCGTAGTAGACGCGGCGAATTACAGCCTAGATTTATTTAACTCTGAGGCCGCATATAGCCAGATTGCTTATGGTGATGTCATTGTGCTGAACAAGGCTGATTTGGTTGATGAAGCCACTTTGACTGAGTTAGAAAGAAAAATTAACGAAGTTAAGGAAGGAGCAAGAATTATTCGCGCTACGCGATCGCAAGTGCCACTTCCTTTAATTTTGAGTGTTGGTCTATTTGAGTCAGATAAATATTTTGACACAGTGGTGGATGAACACGACCATCACGACCATGATGATCACGATCACTCAACATGCGGTCACGATCATCACGACCATGACCACGACCATCACGATCATCACCATCATTCTGACCATTTAGAAAATGATGGTTTTACTTCCATATCTTTCCAAAGTGACAAGCCTTTTTCTATTAGGAAGTTTCAGTATTTCTTAGATAACCAGCTATCCTCAAATATCTTCCGAGCGAAGGGGATTATGTGGTTTGACGAAAGTCCGAAGCGTCATATTTTCCACCTTTGCGGTAAACGCTTCACCTTGGATGATGATGAATGGAAAGGTAAATTGAAAAATCAGCTAGTGCTGATTGGTCAAAATTTAGATCGTGAGGCTTTAATTAGTCAACTCGAAAACTGCATTTGTCTGCCTTCAACCTCTCGCGGTAAAGGGTTTGGGAAATAAAAGTTAGGAGAGACGCGATTAATCGCGTCTGTACAATAGTTAAAAGTTTAATACTCGTATAATCGTTCCCAGGTTCCACCTGGGAATGCATTCTTAATGGCTCCGCCATCGATTTTGAGCAATGGAAATGAGAAAATAGCGTAGGCGTAGCCCGTCGTAGACATCGCTCTAAAATTGAAACGTTGATGAACCTTTAGATTAAAATGCGTGTTGTTATCCAACGAGTTAAATCATCTCAAGTTACAGTTAATGGTGAAATTGTCGGTAAAGTTGGGCGGGGGCTAAATTTGCTTGTAGGCATAGCCAATACCGACACTGATGCTGAAATCGACTGGATGGTGCGTAAGTGCTTAGAATTGAGGCTGTTTCCTGATGCAGAAGGAGATGATCGCTGGCAAAAATCTGTACAAGAAATTGGCGGCGATTTGTTAGTAGTTAGTCAGTTTACACTTTACGGTGACTGTCGCAAAGGTCGCCGTCCTTCTTTTGACCGTTCAGCCGCTCCTCAATCAGCAGAAGATTTGTATAATCGTTTTGTTACCAAGTTAAGGGCTAGCGGATTACAGGTGGAAACAGGTAAATTTGGTGCAATGATGCAAGTTACAATTGAAAACGATGGCCCCGTAACTTTGTTACTTGAAAAAGAAGCAATTTAAGTATATATACTAAAAAATGAATAACAGTAGCCTCTAGACCGTGGTGTTCTAATTGATGAGAGAATATTAAATTAACCATTACCAAAGTTTAAATTCATTCATCATGGCAAAAATCCAGTTTTCTAGAGGTCTTGACGAAGAGGTAACTCCAGATGTGCGCTTGACGCGATCGCGCACTGGAGACAGTGGTACAGCGACGTTTATTTTTACGAATCCGAAAATTTTAGATCAAGGTAGCACCGAAGATATTACCGGGATGTACTTGATTGACGAAGAAGGCGAAATAATTACCCGTGAAGTTAAGGCTAAATTTGTTAACGGGAAACCGGAAGAATTAGAAGCACTTTACGTAATGAAATCTGCCCAAGAATGGGATCGCTTTATGCGCTTCATGGAGCGGTATGCTGAAGAAAACGATCTAGGTCTGAGCAAAAATGAGGCATAGGGCATAGGGCATAGGGCATCGGGCATCGGTAATTGTCATGCCCAATGCGCCATTCCCCATGCCCAATTATCTATAGATCAAAAATTTGAGGGCTTAACCATGACGCGACAACCCCATCCAGATTCGCCTGGGATTACGGTAACTTGTGCTGTGGTTACTGTCAGCGATACACGCACTTTGGAAACAGATAAAAGTGGCCAGCTAATTCAGCAGTTACTCCTTGGTGCTAACCATGCCGTAGGAGCTTACACGATTATCAAAGATGAACCAACAGAAATTCAAGGGCAGATAGAAAATCTAGGTAAAAGCGCAAATTTGGATGCTGTAATTTTCAATGGTGGCACAGGTATTGCACCAAGAGATACTACCTACGATGCCATTGAGAAGTTACTGGAGAAAACTTTGCCGGGATTTGGTGAGTTATTTCGCTTTTTAAGTTATCAAGAAATTGGTTCGCGAGCGATCGCTTCTCGCGCTGTTGCTGGTGTTTATCAAGATAAATTAATCTTCTCGCTTCCTGGTTCTAGCAATGCTGTACGGCTGGCGATGGAAAAATTGATTTTGCCCGAAATCATTCACTTGGTAAGTCAGGTTTGTAAGGGTGTAAAATGAGCAGCCGTTCAAAAAGTTGCCATGATAAATTTTGTAACAATAAGGGATGAGGCACTGAAATCATCCTTTCTCCACTTACATCTTGAGACTACCCAGAATTATAGTGAAGCGAATGAAATATTAATATCAGATCACTAATGGAACCTATTTACTGGAATTGCATAATTGCTCACGGCATTACTGCATTTTCATATTTTGGTATCCCCATAATAATAGGGGTTTTCTTTGCCAAAACGAAGGCAACTATCCCTTCGCAGTTTTGGCTAGCTTTTTTATTATCAGGTGGATTCATACTATTTTGCGGATTTCATCACCTTCTGGCAATCTTTGAGCCGCATTCAGCAGTGTCGCTGTTGCACTTAGGCGTACTTGATGTAATGGCGTTTGTTTCCTTGTCTGCCTTACTCTACCTGACACCAACCGCTTATCAAATTGTCAAGGCGATCGCCAAATCTCAAGAAGATACCCACGAACTTCAACGTAGCCAGCAGATGCAACAGCTATTTTTAGATAATGGCCCCTTTGGAGCCTATATCAAAGATGAGCAATCTAGACTGCTTTACTACAACCAGGAACTACAGTCAAGATTTTCAGTAGATCCACAAGAATGGTTGGGAAGAACCGATAGTGAATTCTTGCCAGATCCAGAGCAGGGGCGGCGGGTAATGGAAAATGATCAATTCGTTTTGAAAACTCTACGTCCCTTGAAGCTGATTGAAGAGGTAAAGATATCTGATAACGATCAGCCGTGCTACTGGCTATCGTTTAAATTTCCGTTTACCGATTACGCAACGGGCGCTTACCGCATCGGTGGGATTAGTATCGATATTACAGAATCCATAGAAGCACAGCGATCGCTCACTGACCTAAATCGGCAGCTAGAAGAAAAAACACTGGAATTAGAGGCAAAAAAACGAGAACTGATATATCTCTCAGATATGGCGGATATGCTTTATTCCTGTGAATCTGAAGATGAGGTGTATCAAGTGGTCGCTTTAACTTGTTCTAAGCTGTTTCCTAATATGAGTGGTTCTATTTATATAATTGCTAATTCCAAAAATTATGTTCAGATGAATAGTTTTTGGGGAGGTGAAAGAAGCAGTAAAGAAATATTTTCACTATCTGATTGTTGGGCATTGCGGAGAGGAAAATTCAACCTTTTATCGCCTCGTAATTCAGGACTAATATGCAGTCATTTAATACAACCTGTTAGCGGCACACATTTGTGTGTTCCATTGTTTGCACAAGGCGAAGTAGTTGGGATATTACACATCGATGCGCTTGAAGAAATCAGTCCAGAAGATCAACAAATTACTGAGATTATTGCTAGAACATTAGGCATTGCACTGAATAATCTATCGATAAAACAACGTCTAACTCATGATAGCTTGCGGGATGGGATGACCCAACTATTCAATCAAAGCTATATGCAAAGCATAACGGAACAAAGGCTAGCGGAAGCTGAACGGTCGGGACAACCTCTTAGTATTATTTTCCTTGATATCGATAACTTCAAATCTTATAACTCTCGCTATGGGCACGTAACTGCCAACATCGTTCTCCAGGGATTAGCAAAACTGCTGTTAAAATCTATTCGCTCTTTTGATATTCCTTGCAGATGGGGTGGTGAAGAATTTGTGATTGTGATGCCTAATATGACACTGGAAACGCTCAGGAAGCGAGTAGAACAATTAAGGCTAGATATTGAACAAATGCAATTGAAGGACGGCGATCAGATCCTCCAAAGCATCACTGCTTCTTTTGGAATAGCTGTATCAGAACCAGGGATTACGGTTAAGGATTTGTTGAATCGGGCGAATCAAGCGATGCTTGAGGCAAAGCGAACAGGGAAGAATCGAGTTAGAGAGTATGTAAATACCTTGAATTAAAATAGAAATCAGAAACCCATAAAATTGACCGTATAAAAAAACAACTCCCTGAAGATGTAGGAGTTGTCATTTTATATTCAAGTAGTTTTTAAAACATTCAGAATGGAGCGATCGTTAAACAGATGCTAGCCAAGATAGCGGCGATTATATAAAATACTCCAACCACTTGCAATTCTGACCAGCCTGTAAGTTCCAAATGATGGTGTAAAGGTGCCATTTTGAAGAGGCGTTTGCCTTTGCCATCGGGGCCCTTCGTGGCTTTGTAATAACTTACCTGTGCCATCACCGAAAGGGTTTCTACGAAGAAGATACCACTGAGGATGAACAGAGCTACTAAGGTATTTGTCAATAGTGCTACAGCAGCTAAAGCTCCTCCCAGTGCAAGGGAACCAGTATCTCCCATGAAAACGCGGGCTGGGTTACGATTATGGGCTAAGAAACCTAAGCACCCACCACTTAAAGCAGCACAGAAAACCATCAATCCTGGTGCTGTAGGCGCGACCATAGCACCTAATGCCAAAAGTGCGATCGCAACTGTTCCTGCTGCCAAGCCATCAATACCATCTGTTAAATTAGTCGCATTACTTTCTGCAACTAGTACAAAACCTGCTAAGGGCCAAAATAAGAATCCTAAAGGTAGTGTGAAGCTCACCCAAGGCAAAGCAATATTTGTAATATTAGAAGGTTGATTAAACATCAGCCATAGACAAAACACTGCTGCAAAACTCACCTGCAAAGCTAGTTTTGTCCGGGGAGATATACCTTTATTTGATTTACGGCGCAGAATTTGCCAATCGTCGAGCCAGCCAATCAATCCGTAGCTGATTGTCAAAGCCGAAACTGCAAGCACCTCTTTAGAAAAGCTAGATAATATACAGGCAAGTAGCACAGACACAGGTATAAAAAATATACCTCCCATTGTGGGAGTGCCTGCCTTTTTTAGATGGGCTTGGGGGCCATCTTCGCGGATTATTTGTCCAGTTTTGAGTGCTTGAAGTAGGGGTATTACCCAATAGCCCACTACACCTGAACCCATAGCACACAAAAGTAGTGGCAGAGTTAGTGACATACTTTGCCAGGGTAGCCGATTGGCCATCGAATCCAAGAAAAATGCTGTTGTGCCCAGCCCAACGGCTAATAAAGAGGCTAGAGCGATTCCAGAAATATTTAATCCTTGCTCAGGAGATAATTTAGCGTCCACAGAAGTTTCCCTTCACTCCACACTTAATAAAATTGAATACCAGGAACTAGGGATACTACCAAGTCCCTAACCTGAAAAGGCTAATCCTCAGCGATTCCTATATCATCATCATCATCATCGAGGTCGTAGCCAATTCCATCATCTACACCCATTAGAGAATCTATTCCTTCTTCGTTATCTCGAAAATCCGGTTCGTGAACGTCACGCGCGATAATCCGGCCGTTGGTTTTCAACCAGTCCAACAAAGAGGACTCTGGCTTTAGGGGGATGACATCGGCTCGTTGGTTACGGGCTACTTCACGTAATGGAGAGTTCAACATATCGAGTGAGGACAAGAAAAGGTTTACGTAAGTTGACATTTAGAGTCTATCACTTGACACGGATTAATTTAGTTATCTTTTCAACCCTTTAGTTGATAAATCCGCACTCAGATAGAAATTTTTTTATTTAGTAAGCATAAGGCTTAGTCAAGCGATTCTTAGTAATTTTTATGGCTCTACATATATGTCCTTAATATCTTGTTTATGCTGATGGAAAGTGAGTGATTTTAGAGGTGACAGGCGATGATGGGAAAAGCGGCTCTTATCGATGCGATCGCTGGTACAAATCGCGGTCTACTGGCGACCGAAGAACAGAAACAGGCTATCTTAGCAGCGATCGCTAACTTAGAAGACTTTAATCCTACACCCCGTCCGGTGGAAGCTAGTAATTTGCTAGATGGCAATTGGCGATTACTATACACCACTAGCAAGGCTCTTTTAAACTTAGATCGTCTACCTTTGTGCAAACTAGGTCAAATCTATCAGTGTATCCGGGTAGAGACTACCAGTGTTTACAACATAGCTGAGATTTATGGCTTACCTTATTTGGAAGGATTAGTCAGTGTTGCTGCTAAATTTGAGCCAGTTTCAGATCGGCGTGTCCAAGTGAAATTCGAGCGGTCTATTATCGGCTTACAACGTTTAATAGAATACAATTCTCCGGTAACTTTTATCCAACAAATTGAAGCAGGTAGAAAATTTCCCGGAATTGATTTTGCAATAAAGAGTGATAAACAGCAAGGCTGGTTAGATATCACTTATATAGATAACGATCTGCGGATCGGCAGAGGTAACGAGGGTAGTGTATTCATATTGAGTAAAACATAAGTATGTACCAAAATACTATTTGCGAATGAAGGTAAGCTATAACGTGTACCTTGTCAAGTAGGTTCTAATACCTTTTTAAACTTTGGGTAGCGAGTGGGGAGTAGGGAGTAGGGAGATGAGGAAGATAAGGGATAAAAAATAAATAATATTCAATGCCCAATCCCCAATCCCCAATCCCCAATCCCCAGTCCCCAGTCCCCAATTCAGACAAATAACTTAACAAAGACTCCTGCTGCGACCTTCAGGTTGTAGAGTGAAATCAATTAGCCCTCTAGATTGGCGATTGATAACTAAAAGGGAAAATAATCATGGTTCAACGTGGTTCTAAAGTACGTATTCTCCGCCCTGAATCCTACTGGTTTCAGGATCTTGGAACTGTGGCTTCCATTGACCAAAGCGGCATCAAATACCCTGTAATTGTCCGCTTTGAAAAGGTCAATTACTCTGGTATCAATACCAACAACTTTGCCCAGGATGAATTAGTCGAGGTTGAAGCACCAAAGGCTAAAGCACCGAAAAAATAGCAGCAAAGCTACAAGGGGCTTGTTTGATGCGATGATGAAGGGTAGTCTTAAGTCTGAAGTATGAAATCTGAAACTTTCAGTTCATTCATTCTTCATCCTAGCCTACCCTAATCTATGAGAGCCGCCCTGCGGGTATTTACGGTTTCTCTTGGGTAGTAATACGAGCCATCTACGGCTATGTAAGTTACTACCCCATCTTTTCTTCCTTGATCCCTCAAATACATCAAAATTGCCTGCTTAATCAGCTTGAATGCCTGAACTGCCTGAAGTTGAAACAGTCCGAAGAGGTCTAAATCAATTGACCCTCAACCAAGAAATCACGGGTGGAGATGTGTTGCTCAATCGCACCATCGCCTACCCGTTTTCTGTCGGTGAGTTTGTTGATGGAATTAAAAAGAATGCCATCGCTACTTGGCATCGTCGCGGCAAGTATCTCCTCGCCGAACTCTCCTTATCTTCCCCTTCATCAACCGGCTGGCTAGGGGTTCATCTGCGAATGACCGGTCAACTACTTTGGCTGCATCGAGATGAACCATTACATAAGCACACGCGGGTTAGATTATTCTTTGGGGAACACCAGGAATTGCGCTTTGTTGATCAACGTACCTTCGGGAAAATGTGGTGGGTTCCGCCTGGTGTTGCTGTAGAAAGTATTATGACTGGTTTAGCAAAGCTGGCAGCAGATCCATTTTCACCCGAATTTACTGTCGAATATTTAGCACTCAAACTGCAAAACCGTCGCCGTCCAATTAAAACTGCGCTCCTGGATCAATCTGTGGTGGCGGGATTAGGTAATATTTATGCTGACGAAGCATTATTTAAAAGTGGAATTTTACCTGAAACTTTGTGTATAGATTTGCAGCTAAAGCAAATTGAGCGTTTACGAACAGCGATAATTCAAGTGTTAGAAACCAGCATTGAGGCTGGTGGTACAACTTTTAGTAATTTTTTAAGCGTTAAAGGTACTAATGGCAACTATGGTGGTGTGGCCTGGGTTTATAACCGCGCTGGAGAACCATGTCGAGTTTGTGGTACAGCAATTCAACGAATTAGGTTAGCGGGGCGATCTAGTCATTTTTGCCCCCAGTGTCAAACGCTACGGGGAGTTAGGAGTTAGGAATAGAGACGCGATTAATCGCGTCTTTACAAGAGTTAGGAGTTTTTACTTCTAACTTGGAACTCTCTTAAAATGCAGATAGAGAAAAACAGTTACAAATTTGAGAGAGGAACTCATGGCAGTCAAAAAGGGAGATATGGTTCGCGCTATCCGCGAAAAACTGGAAAACAGTCTGGAAGCAAAAGCCAGTGATAGTCGCTTTCCTTCTTATTTGTTTGAAACCAAGGGCGAAATTGTAGATGTCAAAGGTGATTACGCCCTGATTAAGTTTGGAAAAGTGCCAACACCAAATGTTTGGTTACGTGTGGATCAACTAGAAGAGTTTAAATAATAAAAAAGAATTCAGGAGTCAGAATTCAGCATTCAGCATTGATTCTGACTCCTGGATTCTTGTTGATAAAATCGCATTTTAAAATTTATGTCTTCTTCTCCTAACTCCCCAATTGTCTGTAATTTACCCCGTGTAACCATCGTGGGTGCGGGTAGGGTTGGCAGTACTTTAGCTCAACGGGTTGCAGAGAAAAACCTGGCAGATGTAGTTTTACTAGATATTATTGCGGGAATGCCTCAAGGTTTGGCGCTGGATTTGATGGAAGCCAGGGGAATTGAAATACATAATCGCCAGATTATCGGCACAAATAATTATGCTGATACAGCTGGTTCTCAAATTGTGGTAATTACCGCCGGACTTCCCCGCAAACCGGGGATGAGTCGGGATGATTTGCTGAAAACCAATGCCAAGATTGTAGTGGAAGCGGCAAAGAATGCGATCGCTCATTCTCCTAATGCTATTTTTATTGTCGTCACCAATCCGTTGGATGTGATGACTTATTTAGCTTGGCAAGCAACAGGTTTACCACGCGATCGCATTATGGGTATGGCTGGTGTATTAGATTCCGCCCGTTTTGAAACTTTCATTGCCCTAGAATTGGGCGTTTTACCCGCCGATGTCAAAGCGATGGTATTGGGTAGCCACGGCGATTTAATGGTTCCCTTGTCTCGTTACGCTACCGTTAATGGCATTCCCATCACTGAATTGCTGGATGCAGCCACAATTGAACGCTTGGTAGAAAGAACTCGCAACGGTGGCGCAGAAATTGTGGAATTGATGCAGACGGGAGGCGCTTTTTTTGCTCCGGCATCGGCTACTAGTGTGATGGTAGAATCGATTTTGCTAAATCAGTCGCGGTTGTTACCCGTAGCAACATATCTGCAAGGTGAATACGGTTTAGAAGATGTTGTGATTGGTGTTCCCTGTCGGTTGGGATGCGGTGGGATTGAGAGTATTTTGGAATTGACGCTGACTGATGAAGAAAGAGAGGGTTTACATACTTCGGCTCGATCTGTGCGTCAAAATATTCAGCGATCGCAGGAAATAAATAATTAATTCATGAGAGGGAGTCAGAATTCAGAATTCAGAATTCCCCAGCAGTCAAGTCCTACGGTGTACACACAAGTCCTAAAAACCTAGCTTGATAAGCATTTCCTCGTTCCCAGTCTAAGACTGGGAATGCATTCATTGAGTCTCTGACTCAATATCTGACTAATTTCTCACCTTACAAATCAAATTGAGAAAACCTCTCGCCTAAATAAAAGTGAGAGGCTTGGAATTGCCCCCATTTCCTAGTAGGGAAGGGTTTGGGGGTTAGATTTGGCGTTATAGTTAACGGCGGGAATCCTGATCTGCGGGGTCGCCATAGGGGTCTTCGCTGGCTGGACGGACGTTACCAAACTCGCCTTTGTCTGCGGGATCGCCGTAAGGGTCTTCACTGGCTGGGCGAACTTTGCCGTAAGATGCTGGATCTGCGGGGTCGCCATAAGGGTCTTCACTAGCTGGGCGAACTTTGCCGTAAGATGCCGGATCTGCGGGATCACCATAAGGGTCTTCGCTGGCTGGACGAACATTGCGATCGCGGAATTCTGTATTTTCAGCTTGATCGCTGTTCGATCCCAAGAGGAAATCTTTCGCCTTTCGCAAAAAGTAATTTACCATAATCCTTCTCCTGATTTAGTTTCGTGTCTCCCACGTGCGCGATCGGCGTTATCCTCCGGGAAACCCGCTTTCTTCTTTACACACGCTTCGCTATCTAGAGTGCTGGTGCTGCGGATGCAGTTATGCCAGTGAGATCGCGACCTGTAGCACTCCGGTTATAGCCTTGGAATTGCTGATACTTTTGTGCCTCAGATTCGGGTACTCGAATTCCTTCTGCTGGTGGAGTTACCCAGTGAGCGCGATGTTCAGCATCGCGGTAGTATACACGCCCGTTCTTGGAAAGATAGTACTTACCCTCTGCTCCTTCTTGGGGAGCATTTTTATGTTGGTTGTACATGTAGTAAAGTGCGGCTGCTCCAGCCAATATTGCCACTTTTTGTCCTGTACCCATTCCCTTCTTAACTTCGGGTTGGTTTGTGGTGCGATCGCTCACTGTTCTACCAATGGTGTCATCAACAGGTGGTGGAACTGAAGCTTTTTGCGAACCGCCTCCGCAGCTACTCAGCAAGGGTACCATTAGTAATGCCGAAAGCAGCACTGCAAATAGACGCGAAACTATTTTACGTTCTTTAAATATTGTGTTCATCGGATTTTGTCATCACCTGTATTTTCTAAAAGCTTTGCTGTTGCAAAAACAAAGTTGGAATTTCTGTTATTTCGCCTCGAATTGAAAAAACATATACCACTAAATTTACAACTGCACAGCTAGAGCGTTTCATTTGTAATGATGATCGATTTTCTCAAGTATTCCATCCCGCCTTTGAGAGAAACAGCATTCATCCCAAGGAAATATCTTATTGATTTTTTCTGAATCTATTTGGCTGAAACGCTGAAATATTCAGCAATTTCTCGGTTATTTTTTCTGAATAAATAATTTACAAAGATACAGCTACTATGATGATCTTTGTCAAAAAATACACTCAATATGACATCAAAAAATACAGCCCAAACTAGCACTCGTCTCCTTTTGGCTTTGTGGGATTTGGGAGGAACGCAGCAAGAAGTTAAGAAGGGTCAACTCACTAAGCGAATTGTATCTAAAAGTCAGAAGGTCGCAGATTATCAGGGTTTATTTGAGGAATTGCAGAATCAGGGTGCGATCGCAATCTCCAAAAAGGGATATTCTCTGACATCTGGCAAGGGTTTAGAGGTGTTGAGTGAGGGTTTGAGGAGTGGCGAGTTTAAGTTTGAAGGGACGATTGTCGGTACTTGGGCGGCGAATGCGTTGTTGCGGTGGATTAGTCAGATAGATGTTGCGGTAACTAGTGCAGATGTACCAGTTAATGGGAAGAGTGCGTTAGCGAAGCTTTCCAAAGGAATCGCATCTTACGACGAGTTTAAGTCGGTGGCGTTGGAAATCTACGACAAGTTGAACTATGAGTACAACTTTAATAATCTAGTGCCAATTTATCGCATTAGAAGAGGAATTGGCGATCGCGTGAGTCGTACAGAGTTTAATGATTGGCTGCTAGAAATCCAAGCCGATGACATTTTGCAACTGCAAGGCGGGAGTGTAGAAGACAGCGCACCCGACAAAATTGAAGATTCGGTAGCTACAGAATTAGATGGATTACGTTGCTACGCCACACGCCTGAAACCTTAAACCTTATTTGACTCTTCACACATTAACAAGTTCACAACACTATGACTGTTACCACATCTACCATTGATGATCTGATTAGAAATCAAAACCCTTTTGCAGGACATATTGTGGTCAGACCACAACAAATATGGGGTAAAAGTTTTCCTGATGTTCCTTCAATTAATGCTCATGCATCCAACGCAGTTTTTGATGCTGTTGATAAAGTCCGTAAAGGAAAACGTGAAACTGTAGGCATCACAATTACAGCAGAAAAAGGATTAGGCAAAAGCCATATTATTAGTAGGATTCGCCATCAATTACAGACAGAAGATGGTAGCTTGTTTATCTATATGAGCAAGTATGATAATCTGAATCAAATTAAGTATCAATTTCTCCAAACAGTTGCCTCTAGCCTTAGAGCATTTGGTAGTCAAAAGTTAATGCAATGGCAAGAGGTCGCGGCAGCTTTAATTAACGAAGCAAAGCAATGGAACTATACGCCACAACAGTATATTAGTATGTATCCAAGTTGGTTAAGTAAACACTCAACTAAGGCGATAGATCATTTGACAGAAATGGTTTTGCAAGTCAAGCCTGAAATAACCAACCCTTACATAGTGAAAGCAATTTTATGGACACTCTCTACAGTCCACGCTAATTTTGCAACCTACTGGCTATCTGGTTTGGAATTAACACAAACACAAGCTGAAGAAATGGGGTTGCCAAATCCTAAAAGCGAGGATAGAGAAGCTCAAGCATTAAGCACTGTTCGTCAAATTCTAGATATTACAAGTAATTATCGAGTTCCAGTGATTTGTTTTGACGAATTAGATATTGTGGATGCTGCTGATAATGGATTTTTAGCAGCACAAGTTATTGCAAGCTTAGTTAAGGATTTATATAACAGTCTTAAACAAGGTGTTCTACTGTTAGCAATGTATCCTCGTACCTGGGAAGACCAAATCAAGGCTTTACCGGAAGCTGAAGCAGTTATAGATAGATTAGTCAGCGATCAAGCTGACAGACAGCCTATAAAATTAAACTTTCTTAATTCTGATGATATCGTTGCTTTAGTTAGTCAATGGTTACAAGATTTTTATAAGGAACATCAACAAATTCCGCCTCATCCTCTCTATCCATTTGATGAAACAAAACTCAGAGAGCTTGGTAAAAGTAGACCTACAGTTAGGTCAGTTTTAAAATGGTGTGCAGAGAATTTCGTACCTAATGAGCCTATTATTGATGATTCTACAAATTCAACCACAAGTGCTACAGAGTCAACAACTACATGGACATCTACAACAATCCATCCAGTTAAACCATACTTCAATAGTGAGTTAGCAAATGTAGAAGCTTCTATTGATTCATTAATGGAAGAAGAAGCAACAATTACTGATGCTCTTTTGCTTGCTTTCAATAATTTAATAGGTAAAACTGTAGAGGGAGTAAAAATCGAATCAATTGAAGAAGTAGAGCCTAGTGCAGCAAATAATGGCTTTATGGACTTCAAGATTATCGGCAATAAGAAAAAAGTAAGGATTGGAGTAGATGTAGTTCAGCAAGACTACAATGTTATAGGTGCTGCCTTAAAACGACTAATTGATTACAGAACATTTAATCTAACTCGCGGTTGCTTGATACGTTCAAAGAAAATTAATTCAACTGCGACACAAGCTAGAGAGAATTTGAGAATACTTTTAAAACAAAAGGGTGGGGAGTGGGTAGGTTTGCAAAGCCAAGATATTAAACCTCTGTTGGCGATATTATTCGTTTACTATAATCGTGAAAGTTACGAACTAACAGAAGAACATATTTCTGATTTTATCGAGCAAAAGCAATTAGCAATCAACAATCCTTTGATTCGAGAAATTCTCAGCGATCCTTCGGGTCAAGAACCTACTAATTTAACTGATGATGGATTACCTATTAGTATTCCTCAAAATGTTGCTACTGCCGATTACATCGAACTAAATCTATAGCTAATTAGAAATGAATCAGCAGTTTTCAATTGCAACAGCACTGTGTCTATCTGTCCCTGATATTGAACCTTTAATACAGGGGCGATCAATTGTAGCTTTACCCAAGATGTTTATTCGTCCTGGGCAGAGATTTGTACTTTATCCTGCTGGTTCTTCAGCTTCAATTAAAGCTTGGGCTAAATGTGAACTTTGCCAAATTTTAGACGAGACTAAGCCATTAGATATTTTGTCTAAATTAACAATATGGACACCAAAAGTATTAAAGGAAATACTACAAAAACAACAATATCTTTTCCTGGCTTACTTGCGTGTCTATCAGTTATCTGAGTTACAAGAAATATCGGTCAATCCCAATATTCAGGAAAAGCTAGGAAAATTTGTTAGTTTACCTAATTCTCTAACGGTTTCTGAAGCCCAACCCGTAATAAACGATCGCACCTTCACCCAACGCAAACGCCAATTAGAAAAGCTAGAACCCCCGCTACATCAAGAATTGGAGGAATTGCAGAGTGCGATCGCATCCCTAACCATTAGCCAACCAGCAGCGAAAGAATTAGACAACGATATCAAAGCATTTTTGGGTTGGAGTACTGACAAGCTAATTAAGCAACCCGATCCAAATTTAGCTTGGATAAATGATATTGCAAAATTGGGCGATCGCAGTATCGAAAAAGATGAGGGTAAAAGCAACTACCAAGCTGGTACAGACTTTGAAAATATCGCACGTTGTAGCCTTGATTTCTTAGGATTCAAAGTTGAAGAAAACTACAAAGGTGGTGCAGGTGGCTTAGACTTATTTTGCTCACAACCTTATCCTCTTGTTTGCGAATGTAAAGCAGGTAAAAGCATTCCAGATCGTGCAGTAGAAGAATTAGATAGGATTGGCAAAAGGTATCTAAAAGAAAATTATCTTCAAGCTGTAAGGTTGATTATTGGCCCAGGTAAACCGACTAAAAATTTGAAAGAATCTGCTGAAGTATCGAAAATCAGTATCATAAATGTAATGACTCTACAAAAGCTAGTTGAATTCAAAGCAAAATATCCAGGTGCTATTAATTTAGTCGAATTACGGCAATATCTAGAACCTGGGCAAATTGACTATAAAATTGAGGAATATATTGATAAAGCTGAGGGAGAGATTAAATTGCGCTCGCACATTATCCAGCTTGTCAAAAAGCATCTAGAAAAAACAGGTGATGTAAATGTTGGAGTTGATGCCCTTCATGTAGCATATATTTATGATAGTCCACCTGAGTCTTTGAAAAATAAAGAACTATACGAAATTTTGATTGAACTATCTTCACCCCTAACAGGTTACTTAGGGCGAATAAAAAGTAGTGATTGGAATAGCGATCGCTTTTACTTTCTCCGCGATTTACCTATTAACTAAAAGTAGCAAAATATATCTCTTTTTTTTACCTCTGTGTTCTCTGCGCCTTTGCAGTTCATTTCAAAATAACTGAAGTGCCATTGATTTTACTTTGTAGGTGATTGAGCAATTCGCTATTTATCTCGCAATTGTTCAACTACAACTTCCCCATCAATACCTTCCCCTCTATCCAGATGATCAATAGCAACCTCAACTTTTCCCGTGTTTCTTGAACCCACTGCTGATAAACTTTTTCCCACTATAATAGCAACTTCAACGCTTTACTAATAACTTCTTCAGGATTTGCGTATCTACCTGTAGCAATTTGGGCTTGGATAATTTGCTCTAGTTCAGGTTCAATTTGAATATTCATGATTTATATTTCCAGTTTATTGAGAGCTTTAACCTTGTTATAAAAAAAACTAAAGTAAGTTAATTTTAAGAGCGATCGCAGTTACCCCAAAGTTAATATACCAGCTTGATAATTCACTACTAACGGCAGAATTTTTAGCCACTCGGAACCTAACAATACTTCTGTAATTTCATCACCCACATAAACATTAATTTCATACTCATATTCGTTTAATATCACCGTACCTAAATAAATATCAAATCTTGATTCTCCCTTAGCAGTTCGCAAAGGTTCTTCACCAATGTAAGCCCAATCAAGAGATTCTAAATCTTGTTTATTAATAGCTAGAAAGCCTGTGAAACCAGTATCTAACATGGCATCCACAGGCAAGTTTAATCCATCAGATGTAATCAAATCAATTTCAAAAAATAGTTGCCCATTATCCCCAAAGTTACCCTCAATCATATTGTGCCAGTTGTTCCCGTCTCATTTAGGCAGAATACACAATGTCTACTATTTGGGTATTTTTCAAGCGCTTTTTTATGAGCTTGCATTTTATCTGCATCAATTAAGTAATCACCACTATTTGGCTCTACTGCAATATACCAGCCATAGTGTTCCTGAATCAAATCTGGACGCACACGCTCAAAAATTACCCGACAACGCCGATAAAATACTTCATCTTCAGCTTTGCGTTTAGCAAGTTCTTCTGGTGATAAAGTCCGTTCTGGAAAAATTCTACCCCGACGTGCAGGTTGTTTTGCAGGTGATTCAGTCATAGTATTAATCCTACTTATTCGGCCTTAACTTTATTTTATAGGAAGCAATAAAGAGCGATCGCAAAAACCACCGCAGGTATCACTATTCCCCCTCAGTATATTGTATTTATAGTGATAAACTTTACAGAAAATTCATACTTAGCCACTGTGTAACTTCATTTACATAGGTTAGTAGATTTTGTACTGTCGAAGAAACACATTATACTTACTACACTGGTGTTCATTAATCACCAACCTGTACCAAGTTTAAAACTTAGGTTAAATGACCCATGTATTATCAAATTTGGAATTTCTTTCTTAAAGAAGATAAATACATTTATTGGAAAGAAAAAATAAAAGTTAACAAAAATTTTGACAAAGTTACATGGCAAAAGATTATTGATTTTTTGTCGTTAGTAGAGCAAACTTTTCTATTGAAAAGTCAACTAGCAGAAACCGATAGCCTTGAGCCTTTTCTCAAGTTAGCAACAGAAAATGGTTATAATTTGACATCAGAAGAACTTGCTTGGTTTCTAGTTACGAGAAGACAGATTTGGGATCTTTTTGATTTTGCACAAAAAACGCCATCTCTCAAAGAAGAATTGCTCATAGCGAAAGATCCGCAGCAGTTCGTTAACATCGCTGCCGAAAATGGCTATTACTTTTCTGTTGAAGAGTTAGCTTGGCTTTTAACTGAAATCAAATCATCTTCCGAATTAGTATCTATTAACAACAGCGTTGGAGAGATTCTCACAGTATCAAGCTACGGCAGAATTGAAATAGGATACTGGATTTGGCTGGCAGAAGACTGGGGAATTGTGCCACCATTCTGTCATCGGGATAAACCAGGTACTTTTTTATGTCAAAATATCAACAATCCTTTTTTACCCGATCGCTGTTTCCTACCCAAGAGTTACTTTAATCAACGCCTTCTGATAAGTAGTAATTCGTAATTACAGAAGAATGCAAAAAACAAAAAAAAGATCCCCGACTTCTTCAAGAAGTCGGGGATCTAAGCCTCTAGTTATAAAACTTAATTACGAATTACGAATTACGAACTACGAATTATACAGTGAAGCATCCTAGACGGAAGATAAAACTTCTATCTAGGATGCTTCACAATAAAAATTGTTGCTGATACAACAATTCTGGAGAAAATGTGATATTTAGACTAGAGCTATCAGCTAGCAGAAACGGTTAAATTGCCGGGTTTCTGAAGATCACCTTGCAATACCACACCTCGCTGATTGGCATGGATATGACGCAAAATTTTGTAAATTTCCTCAACTTGCTCTGATGCGCCTGCCTTTTCGGCAAGTTCCTCAAGAGAAATGGGATTTTTTTCTTTTTGTAAGACTGCTAACACTCGTGTTTGCAAATCGAGAATGGAAGCGGCTGCTTTTTTGCCAGCTTCTACCCCTGGCTGATGGTAGGCGTTGACGTTAACTAAGCTAGCGTATAAACCAACAGCGCGTTCATACAAAGCAATTAATGCCCCTACAGTTCGGGGGTTAACTTGGGGAATAGTGACTGTAATAGAATCGCGGTGATTTTCATAAAGCGCTTGTCGGGTTCCTTGGAGAAAACCGGAAAGATAATCGCCTGATGTAACTCCCGGATCTATTTCAGTGGATGGGCCTTGACGATCTTCCAATACTTCGATAAAAGTAGCAAAGAAATTCGCTACACCCTCACGCAACTGCTGGACGTAAGCGTGTTGATCTGTTGAGCCTTTGTTGCCATAAACGGCGATGCCTTGATGGACAACTTTGCCGTCTAAGTCTTTTTCCTTGCCCAAGGATTCCATCACTAGCTGTTGCAAATAGCGACTGAATAAAAATAAGCTGTCCTTGTAAGGTAGGACAACCATATCTTTTTCGCCCTTTCCATTACCTGCAAAGTACCAAGACAAAGCAAGCAAGGCTGCTGGGTTATTTTTCACATCTGGGACGCGGGTAGCGTCATCCATTTCTTTTGCACCATCTAGCATGGCGCGAACATCAATCCCTTGCAATGCGGCTGGTACTAGCCCCACAGCAGACATTTCTGAGGTGCGTCCTCCCACCCAGTCATACATGGGAAATCTGGCCAGCCAACCTTCGTCTTTAGCCAATTTATCGAGGTTGCTATCAACGCTGGTAATTGCTACCGCATATTGGGCAAATTCCAAATTGTGTCCGGCATAAGCTTTTTTAACTTCAATCATGCCGTTGCGGGGTTCCGGCGTTCCCCCAGATTTGGAGATCACCAATACCAAAGTGCTGGCGAGGGTATTTCGTAGATGATTGATAACGCGATCGATACCTGCTGGATCGTTGTTATCGATAAAGTGAAGTTTCAGCGGCGGGAAATCAGGAGCGAGAGCTTCCGCGACGAATTGGGGGCCGAGAGCGGAACCACCAATGCCAATGGAGATAATATCCGTGAAGCGGCTTGCTCTGGGAGGATGAATAGCACCTGTTTGGACTTTTTCCGCAAAGGCTTCGATGTGTTCTAGGGTTTGGACTATTTCTTGTGTAAGTTCTGGAGCTGGCGCTAAATCAGGATTTCGCAGCCAGTAGTGTCCAACCATGCGGTTCTCGTCAGGATTTGCGATCGCACCCTTCTCCAGTTGAGCCATATCCGCAAACGCCTTGTCAAACTTCGGCCGCAACGAATCCACGAAGGCATCATCGAACCGCATTCGACTGATGTCTAAATACAGTCCCAATCCCTCGTGGAAATATAACCAGTTTTGGTATCGTTGCCAAAGTGCCCTAGCATCCATAGGGAAATCTCAAATAAAGTGTTTTCTCAAAAACCAGTTTAATGTAAGGTTATAGCGATCCCTGCCTAGCCTTATACAGTTTACAGTTTTAAGTGTTCGCTTGACTCTTTACTTTAAACATCTGGCATAGGGATGACACGCAGAAATTTCACAATTTCACCCCTGATTTCTATACCAATCAGGTAATTGTCTAGGGTGAAACGGTGAAAAATGCCTTCACCATCAAGCTGTCGCAGTTCTTTTAAATCAGTCAGTTGCCACTTTTGGGCTAACTCAATAAACACAAAATCATGCACCCGCTCGTAGGCGGCAGGTTCTAAATTTTTCAGGTCTAGTAAAAAAGACCTTGCATAGCGCATTTCCAGACTCACTAGGCGTTACCTTAACCAAAACTTGAGGGACACCAAAAGAGTGCTGCTGAATCAGAAAAACATCAACAGTCTTACCGCTTCTTCATGGGTTAAGATATCCCACGGTTGCTGCGATCGCTTAACTTGTTGTATCGCTTTAAGCATATAAAAGTCACAATGTAAAGCTTCGAGAACATCCCAAATGTCTTGCAAATCGTCATCGGCTAACTGCTCGATTAAGTGATGCATTCTCAGTCGCAGCAAATTCATACGTCAACTATTCCCTACCAGCAAACACCAACAATAAATAGTATTCCCACAAAATTAGCTACGCTCAAGCTACGCTAAAATTTATTCGCTTAGTGAGTGGGAGTGGGGAGTAGGGAGTAGGGAGTAGGAGGACAAGCGAAAATAACCATTCCCCATTCCCCATTCTCCATTCCCCATTCTCCATTCCCCATTCCCCATTCCTTAAATATGGTTGACTATCTCATTTTCTTAGCAATTTCTACAGCACTTTTTGCTCTATTCGGTCTGGGACTCAATTTACAGTGGGGCTTTACGGGGTTAATTAACTTTGGTCATATTGCTTTCATGACCCTGGGAGCATATACAACGGTATTATTAAGCTTAAAGGGCGTACCCCTCCTGATATCGGCACTGGCTGGGGCAATTGTCGCCGCCTTGTTGGGTTTGATAATTGGTTTTGCAACTCTCCGCTTACGGGAAGATTATCTAGGAATTGTCACCATTGGTACGGGTGAATTAATTCGTTTAGTGGTAAATAACCAGGAATTACCTGTGGGTGACACCTGGATTTCGGGGGCGTTTGGTGTGCAAAGTTATCCCATACCCCTATCCACAGAGCCAAATTTATTTGTCAGATTAGTGATGATTGGCTTGTTAACGCTGCTAGCTGCTGTAACTTTTTTTTCGTTATGGCGATGGATTCGTATCACTCAAATATCTCGGACTACTGATTTAGGCAAAAGGACAACTAGTAAACAAGAATTTATATCCCGCTTGGTTGTGGGAATTGTGTTAGCAGCTTTGGCGGCAGCGATTTATGTTTCTGGGGTAATCGGACTGTATAATTACAACCCAAAAGCGGGTTTAATGCTGGTGTTGCTGTTGGTTTTAGCATTTGTATACTGGCGCTTAGAAATTTTGGTGCGATCGCCTTGGGGTAGAATTCTCAAAGCTATCCGTGAAGATGAAGAAATTCCCAAGGCGCTGGGAAAAAATGTCTTTTGGTATAAATTACAATCATTAATGTTAGGAGGTGCGATCGCAGGTATCGCTGGTGCTTTCTTTGCTTGGCAACTGTCCGCCATTTACCCTGATAATTTTCAACCACAGATCACCTTTGACACTTGGATCATGGTGATTTTAGGTGGTTCTGGCAATAACGTTGGCACAATCTTAGGGGCGGTAATTTTCTTTGCTTACGATGCCCTAACGCGGGAAGTCTTACCCAGAATCGTTACCCTTGATGAAGCACGTTTGGGCGCATTTCGGATCATGGTAATCGGACTAATTTTGATGGTACTGATGATTTGGCGTCCTCAAGGTATCTTAGGGAAAAAGGAGGAACTTACCCTTGGTAAATAACCAGTCATCGCCACTTCCCCTTTTGGTAGCCACTGGACTTTCTAAAAGCTTTGGTGGTGTCAAAGCAGTTAATGAGGCGAGAATCGAAGTTGCTAAAGGCAGCATTACGGGCTTGATTGGCCCCAATGGTGCTGGTAAAACTACTTTATTTAACTTACTCTCAAACTTCATCCGCCCAGATAAGGGACGAGTAATTTTTGATGGTGAACCGATTCAAAACTTGCAACCATATCAAATCGCCCAGCAGGGAGTAATCCGCACTTTTCAGGTTGCACGGACTCTCTCGCGGTTGTCGGTGTTAGAAAATATGCTGCTGGCGGCGCAAAAACAAACGGGTGAAAATTTTTGGCAAGTGCAGTTGCAACCGCACATTGTCGCTAAGGAAGAAAAGCAACTGCAAGAGCGAGCAATGTACCTATTAGAATCAGTGGGCTTGGCAAAAAAAGCACACGATTATGCTGGTTGCTTGTCTGGTGGACAACGTAAACTGCTGGAAATGGGACGGGCGCTGATGACTAATCCCAAGTTAATTTTGTTGGATGAACCAGCAGCCGGGGTAAATCCGAGATTGATTGATGATATTTGCGATCGCATTATCACTTGGAATCGCCAAGATGGGATGACCTTTTTGATTATCGAACACAATATGGATGTTGTTATGTCCTTGTGCGATCGCGTTTGGGTACTTGCTGAAGGACAGAATTTGGCTGATGGTACACCAGCAGAGATTCAGAGTAATCCCAAAGTTTTAGAAGCTTATTTGGGCAAATAAAACAGGAGTCAGAATTCAGAATATTCTACCCATGAAGGGATAGGGAGCTTTTTATGTCGATGATGACAGTCAGAGATTTAGAGCAAGTTCAAACCGCTTTTACCGAGGGAGAAACACAAATTTAGTGAATAACTTTGGTAGCAACTGAACAGCATTATCACTTGGAAGCGTCAAAATGGCATGTTCTCCAAAAGTTTTAGAAACTTATTTAGGAAAATAATTTTGTGAAGTAAAAAATATATTTGCTAATGAAAGTCACATATCCCCGACTTCTCAAAGAAAGCGGGGATTTATATTTATGATGAATTCTTTCATTTAACCGTTACATTTTATAAGTATTCGGGAATATTAAGCTATGAAAGCTTAGGACAAATATCGGATTTCGATATTTAAAGACTCACTTATGAAAAAGATTGCTCAGTCAACGATCATCGGCATCATTTTCTTTGGTATGTGCGGTTGTAACTCAGTCAAACCGACTGATTTAACAACTTCTAATCAAGTTACTAACCAAGCTGATTCTCAATCCCAAAAAATTATCAAAATTGGTGGTTCTAGTTCAACAATCACAGTTTTAAAACTCTTAGCAAAAGCTTATCAATCCCAAAATAAAAACATCAAAATTGAGTTTATCTCCAATAGCCAATCTGAAGGAGTGATCGCAGCCCTAAAAAACGATATTATTGATATCGCTGGTAGCAGTCACAAACTCAAACCAGAAGAAGATAACGGTAAAATTCAATATCGTGAAATTGCACAAGATTTGTTACTTGTCGCCACCAACAACAGTGTCAAAGGTGTCAATAACCTTTCAACCAAGCAATTAAAAGAAATTTACAGAGGTGACATTACAAATTGGCAAGAATTAGGTGGTGCTGACGCAAAAATTGTATTATTGGATAGACCCGAAGATGAATCAGCGAAAAAATTATTACGAAAACATTATTTGGGAGAAGATAAGACTACAAATCAAGCCGTGATTTTGAGCAAAGAGGGAGAATTGATCGAAACCTTACAAAGTACTCCTAATTCTGTCGGCACTTTTTCTTTGGCTTATTCTCTCATCAACAAATCACCTGTCAATCATCTCAGTCTCAATGGTGTTGCTCCCAAATCGGAAAACTTCGCTAATGGTAAATACCAAATGGTGCGTCATATAGGTATTCTTTCGGACAAAGTACCTTCCGCACCTGCTCAGGGGTTTATCGATTTTATATTGAGCAAAGAAGGTGAAAAAGTACTAATAAATAATGGTTTTGTTCCTGCTAAATAAATGAACAATTCGTAATTCGTAATTCGTAATTACGAATTACGAATTAGTAATTATTGTTAAATGTGCCATGCAGAGATTTTTCAGGGGGCTGAAACTCAGCCAAAAAATTGTTCTACCGATGCTTGCAGTTTGCCTGAGCGTATTCATGCTGGGCTTAGTAGTGCTAGGAAATTGGTTTACCGATAGTTTGCGGCAGAATTTCCGCCAAGAAATCGAAAGTTTTGCTGAACGAGTTCATCAGGATTTTCAGTATGAACAGCAAACCTTAGAAACTCAAATCGAACTGATTGCTAATCGAGATATGCTAAATCAGGCTGTGGAACAGCGCGATCAAAGTTTGCTTTTGCAAGTATTACTACCACTGAAATCTATCTTGAAATTGGATTGGATTAAGGTAATTGATACTCAGGGCAATGTCCTCGTAGATTTACGAAATAACTCCTTAAGTCAAGCCAATTTATTAGACGAAGTAGTTACTAGCACTGCTAGTAGAGGAGCGCATTTAGTCGATTTGGTAAATGTAGAAAGCAAACAACAAGTTCTCGAAGTGGTGACAAATGGAATCAAATCATCAGCAGGACTTTTGGGAGGAATCATCATTGGTAACTTAGTAGACGATACCCTAATACAAAAAATTGCCGAGGGTTCCTCAAAACAACTGATTGTCCACAGACAAAATCGTGTAGTTGCAACAACCTTGTTGATAGCCAAAGATGGAACTTGGGAATTTCCTCATCCTAATTTACCTGCTAGACAAATCACTATTGATCACAAAAACTATTTAGCTAAAAGCATCATATTTAGAGGAGTAAGTCAATCTTTAACAACCACAGTATTGTATCCTACCTCGCTTCTAGAAGTTGCTCAATGGAAGTTATGGAAGCATTTAGGATTGTTGTTTTTGTCAGGAAGCAGTATTGTGGCAGTTATTGGGTTTTTAATTGCACAGACTATTACTCGCCATCTGCACGCTGTTACACAAGTAGCACAACGAGTCACCCAAGAATCTAATTTTGATCTGCAAGCTCCTGTAACGACTCAAGACGAGGTGGGAATCTTAGCTATTGCTTTTAACCAGTTAATTCAACAAGTAAAGCGACTATTAGTAGAACAATATGAGGCGAAACAAAAATTAGAGTTTTACAGCCAAACACTAGAAGAAAAAATAGAAGAACGAACCCAAGCACTACGACAAAAAAATATTGCTCTCAAGGAGACTTTACAAGAACTCAGGCATACCCAGTCTCAATTAATCCAGAATGAAAAAATGTCTTCTTTGGGGCAATTAGTTGCTGGCATTGCTCATGAAATCAACAATCCAGTTAATTTTATCTACGGTAATCTTAAGCATACCGATGATTACACACAACAGTTGTTATGGTTACTTCAACTTTATCAAAAACATTATCCCTACCCAGAAACAGAAATTCAAAAAGCTAAAGAAGAAGCTGATATTGAATATTTAACAGAAGATTTGCCTAAAATGTTGACTTCCATGAAGATTGGAGCCAGTCGCATCCGGGAAATTGTCCTCAGTTTACGAATATTTTCTCGTTTGGATGAAGCCGAGTTTAAAACTGCTGATATTCATGAAGGGATTGACAGCACTCTGTTAATTTTACAACACCGGATCAAATACCAAAGCGATCGCCCTCAAATCACAGTGATTAAAGAGTACGCTGAAATCCCTAAAATTCAGTGCTTTGCAGGACAATTGAATCAAGTATTTATGAATATCTTGGCAAATGCTATTGATGCTTTAGAAGAGGCTTTTCAAAATGGGCTTTGTCCAGAACCGATAATTCGTATTTCTTCAGCGCAGGTGAATGAAAATATTGTTGTTCAGATTACTGATAATGGCACAGGGATTCCAGAAGCAATCCAGTCTCATCTATTTGACCCCTTTTTCACCACTAAACCTGTTGGCAAAGGTACTGGTATGGGATTATCCATTAGCTATCAAATTATTACTGAAAAACATGGTGGCTCGTTACAGTGCGTTTCATTACCGGGACAGGGTGCAGAGTTTGTAATTACAATCCCGATTCGATAGTTGATTTTGCACAATAACCAGGGATTGTAAATCCCTGTCTCATAGCTAAAGTCCTCTTCAGAGGACTTTAGCTAATGCTTTGAAAAGCGCAGTAAGATATTAAATTTCTCTGGTTGGATAATTAACTTCTAATTAGATATCTATCTAATTAGGGTCTGCTGAATAATGATAAAACGTTGATTTCTCAATGCTTTGGGGCTATTTTTGTAGAAACAGGTGCAAGTAAATTGGGGTATCAGGCTGAAAAATCTTGCATTTCTCATGGATTAGGTCACAAAAAAACACCAAAAATCAGGATGAAACTATTGCCTGTTGCCTATTCCCTATTGCCTACCCCAGCCATCAGACTTTTTCAGCAAGCCCTAATTAGAACTATATCTAATTGAAAAGCTCAGATCCCCAACTTCTCATAGAAATCGGGGATTTTTTTGTTCAGTTTAACTAAATTGTTCCTCTGCATCGAGGTTGAACAGCATTTGCAGAGTTTGCATACAGCGCCGTCTGGCTTCAACGTCTTGCTGCGATCGCAATTGCACCATCGGGTCATGTAAAATTTTATTGACAATTCCCCGTGTTAATGCCTCGATTACTTCTTGATGTTTTTCAGCGAATTCCGAACCCAATCTCGACAAAGCTTTTTCTAACTCTTGTTCGCGGATGGTTTCGACTTTATTTCGCAGACAGCTAATAGTGGTAACAGTTTCAAGAGAGCGCCACCAAATATCAAAGGCTTCGACTTCTTCTTCTAAAAGTTTCTCTGCTTCCTGTGCAATTTTCCGACGGCTTTCGTAGTTTTGCGCTACTACTGCCTTCAAATCATCCACATTAAACGCCTGCACATTTTCTAGTTCATTTACATCCGCATGAACATTACGCGGCACAGAAATATCAAATAACATTAGAGAGCGCTGAACTTCTAAAACCATTTCCAATTTGGCACGGTCAAGTATTGGCTCTGTAGCAGAAGTACTTGTAAACACCAAATCACTATCGGCAATTACTGCCATCATTTCCGATAGTGGATGAATATTGATCGGTTGTTGAGGGAACTGCTTTGTTAATTCTAGGGCGCGATCGCGAGAGCGATTTACAATACTAATTTCCACAGCACCTTTAGAAATGAGGTGTTGCACCAGTAGCCGCGACATTTTACCAGCACCCAAAATTACCACTCGGCAAGCTGCTAAATTTGCCACTTTTATCTGCGCTAACTCTACAGCTGCCGAACTGATCGAGACAGCACCAGTACCAATACTAGTTTCAGTGCGAACCCGCTTCCCAGCTGTCAGCGCTTGTTTAAATAATCGATTCAAAATGGTTTTTATACCACTATATTGCTGTCCCAGTTTGTGAGTAGTCTTCACCTGAGCCAGAATTTGACCTTCTCCAAGTACCAGACTATCTAAACCACCTGCTACCCGCATAACGTGCATTACTGCATCATCATGCAGCAACATAAACAAGTGTTGTCGCAGAGAAAGCACGGGTAATTTACTGTATTCCGCAAGAAACTGCGTTACTTCCCGAATACCTTGGTCTGCTTCACTGGTGACAATATAAATTTCCAGACGGTTACAAGTACTAAGAATTGCAACTTCATCAATATGGGGATAGCTGGCCAGTTGAGCGATCGCACTTTCAATTTGTGGTTCTGGAATGCTCAGTTTTTCCCGGACTTCTACAGGGGCTGTTTTATGGCTTAACCCCACCACTGCTATATTCATTTGCTAAATCGTAGTTACTAATTGGTAGTTGGCAATCGGGCAGTGAGTGAAAATAGGGAATGGGGAATTATTATTTATTGGTTGATAGTTTTTTCAACCAACAAACAATAATTAATCACTAAATACTAACTACTAACTAGTGTAAAGATGAAGCATTTAGGTGACTATTTTTCCGTTTTATAGAAAGATTTATTTCCAAATGCTTCGTCCCTACTTTTACCATTCCCCATTCCCTAAAAATTAGTTCAGTTGGAGAGTCTTGGGTTTACCAAACATGTGAATTGTATCAACAAATCGAGCCGTATTCGATTGGTTGGAAATTACCAAGCTTTGAGTTCTTGCTCCACCGCTGAAGAAACGTACACCTTCCATGAGATTACCAGCGGTAATGCCGCAAGCAGCGAACAGAACAGTTTCACCAGATGCCAGTTCATGAGCATCATAGACCTTATCGGGGTCATTGATATTCATAGACTTTAAACGATCAATGTTGGCTTCTCTGCTTTCTCCAATCAGACCTGTTTTTACGATTGCGGGATCGTAAATCAGTTGACCTTGGAAGTGTCCACCCAAAGCACGCATTGCAGCTGCTGAGATTACACCTTCAGGAGCCGCACCGATACCCATCAGCGCGTGGATATTAGTTCCAGCAAAACCGCAGCTTATAGCTGCACCCACATCACCATCTGAAATTAGGGCGACTCTCGCTCCAGCCTCACGGATTTCTTTAATTAAATCGTTGTGGCGTTCGCGCTTCATCACCACGATCACGAGTTCTTCAATAGAACGCTCTAGACACTCAGAGAGAATCTTGAGGTTTTCTGTTGCTGACTTGTTGATGTCTACCTTGCCTTTAGCTGCCGGAGGTGCTGCTAACTTCTTCATGTAAAAGTCAGGAGCAGCAAATAATCCACCCTTTTCAGAAATTGCCAAGACAGCCATCGAACCAGGTTGCCCATAAGCTACTAAGTTCGTACCTTCACAAGGGTCAACAGCGATATCAATTTCGATTAATTCATCAGGGTTACAGAGAGCTGAGGCATTTGGTTGGGTACAGATACCAACTTCTTCCCCGATGTATAACATAGGCGCGTCATCACGTTCGCCTTCCCCGATCACAATGCGACCCCGCATATAGATTTTATTCATCCGCTCCCGCATAGCTTCCACAGCTACCTGGTCAGCGATATTTTTTTCGCCTTTACCCATCCACTTTGCGGATGCGATCGCGGCTTGCTCTACTACTTCAATAATCTCTAAACCAAGTGTATTTTCCACAGAGTTTGCCCTCTCAGCTGCTTGAATTTGCGTCGTTTTATCTGCCTATTTCAGTTTTCAAGTCTACCAAAGGGCGGATACACGTGGAAGAAAGTTAAGTTTTACTGCTAACTCGTTAGAAAAGTGCCAGTTAAGACATCCTAATTTTTCACTCCTACAACTCCAGTATAAAACCTGTTTAAAAGTTACTAAGTTAAGAACTGGTACAAATATTTAGCAGTGTAGATCCATAATGTTGCTTTTATTCAGGTCTATCTTTAGGTATAAAATAACAAACAAGAAAGCTAGTAGATTCACTAAAAACTGAAAAACGATACACAAAGTAAATATCTGGTCAAATTAAGAGGTTAATCGTGTTTATCGACTACATCACTCTAATGTTAATCAATATGGTAGCTGGGTTATTTCTACTGGCTGACTATGTATATCGTGGTATAGATAGCTCTAATCAAAAGCAGTGGATTCCCGGTTTCGGGATTACAGGCGCGATCGCACTCACAACTGGTTTACACATGAGTTTTACCTGGCCAGTTACCGGCAGCTTTAACATTGCCTTCGGTGAAACAAGTGTTCTTTTTGGAATCTTGTTTGTTGCGGCTGCGATCGCCCTTGCTCAAAATTGGGATTTATTGACAATAGCAGTTTACGGCTTTTTTGCTGGTGCAGTTGCGATCGTAGTCGGTATCCGCATCATCAACTTGAATATGACACGCCAACCGCTTTTATCAGGAATCGGCTTTATTTTAACCGGGTTAGGTGGTGTTTTTGCAGCACCAACTCTCTATTGGAAAACCAACCGAACTTGGCGCCTAATTGGCGTAGCAGTGCTGATAGTAGCCGCTTTAATTTGGGCATTGACTGGATATTTGGCTTACTGGAATCATTTAGAGAGCTTCCAAAAGTGGGTTCCGGCGCCGATGCGATAAGCAATGATCTAGGCTAGAGACATAGTTTCAACCTTGCTTAATAAAAATATGCTGGACTTTCTTAATCCCCTCTTAAATCGCCATCCAGAGCGAGTCAAAGCCAATGTCGAACTTTACACCTGGCAAACTTGCCCTTACTGTATTCGTGCCAAAATGTTGCTGTGGTGGAAAGGTGTAAATTTTACTGAATATAAAATCGACGGCGACGAAGCAGCCAGAGCTAAAATGGCAGAACGCGCTAACGGACGCCGTACAGTACCACAAATTTTTATCAATAACCAGCACATTGGCGGCTGCGATGACCTCTATCAGCTAGACACACAAAGTCAACTCGATCCCCTTTTAGCCCAAGCCGCTATTTAGCATTGAAGGAGGCAGAGGGCAGGAGGTTTTACCTCAGTTGGGGATTCAGACCCAATACAGTTCAGATAACACCAAAACACTTGTAGATACGGCGATTTATCGCGTCTCGAAAACCCACGATTTTGTACAATTAGCCCTTAACCCAACCGTATTGGATTCAGACCCCCTCCTGTTGAGAGAGCCGCCAAATTTTAATTTGGTGTTATTGTCTTAAACCCTTGCTCTATGAGAAGTTGTGGCAGATAGCAAGAAGCAGTATTCCCTCTGCCTTTCTTGATAAGAATATGCTAACTAAATACACAGAATATCTTATACATCAACAATGGATGAGTTATGCCCTAGAATTAGCAAAAACAGCAGGTGATGCAGGTGAAGTCCCTGTAGGTGCTGTTATCATTGATCCAACAGGCAAATTGCTGGCACAAGGAGAAAACAGAAAAGAACGTGACAAAGACCCTACCGCCCATGCGGAAATTCTCGCTCTCAAGAGAGCTGCAACAACTTTACAAAATTGGCATCTTAATGAATGCACACTCTATGTAACTCTTGAACCTTGCCCCATGTGTGCAGGTGCGATCATTCAAGCGCGTCTAGGATTAGTTGTATATGGAGTAGACGATACAAAAACTGGCGCAATTCGTACAGTTATTAACATACCCGACAGTACTGCTTCTAATCACCGTCTCCAAGTAATCGGAGGCATTCTAGAGTCAGCTTGTCGTCAGCAATTACAGACTTGGTTTGCCACTAAGCGGCGTAGGGTAAACTAACGGACAGAGGTAAAACTGTCCATCTAGTACGACACAAGTCACGCAAGAGAATCTACGGTGTAACTAATCAGGCTTTCCGTTAAATTTTTACCCGTCAATCAGCTGCATCCGTCATGATGGAATTTTACTCTTCATCCGATACCTGCCAGCGCCCACCAGCAGATCCTCAAGTAGCTCGTACTACTTCAAGGGTTTCTCCTTGGTTAAGTCCCCTGGCATATTTATTAGGGCGTCACTGCCTATTACCATTATTCTTTGGACAAATTAGAATAACCGGACAAAAAAATATCCCTACAACTGGGCCTGTTATCCTTGCACCTACCCATCGGGCGCGTTGGGATGCCTTGCTTGTACCCTACGCTACTGCTTGTCTGAGAAAGCAAGACTTGCGATTTATGGTCACTATTGACGAATGCCAAGGTTTGCAAGGCTGGTTTGTTCAACGTTTAGGGGGGTTTCCTGTAAATTCTAAGCATCCGTCAATCCGCACGCTGCGACATGGAGTAGACCTACTTCAGCAGCACAAAACCCTGGTAATCTTTCCAGAAGGTAATATTTTTCGCGATGGCCAAGTTCACCAGTTGAAGCCAGGAATTGCTCGTCTTGCTTTGAGTGCTGAATCTAGTCATTCCGGGCTGGGAGTGAAAATTATACCCATAGGCATTAATTACAGCCAACCCTATCCAAATTGGGGTACAGATGTAAGTATTGACATTGGCTCCCCAATCAGAGTGACGGATTACATGAGTGGCTGTATAAAACAAGATGCCAAAAGCATCACATCTGATTTAGCAAAGGCACTGCAACAATTAAGCCATCAAGAAACAAAAGTTACTAATCACGCATTTGCAGAAATTACTAATTCTTGATCTAGTTAAACATCAAGAAAGAGTTCCAAGACTGGCTCTTAAGCATTGACCATTAATCGTGCATGATTAAGAAACTGCACGTTTTCAAGGTTTGACACTAATTGCTAACTGCTATATCCATCCTGAATAAGTCACAAAAGATTAGTGATATTTGTAACCTTTGAGGATGTATACATATATAGATTACTCTCTATCTACGCGATATTCAGCCAAATTGGCATTTTTTTGAGCAAATAGCTAAGAGTTATCTGCAAACTATTGAATTGATTGATGATCTATAGAGAAATTAACGCGTTAACCCAGTCCACTGTGGGTATCGCTGATCACAACTATTTAAGTTAGTTACTATACAGGGGTAATGGGAACTCTATTAAACCGATTTTCAGTCCTAAATCAGAGATACTTAGGATGTAACTTTGCTTTGTCCAATACCAAAACAGAGTTAAGATACCCGAAGTTTCCATAACTTGTTTATATAGTTGTCGCACTAATTGATCCCATGAACACTGCTGCCGCTGTTACCTTGATGCACCGTACTGTTTTATCAGTCATAGCAGTCCTTAGTCTGCTATCACCTGTGAATGCTCAGGTATCACAGTCACCAGGCACTACCAGCCAACCACAACCCATTGACCCCAACGATCCCAATAACCTCCGCCCCATAACCCAAAGTAACAGCCTTTTGAGCATTGAAGGTGGCGATCGCTTAGTAAAAGATGCAGAACAAGCCGTTTCTGCTCAAAACTACCCCTTAGCTGCTAAGAAACTACAAGAAGCACGTCAGGTTTATAATCAGCTATCTAATTTTTATCAAGAGTTAAATTCTAGCTTTTCGGGAATTGACAATAGAGTTTCTGATTCTCAGCGTCAAAAAGCTCTATTAACAGCCCAAAAGCGAGATGAAGCTACCTTTCAGCTAGCATTGGTACATCGCGCCCAAAATCAGCCAGAATTAGCTGTACCGTTATTAGTTCAAATAATTAAGAGTCAAAATCCGACACGGGATTTAGGCAAGAAAGCCTATAAACAGTTGTTTGAATTGGGTTTTGTTGATTCTCCTTATCCCAGAGAAGGCGGTACTTCATCTTCCTCATCGCCAAAAAAATAAATTAAATTTTTGTTGTCTCTTTTTTCCTATCTCCCCAACCAGTCGCCTGGAAATGCTCCAGTGCTAGGATAGAGCTATCTACCGTAGCCAAAATCTGAGCGTTCTCAAAAATACACCTCAGAGGCGCGTTTATCTACAGCCTTGCCAAAACCTGAAGTTGGCACAGGCATTTGCTCCATATCTGTTAATAATAGAAAAGTAAGTTTTTTCAGGAATTGCGATGATTAGTCCGCAGCAGGTTGAGGCAATGATCAAGGCGGAACTGCCAGACGCCCAGGTTCAGGTGCAAGACTTGACTGGTGGCGGTGACCACTATCAGGTGACAGTAGTTTCATCGCACTTTGCAGGTAAGGGACTAGTGCAACAGCACCAGTTAGTTTATGGTGCGTTGGGTCAAGCTATGTCAACTGAAGCAATTCATGCCTTGGCGGTGAAAACATACACTCCCGAAGCTTGGCAAGCAACAGCAGCTTCGTAAATAAGAGTTAGGAGTTATGAATTTTGACTCCTCACTCCTCACTGTTGAATCCAACATAGGAAACATAAATACCATGACACCAGAACTCAAAGACAAAATTGATAGCTTGCTACAAGAGAACAAGATTTTAGTTTTCATGAAGGGAAACAAGTTAATGCCCCAATGTGGTTTCTCCAACAACGTTGTGCAGATTCTCAATACCTTGGGAGTTCCCTTTGAGACGATTGACGTTCTATCAGACCCTGAAATACGTCAAGGTATTAAAGAATACTCTAGCTGGCCCACAATTCCCCAAGTGTATATCAATGGTGAATTCCTTGGCGGTTCTGACATCTTGATTGAACTTTACCAAAAAGGTGAATTGCAACAAAAGGTAGAAGTAGCTCTAGCCTCGTAAGCTCCGGTTTACAACAAACCAGAGGCTATCTTTTTGAATCTGTGCTTTGCAATCAAGGCAGTGTACCGTTTTTAATGTCCTTGAAAGGGGAAATATATCTCCCCTTTCAAGGTTTTTTAATAGGTTTCTGATAAAAATACTTGACCGAAAAAAAAGTATACAAGCCCGAATGGCACTAAGTTAAGACACAGCCCTTGTTCTGACTGGTTCCCAGCCTGGAGGCTGGGAACCAGTCAGAACAAGCTTTTGGACTTTTCTTAGTGCTATTCTATACAAGCCCCTAAATTTAACCTGAAAACCAGTTTAGAACAAGCTTGTAGAGATTATCTTGTTCCCAGTCTCTAACTGAGAATACCCAATGAGGCTACACCCTCAAAACTTGCGGCAAAGTCGCAATGAATAGCATTTCCAGCTAGAAGCTGGAAACGATGTTTTAAAGGGGTTTGGGCTTAAGTTGACACTAATGACGAGACGCCACCGCAGAATAAATAATTGGATATTTTTTTATTTGGAAGTCCCTTAAATTTATTTATAGGAATTGTAATTTTTAATTCCTCTAACGCTAATAGCATCTCGTAGAGAAGAGGGTAACCTGTCTTTGAATCAATTTCAGGTTAAATCAACAATCCCCTCAGTCGCATTGGCAAGACCAATATAGGGCTGAGGGGATGCGTTTTATCAATACAATAATTTCTCCAAATTTCACACCACGGCAACCCGTTGACCAATACAGATAATATGCTATAATTATCTGCGGTAATTAACGGTTACTATCAATGACCAGATAAATGGTACTTAGTAGTAATCGGGTTGTGGCTGTGGTTGCGGCACTGCAAAATTTGACCCATCGTACAAGTAGCGGCTGGCTTCCTCTTCTAGGCGATGAATCAGATAAGGTTCAATGACGTTGCTATGTCGCAATGCGGCTAGATATCCATCCAAATACATCCGCATGTCATCCGTGCGATAACCGCGATTCCATAACTCGGCGAAGGCGTCGGTGAGTCTTTGGTAATAGCGGATGGTTTGTGTGTCTTGGAGCATAACTGCTGTATTAATCTCTTTGGAATGAGAATTGTAAATGATTCACGCTCAAATGTGAAGTGTAATTTCACTTTGGCATCAACTCAAAGTCAACACATCTACTTTGGGCAGTACCCTCCTAGCAGCTACAAGCTACTTTTATCCTATTCCAGAAAACATCGATTCTAGTGACCAGCTAAGTTATTTTTATGATTTTCATGGTCAACAGCCCAATTGTATTGATGTTATATTTCTGGATAGGGGCGCTAGATTTTTTGCGGAAAAAATCTACTTTCATCATCAGGTTAAAAAGCTGTTGTACTAATGGTTAGCTGGTTGGGTTATAAATATTTTCCACATTACACCCATCTAAAAACAGAATATTAAGCTAAAAGAACTTTTGATAAGTCTAACAAACCTTTCGATAAATTTAATAAAAATTTAACAATATTTCTAATCGCCTTTTGGCAAGGCATAAATTAAAGATATTGCCACTCTTTTTATGAGGAAATGTAAAGCTAATAGTAATTGAAGTAACAAAGGCTACAAAACCTTAGAGATGGGCTTGTTACTTTGAAAGTCATCAGACGCTAAGGGGTCTTGCCGCCGTGGGTTCGGTTTGTATAGAAATCATTGAGGGGAATCCCCATCTGAGGTCGTTGTTGGGTTGGCACTTGCAACAACTGGAATACCGTGTGCATCAAGCTGCCAGCATTTATCAAGCAAGGGAAGTATTTTTAAGCCATCAACCAACACTGGTAGTTTTAGATGCAGACCTGCCTGATGGTGATGGCATTGAGTTTTGTCGTTGGTTGCATCGTCAGCAGCAGCCTCTAATCTTAATGCTATCTGCCCGTAATAGTGAAGCTGATATCGTTGCAGGTTTAAAGGCAGGTGCAGATGATTACCTGAGCAAACCTTTTGGGATGCAAGAGTTTTTGGCACGGGTAGAGGCACTGATTCGCCGAAAGCGCACACCTACTGCACCAGCTTACTTGGATTATGGCACTTTGCAAATCGATTTAGTTCAGCGCCGCGTCCGCTTCCAAGGGGAGTTCATTGACTTAACGCCCCAGGAATTCAGTTTGCTGTACGTTTTGGCACAAGCTGGTGGAGTACCTCTAAGTAGGTCGGAATTGCTGCGTCGTGCTTGGCCTGATGCTATCGATAACCCTCGTACCATTGATACTCACGTTTTGTCGCTGCGGAAAAAGGTTGAACTTGATCCTCGGCAACCCAATTTGATTCAAACTATCCGCAATGTTGGATACCGTTTTAACATGGAAATTTTGAATACTAATATTTCACAGTCACAAACAACAAAGTTAGCTAGAGAGAGATTTAGTAATCAACGTTCAACACTTAGTAGTAGTCAAGTGTGAATGGGGCATTGGGCATGGGGCATTGGGCATTGAGTACTGGGGTGAGGGGGGGTAAGAAAACAATTCCTGATTCCTGTCTCATCCAAAATTTAAAATCCAAAATCGTCTTGAGCAGCTGCTTGAATCAAGCTTTTTCGTAATTCAACCCAGTCTATCTCTGAGGCTGTTTGATTTGCGAATAAATGACCTTGTTGCAGGTGTAATAACCGAGTGCAAAACATCTGGGCTAGTTCCAGTTGGTGATTGACCATCAGAATTGTGGTTTGATGAGTTTGACTCAACTGGTTTAGGATTTGCATTAGATGAGTAGCCGTACCAGCATCTAGGGCAGAGGTTGGCTCGTCTAATAATAATATTTTAGGCTGGATGACTAAAGCACGAGCGATCGCTACTAGTTGTCGTTGTCCTGAAGAAAGTTGCACCTCTGTTCGCTCTAACCATTCATTGGGAATGTGCAGTTGGTCTGTCCAGTGATTGACTCGTTGCTGAATTGTCTGTTTGGGCAAACCACGCAAAACTAAAGGATAAGCCAAGGATTGCCCAACTGTCATCCCCAACAGTTTAGATTCTTGCAATACAAGTGTCACTATTTGGCGTAGCTGGATGACAGGAATTTGGCGATATTCTTGATTTTCGAGATAGAGTTTACCACTTGTGGGTTCAATTAGGCGGTTGATAAGGCGTAATAACGAAGTTTTTCCAGCGCCTACTGGGCCTACAATTGCAATGCATTCGCTCTGAAATACTTCCAAGTCAATATCTCGCAATATGGGATACCCTTGCTGATTGCCGGGAAGTTGGGTTTTCAGCTTTGTAAACAGATTAACTTGCTCTAGCCTGAGTGTGGCTTTTGCTGTATTCAACAGGACTGGGGATTGCAGAGAAATAACCTAAGTTAATTGTGTACTAGTTAAGGCTGTAGCGATCGCCCAGCCATCGACTAATAGTAGCAGCAGTGTGCATCCCAGTAAAATCAGGTACATCCAGGGCTGCGCTAAAGGGCGAACATCTGTGGTGTCAATGCTCGTCTTTGCTTGGACAATTTGCACCAAACGGGCAAATCCAGCTACACGCATCGGTAATAAATAAGCTTTCCCATCCTGGCTGAGGAAGTAATAAACTAGTCCTCCTTGTCCAGTGCTGCGGGGTTTTAACTCTTTGACTTGTGACCAAGTTAAAGACCAGCCTTTACGAAAAAAGCTCGGCACCCAGGCGGGGTAAGTAACCTGAATTCCCTCGTCATCTACCATTACTTGTTCAGTTAATACTGCGTACAAGGCAACAAAACCTATACCAATCCCTATCCACAATAATTCTGGAGGTACGGGTGCGGCTGTTACCTGCGATAAAAAAGGTAATGGGACTGTGAGTGCTATGTATAGACTCAGCAACGTTATCCGAATCAAAGGAGACAGACGAAAAATAGAAGTTGAGATATTGGCTGAGTTTGCTGTCACGGCTCAATTACAATGCTTTTCTTCATTGTAGGGTAAGTCTATGTCTTAGCTGGAGTGTTGCAAATAAGGTATGCCACTTTAATAATTCGTAATTCGTAATTCGTAATTCGTAATTGTTTAGGGTAAATACTTTTGTACTACAATCCAACCAGTCAGGGATACCCAGGCAAATCCTACAAATAGAATAATATTTGCGCCGATGTGTAAGGGTCTAGCCCAAGGTCGTCTGGCACTAATTTGTGTGGCGCTGAAAGCAGACAGTAAAACTAATGCTACCACTATTAACCCAGCAACCAAATGTGACGAGTGTCCTAGTGAGCCAAAGTGCCCTAAAGTGCCAACAATGCCGATCGCTAGCAGTAGTAGCACTAAACTTACCATGCTGATGCCCATTGTATAGTGGAGCGATCGCACCCCTTTATTACCGCCTATAAATGGCGTAATAAAAGGAAATTGTTGCGAAGTTCTCGCCCGAAACATCCAAACGCCGGTGATTGCTAACATTAGATATGCCAGCAGGGACAACCCCATCGACCAGGCCGCTATTTTCCACAACCAAAGAAATGAAGGCAGATTCATAAGAATGATTGTAGATGAGATGAGGGAGACAATGAGAATAACCAATGCCCCATACCCAATAAATAATAAACAAAAAGTAAACAAAAAGGGCTGCTAAATTAGCAACCCTTAAATTTAGATAAAATTGTTTTTTTTTAATCAACCGATGCTAAACCAAGAATTTGCAAGGGTTTTGTAGTATCTCCGATTTTTGTATTAATTTGCTGCACCATTAATTTGGTATTAAAAGGGTCTTTTTCATCTGATGAGTCTGTATCAAACTCATTAGTACTGGGTTCTTCGAGCATCAGGCGATCGCACGGAATCTTATCGGATAAAATTGCACTTGCCATCATCCCTGTATGAATCTCCACTTGACCTTTTCGCGGAGCTTCAAAAACTAAACGTTGTCCAGGGAAAACAACCCTTTCAAAATACCAGTTGGGAATATTGGAGATGCGAGCTACCTGTATTTTGCTCGTGGCATTAATGTAGCAGCAGAGAATTTTTCCTGATTGCTCAGGTGGTAGAGGATCTAATATTTGAGCCATAACTGCTGAGGAGCTTTACGCCACAATTTTACATTACACTAGCCAAGCCTAGCACCCACTGATCCCCAGTTGTTGTAACTGCGAATACCAACTGAGTATTTGTAGATTATTTCTGTCTAAAGATATATTTTCAGTTATGAAAATTTTGTAATTATTCACACCTTTTTCGGAATTATACACTATAAATAAAAGTTTTTGATATTTTTTGCTGGTATAAAAGTTTCAATTCTCTTAAAGCAGATTGTTAAGGAATTGACATAACAACGATCCCCTTGCTTTTAGCATAGCGAGGAAGTGAGTTTTGCTGTTTCATCTATCCCAGAATTAATCGCCTGGGATCATCACTTAATGAATAAACTCGATGTTATGGTAAAGCTATATGAAAAATGTCTTCATAAACCTCTCTATAGATTCTATGTATGTTTTATGCACAGCAATTTTAGCGTTTTCCGCGGTTGCTAACAGCAGGTTTTCAATACCAGTAATCGGCTGAAATGTCAAGCACGATTGTGATAAATAAAACCAAATAAAACAAGCACACACTTTAAGACTGGATGTTTCTCTCGCTTTCTCCACAGATTGGCAAGATGGAAGTTAAAACACAGATGATGGAAAATCGAATTCTTTACGTTCGCCTTCCTTGTAACCCCATCTTTCCTATTGGGGTTGTCTACCTAAGCGATCATGTCCACAAGCAGTTTCCTAATATTGAACAGCGCATCTTTGATTTGGGAACAGTACCACCTTTAGATTACAGTTCGGCTCTGGATCGCTGTATTGATGAATTTAAACCGACACTACTAGTATTTTCTTGGCGGGATATTCAAATTTATGCCCCAGTTGGCGGACGTGGTGGCAACCCTCTGCAAAACGCTTTTGAATTTTACTATGCCAAGAATCCTCTATTGAAACTACGCGGCGGATTGGGCGGTTTGCGAATCTTCATTGCTTACTATGTAGAGTTGTGGCGAAACCAGGGCTTAATCAAACGCGGTTTAAACCGTGCCCAAAAATATAATTCTGATGCTCGTGTAGTTGTCGGTGGTGGTGCAGTCAGCGTATTTTACGAACAATTGGGCAAAAGCTTACCTCAAGGGACAATTATTTCTGTAGGTGAAGGCGAAACCCTGCTGGAAAAACTTTTAAGTGGCAAAGATTTTCGAGATGAACGCTGTTACGTTGCCGGAGAAACTCAACCACGTCAACGGCTAATTCACGAACAACCCACCCCAATAGAAAAAACAGCTTGTAACTACGACTATATCGAAAGCATCTGGCCGGAATTTAACTTTTACCTGCAAGAGCAAGACTTTTATATAGGTGTACAAACTAAGCGTGGTTGTCCTCACAACTGTTGTTATTGCGTCTACACCGTTGTCGAAGGCAAACAAGTACGCATCAACCCAGCAGATGAAGTAGTTGCTGAGATGCGCCAATTATACGATCGCGGCATTCGCAATTTCTGGTTTACTGATGCCCAATTCATCCCCGCGAAAAAATTTATCGCCGATGCTGTAGAACTATTGCAAAAAATCGTCGATTCTGGTATGACAGATATCCACTGGGCAGCATATATCAGAGCCGACAATTTGACACCAGAATTGTGTGACTTGATGGCGAAAACTGGGATGAACTATTTTGAAATCGGGATTACCAGTGGTTCTCAAGAACTTGTGCGGAAAATGCGGATGGGGTATAACTTGCGAACCGTCTTGCAAAACTGTCGTGACTTAAAAGCTGCTGGTTTCAACGACGTAGTTTCCGTTAACTACTCCTTTAATGTGATTGACGAACGTCCCGAAACCATCCGTCAAACCATCGCTTACCACCGCGAACTAGAACGGATTTTTGGTGCTGATAAAGTCGAACCCGCCATTTTCTTTATTGGACTACAACCCCATACCCATTTAGAAGAATACGCTTTCAAAGAAGGCATCCTCAAACCAGGATACGATCCAATGAGTTTGATGCCGTGGACAGCCAAAAAACTTCTCTGGAATCCCGAACCCCTTGGTTCATTCTTCGGCGAAGTCTGCTTGCAAGCTTGGCAACAAAACCCCAACGACTTCGGGCGCGAAGTCATGAAAATCTTAGAAGAAAAGCTGGGTTGTGCTGACTTAGAAGCAGCATTGACAGCACCATTAGAGACGAAAGAAAAACAGTTAGCGGGTGTATCCTAGAAAACACTAAAATGTGGAGAAATTGAGAATTCTGAATTTCTCCCTCTATCTTCCTCAGTGCCTCTGCGGTTATTTTTACCAAATCCCATGTTAGAAGGTTCAATCCTACAACAGCTCGAAGCAGCTCATCGCCATACCACCAGGCCAATTCGATTCGGTGTTTACTACAAAAATACCTTAGTTGCCCTGTGCCACGCTTTAGAAGACCATATCTTAACCGATGACGGTACACCCTTAGTCATCACAGCCTTTCAACAAGGTAAATGGTATCTACAAGAAGCCGGGCGATATGCAGACATCGCCCAGTACAGCCGCGAAATTGCCATCATGGCAGCTGCTGAATCTGGCTTTGCTGAACATCCTACCAGCCAGCTACCCAATGTAGACTTAGTAGGATTAGATGCAGCCGATCCAGTGGCGCAAGAGTGGCACTTAATTATTTTGTCACCTAAATACACAGCAATGGTAATTTGTCAAGAATTATCTGAGGCTGATTATGGCAGCGCTGGAGTACCGACATCGGACTTAGAGCGCAAATTCTATGGCTTGTGGACATTTGAGCCAGAGTTAGTGCAAGAGACAGCAGAAATAGCGATCGCTCACATTAAAAAATACAATCCAGAACTGGCGGAAAAACTCACAGGCGATAAGCAGCAAATTGTACCATCAATGGACAGATCCCAAAATTTAGGTGCAGTTGTCTCCCGTGTAGTTGATTACCTCCAAACTGGGCAAGAGAATTTATCCATCCCTACAGCACTTCAGAAACAAACCCTAGATCGCAACTTGGTTTCTAACGAAATCCAAGCCTTTTTGCGAATGGCGCAACTGATGGATATGGCAGATGTCAACAATCCAATGGCAGCAGCGGAAATAGTAGTTCTTGCGGAAGCGATCGCCCAGCTTCTGGATCTTCCTGCATGGCAAATTAAAAGATTGCGTTTGGCGGCTTTGTTACATCGCATAGATCCATTACAAAAAGCAGAAAGCGTACTCACAGGTGGTGTATCCACACGCTACCAAGAAGATGCTCCCAGTTGTCCTTTAACTTGTCCCTTAGTACCAGGGGCGCAAGTATTGCGAACTATGCCAAGATTACGAGCAGTTGCCCAAATTATTACTCACCAAAGCGAGTGGTGGAATGGCACAGGGGAACCAGCAGGTTTAGCTGGAGATGAAATTCCCCTAGAGTCGAGAATTTTGGCATTATTGGCAGATTTTCAGTGGCGAGTCAATGAGCGAAAATCGTCAAATCAAAGCCGGGAACAGATATTTACTCAAGCTTTAGATGAGTGCAGACAGCAACAATCTACGCGCTTTGACCCTAAACTTGTAGATACCTTAACTTTATTAGTCATGGGTTTACAACAGGGACTCGACTTACCCTTGATGACACCCAAATTCAGCGCCGGCATCTGGATACTTGATTCCCAATGGGATAGCCACAGCAAGATCAGTGAAGAGATTGGTAGTTACTTTACATGAATATTGAAGCCATTAGATTAGGAAAACTCAAACAACTTCCAGGGACAAATTTAGAAGACGAGGAACTCTCCCGACTGGATTTAAGCCGGATTAATCTTGCTGGCGCTAGCCTTGTCGGCACTAATTTTGCTGGTTCTAAGCTCGAAGGTGGACATTTGGAGGGGGCAAATTTGATGGGAGCCAACCTCCAACAAACTGACTTGCGGGCAAACTTGATGGGAGCGAACCTGATGCAAGCAGATTTAACCGGTGCTGACTTGCGGGGTAGCAATTTGCGTGGCGCTAACTTGATGGGAGCAAGACTCAGTGATGTGTCATTGGTGGGTGCTTTCTTGAGTGGTGCCAATTTAATGAATGTGAACTTGCAAGGCGTTGACTTGCGCGGTGCTGACTTGCGCGGTGCAAACCTGACTGGGGCAAATCTCAAAGGTGCAGACTTGAGCCGCGCCGATTTGCAAGGAACATTATTGAGTGAAGCAAACCTCGAAGAAGCCGACTTGCGGGGGGCGAATTTGGCAGGGGCGAATTTTTCAGGAGCGAATTTACTCTGTGCAGAGTTAGAAGGTGCAAATTTAAGCGGCGTTAATTTGAATAAAGCTTGTGTGGTGGGTACAGTTGTGGAGGTTGCGTTTTGAATAGGGGTTAATTTATACAAACTGCAATGAATAATAAATACTAAAGCACCCCAATGTATGCCTTCAAAGTAGCCAATTTTCTACGCTTAAACCAGGTACGCGCTCAAATTCGCGGACATTTGCTGTAACAAGCGTCAGGTTAAGGGCTAGGGCATGGGCAGCAATCAGTAAGTCATTAGGGCCGATGGGTCTTCCTGTTTGCTCTAAGTGTGTACGAATTACCGCATAGTGCTGATCCACGGGAGACGATAGCGACAAAATAGGCAACACTTGAAGAATGCTTTCTAGTTGATGAAGAAGACGGAGAGAGCCACTTTTAGCTGCACCAAATCGCAGTTCACACACTACAATAATGCTGGTACAAATGCAGTTTTCCTCCACGCCTATAAGCCGCTGAAACACCAAACCTTGAGGATGTCTTACCAAATCTGAAATAATGTTGGTGTCTAGCAGGTATTGATAGGTCATTGGCCAAGATTAAAGCACAATGTCATCGAGTGGCAGTAACCCTTCATCTATGTTAGGAAAGTTTTCTGTAATATCTTCCAAAGTGGCAAGCAGTGAAAGTAGAGAACCGGAAGAAATAGGTTCGATGATTAATCGATTACCTTCTTTGCGTAACAAAACTTCTGTGCTGGATAGAGCAAATTCATCAGGAATGGTTAGGACTTGATGTTGCCCATCCCGTAAGAGGTAAACGTGGCATGAGTTTGGCATCAAGCAATCTCCTTAAAATTATAATTATTTCGCCGCAGTACGTTACTTTACAATATCATGTCAATTACTTAAGATTTTACTATCTGTTAGTGCTTGCGGTTTCAGCAGGTGAAAATTTGTGAGCCAAACTGTACCTAGTCGCAGTCCCTATTAACGAATCAAAGCATGAGCGACGAAAGCCAATCAAACAGCTCAGATGAAGAGGAGTTTGACCCGGTATCAGATTTAAGAGATTGGTCGGCAGCAGAAACAGAGTTAGCCTGTTTTGCGCTTGCCAGAAGCAAAGGTAAACGGTTGGTTAAAATCATCAACACTAAAAAACCACCTATGCCGATTATTTGTATTTTTGAGGATTACCCAGAATGACACCCGTCGCCGCAGAAGTCTCAATCACTACAATCATTCCCATGTTGAGCGCGATCGCAAATCGCCAATGGGAACAGTTCAAAGAACTGGAAGCAGATTTTGTATCCCAGTATGGAGTAGGGGTATGGCAAGAGGTTTTTAATTTCCGTCTCAAGCCAGCACTAGATAAAGATTCTGACAGATGGCTACTGATCCAATGGTGTAGTGAAGGAATTATCTCAGTCAAAAATGTGGCGTAGGTGCGATCGCGTAAGGTGAATTATGGCGATCGTTTAATTAAAGACTTTTCCTAAGTGCGCTCTTAATTTATCGATATTACCCCACTGATCTGTCAAGTTTTTACTAGACAACAATTTAGCTTTAGTATCATACCAACCCCAGTTGGCTATCATTTCCTTCTGATCAAGAGGAATACGGCTGACATCCGTAAAATCAGCAATCCAATGAACTTTAACCCATCGGAAAATGCCCCATGTACCTCTTTCGCGTTGAGGTTCATCTTCACTTCCCTCATTAACCAGCTCAACTACATGCGTCAAGTATCGTTCGTCGTACCCATGCGGTTTTTGAGAAAGGATGATAAAAGATCCTTTTGGTAAGTTAAACGCGTGATTATCTACACCTGTAGCCTCACTCTCTTTAAAGTTTAACTGAAAGTAAGCTCCAACAGGATAGCTTTTATACGCCCACGCTTTATCATCATTAACATTTTTGATATATTCCAGACGACTACAATCCATTATTTTTAACCCTAAACCTTTATTTGATATTGAATCTCTAAAAGCCTTTTGGCTACACTCTGATACTTTGCCTAAATGGAATATTAATGTAGTTTCTTTTTAGGCGATATTTTATTTTTCTACAAGTTCATCACCCATTTTTAATTTTTCACTGTTCGCCCTCGTATCCCCAAAGCTAGTACACTCATTAACAACACCCCCATCACTCCTTGCAGGGGATTATTATTCACACCAGTTACCCAATCAGGAACTTCACCAGAATATTTCACTAATTTACCTACATTAATAATGTAGTAACCCCAAACTAAACCACCATGCAAACCAATTGGAAAACCCAAGCGTCCTCTACGCCAACGCTTTCCCCATACTTGCGTTAACCCCAGTAGTACTAAAGCTGGAAATTGTGGCAGTGTATGAATAATTGCTTCCAAGGGTTTAATAAAGTGCAATGTAGCAAAGGCAATTGCATCTGTCCACAGTGCCACACGCGGACTGTAATCTCGTTGTAATTCATCTAGCAACCAGCCTCGGAATAACAATTCCTCAGCAAATCCGATGCCCAAAGCAACAAGTAAACCCTCAAAAACAACTTTCAGCAAAAAAACTTTCGGTTGTTGCCACACCAACCAACCCAACAAACTTTGTACCCCAAAAAGTATCAGAATATTAATTATCCCCAGAGCCAAGCCACGCAGTAAATCCACACCGTTTTGCCGCGTGAATTCTAAGCCATAATGCCTCAGAATTTGGGGCTGCTGGTAGACATATTTACCCCATAATCTCAGGAGAAAAATAAAAATCACATATAACATTACCAATGTCAATATACTTTCTAAGTTTGAATCATGCACTAGTAAGTATATTGGTGTAGCAAATGGCAACCATAATAACAGTAAACTCAAAATAAAAAAACCCAGCCTAATAGGGGCAGGGCGTTCGGCTAAACGGACAAGGTTTTCTTTCATACTAAATAAGTCACTAATCAGCAGCCAATACTCTAAACTTCGACTAATGACCAATGACCAATGACCAATGACTATTCATCAGGTTCAATCGTGCTACTTAAACCGTGACTTTTCAATGTTTCGCAATAAAACTCAGCGTGTTCCAGGGCGCAAGTAATGACTAAAGCTAGCCCGTTAGTATGGGCTTCCATCATGATGCTCACAGCTTGGGGTTGGGTAAGGCTTGGTACAGTGGCGATTAGTGACTGTACAACATGCTCCATAGAGTTGTAGTCGTCGTTATGGAGCAAAACGCGATACCGAGGCGCGAGCTTGCGGGTTGTGGAAGGCTTTTGAATAGTTTCAACTGACACGGCTCTTTGCTCTTTTCTCGTTACTTCACTACAACAAAGTCTCTGTTTTGCGATCGCTTAACAGTCGTTCACCTATTCTATAGTATTTCTGCTCAGATACTATGTTAGGAAAACCCTTTGCTGCCAGGGATTGGTTGTATTAGTTTTGCGTAGCCCCTTGTGAGACAGATGTCTAAGACATGGCTGCCATAAGAGTGCTACCCTAATCTTACAGAAGCTTTCCTTAACGTAGCGCATTTTCACTTTTAAGATTAAGGAAGTTGCAAAATAATCCTTGCCCCTGCCCAAACTGCATAATGATGGACATGAGCCTAGATTTTCTTCAACCGGGACAAATTGTGTCTTTAGAGTATGGCGACAGAAATCTGTATGCAGAAGTTATTCAATTTGTAGTTTCCCGCCAGCTGTGCTGGGTGCGTCCCTTATTAATGGTCACTTGGACTCAAGAATCATCGCTAATTACCGATTTGCGAGATGCATCTGACTTGCTTTGGCCTGCCAATTTATTTCGACCAGCTTTAGATACAGAAGTAATTACCTTCTTAAGCCAACTTTTAGCAAAAGAACCAAAAACTGAACCTGACTCAGTAGCCAAACAGCAACTCAATCAGTTTATTCACCAACTTTGGCAAGCATACCAAGATAGTTCTGAGTGCTAAGTGCTGAGTTTTTTACTTAGCAATGACTGGCGATTTACTATGAATGCACGATGTAGAGGTTCATTATCAAAGTTTACGCCACCTTAAATATTTAAATAATTAGCCTCATAGAAAAGTTTTTAAGTCAAGAATCTCTCGTCATAAACAAGTTTCATGGCTCTTTTTCAATCCCCATTACAAAACTTAATTACGTTAGCGTAACGGTAGCGAGTCTACTTATCCTTACAGTGAAGCAAGCTATCGAGAGCGTCTCTTAGAGAGAGCATCATTACGACGAATTACGAATTACAAATTATTTTAAAATCCCAGGCTAGGAACCAACTGGACTCGTCCAGCATCCATCTCTGCCATTAATAATTCTAAGGCTTCGTAATCAACATCAGAAATGTAACCAAGTTCCGTCAGTTCTGAGTTTATTTCATTTTCTATCTCAGGAGTTAGTTTTTTAATGTCGAGAGCTTTTTCTACCAATTTACGAATAGCGTACTGAGTTCTCATAAGTAATAACCCAACTGTAATATGATACTAATCATCCCAGATCAGTCTCAGTATAAAGAGTGATCCAAATACTAACTTACTAGTGATATATATCACAATTTAATTAGTTAGATAGATAATTCGCTATGACTTTCCGGTATACCATTAGCAACGCTAAAGTGGGAGATTTAACCTACCGTTAAGACTTGGCTAAATTAGCTCTAGTTATAGACTAGGCAAGGTTTCTCAGCATAGTTACTGATAATTTGTCTGCTCTATGGCTGTCTATAGTTGATTGTTTTTGAACTGAGATAAAAAAAAAGTATATATAAACACATTTTAACCTGGAATTATAACAATCTTTAAACAGACATACTAAAGCAATAAAGATTCAGCAAAGAGAGCTAAGACGTATGGTCGATGCAACAAAATAGAGTTTATGTTCAAATAATCCTTAGCTTGACGCTTCGACAATTCTCAACAGGATGTAACTATGCAAGCAGTGCTTAACTATCCCAAGATTGCAGTTATTCGCCCCCAAGGGTGTTTGAATGCTGCAAACGCCTTGGAATTTGAACGAGATATGACTACGGCGTTGGCACAAAATGGTATTTCCATCTTGGTAGTAGACCTAGCAGCAGTAGAATCATTAGACAGTGCGGGGTTGATGGCATTGTTATCTACACACAAGCTGGCTCTTACTTTAGGACGGAGTTGCCAGCTTTGCGCTGTTGCTCCAACAATTAGAATTATTTTTGAATTAACGCAACTCGATAGGGTATTTGAAATATTAGACGGTGAAGCCGAGTTGGCCCAAATATAAATTTATGTAAAATCACAAAGGTTCGGGAAATTAAGTGGAGTTTATGTAAAGGAGTTGTAAGTTGCAATGATAAACTCTGTTAGAAGACCTAATTCAATGCTAAGGTTGGGGTTGAGTAGCTGTAATTAAGGTAGCTAGAAGATAGCACAGTGGTTGTTGCAGTTGAAAGATTAATAACGTCGGGTATTTCAAAACCAGCTCGTTACTTGGGTAACGAGCTGTTAGCAGTACATAAACCTTGGGATACGACAGCAATACATTGGGTTTTAACATACCCAGAAGTGTATGAAGTCGGTGCATCTAATTTAGGGCACATCATCCTTTATAACATTTTGAATGCCCAACCACGTCAATTGTGCGATCGCGCCTACCTCCCAGGAAAAGACCTGGCAGACAAACTACGCGAAACTAATACGCCATTGTTTGCGGTAGAGTCAAAGCGATCGCTCACAGAATTTGACATTTTAGGCTTTAGCCTCAGTTACGAACTGGGTGCAACTAATATCCTCGAAATGTTGAATTTGGCTGGAATTCCCTTGACGTGGAGAGAGAGGCAGGAGAGCAGAAAGGCAGAGGGGCAAGAGGACAGGGGAGAATTTCCCGATACCCAGTCCTCATTTCCATTGATTTTCGCTGGTGGGCAAACAGCGACATCGAATCCTGAGCCTTACGCTGACTTTTTCGACTTTATCGCCCTTGGAGATGGAGAGGAACTACTGCCAGAAATTGGTTTGGTATTGGAAGAAGGCAAACAAGCAGGATTAAGTCGAGAACATCTGTTACTGGATTTAGCACAGATACCAGGCGTATATGTGCCTCAGTTTTACGACATGGCAGAGGATGGCTCAGTTCATCCTTGTCGCCTAGATGTGCCAAAGCGAATTCTGCGAAGGGTGGCAACTCCCATACCAGCATATTCCATTGGTTTAGTTCCTTATGTAGAAACGGTGCATGACCGTTTAACCATTGAGATTCGACGTGGTTGCACTCGTGGCTGTCGCTTCTGTCAACCAGGAATGCTGACTCGACCAGCACGGGATGTAGAACCCGATAAGGTTGTAGAAGCAATTGAACAGGGTATGCGGGCAACTGGTTACAATGAGTTTTCTCTACTATCTCTGAGTTGTTCTGATTATTTGTCCTTACCAGCAGTGGGGATGGAAATCAAAAATCGTTTAAAAAATGAAAACATTTCTCTGACTCTACCAAGCCAACGGGTAGACAGATTTGATGAGAATATTGCCAACATCCTTGGAGGTACGCGCCAAGGTGGACTAACTTTTGCTCCAGAAGCTGGTACTCAGCGGATGCGAGACATTGTAAATAAGGGTTTGACGAATGAAGAATTGTTGCGGGGAGTCAAAACCGCTTGGGAGCAAGGCTGGGATAAAATAAAGTTGTATTTTATGATTGGCTTGCCGGGTGAGACGGATGCTGATGTTGTGGGCATTGCCGAAACAGTAAGCTGGTTACAGCGAGAATGTCGAGGTAAGGGTAGAAAACCCCTAAGCTTTAACCTGACAATTTCTAACTTTACGCCCAAGCCCCATACACCATTCCAGTGGCACTCAGTTTCTACCGCTGAATTTAAGCGTAAACAAAACTTGTTGCGGCAAGAATTCCGCCGAATAAAAGGAGTGAAGGTAAATTTTACCGATGTCCGCATTTCGGCAATGGAAGATTTTGTTGGGCGGGGCGATCGCAATTTAAGCAAAGTAGTCCGCCGTGCCTGGGAATTGGGAGCAGGTATGGATTCCTGGTATGAAAATTTAGATCAAGCTTTTAGTGCTTGGGGGTCTGCGATCGCCCAAGCCGATCTAGATTGGAAATACCGTCAAGTAGAGAATGGCGAATGGAATTTGTTTCATGTCCAAGAGCAGAAGAGATCGAAAGATGCGGAAAATGCCCAATTCTTAACTCCTAACTCCTCACTCCCTAGTACAGACACGATTAATCGCGTCTCTCCCCACTCCCTCGATATTCCCCTTCCTTGGGATCATATTGATACCGGGATTGACAAAAAGTGGCTCCAAGAAGACTTGCAACGCGCCTTAGAAGCTGCAATTGTACCCGATTGCTCCTTTGAAGGTTGTTCTCACTGTGGCGTCTGTGGCACCGACTTTGGGCATAACATCGTGATTGAATCACCTGCTATCCCACAATTCGCTGGTGAGTTTGTCCCCAACACAACTAAGGCGCAAAGACTGCGACTTTGGTTTGGTAAACAGGGTAACATGGCTTTGATGAGCCACTTAGATTTAATCCGTCTCTTTGACCGAGTTGTGCGGCGAGCAGGCTTACCAATCGCTTTCACTGGTGGATTTCATCCAATGCCGCGGATTTCTCTAGCAACTGCTTTGGCTTTAGGAGCTACTAGCAGCGGTGAAATTGCAGATTTTGAGTTAACTGTGCCAGTGGAAATTGATACTTTCCGAGAACAGTTGGCTCGTGAAATGCCCACAGACATACCTATATATAATGTGGAGCAGATAGATTTAAAAGCTAGTGCCGCTACCCAACTGCTAGAATCCGCAGAGTATTTGATTACTGTAACAGCACTTGCAGAAACAACACCCATACAATGGCAAGACTGGATTGATACAATCAAAGCAAAAGAGGAACTTTGGTACGAGCAAATAACTAAATCAGGCAAGAGCCAGTTAATAAATCTGCGCGATCGCTTATTTGAACTGGAATTAGTAGAAAACTCCAATAGCAAAGTAGAATCTATGTCATCTGTGATCCGTTATCTAGGTAGCTATCGCCAGGACGGTTTGCTGTTGCGTCCTGAACAAATTCTGTTTATGCTAGAGACAGTGGCTAGTGTAGAATTTCAACTCCTGCACATCCACCGCAATCGGCTAATTTTAGGGGTATAATCCCTGTAGGGCAACTTGCTAGTAGTTGTCCTAACATCGCAGGTAATATGAATTGATTTTTAGCAAGGTTGCGTTAGAATGGGTTGAAGAGAAATTTTCTGGCGCTGCATTGAATTGGCTGGTTCACTACCCTGGTATTCAGGGGGCGAAAGCAAAGATATTAGAGTGCAACTTCTAGGATTTTATCCCAGACAAACAAAAAGCAGATTAAAGAATGCACACTCTCTCTATAGCTACCTTGTGAATCAGTAACTAACAGCAGGCTCGGTTAGCTTCTCCAAATCCATGCTTTTGAAACAACTGCTGAATGTCTAATCCACGTAGTGCCCAAGAGCTAGTGCATTACTTTTTAGAGTTAAAGCAACTGCTGTCGGTTATGCCGACTTGTAGACTTTCACAGACGCGCAAAGCGCGGCTTGTCTTAGGCTAGAGCAGCTCAAGGCAGGGTAGCAACTGGCGCTGGCTGCTGAGTATAACCCTAAGATAAATCCGGGGAATGGAAAATAGAAATAGTTTCTTTTTCTTCACGAATTCAGTAGGTTACTATCAAATGAAGCATCCTGAGTTAAAACTCTCACTCAGGATTTAGAACTTTCAACTCAGAACTCTCAAGATTTGAGGGTATTGCATCAAAAATCAACCACGGACGGTTGATTTAATTGCTTAAACGATATGCAGCCGTTCTGGAATAATCAGCCGTGGAAACGCTCTTAAGAGCGCCAATAGCTATTTAACTTAGAAGCTCAGATTTGCGATTTTTATTATCAGTAGCGCCTTTTGAGGGTTGTGAGGGCAGCAAAAGTATAATATCAAACCGAGAAAATACTAATAATTAAAACTGACGCGGAGACGCAGGGAGTTTTAATTATTAGTAATTAACTGGACTTGATACAACAAACCTCAAACCTGTAAGTGCTGCCAATTTTTGAGGAAATTGAATGCCGAAACAAATTATCATCGCGGAGCAGCACCAAATTGCTGCGGTTTTTTCTGAAGATCAAATACAGGAACTCGTTGTTGCTACAGGTCATCATCAAATAGGTGATATCTACTTAGGAGTAGTAGAAAACGTCTTGCCTGGGATAGATGCAGCTTTTGTCAATATTGGCGACCCAGAGCGCAACGGTTTTATTCACGTCACCGACTTGGGACCATTGAAGCTCAAGCGTACCGCAGCGGCAATTACAGAACTACTAGCACCACAGCAGAAAGTTTTGGTTCAAGTAATGAAAGAGCCAACGGGGACAAAAGGGCCCAGGCTCACGGGTAATATCACCTTACCCGGACGCTACGTAGTACTGATGCCCTATGGTAGGGGCGTAAATTTATCCCGACGAATTAAAAGTGAAAGTGAGCGTAACCGCTTACGGGCACTAGCAATTTTGGTCAAACCGGCGGGAATGGGTTTGCTTGTGCGTACAGAAGCAGAAGGCAAACCCGAAGAAGCCATTATGGAAGATTTGGAGTTGCTGCAAAAGCAATGGGAGGCTATTCAGCAGGAAGCCCATTCCACCCGTGCTCCAGCACTGCTCAACCGAGACGATGATTTTATCCAGCGTGTATTGCGGGATATGTACGGCGCGGATGTAAATCGGATTGTCGTAGACTCCAGTACTGGTTTGAAGCGCGTCAAACAGTACTTGCAGAATTGGAGTGGCGGTCAAACACCGCAGGGATTGTTGATTGACCATCATCGCGATCGCTCCCCAATCTTAGAATACTTCCGCATCACAGCTGCAATTAGAGAAGCCCTGAAACCAAGGGTAGACCTACCTTCTGGAGGTTACATCATCATCGAGCCAACTGAGGCATTAACCGTAATTGATGTTAACTCAGGTTCGTTTACGCGATCAGCAACAGCTAGAGAAACAGTTTTGTGGACAAACTGCGAAGCGGCAACAGAAATTGCTCGCCAGTTGCGTCTGCGGAATATTGCCGGGGTGATCGTCGTTGATTTTATCGATATGGAATCGCGGCGTGACCAACTGCAAGTTCTCGAACACTTTAATAAAGCACTTAAAGCAGATAAAGCTCGTCCCCAGATTGCCCAACTCACCGAATTGGGTTTAGTAGAATTGACCCGCAAACGTCAGGGTCAAAATATTTACGAATTGTTTGGTGAAACTTGCCCAACCTGTGGCGGTTTAGGGCACACCGTGCGTCTGCCTGGAGAAATCGAAAACCGATTACCTATACCAGCAGAGACACCAGAACGTGAGCGTTTTGTATCCCTGCCTCACCGAGAACCACGTCAGCCATCTGCCCGCACCCCTGAACCACGAGAAACATACGATGGATTTGGGGAAGCATTTGACGGCGACTCGGAATTGAGTAACCTAAATCTGATCAATCATCCTAGTTATCAAGAACTTAATGATAAGCGTCGTACCCGCACTCGCCGCAGTCGCATTGGTGTCAATGGGTTAAATGGGAAAGATGAAGCTCGGGTTGTTCCCAATCCACTGGCTTTTGTCAACGAGCCAGACTTAGACCTTGATATGGAAACAGAACTAGGAGTTGCACCAGAAATTCCCTCACCCACCCTTGGTAAACCAGGTTGGAGTGAAAGAGTAGAGCGCACTAAAATTATCAAGGCAGAACCAGTTAAACCAGTGGTAGAACCACCGGAGATTAAAACTGTAGAAATGAGCCTCCAAGAACAGGATATGTTTGCCTTGATGGGCATATCTCCCTTGGTGAAGTTAGAGCAAGAGGTTAAAAATACCAAGTCTGTGATTATTAATGTGATTCAGCCCGGTCAATTGCCAACGACCCCAACTGAATCAACCTCAGAATCAACTATTGTCCAAAAAGCAATACCTGAAATAACAGCTATTGCCCAAAAGGCAACACCTGAAATAACTCCTATTCCACAAAAAGCAACAACTGAAATAACCGCAAGCAAGATACCAACACCAAAAGTTATTGAGCCAGAACAAAAATCTTTGATCGAAGAGACAACTGAACCATCGGAGTTAACTGTGAATCCTTCGGGACGCTTGTCTGCGAAAGCCGCAGCCGCGAACGAGATCGCAGATGAAAGTGAAGCTAATAGCAGCGCCACCGCCAGCCGTCGCCGCCGTCGTCGTTCCTCAGCGATCGAGGATAATTAATTTGCTTTATGGTAGAAACATCGCCAACGACTTTGGAAAAATCCACTTGGCTGGAGTTTTCTACCTTGTCAGGGATTCCAGGGTTAGTTGCAGGTGTCGATGAAGTAGGGCGAGGTGCTCTATTTGGCCCTGTGGTGGCGGCAGCAGTGATCCTACCAGATCACGCTTTGCCAATACTAATGGCAGCTAAAATTAAAGACAGTAAAAAGTTATCTAGTTCTCGAAGAATTCAGCTAGCGCAGCAAATTTGCGGGCTGGCTATAGATTGGAAAATTGGGTTTGCTTCTACTGCCGAAATTGACAAGATAAATATTTTGCAAGCGACGCTGTTAGCAATGAAGCGGGCTGTGCTGAAGTTAAAGGTACAGCCTGAAATTTGCTTGGTTGATGGCAATCAGTTAATAAAAGACTTGCTATTGCCACAACAAACAATAGTTAAAGGAGACGAGCGATCGCTTGCTATTGCTTCTGCTAGTATTATTGCTAAGGTTTGGCGTGACGATTTGGTACTGCGTCTAGCATTAAAATACCCTATGTACAACCTGGAGTGTAACAAGGGGTATGGAAGCCAGCGGCATTTGCTGGCTTTGCAACAATACGGGCCTTCGCCTCTGCATCGTCAGTCTTTTCGTCCTTGCCAAATCAAACGCCGGAGTGTTGAGTGATTAAATAATTACTCAGCATTCAGGATTGGTAACTTAGTACTATCATCGTCAAGTCCTTTCTCTTTGGTTTGTGATATCACCCAGTAGCGATAATCCGCCAAAAGTTGATTTAATAACCGTTGTTTGACTGACAACAGCACGCTTTTAAGCAAACCATTTCCAGTAGCTTCTAAAATCGGCTTCGGAGTAAAGGAAAATGGGGGTGGCAAATCCACCATCACCTCTAAATCAGCTTTTCCTTGCAGGCGAGTGCCAGTGCTAAACTCTTTGGGAGACAAATGCCCTTTTAAATTGAGAGCAAAGCGCTGGTTAATATACTCGAAACCCAGGATTTCACAGCCTAGCGATCGCAAATAAATTATTCCATTTGATTCTGCCCACACTCTCATATCCACAGTAGGTTGAATACTTAGTGACATAAAAGTTAGCGGACGCATTTTCAAGCGAAATACTTCTTCAGAAAGTTGCTGAATCCGGTTATTGTCAACTAAAGCTTTAACCAGTCGTTGAGGCTGACGTAAGTAGTGCTGAATGGGAATAGGCTGCTCTGGAACAGCGATTTCAACCGATTGGGAGGCAGTAAACCGGGTAGCCATGAGCGGATAAAAATATCTGTTTCTTAATTTTAATATTTTTTAACAACTTAGTTCTGATTATTAGAAAAGTACAAAATTTATTGGCCATAAAAATGATTGTTGCTGATCAGCTATACATTATTAGTAAAAAGTTGGTACGCTCATTACTATCTTTAGTTTAAGAAATATAGATTATGCTTTAAGCCTTGACATAAAAACAAAAATGTGAGTGTTACTTTTATAGGCAAAAATAAGTATAATTTCTCTGAAATGTCCAGAGCAATTTAGCAAAAAAACTGCCAGGAAACCTATCTGATCAAAGACTAATTTCCATCAATTCTTTTATTGGATACATATTTTGGTCTATTCCTTTAGTACGTAAATTTTACACATAACAGTGTCTAGTAAAAGTAGATATTGGATTATTTGCCAAAACCAAAATATCATATACCTCTATTTACCGATTAAACTCGTAACTCAAGGCTAAAAGTATGACTCTATCGATCGCACATTTAGGGCCTCCCGGCACTTACGCAGAACAAGCAACTATTTTTTATGTCAACTGGCTGAACAAAAGTACGGGAATTGAAGCTATATTATCTCCCTATCCCAGTATTTCCCAATCATTGCACGCCGTTGCTGATGGTCAAGCCCAGTTGGCTGTTGTGCCAGTGGAAAATTCTATTGAAGGGAGTGTTACCACAACACTGGATACACTCTGGCAATTAGACAGTCTGCGAATTCAATTGGCTTTGGTATTACCCATTGCCCATATGTTAATTTCCTGCGCGTCTAATTTAGATAAGATTAAAACTGTTTACTCTCACCCGCAAGCTTTGGCACAATGTCAGGGATGGTTAGAGCGGTTTCTGCCAACTGCACAGATTATTCCCAGCAATTCTACAACCGAAGCACTACAGCGATTAGGGCAAGATACAACAACGGCAGCGATCGCTTCTACTAGAGCTGCTCAACTCTACAAATTACCCATACTTGCTAGTTGCATTAACGACTATCCAGAAAACTTTACTCGTTTTTGGGTAGTCAGTCATGGCGAAGCTAATGCTGGATACCAGACATCAAAAGCGTCTGCTAGTCACACATCGCTGGCTTTTAGTATGCCTGCTAACACACCGGGAGCATTAGTCAAGCCTTTGCAAATATTTGCTCAACTAGGAATTAACCTCAGCCGAATTGAATCTCGTCCGACGAAGCGATCGCTAGGCGAATACTTATTTTTCATGGATTTAGAAGCGGATGCCAAGGAAGCACAGATGCAATCTGCTTTAGCAGAATTAATTACCCACACAGAGATTTTAAAAATTCTTGGTGCTTACAATGTTTTATCGATCAGCGCTGTTACTTGAGAAGTTAAGAGTTATTAGTGATTCAGTTAGGGACTATAAATTATAAGTTTTCAATCTTTTATTTTTTGTTATTTCTTGCTAATTCCTAACTCCTCACTCCTAATTCTTAACTCCTCACTTTTCATTAAATGTGTCTTTGAGAACAGCACGAGCTGCCAAGTGATTACGAGTAGAGGTTAAAATTTCTGCTTCTCGCTCTAGACGAGTTGCAGTATCTTGCATTTCTAGCAAAAGCTGCTGCTCTGGAGCGACACCGTAAAGGTTACTAGCTACCCAATAAGATAATTCTGTTGGTAGGTCAGGCAAATCTTCTGGCAGTTCGATATTTTGTTCAGTTAACTTGGCTGACAAACGTACAACATCTCGCAGTAGTTGTTCGACTTCAGAAGATAAAGGTCGCAAATCTTTAATTGGTGGTTGGTCTTCAATCCACTCTACTAAGCCAACACGGTATGGCTTTTCACGAACATATTCTAATACACGAAATCTTTGCTGCCCTAAAGTCAACATCTTGATCCGATCATCTGGCAGCCGCTGGTGATGAACAATTTCGGCACAGCAACCTGTGTTTGCAATTGTACCCTTGACTGGATCGAACATCAAAACACCGAACCTGCGATCGCTCTCCAAAATCGTGTTCATCATGATTCGGTAGCGAAATTCAAAGATGTGCAGGGGTAATGGCCTTGTAGGAAACAGAACTACTTCGGGTAACGGGAACAGAGGTAGTTCGCGAACTGCAATTTTAGAAGATGATGTCATTGTTACCTTAGTATAAACTTAATCTTTAAAATTTTTCTTTTCTCTGCTTTTCCCGTATTTTGTCTACATTCTATCATTTGTTTCCTAGCTAAATAAAAGCCCTGAGATATATTTCTTCAGGGCTATGTAAATATTAATACTAATGTCATTTGTCTTTTGTCATTTTCTAATGCCTAATGACTAATGACTAAATTAAAGTTTGACTTCGATATCTACACCCGATGGTAGATCCAATTTCATCAGGGCATCAATAGTCTTAGAAGAGGGCTGGTAAATGTCAATAATCCGGCGATGAGTACGGGTTTCAAAGTGTTCCCGTGAATCTTTATCTACGTGAGGTGATCGCAGCACACAATAGATCCGGCGTTTTGTTGGTAAAGGAATTGGACCTATGGCTGTAGCGTTGGTGCGGTTAGCTGTGTCTACAATCTTCTCGCAAGATGTATCCAATAAGCGCCTATCAAAGGCCTGTAAACGAATTCTAATCTTCTGCTGCTGTAGAGTTGCCATCTTTAATTTTCCAGGTTCTGCGTAATTAGGGGGGTATTTACAGGTTAAAGGTTACAAGTTATAGGTTACAGAAAACTATCACCTGTCCCCTGTAACCTATTACCTTATTTATAGAGGGAAGAGAAAGGAGCAGAGAGGCAAAATAAATACCATCTCTGCTCCTTTGTTATGAGCAAAAAGGTGCTACTTGATAATTTTGGAAACGACACCAGCACCGATGGTACGACCACCTTCGCGGATAGCGAAGCGCATTCCTTGTTCAATAGCGATCGCGTTGATCAATTCTACTGTCACCTTGATGCGATCGCCTGGCATCACCATTTCCACCTCAGTGCCATCATCAGCGGTGAAGGCTTTAATCGTGCCAGTTACATCTGTTGTCCGCACGTAGAATTGGGGACGGTAGCCAGCAAAAAATGGAGTCTTGCGACCACCTTCTTTTTCTGTTAGGACGTAAACTTCACCTTCAAATTGAAGGTGAGGTTTAATTGAACCTGGTTTGGCGATGACCATACCTCGTTCAATATCAGCCTTTTGGATACCCCGAAGTAGTACGCCAGCGTTGTCTCCAGCCATACCTTGGTCAAGACTCTTCTTGAACATTTCAATACCAGTTACGGTAGTGGCGCGAGTATCTCTGATACCCACTAGTTCAACGTTATCGCCGACTTTGACTATACCCCGCTCAATCCGACCTGTGGCGACAGTACCACGACCTGTAATTGAGAATACGTCTTCTACAGCCATCAGGAAGGGCTTATCAACATCCCGCTCAGGAGTGGGAATGTAAGAATCTACAGCATCCATCAGTTCATAGATTTTGTCTACCCAAGGATTTTCTCCTCGTTGGGTCTTGGGATTCTTGGTCATTGCTTCCAGAGCTTGCAGACCAGAGCCTTTGATAATGGGGATATCATCGCCAGGGAAATCGTAGCTGCTTAACAGTTCTCTCAGTTCTAGTTCCACTAGTTCCAGGAGTTCTGGGTCATCCATCAAGTCTTCTTTGTTCAAGAAGACAACCAGACTGGGAACGCCAACCTGTTTTGCCAACAGAATGTGTTCGCGGGTTTGGGGCATGGGTCCATCGGTAGCAGCAACTACGAGGATACCTCCGTCCATCTGGGCAGCACCAGTGATCATGTTTTTCACATAGTCAGCGTGTCCTGGACAGTCTACGTGAGCATAGTGCCGACTTGCAGTTTCATACTCTACGTGAGCGGTATTAATGGTAATACCCCGTGCTTTTTCTTCTGGGGCATTATCAATTTGGTCATAACCCTTAGCTACAGCTTGACCCATAGCGGCCAAAGTCATGGTAATGGCTGCTGTCAAGGTAGTTTTACCGTGGTCAACATGGCCAACTGTACCGATATTAATGTGGGGTTTATTTCTTTCAAACTTTGCGCGTGCCATGAATGCTCATTTCCTTATTTTAACTAAGCGTTCCCTTTGCTTTTTGCAATGATAGTTTCAGCTACGCTGCGAGGCACCTCTTCGTAGTGGCTGAACTCCATCGTGAAGATACCCCGACCTTGCGTCTTTGATCGGATATCAGTGGCGTAGCCAAACATGGTCGCCAGTGGAACTTTGGATGCGACCTTAGCAAGTCCCTGTTCGGTGCTTTGGCTTTCAATTTGCCCCCGGCGGGCAATGAGGTCGCCAATGACGTTCCCGATATAGTCTTCAGGAACTTCAACCTCAACTTTCATCATAGGCTCTAAGAGGACAGGTGAAGCTTTCAGCACAGCCTCTTTCATCGCCATTGAGCCAGCGATTTTAAAAGCCATTTCCGAAGAGTCTACATCGTGGTATGACCCATCAATTAGCGTCGCTTTAACGTCAATTAACGGATATCCAGCTAGAACACCGGATTCGCAGCTTTCTTTCATTCCTTGTTCTGCGGGGCCAACGTACTCTTTTGGTACTGAACCACCGGCAATTTTGGAGACGAATTCAAAACCAGTACCAGGTTCTCCAGGTTCCAAATTGATCACAACATGACCGTATTGACCTTTACCACCACTTTGGCGGATGAATTTGCCCTCAATTTTGCTCACAGCTTTCCGAATTGTTTCTCGGTAAGCTACTTGCGGTGCACCTACATTTGCTTCCACCTTGAATTCTCGTAACATCCGGTCTACTAGAATTTCTAGGTGTAGCTCTCCCATCCCCGCGATCACGGTTTGGTTTGTTTCCGGATCGACGCGGACACGGAAGGTGGGGTCTTCTTCTGAGAGAGATTGCAGAGCTTTGGACAACTTGTCCATGTCGTTTTTAGTTTTGGGTTCAACCGCCACCGAGATCACAGGCTCAGGAATGAATAGGGATTCCAGAATTACTGGCGATCCATCATCACAGAGCGTGTCACCTGTCAAGGTGTCTTTCAATCCCAAAGCTGCTCCCAAATCACCCGCTCGCAGTTCATCGACATCTTGCCGATCATCTGCCTTCATTAGAACTAAGCGGGAAATTCGTTCTTTTTTATTCTTACTAGCGTTGAGAACGTAGCTGCCCTTTTTCAGGACACCAGAATAAACACGAACAAATGTCAGGCGACCGTAAGGGTCAGCCATAATCTTGAATGCCAGAGCTGCTAGGGGTTCGTTGTCATCAGCCCGCCGCTCAACAGCATCGCCATTAGGCAGTAAGCCTTGAATTGGCGGTACTTCACTTGGTGCTGGCAGGTAATCTACAACGGCATCCAGCATCAACTGCACGCCTTTGTTTTTGAATGCTGAACCGCAAAGTACTGGTACGATTGTCCCCGCAATTGTGCCTTTACGCAGGGCAGTCCGAACTTCCTGTTCTGTAAGTTCTTCGCCTTCGAAGTACTTTGCCATCAGAGCATCATCGGTTTCTGCCGCAGCTTCTATTAGCTTGGTGCGGAATTCATCTACCTGCGCTTGCAATGCTTCCGGAATATCAGTTTCCTGGATATCGGTTCCTTGGTCATTAGCGTAGATGTACGCACGTTGCCGTACTAGGTCAACAATACCTTGGAAGTCGTTTTCACTACCAATTGGTAGTTGAATAGCGATCGCATTCGCCCGCAGGCGATCGCGGATTTGCTCATGAACTTTATAAAAGTTCGCTCCGGTGCGATCCATTTTGTTAATAAAGGCTATCCGAGGAACTTTGTAGCGTTCTGCTTGCCGCCACACTGTCTCGGACTGCGGTTGCACACCGCCCACAGAACAAAATACTGCGATTACACCATCCAACACACGCATGGAACGCTCAACTTCAATTGTGAAGTCTACGTGACCCGGAGTATCGATAATGTTAATTTGATGATCTTTCCAACTGGTACTGATAGCAGCGGCAGTGATGGTAATTCCACGCTCCCGCTCCTGCTCCATCCAGTCTGTGACGGCAGTTCCTTCATGAACTTCGCCAATTTTATGAATTATCCCAGAGTAAAATAATATTCTCTCTGTTGTTGTTGTTTTGCCCGCATCTATATGCGCCGCAATACCAATGTTGCGTACTTTCTCTAGCGGGATCGTGCGTGCCACAGCTACCTCCTATAGTTTTGCCTCATGATATCTTGTATATTACTCTTTGTTAAGATTCTATACTTTTACGGAAAACCGTCTTTGTTTTGTAAATCCACGATATACCGCTTCGGCAAGGCGATATACCGCTTTTCTACTTAGTAACGATAGTGCGCGAATGCTTTGTTAGCTTCCGCCATCCGGTGCGTTTCTTCCCGTTTGCGAATGGCATTGCCAGTTTCGTTGGCAGCATCCATTAACTCATTTGCCAGTTTGCTTGCCATTGTCCGGCCTGGTCTAGACCGGGAATATTGCACTAACCAACGTAGTGCTAGAGTAGTGCCCCGTTCTGTACGCACTTCCATTGGTACTTGGTAGGTTGCTCCACCAACTCGCCGAGCTTTCACTTCTACTAAAGGCGTGGCATTTCGCACTGCTCTTTCAAAGGTTTCCAAAGCACCAGCACCAGTGCGTTCCTCAATAGTTTTTAATGCATCATAAACAATACGTGCGGCAAGTGATTTCTTGCCATGACGCATGATCCGTCTGATAATCATGCTCACAAGGCGACTGTTATATACGGAGTCAGACGGAACTGGGCGCCTTTGAATAACACCACGACGAGACATACTTCACCTTTAATTCGGAATTGGCAACGAAATTATATGCTATCAGACACCGGAAACTAAAAGCTGTGGAACCCAACCCTCAGACTTTCTCAATTTTGTTTTCGACTGTTGCAGCAAGGCTGACCTATTGACTGCCAATTTTGGATTAGAGTTTTTGGTAAATGTTCCGACCACAAGGATTGGAAAAAATCAAAAGTCTTTAAGCCTCATCCCCTCGTGGGTTCGACCAATCCAAAATCGCAAATCTAAAATCTAAAATTCATTGACTTGCTACCTGCAACTAAATACTCAAGGGGACAATATTCTAAACCTTAATGTCCAGATTAAAATCCTGCTGTGGGTTACAGCGTTCTCCTCAGAACTTCTACACTTGCTCGCTTAGTGTAGGTTTAGCTTGATTTTTTTAAACAGACTTTAACAGCTTTCATAACTGCTGTTAGAACACATACCCTGATAGTTTTTTTGCCCTTGGCACTGTTTAAGGTAGACGATTAATCGTGTTGGATGCGATTAATCGCCGAATCCTATTTTTTCGCTTCTTTCGGACGCTTGGTTCCATACTTGGAACGGCCTTGTTTGCGGTCTTTAACTCCGGCTGTATCTAGGGTGCCACGGATAATGTGGTATCTCACGCCCGGTAGATCCTTAACCCGACCACCACGAATCATCACAACTGAGTGTTCTTGTAAGTTGTGACCAATACCTGGAATGTAAGCTGTGACTTCAAATCCCGAGGTAAGCCTGACTCTTGCTACTTTTCGTAGAGCTGAGTTAGGCTTCTTTGGTGTGGTCGTGTATACTCTGGTACAAACTCCCCGACGTTGGGGGCATTGTTTCAGAGCCGGAGACTTGGTTTTCTGACGCGCTTGTTCGCGCTCAGTACGTATTAGCTGCTGTATTGTTGGCATGAGTTACAGCGCGTAAAGCTGCTTATATGTCTAAGTTTTAACAAATCCTGATTATATCTTTTTTTACGGTTTTATGTCAATTGTTATTTGTCATTTGCCATTTCTTGCTTCTTTGAATGATTACTTAATCATTAATGGAGAAAGAATTGCCACAGCCACAGGTTGCGATCGCCTGGGGATTCTGGAAGCGAAAACCACCACCCATTAAGTCTTCTGAATAATCCACTTTCAAACCGTTGAGGTAATTTAAGCTTGCGGCATCTATGACTACTTGAATTTCATCCAAGTCGAAAATCTGGTCGCCAACTTTTATTGCTTCATCGAAAGACATATCATAAAATAACCCCGAACAACCACCTGGTTTTACTGCCAATCGAAACAATACATTTGGCTGCTGCTTGGACTTTATTCGCCCAATTTCACTCGCGGCTGCTTGACTCAGATGAATCATGGAACTAATTTTTTGCAATTGAATACCCCATCTTCTATTTTACAGATGGGTTGACTCTCGCTTCTGCAAAATTCCAAATCATCGAAGTTATGAGCGCGATCGCTATTACTACATTTATAACACTAATATGCTTCAGTCCCCACCTTAATAAGGTAGGGACTTCTGGGGTGCAGTAGTTCGTACACAAAGACGGTTTGCACAAAAATGTATTCAGTTTTGGGATTAGAGCTTTAGCGTTTTTTTGGTTTTAATCTTTGGTGCGGGCATAATCATCTTGGTAGCGGATGATATCATCTTCTCCCAAGTATTCGCCATTTTGCACTTCAATCAACACCAAGGGGATCACGCCAGGATTCTCTAAACGATGAGATGTACATTGGGGTACATAAGTTGATTCATTATTGCTCAGTAGTACTTCTTTCTCACCACAAACTACTCTAGCTGTACCAGAGACGACAATCCAATGTTCGCTGCGGTGATGGTGCATTTGTAGACTGAGGCGGTGTCCAGGCTTAACTTCGATGCGCTTAATTTTGTATCCGCGCCCTTCTTCCAAAACTGTAAAAGCGCCCCAAGGACGTAATTCAGTTGCAGCGACGCCCCTAGAAGTTATGGCTGGAGGTAGGTGTAGAGTTTCAGTCTGTGTAGTTTCTTGATATCGAGCCATAGTTACCTCATTTGGAGACATAACAAACCGTTGGTACTCTTAACTATTGATCAAAAATCTGGTGCTATCTTGCAACCTTGAAAATCAGCAATTTTGTTGCACCTTGATAAACATAGCAAAATCAAACCTTATGGTGTAAAGCATCACTACTAAAACTCTGATGTCTACACCAAGTCTTCATCAAGCAAAATGATAGCTTGTTCTAAACTTTAAAAAAGGATGGGGCATTGGGCATTGATGATTAAGAGACTTCTCCCATTCCCTCATTTTCGTGGTTGCAGGAAAATACCAATTCCGTTATGAACACGAGCAGCGGTACTAGGTGAACGGTCGAGTAGTTGTCCTCCTAAATAAAGGCTGGTGGAACTACCACCGTCCAAATTTAGGGCATTCACACAGCCCATGAGTTGCATCAATTTGGCATGTTCTGCCAAATTAGGCCCATAACCGCCGACACGATTATGTGTGGCAGTAATCATCAGTGTGCCTGTTGCCGTTGTGCAAATACCGCTGCGAATAGCTTTTTCGGCAATAAAGGCATTGCTGAATTTTTCGCCTTTGGCATCAAGGACAATTTGACGGTTTTGGATTAGTAGCGGCCCAGCTCCGATAATGTGGGGATAACGACTAAAATCTGCTGGTGTAGTGGTGCTGGAAATACTTACTGCGCTTCCAATAGGTAGTTGTGAGGCAGCACTAGCAGCATTAGCGCGTAAAGTTAGCAGGTAGCCATCCTGGGGAATGGGAACCGCTGTCACTCCAACTTTGCCACCTGGTAACTGATTAGTAATTTGGTTTTTCTGTACCACTAAGATAATTTCGTTATCCGTTATGGGCGTGTAAGTTGATCCCCAAGCCGCTGTGTAACGAGCAATACCACTCTGGACATAACCGCTGTTAAGAAACAGAATTGGTAGACGCTGGCCATTTGCTGTAATTAAAGTTTCTTCTAAGGTGAGACGACCAAAGTAAAATTGGCCTGAATCATTCCAAGCGATCGCACCTCGATTCAGAATGGGGCCTGATAACCATTGATTATTCTGACGAATCGCACCCAATGGTAATCTGTTATTGCGGTTAAAATAACCACCATTAATTCCAGCTATTGCTAAGTAACGTTGTGCTGTTTGAATTAAGGGAGCAGTACCCGTTAGCCCATCAGCGCTAGCCCACATAGGTTTTAACGCTAGCCCAAATTTGCGGGGACTAATTTCTAACCAGACCACAGGAAAGCGTTCTGTGTCTAAGTTCACATAATTCTGTCGCCAGCGCAATCCTGGAGTCCAAGTAATATCTCGTTCTTCTAGAGGATCGGGTCGAATATTGATAATCAGGCGGTTGGGATTAGCGACAGTAGTAACTTGAGGTGATAGACCAAAGGGAACGCTCAGACTAATAATCGTTTGGTTTTTCAGCACCTCCACTTTTTGAATCAGTGATTCAGGATCTAGTGTTGGTGTAACTGGTGATAATTGTTTAAGCAGGTTTGGCAGCAATGTTGGTGGTGCTGCTGGTGGCTGGGGGGTATAGCGTTCTATCAAAACAGGGGCGGCTATTCCATCCAGGGTAACTGTCCACTGTCGATTTGGTGGTGTGGTGGATTTTGGGGTTGGCGTATCTGGATCAGAGGATGGAGTTTGGGGTTTGGCGATCGCTAACCCTTGTACAACTTGCCAGGGGGTTGGACGATCTAAATCGATAAGAATCCGAGCCTGTTGCAAAGGGGTACTCGCCTCTGGAGGTTCCTGGCTCTGAACAATATTTGTGATTTGTGCTTTCGGGGTAGCAATCACCAAGGTGTTGCCATTAGCTTGAATTTGCCATCCAGATGTTTGAGCAAAATTAGTAATATCCAGATAGCGATATGCTCCTACTAGCCTGGTGGTTAAAACCAGTGGCTTTGTCACCGACGAAAACCACTGTATTGGTTGCTTCGTTGAATTACTACTGTTTAAGAAATTTACTCCAATTAATTGCCTGAATGCCCCGTCACTGAGATGAGTTGTCACCTGACCAGCCTTTCCAGGTCGCTGCAACCAAGTTCCTGCTAAAGTACGCCCATTGAGGGAAATTTGATTACCAGAGGATACTGCACCTGTCAAAGGAGGTACAGTTGACTGTGATATTAACCTGGGTATTGGTTTGGCATTTTTCGGTGACTCTTGGGCATTGATAGGATAGGTAGTAATTAAGCACAATGCTGTCAAAAGTATTGGTGACACAGTAGCCCGGAAAAATCTGCGTTCGTCCTTGGTGTTGGCGGAGCCATCGCTAATCACTGATTGGCAACAATTCGGCATTTTTACCATAATTTACTAAGTACTTTTGAAAACTATCACCCAAGGTATAAACTAACTAATTATTTGGAAGTATAAAAAAAACGTGACTTTATTTTTGAATAAATATGATAATCTATATATTGGCTAGTTATCTCTTTTAGACATTTACCAATTTATTTAGACGCTAAAGCCACTGCAATCAAGTGTTTTAACTCCCACTACTTCTAACCACACCATATACGGTAGTTTTGGTTATCAAAACTGGATTAAGATATTTAATCCTTGCTGAATGTTGCTACTGTTGTTGTTACTTCAGTAATGTCTAGTTAATAGTAATACATGCGGCAACTCGTAAGCGGCAAAATTCTAGACAACAAAAATATTTGGGAATTGTCAAATGGGTATATATTGTAATACGCTGATTTTATTGCTGGATCAGGATAACTTGGGCTTTAGAACATAGTACAGCGCTTAGTTTTAGTTTTGTTTCAGGTGAGCCAAAAAATAGGCTCCATGAGTAGCTAGCGTGCATCTGGAAAAAAGGGATTGAGAAAATACTTAACTTCAAAATATAAAAAAGAAACTGTCAGGGCAAAAATAATGTCTTGGCGGAGGTAACTTGTCTATCACCGCATAAACACATAAAAGAAACGCAACTATTTTAACACGGGTGAACTAGTAAAGTAAAACCGAAGTTAAAATTTTTTTTCCCTAAATTTAGGTGCTTACATATTTCTCCATCGCTGAATTTAGAAATTTTTTCCCACAATGTAGTGGCAAAATTGGTAACTCAATACTTCAGGAACAGGGTATGAATAATAAACCGATGAATCAAGACCAGAAAATCACAGCGGACATAAACTCACGAGATACCTATCAGGGGCAAAAGTGGTTAGTAGAGGAACGAGATGCCTGTGGTGTAGGTTTTATTGCTCATCGCCAAAATCATACCAGCCACGAAATTGTTGAAAAAGCCTTAGCTGCTTTAACTTGCTTAGAACACCGGGGAGGTTGTAGCGCTGATCAAGACTCTGGTGATGGTGCTGGAGTATTGACAGCTATCCCTTGGGAGTTGTTCCAACAAGACTTTGCCCAAAGGGGGAAGGAATTTACATCCACCAATAATATAGCTGTGGGGATGATATTTCTACCACAAGACGAAGAAGCAGCACAAAAAACGAGGGCGACTGTTGAGCAAGTAGCTGCTGAAGAAAAATTGATTGTACTGGGTTGGCGAGTAGTGCCAGTACAACCTGATTTACTTGGGGTACAAGCAAGAGAAAATCAACCCCAGATTGAACAAGTTTTATTAGCTTCTGTTGACAAAAGTGGCGATGAATTGGAACGGCAGTTGTACATTACCCGCCGCCGAATTAGTAAAGTTGCAACCAATATCTCAGAAGAATTTTATATCTGCTCGTTGTCAAGTCGCACAATTGTCTACAAAGGCATGGTGCGTTCCGCTGTCTTGGGCAACTTTTATGACGATTTAAAAAATCCAGCTTACAAAAGTGCCTTTGCTGTTTATCATCGCCGCTTTAGTACGAACACGATGCCCAAGTGGCCTCTAGCGCAACCAATGCGGCTTTTGGGTCACAATGGCGAAATCAATACTTTGTTGGGCAACATCAACTGGATGATGGCACGAGAAGCTAGCCTGAATCATCCTGTATGGGGCGATCGCATCAAGGAACTCAAGCCATTAGTTCATATTGATAACAGCGACTCAGCTACTCTAGACAACGTAGTGGAATTGCTGGTTTGCTCTGGACGCAGCCCCCTGGAAGCTTTAATGATTATGGTTCCAGAAGCTTACCAAAATCAGCCTTCTTTACGTGAATCTCCAGAAATTGTTGATTTCTACGAATATTACAGTGGTCTGCAAGAAGCGTGGGACGGCCCAGCACTTTTAGTATTCAGCGATGGCAAAAAAGTTGGTGCAACACTAGATCGTAATGGTTTAAGACCAGCTCGCTACATGATTACCAAAGATGACTACATTGTTGTAGCTTCCGAAGCTGGTGTAGTGGACTTTCCAGAAGCCGATATTGTCGAGAAAGGTAGACTCGGCCCAGGGCAAATGATTGCTGTGGATTTAGAAAATCATGAAGTCCTGAAGAATTGGGATATAAAGGGGCGCATTGCCAAGCAGCACCCTTATGGAGAATGGCTGCAACAGCACCGTCAAGAATTAAAGTCATTAGTCATTGATCATCCGTCATTAGCAAATGGCAATGGCAAAGGACAAATGACAAATGACTCAGGACAATTGACTACTGACAAGCAAACCTTACTTCAGCGTCAAACTGCCTTTGGCTACACCACAGAAGATGTAGAAATGGTGATTCATCCAATGGCGATCGCAGGTTCAGAACCGACTTTCTGCATGGGTGATGATATTCCTTTAGCGGTGCTGTCAACAAAACCACACCTGCTTTATGACTATTTCAAACAGCGCTTTGCTCAGGTGACTAACCCAGCGATCGATCCGCTACGGGAAAAGCTAGTGATGTCTTTGAAAGTCGAACTGGGGGAACGGGGTAACTTATTAGAACCCAAGGCAGAATATGCCAGGAGATTAAAACTTGAGTCCCCAGTGTTAACGGATGCTGAATTAGAGGCAATTAAGCTGTCAGGATTTGCCACGGCTGAGTTATCAACCCTATTTGCGATCGCCAATGGCCCAGAAGGATTGAAAGCCGCTGTGGAGTCTTTACAAGCACAAGCAGCTGAGTCAGTCCGGGCAGGTGCAAAGATTTTAATATTAAGCGATGGCGTCAATGACAGTATCAACACAGAATATACCTACATTCCTCCCTTATTAGCAGTAGGTGCGGTGCATCACCACCTGATTCGGGAAGGGCTGCGAATGAAAACATCCCTGATTGTCAATACTGCTCAATGCTGGAGTACCCATCACTTTGCTTGTCTGATTGGCTATGGTGCTGGTGCAGTTTGCCCGTATATGGCTTTAGATACGGTGCGTGATTGGTGGTCTGATCCCAAAACTCAAAAGTTAATGGGTGTACAAAAAATTCCCACCCTCACCCTAGAACAAGCTTTAGGAAACTATCGCAAATCAGTAGAGTCGGGTTTGCTAAAAATTCTCTCTAAAATGGGAATTTCTCTACTCTCCAGCTATCAAGCAGCCCAAATCTTTGAAGCTATTGGCATCGGTGGAGATTTAATCCAATTGGGATTCCGTGGTACGACTTCCCGCATCGGTGGTTTGAGTGTGAGTGAACTCGCTGATGAAGTGCTTTCCTTCCATAGCAAAGCTTTCCCCGAACTGACAACCACGAAGTTAGAAAACCTGGGCTTTGTGCAATACCGTCCTGGTGGCGAATACCATAGCAATAGCCCAGAAATGGTGAAGGCGCTGCATAAAGCTCTAGATGGCAACGGCTACGACCACTACGAAGTTTACAAAAAGCACCTCCAAGGTAGACCAGTAACAGCCTTGCGGGATTTGCTAGACTTCGAAGGCGATCGCCCTTCAGTTCCTCTAGAAGAAGTGGAATCGGTATATGAAATAGTCAAACGCTTCTGCACCGGCGGCATGTCTTTAGGTGCTTTGTCAAGAGAAGCTCATGAAACTTTAGCGATCGCCATGAACCGCATCGGCGGTAAATCCAATTCTGGAGAAGGCGGCGAAGATCCAGTACGCTACACAGTTTTAGATGATGTAGACGAGTCTGGTCACTCCCCAACCCTACCTCATTTAAAAGGATTGCGGAATGGCGATCGAGCTTATAGCGCTATTAAGCAAGTGGCATCGGGACGCTTTGGTGTCACGCCAGCATATCTAGTCAACGCCAAACAAATTGAAATCAAAATTGCCCAAGGTGCCAAGCCTGGGGAAGGTGGACAGCTACCAGGGCCCAAGGTGAGCCAATACATTGCGATGTTAAGGCGCTCTAAGCCAGGCGTGACACTGATTTCGCCACCACCGCACCATGATATCTATTCAATTGAAGACCTAGCGCAACTGATTTTTGATCTGCACCAAATTAATCCCAAAGCAAAGGTGTCAGTGAAGCTAGTATCAGAAGTTGGTATTGGCACGATCGCAGCTGGTGTAGCTAAGGCCAACGCTGATATCATTCAGATTTCCGGTCATGATGGTGGTACAGGTGCATCACCACTGAGTTCTATTAAACACGCTGGTTCGCCGTGGGAACTCGGTTTAAGTGAAGTGCATCGGGTTTTGATGGAAAATGGCTTGCGCGATCGCGCCATCTTACGCGTTGATGGCGGATTTAAGAGTGGCTGGGATGTGGTAATAGGTGCATTGATGGGCGGTGAAGAATTTGGTTTCGGCTCCATCGCTATGATTGCTGAAGGCTGTATCATGGCGCGAGTTTGCCACCTGAATACCTGCCCGAAGGGTGTTGCTACTCAGAAAGAAGAACTCCGTAAGCGGTTTACGGGAATACCCGAACAAGTTGTCAACTTCTTCTACTTCATTGCCGAAGAAGTGCGGAGTTTGTTAGCCCGACTTGGCTACCGTTCTTTATCAGAAATCATTGGACGTGCAGATTTGTTGAAACTACGCCAAGAAGCAAAACTCACCAAAACGCGATCGCTGAATCTCGACTGTTTACTTCAGCTACCAAATAGCAGAGACAATCGTAGCTGGTTGGTGCATGAAGAAGTTCACAGCAACGGTGTGGTTTTGGATGACAATTTCCTTGCCGATCCCGACATTCTAGCTGCCATTAGGAATCAGTCTACCGTTACCAAGACTTACCCTATTGTCAATACTGACAGAACAGTAGGCACAAGATTAGCCGGAGCGATCGCTTCCCAATACGGTGACAATGACTTTGAAGGACAAATTAATCTCAACTTTACAGGTAGTGTTGGGCAAAGCTTTGGTGCTTTCAACCTCCCTGGCTTAATTTTGACCCTCGAAGGAGAGGCAAACGACTACGTAGGTAAAGGGATGCATGGTGGTGAGATCATCATCAAACCCCCAACAGATGCTACCTATAACGCATCACAAAATGTGATAGTTGGCAATACATGCCTCTATGGTGCTACTGGTGGGATGTTATTTGCCAACGGTCTAGCAGGAGAGCGCTTTGCTGTGAGAAACTCCAAAGGCATAGCAGTGATTGAAGGCGCTGGGGATCATTGCTGTGAATACATGACAGGTGGTGTGATTGTCGTCCTCGGTAAAGTCGGACGTAACGTAGCCGCTGGAATGACTGGTGGACTGGCATACTTCCTGGATGAAGACGACTCATTTCGTGAGTTAGTCAACCCGGAAATTGTCAAAATCCAGCGAGTGATTACAGAAGTGGGTGCAAAGCAACTGCAAGAGTTAATTCAAACTCATGCAGAACGTACTGGTTCACCCAAGGCAAAGAAAATTCTGCAAAAATGGCAAGAATTTTTGCCGAAATTCTGGCAGTTGGTTCCACCTTCTGAAGCTGATAGTCCAGAAGCTAATCCTGAAAAAACAACTGAGTTCACTTTAGTGACTAGTCATTAAGTAAGTGGGCGTGAATAATTAAAGACTCGTAGTAAGGGCTAAAGCCACTTACTACGAGCCTACTGATTCAGAAATAACGTATTTTTAACTAAAAAATATAATTTTAGTTTTTAGCCAATTACTATTGACTAACTACCCATAATTAATAATTATTGCTTTTTGTTAGCAAGCAATTTTTGCTCAGTATCTTCCATTTCTAAAAGTTCTGGAATAGTTACAAAGCGATAGCCTTGCTTTCTAAAGTTGCTAATAATTTCTGGTAAAGCTTGCACAGTTCTGGAACGGTTACCACCACCATCATGCATTAGCACAATACCACCAGGTTTTGAATCTTTAATTACGTTATCAATCAACGTTGGTACAGATGGCAACTTGTAGTCTATGGAGTCAGCTGACCACATCACCACACTATATTTTTGACCTTTAGCATAAGTAACTAATCCATTGTGCAGGTTGCCACCAGGCGGTCGGAACAGATTTGTTTTAGCACCTGTAATTTGATAAATTAGCTCTGTTGTACGATCAATTTCAAAAGCAGCAGCTTGTTGATTAAAGAAGTGATACCAGTGATGCCAAGTATGATTGCCAATGACGTGACCTTGAGCGACAATCTGCTTTCCTAATTCTGGATAATTTTTTAGGTTCTGACCGACAACAAAAAACGTCCCTTTGATATTATTTGATTTCAGAATATCTAGCACTTGCCCTGTGGTTTCAGGCCAAGGGCCATCATCAAAGGTGAGAGCAATCACTTTCTCACTCTGAATGAGTTTTGCTGCTTTAACTATTGCCCCTTGAAAACGTGATGGTAAAGCATATGATAATCCTTTTGTTTGTGCTTCTTGCTGCCAACTTGTAAGCATCGACGCCTTTAATTTCTCAATTCGCTGCTGAGTTCCTACGTTTGCAGCTACACGCTTTACATTTATACTTTGTCTACTTTGAGCTTCTGAAACATTTGGTCTTAAAAGCATCATGAAAGCAAGGCTAAAAACACCACCTAATGCAAGCAGTGCAATTAATATTCCTTCTGGCCACAGAAACGACTTATTGTTTTCCACCTCATAGCTCCTTCAAATATCGAACCATCAACCACGGTTATGACGGTACGTTATAGCACATTTTATTTAGATACCAGTTGTTTTCTGGTAATCATGAAAATTGAAATTGAGAATAACGGAAATTCAGAATCGAGAAGACAGACTATACTGCTTTAACTGAAATCTAGATGCTCTAGATTTGGACGAGCGTTGAATATACGATACTTGGTAATATTGAACGTCAATCCACTTATAAAAGGCAAAGTCTGCACTTGCACGTTATTACCGCTAGCTCTAAGAAGGAGCACAATCAGATAATTAACCACACCCCAAAATCCTCTTAATAGGAGTTCTGAATTAGTTGCTGTTTTTCAATTCACCGCTAAGGCAGCATTATCTTTTCAAGTTTTATAGTTTTGCAAATAAGATTAGCTAAACTGTCGAGCCTACAATTTGCACTTTTTGCGGACTGAAGTTTTTATAGTCAGGCATTCTGACAGTAAGACTGTATAATTTACAACTTAGTAAATTATTCTATCAACATACAAAACTACTTAAGAGAGGCGGGGTATCTTTCAAAAAAGAGTCTAGTAAACTATTAGTTCTATTCTTGATAAGATATATTTTACTGCCTGCTGCTATTACTTCCTTTTTAAGAAAAAGTTAAGTTTTCTAGTGACAGAATGTTATCTTGTACCTTCTAGGAAATAGATCAGACGAAAATTGATTCAATATAGTTTCTCATTGCCAGGGGGCACTTATTCGTTAATGTAGATACTTTTGACTCATTCAGCAAAAACAATTCTATCGCCTGTTTAGTTCTCTTTTGGATGCTGATACTTTAGCCGAAATTACTAGTAGCTTTCTACCTGTTAATGTTTTTCTCGATAACTAAGGAAATTTATATCTCAATTAATAGTACAATTTAATATTTACCGTCACCGTGTAATTACGGAAGTTAATCACATACATCTGAGCAAGTTATCATAATTGCATTGCAATAGTATGGTGTCTATTTATTGAACCATTAAATTCTAGATTGAAATGTAAGATTTTTTACTAAATACACTTTATTTGCCTAAAAATATGTATTTGAGATTACATTAGAATAGTGATTTGTCTACCGTAGTATCACTTAAGGAGACAGGACTCATATAGGACTCATATTTGATTTCTGAAAAAACTCAGTACAACTAAGAAGCCTTCTTTCCTATTGCCTATTGCCTGTCTACACAAATTCGTTCAGAAATCAAAGCGGATTCCTATATTTGATTTTTGATAAAACTCAGTACATATCTATTCACTTCTTTCCTATGCCCTCCCTACGCAAATAAGTTTAGAAAATCGGATTATTATACATATCAAAATATATTTTTTTTACAACTCAGACTCTAAGAAGACTGCACTCTGCCTTTTTTCAGCAAAGTGAAGCAGATATTGTCAGACATTCGGTAAATTGTTTCGCCATTCAACAAACAATTTTCTGCTCCAATAAAAAAATCATTGACTGTATCACTCTACCAGTGGCTCACTAACTTTTTTAGCAGCAGGAAGCAAAGCTGAAAACTGCCTCATAACTTGCCTTATAATTACACTAATTAGAATTAAGATTTTTAATTATTTATTTATAAATCCTAATTATTAGCTTATATTGCCTTAGACAGGTCATAGTTTATTTACAGTACTTTTGCTTATCTTAGCTAGATCCAATAAGTGTATTATTTAATATCTGTATGGGTTGACTTTAAACCCAGCTTTCCTATTAATATACCTTTTGAGTCAAAATAATCAAAGTATTTGTCTTACTTCTTAAACTGGCTAGAAACTTTTATGATTCCTCACGAAAGTGATGCAGAAAAAGAGCGTGCGTCGTTAAAATTATGGCGTAGTTGGCAAGAAAATCTGATTTTAATTGCGATCGCATTGTGTTTGGCATTCCTAATCAGGACTTTTATCGCTGAACCCCGTTATATACCTTCTGATTCGATGTTGCCAACCTTACATACAGGCGATCGCTTGGTGGTAGAAAAAATCTCCTACCATTTTCACCCTCCCATAACTGGGGATATTATTGTTTTTCAGCCACCCGCAGAACTACAACGTCGAGGATATCCCAAAGACCAAGCCTTCATCAAGCGGGTTATTGGCCAGCCTGGTGAGGTAATTAGTGTTGCTTCTGGCAAAGTCTACCTCAATGGTCAACCCTTGGCAGAAGACTACATCGCGGAACCCCCAAATCAGCCATATCAACCAGTGAAAGTTCCAGAAGACGAATTTTTTGTGATGGGAGATAACCGCAACGATAGTAATGACTCTCGCTATTGGGGCTTTTTACCCAGAAAAAATGTCATTGGTCGGGCAACGTTTCGCTTTTGGCCTATCGATCGCATTGGGTTCATTTAATCAATTTTAGATTTTGGATTTTTCCTTCAATCCAAAATTGTCAGAGTTAGGAGTTATTTAAAACTTCTAACTTTTAACTTTTAACTTAAAACCTCAAATAATACATTATCTGAGCGATCGCATCACCAGTTAACTCCAGCCGTCGCTGGAAATCAGCCAGGTTACGGTAAGGCCCGGCTGATTGTCGGTTTTGCACCACTGCTTCCGCCAGAGACAAATCTATAAATGGAATTTGTGCTAATTTTTCAACTGTTGCTGTATTCGGGTTGACTAAATGGGTTGGATTTTCTAAAGATTCGTGGTCATAGTAAACAAAATTCAGCAGAGGCTTTAATGGTTCCAGGCGCGGCGCTGGTATAGCCAAAGCCGCAGCGATATCTTCAATACAGTAAAATTTCACACCCGAACGCGAAAGTTCTACAAGCGATCGCGCTTGGTGAATCGACAAACCTGGTAGGCGTAACCAATCATCTACAGTGGCTTGATTAACATCAATGCGAATACCTAATTTTGCCGCTATCTGAATTTCTTCCCCAGATTGCAGGCGATAATAGGGATCGTTGAGGAGCTTGGCGCGGAGTTTTTGCAGTCTGGGGTTCAAAGGTAGCCAGTTATTCATGATTGTCGCTCGCCTCAAGAAATCTGGTCTAGCAATTGGCGGCGCTTTTGCTCAAACTCATACTCTGAAATCAGTCCATCCTGGCGCAGAGCATCTAATTCCCGCATTGCATCAGCGATCGCTCCTACCTGATTACTCACCTTTTGTGAGTTTCTTGTTGCTGACTTACCTAGATTAAAATTACGATCAAAAGCTTCTTCATCTTGGGCTAAATACCAAACTCCCTCAATGGCACTAGCTACCTTGGGGATCGGTGTCCAGGAAAGCAGCACATACAAAATACCCCACAACGGCTGTCCCAAATAGAATTTATGTAATCCGGAAATTGTTAGTGTTCCAGAAAAAGCTAAAACAGCGGCAACACTTCGACTTTTGCGCTTAGTCAACATATTTATAATAAATCTACCAATACCACAGTTCCGACAATCAGACAGTCAACGACCCTGCCTTCCCCTTCAGACTTTTAGAATTAATTTAGTTCTTGAAGAAATTTGAGTAAGTTTCACATGACTGTGCATTGAGCTTTGATGCTAATTTTAAGTTTTTAACAGCTTTATTACTACTATGTCACAGACCTTCCTACCGCCAAAATGGCTTGAACAGCTTTGTGATCCTTACGCTGTGCTAGGAATTTCTGTGATTGCTAACGATCGCCAGATTTTTAAACGCTATCACAGTTTAGCCAAGCTGCTACATCCCGATCGCAATGCCAAAAACTGTAATCCAGACCAAGAATTAGCTACGGCAATATTTAGCCATTTAATCAATCCAGCTTATGAACAGCTGAAACATCGACAGAAGCGCTTGATTGCGATCGCAATGCTGCGATCAGACGCAAGAGTTTCAGAGCAGAAGCCTTTGTCTTCTCAAAGTGCCATAGCTCAAGAAATGGTGGAAATGTCCACACCCCAAGCAGAATTATTTTACGAAGAAGCGATCGCCTGTTATGCAGAAGCTCAATATAAATCACTAGATCAGTTTTATCAGGTGACGCAACAAATTACTATACTGAATTTGGTATACTTACGGTTGCACAAACCAGACCTATTCCTACCGCAAAAAGCTGCTCCCATCATCTCTGAGATAAAAGTCAAGCCAGTTGAATTGACATTATCTGAAACTGATGGCAAACCAGTTTTGACAAACTACGCTCAACGCCACTACCAGCGAGCTATTGAATACGTCAGGCTAGCCAAATGGCCCCTAGCTGTGCAAGAACTGCGTGATGCCATCAAGTTAGAGCCAAATAACAGCGACTATTATGCTTTATTAGGTATGGTACATCTCAAACAGAAATTTATAGGGATGGCTAGGGTTTACATCTATCAAGCATTAAAACTGAACCCGCAAAATTCACTAGCCTTGAAATACGCTCCCGAACTGAAAATTCAACCGAGTGAAAACACCAATCCTAAATCAATGGCTAAAGCTATAAGTATTGCGGCTTTATTAAGTCGGTTTACACAAAAGAAAGGTTCTCAAGTCAAGTGTTGAAATTTCGGTAACAAACCGTACTAAAACCGAAGCTTTGTCACTAGATTACTCCCCTAGACTAAAATAATAAATAGAAGTAAAACTATTAAGCTACTGAGTCTGGACACTCAGTTTAATATAAGCAATATGGGATTCTTCGATTCTGAGATAGTTCAGCAAGAAGCAAAGCAGCTGTTTGAGGATTATCAAGCGCTAATCAAGCTTGGTAACAACTACGGCAAGTTTGACCGCGATGGCAAAAAGCTGTTTATTGAGCAAATGGAAGCCATGATGGATCGATATCGCATCTTTATGAAGCGCTTCGAGCTATCGGAAGACTTTATGGCACAAATGACAGTAGAACAACTGAAAACACAATTAGGTCAGTTCGGTGTTACTCCGCAACAAATGTTTGACCAAATGCACCTCACTTTAGAAAGGATGAAAGCCGAGTTAGAGAAACAGGCTTAGTCAATTTTAGATTTTAGATTTTGGATTAATTGTCAATCCAAAATCCAAATTGTGGTGAAAGCGCACAAAAGGTGCAACCCAAAAGCCAAAATTATTGTGACTTGGGCCGAGAAAACTGGGAAGGTGACTTAAAGTTTTCTACTGGTACGTTCTTAAGTGCTTTCTCCATAAAATCTTTCCAGATGGGAGCAACCATACCGCCACCCGTCGCACGACTAGCTAATTGTCTGTTGTCGTCCCTCCCCACCCAGACAGCAGTTGTTAGTTGTGGCACAGTGCCAACATACCAAATATCCTTTTCTGAGGAAGTTGTACCCGTCTTCCCAGCACTTGGACGAGCGATCGCAGCACCTTTACCAGTACCATTAGTAACTACCGTTCGCATCACATCGATGATTGCTGCTGATGCCCAAGGGTCTAGAACTAGCTGGGGTTTAGGGGTGTTATCTAGTAAGACGTTACCACTACTATCGGTGACACGAGCAATTACAGTTGGTGGAGATTGCCAACCATAATTAGCAAAGGTAGCATAAGCACTAGCCATTTCTAGGGGAGTGACACCAATTGCACCCAGAGGTAGGGAGGTAACAGGTTCCATTGGACTCATGATTCCCAAGGTACGGCAAATTTCGATCACTCTATTCATGCCAACAGCCTTACCAATCTTGATCACGGGAATGTTGCGCGACTGGGCTAAAGCTGTGCGGATTGGCATAGGCCCGCTAAAACCCCCATCATAATTTCTGGGAGAGTAGCGACCACTACCATCTTGATAGCTAACTGGAGAGTCTACCACCGTTGAATCCGGCCCATATTTACCAGTAGCGAAAGCAGCATAATAGACAAAGGGTTTAAAAGAAGATCCAGGCTGCCGTTGAGATTGAGTTGCACGATTGAATTCACTGGTCTTAGGATCTACACCGCCCACTAGTGCTTTAATAAAATGCGTGCGCGGATCAATTGCCACCAAGGCGATTTGATTCTTAGATAATCCCTGCCCAAGCAGCGATTTATGCCACTTACCGACAGTTTCCTCTGCCATCATTTGGAAGTTGGCGTCAACTGTAGTTTGTACCCGCATCCCGCCTTTGAGTAGTGTCTCACGCCCAAATTTCTTAGCCAACTCCTGCGCCACAGTATTAGTTACATAGGGTAGGGCACTACCTTGAAAAGATTTGATTCTACCAAGTTTGATTTCTTGCTTGAGGGCACTGTCGTACTCTGACTGGTTGATCCAGCTTAATTCCAGCATCCGTCCCAGCACTTCTTTTTGCTTTTGTTTTGCCAGTTTCATACTCGCAAACGGGCTGAATTCTTCTGGTGCTTGGATTAAACCCGCCATCATCGCTGACTCACCCAAACTTAAATATTCTGCTGATTTATTAAAGTAACTGCGGGCCGCTGTTTGTACACCATAATTGTTATGACCCCAATAAACTTGATTGAGGTACATTTCTAAAATTTGATCTTTAGTGAGAATTTGCTCTAACCGAATTGCTAGCACCCCCTCCGCTAACTTCCGGGTAAAGGCACGCTTGCGAGACAAAAATAGGTTTTTTACCAATTGCATAGTAACGGTAGAGCCACCCTCTTTGACTCCACCTGCTACAGCGTTAACGACTACGGCACGTCCAACACCAGTGGGGTTGATACCGTGGTGATCGTAGAAGTGGCTATCTTCACTTGCCAACACCGCCCGTTTGAGATTCGGGGAAATTCTATCTAGGGGTACGACTTCTCGGTTAGCTTCCCCGTGAATACTCGTTAAAAGTTTACCCTTAACGTCATAGATGTAAGTAGTTTCTGAGGGAAAGAAGTTACGTAGCTGTCTCACATCTGGCAAATTACGGAAACTGATGGCTAAACCAACCAGTCCTCCGGCTACAATGGAACTTGCCAGCATGGTGATTGAGAGGAGAGTACCGCCAGTTACCTGACCAACTCCTTTCAAAAACTCAAAACCTGATGAAGCCCGACGCTGTGGCTGTTTATCTTCAAAAGTCCTAGACGACGACACGGCTATTTCACTTCCTCACTTGTAAATTTAACTGTAATTGATTGGGTGAAGCAAGGCGGTTAATTTTTTGCAATTATAGTAGTTTGGCAGATGAGAAAGTGGATAAATTGCAAGTGTTTATAACCAACTTAACTTCTAGTGTGCAAAACGTAGCTAATAATGAGTCTCTTAGTATGACACCAGATTTTGCTTGGCTGCGTCGTGGTGTAGTAGAAGTTTTCCCACAATCAGCTGATGTTAACAGCGAAAGTTTAGAAAGGCTCTTACTAACTACAAACCAACCTTTGAGGGTCAAATTGGGGATTGACCCAACGGGTACTGATATTCATCTAGGTCATAGCATACCAGTACGAAAACTGCGAGGTTTTCAAGATGCAGGTCATACAGCAGTTTTAATTATTGGAGATTTTACAGCGCGGATTGGCGATCCTACTGGTAAGTCTGAAGTGCGTCGTCAGCTTACAGAAGAAGACGTGGCGCAAAATGCTCAGACTTATCTTGATCAAGTACGTCCTATCTTGGATTTTGACACACCAGGAAGGTTAGAGGTGCGTTATAACTCCGAATGGCTCTCTGGACTAAACTTAGAGAAAATTTTAGAGTTGCTCTCCACGATGACAGTGGGACAGATGTTGGCGAAGGAAGGATTTGCCGATCGCTATAAAAAAGAGAATCCGATTTTCATCCATGAGTTCCTGTACCCGTTAATGCAAGGTTTTGATTCGGTTGCAGTTGAGGCAGATGTGGAATTAGGTGGGACTGATCAGAAATTTAACATTGCTGTAGGCAGAGATTTGCAGCGCCATTTTGGTCAAAAGCCCCAATTTGGGATGCTGTTGCCAATTTTGATTGGCACGGATGGGGTGCAAAAAATGTCTAAGTCTTTAGGTAATTATATCGGATTGTCAGAACACCCAGGGCAAAAGTATCAAAAGTTGCAAGGAGTTCCCGATCATCTGCTGGAGCAGTATTTTGAACTGTTGACGGATTTACCTTTGGATCAACTGCCAGAAAATCCCCGCGATCGCCAAACACTTCTAGCATGGGAAGTTGTGAAACAGTATCACGGCGAAACCGCAGCCCAAGAGGCCAAAGAAGCAGCCCAAAGCGGCGGTAAGGAAGGCGCAGTTCCAGAATTTTCGCTAGCTGGCGTACAGCAATTTCCTACTAAGTTAGCGTATATTCTCAATGTCAGTGGCTTGTGCAAAAGTACAGGTGAAGGAAAGCGGAAAATTCAAGAGGGTGGAGTGCGCTTAGATGGCGATCGCATTACTGATGCTGATACCACTTTCGATTCTCCTAATGAATTACAAGGTAAAGTTTTACAAGTTGGAAAAAATAAGTTTGTGCGCTTAGTACCTTAAATGGGAATGGGGAGTAGGGAATGGGGAATGGTGAACAGGCAGAACAACGAGTTATTGTGGCTTTGGATGTGCCGGATGAGCAAAGTGCGATCGCTCTTATAGATCAGCTACCTCAAGTGGTTTGGTGGAAAGTCGGTTTAGAGTTATTTACCAGCACTGGCCCAAAAATCCTAGAAGAACTAAAGTCCCGGCAAAAGCACATTTTCTTGGATTTAAAGTTTGATGATATCCCCAATACCGTTGCTGGTGCTTGCCGGAGTGCAGCTAGATACGGAGTGGATTTACTGACAATTCATGCTACTGCTGGTAGAGATGCCCTAAAAGCCGCAACTGAGGCGGCACAGGAAGGGGCTGTAAAAGCAGGTGTAGAACCACCAAAGTTAATTGCTATTACTTTGCTAACAAGTATTTCTGCTAGGCAGTTGGCATTTGATTTAAAAATACCTCTGGAATTGCCAGAATATGCTCTAGAAATGGCACTGCTGGCTCAAGAATCTGGTTTGGATGGGGCAGTTTGTTCACCTCAAGAGGTGGCGCAGTTGCGACAAACTTGTGGAAATGACTTTTTGCTAGTTTGTCCGGGAGTACGACCAACTTGGGCAGATAATGCAGATCAAAAGCGATCGCTCACCCCAGCGCAAGCCATTAAAGCTGGCGCAGATTACCTAGTAATTGGGCGTCCCATCACTACTGCTACTGAGCCTGAGTTAGCCTGGAAAAGGATTTCTGAGGAGTTAACCACGGTGGCATGAAGCTAAGAGTCAGTGAGAAACTGGGGGATAGAGTGCAGGGTGTAGGGGAGAATAATCTTGCGCCTTCGCTCAGGAAGAAAAATTATAGTTGGCTTTTAGTTTGTGGCTTCTGGGTTTTAGTATCACATAGCCTTACTTACCCAGCGTTATCGACAAACCTCTCCTCTAAACCTTTGGTGCTAGCACAAAGGGAAAATGTTAATACTGGCGTGAAGTCTTTGTGTTCTGAGCAAAATTTAGAAACATTAACTACACAACTACTGCAAGATTTGCCTAGTTATACAAATCGCGCTAGTCAACGCGCCCGCCGCCTCAGTAGAAGCAGTGATGTTTATAGTTATATGCTAGTGGCAGGAAGACCTGAGTTTACTCCTCTGCCTCTTAACCTTGAAGAATATAGTGCAGACGCACCTAAAAGCTCTGCATCAGGAATTGAGCAAGTTTTCTTTACTACCTTAGAACGGCAGTACATAGGAAAGAAACTTGTAGAATTGCAGCAATTTCACTGGCTGTTGTTGACTAAAACTAAAAGTGGTTGGCAACTAGTAATGATGTTTTCTCAAACTGGTTCCTATTCAGCACAGCAGCCACTATCCCCACCACGCGATAGTAGTAAGGGTACTGTTGCCCAAGGAGTTAAAGCTTGGTTGCGCGATTGTCAAGCTGGAAGTGTACGACGGTTGCGTGCTGTAAATTGAGGAGAAAAAATTGAACCCTTGCAGCAGAGGTAATAAAACTGCAACTGAGGTTCTACACGGGGTATGGGACGACCAAATCCGTATCTCTATGCAACGCAGTCAGCCACATGAGTTCTGACTCAATAGACCTCTTGCAAAAATATGTTTTTGCACTCTTAGGGAAAAGGGTAAAGGTTAAAGGGAAAGAATTTTGAGTTTCTTTACCCTTTACCCCTTACCCTTTTCCCCGACTTTTGCAAGAAGTCTAATGACGGCATTTTGTTGCTAAATGCGATCGCGGAACTTAGTGATCGGATAATGGATACGGAGAAGAAATAACCCTTGCTCATCATTTTCTTTAGATGTCGCCAAATTTTGATTATTCCGAGTGTCAACGCAAAACGTCACATTTTCGCTATGACCCAAGAATACTACTTGAGCTGCACTGAGATTGTACTGAGCCAGCGTAGTTGAAGCGAGACTCTTCCAATCGATTTTGCTCTCCATCAATTTTCGATTCAGATACTTATTTCAAACAAAATAAATGTACATCACCCAACTAGCTTGAATCAGTGAAATTTCGCCTATGTCTTTGGGAAGATTTTGAGGAAAAATAGCTGATAAACAGCTAAAAAAAGCAGACATTATTTAAAATCTCAGACTGGCTTGAATTTAAGCGTTGTAACTCCTGTTTTTTGGCGATAACATGAGGATAAGTTTATTTCAAGCTTCTCAAACCGCGTTTAGCGACAGTTTTTTTATGGACATTCAGTTAATCAACATCGGCTTTGGTAACATTGTGTCTGCCAACCGAGTAGTTGCCATTGTCAGTCCAGAGTCTGCCCCGATTAAGCGGATTATTACCGATGCACGGGACAGAGGCCAACTGATTGATGCAACTTACGGTCGTCGGACTAGGGCTGTAATTATCACCGATTCCAGCCACGTAATTCTCTCAGCGATTCAGCCGGAAACGGTAGCAAATCGCTTTGTGATTTCCCGTGAACATCAAACTGTAGATAATTGACTAGTACTCAAACAACCCAAATTTGCTGGGTGAGGGTGGGGAGTAGGGAGTAGAGACAAGTGTTTTCTTTTGTTTTGTCAAATTTTTGGCTGCCTAGCAAAGTTGCTTTGGTGGACTACTAACAGTAAACTAACAATCCCAAATCCCATTTTTATTTGCACCGTATCGGCAGTAACATGTGAATTAGACAAGCTTTCTGTCACTCTTGCTACAAATTCTTTAGTCACTAGTGGACTAGACCAAGAACACAACACTAATGAATAATATCTATTGATTGATTCACAGGTTGAAGGGATGATGCCAGTTTTACCCATCCAGAGTAGTGCTACTACCGAAGAATGCTTACATTTAGGCAGGTTAATTGTTTTAACTGGCCCCAGTGGGGTCGGTAAGGGTACTTTAATGCGATCGCTCCTAGAGCGTCATCCAGAACTCTATTATTCCGTATCCGTGACGACACGTTCTCCCCGTCCAGGGGAAATTGATGGTAAGAATTATTACTTCATTAGCCGCAGCAAGTTTGAACAATTAGTTGCTGAAGGTGAATTTTTAGAATGGGCAGAGTTTGCTGGTAACTATTACGGCACACCCCGTGAAGCTGTACTTAACCAAATTCATTCCGGTAAGTTGGTGGTGTTGGAAATTGAACTAGAAGGGGCAAGACAAATTCGTGCTTCCTTCCCCAGCGCCCTCAGCATTTTTATTTTACCGCCTTCCTTTGATGAATTAGAGAAACGAATCCGTTTTCGTGCCCAAGACTCCGAAGAAGCGATCGCCTGTCGTCTACTCCGCGCCCAAGAAGAAATTCAAGCCGCAGATGAATTTGATATTCAAATCGTTAATGACGATTTTGAAACTGCTTTAAATGACATTGAAATGGTTTTGTTTAAATAAGTTAGGAGTTAGGAGTTAGAAGTTATAAATTTAAACTCCTAACTCCTAACTCCTAACTGCTAGTAATTAACCAAATAAACCTTGAATTAGTGCCAAATTACTAGTCAAAAAGTAAGCAACTACTGCACCACCAATACCACCAATCAAGAAAGAACTGGCGAAGTTATTCCAGCTTTCTTTAGAGTTAAAAGCATCTGCTGGAGGGTTGGGTACGGTAACGCTAGGAAGTGCTTTGGGAGGATTGCTATTGGAATACAGAGATAGACAAGCTGTAAGTACAACAACCAAGCCTATAGCTCCCAATAATCCAGCTAAGTTAGCATTACCTGTGTCTCGCAGTGGACCCAATTTGGCAAAGGGGCCAAATAGTAAGTAACCATGAGCCATGCCAACTTCTAAACCCCGTCTGGAAGGAGTCAAACCTGCCCGATAGGCAGGTAAATTATTAATGAATCCCTTGATCAAGGGAGAAGAATTAACCGGGGTTTCTAGGTTACCTAGTTGAGGATCGCCGAATGCGGGAAAAACAACTTCCCGATTTCTTGGATCGCTGGGAAGATTCTTTGATGCATCTACTGCTTGTGCCATATTTTATGTTCTAGCCTCTAAATTAAAATGGTGGCATTTTTATATTAATAATAATTGTGGCTAAAGATGTCTTTTTGCTAGGAAGTTTAGAAAAATTAATTTAGCTAGTTTTAAAACTGTGAAACTCGCGATCTGTAAACAGAATCACGAGTTTCAAAAAACTATTTTTGCTGCATATTTTGGTGATAATTCTGCCTAATTAAGCTGAATACATCAACTATACAATACTAGGCAAAACACAAGACATTCAACTGTCCTAAATCCCATTTGACACTTATGACAGTGGGTGGAAAAGGAGGTCGGGGAAAAAGCGGTTGAATTCAATCAAGATACCTGCTGTGATTGTCAGCCAGATAGTAGCTGCCACAGGTGCTGTGGAAATGAATTTAATCAAATAAGATGATTGATCGCCTTTGTCTGCCATGAATTTAGTCTCCAAAACGAATGAATTAGTTAAGCTGATTTAGCGTGGAGAAACGGGGATTTCTGAATCCTTGGCTGCTAACTTTCCAGAGAGAAGTTCTTGGACTGCTGCTGCTGGCCAAGCAAAACCTGAGAGGATTATGGGTAGTGCCAAACCAAGATCGATTTGGATTTCTTTGAGTTCAGTGTCAGATTCCTTTTTGATTGCTTGCAGATAGGCACGACCTACCCAACCAATCCAACCAGCAATATATAGAAACAGAATGCTAGGGATCAAAAAGTCACCAGCCCGATCTAGACGACCATCAACAATCAAGTGGGGGTAGCCCTCAGGACCGCACAGCGCCTGAGAATAACGCTCAAACCGCTTTTTCCCTGATTGGGGATCAGCGGTGGTATTACGGGCATTAGCTGCTAGCTCTTGGAAAGCGGGATTGTCTTTACACGGTGTCAAATTAGCCCCTAAAGCTTGTGCTGGGGGAGCAAAATTGAACCAAAGACTAATCGCTAACATCAAAGCAAACAATCGTCGCATAGAGTTGTTTCCTTTTATTACAAAACAAGAAGTTCTTTGTACAAAACGAAGCGGCTTGTACAGTTGTTTATTTGCATAACTAGGAAGTCATCATACTCTTGGGTGGGAACCGAGTAAAGTTTAAGTAAATAAAAGTTAAAGCTTCTCAACCAAAATTAGTGCCGAGTGCTGAGTTCCGAGTGCTGAGTAGAAGAATTGTTGTTGTAGGGTAGTAAAGAAGCAAGATTTTCTCTCCACTATTTAGGACTCAGCACTCAGCACTCAAGAAATGACAACCGTTTTAGCAATAGAAACCAGTTGTGATGAAACAGCCGTCGCAATTGTTAACAATCGTAAAGTTTGTAGCAGTATCGTAGCCTCGCAAATTCCAGTCCATCAGCAGTATGGTGGGGTAGTGCCAGAAGTAGCGTCTCGCCAGCACTTGGAAACAATCAATGAAGCGATCGCTCAAGCCTTAGAGCAAGCCCAACTAGACTGGGGAAAAATTGACGCAATTGCCGCCACTTGTGCCCCTGGACTTGTAGGTGCGCTGTTGGTTGGGTTGACTGCTGCTAAAACCCTAGCGATGGTACACAACAAGCCATTTTTGGGAGTTCATCACCTCGAAGGTCACATTTATGCAACATACTTAAGCGAATCAACTTTAAATCCCCCTTTCCTTAGTTTATTAGTTTCAGGCGGACATACAAGCTTGATTTATGTCAAAAATTGTGGTAGCTACGAAACATTGGGACAAACTCGTGATGATGCAGCGGGTGAAGCCTTTGATAAAGTGGCGCGATTGTTAAAGCTGGGTTATCCCGGTGGGCCAGTGATTGACAAGTTAGCACAACAGGGAAATTCTCAAGCTTTTACCCTACCGGAAGGAAAAGTTTCTCTACCTGGTGGGGGGGTTCATCGTTATGATGCGAGTTTTAGTGGGTTAAAAACAGCTGTCTTGCGTTTAGTGCAGCAGTTAGAGAAAGATGGTGGACAAGTGCCAGTAGCAGATGTAGCAGCTAGCTTTCAGGATACCGTAGCGCGATCGCTGACCAAAAGAGCGATCGCCTGTGCCCTAGACTATGGTCTAGACACAATTGCCATTGGTGGCGGTGTAGCAGCTAATAGCGGGTTGAGAAAAAATCTCCAAGCCGCCGCCGTTGAACATAACCTACGCGTCCTATTCCCACCTCTAAAATTCTGTACCGATAACGCCGCCATGATTGGCTGTGCCGCCGCTGACCATCTATCCCGTGGTCATACATCGCCCCTCACACTAGGGGTTGAGTCTAGGTTAGCGCTCACTCAGGTGATGAAGTTGTATCAAACTATTGAGTAGTTATTTGTCATTTGTCATTTGTCATTTGTCATTGTGTAACCACCAATGAACAATGACCCTCAAGAGTATTGACTAATGATTACTGTACATAGATAGCGGGGCGTTTAGCCCAATCCCCAATCCCCAATCCCCAATCCCCAATCTCCAATCCCCAATAACTAATGACTTTTGCCATTGACTATTGACCGGATGTGATCAGCTACAGCATCCGGCTGTTCCAACATAGCCAGATGTCCGCAATTAGGAATTTCCAAAACATTGTCAGCACAATATTGGAACAGTCTGTGAAAGCTAGCTAAATGGCGCACATACTTGGGTTCCATAACTTTGTCTTCTGCGCCAGCCAAAAAATAAACTGGCTGCTTCAGTTGGGATACTAGCTCCGGTAAACGATTGATTTCTTCTTCGGTTGTGGAGTCTAACAGAGTTCCCAGAGCCGCTTCTGGGTCAGCCACGACGAAATCAATTACCCGCTGACGTGCCCAATAGCGGTCTAAAGGACGAGCCACACTCGCTCTAGTAAACAGCAAATCAATCAAAGGCACTTGGGACAACCAGCGCGGGCGGATTTGCAAAAATTTCTGACCCGCCGAGCGAAACTGCTCAAAGGCTTCTTTGAGGTAGATACCACCGCCAGCGTTGATACAGATAACTCCCTTAACACACTCAGGTATTTGGTCTGCTCCCCAAAGAGCGATCGTCCCACCCAACGAGTGACCAATTAGCCAAGCACTCTTAATATTCAGCTGTTTCAGAAGAACTGCTAAATCCTGAGCATAGGCAGCAGGAGTGTAAATAGAATCGAAAGGTGAGCCAACCGCACTACTGGAGATGGGCGTCAGGCTCAGAGACGTTTGTGCTCGACTAAAATCAGTTTTTACCTGGGATTGCGATTCACCAAAACCCCGCAAATCATAGGAAAGGCACTGCAAATCATCTGATAGGCGGGAAATCACAGGTTGCCAATATCCACGGCTATTAAGCCAACCGTGGATAAATACTAAAGCATGGGGGCAGGAAGTGGGAGCCGTTAGCTCGTATGCGTGTGGAACGCCCAAGATTTCGATAGTTGCCATACTTAATATCGTACCCTTAAGGGCGGGTGCGACTAAATACGGAGTGCGAAGAGTTAAAAATTAGGAGTGAGGAATTATTAATTTTTAATTACGAATTACGTTAGCGCAGCGTTAGCGACGCAGGAGCGTCATTACGAATTATTTAACTCATAACTCCTCACTTTTTTCATTTACCTAGCAACCTCTGTCGCACTCCTTCAGCAATTTTGTGACCCAGATATTCAGGAATGAGGCTTTCATTTGGCCCCAACAAGTAGAGAATTAGCCGTGTACGTCCGCGCCAAACTAGTAAATTGGCATTGACTACCAAAAGGTCTTCCTGCCAGATAGCGTACATCACTTTGTAGAATAATCCTGGTTGATTATCGGCTTCAATCACTAGTGCGGGGAGATGAAAGACCGGATCGACATAAAACTCAGTTTGTACCTGTTCTAAGCCAGTGTCAAGATTGAATTCTACTGCCAGCATCTCTTCTACCTCAAACCGACCTCCCAAAGCCTCGCGAATGGCGCGACAGACATTTTCTGCGGTTTTCTCGGTCAAGGCTTTACTACCACGAGACACCAAAAGTTTGATAAAAACTAACATTGGCGGACGGATCTGACCGTATAGACTCAAACCGTGGATAGTCAACCCATAAGCTGCTAGTACACCAAAAATATCGCTGAGGAGAAAAGACTGGTTGCGGTAAGCAAAATGCAGGGCACTTTTGCTACCTTCCGGTTTCAGTTCAATCACAGCGCGTCTAGTTTTATAGAGACGGTAGGCTAGCCGCAAATTTTGCAGTTGAATTTCACTGCTGACGAATTGCTCATAAAACTGGGGAAACGCTCGGTTAAAGCGCTTTAGGAGTTCCAGTGTCGAAGATTTTAAACCAGAAGCCATTGTTAAGGGTAAGACTCGCTTGCTTTCGTCACCTGGGGACTGGGTGTTGGGGATTGAGGGCTGGGATGGGGGACTGGGAATTGGGGACTGGGAGGACAAGAAATAGAGTGTTCTTAATACCCAATGCCTAATGCCCAATCCCTTGTATACAATTCACTCCTAAGCTAACGTGCATTTAAGCTCTATACGAGTAATTCCCAGGATTAGGTTTTTCCATTTTGAATTTTGAATTTTGAATTACTTATTATCCTTCCCTTTTGATGAATTTCTCCTAGCCTCTACAACAAAATGCTAAAGTTGAAAATGATTGGTGTGAAACACGCTTTAACTGGCTGTTACCATTACAAATCCCGAAAACAACCGAAAAACTTTGAGTGTAAAGGGTAGTAAATGGGGGTAGCTATGTTAAACATGAATCAACACTCCTGAGAGTGGAAACCAATTCAGTTATACTACCCGAACCACGTTGGCATGGGTTTTTGGAAAACTTGGTTTAGTACTCCTGAATCTATAGCGACAACTAGGACAAACCCCTTTGAAGAGCATACAGCGGCAGCTGCGGGCAACTCCAGTAGCATTAGCGAAGCTTCTTCAAAAGAGGCTCGGATCGTCTTTAGCACGGAACGAGACATTGACCTATATGAGCTAGAAGAACTCTGTGATGCAGTTGGTTGGTCGCGTCGTCCTCTAAGAAAAGTGAAAAAAGCTATTGAGCATAGTTTTCTCGTCGCCTCAATGTGGCAGGTGAGAGGAAACCAAAAGCGGCTCATTGGTTTTGCACGTGCTACCTCAGATCACGCGTTTAATGCCACAATTTGGGATGTGGTGGTTCACCCAGACTTTCAAAGTCAAGGACTGGGTAAGGCGCTGATGAAATACGTTCTCAAAAAACTTAGGAGTGAAGAAATTAGTAATGTCACTCTCTTTGCTGACCCACATGTTGTAGATTTCTACCGAACTATGGGGTTTATGGCTGATCCAGAAGGCATCAAAGGCATGTTCTGGTATCCTCACTAGCGCTCAATCCAAATAAAACCCGATTCGCACAAGAAAATCAGGTATATTAGTACAAATCTATTACTTTAATTTGGTTTGACAAGGTTTAGCCGACGAACAAACAAGTATATCTCTTGTAAAACTAAGTCGGCAAAAAAACCTTTATCAGTGTAAGGATGTGATCTAGCTCGTCTTTGCAGAAGATAAAAGATATTATGCATAAGCCGTTTTATCTGATATAATTAAATTAATGCCTTGTAAAAAGTGCGATCGCTTTGATGGGGAGTTGAAAGCAAACCAAAAAAGTGGACAAGTCTAACCGGGATGTAGCGCAGCTTGGTAGCGCGCCTGCTTTGGGAGCAGGATGCCGCAGGTTCAAATCCTGTCATCCCGATTTAATTAGTATAGTTAAGAGTTAAAGCAGATTAACTGGTTTTTTTTGTTTATACATGTAGTTTAATTGCGTGTTTTTACCGAGGATATCAATTAGGCTGTTCTGCTGTTGCGTTAGTTGTTAAAGCCTAACAGGCAAATTTAGTTTTTAAGCAGTAAGTTATTTCTGACACTGAACTTTGTATATATTTGAGAAGATATTAAACCAATCTTATGATGGAACGATTGATTAAGTAATAGCGTCACCCGATATTAGAAAAAGCCGATAGAATGGCATTTATCATCTCCAAGGTCGGAGAGATGGAGAGACTTTTCACTGTTTGAGAAGACATATAATAGGCATCTACGGCGTTTCGCGGTGAATAGCGGAGCTAAACCGAGAAAAACACAACGTTAACACAGCCAATTTCTGAAAACGATACTATAGCAACCCTAAATAGTTGGGGAACAGTTGGGGAACATTGGATTTTGACCGTTGACGTTTAACACTCAACCTCAACGCGCACAATGAATTTTTCACAACTGAAATAGATTGCTATATAACTAAAGCTAGTTGGTGCTGTGGAAATCCAACCATTTGTTTAATTTAATTGGACTATTGATGCGAGGAGCAGTCATGAAATCATTTATTCGCTTGGGCGCAACATTGGGTATAGCTGGCAGTGTATTTTTAACTGGGCTTTCAGGAATCGGCAATCTACCAGGAATAGGCAATCTAGAGGCGATCGCGTTGCCACAAGATCAAGTAGTTAAAAAGCTCCAAGAAGTACCTGTATTCACGCTTACCAATCCGAAAGGCGAATTCGTAGTTCTTTCCAGAAACAACGCATCCAAGCCGGTTTCACAGGTAGGATTTTTTATTAGCAAGCAAGATGCTCAAAAATTCCTTGACAATCGGCTCAAAAAAGAAAATCCCCAGTTGGCAAGCACCCTACAGGTTAGACCTTTGTCTCTGGCAGACTACTATAAAATAGTCCAAGAAAGCAAAAAGAAACCAGACTCAGTAATTTATACTTTAGTCCCGACGCAACAACAAGTAGCCTCGGCGACAAGTATGCTCAATCAAAATGGTAAAAAAGGGGAGCAATTTAATGGTATTCCCTTATTTGTACCCAAATTTAAGAAAGATAATAGCTATCTGACCATTCCCGTTGCCAAAGGTAACGAGCGGTACATCCCCTTCTTTTTTGAGAAAGAGCAAGCAGTGGCTTTGTTAGACGAATTCAAGAAAGCCGTGCCAAAGGAAGCAGAAAACACTGAAATTCAGGTAGTGGATTTGTACGGTGTTATGGAGGCTCTCAATAGCAGCAGCGATCCTAGCATCAATAAAATTGTTCTCTATCCATCACGGGAGTCGATCAATTTTATTCGCTCCCTTTCGCCGAATCAATCACCAGCTGCCAAGCCTGCTGCGCCCGCTCCGAAAAAATAACGGATATGCGTTCCAAGGTTGAGGTATGGGGGAGAAACATCTGATAGTTTCTGGTTTACAACTTTGGCAGTGGCGAAATGCAGCTCTTGAAGCAGCGATCGCCACTGATGTTCCACCAGGAGAGGTAGATTGGCTGCTCTTAGAAATTGCTGGCTTAGACCGCTTGGCACTGCGTTTGGAGTCTTTTAAAAACTGGCCGCAAGTTCAGCTGCAATTGCCTTTAGAAGAGTTAGACCAGTTGTGGCAAAGGCGATTAAATGACCGCTTGCCAGTGCAGTATATTGCGGGAGTTACACCTTGGCGTAACTTTGAAATCATGGTGTCAAGTGCAGTTTTGATTCCCCGACCAGAGACAGAGTGCTTAATTGATTTAGCGGCAGCATCTGCTAGCAGTGCTTCAGGACACTGGGCAGATTTGGGTACTGGGAGTGGAGCGATCGCACTGGGATTAGCAGATGTCTTGCCAAAAGCCACAATTCATGCAGTTGATTACAGTTTAGAAGCTCTGGCGATCGCACGAACCAACGCCGATAATTTGGGTTTTGCTGACCGGATTAAATTTTATCAAGGTTCCTGGTGGGAGCCACTGGCATTCTTAAAAGGTCAGTTCAGTGGTATGGTGTCGAATCCCCCTTACATACCCACCAGCACCTTACCTAGTTTGCAACCAGAAGTAGTTAACCATGAACCACATCTAGCTTTGGATGGTGGCGGTGATGGCTTAGATTGCATTCGCCATTTGATAGAAGTCTCCCCTAGTTATTTGCAACCGGGTGGCGTGTGGTTGATTGAGATGATGGCAGGACAGGCGGATGCAGTACGAGAACTTTTGCAAAATCAAGGTAGCTATTGTAAGATTCAAATTCATGCTGATTTAGCTGGAATTGAACGCTTTGCCCTTGCTTATAAAAGTTAGGAGTTATGAGTTAGGAGTGATGAGTTATGAAATTCCTTACTTCTAACTTTTAACTTTGTAAACATGACACAAGTTTCTCTAACAAATTTAATAGCTGGCGCACGTGCTGGTTTTTTGGTGAGCTTTCCTACCGATACTGTTCCGGCACTTGCAACCGTACCAGAAAAAGCAGGATTAATTTTTGCGGCGAAGCAACGCAGTCAAGATAAACCTTTGATTTTGATGGCGGCTAGTGCTGAAGATTTGTGGCCGTATGTCAAAGGTAGTGAAGACGAATATAAAATTTGGCAAGAATTAGTAGATAAATATTGGCCGGGAGGGCTGACATTAGTTTTACCAGCGAGTGAACGTCTACCCAAAGTTATGAATCCCATTGACCCGACAACAATTGGGATTCGAGTCCCAAACAGTGCGATCGCTCAAACTATTTTGGCGCAAACTGGCCCTCTTGCCACCACTAGCGCTAATTTTTCTGGTCAACCGCCTTTGCAAACGATGGCAGAAATTGAGAATCAGTTTCCTACAGTTCGGACTCTAGCAACAACAGAATATGAGGGTGAAATGTCGGGAATGGGTGTACCTTCCACCGTTGCTAAATGGACAGGGATAAATTGGCAGATTTTGCGGCAAGGTGCAATCAACTTAGATATTTCGAGTGATAACCAGATATAGGTAGCTATAATGTTGTTTTCCTGATTTGCACAACAGATAAATCTGGAACTTTCGTTTGCGCTGTTGTGGTCAATGAACAAGTTAATAATTGCCAGATTATGAATTGGAGCAACTGGATATATCTAGGAGCAGGAATTGCACTAGGTATGGTTTTCCGTCAGTTATTTGTGCGTTCGTCTAATGTTTCATCTAGCTCATCCCCAGTAGCGCCATTAGCTCAACAGGATATGCCACCAATATCGCAACAGCTACAGCAAACGCAGCTGGCATACCTGATGGCAAGGGAAATGAGCCAGTTTAAAGCTGGTTTTTTAGCACGGACTACTCATGAATTGCGATCGCCCCTCAATGGTCTGATTGGCTTGCAACAGTTAATTTTGTCCGATTTGTGTGAAGATCCAGCTGAGGAACGAGAATTTATTGCCCAAGCTCACGAGCGAACGCTGAAACTGCTGAAGCTGATGGATGAAATTCTCAACGTTGCGAGAACCGAACATGGTACCAATAAATTAGATATTCAGCCTAGACCTTTAGCCCAAATTTTGGAGGAGGTTCATAAATTAACCTATATGCTGGCGGCAAATCGCAATTTTCCCTTGCAATTGTTACCCGCCGACCCAGAAATTTATGTTTTGGCAGATAACCTCTGGCTCCGCCAAATATTGATCAGTTTAATAGACACTGCCATTACTCAGATGGAGGAAGGCAGCATCTGTATTTCCAGTAGCACCTTAACTACAAATAATGTTGTAAACATTTGGCTGGATGTACCAACCCATGCCATAGCCTGGAGCGAGCCGATTGATTTACTCAAATCTGAAGATCATCTGAGTCAGGTTAACCAAGCAAACGCTGCTCTTTCCCCAGGAATGAGGCTATTAATCAATCAAACTCTGGTGGAAGTTATGGGAGGAAAGTTAGAAATTCTGCCCTTGACCATTGCAAAGGAAGCACCTCAGCAGCTTACCAGACTACAAATTTCTATCCCCCTAGTGATTCCTGAAGCTGAACTTCTGTAGTAGTAACGAAAGCAGCGTTAGCTAGGTTGTGTAACACCATCGTAGTGGTGGTGTTGGGTTTAAAACCAATCTTTTCGTAGAAACCCTGCTGGTGAGTAGTCATCAGGTAAACGCGCTCAACCCACCTCATGCGGGGATGAGTCAAAACGGTTTCTACTAACTTACTTCCCAACCCACTACTTTGATACTCTGGATGAATCACAACATCCCAAATTGTGGCGCGATATATGCCATCAGATGTTGCTCTAGCAAAGCCAATGAGTCGCTCACTATCCCAGACGCAAATCACTGGTTCACTATTGGCAATAGCTATACCTAAATCTTCAATACTCCGTCCCTTTGCCCAGAAAGCTGAAACATTTAACAGTTCTTGCAATTGGTAAAGGTCAATTTCAGACTTGCGTTCGCCTTTGGCGCAGCGGAGCTGTTCGCTAAATTGAATCTGATGATCGTTCATGTATGGCACCACTTTTAGCAGTATATTTGCTATTTCTAAGTCATATTTTGCTAGAAATTGCTGAATACGTATATCTATATGCAACGATTTGAAGATTTAATGACAAATCCACTTCCACAGAGGATGAGTTGGCCCCTGTTGACGTATTCGAGAAACTTGTTTTTCTAAACGTTGTTTTTCTTGCTGTGGTAGTCCGAGTAAGATATTCCGACTTTGCCAAACTAAAACAGCAGCGGTCATCCCGATACAAAAGGCTAAACCAAAGGTAGACAGTGGATTGTAGAAAAGCCCATATCGCACCGCCACCCAGGTAAAATATTGCTGCCACAGAGCAATTTCTGCACGTAGACCCCACAAGGAAGCAGGGGCAACAGTGAGCCATAAACAGACTACAAACAGCCATCTACCATATATTGTCAACCTATGTAATCTTTCTACTTGTTGAGTAAAGGATGGGTCAGTTGTCATTTGTCATTTGTCCTTTGTCATTTGTCATTTGCTAAAGACTAATGCCCAATGCCCAATACTCAATGACTAATTACCAGCAGATGTATCAATCGATTCATCAGTGACTACCAAACTTGTTTGACCGTTGCGCTCTCGCCACAAAGTTAGAAGAGTACTGGCGATAAAAATACTTGAATAAGCCCCGGCTGTAAAGCCAATAATTAAAGCTAAGGCAAAGTTTTTTAGAGTTTCTCCCCCAAACAGAAATATCGCAAACAAAGATAGCATCGTGGTTAAAGTCGTGTTGATAGACCTTGCTAGGGTTTGGTTCACAGCATCATCCACAATGTCAGCAATTGGTCGATCAGGATTAATTTTCAGGGTTTCCCGAATGCGATCGTAAATCACCACCGTATCGTTAACTGAGAAACCTGTAATTGTCAGTAGAGCAACGATAAACAGGCTATCTACTTCAGTACCCAGTACTAAACCAAAAATCGAAAAAATCCCTGCCGTAACCAAGACATCATGTAATAGTGCAACGATCGCAAACACTGCATAATCCAACTGGAACCTGAAGCTCAAGTAGATTATGATGCCTGCAAAGGAAACTATTAAAGCTATTACCCCAGACCTAAACAGTTCTGCTCCCAGAGTAGGGCCAACGGTGTCAAATTGATTTTTTTGTTGGTCAAAAGTACCGACTTTTTCACTTAAGACATTTTGTAAATTAGTACGCTGTTCGCGATCCAAGTTTTTTGTGCGAATTGATATACCATTTTGTCCACCTGTGTCTCTGTCAGTGACAATTTGGATGCTGCTATCGCCCAATCCTTGTTCTTTAGCTACTTCTCGAACAACATTGATATCAATTGGCTGGTCGCAGTTACCGGGTTTGGTACAATCCCGTTCAAACTGTAATCGTGTACCACCAACAAAATCCAAACTGGGACGTAGGGGTGCTTTGATAGTCGGGTTTTGCCAAGAAATCACCATTGAGATTATCCCAGCGAGAATGACAGCACCAGAAATAGCCCACCAAAGCGATCGCGATTTGTTAATACTCAGTTTCATTAAGCCACCTCTGCCTTATTTGATGTTGGCAGGTTCGGAGAGAAAAGTTCTGGTTTCTTGAATGCGGGAATTGTAATTGCTAAAAACATTAAGGTGCGACTACAGGTAACTGCCGTAAACATACTCACCATTACACCCAAAGCCAAAGTTAGGGCGAAGCCTTTTACTAAACCAGCCCCCAGCCAGAATAGTGCCGCACAGGCAATGACTGTAGTCACGTTGCCATCTAAAATACTGGAAAAGGCGCGATAAAAACCAGATTCCACAGAACGATAAAGGGATTTTCCTGCTTGTAATTCTTCTCGCGTCCGCTCAAAAATTAGCACATTCGCATCCACCGCCATCCCAATACTGAGGATGAAACCGGCAATTCCTGGTAGGGTCAGGGTGACACCCAATAAAGCAAAGGTAGCCCAGGTCAGCAACGCGTAAATCAATAGTGCTACATCGGCAATCAGTCCTGGTAGTCTATAGTACACCACCATAAATATTAATACTAAAGTTAGACCACCGATACCAGCATAAATACTGCTAGTGATGCTGTCTTTACCTAAAGTTGCCCCAACAGTGCGGATTTCGGCAATTTCCACTGGTACGGGTAATGCGCCACCTCGTAACTGTACACCTAAGTCATTAGCTTGTTGTGCGGTAAACCGTCCTGTAATCACCGCAGCGCCACCAGTAATACCAGTGGCGGCAAATTCTATACCTACAGTAGGAGCGCTAATCAGTTCATTGTCCAGAAAAACACCAATGCTGCGCCCAGTACCGGCGAGATTTTTCGTCAAATTGGCAAACAGTTCACCACCCTGTTGATCGAAGCGAATGGCAACATTCCAGTTGTCGCCTTGAGTGGGTTCGCCATAGGCATCCTTGAGGTATTTGCCAATTAGGGGTGGATTAGTGCTTTCAAACAATTCTGCGATCGCTTGATTACTGTTCTGTAAATCTTCTTGATTCTTGACAATTGCTGCTTTGTCGGTACTCTTTCTCAACTCTTCTTGCTTGGCTTTCAATTCGGCTCTAGATGCTTGGAAAGCAAGCAATTGGGTTTCTGTATTCGGCTTTTGGGTACGAAATTCTAACTGCGCTGTACCCCCTAGCACCCGTTCAGCTTGCTCTGGATCATTAACTCCTGGTAGTTGCACCAATATTTTATCTGTGCCGACTGTTTGGATCACAGGTTCAGAAACACCCAAACCATTAATCCGTCCTTCGACAACTTTCTTCACACCTTCCAATTCTCGTTCGGTGATTTGGGGAATATCCGCTGATGGTTTCACCTGAATTGTGAGCTGTGATCCTCCCCGCAAGTCCAGTCCAAGGGGTATCGGAATTGTGGCAATCACCGTAATAGCGGCGATTATCAGGACTAAAATCAAAATTAATAGCGATCGCTGTCTTTGCATACCATAACTCGCAACTGACAAAGGCTATAATAGCGCTCTTTTATGGAGTTATGAGCAAGTATTGGGGACTGGGGATCGCGGGCACTGGGCATTGGTTATTCTCCTTGTCCCCAGTCCCCAGTCCCTAGACTCGCAACGCCACCATTTTTTCCACAGCTTCCACGATTTGCTCTGGTTGGATGATTGTTAGTCGTTCCAGATTACCGTTGTAAGGTGTGGGAATATCTTGGGAAGAAAGCCGTAGTACTGGCGCATCCAATTCATCGAATAAGCGATCGTTTATTGAGGCGATGACTTCTGCTCCAATACCCGCAGTTCGCATCGATTCTTCCACAACAATGACTTTATGGGTTTTTCTTATTGATGCACCAATGGTATCAAAATCTAATGGTTTGAGGGATATTAAATCGATAACTTCTGGATCGTATCCTTGTTTTTCAAGAGTTTTTACAGCTTGCAACACATGATGCCGCATTCGCGAATAAGTAATAATTGTGACATCTTTACCCTCACGTACAACTTCTGCTTTATCCAGAGGTAGCAAGTATTCTTCTTCTGGTAAATCTTCTTTCAAGTTGTAAAGTAAAACGTGTTCAAAGAACAACACTGGATTATCATCGCGGATAGCAGATTTCAGTAGTCCTTTAGCGTTTCTTGGTGTAGAGCAAGCAACAATCTTCAACCCTGGCACAGCTTGGAAGTAAGTTTCTAGTCGTTGGGAATGTTCTGCGCCTAGCTGTCGTCCCACACCGCCAGGGCCGCGAATTACCATTGGAATTTTAAAGTTACCGCCAGAAGTATAGCGAAGCATCCCAGCGTTGTTGGATATTTGGTTGAAGGCGAGCAATAAAAAGCCCATATTCATGCCTTCAATGATGGGACGTAACCCAGTCATTGCAGCTCCCACAGCCATCCCAGTAAAGCTATTTTCCGCAATGGGAGTGTCTAGAATGCGGAGTTCGCCATATTTTTGGTAAAGGTCTTTGGTAACTTTGTAGGAACCGCCATAGTGTCCTACATCTTCACCGAGAACAAATACGCTGGAATCACGCGCCATTTCTTCATCAATGGCTTCCCGTAAGGCGTTGAAGAAAAGTGTTTCTGCCATTTAGACCTTTTAGTACGATTATGGTTTTAGAATTTTATCGTGCTGCTGTCGCAAATAAGGTGAGCGATCGCACTAGTTAGAGATTGGGTTGTTTAAACGATCCTCTTCATTGGAGCAAGAATATAAAAAACGTGGAGCCAAATAAAACGCAAAACTTTAACTCCGTAACAGAGGCTGAATGGACAGCTGATTCTCAGATATATAGTTGCTGTTGCATTCCGTCAAGCTTAACGCATCAATACTTGAGAAAAATTATGTTACGAAAATCACTAACGCACCCTACATTAGGAGTTGCAAATTCATAAATCCACATACCTAAGTTAGATTTTATAGGTTTTAGGACTTACGCATTGAAAATCGCATCCCTAAAATACCCGCTCAAAAGGTTTTTTACGATAACGCCGATAAATATTAGCATCACTGTCCAAAGTAGCGTAGGCGTAGCTCACCGTAGGCATCGCACCAATATCTAAGCATTCCGAAATGACGATCAAGTATAAATCTGCAAAATCCCCTGGTAAATCTCTGTACTGAGTATTCAACTCAGCAATACGCGAAAAATCTTGCGTCAATAATTGCTCACACTCATAAGACCTCTTGCAAAAAGCACTTTTGCAAGAGGTCTTAGGTTAGCCAGCGTTCAGCAATCAAGCGTTGGATCAATTCACTCTTTTCCGTTTGCTCATGAGCCAAGATGTCGGCAAATTCTTACTATTCGATCATTTGTCCTACTTTAACCATCGCGCCGCATCTTTGGCATGATAAGTCAAAATCAAGTCTGCACCAGCCCGTTTAAACCCAGTTAAAGTCTCCATGACCACGCGCTCCTCGTCAATCCAACCATTGAGAGCCGCAGCTTTCACCATCGCATACTCACCAGAAACATTGTAAGCCGCAACTGGTAAGTTACTCGCTTCCTTCACACGCCAAATAATATCCATGTATGCCAAGGCTGGCTTAACCATGAGCATATCAGCACCTTCAGCGATATCCAATTCAATCTCTTTAATTGCTTCGCGGGCATTACCTGGGTCCATTTGGTAAGTTCTTCTGTCCCCAAATTGTGGTGTCGAGTCTGCTGCATCTCTAAATGGGCCATAATAACCCGAAGCATACTTAGCAGCATAAGACAAAATCGGCGTGTCTTGAAATCCTGCTTCATCTAAACCCTGACGAATTGCTTGCACAAATCCATCCATCATCCCAGAAGGCGCAATGATATCCGCACCGGCTTTCGCTTGAGAAACTGCTGTTTTTTTCAACAATTCCAAAGTTGGGTCATTTAAAACTCGTCCTGTTAAATCACCAACTTGTAAATAACCACAATGACCGTGGCTGGTGTACTCACACAAACAAGTATCAGCAATTACAATCAAATCTGGCACTGCTGCTTTTACCGCCGTCGCTGCTTTTTGGACGATACCGCAATCATGCCAAGCGCCAGTGGCATCCACATCTTTATCAGCCGGAATCCCAAATAAAATAATCGAAGGAATTCCTAAGTCGTAAACTTCTTTTGCTTCTTCAACAATTTTATCTACCGAAAGTTGGTAGACTCCGGGCATGGATTTCACCTCGTTAGCGATTCCCTCACCTGGTACGGCAAATAATGGGTAGATTAAATCGCTTGTTGTTAAAACAGTTTCACGAACCATCCGACGCAGTTGGGGATGAGTACGCAGACGACGGGGACGATGTGTAGGAAACATAAAATTTTATGAAGAAAAACAACGCAATTGGACACAAAACAAAGCGTCACAAAAGCAGGCTAAAATTTTCCTGCCGTCAGACAGACTACAAACAGTGCTTAACTGTCTTTTTGCCCTACTCTTAATTAAGTTGTAGGGCAATTTTGTATTTTACAGCTTGGTTGCATCTATCCGACGGACTGGAAAAAAAACAACATAGTAAGCAATTCAAAATTCAGAATGAGAAGACTGTCTATTGGCAAAATTTTGGCGAATTGAGGGTTGAAATTTAAACGCAAAGTGGCGCAGAGGTAAACGCAGAGGCACGCAAAGAATTTGCTACTAATTTAATGGACTGACAATTACCAATGCCCCATGCCCAATACCATAAATTTGTGTTAAAAAACTCGGAAAATATAGGGATAACGGAAGGGTATATCAGGATTGCTGAAAACTCCGATGAGCGCCCAAATTGTTAATCCCCAGTGTAATAGATACCCAATACCTGCTAGTGGCCCCAACAATAATAGAGGTAACACTAACCAACCAAATAGAAAAAACAGTGCTCCTAGAATCCCTCCATAAAGCCAGACATTAAAGTGGAAATTGATGGATTCTTTGGCGTTTTCTTTAACAACAGGATCATCAGATACGAGCAGTATGGCGATAGGTATACCTACAGAAACAAAAGCCGTACTGAAAAAAATGGCTCCATGCGACAAGGCAGATAGAAGCTTTCGCTTGTCTGTGTCGTACATTCTTTTCTCCTATTTAGTCAGATTGTTGGTTATATTACGACCCTATCACGAGCATCGTTGTCTTAAGATTAAAAGACTTACAAGAGTCAAAAAATTAAGTTAGCTAACAAACAAATACACTTATGTCTACTGAACTTCAGTCTGAACTTATTCAAGCGGTTGAACTTCGCCGCAATTTTGCGATTATATCTCACCCTGATGCGGGTAAAACTACACTAACAGAAAAGCTACTTCTGTACGGAGGTGCAATTCACGAAGCTGGGGCGGTGAAGGCGCGACGGGCGCAGCGAAAGGCTACCTCTGACTGGATGGCGATGGAGCAACAACGGGGTATTTCCATCACCTCCACAGTGTTGCAATTTGAATACCGGAACTGTCAAATAAATTTATTAGATACGCCGGGACACCAAGATTTCAGTGAAGATACTTATCGCACCCTCGCCGCGGCCGATAATGCCGTGATGCTGATTGATGCGGCAAAAGGTTTGGAACCTCAAACCCGCAAATTGTTTGAAGTATGTAAGTTGCGGGGTATCCCGATTTTTACATTTGTCAACAAGCTCGATCGCCCAGGTAGGGAACCTCTGGAACTGTTGGATGAAATTGAGCAAGAATTGGGATTACAAACCTATGCGGTGAACTGGCCGATTGGGATGGGCGATCGCTTTAAAGGTGTTTTTGACCGACACAAGCAACAAATACACCTCTTTGAGCGCAGTTTCCACGGTAGCCGCGAAGCCCGTGATACGATAGTGGAGTTAGGTGATCCGAGAATAGAAGAACAGCTAGAACAAGACCTCTACCACCAACTGAAAAACGATCTAGAACTGTTAGAAGGAGTTGGGCCAGAGCTAGATTTACAGTTGATACACGAAGGCAAAATGACGCCTGTGTTCTTTGGTAGCGCCATGACTAACTTCGGGGTAGAGTTATTCCTCAAGTATTTCCTCGACTATGCCCTCAAACCCGGTTCTCATGTCAGCAGTGTTGGCGAAGTTCCTCCTACATACCCGGAATTTTCGGGGTTTGTCTTTAAACTGCAAGCGAATATGGACCCGAAGCATCGCGATCGCGTCGCATTTATCCGGGTCTGCACTGGTAAGTTTGAAAAAGATATGATGGTGAATCACGCCCGCATTGGTAAACTCATCCGTCTGTCTCGCCCGCAAAAACTCTTTGCTCAAGAGCGGGAATCGATTGATGTGGCTTATCCTGGCGATGTGATCGGTTTGAACAATCCCGGTGTTTTTGCGATCGGGGATACAATTTACACGGGACAAAAGCTCGAATATGAGGGGATTCCGTATTTCTCGCCGGAACTGTTTGCGTCTATGAGGAATCCCAACCCCTCAAAATCTAAACAATTCCAAAAAGGCGTTGCGGAATTGCGAGAAGAAGGTGCTGTACAAATTATGTATTCAACTGATGAAGCCAAGCGCGATCCAATTTTGGCGGCGGTGGGTCAGTTGCAATTCGAGGTGGTGCAGTTTCGCTTACAAAACGAATATGGTGTAGAAACCATATTAGAGTTATTGCCCTACAGTGTCGCCCGTTGGGTTGAGGGTGGTTGGGAAGCATTAGAAAAAGTGGGTCGAATATTCAACACCACTACAGTTAAAGACAGTATGGGACGTCCAGTGTTACTATTCCGCAATGAATGGAATTGTCAACAATTATTGGGCGACCATCCAGAGTTAAAATTAAGCGCGATCGCTCCAGTATTTTCTAGTCAAAAACCAGTGGAAGACTGAAGAAGAATCCAGAATTCAGAATCCAGAATTCAGAATTAATCCTACCAGAAGTCCCAACTGAATTCTGACTCCTGACGCCTTTATTCAATCTTTATTGTTCACTTGACAAGCAAAACTTGAGCGCGGTTGAGTTCCACGGCATCCGAGGTTCGCGCTTTTGCACAAACGTGGATCACCTAGAAGAGATTGGAGTGCCAGAATTTGTATGCCTTCACATGCCAAATCGTCTTTGGAGGCTGGTTTAGTTGCCCTCAAGCAGGGAAATTACCAAACAGCGATCGCTCACCTAGAACCTATTGCTAGCAGCCAAAGCAATGGTACTGCTAGCTTACAAGCCCAAGTTGGTTTAGTGATGGCTTATGCTCGCACTGGCGAAGTGTCCAAAGCGATCACTATATCCCAGAATCTCATTGAGAGTAACAATCCGCAAGTTCAAGAGTGGGCAACACGCGCTCTCGAACACCTGACAAAACGTAAAAAACGCGATCAAGAATCAAAAAATGTCGAAACTGGATTTGTTGCCTTTGATAATTCAACTCCAGATTCTCCCCCAGTTCCCCCCCCGGAAACTCCTACATTAGAGGAAAAACCAAAAGATCAATTCACAGAAACCAAAAGCGACGACACACCGTCGATGGTGCCACTAGCTAGACTCAAAGCGACAGTAGCGACACCACTACCACCACCAACAACTGCACCCCTAAATGGCTTCATGGGTTCTGTGACTCGCACCCAAGCCAAATTATTCGGTGTTATTTATTGGCGGCAAGCACAACGCGCTAGAGCATGGCAACCCCTACGCAAACCGAAATTAATACCTTTGCGGCTACTGTCAGCAGGGACATTCATCGCCCTATTTTGGGTTATGCGAGAAATCCTCAAGTTAGCATTAGGATTAATCAACCAGACTTTAGTCAAACTACCTTATCTGGAGCCGCTGCAACTTTTATACCGCGATCCTACTAGATTGTTGCTAATAGTATTGGTGATTTTAATCGGAGTATCACCTTGGTTGCTGGATCTACTACTGGCGAAATTGTATGGTCAGCGAGAATTTCCTAAAGATGTATTAAATACCCATAGCCGCGAAGCCGTTCGGGTGCTACAACGTTGTTGCCAACAGCGACATTGGCCCATACCCAAACTGCGGATCTTACCAATGGCTGCACCAATTATCCTGACTTATGGCAGTTTACCACGTAATGCCAGGATTGTTGTGAGTCAGGGGCTATTAGAGCAATTAGCAGATGATGAAATCGCCACTATTTACGCTACGCAATTAGGGCATATTGCTCACTGGGATTTTGCTGTGATGTCTTTGTTGCTGCTGGTGACACTACCAATTCATCAGCTATATCAGCAAGTGTCGGAGTGGGGAGACAAAATATCAGCGAAAATTTGGCGCTGGCCGGTGACAATTGTGGCTAGTCTAATTTATGGAGTTTGGTCTTTGCTGACTGGGACTGGATTGTGGTTATCGCGGTTGCGGCTTTATTATAGCGATCGCGTTGCATCTGAAATTACTGGCAATCCCAATGCCCTGATTCGCGCTTTACTCAAAATTGCTATTGGCATTGCAGCTGATATCCAAAAACAAGAACAGACCAGTTGGCAACTAGAAAGCTTAAATCTTTTGACACCAGTCAGCTACCAACAGAGCCTCGCTTTGGGCACTATTGCCAGCAATCTATCTTTTGAAGCCTTTTTGAAGTGGGATACTGCCAATCCCTATCGCCGATGGTTTACGATTAATAGTAGTCATCCTTTGATGGGCGATCGCATCGAACGCCTCTGCCAAATAGCCCGTCACTGGCATCTAGACACTGAGCTACATTTTGCTAGCGAACCGTCAAAGGTGAAGCGTCAGTCTTTCTTATTACAAATCGCTCCCTGGTTGGGAATTCCTCTAGGGGTTTTGTTTGCAGCTTTAGTCTGGCTAACCTGGCAACTAGCATTCACACTCAAGTTTTTAAATCTAAAGTGGATCTACGAAGATTGGTCTTTCATTACAGGCTGTCTTCTGATTGGCTTTAGCATCGGTACAGTGATGCGGATTAATTCTTTCTTCCCCGATATCAAACCTGACACTGTGCAAACTGACGACTACTTACCCAACCTGTTATCTGACCCTTCTGCCTTACCAATTGATAGCGTCAGCGTGCGTCTTGTGGGCAAATTATTAGGTCGTCAAGGCACTAGCAACTCCCTAGCGCAAGATTTAATTCTCCAATCCAGCGCAGGTTTAGTGAAATTACATCACATTTCTTGGCTAGGACAGTCAGTCAATCACCAGGATTTAATTGGTAGGCAAATTATCGTCACAGGTTGGTTCCGCCGAGGAGCAACACCTTGGATCGATATCCAAACCTTGGAAACTCAAAGTGGTAAAACCATTCATAGCCCTCATCCCATTTGGTCTACTTTTTTAGCAGTTGCAGCACAGGCTTGGGGCGCATACGTTTTTCTTACTGGTTAGTCATTTGTCATTGGTTATTGGTCATTGGTCATTTGTCATTGGTCATTCGTTATTAGCAAAGGACAAAGGACAAAGGACAAAGAACAAATCAGAATGTAAACAAAAGTTGCAGGTTTTCTTTACAAGTGTTACATTTATTTACACAAACATTAGCAGCCAACATAACTCAGCACTACAGCTTAGTGATGAATTCGGATGCTTTTCCCCCACTCCATACCTTTTTATCCTCCCAACACAGCAGGAAATCAACCAGCCATCGGCTGGTTTTTGTTTCAAAATATGCTCCTTTGAATAAAAAATGTGTTTTATGTTACGATGCAGTAATACTAACGTCGGAAATGTGTGCGCTAAACTAGCTACGTAGAAAATACCGTGGTAATGTAAGGAATGGTATTTGATTCTGCGAAAAAGGCATAAAAGAAAGCGTGTACTTTAGCAGGCAATAGGCTATTAAATTTACAATTCTTAGAATTAAGGTGTTATTAGCTCACCATAGTGTGGGCCTTTGGATTAAACAAGCTTGATCCCGACGAAAAACTGTATTGTTGTATAAGTTGACAGTTTCGAGCAAAAAAATTGGTTAATGGCAGCCTTGGTTAATAGCATCTATTTAAAAGCCAAAGCCAAGTAATTGTTTTCTCGCCTTGCCATGTTCATTCAACTCTGGAGGTATAGTTCATGTCCGTTCGCCTATATATAGGTAATTTGCCTAAAGATGAAATAGATCGTCAAGATCTGCAAGCAGTTTTTGCAGCCGAAGGTGATGCTGTAACTACTAAATTAATTAAAGACCGCAAAACTGGCAAATGCCGTGGTTTCGGTTTTCTTACCGTCAACAATGACGAACAAGCTGACGAAATCATTGAAAAGTATAATGGGCAGATGTTCAAAGACACTCCCATTAAGCTAGAAAAGGCATTACCTCGGACAAAAGGTGAAGAGGGCGACGAGCAAGCTCCTAAACCAGTTAGTCTTGCTGCTAGTAGTACCCCAACTCCTAGCCCCAACAGAGAAGGTAGCCGTCGTGATAAAAGCTCTAAGAAGCCTCGTCGTGGCGGCAGTGGCGGCGGTGGTTCTCGTGAAACCAGCACCACAACCACAGATTCAGACGCTATTCGTCCAGATCCTCGTTGGGCTTCGGAATTAGAAAAGCTGAAGCAGATGCTAGCTGCACAAACTACGAATTGATCCTTGAGGGAGAGAAATTAAAAATTAAAAATCAGAATTTTTTTTTGATTTTTAATTTTTAATTGTTTATTATCACCTAGCTGCTTAGTTAAAATCTACTTGCACCTAATTTTGTAAGTGCGTTGGCGCAGTCCAAACTTAGGCATCGCATAGTAAAATCAAACGACATATAAATTTCACGTATCCCCACACTTACGTAATAAGAATAAGTCTATACTGATACAACGGTAAATTATATATAGTTGCTGTCAAAACCTGCTTATAAAAAAATTAAGTTTTTGTAATTAGACGCATCAAAAAACTTGACCGAAGATTAATGCGATGCCTAGGTTGGGCTGCGCCTACGCAAGGATTATCTGGATTTGATAAATTATATTCAGAATGGCAAGCTTCATAATGCCAAGTGAATAAGAGGCGCGTAGGCGCAGCCCACCGTAGGCATCGCTCTAAAGATAATTTACACTCAAGGTAAGACCGATCATTTGCAGCTTCTGTTATGTCCTCAACTCTAGATTCTTTGCCACCTGCGCTCGCTAAAATTGTCCAGCGCTTTCAACGCGCTTCCGAACCGAAGCGACGCTACGAACAGCTAATCTGGTACGCTCAGAAGCTCAATGAGTTCCCAGAAGCTGATAAATTACCCGAAAATAAAGTTCCTGGTTGCGTGTCTCAAGTTTTTATCACCGCAGCTTTGGATGACGGTAAAGTTGTGTTTCAGGGCGAGTCTGATTCCCAGTTAACCAAAGGTTTAGTAGGGCTGCTAGTTGAAGGATTACATGGACTAACGCCAACTGAGATTGTCCAACTTACCCCAGATTTTATTCAAGAAACAGGTTTAAATGTTAGCCTGACGCCTTCCCGTGCTAATGGATTTTACAATATTTTTAAAACCATGCAAAAAAAAGCATTGGAATGTAAGTTAGATTTGCCTAACTAAACTTGGTCATTTGTCATTTGTCATTGGTCATTTGCAAAGGACAACTGACAAAAAACAACTGACAAATAAGGTACAACTACCAAAATTTAGTCTAATGTCAACAAATTTATTATCTACCTCTGCTGCTACTGGTTTTGGTGGAGTGGTTCAAGAATATCTCTGGAACTGCGAAAATCAGCAATTGCGCGTTGTTTATGAAACCCTCGGTAAAGGTTCACCGCTATTGCTGCTGCCATCTTTCAGCAGTGTTTCGACGCGTTTGGAAGTCGGCGAACTTGCCAGGTTACTAGCTCCCAATTTTCAAGTTTTAGCCTTAGACTGGCCTGGATTTGGTGAATCTTCTCGCCCTAGTTTGAATTACAGACCAGAAATATATCAGCAATTTTTGGAAGATTTTGTCAAAGCTGTTTTTACTACTCCCATTATTGTGGTGGCGGCTGGTCATGCTGCTAGTTACGTTTTACAATTAGCTGTCAAACAACCTGCTGCTTTCTCAAAGATTGTGTTATTAGCTCCTACTTGGCGTGGCCCTTTGCCGACAATGGGGGCAAGTCAGCAAATAGCTGGCATTGTGAGAGAATTGGTGCGATCGCCTATACTTGGTCAAGCTCTCTACAAACTCAATACTGCCCCATCTTTATTAAGTTTTATGTACCGCCGTCATGTCTTTACTGACGCGGCTAAAATTACACCCAGTTTCATCGAGAAGAAGTGGCACACGACTCAACAACCAGGAGCGCGATTTGCATCTGCTGCCTTTGTAACTGGGAATCTCGATGCTGTACACGAACAATCTGATTTTCTGGGACTTGTAAAGTCTTTAACCGTACCGCTCATGGTAGTAATTGGGGAATCTAGTCCTCCCAAATCACGAGAGGAAATGAACGCTTTGGTTGCTTTACCAGGAGTGAGAAGTGTTGTTATCCCTGGTTCTCTGGGATTGCATGAAGAATACCCAGCAGTTGTTTTAGAAGCAGTTCAAGATTTTTTGTTCTCGTGAGAAAATTAAATCCTCGCACCAAGATGCAAAGATCATTTTGCACCTTGGTGCGAAATTAAAATTAGTTCAAACTATTGCGATTAAGTTTTTGCAAGCGAGAAAGAGAAAGCGCTAGTAGACCGACTATACCAAGACCAAGGACATTTGACGACTCAGGCACGGTCTTGACTTCAAAATCAAAACTGAAAGTGCCAGACTCCTTAAAGGGAATGGGGTTATTGCCATTGCCTAAATCTACGAGTTTGAATGATGCAGAATAACTTCCCAGTGGTGCAGCAGCATCAGTCCAAAAGGTAGGGGTGAACGAAAAATCATCACCACTGCCGATTGTGTAGATATCACCGACTGACTTGAGAATATCAACGCCTGCTGAATCGCCAATATTCAATCCACTGCTAATTGAGGCTAATTGTAAACCAATATTTGCACCTTTAAGAGATGACTGCCAACGGCCACTAGAGCTATTGAACAAATACTGGTTGTCTAATTCTTTTGAAGTTTTTAGAGACGCGATAGGTTCTATTGTGAGATTGCTATATTCCTTATCTGTTGCAGTACTAATCAAGCGACCAGTATAAAACCCTGTACCAGGTAATAATGTTAGCGGCGGTTGTTCTGAGTAAGATTCAGGAATTCGGTTATTTGGATTGGTTGGGTTAATGGTTGGGTTATCTAATGACCCTGAGTAGCTATAAGTACCAATCCCGTGGAAATGGCTTGATTCCGGCGTGTCTTCATTCCTGTGTGCAAACAGAAGGGTCAAACGATTGTAGTTGGGATTCTCCAATCCTGCGTATGTCCCTGTAGACAGAGCCTCCAAACCATCTAACCCTATGTAAAAGCCGGTTTCTTCTGAATGATTATGAGTATCATCTGCTTGTGCTGGCACTAAAGCGGTAGATAAAACCAACGGCGCAACGACCAAAAAGCTGGCTGCAATAGACGCAGATGCTTGCCCTGCTTGAGTTAATTGCTTTCTCAAGCAGGTAGTGTTTTTTGAAACCACCACGCTACTCCATCAAAATATAATCTTTCTGAGATAATGATTATCATTTTAATGGTAAGATTGTCAAGGTACTAACCTGCGACTTACCGCACGGCGTCGGCTTGTATGCAATATTGCCAGCCAAATTTTGAATATCTATTACTTATTGCAGATGCATAAAAATAAAATGTTTTGTGATTAAATTATGTGATTATTTTGCTGAAACCCGAAATAACAGCAAGTTCGCACAAAAATATAAAAAGATTTATCATAGGCGATAATGATTATCCATAAGGTGAGACAAGAGGAATTTAGAGTATGGTGGCTGACGTAATCAACAATTCAGTTCCCGTTACTGTTCTGACTGGCTATTTGGGAGCAGGTAAAACGACTCTACTCAATCACATCCTCACCTACGAACACGGCAAAAAAGTTGCTGTGATTGTCAATGAATTTGGGGAAGTGGGTATTGATAATCAATTGATTATCGATGCAGATGAAGAAATTTTTGAAATGAATAATGGCTGTATCTGTTGTACAGTGCGCGGCGATTTAATTCGCATCATTGGCAATTTGATGAAGCGGCGCGATAAATTTGACCATTTAGTAATTGAAACAACTGGATTAGCCGATCCTGCACCAGTGATTCAGACATTTTTTGTTGATGAAGATTTGCAAAGCCAACTGTCTCTAGATGCGGTGGTGACAGTCGTAGATGCCAAGCATATTTGGCAGCACTGGGATGCGGACGAAGCACAAGAACAGATTGCTTTTGCCGATGTAATTTTACTTAATAAAACAGATTTGGTAGCGCCAGAAGAGTTGGATGAATTAGAAAAACGGATTCGGGCGATGAATGCGATCGCAAAAATCTACCGTACCCAAAATTCTGAACTCGGAATGGATGCTTTATTAGGTGTAAAAGCCTTTGATTTAGATCGTGCATTAGAAATTGATCCAGATTTCTTAGGCGAAGATGCCCACGTACACGATGAAAGCGTCTTTTCGGTGGCTTTAGTAGAAGCGGGTGCAGTCGATGGAGAAAAATTAAACACTTGGCTTTCTGAGTTACTTCGTATCCAAGGCCCCGATATTTTTCGGATGAAAGGCATTTTAAATATTGCTGGAGAAGATAATCGATTTGTATTCCAAGGAGTACACATGATATTCGATGGCAAACCCGATCGCCCCTGGAAACCAAGCGAAACCCCCAAAAACGAACTAGTATTCATCGGGCGCAACCTTAATGCAACCCAACTCAAGCAAGATTTTCTCGCTTGTCTAGCTTAAATAGAGAGTGGGGAGTAGGGAGTAGGGAATTTACCATTCCCCATTCCCCATTCCCCATTCCCCATTCCCCACTCCCCTTTACAAATTATGAACACCACAACCAGCAAATCAAAGGAATTTGAACAACACTATTCGGGGACACTTTCAGATTATGTAACTGCGATCGCTTGGTCGCCACAAGGTAAAACTTTAGCAGCAACTTCTGCCGCCGGGGAAGTTGTTCTGTGGAATAATGGCGAACTAACAAGCTTACAAACTGGTAACGGTAAATCTGTAGACTGTCTAGCTTTTTCACCAGATGGCAAATTTTTAGCCGTTGGTGGACAAGATGGACAGGTGAAAATTTGGCGCGACACTGAATTAATCGCCACCTTGGAAAATGCCCCCGCATGGGTTGACAAACTAGCTTGGAATTACACCAGTAACCAACTGGCTTTTAGTTTGGGGCGTTACGTCCAAGTCTGGGATGCAGATACTCGTGAAATTATCGTGACGCTGAATTTCGACAACTCTTCAGTACTGGGTATAGATTGGCGTATTGATGGACAATACTTAGCCATTAGTGGTTATAAGGGAGTCAAAATTTGGCACAGTCAAAACTGGGATGAAGAACCATACAACCTAGATATGACTACTGTCAGTGTAGCTATGGCTTGGTCGCCTGATGGTAAATACCTGGCTTCTGGCAACATGGATCGTAGTGTCACCGTTTTAGAATGGAACAACCCCGACCCTTGGGTAATGCGTGGCTTCCCTGGTAAAATTCGCCAATTGGCATGGTCAGAAGCTATGACCAAAGTCGGTGCGCCAATACTGGCATCTTCTAGCGTTGAAGGTATTGTGGTGTGGGAAAAACTAGAGGATGAGACTTTAGGTTGGGAAGCGCGAGTTTTAACTAATCATGTGGGTGTAATTAATGCGATCGCCTTTGCACCGAAAAGCTTCCTTCTCGCTTCTGCTGCTGCTGATGGCTGGTTGTGTTTGTGGAACAAAGCCAAGGAAGTATCCCAAATTATCACAGGTGTCTCAGCAGGATTTTCCACCCTAGCTTGGCATCCCCAAGGCAAGTTACTGGCCGCAGGCGGTGAACAGGGCGAATTACTTGTATGGTCAAAGGTTTTGCGGGGTCAAGGATTCGGGCGCAGTTAAAATAATTCGTAATTCGTAATTCGTAATTAAAGACTATTACATCAAAATATTTATACGCAGACCGAAAAAAAAGCGCCACTTATAGACGTTGGCGTTGGACTCTCCGTTTGGAAAAATGGTAATTAAACCCAACAATTACGAACTACGAATTACGAATTACGAATTATTAAAGTTGAAGCTGGTCAATTTATTAGCTATGCTGTATCAGCAAAGGTATCTTTATGTAAATTATGAACATAATCAAACTGATTTTACTCGCCTGTCCTGCACTTCTGGTATCCATGCTGCTGCTAGTCAATCCAGCACACGCATCCAGCCTGAAATCTGCATATTCTAGACAAATTGTTACGGTAGTATCTACACAACAAATTCCCGATCTGGCAACACCACATTTGATTCAAACATCTCATCCGAGAATTGATCGAGTTGGTTGCAATTGTGCCAACTGTGTTCAGTCTAAATTTCAGTCACTACAAGGCAAGCTGCCATCAGTCGGTTTTTAATAAACTTAGGAGTTATAAATATTATCGGGGCACAGCATTGCTGTGCCCTTATTAATTGTATAAGCTTTTTGTACGTAACTATTGCACTCGTTGCAGCATAATTATTGATGATATTCGCTAAAAGTCATGCCTGAAAAACGAAGTAGGAAAGTTGTTAAGTGAATCCCTGGATACTGAGAAAGCTGCTGGTAAAGTAGTAAGGTTGGTGCAATTGCCATCTGCATCCAACCTGTTAAGCTCTTGTTAAAAGAGCTAGTCCGGGGATTAGAAAACTTGCTAGAGTGAACAGAGTTAGCCTTAATGTCTAATCGCCAAAACCTATACATCTCATGGATTTTGCTAATATTGCATCCCAGCTAAACGCTGGAACGATTTTACCAGAGGGGATTGTTATTCTCACCCTCTTGGGGGTTTTGATAGTTGATTTGATTTTGGGGCGTACATCCGCACGCTGGATTGGATATCTAGCGATCGCAGGTTTATTTGCTTCGATTGTCGCCCTCTATTTTCAATGGGACTCTCCTAATCCCATCGGTTTTACCGGTAGCTTTAACAGTGATGACCTAAGTATTGTCTTTCGCGGTATTATTGCCTTGTCTGCGATCGCCACTATACTGATGTCAATTCGCTACGTTGAGCAGAGTGGCACCGCTTTAGCAGAATTCATCGCTATTTTGCTGAGTGCTACTTTAGGAGGGATGTTTTTATCCGGGGCTAGTGAGTTGGTGATGATTTTCATCTCCCTAGAAACCCTGAGTATCTCCTCTTACTTGTTGACAGGTTATACCAAGCGTGACCCTCGCTCCAACGAAGCGGCGCTGAAATACTTGTTAATTGGAGCTTCCAGCACGGCAATATTTTTGTACGGTGTATCACTGCTGTATGGACTATCGGGAGGACAAACCGAACTAAGTGCGATCGCAAATGGTATTGCCACAGCGAAAGTGGGACAATCATTAGGGTTAGTGATTGCCCTAGTTTTTGCGATCGCAGGTATTGGCTTCAAAATCTCCGCTGCACCCTTCCACCAGTGGACACCAGACGTTTATGAAGGCGCTCCCACCCCAGTCATCGCCTTTTTATCTGTCGGTTCCAAAGCAGCTGGGTTTGCCCTAGCCATCCGCTTGCTGCTCACAGCCTTCCCTCTTGTTGCTGACGAGTGGAGGTTTGTCTTCACAGCTCTAGCCGTTCTCAGTATGATTTTGGGTAACGTAGTCGCCCTAGCTCAAACCAGCATGAAACGGATGCTAGCTTATTCATCCATTGCCCAAGCTGGGTTTGTGATGATTGGCTTGATTGCTGGCACACAGGCAGGGTATGCCAGTATGATATTTTACCTACTGGTTTACCTGTTCATGAACCTGTGCGGCTTTACCTGCATCATCCTGTTCTCACTACGAACGGGAACCGACCAGATTGCCGAATACTCTGGTTTATATCAAAAAGACCCACTCCTAACACTGGCGTTGAGTATTTCCCTGCTTTCCTTGGGTGGTATTCCACCATTGGCAGGGTTTTTCGGCAAGATTTACTTATTTTGGGCTGGTTGGCAAGCAGGACTTTATTGGTTAGTTTTGCTGGGCTTAGTTACCAGCGTCGTCTCCATCTACTACTACATTCGCGTAGTTAAGATGATGGTAGTCAAAGAACCCCATGAAATGTCCGACGCAGTGAAGAATTATCCACAAGTGCGTTGGGATTTGCCTGGACTAAGACCTTTGCAAGTCGGGTTGGTAGTAACATTAATTGCCACTACCGTAGCAGGGATTTTGTCAAATCCACTGTTTACATTGGCTAACAATTCTATCTCCAATACCCCATTTTTGCAAGCAACAATCAACAGTAATGTAAAAGCACAAAATGTACTGCTTTTGCCAAAGTTAGATTCGGTTAGTCAGTCTCAACCATCAGTTGATTCTACTACTAAGATTTAACCGAGTTTCAACCAAACTTTGTCCTCAAATACAAAGCCTGTTTGCTAATTAGCAGACAGGCTTTGTCATATCTTTTAAGTTAAATTTTATGATACTGAGTTAATAGGTATCTTAATTACAAATTCTGCACCTTTTCCTGGAACAGAAAAACAGTTAAGTTGCCCGTTATGTTTTTCAACTATAATCTGATAGCTTATATATAGTCCTAGTCCAGTACCTTTGCCCACAGATTTAGTGGTAAAAAACGGGTCAAATAGCTTTGAGTGAACTTGTTCATTTATCCCCAAACCATTATCAGCAATACTAACCACTATCCATTTTTCATCGACTAACTCAGTTTTAATTTGAATTTGGGGATTATTATTTATTAGTTTTTGATTGTCAGTTGTTTGTGGATTTACTTCAGAGCATCGACCATTATTCGCTGACGCCTCCAGTGCATCAATTGCATTAGCAAGAATATTCATAAACACTTGATTAAGTTGACCAGGATAGCAAGTTATATTTGGCAGTTGACTATATTTTTTGATGACTTTGATTTCTGGGTACTCATGCCTAGCTTGCAAGCGATGTTCCAAAATCATTAAAGTACTATCAATTCCTTCATGGATATTGACTTGCTTAAGTTCTGCTTCATCAAGTCTGGAAAAGTTACGCAGTGATTTAACAATTTCCTGAATGCGTTCTGCTCCCACTTTCATGGACTGGAAGAGTTTAGTTATGTCTTGAACCAGAAAATCTAAGTCTATTTCTTCTATTTGCTCTTGGATTTCTGGAGGAGTATTTGGACAAATTTGTTGATAAATTTGCACCAATTCCAGTAAATCCTGAGTGTATTTATGGGCGTGGTGAAGGTTCCCATAAATAAAACTCACTGGGTTATTAATTTCATGAGCAATACCAGCGACCATCTGACCTAAACTAGACATTTTCTCAGCTTGGATAAGCTGAGTTTGGGTAAGTTGTAGTTCATTTAGTGTTTCTTGTAAAGCAGTTGTACGTTCTTCAACCCGAATTTCTAGCTCTTGATTCGCTTCCCAGAGTGCTTCCTCTGCCTGTTTTCGTCTCTGAACTTCTTTTGCTAATTCATCGATTTTTTCATTCAGGAGAACGAAATTACTGCTGGTCAGAGTTCTATTTTCTAAGCGTAAGAGAATTAAAGCTGAAGATTCAGGAGACCAAGGTTGAATAACGGCTCCTTGGCTACGACATATTAACGTTTTTCCATCATTCTTTCGTAAAGTCAAGGAGCCAATAACCATTGCCCTACTACTTGAACAAGCTTGCAGATACCTGACAATATCGTTGGCAGGCTCAATTACAATTTCAAAAAGCATTCTTCCTTGCAATTCTTGACGGCGTAACCCCAACATATCTGCCACTGGTTGATTGGTAGCTAACAACTGACCCTCTCCACTCACCAGAAGTAAAGGTTCTGGTAAAACTCTGGCAAATTCAAGAAATTGTTCAGGAGTCATGGTGCTTCCAATCTCAGGGTTCGATTCTACTTTACATATCTGCACTAAGCTTATATCCTGGAATTATTTTGATGCTGAAGGGTTTACACAGATTCTAGTCCTCTGAAGTATTCTCGACCTTCTGCATCTTCTGCTTCTTCTGTAAGTTTTAAGTAAACAATAACTCTACATCCAGGATCACCCTGTGCTATGGTTTCCTGCAATTCTACTTTCGCATATCCTAGATTATTAGCTGCGATCGTTCCAAAGACGTTTGAAGTCATCATGCACATGGCAGGACGATTAAGTACTTTTTCACCAAATGGGCAGACGCGGTTGCCAAAGACAATTTTTTCATCATCCTGCTCAATCACATAAAAATCGCCCTGGATGCGTTTTTTTAAATCAATCAAGACATCAGCTACCTGTTTCCGAGAAAGGTTGGAGACTTCCAAGGCAGATTTGTAATCTTGGTTAATCTGCCTTCCCATCCTTTCACCAACTACGCTAATAAATCCAGAAGCTTCTTCTAAGCCAACTACATCCTGTAAAGTGCCAGATAATTCTCTAATTAATGTACGTAAAAATATATCGCGTTCTAAAGAGAGATTAAGCGTAGCTATTGAGTGATTAAGTGCATTGTTCATAAATTTTCAGGACACAATCTGGGAACTACATTTTTAGGGTTCCCCAAAATATATCGAAAGTAACTCCTTAATCTCTCTCCTCAGAGAATTTAATGCTTACTTTTGTTTCTAATCAATATTTATGTAAGCTCATCACAAATTCTGAATTTTGTGGTTCTGACAGTTTATGTTTATGAACGTAACTTACTATGATTATTGAATGGGAAGCTTAATTATAAACTCTGAACCTTCTCCTAGTACTGAATTTACCTCTAGAGTTCCTCCATGTTTTTCGACAACAATTTGACGGGCAATTGATAATCCTAATCCTGTGCCTTGACCCACAGGCTTGGTGGTGAATAAATAGTCAAAGATTTTTTGCTGGACATCAGTTGACATTCCCATGCCATTATCTTTAATCCGAATCAAGATATGATTTTTATCTTCAGTAAGAGTAGTCTGAATCAAAACTTTATTGGGATTTGCTTCAATGTCAATATAGGTGCGTCCGACATTAGACTCCTCTAAAGCATCAATAGCATTAGCCAGCAAGTTCATAAATACCTGATTTAGTTGTCCGATAAAGCATTCTAATGCTGGCAAATTATCGTAATCTTTAATTACTTGAATATCAGGACGATCCTCAGATGCTTTTAAGCGGTGTTTGAGAATCATGATGGTACTGTCGATGCCATCATGAATATTGCAATAAACTTTGCGATCGCTATCTGCTCGAGAAAAAGTTCTCAAACTGTTACTAATGTTGCGAATGCGCTGAACTCCCTCTTTCATTGAAGAAATTAAATTAGGTAGATCGGCAAGCATATACTTCAAATCTATAGCTGCAATTTCCTCTTTAATTTCTGGAACCGGATTAGGATAATGCTGCTGATAGAGGTCAATAATATTAATCATGTCTTGGAAATATACTGAAGCGTGTCCGAGATTTCCATGAATAAAACCAACTGGATTATTAATTTCATGAGCAACTCCTGCTACTAATTGACCAAGAGCAGACATTTTTTCTGTCTGTACAAGCTGAAGTTGAGATTCTTGTAGGTCTTTTAATGCCTTAGATAACGCTGCTGTTCTTTCTGCAACTCGCTTTTCTAAAGTTTTTGTGAGATTTCTTAATTGAAGATGGGTTTTAATTCTAGCTAATAATTCTTCTTCATGAAAAGGTTTTGTGATGTAATCAACTGCTCCAATACTTAGACCTTTAACCTTACTATCAGTATCAGAATTAGCTGTCATGAAAATTATAGGAATATCACAAGTAGCTGAACTTTCTTTTAGAATTTTACAGGTTTCAAAGCCATCTATTCCTGGCATCATTACATCTAATAAAATCAAGTCAGGTAGTCTATACTCAACCTGTTCAATTGCTCTTTTCCCATCATTTTCTGTAATAACTTTAAATCCTACATTCGTTAATATATCAAAGACAATTTCTAAATTGGTAGTAGTATCATCTACCACTAGAATTAAACTATCTTCTGGGGCATAAAGCATTTTTATATCTTGCTCGTAATTCATGTATTTAAATTAATTTAAGTTATTTATTCACTATTGCCCTGCGATCGCAGCTAAGTCACCTCCATTTTTTTTCACAGACTGACTGACAATTTTCTCGTCTGACAATCCTATAGTTCCCAAAAAGTCTGATAACAGCAACATTCTTACACCAAATTGCCTTATACAACTACGAAGGCGATCGCTACAGCATGGACATCAACCATGAATCTTCATTTTCACCGAAGCTGAAGATCCTCTTTCATGAAGGTGATCGGTCTGAAATTAGTGATTATTACCCTTGTCTTTTTATAAGAGTAGAACGAGTAGAACTGTATCAGAAAATATTGTTGATGGCTTAAGTTAACTTTTTCATTTCGTCAACAGCATTTCTCATGAATAGACACGACATGAATAGACACAAAGATAGCTATTTTTATTAAAAAATACAATTCCAGATAATTACGGTTATTTTTTAATAAAAAACATTGAACAATAGCTAAATAACTTTTGAAATATTCATATAGATTTACACGTTACTCATAGTGGCGTAAGTATGATTTACAAATTTTATAAAAGCCGTATTGCTGTGAATTTTTCAAAAAGCTTTTTCAAAGACTCTTAATAAATTTATTGAGCTATTATCTTGCTTCTAATGCGATTCATTTTTTCTCAGTACTTAAAACTAATACACTTTTTATGAACCAATTACTTTACCCTGGTCTATACTGTCCATTTCCATCCCAAATTAATAAGCATGTTGATGTTCTAGAAGAGTATGCTCTTGAATGGGTAACTCGCTTTAACCTCTTGGCTAATGAATCATCTTATAGGCGTTTTTGCAAATCAAAGTTTTTCTTCCTAGCAGCAAGTGCTTATCCTAACTGCCAGCTTGAAGAATTGAAAATTGCAAATGATTGGTTAAGCTGGGTGTTTATTTGGGATGACCAATGTGATTTATCAAATTTAGGAAGAGAACCTAATGTTCTCAAAAATTTTCATAAAAGATTTTTGGAAATATTGAATGGTGCAGAACTTAGTAGTAAGGATATACCACTTGCTTATGCCTTAAGTGATTTACGAAAACGGATACTTCAAAGAGGCAGTCAAGAGTGGTTTCATTACTTTGTTGATCGCTATGAAGGCTACTTCGATGGATGTGTCCAAGAAGCAATTAACCGAGCACAAGAAATTACACCTGATATTGAGAGTTATATGCTTATACGTAGGTTAAGTTTAGGGGGATATCTTTGCCTTGCATTGATGGAATTTTGTAATCATTTAACAATTCCTGATTTTCTCCGAAATCATGAGGTGATGAAAGAGTTAAAAGTAATGACAATTAATATTCTTGCCTGGTGTAATGATATTTTCTCTGTACATAGAGAAATGTCAAGTGGCGATGTTCATAATTTAGTATTACTAATTCATTATCAACAAAAGCTTTCTTTAGAAACATCAATTATTGCGGCTAGCAAAATACACGATCAAGAAGTATATCAATTAAAAGATTTTGAATTATCTATTCCATCTTTTGGAGAAGAATTAGATACTGAACTTGCCAATTATATATCGGGAATACATAGCTGGATATCTGCTAATCTGACTTGGTATTATCACTCTGGTCGCTACCAAACTATAGAAAGATTGGAGTTAACTCAATAAAATTTAACTCTATTTTGAGAAGGAATAAAGATACCTAAGAGGTACACTAGTGCCTTGAAAGTTAATCACAGATGAACCCCATCTTATTCTGTTAAAGGTTTATCCCTGCTAATACAATTTTAGATTTTAATTTGGACTTAAAATTAACATGCAACTACCTAATCCTCTCAAAACTCCTTCTTTACTACAAAAGCTTCATTGGGTTGCCGACCCTGTGGGCTACATGGAAAATGCTGCTCAACAATATCCGGACATTTTTACTGGTAGGACAATTGGCTTTGGGGACACTATAGTATTTGTGAATCATCCTCAGGCAATCCAAGAAATTTTAACGAATGATAGAAAAAAATTTGTAGCCGCCGGTGAACTCAACAGAATTACTGAAGCCTTTGTGGGAGAAAATTCAATTCTCATGCTTGATGGCAGCCCTCACAAATGGCTACGACAATTGATGACGCCTTGTTTTCATGGACAGCGAATGCAAGTCTACGGCCAACTAATCTGTAATCTGAGCGATAGAGTATTTAGTCAGTTACCACTTGATCAGCCCTTTTTGGCTCGTAATGTCGCACAGAACATATCCTTGGAACTCATATTACAGATTGTATTAGGCTTGTATGAAGGAGAAAGATTTGAGAAACTTAAGCATCTACTGCCATTGATGTTAGATTTGTTTCGCTCACCCCTCACTTCCAGTTTTTTCTTTTTCCGATTCTTGCAACAGGATTTAGGAGCTTGGAGTCCTTGGGGAAAATTTCTGCGCGATCGGGAGACAATCTATCAATTGCTCTATGCCGAAATTGCCGAACGCCGACAAAAACCTAATTCAGAACGCGTCGATATCCTCTCATTACTGATGTCAGCTCAAGATGAAACTGGTCAATTAATGACAGATCATCAATTGCGCGATCAGTTGATGAGCCTAATAATTGCAGGATATGAAACTACTGCAACAGCAATAGCTTGGGGATTCTATTGGATTTACCATAAGCCGCTAGTCCGTGAAAAACTTTTCAAGGAACTGGATACCCTTGGTGATTTCCCAGATCCTATGAGCATTTATCGACTGTCATATCTCACTGCTATCTGTAATGAAACTTTGCGAATTCATCCTGTTTTGATGATTTTATTCCCTAGAGTGGTACGAGAATCAGTTGAACTTTTGGGACATCCTTTAGAGCCTGGAACAGTATTGCTTCCCAGTGTTTATCTTACTCATCAACGCGAAGATTTATATCCTCAACCTAAGGAGTTTCGACCAGAGCGCTTTATAGAACGCCAATTTTCTCCCTATGAATTTCTGCCTTTTGGTGGTGGTGTCCGTCGTTGTATGGGTGAGGCTTTAGCCTTATTTCAAATGAAACTAGTATTAGCCACCATCCTGTCACGTTATCAGTTCGCACTAGTTAATCAGCAACCTGAGCGACTTCAGCGCCGAGGTTTTACCCTAGCACCTGCTAGTGGAATCAAGATGGTAGTTACAGGACGACGTGCGCCTTTAGAGTCTTTAGTAAAGATGACAACTACATCCGTATCTAGTAGCTTGTTAGAGTTGTTTTGATGAGTCTTAGAAATCACCCAGTTTGTCACAAAACTGGGTTTTTAGGATTTTAGAGTGGGTCGAGTAAAGCAAAACTCGAAAAACTTACAAATGTTCAGTTTCATTTTACTTAACCCAACTTTGTATTTTAAAAGAAGTGTTACTATAGCAATCCGTGCAAGAGTTACGAATAAAAAGATCCCCGACTTCTTCAAGAAGTCGGGGAGTTGAGCATATCGATGGAGAGCAAATCAGATAGGATTGCCATAGTCTAGATATCTGGTTGTTGCATCGGTATCTCAATAGTAAACTCAGTCCCCTTTCCTAATGTGGAATCACAGGTTAAAGTACCCTTGTGTTTGTCCACAATAATCTGATAGCTAATCGACAACCCCAACCCCGTGCCACTTCCTACCGACTTGGTGGTAAAAAATGGGTCAAATATTTTCTGCTGTACTGCTTTTGTCATACCAGAACCGTTATCGGCAATTTTAATTATTGCTGTATTATAATCTGTTAGTTCAGTAAAGATGTGAATTTGTCCTACTCTATGAGAAGTCGCTAAAGCATCTATATCTTTTGTTGTTTGTTCTTTGTCATTTACCAATGATGGATGATCAATTAAAAATGCATCTTGTAAAGCATCAATCGCATTACTCAAGACATTCATAAACACCTGATTGAGTTGACCAGGGTAACAAATAACTTCCGGTAATTTTCCGTATTCTTTGATTACTTCAATTTCAGCAAAATTGCTCTGTTCTTTAAATCGGTGTTGCAAAATCATTAAGCTGTTTTCTATTCCCTCATGAACATCCACAGGCTTCATCTCAGATTCATCTAGGCGAGAAAAGTTGCGTAAACCTAAAACAATATTCCGGATACGCGAACTCCCCACTTTCATTGAATCTAGAATCTTTGGCAAGTCTTCTGATAGAAAATCTATGTCAATCTCCTCAGCTTTTTCCTCAATTAAAGGCGAAGGACGGGGATATTCCTGCTGATAAACAACTACCAAATCCAGCAAATCTTGGACATACTCACTAGCATGAGTAATATTGCCATTAATAAAGTTAATAGGGTTATTGATTTCATGGGCAATTCCTGCCACCATTTGTCCTAAAGAAGACATTTTTTCATTTTGAATCAATTGGATTTGGGTACGTTGCAATTCTTGTAGAGTTTGTTGTAAACAGTGATTTTTGTCGTTGAGTTCCTGCGTTCTTTCCTGGACTTTTTCCTCTAGGGTATGGTTGTATTCCTCCAAGGTTTCTTTAGCTTGTGCCAAATTTTTGTAGAGGATAGCATTCTCTAGGGATATTGCTGCTTGAGTAGTAAGTAGTTTGAGGACTTCTACGCGATCGCGTGTAAATGCTCCTGTCGTCAGATGATTTTCTAGGTAGATAATTCCAATCAATTTACCTTGATTTAGAAGAGGTATAGACAACAAACTCTTAGGTTCTTCACTCAGAATGTAGCTATCACAGGCTAAAAAGGAAACAGTCATTGCATCATCAATAACCAAAATTTCTTTGGAGCGCTTAACGTAGTTAATCAAAGTAATAGGAACATCGTAGCTTGACTCCAAAGAAATTGATGGAAACTCTGTGTATATATGGTCAAAATTTGAACTTGAGCAAACCGCTGTAACAGTTAATGCTAAGTTATCACCTTCGCTCAAAATTAAAGCGCATTTAGAAGCTCCTGCATTCTCCATCACAACTTCCATCAAAGTAGAAAGTAGTCGCTCAAGCTCGATTTCGCCAGAGAGTGCTTGAGATGCTTTAATAAATGCGGCTAAATCCAGAGAATCAGAAATACTTGTCTTCGAGCCAATAACAGTTTGTTGATTACTCAGGGTAGATAAAGATGATATAGATGTGTTATGTAAAGAAGTGCTTTCCTCACTGGAATAGATACTCAGTTTTTCTTGCTGAAATATAGGAGCCAGTAATTGGGGATAACGTTTTGTCAAATCCTCAACTTTGGCTAACGCTCCCCAGCGAACATAGCTATAGTAAGCATCTGTTAGGTAGGTTTGGGCAATCTTATGTTTACCCCATTCTAAATAGAATTTGGCGGTAAGTTCTTGAGCGAGGGCTTCTTCATTAATATACTCATGTTTTTTGGCAAGGAAGATAGCGCGATCGTATAATTCCATTGCTTCGAGATATTGACTTCCAATCCGATAGCGTTCAGCCTCTACAAGATAATATTTGTGCAAATAATTCATTGGAGCATGATGTGCCCAATGCTCCATTTTTTCTTGATTGGCTTGAACCCGATCGAGAATGCATTTTTGCTCAGATTTAGATACGTCAAAATACACAGCTAGACCTGCCAGAGAATCATAAAAATGGAAAACTGGAATAACTAGATGTCCTGTTGCTGCATCTAAATATTTTTTCGCCAGTGTGGCATTTTCAACTGCCTGATGAAATTCTTGAAATAGATAACAGAGATGAAGTTTGCTGACATAGAGATATAGAAGTCCGAGTCCATCTTTAGTTTCCAAGTGAATCGGCAGCATTTTCTCTTCGTTATAAATTTCACCAATTAAACAAGAAGATTTATCTGCACGCCCTAGCAAGTTCAATACACTTTGCCGGTAAATAGTACCCCATTGTAATACTGTTTCTTGCTTGATTTGTCTGATGGCATTATTGTAATTTGCTATTTCTTGTTCTAGCCCTGATAGTTCTCTACCGATAAAATATGAACAGTAAGAAGAAGCATGTAGAGAATAAGCTGCAAACTCTAAATCTCCTGTTTCCGTGGCAATAAAATAAGCTTCCAACAAAGGTTTTAATATTTCTTTTGCGTGTTCCTTCCAAGGTCTAACAAGTGGATGAAAAGATCCAATTATCTTCGCACTAATTTCTTTGATTTTTAACTTAGACAAAAGATTTGTAGCTAGTTTACCAAATTGATACCCGGACTCAATATCTCCCACTAGCGCACATAGGATTACTCCATAATTAACATAGGCAAAGGCAGACGATGGTGCATTGCCATATTGTAGGGATAAATTTATCTGTTTAACAATAATCAGTGGTAATAGTTCAGGAATAGCTTGATAGGTTAAAGCATGAATATTCGATAAAATACTCATTACTGCTAGCATTTTAGCTTCTGTCATTTTTGGCAGGTTAATTAAATCTTCAATATCCCTACCAGCCAGATTTGAGGCTATTTCTCCCATTACTAGCTGAACATCAGATTGGCTTGGATGTTCAGGAAACTCTACTTCTAAAAGCTTCAAAAAGGCTAGTGCAGTATTAATTCCTTTGAGTGCTTGGTTCTGTGCCCCAGATGCTTTAATTTTTACCTCGTAAGCTTTAACTTTATCTATAAGAGTTTTCCCTTGTACCAATACTATCTCTGCTAATTGCTCGGTTTGCCTAAAGTCGCCAGCTAAATACGCTGCCTCTGCTGCTGTCTCATACAAAGCTAGGATTAGCTTATATTGAGTTTCCCAACTATCATCTGACAGCAGTTGGATGCCGGTAGTTAAATACTTCACAGCAATGGGATAAGCTGTTGATGCTAAAGCTTTACGTCCAGCAATTAGATTCATCTGGGCTAGTTCATCTCGTTTAGCTTGAGGAGAGATGAATTCCACTGCGATATTAAACTGATTGACAAGCTCAAAAATCCTTTCTTCCTGTTCTACAACTGGAATATTGTTCAACAACAGTAGTCCAATTTTTAAGTGAATTGGCTTTTTTTGTTCTTCGGGAATCAAAGAATAAGCAGCTTGCTGTACTCGGTCATGGACGAATTTATATTTAGGTAGCTGTGAATTAGAATGTGAAAGTTGTGTAGATTCTATCCCGTGAACAATAGATTCTTGATTATTATTCTCTTTTGAAAAGATATTGTAGTTTTCAGTCTGTGGTAAAACTAGCCCATCAAGTAATGCTTGCCATAAGTCTGATGCTGTATCTACTATAGATTTTTCATTGACGATCGCTAGAGTTTTTAGGTCAAATTGATTCCCAATACAAGCAGCCAGTTTGAGAACTTTTTGGGTATATATTGGCAATTTTTCTATTTGCAGTCCGATAAATTCTACGACATCATCTGTAAGAGCTAATTCTTTAATTTTTGAAATATCATACTGCCAATAACCAGTATCAAAATTTAATACAATTAGCCCATCATCGTGTAAAGATTTGAGAAATTCAACGGAAAAGAAGGGGTTGCCTTTAGTTTTGGCAAATACCATCTGGGTGAGAGGAACACCAACTGCTTCAGAGCAATGAAGAGTATCTGTAATGAGATGATTTAAATCACCCTGATTTAACGGTGCTAGGACGATTGTATTAATAGTTGCTCCTGCTTGTTCAATCTCCTGTAGTGTTAAATAAAGCGGATGCACCTTTGAAACTTCATTATCTCGATAAGAACCAATTAACAATAAACCACCCTGATTTTCATGTATTTGTTCTGTCTCTTCTGAAAGTGAAGAGAAGCTACTCTCACACATTAATAGCTGAATTAATTTCAAAGAAGCCGTATCTGCCCATTGCAAGTCATCGATAAATATGACCAGGGGATGTGCTTTTGTAGTAAAGATTTGGATGAATTTTTGAAACAATAAATTGAACCGATTTTGGGCAGCACTACCAGATATCTCTGTAACCGGAGGTTGCTTGCCAATAATCTGTTCGAGTTCAGGAATGACATCAATAATTACCTGAGTTTGTGTACCTAACTCTCGCAGTATTTTGACTTTCCATTGTTGAATTTGGGCATCAGTTTCCGAGAGGAGTTGCCCGATTAAGTCTCGAAAAGCTTGCACCAATCCTGATAAGGGAATGTCACGTTGAAACTGGTCAAATTTTCCTTTGATGAAGTAACTACGCTGCCGTACAATGGGTTTGTGGACTTCGTTGACTACAGCAGTTTTGCCAATGCCAGAGAAACCTGCAACTAATATCATTTCTGTTGCCCCGTCTGCCACGCGCCCAAAGGCGGCGAGTAGGGTTTCAACTTCACTCTGACGACCATAGAGTTTTTCGGGGATTACGAAACGGTCTGAGATGTCTTTCACCCCTAGTTCAAAGAGGGCAATATTTCCTGTTTCTTGCCACTGGCTTTGGCACACCTCCAAGTCATACTTTAATCCCAAAGAACTCTGATAACGGTCTTCAGCATTTTTTGCCATCAACTTGCTGATAATGTCAGACAAAATTAGCGGAATATCAGAGTTAATTCGGCTTGCTCTTAGTGGTTGTTTGGCAATGTGAGAGTAAACTAACTCCATCGGATCTTTAGCGGTGAAGGGTAACTGTCCGGTGAGGAGTTGAAAGAAGGTGACGCCGAGAGAATAAAAATCAGTGCGGTAGTCGATACCTCGGTTCATCCTTCCGGTTTGTTCTGGAGAAATGTAAGCTAGAGTGCCTTCTAAGATGTTGGGATTGGTGAGAAATTGAATTTCTCTTGGTAGGAGGGTGGCAATACTAAAGTCGATGAGTTTTATTTCATCTGTGGTAGGGTTTATTAGGATATTGGCAGGCTTGATGTCTTTGTGAATGATGCGATCGCGATGCAGTCTTTCAAGGGTAGAAGCAATTTTAATAGCAATATGGAAAAACTCATTGAGGGAAAGCCAGTTTTCCTTTTTCCCCTTGTCCCCCAGTCGCCAGTCTTGGAGGGAAATGCCGCCAAAATCTTCCATTACTAAGACGTAGCTGTTACGGTAGCTTTCTAAGCTATAAGTTTTGACTATGCCAGGAAGCTCAAGGTTTTTGGTGATGATATATTGATTTCGGAACTGAGCGATTTCCGCAAACGTCGGATATTCGTTCCGCATCAATTTGAGAACGACTGGTTTTTTGTCTTTTTCTCTAATGGCCCGATAAACCAGGGTTTTACTACCTGAGTAGATATCCTCGGTAATGCGATAACCAGGAAATGCATATAAAGTATCTAATACTACTAACATTGCAAACTATGCTCATAATTCTTGTTTCTATGGCTTATTATTCCCGTGCTAAGACTGTCCGTATCATTAAATAGGCTTTTTTTGTTTAATTTGTCTTAAAAAATATAATTTATAATATAGTTTTCATGAATATCTGAATCTTGAACTATGTAATTATGGAAAGGCTAAAAGCTAGAAGGTTTATAAGGATATTGCTACCAAATGTATCTGATAAATATTTGCTATTACTACTTTTGATCTGTGGACTAGCTTTCAAATTTTGATGTAGATTTTGGATGAGCAGACTAAATAACAAAAAAGCCTGCCGTTCTCCTTAGCTTAAGAGGAAACTGTGGCAGGTTTCATGAGTATTGGGCTGCTTTACTAGACTAACAACTGAGTTCAACTCCTTCTTATGTAAAGACGCTATGTGTAGCTGACTTCACCATAGGAGTATGGATAATTTAAAATTCAAAATTCAGAAATTTATAGAGGTGCAGATAATCGCTAGTTATTTTTTCCTGTTTTTGAATTTTGTTGTCAAAGATGATTTGTCAACATAAGTGTTTTTGAACTAATTATTTTTACCCACTTTTAACCGGACACCCGTTATTAGAGACGGTGTATTTTTGGCTGCGATAATAACGAGTACAAATGCTACTTGATTTTTTGTTTAATAAAAGTCACAACCTGAGTTAGCTGTTTCTTCAAACCATCAATTTCTGCTTGCATTTTGACAATTTTCTCGTTCAACGCATTAATTTCTGCGTTGGAGACTCCTCCTGTACTAGGATCTGCATTGCTTGCCGCCGTAGGCATCGCAACAGTTGCAATACTGGAGGCTGCGTTGCTTGCCACCGTAGACATCGTAGCAGTTGCAACACTAGAGGCTGTAGCGGTGCTACTTTTAACAGCAACTCCTGCTCCGACTGCGACGAGTTCTGGGCGTGGCTGTTTCGCCTTGGTCATAGCTAACTTAATTGCGCTAATTAGTTGCTTCTGATCAAAAGGCTTGCCTAGAAATTCAAAATATTCAAAGGGTTCGGTAATTTTCTCAGTCACCTCTTCCTTGCGACCAGACATGATCACTAAAGGAATTTTCCTTAACTCCGGATCGGCTTGAACTTTCTGGAAAACCTCCCAGCCACTCATTTTAGGCAACAGGAAATCCAGCATAATCAGGCTGAGTTTTTCCTGAAGGATAAAATTCAGTCCTTCCAAACCATCTTTTGCTTCCAGTACCTCAAAATTGCCCGGAGGCAACATTTCTCGTACTTTTACCCTGACAACTGTAGTGTCATCGATAACTAAAATCTTGTTGCTTGCCACGACTGTTTGCTCTAACAGAAACTATAAGTGTAAATAGCGGCCTTGCCGATTGTCCTTGAGAATCCTCCCACTATATACAAAATTTCTAGCAATTGGGGGATAGTATATTTCGGTATAAATGACATTGCTAGAGGTGTTTTGCAAAACTTCTATTTTTGTTATGGGTAATTTATGTCATCGTGATATTTAAAGCTTAAACTTGCCCCACAGTTCCTTTGGATCTTGCTTGAATGTCTATGATTTCGTCACAACAAGCCGAACTCAAGTCTGAAATTACGGCAATGCCTAGCTGGTTACGTCGCCCTATTGCCAAAGCCAGTGAAATCTCTACCGTACAACGCATTATTAAGCAGCGCCAGATTCACACGATTTGCGAAGAAGGGCGCTGTCCCAATCGGGGAGAGTGCTATGCCCAAAAAACTGCAACTTTCTTACTAATGGGGCCTACCTGTACACGTTCTTGTGCTTTCTGTCAAGTAGATAAAGGTCATGCACCAATGCCTCTTGATTTAGAGGAACCCCAAAAGGTAGCACAGGCGGTGCAGCTTTTAGGATTGCGTTATGTGGTGCTGACTTCTGTAGCCCGTGATGACTTGCCCGATCAGGGTGCAGGGCATTTTGTAGAGACGATCGCGACTATCCGCCAATTGAACCCAGAGACTCAAATTGAAGTGCTGACCCCAGATTTTTGGGGTGGCGCTGGTGTTGGGGAATCAGGTCAACGCCAGCGGATAGCGATGATTGTGAAAGCCAAACCAGCTTGTTTCAATCACAATATTGAGACAGTAAGACGCTTAACTGGGCCAGTGCGTCGGGGAGCCAAGTACGATCGCTCGCTTTTAGTCCTGGCTATGGTCAAAGAAATAGATTCAACAATTCCCACCAAATCAGGTTTGATGCTGGGACACGGGGAAACACTTGATGAAGTCGTTGAAGCAATGGCCGATTTAAGGGCTGTAGAGTGCGATCGCTTGACTATCGGGCAGTATATGCGTCCAACTCTTGAACATTTGCCAGTCCAAAAATATTGGACTCCAGAGGAATTCGAGCAACTTGGCATATTAGCATGGGAAATGGGATTCAATCATGTTCGTTCCGGGCCTCTGGTTCGCAGTTCCTATCATGCTGGAGAAGAGGGAGCGGGGGGATGAGGAAGCAGGGGGAGCAGGGGAAGAAATAACCAATGCTCCATACCCAATACCCAATCCCCAATCCCCAATCCCCAATCCCCAACTTCACACAAATATTCTTAAAGAATTTGGGTATTTGGTACGCCAGTTTGGTATTTCTTAAAAAGTCCTGACATTAGGAGAATCACATTATGACTGCTAAAACAACGAAGAATTCCGCAGTTGCCGACAGTGGAGCTAAACCTCCCTACGCTTATCGCACAGGCTGGGCATTGTTCTTGTTGGCTATCAATTTCCTGGTAGCAGCCTGGTATTTCCACATTATTGAATAATTAGAAGTGGAATGGTGCTGCTCAAATCGTCCCTTTGAATAAACCTTTGGGACGAATGAGCAGCACCAAAATCATGATCAACAGTGCTACACCTTGTTTGTACTGTGAACCCAGCCAAGGAGTGCTAATTTCCTGGACAATGCCAATGATAAAAGCTGCTGCGATCGCACCGTAGGGATTGCCAATGCCACCAAGTATTACTGAGGCAAATAATGGTAAAATTAGAAACCATCCCATGTTCGGGCGCACGGCTGTAATTAACCCATACATACTGCCGCCTAATGACGTAAGAGTGCCCGCAATTAGCCAAGTCCAGAAAATTACTCGGTCAACATTGATACCTGAAACCCTAGCTAAGTCCAGATCGTCGGCAACTGCTCGCATTGCCTTGCCAATTTTGGTATTTTGCAGCAGGTAATGCAACGCCAAAATTGCTAGCACCGCTAACCCCAATACCAATAATTGATTTTGCGGCACTTTTAAACCCAAAATATCTAAAGCCGGAGTAACAGGTAAATTATAATTTTGGTTCTTGCCACCCCAGATAAAAATAATCCCATTGCGAAGAAATAAGGCAAGTCCAATAGAAATAATAATCAGCGTAGTGGAAGTAGCACGAATAGAGCGCATCTTTGACCACAACAACTTTTCCGATAACAGCATTGCTGCTACTGTTCCCGCCGCTGCCAAAATCATTGACAGCCAAATATTAACTCCAATAGTGTTTATCAGCCAAGTCAGATAGGCTCCTAAAGTGAGAAAGTCACCATGAGCAAAGTTAGATAGCCGTAAAATTCCGTATGTAAGAGTCAGTCCAACTGCGGCTAGAGCAATAATGCTCCCCACCGCAATCCCATTAACGATTAGTTGGGCGAATTGTGTATCCATGAGTCTTAAGTTACTTTTAAAAAATTTTAGGTCAGTGGCTCATAAAATATTTTTTTTGGTCTAGCTGCTAAACTCGACATCATAAGCTATGGTTTATAACAACATAAGTTATGGTTTATAAATAAAAAAGAATTGTCGGCTAATATACATAGAATCCTATTCGGATTTTTATGCAAAGCTAAACTTGTTCAGCGGTCTAGTTGACCATGCAGCAGTATTCAAGCTTATCAGACCAGAACTCACAGATAGATGTAACGCCAAAACTTTTGAGAACAATTGAGCAACTTCGCGCACAGCTGTGGCTGGAGAGCAGCTTGAACAAGTTGCAAAGTCGCCTTAATGATTGCCTGCTTTCTGCTTGTAACACTGTCCCACAGGCAGGAGCCGCACAAGCGGAAATTCTCCAAACTGTGGTTAACGAAATTAACAGTGCTGTTAACAGTAGTAATTTGGTGCTTGCAGATTGTGCCGTAGGCATCGCTCTGTTTCAACCACAAGAAACTGTTGCCACAGTTTGCTATATTTCTCGTTCTCCATCCCCAAACTCACAACCTTTATTTCTAGAAGTGCTGACAGCAGAAAAAAAGCTGCTGTTGAGATTGCAAGAGGCCATAAAACTCGAAGATTTGCAACAGCTTGAGAATCAACAACCACCCAGCGCTTGGCGGTTGGCTGATGATTCTGGCAGCGTCATGGGTTGGCTAATTATCGCCGCAACGCCCCTAAGCTCTGATCGTGAGTCGTTCATAAAATCACAAGCTCAACTCAGATCACAATTGATGGCAAGGTCTGCCAAGTACTGTACTACAGCTTTGGTACAACTTAGACACATCCTATCTTGGGAGCAACGGTATCAACAGTTAAGTAATTCTAATCAAGAATTGGAGCGCACCAATCAACTCAAAAATCAGTTTTTGGCAAATACCAGTCACGAAATTCGCACACCACTTAGTTCCATTATTGGTTTTACCCACCTGCTTTTAGCTCCAGGGTACGAACCAACTAGAGAACGCCAGCAAGAGTATTTAAATATCATTCAGTCTAGCGGCAAGCACCTGCTAGCTCTGATTAATGATATTTTGGATCTCTCTAAAATTGAAGCAAATCAGCTGGAAGTGCAGTGGGAAAAAGTAGATGTGCCAGTGCTGTGTAGCAACGTTTTGGCACTGGTGAAAGAGAAAGCCGCTAATAAGGGTTTGAAACTGTGCTTAGAACTTGAACCTGATATCACAACCCTAGTAGCTGACCCCTTACGACTCAAGCAAATGCTGTTGAATTTACTCTTCAACGCCCTAAAGTTTACTAGTAAAGGAAGTGTTGGTTTACAGGTTGTTTCCAAAGGTGTATCTGTGCATTTTACAGTTTGGGATACTGGCAGTGGCATTTCCCAAGAAGACCAAATTCAACTGTTTCAACCCTATTTCCAAATTGCCAAGGCCGTAGCTGATGGTGTTGAAGGTACTGGTTTGGGTTTAGCAGTTACTCAGAAACTTGCCCAAATTCATGGTGGTTCGGTGAAAGTTGAATCTGAAGTAGATTGCGGCTCCCGTTTTACCCTCGTACTTCCCCTTAAGCAAGAGGTGGGAGTGGGAGGAGATGAGGAAGTAGGGGAAGATGAGGGAGCAAGGGAAGCAAAATTTTCCTCATTTCCTCTGCCTTTCACCCCTAGTTCTTCTGTAGAAATTTTGCTGGTAGAAAATGACTTACCCAACGCTGATTTGATGCAAATTTATCTACGTAAATTGGGATATCAAGTGACTTGGGTTAAGAATGCTGCCGAGATGTGGGAAACTCTAACTGAGTTAGAGCCTGTGGTGATTTTAATGGATGTTTATCTAGCAGATGGAAATGGTCTTAACTTGGTGCAACAACTGCGAGAACATCCACAATATCGGACGATTCCGGTAATTGTTCAAACAGCAATGGCAATGAAAGGCGATCGCGAAACTTGTCTAGCCGCTGGTGTAAATGACTATATTTCTAAACCAATTGATTTACCACTTTTAGCCAGTCTGGTGGCTAAGTACAGCAAACCGCCAATATAGAGAGGCAGAGGGAGAATAAATAACCCATTCCCAATGCCCAATGCCCAATGCCCAATGCCCAATAACTAATGACTACAATAGTGTTTATTGGGTGCTATAGGGTTTTGGCAGGATTGGGAAATGATGCTGACAGAAAAATTTGAGCAATTAAGAGCTTTATTTCAAGAAATGGAGCAGGCGTTGATTGCCTACTCTGGGGGCGTTGATAGCACTTTGGTTGCCAAAATTGCTTATGATGTCTTGGGCGATCGCGCTTTGGCTGTAACTGCTGTTTCTCCTTCGCTGTTGCCAGAAGAGTTGGAAGACGCCAAAATTCAAGCTGCAACTATTGGGATTCCTCATAAAATCGTCCATACTCACGAGATGGAAAATCCCAATTACACCTCTAACCCGGTTAATCGCTGTTATTTTTGCAAAAGTGAGTTGCACGACACTCTCAAACCTTTAGCTTTAGAGTTGGGTTATCCCTATGTAGTGGATGGGGTAAATGCTGATGATTTGCATGATTATCGCCCAGGAATTCAGGCGGCTAAGGAAAGAGGGGCGCGATCGCCTTTAGCAGAAGTGGGTGTAAGCAAAGTTGAAGTTCGCCAACTTTCACAACAACTTGGTTTACCTTGGTGGGATAAACCTGCTCAACCTTGCCTCAGTTCTCGGTTTCCTTACGGTGAAGAGATTACTGTCACTAAGTTGCAACGAGTTGGTAGAGGAGAAATTTATCTGCGAAAGCTAGGTTGGCAGAATTTGCGTGTGCGATCGGAAGGGGATACAGCACGCATTGAATTACCACCAGAACAAATTAAAGAGTTTGTGTTGACTAATGATTTACAAACATTAGTTTCTGCATTCCAAGATTTTGGATTTATCTATGTAACCTTAGATTTGGAAGGTTATCGTAGCGGTAAGTTGAATCAGGTTTTGAATCGGGAAGCTTTGGGCGTTAAAGCATAATATTTTTAATTTATTTACCTTCTAGAGAAACTAGAAAGCAACCGTTAATCCTCCAGATATTATCGGGCTGTTTTTCCATAAAATATAAAGCCCTCAAGGGAACTCCATCAGGAGAAAGTAGCAGCACTGGTTGAGTTATGTTTCCCTGGATGGTTGTTACCTTTTCAAAAAAAACAGAACGAGGACGGTATACTGCCGGGTAGCTTGTCTTTACCATCTGCATAAAATTTTCTGGGTTTCCGAATTGCGCCTGAATTGCTGGACTAGCGAAGGCAAAAGCACCTTGGGCATCATCCTTTTTAAAGGCTGCCAATTGGTGTTCAATTACAGAACGGATGTTGATGGTATCGCTGTCAGTAACTTCCATAAATGTAAAAATTGCGTAGGCGCAGCCCGTCGTAGACATCGCTCCAAATGTCGGCCAAGCGATCGCTCAATTACTCACGCTGAGTGAGCTTGTATTCTATCTGCTGTAGTGCTGTTCGCCACACATCATATCCTTCTTGAGACAGGTGCAATCCATCTGTAGTCAACTCTGGGCGCAAATTACCTTCCATATCCGTAAACCAGCTATAAATATTTAGATAATTAGCGCCTTCTTGTTTGGCAATCAGGGTTAGTTGTGTGTTGATGTTACGAATGCGGCTATTGGAAAGTTTTGGTAGGCGAGTCGGCAAAATTGATTGGACAATGATTTGAGTTTGGGGATGAGTCTGCCTTAAACGACGGACAATCCGGCGATAATTACGCAAAATTGCTTGATCGCTATCACCTTTTCGTAAGTCGTTAATCCCAGCCATAATGTAAATTACATTTGGCCGTGTTGCCGAAAATGCTCCTAATCTTTTTAAAACACCACTGGAAGTATCTCCAGATATGCCTTGATTTAGCCACAATTTACCAGCAGGTAGTTTTTCTTTAGGAAACCACATGCTTAAAGAATCACCAACTAAGATACTTAGATGATTGGCACCTTGACCTTGAGCGATCGCTCTCGCTTCTAAAGCTAATAAACTTTTCCAGTCGTCATAAGTTAGTTGACGTTTCTTGATCGACTCCCACAATGATTGCAAATTATCACTATTTACGCGTGTATAAATCTGACCTGTTTTCAGAGCCGCCAATCTTTGGTAGTAAAGCTGATTGCCAGATGTCAATAAGAGGCTAGTTGCTTGGGCGCTAGGGTTGATTAGTGACTCTGTTGCGGCTGGTAATCCCTGACTGCTGAATTCTGGTACGCTAGGGACGTTTTTCTCACCTACTGTTGGCTGCGAACTTTTTAGGGGTTGGAACGCTTGACCGCTGAGTTCTGGTAAGGAGAGATCAACGTTGGGGATAATTTTTGTACTGACTATTGCCTGCGAACCCTGTTTTAAATCCCACAGGAATTTAGAACTTTCGGGCAGGACAATTGACAAATGTGGAAGAGCCGATGCTGGTATTGCTAATCCTGTTAACAAGCCTGCTGCCAACAGATAAGGGTCCCTCATCGTTTTCTCTCTCCTCTACTCACTGCTTTTCCCTATGACAGCATTAGTTGCCTGTATTCAGGAAAATTTTACTTCGGTTAAGTTATTATTCTTATTTACACTGTATAGTTCTGTAAAGCGTGTTCACGAGATTATATTTGACAATTTACGATCTCTTTAAAGTACGGTTTTCTCGGTGGTATAGAAGTCTCTTTTGTGAGAATCTTTCTACTGAAAGCATTGTTGTCATCAACCGACCACTTTCCACAACTCAGTTGTCACAAATATTGTAAGTGTTTGCAAACTTGGTGATTAGTGAGTAATTTTTGAGTATCTCAGGACAGAGGCTTTTGCTTTTGATATTGGTAATATAGGAAATAACCATTTGATTTCATGTTTCTAGATTTCAGTAAATTGTAGCGATCGCATGAGAGTTTGCTAGACGGAGAGGCGATGTCTGACCACAAGCGGTTTCTCTACGATACGCTCCATGTAGCTTGCTTTTTTGCAGAAGCACACGTCTACCCTTTTTAATTTCTCATATTAAATTAAGCGGTGCAAATGCATCAGTTATCAAATATGGGATTAGTCAGATTAAAGATTCGAGAACTAGCAAAAGAGAAAGGATGGACACTAAAAGAAGTTTCTGACCGTTCTGGGGTAATTTACAGCACAGTTAGAAGTTATGCGCGTCGTCCTGGAATGATGACAGTTGACTTTACTGCTATCCACAAATTAGCTCGCACCTTTGATGTGACAATTGAAGACTTAGTGGAAATTCTAGAGGAATAGGCAAAAGTTTGACTGTTTAGAATATTGATATCATACGATGATGTGTCCTGAGTGAGCAAGCATCAAGTCTACCACTTCTTCTAAGATACACGGGTGTGTTAGCAGAGAGTAACGCACCATTCCAAGCTTGTAGTGACGTACTCTTGGCAATACATACTCTACGTGTATTTCAAGAATAAAATACTAGTCCTATATACGTAATTTTAAAATTTATGTTTACTCATTGAAGTATGAGTTGAAACACATTTAAATTAAGTTTTACCTCTAGAGAATAACCTCATTGAAAGTGCTAAGATTTAGGCTGAATCATTAGTGTTTTCCTTTTATTACGTGGCTAGAGCTAGTACAGCGATTGGTGTCAGTCCCATTATTAAAGAGATTGTGCAAAAACAGGCACATTCGACACGTTTGACCCTAAAAGAAGTTATTCTCATGGGAATGTTAGCTATTGACAAACTAGATGATCAAGGTCGTCAAGAGCTAGCGGATCAAGTTCATCAAATGCAGGTAAATGGAGAAATTTAAGTGAGTAATTATGAGTTATGAGTTATGAGTTATAAATTTTAACTTCTTGCTCCTGACTCTTCACTTAATTTGGTTATTCGCCAAATCGATAATGACTTCCCATTACATAATTCTCATTAATTTCAAAAGAAATCCATCGGCGTTGCAGAGTTTCAGCAACAAAGCCGGTTGTATTAGAACCTGCAAATGGATCTAATACCATATCACCTTCATCAGTTAAGAATTTGATGAAGAACTCGGCGAACCCTTGAGGAAAACGTGCTGGATGGGGTCTAATTTCTGCTGTTTTGCAGCGTCGTAAATAAGCACTATTAGATTCAGTATTCGCAATTTCTAGCAAATTCGGGGGAATTGCACCCTGGTTATCCTTTTGGAATTTATCAGAAATATCATGTCCACTAGGACGTATTTTTGCTTTATAACCATTTTTGAGTAATTGTTTCATACTTTGGCTATAGGGCTTTAAAACTTTTCTGTTATCTGCTTTAGGATGCGGTGTTTTAGACAACCACCAAACTGTATTGACTGAATCTTTGACGCGAATTCGCCTGATTGTCACCCACTCAGCAGGGGTTGGCAGTCGAGCCGGATTATAGTGGTAAAATTCTTGAGCGAGAAAGAAACCTACTTCTTTGCATAACCTCACTAAAAGTTCATATTGGTAGATACTCCGCACGGGATTACCAGGTAGGTAAGCGCCGCCTAAATCTAGTACGAATGAGCCATTCTCTGTGAGTACTCTTTTAAATTCAGATGCGAAAGGTAGGAACCACTCAATATATTTTTCAGCGGTTTCGTTACCGTATTCTTTTTTGCGGGTGAGTGCGAACGGAGGTGATGTGATAATTAAATTAATACTATTATCATCAATGAATTTAATAAGTTTAAGGCTATCACCTAAATATGCTGCTCCGTTCTGCTGGGTATAATAGGGATTAAAAATTATTTCTTTTGGTGGCGTTATTGGTTCTTCTTGCAAGATTTATAAAATCATCTCATTTTTTCTAGTTATAACTTGTTTTGGTATTGTTCCAAGATTTAATTTTAACAGTTATTTTTTAACGCATAGGCGCTTCTCTACGAGAAGCTACGCGAACGCCTTCCCGTAGGATAGGGACACAGAAGAAAGTGCAAATTAACGCAGCGGAGTATATTAACTTTGTATCCCTGTGGATGAGAATATACTCCTGAAATAAGTAAGACTGAAACACTACCACTTTTTGTATGGTAAAAATTTACCAGACATAATGATTTTAACGCGATCGCCTTTGGGGTCTTCTTCTTTTTCTATATCTAAGGTAAAGTCAATGGCACTCATAATCCCGTCACCAAACTTTTCTTGAATTACTTCCTTAATGGGGAAACCATAAACTTGCATAATCTCGTAGAAACGATAAATCAATGGGTCAGTTGGTACAACTGGGCCTAATCCTTTTATAGGATATTCAGTCAATTCTTTAATATAACTACCATCTAACCCCAATGCTTCAACTAGTAACTTAGCTTCTTCCTCGGAAGCACTAGCTTGCCGATAGAATAAAGCAGCAATCCATACTTCATCACGTCCGATAACTTTTTCCAAATCGGCAAAGCTTAGTTTTTTTTCTTGTTTCGCGGCTAATAGCTTTTGAGTAATTTCGGGAAGGGACATTTGATAACTCCTAGGGTAATAACTCCTAGGGTAAATGATATGGTTTTTTTACAACAAGTTTATTCAAAAGCTAGCTGTATTTTTAGTTTCCTATAAAAGCTATCATTGCGAACGCCAGCACCCGACAATCTTTTATGAGTTCTATCTCATAAACTGGGCATCTTGCCCGCTAAATAAAAAAATCCCCCACCTTGCGGCAGGGGATTTTTATTACTTATCTACAAAACTAGCAGCCGAATTAACCGAACTTACCAGCAGTAGAAGCAATCAAGAATGCTGCGTAAGTTACGACGTAGCCAACAGTGAAGTGAGCTAGACCAACTACACGAGCTTGAACAATGGACAGAGCCACGGGCTTGTCTTTCCAGCGAACTAGGTTAGCTAGAGGAGTGCGTTCGTGTGCCCAAACAAGGGTTTCAATCAACTCTTGCCAGTAACCTCTCCAGGAGATTAAGAACATGAAGCCAGTAGCCCAAACTAGGTGTCCAAACAAGAACATCCAAGCCCAGACAGACAGGTTATTCACGCCGTAGGGGTTGTAACCGTTAATCAACTGAGCAGAGTTAGCCCAGAGGTAATCGCGGAACCAGCCCATGAGATATGTAGAGTTCTCATTGAACTGAGCTACGTTGCCTTGCCAAATACCTAGATGTTTCCAATGCCAGTAGAAGGTCAACCAACCAATGGTGTTGAGCATCCAGAATGTAGCGAGGTAGAAGGAATCCCATGCTGAGATGTCGCAAGTACCGCCACGACCGGGGCCGTCGCAAGGGAAGGCATAGCCGAAGTCCTTTTTATCGGGCATCAGCTTAGAACCACGGGCATCCAAAGCACCTTTGACCAAGATCAAGGTGGTGGTGTGCAGACCTAAAGCGATTGCATGGTGAACCAAGAAGTCGCCAGGGCCAATTGTCAAGAACAGGGAGTTAGTACCAGCATTGATGGCATCTAACCAACCTGGAAGCCAAACGTTAGCGTAGTTAGGCCATGCTGTGTAAGCAATACTATCGGGGTTAGATAGCAAAGCATCTAAACCGTACAGTACTTTACCGTTAGCAGCTTGGACGAATTGAGCAAATACTGGCTCAATCAAGATTTGCTTTTCAGGAGTACCGAAAGCAACTACTACGTCGTTGTGTACGTACAAACCAAGGGTGTGGAAGCCCAAGAAAAGGGATACCCAGCTGAGGTGGGAAATAATCGCTTCTTTGTGCTTCAATACGCGGTCAAGTACGTTGCCTTTATTTTGCTCTGGGTCGTAGTCACGTACCCAGAAGATTGCTCCGTGAGCAAAAGCACCAAGCATCAGGAATCCAGCAATATACTGGTGATGCGTGTACAACGCTGCCTGAGTTGTGTAGTCCTTCGCAATAAATGCGTAGGAAGGCATGGAGTACATGTGCTGCGCTACCAGGGAAGTAACAACACCTAGCGCTGCTAAGTGCCAACCCAATTGGAAGTGCAAGGAGTTGTTGTAGGTGTCGTAGATACCTTGGTGAGGTAGGTTGAACGGGCCTTCAACAGGAATGCCGAAGAAACTCTTGGCGTTTAATGCTTCTTTGAGACTGTGACCAATCCCAAAGTTTGTCCGGTACATGTGACCAGCAACGATGAATAAAACTGCGATCGCTAGGTGGTGGTGAGCTATGTCAGTCAACCACAAAGCTTCTGTCTGGGGATGGAAACCACCCAAGAAACTCAGAATTGCAGTTCCTGCACCTTGCGATGTCCCGAAGATATGTCCAGGAGTGTCAGGGTTTTGAGAGTAAACACCCCAGTTGCCTGTAAAGAATGGTGTCAAACCGGCTGGATGGGGTGGGGTATTTAGGAAGTTATCCCAACCTACGTGCTGACCGCGAGCTTCGGGGACAGCAACGTGAATTAAGTGACCAGCCCATGCCAATGAACTAACACCAAACAAACCTGCTAAGTGGTGGTTTAGGCGGTGTTCCGCGCTCTTAAACCATGCCAAGCTAGGACGGTACTTGGGTTGCAAGTGCAGCCAACCAGCAAACAGTAATACAGCAGCGAATAATAGCAAGAACACTGAACCGTTGTACAGTTCGCCGTTATTCCGCATACCGATGGTATACCACCAATGGTAAAGACCAGAGTAGGTAATGTTTACCGGATTGCTAGCGCCCGCTTGGGTAAAAGCTTCGATCGCTGGTTTACCAAAGTGGGGGTCCCAAATCGCATGGGCGATGGGACGGATGTGAAGGGGATCTTTAATCCACTGTTCAAAGTTACCTTGCCAGGCTACGTGGAACAGGAGGCTGGATGCCCACAGGAAGATGATTGCCAAGTGACCGAAGTGAGTTGCGAAAATCTTTTGGTAAAGATTTTCTTCCGTCATGCCATCATGGGTTTCAAAATCGTTGCCTGTAGCGATCGCATACCATATCCGACGAGTCGTCGGGTCCTGTGCGAGATCCTGGCTAAATTTCGGAAATTTTGTCGCCATAGGTTTAATAAATCCTCTGACCTTTAGCCATCAAATATCAGCGTCTAGAGTCCTGAGTTTTGAGTCCTGAGTTCTGAGTTTTGAGTATTTTTTCAACACTCAGCACTCAGTACTCAGCACTCAGCACTCAATAACTGATTGCTACCCTACTGAAAGGATGTGTGCATGGAAGAATGCCCAAGTTGTGGCAATTCCTCCCAAGAGGTAGTGAGCTACCCCTACAGCCCGACCCTGAATAATGCTCAGAGCGCGAGGCTGAATTGCTGGTGCTACCTTCAGTTTGTTATGCGCCCAAACAATGGACTCAATCAGTTCTTGCCAGTAGCCGCGACCACTGAACAGGAACATCAAGCTGAATGCCCAGACAAAGTGAGCGCCTAAGAAGAGTAGACCATAGGCAGACAGCGCACTGCCATAGGAATTGATGACTTGTGTAGCTTGCGCCCACAAGAAGTCCCGCAACCAACCGTTGATGGTAATAGCACTTTGGGCAAAGTTACCACCAGTGATGTGAGTCACAGTACCATCTGCATCTACGGTTCCCCAGACATCTGATTGCATCTTCCAACTGAAGTGGAAAATTACAATAGACAGGGAGTTGTACATCCAGAAAAGTCCGAGGAATACGTGATCCCAACCAGAGACTTGACAGGTACCGCCACGACCGGGGCCGTCGCAGGGGAAGCGGAAGCCCAAGTTTGCTTTGTCTGGAATCAGACGAGAGCTACGGGCGTACAGCACACCTTTGAGCAGAATTAGAACGGTGACGTGAATGGTGAAAGCGTGAATGTGGTGAATTAGGAAGTCCGCTGTGCCCAAAACAATGGGTGCAGCTGCCACTTTACCGCCAACAGCTAAAACACCGCCGCCAAAGACATAGCTAACTGGTTCTAGGGCATTAGGTGCAGTTGTACCAGGAGCCAAGGCGTGGATACCTTGTATCCACTGGGCAAATACTGGCTGCAATTGAATCCCTGTATCAGAGAACAAGTCTTGAGGACGACCCAATGCACGCATTGTGTCGTTGTGGATGTAAAGTCCAAAGCTATGGAAGCCAAGGAAAATACACACCCAGTTCAGGTGAGAAATAATCGCGTCACGGTGACGAATCACCCGATCCAGCAAGTTGTTTTGATTCACAACTGGATCGTAATCCCGCACCATGAAGATCGCAGCGTGAGCCGCTCCACCAACAATCAAGAAGCCACCAATCCAAATATGGTGAGTGAATATGCACAACTGTGTAGCGTAATCAGTTGCCAAATATGGATAGGGGGGCATCGCGTACATGTGATGCGCGATGATGATGGTCAGCGAACCCAAGAAGGCTAGGTTAGTAGCCAACTGAGCGTGCCAAGATGTGGTCAGGTTTTCGTAGAGACCTTTGTGACCTTCACCAGTGAAAGGACCTTTGTGGTTTTCTAGGATCTCTTTAATGCTGTGACCAATACCCCAGTTGGTACGGTATTGATGACCAGCAACAATAAAGAGAACTGCGATCGCTAAATGGTGATGAGCAATGTCAGTCATCCACAAGCCACCTGTTACTGGGTTCAGACCGCCCTTGAAGGTCAGGATGTCAGCATACTGACCCCAATTCAAGGTGAAGAAAGGTGCTAAACCAGCAGCAAAGCTGGGATACAACTCGGTCAACAAGTCTTTGTTCAAGATGAACTCGTGGGGCAAGGGGATGTCTTTGAGAGCAACACCTGCATCCAAAAGCTTGTTGGTCGGATTGGACACGTGGATTAAGTGACCTGCCCATCCCAAGGAACCACAACCTAGCAGTACTTGCAAGTGGTGATTCAGCATCGACTCCACATTCTGGAACCATTCCAGTTTGGGAGCGCGTTTGTGGTAGTGGAACCAGCCGGCAAATAGGAACAAGCCTGCTAATACCAATCCACCGATCGCTGTGCAGTAAAGCTGGAAGGAGTTTGTAATCCCCCAGCCACGCCATACTTGGAACAAACCGGAGGTGATTTGAATACCGTGGAAACCACCGCCAACATCACCGTTTAAAATGTCTTGCCCGACAATGGGCCAAACAACTTGGGCACTTGGTTTAACGTTCAATGGGTCGCTTAACCAAGCTTCGTAGTTAGAAAACTTCGCGCCGTGGAAAATCATCCCGCTCAACCAAACCATCACTACGGCTAAGTGGCCGAAGTGGGCTGAGAATATCTTGCGGGATATGTCTTCTAAATCGCTTGTATGTGTATCAAAATCATGGGCGAGTGCGTGCAGGTTCCAAATCCATGTGGTGGTTTTGGGACCTCTGGCTAAGGATCTGTCAAAATGTCCAGGTTTTGCCCATGCCTCAAATGAGGTTGGAACTGGGTCATTATCGACGATTACTCTTGCCTTTTTTTCCTCTCGCTCCGGAGGACTTATTGTCATTTGACCTCCTCTCTTGATAAGGAATGAGGAATCATGAATACCACAAAGTGAACCATTACCGGATACTCAGAATTTTACTGAAGCCGCGATGAAGACCCTATGTGGAGAGTTGTTTCTCGTTGAATTATAGAGTCTTCACCTGCACTTTGTTGGAGATATTTTAACAATAATTCAAACTTGGTGGAATATTGCTGAAATTACCGTCTTATCTGCCTTTTAACGTCAAACTATTTGTCTAAAAGTCAATAGATTAACCATTTTAATTTACAAAGAATAACAATTGGTAAGTTTTATGGTTTTGCTGTATGTATCGGGCGTTCCAGCTTTTACTACTATTACTCATGAACATTTGTGTCATCTTTCCATTGTTGTAAGTAAAAAGCTGTAAAAAGTATGACTTATTTTAAAATCTACTGAAATAGACACAGGAAAACTTAGGCGATGTGAGGTAGATTTCACCTTTTGGGCTATAGTTCCAGATGGACAGTTTGAGCGAAAATAATCTGTCAATTGTCGAAGACTATCACTGGGTGCAACGCATGAACTCGTGGCAGAAAAGGGTGTTAGAGAAGCTCCTCCCTGAGAGGTTCCCGATTCTTAGGTGGATAATGACATTGGTGCTGGTGTTAAGCTTGACCAGTTGTGGCGAGAAAGTCGCTAGCCAGGAAGTATCTAATAGCTATAGAGAAAACTCTCCACAGATTTCTCAAATTTCAAAGCAATTTTCGGAAGTTTCCCCACCATCTGTTATTCAAGAACTGCGGACAATTTTGGAAGTTTATCAGCCACAAGTGACAATTGTTACTCCAAAATCTGATGAAGTTTTCCAAGATAACAAAATCACAGCCAGTTTTCAGGTAAAGGATCTACCAATATTTAAAGACCAACAATTGCAATTGGGGCCACATCTCCATGTAATTTTGGATAATCAACCTTATATACCTGTTTACGACCTCAATCAGCCCTTAGTTTTGCCAGACTTGTCTCCAGGTACTCATACCCTGCGCGTCTTTGCTTCTCGTCCTTGGCATGAAAGCTTTAAGAATGAAGGCGCTTATGCCCAGACAACATTTCACGTCTTTACCAAAACCGACGACAACAACCCAGATCCCAAGTTACCTCTGCTAACTTATAGCCGTCCTCAAAGCAGCTATGGGGCAGAGCCAATATTACTGGACTTTTATCTAACTAACGCTCCCCTACATCTGATTGAGAAGGAAAACGCTAACGACGGATTTAGTGATTGGCGCATCCGCGTCACAATTAATAGTGAAAGCTTTATTTTCGATCGCTGGCAAGCTGTTTATCTTAAAGGTTTCCAAACTGGTAAAAACTGGATAAAGCTGGAATTTCTCGATAATCAGGGAAATCCTCTCAAAAATGCCTTTAATACCACAGTCCGGTTGATTGACTACCAGCCAAAGGGTAAAGACACTTTATCAAAAATCGTGAGAGGAGAACTCACAGCAGATGAGGTTCGGGGCATTGTAGATCCGAATTATAAACTTGTACCTAAACCCACACCTACCCCTTCTGTTGAAAAAACACCCCAAATACAACCGAAGCTAGAAAAACAGCCCATTCCTGAAACTGAAGTTCCCAAAGAATCTAAAACACAGCCAGAACAACCAGAATTGGAAGTTCCAACGGCTGTACCATCTCCCACCTTATCCCCGACACCATCAGAAATAATTGAGTCTCCGATACCAGAACCACAGCCAGAGGTAACGCCGACTCCTGAATCAACGCCGTTACCCGAAAAAGTTATCCCTCAACCAACAAAACCTAGATTTGGCGGATTTTTTAACCGTGGGGCTGGTAAAGTTCCCACACCACAAACAACAGTTGCACCATCTCCTAGTTTGCCACCCACGCTGCCAGAGATTATCGAGTCTCCTGTACCAGAAATAATTACGCCAACACCAGAACCACAGCCAGAGGTAACACCAACTCCTGAATCAACGCCGTTACCCGAAAAAGTTGTCCCTCAGACAAAAAAATCTAGATTTGGTGGATTTTTTAACCGTCAAACGGGCAAGACACCAACTCCACAAGTAACAGTGGCGCCATCTCCTAGTTTGCCACCAACGCTGCCAGAGATTATCGAGTCTCCAGCACCAGAACCACAACCGGAGGTAACGCCAACTCCTGAATCAACGCCGTTACCTAAAATAAGCGCTCCCGAAGCAGAAAAACCAGAGTTAACCAAAAATACTCAACTGTAACTCTTGCGCTAAAGCCTCAACAAATGCGATCGCACCTACAGGATTTCCGATATTATCCAAACCAGGACTGTAGCAAGCGATCGCTCCCTCACCTGGTACTATTGCTACAAGTCCACCACCAATACCTGATTTCATCGGTAGACCAATTCTGACTGCAAACTTGGCAGAAGCTTCGTATAGTCCACAAGTTGACATTACAGCGTTGACAATTCGGCGGTTTTGTGGTGATATACAGCCATTGTCAAAAGCTAACAGTTTTCCTAACAGGGCTAAATCTTCAACTCGCCCAGAAAAACAGCATATTTGCTCGTACGTGTCAAGTGCTATTTCAACATTTTCTAGATGTCCAGCTTCGGCGAGATAGTTTGCGATCGCTTCATTAGCTGTTGAGCGGGTTAATCGCACTGAAGCCAGCATTTGCTCATCTAAACTTAATTGGCAACCTGCTAATTGGTTGAGCCATTGACAAAATAAAAGAGTGTGTTGATTTGCATCCTTTCCTGGTAACTTATCAGCGAGAGTGATTGCCCCACTATTAATCATAGGGTTGCGAGGGTGGCCGCGATCGCTAACTAATTGTTCTAAAGAATTGAAGGGTGCATCCGATGGTTCCACCCCAACCCACTTAAAAACCGTTTCTGCTCCAAAATGTTCCAGCAGATAAAGGAGAGAAAATGTCTTAATCACGCTCATTAGCGGGAAAATACAAGCTATATCCCCAAAACTAAGACTTTTCCCCGATTCACAGCAGATATGGGCTGCAAACCAACCAGGATCAGCTTTAGCTAATTGCGGAATGCGATCGATAACTCGTCCCCGTTTAGCCTGGACTTTCGCTTGTTCCACCCAAACTGATAACTCCGTACTAGTTAATTTTTCCAATCCTTTCACAACAGATACAGCCACCTTAAATTACATATAGTCAATAAGCATAAAGCTTGCATTTATTAATTACGAATTACGAATTACGAATTACAAATTACCTATGATTCCCCGTGTTAGAGCGCCAGAATTCCCACAAAATTACTCTTGGCTAAATACCGATAAACCCTTGTCTCTTAAACAATTCAAAGGTAGAGTCGTAATTTTAGATTTTTGGACATACTGCTGCATTAATTGTCTACATATTCTGCCAAACCTGAAATATTTAGAACAAAAATATAAAGATAGCCTTACCATTATCGGCGTTCACTCCGCCAAATTTGAAAATGAAAAAGAAACAGAAAATATCCGCCAAGCTATTCTGCGCTACGACATTGAACATCCAGTTGTAGTTGACAGAGATTTTCGGATTTGGCAAGAGTATGCCGTGCGTGCATGGCCTACATTAATAATTATTGATCCAGAAGGTTACGTGATTGGCCAGATTTCTGGTGAAGGAAACCGTGATACTTTAGACGAGTTGATTCAAAAGTTAATTCAGCAACATCAAGACAAAGGCACAATTAATTTCCAAGAAATCAGCTTGACTTTAGAAAAACAGCGCCAACCATTAATCACATCCCTAGCTTTCCCTGGTAAAGTTCTAGCTACTCCAATGGGTTTATTCATCGCTGACTCTGGACATCACCGCCTGGTTGTGAGTAGCTTTGATGGAGAAATCTTGCACTTAATTGGTACTGGAAAATCAGGTTTAACCGATGGTGCTTTTAACGAAGCGCAATTTTTTGCACCGCAAGGAATGGCTTATGATAACGAAAATGAGATTCTTTATGTTGCTGATACAGAAAATCATGTTCTGCGGCGAGTTGATTTAAAGCGCCAAGTAGTTGAAACTATTGCAGGAATTGGTGAACAAAGCCGCAATATTCATCCTCATGGCGGTGCTGGTTTAGAAACCGCGCTGAATTCCCCTTGGGATTTAGTGAAAGTGGGAAATACCTTATTTATTGCAATGGCTGGGCCGCATCAAATCTGGGAAATGAATTTAGAAACTGGCATTATCAAAACTTATGCTGGTATTGGTGCAGAAGCGTGTATTGATGGTTCACTTACCGAATCTGCTTTTGCTCAACCTAGTGGTATTACTAATAATGGGCAAGAATTATATATAGCTGACAGTGAAGTTAGTTCAATTCGTGGTGTTGGAATTGTCGAACCGTATCAAGTGCGAACTGTTTGCGGTAGTGGGGGTTTATTTGACTTTGGCGATGTAGATGGACAAGGTGAAGATGTCCGTTTACAACACTGTTTAGGAGTAGAATATGCCCAGAATTTTCTGTGGGTGGCAGATACTTATAACCATAAAATTAAATTAGTTAGTCCTAGTGGAAATTGTCAAACAGTTTTGGGAGATGGTTCTGCGGGTTTACAAGATGGTCAAGGTAAAAATAGCCGCTTTTTTGAACCTTCAGGATTGAGTGTTATAGATTCATATCTATATATTGCTGATACCAATAATCATACTATCCGCCGCGTAGATTTAGATAATTTTGAGGTGATAACGCTGCAATTTAGTGGTTTATGTGCGCCGGATATTTGTATTCCGCCGAATTTATAAAATTATCATCTTACCCAAAAGCGTAAAGAAAAACTTTGTATTTGGGTGTCTGGGTATGAGATTTGAAATAATAATCTTTTAGAGCAATTACTTGATATTGTTAATAACTTATTATTCAGTGTTTTCACTATATTTACATAAATATTTTTACATTATAATTTCATAGTTACTGTAAATTAGAAAATAAGTACTACTGACTCTGAGTTGACAGTATAGGCATTTTCATGAAAGCTAAAATTATTCCTTTAGAGTGTGGTGATGATGTCATCTTTTTTGAAAAAGATACTTTTAAAGTAAGTAAATTAAGAGAGCTAATTATACGAGATGTTGTAAATAAATGGCGTCAGAAAATTTGCAATGATAAAGCTCAAAACTTTGATATCTCAATTGGTACTTTATTTAGCAATATGCCTGCTCGCGATGAGTCAATTCCAGTCAGTGAGTTTAGATTAAATGCTGTTAAAGATTGTCAGGTTCTTCAAAGTGGAAACAAATTGCAGAAAGGTAAATTAGAAATAAGGATATCTATATATCCTAATAGCCATAAACCCAATAATGTATGTATTGAATTTTATCCAGATGAACCTATTGAGATAAAATCACCTTGAGACAAGTAACATGAAAACTATAAAAAGCTTTGTATCTAGGGACTCTGGGCGTAAGATTTTAAAGAAGAATTTTGTAGAGCGATCGCTTGTATGCAATTAGTGATTTTTGATATTGATGGTACACTGACAAACACCTACAAAGTTGATGAAGATTGTTTTAAACGTGCTTTTGCATTAGAATTTGGAATTTTTGGTGTACATACAAATTGGTCTGAATACTCATACACCACAGATTCGGGAATTACCCAAGAAATTTTCAAAGAAAAATTAAAACGTCTTCCTTCAGATGAAGAGTTAGTCAGAATCAAAGCGCGTTATGTTAGTCTACTCCAGGAAGCGTATATTAATAACCAAGATTTATTCAGCGAAATACCTGGTTCTGCAAATGTATTAGCTAAATTACAGTTATACCCTGATTGGTGTGTTGCGATCGCAACTGGTGGTTGGCGTGAGTCTGCTAAACTAAAACTTCAAAAAGCCAACTTAGAAATAGAAGGCATTCCGTTGGCTTCAGCTAATGATGCACTTTCGCGAGAAGATATTATTAAGACAGCTATTATCAAAGCACAAAATGTTTATCAAATTGAAAAATTTCAGAAAGTTGTTTTTGTCGGTGATGGTGTTTGGGATGTAAAAGCAGCCTGTAAGTTGAGTATTGCTTTTATTGGAATAGGTAATAACAAATTAATAAATATAGGCGCTAAAAAAGTTATTCAAGACTTTACAAATTTAGATGACTTCATGACAATCTTACAAAATGCAGAAATTTCTAGATTTTCTATGAATACCATTCTCCATATTACCAAACGCCAACAATGGGAACAAGCAAAAAATCTCGGTACATATCGCGCTGATTCGTTAGAAAGTGAAAGTTTTATACATTGTTCAAAATCAACGCAAATACTCAAGGTTGCCAAGAGATTTTTTGATAATCAAAAAGAATTAGTACTACTTTTTATTGATTCGGAAAAAGTACAAGCCGAAATTCGCTATGAACCTGCTGAAATAGGTGAATTATTTCCTCATATTTATGGTGAATTAAATATCGATGCTGTCTATCAGGTGATTGATTTTGAAGCTGGGGAAGATGGTTTATTTGAGTTGCCGCAAGAAGTTATAAATTTAGAATTATGAACCGCAGAAGCGCGGAGGACACAGAGGAGAAGAGATGGAAAGAATTTAAGCGTTCGCCTTTGGCGTTGGCGAAGCCATCGCTTTTGGGGCGGTTGCTACATCCAATTTGGGAAAATTCCCTTTTCGCTCATCTCGAATTTGAGTAAAAATGAAATTATTTAACAACTAACATCCTATGGTTACTCTTCAACTCAGCCAAATTCGAGTTCCACCAGGGCAAAGAATAATACTGGAAGATGTGAGTTGGCAAGTATTTGAAGCAATTCTCAATGAGTTAGGGGAACATCGCGGGAGTCGAATAGCATACAGCCAAGGAACGTTAGAAATTATGGCTCCATTACCAGAACATGAGCGATCTAAGGTAATCATCGGAGACTTGGTGAAAGCTTTGCTAGATGAACTCGATCTCAATTGGGAGTCTTTAGGTTCAACTACCTTTAAGCGAAAAGATATAAGTGCAGGTATTGAACCTGATGATTGTTTTTATATTCAAAACTATAAGCTAATGATTGGGAAAGACAGGATCGACCTAACTGTTGATCCTCCTCCTGATTTGGCGATTGAAATTGATGTCACCTCTAAAACCCAAATTAGTGCCTACGAAGCGTTAAGAGTACCTGAAATTTGGCGATATGAAAACAAAAACCTAGAAATTAGCTTGCTGCAAGGTGAACAATATGTGAAGTCTCTCATCAGCCCCACATTTCCTACTTTTTCTATCATGGAACTCATTCCCCGGTTTGTGGAAATGGCGCGAACTACAGGAATGAGTTCAGCACTTAGAGCATTTCGACAATCGGTAAGAGAATAAATACAAGGCAGCTAAGGCAATAGCATTCGCGGGTACACGAACTCTCGTTCGCTAAAGTCAAATCAAGGTTTTCTTGAGTAGACGCGATTTCTAACCGCCTAATTAAAGGCATTCCGCGCTTTACTTAAAGAAGGGGAATTAATATAGAGTAATTGTGACCGAATTTAATTTACAAATCCAAGAAAATAGCGATCGCTTTGCCAACGCCAAGGGCGAACGCTTATCAACTCCACTGGAGGATGCTTTACCTAGCTTGCTTCCCCTTCAGAGTACGATACACTGCATCAATACCAAAGGCGATCGCCTTGACCGTTTCCTTTCCCAAGAATTACCAGATTTATCCCGTTCTCGCATCCAACAGTTAATCGAACAGGGTAACGTCCAACTTAACGACAAAGTTTGCACCTCTAAGAAGATCAATGTCAAGCTAGGCGATCGCATCACTCTCGAAATACCAGAAGCGCAACCCCTGGAACTACTAGCAGAAGATATTCCATTAGATATCCTCTACGAAGACGACCAGTTACTTATTCTCAACAAACCCGCAGGTTTAGTTGTCCATCCAGCACCCGGTCATCCAGATGGCACTTTGGTAAATGCGCTGTTGGCTCACTGTCCCAATTTACCAGGAATTGGCGGAGTCCAACGTCCGGGAATCGTCCATCGATTGGATAAGGATACAACGGGAGCGATCGCGATCGCTAAAACAGATATTGCCCATCATCACCTACAAGCACAACTCAAAGCTAAAACTGCACGGCGAGAATACTTGGGCGTAGTTTACGGTGCGCCAAAAACTGAAAGTGGCACTATAGATTTGCCCATTGGTCGCCATCCCCAAGACCGCAAGAAAATGGCAATTATACCTGTTGAACAAGGCGGACGATCTGCCGTCACTCATTGGCAAATACTAGAACGCCTTGGTAACTTCACCTTGATTCACTTTCAATTAGAAACTGGACGTACCCATCAAATTCGTGTCCACAGCAGCAAAATGGGTCATCCAATTGTCGGCGATCGAGTTTATAGTTCTGGTCATTCAGTGGGAGTAAATTTGCCCGGTCAAGCACTCCACGCTTGGCGACTAAAATTGCAGCATCCTCTGTCTGGGGAGTTGATTGAGGTGACAGCGACTCCTCCCGCCCACTTTACAAAACTTTTGGAGATGTTAAAAAGACGAACTGTACTTTAAGCTCATCCCACACCTGAAACTAGCCTCATTTTAAAGACTCAAGCATTGATAAAAAACCATATCCAATTTCCCAATGCCCAATTCCCAATTCCCATTAACAACTAGCGTGCATTAGACATGGGATAGAGTCTGTTTCACTTAGTTATACCTAAATAAAACTCCTACATAACCCAAGACTTATGCACGCTATAAATTATCAAATGGATGTACTAGCCAGCCACCGTTCAAAAATCGTTATTTAATTCCTGCCAGTTGCCGATAAGGTACAGACTTTTCGATATCGATATTGAATGACGAGATCCTTTGTGGCGCATTGCCAGTTGCATTGACACTTTGTGCCATAGACAGGAATAGAGCTGGATCGCCAGCTTTGGGCTTTTGCTCTTGTGGAAGGAATCTGCGTACTTCGACCTGCCAAATGATTTGGGGGAAACCCAGTTTGGTACGGTGGTAATCTTCGTATCGTGGTGATTTGATGTTGAATGGCAATTCACCCTGAGATTGAGATGGCAGTATCCGACGGCGCTGATAAGGCACTGTGGAGTATCCAAAATTGCTCAGGTACTCTTCGGTGTTGAGTACTTCATCAACCAAGCCTACAATACCCTTGGTAGCAACTACAATTGACCAAGCAATTTTTTCGCGCTCGTTGTATGGGTCGCGTCCCAAAACCCGCTGGATTACTTGCTCAACAAAGCGATAATTATTGTTGAGGTCGTAGAAGCTTTTCTTAAAGGTATTAGAAAGCAGCAACCCACGAATAAAGTCCCGCACTGTAATTTGTCCATTACGGAGTTGAGACTCTAAATATGTTTCGCGATCGGCAGCAAAGGCATAAAAGAAAATTTGACGATATGCTGCTTCAATCAGATCACCTAAATCTGACGGAGAAAGTATATTGTCTGTAGTAAAAATCCTAGGCTGTTCATCACCTGGTACTTCATATCCAGCTACACGCTGATTTTGACTTGAAGGATCATACGTTAACAGAGGAATTGACACTCTAAAGCCTCCATGTTTCTTAATTAAAGTTAACAACTTTAAATCACATATTAAGGGAGTAGTTGGATCAGAACCTCAGATTCTGATAAAATTTCACGAAACTTAACTAAGGGTGATTTCAGTATTCGTAGAAGAAAATGATTAGCCTGCTGGATTTAACCCATAGCTAATTAATAAAGGGAGCAGGGCTTCCAGCTTAATGGCTACGTAAATGACTCAAAAAGCTTTGTTCACATATTTTAGATTAGAAGATTCCGTTTCACCTTTTTGAACTAAGGCAATAATTTTTAACATTTAGCAAAAGAAATTAATGGCTAATTGGGGACTGGGGACTGGAAATTGGTTATTCACCTCTGCTCCTCTGCTCCTCTGCCTCCCCTGCTCCCCTGCCTCCCCTCCTTCCTTCAATGACCTATCCAAAATTTCAGGGGGTCTATGGTTGACTTACAGTAAGGCCAGCTACGCAAAGTTGCTTCCATCCCTACCTCCCAGTAGGGTGGTTCCAATCCCAGTCCTAAACATAGATGAGATAGGATACTAGCAAACTGCTCGTTGTGACCAAAGTCTCCTAGATGGGCATGGGCGTATTCATGGACGACTACACCAAACCAGTCTTTAGGTTCAACTCGACCGACATCTACCAAAATGGTGGTTGGGTTTGTGAGAATGTTGCACAGCCCATCTATACCGAAGGATTGAGCTATGGGTACTGCAAAAATTTGGATGTGGCGACGCTCTTGGGGATGAAAGCACTCATGACAAACTTCTAGATAGGCATTTATCTGAGCGTTTACGGTGTTAATATTTTCACCGATCCAAGTGCAAATGGGAATGCGATCGCGCAGGTTATCAAACACATCCACCATACCCGGTTCTAGGGCAAGTCCCTGTACCAGACGCAGGTAATCTTGCCCACGAGTAAAAGCATCACTCTGCTTGAGATAATTCACCAGCCCAAAACTGAATAAAACTGTCTTTTTTCCAGAACATCCGGCCCTTGTTTTTCTGTTACTTCTGCTGTGCTGGAAACCTCAACAGAATTATCAATGCGGGTTTCAGAACAAAACGATGCTGTACTGAAGCCGCCAAATCGTTTGACTGTACTGGTTCGCAGTCGCATATTTGGGCTGGCAAACCAGAATCGCTCAATGGAACTCATTGTTTCGTATTCGGTTGTTAGCACCAGTCCATCTTCATCATCCATGTGAAAAAGTCCGACTACAGGCACTATTTCGGCGTAACCTCTTTCACGGAGTAATTTGCCTTGCCTTGGGTTATCACCATCAGGCACGATCGCAAATATGGTTTTCCCCTGATGATTTTCCTCACCCTCTCTATCCCATGCCATAGTGCCTAGCCAACGCACACGTGACCCACCTATTGAAAGGCTGGGGTCAATCTCATGATACTGGCACAGTTCAATGATTTCTGGATGATCGGCATCTAGAGTTTCTACCTGTATATCTGATTCTCCTGTCTCTGAGCGCTTGAAGGCCAGATGATGAGTTGCACGTTGCGATCGCCACTTACCAGCACTTAGCTGAAAAAATTCCATTGCGTCTATCAATCTTCTGACTCCTACTTATTACTCCTGCGGATGATGTTTTCCTTGTTCTTTCTTTTTACAGTTGTTGGTATATAAACATTCTAAACATTACAGCCATTCGCGGTCAGCTTCAATAAACTCCCTACAAAGGGAGAGGCAGACGTGTCGTTGTGTAATTGTAAACTTTTATGAGGTCTATTTCTTATAGCTTGACAATGTAGACGTTTTAATATCTCAGTGCTAGACTATTAGCAAGCAATGTCGATGACAGCTTGCGCCTTCACACTAGCGGTAACAACAAATACCCTTCGATCCAGTCAATCCGAGGAGTGAATGATGGACTTTCCAATCGAACTAACTTTAGAGCAACAGTTTCGTTTACAAAATTTGAAAGACCAGGTAAAAAATTTGAGTCAAGAAGAAGCTCAGGATTTTTTGTTAGAAGTCTTACGGCAGATGATGGTAAAAGATAATTTGGTCAAACATCTGCTCAAACAAGCTTAATCAAGTAAAAAAATAAGATTTTTTCCTTAAGACTTACGCAGTGGCAGAGTTCCATTGAAACGCGTAAGTCTTAATTTTTTGGGCATTGGGAATTGGACTGGGTGAGAAAAATCTTGCTCCTTGTTGACGGTCTGTTTCTCCCTTTTCCCTTTAACCTTTTCCCCAGTCCCCAGTCCCCAATCCCCAATCCCCAGTCCCCAATCCCAAATTAAATATTACAGATTATTACTTTGTCTCTCATAGTAAAGACTAGGGTACTATTGATCCCCTATGTTTTTGTTTGGCTACTCACAGTTAATCTGATCGAGAACACGCCAGAAATAATATCCGCCATTTGTGAATATTAAGGAGAACTCATGGTTCTTGATGCTTTTTCCAGAGCTGTAATTGCGGCTGACGCCAAAACCGCTCCTATCGGTGGTGCTGACTTGGCAGCCCTTAAGTCTTTCATCGCTGAAGGCAACAAGCGCCTTGATGCAGTGAATGCGATCGCCAGCAACGCTAGCTGTGCGGTTTCTGATGCCATTGCAGGGATTGCTTGTGAAAACACAGGTTTGATTCAATCTGGTGGTAACTTGTACCCCACCCGTCGCATGGCTGCTTGCCTACGTGATGCTGAAATCGTTCTGCGCTACGTAACTTATGCACTATTGGCTGGCGATTCTTCCGTATTGGATGATCGTGCTTTGAACGGTCTGAAAGAAACCTACACAGCTTTGGGCGTACCTACCGGATCTTCTGTACGCGCTTTCCAAATCCTGAAGGCTATTAGCGTCGCTCACATCACCAACACCAACACTGAAGCTAACGCTGGCAAAAAGTTCCGCAAACTGGACACTCCTCAAGGCGACTGCTCTGCTCTAGCTGCTGAAGCTGCTAGCTACTTCGATCGCGTTATTTCTGCTCTGAGCTAATTGCTAATCGCTAACGCCTAAAGCCTATTAGTCAAGCCAACTGAAATAAAAACTCGATCAAATCTAATCTGGAGTATAAAAAGCAATGAAATCAGTTATCACTACGGTTATTGGAGCTGCTGATGCAGCAGGTCGTTTCCCAACCTCCTCTGATCTAGAATCAGTTCAAGGTAGCATTCAACGTGCTAGCGCTCGTCTAGAAGCTGCTGAAAAGCTAGCTGCTGGTATCGATAACGTAGCTAAGGAAGCTTATGATGCTGCCTTTAAGAAATATCCTTACCTGAGCCAAGAAGGTGAAGCTGGCGACACTCAAGTTAAGAAAGACAAGTGCCTCCGCGACATCAAGCATTACCTACGCTTGATCAACTACAGCTTAGTTGTGGGCGGTACTGGCCCTCTAGACGAATGGGGTATTGCAGGCGCTCGTGAAGTATATCGCTCTTTGGGTCTGCCCACAGCTCCTTACGTTACCGCGATGACTTATACTCGCGATCGCGCTTGCTCTCCTCGCGACATGTCTCCTCAAGCATTGGTTGAGTTCCGCGCTCTCCTCGACTATGTAATCAACTCCCTGTCATAGTGACACGGATTGACTAGACGAGCGATAGTCATACTCTAAAACTTAGGGACTCTCAGTCTGTTGCTTTGCCTGTATCTGGTTGAGTGACTGACCAAGAGTCCCTCAGTTGTTACTAATTCGTAATTCGTAATTCGTAATTCGTAATTCGTAATTCATGATTGAATTTGGGGGATTTAGACAGGAAAATTTGATTTTATGACAATAGATTCTCTATTTGAACAGTTAAAACACCCCAACCCCAATCTGCGGGAACGGGCTATGTGGGAACTAGCTGATGTCCGTGATGAAAATACCATTCCTCGGCTGATGGGCATTTTGGATGAGGAAGATGTGACTTACCGTCGAGCGGCGGTAAAGGCATTGGGTGCTATTGGTACGGACGCTGTACCGCTACTGGTAGAGTCATTAGTAAATAGCGATAATGCCACCATTCGCGGTAGCTGTGCTAAGGCGCTGGCACAGGTTGCTGCTAACCATCCCGATGTTCCTTTCCCGGCTGAGGGCTTACAGGGATTGAAAACAGCGCTCAATGACCAAAATCCCGTTGTTTATATTGCATCAGTGATGGCGCTGGGTGAAATAGGTTCTCCTGCCTTTGAGATTTTGACTGAAGCTCTAAAAACAATAGATAATGTTGCGCTGGCTGTAGCGATCGTCAATGCACTCGGTTCGATGGGTGATATCCGAGCAGTGGAAGTGTTGACAGCATTGACAAATGATGAATCTATTGAACCGTATGTTAGAGAGTCCGCAGTCAGTGCTTTGCCCCGATTAGATCAGGTGATTAAGTATAAAAGATAGTAGCGATCGCTCTTAAATATAACTACCTTTGTCAATCCTAATAGAGCGGATACATTAGATGAACAGACTAGGTGTCACCTTGAAGTAATCTCCGAGTGCCTTAGCTTGTGCCTTACTAATCGACCGCTTACCGTTCACAACTTCAGATACCACGCCGCTCGATCCGATGATGCCCACCAAGTCAGCTTGACAAGTATCACTGGCTTCCATAATGTGCTGGAGAATTTCATGCGGTGCAGATTCATCCATTGGATAGTTCTGTACCTCATACGCTTCAATCAGCGTTACTATCAGCTTATGCAGAGCTTGTTCTTCTGGAGTCCGGTTCTTGCAAAACGTTAGGCGCTCTGCCACAGCTAAAGCGCGATCATACTCCTCTTCCGTTTCAATTACCTTAGGAGCAACTTCAGCTAGCAGACTACTATAAGCAGCTTGGTCAAAAGTAAGGGTCATTTTTCCATTTACCTTTGTCCTATTCAGCGTGAGTTAGAAAGTATTTGTAATAAACCGTTTGGTTTTCGTAGTCAATACCCACAATCAGGCGATAGTCATTACCTTTGATATTAAAGACTCTCAAAATGAGAGGAAGATGTCAAGTTGTAAATGTGCATCGATTTATTCCCAAGCATCCTCCTCTAACTGTCTCTGAATTTGAGAAATCGCCAACTTGATCACCGCCTGAACCCCCGCTTCTTTTTCCTCAGTTAATGCAGCTTGCAGTGGTTCTAAAGCAGTGCGATCGCCAATTTTCATTAATGCTAAAGCCGCAGCTTTTCGAGTTTCCCAATCGGTATGATGCAGTAACTCGACCAGATTAGGAATTGCTGGTTGATAGGCTAGGCTGCCTAAAGCAGATGCAGCTTCACACCGCACGATTAAGGATGAATCAGTGAGAGCATTCACCAGAATGTGAAATGCTCCTTCTTCAGTGCCTTCTTGAGCAATTTTAGCGATCGCACCTACCACCGCAGCCCGAACTTCAGCCGAGTCTGAGTTAATTTCCCGATATAAATGCTCCTTCGCTTCTGCCCCAATAAATCCCAACGCCCATACCGCATGTCCTTTGGCACTTTCTGGATACTCGGTTGACGCTAAGATTTTTAGCAATGCTGGTACAGCAGCCTCCCCTATTTTGGCAAGCCCCCCCACCGCCGAGGTTTTGACCACGGTATCTTCATCATTTAAGAGGGCATTGACCAAAGTGGGAACTGCGATCGGGTCAGCGATGAGTGTCAGGGTTTTAGCACTGGCTCTCCGCACAACTGGGTTTGGATGATTTGCCACAGCTTCCATCAATAAAGGGGTCGCTGGTTTACCGATTTTACCCAATGCCTCTGCGAAACTCAACCTAACCATACCCCGTGAGTCCCCCATACTCTCAACCATCTGCTGTATTAGCTCTTGGTCATCGGGGTTGAAGGTGTTTAAGCTTAATTGCTCACTCACCGCTGCAAATAAAGCATCCGTTTCTGCATGGGACAGATTTAACGAATCAGCCCCGGATTGAGTTTCGGAGTTGAGCATATAACTTATAGCTAAATTATTAAAATAAATTACTAATTGCTGGCACTCAGGGCAGCTTGTTGATTACGGAGTTCCTGGAGAGCAGAATCAATCTTGGTAAGCTCAGGCTCTAGTTTTGCCATGACGTTTACTCTCATTAATTTAGCCCGTTTTGCTGTTTCCGTAGTTTCTTGGATTAGACGTTCCCGATATTGCTCAAGTTCTGCAATAACTTCTGCTACATCTTGGGCGGTTACGTTATTGGTTGTTGTGAATTCTGAGGTTTCATCCATAAGTTTTGTTTCCTAAATGCGTGTTTATATGAATGATGCGTAGTCAGTGTTCCAAAAAATGTTTGTATTTGCTTATTCGCTAAAGACCAGTAATTAGCTGTTACATAAAACTGAACAATTGGCAAGAGGCAACTAACTAATAGCTGACAAATGCATATATTCCGATCTTCTCAGATCGAGTTACCACTGGTAAAGCTTTTTTACGGAATTCTTCAAAAGTTGAACCCAACTACAGCTGTTGCTCCAAGTTCTGATAAGTATTTTAAGTAAGTCGGTGATAAAAATTCAATGTATATGAAGAAATATAAATTAGCTGTAGGATGTGTTGATGCCGTAGGCTAACGCACCTGAGATTGTTGACGGTGCGTTTCACTCTGCGACAACACACCCTACTTGGCAAGCTACCGTGTATATACAAGTCAAAAAAAGTTTGATTTTTTATTGTTCTATCGTTTATCTCGTTATCTTGTTCCCAGTCTCCGACTGGGAACGCTCCTCGTTGAGGCTCTGCCTCCAATCTGGCATTGAGTCAGAGACTCAATGAATGCATTCCCAGTCGGAGACTGGGAACGAGGAAAGTCTTATCAAGCTAGGTTTTTAGGACTTGTGTATACACGGTAGACTTGGCAAAGGGGGACAGCGATAGCCGAGGGGAATTATATGCAGCTTCACAAAGAAACGGTATAACTAATTCCTAATTCGCACTAAGAATTCAATTTATTTTAAGAGGTTTCCTCAAGTGGAAAAATATCTCCTCGTAAATAGGACTCAAAGTTTTTCTTAAAATATTGAATGCTCGTCACATTCGGTTCATCACTTTCTGTTGGCGTGAATTCATAAATTGGGACTTTTTCCCTCACCAACTTGACCAAGCTAGGATGAAGCTGTTCAAAAGAATCTACTCTAAAGATTGTGGTTTCAAATCTTAATTTAGCTGGATGAGCATATCCTAGCTTCATCCACGGCAACCAAGGACAGTCCCTCGCCCACTGAGCAGGAGGGACATCAGTTGCATCGGGTCGGCAAGTATTTGAGATAAAGTACTCAACTCCCTTAAACTTTTCACCAGGGCAATAGTCTGAATATTTGCTATCTCCTGCTAAGGGATGCGGGTATTCTAAAGGAATTTCCATGACAGAGGTAATATATCCCCTGCCTTTGGGTATGACAAATTTCTTTGGTTTAACTGAGCCTTGGACAATCCGGTTAGCAATGTGTACTACTGGTACTGCTTGACTTGCTGTTGGTGACTTCCAAAAGTGCAGAATTTCTTGCGTATCTGGGTCACAAAATAAACCCAACTCTCTATTGATGCGATACCCGACTTCGCCATACTCAGGATCGGGCTTGAGAAATACTTTGGTAGCATTCATTCCAATAATAGAGAATAATTTTTCCTTTGATTTATCTGGTGTTTCTTGCCACCAAATTTCCCCAGACCAGTTGTAATAAAGCTGTAAACCATGATTTTTTCTGTAAAAATCGAGGTTGTTAAATTCGTAGTCATCTAAATAATCACTCATACCGCATTTTCTCTAGTCTGAAAATCTAAAATGCCTTTCTGGAAATAGTTCCAGCGCTCAGAGCTTTTATCCCTATTGACCCCTGATGAATAGTACCTACAATTATACGTATACAATCATTGATTTCATGAAATCGGCGTTGACTAAAAACGCATAACCTATGTCTATCACGACTTTCGGCAATATCTACTCAGATGAGTTAATTACAGCCACTGAGTTGAATCGTCAGCCTGGGCGAGTTCTGGACAAAGCTTTAGAACGTCCAGTGACAATTACTCGCAATGATCAGTCTTTTGCTTTGTTACGCCGGGAGGAAATGACTTTTCTTGTAAAGGCAGCAACACAGAGTAAAGCTGTTTTTGAGGCATTAACCGTCGCCTTCTCTTTGCTACTTGGAAAAGAAATTGGCTTTGAACATCCTTATGGATGGCTGAGTGTCTTTGAAAAAGATGATCTGCAAGACTTTATCAAAGAACTAAGTGAGGCTTTTCGATTGATAGATTCTTCTCCTATAGCATGGGAGATGATTGACGCTCTCATCCATGAATGGCACGAGAGCGCCATAGCGATCGCTAGTCCTGAACTGGCAGATGCTTTTAATGCCGAAACTGATGAAGTGCCATTAAAGTCGCCACCTGCTCAGAGTGCTGTGTAAATGAGAGTATGTCAGAAAACCCTTCTGAAGATCCAATAGTAGAGAATGTGGAGCCGCCAGAAGTTAAACTGACGGCTCCTGCATTATCTGATACAGAAAGTACTTGGTTAGTGGTAGCCAAAAATCGTCGAGTGAATCGGGATTGGGAGGCTTTAATGCAACGGCATCCAGAAAACACTCATCGTTGTTACGAGGATTTATGTACTGTACCAACAACCAGACAACCTCGCCGTGTTTTCCCTTTGAAGGGCAAATCTTACAAGGGAGTATGGGAATACGAGGTAACAAAAGGGGACAGAGTATTTTATGTTCCTGATCAAGAACAGCTTAAAGTCGTTGTCTACTACGCAGGAAAACATCCGAATCCTGCACCCACACCGTGATTCGTGTCAAGAGTTAAGAGTTGCTAACAGATATACGTGACCTCTTGATATCTGCAAGTATGATTTACTTCAATCCTCAAACATAATTTACCGACCGCTATTTTCCAGTCCCCAATCCCCAGTACGATAATAAACGTGACCTCTGAGCAATTATCCAAGAGCCATTTATAGACCAATGGATAAACGTTTTTTTAAAATGTTTGGGTTAACAGAAGAACAAGCGATCGCAATTATCGATACACCATTAGAACAACTCGAAGACGCTTCTGATAAATATATAGCTGTTTCCCATTTAATTAACTTCCCCACTGAGCAATCGATTGCGGCTTTGGTACGGGCGATTGAAACCAGTAACCCTGATGAGTTAGACCACCGGATTGTTCGACGCAAGGCTGTAGAAAGTCTGGGGCGATTGCAGGCTGAATCAGCTTTACCTGTAATTCGGCAGTGCCTTAAAGATGATGATATTTATACTGTTGAAAATACTGTGTGGGCGATCGGGGAAATCGGCACTAAAGAGCCAGAAATCCTCGAAGAGGTGGCACAACTACTGGATAAACCCGGCCAAATCTATCGAGTGATTATTCATACTCTAGCTAACGCCGACTATCAGCCGTCACTTGAACGTGTACGTAAATTTACTCAAGTTGAGGATGAACCTACCCGTAGTGCAGCGATCGCTACAGTTTGTCGTTTCACGGGTGACTACTCCCAAATTACTGAGGTGATGACGCTGCTGCAAAGTTCCAGCGTCAATGCACGACGCGGTTGTATTCAAGACCTGATTGATTCACGCTATTACAAAGCCATCCCAGAAATTGCCCGTTGTCCTGTATCTCTGGTGTTCCGGTTGCGAGGATTGCGGATGCTTTTGGATGCAGGCGTTCCCAGTGGTGAAATTACTTTTACAGAAATTCAACCTTACTTAGAGCAAGTACTCTACGACCATCCCAACGACCTTGATTTAGTACACGAGTACGATGCTACCCCTGTGCTAGATTTTGTGATTAACGAACTCTACGAAACCGATTTTGGACGCTGTTATTTAGCCACAAAAACCTTACTGGATATATATTCACAAGAAGCACCCCAAGCACTTTTAGTTACTTATGGGGATAAGGCATATAACGACTATGGCGCTCATTATCATGTGATGAAACTTTTCGGCTGGCTAAAATATGCTCCCGCCTTCGATTTGCTAGTAGAAAACCTGCACAACCGCGAACCCCAGTTCCAGAAATCTCGTGCAGCGTGTGCGATCGCTCTTGGTGAATTGGGTGATTCACGAGCAATTCCTGAACTCAAAATTTGCCTAAATACGCCGATTTGGGATTTGAAATACGCTTGTTTATTAGCGCTAGACCGCTTAGGAGACTCATCTGGTCGGGAAATTTGCGATCGCGATCGTGATTGGTTAATTAGGGCGAAAGCGACGAGTAATTAGGGCTTGCTGAAAAAGTCTGATGGCTGGGGTAGGCAATAGGGAATAGGCAACAGGCAATAGTTTCATCCTGATTTTTGGTGTTTTTTTGTGACCTAATCCATGAGAAATGCAAGATTTTTCAGCCTGATACCCCAATTTACTTGCACCTGTTTCTACAAAAATAGCCCCAAAGCATTGAGAAATCAACGTTTTATCATTATTCAGCAGACCCTAATTAATAGCCCTGGCGACTGGAAGTCGCGGCTACACAAACAAAGTCCGCCTCCGCGGACTAAGGAAAAATTGAGGTTTGAAACCCACGGATGTGGGTTTTGTTTGTGTAGACGCAGTTTCTAACCGCCCTTTTGCTTGCTAGTGGTGACTGCTTCGTTTAACACTAACTTTGGTTCTGGAGTCTCCTCTTCTTCTGGCAAACCGTAAATTGATCTGTACAACTTCACGTATTCTTTGGCAGATTGATACCAACTAAAATCTTGAGCCATGCCACGTTGTTGTAGTTCTTGCCATTGCGGTTTAAAACGGAAGCCTTCCCAAGCCCGGATCATACAGGTGAACAGGTCTAGGGGTTCATAGCGGTCAAAGCAATAACCCGTACCTGCGGCATTTTCGGGGTCATGATGGCTTACGGTGTCAACCAATCCACCTGTGCGGCGGACAATGGGCACAGAACCGTAGCGCAAGGACATCATTTGGCTAATGCCACAAGGTTCAAAACGACTAGGCATTAAGAAGGCATCAGTCCCAGCATAGATCCGGCGAGACAGGGCATCGTTATATAGTAAGTAAGTTGCCATGCGTCCGGGAAAACGGGATGCTAATTGCCACATCTGAGTTTCATAGTAGCGATCGCCTGTCCCCAACAGTACAAACTGGGCATCTGTATAAGATAGAAAGCGATCGAGGATTTGCAATATCAAATCAATGCCTTTTTGTTCTACTAATCGGGTCACAATCCCAATTAAAAAGGCTTTGGAGTTGACTTCTAATCCTACTTCTTCTTGCAAAGCAATTTTGTTGGCTTTGCGCTTATCTAAAGTATCAGCAGTAAAGGTTTGAGCAATGTATTTGTCATTTTCTGGATTATAAACCTCGGTATCAATACCGTTGATAATTCCAGATAATTTACCGCTAATAAAGGACAACAAACCTTCTAATGTTTCACCGTAAGTCGCTGTCTTGATTTGCTCGGCATAAGTGGGCGAAACTGTATTTACCTTATTGGCAAATTGCACCGCCGCTGCCATGACGTTGTGTCCTTGCATATACCACGGACACCAAGTAATTTTCTCTAAATACCAACGCCACGGCCCTTGATAAGCCAGGTTATGAATGGTAAAGACTGTGGTGATATCAGGATCTTGGTGCATCCACACGGGAATCATCCCCGTATGCCAATCATGACAGTGGATAATTTCTGGTTTCCAGTAATTCCAGGCAAATTCGGCTGCACCATTGGAAAAAAAGGTGAACCGCCAGTCTTCATCATCTCCAGAATAAATCCGGCGGGGTAGGAATACGGGATGTCCAAATAAGTACAAGGGAACATCAGTACCAGGCAGAACGCTTTCATAAACAGCAAATTCCTGGAACATGGCAGATCCCCGCCAGATGGGTTCTTTGGGAATTTCCATTTTGTCTGGCAGGAAGCCATAGTAAGGCAAGAATATCCGCACATCATGCCCCATTTCTCTCAGAAATTTGGGTAATGCCCCAACAACATCACCCATTCCTCCTACTTTCGCAATGGGTGCTGCCTCTGCTGCAACAAATAGAATCCGCATGGTAATTTTTGCTTCCCTGAGTCTATATTGTCAAATTAACTTGCTGATCCCGACCAACGCGATTTTTCGCGTCTTTTGTGTAACGGCGATCAATTCTTATCTAATCACATCGGCTTGCCCAATTGCTTAGGAACCGCGCTGAATCACCGCAAAAATTTCTTCTAAAATTTCTTGCGCTCCCTGTTGCCGCAACACTTCTGCTAGTTCTGTGCCTAGTGCTTCGGCATTGTTGGCCTTGCCTGTGACGGTATCTTTTACCAGCTTTTGACCATCTACGCTGGCGACTATGCCCGTTAAGGTCAAGTTATCACCAGATATTTCTGTATTTACACCGATAGGTACTTGACAGCCGCCCTCTAATGAACGTAAAAAAGATCGTTCAGCGAGACAGCGATCGCGTGTTTCGGGATGTTCGATGGCTTTGAGTAGAGATAGCAATTCACTATCATCAGCACGGCATTCTATCCCTAAAGCACCTTGTCCAACGGCGTGGAGTGAGATTTCTTTGGGTAGCACTTGATGAACGCGATCGCTCATTCCCAACCTTTCTAACCCTGCTGCTGCCAAAATTAGGGCATCGTACTCACCTGCATCCAGTTTTGCCAACCGTGTAATTAAGTTTCCCCGCACATCCTTAAAGGTAAAGTGGGGGAAGTGGTGGCGTAACTGTGCTAACCGCCTCAGAGAAGATGTACCAATTACCGCACCTTCTGGCAATGTATCAATTTGTTTATCTTTGTGCTTTTCATGCACCACTAATGCATCTGCTGGATTTTCCCGTTCAGTAATTGCTGCCAGCATTAACCCTTCTGGTAAGTTAGTCGGCAGATCCTTGAGAGAATGAACTGCAAAGTCAATCTCCTGATTGAGCATTCCGAGTTCAAGTTCTTTAGTAAAAAGTCCTTTATCGCCAATCTTAGCTAATGCTACATCCAAGATTTTATCGCCTTGGGTAGACATTGTGTGGACTTCAAAAGTGATATCAGGAAAGCTTTTCTGGAGTTGCTCTTGTACCCAATAGGTCTGAACCAGAGCAAGTTGGCTTTTGCGTGAACCAATCCGAATAGTGCGTGGGGGACTAGAAACAACTGAAGTCATAAAACAATATATCAAACTAGGCGATAAATTCACTCTCATCTAGACTACCGTAGTCAGGGACTCATACTAATTTTGGAGTTTGGATTTTGGATTTTGGATTACAATTCTTTACTAAAAAGGGAGTGGGGACTGAGAACTGGGGACTAGGGAAAGGGGGAATGATTGAATAAATCTCTTCCTTGTCTTCCCTGTCTATTTTCAATCCCCAATGCCCAATCCCTAATGCCCAATCCCTAATGCCCAATCCCCAATCCCCAATCCCCAATCCCCAACTAATTCGACTTACCTTCTAATGGGAGAGTGACTGCACAAGTTGTACCAATTCCTACTTGAGTGGTGATGTTAATCTGACCTTGGTGTAAATCTACACACTTTTTCACCACTACCAATCCTAATCCTGTACCAGGAATGCTTCTGACATTCTTGCCACGATGAAACGGCTCAAACAACTGCTGTTGATCTGCTAGCGGAATTCCAATACCCTGATCTTGAACTTGGAGAATCACCGTATCTGATTTAAACTCCAGACTAAGATGCACATTCCCTCCATGAGGAGAATATTTAATCGCATTCAGCAGCAAATTAGACAGAATAGAACGCAACAACCTTTCATCCACCCAAGCCGGAACAGTTTTTCCTTGGCAAACAAAACTAAGTGTATGCCTTTCGTCTGTACTTAGGCGCATTTCTTCCACAAAATAACTGCAAAATCCTTCTAAATCTAGGAGTTTGGGATTAAATTCTAGTTTTCCGGTTTCGGCTCGATTGATGGTCAAAATATCATCTAATATCTGAACCATATTTTTGACAGAGAGTTGAATCCGCTGCAAGTTCCTCAATCGTTTAGAAGAGTTATCCCATTCATCCTGACAGTTTTCTAGCAATTGGGCCGCTGCTAAGGCAGTACTCAGAGGAGTGCGAAATTCGTGAGATGCCATTGAGAAAAAACGTGTTTTCAGGGCGCTAAGTTCTCTCTCTCGCTCTAATGCCATGCGAATTTCATCTAACCGCTTGCGTTCTGTGATGTCGCGACAGTTAACTATAATTCTAGTGTCTGCTGTATTATCTAGAAATTTCTGGCTAATAGCTTCTAGCATCCGCCACGAGCCATCTTTGTGCCGACAACGAAACTCGATTGGGGTAGTAACTTCTGAACTTTGAATAGCATGAGTAAAGCTATGGTGAGTGTTAGCAAAATCATCCTGGTGAATGTAATCTAATAAGTTTTTGCCAATTAGTTCTGCGGCTGGATAACCCAAAACCTTTTCGACTGAGGGGCTTTCGTAACGAATAGAACCATCTACATCGAGAATTTTGACAATATCTAAAGCATTTTCAATCAATGAGCGGAAGCGTTCTTCGCTCTGGCGTAATGCCTGTTCAGCTTGTTTGCGCTCGGTAATGTCACGTTGTACTGATATCCAGTGGGTATACCAGCCAGTTTCATCGGCTACGGGGAAAATGCTAAATTCATTCCAGAATTCAGAGCCATCTTTGCGGTAGTTAATTACCTGAACGGTGACTGATTCCCAACGAGAAAGCGCAGTCCAGACTTTATCCATTTCAGTTTGACTTGTTTTCGCTCCTTGAAGAATACGGGGCGTTTTACCTAAAACTTCTCTCAGCCTGTAACCTGTGATTCGGGTGAATGCTTCGTTAACATAAATAATCTGCGGCCCAGGTTCGCCAATGGGTTGCGCTTCAGTGATAACTACAGCATCATTAGTATTTACAACTACAGATTGCAGTAATCTTACCTGTTCTTCCTGCTTCTTTTGGTGTGTGATATCAGCAATCACGGCTACCATGCCGTTGATACTATCGTCGCGATCATGCAATGGAGCAGCGGAAAAAATTATATCGATCGCAGTGCCATCTTTTTTAAAACGGCGCAATTCAACTCTGGTATAGGTTGTTCCTTGTAAGATACTTTGTTGGAGAGTGTTATATTCCTCTAATTGATCGTCTAAAAAAATTGGGTTAGGACGGTCGATTACCTCTGCCTCCGTCCAGCCAAACATCCGTTCAGCAGCAGGATTCCAGATTTTCACATTCCCCTCTAAATCAAGTGTGAAGATGGCGCGAGGAGAGGCAGTAATTAGAGCTTGCAGCGCGGCTTGGGTGCGCTGACGTTCGGCAATTTCCGCTCGGAGAGAGACATTGGCTTTAGCTAATTCTTGAGTCCGCTGTTCAACACGGTGTTCTAATTCAGCGTTGAGTGTTTGTAGCTGTTTGTAAAGTTCTGACTGTTGGATAGCGATCGCCACTTGGGTTGCAAGTTGCTTCATTAACTCAACTTCCCAAGATTCCCAGATGCGGGTGCGATCGCACTGATGGGCAATCAATAAGCCCCAAAGATAAGGGGTAGAAGCAGGTGTCTTGCTATCTCGTTGTTTATCCGCTTCCCGATTTTCTTGTAAAATTGGCACTACCAACTTGGCTTTAACACCGAACTGTTTCACGAAGTCTGCTAAACATGGTTCGACATCTGCTTGTTCAACGTTTGCGATCGCGCGGGTTTTTCCTAATGAATAAGCTTGATGATACTCTCTAGGAAACACTTCTTGTGGAAAAGTTTCTCCTAAAATTTTTATATATTTAGGTAAAACTGTTTCAGTCATGGCGCTGCCTGTGCCATCTTCCCAGAGGCGATAAATTAGCACCCTATCTGCTTGGAGAAACTCGCGCACATCTGCAACAGTAGTAGTAAGAACCTCCTCCAACTCCAAAGATTCACGAATATGATGAGCAATCTGGTTTACCAGGCGTTCCCGCTCAGTTTGTTGCCGCAGTATCACTTCTGCCCGTTGCCGTTTAGTGACTTCTAGATTGAGAAAATAGTAAATTACCGCCAATGCAATAATGCTAAAGCCAACACCGATGGGGGCAAGATTCATAATGCTAAAATCGGGCATGAGCGTAGAGAACAGAGATTAGAAGCATTTGGTTTAGTGTACTGTTTTCACTCATCTATTTAGTTCCGGATGTTGATAAACTGGATGTACGACTTTCGGAGTGGCAAAAGTTATGAGTGTTGCAAAATCTGCATCCCTAACCCTAGAAGAATTTCTCAAGTTGCCAGAAACAAAGCCTGCCAGTATTTATATTGATGGTGAGATTATCCAGAAACCAATGCCGAAAACCCGTCACTCCCGACTTCAGGGTAAGTTGATTAATGGAATTAATGAAGTTGCAGAGAAAAAGCAAATCGCTTATGCTTTTCCAGAGTTGCGTTGTACTTTTGGTGGTCGTTCAATTGTTCCAGATGTGGCGGTTATTCGTTGGCAACAAATTGAGTTTGACGATAACGGAGAACCTGTAGATGATGTGTTAATTGCTCCGGACTGGACAATTGAAATTCTTTCTCCAGATCAGAGTTCCAATCGAGTGACCAACAATATTTTGCACTGCTTAAAATATGGTTGTCAGCTAGGATGGTTGATTGATCCTGATGATCGCTCAGTTCTTGTATTTAAACCACATCAACAACCAGAATTTTATCATAGAGAAGATAGCTTGACTGTTCTAGATGGTATTGATTTAGAGTTGACAGTAGAACAGTTATTTGGTTGGTTAAAAATGAAATTAGAGTAAAAAACCCATACTAAAATTATCGAAGTCCATAATATAAAAAAATTAACAATTTTTATCAAATCTAGTGTATAAACCACCATACTTAAACCAGTATTGCCTTAACTGATGACAAGGCGTAAACAAACTGGCTTTGACACGATAAAGAAAAACCTGTCGATGATCACCCATCCAAATTTTGTCAACCGGCTCAACAGAAATTAATGTTCCTCCTAGGGCATCTATACAATCGGTAAATCTCTCAACGCAAGAATAGTCTATAGTTTCAAATAGAAAAAAGTGACCCGAACAGATTAAATGACGGCTTCTTATCCAACATTGGAGCTTTTTATGCGCTTGTGGCGGCAACATTACTTTTGCTTCAAATAATTTGATATGAATGCAGGGTGTATGGCAGTACGGTTCGGTGAAAAGGGAAGGAAAAACCTTTAACCCAAACCCACTAACCTTTTCCTCAAACCTAATTCTGAGGTCAAAATCCTTACCGGAGCGGATTGGGGTTTATGGGACTTATGCACTAAAAGGCATTTTTTGAAAATCTCCTGGTTAAAGATAGAGTTCTTTTAGAACATCTACAGGAAGTTATTAAAAACCTACATAGAATAGAAAGTTACATATCAAAAGTAAGGAAATAGCTCAGGAAATGGTAAAGAAATCGGAAAGAAGCAACGAAATCGAAAAATTGTTACTTTTCGCAATATTTCTTCAAGCAGAGTTCGTAGATTGTTTTAAAGATAACTAGTATGGTTAAAAAAAATTATGCGAATTCTCTTAGTTGAGGATGATGTACGCCTTGCCGAAACTTTAGCAGAAGCCCTTACAGACCAGCGTTATGTGGTTGATGTGGTTACAGATGGTGAGGCGGGATGGAATCAAGCCAAAATGCTGGATTATGATTTGCTGTTGCTGGATGTGATGTTGCCAGAACTCGATGGAATTAGTTTATGTCATCGGTTGCGATCGCACAGCTACACTATGCCAGTTCTTATGCTTACTGCACGTGACACCGTTAGCGATAAAATCACCGGACTCGATGCAGGTGCAGATGATTATGTCCTTAAACCGGTGGATTTGCAAGAACTATTTGCACGAATTCGCGCCTTGCTTCGTCGGGGTAATGTTTCATCACCGCCGATTTTGGAATGGGGCAATCTGCATCTCAACCCCAGTACTTATGAAGTGAGCTACGGTAAAAGTATGCTACATTTGACTCCGAAAGAGTACGGAATATTAGAGCTATTACTGCGAAATGGTCGTCGTGTCCTTAGTCGCAGCGTGATTATCGAACATATTTGGTCGCTAGAGTCTCCTCCAGAAGAACATGCTGTGAAAGTTCATCTTAGAAGCCTGCGTCAAAAGCTTAAAGCCGCCGGAGCTTTTGAAGATTTTATTGAAACAGTTCACGGTGTAGGCTACCGTCTTAAACAACTCGATTAATTACTCACACTTAAGGGTCAGGCTTTAGATATTCTTGTAATTCTTGAGTACGCAGTTTTGTAGTCTTTTCTAGACAACCAAAATAAATAGTAGGGGCAATACTTCCGCCCTCATATCTGCTTCTCTCAAACTCACAATTGGTATCTCGAAACTTTATCCACGCTAACTGTGCAGCAATTAATTTCTGTTTTCTAGGCTTTTCTAATCTAGATAGCAATTTTTGATAAGCTTGATTCAGTCTTTTATCTGAATTCTGATAAGACAACTTCGTACATTCATTAATTGCTATTTGAGTTTGAGGATTATTGCAGTTGAGCTTTTGAACTAAGAGGATCTCAGGTAAATCAGGCGTTGTGCCTGCTAATGTCATATTGAGAGTATCTAAACTGCTGAGAGTTAGCATACTCGCCAAACCTAGTAATAACTGACGCATAGGAAAATATTTATTGTTAGAGTTGATTTACAAAGTAAATCTTAAGTAGGGTGTGTTATTGATTTAGCCTAACTCACTGCTACGTACATAGTAAAGTTCATTAGAAATTTTTTATATTCTGCCTACCAGGAGACTCCCTCGATGGAGTTTTGGTTACAAGAAGAAGACAGTAGCCACACGGAATCGAAAGGAGGGAAAGCGATCGCTAGTATATATACTTATTGCATCAGCCAAGAAAAGGAATGAAATTTTTATTTAAGCAAATAAAGCGTACATTTTTGTTAGAAGTATGATATCTGTGTATAAAATATTTTTATTATACGTCAAATTACGACAAAACTCTTGCGTTTATTATTCAAATAATTGTATTCTTTATATTGTTGAAAATTGTTTTTCACAAAAGCAATAACAACACATAATTTCAGTACATAGGAAAAGTATTGTCTTGGCGAATCGATAAATAGTCGATATAAAACCAAAATAAATATATATGCCCTTGTCGCTGGCATCATGAGTAACAGGACTAACTACAAAAATGAAAAATCAAATATATTGTTTATGTGTGTAGTCTAGCAAAAAATTAAAAATTTTCCCTATCCCTGATCTCCTACAGTCCATACCTAATTTGAATACAGAACAGTATCGACTAAATTCTCAGGCTTTCATCTCTACTAATCGAGGCAAGAAACTTATTCTGTGCTGGCTGAGTTTGGGATTTCAAGCCCATTTTATCAACGAATCACGACCAGGAAAATTATGACCTCTTTAGATCCTAATTTTTTTGACATCCCTGACAAAAGCCTAATCATCATCGACCCAGCCGTTGATGACTATAAAAAACTAAATGGCAACAACTTGGAAGTCATCTTTAAAGACGTAGTAAATACAGAAGTAAAAACGGTAACTTCAGAAGCACATAAGCTGCTGAAAATTCCACCTAAAGAATTGTTAGCGCCTCCTGGTGATTTCAATCCAACGCTACTACTGTTTTGTGCATCGGTGACGGTGCTAGTGTTATCTAACTGTGGTTACTGGCTTTGGCAATGGCCAGACTGGCTGTGCTTTAGCTTTAACACTATTGCCTTGCATTGTGCTGGCACAGTAATTCATGATGCTTGTCACCAATCTGCCCACCGCAATCGAGTAATTAATTCCATGCTAGGGCATGGTAGCGCCCTGATGCTAGGGTTTGTTTTCCCAGTGTTTACGCGAGTACATTTGCAGCATCATGCTCATGTCAATGATCCCAAAAATGACCCAGATCATTTTGTTTCTACAGGTGGCCCACTGTGGCTGATTGCATTTCGATTCTTGTCCCACGAGGTGTTTTTCTTTAGACGGCGACTGTGGCGCAAATATGAGCTATTGGAATGGTTCATTAGTCGCTCAATCGTTATTGCAATTGTTTATATCTCAATTCAATATCATTTTTTAATGTACGTTCTCAATTTTTGGGTTGTACCTTCTGGTATTGTGGGATTAATACTGGGTTTGTTTTTTGATTATTTGCCCCATCGTCCCTTTGTTGAACGCAATCGCTGGAAAAATGCTCGCGTATACCCAAGCCCAATTCTTAATATCCTGATTTTAGGGCAAAACTACCATTTAATTCATCATTTATGGACTAGTATTCCCTGGTATAAGTATCAATCTACATATTATCTGATGAAGCCTTTATTAGATGAAAAAGGCTGTTATCAAAGTTCAGGATTACTACAAAAGAAAGACTTTTTGGAGTTTATTTACGATGTCTTTGTAGGAATTCGGTTTAATCATCAGAAAACTAAAAATCAAGACGAATCACAAAGTCATAAATAATGTTATTTGTCATTTTTCATTTGTCCTTTGTAAATGACTAATGACTATCGTTTTCATAATTAGGGTCTTCAGTACCAAGCAGTTTGTCCCAGAAGGTAAAATACAAACCGTAGTGTACTTTGTATTTGCGATGATGTATAGAATGATGCGTAGAGCCGATAAGCCACCTTCCAATCCAGTTGTTCTTAGATGAGGAGGGAAATACCTCAAATCCGAGATGGGTAAGTACTGCCCATACTGTCATAGTCACAAGTGCGGCAACTAAAGTGATAAAATGCAGCGGAACTATAAAGCTTACACCTACAAAGAAAAGTCCTTGGACGATCGCTTCTGGCAAGTCGAATGCTGAAGAACTCCAGGGCGTTGGCTCTCCTGAACGGTGGTGCCCATAATGCATCCACTTATAAATCAAAGGCTGGTGAAATATCCGGTGGATAAAATAAAAGTAAGTATCTTGAAGAACTAGCACTGCAATAAAGCTAACTATTAAATACCATAGTCCGTACTTGTGTATGTCAGTGTATAACAGCGTTGCTCCCAAACTATACTCTGAGATGATAAACGCTCCACAAATAGCAAAAACTACTGCGGATAGTACCGATAATTCAATATCCTTTTTAACAGAACCACTCATCAACGGTTTTAAACGCAAACTCTTGTTGGCGAGGGACTTTCCCAAAACTAAATAAAAGAGCAAGTATGCTCCCCCAGCTATGAGAAAGTATCGGGCAAGAGTGATACCAAACAGGGAAAAGAAATAATACCAAAAAGAGTGGTTCGTCAATTAGACCCATCCATAATATTAATTGGTGAAATGAAAATGCTGATTATGTCCAATTATTTTGGTCTTCAATTACCAAAAATGGCCAATTTACAGCCAAATTACAATTTAATTTGTTAATCGACAAAATCCACTGCTTATTTTACAACATTAAGTAGTTCAGATAATTAAGACTGACACAAAGACACCGAGAGAAGTCTGTAGCAATATCTAATAAGTAGGGTGCGATCGCACATTACCCTGAACTTACTCAATATATAGGACTCATATTTGATTTTTGAACAAAACTCAGTACACCTTTATTCCTTCTTCCCAGTCCCCAGTCCCCAGTCCCTTACCTCTACGAGTGATTCAGAAATCAAAGACGCTCGTTCGCGTAGCGTGTCGTAGACAAGACTCGCTACCGCTTCGCTATCGGATTGCTATATCTAGAAAACTCAGTCCCAAAACGGAAGGTGAAAATTTACAGGAATGCTAAGAATAATTTGGTATCTTCATTAGTTATCCAAGCTTAATTATTATCTCTTATGAATCGTTCCGCCTGTCTCATTTTCAATCCTGTTGCGGGTCAGGGCGACCCAGATATAGAACTAGCAGAAATTCGGTCAATATTAGAGCCAGATATTGACCTAGATATTTATCTCACAACTGAAGAAATCGACGCTGACCAACTAGCCTATGCAGCGGTAGAACGAGGGGTAGATGCAATCATTGCTTCGGGGGGAGATGGTACTCTCTCAGCAGCAGCAGCGGCCGTAGTTGGTACCGACATCCCATTTGGAATCATTTCCAGAGGCACAGCCAACGCTTTTGCCACAGCTTTAGGAATTCCTGACACGATCGCAGATGCCTGTAAAACAATTGTGGAAGGAGGAACCCGCCTTGTAGACGTAGCTTATTGCAACGATCAGCCAATGGTACTCTTAGCAGGTATTGGCTTTGAAGCTGAAACTGTAGAATTGGCAGACCGAGACGCCAAAAATCGCTTTGGGATGATGGCCTACGTCTTGGCAGGAATCCAACAATTAAGAAACTTACATAACTTTGATGTAGAAATTGAAACTGAAGATAGGATCATTAAAACTAGTGCTTGTGCAGTAACAGTAGCAAATGCCGCGCCTCCCACTTCAGTTTTGGCTCAAGGCCCAGCAGGTCTAATTTATGATGATGGGTTACTAGATTTAACAATTGTTGCCCCAGCTAACAAAGCAGGAGCGATCGCGGCGACATTTCATCTATTCCAAACGGCTTCTACAGGTAACGCTACAGAACGGAATGATATTGGTTTCCTGCGAGCTAAACAGTTTAAAATTACGACTGAGCCACCACAAAAGGTTGTTCTAGATGGTGAAATCGTAGGCACTACACCAGTAGAAATTAAGTGTGTCCCGGCAGGCTTGCGAATTTTTGTGCCATTAGTAGAAGAAGTTGAGCCTACGGAAAAACTAGAGGGACTCCCTAATCTGACTATTGAGATGAAAGACACAGTAGAGGAGTGAGGGCATGGGGAATTGGAAAGAGGCAGAGGGGCGGGGTGCGGGGGGCAGAGGGGAAAACTCTTCTCCCTTACTCCCTGCTCCCTGCTCCCTGCTCCTCTACTCCTCTGCTCCCCTTCAATTAAAATTCAGGAGTAGTTTGTATTGAAACTTGTATCTGATCCAGCGATCGCTAAAAAAATTCGCAAAATGAATCAGCGAGTACGGTGGCAAGATCCGTTGATTGTGGAACGGAACATCGACCAAACTCGGCTAGTGTTGGATGATGGTCAAACAGACAATCCTGAATTCTCATTTTTAGTTGTAGGTGATAGTGGTTCGGGTAAACACCGGGGACACAATCCCCAGCGACAGGTAGCTGAACTCATGCTGCCTCATCACAACGAATCCCGCTTTATGCTGCACATGGGAGATGTGATCTATTTAGTGGGGTCGAGTGAATACTACCAGCAGAACTTCATCCAACCCTACCGAGAGTTTATCTTGGGCGGAGAGCATCCCAAACGGGTTGCTTATGACCAGATGGTTTTTAAGCTGCCCATTTTACCTGTACTGGGAAATCACGATTACTATAACTTGCCGATTCTATTAAGCTTGGCGTCCTTAACAACATTACCCCTTCGTCGTCTATTGCGATCGCGCTTAGACCTAGATGTAGGCTTACATGGCTCAGGAAGCGGTGAGGCCTATGCACGGGCATTTCTAGACTATCTGAAGGTATTTCAGCTTCCGGGAGAGTTAAATGATCATTTAGATCAGTACTACACAGCCAAGACAGATACAGGTCGTTGTCTTTCATATCAACCAGGACAATTTACCCGTCTTCCCAATCGTTACTACACTTTTCGCTATGGCGGTATTGATTTCTTTGCCTTGGATTCTAATACCTTTAACGATCCACCACCGCTGCCTAAAACCAAAGAAGGTGACGCCAATCGCAAACTCTTAGAAAAACGCCGTGAAGATTTTGAGCAAGAAAAGCTGCAAATAGTTGAAATCTCAGGCAAGCTTCGACCAGAAAACCCCAGCGAAGCCGATCAATTAGACGACTTCCACGCCAAATTGTCACAAATTGAAGAAATTATTGTTGATATCGATAAGCAACTAGCCACTAATAAAATAACGCTGACTGATACTGAACAATTGGAGTGGCTCAAGCAAAGATTAATTGAATCTTGGAATAATACTGATGTTCGGGGAAGGGTGATTTATTTCCATCATCCACCTTATGTAACTGAGGCGACGAAGTGGCAACAAGCACAAACTCTGATTATTCGCGATCGCTTGCGTGGCGTGTTGGATGCGGTAGCTAAAGAAATCGGTTCTCTAACTCAGGGGCGTCCTTTAGTCGATTTGGTATTAAACGGTCACGCGCACTGCTTAGAACATCTGGAGACAATGGATACAGGACACGCTGATTCTCATATCCACTGGATTGTTTGTGGTGGGAGTGGGTTTAGTTTGCGACGCCAGCGGATTGAGGGAGCAGATTTGATAGAGGACAATAGATTAATGGCGCGATCGCATCTCTTCATTGGTCGCAACGGTCAAGGTTCTCAGAAGCGACGACCTTATTCAGGTTTACGTATTGACGTTAAAGGCGATGGACAGCCTAAGTTTATTGTCCGTCCCTTAATTGCCGAATGGTATCAGCGGCAATGGCATAATCGTGAACTTGAGCCGTTAATTATTTAATAATCTACCCGCCCATATAAATAAAGACGCAATTATTGCGTCTCTACAAATCACCTATTTCAATACTGCTCGGTTAAGCCAAAAAAATAAAAATGTGTAGGTTGGTTTGAGGAACATAGACCCCTTGGCAAAGCCTCTCATTCGCGTTAGCGTCTCTGAAAGAGAAGAGAAGGGGATTCCCGCAGGGTAACCCAATATTTTGCAGGGTTTGTTGGGTAACGCATTGCCTCAACCCAATCTACGAATATTCTTAACTGATCAGTATTGCCACTTATTTAGCCTTCTTACGTGTAATTGCACCCAGCAAAAGTATAGTTGTTAATTAAATGATTCCTGGGCCTCTACCGCGGCTGTCACCTTTTTCTGTTAACTTGCCTTCTTCGTCCTGATTAATTTCTCCGAGTTCTTCAACACGTTCTGCCGTATCTGCTGCTGCTTGTTTGCGTGCATCACCCGGTTCTTCGTAGTACATTTCCGGTTCAACTGCATAGTTGTTCAACAAACCTTCTTTATCTACGGTATAGCCGTCAGTGGTGCGTATACTGTCTGGATCAGTTTGATCGTCGGTAGCTGCATCTGCTTCGCCTTCTTCTGTGGGGAGTGTTTTGTACTTACCTCCCTCTCTTTCCATACGAGCAGCTGTTTCTGCTGGGATAATGCCGCGATCATAAGTATCGACTTCTGCTCGATCAGATGAATCTGTACCTTTCTTAACTGCTTCATTAGCCATAATTTATGTCCTCGTTAAAGAATCTATTAAATAACTTCAAAAACTAGATTAGGCTGTTTCTCATCTCCAAACTACTATCTTTAGAAGTGATTTAAGTTCAAAAATATATAGATTTTCTCCATCTTCGGATGTATCTACAGGACTAATCTTAAGTCCATCTCGATATTTGTCATTTAGGCAATTTGAGTAGAATAAATATTCTGACTAAATTAACGCTAATCAGCACTATAGCAATCCTAAATCATTCGTGAAAAATTAGAACCCCGACTTCTTTGAGAAGTCGGGGTTCTCGACACCACGCATTTTCAAATTTACTCGCCCACAAATTGGTTTTTCAGTAGTTGAATTTCATTGCCTAATTCTTGGCGAGTTGAAGACTTTAGGAGATAACGGAAAATAAACCAACTGGCATAACCAATTCCAACTAACTCAAAAAGCGGTGATAGTAGGGGAATATCATTGATTGCATCTAGTACTGCTAGTACTACCTTAGCTGTAACAATCGCCGCTAAAATTAAAGCAACAGTTATTAGAGGCTGTTTGTAGTTTTGAAAAAAGATACTTAAGTATTCGGGTAGTTGCTCCAAAAATTGAGTAATTTGTCTGCTAATTTGCTGCCATTGGGATTCTGGTTCAGTTGCTGGTGGTAACTTTGGCAAGTTTGCAGTATCAGCACCTTCAAGTGCTAACGTACCTTGTGAAAAGGAAGCATTGATGGATTCACGTTGCTGCTGTTCGGTTTCCATAGTTTTTATTTTTGGTAACTACAAAACTTTGTATAACTTAACTGATCATCAATAAATATAATTATTAAGGTCGTCAGTTGTCAATTCTTAGTGGTCAGTAATAAGTATAACTGACCACCAAGACTGAGTAAGAGCATCTAAATTTATTTTTGCCTACTTACTCACTGGGATTTATTGTTAGGTGCTTTAGCTTTTTGGCGGAGCAACAACTGCTTTAACAACTACATTTTTGACGCCTTTAATTTCCTTAGATAAAGGCTCGATTTTAGCCAATTGCTCTTGATTATTCACAGTTCCAGCTACAGTTACAGTCCCATCTTGTACTGCATTAACTGTTAGTTGACCACCAGGTATATTAGCCTCCAATTTGGAGCGAACTTGACTAGCTAGATCGGCTGTGGCTCTGTCTGTATCTCCGCCAGTGACATTATTGCGCTGTTCGCGGGCACGAATATCAGCATCAAGTTGTCTTCTGCGAAGTTCACTTTGTGCGTCTTCTTTAGCAGCTTGTGTTGTTGCTGCTGTTGGAGCTTGTGCGGCTTCGTCTGGGGCTGGTGCGGTTACAGTTGTTTTGGCAGAATCTTGACAAGCAGCAACACCAAAAACTAAAAGACTACTAATTAGGAAAGGAGTTAGCTTTTGCATATGTTTAATTTTGGCTCAGAATTGATTGATATTTACGGCACAAGTGAGGAGCAAGTTTTTTAGTAAGGAGCAAGGTCTTTATCAAAAAGAATTTAGAATCTAGAACGAAAAAGCATTGTAATTTTTGTTTTTTCCATTCTTATTCAACTTCTTGCTCCGATAATTTTGTGGAATTAGTGTGAGTTACACCTACCTTGAGTTAGAGTACTTCATCACGACGGTCAACAATAACTACGGTAGGATCGTTTCTATGAGGCTCTGTTGAGTAATTGGGGCGAATGGGATCAATAACTGGTGTTTCGTTATGGGTTACTCGCTCGAAACCTGGGCGATGTTCACTAATTTCAGTGGCATCATAGATAGCAAATTCTTCAATACCTCGACGTTTGAGAATAGCTTCGGCTTGGTGAATTTCAGCTTCCGTACCATCGATAATTAGCAGGTAGTCACCTTTTTGGAAGCGTTCATTATATATTCGCGCCTTGTCTTCAGGAATTCCCAAGCCAACCAGTGCGCCAACAATACTTCCTGCGGCTGCACCAATAGCACCACCAGCCAATGTTGTGGCCAAAGCTGTTGCTACTGCGCCACCTGCAATCACAGGCCCAACTCCAGGAATTGCTAAAGTTCCAAGACCAACTAATAAGCCAGTCAAGCCACCGACAACACCGCCTGTAGCTGCTCCAGCTTTTGCGCCTTCGTCTGCTTTATTACCTGTACTAACGTTTCTGTCTACATCTACGCCAGCGATCCCATGACCGTTTGTATCTTTGGCAATGATGGAAACTTTATTTAAGGGAAAACCCGCATCTCGCAATTCTGTAAGTGCTACTTCTGCATCTCGCCGATGAGAAAAGACTCCAATTGCACGTCTGGTAACACCACTATGAGCTGCAACAGGTGTTGGAGCAACATAACCAGTGGTGGCATTTTTAGCATCTGGGTGGTCGTAAATGCCAAATTCTTCTACACCCCGCTGATGTAAAATTGCTTCTGCTCTGAGAATTTCTGCATCTGTGCCATCAAGGATAACTAAATAATGTCCTCGTCTTACACGTTCGTCGTAAACTCTGGCTCGTTCTTCAGGAATTCCTAAACCAATTAATGCACCAAGCAAACTACCGGCTACTGCGCCAATACCTGCGCCCGCGAGAGTTGTAGCTAGAGTAGTTGCTGCGGCCCCAGCCAGCATAATTGGCCCAATTCCTGGAATTGCCAAAGTGCCAAGACCAACTAATAAACCAGTTAATCCGCCCAAAGCACCGCCTGTGGCTGCTCCGACTTTAGCACCTTCGTCAGATTTATCGCCGACGCGATCGCTCACTTCAGCCCCAGCAATATCCTCTCTGTCTCCATCCTGGGTAATGACAGAGACTCTGTTCATATCAAAGCCAACTTTTTTTAATTCATGTAAGGCATGTTCTACATCTCTACGATTAGAAAATACGCCTACAGCACGTTTATGTACACCTACAACCATTATTCTTTCTCCTCAGCAAAAATTAATTATTCACTAATTCATAGCTCGTAATAACCCTTATTAATACATGTTTCTATTTCAGTTTCATCAATCGCTTGGAATAATTTTTCTCTCTATCATTAGACATAGGTGGTTTTATCTAAATCGGTAGAAAAATATCAAGTATAAAATGGTATTTCTTTTATAAAAGTTAGACATTAATTATTCTATCTATCAATTTTTCACTGAAAGCTGATACCAGAAATATTGTTTACTACTTTTTGCTCAGTAGCTCAATCGCTTGTAAGATGCCATGTTAGTAGATGAATTTTTATGAAAGTTACTTTTTTTCTAAAAACATTTATTTAACAATAATGTACATGCGTATACATTATTGAGTTTGAGAAAAACAATAAAAATATTTATTGACTTAAATACAACTTCTGGCAAAGAAACCTATTACCTAAGAAAGTGCCAACTTATATAACTAATAATTAAGCTGAGAAATAAGCCATTTTGTAAATGGGTATTCATACCGTTTCTTTGTGAAGGTGCATTTATTTTTACCCTCCGATACTTTGGGGGACTACAGAAGAGTCTTATTCTGTGCATCTTCAAGCAGAATTGCTATTTAGTTAAGTGCAAGTGAGAAAATCCTATGTTTCAAAGTGTTTTAACTATTTTTGGATGGAACTGGCTACCTTTTGGATTAGCGCCAATAACTTTAGCTCAAGAAGTACTAACTCCAGAAGAAGCATCAGTTATGTTTTCTGGGCCTAAATTCTTGGTAGCATTGCTGGCTGGAGTTGCGATGGCATTTGCCTTTCAATTGTTATTCACAAACTTTTCAGTCGCTATAGGAATTTCATCTTGGGAAATTGACTCGGATTCTGATGATGAGTCAGAAAGTTTGGGTAGGACAATTCGGAAAGTTCAAGGTAAAGTTGGTGCTTGGGCATTAATAACCGCTAGTATTGCATTATTTATTGCTTGTTTTCTAGCGGTAAAACTTAGCTTAATCGAAAGTGCATTTTTAGGAGCAATTATTGGCGTAGTCATCTGGTCTACCTATTTCTCACTGGTAATTTGGTTGGGTTCCTCGGCAGTAGGTTCTTTAATTGGTTCTATTGCTAATACTGTCACTTCTGGTTTCCAAGCTCTGATGGGTACGGCAACTGCTGGCGTTGGTGCTAATACTGCGAAAAAACAGTTAGTTTCTACCGCTGAAGAGATTACAGCCGCAGTTCGGCGGGAATTAACTTCAGGTTTTGATTCTGAAGGGATTAAAAATACACTCCAAAGTTCTTTAAGCTCTTTGCAATTGCCAAAGCTGGACATCAACGAAATTCGGAATCAATTTGACCAGCTGTTGAAAGATACAGATTTGCAATCGGTTGCTAATAGTGATTTATTACAAAACATTAATCGTCAAACATTTGTTGATTTAATCAGCAGTCGTGCAGATTTATCTAAAGAAGATATTAATCGCATTGCTGACCAATTTGAAGGTGCTTGGCAACAAGCTTTGAATCGCAACAACCCCACAGAGCAAGTAATTAATTTGCTCAAGTCTGCCACTCCGGAAGAACTCAATTCTGAGCGATTGGGTGAACGACTCCAAGAACTGGTTACAGTTGGAGGTGGTAATGGCAATGGTGTAATCAAGCAAGCTATTCGATATGGTTTGAGCGCCGCTGCACCAGCAGTTATGGAACGGGTAAACCTTTCCGATATAGATGTCAACAAAATTACAACTCAGTTGCAAAAGCTAAAAGAAAAAGTTCAAGATGTTGATGTCGATCAAATCACAGAACAATTTCAAAAGTTTAGAGAACAAGCATCTGAGCAAGTATCTGCAACGTTGCCAATCTCACTTGAGAACACGATTAAGGCAGATGTAGAAGATTACATATTGCATTCATTTCCTTGGCACTTTAACCGAATTACTCTAGTAGATGAATTTAAAGAAGTCATCTATGATGTAAATGCAGATCCGACCACTGTAAGACGCGAGTTGGAAGAAATCAATCAAGAATATTTCACCAACTTGCTGAAGCAGCGGGATGATCTCAGTGAAGCCAGAGTGAAAGAAATTTCCGATCAAATGGAAAGCGATCGCCTGGAAGTTTTAGAAACTGTAAAACAGGCCGAAGCGCGAGAAAAAGGACAAAATTTCCGCAGCCGTATCGAAGATTATCTCCGTTCGACGGGGAAAGAAGAACTCAATCCTGAAGGTATTGAACGGGATTTTAGCAAGTTGTTGGAAGATCCGGAGGCTGGGTTTGAAGATTTAAGTAGCCGCTTCGGACAATTTGACCGCGAGACTTTTGTACAATTGCTTCAGCAACGTCAAGATATCAGCGAAGAAGAAGCTAATAATATTGTTAGTCAACTCGAACGCAACCGCGATAATTTCTTGAATCGTGCTAGAGAATTGCAAGAACAAGCAAAAGCGAAAGCTGATGAACTGCGCCAAAGAGTTGAAGATTATCTGCGGAATACTAACAAAGACGAACTCAATCCTGAAGCTATCAAACGTGAGTTTAGAGTTTTGCTAGACGATCCGCAAGCCGGAATTAGCCTATTACGATCGCGCCTATCGCAATTTGACCGCGATACACTGGTAAAATTGCTCAGTCAGCGTCAAGATTTGAGCGAAGAACAGGTAAACCAAGTTCTCGATCAGCTCGAAGCAGTCCGAGATAGTATTTTGCAAGTACCGCAGCAAGCGAAAGAACAGTACGAAAAAACGACAAAAGCGATCGCAGAATATCTCCGCAATACCAATTTGGAAGAACTTGATCCAGAAGGTATTAGAGCCGATTTGGAAAAATTACTCGATGATCCCAAAGCTGGAGCCTTAGCACTGCGCGATCGCTTATCTCACGTTGATCGAGAAACCTTAGTTAAACTCGTCAGTCAGCGGGGAGACTTGAGCCAAGAGCAAGTTAATCAGATAATTGATCGCGCTCAAGATGCGATTGGCGACATTGTAAGAGCGCCACGACGTTTAGCTAAACGTACCACTCAAGTAGCTTTAGATTTTGAAGCCAATCTCGAAGAATATCTGCGTAATACTAACAAAGACGAGCTAAATCCCGAAGGAATCAAACGCGATTTGCAATTGCTGCTGTCTTCTCCCCGCGCTGGAATTGGGAATTTAAGCGATCGCGCCTCGAAATTTGACCGTTCGACAATTGTGGCGCTATTATCCCAACGGGAGGATATCTCAGAAGAAGAAGCTAACCGAATTGTGGATCAAATTGATTCTGTTCGTAGTTCCATAGTCGAACAATTCCAGCAGATTCAGCAGAGAGTGCAATCATTGCTGGATGGAGTTTTTACCAAAGTTCGTAACTATCTCAACTCCCTGAATCGTTCGGAACTCAACTATGAAGGGATTCAGCAAGACTTTGCCAAAGTATTCGACGATCCCCAAGCTGGATTTGAAGCATTGCGCGATCGCCTCAGTCAATTTGATCGTGACACCTTAGTTGCTGTGATCAGTTCTCGTGAAGATATTTCGGAAGCCGATGCTAACCGGATCATCAACCAAATAGAAGCGGCGCGGGATGGCGTACTGCAACGAGCCGAACGCATCCAGCAAGAAACCCAAAAACGCTTGAAAGCAATCCAAGAGCAAGCTAAAAAGCAAGCCGAAGAAACCAAGAAAACCGTTGCAAACGCTGCTTGGTGGATATTTGGGACAGCGATCACTTCCCTTGCAGCCAGTGTGATCGCAGGTGCGATCGCTGTGACTGGGATAACTCTACCTGGCTGAAATATCTCCGTTATCGGGAATTTATAAGAAATACAGAGTGGTATTCAGTTTTTACAAATGAATACCACTTTTTTTATGGTTTTTAAACTCAATACGCTTGGGTTAAGCGCTACTTGTACAAAATCGTGGGTTTTTGAGACGTGATAAATCGCCGTCAAGACAAGTGTTTTGGTCTTATCTGAACTGTATTGGTTTTTAACCCGCGCAGGTGGGTTTTGTCTGTGTAGCCGCTCTAGTCCATTGATGTCAACTTAAGCTAGAAATAGCTTCGCTGCGGGCTTCATAACCCGCCAGAGAATGAATTCTCTGGCTCATAGCTAAAGTCTACTGAAGTAGACTGAATATTTTTGGGGATATCTAGTCATCTTCAGATGACTTTCGCTATGAGACAAGGATTTACAATCCCTGGCGGACGTGCGGTTTCGCGTTAAGTTGACACCAATGCTTCTAGTCGCCCGGCTTTTCAAACAATCTCTAAGTAAGATTTAGTCTAAACCCTAGTGGTCAAAACAGCTAAAAAACTCTGTCGAAGCCAGATTGAACACCTGATTTCACTCATTAACTCAATATACATACAGTTTCCGAAAGTTGTTACAAATGATAATTTATGCTGCAATAAAGGAAACATATTTTAAATCGGCGCACCTCTTAAGGAAGAACTATAAAAATAACAACCGCCGTAAAATTTAGATCCTCTCATCATCAAATAGTTTTAACTATATAGGACAGGATTCCTATTTGATTTTTAAATAAAACTCAATACACATCTATTCCCTTCTTTCCTATTCCCTATTCCCTATTCCCTTCTTTCCTGTACCCTGTTCCCTCCCTACGCAAGTAGCATATTACAGATGAACAATGATGAGTTTAATTCATTATGTCACCTCACAGAGTGTAAGCAAGCAGAGGAGGCATTACAACAGCAAATTCAATGGCAGCGACTAGTGATGGCAATTGCCCAGCGCATTCGCCAGAGTTTGAATTTGGATAATGTTCTCAATACCACCGTCACTGAAGTACGTCAGTTTTTACAAGTAGATCGAGTGTTCATGTATCAGTTTGAACCAGACTACACCGGAGTGGTGGTGGTGGAATCTGTTGATGAAAATTGGATTTCGACTCTGCATACCCAAGTCAAAGACACTTATTTTATGGAAACTCACGGTGAGGAGTACAGACAGGGGCGCATCCAAGCTGTTGCAGATATTTATACATCCGGTCTGACTGAATGCCACCGTGATTTACTCACTCAGTTTCAGGTCAGGGCAAACTTGGCAGTCCCTATCTTACAAGGAAAAAAATTGTGGGGATTATTAGTTGCTAACCAGTGTGCAGCACCCCGCCAGTGGCAGACATGGGAAATCGATTTACTCAAACAATTGGCAACACAGGTAGGCATTGCCATCCAGCAATCTCAACTATATGAGCAGGTACAAACTGAACTTGTTGAACGCAAGCGGGTGGAATCGGGTTTAAGAGCGCGTGTGCGCCAGCAGGCAGCTGTGGCTAAACTTGGTCAATTAGCTCTGGCGAATATCGACCTTTACGCATTAATGGACGAAGCTGTTATCCTGATTACTCAAAGCCTTGAGGTAGAGTACAGCAAAGTTTTAGAACTCCTCCCGGATGAGAACAGCTTATTGTTGCGATCGGGATTCGGTTGGCAGTCAGGGCTAGTGGGAAATTTTAAATTAGAATTAGGTGCAGGGAATCAGACTCAGGCTTCCTATACACTACTTTCCCATGAGCCAGTAATTGTTTGCGACCTTGCCAAAGAAACGCGGTTTCAAGGGCCACCGTTATTGATTGACCACTCAGTAATTAGTGGGATTAGCGTCATCATTCAGGGACAAAAACAACCTCTTGGTGTCTTAGGCGCACACACAACTAGACACCGGGAGTTTACCCAAAATGATATTCACTTTTTGCAAGCGATCGCTAATATATTGGCTACGACCATTGAGCGCAAGTGGGCAGAACAGAAAATTCGTGAACAAGCAGCTTTATTAGATATTGCTTCTGATGCGATCGTTGTGCGAAACTTCCAAAACCAAATCTTATTCTGGAATCAAGGCGCAGAACGTCTGTATGGTTGGGAAGCTCACGAGGCTCTTGGAAAGAACCTGGAGGAGTTGCTATGCAAAGAAAGCTCACAGCAATTGCAAGCGGCTTTAACAAATGTTACTGACTGTGGCTTATGGCAAGGTGAGTTACATAAAGTAACAAAGTGCGGCAAAGAAATTATCGTGGAAAGCCGATGGACACTGATGCGTGATGAAGCAGAACAACCCAAATCCATCCTCTCCGTTGACACCGATATCACCGAGAAAAAACAACTCCTTGCCCAATTTCTCCGTGCCCAACGCCTAGAGAGCCTTGGCACTTTGGCAAGTGGTATTGCTCACGACCTCAACAATATCTTGACGCCCATTCTCTCCTCAGTAGAAATGTTAGCGCTCAAACTTCCCAATCTAGATGCACGTAATCATCAACTGTTGAAGCTGCTCGAACATAACTCTAAACGTGCGGCGGATTTAGTCAAACAAATTCTGACTTTTTCTCGTAGGTCTGAAGGCAATGGTATTTCTTTACAAATAGAACATCTATTACTAGAAATTAATCAAATTGTCAAAAGCACATTTCCCAAATCCATCGCAATTATCAATAATCTGCCTAGACATCAACTCTGGACTATCTTGGCAGATCCTACTCAAATTCATCAGGTGTTAATGAATTTGTGCGTCAACGCTCGTGATGCCATGCCCAAGGGTGGCACTTTATCTATATCTGCGGAGAATTTATTCGTTGATGAAAGCTTTGCCAAAATGAATCTAAATGCTCAGGTGGGGCCTTATGTAGTCATAACTATTTCAGATACAGGATTTGGGATTCCGCCACTAATTTTGGAGCGAATTTTTGAACCCTTTTTCACAACCAAAGAGCCAGGCAAAGGCACTGGCTTAGGTTTGTCAACTGTGATTGGGATTGTCAAAAACCACAATGGTTTTGTGAAAGTGTCTAGTGAGGTAGGTAAAGGTTCCCAATTTGAAGTGTACTTACCAGCCATAAACAGAACTACAAAGCAGCAACCAGAAAAATTGGAATTGACCAACGGCAACGGAGAATTGATTCTAGTTGTAGATGATGAAGCAGCTATTCTAGAGATTAGTAAAACTTTGCTAGAAGACCACAACTACAAAACTCTGACAGCTATTAACGGCATTGAGGCAATCTCATTATACGCCCAGCATAAAAATAAAATCAGTATGGTGTTGATGGATATGATGATGCCATCAATGGATGGGTTGACTGCCATTGACATAATGCAACAAATGAATCCACAAGTCAAGATTATGGGTATCAGCGGCACTGTGACTGAGAGTCAGATGGTTGAAGCCGCTAACGTTGGCGTCAATATATTTTTAAGGAAGCCTTACACTTTCCATCAATTATTACACGCTATTAACGACTTCTTGAGCCAGCCATAATCTCACGGAAAAATGCATGTTAAATGCCGAACTAAATGTAGTAAAATATACGTATTCTGTTATAAGTATTGATATTTTTGCGATCGCAAAAGCTTTTGTTTGAGTAAGTTTTTCTGATAAATAAAACAAAGTACCCTGAGGGGTACTATCACGACCTTGTGATTTCGATATAAATTAAAAACATCAAAGACACCTAAAGTTACATCCGAGTAAATCTGCTTCTTGCCTAGCAGCCTGGTCTTGAAAATGAAGACATTAGGCACAAGGATAAAACATGATTGCTGGCACAATTTTTAATGCCAACATCATCGATATATGCAGTATTTCTCAAATCTTTAGAATTGACGGTAAAGACCTACTGAAGTTAGGTCTGGTTCAAATATCTATTCATTTATCCTACTCCTTTCCTAGCGAGGAAATGACAAGATAATTTCTTAACTTTTACTTTTTGAAACTATCAGAGGAATTCATTATGGCAACTATAAACGGTAGCAATTTCAATGACAACAATACCTTCAACGGTGTCCCATTTGCTTTTCGCCCTGCCCTGAACGGTATCGTCGATCCAGTTTTTGTTTTTCCAAATCTTTTAATCCCCGATGCTGCTGATACCATCAACGGACTGAACGGTAACGACATTCTTAACGCTCTTGGCACCAACGATACCCTGAATGGTGGTGCTGGCAATGATACACTCAATGGGGGTGCTGGCAATGATAGCCTCGATGGGGGTAGTGGCAATGATAGCCTCAATGGGGGCGTAGGCAATGACATCTTCAAAGGCAGTCAAGGTAACGACAACATTAATGGTGGAGATGGCTTTGATACCGCCGACTACAGTCAACTAGGTCAAAGAATTACCTTGTCAGGTATTGGAACCATTCAAAAAGCTGGAGGATTGGGGCAAGATCAACTCTTTCAAGTCGAAAAGATTATTGCTAATGCTAATGTTGCCAACAATACCATAGATGCATCCCAATCTTTGCCTGGAGTATCTATCACCGTTAACCTGCAAAATCAAAGTTTGACTGCCAATAACGTTCCTTTTTTGGGAGCATTGCCATTTACTGTAGTCAACTTTGATAATGTCATTGGCACAAATGCAAATGACAGCATTACTGGCGACAACCAAAATAACCAATTATCTGGTGGTGATGGCAACGATACCATTAATGGTGGTGCTGGTGTTGACTCAACCAACGGCGGCAGTGGTAACGATCGCATCATTGATACCGACTTTGTAACTTTTGATGTCCATAATGGCGGAACTGGTGTAGACACAATTGATTATTCCGGTGTCTCCTTCGCTTCTGGAGTCACAATCAACCTGGCAACAGGTTTAACATCTGTTAGTGGTGGCAATACTGAAACCATCCTTAACTTTGAGAATGTTGAGGGTAGCCAAGGCGGTGAAACAATTATTGGCTCCTCTGGCAATAACGTCCTCAACGGCAATGGTGGCAACGATACCATTAATGGTGGTGCTGGTGTTGACTCAACCAACGGCGGCAGTGGTAACGATCGCATCATTGATACCGACTTTGTAACTTTTGATGTCCATAATGGCGGAACTGGTGTAGACACAATTGATTATTCCGGTGTCACCTTCGGTTCCGGGGTCACAATCAACCTGGCAACAGGTTTAACCTCCGTTAGTGGTGGCAATACTGAAACCATCAGTAACTTCGAGAATGTTGAGGGTAGCCAGGGCGGTGAGACAATTATTGGCTCCTCCGGCAATAACGTTCTCAATGGTAATGGTGGCAACGATACCATTAACGGCGGATTGGGCAACGATAGCCTGACTGGTGGTAGTGGCAATGATCGCCTCATCGGTGGTAGTGGAACAGATCGCCTGACTGGAGGATCGAGTAATGATGTTTTCGTTTTCAACTCAGCTTCAGAAAGTCAACCTGGTTTGTTACGAGATGTGATCACTGACTTCGTTGGAAACGGTATCTTTGCAGGTGATCAAATTGATCTATCTGCCATTGATGCCAACCCCTTTATAGCAAACAACCAAGCCTTCACTTTCATTGGAGCTGGCGCATTCTCCGCAGTCGGTCAAGTCCGTTATGCAGGAGGTATTCTTCAAGCTAACACCAATTTCGATTTTGCCGCCGAGTTTGAGGTTCAACTCGCAGGAGCGCCAGGACTAGTAGCAAGCGACATTATCCTTTAATTAATGAGTGAATAACCGGGGTCTAATATCAAGTTAGATTAATCATCCTAATTCCCGCTAGAAACCCACCCCGCTAAAGAGCTAACACTGATTTAATTGCGAATTGCGAATTGGTTTGACCCCTACCCCACCTGATCGGGGAGGGGTATTTTTATAATTGTTGTATTTATCACTAACGTTAATGCTGGCTTATGTTCGATCGCGCCGCGTATGCATGAGAAAATCAGATAATACAATCGCAATAGTTGCGATGATGCCAGGGAAGGAAAAAAGATGTCGGAGAATTTGAGAAGCCAAGTAGTGACGCAAGGAGTGCAGCGATCGCCAAATCGGGCTATGCTACGTGCAGTTGGTTTTAAAGATGAAGATTTCAACAAAGCCATTGTCGGTATTGCCAACGGTTACAGCACCATTACGCCCTGCAATATGGGGATAAATCAGCTGGCGCAAAGGGCAGAGGTGGGGATAAAAACCGCCGGGGCGATGCCACAAATGTTCGGCACGATTACCATTAGCGACGGGATTTCGATGGGAACAGAAGGGATGAAATATTCCCTAGTGTCGCGGGAAGTCATCGCTGATTCCATTGAAACCGCCTGTACCGGACAAAGTATGGATGGTGTACTAGCCATTGGCGGTTGTGATAAAAATATGCCAGGGGCAATGATTGCAATGGCCCGGATGAATATCCCGGCAATATTTGTCTACGGTGGCACAATTAAACCCGGTCATTACAACGGACGCGATTTAACTGTTGTCAGTTCTTTTGAAGCTGTTGGTCAATACAGTGCTGGAAAAATTGACGAAAAGGAATTATTAGAAGTTGAAGGTCGGGCTTGTCCTGGTGCTGGTTCCTGTGGGGGAATGTTCACAGCTAACACCATGTCTTCAGCATTTGAAGCGTTGGGGATGAGTTTACCCTATTCTTCAACAATGGCAGCCGAAGATGCCGAAAAAGCCGACAGCACGGAAAAATCGGCATCTGTGCTAGTCGAAGCTATCCGTAAACAAATCTTGCCCCGCCAAATTATCACCCGCAAATCTATAGAGAATGCTATCTCTGTGATTATGGCAGTGGGTGGTTCGACGAATGCAGTGCTGCACTTTTTAGCGATCGCTCGTGCCGCTGAGGTAGATTTAACTATAGACGACTTTGAAACAATCCGCGCCCGTGTTCCCGTTTTGTGTGATTTAAAACCAAGTGGTAAATATGTCGCTACAGATTTGCACAAAGCTGGTGGCATTCCCCAAGTAATGAAGATGCTACTTGTGCATGACTTATTACACGGTGATAGCCTGACCATTAGCGGGCAAACCATTGCAGAGATATTAGCAGACATCCCCGAAGAACCATCTGTCAATCAAGATGTGATTCGGACTTGGAATAATCCAATGTATGCTCAAGGACATTTAGCCATCCTCAGAGGTAATCTGGCAACAGAAGGGGCTGTCGCTAAAATTACTGGCGTGAAAAAACCAGTAATTACCGGGCCTGCAAGAGTATTTGAATCCGAAGAAGCCTCTTTAGATGCAATTTTGGCGGGTAAGATTCAAGCTGGTGATATTCTAATCATCCGCTATGAAGGGCCTAAAGGCGGCCCTGGAATGCGAGAAATGTTGGCTCCCACCTCAGCAATTATCGGTGCTGGTTTGGGTGATGCGGTGGGATTAATTACCGACGGACGCTTTTCTGGCGGTACTTATGGCATGGTGGTTGGTCATGTTGCTCCAGAAGCCGCAGTTGGTGGTGCGATCGCGCTTGTAGAAGAAGGCGATAGTATTACTATTGATGCACCCGCTCGTTTATTGCAGTTGAATGTATCTGAAGAAGAATTGGCTCGTCGTCGTGCTAACTGGCAACCTCCGGCTCCCCGTTACACTAAAGGCGTGTTGGCGAAATATGCCAAATTGGTATCTTCTAGCAGTCTTGGGGCTGTGACAGATTTAGACTTGTTTTAAATGATTTAACTGAACGCCTTAATTCCCCATCCTTCTACAGGGTGGGGTTCTTCAGGTTTAATAAGCAATCAAGCGAACATGACATAACACCATTTTTCGTTTCTACTTGGTTTTAGCAATCTGCGTCGCTAATTTTATACTACTGCTCCTAATTAGAGAAGGGACAATACTCCTATTTCTAGTAATTTTTACTGAAATTTTATGAGTTTTTGTAAAAATCTTGAAGAAGTTTCAGGAAATTTACATAGCAGCTATGATGTCAATAGAGAAATTACGGCAATATAGTTGACAGTCAACTGCTTAAAAACCGAAAAGGGTACAAAATGAGTTTTGAATCTAACGTCAAACTGACGATCGCTCTTGCTAATCCAGATTTAGATGCAGAGGAGCAAGAACGAGAAGCACGGAATCTGTTGCGAGAAATCAAAGACTTAGATGTTGAAAGTGCTGAACTAGTAGCAGTTACAGAAATACCCGAAGGAGCCAAATCTGTTGGCGGTTTTTTGTTGGGTGTATTGCAAGCAGAGGTCAGCCTTGCCAATTTTAAGAAATTGCTGGGATTTTTGGGCGATCGCTTGGGCAACAAAACTATTGAATTGGAAGTTGAGGCTAACGGCAAAAAACTGAAAGTTAAAGCCAGCAGTCGGGAAGAGTTAACCGCAGCCATTGAACAAGCGCAAAAGTTTGTCGCAGGTAACTAAGAAATTCCAGCAGTAAGGAAGATAAGAAAATGGCGAAAGTAGCACTGCTAATCGGAGTCAGTGAGTATGAACCTGGTCTTACTCCATTGCCAGCAGCAACAAAAGATGTAGAGGCAATGCAGCGAGTTTTGCTGCACCCAGAAATTGGGGGCTTTGATGACGTAACACTGCTGCTAAATCCTCAACAACATCAGATGGCAGTAGCTATCGAAACCTTGTTTGATGGTCGTCAAAAAGATGACCTCTTGGTGCTATTTTTTTCTGGACATGGTATTAAGGATGAGAGTGGTAAGCTTTACTTTGCATCTCGTAACACTCATAAAACATTAATTAAGTCAACAACAGTACCAGCTAGCTTTGTGCATGAGGTCATGAGTAATAGTCGCTCTAGGCGCGAGGTAGTAATTCTTGATTGTTGCTTTAGTGGCGCATTTGCTGAAGGAATGTCAGCAAAAGATCATGGTTTTGTTGACATCAGAAACCAATTGGGTGGAGAAGGGCGAGCTGTTCTCACATCTTCAACTTCCACTCAATATTCTTTTGAACAGCAAGGGGCAGATACCTCAACTTACACCCGCTACATAGTTGAGGGACTGGAGACTGGTGCAGCAGACCGGGACGAAGATGGTTGGATTTCTGTTGATGAATTGCACGAGTATGCCAGCAAGAAAGTACAAGAAGTTTCTCCCGCAATGAAACCAGAAATCTATGCCATCAAAGAAGGCTATAAAATCAACCTTGGAAAAGCACCTATTGATAATCGTTATTTAAGATATCGTCGAGAAGTTGAGTATTGGGTAGAAGGTGGTAATGGTGAAATTTCTTTTACAGGTCGTGCTGCATTAGAAGAACTAAGAAATAGGCTAGAACTAACAACGAATGACACTAATGAAATTGAAACCCAAGTTTTAGAGCCTATTAAAATTTATAAGCATAAATTGCAGCAATATGAGCAGGTTTTATGTAAAGAAATTGAAGTCAAATTTCCTCTCAGTGATAAAGCTCTCACTGATTTGAAACGTTTTCAACAAGTATTAGGACTAACAGATGAATCAATCGCCCTAATTGAAGCTTCTATCATTGCCAAACAACAAACTCATAAAAATCCAATATCTAAACATATTTTAATTTCCAAAAGTAGCAATATTTGGAATTATATAGGAGTGGGAATTATTGGAACAATTATTGGCGGTATTTTAGTCGCTATGTTTCGTCCTCAACCTGTATTTAAATCTTGTCCTGTTGATGACAAGTATATTTTAGGCGATAAAATTAGTGTAGGTGAAGAGATTTTATTGACACAAGATACAAATCCAGATAAAAAAGCTGGAGTTGAAGCATTTGCCGATGGTGATTGTCAGAATGCTATTAAGAAACTTGAGTCTTATCGGAACCTAAATCTTACAGACCCAGAAGCATTGATTTACTTAAACAATGCTAAAGCTGTTCGCAGAGGTGAACCCCTGAAAATTGCTGTAAGTGTACCCATTGGGACAAATTCAGATGTAGCTAAAGAGATGCTACGTGGTGTAGCTCAAGCTCAAGATGAAGTGAATCGTATGGGTGGTATTGACAGCAAACTTTTAAAAGTAGCGATCGCTAATGATGATAATGACCCAAGCACAGCCGTACTACTTGCCACTCGGTTTGTCAAAGATGCCAGCATTTTGGCTGTAGTCGGACATAATTCTAGCAATGCTTCTCTCTCCGCAGCTCCAGTTTATCAAAAAGACGGGTTAGTAATGATGTCTCCCACTAGCTATGCCCCTAATCTCTCTAATGTTGGTAACTATATCTTCCGCACTGCTCCTAGTGTTAACTCGGTAGCAGATAGCGTTTCTAATTATGCTGTCAACATAGCCCGCAAAACCAATTTTCTGATGTGTGTTGATCCCCAATCTTTAGATAATTTATTGTTTAAGGATAGGTTTATTAAAGCAATCAAGGCAGCTGGTGGTCAGATAAATTCCACAAATTGCAATATTTCTACCAGAAATTTTGACCCTAAAGCAGTCACAGATCAAGCTATACGCAATGGCGCTAATGCCTTGGTATTAGCTATCTATATAGAAAGAATCAAGGAAGGTTTAGCAGTAGCGCGAACTACTCAAGGGCAATTGGAAGTATTTAGTAGTTCTACTCTATTCAGGAACGACATATTAGAAGAAGGGGAAGCTATTAAAGGCATGATAATTGCTATACCTTGGCATTCCCAAGCATTTCCTGAAAATCCCTTTGAGGAAAACGCTAAAAGACTCTGGGGTGGAACTGTGAATTGGCGAACGGCAACGTCTTATGATGCGACTAAAGCAATTATTGTAGGGTTGCAGCCAAGCAAAACTCGTCATGGACTGCAAGAAGCACTGCACAGTCAGAGGTTTTCAGTCGATGGTGCGACAGGAAAAATTCAGTTTTTAGCATCAGGCGATCGCAAAGACAATCCCATGTTCTTAGTCAAAGTTCAACAAAGACCTGGTACTGATAAGTATGAATTTGTACCGATCCAACCTTAAGTTTGTGCCTTTACCTAATACCGATCGCACTTACTCATTCTGATATTTCAAAATAGCGACCGCACTCATTTTTTGACTTACAGCAACTCGATAAAACCATCAACACTCAGCCCAACCTGTCTAATAATTGCTCGTAAAGTTCCTTTGTCTAAGAGCTAATTTGTAAACTAAAGTAAAGTACTTGTCTAATCAGGGTTTCAGTAATTTAAGTCAATACAGCACCTATTGGCTGAAACTCAGACCTAGTAATAAGTTGAGTGCCCTTAAGATTTTCTTTACGAATCAAATCTAATTCTTGATGATTCGGAACAACCACTTCAGCAAATGGCTCTATCTCGACGTAAAATAATGTGGCTTCCACGTTGTCGCAAAACATAAAAACTAGCCTTTCCTAAAGCAGCGATCGCCTTTCTCAAAAAGCCTTAGATTTATATCATAATCTGCCGAGAGTTTCCTGAATTAAAGTGTAAAAATTAGAGCAGATTAAATTTAAAAATCAAATTTCTTAAAGTATATCGCCTCTAATCATGAGTATATAAATTAGCTAAAACAATCTTTGATATAATTCCTGACTGTTCCAATTTTGTCAGTAATTTTTACTTGTTACTTGTTAAAGGAATACAGATGGTAAACTCTGTCCCACATCCTGGGGTAGAATCAACTTCAATAGTTCCTGCGTGTTTGTCTACAACAATTTGATAAGCGATCGCCATTCCTAATCCAATTCCTTTGCCCACAGGTTTAGTGGTAAACATGTGGTCAAATACCCGTTGTTTTACATCCTGTGACATCCCAATCCCATTATCGTAAATTTGAACGATCGCACAATCACTTGATTTGCCAATTTGGGTTTGGAGCTTAATTTGATTACGGTTATTTTCAAGAGCCTCAAAACTACGTTTTTGGCTGGCTTCTTCCAGTGCATCGATCGCATTTACCAGAACATTCATAAATACCTGATTGAGTTGCCCCGCGTAGCATTCTACTAGGGGTAAATCACCGTATTTCTTAATGATTTGAATTTCTGGTTGATTAGGCGTGGCTGTTAGGCGATGGTTCAGAATCATCAGAGCGTTGTCTAATCCTTCGTGAATATCTACAAATTTCATGTCTGCTTCATCGAGGCGCGAGAAATTACGCAGCGACAGCACAATTTGACGAATGCGCTTGGTTCCTACTTGCATTGATGCCATTAACTTGGGTAAATCTTCTGCTAGAAACTCAATATCAAGGTCTTGGGCGCGATCGCTAATTTCGGCTGTCGGATTTGGGTAGGTTTGTTCATAAAGCTTGAGCAAATCGAGGATACCTGCGCTGTATTCACTGGCATGGTTGAGGTTGGCATGAATAAAATTGGCAGGATTATTGATTTCGTGTGCCACCCCAGCAACCATTTGTCCCAGACTAGACATTTTTTCGGTATGGATGAGTTGAGCCTGGGTATTTTGCAATTCTTTCAAAGTTTTGCTGAGTTCGTGCGCCTGCTGGCTGGAAACCAAGGCGCGATCGCGAATCTGTTCATATAGTTGCACTTGTCGCCACGCACTAATCAACCCAACCAGTAGCAATCCTCCCAAAACCGTAGCTAACAGGTTCAAAGCCTGCAATGGTGATTCAATATTTTCTTGTGGCACAACTAAAGCTACTGACCAATTTGCTTCTTTTAGGGGAGTATAAGCAATATAGTTCCATTTACCATCTAGTTGAACAAATTCAATATTTGTGCTTTTAGCTATCATTTGTTGAACAATTTCAGCCAGCCTGGGATTGGGCGAGTTGAGGAAACTCTCAGCAGCTTTTTCGGGTGTGCCAATTAGTTCCGTATTGGGATGGGCGATGGGAACTCCTTGAGAATTTAGCGCAAAGGCATAGCTACCTTTACCTTGATGCAAATTGCTGATCACTTCAACGACTCGGTTAATTGGAATACCTCCCATTAATACACCTGCTGGCTTTGTGGCTGTTTGGGCAGGAATCGGCGAACTAATTTGAATCTGTAACTGATTGCTTGTGCGGCCAATAATTGGATCGGCGGCTATCGTCTCACCCACTATACTCCGCTGAAAAAATTCTCGATCTTTAACATTTAGACGACCCCCTTGAGTGTTAATTAATGCACCATCTGGTATGCTCAATGACATCAGCAAAAACGTTTGTAGCCGCTTCACCTCAGATTGCAAGTAAGGTTCCATCACAGACCAATCTAGCGATCGCACCACTGGAGAATTTGCCAAAGTCTTAATTTCTGTCTTCCGAATGGCTAACCAGTTATCAATATCATTCTGACCTTGCTGTGTTTTTAAAAGTGCTTGCTCCTTGAGACTATTAAGCAACAACCCCTTAATAATCTTGTAACTAGTAATAGCTGTAGCACTAATACTAATAGACAAAATCACTACAATTGATAGTAATAATAGATTTCGCGATCGCCATTTCAATGAGTAATAATTTTTATTGGCTGGAGCATACCATTGTGACGTAATTCTCAACCATACTTTCCGCAATTTAAGCATTGTCATCGATTTATTCCAAGTTAAAATTTAAAAAGCCAAAATGTAGAGTCTTGAATACTAAATAAAGTACTCAAAACTCATTACTAATTACTAATTACTCAGCACTAATTAATAATTACTCATCACTCATTACTCATTACTCATTACTCATTACTCATTACTCATTACTCATCACTCATCATTGTTGTTGAGTAGAGATTTGAATGATAAATTCTGTACCCTTTCCAAGTTCTGAAGTGCAAGATAGGGAACCGCCATGTGCATCCACGACAATTTGACGAGCGATCGCTAATCCCAATCCAGTGCCTTGTCCTACAGGCTTGGTGGTGAATAGATGGTCAAAAACTTTTTGTTTAACTTCTGGTGACATTCCCACGCCATTATCAGCAATCTTAATCAAAACATCCTTACCTGAGTCTGCTACACAGGTTTGAATGGTGATGCAATTAGGGTTGTCTAGAATCGCTTCTAAACTCCGCTCTGTATTGTATTGTTCAAGTGCATCAACAGCATTTGCTAACAAGTTCATAAACACCTGATTAAGTTGTCCAGCAAAACATTCCACTAGGGGGAGTTTGCCATAATTCTTAACTACATCAATTGCTGGACGGTTTTCGTTAGCCTTTAAACGATGTCTAAGAATCAAAATAGTGCTGTCAATGCCTTCGTGAATATCAAAGGGAACTTTATAATCCTTATCTGCTCTGGAGAAGGTTCGCAAACTGGTACTAATACTGCGGATACGGCTAACACCTAATTTCATCGAATCCAGCAATTTAGGTAAATCTTCAAGTAAATAATTTAGGTCAATAGCATCAATTTCGTCTTCAATCTCTGAGCCGGGATTGGGAAACTTTTGTTGATAAAGCTTAATTAGTGTAAACAAATCTTTGATATAATCTTTCGCTGGTTCTAAATTGCCAGCTATGAAGCCAACAGGATTGTTAATTTCATGAGCAACACCTGCTACCAAATTACCAAGGGCAGACATTTTTTCACCCTGTACCAATTGCAATTGCATTGTTTGGAGTTCTTGCAACGCTTGTTCTAATTGTTGCTTTTGCTGTTGCAATAATTGTTGTGCTTGTTGAGGTGCAGTGATGTCTTCACATGTGCCAAGGATGCCAAAAACCTTTCCTTCTCGATCTTTTAGAGGAATTTTATTTGTATTTGACCAGATTTGTTTTCCGTCTGCTTGCAGCACTGTTTCGATAATGTTGAGTTGAGCTTGTCCAGACTCTATGACTTGGCGATCGTACTCTACATACCAATCTGATTCCTCAGGAGTCCAAGAGAGATTGTAGTCTGTTTTCCCAACAACATTTTCTGGCACTCCTACACCCGAAATTTCAGCAAATTTCTGGTTACAACCTAAATAAACACTATTGCGGTCTTTCCAGAAAACAGACTGGGGAATATTGTCCATAATTAATCGCAAGAATTGTTCAGTCTGTCTTAGGTTTTCTGAAGTATCTTGTGCTTGTTGATAAAGTCGGGCGTTTTCTAGGGAGATTGCAGCTTGAGTGCATAACAGATTGAGAACTTCGACGCGATCGCTAGTAAACGCTCCAGTAGTAAGATTGTTTTCTAAATACAAAATCCCCAACAGTTTGCCTTGATACAAAATCGGCATACACAGCAAGCTTTTGGGTTGCTGACGAATGATGTAAGGATCAGCTATCAGGGCCGGAGACAATGTTGTATTAAAGATGACGCTAGTTTGTAGGCTGCGTTTGACGGCGTAAATCAGGCTATGGGGAACCTCTGCGCTATCTTCCACAAAAATGGACTGTAGCATGGTTGATTGCTGCCCAATTTCAGTAGTAGCTTCAATTACCAATCTATCTTCTTTAAGTAGTAGTAAAACACACTTATCTGCTCCAGCATTTTCAATCACAACTTGCAACAGCTTAGTAAGTAATTTATCCAGTTCGATTTCACTAGAGAGAGTCTGAGATGCTTTGATAACTGTTGCCAAATCTAGCATTACTGATGCACTGCTGCTAGAAGTGATTGATTTACTGATACTTGGGTGGAAGGTAGCAATGCTGTCAATATTTGCGATCGTCTCATTGGGTGTGAGTGGTGGCCGCATCTGTTGTAAAATAGGAGCTAGCAATTTTGGATAATGCTGTTCTAAATCATCGACTTTAGCTTTAGCGCCCCAGTGGGTGTAGCAATAATAAGCATTAATCAAATACTCTTGGGCAATGCGTTCTTTGCCCCATTCTAAATAAAACTTGGCTGCGAGTTCGTTGGCGAGAGCTTCTTCATTGATATATTCATTTTCTTTGGCTTTCGCAATGGCGCGATCGTATGACTCGATTGCATCCATATACTTACCAGAAATTCTTGCTATTTCCGCAGATAATAATAGATAGCGATGCAGAAAGTTTTCTGGGCAATTATTCGCCCAGGTTTTTTGAATTTGTTGATGCTCTCGGATAATCTCCCAATATTGCTTTTGCTTCTCTAATGTTGCATTGGGATAGAGGGCTATCAAACTGAGTGGATAATAGAAATGATATTGAATAATTGGGAAAAAGCCAGAGTTAGAAGCAAGGGTTTTATCAGCTTCTTCTGCTGCTTTTACTGCATCTGCATAGCGGCCATAAAGATATGATAATTGGATTTTGAGAAAGCAGTACCAATTAATTCCATGCTCAAAGTTATTCTTCTGTCGCCAAACTTCTATATAGGGAATATCTTCGCCATTGTAATCATCTAATAAATCGGTGTTTTTAGATATATCTTGTAAGTTCAATAAAAACTGCCGTTGTAAAGTAAATGCATACAGCATATTGGTATCATTTACCTGTTGTACATATCCCAAATATTTCTCAGTTTCCGTGTAGACATCCGAGAGGCGATCGCCTTTAATTAACATTGCCCAAATCAAGAAAGAAACTGCCCAAACCCCGAACACCAAATTTCCAGTTTCTTGACAGACTTGGAATGATTGTTGAGAAATTGGCAAATTTGTTTTTAAATGCTGATTATAGGGATTAGTTGTGTGTGCAAAGATATTATTACTCTTAGGTATAAATTGAGTACTATTAAAATGGTGATCAACTTTTAGTGCTAGTGTACCGAACTCATAAGCAGTTTGATAATTACCTTTATTTGCCAGACTCATTCCATATAGACAGTAAGCAAAACCAGAGCTTTCTGCATTGCCATATTTCAACGATAAACTGATCATTAATAGAGGCATCAAACAACTAAGATTTTGATCTCCTCCCATATAAGCAGCTGCCCAAAGATCAGCTAAAAGACCCATACAAACTTTCTTCTCTGGATCTGTCATTTCAGGCAGATCGAACAAATCTGCTATCTGAATCGTTTGAAGTTTAGCTTTTAATTCTTCAAGTTCAGTTTCGATAGCAGCTTGTTGTTTTTCAGAAGTGACTGGCAAATGCATCCCCATGATGCTCAAACCTTTTAACCCAGCTTCAAAGCCAGATTCTATATTTTCGCCCTGAGTCATTTTCAGATGCATCTGAATTCGATAAATATCTGCTTGTTCAAACTTATCCTGACAATGATATAATGCCAAATCAAATAATCTCTCTGCCTCATCAAAATTACCAGTCAAATATTCACATTCCGCAGATTCTCGATGTAATCTAAAGGTTAGTTGATAGTTAGTTAGCCAACTTTCTTCTATTAATAACTCTCTACCTAACGTGAAATATTTCACGGCTGCTCTATAAGCAGTGGAAGCTTTAGCTTTCTTCCCAGCAATTAAATTTAGTTGAGCTAGTTCATATTTTGAGGATTGCTCATCAATTATGTCAATTCCCTCATTTAACTGATTAACAATATCAAAAATACTACCTTCGAGTGCTAATGGTGATGTGTTGTTTAAGAGTAATTGCCCAATTTTTAAATGAGTAGCTTTTCTTTGAGATTCAGGGATTAGAGAGTAGGCAGCTTGCTGAACACGGTCATGGAGAAATTTGTAAGAACAGGAGTCAGGAGAATTGGGTTGTAGAAATTCTGAATTTTCTTGATAGAACTTGTAGACCTCATTGGTAGGAATAATCAACCCATCTTGCATAGCTTTCCAAAAATCTGCGGATGTTTCCACCTGAGATTTTTCATAGACGATCGCTAATGCCGCCAAATCAAATTGGTTTCCTACACAAGCCGCTAACTTCAAGACTGCTTGAGTTCCAATTGATAACTTTTGCAGTTGAATTGCCATAAACTCTACTACATCATCGGTCAAAGCGAGCGATCGCACCTGAGCAACATCACATTCCCATCCCCTTTGAATTCCTCCCTGTGGGGAGTGATGGGAGTTAAATGTAATAAGTTGATCTTGATATAGAGCTTTGAGAAACTGGGCACTGAAGAAAGGATTGCCTTTAGTTTTACTTAATACTAACTCTGTTAATGGTGCAGCTAATGTTAGAGAACAATTCAATGTATCTGCAACCAAATGATTAATAGAAATCTGATCCAGGGGCGATAAAGTAATCGTATTGACTGTAGCGCCTAACTTCTGAATTTCTTCCAAAGTCAACATCAGTGGATGTACTGGGTTGACTTCGTTATCTCGATAAGCACCAATTAATAGTAGATAACCAATGTCAGCTTCACTCATTAACAAGTGCATTAACTTTAAAGAAGCAGAATCAGCCCATTGCAAATCATCAATAAAGATCACCAATGGATGTTCTTTTGTCGTGAACACTTGAGTGAACTTCAAAAACAGCGAATTGAAGCGATTTTGTGCGGCACTCCCAGAAAGTTCCGGCGCTGGAGGCTGTTTACTAATGATACTTTCCAGTTCTGGAATTACCTCAATCATCACTTGTCCGTTCTCACCCAAAGCAGAGAGAATTTTGTACTTCCACTGCTCGAATTGAACGTCAGTTTCACTTAGCAGTTGCCCGATTAAGTCTCGGAAAACTTGGACAAAAGCAGAGAAAGGTATGTTGCGCTGGAACTGGTCAAATTTACCTTTAATAAAGTAACCCCGTTGTCGCACAATTGGCTTGTGGACTTCGTTCACCACAGCAGTTTTGCCAATCCCAGAGAAACCTGCAACCAACATAATTTCAGTACTTCCCTGACTGACTCTCTCAAAGGCATCTAGCAAGCTTTCAACTTCGGCTTGGCGACCGTAGAGTTTTTCTGGGATGATGAAGCGATCGCAAATATCCCTTTGTGCAATTGGAAAACTCTCAATTCTACCCGTATTCTCCAGTTGCTCTAAACATTGTTCTAAATCATACTTTAGCCCTAATGCACTCTGATAGCGGTCTTCAGCATTTTTCGCCATCAATTTCATTACAATGTCACAAAGAACTTCGGGAATCTCCTCTTCCCCCCTGCTTCCTAATCGTTCCGGTTGCTTGGCAATATGACAGTGAACCAACTCCATCGGATCATTAGACTGGAAAGGTAGCTCTCCGGTAAGTAGTTCATAGAAAGTGATACCAAGAGAGTAGTAATCACTGCGATAGTCAATTCCGCGATTCATCCGCCCAGTTTGTTCCGGGGAAAGGTAGGCGAGAGTACCTTCTAAGACATTAGGACTGTGAATTTCCTGGGTTTCTCTAGGTAAAAGAGAGGCAATACTAAAGTCAATCAACTTAACTTGCTTAGTTTCCGGGTTAATCAGGATGTTGGCAGGTTTGATGTCTTTGTGGATAATCCGATGGCGATAGAGTCCGTCAAGAATATTGCTCAGAGCGATCGCAATTTCCAAGAACTCTGTCAGAGTATATTGGTTGCTCCCTATTTTTTGGTTCATCCAATCTCTGAGGGAAATACCACCAAAATCTTCCATCACCAAAGCATAGCTGTTGCCATAAGGTTCTAGACTGTAGGGATGAACAATACCGGGTAAGTCAATATTTTTAGCGATCGTGTATTGATTACGGAACAGCAACAGTTCATTGAAGCTGGGATACTCCTGCTGAAGCAGTTTGATCACAACCGGAAGTTGATCAGCCTCTCGAATTGCACGATAAACTAAGGTTCTAGAGCCGGCATAAAGTTGTTCGGTAATTCGATAGTTTAAAAGCTTGTCCATCGGTTCAACTGCTGTATTCATACTTGATCAACTCTTGTGAAATCAGCTATTTATTTAAAGTAGTCTGCCCAAAAACCAGCTTTTTCTAACTCAGTTTTCTTTTAGGTGTAGGCATAGCCCATCGTAGACATCGCATTTAATCCTGTGTATCGCACTCGAATCATCAGTGCTAGAAAAGCCACCCGCCAAGAAAGGAGGTTTTATGAAGAAGGAAATTGACGAGCTAGAAGACGAACTACGTCCTGAATACGACTTCTCGAAGATGGCAAAAGGTGTAAAAGGTAAGTATGTTGAGCGATACCGAGCCGGGACAAATTTAGTCCTTCTAGAGCCTGACGTTGCCCAAGCTTTTCCGACGGATGCATCCGTGAATGAGGCATTGCGATTATTAATCCAAATTGCTCAACGCCAGCAGCCTAACAACCCAATAATTCGTAATTCGTAATGACGCTCGTGGACTCGCTACCGCTGCGCTAACGTAATTCGTAGACATTGCATTTCACTTGTGTGATGTGTCTGTAGATCCTCAAGCAAAACTCCCGCTATTTCCGGTAAAATCAAGTTCTGAGGACTGTGGATTTGGGAGAAATTAGGGGTGCCTACACTTGGTGTTAACATTGACCACATCGCCACTATCCGGCAAGCACGGCGGACGGTGGAACCAGATCCCGTGGCAGCTGCGGTGCTGGCAGAATTAGCGGGTGCAGATGGGATTACAGTGCATCTGCGCGAAGATCGGCGGCATATCCAAGATAGGGATGTGCGGATATTGCGGCAAACAGTGCGATCGCATCTTAATTTAGAAATGGCCGCTACAGATGAAATGCTAGCGATCGCTCTCAATATCAAACCAGATTACGTGACCTTAGTCCCCGAAAAACGCGAAGAAGTCACAACAGAAGGCGGACTAGATATTATTGGGCAGATTGCTAGAATAGGTGAGATAGTCGATAAATTGCAAAGCGCTAGCATTCCAGTTAGTTTATTTATCGATGCTGAACCTGCACAAATCGAAGCATCTGTCAAGGTGCAAGCGCAATTTATTGAATTGCACACCGGACAATACGCTGAAGCTAAGGATGAGACAAATCGCCATCGAGAATTAGCCATATTAGCGAAAGGGTGTGAACAAGCGATTCAAGCTGGATTGCGAGTCAACGCTGGGCATGGACTCACTTACTGGAACGTCTATCCGGTGGCTGCGCTTCCCGGCATGGAAGAACTGAACATTGGTCATACCATCATCAGTCGGGCAGCATTAGTAGGTATAGAAAGGGCAGTCCGCGAGATGAAACAAGCGATAAGAGGGAATAGGGAATAGGGAATAGAAAATAGAAAATAGAAAATAGGGAATAGAAAATTTGTTTCTTCCCCAGTCCCCAATCCCCAATCCCCAATCCCCAATCCCCACAGAGGGTTGTCACTGCGAAATCTAGAAATTGGGATCAAATCTTCAGCAAAAACTTCTATGAGCGCAACAGAATCTAACAACCTGCCACTTTGGGTACAAGATAGAGATAAGGTGATAGCAGAAAGCACTGATGTCGAGTGGCGCTATCAGACACCGCCTGATTATTCCCGCTCAAAAGAGAATCTCGCTAAAGAAAGTATCTACAATCACCTTGAAGGTACACTGGAAGCGATCGTACAAAACTTGGTGCGAACCTTCGAGATGGAGGTGTCCTTCAAAGCGAACCCACAAGAGTGGTTGTCTATTGTTAATGAACAGTTTCGCGTGAGTACCAATGGCGGAGTTGAGTACACCGCAGCAGATTTATCAGCCCAAGGTACTTACAATCTATTTATGACTGATTCAGAGCATTACAAAGCCTCAGAAGAAAGCTTTGAATCATCCGCAAAACTCTTCCACACAACGTTTCCCCAAGGATTTCCTTGGGAAGTATTGGAAGTTTACTCAGGGCCACCAAATGTCACATTCAAATGGCGGCATTGGGGACATTTTAAAGGAGAATACAAAGACTATGCACCTACTGGAGAGACAGTAGAAATTATCGGCATGAGCATTGCAAAAGTTACCGATGACTTGAAGGTTGTTTCCTTAGAACACTACTTTGACAATAATCTGTTCTTGGAAAAGCTAACATCTGGTGGCAAACAAACAAAAGCTGAAAACGAGAAAAGTGCTTGTCCGTTCAGTTCTTGGTTCAAGAAATCCAACAAAAGTTAGTTTGTAAGGGCACAGTACAGCACTGTACCCTTAAATTATTCACATAGCAACCAAAGGATGAAAATGCAAACATACCATTACGTTTTGGCCAGTCAACGTTTTCTTCTCGAAGAAGAACCGATACACGAAGTTATCAAAGAACGCACTCGTCACTACCACGAACAAGAAAAACAAATAGATTTTTGGTTAGTTGAGCAACCAGCTTTCTTGGAAACACCGCAGTTTGCAGAGCTAAAGGCGAAGTGTCCCCAACCAGCAGTAGCAATTATTTCTACAAATCCCCAATTTATTACTTGGTTAAAACTGCGTTTAGAGTACGTCATCACTGGAGAATTCCAGGCTCCTTCTGAAGCAATACCCGATGCATTGGCATCGCTTGCTACTGTATCTTAGAAATTGGGCATTGGGAATTCATTGGGCATGGGGCATTGGGCATGGTAGACAAGGAAGAGACTTATTCAATATTCTCCCTCATGTCCCCAATCCCCAGTCCCCAGTCCCAATTTTATTTGTGAGTAACAAAATATATTTTTTGACACTCTTTTTATCTACATACTGAAGTAGCTGGGTTTTCAGCTTTTTTCTTATAAAATCTTCTAAGACACCTTGATTTACATAATCTAACTTTTGTGCATAGATTTCAGACTTTACCAAGTGTTTTAGGACTAGCGATATCTACGGCGAGCTTCGCTTACGCAGGGCTGATTGGTGGGATGAGTTCTGTCTTTGCCCAACAAGCAATTCCCCTCTGTCAACCACCAAATGCGGGTGAATATCTTTTATTAGTAGTAAGTCCGACAGCAAATAATCAAAAGCAGTTGCGTAGTGCCTTACCACCTGAACTTAAGACAATCACCTGTCAATATCTCAACGAAACTGTGACGCGAGTAGGGGGCTTTAACAAAATTGATGATGCTAATCGTTGGGCGAGATATGTCAGCAATATTGTTGGCTTGTCTGCCATAATTACCACTCGACCAACAGCAGCAGATGTCCAGCCACAATCACAGCCACAGCAACAGCCACAGCCACAGAGACAACCACAGTCACCACAGCAGACAGTCACCTATAATCCTCAAGCATTAGGAGAGGGTTATGCAGTGCTGGTAGATTATTACAACCGTCCAGAACTAGTAAATAGTGTGCAGCAAGCGGTAGGAGGTAACGTAGGTTTTGTTTCTTATGGACAACGCCCTTACTTGCTAGCAGTTTATACCACTAACCAAAGCGAAGCATACAACACATTACAAAAGCTGAACAATGGCGGTTTCGTTGCCAGCATCGTAGATAGTCGTAAGGTGATTCTGCTGCGCTCAACTGTGCGATTGTAGTCTATTAGTCATTAGTCATTAGTCATTAGTCATTAGTCATTAGTCATTAGTCATTGGTTAATAGACTGTAGACTATTGACTAATAAGCAGACCTAGCTAACCAATAGATGGTTATACCCAAAGCCGACCCAGCGATTACCTGAACTGGTGTGTGTCCGAGTAGTTCCTTGAGACGGTCTTGGCTAAAGTCTGGTTTTTCATGAAATAATTCATCAATCATTTGATTGAGAATACGAGCTTGCTTACCGGCTGCTTGGCGTACTCCGGCTGCATCATACATGACGATAATGGCAAAAACGATCGCAACGGCAAAATCAGGGGATGCCCAACCTAGTGTTTGCCCTACGCCAGCGGCTAAAGCTGTAACTAAAGCTGAATGGGCACTGGGCATACCTCCTGTTGTTACCAAAACACGTATATTAAGTTTGCGATGTTTGATGATCTCGACTACGAGCTTTAATGCTTGAGCAATTAAACAAGCTACCAGAGCAACCAGCAGCACCCGGTTGTCTAAAATGTTGCCTATGTCCTGCATGGTATTTTGGTTAGGTTAGTAAATATTAGCAGCAGTTGTCGGTTGAGGAAACATTTAGATTCAACCCAAAATCCAAAATTAACCTAAGTACATTACGACGGAAACAGACCAATTATTCAAAATCACCAAAAAGCTTAGATGATAAGCTTTTTGAATTTTGAATGAGTAAAGTTTGAATTCCGCAGGGCGGTGTAGTAAAGCATGGACTCAATATAACCACCCATTGCAAATCAATGAAACGCTTGCAGTATGGAAATTACGAATTACGAATTACGAATTACGAATTACCAAAAGCGTTACTAGTTATTGCGGCTGATAATAAAATGAGCGATCGCTTGGAGTGATTTGGCTCTCTCCCCAAATGGTTCTAATTCCGCACAAGCTGCTTTAACTAGCTCTTGGGCAATTGATCGCGATTCCTCAAGTCCCCAAAGGCTGGGATAGGTCACTTTCTTGGCTTTTTGGTCTTTGCCAGCAGTTTTACCTAATTCCTCTTGGGTAGAAGTGATATCCAGAATATCATCTATGATTTGGAATGCTAGCCCAATATTTTGAGCATAACGGGTCAATCGCTGCACATCTTCAGGTGATGCCCCGGCAATTATCCCGCCACAAACTACAGAAGCTTCCAAAAGGGCGGCCGTTTTGTGTTGATGAATGAAATTTAGCGTTTCTAAGGAAATATCTGATTTCCCCTCTGACTCTAAATCGACAACTTGACCGCCGACCAAACCAGCTGCCCCCAGCGCCCGACCAAGACGGACAACTACCTGTAAGACTAGCTCTCTGGGAACACTTTGGGGGGTTTGAAGGGCAACAAACTCAAAAGCGAGAGCCAACAACCCGTCTCCAGCCAAAATCGCCACATCTTCGCCATAGACTTTATGATTCGTCAGCTTCCCACGACGGTAATCGTCATTATCCATCGCTGGTAGGTCGTCATGAATCAACGACATTGTGTGGATCATCTCCACAGCACAAGCCGTTGGCATAGCCATCTCAATACTTCCACCCATCATTTCACAGGTAGCAAGGCAAAGAATGGGACGTACACGCTTGCCTCCAGCTAATAACGAGTAGCGCATCGCCTCATAAATCTTTTCTGGATAAATGATGGGGATAGCCTGATCCAAAGCATTATCACAAAGCTTTTGTCGCTCTTTTAGATAAGCTGCTAAGTTAAATGTGGCTTCCTCTGGTGGTGTCTTTTGAACGTTATCAGTTGCTACCATTCTTTCATTCCTGACACTTTGGGATTTTGTCTTATACGTCACAATTTTAAGGTGCTGTGGCGCTGAAAAAAATGAAGAGTTAGGAGTTAGGAGTTAGGAGTTAGGAATTAATAACTCTTAACTTTTTACTCATCACTCTTTTTCTTTTTTTGCCGCTCTGGAATAGCTGTCCAATGTATTTTGCAACAATATGGCGACAGTCATAGGGCCAACACCACCAGGAACGGGGGTGATAAATCCTGCTACACCAGCGGTTGATTCAAATTCGACATCGCCAATGAGGCGACTTTTGCCACTAGCGTCGGTGACGCGGTTCATTCCCACATCTACCACAACAGCGCCTGGTTTCACCATATCAGCATTGATCAATCCGGGACGACCTACTGCTGCAATTAGAATATCAGCATTTTGGGTAATGGTTTTGAGGTCATGCGATCGCGAGTGAGCGATGGTAACTGTAGCATCAGCTTCTAGTAGCATCAACGCCATAGGTTTACCCACCAAAATACTGCGTCCTACAACTACTGCATTTTTTCCCTGCAAAGGAATTTCATATTCTTCTAAAAGGCGCATCACACCAGCCGGGGTGCAGCTGCGTAAACCAGTTTCTCCCCGTACTAGTCGCCCCAAGTTCACTGGGTGCAGTCCGTCGGCATCTTTATCGGGATCGATTTGATGCAGTAGAGCCACAGCATCCAAGTGGTCAGGTAAAGGCAACTGTACAAGAATGCCATCCACCCGTTCATCGTGGTTGAGTGCGGCAATTACCTCTTCTAACTCCTTCAAGGTAGTTTGGGCAGGAAAATGTTTGCCAAAAGAAGCGATACCAACTTTAGCGCAGGCTTTTTCTTTATTGCGTACATAGGCGGCTGATGCTGGGTTATCACCAACCATCAACACTGCTAAACCAGGGGGTCGTCCAATTTTTGGTTGTAATTGTGTAATGGCAACAGAAAGTTCTTGCTGAATTTTTGCAGCTAAAGCTTTACCATCAAGGAGTTTGGCAGTTTTTATTTCCATGAAAATTCCCAGCTATGTTCGCTTTTTGTCCAAAGTCCAAAGTGAAAATATTGATTATTGAATCTTGACTTTCGACTATTATTGTGTTGCTGTTTGATGTCGTAGAGTTTCTCTCACAGTAAATTCATAATATTTATTTTCTCAGATCAACGGCATCATCTGAAGAATAAAGAATTGGGAAGCAGAGAATGGGGAGATCAGGGGGACATGGGGGACAAGGAGGAATTATTTAATAAGTCTCTTTTCTTCTTTGTCTTTGCCCTCTGCCTTGTCTTTTTTCTATGTCTAATACCCAAAATAAATAAATCGGTAGCTTTCATGCAACAAACAAGAAATTTGTCCCTTTCGTTCTTGTCTCGGCACAGTATTGTTCCTTATAGGCTGGGGTTGACTTTTTTTCTAGTAGCGGGACTTTGTAGCTGTGGTAACTTGACATCGCCTGGCTTGAGTGGGAATGGCTTAAAAATTGGGACAAATGTCACCCCAATTGGAGAAATTAAACCAAAACAAGACAATCAGGCTATAGTTTACATCCAAGGTCAGGTAGAAAAGCAAGCTCCCATGATGAAACAGTGGGCTTATAAAATTAATGACTCAACTGGCAAAATTTGGGTTGTCACCAATCAAAAGAACCTGAGTGAGGGCGCACAAGTGGTGATTAAGGGTACAGTTCGCTACCGAAGTATTCCCTTAGCTGGCAAAGAATTGGGGGAAGTTTATTTAGAAGAAGAGTAACTCAGTAATTAAAAATGAACTTATGAACAATCAACAGGTGCATGTAGCGATCGCAATTCTCTACCAAAAAAACAAGTTTCTCATGCAACTGCGCGACAACATCCCCGGTATTCTCTACCCTGGTTATTGGGCGCTGTTTGGTGGTCACATCGAACCTGGTGAAACGCCAGATATAGCAGTAAAGCGAGAAATTTTAGAAGAAATCGGCTACATATTACCACCATTCGTTGAATTTGGCTGTTATTCCAACGAAAGAGTTGTCCGTCATGTCTTTCATGCACCACTCTTAGTGGAATTAAATCAACTAGTTCTGAATGAGGGCTGGGATATGGGGTTATTTACGCCAGAAGATATTCGCCAAGGTAACTGTTATTCACAAAATGCAGGCGAAGTCCGACCTTTAGGGGACATGCATCAGAAAATTATGTTGGATTTTATTGAGAAAAATCCAACATAATTTGGGAATTGGGCATGGAGAAGAGGCAGAGGGGCGGGGTGCGGGGCGCAGAGGGGATAAGAAAGAGGTAATTTATCTTATTCTCCCCCCTTTCCCTTGCCCCCTGCTCCTCTGCTTCCCCCACTCCCCACTCCCAAGAAGCCAAAATAAAGTTAGAACTCTTATAGGATCATCACTAATGCAATCAGCAAACAAACTGCCGCGATGGTTAACTATAGGATTGGCATTTCCTATTGCCATTCTTAACGGCTGGCTATTGATCCAGGTTGTACAGTATTTTCAACCCTTGGTTAGCATTATTGCCGCCGCCATCCTACTGGCTTTTGTATTGAACTATCCAATCCAGTTTCTTCAGGAACAAGGAGTGAAACGCAACTTGGCGATCGGGGGAGTGTTGCTTTTGACTCTGGTGATTTTAGTAGCTCTAGGCATCACCTTGGTTCCCTTGATTATTCAACAACTCGTTGAACTAGCTAATATTTTGCCCAGTTGGATTGATTCTGGTACTCAACAGCTGCAAACTTTTCAAGATTGGGCGTTAAGTCAACAACAACTTCCTATTAATTTAAGTGGTTTATTTACCCAAGTTCTGGAACGATTATCTAACCAACTTCAGTCCTTCACTGGTAGAATTCTTGGTTTTGCCGTCGATACCATTGGTATTGTTCTCAACGTGCTGCTGGCGGTAGTGCTAACTATCTACCTAACATTGAATGGTGAACGTCTTTGGGACGGAGTTTTTCAGTGGTTTCCCCATAACATTGGGTTAAGAGTGCGGGAATTACTGCGAGAGGATTTCCACAATTACTTCATCGGTCAAGCAACATTGGGAGCTGTGTTAGGGGTGACAATTACACTGGTATTTTTAGCACTGCAAGTTCCCTTAGCTCTATTGTTTGGTATTGGCATTGGCTTATTTTCACTCTTTCCCTTCGGTACGGGAGTCGGTATCGCCATAGTAAGTTTATTGGTAGCGCTACAAAATTTTTGGTTAGGGGTGGAAGTCTTAGGTGTAGCTGTTGCCATTGACCAAGTTAATTCTAATATTATTGCACCTCGAATTCTCAGCAATTTGACTGGCTTAAATCCTGTATGGGTGGTGATTTCTTTATTGCTGGGGGCAAAGTTAGGAGGAGTACTGGGTTTGTTAATTGCAATCCCTATTGCCAGTTTTATCAAGGATACAACAGATAGCTGGCGGGCTGGAGAGTTTAATAAAATAGATGATATAGAGTCAGAACCCGTGGCGGTAATAAGTGATAGAGCAGGAACTTATAGTTAAAATCAAATCATTCAGATTAACTTAAAATTTGGCGATTTTGTCCATCAATAAAGTGCAAAATCGTAATTTATGATGCTAACAAACAAGAAGCTCTTAATTTGTGCATAAAAAATTGTTTAGCAAGCAAAATAATCGTAAAAAACTTGAGTGTAAGTGTAGTCTGCACTTCTCTACGAGATACTACGCATAGCTTGCTTCCCCGGAGGGGTACGACAAAGCTCTGTCACCACAACAGGTATCGACATTTACATATAACATTTACATATAAGAGCAAATCTAGTAGCACATTAATCAACGATCAACCCCTACAAAAGCATTATAAAATTCCTTATCCTTCAGGTGAGAACGGAATACAACACTTGCAGAAAATGACTGCGAAGCACTACGCTGGAAAACCTAAGCAGTCAGTATTTTTAAAAAATGAAAAGTTGTTTAAAGCTTACCTTTGACAATGGGCAAACAGCATTAGCTACTCAAGTTGAGCAGCAAGCAGAATTGCCTTATGCTCTTGAGGAAATAGGGCTTGTCGGTTCGCATCCTGTTTTAGTAGTAGTGGGGGGTGCAAGTAACATCAGTGAAGCTGACTTTCTCCGAATTCAACGGTTGTTTGTGGAAGTTTTAGCCCCCATCGCCGAAACTTTAGGGGTTTATGTTGTGGATGGGGGTACGGATGCAGGAATCATGCGAATGATGGGTAAGGCTCGTATTCAGATGGGTGCTAAGTTTGCCCTGGTTGGTGTGACACCCGAAAGCAAAGTGGCTTTACCTAATAATTCAGAAACGGCTGCTGATTTGACACCCTTAGAGCCAAACCACACTCATTTTGTGCTAGTTCCTGGGAAGAATTGGGGCGACGAGTCTCCTTGGATATCTCACGTTGCGACTGTGCTAGCCAATGGCGCACCTTCGGTAACAGTACTGCTGAACGGTGGTGAAATTACCTTTAAGGATGCGTTGTCTAGCGTTAATACTGGCAGGTTAGTTATTGTGATTGCTGGTAGTGGTAGAACCGCAGATATACTTGCAGATGCCTTGCGTGGAAAGGCTACCGATGAACGAGCTAAAAAGCTGGCTAAATCTGGTACATTACAATACATCGACTTAAGCGACATAGAGAAGGGAGTTGACAATTTAGGCAAAGTAATTAAGGGGTTACTTTCTAATGAGGAGTAAATAATGGCAAAAAAAGAAAGTTATCAGGAATTTTTAAGGGAAGATTTTAACAAGTTATTTGCAGGGATGAACTTAGGCGATGTGCAAAAACATTTTTTGCGATCGCGCTGGTTAGACCAAGTACTCTGGATGGAAGCTAAGGCAAATTCATCGCGCGATCGCCATTATTATTTGCGGATCACAACTATTATTGGTGGTGTAGTTCTCCCAGCATTGGTCAGTCTAAACATTAACACTACTCCTAAAAGGGATATCATTATCTGGTCAACTTTTGGTTTGAGCCAAATAGTTGCTATTAGTGCTGCCATTGAAGAGTTTTTTCACTATGGAGAACGCTGGCGACATTATCGCCGTACAGTCGAATCTTTGAAAACCCAAGGGTGGCAATTCTCGCAGATGACAGGCCCTTATTCTAATTATACAAGCCACGAACAAGCTTTTAATCTGTTCGCAGGTCATGTAGAAGATATTATTCAGCGAGATGTGGAAATATATGCCACTCAAGTTGTACAAGAAAATAAAGAAAAAAAACAGAGTCAGGAAGGCCATATCACTCTGCAAAATCCAAAGATAATCAATTTGGAAGAGAAGAAAGAGGAAGAATAAAATATAATTCAGAATTGGTGAATACTTTACTGGTAAAGGAATAGAGTTTTAATAAGGAAAATATTAATACTAGTTTTGCCCACCAGGATTGAAATTTTAAACTGAATATTCAGACTCTCTCTATGAGACGCTGGGCGTAGCTTGCTTTAGAGTAGTGGTGCAAGATGAGAGTTGAGGCTTCGCTATCATCCAATTGGACTCCAATTCATACTGAATTCTGACTACTGAATTCTGAATTCTTCTTAATAAAATCGATTAAGTAAACTCTCCCCCGTTAGATAAAAACATGAGGAGAGTTAGAACTAAAGTCCGGTAGGGTAATCGGGCTACTTAAGTTTTTATTATTTATCGACTTTATATTATTCCTCCTTAAGACAGATAAACATTTCATTTGAATTCTATGTTGGTAGCTTTTGAAAAAAAATCCCCATTGCTAGATAGAAATGGGGAAATATGAGTTAAAGTTCGTCAGGTGATCGGAATATCTGTTTATTTTGTCTTGATACTATCTTTCTCAATTCCTCCGTTAGGTAGAGAAATATTTCATGAATATGTTCAGGTATGTGTTTATTAGCACTGTAAGCTAAATTTGAAGAAAAATCCAGAAAGAGGCTACGGTGTACACACAAGTCAAAAAAAGATCAATTTCGCGTTATTCTCTCGTTTATCTCGTTCCTATGCTCTGCATAGGAATGCCTGATTAGAGGCTCTGCCTCTAGTCAGATATTGAGTCAGAGACTCAATGAATGCATTCCCAGTTGGAGACTGGGAACGAGGAAATGCTTATCAAGCTAGGTTTTTAGGACTAGCCCTTTCAAGGTGATGAAATTTGGAACGAAGATTGGTGATTTCAACCTTATACGCAATTGAAAACTGCCATAACTTAATCCTCTAAAATCTGGATTTCATCAAGTTGATTAATTACCACATCTGCACCTCGGACATTATCTGACTTACCTACCCAAGTGATACCAATACAACCTGCGGCTTTAGCATTACGTGCCATTTGCATATCACCAACTGAATCACCCACCATCAATGTAGCGCCTGGTTCGACTCCCAAAGCTTGGCAAGCTTGCAAAAATAGCACTGGGTCTGGTTTACTCGGCCCCTCATCTACTCCCATTTCCAACTGGATATAATCACTTAACTGGTGATTAGCGACAAACTTATGTACTTCTTCAGTTGTCGCAGCTGAAAGAATACCAAGTTTTAGTCCACCTTGTTGTAAGTATTTCAAAATTTCTAAGCTACCGACAAACAATGGTGAAGGAGTTTGTCCAATGTATTTCTCGGCTTCATCTAAAGCTTGACGAGCTATTTTTAAGCACTCAAACCATCCCCTTCCAGTTTCGGCAATATATGCCGCAGCCGCAACTTCGGTTTCGCGGCGACTCGCTACTGATATTAAACCTGCGGGATCTAGAAAATTGCCATTGATGCCAAATGCCATTAATAAGGGTTCCCCTGTTCCAGGGATTTGAGCATCTATTAATCTTGTTGCCTTTTGTGCAAGCGATCGCAAATACGTTTCTGAATCTTCTAGAGTACCGTTTTTGTCAAATAAAATTGCCTGGATATTATCAAAAGTGATATTTCTACATTTAATGCTTGCCACAATATTCCACCCCAGTTATTTAGTCGCGATAAATCGCCGTTTTTACAATAATCAGTCCTTTGTAGAGACGGCGATTTATCGCGTCTCTTGCCTTAACCGAACCGTATTCTCCTAACTCCTAGCAATTTTCCACATAAAAAAAGAGGGAAAAACCCTCTTTATACAATAATTTAATACTCTTACTTAAAAAGAAGTAAAACTATAAATGTATTATTCTTCAATAGCTGCTGGAATTTCTTCTTCAGTTTCCGTTGCTGCTGGAATCTCTTCTTGAATTTCTGCAACTACTGGGGTTACTTCCTCAATTTCTGCTGCTGGTGGAATTTCTTCTTCTAGTTCTGCTGCTGGTGGAATCTCGTCTTCGATTTCCGTCGCTGGTGGAATATCTTCTTCTGCTAAAACATCAGCAGGTGCAGCAGGCGCAGCAGTAGCACCTTGTTGCTTGGCTAACAGCTGTTCACGATACTTAGCAGCCATTTCTTCCGCCTTATCGTAGACCAAATCCCGGTTTTTAATCATGTCACCGGGTTCGGGTTCTAGCTGCTTGGTAGATAGGGAAATCCGACCCCTTTCTGCATCCAAGTCAATGATCATAACTTTCACTTCATCATTGACATTGAACACGCTATGGGGTGTATCAATATGTTCGTGAGAAATCTCAGAAATGTGCAGTAGACCACTGACACCACCAATGTCGATGAAAGCACCATAGGGCTTGATACCACGAACAGTACCAATCACTACTTCGCCGACTTCTAGGCGGTTCATCTTGCGTTCAACCAGTGCCCGACGATGAGATAGAACTAAGCGGTTACGTTCTTCATCCACCTCTAAGAATTTCAATGGTAGTTCTTCGCCTACCAATTCTTCTTTGGGTTTGCGGGTACTAATGTGAGAACCTGGGATAAAGCCACGTAATCCCTCAATCCGCACCAATGCACCACCGCGATTGGTTGCAAACACGCCAGAACGGACAGTAGCATCTTCTGCTTGCAGCTGTCGCACGCGCTCCCAAGCCCGCATGTATTCAATACGGCGAATGGAAAGGGTTAATTGACCATCTTCATTTTCATCGGTAAGGATAAAAAATTCGCGCGTTTCGTTTGACTGTAATACTTCTTCCGGGCTATCCACCCGGTTAATAGACATTTCTTGTATAGGTATATATGCTGCGGTTTTAGCACCAATGTCAATCAGAGCGCCGCGCGGCTCTATACTGAAAACTGTTCCTGGGACAACATCACCAGGGCTAAAATGATAATCGTATTTGTCAAGTAGAGCAGCGAAATCTTCGTGAGTGAATCCAATTTCTGTAGCGGTTAAATTCTGATTGACCATGCTGATTTGTTCCTGGTTCTAGTCTCCGTAAAGGTTGTGCGACAAGCGTAATGTGTTGTGCAAGCAGTTTTATGGCAGCTTACACAAAACATCCTTTTTTATCCTAGCGCAGAAAAGCTAGCATTAACACATATCTACTCCCAAGATTGGAAATTATATCACAATATAAAAATGATTGCTGATTTACTTAGTATTTAAAACTAACAAAGCACAAATACAATAATATCCGTTGCTACCATACTTAGTAGCAACGGATATTAACGTTAAATCAGCTTAAAGCTCTGGAAATAGGCTCTACTTATCTTTTGGTTTCTCAAAGCGAGGGGGTTCGCGAAATGCGATCGCAAAAAAGAGAGTACCTATACACAGAGTAAAAATCAAGATGTACGCAACGCTTTCCATATTATGATTCCCTGCCTATTGAGCCAGTAATTTAAATTGTGAATGCTGGGTGCTGAGTGCTGAATCAGAGCCTTAACTCGAAACTCAGCACTCATAACTCAGCACTGAAATTAAAGGGCTTCCTTCCGGCGGGTTGACTTGTCACCCACTTTCTGGAACAGACCCCACTCAACTTGCTCTTCTAGATCCGCATCAACACCAGCAAATACGTCTCGGTAGATTGTCCGAGCGCCGTGCCAGAGATGACCAAAGAAGAACAGCAGAGCAAATACGGCGTGTCCAAAGGTAAACCAACCTCTAGGACTGGTGCGGAATACACCATCAGAGTTCAAGGTTTCCCGGTCAAATTCAAAGATTTCACCGCCTTGAGCTTTACGGGCATACTTCTTCACATCAGCTGGTTCTGTAAAGGTCTTACCATCCAGATTGCCACCGTAGAAACTAACGGTGACACCAGATTGCTCGAAGCTATACTTAGATTCTGCCCGACGGAAGGGAATGTCAGCGCGGACAACTCCATCAGCATCAGTCAAAATCACTGGGAAGGTTTCAAAGAAGTTGGGGAGACGACGCACGGTCAATTCCCTTCCTTCAGAATCTTTGAAAACGGCGTGACCTTGCCAAGATTGGGCAATGCCATCACCCTTCACCATTGGCCCTGTACGGAATAGACCGCCTTTAGCGGGGCTATTACCGACATAATCATAGAAAGCCAGTTTTTCGGGAATTTGCGACCAAGCTTGATCAAGAGTTTCACCTTGAGCAACGCCTGTTTGGACGCGGCGCTGAATTTCTTGACGGAAGTAGCCTTGATCCCATTGATAGCGGGTAGGGCCAAACAATTCGATGGGTGTGGCGGCGTTACCGTACCACATAGTACCAGCAACAACGAAAGCAGCAAAGAAGACTGCTGCAATACTGCTAGAAAGTACTGTTTCAATGTTCCCCATCCGTAGGGCTTTGTAGAGCCGTTCGGGGGGTCTAACTGTGAGGTGGAATAAGCCTGCAATAATACCAACAACACCAGCGGCAATGTGGTGAGCCGCAATGCCACCAGGGTTATAGGGGTTAAAACCATCTGGCCCCCATTCTGGTGCTACTGCTTGCGCGGCGCCAGTTATACCATAAGCGTCAGAAACCCATATCCCCGGCCCAAATAGTCCGGTGACGTGAAAAGCACCAAAGCCAAAACAAAGTAGACCAGATAAGAACAGGTGAATGCCAAACATTTTTGGCAAGTCGAGAGCAGGTTCACCAGTGCGGGGATCTCTAAAGAGTTCCAAATCCCAGTAAACCCAGTGCCATACGGCGGCTAGGAACAGCAGACCGGAAAGGACAATGTGAGCCGCAGCAACGCCTTCAAATGACCAGAAGCCAGGATCAGTGGATGGGCCACCAGTAACGTTCCAACCACCCCAAGATTGGGTAACGCCCAAACGTGACATGAAGGGCAGAACGAACATCCCTTGACGCCACATTGGATTAAGAACTGGATCACTAGGATCAAAAACAGCTAGTTCGTAGAGTGCCATCGAACCAGCCCAGCCTGCTACTAAGGCTGTGTGCATTAGGTGTACAGAAATCAGCCGCCCTGGATCATTCAGAACGACTGTATGTACTCGGTACCAGGGTAGTCCCATCGACTACGCTCCTCCTCGATGAGTTAGTTTACAAAGCAATTTTCTTACTGAGGTTATGAGAGACGAAAAACGCCACTCATAAAACTCTCTCTTGTTTTTTGTTATTGCCAGAGCCAGAGTATTACCACAGCTTAGTCTTAATAAGTCATACACCGTGGGTGCTTTGGCAATGCTTACTCGCTTCGGGAGGTTTACCTATGTAGGGTAGCCATCGCCAAGCAAAAATGAGAATGTTTTAAAAAGTGTAACTATTGATGGAATTGTTTGCAAGCGTGTAAATTGATGCGATCGCGTAGCATCTCCAAGTTTTTTCGCTACCAATACGCGTCGGGGATTAAATTTTCTTATCTTTTCTTTTAAGTGGGGAGTGGGGAATGGGAAATGGGAAATGGGGAATGGGAAATGGGGAATGGGGAATGGGGGGACAAGAATAATTATGTTGTTATGTTACTTGGCCTATTCCCTACTCCCTACTCCCTACTCTCCACTATCTACTGAACCACCAACTGGATATTTTGCAGTTGACACTTTGTCTCAGCTGTACCCAGGCGTTCGATTACCTGTTCGGCGCTCATTAGACGCTTGAGTACTACTTGACCTATGGTCTTACTGGCAATTACTGGTGTTGTTGGTTTCACTTCCACGGTTAAAATGGCTTCTTCAACTCGGTAAAGCCATAGCAATTCGTTTTGTTCGACTAAACAAATATTCATTCGCTGAATATCTGGTTGGCGTCGCCATGCGGTTATTTGCCAGAGTCCATCAGATGCCCAGACTCTAGCAACTGCCCATCCTTCAGATAGAAAGAAATATTTCACGGTTTTAGTCTCACTATTAAACTTTCAATCTGCTGTTAACGATATCGCGATCGCTTGATTTCGCTGATGTACAAACATGAGATTTTTGCCAATACAGCCGATCTTTGCGATAAACCACTCAACAGGTGTCTGTGCCCAAGCAGCAACAGGCAAAGTCTTAATGTACACTACTTGGACTCAGGTCAAAGTGTAGCAAAGCTATTCCCTAGTAATTATAGAATTTGCGACAAATTTAGCCGATGTTTAAAATCTTAATTAAATAAAAACTTTTCAGTATTTAACAAATGTCAAACTCTGTATTTTTGTCAATGATTTTTTGTAACAAAATAGTGCGTAGGCGTAGCCCGTCGTAGACATGGCAAAGTAGTAATAAACTTATAAAATTTTAATTTAGATGCTCACGGAGTCATTTTCATTGAGCAAATTCTTTCATTGCTGATTGCAAGTTATTTTTATTCCTAAGTATATACTTAGCTGTAAATATTGCTGTAATTAATTGTAAAAATCCCACAAAATAGTCATAAATGTAGTAAAATTACTGACCGCTGATATCAAATATATTATTGCTATGACCTGGTTTTCCTTGTCCGTGAAACGGTGGGGTCGGATTACACAATTCCTATCTTTGTTCTGTCTATGTTTATTTTTGGTTGTTAGTTGCGCTCCTCGTCCTAATCCTTCTACGCCACCAGCGGGTTCTGTAAATAGCCCTACAGGTGATGGTCGTATTACTATAGGTACAACAGCAAAGCCAAGAACCCTTGATCCGGCTGATACCTATGAGTTAGCATCCTTGGGTTTAGTGTTTAATATGAGCGATCGCCTCTACACTTACCAACCAGGAAGCACGGAAATTGAGCCACAACTCGCCACAGCATTACCTAAAGTTACTCAAGATGGCTTGACTTATACCATTCCCTTACGTCAGGGAGTAGTTTTTCACGATGGGACTCCCTTCAACGCCCAAGCAATGGCATTTACGCTCAACCGCTTTATTCAAAATAAAGGAAAACCCTCATTCTTACTAGGTGATATAGTAGATTCGGTAAATACTACAGGCGAGTATGAGTTAAGCATTAAGCTGAAAAAGCCTTTTGCAGCGTTTCCTTCACTGCTGGCTTTTCCTGGGGTATGTGCGCTTTCACCAAAAGCTTACGAACTCGGTGCAGGTAAATTCAAGCCGAATACCTTTGTGGGGACTGGCCCTTACAAGTTAGCGCAGTATGGTACTGATTCAATCCGATTTGATGTCTTTGATAAGTATTGGGGAGAAAAACCAGCTAACAAGGGTGTTAACGTCCAAATTCAAACTAGTCCGGTTAATTTGTTTAATGCTTTTCGTACAGGCGCAGTCGATATAGCTTATCTGTCGCTACAGCCAGATCAAAATCGCAGTTTGGAAGAAGGAGCAAAAAAAGGGGATTGGCAAGCGATCGCAGCTCAAGGTAGCGTAGTAAGTTATCTGGTATTAAACCGGAATCAGCAGCCTTTAGATAAATTAGAGGTAAGACAAGCGATCGCATCAATAATTGACCGTCCACTTTTAAATCAGCGGGCGTTACTTGGTCAAGCAGATCCGCTTTATAGCATGATTCCTACAACGTTCAATGTTTCTGTGCCATTATTCAAAGATAAATATGGCGATGCTAACTTTGAGCAAGCTAAAAAATTATTAACTACCGCTGGTTTCTCCAAAGAAAATCCCGCAAAAGTACAAATTTGGTATCCTTCTAGTTCGCCTACTCGCAGTTTGGCAGCACAGACACTCAAATCTCTTGTGGATACCAAAATGGATGGAATACTGCAATTTGAAGTTACCCAAGCTGAAGGGCCTGCCTTTTTTAAAGACATTTCCAGGGGTTTGTATCCAGCAGCTTTACTTGATTGGTATCCAGACTTTTTAGATCCAGATAATTACGTCCAGCCGTTTTTGTCTTGTGACAAAGGTTCAGTTGCTAAAGGATGCGAAGATGGAGGCAGTCAAACTCAAGGTTCGTTCTACTATAGCGAAGCTATAAATAAACTGATTGATCAGCAACGCAAAGAACAAAAACCTGAAGCGCGTCAGAAAATTTTTACCGAAATTCAAACCCAAGTCACTACTGATGTACCTTACGTTCCCTTATGGCAAAACAAAGACTATGTATTTGCCCGAAATGGTGTAAGCAGCGTCCAACTTAACCCTACGCAAATTCTGGTTTATCACACAATTAAAAAGTAGTCATTGGTCATTAGTCATTTGTCATTAGTCATTGGTCATTAGTCATAGCTATTGACTTTTGACTTTTGACTCTTCAATAAAGTCTTTCATGTTCAATATTTTTCTAGTTAATAGCTAAGATATTTCCAAAAACTGCATTTATAATTTTAAACTTTTAATTGCTTATGTCTCGTTCTAAAGCTTTACAATATTACATTGTTTCTCGCTTGCTTCTTGCGCCACTTCAGCTATTAACAATCATCACGATTGTATTTCTTTTACTAAGAGCAACACCAGGAGATCCAGCAGATGCAATTCTTGGCGGACGTGCGCCAGAAGCAGCTAAAGAAGAATTGCGGAAACAACTTGGTTTAAACCTTCCCCTGTGGCTACAGTACCTCAATTATTTGGGAAGCATACTGCGTTTTGATTTGGGAACTTCTTTAATGAGTCGCGGACAGAATGTTTGGGACATAATTGGACAATATTTCCCGGCGACGGTGGAGTTAGCAGTATCTAGTATGGCGGTTGCACTCATCGTCGGAATTGCGGTTGGGACTCTTTCGGCTTCTCGTCCTGGGACATATTTTGATGTCGGTGGGCGCTTATTTGGGATCATCACCTACGCACTCCCGATGTTTTGGGCGGGAATGCTTTTGCAGTTGATTTTCTCAGTCCAATTGGGTTGGTTTCCCAATTCCAACCGCTTTCCGCCCAATCTTCCAGCGCCGACTCCTATCACTGGGTTGTATACAATTGATAGCTTACTCGGTGGAAATTTCACCCAGTTTTTCACATCCTTGCACCATCTGGCTCTACCAAGTCTCACACTAGGAATTTTGCTCAGTGGGATTTTTGAGCGAATTGTGCGAGTGAATTTAAAACAAACTTTGCAAGCCGATTATGTAGAAGCTGCTAGAGCCAGAGGGATTGGTGAAAATAAGATTTTAGCCTCCCATGCTTTAAAAAATGCGCTAATTCCAGTAATTACAGTCTTGGGATTAACCTTTGCATCTCTGTTGGGTGGGGCGATTTTGACAGAAGTAACATTTTCTTGGCCTGGGTTAGCTAATCGACTGTATCAAGCGATCGCAGATCGTGATTATCCCACAGTCCAGGGAGTGCTAGTCTTTTTTGGTGCGATCGTTGTGAGTGCCAGCATTTTAATTGATATTTTAAATGCTTATGTAGATCCGCGAATTCGATATTAGCCAAGATTTATTCACTGTTTATAATTTTCTTGTGGGGTGGGACGAAAAGCCACTGGTGTCAACTTAACGCGAAACCGCACGTCCGCCAGGGATTGTAAATCCCTGTCTCATAGCTAAAGTCCTCTTCAGAGGACTTCATAGCGCAAAAATTTTCAGTCTACTTCAGTAGACTTGAGCAATTAGTCAGGGATTTACAATCCCTGGCGGGTGAACAACACCCAATCAGTACGCTATTTTTGGCTGAAGTTGACACCAGTGGACGAAAAGCCCACCCTTTTTAGTATTTGATAGCTCACAAATAAAATCTTCCCTACCGGACTTTTGGACGCTATTTAAGGCAGGTGGAAGCACAGCTAGATGGTGGGTTAATCATTGCCTTAGACGAATTTGAGAAAATTGAAGATTTAATAGAAGCGAGCAAAATTCCTATCGACTTTATGGGTTTTCTGCGGTGTTTGGTGCAAATGAGTTCTAAAGTCGCCTTTGCTTTTGCTGGTTTGCATACTTTAGAAGAAATGACAGCAGATTATTTTCAACCCTTCTTTGCCAGCGTCATTCCTATTCATGTAGGCTTTCAAAAACGTGTAGCTACTCGCCAAATTCTCGCTAACCCAGGTAATGAAGACTTCCCCCTCGACTACATCCCGGAAGCTTTAGATGAAATTTATGCTCTGACGCATGGTCAACCATATTTAGTGCAACTACTGGGTTTTCAGCTAGTGCGCGGTTACAATGACTTTGTTTTTGAACAAGGGCGATCGCGTGACCCAGTTTTCACAGTAGAAGATGTGGAAGCAGTTATCAATGACCCTGAATTTTTCAAGCGGGGACGCTACTATTTTGATGGGGTTTGGGGTCAGGCGGCGCGGGGTGCTGAGGGTCAACAAGCAATTGTACAAGTGCTTGCACCTTACCCAGAGGGGCTAAGTCTGGATGCCTTAGCTCAGTCTACAGGTATGAACGACGCTGATTTACAGGAAGCGCTGAATACTCTGAAGCGTCATGATGTCGTTGAAGAAACTCAGGGAAACTGGCGGATTATGGTAGAACTTTTTCGCCGTTGGGTTTTGCAGCAGTAGAGTAAAGCGATCGCATTTGTTATTTTGGGGTTCGCACTTGTTATTTCAGCGATCGCATTTGCTATTTCGCGGTTCGCATTTGCTATTTCGCGGTTCGCATTTGCTATTTCGGCGTTCGCATTTGTTATTTTGGCGTTCGCATTTGTTATTTTGGCGATCGCATTTGTTATTTCGGCGATCGCATTTGCTATTCTAAACGCTTATCTCCTCAAACTGCGTGGATCAAGTGCATCTCTCAGCCCATCACCGAGTAAGTTGAATGCCAGCACTGTGAGGATAATCAGCACAGCCGGCGGCCAAATTAACCAAGGTTGCAACACCAAAATTGAAGCATTGCTAGCCAGAGAAAGCATATTGCCCCAAGAAGGGTCTGGTTGTTGAATGCCCAAGCCGATGAGACTCAATATCGCCTCTGCACCAATAAAGCTGGGAATTGCAAGAGTCGCAGAGATAACTACATAACTAGCTGTTTGCGGCAAAACGTGGCGGAGAATAATATAAAGTGGGTTCGCACCCATTGCCCGCGCTGCTTGGACAAATTCTCGCTCTTTAAGTGATAATACCTGTCCCCGAATAACTCGTGCTAAACCAGCCCAGCTAATAACGGAAGTAATCACCACAATCAACAAAAAGCGCTGGGTACTACTTAAACCCGCTGGTAAAACTGCGCCCAATGTCACCAAAAGATAAATACTAGGGAAAGTCATTAGCACTTCTGCCAAGCGCATAATCAGGCTGTCAGTTACACCGCCGAAATAACCAGAAATTCCCCCGATAAGCAAACCGAGGGGATAGGTAATGATAATGCCAAAAATCCCGATAAACATACTGATGCGACCGCCATGCAGGAGGCGACTGAATTGGTCGCGCCCTTGGTCATCAGTACCCAATATGTTGACTTTTGTGCCACTTGTTGTCCCAAATAAATGCCAATTTAAGGGAATACCAGGAAAGATCGTGACTTCATCCCATTTGGGGGGTAGTGGCAAACTCATCTGCAACAATCGGTATTCTGGCCCGGAGACAAATAGACGCAGAGGTGATGGATTTTTGAAGTCTACAATGAGTTTGCGATCGCCTGTTTCTAAATTAGTATCTCCCTGAGTCGTCGGATAAACATGGGGGCCAATAAACTGCCCTGACTGAGAAACCCAGTGGATCTTAGTTGGTGGCAGCAGTGAACCATTAGGCTGTGAAGCATAGGGGTCATAAGGAGCTACGAAATCAGCTGCAATTACTGCTATGTAAAAAATTAACAGCAAAATTGCCCCAAATCGTGCCAAAGGATTTTTCTTAAGTCGTCGCCACCAATCCATAGTAGTTAGGAGTTATAAGTTATGAGTTATGAGTTATTAAGCTTTTATCTTAATTCATAATTCATCATTAATAATTCTTAAACTCCCAACTCTACCAATTTTGGATTTTGGATTGAATAAAAAATCTAAAATCCCAAATTGAATAGCTCCTAATTTGCAACTCCTAACTTCTCCAAATACCGCTGCTGTTCTTCCTGTTGTTTTTCATGTTCCACAACAAACACGTTTGAGTAGAGATTAGCAAGAATTTGTTTTCCTTGTTGTGTCAGTGATAGGTAATGCAGTCCCTCTTGGATATAGGGATAGACACCATTCCAGTAAAACTTAGCGTAGTTATTACGTAAATCGGCAGGGGTTTTATAGCCCAAAACTTTATTTACACCAGTTTCTTCAAATTCGTAAAATAAAGACGTAATTTTCTTTAGGTAACGTGGGTCACTTAGTTGACCAATCAAATCAGCCGCACGTACTAATCCTGCAAAGCACTTTGTATCTTGATGATCTTCTGCCGCAGGTACGGGAAATCGAGTTAATTCAATATTGCTCTTAATTGCCTCAGCATCTATTAATTTGTGACCTCCAAAACGCTCATCAATAAAGAGCTTGGCTCTATCAACATGATAGGGTGTCAGACTGGCATCAGAAGCGCCAGGAGCTACAGAAATCATTTTGCCATTTTTACCTGTGGCATATAAGCCTGCTGCTTCTCGGTCTTGTCGGCAAACTCCCTTAACGTAGCCAATATCATGACTCACTAAAGAAATGATACAATGCAACCAATCTTCACTGGAAACGCCGCCTTCCCTAATGTGTTTGCCACGTAAGATTTCTTGCCCTACTAGGGTGACAAGGACAGTGTGTTCAACATTGTGGTAAAGGGCGTCGCTATTGGCAATATTTTCCAAAGCCATGTTACCAGCCCAGGCGATAATGTCTTGATAATCATTTTTGAAGCAGCCATAAGTACGACGGTAGCCATCTCTAATTTCATTTACAAAGGCATCAATTAAAATTTCAGTGGCATTGAACATATCTGGTTACTCTGGTAAATACCAATTATTTATTGATTTGATTGATTTAAAAATTCCATAATCAGGGCCACCCTTAGTGGAATTTAGAGCAATGGAGTTTGCTCCTTTGTAACTCACGTGTAGCTGTGGACGCTAGCTTAACCTATACCTGGATTACATGGTAATAGATGACTTCCTGGCAACACAAAGGCTTTAAAAGAATTATGGGTTGCGTATAAAAAGAATCTTCTCGTGTAGAAAACTACATAAATATTTTAGATTTTAATTAGATAAATCCAGATTCGCTTTATTAGTTTTTCATATCTAAGCCTTGGTTGGCGGTGATCTAAATACATCTAGTGTGTGACCTAGAGTAGCTTAATCTACATAAAATTTTGATGCATTTTTCTTAGTAATTACTCTTAGTATAATCGTAGTATTCTATACAGTTACATCTGAAAGACGTTTACTATTAAATGCCTCATAGTTGATAGAAGTAAATAAACTTCAAGTTTTCTTAAGAAAAAACCAAGATTGATATGCATAGACAGAGTGGAGGTGGAACTGTGAGTGATGAAAATGTTTCATGTGAAAACCGCCCATGATTGGCGGTTTCACAACTACCACCCTGCTGAGACTGGTGATAGCACCAGTAAAATTTAGCTACATCGACAACTTTCAAACTTAGATTATGTATGTATGACTGCGCTATAGCTTTGGTAAGGAACCACTGCACCCATAATAAATATCTGGTGGAATTAATTATGCGTTACCTGAAATCCTTGTAGAGACTTAGCAGTGCTACGTCTCTACATTCTTTTTTACCAGATGTCTATTACAGTAAACTTCCAAATTTAAGTGTTTTAGACAAATTGAATATCGCTCAGGCTATAGTTATTGGCGAGGATTGTAATCACATCAAAACGAGGTAAAATCACAGAAGAGTCAGTGCTGTTTTCTGTTGTATCTAACGAAACACCAAGACTCAAAGAATTTTTAGAGCCATTGTTTTTAATAATCTCGTTAACAGTTGACTCTAGCTGAGGGTCGTTTATGTCTTCACTGCTCAATGTATCGTTCGTGATTGACCCAAATGGAGAGCCAATAGCAATGTAGTTGCTACCAAAAATATAGTTTTCAAGTTTTTTCAGTTGGATTTTATCTTGTCCTGTCTGAAAATCTCCGATAAAAGCAAAGTCATTAAGACCGAAAAATCCTCCACCTCCCACATAGTAAGGATTTTTTTCATCTCCAATCACAAATGTGTCTGGATCTGCACCACCGGTTAGGATATCTATCTCCTTTATTCCTGGTTGAACACTTGCAGTATCAACACCAACTAAAGTATCTTTACCATCAAGACCTGAGAGTTGGTCATTACCCTTTCCACCTCTGAGCAAGTTATTGGCTAAATTACCGATAATGGTGTCATTTTGTGAAGTGCCAGTGACGTTGACAAAGTTCTGAACTTTAAAAGTCAAAGTACCCAATCCTGGAACACCATTGACAATCAGACTATTGGTTGACAGGTTGACATTCAATGATGTTGTTGCTGTGCCTATAGAACCATCAATAGCATTGGCTTGTCCTTTTGCCCCAATGATAGTTTCAATCTTGACGAGTTGATCTTTACCAGATATACCCTCCTTATTCACGATACCAACGGCTTCGAGGCTAATAGCATTACCCAATCCGCTATAGTCAGCCGTATCAATTCCGATACCTCCATCTATGAGGTCATTACCAGTTCCTCCAATTAATATGTCATCACCGCTACCACCTTCTAAAATATCGTTCCCATCTCCAAGGCGAGAGGCAAAGATTACACCTTTGCTGCCTCCACCAATCACATCATTACCATCACCACCCCGTACAGTATCGTTGCCATTACCTCCCAAGATTTCATCATTGCCTTTTCCACCTTCGAGCAAATTATTGGCTGAATCACCGATAATGGCGTCATTTTGTGAAGTGCCAGTGACGTTGACAAAGTTCTGAACTTTAAAAGTCAAAGTACCCAATCCTGGAACACCATTGACAATCAGACTATTGGTTGACAGGTTGACATTCAATGATGTTGTTGCTGTGCCTATAGAACCATCAATAGCATTGGCTTGTCCTTTTGCCCCAATGATAGTCTCTATCTCTAATAGCTGATCTTTACCAGATTTACCTTTGTTGACAACACCAGTAGCTTCTAGAGTCACAGCCTGACCCAATTCGCTGTAGTCAGCTGTATCTGTTTCAGATCCTCCTACAAGTGTGTCATTGCCAATGCTACCGATAATGCGATCATTTCCCGCAAGACCAAGCACAATATCATCCAAAGAAGTACCGGTTAGGACATCATCAAAGCGAGTACCAACAATTAACATATATTAATGATGCTGAAGATTTTATGACTTTAGCAGAAGTAGGTTATTGAATAAGTTTAGAGCGGGTTAAGAGTTATAAAATTGTTTACTTAAATGTCTATTCCCTCATTTTTTAACATCTAGTTTAATTAGCAGAAATAAGTTATTGAATAAGTTTGTATTGGGTTAAGAATTATAAAATTATTTATTAAATTGTCCGTTCACTCATTTTTTGACATCTAATTGAATAAGTTTGGGGTTCCGATATCGGAGGAGAGTGAGTATCTCACGGTTTTTCCTTGTTTCGATTGAGCAGACCTAGACATAGGAGTGGAAACCCTTGTAGAAAACTTAAATGTAAAGTTTCTACAAGAGTTTCAGGTAACGCATCATTAATTTCTGGTGATGCCTATTCTAGATGAGGATTTTTACGGGCTGTAGAGGATTGCTCGTACTGTCATATTGCTTCACATCTAGATGGATAGACAGGTGAACCGAAAGGTTCTACAATCTGACTGATTGCGGTAAATTTACCTATTGTCCAATCCACATAAGCATAGTAAAGATTTTCTAGTGATTCCGTTTGATTGCGGAAGCACTAAATTAATATAGGAAAGTCTTGAGTAAGGGGCGGCAAACAAATGGATGTAAAGCTGATTCTAGCTGGATTAACAGTTATCTTCACGCTTTCGTGCTTATTTTTTGGTACGAAAAATGGATTTTATGATTCAGATAACTATCATGGCAATGGCTCCGCACATTGAAATAAATCTGTAGGCGCTTGGGCGACTTCCCGGAGGGTGAGTTGGCTAAAAGCGCTCAAAACTTGCAAAGGGAAAATACACAAGAGGCAAACTCCTGTAGCTCCTAGTTTGATGGCTCCTAGTTTGATGGCTTCTCGTTAGCCCACCTTTCCGAACCAGTGCGGGTTCGGTGGAGGCGTCCTCCCCAATCAAAAATCTGTATTCTCAGGGTGTAGGGGCGCACGATAAAACTTACCCCTAAGTCACAAAACCAAAATTTGTGTATGTAACTTTTGGCTTTTGGGATATGTCCATGATGATGAGGTTTGAGGGGAGGAGAGCATGAGGGATAATCTGTCGGCATCCTCTCGCGTAGATGCTGCGGAAGCGGGTAGTGAATTAGAATGTTTGCCCTATAGTGTCCAGCATGACGATGAGGGCGTGTGTTTATTGGTGAAAATGGGCCCACACCGCATTCTGTTGGATTGTGGTTTGGAAGATATTTCATCGCTGGCTAAGGGGCTTAATAAGTCGGTTCGTGGAGCTAATTCGCCCCTACCAGCGGATTTAGTTTTGATTAGTCATGCCCACCCAGATCACTCTAGAGGCTTACTGGCACTGCATAAGGCTTTTCCCAAGTTACCTATTTATGGTAGTGAGGTGACTAGCAAGTTACTGCCGTTGAATTGGCTAGACCAAGACCCTCAAGAAATTTCCCAATTTTGTCATGCCTTGCCGTTGCGATCGCCTGTAGAATTCCAAGAAGGTCTGGTGGCAGAATTATTTCCCGCAGGGCATCTACCAGGGGCAGTGGCAATTCTACTTACCTACACCACTCAGCAGCGTATTTACAAGCTACTCTATACAGGGGACTTTTTCCTATCCAACTCCCGCCTGGTAGAAGGTTTGCGTTTAGAGGAACTGCGGGGCTTAGACTTGGATGTGCTAATCATTGAAGGTAGTTATGGCACATCCCGTCATCCTCACCGCCGTAACCAAGAAAATCAACTAGCAGAGCGAATTAATCGCGCGATCGCTGATCATTGTTCTGTAATCCTTCCCACCCCTGCTTTAGGATTGGGTCAAGAATTATTAATGCTTTTGCGATCGCATCACCATTTCACCGGACGAGATTTAGATATCTGGGTAGATGGTGCTGTTGCGACTGGGTGTGATGCCTACCTAGAACTGCTACCTCACCTTCCCCCATCGGTGCAGAACTTCGCCCGCCATCAACCTTTGTTTTGGGATGAACGGGTACGTCCCCGCGTGCGTCGTTTACAACCGGAACATCGTCCCACTGTGGGCAAGTCACCTTGTATAGTCCTCACTGACTCTACATCTGATTTAGGTGAACATTGTCAACTAGACACCGGGCCTTGGCTGATCCTATTACCAGAAAAAATTGATATAAAAGTTAACAAAGAATATTTAGCACCCACCACTGTCGAAACCTATCTTTTAGCTCAACATAGTGATGGCCCTGGTACTACGCAGCTAATTCATAACTTGCGACCCCAGCACGTGATTTTTGTCCACGGTTCTCCTGCTTATTTAGCAGACCTGACTAGCTTAGAAGAGTTGCAAAACCGTTACCATGTACATTCACCAGCAGCTAACACTTTAGTAGAATTGCTTATTGGCGATACATTTTTGCAACCGGCAGCGCCAGAAACTAACTACGAAGGCGAACTGACGGAGTTGGGAACAGTAATCACAATCACCCTACCTGATGTGATTACTGCTGATCCGCGTTGGCGGCAATTTGCTGATACTGGGTTAATCGAAGCTCGTTGGCAAGGGGAAGAACTAGTATTAAGGGGATTGTCTCAACGAGAATTACTCAGCCAAAATAGCGATCGCTATACATGGACAGATGTAGACTGTTGTGGTACTTGCCGACACCAAAGAGGGCAGCGGTGTTGGAACCCAGCTTCCCCGCTGTTTAACTTCAAGGTAACTCTCGAAGGTTACTGTCCTGCCTTTGAACGTTTATCTAGTCCTGAGTCCTGAGTTCTGAGTTCTGAGTTAGGATTTATTACTCAGCACTCGACCCTCAGCACTCAGCACTGATTATTTATTCTGGATTCGAGTCAGTGTAGCGGTTATGAATGCGTTCAGCTTCGGGACAATCTTCAGTCATCAAAGGTTCCACATTCCCGCGTGGTACTGAAGCCAATTTTTGCGTTACAGCACCAATGCTCTCGAGGCGAACCATTTCTTCCCAAGAACAAACTTCGTCTTCTTCTTCTGTTTCATAGCGTAGGGTCACTAAATCTCCCTCTATGTCTATGATGCGGGCGCGTTCAATCCAGCGTTGCTGGTCCCGCAAGAAAACACATACCTCGCGCCCATCGCAACACAGTTGATAAATCTTGCGGTGTAGCATGTATTGTTTCTGCCTTTTTAAACAACGTAGTTAAACCTGTCAAAATCTGGGTTCTACCCCATTACATTACACCTTTAAGAGGTTAATTTCACTGTTTGGAACAACAAGTAGAGTTTATGACCCAATCCCAAAACTTGCCTGTAGTTGTCAAAATATCGGGAAATGTTTGGTCATCAATCAATGGTTATTCTCGCAATGAACTTAATCTCCCTCCGGCTGATTGATTTTAGGGAATGTCTGCTTCATAGAAGTCAAACAATTCAGCACCTGTCCTAACCAGGTTCATATTTGTTGGTGAGTCATTCCTACCATTATGTAATAAAGAATACTCCAAAACAATCGTTGATTGCGGTTGTTTAATTTGCCTACTTTTAGTCATTGGCATTACTGGGAAGTCCGGGGACTTGGTTTTACTTTTACCCACTTGTATCTGATCTTAACTCATTCTCTTGCTGACCTTGATGCTTTTCAACAACAACACTCAAAGAGTTTTGAGTTTTTAAGATTTTTGCCCGATTATAACTAAGAAAAAGGCAACGGAGTCGAGGGAAAGGCAGATAGACAAAGGAGATAAGGGGCAGAGGGTCAATACCCTGAGAAGATTCCCCTCTGTTTCTTTTGTGGGAGTATCAGCAAGATTTATCAAGAAAGGCAGTTCTTGCTGCAATACGGTTCGGTTAAGGTTTTTTAATGAAAATTCTAGATCCAAAGACGCGATAAATCGCCGTCTCTACAAAGATTAATCTTTCGTCTTGATGGCGATTTATCGCGTCTCTTGCCTTAAACCGTATTGCGTCCTGCCTTCTGCCGACGCTCGCGGACTCGCTACTGCTGCGCTATTCTGTCTCCTGCCTCCTGCCTCTTTCAACCGATAGAGGAAATTCCATCAGCACACTCGACGAAGACGCTTCTCGTTTAATTTGACCTGCGCGAACTGCATTATATAGGGCTGCAAGAAAAGGCAAATCCTCTGACTGATAGCATTTAGTAGACAGTACTTGCTGGAGTAAACCCTCAGATTCAACACTAAGATATCCAGTTTCAAAAGCAGATTCAATGAGTGTGCGAATCATCTTGATTAGGGCAGAGTAAACAATTTGTTACGTCAAGTGTGGAACATTTTTCTCTGCTATTAATTGATATGGAACATGAATATCATGTGATTATCATTACACGTAACTAGTGATTTTTATCACAGTTATGGTTAAAAATAGAACTTTATGTACGTCTATCTATGAGTTTATTGATATAAAATTTATGAAGTATCTCAGTATTAATACAGCCAAACCACATGAGTTAACAATATTAAAATATAAAAAAAATTTTAGGCAAGCATCCAAAAAATACAGTTTGCATATCACAAGCAATCAAGCGAAAAACTGCCGGAAGTCTTCATCGTTTTTACTTAATTGCACCCAATCTAAATTTAAGGCTTGGAATTTTTGCACTAAGCGATCGCAAGCCGGACGTTCGGTAGCGTAATGCCCAGCATCGATTAAAATGAGATTGCGATCGCGGCTTTCTTGAAACTGATGGAATTTACAGTCAGAAGTCAGATAAGCTTGAGCGCCAGTTTTGACGACGGCTGAAATGTAACTAGCTCCCGAACCACCCAAAACGGCAACTCGTGAAATTGTTTGTTGTAAATCGGCACTTGGAGAAAAAATCAAATTAGGGGGAGCAAGTCGGGTTTGAATGGCTACAAGTAGCTCCTGTAATGTCAGAAATGGCTCTAGCAAACCAACACGACCATATCCTAATCCTCCTTGTGTAGGTACTATGGGAGTAACTTCTTTGAGTTCTAAAATCTGAGCCAAAACGTCAGCCGTACCATCCTGCACTTGGTCGAAATTAGTGTGAGCAGTGTAAACACCAATATTGTGGGTAAAGGCTAACCGTACCATTTCTGCGATCGCTTCACCAGTGCGTAAAGATTTGAGAGGGTTGAAAATCAAGGGGTGATGGGCAAATATCAGATTAGCATTAAGAGCGATCGCTTCCTGCATTACCGCCAAAGTCGGTGTCAAACACACTAAAACCCGTGTTTTTTCCTGCAAAACTCCTGGTTCAATTTGCCAGCCACAATTATCCCAACTTTCACACCAAGCTGGATTCGCCCATGCTTCAAACCAAGTAATTAAATCAGCTATTTTCATAATCATCGTTCTTCAGCAATTTTGAATTGCTAATCAATGTCTCTGTGGTTGAATATTTAATTTTAATGCTACTTGCTGGCGCATTTCTTGGAAAGGTTTGTTCCATACAGGGCTAGCATTCCAATTCCATGCTGCTACTGGAATAAGTTGTTCTTTGGCTAAATAAGTTAGCAGACGGTATTCATCTTCTGGTTCACGAGAAAAGGTAAAGGGGTTACGGTAGCCTGTTTCACACAGTTTATAAGATATGACTTGATCATGATTAATACGTTGTAAAAGTTCCTTACCTTTAGCGAGTAAATAATCAAAAAAAACCAGACTAAAAGGTTCTATGTGTGAGCGTTTTTGTGGCTCTTTTTTTACCCATCTTGCCCAATCAAATCCATAGATAAAATCATGAACATAACGAAACCGCATTTCCGTTTTATTCCCGAACATTTCCGTCAAACAAACCATCTTTTCACCAAAAACTTTTAAGAATGGAACAGCGCCCTCCTCTGCGGTTAAAGCCTGTCTAAGCATACTACTTACCAGAAAATCAAAATCCCAGAAGATGTTTTCTGGGAAGTTTTCCAACTGAGTACAGACTATGCTTTCGAGAGTTTCTTGAAGGGTTGCAATAATCTGAATGTCGGTGTTTTGTTCAGTAATCAAATTTCCCAATTCTGCAAAATTGGTAATTAATGTCTTGTGGGGATTAAGTGACAATAAGTTAACAGAGTGCTGGGCAAGAATTTCATCAAGAAATTGAAAATTAGGAGTTGGTTTTAGTTCTTTTTTCATATTAATTGAAGTTGCCCAGACATCTGACACTAAAATATTAGTGTATATTAGAATAAATATATTATTAAATAATCATAAATAAACTTAATTTTTGAATTTACAAATTGACGTATATTACTTGGTATGTATCTGGTTTCATTTTTATGAATAAAGCTATTACGGCAATAATTATGTAATAGATATTACCGCATAGGCTATAATATTATACCATAATGATTCGCAGTATAAACAGAGTATTTAAACTCTACAAAACGACACTTTAAATAAGCGAGAATTGAGAAATATCTATCCAGAAATGTGAACAATCAATTCTCTTGAATGACTGCGTTGGCGGTGTTCCCAAATATAAATTCCCTGCCAAGTTCCCAGTACAAGATGACCTCGATTAATGGGGATATGTTCAGAAGTGTGAGTGAGTGCAGTACGGATGTGTGCCGGCATATCATCGGGGCCTTCTGCATCATGAATATATTTGCCTGATTCTGGAACGAGTTTTGCCATAAAATCAGCTAGATCCACAAGAACATCAGGATCGGCATTTTCTTGGATGACTAAACTGGCTGAAGTGTGGCGTAAAAATAAAGTACAAAGACCAATATCAACACCTGATTCTGCAACTATGGATTCAATTTTTGCAGTGATATTGTAAAAAGATTTACCAGTCGTAGAAATTCTCAGTAACTTTTGGTAGTGGGTCATTTAAAATAGTAATTATTGATTGCAGTAAAAGCTAATTAGCAGTTCAATCTGCTTGATTTGGTTGTTGTTCTCTCGTTGGTTGATCGCTTGACTTAGTATTTCTTCTTCTAAAGAGGCCTAACACCGTATTTACAGACTCTTTTATGACATCGGGAATGATAGGCGTATTAGGTAGATTGTGAGATAAAGCTGTAATGTTAGCCGGATCTGGCTCTGGCAGTTGTAAACTATTTTTAGAAGATACTGTATCATCTTGGTTGGTATTCATATTTTTTGTAGTTCTGGAATAAAATAAACTGTTACTTGATGTAACAAGGCAACAAGAGCAATTCCGGCAGTTACAAAAGTCGCATACGTCAGGGATTGAGAAATATCCTCTACTTGCTTCTGATTTTCATTATAAGTCTCTCTCAAGTTAACTAACATCTGTGACTGGTATTCTTGAGGTGAAAACTTCAAATATTTATTCTGAAAATCGTCAGTTTCTAGGTTGGGACTGACAAAAAATTTGCGTGACAATAAAGCCCGTATTAGTAACATAAAGTTGAAAAGCAGTAACAATATTTCTAATACACTAAAAAGACTAAATATTGTAATCAGCCTGGATATTGTTAAAAAAATTAATAATGCGGTGTTCGTGACAAATAAGATGTTCATCTGAGTGATTAGAATCTGCCGTTCTTCCTTTTGCCTTTCAATCACTCGTCGGACATCTTGGGCGGCCAATTCTAAAGTTTCTTTATCTATTGTTGGAGATTCCATTCTTAATTGATTTTATTTTGAATAACTTTATTTCGTCTGCAAATAATTAATAACAGCTTTAGCGATCGCTTCATTCCCATCCTTAGCAATTGCTTGAGATTGCTTTGGTGGTTGAGGTAACTCATGGAGAAAATCCCAATTCCCTTGAAAAAAGTCAGATGGGGTAATGATTTGATGCTGATTATAATTAGTTATGCCTTCTACTAGAAAAGCTGCTTCGGCAAAATCCTCACGCGGTATAGTAACAATCGGTACTCCTAATAATGTGGCTTCAGAAAAAGTACTGTAACCAGGTTTAGAGACGACTCGCGCACAAATAGGCATAAAATCTACAGGGCGGTATTTGCGGTCATCAATTTTCACTAAATTAGGTAAATCAGGGGCAAATTGATCAAAGACGATAAATTGCCAATCGGGGAATCGCCGTAGGTTATCGTAGGGGATTTGCTGTAAACCCAAACCACCAAAGGTCAACAAAATAGTTTTTTCGACTGGTGTAGTTATTCCCCAAAGAGAACGTAAATCATCAGCAGAGTAACGAGGGGAACCGCCTGTTAAGCCCACATCTGTGATATTGTTAAAAGCTGGCATTGGTTCATGGAAGGGAAGACGAAACAAGCGATCGCACTTTGAGTACCCATCACTAATCCAATCTGCAATTGCTGTAAATTCGCCTCCCCAATCTCGGTAGATAAAGTCCCAGCCAAAGTTACTCATCATCCAGCAGGGAATATTTGCAGCTTTGGCAAACTCAGGAGCAAGGAATGGAATATCTGCCAAAATGAGATTAACGCGATTTTGGCGGATAAAATTCACTTCTGAAGCAATCAGCGAATTCTGATGTTTCTTAATATCAAGCAACTTTTCTAAAGTCGCTACTTTATCCATTGTCAAACTATCCGTTTGCACCACACCCAAATCAAATGCACGGGGACGATAGATAAAATCGCCTTGTATGTAGCACTCTAGCAACCAGCGTGGGGCAGTACTCACCAGAATTAGTAGAACTTCTGGGCATAATTTTTGAATTGTCGCGGCTATAGATGCGGTGCGAGTAGCATGTCCAAAGCCGTGGTTAGTTATGGCTAAGTATAAAATTGGGCGTTCCATTTTCAAGTTAGGAGTTAGGAGTTAGGAGTTAGGAGTTAGGAGTTAGGAGTTAGGAGTTAGGAGTTAGGAGTTAGGAATTAAAATCATAATTACTACACTGATAACTTATAACTCCTAACTTTTAATTAATCTTGCAAAAACTTTGAATTGCCTCAACCAATAGATCGATTTCCGATTCTAAAGTAAAGTAATGGACGGTAACGCGTATACAGCTAGGATCGGCGATTGTCCGAGTTAATATCCTTTGTGAGTCTAAAAATTGCACCAACTTCAAATTAGCTTGGGGCTGATTATTTGCAATTTTGAAGGAGACTATACCACTTTCAGGTGGGGAAGTTCGCAAACATTTAACATCGGGTAACGCCGTCAATTGTCGCCAGAGGTACTCACTGTTGTGGCAGATTTGTTCGTAACGTTCCTGTGAGGTTCCCCATTGCTGATGAATTGCGATCGCTTCTTTTAACCCAAGATACAAAGGATAAGCTAATGTAGACACTTCGTATCGTCGCCCATCTGGAAGCCAATCCACAGGCTGAGATTGACTATCCACAACAATGCCATTCAAGCCAATAAATGTAGGTTTCAAGCTTTCTCGTGCTTCTGGTCGAACATACAAACCACCAGCACCCGCAGGGCCACATAACCATTTGTGACCAGTGAAAGCATAAAAATCTACTCCCAATTCCGTCAAGTTTAAAGGCAACAAACCAGCAGATTGGGCAGCATCTATTAATAGTGCAGAATGATTATTCCTGCATACTTCGGCAATTTTATCAAGAGGTAAAACTTGACCAGTATTCCAGAAAACATGACTCAATATCACTAGGCGGGTATTGGGGCGTAAGTGTTGGGCAATGACTGTTACGGGGTCGCCCTCATTTAAAGTTGCTTTTAGGGGACAGGTAGTAACTTCCACAGCGAATCTCCGCGCAATTTCCTGCGCTGTCGCAATCACACCTGGATGTTCGCAATCCGAAAGCAGCATGTGGTCGCCAGCTTGCCACTCAATGCCCCACATAGCGATATTACAGCCAACAGTGACATTCTGAGTGAGAGTAATTGTTTGGCTTGGTGCATTTAACTCCAAAGCGATCGCTTCTCTTGCTGCTTGAGTTTGGGGTGCTATCCAGCTATACGCCTCATTCCCAAAGGGGCCTATTTCTTGAACATAAGCTTGAGTTTGGGCGATCGCATCCATTGCTTTTTGGGGCATCGGCCCTTGTCCGCCATAATTGAAATAAGTCTTATTTGCTAAAGCCGGAAATTGCTCTCGATGGCGATGCAGCTTGATTGGTGATGCAGAAATACTAGTCATAATTTACAAGGGATATCTGCTGTTTGCAGGTTATTGAGATTTAGAGGAATTTGTACTTTGTGGTAGGAGCAATGAAATTAATTTAAGCCCTCGCTGCCAAATTTCATCTCGTAATCAGTAACGATAAATGCTCTGTGACTTTTTCTCTTAGATTCTGGGCTGTTTGAGAACTAATCAGATGATGTTTGAACTCTGATACATTACGCCACGGATTAGCCTTGCGATCTGGATCAGACTCGTAACGGGGGAAGAGATGCCAATGAATATGTGGCTCACCATTTCCATAACAGGCATAATTCATTTTCCACGGACTAAAAGCGTTAACAATAGCTTGTCCTGCCAACATCACCTCTTGAAATAAGGCGGACTGGATAGGTGGGGGAAGTTCATGCAACTCTCTAATATGTTTTTTTAGAAGGATGAGGGAGTATCCGTGATGAAACTGATGATCGCCAATCACAAAGATTGAATGCTCGAATTCGTGGATAAAGTAGGGATTCTGACCGTTTCTCCAGAGTGTGACACGCTCACAGATGAGACACGGCTCATGTTTTTCTGTCATGTACCCTTGTAATAATGGATAAACCGTGATTATGTTACTCTCCCGCAGTTGTAATTTGGCAAAAAAGCAAACGCTTATGCTGTTTAAACCAATAGCTAGCTGTTGACAGTATAAAATAAACGACAAATTAAGTGTGGATGCGTTGGCGTAGCCCACCAAAGGTATCGCTACTTCCAGATTTTAGTTGTCTAATTTACTCCCAGAGTGTGCTAATTCTTGTTAACTTATAAAGATGCTAATTAATGCTGAACTCCTACTGCAATATCAACGCTGTAAACGCCGGCCTTTTCTAGATACTCACGGTGACAAAAGTCAGCGCGATGCTCCCAATGAGTTGCTACGGAAACTGCAACAGGACAAAATCGCTCATCAGCTGAGTGCTTTGGCACAGAAGACTTATCACCAACCAGATTATTCTTATGGAAACTGGGAAAGGGGAGAGAAAGAAACTTTAGAATTGATGCAGCGTGGGGTTGACTACATATATAAGGGAGTACTGTTAGCAAATTATTCTGAAGCATACACCCTCCTAAGTCGTCCAGATTTACTTGTGAAACAGCCAGGACAATCCCATTTTGGGGATTGGATCTATGTTCCAGCTAATATTGAACTCGGTAAGCGCCCTAAGCAAGAATATCAAGTTGTCGCTGCATTTCATGCTCAAGTATTGGCGACAGTACAAAGAGTTCCAGCTGAAACGGCTTCGCTCATATTGCGAAGCAAAAATACAAACTATGCAGTAGATTTGTTTAAATGGATGCCACGAATGCAGGAAATTCTGGAGGAGTTTATTCAAGTTTTAGAGTTACCGAATCCGCCAGAAGTGTTTATTGCTCGGCAAAAGTGCAATCTTTGCCATTGGTATAGTGAATGTTATGCGATCGCTCAATCTGAAAAACATCTCTCATTGTTACCAGGCGTAACACCCATTCGCTACACTCAACTCCAAGCCTTAGATATCACCACACTGGAATCTCTCGCTAACACCAGTCCCAGCATTTTAGAAAACTTACTTGGTTTTGACAGAGAAATAGCGCCCAAGTTGGTAGTGCAAGCTCAATCTGCACTCGAAAAACGACCTCTAATTTTACCCTACCCGTTACCAATAGAAGATATTACATTTACAGCACCCATAGAGATTTACTTTGATATTGAAGCACAGCCAGATTTGGATTTAAATTATCTCTTGGGGGTTTTAGTTGTTGATAGAGTTGCCAATACAGAACAGTTTTATTCGTTTTTAGCAGACAAACCAGAAGACGAAGAATTAGTTTGGCAGCAATTTTTGGATTTGGTTTGGCAATATCCCGAAGCGCCAATTTATCATTTTTGTGTCTACGAGTTTGATACAGTCAAACGGATGGCAAAGCTGTACCACACTCCGTACTCCTTAGTGCGTCCTGTCCTGAATCGATTTGTGGATGTGTATGAACAGTTAACCGAAAGTGTAGCATTGCCCGTAGAAAGTTATGCCCTCAAAGCGATCGCTCGTTGGCTAGGATTTGAGTGGCGGGAAAAGGAAGCTAGTGGTGCCAAATGTATTTACTGGTATGATCAGTGGCTAGAAACAGGCGATCGCACCTTACTAGAAATTATCCAAAGCTACAACGAAGATGATTGCCGTGCTACCCGCAGAGTCAAAGATTGGCTTGTCAAATTTTTTCAGGATGAATATGATTTGCGACTTGCTTAGTTAGCGTCGAGTACTTCGCATATTTCAGGATAGTTCTTTTCTTTACGATAGCCTGCGGCAAGCCTCTTTGCGTCCACATTTCTCTTCTTTGTACTTAAGTCTTAACATGATTTAGTGCATCTTGATGCAGAACTAGTATCAGTACTGTTTCAGTGCTATCTTGTTTATGATTTTCAAAATTTAGCAATAGCTTTCCATGCAGTTCATTAAAAAAATCTTTGTATTTCCGCAAATTATTTACTTTTTTATCCCGATTATAATTATCATCTTCTTATTTATAGTTTTACATACAAATGCTATTGAAATCAGTAGCATAGAATTTATTGGGGAAGCCACTTTACCGAAAGGTTTAATATTTCAGAAAACTGAAGTTGGAGGCTTATCTGGAATTACATATAATGTAAAAAACAACCTTTACTATGCTATTTCCGATGACCGTGGGCAAAAAGCTAATGCGCGTTTATACACCCTGAAAATCGACTTGAGTAAAGGTTCCCTACAAAAAGATGGAATTATTCCAGTTAGTGTCACTACATTATTAAATCAAAATAGTCAAACATTCCGCCCCAGTGAAACTGATACAGAAGGTATTGCATTAACTAATAAAGCAACTGTGTTTATTTCTTCTGAAGGCGATGTTGCAAAATTAATTGATCCTTTTATTAAAGAGTTCTCACTATCTTCTGGTAGAGAAATTACAACACTTCCCATCCCAAACAAATTTTTGCCAGATAAAACTAGTCAACAAGGTATCCGCAACAACTTGGCTTTTGAAAGCCTCACCATCACACCCGATAAAAAGCATCTATTCACAGCTACCGAAAATGCTCTAATTCAAGATGGTGTCGCAGCTAAACCTAACATCGGTAGTCCTTGCCGAATTCTGCAATACAACTTGCTCAACAACCAGCCAGACAAGGAATTTCTTTACCAAACAGAACCAGTTGCACCATTTTTGAATTTAATTGGCAAATTCGCCAGTGGATTGCCCGATTTACTTGCTCTCGACAATCAAGGACACTTCCTAAGTTTAGAACGGTCATTCACTGGTTTAGGATTTGCTGTTTCCCTGTTTCAGGTTTCTTTAGAAGGAGCCGATGATATTCATACTATTGATAGCCTTTTAGCAGTTGATACCAAAAATATTAAACCAGTTCAGAAACAACTGCTATTAGATTTGAGAAAACTAGATGTACTGTTAGACAACATCGAAGGCTTAACTCTTGGCCCTAAGCTACCCAATGGACAACAATCATTAATTCTCATCAGTGATAACAATTTCAACTCCCTACAACGCACCCAGATACTAGCCTTTCAAATGAAAATTGAAACTCCGCTAATTAGATTTTTACGCCGTTTAATACCAATTTTTAACAATTAGCTGTACAGAGATAAAGGTGCGTAGGCGTAGCCCGTCGTAGACATCTCGGCTTTACTACTATTTACTTATTACTGTGTATTCACGGAATCTACTAGGTAACTTTATCTAGCCTATTTAGAGTTTCCGTGTAATTTCTCAACCGTAATCCTTAATAAATATGTTACACAATATTTAGGAGCTTTTGCAGAGAAATTAACCATAATTAAAGCTTGTAGTTAGTTATCTCAAAATAATGATATTTTGTAATATTTAAATTTAATAATTAGCTAGACTTATAAAGTATTTTGCCAACAATATTTTTCAAAAATGATTTTTATGAAACAAAATAAAGTTGAGAATATGGTAGGGCAAAAAGCAGAATTAGACGATTACATTGGACAATGTTTAAACAACCGCTATTTAATCAGAAATTTAATTGGCAAAGGGGGGATGAGTAGAGTTTATCTAGCTGAAGATACTGCTAAAGGTGGTATGCCGATCGCAGTCAAAATCTTATCATTCAGTCTGGCAAATCAACACATGTCCCAACGCTTTGCCAGAGAGATTTTTATTGGCGCTCAATTAGGTCGCAAAAGTAAACATATTGTTCGTATATTAAATTATGGATTTACTGAGGATAAGATTCCGTTTTATGTAATGGAATACCTCGAAGGAAAAAATCTCAAACAAATTCTTAAAATCCAGCCTTTAACAATATCCAAGTTTTTGCAAATTTGTAATCAAATTTGTTTAGGTTTAGAATGTGCCCACCAAGGTATCAGCCTTAAAGGAGAGATTTATCCTATTGTTCACAGGGATATTAAACCAGAAAATATATTCATTAGTGAAGATAGTAAACAAGGAGAAATTGTCAAAATACTCGACTTTGGCATTGCAAAATTCCTAACAGAGCGAAGTGGGATGACCCTGACAGATTCTTTTATTGGTAGTTTGCCTTACTGTTCTCCAGAACACATGGAAGGGCGTAAACTGCTAGATGTCCGCTCTGACATTTACAGTTTGGGAGTATTAATGTTTGAGATGCTGACAGGAAAGCATCCATTTCAGACAAAAAGTAACTCTTTTGGTACTTGGTATCAAGCGCATCGCTTTCAAATGCCACCTACAGTTGAAGAAATTAATCCGCAAGTCAAAGTTCCGCAGATATTAGAAAAACTATTGATGAGTTGTTTAGCTAAAGAAGTAAGCGATCGCCCTCAGAATATCAACAAAATATTAGAAGATTTAGAAAAGGTTAATATTCAGCTCAAAGATGTTATTCCTAGCAATGGTAATGACATTGTTAACCTCTCATTTCCGGTTCAATTAGTACCCGCAACTTTATTATCAGAACAAGAGTGTTTGCAGAAAAATTGGCCTAAAAATAAACCAATTGCGCCAATTGGGTTTCCTCATTTACTCCATACTACCCAAAGACCTATACCAACTTTTTGGGCAATGTTGCCTAAACAAGAGATTACAAGATTTTTGGATAAAATACATGGTACTGAATTTATTAGTAAAATGAATGTCTATCCGATGCTATTGTGGATAACAGTACTATACGATGCCGAACCTTCTATGACTAAATGGCTACCTTATTTTCTAGATTTAAAAGATAATAAAGGGCAGAATATAGCGCGTAGTTTAGCGGAAGTAGGCTACTATCATTTACTGTTTTTTACCTTAGAAGATCCAACCCGTTGCTCTCATGTAACAACTTTAAACCTTACCGCCAGCCAGCGCCAGCAACTTGTAGATTGGTTAGATATTAGTCAACAGCCAAAAGAATTAATTTCACCTAATCAAGCCAAAAATATTCTCAAAACAGAGTATGAAAAGCTGAAGTTAGACATCTTACAAAATTTAGCTATACATCAAAAAAATGAGAAAGAAAGCTTAAGAAATTGGATGAATAAATTTTTGGAGATTTTTTTTAAGTTTGTATTACGTTATTGAAAGCTTGCAATCAAAATATTTACCTCTATTTCCTAAAAGCCTTCTCTTAATTATGTGTGTATTGCTAACTTTAAATGTCCTCAGCAATGGAGGTTAATAAAGTGAATCAGAGCTTATTTACATCTCCAAATAGTACGGGCTTGCTTGCCAATCGTTATCAACTGAAGCAATTAATTGGTAGCGGTGGTATGGGTGAAGTTTTTTTAGCAAATGATATTTTGTTAGGAGGAATACCAGTTGCTATCAAGTTTTTGACTCAAACTGTTGTCGATACCAAGATGCAACAAGACTTTGCTCGTGAAGCTTTAATGAGTGCAGCTTTGAGTCAAAAGAGCATACACATAGTGCGGGCGTATGATTATGGTGTGAATGAGAAAGGCAAACCATACTACGTCATGGAATATTTATGTGGCAAGAGTTTAAAGGATTTGATTCCGTTACCTCTGCCCATCTTTTTAACTATCTCCCGCCAAATTTGTTTAGGCTTACAATGTGCTCATCAAGGTATTAACATTGATGGCAAAATTTGTCCATTAGTTCATAGAGATATCAAACCTGCCAATATATTAGTTATTCCCGATCCGATATTGGGTCAGTTAGTTAAAATTCTTGATTTTGGGATTGCTAGATTTTTAAATTATGCATCAACAGCTAGTACAAGTAGGGGATTTAATGGCACTTTACCCTACTGTTCTCCAGAACAACTAGATGGGGAAAAATTAGATAGTCGCTCTGATATATATAGCCTAGGTGTGATGATGTTTGAGATGCTCACAGGCAAAAAACCTTGGCAACCAGAAACTGACTATTTTGGGGCTTGGTATAAAGCACATCACTTTGAACAACCAAAAGCGATCGCAGAGGTTAAACCGACTCTGAAAATACCTCAGAAGCTAAATAATTTAATTATGGCTTGTCTTGCTAAAAAAGCAGGCGATCGCCCACAAAATATCGCTCAAATTTTGCAAGTCTTAAACAGCTTAGAACAGTCTAATTGTCCCAGCTTATCTACAACTTTAGGCTCTAACTCTATCCTTAGCCGTCCCTTAGATTCTGGATTACCAATCACAGTAGAACAAAGTTATCGGCAACTTTTGTGGCCTCAAAATAAACCAATTCAAGAAATCGTTTTTCCTCAGCTTCTAGATACCCCACAAGGATCACTAACAGCATTATGGTTGATGTTGCCTAAACAAGAAATCAAAACCTATGCGGTTTCTACCCGTTACAATCAGTTTATCTTTATGACATCCCCTCACCCAATGCTATTGTGGGTGACTGTGCTCTACAATCGGCAATTGGCTCCTAAGTGGCTACCATGCTACTTAGATATGCAAAATCCCCAAAATCTAAGGCTGGTAAGTTTACTGGCTCAAAATGAGCAGTATCCTTTGATTTTCTTTACTCTCGAAGCACCAAATTCTTGCATCAAAGTTCTCAGCAGTCGCATTGAGCCAACTCAGCGGCAAATGTTGAAAACCTGGGTGCAACAGAGTCATAGTTTACCACCCACTTCTCAATCTCATTTGAGCAAACAGCTATTAAAGCAGCAGTATAAACAAATGCAATCCCGGATATTGCAGCATCTCGAATCAGAACCACAGGTTGTATTATCAAGGTTTTAACGAAAAATTCCCACCTTGGAGAGACAAGACAAAAATAATTTCTAATTTCCTATTCCAAAACACTTGACAAGTAGAAAAAAAATAGTGATAATAGCAAAGTTGCCAAACAAGGGACTGTAGTTCAATTGGTTAGAGCACCGCCCTGTCACGGCGGAAGTTGCGGGTTCGAGCCCCGTCAGTCCCGTTCTAAATTTATCAGTAGCTAATCATCGAAATAAACTTCGGTGGTTTTAAACTTTGAATTCCCCAAAAGGATTGACTCAGAATTAGGGGTTTGAATATAAGCTACATTTATCATGCTTTGCGAAAGAGAGAATTAACTGTGACTGTTAGAGTCCGTATTGCGCCGAGTCCAACCGGAAATTTACATATTGGTACAGCTAGAACGGCTGTATTTAACTGGTTATTTGCCCGCCACCACGGAGGGAAGTTTATACTACGAATAGAAGACACAGATTTAGAGCGATCGCGTCCCGAATACACCGACAATATTCTTGAAGGACTGCGCTGGCTAGGACTTAACTGGGATGAAGGGCCATTTTTCCAATCCCAACGCCTGGATCTTTATAAAGGAGAAGTACAAAAACTGCTAGATCAAGGATTAGCCTATCGCTGCTACACCACCTCAGAAGAATTAGAAACTCTCCGAGAAGCCCAAAAAGCTAGAGGCGAAGCTCCTCGCTATGACAATCGTCACCGTAACCTCACCCCAGAACAACGCGCCGCTTTTGAAGCAGAAGGTCGTTCTTCTGTAATTCGTTTCAAAATCGAAGATGGGCGCGAAATCGTCTGGAATGACCTAGTACGGGGAAAGATGTCTTGGCGAGGTAGCGATTTAGGTGGTGATATGGTCATCGCCCGCGCTTCAGAAGAAGGTAGTGGTCAACCTTTATATAACTTTGTAGTTGTAGTGGATGACATCGATATGCAAATCACCCATGTCATCCGGGGAGAAGACCACATCGCCAACACCGCCAAGCAAATTCTGCTATATGAAGCAATGGGTGCAAAAATCCCAGAATTTTCCCACACACCGTTGATTTTGAACATGGAAGGACGCAAGCTTTCTAAGCGGGATGGCGTCACTTCCATTTCTGACTTTCAGAAAATGGGCTTTACTGCTGAAGGTTTGGTAAATTACATGACATTGCTGGGTTGGTCGCCACCAGACTCAACGCAAGAAATATTTACCTTGGAAACAGCTGCTAAAGAATTTGGCTTTGAGCGCGTCAATAAAGCAGGCGCCAAGTTTGACTGGGACAAGCTGGATTGGTTGAACAGCCAGTATATCCACAAGACACCAGTAGATAAACTTACAGATTTACTCATACCCTATTGGCAAGCGGCTGGGTATAAATTTGATGGTGGAAGAGAACGCCCCTGGTTAGAACAGCTAGTAACTTTAATTAGCCAGAGTTTGACTCGCTTAGTAGATGCAGTAGCTCAAAGCCAACTATTTTTTAGCGACAAAGTTGAATTTAGCGATGAAGGTAGCACACAACTGAAACAAGAAGGTTCTGCTGCTGTCCTTGAGGCGATTGTCAAAGCTTTGGAAAACCAGCCGCAACTATCGGAAGCCGCCGCCCAGGATATTATCAAACAAGTGGTGAAAGAGCAAAAAGTCAAAAAAGGCTTGGTAATGCGATCGCTCAGAGCAGCCTTAACTGGAGATGTTCATGGCCCCGACCTCATCCAATCTTGGTTACTACTAAATCAGATTGGTTTAGATAAACCGCGCTTGAGTCGGGCTATAACGGAAGCTAATTAGCGATTACCTCAATATTTTAGAAATATTTTAGATTTTAGGGGCGCACGTTTGTGCGCCCCTATCCATAAGGTAGAGCAACTATAAGAACAAAAAATCATTAACTAATTACTCATGAATTATCCCCAATTTCAAATCTAAAATAGGTAGTCAATTCTCCTCACATTGGGAACTTGGTGTGTAAAATTAATGTCTTCAAAAACACTTAGAAGCGAACGTAATTACAATGCCAACACAAGCGCTCAATAGAGGGATGAAATTATCGTTCATGATAGTTACGCTCTTCATCATATCGACGGTTACGCCTGTTACTGATGCTGATGCTCAGGAAGCGCCAACGATATTTGGAGATGTCACGATTGGCCCTCAGTTTTCGCCAGACCCCTTGACAGTTCGCGGGATGAGTGGTGGTTCAATATCTGGGAGTCAAGTAGCTGGGAGAAGTGAAACAGCCACTGGTCCTTGTAACGGATTTGTTGATGAAACCCCAGACCACACATTAGCGCTAACAAGTAAATTTGACTACCTAAAGCTACAAGTGCAAAGTCCTGAAGACACCACCATAACTATCAAGGGGCCTGGTGGTACTTGGTGCAATGACGATTTTGATGGCAAAAATGCCGGCATTGTTGGTGAATGGCTACCTGGAAGCTACCAAATTTGGGTTGGTTCTTACGAAAAAGGCAAATATCTTCCTTACACTCTACAAATTACAGAAGCTAAGTAGGGGATTGGGGATTGGGGATTGGGTATTGAGGATTAGATTAAAAATTAGGGTTCAACTAATTTTTTCCAGTCCCCAGTTCCCAGTCCCCAGTTCCCAGTTCCCCAGAATGATGATTGAGAAGGGCTTAAACAACACGAAAAGCATTCTAGAGAAATTCTCCATGCCTTTGCATCCCGTTGCGCTCCTTTTTCTCGTGCGATATTGTATTAAAATTAAGTTAACTTTGATTAAGATTCTTGTTGGCATCGCCATAATGCTCTAATCGCTTTATAGCAGTGCATATAAGAGATCAAATTAAACAAAATGGATTTATAGACATCCGTTTAACAGCTTAAAGTGACAGAGTGATGAACATTCCGTTGCTAAGGCTGATGAGTTGTATAGGCATCTAGAGGCAAATTAAGATGAAATTCTCTTGGAAAGTCGTAGTACTCTGGACATTGCCAGCTTTGGTAATTGGCTTTTTCTTCTGGCAAGGGGCGTTTGCAGGCGCTCCTACTGACATGAGTAAAAATGCAGCCAATACCCGCATGACCTATGGTCGCTTTCTAGAATACTTGGACGGCGATCGCGTCAACAGTGTGGATCTGTATGAAGGCGGTAGGACGGCAATTATAGAAGCCCGCGATCCAGACCTGGAAAATCGTGTCCAAAGGTGGCGTGTGGATTTGCCTGTTAATGCTCCTGAGTTAATTAGCAAGCTCAAAGAGAAAGCCATTAGTTTTGATGCTCACCCCATGCGGAATGATGGCGCAATTTGGGGATTGTTGGGCAATCTCATCTTTCCAGTTTTATTGATTACTGGATTGTTCTTTTTGTTCCGGCGTTCTAGCAACCTCCCTGGCGGCCCAGGTCAAGCAATGAACTTCGGCAAATCCAAAGCGCGTTTCCAAATGGAGGCAAAAACCGGCGTCAAATTTGATGACGTAGCTGGCATTGAAGAAGCTAAGGAAGAATTGCAAGAAGTTGTCACCTTCCTGAAGCAGCCAGAAAGATTTACCGCTGTAGGCGCACGGATTCCCAAGGGAGTGCTGTTAGTTGGGCCTCCTGGAACTGGTAAAACTTTACTAGCAAAAGCGATCGCTGGTGAAGCAGGTGTACCTTTCTTCAGTATTTCCGGTTCAGAATTTGTGGAAATGTTCGTTGGTGTGGGTGCATCCCGCGTCCGCGATTTGTTCAAGAAAGCTAAAGATAACGCCCCCTGTATCATCTTCATCGATGAAATCGACGCCGTTGGACGCCAACGGGGTGCTGGTATCGGTGGCGGTAACGACGAGAGAGAGCAAACCCTCAACCAATTGCTCACCGAAATGGACGGGTTTGAAGGTAACACAGGCATCATTATTATTGCTGCCACCAACCGTCCCGATGTACTAGACTCAGCCTTATTGCGTCCCGGTCGCTTTGACCGCCAAGTAACAGTTGATGCACCTGATATCAAAGGGCGTTTGGAAATCTTGCAAGTCCATGCGCGGAACAAGAAATTAGACACTAGTGTATCTTTAGATGCGATCGCTCGTCGTACTCCTGGATTCACTGGTGCTGACTTAGCCAACTTACTCAACGAAGCAGCAATTCTCACTGCGAGAAGACGCAAAGAAGCGATCACTCTCCGCGAAATTGATGATGCAGTGGATCGCGTAGTTGCAGGGATGGAAGGTACTCCCTTGGTAGATAGTAAGAGCAAGCGCTTAATTGCCTACCATGAAATTGGACACGCCTTAGTGGGGACTTTGTTAAAAGAGCATGACCCAGTGCAAAAAGTTACACTCATCCCACGAGGACAAGCACAGGGTTTAACTTGGTTTACACCCAACGAAGAACAGGGATTAATTTCTCGTTCTCAGTTGAAAGCCAGAATTACTGGTGCTTTGGGTGGTCGCGCCGCTGAAGAGGTGATTTTTGGGGCTGCGGAAGTCACAACTGGCGCTGGTGGAGACTTGCAGCAACTATCGGGAATGGCACGGCAGATGGTGACTCGGTTCGGGATGTCCGACTTAGGGCCACTGTCGTTAGAAAGCCAGCAGGGAGAGGTATTCTTGGGTCGTGATTGGACAACCCGATCTGAGTATTCCGAATCCATTGCTTCTCGCATTGATGCTCAAGTCAGAGAAATTGTTGAGCAGTGCTACGACAATGCTAAGAAGATCATCCGTGATCATCGCACTGTAACCGATCGCTTAGTAGATTTGCTCATCGAAAAAGAAACCATTGACGGCGAAGAATTCCGCCAGATTGTAGCTGAGTATGCTGAAGTACCAGAGAAGCAACAGTATGTACCGCAACTGTAATAGTTGACTCTTTTCTGGTTACTATCTGGAAATGAGTAAAGTAACAAAAAATAAAATGGGGATGGTATACGCCACCCCCATTTTTTTTGATAAAAATTATAATATGTAGAAACAATTCATAAAATGTCCCTTTTTAAAATTCTCAAAATTTATGAACCAAATAAACTCTACAACAAACTTTGTTTTTTCAAATTAGCTAGTGCATCTTCAGCAGCAGCTTTTTCTGCATCTCTTTTATTGCGTCCCTTACCTTCGCCGTAAATTTCCCCATCTACCAATACTTTTGCTATGAATTCTGGTGCGTGAGAAGAACCTCCTATTTGTTCTGTAAAATATTTGGGAGGAGTTGGAGTAACAGTGCGTTGCACCCATTCTTGAAAGCGGTTTTTTGAATCTACAAAATTGTTAGACTTACTATCAGATTCATAAAGAACAGGTAAGTTTTGAACTATTGCTGAATCAAACAATGGTTCCACAAAATCGCGGACTGACTCAACTCCAGAATCTAGAAAATAAGCACCTATAATTGCTTCAAAAGTGTTACTGAGTAACCTAGATTGTGTTCGTCCTCCATCTTTTTCTGCACCCTTACCTAACCGCATCCACCTACCCAAGTCTAAATTAACAGCAAACTTTGCTAACTGCGGTTTATCTACCAACCGAGAACGTAAAGGTGTTAGTTCGCCTTCTTTTTTGTCTGGATAGCGACGATAGAGATACTCGCCACTCAGAAAATTGAGTAACGCATCACCCAAAAACTCCAGTCGTTCATTATCTTCACCTGAGTTAGGGTTTTCATGCATATAGGATGTGTGAGTGAGTGCGCGGAGCAAGAGAGATGCATCTTGAAAGGGCAATTGTTTTAGTAGTTCATCCAAGTTTTCTCTTATGCGTGCTTCTTCAGCTTGCTTTGGAGAAAGCATTCGCAGAACTTCTTGCTTGTGCTTTTCTACAATATCTGCTTCTGATGCTGAAATAGCTTTGAGCAATCGAACAATACTATCAAGTGCGCGATAGGTATCATCAGTAGAGAAACGCTTTCCATTCATTTCATGCGCCCATTTATTACGAACTTCAATGAGTTCGCTAATTAAGGCACGTTCACCATGACCCAGTTTTCTTTTAAAAACCTGATTCCACTGTCCAATTATTACTTTTAGTAACTCAGAAATATCATCACGTAGAATGTCTTCTGGATTGCGCTTTAAACTTTGGTTATCGGATAGGCTAGATGTCGCTATTTTCAGCCAGCGTTCACCATGAACTTTTCGCATTTCCTGTTCAAAATATAGATATAGACCCTGATTTAAAGAAATTAGAGCATTCTCGATTCGGTTGCGATTACTAATAGCCATTGAGGTATTTGATATTAAAAATGATTTTTTGTATTTGTTCCGCAAAGGCGGACTTACTTCGTGTACCTGTATTATTCAGGTTTTGGAGTTTTCAGAGGAATGAAACAGGCGTGTAAATAATATTCGATCTAATAATAAATTATGGTTTACTTTGTGCGATCGCACCATACAAAATACCTAAAATTTTCTTAATATCTTTAATATAATATTCACTCAAATCAATCGAAACTATATTACCTTCAAGCTTCAGAAATTGCCAGATAGTACCGATAGTAACAGCACCATATATAGCTTTGATTTGATTTCCACCTCTCTCGTTAAATAACTGAGCAGCTACCATTTCCGCAATACATTGGGCTAAACCAGACCTCAAATTCTCATTTTTACTTTCTACTAAGACAATTACTGGACTACGTACAAGCAACTGCTCCGAAGAAAGACTCAAAATAAAATCACAAAAGCCGTTTAATCCTCGCTGGCTATCAACAGTAAAATCAACTCCAGAAAAAAAGCTGATTTAATAATTAAATTTGCGTCTAATCTCTAATAAAATTGGACTTATTATCATTTCACTTCGAGCTTTTTCCGAACTTATCGCTACTGCTAAATCAACATTTTCCCTAAGAAGAGTAGATAATAAATCGCTACATTCTTGCTCCTGCACATTTGCGAATAGTCCAGATGATTCGTGGATAACTAACCCAAAAGAATCAATAACTTCAATAAGTTTAAAATCACTATAAGCCATAAAAATTAATCATTTGCCTTATGACTGAATCCTATAACAAAGTTTAATAATTCCGTTTTGGCGGAAAAACCTTAGCTAAATCAAGAGATAAATCAGGGAAGTAGGGAAAAGTTATTATCTCATCTGATAGGAAAATTCGCTTATTTGAATAACCATATCTGCCTTGATTATCCTGATATGGTTCACTGTAAGCTTCCAAATAATTATCGAATAAATTGAATATCCAATAATCAGTAATACCTCCTTTAGCATAGAGAGGTATTTTAACATCTTGGTCATAGTCCAAAGAAGAATCTAAAACCTCCATTACTAAAAACACATCAGCCGCTTTAGGATGACCCGACAGATAATCATCAGCACGGTTTTGAACAATCGCAAAATCAGGCTCAGGTTCGCTATTAGGTGGCAAAGCAATCGGCGCTTGTGATTGCAAAGTAGCCTTGTCTCCCAGTATTTTGGGGAGTTCCTTCCACAGTTTTCTTAAACAAGTTTCATGATCTGTACCTTTAGATGCCATTTCAATAATTTCCCCATTGATTAATTCAATGTGGTCATCTTCATGGAAAAAGCCCAATTCTCCAAGCCTGTGGTATTCATCCAGTGTGAAGCGTTTAGCTTGAGCAATACTCATAACCTTACCTTTGTCTCATTGCCATAATCCCTATTCTAAATGTGTCAGAAATTGGTATGCTAAAGGCCGAGACTCGCTATAAAAGCAAACAATGCCTGCGCCTACTATCAATCCCACCATCACTGCTTTTCCCTTGACAGCCGTAGTCGGTCAAGAAGCAATTAAATTAGCTTTGCTTTTAGCCGCAGTTGATCCTGGTTTGGGAGGAGTGGCGATCGCAGGTCGTCGCGGTACGGCAAAATCTGTAATGGCTCGTGCTATCCACGCTCTACTACCGCCCATTGAAGTTGTCAAAGGTTCAATCAGCAATTGTGACCCCAACCATCCAGAAGAATGGGACGATCAATTATTGGCGGAGTACGCAGATAAAGATATTCAAGATGTTCCCGTCGAAATCATCCCTGCGCCTTTTTTGCAAATTCCTCTAGGTATCACAGAAGACAGACTCCTCGGTTCAGTGGATGTTGAAAAGTCGGTAAAGCAAGGTGATACTATTTTTCAGCCTGGATTACTCGCTACAGCAAACCGGGGTGTACTGTACGTAGATGAAATTAATTTATTAGATGACCAAATATCAAATCAGCTTCTAACAGTATTATCTGAAGGACGCAACCAGATAGAACGGGAAGGGATTAGTTTTCAGCATCCGTGCAAATCCCTATTTATTGCCACCTACAATCCAGAAGAAGGTGGATTACGGGAGCATTTATTAGATAGAATTGCGATCGCACTCTCTGCTGACGGTGTACTCGGCTTAGATCAAAGAGTAGCAGCAGTTGAACAAGCGATCGCTTATTCTAAATCTCCCCAAGATTTCCTCAAACAGTACAACGAAGATTTAGACTCCCTCAAAACCCAAATCATCTTGGCACGGGAATGGTTGAAAGAAGTAATCATCACCCATGAACAAATTGCCTATCTAGTGAATGAGTCCATTCGCGGAGGAGTTCAGGGACATCGCGCCGAGTTATTCGCTGCGCGGGTTGCCAAAGCAGCGGCGGCTTTGGAGGGACGAACAACAGTTAATGCCGAAGATTTACGCCGTGCTGTGGAACTGGTAATTGTGCCACGGGCCACAATTGTGCAGACACCGCCACCAGACCAAGCACCACCACCGCCTCCACCCCCACCACAACAGAATCAAGAAGAACCCCAGGATGAATCAGAAGAGGAACAAGAAGAACAGGAAGAACGCGAAGAAAATCAAGAGCAAGAACCCCCCAGCATCCCAGAAGAGTTTATCTTTGATCCAGAAGGGGTAATTCTTGATGACAACGTGCTGTACTTTACTCAAATGGCGAAGCGGCAAGGTAAATCTGGTAGTCGCAGTGTCATCTTCTCTGATGACAGGGGACGTTATATTAAGCCAATGTTGCCCAAGGGGAAAGCGCGACGCATTGCAGTAGATGCCACCTTGAGGGCTGCGGCTCCATATCAAAAAGCACGAAGAGAAAGACAACCAAATAGAAAAGTTATTGTCGAACAGCCTGATATTCGCTCGAAACGCCTGGTACGCAAAGCCGGGGCGTTGGTAGTATTTGTGGTAGATGCTTCTGGCTCAATGGCCCTGAATCGAATGCAGTCGGCTAAAGGTGCGGTGATGCAACTGTTGACTGAAGCTTATCAAAACCGTGATCAAATAGCATTAATTCCTTTCCGGGGAGAACAGGCAGAGGTATTATTGCCTCCAACACGTTCTATTGCTTTGGCGCGTAACCGTTTGGAAAGGTTGCCCTGTGGTGGGGGTTCGCCCTTAGCGCATGGTTTAACTCAAGCTGTGCGTGTCGGCTTAAATGCCCAGATGAGTGGAGATATTGGGCAAGTTGTCCTTGTAGCAATTACCGATGGGCGGGGTAATATTCCCTTAGCGCGTTCTTTGGGTGAACAGCTTGAACCAGGAGAAAAGCCAGATATCAAAGGAGAATTATTAGAAATTGCTGCGAGAATTCGGGCTTTGGGGATGCAACTATTAGTAATTGATACAGAAAGTAAATTTGTGTCTACTGGCTTTGCTAAAGAATTATCGCAAACAGCAGGCGGGAAATATTATCATTTGCCAAAAGCGACAGATCAAGCTATTGCTGCTATGACCAAAGGTGCGATCGCTGATTTAAAATCTAGATAATTAGTTATTAGTCATTTGTCATTTGTCAGTTGCTTTTCTACTAACCACTGACTATTGACTAATGACATCAAGACCCAGTGGGCATTACCTGCGGTTGCAAATAGTAAATCAAATCTTGAATTCCCTTTTGCAGATAGCGAGTTACAGTCATTGGACTAGTGCCAATATTTTTAGCAGCATCCTTGCGAGAAAGTTCCTTCAAAAATACCATTTCAACCGCCATACGGGGCTTTTCTTCTAACATATTGATTGCGCCTTGGAGTTGTTGGCGTTCTTCTTCTTGTTGCAGAAGTACATGAGAACGAGGACAAGGAAGTGCTTCACCCAAGGTTATTTGGCAATCAACATAGTTAACTGCGGTTGCATCTAAACTCAAAGGCATCCGGTTTTGAGCCGCTAATTTGGTTTCTTGCCACTCTTGCACAGATACCCGAAGTTGGCTGGCAATTTCAGCATCCTTGGGCTGACGACCTAAAGACATTGCCAAGTCCTTGCGAATCTTTTGCCCTTCATTGTACAATTCTTGCCAACGACGGGGAATTTTTAATAGAGTACTGCGATCGCGCAAAAAGTGTAGCATCTCACCGCGAATGTATGGCACTGCAAAGGAACTAAAAGCATATCCTTGGCTAGGGTCGAAACGCTCAATTGCCCTAATCAAACCAAAATAACCGATTTGTTCTAAATCTTCATAAGGTTCATTACATTGATGGCTGAATTTATGAGCCATCTTTCGTACTAAGCCAGTATGTAACTGTACAAGTTTATTACGAAGTTTAATAGAAGGATTCTGGTGGTACAAGTGTAATAATTCTATACCATCAGTTCGTAAAGAGGACTCACTTGCTGCCATATACATTACCTTTGTTGTAACTCCTATTCCTGAGAAAATGGAGCTGCGTATATTTTCTTCTAAGCTGTCATTATTTTCCTTAGTCAAGCCAGAATAAGCCATCGTCGTTTCACTGAACTTGTCAGGGGTCTAACTCCGCAATTCAGTATTTGTACGCATGATTTTGCTAACCTCTCTGTTGCAGGTTATTTTTGTTTTTTACATAAATCTTGCATGGCATATAATCTTTAGCTTTTGCAACAAAAACTAGCTATTTATGCTGAAAAATGCATAGCTGACTTAATACCCATCTGTCATACTGAGTGCAAGTGGATCGGTACTGAATTAATTGCAAAATAGATTGGGCAATTTTATTTATTAGTACGTACCGTCATTAATAAAGGTCGAAAATCCAAATTGGCAGTTGGCTTGAGCAACAAAACCCAAGCTACAACAAACATAATTCCGACTCATTTTTATGGGAATTTGTACTTAGTTGGGTATTAAGGGACATTTCCATTAACAAGAAATAATTCAGGAGTCAGAAGCCAGAAAAATAAATTGAATTCTGTGTGACTAGCGAATAACGAGTCCGTGTACTCCTCTCCTGCAAAAAAGCCAGCTAGCAAGAGCGTCTTGTAGAGAGCGTCTGAATAAACAGTGAAACACTACACTCAATCAGAGATGGAGTGGTCAACAAGAGAGTGGCAGGTCTGTAGTAAGATCCCCCAGGGTATCCCCGATAAGAGTGATTCTGACTTCTTCTTCAAATATTGGTAAGAATAGTAATAAGCAGAACGTTTTCCTAAACAACAGTTTTTCAATATGAGCAATACCAGCAATTTTCGTGAAGCTATCCGTGAGGCTAAATCTCACACCCTCGTTGGCCCAAATGTGATTGCCAACGCCCTCCCCTACGTTGGTGGTGGATTGGTGCTAACGGCATTAGGAACCTACGGCGGTTTGGGAGTTATCCGTACTAATCCCGAAATATTCTTTCCCACCTTCATTGGTGCGGTGATTTTGGAATTAATTTTGTTCTTTGTTGCCCAAAATGTTGCCCAAAAAGGTAATAAGGGACTTGCACTACCCCTGTTGGCAACCTACAGCCTCTTATCTGGATATACTCTCAGTGGCTTGGTATTTGTCGCCTTGAGATCCCAAGGTGTTGGCATTCAAGGCATTGGGTTAGCTGCTCTTGGTTGCGGTGTTACCTTTATTCTTGCCCGTCAAATTGGTTCAAATCTCTCTGAACAAGACGGTATGGCTTTGACGAAAACCATCAATCTTGGTGTCATTGCTTTGGTGGTTGTGTGTCTAGCCCAATTTGGATTTGCCATGTTTGGTGTTTATACGCCCAATTGGTTAGAAATTGCCATCTCCGGTTTGGGGGTGTTTCTGTTTGTTGGGGTTTCTGTTGTCGATTTTTATATCTTGCCCCGCACTTACAGCGATGACCAATATCTGCCTGCTGCTTTATCGATGTACTTAACTTACATCAACTTGTTCGTCTTTATCTTGCGGTTGCTAATTGCCATAAATGGCCGCGATTAATTGTCTGTAGACACTAACAAAAGTAAAGTTTTATAAAATAAAAACCGTGGTTAAATTTTCAGCAACCACGGTTTTTTATCGTTTTAATTGTCGAATATGTTGGCTATTAGAAGGATGGAGCATACAACTTATCGCCAACAATCTCGCGAATTGTCTCTACTAGTTGGATGTATGCAAAGTTAGATAAAACTGGTTTTGCTGCTTGCAACTGAATTGGTTCATCTAAATCAATCCATGACTTACAGCCAGCGTATTTGGCGTAATAGGAAATTTCTTGCTCTTGGGGTAGTTTATACGTCCGCAGGAGAAGAATATAAAGTGGCTGACGTGGTTTCCATTTGAGGCGATCGCTAATAAAATACTCGTTCCAAATATGGAAGGGAAGCAAGGTGTTGACAATAGACTCGTCACTAACTGGCAAAATATCCGTAATTTCAGCCCAACTTCCGATGCGAACTGTCTCTGGATGCCATCCCGATGTTACTGGATAAATACCATTGGCATACTCAGCTTTCAGCATGAAAGCTTGTTGATGTTCATAAGTAGGATAAAGCAAAACTTGCTTGTGGGCAACTTGGAAGTGTCCATTTCGTTCATGGATACCGCCTTTGCGGAGCAACATAATTGTTTTACCATCTTCTAAGGCATTTACGGCCACTGCCCATTCTTTGAGGGCATGAAAAGTTGTAGTCAATTCCATCAGCATCTACATGTAATTCTGATTTAATTTCAAGCTAAAACCGATAAAGTATGAACTGTCCAAGGGAATGAATTAGGAAGCAGTTATGGCAAAGTGATGTCTAAGAGAGGCTACGCCAACGCCTACGTTAGGTACTTCTGATGTGCAAATTACACCTATCTTGATGGGAACTTAGCAAGCTGGTAAAAGAATGTGGGTGGGAATTGAGGATGCAGACTCGATTAAAACCATCAGAGCCGCTTATGAAGCTGGTATCACGACAATTGATACACCTGAAGCTTATGGTGGAGGACATTCTGAGCAAATTATCGCTGAAGCTTTATCTGATGTACGCATAGACGCGTAGCGGCTTGTCGCCAGACATCGCGTGCAGTATGCCAGGAAAGTTTTCGCCAATCATCTAAAGTATGAATAAGTCACTGAAGCTTGCGGTGACGCGTAGCGGCTTGTCGTTAGACATCGCTCTCTAACCAACCTGAAAACTGATTACATCGACTTTTACCAAATACATTGGCCCTCCGGTGCTTTCAATAGTGAAATAATACCTATCGAAGAAACTATGAGTGCTCTTAACCTCCTCAAAGAGTAAGGTAAAATTCGAGCCATTGGTATTTCCAATTTTTCTCACGCCCAGTTAGTAGAAGCAGCAAGTTATGGACGTATTAATAGTTTACAACCACCTTATTCTTTATTCTGGAGACAGGTAGAACAAGATGCATTGCCCTATTGTATCGAGAACAATATTTCTATCCTTGCTTATTCGCCTTTAGCACAGAGATTATTGACAGGCAAATTTGCTCTCGGTCATAAATTTGACCCAACAGATAACCGTACTAAAAATAAACTATTTCAAGGCGAAAATTTTGAACGTGCCCAACAATCGCTAGGAAAACTGCGTCCGATAGCCCTTCTTCATAATTGTACTCTTGCTCAGTTATCTTTGGCGTGGTTAATTGCCCAACCCCAAACAAATGCGTAGACGCCGAGCGGCTTATCGTTAGACATGGCCGGAGCGCGTTCTCCCGAACAAGTATGAGACAACACATTAGCCACCCAATTGGCAGAAATTGACGCCATTAGACGTATTCTTACCGACCATCTGGATGATAATAAAATTATGTGGAATTGGTGACAATGGAGTTGCGTTAGCCATGCTTATATATCCAAGATACCTTTAACTTTCATAAAGAGAAGCTTAGGGATCAAATTTATAGCTCTAGATTGCAAAACATAACAAAAGGTCAACTTTAGTAAACCAAGGGTTGCAACTCACAAGCTAAGTGCTAATTTAAATAGTAGGACACCAAAACAAAATAAAACCAAACAAAAGGGTAAATGACTTAGTGTCCCCGTGTCATAAACCCAAACAGATTTCAGCATATCAAATGTTAGAAAAGTGGCAAAAAGCCTAATGTAGAAGGCAAAGCCAAATCCTAAAGCGGAAAAACGCAAGAATGCTGAGTTTGTTACTTTTTCAGTCCACCTTAGTTATGAACTTTCAATTACTTAATTAGTTTAACAATTTGAAAACTGTGAACTCAATAAAACCTGGTCAACCTTGACCAGGTTTTTGGTATTTTGTTATGATATACTTTTCTCAGTACGGCAGGGAGTGCCGGAATTAACATTTGAGGAGCTAGTTATGAGACTAGGATAATATTAACAAAAGACAGTTAATATGCGCCCAAGAAACCTACAACCTTTTGGTTAGAGTACTTCAATTATTTTTGTAAAAAAAACAATCCCACTTGTGTAGGTTTGTTTTGTAAAATATAAACTCAAATTAATACACGGGCTAATTTTCCAGCAGGGAATAAAATAAGACAGCAACGTATCCTGCGAGGAGAATTTGATGAGAGATTATAGCTTTTTAAATAAAATCACTACAACGATTATTATTGCGACCCTTTCTTTTTCTTGTAAGTCTTCTGTTAGCAGAAATGCAGAACAGGCAAAAGCAACTGAGGAACCGAAGCCACAACCAAATCTTGTCTATGGCGATTTAATCATTAAAGAACAATCAGATTATCTAATGATTCCTGTTACTCTTGCAGAACAGAATGAAGAAAAAGGAATTGATTTAAAACTTTCACGTTCTTATGAAAGGAATAACCAATTGTATAACATCATCTTTTATCACAAACAAGATGGTGAAGCTCATCTTTTATTAAATAAGAAAGCCATTATTACCTCCTTTGATTTATTGGAGGTAAAAGCAGCAAACAAGCCAACTACAAGATTTTGGTTGTATAGAATTGTTGACCAAGACACCAATACGGATAAAAAACTCAGCAGCGAAGATGCTACTATAGGCTATCTTTCTGATTTATCAGGTAATAACCTCCAGCAAGTTACCCCAAATAATACTCGAATAATCAGTTGGGTTGTTGTTCCAAGTCAAAATGCAATTTTCCTAAAAATTATCAAAGACTCTGATAATAATAAAAAATTTACAGCCGAAGACAAAACAAACTTTGTTAGGGTCAACCTCGATAAATCCAGTATGGGAACTGAGATTATTAGTGAGCAAATAGAGCAAGAAATTAAATCCTACGTTTTTAAATAATTAAATAAGTGTTTTAAACTTTACAAGGCAAAGTTTAGCTGATAGTGCAGTATCAGCTAAAATCTTTTTGGTCTTTAGATATATCCTTTCTGCAATGCGGTGGATTTGTTCATATCTAGATGGCCATCAAAAAAAGTTTCCAAGACCTAATGATTCCTAACATAGAGAATTATTCGGAAATTACGTGTAATGTTAACAACATAGAACTCACTAAGCCAAATACAAGGTAAGGTCTGAGGAAAACTATGTAAGTAGCTTTTGGCGATCGCAAAACTTTCGTTTGGAGCCGTGGGGAAATGACTACGAGCCGCCAATTCAAATCAGCGAACAGCTTTCATTGTCTGAAAGTGATGTTAATCCTCCAGTAGAAACTGAGAATTGGGAATCTTTTGAGTCTCCCCAGGTGCGATCGCTACCTAATCGCCTCATGGTAATCTTATTCTACCCCCCTGAACACTTACAAAAATTATCCAGACAAATTGAGGATCTGGAAATTGGGATTAAGTATTTTTTTTAGATATGAGCAAAGTTTGACATAACCATCTACCCTACTTTCTCAAAACATTTTTTACTCTACCTATATATAGATTGACAAAAATACTGTGATATTAAATAGATTTGAAACTTTAAATTCTTAAATATTTGTTTAGTGATATCACTGAATATATGCTGCCTAATACAGTTGATGTATCTGTATTTATTCGGTAGCTATCATTGGTTACAAAAATCATTCCTACCCATTTCTTCTGTGGTGTCAGATATTTTTGTGTATAACTACCGTATAACAATCAAAAGTACTGCTTGTCTATCAGTGCTTTCGCGGTTTTGTGTCCTGTATCACAAATTAGCAATTCCAGTAAAATGACCTTATCAAAGGCATTGTAGGATGTTATACTGATGAAGTATCGGACAAATATGTTTTGCTAATTAATCTTTAAACAGCGAAAAAATGTAATTTATGATGCTGTCAAAGTTGGTTTTGCGTATGCAAACCTTTACACCATACAGGGAAACATCTGAAAATATTAATTACAAAATAAAACATGATTTGTTTAGTTGTAAGTTTGTATTAAGAAGTCCATGTATAAAAATGCTATTATGACAGTTTTAAAACTGGTTTAAGTTGTAGAATGCTACACATTTTACAGTTTAAAAATAGCTAAAATGGAATCGAGACTCTCAATCGGAGAGTAGACCTACACAGTGTTACGAAGAACTTCAATTTTGTATGAATTCAAATAGCCAGTCTGCCAATGCCGAGACATATTCCCAACGTTTGGCAGACATTATGGGAACTGCGATCGCTCTGTTGACTCTTATCCTACCCGTATTTGTCATCGCCCACTATTCTTCAACTGATGTCCAAAATAATCAGCAACCCCTGATCCAAAACCTACAAGGCAGTAAAGATTGATAAAGCTTCCCACTAGTATTCCAACTGGTAGGAGAGCTACAAAAAGAAGAAAACTGATTTTGAGACAACCTCTGTAGATGTAAATGTTGTTCATCAGGAATAAGCTGAATCTGTATTGTGTGACTCCAGATTTCAGTTGTCTTGACAGAATAGGGGCCGAAATCCCTTCAGCAGCAATCAAGGGTGGAGGATATCCATAATACCCTCTTGGAAAAAGCGTTACGAAGTTTATTCGTAACGCTTTTTCCATTTTTTGGAGGGGAAAGGCAATGCGTGCCGTGGAATGAATACCTTGGGAAGAGATCCATATTGCCTTAAAATTCTACACGGGGAGCGAAGCTGACTGAGTGCCCCCATGATTCACTGTTATCAGAGGAGTTTTTTGTGGATTTATCTCGTATTCCTGCCCAACCGAAATCGGGTCTAATCAACGTTTTGATCGAAATTGCTGGCGGAAGTAAAAATAAATACGAATACGACAAGGAACTAGAAGCTTTTGCTTTAGACCGAGTACTTTATTCCTCGGTAAAGTATCCTTATGATTACGGCTTTGTACCCAATACTTTGGCTGATGATGGCGATCCCCTAGATGGTATGGTCATAATTGACGAGCCAACCTTTCCAGGTTGTGTTATTGCTGCACGACCGATTGGCTTTTTGGAGATGATTGACGGTGGCGATCGCGATGAGAAAATCCTTTGTGTTCCTGACAAAGATCCACGCTACACTCAGGTAAAATCCTTGAAAGACGTAGCGCCACACCGCTTAGATGAAATTGCTGAATTTTTCCGTAGTTATAAAAATTTGGAAAAAAAGGTGACTGAAATTCTTGGTTGGCAAGATGTGGATAAGGTTGCAGCTTTAGTAGAAAAATCCGTCAAAGCTTATAGAGGATAATAGAGGAGTTAGGAGTTAGGAGTTAAAATTTATGAATTTTTATTCCTAACTCCTCACTTTGATAACTTTCGCTTGTTACGGATCGCAAAAACTGCCACCAACCCCAAACCAAAATGCAGCGTACTCTCCTTTTGGCAAAAATTCATAACTGCACCCTCACGGGGGCGAATATCAACTACGTGGGTAGTATCAGCATCGATGAAATGCTTTTGGAAAAAGCTGGTATCTTACCCTATGAGCAGGTGCAAGTAGTTAATAATGCCAACGGTCAGCGCTTTATTACCTATGCGATCCCGGCTCCAGCCCATTCAGGAATAATTGAGCTAAATGGGGGGGCAGCACGTCTAGGCATTATTGGCGATCGCTTGATTATAATGACTTACGGGCAGTTCACTCCAGAAGAGTTAAAAAGTTACTCTCCTACGGTAGTCATTGTGGACGAAAAAAACAGGCTGTTGGAAGTACGGCGCTACGATGACCTGCTCAGTAAGGTCTAATTTCAAGAAAAATGTCAAATTTTGAGTCGTCGGGTTCCCAAAGCTACATACCTGAAAAGTCAGCTACCCTGCCAAGCAGTCCATCAGGTGAATTTCTCGTGCAATTCTGGGGTGTAAGAGGTTTGATTCCCACTCCAAGTAGCAACACCAATCGTTATGGCGGTAATACCGCTTGTCTAGAAATGCAGGTCGCTGGGAAACGCTTGATTTTTGATGGCGGTACTGGCTTACGTATACTAGGTAAAACTTGGCAAGAACTACAACAGCCACTAGAAGCCCATTTATTTTTTACCAACTGCCAATCAAACCGAATTCAAGGTTTTCCCTTTTTTGCTCCCGCATTTATTGTGGAAAATTGTTTTCACATTTATGGCACAGCTGCCTCAAATGGAGCTTCAATCAAACAATGTCTGTACGATCAGATGCTCCAGCCGCACTTTCCTTACCCTTTACAGGTAATGCAATCAGAATTGCAGTTTTACAATTTGACTCCAGAAAGTGATGTGAAGTTAGATGATGTCATCATTACAACTGCATTAATTAATCAAACTCAGCGGTCAGTTGGCTACCGAGTTACTTGGCAAGAGTATAGTGTTGCTTACATCACGGATTTGCACCAGAATGCTGATCAAGTGGAGCAAGAGCGGATTTTAGAGTTTATTAAAGGCGTTGATTTGCTGATTGCCAATGCCACTTACACTCCCCCTACGTCTCACAACCATGACTCTGCTGATTTACTTTGGCAAGCTGCGGTGAATACAGCTCTTGGTGCTGGCGTACAACGGCTAGCTATTTCTCACCATCACCCAGATGACCATGATGATTTTCTTGATCAGGTTCAGGTCGATATTAAATCTGCTTTTCCTCAGGCAATAATAGCCCATGAAGGTCTAGTATTAAGTGTTGGTAAGTAATTTAAACTTCTTAACATTTTGAAATGGTTATGAGTACTCTCGATCAAGTGCTAGAAGACGCTTTGCAACTTTCCTCCGAACAGCAAGAAATGCTGATCAAGATTTTACAAAACCGTCACCACGAAAACCGTCGTGCAGAAATAGCTATAGATGCTCAACAAACCCTAACTGATTTCCATGCAGGTAAATTTTTGCATCAGTCAGCGCAAGATGTTATTGCAGAATTACGCCAGTCATTGGTGTCAACTTAAGCTTTGGCGAATGTAATTCGCTGCTATACAGGCAAAGTCCGCCTGCGCGGACTAAGGTCAAATCAAGGTTTTGAAACCCACGGAGGTGGGTTTTGTTTGTGTAGACGCGGTTTCTAACCGCTCGTTTTGCTATTGCATACAATTAAAATTGGCTATATTGCCCCTACGAAGCATTTTGCAACTCAGCTGTGCGGATTGAAAGCTGCTGTATTTGATTACCCCGTTGCACTTTCACCTGTAGTATTTGTCCAAGGCGACTATCTTCCACAACATTCTGCAATTGTTCAGCACTGGTAATTGCTTTACCATCAACTTGCAGAATTACATCCCCGCGCCGGATACCCGCAGATGCAGCTGGAGAATTGGGAACAACTCGCATGACAAAAACACCATTAATTTCTGGTATTTGAATCGGAGAGTTGGGATCGGTATTATTTTGCTTGGCAAGTTCGGGTGTTAAAGTTAGCATTTGCACACCTAAATAGGGGTGAGCAACTTTACCATCACGTTGGAGTTGCGCTGCGATCGCTTTGGCTTTATCAATAGGAATTGCAAACCCAATACCCATCGCGTCAGGACGAATGGCTGTGTTAATGCCAATCACTTCACCTTGACCATTTAATAGTGGCCCGCCAGAGTTACCAGGGTTAATGGCGGCGTCTGTCTGAATGAAGTCCAAGCGTTTATCACTAATGCCGACTTGGGCGCTGGAACGTTTGAGGGTACTGACAATTCCCAAGGTAACGGTGTTATCAAATCCTAAAGGATTACCAACTGCGATCGCCCAGTCTCCTACCTGTACATTAGTGGATGAACCCAAGGGTGCGACTGGTAAATCATTACCAGCGTTAATCTTGACTACTGCCAAATCTGTGACTTCATCAATACCTTGAACTTTCCCTTCAAAGGTGCGACCATCTTTGAGTCGGACTGTTACTTTATCAGCCTTATCGACCACATGAGCATTGGTCAAAACTAAGCCGCTCTTGTCAATAATGAAACCTGAGCCTAAACCGCGTAACTGCTCAGAAGGCATCTGTTGAGGGAAACCGTCACCAAAAAACCGGCGGAAAAAGGGGTCTTCAAAAAATGGATCAACGCGACGAGTAATTGTCCGCTCAGTATCAATCCGGACAACTGCTGTGCCCACACGATTCACTGCTGCTGTGACAAAGCTGGTGCTACCGATCGCAGCTGTGGCTGGTGATTGGCGTTGGGCAATGATTTCTGAAGTATCTCCAGCAGTGACTATAGGTGCTGGTTCAGCTTGGGATGGTAACACCTGCAATGTGCTAACCGTGAGCAAAACTCCTAGCGCGATCGCTAAAACATGACTACTGAGTTGACGTAAAGACCGAGATAATTTGGGAAATCGCATAATCACAACCTAATTTATAAGCCTAATTGTTGCTTAGTCGTGACAAATCTATTTACAGTTATTTTTACAAAATTGACGCTGGCTTTTTAGTTCAAGTTTCTTTTACTCTTTCCACTACTGGGTTAGGGCATTTTACGAACTATCTGTAATCAACTTAATGGAAAATCTAACCCAAAAGCTATTATGGACATTCACCCTTTACAAGTTCGGTTTTCACCCATCAATAAAACTTTTGGATTGCGAATCAGACTGTCTCACTCTTTGTTTGAACGGTGGATTATGGATGAACTAACTTTTGTTCAAGATTTCATTCCGACTGGCTGCACCTAGCTGGGGTAAAGAGTTGATGGCTGAGTGAGGAGTGAGAGTCGCGGGAACAGTTGGAGGGATTTGTAATTGTTGGACAACACTTTGCAGTAATTGGTCTTGCCCAGTCCGCAAACCCCAGAGATTTGTACCACGATTGATAATAGCAAACCAAACCAAACCGCGATCGCGTGTGGGCATCACTCCCGCTAAAGCGCTCACATCGCGGAGGGTACCAGTTTTGATCACGGTTGCTGGGGGAATGTGTCTGGCGTGCAGTGTTCCCCGGCGATCAAACCCAGACATAGGGAACAAGTCAGCCAAATTCAGTTGATGGGTGGTTGCTTCCCTTTGAATAGCCATTAACATTGCACAAGCCGCCCTGGGGGAAATGCGATTTTCCTGGCCTAGGCCGGAACCATTGATTAACTGAATTTCCACTTGTGGCACCCTAGCAAGGCTAGCAGCGGTTGATTGTACTACACTTGCTCCTCCCACTGACTCTGCCAGCATCTCTGCCATATCGTTGTTACTGTAAACGTTCATTTCCTTGATTAGTTGCTTCAAGGGTAATGAGCGATGACGTAGTAACAAAGTTTGTTGAGCATTGGGTTGCACCGCAACTTTCACCGCACCAGCAATCACGACTTCAGGCTTGGGTGTTCCCTTGGGCATGATTGAGTGTATGTAAACAGCAGGGCGTCCCCAAGTCGCACGATTTAGTGTTTGCTTAAGTATTAGACCGGCTAGCATCGGCTGACGTTGGAAATTCATGGCAAAATTGCCAGTAATAATCAAATTTCCCTTTACCTGCTTGATCCCCATTTTATTGAGAGTATTACCAAGAGCGATCGCTTCTTCCCAAACAAACAAAGGATCGCCACCACCACTAATCACCAAATCACCCTGGACAACCCCTTTCACCACTGGCCCAGTGACACTTACTAAAGTATCAAATTGGTGATCTGGTCCCCAAGCTTTCAACGCAACTAGTGAAGTGGCAATTTTAGTTAAAGAGGCAGCTGGCAGAGGTGTTGTACCTTGGTGATTTGCCATCAGCATCGGTCCCGACTGCATCCAAATTCCCTGACTCTCAGCTAGATTTTGGGCGACTAGTTTTGATGTTATGAGCTTTTTCAGATATTCCTGCACCGTAGTCGCCCCAGTTGGATTGGGATCAGGGGCAAGAACCAAACCAGGACTACTTTGCCAAGTCAAAGCATCTAAGGCATCTAGAGGCTTGATTTGTACCCCGGCCATTTCCAGCCAAAGTGACACCAAACCTGAACCCAATAATTCCAGCATCTTTTATTCCTCTATTAGGATTTAAGTTTCCTGTGCTAATATACAAGTTTTTTTACGCTAATCAGTATTGAGTCATAATAGCTGGTGTTTTTATCATCTGTAAGTAGGATGAATAATATTGTTTTCGTGGCTCCTTTGACAATGCCAAAATGCCCATTGCTCAAGAAGATAGCCTAATGAGAATAAAAAATCTTTAGCTGAGACAATGATATGAATTATATGAGGAAAATGTATATCAAGGTATGAAGCGATCGCATCTTATCAAAATAATTCGTAATTCGTAATTGAATTAGTTAAGGATTCCTACCCCGACTAATTATAAAGCAGCAATTTTAGATTTTAATACGGGACTCAAACCCTAAAATTACCTTAGCGCAGCGCGTTCGCTCTTAGCGTCTCGGAGAGAAGTAGTCCGCGAAAGTCATTACGAATTACGAATTACGAATTACGAATTACGAATTAGTTAATATCTACTTTCTTTCTGGATGTGCTGCATCCTCTGCTGAAGGAGTACCCATCTGATTAATTGTGGCAATCATCTGATACAAGCGCCCCAAGTCGCGTTGATTGAAGTACAAAATGAGGCGGGGTAGCCCAACAGTTTCATCTTGTGCTTCTTGAGGTAATGCCTGACTTTTTTCAATTCGTCCTTTAACAATAATGTCGCTGAAATCAGCATTGAGTTGCTCAACAAGAGCATCTGATATATCTGTTTTCAGGCGGATGACTAATTGATCCCCTACATAGCGGCTAGAATGATAAACCTGGTAAAAACGGGTGATAGCCTCGCAAGCCACATCCAGGTTATCTGTCACCGTGTAAAGGCTGGGGTCTTCAGGACTGACAAGACCATTTTGCACTAATTGCTTATCAATATATTCGCTCCAAGAGCGCCAGTAATCACCACCAGGGCGATCAATTAAAACTAGAGGTACTGGGCCAAATTTACCAGTCTGGCTTAATGTCATGCATTCAAAAGCTTCATCTTGAGTGCCAAAGCCTCCCGGAAATAAGGCTACAGCATCACTTTCTTTCAGGAGAAATAGCTTGCGGGTAAAGAAATATTTGAAGTGAATTAGCTTAGGATCACCTTCTATAAAAGGGTTTGCTTCCTGTTCAAAGGGTAACTGAATATTTAATCCAAAGGAATTTTCTCGCCCAGCACCTTCGTGTCCCGCCTGCATGATCCCACCGCCGCCGCCGGTCATCACCATGAATCCTAATTGAGAAACAGCGTGAGCAAACTCAAGGGCCATTTGGTACTCTGGTGTATCTGCCGCGAGACGAGCAGAACCGAAGATTGTAACTTTGCGAACGTGTCGGTAATCATAAAAAAGCTCGAAACCGCGCTCCATATCTGCTAACGCAGCCGACAAGATTTTCCAATCGAGACGCTCAATTTCGCTATCAGCTAGACGAGCAATAGTAGCAAGTGCTTGCTGGATAAATTGCCGATTTTTTAATGTCGGTAAACGAGCGATCAATTCAGCGATATCCGCCTGTAAAGACTCTAATGTGTCAAACGACGCAGATGAGGTCATGAGAACTGCCGCAACAATGGCACTATATTTTACGTGAATGACTTACACTCTAGCAAGCGGGATATACCCCTCTGATGTGCAGCTAGCATTCTCTTAGAGTTAGCTTTGAGGTACTATTGGTCATTACTCAAGCTGAGATCCCCATCTTTTGAGATTGGAACTCGGAAGTTGGTGTTCAATCCTACCAATTTTAAGGCTTTTGGCTCTAATTTCTTATGGGGTGGGCGTCTGTGGTGTTCAGACTGTCTCCTATTGGAAGGATTGCCGAAACTTCTGCCAGGTTTGCGACAAATGCTTGTTCATGCGCTGAGACACTTCTGCTGAGACTCTTCTAATTACTAATTATTTAAAGTTTAATGTAAAATTTGAGGTTGATGGGTGTAGGAAGAATGACGAACCGCATAGAGGTAGAGAACACGGTGGAAAAGAAAAGGCGATCGCATCGTGCTAATAATTTAGACATTTCAATTCAATCCCAGTTCTTCCCTCAACGCCTCTGGCACATTAACTGCTGTCTCTAATCCCCGCACACCTTCCCACTGCTGCTTTTTCCCCCAGGTCATTTCTTGGAGATTGGCGTCGCTGAGGTCTGCACCACCCAAAATGGCATAACTAAGGTTGCTATGGCTAAGATCCGCACCATTGAGAATAGCACCACTGAGGTTACTGCCACTGAGGTTAGCACTGTTAAGGTTGGCATAGCTGAGGTCTGTGCCGAACAGGATGGCGTCGGTGAGATCGGCACCACTGAGGTCGGCGTCGTTCAGAATCACCCCACTGAGGTCGGCTTCGTTGAGAATCACCCGACTCAGGTCTACGCCACTGAGATCGGCACCTAAGAACATTGCACCGTTAAGTCTGGCATTGTTAAGTTTGGCACCGTTAAGTTTGGCGTAGCTGAGGTCTGCGGCAACAAGGATGGCATCACTCAGGTTGGTACTGAAAAGAATTGTGTCACTGAGGTTAGTACCGTTGAGAATGGCGTGACTCAAATCAGCACCACTGAGGTCGGCGCGGCAAAGATCGGCATAGCTAAAGCTGACGCTGCTAAGGTTGGCTTCACTCAAATTTGCACCGAAAAGGATGGCATTACTTAGATCAGCATGGCTAAGGTTGGTGCTACTGAGGTCAGCGCGGTTGAGGTCGGCATGGTTGAGGTCGGCGCGACTGAGATTCGTACTGCTGAGGTCGGCGCGGTTGAGGTCGGCACGGCTGAGGTTGGCACAGCTAAGATTAGCACCACTGAGATTGGTGCTACTGAGGTCGGCCCCACTGAGGTTAGCACCGCTAAGGTTGGCACCGCTGAGGTTGGCATCGCCTAGGTTAGCACCACTGAGGTTAGCACCGCTGAAGTTTACGCCAGTTAAGTTGGCATCGCCGAGATAAGCAAGGCTTAGGTCAGCGCCACTAAAGTCTGCCCCGGTGAGGTTGGCATCGCCTAAGTAAGCACTCTGAAAGTTACCGCCTTTGAGGAATTGCCCGACTAAACTGCTAAAGTTGCCAATTTCCAGGGCATCGCTATAGTTGATAATCCGCAGCAATTGAGATGTGAAAAAATTGTCTGTGTCTGGTTGTGCAGATGGATAGAAGGTGATTTTTTGTTTGAGTTCATCTTGCTCTTGAGCGTAGCGGTGTAACTCTAACAGTAAAATCAGTACGTTGAGACCTGTATATATGTCTACCTGTCTCAATCCGATCGCAATATTTTGTGCCGCCAGCTTTAATCTTTTTTTCTGAGGTAGGTTATCATCTGGTGTCCCATCGATAAATTCTCCCTGACACCAGCGATGATAAAAATCTTCTAGCCGCCAGAAAAGTAGTTCTGGGCGAATTTTTTTATCAGTCACAACCAATTCCATTACTTGGCTGACTATTTCTGGTTTCATCGCCCCATTGCCTAGTAAATCATAAATTTCTTCATGCATCTGGCGATCGCACACTCTAAAGGATGACCCAGAGGGTAGAGCGCCCAATGTCTGATCGTCTATCTTAGAAGTCAAACCGCTCTTTGGTATTGCCCATTTTTCTAAGCTTTTTTGCAGTCTCGGAGAGTATAAATATTCCTGCAAATCATCTTGAGCAAATTTAACGCTTTTATCTGGTTCTTTAATACTTTTTTCTAGAGGTAAAACTGCTTCGGTTTCTGGCGATGTGGTCTTTGGCATCTCTTCCAACCTTGTACCCCTCACATAATTTCTCAGCAGCTGCCAGACTTGAGATAAATATGTTGACATTTCTGTGTCCGTTGTTACATTTAAATTACTGTTTTTGATAATCCTGAATTAAAACTTTTTCTATGCTAGTTTGCTATTCATTGCCAACAATCAAGAGTATAAACAAATACTATATTAAAAAAATCATCAGTTGGCTATGTCTATGACAAGCTACTTCTTGTGCATTTGCCAACAGTCTTACTGGAGGGCGGCTTTTCGCTCACCTTTAGTAGCCTTCAGCTTCTTCTGGTGAGGTAAATAAAGTGTTAGCTTAAGATTCTTTCCAAAATCAAGTAATTTCCATGCTTTTGCTATTTTGTTATGCTTTTCCCCAAGAAGTTTACTAGTTTGATGTAAAAATAATGCTTACTGTTTCTTGGAGAGGCAATTGTTAGGAGAAATCCTACACTAAAACAGCATAGAAAAACTGAAGGATGGCAACTAAAATTGAAGTCAAAAGTTTATTGCTTAATATAAAGCAGCTAAGAGAATGGGTAAAGATTAGGCTATATAGCTTTACAAAAGTTCAAAATTAATTGCGTGATAGTTATCGGGGAATAGATGCGATGAACAGATTAAGCTTTTATATGATTTTGTTACAGGGTTTATTTTTAGGGATAACAACGGCTAGTGCCAAGTCACCATCTTTTAACAAAGTTGATACCGAGTTGTCAGTCAAACATAAGATTGTAAAAGGGGTAGTTACAGACAGAATTGCAGAGAAATCTCATAATCAGTTAATGACACCAGCTTTATCGCTAAAAAATATTAATATTTCTCAGGAAAAGAAGCTAGCTTCGGGACAAGTTTGGGTAGTTAATCAAAATAAACATGCACAGCCTCAACCGTTCATTTGGGTAGTAAAAGATCCTAAAAAAGCAGGACAGCAACCATTTTTACAAGTTGCAAAACCGAATGCCAAGCCTAATCCTACTAAACCAGTAGCAAAGGATGATTTAGAGGCGTTTGACGAAGTAATCAAAGACACCCAAAAGTCAGGGGGATTATTCACCCTTTATCGCAATAAAGAAAAGAATAAAATTTATCTAGAAATTAAGCCAGAGCAACTTAATAAAAATTACCTAGCTACGGCAACCCTGGAATCAGGTATTGGCGAACGGGGTATTTACAGCGGTATGCCTCTACAAGATTTTTTGTTTTATTTCCAAAGGGTGGATGATAAACTAAACTTTGTCATCCGTAATGTGAATTTTCGCACTCGTGAGGGAGATCCCCAGGCGCGATCGCTAGCCCGGTCTTTTAGTGACTCTGTTCTCTACAGCATTTCCATTAAAAGTATTCATCCACAACGCAAAACTTTTCTCATCGACTTGGGCGATCTGCTACTGACAGATTTAGCTGGATTATCTGTAAGTCTAGGAGTCCCAGGAAGCACAGACCAGTCTTATTTTGGTACTGCTAAAGCTTTTCCCCAAAATTTAGAAATCGAATCAGTTTTGAATTTCTCTGGTGGTACTGGCCGTGAAAGTGAAATAGCAAGCTTTGCGTCGCTAGCTGACAACCGTGGCTTTACCCTGCGTGTCCACTATAGTCTCTCGCAACTACCTGATAAAGATTATCGACCGCGAATTGCTGACGATCGCATCGGCTATTTCATCACCGCTTACCAAGACTTATCCAAAGACGATCGCGGCGATTCTTTTGTCCGCTACATCAATCGCTGGCATTTGGAAAAACAAGACCCAAAAGCAAAAATTTCTCCACCCAAAAAACCGATTGTTTTCTGGATTGATAACGCTGTGCCTTTAGAGTACCGCGATGCGATGAAAGAAGGTGTCCTGATGTGGAACAAAGCCTTTCTCAAAGCTGGATTCAAGGATGCAATTGAAGTCCGCCAAATGCCAGATGACGCCACATGGGACCCAGCAGATATTCGTTACAACACGATTCGCTGGATTAACACAGTCGATGGATACTTTGCAATGGGGCCATCCCGCGTTAACCCCTTGACTGGAGAAATTTTGGATGCAGATATTCTCGTAGATGCCAGCTTTGTCAGGCTACTAAAGAGTGAGTATCGCAAAATCGTCCAACCTAGCCAACAATCTAGCCAAACACAAAATCGCACTACTCTATCAGCTTTGATGCAAAATCGTCTACTTTGCGCTAATGGTTTAGATGCGAAAAACAATGGTATGCCCCAGCAAATGCAAGGGGAACAGGGGTTGTTGAGTCGTTTATCAAAAATGGCAGGCGAGTACGATTTATGCTATGGGATGGAAGCTGCTAACCAGTTTGCCGTTGGTTCATTGGCGATGTCACTGCTGCCAGATACTATGGCCACTCCAGATCAGGTGAAAGAATATATCAATCAATACTTACGTTTAATCATTGCTCACGAAGTTGGACATACTCTTGGTTTACGTCATAACTTCCGTGGTAGTACACTGCTAGCACCGGAGGAAATGAATAATACGGAAATTACCAAAACTAAAGGTTTGACAACTTCTGTGATGGACTATATTCCCCCAAATATTGCCCCTCAAGGGACAAAACAGGGAGATTATTTTCCCAGTATGGTGGGGGTTTATGATGAATGGGCGATTAAGTATGGTTACATAGCAATTCAAACATCAACTCCTCTAGCAGAAAAGCCAATTTTGGAGGAAATTGCAGCAGAATCTTACAAGCCAGAGTTGAGTTATTCCACAGATGAAGATGTCTATGACCTTGATCCCACAGCTGCTGCTTGGGATAACAGCAGTAATGTGCTGCTTTATTCTCAGTGGCAGTTGAATAATTCGCGGGTGATGTGGGAACGTCTCGATAAACGTTACCCATTGGCTGGTGATAGTTACAGCGATGTGAGCGAACGTTTTAGTACAGTATTGGGTAACTATTTCCAGCAGATATATTACACCACAAAATATATTGGGGGACAATCTTTCTATCGCATCCGCCCTGGCGAGATAGCCTCCGAGAAAGTCTCTGAAGTTGGCCAACACCGATTACCATTTGAACCAGTACCAGTTGAACAACAACGGCAGGCCTTAGAAACGCTACAAAAATACGTATTTGCAGAAGATGCCCTGAGCTTTTCACCCGAACTACTAAATAAATTAGCACCTTCTCGTTGGCGACATTGGGGTAGTTATCCTCAAGTTGGTCGTTTGGATTATCCAATTCATGACTTAGTGCTACTCATGCAGGGTTCAGTATTGCGGGATTTATTCTCAGGCGATCGCCTCTCTCGCCTCAAGGATATTGAACTCAAAACAAAGCCCGAAAATGCACTGACTCTACCTGAACTATTTGAAACTTTGCAATCAGGTATTTGGACGGAAGTCATCAAACCAAAAGGTAAACCAATGAAGATTACCAGTTTACGGCGAGGCTTGCAGCGTCAATATCTGGACATTTTGACTGGTATGGTATTACGAAAAGAATATGTTCCTGAAGATGCTCGTACTCTAGCTTGGTATAAACTCAAGCAACTAGATGAGAAACTCAAGGGGGTTAATTCAGAGGATGAATATACCAAAGCCCACTTACTAGAAACGCGCGATCGCATCGAGAAAGTTTTAAACGCCCCGTTGCAAGGGAATTAAAAAGTTAGGAGTGAACAGTGAGGAGTTAATAATAAAATTCCTAACTCCTAACTCTTATACCAATTTAATGTGAAGTTGCATATATCTTGATCCCCCTAAATCCCCCTTAAAAAGGGGGAATTTGATAGTTTTTCCGGTTCCCCCCTTAATAAGGGGGGCTAGGGGGGATCGAATTCTATGCAGCTTCATAAAAAATTGGTATTAACTACTCAATGCCTTTAAGAACCGTTGCAAACTCTTAAACACATTGGGCTTTCTTGTCGGTGTCGCGTCTGTTGTTGTTTGCGGTTGTCCTTTTAAAACAATGAGATCCAAATCATCACCAGATGGTTTTGTGGGTAATTCGGCAATTCTTTGATATTCGCCAGCGGTGTCCAGCCAAACTTCCCACTGTCCTGGGTAGCAGCGATATAGGGCACTTTCATCGTCTATGGGGCGCACGTAATAGGCAGATTCAATGGTACTGATAAAGCGATCGCGGATTTTTCTCGCTGTATAACCAATGCCCACGGTTCCAGAATCTTCTAAGCGAGGATTTAACAAGACTAAAGGGCGATCGCCTATTACTTCACATAACTTTTCTAACTGCGGTACTTCTACAGATGTGGGGGCGATGAATAAGAAAATTTCATCCTCTGGCTGAATTTTTGTCTGCAAGGAAGCAGCCCTTCCCGTACCGATATCCAAAATTTGAAATGGTGCATCAGCCCAATCGCGGCGGGCGAGGGCCGCAGCCCCAGCGTCGGCAAAGAAAATCTTCAAACGGGAATCATATTCTGTAAACGCAGGTAGAAATTGTTCCGCCACCGGCATAAACTTGAGTTCTGGGAACAGGAACTCAACTTGTATGCGAGTGCAGCCATCTGCAAGGGCAGCTTGAACGGCTATACGAGATTGGGCGATCGCATCTTCAAGACTATTTGGAAGTTCACTCATAATCTACATGGTGCTCTAGTGTCTACTCCCATTGTTTCAGTATTGGCTCTTAATTAGGACTGACGCAGAGGAGATCACTCAACTGCTTTAAAAAGCAGAGGTGTTTTATGCGATCGGGTAGAAATTTGGTAATCGACTACGGAGCGATCGCTCGACCAGTTAAAAAATATTTTATACCAGTCTGATGTCTTCTTCTTATAACTTTAGTTATATCTCTATTGATTCTCAATAGTGTTCAACTTGAGTATTTTCTCATCAAGTATGAATTATAAATCATCAAATATCTCAACTGAACTCAGTCGCCAGCAGGAGGAGACCTAGCACAATATTTTTTATACTATCAAATAAACGTTATAAACAAATTAGGTAACAGTATATGCCTCTTCATAAACTTGAACACTTTGACCAAAACTATCGAGAAACTTTTGGTGGAGACGACATTAAAGCGCTGGATGTTTATACTAAGGGAGGAGAAAGAGTAGGCTCCGTGGCTGATGTTTTAGTTGATGACGATGGTCATTTTCGGTATTTAATTATTGATATAAGCTTAGATTTTGCTAGCAAGAAAATATTGCTACCAATTGGTCTTTCCCGGATCAATTATCCAGAAAGACGCGTGTATGTTGACGGTTTAAGCAGACAGCAAGTAGAAAATTTACCCGATCACAAAGAAGATGCGATCCTAGATAAGGATTATGAAGAAAATGTCCGTGGTGTATTTCGTTCTTCAACCAGCGGTGTGACTTACAATCGCGATACATACAATTATCAGAAAGATCCAGATTTATACGGGTTAAATGAGCAATCTGATCAAACTTTTAGACTCTATGAAGAACGATTAATTGCCAACAAACACCGCATAAAAACTGGAGAAGTAACCGTTGGTAAGCACATTGAAACAGAAACTGCACGCGTTACAATACCTATTCAAAAAGAACGAGTTCTGATTGAGCGAGTTATGCCAACAGAACCAGGAAAGGTTCTAGATCCCAATGAAATTAAGTTTCAAGAAGGGGAAGTAGCACGCATAGAAGTGTATGAAGAAACGCCTGAGATACATAAAGAAGCCTTTGTCCGTGAAGAAGTCCGGGTCAAGAAAGTAGTAGAACGAGACACTGTAGAAGCACAAGACACCATTCGTCGAGAAGAGTTAGATGTTGATACTGCGGGGAATTTAAATGTGCAAGAAAATGGGATGACTACCCATGAAGCTATTTAATTAGCTAATTAATAAGTTGGTTTGGTAGATTTATCTAAAATAATCATGTAGGTAAAGTTATACCATTTTGGATTTTAGATTTTGAATTGGAAATTGCTGTGTGTATTCAGTGAATCCTCCATCTATAAAATTATTTTTTCAAATTGGTATTAATTTTTATCTATACCTGTGTTGCTTAAACCAAAAAGGTTCCAATTTATTAGATAGCTTGGGAATTTTAACCTTCAGAAAATTTACATCTTGATAAACAGCATCAAGATGTAAATCTTTGTTGCGAGAATTTCAATATCTCTAGCAATACATGCACTAAGGCTAGATATGTTTTTACAAAAAAAGTGAACAGATCACAATTTGTATGTCTTTATTTAGCTATCTTATAAACAATTTCTATAACTTTTGATTATTTAGTATTGGCAACAATTCATTCGCCAGAAGGAGGTATACAAATCAAAAAATGTCTAGTTTAGTTATTAAGAGATGAAGAAAAAATTTTTGAGGTTAAATATAATGGTTCTTTACAAATTAGAAGATTTTGAGCCTAACTACCGGGAAACCTTTGAAGGTCACGATATCAAGGGGCTTGGAGTATATACACAAGGAACTGATGAAAAAATTGGCACTGTTAGCGACGTTTTAGTGGATGAGGAAGGTCATTTTCGCTATCTAGTTGTTGACTTAGGTTTCTGGATTTTTGGAAAGAAAGTATTGCTACCACTAGGTCGTGCCCGTATCGACTATAACGTTGACCGCGTATACACAATTGGCTTGACTAGAGAGCAAGCAGAAGATTTACCTGAGTTCAATGAACGCCAAACCCTTGATTATGACTATGAAGAACGGGTGCGTGGTGTATATCGCCAACCCACAGACTATACCCCTCCTGTAGAAGCTTCAGCACCATTAGATACAACACCCACTTACGACCGTGATAACTACAATTACGAACGTGAGCCTTCTTTATACGGGTTAAATGAGCAAGATCATCAAACTCTAAGATTGTATGAAGAAAGGCTGATTGCCAGTAAACGACGCCAAAAAACTGGAGAAGTCACCATTGGCAAGCATGTTGAGACTGATACTGCACGGGTTGCAGTGCCCATAGAAAGAGAACGAGTTGTGATTGAACGTGTAACTCCAACAGATGCGGGTACGTCTGTCTCTGGGCGCGAAGCAGATTTCCGTGAAGGCGAAGTTGCTCGCATAGAAATCCACGAAGAAACTCCTGATGTTCGCAAAGAAGCATTTTTGCGCGAAGAAGTTAGAGTGAGAAAAGTGGTAGATCAAGACACAGTTGAAACTCAAGAAACTGTGCGTCGTGAAGAGTTAGATGTGAATTCTGGTAATCTTCCGATTCAAGAACGCTAACTGAACATAGTCATTAGCTAGTAACTAATGACTAATAATTAATTCGACACAGTACAGGTGAGGCTGTTGAATTAGCTTTACCTGTGCTTGCATACAATAACTGATGCTAGTTTAGATTTTGGATTACGAATTTTACTCTTGCATATAGCTTGAATAAATACATCTATCGCAAACATTTTCTAAATGGTATCAAAGTGACTAATTTAATTTAGCTAAATAGAAAGCAGTTCATAAATTTTGTATATGAATAGCCAACTGATGGCAAAAAACATTAGACAGTCAAATGGTAACCCTGGCACTACTAGCACCTCACTGGCAGAGTTAAGAAAGAAGGTGAACAATTTTGCTGTCTTTGATAAGCAAGGTGAGTTAGTGGGAAGAGTTCATGATTTAATTGTGGATGCTAATCGTCGCCTAAACTTAGTTATATCTAGGCAGATTAATCAACAAACTGTAGAATATGGTCAGCAGTTAGCCGATAAACATCCTTCTTTATTTCGCTTGCAGAGCCAGAGAATAAAACAAATTGACAAGCCGAACAAATCTGTTTTCATAGACTTAAACAAATCAGAAATAGAGTATATGCCTGAATATTTAGAAACAGAAAAACCAGGCGATAGCAACTCAACTGAGCAACTAGCGAATAATCAAACTACAAGTAGCCTAGTTGATACCGTAAATTTAGAGCAGGCTACTGAAGAACAGATTATTCGTCTACTAGAAGAACGACTAGTTGTTGAAAGCAGTAAGCGTAAAGTTGGTGAGGTGATTGTTCGCAAAGTAATTGAAACCCGGATGATACAAGTTCCTATCCGGCGTGAAAAACTGATTGTGGAACAAGTTAGCCCAGAACACAAACAACTCGCAGAAATTGATTTAGGAGAGGGGGAAATTGCTGGCGTTGACTTAACCGACGTAGAAAGAGTTGAATTTACTACAGGTTTTGATAGTGGTTTAACGGTAAGCAGCGAATTTAGCTCACCTAAAATTGCTAGTTTATTATTGAATGCGATCGCACTAGAGCAAAATCACGGCTGCAAGCGAGTGCGAGTGACCATTGCTGTTGAAGATGAGTCACACCAGAAAAAATATCAGGAGTGGTTTGATCGCTGTTCTAAAGGTCAATCACTAAAACCAGAAAAATAAGTTTCTAGCAGATAAATTACTAGGGTGGGCATTGTCCACCCTATTTTTTTGCTGATTTGAGGACAAAAAGTTGAAATTTCCGTTCTTTTGTGGATAGGTGGAATGTCTCTAAAGCAACTTAATTTACAATACTAAGCAGTTGCCGTTCTTTTGGCTACTTGCAATGAAATTTCGACTGAAGAGACTTTCACGGAAGAAACAACAGCATCTAATCCCACCGATTCAGATTCAAGTTCGAGATGGAAAATTCGAGATTATGGGTATGGGTGTATGGCATTCCTACTGGCGCGATCCCTATCATCTGCTGCTAACGATTCCCTGGACTGGCTTTCTGATCCTGATTTGTACTTTTTATATAACTATTAATGCTCTATTTGCCCTAGCTTACTTAATAGGAGGAGATTGTATTGCCAACGCCCGACCTGGCTCTTTTTTAGATGTCTTTTTCTTTAGCGTGCAAACCCTAGCATCCATCGGCTATGGGGCAATGTATCCTAAAACAACTTACGCCAACATTATTGTCACCATTGAAGCAATGATTGGTTTGGTGGGAATTGCTGTGATGACAGGACTAGCGTTTGCTCGATTCTCTAGGCCTACAGCCCGTGTGCTCTTTAGTCGTGTAGCAGTAATTACATCTCATGATGCAATGCCAACTCTCATATTTCGTACCGCTAATCGGCGTCGCAATATGATTCTGGAGGCGCAGATGCGAGTCTACTTGATGCGCGACGAAGTAACCCTAGAAGGGCAATTCATGCGTCGGTTCTACGATCTCAAACTGCTGAGGAGCCAAACACCTAGCTTCACATTAAGCTGGTCAGTGATGCATGTGATTGATGAGTTTAGTCCTCTATATGGGATGACACCAGAATCGTTAACCCAGACAAATACTATGGTGATCATCTCTTTGAGTGGTATTGATGAAACGGTTGCACAGGTTGTTCATGCCCGTCATAGTTATGGTGCTAATGAGATTTTGTGGAATAATCAATTTGCCGATATCTTCCACCACACACCCGATGGACATCGCTACATTGATTACAACCGCTTCCACGATGTTTTACCTTTAGATGAAAATAGTTGAAATTTCTGAAAGTTATTCGGAAGTCTGATTGAGTTGTGGTTGTAAGGGTTTAACGACCACACGACCATTTTCAACTACAGTGCAACTTTTAACTATGCTCTTACTGTGGTTAACTGGCACATCCTGGCACTGGTTCTGGTGGGAGATGTTTTGCTCCTGTTGTTGGTTGAGGACGACGACACAAGAGGGGCAGGAGGCGAAGGACATATAACGTATTTTGATCTCTATATTAATAATTATCGCGCTACTGATGCTGTTTGGCTGAAAAATTTGCTACCCATGATGTGCTAGCCTACCATCCTGAAATTTAATTTAGTGCCGATTATTACGTATATGCGAAACTATGGATGTAAGTACTTGCTTTCTTGTGCTTTTAGCCTGTGTAAACAGGAAAGCGGTTATAGATCCCGCCCCGCTTTCCTCTCTGCCCAAACTTGTTTGGCAGGGTTAGACAGTGGGTTTTTATAATGAAAAAATTTTTGAGATATGTGGGTTTAGGTTTACTATCTACGTTCTTGACTGCTACTCCTGGATGGGGAGCTGAACGCATTAGCTTTTTTTACCCTCCCTTTGGCGAATTCTCTTTATCTGTGGACTCGCTAGAAACTTTTGCGAAAGTTGGCAAAATCGATGAGGAACTTTCCTTTTACGCTAATCGTGCTACTCCTGAACAACTCGATCAATTACGGGATCTACTCCAGCAAAGATTCAATGTTACTCCTACACTAGTATCTCAAGTTACCTACTCACCTATAGGCGAGCAGCTGATGCAACGTCTAGGAGAATTACTCCTCACTGAGTCTCGGAACAATGGCTTCTATGCTATACGTGCCTCTTTGATTTTGTCTGCTGCTGATCAAGAGGGTTTAACGGTTGTGAATTTGCTGCGTAAATTTCCCAGCAATACTATGCGGGTGAATTTCACAGAGGGGTTAAGGATAGTCGATGACTTGTCGCAATTGCTCAAAAGAAAGGATGAAGTTGTTGCCTCTCTTCAAAAAGAAGCGATCGCACAAGCAGCCAATTCAACTGTTGACTTCTCGAAAAAACTAGATTTGCGATCGCCAGGACAATTCCGTTCGCAGAAAAAAACCTTCGAGCTAAATGACTTTTCTCGCAATCGCCGTCTACCGGTGGATATCTATTTACCTACAACTCAAAACTTACAACTCAAAACTCAAAACTCTCCATCACCTCCCTTTCCCCTGATTGTCATTTCTCATGGTGTTGCCTCAGACCGTTCTCCCTTCGTCTACCTGGCAGAACATTTAGCATCTTATGGTTTTGCCGTTGCTGTTCTGGAACACCCTGGTAGTAATGCCGAACGCATTCAACAATATTTTGCAGGTTTGGCGGGGCCGCCAGAAGCAGCAGAATTTATCAACCGACCTTTGGATATCAAATATCTACTCAATGAACTCGAACGTCTAGACAAATCTGATCCTACCCTCCAAGGAAAACTCAATTTTCAGCAAATTGGGGCGATCGGTCATTCCTTTGGCGGTTATACGGTTTTGGCTCTAGCAGGGGCAAAGATTAACTTTGAGCAACTACGCCAAGATTGTAATCCCAATAATTCATCGTTTAATTTGTCGCTGATTTTGCAGTGTCAAGCAACTGAGTTACCTCCGGGAAATTATGAACTCAAAGACGATCGCATCAAGGCCATCATTGCGATTAATCCTATTGATAGTTCAATTTTGGGTCAGGAGGGAGTCAGTCAAATTAAAATTCCGGTAATGCTGGTAGCAGGTAGTCAAGATATTTTTGCCCCACCCGTATTTGAGCAAATTCGCCCCTTTACCTGGCTTTCGGATTCCAATAAGTACCTGGCTTTGATCGAAAACGCTACCCACTTTTCAGCGATCGCTGAACCTACTGCTGAAAACGATGTCTTACCTGTACCACCTGCTTTGCTGGGCCCCGATCGTGATGCTGTTTATTCCTATCTCAACGCCCTTAGCCTAGCTTTTGTAGAAACCCATATCCTCAACCGCCCTGAATACCGTTCTTATTTGCAGCCCTCCTACGGCACATTCATCAGTAAAGAGCCGCTTAATCTCAGTCTTTTACAGTCATTGCCAGTAGATCAATTCAATCAAATTTGGAATGGCTCAACTCCCCAGTCAAGCAAAGCATCAAATCCTCAACCTACTTCTACCCCTCGTTAGTTTTAGGAGGCAGGAGGCAGAAGGCAGGAGGATAAGAGTAAGCCGATTGAACTGTGGGGATAATTACTAATTACGTAAATATACGGAGTGTAGCTTTAGGCATAATCATCAATTAGGAATCATATTGACTTACAGTTCAGATCCCCAACTTCTTAGAGAAGTTGGGGATCTTATTGTTGATGGATGATTGAAGTTTGCTACAAACAAGGCAAGTCTCAAGCATTACTTTGATTAACTCAAAGTTAAACCTAAAGAAATGACCATTTGTCTTAAAGTTTGGTAGATCATTCAAGACAATCATTTAGCCCACTTCTACCTTTTCAACAAATAAAAATCATCAACCTTTATTTTCAATAAAACAGTAAATTTACTGATGCAATTCTGTGAGTTTATTTAGAGCTAACTATTGCAACTATAAGGCAAAACGCTATATGTCTTTTTTGTTTCTAAGCTATGAATTAGATATAGCAATTTCCCAAAAAAGTGGCTCTTTGTCAGGGAATTAAGATATTTATACTGAGGGATTCATAAAAACTTATTTAATAAAATCTTATATATATATATGCTTGTCGTTAAGAAGTATTAAGAAATCCTTATTAAAGAATATTGCAATACCTTGATTTAATTGCTAACGTGTGTATGACAACGATGCTGATGAGCGCTCGGATCTAGGAGACATAAAATCTATGAGCTACATGCATTCAGCCAATTGTGTTAGGGTTTGACGGGTTAAAAACGAGAAATTTCTGCCTCGTATAGACAATTATGAGGGATTGCAGATTAACCAAGAAATATCTCGTTGCCAAAGGCTTAGTTTCAGTTTGATTTCAATTGCGATTGATTATTTGTCTTACCTTGTGCCGACAAGCAAGTAGCTCTTGATTGTGTATATCGGCAATAACGAAGAGTTTGGTAGGACTTAGATTTTGGAGGATAAAACTAATGGAGATTCAAGGTAAAGTTGCTCTAATTACAGGGGCTTCTCGTGGTATTGGACGAGCGATCGCTCTCGAACTAGCGCAACAAGGCATCAAGCGACTGATATTGGTGGCACGCGATCGCCAAAAGTTAGTTGAGGTAGCCGACGAAATTGAGGCGATGGGAACAAAAACTGCGATCGTAGCCTTAGATTTGACGCAGACAATTGATGTAAATATCGCTGTTGCCCAACTGTGGCGCAATTTCGGACAGATTCACCTGCTGGTTAACTGTGCGGGAGTCGCATACCAAACCTCGTTTTTACAATCTAAAATGCCCCAAGTTCAAGAAGAACTCTCTGTGAACTTGTTAGGAATGTACAACCTCACTAGTTTGATTGCTCGACGCATGGCCAGCCAAAGACAAGGAACAATTGTCAATGTATCGAGCCTGATGGGGAAAGTTGCGGCACCAACGATGGCGACATACTCAGCAACCAAGTTTGCCATCTTAGGATTTACCCAAGCCTTGCGCCAAGAACTAGCTGAACACAATATTCGCGTCATTGCATTATTGCCTACCCTGACAGACACAGACATGGTGCGCGACTTAAAATTATTTCGCTGGGTGATCCCCATGACTCCCCAACAAGTGGCGAAAGCACTCGTTACCGGAATGCAAAATGATTCACCAGAAATTTTAGTCGGATGGCAAAGTCATTTAGCGGTGTTGTGTCAACGCATTGCGCCTTGGTTGCTAGAGCTAATTTTACGAATAGCAGCTCCGCCAGCACCAAGAAGACAACGACCTCTGGAAAAACTTATCCCTTCGCGTAGCGTCTCGTAGAGAAGGGGAGACACCGAGGGCGATCGCTAACTCAACACTCAGCATTCCTGAACGAACTTGTCCGAAATCTTCAGTCGTTTGGCTTTATTCTTGTGCAACAAAGTAAGGCTCACAGTGCCAAGAAATGCTAATAAGCTGAAAGTAGAACTAGATTCAGGAACAGACTTAGGATTCTCAATTTTGAGAACTTGTCCAAGTCCAGGGCGATCGCCTCGGTTTGTCACGTAGATAGCACCATCAGCACCAATAGTCAAAGCAGTAGGAGACTCTAATCCATTGCCACTAAGAATAGTTGTGCGAGTTCCATCACTCGCTATTTTAATCACAGCACCATCTAGATTACCTTTCCAGAGTGACTCATTAGCGTACTGCAAAGCATATAAATTACCCTCAGCATCAAAATCTAAGTCAGTAAGTTGGGTAAAGCCATCGGTATAAACTGTTGATTGACCATCAGCACCAACTCGATAGATTTTTGCTTCACCTTCTGGAAAAGGAAAACCAGTTAATTGGCTAATATAATAAGCGCCATCTGGACCTTTAGCGATATTTGTCGGTACTGCTTGGATTTCAAATGGCGATGATGATGCGCCAGAGGGAAAAATTGGATTAGTTAATATCTGCCGGGGAATTGTGGCGATCGCCTTTAAATTACTTCCATCAGTTCCTACACTGAGTAACTCATTAGCACCGGCATCAACTGCAAAAATGTTATTCCCATCTAAAAGAAGAGAGAAGGGATTGCTAATTAGATCGCCTTGATCTGGATTGTTTGCAAGTTCATAATTAGCTAAATCAGCAACACTAGTCCACGAATTTGTATTGAAATTAGCAGTAATGATTTTTCCTAAGTCGGTGTTACCTAATGCCGCCCGAAATGTGGGATTTGAACCATATCCAATTGCAATATAAGGCTTGCCAGTAGCATCAAATTTGATATCTTGAGGCCCAGAAGTATCAGTACCATCTGGTAATGCTAAAGAAGGAAGTCCTGTAAGTATACGTTCTTGCGTACCATTTGCAATTTTGGTAACTGCACCAGTTGTGCCATAACATAAAGATTGGTTGGCAACGCTCGGTGAAGGAACACAAGCTCCACTGCCGCCTGTTCCTGCTTCGGTGACATAGAGATTCCCATCAGTACCAAAAGTTAGACCTCGTGGATTATTAAGACCATCAGCAATTACCGAAAATGATGCCGCCTCTGCTGCTTTCATTCCCGAAAAAGTAGCAATACAAACACTCAAAAATGTAATTCCAAATTGTTTTAGTTTCATGAGACTCTTCCTAAAATTAAATTTGCCTAAAGCATAGAATAGAAAATTTTATCTTGAAAAATAATAATATTTAATATTTATAGTTTTTGGGGATTTTACAGCTTATTTAAAAGAAGGAAACAGATCCAAGCCCAGAAATTCAGATTTTATCTGAATTTTTGAATTTTGAGTTGTATCATACCATTTCCAAAAATCTTTGCAACATAATGAATCGGCTATAGAGGCGTACAAATGTACATCTCTAGCAACAAAATTAAATAGAATTGCTGTATATTCTCTAACGCTTTTTATACAAGTGTGATATTCCAACTGTTGAACTACACATATTTTGCGGGACTACAAGGCGATCGCAGTTTGCATCAATACATAAAGTTACAGAGCAGAAATTGCTGTGCGATCGCATAATTAGACATACCTTGTTTCGGAGCAAACAGAAATGCTTTCCTTCCCTACAACTCTGACTCCTTTGCCCGAAATCATTGATGGCTTACCGAATATTTCTGGTTGGGAAACAGAGGTTCTCTCTGTAATTAACCAAGATCAACCAGTATTTTTACCCACAACGAATATCCGCTTAGAAGACGTAAATGCTGTGTTTGCGATCGCCTTACACATGCACCAGCCAACTATACCTGCTGGAAATGGCGGTACACTGATCAGCAATCTGCAATATATGTTTGAACATCCCCATGAAGGGGATAACCACAATGCAGATCCTTTTGCCCATTGTTACAGCCGCATGGCAGACTTGATCCCCGAACTTGTAAATCAAGGTTGCAATCCCCGTGTGATGTTGGATTACTCTGGTAATCTGCTGTGGGGACTGCGGCAAATGGGACGCGGTGATGTTCTGGATAACCTTAAACGGATTACTTGCGATCGCACCTACCAACCTTATGTAGAATGGCTGGGTACAATGTGGGGTCATGCAGTTATTCCTTCCACACCCATAGCAGATATAAAATTACATATCGTTGCATGGCAACATCACTTTGCCGCAATTTTTGGTTGGGAAGCACTAGCGCGAGTCAAAGGATTTTCACCCCCAGAAATGCATCTACCAAATCACCCTGATGCTCTCTATGAATTTGTGAAAGCACTGAAAGAATGTGGATATCGCTGGCTACTTGTTCAAGAACATTCTGTAGAAACTCTTACTGGACAATCTCTCACTTATAAACATTTACCACATCGTCTAATTGCCCGTAATTCTCAAGGTGAAATAATTAGCATCACAGCCTTAATTAAAACCCAAGGTTCGGATACTAAATTAGTTGCTCAAATGCAGCCTTATTACGAAGCGAAAACATTATCAAAACAACCAATTAGCGGTGTATTTATCCCACCAATAGTTAGCCAAATTGGTGATGGTGAAAATGGCGGCGTGATGATGAATGAATTTCCTAGCGCTTTTAAACAAGCTTGGGGAGATATGGTAAATAACGGTGGAGGAAAATCAGGTGTAGTTGGAATGTGTGGTACAGAATATTTAGAATTAATCGAAGCTGTTGGATGCAAACCTGAAGATTATCCAACTTGTCAGCCAGTGGGACAACATCAAATTTGGGAGCGAGTTTCACCAGATAATAATCAACCGCAAGCTGTAGAGAATGCCATTCAAGAATTAAAGCAAACAAACTCTAATTTTCATCTAGATGGAGCCTCGTGGACAAATCATATCAGTTGGGTAAAAGGATATGAAAATGTGTTGTCTCCCATGTATCAATTAAGCAGTTTATTTCATCAGAAGTTTGATCCATTGCTGCAAACTGACTCAGCAGAACCAGTCACCAGACAATCTCATTATCGTAATGTTCTTTTACATAATCTGTTGTTGCAAACCAGTTGTTTTCGTTATTGGGGACAAGGTGCTTGGACTGATCACGCACGGGAAATTTACCAGCGTGGCGAAAATTTATTGCAGATGAATTGAATTGGAGGCTGGAACGCATATCGATTATTAAGACTTGATCCTCCTTAAAAATTAGAGAATTAAACCTCCTTTTTTAAGGGGGTTGTGTCATTAATACATTGCATATTACAGTAAATGAAGTACACCTTCGCTTGTTAATGGGCTACGGTGAATTACCCCCCTTAATCCCCCCTTGCAAAGGGGGGAAAAAAGAAATCTAGTTCCCTCCCCTTTGCAAGGGGAGGGTTAGGGTGGGGTAAAACTTTGGTTAATCAGCGATTTCAGACTTGTGTATACACCGTAGCCTTTCTAAGGGGAGGGTTAGGGTGGGGTATTTTTGTACCTCACCAACTCGTAATCTGCTGTAGTTTATAAATAGGCAATATCAATGAAAAATATTTATGACATTTTAGCAATGATTAGAACAAGACCAGGAATGTATTTAGGACAGCGTTCCTTAACTGCATTAAGAAGCTTTATTGATGGCTATTTTTTTGCTATAGGGCAAAATGGGATATTAATTGAAGAAGAGAACCCTCCCTTTAGTCAGTTCCACGACTGGGTAGCCCGATATTATAAATGGAACGAATCAACAGCAGGATGGAAAAATATTATTCTCCGAGAAGTTGGAGACGAAGCAAAAGCATGTGATGTATTCTTTGAACTCCTTGAATTATTCAAGCAACGGTTTCCTGTACTTAAGTATCGTGTTTTCTTAAATCCAAACCATAAATCTACTGGAGCTATATATCGACGTATATGTATAAATGGGATAGAAAAAGACTTAGATCCACCTAAAGAAATTAGAATTGTGCAATATACAACAGATTCTGGCTTTTACCGTTTCGATGTATCCCAAGCCGGAGAAATTACAGAAATTGGCTATTTTGAGACAGAAAATTTAGTGATGGAAGAAGTTAAGAGAGAGTTTGAAGTTTCTTTAGATGAGTGGGAAACCTTAAATACTATCTAAGTATTTTAAACTTATAAAAGAATAACTTCAACACGCTGTCATGCTGATTTCATAATCAGTATTTGAGCAATTGTTTTTTTCAAAAAATTGTTATATGTGAGTCATTTTTCTCAATATAACTTCTTACACCAGAGGTAACAATATTTCAAATTTTGTACCGATACCAGTCTGTGAATGAAAATTCAATTTACCGCCATGTCTCACAGTAATAATTCGATAACTTACTGCTAAACTAGTATTTTTGCCATTCTTTGTTTCAAGAGAAAAAGAATCCATAATTTGCTGTTGTAATTCTTGAGACATTCCAGAGCCATTGTCAGCAATGCGAATTAAAACCCAACGAGAATCTGGTGCATTTGGGTCACTTGTTTCTTGTGAAATAACTTCTGTGGTAATCTCAATTCGGGGTTTTTGAACAGTCTTTGTCTCATCTAAATGCAACTGCTGTCGTACTGCTTCATTGATTAAAGTATCAACAACTTCACTTAAAATATTCAACAAAACCTGGTTTAGCTGCCCCATAAAGCAATACACGGGCGGTAATTGCCCGTAGTATTTGACGATTTCAATTTCTCCTTGAATCCGGCTATTAATTAATAGAATAATACTATCTATACAGGCGTGTAAATCTACTGGCTTAGGATAAAGTTCATCGATATGACAGAAGTTTTGTAGACTGGTTACGAGTTTCTTTAATCTTTCTGCTCCCGTGCGGATACTCGCAAGCGATCGCGACAAATCTTGTTCTAAAAAATCAAATTCAATTTCTTCTTTGATCTGATTAATTGCCGGAGAAACTGATGGTAACTCTTGATCATAAGCTGCTATCAGTTTGAGTAAATCTTGGCTGTAGGTTGAAACATAAGTTATGTTACCCCAAATAAAACCTACTGGGTCTAAAATTTCGTGCGCTACACCGTCAACCAAACGCCCCAGATTTGCCATTTTATCATTTTGAATCAATTGGGCTTGGCTACGTTCATATCGCACTAGATTGTCGATTCCTCTAATTTGCCAAGAAATAATATTCAGTTCTTGGACATCTAACAATCTATAAGCACCAGATTCGGTTTGTACTACAATTGGTTCTGCTAATAATTCTGGCGATCGCTTTAAGCTAAGTTGCATCGTAGTTAAAATCGATGTTGTATCTGCAACCAGCAACATCGGCGTTCGCGCATAGCTGTAGAGAACGGCTAATGGTTGCTGAACAAATAACTCTTGTCCGAATGGGCGAATCAAAAATTCCAGCAGTCGCCGTCGGGAAATCATTCCAATGAATTGTCCCTGTTCTACCAAAATTACTCCTGGTAACAGGGGATATTTTTCCAAAAAACTAGCCACTTCCATACCGGTGTGGTTGATTTCCACCGTGAAGTTATACATTGGTAGCTCTTGGAGGGTTGAATCCAAACCAAGATCGCGATCGCTACCCTCAGACAAAAATGGCGGTGAGATTTGGTAACTGAATTCTTCTGGCACTAGACACCCTGATTTTTTCAAAGACAGGTAAACAATAAGTTAATATTTTACATTCTGCCACCCTCAAAATCCGGTTTTGGTTTGGGTATTTAGTAAGACTAGTGGTCTTGAAGGCGAAAATCTCTCTCAGGTGATTGAGTGTTGAATTAGGTTTATGGCAGGGAGTTTATCAGAATGTGGAATTACCCTGGCTGCGTTGGTGGGATTTACAAGGTAATTTGCTGTTGAGTGGGGATGAAAGAGCAGAACAAGAACGTGAAAGAGCCGATCGCCTAGCTGCCCAATTGCGATCGCTCGGCGTTGAACCAGAAGCCTGATATCTTACTAGAAATTACGAATTACGAATTACGAATTAAAAAAGGCTGGTGTAAAACAGTCATCTGTGGCTTAATTTGTTTAGACACAAATTTTACTGCTACCAGGGTAATCACGATGACAAATAAACCTCCTTCCGAACCAGAGTCATCCCAAAGAACTGCCCTTGGCTTTGATGAGTTTATAGCCATTCTGGTTGCGTTCACCACTATCGGAGCAATTCTTTTTTGGTCATTGTCCCGCAGGGATTCTAGCTTGGACTTAAACGGGCTGCTGTCGCCTTCCTCCACTCCGTCTTCTAGTGTTCAACCAAATCAAGTATTGCCTTCTCCTACTCCCAAGGTAGAACCAAATGCAGTGCCGAAAAACGTTCTACCCTATTCTCCAACTGAGCCTGTTGTTGAACCCACGACACCTTCATTCCCAACTAATAGCGCAACTCCTTCTGGCGCAGTGTTGCCATCTACTCAGGTAATCCCAACTCAATCCCCACAAGCACCTGCATCCTCTTCAAGAGAAGTTGAATCGACAATCGTATCATCAGCATTGCCTTTAGTAACTCCGGCAAAACAAAAATCAATCATTCCGCCGCCAATTGCATTTAACGATGTGCCGACTGACTTTTGGGGTCGGCGTTTTATAGACGTTCTTTCTTCCCGTGGTATTCTCAAGGGGTTTCCTGATTATTCTTTTAGACCAAATCAGCCTGTAAACCGCGCCGAATTTGCTGCTATATTGCAAAAAGCTTTTGAGCAAAAACAGTCTAAGACTGCGATCGCATTTCAAGATGTACCAGCGAAATTTTGGGCAACTCCAGCAATTGACCAAGCCATCAGTGCCGGATTTCTCAAAGGCTACCCAAAACAATCCTTCAAGCCACAACAAAATATTTCACGAGTGCAAGTTTTAGTTGCCCTTGCCAGTGGATTAAATCTGCAAGCACCCACTTCCCCAAATAAGATTTTAAGTGTCTATAAAGACGCTAAAGATATTCCAACTTATGCTAATAGCAAAATAGCCGCTGCTACAACCAATGGTCTAGTAGTTAACTATCCAAATTCACAAGTCCTTGATCCCAACAAAGTGGCTAGTCGAGCTGAAGTGGCGGCGATGATTCATCAAGCCTTAGTAAAACAGGGTAAGTTGGAGGCAATTCCATCTCAAAATATTGTGCGTAGGCGTAGCCCACAGCAGGCATCGCCCAAAATATCTCCAGGAGTTTTGCAGACTCCAAAACAGAACCTAAATGGTAAATTGTCTGCCGGAGGTTCGTCTCAACAATAATGCGTAATTCGTAATTAAACTAAGGGTTAGAGTCCCTGACTTATAAAGATCGTAGCGTTATTGATCGGGATTTAGAATTTATCTATAACGTAATTACGAATTGTTAATGAACTTGTAGGGAATTTTGCGAGAAGTCTGATTGCCGACTTCCGGCGATCAGACTTCTGTGATTTGAAATTAGAGCGTACTCCTATACAGAAGCAAGCTATGGGTAGCGTCTATCTACGACATGCTCTCGCGTTCGTAGAGAAGCGATAATCAGATATTAAGCTTCTGGAATTTCTTTACCGACAACTTGTGATTTAAGAGTGGTGATTTCAGTAGTTAACTCTTTCCTGGTTGAGGCTTTGAGTAAATAGCGGTAAACAAACCAGGCAGAGTAACCAATACCAATCAACTCAAAAGTAGGTGCTACCAAGGGTATATCATTCAAAGCATCTAATATTGCCAAGAGTACTTTAACCCCAACAATTGATCCCACAATTAAACCAACTGTTACCAGCGGTTGCTTATATTGATTAAAGAAGCTTCCCAGATATTCTGGCAATGTTGCTAAAAAGCTAGAAATTTGCTCACCGTATTTTAGCCATTCGTCTTGAGACTGTGCGGGAGGCTGGATTTTGGTGATGGTTCCCGTTTGGTTGTTGATCTCTGCCACTGTAGTCTCTTTAGATGCGGTTTCCGTAAATTCTTGTTCTGGCATTTTCACTCCCATAAATTTGACAGTTGAGTTTTTCTAATCTGGATAATTACAACCAAAAGGCTGTTGATTAGGTAATGCACAAGTGCATTATTACAATTGGGTGAAGGTCACAAAAGGGTTTTAGTGTCCTATAACCATAATTGCCCCGTAATATCTACTGCATCAACTACAAGGTAGACAGTCAGTAGGAGGATAGAATTCAGAAGGCAGCAAGATGTATTATAATCAACCTTCTGAGTCTATTTTTTAAAATCAACTGGAATCCTCAGGTTGTGATTATCCCATTCCGTGTCATTTGCTCATAATCGTACTAAATCTAAGTACAAATCATGCAAAAATCAGTCCACCTCTTATTTATATAAGCCTAGAAGCGGATTTTATCTGATATTAAAGCTATCTTAGACCGCGTTCGTCAATTAACCCATTCGTATTGATATTAATACGTAATAAAAATTTTTGTGTGTTCATACAGACTAGACTTTTAACTTATTTTATGATAGACGTGACTCGATACTGGGGGATGAAGGAGATAAGAGGACAAAGGGACAAGGTTAAAGAGAAAAGGATAAAGAAACAAACCCCTTCCCCTTTACCCTTTACCCTTTACCCTTTTTTATAATCCCCCATGCCCAATGACCCATGCCCAACAAATGTCAAACCTTTTGTTTTTTTCCTGATTGTATTAATTTTATAAGGAAGCAGTAAGGTAGAGTAGTGGCGTACCTGATGGCAAAAACTAATTGCTATCAACCGCATATTGAGGAAAGTGTTGTGGTAAAGAGAAGATGCTCTCTGGCGGGTCATTAGTGCAGAAAACTATTCATTGCTGATGACAAAAGTGAATTCTGTACGCCTTCGTAAGTTTACTTAGGAGCATTGCTATCAAAAGCACTCATATAATATAAGGTTATGCTAATTATCTAATAAGCAATGATTTGCTCTTGCGATAAAAGAAGATAATGTAGATGTTAATGATTAAATTGAAGTGTTTGTACAAGCTAGACTAATTTGGTGATTTTTGTGGGAAGGCAAGGAGGTTTGAGAAATGCCAACTCAAAAGCCAACCCCTATCGACAGCAGTTCAGAAAGCAAAAAAGTGCCAGCCGAAGAACCATCGACAGACGAACTCCCAACTATAGAATTTCCCTCACGAGGGAAACTCAAAGCTAGTTCTTGGCGCATCCATCAAAAAATTGGCTATGGTTACTTTGTAGCGATCGGAATTGGCTTTTTTGGCTCACTGACTGGGTTGGTGATCGCCAACTACTACCGGGGAAGGGAAGTCAGACAATTCAATCAAGCCTATGAACAAGGACAACTACTGAGTAATTATAAAGATGCAGTCATCGGGGCGCAATTACATAGCTCTAACCTAGTTGCTGTATTAGAAAATTCACAACAACTGCAAAGTAAAAAAGCTGATTTTCTGAAGAATGTTGAAAAAGCCAAGCAATTAGAGTCAAAAATTGGTGGATTTATTGACAGTAAACCGAAAAGACTAGCAGCAACAAGTTCGACTTTACAGACCTTATTGCTGGATTACCAGACTAATTTAAAAGCTTACGTTGACCAAATAGAGGTTGTCTTACAGGAAATTGACTCCCAGCAAGTGCAGCCTGAGGAGATTTCCTCTGCCCGATCGCAGTTATTAACAATAATGCGTGGTGGAACAGCCATGCGGCTAGACCAACTTTCGCAAAACTTGACTAACATCCTGCAAACTGCTGAAGATCAAGAGCAAGAAAGGCAAAAAGCTGTTGAACAGGCGAAAATCGTTGAGCGATTCATCGTGATCGCGAGTATGTTGGTTTCGGTAGCGATCGCAGCTATTGTAGCTTGGCGTACCAGTCGGGCGATCGCTGAACCAGTTATCACTGTCACCCAAGTAGCTGAACAAGTTGCAAGGAAACATAATTTTGATTTGCGAGCGCCCGTTACCACTGAAGATGAAATCGGCTTACTCGCCAAATCTCTAAATCGTCTGATTGAGCGGGTATCTGAGCGAACAAAAGAACTACAACAAGCTAAAGAATTAGCCGAAGCTGCAAGCAAAGCAAAAAGCATATTTCTGGCCAATGTCAGTCACGAATTACGCACACCATTAAATGCTGTCATCGGTTTGAGCCAACTTCTAGGAGACGATGCCACCGATCTTGGTTTATCAGGAGACTTTATCACAGACTTAGAAACAATTAACGCTGCTGGTAAGCATTTACTGCACTTGATTAACGAAATCCTCGACTTGTCAAAAATTGAAGCGGGGAAAATGACCCTCTATCCTGAGACATTCGAGATTGGGACGCTGATTCATAACGTCGTCCTCACAGTCAAACCAGCTATAGAAAAAAATGCCAATGTTTTAGAAGTGGATTTTGATGAGCAACTTGGCACCATGTACGCTGATCAAACTAGGATGCGGCAGGTATTGTTAAACTTACTCAGCAACGCCAGTAAATTCACTACAAACGGCAAGGTGACGCTGACAGTCAAGAGAGAAAAAGATGAATTCCGACCAGAGGCTCCTTTGGGCAGCATTACTTTTACCGTTACCGACACAGGTATAGGTATGTCTCATCGGCAACAGCAGCAGTTATTTCAACCTTTTACACAAGGAGATACTTCGACTACGAAAAAGTATGGAGGTACGGGACTGGGGTTAGCAATTAGCCGTCACTTTTGCCAGATGATGGGTGGTGAAATTATTGTCAAAAGTCAGCCGGGAATTGGCTCTACTTTCACCATTCGTCTGCCAATGACTGTACAGGATTGAAGGGTAAGGTATAAAGGATGTATTTAAAACCTTTCCCCTTTCCCCTTTAACCGAGCCGTATTGGTTTATGTTTTTGGTAGTCTACAGGTCTTTCTATAGCTTGTTCCGTTTCAGCAACACTCTGTAGAGTTTCAATTATGTCTGACGCAATTATTCAATCTGAATTATTGGATCACAAAGCTGATCATGAGCAAAAACTCTGCCAGATTCTCACTGTACAAGAGTTAAATGTTTTAAACAATCGCTCCAACAGCAAAGGGTTAGTTCAACTGGCTTTTCATCTCACTGTTATGGGTTGCAGTGGCTACTTGTGGGCAACAAACTTTGGTAATTGGTCGGTGGCTATACCAACACTGTTAATCTACGGCTTTAGTCTGGCTTCGATGTTTGCACCAATGCACGAATGCGTTCACAGAACGGCTTTTGCTAACAATCGTTTGAATGATGCTGTGGCTTGGTTTTCCGGCTTGCTCTCATTTTACAACAGCACCTTTTTTCGTCGTTATCATAAGTGGCATCACCGCTATACTCGTGTTCCTGACAAAGATCCAGAATTGACTGATCTTAAACCGAGCAACCTGGGCAAATACTTGTTGATCATTAGTGGTTTACCGTGGTGGTGGGGCAAGATAAGTGGGCATTTTCAGGTCGCAACTGGTCAATTTGACGATTTTCCATTTGTGTCAGAAGCAGCACGAGCCGAAGTTATTCGTTCTACACGTTGGCAATTAAGTATTTATGCTGGTGCGATCGCTCTCTCAATGACATTTAATCAGCCTTGGTTTTTCCTGTATTGGCTACTGCCACTTCTTGTAGGCCAGCCAATTCTCCGTTTCATTCTGCTGGCAGAACATACAGGTTGCACTCTTGACGCCAATCTGCTTACAAACACGCGCACAACGCTAACCCTCTGGCCTGTGCGATTTTTCATGTGGAATATGCCATTTCATGCAGAGCATCATTTGTATGCATCAATTCCGTTCCACGCCTTACCAAAAGCACATCAGCTATTGAGCAAACACTTTACCCACATTGAACCTGGCTATCTAAAAGTCAACTGCGATATCATAACTAATTCGTAATTCGTAATGACGTTCGCGGACTCGCTAACGCTGCGCTAACGTAATTCATAATTAGGACACACAGAAAATTGCTGGCGTTGGTGATAAAGAAACTTTACTATCCGTCCCCATTCCCCATTCCCCATTCCCCATTCCCCATTCCCTTTAATTTTTATTTGCTCTAGACTCGACCTTAACGCACCTTTGTCAGATCATAAAGAATGATTAAGAAAAACGAGTATAGACAAACATGATAAAAATGCTAGCTGAAAACTTGATGGGGATTGAAGCAAGATTACAAATTAATTGGGTTTGGCTAAATGCCAGCTTACAGTTTGCTATTTGGGGAATTTTTTCACTTTTACTCGCTGAAATCTTGAGAGACAGCTACCATGCTTTGTGTCACCAAGTCAATTGGCTTGCTAAATGGCACAACAAGCACCATAGCGCCTATCGCCGCGATTTATCGATAGTTTCCCTGAAAGTTTACCAAGAATCCCAGTTATATCACGACATTTTAGAGTCGAGTCTACTGTTGATGGTATTGGTAGTCGTTGCCCTAATTGTCCAGCAAATAGGGTTATGGCTAGGAGTAGTTTATGCTTGTACCTTCTTATATGGCGCGTCTGTACGATATTTTCAGGGAAAAATTGATACAGATTACAACCACCTACCCGGCCCTTTAGAGACAATTCCATCCATTTGGTGGGTGAATCGGTCTTACCATTGGCGGCATCATTTTGATGATGTCAACGCTTACTACAGTGGTGTCTTTCCCTTGGTGGATAAAATTCTTGGTACAGGACTGTCTCTCAAGGGTAAAACCATCGCTTTAACCGGAGCATCAGGAGCCTTGGGTCAAGCGTTGACGGCTGAACTTGTAAAGAATAATGCTAAAGTTGTCGCATTAACCACTAATCCAGAAAAATTAGTAGAGCAAGCTGGGGTGAAAGTAATTCCCTGGCAGTTGGGTAATGAAGCTAATTTGAGGGATAGTTTAGAGAAAGTAGATATTTTAATTATCAACCACGGAGTCAATGTCTACACCAGCCGTACACCAGAGGCTATCAACTCCTCCTATGAGGTGAATACCTTTTCCGCATTGCGGTTGATGGATATATTTTCGACAACTGTAACAGGACCACAAGCAAAAGCAACTAAGGAAATCTGGGTGAATACTTCTGAGGCTGAGGTTTCTCCAGCGCTGAGTCCGCTTTATGAACTCAGCAAGCGATCGCTAGGAGATATGATTACCCTTAAGCGCTTGGATGGGGATTGTGTAATTCGCAAGTTAATTCTTGGCCCATTTAAGAGTCAACTGAATCCTTATGGAGTGATGTCTGCACCTCAAGTTGCTCGTGCTATCTTATTTTTGGCACGGCGAGACTTCCGAAATATTATTGTGACAATAAATCCTCTTACCTATCTACTATTTCCCTTAAAAGAAACTAGTACATGGTTATACTATCGAATCTTCAGCCGGACAGCCAAAAGTTAGTTGATAATTTCTAGGTAATAACCCAGATATTAGTTCAAGTAATACCAATTTAACAAAAAATGCGACAAATAGACCATCTGTAGAGACGCAACTCATCGCGTCTTTACCCAAGGATGGGTTGCAATCATTAATTGAATTGGTATAATTTAGGATCTCAGACTTGACAATCTACAACTTTCGTAGAGTGCGTTAGCGACAGGGTAACGCACTACTAAACTACACTTAATAAAGGCGTTGATTTTCTAATAATATTTGACCAATTTGTTCTTGAAATAGTTCTGAATAGGTAATTACAGCACTTTCGTTGGTTTGGCACAAAGTCGTGGTTCAGAAAAATTTATAGTTAGACTTCAGAAGGAATGACCAGATATAAAACGTGTTCAGATTGTTTTTTCTCAAAGTCGAGAGATAATTAAGTGTTTATCCTAACAAGGTAAAATTTAGCTATAATCACAGCAAAAATGCTGCTCTCCTAAATCTAAAATTCCAAATTTAAAATTGATTATGATGGAATGGATTCCGCCGATAGCATTTATTTTAGCTGGCTTACTAGCTGGGATAATTGGTGAAAAAGTTATCTTCAAAAAACTGGAAACATTCGTTAATAATAAACGAATTGCCGGGGGTAATATTATATTTCACTCTCTGCACCGCATGACTTTTATTTGGTTTGTCATTGGCGGTTTCTTTTGGGCAATTCTGAGTTCTCCCCTCAAGCCAGATGTTGCCATTGTACTGCAAAAAGTGCTGACGATCGCATTGCTGTATTCAATAACCCTAGTCTTAGCCAAATTGACTGCTGGTTTTGTTAATTTATTTATTAGCAGAGCAGAGGGGGTTCCTACATCACTAATTTCTAACCTTGCTAAGGCTACTGTTTTAGCTTTGGGAACATTAATTATATTGCAAACTGTAGGTGTTCAAATTACACCAATAATCACAACTTTAGGGATTGGTGGTTTAGCAGTTGGTTTAGCACTTCAAGACACACTTGCAAATTTGTTTTCTGGTTTTTACTTAATTATCTCTAAGCAAGTTAGAACCGGAGACTATGTGAAATTAGATGCTGGACATGAGGGATATGTTATAGATATTTCTTGGCGCAATACGACTATTAAAGAAATTTCAAATAATGTAGTTATTGTTCCCAATTCTAAGTTATCTTCTGCGATTTTTACCAACTACCATTTACCCGCAAAGGAAATTACTTTAACAATGGATGTGGGTGTAAGTTATGATAGCGATTTGGAAGAAGTTGAAAAAGTGACTGTAGAAGTTGCTAAAGAAGTAATGCAAGAAATTGCACCGGAATTAAAAGGGATTGAACCATATATCAGATTTCATACTTTCAATGATTTTAGTATAGATTTTACGCTTTATATGCGCGTAAATGAATATTTTGATCAGCGTATTGGTAAACATCTATTTGTTAAGAAGTTACATAAACGCTATCAGAAAGCCGGAATTCAAATTCCTTTTCCGGTTAGAGAAGTGTATATGCAAGATAATTCAGCTATGGAACGAAATTAGCCCTGGCGACTAGAAGTCACAGCTATACAGACGAAACCCGCCTGCGCGGGTTGAAAACCTCGATTTGTAATCGCTAGGGCTAGGTGTAACTTAGATTGCTAATGCTCGTTTTTCTAATGGTAGTTCAAAGCGATCGCCTGGTTTTGGCTCAAGTACCCGTGTCGCCAGATTATTTTTCTCAAGTAAGGAACGAAATTCTTCAGCAGTTCCCTTAGTCTGAATGAGTTTCATCAGCAATCCTTCAAAGGACACATCCCCACCAGCCGCCGTAGGTAATATTACTTGAGGATGTAACGATTTAACTACTTCCAAAGCACTATTTTTACCTTTAATAATCGGCCCAAGCACAGGCAATGTCATGTCAATAAACGGTGTAATCACGACATCGATAGGTGCAGATTGCTGAAGTTGTGGAGAATGATAACCGTGAGGCTCGTAGTATACAGTTAGACCACTCTCCAATTCTTTGAGGAGATAACTATTTTCTACCAGAGTAGGGCCAATGGGCGAGCCGGGGAAAGCTTTGATTTCAACTTGATTATTTAAACTGAAAGTTTCACCATGAGCCAATACTGTAACTTGGGTGTAACCTAACTTCTGTACTACCTTGGCTGCATTGGGAGAGGCTACAACCTTGATGCTGTGGTCGAGTACCTGAAGCGTTGGTGGGTGAGCGTGGTCTTCTAAACCTTGAGAGAGCAGAATCAAATCAATATTATCTGGGATTGGGCGATTTTGCGATCGCGAACCTTTAAATAACCAATCCAAATTGCTGAAAATTAACGAACCTACCAGCCAAGGGTCAATCAGTATTCGTTTTCTGCCGATTTCCAGTAACCAAGAGTTGCTGTCGAACCAAGTTAAAAACATAAATTTTGTGAAGATAACGCCTACCTTCATTATCAATCGTGTCAGCTTTCTATGTAAGCACTGAGGTCAATACCTACATTCGTCCGCTCAAGTCTACACACGGAGTTCTTTTTATGTCTGATCTTGGTTTTACTCACATTGCACTTGCAGTCAGTGATGTTGATGCAAGTATCTCATTTTATGCAAAGTATGCCCAGATGACAGTCGTGCATCACCGCATTGATCAAGCGACTCAATCAGATGTTGCTTGGATTAGTGACCTGACTAGACCTTTTGTAATTGTCCTCATTAAAGTACCTAAAGTAGAAGGCGCACTATTACCACAATCCCATCTTGGGGTAGCTTATCAGAATCGTGGGGAAATCGATCGCCTGTGCAATGAAGCACGCAATGATGGAATACTGTTGGCTGGACCAAATGACTGGGGTCATCCGGTTGGTTACTGGGCTTATCTTCAAGACCCAGATGATCATACACTGGAAATTTCCTATGGTCAGGAAATTAGTTTTACAGTTGAGCAAGCTAGAGACGCGATTAATCGCGTCTCTTAAAAAAATTGGTGTTACTTTTTGCCAGGGGTGCGTCCACCTTCATCGTTACTACCACCGTGAGGACTGGAATTGCCTGGGTCACAGCCCTCAGAACCATTACCAATTCCTTGGTTGCAATTGCGACGTGGTTTGACGCCCTCGGTCGAAGTTTCAGTCTGTTCCTCCACTGCAACTTGTTGTTGTCCAACAACATACTGCGAAGAGATGTTTGCTACCTCTCCGGTGCTAGATAAGGCTTGGTATAGCAAAGCAGATACTTCAGACCTGGTTGCAACCCGTTCAACATTTAGCAAGTTTGTATTGGGATAGTTGACGACTATACCGCGTTGTGTAAGAGCAGCAATCAGACTGCGATATTCACTACGAATAGTAGTTGCATCGCTGTAAACAGATAAGATTGTATCCGTGGAACCACTACTTTTATAATTTAATCCTCGCGCTAATGCTACCAAAACGTCAAGGCGAGAAAGGCTTTGGCTGGGATTGAAATCCTTGCCAACAACAGCGTTTAAAAAGCCCATTTGATAAACTTCGCTGATGGCATTGTAAGCCCAATATTGAGTTGAGACATCTTTAAATGCGATCGCTCGACGAATTTTCCCCTTGGTAAAGGCTTTCCGTAGCATTGCCGCAAATTGAGCGCGAGTTACTGGTGCATCTGGGCGGAAAGTTCCATCAGGAAAACCTTCGAGAATTTCCATCGAGGCCAACTCGGCAATAAAATCTTTAGCCCAGTAGTTTGTGGAAACGTCAGAAAACCCAACCTGGAGAGCGCGAGACATTCCAACTTGGCGATAATTCATCAGCATTTGGTTGACATCATAGCTAGAGTTATCGCTGACTTCAATCACCTGCACCAAACTGCCAGGAGTCGCTTGCAAAGCCTCTGCTAAGTCGGAACTAAAGATGCTCACGAACGACTGACGCACTAAAGCATACTCACCCTGAGTGAAAGAAACGGGATAAACGCTGGTTCCCGCAATTGTTGATAAACCTTCTACTTGGAACTGACTACCTTGGAAGGTTTGGGAACTGCTTAGGAAACTAACACGTTGGTCGCTGACTTGGGTGAAGTAGTCGTAAGTGGTAGTACCTGCGTCAATAGTGCCGTTTTGGTCAGCATCAACACCATAAACAGTGCGAACGACTTGGTATTCTGTAGGTTTGGCTGACAAAATCAGGTTAACTGTGGTGTTTGCCGACAAACACTCAAATTCACTGTAGCCAATAAAGCGGTTTTCAATATCATACAATCGCACGACGATGCGATCGCTGGCTTTTAACCCCTTAGCAAATTTTGCTTTTTGCTTAATCTTGTACTTGTAATCACCTAAAAACCGCTCTTTTAAATAGCCCTTGCCACCTTTACTCTTGACAGAAATGCGAGCAATCACCTCTGACAAGTTACCAGATGGTTCCCAAATAGCAAGACTAAAACCTGTTTTTTTTCCTTTTGCAGAAACAGTACTATTGCGGCTTTCTGTGGTGATGGTTTGCCGCTCAATAGTAGTAGTACGACTCCTTCTTTCTACTTCCTTATCGGCTAAAAGTGGTTGACCTGTGGAATGATCAGATATTTGGGCGACGGTGGTAGAGAATCCTAAAGTTGCATCGGCAGAAGCTATTGGTGAAAATATTGCCACAGAAGTTGCAGCCAAAACAAACTTGCTGATTTGAGCAAAGTAACTTTGATTCATGTATTTCATCTCACACTACCATTCGTCTAAAAAGTCATAGGGGTATTTGGTATCCCTCGACTTATTAATCCCTTGGGGTGGATGGAACTAACAGCACTCAGCACTATTTCGGTCAGAGAACATTACTATATTAAAGAAACACTTTATTAATCTTAATAATGACTGTAACGACACAGCAGCTTGCAACTCAAGACGCTTTTGAAAAATTCTTTTGGAATTGGCAGGGTTACAAAATTCAATACACTGTTATGGGCACTGGACGCCCTTTGGTACTGGTTCACGGCTTTGGTGCTTCCATTGGACACTGGCGCAAAAATATCCCAGTTTTAGCTGACGCTGGCTACCAGGTATTTGCTATAGACCTTTTAGGTTTTGGCGGTTCTGATAAAGCGCCGATTGATTACAGTGTGGAAGTTTGGGTGGAACTGTTGAAAGATTTCTGCACAGCACATATACATGAACCTGCTGTATTTATTGGCAACTCCATCGGCGCACTGTTGAGCTTAATTGTACTGGTTGAACATCCAGAAATTGCTGCTGGTGGTATTTTAATTAATTCTGCGGGTGGGTTGAGTCATCGTCCTCACGAATTGAACCCGCCGCTACGGATGGTGATGGCAACTTTTAATCGGTTTGTGCGATCGCCAATTACAGGTAAATTTGTCTATAACCGCATTCGCCAAAAAGCCCAGATTCGCCGTACCCTTTACCAAGTTTACCGCGATCGCCAAGCCGTCACCGATGAATTAGTTGATTTACTTTATACTCCCTCTTGCGACCCAGGAGCGCAACAAGTTTTCGCATCCATTCTCACAGCACCTCCTGGCCCAAGTCCAGAGGAACTATTGCCCAAAGTAGAACGTCCTATATTAGTGATTTGGGGTGCCGATGACCCTTGGACACCAATTACCGGGGCCAAGATTTACGAAAAGGCGCGTGAGAATGGCAAAGAAATTAAAATTGTTCCCATTCCCAATGCCGGTCATTGTCCTCACGATGAAGTTCCAGATGTTGTCAATGCCCAGATTATCGATTGGCTGGCACAATATCAAGGGTTCTAAATTAGAAGTTAAGAGTGATGAGTTAAAAGTTAGAACTAAAAAATTATTAGAAGTTTTACTCCTAACTCCTAACTCACAATTTGACACTCAGTTAGTCAATATAGTAGTTCTCAATTGCATGAAATACAGACCTAACCCCCAGCCTCTTCCCTGCTAGCGTTGGGGAGTAAGACTTAAAGCCTCTCTCCTAAAAGGAGAGAGGTCAAAGTGTATTGCTTCCATTCGAGAACCGCTATAATTTCATGCCTAGACTCAAGACGAGGGCCAACTGTCCATCAACAACACTTGCATATGACATTGAGCAAAGTGTCCGTCATCAAGAATAACTTTGTGCCTATGCACCTCGGCGTGTGCAAGGTAAAAATGCGGCTAACAATCTGGGTGAGTCACTCTTATTTTTTATTGCATTTTGAAAAAATCAAACTCATCTGGTGAATGTAATGGAGCTTGATGTGCGTAATGAACAAAAAGGAATAATTCCCTTAAGTCATTATCCAGATTTTTCCCAACAAGGCTATCAAGTCATCAGCGAACTAGGACGCAACCGAGAAGGGGGACGCATTACTTATTTAGCTAATGTCCTCAACTCTAATGAACAGGTGGTGATTAAAGAGTTTTGTTTTGCTCATGCAAGTGCAGATTTGTCAGGCATAAAAGCCTATGAACGCGAAATTGAAATCTTGCAACAACTGAATCATCCCCGCATTCCTCGCTATGTAGATTCCTTTGAAATACCAGGGGTTTTTTATATGGTGCAGGAATATAAAAATGCCCCATCATTGGGTATAAGACGCAGTTTTCATCCTGAAGAAATTAAGCAAATTGCTTTGTCAATCTTAGAAATTTTGGTTTACCTGCAAAAGCAAGTTCCCTCAATTATTCATCGGGATATTAAGCCAGAAAATATTTTGGTTGATGAGCAACTAAACGCTTATCTGGTTGATTTTGGTTTAGCTAGGATACAGGGTGCAAAAATAGCTCTTAGCAGCTTTGTAGCTGGAACTCCAGGTTTTATGCCACCAGAGGAACAGTTTGGTCATCCTCTAACAGAAGCATCAGATTTATATAGTTTAGGAGCAACGCTAATTTGCTTACTTACTAATACTCGTTCTGCTGAAATTGGCAAATTAATTGATGATAACTATCGATTTAATTTTCAGAAATTAGTTCCTCAAATCAGTCCACGTTTTCGGTTGTGGTTGATGAGAATGGTAGAACGTAACCGGAAACGTCGCTATGCCAATGCATCTTTTGCTTTAAAAACACTTCAACGAATTCAGGTTGTTGGTACTGCCACTGGGATAGATACTTTAGTCACTACAATCAAACCTAGAAAACGAGCTACAGTACTGGCACTAGCCACTGTCATTACATTGGCTGCGATTGGGGCAACTTTGATGAGTTGTCAGCCTGGTGATACAGTTAGGCAATTGCTGGAAGCTACAGAATGTCAAGGCTTTGATTTCAGCTCAAGTTGCCAAGAAAAAACCAGACGTTAACGAACTTTGGGGGTTTAAGTCCCCAGCAAGACAGGCAGCGCGTTTTGGGACGGGGATTTAGACCCGGCCCAAAACGTAATTGCTCTCTTCTCTACGAGACACTCCGCGAACGTAGCGGTAGCGAGTCCGCGATAGCGAAGCGTTAGCGACGCAGGAGCGTCGCGTCATTGCAAATTGTTTTAATTCCGAGCGATACCTTCTTCACGCGCTGCACGTTGTACAGCAGCAGCAACAGCAGTGACGACACGCTCATCAAAGACTGACGGAATAATATGTTCCCGATTCAAATCTGAAGGCTTGACTAAGGAGGCGATCGCACTTGCAGCTTCTAGGTACATTGTGGTGGTAATTGTCTGTGCCCGACAATCTAAAGCACCACGGAATACTCCAGGAAAAGCTAACACGTTATTGATTTGATTCGGATAGTCACTGCGACCGGTCGCGATGACTGCAACATCTTTACTGATTAATTCTGGCTGAATTTCTGGAATCGGATTTGCCATTGCAAACACAATTGCGTCTTTCGCCATCGAATGCACCATTTCTGGTGTCAAAACTCCTGGTACACTGACACCAATAAATACATCTGCGCCTTGCATCGCACCCGCTAATGTACCCTGAGCTTTCACAGCAAATTCGAGTTTTTCTTCTGTCAAATCGGTGCGACTAGTAGAGATAATCCCTTTAGAATCGCACATCCAGATTTTTTCTGCTCCAGCTTTCCTCAGTAACCGAGCGATCGCCACTCCAGCCGCCCCAGCACCGTTAATCACGATGCGGATTTCCCCCATTGCTTTATTTACCAGCTTTAGAGAATTGAACAACGCTGCCAAGGTAACAATCGCTGTACCATGCTGGTCATCATGAAAAACGGGGATATCTAACTCTTGGCGCAATCTTTTTTCAATTTCAAAGCAGCGAGGTGCAGCGATATCTTCTAAATTCACGCCCCCAAATACCGGAGCGATATTCTTAACTGCCTGGATAATTTCTTCTGTATCTTGGGTAGCAAGGCAGATGGGAAAAGCATCCAGCCCGGCAAATTCTTTGAACAGCATTGCTTTGCCTTCCATAACTGGGAGAGCCGCTGCTGGGCCGAGATTTCCTAAACCCAAAACGGCACTACCATCGGTAACAATAGCGACAGTGTTTTGTTTAATGGTTAAATTGTAAACTTCCTCTGGGTCTTGAGCGATCGCTGTACAAATTCGACCGACTCCGGGCGTGTAAGCCATTGCTAGATCGGAAACACTCTTCAGAGGAATTCTGCTGGTAATGCTGATTTTGCCACCACGATGCAAATTAAAGGTGCGATCGTAGACACTGAGTAACTTGATATCTGGCAATGCTTTGACTGCTTGCACAATGGTTTCCGCGTGTTCGGTACTAGCAGCATCCACAGTCAAATCGCGGGTAGACTCTTTGCGGGTTTGCTCAATTAAATCAATTTGACCGAGATTACCACCAGTGATTGCGATCGCCTGGGTTACTGACGCCAGCATCCCTACACGATTAGGAATCTGCAAGCGCAGTGTCAAACTAAAACTAGAATTAGGAGTTAGGTCTGCCATGTTGATTTTGGATTTTAAGTTTTAGATTTTATATTGAATTGAGACAAAAACTAAAATCTGAGATTTTTTAGTCAGTGGAAACACAATAAATTTAAACCCTTGGAATAACCACCAGCAGTTAGTTTACTCACTGCTCACAGTTTTGATAATTATTTTTATTTATACCAATGCATTTACTAATGTAAATGAGTAACAATTTAGTAATTGTACCCAAATACACCAGATATTTTTTTAAAATTTTAGCTGTGTAAATCTTTGTATAACTAGAGCTTCATAAAAAAAGCGCCCTCTAAACAGAGAGCGCGGTGAATTTCAAATTACAATTAACCATGTATTGCAGGTGCGTAGGCGTAGCCCGTCGTAGACATCGTTGCCACAGGCAATGCCTCACCAGCCGCCAAATCCAAGGGGAAGTTGTGAGCATTGCGCTCGTGCATTACTTCTATACCTAAATTGGCGCGGTTTAGCACATCTGCCCATGTATTAATTACATGACCTTTGGAGTCCAGAATTGATTGGTTAAAGTTGAACCCGTTAAGATTAAATGCCATCGTGCTGATACCTAATGCCGTTAACCAGATACCAACTACAGGCCAAGCGGCTAAGAAAAAGTGCAAGGAACGCGAGTTGTTAAAGCTAGCATATTGCCAGATTAACCGCCCAAAGTAACCGTGAGCCGCTACGATGCTATAGGTTTCTTGTTCTTGACCAAACTTGTACCCATAGTTTATAGATTCAGCTTCAGTTGTCTCTCTGACTAGAGAGGAAGACACCAAAGAACCGTGCATTGCTGCGAAAAAAGCACCACCGAACACCGCAGCTACACCGAATTCATGGAATGGATGCATCAGGATATTATGCTCGGCTTGGAATACCAACATGAAATTAAAAGTGCCGCTAATGCCAAGAGGCATCCCGTCAGAAAAGCTACCTTGACCAATTGGGTAAATTAAGAAAACCGAAGTTGCAGCAGCTACAGGAGCAGAGTAAGCAAGGCAAATCCAAGGACGCATCCCCAGACGATAGCTTAACTCCCATTGCCGACCGAGCCAACAGAAGATCCCAATCAAGAAGTGCAAGACAATTAGCTGATAAGGGCCGCCGTTGTAGAGCCATTCATCCATTGAAGCAGCTTCCCAAATTGGGTAGAAGTGCAAACCAATGGCATTAGATGTGGGTACAACAGCACCAGTGATAATGTTATTGCCGTATAATAAAGAACCAGAAACTGGCTCCCGAATGCCGTCAATATCGACGGGGGGTGCAGCAATAAAGGCAATAATGAAACAGATAGTAGCGGTCAATAGGGTAGGAATCATTAAAACGCCGAACCAACCGATATAAAGCCGATTGTCGGTGCTAGTAATCCATTGACAAAAACGATCCCACAGGTTGCCGCTTTCGCTTCTTCCGAGAGTGGTGGACATAACTGTGTTGTTTATAAATCGCTGACAACAAACTTCCCCAATTCTCAGGAATTGAGACTTGTACTGTTTTCAATGACTTTCGCCAAATACTTTCTCCCTATTCGCCGGAACTCTCTAGAATTACCTCACACCAACAAATGCTATTAACTAACTTCCCCAGGGAGATTGTGTGAAAAAGGGGAAACTTTTACCGGCTCATATATCACGTTTTACATGAACAATTTGTATTTTTCAATTCATTTGTATTAAGTTTTACTAAGCTAAAGGCTCAACAAACTCCGTGTGTTCTTAGGAATTTAAACCTTGTTGCAGCACTGCTAAAACTTTCGTCATATCGCCTATAAGTTTTTATTCTGCGTTCACAAATTCCAAATACCCCTTGCTAAGTTCTTTCACCGCCAAATCATAAAATTGCTTACCGTGTTCTGGCGTTGCTAAATCCGGATTTGATCCCATGCGTCCATCTGGATAATGTACTCGAAAGTCAGCTGCGCTATAAATCCTATGTCCACTTGCAACTTCTGGTGAAAGGGGTGCTTGCTTAATCGCCTCTGGATAAACGTACTGAGTGAGGGCTACTTCACTTGGCGTTGCATGAGAACCTTCTTGATCCCCATATAATTCTTTAGCTAGCTTATATACAGAACCACACATAAACCAGTTTGCAACTTGACATTGCACCTGTTGAGCATTGGGAATCTGCAAATCTTCTAAATGAGCGTAAGTTTCTGAAAAAGCCGCTTTGAGGGTAGCGATGTTCCCGCCGTGTCCGTTAATAAAGTAGAATTTGCTAAAACCAGCTTTGGCTAAACAAGTTACATAATCTCGCACTACTTGAATCAAAGTGCTGGGACGCAGACTGATTGTGCCAGGAAAAGCAGTATGATGCAGTGCCATACCCACATTGATTGTAGGGCCAACGATCGCTTGAGTTGCATCACCAACACCAGCTGCGATCGCTTCTGCACAAATCGCATCAGTGCCAATTAACCCCGTTGGCCCATGTTGTTCTGTGGAACCAATAGGGAAAATAATCCCCTTGGATTGCTGTAAATAAGCTTCAACTTCTTGCCAAGTACTTAAATGTAGTAACACTGTTAATGATTTTCCTCAATAAAATTGCCGTGGGATCAAACATTTTTCTGCTAAAGAGCATATAAACTCCCACTAATACGATTATGAACTCCCAAGATTCCCTGTGGTAGCGATCGCACAATAGACTTCTTGCAAAAGTCGGGGTAAAGGGGAAGGGGAAAAGGGTAAAGAAACTCAAAATCCTTTCCCTTTAACCTTTACCCCTTTCCCTCTCTTGCAAAAATATGTTTTTGCAAGAGGTCAAATATCCAATATCCCCAACTTCTTTGGGAAGTCGGGGATCATTATCTACTGCCAAATTTTGAGAAAATGGGACTATCTATTTTTTATTGAAAGCGGCGGGAAACTCCATACCACAAGTGGCGTGGAGTTTTTCATGAATATTGTTTAGGGAATGGAATCGCAACGAGTTTCGACAGATATAGGACTAATATTTGATTTCTGAAAAAACTCAGTACAACTAAGAAGCCTTCTTGACTGTTGCCTGTTGCCTATTGCCTATTGCCTATTGCCTGTCTACGCAAATTCGTTCAGAAATCAAAGCGGATTCCTATATGGATATAAGCAATTTACGGACTCTGCCATTTTATCCTACGATACTCGCCGCGAACTTCCCTATAATACAAATCAAAATTGAGTGATGAGATGTTGATTTTCTGGATCATCAAGAAAACAAGGGGGATCAATTTTGAATCTTGACTAATCAAAGTAATAATGCTTCTTTACGTCCTTGGTAATTTCCCATGTGCAAGACATACCAGCGGGAAAAATCACTAAATCGCCTTTACCCATTTGCACTGGCTGTCCACCATCAGGAGTAACAACTACGTCTCCTTCCAAAAAGTAACAAGTTTCTTGAGAATCATAAGTCCAAGGAAATTTTGAGACTTCCTTTTTCCAAACTTCCCATTTAAATACACCTAATTCATTGAGATGTTCTTGTCTGGGTTGACGCTCAATTTTAATTTCCATATAGATAGTGTTTTCTCTAGTGATGTTCAGCAGTAGGATTGAATATCCTCTCCACACTGATCTACTAGATAACACAAAGCGCGAAAACGCAAGTAGACAAGTTCGTTATAAAGCGGATTGAGTTTGCACATTGGCGGAATGTGACCTATTATGCGACCAAAAAGCATGATATCACGCTCGAACGGACACTGGGCGGGGATCAGTTTAGCAATAAATTTGGCGAATTTCCGATTCTGAATCTCAATTTTGTCCAGCCATTGACGTAATGGTTGCAGTAAATCTAATTTAGGTTGAGCAAATTGCTTTTTACTACCTATTCGATTCTTTTCTTCTAAAGGTTTAATAAAAGCAGGCAGAAAAATACGCTGATTATTTGTTTTAAGCATAGTTTTAGGCAAGGTTTTCCTTGTGTAGATGAACTATTTGCCGATTGGGAATATTGCCATGTAATCTGTCTGGTCATTTTGCATTGTGAAGATAACGAAGACAAGCACAATGCAAAGATTTTACATGCATCTCTGGAGAGAAATGGTTTAACTAATTGTTATTTAAACCCACCAAATCATCAAGAACTGTCCCGTTAAATACAAAATAACAAAGAAAATATAAAAATGGCATTTCTTTAACTTATGGATTGCTAATCTCAAAGATAGCTATCTGATATATTGAATATAAATTCCTGGTTCTGAAACTGCCTAGTATCTGGAGATGTAGTTTATGGCAGACAAATATAGTTTTTTTCTCACCCCATATACATTTCGCTAGGATTAGCCCCTAATGTCTTTCGATTTTAGGGTATTTAATGTCCATAAATTTGTCTGATATACTACATAACCTAACCTAGATATTATGTAAATCAGTAGCAAAAAATTTTTTGATAAGTCCAAACTAAATATTAGGACTTACGCAAGGGCGTGGGGCAAAATAGTTATAAGTTTTGAGTTCCCAGTGCTGAACTCCCCCATTGCCCTATTGTGAAAAACTTATTTTTTAAAATGTCTCAAGCCATAACGGTCTTGATATTTGCTGATATAGTCTACATTCTGTTGCTCTAATTTTGACAGTAATCTAAGTGGAAATGCTTTTGGTAAATATATAGGACGATACCAAGATTGGTTATTAAAATAATCTTGTAATTCTGGAGTATCAAAGCGGCGTCCATGAATGGCAAAAACCGAATTTCGCATTATATCAAGTTCCAAACCGTCTTTACCATCCAAATCTGCATCAGTTACCCGTCTTTGGGAAAGCCATAAAAAATTGTTGACGGCGGTGGTATCTACTGGTGGTACTGATGTCGTTGAGGAAGGTATAGATTGAATTGGAACAGATGGGGTAGTTGGTGTAATTTTGGGAGTTTCTATCACCGGGGTGGTGACATTTGACGGTGTTTCTGAAGGTAATACCGTTTTGTCTGTTATGGGTTGAGAAGATTTTGGTAACACTTGACTAATAATCACAGATGCACCAATTAATCCACCTGCAATCAAACTACCCATGAGGATATTATTCTGACTATTACCACTTTGAGGGCTAGGCTGTGGTTTGACTGGTACTGTCTGAGGTGGTGGTGCAGAGACTACAGTTGGTTGAGTCAAGAGGGGTTGCGTCGGTGGAATTGGATTTGCTATGCTCTGCAAAGCATCCAGCATTGCTCTGGCTGTAGGGTAGCGATCGCGCGGATGATAAGCGATCGCTTTATCAATTACTCCTGCCATAATTGGGCTAATATGACCAGCATACTGTCGCCAAACAATTTCACCCGTCTGGGAATCGGTTTCTAGTTGCTGCGCCTGTTTACCAGTCAGCAAATAAATTACCGTCATTCCTAAACTGTATAAATCGCTAGAAAAAACTGGTCTACCTGCGGCTTGTTCACTCGGCATATAGCCAGGTGTACCAATCACAATAGAACTGGTAGGATTGCCTTGAGAATTTACTACTGTTCCCATTGATTCCCGCACAGCACCAAAATCAATTAGCACCGATTTACCATCTTGATTACGCACAATGATGTTATCCGGTTTAATATCGCGGTGAACGATATGCCGAGAGTGGACGTAATCCAGGACGGGTAGTAAATTCATGAATAATTCCTGGACAGCACGTTCACTAAATAGCCCCTGCTTCTGAACTTTTCCAGTTAGGGTATCGCCTTCAACCCACTCCTGAACTAAGTAAAATTGTCCACCAGAGGAGAAGTAGGCATACAATGCCGGGATTTGGTCATTTGCACCACCAAGTTCTTCAAGAATCGCTGCTTCGCGTTGAAACCTCTCTTGCACTAACTGATAAATTTGGGGATTGTTGTGAATCGGTCTTAATTGTTTAACCACACAAGGACGCTTTGAAGGCATATACGTATCTTCTGCGAGATAGGTTTCACCAAACCCACCAGCACCCAGTGTGCGGATAACTTGATAGCGATCGTTTAGCAGCTGTATTGTCATGGGAGATTACAAGTGATATTCATAAGATAGTTTTCCCCAAAACTACCTTCATTTCAAATCTAGTAAACCTTCTTCTTTCAATTTAGGATTGAAGCGAATTTCCACTTGCAAACCTCGCATTTCTAGTAATTGCTTTGAAATTTCTGCTTCTACTCTCCGCGCCACATTTTTAATAATTTTTCTTGTTGCTAATTCATCATTAGCTGGATTTTGATAATTTGCCTGTTCTTCAGGTGTCATTACCACCTTGACATCAATGGGATTAGTCCATTTTTCTTTGTTATCTCCATTTCCCCAAGGTACACTGCCATTTTCAGCAATCCAAGCATTTTCAGTATTTTCTAAAATTGTGCGACTAGGGCGTTCAATAGTTTGAACTTTAACCCAATAACATTGCTGTGGCTGACGGACTAAATGTTGTTTGAGGCTAAGGTAAACATCACGAGAGTAGCCTACAAATTGGAGTACTTTTTCTTGGTCAAAAATCGCATATATCCCGATTTTACCCTGAAATTGTTCGGGCAATTGACCTTGAGCGTCAATATAAGAAATATATTCTAGGGTTGCCAAAGAAGAAAGATTTGTTTCAGTAGCCATACATCAAATATCAAACTTGCTATTTGCCTTCAAAAGTGAAAATTGCTTAAATTGTAAGAATTCAGGATTCAGAATGGGCTAAATGCCCCGCTATCGCTAACAGGAGTCAGGATTCAGAATAGTTAAATAATTAGGATAAAATTTGATCCATAAATTTACTATTCATGCTGCATTCTTTTTAAATTCTGAATTCTGGATGCTGAATTCTTGAATTAAATTTATCTTGAAAATTAACCATTACCCAATTTCTGGTAAATTGCACAAAGGCGACTGGGTTTAAAAATCTTAGCACTAAACATGAAATTTGGTGGTACGTTGATGATGGCATATTCATCAGATTCATGATACTTTTCAAATTCTGCTGGCATTCCTTTAGTGGTAGTTAAGCTGTAAGGAACTGGTTGGAAAAGTAATTCTGTAAATTTAACTTGCTCACATCCCAACTGTTGAGAAATTTGGTTTAAGAAAGCAACGCTTGTCAATAAATTGAATAGAGTTTCTTGGGCTTGTGCTTCAAGAGTGAAATTGCCATCAAAGTTCTGGACGATTTTCAGGGGCATTTTCTGTATATGTAGTTATTAACGACTAAGTAATGAGAGAAAATAGGCAACATGTTGCACATAGTCATCTACTTTTTTGTGCAGATGAGCTTGGTAAAAAATTACCACTTTAAGATCAGCCTATTGGATTGTGGGACTTCTGTCAGCTACACGAGGAAGCTAGCATGGTTAAGAATCGTGAAGTTTAGCAGATTCTTATCGATAGGTGATTTTTCCTTAAATAACAGTCTGAAACCGTCTTTAAATTACGAATTATTTTAATATGGTGAGTCAAGCGCAGATATTACAATGGTTGCAGGCATTTGCAACAGAGATAGAACAGAATAAAGCCTATTTGACAGAATTAGATGCTGCGATCGGAGATGCTGACCACGGAATCAATATGGATCGAGGCTTCAAAAAGGTAAGCGCTCAGTTACCAACTCTTACAGACAAAGACATCAGCAGCATTTTCAAAGCCGTGAGTATGACCTTGATTTCTTCTATTGGCGGTGCCAGTGGCCCTCTTTATGGCACCTGGTTTTTACGAGCAAGTACAGCAGTAGTTGGTAAGCAAAAATTAACAGAACAAGATGTTTTAGGGATACTCCAAGCAGGCTTAGACGGCGTGGTGCAACGTGGAAAAGCCCAACTAGGAGATAAAACAATGGTGGATGTGCTATCTCCGGCTGTAGCCGCTTTTGGGCAGGCTGTAGAAGAAAGTCAGGGAACGCTGGAAGCTATGCAACAGGCTGTAGCAGCAGCCCAAAGGGGATTGCAAGAAACTATACCGATGCAGGCGAAAAAGGGACGGGCTAGCTACCTGGGGGAACGCAGTATTGGACATCAAGATCCAGGAGGGACTTCTGCTTATTTGATGTTGAAGAGTTTGTTAAAGGTATTAGAAAGTTCCGGGGAATAAAAAATTTTCTGAAATTATTATTCTTTTTCAGGATAATGACATTAAGCTATGCGCCTAGAGTATTGATGGCGCATGAAGATGTTCTTGAAAAAGCAGCCAATATGACATCAAGTGAATCGAATGAAATTAATGCTGTTGAAGTGAATGGCATCCGGTTTGAAACTTTAGTACCGGAGCGAATGTTGTGCTTACCAAAAAAAAATCTAATACAGAAACTTTTGAGCAATTTGGAATTTTTATTACCAATACCGCCAGGATATTTTTCTCCTAAATATTCTGTACAGATTGGTATACGGATTACTAATAACACCTTAACTCCTATTAGGTTTAGCTTTTATTTCACCTTATTTCCAGAACTTGTGAATGCACACGGTCAAATTCCATTCGAGGGTGGTTGGATTAGAGCTTCAGCATCTTTAGAATCTGATTACCCTCTCGCTATGCCAGGAGAGAGTGTAACATACTTTCCTGAGATAAAATTTTTTGGGACTTGGGGTAATCGATTTGGACTTAGTGTCGCCAGTGGAGATAGTGGTACATGGTTTTTTCAACCACTAAAGTCGGATAATTATCAGTTTCGATTTCTTTATAACAATCAAAATGAAAAGGAAACAATGTACAGTTCTACAAGTAAAGATATGAGCTTAATAGAAGGAATTTGGACGGGTGAAGTATTAACTCCGTTTGTGGAGTTACATTTAGCCCAGCTTTGAAGTAAAGCTTTGTCGCAGATAATCACCTAACAACTCCAACTTATCTAATTATCTGATTGACAACAGATGCACTCTGAATACGCCATTTACCTCGTTGTCGAATCAAATCATACCGAACTCGCAAATTATCGTTAGAAGAGTTTTTAAACTGACCATTTTCATATAACTGCGTCACTTCCTTAACCGTAGCTTCCACTGCGGCACGATCTGCAAATAAATCAATTCTCTCAACAGATTCCACCTTCAGACTATGCTCGTACTTCCGGTATCGGTTGTCTGACCTATCCTGTTGAGCAATCAGCCGCCATTGAGACAAAGCTGAACCAGTTAAAATCTGCTCTAAATTATTAATCTCATGATTCGGCCCTAAAGCTGCGGCTTTGGTAGATAGCCAAGTGCGAATCACTTCCTCTGCCGTTGTATCTGTTAAAGGCCCATCTAGTGCTTGTGGTTTACTATTTCGAGGAGGAATAAATACTGGTGGTTGATTTATTTCTACAAACAACTGTGAAGTAGGTAGAGGTGGTTTGGGGAAAAACAGATTTTTTAACCATCCAAAAGTTGTTGTGGCTAATACCCCGAAAACTAATATACTCACCAAAGAAATAAACACTCTCCATACCAGCCGTGTTTTACCTTCGATAGTGTTAGGAAAAGTTCGCCGTCGTCGGGGACGACGAGAATGAGGACGATTATCTGGTATACGCCCTCGGCTAGTAGATGGAGTAGGTTTTCTCCGTCTGCGCTTTTGATTATTAGTGGGTGCAGCAGTCTTAGCTGAACCGTTCAAATGTTGATTAGAGCCTCTGCTCATCCTTTCAGCAGCAGGAATTTCTGATTTTACACTCCCTGATGAATTCCATATATGTGATGAAAAGTCTGAATATTCGGGTGTTTCTTTTGTTGGTGTTTCTGGTAAATCTGGGTTAGGTATTTTACTGTGATTAAATTGCGCTGAAGTCTTAGTTGAATTGTTGCGGACAGGGGGCTTATTTGTCTGGGTTTGGGGAAAATACTGGGGGTTAATTACAGCCCATTCATTAGTTGTTTCTGCATCCGTTGGCAGTGCTTCTAAATAAGCTTGCACCTGTTGGTTAGCAAAGTAATCTTTTAGGAAAGCTTGCTGGTTTGCTAAATCTCGAAAATGGGGAAATACTTCGTGTTGCAACCACTGTTCTGCATATAGACACAGCCCTGGTAACAAATCTGGAGAGTCTTGAGATTTTTCCCGAATAAAAGCTAAAGCTTCGTACTCCTGACTAAGTTCTAAAACACGAGTCGCTTCTTCAGTTTGTCCCAAGAGTAATGCACATAGCGACTGTTCTAAATGTACATCTTGGCGTTTACCCAGACGCATGAGCATTTGTCTTGCTTGACGAATTAAAGCAGGTTGCCGTTGAGCAAATCCCCTTGCTATCAAGGCATAAACAGCCAAGTAAGTGGCGACAGCAGAATTGCGTTTGCTTTGGGCTTCAAATAACTTGTGCTGCTCTGCAACTGTTAAATGGTTGCGTAACTGCTGAATAAATCGCAGAAAGTCATCTATGTTTAAACCAGAGTCATCATTGTTCGTGCCATCAATCCCGCCACGATCTTCTAAGAGGTTTTGTAATAATTCCAAGCCTTGGTTTCGTTCGGCAGTCTTTTCTTGAGGTAGTGCCAACAACTCCAAAATTCGATATGGCCGCAATTTGTAAAGATCCGCCTGAATTTCTGCCTGGACACTAGCGAACAACCCTTCGCGCACTAACAATTCTTGACCAGTTTCTAGAGATATGGCGGCATTTTCATAGTGACCTTGTTGCCATTGTTCGCGACCTAATTCTAGACAAGCAAGGGCGACAGTGAGAACGACATCAGGATGTTCAGCACTTTCCTGTATTTCTTCGTCTGCTAAATTATTGCTTTTTCTTGCACTTGTAGCACCATTTTTATTTACTAGGTACGGACGACCTAGTTTCAATACAAGTTCGTATTCTCCTAACTCTTGCAAAATTAATAAAGCGCCAACTAATTCGTCTTGGGTAATTTCGATACCCAAACTCTGGGTGTTACTACCCCTTTTGGTGCTTTCTGGTGGACGATTTTCCAGTGCTACTGCGGCAGCAGCAAGGTTATCAGGGTCATAGGCGTGGGCAAGATAGAGATGATCGTAGGTACTGCGTTGTTTTGGATCTGATAAAACCACGTAAGCTTCTTCTATGAGTTGTTTACGAGAAGAAATTGCTGCCTGAGAATACTCACGTCGTGGCAATTGTACAATGCGATCGCTGTATGCCTGTCGCAATTGTTCTTCACTTGCCGCTAACGGTAGTCCTAAAATTCGGTAGTAATCTAGCGGAATTCGCACAGCCTACTTCCCCTGCACCGTGATCAACATAATTCACCTAGAGCTTTCCAGGCCTGTAAAACCGTGCCATAAAAATGCCGTGTAGAATTTACTCTACAAGTGTATATTGCAACAACTCGTTTTGTACCTTCCCGAAATTTTGAGTCACATTCTAGTACTAATTTTTTGCTTTCGCCTAGAAAGCCTCAATTGTTTGTCTTAATTCTTAGTATTTTTGTTTAACACGACTATTATCAGCCTTCGATACCACAAACCACAACTACCGCTTTTAATCACGGCATAATTGTTGTGGTTGCAAGAATCTATTGATGATTGATTTTTTCGGGACTTCCCCAGTAAGCGGTAATAAAAATACCACTATTGAGGGTTGACCCTGATAACAGGAGAAGAAAATCATATCATAATTTACCTTTAATTACAATTACCTATTTGGGTATATAGACTTTTGCTTCCTTTTTTTTAAATTGTTAATGGATATGCAGAAAGCAGTCTATCTTGATTGCTAGTCTATGGAGGGGAATATTCAGGAGTGCTGAGTTTTGAGTGCTGAGTTCTGAGTAAGAAGTAATGAGTAAGACGTAGTACTTGTGAATCTTTTCCTAAGTACTCACTACTCGTAACTGATTTGATGCCTAATCGGTCTAATTTTACTTTTTACTCAGCACGGGCTAAACGCCCCGCTTTCGCTCACGGTACTCAGCACTGTTTTGGTGAGAGAGAAAAACCCAAAGCGGCAGATGTTGCCCTTAGAGTCAAATCCTCACGGGGTATGGGCTGAAAAGTTAAAAATCAAAAATTAAAAATTCAGCTGTTCCCTAAGACCCTTTTTTGGTGCATAAATAAAGTTTGATTGTTGAGTCTTACAAACGCTAGCCTGTTAAAAGCTGAGGTGTTATCAGACCAACTTATTTAAGACCGTAACTTTAAGTTGTACAACAGGGATACTCAAAAATAATGGTTCAAGAGCGTACTTTACCCACTTTTAATCCTGCTACTACGCACATTACTAAAGAAGAAGGGTTACGGTTGTATGAGGACATGGTATTAGGGCGCTTGTTTGAAGACAAGTGCGCTGAAATGTACTACAGAGGCAAAATGTTTGGTTTTGTCCATTTGTACAACGGTCAAGAAGCCGTTTGCAGTGGTGTTGTACAGTCAATGCGACCGGGTGAAGATTATGTTTGTAGTACTTACCGCGACCACGTTCATGCTCTGAGTGCGGGTGTACCAGCAAGAGAGGTAATGGCAGAATTATTTGGCAAAGCCACAGGTTGCAGTAAAGGGCGCGGTGGTTCCATGCACATGTTTTCTGCCGAACATCGTTTGCTGGGTGGCTATGCTTTTGTGGCTGAGGGAATTCCTGTAGCAGCTGGAGCGGCTTTTCAAAGCAAATACCGCCGCGAAGTGCTGGGAGATAAAAACGCTGACCAAGTGACAGCTTGCTTTTTTGGCGACGGTGCAGCTAACAATGGTCAGTTTTTTGAGACGCTAAATATGGCAGCTTTATGGAAACTGCCAATTCTGTTTGTAGTCGAAAATAATAAGTGGGCCATTGGGATGTCTCACGAACGAGCCACTTCCCAGCCAGAGATTTATAAAAAAGCCAGTGTGTTTAACATGGTGGGCGTGGAAGTAGATGGTATGGATGTACTAGCAGTCCGAGCCGTGGCCCAAGAAGCTGTAGCCCGTGCCCGTGCGGGTGAAGGCCCAACATTAATTGAGGCGCTTACCTACCGCTTCCGGGGTCACTCTTTGGCTGACCCAGATGAAATGCGAAGCAAAGCGGAGAAAGAATTTTGGTTCGCCCGTGACCCAATTAAGAAGTTGGCAGCTTATTTGGTGGAGCAAAATCTGGCGGATGAGGGAGAAATCAAAGCAATTGATCGTAAAATTCAGGATGTAATCGACGAAGCAGTTAAATTCGCCGAAAGCAGCCCTGAACCAGACCCTAGCGAGTTATATCGTTTCGTGTTTGCAGAAGACGAGTAAATTTTGGGAATGGGGACTGGGGACTGGTTACTGGGAAAGAGTTATTTTAATCCCTAATCCCTAATCCCTAATCCCCAATCCCCAATCCCTAATACTTTCAGGACTAAAATTTGTGTTTAGCATTGCAGTTCAACAGCAACAGTACAAGACCTACATTCTTTCTGATGAAGCCGCTGGTTCTCAGTTGGAAGTTGTACCAGAACGCGGTGGTATCATTACCCGTTGGCGTATTCAAGGGCAAGAAATTTTCTATCTGGATGCTGAACGCTTTACTCATCCTGAGTTGAGTGTCAGAGGTGGGAATCCAATTTTGTTTCCTATTTGTGGCAATCTACCAGATAATACTTACACTCATGACGATCAAAAATATACTCTTAAGCAACATGGTTTTGCTCGTGAATTGCCGTGGTCAGTAACAGAACAAAAAACTGGAGATAAAGCTAGTCTGACTGTTGTTCTTAATAGCAATGAGCAAACCAAGGCTGTTTATCCTTTTGATTTTCAACTGGCTTTCACCTATGAACTTCAAGGTAATACTCTAGAAGTCCGCCAGCAGTATAAAAACTTATCATCCACACCAATGCCTTTTTCGGCTGGTTTCCATCCCTACTTTTTGTGTGGTGATAAAACTCAGTTAGAGTTGGAAATTCCCTCTAATCAGTATCAAGATAATCAAACTAAGGAAATTCACCCTTTTGACGGCAATTTTGACTTTAGCCGTGATGAAATTGATTTCGCTTTTGGACAGCTAACGAGTCAATCGGCTACTGCGATAGATCGCAGCCGGAAGTTAAAACTCACCTTGGATTATGATGATTTCTCTACCTACCTGGTATTTTGGACTGTCAAAGGCAAAGAATTCTACTGTCTAGAACCGTGGAGCGCCACCCGTAACTCCCTCAATACTGGTGATAACCTGACTGTGTTAGCACCAGGAGCTAGCCACACAGCATCTATAAGGTTGACGGCTAATTTTTTCTAAACCCCTTTACATATCTACAGATGTTTGTGCTATGATGGCAAAGTTGCGAAATGCAGCGAAAGGGTCGCTAACTCAACGGTAGAGTACTCGGCTTTTAACCGATTAGTTCCGGGTTCGAATCCCGGGCGACCCATATAAGAGTTTAAGAAAAACTTGCCTCTGTTTTTAAGATGAAAGCAGAGGCAACTTTTGTGAATGCGATCGCTCTGGAGAACCAAAAATTTTGGATAAGCGATCGCTGTTGGTGAAAATCAAAAAAAATTGCGGATTCATAGAAATTAACTAAATTTGATGTTTAATCAGTGATTCTATGGGTAATTCAGTGCGGGTTGAAAGTGAATAAATGAGTCTGAACTTTTCAACTGGAAGTATAGCCGTAGTCACATAGGTTAGGACAGTGGTGATTGCTCAATCAGAATTCCCTTCTGCCCTCTGCCTGTCTTGATAATTCGCCTCGCAGAACAGTTACCGCTTGTCCGGCGAGAAAGACGCGATCGCCGCCGTCATAATACACCTTCACCACCCCACCGCGCCTGGATGCCTGATAAGCCAATAGCTCATTTTTATGCAAGCGATCGCGCCAGAAGGGGGCGAGACAGCAATGAGTAGCCCCAGTCACCGGGTCTTCATCAATTCCTAAACCTGGGGCAAATAAGCGAGAGACGAAATCATATTGAGAATCAGGGTGAGTGAGGCTGGTGACAATGATCTCAGAAATCGGCAACGTTTTCAGTATTTGGAAATTTGGCTGCATCTGGCGTATCAAATCCTCAGATTCCAATTCCACTAAATAGCCAAAGGAATTTAAGAAAACAGATTTGTACGGTACACCCAAAGCTTGCTTGAGTTCTCGCGGGGCGACTGTTGCTTGTGAGTGATTCACAGGAAAATCTAACTCAATCCACTCACCTTGCAACTTAGCAATCAGCACTCCACTTTTGGTGTAGAAACGCGCAACTTCATTTGGTGACAGATACCCCTCTGACCAGAGTACATGGGCACTAGCTAAAGTTGCATGACCACAAAGCGGCACTTCTACTGTGGGCGTAAACCAACGCAAATTGAAGCCATCATCCTGTCTAACAAGAAAAGCCGTCTCAGATAAATTCATCTCCTGCGCCACGTTCTGCATCCAACGATCGTCTTGGGGAGTGAGCAAAACACAGACAGCAGCAGGATTACCTGTGAATACTGTATTGGTAAAAGCATCAACCTGGGTAATGATTTGTCCCATTGGAGTCACCTTGAAAATTGGACAGCAGTATATATATCAGGAGTGCGTTAAATATTTATGCGAAATTTATGCGGACTGTTACCATTCTTTTAAAGTGGCGTATGCTTCAGTATTACAGCCGTTCCCAAATGAGAACAACCATATACAAGACTTCTTGCAAAAGTCGAGGGAAAGGGTAAAGAAACTCAAAATCCTTTCCCTTTAACCTTTACCCTTTTCCCTAAGAGTGCAAAAACATATTTTTGCAAGAGGTCTACAGTACCTTATAAGTTAGGAATACAATCTCCAAAAACTAGGGTCAATGTTAAAGCCAAACGGAAACATGAGGATAAGAATCTTCAGAAGCATCTTTGCTGCTATCAACTTAGCGCTAATTTCTGGAGGATTAATGAGTTGTGTTGTTGAAGTACCGCGGCCACTTGCTCCAACTGAGCAACAAAAACCAGTCCTACAACCTAACCAGAACGACAGAGATGACGACGACAGAGATGACGACGACAAAGATGGTGACGAGAGAAATGGCGATCGCAAGGATGATAAAGATGATGACGATAAAGACGATAACGACTAAATAAAGGCAAAACTGTTACCTTTATCCTTTTTTGAGTTTACATTTATGCTTATCCAAGAAACTTCTACTTCTCTCGTAGATACTTTACGCCTCCGACGGCAAAGACTAGCCAACCTGATTAATTTTCCAGTAATTCTGTGGTCAGGTAGCAACAGTCCGCGCAACTTTCTAGCAAATCCCTTTCCGTTTCGCGCTAGCAGTCATTTTCTCTATTTTGCCGGACTGCCATTATCAAAGGCGGCAATTCGTTTAGAAGCGGGTAAGCTAGAACTATTCATGGACAATCCGTCATCCAGCAGTGCCCTTTGGCATGGAGAAATGCCAACGCGCGAGGAAATAGCCCTGCATATTGGGGCGGATGTGGCTCGACCAATGGCAGAATTAGAGTCTTGGATAGAAGATGCCGCCACACTTGCTGTACAAGATGCAGCTACTTGGACGCAGCAATCGCAGCTATTAAATAGATGGGTTTTACCACAAAGTCCTCCCCAAGGAATTGACTTGGAGTTAGCTAAGGCGATCGTTTCTCTCCGTCTCACCCACGATGAAGCTGCATTAACTCAGTTGCGAAAAGCTGCTGCTGTGACTGTTGAGGCTCACAAAGCTGGGATGGCAGCAACACCTCAAGCCAAGCTGGAAGCAGAAGTTCGTGCAGCGATGGAAGGGGTAATTATTGCCCACAATATGACCACCTCCTACAACAGTATTGTCACCGTTCACGGTGAAGTTTTGCATAACGAGCAGTATCACCACCCTCTACAACCAGGTGATTTACTACTTGCTGATGTTGGTGCTGAAACCGAGATGGGTTGGGCTGGTGATGTTACTCGCACTTGGCCAGTTTCCGGCAACTTTTCATCTACCCAGAGAGATATTTATAATGTTGTGCTGGCAGCCCATGATGCTTGCATTGCCAAAATACACCCTGGTGTTGAATATGCGGATATTCATTTGCTAGCTGCTACGGTCATAGCTGAAGGTTTAGTAGAGTTAGGCATTTTACAAGGAAATCCTCAAGATTTAGTAGAGATGGATGCCCACGCGCTGTTTTTCCCTCATGGCATCGGTCATTTACTGGGTTTAGATGTCCATGATATGGAAGATTTGGGCGATTTAGCAGGGTATGAAGAGGGACGCCAAAGGAGCGATCGCTTTGGTTTAGGCTACCTTCGTTTAAATCGTCCCCTGCATCCAGGAATGTTAGTCACAATTGAACCTGGTTTTTATCAAGTACCAGCAATTTTAAATGATGCCAATGTCCGTTCAAAATATCAGAATGTGGTGAATTGGCAGCGTTTATCTGAATTTGCTGATGTGCGTGGAATCCGCATTGAAGATGATGTTTTAGTTACCGCAGAAGGCAGCGAAGTTTTAACAGATGCATTGCCAAACGATGCTGATACTATAGAAAATTTAGTCAATAGTTGAGTTCATTCCCCCAAACCCAGATGATTTTGTAACGCTTGGCGCATCACTTCCACAGGCACAGTTTCCTGCTGCAACCAGATTTTTAATGCTGCTGCCCCTTGTTGGACTAACATTTCTAAACCATCGATCGCAATTGCACCTTGTTTTTGAGCCTGTTCTAGAAATTGCGTCGGTTTAGGAATATATATCAAATCGTAAGCGATCGCACCAGTTGGTAAATTCGCCATTTCTTCTACACTCAAAGGCGACTGATCAACTTTGGGATACATACCTATAGGAGTTGTATTTACCAGCAGATTTGCTTGGGGAATTAGCTTTGGCAATTCCTCCCATTGATGAACCTGGAATTTATCAGCTAGGGGTGAATTGCTCCAACTATTGCGAAATTCCTGTAATCTTTGCATATTGCGCCCAACAACATGAATTTGGGCAAAATCTAGCTGGGTACAACCTGCTACAACTGCTCTTGCTGCACCACCATTGCCCAAAATTACCGCTACTTTCTGACTCCAATCTTGTTTATATGTCGTCTGCAAAGGAGCGATAAATCCTTCTATATCCGTATTTGTTCCCACCCATTTGTTATTTTTGCGGCTAACAGTATTTACTGCTCCGATAGTTTGAGCCAGGGGGGTAATTTCTGAAAGTAGCGGTATGATCGCTTGTTTGTGAGGTATTGTCACACTAAAGCCGATAACCCCAATAGCAGCCAAACCTGCGATCGCAACTTCTAAGTTCTGTGGTTCGATCGGAAAAGGGAGATAAATGTAATCTAATCCTAATTGTGCGATCGCTGCATTATGCATCACTGGCGAAAGCGAATGTTCCACCGGATGTCCAATGACTCCTAGTAGTTTAGTTTTACCTGTAATTTCTTTAGTCATTTGTCATTTGTCATTTGTCATTTGTCATAACTCATACTCCTTTTCCCCAGTCCCCAGTCCCCAGTCCCCAGTCCCCAATCCCCAATCCCCAATCCCCAATCCCCATTTCCCTCACCTAGCCTACAATTATTAAAAGCTACTTAACACTTCTTTAAATCATGCAGGCAACTACAGCCCCCTCTACAATTCCAATTCCTGGTAAATATTGGCAGTGGCGCGGGCACAACGTTTACTACGTGCGTGCGGGAGAGAAACAACTGCAACGTCCGCCCTTACTCTTGGTACATGGATTTGGTGCTTCCACAGACCACTGGCGCAAGAATATCACAGGATTGTGCCAAGATTTTGAAGTATTTGCGATCGACCTTTTGGGATTCGGGCGATCGGCAAAACCAAAATTGCAGTACAGTGGCGATTTGTGGCGCGATCAACTCCATGATTTTATCAGCGAAGTGATTGGTCAAAAAGCAGTATTAGCAGGTAACTCCCTTGGTGGCTATGCTTGCTTGTGTGTTGCAGCACAACGTCCCGACAGTGCAGCTGGGTTAGTTTTGCTCAATAGTGCCGGGCCTTTTAGCGAAAGCCAGCCCACATCTGAACCGGAAGCTTTGCAAAGTGAAATTCAGCCACCCAAACAACCCTCTTCTTTAGAGAAACTTCTGGGTGACTCGGTTAAATGGATGTTTCAACAACCTTTAGCTCAGTTTGTGTTATTTCAATACGTGCGACAACGTTGGGTAATTCGCCAAACTTTAGAAAAGGTATATCTTGATAAAAGTGCAGTTACAGACCAATTGATAGAAGAAATTGCTCGCCCTGCTTTTGATCAAGGTGCATTGGATGTATTTGTTTCAGTTTTTAGCAGTCCTCAAGGGGAAAAAGTTGATGTGCTGTTAAAGCAATTAACTTGTTCTTTATTGATGTTATGGGGAGAAGCTGATCCTTGGATGAATGCTAGAGAACGTTCTCAAAAGTTTCGTCAATATTGTCCTGACTTGACAGAGCATTTCTTAACAGCAGGTCATTGTCCTCATGATGAAATACCTGATAGAGTAAACCCACTTTTTCGCGATTGGGTATTGTCTATTCCCCAGTGATATTGCATCTCATTAGAAAAAGTTGAGTAGAGATGTAATAAATCGCGTCTCTACTCGCAGTATTTTCTATAAACCAATACAGTTCAGGTAAGACCAAAAAACTTGTAGAGACGGTGTTTATCGCGTCTCGAAAACCCACGATTTTGTACAATTAGCCCTTAACCCAAGCGTATTGTTCTATAAACAAGATAGTTAGATAAAAGAGGAAACTACTATTAAGCTAAAATTCCTGTTACAACAATTTTTGGGATAAATCAAAATCTAAAACCAGAATCGGTATAAAAAATTAGTTAACTAAAAAAACCGCCACTAAATATGATAGGGCGGTCTGGTTAAGCAATCGGAGGGTAATTACAGATTACTCTGCTAATAAATGAAATTGCTGTAACGAAGTTTGCATTAAATTGGGGATTTAGTATGGATTATTCCCTTTGTTCCTTCATTTCCCTACTCTCTTCCGTAAACACTCATTGGTTCCTTGATAAATCGGGTGTAAAGATGCTTAAACGTAGACTTAATTACGCGAGGCATACCAAAATCGATGGGCATTAACTTGTCGGGTAGCCGCCAATCTTCTATTTTTAATAAGTCAGGATTTAAATGCGGAAACTCTATGGCAGCAAGTTCTGGACAAACTCCTAGCCTTTGGGAAGCTGCAACTGTGGGCACTTGTTCAGGAGGAACATTAAGGATTTCTACCATCGCTCGATCTAAAGCAAATATATCTGATGCGGCTGCTAAAATGCCCAACTGGCGAGGTTCACCATTACTGGGGCCATTTCCTTCATGACCAATTATGCCATCCAATATGGTTAAGTTAGGGTTAATTGCCCTGGCTGTTTCTACTAACATTTCACCAAATCTATTTGCGTCTTTTCCAGCTTCCATGTGCCACCAAGCTTTCATTTTGCCGGGGACGCAACCAAATAAGTTTTTTACGCCCAGTGTTAATGTCAATTGCATATGTGATTTCACTTTCGGTAGGTTAATCACTACATCTGCTTCCATTGCTTCTTTAGACAGCCGCAGATGGTTAAAATTGTCACTGACGGTTTGGTAACGCTGACCGTGAAAATCGATGATGGGAAGATTGAGTTCTTCTAAAATAGGCAGATAGCCATTTGCTACTGCTACGCCCTTGGCACTTCCAAAAGCAGGACTATCGCCCAAAAATGGCTTACCACCAACCTCAATTACCATCTGGGCAACTTCGTAAACTAGTTCGGCACGGGTGATACATTCTTTACCAGGACGCGACCCTGTAAGTAGATTGGGTTTGAGTAAAACGCGATCGCCTTTTTTCACAAATGCTGCCATTCCTCCAAAAGGTTCCAGCAGTGTGACTAGAGATTCTCGTAAAGCCTCTCGTTCATAAGATGTAGCCCGAATGAGACTGACAGATGATTTTTGAGTCTGCATAGATTGGGGAATGGGGAATGGGGAACTCGGGGCCCCCTCTGGGGATTAGGGGCAATGGGGAATGGGGGCAAGGAAAATAACCATGCCCAATGCCCCATAATCTATTATTCTGTTTTGAGCGCTAAGATACCACTCATTTGTTCTAGATTTAACACTGTGGCTAAATCTGTTTCACTCATCAACCCGCGTTCTAAGACAATCTGCCGTAAAGATTTACCAGTTTCTAAAGATTCTTTGGCGACAGCTGCGGCGTTTAAATAACCGATGTGGGTATTCAGTGCGGTTACTAAAGCTAAACTGCCTTCAGCATAAGCTAAACAACGTTCCTGGTTTGCTGTGATTCCTTCAATGCAACGTTCTGTAAGTGCAGCGATGGTATTACCCAGAATTTCGATGCTGTGAATCAAGTTATAAGCAATCAACGGCATCATCACATTTAATTCTAATTGTCCAGCTTGGGCGGCTAAAGCGATCGCACTATCGTAACCCATCACCTGAAAGCACACCATTGATGTCATCTCTGCCATCACTGGGTTATATTTCCCTGGCATAATTGAGGAACCTGGTTGCACTGGGGGCAGTTGAATTTCTTTCAAACCAGTTTTTGGCCCCGAATCCATCAGCCGCAAATCGTGAGATATTTTGACTAAATCCTGTGCTAAGTTCCGTAAAGCACCAGAAACATTCACAAATGGCGCCATACTCTGCATAGCTGCCATGAGATGCGGTGAAGGTTCTAAAGGAGTATCAATCAATTCTGAGAGAACTTCTACCACACGGGCGCGATACAGAGGATGAGTGTTTAACCCCGTTCCGGCTGCACTACCTCCCAAACCCAGCACCATCAAATCGCCAGAGGCAGTGTAAATTCGGTTTTGATGTTCTGTAAGGATTTGCGCCCAAGCCCGGAAATTTTCACCCAAACGCACGGGTACAGCATCTTGTAAGTGGGTTCTGCCAGATTTGACGATATCTTGAAATTCCACAGCTTTGTTTTCTAAAGATGCGATCGCACCATCTATTGCTGGGTGTAATGTCTTAGATAATGCCAATAATCCACCAATCCGAATTGCAGTCGGAATCACATCATTGGTAGATTGTCCATAATTAACGTGGTCATTAGGACTAACACGTTTGTAATTGCCCTTTTCTTCACCAAGAATTTCCAAGGCGCGATTTGCCAAAACTTCGTTGATATTCATGTGGTGGGATGTTCCAGCACCCGCCTGATAAACATCCACAACAAATTGATCGCGGAATTCCCCAGCTAAGATTTCATCAGCTGCTTGGACAATCGCCTGACTAATATCTTGGGGAATGCAATTTAGTTCTCCATTGACAATTGCTGTAGCTTTTTTAATTATCAATCCAGCATCTACGTAAGTAGGTAAAGGCTTGATGCCGCTAATGGGAAAGTTTTCGATAGCTCGTAAAGTTTGAATGCCGTAATAAACGCTACTAGCAATTTGGCGATCGCCCATCGAATCGTGTTCGATGCGGAATTCTGTGTGTTCAGTCATAGTATTCTTTTAAAAGAGTTACAGAAAACAGATTTTCCCACGCAGGTACACTCAGATACACTAATCTGCATATATTTTGCATATTTGCTTGGCTGCTTGTTGCTTTACAGTTGTTAATTTTGAAGTTTTATTTATGAATTACGAATTACGAATTACGAATTACGAATTATTATGACCATACCCAACTGGATTACTTTCTCTCGCCTTCTGGGTGTACCATTTCTGCTTTATGGCTTGTACAACTCCACAGCACAAGCTAGATGGATATGTTTGGCGATTTTTATCGTCGCTGCGTTAACTGATTGGTTAGATGGCTATTTGGCGCGGAAACTCAACCAAGTTAGTGAGTTGGGTAAATTTCTTGACCCCTTAGTGGATAAATTTTTGGTACTTGCGCCGTTAATGGTGTTAATTGAACTAGGAAAAGTGCCAGCTTGGGGAGTGTTTTTGATTTTAGCGCGAGAATTAGCGATCGCTGGTTGGCGAGTGAATCAAACGACAATTACCGGGGCGAATATTTGGGGTAAACTCAAAACGGTTAGTCAAATAGTTGCGATCGCACTTCTGATTGCACCCCTACCTGAAGTATGGCAAACTCCCTCTGTGATTGCTTTTTGGGTTTCTGTCGCCTTAACTTTAATCTCTGGAGCAATTTATTTGATACCACAAAACCCAACTAGTGAAAATACACCGTTAGGTACAAAGTGACTCAAAAAAAACTGTATGGAACTGATGTTTATTATTTAAAAGTCCCTGATTAAAACTTTGCCTAAATTCGTAGTGAATAGACTCAAAAAAACTTTGCGTTCCTCTGCGCTATACTCTGCGCCCCTTTGCGTTTAAACTTAAACCCTCAATCCACTTACCTTGCACACAGATATAAGAATCCGCTTTGATTTCTGAACGAATTTGTGTAGACAGGCAATAGGCAACAGTCAAGAAGGCTTCTTAGTTGTACTGAGTTTTTTCAGAAATCAAATATGAGTCCGATAGTACTTTATTTCTCAAAATCATAGCTAGGTAATCCGCTAACATCAGTTTGGAGAGCAAACAAATCACCTGAGTAGAAACTTTTTTCTATCTCCCCTTGGCTAAGTCCAACTGAAGCAGTAGTAATGTAGAGTGTTTGCAAATCTTCGCCGCCAAAGGTGCAACTCGTTACGAGTGGAACAGGTAGTTTTATCCGTAATATCTCTTCACCCTTGGGGTTGAAACGAATCACACACCAGCCATCCCACATAGCTGACCAAATATTTCCTTGACTATCTATCGTTAACCCATCTGGGTAGAAAGATTCATGAGTTAAATCAACAAAAATCCGGCGATTAATAATGCTACCTGTTACTGAATCAAAGTCATAAGCATATATTTTTTGTTGAGGAGAATCACTCAAATAAAACGTTTTTTGATCGGGACTCCACCCCAGACCATTAGAGATAGTCAATCCCGTTTCCATCACATGCAATGAACCGTCACGATCATAGCGATAGAGGCTAGCGTGGGGTTTTTCTAAAGAAGACATTGAGCCAATCCAAAAGCGACCTTGAGGGTCACATTTGCCATCATTGAGACGGTTATCTGACAGATTTCCTTCAATCTCCAAAATAGGAGTAACTTCACCTGTTTTGGTATTGAGAAATGCCAAGTGATGACGCAGTGCCATAATTAATCTATCTTTACCTGCTGTTGCGATCGCACCTACGACATCTCCCACATTAAAAAACAAGTCTTTCCCCGTAGCCGGATTGAACTGATGTACACGATGGTTGTAAATATCGATCCAGTACAGTAGGTTTTGGGTAGAATCCCAGATGGGGCCTTCACCCAAGCGGGCACGAGACTCTAGAACATTGTGGAGTGGATATTGCAAAACCTGGCTCATTTGATCAACCAACAATAGTATTTACAGAAACTAGTTTCAGTAGCCTTCAGGCAATTTTAAAAAACGTTTGCCTGACTAATAAAGAAAATTTTCATTCCTGTTTCAGTAAAGACTAAAGACGCAATTTATCGCGTCTTCCCCAGGTAGAAGAAAATATTTTTAATTTTGACTCAACCTTTACTGCGATCCGTTAACTTAAAATTAGTCGGTCAAGATTCCCGTTATGTATCAAACAGACCCGCCTCTCTCTCCCAAAGAAGTCCTACCAACCATGTATGATCTTCCCAGTGAATACCCGGAGGACTCTGGTTTGCCTGACGAATTTCACCTTTTTCAGCCCCAACTTCTGCGCGAAACCTTCTGTCCACCTAACTATCCAGCAGAGGAAGTATTTGTTGCCAGTGACTTAAACCTTTACTATGACCTCCGGCATACACTGTGGTACAAACGCCCAGACTGGTTTGCTGCTGTGGGAGTTTCGCGTCTCTACGAACAGCAAAACTTGCGTCTGAGTTATGTTATCTGGCAAGAAGGGGTTGCTCCTTTTGTAGTGATAGAATTGCTTTCTCCTGGCACTGAAAAAGAAGACTTAGGACAAACTCTGCGGGAGATTAACCAACCGCCGACCAAATGGGAAGTTTATGAGCGGATTTTGCGAGTTCCTTACTACATTGTGTTTGACCGCTACACTGACAAACTCCAAGTATTCCAATTAGTTGCAGACCGCTACAGCGAATTAGACTTGAATACTCCACGGGTGTGGATGCCGGGTTTGGAACTAGGTTTAGGACTTTGGCAAGGTTCTTATCAAGGAATTGAGCGATTGTGGCTACGTTGGTATGATGCATCCGGGAATTGGCTTCCCACGCCGCTAGAACGAGAAAGTCAACGTGCTAACAGATTAGCAGCACAACTGCGAGAGTTAGGCGTTAACCCTGATGAGTTATGAAAATGCGATCGCATCAGTCAACTTAAGCGAAATGGGCGAATAAAATTCGCCCTGGCTACTGCACAGCTAGCTCACAACGCTTGTAAAATCTCCTCATCTACAGAAAAATCAACATCAGCTTTATCTTTTGCATTAGCCAAATAATCATTTTCCAGAGAGTCTTGTAAACCAGAAATTAAATCATATTCAGGATGCCAGTCTAATTCTGTTTGCGCTTTATTCACCGAAGCAAAGAAATGCTGCACGCGCATCGGAAAAGCTTTGCGTTTGCCGAAATCAAACTTTTTCGGGTCGTAGTGGACGATTTTTACAGCATCGGGTGATTTGCCAGCCGCTACAGCGCTAGCACGGGCTAAACCATCAAAAGTGACAAAGCGATCGCCTGAGATATTATAAATCTGTCCTATGGCTTGTTTATTGCCCAAAATCTTAGTCATTGCTTGTGCCAAGTCCTTTACATGTCCCAGTTGAGTGATATGCAAACCATTTCCGGGGATAGGAATGGGGCGATCGCGCACAATTCTGTCAAAAAACCAGCCTTCCAACTCATTATAATTACGGGGCCCGTAAATATAAGTAGGACGAATAGAAGTAAAGGGCAATCCCAATTGAGTCAAATAAGCTTCAGTTTCATGTTTACCCTTATGGCGACTTTTGGGATCTACAGCATCACCTTCTATGTGGGGCAGTTGGTCAGATTTGAGATAAACCCCCGCAGAACTCATATACACAAAATGTTGCACTCGGTCTTTAAAAATTTCTGCAAGTGGTTGAGTATCAGTAAGTTCGCGCCCGTTATTGTCAAAAATGACATCAAAGTTTTCTTGTGATAACTTTGCTTTTAATTGAGTAGCATCTGTGCGATCGCCTATAATTTGTCCTACTCCCTCTAAAGAAGGTGGTGCTGGCCGATTCCCACGATTGAACAGCACCACCTCATGTCCTTGTTCCACCAGTAATTGAGTCAAATAAACACCAATGAACCGAGTACCACCCATAATCAAAATTCGCATAAATTCACCCTTTCTATATCAGTTTTCATCGAGGGAGTAGGGGCTGGGGACTTGGAATTAGGGAGACAAAAAGAAATAACTAATGCCCAATGCCCCATGCCCAATGCCCCATGCCCAATCTGAGATTATCAGGTTGCAGCATCCATCTGGAACCTCTCTGGGAAAGATTCCGTCTTATGTGCTAATCTGGGGCGCTTCCCGTTAATTAATCACAAGGGGAAACTTTTCAGTTAACGTCATCAAGTTGTCCTTTGTATTTTCCATTTATTCAAGTTAGCTGTGCCCTTGAAATATGCTCTGGTTCATGAGTGGCTGACACCTAAAGCCACCGGTGGTTCAGAACTCGTTGTCCGAGAAATTTTGAATCACATTGATGCTGATTTGTATGCCCTAATAGATTTTGAATCTAGCAACAGAGAAAGTTATTTATACAAGCGTCAGATTGGCAAGACGTTTCTCCAGAACTTTCCCTATGCCAGCAACGGTATACAAAAATACTTACCTTTGTGGCCTTTGGCAATTGAACAACTTGATTTGCGGCATTATGACGTAATTCTGTCTTCATCGCACGCTGTTGCCAAAGGAATTCTTACCACTCCCGAACAGATGCATATTTGCTACTGTCACAGCCCTATGCGCTATGCCTGGGACTTGACCTTTGATTATCTGCGCCACAGCAAACTGGGTAGTGGTTTACCTGGGTGGGTGACGCGATATTTATTACATCGTTTACGCCAATGGGATGTATTGAGTGCCAATCGCGTTGATTACTTCATTGCCAACTCGCAGCATACAGCTCGGCGGATTTGGCGTTGCTATCGACGAGAAGCAACAGTCATTTACCCACCAGTGAATATTGCCGAATTTCCGTTTTTGTCTGAGAAAGAGGACTTTTACCTGACAGTTTCCCGATTAGTGAGTTACAAGCAAATATCGTTGATTGTCAACGCTTTTAATCAACTAAAACGACCATTAGTAGTCATTGGTACAGGAGATGAAATGAACAAGATTCGCGAGATGGCAAACTCGAATATCCAAATACTCGGTTGGCAACCCGATAATGTGGTAAAAAAATATATGTCTAGGGCTAAGGCGTTTGTGTATGCAGCTTGTGAAGATTTTGGTATCGCCCTAGTGGAAGCACAGGCCTGCGGCACGCCAGTAATTGCCTATGGTGCAGGGGGTGCTCTAGAAACAGTGCGAGACATCCGCTCTTGTGCGGATACAGGGACAGGTCTATTTTTCAGGACGCAAACAGAGGCGGCTTTGGTAGAGGCAGTAGAAAAGTTTGAAGTGTATGAGGGTTCGTTCAGTTCTGAGTATATGCGATCGCACGCCGCGCAGTTTTCACCGCAAATCTTTGCAAATCGTTATCTAGATTTTGTAAACAAGTGCAACGAAAAAGACCGTTTTCAGAATAATGGTCTTGGTTAATGTCTTATTTTTTTAGGCTTTTGGCAATTTCCCCCAGAAGCAGATCATTTTGGCTTTAATATTGGGACTATGTGTGGTGTGGATTATTAAGGAGTATGATGACTGCCCAGAGCTCACTCCTCTCCGGCAAGCGAGGCGTACGGCAAGACACTAGAGCGTCTACGCGTACTTTCTTAAAACGCGGTCAAAAAACAAAGACGCCAAAAGTTAAACCCAAAGGTTTATCTTTTCAGGGTTTAAACGGAGAGTTTGCCAAACGACTGTTCGATATAGTGTTTTCGCTGTCGGTGTTAATTTTGTTCTTCCCCGTCTACTTAATTTTGACCTTGCTGATTGCCTTCAGTTCAGAAGGTCCAATTTTTTATGTCCAGGAACGGGTAGGGAAAAATTACAAAGCGTTTAATTGTATTAAATTCCGAACAATGGTAAGCAATGCAGACGAAATCCTCATGCAAATGATGGAAACATCGCCTGAGTTGCGACAAGAATTTGAGAGCAGTTTTAAGCTAAAACAAGACCCCCGAATTACCAAAATTGGTCGATTTTTGCGAATTACTAGCTTAGACGAATTTCCCCAGTTCTGGAACGTTTTAAAAGGGGACATGAGCGTAGTCGGTCCCCGACCTTTGGTAGCAGAAGAACTGCCAAAATACGGTTGTCACATTGACGAGATTTTAACAATCCGTCCAGGAATTACTGGTTTGTGGCAGGTATCTGGGCGTAATGACATTCCCTACCCTCGGAGAGTCCAAATAGACCTGCATTATGTCAAATTTAGGAATTTCTGGCTTGATTTATGGATCATCTTGAAAACTGTTGACGTGGTAATTCTACCCAAAAATAACGGGGCATACTGAGTAACTACTTAGGGCGGATTCTGTGGGGCAGTTAATGCCCCTAAGTACCGATTCTTATCCTAAGACTAAAGAATTGCTTATCTTTGCTTTCTATAAATTTGTGCTTTTATACTTAACTCGGACTTCTCTAAGTGTGAATCTTTAGCTATTTTGCCCTGATTCGCCTTTTTGCCAGAAGTCTAAATTTAATATGCCTATTTTATTAATTCTTCACAAAACTAGAGATATATGAAGTTTTGACAAAAAAACAACTTACATAAAAATAATCTTGATCTATCTGGTACAAGAAGAAATATACATACTTCAAAAATACTGAGCTATTTAGTACTTAGCTTACGTGTTAAATTATTTTTTATTAAGTATATTTATTTACGGAAAAAGTCTTCTAACAACAAGAACTCGTAGGTTTCCCATTAGGCAATTCAGCAATTAGTTGCTAGGTTGTATCAGATTGGCTGTAACTTTTTAATCAAAGACAATAAGGGATAATTGAGCATGACGCAACAGAAGCGAGCGTTGATTACTGGTATTACTGGACAAGATGGTTCATATCTAAGTGAGTTTTTACTGGAACAAGGTTATGAGGTTCATGGCATCATTCGCCGGACTTCTACCTTCAACACAGACCGCATCGATCACATTTACGAAGACCCCCACAAAGAGGGAGTACGGTTGTTTCTTCACTACGGTGACTTGACAGACGGCACGACGTTGCGGCGCATTTTAGAAGAAGTCAAACCAGTAGAAATTTACAACCTCGGCGCTCAATCCCATGTCAGGGTCAGCTTTGATTCACCAGAATACACAGTGGATGCTGTAGGAATGGGAACATTGCGTCTGTTGGAAGCAATTCGAGACTACCAACATCGTACCGGAATTCAGGTGCGATTTTACCAGGCGGGTTCTTCAGAAATGTACGGTTTAGTACAAGCAATACCTCAAACTGAGACAACGCCCTTTTATCCCCGCAGTCCCTATGCCTGTGCGAAAGTTTACGCTCATTGGCAAACTGTAAATTATCGTGAATCTTATAATTTGTTTGCTTGTAACGGCATACTTTTTAACCACGAGTCACCACGCCGGGGTGAAACCTTTGTAACCCGCAAAATTACTAGAGCAGTGGCAGGTATCGTTGCTGGTAAGCAGAAAAAGATTTACATGGGTAATCTAGATGCCAAGCGAGATTGGGGTTATGCAAAGGATTACGTCAAAGCAATGTGGTTGATGTTGCAGAAAGACCAGCCAGACGATTACGTAATTTCTACTGGTGAAACCCACTCAGTGCGAGAGTTTTTGGAACTGGCATTTAGTTATGTGAATCTCAATTGGCAAGATTATGTAGAGTTTGATGAGCGTTACCTCCGTCCATCTGAGGTAGAGTTGTTGATTGGCGATTCTACCAAAGCACGGCAAAAGTTGGGCTGGACACCATCAGTAACCTTTGAAGAACTAGTTTCCCTAATGGTAGAAGCAGACTTACAAGCATTGGGTCACACTTCACCCAATGGAAATGGTTCTCAATTTCCAGATGATATTGCGACTATTCGTCAAACACTGGGCGCTTTGCACTTCTGATTCGCATCACAGAGGATAAAAATATGACAGCCTTAGAACTAAAAAATAAACGCATTCTCGTCACTGGTGGGTCGGGGTTTCTAGGTCGTCAGGTGATAGATCAACTGTGTAAAGCAGGGGCTGATCGCGAGAAAATTACAATACCGCGATCGCACGATTCCGATCTACGTGTCTGGGAAAATAGCCAACGTGCAGTTGACCAGCAAGACATAATCATCCATCTAGCAGCTCATGTCGGTGGCATCGGTCTGAACCGCGAAAAACCCGCAGAGTTGTTCTACGATAACTTGATCATGGGAACCCAGCTAATTCACGCTGCCTATCAAGCTGGAGTAGAAAAATTTGTTTGTGTTGGCACAATCTGCGCCTATCCTAAATTCACTCCAGTACCATTCAAAGAAGATGATCTTTGGAATGGCTACCCAGAGGAAACCAACGCCCCTTACGGAATTGCAAAAAAAGCACTTTTAGTTCAATTGCAATCTTACCGTCAGCAGTACGGTTTTAATGGGATTTATCTACTACCAGTCAATTTATATGGCCCAGAAGATAACTTTGACACAGGAAGTTCCCACGTTATTCCAGCATTAGTTCGTAAAGTTCACGAAGCCCAAATTAACGCGGAAAAACAACTCCCTGTTTGGGGTGATGGTAGTCCCACCCGTGAGTTTCTGTATTCAGAAGATGCAGCGCGAGGGATTGTGATGGGGACTCAATTCTATAACGAATCTGAACCAGTTAACTTGGGAACCGGTTATGAAATCTCCATCCTGGATTTAGTAACTCTAATCTGCGAATTGATGGAGTTTAAGGGGGAAATTGTGTGGCAAACTGACAAGCCTAATGGTCAACCCCGCCGCTGTTTAGATACTGAACGGGCCAAGCAAGCCTTTAATTTCACGGCTCAAGTAAGCTTTGAGGAAGGACTAAAGAATACCATTGAGTGGTATCGTCAACACGCTGTATAACTATGTACTGCTGAATGTAGAGTGATACAAGCTGGGCAATGTCCAGCTTATTTTTTTGGCGATATAAATTTTATGGACAAAGTTAATCATCAACTAAATAAAGCAGAACTGCGTCGCACTCTGCTAAAAACACGTCAATCAATGTCCATTGGAGAATGGAGAGAAAAAAGCGGTGCGATTCGTTGATTAGTGAATCACGGTAATCATCCCGTAAATAGCTAATCCAGCCCGACAGCAGATTACTGTCATTAAGGGCTGAACTCTCGGTCAGATGTAGGTGAAAGTCCTACCATTCAGACTCAGAATTGACTCCTTATCTGCCCACACCGAACAAGCTCGGTTCTTGTAGAGTGAAGCTGGGAACAGGGCGCAATCAGACAGCCGTTGCGGGTTGACACTGGCGCTAACAGGGAGTTCCTACGGCGAAACCGGGTCTAGAAAAGCAACTTATTTTCAAGCAGGGCGCAACATAAAAACCCCTGACTTCACTGGAGAAACAATTCCCGCCGCATATCGCCTTTAATAACGGTAAGAGTCAAGGGAATCCAGTAGTTGAATTGACCACGCCTAACGGAACAATCAATCTCACCGAGGGAACGAATAAAAACGATTTGTGAGTCTTGGGGCAGTCGAACCCCAGGTAGGCTAGACGAGAAGCGGAACTCTCACAAGTCGGGTAGGACAGACCGTAATTGGTCTGAGGTGTTCAGAATACACAAACCAGAGAAGAGAAAATGATTAGACGCAGTAGACATACTAGTGAATCTTGGAGAGCCTTACCGTGGAAGAAATTCCGCCGTAACCTTTTCCGCCTTCAAAAGCGCGTGTACAAAGCTGTTCAAGTTGGAGACAAACGGAAAGCTCGGTTACTCCAAAGGCTTATTCTAAAATCAACCTCGGCTCGATTTCTTGCAATTAGACTTGTATCTCAGCTAAATGCTGGCAAAAAGACGGCGGGTATTGATGGCAAAAAATCCCTCCCATTTGAAGAACGCTTCAACCTCGAAGAACTACTGAAAATGAATAGTGGAAATTGGAAGCATCAAGGGCTACGGGAAATCCCCATCCCCAAAAAGGACGGGACTACCAGAATGCTTAAGATACCAACCATCGCAGATAGAGCTTGGCAATGCCTCGCAAAATACGCACTAGAACCAGCACACGAAGCCACTTTCCATGCCAGAAGCTACGGGTTCAGAACTGGGCGCTCTGCCCATGATGCACAACAATACATCTTTGATAACCTAAGCTCACGAAGCAACGGAATAGATAAAAGAGTTATAGAACTCGATATCGAAAAATGCTTTGACAGGATTAATCACTCAGCAATAATGGAAGAACTCATTGCCCCCAAAGGCTTAAAACTCGGTATCTTCCGATGCCTCAAGGCTGGAGTCAACCCAGAATTTCCCGAACAAGGGACACCCCAAGGGGGAGTGGTCAGTCCTCTATTAGCTAACATCGCGCTCAACGGGATAGAAGATATACACAGATACCACACCGAATACAAATACGGTAAAAGTATCACAGGCAACACTTCCGAAAAGAAAATTGTCAAGCCATCAATCCGATACGCGGATGACATGGTTATTATACTCCGACCCGAAGATGATGCGACAGAGATACTTGAAAGAATCAGCGAGTTTCTCCGCAAACGCGGAATGAATGTAAGCCAAAAGAAAACCAAAGTTACCGCCGCGACAGATGGGTTTGATTTCCTCGGATGGCACTTCAAAGTCCAGAAAAACGGAAAGCTCAGAAGCACTCCCTCGTTGGACAACTTCAAAGCATTTCGTAAGAAAGTAAAACACATCGTCAACAACTCGAATTATGGTGCTACTACAAAGGCTGAGAAATTAGCCCCGATAGTCAGAGGCTGGAGAAATTACCATAAGTTCTGTAAGATGGACGGTTCTAGAAACTCCTTGTACCACATCGAAAAAAGAGCTTACAAGGTATTTAACAAGGAAACCAATCAAAACCGCTACTCTAGCAAGAAATTACTAGACAAGGCATTTCCAAATGTTTCCTACTCCGAAAATAGTCACGTCATGGTTAAAGGAATAAAATCCCCCTATGACGGAGACATTACCTACTGGAGCGAACGTAATAGCAAGCTCTACGACAGTAAAACCTCTAAAACTATGAAAGAGCAAAGCCATAAATGTGCTTCCTGCGGTCTGAAGTTCATTGATGAGGAACGGGTTCACCTGCATCACATCGACGGAAACCACGCCAACTGGAAGAAAAGTAATCTTGAAGCAATTCATGAGAGTTGCCACGATTACAAACACATGAGCAAAAGCGAAAGCTAAGAACATCGGAAGCTGGGTGCGGTGAAAGTCGCACGCCCAGATTTAACCGAGAGGTGCGGAGAATAATATCCCCCATCGACTCAACCATCGCTTATGCTCTCATTTACAAAACTCTACTTTGTTTACCCAAGCAAAAACAATACTCGCTTATTTCAGCTTTCGCCAAGAACCTGACCTCAGTCTCTTATTTGTCAACACCAAATACAGTTGGGGATTTCCTCGCTGCGTTGAGAAATCCCTGTGTTGGCATATTTGGAAACCGAATGATTCTGTCCAAAGCGGCGCTTATGGCATTACTGAACCACACCCCGACACTCCAATTTTAGATGCAGCCGAAGTAGATTTGATTCTCATCCCCAGTGTAGCTTGCGACTATCAAGGATATCGTTTGGGTTATGGCGGCGGATATTACGATCGCTTGCTAAGTTTACCGCAGTGGCAGACAAAGCCGACTATCGGAATTGTCTTTGATTTTGCCTATTTCTCCCAAATACCTATTGAACCTTGGGATAAACCACTACAAGCTATTTGTACGGAAACCGGATTGACTCGAAAAGGTTGAAGGATTCAGGATAATGAAGACATCTCATCAAATGTTTTATGACTAACCCAACGTCATCTACCACTGAGCAAGAAGCAATAATCGACGATATTATCGCAACGAGCCTCCAAGCTCAACAAAAAAACGGCCCAGACCTCCGCCAAATTCATAGCAAAAGTCATGGGCTCCTTTGGGGAGAGTTTATTATTGAACCCAATCTTCCTGAAGACCTGAGAGTAGGTTTGTTCAAAACGCCCCAAACCTACCCTGCGTGGATTCGTTTCTCTAGTGGTGGTTCACCTCAAAAGCGTGGGAAATTCCACTCCGATAGCCAACCTGATGTTCGTGGTATCGCCATCAAGGTGATGAATGTGGAAGGGCAAAAAGTCTTGGATGATGAAGAAAAAACTCAAGATTTTATACTTAACAATTATCCGATTTTCTTGACTAAAGACGTTCGTGATTATGCCGATCTTTCTCAAGCAGGTAGTGGACAACTTTCTCCAGAACGGCTGGAAGAACTTGGTTACGCCTTTGCTATTTTGCAAAAAATTGGCAGCCACAAGGTAGGAAATCCACTTTTGATTCAATATTGGAGTATGGCTCCCTTTAAGTTTGGCGTTAGCGAAGCGGTAGCGACGTTAGGAGCGTCTCGCATTGTAAAATTATCTGTCAAACCTCAACAGCCTGAACAACCACTAGAAACACTTCCAGAATCAGAAAATTACCTTCGAGAAACGCTGGTAAAATATTTGACTGAAGAAGGTCGAGAAGCGTCTTTTGACTTCCTAATTCAGTTTTATGTAGACGATGAAAAAACGCCAATTGAAGACCATGTTAAAGAATGGCAAGAAGCAGATTCACCATTTATTAAAGTTGCAACTGTCCGCATTCCAAGCCAGAAATTTGACTTTGAAGAACGCAAACGTTTAGATGAGGGTTCGCTATTTTCCCCTTGGCATACACTGCTAGAACATGAGCCTGTTGGAAGTGTGAATCTCTCTCGCAAGAGGCTTTACAGCGAACTTGCAAAGTATCGACGAGAAGAAATTGCCCAACGTTCGCGGGAACCAAAACCTTATGTCGCGGTTGAAGATTAACTACTGTGAATTTGCTTCAAACTGTAAGAGGTTGTTTGGAAAGTGTGTGTACAAAATCAGACTTTCTACCAATTAAATCTAATTAGTAAAAATTGAAATACCAAGATTACCGACTTTTAAAATAAGTCAGTAATCTTGGTTTAATTGTATAACTGCTGTAGATCGTTTTTATGAGACTAATGGCTCAAGAATCTGAGAAATATTTAATTTCTGCAACATAATGCCTTTTATAAATTTGGGAAAAATTATGAATAAAGATAATGAAATAACTGAAAAGTTGAACAAAATGTTGACTGAATCCGCCGAGAAAGAATCTGCTATTAAGTTTTTAAGATTGAGTAATTATTCAAAAGCCGAATCAATTGTAATTTTAAAAAATGCTTTGGGTATTTGTCTTCTCGAAGCACAAGATATAATTCACAACAGTCAAACATGGAGTGATGTAAAAGAATATGACGCAAAACTAATCAACGACTTCTTTGATATTCTGGAAGAATTAGGGAGTTCAAAAAGTGAAGAGACTTAATTGTATTAATATGTGAATAAATTCTATAACAGAATTAGGTGAATTTCCCAGATTTTTAATGATAGGTTAGAATAAAATTAAGCAAATTCTCAAGTAAAGCCATGTCTGACTCAGTTCAGTATGTCACTAACGCAGAGGGAAAAAAAGTTGGAGTACTGTTAGATTTAGAAACTTATCAACAGCTAACTAACTTATCTGTAGATTCGGAATTATTGATTGGTTTAAATCTAGATGAGTTGCAAGCATTGGCAGAAAGTTATTTATCTCCCAAAGCTCAGATACAGTTACAGGAATTATTAGTTAAAAATTCGGATAATGATTTGTCAGATGACGAAACTGAAACCTTAGACAGATTATTGGCACAGGTTGACCAATTAAATATTCTTAAAACTAGAGCTAGATATACCTTAAATGTTTTTCAAAATAAACAGCAACTAGCGTGAGTGTTTACATTCCTGTTGAATTAAAAAAGGAAATTCGTAATTATTTTGCTGATTGTTGTGCTTACTGTCGCACTGCTGAAGCTTTAACAGTCACTACCTTTGAATTTGAGCATATCATTCCCTTGTCTGCTGGAGGGAAAACTATATTTGAAAATCTATGCTTGGCTTGTCCATCTTGTAATCGTTATAAAGCAACTCGCCAAACAGCAATTGACCCTAATACTCAGAATGAGGTTAAATTATTTAATCCACAACAGCAATTGTGGGCAGACCATTTTACTTGGAGTGAAGACACTACAGAAATTGTCGGACTTACAACCATTGGTAGAGCAACAATTTATACTTTAAAAATGAATCGTCTGCAATTAACTCGTGTGCGAAAAATGTGGGTGGAAATGGGTGAGCATCCACCAAATATTTGAGCAAGTGCAAAATATTGAAAGCAAGTTGTAGCTTTATAAAGAAAGTTGTAATAAATATTTAGAGAACTGGGAAAGTTATTAATCAAATGCTGAACTGGAAAAAATCACGATCGCAGATTCTGCTAATGTATGTGCTGTTGGGAGCGATCGCACTTTTGATGCTCTTTCCTTTACTATGGCTAATTAGCACATCCTTGAAATCACCCACGGAAAATATTTTTCAGTCGCCGCCACAGTTGCTACCCAGTCAACCGACACTAAATAACTTCTCTAGTGTGTGGAACTCTCTACCTTTTGGGCAATACCTGTATAACAGTACTTTGGTGTCAGTGCTGACTGTGGGCTTAAATCTGCTGTTTTGCGCCTTGGCTGCCTATCCGTTGGCCAGATTGTCGTTTGTGGGGCGAGACTGGATTTTCGTGGCGATCGTCTCTACGATTATGATTCCCTTCCAAATCGTGATGATTCCCCTCTATATTTTGACAGTCCAGTTAGGTTTGAGAAATACTTATTTAGGGATGATTTTTCCGAGTTTAGCTTCTGCCTTTGGCATTTTTTTGTTGCGCCAAGCTTTCATGAGTGTCCCCAAAGAAATAGAAGAAGCGGCTCGGATGGACGGCAGTTCCGAATTAGGCTTGTGGTGGCATATTATGTTACCAGCAGTTCGCCCTGCACTAGTAACTTTAGCTATTTTCGTATTTATTGGTGCTTGGAGTGACTTTTTGTGGCCTTTAATTGTCATCCAAGACGAAAGTTTATATACTCTTCCTTTGGGTGTCGCGAAGCTAGCAGGGACATTTTCCCTTGACTGGCGGTTGGTAGCTGCTGGCTCAGTGATTGCGATCGCCCCAGTCTTGTTACTATTTCTGTTTTTACAACGTTACATTGTACCGACAGAAACAGGTAGCGGCGTTAAGGGGTGAAGGAGGCAGGGGGCAGGGGAGGAAAACTATATGATTATTGCCCAATCCCCAATCCCCAATTCAATAAGCACCAGTCTTTTTAAATACCACCCAAATAGTTTTAACAATCAGACTCAGGTCATAAGTTACAGACCACTTGCGCTGATAATCTATATCCATCTTGACAATGGTTTCAAAGTCTGTAATGCTGGAACGTCCATTAGCCTGCCATTCTCCGGTAATGCCTGGTTTGACTCGCAATCTATCCCAGTGGTGTGGATCGTAATGGTTAACTTCATCAAGAGTCGGTGGACGAGTACCAACTAAACTCATGTCCCCTAGCAAAACATTCCAAAATTGGGGTAACTCGTCCAAGCTAGTACGCCGCAAAAATTTACCCACAGGAGTAATGCGAGGATCGTCAACAGATTTAAAGATGTGACCTTTAGCTTGGTTTTCAACCAAATGCTTGAGTTTATCGGCATCGACGATCATGGAACGGAATTTCCAAATGCGGAAAGTTTTTCCGTTTAAACCACACCGAATTTGGGAATAGAATATTGGACTTGGCTCATGAATAAAGGTAGCAATTGCTACAGGGATTGCTACCATAAATGTAATAATCAGCCCTACAATGGCTCCGATAATGTCAATTAATCGTTTTCTCACACTTAAAGTTGAAGGGTGTGAAGGCTGTTGCGAACAATTAACTGAATAAAGATAAAGATTATTCACGAGGGCTAACTTATTTTATAACAGGAATTTTTGCATCAGTAGTGTAGACATAAGACATAATTTTTAGGCGATTTTTACTACTGTTGGTTGTCGCCACTACTGAGTGTTAATATACACAAATTTTAACTAATAAAAAACCAAAAACCCAAAATTTACAGAATCTTTCAATTAAAGTGATAGATTGTAAATCTACAATATTTTTTCCATCCAATAAAAAAGATCCTACTACGGTACACATCCAAAAAGTTACTTTCTTGAAGTACTAGTATCACTTTGCAAAACTCCAAATGCTTATGCAGTAAGCATTTAGAGTTTTGAATAATATCATTATTGATGAAAAACTCCACCCATAAGGAGATAAAGTTTTTGGACATGGAGAATGGGGAATGGGGCATGGGAAAGAAGTTACTAATGCCCAATGCCCAATACCCCAAGTGATGGGGCGACTATCCCTATCCACCCACAAGAGGATGGAGTTTTCCGTCGCTTTCAATGAACCTCTAAGGCAAAATTCACCGTGTATGGTTCCTCCAGTGATTGCTGATTACTAGCCTTGATTGCATCTAGATAGCGACGTAAAGACAACAGTTGTTGGGAATTGGGACGATAAGTGAGACTCCCTTGTTTTTCAAAAAGTGGTGCTATGGCGATCGCCTGATAGTCAGGATTTTCTTGCGAACTCTGGGTGAGCCAGGTTGATTCTGTGACTGAAGGTATCAAACCGGAAGGCAATTCACCTTCCAAAAAAGCCAGCAGGCGTTGCTGACAAGTGCGAGTATTAATCCCACGACCCTCAAATAACTGGATAACTTCACCGAAAGATAAGGATCGCTCTGGTAGCAACCGTAGCAATTCTGTAAACAAGAAATAATCAGTGTATTGTTGCCTGGGTATATCTAATATTTGGGGATGCAGAGGCAGCATCGCCAAACCATAAGCAACCCGACTGCAATTAGGAGCGCCGTTTTCGCCGAGATATAAATCTTGCATAATCTTGGCACTGGGGAGTTTTTGCCGTAGCCAGCGGTTCACCGTCCCGACACAAGCCACCCCACCAGTCAGGATCGCTTGATTAATGGATTCTGTAGGAATGCCACGAGCTACCAATAACTTGTTGAGTTCTCGGTTCAGGCGGCGCACAAAAGGGATAAATACCTGGCTTTCTAAGTCTCGTCGCTGCAAAATCCACCGTTGATCGGCTAATTCCAGAGTAAAAGAGTCTTGGTGTTGCAAAATCAGCTTTAAGGCTAGTGCCGCATCTAATACCGCCTGTCCCAGTAGAGAACTTTCTAGACGCTGCTGGAGGCGAATCCGAGCGGTGATATCTGGCTCTCCGACTCTGGGTAGTTCTAATTCTTCTAATCCTAAAGTCTGCCAACGCATTTGGTCTAAACCAGGAATTGAGGGTTGCCATTGCCAAGGATTACTCGTGGTAGTTTTGCTATCGCTTGGTGTTTCTGAGCGTGATTGCCGAGATTTCGGTGGCAATAGCAGCTGGCAAATAATATCTTGCTCAATTCCCTTGCCAGCATAAGCAAAACTGTGGAGCATGAAATCATTGTATGTCAATTGCTGCAAGCTTTCTGGTACATTCACCAGCAACATTTCTGTGGCAGTTGTTCCAATGTTAATCACAAGGGTGTTGCCAACAATGGGATGTTCGCTGGTTTTGGCTGGATGAGAACCTTGAGCATCGCTTAATTTTATTTGCTCACCGTTAGCAGCATCGAGTTCTGGGAGTAAACTAGCGATCGCTTCTTCGACAAAAAAGACTTGCTGTGGATGTTGAATGAGTTTGCTAGTGAGTAAAGCTTCCCGCACGTTAAAGCGGTATTGTTCCGAGCAGCTAGATGGACAGGTGCAAATTACACCAGCAATATTATTGATAATCTTGGGAAAATTTTGTTCGCTGATTCCAACAGCAGCAGCCATTAAACTAGGGGTAGTACAAGTTTTTTCGGATTTGAGGGTTAATAGTAGCTTAGAGAGCGATCGCACAACCCAAATCAAAGGCCCTGCGGAAAATTCATTTAATTGCAAAACAGGTTCCCATTTCTGTCGTTCACTCTTGTAGGGAATGGCTACTTGTAAATAGGGCTTTAACTGTGCCGAGTAGAGATTGTTTGTCGTCGAATCTGCTGTTGCTCTCGGTCTTGCAGGAGTGGTGGCCGAGCGATCGGGCACTTTATCTTGGGCAACAGCCGCTGGTGCCGTCTGCTCATGTGTTTCTACACTTTCGTTTTCACCGTGAGGTATAGAAGCTGTAGGCAGATAAACCTCTGTTGGTAAACGAAACGATTGCTGGAAGGAACTTGTTCCCGGCGGATTTTCTGCTGACCAATAGATAGGATGTACAACAAAAGTCGAGCGATTTAACAATGCGGCAGAAATTCCTGTTGTACCTAAATCAATTCCTAAATACCAGACTGATTCTGGAACATTGGGCGAAACTTCTGGATTATTTATGGAGTTGGAAATTGATGGTAAAGAAGTTTCTTGAACAGGAGTTGTGACTTCCTTTTTTTTTTCAGTTTCTATCAGGGGAACTGCCAAACTGGGTAAAGCAGCAGTTGAGGTATTCTCTACTAATTGAAGATTTTCAGGGGAAGTTGTGGGGATTGTGTCTTGAATGTTATCAAGTAGTTCCGAGAAAAGATCCAGGTTAGTAGCTGGCTGCGACTCAGAATTTAGCTGCTGATCAAAATTAGCCAAATCCCGATCTAATTGCTGCAATTGTTCTTCATCTAAAGAAATATCAGGTACGGCTGGAGCCTGGTTTGACTCAATAGAAAGCAAGTTTTCTTGGGGTGAAGCAGCGATGTAGTTATCTGAAGAAGGTTCTGGCTGATCATCGGGAATTAATGCTTCCGATGTGGCAATATCTTCTTTGCGATCGCGCGGTGTGTCGTAGACAGACACTAAGCTAACGGTAGGCTTTGGCAACTCAATTTCTGTTACTTCTGGAGTAACTGGTGCTGTAGTTGTGGCATCTTCCACAGAAGATGATACTTCCAGCAGTTGTTGCTCACTATCAGTATCAGGCAATAGGTCAGTTAGGGTATTAATTGTATCAACACTAGCTGGCTGAGTGTCGAGTTGCACCGGGAAACTGTCTGTTTGTGGGGTAGAGAAGCTAAGAGGCGAGTCTAGGTCAATCTCCTCTTCAAAAAATAGTTCTTCCTGTGGCTCTGATGATGAATCTGTGGTTTCTCTTAAAGTCTCTTGGGTTGAAAGACTCGTCTCTGGTGTCACAACCGCAGAATCAACGGTTGAAGGAACAGGTGGAGCCTCAGCAATATTCAACGGTGATGGAGAGGCTGTAGAAGCAGATAAGTCATTTGTGGCAATATCGAGGCTTGGATTACTAACATCACCAACGCCAAATAAACTAGCGTAAAGTTGGTCTACTTCATCACCAATTAATGCAGAAATATCTTGCGGTAATTCGGTTGTGGTTTCAGAAGATTCAGAAGATTCTAAACCAAGCTGCAACAGCACTGCATCTAAATCTTCTGTGAGGGTAGTCTCCTGTTCCTCAGAATTAAGAATGAGTGGAGATGAAGTTTCTGGCTGTATAAGCTCCAAAGATTGGGGCGCAACTTCAGCAGCGATCGCAGTTGGTTCAACTAATGATGCTGGTGAAGATAGTGTTTCAGATTCTCCCCCCAGGAAAGATGGCTGGGAACTAGGGGATTCTTGCTGCAAATGCTGGGTCAAATTATTGAGAAAGCTGGCCATCAGCTGTTCGCCTTGCATCCCCTTGCTATGCATTCTTGCTAATGCTTGCGACAGGGATTCGTAATAAGTATTAATGTTGCGCTGTAGTGCCTCAAAGACTACATTCACAGTCCCATCTAGGGATAATAGGCGTTGATCCAACTCCCTGGCTAGATGGGTTAATCGCTCCACACTGTCTGGTGATTCTAAAAAAGTTTGACTTGCAGAGTTTGTGTGATTAGGTGCTCTTGAAGAACTGGCGGAATTTTCCCCCGTCTGTCCTACCAGTGGCGTTAAAGTTGGCACAAGACGACTCATGAGTACCTGTAAAAACTCGGTAATCATCTGCTCCTGGTTTGTCAACTGTTGTGCTAGGGAGTAGTTTTGCAAACGTTTTTGTTCTAACTGTCGAATTTCCTGTATGAGAGTGGCTCGCTCTTGCAAAAGCGATTCTAATTCCGATCGCAACGGCTGAATCAATCTCGAAAATTCATTTTTTAATTGTCCTGCGCCAACAGTATTCTGTTCTTGACTGGGTTCAATCTGCGGTAGTGGATACTGGTTATAATCACGATCAATAAATTTTGTTAACAAAGGCGAACGCGATTCTTCAGAAGACTGATTTGGGATGCCGCTCTCTAATGCTTCTTTTTCTTGCAACTTCACCAAGAAGTCCCGAATTCTTTCTAAAACTTCTTTAGGCTCTTGCGCCTGACCAGACAGAAATCTAGACAGGCGCTTGCCACCGCTGGCAAGCAAGTTGTCAATGTCTGCAATCAACTTTTGAATTTCATCTGCACTGGAAGTCACTTTTGTCACCTTACGTAGAAAATTATGTCAACTAATGTGACAATTACTTTACAATCACCGTAATCCTATGGGGATCTTGCTATACGCAGCATCAACCATAGGAAAAATTTTGAGTGGACAAAGCCACTACTTGAACTTGTGACTGTCATTATGTTATGGATTACTGGGAGTCGTGGCAATATTCAGTCAGCGTTTGTGGGAGAAGCTTAGTTTTGCAGGTCAATTGGTTGCCTATTTTTGGAAATCGCTAAAATACCTGAGCAATAATTTACTCCCTTTAGTATCATTGATGTTGTTTGCCTATATTCTTAACTAATTAAGTTTGCAGTGCAGCTAGCCCCTAAGCAATACAACCGCCGGCTATAAACTACTTTTTGCAAAACTTTTACCCCGTTTAAACTTATAGGTAAAGATTATTTAGAAAAACGTTTTTGTCGCTTTCTTATGTAGCATAGTTTAGTTTTCTCTTGGAAAGGGAGCTGTGCAATGATGGCTTAGGCTAAAAATGGCGCTCTTGTTTGTTGTGTGTATATAGCAGCTTCAATAAAAATGTGGTAATGGAAGACCGATATAGCTTGCAAGCACAGGCTAATCCCTGGATGATCACCTCCGCTCCCTTTTTTCAAGGGTTGCCAGAACCCGCTGTGGAATCAGCCCTCATCCATCTTGTCACCCGCACTCACCCAGCCAATCAGGTAATTTTGCTGGAAAATGACTGGGGGGGGTCTGTGTATTTTATTATGGATGGATGGGTAAAAATTCGCACCTACAATCTGGAAGGAAAAGAGGTAACACTGAATATTCTTGGCAAAGGGGAATTATTTGGTGAAATGGCGGCGCTAGATGAAGTACCTCGTTCCACAGATGTGATTACCTTAGCCCCGACGGTAATTGGTAGTATGCCTGCTCAGGATTTTGTCAAATTACTTCAAATAGAACCCTTGGCGGGGGTTAGATTGGCGCAACTCATGGCACGACGATTGCGGCAAGTAAATCGCCGATTGCGGTTGCGCGAATCTGATAGCCAATCACGGGTAGCAGATACATTGCTATTTTTGGCAGAAGGACAGGGAAAAAAAGGGCAGACAGGAACCGAAATACCCAATTTACCTCATCGGGAATTGAGTAGTTTGAGCGGACTGGCGCGGGAAACAGTAACACGAGTGTTGACAAGGCTAGAAAAAAAAGGCTTGATTAAACGGGATCAAGATACTATTTGTATTCCCGATTTGTCAGCCTTAGAAAGAATGATAGTTTAACCGATCGCGCCCAAGATTCCTCAACTTCTCTACGAGACGCTACGCGAACAGCTAAGAAAAGTTGGCGATGAATGGGCGCTCTGGGACTGGGTACTGGGTACTGGGGAGAAATTATGAGTAAGATTTGGTTGGGCTATGAATCCCCATATAAATCTTCCCAATCCCCAGTAAAACCAGTCCCCAATCCCCAATCCCCAGTTTAAGAACTTGTCAGATATGAGTATTTTAGATTCTCTGCCAGATGAGCCGGAGAAAGATCCATCGCCTGAATCTCCAACTCCTCAGAATCATTGGTTAGACAAAGAACAGCAGTTAATGCCTCCTCAAATCAAGGCTGTTGCGCCCTTGAGGATGGTGGAAACGGCGTTTTTAGCCAGTACCGCTAGCCTAATTTGGTTTATTAATTTCTACTTTCCCTTGGGCCCTGTTTTGCGGATATTTTTTCCGGTGCCGATCGCTCTAGTTTATCTGCGTTGGGGCAAACGTGCAGCCTGGATGGCAGCACTCACTTCTGGGTTACTGCTGACAGTATTGATGGGGCCAGCCCGCAGTTTGCTGTTTGTCATGCCCTATGGGTTCATGGGCGTGCTTTTGGGAGCGACATGGTATCGTCGTCGTGTTCCCTGGATTGTTTCTATCACCTTGGGTACGCTGTTGGGTACTTTGGGAGTTTTTTTTCGGCTGTGGTTGCTGTCTATTTTGTCGGGTGAAGACCTGTGGATTTATGTGATTACCCAAGTAACTGAGTTCATTGAGTGGGTATTTTTGAAGCTGAGTTTGTTGGTGAGTCCCAGCGTGTTTTTGATTCAAGTGGGAGCGATCGCTTTAATTCTACTCAACAACTTTATCTACCTTTTTGTGGTACACCTAGCAGCATGGTTCCTTTTTGACCGTCTGGGCAACCCCATTCCCCGCCCACCACGCTGGGTACAAGTCCTCATGGATTATGAGGTATAGTCATTTGTCATTTGTCATTTGTCATTTGTCATTTGTTATTTGTTAAATGATGAGTCCTAACTAATCAGCAATGCCCGATGCCCAATGCCCAATGCCCTATGCGCCATTCCCTATGCCCAATTCCCAAATTCGTATTTATACCCAAACAGAACAGGGTGAAGAATGGCTACGACGGTATCGTGGCTGTCTACCCGTATTTGCTTGTGTTTTAGGATTTACTGAAACTGGTTTAATTCCAGGAATTTCGGCGGCTGGTCGCACTCCAGAGGATCGGAAATATACTGCTTGTGCAGATGCCGAATTTTTGTATTATGGCCCGGAACATAAAGCCCAATATCCCTTACCGCCATTAGCGGCTGGGGCTTCACCTGTGCTGATTTCTCGCGCTGTCTTTGAATCACTAAAGATACCAGTTCATTTATTTAATGCTGGTTTACCTCAGCCTCCTGTTGTGCCAGTAATTGATTTGGGTGGCGCTCCTGCTAAGTGTTTAAGTGGAGGTGCTGCGATGGAAATCACAACGGTACATCACTTGTTTGAACAAGGGCTACTTTGGGGAGAACGCCTTGCTGCCAATATCCAACAGGGGTATCTGATTCTCGGTGAGTGTGTCGTTGGAGGCACTACAACTGCCCTGGCAATCTTAACTGGTTTAGGTATAGATGCTGCCGGAAAAGTTAACAGTAGCCACCCTGTTTGTAACCACGCACAAAAATTTGCACTAGTGCAAGCTGGGTTGGAGAAGATGAAGGGGAGCAGGGAGCAGGGAGCAGGGGGAGAAAATTTTACTTTCCCTGTTAACCCCTTGCAACTTGTTGCTGCTGTAGGTGATCCCATGCAAGTGGTGGTAGCTGGGATGGCGATCGCAGCTAGTCGTAGTTGTGGTGTAATGCTTGCTGGTGGGACGCAAATGCTGGCGGTTTATGCGCTCATCAGTGCGATCGCTCAAGCTTACGCCTTATCATGGCAACCAGAAGCAGTAGTTGTGGGCACAACCCGCTGGGTAGCAGAAGACCCCACTGGCGCTACAGTTGACTTAGCTCTCAACTTGGGAAAAAGCAGCTTCACTCAGAGTGGAAGAACCCCTCCTTTATTGGGAACTTATCTGAGCTTTGCTAATTCTCGTTATCCCCAACTGAGAGCTTATGAGCAGGGCTTTGTGAAAGAAGGCATGGGTGCTGGAGCAGCTTGTATAGCCGCCCATCTTAGCCAAGATTGGCAGCAACACCAACTTTTGGCAGCCATTGAAGCCCAACTTGAACGGCTAAGTACAGCATTTCATTAGGACTTCCAAATACAAAAATACTGAATTATTTCTGCTATTGAGAGCGATCGCACCCTAACAACCCCAATGCACCCCAATACTTGTCCATTAAGGGAAAAAGGGGAAGGAAAAACCTTTTAACCTTTTCCCAAACCAAATTCTAAGTTTAAAATGCAAAATCCGAATAGTATTGCAATGCACTCAATCAAACGAGAGTGCAAACAGAGATAATTTGATTATTTATAAATATTCAAAAAATACTTCAGGTACTAATCTTAATTCTCCAGATTGAAAGCGAGAGATATCTATCCATAAAGCTCTATGCTTATGATTTTTTGATTCTGAAAAAATTAAACTTTCCAGTTGATAAAATTTTGAATCAGCAAAGTCACATTGATAAAGCTGAATAATTTCATGACCTTGCCTACCATTAAATGTAAACAAGTTCTCTATACAACCTAGATATTTAATATTCGTTAAGTCTGCCTGAATTTCCTCTTGAAACTCCCGTTTTAAAGCGTCGTGGCTGGTTTCACCAAATTCAACCCCACCGCCCAAAGCACGATAAAATGTTTCTTGCTTGACGGGATCATAGCCTTCAGAAAGAAATATGCGTTCGTCATCCCGAATTAGTCCCAAGGTTATTACCCGAATTTCACCTGCTTTATTCATTTTTGTAACTAATTATCGTAAATAGACTGAGGACGACTTTCGCTATCCTCAATCGGCCAATCTGGATTTTCGCCGCCGATGTACAATTCTTCAATGGTGACATATTCCTGACTTAGCTGAGTGAGGGCATTGATTAAAATATCTAGAGCGATCGCATCACTCGTTCCTAAGTCAAACCAACAACGCCCCCAGTGACCCTCATATTCAAACTCACCGATATTATGCATCAGTGCTAGCAGACTTTTGTCATAACCTTGTTCATCATAATTCATGTAGCTGATATCGAGTCCAGTGTCCTGCACCTGAAGATTCTCGGCATTAAATGCACCCAATTTACCTAGATAAAACCAGGAATTGAAAACTTCTTCTACATATTGCTTTTCACGCGCAGAAGGATTTGTGCTGAATTTTAGCCAAATCCACATATCAAAAGGATTAATTTCGCGAAACTGAATCTCCATTTTGGTCTAATCTCTCAATTACTCTTCTGGAAATAAGCATATCAAAGTAGGGCATGGGGAATGGGGAATTGGGAATTGGGAATGGGGAATGGCAGTTAAGGATTCTTCAAGCTAGCAGCCCTGTTGCGTTCACCCTCAATTTGTTTGACTAAATCATCGGGGAGTTGAGATTTTTTAGTCAATGCTTTGTCAAAATTAGCGATCGCTTCCTGGATCATCTGTTGGCTTTTTTCTTTTTGACCCAGTTGTTTAAGGATTTGGGCTTTGAGATAATAAATTTCTGGATTATCGGATGTGGTTTTAATCGCTCGGTTGACATACTCTAGTGCCTGTGGATACCGTTTTAAATCTCGGTAAGCAAGGGCAACACCCCGATCCACTAGATACTGAGGAGCAGCATTTTGTTCTAAACGTCTAATTGCCTGATCTGGGCTAGCAAAAGGCAAATTAACCGCCAATAATAAATCCATATAACCCTTGATTAAATTCAGTTCTGGATCGTTGGCAGAAATTGCTTCGGCTTTGTCTAAATATTCATAAACTTGTCGCAACCGACTAAAAGCTTGCGGTACACCATTGACAGTACCTTCACGGGTAAGAACTACTGCACCCTCTAAAAAATGGCCAACAGCAGTGTATAAATTACCACGCAATGGATCGCTAGAAATCAGTTTTTGTCCGTTTTCTAGAGTTTTCTGACTATAAGTGCCTAGTTTAGCCCAATCTTTATTTCCGTATGCTAAAGATGCCTTCATGGCATAAGCTAAAGGTTCATTTGGCTCTTTGGATACTGCTTGTTCCAGATAACGCTCTGCGGCTGGATAGTTGCCCTGTTGGAAAATCGCTTTAAAAGCTGCTTCTGTTTGGTCGCCAATTTGATGAGGTTCGCGATCGCGAAACGGATCGCCAGCCAGAGAGGGATTTACCCCAAAATTAAGTGCGATTGCCCAAGGGGCAACGCCAAAGGCGATCGCAGCAGCAAAAGCAGTCTGAGTAAGGGTAGTGAATTTAGCAGACACTACTAATTGAGGCAAAGAAAACCTTTTAGTCATTTTAACCCTTAGAATAATTGCGGTTGAAATAGTTGTATGTGTTACTTAGAATGCAAAAAATGGTTAATTTTAACTTGCCTCTGCTTCAAGCAAAATTTTTTTATATAGAGGTTGACTTTAGTCATTTTTCCATGTTCCCAGGCTGGTTATAGCCATTGTTTAAGAGTGAGTCTGCCACAATGGAGAAAAATGTGGATAATTTTTGCTGCTAGATTAAGATGTTAATCCTTTCTTTGAATTTTTCAGATGCTCTCAGTGTAGCTAATCAGTAATTTGCTGACTTTTTGGTAATCTTAACAAATGCTCTATCTCCGTAATTTAATTTATCACCCTACAGCGTGTCCAACAGCGATTCTCAAATCGATTAACTTGGAATTAGCACCCCAGCAGCTAGGTCTGATTATTGGCCCGAGTGGTTCTGGTAAAAGTACCTTACTAGAGATTTTGTCGGGACTAGCTGAACCCACTAGTGGCGGACTATTCTGGCGGGAACAAGAACTGATGCCCGAACAGCTACAACAATTGGCTGGGTTGGTATTTCAGTTTCCAGAGCGGCACTTTTGCGGTGGTTCAATTTTAGAAGAATTGCGTTTAGGACATCCTGAATTAGGGTCAGAACGAGTCAGACAGGCGTTGAGTGAGGTGGGATTAGAGCATTTATCGCTTTCCGCCGCCCCCCATGCTTTGAGTGGTGGTCAGCAACGACGTTTAGCTTTAGCAGTGCAATTGATTCGCCAGCCAAATTTACTGTTATTGGATGAACCCACAGCAGGATTAGATTGGTCAATGCGTCGGCAACTGGTGAATTTATTAGCGAAACTGAAACAAGATTGGACACTGTTGATAGTGACACACGATCCTGGGGATTTGTTAGCGATCGCAGATCGTTGTTGGACACTCAACCACGGCGAACTACAATCAGTAGACCCAAAGACACTAGAATCCAAAGTTAAAGAACCTCTACCATCCGTATAAGAAAAGAGCAGGAGAGCAGGGGGGCAGGGGAGCAGGGGAGCAGAGGAGAATAATAATTCCTGACAAATGACCAATGACCAATGACCAATGACAAATGACAAATGACAAATGACAAATGACAAATGACAAATGACAAATTGCCTGAGATGGCAGAAATCTGGCAGCAAACTCTCAATTGGCAGCCAACTGTCGAACAGCAGGAACAATTCCAAAAACTTTATGAGTTAATCCTAGAAGGTAATCGCCAACTAAATTTAACTCGGATTACTGATCCCCAAGAGTTTTGGGAAAAACATCTCTGGGATTCTCTACGAGGAATTGCACCCCTGTTATCAGGAAATTTATCCCCTGCTTCCCCTGCTCTCATCGATATTGGTACAGGCGCGGGTTTTCCGGGTATTCCAGTGGCAATTACTGTACCTAATTGCACCATTACTCTTCTGGATTCCACACGGAAAAAAATTAATTTTCTCGACAATATATTAACTGAACTTACCCTTATCAATGCCAAAACTCTTGTTGGTAGGGCTGAAGAAATCGGTCAGCATCCCCAGCATCGACTAGCTTACGATATTGCATTGATCCGTGCTGTAGGGGCAGCCTCCGTCTGTGCAGAATATACCCTACCACTGCTCAAACAGGGAGGTTTAGCCATAATTTATCGCGGTAATTGGATAGAGGACGAAACAACTGCTTTGCAGAATGCTGTGAAGCAGTTGGGTGGCGTCATTGAATCAATCGAACAATTTACAACACCCCTGAGTCACAGCATCCGGCACTGCGTGTATTTGCGTAAGGTAGGTACCACACCAGTTCAGTTTCCCCGTGCTATTGGTGTACCTACTCAAAAACCCCTTTAATTAATTCGTAATTCGTAATTCGTAATTCGTAATTATAAAGGGTACAAGTGTCTACTCATTGTAATTACGAATTACTTTGACAGGAGCGGAAGATCAACTTTTATTTATTTCCTTGTCCCAATGTTTAAGCAAATTTACTTGCTGCTGCAAATCGCTTGTTAATCTCATCCCAATTAATCACGTTCCACCAAGCATCTAAATAATCGGCACGGCGATTTTGGTAATTGAGATAATATGCATGTTCCCATACGTCATTACCGAGGATGGGATATTTACCTTCACTTAAGGGACTATCTTGATTAGCTGTAGTTGTAACTTCCAGCTTGCCATCTTTGTTACGCACTAGCCAAACCCAACCACTACCAAAACGGCCAGCACCAGCTTCGTTAAACTGTTTTTTAAAAGCTGCAAAACTGCCAAAATTTTGATTAATTGCGGAGGCAATATTTCCTGTTGGTTCTCCCCCACCTTTGGGCTTCATAATTTCCCAGAACATTGAGTGGTTGACATGACCACCACCATTATTGCGTACTGTTCTGCGAATATCTTGTGGTACACTGTCAAGTTTTTGCAACAGTTCTTCAACACTTTTGCCTTTGAGTTCTGGGTGTTTTTCTAACGCTGCATTCAAGTTTTTTACATAAGTTGCATGGTGTTTATCATGATGAAACTGCATCGTTTTGCCATCAATGTGTGGCTCCAGTGCTTCGTAGGCGTAAGCTAAAGGTGGTAGTTGGATAGCCCCTGTTGTAGTTGGTGTTGTGTTGGGAGTTGTGTTGGGAGTTGCAGTGTTTCCTTGGTCAGGAGATTTCTCTGCCAATGCACAAGCCTCTAATGTAAAAGCACCCGCACCTGCTGTGAGTAAAAACAAGAAATGGCGTCGATTAATAGTCATATAAGTTTTTGCAGCGAATCCATTAAGTCTCTATTGCAGTTTTTATTTTCTTAGATTCTGGCTACAAAAAATTGGAAATTTGCGATTATTGCTGGCACTTTAAGAAACTTTTTTATATTTGTAATATTAAGTACTAACCTTCAAAACGTTATGTATTTTTACTTAAACTCTCTTTTTACAACTAATCAGTAGTTTTATGGGTGGCAGTGTCCACCCATTTTGATAATAATAATTAGTCAGCAATAACATATATATTCTCAATCATGGTTACAATACCTCAATTAATAAAAATCAAAGCGTCCATTATCAACAACCCTTATTTAATCCCTGAAATTAATCTTAATTTAAAGCAGGAAGAAAATTTTTTAGGTAACTATCGGTGCTATTATTACTCTCACGAAATTGATTCAAAAAAGTCAAGCGTTGGCTTGAACGAGTTTTCTACATATTAGGAAGTCAAACACTAAAAGGAAGCTAGCTACTCGATCAATCCCAGTGATTGAAGACTTGCGGCGGTTATGGTTTAATTCATCAATAACGTACTGAAAAAATTTGTTCAACAGTTAGATTTAAATCTGGAAATGTTGGCGACTCTATACGGTCGTCTCCTCTAAACTGTTTACCACGATATTCACCCTCATCACTTAAAGAGTAAATTGTGATTGTTGGCTGTTTGGGGTCGCCTATCAATTCTTTGCTACCCAAAGCAGCATAATCCACAATCCAATATTCTTGAATACCCATTTCTTCATAATCGGCAAACTTTTTATGATAATCATCTCGCCAGTTAGTACTGACCACTTCAATCACTAATGGAATTGAATCTGGTTTACTAAGAATAGATTGTTTCTCCCATAATGGTTCATTATCCAAGTTAGAAAAATTCATTAATAAAACATCAGGATAGTACCCTGACATTGTATTTTCTGGCTTCACTGTTGCGGTTTTAGGTATGCCGTAATTAAGTTTAAGACGAAGACACTCGTACCCTAATATCATTGTTAAAAATGCTACTATTTGCTCGTGTTTCCCTGATGGTGGCGGCATTTGAATAATATTTCCATCGTGTAATTCATAACGAATGTTTTCCGGTTGTGTTTCTAAAAACTCTAAATATTCATCAAATGTAAATAGTTTTTGTAGTGATTGAATCATTATTTCATCCTAATTATGGATATAAACGTTCACACTGCTGTAACCTGAAAATTAAGAGTTAACGGGGTGTAGCGACCAAAGGTGAAAGTAAATCGGCATGGACGCGCCAAGATTCTTACTCAGCAAGAGATACAGCAAATTGTCGCTATTTGATTAACAAATGACCGCGATCGCACGACGCAAGAGCAAGGTCAGAGTTACGGTCAAAAATTGGATTAACGGCGGTGTGGTGATGATTCTGGATGCGATCGCTAACCTATCTCTCGCCACCAATTACAGCGATTGCCCCTACACCCCGTCACAGCGATCGCACACAAAACAATTATATTTTACACTCCGAAACGCTTATAATATTCTGTCTCCAGTTTTGGGATCAAATACAAATAAGTAATCTAAATCGAGTTGTAGAGAAAGGCGATCGCCTGGACGCAGACGCACATCCCCACCTACCTGAATATTCAAGACTACCGCCGAACCAGGTAAACCAGCACGAATCAAAGTTTCCCTTCCCAGAGGTTCCACCAGTCTAACTTCAACCGATAACAGTCCTGAATTTTGAGTCCTGTTAGCGGTATAGGGGCGTTCAGCCCCTTCTGTGTCCGTGTTAATTTTTATATGCTCTGGACGAATCCCCAAATCAAAACTGTGTCCCTGACGCAAATGTAATTTTTCTTTCACATCTGCTGGAATTTCTAATAATTGTCCACTCACATCAAAACCGTTATTTTCATAGATTGCAGGCAAAATATTCATTGGTGGATTGCCTAAAAAACTTGCCACCATCTGATTAGCAGGACTTGCATAAATAGTCTGAGGATCGCCAATTTGTTGAATCCGCCCTCGATTTAGCACGACGATTTTATCAGCCAAAGTCATCGCTTCAACTTGATCGTGGGTGACGTAAATTGTTGTAATGCCTAATTCTTGGTGTAGCTGTTTCAATTCTGCCCTTGTATCATCGCGCAATTGGGCATCTAAATTAGATAAGGGTTCATCAAGTAAAAATACTTGTGGTTCACGAGCGATCGCTCTCCCTAATGCTACCCGTTGTTGCTGTCCCCCAGAAAGTTGTTTCGGTTTACGATCCAGCAAGTGATCCAGAGAAAGCGATCGCGCCACATTCATCACCCGTTCTTGAATGATTTTTCGGTCAACCTTTCGCATTTGCAAGCCAAAAGCGATGTTCTCCGCCACACTCATGTGAGGATAGAGAGCGTAGTTTTGGAACACCATTGCTACATCGCGTTGTCTGGCCGGGATATTGTTCACCAAGCGATCGCCAATAAAGAGTTTACCTGATGTGGCGCTTTCTAAACCCGCGATCGTTCGCAAAATTGTCGATTTACCACAACCCGATGGCCCCACTAAAACCCAAAACTCGCCATCAGGAATTTCAAAGGTAATGTCCTCGATCGCGGTAACGTTATTGAATCTACGCTTAATATCTTCTAGACGAACATTTGCCATTATCTGATTAAAGTTAATAGTTAGGAGTTAGGAGTTAGGAATTTTAAGTTTTGAGTTTTGAGTTTTAAATTAAAAACCTCTTCAACTCATAACTAATAACTTCTAACTCATAACTTTGTCCAAGCTGGGTGAGAAAGTAAAGAAGCAAAAACTCGTACTCCCCGAAGTTGATTAGAAAGGGGTAAATGACCTCTAGGCGCACTCAAATCCCAGGTAAACTCGTTTGGGTATCTCGTCCAGGTATTACCTGCTTTCCAGCCAATTTTCGGCCAGAAATTCTCCCAATTTTTACCCAAACTTAACCAGATTTCTCGCTGCACTGAAAAACCAAATTTACCTTCGGAGTGAACTAACCAGAGATTGTTAATGGTTTGCAAGTCAACAGCCGAGGTATTTTCTACCTCAGTAAAATACAACCATTTTCGTTGTACAGCCGTTGGCCCTGAGAGTTCACACATTTTTTCGATGGTGACGCGATCGGCTGTTTGGAAGTCTTGAGCAGCAAGTAGCTGTTGCAAAGAATTGTAGTTAATCCCGCACTCTGATTTTAGAGGTACAATTCCTTCAGGAAAACAGGAGCGCAAAAATTCTTTGACTTGAGGTGCATCAGAACTGTAAAGGACTTGGTAAGCTTTGCCATCAATCCAAGTCGCTGGGTTCTCACGTCGTTTCAGTAAAAATTCCATCAACACGTCTAATCCCTCATTACCCAACTCAGCTAACTGTGGGATTATCTGCTGTTGGACTTTTTCAGACCCAGCGATTAACGGTTGTCGCAGGGAGTCGATGTCATTTGCAGGGCCTGATAAAATCATTGGGTCTGTCATGCCATTCTTGTGTTAACGGTCAGTGAAAGAGCGGTAAGCTATGGGGCATTCTCTAAAGTGAAGCACTGATAGCGAAAAGTAGTTTACTATTTTTGATCGTACAAAATTGCGATCGCTTCACTGAATCCCACACTAAATCCCCAAATAATGTACAAGGGGAATAGGGGGAAAATCTGGAGACTAGGGACTGGGGACTGGGTACTACGACTGAGGGGACATGGAGGACAAGGGTGAATTATTGAAAAAATCACTTCGTGTCTCTTCCCAATCCCCAGTACCCAATCCCCAGTACCCAAAATACAAGCCTGCCACATAAGGTTTTTTTGAATAGCAGCGTATCGATTAGGAGTGTGTGAACGATGTACGAAAAGATTACCCCCCCCGCAGCCGGAGCAAAAATTACCTTCAAAAATGGTGAACCAATCGTACCGGACAATCCAATTATCCCCTTTATTCGCGGCGATGGTACAGGTATAGACATCTGGCCTGCTACCCAAAAGGTTCTAGATGCAGCAGTAGCCAAAGCATATAAAGGTCAGCGTCAAATTAGTTGGTTCAAGGTTTACGCTGGGGATGAAGCTTGTGATTTATACGGTACTTATCAGTATTTACCTCAAGACACTCTGACGGCAATTGAAGAATATGGTGTAGCTATTAAAGGGCCTTTGACTACTCCCATTGGTGGCGGTATTCGTTCTTTAAATGTGGCATTACGGCAAATTTTTGACTTGTATGCCTGCGTGCGTCCTTGCCGTTACTATGCGGGTACGCCCTCACCCCACAAAAATCCCGAAAAGCTGGATGTAATTGTTTACCGAGAGAATACGGAAGATATTTATTTAGGCATTGAGTGGCGACAAGGTAGCGAAATCGGCGATCGCTTAATTAAAATTCTCAATGAAGAACTAATCCCCGCCACCCCAGAACATGGGAAAAAACGCATTCCTCTTGATTCTGGTATTGGCATCAAACCCATCAGCAAAACTGGTTCTCAGCGCCTAGTCAGACGTGCCATCAAACACGCCTTGCTATTGCCCAAAAATAAGCAACAAGTGACTTTGGTGCATAAGGGCAACATCATGAAGTACACCGAAGGCGCTTTCCGCGATTGGGGTTATGAACTAGCAACCAGCGAATTTCGCCAAGAAACTGTCACTGAACAGGAATCTTGGATTTTGAGTAACAAGGAAAAAAATCCCAATATTTCCTTGGAAGAAAACGCCCGCCAGATTGAGCCTGGGTTTGATAATCTTACCCCAGACAAGAAAGCGCAAGTTGTCAAGGAAGTTGAAACTGTTCTTAACACAATTTGGGCAACCCACGGCGATGGCAAATGGAAAGAGAAGGTTTTGGTGAATGATCGGATTGCTGACAGTATTTTTCAACAAATCCAAACCAGACCGGATGAATATTCGATTTTGGCGACGATGAACTTGAACGGCGATTACTTGTCTGATGCTGCTGCTGCCATTGTTGGCGGATTAGGAATGGGACCAGGAGCAAATATTGGTGATTCTAGTGCCATATTTGAAGCTACCCACGGCACTGCACCCAAACACGCCGGCTTAGATCGGATTAATCCAGGTTCAGTGATTTTGTCTGGGGTGATGATGCTGGAATTTATGGGTTGGCAAGAAGCCGCAGACCTAATTAAGAAAGGTTTAAGCGATGCGATCGCGAGTAGTCAAGTCACCTACGATTTAGCTCGATTGCTTGAACCACCAGTTGAACCCTTAAAATGTTCTGAATTTGCCGACGCAATTATTCAACATTTTGGTTAAGTACACTGATGCCAGTTAACTGTTTTACCAACAGGCTGGCAATCTTCCGAACACGCAACATTTGTCCATAAATTAGCGCCTTTTGCGTGAGGCGATCGCTTCTTGATTTGGCAAAATAGTTAGGAGTGCGATCGCCTTTTTCAAAGCATTTGGGATACAAAGCTACCAAAGCCTCTAGTCTTGGGGTAGCGCACCGTACAACAGTATGAGTAAGCATAGGACATATTTATAGTAACTATGGCGTAAACTTTTTCAACATAGATACACGACACTAGTTATAATTTCCTATAAGTTGAAAAAACTCTTAAGATTTAGCGTAATTATTGCGCTTCTCTCAGACCGACTAGCTGACAACCACATTAGGAGGACTATCTATGGCGCTTGTACCACTGCGGCTGCTGTTGGATCACGCAGCTGAAAACGGTTACGGCATCCCAGCTTTCAACGTTAACAATTTGGAGCAGATTCAGGCAATCCTGAAGGCTGCTGTCGAGACAGATAGCCCCGTAATTTTGCAAGCTTCACGAGGCGCTCGTAATTATGCAGGAGAAAACTTTCTCCGCCACTTAATTTTGGCGGCGGTAGAAACCTATCCTCACATTCCCATTGTCATGCACCAAGATCATGGCAATGCTCCTGCTACCTGCTACTCAGCAATTAAGAACAACTTCACCAGCGTGATGATGGATGGTTCTTTAGAAGCTGATGCGAAAACACCCGCTAGCTTCGAGTACAACGTCAATGTTACTCGCGAAGTTGTAAATGTAGCTCATGCTTTGGGCGTCAGCGTTGAAGGTGAACTCGGTTGTTTGGGTTCTCTAGAAACTGGTGCTGGTGAAGCTGAAGATGGTCACGGGTTTGAGGGTACACTTGACCACTCACAACTTCTAACCGACCCTGATGAAGCTGTTGAATTCGTAGAAGCAACCCAAGTAGATGCTTTAGCTGTTGCCATTGGCACTAGTCATGGTGCTTACAAGTTTACCCGCAAGCCTACTGGGGAAATTTTGGCAATCAGCCGCATTGAAGAAATTCACCGCCGTTTGCCCAACACCCACTTGGTAATGCACGGTTCTTCTTCTGTACCTGAAGATTTGCTTGCACTGATTAACCAGTATGGTGGTGCAATTCCTGAAACCTACGGTGTACCTGTAGAAGAAATCCAAAAAGGTATTAAGAGTGGTGTACGTAAAGTAAACATCGACACCGACAACCGTTTGGCTATTACTGCTGCTGTACGTGAAGCTTTGGCTAAAAAACCAGAGGAATTTGACCCCCGTCACTTCCTCAAGCCTTCTATCACATACATGCAGAAGGTTTGTGCTGAACGCTATCAGCAATTTGGCACAGCTGGCAACGCCAGCAAGATTAAGCAAATTTCTTTGGAAGATTTTGCTGCTAAGTATGCTAAGGGTGAACTTAACGTTGTTACCAAAGCTGCTGCTAAAGTTTAATTTTGACAGCTAAATAAATAGGAGCATAGCAAAACTATGCCCCTAAAAAACCGAGATTTTTAATGTTGTCAGAAACCGGGTAAACACCCGGTTTTTTGTTGACTTATTAAGGATTAGGAATGGAGCATGATTGCTCTACATGTCCCCATTCCCCATTCCCCAATCCCTAGAACACTCGATGCTGTAAAGAGGGCATTTGACGGCGGACTTGTTCGAGCCTAGTAGGCTTGATTTCTGCGATCGCAATTCCCGGCTTTTCCCCTGCATCGGCTAAAATTACACCCCAAGGGTCAATAATAACGGCATGTCCGTGGGTTAGACGGCGGCTGTAGTTGTTACCTGTTTGGGCAGGAGCAATGACGTAGGCGGTATTTTCGATGGCTCTGGCTTGTAGTAGTACTTGCCAGTGGTCTTTGCCAGTAAAGGCGGTAAAAGCGGCGGGAATAAAGATAACATCAGCTCCCTTATCTGCCAGGTGACGATACAGTTCAGGGAAGCGGACATCATAACAAATAGAAAGTCCTAGATTGCCAAGTTTTTCTGAGAAATAGACGGGGGGGAGTTGCGTACCAGCTAAAACCGTGCTGGATTCGCGGTAGGTATTGCCGTCGGGGACATCAACATCAAATAGGTGTACTTTGTAGTAGCGGGCAAGTTCTTGACCGTTTTGGTCAATGAGTAGAGTTGTGTTATAAACTTTGCCTGTATTGTCTACGGGAAGTGGAAAGCTGCCGCCCAAGATCGTAATTTGAAAGCGTTGAGCCATTTTTTTGAGAAATTTTTCACTTTCAAGAGCGATCGCATCCCCTTGTGCGAGTTTATCTTTTTCTTCTCCCATATAGGAAAAGTTTTCTGGCAAACCCACCAATTCAGCACCTTGACGCACGGCAAGCTCTATTAATTCTTCTGCCTGTGCCAAATTTTTCTGTAGATCGGGCACACTGGTCAATTGAATAGCGGCGGCTAAATAAGACTTCATAGATTCAACAACGAACAGTTGATTTATGGAAGATAGATTATCAAAATATATCGCTACTTCAACATTTGTGGAACTTAATTAGAAATACATCAGCTAAGATTTTCTTCTAAAAGACTTGTTTTATTGTTGCTCTTAATCTTCCTTTGGGTTCTAACAAACTAAGCAAGATCGCAATTAGGTTGTGATCAAACCCTGATAAAAGCTGTCTGGTATGAAAATTTCTGTATTTACATAGCAACTAATGCCAATCTGGACTGGTGTGAATTCTTATGTTTTCAAATTGGTAGAAATTTAGTTATTGAAAGCGACAGAAAACTCCATCCCTTTGTGGAGAGGGATAGTCGCCTCGTCCCTTGGGCATTGGGCATTGGTAACATAACATCATTCCCCATGCCCCATTCCCTAATGAGTTGTTTTTGAGGTAGAAAATTCCTAAAGATATTATCAAACTGTATACAAATGTAAACAAGTTTGAAAAACGATAAATTTACGCCTCTCAAACTTGTTTATAAAAATTAACCTCAAGTTAGAAGAACATGGATAACTCAAAAGGATTTTATTGCCTATTGAGTTTCAAAGATACTTTTCGAGAGTGGAAGCTAATGTAGTTTTAGGCACGGCGCCAACCACCATATCGACTTTTTGTCCACCCTTAAAAATCATTAATGTAGGAATGCTGCGGATGCCGTACTGACTAGCAACATTAGGATTTTCATCAGTATTGACTTTTACGACCTTTATTTGACCTTTGTACTGTTCGGAGATTTCATCGACAACAGGAGCTACCATACGGCATGGTCCGCACCAGGGTGCCCAAAAGTCAACTAAAACGGGTACATCGCTATCGAGTACTTCTTGCTTGAAACTAGAATCGGTAACTTGTGCGGCTGTTGACATGCCTAAAACCTTCGCCAATAATATCTGAGCTTGGTGAAAATTCTACCATAGCAAAAACCTCAGCTTGAGAGTGCGAGGATGTACATTTGCAAAGAAGCTCTAGAATTTATTTACAAACATAAGGAACCGCCCGAACAGTAGTCCGGGCGGAGTGTGGTGTGAGGAGTGAACGGAAACATTCGTCTCCGCTATCTCTATTGTAGGTGACATATCGGATTTTTCCAGCAATTGTTTAGGGGGCTGGAAAATTTATTGAAGGATTGGGGAATGGGGAGTGGCACTCAAGAGTAGGTATTTAACAATCATGCAGTAGAGAGGGTGATTTGAGAGACATTCAGTTGTGGAGTGAAGCCTAATGGGAATATAGGCATAAATAGAACCAACAACACTCAACTTGCCACTAGCGATCGCCATAGCACACAGATGTATTTCGGCACATTTTGGCTGAATAATCTGGGTTTTATGCCCATAAAAACTGCCTTGTTTGCCATCTTTCAAGACATTAGATAAGTATTTTACCTGCTTATCTTATGCCTTTCTTAAATACTTACCCTTGAAAGCTATTACCCATTCCCAAAAATTTTGTATCTTTTAAGTACCAAGTTCGCCGGATTGTCAAGTATTTTGTTTAAATTAAGAATACATGCTTGGTCTGTACAGTGGTAGCCTGTGTTAGATTGAGCATACTGACTATAAATTTTCCCTCTGACGCAACTGTCATTATGGTGATTACAAAAAGTAGGCTTGTTTTGGGTGCTACGGCAGTGACACTCTCCACGATCGCTGTTACTAGCCTTGGCATTCATTCGCGAGGTCAGGCTTTATTTAAAGCAAGTCCCAAAGAATTGGTAGATGAAGTTTGGCAAATTGTTCAGCGCCAATATGTAGACGGCACTTTTAATCAGGTAGATTGGCAGGCTGTTCGTAAGGAGTACTTAAGCAAGTCCTACAGTAATCCCCAGGAAGCATATAAGTCCATTCGGGAAATGCTGAAAAAGCTAGAAGATCCATATACCCGATTTATGGACCCACAGGAATTCAAGAATATGCAAGTGGATACCTCTGGGGAACTTACAGGGATTGGGATTACGATCAGTCAGGATGAAAAAACAAAGCAATTGGTTGTAATTGCGCCAATCGAAGATACGCCAGCCTTTAAAGCTGGTGTTTTAGCGAAAGATGTCATCCTCCAAATCGATGGCAAAAGCACCAAGGGAATGGATACTAATCAAGCAGTATCCTTGATTAGAGGTGAAGCAGGAACGCAAGTCAGCTTAACTATTCAGCGCAATGGTCAGACAAGAAAGTTTGACATCAAACGAGCGCGAATTGAAATCCATCCGGTTAAATATTCCCAAAAGAAAACTCCAGCAGGGAATCTTGGTTATATTCGCTTAAACCAGTTCAGCGCTGGTGCTAGTAAAGAAATGCAAAGCGCCATCAAAGATTTAGAAAGCAAACGGGTAGCTGGATATATCCTTGACCTACGTGGTAATCCAGGCGGCTTACTTTACTCCAGTATAGATATTGCCCGGATGTGGTTGAATAAAGGCACAATTGTTTCTACCATTGACCGCAAAGGTGAACGAGAGCGAGAAGTAGCAAACGGACGTGCTTTGACAAATAAACCGTTGGTAATATTAGTGGATAAAGGTTCAGCCAGTGCCAGCGAAATCCTTTCAGGAGCGTTGCAGGACAACAAACGTGCAACTTTGGTGGGTACTCAAACCTTTGGTAAGGGATTAGTGCAATCAGTACGTCCACTAGAAGATGGCTCAGGATTAGCGGTGACAATTGCCAAATACCACACGCCCAATGATAGAGATATTAATAAGCATGGTATTGATCCAGATGTGAAGGTGGATTTGACCGATGCCCAGCGACAAGATTTGTGGCTCAACGAACGTGACAAACTTGCTACTTTAGCAGACCCTCAATTCGCTAAAGCAGTGGAAGTGATAGGTAAAAAAATTGCTGTTAAGGGCACAACCACAGCAGAAAAATGAAGAGGCAGGAATAAAGTTAGGAGGGAATAGTCAGGAGTTAGGAATAAAGACTGTCATTGTCAACTCATAACTTCTAACTCAAAACTCCTAACTTAAATTGGTTGGCACTTCCCAGCCCGAATAAGTCCGACACGTCGAGCGATCGCTTCTTCTTGAGAACTCAAAGGCCCCCACTGTTCTATAATTTCTAAATTATCTTCGCCAACTTGGTCGCTGGCTATGATTTCACAGTTTCCGCCAGAACGCTTGACAATATACCAAGTTTGTAGTTTGTTCATACTTTAAATCCAGCCACCCACATATAAAAATTAGAAAGTTATAGAAGGATGAAATTTTCTATTTCACCCTTTAGCTAAAATTTAATACTTCCGCTCTTTTGGCTCAAACATAGTAATCGCCACCGGTCGATATTGAATGTCAATTCCCGCTGGTGAATAGTAAGCCATTGTGTGTTTAAGAAAGTTAGCATCATCTCGCTGGGAATAATCTTCGCGGAAATGAGCACCACGACTTTCCTGGCGATTTAAAGCTGATGCCAAAATAGTCTGTCCCACTACCATCAAGCTTCGCAATTCCAAAGCTTCCACGAGCTCGGTATTCCAGCAACTACCTTTGTCATCTAAATAAATTTGCGGATATTGCTGTTGTATTTCTTCTAATTTGTGCAACCCTTCAGTCATTAATGCCTCAGTGCGAAAAACACCACAATACTCAGTCATACAATCTTGGAAGGCTTGACGGACTTGGTTAATTCGGTACTGTCCTGGTTGTTCTAGCAAAGCTTGAATTTGTTGCTGGGCTTCTGTTACATAACGTTGCTCATCTACAGACGGTAACTTACGTTTTTGTATAAATTTGGCGATCGCAGCCCCAGTTCTCTTGCCATAAACCACACACTCCAGTAGTGAATTACTCCCCAAACGATTAGCACCATGCACGGAAACACAAGATGTTTCACCCGCAGCAAAGAAAGCATCAACTAAGCCATCACCACTACTACGGACTTGCCCATCGGTGTTCACTGGGATACCACCCATACAATAGTGAATTGTCGGACGGACTGGCATAGGTTGAGTTACTGCGTCAACGCCTACTAAGCGGTGCGCTTCTTCCCAACAGAAGGGAACGCGACTCATAATTTTTTCTTTGCCCAGATGGCGTAAATCCAAATAGACAAAGGGACCACCAGCACTGCCATCAAGATGAATACCACGTCCAGCGCGAATTTCGTAAGCGATTGCTCGTGAGGTAATATCACGAGGAGCCAGTTCCATCCGACTAGGTGCATAATTCGCCATAAAGCGATCGCCTTCACTATTAATTAGATACGCCCCTTCTCCCCGTACCGCTTCTGAAATCAGCACCCCTACTGGATACAAGCCAGTGGGATGAAACTGGACAAATTCCATATCTTCCAGGGGCAAACCTGCGATCGCAGTCATCGCCAAACCATCACCCGAAGAAGCGTAATCATTAGAGGTAGTGTTATAAACGCGACCATAGCCGCCTGTGGCGAACATCACTGCCTTAGCCCGCACCACTTCAATATGTCCATCCAAAAGATGGAACATTACCACACCCTTCGCCTCATTTTCTTCTAAAATGAGACGCATCACGTACCACTCTTCATAAACTTGCACCCCATAACGCCGCAAATTATTAACCAATTCGTGCAAAATCGCGTGACCAGTTTTGTCAGCGGCGTAGCAAGTGCGGTTGTGGGAATGTCCGCCAAAAGCCCGTTGGGCAATGCGCCCATCGGGTAAGCGAGAGAACAAAACGCCCATGTGTTCCAAGTCAATCACCACACCTGGCGCTTCTTGGGTGAGAATTGCTACAGCATCTTGGTCTGCCAAGTAATCAGAACCCTTGATAGTATCAAAAGCATGTGCTTCCCAACTATCTTCTGAATCAACATTTTTCAGTGACGCAGCCATACCACCTTGAGCCGCAACTGAATGGGAACGAATTGGATGGGTTTTAGCAACCACAGCAATATTTAAACTAGGGTCAGTGCGGGCAATTTCTACAGCAGCGCGACACCCTGCCAATCCACCACCGACAATAATCACATCATGTTCAAGCATATTTAGCCCCCGACTGCAAACCACTGCTGTTCTATTGTAGAGACGTGATTAATCAGGTAGTGCATTGCAACAGCGGCATCTCTACAAAAAAAATCCCTGCCTATAGACAGGGACGTTGTGACAAATATTTGAAATTAGGAGTGAAAAGTTAAAAATGAAGAGTTATGAGACAGATAGAGTAACTCATAACCCATAACTGATAACTCCTAACTCTTTAGCTAGTTACTTGTACAGGTTGTTGCTGAGACACATTACCTGGCATGGGTTCCATTTTGGTTCCCGGGCCTACAGGAGTGACTTCAATATGATTTAACAAGGTAGTGACAAACGCAAACAACAAGAAAGGTAGCGATAGCAGAACGACAAGACCCGCCGTCGCTAAAGCGTACACAGGTCGCTTGGCACCCATTAACGCCAAAGCTGATGCCAAACTTAGAGTAATCGTAATTAACCAAACAATTATTTGACCGTAGATATCACCAAAAGTCAGAGTACAGACAAACCGATACTTTTGAATATTATTTTCGCTCATCACATTAGCCTCAAGTCTCTCCTAATAGGTTCTACGTTAGAACTATGTTTGCCTTGTAGACAATTTCTAAATATTTTTGCAAGCTTTGTAATATCACTTCACAATCAAGCCGCCAAAAGCGGCAAGGCAGCTATGCTGAAAAAAACTTCTCCCTTTCATAAGAAAGGTCGCAATCCTGATGACCTCTTCAACAAATACTCTCTTTTCTTTAAACCAAGAGAGATTTTGTCATCTGCCAAATTCAGGATATTCACAATATATAGCAATCCTATTTAATTTTGTGAAAATTGCAACCCACATATCCCCGACTTGTAAAAGTTGTGAGGGATATTGTTTTTCAGGAATGATTCAGGATTGTTATAGTATTTAATTTTTTGCTAGTAAATATTAACTAGAGAAATCAAGTAAAGTGCAGGATGTAAAACCGATTTTTTGGTGTTAAATTTTGAGTATTGCCCGAATTTGTTGACTTCAATCAACAAAAACCTTTATTTTTCGTGGCAATATTGTTTTAGGAGTGAATGTGAATACTATTTTTCTTCGTAAAGGTGTTTTTTGGTTGCCGAGTATAGCTGCTCTTGCATTTCTGAGTAGCGGCTTATCTGCAACTGCTCAGACAGTGGACACGTTGAACACTCAGCCATTAACTGAGCCTTCCGCAACCGTAGCATCTCCCAACGAGTTTAGTGCAGAACTAGACACTGCAAAGCAAAATCTCTCTACAGAAACAACTGAGCAATTTACAGTAACAAAATTAACTGAGGTACATCAGTTACCCAACACTGCGATACAGGAAAACGCCAGTGTAACGTCTACACCCATTCCAGGCACAGTGGCAACCTCATCTGCGACACTCACATCTGAGTTTGTAGAACCGACTTCTCAAAGTACTACTCAACCATCTGATACCAGAGTGGCGCAATCGGATATTGATTTAGGTAGAAGTACCCGTGGCGGCAGCAGCTATGTTGGCATCGCTGCTAACATTGGTTTGGGTGGTGGAGACTCATCTTTAGGCGACGGTAACTTCGCAATAGTCAGCAAAATCGGACTAACAAATTCTATATCTGTGCGACCCTCAGCCGTAATTGGGGACAATACTACAGTTCTACTTCCTATTACCTACGATTTTAACTTCCAGTCAGCAGACGCTTTTAGTGAGCCTTTGCCTATTGCACCTTATATAGGAGTGGGTGCAGCTTACAAAACTGGTGATGATTCGCAATTTGCCTTTTTAATCTCTGGTGGCATTGATGTGCCTCTAACTCCTCAATTCACAGCAACGGCCGCTGTGAATGCAGGATTTTTCGACCAAACTGATGTGGGCTTATTGTTAGGAGTTGGTTACAACTTCAGTGGGTTTTAAGAGTTAGGAGTTAAGAATTAGGAGTTAGGAGTAATTAAGATTAAATTCATAACTAATAACTCCTAACTCCTAACTTTCTACTTAGGGGTAACTTTGTCAATCACCTTGATTTGTCCATCGTCTCCTACCGTCCAGACATCGTAAACACCGACCACATCACCATTGGCATCAACATCTACATTGCCGCTAGCTCCTTGATAGTTGATATCTTGACCCTGTTTAAGCAACTTCAGCCCCTCGCAGACATCGGTAACTTCTGTTCCAGGCGCATTAGCCACTTCACGGATTTTGCTAGCTACAGCAACGCCTGTATTTTCCTTAGCAGCTTGTGCTGCCAATGTCAATAAAGCAGCTGCATCCCAAGCTTGAGGAGCGTATTCCCCTGGCGCACCACCCTTTTTATCCTTCCACAGTTTGTTGAAACTTTCTAGTGCTTTACCATCGGAACCGGGTACTGTACCGATCGCTCCAGTTAAAATATATTTACCATCACTGCCTTTGCCAACTTGTTCTGGGAAAGTAGGCGATTTTACTCCATCTGTCAACAAAATCTGTACTCCCTTGGACACACCTTGCTGATAGGCGGCTTTTAGGAACAAACTACCAGTTTCCGCATAGAGTACAGCCAGTACTGCATCAGGCTTACCAGCAAATGCCGTCGCTGCTTCTGTATCAAATGTCTGGGCTTTCGGGTCGTAGCGGACAGGCTTATCTTTATTAACAATAGTTCCACCCAATTTTTCAAAAGTTTGCACAAATGCTTTTTCAAAGCCAACGCCATAGTCGTTATTAATCACGACTGTAGAAATTCGCTTGAAACCTTTTTTATTGGCAAGTTGGGCTAAAGCTAGTGCTTGGTAGGTATCGGGGGGAGCAGTACGTGCCCAAAAGCCTTTAAAGTCGCCTTTTTGAGCTTTTTCAGTAAAGACAGGACTGGTACTACCAGGGGAAACCAGCATCACTTTATTCGGCGTGGCAATGGAAACTGCTGCACTAGAAACGCTACTGGCAAAGGAACCAACTACACCAGCTACTTTATCTAAGGTTGCTAGTTTGGTCATACCGGCAGCACCAGCTTTGGGGTCAGTTTGGTCGTCTACTTGCACCAAGGTAACTGGTTCGCCATTCACTCCATCGCAAGCGTTGACTGTATCAACGAGCAAAGGGACAGAACCTAGCATCTGCTGTCCTACAGAAGCCAAGTCGCCTGTTGTCGGTAGCAGGGAACCAATTTTTAGCCCTTTAGAACTGCTTGTGGTAGTTGAGTTTGCCGCTGGCGTAGCTGTACTTCCGCTGTTAGCTGTGCCGTTAGGAGTACTACTATCGCCACAAGCCCCAACTAGGAACCCAGTTGCTAGGGTAGCGATACCGAAGGTTAAGGCGGCGCTAATTTTTCTCATAAATAACTTTAACTCCTCAGATATTTAGGAGTCTAAAATAAGATTCAAACTAGATTTATAAATTAGTTGTATCTTAATCAAGACTCCAAAGGATAAATCATATCATCCATCTTCAGGAGTAGAGGTATTTACCCCGACATTACTACTTATTGTTGTACACAGAATATACACTCTGTATCAAAGGCTGGAAAACGGAGAGGGAGGGATTCGAACCCTCGGTACGGAGTTGCCTGCCGTACAACAGATTAGCAATCTGCCGCTTTCGACCACTCAGCCACCTCTCCTGACTCACGAATATCAATGTTAGCAGGTTTGTTGGGAAGAGTCAATAGTCATTTGTCATTTGTCATTGGTCATTGGTTATTTACAAAACACTAAGGACTAAAGACTAGGGACAAATGACTAATTTTTTAAAGGACTTGCGATCGCATCCAAGCTACGGGCAAAGAGCGTAACTTTTGCCACTGGGGCACGTAGGCGCGTCGAGTGAAGGCATTATAATCGTTACGTTCAATTACGCTTAATATTCCACTGTAATGCATCAGAGCCGCCCACACAGGCCAACGACCATCAGAAGATAAGTGGGAAATTCCCTTTTCTGCTTTTTTATAAAACTGTCGTGCTCGATCAATTTGAAAGCGCATTAGGGAACGCCAGCGTTCATCCACTACACCCTCGAACAAGTCTTGTTCGGTGTAGTTGAATCTTGCTAAATCTTCTAGGGGAATATAGATCCTTCCCCTTCGGGCATCCTCGCCCACATCGCGCAAGATGTTGGTGAGTTGTTTGGCAATTCCTAAGGCAATTTCTTCTTCGATGGGAACATATAGCTGTTTTTCACGGTTCCAGGGAGCTATATTTTTGGTAGTATCCAACCCCATGACTGCTGTTGACATCAAGCCGACAGTGCCAGCAACACGGTAACAGTAGAGGTATAACTCCTCGAAGGTTTCATAACGACTGCGATATAAGTCCATGCGTTGACCGGCAATCATATCCCTAAAGGGTTGAATGTCCATCGGGAAACGTTGAATGGTATCTACCAGGGCTACATCGAAGTTGTCCAATGGGTGTCCAGCAAACATCGATTCGAGCTGCTGTTCCCATAGGTCTAGGGTTTCTGGCGTGGTGATAGCAGATGCGGGCCCATCCACCAGTTCATCTAAACGGCGACACCAAGCATAAATTGCCCAAATAGCAGGACGTTTTTCTTTGCTCAGGAGCAAAGTACTGAGGTAAAAAGTCGTGGAATACTTGGCTATGAGGTGACGACAAAGTTCGTAGGACTCGTCCAGAGAGACCAGCGTTTTCATGCGCGGTGGGGATTCAGGCAGTTGCAGCATTCGTTGCGGGCGGTCGGGTGAGCGTTTGCAGGTTTGAGGAATTTGCTACCGGGAGGGCCTCTGAAATCGCCTGCGCTGTCAGCTTACCAGAAAGTACGGCACCTTCCATACTGGCTAAGTAGCGTTGCATGGTGTAATCCCCGCTGAGATAGAAGTTAGCAATGGGGGTTGTTTGCGAGGGACGGTACTGTTGACGACCAGGGGTCGCTTGGTAAACTGAACGGGGCGTTTTCACCACATGAGATTTCAGCAAAGTTGCTGGATTGTCTCCTCCAAAGTGGTCGGGGAAGAGTTTTTCTAACTCGGCGATAGTTGCAGCCACAATCTCCTCATCGGATTTGGCAATCCAATCTTTTGCCGGGGCTAGAACTAATTCCAGCATCGAGCGATCGGGGTTGGCGTATTCACGGCAGGTATTGCTCATATCAGCATAAACGCTTAGGAGGGGCGATCGCGAAAATAGCAAGTGATCAATTTGCGTAAGTTTACGATCAAACCATAGATGCACGTTAATTACAGGCACGCCTTCCAAGCCTTCTAGCTTTTGGAAAAACTCCATTTGCTTCCAAGGTGTTGGCAAGATGACCTTTAGAGGGTCAACGGGCATGGCAGATACATACAAATCCGCCGTGAAAACTTCATCTTCGTCCCCATTCAACCCCCTAATCAAGTATCCCTTCACAGTGCCATCGGCGTTTAGCAAAATCTCTTTCAAGGGGGAATTCAAGCGGACTTCTCCGCCGCGTTCGGTGATGTAATCTACTAGGGGCTGACACAACCGCTCTGTTGGCGAACCATCCAGAAAGGCCATTTTCGAGCCATTTTTTTCCTGGAGGAAACGATTGAGGGCAGTTAAAAGAATGGTTGCCGAAATTTCATCTGGGCCAATGAAATTCAGCGACTTGGCCATGGCAATAAAAACTTCTTTATTGACCCGTTCTGGAATGTTGTGTTTACGCAGCCAATCTGTCCAGGAATATTTGTCCATTTCTTCAACGTACTTTTGCCCCTGAATCATGACCGGCAATAACCCGATGCCAAAGCGGATTTTTTCTGGCCATGTCAGCATGTCGTTGTTTCGCAGAATTGCCACTATACCATTAATCGGTGCCGGCAAATCTGGAAAATCAAAGCGACTGTAAGTACCTGGTGCATCCGGCTGGTTGAAGATCATTGTGTGTTCTTTCCACTGCAATCGATCTTCAATATCCAGTTCTTTGAATAACTGCAACATATTGGGATATGCCCCAAAAAAGATGTGCAGTCCTGTTTCGTACCAGTCTCCATCAGCATCTTTCCACGCGGCCACTTTACCGCCCAGAACGTCGCGACGTTCCAAGACAATGGGTGTGTGACCTGCGTCTGTAAGATATTTCGCGCAGGAAAGTCCTGCTAGTCCCGCTCCCGCGATCGCTACTCGCATGTAACCCTACTGCTCTTCAATATTTCTTAACCGTTTTATCGTTCTCATTATACGTTGCAATCCGTTACATTTGGCAGTTATTGTGCAACCGCTTCCCTAAAAAACTTTTTGCAAAGGAAATTTTATCTACGCGCACCTGCCCAAGTAAATTGCCAATACCATTGTTGGTAATAGCTTTGCGGCGTGCATTTCATCTATATTTACATGATTAACATGCAGAAGATTTAGGAAAACAAAAGTATTTCCTTTGACTGAAAATAATGTAATCCCAAATGTTGTCTTAAAGTAGTTGATTTCTTTGCTAATTCGTGTATTTGCTTTGAGGAAATGTTTGTATTGATTAAAAACTGCTTTGAAAACTTTCTGCTCCCCCTCAAGGTAGGATAAATGTTTATGTCCTCTAGGTTCAACAACCCAGTTGTTTACCTCACAACTTATAGGTAAAAGATTATGAGTGTATCGCAGGAGCTAAAGCGCTTTGGACATCACCTGATTCTAGGTATTTCCGGCACCACATTAAGCGATGACGATAAACGCGCACTCAATGAATTAAAACCGATTGGGGTGATCTTTTTCGCTAAGAATTTTTTGGATGGCATTCCATATCAGGTTTGGCTGGAAAGCTTTAAAGATTTGAACAGCCAAATACGAGAATATGCTGAACGTAACTCAATGTTCATGACTCTGGATCATGAAGGAGGTCGTGTAATTCGTACACCACCGCCAATTACCCGCTTTCCTCATGGGTTGTTGTTGCGATCGCACGCCTACGAAGTAGCAAAAGCCACAGCACTAGAACTCAAATCACTGGGAATCAATTTATCTTGGGCACCTGTAGCAGATATTTTTTCCCATCCCGATAACCCCGTGATTGGGCCTCGCGCCTTTGGTAACACTCCGGAAACTGCTACTCAAGGTGCACGTGACTACTACCTTGGACTTCGAGATTCAGGAATTTTGGGATGCGCCAAACACTTCCCCGGACATGGAGACACCAGCAAGGACTCCCATATTGAGTTACCAATACTGAATTTAACTCTAGAAGACCTGCGACTTCGAGAACTTATACCCTTCAGAGCTTTAATCGAAGCACAGATTCCTTTGATTATGACTGCTCATATCTTATTTCCCAAGATAGACACTAAAGTGCCAGCAACCCTTTCCCAAGTTATCCTCAAAACCATACTGAGAGAGGAACTTGGCTTTAAGGGAGTTGTTGTATCTGACGACTTAGATATGAAAGCTATCTCAGAGATGTTTATGAAAGCTGGTACTGTGGCGCAGTCATTTCATGCAGGCTGCGACCTGTTTATTGTTTCGCGTAATATCAATTCATCATCTATTGAAAGAACATATAAGATTGCTGAAGATTTCGTAGATTCCCTCACTAAGGGTAGTTTAGACGAATCAGTAGTGGAGGCAGCCAGAGAAAGAATTGAGAAACTACTGGCAGTAACACCGCAATATCCCATACATGCTTTGGATAAAGATATATTATTGCAACATGCTCAACTAGCGATCGCTAGTTGCTATTCATAACCCAACGTGCATTCAAGTTGAATATTAGCAATTGCCAAAAGCCTAACAAAGATTGCAATTTTTAATTCTTAATTTTTAATTTTTAATTGTTTAGTGGGTGGTATAGGGGTCGAACCTATTTCTGCGGGTTAAAAGCCCGCTGCACAGCCGGTATGCCAACCACCCTAGTTAATTTGAAAAAGAAATGAGCAAGTGCGATCGTATTACATCGCAAATCTTGTAACACCAACACTAGATATAAATCCACCAGGGAGGTACTGCCCCTCCTATTTCTGTGTTATCAGCACAGCGCCTCGCTTTTCGGCTTCAGGTGGAAAAAGAGGAAGATGGAGGAATCGAACCCCTACAGTTGCCCATACCCTGGTTTTCAAGACCAGTTGCCGTCCATTAAGCAGCATCTTCCATTGAGGGGTGCCTGACGGGACTTGAACCCGCTTTGACTGGTTCCACAAACCAGCGCCTCGACCACTTTGGCTTCAGACACCATCAGTGGAATCAATGGGAATTGAACCCATAACCTCCTGCTTGCAAGGCAGGCGCTCTAGCCATTTGAGCTATGACCCCATATTTAGTGGATACTGGTCGGAATCGAACCGACATTTTTCTAACAGCAAGTTAGACGCTTTACCAATTAAGCTACAGACCCATAGGCGGGAGTGGTAGGACTCGAACCCACAACTTTCGAGGTAGAAGCTCGAAGCTCTATTCCATTGAGCTACACTCCCAATATTTGGTAGTCCTGGCAGGATTTGAACCTGCAACCTACTGATTACAAGTCAGTTGCTCTGCCAATTGAGCTACACCAGCACTGTTTTGGTAACGGGGGCAGGAGTTGAACCTGCCGATGTTCAGGTTATGAGCCTGACGAGCCACCGTTGCTCTATCCCCGCATATTCACCAATAGACTTCTTGCAGAAGTGGGAAAAGGGTAAGGGGTAAAGGGGAAAGGAGTAATAAAAAACCTTTTCCCTTTTACCTTTTCCCCTTCTTGCAAAAGAATTTTTGCAAGAAGTCAATACCCCTGACTGGATTTGAACCAGCAACCTCTTCGTTCTAAGCGAAGCGCCTCTTCCGTTGGGCTACAAGGGCAAAGTCTGAGTGGTAGGGATTGAACCTACGACCTGGAGTTCCCGAAACTCCCGCGCTCCCAACTGCGCCACACCCAGATATTTTGGTACTCCCGACAGGATTTGAACCTGCAAAAAACTAGATCCTCGGTCTAGTGCGTCTTCCGTTCCGCCACGAGAGCTTAGTACCCCTGACAGGATTTGAACCTGCAAAATCTGGACTCTGATTCCAGCACGTATGCCAGTTCCGTCACAGGGGCATATCGGGATGGCAGGACTCGAACCTGCGACTCCATGCTCCCAAAGCATGGCTTCTGGCCACTGAATTACATCCCGTGGTACTCCTGGTGGGAGTCGAACCCACAACTAAACAGATTTTAAGTCTGCCACCTCTTCCAATTGGGCTACAGGAGCAAGTTTTGGTACTCTTGGTGGGAATTGAACCCACAACATACCGTTTTTGAGACGGCAGCCTCTTCCAGTTGGGCTACAAGAGCAGAGTTTGGCAGCCCCACCAGGGGTCGAACCTGGAATCTTCGCCTTCAAAGGGCGCTATGTTGCCAATTACACCACAGGGCTTTATTGCCAGGGCAGGGTTTGAACCTGCAACCTCATCGTTCAGAGCGATGCGACTTACCAATTCGTCCACCCGGCATTAAACAATTCGTAGTTCGTAATTCGTAATTCGTAATTATGTTTTGTGATGAGGATTTAAATCCCGACTAACATAAAAGCCGTTTAAAAAAACGTGGGTATCAACCCCTATTTAATTACGAATTAGTAATTACGAATTATAATTGGCTGCCTCAGTAGGACTCGAACCTACAACCGCGCGGTTAACAGCCGCTTGCTCTACCATTGAGCTATGAGGCAACGAAGCCCCCCAGGTCGGAATCGAACCGACGACCTCCTGTTCTTCAGACAGGCGCTAACTACCAACTGAGCTACCGGGGGATAAGGAGGAGAGATGGGTTTTACCCAGTGGACTGGTTTAATTCAACTCGAATCAGCCACTCCATCATCTCTCCCATGTAACGAGAGTGGAGGGATTTGAACCCTCACGTCTTCAGTTTCGTAGACTGAGATGTTATCCAGTTACACCACACTCTCAAAACGGAGAGAACAGGATTTGAACCTGCGACGGATATTAACTACCCGCTTCCTCTTAGCAGGAGGACGCTTTTAGCCACTCAGCCACCTCTCCACAGTGGGTCGAGCAGGATTTGAACCTGCGTGCAAAAAAGAACAGTTTTACAGACTGTCGCCTTCAACCAAACTCGGCCACCGACCCATAAATCATTCCCTCGACGAGAATTGAACTCGCATCTGTGCTTTGAAAGAACACTGACTTAACCATTCGTCCACGAGGGCATAATTTGCAGAATTTTAAATTTTTTAATCTAAAATCTAAAATTTAAAATTCAAAATTGTCTGACACAGGGACTAGGATTTGAACCCAGAACATCGGATTTGGAGTCACGAGGTGTTGCCGTTACACCATCCCTGCATTTGGTGGCAGTAGCGGGATTTGCACCCGCATATACCAGGGTATGAACCTGGGGCTTTGCTGGTTAAGCTACACTGCGACAGAGGTCAAGGCGGGATTTGAACCCGCGCTAATCGGTTTTGCAGACCAACGCCTTACCAACTTGGCTACCTGACCATTTGGGAGTCCCGACGAGATTCGCACTCGCAATTTTCAGCTTGAGAGGCTGACGGCTTAAACTATTCGCCTACGGGACTACAACCAGGGTGACGGGATTTGAACCCGCAACATTTCCGCAGACAACGGAACGCTCTAGCCAGTTGAGCTACACCCCGATTTTTTGGAATCTGTGCCTAAACTTTTAGGTTTTTAGGCACAGATTTTGTTGGTGAACTTGCCCATTTCTTATTTAGTTTTCAAGGTTCAGATAATTGACTTTTTACTGTTAGGAAAACAACCGAAATTCTAGGTAGCAGGCCTGTTGTGTATTACGGATGTATTCAGTGGTTTTGATCAGTGCAAACTTAGAACTTTTTTCCTTTATTGCCTCTACTGTCGATGGTTTGCAAGTAAAAGCAGCTTTGTTGACTGGGGACTCTGGTTGATTCCAACGCCTGTCCTTTAGTTGTATGTAGAACATAACTTTGACTCTTGAGAAGCTTTGTCTTTCGCTTCACTACAAATATACTACAAAATACTACAAGAGGTGTCAAGGGGTTTTAGAAAGTTTTTTTGAAATTGTCTAGAAAAGCTTCTGTACTTAGATTTGAAGTTAATTAAGCTCTCTTAAAAGTCAAACTACAGTTTGGATAACTATTTAAAAGCCTGAAGTGATAGACAACTGCTTCAAGCGACAACAGATAATTAGTATTGTCGCGATCGCCACTATGATTACAGCTTGTAGTATTGATCTAGGCACTTCCCCACAATTGGGTTGAACCAGCCAATAAGCAAAATCAATACTGCACAAGTTCAAGATCATCCAGCAAAAGGGCAAATTAATACGCCAGTAGTAAACCCTACCTTTAGAGTCCCAGCTAAATTTCAAGGAAAAATGGTTGATCAGGTGCAACCGAGCAATAACCGTTTGTTGCTCAGTTGTATTGATGATGGCCCTATCCAAAAACAATCTTATAAATGCTAGATATCCTGAAGCCAAATGATGTTAATGCGACATTTTTTGAGTAGGAAAAGTTTTGCCACAAATCATCAGCAAACTCAAATGCTACCGATTTGTGACAATTTCCAAACTCTTAGAAATAGGATAATAAAGGGTGAGAAGTTATACTCACCCTACTATTTCGTTTATTCGCTCATGACAGAAGCACTGCTTTCTTGAGCTTCCTGCCAAAGTTTGTGCAAAAAGAACTCAGCACGATCGCTCAGAGTGGTAACAAACACACCGACAGCATCCTTAGAACTAGCTGATAGCCAAGAACCCCGCAGGGTGACTTCCATATATTCGGTATCGCACGCACAGAGGGCAATGATTTCTCTGTCATCTCTTTTTACCTCAGCCCTGAGTACTTCTACTCCTGGCAAATCAACAGGAAGCAAAAAGGAAGCGGTAGTGGGTTCAATGCAAAAACTTTGCCCAACTCGCAGGGCTAAAATCACTCGCTGCGCTACCCATTCTTCTAGCGACAGAGTGACACATTCTAAATCAAAACTGCTTTCAGTGTAAGTTAATTTCAGCATTCCTTATGCTCTCCTGTTATTCCAGGTTTGCTTGCATATCTATCCAAAACTGTTCAGCAAAAGAAATCGCGGGGTGAATTGGCGCTTTTGGTTTGGTATGCAGTTGCATACCAGCTTCAAACAGGGTGCGATCGCCTTTACGGGAGTTACATCTTTCACAAGCTGCGACTACGTTATCCCAAGTGTGAGAACCGCCTTTAGAACGCGGCATCACATGATCTAGCGTTAGATGTTTGCTGCTGCCACAATATTGGCAACTGTGATGATCTCGTCGCAACACTTCCCGCCGATTCACTGGCGGAACTTTCCACATCCGCTCATTGGAAGTGATTGTCAAACGAATGTGTTTTGGCACATCAATTACCAAACTGGGTGAGTGAACTTGCCATCCGCCTTCTGTAGTAAAACCAAGGGGTTGGGCTTTGTTGGTTACTAACAGCACAATTGCCCGCTTGATATTGATCCGACATAGTGGCAAGTAATTTTGAGAAAACACCACCACAGATTGCTCTAACACTTGCATTGCGTTCGCGCCGCGCATGGAAGATATCGTCACAGCTTAACTCCTTATAAAAAAACCCCCGCTTCAAGTTTTCGGTGAAGCGGGGGTTAGAATTGACCGGAAAATTTTCTGGTCTCATATCGGTACAGTATTCCTATGTCTGTACCCCCCGCCTTGTTCATCTAGTTCTGGTTTTGCAATCAGCGCACTAATGCTGAGATGTCTAAAATCATGATTACCCTCTGTGATTTGCCCATAATTTCGGCTACCATCGCCCATAAATAAATACTCCACTTCCATAACAGCGGATTCCCAACCGGCTCGGCGATTGGTGGCACACAAAATTGAAGTAGAGATGGGGTAAATGGATTTCACAGAAAATTTCACCTATTGAACATTCCTTTAAACATACTACACTTGTATTACTATCCTGTCTATACCTTTAAGGAGAAAAACTAATGCATACGATCGCTCGCACCCCAACCACCGACATGGAAGTTACCAGCATCCGCCTAGAGCGGGAACTCAAAGATAAACTCAAAGAAATCGCTGGGAATCAGGGATATCAAGCTCTGATCCGAGATATCCTTTGGAATTATGTCCAGCAAAAATCAGGTGAGTGGAAGCCTAGATTTTCGCGAGCGGACATTCGAGCTAGCATCGCTGCTACAGCTCAGCAGGAAGAACGCTGTGTACTTACAGGTCAACTAATTCAACCCCAACAACCGATGTTGTTAGGACTGACGAGGAATGGCGATATGGTTCCTCTGAGTGTCGAGAGCTTGGCTGGATAGTCTTATATTCAAATGAATGCAGCCCAGTTATTATTGCTAATAATTGGGCTGCATTCAAAATTTAGCTTCATTAATATTTTACTGAGAGTTACGGAGATAAAAGAGTAACTTGTTAAACCTACTAGCTTTTTACAAACTGTAATAAAAATTTATAAACTAAGTTAAGTAATTTTACGTGAGCCAAAGAGCAATTTTGCTAGAATTCCAGAGAAATTACGGTTTATGTATACTTACAGAGAAGATAAAGTTAGTAAATTATTTCAACATAAAGCAGTTAAAAATAAGCTAACTGAAGCATTTATAGGATATCTTAAGTATTCTATTTACTTATGTACTAATGTAGCAATTTGCTTGATACAGTGGAAATTTGGCCATCTGATATAGAAAAGGGCTATAACAGGTGAGAGAAAGTATTCATACAATATTTGTCAATTATCAGGGTGTAGCAACACAACTAACGGTGAAAAATATGCCAAGAAGTTGGGTGCAAGAACAATGGGGTTATTATCCGAGGGCGTGCCAATAATGAAAAAGCCTTTATCATCGCCGCCACATTACGTAGATGACATAGATCGACTACAACCTTACCAAGTCAAGCTGATGCAGCATCAGGAAGAACCTGCCCGCCAGTTGGTACAAAAGATTAACCAAATCATTGCCAATAGCTCGACGACGGCATTAATGCTGCAAGATATTGCCCAATTGCTAGGAGTTGCTTTTCAAGTAGATTGCTGCTGCTTGGTTTCCGTGACGGGTGAGACATCCGAAGCGACTACTACTAATTGGTGTGCTGATGAGTATTTAGGGTTGCCACATCCCGAAGAAATGTTTTCGATGGAACAGTTGCTCATGCACTCGCCAGTGCTGCAATGTGCTGCCCAAGCATTGACTATTGAAGACATTTCCATTATTCAGAACAGTCTGGTAATTGGGTGTCAATATTTGCCACTACCAATAAAAACTGTTTTGGCAATTCCCACCAGATTTGGTGGTAATAATAATGGAGTGATTAATCTGATTAAATTCCAACCCTATGAATGGAGTGAATCAGAAAAACAATTACTTACAGAGGTGGAGTCGGCTTGCGCGATCGCTTTTTCTAGAGTGGCACAAGCTCAACTAATTGCTTATCAAGAACAGCACCTGCAAAAGAGCAATCAGTATCAAAGCTTGATCAAGCAATTAACTATATTGAGTCGCAGCAACTTGGAGCTTAATCAAATGCTCCAGTTAGTTATCGCCTCTACTGCCGAATCTCTTCAGGCAGATCGGGGTTTGCTCATATCACTAAAATATACAGATCCACTGTTTAGGACTCAAGCTAAAAAACAAATTCCCAAAGCGAAAGCTACTGTGATCGGTGAATGGTCTAGGGAAACACAAAGTCTTCGCACTAGTAAACTAGATACTTTAACTCAGTCTTTCTTGCTTTCAGACTGTAGTTTATGCCAGCGTGCCTTCATAGATTCTGGAAAAGCAGTAATCTTCGATGACTATACAGATCAAAACGATATTTCGACAGCTGCTCCATTATTTGCAGTCGAGGAATTTCCTGCGGTGCTATTAATGCCGTTAGAGAGTCAAGGTAAAATCTTAGGATTCTTAGTGCTACAGCAATCTGTGATTCGTAGTTGGCAACCAGCAGAATTAAATCTAGTAGAAATGGTTTGTGCTCAAGTGAGTAACGCCATAATTCAGTCACAGACATTACGCCAAGTGCAAACTTTGGTAGATGAGCGGACGGCGAAACTCCAGAGTAGTTTGGAACTACAAGCGAAATTGCATGAAAGAACACGGCAGTATGTCGAGCAGCTACGGAAACTCAACGAACTCAAAGATGAATTTTTGAGCAACATGAGCGATCGCTTGCGCTATCCTCTGACAAATATGCTGATGTCAATTCGTAACTTGCGTTTGCCAGGAATAGCACCAGAGCGTCAAGTTAGATACTTAGATATCCTAGAGCAGGAATGTACAAAGGAAATCAACTTGATTAATGACTTGTTGACACTCCAGAAACTAGAGTCGCCTCATGAAGCCCCGCAATTAGAATCTATAGATTTAAATACTAGAATCCTAGATATAGCAGCATCTTTTGAGAAAAAACTTGCAGAGAAGGGATTAAAAATTTCTGTAGATTTACCAGAGGAATCGCTAAAACTGCAAACTGAGCTGGAGAGTTTTGACCGCATCCTGCAAGAATTGTTAACGAATGCCTGTAAATACTCAGAGCATGATACCGTTGTCCATCTTGAAGCTGCTCACCGAGTTGATCAACAAATTGATCAAGTTATCATGAAGGTGACGAATACAGGACGTGCTATCTCCGAAGAAGAAGCAACCTATATTTTTGACAAGTTCCGTCGTGGGAAAGGGCGTTGGACTCCGGGGACTGGCTTGGGACTTGCTCTAGTCAAGTCTTTAGTGCAGCATTTGAATGGAGCGATCGCCGTTGAAAGTGTCCAAATATCCGATTCTGAACAAAGCGAAATTTGCTTCACCCTGACTCTGCCCCAATTTTCTGACGAAAGCAAACCATAATTCTGAAAGTGACTAAAAAACAGAACACAACAGAGAACCCTGATTTCCAGTCTCCTAGTGATGACATTAACCTCGAAGGGGATTTGACTGCTGATACAGTCGCTTTGGCAGCTAAGATAGAAGTACAAATTGAGAAAATAGCAGAGCGACAGCGACAAATCAGCGCTAAAGTTAAAATTCCCCAACCAGTGGAACGAATCTGGAAGGTTCTGACAGATTATGAAGCCTTATCTGACTTTCTCCCCAACCTCGCTAAGAGTCGTCTAATCGAGCATCCTCATGGTGGAATTAGACTTGAGCAAGTAGGTTCTCAGCGCTTACTGAATTTCAACTTTTCGGCGCGGGTGGTTTTAGATTTAGAAGAATGCTTCCCCAAAGAAATTAATTTCCGCATGGTAGAGGGAGATTTTAAAGGCTTTTCTGGTAGCTGGTGCTTAGAGCCTTATTCCCTCGGTGGGTATGTAGGAACAAATCTTTGCTACACAATTCAAGTTTGGCCTAAACTCACTATGCCAGTGGGAATAATTGAAAACCGCTTGAGCAAAGACCTGCGGTTAAATCTTCTGGCTATTCACCAACGTGTAGAAGAGTTAGCTAGTAAAGAACCGTATGTATAACTAAACGATCATTCAGGAGTAACTCTGGATGATCGTTTTTGTTTATAGACTCACAGAAATACAAACTTCTGCTTTTTTAGTACCCCCAGGGGAATTCGAATCCCCGTTACCTCCGTGAAAGGGAGGTGTCCTAGGCCTCTAGACGATGGGGGCATCGGACTCAGACCTTTTATAAATTAACCAATTTTCTTGCCTTTGTCAACAGGTTTTGCCAAAAAAAGTTTGTGGCAGGTAAACTGGGTGGAGTAAAAGCTTAAAAAAGATACAAAGACATGGAGACGCACAAAAAATTCCGTAGAAGCTTCTGCGGGAAGCCACAGGATGCTGAGGCATCCTGTGCTCAGAAGTTTGGGGGATACACAGATCGAAAAAACGCTAAATTCAGCAATGGACAAAAGGTATGATGTTGTACCCTGTAAAGTTAATATCTACGGTTTTTTACAAAAGATTTTGAAATAAATCGCTCAAAATCTACAACATGGAAGCATCTTTTGATATCACCCTACAGATGGCAATCGCTGTCTTTGCAGGCATTAGCGCCCAAGTGCTGGCTGCATATTTTCGCATACCCAGCATCGTCTTGTTATTGCTGTTGGGCATCTTGTTTGGCTCCGATGGCATAGGGCTATTGCATCCCCATTCGCTGGGCACTGGGCTGGAAGTTATTGTTGCCCTAGCAACGGCAATAATTTTGTTTGAAGGCGGACTTAACTTGGATCTGCGAGAGTTAGGTAGAGTTTCAGTCAGCTTGCAATTGCTCGTCACTCTAGGAACGCTGATCACACTGCTTGGTGGGAGTATGGCTGCTCACTGGCTGGGTGAATTTCCTTGGAACATAGCTTTTCTCTATGCCTCCATCGTTGTGGTTACAGGCCCAACCGTCGTTGGCCCTTTGCTTAAACAAATAAATGTAGATCGGCAAGTGGCAACACTTTTGGAAGGAGAAGGGGTTTTAATTGACCCTGTAGGGGCTATCCTCGCCTTCGTTGTCCTCGATACGATTTTAAACGGCGATGCTGACCCCATTAATGCGATCGCCGGTTTGTTGATGCGCCTAGGTGTTGGTGCGGCAATTGGTGGTGCTGGCGGTTATCTGATGAGTTTGATTTTCAAACGCGCCAGTTTTCTGTCATTTGAACTGAAAAACTTAGTGGTGTTGGCAATACTTTGGAGCCTGTTTACCTTATCGCAAATGATCCGTAGTGAATCGGGAGTAATGACAACAGTCGTTGCAGGAGCCGTATTTGCTAACTCCTCAGTCCCGGAAGAACGTCTGTTACGGAGCTTTAAGGGTCAGTTGACAATTCTCAGCGTTTCAGTGCTATTTATCTTATTAGCTGCTGATTTATCCATTGCTAGTGTTTTTGCTTTGGGTTGGGGTAGTTTATTCACTGTTTTAGTATTAATGTTTGTCGTTCGCCCGATTAATATTCTGTTGTGTACCTGGAACAGTGACCTAAACTGGCGACAGAAAGTATTTTTAAGCTGGGTTGCTCCTAGAGGAATTGTTGCTGCCTCTGTAGCTTCTTTTTTTGCGATTTCGCTGACACAGCGCGGCATTAACGGCGGTGATTCCATTAAAGCTTTAGTTTTCCTCACAATTATCATGACTGTTGTCTGCCAAGGGCTAACAGCTGGCTGGGTTGCTAAATGGCTGCAAATCACCTCAAAAGATGCAACTGGGGCTGTGATTGTGGGTTGTAATCCCTTGAGTCTTTTAATTGCTCGGTTCTTTCAAGAACGGGGTGAAAATGTGGTAATGATTGATACTGACCCCCAATGTCTTGTTCAGGCTGAGGCGCAAAATCTTCGAGTTATTGCCAGCAGTGCGCTGGATGCCGCTGTTTTGGAAGAGGCTGGACTTGCCTCTATGGGTACTTTTTTGGCTATGACAAGTAATGGCGAGGTAAATTTTGTTTTGGCTCAACGAGCATCTGAGGAGTTCAATCCGCCGCGTGTCTTAGCTGTTTTCCCGCGTAATCCGCAAGCCAGTACTTCTGTTAGTAATAAAGTTAATCAAGCTTTTATCCCAGACTTAGCAATTAAGACTTGGAATGAATATTTGAATGATGGGCGAGTCAAGTTAGGAACAACTACCCTAACTGAATCAGAATTTTCTAGTCAAAATGAGCATATCCAAGAAATGATTAGGACTGGGGCGTTGATACCGCTATTGGTAGAACGGGAAGAACGCTTACAGGTAGTACCAGTAAAATACGATTGGGAAGTTGGCGATCGCATTATCTACTTGTTGCATGATCCCAGACCTAAGCTTTTAAAGCGTTTATCTGGTGCTACCCAGTCTACTCGCCTCTCTTTAGAAAAGTTACCGGAAGTTGAAGAAGTCCCCCTCGCCAAAATATCTCAACTTTTCACTACTGACACCCCTGGGGCATAAGATGGCGGAGGTAATTTTAGATTTTGAATTTTAGATTTTAGATTTTTCCTTCAATCTGAATAGCACTTACGCAAAATACGTCGTAAGTAGCGGTAATTCATGAATTACCGCTACGGAATAATAGGCTTTTCAATTATTTTTGCGTAAGTCCTACTAAAATCCAAAATTGAATGACTCCCAATACTGCTTGGGTAAAGCATTTTGAACTCGGAATTGGGTTTTGGGAAAAGGTTAAAGGGTAAAGATTAAAGGTTTTTTCTTTCCCCTTACCCTTTTCCCCAAAACCCGACAAGTATTGGAATGACTCCTAACTCCTAACTCCTAACTCCCAACTCAGCTTGATACATTTGCGATTCCTGCCAGAGTAAAGCAGACAAATGCACTATGGCAAGAATTAGCGTTGCTACCGAAATCAGATAACTGTGGATTGTGTAAAGGTGTTCGACGGTAATTGTGTTAATTGCTCCACCACCAGTCAGGATATCGCGCAGTTGTCCACCAATCAAAGGAATGGCTTCGATGGTTCCTAGCTCAATGCTAAAACGCCAGTATCCTTCCTGAGTCCAATCTAGGATCATTGCTGTCCAATTCAGCCCGATCGCACTTAAGGTCAACAAAATCCCACTAATCCAAGCAGCCAGCCAACTTTTGCGAAATTGCCGTCCTAAAAACATCACCACAAGTTGAATGAGAGCGATCGCAATTACCGCGTTACCAGCAATATCATGCGCTCTCCAAAACAACCACCCGTATGGTAGTTGTGTATTAATCATCTTCAATGAGTTATAAGCCCCGCCTGCTGTCGGTTCATAGTAAAAAGACAGCAAAATTCCGGTAGAGATATAAATTAGGCACAGAGTCAGAATCACGACCGATATTATCGTCGCTACTCGTCGCAAAATCCTATCGAACTGGGTGCTTTGCATAGCTCACCCCTCCTGTTCTTAACTAGGTATTTATTCTTATTATATTTTAGCTAAGAAATATTAATAAATGTTGCACTTCTCATAAAAAGATGAGTTTTTTAAATCAAATATTGTACCCAAGCTTTTAAGGGTTCTGGTGAACCATACCAAATCCCAGGACTTCTCGGAGAATGCCTCACACCTTCAATCACCAGATTTTCTGCCCCTTCTAAATGAGCAGCTTCAATGGGTGTGATTCCATCTCCCCAAGTGTTACCCTTACCACAGGTTAATTGGTAACTACTATAAGCTAACCAACTACCGCGTCGTCTTTCTCCAAAGATAGTTTTGCCAGCCACACAAACGTAACGAACGTTTTTGTGAAAGGCTCCTGGGTAATTATTGGTGACAAAATCAAGATTGAAGCGCGTCCAGCGTTCTTGGCTAATGTGGGGTGTACCCAAGGTGATGAGAGTAGCAACCAGGGGATGTGCTTCCCAAAGAAATGGCTTGACATCGCCGCGTGCTAAATAGGGCTTTCCTCCCATGTAGATGCGGGATATCCAACCTCCGGCTGAGTGACCAATCAAATTAACTTGAGTAGCATTATATTGCTGCAATGTATTGTTGATCGTGCGATCTAGTTGTTGCAAAATTGGCGTTACCGGTCTTCCTCCAATAGTGGGTAGCCAGTCACGCCGTCGCAGTGGGACTGTATTTGTGGGAAAATCTAACTGCTGTAGAGATTGTTCTAGTTGGCGATAAGCGATCGCGCTTTCCAGATATCCAGGCAAAATAACTGTCGGTAACGGCATTTTAAGTTTTGGATGCAATATCGAGGGTTTGAACTTCTTTGATGAAGAAGTCGTCATTATTCAGAAGCTAGAATTGCAATGTCTGACTGACTCCTTTGATAAAAACCCAAATTGTTTTAGTGGGGTTTAGGGCGAGAATGTCAATAAAATTGTACAGTTTGCAACAGTTTTAGGGGCTGCTGATGTGATAGTATTTTCACATAGGGACTAATCTCGGACAAGCAAGTGTGCCATCTATTACAAGCGCGTAGTTGAGTAAAAAAAACCAGGCAACTTCAGCAAATGCTGTGATGTACTCAGACTTGTGGGTTCACTTAAACTTTATAAATATCCCAAATATAAATAAATTTTAATTGTGTGCACCATAACAATAAAAAATCAAAGGTAGTAATTTTTCAAATATCTCTATTAGCAAGATTGAATTGGAAAATATGATACACCGTCATTGATCAATTAAAAATTTGAATAAATGGCAATTTTAGCGTTTTGATTGCCAATATAGGAAATTATTATTTCCTTAGAGGGACGCATCTCTTGCAAGATATTGCAATATAGTCGGAAAGAGAAAATCGCTAGTCAACTGCAACTGAGTCGAGTGAACGATAACAGCTATGTCTTACGTCTCCCTGCTGAAAAATATACCAGATATCTTAAGCCAGCCAATTGGGATAGCAGCTATAGCTTCTCTTGGCATTCACGGCGCGATCGCGATGATTGTGCCATTGATGCCTATGGAGTCTAACAAGCCCAAAGAAACAGCATCATCTAAAACAGTCGGACTTTTGGCATTGAGCCAAGCCGACCAGAACCGGTTGCCCCAAAGCACTCCCCAAATTGGTTTACAACAACTTCCTCCAATAGCGCCACTTTCTGCTCCAAACTTTAGTGCCCAAACTGGATTATCTCCATTAGCGCCACCGCCATCCAGTCAGCTAGTACTGCCTCCGCTACCGCCATCATCGAATAACTATCGAGTCTCCTCTTTGCCTACAAGGCAGTCTTTGCGGATGATTCCTAGTGATAATTTGCGATTTGATGCCTCTAGAGTTGACACCTCTAAATTCAATACTGGCCCCAGATTCTCTCCATCGGTTCCTAGTGTGAGTGAGAGTGCCAGCAAATACGAGCCACCTAAGCCCATAGCTGTAAATAGATTGCCAGAATTGCAGTCGCAGCAAATACCTGATGATATTTTGCGGAATGCCCAATCTCCAAACTTATCTAACACTGCCCCCATTGCAACAGCACAGGTCAATACGAATGCACAAATGACGCCATCGGCGAATGATGCGTCTAAAATGACTCAAAACCAGCTGATAAATTCTCTCAAACAAGCTCCAAGGAGTGAGAATACTTTAATCGGAACTAGGGTAAGCACATCTCAGACAGCCGATTTATCGGTGAAAGGAACCCAACAGACAATTGCACAGCTAGACTCCTACGCAAACCTGAGAAAAGAAGTCCAGCAAGAATACCCTAACGCTGAACAAAAATCAGTCATCCGCCAAATATTACCCACAGATAAGCCGAATCTTGAAGGTGCTGTTTTGGGCGTATTAGTGGTAGATCCTGATGGCAAGGTCTTAGATATCAAATTTCAAGACAAGTTAGTTTCCCCTGAATTGCAATCAAAAGCAAGAGAATACTTCAACAAGCAATCCCCCAAGGGAGATAAACAAATCAGTTCTTATCCCTTTAACCTCGTTTTCCAAAACAACACTAGCAATACCACTGGGGCTACTCAAGAGCAAAAGCCCTCGTCATTATCTGCACCGGGAGTCAATAACAATCAGCTTATTACCCCCTTACCAGCAGCTACTTCTAAACCATTTCCTGATCTGCAAATCAGAAATAACCAGCCCAAGCCTGCATCCACAGGTACTCTCAAACCATTAGCTGCACCAGGAGTTAATAGCAATCAGCCTGAGTTATCACCCACAACTACTCCCAAACCATTATCTGAACTACGAATCAGAAATAATCAGCCCACACCTTCATCGGCTGCTACCACTTCCGAACCATTAGTGCTGCCGAGAGTAAATAGTGGTCAGGCTACATCCTCTGCTGAATCTGATCAAAAATTAGTAGAACGGTTGCGCGAATTGAAAGAAAACAGACAAAAGTCTAATCCAGAAAAATAATCACCAGTGGGTGGTTTTGGATTAATAAACAAGCTAGAAGCGATGAATGATAAAAATTGGAAATTTATCATTCATTTTTAGAATATTGTTTTTAGCAGTTGACGAACTGGCGATCGCTAGTTCGTCATATAAAAATGGGATTTGATTCCTGAACTAACTTACGTAGTGAGGGATAGGGAATAGGAATTGAAGAAGAATTAGAATTCAGGAGCGGAGCCGGAGACGCTCCGCCTCCGGTCAGAATCAAGATGCTCGTTCGCGTAGCGTGTCGCAGACAAGACTCGCTAACGCTGCCCTATCCGCCAGTCATACAGAATACCCAACTGAATTCTGACTCCTGAATTCTGTTAGATGAAAAAATATATGTGTACTGAGTTTTTTACGCAATCAAATAGGAATGATGTATAAAAAAAAGCTTAATGAAATTATTGTGGGGTGAGTGTTTCGCCTGCCCGTAGCCTAAAGCTAGCAAGATGCTTACCCCACAAGAACTAGACGGTATGCTAATTTACCAGCCTTGTTCTGCATTTTGAAATACGTAAGCAGCTACCTCAAGAATATCCTCATGACTTAACTTGCCTTTAAAGGCAGGCATGGCATTTTTACCATTTTGTACTTGGTGGATAATTGCCTGGATTGAGTCGCCATCATAATTTTCTAAGTACTTTGACAATGCTTCCTTTTTCAAGGTTTTCTGGCTGATAAGGATGTTACCACCACCTATATGGCAAGAAGCACAGTTAGCCTCAAAAATTTTAGCCCCATTAGATGGTTCGGCAGCGAGTGCTGGACTAATGAATGTCAATTTGAATAGAGCGATCGCCGACAGTAAGATTAATAAAAGTATTCTCAACAGAATTTCCTCGCAACAAGCCTCCAGCAAGAGTATAAACGTGATTAATCCCCGATTAAGTCAAATTTGATCAAAATTGGCGGTAACGAGTTCACCCCTCCATCGCCACAGGTTGTTTAGCGTCTTAGGGGAGGATGGGATTCGTTACCGCCATTTATACATTTTGTGCGTCACTCTAGGAGTGTGGCGTGTTGCTATGAGCTAATTTCACTGAGAAATCATCTTGTGCCAACGACAATGTTTCTAGCCTTCGACAGTGATTGTACCAACCATGCCAGCACCACGGTGGGGTTCGCAGTAGAAGGTGTATTCACCAGGTGCTGCGTCTGCGGGGAAGGTAGTTGTTTCCTTTTGACCAGGACTCATCAACATCTTTTTATGAGACAGAGATTTCGCTAAATCAGCGCTCTTAGCGGGGTTTTTGGCAGCATCAAACACAACATTATGGGGAGGAACTTTATTGTTCACCCATTCAATTGTGTCGCCTGGTTTGATAGTCAACTTTTTCGGTTCAAATGCGAGCATTCCTTTATCGCTACCCAATTTCACCTGATAGGTTTCAGCCGAAGCACTGGGAGTAAAAACAGCAAAGCTGCTAACAACTAAAAGGATTGTCAATACAGCTAAACTAAGGCGTCGCCAGCTTGCCGAAATTAATTTCATAGCTCTCTCCTAACATCTAATTTTTTTCCCTTTCTCTATTTTAAATAAAATCAACACCAAATATGACAATCTGTCATAGATACATTTTTTTTTTAATAATGGGGAGCAATTTATGGCAAAAAGCTGTGCAATCAGTAATGAATGGGGAATGGGGAATGGGGAATGGGGAATGGGGAATGGGGAATGGGAAATGGGGAATGGGAGAAGAGTTTTCCCCCTACCCCCTGCTCCTCTGCCTCTTTCCAATGCCCTATGCCTTATGCCCTATGCCCCAATACGCAATACTAATTTCGGGATTTAGTAATAGATTTTTCCACCTCCCCACTTAGTACCAACAATTTTGGGTTGCAAGAGAATATGACCAGCGATCGCTTCCAAGTCATCATCTGTCAGATTTCGCATTGCTGTGAAAATATCTGCACTTTTGATACTGGGGTGTATTTCGGAAATTTCTTCTTCGCCGTCGTAAGTAGTGGGATTTTTCAGGTAATCCACTAAGCCTTCAATGTTATTACGGTTGGGTGTTGCCAGTGCCAAATCCTCTGGAGTGAGTCCCACGTTCTGGTTTACCTTGGTAACTCCCCCAGCATGACATTGGGCGCAAGCGTAATTAAATAAGCGTTTACCTTCTTTGACTTGTTTCAGGCTAAGTACGACGGTATCACCTTGAGCATTTAATGGCACTGTTCGGGTAGCTTTGTCCAGTTCCACTGCTGTCGCGCTACCGACAAACAACTGAAACGAGAGTAAAACAGTGGCCATAACAACGCCAATTAGTCTTCTAAACATGTTTCCCCTTAAAAAAATTTTGACGCTCAACACAGCTAAGAAAGCGATTCTCAATCTCCAAGCTGCTAATTGCTAATGACTCATTGTTTTTTGCCATTAGCTATCAGTGATTAGCCAAAGCCGAGATCACCCTTCAGTTGACCTCGTGATCACCCACCGAGTCGCTAGTACCTTTTGGGTGTGTTTCAGACGATATTTGGGAAATAATTGCCTTTGCATCTTCTAACGCCAAACGGGTCTTTTGGTGTTTGTAGGCGATTCCCAGTTGGTTGCACAGAGAAAACACTTTTTCTACAGGAATGCTGTAGTCGGCTGCTATCTCTGCGATCGATAGGTCTGCAAAACCCATAATGCTTGTTAACTAATAGATAGAGATTGAGTCTCTGTAATACCAATATCACGTTAGGAGTGCAATTTGTTGCCCAAAATACTGTTTAGGGAATGGGGCATTGGGCATGGGGCATGGAGAATGGGTGGACAAGGAGGACAAGGAGAATAAGGGAGACAAGAGGAATAAGCCCCATTTCCAATGCCCAATGCCCTATGCCCAATGTCCTATGGCTATTAACCTTTTCCCCCGGTAAAGGTGACGCTTTGAATAAAGTAACGGTTAAAAAAGGCGTAAATACCTAAAGCGGGCAGAGTGAAGACCATAGAAGCCGCCATAATGTAGTTCCAATAGCTGATGTATTGACCTTTAAAGGTGTTCAGCCCCAAAGGAAGGGTAAACATTTCTGGGTCAAATAGGATAACTATAGGCAGTAAAAAATTATTCCAACTCCCCATGAATACAAACACTGCCTGTGCTGCTAGTGCTGGTTTTGCCAAAGGTAAGACAATATGTCGAAAAATTCCAAAGGTATTTAAGCCATCCAGTTGCGCTGCTTCTTCTAGTTCTTTAGGAAAATTAACGAAAAACTGCCGCATCATGAAGATAAAAGTGGCATTGACCATGCTAGGAACAATCATGCCTTGGTAAGAATTCAGCCAGCCGATCGCTTTTAAAATCAAAAATGTGGGAATTAGGGTGATTTGCGCTGGTACTGCCAGCACAGCCAAAATTAGGAAGAACCAAAAGCGCTTGCCTACAAAGCGCAGTCTTGCCAAGGCATAACCAGCCATTGAGTTGAACAACAAGTTTAAAAGCGTGACGCTAATGGCGATCACCACACTGTTGAACAACCAGCGCCAAAATAGCGGTTCTTGGAGAAAGATTTGTCTGTAGTTGTCGAGAGTAAAATTCTTGGGGAGAAAGTTGGGTTCACCATTGACAATCTCTGATAGCGGCTTAAATGATGCTGAAAGTGCCCAGAGAAAGGGAATTAGGGTAATGATGGCATAGAGTGTCAGCAAGACGTACAACAGGGCTTTGAGCCAGGATAAGCCAGAGATGTTAGTCAAATGCGTTCACCTCCAAAAAGTCGCCGCTGAATCAAAGTGATGGCAATGATCACTGCTGCCAACAAAAATGCGATCGCAGCTGCATATCCCATTTGTAAATTCCGAAATACAGCTTGATAAATCAGCAGCACCACAGTTAAAGTAGCGTTGTTTGGTCCGCCAGTACCGCCAGAAAAGATGTAAGACTGGTCAAAAAGTTGAAAAGTCCCAATTACCCCCACTGTGGCCACAAAGAAGGTTACAGGCTTAAGCAAGGGAAGAGTAATGTGGATAAATTGCTGCCATCCATTTGCGCCATCAAGTTCCGCCGCTTCGTAAAGCGTTTGGGGTACATCTTGCAACGCCGCCAGATAAATCACCATGAAAAACGGCGCAGTTGACCAAATGTTCATGATCATAATGCCTTTGAGCGCAACTGCTGGATCGCCCAACCAGTTATAAGTAGGTAGCCCCACAAAAGCGAGAAAATCGTTTAGTAGCCCATCAGTGTTATAAATCCACATGAAGATCAGCGTCAGCACTGCTGAAGAAGTGACTGTTGGCAAAAAATAGAGAATGCGCCACCAGTTTTTACCACGAATCCCAGAATTCAGAGTTACCGCCAGAATTAAAGCCAGGATAGTTTGAGTTGGCACAACAATGGCTACATATTCGGCTGTGTTTTTCAAAGCAATCCAAACTCTTTCATCTTCAGTTAATCGCGTGAAGTTCCGAAAACCGATGAACTCGTACTCAATACCGCCCAGAAGTTGCACTTTTTGCAAGGAAAGAAAAACGGCGTAGAGAATGGGTAAGACTACAAAAGTTCCTAAAACTAGAATGGTGGGCATCATAAACATATACCCAGCTAAGTCTTCGGTGATATTCCACCTGGGGTTAATCCGCTGCCTGTTGATTTCAAACACTACTAAACCTCCATCTAATCTCGCACTAACTCGGCTGTAGCGATAGGTCGTGCATGATTATTTATCGTACTCTCGGACACAAATAAAGACATTGCTTGTGTAAGTTAGCTGGATGTGTAAGTTAGGGAACTATATATTTAGTTTCCTTGGAATGCTCACAAAATGTCATATACAGCCTACTTACGTTCAATTAAAAGTAAACTCCAGAGAACTGGTAAAACTCAAAAAAGCCTACGGGTAAAAACTATCATAGAACAGTTTGGCTACCAGCGTAGAAGTCAATCATTCATAGATGATTTTAATATTGCTCTTGATGAATTGGGGCTTTGTGCAAATCCTCCGTTGGATTTGCATATTCCGTTGGATACAAAAATAGCTATTTCTCTTAAAGGTGTAGAACCAATAAATGAAGTTGCTGAATCTCAATCTATTTCAGCCAAACTAAAAGAGGCAATTTCAGTTAAACACGATTTTTTCTACTACTTGTTTGATTTTGGCTCTGAACAAGAATATGAACGATTCCAGGCATGTTTAGATTCTCACCAGCCAGTAGGTATTTTTTTAATTCCACAAGTAGAAGATTTCTTCTCTGATATTGTTGTCAAAATCTTTAATTATGAATTAATTAGAAAATATCAATATGGTGGATTCAATAGTATACCCAAAGCTGCTACTAGGAAAATCCCTACAAGTATTGTCTCAGAAGATAAGGATTGTGAAGATGAACAAGAAAATTCTATCTCTGATGCTAGTATTTTTCAGTTTTATCGCTCAACAATGACCAGCATTATACTTGGCAACACTGGTTTAGAATTGCTTGATTCTGAAAAATTTGATCAGCAGTTTGAACAGATATCCCTATATGCCAATAAATATAATTCCGAACAATTTTTTATCTTATTTCATTGTCCATCGGCTTTAGAAATCCAAGCTCATCAGCAAGAAGATGCTTTAGGATACTTGGTAGATAGAGTTGCTAGTAAAATTCCTTTTACTTTTACTCTCAGGTGTAAATATCCAAATGAAGCCTCTATTGAATCCAAAGAGGAAGTGTACGCCCATTTTCGCCTATTACTGGAACTTCCATATTATGAAATAGAGGAAGATGATGCATCTTTGCAAGATTACTTTGTCGAATTACAAAAAGCTCAAATTCAAGCTGAATCACAATTATTGCTGAAGATGAAAGCTGAACATTTTTATACTCTGAAGTGGCAGCAGGAAAGTAAAGAATATATCTACCTTAAGTATTTTGCTATTAAAACGTTGGAAAGTCTAGGATATGGATTGTCTAATATCGGTTGTGAAGTCGAGTTGACTTCCAGCGATGAAGAAACAATTGATGAAGAGAGATCAGACGATGATGAAGAGTACCAAAGTGAAATTATAGAAGTCTATGTAAAAAATCAGGTAGTGGTTGAGATAGAAACTCTCAAATACCAGGAATTTCAGGATAATAACCTCTTTTTAGATTCCATTAAAAGAGTTTTAAGGAAATCCAAAGTATGGCCGAATAAACTAGAAAGCCTTTGGTTAGTAATTCCTGGTTTTGAGATAGCACGAAATTATTACCAATTGAAAAAGGCTAAGGAAATATTAGAATATAAGTTTTCTGGATATTATGGCGATCGCTTCCAAGTTGTAATCATGGCTCCTGATTATGAAAAACACCAATTAGTTCCAGTATCCTTTGACTCTATCGACTATCCATCTTTTAATTATGGAGCTAAAAAACCTAGTTTAGTACAAGCATATCCAATTACTAACCGCGTCAAAGAATTTAAGCTTGACTTTAGCCAAGTACAAGGGCTAAACGAAGAAAAAGAAAAACTAACTAGACTCTTGAAGCTGCAATCTAAAGGATATAAGAGTTCAATTGGGGGAATTCTTTTCTATGGTTTACCGGGATGTGGTAAAACTTTACTAGCAAATGCCTTTGCTAATGAATCGGGGAGATATTTCTTTAAGTTCTCTCCTGCCGATATTGTCAGTGTTTGGATAGGGCAAAGTCAAAAGAATATTCGAGATATCTTTGCTCAAGCTAAGAAAAAATCTCCTTCACTTTTATTCATTGATGAGTTAGACAGTATTGGATTTAATCGTAATGAAGATAACGCACACACAGACCAAAAGGCAACTATCAATCAATTACTCATAGAACTAAATAATCTGCAAAATAGTGATGTAATTGTCATTGCTGCTACTAATTATTTAAGTGGTATTGATAGTGCCTTAAAACGTTCTGGTAGATTGGATTGGAAGATTCCTGTTTTTCCACCTTCTCAAGCAGAGAGAATAGATTTATTCAAGCACTATCTTTCAAAAATTGATATAAATCAGCTAGTCAACTTTGAAATTCTGGCAGATAAAAGTGGGAGATTTACTTCATCAGATATTGAGTTGGTTTGTCGGGAAGTTAGAAATGCTATTCTTCTAGAAGAAATCAATTCGGCTTTAACAACTTCAGATGTGATTACTTACATCAATAATCTACAAGATGGTGGCTTAAGTCTTAACGAAGAACAAGTCAAAGCATTTTTGGAAGAGTGTAGGAGAATGAGTGTAAAAAATCCTAAGTTAGAAACTCTGAAATTAGAATGGGGATTGTATTAGCAGTAGGCTAACAAAAATCGCGTAGGCGTAGCCCGTCGTAGACATCGTACCTTTTGGCAGTATTGGAAAAGAACTTTAGGAATATGCGATATTTTCATCCTCGAAAAATACTGCTAAGGAGTATAGGAGTGGTAGCGATCGCCTACATTTCAACTTGTCTATTTTTGTTTGTTCGGCAGCGTTCTTTGATATTTAGCCCCACTCCACAAATTTTAACTCTACCTAGTTCACCCGACTTTTTTCTTCCTTACAAAGATGTGCGTTTATCTATTACCGACTCTAATGAATATATACATGGCTGGTGGATTCCAGCACCATTACCAAAAGAGAAAGTTTCTTTAATTCCAAATGAGCCTGTAAAAATTTTAAAATCACCTAAAACATTTTTATACTTTTGTGGTGCTGCTAATAATAAAGGTTACTACAATTACATAGGCAGACTTCAAGCAATGCGACAGTTGGGGTTTTCTGTATTAGTGATTGACTACCGAGGTTATGGTAGTAGTAAAGGGAATTTTCCTAGTGAGTCTCAGCTTTATGAAGATAGTCAAATAGCCTGGAATTATTTAGTAAAAATACAACAAATACCTCCTGATAGAATCGTCATTTACGGCGAATCAATGGGGGGAGCAGTTGCTATAGATTTGGCAGTAAAACATCCAGAAGCTAGTGGATTAATTGTGCAAAGCTCTTTTACATCAATGGCAGAGGAAATCAAATATAGAGATTGGTTACGGATGTTTCCCATCGAGTTGCTGCTAACACAAAAGTTTGATTCTATTTCTAAAGTTCGTTCTCTACGTCTTCCCGTTTTATTTATTCATGGAACTGATGACAGCATTGTTCCATCCTACATGAGTCAGCAGTTATATGATGCTGCCCCTGAACCCAAACAACTTTTATTAATTCCAAAAGGAAAACATGTCCAAATTTATCAACCTGGAAGTAGCTCGTATTTACAAGCAATTCAGAAGTTTATCCAAAAGGTAGAGTCTCAAGAGTAAGAAATAGATCCATCGGTATTACCTTCGACACGATTCAAAAATTCGTCCAAGAATCGATTTTAGTTGTAAGTTTTACAACTTCCATTGTCAAATAATTAGTAAACCTTATCTTATTCTAGATTTTTTAGAGCGAACATTGCTCAATCAGATCCCCAGATCCCCGACTTTTTTGAAAAGTCGGGGATCTTGTGCCTCACGATAAATCCTATTAAAATATGACTATAGTCATGACTACGGTTATTATGAAATCAATTTCCAAAAGTAAACTCAAATCTCAACTTCTTGAGTTCTTACGACTGGTAGAGTCAGAAGGAGAAGAAATTGTAGTTACCGATCGCGGTAAGCCAGTCGTGAAAATTTCCAAATACGCACAAGCACCTTCAACAGAAGAGTTATTTGGGGAAATACGCGGTAAAGTGAAGTACTTTGAGGATTTAACTACACCAACCACTGAGGAATGGACACAATTGTGAAGATAGTCCTTGACACTTGTGCCCTAATTTGGTGGAGTTTAGATCCAGCCAAACTTTCTGAACAAGCTAAAGAAGCGTGCAACCAGATGGAAAGGGATAAAAATGGTCTTGTCCCTTCCATAGCTATATGGGAAATTGCGATAAAAATCAAAAATAAAAAACTAGATTTAGGAGTCAATCTTAACGACTATGTAGTAAGGCTGAAAAAGTCTAGTACTGTTGAGATTGTACCCATTGATGAAAATATTTGGATGGAAAGTGTCAACTTAGAATGGAGTCATGGAGATCCAGTAGATCGAGTTGTCGTCGCACTAGCCAAAAGTAATCAAGCTGCAATAATTACGTCAGATAAAGAAATAGCAAATTTTTACTCAAACGTGATTTGGTGAAGTTAAGAAAGATTGCTTACTCCATCGCCTTAATTTGCTGATTAGCTTCATTCTCTGCTTTCAGCATTGCTTGTTTTAATGGTTGTTGCCCCAACAAGGCGCTGACAAACTGGTTATCAAAGTTATTCACGATCGCACTTGGATATTTCCCCACCTGCCAAGGTGTAGCATAATTAACACCCGCAACTAATGGCGATCGCAGTGGATCTTGGTCATAGCCCAAATTCTTTGCTACTGATTTACGTGTTGGCAAAGCAAACCCTGTTCCTGTCCACTTTTGCATTCCTTCTTTACCTGTGAGATAGGAAATTAATTCCCAGGCTTCGGCTTTGTGTTGTGCTTGCTTATTCATTACGTAGGCAACTGTAAACACCATCGTGCCTTTTTTGTCATTAATAGTAGGCAGTGGTGCAGTAGCAAACTCTACTTGCGGAAAGGTTTCAGTTAAGTAAGGAATTGCCCAGTTACCTTCAATCACCATTGCCACTTTATTCTGACCAAACATTTCACTACCTGAGTTTGTCCCCACATCAGATTTTTGGGCAGAGGAGCGGTCTTTTTGATACTGGTCAACTACCAACTCTAAACCTTGTAAACCTGCCTCACTAGCAAAGGTAGCAGAACCGTTTTGATCAACGAGTTGTCCACCAAAGGCTTTGATTTTATAAGCCTGACGCGCCAATTCTGGAATTTCACCAAAGCCGTATTTGTTAAGTTTGCCTGTCAATTGCTTCGAGTAAGTCCGTAATTCATCCCAAGTCGCTGGTGGATTACTCAAGCCTGCAAAGGCAAAGGCTTTTTTGTTATAAAACAAAGCAAGGGTGGAATAGTCTTTGGGAAGACCGTAAATCTGGTTCTGATATTTAAAACTGTTGAGTAGGGTATCCTCGAAGTCTACTAAGTCAAATTTGGGAGTGATATAACTATCTAACGGTTCTAGGACATTTTGACTCATCAAGAAAGGAGCTTCCAGCGCATCTAGATAAAAAACATCGGGCGCAGCTTCTCCAACTAAACGAGTTTTGATTACATCCATGTATTGGTCGGCAATTACCTCATATTTGACCTTAATTGCCGGATGTTGTACTTCAAAGTCTTGCAGTACTTGTCTCAAGAGCTTTTGCTCAACGGGAGAACCTCCCCAACCACTGAGTTTAATGGTGACTGCCGTAGATGCTAACGGTTTGCTTGGTAATTGTAGGCTTTGACAAGCAATAATAGCGATCGCGATCGCCATCACCAATCCTAAAAAATTAAATAATCTTTTCTTAATCACAAACAGATAACAGTTTCTCTCCTCTTACTTATACCTTCTGTTGCTAAGGAGTGAAATTTTACTTATTTGAAATTTTTGTTGAGAATTGCAAGCTAAAATAACGAAAAATTATCAGCAATGCTATAAAGCATACTTAATTCCTCTGCAACCGGATTTATCCAGGGTACTTCACCCATAAACATAGATTATGGATTCTGTTCAGGTTGAAACAACTGCGCCACTGACTCTGGAATTTCCCCAGATTGCCTTACCACCAATAGCAATCTCTCCAAACTCTCGAATTCCCAAGGATACTATTCGCACTAGTTTAAAAGCTTCTACTGCGGATTCTGTCTTAGCATCGGTTTACTCCCTTGGAACTGGCGGGATTTTACTCAGCAATTTATTGGTGGAATTGGGTGCTAGCCCAGTGGTATTTGGGATGCTTTGCTCTATCCCGATGTTGGTCAATCTTATTCAGCCGTTGGGTGCTTACTTGTCGGAACGCAGCACCAGCCGTTTTCAATATTCGCTTCGGACACACGGAATTGGTCGGTTGCTATGGCTGATTTTAGTAATTGGTATTGCCAGCGCCGGTTGGGGAGTGGTTGATGCTCATCAGTTAGTGATATTGACACTCTTGATTGTTCTATTTAGCAATCTTTTGGGAGGACTAGGAACTGCATCCTGGTTAAGTTGGGTGGCAATGATAGTTCCCCGGCGATTGCGAGGTAGGTATTTTGGGCTACGCAGTAGCGCCGCTAGTCTAACTAATTTGGTTTGCGTACCAATAGCCGGTCTAGTTGTATCACATTGGTATGGGGGATCTCTACAAGGTTATGGGGTAGTTCTACTGGTAAGTGTTGTCTTTGGGATTATGGGATTGGGGTGTCAATATTTCCAGGTGGATATGAATCCGCGATCGCAAAACACTTATTATGGCAAGTTAACTCAAACAAGTGAGATTCAATCAGAGATTGCAAAAGATGAATCTTCTGAAGTCGCTCAATCAATTGATCCACCACAAAACCAATTAGCTAACAGTGTTTGGAAAAACTCTAACTTTTTGATATTTCTGCTGTATTTCAGCTTTTGGACACTTGCTGTTAACCTCAGCAGTCCTTTTTTTAATCTCTATATGCTGGATACGCTGGATTTAGATGTAAGTTACGTGACTATCTACAACAGCCTCCAGGCGGGGGCGACTTTGGTAATGCTCATCCTGTGGGGAAAATTAGCAGACAAGATAGGTAATCGTCCCATCCTCATCTGTATTGGGATTTTGGTTGCAGCGACGCCGCTGCTGTGGCTGGGGATTAGTGTTAATCGCCTTGATATTTGGCTGTGGTTGCCACTGTTACACATCTTGATTGGAGGGACTTGGGCGGCGATTGACTTGTGCAGCAACAATATACAATTGGCGATCGCACCAACTCAAAATCAGTCTATCTATTTTGCGATCGCAGCTGCCGTCGCTGGAGTAAGTGGTGCTTTAGGCACAACTATAGGCAGTTTCATAGTCCAATTTGCCCAGTCTGGAGGTTTACTAAGCTTGTTTGTCCTCTCTGGTTTATTCCGACTAGTAGCCCTGGTTCCACTCATGTTTCTCCAAGAGCCACAAAGAAGTTAGGGAGTAGGGGAGCAGGGGAGCAGGGGAGTAGGGGGAAGTCGCAGTAAGTTTTTCCCCTCTGCCCCTCTGCCCCTCTGCCTCTTGTGCCCCATTCCCCATTCCCCAAACTTTATTCTGCGGCGGTAGAAGTCAAGGACATTGTTTCCCACAACACCATGTGAGGTGTTGTTAATACAGGCTGGTGTAGAGCAATCAGCTGGGCTAGGGTGTTCTTTAATTGGGTACGGGGTACAATATCATCGACAAAACCATGCTGGAGCAAATCTTCAGCAGTTTGGAAATTTTCGGGTAGTTTTTCCCGTAGGGTTTGCTCAATCACTCGCCGACCAGCAAAACCAATGGTTGCCTTGGGTTCTGCCAAAATTATATCGCCCAACATTGCAAAGCTAGCGGTAACGCCGCCCGTTGTCGGATTTGTCAAAACTGGAATATATAACAATCGAGCGTCTTTATGGCGCTGTAAAGCTGCGGAAATTTTCGCCATCTGCATCAGAGAGAGCATTCCTTCTTGCATTCTCGCGCCGCCGGAGGTGCAGACGATAACTACAGGATATCGTCGTTGAGTGGCTTGCTCAATCATGCGGGTGAGTCTTTCTCCCACGACCGAACCCATACTACCACCCATAAAACGGAAGTCCATAACCCCAAGGGCAATGGGCAAACCATTGATTTGACCCAAACCAGTTTTAACTGCGTCTATCAAGCCAATTTTATCTTGTGTTTCCCGCAAGCGATCGCTGTAGAGTTTGCGATCGCGAAATTCTAGCGGGTCGGTTGGACGCAAATGCTCATCCAGCGGTTTCCAGGTATTGCTATCTATCAATTGGCGGATGCGCTCATCACTGTCTACCCGATTGTGATGATTACATTCGACACAAACCATCTGATTGGCTTTCAGGTCTTTTGTATATGCCAATACGCCACACTTAGAACATTTGTGCCACAGACCATCAGCAATTTCACGTTCTTGGCGTTCGAGGCTGGTAGATCCTGACTTCCGTCGATTTGCAAACCAATCAAATAGAGACTTTAAACCACGTGATTCTTCGTTGTTAGCCATTTTTTATTTTATTTTAAGTGGGTATGAGGTCGAAAACATGTCAAACCGTATTGGATTGTCCTTAATCATTGGTCATTCGTCTTTACAATGACTTAATGACTACATCGTTAAACTACGCTTTTAAGCAATTCAGACCTTAATTTTCATCTTTGGTTGCCAGCTTAACGAAAATACTTATGCCAATACAAGTCTCTTGCTATTTTTTTCGGCAGACTTAATTATATGGACGTACTGACAACGCCATGAGAATACCAACCTCCAAATAAAATGCTCTCCCCCTCCTACCCAAATCAATTATTCGTATTGCTAGGTTCTGAACAAGTAGCATCTGTTGTACTAGTTGTACTTGCCAACGGTTAATCGTCGTTAAGAGGGTAATACAAGTCACAAGCTGAATATTATCAAAATGTGAAGGGCAGATGGGGTAATGTTGGTTACAGTCACGAATTATAAATATTTTTTATGAATGGGCATTGGGTATGGGGCATGGGGCACAAGAGGCAGAGGGGCAGAGGGGAAAAACTTACTGCAACTTCCCCCTGCTCCCTTGCTTCTTCTCTACTTCAATTCAAGACGCTGGAAAAAATAACCGCAGGTAACTAGACAAAATAGCTTCACCGCTAAATAGGGTAATCACAGATCCTAAAGCCAAAAAAGGGCCAAAAGGCATCTTTTGTCCTAACTTTTGTCGCGATGTTTCTTGATTTGCGGCTTTACGTCTACGCATAATAACACCAGTGCCAATTAACGCTCCCAGCGCACAGGCAATAAAACTAGCCAAGAGTAAATATTTCCAGCCTAACCAGGCTCCCATCATGGCTGCTAACTTGGCGTCACCTGCACCCATTGCAGTTTTACCAAAGGCAATTGAACCCAATAGGGCGATCGCATCAAATAGCCATAAGCCTAATACTGCACCAACTATCGCCATTATCAGATGATTTACCAATGCCACAAAACTACCTTCTGGTAGAAAACCAACTACCATTTGAAACAAAATCCCTACCACTAAACCCGACTGAGTAAGTGGATTAGGTAGGGTCATTGTATCTAAGTCAATGAGCGATAGCGCTAATAACCAACTGCAAAAAGCCCAATAGCCTATTGTTAAAATCGAAACTTGAAATACCAAAAAAATTAGTAAAAAAATTATGCCCGTTACCCCTTCTACCACAGGATAACGGACAGAAATTTTGCTTTTGCAATATCGACACCGCCCTCTTAAGGAAATCCAGCCGAATACTGGTACATTGTCGTAAGCTTTTAGCTGGTTTAAGCATTTAGGACAACGAGAAGGCGGCCAAAGAATTGACAACCCAGCAGGTAACCGATAAACAATAACATTGAGAAAACTACCAATAGATGCACCTAAAGCAAAGACTATTACACTCGCCGGGATGGCGAACAAAATGTCCATACAGTCATTAGTCCTTTGTCATTTGTCTTGTGTCATTTGTCGTTTATCTTTTGTCATTTGTCGAGAACCAATGACTAATGACTAATGACCAATGACCAATGACCAATGACCAATGACTAATAAATGTGCGATTCAATTTGGCTCAAGGGCACAAAACATTCTTGAGGTAGGAGAACTGGTTGGTTAGTAAAAATAACCTTACCTCGATGAGTCATTCGATTAATTGCTACACCGGAAGGTTGCCCAGCTATTTCGGGATGTACTTCACAGTGAGTGTAGTAAATCTGCCCAGCGGCTCTGATTACGGCGGGATCAATCAGAGGCGACTGATTCTTCGGGGCGGTAAAAGTTGCTTGTCCTTGTCGTAATGCGTACACTATCGACTGTTATTTGATTGCTAGATTTCCCTCTAGTCTACCCGAAACTTTTAGCAAAGGTTGCCAATTTGCCCAGGTTGGACTTTAAAATTCGTAATTCTGTAACAGAAAGGGGATTTGGCGCAAAACTGGAGCGGAGGTTTCCGACCTAGACGCTTTGCACTGAGGGAATTGCAGTCTTGGCAAAACGAACAAACTTTTCCCTACTACCTATCCCTACTCCCCAGCTTTACCCAAGAACTTTGGTTTGGTCGAGTACTAAAATCAATGCATCGCCCATAGCGCGGCAACCTAAAAGATTTTTGCCTGAAGAAATTATATCCCCCGTGCGATCGCCTTGTTCTAAAACTTGCAATACGGCTTGTTCGATGTGATCTGCTGCCTTTGGTTGGTCTAAACCGTAGCGCAACATCATCGCCGCACTCAAAACCTGTGCTAGAGGATTTGCTTTATCCTGTCCAGCAATATCTGGTGCGGAACCATGAACTGGTTCAAATACACCAGGCCCAGAAGCGCCCAAACTAGCTGAGGGTAACATTCCAATACTACCTGTGAGCATGGCAGCAGCATCAGAGAGAATATCACCAAACAAATTGCCTGTAACTATAGTGTCAAATTGCTTGGGAGCGCGTACTAACTGCATAGCAGCATTATCTACATATAAATGAGAGAGTTCGATATCTGGATATTCTTGTGAAAGTTGGGTGATGCGATCGCGCCACAACTGAGATACTTCTAATACGTTCGCTTTATCCACCGAACAAAGTTTTCCACCGCGTTTCCGGGCTGCTTCAAAGGCTACCCGAGCAATACGTTCAATTTCAGATTCGCTGTAAACCATTGTATTTACACCGCGTTTCTCACCTGTTTCTGTGGCAAAAATCCCTTTAGGCTTACCGAAGTAAATCCCGCCAGTGAGTTCGCGCACCACCATAATATCCACGCCTTCCACAACTTCGCGTTTCAAAGTCGAGGCATCGATTAGCTGGGGCAAAATTTTCGCTGGGCGTAAATTGGCAAATAATCCTAAACCTGCACGTAGTCCTAACAAACCTGCTTCTGGGCGTAAATTGGATGGTAAGGAATCCCACTTATAACCACCAATGGCTGCGAGTAATACAGCATCACTGTTACGACAAGCTTCGAGAGTTGCAGATGGCAGGGGTTCGCCTGTGGCATCAATTGCTGCACCACCGATGAGGGCTTCTTGGAATTCAAACTTCAGATCAAATTGCTTCCCTACGACTTTCAGCACGTCTACCGCCACTGCCATAATTTCAGGGCCAATGCCATCGCCGGGTAGTAGAGTAATGCGGTAGTTCTGGGTCATAGCTGGTTATTACTAGGTAAATGCTTTCAGATCAAATATCATACCTAGCAAAATGTACTGATGGAGTTTTTAATTTATTTAGATGTATTGTATGTTGTCTGAATCGCCCTTTTGATGACCAGACACAAGAACGGATTCGTTTGGAAGCTGAGGCGATATATAAAGCCAGTTTCAATTTCTGAAACCAGCCTGACAAAAACTGTAAAAAAAGGTTAGGTTAGCGGTTAATCACAAGCCGCACCCTAGCAGCGATGGTAAAAGAATTAGCAATTTGTACCCGTGGGCTAACTAAGCAATTTGACCGCCACGTTGCTGTCAATGATATTGATTTAGAAATCCAGGCGGGGGAAGTATATGGACTGATTGGACCCAATGGCGCAGGTAAAACAACTCTCATCCGAATGTTGGCAATTGCTGAAGAACCAACTACGGGTGAGATTTATATTAATGGCGATCGCCTACTCCGTGACAAGAGTAATCCCAAACTCAAGCGTCGTCTAGGCTACCTACCCGATGACTATCCGCTGTATGAAGATTTAACAGTCTGGGACTACTTAGATTATTTTGCGCGTCTTTATCGTTTACGAGAACCACGCCGCACTCAACGCTTACATGAAGTTTTAGAACTAATTCAACTTGGTAATAAACGTAATAGTCGGATTTCTACGCTGTCGCGAGGGATGAAACAGCGCTTAAGTTTAGCGCGAACCATTATCCACGAACCGATTTTACTCCTACTAGATGAGCCTGTTTCTGGGCTTGACCCCATTGCTAGGATGCACTTTCGTGAAATCATCAAGGCTTTGCAAGAAGCTGGGATGACTGTGATCATTTCTTCCCACGTTCTCAGTGATTTAGCTGAACTTTGTACTTCTGTGGGAATTATGGAACTTGGCTTTTTGGTAGAAAGTACTTCCCTACAGCAACTTTACCAACGTCTTGCCCATCAGCAAATTGTGATATCAACTCTGGGGAACTTAGAGACACTTTTGAGTGAACTTAAACATCATTCTTTAGTAGAACAGTGGGAGGTAATACCAGGAAAAAACAGCGTGCGGGTGAATTTTTCGGGCAAAGATGAAGATAGTGCTGAGTTGTTGCGATCGCTAATTAAAGCGGGCATTCCTCTAACTGATTTTCACTGCACACAAGAAGACTTAGAAACTATTTTCTTAAACTTAGGTCACAAACAAGCATCTTGATACGTCAATAAATATCACTTTTCCATTTTTGGAGAATTTTTCATACTATGCTCAATTTAATAGACAAAATCGGCGATTGGAATCCGCAACTATTTCGAGAACTCAAAGGACGCCTAAAATTTGTTAATGTCGCGATCGCAGTTGCTACATCTCTACTTCTACAATTGGTAGTTTTTTTATATCAGTTACGCGAGTTTCCTGATGATCAATACGCGCTAACTGCTACATACTGTCGTTTACGTCAAGTATATGAACTGCGACAAAAGCAGGCTTACCAGAAATCAAATCAACCTCAAATTGATTATTTCAATGATTTCTTTTCAAAGAATTTTTGTCCACAAAACGAAATTGATTGGCAGTTATGGTGGCGAGATCACTGGGAATATATATTCCTCTCTTTGAGTGTAATTTTTGTATTTACCCTCTTAGTTGCGGGAACTTATTTGCTGATTAATGATTTAGCTAAAGAAGAAACTCGCGGTACACTGAATTTCATCCGTCTCAGTCCTCAATCAGAAACAAGTATATTGACTGGCAAGTTGCTAGGAGTTCCAAGTTTAATTTATCTCGTTATTTTAGCAGCAATTCCTTTACATTTGTGGTCTGGAATTTCAGCAAAAATTGCATCTAGTTACATTTTTAGTTATTACGCAATTCTTGCTGCTAGTTGTATTTTCTTCTACAGTGCTGCACTACTATTTGGGTTAGTTAGTCGTTGGTTTAGTGGTTTTCAGCCTTGGTTAGGTAGTGGCGCAGTTTTGCTTTTCTTGTTTACAACGATGGTGCTGGCATCGTCTTATAGCAATAGTTTAAATAACTCAAATACTTGGTTTAGACTCTTTAGCCCTTGGGATACAACAAATTATCTATTTCCTAATTTGTTCAATCTGTCCAAGGCTTCTCCCCTGAGAAGTTTGGAGTTTTTCTATTTACCATTAGGGGCAAATATTGTTAGTGCTGTTGGCTTCCATTTATTGAATTTGGGATTGTGCAGTTACGGAATTTTCCAAGCTCTTAAACGTTGCTTTCGTAATCCTCAAGCCTTAATAATCAGCAAGAAACAAAGTTATTTATTGGTAGCTTTTTGCCAGGTGATGATGTGGGGATTTAGCTTAGAACATTGGAACAGTAATTCCACCTTGTATAAACAGGTAGGGCAAAATTTAATTTTTCTAGTTCTATACAACTTGATGTTGGTTTTAAGCTTAATTGCAGTTCTTTCCCCTCACCGTCAAGATGTACAAGATTGGGCAAGATATCGACATCAGGGAGTTTCTAGCCACAAGAGTATTTGGCAGGATCTAATTTGGGCTGAAAAAAGCCCTGCACTCGTAGCGATCGCTATTAATTTGACAATTGTTACTCTTCCCTGGCTAGTTTGGATTTCACTTACATCAGTTTTTGATACAGACCATAGCCCAAATTGGGCAGGTGATAATTTTGACAGGTTGAAAGTACTGTTAACTATAGCTTTGTCTATCAGTTTAATGATGATTTACGCTACCATCGCCCAATTGATACTTTTGCTGAAAACTCCTAAACGTTCTTTCTGGGCAATAGGTACTATAAGTACAGTAACGTTCCTACCACCGATGATTCTAGGATTCCTCGGCATTTCCTCGTGGAAATACCCTACTGTATGGCTGTTTTCAACTTTTCCTTGGGCAGCGATAGAATACTCTGGCGCGACAACAATTTTTATGGCATTTCTAACTCAGTTGAGTGTTTTAGCGTTGTTAAACTTTCAGTTGACAAGGCAGGTGAGGTTAGCAGGCGAATCTGCTACGAAAGCATTATTGGCAGGACGTTAAGTAAGTAGTTATTGATAAAGTTAGAACCCCGACTTCTCAAAGAAATCGGGGTTCTTGTTTTTCATGAATGGTTTAAGACTGCTATATTATCTATTATTTGCCAATATCGGCTGTTAAATTTTTAATAAACACAAGTATTACAACAATCAGAAAATCATGTTAAATATCCCTACTCAAGACCTACGCCATACAGCCATCCAGTTTTTAGAACAAAGTCCCCCACAGCGTCTACAAATTCTTAAGCAACTGGGCATAGCTCGTTATGAGTTTTTAACTAAAATGCGACTAAATGAAGCAAATATCATCTGTATTATGCGGTTTTTTAAATATCCAAGTCAGCTAAAGTTTCCTAATCTGATCGGAGCAGATTTATCTGGTTTAATTTTAGATGGTGTAAACTTCATTCGAGCTAACTTATCAGGGGCAAATCTACAAGGTAGTAGTTTAATCAATGCAGACCTTTTATTTGCAAATTTCACCAAAGCTGACTTGAGAAAAGCAGATTTACGAGGTACAACTCTTAACGAGACTATTTGGTTAGAAACTCTAGTAGATAAGTGTCAACTTGGCGTAGGTACTGGTTTAACTCATCTCCAACGTCAAGAATTACAACTACGCGGAGCTAGATTTAATTCTTGAGTAGATGGTAATTAAAACACAAAAAATTATAAGATGATTAAATTGAAATTGACTGGATAAGTTAATGAGTATTAAGTTGCCCCAAAAATTGATGTTGCTGGGTTCAGGAGAACTAGGCAAAGAAGTTGCGATCGCAGCTCAACGTCTTGGTAATTATGTGATTGCTGTTGACCGCTATGCCAATGCTCCAGCGATGCAGGTTGCTGATGCTTATGAAGTTATTTCTATGCTCAGTGCTGATGATTTAGAAGCTGTAGTGAGAAAACATCAGCCAGATATCATCATACCAGAAATTGAAGCCATCAGAACCGAAAAACTGATCGAATTTGAGCAGCGAGGTATTACAGTTATACCCACTGCGGCTGCTACTAACTATACAATGAACCGCGACAGAATTAGGGAACTGGCACATCAAAAATTGGGCATCAGAACGGCTAAATATGGTTATGCAACAACTCTAGAAGAATTGATTGCGATTTCTGATGAAATTGGATTTAGTAATGTTGTTAAACCTGTGATGTCATCATCTGGTAAAGGTCAGTCTGTAGTGCAGGATAGAAGTGAGGTTGAGAAGGCTTGGAATTATGCGATCGCTAATTCTAGAGGAGACAGTCAAAAGGTCATCGTAGAAGAATTTATTAACTTTGAAATTGAGATAACTTTACTGACAATTAAGCAGTGGAATGCACCGACAATTTTTTGTTCTCCTATTGGTCATCGCCAAGAACGAGGTGATTATCAAGAATCGTGGCAACCGGCAGAAATTTCTGAAGAGAAGATATTAAGAGCGCAAGAAATAGCCATAAAAGTCACTGACGCATTAGGAGGAGCCGGAATTTTTGGTGTTGAATTTTTCATTACCAAAGATGAAGTGATTTTTTCTGAACTTTCTCCCAGACCCCACGATACGGGAATGGTGACATTAATCTCACAAAATCTAAACGAATTTGAACTACACCTGCGAGCTATTTTAGACTTGCCAATTCCTCATATAGAGCAGTTAGGAGCATCAGCTAGTGCGGTAATTTTAGCATCAGAAAAATCTGATTCTATTGCTTTTGGTGGTGTAGCTGATGCTTTGTCAGAAAAAGATGTAGATATTAAATTATTTGGAAAACCGAATGCTCATCCTTATCGGCGAATGGGCGTAGCTTTAGCGAAAGGTATTAATATCCAAGAGGCTAGAGAAAAAGCTACTAGAGCCGCAAATAAAATCACAATTATCTAATATCACGCCACTCTAGCAAACAGAGTGCTACATAATTGCGATCGCAAGCAAAATGCCAATTAGCGATCGCACTAGCTTTGACAGTGGAGCCTAAGACACAATTATAAAAAGTTTTGTCAATTTTTCCCTGACACGAAAAAGCATCTGTTACAAGTATTTAATTTAACCAGTAATATGAACATTCCGTGATACTCTACGGTTAGTGAGTAGTATCTCTAAAAATTCCAGATGACTGGGAAAAAAGATTTAATTCCGACGCAGTTAGCTTTTTAATCATTTCCATACTGGATTGTTGAATAGTGGCAAATAAGTATTAACTATATCTGGACACAGCTAAGTATGTTGATGAGAGTTTTCCATATTCAGAAATTCAGCCTATGGAAATTTTGTATAGTAGCTTGTACTATCAGTTGCACTGTCAGCAGTTGTACGCCTCAAAAAAGAACAATGCTGCGAGTAACTGCCGAGAATTTTCGCGATCGAGCGGCTGATGCTATTACATCGGTGAAGGAAATCTATCAACTGAATAATTTACCTATAGATGATAATTTAGTTATTGAACGATTACTAACTGATACCAATATTAAATTCGGAATTCCTAGAGAAATAAATAGAATTATCACCGGAGAAAATCAACTAAATACCCAATCATCGGATGTTGATGAAACACTCGATGCTTTGAAAGCAGAATATGATGTAGCAGTTGAGGTATTTAACAAGCTGGAAACAATTGATTATGAAAGTAGAAGGATAGTTGCTAAAACTGCCCAGCCAGCAAGGTGTTTAACAGTAAAAATGCTACTTTTAGCTAAAAGAATTCAGGAAAAACCACCAAGACCAAGGGATTGGGAACGGGTAATTATCAGTTCCAAGCTAAAGCATCTCGGTGAACAGTATAGAAATTTAAATATATCCTCAGAACCAGAAGCAGAAGAAATTAAGCGCCAAGTTGTTGAACAGATAGATAATTGGCGAAAAGTTAATTTTTATGAGCAACAAAGTTTGAATGAATCTATCTCTAAACTTTTGGTAGCAGCTGACACTGGACGAAAACTCTCAGAACTAATTGATGACTACCCTAATCTTAACTTTGAAGTTATTGCTGCTAGAGTTACTCAGATTGTTGGGGTAGCTACCAGTTTCACTGGGAACGACTATAGTTCAACACTCACAAAGATTAACACTCTTGAAAAAGAGATCAATGAAGATGAAGTTTTGAAGGAATTTCTGAAAGAAATATCTCTCAGAAACAGACAGGTGCAACCACCAAATTCTCAATTATGTCAATAATTTTTAGGGTGCAACTAGTCATGAACAATGTTCACAACTTAACTGAATATATAAATCATGACCACCAATAATATATTAGATCCTTTTGCGGAAATAATTTCTCAGCTTCAAGAAGTTACTGACAAACAAATCGACTTAGAACAACTCAATAATACAGAAGAAAAATTAAGAAATATTCTGTTCCAGCTTCAATTTGAACTTGTCAACGCACAACATCAGAAAAAGTGGGAGGAAGTAAACAAGTTTGAGTTAGCAGTTAGCGAATGCCAACTTACTCTCAATAAGGTAAGAGCAGCGATTATAAAAGTTAGTATCATCGGAATCAATCCGAAAAATCGGGCACAGATGCAGCAAATATTAGAGGAAATCGAGACTGCACGTAAAACTCAGGTATACATAGATTTGGCTATCCGTTTATTAGGCTTTTTGCGTAGGTTGTTTCTGTAATCTTAAACTTTACCTTACAGTAGCGATCGCACAAGCAGAAGCAGTGGGAGTAAGTGCCACCTCCCTCCTTAACTAGTACAACACGGCGGAAATAAACCAATCATTCTAAATCAACGAAACCCTTATGCTGTATTAATTTTTAATTTTTAATTTTTAATTCCGCCTTGCGGTACTAGCTTGATCTGATCTCTACAACCTGCCTGTAAAATTGAATAGATACATCAAGGCTTTTAGGCACTGTGAACTTTTTTATCGGTTGTGCTGTTTGGGCATATAAAGGTTGGGTAGGCGAACTTTATCCCCAAGGAACTCGCACTGCCGATTTTCTCCATCTCTACAGTCGTCGTTTCACGACTGTAGAAGGTAACACCACCTTTTATGCCGTGCCTAACGAAGAAACTGTAACCCGTTGGGCTGCCGAAACACCAGCAGGTTTTGAATTTTGCCTGAAATTACCGCGAGATATTACTCATCAAGGGTTGCTACAACCTTATATTCCAGCCGCTTTAAAATTTCTGGAGGGGATGCGGCCTTTAGGTAAGCATCTTGGCCCAATGTTTGCCCAGTTACCACCTAGTTATGCACCTGTATTACTTGACGATTTGACCAACTTTTTGGAAGCTTGGCCGCGTACAGAAGCACCTCTAGCGGTGGAAGTTAGGCATCCCGACTGGTTCAGGGAACCCTATGCTAGTAATTTGACGGCGCTTTTAGAAAAGCTCGGTGTGGGACGGGTACTGTTAGACTCGCGCCCCATTTACACGGGAGATGATGACCCCCAGTTGCTATCGGAACGGCGTAAACCCAAATTACCGTTGCAATTGAGCGTGACAGCGCCTTTTACGCTGATTCGGTTTATTTCTCATCCAAATTTATCAGTGAATCAGCCGTTTATGGAAGAGTGGGTAAAGCAGATTCAGCAATGGTTGCAGATGGGAGTGCGAATTTATTTCTTTGTTCATTGTCCAATAGAAGCGCGATCGCCCAGCATAGCGCGTCACTTCCAACAGCTATTGGAACAAAGCGATGCACCAGTTCCACCTCTACCTTGGAATAACCTTGAGCATCCCCCCAATCAACTCAGTTTATGGTGATTTCAGCGAAGTTTTTAAGAGTAGTTCCACCAAAGGAGGTTGAAATGAGTCGTTTTCTTTATGAGAATTCAGTCTCGTACAAAGGATATCTGATCATTCCATTTGTTTTTGGCAAGGCGGATAATTACGAAATTTATTCATATAAATTGCTATCGGAAATTGGTCATAAAAGCCAATTTCATAAAGCGGAAAATCCAGCAGGAATTTATGGAAGTGGTGTTAGTAATATTGTTGATATTGCTAAAGAACATATCGAACAAAATTCCGAGTTGGTTCCCCAATCGGATAATTTTAAGTCTCGCTACATTTACAAAAACAATTTGATTATCATCTTCCAAGAAAGAGATAAATATTTTTATGACCATTATCCACCAGAGTTATTGAATAATATTGCAGCTCCAAAATTATTTAAGTCAGAATATGAATGTTTGAGTTGGATTAAGCAAGGGTTTGATGGGCGACATGTGCAGCAAAGAGCTATTTGAAGCAGGCAGATGTTAGGAGTTATATCAAGTTCGGATCAACACTTATCACTTTTTCCAGATTCAGGCTTATAGTAAAGGGCTGATTTATATAAGACTTGTTCTTGATGGGTTTCTAAAGTGCAATGAGACAAAGGGTAAGTTACACAAGTAACAACATAACCAGCCTGTATTTCACTTGGACGCAGAAATTTTTGCTCACTTTGATCAACTTCACCGCTAAGGAGTTTGGCGACACAGGCAGAACATTCGCCTTGTTTACACCCAGACGGTAGGCGGATACCAGCTTCTTCTGCTATATCCAAAATATATTGATCGTCTGGTACTTGAATGGTGCGATCTAACCCAAGTGTAGGATTGATGAATCGAACTTGATAAACTACCATCTGCTATTTCTAATTATTGTTTAACTGCTTTCATCGACAGACTAATCCGCTTAAGTTTCTCGTCTATTTCTAACACCTGTACTTTGACTACTTGTCCGACTTTGACAACTTTGTTGGGATCATCTACAAATCTATCAGCAAGTTGAGATATGTGTACCAAACCATCTTGATGTACGCCGATATCGACAAAGGCACCGAAGTTGGCGACGTTTGTCACGATTCCTTCTAGTTCCATTCCCATTTTTAAGTCTCTAATTTCCTTAATTCCTTCTTTGAAGGTGGCATACTTAAACTCAGCACGAGGATCTCTACCGGGTTTTTCCAGTTCACTGAGGATATCGCGCAGTGTGGGTTCGCCGACGCTATCAGTAACATATTTCTTCAGGTTGGTCTTTTTGAGTTTTTCGGCGATTTGTGTTACCTGATTTAATGGCACATTTAGATCAGATGCGATCGCTTCTACTACAGAATAACTTTCTGGATGCACTGCTGTATTATCTAATGGGTTGTCACCGCCGCGAATCCGCAGAAAACCCGCTGCTTGTTCAAAGGCCTTTGGCCCCAGCTTCGGAACTTTCAAAAGTTGGCGGCGATTTTTAAAGGCTCCATTCTGGTTACGATAGGCGACAATGTTATTGGCAACACTTGCCGTAATCCCAGAGACGGAAGTTAAAAGTTCTTTGGAGGCGGTGTTTAAGTCTACGCCGACATAGTTAACGCAGCTTTCTACGGTGTCATCCAATTTCTTTTTCAACAACTTTTGATCGACATCGTGCTGATATTGTCCCACACCAATGGATTTGGGATCGATTTTCACCAGTTCCGCCAAGGGGTCTTGCAAACGGCGGCCGATACTAATAGCACCGCGCACGGTAATATCTAAATCGGGAAACTCTTCCAGCGCTACTTTACTTGCAGAATATATAGATGCGCCAGATTCATTCACCATCACCTTAACTGGTTTGCGTTCTATGGTTTGTAATACTTGCGTCACAAACTCTTCTGTTTCACGAGACGCTGTACCATTACCGATGGCGATTAACTCAATCTTGTACTTTTCAATCAGATTTTTGACAGTTTGTGCTGCTTTGAGTCGTTGTTCAGCCGCTTGGTGAGGAAATACTGCTTGATATTCCAAAAATTTTCCAGTTTGGTCGAGGACTGCAACTTTACACCCAGTTCTAAATCCAGGGTCTATCGCCAGTGTTGGTTTCATCCCTGCTGGTGCAGATAGCAGCAACTCCCGCAGATTAGTTTCAAATGTCTTGATTGATTCTATATCTGCATAGACTTTATTCTCAGAAATGACCTCTCCCATTAGAGATACTTTCATCAAACGGTTGAATGCATCCTTCAACATCGCTTGATAAAAATCCCGAATTGTCCGTACTTTGGTTTTAATTTCTTTCGACTCAAGATAGTAAAGTACCGTATCTTCATCGAAAGCAATTTCAAAACTTAATACTTTTTCGGTTTCACCACGACACAAGGCCAGCATATTGTGGGGTGCAATATTTTTCACCTTAATTTGATAGTTACGGTACATCTCAAATTTGGTTGTACCTTCGGGATAATCATCTTTGATGCGGGAGACAAATACCCCTTCGTCTAACAGATAATCGCGGATATATGCGCGTAATTCCGCTTTTTCAGCTACTTCTTCCGCCAAAATGTCAGCAGCACCTTTGAGCGCCTCTTCTGCTGTTTTTACTCCCTTGGTTTCAGAAATATACTTAGCCGCTTCTTCTTCCAGGGAAGCAGTTGCAGCATTTTTGACATTTAGCGACTTGATGAATTCCGCCAGTGGTTCGAGTCCTTTTTCTCTGGCGATGGTGGCGCGGGTGCGTCGCTTTGGTCGATAGGGTAAGTATAAATCCTCAAGTTCGGTTTTTTGTAAGCAGGATGAGATTTTGGCTTTAAGTTCATCTGTAAGTTTACCTTGGTCAGCGATCGCACTTAAAATTACAGATTTTCGTTCTTCAAGTTCTGTTAAATAAGTATATCGATCAGCCAGTTCACGTAGTTGCACTTCATTCATCTCATCGGTGCGCTCTTTGCGGTAACGTGCAATAAAGGGAATCGTTGCACCCTCCGCCAAAAGTTCCAGCGCGTTTTGCACCTGATGGGGTTTGAGGTTTATTTCAGTTGCCAGTAGTTGAGGAATGTTCAGCATTAGGTGTCTAAAATGAAAAAATGAAAATGTTACTTCTAAAGGTAATATGCTAGAACCTTATCTTGGCGCAAGACCAAATTTTTCAGCCAATTTACCAGATGATTACTCACAAGAGGGGAGTTGGCGAAATAGAAAAAAACCACCTACGCAAGTTTTCAACCCTTTCAATCTCTATAGATGAATAAGCATTTGTATAGGATAGTGCAACGAAACTGAGTCAAGAGAACGATACAAGGAGTTTCACCGAAGGCATTGTGTACTTTCTACAAACTAAGCAAGCTTGGCGCACCATCAACCACAGAAGAAGGAGTTTTTCGCCAAGCTTTTGGGTACTTCATCTATCGCAATCATTATTCCCATTGGCATAATATACAACGTTGCATAGTCTTTATTTTCTATAATATTTATTTCAAACGACTGTTGTGGCTCAAACCTGATTAGATGTAAGATCAACCACAATTACAAAAACAATTTTAATTTGTTTTATAAGCACAACAACTTTTAGTCCAGAGGTTAGTAAAATGCCTTTGTTTTTCTTGATACCATTGTGTACTGCTTTAGCCACTGGCTACTTGTTCAAAAAAAGTACTGATGAGATTGCATATCTTTCAGGTGTATTTGCTGCTATTAGCTTGATTTTAAGTTTGGTATTAGCGCCTTGGCAGATTCAGTTTGGATTGTTAATCATTGTCTTCATTATTACCAACAGACTTTTGCAGGACAATGAGTCCAAACAATAGGAAAACAAATTACATAAACTGAATAATCACAACCACAACAATTCATACTCTTGATTGCTATCTATAATTTTTCTTGTAATCTAGTGTAACTCTGTGCTACACCTTGCCAAGGGTTGCACTATTGTTCGAGTTTAAATTTTGCTTTCGGAAACTCTTAGCTTGGGACTTATCGAGTTTGATCCTAAGTCCCTAACTCTGCAAGTCTTAGTATCCAGAAGTGCTTCATAAATGTACAAATCCTCAAAATAAAAATTCACATAAAATAAAGTTTCGATTTTGTGAAGTTTTTGTTTAAGTATATTTTCGGTAAATAAATTTTTGATGAAGTATGACGATAAATTTGCAACACGCTTTTCTCGTGGTATTCTAGTAGGTGATTATATGTAACAATAAACTTGGAGAAAAAACTTAGTTAAAATTACCAAGAGAAATCAAGCAAACCTAATACTCGATAATCTAAAATTATATCAAATACAATGCAATCAAGGTCAACTCCGAGTTGATTAGCTAACGCAGTTTGCATTAATTGTTAGTGTTGTCAAAAGCTCTATTTGGATATTCAGTAAAAGTCCCCAGAAACCTGTAAAGCGCATTACCGTAGAATGATTTGTCGAGTCTACAATTTACGCAGCCAAGCAGACTTCTGTTACTTATTTGGTTCCCATGTCTAAAAAGAGCATATATACACACTCGATTTGAGAAAAATTGTTATGAATCGGCTTAGTTCCCGTCCGAGGTTATAGATACATCTGTGAGCCAGAATAAGTTCTATGGTATGTCAGTAAATTAATAAACTTTCCTGAAACCAATTAAGAACATTTATCAATCCAGTTAAGTTAATGGCTTGAGAGGTTCAGTAGTTTCTTCAACAAGATATCTACAGCAGGATACAACTAATGACAGTTAATAAATGGATTAATCAAAAATTCTGGCAATCCATTTTTATTTGTTTAGCTCCATTTGTTGCACATATAAGTCGAATCCAAGTTGAGCATAAGCAATGTCTACGACGGGCTACGCCTAAGCACACTGCTAAACTTTGTTCAGAGGTCATTTATGGCAAAGCCTTCAACCTTCACTACATCTGTATCCTTTATAACCTAGATATTGCTTGCGATCGCACTAAAACTAGTTTTGAAGCGTAACTGGCGCTCTATTGCGAATCATACAAATACCATCATGGAAGCCGCATAGTATTTAGTTGTTAACTCTAGGACATGAGCTTCAACGTTTATTTTGATATCAGCCCTTTCAACATAGCCTTCCTAATTTTGTTGTCTATTTACTGAAGTAGAGGTTGAATTGCACAGAAGGTGTGACCAAAATCCAAAACAAAACGTTTAAAGAAACGGACTGTTTACTGTCTGGTACACACCTACTATATTGATTGAGGCAAATGTACTATGAAATCTATCTCGCAAATTTCCAGCTTTAAAATAATTCCTTATACTATCCTGTTTATCAGCATTTTATTTAGTATTTCTGGACAATTGCTGATGAAGCATAGCATGAGTCATCCAAATGAGGGACTATTAACTTGGGAATTTCTGCAAAAATTAGCATTAGCTATTACTGTTTATTGCTTGGGAGTAGTAAATTGGATATTGGCTCTGCGAACTGTAAAATTAAGTATTGCTTATCCACTGACTAGTTTAAATTATGTCGGTATACTTTTCGGCTCATATTACTTTTTTAATGAAGAGATTACACTAACTCGGATAGCGGGAGTCATCACGATTTTTGTGGGTGTTCTCTTAGTTGTGATTCCACTTAAAAAGTCTATATAAATTTCCCCTAGTAAATTCCATAAAAAGTATTGACAAATGAACATCATTACTTGGCTGCTTTTAATGTTTGTAGTTTTATTGGGAACAACAGCTAACCTTTCACTAAAATATGGACTTTACATTTCTAGCCCTACGAATGGAGGCAGCACATCTATCCGAAATCTGTTATTTTCTCGTTATTTTTTGATTTGGTTTGTCTGCTATACATTTATGACTATCTTGTGGCTTTATGTATTGCGGATAATTCCTCTGAGTCAAGCGTTTCCAGTTCTAGGATTAATGTATGCACTTATACCAATTGCTTCTCACTATCTTCTAAAAGAGCAGGTTATATTTAGCCAGTGGGTAGGAATTTCTATTATCATAGCTGGTGTGGTTCTTGTTGTTAACTAATAGTTAAAAATGCCATAAATTAGATTATTAATATTAAAAATCAAAAGTTTCTGAGAGATAAATATCAAAAACATTCCTACAAGAATCTAAATTTATGAATATAGGCATTATTGGCGGGGGTATAACTGGGTTAGTATTAGCCCAACGTCTTTCACATCAAGGACATACTGTCACTGTATTTGATAGCAACAAGCAGCTTGGTGGACTTACCACCTATCATGATTATGGGTTATTTACCTGGGATCGTTTTTATCACGTTATCTTACCTTCTGATACTCATTTAATAAATTTTCTCAGAGATATTGGTCTTGGAGATAAACTGCGTTGGCATCGGAGTTTAACAGGTTTTTATGATAATAAAAAATTCTATTCTATAAGTAACACTATAGAGTTTTTGCGCTTTCCTTTGTTTGGACTTATAGGTAAAATCAGATTAGCCTTTACTCTCCTATATGGTTCACGCCTAAATAACTGGCGGCGCTTAGAGAAGATTTTAGTTGAAGATTGGCTATTAAAACTCGGTGGAAAAAGCACATACGAAAAGCTCTGGAAACCCTTGCTGCTATCCAAATTAGGAGAGAACTATAAGCGAATATCAGCAGTTTTTATCTGGGCTTATATCAAACGACTATTTTCAGCACGAGATTCCTCATTAAATAAAGAACAACTTGGTTATGTCTCAGGTGGTTACAAAACTGTTTTTGACCATATAGAAAAATTAATTTATGCGGCTGGAGGTCATATCCACACAGGTGTCGCAGTGGAATATATTGCACCTAATCCAGGAGGTGGAATGTGGGTAGAATATCAGGGTAAAAAAGAACATTTTGATAAAGTCATTTTTACTGGCCCAGTTAATATTCTGCAACAGGTTGCTGCTAATGAGTTGGTGAAAGTTTCAAAGACTGGTGAAACAGTAGAATACCTGGGTGTAGTCTGCATGGTACTAATTACTCGCAAGGCTCTAGTGCCTTATTACGTAGTAAATATTGCCGATAAGAATATTCCTTTTACCGGAGTTATCGGTATGAGCAATTTAGTTTCTTTGCAAGAAACAGCAGGATATCACATGACATTCCTGCCAAAATATATCCTTTCCACTGACCCGTTATTAAAACAGCCAGATGATGAATTGCGCCAAGTATTCTTCCAGGGTATACGCTTGATGTTCCCTGAACTAAAAGCAGATGACATTGTAGCAGCACACATTAATCGAGCTATTAAAGTTCAGCCACTACAAGTTTTAAATTATTCAAGCCTTGTTCCACAAGTGAGTACAGAAAACGATGATTTTTTCGTCGTCAATACCTCACAGTTGGTTAATGATAGCGTCAATAACAACGCAGTTGTGCGACAAGTTGATGAATTTCTCAGGAATTCAACATTACTGAATTCTTGAAATTTGAAAATGATATTTTGAAAATTACACGAGGTACTTATGAGTCTTTTTGTTCTTTTACCCGCATATAACGAGCAAGCATCAATTCGCCCCTTGTTCAAAAGATTTCAGACATTACAGCAAATCTCTAAGATGGAGATAAAACTTATTCTTGTTGATGATGGTAGTAGTGATGCAACTGCCGAGACAGCTTTAGAAGAATCTGAATCACTGGGTATATTACTGAAATTAGTCCAACATCCCAAAAATGCTGGTTTAGGTCAAGCAATTAAAACAGGTTTCATGACTTTCTTAGAAATCTCTAAAGAAGGTGATTTTTTAGCTGCGATGGATTGCGACAACACTCAACCACCAGAACTCTTAATCAAGATGTATGACACAATGATAGCTGGTAGCTATGATATTGCGATCGCATCTAGATATCGAAAAGGCTCTAAAGTCATAGGTTTATCAAGATTTAGAGAGATAATGAGTTACGGAGCCAGCTGGCTTTTTAGAATTGCCGCCCGTGTACCCGGTGTAAGAGACTATACTTGCGGTTACAGGCTGTATAACCGTAATTTCGTCAGTAAACTAGATATGTATTATGGGGAAAATCTATTTACTGAAAGTGGATTTGCTTGCATGATAGATTTACTGCTGAAAGCTAAAGTACTCAAACCTAAAATTGCAGAAATTCCAATGGTTTTGAGATATGACCAAAAGCCAACTGCTAGCAAAATGAAAATTCTCAAAACTATTACTCGAACCTTAAAACTCTTGTTTAAGAATCTAACATCGACACCGCCAACTTCAAATTTAGGTCAGACTTTCAATGACCAAGGAACAGCAAGAGTTCCATTGAAAATGGGAAATCGTAAATAAATCTTTAGAGTGATACTCTGGATTGAATTAAGCTAAACAGCAGACAAAATTGCATATTTAATATGAGTTAGTCGTCAAGAAGCTTCTATCTTCTGGTACAGGTGGGGTTTATCCCATTCCACTCTTAGCTCATGACTCCCTTTGTGATAACTAAATTTTTACACCGACACCCTCAAGTTTCAAAATCTCAGCCCGCCTTTGCGGGCTTTGTTTATATAGTCCCAAACTTCTAGTCTGCGGGTGAGTTTTCCAAAGTCTTGCTGAATTGGAGGGAAATCCACACGCCTTTCTGCCAACTGTGGCTTTGACTCATTTGTTAGACTAAACACACCAGAATTTTTCAGTCAAATCTCTGAATTACGCCAGCAGAAGAGGCTATCCATGCTTACAAGTACGCTACTTCTCTCGAATCAACTTCCCACACTCCAATATTCTTCCACACCAGAGCGTTTCGATGAAACCTGGGAAGCCCCTCTGGCTACTCTCCTGGGACTAGGACGCGCCGCTGGTGCTGACTTCATCGAATTATTTTTAGAGCGTCGCAACTATATTAGTTGTCTTGCAGAAGATGACTCCATCACGAGTATTTCACCCAGTCTGTCTACAGGCGCGGGAGTTAGAGTATTTCGTGGTAAAGCTGATTGCTACGTCAGCACCAATGACCTTTCTTTTTTCGGTTTGAAAGCAGCTTTAGAAAAAGGTCTTTCTATCTTAGGATTGCAACTACCCACTGCTAAGGCTTTCATCCCAGAAATCAACCTGGAATTATTGAGAGATTACGCCACCAAAAGAGGTAAAGATGCATGGCTACCAGTGTGTAGCTCCATCCGCGAAATGGGAGAAATCCTCCTTGATGGTACTGCCCACCTGAAGCAAAAAGCTAGCCACGTCCAATCGCGCCGTGCTACCTATTTCCGGGATTGGCAAGAAGTTTTAATCGCCGCTAGTGATGGGACTTTTGCTCGTGATATTCGCCTCACACAATCAGTAGGATTTAACCTATTGTGTGCTGATGGTGCTAATCGTAGCTCAATTGGCGATCGCGCTGGTAATACTAGCGATGCCAACTTCTTGAGAACTTGGGATTCTCAACAAGCCGCTGAGAAAATAGCAGAATCGGCTGGAAAAATGCTCTACGCAGATTACGTGGAATCAGGTACTTACCCGATTATTATGGCCAATCACTTTGGCGGCGTAATCTTCCACGAAGCTTGCGGACACTTGCTAGAAACCACTCAAATTGAACGCAATACCACTCCCTTTGCTGACAAAAAAGGCGAAAAAATTGCCCACGAAAGTTTGACAGCCTGGGATGAAGGGCGCTCTGAAAATGCCTTCGGAACAATTGATATGGATGACGAAGGTATGCCTGCTCAAAGAACCCTATTAATTGAAAAAGGTGTTCTGAAAAACTTCTTGGCAGATAGAACAGGTTCCTCACGCACCGGACACCCCAGAACTGGAAGTGGACGCCGCCAAAATTATACCTATGCAGCTGCTAGCCGGATGCGTAATACTTATATTGATTCTGGCGAATATAGCAATGATGAATTATTTGCCTCAGTTGATAAAGGTATTTACTGTAAAAAAATGGGTGGTGGTAGCGTTGGTGCTACAGGCCAATTTAACTTTAGTGTTGATGAAGCTTATTTGATTGAAAATGGCAAAATCACCAAACCACTAAAGGGAGCAATTCTAATCGGTGAAGCGAAGGAAATTATGAATAAAATTTCCATGTGTTCCCAAGATTTGGAAATAGCACCAGGTTTTTGTGGTTCCGTCAGTGGCAGTATTTACACCACAGTCGGACAACCCCACATCAAGGTTGATTCTATTACCGTCGGTGGAAGATAATCTCGTCAACTTCCAGGTTTTACCTGGAAACGCCTTCTTCGTGGCTCTGTCACTTATTTATATCTAGAAAAGAAGAAGCCCTTCATTATTACATTCCCAGGCTGAAGCAGGGAGTGAGAAAATCCCAAACCCAAAATTGACTATGCCCAACATAAATGAGATTGCAAATTCCGCCAAGGACAATGCTGGTAAGCTTGGTATTAAGAAATTCGACATTTATGGCTCAACAGTAGATGACACTAGCGTACAAGTAGACCAAGGTGAGCCAAAACAAGTCAAAGCTTCAAATCGCTCTGGTGTTACTGTTCGTGTCTGGAATGAAGATAATACAATGGGTGTCACCAGCACCACGGATGTAGACCCCAAGGGACTGGAATTAGCTTTAAAAACTGCTTACGAAGCCAGTTTCTTTGGTGTTAAAGAAAATGTTCCTGATTTTAGTCCAGAGGCTACTATTCCTATTCCAAATAAGCCCCAGGATAAAGCACCTCAAGCACCTGTTGCTGAACTCATAGAAAAATTGTTGGTAGCTGAAAAAGAATTACTGGCTGCTCATCCAGCAATTAAAGGTGTACCTTATAACGGTTTGTCACAAAGAGATATTGACAGATTTTATCTCAATAGTGACGGCGCGGTGAGAACTGAATCTCACTCCTTAGCATCAGTTTATCTTTACAGTAAAACTGAGGAAGAAGGGAAAAAACCGCGCAGTGCAGGTGCTTTTAGAATCAACCAGAGTTTAGATAATCTAGATATTAATGGTTGCATCAAAGAAACCGCCGATAAAACTATCAGCCACTTGAATTATGAAAAAATCAAAACTGGTAAATATCGAGTTGTTTTCTCAGCTGAAGCTTTCTTAAGTCTATTGGGTGCTTTTTCTAACTTGTTCAATGCTCAAAGTATTTTAGACAATCAAAGTCTATCTACTCCTGATGATTTAGGTAAGCAAATTGCTTCCCCTCTAATTTCAGTTTATGACGATGCGTTGCACCCAGCTAATGTAGGTGCAGAAACTTTTGATGGTGAAGGAACTCCGACTCGTCAGATTTCGCTAATTGAAAATGGCGTTTTAACAGGATTTCTTCATAGTGCCGGTACTGCTAAGAGGTTAAATGCCCACCCAACGGGTAATGCTAGTATTGGGGCAAAAGTCAGCGTCAGTCCCAATTTTTATCATGTTTTTTCCACAGCAACTCCTGAGCAGGAGTTTAGCTTAGAAACGGCTGAAAATGTGATTCTTATCGATGATTTGCAAGCTCTCCATGCTGGAGTTAAATCTTTGCAAGGTTCCTTCTCTTTGCCGTTTGATGGTTGGCTAGTTAACAAGGGTGTGAGGACGAGTATTGAGTCAGCAACTGTTGCTGGCGATTTCTTAGAACTCTTGAAATCAATTATTTATGTAGAAAAAGAGCCAGAGTTAACGCCAGGGGGAGTTTGTCCGAAAATCTGGGTTAATGAACTTTCGATTACCGGTGAGTAAAACTTAACAAGTGTAGGGTTAGGAGTTGAACATAACTCTTAACTCATCACTTTGGCATCAATTAATATTCACCACCGACGCTAATGGCAGTATTAAATACATCAGCACCGCTTAAATCAATATTGGCTAAAACTGCGCCATCAACTTCAGTATTATATAAATGAGCATTACTCAAATCAACGTCGGTGAGATTAGCATCATTTAAGCTAGTACCACTAACAAAGGCATTTGTGAGATTAGCAGACTTTAAATTTGCACCAGTTAAATCTGCACCTTCTAGGTTCGCATTTTCGAGATTAGCCCCTTTTAAATTTGCGTTTCTCAAGTCAACACCTATAAGATGAGCGCCTTTAAGATTTGCTCCTGTTAAATTACATCCGAAACATTCTCTAGTTTCTAACAAGCGGCGGACAGGGGCGGAGTTTTCTGCTTTGACGGAAATGGGAGCAGCTAAAGATAGCGTGCTGAGTAAGGCTGCTGCCGTCAAAAAGATTGGTTTCATATTTACCTCCGACATTTCTAGAAGTTATTCAATTTTTAACTTCTGTGGTTCCACTGTCCCAAAATGCCAGAATTTTGTCCTCATGCGATCGGAAGAACATATAATTTCTATGAGATTAGGTATTCTTCCGTCAGATAGTCCGATGGGAGTAAAATTCACTGAGATTATATTAAGCTTTACCGCTACCTAATAAATACAGCAGCGCCATGCGAACGGCGACACCACTGGTAACTTGCGATTGAATAAGACTAAATTCTGGGTCATCCATCAACTCAGAACTAATTTCGACACCACGGTTAACTGGGCCTGGATGCAAAACTTTGACGTTAGGTTTACAAAGTTGCAACTTTGTGCTTGTAATGCCAAATAGCTGATGATATTCTCGCAAACTTGGCAATAAATGAGCCGTCATCCGTTCCTTTTGCAGACGCAAAGTCATCACAAAATCGGCATTCTGCAAAGCTGGTTCTAGTTGCCAATGAAGAAATAGTTTTGGATTGGGGGGATAACTCCTGACTTCTGACTCTTCAGAGATAAACTCGGCAAATAACTTGGGTAAGAGGGTGGGTGGTGCTGCGAGATGCACTTCGGCACCACTGGCAATTAAGCTCCAAATATTCGATCGCGCCACACGAGAATGGAGAATATCCCCAACAATGGCAATCTTTTTCCCCTTTAAAAGTTCTAATCGGGGATGATCTGGGTCAATTAGAGTAGTTATGGTAAATAAATCTAGCAGTGCTTGGGAAGGATGTTCATGTTGACCATCGCCAGCATTGAGGACACTAACTCGTACACCTAAACGATCCATTTCAGCCGCGATCGCATTTGGTACTCCTGCTTCTCGATGGCGGACTACCATAATATCAGTTCCCATAGCCAAATAGGTTTTCGCCGTGTCGAGAATTGTTTCTCCCTTAGTCATAGAAGATGTGGCTGCGGCGAAGTTCAGCGTATCTGCACTTAAGCGTTTGGCTGCCAGTTCAAAACTGCTGCGAGTGCGGGTAGAGGATTCAAAAAATAAATTCGCCACCACCTGTCCCTGCAAGGTTGGCACTTTCTTCGTCCGCCGTGATAGCACTTCTTGAAAACTAGCAGCAGTTTGCAAAACAGTATCGTATTCAGCGGTGGTGAAGTCAGCTAGAGAAAGAATGTGATGACGATTCCAGGTGGTAGTAGGCATATTTGGGGACTGGGGACTGGGGACTGAGGACTGGGCATTCGGGCATAGGAGATGGGGAGATGAGGGGGGACGCGGGGACAAGGAGATAAACAAAACTTTTAACTCCTAACTCTTAACTCTTAACTCACCACTCACAACTGTTTTGCCCAATGCCCAATCCTTTCAAGTTGGTAAATGGAAAACGTTTAAAGCTAGAGAAATTAGGCTGAGGAAGGTTAAAAATCCAATTGTATCTAGCATTGTAGTCACTAACGGGCCACTAACCAAAGCTGGGTCAAGCTTTAGTCGTTTCAAACCCATTGGCAGTAGAGTGCCAAGTGTAACAGCCACAATTGTATTAGTTGCCATTACCATTCCGGCAATTAAAGCCACCCATCGTTCTTGGGGTCGCGCCCAAATTAAGGAAAGCAAAATCATTGTTGCAGCTAAAACTACGGCTGTGCCTAGACCTGCTAAAACTTCTTTGCGAAGAATTTTCAAGGTATCTTTGGGTGTTACCTCGCCTACTCCCAAGCCGCGAATTGTTACCGTTAATGATTGAATCCCAACAGTACCACCAGTGTTAGAAAAAATTGGCATGATGACTGCTAAAACTGGCACTGCGGAGATTACAGATTGAAAAGGTGCGATCGCACTAGCAGCACCAATATACATGGCCATAATCCCCAAAAGCCACGGCAAGCGGTTGCGGATGGTGAGTAGGGGGGAAGATAAAGCTGCTTCATCACCACTAACACCCGCCAGTTTTTGGATATCTTCTGTGGCTTCTTCTTCCAAAATATCCATGACATCATCAATGGTGACGATGCCAACCAATCGGTCTTCTCGATCAACTACGGGGATAGCGATTAAGTCGTAGCGCTGCATGATTCGCGCCACTTCTTCTTGAGGGGTTTCAGTTCTCACCTTAATGACGCGATCGCTAGCAATATCCTTGATGAAAACATCGGGAAAGGTAAACAGCAATTGGCGCAGTGAAACTACTCTCACCAGCGTCCGGTTGTCATCTGTAACGTAGGCGTAGTAGATCGACTCCTTGTCTTGGTCTTGACGGCGGATCTTGCTCAGGGCTTCACCTACAGTCAATCCTTGGCGCAACCGGACATATTCAGTTGTCATCACCCGCCCAGCAGTGCCTTCGGGATAGCCGAGAATTGTTGCTGTTGCTTGCCTTTGTTCTGGACTAAGTTCTTGTAATAACCGTTTGATTACCCCAGCAGGTAGTTCATCAAACAACTCTGCCCGTTCGTCGGGACTCATCGCTTCTACAAGTTGCACTACTTGGACATCATGCAGAGAATTAATTAGTTCTTCCTGCACCTCTGTGGGCAGATATTCAAATACATCAATTGCCTGAGCCTTGTTGAGTAAACGGAATGCGATCGCGCGTTGTTTCTCAGGCAATTGTGTAATGTAGTCTCCCACATCCACAGGTTGCAAGCGATTTAAATCCCATTTCAACTGGTTTAAATCGGTAGTATCAGTCAGCAAATCACGAATATCTTGTGTGAGCATGAGATATATCTCCTAAGTCTCCCCCGCGCTGGGAGACTTCCTCGCCAGCTCAGAGGAGGTTGATACTGCCATCTGGTGGACTATTGCCCATAAAATTTCAACAATTCAATATCGATATCTAAATTAAGGCATCGCTAGTCATCATCCTAACCCGGAATAGCACTCTCCGGTGGATACTGAATCGTAGCATTCAGCATCTGTGATATTCCTCAGTCGTGAGTAATTTAATGCCCTGTGTTTCAGGTAATTTACGTGTAACTTTAAGTAGATTTTACTACTGCTATAAGCTATGTCAAGGCAATCAACGATTTTTTTCACAAACTTTATACAGTCAAAATATTTACAACACTATTAAGTAATTTTTAGTATCAAGCAACTTCATGCGTAGTCACCTGGACGACGGAGAATCAAAAATGGGTTGGCAGGTTTTACTTCATGGTTGCGGTAATGTGTTTGAGCTTTAGCGATCACCATTTCTCTAATAATTGGGCGATCGCTAAAATTAAGTACCCAGAAGTCTATTAACAGGAGATAATAATAAACTCACACCACCCTTAGCTGTTGTCCCATCAAGCATTACAGAGCTTGTTCTGGCTTGATTTAGGTAATTCACTTCACAGTCACAGGGTCGAATTTTGCAAGTTGTTCTGAACCAAACCATGAAAACATCTACCAAATTGCTAGTTCGCTTGGACTATTACTACCAGCAAATCAAAACGATCATCCTGACTCGGCAAAATCCGATTACTGGTTTATTACCTGCAAGTACAGCGATTACAGCCCACGGTGATTATACTGATGCCTGGGTACGAGACAACGTTTACAGCATTTTGGCAGTTTGGGGTTTAGGACTTGCATACCGCAAGATTGACGACGATGAGGGACGCACCTATGAACTAGAACACAGTGTCATCAAATTGATGCGCGGGTTACTATTTGCGATGATGAGACAGGCTCACAAAGTAGAGACATTTAAACATACTCAGTCGCTACTAGATGGACTGCACGCCAAATATAATACCGCGACTGGTGACATTGTTGTTGGTGATGACGAATGGGGACATTTGCAACTTGATGCCACATCTATATTTTTGCTGATGTTGGGGCAAATGACGGCTGCGGGATTGCAAATAATTTATACCATTGATGAAGTGAATTTCGTCCAAAATTTGGTTTACTATATTGGACGAGCTTACCGCACACCAGATTACGGCATTTGGGAACGTGGGAATAAAATTAATCGGGGTAGTGCAGAGTTAAATGCCAGTTCTGTAGGCATGGCAAAAGCTGCTTTAGAAGCTATCAACGGACTGGATTTGTTTGGTGTGCGTGGTAGTCAAGCATCGGTAATTCATGTGCTACCAGATGAAATCGCCCGCGCCCGGATTACTTTAGAATCCTTATTACCGAGAGAATCTGGTTCCAAAGAAATTGACGCAGCGCTATTAAGTATTATTAGTTATCCTGCCTTTGCCGTAGAAAATTTGGAGTTACGCGATCGCACTTTAAACGATATTATCAATAAACTCGCAGGTAAATACGGCTGCAAACGCTTTCTACGTGATGGACACCAAACAGTTTTAGAAGATCATCAACGTTTACACTACGAACCGTGGGAACTCAAGCAATTTGAGCATATTGAATGCGAATGGCCGTTGTTTTTTACTTATTTAGTTCTAGACGGATTATTTCGCGGCGAACAAGAACAAGTTAAAAAATACCAAGAGCTTTTAGAATCATTACTTATAGAACAAGATGGTTTGCATTTATTGCCAGAACTTTATTATGTTCCAGCAGAAAACATAGAGGCAGAAAAGTTAGCACCCCAAACGCAACCACGTTTGCCAAATGAAAATATTCCCTTGGTGTGGGCGCAGAGTTTATATTTTCTCAGTCAAATGTTGAGTGAAGGGTTATTAGCTGTTGGTGATATCGACCCTTTAGGAAGACATTTATGTGTGGGGAAACAGCGCGAGGCATTGGTACAAATTGCCTTATTAGCAGAAGACGAAGATTTACAGACAAAACTAGAAGTTCATGGAATTGAAGCACAAACACCTGCCCAAGTAGAACCGATTCAGGTGAGAAAAGCTGGAGAATTTTCAGCTATTTATACGCAAATTGGACGTAATTACAAACTTGGTTTAACTGGGCGTCCAGTGCGGCGGTTGCGGAGTTTAACAACATCTAGAATCTTTCGGATTCGTGGTGAAACAATTGTCTTTTTGCCTTCATTCTCAGATTCTCAGCAGTTTTATCTAACCCTTGATTACCATTTTTTACTGGATCAAATTAGAAGCGAACTAGCTTACATTCAAAAATATTGGAGCGATTTAGGGCGTCCTACTCTGACTTTAATGTTGACGCACACAATGTTAGAAGCAGGTTCGGAAGCATTACTAGAACTAATGCAAGAACTGAAAGATGGTGTTTGTAACGGTGTGCGAGTGAAATTAGGGCGGCTAAATCAGCTAATGCTGACAGCAGGAATCCAAAGAATTGATTTTCTACCCAATGCAGAATTTTCGCGATCGCCAGTGAAAAATGCTAGCCCACGTTGCTATTATTTAGCTTATCATCCTGAGAAAAACTGGCGCTTAGGACATACCCAAGAATTTCAAGTGGAGTGTGAAACTAACTTTGGGTTATTACTTTCTCATTTGCGCTCATCAGAGAACATCTACGAACAAATTGAGTTATTGCAAACTTTAACTCGCTTGCAGGGAATGAAATTTGATACAGGTTACGGTGGCCCAGGATATCCTGTCACCGTAGCCGATTTGCTCGATGAAGTTTACACCAAAGCTGGAGATTTAGGTATTTGGGCAGTAGTACGGCGGGCTGCTGGGTTACGCCAAATGGTTGATATCAGCCTATCAGATGCAGTAACGAGCATTTTGGTGCGAGGTAAGCAAATTGCTGTGGGTAAAGCTTATAGTGAAGCGTCCTTGATTACCGTACCCATGTCTCACGATGAAATTGCCGATAAAATTAATCATTTCTGTCGTGAGGATATCCGCGATCGCGTCCTTACTCAAGAGATTTTAATCTATCTTGGTATCTTAATTCGTTCAGAACCCGAACTATTCCAAGGACTACTAACACTGAGAGTCGGCTATCTCATCTTATTAATAACCAGCGAACTAGCGCGGGAATTACACGTCACTCAAGATGAAGCTTACGATTACCTAATGCAACTTTCACCCTTTGAAGTAAAAGTGCGCTTGCGTCAGGTATTAACTGGATATACTGGCATGAGTAGCCTGTTGCGCCAGCAAGAATCACTACACGTCAAGCAAAAAGAAAGTGATATTGCTTGGGTGGTTTTACCAGCGATTGAAGAAGGAATAGAAGTCCCATCAGGCGGTTGGCGGAGGTTTCGCCAAGCTGAAGGTGCAACGGGGCGTGTACCAAAAGAATTTTTTAAGCAAGTTTGGCTATTAATGCAACATTGCAAGGGTCTAGTAATTGGCGATAAACTAGAGCGCCGCAATCGTTTAGATAGTGAGATAATGCTGTCGGAAATGACAGCAGGAGAAAGAAATTTTGCTCTGTTAATTGAGCATTTGCTAAATAAAATCGAAGCTCCAGAATACCGCCAAGTTAATATTGAAGCATTAATCGAATTAGCTGCGATCGCAGCCAATAATCCCAAGCTGCAAATCGAAGAATATATCGTGTTGGATGTGTTAATTGGCCATGCAGTGCGATTGGCATGGCTAGAAAATCATAGTCAACGCAGCGATCGCTATGATGAAGATAAGGCGAGTGCGTGGCGATCGTTTTACAATACTTCTCCTAGAGATTGTGCTAGTTATATTTTGAAGGCGTTCAGGTTCTTGACGGAATTTGTGAAGGATTTTTAAACGCAGAGAGGCGCAAAGGGAAGCGCAGAGGAACGCAGAGAATGAGTTGAGTGAGGTGATTATAGGGTGTGCGATGAGGGTAATACTGCTTTGGGGCCTGGTTTGTTGGAGTCGGCTTATGAGGAGTGCTTGGATTATGAGTTGAAGAAAGCCGGATTGAATATTGGCAAGCAAATTCCATTACCCTTGGTTTATCAAGATGTGCAATTGGAATGTGTTTATCGATTAGATTTGATTGTCGAAAACCAAGTAATTGTAGAGATTAAATCTGTAGAGTCCTTCCACCCAATTCACTCCGTCCAACTCCTAACCTATCTCAAACTAGCAAACTGCAAACTAGGTCTTCTCCTCAACTTTAACGTCCTCCACCTCAAAGAAGGTATTAAACGCGTAGCCAACAACCTCTAACTCCCTCTCATCCTCCGCGAACCTCCGCGCTTCCCTCCACGCCCCTTTGCGTTGAAAAAAAATATCCCCCACCTAAGACTCCAAAAGCAGGGGTTTTATTAAAACTACTTAACAGAAACAGCATCAACATCAATAGTGCTTCCACTAGAAGTAGAACCCTCAGTAGTATTAGGTACTTCAGTACCCACATCACCCTTACGAGCTTTCCAACCCTCAATTACTAGCCCCGACACCTCACTAACTAGCAGGGTCAAAAGAAAAACATCATCAATTTGTCCCACAACAGGTATAAAATCTGGGAGAATATCAAATGGGCTGACCAAATAAACCAACGTTCCTAAAATTACCCACCAACGGTACTTAGGGTTACGAAGCACATCGCGATACCAGGTGTAAAGTGATTGGATTGAAAATTTCATATTTTGAACCTCCTAGTTATCTTTAATTTTGACAAATTATGCTAAAAATTCCCGGTGTGAATAACCGCCCTAGTTTGTCTGGAAGACGCTACTTATAATTTGTCAACAGAGAAAAATAAGTAAATAAGGGCGAATATTTATAATTATGTTAAAATATTCAAATTTTAAAGTGCCTTAGACCAGCAATTACGGCACTATCAATAATTCAAGGTACTGTACTTTCAAAAAATCGGGATGACTGGATTCGAACCAGCGGCCCCTTCGTCCCGAACGAAGTGCGCTACCAAGCTGCGCCACATCCCGTCATAAAAATGGCATTGTAGATTAACAATATCACAACCTGTGGCAAATAGCAGAATTACATCTATATCTATATATATGATCACTTCATCCAAGGCTTTGCTTGCTACGATTAAATTTATATAACTCTAATGGTAAAAGTGGATTGTGACTGTAAAACCAGACTGGTTGCGGGTAAAAGCACCTGGGCGTGAGCGCATCGGTAACGTTAAAGAAATTTTGCGGGATTTAGCCCTAAATACAGTTTGTGAGGAAGCGTCCTGTCCTAATATTGGTGAATGCTTCAATGCTGGGACTGCTACGTTTTTGATTATGGGCCCGGCTTGTACACGCGCTTGTCCCTACTGCGATATTGATTTTGAGAAAAAACCTAAACCACTAGACGCTACAGAACCTGCACGACTGGCGGAAGCTGTTCGCCGCATGAAACTTAATCATGTAGTAATCACTTCTGTAAACCGAGATGATTTGCTTGATGGTGGTGCGTCTCAGTTTATGGCATGTATTGATGCAGTTCGCTCTGTTTCACCCAACACGACAATTGAGGTGCTAATTCCTGACTTGTGCGGTAATTGGAATGCTCTAGAGTTGATTCTACAAGCTGCGCCAGAAGTATTAAACCACAATACCGAAACTGTTCCACGCCTATATCGCCGGGTGCGTCCCCAAGGAAACTACGATCGCACATTAGAATTATTGCAGCGCACTCGTCAAGTTTCTCCTAACACATACACTAAATCCGGGATCATGGTTGGACTCGGTGAAACTGATGCCGAAATCCGCCAAGTCATGCAAGACTTGCGAACTGTAGATTGCGACATTTTGACAATTGGGCAATATCTCCAACCTAGTCAAAAACACTTGCAAGTAAACGAATTTGTCAACCCAGAACAATTTGCGGCTTGGAAAGCATTCGGCGAAGAAATCGGATTTTTACAAGTTGTCTCTTCACCATTGACAAGAAGTTCATATCATGCAGAACAAGTCAGAGAATTAATGGAACGTTATCCCCGCAGCCAATTTTAGATTTTAGATTTTAGATTTTAGATTGGTGAGCTAAGAGGATGGGGAGACTTTTGATTTAATGACTAATCCAAAAACTGTAGCAATTCTTGGTGCGGGTGCTTGGGGTGCATCTCTGGCAAATCTCGCCGCCGCAAATGGTCATCAGGTGCGCGTGTGGTCGCGTCAAGGTTCCCAAACTCTGGAAGCAGTTTTAAAAGATGTCCAAATAATCTTGTCCGCTATCTCGATGATTGGTGTGAGGGATGTTGCTTCCCAAGTCCAGTCTTTCCCCCTTTCTCCAGAGGCAATTTTTGTGACGGCGACGAAAGGCTTAGACCCCGAAACTACCTGCACGCCGTCACAAATTTGGCAAACAATATTCCCTAACCATGCAGTAGTTGTTTTGTCTGGGCCTAATTTATCGAAAGAAATTCAAATGGAGTTACCAGCAGCCACGGTGGTAGCCAGTAATATTCCCACGGCTGCGGAAGTAGTGCAATTAGTATTTTCTTCTCATCGTTTCCGGGTATATACCAATCCCGACCCCTTGGGGGTGGAATTAGGGGGAACACTGAAAAATGTGATTGCGATCGCAGCGGGTGTGTGCGATGGTTTACAACTGGGAACAAATGCCAAAGCTGCTTTAGTCACCCGTGGACTTACAGAAATGGTTCGCATCGGCAACAATTGGGGTGCAAAGACAGAAACTTTTTATGGTTTATCAGGTCTAGGGGATCTGTTAGCAACGTGCAATAGTCCTTTAAGTCGCAATTACCAAGTCGGCTATCAGTTAGCTGGTGGTAAGTCACTTACAGAAACTCTCGCAAATTTACAAGGAACTGCTGAAGGAGTAAACACTTGCCGAGTTTTAATGCAACGAGCCAAGCAACAAAACATCACAGTCCCAATTACCGAGCAAGTTTATCGGTTACTTCAAGGCGAAATCACACCCGGACAAGCACTTGATGAACTAATGTTGCGAGATATCAAGCCGGAGTACAACTACTAGTTAAGACCTCTTGCAAAAAGCACTTTTGCAAGAGGGGGAAAAGGGTAAAGGTTAAAGGGGAAGGGGGGCAATACAGAACTTTTCCCCTTCCCCCCGCCCCTTATCCCCAGAGGGGGCCCACCTTCCCCTTTGCCCGACTTATGCAAGAAGTCTTTAGTAGTCTGTCAGGTTGAAATTGGCACTTTAAGACTGACATACAAGACGACGCAAGTACACTGAAAGGGTGCTTGATAATTTACTTACATTTTTTATCTCCGTGTCAAGAGAATTTTTACCGTTAATACTAATAACTTCTCTGATATCTATTAGTTCTACTTATACCTGAATAATCCTTAGAAAAAATTAGTAAATCGTCAGGATATTACTTTAGTCACCATGTAAATGTGACTATGCCAATTATAAAGATGACATTCACTGAAGGATGTTTATACTGTGTTACAAAAGTTACTTTTCCAAACCCTAGTGGTTGAAATATTAACTAAGTAGTTGAAATATTGAAAGCCTAGCTATGGATTTAAATAGCTATTGATTCAATCAAAAGTTTAACAGCCGATTAAGTTCAGTAATACTGTATCCAATAAAACCCTTACAGTTAATTTCTAAAAAAATTGTAATGGAACCTTCAACCATGTTAGTTCATCGTAAATCACGGGAACAATAGCAACAGTTGAATAGCTGACCGTAATCTAAGCTGACCGTAATCTATTGTTACCTGGAGCCATTGAGACGATCTTTATGCCAGCAACATCTTTTTATGCAGATGCCCCCTACAACACCAAAAAGTCCCGCCAGGCTTTGGACTCGGATCTCACGGTTGATGACAGTGAGTTATCGGTAGATGATTTACAGGAGCTAGAGATGGCTTCTGTTGACAACGCTAACTTTGCTGCTAACACTAACCGCCGGAGTACAGACCTAGTACGTCTGTATCTTCAAGAAATTGGTCGGGTTCGCTTGTTAGGGCGGGATGAAGAAGTTTCAGAAGCTCAAAAAGTTCAACGCTACTTGCGGATGCGGATAGTGCTTGCTAACGCCGCCAAGCAAGGAGATGAAGTGATTACGCCCTATCTCCGGTTAATTGAAGTTCAAGAACGTTTGACCTCTGAACTCGGACATCGCCCGTCTTTAGAAAGGTGGGCTGCTACTGCTGAAATAGTTTTATCCGATCTCAGACCGACTTTGGCAGATGGCAAACGTCGCTGGGCTGAAATCGCCAAGTTGACAGTAGAAGAGTTGGAGCAAATTCAGTCCCAAGGACTCCAAGCAAAAGAACACATGATTAAGGCTAATCTTCGCCTAGTTGTGTCTGTTGCCAAGAAGTATCAAAATCGCGGTTTGGAATTGTTGGATTTAGTCCAAGAAGGCACACTTGGTTTGGAGCGGGCTGTAGAAAAATTTGACCCAACCAAAGGTTATCGCTTCAGTACTTATGCTTACTGGTGGATTCGTCAGGGAATTACACGGGCGATCGCTACTTCTAGTCGCACGATCCGCCTACCGGTTCACATTACTGAAAAGTTAAACAAAATCAAAAAGGCTCAACGCAAAATTGCTCAAGAAAAAGGTCGGACTCCGACTCTAGAGGATTTAGCAACTGAGTTAGAAATGACACCGACCCAAGTCCGAGAAGTTTTGTTGCGGGTTCCTCGCTCCGTTTCTTTGGAAACCAAAGTAGGGAAAGATAAAGACACTGAATTAGGTGAATTACTCGAAACTGACAGTGTAACTCCAGAAGAGATGTTAATGCGAGAATCTTTACAAAGAGATTTGCATCATCTTCTGTCAGATTTGACTAGCCGGGAGCGCGATGTTATCTTGATGCGGTTTGGTTTGGCAGATGGTCATCCTTACTCTTTAGCAGAAATTGGCCGCGCTCTCGATTTATCCCGCGAACGAGTCCGCCAAATTGAATCCAAGGCTTTGCAAAAGCTACGCCAACCCAAGCGCCGCAACCTGATCCGCGACTATTTGGAGTCTCTCAGTTAGTCAATGATCAAGAGTCATTTGTCATTAGTCATTTGTCATTAGAAAACTGCACTTGACAAATGACTATGGACAAAAGACTGGCTTGATCTCCAGGTTAAAAGCCTCTTAGAGACTTGTAGCAAATAATTTGCATTTAATTGCAGAAACTTACCCCCAGACCTTTGCTCAGATATTTTGAAGGTGGGGATCAAATCAGCAATTTAAAATTCACTCATTCAAAATTCAAAGTCAAAGGATGCAATCGTTACAAGTATCCTAACTATTAGCTGTATGTAAATTAAATGCATTACAGCTTATTAGTTGAATTTTGATCAAGATTTGATGAATTGTTCTTAAATATTTAACATAAATTCTCAATAGGCAATGATTGTTGCAAATTGCTCCCAAGATTTGTTATATTCTCAATTAACAAGCTTTGTTGAGAAATATTAGTATGACTGTCTACACAACTACTTCACTCAAGGCAGAACTGAACGAACGAGGCTGGCGATTAACTCCCCAGCGCGAAACAATTTTACACATTTTTCAAGAACTTCCGCAAGGTGAACATCTGAGTGCGGAGGATCTTTATCATCGGCTAGAAACTGATGGTGAAGGGATCAGTCTGTCAACTATCTATCGGACTTTGAAGTTGATGGCAAGAATGGGAATTTTGCGAGAACTAGAACTGGGTGAGGGACATAAGCATTATGAAATCAACCAGCCTTATCCCCATCACCACCATCACTTAATTTGTGTTAGATGCAACTCAACTATTGAGTTTAAAAATGACTCAATTTTAAAAATTGGGTCGAAAACTGCTCAAAAAGAAGGTTTCCATCTGCTGGACTGTCAAATGACCATCCATGCAGTATGTCCCAAGTGCCAACGGGCGCTGATGCCGCTCTAGCACTTGGGTGGATAAAAAAACGAAACTACTCAAATTAACCAAATAAATGGAATTTTGAGCAGTTTTTAATTTGCTGTTACTGGAGGTAAGCAACCAGTTGGTAAGTGATACTAACAACACCAAAGCGGATGTTAAAAGCGTCCGCTCTTAAGATCCTTGAGACTGATGCCGTAAAACTCCTGGGCTTGTTTAATCGCTTTTTTGGTGTCATCTGCCATCACACCGTTCAGCTTACCTTTATAAAAACCCCGCTCTCGTAGACGCGTTTGGATTTCTAGGGTATTAAACTCGCTTTTGCTAGCAGTATTAACTGAGCTATATAACTTAGCTCGAGTTGTTGGGCCAGCAACGCCACTTGCTGCCAAGTAATTAGCGGCTTGGAATCTCCTTACAGCATCGGCAGTGTAGGGGCCATAGTAGCCATTTGGCTCTCCCTCTAAATATCCTGCCTGGATCAATTGTTCTTGAACAATTCTAACTGGCTCACCGCGATCGCCTACACGAAGTTTATCTCGATTGACTACCTTTTTGGGAGCCTCTTCTCCACTACCAATGCCAACTCCGGGCAATTTACCTAATGTTGCTGGGCCAACAACACCGTCAACGCTCAATTTATAAGCATCTTGGAACCGTTTGACAGCTTCTTCGGTAATTGGGCCAAATATTCCTGTGGCGTTCCCGTAATAAAAGCCCGCGACTCTTAAGCGTTCTTGTAAAGACCTGACATTTTCACCTTCATCCCCCTTAGCAAGGTAGTTGGGATTGCGGCGCTTGTTGGTGGCTGAACTAGTTGAACTAGTAGTGTTGGGCTTTTGGGCTTGTGTACTTACAACAGTAGCTTTTTTAGCTTGTGTAGTCGTAGTACTTGGCTTTTTAGCTTGCCAACTTTCTAATTTTTGCAGGGTGCTTGCTCCAACAATGCCGTCCACTGTTAAACCAGCGGCCTTTTGGAAGCGCCGCACAGCTTCTTGTGTGGATACGTCATATACTTGGGTAACAGAAGCTTGGTAAAAACCTGCTGTTTTTAACTTTTGTTGGAGATTTCTGACAGAAGGGCCTTGATCGCCTTTTTCCAGTGCCATAACGCTGCTCACAGCGCCAAGAATAGATAAGGACAGAGCAAGGGGCAACATATACTTCCAAGCCCTACCAGAAAGCCGTTTCCAGTCTGGCGCAGCTGCTTTGTTAAACAAAGAACTGAGGGATACCAATTCACTGGGTGTGCTGTCTTCGTAGGCGAAAGCTAGGTGCAAATACGCAAGATTTTCCATATTTGTTTCCTACACCATTGATTTTTCTTCGATAACTGCTTCAGCTTGATGTACTAGGTTCCTCAAAGCTTCTAATGTTCCTATATTTACATCCTCCCACAAATTGCGCTTGTGTGCTTCTAATAATCTTTCAGCAATATCACGCAGTGCATAAGGGTTCTTTTGCTGAATAAATTCTACAACAACTGGATCGAGTAAGTAAGCTTCTGCTATGCCTTGATACATATAATCTTCGACACATTTGGCTGTTGCATCATAGGCGAATAAAAAATCTACCGTCGCCGCCATTTCAAAGGCACCTTTGTATCCGTGGCGCATAACTCCTGCAATCCACTTGGGATTAACTACACGAGAACGATACACTCGTGCAATTTCTTCTTTCAATTGACGAACGCGTGGTTGGGCGGGTATGGAATTATCACCAAAATAAGTTTGGGGGTTTTTTCCCTGTAGAGAACGCACGGCTGCGGTTAAGCCACCCTGAAATTGGTAATAATCATCAGAATCGAGTAGGTCGTGTTCACGGTTATCTTGATTGTGCAGCACAACTTGCATTTGCGCCAAGCGTTGCTTGAAGGCTTCGGGATTGGGGATTGGGGATTGGGGATTGGGGATTGGGGATTGGGGATTGGGATGAATTTCTCCCCCTCTGCTCCCCTGCTCCCCTGCTCCCCTGCTCCCCTGCTCCTCTGCTCCCCTGCTCCCCTGCTCCCCTGCACCGCTTCCTGAAGAATAGGCGTAAGAACTCCAGTTGATGTAGGCGCGGGCTAAATCTTCGTCATCTGTCCAGTTTTGCGATTCGATTAAACCTTGAAGTCCGGCGCCGTAAGCACCTGGGCGAGAACCAAAGATGCGATAGCGCGATCGCACCACTGCTTCTTTTAAAGTTAATCCTTGGCTTGTCCACAAATCAGTTTCTTGGCGAACTGCATCGGCTAGAGGATTTTGTTCTGGCGGTTCATCTAAGTCTGCTACTGCTGATACTGCTTGATCGAATAAGTCAATTAAGTTGGGAAAAGCATCCCGGAAGAATCCCGAAATTCGCAAGGTGACATCTACACGGGGACGCCCCAAAATCGCTAGGGGCAAAATTTCAAAATCTACTACTCGCCGCGCTGCACCATCCCATACAGGTTGGACTCCTAGTAAAGCCAAGGCTTCGGCAATATCATCACCGCCAGTTCTCATGGTGGCAGTTCCCCACAATGATAAACCTAGTGTTTTGGGATATTCACCATGTTCTTGAGTGTAATATTCTACGAGGGTTTCAGCGGCTTTTCTGCCGATATCCCAAGCTGTCTCTGTGGGAATGGCGCGAATATCGACAGAATAAAAGTTTCTCCCGGTTGGTAGAACTTCGGGGCGGCCGCGGGTGGGTGCGCCAGATGGGGCACTTGGGACATAACCGCCATCTAGTCCGTGTAATAAATGGGTGATTTCTTCGGGGGTTTTTTGTAAGGCTGGGAGGAGGCGATCGCGTATCCAGTTAAGGACAATGGGGAGTGGGGAGTGGGGAGTGGGGAGTGGAAAGTTAGGAGTTAGGAGTGAGGAGTTAGGAGTTAGGAGTTGTTCTACTAGAAGGGCGGCGTGTTCTTCTAGGACTTCGACGATATCACCGAGGGTACGGCATTCTGTGCCATTGACTATTGAGTATTCACCACTAGGCATTGACAAATCGGCTGTGAGAGGGTCGAAATCTAGTCCCCAATCTTGAGCGATCGCACGGGTAATACCTGGAGAATGGCGATTGGGGATGCGAGCGATCGCTACTATTAAATCTCGTAACTGCCTTCCTTGGGGACATTGCCCAAAAATATGCAAGCCATCGCGGATTTGGGCTTCTTTTAATTCACACAGATAGCCACCGATGGAATTCAAAATTAAGGATTCAGACTTAAAAATTTCTGTTTCATTTTGGATTCCCAAATCTAGATGGAGATTTTCTTTGATTACCAGTTCGTGGATGCGATCGCGAATCACTGGCAAACGCGAAGGATCTAAACTGTCGGCTTCGTAATACTCATCAATTAAATTTTCTAACTGTTGCAAAGAACCGTAGAGTTCCGCACGAGTCATCGGTGGCGTGAGGTGATCTATAATTACCGCTTGAGCGCGACGTTTGGCTTGGGAACCTTCACCAGGATCGTTGACAATAAACGGGTACAGGTGGGGAAGTGCGCCGAAAGCTACTTCTGGATAACAATTACTCGATAAAGCCACACTTTTACCCGGTAGCCATTCTAGATTTCCGTGTTTCCCTACATGAACTACAGCATCAGCACCAAAAGTTTCTCTTACCCAATAGTAGAAAGCTAAATAAGCATGAGTTGGTTCTAAATCGGGTGCATGATAATTCAAACTGGGGTCATTATCATAACCCCTTGCTGGCTGAATTCCCACGAAGATGTTGCCGAGTTGAATTCCGGGAACGGGGATGGAGGCAGGGGGGCAGGGGGGCAGGGGGGCAGGGGAGGCAGGGAAGGCAGGGGAGGCAGGGGGGAATAATTCTTGATTGCTTCCCTGCTCTAAGTTTCCCCACCTTTCATTAATACCTTGCTGAACTGCTGGCGGTAATGAAGCGAAATATTCTTGGTATTCTTCCCAAGAAACACTTTGGTTTACCGGAAGTGATTCTCTACCTTCTGGATCGTTGGTTACGCCATCTGTGAGCCGTTGAATCAACTCGTCTCCTTGAGCAGGTGGATTTTCTACTTCATACCCAGCTTGATGTAAAGCTTGCAGGATTTCGACACAACTAGCTGGAGTGTCGAGTCCCACGCCATTGGCGAGGCGGCCATTGCGGTTGGGGTAGTTTGCCAGAATCAGGGCTATTCGCCGTTCTTGGGGTGGTTTGGAACGTAGACGCGCCCAATTTGCTGCTAGTTTAGCAACGAACTCAATGCGATCGCTCACTGGTTCATAAATTACCACATCTGTCTCTAAATGAGGATTGCGAGTTTGTAATGCTTTAAAAGACACAGCACGAGTAATAATCCGCCCATCTACTTCTGGTAGCGCCACATTCATCCCAATATCACGGGGAGAAAGCCCTTGAAACTGTGACTCCCACTGTTCAATTGATCCGCCACTGAGGATTACTTGCAACACAGGCACATCTAATTTTTCCCACAGTTCAGTTTGGGGTGTTTCACTTTCCAACCGTGCTAGAGAAAAACTGGTGGTATTTAGCAGTACAGCTATTGATTCGGCTTCTTTGGGTTGAAAAAATTCACTCAACTCAGCTTGAACATCAGGTTCACGCAATGAAGAAACAAACACTGGCACTGGTTGTAAATTTTTCTGTACCAAAGCTTCGCATAAAGCATCAATTACTTTAATATTCCCCGCTAAATAATGAGCGCGGTAGAAGAGGATGCCAATTTTGGGGATTGGGGATTGGGAAATTTGAGGTTCTGAGGTGGATGAACGGAGTTCCGAGGTGGATTCATCCAGTTCAAAGGTGGATGAACGGAGTTCCGAGGTGGATAAACGAAGTTCTAACTCTCCCTTACTCTTCTGCCCCTCTGCCCCTCTGCCCCCCTGCTCCCCTGCTCCCCACTCCCCACTCCCCACTCCCCACTCATACAATCCCACACGCGGAATCGGCTGGGGTGACGGGGGATTGTATGCAGTTGACAAACAACTGTCGGAGATAAATTGTAGAGCATTAACGAAATTTTCCACGCCGCCTTCGCTAAAATACTGCCATATCTGATTGACAATACCCAAAGGCACAGTAGACAGGGAAATTAAATCAGGATCAAAAGCATCGTCACCTGGCATTACAATGAGGGTTCTACCATTACGTTGCACAATTTCCTGCACTACTTCTAAGCCATAACTCCAGTAGGAACGTCCTCCTAACAGGCGCAAAATAATTACTTGGGCAAGTTCCAAAACTTGCTCTCCATAAGTGTCTACACTTAATTGTTGCTGCAACTGCAACAGGTTGGCGACTCTTAATGCAGGAAAATTTGCAGGTAATTTCGGAACCGAAGCTGCCAAAGTTTGAATATCGGTATCAGCGGCCGTAATCAAAACGAAAGGCGCTGGAGTTTGTTCTAAAAAAATTAAACCCTCTGACTGATTCCATCCACCCGATGTGCTACTTATACGATGCATAATCCTGTGTTACCGTTTTAAACTGGTGGTTAGTAAATAATCAAAGCAAACTTTTTTCCCTGCATTCTGCCCCCTCTTACCAAAATGATTGAAAATGCTTAGTTCTCCTGATTTGAGCTTTTCTCGAACCTTGCCTATTGTTGTATTTAATCAGCTTGGGGAGTTGTTGGAACAGATGGCTCAAACGGTGGGAAGTGCCGCTTTGGTACTGACAGAAGCTGTTTTGGTGCGGGTTTGTATACCCGTGGAGTGGCAAAGACAAAGGTTTACGCTAGTAGTTTCTGAGCAGTTTAGTGCGCTCTTAATAGGAAACTTTGAGGAGGAGCAGGGGAGCAGGGGAGCAGAGGAGCAGAGGAGCAGGGGAGCAGGGGAGCAGGGGAGCAGGGGAGCAGAGGGGCAGGAAATTTACTCAGCATTCAGCACTCCTAACTCCCCACTCAGCACTCAGCACGGGCTAAACACCCCGCTATCGCTAACAGCACTCAGCACTAAATTGACATTTAATTTAGAGGCGATCGCAACATTTGTCTACGAATTGAGAGATTTGTTTGAGTGCGATTCTTATACTCACCAAAATCTTGAACGCTATCAGCAAATTATTAGACCTAATGATGCCACGCTCCAAAGTCAATTTACGCTGTTGTTATTAGAATATCTCCTAACTCAGCCAAACCAAGAAATAATAGCACCTCCAAGCCCAATCGCGCCGGCAGTTTATATCTGTCAGCCAGTGGAAGATGCTTTAAAAAAACAGATTTCCCAAGAGCGGTTGTTAAATCAGGTAACAACACAGATCCGCAAAAGCCTAGATTTGCCAGTGATTATGGCAACGGCAATTACACAGGTGCGTGAGTTTCTGGAATTAGACAGATTAGTAATTTATAAATTTGAAGTTTCCAAAGTCAAGACTCAACAATACCAGTCTTCTACAGACGAGGTAAATGGAAAATGCTCAACTTCTATCTCAGTAAATAATCAACCCATACTAGAAGATTACCAACAGTATGGGGGTTATATTGTCTATGAAGCCCGTGCTACAGATGCTATTAGCTCGGTATTGAATTACACAGAAAAAAATTGCTTTATCCGAACCTCTCAATGTTGGGAGAAGTATCGCCAAGGTTTTACCTTAGCTGTGGACGATGTCGAAAAAACTTATGTTTTAGAAGAGTGTTTATTGCATTTTTTAAGGGAATGCCAAGTTAGGGCTAAGTTTGCTGCACCGATTATGTTTGAGGACAAACTGTGGGGATTGCTGATTGCTCATCAGTGCAATGAGCCACACCAGTGGACTGATAGTGAAAAAAACTTGCTAATGGCGATCGCAGAACAATTAGCGATAGCCATTCACCAAACCGAGTTAATGCAAACTCTCACCCAAGAAAAACAAACTCTCGAACAACGAGTTATTGAGCGCACAATGGCTCTGCGTGATGCCCTCCTCGCCGCCGAAGCTGCTAGCCGGATCAGAAGTGAATTTCTCGCTACTATCAGTCATGAATTGCTCACGCCTTTAACTTATGTTATTGGGATGTCTTCGACCTTATTACGTTGGCCCTTGGGTGAATTGAGTCAACGACAACGGGGTTATCTGCAAACCATCCACGATAGTGGAGAACATTTATTAGAAATGATTAACGACATCCTCGATTTATCACAAATCGAGGCTGGTAAAACAGCTTTAAATATTTCGGAATTTTCTTTGGTGAATGTTGCCGAAAGTGCTATGGAGTCACTGCGAAAAAAAGCAACAAGTGAGCAAATTAATCTTATACTTGATTTGCAAATCGATCCCAGGCGCGATCGCTTTACCGCCGATGCCAAACGAGTAGAACAAATTATCTGGAATCTGTTAACTAATGCCATTAAATTTACCCCTGAAAATGGCAGCGTCACCTTACGTCTTTGGGTGGAAGATGATACTGCTATTTTTCAAGTAGAAGACACTGGAATCGGTATTCCTGAAGAACAATTACCATTATTGTTTGAAAAATTTCAGCAACTAGATACACCCTATCGCCGCCGCTACGAAGGCACTGGACTGGGACTAGCTTTAACTAAACAACTGATAGAACTCCATCGCGGTCGAATTGAAGTAGAATCAACTGTCAGTATTGGCTCAATCTTCACTGTATGGATACCAACTCAGGCAATGAGAGTGGTGAGTTAGGAGTCAGGAGGCAGGGGGCAGGGGGCAGGAGGCAGAAGGTCTTACCTCAGTTAGATATTCAGAGGATGTTTTAAAAGTCCTCTGGTCGATAGCAAAACGTTTTAGATCCCCCTAAATCCCCCTTAAAAAGGGGGACTTTTAGAGATTTTGCCCCCCTTTTTAAGGCTACGGTGTATACACAAGTACTTCTCACCCCCTCTAACTCCCCCTTGCAAAGCTACCGTGTATACACAAGTCAAAAAAAGTTTGATTTTTTATTGTTCTATCGTTTATCTCGTTATCTCGTTCCCAGTCGGAGACTGGGAACGAGGAAAGTCTTATCAAGCTAGGTTTTTAGGACTTGTGTATACACGGTAGCTTTTTAAGGGGGGTTGGGGGGAGCAACAAGTGCCTAAAATTACTGCCAACCACTTTTAAAACATCCTCTCAGGACGGGTCTGAATAAAAGCCAAATTAAAAATTTGCTGGGATCTTAAACCCAATACAGTTCAGATAAGACCAAAAAACTTGTAGAGACGGCAATTTATCGCGTCTCAAAAACTTAAACCCTTATTCCCTAATGTCACAGTAGAAGCATTATTCCTCCTGTCCTCTACCTTTCTTGATAAAAAAAACGAGGAAGTGATACTTCCCCGCATTAGCAAAATCGCTACAGTTTAACTAATTTTGAATGTTGAACTTTCGGCTAAACGACACTAGCAGAAAAAACGAAATCATTTGCTGTGAGGCTAGTTGAAGTAATTCCCAACAATGAAGCTAACTCTGTATTTCCAGTTTTCACTAAGGTGTCACTACCCTGTTGCAATAGCGTTAGGGCACTAAACTGAGTAACGCCAATTCCACCCAAACCGATTTTATCAATGGCGATCGCAAAATCAGTCACGATGTTCTTGCTAGTTGGCAGACTGGCGTTAGCAATCCAGAACTGATCAGCACCAGCACCACCACTCAGGCGATTGCCGCCTCCTTGACCAGCAAATAAAATATCATCACCATCGCCACCAGATAGAGAGTCATCGACATTGGAGAAGAGTTTGTCATCTCCAGAACCACCGTAAAGACGGTTATTACTGCCGTTACTGGTGAGGGTGTCTTTACCTGAGCCACCGAAGGATAATTGACGAGAACCTTCAATTACTGTCAGGGTATCAGCACCGGCTGCCCCAAACAAATTATTACTACCACTGGCTTCAATTACGACAACAAGATCATCGCCATTACCACCATTGGCACTGGTATTTTGAGCCGGGCCATTTTGACCAATAAATATCTGATCGTCACCGTCTCCTGTGGACACTGAAGAGTCATTACCCACAAGCACCGTGTCATCCCCGTTCCCGGTTTGGATGGTGTTACCTTGAGTAGCCTCGACAAAATCTGCTCCATCACCTGTAAATAAGGTTTGATTTGGCGCGGCTGTAATATCATCGCTGTTTGTGGAGCCAAATTTAATTTCTTCAGCTTTTGGTTGACCTACACCAGGAGCAAGGTTGAGGGGATTCTCCAGCTTTAAGAGAATGATTTCGTTGTTGTCTATGACTGGATTCTGAGGATCATTTCCAGGACGACCTGTTGAAAAGGGATAGTTGTTGTCATTAGCTACCAAAATGGTGTTTTTGTCAACAACCAAAACATTTTCAATGGTTACAAACGGGAAGTCAAAGGTAGTTTTACCATCTCCATTCAGGTCGTTGGGGTCTTGAATATTCAACAAGTCTGCAACTTCTTCTTTGACTACATAGCCATTAGAGTCTGTTTTAGACAAGTCTATTTTGAAAATCTTTTTGAATTGAGCAGAAGTTCCTTGACCACCATCCCGCTCAACGACTAAGTATTCATTGTCATTGATGACTGCTAGATCACCGATCGCATACGCGGGATTTTCCAGCTTGTAGTAAAGTTTATTATCGGTGTACTTGCGGCTGGCAATATCAAATTCGTTAATCCGCAAAGCACCAGCAGGATCACCTTGAACCGTACCCTCTAGCAGCATATAGAGCTTGGTTTTGCTGGCGTTGATTGCTCCACCTTCAAAACCTTTAGAGCCACCCAAGTTAGCAAAGGCATCTCCTGAAAGAACATCGGGGTTTTGTGGCGATCGCACTAAGTTATTCTGAGGATCACTCAAGAAATCTCGAACTTTATCCCCTGTATCTGGGAAGTCTGTGAACAGTGCATCTACCCCTAATTGAAAGAATTGCTGAAATTCTAGTTCTGGATTCCCTTTGTAATCTGCTGCTAAATACAGGTCTTCATCGCGGAAGGTGTAAGGATGAACCTGTAAACCTGCATTGTGAGCATCTTGAACTAAAGTAGTGGGAGGTAACAGTGTTCTGTCAGCTTCATTTACAGTGCCGTCGTTGTTGATATCATCTGCCAAACCATCGTTATTAGCATCAGTGCCTTTAACACTGACAATTAACCGCTTCCAAGGGCCAATACCATCAGCATAGGTAGCGATTTCAGCCAAACCTTCTGGAGTCCGTAAATCACCATAAGTCCGAAGGTCGTTACTGACTTCAAAATCATAAGGCTGAGTCTCTATGATCTCACCGTTTAGCTCAATTCCCGCTGCATCGAAAAGTTGAACCAGGGGAATATCTACACCTGCCTCTGGCATAATGCGATCGTGGAGATCCTTGAGATTACCGACTTCAAAGGATTGGATGAAGATCCGACTGGGATCGGTGAAGTTCTCAGCCTTAAGTGTATCAATCAGGATTTCACTGATGTTTCTGTTAATTTTCTCCGTAGTGCCGACATAAGTAGCTTCTTCGGCAGAATAGGTGGGATGCTTAGTTTCGGGATAGATGCCAATCTTTTTACCTGTCTCGGCTTCTACTTCCTTAACCAAGTCGATGATTTCGGCGAGGGTAGGAATTTCAAATTGACCATTGAAGGATTGGTCACGGAAAGGTACACGCTGTATCGCTTTTAAAGTCTTGATTTCTTCTAAAGTGAAATCTTCAGCGAACCAACCAGTGATTTCAGTTCCATCTAGACTGACTGTTTTCTTGCGATCGGCAAACTGTGGATATTTGGTAATATCGTAAACGTCTGTGGTTGTATTGCTTAAATTAAGAGTGCCATCAGCATTCAAAATTGCCAAAGCAGGTTCATGACGAGCAATCAACACGCCATCTTTTGTAACTACTAAGTCAGGCTCAATAAAATCAGCACCGTCGGCAATTGCTTGTTTGTAAGCTTCTAGAGTATGTTCTGGAAGCTTTCCACTTGCACCTCTATGACCGATAACTAATGGTGCTTCTCCACCTAGAGTTTTGAAGAAATCAGGTGTAGCAATGGGAGCTTCTAACAGCTTACCAGCGGCATCAAAATGTAGTAGGTAGGGGCCAAACTCTTCTCCAATCCAAATTGTCCCGTCTTTATCAAAGACGAATGACTCTACATCCAAGTCTGCACCAGTTAGTAATCTATCGGTAGTTCCTTCATTAACTATTTGGAAAGGAATCTTGTTATTGGGATCAGATAGTTGAATGTAGTCTAAAACTTTAACAGTGCCATCTCCATTTTCTGTTCCCTTAAAACTTGGGTCTAGACGATGGATGCGTAACAGAAAGTCTTCACTATTATCTTTGCTGCCGTAACCATTATCTGACAGAAAGTATAAAGAGTTATTATTAGCAAACTGTACACCACTGAAGCCCTGTATTGGCTGTCCTGGGAAAGGCCCCGTTCTGCCATTGGCTGAAATTTCCTCACCAGAAACAGGCCCATCACCATAGGTATCAGCAGGTAAAGAGGCAAAGCCTACTAATTCAATTGCCATAATTAGAATGTTGGTTGGGTATTTGGATTTAACTGGTTCGCAAACTAATCAAGTTCTCTCATTGCATCACTTGTCGGAAAAACAAATCATATTCTCGTGCTAAAAACCGGAATTACGGGTAAATTTCAGAATTACAACACTACAGTTAGGGCAAGTCCGTTAAGTCCGATTTCGTCATTAACACTGAAAATAAATGCATTTACAAAAAATGTATTTTTTCAGAGTTATCGAAAGCTTGAGAAATGAGAATTTGATGTCAACTACTAATTGGTTTTAGTTAGTCATGAGTGTAGAAGACTGAGATACAGAATTGAAATCTGTCGATAGTAGTATGAGAGAACTTAGCTAGCAGTAAATATATTTTCATGAGAAGATTAAGAAAACAATAAGCTAACTAGAAGAAATGATTAATTGTAAGGACTTATAAATCAATAAGGTTCAGCTAATACCAATTTAATGTGAAGTTACACATATCTTGATCCCCCTAAATCCCCCTTAAAAAGGGGGACTTTGATGGATGTTTTTCCGGTTCCCCCCTTATTAAGGGGGGCTAGGGGGGATCGAATTCTATGCAGCTTCATAAAAAATTGGTATAAGGGTTATTGGTGTAGGTAATTGGTCTTTGAAGACGCGATAAATCGCGTCTCTACATGAGGGTTTTGTTGCTCATTCTCAACTGTATTGGCTTATAAATTCATGAAAATCTTTGCAACACATGAAATATTTAGATCCCCGACTTCTTTAAGAAGTCGGGGATCTTGTTGTTTAGAAATGATTTAGGATTGAGATAACGCTAGGCAACAAACTAAGCCACGACGCTAGGAGAGAAAACAAAGTCATTCGCAGTCAGGCTAGTTGAGATAATTCCTAGCAATGAAGCCAACTCAGTATTTCCTATTTTTACCAAAGTGTCATTACCCTGTTGCGACAACGTTAAACCACAAAATTGAGTTACGCCAACACCGCCAAGCCCAATTTTATCAATGCCGACTGTAAAATCAGTCACGATGTTATTACTAATTGGCAGACTACCATTAGCAATCCAGAATTGGTCAGCACCAGCCCCACCACTCAGACGATTACTACCTCCTTGACCGGCAAATAGCACATCATCGCGATCGCCACCAAATAGCGAATCATTGATATTGGAGAAAAGTTTGTCATCTCCAGAACCACCGGAGAGACGGTTATTGCTACCGCCACTGCTAAGGGTATCATTACCGGAACCACCGAATAATGATTGACGAGAACCTTCAATTACTGTGAGAGTATCATCACCAGCCCCACCAAACAAATTATTACTACCACTGGCTTCTATCACGACAATCAAATCATTACCGTTGCCACCATCAGCATTGGTATTTTTAGCCGGGCCATTTTGACCAATAAATATCTGATCATTACCCTCTCCCCCGAATACTGAAGAGTCACTCCCTGCAAGTACGGTGTCATCACCGTTCCCAGCCTCGATTGTGTTACCTTCAGTACCTTCTACAAAGTCTGCGCCGTCACCTGCACTAAAGAATTGTCCTGGCTCAAGATTGACGGTATCGCTGTTGCTAGAACCAAAACCGTTCGGGAAAGGAGGCTCTACAACTGTTAGGTTATTGGGTAATTCCAGAATGCCGAGTTTTTCAGCAGGCGTATTACCCGTAACGTTGAAGTCGTTGTCGTTAAGCAAGGCTAGAGTGTTGGGTGCTACCAGTGCCAGACCTTCTAATTTTTCTACTCCGGTGTAACCCAACTGAGCGGCATTAGCAATTAGGCTTTTGGTGACAGGGGTAATATTGGCGGTAGCTAACTCCGCAGAGGTAAGTTGTTCAATGGTTTTATCTGCTGGCAAGGTAAAGTTAGCAGGGTTGTTGATGTTGGTTGCCCCGGCTAAATCAATTTGGTAAATTAGTTTATTGCCAGCAGACGTACCATTGTCATCTCGCTCAATTACCGCAAATTTGCCGTTACCCAAGGAAACTGCATCGCCAATTTTATCAGTTGCCGGTAGACCTTCTAAGCGATATAAATACTCTCCTGTTACCTGCTTGGTGACAATATCAAACTCTAGAATTCTCAGGTTAAGAGAACTTCTGGAAGTTGCATCATTGGTGACATCTGGATTATCAATTGGACTTTGGATAAAGGCGTATAATTTACCACCTTCCAGGGCGACAGCTTCAAATCCTCGGTTATTGCGGCGTTGGGCATAAACTTCTGGCAATACCTCAGTGCCAAAAGTTCCGGCTGGTTGATCTGGGTTGGGTGCTGTGGCGGTTCCTTGAGGAATAAAGCGGTCAATCAGCTTACCATCAACATCAAAGTGATAAATTGCCGGGCGGTATTCATCTACTAGCCAGTAATCTCCATTTTCCGCAATTACAATTCCCTCTAAGTCAGCACCCAAAGGATCGTTAGCGAGAACATTATTGTCTAAGTCAACGGCAATTTCATCTGTGTAGGCTAAACCATTTGCTACTCCTTGCAAGTTAGGCAATCCAGTTAATGGCGTTGTCCCATCTTGACGGAATAGCCCCGTTCTCTTGGTAATATTGATTTCACCTGTGCTGCGGTTGAGTTCAAAGCTGACTATTTCTGGTTGGAAGTCGGGTAATAAAAATGGTCTGTTTACACCATCAGGTTCTCCATTGGGGCCCCGGTCTGTGTGGGTGACAAACTTCAGATTCCCATCTGCTGCAAACCCTTGGAAATACAACCCAGAGAAACCACCTAACAAAATATCTTGATTTTCAGAGGTTGTTCCTAACTTGGGTAGATTTTCAAATTCATAGATAGTCAGTTTGGGTTGGGCAACAGGATTGCGTGGATCGTAACTAGTGGTGTCAATAGTTAGAAAATTAGGGAAGGCATTGGCAATATTTTCCCAAGGCACTAGCTTGAAGTTAGAACTGATATTTTCCTCTTCACCTTCATCGCTGACTATTGTGGCAGGTTCATTAGAGCCATCTTGAGTGACAAATAAACCAAATGGAAAGTTAGGCCCCAGTGGCACGTTAATTACTTCTGCACCGTCTGACTCTTGTACGCTGTCAATTGGCCCATTGTTTCCAACGGCAAAGTTACCCACGTATTCGTTGTTACCTTCACGGGTGTAGGCAACAAAGGTATTGTCACCTTGGCTAGATGCTAATAAGTAGCCTGTACCATTTTTGCCGTAATAAATGGTCAGTCCTTCTACGTCATCGGTAAGGTTAGTACCGCCCAAATCTCTGACTTGATCAATTAGCTTGCCAGTTGTGCCGCCGTTTGGTTCTGCTTGGAACTTCCAGATACCGACATTTTCCTGGCCGATGTAGAGGAAACCAGTTTCCTGGTCTACTACCATACCCTCTGTTTGCGGATCGCGTCCCTCAATTGTCGGTACAGTAAATTCTCGGACTCGTTCAATGCCAATTTTGCCATTGCCTTTGTCAATCAGCTTAAATTGAGCGACATCTCCGGTTTCGCGGCGATTGGCAAAGACATAATAATCATTGGTGATTGGACTACGGTATAATGCCAGTCCGTAGGCACTCCGAGAAGATGAGGAATAAGGTTCTGCAAAAGGTAGTCCTTGGAAGAGAGTACCAAGACTGCTGTCGGTAATATCTTCCAGGTATTTACCGTCAGCGCCAGGGTTCGGGTTAATTTTGAAGATTGCTAGTTTATCATTGTTGCGATCGCTAGCTACGGCAATATCAACAGATTGATTGCCTAATTTAAAACCGTATTGCAGGTCAATGTTGTTGTAGCGAATACCACCGGGATTAATTGTCTCTAACAAATTACCAGACAAGTCATAAATCCGCAGTCCGCCATTTTTCACTGAGGTTAATACTAGGCTATCAGCAGAGTTTGTGGCATTGATATAGATTGCTGGATCATCAGCATCGGCACGTTGATTGACTGGAAGTGTTTCATCATCCAACAAATCGGGACGAGTTTCTACCGTGGGTGCAGCAGTGGGAACTAAGTCTGCATTCAAAGTGAGGATTTGGGTAAATTGGCTTTGGTTGAAGTTGTTATCACTTACCAGTACAATCGACTGGCTACCATCTGCTAATTTGGGGCCAAAGGTGATGCCTTCGATGTTATCTGTACCGTTAGGCAAATCCAGATCATTTAAATTCAACAGCAGGCGTTTTTGAGCAGGTTGGATAGCTTCTAGTTGCTCAGTACTCAGATTATTCAGAGAATCGTAGAAGCTAATATCTGTTGATCCTTGCAGGGAAACTTCGTAGATTTTGATAGTGTTGCCTACACCTTGGGCAAAGGAACGCTCTACCGCCAGCAAGGTTCCTCGGTTGTCGATCGCAAGTAAATCTACTAAACCATTGTCAGCAAAGCCTGTGCTAGGGTTGGGCACATCCCCAATCGCATCCGTAATATAAAGATATTCTTTTTCTGGTTGTCCACTAAGCAGATTGTATTGCAGAATTCGGGAACGGCTGCCGCTGCTGAGTGAAGCCCTTAATCCATCTTGAGAAAGTGCGTTTTCGGTGGCGGTGAATAGGGTTTTCTGGTTGGGTGTGATGGTGAGGCTTTCAAATCCCAAATTATTGTAAACACCTGATGTCTGCGTGTCACCTAAATCGACAAGACCGTTGCCGTTGGTATCTTCAACTACTGGTAGGAATTTGCTGGGGACAAATAGCGATCGCAGTTCTTGCCCTGTTGTCAGCGAAAATTCCTTAATAAAGGGATCGCTAACTCGACCTGCACCAGGATTAACTTCACCTTCAGAAGAGATGAAAACAGTCTCATTGTTGGTTAAAGCAATGCCTTCTGAGTCAATGCTAAATGTTGCAAATAAGTTGTTATTAATATCTCTCAGAGGTGTGACATTGGTAAAAGTCACCTCAGTATCAGCAGTGAAAGTATAGAAGCGGGCGGGGCCAAATTGCGAGCGATCGTCTGAAATAGCGTAGTAGCGGTTATTTGCAGCATCGTAAGTGACACCAGATAGTCCTCCCAGTGGAGTCTGTACCCCATTCACAGTACCCGCCACACCAGCAGGAATAAAGCCAGTAACAAAGGTAGTTTCTGCCACAAATCCTGCGCGAGGAATAGTTTTACCTGGTTTATTTGGGCCAGTTTGCACATCTGCAAACACCAAGCGATGGTCAGAACTGGGGAAGGGAAAAGTACCTACCAAGGGGAATGTCGGGTCAGTATTTAGAGGCCAAAATACTCCTGAGTTGGCAATTGTCAGGTCAGCGGAGGGCAACACATAGTCAGTCCGCAGATTTCCGGGAGCATTATCAGCAAAGTCTGCGGTATCAAAGCTAGGATTACCCTTTTGGCTAGCGTTAGCACCACCCTGCAAATCTGATTGTTGCGGGCCACCCAGACTGCTAGGGATGACATTAGTATTGATATTGGGATTTTGCAACAGTTGGCGAATAGCGTTGTCAAAACTATCACCATCTAACGGGTCAGCATTTTGATCACCCACAATTACAAAGCTTGACCCAGCAGCAATACCGCCCGTTTTGCCCTGATCATCATAGATGTAATTACCTTTACCAGGGGTGATATAGTCTGCCCAAAAGCGAATCTCGTCGTGATTACGCTTACCGTTGCGGTCTTCTGGCCCATCAAAGGTTGGGGGTGTGGGGTGGCTGGCGAGGATGTGAATTGTCTCGCCGTTCACCTGAATGGGTACATCCCAATGACTCTTGGAGGAAAGACGCACAACTTCGAGTTCCTCGGCAGAATACCAATCCTTTGCCTGTGGTGTTGCGGGGTCGTCGGGAAGCAAGGCATTGGGCATATCCTTCCAAAGAAAGTTTTGAAAGGTGCGGATATTGGCGGTATCGATGGGATATTTGGACAGCAGCAACATCCCATATTGACCAGGGAAATTCCCGAATCCGAAAGCATCATCGCCATCTCCTACTGTACCGTCGTTGTTCAAGTCAAATCCAGAAGCAATACCCGTATTGGAAGGAGCGATGTAGAAGTAGGGGTAGTCAACGGGAGTTGTACCGTTTTGGCTAATGGCTAGATAATTTTGCTGGAATAGTTGAACTGCTTCCGGGGAGTAGTCAAACTCGTTAATTAGTAGCACATCTGGGTTATTGCGCTGGATGATTTCTGCAACCGCCTTTGCCTGAGCATTATCGGGGGTAGATAAATCACTTAATAACTGATCTTCAGCGTTCCGATTCAAAGAAGCATTGAACTGGGAAAAGCGAATTGTGCTTGTAGTTACCATAGTTGAATTCTCTGGTAGATTCCAGACATGAGACTGCTTTGAAAATTGGGAGTGCGGAATGTGGGCAATACTTGTCGGTTAAGGGGAAAAGGGTAAGGGGTAAGGGGAAAGAAAAAACCTTTAACCTTTAACCTTTTCCCAAAACCCAATTCCGAGTTCAAAATGCTTTACCCAAGCAGTATTGGGAGTGTGGGAAGCGATCGCCCGAATCTGCGTTAAACAAATACGAAACGAGTATCTGTTGCCAAATTGGTATTGCGGTTTAATCCGTTTTCCACAACAGCAATCAATTCCGCTCCATTGTTGGTGAAAATGCCCACGTCCGATCTAACTGACCCTAGTGAGTAATTGTTAGCAACTCCCTTAAGCTGAATCTGATCGTTTGCTTGGAAGTTGAGAATATAAGCGTAGTCACTGTTGCCGGAATTGGCATAGAAAACTGAACTGGCATCACCCAAAACGTAAGTATCTGCACCTTGCTCGCCGTTGAGGAGGTCGATTTCGTTTGTGCCGCCTCCCCAACCAATCAGGCGGTCATCACCATTACCCCCAGAAAGTGCGTCACTGGCAAGTCCACCTAAAATTGTGTCATTGCCATCGCCGCCAAGGAGTACATCTATGCCTCCTTTGCCATCAAGGTAATCATTACCTGCTCCACCATTGATTAATTCACTGCCATTAGTGCCGATAACGCGATCGCTTCCAGCTAGAGCGTTGACTATGTATCTGTTCAAACCCGTAAGTTCGCTAACAAAGATGATATCGTTGCCAGATGTCGCTTTGTTATTGGCAACAGTCAGGTCAAAGGTATCGCTAACATTAGCGCCTTTACCATCAGCAGCGGTAACTGTGACTGCAAAAATCCCAGTTTGGGAGATATTGCCAGATATCACACCTGTGTTTGCAACGATACTAGATCCAGCGGGTAAGCCCGTAGCAGTGTAGCTGAGGGTGTCACCTGGATCTACATCAGCAAATTTGTTACTGACATTGAAAGAGAAGGGTTTGTTTGTAGAGATGATTTGGTCGTCAATCGGTTGTACTACCGTGGGAGCATTGTTTTTAGGGAGATTAAACCGAGCCACACTAGGGTCATGATCGCTATCCTGATCAGCAAACTCTGAGTTAATGTGAACGACATCATACCCATCTAGCTTGTTGAGCAAGTTGTTACTAACTAAAACTTGGTCAAGGGTTTGGGCGTTACCTTGAAAGTTGTAGGTGTAACGCTCATTTTGCGGCAGAGTTTCAATTAAGGAAGTCAGTCCAGCGCTTTCTATGGTGTTGACGGGGTTGGAAAACTCAAAGTCATTTAAATCACCCGCCACTACGACATTGGCATTGGGGTCGATCGCTAAAATGCTGCTAACAAAGTTTTTTACCAGGGTAGCTTGTTGCTGACGCTGGGTTTCGCTAGTGAGAGTTGGTGGTTGATTTGGCCCAAATAATGGTTGGTCGCCACCTTTAGAATTAAAGTGGTTGCCAATTACATAAACAGTTTCACCGTTGAAAGTAAATTCACCTACTAACGGCTTACGACTGCTGTTAAAGGCGGAGTTGGTGGGGTCGATTAAACCAGGACTATTAGAAACTGTGGGAACACCAGAGACATTGGTAACTGTGGTACTGGTAGTAGAACTACCACCGGGGCGATCTACAAAGCTGACACGACTGGGATTAAATAAGAAGCCAACCCGGATATTTCCCCCAGGTTCACCGCCGTTCGTATCGTCTACTGGGTTAATTTGCCGATATTGATATGTGGGGCCACCAGCAGCAATGATTGTATCAATTAATTTTTGGAAGGTGGCGCTGGCATCAACGACGCTATCATTTGTCGGCCCGTTATTATCCTGAATTTCTTCGAGACTAATGATATCTGGTGATTTCAGATTATTAACAATGCGGTTAGCCAGATTGTTAAACTTGGTTGGATCATCACCTGGATCGAGGTTTTCGACGTTGTAGGTAGCAACTGTCAGTTGGTCGGTAGTGGGAGTTAAATTAGTGACTTCCCTGGTCAGCGTGTTTGAAGTCACTGTCACCGAGGTAGGCAGAACTTCATAGTTGCTAAAGTTATAATCCACCACACCTGTAATCGTTTCCAAAGTAGCACCGACGTTAATTTTGGGTGAGCTACCAGAGGTAAACAGCGTGTCATCAATTTGGATACGCTCTGGGTTAAAATCGTTAGGACTAATAACGATACCGCCACGGGCTGTACGTCCGGTGGCGTTAGCACCATCGTCTGCTAGTACCCAAATTTCCCCAAAAGAATTTGTCGGACTAACTGCCACAGGATTATTTATCTGGACTAGCATTCCTTCTAAGCTTTCGTAGAAATCAATGCCATCCTGGGCAGGGTCAAAGGTGGTTGTTCCAGTTTCGATATTACCGGTAGTATCGTTATCAATTACCGTCGTTGGAATAGTTCTGCCACCATTACCCAAAATCGTGGCAGTTGGCAAAGCATTTCCACTGGAAAGGTTGACTATCGTGGGGCTAGTAATTTCTGTGGTCGTCAGGTTATTGGCGTTATTACCTGGACGAAACTCTGTAACTGTTCCACTGACTAATATGGAATCACCAACGGATACAGTTGGTGCTGAGGAGGTGAAAACAAAAATGGCTTCGGAAGTGCGATCGTCGCTGTCTGGAGTGGGGTCTTGCAAGTAAAAACCGTTACTTGTTTTAACCGTAACAATTCCCGCTACATTACTGACAGTCTGATTTCTAAAGGATGAGATATGCCCCGTTCCTTGAATATCGCTAATCCGAACGGATGGAGTTACTTCAAACACCGCAACCGTCTTGCTGACTTCGTTTGTGGTAACTAACAAAGGCTTGCCTGTGGGACTGTCAGCCGCAGAGACAAAGGTTAGTCCTTCGATCGCAGTATCTTCGGGAGTGTTGATATATTGAACGAAGCTTGGCTTGTTGGGATTTGTCACTTCATAAACGATGATATCGCCAGTCCGTTCTAAACCAACGAAAGCATAGGTGCGGTTGTTGATGACTCCGATCACCACACCTTCGGGTTCGGGCCCTTTGTTATCACTGCGGCTGTCAAAAGTATCAGCTGCACCATCTGAGTTAAACAGAGTTGGTACTTTCGTTGCGGTGATTTGTTCAATTTGGTCACCACTGTCGAATATCTGATTACCGCTTGCGTCCCAAATCGAAAAGGAACGCGCCCCCAATGCTTCGATCCGATCGAAATCTCCGTCTCCATCGATATCACCTGTGGCCCCGGTTAATTGCAACCGTCCCAGGTTGGCATTATTCTTGAGAGTTGCCGCATTCGGGAAAACAGTTGGATCTAAAACATATCCAGCTGCGCCTACCCGGATTTCTTCACTGAAACCAGTGTAGTCGCGGGAATCTCCTTCGTTGGCGGTGATGTAGTAGGTTTGTCCGTTGGCACTGAAACTAGCGATCGCATCTGGTTGATATAACCCAAATATCGGCCAATTCTGAATATTGATTTTACCATCGCGATCGCTAGCATCTAATCCGTTACCTGGGAGATTATGATTTTTCGCACCCAGAGGCAAAATGCTGGTGATGGTGGCGCTAGCAATATCCAGAATAGCGATCGCATTGTTTTCTTGCAATGTAATCTGTGCAGTTTTACCGTCTGGAGATACTGCAATATATTCTGGTTCTAAATCTTGTGCCACCGTCGAGCCGGGCCCAGTAATCCGCACACCTGCGGCTTTGAGTGTGGCGATTTGGCTATTGAAGCTGGTAAATGAGGCTTGAGCAACGGTTGCATTCGCCACGCCACCAGAAATATTAATAATACTGACTGAACCTTCAGGATCTACCGAATTTGGTTGCCCGTAGCTGTTGGGTTCTCCTTCATTTGCTACTAATACCTTCGTGCCATCGGGCGTAAAGGTGAGCATATCGGGTAATGCACCCACCGCCACCGAGTTCAAGAAGTTGCCATTGGCGGCATTGTAGAAACTCACCTGTCCTGTCTGTTGGGCGTTTGTGGTGGTGTTTTGGATGGCGTAAGCGACTGCGACAATGCCATTTTTCACTGCCACGCTGTTGGGAATGGCTTGCGTACCTGCGGGGGGAGTAAATCCTGTTGTCAAAGTACCAGCCGAGGTTACCGCACCTGTATTGCTGACGTTATAAATTTCAATTATGCTGCCAGCAACCACAAACAGGCGATCACTTCCAGGATCAAAGGCGGATATTTCGGCTCCATTTGTACTGGTGAAACCGCCAATTTTCTGCAAAAAGCTGGAGTTATTGTTGGTAATCGTAATATTTTGGGAAGTGGTGCTGCCCAGGATAATACCTGCGGAGGGTGTACCAATGGTCAATGTTGCGGTTTCTGTTCCTTCTGCGATCGCATCATCGGCAACGATAAAGGTAACAGAACCAGTGGTTTCTCCACTAGGAATGGTGATGATATTGTTGGTGAGGTAAAAATCCCCAGTGGTGATGCCTGTTCCCGAAACCCCTAAGTTAACGGTCTGATTGCCAGATACAGCACTGGATGCAGTCGCAGTAACGGTGATAGCTGTTGTGTTTGCTTCCAAGCCAGTAGTGCTGCTGAGGGATAAGTTGACAATTGGAAACACAGCATCGTTATCAGCGATCGTGATATTTTGGGAAGTAGTGCCCAGTGTAATACCTGCGGAAGGATTACTGATGGTTAATGTAGCGGTTTCTGTGCCTTCAATTACAGCATCATCTACAACGGTGAAGGTGACGGAACCTGCGGTTTGTCCATCAAGAATTGTGATGATATTGTTGCTGAGGTTGTAATCTCCGGCGGTGATGTCAGTTCCAGTTACGCCTAAGTTAACTGTTTGATTACCGGAAACAGCACTAGAAGCAGTGGCGGTAACTGTAATTTGGGTTGTACCTGTTTCAGTTCCGGAGTTAGCGTTTACAGATAAGTTGACTGTGGGATTTCCACTAGCGATCGCAAAGTTTGTGGTATCTGGGACTGTTGCAGCATAACTACCATCTCCGCCATCGAACCAATTAGCGATGTTGTTAACAAGCGGTTTGTAGTTTGCAAAACTGGCTTGTCCACTGCGTGAACCATTATATACCCCATAGTCAGAGTCATTCGAGAGTGCGATCGCATTAACTCCATTACTTAGCCCAGCAGGAGTCAGATTTGTTGTCCCCTCACTTGACACACCAGCCAAAAATGTGGTTGGAGCAGTGGCGCTAGTGCCGAGATAAGCATAAAGAGTCTCATCAGATGCAGCAAGACCATAGTTAGCACTACCAGAAACGCTAACCCGACTGAATGTACCAATTGACGCTGCTAGATTAGCAGCATTGTCAACTGCGCTGAAACGAATTACAGTACCAGCAGTAATTGTACTAGCTCCGGAATTCCACTGAAAATAAGACTCCCCAGTGTTAAAAGCTGTCAGGCTAGTAGCTTCGTTATCAGTGAAGTAAATGATTGTATTCGGATCTATGTCTACAAATGTGACAATAGACCAACCATCTTCATCGGCATTGAAAGAGATAAAAGCAATATCGCCTTGTGTCAAAGCCATTAATAACGTCTCCTTCAATTTATTTTGTATTGTTTGAGAACCACCTGAAAAGCTGATATTCAGGAATAATTTGCAAACATAATCAAGTCATATTGACAATCGCAATATCACTATCAAAAAAAACTATTTTGTGGTCAAAAAAGCTACGGATTTTACTAGTATTAATCCATATTCAGCAACCTCAAGTTATCTCGGTAACATTAAGAAACCGCTAGCAAAAGGTTAAAAGAACAAATATTTGGTAGTCAGTTGCTTTGAGACATACACTTAGATTTAGTTGAAGAAGTGCAATTTTACGCCCATAAAAAAGCAATACAGTTCAGATCAGACCAAAACACTTGTAGAGACGGCGATTTATCGCGTCTTGAAAACCCATAATTTTGTACTATTAGTCCTTAACCCAAGCGTATTGCATAAAAAAGGCGGACAAGATGCCCGCTCCACAATAAGTAGTTGGATATTTTTTATTTGAAAGTCATTTTGTATTAAAAGCCACTCTTCCTTACCGGAACTTACCAGGACTTAGACGAGCACCGTTAGGTTGAGACTGACGACGAATTGCTACTCCACTCCGCAAATTATTTCCAGTACCACCATCTTGGCGATCGAGGAAAGGTTTCAAATTAATCCCACTTCTAGATGAACTAACCCGATTATTGCCACTACCTAGAAGTGTGCGTCCTAAATTATATATTTCGTTGCTTCCACTGTTGCGATTGCCATAAGTGTTAACAGCTATGGTTTGCTGTCCACTATCAGCAATAGTCAAGTTTTGAAAAATGCTATTGCGAATAACAAAAGGGTCTTTCCCACGGGGGACTGTCAGCACAATTCTACAGCTTGGGTTCGTTTCAGTTGTGACGCAGACAGTATTTTCGTTATTTTCTACCGATGTCTGGAGTTCTTGTAAGCCATCTGGGCGATAAAGTTCTAAGCGACTGGCGATCGCTGCACAACGCTTTTGTGCGTCCCAACCACCACCCAAAGCCGCAGGTGCCGCCCAAGGAAAGAATTGTCCTGGTTGACTTTGTGGCTGATACATGACAGTATACTGTCCATTGTAAGTCTGACAGCTAAACCGAGTTGTACCGTCAGCTGAGGGTGAAGGTGGTATGCCTGTCGATGTGTCGATTGGTACGGGTGCTGATGTACCACCTGATGGTATTGTTGGTACTACTACACCATCGCCAGTAGAATCATATTGCGCGATCGCTGCCGAGTTTCCCAGACACAAAGATAAGCCAATACTACCCAAAGAAATCAACCGAATCAGTTGTGATGACATAAATCATCCTCCAGTAGAAGTAAGTAGGGAATTGATAGTCTAAGTGACGAATAATTCTGGCTTTTGATTCAGCAAAAACGCTATTTTTTTTACTTTTATTTCCTAATTGCATTTTGGCAGTTTGTAACCCCGATTTTTTCTGGCTTTGTGAGAAATCCAGGTTCAATCTGTACTTATGATTGTGGTTATCGACTACGTACTGTTGTGGTAATGTATGTTTGGTTACGCAAAAGGGAAAAGCATTGTTAAGCGAATATCATAGAAAAAAGTTACTGCATCACTTTTACTGTCTGGATGCTGATAATTCAGGCTTCATTGGGAAAGAAGATGCTGAGATTTTTGCTGAGAGGTTTGCCAACATCCGTAGTGCAGAGCTTGGTTCAGAGATTCACAAAGATTTGTTGTTTAAGTGGCTTCATATTTGGGAGAATTTTTGGTCAAAAGCGGATTTGGATGGAGATGGTAAGGTAAGTCCCGAAGAATTTTGTCAGGGCATAGAGAAAGCGGTTTCAAATCCAGATTATAACGACCCTTTAATAGAGACTTTGTTTGACATTGTTGATTTAGACAGCGATGGTCACATATCACAACAAGAGCATCGTCTCTTCTTCAGTGTGTTTGACCTAGATGCTGAAAAATCAGCTTTTGTCTTCTCCAAGCTTGATATCGATAAGGACGGCATCCTCTCTCAAAAAGAGTTTGTTTCTGCGAAGAGAGAATTTCTAACTGAAAAGGAACCGGGTGCTGTAGGCAACTGGTTTTGGGGTTCTGTGGAGTAATGAGTAATGAGTAATGAGTAATGAGTATTTACTCTAGGACTTACGCACTGTACAACTTAATCATGGTATGTACGAAAATGGGTCGTTTCAGCCTTTTATTAATCGTTCTTCGATGGTCATCTGTAGGGGTAAAGCGCAATGCTCATTGGTGTCAACTTAAGCTAGAAATAGCTTCGCTGCGGGCTTCATAACCCGCCAGAGAATGAATTCTCTGGCTCATAAGACCTCTTGCAAAAGTACTTTTTGCAAGAGGGGGAAAAGGGTAAAGGTTAAAGGGGAAGGGGGCAATACAGAACTTTTTCCCCTTCCCCCCGCCCCTTATCCCCAGAGGGGGCCCCACCTTCCCCTTTTCCCGACTTATGCAAGAAGTCTATAGCTAAAGTCTACTGAAGTAGACTGAATATTTTTGGGGATATCTAGTCATCTGAAGATGACTTTCGCTATGATTCTTGGAACTGAAGTTCCTTGCGGGACATAGTTTTTGCGTTAAGTTGACACCAATGAGCAATGTGCTTTACCCCTACGACTTGGGTTTAAACAAGAACTCCAAATTTTCAATTTGGGGCTGCTTTCTCAGGAGGGGTTTAAATCCCCAACTGAGGTAAAACAATAAAAGCCCCCTGCCTCTTTCAAAGTTTACCAGTGGCTTGTTGTTAGGCGATCGCTGTTATTTGACAACGCAATATCCCACTCGCTTTTTGCGATGTATAAAACACAAAAAACCCCGGCTAAATTAGCCGGGGTAAAGTCGAGAAGTGAGAATGACGATGAGATACAGCGATACCGAAATCAAAAATCTTAGCTAACGGTAAAACTAACCAAAACTAAAGTGGTGACAATTAAAGTTGCAAAAAGACCCTGTAAAACGTATTTACGTTGTTCCCAAATTGCTGGGTACTCAGCGTAGTACATCTTGGGTTCTGCTGCGTAGTTGTTGAGAATGCCGTCTTCGTTAGTGGTGGTATACATGGTTTTTTTTCTTTGTTTTGTTATCTTATGTAAACAAATATAACAAGTTTGTTACAAATCGTCAATAGGACTTGACAAATAAAGACTGATGGGAGACATAAAGCTGACTTATCAGCATACCACTGCCGTTTGGGATACGTAAAACACAAAAAACCCCGGCGAAACTAACCGGGGTTACAGAGAGAAGTATGAATGACAATGAGATACAGCGATACCGAAATCAAAAATCTTAGCTAACAGTAAAACTAACCAAAACTAAAGTGGTGACGATTAAAGTTGCAAAAAGACCCTGTAAAACGTATTTACGTTGCTCCCAAATTGCTGGGTACTCAGCGTAGTACATCTTGGGTTCTGCTGCGTAGTTGTTGAGAATGCCGTCTTCGTTAGTGGTGGTATACATGGTTTTTTTTCTTTGTTTTGTTATCTTATGTAAACAAATATAACAAGTTTGTTACAAATCGTCAATAGGACTTGACAAACAAAGACTGATGGTAGGCATAAAACTGACTTATGAGCGATCGCAGATTTTGGCGAAGCAGTTCCAGCCAGTGAAAGCGGGATGCTTCTCAATACTGATCGGGTTTTGGATTTTTAACTCGGAATTGGGTTTGGGGAAAAGGTTAAAGGGGAAAGGGGAAAGGTTTTTTCTTTCCCCTTTCCCCTTTCCCCTTTAACCGACAATTTATTAACATGCCTCTTAACTCGTTGCTACGCGTCTACGTAGTTTTTTTAGCTAGATTGCTATAAAAAACCCAAGCGTACTGACTAAATATTGCAGAATTTATTTTTTGGGATTCCCTAGATATCTAACCCGACTACCATTAAGTCAGGCGGATGTTCAACATTAAACTGGTAATATATCTCTCGTCGCTCTTGGGGTGGAAGAGTTAACTGCCATTCTAAAATCCCCATTTCACCAAGTTGAATTTGTGGGTTACTACGACTGAGACGCACTTTAATTTGCTCGTTGCGGCTAACTGGCAATTGTTCAGTTAGTTTCAGATTTACTTCTTTCTCTAGTAAGTTAGTAATTATCAACCGATAACTATAAGTAATCCGGCGCTGGTTACTAATTAATCTTTTATCTACCAGACGTTCAACTAAGTCGCGCTCAATTTTTAAACCTTCGTCAATTCCTAAGTTCAGTTTGAATTCTTGTCCTGGTGCAATATTCTCCAACCCAGTAGTGCCGACAAAAACGTTGTCGCGGAAAATACTCGCTTTACCCGGTAACAAAGTCGCACCGTTGGGATTATTTTTCACGTTCGCTTGTAGATAAGCAAAGCTTACCAAGCGTGGCATTGCTACATAATCGAAGCTACAAGGATAATCGTCATTAAAAATCGTAGTTTTATGGGGTGCGCCATCACTGGGAATGTTACCACCACTATTCAATTTAAAGGTAACTACACTCCCTTCTTTGGATACTTCTGCTGTAACGGTTTCTGCTGGGATAAGACTATCTTGTGCAACTTCATCTTGTTCTTGCCAATCCGCTCTGGCAGCAGAAGCAGGTGGTTCTGCTATGGTAGGTAGCAGTGGTGGTTGGGCAGTAAATCGGTGTCGTTGTAACAGTTGTGGACGTGGTGCATCAATATACCAGGGTTCAAGTTTGGGTGGGAGTGTACCTAATCCCGGTTTAGCGGTAGAAAGGGTGAGATTTGCACCAATCCAATCTTCGCCAGTGCTTTGAGTGATTTCTGCAAGGTAACCCAGATGTACAATATCGCTAGTAGTGCTAAAGCGTAAGTCATAAAGCGGATTCCAACTAGCGCGATTTACTATGTAGGATACCTCTAATTCAAATTTTCCTTCACCCGCTACTTCAACTGCTACAACTAAGTTAAAACTCTCTTTTGGATGGGGCGTTTGAATTTTTTGCAATGAGGTGTGGAGTGCTTGCAGTTGTTTGTCTAATTCCTGCTGTTGGGTTTTGCACTCTCCAGATGCGATCGCATATTCACTATACTGGCTTCCGAGAAAGTTCAAAAAATCCAAAGTTTCGCTAAGGCTGAGATTTTTCCGAGACAAACTCTGTGAAAAGGGTTCTTCTGTTTTTTCACGTAAGCCAGCGATAAAACTAGATTGCAATGCTAAAGCATCTACCTGAGCTTGCAGGTGGCGTTTTTCTGCTTCTAATTGCTGGATTTGCCTTGTCAAATTTGCGACTCGCTCCGCTACAGGTTCAGTAGTGTAGATGCGATCGCTACTAACTCCCACCAAGCGCACCCCTACCGTACCAGTACCGCTAACCCTGACAGACTCAGTTTCTAGAGTCATTGGCATTGGGGTAATTACTAATTCCTGTTCAATTCCTGTTAAATCAACTACACCCCGCCGTGTAACTAATGCTCTGTCAGCATACACGGTAACAGCTACAATCTCGCTTTGTACTGTTTTGCGCCAAGATGGTATTTCCGGGTTAACCACTACTAGTTTTCCCCCATTTTTAATGATTCTGCTGGTTAATTGTCAATGTTTACTGGTCTAACAGTCAACCCTTTTAGGTAATTTGTAATTCGTAATTCGTAATTCGTAATTACAAATTACGAATTATTTTAGCCGTGAATTGGTTCAAGAGCATTAGAAGCATTATCAGTATTTTGCTCGACAAAATTCTTTGCCGCAGCTAGTAGATACTCATAATAAGCACGAGCAACGATAGATAGCTGCTTGCCAGATGGGTAAACCATGTACCAATGTCGCTGAATGGGGAAGTGTTGTACATCTAAAATGTTAAACTCTGAAGTGTCTGACAGTAAGGTATGACGAGATAAAACAGAAATACCTAAACCACCTGCGATCGCTTGTTTAATTGCTTCATTACTTCCCAATTCTAGCTTGACTTTTACCGTTACCCCTTCTTCTTCAAATAGCTTTTGAACGGCGCGGCGAGTTCCTGAACCAGGTTCCCGCATAATAAAAGGTTCGTTAGATAAGCGTTGTATAGGAATATTTTTTTCCTTGGATAACGGATGATTAGTCGGAGCAAAGACTATCAAAGGATTTTCTAAAAATGGTTCACAAGTCACATCGAGATTGTCTGGAATTTGACTCATAATATATAAGTCATCCAGATTTTGACTCATTCGTTCTAAAATTTGTTCGTGATTTGTTACTTGCAGCGAGATATCAATCCCTGGATAGAGTTCGCAAAAGGGCCCTAACAAACGTGGAATAAAGTATTTTGCTGTTGTAATTACTGCCAAGCGTAATTGTCCCTGTTTTAGCCCTTTTAAATCTGCCACTTTCATTTCATACTGGGCTATATTGTCAAAAATCTGCCGACAAGTGGCAAATAATTCCCGTCCTGCTTCCGTCAAATACAATCGCTTCCCCACTTGCTCAAATAATGGCAAACCTACCGATTTTGTGAGTTGCTTGATCTGCATAGAAACGGTAGGTTGGGTGAGAAACAATTCCTCCGCAGCACGAGTAAAGCTACTGTGCCGTGCCGCCGCCTCGAACACCTTTAACTGGTGCAGCGTCGCTTGGTTCAAGTGTGATTCTCCTGTATATAACGATTAATAGATATATAACTAGTATTGCTGAACACTGGCAAATGATATAGCAATGCTCACAGAAAGTTACGAGTTTTATTATAGATAAAACTCTATTATTTATATTAAAACAAAAGTATTCTACTTATGGATTGAAGAAGCTATTATCAGAACAGCAAAAGCGTAAGATGCCTTCCATCTAAACGATGAATGTTGAATGATGGTTTTTCAAAATTCATCTATCATCATTCATCATTCCATAATTCTTCTTGAACTTTTGTAGGTAGCTTGGTTAAATCTGGTAATCTTAGTACCTCGATTTCGGCAACTTGTTCTTTAATATTCACTGGTAAGTTTAACGGTTCGCGTTCTTCTATCCAACATCTTGCTAATGGCAAGGTTAGCTCCATTTCGTCGAGGGGTCGAGGAATTACCATGACTGCATTTAATTCCCCAATGCGTTCGGCCTCAAACATTCCCGCTTCCACTGCTACTGCCACATTTGCTACAGAACCACGAATAATGGCTGTACACAAACCCGCACCAATTTTTTCATAGGCTGCTAAATGAACATCAGCAGCTTTGAGCATGGCATCACAAGCTCCTACCATCGCTGGAAATCCTCGCGTTTCTACCAAACCAATTGCTTGATTACTCAAACGGCTGTAATTGCCCTCCTCCATCAATTTAGTAAAACGGGTTGTGATGGGAAGTACTATATCTAGGTTGGGATAAGGTCGGGGAATCACCAAACTAGAAACTAACTGACCAAACTGTTCAGCCGTTTGCACACCAGATTCTACCGCCAGACGCACGTCAGCAATTCCACCCCGGACGATCGCGGTACAATGACCACTACCAGTTTTTTCATACCCAATGAGGTGAACTCCCGCTGACTTAAGCATCATATCCGCTGTACCAACGATCGCTGGAAAGCTGCGGGTAGAAACTAAACCCAAAGCAGTATCCTGAAAGGTTTCTTGACTACTTGCTCCCTGGATGGTACGAATAGGCCGTTGATTATATGTTTCCATGTCAATTCTCCAAAATACGGAAAAAGCCGACAACTTACAATTAACACTTACTCGGACTGATTGTCAGAGTTTGGGTCGTTCAATGATTGTCTATGAGGAAACAATGTAGTCAACAGTCTGCTTATACTCCCTTGTCCATAAATTTGAGTCCCGAAACCGTTAGGGGATTCTGTGCTTGGCTGACTGGGGTCTGAGTTATGTTCTGTAGACGTTTGGGCGGCTTCTTCCAAAGTGGAGTCAGCATCATTGATCGGTTCTGCCACCGGAGGAGATGAGCTTTCTGGAGTGGCGGGAGATTTAAAGTAAGAAATCGACTTGTTTTGTTTGAAATCTACAAAAGCCGAGGCTGAGAAGTTAGTTGAGGAAACTACCTTTTCCTTAACTCCCCCTAAGCCATTTTCTTCTTCCTGCTGCGGTGATGTATTTGTAGAAGCTGGGTTATTTGTAGATGGTTCTAGTTGCTTTGTTTGAGTTATTTGCCGACTGGTGTCTCCTAGAATTGAACCCGGTGGTACTACTTCTCCAGCTTCAACCGAATAGTTAAAAACTGTTGTTGCTGAACCAATGCAAGCATTTGCTCCAATTTTGCCCTTGCCAACCATCAAAAACCCGGCTCCCAGGTTTGCGCCTGCTTCTACCTCTAGGGTTCCTTCATGGACTTGGAGAATTGCTCCCATGCCAATACAGACCCCCGGCCCAATGATGATCTTGCTGTTTACAGCCGCTTGGAGGATCACCCCAGGTGCAAGTACCGCGCTTGGATGAATAGTCACCTCACCACTAATGTAAGAATCAAAGTTATTGCTGAGGCGCAGTGGCGGCACAGACATGGAAATTTTAACCTCGGAAGCCGGAGTGGGGAATGGTGAATGGTGAATGGTGAATGGTGAATGGTGAATGGGGAATGGTGAATGGGGAATGGGGAGTAGTGAATGGTGAATGGTAAATGGTGAATATTAAAATTCCCTAGTCCCTACTATTAGGGAGTGGTGAGTGGTGGATATTAAAATTCCCTATTCCCTATTCTCTATTCCCTATTCCCTATTCCCTATTCCCTACTATGGTCGTTGAATAATCGTTTCTAATACCCGACGCTTGGCTTTGGGGTCAACACCAATTAAGCGCACATATTCCCCTGGATATTCGCCGAGTTGTCTTTCTACGGCTGCGATCGCTTCTCTTTCTGAGGAGGCTTGAATTTGACCAGTACTAGTCCAGGAACCTGTACGGAACCGCCGTTGGTCTACATGCTCAATGCTAATTTTTGAGCCGCTAGCCAATAATTGCCGGAGTTGGCCTACTACTTCTGTACTCAAGCGCGTACTGGTAGCTGTTGCTGTTACAGTAGCAGAAGGTGTACTGCTAGTAAATGATTTTTGACTTTGACTGCCAGAAGAGGCTACTTGATCATTTGGACGTTGGATAATAGTCTCTAATACCCGCCGTTTGGCTTTAGGGTCAATACCAATTAAGCGTACATATTCCCCTTCGTATTCACCGAGCTGTCTTTCTACGGCTGCGATCGCTTCTCTTTCTGAGGAGGCTTGAATTTGACCGGTACTAGTCCAGGAACCTGTACGGAACCGCCGTTGATCTACATGCTCAATGCTAATTTTTGAGCCGCCAGCCAATAAATGCCGGAGTTGGTCTACTACTTCAGAACTCAAACGGTTACTGCTAGCTGTTCCCGTACCAGAGGGTGCTGCACTCGTAGTAAATGATTTCTGACTACCAGAGGAAGCTACTTGACCATTTGGACGTTGGATAATGGTCTCTAGTACGCGCCGTTTGGCTTTGGTGTCAATACCGATTAAACGCACATACTCGCCTTGATGGCTGGCTATACATTCTTCTAAGGCGGAGATGACTTGATTTGTGGAAGTTGCTTCAATTGGCTTGCAACTAGTCCAGGAACCAGTGCGGAAACGACGTTCATCTACGTGTTCCATACCGATTTTGTAACCACCTGCCAACAAGTGGCGGATTTGTTCTAGAGTTTCGCCACTGACTTTGCCACTGCTAGAACCGTTACCGTTACCATTACTGCTGCTGTAGCTGCCATTGCTATGACTGCTATTCGGCGCTTTAAAGCTGGTTGCTGGTTTTGCATCATCATCAGGACGTTGGATGATGGCTTCTAGCACACGCCGTCTATCTTTATCAATGCCAAACAGTCGGACATACTCGCCGCTATGGTCATTTAGACAGCTTTCTAATGCTGCGATCGCTTCACCGATGGATCTCGGTTCGATTGGCTGACAACTAGTCCAAGAACCAGTGCGGAAGCGTCTTTGATCTACATGTTCCGTACCAATTTTATACCCTTGCCCCAATAGATACCGCAACTGATCTATTGTTTCTGCACCCAAGCTATTGCTCGACACTTCACTACTCCTTTCCAACTCTAAAACAGTAATACCATTACCTGTATAAGATTTAGCGTTCTCATCCCGAATGGGTGCTATACATTTGCTATCCGCAGCACAGAGATAACCAGCTCGTAATGCCTGATTAATTCCAACCACATGATGAGCAAATTCCTTATCCTGATCTTGCACATCCGGCAAGCGGTCAGCTTGCTGCTGGCTGGTAATTATCGCTCCCGAAGGTATATATTTACCAGGGGGAATCTCTACGTCTTGAATTAAAGCGTGCATCATCACGATGCAACCTGCACCCACCCTGGCATTAAACACCGTAGAGCGAAAGCCAATGAAGGAATTATCACCTACATAAGCTGGCCCGTGAATTAGAGCCATGTGGGTAATGCAAGCGTTTTTACCAATCCATACTGAGTATTTATTTTGGTCATCGCCAATTACTCGGCCTTGCTCCAACCCATGAATGACAACACCATCTTGAATATTGGTGTTTTCACCCAGATAAAAAGGTGTGCCTTCATCCGCTCTAATCGTAGTCCCCGGAGCAACGATTACATTTGCACCTATTCGTACATCCCCAATCAGATTAGAGAATGAATGTACAAAGGCAGTTTCATGGATTTTGGGTTCAGCTAAATTCCTTGACCACGGGGTTGGGGGTGCCGCCGTGCTGCGGACTGCCATCGCGAGATTCCTCCTGTATTGTCATTTGTTCAGTTGTCATTTGTCAGTTGTCATTTGTCCTTTGTCGAGAGCTAATGACTAATGACTAATGACCAATGACTAATGACCAATGACTATTGATATTGATCTTTTTTGCTGTAAATCAGGCGATCTTCAACGTAAATGGTATCTATGATCGCCACTACCACTGCATCTAATGGACGTTGTTCATTTCCAGTAACTTGACGAGCAGCACTACCACGACTGACAAGTACCCACTCATCTACTCCTGCTCCCACACTATCTGCTGCTACCTCGTATTGTGGCAGGATGTTTCCATCTTCATCCACTAATTGTAACAACAGTAGTTTCACACCTCTGAGACTTGGATCTTTTTGGGTGCTAACTACTGTGCCGCGAACTTTGGCAACTTGCATTACAAATTACGGTCTTCTACCGAAAGGGCGAATTGCATTCACATTTTCCCGGAACTGCTCTACGTCTTCTGTATAACGAATTGGGAGGACGTATTCCAAGTTTTCGTGAGGACGAGCAATGATGTGAGTAGACAGCACTTGTCCGCCATTAACTCGCTTTACAGATTCAACTCCTGCGGCCACAGAAGCTTGCACTTCTGAAACGTCACCACGGACAATGACTGTCACTCGACCACTACCAATTTTTTCATAACCTACTAAGGTGACGCGGGCAGCTTTCACCATTGCATCAGCAGCTTCCACCACTGCTGGAAAGCCTAGCGTTTCAACCATTCCCACTGCAATTGACATTAGTTTTAATCCCTATTTGAAAGTTTTTAGCCTTGGACAAAAGTGATGCTCTTTTCAGGCAAAGAGCGTTAATTACTTTGTTTAAACAGCTTTTAAGTACGGAATTGTTCTACCGCTTCTGTGTAACGTATCGGCAAGACGTACTCCAGGTTTTCGTGAGGACGAGCAATGATATGAGTGGATAACACTTCACCACCAAAGACTCTTTTCGCCGCTTCAACCCCAGCTGCTACAGAAGCTTGAACTTCCGATACATCTCCCCTAACTATCACTGTGACACGAGCGCTACCAATTTTTTCATAGCCTACTAAAGTGACACGGGCGGCTTTCACCATCGCATCAGCAGCTTCTACTACTGCTGGAAAGCCCTTCGTTTCAATCATCCCAACTGCAATTGGCATCGCAGAACTCCTACAAAATGAATCTAATCAGTACTGTTGTTTGAAATTTTTGACGGGGAGAGCTTATCTTAGAGCTAAGAAAACACTTCCAAATTAAGCATAGGAAAGCTTGGCGTCCCTGGCAATATAAATCACTATAATAGTTTATGATAAGAAAGTTTTAAAAAACTTAACAAAAATTTATCTGTGCTTCTGGGCAATTAAAGTTCACTGATTCCTAGAGCAGGCACTTATGCTTTATAATTTCTTTATCACATTTCCAAAACGGCATTCATAACCAAGGCTAATCCTATCTGGCAAAGGGTAAGCATAGGCTGCGTCTTTTGCTGCATCTATCTTTCCTCAAAAATTACTGTATGTACAAGGACTAGGTGAAAAATAGATAATTTTTTCAAATATATCGTATAAAGTACTTTGCTTAAAGTAGAAATACAAATCTAAAAGGGTCAGTGATGTTAAGGGAAGTAAATGCTTTTGCTTATGTAAAGTTATATTTTGCTTATATTTAATAGGGTAACGTTAAGTAAAATTACTCCTGGGAATTTAGTTTAAAAAATAGTAAAAAAACATCGGGCTTTTGGTAGATTTATTTTAATAAATAAATAATCGGTTGAAATTTTTTTAAAATCAAAGCTGAGTCGTCAAGGAAAATTTAAATGGATCAATTTCTATTTTCAACAAGTTGGTTTGTGCCTTTTTATAGCTTATTGGGTGCAATTTTGACCTTGCCGTGGGGAATAGGAATAATTCAGCGAACCGGGCCAAGACCTGCGGCATACTTCAATTTGTTGACGACCGTTTTAGCTTTTGTCCATAGCCTGTTTGTATTTAAAAGTATTTGGGATAGAGAACCAGTAAACTTACTAATCAATTGGTTCAAAGCTGCGGATTTAGACTTATCTTTTGCCTTAGAACTATCGCCAGTCAGTATTGGAGCAACAGTTTTAATTACAGGGTTAAGTCTACTGGCGCAAGTTTACGCTCTGGGTTACATGGAAAAGGACTGGTCGTTAGCGCGTTTTTTTGCACTGCTGGGATTTTTTGAAGCGGCGCTGAGTGGTCTAGCAATCAGTGATTCTTTGTTTCTCAGCTATGCGCTTTTGGAACTTCTGACGCTTTCGACTTATTTGCTGGTGGGGTTCTGGTATGCTCAACCACTAGTAGTGACAGCGGCGCGAGATGCGTTTTGGACTAAACGGGTGGGAGACTTGTTGCTGCTGATGGCTGTAGTGACACTTTCCACCTTAGCCGGGAGTTTGAACTTTTCGGATTTATATGAGTGGGCGCAAACAGCTAATTTAAGTCCAATGACATCGACATTGCTAGGGTTGGCATTAATTGCTGGGCCTGCTGGTAAATGTGCCCAATTTCCATTGCACCTGTGGTTAGATGAGGCAATGGAAGGGCCTAACCCAGCCTCGGTAATGCGGAACTCGCTGGTAGTAGCTGGTGGTGCTTATTTACTGTATAGATTTCAACCATTGTTAGCACTATCGCCAGTTGCCTTAAATGCCTTGGTAGTTATGGGCACGGTGACGGCGATTGGGGCCACATTAGTATCCATAGCTCAAATTGACATTAAGCGATCGCTATCTCATTCCACCAGTGCATACATGGGGTTAGTGTTTTTGGCGGTGGGGTTACAGCAAGGGGGTGTAGCCTTGATGTTGCTGTTAACTCATGCGATCGCCAAAGCATTATTATTCATGAGTTCCGGTTCAGTCATCTTGACTACCCAAAGCCAAGACTTAACAGAAATGGGCGGTCTGTGGTCACGGATGCCAGCCACCACCACAGCCTTTGTAGTAGGTTCAGCGGGGATGGTAACACTGCTACCATTGGGAAGTTTCTGGGCAATGTTAGCATGGGCTGACGGTTTCGTGAATATTAGCCCTTGGGTAATTGGGGTTTTAGTATTAGTCAATGGTTTGACAGCATTGAATTTGACCAGAGTCTTTAGATTAGTGTTCTGGGGTAAACCGCAACAAAAAACCCGTCGCACGCCAGAAGTTGGTTGGCAGATGGCCTTGCCAATGGTGATTCTGACAGTGCTGACTCTGCTTTTACCTCTGATGCTACAGCAATGGTACTTACTACCCGATTGGGAAAGTATTAATTGGTATGTGGTGTTAGCTTTGTTTGCGTCTACCGTGGTGGGTGTAGGTGTAGGGTGTACAGTTTATCTGCACAAAGCTTGGTCAAGATCGAGAATATTGGCGTGGAGATTTCTGCAAGACTTGTTAGGTTATGATTTTTATATTGACCGAGTTTATCTTGTAACCGTGGTAAGTGTAGTAGCACTGCTATCTAAAATCTCTGCTTGGAGCGATCGCTACTTAGTTGACGGTTTCGTAAACTTGGTTGGGTTTGCGACCATTTTTAGCGGACAAACTTTAAAGTACAGCATTTCTGGGCAATCTCAGGGCTATATGTTGACCATCCTAGCAGTTGTCAGCGTCCTGGGTTTTTTCATCAGCTGGTCATTGGGTTTACTAGATAAATTACCTTTTTAAAGATATTGTCATTGGTCATTGGTCATTAGTCATTTGTGATTGGGTAAGAGTTTTTTCCCATTCCCCAGTTCCCCATCCCCCATTCCATACCTACTTATGCTTAGTGTTTTAATTCTAGTGCCGTTAATCGGTGCAGCTTTAATTGGTTTCTCGCCCTCTGGCATCAATGGGAAATTCGCCCGTGGGGTGGCTTTGGTCTTTGCTAGTATCGCTTTCTTATGGACAATCGTACTAGCAATTCAGTTTCATCCAGGGGAAATTACTCAACAGTTTGCTGAATCTATCCCTTGGGTAGATGCTTTAGGTTTGAATTATAACCTTGGGATAGATGGTTTGTCTTTGCCATTGCTGGTTTTAAATGGATTGTTAACTTCCATTGCCATTTACAGCAGCGATGAATCCCTACAGCGTCCTAAATTTTATTACTCTTTGATACTATTATTAAGCGCTGGGGTGACTGGAGCCTTTTTGGCACAGGATTTACTGCTATTTTTCCTATTTTACGAATTAGAACTAATTCCGCTGTATTTGTTAATAGCTATTTGGGGTGGTGCCAAGCGGGGTTATGCTGCTACAAAATTTCTCATTTATACAGCCGTTTCGGGAATCCTGATTTTAGCAAGTTTCCTCGGCATGGTTTGGCTGAGTGGTTCCTCTAGCTTTGCATTAGCAACCTTAAACCCGACAACTTTACCTCTTGCGACACAGCTTTTACTGCTAGCGGGCATTTTGATAGGTTTCGGGATTAAAATTCCCTTAGTTCCCTTCCATACTTGGTTGCCAGATGCTCACGTTGAAGCTTCTACACCGATTTCAGTGCTGTTGGCTGGGGTGCTGTTGAAGTTAGGAACTTATGGCTTACTGCGATTTGGGATGAACTTATTGCCAGAAGCTTGGAATTATCTGGCGCCTTGGTTGGCGACTTGGGCAGTGGTAAGTGTGCTGTATGGTTCATCCTGCGCGATCGCTCAAACCGATATGAAAAAAATGGTGGCATACAGTTCCATTGGACACATGGGTTATGTGCTTTTAGCGGCGGCGGCGGCTACACCTTTAAGTGTGTTGGGTGCTGTAATGCAAATGATTAGCCACGGCTTGATTTCTGCAATGCTGTTTTTGCTAGTAGGGGTTGTGTATAAAAAAGCCGGAAGCCGTGATTTAGACGTAATTCAAGGATTGCTGAACCCAGAACGGGGTATGCCAGTAATCGGTAGCTTGATGATTGTCGGAGTCATGGCCAGCGCTGGTATACCGGGAATGCTAGGCTTTATCTCGGAATTTATAGTTTATCGGGGAAGTTTTCCAGTTTTCCCAGTGCAAACATTGCTATGTATGCTTGGTACTGGTTTAACAGCAGTTTACTTCTTAATTCTTGTCAACCGCGCCTTTTTTGGACGCCTGTCTGCACAGGTTACCAACTTACCGCGTGTGTATTGGAGCGATCGCATCCCACCTGCAATTTTAGCTATATTGATCGTGATTTTCGGCATTCAACCTGGTTGGTTAGTCCGCTGGACTGAACCAACGATTACAGCAATGGTAAATACCCAAAACGTAGTAGTAGCAGTGTCCTTGGATAAAGTAATGGGGACTGGGGATTAAGGATTGGGGACTGGGAATTAGCGCTAGGGAAGATTTTTTTTGAATACATAATACCCAATACCCAATCCCCAGCAACCAATACCCAATACTCAATCCCCCGTACCCAGTAACCAATCCCTAAACTTTTTGGATAGATAGCAATGGTAATTACTAAAAAGAAAGCTCCTCACAATCCCTTAGCTGAGTATATTGAACGTCTGCAAACAGGAGAAGCATTACTCCCTGATAGTCCCGAAAATGTGCTAGAAGTTGTTGGTATTCTTAAAAGCTATGGCGTAGTTTTAGATGCCTACTCAAAAAATCTTAACTATATTGCCGAGCATCAGTTTTTAGTATTTTTCCCATTTTTTAAATACTTTAATGGAGAGGTTTCTTTTCAGAAATTACTCCGTCACTGGTGGCATGATCGAATTAACTTTGAATATGCCGAGTATTGCATGAAAGGCATGATGTGGCACGGTGGCGGTGGACTAGATACGTATCTAGATACAAATGAATTTAAAGAAAGAGCGCAAGCTGTTATTGCCGCAAAATTTAAAAATAATCCCTTCATTCCGGGTATCAACCAACTATTTCCAGATTTCTTAACAGAACATTTGCGCGTCTCTGCTTACTACACAGGTTTAGGCCAATTCTGGCGAGTAATGGCTGATATCTTTCTTAGCTTATCAGACCTTTACGACCAAGGCAAAATCAAATCGATTCCCGAAGTTGTAGAACACATTAAAGCAGGGTTAGTGGCAAATGCATCAAACCCAATTACCTACGCCGTCAAAATTAGAGGTAAGGTCTATGAAATCATTCCCAAAAGTGTTGGTTTGACCTTCTTAGCAGATACAGCAATACCTTATGTAGAAGCAGTATTCTTCCGAGGAACTCCTTTCCACGGCACAGTTTCATACAATGCCCAAGGATATCAAATTCCCCCAGATCAAACTCGATTTCAATATGGCGCATTGTATGCTGATCCTTTGCCCATCGGCGGCGCGGGTATTCCTCCCACCTTGCTGATGCAGGATATGCGTCATTATCTTCCAGAGTATTTGCACGAAATTTATCGTCGCAGTCTTCGAGGTGAAGATGATTTGCGAGTCCAAATTTGCATAAGTTTCCAAAAATCGATGTTTTGTGTGACCACAGCAACGATTTTGGGACTAATGCCTTATCCTTTGGATACTAAAGATCCAGATGAAGTAAAAGGTAATCGAGTTTATTTAGAGAAGTGGATGAGTAGGTTAGAAACTTCGCGTCTACTGGATGTGAATAAATAGATAAAAAAAGATTTTAATTACATTCCGATAAAAGTAAAGGCTGCTCAATCTTTGGGGTTTGAGTATAGTTTCTTAGTATCTAGCATCGTGATGCGTAGTGCTTGCACCTTGTTGGGATTGTGCTGTAACTATAGCGGTTCTCACTTGGGTGCAGTACACTTTTGACCTCTCTCCAAACCTCTCTCCTACCAGGAGAGAGGCTTTGAGTCTTACTCCCCTTCAAGGGAAGGGAAGGGACTGGGGGTTAGGTCTGTATTCCATGCAATTGGGAACCGCTATAGTCTTAAGTTTAAGATTGATTGTTTCGCTAGTATTCAACAGATTATTATCCTGCTTTGATATGTTTTTCCATGACAAAGTTTATAAACTTTTGTCCTCTACGCTCTACCTCTTGCTTTTTTATAACAATAAATCCTTGCCTTTCAAAAAAAGGTTTAGCTGTAATACTGACTTCTGTAAATAACTTTTCAACCCCTAAAGACTTCGCTTTTAATTCAATCTGTTCTAAGATTTTCTTACCAACACCTTTTCTTTGAAAATCTTTATGACAATAAAAACGGTCAATATGACCATTAGTCTCTAATTCTCCAAAACCAATAATTTTGTCATCTTCTTCTGCTAGATAAGTAAACTTACTTTCTAAACTTTTAATCCAAACTTCAATATCCATCTTTGCTGGTGCCCAAGCATCTACTTGTTCTGCTGTGTAATCGTGAATATTTACTTCATGAACAGTGTCATAGAACAATTTCATCATTTCTTCCGTATCAGCTATTTCGTATTTTCTCAATCTCATAAGTAATGTGATTAAAGGCATTTCAGAGGATACAGCACCTTGCGGCCACTGATGTTCAAGGTAAATATATTTTTACTTAGTACATTTGTACTAAAATACTGCTAAAATGCCTTACAAGTCAGCTAGCCTTGCTTGAGGTAGTATGAAAAAAATCCAAGATACGGACAAAAAGCCCATTTTGCTGAAAGTTTCGCTATTGCAGCCTACATCTGTAACTACTGCTATAGTGCCACTGCGACCCCAAGAGGAAAAAATCATCAGTGAACAGGAGCGTTTGATCACACAAGTCGAACGCATCAATCAAATGGCAGGAGAGTTAGAAGCAGCGATATTGGAGTTGAAAGCGATCGCTAACACACTAAATACTCAAAAAGGTTTCCCATTATTGAAGAAGGAGTCGTGCAAAAATATTTGTCAGTATTTCGCAGTTAGCGTCCCTTGGGTGAAACGAAAGCCTGACAAATCATTTATTCTGACAACGCGAAGAGTTGATTTATTCCGAGCCGAAAGGGAAGCCGCACTGCTAGCACAGCAACTTCGTCAGCAAACCAAAAAAAGATTAGCATCGCAGCGACACAGAAAAAACAAGAGTGGAAATCACACAAAACGCTTGTTCAAAAGGTATTAGTCAACAAATCTTAAAATTATCAACATTCAACGGCATTTCACCCTTGAGGTTGTAACAGTTATGCTGATTGAAGTGGCAGAAGAAACTTCTTTCTCAAAATTGCACACCATACTGCCATTGCTAATTGCAACCATATTTGGTTGCAATGAGGCAAAACTGCCCTAAGATTTGCACTTCCGTAAAACCAGAGTGTAACATCAGGGAAAATCAATCAGCGCACAAAAGAGGTAAAAAGAAGGTGTTAAAGACACTTTTAGTGATTGCCGTTGGTTTTTTACCGTCCCTGATTTCCCTGTGGGTGATCCGCAAAACCCATGCGCGATCGCGCCTACGGCTCAGACAAGCAGCCATGAATTTTCCAGCAGTGCAGCGACGGCAAAACCTTACACCAGTTGAAAGCGATCGCTATTATTTAGAAGGGGTAGGTTATCTGATTGGCGATATCAGCTGCAAATTTAATGCCCGATCTGGCTACATGCGTTGTGCTGTGAATCCCGAAGGCCCCTGTAATGGTTGTCGTCACTACGAACCCAAAGGATTAGCTGATAGTGAAAAAAGGGCTTAAGAGTCCTTACTTAGTACTTAACTGAACTGACAAAGCAAATTTACAGCACATTCCCAAATAGAAGCGGGGAATGATAATATTATTCCTATTTATAATAATTTGTATTTACAAACACTTTGAATATTTGTCTTTGCATGGTCAAATAAGAATGATTTAATATAATTCGTGCAAAAGTGGAAATCTGCGTAATTTTCTTTGCAGATTATGAACTTTAGTATTGGCTTTTGCAGAATATCTAATAACTACATGACTATTTAACGATGAACAACGCGATCGCTCGAACAACAGCATTATTATCAACTTGTGCTTTGCTATTAGCAGGCTGTGGCGGCGGCGGTGGCCCTGTAGCTGTGACAAATTCTCCAAATAGTACCACAAATAACACTGCAACCGATACCGCAGCGACAACGGGTACATTGTCGGGTGCTATTCCTATAGGTATTGCTGTTGCCCAAACTAGCAATGTGGCATTACTAGGTCAAGAGCAAGTTGCTGGAGCCAAACTTGCCGAAAAGTATTTTAATAGTAAAGGTGGTGTCAATGGGACACCAATTAAATTAGTGTTTCAAGATACTAGCGGTGATGAAGCAGGGACAATCAACGCTTTTCAAACTTTAATTAACAAAGATAAAGTTATTGGAATTGTGGGCCCAACTTTGTCACAGCAAGCTTTTAGTGCTGACCCTATTGCCGAACGTGCAAAAGTACCAGTTATTGGGCCATCAAATACGGCTAACAATATTCCCGAAATTGGTGATTACATTGCTCGTGTTTCTGCACCAGTTTCCGTTGTCGCGCCTAATTCGGTGAAAGCTGCACTTAAGCAGAACTCCCAAGTTAAAAAAGTTGCAGTTTTCTATGCTCAAAATGATGCATTTAGCAAGTCGGAAACGGAAATTTTTCAACAAACAGTTAAGGATCAAGGATTGGAATTAGTAACAGTACAAAAATTCCAAACCAGTGATACAGATTTTCAAAGCCAAGCTACCAATGCCATTAATCTCAAACCAGATTTGGTGATTATTTCTGGTTTGGCTGCTGATGGTGGTAACTTAGTCCGACAGTTGCGAGAACTTGGTTACAAAGGTTTAATTGTCGGTGGAAATGGTTTAAATACATCGAATATATTGCCAGTTTGTAAGGCACTTTGTGATGGTGTTTTGATTGCTCAAGCCTACAGTCCAGAACATCCAGGTGAAGTTAACGCGGCGTTTCGGAAAGCCTATACTGACGAATACAAAAAAGAACCACCCCAATTTAGTGCCCAAGCTTTTGCAGCAGTGCAGGTTTATGTCGAAGCACTCCAAGCTTTAGATAAAAAGAGCAAAGTTAACAAATTACAGCTACCAGAATTGCGGACAGAATTAAACAAACAGATACTTAGCGGAATATACAATACACCGTTAGGTGAAATTGGTTTTACTCCCATAGGTGAAGTTGTGCAAAAAGATTTCTATGTAGCCCAAATAAAGATGGAAAAAGACGGAAGCAAAGGTAAATTCACATTTCTAAAATAGTTGCTACATGAATATCAATCTGTTTTTGCAGCAATTATTAAATGGGTTATCCATTGGCAGCGTCTATGCAATTTTTGCCTTAGGATATACCTTGGTTTATTCCATTTTGGGCATCATTAATTTAGCTCATGGCGCGATTTTTACCTTGGGTGCATATTTCACTTATGCACTCATGGGTGGCAGTTTTGGATTTAATGGCTTGTTAGCTAATGCAGCCTTGCCGATACAATTACCATTTGCTATAGCCTTGATTTTAGGAAGTACCTTGGCGGGATTAGTAGGGGTAGTGATGGAACGGGTTGCTTTTCAACCTCTGCGCCGTCAAGGATCTGATCCTTTACTAACTGTTGTTTCCAGCTTGGGGGTAGCAGTGGTAATTGTGAATTTAATTCAATATTTAGTAGGCGCAGAAAGTTACACATACCCAGCCAATACTTACGGTAATTTGCCACCTGCGATTAACTTTGGTAGTCCAGAAAACCCAATTCCGATTCGCAGTGTTCAGGTAGTAATTTTTACTGTGTCAGTGGTGATTGTGGCAATTCTTACCTATTTTATCAATCGGACTAAATATGGTAAGGCAATGCAAGCGATCGCAGAAGATCCAACTACAGCTAGTTTGTTAGGAATTAATAGCGATCGCTTTATCATTCTAACATTCTTCATCAGCAGTTTTTTAGCAGGATTAGCAGGAACTTTAGTCGCCTCTAGTGTTAGTATTGCAGGGCCATATTTCGGTATTGCTTTTGGTTTACGGGGTTTAGCGGTAATTGTTTTAGGTGGTTTAGGTAGTATTCCCGGTGCTGTGGTGGGAGGTTTGGTAATTGGATTAGTGGAGGCGTTTGTCCCTGCTGAATTCTCTGGTTATAAAGACGCAGTAGCCTTTGGAATTTTGTTTATCATGCTATTAGTTAGACCCCAAGGTTTGCTAGGACGGCGATTTATTCAGAAAGTTTAAAGAGACGTAGCGTTATGAAAACATACACCAAACAAAAACTAACTTTTGATCAATTTTTAGAACAGTGTCCAGAGGAAGGTTTATATGAACTTGTAGATGGAGAAATTTTAGAAGTGCATGCAACCAGAAATCATGATGATGTCGCTGACTTTACGGCTGACTCTTTCAAAGATGAAATTAAACGTCTAAATCTTAATTACGTAGTAAAAAACACAGCAGTATTTAAAACTATAACCGCTAATGGCATAGAGCAAGGGCGCAAGCCCGATGTAAGTGTCATAGATAAAGATCAATGGCGCTCAAATCGTTCTGCTTATGCTGCACTTGAAGAACCTATCCAATTAGCTGTAGAAGTGACATCAACTAATTGGGAAGATGACTATATTGATAAATTAGATGAATATCAACGCTTAGGTATTAAAGAATATTGGATTGTAGATTATTTGGCAATTGGACTAAGAGAGTATTTAGGAAATCCAAAAGTTCCGGCTGTGTTTGTTTTTCTATTAGATGATGAGGGTAAATACCAATGCACACACTTTAGAGGTTCAGAACGAATTGTGTCACGAACTTTTCCTGAACTGGCACTGACAGCAGAGCAAATATTAACAGCTTAAGAGTTGATAAAAGCGATAATTTGATTAAGCTTAATCAAAATATATTAAATAAAATGGCTGATTTCTTCGCTACTTACGCTTCTCTAATTGTCTCTATGGTATTGGGGGCGTTACTAGGGTTATCACTTTACTTACCGCTAATGACAGGGCAATTGTCTTTAGCTAGTCCAGGATTTTATGCTTTAGGTGGGTATATTGCAGCAATTTTATCCACAAAAGTTTTGACATCTAGCAGTAGTTTATTTCCGATTCCGTTGTTGTTATTGGAGATGTTAATTGCTGCGATAATTTCTGGTTTACTGGGTGTAGTGGTGGGAATTCCAGCATTGAGGTTGCGAGGAATTTATTTAGCGATTGCAACTATCGCTTTTGTGGAAGTTCTGCGCGTCATCTCCCTCAATCTAGATATTACAGGCGGTGCTGTTGGAATTTTTGGCATTCCTCAACCTTTCCAAACACAACTTGAATATTTATGGATTGCTTTGCCATTACTATTAATTAGTATGGTGCTACTTTATCGTTTAGAACGTATCCGTGTAGGAAGGGCTTTTATCGCTATCCGTGAAGATGAATTAGCTGCGGGTGCAATGGGAATAGATCCCACTTATTACAAAGTTTTGGCGTTTACATTAGGGGCTATGCTTGCAGGGGTTGTAGGTGCAATTAGTGCCCACTTCCTTAATACCTGGAATGCTCGTCAAGGTACTTTTGATGCCAGTATTATATATTTAACTTTTGTTTTGATTGGTGGTTCGAGAAGTTTTTTAGGGCCGGTAGTCGGAGGTATGGTATTTACAGCCTTACCAGAAATTCTGCGAAGTCTCGCTGATACTGGTGGTTTGCCTACTTGGCTAGCACAATTTTTACGAGATGGGAGATTAATTATTTTTGGCTTACTAATAGTAATAGGTACAATCTTTTTCCCCCAAGGGCTAATTACTCCAGATATTTTTAAAAGACGTAAAAGCCAAAAGTGAACCATTTGTAAATAATATGCAAAAATGTCATACAGTATTTCAGAAGCTAACAGCAGTATTGTCTTAGAAGCAAGAGCATTAACTCGCCGATTTGGTGGTTTAGTGGCGGTAAATAATGTATCTTTTAGTGTAAATAAACATGAGATTTTTGGACTGATTGGCCCTAATGGTGCTGGCAAAACAACACTATTTAATTTGATTACTGCTTTCATTCCACCTTCTAGCGGTAAATTAATTTATCAAGGTGCAGAAATTTCTCAACTGCGTCCTCATCAAATTGCTGCTTTAGGTATCGCCCGTACATTCCAAAATATCCGCTTGTTTGGGGAGTTATCGGCGTTAGAAAATGTGATAATCGCCCGACATTTACACACCAAAAGTAATATGATTACAGGTGTTTTGGGATTACCACCAGCGCCTCGTGAAGAATTGAAGACTAAGCAGAAAGCTTTAGATTTATTAGATTTGGTAGGATTAAGCGATCGCGCTGACGAAAAAGCTAAAAACTTTGCCTACGGTGATCAGCGGCGCCTGGAAATTGCCCGTGCTTTAGCATTAAAGCCACAAATCTTACTTCTCGATGAACCGGCGGCGGGGATGAACCCCAACGAAAAGCAGCAATTGAGTGAATTTATCCGTAGCCTGCGCGATCGCTTCAATTTGACGATCATCCTTATAGAACACCATGTACCCTTAGTTATGGGTTTGTGCGATCGCATTGCGGTATTGGATTTTGGTCAATTGATTGCATTGGGTGAACCATCTGTAGTCAGAAATGATCCGGCTGTAATTGAAGCTTATTTGGGAAATGATTGAATTTATCTAGACAAAACTTGCACGAATTCGTCTAAAGAACTCACAGCGATCGCGCTATCCATTAAAGTTTCTAATTGTTCCACACTTTCACTCTCAAGCCTTGCTTCTACCTCTTGAGGAATTTCACCAAAGCGTCGTCGCAATACTCGGATTAACTGCTGTCGCGCACCCTGTTGAACGCCTTGCTGAATACCTAGCTGAATACCTCTTTGCTCAATTTCCTGATACCAAGGCGATTCTCGCAATACTGCCATATCCCACCTCATGATTTGTTGCACTAAAGGCGTGTCTAAGACAAAGCTAGCAAAAAATGCCAGCAATGATTCTAATTGGTTCAACTGTACATCTGCTCTTAGCGCCTGTAATGCGCGTTGCACAACTGATACTTCTCCCCCTCCTTGCAGGATTGGCACAAAGGGTAACAACGATGGTAATGGTTGCTGAAACACTATTTCAGCATCGATTTCCCACAAATTAATCACGCGATAATCTTGGATGGCACGTAATCCCAAAAATTCCTGCTCGTAACTACTGACAATCGTTAAGGTGGATGGGGGCGGTAAAATGTTAACCAGTACTGGGTAAGTTGGCAATCGATAGCGTTCTTGTGCCAAAGCAGTATATGCTCTCATCCGTAGAGGCATCTGTGCTGTGTAACGCAACTGTAGTTCATTTAGTACTAGAAAATCTCCGTGAGTGGGACTGTATGCCTTCACCAACACATCCGTTTCGCGGCTAATCCACTGAAACTCAGAACCAAGAATTTCTTTCGCCACGACTTCAGGACGCTGTTTAACCCACTGTACCCATGCATCGGGAGCTAAATTAATTAGTCGTTTGCTACCAATATCTGCTGCTTTTGCCACAAGACGCTTGATATCTTTATTCAGTAATTAATGGTACATCATAAAGATTGCAGTATTCTGGCGTTGGTTTTTAAGATGAAGCAATGTCTACGATGGGGTAAGCCTACGCACTGTTTTAAGAAATGTAGGATTGATGTATGTTAGGTTTTGAATCAACATTTCTGGATGTAAACCGCCGATGAAATCCGATAGTAAACCAAACTATACAATTTTAGAAATTCAAGAACTTGACGTTAATTATGGCGGCATCCAAGCTCTGAAAAAGATTAATTTAATTATTCAAAAAGGCGAGGTAGTTACTTTAATTGGTGCTAATGGTGCTGGTAAAACTACTACACTCCGCGCTATATCTAAAGTAGTTAATCCTAAAAGTGGCGTAATTATTTATAATGGACATAATATTACCCGCCGCCAAACTCACGAAGTTGTACAACTTGGTATCGCCCATTGCCCTGAAGGACGGAGAGTATTAACGCGGCAAACAGTATTTGATAATTTGCTTTTGGGTGCTTATATTCGCTCTAATCAAGCTGAGATAAAAGCAGATATTCAGCGCCAATTTGAGCTATTTCCCCGCTTGTCACAAAGACGCAATCAACTAGCAGGAACCCTCAGCGGTGGTGAACAACAAATGTTAGCGATCGCACGGGCTGTAATGAGTAAACCACAACTCTTACTTTTAGACGAGCCTAGCTTAGGTTTAGCACCTGCGATCGTCCGGGAAATCTTCTCAATTATTGAAAATCTCCGGGCTACAGGGGTGACTATTCTGTTAGTTGAACAAAACGCTAATCTCGCATTACAAATTGCTGATCGCGGTTATGTTTTAGAAGCTGGTTCTATAACTTTAACAGGCGCGGCATCAGAATTGATTAATGATGAGCGAGTTAAAAAAGCTTATTTAGGGTGATGATTATAGTAGAGTAATAATCCAATAAAATTCTTATGAACTGGATTAGTGTCTGATGAAATAAAACGCGGTAAAAGTATCTGATCTCTCTAGACCATTCGGACTCTGTGCAGGAGAGTTTATTCTGTGCGTTTGATTCAGGATTGCTATAGCCAATTGCTATAAATAAAACTACACTGACGCCACTTATAACTTTTCCTAATCATTAGTATTATTAAATATTATTACAATTTTTGTCATATATTAATATTTACAAGCCCTCCTTGCAGATATCTATATATTTGTTTAGCGGCGAATTCTATTCACCGGAATAATTAAACCTATGAGTCAAATAGTCTGGATAGCAAGACACGCTAACCGCCTCGATTTCGTAAACCCCGATTGGTTTATCACCGCTGAACGACGCTACGATCCGCCATTGTCTGATGATGGTATGGTGCAGGCACAGCAGTTAGCTAAACGTTTGAAAAAAGAAAATATTGGTCATATTTTCGCTTCTCCTTTCCTGCGAACCGTACAAACGGCAAACGCAGTTGCAGAATTGCTCAATTTGCCGATCAAATTGGAAACAGGTTTGAGTGAATGGCTAAACCCAGTTTGGATGACAGAAGAACCCGAAAAACTCTCAACTCCAGCCTTAGCAAAATTATTTCCCAGAATTGACACTAGCTATACTTCGCGCATCGCTGCCAAATACCCTGAAACTCACGAAAAAGTGCGAGAACGTTCTGGGCAAACTGCCAGATGTTTAGCTACTGAGTTCTTCCCAGAGGATATCCTGCTAGTGGCACATGGTGCATCTGTGTTGGGCGGGGCAATGGGGCTAGTGGGGGAAATTGCTAAAACAGAAGTGAAGGCTTCTTTATGTTCCTTGGTAAAAGTGGTACGCGAAGATCCAGAATGGTTATTAGAACTAAAGGGAGATACTTCCCATTTAACCCACATAGAAGAAGTGATTCGATTTGCTTAAATCTCTAATCGGGATTTGTGTTCATAGCTTCTGCTAGGTTGGGTATATCCTACAAATAAAGTAATTAATTCGCGAATAAGTTCTATGACATTGTTACTAGCAGGAGACATCGGCGGTACGAAAACTATTCTGCGATTGGTTGAAACATCAGATTCACCAGGTTTACATACTATTTATCAGGAAAGTTATCACAGTGCTGATTTTCCCGATTTAGTACCCATAGTGCAGCAGTTTTTGGTCAAAGCTAATACACCCACACCAGAAAAGGCCTGTTTTGCGATCGCAGGGCCCATTGTCAAAAATACTGCCAAACTGACCAATTTAGTCTGGTTCTTGGATACCGAACGTCTACAACAAGAATTGGGTATCCCGCACATTTCTTTGATTAACGACTTCGCCGCCGTTGGCTATGGCATTTTAGGTTTACAAAAACAAGACTTACTGACGTTGCAAGTTGGCAAATCTCAACCAGAAGCCCCGATTGGAATTATTGGTGCTGGTACTGGCTTAGGACAAGGATTTTTAATTAAACAGGGAAACTACTATCAAGTCTTTCCCTCAGAAGGTGGACACGCTGACTTTGCCCCTCGGAACGAGATTGAGTTTCAACTGTTGAAATACCTGCTGGGTAAACATGATATCCAGCGCATTTCTGTGGAACGCGTGGTTTCTGGAATGGGGATTGTGGCAATTTACCAATTTCTGCGCGATCGCAAATTTGCCGCCGAATCTCCAGATATTGCCCAAGTCGTCAGAACTTGGGAACAAGAAGCGGGACAGGAAGAGAAAAGTGTCGATCCTGGTGCTGCCATTGGTACGGCTGCACTACAAAAACGCGATCGCCTCTGTGAACAAACCTTGCAATTATTTATAGACGCTTATGGTGCAGAAGCCGGCAATCTCGCCCTGAAACTCTTACCTTATGGTGGCTTATACATCGCTGGTGGAATTGCGCCCAAAATCTTACCGTTAATTGAAAACAGCGGTTTCTTATTAAACTTCACTCAAAAAGGTAGGATGCGCCGCCTCCTTGAAGAGATACCCGTGTATATTATCCTCAATCCGCAAGTGGGGCTAATAGGTGCTGCTTTATGTGCTGCTAGGTTATAACAGCTGGCATCATCAGTGAGATTAGCATCTCAAAAGGTAAAACTTATGACAATCAAAAGTCTGTTGCCATTAATCGCCACCACCTTTGTCTGTGGTGGTTCTATTCTTGTGGAAGCGCGTCAACCCAAACCTCCGGTGGCTGTTGTCAAACCAACCGTTACTAAACCCGTGCAGCCACAATGGAAGTTATACACCCCTCCAGATGGGCGTTTTACTATTTTGATGCCGGGAAGCCCCAACAGAAATACCCAATCCCAAAAAACTTATATGGGGGAAATTAACTTAGAAATATTTGTCGCTGAACCACCAAAACAGCAAGTAGCATACATAGTTGCTTACAATGATTTTCCTTATAGTTATGGTGAAATGGCTGACCCCCAAGCTGTACTTAATAATGCACGGGATATGGCTTTAAAGACTACGAAAAGTAATTTAATTAGTCAACGAAACATTCGTAGTTCCAATAATCATCCTGGCAAAGAAATTGAGTACATCAATTCTGGAGGGAAAATCACTAAAAGTAGAATGTATGTTGCTGAAGGGAGATTATATCAAGTAATGGCAATAACTACAAAAAAACAGCAGAAGACATTAGCTAAAACCATTACTGGGTATTTAAATTCCTTCCATGTAGTTTTGAAAAAATGAAATAACTAAAAACTCTGCTATATGAGCCTTGCAATTAATTGTGTGGCTCATATAGTGATTTTTGTGTGTATACCACAATCCAAAAATATTAGGCTTCTGGTTCAATGCCGAGCGATCGCAATTGAGCAGTCAAGCGATCGGCTCTTTCCTCACCAGTCAACAACAAATTACCTTGCAAATCCCACCAGCGTAGCCAAGGTAATTCCATATTGTAATATTGTCCCTGCCAAATTCCTAACTCAACTCCTAAAGGATGTATGGGATAATGTCCGCGTTCATTTGCTGTTAATAAATGATATTGTCCACCAATTAATTCATAAACTTCTACACTGGCTTTATTCACTTCATAAATGCCGTAGAAGGGAGGACGAATCACCTGCTCATAAATCCAAAATTTCCCCTTCCAAGGAGTTTTATCTCGCTCCTCACTACCATCCCCAGAAACAAATTCCAATGCAATCAATGGGGCAATAAACTCTCGCCATAATACATAAGACCTGCGCGTTTTCCCATCCAAATTAGGTGGTACATTCCCTACATAAAACCAGTCTGGTGCTTCTGCGCCTTTTTCTGGAGGGTCAGTGATGCGCCAGTAAATACCGCTATTTTGACCAATACAGTATTGCCCATCAGGATGACGTTTTTGCAATATCGGTTTAATTGAGTCGGTTAGGAGAATGCTTTGGGGATGTTCCTGAAAGTTTTTCACGAATGTACCGTCAGACTCAGGAAGCTGTGTATGGTCAGGAAACGGGGTCAGCGCGGTGGATGGATCGGTTGCAGAGGTCATAAGACTACCTTTGCAGGAGTAAGGGTTGTTTTTTAGTTTAGCTTGCGTGGATATGGAGCAGCTTGTTCTGAAACATGGCGCTGTTTCTGTCAAGCTAGACTCCAGTTCTTCAGGCTTTTTTATGTGAAAATTAATACAAAGATTTTAGGAGTTGCAAGGATGGCTTGGGCAGCAGGTGATCAATTGCAAGGTGGCAAATATACTGTTGAAAAGGAATTGGGAAGGGGACGGTTTGGTATTACTTATTTGGTAAGAAACAGGAATAGCGATCGCTTAGTCATTAAAACCTTAAATGAGAATCTGCTCCAATCCCTTAGCCAGTTGGAACGCGCTCGATTAGAGACTATGTTTTGGCAGGAGGCGGTAAATCTCACCCGATGTCAGCATCAGCATATTGTGCAGTTCAGAACACCGTTTAAGGAAGGAGATTATCCGTGTCTGGTAATGGAATATGTGGATGGAGTGAGTTTGGCTGACCTCAGTCCACCAAAACTTTCGGAACCTGACGCACTATGTTACATTCAGCAAATTGGGGAAGCACTGATAGTTGTACATAAAAATGGACTAATTCATCGGGATGTGCATCCGGGAAATATCTTGTTGCGGAACCGAGAGGGTCTGTCAGAAGCGGTGTTAATCGATTTTGGTCTAGCTCTAGATTTTGACCATATCTTAACCACAAGACGAACCAAGGAAGTGTCTGATGGATTTACACCCCCTGAACTTTACGCTAAAGGTACTATAACTCATGCGTATAGCGATATTTATTCACTGGCAGCTACCCTCTATAAACTTCTGACGGGAAAAACACCTGTCGATGCAATAAACCGCAAACTGAACGGTGAGCATTTGGTGTCTCCAAAAGACTTTAATCCTCAGATTAGCGATCGCACCAACCGCGCAATTTTAACAGGGATGAAACTAGATCCTCAAGAGCGCCCTCAATCAATGCGGGAATGGCTCGACTCTCTGGAGTTAACTGGGGAAACTCCTCAGCCTGTCTCACCCGTACACTCTCAGCCCAACCCAATCAATTGGACACTTGTTATAGCTGCGATCGCTGCTTTTGGAGGTCTACTTGGAGGTATCGGAGCTATGGCTGGCTGGATTCCTATTTTGAAACCCTCTCCGTCTTTTAGTCCACCGTCACTCTCTCCCAGTCCATCAACTAGCAAAACACCGTAGATTTAGCTCAACTTTCATTGTGTGTTGTGCAAAATTCTGCAAAACTGTATTATTTATGAAACACACTTAAGTCTTAGAAAACACCCATATCCAGCCTTTTTAAACTGTTTTAATTACGAATTACGAATTACGAACTACGAATTACAAATTATTTAAGGGGTTTTCATGCCTTGGACAACTGGACAACGATTACAAGGTGGCAGATATGTAATTGATAAAGTCCTTGGACAGGGGGGATTTGGGATTACTTATAAGGCATTGCATGTTGAGCTAAACCGGACAGTTGTCATCAAGACACCCAATGAATATCTCAGCCATGACCCAGAGTATGACAAGTATATAGAGCGATTTATCCGAGAAGGGCAGATATTAGCACGTCTATCAGAACACCTAAGTTCTCACATTGTCGGAGTGATTGAGTTGTTTGCGGAAGCTAACACCCATTGCCTAGTGATGGACTTTGTGCCGGGAGAAAATTTGTTTGAAGCTGTGAAACGCACAGGAGCATTACCGGAAGCAGAGATTGTGCCATGTATTCGTCAAATTGGAGAAGCATTAATGGTAGTACATCAAGCAGGGTTAGTACACCGAGATGCTCACCCTGGAAACATTATGCTGCGGAACAATGGTAAAGCGGTTTTGATTGACTTTGGTATCGCTAAAGAACTTGTGCCTAAAACTTTGAGTTCAACAGGAAATGCGGGTAATCATGGGTTTGCACCCTATGAGCAGATAACCAGAGGTAGCCGGGAACCAACGGTTGATGTTTACTGTCTAGCTGCCACAATCTATTATGCAATGACAGGTCAAAGTCCGACACCTTCTCTAGCTCGTAAGCTCCATAATGCTTCCCTAAAGCAACCCAAACAAATTATTCCCAGTATTAGCAAGCGATTAAATCAGGCAATTCTCAAAGGTATGGCGCTGGAGGCAAAAGACCGTCCTCAGTCAATGAAAGCATGGTTAGCAATGTTAGACGCACCAAAAGTTGGTATAAAAGAAGTTGGGGACTTGCGTAAAAATAAAATACTAGCTAGACAATCTATATCAAGAAAAATCCAAAACTTTATTGGTACATTATTAAACCGCGAGTCTCTTCTTCCTTTCAAACTCAAGCTAAACCCAGATAAACTAGCTAGAATTATTCCCTGGTGTTGGTGGGTTGGTGTATTACTAAGTTACCTATTGATAGGCTACTTATTAGCCGCGTTTAACCATCTATACGTAGTTTGGATTGCAGTTGTAGCTGGGGCTGTTGGGGCTGTAGCTGGGGCTGGGGTTGTAGCTTGGGCTAAAGCTGTGCCTAAGGATGTAGCTCAGGCTTGGGCTGATGCTTGGGATGGGGCTTTACCCGTGGTTTTAGGTGTGCCTGTAGCCATAGCTATAGCTGTGCTTATGCTTGTGGTTTTAGCTGTGGTTGTAGGTGTGCCTGTAGCCATAGCTGTAGCTGTGGCTGGAGAGAAATTACGAAAATCTTTTAGCAAATTTCATACTTTTCTAATTTTAGCTAGCACTTCTAGTCTAGGTTTGGGTTTGGGATGGTTAGGACATAGGATTTTTAATATAGGTACATAGCTTACTCAAGCTCTAGAAGCTAACTGGCAAAAGATTTTGTAACTGTTGTATCGAGTAGAGAAACGATGTCTAAAGGACAAGCTGCTACGCGTCTAGATAACTTTAACCTCATACCAAAATATTAAATTTCCGCCTCAATACCAAACGCTGGTTTTAAGAGCGTTGTTATGGAAAATAAGCTAGGTAAATAAACTGATATCTACATTAAAATAGTTCGCCAACGCTTCTGCTTGAGTTTTACTAATGGTGCCGCCATTAACAATTTGCAAGGCAATTTCCAATGAACCAATTACCCCAGCTAATGCTTCGGTTGTAATATCGCGTGCGTCCATTAGATGTACTAACATCGAATTGGGTGTACCTTGGAGAATTGGGTAATGGGTTTGTTCAAACTGCTCAATTAATGTCACCAACAGTTGCAACAGCATCTCTTCTTCTGGTGTACGATTGGGACGATGTTCTAAGGTCAATGCGAGTGCGATCGCTTGTTCGTTTTCTGCATCCGTGGTAATGATTTTTGGCTGATACTCGGCTAGCAATTTACCATAAGATTCTGGATTAAAAGTACGGGTCATTTTTCCATTTATCCTTATCATATTCAGCGTGAGTCAGGACATATTTAATATAGATTCTTTGAGTTTCGTAAACAATATCAGCAATCAAACGGTAATTGTTTCCTTTAATATTAAACACAGTGAAGTTACCAACTGCTTCTGCTTTTGGATAAATATCCTGAACTTCAAGCAGATTTTTCCATTCAGCTTTAGTTGCTACCCTATACCAATCATAAAGTGCTTCCCTTGTATCTGAATGTGCCTCACAAAATTCTCGTAGAATTCTGCGACTAATAACGTGCATTTAAATTTACTCTGATTACGATTCTTAAATTTTCTCTCAAATTCAGGGTTTTATAAAGCTGCCACCCAATACTTGTCGGTTAAGGGGAAAAGGGGAAGGGGAAAGGGAAAAGAAAAAACCTTTAACCTTTACCCTTTAACCTTTTCCCCAAACCAAATTCCGAGTTAAAAATGCTTAACCGAGCAGTATTGAGCTGCCACCTAACCAAAAATCTCCCGATTTGAATTCGGGAGAGTGTCAAAAAACCCCAAATGTATTGTCTTTATCAAATAACAACTTCTTGCTTAGGCTTCCGCACTGGACGCTTGCGTTCGCTGCGACGAACGCCCCCTGCCATTTTGTACTCATCGCTATTCTTGCCATACTTTGCAGCTACGCTGACTAAGACATGTTCTGTTAGTTCCATCAGCGACTTTTCGGTTAATTCTAAGGCTCCCTGAGTTAGATCCACGGTGGAAAGGCTGGAGTTATAAGTTTCCAACTTGTCCTGTGTTTTTTTGATGGCGGCGGCAAAGGTGTCAATAGTGACTCCATTACCTAAATCTAAGGTGGAACTAATCGATTTCAAAGCCGCAATCCGACGCTGTGCCCTATCAAGTACTTTAGACCCACGTTTTGGACGTGACATAAATAACTTTCCTTTTGTTAATCATGCACTAGGATAAAAACTGGCTTATATCCTTGTCTTTACACCATTAGGATAAACAAAATAGGGGTGATTAACACCCGCAATATTCAGTATTATTTAAAGTTTTTAATACAAAATTTATTATGAGATTTAAGTCAATTTACTGATAATTATCCAAATTCAAGAAACGATCGCCCAAATTCAAGAAACGATCGCCCGAATTCAAGAAACGACTGCCCGAATTCAAGAAACGACTACCCGAATTCAATAAACGATCGCCCGAATTCAACAAACGATCGCCTGAATTCAACAAACGATCGCCTGAATTCAACAAACGATCGCCCGAATTTAACGTGAGTTCGATAAACCTCTCCCTGCCTTGAACTAAAGTTCAAGTCTGTCCCTCTCCGAGTCGGAGAGGGACGGTTTTGCGTAGTAAAACCAGGGAGAGGTCTTTTTTTACGTCTAATTTAGATGGACACTATATCACTCATCGAACTCACGTGAATTCAATATTGCGCTTCTCGCTTGATTACAATATGGAACTCCTATTTAATTTTTGCGAAACTCGGTGCGCCTTTATCTCGCTTCGGTGATGAAAATTCCCTGCGATCGCCTTGATTTCTCATGCTCAATCTATGTAAAAATATTTAGAAAAATATTTTACAACTATAAAATCTGCTAGTTAACAATTGGATTTTGGAGAAAGCAGATTAGGCTTCTGGTTCAACGCGGAGCGATCGCTATCTAAATATTCTCCACCCACAGAAGATTATTTGCGTAGCTACTGGTTTTAAGAGCGTTGTAAAATTTTTCGTCTGCTGTTACCATCTGGCATTGTTGAGTAATAGCAAGGGCTAAATATAAACTGTCATATACTGCGCGATCTGTCTGAATGGCAATATCTAAAGCAAGTGGCATTAATGGTTGAGATAAGTAAACTTCTACAGGAACTATATTTAAATCTGCTAATGTTTGTCTTGCATTTTCAGCAGTGTCTTCACCGCGACGTACTCGTTTCCACAAAACGTTTCCTACTTCTGGGAAGAAAAAATCTGGAACTAAGAAAGTATGGTTACTTGCTAGTAAACGTCTAGCTGCATGAGAGTAGACTTCAGGAATGAACCACTTTATCGCAATGCTAGCATCTAAAACATACTGACTCACCGTTCTCTGTCCTCGCGGATAAGTTCAGTACTATCACTGAAAATTTTTCCTGTATATATGACTTGAGCGCGTGCTACAGCTTCTCTGACTTTTTCTATGTCACCGCCAGTGTGATAGTGTGTCGCTTTTTCAGCTGCTTGTTCTAGGATCTGCCTTAGTTCCTCTTGCAAAGACCTACCATGTTGTTTGGCAATAGTTTCTAGCTTTTCTAGAATCACAGGATCTAAATTTTCAACTAAGATTTGAGCCATATTTCAGAGTGATTTTTTAGTTGCTTATATTTGCAATTTTAAGGTAGTTTAGCTGCCGATTCCTGAACACAAGCCGCTACTTCTCTACGCACTTTTAACCCAAACTCCAAAAATATTAGGCTTCCGGTTCAACGCCGAGCGATCGCAATTGAGCAGTCAAGCGATCGGCTCTTTGTCTTTCCTGTTCGGCTCTCTCCTCACCAGTCAACAACAAATTACCCTGCAAATCCCACCAGCGCAGCCAAGGTAATTCCGCATTTTGATATTCCCCTTGCCAAATCCCTAACTCAACTCCCAAGCGGGTAATTGGATAATGTCCGCGTTCATTTGCTGCTAACAACTGATATTGTCCACCAATTAATTCATAAACTTCTACACTGGCTTTATTCACTTCATAAATGCCATAAAAAGCCGGATGAATTACTTGCTCATAAATCCAGAATTTGCCTTGCCAAGGAGTTTTATCTCGTTCTTCACTACCATCCCCAGAAACAAATTCCAAGGCAATCAAAGGGGCAATAAATTCTCGCCACAGTACATAAGACCTCCGCGTTTGTCCATCAAGCAAGGGCGGTACATTTCCTACATAAAACCAATCTGGTGCTTCTGCGCCTCTTTCTGGCGGGTCTGTCAAACGCCAGTAAATACCTAAGTCCTGACCTATACAATATTGGCCTTCAGGATGTAATTGTTTGAGGATAGGTGTAATTGAGTCAGTCAGTAAGATGCTTTGGGGATGCTCTTGCCAATTTTTGCCTCCGGCACGCTCCGCGAACACAAATGTACCGTCTGACTCTGGTAGCTGTGTATGGTCGGGGAAAGGAGTGAGGGCGGTGGATGGATCGGTTGCAGAGGTCATAGGTCTAGCCTCGCGCTGGGGGTGAAGTTTATTTTTTAGTTTAACTTGCGTAGTTAACCAAGTTTTACTCGCAGCTAAGAATCCTTTGGGGTAATTAAAAATTGGAGCAAAGCAAGTTGACGAGCTTTACTCCCGACTAATCTCAAAGTACACGCAGTAAGCTAGGAATGCTTTCGATCGCTGACAAATCCCGAATTTCTGCCAAAGCTTGCCTAAAATTCCCTTCCCGCACATCATGGGTAACAACTACAATCTCTGCAAGTTCTCCTTGAAAGCCAGTTTGGACAATTGACTCTAAGCTAACGCCATAATTGCCAAAGCAAGTCCCCAATTTACCGATAACTCCCGGTTGGTCATTGGTGAGGAAACGCGCGTAAAACCGAGTTATCAATTCTGCCATTGGCGCAATTTGGCAATATTCCTGATGTCCACAAGTTAATAAGGGATTTGCAACTTCTGTATTGGTTTTGAGGACAGCAACTAAATTCAAAATATCTGATGTGACAGCACTGGCGGTTGCACCAGCACCAGCACCGGGGCCAAAAAACATTACTTGCCCAATTGGTTCTCCTTCCACAAGAATGGCATTGTAAACGCCGTTGATGCTAGCCAAAGGATGGGCTTTGGGCACTAAAGTAGGATGAACTCTGACGGAAAGGGGAGATGAGGGAGTATCACGTTTAGCGATCGCTAACAATTTAATCACAAATCCCAATTTTTCGGCGTAAGCAATATCTGTTTTGCTCACTTGCCGAATCCCCTCAGTATAAACATCTTGGAGGTTGATCCGTCCACCAAAGCCTAATGATGCGAGGATCGCAATTTTATCACCTGCGTCTAAGCCATCGACATCAGCGGTGGGGTCAGCCTCAGCATAACCCAAGCGCTGGGCATCAGCTAAGACATCGCTGAAGTTGCTACCTTCTGTTTGCATCCGCGTCAGGATGTAGTTTGTTGTACCGTTAACGATGCCCGTTACAGTGTGAATGCGGTTAACACTTAAAGACTGCTTTAAGGGTTGAATCACCGGAATCCCACCACCCACAGCGGCTTCTAGCATGACGTATACGCCTGCTTGATTGGCAGTTGTGAAAATTTCTGCCCCAAAGCGGGCGATCGCTGCTTTATTAGCGGTGACTACATGCTTACCATTACTTAAAGCTTTGAGAATTAGCGATCGCGCCGGCTCTAGTCCGCCCATCACCTCGACAACTATATCTACCGCCGGGTCATTGACAATAGAATCTAAATCTGTAGTTACTACTTCCGTAGACAATTCTACTGCACGGGGTTTATCGAGCGATCGCACTCCCACCCGATAAATTTCTATCTCTTGCAACAATGGGTGACGCCCAGTGCTATCTTGCAACAACTGCACTGTTCCCGTTCCCACGGTGCCTAATCCCAGTATTCCTAGTTTCACACCCACAAATTTTGCACCCAATTTATTTTTTAGTGCTGTTAGCGGTAGCGGGGCGTTTAGCCCGTGCTGAGTGCTGAGTGCTGAGTAGTAACAAGTATTATTTAGTACTCTACTCTTCAGAACTGAGAACTCTTGCTTCAGCTATTTACAATATTCATAACAAAACAATTGTAGGTAGAGCGTTTGCCCTACCTACTGATTATCCTGCTTCCTTTGTCATTTGTCCTTTGTCCTTCGTCCTTTGTCTAAAACTAATGACTAATGGCCAATGACTAATGACTAACTTAATAGGTTTCTACGTGCCAGCGATGAGCTTTCTTGAGTTGCTTCTGGTAATCACTCCAGGTTACGCCTTCTTTCGCAGCAGCAGTTGTTAAGGCTGCATCAATACCTTCTTCCATACCTCGCAAACCGCAGATGTAGGTGTGGGTTTTTTCATTTTTAATCAATTGCCACAATTCATCAGCATGTTCTGCTACGCGGTCTTGGATATACATTCTACCGCCTTGGGGATTTTTTTGTTCCCGACTGATGGCAGGAGTGAGACGGAAGTTCTCAGGATATTTTTGTTGAATTTCTTCCAGTTCTTCCTTATATAAAAGGTTTGGAGTTGTCGGCACACCAAATATTAGCCAAGAGAATCCTTTAAATTGGTAATCTGGGTTGGCTGCTCTTTCTGCATCTTTAAACTGACGCCACAGATAAGCTCGCATAGGGGCAATACCTGTTCCGGTTGCCATCATGATCACATTAGCATCAGGATCATTGGGTAACAACATTTCCTTACCCACAGGCCCGGTAATTTTTACTTCTGCCCCTGGTTCTAAGAAACACAGGTGGGTAGAGCAAACACCGTAGACTGTTTCACCAGTTTCTGGGTGCTTGTATTCCAACTGGCGGACGCACAGTGATACTGTCTTATCATCCACATCATCGCCATGACGAGTTGAAGCGATGGAATAGAGTCTAAGTTTTTCCGGCTTGCCGTTCTTGTCTAATCCTGGAGGAATAATCCCAATACTTTGACCTTCTATATACTTCAAATCACCTGCGGAAATGTCAAATTTGAGGTGTTGAACAATACCAATACCACCTTCTTTGACTAGTGGTTCATTAGATACTACCTTACCAATAAACGGAGCATTGGGCCGGTAAGTGTTAACAGGAACGTCACCGTGGTCTTTTTTGGCTTTCGCTTGAGTCATGGTGTTGCCTTTCTTGTCCTTGTTCTTGAGCTGTTCTTCGGCTGGTGTTTTAGCGAAACCTTTGGTTTCACTATCAGCTTTTACAGGTGTGGCTTTACCATTCCCTTCACTGTCAGCAGTTTCCCCAGATGTCGCTAACTCGCTGACTTCGCTTGTAGCATTTTCAAATGAGGCTTTACCATTAACTGGCTCTAGAGCAGTTGCAGGCTGGATGCTAACAATTGTGCCGCCTAGACGAGTGATACGTCGCATTTCTTGATTCATGCGGTTGTAAGGCACTCTGATGAACACACTGCCACTTTTCCGAATTGGGTAGTTAGTTTGCTCAGTTTCTTCGCTCTGACGCAAACCCACCACTTCATAAAGGAAGATGCGGCTACCTAATTCTGTGTTGGCAGCACCCTCAACAGCACCTTGATTGTACATTCGTTCTACCACTCCGATAATTTACTTAACCGTTTTTCAAAAAAAAACTATTCCCATCCCATGCCAGCTTTAGTTTACCGGATTTTCGTTTCACAAAACTGGCTCTCTGAGAAAAAGGCATCATTAAATTAATGCCTTGCTAAGTACACTCACCAAAGACATGCAGGCATAGCAAAAAACACACCTGTTCACCTTCTAAGGTAAAGGATAAGTTCTTGGGAGAATGTTAATAATGAGTCAATTTAATCTTTTTTTTGTTAACTACCACCTGGATTAGAGAGATAGCTTTTTACCTTACTACTCAACAAGCAAATGAACAATAGCAGATATTGATAGGAATACTAACTTGATTGCTAGAAGCTACCGCTTAGTTTACCTCCAAAAGTTGCCGTTGTGCTTGTCTACTCCAAGGACTTAAATCAGAGAATGCCAATCTCGGAAAGTTTTCTTCCGATTGGTTTTACTTCTCAAAATTTACTGCCCTCCCGAAATTTTGTTAGCTATATTTATGACCTGTCTATGGGAATTACATGACTCTGACAAATTCAGTTACAAACATAACGACAGAGAGAACCGTGATTTAAGCAACTGTAATCAGTTTCACTTGATGTGAAAAATCTGTCAACCTCTATTCAGTGCTTTGCCATAACGCCAACGCTTCTATTTGAACATATTCATAAATTTACAGCGAATAATTTGACCAATGCAAGTTGTTGGCTCATTCCTTGGATAGATTTTTGCTTTGAATATCTTAAGCATTGTCGAACCGGAATTACAATTTAGGAAGGTCAAAAAAATCGCTACAACAATAAATTATACCTTATAGACTTGATTATATAGAGTCACAAGTAGCAGAATCAGAAAAGCGCAACCCTCATGAGCGGTGTTGATCCCCATTTTTAAATTAACAACTAAATTAACAAAAAAATGATTGATGAACCACGCTAATTCTTCTTGACAGCAATCTTGTATGGGATACCCCCTTCTGTTAAAATCAAATATACCACTAGGATTAAATACTTACCGGCACCAACATTCAGCCTAGTCCAACGAGTAGCAACTTAATTACTTTGTTGCCTACCCGCTCGCTTGGTGTCTTATAGCTGTGCTAGGTAGCAAGAACGCAGGATAAACCAAAGGGGTAAACTCCTGGCTTCAGAATCTGCTGTGTGAAAAAATATTGACACAATTTTAGTATTTTAGAGGAGATTTATGACAAGTAAGCCGGAACGCGTGGTACTGATTGGAGTAGCCGGAGACTCTGGGTGCGGGAAATCTACGTTTTTGCGTCGTTTGATAGATTTGTTTGGTGAAGATTTAATGACAGTTATCTGTTTGGATGACTATCATTCCCTGGATCGCAAACAGCGTAAAGAAACCGGGATAACGGCACTAGACCCCAGGGCGAACAATTTTGATCTGATGTATGAGCAAATTAAAACGCTCAAAAGTGGTCAAGCGATTGATAAGCCGATTTACAACCACGAAACAGGCTTGATTGATCCGCCAGAGCGGGTAGAGCCGAATCACATTATAGTTGTTGAAGGGCTGCATCCTTTATATGATGAGCGGGTGCGATCGCTAATCGACTTCAGTGTTTATTTTGACATTAGCGATGAGGTCAAAATTGCTTGGAAAATCCAGCGAGATATGGCTGAACGCGGTCATCGCTACGAAGATGTTTTAGCGCAAATCAATTCCCGCAAACCTGACTTTGAAAAGTTTATCGAACCACAAAGAGAATTTGCTGATGTGGTTCTCCAAGTGTTACCTACGAACTTGATCAAAAACGATACAGAGCGTAGAGTCTTAAGGGTACGTATGCTCCAGCGGGAAGGTAAGGAAGGCTTTGATCCAACCTACCTATTTGATGAAGGGTCAACAATTAATTGGACTCCGTGTGGACGCAAATTGACCTGTTCTTATCCTGGTATGCAACTATACTACGGCTCCGATGTTTACTACGGGCGCTATGTCTCAGTACTAGAGGTAGATGGTCAATTTGACAACTTGGAAGAAGTAATTTACATCGAAACCCATCTCAGCAATACATCCACAAAATATCAGGGTGAATTGACTCACTTGTTACTCCAGCACCGCGAGTATCCAGGTTCCAACAATGGTACTGGTTTCTTCCAAGTGCTTACAGGTTTGAAGATGCGTGCTGCCTATGAACGGTTGACAGCTACAGAAGCAAAGTTAGCAGTTCAGGTTTAAAGCAGCAGTGTTTGTGTCAAAGCTTGTGGGGGCGCTTCCGGGTGTCCCCATTTTTTTTGTGTTATTAAATACATTTTTCCCATAAAATAATTAGCATACATTTATCTTATTTACAGATACTTACCTTATAGTTAGTGGTTTGTATCAATATCAATCAGATAGTAACTAGTGAAGTATAAATATTGTTATCATTTCATAAATTAGCTAGTTGATCTAAATAGCACATTTAGTCAGCTAAAAAACTCAAGTTAGGAGGAATTTCCTTTGTCTCGTCGATATTTATTTACCTCCGAGTCAGTCACCGAAGGTCATCCAGATAAAATCTGCGATCAGATTTCTGATACCATTTTGGATGCCCTACTGACACAAGACCCCAGCAGCCGTGTTGCCGCTGAAGTAGTAGTTAATACTGGTTTGGTGCTAATCACTGGTGAAATAACCACCAAAGCCAACGTAAATTTCGTCAATCTCGCCCGCAAAAAAATTGCCGAAATTGGTTATACCAATGCCGACAATGGCTTTTCTGCTAACAGCACCAGTGTTTTGCTAGCTTTAGACGAACAATCGCCCGATATTGCCCAAGGCGTTAACACCGCTCAAGAAACCCGCCAGCAAGATAGTGATGAACTATTCGACAAAATTGGTGCAGGTGATCAAGGTATAATGTTTGGCTTTGCCAGCAACGAAACACCAGAACTGATGCCCTTACCCATCAGTCTCGCCCACCGCATTGCTCGCCGATTGGCAGCAGTCCGCAAAACAGGTGAATTGTCATACCTGCGTCCTGACGGCAAAACCCAAGTGACTGTGGCTTACGAAGACGGACGCCCCGTAGGTATTGATACTATTCTAATTTCCACCCAGCATACAGCCAGTATTGGGGAAATAACGGATGAGGCGGCTGTACAGGCCAAAATTAAACAAGACCTCTGGTCAGCAGTGGTCGAACCTGTTTTTGGCGACATTGACGTTAAACCTAATCAGGAAACACGTTTTTTAGTCAACCCCACTGGCAAATTTGTCGTTGGTGGCCCTCAAGGAGATTCTGGTCTAACAGGACGGAAAATAATCGTTGATACCTACGGTGGTTATTCACGACATGGTGGCGGCGCTTTTTCCGGCAAAGACCCCACAAAGGTAGACCGTTCTGCTGCTTATGCAGCTCGTTATGTGGCGAAAAATATTGTCGCCGCCGGGTTGGCAGAAAAAGTTGAAATCCAGTTATCTTATGCGATTGGCGTAGCGCGACCAACAAGTATCCTAGTGGATACCTTTGGCACCGGCAAAGTGGATGAAGAAACCTTACTAGAATTAATCAATCAGCACTTTGAACTGCGTCCGGCGGGGATTATCCATACCTTCAACTTACGCAACTTACCAAGTGAACGAGGCGGACGTTTTTATCAGGACGTCGCGGCTTACGGTCATTTTGGGCGGGCTGATTTAGACTTGCCTTGGGAACAGACCGATAAAGCCGAGTTGTTGAAGCAAGCAGCAAATGAGTCACTTTCAGCAGCAGTTGCTCAGGCACTAACCTAGACTTATACGCTACTGCAAAAACTGAGTTTATCTACGTGAGGGTATAGGCAACTTGATAAGTTATGCATACCCTCATTTTTGCTATTCGCCTGAATATTTATCCGCGTTTCGAGTCTTTCAAAAAGCCAATTCTTCTAATAAAAAAGTTGAAAGCTGATGTTAGCAGAGCTTTTCAGAATATATTGTACTTTTTTAAGTGGATATCCGCTCAATCCTAAATCCCAATAAGAAACCCCCTCCGCCTTCGTCATAAGAAAATAATTACAAGGCAGAGGGGTTTCATTTATCTTAATATTTTTGTAGAGGCAGATTTTAGGGATTAATGCTGGCAAAAAAACCAGTTCTTTTGATTTAAAACCCGCAAAAACCTATGTTGTGTTTATTTTAACCTGCCAACTTAGTTGAGCCTAATCCCAATCGGGAATTTCGGCATCTTCTCCACCAATACCGATTCCAGTGTTAAATATTTCGGCATCAGTGAGATTGAGATCATTCATTGATGCTTTATACACATTAGAATCGTGAATCGTAGCGCGAGTAAAATTTACTCCGTTAAGATTTGTTTGCTTCAAATTCACATTGGTTACATAAGCGGATGTTAGATTAGCACCTGCCAAGTTTGCACCAGTTAAGTCAGCACCTTCGAGGTTGGCTCCTACAAGGTTTGCTCCTTGGAGCTTCGAGCCTCTCAAGTCAGCACCAATTAGATGAGCGCCACTGAGGTTAGCTCCTGATAGATCACACTGGATACATTCCCCAGTTGAAAGCAGCTTTTGTAAGTCCTGCGGATTCTCGGCTCTAACCGAGCTAGTGAAAAATAGGGGAGTTGCTAAGGCCATGGCCGCTAATAGCTGGAGTTTCATAATTTTCCCCCTTAAATAATCAAGTTGCGTCCGTTCTGTCCCTCACAATTCTATTATCTCACTAAATTTCGTAAGGTCAATCTATCTCCTGATAACTTAGTTGTGATATGAAACAAGAATAAAAATAATGTCACAAATGCCATTGATTCTGATTTTGGTGATTTTTAGCCGATAATTCGGCAAAAATTGCCAGTATTAAATCACTATTAAATCTTTTTAAAATCTTGTACAATTCGTCATAAGACTGATTTGATAAGTATTTATACTCGATAAATTATATAATTTAGCTTAAGTCCTCAGATAGAAATTCTCGCATATACTGATTAACCAATTCAGGCTGTTCTTGCTGTACCCAATGGCCACAATTGGGAATGTACTTAATTTGAAAATCCCTGACATAGGCTGCGGTATCGTAGGTTAGTTCCTTGCCAAGTGCAGTGTCATTCTCTCCCCAAATCATCAGTGTTGGCACTTCCAAAATACCCCAATTTGAATTTAGAATTCTCTGTTGAAAAACATTGCGGTAGTAGTTCAACATTGCTGTAAGGGCACCGCGTTTTGCAGCAGCATCTTTATATATGTCAACATCCGCTTTGGTGAAAGCACTCTTGTTAACTGCTGTACCTTTAAAAATTGTTTCAATTGCTTGGTAGTCTGAAGATTGTAAGAATAACTCTGGTATCCACGGTAGTTGAAAGAGGAAGATGTAGTAACTACGCTGCAACTGTTGGAGAGTGCGTAAGCCTTGACTAAATTTGGCAGGATGAGGCAGGTTAAGAATAATTAATCGCTCTACCATTTCGGGGTGAGTGTATGCAAAATTCCAAGCGATCGCACCACCCCAATCATGTCCAACTAAAATACATTTTTGGTATCCTAATCCTTTAATTACTCCCTCAACATCTTGGATAAATTCATCCATTACATAAGCTGATTGCTCATTTGGTTTATCACTATCGTTGTAGCCACGCAAATCAATGGCGACGACTTTATAATCTTGGGCAAACTCTGGTATTTGATGTCGCCAAGAGTACCAAAACTCAGGAAACCCATGCAACATCAACATTAAAGGGCCTTCACCTTGGGTAACGTAGTGTAGTTTTACCCCATTGCTAGTTATATATTCGTGTTTCCAAGAACTTTCTATTAGAGACATAATTAATCTAAATTCAGCATTAAAAAAACACTAAATAATAATACTGTACTTAATTAGTATAATATGATTTTAAGCAGTCTCACATCTATTAAAAGACAGTATTACGATAGTGGTTTTTTGCAAAAAGTTAGACAATTTGCCCTGAGGTAGATGTGAATCGTGAGTAAATTTTGGTAAAAGGTAGATATTATAATTCTCCCGAACTACCATGACACAACAGTTGACAAACCATGCTTCATTGTGGGTTGAGCGGCTGGGACGATTTGGCTATGTTTCCAAGGGAGTAGTTTACGGTATAGTTGGACTACTGGCAGCACAGGTGGCTTTTGGCACGGGTGGTAAGACAACTGATACTCAAGGCGCTCTCCAAACAATCGTCAACCAGCCATTTGGTAAATTTTTGCTGGCTTTAGTTGCAATCGGCTTGATTGGATACGTAATCTGGCGTTTTGTACAGGCAATTAAAGACCCAGAAAATAAAGGTAATGATGCCAAAGGTTTGGCAGTGCGAATTGGTTACGCAGTTAATGGCTTGATTTATGCAAGTTTAGCCTTAAGTGCTGTGCAAATCGTTATGGGTACAGGCAGAGCCAAAAATAGTAGTGATTCTACTGAAGATTGGACAGCACGTTTGCTTTCTCAACCCTTTGGTCAATGGTTAGTTGGAACTGTGGGGGTATTGATAATTGCTCTAGGTTTTTATCAGTTTTATCAAGTTTTTAGCGCCAAATTTCGTAAAGAACTGAATTTAACTGAGTTAAGCAATAAAGAAGCCCAATGGGTAATGAGGATTTCCAGATTTGGTTTAGCGGCACGGGGTATAGTATTTTGTATTATCGGTTGGTTTTTAATTGAAGCCGCAAGACAGTCGAACGCTGCTACCGCCGAAGGTTTGGATGAAGTATTACAGACGCTAGCGCAACAGCCGAATGGAGCATGGCTTTTGGGTATTGTGGCGTTAGGTTTGGTTGCCTATGGAATTTACACAATAATACAGGCGCGGTATCGTCGGCTAGTCAATGTTTAGATGGTGCAGTGTCGAAAATTTCAATTTATAGAAATGGCAATAATCGAGACTCGTGGTATCTGGCTAACCACTACTGATAGTAAAGTTCTCAGGTCAAAGGAACGCATTGCCGAGGCGATGGACTTCCTGGCTGAGACAGGATTTAATGTGGTGTTTCCCGTTGTTTGGAACAAGGCAGTAACTTTGTATCCTAGTAAAACAATGCGGCAGACTTTTGGAGTCGAAATTGACCCTCTATCTGTAGGTCGTGACCCTTTAGAAGAGGTAGTGATTGAGGCGCGGCGAGTTGGGTTGAAAGTTATTCCTTGGTTTGAATACGGCTTTGCCAGTTCTTACAATTTGAATGGTGGTTTACTTTTACAGAAAAAACCGGAATGGTCTGCGCGTGATTGTAATGGTAACTTACTGAAGAAAAATGGCTTTGAGTGGTTGAATGCACTTGACTCACAGGTGCAGGAATTTTTATTGAACTTGGTGCTAGAAGTTACGAATAATTACGATGTCGATGGTGTTCAAGGTGACGATCGCTTTCCTGCATTCCCCTCTGAAGGTGGCTATGATGAGGGAACTGTCACCCGCTATCGCCAACAATTTAATTGCAATCCGCCACAAAATTCCAAGGATAGACAATGGTTACAGTGGCGTGCAGATATTCTGACTAACTTCTTGGCGCGTCTCTACCAGGAAGTGAAAGCGGTGAATCCTAACTTGCTAGTAGCGATCGCACCTAATATCTATGATTGGGCATTCCAGGAATATCTGCAAGACTCGCCCGCATGGCTGAAGCGGGGAATAGTTGATATGATTCAGCCGCAGATTTATCGTCGTGATTTTAGAAGTTATTCTGCGATCGCTGATAAACTAGTAAACCAGCAGTTCACAGATGCGACACTGCCGAAGTTAGCACCGGGAATATTGATGAAGCTTGGCTCTTACTGCATTAGTCCAGAATATCTGGTGCAGGCAATTGAATACAATCGCCAACTTGGCATTCAAGGAGAGGTATTCTTTTTTTACGAGGGTTTGCGCGAAAATAATAATACCCTAGCTAAAGTTTTGCGAAATGGGCCTTATGCTAAATCTGCATCATTTCCCACTCTGTCAGATTTGAGTGCGGGTGGTGTGAGTCACAAGAAGACATCTTCTATTTGGCCAGGGTTGCAAAGGGTGTTAAAAAAGATTTTTTAAGGGAAAAGGCGCGTGGAATCTCAATTTTCGGTGGAACATGTAATTAAAACTTTAAAAGAGGATTTACCGACACTTTTTGAAAAAGATATTTCATATCAAATTTATACACAGGATATCTATTTTAAAGATCCGGTGAATACATTCAAATACAAATTTAACTATCGGATTATATTTTGGACTTTGCGATTTCACGCTCGGCTATTTTTTACCCAAATTTACTTTGATGTCCATGAGGTTTATCAGTCAGCCGAAGACACGATTTTAGCAAAGTGGACAGTGCGGGGAGTGTTGCGGGTTCCTTGGAAAGCTGGTTTGCTTTTTAATGGGTACTCAACGTATAAATTCAACCAAGACAATTTGATATATGAGCATGTAGACACTTGGGATAGAAAACCAGGGGAGATTTTACGGCAGTTTTTGCAAAGGGGATAAAACCTATAGGATAGCCATTTATGGTATAGAAATGTATAGAAACTTGTAAAAATATAAAATATAGTTGTTAAATGCACACATTTCTAGCTTCTTCCTCAATGCAGCTGTCCGCACCACCAAATCACTTGCAGCCTATGAAGATTGTCGCACTGGGGGACAGCTTAATTTATGGATTCGGTGATCCGGAAAAAGGAGGCTGGATTGAGCAACTAAGGCGGTGGTGGATGTTGCCGGATAGTGACGGTCATATTCTTTATAATTTAGGGGTAAGAGGCGATCGCACACAACAAGTAGCACAAAGGTTAGAAGTTGAATTTCGCCACCGGGGTGAACTGCGAAATCGTGTTCCCGACTTGATTATTTTATCAGTAGGCGTGAATGATTCAGCACGGTTGGCGCGTCCCGATGGTCGAAGTTACACAGACTTTACATTGTTTGAAAAAGAAATTGCTTCTCTGCTAGATTTAGCACAGCAACTCTGTCCTGTGTTATTTGTGGGCATGGTGCCAGTGAATGAAGCCAAGATGCCATTTTTAGATTGTTTTTACTATAATCATGCCGACCAGTACCGCTACAAAGAAGCAACTCGAATTGCTTGCACAAAACGGCAGATTCCCTATTTAGATATTTTTGAGCAATGGATGGAACGCGGTGAAACTTGGCGGCTCAAACGCTTGAGTGAAGATGGACTTCATCCCAATACAATAGGTTATCAAGCTTTGTTAGAGGATGTAATCAATTGGGATGCCATACCTTCTCTACGAGACGCTACGCGAAAAGTCGGTTTTGCCAACGCAATTCACCATTCTCAATTTGATTATCGCCTTAAACCATCCTAATAATTAATATAGATGTGTTGGTGCTTTGAGGCTAGTAAAGATTCTCATAAGACTTCTTGCAAAAGTGCTTTTTGCAAGAGGGGGAAAAGGGTAAAGGTTAAAGGGGAAGGGGGCAATACAGAACTTTTTCCCCTTCCCCCCGCCCCTTATCCCCAGAGGGGGCCCCACCTTCCCCTTTTCCCGACTTATGCAAGAAATCTATATTTGCCATCATGGCAAAAGCACCACAATCTTCCTAAATTTTTAATGAAAGCCAATCTAACATCCATTTATAAAAACTCCAACTTATCTCTTCTTTATTACTCCCAACTCCCAACTCCTAACTCCTAACTCCCAACTCAGCACTCAGCACTCCTATGACACCAACTTTATTTGGTCGCTGGCAAACTCGATTATTATTACTTGCAACTTTAGGTGTACTCGTATCTTTGCCTTTTGTAATGGGTTGGATTGGCCCTGGTGCTAACTCGGTTTATTTTTGGATACTTGCTTATGTCGCCATCTTTGGAATAGGTTGGGATGTACTTTATGACTATCTACAAAAATCACGCTGGGATAGAGATTGGCCCGCAGTTTATCAACTCTTAGCTGGTATATGGGAATTGGTATTTGTATTTTGTGGAGTCAAGCTGTTTGGCTTTTTACCAATACCTTTACCAAAAGAGGAACTGCCGCCAGGAGCTTTTTTACTGCACTATAGCATCGTGTGGTTAGCAGTGTTTATTACTTCTCAAAGCCTAATGCGAATTATCTTCCCCCGTTGGCGTTTCCGGGGTGGAGAATGGTTGTAATACATTAGATACTCGAAACTAATTTAATCATAAATTACAGCAATTTCAGGTAATTAAACCATAGTGTAGAGACGCACATATATATCTCTACAGCAGATTGTGGTTCAAATAGATGGAAAACTTTATAAATCGCAATTTAATAAATCATAAAAAATCATATATGGCGGTTTTAGTTTGGATGCAATATGTTGTATTGATGTACAGTTGTGTGCGTTCTTATAGAACAACATGGCAGTTGCTACAACTTTGAAAACCGAAGCAATGCATTGCCTCTTGTATCTCATCAAATTAACTGGTCACAGCGTTAGCGAACCAGGAATTGTTTTTTAAAATTTGGTGGTGGGTAATCAATACTTTTCGGATAAGCCTAACAATCTCTCTTTTGGTCTGGGAAAAGGTTAAAGGGTAAGGGAGAAAGGTGAATTCAAACCTTTCCCTTTCCCCTTTCCCCCTTAACCGAAAAGTATTGGGTGGGTAATGAGCAACCACCATAATTTTTCGATTTTACACCCAGTCCCCAATCCCTAATCCCCAGTCCCTTTTATTGCAGAGACGCAAATTAAGGAAATGCAATGTCAAATTTTGATCTGGTTATTCAGCTATTTCTGCAACTCACTGTTATTTTAGTCACTTGTCGCATTGTCACGATTTTAGGACGCCGCTATCTTGGTCAAACCGATGTTGTTTGCGAAATGATTGCAGGTGTAATGCTAGGGCCATCTCTTTTAGGATTGTTTGCACCAGATTTTCAGCAATGGCTGTTTCCTAAGCTTCCAATCATCACAGCTTTAGGAGACAAGATACCCAATCCATCAATGTCGATTTTATATGCTATCAGCCAAATTGGGTTGGCAATTTATATGTTTTTGATTGGTTTAGAGTTCAACACCAAACTCTTAAAACATCATATCAAAAGTGCAAGTTTGCTATCTGCTGCCGGAATTATCACTCCTTTTATTTTAGGAGCGATCGCATCTTTTTGGTTTTATCACAATGGTAATTTCTTTCAACCAAAAGTCACGCCTTGGTCAGCCGCATTGTATCTAGGTGCGTCAATGACAATTACGGCTTTTCCGATGTTAGCTCGCATTCTTTATGAACGCGGACTTGCACAAACCCGCTTTGGGACTTTGGCTTTAGGTGCAGCATCAGTAGATGATGCAGTTGCTTGGTGTTTGCTAGCGATCGTCCTTGCTAGCGTGAAAAATTCTCTAAGCATTGCTATATTAGCAATTGGTGGTGGCATTTGCTACGTGCTATTTGCAATTTTTGTCGGACAACCTCTACTGAGAGCATTCACACGCATGACAAAACGTGATGCAGGTGTGAACAGACAAACCTTGACCTTGATGTTGATAATTTTGATGTTTTGTGCGTGGTTTACCGATGTCACAGGCATCTATGCAATATTTGGTGCTTTTGTGCTGGGAGCAGTGACACCACGCGGAGAATTTGCCCAACAAATTCGCCAATATACAGAGTTTATAACTACTTCTTTTCTGTTACCGATATTTTTTGTCTTCTCTGGATTGAACACTCAAATTGGACTGGTAAATACACCGACTTTGTGGGGAATTACGTTCTTAATTATTGCGATCGCAATTCTCGGTAAAGGTATTGCTTGCATGTTGGCTGCAAAATTGGCGGGGGAAAATTGGCGGGAATCAGCAACTATCGGCGCTCTGATGAATGCTCGTGGTTTGATGGAGTTAATCATCCTCAATATTGGTCTGGAGCAAGGGATAATTACCCCCACTTTATTTACGATTATGGTGATTATGGCAGTCATTACTACCCTCATGGCATCACCACTCGTTGCGTTTTTGTTACATAATACAAGCTACGATAAATCTTCCGCTTAAGCAGATTTAAATATAAAATTAATTACCTACTATTTGGGTAAAATTATCTGCTTTCACCTTCATTATAACCGCTATTTTGTTTGTAGTTGCGTTTAAGCGCTACTACAAGCTGACTAACTATTACTTAATTTTTTTAAGACCGATAATTAGAGATTTAGCTGCAAAAATCATCATAATTCTTGTTTCACGGCTGCTCCTGCATCGTAACAGCAATTGACATAATAACAAAGCACAAATTACTCTTGGTTTGATCTAACGAACTTGACATTTTCCAGTTTTTTAAAGAATCATCTTCGAGAAACCAGATAGTTAATTGTGAGGAAACCATGCACATAGTTATTCTAGTTCTGGTTGAGGTGCTGATTGTTATTGGACTTTCAAGGCTAGTAGGATTAGCATTTCGTTCCATTAAGCAACCGCTGGTAATTGGTGAGATTGTCGCCGGAATTATGCTCGGCCCATCTTTATTTGGTTTAGTTGCTCCCCATGTAGCAGTTACCTTGTTTCCACCAGAAACTTTTCCTTTTCTAAATGTTTTGTCTCAGGTGGGACTAATATTTTTCATGTTTCTGATTGGGTTAGAACTAAATCCTAAATACCTCAATAGTCAGCTAAAAGTAGCTGTTTTAACTTCTCATGTGAGCATTTTGGTGCCGTTTTCTCTAGGAACGCTGCTAGCGGTGATACTTTATCCCCTAGTTTCTAATGCAAGCGTATCCTTCACTGCCTTTGCTTTGTTTTTGGGGGCGGTAATGTCAATTACTGCCTTTCCAGTGTTGGCGCGAATCATTACTGAAAACAATTTACAAGGAACGCGTTTAGGAACGTTGGCGTTAAGTTGTGCAGCGGTGGATGATGTGACAGCTTGGTGTCTCTTGGCAGTAGCGATCGCAGTTGCTCGGACTGGTGACTTTACTGATGCCATACCCACAATTATCGCCAGCATAGTTTACATCGGCTTGATGTTGACGCTGGGACGTTGGTTTCTCCAAGGACTTGCCAAATATTACCTCCGTGCGGGACGCCTCAGCCAATTACTGATAGCTGGGATTTATATGGGCGTGGTTGCGTCTGCACTAATCACCGAACTAATTGGTATTCACTTAATTTTTGGGGCATTTTTACTGGGAGCAGCCATGCCCAAAAATGAAGATTTAGTGCGGGAATTGGCAGTAAAAACCGAAGATTTTGTCCTGATATTCCTACTGCCAATATTTTTTGCCTACAGTGGCTTACGGACGGATATTGGCTTGCTCAACCGTCCAAAATTGTGGCTGTTGTGTGCGTTGGTTTTAGGAGTGGCGATCGCAGGCAAATATTTTGGCACTTATATAGCGGCTCGTGTCAGCGGCATTAATAAACGGGAAGCCTCGGCACTCGGTTGGTTAATGAATACTCGCGGTTTAACCGAACTGATAGTGCTAAACATTGGTCTAGAGTTAGGGGTCATTTCCCCCTTAATATTTACCATGCTGGTAATTATGGCATTGGTAACTACATTCATGACCTCGCCACTGCTGGAATGGACATACCCGAAGAAGCTGATCAGGTTAGATGTCATGGAACCGGAGTTGGAAGCAGAAACAGACGATATAGATACAGATGTCACTGCTGGAAGTGTAAGTTATCTTCATCCCTACCGAATTTTAGTGCCAGTAGCTAATCCGAGTACCCAAAAAGGGCTGGTACAGTTGGCAGTCAGCATCGCTCTCAACTACCGACATCCCGCCATTGTTAACCCTCTTAGCCTGATTGAATTTGAAGAAGATTATGCCTTTGAAAGTACACCAGATGAAGCAGACCGATTAATCGCCCAGCGTCGCCAACAACTAGATGAATTGATAAATACTCTCGAACCGCTAGAAACACGCTCTTATGTGCATCCCATCGTTCGCACATCTAGCAATGTCGCACGGGAAACAGCACAGATTGCCGCACTAGACCAAGTTGATTTAATTCTCGTGGGATGGCATCGTCCAGCTTTTAGTAGCAATCGCTTAGGTGGAAAAGTCGGTCAAATTCTCACCACTGCACCAGTTGATGTGGCAGTATTTGTAGACCGGGGAAGCGATCGCTTAGAAAGTTTGTTAGTCCCTTATTCTGCCAATATCCATGATGATTTGGCACTGATACTGGCGCTCAGACTGCTAATCAATCATGAAACTTGTATGTTGCAGATTTTACACGTTTTACCCGAAAATCGTCTCAAAGATAAATTGAGTTACGAACTCGACACGATGATCGAGCAATTACCGAAAAGTGTACGCGATCGCATTGAAATCAAAATTGTCCAGTCCCCAGAGCCAATCCAAGCCTTAATCGAAGCCTCAAAAAGTGTAGACCTGACAATTGCTGGCACCAGCCGCACTTGGGGTATCGAGCGTCAAACCTTGGGAAGATATACAGATCAACTAGCCATCCAATGCCGTTCCTCTCTGCTAATTACCCGCCGCTACAGTCAAGTCACCGCTCATCTAACTTCCATGCTTCCTGAAATTAGTAATCAAGAGGAGCCAGCGCTGTGGTAACCCAGTCGGCACAATGAGAGGGCTTGAAAAGAGTCAGAGGGGAAAACTCTTCTCCCTTGCTCCCTGCTCCCCTGCTTCTTCCCCATTCCCCAGTTCAACACATGAATCATTTCAACTTCAAATCTTTAGCTTTTTACGGAGTAGCAATAAGTTCAGTGCTACTGTTGTTTAAAACTGTCAGCGTTTATGGGGAAAAAAATCTTAAGGCTCCTCCTCCAGTTAACGGCAGATATCGTCTAATGCTGGCTGAAAATTTGCCGAACTGTGAAAAATCGGATACCCTAACGTTAAACATTCAACAGTCGGGTATTTACTTAAATGCCTCTGTATTACCGGCAAACGCTAACGCCGATACTGACGAAAAGTACTCTCTGGCAGGCATCTTTAGAAATCAACAGTTAAATTTATCTGGGAAAGTTGGTAGATCAATCCTTTGTAATATTCCTCGCCCCCAAAATGATCCTCTAAACTCAGTCGCAATTCAAATGCAACTTGTGGAAAAAGGTAGCATGACAGGTCAATTAACCATAAATGGCATCCCCCAAACTCTGACATTTACCGCTATGCCCCAAAAAGCTGAGGAAAAATCTCATAAGTTAAACAGCCATTGAACTGGAGAATGGGGGCTGGGGATAGTAATCGTAAGCGCGAAGTAAACAGCAATGTGAGCGCATTGTATGGGTTTTATAGAGCAAATAAAAAGAATGGATCAGGGACTAAAGACGAGGCAATTTTGCCAATGGCGCAAGCAGCTATTTAGCATCAGTCTATTAGGCTTTTGTGCAGCGATCGCCCTCGAAACTTTCACTACTGCTGCTATACCAGTGGCAAAGCTAAATAAATGGCGTTTTTCTACCAAAACACAGCAACTCGAAATCACCCTCTCAGCAGGCACAACTCCCCGTTATTTCTACCTAGCCCAACCTCCTCGCCTTGTTGTAGATTTACCAAATACTAAGTTGGGTAACGTTACCACGCAACAAAATTATTCTGGATCAATCAAAAGCATTCGTGTTTCTCAATTGAATGAGAACGACACGCGCATTGTCCTAGATTTAGCATCGGGCACAGCTTTTAATCCCAAACAAGTAAAACTGCAACCCGTTTCCCCAAAAAACTCCACTCGCTGGGTATTACGTCCGGTTATTTCTGGTAAAACTGCTGTAGTCAAACCAGCAAACTCCCCACCTTCACCCAAGAAACCACTTCAACCGCCTACTAACCTACCCATAACTACTACTAACGCACAACCACCCTTACTGACAGTACCACCTCCATCCAATGAACTGCCCTCAACAATTACGAATAACTTAGGACAGCCTTTTGTAACTGTACCTCCCCTAACTCCGAATACATCCTCTCAACAACCTGGTTTGATTCTTCCTCCTCCTTCTTTCCCAAATCAACCCGGTAATTTGAATAGCATTCCTCCTTTCGGTATGTCGGAATTTCCAGTTCCTACAGTCCCTAATGTTCCCGATGTCCAGGTGATCGAGTTTGGTCAACCCCTTCCTAAAAATAGATAGGAAGCAGTGGGAGATGAGGGGGACAAGGGGAACAAGCAGGAATTATTGTGCCCCATACCCAAATCTAAAATCTGTCCGTTTCTTGAGGTGTTCCAACTGCTCCTGGTTGAGCCGTGAAGAAGTTCTGAGCAGCTTCATTCTGATATATACACCTAATATCAGGTTTATCACTGTCCAAGTTACCTGTGAAACCAAAGGTATTCAAGCGATTTTTGCAATCTCTTACCTGATCGTTAGTCACCAGCTTACGTTGCTCTAAAAGCGCCCAGTTATTTTGCCGGATTACGCATCCAGGACGCATACTGGGTTGGGCAACATAGACGTTGAAGGGGTTGAGAGTGACGAACAGTCTAGCGTCCATCACCATCGCGCTGGCTCCATACTGCACACAAATCTCAGGGTTTGGTGCTTTGGTGTCAATGAATTCACGGGAAGCCACATTTGAAGGGGCCAACGTGGTTGTAGAACTAAAAGCAATGCCAATCCCAATTCCCAAAATCAATACCCCTCCCATAATTGCGATGGTGAAGAGGTTAAACATAGGGGATTGGAAAATAGAGGGTTTAGAAGTAGTAGCCGATCTACCAGTGGGTTTACGTCTCATTGTTGCTTAATCACCTTCACGCCTATTTGGCAGGGAGTGGTCTAAAGTTTGCTCCCTCTTTTCAGTATGCCTAGTCTTTAATGCAATTGTCTGTGATTTTCTGTGCTACGTTCACGGTAACTGAGAAAAATATGAATTTATCTAGATAACTCAGTGGTCTTGATATCCTCCCAGCACTGTATTCGGTACTTTAAATCAGTGGGAGATTCCAAATATCACTCTTTGGGCTTCCTCCCAATATTATTAATTTTACATTATTTTAAAATAGCTAAATTTATTCTTGCCGACTTCACATAATATCTCGACAGAAGTTCAAATTTATGTCTTGTTGCTTCTATCTGGAATAATTGGTTAGTATTTTTATTTATTTGATAGTTAAGCAATTGTTATTAGTTATGACCTTTGTTTTGCTTGACTTGTTAGTTAATTTTTTACTTCTTGTATTGATGGATTATTATAGCACATTTTTGATGATTATCAGATGAGCTTAACTCAATTTTCACTATTAAAACAGTCAGAACGCTGAGATTATCTAGCTTTTGTTGTTACTTTTTAATTTTTAGGATGAGATATTTTTGTTACCCCTAGTAATTGATGTGTAAAACAATGTAAATTAACACTTAATGAAATTTTGATAAGTAATTGAAAGCACGTGACATCTCAAAGAGCGCTACTTTCGGGCAAGAGGTTCAAAACTTCGCAACTTCAAATCTTCCTAGCTGATACTCTGACTATTTTTTGGGGAGATTGGTTAGATTTACGTGTGAGAATTGTACAAGTTGCTGCATCAGGATTAATATCTCCACTGATATATATTTTAGCTTTTGGCTTGGGTTTGGGTAATTCTATCAAACCCGGCTCAGGGATTAGTGGTAATTATGACAACTATTTGGAATTTATATTACCAGGAATGGTGGCGCTATCATCGATGACGATTAGCTTTGGTGGAACGACATTTTCAATTTGTGGAGACAGACTATTTAGCAAAACCTTCGAGGAATTGTTGTTAACTCCTATACACCCCTTAGCGCTGCACATAGGTAAAATGCTAGCGGGAGTCGTGCGGGGGTTGATGACTTCCGGTTCGGTGATTTTGGTAGCACTGCTGTTGACTGGAAACTGGAATTTTCTCAACCCACTATTTCTACTGTTGGTAGTGCTGAATTGTTCGGTATTTGCTGGTTTAGGTGTGATTGTGGGGTTGAGTGTGCGATCGCTCGAATCAGTTGGACTCTACAACAATTTTATAATTATCCCTATGTCATTCTTAGGAGCGACTTTCTTTGACCCTGCGACATTACCAGCTGCCCTCAAGGTTGTAGTTTACCTGTTACCGTTGACCTACGCCAGCATCGGACTGCGTGCAGCGGCTCATTTACCCTTGTCCCAGTTTCCTTGGTACAGCATACCGATTTTGCTGGTCATTGCGATCGCTCTTTCTTTGTGGGGTGGTTATAAATTCGCTCACCAACAAGATTAGAATAATTCGTAATTCGTAATTCGTAATTCGTAATTCGTTAAAGCCCCCATTACAAGCTGTGCTTTAGCTGCGATCGCATTGGGGACAACGAACTAAAATTTCTTGCTCAAAATCAGAAAGCCGTTTGCTATAGTCTCGAAATCTTATAACCATTTCATATCAAGCCTGGTACTTAGCGCCTTGTTAAGACAGCAATGAACCACGGTTTATTAGGAGTCAAGATAATTTTATGATTCACATATTGTCTAATCTGTCAACGCATCAGTTCTAATTTATATTTTTTATAAAGATTGCGTGAAATTACTAGTTATCGTGATAAAGCATTACAAGAATTGCTTTATAAATCAACCTATGAGTAGATATCAACTCAGTGAGCAAGCATACATTAACCACTATTTATCTAGCAGATAGATAGCAGTTGAAAAGTGAGTTTTTGCTGTTTGATTTAACCCATGCGGTATAGCATTCTCTTAACCAATATGAAAAGGACACAAATATGACTACAATTGCAACCAAAATAGCCTTATCTGTTCTAGGAGCAGCAGGAATTAGTCTTTCGTCTTGGACACCAGCAAGAGCCGTCATCCTTGTAGAACCAATAGTGACGAGTGTGAATAAAGACATATTTGAAATGAGAGAACCAAGAACCCTTGGGCCAGATATTCTACCAGGACAAATAATAGAATATGGTGTCCCAGATAGAGCTAACAATTTAATAAATGGTACTGGCAATAATATAGGAAGATTCGTTTTTGACTTACAAACGCTGTCCTATACTAATGCCGATTCTAATCCATCATTTAATAATGAGCCGGTAGAGTGGGGAGATGTTGATGGAGATGGAAAGATTGGTTTCTCTAGTATTCCTGGTCTAGAGGATATCTTTGCAAACGTTACCGTCGAAGGCAACCTGATCACTTATAGTGGTGGCGTAATCCCAGACGGAGCCACATTTTACAATCTATTTTCTACCAAACCCGATTTAACCCCAGGTGGTGGAATCATTCCAGCAATACCAGCAGATCAAGAGGATAGAGATGGGCCGATCCGGGTGGGTGCTTCTTACACCGCCATTCCTGAATCAACTAATGTTTTGGGTGTACTCGTTTTTGGCGCTTTAGGCGTAGCTTTCAAACTAAAGCGATCGCTACACTGTTAAAGCTGTTACTGGAGACTGGGGACTAGTGATAACTGACAATCACCAATGCCCCATTCCCCATGCCCTCATTTTGTAATTAACTCACCATACACTGCCAGTGTTTCTTGATGGACGCGGGCAACACTAAGACGCTCTAGGTTTTTATTTGCCCGTTGTTTCCACTCGTCCAGCATCTCGGCATTACTCAGTAATTGCACTAAGACCCCAGCCAAAGCATTACTATCTTTTACTGGCACTAAAAGACCCGCTTGCCCATTATCCAAAGCTTCAGGAATCCCGTCTACCTGAGTACCAACGATCGCAGTGCCAGTTTCCCTCGCTTCTGAAAGTACCAGAGGGCAAGGGTCACGATGGGAAGCTAGCACAAATATGTCACAAGATATCAGATAGCGTTGAGGTTCTGGTTGGAAACCTTCAAAATGAATGCGTTCTTTTACAGAAGTTGCTTGTGCCTGTGCCTCAAATAGCTGCTTATCAGGGCCATTTCCTACCAAATAAAGATGCGCTTGGGGAAAATCTGAGGCAATTTGTTCAAAGGCGGCGATTAACTCAGCAATTCCCTTACGTTGATACATCCCGGCTACAGTCGCGATCGCTGGATGCTGTAATGGTAGAGGTTGATAATCTTGTATTTGTCGAGTGCGGGGACTGCCCAAAGTTCCGTTACATACCACCCGCAACTTGTTTTCTGGAATACCGCGCCTAAACATAGAATCTTTCACAGCTTTACTGACAGCGATTACTCTGTCAGCTAAACCCATCAGCAGACTCGCACGTTGAAATTCGTTGTGTACTGTCGAAATTAAAGCATATTTGTTTCCTTTAAAAATACGTGCTAATATCACTCCCGTCATCATGTGGGCGTGAACAATATCCGGCTGAAATTCAGCTGCGATCGCTCGGTAACGCATAGCTGCTTTGATCATACTTATCGGTTTCCGGCTTTGGTCTAGTTGGTAGTGTTTGACACCATAAATATCTAGTAAAGTCTCGTATTCACCACCAGCAGAAACAACCGCTACCTCATAACCAAATTTTGCCTGTAGACAAGCCAGATCCACAGCCACATTCACAATACCGTTACCTATTTCTTGAACGTGGTTCAAAATATGTATAATTCGCATAATCTTTAAGATGTGTATAAAAAATAAAGATAAGTAACTGAGTGTGAATCTACATAATTATTGAATTCTTCAGTGACAACTCAAAATTAGTCAGTAGTGCGTAAAAATGACCACTTACTACTGACTAAAAGCGTTTCTAACTAGTTACTTAGCTTAAAGACTTATTCAGTAACGGCTTGATAAATCGGGGTAAAACTCCAAAATTCTGAAGACTGAATCTGCTATTTCCCAATACCCTGCCATCGCAATACTACTCGGTTAAGCATTTTGAACCCAAAGTTTGGTTTTGGGAAAGGGATAAGGGGCGGGGTTAAAGGTTTTTAATTTCCCTTTAACCCCGCCCCTTATCCCCAGAGGGGGCCCCACCTTCCCCTTTAACCCTTAACCGACAAGTATTGCCTGCCATCAATCGAGTACAGCTACGACTCAATCAATACAAGTTTGCGAACCTGAGAATTGTTTCCTTGAGAGCGGCGTGATGAGGCAGCAGTTAGTAAAAACTTCCAAGACTGAGGAGAAAGTATAGACGGATCGATCATTGAAAGAAAACTCTTGATATTTTTTTGCTTCAGCGCTACTAAAATCCAATGGAGTTTCAGGTAATTTTTTATATCCTGCAAGACGGGAATCTTTGAGCGATGCTGCTCATTTACCAAAGCGTAAATTTTCTCCTTCATCAAAATATTTGTCGCCAACCGCCGAGACAAAGAAAACTTTTGATTATATGCACCGGGCCAGATAGTGCGGTAAGCAAGACAATGGTTGAAGAAAATAGCATCGCCAAACTGAGCAATCCGAATCCAGGAATCGATGTCATCACAGTTAGCATCGAGTGTAGAGTCCCAACCACCAGTTTGCAGGAAAGCATCACGTTGGCAAGCTACTTGTACAGGTGTGCCAAAAGGTACAAGTTCTAAAAGCATACCGTAGTGAATATCGGCTTGGGGGATATAAAAAGCTAAACCGGGGCCAACTTGGGGAGTGCGAGAGAGTTCAACTTCATTACCATCCACCTGAGCCGCGACACAAGAGCAGATTACAGCATCGGGACGAAGTGCGATCGCCTTTGCCATCTCTTCTATGCAGTTAGGCGCTAAATAGTCGTCATCATCTAAAAACTTAATCCAGTCGCCGCTAGCTTTGGCAACTCCAGCATTTACTGTTGCTGCATGACCAAGGTTCACTTCATTACGGTGGTAAACAACCTGGTCTCCTAAGCCTTTAAGATAGGTTTGGGTGTCATCAGATGAACAATCATCGGCAACAACCACCTCGCACTCGATTGTTTGGTTCCGAGCCGAGTCAATTGCTCTTTGCAGCAGATTCAAGCGATTATAGGTACTGATGACGACGCTAAATTTCATAAATTTTACCCCTGTGATACAGCATTCTGCAATATAGCTTTGATCTTTAGACCGTTGTATCAGTAAAATTATCAATCCCAACAAGTAGACTGAAATAGGATTATCGATTTATCATTGATGATCGTGAGATTTTTTTAAGCAGACAGAAAGACTATGAATGCTCAAGAGATTATCCGCTCCATTGAAGCGGAACAGATAAAATCGAATCTGCCCGACATTTACGTGGGCGACACTGTAAAAGTGGGAGTGAAAATCAAGGAAGGCGAAAAATATCGCGTACAACCCTACGAGGGAGTAGTAATTGCCAAGCGTAATGGTGGCATCAACGAAACGATTACAGTCCGTAAGGTTTTTCAAGGCGTGGGCGTTGAGCGGGTATTTTTGCTGCATTCTCCCCGGATTGACAGCATCAAAGTCATACGTCGCGGTAAGGTACGCCGTGCTAAACTCTATTATCTCCGCGATCGCGTAGGTAAGGCAACCAGAATCAAGCAACGGTTTGACCGCCCTTTGTGATTCGTCCTTCAATCATTATGGGAGAAATCTCAAGCCTCAAGCGGCATCTGCCGCTGACTTGTTTTTCCGACAAAATTAAGGTATGATATAAATCTCATATTGCGTTAAACTGAAATTTAGTTCAGCGCAATCACTGAATCAAAAACAGCTTGTGCGCTCTTAGTTCAGTTGGTAGAACGCAGGTCTCCAAAACCTGATGTCGGGGGTTCAAGTCCTCCAGGGCGCGCTCAAGAGCAAAAACTAAGCCCGAAATAATTACGCAACTGTTAATATAGCAGTTAGCGATAATAATTTCGGGTAAACTTATTGTGTTTGTAGTTGTTTTACTTCCAGTAAGTGAAATAGAGTCGAAACTGCAAAACTGGACAAATAAATTTTAGATTTTAAATTTTAGATTTGGGATTGACAAAAAATCTAAATAAATGGACAACCCAAAATCTGAAGTTGAGTACCTTTGCCTTAAAGCATGGGGTAAATCTAAAATCCCAAATCCAAAATTGAGTAAGAAACGGGGGATAATCGGTCGTGGCCAAAAAAAATGAAGCAGAATTGCCAGAAACCACAAATGGGTTTAGCTTTGGCAACTTCATACAGGGAACCAAAGAAGAACTTGAAAAAGTAGTTTGGCCCAGTCGGAAACAGATAGTGAGCGAGTCCGCCGCTGTGTTGTTAATGGTGGCACTCTCCGCATCTTTGATATACTTGGTCGATGGATTGTTTGCTTGGGCAGCCAAACAGGTATTCTGATGACTTTTGCAACAGACGAACCTCGCAACTCAACCTTCCAGTCTGAGGACACAGCAGAAGCAGCAGAAACAGCGTCAAAAGAAGCACGCTGGTATGCAGTGCAAGTAGCCTCAGGTTGTGAAAAACGTGTAAAGACGAACTTAGAACAACGAATTCAAACTTTTGATGTAGCTGACAAAATTATCCAAGTAGAAATTCCGCAGACGCCAGCGGTGAAAATCCGCAAAGACGGCAGTCGCCAGCATACAGAGGAAAAAGTTTTCCCTGGTTATGTGTTGGTGCGGATGATGATGGATGATGATACCTGGCAGGTGGTACGAAACACCTCCCATGTAATTAATTTTGTGGGTTCAGAACAAAAACGTGGTAGTAGTAAGGGTCGCGGTCACGTGCATCCCATACCACTGAGTTCTTCAGAAGTAGAACGTATATTCAAACAAACCAGCGAACAAGAAGCTGTTGTCAAAATTGACATGGCTACTGGTGATAAGATAATGGTGCTTTCTGGTCCATTTAAAGACTTTGAAGGCGAGGTGATTGAAGTCTCTCCAGAGCGGAGTAAGCTTAAAGCCTTGCTCTCAATTTTTGGTAGAGATACACCAGTTGAATTGGAATTTAATCAGGTAGAGAAACAGAGCTAAATACAAATGGCGAAGAAAGTAGTGGCGGTCATTAAACTGGCCTTGAATGCTGGAAAAGCCAACCCAGCACCGCCAGTGGGCCCCGCCTTGGGTCAACATGGCGTCAACATCATGATGTTTTGTAAAGAGTACAACGCCAAAACAGCAGACCAAGCTGGAATGGTGATACCTGTAGAAATTTCGGTTTTTGAAGACCGGAGTTTTACATTTGTACTCAAGACGCCACCAGCATCAGTGCTGATTCGGAAGGCGGCGAAAGTAGAAAAAGGCTCCAACGAACCCAACAAAAAGAAGGTTGGGTCAATTAGCAAAGCACAATTGCAAGAAATAGCCCAAACCAAACTCCCCGACCTCAATGCCAACGACATCGACGCGGCAATGAAGATTGTGGCAGGAACGGCTAAAAATATGGGTATAACAGTCACGGATTAGTCATTGGTCATTGGTCATTGGTCATTAGTCACTGGTAACTGACGAAGGACAAAGGACAAAGAACAAAGGACAAATAACTAAAAATTATCGGGGGAGAGGCAAAGCTTCGGAATTACCCCAGGAGAACAAAATGCCAAAAATATCGCGTCGTTTGCAGGGATTGCAAGCAAAAGTAGAAGACAAAGACTATCATCCTTTAGAGGCTTTAGCCCTTCTAAAAGACACAGCAACAGCTAAATTTACCGAAGCTGCTGAAGCTCATATCCGGCTGGGAATTGACCCCAAGTATACAGACCAACAGTTGCGGACAACGGTAGCACTGCCCAAAGGTACAGGACAAATCGTCCGAGTGGCGGTGATAGCCAGAGGCGAAAAGGTAAACGAAGCCAGCAACGCTGGTGCTGATTTAGTGGGGTCAGAAGAACTGATTGACGAAATCCAGAAGGGTAGAATGGATTTTGACAAACTGATTGCCACACCCGATGTGATGCCACAGGTGGCAAAGCTGGGTAAGTTGCTTGGGCCACGTGGTTTGATGCCATCGCCCAAGGGTGGAACCGTGACATTTGACTTAGCAGGTGCGATCGCAGAATTCAAAGCTGGTAAATTAGAATTCCGAGCTGATCGAACTGGTATTGTCCATGTTATGTTTGGTAAGACAACTTTCTCGCCTGAAGATTTGTTAGTTAACCTGAAGGCATTGCAGGAGACGATTGACCGTAACCGTCCTTCAGGAGCTAAAGGTCGTTATTGGCGCACATTTTATGTGTCAGCCACAATGGGGCCATCAATTAAAGTTGATATCAGCGCCCTACGAGATTTGAAACTGAGCGAAGCTGGTTAATATTTAGTCATTAGTCATTAGTCGTTAGTCATTTGTAAAGGCAAAGGACAAAGGACAAAGGACAAATGACAAATGACAAAATTAAATAGACAAAGCCGGAGACAGCAGGTGCTAATAGCTTAAATATCCTGCCGAGGTTAAAACTCTAATTGTCAGAATTAACACCCACAAAGGTGTGATAACTATGGCATCACGAGTCTTACTCTCAACCCCGGCTATGTTAGCTGGGGTTTGTTGTTTTGTTTGCTTCAGGTTGAGAAAAAACGTACAAGTAGGGCACTTCCCCGATTGTTTTAAGGAGGTGAGATTGGAATGGGTAGAACACTAGAAAATAAAAAAGAGATAGTAGCTGACCTCAAAGAAACTTTGAGTGAGTCAACTCTGGCACTGGTAATAGAGTATCAAGGATTAACAGTTGCTGAGATTACCGATTTACGGCGGCGGCTACGTCCGAGTGGTGCTGTCTGCAAAGTAACTAAAAATACTTTGATGGGCATTGCTATTGAAGGTGAAGAAAAATGGCAGCCATTGTCAGAACTACTCAAAGGTTCTTCAGCCTTTTTGCTAGTCAAAGAAGATTTTTCATCTGCAATTAAGGCTTACCAAGACTTCCAAAAAGCCACCAAGAAGACAGAACTTCGTGGCGGTGTTATGGAAGGTCGCCTACTGAAAGAACCAGATGTCAAAGCTCTGGGAGACTTGCCATCTAAGGAACAACTCATTGCACAAATTGCTGGGGCTATCAACGCTTTGGCTACCAAGATTGCTGTGGGTATCAACGAAGTTCCTGGTTCACTGGCTCGTGCTTTGCAAGCTGTGGCCGACCAAGAGCAAAGTGGTGGTAGCACCGAAACTGCTGCTGTACAAGATAGCAGCACAGAAACCTCGACTGAAGCTGATAGTAGCACTGAAACTGCTGCTGAATAGACTTCGTGGTTCATCAGTCAAAAGTCAAAAGTCTATAGTTAAAGACCAATGACTAATGGCTAAATAAATAATTCAAAATTACAGGAGTTATATCAATGTCTGCTGCAACCGATCAAATTTTAGAACAACTAAAAACCCTTTCTTTGCTGGAAGCTTCTGAATTAGTTAAGCAAATTGAAGAAGCTTTTGGCGTGAGTGCTGCTGCACCCGTTGGTGGCATGATGATGATGCCTGGTGCTGGTGGTGCTGCTCCTGCTGAAGAAGCTGTTGAGCAAACTGAGTTTGAAGTGATTCTCGAATCAGTCCCAGCTGATAAGAAAATTGCCGTGCTGAAGATTGTCCGCGAATTGACCGGTTTGGGTCTGAAAGAAGCGAAAGACATGGTAGAAGCTGCACCCAAGGCAGTTAAAGAAGGTGTTGCTAAGGATGCTGCTGAAGATGCTAAGAAGCGCATCGAAGAAGCTGGTGGTAAGGTGACTATCAAGTAGTCACAATTTTCTTACCACTTTTTTATTAAGGAGCCTAAGTTAGGCTCCTTTTTTTATCCTAGAGTGCTTCCAATACTGCACGCTTTGTGCATTTTTAACTCGGAATTGGGTTTGGGGAAAAGGTTAAAGGTTTTTTCTTTCCCCTTTCCCTTTCCCCTTTTCCCCAAAACCCGACAAGTATTGAGAGTGCTTCTGTTGTCTATGAAATACTATTTTTAAAAGAGCAAGGGTTAAGTTGGGTTGATTTAATTTCTCACTCATTGAGGAAATGCTCAAAGCGTTGGACTTCTAACTAAAATTCGGCACTGTTGTTTAAAAACTACAGAGTTCTCGCAGAATTTTTTCACTGTTGCACTCGCTCATCAGCGAATGGGATGAAGTCACCCACAGATTCAAGAAAAAAGCTAAAGCTAGAGTGAGGATGTTAACTAAAGTTCTTGACGTGTTGGACGGATGATGATTTCATTTACATCAACATCACTGGGCTGCTCAATGGCGTATGCGATCGCACGGGCAATAGCGTCTGCATCAATGGCGATCGCATAAAGTTGATTAATTCCCGCTGCTGTGTCTTGATCGGTAATCGTGGTAGTCAGTTCAGTGTCAACGGCTCCTGGTGAGATATTGGTCGAACGGATTTCACCGTTTGACTCTAGCCGCAGTCCTTCAGAGATTGCTCGTACTGCGTATTTGGTAGCACAATAGACTGCTGCCCCCGGAAACACCTTATGTCCAGCCACAGACGATAGGTTAATGATATGACCAGACTTTTGCTGACGCATAATCGGCAACACGGCAGCAATCCCATAGAGAACGCCCTTGATGTTGACATCAATCATCCGATCCCACTCTTCCACTTTTACTTGGTCGAGGGGAGAAAGCGGCATCAAGCCAGCATTATTGATCAGCACGTCGATACGGCCATAAGTACTCAAAGTTTCCTTCGCCAAAGTTTCTACCTGTGCGCGATCTATCACATCCGTCACTCGGTAGGTTGCAGTCCCTCCTGATTTAGCGATCGCTGCAACCAATTCTTTGAGCCGATCTTCTCGGCGGGCGGCCAGCATCAGCTTGGCTCCACTAGCTGCAAGTCGCTTCGCAGTCGCCTCACCTAAACCACTGCTGGCTCCGGTGATGATTACCACTTTGTTTTGAATCTCAGACATATTGATTAATGCGGGTTGTTGAGTGTGGGTTATGAAACATTGAGTGCTGTTTAAACTGAACTCAGCATTAGTCAACCATATCAACTAGCTTGTAGCTGGATCAACCCCATCTTGCAACTCAAAGCCATCGTCCAGCGTCTATGGTGTACGACTGCAATTTTATTCGCCACCATCGCTGAAAATAATGTTGTCGCTACGAATCCAACCAATTGCTCCCGATTTTGGGAATTTCACTCGACACCAGTTAAGCTGACTACCACGTCTATCTTTATCTTGAACGCATTGTAAATTTTGGGCGCGATCGCCACCTAACCCGTAGCCCTTAGTACCCGAGTTGATAGTTGGTCTTGTACGTAGGTTAATTCTTTTTGACCGTCCTCCAGCTAGTGTCACCCAATTAGGTCTAGCGATGAGATAAGGCTGGTTTAAGTGATTTACAACAGAAGAAATTGAGGTTACAGAAATATCATTAATTCCTTGCACTCCTTCCTGAGAAATATTTGCTTTCACTGGAAAAGTCCCAACAAATGATGCTAAAGATACAACAGTGGTAATAAGTAATGTTTTAAGGTTCATGATTTTTGTTCACCTAAATATTGACAAATTAAACTTCACCTAGCCTTTGTCTCTTGTTTTCGTATTTGCTCGTTAAACTTACCCATCCTGTAACAAATATAGAGAACAGAATCCCTAAAATTTTTAGACAGATTTAAATTTCCCATGTTTTCTTCTTGACTTCAAGTGCAGATAAATCAGTTAATCTATTTACAGGCAAATTAGCCCAAAGCACCATCTATTAATCTTTTGATATTTAATTTGGAGATCGACCTAAAACTTTTCTTGATATAGCTTTAATATATGTTGTATACTTTATTTTTTCTATCAAAAAATATTCATTAACTTAGTTACAGTTACAAAAATATTACTTAAATCAGTTAAGAGATAAATTACTTTATTCAAAACATCATATACATCAGTTTGGGATATTTTTTTCACTGCAAGTTTCTTACCAAAGGCTAATTTTGAAAAGGAGACTTTGCCAAATCTGTGTTGTAAGTAATCCATTGTGGTCTGCCAATCTGGATATTGTTTGCTTCAAAGGCTAGGCGCACTCGTAGACGGAACTCTCGCCCAACATTCCATTGTTCCATCGGTACCGTTTTAATCCAAACGCGCACTAGCATACCCGTGTGGGAGAGGTCATCAATGCCCAGGACTTCGGGCGATTCTGGCAGGCGATCGCGCCATTCCACTTCGCTATACAATTGCTGGGATACTTGCCTGAGAATTTCTAAAACCTGCTTCGGGTCGTTTTCATAGGCCACCACAATAGAAAAGTCTACCCGCGACCAAAGGCGGGTTAAGTTGTTGACATCAGTGATATTGCTATTAGGAATGGTAATTAACTTACCTTCGCCATTGCGTAGTTGAGTCACGCGTAGGTTGAGATTTTCCACCAGTCCGCTTTTATTCCCGATCTCAATCACATCTCCCACAGCAAATTGATCCTCCATCAAAATTAAGCAGCCATTGACCAAATCTTTCATCAAACTTTGAGAACCAAGGGAAATTGCAATACCGATGACAGCCCCCCCTGCCAAAATTGAATTAGTGGGTACATTAAAAATGTCTAGAGTCCGCAAGATACCGAAGGTAATCAAAACAAAGGTGATTAATCCTTTTAGTGCCCCAGAAACTGTTGCAGATCGCAGAGTAATCCGTTGAGTTTCACTCAAAGGGAGAGAGGGATGGGTTGTCCAGACATCGGTGATGTAGTCAATTAAGCTTTTGCTGATACGAATGACAATACTAGTAAAAAACCAAACAATCAGCAGCGCGAGGGGACGGGCTAAAGCTTCACTCCACCATCTCATCAGGTAAGGGACGCGAGACATGATGACCACAATCCCGATGTACCATCCGAGAATAAACGCCCAAAACAGTAGCAAGGTGAGAAAAGAATAGATCCCCAGTTGGCGCTTGAGAGTGAACTGTCGCTGAATGATTTCTAGAAATTGCGATCGCTGATGGGCGATGGTGTGTGCCTCTGATTCGCTGGTGTCGATTGCCTGAATATTGGCCGATGTTTCTGCCTGAGAGCGTTTGACCGCAGCCTCTTTTGCCTCAGCTATATGCTCTTGATAACGAGCTTGCAATACCGTCTGTTTGCGAATTAGAGTTCGCCGCAGGAACCATAACACAACACTGCCCAACACCAAGCCGATGCTGATTTGTAGTGCCTGCCCAACCCGTTGAGACAATACCTTAGGTGAGAAGAGTCGCTCGATGCGTTCCACTTCTGCTTGTAATATTTTTTGCCACTCCTGGGCCAATTCCTCAAGCGTTTTCCCATAGTAGTCACCATCTGGCTCTGTCACTGTCACCAGCCTTAAAGAACGGGACATTTGATCGTCATTGAGCTGGAGAATTAGGCGATTATTCAGGGTGGCAACAGAAATTATGGGAGTTTCTTTGGCTTTGTTGGCTCTATCGAGCGCTCGCATCAGCCGTTGCGTAATTTCTTCAGCACGTACTTCCACAGGAAGACTTCCCTCTGGCGGTTGGTCGCGATTAAAAACAGTGGGAGAGACAACCTTAAACAAAAGGTTTTTGTCTAGTGGTGAATTCACGTCGGCAATTTCATATTCACCGAGACGGGTAACGTCTTTAGGGGGTTTGTGCGGATCGTTAGAAGCGGCGGTGGGTGATGAGGGCAGTTGACTGTGGGCGATCGCACTCCAACCAAGTACTATTGCGATCGTCATCACGCTGACTAGCACAAACCGAATTATTGAATGGAGGAAGCGATTAAACAGGAACATAATCTCTGGTAAAAAAGGGGAAAGGGGAAAGGGGAAAGGGGAAAGGGAACCAGTGACTTAAAAGCAGGGGTTTCAAATAAAGACGCGGCTTACTTCTCGCACTAGGTGGCGGATATTATCTTCTTTTTTTGTTCGACCTATTTAAAAACAGGGGCTTTATACCTTGTGAGGAAAAGTTCTAAATTCTGTGCCCTTTCCCCTTTCCCCTTTTCCCCTTCCCCCTTCTTGGTAAAGTGATTGAGCAACTCGATCTTGAAGCCTTGCTCTTGGAGTCATGCTCTACTGTATCAGGTACTCTCGATCGCCTCGGCATTTCGGCTGGAATCTACTGTAATCAACCTGACTGTGCGGCACCGCGCACCCTCGCAATCTCCGCACGCGCGGCTTTGGCTGCCGGACTATTGAGACTGTCCGTAGATGCAATTGCCGCTGCAAGATCGATTGCCGCATCGAGTATAAACCCAGCGCGTTTTGCCGCGTCAGGCCCGGATGAGGACTTGATCTCTCTTAGGTAAGCTCGCCGATCTTTCGGTCGGTTGGAAATCGCAGCCAGTTCGGCTTCTGTCACGATTCCGTTTGCAACATCGTCAGCCAGCAGGACGCGGACAAACTTGCGTTGACGCTGCTCGGAGAAGCGCCACGCAAGCAAAATTGCAACCGTTCCAATGACGATGCCGATGGGCCCGAAGCCGATAAACCCAATAATGGCATCCCAACAGCTATGAGCCAGACAAGCCAAAAGAAAGAAACCTACCAAAACCGCGAGCCGATGGCCGAACGAGCGATTTTTCGCTTCGAGGAAGTAGCCAAACCCCGTACCCGCAACCGCCGTGAAGAGCGAGTGACTCCAGAAACCGACGGATGTGCGCCCTACCAATACCTGCAACGTACTAGCAACCTGCTGCGATCCGAAGCTTGCGTCGGGGGCGACCACAATGTAAGACACGTTTTCAAAGACCTGAAAGCCGAGACCCACAAACGCACCAAGCAGAAACCCGTCGTAGGCGTTGCGGACATGGTTGCGTGCTAGTAAAGCGAGCATGACCAGCCCGACGAATTTGGAGCTTTCTTCCACGATGGGTGCGGTGAGAGCCGGACTCCAATGGCTATAAAAGTCGAGGCTGGTCAGCTTCGCAAATAGCGATAGGATTGCATTATTGCCAGGGAGCGCCATAACCCAGGGCGCTACTAGTCCGCCCCAGAGAAAGCCGAGCAGCGCGAGCTTGGCTGGCTCACGTTCATAGCAATCTTTGTGGGTGAGAAACCAGATCCAAGGCAGGCAATATAGTGCCTCAGCGGAGAGGGCAATAAACAGAGCAGTGGGATAGATGGCGCTGGCGAACAAAAGTTGGCAGAAGACGTAGGTGCCTTTGAGTACGAGCAACCAATACAGGTAGCACGCCGGGTTGTGCGGCTGAAAAAATCGGACGGGATAGCTCCAGCCTGAACGATCGATGGCAGCCTTGCGGATTGTGCCCTCACTTTTTGAAGTGCTAATCATGAATCGCCTTCCTTTGATTTAAATGTGATGCTCTGAATCATGTCAGCGATCGGTTGCTGTAGTTGTGTGGAGGTAGCGGCCGGGCCCTTCACAATCACTTCGACTGCTTGACCCTTGCCATCGACGTATGCGAGCAGTAGACCAGTATAGTCAGAACCATTAATTCTCTTAGCTACTCCGGCAACCTTTTGCAGTGTTGTAACGGGAACTAATTTACCCTCGACAACAAATTCATTCTGGTCTTTCACGATCTGGTTGAGCAGTTCCTCGGCAGTTCCCTTCCAGAGGCCGCTCTTGACGCTAAACGTGACACCATCTTTGAAGACCACCGCGTTTGATGAACTCCCGACAGGGGATGGGGTCTGAGTTATCACCCAGCCTTGGGTTGGCGTAAAACTTACAGGTCCGACATTATAAGCTGTCCCTGCTAAAACCTCCTTGTTATGAACAGCCTCGTTGATGGCTGGCATGACTCCCGACCATAAAAACACCACAAGATAAACGCTCACCGTCGGCCAAATGAGCCGGCGATCGAGTCCCAGCAGTCGATATTCAACTGGTACAGCGGCTTCGTGTCTTAGGGGGGACATACAATTTTCCTTTTTGCGGTGCTAAACAGGCGTGAAGCTGATGAGGGTGATTTGTGTTTTGCCGTGTCTCAAAAGATGGTCGTTGGTAGCCGCCGGACTATATTAGGGACTTCCAAATAAAAAAATATCCCATCCCTGCGGGACGCTACGCGTAGCTTGCTTCCCCAATGGGGTACGCTTTTAGGGCAGGGGAGCAGGGGGAGGAAAAGTCGTTGTGATTCCGAAAATTGGATAATTTATTTTTTGGAGTTCCCTTATATTGGGCAGAAAATTTCTGCCTAAGATCCCGCACATAATATACTGTTGGAGGTGTTTAGACTGTTGCACTTCCAGCGATCGAGAAAACTGTTAAAAGCGATGCGAGAAACGTATCGCTTCTAACAGTTTTCAAGCTTTTCTCTAGTATTGAAAAGCAACCATCACAAGATACCGACTGAAAGTTCAAAAGGAACCGTTCGATTTCTGTCCTTACTGCCACCCTTTAGATACACACGAACTGTATAGTTGCCACTCTGTGACAAACGAACGCTTCCGTCGTTGCCCGATATTGAACTGTTATAAATTGCCTGATTAGTGCTGCCTGGTGAGAGAATGTTGAAGTATGCTGATCCTTTGGTAATCAACGAAACCGACATCCTCTGCCCTGCCCGCGCATTCAGAACATAGTCGTGGTAGTGGTTGCCCGTGATCGAAGACCGCATAAAAGTGTTATCGTTGCCAGCGGAAAACCGTACTGTCGTATGAGCCTGAGCTAACGACGGTGCAGTGAAGCTAAATGTGAGCGATGTGGTGATAACCGAGGCGGCTAAAACACTACGAATAAGAGTCAAGGCAGAGTTTTCCATGTGATAGTTTCTCCGTCGCAAACAATTCATTGTTTATTGTTCTAATTAATCAGCAAACTAGTTTTCAACTGCGAAGACATGGGTTTTGTTTTTGTCTTGACGAAACCCAACAATACAGCAAACTAGAAACGAGTTCTGCTACTGCCCCAATCGCCTGAGTTGCAATCGCCCCGAAACTTTTCAATCCCATCTATGGCGATCCTGCCGCTGCGCCGATCGATATTGACACGCGGTTTATTTAGCCCGTTTAGTCTGTATTTTCCCGTAATTTTATCGGGGGAGACCTGAAGGTTGTCGAGCGTCCACCATCCATTGTCACCGCCCGAATGGATCGGCGGAATGAGCCTTCCACCGAGATGGATTTTTCCCTCTGTACCGCGGATTTCGACCTGAACTTCGGAATCGAAGTTGGTAGTCGTTGACTCTATGCGATTACTTGATTCGTAGCGATTGCGGCGGTCGTTCCATTCATATCCATAGCTATTTGTGACAGTCGGTTTGCGACCCTCACCATAGCAGATCAAGGTCAGATTTTGGCGCGACGAGCTGCTATTGTAATTGTCAGATGTGCGCTGTTCGCGCAAGTAGCTATCGATCGCTGTCTCGGCTTTACGGATTTCTGTTGAATTACAGGATCGACCCCTTTGAAGGATCTCCCCTTGAGGGTTAAAAAGGACAGTACAGCCTCTTCCTGGTGTCATACCAGTCACACTCAAATTACCGTTGTCTAAAGTGTCGATCGCTGGTTGAGCGTTAACAGGATGAGTAACTGTCAGAGTTAATAAACCCACAATAGTAGGGGGTAATATTCGCAAGTTTTTCATTAGTTGCATTGACTCTAGATGAATTTGTTTGGAAACTCTACCATCGAGAATTTCGCCAGTGTCAATCGGTTTAGACACAACAACGCGATTAGATTATCTATGGCAGTGATGCCAATCAACGTAAAAGATGTTTTGATAGCGGCCGTTTGAGGTAAGGATTTCTACGCACTTACCAGAGTTGCCTTCAACCCAGAACGAAGCAACAGAAGTATTTGACACTTTTTCGTTACGGCGATAGGTATATCCCCGCTGCCGCACTTCACGTTCTGCTTGACCAGCCCTCGCTCCTATGAGGTCTGACAAGGGTCGGGAAGAGGAATTGCCTGTATTTTGAGGACGTTTTTTATCGCCGCGATCGCAATCTGCCGTGGTTCCGGTATCAGCCAGAGAGACGTAGCGACCTTGTTCTGTCCTCACACTAATGCACCGACCGGTTTTAGTTTGAGTCCAAAAGCTATAAGTAGAATCATCAGATTTTTCAGCCCAGCGAAACCTATAGCCCCGCTTTTGGAGTATGGCTTCTCCATCTCGTCCGCGAACATTCACTAAATCTTGAAGTCCGCGAACAGGATCTCCAGCATTTTGAGCCTGGGCATTGAGGGCAATTGTGATGATTAGGGAACTCGCGACAATCGGAATTAAACGGTTTATTTTCATGTTGTTTTCTCAAGAGTGCCAATATTTTAGGAATCATTACAAATTGGATTGCTTTAACCTAAAGCGCCCCTTCATTGGTATCAGAGAAGTAGTAGTTGTAAAACTCAGTCCCCGTCTTTTTGTTAATCACCACAACCTGCTTAGTACCTCGGTCATAGATTACGCGCACCTGCTCGTTTTCGCCAATGAATGTATTGCCAGATGTCCTCTCCAGATAGCCGTGGAAGTTAAATTCGCCCTCCGTAATTTGGATGACGATTGTATTTTTGTCCAGTACTGTCATGTAGGTGACAGGTTTAGAAGATTCGGAAATGATTATTGAAACAGGTTCAAAGGTTTGAGCTTGGACAGAACTAGCCAGCCCTAACATACTCCAGAAAAGACTCCCAGCAGCGATAAAACAAAGAGCAACGATTTTTTTCTCCACGCTTTTCATGGCGCTCAATCCTGTTATTTAAAAAATGGAAATAATAATGATAGGACAAGAACACAGATGTCAGCGTCATAGTTAAAGTTTGACATAACTGTAGGTTGCGATTGTCTCAAGCATTCGCCTTTAGGCGTTCCCGCTTTCTAAGGCACAAAGTTATGAAGGAAAAAAAGTAATTTTAGAATTTCATAGTTCTGATTGAGCAACGCCAATATTTTAGACAGCTTCAAATTTCCCATGTTTTCTTATTTACCTCAAGTGCAGATAAATCAGTTAACCTACTTGCAGGGAAATTACCTGAAAACATTCTTATATAGGCTGTAGCTTTGGTAATCTCAGGATTGGGCAATAAAATCCTTCATTTGCTTAGAAATTTTTGTATTTTTATATACAAGATTTCTATTTATCTACATAGATATTTAAAACTTTTTTTATTATTTTTTAATCATGTTTTATTTTGTCACTGCTAAAAAATAAATAGATTTTTTCCCAGTTCAAAAACTTTACTTACATCAGTTAAGCTGTTGCATATATCTGGTAATATCTAGATTACATCGATTACAACATCATATACGTCACTTAAGGCTGGAACTGCTTTTAAGCAAAATTAATATAAAAACAAGTTAAAATTTTCATTTAGAAATGAAAGAAGACAAAAATAAATCACTGCGAAAAAGAGGAGTAGTTCTAACTACTGTCGGGATGAAGAGATTGCAAACTGCAATTTTGGAAGAAGAGAGACAAAAAAGAGGAGGTAAACGTTTTACACAAGTAGAATTAGGCGATCGCATTGGGATTTCCACCTCTAGTTTAAGCCGTTTGTGGTCTTTGAATTCGAGGATAGATCCGCGCACCATGCGAATCTGCTTTAGTGCTTTTGATTTAACGTTGCATGAAGATGACTACACTATTTATGATGCAAATGACATTGATTTTTACCAGGAATATTCCCAAGAACAGCGACAGGTGATAAGAGAATTATCTGAAAATTCAGCTAATTCTGTGGAACAACAAACAATCATACCAAATACTGCACCATCTCAAATTGTTTCCGTATTTCTCAGTGAAGAGAAAATTAAGAGTGAAATTACACTCAAAAAACAGAGCGATCGCAACATTCAAGCAAAGATTAGTGAATATATAAAATATCCCTGCGCTCCTTTATCTTTAGATTCTAAATTCTATATTCCTCGTCCTCCATTAGAAGAACTAGCATATCAAGAAATCACGCAACCGGGATGTGTCATTCGCATTCAAGGTTGTCGAGGCATGGGTAAAACATCTTTGATGTTGCGGATTTTGGCTCATGCCAAAACATTAGACTATAAAACAGCAAAACTCAATATCGCTCAAGTTGATATTGATGTTTTGCAAAAACCTCAATTATTTATGCAATGGTTAGCTGCAAGTATAGCTCGTCAACTAGGCATAGAATTTAATATCGATAAACATTGGGACGAAGAAATAGGTAGTAAACTCAGCTGCACTCTTTATCTAAAAGAATGTTTGCTTGCACCTTTAGAAAAACCTTTATTATTAGTATTAGACGAAGTTCAGCATATTTTTCAATATCCCGAACTAGCCAATGATTTTCTACCTCTGTTACGCTCGTGGCAAGAAGAAGCGCAACAGGATGAAGTATGGCCAAAGTTACGGTTGGTAATTGTTTATTCAACAGAAATTGATTTTTCTCTTGATATTAATCAATCTCCATTTAATATTGGGCTACCATTGAAATTATTGGAATTTACTTGTGAACATATAATTGAGTTAGCAAATCGATATGGAATAGATTGGAAACAAAATGAGCAAGTGCAGCAGCTAATGGAATTAATCGGGGGACATCCAGCATTGATCAATATTACTCTTTATCATCTGCGCTATCATAAATTAACCTTAGAAGAGATTTTGCTAACAGCAAGCACAGAATTAGGAATTTATCGTCAATACTTACAAAATTTATTAAATAAATTACAAAAAAATGCCCAATTATTAGAGAGTATGAAAAGATTTTTCACAAAAAATGAGAATATCGATCTAGATATATTAAGTGCCTACAAATTAGAAGATATGGGGTTAATTAAATTGCAGCAACAAAAATGGTTGATTAGTTGTCAATTATATCGAGACTTCTTAAAAAAATATTTTGAGTTCTAATTAGACAAAGTTCAGCAAATTATGATTTGCTATCATGAACAAAAGTATTTACAAAGTTGGTGGTTGTCTAAATGCTAATGCTGCCAACTATGTTACTAGGCAAGCAGACATTGAACTTTATACAGCCTTGAAAGCAGGGGAATTTTGCTATGTATTCAACTGTCGTCAAATAGGTAAGTCTTCACTACTGGTACATACCAAGCAACGATTACAAAATGAAGGCTTTAGTTGTGCTTACATTGATATTACGCAGATACGCAGCCAAGAACTCACCGAAACACAATTTTATAAAGGGATAATTGTCCGCTTGCTGCATAGTTTTGGATTAGCTAAAAAAATCGATTTTGCAGCTTGGTGGCAAGAACAAACTGAGTTTTCACTCATACAACGCCTGGGCAATTTTATCGACGATATTTTGCTAGTCAATCTGAGTAACAATCGCATTTTTATTTTCATTGATGAAATTGATAGCTTGCTGCAATTAAGCTTTGGCATAGATGATTTCTATGCCTGGATTCGGGCTTGTTATCAACAAAGAGTCCATAATCCTGAATACGAACGACTGGGTTTTGCTTTATTTGGCGTTGCAACTCCCTCTGATTTAATTCAAAATAAACTCAAAACACCTTTTAATATCGGTGTTGCTATTAATTTAGAAGGATTTACATTAGCAGAAGCTCAACCTCTAGTAGTGGGATTAGAGCAAGTTGCGAGCAATCCCCAAGCGGTATTTAAAGAAATTATTGCTTGGACTAATGGACAGCCATTTCTAACGCAAAAATTATGTCAGTTGGTGGTGAAAGCTAGCCCTTTGGAAATTGCACCAGGTAAAGAAGCAGATTGGATAGAGTGTTTAGTGCGATCGCAAATCATTAGCAATTGGGAATCTCAAGACGAACCAGAGCATTTACGCACGATTCGCAATCGCTTACTTTACAATAGTCAGCGCATTAGTAGATTACTCGCAATCTATCAGCAACTTTTACAAGCTATTCCCGTAGCAGCCGACGACAGTCGAGAACAGGTAGAACTGCTGCTTTCTGGTTTGGTAGTTAAATATCAAGGATATCTGCAAATCCGCAATCGCATATATCAAGACGTTTTTAATCGGAAATGGGTAGAAGCACAATTAAATCAACTATGTCCCTACTATGAAACAGTATCAGCTTGGATTGCTTCTCAAAAACAGGATACATCCCGGCTTTTACGGGGACAAGCTCTAATTGATGCCCAAAAGTGGGCGCAAAACAAAAGCCTCAGCGATTTAGATTACCAATTTCTGGCCGCTAGTCAGGATGCAGAACAGCAAGAAATCCGGCGGCAATTTGCGGCGCAGCAAGAAAGCGAAAGGTTCTTTCGGCAACTAGCAGAAGCAATGCCCCAGATGGTATGGATTGTAGAGCCAGATGGTAGACTATCTTATACCAACCAGCACTTAAGTACCTTTTTGGGGCGATCGCATTCAAAGGTGACGGACTGGAAAAGCCTGGATGTGGTTCATCCTGAAGATCGCCCCAATAGCCTTGTCGCCTGGAAACATTCCCTAGAAACCAACTCACCCTATGAAGTGCAACTGAGAATACAAGATGTCGCAGGAAACTATCGCTGGTTTCTCAATCGGGCGATTCCCATCAAGGATGGAAGCGGACAGGTGGTGAAATGGTTTGGCACCAGCACCGACTTAGATGATTTGAAACGACAAGAAGAATTGCGGCGACTGCAAGAAGTTGAAAAGCGACTGCAACAAGAAAAACGTGCCAGTCGCTTGCAAAAGTGGTTACTGGGGACTGTTAGTATTGCTTTCCTCGTCGCCAGTTTCTTGGGAATGTATGCCTTTGCCCAAAGATATCAAGCCACTCTCCGAGAAATTGAAGCGATCGCTAACGTTTCCGAAGCTCAGTTTGCCTCTGGGAATCGATTAGATGCTTTAGTCAGTGCCATCAAAGCCCAGACTCGATTGAGCAAATTAGCGGATGTGCCTGCTGAGTTACTTACCAAGGTAGATCGAGAATTGCGCCGTGCCACCTTTCAAGTCATTGAACGCAACCGCCTAAACGGTAAACAGGGAAAAGTGCGGGGTATTGCCATCACTGCCGACGGACAGACAATCGCTGCTGCTCACCAACACGGTAAGATTACTCTGTGGAAAAGCGATGGCACATTCGTAAAAGTACTTAGCGGTCACAAAGGAGAAGTCTTTGATGTCACCTTTACTCCCAAAGGCGATAAACTAATTTCGACTGGGCAAGATGGCACGGTGCGACTGTGGAAGCTGGACGGCACACTGGTTAAAACACTCAACGGACATCAAGATGGGGTGCGATCGCTCGCCGTCAGCCCTAACGGACAATGGATTGCCTCGGCTAGTAACGACAAGACAGTAAAACTTTGGCGCATCGACGGCAGCTTGATTCGCACTTTTAAGGCACACAGCGGTGCAGTTTCAAAGGTGGCGTTTAGTCCTGTTGATGCTAACACCCTAGCCTCGGTCAGTGATGATAATACTCTCATCCTCTGGAATCTGGAGGGTAAGAAAATTCGGACACTGAATAATCCCATCGCATCCAAAAAAGGCAAAAACCGTCTGATGAGCGTCACCTTCAGCCCTGACGGACAAACTCTGGTAGCTGGAGACTGGATTGGTAATGTTATCTGGTGGACTGTCACTGGCACTTTATTGGAAACTGCCACAGAACACGACAGCAGCGTGGTGACTCTCGCCTTTAGCCCCGATGGACAAACCCTCACTTCAGCTGGTTGGGATAACACAATTAAGTTTTGGAACAGCGATCGAACTGTCAATCAAACCCTGTATGCTCATATTAACGGTACATGGGAAGTAGCTTTCAGTGCCGATGGTCGTCGTTTAATTTCCTCTGGTGAAGATGACTTGGTGCGGGTGTGGCAGCTGCAAAGCAATATTCTCACGGTATTGCGGGGTCATCGTGCCTCTGTTTGGCATACGCCGATTAGCCCTGATGGGCAAACAATCGTTTCCTCTAGTGCTGATGGTACCATTAAGCTGTGGAATCGAGCCGGACAACTGCTCAACACCTTAACCCCGCCACCGGGACAGGTTTGGTCAGTGGATATCAGCCCAGACGGGAAGGCGATCGCCGCAGGTAGCGATGATGGTTCCTTGACTTTATGGACGATGCAGGGAAAACCCTTAAAAACGATCTCAGCCCATAACGCAACAGTGCGGGATGTGGTGTTTAGTCCCGACGGGCTAGAGATAGCTTCCATCAGTTGGGACGGCACAGCCAAACTCTGGAAGCGGGATGGCACTTTCATCCAAACCCTGAGTGAGTCCCTACCTAAAAACCGCGATCGCCTCAATGCTGGAGCATTTAGCCCTGATAATCAGTGGTTAGCGATCGGCGGTCGAGATACGTTTCTTCGCCTTTGGCACCGGGACGCGAACGGAAAATTCCCATCTCAGCCGCAATTTACCCTGAAAAGTCATAACGAGACTATTTGGGATGTTGCCTTTAGCCCTGATGGAAAGTTCGTTGCTACAGCCAGTGAGGACACGACAATTAAGCTGTGGTCGTTAGACGGTAAATTAATTCGCACTATTCCCGCCCACACAGATCGGGTAAATGGTATCACCTTCATTCCCCCCCATTCTGGACTCCCCGACAACTGGGGTACTGTCTTAGCCTCTGCTGGTTGGGATAATAAAGTAAAACTTTGGTCGCTAGATGGCATCTTGCACGCTACTCTGGAAGGACATGAACAACGAGCATTGAATGTTGCCTTTTACCCCGCTACCCAGAATCAAGGAGCAATCCTAGCATCTGCCGGGTTAGATGATGTGGTGATTCTCTGGCAACTCGATCGCGTTTTAGATAGTAACCAGATATTGCACTCTGGTTGTATTTGGATAAAAGATTATTTGCCATGTCGTTGATATTACACGGCTTATTTCTCTAGAAGCAATTCGCGGCGTGGAAACCCATCACTTCGGGTTTTGGGACACGCAAATTTGGGCAACGGCACGACTTAACCAAATTGAAGAACTTCATACTGAGCAATACTTTTCGGATAAGCCTAACAATCTCTCTTTTGGTCTGGGAAAAGGTTAAAGGGTAAGGGGGAAAGGTGAATTCAAACCTTTCCCTTTCCCCTTTCCCCCTTAACCGAAAAGTATTGTTATACTGAGGACTTTGCATCAGGTGCGACGGTTGAGGGCGTGCGGTTTACGAATCCTTTTATAGATTCAAAAACATTCCCGACTTATTCAAGAACTAGGGAGTCCAGAGTGTATGAAATATTCATTAACAAAAAGCCCTGCATTTAAAAGTGCAGGGCTTCGATTTTAAAGAAATCCAAAATTATTTGCCGTTACTGTTACCACCATTACTATTGCTGTGAATGACACGTTCAGCAAGCTTTTCAGGCACTTCTTGGAGATGGTCGTATTCCCAGTGGAAGGAACCAACACCAAGAGTGAGCGATCGCAGCTCTACAATAAAATTCTGCATCTCTGCTTGTGGCAAGTATGCAGAGACATTATCCCAGCCTTGCCAATCGTTTCTCCCCTCATAGCCTAAAATTTGCCCCCGTCTACCACTCAACAGTTGCAACACTTTCGAGGTAAATTCACTCGGTGTTGTCACTTCCACCCGCAGAATTGGTTCTAACAAGGTAGGTTCCGCTTTGGGTATCCCTGTTTGCATTGCCAATCGCGCAGCTTGTTTAAAGGCTTGTTCGGAACTGTCAACGTTGTGATACGAACCATTAGTCAGAGTTACGGCTAAATCCACTATTGGGAAACCCAAAGGCCCGTGTGTCAGAAATTCCCGCACGCCCATTTCTACGCCGGGAATGTACTGTTTAGGAACCACGCCGCCAACAATGGTTTCATTAAAGTTGAAACCTGTGCCGCGTGGTAAAGGCTTGATGTCGAGAAAAACATCACCAAATTGTCCGTGACCACCACTTTGATGTTTGTAGCGCCCATGAACTGAAGCCACTGTTTTGCGGATGGTTTCTTTGTAAGGTACTTGCGGTAAGTGGGTTGTCATCGGCAGATTATATTTGCGGCGCAGTCTGTCTAGGGCGACTTGTAAATGAATCTCGCCTTGACCCCACAAGATAACTTCGTGGGTATCGCCATGTTGTTCCCAAGCAAGTGAGCAGTCTTCTTCTAATAGCTTGGTGATGGCACCACTGAGTTTAACTTCATCGTTGCGCTTTTCTGGTGTAATGGCAAGAGCATACACTGGTTCCAACTCTACAGCTTTGGGTAATTTTATTGCCGACTGCTGTTCTATAGAGATTGTATCGCCTGTCTTGATTCCTTCTAAACGACTTAATGCGACAATTTCACCAGCACTAACTTGGTTAACTAACTGCTGTTGTTGTCCCATAAGCCGGTAAATTCCACCAGTGCGAATGCCATTGAGGACAATACCATCAGTTAATTTGCCCCGCCAAACACGCACGAGAGAGAGTTTACCACCTTGAGGAGTGTAGTAAGTTTTTAATACCTGCGCTAAAGGTGTATCACCTTTGATGTTTTTTAAACGACGTTCTGCTGTGGTTTCTGGTTCGGGGGCTTCCCGTAACAAAGCTTCTAATAGAGGTCTAACACCATAATCTTGTTCTGCTACACCAAAGAAAACGGGCACTACTAAATCTGCCCCTAATTCCATTTTTAAATCTTTGAGAATTTCTTCTTGGGGTGGTTCAATGTCTTCTAAAAGTTCTTCAAGTAAATGATCGTCAAAATTTGCTAAGGCTTCGAGCATTTCTGCTCGTGCTATATGTTCTTCTTCTTTTAAACTTTCGGGGAAGGGGATGGGGTCAGCAGGTGCGCCTGGATGATATTGATATGCCTGTTCGCTCACCATATCAATAAAGCCGGTGAGTTCTTCCCCGTTCATGATGGGATATTGGTGTGCTACCAAAGGACGGCTAGATACTGCTTTCAGGGCGTGCAGCGTTTCCAAAACGTGAATATTTGCCCGATCCATTTTGTTGACGAAGACGAGGTGGGGAATTTCCCAATCGTCGAGGAATTTAAATAGAGGGGCAAGGGTGAGGACTCGTTCGCGGATGGGTTCGCAAACTACAATTGCCGCATCCACTCCGATTAAAGCATTGTACGTTTCTTGGGCAAATTCTACACTTCCCGGACAGTCAATAAAAGTGAAGCGAATGCCGTTATACTCAGTGCTAGCGGCGCTGACTTCTACACTCATGTGGCGATCGCGCGACTCGGCAGCACTATCTCCCACTGTATTGCTGTCCTTGACATTGCCTTTCCGGGAAATTGCCCCTGTGACAAATAACAAGCTTTCTAGTAAAGTGGTTTTTCCACTTAAATAAGGCCCGACAATTGCAACATTCCGCGAACCCGATTTTACTTTTTCGTTCATAAAACCTCCCTTGCGGTAAGTTTTTCCTAACCGCATGATTCTGTATATATCAGGGATAAAAAATGGTTCTCTGGAGTCAAAATTACCCCTTCTTTAATTTGTTATTATCCTCTCTTTAATCGAAAGTTAAAAAAATTGTAGCCTGTTGTAAGATTTAGCTTAAGAAAAGTTAACTATCACAAACTTTTATGCCAAATTAAGAACTTTTGTAAAAAACTTTTTATGAAGTAAATTTAACTGAAATTGTTGCGAGTCAGAAAATCAATGAGATTATCATTCTTTAAATATCGCATAGCCGGGTTAGTAAGTTTAACTTTGCTGATTGTTAGTATTTCCTCTCCCTCTCTTTGTCTATCTCCTCCTCTCGCCTCAAAGCTGGCACAATCTAATCCTAAAACCGCTATAGACTGGTTAAACCAAGGCTTACAGGCAATTCAGGCGGGAAGAGTACAAGATGCGATCGCAGCCTTTCAACAAGCAACTAAACTAGATCCGGCATTAGCACCAGCACACTATAATTTAGGGCTAGCATTCCGACAAACGGGACAATTACAACCCTCTGCGGATGCATTTTATCGAGCGACGCAAGCCGATCCGAAATTTGCTCCAGCTTTTGCCAATTTAGGCGGTGCGTTGTTAGAAGGCAATAATTTACAGTTAGCGAACGATTACTTGCAACGCGCCTTAGAACTTGATCCCAAACTAGGATTTGCCCACTATAACTTAGGGTTAGTACAAGAACAGCAACGAGATTGTGAGCGAGCGATCGCATCTTTTAGAAAAGCCATAGAATATAGCAAAAATGCACCAGAACCTCCTTATCATCTAGGGATGTGTTATCTCCAACAAGGCAAACTCGATCAAGCCAGAAATGCCTTTAATCAGGCAGTAAAGATTAATCCGAAATATCCAGAAGCTTACTACAATCTCGGCTCAATTTGGTTTGGGCAACGCAAATTACAAGAGGCATTAGAAGCTTTTAGAAAATCAGCCGAAGCTAACTCTAACTATCCCAATGCTTATTATGGTGCTGGGTTAGTTTTTATGCAGCTACAGCAATATGGTGATGCAGTACAAGTATTCCAATTTGCTAGAGATTTATACAATGCTCAGGGTAATCCCCAATGGGCAAAAAATGCCGAGCAATTGTTACAACAGGCACAAAATTTAAATTACCAACCTCGCTGAGGCGCAACAGCTTAATATTGCATAACATAAAAGTATTGGGTTGACTCGCTGGTGTTGTCTGAACTTATCCCGAATGGAATGAATGTACATGCAAAAGCGCCAGAAAAGTCGATTTTTATTTAGCGATCGCTGGCTTGATCGGCACTCAATTGTTCGCAATATGGAAGCCTTTCAAGACTTAATTGTGATTGTTTTGTGTTTGGGTTTGTTTGCCGTCATGCTGATTCAATTGTGGGGGTTACTTATAGCCCTCATGCAGCCACTAGATTATAAATATGTGACTGCAAAAATACTATTTGTGTTGATTTTAGTCGAGTTATTCCGACTATTAATGGTCTACTTGCAAGAACATAGTATCTCTGTAGGAGTAGCAGTTGAGGTAACAATTGTATCTCTACTGCGAGAGGTAGTAGTTCACGGAGCGCTGGAAATTTCTTGGGTTAATACGCTGGCAATTTGTGGTTTGTTATTTGTTCTGGGTGGACTATTAGTAGTCTGTGCTAAAACGCCACACATGGATTGTATGAGTGCTAACACTAAATTTTGTCCGGTTGTGTATAGAGGAGGTAGGGAACGGAAAAATGATGAGTTTGAATTCGATTATTCACGTCAATGTGATGAGAACCAACCGCTTGGATAAACTTCTATGACAATAGAGAGTGGGGAGTAGAGAGTGGGAAAAAGTATTTTCCTACCTCTACTCTTTTGCTTGAGGCTGCATCAGGAACTTTGATGCATCTAAAATCTAAAATCGTATAACTTACTCTCGCAAGGTACTTCTGACGTATTTAAATATACTCTTTTTGGGAGATGAATCGCTCTTTCAGGGTGAGTATAAAGTTAATTAGAAATCCTAAAAAGAGGTTTAAGCAATGGCTAAAAATACAGGTAACGGACAGTCTCAAGAACCAATTAGCAATTTGGAGTACGATTTTGTAACCGTGTTGCACAACAAGGCTGAAGCTGTCAAAGCTTATGATATTTACATCCAAGATGCACAACAGGTAGGTTCTCAGCCTTGTGTAGAATTGTTCCAAAAATTGCGGCAATCTGATCTTGAGCAAGCACAAGAGGTTCGCCGCCATCTACAAGAAGTGATGCAACACGGTAAGATGTAACCTAGGTTTGAAGTGCGTAGACCTACGAGCTTGCTTGTTACATAAGAAACAAGCTGTTTCAGCATTAAAAAAAAGCAGATGGTCATAACCATCTGCTTGAATAAAAGATTCCTTCTCTCATTTACTTAGATACCAACTGATTAAGTGGAGCAACCCCAGCCAAATCTAAAATTGGCGCGATCGCATCTTCGCGTTTTACTGCCATCATGTGGACACCCTGACACAATTGCCGCGCTATTTGCACTTGCTCGGCGGCAATTTTTATCCCTTCTTCAAAAGGATCTTTAGCTTTTGCCAATCTATCAATAATATGTTGGGGAATATCTACACCCGGAACACATCTATTAATAAACTGGGCATTTTTTGCCGATTTCAACAGAAAAATTCCTGCCAAAATCGGTTTTTTATAACCAGCGGCAATGGTATCCATAAACTTTTCTAGCCGCTCAAAATCTGTAATCAACTGACTTTGAAAAAACTGCGCTCCAGCTTCAATTTTGCGTTCAAATCGACTTTGCAAACCTGACCAACTCTTACATTGCGGATCTACTGCTGCACCAACAAATAAATCTAATGCTCCATCAGTCAAGGGTTTTGCGTTGCAATCAACGCCTTGATTCATCTTCCGAATTAGTTGCAGCAGTCGCACGGCTTCCAAGTCAAACACTGCTTTGGCATCTGGATGATCGCCTGCTTTTACTGGGTCGCCAGTCAAAGCTAAAATGTTACGGATACCCAAAGCATGAGCGCCCATCAAATCAGCTTGTAAACCAATGCGGTTGCGATCGCGGCAAGCAATTTGACAAATCGGCTCTATACCGTTTTGTGACAAAATCACCGATGCCATTAACGAAGACATCCGTAATACTGCGCGGCTACCATCAGTAACATTGACAGCATGAACCCTTCCCTTAAGAGTCGCCGCCATTTGAATCATGTGCGCTGGATCTCCCCCTTTTGGCGGTGCTACCTCGGCGGTAACTAGAAATTCACCTGCTTGTACAGCTCTGCGGAAGGCTGTGTGGCTATGGGTGTGATGCATAAAATTAAGATTTTCAATTTCTTAAATGGTATAGCAAATCACACCGAAAAGGGAAAACTTAGAGAGGAAGAGAGTAGCCTAAAGCAGCTTTTACTTGTGATAAAGTTTGATTTGCGATCGCTCTAGCTTTTTCTCCTCCATCCCGCAACACAGACTCTAAATAGCTTTTATCTTCTGTTACCGACTGATATTTTTCTTGAATTGGTTTCAGAGACTCAATAATTGTGTCCGTCAACAATGGCTTGAATTGTCCCCAGCCCATATCCTGACACTCAACGGCCACATCTTCCTTTTTCTTCCCAGCAAGCAATGTATAGAGCGTTAACAAATTATTACACTCTGGACGCGCTGGATCATCAAAAGTCAGCCCCCGAATCGGATCGGTTTTGCAACGCTTAATCTTGTATTGAATCTGTTCTGGTGAATCTAGCAAACTGATTCGGCTTAACTCCGAAGGATCAGACTTCGACATTTTGCGTGTACCGTCCGCTAAACTCATCACCCTTGCCCCTTCCTTACGAATCAAAGGGTCTGGTAACTTCAGAACTGGTTGATCTGGTTTACCAAATTGGTGATTTAACCGAGCTGCAATATCCCGTGTCAATTCCAAGTGTTGCTTTTGGTCTTCACCCACTGGCACTTTATCCGCTTGATAAAGCAAAATATCAGCTGCCATTAGCACAGGGTAATCTAATAAACCTGCACTGACATTTTCTCCCTGCTTAACAGCCTTTTCCTTGAACTGGATCATGTCTTCCAGCCAGTTTAGAGGTGTAATGCAGTTAAGCAACCAAGTGAGTTCGCTGTGGGCCGAAACGTGGGATTGCACAAAGATGGTGGAGTGATTTAAATCAAGACCACAAGCTAGATAGAGAGCAGCAAGAGTGTAGGTATCAGCAGCCAACTGTTTTGGATCGTGTGGCACTGTAATCGCGTGCAAATCAGCCACAAAAAGGTAATTTTCGTATTCGCTCTGACCTTCTACCCAGTTGCGAATGGCTCCCAAGTAGTTACCTAGATGGTAATTGCCCGTTGGTTGAACTCCAGAAAGAACACGTTGCTTGCCCATAAATTCCAATTTAATTATCTCAAATCCGCGCTAGTAAAATGGCGATGTCTGGCGACAAGTCGCTTGCGCCTACACAAAACTCATTTAATTTTGACATTTTCCAGGTCAACTCGCCGTTGTGGGATGAGAGATTTTAACTCAACTCGGATTGCTATAAAAACTCTTCACGAAGGAAAACGATAACTTAGTGTGTTAACCACAGCTTGTTGAGTGGGCATTGCAATGCTTTACTGTAGTCTGTTGAAGTCGATGCAATCGCATTGTTAGTCGATGCAATGGCATTGTTAGTTGATGCAATGGCATTGTTAGTTGATGCAATGCCGTTGTTAGTCTATACAATGGCATTGTTAGTCAATACAATCGCATTGCAAGAGGTTGCGTTTACATAACACGGCAATACAAATACTAAATCGCAAAACGCCGCAATTAAACATGATTTCGACGTTTTATTACAACGGCGGTAATTCTGCTAATTAATTAAAAATTACATTTGCAGATGCAAATGTCTATCTAAAGACAGATAGATAAAGAATAGGGGTAATGGGATCGTAGCATCATCTCTGCAATCAGCATCCAAAACACGGATTGATCAAAAGTAAAAATTTTCCAACCAAAATTTAATTAGAGGACTACAGCAATGAAAGTACTCTTACTTTACCCCCGTTTTCCCAAAACGTTTTGGTCTTACGACGAATTCATGAAGATAGCGGGACTTAAAGCATTTATCCCACCGTTAGGGATTCTGACTGTTGCCGCTATGCTACCAAAAGATTGGGAAGTTCGGTTTTATGATCGCAATGTTAACCAAGAAACGGATGCTGATTGGCAATGGTGCGACATCGTAATTCTTTCTGCGATGCTTGCACAGAAAGAAGACTTTCTCGCTCAAATTCACAAAGCAGCACAACTAAAGAAAAAAGTTGCTGTAGGTGGCCCTTATCCAACCTCGGTGCCAGAACCCGCCCAAAAAGCAGGAGCTAACTATTTGATTTTAGATGAAGGAGAGATTACAGTTCCGCAATTTTTAGATGCGATCGCTAAAGGTGAAGAACAAGGAACATTTCGCGCCCTTGAAAAACCAGATGTCACCCAAAGCCCCATCCCTCGCTTTGATTTACTCAAACGAGATGATTACTTAATGATGGCAATCCAGTTTTCTCGCGGTTGTCCTTTTGAATGCGAATTCTGTGACATCATCAATCTATATGGTCGCAAACCACGTACCAAAGAACCCAGTCAAACTCTAGCAGAACTCCAAACCCTCTATGATTTAGGCTGGCGTGGATCTCTGTTCGTAGTAGATGATAACTTCATTGGCAATAAACGCAATGTGAAACGCCTCTTACAAGAATTAATTCCGTGGATGCAGGAACGCAATTATCCCTTCACCTTCCTGACTGAAGCTTCCGTCAACCTAGCAGAAGATCCTGAGCTATTAGAACTAATGGCTAAAGCTGGCTTCTACGCAGTCTTTTTAGGTATTGAAACACCAGATCAAGACAGCCTACAAGTCACTCGCAAGTTTCAAAATACCCGCAATCCCCTTTTAGAAGCCTGTCATAACATCAATGAAGCCGGGTTACTGATCTATGCAGGATTTATCATTGGTTTTGATGGCGAAAAGTCTGGTGCTGGAGAGCGAATTCAAGCTTTTATTGAAGAAACCAGCATTCCTCAACCGATGCTCGGTATACTGCAAGCCCTTCCCAATACTGCCCTTTGGGAAAGACTAAAACGAGAGGAGCGATTATTAGAAGGATTTGGAGGTTTGGAGGTGGGGGATCAGAATTCCTTAATGAATTTTGTTCCTACCCGGCCGATGGCTGAAGTTGCTAAAGAATATTTAGAGGCAATTTGGAAAATATACGAACCCAAAAACTATCTCCGACGTTGTTTTGAACAATGTCTGAAGATTACACCTAATCCCCAACTACAGCAGACGATGTATTTTCCTCCTGGCAAAGGACTGCGGCTACTTGTACACTTGCTGTGGCGACAAGGTTGGCAACGGCAGGAAATTCGGGGTCAATTTTGGCAACAGCTTTGGGCTATTCTCCGCACCAAGCCGCAATTTGTGAATATGTATTTGGGTTTATGTGCTGCTGGCGAGCATTTTTGGGAATACCGCCTTTTAGCCAGAGAGCGGATTACTGAGCAGTTAGGATTTGATCCGCTCACCACGCCTACCCCTGTTGAAAAACCATTAGTCACAATTTAAGATTATACCAATTTGAAAAAATAATGCGGCAAATAGTCTATTTGTAGAGACGCGATTCATCGCGTCTTTTAATTGAATGTCGAGCGATCGCTATTGCGTTTTTATAAATAGCGATCGCATTAATTTTGTTCACAAAAACCAAACTTTTAAATTTAAATTCGATTTACCTCTCTGCTAAACCCACCTGTCCTCCAATTAGCCCCAAAAATCCTGTTCCAGAGTGCTGAATCTCCAAAAAACTTGCTTGCTCTGATGAGCTTTTATAAATCCGAAATGTCTTCATAATTCCCAAGGTTGCAGCACTTTCTAGAGACCCAACAAAGCTAATATCCCGGTCAAGGAAATAAGTTTGATTAGCCCAATGAGTCATCTGATTTGCATTCAAAAAATAGCAGCCTGCGTGAGGATTGAGGGCACGACAAAAGGTAATTGATGTATTCATAATTGTACCTTTGAGTTCCTGTTGCTCCTGCACATTTTGAAAGGGAGCCGTTACTCGTAAAGCCAAATCCCCATCAATGTAAGCTTTGTTAACTAAACCGTAAGGGGAAACTTCATAACGATTTGGCTGGAGCAAATTTAAATCACCCGCTTGTTGAGTAAACCAGTTTAATTTTATAAAAAACCAAGGGTCATGGATAATTAGGTCATCTTCAAGAAAGCAGTAGTAATCATACTGACCGAGGCAACTTTGGAGAACAGCTTGGCATTCAAACCCTAAAAGCAGAGGTTCTACATTAGTAGAATGATGCTTGTATAAATGGGATGGTAAGGGAAGCTGATTCAGAAGATGATTATCTTTAGTTGTACAAATAACAATATCTAGTTCGTGAGACTGTGGCTGGTTAGCAGGGAAAGCTAGTCGTTGAGCGATGTTGATAATACTTTGAGACTTGCCAAATAATTGGTGTAAAGCAGTAAGGCTTTTAGTTAATGCCTGCAAACGCGGTTGCGGGTCTTTGTGTTGAGAAGCATGACGACCTTCACTACTAGGTTTGAAAAAATGGGCAATAGTAAAAATAATTCGCATTTTAAATATCGCTTATGTATTTATTTGTTATTTGTCATTTGTCATTTGTTATTTGTCATTTGTTAGTGAGCAACAAATAATAATTAATATGTTTCTTGCAAAAGCGTTATTTTCAGCTTTTTCTTGACACTATTACGTGAAATTAAAATATTTATGCAAGTGACCAATGACCAATGACTAATGACCAATGACTAATGACCAATGACCAATGACTAATGACTCCTACCAAATCCTTTAGAACTTGGGCGCTTTTTTAAACTCTCAGAACTTTTACCAGCAAACATCCATTGCAAATGCTGTGGTAACAGTTTCGCCAAATCATAACGCTTCAGAATTGTCGCTCGTGCATTCGCCCTAATTGCATTCATCTCTTGAGGATGATTCAGCGCCTCTTCAACCCTATTAGCAATATCTTGAGGAGAAAAGAAATCTACCAGCAATCCATTTACCCCATCCTGTACGACTTCTAATACTGGCTGAGTTTTAGAAGCTACTAGTAAACATCCTGCTGCCATTACTTCCAACATTGACCAGGATAAAACAAAAGGACGGGTTAAATAAATATGAGCAGAAGAAGCTTGCAAAACTTGAAGGTACTCATTATAAGGAAGCCTATCTGTAAAGTGCAGCCTCGATAAATCCAAAGATAATTTTTCCAACATTAATTGTTTATAAGTCTGACCATCGGGGAGATTCTTCCCATAAGCCACCCGATCTTCTCCCACAACTACTACATGGCACTTGGGCCTTCGCTGTTGAAGTAGCGCCACCGTTTCCATAAACTGCGGAAAACCTCTATAAGGTTCCATTCCCCGTCCCACGTAAGTTACCAATTCTTCCACATGAGAAAGGTCAAGATTTATTCTTGGTAAAACTAACTTTGCGCCTGGTTTGGGAACAAAATAATTGGTATCAACACCATCATGAATTACGGTGAGTTTGCTATGATATTCTTTGGGAAACTGTTGACGCTGCCAATTAGTTGGAGAAAGTCCGCGATCGCAGCTATATAAATCAGTCAAAATCGGCGTATTTTTCACGCGGATGCGGCATTCATCATCAGCATTCAGTGGTTCATTGGGATCAAAATCAGCATCGGAACCGTGAGCATGGTAAAACCACTCGAAGTAACACAATAATTCGGCTTTCGGGAAAACATCTTTCATAAATAAAGTTGGCCCCCAACCAGAATGACCATAAACTATATCTGGAACGAAACCCTCAGCTTTTAATTTTTCTGTTACGCGATAGACAGCCTGAGCAGTCAGAACAGCATTTTCCAGGCTGCGAACGTAGTGGTGAGTTTGAGGCGCAGCTTCACGAGAAGGAGTATAAATAGCTTTAAAAACGCCAGGTATTTCCCCTTCCCGACGATTCGTCCCAAAGACGACTTGGTGATTAGGATCTTTACCTAAAACTATCGCTAGGTTGCGAAATTGCGAGGGAAAATTGGGATGTAAAAATAAGATTTTCATTGGAATAATCTTGATTAATTTATTGCCAGATAAAATAAATTAAGGCAAGCTTTTTAAGATTATAAGATTATTTCTCACAATTTTTAGCAAGTAAATTTAGGTAAATGGTTGCCCGAAAATGCGAAAATAATCGCAAATTCGTGTTATGACCATGAAATTTATTGGCATTGATTTAGGCTGGCGATCGCAACCAAGTGGGCTATGTTGTTTAGAATTGATAGATGGACAACTACAACTACTCGATCTAGACCGCAAAGAAGCCATTGCAGACATCCTCATCTGGATCGATCAAAGTGTACAACCAGAAGAACCAGCTATCATTGCCGTAGATGCACCTACCCTTATACCCAACGCCACCGGGAGTCGCCTCCCCGATAAACTTAGCCACAAATACTTTGGTAAATATCATGCGGGATGCTACCCAGCTAATCAAAACTTACCCTTTGCAGAGCGGACCATCAACTTTGGCTTAGAATTAGAATCACGCGGTTTTGCACACGCACCCACCATTGAACCGCAAAAACTCAGCAGATATCAAATAGAAGTCTTCCCACACCCAGCAATCGTTAACCTATTCAACTTAGAACGCATCCTCAAATACAAAAAAGGACGCCTCAGTGAACGTCGCCTAGAACTAATTAAACTCCAAAATTATCTTCTCGATATCCTTCCCTCCTTCTCTCCTCCTCTGCGCTTCTGCGGTTCCTTCGTTCTCGAAATCCCCAGCACAGGCGCGGCCCTCAAAGCAACTGAAGATAAACTAGATAGCTTAATTTGCGCCTATGTTGCTGCATATTGGTGGTATTGGGGAGAACAGCGTAATCTCGTATTAGGCGATCGCACCACTGGCTACATTATCATCCCCCAGAGAATATTAGCCTAAAATTGTAATATCCTAAGATTTAACTCAAAGAGGTTTTATGCAAGGAGTTAGTTCTAATTTGAGTTTAAAAGAGCTTTATGAAATTGATGATCATCTCTGGTTAGAGGAAACAATCAAGCTATTGAAAGCTAACCATTTAGAAGAATTAGATTTAGAAAATTTAATCGAGGAGCTAGAAAATTTGGGTCGGAGAGACAAAGCCAAGGTTGCTAGTTTATTAGAACAAATTATTAGACATCTTTTATTGTTGCAATATTGGACAGAAGAAACTCAATATAATTCTGGACATTGGAAAGCAGAAGTTAGAAGTTTTAGAAATCAATTAAAACGTAATTTGACAACGAACTTATATCAATATTTAGAAAATGAACTAGTATCAATTTATGATGATGCTTTAGGATATGTAGTTGAGAAAACCGAGGGGAAACTAAATAATTTGCCTCAATATTGTACTTATACCTTAGAACAGCTAGTAGATATTAATTATCTACCTGAAAACTTTTAAAATAAAAGGCGTTGCTAAACTTAAATCAGCAACGCCTAATCTTGAGTATTCAATAACTACCCAGCACTCTTACTCTGCCCAAGCAATCAACCTTGGTTCATAGGGATTAGCTAGGTGTGGATTTTTCGGCAAGACACGCAACGATAAGCCTTGCAAACCAGAAGCGGTATAAGTAATATTACCCGTGTAAACGCTCAATTGTTGTGCATCCTCACCTTGGTAATCCATCACCACTGGTATAGCATTGACAATTTCACCATTGGCATCGATCGCACCTTGATATAACTCCACCTGCACATCATCATTTGTCAAAGTTGCTAAGTCAACCTTGGCTTTGACGGCAACGGTTTGGTTAACCTCAATGTCTGCAGCTGCTGATACGTCAACATCTTTGATTCTGATGTTGAACCAGTGTTCGCTGAGTTTTTCTTTCCAAGCAGCCAGTTCTTTGGCTGGGGCATAGTTATCAACAGTCAGGGTATGATAGCGATCGCTAGCTGGGAAGTAAGCCCTTTGTGCATATTCTCCTACCATCCGCGCTGTATTAAAGAAGGGACAATTCAACCGAATTGCATCCTTCATTTTGGCAACCCACGGACGGGGTAAGCCATCACTATCGCGATGTTCGTAAAATAGCGGTACAACTTCCTTTTCTAACAACTCGTAGAGCGCATTTGCTTCTACTTCATCTTGGTAGTTAGGATCGTCGTAATTCTCTCCATGTCCAATCGCCCAGCCTGTGCGGACGTAATCAGCTTCATCCCACCAGCCATCTAGTACACTTAAATTCGGCAAGCCATTCATTGCGGCTTTCATACCACTTGTACCAGAGGCTTCCCGTGGACGACGCGGTGTGTTTAACCAGATATCGCAACCCGCAACCATCAGTCGGGAGATGTGAATGTCGTAATTAGGAACAAACACTACCTGTTTTTCTAAATGTTGTTCGCGGATAAAGTGATTGATATCGCGGATGAGTTCTTTACCGGGAATATCCTTGGGATGTGCCTTACCAGCAATCACAAACTGTACTTTCCGGTCTTTATTAGCCAGCAGAAGCCGCTTAATGCGTTCCAAATCACGCATCCAGAGAGTGGCGCGTTTGTAAGTGGCAAAGCGACGAGCAAAGCCAATGGTGAAAGCGTAAGGATCTAAAACTTCTTGGGCTTGGACAATTTCGGAGGCGGAAGCGCCGCGATCGGTCAAATGCTTGACCAAATGCTCTCGCACATACAAAATCATATCCAAACGGCAACGTTCATGATTGCGCCACAATTCCTCATCGGGTATGGCATCCATCCGCTCCCACAATGGGCTATCTGGTGGTGCTGATGACCAATTTGGGCCGAGATAGCGATCGTACAATTCTTGAGTCGATTTCGCCACACAACTCCGAGCATGGACACCATTAGTAATTGCTGCGATCGGCACTTCCTCTACTGGCACTTTCTGCCACAAGCCCTGGAACATTTGCCGTGACACCACACCGTGGAGTTGTGCGACACCGTTAGAAAATGTTGCCATTTTCAGTGCCAGCACCGCCATACTGAAAGGCCCAGATAAATCGCCTGTATTCTCACGCCCCAGTCCTAAAAATTGCTCTTTGGGCAACCCAAATATCTCTGCATAGTACCCCAGGTAGTACAACATTTTCTCGGGAGCGAACAAGTCAATTCCCGCGGGTACTGGCGTGTGGGTAGTAAAGATATTGCTGGAAGCTACCACTTGTCTAGCTTGAGCATAATTCAGTCCTTCTTCCTGAATCAGTAAGCGGATGCGCTCTAGGGCGGAGAAGGCAGCGTGACCTTCATTCATGTGGTAGGCGGTAACTTTTAGTCCCAAAGCTTTGAGCATTTGCACGCCACCGATCCCCAGCATGATTTCCTGGTGGATACGCATATCGATGTCGCCACCGTACAACTGATCTGTAATGTCGTGGTCGTAAGTGTTGTTCGGTTCAATATTGGTGTCCAGCAGATACAGGGGAACCGTTCCTACCTGTACGCGCCAAACTCTGGCATACACCTTGCGTCCTGGATAATCTACCGCAATCCGCAGTTCCGAACCATCGGCATTGCGCTCTAAATGCAAGGGCATATTATAGAAATCGTTGAGCAGGTAGCGTTCTTGCTGCCAGCCATCAGCATTGAGATACTGAGCAAAGTAGCCTTGCTGATACAGTAAACCTACACCGACAAGTGGTAACCCCAGGTCACTGGCAGATTTGAGGTGATCCCCCGCCAGAACGCCCAAGCCCCCAGAATAGACCGGCAAACAATCTACAAGTCCAAATTCCGCCGAAAAATAGGCGTAGCATTCTTTGGGTTTTTGCTCCCGTTGTTTCTGATACCAAGTGCGCTCTTGCAAATAATCGTCTAACTGACGGTCAGCTCGATCCATTTGCGCTAGAAAGCCTTCATCTTCAACAACTTCCAGAAGCCGCGATTGAGATATGGTACCCAGCATTAACACCGGGTTATGATGGCTAGACTCCCATAGGTCAGAGTCTAAGCGACGAAATAAATCTTTACTCTCAACGTTCCAATCCCAGTGCAAATTATATGCTAGCCGCCGCAGTGGTTCGAGTCGCGGTGGTAGTGAGGGGGATACGTTAAATGTACGAATTGGCTGCATAGGTTGGCAAAACTCCAAGTTTAGCTATGGTTATTGTTTACTCTCTTTACCAATGTTGCCAATTCTTTATACAGTAGTTTGTGAAAAAGCGATGACTTTGTTAAGCATTGAGAATTTTTTTAACCTCGTTGCTAAAGTTTACACCAAGGTGTTTCTAATTCTGTGTCCTACTCTCAGCCATGTACTTGGTATATTAAAATTTAATCATTGAGTGGCATATATCACTTAAAAAAAATCTAGTTTGGAATAAATAATTTATATTTATTTTAGTATTGCTTCCGGGGATCAATTATTGGGTCTTAGCTGAGGGTGAAAATTCCTCATAGCTGTGTACAGGAAAGTTAAATTTTTAATTATTTCTTAATAAAATTGCACTCATTAAAGAAGCGCTGTCAGAAGGCAATAGGTAGATCCGCAGAGTGTTGTAGATAAGGCAGAACGTAAATGCCATCAATAATCGGATTGAAAACTGTACCAAGCAGTTAAGCAGGAAAAGGGATGCCTACAGCGGGCTACGCCTACGCTAACTACTTGGTATTAAATATTGATACTAAAGCAGGAAAATAACCTATTAGGGTGTCATCTTATGCACCTAATGAAGGCTGATCTTTAGTATTCTTTGTCATCGTTAGAGCTACAGCGGCTGCATAAGCAATCTCAGCTGCCATTTGATAAGCAAGTTTGATACTTGATGAAGCGTCTTTGGCTTTAGGAGAGAGGGAAGCTTTTTTTCGGCGCGACTCTTGTTTGACATCACCCGCCACAATAGCTCGCTGTAAAATGATCCAGGCATCTAGGTCTTCTGAGTCATAATTACTTTGAAGCTGCGATCGGATTTGGTCTTCGGCTACAACACTTAGATAGCCGATAGTTAGAGCTTGTTGCACAATTTCTTTAATTAAAGCCATAATTTGAACCAAGTGTGTGAGTTAAAACCGATACCTCAATTCGAGCAATTTGATGTTATTTTGTGGGCTTCTCCTGGAAACTAAGCTACGTTTCAGCTTTCTTTTAATAAAATTTATAACAAGTACTACCAAGGACACATCACCCGCTTGGCTCACCCGAATGGGTGATTTACAAACTTTTAGATATAAGTAATAGAGAAGAGGAAAATTTTTAGCTTTTTCAGGAATAGAGTGTCATAAGTATAGTAGATATCATTCTGAGTTTAACACCCAATCATAAAATTACTTGCATAAGTAACTGTAGAAATATAGACAAAAATACTAATTAACCACTTACAGCATTTTTTAAATTCACCGTCTTCAATAGATTGTATCTAGGTGTATACAATTATTTCAGAGTAGCGTAGACTTTACCCGCCGCAGGCATCACTCCCGTAAAAAAGTTAACTAGTTTCCAGTATTCTCATCAAAAAGCAGCCTAGAAATCAACTTATTTCATGAGAGTGTTCCACTAAAAATAAAATGTGTTATCGTTAAAAACAATTGTTATTAAAAGCAATTCATTTAATTACAAACGTGAATTGGCTAGTGTGTAAATCATCCGTGTGCAACATGATTGGAGCAGCATACTCTAGAAATTCGTTGCAAGAAAGCCGTCATAGCAGTCGGGGAAGCGCTTACTTGTTTGCACCGATGGTTAACTTCAATGTGATGGCTGATGTGGGAGATAATCCACCCTAATTGGGTTTTACTTGGGCAAAAATACCCAGAAAAATCCAACAATAATTACATTGTTATGCTAGGCATAAATTTTATCTAAACTTTGAATATAGTCTAGTTAAATGTATTTTTTGTTGCAAATAGCTTGTGGAACTGAGTTTTTTTAAAAGACTAAAACCGCTTGAGAGTAAATAGCCTCAAGGTAAATAACTCTATCCCTAGTTACGTAAAAAGCTTTTCAAATTTGCCGGATAACCAAAAAAGTATCCTACCTAAACCAGCAAATTTTCCCATCAGACAATTTAATAGTCTGAGTTTTGACTCTGCAATGCACTTAAATTGTTTTGTTAATTGAACTGGTTAAAAAGAAGCTCAATTTTTACGTACATACATATAGTATAAAAGCTTCTAAAGACTTAACACAATTGTGCATATCAATTGAGTAATTCTATACACCTAAGTGCGAGAATTGCTCACCTAGTCAAAGCCAGAATTTGGTTTTTCAAATATTGGAAAACCATCTAAAAATATTGGGGAATTTAGGTAATACTGCCAATTTACTTCCTGTGTTAATAAATACTAACACCGTTGGTATTGGCAGAAGATTAGGATACAGCCAAAACAACTTTCAACACTGTCACCAACAATTGATTTAAGAGATATGTAGCCATGCATAACGAGCAATATTTTTCAAAGTTGCAGCGCGTGCAAGAACTTTTAGTAACTACGGTGTTAGGAGATATTCCAACACTTATTCTGGGGCCAAAGTTGCGTAATTTGGGATATCGGAGTATTTTTGCCCAGATAGGCAGCCCAGTATATATTCAAAATGGTGTTGAATTTAACGGTACTTCTTGTATTGAGATAGGCAGTGGAGTCTATATTTTCAAGGGTGTGCGGATGGATGCTAGAGGACACAAAAATAATAGAATTCATCTGGGAAATAGAGTCGCTATTGAGCGTAACGTTGATATAGGGTCTTTGGAAGATACATCTATACGTATTGATGAAGACACCTTTATTGCTCCTAACGTGTGTATTGAGGGACCAGGAGACATTAGAATTGGTAAACACTGCTTGATTGCTGCCCATTCTGGGATATATGCCAATAATCATAATTTTGCCGATCCGATGAAGCTGATTAAATACCAAGGTGTTACTCGTAAGGGAATTGTAATTGAGGATGATTGTTGGCTAGGACATGGAGTAACAGTATTAGATGGCGTTACTATCGGCAAAGGAAGCGTTATTGGTGCGGGAGCAGTTGTCAATAGAGATATTCCTCCTTTCTCCGTTGCTGTCGGTATACCTGCACGAGTAATCAAAAACCGAATTGGCAAAGATCTAGCAAAGGTTCAAGCTGAGAAATAGTGGAATGGGGAATGGGGAATGGGGAATGGGGACTGGGGACTGGGGATAGTAATTATTTCCTCTGTAACCTATCCTTTTTTTTAGAAACTTTTGCCGTTAGTCAACGTCACAGGAGTAAAAAGTCTCTGAGTTATTTCCTAAGGGCATCTAAAAGTCAGACAACTGAGTATCTTGCACTATTCTCAATAAGCGTAGGATAGGATAGACACCACCACTCCCCAATCCCCAGTCCCCAGAGTCCTCTAAAAAAGGGACGAGATTTGGGTAATATAAAGTAGCTATCTTTTCTGCATGGCAGATACCGAAAGAAAAGCTTTCTTTGTTTTACCCGTTGGAGATATTTCTATGCTGACTTTAAAAATCGCTGTTTATATTGTTGTTGCCTTCTTCGTAACTATCTTCATCTTCGGATTTTTGTCGAACGATCCCGCTCGTAACCCCGGCCGTCGGGATTTAGAGTAAAAGGGCGATAAATCATCCGCGACTTTGGAAGGCGGAAAATACTAAACGCCACGGAAACTTACTAATTTACGCTTAGTAAGTTTCTTCCTCCAGGTAGCTTGCTGTAGATAGCAGAAGGCGACAGTCGGAAGGCAAAATGTATGTTTAACCTTTCCTTCGTCATTTGGCTGTTTGTTAGCCCGATTTTGCTCAAATATGCTTCATCCAGTTCTGCCACCCGATCCGCCTCCTATCGTTGAATCTTTACAACCTGTAAATCCCACCTCATCTGCTAGTCATACAAAGTTTCTTTCAGGTGTAGATACTGGAATACACGAAAAGACAGACAAATCCAAGCAGCCCAAGCTTTTGGCCCAGTTGGCAATTGCGGACAACACCAAAAGTGATCTGCAATTACCAACTCCGATCAATTCAACTCAGGATGACTTGGTAGTTGCCCAAACTCCCTCTGTACCTCATTCACCAGAAATCTTCCCACCAGAAACTTCCCCACTTACCGATTCTGGAACCGCCGCACTTTTGGGGCAGTCACTCGTCGTTGGTCATTCCACGCAGGAGGTTAAAACCTCTAATCGCCAAGAGAAAGAAGACACAAAGATAAGTTCGAGCGTCGGCGTTCGGCACTCGGAAATTCTAAGATCGGCGCTGCGTAAACGGCAGATAGAAAGAGAAGCCACTGAGTTGCCAAAAAAAGTTGGAGCGGAGGCTTCCCATCTAGACGCAAAAGGTAAACCTTCTGAAAAACTCGGTGAGCGATATCTAACGACAAGCCGCTTTGCGTCTACGCCAATTTCCAACTCTAGTGGAAAAAAACAAACCTTTTTGGACTCTGGTAGCTTTATTCCTGTTGTTGCCCAATCTCCGCGCCCTCTTCAAATTCCTCCAATTCCCACCAACAACAAATTAGTCGAGTCCAAGGCGGAAATTTTAGCTGAGAAGTTAACTCCACAAAAACAGCAAACTGATATTACTGCACAACAGTCTCCTGTTAGAGACAATATCTCTGTATCTGCTGCTGATCTTGCGCCGAGTTCTGAATCAGTACAAAATTTTATAAAATTCACATCTCGCAACCCGACAAACCAACTCTCAGTGCCCATCACTGTAGAATTCAAGTCGCAAGTTCAGCAACTAAGCCAAGCACCAACGCCGACACCAGAGGACAACACTACTAATCAACCACAAGGTCAACCATCTGGTACAACTGCACCACCTACCACGCCGCCAACCGGGCCGAGAATTGTGGAAGTCACTTCAGATCGCCAGGAGTATGACGAGCAAAGGCGAATTATTACAGCTGTAGGTAATGTAATTGTGCGATTTGATGGGGCAGTGGTAGATGCCGATCGCCTGCAAGTCAATTTGGACAACTTGATTGCTGCGGGAGAAGGCAATGTAACGTTAACACGGGGCGATCAAATACTGCGCGGACAACGCTTTACCTATAACTTTGTTCAAGATAGTGGGGAACTGGAAAATGGTAGAGGAGAAATTTATGTACCCTCAGCACAAACAGATTTTGCTTTTTCACCCACAGCTATAAGTGCTGGTGGAGTTTCAAAACGTCCGCCGAGCGATCGCATTAGAGCCAATCAACCCCTTTCCGGTGTGAGTAGCCCTGGAGGAATTGATGTGACAATTGGTGGTCAGTCAGACGCTAGCAACATCCCGCCACCGAAAGCTGGGGGTGCAGTCAATCGGCTCAGATTTGAAGCTGAACAAATTGACTTTTATCCGCAAGGCTGGCAGGCAAGGGATGTCCGCATCACCAACGATCCGTTTTCGCCTCCAGAATTAGAATTACGCGCAAATACAGTAACTTTGACGCGAGAATCACCCTTGGTAGACCGGATCAGGACACAGGGGCAGCGTTTGGTATTGGATCAAACAGTCTCCTTACCAATTCCCCTGAATGAGCGTACTATTGACCGCCGAGAGCGGGACGTTTCACCTGCAATCGTCTCCCCCGGCTACGATGGAGAAGATCGGGGAGGTTTGTATATTGAGCGTGGCTTTCCAATAATCGATACAGAGCAAACTCGTTGGACGATCACGCCCCAGTTATTATTACAGAGAGCTGTGCAAGAAGGCACGGGTGATTTAGGCGCACTCTTTGCAGTGAAGACCAAGATAAAATCTGTTTTGAGTCCACGGACGATAATTCAGGGAACTGGGGAGTTAACTAGTTTTAACTTGAATGACGTGGAAGAAAATTTGCGAGTGAATTTAGGACTGAGCCAAACATTAGGCACTTCTCTTCCCCACACATTGAATGTGCAATATAACTACCGCGATCGTCTCTACAACGGTACTCTGGGTTTTCAAACTGTCCAGAGCAGTTTTGGCGGCATTATTAGCTCTCCTGTAATTCCTTTAGGAAAAAGTGGCATCAACCTCAACTACCAGGCAAGTGCCCAGTATATTGATGCCAACACCGATCGCCAAGACTTGCTAGAACCAGTACGGGAAAACAATCGCATCTCACTTGGTCGTGTACAAGGAAGTGCTACCCTCAGTAGAGGGCTGTTGCTGTGGCAGGGAAAACCATTACCATCCACTGCCACTGAGGGATTACGATACACGGCTACGCCTGTAGTTCCTTACTTGCTAGCGATCGCTAGCCTTACAGGCACTACCAGTTCTTATACCAATGGTGATAACCAAAGCACCCTAACTGGTACGATTGGCTTACAAGGGCAAATTGGTCATTTTTCTCGACCTTTTTTCGACTATACCGCCTTTAATGTCAGTTTTTCTCAAGGCTTAAATAGCGGATTATCACCCTTTTTGTTTGACCGCTCCGTTGATAACAAAGTATTGAGCGCTGGGATATCACAGCAAATCTACGGCCCTTTTCGCTTAGGCTTTCAAACATCTGTGAACTTGGATACTGGTAGAGAAAGTAGCACCGATTACATTTTGGAATATAGCCGCCGTACCTATGGCATCACCTTACGTTACAATCCGGTGTTGGAGTTAGGCGGCATCAGCTTCCGAATTAGTGATTTTAACTGGGGTGGCGGCACTGATCCATTTTCGGAAGTTAAGCCAGTAGTGGGCGGCGTGCAACAGGATAATTAGGTCTTGCTGAATAAATTGTCTATTTTTTGCCCAGTCTAAGGACTTGGGACGACTCAACAGCGGATCGCACAATTGGTTGATCCACCGCCAGGTATTCTCAGGTTGGCATAGTCGCCACCTAGTTGAACACGTGAAGGTGGTTGGTGTAGGGTTACACAGCATCTTTGAACTACGGCTTGGTACTCTCGCCATTGCTTGCGGATTGCTATGCTGGCGGCATCATCACCTAAGTCTGAAAATCTTAGGCCTGCTCGAATCAGCCAAGATTCTACGTCAGTTGTTTCACCAAGTATTTCGGGAATGGGATTAATCTTTTCCATGAGTAATATCTTTTACACATATTCAAAATTGGTAATTTAACTTTAAGAAAAACTATTGAGAATAGCCAATATCATTTTTTATCAAAATCATCAATAAAAATGATTCATGCCTGAGTTTTTATACTCAGGCATGACAGAATGAATTACTATTACGGCTGGCAAACATCATTGCTTTCGCTTCCGAATAAGCTATTTTCTAGCTCGTAATCACTAGAAACGATAGCCTAATCCGGCTTGGAAGCTGACGGCATCAGCATCACTATTTCTGTAGGCGTCAATGCCCCATTTAGTATCGCCATAGGCGATGACATTGTTGCTAACTTCTGATTCAATACCAAGGGTGACTACAGGTGCATTCTGATTGCCCAATGGGGTTTTTTGACCTTCGTCAGTTACAAAAGAATAACCACCACCAAAGTAAACGTTAGTGTTTCTGGCGATGGGCGCGTCGTAAGTCACTATGGGCATAATTGCAGCAGCATCACCACCATACAGCACAGAACCCCGCAGTGAAACAGGCGCATTGGGCATGGCGTAACGTCCCTGAATATTGCCACCAAATTGTGCTCCATCGTTTCCTTGTCCGCCACTGGTTGCACCAGCTGCAACACCAGCACCAATGTAGTTACCGTTAGTACCAGCTGTTTGAGCAGATGCAATGCCGGCTGAAAGGACAATGGAAGCAACAGCAAGTGCAGAGGCAGCTAATTTTGTAAGTTTCATAGGATTCTTCTCACCAGAGTTAGTTAAAGTCAATGTTCTCTAGTACTAGAATCTCTTTTTTTACAAAATGTAACCTCGCACACCTGGCTCACCCGATTGGCTGAATTATTTCTCACCTACTTGGGTGTACCCACTGAGCAATTCAAAGTTATTTTTTTAAAAAGCGTTGACGTAGACGAGATGTGAAAATATTCACCTCTGGTATTTTCATCCATGAAGCGATCGCAGCAAACACCGCAATTCCCACGAAGCCAGAGATACATAACTGCAACAGCAAAACCACTAAACCCGTTTTACCTAACAACTGTTGCGTTGCAACTAAAGTTCCATAGCTTGCCACCCCAGCTACCACACTACCAGCAGTCAAACCCAGAATTGGCAAACTCCACTCACGCCAAGGTAAACCATTCAGTTTGCGATCGAGTAACCATAACAGCATCAACAGGGAACTGCAATTTACACCCACTGTTGCTAACACCAAACCAGGAGCACCAAAAGGCCCAACTAAAATCCAATCGAGCGCAGCATTGAGAAAGATGTTAAAGGTACTGATGCGAAAAGGTGTCTGTCCATCACCCAAGGCATAAAATACCCGCACCAAGACATCACGCCCCAAATAAGCAAACATCCCAATACCGTAAACAATTAGCAACTCGGAAACTAGCTGCGTAGCATCTTGCTTGAAAGCACCCCGCTCATATATTACCTGGACAATAGGTACAGATAGCACTACCATCAACGCTCCTAGAGGTAGCATGGTGACAGCACTAAGTAGGAGTCCCTGACGAATACGTATTTTCAGATCGTCCCAATTTTCTGGTTCGGCAAGTTTGGCAAATATTGGTAACAGAGGCAGCAAAATGATATTAGAAATAATCCCTAAAGGAGTTTGCACTAGCAAATTGGCATAGTTAAAGCCAGCAGCAGCACCAGGGATAGGACTGGCAAAATAAAGCACAGTAGCAAAGTTAATTGGCATCATCCCGGAAGAAATTGTTGCCGGAGTCATGATTCTAATCACTTCTTGAACACCTGGGGATTTAAAATCAAACCGCAGGCGTAACGTACCTAATCCTAACCGCCACTGAACAATTAGCTGCACCAGCCATTGGAGAATTGCTCCTGCCAAGGTTCCCCAGGCTAAGACCATACCACCGATTAAAGCGTATTCTGGCTTGATAATGTCCTTGCCCACTTGCATGGTCATGAAAGCAATGCCGATAATAACGGTAATGCTGGATAACAGAGGGCTGATGGAGAGCAACCAATATTGATTAGCTGCATTGAGAGTACCGAAGCCAATGCCAATTAATCCTGAGAATAAAGCCATCGGTGCCATAATGCGGAGTTGTTGAATGGCGATCGCTCTGGTTGTCGCCTCCAAGCCATGACCAACTAAATCAATGATCGTATCCGCAAAGAAAATCTGAGCGACTGTCACCAGCAACAGCACTCCAGCCACCAGCGTTGTCACGGTTTCCACTAGGGGAGCCGCTTCTTCTCGCCGCCGCTTCGCTAAAACGCTGACAATTGCACTGTGTAACGGCCCATTTACGCCACCAAGTAATATTAATAGAAAGCCAGGGATAACATAGGCATAACTATAGGCAGTGGCAGCAGCACCAACACCAAAAGCCGCAGCGATCGCTTGCTGCCGCACTAAACCGAAAATTTTACTAATTAATGTGGCTGCGGCAACAATGCCAGCAATTCCAGCGAAAGAACGAGAGGGTTTTTGGTCTTGTTGTGTCACGAATATTATCCGACAACTCTTGCAGAGTGCATACTGTGAACTACCCCGCCGTCTAGGCGGACGGGGCTTCCCAATTCATCGGGAATAGCCTCCAGGACTCCGTAGTACTAGAAAGTCTGACATTCCCTCCAAGGGCAGAAGTCCTGGTTCCCAAGACCCAAATCTTCCTCTTGCAACATATACCGATTAGCTTAGTTTTCGCTTGTGGCATTGATGGTCAAGACACTAATTATAATATCCGAAAAATTAGTGATTCCTGAAATCCCGCAGTCTGTCAGGTAAATTTTGACAAATTAGTGATTTTAAGTGCGTTCGTCCTTGGCAAAGCGATGCCTACGCTCAAAACAAAATTACCGCACAATGTAAGCTTAATTCAATTGGCTCCTAGTAAGCGTATTGAGCCGCTTACTAAAAACCTTTAATGATTTATTTCTTCTATTATGTACAAGCCAAAATTATTTTTAACAAATTAACAAGATAGATCAAGAAACGGGAACTATAGCAATAACCATCTTCTGGAAAATAGTTGAATACTGTAAAAATTTGCAGTTTGTCATATTTTTAACACCATGAAGTTTGGTACTAGGAACTCTTGTATAAAAACGACATAATCCAGAGCAATGGAACCCAATTCAAATTTCACGGAAAATCAACTTCTCTTGTCAAGCGCTCAACTTCAAGAGCAACTAGAGCAACAAAGGGCTTTGGCGAGTGTAATTGTCCGAATTCGGGAGTCTCTTGACTTAGAAACAATTTTTCAAACGACCGTTACACAAGTGCGTCAGTTGCTAAATGCTGACCGAGTAGCAGTCTTCCAGTTCGACCGTGAACAAAACTGGGAAGGAGAATTTGTTTCTGAGGATGTTGCAGTTGGCTGGGACTCAGCAATGGCAGTAAAAGTTTACGACCACTGCTTTGGAGAACAATTTGCTGCCAGTTATCAACAAGGTCGAGTCCAAGCAGTAGCAGATATTTACAACGCAGGGCTGAGTGATTGTCATGCGGCAATTTTGAGTAAATTTCAGGTAAAGGCCAACCTTGTTGTTCCTTTATCGCGCCAGAAGGAACTGTGGGGATTGCTTTGCATCCATCAGTGTAGTCAGGCTCGTGACTGGAAAGAATCGGAAATTGAGTTTATTCGTCAAATTGCTGACCATCTTGCCGTTGCTATTCAACAAGCAAAGCATCTCCATGAAGTCCAATTACAAGCCGCAAAATTGGCTCAAGCCGCTCAACGCGACCAAGTAATCGCTCAGATTGTCGATGAAATTCGCTCACCTCTTGATATTGAAACCATCTTTAAAACCACAACTAAAGAAATACGCAAGCTGCTGCAAGCTGACCGAGTTGCCATCTTTAGTTTCAATCCAGATTGGAGTGGTAATTTTGTTGCTGAATCATTTGAGGAAGACTGGATTCCCTTAGTTGGCATTGAGCCTGCGATCGCTGATACTTATTTACAACAGACGCAAGGCGGACGTTATGTTAACAACCAGACGTTTACAGTTAATGACATTTATCAAGCCGGATTAACAGACTGCCATATAACGCTGTTGGAGCAATTTCAAGCAAAAGCCTTTGCAACTGCGCCTATTCTCCAAGGAGATCAACTTTGGGGAATCATCGCTGCCTACCAAAATGCCTCACCCAGACAATGGCAATCTTATGAAGTCGAATCACTAACCAAAATCGGCATACAAATTGGTGTGGCCTTGAGACACTATAAGTTGTTGGCACACGCTCAGTACCAAGCAGAGCAACAAAAAACATTAACTAGCGTAATTACTCGAATTCGGGAATCCCTAGATTTAGATACAATCTTCCAGACCACTGTCACCGAGGCGCGGCAAATGCTGCAAGCAGACCGAGTGGCAGTATTTCGTTTTGACCCTCAAAAAGATTGGGAAGGAGAATTTATTTCTGAGGATGTTGTAGCTGAATGTAGCTCGGTAATAGCAGAAAAAGTTTATGATTATTGCTTCGGTGAAAACTTTGCACCTCTTTATGCCCAAGGTCGAGTAAATGCGATCGCTGACATTTATCAAGGAAAGTTTCCAGGTTGCTACGTTCAAATCCTAGCAAAATTTCAAGTGCGAGCAAATATGGTCGCACCTCTATTGAAAAAAGGCGAACTTTGGGGATTGCTATGTATTCACCAATGCACCGCTCCTCGTTACTGGCAACCCTCTGAAATTGAATTTGCCAGTCAAATAGCCGAGCAATTGGGAGTCGCATTAAAACAGGATTCTTATTTAAAGCAAGTACAAATACAGGTTGTCCAGTTAGCAGAAGCCACTGAACGCGAGAAAGCAATGGAACGACAAGAATTGCTGGCTGCAACTATTGATAAAATCCGCCAGTCACTCGATATTAAAACTATTTTTAGAACCACTACTCAAGCTGTGCGAGAGTTGCTCGAAGTCGAGCGAGTTGCAATTTACCGCTTCAACCCTGATTGGAGTGGTAAATTTGTGGCAGATTCCTTTAAAGATGGTTGGAAACCAGTTGCACAAACCCAACCAACGATTATAGAAACTTTTGAGGATACAGACGACGATAACGAACTTCCGCGTAATGAAACCTTTGTGCCGATTCGGGAAGGTGAGAAATTATGGGGATTATTAGTTGCTTATCAAAATTCGCAACCGCGTTATTGGAAAGAGGAGGAAATTAATTTACTAGCTCAAGTCGGGGTGCAATTGGGAATAGCGATTCAGCAAGCGGAATTATTAGAACAAACTAAACGTCAAACCTTAGAGCTTACTCAAACTTTGCAAGAATTAAAACAAACTCAGACTAGATTAATTCAGGGTGAAAAAATGGCAGGATTAGGACAATTACTGGCTGGAGTTGCCCATGAAATCAACAATCCTATCAGTTTTATTTTTGGCAATCTTATTCATTTAAATGAATATACTCAAGAACTGCTAAAGGTAGTGAAACTTTACCAACAAAATTCCTCATTGTCGCCAACTGTCCAAGAGCAAATTGACAAGACTGATTTAGACTTTCTCATCGAAGATTTACCCAAAACCCTTGAATCAATGCAAGTAGGAACAGAGCGGATTTGTGAGATTGTGCTATCGCTGCGTAACTTTTCTCGTACAGATGAGGCTGAATTAAAGCCAGTAGATATTCATGAGGGCTTGGATAGTACTTTGTTAATCTTAGGGCATCGCCTCAAAAATAATATTGAACGCCCAGCTATTGAGATTGTTAAACAATACGATGATTTCCCTTTGCTGGAATGCTATCCCGCGCAATTAAATCAAGTATTTATGAATCTTTTGAGTAACAGTATTGATGCATTAGAGGAAAAATTTAACACTATACAGCAAAGGTATTTGAAATTATTGCAAACGTGTCCAAAAATACCTTTAACTATCTGGATTAGTACGCAAGCTGTTCATAACCAGATTGTAATTAGAATAGCTGATAATGGTCTTGGGATTCCAGAAGAAGTGCGATCGCACATGTTTGATCCCTTCTTCACCACCAAAGAACCAGGTAAAGGTACAGGATTAGGATTGTCTATTAGCTATCAAATAATAGTTGAAAAACATCATGGTCAGATTAAATGTTCTTCTAAACCAGGAGAAGGAACAGAGTTTTTAATTGAAATTCCCAATGGTTTTTAGGCTCAACGCGGGGATTCTTTACCTACAACCCAGACTATCTCGCGTTGACACACCTGTAACTGGATTTACGCCATCAGCTCTTTCACACAGCAGCGACACTTGATAACGGTCAATTAAAGCATCGGTAAAATCAGCACCAGTGACATCAGCATCAAAAAAGCGGCTGCGGGTCAAAGTTGCTTCTGTAAAAATGGCATTTTTCAGGTTAGCACCATCCATAGTGACGCGATCGACTAAAGCGCCGTTCAAGTTCGCACCTTCCAAATTTGCTTTTAACAAAACGCCTTTAGTCAGAATTGCGTTGGTTAAATTCGCTCCTTGGAAATTCGTACCCCGCATTTCTGCTGCTACAAAAGTCACACCTGCCAAATCAGTATGAGAGAAGTCACGATTTTCTAAATTTATATTGTTGTAGTTAATTGTGTTGATTTGAGCAAAAGCCGGTTGAGGATTAAGTATTATCCACAAAAAGGCTAGTATCAAAATCGCTATCAAACCAAAAAAGCGCAATAAAATCTTTTTCATAACTTTATTATTTGTCAGTAGTCCTTTGTCATTAGTCCTTTGTCATTTAACCAATGACTAATGACTAATGACTAATGACTCTTAGCTATTTCCAATCTTTACCAATCCGAATTGTGAGATCAGATTCTAAATCACCGATCGCAGACACTTCTATTTGACCCAAGCCTAAGACTTTTTGCAAATCAACTCCAGCTCGTCGGTTGCCTTTTTGGACAACAATCTGAGTTTGACGTTGGGTATCTGGCCAATCAGGCACTTTGTAAATATTAGTAAAGCCTTTCTGTTTCAGATAAGCAATAACTTTTTCAGTTAGCTGAGGTTGATTGGAAGCATTTTGAATAGCAATTTTGAGGTTAGGAACCTGACGCATATCTGGCTTCAGACCAGGTACATTTACCCCAACATAATCATTCAACAGGCTCTGTTGTCCAGTCATATTTAGCCAATAGCTATCAGGGTCTTTGCTAAAACGGCTAAAGGTACCAGGCAACACGGTCATTTGGAAGTTATCCCGATCTAGGTTGAGACCGAAGTTCACCAACGCCATCATCTCTTCTATCTTCAGGTTGGTATCAAAGTATTTTCGCATCAAGCGAGTTAATTGAGGCAACCTGGGTAAAATAGTGGGACTATTGAGGCGTTGTAGCAATGCTGCTGTTAGTGCTTGCTGACGCTGCACTCTTGGCAAATCTCCCAAACCTGGTTCGCGGAATCGGGCAAACTGTTCTGCTTGTTCGCCGTTGAGGGTTTGCCAGCCACTGACTAAATTAATTGACAGCCGACTGCTGGAGTCTTTATATTCCATTGATTGGGGAACAAAGACTTCTACTCCGCCTAACTGATCGACTAACTGCCGTAAGCCACTGGTAGAAATACGGATGTAGCGATGGATTGGGGCGTTGTTTAAGGTACGACTAACTACCCGTGCTGCCAAGACTGGGCCGCCTTGGGCATTGGCATCAGATACCTTAGTTAATCCCTTTTCTCCCTTTTCGGGGATAGCAATCATCGTATCTCTGGGAATGGAAAGCACCCGTACAGATTTTTCACTAGGGTTAAGACGTACCAGCAGCATGGAATCGCTTTTTCCAGCAAAGCTTTCTGGAGAGCCATCAACCGTACCGCTGACTGGTTCAATCCCCATAATCAAAATATTCATCGGTCGGGAAAGCTGGTACTGGGAGAGTTTTCCCCATAACTCGCCTGGTAGTGGGATTTTTATCTCGTCTTTACCAGCAGTTCCTAAATCTTCATCTGTTCGATCTAGGTTGCTCCACAAAGGAGTCCACAGCGCTAAAGTTGATACCAGTAGCCCAGATAAAATGACACCGATAACAACCGTCATAATCCACAACAGCCATCGAGGCATGGTTAAGCCCAGTCTCTCGTAAAGCTGATTGGGAATTGCACCCACAGATTCGACGACGCTACGGTTCGGATTCGCTGGTGGGTTTAGTTCGACCTCCTCCTCCTCTGAGTCGGCTACTGGTACAGGTGTTACTTGATTTTCCGTTCGTTGAAGTTGCTGCGATCGCACTTCACTTTCAAAGTCTACTACTTGCTGAGATGTAACCGGATTTTCCGACCATTCGACTTGTTTTATCACAATTATCTCCCCACTCAACCACTCCCTAAAAGTATGTTAATCCAAGCTACAAATATTGCCAGTGGAAAAGCTCACTGTAAACTTGTAATGTTCTTCGGTAGGCGTGTATGACAACATGAATACTTTATTGTTCCCCGTAATCCTTGCTGGTGGTAAAGGTGAACGTTTTTGGCCCCTGAGTCGCAAAGACAGACCCAAGCAATTTTTAAGTCTAGATGGTAGCTCTAGAAGTTTATTACAAGCAACCGCCGATCGCTTGTTAGAACTCGCGGGCGGTTGGGATTCCTTGTGGGTCGTAACTTCGAGTCAGATAGCTGAAGGGGTAAGACAACAATTACCTGATTTACCAGTTGAAAACTTATTGATCGAGTCCGAAGGAAGAGACACTGCCGCAGCCGTTGCTTGGACAAGTTTAGAAATCAAACAGCGCTATGGAGAAGACGCTGTGATTGGCTTTTTCCCTGCTGACCACTGGATTGCTGACGAAAAAGCGTTTGCACACACATTAAGCGCGGCTACGCAACTGGCAGCAAGCACAGCAGCGATTGTTACACTGGGGATCAAGCCTACTTTTCCATCAACCGGTTACGGCTACATTGAACAAGGTGAAAAAATAGGTAGCTTTAATGAGTTGCCAGCTTATCACGTGAACCGCTTTACTGAAAAGCCCGACCGGGAAACGGCAGAGACTTTTTTATCTACGGGGCGCTTTAGCTGGAATAGTGGAATGTTCGTTTTTCGGGCAGGGGTTGTTCTCAAGGAACTACATACCCATGCTCCAGAAATTATCGAACCTTTAGAACAACATGGTCCTGATATCTATCCCCAGTTGCCTAAGAAGAGTATAGACTATGCGCTAATGGAAAAGACAACTCTAGCATACGTTTTGCCAGTTGATTTTGGTTGGGATGATTTAGGAGATTGGAATGCGATCGAACGCTTACTGAAGAAAGAGGAGACTCCCAATGTGGAACTTGCTACCCATGTAGGGCTGGACACCCAAGGAGCAATTATTTATGCCTCAAATCCAGAGGATGTAGTTGTTACTATTGGTTTAGAAGATGTGGTGATTGTGCGCGATCGCAATGTCACTCTCGTTGTTAAAAAAGACCGTACCCAGGAAATTAAGCAGATCCTCAAAATTCTTCAAAGCGATTCCCGATTTACTGACCTGCTGTAAAAATTAAAACCCTTGGCAGAGGCGAAAAAGTCTATTTTCCTATTATAACTTGACTGTCTGTTATTTTATCTGACAGTTATGGACATTATTAGCTTTCAGCCTCTTGCCAAAACAATGGCCATAGATTCTATTACTGCCTATCAAAAATATATTTCTCCGTCCAAAGGATTTAGTTGTTCCCATCGCTTATTACACGGTGGGGATTCCTGCTCTAATTACGTCAAACGGATGCTGAGTGAACAGAAGCTCCACGAAGCCGTACAATCATCCATAAAAAGATTCAAAGACTGTGCCGCAGCTAGCAAAACTTTAACAAGTACCAAAGCTAGAGCCGACTTCCGTTGTATTGTCATCCCCTGCTGTTTACCTCTTTAACTCCTCTGCATCTTTGCAGTTCTTTACAAAAATGTTCCTGACCCAAACTGTTCCCCGTCAACGAGAAATTCTTGAAGTATTCCTTCGCAATGGCTGGGACTATATGCGAAGGTTGCTTACTGGTGGCAAAGCTGATGAACCACAGCTACCGACACCTGCGGTTTTAAAAAATATTCTGGTAGACTTGGGCCCAGTTTACGTCAAACTTGGTCAGCTACTTTCTACCCGTCCAGATTTATTAAGTGCAGCCTACATTGAGGAACTATCAACCTTACAAGACGAAGTACCGCCAGTTCCCTGGCCAGAGATCGAAATAATCCTCCGTAAAGAATTAAAACGTCCTCTAGCAGAAACCTTCAGTACAGTTAACCCGATCCCCGTAGCGGCGGGATCAATTGCCCAAACACATCGCGCGACATTAGCAGACGGTCGAGAAGTCGCTCTGAAAGTGCAACGTCCGGGAATTGATATTACTATTGCCCAAGATATTGCTTTAATTCAAGGTATTGCTGATTTAGTGGCGCGGACTGAGTTTGGGCAAACCTATGAAATCAAATCTACCGCCGAAGAATTCACTAAAGCTCTAGAAGCAGAGTTAGATTTTACAAGGGAAGCGGGTTTTACAGACCAACTGCGGCGCAACTTATCTAAAAGTCGTTGGTTTGATCCCACGCAAATAGTGGTTGCGGAAATTAACTGGGAATTGACCACAGAGAAATTACTGGTGATGGAATGGCTGGATGGGGTGCCGTTCCTCTCGGCGGATTTGAACAACAACAATAATGGTAAAGATCCTGCTGTAGAGCGTAAAGAAATAACTACTTTGTTATTTCGGGTATTTTTTCAGCAACTATATATTGATGGCTTTTTTCACGCTGATCCCCATCCAGGGAACTTGTTTTATCTCAAAGATGGTCGTGTTGCCTTGTTAGACTGTGGCATGGTGGGAAGACTTGATCCCCGTACACAGCAGATATTAACAGAGATGTTGTTAGCGATCGTTGATTTAGATGCTCAAAGGTGCGCTCAATTAACTTTGCAGCTATCAGATTCCGCTCAACCAGTAATTTTGTCGCGGTTAGAAAATGATTACGATCGCATGTTGCGAAAGTATCATAATGTCAGCCTCACGCAAATAAACTTCAGTAAGATCATTTATGAAGTTTTACAAGTTGCCCGCAACAATAAAATTAAGTTGCCTAGTAATATGGGTTTGTATGCCAAAACCATAGCGAATTTAGAGGGTGTAGCGCGGACATTCAACCCGGATCTGAATTTTTTTGATGAAGTCAAACCATTAATTACAGACTTGTTTCGACGCCAGTTAATAGGGGATAATCCAGTGCGATCGCTCCTCAGAACAGCCTTGGATATTAAAAGTCTCTCTCTTCAATCTCCCCGTCAAATAGAACTGTTATTAGACCGAGTTACCTCAGAAACCTTACAGTGGAATCTATCGCTGCGGGGATTAGATGGTGTGCGGCGCACTATGGATGATGCCGCTAACAGACTATCTTTTAGTATATTAGTGGGTTCGCTGATTATGGGTGCGGCAATAATTTCTACCAGAGCGCAGACAACTCAGCTATCTTTTTTAAGCACCATCCTGTTTGCAGTCGCAAGTTTATTGGGTTTGTGGTTAATTATCAGTACATTGCGATCGGGACGTTTACGGTAAAACAATTTTAAATTTTGGACTTTGAATTGAAGGAAAAATCTAAAATCTAAAAGTAAAAGGGACTGGGGACTGGGGATTAGGGATTGGGGATTGGGTTATCAAACGAAAAATGATGTTCGGGGCTTTAACCCCTCCCAAATTTTAGAATGTTTTCCCAGTCCCCAGTCCTTACCATCGAAGTTCTGAGTCGCGGAAGCTGCTACTCAGACTTCTCGGTGTGTACATCTATGGTTCTAATATAAAAAATATGTCAATTATCATCGCGGAAAATCTAAGTAAATCTTATCCAGTAGCAGTTAAAAGTCCGGGTATTAAAGGTACAATCACCCACTTTTTTCGCCGCACTTACCGCTCAATTAAAGCAGTTCAGGATGTTTCCTTTGAAATTGCCCCTGGTGAAATAGTGGGGTTTTTAGGCCCAAATGGTGCTGGTAAAACCACCACACTCAAAATGCTCACAGGGCTGATTCACCCCTCTAGCGGTACAGTCAGAGTAGCTGGACAAGTTCCGTTTCAGCGTAAAGAAGCATTTTTGCAAAAGATTACCTTGGTAATGGGGCAAAAGCAGCAGTTAATTTGGGATTTACCAGCACTTGATTCTTTGAAAATTAATGCCGCTGTATACAACATCTCTGATAAAGAGTTCCAGCGACGGGTAGGAGAATTAACAGAGATGCTTTCCCTAGAAGGTAAACTTACCCAACCAGTGCGGAAGCTATCCTTGGGTGAGCGGATGAAGGCAGAATTGTTGGCAGCACTTTTGCATCATCCCCACGTATTGTTCCTAGATGAACCGACGCTGGGATTAGATGTAAATGCTCAAGCTGCGGTACGCGAGTTCTTACGCGAATACAATCAGCGTTATCAAGCTACAGTGCTGTTAACCAGTCATTACATGGCTGACATCACAGCTTTGTGTCAACGGGTGCTGTTGATTCACCAGGGAAGACTGATGTATGACGGTAGCTTAGACGGATTGCTAGAACGTTTTGCTCCTTACCGAGAAGTGTATATAGAGTTAGCCCAACCTCTACCAATAGAAAAACTTATGACCTATGGTGACGTGAAACTCTTAGAAGGGCGAGCAGTGCGTTTTATGGTGTCACGAGAGGCGCTCACCCGCACCGTATCTCAGATTTTAGCGGATTTGGAGGTAATTGATTTAACAGTTACCGAACCGCCTGTAGAAGAAGTAATTGGACGAGTTTTTCAGGCAGGTGTTGTGGATTAGAGACGCGATTAATCGCGTCTCTACAAGACTGGGGAATTCTGAGTCGGTAGGTAATTTTTGTAGCGGGAAGTGAATAAATGAAGCGGATAATCAGAAAAGCCTTAACTTTGCTGTCAGTATACTACGCCTATATGGTTGAGTATCGGGCAGAACTAATCTTATGGGTTTTAGCTGGGTCTTTGCCAATTATCCTCATGGGTGTCTGGATACAAGCCGCACAAGGAGGACAGTTTGGGCTATCACCTGTGGATTTTGCTCGTTACTTTATCACGGTTTTCGTTGTCAGACAACTTACAGTTGCTTGGGTAATTTGGGACTTTGAAAAAGAAGTCGTGGAAGGCACGCTTTCGCCCAAGTTGCTACAACCACTCGACCCAGTATGGCATCATATTGCGGCGCATATTTCTGAAAGATTTGCCCGCCTAATGTTTACTTTTTTATTAGTGGGATTATTTTTCATTCTCTATCCCCAAGCTTTTTGGATACCAAGTTTGGATAGGTTTTTACTCTTTACATTGGCTGCGGGGCTAGCTTTTGCTTTGCGGTTTTTGATTCAGTACACTTTTGCTATGTTTGCCTTTTGGACAGAACGAGCTAGCGCTTTAGAAAATTTCTGGTTTTTATTTTATTTATTTTTATCTGGTTTGATAGCACCTTTAGAAGTCTTTCCTGAACCTGTACGAAAAATAGTTATGTTTACGCCTTTTCCCTATTTGATTGATTTTCCCGCAAGTCTTTTGGTAGGGCTACCCGTGAATTTAGGGCAGGGATTTTGGTCAATGGTGGGTTGGATATTAGTATTTTTGGGTGTGAATCGCTTGCTTTGGCGTGCGGGTTTGAAGCGGTATTCTGGGATGGGAGCATGAACAATTTATCCAAACAGAATTTAGGAGTCAGGAGTCAGAATGAATTATGAATTATGTACGACTGGTGGATAACGTAGTGGTGGGTGGGAATCCTCCACTCATTATTCTGAATTCTGACTCCTGAATTCTGACTCCTGAATTCTTCTTCAAATTAATTGCCGTAATTCATCCAGAATATTCACGCTCTTAATTCCCTGCTGAATTACTTTTAATCTATCTAAATCTGAAATTTGAGAGATTTCTGGCATCAGTTGCAATCCCTCAACGCCAAATTTTATTTCCAAAGCGAGTTCAATACCTGACAGTATCTCTTCTTGCCGTCCTTCTCGCCGTCCTCGTTCTTCCCCACGTTTTTCCCCTTCTCTCAAAATTTGCTGATACCAGGGAGATTCGCGTAACACTGCCATATCCCACCTCATGATTTGCTGAACTATAGCGCTGTCTAATACGAAGGTAGCAAAAAAAGCCATAACGGTTTCTAACTGGCTCAATTGTTCATCGGCGCGAAGAATTTGCAATGCCCTTTGCACGGTCGATTGTTCTGCACCTCCCTTGAGAATTGGGACAAAGGGAAGCAAGGAGGGAACAGGTTGAGTAAAAGCGATGTCCACATCGACTTCCCAAAGGTTTATAACACGGTAGTCTTGACGCGCACGTAAACCTGCAAATTGTGATTCATAGCTGGTGGGGATTTCAACATCACTTTCTTTGAGGATGTTAACCAGTACTGGATAGGTGGGCAAATTGTACTTTCACCTATGCACTGATGTACTTTGTTATAGATTTTATAAATTACTTGGTATCGTCTTAAATTTCTGTGCCGACCCCAAAGAATAATCTTCTAATTTAAAATCAGCAAAAGGCTTTTTTTCTAACCTATTCCGTAGAGCTTCATCAAGAATTACACCTGCTGATTCTCTTTTAACACCAATGATGATAATACTTCTCTGATATGTAGTTAAATCCTGATTTTTTTGGCAATCGCTTCGCTGAAATTGACCCAAATTCAATAAGCGATAACCTTTGATACTTGGTACATTAATAAATAACTTTTTAGCTAAAAGTTGTATTTGCTTGGAACGTTCTAAAGCCACACGTTCTTGAACTGCTGTATCACCCTTGCAAGAAGCTGTACCCACGGAGATGATTTCACTGGAATCTTCCATTACCTTCTCTATAGTTTCTTGTTGTAAATTCAGATTTAAAAGGTCAACACTAATAATTTCATCATTATATTTAACTTGAAAACTACTACCCGCAAGCCATTTATATTCTAGTGATAAAATAGCTATATTAAACTCGGCTATCCTTCCCTGACTATCTCTACCTTCTTTATAGTCAAAATAATCAATATTACCTTTTTTTTCGGGATATTGTCTGTGATTTGACACTCCAGAAAAATCTGATCTTCGTGTTGCTAAAGCCAGGATACTAAGCAATCCTAACGCCACTAGTAATAGTCCAAAAAATGCCAATAATGGTACTTTTTCCGGTTGTTTATTATGTACAGTTAGTAAATTATTATCAACAGTCCGAGGTAAATCTTCAATTTGAGAAAAATTTAGTATATTAATATCTATAGGAATAGCTTCTGTTAGTTTAGTTTCAATTTCTTCTAGGCAATGTAAAATCTCCTGGACGTTGGTAGGACGTTTTTCTATATCAGTTGCTATTAGCCAATCAATTAAATTCAAAAGTAAGGGTGAAATATCGATTGCATGATTTTGCCAGTGCAATAAATTGTGTTGGACATCATACATATCCAAAGGATGGTATCCTGTCAGCAAAAATACAAATGTGCGCCCCAAAGCAAAGAAATCTGATTGCGGTACTGCTTGACCATTCATTTGTTCTGGGGCGCTGTAGCCAGATGACATAAGTGCTGTCATCTTTTCGCTGTTGTTGAGTTGGTCTTGGTAGGTTTTAGTAATTTCGCTGGCGGTGCCAAAATCAATTAGTACTAGATTCCTGCAACCCTTATCAAGGGGGGATCTAATCATGATGTTAGATGGCTTAATATCTCGATGTAGATACTGTTTGCCATGCACTACATCCAAAATTTCTAGCAATTGTCTTAACCAATCTATGGCTTGTTCTTGGGATATGGGGCAATTCTGCTGCTTTAGCCACTGTTCTAAGTTGTAGCCATCGATTTTTTCCATTGCTATGCAATGCAACACTAAACCATTTCGGGTTTGATACTGGAAGTAACTATTTTCTTTGGGAATGCCGGGATGCTTGAGTTGTCCCAACACGGTTACTTCTTGCTGAAATAGTTCTACTGCTTTGGCGTCGCTTGATAGATCCTCTTTGAGGATCTTGAGGATTTTGGGAGTATCTTGTTCGTATGCCTCATAAACTTTACTAAACCCTGTTTTTTCATTTAACAGGCACGTCACCCGATAACGCCCTAGCAGTTCTAGATGGGAACCACAACTTTGACAAAAGCGGTTTTGATGATTATTCGGGTGATTTGGTTGAGGGCAAACGGGATTGATACAAAGGCTCATGACTGACTAGCTGGGAGTGGGGAATGGGAAATGGGGAATGGGGGGAATGGGGGAATAATCAATGTTCCATGCCCAATCTCCCTAGACATTGCTCCTATTAATTCTTCTGTTGCCGTATGATAATCCCGTCTAAATAATCATGAGATTTTCTATCTGTGTTCTGCCAAGAAAGCCGCCACTGTTTGGTTAAATGCCTCTGGTTGTGTCAAAAATGGCCAATGATTGCCGGGAACTTGACAGATGCGTAAGTTTTTAAGATGGGTTTTGTAGGGTTGAATTTGCCAATTTTGGCGGTTCAGTCCTTGTTTTGGCTGGATGAATAGGGCAGGGGTGTCAAGGGGAGTTGTAAAACCGGGCACTTGCATTACTGCCTCAAAAATCCCGTCGCGGGCGGCTATGGTAAATTTGCTGCCCCAACTACCATCGGGTTTTTGTTCTATTCCTGCTTGGAAGACTTGCTGCTGTAAGGAACTCCATCCTTGATATTGCTTTAACTGCTGTGCTTGTTGTTCGGCTTCTTCGTAGCTGGCAAAGGGGCCCATGCTTTTGAGAAAAGGCAAGAAGCGATACAACGTTGGAAAAGTCACCCTGAGAAGACTGGGCATTTTCCAGATGAAAATCGGATCGACCAGAATTATACTCTGCAACCGCTTTGGGTTTTGTCTTGCCCAGATGGCGGCTAATTTTCCTGTCCACGAGTGACTGACAATATGGGCAAAAGTCCACCCCAGATGATCCATGAGTGCTTCAAGGTCTGCGATCGCACTCTCAAAGCTATAATCTATCTCTGGCTTACTACTTTGGCCATGTCCGCGCATATCTGGTGCAACTATGTGATAGTCTGCTGCCAAATAATCTCCTAAACTAGACCACACCAGAGCATGGTCGCCTAAACCATGTAATAACAGTAAAGGTTCTTTACCTTGGTTCCACTCCAAATAAGAAAGTTGGATATCAGGCTTTGATAAAGTTTGACGCACAGGCATCATTGCACATCCAGATGTAGATAGTTTTGCGTTTATATGGTACTGCGAAGGAGTGGGGAGTAGGGATTGGGGACTGAGGACTGGGAGACAAAAATAACTAATACCCAAATGCCCAATGCCCAATGCCCAATGCCCCATTCCCCATTCCCCATTCCCCATTCCCCAATCAATTGTTACCAATTACCACTTTATGACTCTGAGGATTGTACCAATTGACACGAAACAATGAGGCTAATGAATGCCAAGATCAAAAATAAAGGATGCCCCAAGGATATTGAAAGTACTATGCCAGAATTACACCAATCAATTGCCCAGCATTATCACGAACGGACTAAATACAATCCTGAGACTCTTGCCTCCAAAAGTCAAAGGTTAGACTGGGCTAAACAGCCAGTGCCCTTTAAAGAGTACAAAATTGGCTCTACTTTTGATCTCAAACCCTATATCCAAGAAAAAGCAGAAGCGTTTGCTAATAACCCAGATGCTCAATGGTGGCAAAGACTCTCAAGGCTGTTGTTTCGTAGCTATGGATTGACGGCGAAAATGCCTTCTATGGGAAGTGCTGTGTATTTACGCGCTGCTCCCAGTGCTGGCGGATTATACCCTGCTGAGGTGTATGTGGTTTCCCGTGGTACGTCGTTATTACCGCCTGGTCTATATAACTACCAGTGTCGAACTCATTCTCTCATGCATTATTGGGAAAGTGATGTTTGGCAAAGTCTCCAAGGAGCTTGTTTCTGGCATCCTTCTTTAGAAAATACCCAACTGGCAATTATTGTCACTGCGGTTTTCTATCGTTCTGCGTGGCGCTATGAAGATCGGGCTTATCGGCGGATTTTTCTGGATACGGGACACTTGTTGGGCAATATCGAGTTAGCTGCTGCGATTACTGACTATCGCCCCCATTTAATCGGCGGCTTTGTGGATGAATCAGTTAACGATCTGCTTTATGTTGATCCCCAACAAGAAGGTGCGATCGCTATCTTACCTCTGGCAGATTTATTAGATGTCAATCAAAATTTACCATTGGGATGCACTGCCTTACCTTCCGCCACCGAAACTAGTTATCCCCAAATCCCCGATGGCGAACTGCTGACATATTTCCATCGTCACACCCAAATCCAATCAGGTATAACTGGCAATCTCAATCTACCAGTTATCAAACAAGAAAAATCTTTGGAGGATAAATATAACTTTCCTTTCTGTTTGAAAATTCCCACCACCACTGCACCTATAGACTGGGGACAAAAGCTGTCAGAACTGGAAACCACTATGTACAAGCGACGCTCTACCCGCGCCTACAATGGTGATGATTTAAGCTTCGATGAATTGAAAAGTTTACTCGATTTCACTTACCAACCACAAAATTACATCGATCAAAGTTTAGATATTTCTCCAGACTATTTTGATCTGAATTTAATAGAAACATTCATTGCCGTTTGCGGAGTTAAAGGATTGGAGGCGGGTTGTTACTATTACGCACCCAAAGCCCAAGAATTACGCCAAATTCGGTTTAAAAACTTTCGGCGAGAGTTACATTTTCTCTGTTTGGGGCAAGAATTGGGGCGGGATGCAGCAGCGGTGTTATTTCATACAGCGGATTTGAAAGCTGCGATCGCACAATATGGCGATCGCGTTTACCGTTATTTACACATGGATGCGGGTCATTTAGGACAGCGCTTGAATTTAGCCGCAATGCATCTGAATGTAGGTGTCAGTGGTATCGGTGGATTTTTTGATGACCAAGTAAATGAAGTTTTGGGTATCCCTACTGATGAAGCTGTTTTATATATCACTACATTAGGACGCCCAAGATAAAATATAGCGCAGACCACCGCAAATAATGCCAAGTCCACAAAGATTCTTATCTACGAGAAGCTACGCGTATCTTGCCGTAGGGGTAAGTAGTCGGACACAATTAAATTCATTGGTGGAGATAGGGAACAGGTTACAGGAAAAAACTTGTGTAATTAATTCTGTCTGATTACTTATGCGGTTCATTTCCTAACCTAAACTTTTGGCAGTAAATCTATTCTGTAAAAAATTTTACCTTATAGAATGATTGTACGGTGGTACAATCGTTACTTCAGTGTTGCCGTAAATTGTCAACTTTTGGGGTTCGATGTGGTTTAATTTCGGGAAATACTTCTTGAAGCTTTGCTGTAGTAAACTATCGTAAATTTAGCTCAGGAGTTGGGAATGGAGTTATCAATCTCCGTATATTTTCGTATTATTACTTATTTTATAACTTCTTAGTATTACCAAGTGAACTTCCTTGCTAAATTTATTTATTGATGAGGTTGCAAAAACTGCCTATAGTTTGATAAAAATACTGATGGTGCATATTATTTTTTGAAAACCAACCTTAAGCAACCCCAAGTACCCATTCAAAGGGAGGAAATCATTCCTACAAAAAATAAATATCTTAACAATCTTATAGAGTAAAAACATTGATTAACTTCAGCATAGACTTTAGCTAATTTAATTTGGCATTACAAACGTTAAGAAAAACACAATTTTCATTCCGCAGATTTTAATTATTTTGTTTAAATCTGATATTTAATAAAACTTTTTTCACATAACCACTAATGCTATTTCCTGAAAATGAAAGCCAACGTCTACAAGTACTTAATGAATATCAAATTTTAGATACGCCACCAGAAGAAGTTTTTGATGAACTAGCTCAACTAGCTGCTAACTTTTGTGAAACAGCAATTGCCCTGATTAGCTTAGTTGATGCAGAACGAGAATGGTTCAAGTCAAAAATTGGAGTAACTATATCAGAAGTTCCTCGCAGCATTTCTTTTGGTAGCTATACTATCTTGCAAAGTGAAATATTAATCATCCCGGATGCTTTGCAAGATGAACGGTTTGCTACAAATCCCCTGGTAACATCAAATAATTATTTTCGCTTCTATGCGGGAATTCCCCTCATTAGCTCAAGTGGCTTTGCATTAGGTAGTCTTTGTGTAATTGATTTTGCACCGCGAAACTTGAGTGTTAAAGAGCAAGTAGCCTTACAACAGTTAGCTCGACAAGTAATCAGGTATTTAGAATTACATCGGAAAAAACTTATTGATGATAGTCAAAGGAGTTTTAATCTTCTTTTTTCTAAAAATCCCAATCCAATGTGGATATATAACCAGAATAATCTACAATTTTTAGATGTAAATGAAGCTGCTGTTGTCCACTACGGCTACTCACAAAAAGAGTTCTTGCAAATGCGAATAACTGACATTTGCCCTCCAGAAGATACGCCTATCTTCCTGGAATATTTAGAACAAAATTCCTCTCACTTACACTTTACTGGACAATGGCGACATCGGCGAAAAGATGGACAGATTATTGATGTTGAAATTGTCACACATTTAATAGACTATGCTTGTCACCAAGCTCGTTTGGCTAATATCCAAGACATTACACAACATAAACAAATAGAAAAAACTCTTCAGGAAAGTGAAGCTAGATTTCAAGTTGTTTCTGAAGCTATTCCTGTTCCATTAATTATCTCTCGTGCATCTGATGGTTTGATTTTATACGCTAATCCAGAGTTGCTTCAAACATTTAGGTTCTCTACAGAGTATTTGGTCAATCACAAAAATTTATTAGATTTATATCATAATCTGGCAGATTTAGAAGTGCTATTAAAACTTCTTAATCAACATGGTTTTATTCATAATTATGAACTTCAATTAAAAAGAGCAGATGGAACTTATTTTTGGGCGATCGCTTCACTACAATATTTAAATTTTAACAATGAATCAGCGATTTTAACAGTATTTAATGATATTAATGACCGGAAAAATGCTGAGACAAAACTCCAAGAGCAAAATGAGTTTTTACGGAGAATTTTTGAGAATATACCGTTAATGATTGCCCTCATTGCTCCCAATGGTAAACTTCAGTGGGTGAACCAAGAATGGGAAAATATTCTCGGTTGGAAACTTCAAGATTGCCAAACTCATGATGTCTTGGAAGCGTTATATCCTAATTCTGAATATCGACAGTATGTAATAAGTTTTGTTCAGTCTGCACAACGCAATTGGAGTGACTTTAGAACTCAGGTGCGCGATGGTCGTTTATTGGATACTTCTTGGACTAATATTAAACTTTCAAATGGTCAAATTATTGGTATTGGACAAGATATCACAGAACGTAAGCAAACTGAACTAGCTCTAAAAGCTCAAGCCGAGCGGGAGCAATTAATGCGGACTGTTGCTCAACGGATTCGTCAATCTTTGAATCTCCAAGATATTCTGAATGCAACAGTTAAAGAAGTGCGAGATTTACTTGGGGTTGATCGAGTAGTAGTTTATCAGTTTGACTCAGAGATGATCGGCACAATTGTGGCGGAATCGGTGGAACCTGGATGGACAGTTTCTTTGGGTGTAGAGATTCATGATACGTGTTTTCAAACAGGTGCAGGAGTGGAGTATTATCAGGGACGCAAACGAGCGATCGCTAATATTTACGAAGCTGGACTCACTGATTGCCATGTTCGCCTGTTAGAACAGTTTGAAGTCAAAGCAAATTTAGTTGTACCCATATTGCTAGAAGTAGGCTCTCAAAGCTCCGGCTCTCACCTTTGGGGGTTATTGGTTGCTCACCAATGCTCTAGTTTCCGCCATTGGGAAGAAAATCAATTAGATTTACTCGATCAACTTACAGTCCAATTAGCGATCGCAATTCAACAATCCAGCATCTTTGAGCAAGCTCAAACTGAACTTGTTCAAAGACAAAAAGCTCAAGTGAAATTAAAAAATGCCTTGGCTGAAAAAGAAGTTCTCTTAAAGGAAGTTCATCATCGAGTTAAAAATAATTTGCAAATTGTCTCCAGCTTATTACAACTTCAGTCTCAAACACTCAAAGATCCGGAAGTCATCAAAGTTCTTCGAGAAAGTCAAAATCGAATTGAGTCAATATCTCTAATTCATAAAAATTTGTATACTTCCGCTAATATTGGGCAAATTAATGTTGCTGACTACATCCATAATTTAGCAGCAAGCTTACTAATTTCCTATCAAATATGGCCTGGTAGAATCGGTTTAGAAACTGATATAGATTCAGTGAGTTTGAATGTTGACCAAGCTATTGCCTGTGGATTGGTTATTAATGAATTAATCTCCAATGCCCTCAAGCACGCTTTTCCCAACCAACAAGCAGGCACAATCAGCATTGCTCTACGCAATATCGGTAATAGCATCGAGATGACCATCCGAGACAATGGGATTGGTTTACCAGATAATTTAGATTGGAAAAATACTGATTCTTTGGGTCTGTCGTTAGTATATGACTTGGTTATAGAACAACTCGAAGGCGACATTACTCTAGAACGAAATCATGGAACAGGATTCAAAATTCAATTCACGCAGTTAACTTTGCATCAATAAATATCAAATGGGTCAAGCTAGGATTTTAGTCGTTGAAGATGAAGTGATTGTGGCTAGAACTATTGCTAGCCAACTCACTCAATTAGGATACATTGTTACGGGTACAGCTTCATCTGGAAAAGTTGCCATTGCCAAAGCATCGGAAACTCAGCCAGAACTAGTATTAATGGATATTATTCTTAAAGGTGAGATGGACGGTATTGCTACCGCTAGTCAGATCCGTGAGCAGTTAGACGTTCCTGTAATTTTTTTAACTGCTTATGGTGATGACCATACTTTAGAACGAGCCAAACTTACCCAACCTTTCGGATACATTGTTAAACCATTTACTACAAAAGATTTAAGAATAGCGATCGAGATCGGTCTTTTAAAACACCAGTTAGAACGTGACCTGCGAGAGAATCGAGATCAGTTAGCAACCCTTTTAAATTCGATGAGTGATGCTGTCATCGCTACCAATGAGCAGGGAGCAGTGACATTCATGAATCCCGCAGCTGAAGCGCTGACTGGCTGGCAGCAAGAAGATGCTTTAGGAAATGAGGCGACGAAAATTTTTCATATTGTCGATGAAGTTACAGAGACTACATTAGAAAACCCTGTGACAAAAGTGCTACGGGAGCAACAAGTTGTTTATTTAGGGGAATTCACATCTCTGATTACAAAAAACGGAAAAAGAATTCCAATTGGTGATAGTGCTTCACCACTAAAACGAGGATCTGACCAGATAAATGGTGTAGTAGTTGTTTTCTGGGATCTTAGCGAACGACGCCAAACAAAATTGCTAGAGCAAGCATTAGAGAAGGAGCAAGAACTTAACCGTCTCAAATCACTATTTATCTCTACCGTATCTCATGAGTTTCGTAATCCACTAACTGTTATTCAAACGGCAGTAGAACTCATCGAAATGCAAGGAGCAAATTTGACAGATGCAAAAAGAGGCGTTTATTTAAAGCGAATTCAAAGTGCTGTGCAATCTTTAGAAAAACTTATGGAAGAAGTGCTATTTATGGGTCGAGCGGAAGCAGAAAAACTCATATATAACCCAACTCCACTTAACTTACAGCAATTCTGTCGAGAGTTAGTCGAAGATTTTTCTATTGTTGAAAGTAGCGTGTGTGAAATTATTTTTACCTGTCATAGCGAGAACACGTCTGCTGTAATGGATGAAGGACTCTTACATTACATGTTGATAAATCTACTTTCAAACGCGGTTAAATATTCTCCCAGAGGAGGCAACATTCAGTTTGATTTAATATGCGACCCGATTGAGAAAGTAGCAATTTTTTATATTCAAGATCAAGGTATGGGTATTCCCGAAGCAGACCAAACTCGACTTTTTGAATCATTCTACCGAGCCTCAAATGTCCAATCAATTCAGGGTACTGGATTGGGGTTAGTAATCGTTAAAAGGTGCGTTGATGCTCATAGGGGTAAAATCAGTGTCACAAGTCAAGTTGGAGTCGGTACTAAATTTACAGTAATTTTGCCCTTAAATTCCGAATTATCCTTGACTGAAGCTATTTAAAGAAGGAACGGAAAGTAATAGAAAAGAGGAATTAGACCCCACCTAAAACAGTCCGTGCTTAGTTACATATTTATCTTACTCCCGGAGAGAAAACTCTTAATATGAAAAACTATTCCCTATTCCCTATTCCCTGTTCCCTTTGGTAATGACGCCATTTTTCTTTTTGACGCGCTCGTTTCTCTTCGGTGAGGCTATCAAAACAATAGGGACAAGAGATACCTTGCTCATACTTTGGAGACACCTTATCTTCTTCAGAAATCGGACGCCCACAACAGAAGCACCGCTCACAACTCCCTTCTTCTAATCCATGACTAACAGTTATCCGCTCGTCAAAGACAAAACATTCTCCTTGCCATAAACTTTGTTGTGCTGGAACTTCCTCCAAATACTTGAGAATGCCGCCTTTGAGATGATAGACTTCTGCAAAACCTTGGGCAAGCATGAAGGATGAGGCTTTTTCACAGCGAATGCCGCCTGTACAAAACAGAGCAACCTTTTTGTGTTTAGTTGGGTCGAGATGGTGACGCACATAATCGGGAAATTCTCGGAATGAGGCAGTTTGGGGATTTTCTGCGCCTTGGAAAGTACCGATATTCACCTCATAATCATTGCGGGTATCAATCACGGTTACTTCTGGATTAGAAATTAGATCATTCCATTCCTGGGGCCTAACATAAATACCAACTTGCTCATTTGGGTCAATTTCCGGCAACCCCAAAGTGACAATTTCTGGCTTCAACCGCACCTTCATCCGCTCAAAGGGCGGGGTTTCGGTATAGGACTCTTTAGATTCTAGGTCTGCTAAACGAGGGTCAGAACGCAAAAACCAGAGAACTGAGTCAACGGACTGACGCGAACCTGCAATTGTACCGTTAATGCCCTCTTGTGCCAGCAAAATAGTCCCCTTGACACCTTGGGCTTGGCAGTAAGACAGCAGAGGATCTCGTTTCTCGGCAAAATCTAGCAGCTTGACAAATTTATACAGTGCTGCAACAACTTGGATATTTTCTGGCTTCATCCCTTTGATAATGGAACAATATAAGTTACAATAACAACGGCAATCAAAGTTACCTACTATTTTAATTTTACGGGGGTTTAGCTCAGTTGGTAGAGCGCCTGCTTTGCAAGCAGGATGTCAGCGGTTCGAGTCCGCTAACCTCCATTAAAGATGTTTATTGAAATGTGCGATGACTTGGTTGGGCTACGCCTACGCATATACAAGCGACTTCCAAGTAATAAAATATTCCAATATTTATTGTAGGATGGGCGTCTCACCTGTCCTGTGAACTCAGCGGGCTTTTCCGCCTAGCCCACAAGTAGTTAGTAGTAATTTATTTGTTGAAGTTTCCCTAGTTGACTTGTTGGGAAAAGTGGAAAGATAGGGCGATTAAGTACTGCTACAATAAGCGTCTTAGTTAGCATCATCCATAACCAGTTATTGAACCTCACACGACTTGAAGTCGCGTGATTCTTGCTTCAACGATCTCTGCCTGAATCGCACTAGGTCTTACAAGTTCTCCACAAGCGTTTTTAAAGTCTCCGGCGCACCGACGGCGACTTCTAAACAAGTACCTAAAAAACTCTAAGTATGTTTAACCTCTGTACCTTAAAGATTTTACCCACTAGAGGAGCGATAAAAATATCTATTTCCTAAGTAGAACCCCATATCTTTAGTTGCCGTGGTTCAGATTTAGCTTGGTTTTCGCTATATGTTAATTTTAACAGAATATGGAACGCCTAACTCATGACTTGAAGTCACGAGTGTGCGGCTTGCAGGAATCAAATTTGGATTTATCTATACTTAGGGGGTTGTTTGAAAAAGCGTCCATTGGGATTAGTCGCAATTGTTCTCTACAAATCATTTGCCGCTTTGCTGCTTATGATTACTTCGATCGCTTTATTATTGACATTAAAAAATTATCAAACTCTAGAGGCTTTTTCAGAAAATTATGTTTTAGAAGGTAAATCGATGATTATTGATTGGCTTTTAAAGAAAGTTATTAACTTAAATCCCCGAACCTTGGCATTTAGCGGTATTGGAACAGGAATATATGCTATTGTTACCACTATTGAAGCCATTGGTTTATGGTACGAAAAACGTTGGGCCCATGTCTTGGTATTGGGACTTGTCGGTATCAGTATTCCACCAGAAATTTATGAATTAATTCAGGGTATCTCTCCTATAAAAATGTTTGTTTTTGTGTTGAACTTAGCTGTGTTTGGCTATTTATTCCGAAATTTTCCTAAACATCAAACTACTGCGCGGAGTCATTAGTTATTAGTCATTAGTCCAAGAGAAACACGCCCACTCTTTTAAGAAGCTCCAGGTTTACACAAAACTAAGACCCCACGTTGTACAATCGCTAAAAATACAATCTGGAGAGCGACTTGCCTAGATCGATTCACTCTACTCAACCACCACTGAAATTTATTCCCCAACGATTGAACCCGCTGGTACTCCAGATTGTTCGGTGGTTATTGCCGATCGCACTACGGTTTCGCACTCGCCCTTGGCTACCAGCTGGAATTGTCAAGATTGAAGCCACGAATGTTGAGGTATTAGCTGAACTTTATCAACAATTCCAGGCTGGAAAAATTCGCTTTTTGTTGGCATTTCGCCACCCAGAGGTGGAAGATCCCCTCTGTATGCTGTATTTGCTTTCTCGCATTGTGCCACAAGTCGCTCGTCAGGAAGGTATTACACTACAATCCCTGGTTCACAGCTATTTTCTTTATGATCGGGGGATGACGGTTTGGGCTGGAAAATGGCTAGGTTGGTTGTTCTCTCGGCTGGGAGGTGTGCCGGTTCATCGCGGTAGGCGACTAGATAGGCAAGCTATCCAAACTGCACGAGAGTTGTTTGCTAACGGCGAATTACCGATCGCAGTGGCTCCCGAAGGCGGTACTAATGGTCATAGTGGTATTGTTAGCCCACTGGAACCAGGTGTTGCTCAAATGGGGTTCTGGTGTGTAGAAGACTTGCAAAAAGCTAATCGGACTGAGACTGTGATCATTTTGCCGATCGCTATCCAATATCGTTACGCCGAGCCACCTTGGTCTAAACTGGATTGGTTGTTGAGTAAGTTGGAAGCTGATAGTGGCTTACCAGTAAAGGAAATTGATTCGGGTAATCACGAAGAGATTTACTATCAACGCCTCTGTAGGTTAGCTGAATATCTGATTACCGAGATGGAGGAGTTTTATCGTCGTTTCTATCATCAAGACATCCCAAAAACCACCTCAATTGATGAATCTGCTACTCCCAATCAGGTATTAATTGCCCGACTGCATCGCTTACTAGATAAGGCATTACAAGTTACCGAGCAATATTTTGGAGTTCAGGCGCAGGGTAATTTTATTGACCGCTGTCGCCGCTTGGAAGAAGCTGGCTGGAATTACATTTATCGGGAAGATTTGCCAGATATTAATGCTTTAGTACCCTTTAAACGCGGTTTAGCAGACTGGATTGCAGAGGAAGCAGACTTGCGAATGCGGCACATGCGGATAGTGGAAAGTTTTGTTGCAGTCACAGCTACCTATATTCAGGAACAACCGACGACGGAACGGTTTGCGGAAACAGCTTTGCTTATATTCGATATGCTTTCCCGAATTCAAGATACAACGCTTCCGGGACGACCTCGGTTAGGTTTGCGAGAGGCACAAATCACCGTGGGGGAGCCAATTTTAGTTACGGAACGCTTTCGCGATTGTCAGGGCGATCGCCTCGCGTCTAGACAAGCTGTGAGCGATTTGACAAAAGATTTACAGGTTGCTTTGGAGAAGATGATTGTGGGAAAAGGTTAAGGGTTAAGGGGTAAAGGATGTATTTAAAACCTTTCCCCTTTCCCCTTTCCCCTTTAACCGAACCCTATTGCCTACTTCCTCACCGATACAGCCAAACTCGGAGTAGTGAAAGCAGTTGCTCAGTATCTACAGGTTTGGTGATGTAGTCAGAGGCTCCAGCTTGGATGCACTTTTCCTTGTCGCCTGGCATAGCTTTGGCAGTTAAAGCAATTATTGGTAAGGAACGAAACTGTTGTTGCTGGCGGATGGCGCGGGTGGTTTCGTAACCATCCATTTCCGGCATCATGATATCCATCAAAACTATATTAATCTCAGGATTAGTTTGCAGCTTCTCTATGCCATCCCTGCCATTTTCGGCAAATAGCACTTGCATTTGATAGCTTTCTAAAAAGCTGGTGAGGGCAAAAATATTTCGCAGATCATCATCTACAATCAAAATTTTCCGATTAGCCAACACCGGGTCAGTTTGATGTAATTGCTCTAGCATTTGACGCTTTGGTGGCGGCAAATTTGCTTGCACTCGATGTAAGAATAGGGCAGTTTCGTCTAACAACCGCTCTGGCGATCGCACATTTTTAATAATAATTGTCTCTGCTAGCCCCCGCAGTTGGGTTTCTTCTTGGCGGCTGAGTTCTTTGCCGGTGTAAACGATAATCGGCAGTTTCAAAAGCCTGGGTTCAAGTTTTATCTGCTCAATTAGTGTAAAGCCGCTCATATCGGGCAGACCCAGATCCAACACCATACAATCAAAATGGTGCGATCGCAAAATCGAAAGGGCTTCTGCTCCCGTACCCACTGCTGTACTTTGAACATCGCCATTACCAATCAGTTCGATAATGCTTTGAGCTTGTACGGGGTCATCTTCTACGATGAGGAGATTTTTCACCTGACGCTCAATAAAGCCTTTAATCTCAGTCAATACCTGAGTTAGCGCTTCTGGAGAAACAGGTTTTTGTAGATAGGTAATCGCCCCTAGATGTAATCCCCGTTGCTGTCTTTCATCAACAGAAAGTATGTGTACTGGTATATGTCTGGTATCTGGTTTATGCTTGAGACGATCCAACACCGTCCAACCATCCATCTCTGGCATGTGGATATCTAGCATAATCGCATTGGGTTTAAACTGTTCCGCTAGTGCTAGACCTTGTTTGCTGTGTAAAGCAACAATGGTTTTAAAACCCTGCTCACGTGACATATCTAGTAAGATGCGGGCGAATTTATCATCATCCTCAATAATTAGCAAAACGCGATCGCCTGGTTGAATTATTTCCCGATCATCTGGAATTTCGCTTGGTAAGGTGGTAAGTACTTTAGCGGATGCCGAAGTATCTAATTTTGGGGAGCTTTTTTCAACCATTGGCACTTCTTTTATGGTCGATGCTGTACTAATAGAGGTAGTTGGCTCAGGGGGTGGTGTGGTGAGAGTATTTTTAGCATTCTTTTCCTGTCGCCTGGGCAAGTAGAGGGTGAAGGTGCTTCCCTGTCCCGGTTGGCTGATTAGTTCAATTCTCCCACCCAACAGTTGAGCCAATTCGCGGCTGATAGACAAGCCCAAGCCAGTTCCCCCATACTTGCGGCTGGTAGTGCCATCTGCTTGCTGAAATGCCTCGAAAATAATCTTCTGCTTTTCGGCTGGGATGCCTATACCCGTGTCGCTAACGGCAAAAGCAATCATAGAATTATCAACTTGGGCGGCCTCATCTGCCATGCTAATTTGTAACTTCACGCCTCCCTGTTCTGTAAACTTAAAGGCGTTAGCTAGAAGATTTTTCAGCACTTGTTGCAGGCGTTTGGAGTCGTTATAAATTGTTGGTGGTAACTTCTCATCTAATTCAATAGTAAAACTGAGTTCTTTATTGTGAGCAAGTTGCCGGAAAGTCTGCTCTAGAGATGTCTGCAAATCTACTAAAGCAATTTGCTCAATATCGAGCAACATAGTACCCGACTCAATTTTTGCCAAATCTAGAATGTCATTAATTAACTCCAGCAAATCGTTTCCAGCCGAGTAAATAGTCCGGCTGTACTCTACTTGTTTGTCGGTCAAGTTGTTAAGAGAGTTATCTGCTAGCAGCCTTGCTAAAATTAACAGGCTATTTAACGGTGTCCGCAGTTCGTGGGACATATTGGCGAGAAATTCTGACTTATATTTGGAAGACAACGCCAGTTGTTCAGCTTTTTCTTCCAAAGACTTTCTCGCCCGCTCAACTTCTTGGTTCTTGCGGGCAACTTCCCGATTTTGCACTTCTAACAATTCTGCTTTTTCTTCTAATTCCTCATTTAGTTGTTGCAATTCTTCGTTAGACTGCTTGACAAGAAATTGTGATTCTTCTAACTCGTGCGCCTGTTCTTCTAAGCGTTGATTGCTCTGCTGTAGTTCTTCTTGCTGGCTTTGCAGTTCTTCTGTTAAAGCAACAGATTCTTCAAGTAGTTGTTGGGTTTGCACTTGGGAAGCGATATTATTTAAAAATACACCAAGAATTTCACTCAATTGCTCTAGAAATTTCAGGTGCAACTCGTTAAAAGGCCCAAAAGAGGCAAGTTCAATTACGGCATTTACTTGCGTTTCAAATAGTATGGGCAACACAATAATATTTAGTGGCGGTGCTTCTCCCAAACCAGAACTGATGCGGATATAGTCACTAGGAACTTCTGTGAGGAGGATTCTTTGTTTTTCGAGAGCGGATTGTCCCACCAATCCTTCGCCCAAGCGAAACTGATTTGCCAAGTTTTTACGGGCTTTATAAGCATAACTACTCAATAACTTCAGCATTGGCTGGTCGTTTATGGAGTCCATCACATAAAAAACGCCCTGGGATGCCCCAACCAGTGGTGCTAAATGCGACAAGATGAGGCTAGATACATTTTCCAGATTTCGCTGTCCTTGGAGCATCTGGGTAAATTCAGCCAAATTAGACTTTAGCCAGTTTTGCTCCTCATTTTTTTTAGTTGTGTTTTGCAGATTAATAATCATCTGGTTGAAGGTGCGCGTTAACACACCAATTTCATCCTGGCGATCGCTATCTGGTAAACTTACCGATAAATCTCCATCCGCCATTTTTTCTGCCAAATCAGAAACTCGTTTCAGCGGTACTGAGATATGTCTGGTCAGGGAAAATCCAATTAAAGCTAAGATTACGGAAAATAAGGGAATACTATAGACAATACTACCAAGGGTTTGCTGGGCAGCTTCTTGTGCCTTCTCAGAGCGCTGTTTCAGCAGTGCAGTCTCCTCAGTTTTCATCGCCTGAATAACTTTCTGGATTTGATCCATTAGCCGCTTACCCTCGTCTGTCAAAACAGCTTTTTGGGTAGCTTCTAAACCCTGGCTTTGCCGTATTTCAATGATATCTTTCATTACAGCCATTCTCTGCGTTACCAATGGCTGCAAAATATCAAGCCGATTTTGTTGGTTAGGATTATCTGCTATTAAATTTTGAAGTTCCTTGATTTTTTGATTTAGGGATTCAAGAGCAGCGTTATAAGGTTCTAAATAGCGCTTTTCTCCAGTAATAATGTAACCGCGCTGCCCAGTCTCAGCAGTTGTAAGTTGTAAGTTGAGGTCTTCAAGCTGACTCAACACCTCGTAGGTATGGTTTTCTTTGCTCGAAGTTTCAATTAACTCATTGGTGCTATAGTAGGAGATTAGACCAATAGTAGTCAGAGTGGCCAAACTCAGGGCAAAACTTATTCCAATTTTGGTTCCAATCTTCAAACGATTCAACATTATTCCAGGCAGGTATTCAAATCTTATAGAAATGGAAATAGGTTCAGAACCAGAAATGGGTAGGATTGGTTATGAAACTACTATTTTACTATTTGAAACAGATATTATTTTACTCGAAGACTACCATCTTGTCGCTTAGGTTTTATGTTGACATGATATTTTTATCAAAAAATCAACACCTATTTAATATTTTATTGTGATGGTTAAACAAATTTCGCGCTTAATAAAAAGGCTGGATATTAAAATAAAACAGCCGGATAGTAAAAATTAAGTTTATTAAAATGCAATCTCTACAAAGTCTAGCTAAATATAGCGGCTTTTGTGGTTTGATATTACATCAATGCCATTGTACATCACTATACAGATCAGCCTTAACTTCAGTTATCACAAATGGATATTCTCGTAGAAGGGTAAAGGTGTCATAAGGCAAACTATAGTTACAGAAAATGTAATTTATTTTACAATAAATGTATTTATGCTATTTCTTTCAAAAATATGCATAATCACGATATATCATTAAACATATTGATATTAACTTTACGTTTAACTATAAGTTCGTAATAACCTGGCGATCGCTTCTAGTCACATCAAGTTCAGATTGGCTATAGATACTAAAATGTTGGATCTTGTTACTCTCTAAAATAGCTCTTGCACCTGCTATGTAGATATCAGTGCCTTTTATGACTACTAAGTAATGCCCCAGACTCACCTGATGCTCATAATATCTGGCTAGATCATCAGGAATTCCTAAAGTAGTATGGTTATCTTGGGAACTGCTAACATTTCCCTCAAAAATATCACTTAGATAGCTTGTGTTTTCAGCAACTATTAATACTTGACTCATGGGAAAGCCAGCGGTTCTCAGTTCAGTCAGCGCTCTTTCTGCATCTTGGTGTGTATAAAAAACACCAACTGCGTGTTTATAGCGGCTATTTGGGGTCGAGTATGCCTCAGAAACACCCCACTGTTGAATATCACAGCGATTAAAAATTCTCTTAGCAATACGAATTTCTATATCTATGCCGGTTACTATGACTAAATAGTAACCTTTACAGACAAGATCGCTATAACCCTGTGCTTGATTTTCAGAAATCCCTAAACTTAGCAAAATACTAGGCAAACCACCTGTTAAAGTAGTAGCGATCGCAGTTGCATCTGCTCCGGCTAGCATGACTGAGCCTATACCAGGGATTGCCCAGAGAGCTAGACCGGATACTAAACCATCAAGACCGCCTAAAGTACTACTAGTAAAGGCTCCAGCAGCATTTTCTTCAGATGTATTGCCAGTGCGCTTTTTAACATCAACACCAGCAATATCACTTTCTTCTTCTGCATTCCGTGCAATTACAGAAACTTTATGCATTGGAAAACTAGAAGTTTTTAGTTCCTGAAGTACCAATTGTGCATCCGAACATCTAGCGAAAACTCCTATAGTTCTTCGCTCTTTTTCTAATGTCATTTTATCGGTTTATTGCAGCTAGAAGTGATTCCCAAAACTGTTTGTTAATTTGAGCTAATTACACAGCTCGACGACTCAGTAAACCCCAAAGGAAAATCAGTAGCATAGCACCAAGAACCGCAAATAAGATGCTTCCTAGAGATAATGCTCCTACAGATGCAGCGGCGGCTGAACTACTACCTAGCAAAGCTTGACCCAAATAACCCCCAACTACGGCTCCAAGAATTCCTAATACAATTGTGGAGAGAATACCACCACCTTGAGTTCCTGGATAAAATAACTTAGCTAATGCACCTGCAATTAAACCCAAAACCAGCCAAGCAATAATGTTAGTCATGTGAATTTCTCCTTCGTGAGAACCTACTTTGTTTACTTTTGACTATTTCATCTTAAAGTTTACCTGCAAAATTTCCGATCTATCTAGAGAACTAATATCAAAAATCTTTAGATATCATTTGAATATTCATTATGTCGTATTTAGCGATAAATATTAGAAACGATTAGGAACTCGATTGGATTCCTAATATTACTTGTATAAGAAATAACGCTAGACAAATATGTACTAAGTTTTTGAGCAATTCGATTTGATTTCTGAAAAAATCTAAGTATATGTAGGGGAGCCAGCCGCGTAGGTGGGTTTCCCGACTTGAGCGGACTGGCGTTGGGTTACGGAAGCCATAGAGAATTCGGAAGCTACTAGTACCGCAAGGCGGAATTAAAAATTAAAAATTAAAAATTAAAAATGAATACAGCATAAGGGTTTCGTTGATTTGGAATGATTGGTTTATTTTCGCCATGTTGTACTAGCAATCCAATTTCTGTATTAGCTATACAAATGTCTATAGCTTGCTTACGGCAGAGGTTATCCCCATTTTTTTGTTATAAATTCTGTATTTTGTATTCTTTTTAAGAGCTGTCTAATTCATGGTAATTTAACGATAAAGTTCATAGGATCTTTGAGAATATTAGGATGTTTATTGATAAAATTATTAACTTTTTGCTTTTGATTATCATTCACAACAAAATTATAGCTTTCCACAAAATTAAAGCTTCCTACTAAATACTTAGCTCCTAAATTTACTCTATATAAGATATTTTCTTCAGTTACATCACTGTGGTTAACCAGCCATCCTTTACGATGTGATAAATAGAGTAATGTTGGATCACTTCCTGTAGTAGCAATTATTAGCGAATCAGGTTTAGTATTTTGTTTTACTTGCTGTGCCAGTTGAAAAACAGCCGATTTATCTATTCTTTCTTTGAGCATATAATCAATACTATAAATGACAGATCCAGCAGCTAAAGTTAGACACAATAATACTAATATAATTTTTCTGTGATTCACTTTTTGAGAATTTTTATCGAAGTATTGACTACAAGCTTTACCCATAAATATCACTCCTGGGAGCATAAATTGGAGTTGGTAATATTCATGCACTAGACTAGTAACTGGTACTAAAATCCAAGTTAAAATTACTGAAACTAACCAAATATCTAATACATATTCTTTTGAACTTGTTCTAGTAATGAACAATCCTAGTAAAAATATGGGTAAGCCAAAAATAGCAAAATGCCTAACAGCAGTTCTAAATAATATTTCTGTCCAAAAATGTAAGGTAAGTACAATATTGTAGTTATACCTATTTGTTGAGCCTGACCAAAAGCCAAAAGTATTACCATATTCTAAGAACAGTTGATGAGCATGGTAATACCATAAAACTACAGATGCTAGGATCAATATGCTATAAATCCACAGAGATAATTGAGAAAAAACTTTGATGCCAAATTTAGTCAATGCTAAGTAAAAAAGTGGAATTCCTAAATATATTATTGGTAAGACTTTGATTAGACAAGCCAAAGCTACAAAGCTACCCGATAAAATTAAATATTGCCATTTTTCTGATTCAAGCCAACTAGTAAAATAGTAGATGCCGAGAATTGAACACATCAACAGCATGGACTCTGGCTGAAAAGTTCTACTGTAATAAGTATTCAAAGGTAGAATTATAAAAAATAAGCAAGACCAAAATGCAACTTTCTTATCTAGAATCTTGCTAACAAATTGATATAGGAAGTAGGATGCTACCAAAAAACAAATAATTGACAATAGTCTACCCCAAAATTCTGAAACTCCAAAAACTTTGTAAATAAGAGCAACGATAAACGAATAAATTGGAAACTCGGTTTCACAATAGCCAGGAGAATTACCTCCCCAATCAATTTGAGGATAAAATAAATTAAAACCATTTTCATAAAAATTTCTGGCTATTGCTGCTGTATCTGACTGACGCCAGGAATGAATACCGATAATGGGCGAATTTATGTTATAAAATCTGATAGCTATAGCTAAAGTTAACAAAAAAAAGATTGGCGATTTTTGGAAGCTGTTTATAATCAGATTATTTTGCATATAACCAGTTATTTTGTGAAAGTTTGGCAGAGACCCAGAAAAGAAAAACCAGCAATTTAATATTGAAAAGGAAAGTTAAAATTGAAATGCTAGTATTTTTAATATGGTTTTATTAAAACAAGTAAGCAAAAAAATATTCAATTACTTACAAAACTGAAGTTTAAAAAGCGGTATTAGATATTTAAGATTCAGGAGAAACAACTAAAGAAAGAGCTAGTTGATAGAGTTGGCGACGGGGAAGGGAGGTAAATTTTGCTAATTGACGACTAGCTTGCGATCGCGATATTCCCTGACTAATTAACTGTCTCAATTCGGCTTTCAGTTCCTCTTCTGTCAATTGGGGCTGAGTCGCTGGAATTCCTGCCACTACTAATGTATATTCACCTTGGGGTTCTCGTTGGCTGTAGTGAGCGATCGCATCGCCAATTGTCCCCCGCCAAAATTCCTCATACAATTTAGTCAACTCTCGCCCTAGCACAATTTGGCGATCGCTTCCCCAAACAAAAGCTAAGTCACGCAAAGTATCTCGCAATCGATGGGGCGATTCATAGAAAATCAATGTCCGAGATTCTGTTTGCAGAGATTCTAAATGTTCTTGTCTCTGTTGAGTTTTAGCTGGGAGAAAGCCTTCAAAAACAAACCGATCCGTTGGTAATCCAGCTGCACTCAAAGCGGTAATTGCTGCACTAGCGCCAGGAATGGGAACTACTGGGATTCCCGCCTCAATACAGGCTTTCACCAGTTCATATCCCGGATCAGAAATTCCCGGCATCCCAGCATCACTCACCAGAGCGATCGCTTTATTGTTAACTAAATGCTCTAATAATTCTGGGATGCGGCTGGTACGATTATGTTCGTGGTAACTCACCTGGGGAGTTTTAACTTGAAAATGCTGTAGCAGTTTTCCCGTGTGACGGGTGTCTTCCGCAGCAATGATATCCACAGTCTGCAAAATTCGCACCGCCCGAAAGGTTATATCTTCCAGGTTGCCAATTGGTGTACCGACAACATAAAGTGTTCCTGGTTTTGGATCAGTTTGCATGAGGGAAAATTAGGATTTTGTAGAGACGCGATTCATCGCGTCTTTGCAGAAGAGATAGGAGAGACGCGATGAATCGCGTCTGTACAAGAATTACAAATAATTACGAAACATATTATGAGAAATGGATAATCTAAAATCCAAAATTCAAAATCAAAAATCGGATCGTGGGTTATTTGTAGGTTTAATAACCTTAGATTTAATCTACCTTGCTGACTCCCCTCCTCAGAATAATCAGAAGATTGTCGCTACTGACTATACTGTAGCGGCAGGGGGCCCAGCAACAAACGCGGCTGTAACCTTCAATTATTTAGGAAGTCAGGCCACAGTCTTGGGTATAGTGGGTTCTCACCCAATGACGCAGCTAATTCGAGGTGACTTGGCAAATTACAAAGTCGCGATCGCAGACCTTGAGCCTACCACTGATTTAGCACCGCCTGTTTCCTCAATTATTGTCACCCAAACCACAGGTGAACGAGCGGTGGTTTCCATCAATGCTGTCAAAACTCAAGCCAGCACCGCATCTATCCCGCCAGATATTTTGCAAAATGTCGATATCGTCCTCATTGATGGACATCAGATGGCGATTAGTTATTCCATAGCCCAAATGGCTAAAGCTAAGAATATCCCAGTAGTAATTGATGGTGGTAGTTGGAAGCCTGGATTTGAGCAAATTCTGCCATTTGTAGATTATGCCATCTGTTCAGCTAATTTTTATCCCCCGAACTGCCAGACTGGAGAAGACGTTTTTAGCTATCTCGGTGGATTTGACATTCCTTATATTGCCATTACCCACGGACAAAAACCAATTGAATACTTGAGTTGCACTAAAACTGGTATCGTAGATGTGCCGCAGATTCAAGCGGTTGATACATTAGGGGCTGGAGATATTTTCCACGGTGCTTTCTGTCATTACATTTTAAGGGAAAGTTTTATTGATGCGCTGGCACTGGCAGCTAATATTGCTGCTGATTCCTGTAAATTTTTTGGCACCCGACGCTGGATGAATTTAAGATAATTCGTAATTCGTAATTCGTAATGACGCGACGCTCCTGCGTCGCTAACGCTTTGCTATCGCGGACTCGCTACCGCTACGCTAACGTAATTCGTAATTAGTTAAACTAGGTATCGCTGTGCGCCCTTAATCACGTTATACATATTTTTAGATAGGCCAAATTTAATGAAAGACTTACAAGAAATATTAGCGATCGCTCGTGAGGTAGGTTGGGGCGCAGCAGATATACTGCGATCGTATTACCACGGCACTGCAAAAGACCCTGACTTAGAAGTTCAATATAAACAAAATGAACCTGTCACCGTTGCCGATGTAGCTGTGAGTCAATACATTTTGCAGAAGCTACAAGCAAGTTTGGGTAATGAAGATTTTGCTTACATCAGTGAAGAAACCTATCAATCGCCAAGCACAGGGGCAAAGTCTTCCGCCCCTTGGGTATGGATAATTGACCCTTTGGATGGCACACGAGACTTTATCGAAAAAACTGGAGATTATGCGGTTCACATTGCTTTAGTTAAGGAAACGCGTCCAGTGTTGGCAGTGGTGGCAGTACCAGAGGCTGAAAAATTATATTACGCTACCAAAGGCGGGGGTACATTTGTAGAAACCCGTGGTGAATCTGTTCCTTTGCAAGTGTCATCAGGTAAAAGAGTTGAGGATTTAACCTTAGTAGTTAGTCGCTCTCACCGCAACCAACGCTTAGATTACTTACTACAACACTTACCCTGTCAAAATCATAAATCTGTGGGTAGTGTAGGCTGCAAAATCGCCACTATTGTCGAGCAACAGGCAGATATCTACATTTCTCTTTCCGGCAAGTCTGCGCCCAAAGATTGGGATATGGCAGCCCCAGAACTGATATTAACCGAAGCAGGTGGTAAATTTACCCACTTTGACGGCGCTCCGTTGCAGTATAACACCGGTGATATCAATCAATGGGGAGGTTTGTTCGCTAGTAACGGTGAATATCACGAATTACTGTGTAAGAAAGCAGAAGGGATTTTAGCGCAGTTTGACCATAGCTAACAGGGTACTTCAGGATGAATATTTTGGAATTTGCTTTTAAAACAGTTAGTTATGGTATGATTAGCTCCACTACCGATAATAATCTTTACCTCTTAGTCCACAGCTTAATTTTCAAAACACTATATACCTAGGCGATCGCTAGTTAATTCCGATTTCCTGTTAAAAGTGTAACTTTTATAGTACAAGCAACAAAAGCCAGTCAATGGAGAAGTCTGCAAACCTCCCCTAAAGGTTTGATTTGTGAATAAAATTCACTATTAGACGATATTCAAAGGCTGAAGGCTGTGCTACACTCATGGACATAAAGATTATTTTCGGTTGAGTAACTAGTTTTGATTTCTAAAAACCGTCTCTCCGAATTTAACTCTCTACACTCCCTGAATTCGGAGATTTCTATGTCAATTTACGTCGGGAACCTGTCCTATCAGGTTACAGAAGAGGACCTAAAGCAGGCTTTTGCAGAATACGGAACAGTAAATCGTGTTCAACTACCCACAGATCGGGAAACAGGCCGGCCGCGTGGGTTCGCTTTTGTGGAAATGGAATCAGACACACAAGAACAAGCTGCCATTGATGCACTTGATGGTGCTGAATGGATGGGACGTGACTTGAAAGTGAACAAAGCTAAACCTCGTGAGGAAAGAAGCAGTTCTCCTCGTGGTAGCTGGGGTGGCGGTAATGCCCGCCGCAACAATAATCGCTACTAAAGTCGATTCGTTAAAGTTTCACATTTAGAGTCTCCAGCAGATAAAGCCAAAGGCTCCACTCTGCTGGAATATTTTATTTTGTATCTAGTCTTGAACTATTCATCCACATTAAGGAGGAATGAGAATGACACAAGTAGTTTTAGGGGAGAATGAAGGTATTGAATCAGCGTTGAGAAGATTTAAGCGGGAAGTTTCTAAAGCAGGAATTTTCCAAGATATGAGAAAAAAGCGTCACTTCGAGACGCCGATAGAAAAAGAGAAGCGTAAAGCAATTGCTAGGCACAAGCAACGTCGTCAACAACGTTCTCGCTTCAATTAAAAAGTCCAAGCAAATTTGCCCTTCGATTTCACATCTAGCCAGCATCTCTTCATTGTTGCCATATCTCCGGCAAGCCACAAGTAATTACGCATACATCGATCAATAAACAACACTTTTAGTAGTAGCGCTGTATTAATTTTATTCAACTTTTGCGATCGCAGATCAGAAAATAGAACCGAGTTGCCCCTCTGCTAAGTTAATGACTAAAAATTCAGTTTCGGGTGGAGAAGTCAAAGCAAACCACGAGGGTGAAAGTTCCGCCGCACTTATCGAAAATCCCGAAAAGTGGTCGCATGAGGCTATTATTGCGCGGTCAAATATGCGACCGGAGCGTATGCAGAAACTCAAAGTTGCGGCGAATTCGGGGCAGAATCCGGGGTTTGATTTCTTGCAAGAATGTTGGAATGATGATCCGGCTTTGCAGATTGTGATCAAAAAGCTTTTGGCGAAGTTTCCGCAATAGGGAATTGCGATTGTGGATGGGGTGCAGGTGTTGTGGAATGACTAGCGTTCGCACTAATCTCCTAATTAGTGCTGCAATTCCAGGTCTGTTAAAGGAGCCAGATAATCAAATATTGCTTGATACCCCCAATATATAGCTTTATCTAAAGCTGTTTCTCCTTCTTGATTTTTAGCATTTATATATACAGATCCTGTTTCTACTAGGAGTTTAACTATTTCAAATTTTCCATTATTAGCAGCAAGCATTAAGGGAGTGAAATGACTAGCATTTAAATAGTTAAGATTAGCCCCTGCTTCAATCAAAGTTTGAATTATATCAATACGTTCTATTAACACTGCTCTGTGAAGAGGAGGGTCATCAATACCACCGAGATCGGGATTAGCTCCCGCCTGAAGTAATAGTTGGACTATCTGATTATTACCCAATGAGGTTGCTAGCCCTAATGGTGTTGTTTGAATATATTGATATAAATGTACATCTGCCCCTACTTCAATAAGAAACTTAATGACTTCTATCCGATGTAAATTAATCGCCTGTATTAATGGAGTTAGTCTGCTATGCGAATGTTTTTGATTTATGTTTACTCCACTAGCAATAACTTCACTTATCTTAGATAAATCATTCTTAAAAATTGCATCAAATATTTCAGTGATTGCTTCATTTAAGTTATTCATATTGCTGAGATGGACTAACTCTACAAAAAAGGGCTAGAACTAGCAGGTATATTGACATTGAAAAGTATAGAAGTAGAGAAAGCTAATATTTTTTCTTCTAATGCTTTTTTCCTCAATTTTTGTATTAGTGCATCTCTATATCCTCCTCCATCAAATATTGGAATAAATCCAGCTGTAAAAGTTCCATAATTTTTCGCATGATTAGTTATTGCATCCCACTGCTGTGGTTTATTAGGTTTATCTCCTTTTCCTGTACCGACATAATCTCTAACAACAGTTCCTAAATCTAGTTTAATATCACCAATTAGCCACTGGGTCACGGCTTAAGAACAACCTCGCCAGTGGCCTCATTTTCCACTGTTGTCAGACGATCATAAGCATCGTGATTTAAATCTAGGGGTTTCTAGCTCCCAAGGAAGACAAGGAAAGTTCCCAATCTCGTCTGGATAATTTGCTCTTATCACTTGATGTAGGTATCGCACAGCATAAAACTCATCAATGAATCCAGAAATTTCCATATCACCTACACTTAAAGCATTGTATGGGCTATGTGCAGACCAAGTACCGTCTAAGCATTCCTGTATATAGCCAAGAAGTATATTTTCAAAGAAAACAGTTTTCTCAGCATATTCTTTAACTATTAAACCTTCCTTACGCATGGATGTAAGTTCTGGTTCTTTCCAATTACGTCCTTGTTGGTCATATCCGTAGGACATACTTACAGTAAAGGTATAGTTTCTAAGAGACTGTAGAGTAAAGGTATAGTGTTCGAGAGAGTCAATGGACATAAAGTAACAAAAAATATGTAAATTAAAACATTCCTCTGCCATCTTGAACCATCTTTTCGTTTTTATACCCACTCCCCTTCCACTGCAAGATTACCTATAATGATAAGCGGTGTGTATCATTAGAAAATCAATGGTTAGTCTAACTTTTCTCTTCAGAGATCGCGTAATCGACTTAGAACTTAAATTTAATCAATCAAGTTAGCTAGAACTAAAATCACTCCTTTCTGAAAAGCTTCTCTAGCCATCCTTTGTTTGTCTGTCTTCGATATACCACGACCGGATTCATCGGGTGCCCCAGGAAAAGCTTCTAGCAATGAGATGTAAGAGACAAAGGGTAAAAGTTGGAATAGACGAGCATAATTAGACATCGCTTGCCATTGGTTATCGTTTCCAAGTACATCCCTTCTATCCCTCTATACCGATAAAGTATTGTAGATATGGTGTGTCTGCAATAGTTGGCTCTGGATTTAAAAAAATGTTACGACTTTATCATTTATTACTAGGTTCTATTTTGTTGGTGTCAATACCACTGGGAGCCAAATTTGTTCTCCCCCAATTTTCTCCACCTAAAGTCATAAAATCCTCTGGCGTTGCAAAACTTCCTAATCCGAATGAGGGAAATATCTGGCAGAAAATCCTGGGAAATACTACTGCTCCAACTAACTGGCAAGTTTCTGCTTGTGAGGGAAATGCACCTCTGTTGTGTGTCTCCTCTAAAGGGAAACGTTTGGGTACAGTTGAGATTAACATTTACCCACTAGCAAATAATGAGGATTTCCGAAATAAACTCGTAGCAGCTGGTATTCCAACTGCTTCCCAAGTGGACTACCAAAGTACCAAATACCAAACCCAGGTATTACCAATACTTAAGACTTGGGTTGTAGATCACTACGCTGCGTTTGCGAAAGATCGTCAGGGTGAATATGGCAAAGAGATTACTTTCTCAGCCTACCCACCGCAACCAGTACCCATTGGTAAGCTTCAGGGAATTCGCTATGGGTTCGCTGGACTCAAGGAACAAGGTGGAGTAAAAGAGCAACACATCGGTCATGTTGCCTTTGATGGCAGTAAACTTTACGTAATTACCACTGCATTTGACACAGGTACGCAAACAGGTAAATTTGAAAAACTGGAAAACTTGGCTATTTTTCAACCTTACTTATATGCGATCGCATCTGATCTACGTTTACCCCAATAGGTCTTGGGTTAGGAGGTTACAGGTTACAGGTAATAGGGAATAATCTGTCCCCTGTAACCTGTAACCTTCTTCAATCACCCATCAACCTAAATCTCAGCTACCGCTCGTTCAATCAAGCGATGTGCCAAAGTTTGCGTACCGGTGTGTTCATAATAATTTGTTGATACATCCAGGAACGCCGCAAGATAGTCTAACTTGTCATCAGCAATATCGACAAAACTTTGCAAATTGCTAACTACCTTTTGTGGCGTTAAATTATTGGCACTAACTAGTCCACTCATCCAACCTTTAACTGAGTCAAAGCTTTCGCCAATAAAGTTAAGCTTACTACTAGCATTGTTTCCTGGAATTACATCTTTGATGTTTTGGAAAGTTGAGTTTTGTTCTAACTCCTGTGGATTTGTTTGATTAATCCCGGATATTGCTTTGCTGATAAAGTCTGGGCCCAAAGGTATCAAACCATCAACACAAACTAATGCCACCATGCGGATGAGTGACTCACCACTATACTCACCTAAAGAGGCGACAAAATCCCCAATACTATCTCCAGGAATGCCGTTAATTTGACAGAAGGCTACTAACTCAGCCACTAATTTCAATGTCAGATCGATGGTTTGGGCTTTATCAGGTTTGGGAGTGACAGAGTTTAAAAAACCCAATAAAGGAATTTTCTCGCCAACTTTGTTAGCTAAAGCTGCTGCACCAAGCGCTCTATCTGTAGCATCAACGGTTTGATAAAGCCACAAAGCTGTTTGGTATCCTTGGGATTTGTCGTTGAATAGATAAATTGCTCTTTCGCCAATTTGCTGAATTAAATCTTCGTCGTCTTCGCCAGTGACAGTCTTAATGGTGTTGACAAAACCAACAGTATTTTGCCACTGACCAGGAGCAACAAAATCGAGGGATTTTAACATAGAAACAGTCAAGCCGCCAGTTGGCAATTGATCAACCAACTCAACAATCGATTTGCCCATAAAAAGCTCCTTATTTAGGTTTTGTTATCTGAATGTTCGTAGTGCAAATCATTTCAGTTTAGCCAGACCATCAAGATTAAAGTTCTCTAGCCAATCTGCGCGATCGCTAGCTGTAAATGACGGATCGCGAGAAAGTGCTTTTACTTGGTACTTTCCTACTAAAATTGCAGTTTGTGTCTTACCTACTTCTACTGCGGGATAACCGCCAATTTTTTTGGTACTATTCGAGAACTTTGCTGCTGCACTCGGTGTGCTGGTGGTATCAGAAATAGACAGCAACGCTATATCTTTACCGCCTTTTTTCAACTTCGCTTCCGCAAAGCCTTTTTTCTCTTGGGTATAGACGCGCTGGTAGCCATCACTAGCTTTTGGGAAAAATTTATTAAATTCGCTACCTTGAGTTGCGGTTTTAGCTACCGATTGACCTCTTTTTTGTTGAGTGCTTTCTTTTTGCGCTTGGTCAAAACGTCCAGGTGTTGTTGGTGCACAGGCTGTTGTCAGTAACATTACTGACAGCAACAAAGCAGCTACTACCCTCCGCCCACGATGTAAAATCATTCTCGACTTCTCCTTATACTTGAGCTTTGAGGCAATTATCAGCGCTGCAAGTAATTTTTACCCGTAAAATTTACTTTTTGATAATTATTGCCTCAATTTTCAACTATAGCGGTCTAATTTTGCTCATCAATATTTTTGCACTTCAAAAAAATTTTTCAGTGGCATGTTCAACGTACCAACTAACCCAATAAAAAAACGCCCCCCTTTCGGGAGAGCGTCTTTTATTTATAGATAAGGATGAAGAGGATATCTCAGATTATGATTAACCGTTGATAGCAGGAGCAGTGAGAGCTACAGGAGCAGAATCGCCAGCAGCCAAATCTAGAGGGAAGTTGTGAGCATTGCGCTCGTGCATTACTTCCATACCCAGGTTAGCGCGGTTGATTACATCCGCCCAAGTTGCAATCACACGACCTTCAGAGTCAATGATTGATTGGTTGAAGTTGAAACCGTTCAAGTTGAACGCCATTGTGCTTACACCCAAGGCGGTAAACCAGATGCCGATTACAGGCCATGCTGCTAAGAAGAAGTGCAGTGAACGGCTGTTGTTGAAGGAAGCGTATTGGAAGATTAGACGACCGAAGTAGCCGTGAGCCGCAACGATGTTGTAGGTTTCTTCTTCTTGACCGAATTTGTAACCGTAGTTTTGTGATTCGGTTTCGGTTGTTTCACGAACCAAGGAAGATGTAACCAAAGAACCGTGCATTGCACTGAACAAACTTCCGCCGAATACACCAGCTACACCTAGTTGGTGGAAGGGGTGCATCAAGATGTTGTGTTCTGCTTGGAACACGATCATGAAGTTGAATGTTCCTGAGATACCCAAAGGCATACCATCAGAGAATGAACCTTGTCCGATTGGATATACCAAGAATACTGCGGTTGCTGCTGCAACTGGTGCAGAATATGCGATCGCAATCCAAGGACGCATTCCTAAGCGGTAGGATAGTTCCCATTCACGACCCATGTAGCAGAATACGCCAATCAAGAAGTGGAAAACTACTAGTTGGTAAGGACCGCCGTTGTACAACCACTCATCAAGAGAAGCTGCTTCCCAAATTGGGTAGAAGTGCAAGCCGATGGCGTTGGAGGAAGGTACTACTGCACCGGAGATGATGTTGTTTCCGTAGATCAAGGAACCTGCTACTGGTTCACGGATTCCATCGATGTCTACTGGAGGAGCGGCGATGAAGGCGATTACGAAGCAAGCGGTAGCTGCTAGTAAGGTGGGGATCATGACGACGCCGAACCAACCGATGTAAATCCGGTTGTTGGTGCTGGTGATCCATTCGCAGAATCGATCCCATACGTTGGCGCTTTCGCGACGTTGTAAGGTTGTTGTCATTGGTTTATAAGTGCGGTTAGTTATTTATGAATCAGGCTCGTTTGTCTTTGCCTGTGAAACTACTTTACACTGCTTTACAATTTTTAATCAACTTTTATTACTTCAGTAAACCTGATGAAAGTGATTAGTTTTGCTTATTTAAAGAGTGAGTTGAGGTACGAAACCCAACGCCTTGCGTAAGTCCTGACATAACATCAACAAATATGTTTGCTCTGGTGTTAGCGCCCAAAAGATAAAATAGAAAGGAACATTATTGTTATCAACTCTGAATCAAGAGTTGATGTTGATTACTACCAAAATTAGGAGGGGAGGTGTGACATGACAATTACTCTAAATCACACCATAGTGCCCGCACATGACAAAGAAGCATCAGCGAGGTTCTTTGCAAAAATTTTTGGCTTAGAGGTCGAGGTTCCCGTTGGTCACTTTGCTGCTGTACATATTAATGATGTGCTGACGCTAGACTTCGCTGACGCTGAAACATTCGAGTCCCATCATTATGCCTTCCATGTCAGTGACGAGGAATTTGATGCAATTTTTACACGTATTAAAGAGGCGGGTATTGAATACAGTAGTGACCCGATGCATCATAATAAAGGACAAATTAACCACAGGAAGGAAGGTCGTGGCTTCTATTTCTATGATCCCAATGGTCATAACTTAGAATTATTGACCAAATAATTAAAAATTCGTAATACTCGCCACAAACGAGGATTACGAATTTTTAATGCATTACTTCTTTACTAAAAAATATGCTGTAGCATACTCAGGTAATTGGCTGATATTCTGGCTAAATTCTTTTTGACTCTTAAAAATACCTGCCAGAAAATCGAGTTGATAAAGATTGGGTAAAAAGGCTCCGCCTGTATCAGCCATAACTCCCATTTGCAGATGTTTGCGACCACCTTTAGTATGTTCAATAATAATCACTTTACCTAAACCAATATTCAGCACATCTCCAGCAAAGGTTACTCCTGGTTTAATGGAGATTTTGGCATCTATTTTGTATCCATAGCCTTTAATGGCATCAACCTCTCTAAAATACCAATAACGCTTTTGGGCTGTTGCTTTCAATCCGCGAATATAAGACATTCCATTATTTCTATCTACATTAAAAAATGCCTTATAACCATCTGTAAAGTTAATCAGAACTGTTCCTTGCATCAGTGCCTCTTCTAAGCCAGTTCTGGTTAGATAAGCGAGACTTTGAACTTTACCAAATTCTCTACCACCTGGTTCGTAAATCCCAGATAAAACATCCTGTTTTGTATATCTAGTATAGAATTTATCAGTAGTTGAGTTTTCTTTTAGGCTATAAATTGGTGTATTGTAAGTAGAGGTTTTCTTACGAGAACCAGTGTGGGTAAAAACAGCATATTTGGTAATTCGTAGTTGCTTTTGTTTTTTGTTTTTTGGGTTATAAGCAGTCCATTTAATAACTTTAAAATTGCTATTAATAAACTTCGGATCTTGTAACCGAGTCGCTCGATTATTAGCAATATCTTCCTTTAAAACAACAATCATGAAGTCCAAAGTTTTGAGAACATCTGGTACAGTAACTCCTTGAGTAGCAAGCATTCCTGTACGCAGAATATCTGGGTCTTCTGAACCATACTCTTGAAAATATTTTCTAGTATTAACGAGAACGGTTAATAAATCTCCTTGATTGAAGTTAACCTTACTACTTGGCAGTTTGACTGGAGTAACAACCTGGCTGCCATTAATACTAAATTTATATTTTTTGAATTCATCGACAACTGGATAGGGTGCAGATGCAGCTAACAAATCCTGCTGAGATGAAAAAGCATTTTCCTTGCCTATGGTTTCATCAGATGTTTGTTGATCAACAAATTGATTTGAGGTGAGGGAAATTTGTGATTGAAGTGGGGCAAAATTTTCTTGCTCAGTCAAAGACTGATCTTGTTGGGCTAGCTGTTTAGTTTTTGACTGACTATATAGATAGCTACTGGCTAAACTTGCAAGTAATAAGGCCACACAACCTACTGTGAGGCGGAATTTTTGGTTAAATAAAATTTTCATAACCTGGAGAATAAATTCCTATTGTCTTTTACTATCTTAAATTTTGAATCTTTTAAGTTTCTATCACCTCACGCACTAATTGTGCCAACTTTTCGGCACTATCGGGAACTGCGATCGCTTTTGCGTTTTCCCCCATCTTTGCTAACTCATCCGGTGATTGCAACAAATTCAACACATTACTTTGCAATACTTCAGTCGTCAATTCCGATTGCTTCAGTGTTAACGCCGCCCCAGCTTTTGTAAATACGTCTGCATTGTAAGATTGATGGTCTTCTGCGGCAAAGGGGTAAGGAATCAAAATCGCTGGCTTTCCACACACTGCCAATTCTGTCAAGCTACCCGCGCCAGAACGACTAATAGCAAGAGTTGCTCGTTGCAACAACGCCGCCATATTGTTGTAAAAAGGTAAGGCTATGTACTGTGGATGTTTGAGACTATCTGCTTCCTCATCGCGATCGCCAGTTAAATGTACTATGTAAGCACCAGCATCAAACCAAGCTTTTGCAGATTCACGTACCAACTTATTGATCGCAACTGCACCCTGGCTACCACCAAAGACGACAATCAAAGGAACACCATCAGGAATAGCTAAATCCAGCGGTGTATCAATTGCGCCATCGAGAAATTGCGCTCTTACGGGAGTGCCAACGCAGACATTTTTAGCACGGGGCAAATACTTAGCAGCTACTTCAAATCCCAAAGCTACCGCACTACACCAAGGGCCAAAAAAGCGAGTTACTTTACCTGGTAAGGCGTTAGATTCGTGGAAAACCACAGGTAAACCGAGAGAACGTGCCGCAATCACTGCTGGCCCGGCAATGTAGCCCCCCGTGGTAAATACACCTTGAAAATTTCCCTGTTTGAGAATTCGTCTAACTTCTAGAATCGAAAGGGCGAGTTTACCCAAAATCCGAATCGAGGAGAGTCCAAACCCTTGCTGAAACCCTTCAACTGCAATAGTATTCAAGGGATACTCTTGAGGAACAAGTTGAGTTTCGAGCCGATTGGGTACTCCCAGCCATTCTATTTGATAATCTGGCAGTTTTTGTGCCAGTGCGATCGCTGGAAACAAATGTCCACCAGTCCCACTGGCAGCTATTAATAATCGTATCGGTGCGTTTGCCATCAAACCTCTACCGTTTAGCGTCTAGCTTAACTAAGATAAAACAATTTCCTTACCTTCTCTAATCAAATCAGTAAATTCTTACCAATGACTAACATTATTAGCACCTTAGTGAGACGCCAACTCAGATTTCCAGCAAATATCTGGCTGGTGACGTTCCTGCTAACTCTTGGTTTGACAAGTGGTTGGCAACGCACTCAAGCGACTACACCACCGCAATTAGCCCAAACCACTACACCCCAAAATGCACCAACCAATTTGAACAATCTGTTGACACAAGTTGATGCAGCCGCCAACCGCGGCGATGTCAAAGGGGTGTTGCAATTTTACAGCCCCAATTTCACTCATGGAGATGGGTTAAACCTCCAAACCCTGGAAAAATCTTTGACTTCACTTTGGCAACGATATCCCAAATTGCAATACACTACGAAACTTTTATCTTCAAAACCTGAAGGCAATGGAATTATTGCTGAAACAGAAACGAAGATAACTGGTTTACCGTCCGGTAATGGTAATAAGTTGGCTCTCAATGCCACGATTAAATCGCGTCAGCGCATTCAAGACAGCAAAATCGTCCGTCAAGACATTTTGTCAGAACGCACCCTACTTACCTCTGGTAGCAAGCCGCCCCAAATTGATATCAAGTTACCACAACAGGTACAAGTTGGTCAGAAGTATAGTTTTGATGCGATCGTCCAAGAGCCACTTGGTGATGATTTTCTACTAGGAACAGCGCTAGAGGAACCCATCAAACCAGATAAATTTCTCAATCCCACATCTGTGGATTTGCAACTACTAACATCGGGTGGACTGTTTAAAGTTGGACAAGCACCATCTACCCCTGGTAGCCAATGGGTTTCTGCCGTCATTCTACGAGGTAATGGGATGACGATGGTAACTCAACGGCTGCAAGTGGTGAAGAAGTAGTTAGGAGTTGGAAGTTAGTGCGCTACGCTACCCCTAGCGTACTAAAAACCTTGATTTTAGGTATGTATTCTATGTAATTGAGAACCGCCATAGCATTTCTCTTTATAAAATCTTGATGTTCATATCGTTGATTCTGCCATTGTACTAACAGTTAAAGTTATGGATATTAGAAGAGTGGTTATAAAACATAACTTTTATAACTTGTTAAATAATAGGCTGCTAAACGACTAACAATCAATCTTACATCAATGATTATGAGAGAACTAAAAAAGAAGCTTGTGTTGAAGACAATGAAAAGATTATTAAACATTTCTATTGCTCTTGCAAGCCTCACCATATCATCATTTTCTGCAAATGCTCAAGTTTCAGATTCAACAATTAAAAACATGAGGTTTTTTATTACTAGTGAAAAACTATTGATCGCTGCGAATATGCAAAGTGGCTCTGCTTGCTCTTTAAACCCAGGTATTTCAATTACGAAAATGTCTGGATTTAAAATTATCAATAGAAATAATGGTAATGGTAATGTAAGAATTTCAGGCAGAGTAGAAAGTTTTCTTTCAATTAAAAAAAATGAACTATCATCGGTGTCTGGTAAATTTCAGACTAATGCTAGAGTCCGTAGCGGTGACTGGTTAATTAGAAATACAGAATATTATCCAGAATTTCTTGGCGAAATGGAAGACTGCACAAGTGAAGGAGGATTAAAAAGAATGCAATTAGGCGTTACTTCACCTTAAAATATATAATGGAATTTTTTATAGGTTATACAATAATTGGGTATTGCTGAATCGAGAGATGAATTTGGATATACAGACGTTGTAACTCAACGTCTGTATAACTGTTTTTAAACCCACGTTTGACAGATATTAAAGCAGATATATTGAAGAATTCAGGAATCAAAATCAAGACCACCCAATCGTAGATTTGCTGGGAGTGCAAAAACGCCGGTTATTCAGACGCGACTCGAAAATACTAGCTAGTGCTGCGAAGCACCGCTTTTTCGGTCAAAATACCCAACTGAATTCTGACTCTTGACTCCTGAATTATGTTCGATAAATATAAGAAGTTATGTTGGTAAGATTAAACTCACCAAGAAACAAATATAGGACTCAGTAACTTGCTAAATTGCTAAATTTTGTATTTAAATTAACACTGGACTCTTGAATATTGAGTAACAATGACTTCCCTACAAAATCAAATCATTTTGATTACTGGTGCAAGTAGTGGTATTGGTACTGCTTGTGCGAGAATCTTCGCTGGTGCGGGTGCAAAACTGATTTTAGCCGCACGACGGCTGGAACGTTTGCAGCAGCTAGCAGATAGTCTCAATAAAGATTTTAGTACTGAAATTCATTTATTACAGTTAGATGTGCGCGATCGCAGCGCTGTAGAAGAAGCCATTGCTACTCTACCCCCTGCTTGGTCTGATATCGACATTCTCATTAACAATGCTGGTCTAAGTCGCGGTTTAGATAAGTTACATGAAGCCAGCTTTCAAGACTGGGAAGACATGATTGATACTAACGTTAAGGGTTTACTTTACCTCTCCCGCTATGTTGTTCCTGGAATGGTAAGTCGCGATCGCGGTCATGTGGTAAATTTAGGTTCTATTGCTGGACATCAAACTTATCCCGGTGGCAATGTCTACTGTGCTACCAAAGCTGCTGTAAGAGCAATTTCTGAAGGTTTAAAACAAGACTTGTTGGGAACGCGAGTACGTGTAACTTCCGTTGACCCTGGTATGGTAGAAACAGAATTTAGCGAGGTGCGCTTTCACGGAGATACTGAACGCGCCAACAAAGTCTACCAGGGAGTTACACCTCTAACAGCAGATGATGTGGCTGATGTGATATTTTTCTGCGTGACGCGATCGCCCCATGTCAATATTAATGAAGTTGTGCTGATGCCTGTTGACCAAGCTAGCGCTACCCTGGTTAATCGGCGAACATAGTAAGTAACCCATCTCATACCATTTTGGATTTTAGATTTTGCGATCGCGTAGCGTGTCGCAGACAATAATTTTTTGCAAGATTCTACACGTTATGGCTGCTACGCGGCGATAGCGAAACCTTTCGTAGAGAGCATTTGTTCCACTTTTCCGTACTCCTGTCTGGATATTACTGTTTATATCAGGAGGATTAAAACGCGATTCTCCTGTGGAAAGGCTGGGCGATCGCGTGCAGAATATTTACAGTATTGCTTAAAATTATGGATAATTTCCCAGTGGTCGCTCAAGCAGATGCATCTTTACCAAATCACACTCAGGAAAATATACATCTAGTGGAGTCAAAAGTTGAATCGAATTCACCACCGAAAGAAAAGGTAGGAAGTGACTTTGACTCTCGCATGATGCTGCGATGTTTGGAACTTGCTCGCCGTGCTTTAGGGCGTACTTCACCAAATCCGCTAGTGGGAGCGGTGATTGTCAAGGATGGCGAGATTGTCGGCGAAGGGTTTCATCCTCGCGCAGGTGAGCCTCATGCAGAAGTGTTTGCTTTGAAAGCAGCAAGCGATCGCGCTCGTGGTGCAACAATCTATGTGTCACTCGAACCTTGCAATCACTACGGACGTACTCCCCCTTGTTCGGAAGGATTGATCGAAGCAGGGGTGGCAAAAGTAGTAGTGGGTATGGTTGATCCCAATCCCCTGGTAGCTGGAGGTGGAATTGCCCGTTTACGTGCGGCGGGGATCGAAGTGTTGGTAGGAGTGGAAGAGTCAGCTTGTCGTCAACTAAATGAAGCTTTTGTCCATCGCATTCTCTACAAGCGACCTTTGGGAATTTTAAAATATGCCATGACTTTAGATGGCAAAATTGCTACTACCTCTGGTCATAGTGCTTGGGTGACAAGCCAAGAGGCCCGCAATGAAGTACATCAGTTGCGGGCGGGTTGCGATGCCATAATTGTCGGTGGTAACACAGTCAGACAAGATAATCCTTACTTAACCAGCCATCAGGTGGAGGCACATAATCCCCTGCGGGTGGTGATGAGTCGCCATCTCAACTTACCGGAAAATGCCCATTTGTGGCAAACTGCGGATGCTCCAACTTTGGTGTTGACACAAGAGGGTGCTAATCCCGACTTCCAAAAACTGTTGCTCAAGCAGGGGGTAGAAGTGGTGGAATTAACGTCACTTACACCAGATAAGGCAATGGCGTACTTATATGAACGGGGTTTTTGTAGCGTGTTGTGGGAGTGTGGTGGTACCTTAGCAGCTAGTGCGATCGCTCAAGGAGCAGTGCAAAAAGTTCTAGCATTTATCGCCCCGAAAATCATTGGTGGTAGCATTGCTCCCACACCTGTGGGCGATTTAGGTTTTACCACCATGACTGAGGCGTTGTCCCTAGAACGTGTTCGTTGGCGTGTAGTCGGCTCTGACTGCTTAGTGGAAGGTTATTTTCCCCAAAAAGCCAATAGTCAATAGTAATAACACTTGACTATCAATCAATTCAGCGTGATTTTATGTTGGCGTAGCCCGCCGTAGGCATCATGAACACTGACGTTCATGGGCCATATCACGTATAAGGGCTAGCCGAGATTGAATGTAGTGGCACAGGAAATCAGTTTCGTTAGAATCTAACAACACTTGCGTTTCGGTTTGTTTCACTAACCACTGCACCAAGCTAGCATCATCCAGTTGCAAGAGGAGCTTGGCTTGGGCAGTTTCAACCACTGACCAAAGCTGACGCATAATTGTAGGAGTCATCAGACCTCAATTGAATAATTTAGCTTTGCTGTCTTCAGATTACACAATTCCAATCGCACTTTACGACATGAATGTAGAAGCTGAGACAAGTATTATTAAAAACTTAATAATGATATTTATAACTTTATGAATATTAAGAATTTAAAACTCAGTTTGAAGATGGGGAATGGTTAATGGGAACGGGTTTAGTTGCAAAACCTAGAAAACAAATGCACTAATTCTAAAAATTGGGTTTTTGTGATTGTGAAGACTGAAACTGTCTTGATTGTAGAGCAATAAAGACAGTTTTTTAAGAACTATATTGAATAGTAAATCTGTGTTAAGGGATACAAAAATCTAACTTTTGAGAACAGTGTTTCCCAGGACATTAACATCTTCTACCTGTAGATGGATTCACAAAATCATGTAAATCTTCATCCCAAATGCTGATGTAAATAAAATCACATTGTTGGCGGATAATCTGACCTTTAACTGAGCCATTCTGAAAACTAAAATTATCAGACTGGCGCTTTTGCACCTTTTTGAGTCCCTGCTTAATTTCTTCAGTGGCTTGCCCACTTAACATTCCATTCAAGGTAGCCTCCATTAGCTGTGGATCTACCGATTGGGCAAAAGATACCTCAGTTTGACGCAGCACTTTAGTATTACGATCAAATAGGTAGCCAAGGTCAATTTTGTTTGGCACTAGTTTGTAAACAACGGCACGAGTCTTGCCCCATGCGCCCCTTAAATCTTGATTTGGTTTGCCGAGAGTAGCTTCTACCGTGCTTCTTGATGTACCTGTAGGAAATGCTGGAACACTTTGGCTGCTGTTAGTGGTAGCTAATTTACTCGGTGACTCATCATTTTTCTGTGGTGACGAAGGTGCTTCTGGTGTGGGAGGTGCAATATTCTCTGGTTCTGGTTGTGGTGTAGAACGCACTTCTGCTGGTGGTGTATCTGAAGTTACAGGCTCTTTTTCTGGCTGTGGTTTAGATACAACTGGGGGATTAAAGATTGGCAAAGGATCGGGAATTACTGGCTGTCGTGATGGTGAAGTGGGTACAACTGGAACTGGAGAAGTTTGGGAAGAAACAGACGGTTCGGGAGATGCAGGATCGGTAGGCAAAGATTCTAGCGATCGCGTGGGACTTGTCGCAATAGTTGTTTCTGGTTGTTGCTGACGAGTCATACTAGAAATGGCGACTGCACCAAGCAAGCTGCCTACCAGCAAAGTACCAACAATCACAGCAGGTTTTTGCCAGTTTCCAGGAGTGGAAGACCCTGGAATCACAGAATTTTTTTGTGGGGAATACAATGCCTGGGTTTGTTGAGTCGATGCAGCAGGGGGAGAAAAACTGACTGTGGGAGTATTTGCAGCTAACTCAGGAGGTATACTATCACCAGATTGCAAAGCATGTAACATTTTACTGGCAGTACTGTAGCGATCGCCAGCATGAGGCTTAATTGCCTGATTGAGTACCGTCGCCAATTGGGAAGAGACATTAGGGACGTGTTGTTGCCAAAGTATTTCCCCAGTTTTCAGATCGGTTATTAGTTCTTGTGGGTGTTTGCCAGTCAGTAGATAAATCGCCGTTAAGCCTAAGCTGTAAATATCAGTGGCGTAAACTGGGCGGCCAACGGCTTGTTCGCTAGGCATATATCCAGGCGTACCAATGACAAGCGATCGCGTCGGCTGTCCTGGAGAATTCACCACTGAACGGATTGTTTCTTTAACTGCACCAAAATCAATCAAAACTGGCTTACCATCCACAGAACGGAGAATAATGTTATCTGGCTTGATATCCCGGTGAATAATGCCTTTGCTGTGAACATAATCTAAGACCGAAAGCAGACTTAAGAGAATTTCCCGAACAGTAGCTTCACTCTCAAATCCTTTGGCTTCGAGAATTTTTGTCAGGGTTTGACCGTGAATCCATTCTTGGACAAGGTAAAATTGCCCGTTTTCAGAAAAGTAGGCGTAGAGTTTTGGAATTTGGTGACTACTTTCACCCAAATACTCCAAGGTTGCTGCTTCCCGTTCAAACCGCTGTTGGATCAGTTGGTAGGTTTGCGGGTCATTATTGGTTATTGGTTTTAGTTGCTTAATCACGCAGCGACGGCGAGAAGGCATGTGGACATCTTCTGCTAGAAAGGTTTCGCCAAACCCACCAGCGCCGATTACCTGGATAATTTGATAGCGATTGTTCAGCAGGGTTATTGTCATGAAAAATTACAAGTGTAGATACCCAGTGCGAAGCCAGAGATTTCCTGTCTTCTCCAGGCTTGTCGTCAGACATCGCCCTTTCCAAATGTACATCAGATAAGTTGATGAGTTATGGACTTTGAATTGAGGACACCATCTGTTCTCAATACCAATTAAAAAAAAATTAAGGGTTTGAAACCCACGGAGGTGGGTTTTGCTTGTCTAGAAGCGGGTTATAACCGCCGATTTTAAAAGTATGTTCTTCTATTTTTGACCCTTTTTTGGGGTGACATTTGCGTACAAGCATAACGTTTTTAATGCAGGTAAATGCATTAAAAATGCAGAGTATTGCCAAATTTGATTTGCGACAAATTAATGAAATGCTGTACTAAGTGAACTCTATAGTTTCAACAAACTCTAAAATACTCTCCTTAATGTCTTCGGCTTCTTCTTCAATGGAATCGGGAGTTTCGCCGTTGAGAAAACTGTGCTGACTACTCACTATATACAAAAACTCACCACTGATAAAGGTGAGCAATCCCCGATATGCATCTAATCTGATTGCAGTTCCATTATTTTCTTGCTTAGAAATCGTCGAACCTTTGGGCATATCGATTAACACATAGTAAGCGCCTCGCAAAGTATTTTCCAGATATTCGGTATACTCCACAGAAGCATCTGGTACATTGACAAAAATTGCTTGGGGTACATACTTGTCTACTAAGATTGTTTGTAAATATTCTTCTTGTCCAACAGACTCCAGTTCCTCTAACTGTTCTAGAGGGAAAGGATAATAATCGATTCTCAGCAAAGTACCAACGTCATCAGAAAAGCCAACTACTCCTTCCTGGCTTTGAATTCTACCGCCTTGTTGCGGATCAACTGGAATCGGCACAGTAAAATTACCTAAAGGAGATTGATATGTCTGTTCACTAAAATCCTCTATGACTACTGTTTCATCTTCATCATCGTCGTCTGCATATTCTTCATCTTCTGCTTCTTGAAAGGCTGCAATTACCTCCTTGATGATTTCCTCTGCTTCTTCATCTTCAAGTTCCAAGGCTGCTTGTAGCTTTTTGAGGTAGGCTTGTTTCGGTTTGGGGATGGCGAGTTCATCATCTAAAAGCACGATTACCCCAGCAGCAAAACCATCCAGCACTAATTCATCAGAAAGAGATACTTTGGCGACATTAAACAAAGGCCCAATTCCCTCTTCTTCTGCAATGGCGAGGAGTCTATCAACTATTTCTGCGATTTCATCTTCTGAGTATTCCTCAAAGACCTCGAATTCCCAAAGGATACCCGCTAAACTTTCTGCATCTACATCTTCAATGGATGAATCAGCGATCGCAGTGACAGTTGCGATCGCCGCCACCGCTTCTTCTGGACTGAGTGATTCTTTTGATGTCTTTGGTGAGTTAAAAACCTTGTCATATTTGGTCATAATTGCTACCTAAATTAATTGGTTGATAGTAATAATATAGGAATCCGCTTTGATTTCTGAACGAATTTGCGTAGACAGGCAATAGGCAATAGGCAACAGTCAAGAAGGCTTCTTAGTTGTACTGAGTTTTTTCAGAAATCAAATATGAGTCCTATAGATTGAAAGTGACAATGGTCAGTTTACCTTACTCAGTGCTGAGTGCTAAGTAAGGTTTGAGAGTTTTCCCCATAAGCAACTGGCGTGGTGATTTTTTAACTCAGCACTCTTCACCAATCAAGCAAATCTTCTAGAGAAAAAGTTCGCTAATATCTGGTTTACTTGGTATTGCTCAGGTGTAACGAAACCTTGTTGACAGCTAATCTCCAGCGCCAATTAAGCCTTGCTGTAATCCAACTCCACAAACTCCTGACTTACCCTCTGATGATTTGAGACATACAGGAAGCGATCGCGATATTTTTGTAAAAACTTGAATCTAAGCAGTAACCTTGGTGTCCTTACTCTCCCCAGGATGCCTGATATTTCATAGTAATTCAAGTGACCGCTAATCGGGTCTTTCAAATGGTAGTAATTGACAGGGTGAACTTGCTCAAGTTTGCATTCCATCAGGTTATTAACCAGGTGTTGGCTTCGCAGGACAAATTCTGGTTTCAACACAGAAGTAATTGAGGCAATCCGGTTTGGATAAGCTTTTTCACTTTCCTTGTGGTCTAGGGAAAGGTGTAAAGGATGTATTCAAAACCTTTCCCCTTTTCCCTTTCTCCTTTAACCGAACCGTATTGGGAGTTTAGGTGTTATAAAATCACGCCATGTGCGACTTTATCTCAAACCTAACCCCCAACCCCTTCCCTACAAGGGAAGGGGAGCAAAAATCAAAGCCTCTCTCCTTTTAGGAGAGAGGTTTGGAGAGAGGTCAGAACATTAAGTTGCACATTGCGTAAAATATGTTGTCGAATATACACTTAAACACGAGCTAGGCTCAATATTTACCACAAGTCACTTTAACTAGAGATTGTAAATTTTTATTATCAAGTGATTACCGTTAATAACTGCTATATTCCTTTGTTTTTATCCTCTAGCAGATGAATTATGTCTACCGATAGAATTATAAACTAGCTAACGATAGATACCTACACCGTAGGCAGGATGTCACAATACCGAAGTTTGTAGCGACACACAATACTCAAAATATTGTACTGTTGGTTCTACAAGTGTAAATTAAATGAAATTTTGAGTTTTTTATGGTAAAAACCCCTCCATCCCAGTTTTCACCAGATCAATATAAAGTTGATTCTGCACAAGAAAAAGTAGAAGCTATTATAGAAAGCCCACCCTCAGAAACTGAGATTGACTTAGAGTTTCTTTACACCAGAGATATTGAATTTCGTCAGGAAACTATTTACTTTCTTGTGGTAGATCGCTTTTATGATGGCGATCCAGATAACAGCGAAGGTGCAAACTCAGAACTGTATGATCCAAATAGACAAGATTGGGGTAAGTACTGGGGTGGCGACTTGCAAGGTGTCATCGACAAATTAGACTATCTTAAAAACATGGGAGTGACAGCCATTTGGCTGACTCCACTATTTGAGCAAGTAGAAGAGTTATTTATTAGCAATGCGGCGATGCATGGCTATTGGACAAAAGATTTTAAACGGATTAATCCTCGCTACATTGCCGATGGAGAGAATCCTTCTTTAAATGCTACCCAAGAAGAAAAAAATACGACCTTTGATCGGTTAATTACAGAACTGCACAAGCGCAATATGAAGCTGGTGCTAGATATTGTCTGCAACCATAGCAGCCCTGATACCAGCGGTAGCAAAGGGGAATTATTTGATGATGGTGTGAAAATTGCTGACTTCAATGATGATGTCAATCATTGGTATCACCACTATGGTGAAGTGCAAAACTGGGAAGACGATTGGCAAGTGCAGAATTGTGAACTAGCTGGTCTTGCAACCTTTAATGAAAACAATACAGAATATCGGGAGTATATTAAGTCAGCTATTAAACAATGGCTAGACCGGGGTGTGGATGCACTACGAGTGGATACTGTCAAGCACATGCCGATCTGGTTTTGGCAAGAATTCACTGGCGAGATGACCAATCACAAACCAGATGTATTTATTTTTGGTGAATGGATTTACAGTAATCCTAGTGACGATCGCTCGGTGGAATTTGTTAACCACTCAGGCATGACACTTCTAGACTTTGGGCTGTGTGTAGCAATTAGAGCCGCACTAGGGCAAGGTTCAGAAATGGGATTCCAAACAATTCAATACATTTTTGACCAAGATTACCGCTATAACGGGGCAACAGAGTTAGTTACCTTCATCGATAATCATGATATGTGCCGCTTCCAATCGCTGAATCCTGATCCAGCGATGTTGAAGGTTGCGATCGCCTTAATTATGACATCTCGCGGTATTCCTTGCATTTACTACGGTACAGAACAGTATTTGCATGACGACACCGATGGCGGTAACGACCCGTATAACCGCCCAATGATGGAAAATTGGGATACTGAGAGTGAGATTTATCGTTGCATCAGGCTGCTGTCTGGTTTACGACGACTAAATCCAGCCGTGTCAATGGGTAGCCACTGGCAAAAATACTTAACACCTGATATTTACTGTTATGTACGCCGCTATCGTGACTCTCTGTGTTTTGTAGCTTTAAACCGAGGAGGAGAAGTTACTCTCCCAGAAGTAGAAACGGAATTACCCGATGGAGAACATACTTGCGTGGTGACTCGCAATAAGTATGAAGTTAAAGACGGCAAGATTTATAACCTGGTATTAGAAGAACGGGGAGTGCTTGTTTTTAGCCACGTTGGCGAACGGATTAAAGCACAGACAATTGTCCGCGTCCAACTCAATGGCGTAGATACCCAACCCGGTGAAATCATTGTGGTGACAGGAGATTGCCCAGAGTTGGGTAACTGGGATATCAGCAAAGCATATCCTTTAGAGTACATCAATTCAAACACCTGGTCTGCCGAGATTCCCTTTGATGAGAGTGCTGGTAAGCTGATTGCTTATAAATATGCCATGTGGCGGGAAGGGCGATCGCCTCTGCGGGAAAATCTGGTAAATCGTCGCTGGGTGATTGCCAAAGAAGGCACTGTCAAATGGCGTGATACTTGGGCATCGGGAAGAGAGTCTTAGAAATATAGAAGATTTGATAATTTATCACAAAGACGCGATAAATCGCCGTCTCTACAAAAGACCGATTATTGTAGAGACAGCAATTCATCGCGTCTTTTGCCTTAACCGAACCGTATTGAGGGTTATGTAGCATTCATTGCACGCAAACCACAATTATAAATCTGACTTTTCACGTCATGTGGAAAAGCTAATGATTGACCTAACCCCCTAGCCCCCTTCCCGACACGGGAAGGGGGAAAATTCAAAGTCTCTCTCCTTGTAGGAGAGAGATTTAGAGAGAGGTTTTCCAGATCCCGTGAAAAGTCAGGATTATAAATACCTGATCTCAAATCCAATATCTATTTTTTTTGCTATGGTGATCCCAAAGGAATTGTTAAGTGCTTACGAGGTGTAAATCAAGTAGTTAGTTGATCTTGTAGTATAAAATACTGCAAAGTGTACATCAAAATTATCTATAAAGTGTATCTGTTTTGTTACTTAGTAGGTTGGGAAATACGCGTTTCAATATCTTCTAACGTTTGTAACAATAAACGAGTTGCCTGCAATTTCCAACCCCATTTCTGAATTCTGTAAGCTAATACAGTCCCAACTACAGACGCTAATAAGCCTATGGGTTGATTTAAAGAAATTCCCAATAACAAACCCAATCCAGCAATTCCCCAAAATGGTAAAGCTACTGCCTGTCTTTGTTCTTCTACAACTTGGGTAATTATATTAGTTTTCATAGTAGCAAGTAATGCCTCTTTGACTTGCTGTTGTTCGGCTGCCGATACTGTTAAACCTATTTTACGGCGTAGTTTTTCCATTTTGCGAGCATCAGTGCTGTACTCAGTTAGCTCATCTTCTGCCATTTTCAACAGTCGTTCTAATTGCGCCATCGTGTATTCAATCCGGTATTTTGATAAAGTAATTAACCCGAATAATTGTTAATTTTTATTGCTTATTGCCTTGTATTTCCTTGCTAAATCTAAGACTAGGCAAGAACATCAAAAATCTAAAATTGAATATGGGAAAAATATAGTAGGAGTTACACACTTACAAGTTGAGTATAAACTTAAAAGGTAATATTTATGGCTACAGTATCTAAAAGCACTTTATCTCTATCTGCCCAAGAGCGATCGCTCATTCTCTGGTTTGATGAAGTTGGTATTGCTGATATACCCGTAGTTGGTGGTAAAAATGCCTCACTAGGCGAAATGATTCAACAGCTAACGCCCAAAGGGATTAACGTTCCCACAGGATTCGCCACCACTGCTTACGCTTATCGTTATTTCATTCAATCAGCCGGCTTAGAAGCAAAGCTACGTAAACTCTTTGCTAACTTAGATGTTGAAGATGTGAAAAATTTACGAGAACGGGGGAAAAAAGCGCGATCGCTCTTAATCCACACCCCGTTTCCTGTAGAATTGCGAGAGGCGATCGCTACAGCCTACCATAGTCTTTGTGAACGATATCATGCAGAGACAGATGTTGCAGTCCGTTCTAGCGCCACCGCTGAAGACTTACCCGATGCTAGTTTTGCCGGACAACAGGAAACTTACCTCAACGTTGTCGGTGCCGAAGGAGTTTTAGCAGCTTGTCATAAATGCTTTGCTTCCATATTTACTGATCGCGCTATTTCTTATCGTCACGCCAAGGGATTTGACCACTTTAGCATTGCCCTGGCTGTGGGCGTGCAAAAAATGGTGCGCTCTGACTTGGCAACCTCTGGGGTGATGTTCTCCATTGACACAGAAACCGGATTTAAGGATGCGGCACTAATTACAGCTGCATACGGTTTAGGCGAAAATGTTGTCCAGGGGTCTGTAAATCCCGATGAATACTATGTTTTTAAACCAACTTTAAAAGCTGGTTTCCGCCCAATTATTGATAAAAAATTGGGTAGTAAAGAACTGAAAATGATTTATGATGACGGCTCCAAATTTACGAAAAATGTTTCGGTTTCGGCCAGTGAAAGAGGTAAATTTGCCCTGAATGATGAGGAAATTTTACAACTAGCAAATTGGGCGTGTTTAATTGAAGATCATTATTCTCAAGTCCACGGTACATTGACTCCAATGGATATCGAATGGGCAAAAGATGGCATTACAAACCAACTTTTTATTGTGCAAGCGCGTCCCGAAACCGTCCAGTCGCAGAAGACGGGAAATGTGTTGCGGAGTTATCGGTTGGTATTGGGAAATGGGGAAAAATCTTCCCACTCGTCACTTCATAATTCCCAATCCCCAATTCCCCTGGTTACGGGAAGTGCAATTGGAGAAGCTATTAGTCAAGGGAAAGCCCGCTTAATTTTAGATGTTCAGAAACTTGAACAGTTTCAAGTTGGGGAAGTTTTGGTGACAGAAAGAACTGATCCTGATTGGGAACCGATTATGAAACGCGCCAGTGCAATTGTCACCAATTCTGGTGGTAGAACGTGTCATGCAGCAATCATTGCGCGAGAATTGGGTGTACCTGCGATCGTCGGATGCGGCAATGCTACAGAAATATTGAAACCTGGTCAAGAGGTAACAATTTCTTGCGCCGAAGGGGAAGAAGGAAAAGTTTATGCAGGCTTATTACCTTTTGAAATTGAAGAAGTTCCTTTAGAAAACTTACCCCGCACCCGCACTCAAATTTTAATGAATGTGGGTAATCCCCAAGAAGCATTGAGTTTATCGGCAATTCCCAACGATGGCGTAGGTTTAGCGCGGACAGAATTTATCATCGCTAACCAAATCCAAATTCATCCAATGGCGTTGATTCACTATGACTCGTTGAAAGATGAATTTGTCAAAGCTAAAATTGCTGAAATTACCTCGCTTTACGACCAGAAACCCCAATATTTTGTAGATAAATTAGCCCAAGGCATAGGTAGAATTGCAGCGGCATTTTATCCTAAACCAGTGATTGTCCGAACCTCAGATTTCAAAAGTAATGAATATGCCAATTTATTAGGTGGACGACAGTTTGAACCCCATGAAGAAAACCCGATGCTGGGTTGGCGAGGAGCGGCGCGTTACTATGATGAAGGCTACAGAGAAGCTTTTGCCCTAGAATGTCATGCCATCAAAAGGGTACGGGAAGATATGGGTTTGACGAATGTGATCCCGATGATTCCTTTTTGTCGCACTCCCGATGAAGGGCGCTTAGTTTTGGCAGAGATGGCAAAAAATGGTTTAAAGCAGGGTGTTAATGACTTGCAAGTTTATGTGATGTGCGAGTTGCCGAATAATGTGATTATGGCTGAGGAGTTCGCTGAGGTATTTGATGGCTTCTCCATTGGTTCTAATGATTTAACTCAGTTGACACTGGGGTTAGATAGGGATTCGGCATTAGTGGCGCGGTTGTTTGATGAACGCAGCGAGGGTGTGAAGCGAATGGTAAAAATGGCCATAGAAGCGGCGAAAAAATGCGATCGCAAAATCGGCATTTGTGGACAAGCACCCAGCGATTATCCAGAATTTGCTCAATTTTTGGTAGAACAAGGAATTGACTCGATTAGTCTAAATCCAGATTCGGTTTTAAAGACAATGCTGGAAGTGGCAAAAGTTGAGGGTATTAATTCATAATTCGAGTAATTTATGCCAGCTAAAGACCGTTAGCACCAGAACGTCAACAATGCCCTAGTTAAAGATGGCTGGAATGTTACTGACGATCCTTTTCATCTAAAGTGGGGAAAAAAGGATCTTTACGTGGATTTGGCAGCCGAAAAGTTGCTCATCGCAGAAAAAGGAAGACAAAAGATTGCTGTAGAAATCAAAACCTTCAGTGGCGACTCAGAAGTAGCAGACCTAGAACAGACCATTGGTCAGTACTTTACCTACCTTGCTGTCATGAGCCGCAATTATCGAGATAGGGTTTTGTATATAGCTGTTCATGAGGATGTTTTTACTGATATTTTTGAGGAAGAGCCGCTTGGTAAACTTATATTGGAAGACTACAAAATTCCTCTGATCGTTTTTAATCCAAAGCGGGAGGTTATTGTCCGATGGGTAATCTGGAACAATACAGGCAGCTAATTTGCAGCATTCTTACTGAACACACAAAGATTCCTTACTCTTATGGCAATATTCAGCATGAAACTATCTTTGATCGAGAACAAGATCGATATTTGGTAATGATTCTTGGCCGAGAGCCAGTGCCAGAACTCTCTCCAACTGCAACGCGTCGCGTTCACGGCTGTCTAATTCACATTGATATTATTGATGGCAAAATTTGGATTCAACGTGATGGGACTGAAGAGGGGGTAGCAACGGAACTGGTCAGGGCTGGTGTTGCGAAGGATCAGATTGTATTGGGATTTCGGTCTGAAGAACTGCGGAAAGATTCAGAATTTGCTGTTGCATAACCAACGGTAGCTGAACTTTGGAATAACTACCCATAGCATAGCGATCGCCATATTTTGTTTGTGTAATTGTCTACAACACCTTTGACTGCTCAACCATAAGTATCTTAGTATTTTGCAGAATGGCGATTTAGTTTAGTCAAAGGTAAGATGACCATCCTTTTGGAAACCGAACGCTTGATTATTCGCAGTTGGATACCCGAACGCGATGCTGAACAAGCATTTGTAATTTACAGTGACCCAGAAGTTACGCACTTTCTTGGTAAAGCTTCTCTCGTCACAAGTGTTGAGTCACAGCGTCAACGTTTGATTGACAACATCGAGCGATTCCAGCGACGCAACAATGGTACCGGTTCTTGGGCAATTGTCGAAAAGGAAACTACAACAATTGTGGGAACTATCCTTCTTAAACAATTGCCCGACAAAGATGGTTTACCCACTCAAGATTATGAGGTAGGCTGGCACTTACGGCGAGCTTCTTGGGGTAAAGGGTATGCAACAGAAGCAGGACAAGTTATGCTCAACTACGGATTTAGTGTCCTGAACTTGCCACTGATTTATACCGTAGTGAAACCAGAAAATCATGCTTCCATCCGTGTAACTCAAAGACTCGGTATGAAACCAATAGGGCGAACAAACAAGTATTACGGTATTGAACTACTCCTGTTCCAACTAGATGCACCTGTAAGAATAGGGAATAGGGAATAGGGAATAGGGAATAGGGGATATTAATTATTAGCCAATGACCAATGACCAATGACCAATGACCAATGACAAATGACAAATGACAAATGACAAATGACTAAAAAGTGGTTCCGAATTGGGATGGCGAGTGTATTTATTCTCTCACTTGCCTTACGGTTTTGGGGACTGGAGCGATTTAACACTCTGGTATTTGATGAAGTTTACTTTGCCAAATTCGGTAATAATTACCTTACGCATACACCCTTTTTTAATGCTCATCCGCCGCTGAGTCAATATATTATTGGTATCGGCATTTGGATTGGTAGTCACATTCCTTTTTGGCACGATACTGTAAATGGGCTGACAGGTTCATTGCGATCGCCTTGGACTTATCGTTGGATAAATGCCCTCACAGGCTCATTTATTCCTGTAGTTGTGGCTGCGATCGCTTATCAGTTGAGTTACCGCCGTACCTTTGCAATACTTGCAGGTTTGTTCACAGCCTGTGATGGCCTTTTTCTAGTTGAGTCTCGCTATGCCCTGAACAATATTTATATTGTCATTTTTGGTTTGTTAGGGCAGTGGTTTTTATTATTAGCATTAGATAACCAAAATCGGCGACGTTCATTTTGGTTAGTTCTTGCTGGTATTAGTTTTGGTGCGTCAGTTGGTACTAAATGGAACGGTTTATGGTTTCTTTTGGGTGCTTATCTAATTTGGGTAACAGCATGGGTAATTAGTTTGATACATTCTTTTCCTAACTCCAAACTCGGAGGCAGGAGGCAGGAGGCAGAAGGCGTAAGTCAGGAATCAGGAGTTAGTACTTATTCTCCCTTAGCACCCTTATCTTCCTCATCTCAAACACCACTACAAAACTTGACTCAGCTAAATATTGTTCAAATGCTGTTTTATCTAGGAATTATCCCAGCTTTTATCTACAGTATCATCTGGATTCCCCACCTTCAATTAGATAAAACTTATGGATTTATTGCAGTACATCAGCAAATTTTAAAGTTTCACTTACAGCTAGGTGGCAATAGTCCCAACGTGCATCCTTATTGTGCTGCCTGGTACAAATGGCCGTTGATGACTCGACCAATGGCATATTATTATCAAACAGCTAAAAGTATCACCGAACCTTTACCTGTAATGGGGCCCCCTTTGCCTGCCGGTGCTGGAAAAGTTATTTATGATGTTCATGCTATGGGCAACCCATTTTTGTGGTGGTTTGGTGTTGCTGCCATGTTGTTTCTAATTGGGTTGCTGGTGTCGCAAGCCGTTATTTTTTTGGTAAAGGAAAAGCGTTTTTCTGTACCTGCAACTCTGAGTGTTGATACTTGGATTGCATTGTATTTAGTTATCAATTATGCAGCTAACTTATTACCTTGGGTAAAGGTGACGAGGTGTGTTTTTATCTACCACTATATGTGTGCAGTGGTATTCGTATTTTTAGCGATCGCTTGGTTTGTAGATCAATGCCTTCGCAGTTATTATCAACAACTGCGGGCGCTAGGTGTCACCATTACTTTTATTATTCTGGCTGCTTTTATTTTCTGGATGCCAATTTATTTGGGTTTACCTCTCTCACCTCACGATTATAAACTGCGAATGTGGTTTAACTCTTGGATTTGATTAAAGACACATTGGGCATTGGACATGGATTATGAGGCTAGTACCGCAAGGCGGAATTAAAAATTAAAAATTAAAAATGAATACAGCATAAGGGTTTCGTTGATTTAGAATGATTGGTTTATTTCCACCGTGTTGTACTAGCGATCGCTAAAAAGTGTGTCGAAGCACACGCAGACGCAATTGTAGTCAATAGCCAAGTTGAAGTAAGTACAAGTTTTACTGCCACTCTCCCTTTGGTTAACATTTAAACAGTTAGCTAAATAGCAATTAAAGTAAGATTTAATACGTCTAATTCTATACGAGTAAGTGTGATTTATGGAATTGCTTTTGAGCGTTCAGATCACTGTATAGACGATTTTTTGGCTACCTGTAAAAGCTTTTAGGGAAGTTTTTAATTATACTAACTTGATAAAATTTATTTGATATTTTTGACTAATTTATACAAAAAATAAAGCAACTCAAGTAATTATACGCAATTGTCGTATTTAGTCAATATTTCATCAAAACTTATACAGCGCTTAATCTTCGGAATTTAAAAAGGAGATTTGTAGCTTGATGTATAAATAATAAAAAATACATAAAATAACATGCGCTATTAGTGTAATAATTTGCACGTGTAAACACTCATTTGAAAATGCTTGACAAATTATGCATCAAGCATGAGGCATTTGTGGATCTAGATTTATCGAAACAGAATTCAGGAGTCAGGAGCCAGAAAACAGACATGAATTTTGTGCGACTGGTGGATAGCGCAGCGTAAAGCTTTCTCTTTCAGAGACGCTAACGCGAACGCTTAGAGCGAGTCCGTGAGCGTCTTCATTCTGACCGGAGGCGGAGCGTCTCCGGCTCCGCTCCTGAATTCTGACCGGAGGCGGAGCGTCTCCGGCTCCGCTCCTGAATTCTTCTTCAAAAAACTAGCAAATTCTGCGTATATGTCCGAATGTCAGGTCAGTTTTGAGACTAAATACTTAAGTGCGTGTGGTGGTAAGTGTTTAACACCGTTTCAGCGGAAACTACTACTACAAAGTTTGGACGATAGTTTACCTGAATCCTACCGTCAACGAATTGAAATTATGTTGTTGGCAGATGAAGGTAAAACTCAAACAGATATCTGTCAAACCTTGGGATGTTGTGCCGCAACAGCACGACATTGGACACACATAGCTAGGGCTGGGATGGCGCACCAATGGCAAGATTGCCCCATTGGTCGCCCGAAGGCTGTGAATGATCAGTATTTGGAGCGTTTGAAGCAACTAGTTAACAACAGTCCTCGCGATCATGGCTATGCTTTTCGACGCTGGACAGCAAACTGGCTTGCGAAACATCTAGCAAAGGAATTTGGGATTGAGGTAAGCGATCGCCATGTCAAGCGACTGCTCAAACAGATGGGATTATCCACACTACCGAAACCCAGTAATGCAGAACAAAGCAGTAACGAAAAGGCTACGAGTTCCAAAATCTTGATTAGTGACCTCAAATCGGCAGCTATTCCTGATAATTCCGAATTTTTACCTATTAACTTTGCAAAATTAGGAAAAGATTTAGACATTTATGGCGCAAGATATATCTGCTCAGTTAGTTTCTCTGCAACAGTTAAACAATACTCTGGGTTATTCTCTTTCGACAGAGGAATTTCAACACTGTCTTGAACAAGTTAAATTTATCAACCCAAAAGTCGGCAAATTCTGGCAAGGAACTGATGCTAAAGCTGGTATATATATTGCGATCGCAGGAAAAGTCAGGCTGCTGGATGGCGGCGATGAGTTAATCGCTACTTTGGAGGTGGGAGAGTCCTTTGGGGAATTTACCTTATTTAATGAGGGTGACTTCAGACCTTATGCAGCAAGGGCTTCAGTAAACTTGCAATTATGCTTCATTCCAGGAGAGGTATTGTGGCCACTGATGGCTAAATATCCACAAATTCGGGAGCATTTGTGGGCTAGGGCGCTATCCCGTAATCCCCAACAGGTAGATTCAGAGAACCCCCCATCTGACTCAAAACTGCCTCATGAAAGAAAGATTTTGTCAACGCCAGCAGTCGAACCACACCAGAAAAAGATTAGCAAAGCCTATTTTCCCAACTCCAAGCAGCGAGTCGGACATTTATTACAGCGTGTGATTCGGCGCTATCCCTTTTTTGCCCAACAGAGTGGATCAGATTGCGGTGCAGCTTGTTTAGTAATGGTGTCTCGCTATTGGGGGAAAAACTTTAGTGTAAATCGCCTACGGGATATCGCCAATGTTGACCGCAATGGCTCGTCGCTGCGGGGGTTATCGGCGGCGGCGGAAAGTATTGGGTTTGCTACGCGACCGGTGAAAGCGAGTCTTGACCAATTGGCGAAACAAAAATTGCCTGCGATCGCCCACTGGGAGGGGAAGCACTACATCGTTGTCTATGAAATCGCTGAAAAACAGGTGATTGTGGCAGATCCTGGTATTGGTCAACGCACCCTCAGCCACCAAGAATTTAAAGCCAACTGGACTGGCTATACACTGCTGCTACAACCCACAGCCTGGTTGAAGGATGCCAAAGAGACTACAACCCCCTTTTGGCAATTCTTTGAGTTAATGAAGCCTCACTCTTTAGTAATGCTGGAAGTGTTTGTCGCTTCCTTATTTATCCAGATTTTTGGACTCGTTACTCCCCTATTTACCCAGTTAATTTTAGACCGAGTGGTAGTACAGCGTTCTGAACTGACCTTAACGGCGGTAGGGTTAGGATTGCTAATTTTTAGTTTATTCCGTGTAGCGATGACGGGATTACGGCAATATCTGTTAGACCACACGGCGAATAAGGTAGATTTGGCATTGATTGTAGGATTTATTCGCCATACCCTGCGCCTACCCTTAAGTTACTTTGAGTCGCGTTATGTGGGGGATATTATTTCTCGTGTACAGGAAAACCGCAAAATTCAACGTTTCCTTTCCGGTGAGGCGTTGTCCATCCTCTTGGATTTAGTCACCGTCTTTATCTATTTAGGATTGATGTTTTGGTACAGTTGGAAAATGGCGTTGCTGGTTTTAGTGATTGTGCCGCCTTTTTTCCTACTGGCAGTGATTGCCACACCTTTTTTACAAAAGATTTCTAGGGAAATCTTTAATGCTGTTACTAATGAAAGTAGCTATTTGATTGAAGCCCTTTCTGGTGTGCGAACAGTTAAATCCACAGCAGTGGAACAGACGGTACGTTGGCATTGGGAAGAGTTATTAAGTAAGGAAATAAAAACTAACTTTTCCGGGCAAGTTATCAGTAATCGTCTGCAAATATTCAGCAACACAATTGAAGCAGTGGTAACTACCGTCTTGCTGTGGTTTGGGGCATACCAAGTGATTCACAATCAGTTAACTATTGGGCAATTGGTAGCATTTAATATGTTGCTGGGAAATATTATTAGACCTTTCCAACGATTAACAGTTTTGTGGAATCAATTGCAAGAAGTTGTGATTGCAGTGGAACGCATTAATGATGTATTGGATGCCGAACCAGAAGAGGATTTACAGCATCAGGCGCGGCAATCTTTACCACCTATTCAAGGTAATATTCGCTTTGAAAATGTGACGTTTCGCTATCACCCTGAAAGCGATATAAATATTTTGGAAAATCTCAGTTTTGAAGTACACAGCGGGCAAATGGTTGCTCTAGTGGGACGGAGTGGTTCCGGGAAAACCACGATTTCTAAACTGGTTTTGGGATTATATCCTCCCACAAATGGCAAAGTGTTGATTGATGGGCAGGATATTAACAGTCTTTCGTTGCGTTCTCTACGCGAGCAGGTTGGGGTAGTTGACCAAGATACCTTTTTATTTGGCGGAACGATTCGGGAAAATATTAGCTTGGCACATCCTGGGGCAACTTTGGCAGAGATTATTGAGGCGGCGCGATTGGCGGGTGCTGATGAGTTTATTAAAAAGTTACCTATGGGTTATGAAACCCAGATTGGTGAAGGAGGAGGGATGTTATCTGGAGGACAGCGACAAAGAATTGCGATCGCTAAGGCATTGCTAGGTAATCCCAAGCTGTTGATTTTAGATGAAGCTACTTCCCATCTGGATGCAGAGTCAGAAAGAATTATTCAGACGAATTTAAACACAATTCTTAAAGGCAGAACTACCTTACTAATCGCCCATCGCCTATCAACTGTGCGGAATGCAGATTTGATTTTAGTGCTAGATAGAGGCGTGTTGATTGAGAGTGGGACTCACCAAGAGTTGATGGCGAAGCGGGGACATTATTTTTATCTCAATCATCAGCAGTTGGATGTTGCGGGGTAAAACAAGAGGATCGGGAGAAAGCTTTTCTTGTTTCACCACTTCTAAAATAAAATCCCAAATCCAAAATTGATATCAGGAAAAATCATGCCAAACACATTGAATGGAAAGGTTCAAACCCAAATCCATGAGGTAGAACAGCACGAGGAAATTTTAAGTAAACAAACACCAGCGAGATCAACTGATGATTGGGCTGACGCGACGAAGGATTTACTTGATAGCTTGCCCCAGGTTTGGACTAGGGGATTGCTATATTTTTTAGTGGTGTTTGTGTCGATAGTTTTACCTTGGGCGATGCTATCTAAGGTGGATGAAACTGGTTCGGCGAGAGGGCGACTTGAGCCAAAGGGAAAGACGGTTAGGCTGGATGCTGCTGTGGCAGGTACTGTTGCCGAAATTCGGGTCAAGGAAAGTGATTCGGTTAAAGTTGGGCAGACTTTATTAGTATTGGAATCGGAATTAGTTAAGGCGGAATTGCGGCAGGTACAGGATAAGTTAGAGGGACAATTAAATCGCTTTTCTCAACTAAATTCATCTAAAAGTCAGTTAGTTGTATCTTTGACAACGCAACAGCAACAAAATCAATCTCAACAGTTAGAAAAGCAGTCTCAAATTGACCAAGCACGACAGAATATGAATGCTCTTAGAAATTCCTATGATTTACAAAAAGACGAAAAGTTAGCTCAAGTTAATCAGGCACGGCAAACTCTTGAACATAGCCAAACAACTAATAAGCTAGTAGATAGTAGTTTGGCGAGCACTCAGCGGGAAGTTGAACGCTATCGCAGTCTTTGGCAGTCAGGGGTTGTTCCAGAAATTAATGTTGTAGATAAGCAAGATATAGCTAAAGACAAGCAACAGTTGTATGAACAAAATCAGTCAGATATTCAGCAAGCTAAACTACGTTTATTAGAACAACAGAGTAGTTATGAGCGGACTATTCGGCAAGCAAATGCAGATATTGAACAGGCACAGTTGCGACTCAAAGAACAGGAAAGGAGTTATCAAACTTTAACTCGTTCCAACAAACTAGCTCTGCTAAAAATCGACGAACAACAGAAGAATTTGGAAACAGAAATTACTACGCTTCAAGCAGAAATTGCTCAAAGTAAGAGTCAGATTGTCTCGTTAAAGTTTCAGTTAGGACAACGAGAGTTAAGAGCCACCGTGAATGGTAGAGTGTTTCATTTACCGATACAACGGGCTGGCTCTATGGTGCAGCCTGGCGCAATGATTGCGGAGATTGCACCACAAGGTTCGCCTTTAATAATTCGGGCACAAATGGCAACAAATGAGAGTGGTTTCTTGCGAAGAGGATTGCCAGTAAAGTTGAAGTTTGATGCTTATCCCTTTCAGGATTACGGCATTGTGGAAGGAGAATTGTTAGAAATTTCTCCTACTACCATAGAGGTGGAAACACCTAATGGCAAGGTAGCAGCTTATGACTTGGAAATTGCCCTAAAACAAAATTGTATTCGCTCGGCTAATAAGTGTATTATTTTGCGTCCCGGGGATACGGCGACAGCTGAAGTAATTGTGCGTCAGCGTCGGATCATTGATTTTCTGCTTGACCCGTTTAAGCAGTTGCAGCAGGGTGGCGTGAAATTGTAAAAGACTTATAAATAAATATCCCACCGTTTTTGTAGATGGGAAAGCTATAAAAGGAGAGGTAAAATGTCACAAGTTGTTAAGATTACAAACGAAAATATTCTTGAGCAAATTAAGCTATCTTGTAAAATTCCATCCATAATTGAAGAGATTGTAAATCGCCATATTCTGGAAAATACTTCAGAAGCTTTGGGTATTAAAGTAGAGGTTGCCGAACTCCAAAAAGCCGCTGACCAAATGCGTTTAGCTAACCAATTAGATAGTGCTGATGATACTTGGGCTTGGCTGGAAAAACATGGTCTGTCCTTAGAAGAGTTTGAAAAAATTCTTGACAATAGTGTGATTGCTGGAAAGTTAGCTGCTCATCTGTTTACAGATAAAGTTGAACAGCACTTTTTTGAACACCAATTAGATTATGCAACTGTAGTCTTGTATGAAGTTGTCTTAGATGACGAGGACTTAGCGCTGGAACTTTTCTATGCCATTCAAGAAGGAGAAATGAGTTTTCATGATGTTGCTCATAAATATATTCAAGATCAGGAGTTACGACGCTCTGGGGGATACCGAGGAATACTCAGTCGTAAGGACTTGAAGGCAGAAATTTCTGCTGCTGTCTTTGCTGCTAAACCACCACAAGTTCTCAAACCAATTGTCAATTCTCAAGGATTTTACCTGATTTTTGTTGAGGAGATTATTCAACCGCAATTAGATAATAAATTGCACATTAAAATTGTTTTTGAACTATTTTCACAATGGATGAAGCAGCAACGTAACAAAGTAGAAGTTTCATTAAGATTAAGTTCAATCAACTAAGTCTTTGTTTGAAAAGTTAGTTAATATTACAAAAAGTAAATAACCCTCTGCAAACCTCAGAGGGTTATTTATTTTTTGACATTTGATAAACATTGCTCTCATTGTGAAATTATAGATGTGTAATTTCACTATTAGGCAATCAAAAAAACAAAACTTATTTTTGTTTTATACCAATTTCATATGAAAATGCATAGGATAACTATAATCACAATTCTTGCTCTACAAGAATTTTATAGTTTAGATTCTGTGCAAGCTCACAAAGAATTAGTATTTCTAAATCTATTACTAAGTAAGCCGCGCAATTTCCTTACCTATTTGATAGCCAAGCCAAGCTGCTGCAATAAGTGGTAGAATTCCACCACGAGTTGCATCACTATCAATGTCGCTTAATTCATTCAGATAGCTTGATTCGTCAAGATCATTAATGGTAATGACTGTCATGATAAAATCTCCGATTCAGAAGTAGGAATAGATGTTTTCAGAATTAGTCATTAAGAAGGTAGCCAACAGCAACAGCTACAAGGAAAATACAGATTGGGCAACCACCCTTAACTTCATTGAGTTCACTGGTATTTAGCTCAACTAAACCGCTTTGAGCATTTAAATCTTGAATTAAAATGTTAGCCATTTTCAATTTCTCCTCTGTTTACTTTTAGTCGCCAGTTTCAGAATGAGGTTCTTAAGTTGCTCATCTATGGATAGTTTCTTCTATCAATCGTGTTAAGTCAATATTTAACTCTAGATATAACATGACAAAAATGATTCAATTATATGTTTTAAATTTACTAAATTTATTTTAAAAATAAAAAAATACCACAGATAGTTTAATAAGGAATTAACTAAAATATAGATTTTAAAGAAAAATATCCCTGACTCTCAAAAAAGTCAGAGATATTTTTTTAAATGATTTAGAAATGTAAATTACTATTGAATCTACTTTATTACTGTGCAATCACACTTTAACTGACTTTCTTTTTCGTAACCAGCTACCTAATCCCAGTGCTAGGACAGAACCAAGAATAGTTGAAGGTTCAGGAACAGTTTGGAAACCTCTATAAATACCACCTACTACTAAGGGCCCATTATCTCCAGGTACTGCTGGTCTTAAATCCGGGTCGGTAAGAAACTGAACTACAAAACGATTATTATTTGGGATTTCTCCTCCTACAAAATTAAATCTTGGAGCGCGAAAACCTTCGACAGTAAAATCAGGAGAAATAGTAAGAGTTGGAAAAATGTTAGAAAAACCAATTTGACCATCTCCATTTACATCTCCCCATTGCACATCATCTTCAAGGGTATCAAAATCTGGAAATAATAAAAGGGAGAGTGAATTTATGGTTAGTCCTGTATTATTTAGAAAGTTTTGTTGCCCAGTAGTATCAGGAGCATTCCAAAATATTAATTCATTTGGTTGAAGATTCAAGGGAATTCCTACTCCCTCAGGCAAGTTTGGGTCAGCTGTTGTCACTAATGGTTCGACTAAGATAGCAGCAGTTGCTGGAGCTAATGACATCAGACATCCTCCTACCGCAGCTGAAATCAATAATCCGATGTTTTTAGCTTTCATAAGTGTTGGTAATCTAACTCTATGTTTGGTTTTACCATTATCTTTTGTGTGAATTTACCCAAAAATAGAAAATAAATAAAATTTTAATAATTTATTTTATGGAAAAAGTGAAACTTTTATATCCCAAAATATGACAAGTAATAGATTATGCAAAATTTATGTTTTTCAGATTAATTAAAAAGCCTATTTAATAACAAAAAATTAAGATGAGTTTGTCTTTAGGTTAATTTTTTATTTTTTAAATAGAGCAGAGAAAAATCATAAAAAATCAACCCAAAAAAAGCTTGAGTTGATAGATAATAAATACTCAATTTCCAGTATCAGACGAATTTATTCTTAGCAATTAATCAACTTTCACTTCTCACACACAACACCGGCTTCCTGTTCAATGCAGTCTAACGCCTTCTTTGCTCTAAAAATAAGTCGCAAATAGGCTAATTGACTATTCCAAGCAGAACGAGGTAACAATGGTTCTTGAGAGTCTGTAGTAGAATCAGTGGAAATATTATTCATAAAAATGTTTAATTGCTGGGACTAACCAAAAGATGGACTAATTCTGATTCTGCTTCCCACGATTGTGGCCATTGAATGCGATCGCTAGTAAAATGAAGTGGATCGTTTTCTGGCCAAGGGCCATTTATTGGTTCTTCAACTAGCCCAAACTCCCCATTGTCAAAAGGGCTTCCCTCCGCCTGACGCTGGAGAAACACTCGTTCCCGAATACCACCTTTTTCCTGAGTCAGGGCGCGATGATGACAGTAAGGATTGTTACCTCTCTTATCAAAGAAAACATGAGCAGTCCAACTGCAACCACCACGACAAAGTTCCGCAAATTCGCAAGACTTACAGAAACCCCACAAATGTTCTGTTCCTTTGGGAGTATCAGCCCCCAAATTAAACCGTAGTTCTTCTGTTTCTTCAATAATTGTTCGCAGTGAATAGTCGCGGATGTTGCCGCCAGTATAGGCTGTGGTAGGTAGTGAGGGACAACCTTTTATCGCACCATCGGCTTCAATGCCTAAAGCAGACAATCCAGCACTACATCCCTGCCAGAACGACCAAGCATCTCCTCCCCGCAACAGTCGTTCATAGGGGCCGTAATAACCGATATTATTTCCCGGTTGAACTTGCACTCCTTCCCGCTTTGCCTTTTGAGCAACACGAGCAATCATGGGATATATATCTAATAATTCATAAGGTTGTAGCAGAATTTCACTATTATCTGCTGCATTTCCCATCGGTACAGTCAACTGAATTTGCCAAGCGAATACTCCAGCATCGCGGAGATGCTTGTAAATACAAGGAAATTCTGGTGCAGAGAGACGATTAATTTGAGTATTGCAGCCAAAGCGTATATCTGCTTCCTTGAGATTGCTCATGGTCTTAAACGCCCATTGCCAAGAGCCTTGTCTACCACGTAAACGGTCGTGAGTTGCTTCTAAACCATCAACTGATACAGATACCACACTAATTCCAGCTTCCTTCATCCGGTGTGCTGTGTCTAAGGTGATACCATAACCCCCTGTAGTCATACCACATAACATCCCAGCTTTGGTAATTGCTTGGGCAATCTCCAGCCAGTCAGGACGTAGAAAAGCTTCACCACCAATTATGGTTACTTCTGTAATTCCCACTTCCGCCATTTGTTTGACTAAATCAAGGGCTTCTGCTGTGGAAAGTTCTTGTGCCCTTGTATGCCCAGCACGAGAGCCGCAGTGTTGACAGGCTAGATTACACTTGAGTGTAATTTCCCAAACTGCATAACTAATTCGGCGATAAGCCATAAAAATACTCTCAATTGATTTTTCTAGAAAGGGACGAACAAATCCTCATCCGTCCCTAGAAATTTAATCTTTTCTAGTCGCAATAGAGGTTCCTTAAACTATGTCATCTACCCGAATAACTCCATACAACAGTTGGTAGGGTGGCCATACAGCTCCATATAATGGTTGGATTTTGGGCTTGCCAGTTAATCCACCAAAAACTGCTGCCAATTCTTTTTCACTTAAATCCTTGAATTCAGCTTCACCATTTGCAGACTCCAGCAATTGAGCAGTATATTCTTCATACTCTTCTAGAGTGAAATCGTAGCCAGCAGCTTTAACTATTTGACTACATTCTTCCTTGCTATTAACGCCTTGAATTTGATTACGAAAGGCTTCATCATTTGCTAGCTTTTCGTAAAAAGCTTTCACATGTTCTATAGACATAATCTTCTACTCCTGAAATTACTTAAGAGTTGGTAACTCTGTTGGAATATTGAACCAATTCATTAGATATTTCTAATCTTTTAGGATGGACATCCTGCCTGCTTTTGGCTACAGGCGGGTAAGACACCCACCCCAATACTTCTCGGCTAATCACTTTTAACTCGGAATTGGGTTTGGGGAAAAGGTTAAAGGCTAAGGGTAAAGGTTTTTTCTTTATCCCTTTCCCGTTCCCCTTTCCCCCTTAACCGACAAGTATTGACACCCACCCCACAAGCAGTAGTTGAGTATTTTTTATTTGGAAGCCTTTTAACTGGCAGCTAGTTTTGACACTTGAATTGCTACTTCAGACGGATTGTAGTTATCTGTAATCAGTTGTGGACAACGCATACAAGCTGCTTTCCCTTCTTGTTGCCACCACCGACAATCTCGGCGTATGGAACAGGGGGGTAGTTCTTCTGCCACTGGCGGTAACTTTTCTACAATTCGCATTGCTAGACGGCAATCTTGTCCATCAAAATGCTGGCAACCTTTAGTGGCACAAGCTGCCGCCGTCCGAAAAATTTCAGCAGGTGTAATTGGACTAGCTTTTGCTATCAGTTCATTAGTGATAGGCAAGGGCTGTTTAAGATAAGTTACACGGGGTTCTGCAACTGTTCCACTGATGATTCCGAAAACAACACTATCCTCAGATTCTGGTCTAGCACTGGGGCAAAGTGTAGTTTTATCAACAGTAATATCTTTCATCAATTGAGCCTCCAGTGGAGAGAATCTTTATGAATACAAGGGTTCAGTTGCTATCAGTCCTATCGTTGTAGGAATAGGAAACTTACCAAGAATTACGGGAACTAATTTGGATACTCCACCTGCAACACTTTTTGCTTCTTCGTCAGACATAGATAATAAAGTTTCTTCTGAATCCAAAACTTCGTTCCGACGTGCCACAGCATTTTTCACAGCATCATCAATCAAATCGCTAATTTCAATTTGACTGTTATACTTTCTTTCTTTCGCTTCCATGTTGATTTTCCTATGATTTATTGACTATTACTAATCAGTGTAATTGCCTAATATGTCCTTATCTTAGGAAAAAAGAAGCTACTCACTCTATATCTTAATAACTCTAAAGTAGACAGAAATAAAACTTTTATGTCACTAAAAAACGATAAATTTTGATTCGCCCCTATTTTTCTGTAGGGGCATATATCATTTACTCAAGCTATAAACTGTGGGATACCAATTCAAATTTGATATCTTAGGCAATTGCGATCATTAACTAAAATATTTATGTCCCGAAAATATTGGAAATTGATAGAGAATTTCTAATCTCTAGTTACTTTAGATCAACTTGGAAAAACATATAATCTCTAAAATATCAAGATAAAAAGCTAGATTTGGCATTTATAGTGCTATGCGATCGCACACCATCACTACTCTTCATTTACAACTTCTCGCCTAACAAACAAAGCCCGATAAACAGGTTCACCCTTTTTTTGCGTACCTATTTCCCTTTCTGTTGGAACTGGTAAGGGGTTTTCAGTCAACCATTCTCCTGTACCAATTTTCTCAAAATCTGGATTTTCCGCAAAGCGATCGCGCATTTCCACAGCGACAAATTCCATATCTGATTGCAGAAATACAAATCCCCCAACCGCAAGATATTTCGCTAAATCTGCCACTAATTCTGGTTGGACTACACGACGTTTCGCATGGCGGGTTTTAAACCAAGGATCGGGGAATTGAATTGTAACGCGTTGTAAACTTCCTTGAGGGAGAGAAGATAAAAGTGAGTGCAATGAGTTATTCACATTGCAAAACAAGTAGTGCAGGTTTGTTAAAGCCAACTCAGAACGTAACTTATTCGCCTCCACCACCAGCGGTTCCCGAATTTCTAAGCCGAGAAAATTCCAGTTGGGTTCTATCTTGGCCATATTCAGCAAAAACTGTCCCTTAGCGCAGCCAATATCTAGATGTAGTGGTTGATTTGGCTTTGCATAAACTTTTTCCCAGTCAAGGGGATTTGCTGGTGTTTGATACTTTTTACCAAGTGGATTAACATGCTGGCGGACTCGGACTGCTGCCAAAATTTGCTCTCCTTCACGTGAAAATATCCTGTAGTGCAATTCCAGGTTACAAGGAAGTCTAGCAAAAGTATGCCAAAAATTATCGGTCTATCATTCAATCGCCTATCCAGCAGAAAGTTTTTGACACTCCCACTACTATAACCTGGATTTCTCACCAATGCTCAAAGCCTGTGCTTGTGCAGGGGAGCAGAGGAGAGTTCAATTGCCTTGTTCTTTCTCGTCTGCCCCTCTGCCCCTCTGCCTCTCTGCATTTAAAACTTGTGAGAAATGCGGGTATAAGCGGTGGGCTTTTTGCTCCAATACTTGTAAAGCAGTCTGAGTCAAATATGCCATCTTTACACTGTATTTTGAGGTTTTCGAGAAATTTATATTTTTGAAGTCCCTCATTTTGCATTAATCTCTAGAATTAAAATGCTTAAGCACATTTGCTCTAGTCATGGAGGGAGGAAACTTAAACAGTGGATATTTTAGATTTGTTTTATAAGGGCGGGCCGGCGATGTGGCCTTTGCTTATTTTGTCGATTCTGGCTTTGAGTGTGATTTTCGAGCGTTTGTGGTTCTGGTTAAGAATTTTGACTCAGGAAAAGCAAATAGTCGATCGCATCCTAGATGCTGCCCAGGATAATTGGCAAGTAGCTGCGGACATTGCAAGACAAGCAAGCCATCAGCCAGTTGGGCGTTTTCTTTACGCCCCTCTACGCTTAACAAAAAGTAATGCGGAAACCTTTCGACTAGCACTTGAGTCCACAGCAGAAGATGAATTGGCTGGAATGCGGCGAGGTGAAAAGCTTTTAGAAGCCGTGATTGCCCTCGCACCCTTGCTAGGATTATTAGGTACAGTTTTGGGTTTAATCCAGTCTCTGCGCTCAATTCGGATTGGCGATTTAGGCACTGAATCTACTGCTGGAGTGACTACTGGTATTGGTGAATCCTTAATTAGTACGGCAGCAGGGCTAATAGTTGCCATCATTAGTTTGGTATTTTACCGCCTATTTCAAAGTTTTGTCGTCAACCAAGTTAAAGTTTTTCGTAAAGCAGGGAATGAGATGGAATTGCTCTATCACCAGTCCCCGCCTGATTTTAGTAATATTACATCAGCAATTGTGCGGGAGAGTTTCACTCCACCTCGCAAGCCAGGAAAGACTCGGTTGCCTGAACCACCTGAACCCCCGAATGCACCTAATTAATAGTCAAGAATTCAACTCCGAAACCAGGCTTTAGAGTGAGACATGAAAGTTAATCTACATACTCCAATTGAAGAAGTTCAAATTCAAATCATCCCTTTAATTGATGTTGTTTTTTGTATCCTGACGTTTTTTTTGTTAGCGGCATTACAATTTACACGGCAACAGGCGATAAATGTTGATTTGCCCAAAGCCAGTCCCAGTTTAGTATCTGGGATAACATCACAGAGTGGAAGTCTGATTGTGACTATTGATGCTGTTGGCAATACTTACATAGAAAAACAGCCTATAAAACGGGAAGATTTGGGACAAACGTTAAAACAGTATCTCCAACAAAATCCCAGTGCTGTTGTGGTGCTGAATGCTTCGCGCACAGCAACTTATAATGATGTGATTGAGACATTAGATTTACTACGGCAAGTAGGAGGCGATCGCGTTTCTTTGGGAATTATTCCTGGCCCATCTCAACCACCCACAAGCTTACCAAACCAGCCTGCTATCCCCTCTTTCCCTATAAATCCTGGTGATGCACCAGTTCCAGGTATCAATCCCGAAGGGAATCTTGCCCCGAAATTTCCCTTAGCACCTAATTCCGTACCCTTACCCACGGCAGTTCCTAGCTCACCAGCGCCATAAGCGCCAGCACCCAAACAAGCCCAACCTAATCTTAAAAGATAATGTAGGGCATGGGGCATGGGGAATGGGGAATGGGCATTGGTTATTAACTTTTATTCCCTTGCTCCCCTACTCCCTCATTCCCCACTCCCCCTTCAAGCTTTTTGCTAAACCTAAAGATATCTAAAATAAAATTCGGGCAGAGAAAAATTCTCTGCTAATTTATAAATAATTGGTTGAGCTTTAAAGATTTTTCCACCGATAAACTGAAGTAATTTATCACCAATTGCCATTCACATTTCAGGGGTTGTGGCATGAATATCGTGACGCTTTTAATTGTTTGGGTAGTAACAGCTATCAGCTTATTGATAATTAGCAAATTGCCTTTGGGAGTTGAAATTGACACTCCAGGTAAAGCCTTCCTTTCTGCCGCAGTGCTTGGGATCGTGACGGCAATAGTCAGACCGATTTTAAGCCTCGTTTTTGCAGTACCAAATTTACTTACACTGGACTTACTATCCGGCATTTTCACATTTATGATTGCCGTAGTTTGCTTTAGTATTGCTGCTTGGTTAGTAGAGGGCTTTCGTTTACGTTACGGGATTTGGAGTGCTGTAATTGGGGCATTTGCGCTGACTATAATTAACAGCTTAATCTACAAACTATTGGGCGTCTAAAATCAAGAGTTAGGAGTGATGAGTGATCAGTTGTTAATAACTCCTAACTCCTAACTCCTAACTCCTAACTCCCATCTTTTAACTATTCGTTGGAACTTGGTGGAGCAACTGGGGTAGTTGATTGTTGTTTACGTTGCTCGCGTTTTTTGCGATCGGCTGAAAGCATATCTGCCATTACTATCAGTGCTTGCGCCATTTTTTCTAAGTTAGAACGATATAACTCCAAATCTTTGTTGAGTTTGTCATCGGAGAGGTGCAGACCGGCAGCGATCGCTTTCAATGCTTCAGTTAGTTGTTTTTCGTCTTTGACTAATTCGGGATCTGACTGCTCTAATAACGAAAATACACCAATTGCGAACAAACGGTTGTATTTAAAGTTAGGATTATTGGCGATCGCTTGCAGTTGTGCTTGTAAGTCACCATCTCTATCTAAGTAAGTAGTTTGCCCTAGCCAACCAATTAAATCTTTAACTGGCAAACCTTTAGCTACAGCTAGCAATCTTTCAGCATCCTGTCGATATTGTTGCGGATCTTTTTCTATAGCCCGACATAGGGCGTTAAAAATTGATTCTTGATCCCGTTCGGGTTGATAGCCTTCCATGAAGCGGTCAAAAGTAGTGACGACACCCAAGGCATAAATTGGATTGTAGCTAAAATCGATATTTACTGACAGCAGATGCATTTCCACCATCAATTCTTCTACTACCCGACGATAAATAGTGTTGATCGGACGGGTGTGAAGATTGTAGAAAGTTCGTTTTGTATCAGAGACTGTACGGACGTTATTCACAAAGAAAAAGGAAATGTTAAGGGCGACGTATCTTTATTTTCTCGCTTAAAGGCTACTTTGCCAAGTTGAGCTTTTAGCTGGTGACAGTTTCATTTACAATGTAGACAAATCAGAAGTATTTTATAAGCTAGTAGCCACAGGGGATTAAGACCTTTTCTCCTAAAAAACTAGCCAAAAAAATTATCATCCTTAATGATTCTTTTATCGCATTTATGAACTTCTCGCCACAGTTAATTGCTTTAGGTGAGTACCTAGCTGGTGAATTTGATAATCGGGAACAAGCTATAGCAGAGCCAGTTTGGTATGTCCACCTGTGCTTGTGGCAAAGACCAGTTAATCTCTTCACAGAAGATAGCATTACCTTGTTTGCCGAACAGGCTAACGTTATTACCCTAGATCAACCTTATCGCCAGCGAATTATCCGCTTGCGTCAGGGGAGCGACTCTGACGCAACCGTGGAAGTACAATATTATATGCCTCAAGATCCAGGTGCATTAAGAGGCGCAGGTCATAACCCTGCTCTACTCAACACACTGACACCCGAACAATTAGATTTACTGCCAGGTTGTATCCTAACAGTTACTCAAGAAAAACTAGCTTGCGATCGCTATAAGTTCACTGCCACTCCATTACCAGAAACTCGTTGTAGCTTTACTTATCTTGGCAATACTGTGTATGTTTCCTTGGGTTTTGCAGCTACAGGGGCAGAATTTTATAGCTACGACAAAGGAATTGATCCAGAAACTGGAAAAGCAACCTGGGGAGCGATTATGGGGCCTTATCGCTACACCAAGCGAAATCAGTATTGAATAAGATAAAGTTATGAGTCATGAATTTTGAATTAACTCCAAACTCCTAACTCCTAACTCTTTTCTAACTGGCAATGCTACGAGGTACACCTTCTAAAGCTTCCTCTTCTGTTTCAAAGATTTCAAAAACAGTATCCATCATCGTCACTTCAAATACGAGTTTGGCTTCTGGATGTACATTGCAAATGCGGAAACTGCCCTTGACTTTATCAGCATCGCGCATTCCAGCGACTAAAGAAGTGAGACCAGAACTATCAATAAAATTTACCTGAGCCAGATTTACAACTACGTGGCGACTGAGTTTGGAAATACACTCCTGTAACTTCAGGCGAAATTGCCAAGCAGTGGTGATATCTAGGCGACCTGCTGGTGTCAGGACAATAACAGTGTTTCCGTCTTGGGTTGTATAAGTTTTTTGGTCTATATGAATCACTAAAGCCCTCCCCGTGCCATTCCTATTAAGATTAATTACTCGCAGAATTTTCTAATGCTGTCACTTGAGATTAACAAGGTATAGCTAAAATTGTCACTTTTTTCTGCTAAGTGCTTAACTTTAGTAGTTTAACTCATCAAAATAGTGGGGAGTAGGGAGATGGGGGAGAAAGGGAAGATCAGGATAATTATCATAACTCCTGACTCCTAACTCCTAACTCCTAACTCAGTACTCAGCACTCAGTACTATTTAGGTGTCCAGTTGATCCAATCTTGAGGTTTAAGGAAGGTTTCATACAACTCGGCTTCGGGGGAATTGGGTTCCGGTTGATAGCCGTATTCCCAGCGCACTAAGGGTGGTAGGGACATAAGAATTGATTCGGTGCGTCCGTTGGTTTGTAGACCAAAAATGGTACCTCGGTCATAAACCAAGTTAAATTCTACATATCGTCCCCGACGGTATAGTTGAAAATTCCGTTGGCGATCGCCATATTCCATCCCATGCCGCCGTTCTACAATTGGTACGTAGGCTGGTAAAAATGCTCTGCCGCAGTCTTGCACAAAACCAAACAAATCTTCCCAATTGCGGGTTGCTGGTGTTCCCACCTGGTTGCTATAACTAGCCGCTTCTCCGTCGGGATTTGGGCCGCGATATAAAGCACCTTGACCGTCTTGGTAATCAAAAAACAGACCACCTACCCCCCGTGTCTCATCGCGATGCTTGAGGTAGAAATATTCATCACACCACCGTTTAAATACTGGGTAATATTCTGGGTGGTGTTCGTCACAAGCCTGTTTTAATGTTTTGTGTAAATGCGCCGCATCTTCAGCAAAGGGGTAATAAGGTGTCAAGTCAAGACCACCACCAAACCACCACACTGGCCCCGCTTCAAAGTAGCGATAATTTAGATGAACTGTGGGTACGTAAGGATTGTGAGGATGTAGCACCATTGAAGTGCCAGTGGCATAAAAGCCATGCCCTGCTGCTTCCGGGCGTTGGGCTAAAATTGAAGCTGGCAAATGGGAACCCCAAACTTCAGAAAAATTTACACCTGCTTGTTCAAATATTGCACCATCTCGCAGCACGCGCGATCGCCCTCCACCTCCTTCTGGGCGTTCCCAACTATCTTCATGAAACTTAGCCACACCATCTAGTTTTCCTAATGATTCAGTAATTTCGTCTTGCAGCTGTTTCATAAACTGACTGACTCTAGTCTGAGCGTCAGGTGCTGGCAAAGATTTGGATGATACTGCTTCTACAGTTGGTGTTTGCGAGTTGGTCAACATAGATTCCCGAACCTAAATTACAATTTCCAGAAAGCCACAAATTTTTCATTTTAAAATTTGGGGGAAACACGCGCCAACAATCTAGCTCTATTTGCCCAACCCGCTTTTTCTTACTGGTTAAGCATTTATACGATTGATGGGCATCACTAGAGTTATTTTCCCTCAAATGCGTATAGGCTTGTATATTGAATTAGTTTTTTTTGAAATTCTTAATTGGAATATTCTGGTAGAAAGACTAAATTTTAGTCTTAACCTTGAAGTATCAAGGGTTTGACTGGACTGCTCAAAACTTATTTGCCATATTGCTAATGTTGGCTGTTAGAGTCTGTCCTGAATCGAAGCTTACTATGTTTAGTGAATTTTTGAGAAAGTTTTAATTTAGGGTTTGAGCGTAGTTGCACACCATACCAGAGTTACCAGAAAGTCTCTAGAGAGGAGGAGGATTAGGAAAATGCAAGGTTGGTTATCCAAATTCATCCACCGCAAACGTCGTCGGTTTTGCGCCTCTCTGGTGTGGACGTATCGAGAGATTAGTTCTGCTTCTGTAGATGAACTGTGGCAAAAAGTGGTTGACTTAACAGATGTTTCCTGGCATCCGCAACTAAAGAGTACTAATGTTCCCCACGGATTAGTACCCAAACCAGGATTAATTTTTCAAGCTGTCACACGCTTTTCACCGATTCCCATCAGAATTTTTGTGGAACGTGTCAATCCTAGAGAGATGCTGAGTATCCGAGTAATGGCAATTCCTGGAATTGAGGAAAGGGTGACTTATCAAGTAGAATCAACAGTTTGTGGTACTTGTTTGTCTTATTCTGTAACATTACGGGGTTGGTTATCGCCCCTGATTTGGTCTTTATCCCGTCCTTATGCAGACCGCGTTGCACGGTCTTTAGTCGAGGCAGTAGAAAAGACGGCATTACCAGCGGTATCTGGTAAGAAAAAATCTCTTAATGACAGTTGTTTTGATTTTTAGGGACTGGGGATTGGTGACTGGGGGATGAGGGAGCAGGGAGAAGAGTTATTTCCTTTTGCCCCCTGCACCCCGCTCCTCTGCCTCTTCTCAATGCCCAATTCCCAATGCCCAAAGAAAGTTAAGATTCTATTAGGTAATAATGCCATTTGCTAAGTTTTATTACGGCAGCGACAGTGATAACACTAAGCTGACCTTACTTAAGAAAGCATCCAGTTAATAACTAAGATGTTCTCCACAAGAGTGTTTATTCATTTTGAATTTTGAATTTTTATGTACGATGTTCTCGATTCCCGTTCTGTCTTAGAAGTTTTGCGACCAGTGGAAGACCCAGAACTCCGCAAAAGTCTGGTAGAACTTAATATGATTCGTAATGTCACAATTGACGGTGGCAAAGTTAGTTTCACTTTAGTATTAACCACTCCTGCCTGTCCTTTACGTGAATTTATTGTTGAAGACTGTCAGAAAGCTGTCAAAAAACTCCCAGGCGTTACAGATGTCAGTATAGAAGTTACGGCAGAAACACCGCAGCAAAAAAGTTTGCCCGACCGCACTGGCATTTCCGGGGTGAAAAATATCATTGCTGTTTCCAGCGGTAAAGGTGGCGTTGGTAAAAGTACGGTGGCGGTGAATGTCGCAGTGGCTTTAGCTCAAACTGGGGCGAAAGTCGGCTTGCTAGATGCTGATATTTACGGCCCCAATGACCCCACCATGCTGGGTCTGGCTGATGCCCAAATTGTTGTGCGTTCCACTGAAAGCGGTGACATCATGGAACCTGCTTTTAATCACGGCGTCAAATTAGTTTCGATGGGCTTTTTGATTGACCGAGATCAACCAGTAATTTGGCGGGGGCCTATGCTCAATGGTGTAATTCGTCAGTTTCTCTATCAAGTGCAATGGGGGGAACTGGATTATTTGATTGTAGATATGCCACCAGGAACCGGAGATGCTCAGTTAACTTTAACCCAAGCAGTACCGATGGCAGGGGCAGTAATTGTCACCACACCGCAAAACGTAGCCCTGTTAGATTCTCGCAAAGGATTGCGGATGTTCCAGCAGATGAATGTCCCGGTATTAGGGATCGTAGAAAATATGAGCTATTTTATACCCCCCGATCAACCAGATAAGCAATATGACATCTTTGGTTCGGGTGGTGGCTCCAAAACAGCTACTGAATTGGGAGTGCCGCTTTTGGGGTGCGTGCCGTTAGAGATTTCTACACGAGTAGGTGGTGACAACGGTGTGCCAATAGTCGTTGGTGATCCAGATTCAGCTTCAGCAAAAGCATTAACAGCGATCGCTCTTACCATCGCTGGTAAAGTATCAGTTGCTGCCCTGACATAATTATAAATTTTAATTTCTATCTACTTCCTGGGCTATTGCTTGGGAATACTAGGGATTGGGTATTAGGGAGTGGGGAAGTAGGGGGGAATAACTATTAATTATTGCCCAATTCCCAATCCCCAATGTCCAATCCCCAACAATTAAAGCTAAAGTCTAAACTGGCACAATGTTGTTAAAACGATCGCTCCCCAAAATTCGCTGGAAGTCTTGGGTTAAGCCCTGGCAGCATCTAGATTGGCTACTTTTTTGTTTGCCAGTTGCTGTCAGTATCTTTGGCGGCCTGATGATCCTCAGTACGGAACTTAAGCAGCCAGTAACTGACTGGTGGTGGCATTGGATGGTAGCGGGTATCGGCATGCTTATAGCCCTGTTTTTATCTCGTATCCGTTACGAACTTTTGATGCAGTGGCACTGGGTAACTTATGCAATAACGAATTTCAGCTTAATCATCGTGATGATTGCTGGTAGTAGCGCCAAAGGGGCACAGAGGTGGATTCCTATTGCTGGTTTCAATGTCCAACCCTCAGAATTTGCCAAAGTCGGCATGATCATCACCTTAGCTGCTTTGCTACACAGGCGCACTGCTTCTACCCTTGAAGGTGTTTTCCGCGTTCTGGCAATCACCGCTGTACCTTGGGGATTGATATTTTTGCAGCCAGATTTAGCAACATCAATGGTTTTTTGTGCGATCGTTTTAGGAATGCTGTACTGGGCAAATGCCAACCCAGGCTGGTTAATCCTGATGATTTCTCCTGTGATTGCGGCTATTTTATTTAGTACGTCTTGGCCATTAGCAGAGCCGATCGTTTTATTCAAAGAACTATCTTTTGGCCCATTAGGGATAGTTTGGTCAATTGCAATGGCTATTGTCGGCTGGCAAACTCTTCCCTGGCGTCGGTTTGGTTTGGGCACTATCGGTGCATGGACTCTCAATATACTGGGTGGCGAATTAGGAGTCTTTGCCTGGAAGCATATTTTGAAAGAGTATCAAAAAGACCGGCTCACTGTATTCATGAACCCTGATCATGATCCACTCGGTGCTGGATATCACTTAATCCAATCTCGCATTGCTATTGGTGCTGGTGAAATTTGGGGATGGGGTCTGTTCAAGGGACCAATGACGCAACTGAATTTCGTACCGGAACAGCATACAGACTTTATTTTCTCCGCAGTGGGGGAAGAATTCGGTTTTGTTGGTTGTTTGGTAGTACTGTTTGTCTTCTGCTTAATTTGCTTCCGTCTACTGCATGTTGCCCAAACGGCCAAAGATAACTTTGGTTCCTTGTTGGCTATTGGCGTTTTGTCCATGATCGTATTTCAGCTGATTGTAAATATTGGTATGACTGTTGGTTTAGCACCTGTGGCAGGTATTCCTCTACCTTGGATGAGTTATGGGCGTTCTGCGATGCTGACTAACTTCATTTCCTTGGGAATAGTAGAATCGGTAGCAAATTTTCGACAAAGGCAGAAGTATTATTGATTCGTCATTAGTCATTAGTCCTTTGTCCTTGGCTAATGACCGAATGGCACAAAGAAAAGCCTAAAGCTTTGTGTAGTCTTGTTCCCAGCCTCAATACTGGAAAATGTATTCCGAATGGGCTGCTGCCTCTGGTCAAGCCACTAAAGGCAGCAGCCCTCCCAGAATGCTTTCCCTGGAAGTCAGGGCAAGGGCTGTATCTTAACTTAGTGCTATTCGCTAATGACCAATGACTAATGACAAATGACTAATGACAAGTATTAAGCTATTAAAAGGAAACAAACGAGGCTAAAAACATGATTCTGCCTGGAGCAACTGTTCGCGTCAACAATCCCGCAGATACCTATTATCGCTACGAAGGACTCGTGCAACGACTAACTGATGGCAAAGTAGCCGTATTATTTGAGGGTGGTAACTGGGATAAATTAGTTACCTTCCGCCTGAGCGAATTGGAACTCGTAGAGACCACAGCCGGACGTAAAAAAGCCAAATAAAATTAGTCATTAGTCATTTGTCCGTTGTCATTTGGCAAAAACTAATGACTAATGACCAATGACTAATGACTAAATTACTATGCGCCTCCCCCTACCACAGTTTGCCACTGGCGATCGCCATCCCAACCACATTGCGGAGGTGATTGAAACTACTAGTACTGAATTCTTAGCTCAGTGTTTAGAACCAGAAGACTTGAGCTTTCCCTCCATGCCACCCTTTGGTAGTTGGGTCTGCTCTGTAGATGAAGAATCTGGTAATCAAATTTATGCTGTAGTGTATTATGCCACAACGATGCCCATATATTCCGTACATCGGGCGAGAGCATTGGGATTGTCATTGCAAGATTTACGGGAGGAACAACCCCAAATATTTGCCATGCTGAGAACGGAATTTCGGGCTGCGATCGTAGGCTTTGAACTATCTTCGCAAAATCAAAGTTATAACCAAAGAGTATATCAGTATCTACCACCCCGTCCCCCGCAAATCCATCAGGCTGTTTATCGGTGTGAACCAGAAGCTATCATTAAATTTACTGAAGAACTAGATTTCTTAAGGACACTCCTTTGTATCAATGGTGCGCCAATAGAGTCTTTGACCGCAGCTGCCATTCGAGATGTATACCAGTTACGCAAAGCTGACCGAGAATGGCTAATTAAAGCTGGACGTAACTTGAGTGTGCTACTTAAAGACGACTACGATCGCTTGCGGTTCATTTTGAGTCAAATCCACCCGTAGGTAGTTAGTTCTGAGACAATTGCCTAGTTAGTGTAAGTTAAGGTTTTTGATTTTTCGTCAGGTGGCTTCTTTGTTTATATCGATCAGGCGATCGCCCCCAAGGTAATCGCAGTTTTACCATAGCCCCTTCAATTCCTACATGATGGAACTAATATCACAAGTTCTTGTTCTGGAACCAACTTCCCAAGTTCTTGGCAAGGAACCAATTGTTCCCTTTGCTATTTTGCTGGTGGTCATCTTAGTTATACCCATAATGTTTGAGCGACTAAGATTACCAGGATTAGTGGGTTTGGTTTTCTCAGGGCTAGTACTTGGGCCTTCAGGTTGGAATTTATTCCAGTCTGACTCACCGATGATTAACCTACTGTCAGACATTGGGCTAATTTATTTACTGTTTGTCGCAGGGCTAGAAGTTGATCTAGAACAGTTTCGCCGCCAGAAAAGTCGTGCTTTTGGATTTGCTAGCCTGACTTTCAGTGTACCCCTGGTAATGGGAACCCTAGTAGGACTAATTTTAGGCTATGGCTGGAATACTTCAATCTTAATTGGCTCTTTATTTGCTTCCTATACCCTTTTGGCATATCCCATAATCAGTCGTTTGGGAGTGGTAAACAACGAAGCTGTTACTGTCACCACTGGAGCTAAGATTTTTACAGATATTGGTGCAGTGCTAATATTAGCCGTTTGTGTAGCTATGGCTGATGATGAAGCATTCAGCTTTGCAGAACTACTCACTTTGTCTGGTCGGTTAACTATTTACTCTGTTGCCGTTGTCACAGGCTTTGATTGGGCAGGCAAAGAATTTTTCAAGCGGTCTGGAGACGACGAAGGAAACAAATTTTTGTTTGTGTTGCTTTCTGTGTTTCTAGCGGCTGTGGGTGCTCAATTGATTGGGGTAGAAAAAATTGTTGGTGCTTTTTTAGCTGGTTTGGCGGTGAATGAAGCTGTGGGTGAAGGCCCAGTCAAAGAAAAGGTGGTATTTATTGGCAGTGTGCTGTTCATTCCCATTTTCTTTGTTGATCTTGGTTTACTGATCAATCTACCCGCCTTTGTAAATAACCTAGACACGCTGAAATTAACGCTATTGATGATCGTTGGTTTGGTTGTCAGTAAATTGATTGCAGCTTTATTAACGAAACTGGTTTACCGCTATAACTGGCAAGAAATGCTAACGATGTGGTCGCTGTCACTTCCCCAGGTTACTACAACCTTAGCAGCAACGTTAGTGGGATATCGGGCTGAGTTGCTGCCACTAGAAGTATTACACAGCATCATTGTCTTAATGGTTGTCACATCAACCTTGGGCCCTTTGATTACCAGTCGAATAGCTGTTGGTTTGAATTCCTCAGTAGCAGAAGATCCACCACCACCCTTACCTGACCAGCAGAAAGCACCAGAGATAGATAGTGCTTTTACTATAGTTGTGCCTGTATATAATCCTCATACTCAGCAGTATTTGATTGAAATGGCGGCGTTATTAGCACGTCAGTCTCAGGGCAAAATTGTACCACTGGCGATCGCTAATGCTGTTGCTCACATGGATGCACCGCAGTTAGAAGCCTCTCTAAAACGGAGTGAGCAATTATTAACCAAAGCCACTGCACAAAGTCGAATCTTGGGCGTACCGACGGAACCAGTGCTGCGGATTGATGATGCCTTTGCTCAGGGAATTAGCAGAGCCGCTCGTGAACAAAAGGCTAATTTAATTGTTATGGGTTGGGGTAAACGCACTGGGTTACGAGCGCGTTTATTTGGGAATGTGATTGATGGTGTGCTTTGGGCTTCCCATTGTCCAGTAGCGGTGACACGTCTAGTAGAATCACCGAAAAAAATTCAGCGCATCTTAGTACCAATAGAGAACCTAACAGCACCCACATTACAGCCTGTACAATTTGCCCAAATGCTGGCAGAAGCAAATCAGAGCCACATTACTGTGCTGAATGTGTGCGATCGCCGCACTAGTTCTAGTAAAATTGCTTGGAGGCGATCGCATCTCTCACTCTTAGTATCTAAATTGGTTTTGACCAATGCCCCAGAAATTCAAATCATCGCTCATGAAAATGTTGCCCAAGCAATTTTGCAGGCAGCACGATTATATGATTTAGTCGTTTTACCTTTTATACGTAATCGTACCAGTCCTGGAGGGTTAACCATTAGCGATGTCACTACCCAGTTAGCCAGCCAACTCACTTGCTCCATCGTCATGCTTGGAGAACCGCAACGCACTCAAACTAATGTAATTACCTCTAATGCGGCTACTAGCATTACATCTGCTGTATAATATCAGCCATAGTTCAGTCCATTTGAGTAGACTTGAACTGTGATACCATTGACAAAAATATTTGTAGCATGAGTTTTAGTGGAATAGTGTCAGTCTCTGCACTCAAGTGCAGGGCTGAATGTTAGCAAGCGCGACACAGGTTGACTATGGTAATGGTAAGACCTTGAAATTGGACGAGTTTCAAACTACTTCCTGCTACTTTGCATCAAAATGAGAATAGTAGCAACCATAAAAACAGTTTATCTTATTGAAGATTTGATGAACTTTAGATGAAGATTGATAATCTTTAGACTAAGTTTGTTACTTTGCTAATTAAATTCTTAAGCAAAAAGGTAAAAATATAACAAAACTACATCCGTAAAAAAATAGGTAAGTTCAACAATACTTTTTGATGAAGCCTTGTTCTTTTTTGTTTTGTATTTTTGTACCCAAGCTGGGTAATCTAAAAGTAAGTGCAATAGCTACTGAAAATATTTGTAATTAACTGGGAAACTATGAGAATTTTGGTGACGGGCGGTGCTGGGTTTATTGGTTCCCATCTCATCGACCGATTAATGACTGCTGGGCATGAATTAATATGCTTGGATAATTTTTACACTGGCCACAAACGCAACATTCTTAAATGGTTGGGTCATCCGTACTTTGAACTGATTCGCCACGATATAACCGAACCAATTCGGTTAGAAGTAGATCAAATTTATCATTTAGCTTGTCCAGCTTCACCAGTACATTACCAGTACAACCCAGTTAAAACCGTTAAAACTAACGTGATGGGAACACTGAATATGTTGGGGCTGGCTAAACGTGTAAAAGCTAGGTTTTTCTTAGCTTCAACTAGTGAAGTATACGGTGATCCAGAAGTTCATCCCCAAACTGAAGAGTATCGGGGTAGCGTCAATCCCATTGGGATACGTTCATGCTACGACGAGGGTAAAAGAATTGCTGAAACTCTAGCATTTGATTACTACAGGCAAAATAAAGTTGATATTCGAGTTGTTCGGATATTCAACACTTACGGGCCGAGAATGTTAGAAAACGATGGTCGAGTGGTGAGCAACTTTATAGTTCAAGCCTTGCGGGGTAATCCTTTAACCGTCTATGGTGATGGTTCGCAAACTCGTAGTTTCTGCTATGTTTCGGATTTGGTAGAAGGATTCATCCGCCTAATGAATAGCGACTACATTGGCCCGGTCAACCTGGGTAATCCTGGTGAATACACGATTTTACAATTGGCACAAACGGTGCAAAATATGATCAACCCGGAGGCCCAGATTAAGTTCGAGGCACTACCTTCGGATGATCCCCGACGTCGCCAACCTGATATCACAAAGGCAAAAACTTGGTTAAATTGGGAACCTACCATTCCTCTGCAAGAGGGGTTAAAACTGACAATAGAAGATTTTCGCGATCGCATTCAAAGCGATATCAATAATTCAACCATCTAAGCAGCCCCTAGGGGCGCTCTGAATTTTCGTGTAGGCTCATCCTCAATAGCTAAATATACTTAGTGGCTGAGTTTCATGGCAGTGTATAAGTGTCAAATTGAGAACTTCTTTTTGAAGACTAATCCCAAAAAAGTGAGGAGTTAAAAAATGCGTGTTTGCGTGATTGGTACTGGTTATGTTGGTTTAGTTACAGGTGCTTGCTTGGCTCATATTGGGCATGATGTAATTTGCGTAGACAACAACGAAGAAAAAGTTAAGTTAATGAAGTCTGGGCAGTCCCCAATTTTTGAGCCGGGACTCTCAGAAATTATGCAGTCTGCTATTCAAGCAGAGAAAATTCATTTTACTAGTGATCTTGCTGCTGGAGTTTCCCACGGAGAAATTCTGTTTATTGCTGTGGGAACGCCACCTTTACCCACTGGTGAAAGTGATACTCGTTATGTTGAAGCTGTAGCTCGTGGGATTGGCGAAAATCTCAACGGTGGTTATAAGGTCATAGTTAATAAATCTACCGTACCCATTGGCTCAGGTGACTGGGTGCGGATGCTTGTTCTAGATGGTGTTGCAGAGCGGCAAAAAACACTGATACCCGCAGGTGGCGTGCCAAGTGATGAGAAATTACCTGAATTTGTAGCCGAGTTTGATGTAGTCAGCAATCCAGAATTTTTGCGCGAAGGTTCGGCAGTTCACGACACCTTTAACCCCGATCGCATTGTACTAGGAGGCAATAGCCAAAGAGCAGTAGCCTTAATGCAACAACTGTATGCCCCAATCGTGGAACGCAAGTACGCTGACGATCAATCTTTACCTCCTGTACCAATTCTGGCAACAGACCTGAGTTCGGCGGAGATGATCAAATACGCCGCTAATGCTTTCTTAGCCACTAAAATTAGTTTTATTAACGAAGTTGCGAATATTTGCGATCGCGTCGGTGCTGATGTCACCCAAGTAGCTAAAGGTATCGGTCTAGATTCCCGCATTGGTAACAAGTTTTTACAAGCTGGTATTGGTTGGGGTGGTTCTTGTTTCCCCAAAGATGTCTCCGCCCTAATTCACACTGCTGATGATTATGGCTATGAAGCCCAGCTAATGAAAGCTGCTGTCAGTGTCAATGAACGCCAGAGGTTGATTGCTTTGGAGAAACTCCAACAAGTTCTGAAAATTCTCAAAGGCAAAACAGTTGGACTACTCGGACTGACCTTCAAGCCAGATACCGACGACTTGCGCGATGCCCCAGCACTCATCCTAATTGAGCAGCTAAACAGACTAGGAGCCAAAGTTAAAGCCTACGATCCCATTATTTCTCAAACAGGTATGCGTCATGGGCTTTCTGGGGTATTAGTAGAAACCGATGCCGAAAGACTTGCTGACGGCTGTGATGCCTTAGTACTTGTCACCGAATGGCAGCAGTTCAGCACTCTCGACTATGTGAAGATGGCAAAATTGATGGCCCACCCAGTTATCATCGATGGTCGTAACTTCCTCGATCCCGAAGCAATGATCCGGGCTGGATTCCAGTATGTAGGCGTGGGAAGATAGAGAGCTAGGAGTTAGGAGTTAGGAGTGATAAATAAAAATTAATTACTAACTTCTAACTCCTTTCAAAATCTAATAATTTAAACTACCGCCTAGATGAATCTAGGCGGTATTTAATTTGTTTAAAGCTTGACTTTGTATTTTTACGTGTAAAATTGTGTTAAGAGCTACTTGGAACACGTTCAATTTCAGCATATCCACTGAAAATAAGTTTTTGACCTTCAGTTTCTAATCGATTGAGCCGCATTTTCACTCCATCAAGGTCAAAACGATCAAGATCAACCATATTATCTAAAATTTCTACCAGCGCTACGCTCAAGGTTTGCGAGATTTCTCGTTGTGCTTCTGGTACTTGGTCAAGTTGAATTTTTGGATCTTTGAAAGAAACTCGCCGCCGCCTTTCAATGCCTACAGTTAAAATCATGCTCAGGGGTACGAGTTGACCATTATTTAAATCTGCTTTTGCTACAAGCTGTAAGCGATTCTCTGGCAATAGCTGTACCTGGACATCCGTAAAAGAGACTGGTTCACCGCCAGATAATGCCGTCAGGGATGGTACGGTGAGGTTAAGCAGACGCTTTTTCACCAGTTCCGCATTAAAGGCTTGGTTGATGCCTGCTTCTGATAATATGACTTGAGCGATCGCTTGAGTGGGTTGCTTAAGACTAAGTTTGCCACTTAAAACCGAGCCGAAGTCAATAGCCACCGCATCGGTTTCAAAGGACATCTCCTCTACCGCGAAATCTTTCCGAATCACCAAGCCACGACCGCTCATTTTGAAGCTATCAATGCTGCCTTGCAACAGTTTGCTGGAGGGGTAGCAGCGCACAAAGACTTCTACTGACTCGCTTTGGGTAAACAGGTGGCGAATCGTTTGGCTGGCGACTGTATTGAGCATCCGCTCTCCCCAATCAGTGCCTTTAGGATCTTGTAAACCAGTAAGTCCGCCGAACATGTGGTTTTTAGTCTCTAGAAGTTCTTTATACTTTTGTAACAAACTGTGAAGAATACAGCAAGCGATCCCGTGATTAATTGTGCTGATGGGTAGGCATAGGGTAGCTGATGGTTGATGAGCTTATGTATAAAATATTACTGTTTATAAATGTACTACCCATTTTCTTTAGTAGACATACAAGCAGTATTAAAAGATTGTCATAAAGCTATTGAAATATATAAATCTCAAGGTGAAATAATTAAATTATAGAGGATACAAATTTTATTAAAAAGCTTACGCGAGACGTAGCTTGTTTCAGAACTCATATTTTTCTGAGCCTACCAATCCCACACTTTTATCTAGCGCTATCTTTATGTTTTATTTCCAGAAAATCTTTAGTTACTCTAACTATAGAATCTCCATTGATATAATTTGAAGTATAATTGGGCGTTAATGGTAAATTTTTCCCCGATTCTAGTACTAAAATAACCCGAAAGAAGTATTCGTCTATACTAGTATCAATACGTTCAAGCTTAACATCAGTAATTTCGTTCAAAGAATATTGAAAAACTGTTTTTCCTAACGTTCCAAACCACCTGTAACGACTAAGCTTTACAATATTTGCTTCTTTATCAAGGTTACAAGTGATAAATATGCCTGCCCCTGCTATTAAGAACGCTAATATTCCACAAAATATAGCAATGATAAAGTAAATGTAACCAACTAAGCTATCATCAAGTTTAACTGATAAATTCTTCTCTGCTGGATTTGTCAAAAAATTATTAATTTTTAATACTATTGATTGCAATTCTTCAAATTTGATTTTTGGGTATTTAACACGTGTAAAAGGAAATTTATCTGTATTATTCAATAGCAAAATCTCATACACATAATTAGGTTTAGTAGGTTTAACCTGACTATCAGTTTCAATTGTAGTTTCCAATTTAGCCTCTAGTAACTCAGAAACTATTATTTGACTTTTTTCTTGACCAAACCAATCATTGTTTGTTAATTTACATTCGACTGTTAGAGTATTTTGCATTGTATTTAAATTATTATTTGAAATAGCTATATTGTTTGTAGAACGATTACAAACAAGTTGTGTAATAGGTGCAAACATCAAAGTACTAAATAAAAAGTAAACTATAAACTGACTCAAAAGTAGTCCCATACCTAGAAATACTTTTGGTCGAATATGAAAAGTAAGTTTAGTTGATGTTTGATCGGAAAACTTTAGAGGATTAGCTAGAATAAAATAACCTCCTGTTCCTAAATTAATTAGCAACAGAATAGCTCTTAATAAAAAATTCATTTTCTCTGTAGTTCCAAAACCGCTTTAGCAGATAGAAATATTACGCGTTTACCAATTAGATAATAAATTAAGAAAGAATAACCTCAATTAGTCTTCTGTGGCTAGTGCCCATCAAATATGTCAGTATTAGCTCAGTATCGCCACCAAAATCCGAAGTAAGTCGTCTATGTCAGCAGGAACACGATATAAATTCAGGTCTTGAGTTATTTGTTTACTTTCTCGATTCAGTAGACCAAATTGCCAAATATCCCCTGTAGAAACAGCCCCTTGTAAATTTGCCTCTTGAGAGTCAGTCCACGCATCAATAGCAATCAGTTCTACAGCAAGCTGGGTAAAGCCCCTTGCCAAATCAGCATTTTTAGCTTCTACAACTAAAAGTTTATGGTCTGCGTGCAAATAATAATCAAGGGAACCTTTTAATTGTTCTGTAACTATAAGAGGATATTCGATTCTAAGTTGGGCTTGAGTGTAATGAACAACATCCAATAAAATTGGTGCAATTAGTAACTCTCTGCGGGCTGCTTCACTAGTCAAACTAATATATGGTAAACTCTCCTCAATCCTAGATTTGAGATTTACTAGTCTATCTAATTCAATGGTGGACTTTTGTTGATTGAGAGAGGAACGTTTTAAAGAATAGCCAAATTCAGCCAGTATATCTTCTGGCTCGAATAACATCTCAAAATAGCTTCTGAAAGTGTATGAGTGATTTGGCTGCAGGATGGGTGTTTTGCTCATACTTGGATAATTCGTAATTCGTAATTGAGCTTTTTAAAATAACATCAGATTTTCAATAGGTTCGCTTGTCATACAACTTGTATGACAAACATAATAGGCCTCCTACCTCGTTAACAACTTCCGCCGCAGATTATCCAACGCTGCATTAGCACTGACATGACGAATTAGAGCGCGTCCTCGCACTGTGCCAAACTGATACTCAAAACTTGCTACTTCATCGTCTGGCCCAGCTAAACCAACGTAAACTAAACCCACTGGCTTAGTGTCTGTCCCTCCAGTTGGGCCAGCAATACCAGTAATACTCAGTCCCCAAGTGGTTGAAAGTCTGGTTTTTACCCCAATTGCCATTTGCTCTGCAACGATCGCACTTACCGCCCCAAATTTCTCTAAATCTTCCTGCTTAACCCCCAGCAGCCCAACCTTCACCGAATTGTCATAAGAAATTACTCCACCCCAAAAGTAATCAGAACTCCCAGCAATCTCAGTTAACATTTGTCCTAAACCGCCACCAGTGCAAGATTCTGCGACTGAAAGCGTTTCTTTTGATGTCCGCAACAGCTGACCGACCACGGAAGCAAGAGTATCGTTATTAACACCGTAAAAATCCAGTCCGGCGATTTCTTTAAGTTGTTTCTCAATGGGCGCAATTAGTTCTTCTGCGGCTGCTTCTGAAGTTGCTTTAGCAGAGACTCGCAATCTTACTTCCCCCTTACCTGCATAAGGGGCTACTGTGGGATTTGGCAACTTCAAGTAGGAAGCAACTTTTTCGGCCAAAGCAGATTCACCAATACCCCAAAACTTTAAACTCCGGCTGTAAATAATTTCTTTACCCCAACCTTGACTTTTGAGAAATGGGACGGCTGTTTCTTCCCACATCGGGTACATTTCACTGGGAACACCGGGAAAAGTAAAAATTGTGATTTCAGGACGAGGTTGCCAAATGATACCGGGTGCTGTCCCAGTGGGGTTGGGGAGAATTTCTGCACCTTGGGGAATCAAAGCTTGTTTACGGTTACTTGGTGACATAACCCGACCACGTTGGGCGAATTTCTGGGTTATGTCTTCGATGATGTCAGAGCGTTCTACCAAGGGGACTTTAAAAAAATCGGCGATGGTTTCGCAGGTGAGATCATCTGGTGTTGGGCCCAGTCCACCAGTGAAAATGAGAATTTGCGCTCTGGAAATAGCAATTTCTATAACTTCTTTCAAACGTTCTGGGTTATCCCCAACAACTGTTTGATAGTAATGGGGGATACCTAGCTGCGCTAATTGTTGCGCCAAAAATTGAGCATTGCCGTTGAGGATATCTCCTAGCAGCAGTTCAGTACCAACACAAATAATTTCTGCACTCATTGGATTGGGAATGGGGAATGGGGAATGGGGAGTGGGGAATAGGGAGTGGGGAATGGGGAAGAAGAACTATTTATTACCAATGCCCCATGCCCCATGCCCAATTATGCTAGTGCTGGTACAGGGATTTCCAGGTGAGGGTATAAGGGGAAGCGATCGCACAATGCCGCTACCCGTTGCCGACAATCTTGGGTTACTACCTCGGAATCTGGAGAAAGTAGGCGATCGCTAATAATATTTGCAATCTCGGTAAATTCTGCTACTCCTAAGCCCCGCGTGGTCATAGCTGGAGAACCTAACCTCAGACCACTGGTAACAAATGGCGATTGTGGATCAAAGGGAATAGTATTTTTGTTAGCAGTAATATTCACGCTACTAACTAGCTGATCCGCCTGCTTACCAGTTAGATTGACAGAGCGTAAATCTACTAATATTAAATGGTTGTCAGTGCCATTTGACACTAATTTTAAACCTCGATTTTGTAGTTGTTCTGCTAAAGCACGAGCATTTTCAATCACTTGGGCAGAATAGGTTTTAAACTCAGGCTTGAGAGCTTCTCCAAAAGCCACTGCTTTACCAGCAATGACGTGTTCCAATGGCCCGCCTTGGCTACCAGGAAAAACAGATTTATCTAGCTTTTTACCTAGTTCTGCGTCACCAGTCAAAATTAAACCACCTCTAGGCCCACGTAGAGTTTTATGTGTAGTTGTTGTAACTACATGACAATGAGGAATGGGATCGGGATGAAGACCACTAGCAACTAAGCCAGCAATGTGAGCAATATCGGCAAGTAAGTAAGCGCCGATTTCATCAGCAATACTACGGAACTTTTTAAAGTCAATGATACGGGGATAAGCCGAATAACCACAAATCAGCAGCTTAGGACGCTCCCTTAGCGCCAGCTCTCGAATTTGGTCATAGTCAAGTTGTTCTGTTTGTTGACTGACACCATAGTGGCTAACTTGGAACCACTTACCTGAAAAATTTACAGGGGAACCGTGGGTAAGATGTCCTCCATGAGACAAATCCATCCCCATAATTTTGTCCCCTGGTTGCAACAGCGATAGGAACACTGCAAAATTAGCTTGTGCGCCAGAATGGGGTTGCACATTCGCATGAGCAGCACCAAATATCTGTTTAGCACGGTCGATCGCTACTTGCTCGATTTTGTCGATAAACTCACAACCGCCATAGTAGCGTTTACCAGGTAAACCTTCGGCATATTTATTTGTTAGTACCGAACCTTGAGCCGCCAGTACAGCGGCGGAGGTAAAATTTTCACTAGCAATCAACTCCAAGTGATCTCGCTGACGCTGTAGTTCGTCGTTGATTAACCCCGCGATCGCTGGATCACCGGAGGAAAGAAAGTCTGAATTAGTCTTAGTCACTTCAATTATCCTTATGGAAATTTGTACAACGGCTGATTTGGGTTGGATAAAGCACCTAAATAACAGTCAAGAGCAATAGTTTTTGACTGCTGTACAGAGGCGATTAATCGTCTCCGTACTCTGAGGTTTATTTGTGCCAACTTATTTATTATTAGACCCAAGCTCAATTAATGCATTAATAATCATAACCTTGCTTTTTGAAATCCTCACCTTGCTGTGTGTTGTGAGGTCGTTAGACAGTATTCTTTATGAGAAAGAGAGAAAGGCGTTTAGTTCCCTTTCGGGGATGAAAACGAACTTCAGACAAGATTGCCCTACTTAATCATTCGTAAGCAACAAGAACCCCGACTTCTTAAAGAAGTCGGGGTTCTGCGGGTTGCAATTCTCACAAATCAAAAAATCAAATAGGATTCACATAGCGATTTTGATAGTAAGCCAAAATCTGGTTAACTCGTTGCCGACTTTCTGAACCAGAGTTTGCTGTCCACGAGAGGCTCAAACCAGCAATTTGACTTTGATTGTAATCAAACTGCTGGGATGACTGGGGAATTAAATCCACTTCCACCCCTTCGACTTGATGTAAATGCGCTGCTATTTCTCTATAAACAGCTAAAGGCAAACTAGCGAATTCAATTTTTTCCTTACTCTCCATCTTTATGAAGCTCCCACATTAAGAGAATTTTGGAGAGGCGTTGTCACTGAAATAGGATTGCCGGTAGCAGATGCCGCTGACGGCGTTGAAGTGACAGCCCCTTCCCCTACCATTTTGGCAACTTCAATACCAAATTGTTCCAAAATCACGATGGGGTTGTAGCCCTGATTCATTTCAATACGTTTAATCAGTACGCCATTTGCCAATCGCTGTCCCGCTTGTACATAGCGACTTGTCGGCTCATCGGGTACTTTGATAATTGCCTGTGGTTCCTTACTAATTAGAACTACACCAGTCACAACCACTGCCCTTGCTAATTCAGGTTGTGCTGGTGGTGGCAATACAGAGGCTAAAGTTGGGTTGGGGACAACTTGAGGCAAAACCTTGGGTAAAACTGAAGTCAAGGTAGGATTGACTTTTTTTGCTACAGAAGAAACGTTATTTTTCTTTGGATTTAAAGCTATGCTACGTGCTGGAAGTTTTCGTACTGCTAATGATGCAGTAGGTAACTTAGGCAACACGGGAAGAGGTCTTCTAGACGTTTGAAGCATTCCGGGAACCGTTTGCCCGAAAAGTTGTGTAAAGGGGTCACTTCGATCTTTTGATACCACAAGTTCTCGTGCCCGTTGTGTAGCATTAGTGGATTGAATCAAGTTAGCAGATGCAGGATTAACTTGTGAAACCTGTTTGGCAGGTATCACTGGATTCTTAAAGGATTGAGCCGCTGGTGGCGACTTTGTGGCTATTTTGGGAATTGGTACAGGATTGACTGCTTGTTGTGTATCTTCAGAAGCACATCCAGCGATCGCCAAAGTTAAAATAGCTGCAATTGTAATTTTTGAAGTTCTGCCCATGAGCTGTTCTCAAAAGCCATTGGAAAATTGAAACATGGAAATCAACATGCCTGAAATGTGTATTAAAGGCAAAGTATGTTCCCTTTATAACCTAGTTTTTTACATTTCAAGGGTTATTTTTAGCACTGCCTATCCAGCATAACTGCGGGTTGGTGTTTGTTTGCAGTTAGTCCTCAGCCACACCCATAAGCTCTTTCATCAAATCCAGACCTTTCTTGACTCTACGGGAAACCGTAACTACACTGATACCCAGATGCTCTGCAACTTGTTTTTGGGTTAAATCTTGCAAAAACACACATTCCAACACATCGCGGGTACGTTTTTCTAGCTGAACTAACGCTTGTTGTAAGCGAAGTTGGTCTTCTTGTGCCAGTTGAAAGCTTCGATAGTGAGGATCTGGAACCAATTCTCCCAAGCAGGTAGAACCTTCTTCTCCATCTTGGATTGGCACATCGAGACTTAAGGGAGCGCGATTGACCCATGCTAATTTAATCTCTTGCCATTCGTTTGGAGAAATTTCTAGTGCTGTTGCTAATTCCGAGTCGGTTGGTTGGCGATTATGTTTTTCACGCCAAGAACGTGATATTCCTATTGCTTGCTGTTGGAGGGCTAACCATTTCCGAGGAATTCGCACGGTGACACCTTTATCTCGGAGATAATGTTGAATTTCACCCCGAATATAAGGAAGAGCGTAGGAACTGAAGGCATGTCCCTTGGAAAGTTCAAATCTTTCAATAGCTCTGATTAAACCCAAACATCCAACCTGGAGCAAATCATCGTAGGTTTCATGACATTGATTTGTCCAGTAGTGAGCTTCTTTTCTCACAAGTCCAAAATTGAGTTTTACCAGTTGATTACGGATATTTTCTGACGGAGATTGCTGATATTCTCGCAACAACTGCCAAATTTCGTGTTTTAGTTCAGTGGTGACTGTGGTAGGCATAGCACCGGGTTTATTGAGCAAATAAAGAATCAATTATTCGCTTTTAAATTAAGCTGTGATCGCACGACATCAAAGACAATATCGCGCTATATTTCCGAGCAAATACTATGGTAGATAACAAAGCTTTTCTATCAAAACTCCATAGATTGCTTGACAATAGAGCAAAATTTAAATGGGCGAAATCGGTATTTAGTTGGTTATTTATCTTTGGTATGATCTGTAGGTTTTTTGAGAACTACATAGAAATAAAATATAAAATTAATCACTAAATATCAAACCGAGATTGTACTTAACTTGAATTAATTCATGATGAAGTTAATTTATAGAAACAAAACAACAGTAGTCGGGTTTTTGTTGGAATAGTAAAAGTTATATTTACAGTAAAATTACGTGTCTATTCAACAGGGATTTATCTAATAACTAAAAATGACTAAATAATTTAAAAGAATACTATGTATATTTACGCAAGCCAATAAAAAAAGGGCATCTAGCCCTTTTTTGTACTTAATTCTATAGTCTTTTAATGAAAGGGAAAAGGTTAAAGGGATGAATCAAGTGACCCACAAAATTAAGGGATCAAAATTTTCCCAATTGCCAGAGCTATTTTGCTCGGCTTTAACTTTTCTCCATCTTTGTAAAAAACCTATCTACCCTCTTGAAAAAAGAGGGTAGATAGGTTAACTTTTGTGATCAAATCTGATACTTACAGAATTGTCATTCTGAGTGCCAGTTATTTGCCTTACTTCCAAAGATTTAGCCACGAGTAGGTTCAACCCGTCCATAAAATAGACCGCGAATCTTAACTTCTTTAGGTTCGCCAGCACCTAAATCTGTATCAGATGGCTGTTCACTCTCGAAAGTACCAGCAATTTCACCGCTAGAACTGTCTATTTTAGCGATTTGCAGAGAAATCTTGCCATTGAGATTTTCAGCACGCTTGACGTTAGTACGGGTAAGTTCTTCATCATCTGCTTGGGCGGGGAGCGCTACGGCATTATCGTAGCCACTGACAACACCACGACCTTTAGGATCTAGGAAGGCAGCACCACGATAAGAAGGAACTTTGAAGGTGCCTTCAAAGTCCGTAGAGGTGTTAATACTGGTCAAACTGGGTTGGCTTTGAGCAACCAAGTTTTTGATGGTGAAGAGGAAAGGTACTCTCTCACCACCAGGAAGCTGCACAGTGATGGCTTGGAAATCAAGACCATCAGTTTCCGTAAAGGTCAAGCTATTATCTGAGTTGATTTTTAGATCACCTTGCACCTGGTCAATGGTGGAAGTGTATCTGGTCAACAATTTGCCAGCAACAAATTCTGCTTCTTGCCGTTTATTAGCAGGTTCTTCTTTGATGAAGAAGCTAGTTGGCTCCAAGCAAAGTTCTTTGATGGCATAAGACTGGCTAGAATCAATGGGAATGGAACCACGGCTTGTTTCTGCTAGTTGGGGGCATTTGTTAGCCAAGCCAGTGCCACGAATTTGATCGTAAGTAAGTACATCTCTACCACTACTACTAGTAGGTGCATCACTACAAGCAGTTATTAGACCTAGGCACAAAGCCAAGAATGCAACAATTAAAGCGCGATACCTCATGGTCAACCTCAATCTCAAAAATTAATATCTAAGTTGTAAAACTGCATCGAAGCTTTGATCTCTGATGAGAAGCCGCTACTCTGCGAAAAGCTACCTTTGTTCAGACACGACTTTGCTTTGATTAAGAAAGTTGAAGCAAGTGTCCGGGAGTTTAGGTTGTCAGCTGCTCAAACTTTTCTCTGCTAAACGTAGCTAAACGTGTCGCTCTCTTGAGCTTGGGGTGTAAAACCCATAATAAGTAGCACACTGAATCCATATTTGGATGTGTGTTACTAGGGGAGCAAAAAACCAGCAGTTTTACTGTTGGTGGCATTTGTTAGAGTTGGGCGGGTGGATGAGTAATCTCCACACAGAGGAGCATAAATGTTTGCCTCAAAGAGCGCGAAGAGGGGTGTCTGCTTCGCACTTTGCTCTTGCTGATAGCAAAAGCGGCGTCGCCCAAGTCTTTTTGTATCATGTATGTGACGCCACTACATACAGCCCATTGTTTTATGGGTAAATCAGCCAGATCATACGATTTTTTTTAACTCAAAATCAAAGTACTCAAAATCCAAGAAAGTCTCGTCCTGATCACATCTAGCTGCTGTGGAGGCTATGGTAAAGGTTACTACGCTCTTTTAGGAGCGATCGCAATTACTTTTGATAAAGATACAAATCTAGTTATATTCAACCCTGACTAGGGCAAGTGAGGGGACAGGGGACAGGGAACAAACTAGGGAAAATTAAAAATCTCCGGTAAATTTGAGTTGACCTCATTTATACGGAAAGGGTGGCATGAACGATAACAAAAATATTGAATCAGGGGAGTTGTCCTGTAAAGTGCAAGCGATCGCAACTGTGGTGCATGATGCAGTCCAGGGTTGTCAAGGCGATACTGTAGCTCTTTTAGCTTTGCTGCGACAATTGGAACAGTTACACCGAGAGATTCGGGATGGGGTTTTTCAAGAGAGTTTGCCTGTTAATCGTCGCCAACTCTACTCGCTACTAAAAGATATTGAGTCTGAGGGAGGCTGGCCTTATATTGAGCGCATGAGACTACAAGCATTTTTAGCGAATTTGCCACAAGAGGCTCCCGAAGAAAATAACCATGAAGTTCTGGAGAGCGATCGCTCCTTTGGCTGATGATCTCGAAATAAATTTCTAACTCTGAATTAACAACTCTGATCGCCTCATCAACCGCTAAACCAAGAGCGGTTGCCCATTGAGGCTTCAACCTAATTCGTAATTCGTAATACTCGCCAAGGGCGAGAAGCAAGCTACGTAATTCGTAATTAAAAAGGGTTTGTACGGGTTATGCCATCACAAAGAAAGCGATCGCGCTCCTCAAGATTGCGGTTGTACTTGAGATAATCACCCACCCAGTTGCAACCACGAACAAGCAGATCCTCAAGGTGTAAATTCCACAAAATTATCGTGTTGTCATCACTAGCTGATGCTAGTGTTTGACCATCTGGGCTAAAACTGACACTGAATACCGGAGCGCGATGCCCATTGAGACTTTTAATTAATTTGCCATCACGGCTCCAAAGTTTCACTGTACTATCCCAACTGGCAGCGGCAAGCAATTCACCATTAGGACTGAAAGTCACGGCATTAACGCTATCGCTGTACCCTTTTAATAAGGTTTTTAACAACGTCCCATCCCGTCGCCACAGTTTCACGGTGTTATCCCAGCTAGCAGAAGCCAGTAACTCATCAGTAGGACTAAAGCTGACACCCAATACCCAACTGTCATGGGGCGAAAAAGTTTTGAGCAAAGTACCATCCCGTTGCCAAAGTTTCACAGTTTGGTCATCACTGGCAGAAGCTAAAATCTGACTATCAGGGCTGAAATTAACACTATTTACCCAACCCTGGTGCCCTACTAAGGTTTTGAGCAACTTCCCCTCACGGTTCCAAAGTTTCACCGTTTTATCTTTGCTAGCTGATGCCAAAAATTGACCATCAGGACTAAAATTCACGCTCATCACACTATCAGTATGTCCGTGGAGAGTCATGATTAAAGTACCGTTAAGCCGCCAAAGTTTCACAGTTTTGTCATAACTTCCTGAAGCCAGGATTTCACCTTTTGGGTCAAAGCTGACACTAGGAACTTTATTTGTATGCCCCACCAAAGTTTTGTAAAGTCGGGTTTTGATTTCGCCACGACTGGTGTACGGTTGCCAAAGTTTGACAGTGCGATCGCTACTACCAGAAGCTACCATCTGACCGTCGGGACTCCAAGCAACGCTCAAAACTCGCTTTTGATGCCCTTGAAGGATAGACGGTGTTGGAGCATCTAAACTCCATAGTTTTACGCTTTTGTCAAAACTTCCTGAAGCTAGCAATTTTTTATTTGGACTGAAGGCGATGCTGACAACGGCATCACTGTGTCCTTTGAAGGTTTTGAGTAAGATACCAGTGGTACTCCAGAGGTTTATAGTATTATCTTCACCTGCGGAAGCTAACTTTTTACTATCAGAACTAAAGCTCAAACTCCACACTATACTACTATGCTGCCGTAAAGTTTTGTAAGAACGATATTCAAAACCGTCTTTAGTGCTGTTACTTTCCCGTTGCCAAAGTTTCACTGTCTTGTCTCGACCTGCTGACGCCAAAAATTTACCGTCTGGGCTGAAAACAGCTACAACCACACCCTGCTGATGTCCCTGCAAAGTTTTAACAAGGCTACCGTTCCGTCGCCAGATTTTCACTGTTTTGTCGTCGCTGGACGAGGCGATGAATTGACCATCGGGACTGAAGTTTACCCAGTTAACCCACCCTCGATGTCCCCTCAGTATTTTTACTAAGCTACCGTCTTTACGCCAGAGTTTTACGGTTTTATCCTTACTACCAGTAGCTAACAATTCGCCATCAGGACTAAAATTAACGCTATAAACCCAATCTCCATTTCCTTTCAGAGTTTTATATGGTTTGGGGTCAAATTCACCTGTAACCGGGTTTTTGTGCCAGATTTGCACTGTTTTGTCGAGGCTGGCGGAGGCTAGGGTTTGACCATCAGGGCTAAAACTTACAGAGGTGACAGCATCAGTATGACCTTTAAGGGTTTGGAGTAAGGTACCGTCAGGACGCCAAAGTTTCACCATCTGATCTCGGCTACCTGATGCTAGCAACTGACCATTCGGACTAAAAGTTACTCCCCAGACAATATCAGTGTGTCCTTCTAGGCGGTTAACTTCCGTTACCCCATAAACTGCCTGTTGCAGGGCTGTCACCACCCGCATTCGGGTATCTGGTTGCACTCCATCAGCCTGTTTCAGTGCTCTCCAAGCCCGCAAACTTTCTAATAGGGCATCAAATTCTTTATTAGAAGCAAACAGAGCTTCACTAGCAGCAGTGATCGCACTAATTTGCAAGTTGGTTTCACTGCGTTCAGCTCGTAGAGTTTGGCGGACTGCTGCTCTTTTCTGTAAGTCGGCTTGCCACCATAATCCTGCTATTGTTCCCCCCATGATTGCCAGGATTGCACCTGCTATGCGTGCTTCTCGCAGTCGCCGTTGCAACACCAAGTTGAGTTGCTTTTGACTAAGTTTTTGGGCTACTTCAGCTCTAGTTTTTTCAAGTTTGATTTTTTCTAATTCGGCAACCATGCCATAGTTGTTCTTTTGGCGAATTGGTTCAACTAAATAATCATGAACCAACTGGTAGCGATCGCCTAACTCTTCTCTGACTCGCAATACCAACCCTGAACCTACCAATATTTCTAAAATCAATTCCCCAACTTTGTCAAAATTTAATATCGTATCGATATCATGATTATTAACTAATGCCGCCGCTAAATCAGTTTTACTTTTTAACGGTCGTGTCCCCTTTTCATCAGTTAACTCAAATAATAATTCCCAACTTAACTCTTCATTCTCTTGACCACAGTCTTTGATAACTTCCCCAAGCCAGCGTTCCACCAATTTTGCCGAGCCACCGCAAAGTTTATATTCTGGAAGTGTGGTAATGTTTTCTATTTGTAGTTGAGCGCCGACTATTTGTAATTCAATTGGATTTACTTCATCTAGTTCCCCTGTTAAGTCCTGTACTAATCGGTTAATTAATTCATTACTCAGTTCATAATGTGAACGTTGAGTAAGACTATGAATTATAGCTTTGGCATCCTGGCTAGAGAACTTTCCTAAATAGTAGCGAATATCTTTATCGAGAATATTTTTATTAATTACGCCTAAATCATATAATCCAATGCTATTGTTTTGGCTCAAACGTTCAAATTCTAACAAATGATGTAAATAATCTTCTCGTAAGGAAAGAATAATTTTTACATAAGGAATATTTAAACATTCACTAAAAAATTTATAAAATTCTATTCTTTGTGTGGGAGGATTACTCACAAAGAAAAATTCTTCAAATTGATCTAGTATGAGTATTATTGTATAATTGCGTTCAGATGCTAACCGGATTTTTTCTAGCAGTATAGTTGATGTAGAGTCAAGATTAAGCGATATTCCTGTATATGCCAGTGCTTGATTAATACTGCTGACCAAGATTGTCATCCAATCAGTATAAACAGACAAAATAATAGGTATAGGAATTCGTTCACCGATAACTTTTCCCTTAAGTGCTGGGACTAAACCAGCTTTGAGAATTGAACTTTTACCTACACCTGATGGCCCATAAATTACTGTAAGTTTGTAATCAGCGCGGGTAATTCTTTCAATTAAGCGATTGACATCTTGTTGGCGTCCAGAAGCAGATATTTCTTGAGCAATCTCTTCAGGAATAAACGGAATTTTATGAGGTTCCAGTACTGGGTTAATTCTGGGGCGTTGCGGCTGCAATTGACTTGCGCCGATGAAGGCACGAAAGCCATACTGGTGTTCTATTTGAATTTTTTCTTGCTTCAGCTTAAAAGCTTCTGTATAGTCATGACGCTCAAAAAAGTAAAGCGATCGCAGTTCCTCTAAAATCTCTATGTAAAGTGATGGCTGATGTTGTAACTCACAAACTACCCTCGCCCATTCCAGGTTATTGATAGCCTCCTCCCACTCACCCAGATGCCGCTGTGTACGTGCTAGTAAGAGAAGATACCAACTTTCTTGTCGGCGTGTTCGCAAAGCATCTCGCAGATAAACTTCTGTTGCTTCTTCGGCGATAGAAAGTGCTGTATTTGCTAATTCATGAGCTAGTAACCAATTTGACTCAGAAGCCGCTACATTTGCCAAAAATCCATAATTTTGAGCAATTTGTGCAGGAGTTCCATAAGTTTTATGTAGATGTAATGACTTTTGAGCTAATTCTTTTAAGTCATCCCAGGCTTGTAAACGTTGCAGCATTTCACAAGCAGGCAAAATGAATTTAGCAACTAAGTCTTCTCTTTGTACCTCATCCAATAGCTCCAAGCATTGTTTAAACCACAAGAGAGCATGTTCGCAATAGCTGTTAGTATTCTGGTATAAGTCTGCCATTCGGTGATAGCAAAGCCCCAGATGAAATAGTACTATTGCTTGCTTGAGTAAAGACGAGGTAGGAGTAGGGTGAGGACATGAAAGGGGGAAAGAAGAATTACTCTCCCATTCCGCTACTCTTTTTGTTTCTTGCTGCCATAATGCTAGACTTCTTTGATAATTGGCTAAAGCACCATTAATTTGATCGTTGGCGTATTTATCTCGCCCCAAGACAAACTCTAAACTAGCTTCTAATCCTGGTGTTAATTGAACGCCATATAGGCGCAGCAAATCATTACGGGCTGATTCTATTTCATGGCGGTGTTGAGACTTAGGATCTAAATCTAGGAGGGCATTAGATAAAAATGTTTCAGCGCCTGCTTCTAAAACTTTGGCAAATAGAGATTCTGCTTCTTGGTGGATCAAAGCAATTAAATCTGCTTTGGTCATTTCAAATTTAATCGTGGTTGCAGCCCAGCTTTTGAAATCAGGCGCTAATCTTGAAAGCAATGATGCGACTTCATCTTGTAGCCACAACACCACTGGAAATGGAAAAGTTGCAGCATAGATATCTCGTGCTTGGTTGATGCCTGTAAGTAAGTTTTCCAGGTCGATAATTGACTCAATACCAAAAACCATCACAGCAGATGGCAAAGAGTCTGTCAGGACGGCAGGATTATCTAAAGATAGTTCTGAGACTATTGTGGTGTGTAAAGAAGTAGTTGATGGATTGAGAACGATTTCTCTGATGTTAATATCTTTGGTGATGGAGCGAATATTCTCTAACATTTGCTCACGTAATTGCCCATAGTTACATCGAACTAAAATCAGGGCAAATTGACCTTCGGAAAGCGCGATCGCTCTAATCAGTCTTTGCAAAGTATGCTGATTTTCTTTAGTGTAGACGCGTAGCTGCTTATCATTAGTCATTGCTTATTCGGCATTGGGCATTGGGAATGGGGTATTGGGAATGGGGCATTGGTCATTAGTTATTAGTCCAATGACAAATGGCAAAGGACAAATGACTAATGACTAATAACTTACCCAGCAGTGTTACTTGTTTTGTTGCCAAGCTAAAACTTTTTCTGTTTCTGCCAAGGCTGGACTGATACCAAACCAGCGTCCTAAAGGATCGCGATATTCAAACAGATACATGCTTCTTAATAAGCTCTGATAGTCCGACTCACCTTTAACTCTCTGCTGCTGCACTACTTCAAACAATAATTCCCACTGGGATTCATCAATAGCTAATAGCAGATCGTCGCGGTAGTCCTTAATCACGGCTTCTAAGCAGTCCCTAGAAAAAGGTGGATCTTGTCGTTGCAGGCAGCTATAAAGTAAACCCAATAAGTTACGAATGTGACCACCACTGACGCGACATAGACGATCCAAGGTTTGGGAGTGATCGAATAATTCTGTAATTAATAAAAGCCTGCTATTCAAAGGAACTTCTGGAAAAGCTCTTGCTAGAACTAACTGGCGCACTAGTGACATCCCTGGTTCGTAGTCACTGCCATCTCTTTGCCGCACTAACACCATCGGCAGTACTTTTGGCGCAATCCCTCCCCCCAGGCGATTTTTTAGTGTCTCGTACTCATTGGAGAAAATTAATGTTAGAGGAATTGTGTAAACTAGGTGGCATTTGAGCCGGCGTAACTGTTCACCTCGGTCGATGAAGAGATATTCTGGTTGCGATCGCCCCGATGCTAAGGGACGCATATCTACTCGATCCAAATTATCTACAATCACTACCAGTCCTTTTTGACCCCGTAGCTTTAGCTGTTCAACAGCTTTTTCTAAAATTTCTTCGTTAATCGCCTGCAAAATGCTATTGGTACGTGGTTCCAGATATTGCCTCAGTTGATTCCGCATCTGGGTACTATCTTTGGTTTTGGCAGTAATTTTGGCAATACCCAAGGACAACTCTGCTTGTCCAGAAAGCTCTATGGGGCTTTGCAAAAAATCGCCTACTTCTTTAAACAAATTGGTGAAGTAACCAGGTTTGAGTTTGATGTTAATCCCTTCTAAACTGGCACTGACTTGACGGGCTACACTCAGCAGAATATCGCTAACATCAATATCCGCCATGTCTAAGTCTTGACTGGATTCAAAATAAACCACGTGAAATCCCGCCACTTCTAGTTCTGACTTGAGGCGCTGCAATTCCGTTGACTTACCGCAGCCAATATGACCCGTAAATAACTGACAGGTTGGCTCATCAGGAGAAATTCGAATGATAGTCCGTTGCAATTCTTCGACAATCTTGCAACCACGGACATCAGCAAAATCTATGTAATACTGACGATCTAGCACGTTACTTGTATTTAGCGTGTAGCTTGGGTTACATGCTTTATAAAAACGTGACAAATTTAATGTCGTTTTCATGTATGTAGAGGTGTATGTAGACGTGTATGTAGATGCAGTTTAATTCGTATTTTTTATACAATTAATCTCTATCCGAGATGTAGACATACGATTAACTTGCAAGTTGGTAGTGTCTTGCAAGGAACAGCACTTGATGCAGGACTACTGTCAGTAGCTGTCGTAGTATGGTAGAGATTTAATTGACCCTAATAACCTTAAGCATATCTGTCCTTTTTACACCTGCTATTGAGGTTTTGACAATCTCTAGCTTTTATTTGAACTGCCACAAACCTTTAGGGCTGGGTGAATCAGTAAAAAAAGTTACTAGATTGCATGGTTCTCAATTTGTATAGCTTATGAGGATGACTGGTATGAATTATAGCAAGCTATACAGAGATTCAGGAATACTTAGCTATCATTTCACATTCTATTTGTCAAGAAAACAAAATCCTAAACATCTAAATTAATATTTTGTAATCTTTAGGGAAAAAATCTTCAAAAATAACTTGTCAAAAAGACTACAGTCAGTTAAAAATGGACACCGGAAACTTTAATAGGAATGGTGACTAGCGCCATAATCTTTGTGTTGTTACTGTAAAGTGTTACTAAAAATAAAAAAAGTCTTGAGGAGAGCGGCTAACAGATGCCAACAGTGTTTACTGAAATTAATAATGATATAAGTGCGTCAAGGAATTTAGATTTCAATCAGAAAGGGGTTTGAATGGCTGGCATAATATCAGTTTCCCGCACAGATCTAGCCCAGCGTCGTAAAAAATTACGTCGGCAGCGGCAGATGAGAATTATTCAGGCTATTTGGCGAACCTTTGCTATTACTAGTTTGGCGGGTGGATTACTGTGGATAGCAGTTCAACCAGTGTGGATGCTAAAAGCTCCCAAGCAAATAGTGATGAAATCAGGCAATAAATTACTGTCGGATGAAACAACTCAGTCACTGTTGGTTTTATCTTACCCCCAGTCTTTGTGGCGGATTGAACCGTCGGCGATCGCTAGCTCTCTGAAGAAACAACCAACTATTGCCCAAGCGATCGTGAGACGCCGCCTCTTTCCTCCTGGATTATTCATCGAAGTTCAAGAACGAATACCTGTAGCAGTAACTCAAACACGTGACAACAAAAAAGTAACTATTGGCTTACTAGATGCAAGTGGGGCCTGGATACCCTTAGAAAAATATACATCACTGAATCCCACTAGGAAATTACCAAATCTCAGAGTCATTGGTTCACCAAAACAATACTACCTCTACTGGACTCAACTCCATGAAGCTATCAGCCAAAGTCCTGTGAAAGTGATGGAAGTTGATTGCCAAAATCCAACGAATTTAATTTTGAAAACAGAATTAGGAAATGTGCATCTTGGCGTCCCAGGTCCCAAGTTGTCTGAACAAATCAAGCTACTCGCTCAAATGCGGCATTTAACAGCAAAATTCAATTCTGGTCAAATAGAGTATATTGATCTGAAAAATCCCGAATTCCCCTTAGTACAAATGAACCAAAAAGATCAAAAATCAACTCCCAAGATCCCTAAAAATATCTAGGGTGTTTAATGTATTGATAGCTCCTAGTAAATTAAGAAGCTTTATGCTGATAAATATATTTATTATTTTCAGTTTTACCGCAACCCTGACGAAAATCGGCATTAACTTCTAATTAACATGAGAAGATCAATCATATAATCTCCATTGCGAGTAAAAGACCCTCAATTATTACCCTAACATCTATATAGTAGGGTGCAAGATGCGGGACAATCTAATGATGATCTAGAGCATACAAAACACCTTCTGCCCATACATTCCTCAACTAAACCCAGTGCGGAAAAGAGAAAAATGCTTGAGTTTTTCATTAAGATAATACTCGCTTTTCAGAGTGCACAGATGAAAACGGTTTACACCACTATCTAAGTGCAGAGCCAAAAGTGTTCTAGCTTGAGTCTATTGAGGACAATTCCGAAGACAGTTTACCGAGGTTGCGAACTGTAACAGAAAATGCCACCCAAAATTGCGTAAGCATTGCTTCTGGGCAATAAATTTAGACTATTCTGTACCGTAATTTTTATTAGGTGACGAAACCTCTTAGGAAATCTTGATTTATTGACTGTACTAGTGAGGGTTCTCGTAGGATAGACTATTGCTCCAACAAAGTGTCCATTAAGACCCCCCAAGCAACAAATTAATCAGGTATAGTCTGACAAGTAAATTCTTGCTTAGTTTAACTTAAGGATAAGTAAGTAAAAGGTAAATTTTGTGTCTAAAGTTGCAATTATCCCCAATGGTGAAACCTATTAACAATATTATTATTGAGGCAGAGAAGATACGCTGTAGTGTGTCTTTACAAGTTATACCCTCCCCTGAGAATAATGAAGAGATTAATGTCTGGTTGAAGTTATACAGGTCACTTTTAGATAAATATAGGTATACTTCTCTAGAATTGGCTGTGCGATCGGCTGCCCTAAAAGCTTATCCCATAGCAAATTTTCGCACTACCAATTCTGTTAGGCTTGGCAGTAGTGAAAATAATAAAGAACAGTGCCATAGTATTGTGGCAGTGTCAAACTAAAGTTGACTCTTAGGTGAATAACACCTGAAAAAGTCGTTTATCTACCCTTTCACAAATCCAATGACACTTGATAATAACCAAGGACTTAACTATAAAAATTCCCAATCTACGGGACAGCCAGGGTTCTCTCTGGCAGTTAACTCGACCAATCCCTTTAATAACTCTGGGCTGAACTTCGGACAAAATCACGATAATAAGAAGATTTCTGCGGAAAATAGCCGAATAGGTGAGATTGTCCCTGGTCGAGTGGCCAACATCAAAGTGATTGGTGTCGGTGGTGGTGGTGGCAATGCTGTTAACCGCATGATCGAGTCTGATGTCTCTGGGGTAGAGTTTTGGTCAATTAACACTGATGCTCAAGCTCTAACTCTGGCAGGCGCTCCAAGTCGATTACAAATTGGACAGAAGCTAACACGGGGTTTAGGAGCAGGCGGTAATCCTGCAATCGGTCAAAAGGCAGCTGAGGAATCACGGGACGAAATTGCTACAGCTTTGGAGGGTGCAGACTTAGTATTTATTACTGCTGGTATGGGTGGTGGTACTGGGACGGGTGCAGCCCCAATCGTGGCAGAAGTAGCTAAAGAAATGGGCGCTCTCACTGTTGGTGTTGTCACACGTCCATTTGTCTTTGAGGGACGCCGCCGCACCAGCCAAGCGGAACAAGGTATTGAAGGACTAAAAAGTAGAGTAGATACACTGATCATTATCCCCAACAACAAACTGCTGGAAGTGATCCCTGAACAAACACCTGTACAAGAAGCTTTTCGCTATGCAGATGATGTGCTGCGTCAAGGGGTGCAAGGTATTTCTGATATCATCACGATCCCGGGTTTGGTAAACGTTGACTTTGCTGATGTTCGGGCTGTGATGGCAGATGCGGGATCGGCATTGATGGGAATTGGCGTTAGCTCTGGAAAATCTAGGGCTAGAGAAGCTGCGATCGCAGCTATTTCTTCACCGTTACTAGAATGTTCTATTGAAGGCGCAAGAGGGGTTGTATTTAATATTACTGGTGGTACTGACCTCACCTTGCATGAAGTGAATGCTGCCGCAGAAGCAATCTATGAAGTAGTTGATCCCAACGCCAATATTATTTTTGGGGCCGTAATTGATGACAGACTTCAAGGTGAGGTGAGAATTACTGTAATTGCCACTGGGTTTACAGGTGAAGTGCAAGCTGCGGTACAACAAAGTGTGGCTAACGTTCGAGTAGCACCGAATGCGTCGAAGCGAACAACCCAGCAACCCGCAGTTAATCCCCCAACCTCAACTCCAACCTCAACTCCAACTCCAGTTCCAGAACCAAAAGAAAAACCTGGATTGGATATACCTGACTTTCTGAGAAACCGACGTACACCAAGGAATTAAAAGATTTTGGATTTGAGATTTTAGATTAACTGAGCAGTCTCAGATCAGGCTGAATGCTGTATAAAATCTGCTACTTCCACCAGGGTTTTACCAAGGGCAGGGGTAAGCAATGTTTTGCCATCCCCAATTTTGCCAATTGGTAAAAAACTTGTCAACGCCACTTTATAGAATGAACTTGGGCAGGAGTCTGCTGACTCACATAGTCAGCTATGCTTCTGGAACAAAAAACCAGGAAGACCTGCCCAAATAGGAATGCGTAGGCGTAGCTAGTCGTAGACATTGCTACATCTACCCATCGCGATCCATTAAACTTAATATCCGGTATAAGTAATATACTTACTCAAGGCAAGTTGCTTAGAGAACTCACTCACGCAAGTATCCAACGGAAGTCTGTTCAATCCATTGAATTACCTGATGACCAAGGAGAGTACCATCTAAGCGGTCAATCTCCCGAATTCCGGTGGGACTAGTGACGTTAACTTCAGTTAGGTAGCCACCGATAATGTCAATACCCACAAAGATTAAGCCGTCTTGGCGTAAGCGTTCGGCTAATTGCGTACAGATTTCATACTCTCTTGGGGTAATTTCAGTTTGAGCAACTGTGCCACCAGTTGCCATATTATTACGAAAATCAGTTCCACTAGAGAGGCGATTGAGCGCACCAATTGGTTCACCATTGAGCAGGATGATTCGCTTATCTCCCTCTTTTGCCTCTGGTAAATAGGTTTGTACCATTACTGGCACTCGGCCTTGGAGGGTACTGAGTTCGACAATGGAGTTAAAATTGCGATCGCCTGATTGCAAAAATAAAATTCCTTCCCCAGCTTTGTTACCTAGTGGTTTGAGAACAGCAGCTCCTTTTGCTTCGACAAATTGCCGAATAAACTCCTTATCAGCACTGACAATGGTTTCTGGAATCGCCTTAGTAAACTGGAGGGCATACATTTTTTCATTTGCCCCTCGGATGCCGCTCGGACTGTTAATTACCAGGGTTTTATTTTGGTCAATGTAATCGAGAATATAGGTGGCATAGAGGTAGGAATCATTGACTGGTGGATCTGTCCGCATAAATACGGCGTCCATTGTCTCTAAAGAAGTTAAGGAAGAATCACTCAACTTATACCAAGGATTCACTGCTACCCAGTGTCTCTCCACCAACTGCACTGGTACAACTTCAACTCGCTGTAGAAAAGCCCAAGCTTTGCCATCCACCACACTCAGCAAATTTGCTTGAGTCACCCAGACTTCGTGTCCCAGGATTTGCGCTGCTTCAATTAAGGCAACACTGGTATCATGACACGGGTCAAGCAGATGGATAGGATCAATGATAAAAGCCAGTTTCACCCTTTATACCTCAATCACCAAGAAATTAAATGGTTATTCGACTATTATCTCTTGATGCTCTCACCAATTGACGTATATCTGTACTGCTCAGTAAAACCTGGAGAGTAAAATCTTGTAGACATATTCGCTTGTGTGGGGAAAAGCTCTTAGACAAAAGATAGCGCGTTGTTTGTTTTAGAGTTGTAGCGACTGCCGTGTAATTGGCAGCGGCCTGTCGCTAGCGCACTTATGAATCTAAACGCTATTGCTAGAAGTTAGTAGCTCATCCAGCTTGCCTTGACTATCTAAAGCATGGATATCATCACAACCACCAACATGATCATCATTAATGAAAATTTGCGGTAAAGAGCGGCGTCCATTTGCCCTTTGAGCCATTTTACTTCTGGCTGCTTCATCTCCATCAATGCTGTATTCGATAAATTCAACACCCTTGTTTTTCAGCAAACTTTTGGCACGGATACAAAACGGGCAAGTTCTCCAAGTATAAATTTCTACTTTTGCAGCCATAAAGTCCTCAAATTGATTTCATACTTCTTAATTTTAGAACTTTGCCACTGACTGTAGCTGCTTTATCTCGTTTTGACCTGATCTTTAAAAGTTGCTAACTGGGTTTACGATGCTTAATGAAGGTGAGTTCACTAGAACCCCTATCATTCAAAAATCCCACAGCTATAACGGGTGGGAGTATTAAAAAAATTATTAATTATGATGATTTAGTATGTATTTAATAAGTAAATTTCATAATTCTAGGAGACACACCTGAATCCGACAAGGGATGCATTTAGTGTCTCCTAGTAAAGCTTCTAGGCGACTGTCATTGAAGCTGATACTAAAGGCTTTTTCTTCGCTATTCTCAGCGCACCCACAGCAAATAGACCAAGGGCAACGACTGTAGTAGGCTCAGGCACTTTTTTAGGTGGTGGTGGTGGTGGTGTGTAGTAAGGGGCTTGTCCTTTGAGTTTACTGCTTCCGTTACGATTGTTTCCAGAACCGACACTCATTAGGCGCACTCCAAAGTTTTCCTGAGAAAACTGAGCCAACGTTAAAGCTTTTGAAGTATGGGATAGGGTAAAGACGGTAGATTGAATATCGCCTTTTCCTTGACCTATGCCTTCTTGACCAATTTCTATCCCAGCATCAAAGGAGACGCCACCACCGTTCAGATTGTTACTACCGCTACCGACAGAGTTAACTGTTCCAGCAGGACCAAATTGTTTGTTTGTTACATCTGTACCTACTACTTGAAGACCGCTAAGAAGTGAGTTATCTAAAATGTTGAAGAAAATACCGCGTATATCAGCAATTGTGTTGCTGCCAGTGGATAAATAATCTACTTTAAACTGAACTTTGCCAGACCCCGCTATTGAGTCATCTAAGGTAAACTTCACCTGAGTATCCGAACCTGTGAAGTCGTTGATAGTGAAATTCATCGAAGCGGCATTAGCAGGGGCAAAAGCAGAAGACGATATCACAACGGCAGTAGCAGCCAAAAACGCAGGTATTGTTGTGGTGGAAAATAGATGTTTCATGTTAATCAATGTTTGGAAAAGAAAATGGTAAGACTCAGTTGCTAATGATGGGAATTTGCTGCTTTCTATCCATGTAAAATCAGATGCACCCAGTGAAAAGTCTTTTACTACTCTAGATATTCAATTAGAAGTTGTCTATGATACCAGCCTTAATTCAAAAAGACTTTATTTTTAGCTTCATACAAGAAAAAACTCAGTATTACTACTGAGTTTTATTAACATTAAATATTGATGCAATTCTAGTATTTACCCACAGTCAACGGCATATTGGATCAGCTGGGCAAGGCGGTGACGTAGGGTTTCTAATCCCAAGCGCTGACTCGCAGAAATAAACACCGCTAGAGGGAATTCTTCCCTAGCTAGAGCCAGTGTCTCACTATTAGCCTGATCAATCTTGTTAAAAACAACCAGCGCCGGGCCAGGAGTTATTGGCATTTGTGCCAAAATGTCTCTGACTGAGCGAATATGACGCAACCAAGCTGGGTGAGACAAATCTACCAAGTGTAGTAGGGCATCGGCTTCTGTGACTTCCTCCAAGGTGGCGCGGAAGGCATCCATTAACGATGCAGGCAGTTCGTGTATAAACCCTACTGTATCTGTAATCAGAATTTCCTGATGTTCATTGGTTTCGCCATAAGGAATTGCCAGACGGCGGGTAGTCGGATCGAGAGTTGCAAATAACTGGTCGGCTGTATAAACTTCTGCATTCGTGAGAGCATTCAGCAAAGTGGACTTACCAGCGTTGGTATATCCAACCAAAGCCACTGAAGGAACTTCCCGATGCTGCCGTCGCTGCCGTAACCGAGAACGATGGGCTTGTAACTGAGTTACTTCTTTTTGCAGTCGGGATATCCGCTGCCCAATAGCACGGCGTTCAGTTTCCAGTTTGGTTTCACCAGGGCCACGAGTCCCAATACCACCACCCAATCGGGACATGGTGCGACCTCTACCAGCTAATCGCGGTTGCATGTATTCTAACTGTGCTAGTTCTACTTGCAACTTACCGGCACGGGACTGAGCGCGTTGGGCAAAGATATCTAAAATTACTTCGGTGCGATCAACCACCCGGATACCAATTTGCATTTCTAAGTTACGGACTTGGGAGGGTGAGAGGTCGCGGTCGAAGACAACAAGGTTGACTCCTAGTGTTTGGGCAGTTAGGGCAATTTCTTGCACTTTACCTTCGCCAACTACGGTTTGGGGATGAACGCGCGATCGCTTTTGTTGTATTGTCTGTAATACATCTCCCCCAGCGGTATCAACTAACCGTGCCAATTCTAATAGGGTGTCCTGGAATTGTAGGGGAGTCATCTCACTGGTCATCAACCCCACAATCAGCACGCGATCGTGGTCAGCATCTACTTCCTGGGCGATAAATTCGCGCTGGAATTCCGCTTCCAGATTTTCCACCAAGTCTACTAAATCCTGGTCTGCCAGATCGTCCAAGTCCAAAGGTGGCGATATATTCCAACTTGGGGATTGGATTTGTTTAGAGTGAGCGAAGCCGAATTGGCTTTCCTCTACTTTGACAGCAGCAGGACTAGGAATCAGGGTGCGAGAGTCTTGGGGTGTCAGATGAGCTAGATAAGCTTCTTTGACATACCCAGTTGCACCGCCTCCCCGCCGTGTAAATCCCGTTCCGGTAATATTTAGGACAACTAGAGCATCTAGGCGTTGCAGTGCCATTGCCGTGAGTGCCGCTTCATTGGGCGGTTCTGGCTTGAGATGGGTAGCAATACAACGAATACCACTGAGTCGTTCTGCACCGTAACGGGGCAATTCCATCGGTGGTATTTGCGTTTGACGCGGTGTGCCTACACCGACGCGAATCACTTGTCCGCGACGATTGACGTAGGCGCACACAGGCTGATTGACTTCTGTGCTAATTGCTGCCAGACGCTGGGAAAACTCAGGCGTAGTGATGCGATCGCCTGGTATGCGCTGGTGATACAGCCGCTGTAGTTGCTTCAGCTGGCTGGACTTCAGACCTTGGAGATTTCCAAAAATAGTTTCTATAGGCGTTTATGACCAGTTAAATGGCCCCCCGAATCCTTATATGTCTATTTTACAACAGGGTTTAGGCTCCTATCTCTCTCCTTTGAGGGATGCGTTAGTAATTAGTTCACGGGGATATTGATTTGAGACTATTTTGGTGGTGCTTGTCTGCACCTGAGCGATCGCTATTAATTTCAGTGAATATTTTCAGTAGAAGTGTGAAAGCGATCGCTACATCTAACTACATCTAAATTGTATTTTCTCAAGATGCTCTTTTTCAGTCGTTGCTTTCAGGAGCATAATCAATACAGATAATTAAACCGTCTAGTAATTCTTGCATGACGGCTGTTGACACTTTTCCTAAAGACCGGACAAATCGCTCAGTTGTTACACTACGAACTTGTAAAACATTACCTGCTGAGTTTGAGTCTAAGCCATTTTCATTAGTTTGCTGGATGGGAATCATGAAAATGCGATTTTGGAATTTAGGTTGCCATGTTGCCACAGGAATAATAATCCGCATTGGAATAGAAATAAAGATATCAGAACTAATCACAACAGCAGGGCGAGTCTTCTGAATTTCTTGCCCTCTGGTTGGATCGAGTTGCACTAGCCAAATCTCACCTTTCTTAGGATTAGTCATTCTCAGTTTCCCAGTCTTCACCATCCAGAACGGCAAACTCTGTTAATTCTGGGTCATTCAAAAAATCTTCGGCTATGGCGGCGATAAAAGGTTCTAGTATTTTGTGACGTTCTGCTATAGGTAGTCGAGCAATTTCTCGGAGAGATAACCGTTTTTGCTGTTGGAGATTTGATGAGATATTAGAATCTGAATCTTCAGTGTTTAACTTTTGGTGATTGACTGTTTTTTTGACAAGAAACTCAACAAAATCTAGGACTTCTTGTTGCTTGTCATTCGAGAGAATTCGCAAATTATCTAATACCGCTTGTTCAATATTGATTGTTTCTGACATTTGATTTCCGTTCTTCAAGATAGGTTAAGTTTTTAATTTGTTATTCATACGCATCGCTTTTAATTTCAGTTAATATTTTCAGTGGAAGTGGAAAGGACATAGCTACATTAATTTAGTCTTTATAGCGGTTATTGAATTAAAGCTCGAAACCGTTCATCTTCACGAATACCATCAAAATCTGAATCGGTTTTTGCCCATTTGCTACATTGATCAGGATTCAAATTAATTGCTTTTTGCAGTTTTTCTAGTGCCTGCTCAATATTACCTTTAAGGGCATAACTGCAAGCTTTGTTGTACCAAGCTTGGTGATAATCTGGTTTAATTTTCAGTACTTGGTCATAGGATGCGATCGCCTCTTCATAGCATCCTAAATCATCTAGCACAATCCCCCGATTGTTCCAAGCTTCATGTTTATTTGGGTTTATTTTCACTACTTGATCGTAAGATATAATTGCTTCTTCGTTGCATCCTAAATTGTATAAAGCAATCCCTCGATTGTACCAAGCTTCGTGTTTATCTGGTTGAATTTTTAGAGCTTGATCATAGGATGCAATCGCTTCTTTATTGAATCCCAAATTCCGTAGAGCAATCCCCCGATTGTACCAAGCCCAATCGTAATTTTGTTGTAAGTTCAGTGCTTGGTCATAGCAAGTAATCGCTTCTTCATAGCGTCCTAAATTCCCTAGTGCAATGCCCCGCTTGTTCCAAGCTTGATAGTTATTTGGTTGAATTTCTATCGCTTGGTCGTAGGATGCAATAGCTTCTTGATAGCGGCCTAAATTTTTTAGAGCATTGCCCCGATTGTACCAAGTTTCGTCTTTAGCTGGCTGAATTTTTAGAGCTTGGTTGTAGGATACGATAGCTGCTTCATATTCTTTCACAGTGATCAACAAACTTCCCAGTTCAAGTAGTAAACTAACCTTACAATTTTCTGTCTGATGTCTTTCCGCTAGCAAGTCCTTAATTTCCAGGACTTTCTCAATTTTTTGTTCTGAACTAAGTTTCAGATATTCTTCATAGTCTCCTTCCAATAACAGACGATTTGATTCTTGTTCTACCAATTCTGGCGTTGTCGGTAATTCAAACACCCCAGAACGCCAATCAAAAAAATCTGGGGCGCGGTGAATTAAATAGTTTATCGAAAATGAACGCAAAAGAAAAACAAAGCTAATAGGAAAATCATCTCTAAAGCGTTCTCGCTGTTGGTTTAAGTGATTTAAAATATGCGGAACACTAGTTAAATTGCTAAATTGCCCTTCTGTAATTTCCCCAAAACTCCTTTTTTCATACTTATATAAAGAATATTCCAGACCCTTAATTAATAAAATATCAACTTGCTTGTCTTTAATAAACTCTGCTACTGGCTGATATAAATTATCAATCGCCTCAACCAAGCGCAAAACTGCAATCTTCTTCTGCGGAATCTCCTGGGGAAGTTTGACAATGAACTTGTCTGCTTCCCCAGGTGTACATTGCACGAAAAACAAACCAAATCCTGATTTTCGCTTCAGTGCGCGAAGCAAGTCTTGATAAGCTTCTTCTGGTTCTGGGGGTAAATCATCATCCCAATCACTTAAATTTGGGTTCATGAAAGTTTCGCTACGGCTTCTTTAAATTCTGGAATTCCTTGAATCAATGGATGAATATCATACCAACGCTGCATATCTCCATCATCATCTAAATAGCGGTATTCTAAAAGACAGCGATTATACATCAAACTCCGATACAAGTCATCATTAATAATCCGCTTAGAAAAAGACACTTCCGCTAACAGACACCATTGATGATTTTCCACAGCGCGGCGATAAGTATCTCTGGCTTGAGTAATTGCTCGTCGCACCGCCTTTTCTGAAATAGGTAATTCTTCAGTGCGTCCAATGGCATCTTGAGTTAACAATAGCAAATTCCTCACATGACCTCCACTCATTAAACAAAGTCTGTCTAAGGTTTGGGGACTGTCAAAAATTTCTGTTTCTAGTGATAGTTCTGGTGCAATTTGCCGGACTCGCTTGTTAATTACTTCTTTAACTTTCTTGAGTCCTGGCTGGTAAACTTCGCCCTTGAGAGTGTTTACCATAATCATTGGCAAAATTTGGGGGTCGCCGTAGATATCTCTGAGGTCTGTTGCCCTGGTAGAATAGACCATTGAAATGGGGACAGTGTAAATCAAATGGCAATCTAAAGCTTGGAGTTGTTCGCTACGGTCTAAAAAGACTTCCTCATAGTTGGTGCGGCCGTCGCCGTCTTTAACTAACACCATCCGGTCTAAATTATCGACAATTACCGCCAGTTTATTGTAGCCATTAGGTAAGTGCTGTTTTGCATCCACCAGAAACTCATTTAACACCTGAATTAAAGTGACGGTGTGAGGATCAATTTGTTGGCGAATCTTCTGGCGTAATTCAGGAACAGCTCTTAAATTTGCGGTCAACTTGGCGAATTGAGCAAGCTGCACTTCTACAGCCATCTTCTCAAATTCTATGGGAGTCAGCGCCAAATCTTTTAAATCTACCCAACGATCTTTCAACCAGTCGAGTATCGGACGAGGACTAGCAATTCCTTTTAAATCTTTGAGCAAACGGCGGGTACAGGCGAGGAGAATATCTGTATATTGGGCATCTTCAGAATCGATATCCTCTTCATCAGCCGCAAAATAGACAACATAAAATTTCCGATTTTCTAAATACTTCTTTAACCTGAGTAATTCTGTAGACTTCCCCGCACCCCGATGACCAGAATACAATTGGCAAGTATTTGTATTTGCCAATTGCATCCGATTTCCCAACTCTTGCAAAATATCGGCATCTCCGCGCACATCCTGACAATCTACATATTTTGGATCACCTGCGGGTAAGGGTTCAAAGGGGTTAAAGGCGTTGTAGAGGTTTGCGAGTAAGTCAGTACTATTAACCATAGGTAAAAATATAGCAATGATGCTCATAATAATCGAGATTATACAGAGTTGAGGTAGATGAATCCAGTTCAAAGACTCATTAACGGAGTTCAGAGGTGGATTCATCCAGTTCAAAGACTCGTTAACGGAGATAAAAGGTGGATTTATCCAGTTCAAAGACTCGTTAACGGAGATAAAAGGTGGATTCATCTAGTTCAAAGACTGGTCAACTAATTGAGCATCGATTCAGTTATCAAAAACCTAACCCCTTCTATTACTAGGAAAGGGTAGCGTGCTTTCATACGAAAAAATAAAAATACATAAGTCTTGATTTCTCGTTTTGTGACATAGCTTTTTACCCCTCTCCAAACCTCTCCCCGAAACGGAGAGAGGCTTTGAAACCCAGTTTTAGTTTTTCTGTGGTTGTATGAAACCACCCTGAAACTCCCCTCTCCGCTTCGGAGAGGGGTTGGGGGAGAGGTTCTTTCAGGATTACTGAATTGGTGTTCTAGATAGTAAAATCTCTACTTCCCTATTGTTACAAAAGAGAAACTGGGGTTAGAGTCTTTCGCCAGCGCTTCACTGCTGTTTGTAATTCTCCCGAAAACCAACTATCAAATTGCGGATAAATCGGTAAACGCGCCACCAATTCCCACCCCGCAGGTTGTAAAATTTCTCTCAATGCCTGTTCCTGAACATGAGGATAATCGGGATTTACTTCATCTTTTGGCCCAATTCCACCCAAATCTCGCGCACCAGCTTCGATACAAGCGAGTAACCATCGGTCATCTTTAACTAAATTCGGCGGAATTTGAATAGTAATATCTGGCGGTAAAATCTGACGTGCTTTAGCAATTACTTCTGGTAACTGATGAGGGTCAAAAGGTGGTGCATCAAAGGTTTGCTGATATCCTGGACTATGAGGTTGCAGGATAACTTCTTGAATATGGTGATGACGTTGATGCAGTTCAGATATAGCTGTCAATGTTTCCCACGAATCATCTACAGTTTCCCCAATTCCCAACAGCAACCCCGTTGTAAAGGGAATCTGCAACTCTCCCGCCCATTGCAATTGTTGTAAACGAACTTCTGGTAATTTACTCGGTGCGTGCCGATGTACACTATTTAACAATGTTGGCGTTAATTGTTCCAACATCAGACCCATTGAAACATTCACACACTTGAGCTTTTGCATTTCTTCAAAACTCAGAGGTCCCGCATTTGTATGAGGTAAAAACCCCATTGAAAGCGCTAATTCACACAAATCATAAATCCGCTCAAACCACGCCTGACGCTTTGGCGAATGGGGATGCACTTCACCGCTAAGTATGAGAATTTCACAGACTTTTTCGTTTTGAAGTGGTTTTAAAATACTGTCTGCATCTGAAAGACTCATCCAGGGGCTTTTACCCGGTTCGCTGCGAAAGTTGCAGTAACTACACCGATTAAAGCACTCGTAAGTGGGAACGATTGTATAAGCAGGGCTATAGGTTACAAGACGAGAATTATTAATTGGCATAAGCAGAATAAATTGTCTCTTAGTAAGCAGCCCCAGGTTTATTTTAAGGTCTGGAGAAACTAACTACAAACCTTTAATTATTCACGCCCACTTACTTCTTAGATAAACAAAAACTATTTTGCTTTGTAAATTTCTGGTAATTGCCACCAAGGAATATGGGGATACTCATGGTGCTCTTCATGGTAGCCGAAATGATAGCACGTAATAAATGACCACCAAATTGGACGGTTAATAGTTTGGGCACAATGAGGCTGAATATAGCCTCCGATTGGTTCACTATGTGGGAGAAAAGTACCAAAATAAAATAATTGAAATGAACTTAGAAGTGAAGGAAGTACCCAAAAATAATTGAGATTGTCGCTGGGTATATGGAGTATATATTTTGCAAAGTTATAAATAATTGTTAGGGCAATTATTTGTCCCCAACTCCAGTAACCTTTCATAAAATGTAAATACCAAGCAAAGAAGTTTTTGTATTTACCATTATGAAAATCTGGGTCTATTGGAGTTGCTGGATTGTGGTGATGTAACCAATGCTTTTTCAATAATTTTTTATATGGTAAAAGACCATAAAGAGATAGGGTTAATGTCCCAATAAAATGATTAATTTTGCTGTTTTGGGGAAACACTACCCCATGCATAGCATCATGAGATGTAATAAATAATCCCGTATATAAAAATGTTTGCCAAGCTATGCTAGGCAATAGCATCCAAAGTTTTAACTTGGAGATGTCAAGGGGAAGTAATAAACTCAAGCTAATGACCCATACACTAACAATGACAATAGCAATGAAAAGTCCTTTAAACTGAGATTTACTTTTTACTGCTGGAGTCAGTTTTGTCTGATCACTGGGTGGTTGTTCTAATTGAATCACGCTTTTACTCCGCCTAGTATTCAGGTGAAAATTCCTAAAATATAGTCACCATAAAAAGCACTAACCACCAGCCAGAAAACTCTATTAGTAGTCAGTGTTTTGCCTTGGATAGTGCCAACACTTTAAGATATTTAGAAATATTAAGATACTTTAACTATTATTACACATACAATCACTATACCAACAACTTTTTCTGATATGTCTGTTGGATTATATAAGTTATAGTACTGATAGGTTTAGTAATTATAAAAACTAGTGTTTTTAATATGGGGCTTTCTAAACAGCCGAAGTCTGGGGAAAAGGCGGTAACATAATTAGCGGCAAGAGTAGGGTATGAAGTGGAGTAATTCGTGCATGAGGCTGTAGCCGTTGAGATCCCAAACTAATGTAGTCTAGAAAGCGATCTTTTCCAAGCGATCGCACCAAAGTCCAGATTAAAGATTAAACTTCAACTCTAAAAATAAGATTTCCAAGCTTTTCAGGAAACACTTTGAAGTTAGCAAAATAGTATTTATAACGTCCAAAAAATCTAATGTAAATTAGAAAATTTACTGATTTTTATTATCCAAACTAACAAATATAAAATAATAAGTATGGCTCCTAGTAAGCTCAAAATCTGGAGCCACTTACTACAAGAGAATGCTCATAATTACTCGCATTCTCGTTTAGTCACATAGTGTCGGTAGCGAAACATCGCTTCTAATTGCGCTTGCACTAGCCAACCACTGACAAATTCAACACCTCCTCCACCAGGCATAGAGAAGGAAATAGCGTCAGTTAATCTGGTTTTGCCATTTTCCGGTTCAAATTCATGTCGATGTACCCAAGATTCAAAAGGACCAGATATCTGTTCATCAGTAAACAAGCGATATTTTTCACATTCAGTATGACGCGCTAACCAAGTTAAGGGTAATGGGCCGAGAAACAAGCGAAATTCAGTTATAGCGCCCACGTTCAGCCCTCCTTCACGACGAACCACTTGGACTGGCTGCCAAGGTGGATTCAATAGTTGCAAAATATCTGGCCTTTCGTGAAATTTCCAAACTACTTCTGGTGAGGCATTAATGATTGAGGAATGTTTAAAGTGCAGCATGGAAAGAAAAACCTAAAATTCAACTTTCGGATTCAGTATCAATTTCGATATCTAGGGTATCTTCATCAACCCGCACATACAAAATATTTGGGTTACAACAAACTTGACAATCTTCAACGTAAGATTGCTGTCCTCCAGCACTCAAATCAATAAAAGTTAAGTTCGGTTCGCCGCAATAGGCGCAGTAATACTCGGCTGTGTTTTGCATCAAGTTTTCAGCTATGAATTCAATGGTATTGGGTATGGGGCATGGGGCATTGGGCATTGGTTATTAATTGTTCTCCCCCCCCCTGCCTCCCCTCACTTCCCTATTACCGAGTTCCTCCCAGTACTGGCTGTAGTTCTTTGGGAGATGGATTGATATAACTTTTAGCATCAGCCAAATGCTTTAGTAGTGTAGACTGTGGCAGAGGCCCTTGCAAGTGGCTCCAGGGTAATACTTGTTCTGTTGACCATTCGGCGTGGACGTAGAAATCTAAGTCGGGAATTTGTCCTTTGAGTTGCTTGAAAGCACGTTTGTAGCTACCCAAGGAATCGCCAAAGTCACGAGTAAGTTCGAGAAGTTGGGAGAGTCTGCGATCGCCTCTCGACAATAAAGCCTGTATAATCGACCAATTATAACTTTCTGGGCGAAACTCTATTCCCTGTGGTTTTAGCTGTTTTTGCAAAAACTGCAACCGCTTTTCGGCTTGGCGATTTACCCCAAACCATTGAAACGGTGTGTGTGCTTTGGGTACAAAGGTGCTGCAACCGTATGTTAAGCGCAATCCCGGCGCAGCTTTTTTGATATTACGCATCATCGCCACAGTTTGCTCTAAATCTTCTGCTTCTTCACCAGGAATTCCTGCCATTCCGTAGAGTTTCAAGCTTTTTAATCCGCCAGCTTTAGCATTTATCGCCGCTTGGATAATTTCATCGTTATGCAGCTTTTTGTTGACGATTTGCCGGATTTTCTCAGAACCACTCTCTACAGCAATGGTAAGCGATCGCGTGTCTCGTTTCGTCAAAGTTTCTGCTAACTGGACTGTTACAGTATTAGTTCGCACTGAAGCAATACTGAGACGGACATCATCATACTTTGGCTGACTAATATAATCTAGCAACGCCTCAAATTCTGGATGTTGAGTAACTGAAGCCCCTAATAATCCTAGCCGGTTTGTGACTTCTAAACCTTTGGCGATCGCTGGAATTAATGAATCTTCCAGACTGGCTGTTCTAAAAGGCAGTGTGAGATAACTCGCCAAACAAAAGCGGCACATTTCTGGACAACTTCTCACCACTTCCACCATGTAAATATTTTCCCATGCTGCTTTTTCGGTGACTACAGTCGATGCCGATAGTGTATTTCCCCGGTAAGTTTGCTTTTGCACCACTGCGGGAATTTCAGAAGAAATTGGTTTTATTGACTTTACTTCACCATCTTTTGTGTGATATTCCACCTCATACAAACTGGGTACATAAATTCCTGGTATTTGTGCAAGTCTTGTTAGTTGAGTTTGTCTTGAGGCATTTCTGACTTCTTTGTAAGCCTCAATAAAATTCCCTAACAGGGTTTCGCCATCCCCCAGTAAAACGACATCAAAAAAATCCGCAAAAGGTTCAGGGTTCGCCGTGAGAACTGGGCCACCACCAAAAATTATCGGATGAGAATCATCACGAGAGGTTGCCCGAATAGGAATTTCTAAAGATTCCAGCAAGTTTAAAATATTCACATAATCCAATTCCCACGAAATAGAAAATCCTACAATTTCCGGCGTTCTGGGGAGTTGTTCGTGAGTATCTGTAAACAGGCGACTTACCTGCACATCATCACGCATTGCCAAGGTTGCCCAAACTACCTGATAGCCAAGGCTAGTGATACCTACGCTGTACTCGTTGGGAAAAGCGAAGATTATGGGGATAGCGTTAGTGTCTGGGGTAGTAGGTGTAAAGAGAAGGCGTTCATAGTCAAATACAGATGATGTCACAGGTGTTTGTTAGAGGCAAGTTTATCTATATTTAATTTTAAGCCATAGAATAATTAAGTTAAAAATCAATGTTATGGCGTTAGCAAGAATAATTGGCAAGGATTGTAAATAAATTCCATAGATTAGCCACAAAAAAACACCACTTATGAATGTAATCAGCGTCACCAAAGAAACATCTTTTGCTGATTTTGTTTGCCAGGTTTTAAACATTTGTGGCAGAAAAGAGATTGTGGTTATTGTCGCGGCAGCTAATCCTATAATTGTCAGAAAATCCATGTGATGCAAACCTATAAGATAAAGTTTTTATTGCTGAAAAAACTTACAAACTGATTTTTCATATCCTGTATCAATGTCTTCTATTTTACCTTTTAATGTGAGTGATAAAGTATAAAAAAGAAAAAGGGAAAAGAGTTTGACTCTGTTCCCTTCTCCTTTAAGCTCTACGCTAATCATTAAAAGATATGTTATTGACACTAGCAAAAGCGATTAATTATTCACGGGATAACTGCAATAGTAAAGGCGTGAACTCTTCTGGTAATAATTTGGCAAATCGGTTGTGAATAAATCTGGCCATGTTGGTAGTTTAGTGATGCAAACCAGTTTATCTAGCATTGTCTGACGATTTTTTGAGATAAGACTTAGCCCAAGCATATCGTTGCGAATCTTTTTTAAGTAAATATTCTGCTGCTTCATGTCGTTTATTTTCATCTTTTGTACTCCTGACTACTCGTTTTCTCTCATCATCTATATCTTCAGGTTTAGCACCGCGTTTTATTGCTTGTTCATACCAATAATCTCCTTTTGCATAATCACTTTTGTCATAACATATAGCACCCATTAAGGTATAAGGTTGATGACTATCAGGGTGATACTCCATAGCTTTTTTCGCACAAATCTCTGCATCAGCTAAGTTCTCCATATCTCTGAATGCTGCACCTCTAGTAACTGAAATTGCTGACTTTAGCTTGCTTTCTTTAATTTTGCTGAAGTCTAAGTTAGTAAGTTTTAATGCCTGTTCAGGTTCATCTGCTTTGCGCCAATAACTACTAGCGGTGGGAATATCCCATTTATTTCCAGTGCGGTGAAATTCCTGTTCATAAAACTCTGCTTCTAGTCTGTAATACGCAAGAGCGATTTTCCCGCCAGGAGATAATAGTTCCTCTTCCATAAGTTGCAAAACCAACTTAGGATCTAGCCGTTCTTTTTTCTCTAATTTGACCATGATCGCGTAAAATGGCTCTAGCGCAAGTGAAAGATATATCAATCTATATTTTCTCTTGAGAATAGCGAAGTGCTTTTGTTGAGCGAGAATAATGATATCTTCACGTCTATTATTTTGTAGCCAGTCAATTTCTGATTCATTAAGTAATTCTCCTAAATCGATCTTAGATTTTAGGGTAGAGGTGTATTTTTCATTTGCAACTTCTATAATCTCAGTCAGCTTGCGTTTTTTGAGAAAGTTAATATCCTGTTCGCCTAACTGATTAGAAAACTCAAGCCTTTTGAGAATTTTATACAGGTGACTTTTAGGCGATGAATCCTCATAACGAGTTACCTTATATTTATATCTCAAAGCAACAAACTCTCGTGTTTGTTCCAATTCTTGAGCAATGATAATTGTCTCGTTAAGTCCTTGCTGTTCTAGCCAGTTAATTTCTGACTCACTCAAATTATCTTTTGCATCAATATTTTGCAGTATTGGATATAGTGGACTCGATAATGATAAATCTAGATGTTTATTTGCTTGGTATTTATCTCGTAATTGAGCAAATTGAGCTTCTTTTTCTGACTCCTGCTGCTTAAAAATTTCTGCCGTTTCAAATAGTTCGTTATTAAGCAGCCAATTATATTCAGAACCACTTAAGCTCTCTGTCACATCTAACTTTTTCAGTATTTGATACAGTTTACTCTCAGGATATGCGTCTTGATATTGAGTAGCTTTGTATTTAGATTTAAGTTGAGTAAATCGATTTACTTCTTGAGCAATTTTATTCGTCTCATGTAAACCGTTGACTGTAAGCCATTTAACATCAAAATCAGTGACTAAATTTCCTGACTCAAGTTTCAAAAGCATGAAATACAGATGACTAAATTGCCAAGAAACATTATGCTTTGTAGCTTTGTACTTAGATTGTAATTTGGAAAATTCAAATTCTAGATTTCCAAGTTCTTGGAACCTATGTTGCTGCTCTTGCTTGATAGCTTTTAAAGCCTCAACAAGCTCATACTCTTTCAACCAATTAAATTCTAAGCGAGTGAGTTCAATTCCTAAGTCAACTTTTCGCAATATGAAATACAACAGACTAACGGGTAATGAATCTTGATATTGAGTTGCTTGGTATTTAGACTTTAAAGCAGCAAAGTGTTCTAAGCGATTTTGAGACTCTTTATCCATATTGATAGTAGATGCGATCGCACGTAGTTAAATGTGTTATCCGCTACTATAGCAATCCCAGTAAAAAAGGGCGAGTCAGACACTCACCCCCAAAGCATAAATATTTTCTGAAATGTCAAAGTAGAATTCTTACAACACCTTACACTGCCCATGATGTCGTAACAAATGGTCACACAAAACCAGCGCTACCATCGCCTCCACCATTGGAACTGCACGCGGTAACACACAAGGATCATGTCGTCCTTTTGCCGCTAATAGGGTTTCTTCACCTTCACGAGTTACTGTCTTTTGCTCTTTTCTAATTGTCGCCGTTGGCTTAAATGCAACTCGTAAAATGATATTTTCCCCGTTGGAAATTCCCCCCTGAATACCACCCGAACGGTTAGTTACAGTGCGAATTTCACCATTTTCATCAATATAATATTCATCGTTATGCTCAATTCCGGTTAACAGCGTCCCGCCAAAACCGGAACCGATTTCAAAGCCTTTGCTAGCAGGGAGAGACATCACACCCTTAGCAATATCAGCTTCCAATTTATCAAATACTGGTTCGCCTAAACCTTTCGGCACGTTACGCGCTACACATTCTACGACACCGCCGATAGAATCTCCTTGTCTACCAACTTGTTCAATTAATTCAATCATGCGATCGCTACATTCAGCATCGGGACAGCGCACAATGTTGCTTTCCACCTGTTCTAAGGTGACAGTATTTGGATCGACTACACCTTCCAAGTCTTTGATGCGCTTGACATAACCGATAACTTCAACATTGGCAACTTGACGGAGAATTTTTTTAGCGATCGCACCTGCTGCTACTCTGCCAATTGTCTCACGCGCTGACGATCTACCCCCACCTTGCCAATTGCGAATGCCATATTTTGCATCATAAGTTGCATCCGCATGAGAAGGACGATACTTCTCGGACATCTCGTCATAATCTTGGGGACGAGTATCTTTGTTGCGTACCAAAATTGATATAGGCGTTCCCAAAGTTTTACCTTCAAATACACCTGATAAAATCTCGCAGGTATCCGCTTCTTTGCGAGGGGTGGTGATTTTACTTTGTCCCGGACGCCTTCTATCTAATTCTACTTGAATTTCTTCTGCCGAAATTTCTAGTTGTGGAGGACAACCATCAATCACAACCCCCACACCGCCGCCGTGAGATTCACCAAAAGTAGTGATGCGAAATAGATGACCAAAAGTGTTGCCCATGATCTTAAAGAAAAAGGATGAGGCTTATGTATTTTACCTAGAGTTCGCGCAAAAGTTAATTCTTGTACTTGTTATTGGTACTTGGACTGTATAAGTACAAATAAGAAAGCGCCCTCTGTTTCTAGAGGGCGCTTTCTCATTTAGCTAAACTTCAGAATTAACCGTTGATAGCAGGAGCAGTTAGAGCTACAGGAGCAGAATCGCCAGCAGCCAAATCTAGAGGGAAGTTGTGAGCGTTACGCTCGTGCATTACTTCCATACCCAGGTTAGCGCGGTTGATTACATCCGCCCAAGTTGCAATCACACGACCTTCAGAGTCAATGATTGATTGGTTGAAGTTGAAACCGTTCAAGTTGAACGCCATTGTGCTTACACCCAAGGCGGTAAACCAGATGCCGATTACAGGCCATGCTGCTAAGAAGAAGTGCAGTGAACGGCTGTTGTTGAAGGAAGCGTATTGGAAGATTAGACGACCGAAGTAGCCGTGAGCCGCAACGATGTTGTAGGTTTCTTCTTCTTGACCGAATTTGTAACCGTAGTTTTGTGATTCGGTTTCGGTTGTTTCACGAACCAAGGAAGATGTAACCAAAGAACCGTGCATTGCACTGAACAAACTTCCGCCGAATACACCAGCTACACCTAGTTGGTGGAAGGGGTGCATCAAGATGTTGTGTTCTGCTTGGAACACGATCATGAAGTTGAATGTTCCTGAGATACCCAAAGGCATACCATCAGAGAATGAACCTTGTCCGATTGGGTATACCAAGAATACTGCGGTTGCTGCTGCAACAGGTGCAGAGTATGCGATCGCAATCCAAGGACGCATTCCTAAGCGGTAGGATAGTTCCCATTCACGACCCATGTAGCAGAATACGCCAATCAGGAAGTGGAAAACTACTAGTTGGTAAGGACCGCCGTTGTACAACCACTCATCAAGAGAAGCTGCTTCCCAGATTGGGTAGAAGTGCAAACCGATGGCGTTGGAGGAAGGTACTACTGCACCGGAGATGATGTTGTTTCCGTAGATTAAGGAACCTGCTACTGGTTCACGGATTCCATCGATGTCTACTGGAGGAGCGGCGATGAAGGCGATTACGAAGCAAGCGGTAGCTGCTAGTAAGGTGGGGATCATGACGACGCCGAACCAACCGATGTAAATCCGGTTGTTGGTGCTGGTGATCCATTCGCAGAATCGATCCCATACGTTGGCGCTTTCGCGACGTTGTAAGGTTGTTGTCATTGTTTTATAAATGCGATTATTTGCAGATGAATTTAGGTAGGTTTGACTACCTGTTACACATCTTAAATAATTTATTGCGTTTTGTAAAGTACTTTCAGAAAAAATTTTCTCTTGGGATTTACGCACCCACAATAGAAAATCCCCTTTTTCACTGAAAAAGGGGATTTTGGGTGATACCATTTTGGATTTTAGATTTTGGATTGTGAGAAACGCACTTTATTCTTCAATTCGCTGCTGGCTGCTGGGATATGGACTCTATACCCACTTCTTCTAAAGGTGGACGCACAGATAAATAAATTAATGGCCCGAATAACGGTATCAACGCTATTAACCAGAAAAACTGGGAATTTTTCCAACCGCGACGCGCCATATCATCCTCCAGTAATGTAGGAAATAATAGGCAAAGTAGACAGAAGTCTAAACTCATCACATTTATGAAGCGGTTAGTTTGCCACTGTTGCAAAAAATTGCCCCAATCTCCCTCTCTTAAACCATAAGCAACTAAAATAGCTGTGGCTACTGTCAAAACAACCCCAGTCATACGAGAATCTAGCAGTTTGAGTAAGGCACTTTTTTTACCAACAAACTGATTATTTGGTTCCCTGATGGCTATGTACGGCAACAAAGCAAAAGCACCAACTGCGAAAGAAGCGATCGCAAATAGCCAAGCAGGTATTTTTTGTCCTCTGCCATCAATCAACACTACTGCACTGTAGATGAGAGGCCAAATACCCATGAGGTTGAATAGTGCTATTACTAACGGGTTAACACCTTCCCACTGCATAGTAGAAAGGTTTTTAATTAACTCGAATGTACCGGGTTGCTCAGGAGGCGCGAGGAAAAACGCATAGATAGTGAATCCCAGCCACAGTAAGCTAAAGGCAATTTTTCTAACCATGAAATATTTAAGTATTATTAATTTTGCCGCTATAAATTTGGGCTATCTGCTTGCTATGGTATCGTTCATTTGTCTCAAGCAGCTTGTCCTCAAATATTACACGATACGTATTAAGGATTGAAATAACTAAAAGCTTCAGAGAGATAATCAGCAGCAGATGCTACTACTGCGATCGCACTTTCATAATCTAGGCGTGTTGGCCCCAAAACTCCCACACTTCCTACTGGTATTGAACCTCGGCGATAGTTGGAAGAAATCAAGGTGCAGGTGCGTATTGGTTCTAATGGATTTTCTGCACCAATGCGAACTGTTACCTTTGGTTTAGCACCATCCTCCGGTTCTGGTTCCTCAAATATTAATCGCCACAGTTGGTCTTGTTCTTCTTCCAACAGGTGGATAATCGTTTGTACCTGCTGTAACTGAGAAAATTCTGGCTGGCGCAAAACTTCTGACACACCCCTAACCATAATTTGAGTTGCAGTTGGTGCATGAGTGCGATTACTCAATTCGGCAACTGAGTTTTTCAAGAATTCTCCATAGCGTTGGAACTCCTGATCTAGTTCGCTCCAATCAAGATAGGCTAATTCCAACAGACTTCGACCCCGCAAGTGGCTATTCAAAAAATTAGAAACAATCTGCAACTCGCGATCAATAACCTCTGAATCGCGCTGTGTTTCTTCCGGTGTTGAAGCCAAATCCATTAATTTTGAATGTGTCTCGTAACCATCAGTCACAACGATCAGCATGATCCGCCCAGCTTCAATTTGCACTAATTGCAGATGTCGCAATAGTGCTGTAGTAGTTTGCGGTATAGTGATCAAGCTAATACAACCACTCAAGGTTGCTAAAATTTGCGCGGCTCCTTGGAGTAAGGTTTCTAAACTCCGATCTTCCCACTGGAGAAGCTTTTGCAGTGCCACCTCTACTTCTCGCCCTAAAGTTTCCATACCACTTCGTGGAAGCAAGCTACGCGTAGCGTCTGTCTGCGACACGCTGTGCGAACGCAGCGAAGGTGTAATTAGCTGGTCAACATAAATACGATAGCCTGAGTCTGAAGGTACACGTCCAGCAGAAGCGTGTGGTTGATAGAGTAATCCAGACTTTTCTAAAACGCCCATCACATTGCGAATTGTAGCCGAGCTTACACCCAGGTCGTACTCCTCGACCAATGCCTTTGAACCAACTGGCTCTGCCGTAGCAATGTAGTGACGTACCGTTGCCCAAAGTATATGCTGTTGTCGATTTGTTAACTGGACTTCCATTGTGGTATGTTTTGCTGAAGGCAAATTTTAATCAAACTCTAAAAAATTTGTGGATTTAATCGAAAACAGAAAATATTAATAATTTATTAAGATAGCAAATTATACAACTACATTATGATAACTTTTTTTAAAGTTAATATACATACAGCATTTTTTAAGAGTAGGCTTGATATGGTAGCTCAATTTTTTGGCAAAAGCTGCTAATTATAATGTACCCTTAATGTGCTTCTTTCTAACCGTATTTTTGCACAAATTTGCATTTGCAACAGTATTATTAGATACGTATTTTTTCGCAATGGCTTATGCTGAACTGTAATTTGGGCAAATCGAAAAATCTTGTGCAGATGTATGTACTTGATGTCCAAATTTCAAGCTTTCCGGCAAGGCTCTAAAGTTAGATACTGCTGTTATCAGCATAGCAAAAGCCAGATGGAAGAGTGAGTTCCACCTGAGCAAAAGCTAATATTGAGGAATTGAAGGGTCTACTAATATAGAGTAGGCATCAATACCACCCGAAATATTTTGCACATTTGTAAAACCTTGAGCAATCAACCACTGGCACATCTGGGCGGAGCGGATGCCGTGGTGGCATAGCACAAGAGTTTCCGCTTGGGGATTGAAGAGGGTAGGTACTTGATCTCCCCATTCGGTAAATTGACTTAAAGGTAGGTTGACAAAGCCCTCAATGCTAGCGATCGCTAATTCTTCTGGTTCACGCACATCTACTAGCTGAATACTTGCATCACTAGAAGAAAGACGTTGCCCCAGTTCTTCTACACTAATTTGGTTCATGAGTTGACTAAAAAAATTCCCTATAAACAGTCCTAATCCTATTTATGGTGACAGAAAATCTCTGCCTTCGCATGAGTATCCATTCTCAAGAGGGTTGATAAATTCTGCTAGGCTTTCTGCTTAAATGGCTGTAAACCGTCTTTTTTAATAGGTTTAATGTGAATAGGCAACGTTCATTTATTGGTTTTATCGTAGCTGGGGCGATCGCACTGCTAGTAATTGCGATCGCTGGCTTTTACTGGTTTTTCGCCAAAAGTCCGGCTAACCTCATTGCTTCTACCGGACAGCCTAATGCAGCCATCTTCGTCTCCAAACTTTCCCCTGTAATGGTTTCATTACTGACAAATCCTGACCGTTTACAGGCATTGGAGCGTGAAGAGGAACTATCTAAACTCAAAACCAGTTTATTCGCCAAGAGTGGCATAGATTATAAACAAGACGTTCAACCCTGGTTAGGGAACGAAATTACATTAGCGATCACCACCTTAGATATAGATCGCGATCCCGAAAACGGACAGCAGCCAGGGTATTTGTTGGCACTAGCAACCAAGCAACCGGAGAAAAGCCGCGAGTTTGTCGAGTTGTTGTTTTCTAAACGGGCGTTAGCTGGAGCAAACTTAGCTGTTGAACAATATAAAGGCGTAAAGCTGATTTCTGAAAATTCTCAACCAGAACAAGATTTGCTTGCTGGTGCTGTTGTCGGCGAAGGCTTTGTATTGTTTGCCAACGATCCGAAAGTGCTGCGAGATGCTATCAATAACGTCCAAGCGCCCGATCTGAATTTGACTAGTTCCCTCGAATACCAAAAAGCTAGAAAAGAACTGCCCAAAGGGGGTTTAGCTATAGCTTTCTTGAATCTTCCTATCGTGGCAAAATGGCAAGGGTTAGAGCTACCAGAACAAACATATAACAGCGAAATCATTTCCCTGGCGTTAAACCCCAAAGGATTACTAGCGGAAACCACCTTTTTGGCTTCATCGGAAATTGTTCCTCCATCTCCACCGCTATCTAAACTTGTGGGAGCATTGCGGTATATTCCAGCATCCGCAGGTTTGGCAGTTTCCGGCTCAAATTTGAGTAATTTGGCTAACAGTGATTTAGCCAAACTCTGGAAACAAGCAACAGCAACTATATATGGTTCTAAAGAAGATGTGGTTTCTCGGTTAGCAAAACCTTTGGCGGATGTTCAAAAACGCTGGGGGATAAACCTACCAGAGGATATTTTTAGCTGGGTACAAGGGGAATATGCCATAGCATTGTTACCTGATAAAGAGCAAATAACCCCCCATTGGATTTTTGTGGCAGAAAAATCCGAAGGTGTGGAACAAGGCATTGCTCGTTTAGATGCGATCGCTTCATCCAACGGACTTAGTATTAATCCCTTGACTATAGACAAGCAAAAAATCTCCGTTTGGACAGAGTTAACCACGGCTACAAAAAAAACTGATGCCAAAGAAGGAACATCTTTTAGCATTGAAACAAAAGTCCTGGGATTGCATACAAATTTAGGAAATTACGAAATTTTCACCTCTGACTTAGAAACTATGGATGAAATTCTCACAACTAAGGATAATTCCATAATTGACAATCCTAATTTCAAAGATAGTATCGCTGCAATTCCCTTACCAAACCAAGGCTATATATATCTTGACTGGACAAAGAGCCAGAATTTGTTAGAGCGTCAAGTGCCAATTCTCAAACTTGTGGAGGTCTTAGGAAAACCGTTTTTTAACAACCTGCGATCGCTCACAGTAAGTAGTTATGGAACTGACACGCGATCGCTCAAAGGTGGCGTTTTCTTCAAACTCCATAATTCGTGAGATTTTCATAAAAGCTCAAGTGCAGAAGGTAAAATAGTTTTTTACCTTCTGCATTCTTTTATCATAAATTAAAAAAAAACTAGAAGTGATACCATGAAATATACGTATATTTTAAGAGTTGATTGTGGAAAAGACAAAATAAAAATAGTCAGTGATATTTTGGGTGTTGATACCAATTCCAATAATTATTGGGAGCAAATACTTATTGAAGAAGCTTTAGACCCTCCAGTAAATTTTGTAGATAGATTTCTCAAGATTATAGAAGGCAAATATCAGAAGCTTTTTATGGTTGGAGTTCACAAAAATGATATATCCGTGTGGATATATTATGAATATGATGAACAGTGTAATATGTCATTTTCACCTGAAGATATGAAACGTCTAGGAGACAATCAAATTACTTTATGTATTTCATGCTGGGAAGCGCATAGCAAAGATGCTCATAGCAATCATAAACTTTATATCAAGAAATAGCCTAGCAATTAGCTGTTTTCTTTAAAGACCCTTTATTGTGGCACATTTTAATGTGGCACAACCAACTGAAATTTCACTGGTTTTTTTTCATTAGAATATGTATATATCATTACTAATTTAAAAGCCTGTTGGAGGGCTACTATGAAATACTGTCGCCCCCGACTTCTTCACGGCGGTTGGCTGTTGGCTATACTTACCGCCATCACAGCTACGCCTGTAATAGCAGAGACAGCAAATTTTGGCGCTTTAAACTTATCAACAAATTTTGATCCAGCCCAAGGAACAGTGCAGGGGTTTACAGGTGGTTCTTACTCATTGTCTGCCATCAGTAACCGCGATCGCGATCAAAAAACCTGTATTGGTTTTGCCGATCCTAATCCAGATCATATTATGGTTTTGGAAAAGGACTTTTCCCGGCTAACAATCCAAGTCGATAGCAATAACACCGACACAACTTTACTAATCCAAGGGCCAGATAACACTACAATTCGTTGTGGTGATGACACTGGCAAAAGTAAAGATGCTAGTGTTAGCGATCGCGACTGGAAAAACGGCACATATCGGATTTGGGTAGGTACATTTAATCCTGGAGTCAAGCGTGATTATACTCTGAAAGTGGAGCAGTAGTGAATTAGGGAGTAGAGAATGTGGAGATGAGGGGGACAAGGGGGATAAGGAGGAATTATTGAAAATCTCTCCTTTGTCTCTTCTCCAATGCCCAATGCCCAATGCCCTATTCCCAATTTTTAGGTGTAACACTTGAGAGGATAAGATGGGAGAGTAGCTTGTTGTGCTTTCCGAGGGTGCTATCTCGTGCTATCTATACTGCGTGCTGACTTTCGTATCATATTTGAACGTGACCCAGCTGCCCGTAACTGGTTGGAAGTTTTATTTTGTTACCCTGGTTTGCAAGCCCTGCTATTCCATAGGCTGGCTCACTGGCTGTATAGTGTTGGTCTTCCCTTTATTCCGCGCCTGATTTCTCACTTAGCTCGGTTTTTGACTGGAATTGAAATCCACCCTGGTGCAGTAATTGGGCAAAGTGTGTTTATTGACCACGGTATGGGTGTAGTAATTGGTGAAACTGCGATCGTGGGAGACTATGCCCTAATTTATCAAGGCGTCACCCTTGGGGGTACTGGTAAAGAATGTGGTAAACGCCATCCAACTGTGGGGGAAAATGTCGTAGTCGGGGCTGGAGCGAAGGTACTGGGCAATATCCAAATTGGCAATAATGTCCGTATTGGTGCGGGTTCTGTTGTTCTAAGGGATGTACCTTCAGACTGTACTGTGGTAGGGGTGCCTGGGCGTATTATGTATCGTTCTGGAGTTCGGGTTTCTCCTCTTGAACACAATAACTTACCAGATTCGGAAGCTCAAGTAATTCGTGCTTTAGTAGACCGGATTGAGGCGTTGGAAGAACAAATACAAACTCTTCAGCGCACTAATTCTTCAGAAAAAACTCCTGTTTTAGTGGGTTGTTTAGCTACCAAAGAGGATGAGCCAACCCACGATACTCGCTGGTGCAACCTCAAAGATAAGACCATCCAGCAATTTCTAGATGGTGCTGGCATTTAGTTAAAAGTCAAGGGTTAAGGGTCAATCTTTTGACTCTTGACCAAATAATTCGTAATTCGTAATTCGTAATTCGTAATTACTTCACGGATTAATCGCTTCGCTAGACCACTCTTGCTGTTGATTACGGTGGTAAAGCCATCGGTTTTGTGGTTCGCCGCGTAATTCTAAATGGTCTACTTGCACTGGATCGAGTAGCAGGAGACAAAAATTAGGGACTGGCTCAACAGGATCGGGCGGTGATGGCTCAAAGGCTCCTGCTTCTTGGATTCTGGGTTTACCAGGATAGGGCCAACCAAACTGTAAACGCGCCGCATCACTTAATTCTTGCCACATTGCGATCCGGGCTGGCTGTAGATTCTGGTGAGAATCATCACCGCTTACCAGAGTCAAACAGCCAGTGATGCGAAATTGTTCTCGTGTATTGGGGAAGTACCAGCAAACTTCTGCCCAAGGTTGTTGCTGTATCTGATCGGCTTTGGCGCTACGGTTATCAGTGATAAATCTTAGCTGGTTTGTATTTTCCAGGAAGCCGCGAAATACTAGGGTACGATTGGCGGGGCGACCATTCGCTTGTAGCGTTGCTAGTTGCAGGTAACGGGCATAAACAAGGCTGCGGTTGCGATGGAGTGCATGAGCGATCGCACCTCGCCAAGGAGCAAGAGACATATTAATTCAAAATTAAAAATGAAGAAAGTCAGATTTAATCTAGGTTTCCAGGTTTGGGTCTGTTGTCTTATTTTAGACAAATGGTACAACACTAAGTAAATAATTTTGCAATTGTCTCTGTGTCTTTGCGTGAATATTATCCTCAATTCAACGCAGAATATACAGTATGTTGTATAAATTCGCAGATGAGCTATGGCAGAAATTCAAGTTGAAATTGAAGGAGAAGGCGCACCAGCCGCAGCCGAGGCTTTGCTAGAAATTCCTGGAATATCGGGAACCTGTGAAGTTCCGACGCAAAGGGAGGGAACTTTGGCAGCGATCGCTACTATTATTACCATTGTCGGCGGTGCTGCGGCTTTAGCTGAACAAATTGATACCGATCAAAAATTGGCACATCTACCTTGGGAAGTGCTGCATGATGGTAAACAAGCTAATGGATCGTACTTTAGCATGATGAGTTTACTCTTCCTCAGTATTAGTGCATCTTTATTTTATTAATGAATTTTGATAGCAATTCAGCACATACTAATTTTATTTGCAAACATAGTGAGTATCAGATCCCCGACTTCTTTAAGAAGTCGGGGATCTTTTGCTCATTGGGTATTAGTTCTCCACTTGTTTGAGTTTTTGAAAAATTTCATCAAGTGGTGACTCAGATTCATCAGGACAAAATTCTAAAGCAAGTCTAACTTTTCCTTTTTTCCATCCCAAAGTACTAAATTGTAAAACTTCGCAATTTAATCCTTGGGTATACAAATTTACTTCATCTGTTTCTTCTGCTCCAACATATTCTTTAATTGCTGTAATCAAATCACGGACTTTAAAAGTTTTGGCAATATTTAACTTATTAAAAGTGTCTGGTTCTATAGACACAACTTCATCATGGTTTAGTATCTCGAATCCATCTTCCATAAAAATCTCCTGTCAATAAATCTATATTTTCTAGAGATATAACAGTTCATCCGAAATAAAATGATAATTTAGTCATTGGTCATTGGTCATTAGTCCTTGGTTATCTTACACAAAGGGGCGAAGAAAAACTCTTCACCCCTGCGTTTCAACTTAAACACTTAACTCACTATCGTTTTACGCGAGATATTACTAAGTGCTGAGTGATGAGTAAAAGTAAAATACTCAATACTCAGTACTGTCTTAGTGAGGTTCTTAGAAAAACCAACCGTAAGAATGTAAACCTTTACCCAAAAGATTCACACCGAGATAGCAAACCCAAACCACAAGCAAGCCGGCAGAGGCTAAAATTGCGGGACGCCGCCCTTGCCAACCGCGAGTAATTCTGGCGTGGAGGTAGGCAGCGAAAACTAACCAGGTGATTAATGCCCAAGTTTCTTTCGGGTCCCAACTCCAGTAGGAACCCCAGGCTTCGTTAGCCCAAACGCCACCGGCAATGATGCCAATTGTCAACAGGGGAAATCCTAGTCCGATGATGCGATAGCTGATGTTGTCGAGGGTTTCGGCAAGGCTAAGGCGCTGGGGTGAAAGAGGTTCAGCAGATGCTACGGCTGGGGATTCAGGGGTAGTTACTAAATTCAAAACAGCAGTGTTACCGTTACCGTTGCCATTGCTACTAGTTTCAAAACGGGCAAAGCCGTTATTTTCGACAGCAGGGGTTGGTGGTTGAGAAATTAGTTCAGATGCTTTGTGCAAGCGGTAGCCGTTGCTGCGATAGCCACCAGTTCCAACGGAACTGCCTTGTAGTTGAATATTTTGACCGCGAGTGACTATCAAGAAAGCGATCGCTAATAGTGAACCCACCATCAAAGCAGAATAACTCAGCATCATAACGCTGACGTGCATCATCAACCAATTTGACTTCAAGGCAGGTACTAGGGGTTCTGACGCTTGCATCTGAGATGGTAGTGTCATAGTAGCAAAAGCAGTAATAGCCATTGCCACTGGAGCTGTTGCAACTCCTACCAAGCGGCTACGGCTACTATTTTCAGCAATGAGATGGACTGCGGTAATTCCCCAAGTTAAGAAAAACAGAGATTCATAGAGATTACTTAAGGGAAAGTAACCAGCTTCGATCCATCGTGCCCCTAATAGAGTCGCAATGCACAAATTGGCGATCGCCATCCCAGCTGTCCCCAAAGCGGCTAGATAAGGCAGATTCGGAAAAGCCGCTCCTCCCCAATACACGAGCATTGTTAGGAATAATATGGCAAAAGACGCATTGTCCAGCCAGTTCTGGAGTACAACCAGATTCATAAAGTGTTCTCTCCGTGGATAATTTAAAATATCGATTTCTGACTGTTCTGATCCTATATGTTTAGAGGGTAATGAGACAGGGGAAATGGGAAATTGGGTACTGGGGATTGGGTACTGGGGATTGGGTACTAGGGAAGAAATTCTTTTAAGATTGGTTGGGATCTAAATCCACATAATTATCTTTTCTAATCCCTAGTCCCCAGTCCCTAGTCCCCAATCCCCTGTACCCTGTACTCTATTTAACAGAGTTACTCTTACTGCTTTCTGGACTAGGCAATGTAGTCGTGTTACTAACTTTTTTGAGCGCAATGAAAATGTCGTAGCGGTTACTGCGACTGTCGCTGACAGCAGATGTCATCCCAAGTGAGCGCGTTGCAGCTAGCAAAGTTTGTTGATTGGGAATTAGAGTTGGTAAAGGGAAGTTTTTCACAGTTCGTTCCACATCCAGGAAAAATTGACCATTTGTCGGATTGGGTTCTGTAGGAACTGTTTCTTGGAAAGGGATTGTGCTAGCTAGTGTGTTGTTGGGTTTGGGGACAATTTTATCAGTGATGGGAGCGCCCACTACTAAGAAAGCGATATCTTCATCTAACCAGCCGTGGGTGGCCGTTAACGTACCATAAGGTGATACCCAATTAACAACGGATTGACCTCCGATTTTCCCCGGTTGCACTTTGAATTGGTATTGATTTTTCATGACTTCATCCAGCTGAGTGATTGATATTTCAGCCGATTTGCGATCGCTTGTCTGTACCATGAACAGCAAACCCACACGAAAATCATCTGGTGAACCTTGTTTTGGAGTAGTAGGAATCAGTGATAAGGAAAACTCGCCTTTCATCCAACTGAGCAAATCCTTATCTAAATCGAGATCGGTAAGCGATTTTATCCCACCTCTGATTTGTTCTGGTGCGATCGGTGAAAGGGGATTTCTCTGAGACGTTAAAATGTAGTTTCCCCACAACCGCTGTAAATTGCCCCCCGAAAGCATCATTAAAGTTTCCGCTGGTACGCGGCTTTGCATTTTCCCAGCTTTGTTTTCTACCGCCAGCAGTCTTTGACTATTAGGGTTTAACCAAGAAACGCCCTTTAAGCGGATTCCTTCTGGTTCTAAGATCATTGTCCCCGCTAAACCTTGGTTATTTTGCAGTTGAGCCAAGACTTGAGCCGGTAAAGGGCGGTTTGGAGAAGCAGCGGCTATTTTGGCTGCTGCTGGCACATTGACGTAAAACTGGGCAAAGGGTTGGTAGTTGGCGATTTTCGGAAAATTCTCAGCAAAGCCCCCTGTTGTGGCTAGGGATGTTTTATTTTTGTAGGCGTCGATGGCTCGTTCGGTGGCTTTGGGACTATCAGTTATCACTAAAAAACGCCCATCTAGTAATGCAGCCGAGAAGTTTTGCCCTGCTTGTCCTTCACTTTGTTTAATGGCGAACCCTTGATAAATACGATCAATCCATTTGCCTTGTTTAAGGGTTTTGGGTTGTGCCAAAACCCTTTTGGCGATTTCTGGGTTTTTCACTGGCAATACCATTACCATCGACTGCTGCTCACTAACAGCATTTTCACTGGTGGTAACTGGTTTGGGTGCAGGTTTATTCCCCGCTGCTGGGGCAAGAATTGCGATCGCAATGTCATTGCCTACCCAAGGAGCAATATCTTTCTGGAAATCGTAACCATTATTAGTCAGAAAGCGATCGCGTAACTGGACTAAATTTTTGTCCAGTTCTATTTGGGTGTCTTTTGTCCCAAACTCCCGCAATTTTTGCCACTGTTGGGGATCTGTTGTCAGAGAAACCGCAAACAGAGCATCACCAGGAATAATATTTGCACCTACTAGCAAATTCCTGGAAGATGGTTGTCTTTGGGTAAACCAGTATGCTGCACTTCCCGCACCAATCAATAACCCAGCAGCCGAAAGCGTCAGCACCAAAGACGGTTTCTTACTTTTTTTCATTGGAACAGACACAACAGGCAGTGCCATTGAAACCTATACCTCATATTGCAAACTCATTACTTGCTTGATTGGTGAAGTCAACCAAAAAGCTTCTCCTTATTTAGGGCAGTTAACTGCATAAATTTTTCTATTTTAAACTGCGTAATCAACCTTCTCGAATGTTTCAAAAGCAGCATTTTCGCAGTTAGTTACCTTTTTTAACACGCTTTGTTGAATTTCGCAGGACACTTACTTGAGACAGTTGCTTCTATCAAAAAGTCTCGGAAAGTTCACATCCGTCATTTTAAGCACTTCGAGGATATAACTAACTTGGGCATTGCTGCAAGTCATCAGCAAGCTACATTACCTTATATTTACTGGGCTTCTACCTGTGGTATTGACTTTATCTAACCAAGCTAAATTCAGTATGCAAGATTTTGTATCGACTACCAATCTTACAAATTTAGATTAGATATGTTGTTGAAATAATCCTATGCCTCAGTATTAATAGTACTCAATTGCATAGGCCCCAAATATTTGGTTAAATAAGGCGAAAAAACTTCATAAATTAATGTTAATGGCTGTCCATGATGCCAAAACAAATAGTGGCGACCCCAAAAAGACCCAGTTACATCAAAACCGGACTGTAGCGCTGATGAGTCACCATAATAAATTCCTCGAACATCCCGATATAACTCTGTGCGAAGACGAGCTAAACTTGCCCAAATTGGTAATGAGCGGTTTTGCAAATACTCATCTACATGACTAGCTTCCCACCACGAGGTGGCATACGCTAATCGCTGACCAGAAGCAGTACGTAGCCATACTTGTCGCCGTAATCGCGGCCCTGGGACAGCTTGGATTAACTCAGGAGCAGCATCCAAGTCCATGCCAATCAATGACATATCAATAACATCTACTTCTACAGGCTCACCTGTGAGCAATTCTAAGTGACGTGTTGGGGAGCCATCACCCAAAAGCATTAGCTGCCAAGCAGGTGCCAGTTGAGTGTGAGGTAAACTTTGTTGAATTATCTCCTCCCCTCCTTGCCAAATCGGAGTGAGGCGATGCCAAGCTGGCGGTAGTGCTAGGTTGTTTGTCGGCGTAAAAGTAATAGTCAATGCTTTTTACAAAACTTCACCTATCTCTATAAAAGCATAAAAAACTAGTAATTTGGCAAGGCAAATTTGCTTGGTGGGGAATAGGGAAAGATTTTTTTGTTTTGTCAAATTTTATTACGTAGTAAGCACTTCAGTGCTTGATACAAGGACTAAAGTCACTACTACAAACTCATTTACACAGTAAAGTTGCCTTGAGGAAGTATTAGAAATAATAGAAATATTTAAGGGTCAATAGTCTAAGGTTTTTTGACCCTTGACTATTGACCCTATAACTAAACAAGCAAAAATGCGGATGGCGAGACTCGAACTCGCAAGGCAAAGCCACACGCACCTCAAGCGTGCGCGTATACCAATTCCGCCACATCCGCATGGTTTGTCTAAACATAGACTATAGCATAAGAAAATAATTATAGTAAGGTGATATCTAAATTCACTTGCTCAAAAATATAAATTTTCTCAAGGCGGTATCAGGCTGACAGAAATCTAGCAGCTGCACAAGTGATATTAAAAGGGGTAGAGCTACTGTGTTCAGCGGGGTATGCCTACGCAAAAGCCCAGCTTACTAGGCTAGCCAAGACTTACAGCAGCAATGTTGTTAGTGTAGTAAGACCTGTAGACCCAGCAAGCCTGCAATCTCAAGTTTGCTTAGAATCAGGGTGGCGAATCTCCTGTCATAATTTGAAATAATGCGGAAGCGTTGTTTCAAGTTGGATCAGAGAACATGTCAATCTACTGGTAATGATATCGAAACTAAAAAATGAAGTTTGACAAAATATTAATTGCCAATCGGGGAGAAATCGCCCTTCGCATTCTCCGCGCCTGTGAAGAAATGGGAATTGCGACAGTTGCGGTTCACTCCACTGTTGACCGTAATGCTCTCCACGTCCAACTTGCTGATGAAGCAGTTTGCATTGGCGAACCTGCTAGCAGTAAAAGTTATTTGAATATTCCCAATATTATTGCTGCTGCACTGACGCGCAATGCTACTGCTATTCATCCAGGCTATGGCTTTTTGGCAGAAAATGCCCGGTTTGCGGAAATCTGTGCCGACCATCATATTGCTTTTATCGGCCCAACTCCAGAAGCTATCAAGCTGATGGGGGATAAATCCACTGCCAAAGAAACCATGCAAAAAGCTGGAGTCCCGACAGTACCAGGTAGTGAGGGATTGGTAGAATCCGAGCAAGAAGGATTAGGATTTGCCAAAGATATTGGCTATCCAGTGATGATCAAAGCCACAGCAGGTGGCGGCGGACGGGGTATGCGCCTAGTTCGTTCTGAAGATGAATTTGTCAAACTTTTCTTGGCGGCTCAAGGGGAAGCAGGAGCAGCTTTTGGGAATTCCGGCGTTTATATCGAAAAATTTATTGAACGTCCCCGCCACATCGAATTTCAAATTTTGGCGGATAACTACGGCAATGTTATCCACTTGGGTGAACGTGATTGCTCTATTCAACGCCGGAATCAAAAGCTACTAGAAGAAGCACCAAGTCCGGCTCTCGACCAAGACCTGCGCGAGAAAATGGGACAGGCTGCTGTCAAAGCGGCCCAATTCATTAACTACAGTGGGGCGGGTACTATCGAGTTTCTCTTGGATAGATCGGGGAAATTTTACTTTATGGAAATGAACACCCGGATTCAAGTAGAACACCCTGTAACAGAGATGATTACTGGGATAGACTTAGTTGCCGAACAAATCCGCATAGCTCAAGGGGAAAGACTCAAGCTTACTCAAGATCAAGTAGTCTTGCGGGGTCATGCGATCGAATGCCGGATCAACGCCGAAGACCCCGATCATGACTTTCGCCCTTCTCCTGGAAGAATCAGCGGCTATCTCCCCCCCGGAGGGCCTGGTGTTCGGATTGATTCCCACGTTTACACAGATTACCAAATCCCGCCCTACTACGATTCCTTGATCGGCAAGTTAATTGTTTGGGCACCAGATCGACCCACTGCTATTAACCGGATGAAACGCGCACTTCGGGAATGTGCCATTACTGGACTACCTACTACCATCGGGTTTCATCAAAAAATTATGGAAACTCCACAGTTTTTGCAGGGTAATGTCTATACAAATTTTGTGCAGGAAATGAACGGTTAGGAGAGGGGGGAGTAGTAGTGCTGAGTCCTGAGTCCTGAGTCCTGAGTGGGAAATCTCACTTCTGTACTCAGAACTCGGAACTCGGAACTGTTTTGCCCAATGTCCTATGCCCCATTCCCCATCCCCAATTCCCCATCCCTAATTAACACGAGATAGCATAGTCAGCAATCCTTGTTGACCTAGCAGAATTTCTCGCAGCAGGCTGAAGATGCCAACCAAAATAATAGGTGTAATGTCTACCCCACCTATAGGTTGCACTAGCTTTCGCAACGGGATTAAAAATGGTTCAGTTGGCCAAGCTATCAAATTAAAGGGCAAACGATTCAGATCCACTTGCGGATACCAAGTGAGAATGATCCGGAATATAAATAAAAATGTCATCACCCCTAACACAGGGCCAAGAATCCAAGCAGTCAGGTCAACACCAGTCATCGTTTTAAGCTACTATCTGTCTGTAAAGAAAGAAAAAATTTAGGCAACGGCAAGCCATTCGGGTGACGCTCCTACATCGCTAACGCCAAGTCTCTCTATGGGAAAACCCCCTTGAAACTAGCTCTCCCAAAGGGGGAGAACTGTACTGGCTCATCGCCCTTTGCGACGCCGAATAGCCCGTCGTAGACATTGCTAAAAAATTTGAAGCTTTGTAAAGCACTCTCATCATTATTTTAACCAAATGCTGTCACTTCCTTCTGGAATACAAAAGCAAACACGCTCACGCAGTTAAATCAATGACTAGCAAGAAGGGTTATTAAGTTTGGCAGTTAACGCCCAGAGGCTTCTCAAGAAAGTAATACACTATTAAAATTAGGATGAAGTGTGTAAAAAAAGGTTGAGAAGTATGACGCCTTCTTTAGCAAATTTTCTTTGGAGCCTGCTATGGGGTACTGCAATTGTTGTGATACCCGTTACAGTTGGTCTAATTTTCATTAGCCAAAAAGATAAAATTCAGCGTTCATAATGCTTATGAGAGTTAATTTAACTCTCACAATCGATTGTCTGTCAGCTATCTACATTTATTGCACCAAAAGCAGCATTTTCTGCGACTGGGCGCAATTGTAGATGATAGACATAGGTGTTTTTACTTTTCGGTGAATAGCTTCAGAGCTTCTTTGCCAGAAGCTTTGAAGCTTCAATATATCGTTCCTAATTAGAGTAGTGATTTTAATTGTGACTCGCTAACATAGATTTGATATCGGGAAAACAGCAATGATAAATTTTGGGCTGAACTCAGCCAGTTTTCTGGCTCAGGTAAATTTTGGAGCAAACTCAGCCAGTATTCTAGGAATTTTCCTGGCTGTGGCTGGGGCAGCACTGTATTTTCTCCGCACTGTGCGTCCAGAATTGTCACGGGATCAAGACATTTTTTTTGCCGCAGTCGGCTTGCTCTGCGGCTTCATTCTCGTCTTTCAAGGATGGCGGCTAGACCCGATTCTGCAATTTGGGCAACTGCTTTTAGTTGGCACAACTGTATTTTTTGCAGTTGAAAGTATTCGTCTGCGGAGTATAGCTACCCAGCAAGCAAAGCGCAACACTCCGATTGTGGATGATGAGCGAGAGGTAAGCAGAAACTATTCTTATAACGATCGCAGAAAGTATCAAGCTGAAATGGATGCAGACTTAGATCCATTGCCTTATGAAGACGAGGAAGAACGCCCCGTGCGTGCCCGGATTCGGGGTAGCAGGGATGAGATTTCAACTCGTGATGACTACTACCAAGAGCAACCCCCCCGTCGTTCAGAACGCCGTAACGGCAGCAGTAGTGAAAGACAGGCTCCAGCGGATAGAACACGGCGGCGTACTTCTGGGCGTCCTGTGAATCGCCCTTCTGAAAGCTCTGAAGAAGAAAATTGGGGTTCTTCGTCTAGGCAAGTTGATGATTGGGAAACTTCTGGTGGGGAAGTCAGAAAACCTTCTCGTCGCAGTAATAGCGGGCCCCAGCGTCCCGAAAGTCGTGAAGATGATGTTGCTCCTAGACCGAGAAGGCGTCGTCCAACCACTGACTCAACTCCTCGAAGACCGCGCGAAGATGATGATGCGATCCCAACTGATTATGTGCCATACAATCCGATTGAAAAGCCAAATGAAGGGCCAGATAATTCAAACGATTTTGATGACGATATTTAAAACAGTTGGTGTGGAAGTAGGTTTAGAGGCGACGGAAAACAATTGAGGTGGAAAAATTTACGCCTACATTTTGGCTCCAAAGACCAATTCATTGGAGCCTAGTTTTTGGTTTAATAAGTTTGCTTGTATCTTGTGGTTCTAACGATGTGCCCATAGGGCCTACTTCCCTCAACAGTCGCTACACCGAGGAGCAACCTGTTTTGAGCGGAAATGGGCGCTTTTTAGCGTTTGTATCGAATCGGAACGGTAATCAGCAGCTACTAATGTACGATTTGGAGAGGCAATTGTTTATTCGCACACCGGGGATTAACCGAGCGGAGACAATTGCCGAAAGTCCTAGCTTGAGCTACACCGGGCGTTATATTGCTTATCTGACTAGTGACCAAGGTAGAGCGGTGGTGGCGCTTTACGATCGCGCTACGCAACAGTCGCAAATCGTCACACCAACCTATCGCGGCTGGGTCAGAAAACCAAATATTAGCCCAGATGGACGTTATGTTGTCTTTGAAACCGCCATCCGTGGTCAGTGGGATATTGAAGTTCTAGATCGGGGACCAAATATTGAGTTAGATATTCCCAATGGTGCAACTATAGGTTCACCTCCGTAGGAGTTAGGAGTTAAAAGTCATTACAATTTTAGATTTTGGGTCGCACCTTTGGTGCGCTTCCAGCGCAACTTGGATTGAAAGAGAAATCTAAAATCTAAAATTGGCAGAGTTAGGAGTTGTGAGACTATTGACTAATGACTAATGACTAAATTATATGAAACGTGTTTTTTTTATACCTATATTTTTATGCTCCAGTTTAATGACTGGGTGTTTTGGCTACCCTCGTCTTTTGAGTTATCCCTTTGATCCGGGGGGTCGGAGTCTCAATAGTTTAGCGTCGGAATTAAACCCCCAGATTTCTGGGAGATACATTGTTTTTATTACTGACCGACGGGGTAGCCAAGATGTTTATATGTTTGATACGGTAACTCGTAATTTGGTTGATTTGCCAGGTTTAAACTCCCTTGATGCGATCGCAAATCATCCTAGTGTTTCACAAGATGGTCGTTATGTGGTGTTTGCGGCTAGTCGTCAGGGGCGATCAGCTATTTTTCTCTACGACCGGGAGACACGCCAATCACGAAATATGACTTCTAACCTACAAGCGGAAGTCCGCAACCCTACAATTAGCGCTGATGGTAGTAGGATTGCTTTTGAATCTAGTAACAACGGGCAGTGGGATGTTTTAGTATATGACCGTTTTGGACGGCCGTTGAATATACCTCAAGAACCGCGTTGAAGAATGGGGAATGGGGAGTAGGGAGTGGTGAAAGAAAATTCCCTATTCCCTACTCCCTATTCCCTATTCCCTAATTCTTGTTGCACAGATTCAATGAGCGATCGCACTTGTTGCGTCCCTTCAGAGGCTTCAAATGATAGGGGGAATTTACCTCGACATAACATCCGCAAACCGAGGGGTGCAAGACTGAGTAATCCTTTTAAATCGCGAAAATAATTACCGACCACTTGTAAACCAAATTGACGTTCATCAATCCAACCACCTTCTTTAACCAAATCTATCAATACTTTTCGGTGGCGAATGGAACGGCTGTCGCTGGCTTGTTTGTGAGTAAGAATTTCTTGTTTAATTTTGGTGATTTGTTCTAATGGTGCAACTTCCATTGGACAAACGGAATCACAATATAAACAACGGGTACAACCCCATACACCTTTAGTACCTTCGTTGTAGCTTTCTAAGCGATTTTCGGTATCGCTATCGCGTGAATCTTCTACCATCCGGTAAGCTTTGGCAAGGGCATGAGGCCCTACAAAGTCTGGATTGACTTCACGGGCGTTGCATTCAGAGTAACAAGCACCGCACATAATACAGTTACCAGTTTGATCGAGGCGCGATCGCTCTTGTGGTGTTTGCAAAAACTCTCTTTCTGGTACTTGTCGTGCTGCCGTACTCACATAAGGAGCAACTGCCTCTAGATTATTCCAAAAGCTGCTCATATCTACAACCAAATCTTTAATCACGGGCATATTACCGAGAGGAGCGATCGTGATTTCGCCAATAGCATTTACTTTACTTTCTGATGATGGTATTTGTTGTAATCTGGCAAGTTCACTGCCAACATTTTCCTTACAAGCTAAAGACGAACGCCCATTAATTCGCATCGCACAGCTACCACAAATGGTATTGCGGCAATTTTTGCGAAATGCTAAAGTTCCATCTTGCTCCCACTTAATATGATTGAGGCAATCCAAGATTGTATTACCTGGTTCTGCCTCCACAAGGTAGGTTTGCACAACAGGAGAGGAATTTTGTTGTTGTCGAATTACCTTAAAAATAACTTTCATTACCACTAACCAAAATTTTAAAATTGCTTCACCAGGCTCGAAAATCATCAGTCAAGGTAGGTAATTGCGAAAAGTGAGCTATACTTTTTTGCCTTAATTCAAACCCTGGTGTTAATATGCTGACGATTAAAGAGGGACTGATTCTAGTTTAAGGATAACCATTAAAATTTTAGTTGTAGCAGCCCTGTAGACAAGATTTTTGTCAAATTCTAAGATAAAACGCCAAAAATGTAATTGCAGCTTTCCATTTAATTTATCTATTTGGCAATGTAAAGGAAAGAGGGTTTGCGGGTAGAGGGACTTAGGCTCATCTCTGAACTAGCGATCATATCCAAATTAAATACATGTCAGGTTAGCAACACATCTTGATGTCAACTTGAGTCTAGCAGTCTCGGTTGGAAAATTCTGGCTTCGGTAACCCTTGACGGAATTTTTTGATTATATAGAAGTGTAAAAGCCTATGTTCAACATATAGTAGTGACAATCAAGCGCGAGGCATCTGTTAAGAGACTTATTATTCCCATAGACAGACGTGCAAAATCCTCTGATCGCTTTTGACCTTCGGATAATAATCAGAAGACAAATCCTCACCACTTTCAAAGAAAAGTTAGAGCACTGGAAAACCCGTACACGCGAGACTTTTTGCTTTTTGGCTGACTCTCAATCAAGAAAACCTTGGATTTAACTCATTGGTCAAAACTGCTCGTCTCAATTATATAAATTTTTATAAAAGCCAGATAGCAATACTCACGCTTGCAATAAAGGGTTAGTAAAATCTCCACTGCTTTTTTCAACTTTCAAGTCCAGGAATTTAAATAAAAATTTACCAGCAACTTTAATTCAAAATTAAACAACTATTTTGCTATTATTAGTCCATGCTAGTATTTAATATAAAATTACGAAGTGACAAAACCAGAATTAATAGCCGTATCAGCGCGGCTACTACTGCTTTGTTGATTCGTAATGTAGAGACAAGAAAATTCGCGTCTCTACTGGCAGGACAAAAGGGCTTATGCCCGTAGGACTCTATTGAAATACTATGCTGTCTAAAGCTTGAGAGGACGAGTGGAGAAAACTCTACTTGCTCATTGGCAATAAAGACAAGCACTGAAAGTGAAAAACCTGCAATTTCTTAGGTCTACGACTTATTTGCAGTAGAACCTGACCAATTTGTAAAGGTGGCTGAAAGTTACACCGCTACAGTAGCGCCAAAGGAGAAAATAGTTTTCTTTCTGATGGCGAATAATGGTTAAAAGTGCCGTAACATCACCAAAATAAATGTCTGTGGCAACTATAGCCTCTAGTTGGTTGTGGACAACCATAATAGAAGTGCTTTTGGCTCCTATCGGCAGGAATTCACCCTTTACACTAGGGTCTTAAGTAGCTTTATGCAAATGCTAAAAAGCTAAATGCTGGCATAAGACTACATCGTTTATCAGTTTGGAGAGAGTAAGGAAAATTTGAGCATAATGACTGAAACTGCAACCGCGCCATTAACCGGAAAAGCACTACTTGCGAAAGTAAAAGAACTTTCCACTTTACCACGCCGAGAAAGAGCTAAACAGTGCGGCTATTACACTGTTACTAAGAATAACCAGGTTCGTGTCAATCTCACCGATTTTTATGACGCTTTGCTATCTGCTAGAGGAATTCCTCTAAGTCCAGAAGCACCTAAAGATGGCCGTGGTCGTGAACCGACCTATCGGGTTAGTGTCCATCAAAATGGTCAGATTGTAATTGGTGCTACATATACCAAAGCAATGGGTTTAAAGCCTGGAGATGAGTTTGAAATTAGACTGGGATACAAACATATTCACTTAATTCAACTCGGTGAAACTGATAAAAAACTGACCTCACAAGATATAGACTCTGACGAATCAGACGAAGATTTGGAAGACGAAGAGTAAATTTGCTGATGGTAGGGATAAGTTTCAGATGATGATAACTTCTCCTTACCCTAATAGCAAACTGGTAGCTCTGTTGAGAGAATTTTGTCCCAGTTAAAAAATACGATTAGACTCCTTGCAGAAGTCACCAAGTTTAGTAGAGTCTTGATTAATCAGCAAGAAATCTATAATGCAAGGAGTCTATCGTGTTTTTTTTGTTTATTTTGATAACTTTCTTTGAACCTTCGGTCAACGCCTTACTGGCATTTATGGAAAATGCACCAGCACTAGTTATAGTGATGGCATTTTTTGTTTGCTGGATAGTTAGCTGGTTGCCAGTAGCAGCAGTATCAGCATTATTGCTTAATTGGCAACCTCCTAAACCTTTGCAGCCAGAGCAAAAGATGCCGTTATTGGTGTCACTTTACCTATTAGCTCCCCTGATTCTTTGGGGAGTTCTTTGGCTGACTAATAAATCTTTTTCAGATTACGGTTTTATTAGCAATCTTTCAACTCTTACTTCTTTAGCAATAGGTTTCAGTTTAGGAGTGGTGAGCCTGGCTATTGTATTTAGTGGGCAATTCTGGTTAGGTTGGTGTTCTTTTGAAAAGACGAATTTCAAGTTACTACTACCCATCTTGCTACCGATTTTCTTGATAGCGTTGTTAGTCGGTGGGATAGAAGAGTTAGTTTTTCGCGGTTTCCTGTTCACTGAATTAGCGCAGGATTACCCAATTTTGGTAGCAGCAGCAATTTCTAGCTTGATTTTTGCTTTGCTACATTTAGTTTGGGAGCAAAGCGAAACAGCACCGCAACTCCCTGGATTGTGGCTGATGGGAATGGTGTTGGTGTTGGCACGCTTTGCCTCTAGCGGTAATTTGGGTTTAGCTTGGGGATTGCACGCGGGATGGGTATGGGCGATCGCTACCCTAGATACAGCAGAATTAATTAATTACACTGGTATTGTCTCTGATTGGTTTACAGGTAAGAATAAAAAACCCCTAGCTGGTTTGGCGGGAATTATTTGTGTATTGGGAACTGGAGTAATTATCTGGTTATTTTCTAAGTATTTTAATTTCCTGTAAAAAGTTGCTACCCAGATCCCCGACTTCTCAAAGAAGTCGGGGATCTAAATCCACCTTTAGGACTAAAAACTACTGATTCCTTCGGATTCTGTCAATTTCTCGTTGTAATTCTTCAATTTGGCGGCGTAAAGTTTCTGTCTGATTTTCGGAAGATTCTGCTGGAACATTAACTGCTCCGGAAGCAGGCGATCGCTGATAATTTCCTCGGCGGATTTGCTGATATTCTTCGGATACTGCCCACGCCCGTAAATAATGCAAGCGTTCGACAGGGAAAGGATGGCTTAACATCGTACCTTGAGCGCCATTGTAGATCAAGAATTTATATATCTGATTCAGTCCATCTTCATCAAGTGCCTGATAATTTTCCGACTGCTTGATAAACTCCTGTAAACTACACTCATTGGCATATTTGTGACTACCGCCAGAGAGTTTCATCATCGTTAACATTACAGGATTCAAGTCATCCACAACTAGTAGTGCGGCACGATCTGACGATAACTCGGCTTTGCGCCGCCACTCAAAAAAAGCATAAATTAAGCCTTGTGTGACAATATTACCGAGGCCGAAGGTCAATTCACCCAAGGCGGAAGCAGCACTCATCGCCCACATCGCCATTTGAATTAAAATAGTATGACCACATTTAATATGCCCCAGTTCATGGGCTAACACCACCCGAATCTCGGCTTCATCTAGTAAGTCTAGTATCCCTGTATTTATTACTATGTAAGGATTTTCTTGCCCCAGTGCATAGCTATTTGGTTGGGGATCTTGCGAGACAAACAGTGTAGGTTCTGGGTAAATGTCCAAATCTCGGACGCATTCCCGAAACATTTGGTAAATAGTGGAATATTGACGCGGCCCGACTTGGATGGTGTTACCCATTAGATAGACTAATTGAGGGCGTTCGTAGATAAATTCCACAAATTTACGAGCAATTAAATCAAATCCCGGTAAATTTCGTAAAGCTTGCTCGGCTTGGCGATCTAGTGGATGCCTAAAGGCTTCGCTGGAAATTCCTGTGTAAGTTGGCATAATTCAGGGTATTGGTGATTGGTCATTGGTCATTAGTCATTAGTCATTGGTCATTAGTCATTAGTTTTGGATCAATGGCAAAGAACAAAGGACAAAGAACAAATGACAAATGACAAGATAATAGAAATGGGGCAATTGGAAGTAAAAATCACTTTGTATGGAATTAAAAGCGTGTGATTGAGGCAGAAGTTCATTTGTCACTACATAACTTTTTGCGATCGCAAGCGGGGTTCCCTTCCTGGCCCCATCATTTGACGATGGCACGGTTGGTAGCACGCGCCTTGCGCCTGGGACGTAGCGCCCTAATTCAAGTCGGGGCGGTTTGTGGCTATCAAGGGCGGTATCGTACTAGTTTCGTAGCATCAGCCCTAATGTGGCATGGCCCTGTAATTATTGTTGCTCAAGAAGCGGTGCAGCAACTTCTGCTGCGGGTGGAAATTCCCCGGCTACAGCAGTGGCTACCAGCTAATAAATCGATTAGAACAGGTGACACTTGGCCTGGTGCTGAGTTTCAAGGGCTACTGCTGACCTCCCCAGAAGCTTGGTTAACAGGACAATTTGCTGGTGGCGATCGCTTTCCTCAAGGCATTCCTACAATTATTGATGGGGTAGATGATCTCGAAGATTGGGTGCGTGATCAGCTTACCCAAGATATTCAACCAGATGATTGGGATCAACTGATGCTGGCTTGCCCAAACCAAGCTGAGGCAATTCGCGAAGCACGGATAGAACTGACACACGAACTTTTTCAGCATCCTGCAAATCCATATCAGTGCTATTTAATTTCCCAGCCAGAAATAGAAATTTTGAGTCGTCTGTATTTGGCTTTAGATCAAGCCAACCTGCCAGATAATTGGAAAAATTTCTGGCAGCAATTTCAAAGCCTTGCTGAAAATCTTTCCCCCCCTGCCTCCCCTGCTTCCCCTGCCTCCCCTGCCCTCTTCTGGGCAACTATTGCCCATCGACAAGGTTTATTTTCTTTGCATTACGCCCCAATGGAATTAGGGGAAATACTCTCGTCTATTTGGCAGCGACAACCAGTAGTTTTAATTGGCAGCGCGATCGAGCCGGAAACTGAGGCTCCTCTTTTCCGCCAGCGCCTGGGTTTGGATGATTTAACTTGTCTAAAGTTCTCTTCGGAGAGTCAAACGGAAGCAATTCAACTGTATGTACCCTATAAGTTGCCCCTACCCAACACACCAGAATTCCAAGCAGCATTTATTCACAAAGTCCGCACACTAGTTTGTCTAAGTGCTACAGCACCAGGATTGACAGTTGTTTTGGTTGGGGATGTACCACTAAAGGCTCAAGTGGCGACAATTCTGGCTTCAGAGTTTGGTTCACGGGTGCAAGTAGAAAAAACTTGTTTGGATGAGAATGGTATTTTAATTACTGGTTGGGAATTTTGGCGAGAACATCAACGAGTCTTGCCAGCACCCCATCTATTAATCATTGCTACTTTGCCCTTACCATCTTTGGAAAATCCCCTGGTAGCTGGTAGAGTAGCTCTTTATAAGCGATCGCATCAAGATTGGTTTCGTTTATATTTGTTGCCAGCTGCTTTGAATGAATTACAAAGAGCGATCGCTCCAGTCCGAGAAAGTCAAGGGATCGTAGCTTTGCTTGATAGTCGTGTAGTTAATCGTAGCTACGGCGCTCAAATTCTTGCTGCCTTAAGTCCTTTAGCACGCATTAACTATCTTGATCCCAGTCTGTTTTCCAATACAGATGAGGAAAATTCCGCCTAAAGTTCAGTCATCAATGCCCACTGCCCAATTTAAATTTTGTCAACCAAAGTGCGATCGTCTAAAAGCAAGCACTATTATCAGCTTATAGAAGGTGATGTAATTTATCGCCTCCCTATAGCCATGATTCCTGGCAAAATAAATTTAGAACCTAAATAGAATTTGAGTTGCTGATTATGGGTGAAGCAAAGCGTCGTGTGCGATTCGTTGTTTAGTGAATCACGGTAATCAGTCCGTACATAACTAAACCAGTCCGACAGCAGATTACTGTCACTAAAGACTGAACTCTCGGTCAGATGCAAGTGCAAGTCTTGCCATTCAGACTCAGAATTGACTCCTTATCTGCCCACACCGAACAAGCTCGGTTCTTGTAGAGTGAAGCTGGGAACAGGGCGCAATCAGACGACCGTTGCGGGTTGACACTGGCGCTAACAGGGAGTTCCTACGATGAAACAGAGCCTAGAAAAACGACTTATTTGCAGGCAGGGCGCAACGCAAAATCCCTGACCTCACTGGAGTTCAGTCCCGCCGAACACGCGTCGAGTAACGGCAAGAGTCCAGGGAATCCAGTAGTTGAATTGGCTACATCTAACGGAACAATCAATCTCTCCGAGGGAACGAAGAAAAACGAATTGTGGGTCTTGAGACGGTCGAATCTCAGGTAGTCCAGACGAGCGGAGGAATCCCCACAGTTCGGGTAGGACAGTCCGTAATTGGACTGAGGTGTTCAGAGAATACAAACTAGAGAAGAGAAAATGATTAGACACAGTTGCAAAACTAGTGAATCTTGGAGAGCTTTACCGTGGAAGAAATTCCGCCGAAATCTTTTCCGCCTTCAAAAGCGCGTATTTAAAGCTATTCAAGTTGGAGACAAGCGGAAAGTTCGGTCACTCCAAAAGCTTATTCTAAAATCTACCTCGGCTCGATTTCTTGCAATTAGACTTGTATCTCAGCTAAATGCTGGTAAAAAGACGGCTGGTATTGATGGGAAAAAATCGCTCTCATTTGAAGAACGCTTCAACCTTGAAGAATTACTGAAAATGAATAGTGGAAATTGGAAGCATCAAGGACTACGGGAAATCCCCATCCCTAAGAAGGACGGGACTACCAGAATGCTTAAGATACCCACCATCGCGGATAGAGCTTGGCAATGCCTTGCAAAATATGCACTTGAACCAGCACACGAAGCCACGTTCCACGCCAGGAGTTATGGGTTCAGAACTGGGCGCTCCGCCCATGATGCACAAAAGTACATCTTCCTAAACCTTAACTCCAAAGCTAACGGAATAAATAAGCGAGTAATTGAACTCGATATTGAAAAGTGCTTCGATAGAATCAATCACTCAGCAATAATGGACGAACTCATTGCCCCTAAAGGCTTAAAACTCGGAATATTCCGATGTCTTAAGGCAGGAGTCAACCCAGAATTCCCCGAACAGGGAACACCTCAAGGGGGAGTGGTCAGCCCACTATTAGCAAACATCGCGCTCAACGGGATTGAGAGTATACACAGGTACCATGAGAATCAAGGACAGAGAATCACTGGTAGAACCTCAGTCAGTGATATCACCGAGCCATCAGTCCGATACGCGGATGACATGGTTGTTATACTTCGACCCGAAGATGATGCGACAGAGATACTTGAAAGAATCAGTGAGTTTCTCCGCAAACGCGGAATGAATGTAAGCCAAAAGAAAACCAAAGTTACCGCCGCGACAGATGGGTTTGATTTCCTCGGCTGGCACTTTAAAATCCAGAAAAACGGAAAGTTCAGAAGTATCCCTTCAGTGGACAACTTCAAAGCGCTCCGTAAGAAAGTAAAACACATCGTCAACAACTCGAATTATGGTGCTACCACAAAGGCTGATAAATTAGCCTCGGTAGTTAGAGGTTGGAGAAATTACCATAAGTTCTGCAAAATGGACGGCTCCAGGAATTCCCTTTACCACATCGAAACAAGAGCCTACAAGGTATTTAACAAGGAAACCAAACAAAACCGCTACTCTAGCAAGAAATTACTAGACAAGGCATTTCCATCAGTTCCTTACTCCGAAAATAAACACGTCATGCTCAAAGGAACAAAATCCCCCTATGACGGAGATACAACCTACTGGAGCGAACGTAATAGCAAGCTCTACAACGGTGAAACCTCTAAAGCTCTTAAGAAGCAAAACCATAAATGTGCATCCTGCGGCTTAAAGTTCATCGATGAGGAACGGGTTCACCTGCATCACATCGACGGAAATCACGCCAACTGGAAGAAAAACAATCTTGAAGCAATTCACGAGAGTTGCCACGATTACAAGCACATGAGCAAAAGCGCAAGCTAAGAACATCGGGAGCCGTGTGCAGTGAAAGCTGCACGCACGGATCTAACTGAGAGGTGCGGGAGATAATACTCCCCATCGACTCAACCAAAAGCACACAGGGAGAAACATACGGTCAAGATACTCGCATCTTGTCTTGGGTTCCGATCACGAAAACTCAAGGCGAACAATTTGTCACTTGGACTACTCGTGGTGCCTGGATAGGCATTGGTCTTATGGTTGTAGGATGGGCAACTATCCGTTTTATTGGCCCAGCTTTTGGTTGGTGGCAAGTAGTCTACTAATACTCTCACCCCTTAAAGGGGCTACTCTCACCCCTTAAAGGGGTGGGATTTTTCAAATAATTTGCAATTGAATTAGTTGAAGATTTATACCCAAACAGGTAAAAACCGCTAATTTGACAATTTGGTATGGTTCTTTGCCAAGAATTATGAATTAGTTAATCTAGTGTTTAATATTAAAAAATTATTCAAATTGAATAAAAAATCAAAATATATTATATATTCATTCAAATTTGGCAAAACTAAATTAAGATAAGAATCTTTACAAACTCTCATACTTTGGTTAGTACAACTTTTTGAGGATAATCCCAAAATAGTTATAAATATTGCCTAAATGGCAACATAACTCTGCTGAGTTTAGGTATTGTCAGTGTTGAGTTGATCCATCCTGGAGTCTACACTCACACTTGTCTATAAAATACGCAAAAAATGTAGCGATAAGTACGCTTTTTTAGTTTTAAGTACTTAATTTCAAATTTACATTGTCATTTGCTCAACTTTATACGTACAGGAGGAACGAATTTGGTATACCTAATCATTTGTCCATACCAAAATTTACGTTAGGAAGAGAATAGATTAAACATCTAAATAAGACTAACTATAACGATGCAAAACTACGTCATAGCATCTACTAACGGTAAATTGGGCTGCACATAGCCAATAAAGACGAAATATGTAGCTTTTCTGTAGTTGACTAGTGCTAGATTTAAGTTACTCTTAAAGCGGATCGTTTCTTGCAAGAATCTACCCTGACAGAAGTGTATAAAGATATGGTTAAATTTAGCAATTCTGTCCGAGATTTTGTATTTGCAAACTGAATAGTTTGATACGGCCCTCAAAACCCCGATACACTACCCTAAACAAGGTAGTCAATTAACGACTCAATATCATCTGTCTAGTAATTGTATTGAATAGTTTACAATACCAGTGGATGAGAAAATCTAAAGAAAATATAAAAGAAACTCAAACGACTGTGGTGTCTGGAGGACAAAAGTGTTTCTGAGACTAGCACATCAACATCGACAATTCGTCCAAGACTTGGTAATGAACCTCCAAGCCTTGGCGGTTGTTTTAGAGCGGCGCGGGTATCCTGCGTCTTGCTACACCTGTGGCGACCAAATGAATAGTGCATCGTTTATGGTTAGCTTGGGTGATAACCATCTAATTCGGTTTTTAGTGTCCGATTATGGGATTACTTGGACAGAAATGCGGGATGACCGCGAATTAATGAAGCTAGAAGGTGCAGAAGCAATTAGCCAATTAGATGAACTGGCTAATCTTGTCAAGCAATCTATGCAAACTGATACAGGCTCTAAAACTCTTGCTAAGAAGTATTAAGGTTCTAAGGCTTGATGACAAATTCAAAATTGATTATTAGTAACTGGTAATCGGTATGGTGGCTTAATTAGCGATCGCTCTTACTATTCCTCATTACCATTAGGTGATTGGCTCATGGTTGGCCCATCGGATATTTTTGTATCTGCCATAGCCTCACGAGCCGGATTTTTAGCCTTGAGCTGGAAGTGTTAAAAGAGAAAGTCATCCTTTGGCACAGGTGAGGAACTATAAACATCTAAAGTCCATTGCCAATCAAAATAAAGGGTGCCCAATAGTATGGATGACTAAAGTTACTAACCGCTGCTACGGGTGCATTGTGACTTATTGCCTTCCAGTCTCCAGTAATTAATGAGACTTGAGCTTGTCGTAAAGCTTCAGTTTTACTAAATTTATTAGTCGAGAGGACACCATAAAAAGCACTCATAAGTGCTTGCGTACCACCATCATCCACAGACCACAAAGAGGCGATCGCGGCTCTAGCGCCGGTTTGTTGCATCTGATAGCCAAAGCCCAAAATTTCCTCACCATTACCTAACTTCCCTCCCAAGCCAGTTTCACAGGCGCTTAACACTACCAAATCTACATTCGGGAGTGACCAAGTAGCGACATTTCTAAAATTTACGCGATCGCCATTGCCGAATAAAATAAACGAATCTTCTGGTTTACCCACCACAAAGGCTGCATGAGTCGCTAAATGGACAATTGTGTAATCATCCATTTGGGGTACAGCGACTCTGGGGCTAAAGGCATCGTCTAAAAGCTTCGTAGTTTCAGGAACCGCAGCTGCTAGACTTTCCACCTCCCGCGTTGCAAAGGGTAAGCCAGCAAAAGCAACCTGTCGATTCCCAACTTTGATCTGATAATTACCTTTAGTAAAAGCACCTGCTAAAACCCGTAACGTAGATTGTTGTGGAGTATTTAAGTTAGTCAGACTAGCGGATGTAATATGATTCACATTGAAGCGCTGCACTAGCCATTGTTTGCCATCATATAAAGCAGTTAAAGGAATGTAGCGTAACTGATCATCTGGAGCGTAAATCAGAGTTTGCGTACCTGATAGCTTTAGGTCTTTTTCTATCGGTTTAATTAGCCAATCATACAATTGGCGTGCAGGTGCTTTGATATTTCGACTGGGATTAATTAAAGCTTGGCGGAAAGCACCAATTGTTTGATGGAGGTTTTCGCGTTTTATAGCAACGGTACGATGAATTGGTGGAGATTCAGGAGTTACCAATACCAATTCCAAACTATCTTTTAAAATCAGTGGGTAGAGTAGTGCCGATTTTTGAGGTAATCGCGCCAAATTATCCCGAAGTTCGTTGAGATTCTCCAAATCCAAATTTTGCCGCCTAGCTGTAAGGCTAATTTGCTCTACCTGTTCTTTCACTGAAGGACTATTAATAAATTCGTTAAATCCATTTAAAAGTTGCTGTTGATTTAAGACTAATTGCTCGATACGTTGTTTCTGTTCGAGCGATCGCTCTTTGGGGGGAATTTTCCGTAGTGTTGTCAGTTCCTTACCCAGCACAACAGCATTATCCACGGTTTGATCTAATTTTTGTTTAATGGGTTTTTCTGTTGCCGCTATATTAATAGCTTTGGCAGTACGTTGATTACCTGGCACATTCTGAAGATATTCTTCTAGTTCTTCGACTTTGAGTAAATCCATTGTCCTTTGCGCTTCAGCAACACGTTCCTGTTTAAGTAATCTTTCACCTAAAATGCGATATGTCTGGCTCACAGTTATGCTGTAAGCATCTGGTTGTGGCGCACTCAGTGCTGATGGATTCAAGCGAGCTTTCTCACGATTAATCAAGCAATGCTTGTAGAAAAAAATTGCTAACTCCGGTTTGTTTTGAATATCGAATAAGTAACCGATGTTACTGTAGGTTTTGCCAAGTCGAACCAGATCCCCAAGTTCTTTGTTAATTAATATGGCTTGCTGATAAGATTGAAGTGCCTCTGGATACTTTGTTTGACCTTGGTAGATTCTGCCGATGTTGTTGAATGTTACCGCTTCCCAAGAGCGCTCTCCAAGTTCTCTGCTGATAGCTAATGCTTTTTGTAATCTCTGCAATGCTTCTTGCGATTGACCTTGACGAGATTCTTTGATAGCTTCTTCATTGAGCCTTGCAATTTCTGATATCTGATTACCCGTGGGTAAAGCTTGAGCTTTTTCTCCAGATTCGTACCTCAAGCTTGCATTTTTGCTTACCTGGTTATTGTCTGGATATACCATCCCAAAACCTAGTAAACTAAGTAGAGTCAAAGTAACAACACTCACATACTGGAGATTAGGCTGCATAACAAAACACTCCCTGTACTCGGAAGGTAAATGTTAAATCAATAAGTGCAGCAACACAATTAATTTTTATGCTATTCAATAATTTGGAAAATTTATAAGTACTGAGAAATTTAAAGATGTCAGAAGAAAAACCCACTCAACCAAAACTACCGCCAACCAGCGCTCTTGACAATCCATCAAATCATGAATTTGGGAATTGGTTTGAATATCCTGTGAGAGTGCAACCTCATCACACTGACTATGCAGGTATTGTCTGGCACGGTTCTTATCTAGCTTGGATGGAAGAAGCACGGATTGAATGCTTGCGATCTATAGGGATTGAATTTGCTGATTTAGTTGTCATAGGTTGCGATTTACCAGTTGTAGAACTGTCGGTGCGCTATCACCGTTCAATTCAATTGGGTATGGCAGTAGTAGTAAAAACGCGCATGGCTGAGGTGACTGGCGTCCGAATCAATTGGGATTATGCCATTGTCTCCGCTGATGGACAACAATTGTACGTCACTGCCAAGGTGACTTTAGTCGCTTTAGATCGCGAAAGAGGTAAGATTATGCGTCAGTTACCAGCGAGTGTTAAGGATGCATTGGCTAAAATTTCAGTATTAAATAATAATTGAACCACAAAGGCTGTAAATATTACAGGAACATTGGATTTATACTTCACCTTTTATTAGCAAAAGTGAAGTATTTATTTTTACTTGCCAATTTGGATCTGCGACAGATTTTGAGCAAACTGTGTTGCATAATGCCAAATATCTTGGGGAGTAATGCCAAAACTAATATTTAATAAAACAAGGATTGCCGCAATAGTTAATGCAGTACTCACTGTTGCTTTCAGCAATTTCCATAATATTATGAAGATTATCCAAGCTATAATCAACGTAATAATCATATATATTAATTCCTTAATAATTGCCCTTGTCTGAGAAGGTTTTTATTTAGAAAGGGTAAATTTTATCTGAAATAAAAATTACTAGTGCTAAAGCTATTAGACCTAATTTGGAATAGTTACTAAAGCTCAGATTTTTTGTGTAACTGTGCCAATGCCATATTAGCTGAAAACGATCCAATTATTCGGGTAAAAGGCAACTTATTTGGCAATTTGGCAGAATTACTGGAAAGGTTTTTTGGAATTTATTGTATCAATAATCACAAGATACAAGAGTTAGATTAGGACTCCGATTTGATTTTTGAAAACATACTGAGACTGAAAAGGCTTTTGTCTCAGGGTTTCATTTGAAATTTTGTTCAAAACTCAGACAGGAGTCCTAATACTTGCTAAAAAAATCTATTCAGCAACTAGTAAGATAATTACTGTATCAACTCGAAGGAGTCAAAAAACTTTCTGACATCACTGACTTGAGGATTTTTATCGCTTCCAACGAAGAGTATATATAACCGTTGATTAACAATAAAAACTCTACCCGTCATAAAAATTCCTTCTTTTTCATCCCACAGCTTCATTTCTATGCCAGGATATGCACCTAGAGTAATATTTTCCTGACTTAGTAATTTTTTCCCATCTTCTAATATCCCTTGTACAGCGAAATCCAATAATTCACTTGAAGGAATCTGAGTCACATCATTGTTAAAGTCAGCATAGCTAACCATAAACACATTTGTTTCATTAGTACTTAGATACATTTTTGTAGACTCAACACCTTCATGCATCTCGCTATTATCTGGTGTCATGTCTGAAATTTCCTCACCGGGCATGAGAATAGAGAATTTACCTTCATCTGGAGAGAATTTTTTCCATTCTGGTGCTGGTGCAATACCTTCGGTGCTGCACATATCGCAGTTCGCGCTTGATGTCGGTAATTGGGTTAGATTTAGATTCTGGCTATTTCTTGCATCAACTTTGGGACTATTTAATGTTGCTGCTGATACCAAAATCAAAGCTGCTAGAAGTAATTTGTTGGACTTGATGATTGTTTGTAACATTGAATTGCCTGTTGAACTCGACAATTCCATCATCTACAAGTGACACTTGAGTACAAACTGGCGTTGTAATTGGAAATAAATAGCGCTCAAAGTAATTTTTACAAGTTTTCATATAGCCAAATTGCTGTCCCGATTTCCAATACTCATCGAGTTGTTGCAGCAATTTTTCGAGTAATTCTCGATTATTTCCCGCAACTGCTTCGGTGACGGTATCGCAAAACCAGCGCAGAAATTTATTTAAGTCGGAGAAAAACTCCTCTTCTGCTAGCAGAAAATCGATAGCTACTGTTATATTTCCTTGATTTTCTGATTGATGCAGAATCCGCGCTAGGAGTGAAGATTTACCCATCTGTTGCGGTGCTTTGATGCGAATTAGGAAACCTGGTTTTTTAATTTCTTCGTAACAACGCTGTTCGATGGGAGGACGTTCTACATAAAAAAGAGAATCTAATGCTACTTCCCCTTCTGGATATTCAAGTTCGCAAGTAGAGAGTAAGGAAGGAGGAAATGATGGAGAATTATTTATTTTTTCTATTTTTTGGGGTTTTTGTGTATATGTATCTGCGAGTACTTCAAAATCGGCAATTTCCTTGACTTCAAAATCTAATACATTGCAAAATTCTAAAAAGTTGAGGTAGTCAACTGGTTTTCCATTAAGGAAATTGTAAGCTGTTGATTGTTTGCGATCGATTCTCTCAGCTAAATCGATTTGACGGCACAGCCAAGTTGTGGAATCTACAAGGACAAGAAATTACCACTCTCAAACATGATAATTGGGTCTTGAATATAGCATTTAGCCCGGATGGTAAGACGATTGCTACAGGCACTTCTTTCGCAGATCGTACTGTGCGTCTGTGGGCTGAGGTAAAAGATAGTTCTTGGCAGCAGTTTGCTGAATATCAAGGCTTTGCTGAATCTCCAGGCTGGAGTTTTGTTTTCAGACCAGATAGTAAGTTAATTGCCATTAAGGTAGATGATTATTTTGTGCAGTTGCGTCGGGTTCAAAGTTTAGATAGCTCACTAGCGCGAGGTTGCAACGATTTAAAAGAATACCTCGCTTCCCGTCCCGATTTGCGAAAAGAAATTTGCCCTGATAATAAATAGCCACGCTACGCATTTATGATGTTGGGGAAGTGCGATGTCTGACAACAAGCCGCTGCGCGTCTACGCATTTATTGTTGATGGGATGAAGGGCAAATGATGTACTTGCTATAATCTCTTCATAAACATTTAGGAAAGCTTGAAAATGCGCCAATTTACCCTTGGAGACATCTAAAATCTCCACAGCGATGTTTTAGAACAAGCTGCGACGGAACCAGTGGTACTGACAAGCGAATCGCAAGCTAGTTACGTAATTATGTCGGTGGACAATTACGAGCAATTAATCAATCGAATTGCTCAATTAGAAGATTTAATTTTAGGTCAACAAGCACAAATGGCTGTGGCTAATTCTAAAATAGTTGGTTCGGAGATTTTTACAACAGAACTAGAACGTTTAGCAGCGCTTGATGATTAATTTCTAGTATGGCGAAGTTAGACAGTTTAGAGACGGTTATCGATTTTCTCAAAGGTTTACAACCTAAAATAGCTGCCCAAATAGCGAAAAAACTAATAAGCTGTTTCACATTTAAATTGCATAGTTAGCAGGTCGTCCACGTTTCCTTAGTGTAATCCCAAACTGATCTGCGATCGCATCTCTGAATTTTTGGTTTTCTTCTGGTGTAACTCGTCTTGCTCTATCAAAAGGAAATTCAAGTTCCTGACTCATATTGTTGACACTCCAAGAAATGGAAAACACGCAAACCGAAGAAAAACAGGAGTCAAAAGAATGAACTATCACTACAGTATGGTAATTCAATGGTCAGAGGAAGATAGACTTTTTTTAGTACACTTGCCTGAGTTACCCTGGCAACAATTTCATACGCATGGTAGAACTTATGAAGAAGCAGCCAAAAATGGTCAGGAAGTAATTGAGACTTTTGTTGAAATGTTGAAACGACGAAAACAAACCACTACCAGAACCAAGGATGCTTCCTACAAAACCGTTGCTAGTTGCGTAAGTTAAGTGGGTGTTAATACTAGAAATAATTATCGCTCGTGAGTGCGATGTCTGACGACAAGCCGCTGTGCATCTACGCGTTTATTGAAAGCCAGAAATTTGAGCAAAATCGTTAGCCTTCAGCATTAGACTGAAGGCTAAACAATAATTACTCAAAAGTCAGAAAATCTGCCTTTTAGGTATTTGAGTAAAGGCTTTTATCGCAGAGAGATTATCCGCGAGTGAGTTTCTAACGTTTCACTTGCTATTAAAACTTCTTGTCTTGCCCATTTATCTGCTGCCAAAATGTCATCTAAAGAGGGATTAGCACGGTTATCATTTTGATGGCGATCGCATACCCATTCGATACACCGAGGAATATCTAAAAAGCGAATTTTTTCATCTAAAAATAAAGCCACAGCTTGCTCATTGGCGGCATTCAAAACAGCTGGCATGGAACCACCAGCTTTACCCACAGCGTAAGCCAACTGCATACAAGGATACTTTTGGTGATCTGGTTCACGGAAGGTTAAATTTCCAGCTTTGACTAAATCTAGTCGTTCCCAGTTAGTGTAGATGCGATCGGGCCAAGATAGAGCATACAGCAAAGGTAAGCGCATATCCGGCCAACCGAGTTGGGCTAAAACGGAAGTATCTTGCAGTTCAATCAGCGAGTGAATAATACTCTGGGGATGAATGACAATTTCGATATTGTCATAATCCAATCCAAACAGGAAGTGAGCCTCAATTACTTCCAGTCCTTTATTCATCAAAGTAGCAGAGTCTACTGTGATTTTACGCCCCATCGACCAATTAGGATGCTTGAGAGCGTCAGCAACGGTTACATCTGCTAACTTTTCTACATCCCAATCGCGGAAAGCCCCACCAGATGCAGTGAGCAAAATTTTCCGCAAGCCATCTTTGGGAACACCTTGGAGGCATTGAAAGATTGCGGAATGTTCGGAATCGGCTGGGAGTAATTTTACACCGTGTTTTTCGACTAGGGGTAGAACCACAGGGGCCCCAGCAATCAGAGTTTCTTTGTTTGCTAAGGCAATATCTTTACCAGCTTCAATGGCTGCGATCGTGGGTAGCAAACCAGCACAACCAACGATACCAGTGACAACGGTTTGGGAATCGCCGTAACGGGCGACTTCTATCACTCCGGCATCACCTGCCAGTAGAATCGGTTGGGGATCGAGGTCAATGAGTGCTTCTTTGAGGGCTGGTAATTTAGCTTCTGAGCAAATGGCTGCTATTTCCGGTCGAAACTGCCGAATTTGAGCAGCCAACATTTCGACATTGCTCCCAGCTGCCAATCCCACAATCCGAAACTGATCTGGGTACTGAGTGACAATATCTAAAGTCTGAGTACCAATAGAACCAGTAGAACCAACGAGAGTAATCGCTTTCACAATTGCTTAAGGATTTACAGACAACTCCCACTATAAATTGCTGGGGACTCTTTAATAACAGCAATCACTATAATCGATACACTGACTCCAAGAGAGGGAGTGGGGAGATGAGGGAAAAGGGGGACAAGGGGGACAAGGGGGACAGGTGAGAGAATCACTAACTAACTAATGACTCTTGACAAATAACAAATGACAAATTCTCATATATATAGACAAAATTTGTATTTATAAATACTATACTTTTAAAGATAAATTCCGACAAAATTAACCAAGTAGGGAACACTTTTAAGTAATTTTTAATCTGTACAGTTTGTTAATTATTTTGATGGAGGATTTAATATGCAAGATGTTACTCATAAATCGCTGTGTTACAGCCATAGGTAAAAGGATATATAAAGGAGTTTGTTGAAGCACTTAACCTTATGGTCAAAGTTCAGATAGTTATAAAAAAAGCTTTATGGAAAAACGATTTCCTATTTCCAGCAGCAATATGGTTTGCCAGTCGAATATTCATCTGGACTGTTATGTTGCTGGTTGCGCCAAAACTACCGTTACCAGCAGAAGAATTTTTGCCCCGTTTTGGCTGGGGTGTTTTTGATGCCTGGGATAGTATGCATTATCGAGCGATCGCAACTTCTGGCTATGAATTTATAAATGACGGCAAGCAACACAATCTTGCTTTCTTTCCTCTATTTCCCTTAAGTATCTGGGTTTTGATGAAGTTGGGCTTACCGTTTGAATTAGCAGGCACGTTAGTCAACAACTTGGCATTTTTCGCAGCGCTTTACTGTTTGTACTTTTGGGTTAAGGAGCATTATGACATCAATGCAGCGCAATGGGTGACTGCTGTGGTTTCTTTGTATCCATCGTCTATGTTTACGGGGGTGATTTACACAGAGGGCCTGTATTTGTTTTTGAGTACGGCGACTTTGCGGGCATTTGATCAAAAACAGTATGGCTGGATTGCCCTTTGGGGGGCGATGGCGACAGCAACACGTCCTACAGGTATGGCACTAATTCCAGCATTGGCGATCGCATCGTGGAAAGAACGCCGACCACCTATAGCTTACATAGCAAGTTTTACTACTGCTACTGGCATACTTCTATTCAGTTTGTATTGTGCGATTTATTTTGGCAACCCTTTAGCTTTTATCGAAGCACAAAGGGGATGGCGACCTTCCTTTGGGTTTGATTGGCAGGGTTGGTTAAATATGCTCATGCAAATTGCAGTTGGCAGCAAAAATTGGCAATTTGGTTGGGTTCAAAACTCCCCTGGCGGGATTCAAGACCCCTGGTATCTCTTGTTGTTTGGGGTGATTGTTGCCAGTGGCTATCTTTTATGGCACTTCCGTCAACATTTTCGTTCTGTGAAATTATTCTATGGCTTTTATGCTTTAATCTTATTTTTGTTGATTCTGGCAAGCGAACAGTGGATTAATAACTTGCTCAACCTAACTATGGTCTTAGGTGGTGGCTATGTGTTGTGGCGCTTACGCACGCAACTGACCCCAGTTACAGTTATTTATGGCTTTTGTGGTATTGGTTTGCTGCTAGCCTCTGGAGGCACTATTTCCTTGAGCCGTCTCGCCTATGGTCTTGTGCCTTTAAATATAGCCATTGGTGTGCTGCTATCTCGCCATCCTCGCCAGGGATATTTAATACTAGGCGTTTTTGTGACACTACTAGCCAAAATAGCTATAGGATTTGCCCAAGAGCGCTGGGTTGGTTAGTAGGTAGGCACAATAAAACCTAATAACGTAAAGAAAGATGAACTGGGTCAAAACTCTCTTCCATTCTGCCTTATCCCAACGATAAATTTTCCCAGTCGGTTTGTAGTAAGCTGCTCTAGACCTTGCAAAAGTGCTGGAGCAGTTTACTAAGAATGAATTTCATTAATTTTGCATTACATAATCTAGTTTGATTTATGCTTACCTATTTACTTTATAGGTTTTAATTAATGAGTTTATTCAAGAATATATTAATTCAAATAAAGATAAAATAGCCCAATGAAAAAAGTAAGTTTCCCTAAAGATTTGACGCCTTATATAATTATTTATAGTGCTTTTATTGTTTGCGCTATTGTGGGGATGCTAATTTTTCCAGATACTTTTTATAAGTTCTTTTCTCCCACTCAGTTACCCCGTATAAATCCCCCTGCATTACCACATAAAAGTTACTACTGGGATATAGGACTTTATGCAAATATGGCTTTGCAAAATACTTGTACTGCTTTTTATCCTCTTTGGGGTTTTATAATTACTCACCTATTTCATCCCCAAAATCTAGAACAATATGCAAATTATTTTAAAATTACAGCTACAGCAATTTTTTGCATATCTACTCCTTTAGTATTTTGGGTATTTAAAAAGGCTTTAAAAAATCAACTTTTGGCATTAACAATTACCCTTGCTTACACCGTTAACCCTATGGCTATTTTTCGCGTTATAGGCTATACAGAAAGTTTGTTTTCTCTACTGGAAATTTTTTTAATATGGCTGCTTTTACCTGAAAACAAATTAAATGAAAAAATCAAATTAATACTGTTATCGGTTATTAGTATTTTAATGGCTTTAACTCGTCCAGTATTAGTTCAGATTATTTTCGCCTGCTTCTTCTCATTAATAACAATATTTTTGTTAACAAAACAACTAAGTAAAAGTCATCTTTTCCAAACGATTACAATATCCATTTCAGCGATATTTGGATATTCTATTTATGGATTTTCCTGTCTCCAATCAAGAGGAAATTTTTTCGCGCCATTCCACGATCAAAAACAATGGGGTAAAACATTAGGATTCAATTTAGACTTACTATTTTTACCTAAATCTCCCTTGTTCGATTTATTAGGTTTATATCTACCATTTTTGATTCTAATAATTTCTTTTATCGTAATATATTGTAAATCTAAAAACCATAAATTATTGGTATTTATCCCAAAAAGATTTATTTGGGATATTTTAATAATGTACCCGCCCATCTTAATATTAGCGTATGTATTGAATTATTGGCGAGTTAGAAAAAAGGAAATAATTACCTCTAAATTTACCAATAGCTTACAAAATAATTATCTATTTTGGTTCTGCATATATTTTTCAGTAATAAATGCTTTAATCGTATTTTTTACACAAAATCGCCTAGCGAGTTTAGGCAGATATATATTTGCAGTACCTTTCTTTTTTCTAGCTTTAGGTTATTTTTATTGTTGTTTTCCAGGAAAAAGAAAATATAAAAGCCTATCATTTGTGATTTTTGTATCCGCGATCGCTCTTGTGCAACAATGGATTAATTATGGAAAAGATCAATGGCTGGGTTAAAAGGTAAAAAATAGTTAATTTTATTAATAACAGTATAAATACTTTAACTTCGCCTAGAATTTGACTGCTTAAATACTAGTTGATTATTTATTGGTAAAAAATTGAATTTAAATTTCCTAATGAATGTATCCAATCAAACGAAGATAGCGATCGCTTCATTATTTGTAGGTGTAGGTGCTATATCTTTTGGCTCTATTTTTATGAAATTAGGCGAAACTGAACTCAGCCCCAATGCCACTGTATTTAATCGCTTTTGGCTTGCTAGTGTGGTCTTCTTGTTCTGGAATGGATACAAGGTAATACGGCAGCGATTTTCCTTAGTTCAACCTGTAGAACAGCAGCCCTACACAAGTCAGGATCTATGGCTATTGCTAGGTGCTGGTATTCTTTGGGCAGCGACTTTAGTCTGTTTGGGTTGGTCGCTGACTCAAACCAGTGTCACGATTTCTAGTGTGTTGCACAATCTGGCCCCCATATTTACCAGCTTAGGGGCGTGGCTATTATTTCGTCAGGGTTTTGAGAGTCAATTCCTCATTGGTATGGTCATCGCCCTTGGGGGAGCGATCGCTATTGAATTTGAGGAACTGCAAATCGCTACAGACGAAGTTCAAGGAGGATTGGCTGCGATCGTTTCGGCGATTTTCTTGGGTGCATACCTACTGATTGTAGAAAAATTACGAACAAAATTTTCTCCTGACACAATCCAGCTGTGGATCTGTGCGATCGCGGCTTTAGTCATTTTCCCTATACTTTTGTTTACTCAAGATCAGATTTTTCCTTCTAAAGTCAGTGGTTGGCTTTGGGTCATTTCCCTAGCCCTGATTTGCCAAGTCTTGGGTCATGGGCTTTTGACCTATAGCCTTGCCAAGTTTTCTTCTGTGGTTGTCTCCTTAGTGCATTTGCTAGAGCCAGTATTTAGCGGCATTTTCGCTCTTATAATATTTTCGGAAAAATTAACTTTTTCAAATTGGATAGGTTTCGCTGTCGTTTTAATAGGTTTATACTTAGCCGTATCTAGCCAAGCTGCTATTAATTTCCCATTCCAGGAATCAGTCAAAAATATAGTTAACACTTTCATTAAAAGTATGACGTTGAAACTGTCATTACTAAAGCAACAATTCTCCGAAACACCAGCTTTATTAGGAACTGCCTCATTATTGTTTGCTCTAATTCCCATATCTTTAGCGCCATCTCTAACCAAATTGTGTCAACAAGAAATTGGTGCAAATGCTGTAGTATTTCATCGCAGTTGGATTGCAACAGTTGTCTTTGCGCTGTGGAATGGACTTGAGGCTTTCCGCTACCAACAGTCCAATAGCCAATCTATAGAACAGAAGCCTTTTACTGGACAAGAAGTGTGGCTATTGTTGGCAATGGGAACCTCTGCTGGAACCTACCTCCTCTTGTGGGCTTGGTCGCTGAGTCAAACTAGCGTGGCCAACGTGGCTTTACTGTCTAATTTAAACTCCTTATTCGTTGCTTTAGCTGGGTATCTGTTATTCGGTCGGCGCTTCGATCACAGATTCGTGATTGGTCTAATCATAGCCTTGGGAGGAGCGATCGCTTTTGAACTTAATAAGGTGCAATTTGCAAATGACCAAATAATAGGTGATGCCTTGGCGTTACTAACTGCGATTTTCATGGCTACGTGTATGCTGCTGATAGAAAAACTCCGAACCCGATTTAGTACCGCAACCATAATGCTGTGGCGCTGCGGAGTAACAACAATGTTTCTATTACCCGTCCTCCCATTTCTGGAAGATAGACTGTTGCCCTATTCCTGGACAGGTTGGTTTTTCATAATTTTCCAAGCCCTCTTTTGCCAAGTGTTAGGTCAGGGGCTTTTGGCTTATAGCCTCAGCAGAATCTCTTCAGGCGTTGTCGCCGTAACACTTCTCCTAGAACCAGTCCTAGCTTCCATTTTTGCGTGGTTCATTTTTTCAGAACAAGTAGGTTTGTTTGACTGGGCAACCTTTGCTGTAGTTTTAGCGGGTATCTATCTAGCCCAATCTAGCCAATCCACTGTTCAAATAACGAATGAAGGCTCGTAGCTCCATAACAAGTAACATCAATTCTCCGTAAACTTACACTTAATAATTACTTTCGACAATTTCTCCATGAAGTAGTTCAACCTTGCGATCGCTCAAAAGGCCAGAGTCATCATGCGGTGATATTTGTTAATCGTCCACTTCACAATAATCACAGTCATGACGATTGATTCCTCCCAATGATTCTTTATATTATCCCATTTTAAATGCACTTCAGGTCTGATTTAGAATCAGTCAATTGATTGAAGATAAAGAAACATTGGAAAATGTTTCATAAAATTGATAAACAAATTTTGCAATACCATTTCTAATCTGTTACTAGCACATTTCCTCCTTTTTCTAGGATTAGGCTATTAAATTGAGATTTAAAGTTTCCAGGTGTAGTCAAAAGAGAGTAGTTTTTATATGCATCTAGCATACTAATTTGTTCTCTAGATATATTTGGTTTTTCCCCATTATTATATGTATAAATTATTAGTGGGATTTTTCGCTCTATTGAATTTAAAAATTTATCTAAAATATTGTTTAGAAATTAGACAGGAGTCTTATAGTATCAAAATTAAAATGGATATAGACTACAAAAAACGGTAGAGAAGAAAACTTCTCTACCGTTCAGTGATTTAAGATTTAGTTCTAAATCCCAAACCCTAAATCTTATTCAACACCTTGGGGTAACAATTCCCGACGCTGTTGAGAACTAACTTGCACAACGCCATTTTCATCCACATCAACAAGGGCTGTATCGCCATCTTTGATACGACCAGACAGAATTTCTTCTGCTAGGCTATCTTCTAACAGGCGCATAATTGCCCGACGTAATGGCCTTGCGCCGTAGCTGGGACTGTAACCTTCTTGGATCAAACGATCCTTGAAGCGGTCTGTGACTTCTAAGGTGATACCCTTTTCCGTCAGACGACCAAATACTTCCTTGAGCATAATTTCGGCGATTTGGGTCACTTCCGGCTTGTTCAACTGACGGAAGACGATAATTTCATCGAGTCGGTTGAGGAACTCTGGACGGAAGTACTGCTTGAGTTCTTCGTTGACCAAAGAGCGAATCCGGTTGTAAGTTGACTCGCTAGCATCTTCGGAGAATTCAAAGCCGATACCGCTACCGCCTTTTTCAATTACCTTAGAACCAATATTGGAAGTTAAAATCAGCAAGGTGTTCTTGAAGTCTACCGTGCGACCTTTGGCATCAGTTAACCGACCGTCTTCCAAAATTTGCAGCAGCATATTGAAGACATCGGGGTGGGCTTTTTCGATTTCGTCAAACAACACCACGGTGTAAGGACGCCGCCGCACGGCTTCGGTTAGCTGACCACCTTCGTTATAGCCAACATAACCTGGAGGGGAACCAATCAGCTTGCTGACGGTGTGACGCTCCATGTATTCGGACATATCTAAGCGGATCATCGCTTCTTCGGAACCGAAGAAGTAAGCAGCTAAGGATTTCGCCAACTCGGTTTTACCTACACCAGTAGGCCCAGAGAAGACAAAGCTAGCTATGGGTCGGTTGGGATTTTTCAAACCGACACGAGCGCGACGAATTGCGCGTGAAACTGCCTTCACAGCTTCGTCTTGACCAATTAAACGCTGGTGCAAGGTGTCTTCCATGTGCAGCAGCTTTTCAGATTCAGATTCGGTGAGTTTGTTCACCGGTACTCCAGTCCAGGAAGCGACAATGTGAGCAATGTCTTCTTCTGTAACTACAGGTTCTTCACCTTCTGTGCCTGTTGCATTGGTCTTGCTCTGAGCGATCGCCCGGATTTCGGCTTTGATTTCCATTTCGCGATCGCGCAGTTCTCCAGCTTTGTCGAAGTCTTGAGAGCGCACCGCGTCATCTTTTTCTTTTAATATCTGACGCAGTTCTTTGTCTAACTCTTTGGCTGCGGGTGGCAGTTGGGAGTTAATCAAGCGCACCCTAGAACCAGCTTCATCAACTAAGTCGATGGCTTTATCTGGGAGGTAGCGATCGCTAATGTAACGGTCTGACAATTTCGCCGCCGCTACCAATGCTTCGTCGGAGATTTTCAGTTTGTGGTGTTGCTCGTAGCGTTCGCGCAAACCATATAAAATTTCGATTGTTTCATCAACTGTAGGTTCGCCAACCATTACTGGTTGGAAACGCCGCTCTAGCGCTGCATCTCGCTCAATGTGCTTCCGGTATTCATCTAGGGTTGTAGCGCCGATGCACTGCAACTCACCTCTTGCCAAAGCTGGCTTGAGGATATTCGCTGCGTCTATAGCACCTTCTGCTGCACCCGCACCAATTAAGGTGTGTACCTCATCAATCACGAGAATGACATTACCCGCCGAGCGGATTTCGTCCATGATTTTTTTCAAGCGTTCTTCAAATTCACCCCGATACTTGGTTCCTGCTACGAGCAAACCAATATCCAAGGTGACGACGCGTTTATCTTCGAGGATGTCAGGGACATCTTTGGTGGCAATGCGTGAAGCTAAACCTTCAGCGATCGCAGTTTTACCAACCCCTGGTTCCCCAATCAGCACTGGGTTATTTTTTGTTCGGCGACCCAATATCTGGATTACCCGCTCAATTTCCTTGGCGCGTCCCACCACTGGATCGAGCTTATTGTCTATTGCCATCTGAGTCAGGTTTGAGCCAAATTCATCCAGAGTCGGGGTTTTTGTGCGCCCGGATGAACCACCTGGTGAAACTTCAGCAGTTTCTCCCAACATGCGGATGACTTGGGTTCTTACCTTAGATAGATCCACACCGAGGTTTTCTAGCACCCTGGCTGCGACGCCTTCCCCTTCGCGGATTAGGCCCAACAGCAGATGCTCGGTGCCAATGTAGTTATGCCCCAGTTGGCGTGCTTCTTCCAAGGAGAGTTCTAAAACTCGCTTTGCCCGTGGCGTAAACGGAATTTCCACGGCGACAAAGCCTGATCCCCGTCCTATAATTTTTTCAACTTCAATTCGGGCATCTTTGAGATTGACGCCCATTGATTTCAGCACCTTGGCAGCCACTCCAGTGCCTTCGCCAATCAGACCCAGGAGGATCTGCTCGGTTCCGACAAAGTTGTGACCTAAACGGCGGGCCTCTTCTTGGGCCAGCATGATTACCTTAATGGCTTTTTCTGTGAAGCGTTCAAACATGGCATTTTTCCCATCACCTGCGGTCGTGCCGGTATGCTGATTTTAGCACAGGCAAAGCTTTTGGATGCCTGTATAACAGATTATAGACATCCTGAAGCTATGACTTGGGTTGATGGGCTAATTGTTAACTCTTGACTACTTTTATGTGGCTAGTGTACTGAGGAGCTTTAGTTCACCAGCGTTTTTGAGATTTACTACAAACAGTTCACTGCTTACATTGAGAGTTTATTTACTTAATCCCAAACATTTATATTTAACATATATATTTTTTAATATCAAGCAAAATTAATTTACATAGTTTTTTCTTATAAAAAGCATGATATTCATAAAATATTTATATAAAAATAGGTGCAGCAAAGTTGCATTTTTTTGCTGAAGCTGATCCAAACTCCGATAATTCACAATTAATAATGCCCAACACTGAAATAATTCGTAATTAATTACGAATTACGAATTATTTAAAAATCAAGTGCCAAAAGGATTTGTCCAGGCGATCGCTAATCATGGAATGCCACTGGTCTAAAGTTGCTTGAAATTTGGGGCGTTGTAAATCTGGAAGCCAAAGGATTAGGGCGTCCTCATCGTTATCTTGGTAGTAACGCCGACGCCGCCCAGCTGTTTTGAAGCCAAATTTTTGATATAAAGATATGGCTCCCAAGTTGGAAGCTCGGACTTCGAGGGTAGCTCGCTCCATTTTGCGATCGCAAGCTGTCTTAATGAGTGCATATAATAAAGCCGCACCCATTCCTTGACGGTGATATTGGGGATGAACCGCCAAAATTGTAATGTGGGCTTCGTCTAAAATTGACCAAAAGCAACCCATTCCCAGCAGCATCGAATTAGAGACAGGGGAAAATAAACCCAGCAGATCGCTATTGGGGCTGTCCAACTCTCGTTGATAGCCCTCCATTGTCCATAAACCACCAAAACAGGCTTGATCCAGTTCCAACAATGCACTCAGATGCTCTGCTGTCAGTAATTTAATTTCTAAGTCTAATGAGATCACATTTATTGAATAACGTTACAAACCCTTTGTAAACTGGGAATTGGGAGATGAACTCACAGCCCGTAAATTGAACAAGGAAAATTTTTATAGTTATGGTATCGACTCACCCCACTGGGGTTCAACATTCTGGAAGTCAATATTTACCTCAAAGGCACGACACCAACGCAAATCCATCGCCCAATCAAGAACTTTTACCCTTGACTGCCAGAGTTCATAATCATGACCTCCTGGAAATTGGTGGGTGTGATGTCACAACCCTAGTTGAACAATTTGGTTCACCTTTATATATTTTAGATGAAGAAACCCTGCGTTCGGCTTGTCAGCAATACCGAGATACTTTCAAGCAATACTACAAGGGCGAATCTCAAGTATTGTACGCCTCAAAAGCTTGGAATTGTTTAGCAGTTTGCGCGATCGCGGCATCAGAAGGTTTAGGAATTGATGTCGCATCAGGCGGCGAACTGTACACTGCGCTGCAAGCAGGCGTCAATCCTGAGAAAATCTATCTTCATAGCAACAATAAATCTCGTGAAGAACTGATTTTTGCCACAGAAGTCGGTTGCACTATTGTGGTGGATAACTGGCACGAGTTACGCACTTTGGTAGAAATTGTTGAGAGGGCAAATTCCCCCTCCGTACAGCCTCGATTCTTGTTGCGCTTAACTCCGGGTATTGAATGTCACACACATGAATATATCCGCACGGGGCAACTAGATAGTAAATTTGGCTTTGATCCCAATGAATTAGAGGAATTATTTACTTTTGTCAGCAAACAGTCTTTCCTTAACTGCGTAGGGTTACATGCTCATATCGGTTCCCAAATTTTTGAGCGTCAACCGCATCGAGATTTAGCGGCTCTGATGGTACAGTGGTTACGTGATGCGGCGAAGTATGGGTTAAATTTTACAGAGTTAAATGTCGGTGGTGGTTTAGGGATTAAGTATATAGAATCAGACGATCCCCCCAGCATTGAAGAGTGGGTAAAACCGATTTGTGAGGTAATTCAAGAAGCTTGTGCAGCCGAAAATTTACCTTTGCCAAAATTACTGTGTGAACCGGGGCGATCGCTAATTGCCACAGCTTGCGTCACTGCCTATACTATTGGTTCATCCAAAGTTATCCCAGAAATTCGTACCTACGTAGCGATCGACGGAGGAATGTCTGATAATCCTCGCCCGATTACTTACCAATCAGTTTATCGGGCAGTCGTTGCTAATAAAATGTCTTCTTCCTTAACCGAAACAGTCACAATTGCTGGTAAACATTGTGAATCAGGAGATATTCTAATTCATAATGCTCTACTCCCAAAGACTGAACCAGGGGATATTCTCGTAGTTATGGGAACTGGTGCGTACAATTACAGTATGGCATCTAACTACAATCGCTTGCCCCGATCGGCAGCTGTTGTTGTGGCGAATGGCGAAGCAAATTTAATTTTGCAACGTGAAACTTATCAAGACTTAATTCGACAAGATCGCCTACCAGAAAGATTAAAGAAATAGTCATTTGTCATTAGTCATTGGTCATTAGTCATTTGCAAATGACAAAGGACAAAGGACAAATGACTAATGACCAACCGTAAATTAGAGGCAAAAGTGTAATCCAGATGTCATGAGAGATTGGTGGAAGCAATGGCTGACAAACCTAGGATGGTCACAGTCCTTGCTACTTGGGACTCTGGATATTGTGTTAGTGCTGGCGCTGACTTACATGATACTAGTTATCATTAGTGAGCGCCGGACACTTTGGATGGTGCGGGGATTCATTATCTTAATGCTAGCCTCGGCACTAAGTGGCAGATTAGGACTACCTCTACTAAGTTTTGTATTAGAAAAATTGGTAATTGGTTGTGCTGTGGCGATGGCAGTTGCTCTACAGTCGGAGTTTCGGCGATTTTTGGAGCAATTGGGGCGTGGCGAATTCCGCCAGCTATTTCAACCCGATCGGCTGGCAATCCCTAAATCTGATAGTGTAATTGATGAAATTGTTGAGGCTGTTAAAGAATTGTCAAAAAACCGCATTGGAGCTTTACTAATTGTGGAAACCACAGGGCCAATTGATGAGCGAGATTTTTCTGTGCCAGGAGTAAAGCTAAATGCGGAAGTTTCTAAAGAACTGATCCAGACAATTTTCCAGCCGAAAACTTTGTTACACGATGGGGCAACACTGATTCGTGGATCACGGATAGTGTCATCAGGTATAATTTTACCACTTTCGGGACGCACAGCCTCGCGCCAGTTGGGAACACGCCATCGGGCGGCAATGGGAATTACTGAGCGGGTCGAAAATTGCATTTGTGTCGTTGTATCTGAAGAAACAGGTTCTATTTCCTTAGCGGAACGGGGAACCCTAAATAGACCGCTGACGATTAGAAAGCTAAAAGAGTCATTGGACGCTCTTTTGTCCCCAACCGTGGATCGGGAAGCTGTTGCTCCTGGTGTGTTGAGTTTTGTTCGTCGGACAGGTGGGAAGACACTAGCACTGGTTTCACGTTTACTCGGATTACCATCGACCGCTTCTCGAGATAAAAAATGACAGCACAACAAACTAAACTGCAAGATTTGCCTACTGACTTAAAACGAGAACTATTGCCGCAGCACGTTGCGGTGATCATGGATGGCAATGGTCGATGGGCTAAACGTCAGGGTCTACCGCGAATTATGGGTCATAAGCGAGGAGTAGATGCTCTCAAGGATTTGCTTCGCTGTTGTCAGGATTGGGGAATTCAAGCGCTCACAGCTTATGCTTTTTCAACGGAGAACTGGAAAAGACCGCAGGAAGAAGTGGATTTTTTGATGACTCTGTTTCAAAGAGTTTTGCGGCAAGAACTGCGGGAAATGGTCGAAGAGAATGTTCAAATTAAGTTTGTTGGAAATTTGCAAGACCTGCCGCGATCGCTTCAACAAGAAATATCCCGTTCAATGGAAGAAACTAAGGATAATCGCGGTATCCGGTTTTCGGTAGCAACTAATTATGGTGGACGGCAGGAAATTTTACAAGCTTGTCAGGCGATCGCAAAACAAGTCCAGCAAGGTCTGCTACAACCCAATGAAATTAATGAACAGGTGTTTGAAAGCCACTTATACACAGCAGGAATTAGTGACCCAGATTTGTTAATTCGTACCAGTGGAGAAATGCGCCTCTCAAATTTTCTTCTCTGGCAAATGGCTTATGGAGAAATTTATATTACGGATGCTCTCTGGCCAGATTTTGATCGGGCTGAGTTTCATCGAGCTTTGTGTGCCTACCAGCAACGGGAACGGCGGTTTGGTAAAGTTTAAAATTTACAATCGAAGCCAACCGCCAATTTCGGACTCAGTGGGTTGACTAGAGATGACCACAACGCTTGTTAAGCAAGAGGGAGAGTTAGTGTTAACAAGGAGTATCAGGAATCAGAGTCGTGAAATAGGGCTTTGATATCTCGATAGCCACTAACAACACGAAAAATCTCCACATCTTGCCCTATGGACATGTAGAGGATGAGGTAATATCATGTCCGGGTAATGACTTACGATTAAACACCAATTTGAAGCCACCAATGAAAACCAGTTAAGCCACGAATTAACTCTGTCTGTTGGAGTAAAGATTGACACCGATGAAACAAGACATTCTCTAAATCATTGAGTGTCTCAAAAGAGCGATTAGCAATTGGTTCGTCAACCAAAGTCCACAGCCTTTCTGCGGGCTGTAATTCGGGTGAGTGAGATGGCAAAAAGATTAAGTGCAGCCCTTCAGGAATCTCCAAACCCTTGCTGGTATGCCATCCTGCTTGGTCAACAGCTAACAAAATACGTTTATCAGCACCTAAACCAAATTCTTGAGCAAAATCCGCTAAAACCTTGTTAAATAGCTCTGTATTGACATAAGGAAGAATCCACCAATAAGTAACTCCTGTTTTCGGATGTACAAAAGCATACAACCAGAGCCATTTAAACCGCCAATTTACATCAGCAATTGGTGTTTCTCCTTCTGGGACGTAAACTCGTCGCAAAACTGGTTTGAGTCCCAAGCGATGTTCATCTTCGCACCACAACTGAATTTCCGCATCTGGGTAGTTGGCTTGAAGTTCTTCTACTTCTGTAGCTATTTTTTTTTCCAGACTTCTTGCTCAAAAGGATCACTTTTTGTGTGAGACGGACGGGGTACTCTGAGCCTAAATGTCATCTGCCGCAATATTTCCCATCCCCTCTGTCTGCTAATATGAGTTCCTGTTACTTCACTTAACCAATCTGCCACCTTCCTGCCATTCCATAATCCTCCATCCGGTGCTTTTTCTTGTAACGCTTGCCATAACTGTGCCTGCTCGATATCATCCACTAGTGGCTGTGTACCTTGGTTGAATACTCTGCGATCGCCTAATCCTTGCACTCCTAACTCGTTGTATCTTTTTACTAATGCGTATATCCAGGTTCTGCTGTAGCCCGTTATTTCCTCGATTTCTTCCGTTTTTTTGCCTTGGGCTACTAACCAAATAATCTGGTACTGACGGCTTTCTATGCCGTCTTTAGCCTGACGGTAACGTTGTTCTAGCTCTTCAATACTTAGATGTGTGGCTACACTAATTCGTTTCGGCATTGGTCATCTTTGCACTCACCTCTTTTATCATAAGTGATTATCCGGACATGATATAATTGTCTATTGAGAGGCTACGGATACCAGGTAAAATTTCATCACGCTGTCGTCCTAGACCAGGGAACTGAGCAATTTTGGCAAATTTCGCGTTCAGCTTACTCAGAAAACCCTCAGCTGAGCCAAGCCAGATTGTCTAGCAATGTAATCCGCTATCTGCTCAATGTCTTGAATTGCAGGTTTGGTAAGGCGAAATTGTGAGGTCATGCTTTGTCTGAAACACCATAGCGCGATCGCACATTGGCACGAATTTGATCCATTGCAGCCGAACCATCAACAACTTCGCCCCGCTCGGATGCTTCCCATCCAATCCGCGCTTCTTGTTGCAAGTCTTGTAGTCGTCCTTGATAGATGTCTTCTTGCTGTTCCAGGAGTTTTACGCCTGCAAGAATAACTGCGATCGCGTTCTGATACTTACCGCTAGTGAGTTGACGTTGAACTAGGGCTTCTACTTCAGGTGGCAGAACGATTTGCATGAGTTTTTGTCGGAGGAGGAGTAACTTTAATTGTAAGCGATGTCTATCGACAAGCCGCTACGCGTCTACGCTTTGGATGGGCGTTTTTGTGAGCTATACCTACTTTAAGTAAACCAAAAAGCTTTTACTAAGGGCAATTATTCATTTTATGGTTACGCAATTTTATAATTAGCGTCAAACATAGCAGTGCAAGCTGATTTCATATAGGAGTCTATATCAGTGAAACCAATTTTAGGTTTAGCGATCAGTTCCATATTCATTTCTTCACCAGCTTTTGCACAAGTACAATTACAACCTTTATCTGGCATAAAGATTTTAGTTAACCCAGGACATGGAGGGCAAGAAACTGGCGCAGCTGGGCCAACAGGATATTTAGCTAAAGATGTCAGCTTGACAGTATCTAAGTTGCTGCGTGATGAACTAGTCTTAAGAGGCGCGTTAGTAGTGATGACGCGAGAAGATGACAGAGAAATAGCTTTGTCTACTCGCCAAGCCATGATCGAGCAACAACAACCAGCGATCGCTCTCACTATACATTACACAGCAGTACCCGATGATGGAGATGCAGAGAATAGCAAAGGCATTAGAACTTTTTGGTATCATTCCCAAGCCCATAGCCTAGCTGTTTTTCTCCACAATTATCTAGTTAAGCAGCTAGGACGTTCATCAATGGGGGTGTTTTGGAATAACTTGGCGCTAACTCGTCCCTCTACAGCACCATCAGTGGTAATGGAACTGGGTTTTATGACCAACCCCGAAGAATTTGAATGGATAGCCAACGCCGATGAACAAAAAAAATTAGCGCGAGTCTTGGCAGATGGTGTTGTTGAGTGGTTTCAGGGTGCAATCACTCTGCGATCTAAATAGCTCGATGCAAGTAAAGTTAATTGGAAAGGATCGTACTCAGCAATTCCTTATGGTCCAGAAAACACCGCTTGTTCTACGTCATTCCGACTCAGAGAATACTTGAATGAACGTTGGATATCCTGCCCATTTTCCCCAGATTGGACATATCGGACTACGATTTGCTCAACGTCGAGCCATAGTTCAGCTTTCCAGCTAGGTCGCTGCACGTGCCAACAATGCCTCTGTGTGTCATCTTGTTGACAACCTTGGTCTTTTAGCCACTGTTCAATTTGTGGCAGGGGATGATTATATAGGGGGGTATCAGAGGGAAGAAGAGGCATAGGAATTTTAGATTTTGGATTTTGGATTAGGGAATTTTTTAATTTTTAATTATTTCAGATGAGTAGTTAGTTGCGACATATAGATAATCTGCTGTTGTACAAATGCAGCTGGTTGCAGCAAATGGGAATGGATAGCAGCCTCGCCACGAGTTAAGGCAATGGCAACTGCTAATAATAGACAACCTACAAATGTTAACACCAGCATAAATAAGGCAAAGATTTCGCCAGATGATAAGGGGCGATCGCTCGCATCAAGGTATGCTGATTTTGAAAAATCATAGGAACGTGAGACGGGATGATTCAAATCAGGGGGTGGTTGAATCACTCCAAAGCGGGAATAGCCAATTTTTAGATCATAGCTTAACCGACGTTCTGGATGGCTAAGGGTGGCGTAGGCTTCGTTAATTTGCTGGAATTTGGGAGTGGCGATCGCAGTCGGCAAGTCTGTAGTATCAGGATGATAGAGTTTGCTCAGTTGCCGATAAGCGCGACGAATATCGATTACCGATGCCCAGGGATGCAGTCCTAGCAGGGAGTAATAAGTTGGTTCACTGCTTTGTGGCATTGCCCTGTTGTGATTCACGGCTGTTTGAGTCACTTTGCTCAAAGATATTTTTTATATTTTAAATCCTTTGTGAATTTATGAATTTGAGAAGACACAACAGGTCTAGCATCAATTCTGAATTCTACTGTATTATCCCTAACGGATTAAATCAGCACGGGGTTTAAAGGTTTCAATTTGCCGTAACTTTTCGTAAAGTTCCCGTTCTTCTTGACTAATATTTTTCGGTGTAACTATTTGAATTTCTACTAATTGATCCCCACGTTTACCGTCATCACTGGGATAGCCTTTATTACCTAGTCGAAATTTTTGACCAGACCTAACTCCGGGAGGGGTAGTCATTTTTACAGGGCCATCAAGAGTGGGTGCTTCTACCTGTCCTCCTAAAACTGCCTCGCTGGGAGTAACTGGTACTTGGCAGAGAATATTTGCACCTTCTAGTTTAAATAATGGATGAGGCTCAACGGTAATTTTTAAGTAGAGATCGCCACCACCAACGCCTTGATTTCGCAAACGAATAGTTTGGCCTGATACCATCCCTGGAGGCATATTAACCTCTAGCGATCGCCCATCTTCTAAGCGAATGCGTTCATTACCACCTTGATAAGCTTTTTCTAGTGGCAGTGTTAATCTGGCTTCTATATCCCGGCGGGTTGTGCGAGGTGGGGGGGTATTAACGGTATAGGCAACTTTTGTTCTGGGGGAACGAAATGGATCGCTATTGTTACCATTACTAGAATTACTGGCCCCACTCTTATTTTTGACGCCGATAACTTGATTAATAAAGCTTTCAAAATCAGAGAATTGGCTGGGATCTACATCCTGATTGCCGTTGCGATCGCTAGCGCTACTCTGCCAAGTTTTAGCCTTTGGCGTCTGTTTGTTGCCCGCAAAGCCTTTTTGCTTCCAGTAGCGGCTAAACTGGTCGTACTGCGATCGCTTGGCTGAGTCTGAAAGGACTTCATAAGCCTCGCCAATATCCTTAAATTTTTCCTCAGATTCTTTGTTACCCGGATTGAGATCGGGGTGATATTGCCTTGCTAACCGCCGATAAACCTTTTTAATTTCCTCGCCAGAGGCATTTTTAGACACTCCTAAAATCTCGTAGTAATCGCGAAAGTTCGGCAAATTTTGCATAGTTCAGTTATTTAAATTTTAGATTTTAGATTAATTATGAGTTAGGAGTTATGAGTTAGGAGTTATGAGTTAGGAGTTAAAAGATTTAATTTTTAACTCCTCACTCCTAACTTCTAACTTTTCTTACAACCAATCACTGTCTTCTTCATCATCCCAGTTATCTTGGTAGCTAGGACGGGATTTGCTGCGTGGAGGACGGCTTTCATAAGAGGGAGAACGACTGTCTCGGTTATAGTCTCTGCCGTAATCTTTGCCGTAATCTCTGCCATAGTCCTGACTGTATGAGTCGCGTTCCCGATATGTATCTCTGGGAAATTCGCGTTCTCGTTCCTTATCACCGCCAGTAAAGATGTCACGGATAGTACCAAACAAGTCGTCATCTTCATCTTCAGCATAAGTCTGACGGACTTCCCGATTTAGCTCATAGAGAGCATCTTGTAAATCGGCGTAGGCTTGATCAATACCGCGATCGCTATTTTCCTTAAGACTCTCTTTTAAGTCTCGACAAATATTATCAATTCTTTGGCGGCGGCTGCGGGCAAATTGCATACCAAATTCTAAAGCTACTTCTCTAAGTTGCCGTTCTGCTTGGAAAATCAACGCTTCAGAACGAGTCCGTTTTTCTACTCTTTCTTTGCGTTCGCGATCGACATCAGCGTATTTTTGAGCATCTTGAATCATCCGATTCACTTCCGACTCATTCAAGGTGGAAGCGCCTTGAATGGTGATACTCTGTTCTCGCCCAGTGGTTCTATCTAAGGCTGTTACCTGTAAAATACCGTTAGCATCAATATCAAATGACACCTGAACTTGGGGAATTCCTCGTGGCGCTGGCGGGATACCATACAGCTTGAAACGTCCTAAAGACTTATTGTTTGCTGCCATTTCCCGTTCGCCTTGGACTACGTGGATTTCCACAGTATTTTGGTTATTTTCAGATGTAGAAAAAATGTCGGAACGCCGGACTGGTATGGTGGTGTTGCGGGGAATAAGTTTTTTCATTACGCCGCCGATGGTTTCCAATCCCATAGAAAGAGGTGTGACATCCAAAAGCAGCACATCTTTGAGTTCGCCAGCGAGAATTCCTGCTTGAATTGCTGCACCCACTCCCACGACTTCATCGGGGTTGACGTTTTCGTTGGGTTCCGTACCAATCAAGTCCCGCACTAACTGCTTCACCATTGGCATCCGTGTAGAACCGCCAACTAACACAACTTCTTCAATGTCTCTAGGTGAGAGTCCGGCATCTTTGAGCGCCCGTTTCACTGGTATCCGTAAGCGCCCCACCAAATCACCACACAAACCTTCAAACTGGGAACGCGTTAGACGAGTTTCCAGATGTTTGGGGCCATCTTCAGTGGCAGTAATGAAAGGTAAGTTAATATCAGTGACGCTAACAGCAGAAAGCTCAATTTTGGCTTTTTCCGCAGCTTCCATCAAACGTTGTAAAGCTTGGCGATCGCGTCTTAAGTCTACCTCTTCTGTTTCCAGAAATTGCTCTGCTAACCAATCTACGATTATTTTGTCAAAGTCGTTACCACCTAGTTGCGTATCTCCACTGGTAGCCTTGACTTCAAATATCCCATCGCCTACTTCTAAAATTGACACGTCAAAGGTTCCACCACCCAAGTCAAAGACTAAAATGGTTTCCGTGTCACCCCGATCTAATCCATAAGCCAAAGATGCAGCAGTCGGTTCATTAAGAATTCGCAACACCTCTAAGCCAGCAATTCTGCCAGCATCGCGGGTTGCTTGCCGTTGAGAATCGTTAAAATAGGCGGGTACTGTAATTACTGCCCCTGTGACTGGTTCACCCAAATAGCGGCTAGCATCGTCTGCCAATTTCTTCAGCACCATTGCCGAAATTTCTTCTGGGGCGAAATCTTTCTTGAGGCGGGGACAGGCAATTTTAATATTACCTACTTCGTCTTTGCGGATGGTGTAGGGTACACGCTTAGAATCTGGATTAAGTTCGCCATACTTCCGCCCAATGAAACGTTTAACTGCGAAAAAGGTGTTTTGTGGATTGAGGACGGTTTGTCGCCGTGCCATTTGCCCAACCACCCTTTCGCCATCTTTGCTGAAGCCAACTACGGAGGGGGTTGTTCGCATTCCTTCTGCATTGGCAATCACCACCGGCTTGCCACCCTCCATAACGGCGACTACTGAGTTGGTTGTACCCAAGTCGATGCCGACTACCTTGCCCATGCGTTACTCTTCTCCTAAAGTGTCTTATACGTTTATTATGATTGGGCGGAACTACCTTTAGCTTTGTGCTACAGGATGAAACACCTCAATGGTATGATAGTTATCATTAAGGCAGTGAGCTAAGAAGTGCAGCTAGAGGAGATAGTTGCAAGACTAGGATAGCATTGAGATGGTTGGTGTGCCCAAGCAGCCTCAATTCTTGTTATCTGCCTACTTCTGTTTACGGTATCTGCAAGTTGGGTAAATGCACCTTATTAATGCTTGCTCTGCTGTTTTGAGTGCCTGAAAAGTCTAATATTGCCACTAGTTAAAAGATTTGAATTTAACAGAGCGATTAGAAAGTTCCCTGAGTGCGATCGCGCGCGAACGCGATCCTTACATGGCAACGGCTGGACATTTTTTTGTCCAAGAATATATCCGCCAGCAATTTTCCCAATGGGGGAGTGTGGAAATCCACACCTTTGAAGTCAGAGGTAAAGCTTGTAATAACTTGATATTAAATTTACCTTCTCGAACGAGAGGGGAAAAAAAGGATTTGCTACCAATTTTAATTGGCGCTCACTATGATGGTGTTCCGGGAACACCAGCGGCGGATGATAATGCTACAGGTGTGGCGGTGTTGCTGGAATTAGCTAGAAAGTTTGCTGCTGAACCTATCAGATACCCCTTAAGGCTGGTTGCTTTCGATATGGAAGAATATGGCTTACTGGGTAGTGCTGACTATGCAGCTTTATTGCATCAACAAAAGCAACGGCTACGCTTAATGATTTCCCTAGAAATGCTGGGTTATAAGGATTCTACACCTGGTTCCCAAAGTTACCCTCCTCCTCTGGAACGCTTCTACCCAGACAGAGGCGATTTTATTGCTTTAATTGGGAATTTGCGGACATTGCCGGACTTAATTGGTATGAGCCGTGATATTCGCAAAGCTGGCGTACCTAGTCAATGGCTACCCGTGCCGAATCGAGGTTTAATAGTTCCCCAAACCAGACTTAGCGATCATGCACCTTTCTGGGATTTGGGTTATCCGGCAATGATGGTGACAGATACGGCATTCTTGCGGAATCCACATTATCACAAACCTAGTGATGCGATCGCTACTTTGGATTTAGATTTTCTTACTGGTGTATGCGAAGGTTTAGAGATGGCAATTCGGCAGTTATAAAAATACTATATTTTATATTGTTTTTTGTTAATCAATATTCTGAAATTTTTTCAATTTACTATACTATTATCTTTACGCGATCGCACATTGGGCGTCAAAGTAATTAAATCGTCAATATTGCGTTTCATTGTCTCGCAAATTGCATCTAATGGTAAATCGTTGGCGTCATAACCAAAGGGGTTTTCTATCTCTAAGCCAATAGCTTCAATGCCAAACACAGTAAACCCAACCAAAGCAGAAATTAAACCTGTCCACCAACCGAGTTCTTCTACTATTTGAAATGGTAGCAGAAAGCAATATAATATTAGCAATTGCTTTAAATGAAAAGCATAGGCAAGCGGCATAGGTGTTTTTAAAATACGTTCGCAAGCACCTAAATTATCCACAAGATTATTCAACAATTCTTGCATAGATGTTAGCTGGTAGCTATTAATGCAATTACGATTATACTGTTCCTGTAAATAATCTCCTATCCAAAAGGCAACTTCTATGGGGGGATTATTCATAATTTTCAGTTTTATATACTTAGTAGATGGCACTAATTCTTCTAACTCGCTATTGACAACTTCTCCTCGCAAATGTAATTTAGTTGTTACGGCAAAAGCTGCCAATAAGTTTAATGTTGTGATTTTATTGTCTTTATCTTCTGGTGAAATTTCATCAACTGATACCCAAATTTGCCTAGCTAGATTTCGGACGTTATTTACTATAGAACCCCAGCATTTTCTCCCTTCCCAAAATCGCTCATAAGCCGTATTTGTACGAAATACAAGTAACAATCCTAAAACAATACTAGGAATAACACTTCCTAAAATAGGCTGGGATACAGGTTTGTCAAAATGGTAAAGCAGAGAAATTAAAAATCCGAAAGCTCCACACCATAAAATATGTTTGGAAATTGCTTTCATCACTGAACCTTTAGGTTGTAATGCTGTACTTACCCACTTGAGTTTTTCGGCTATCATTTAGTTACCTTAATTTAATATTTATTGAACCGATATAGCAATTAGTCAGACATTATATAAAAGTCAAAAGTAACGCCTATGGAGCAATTGTCAAGAAATTTAGAGATTTCACCGTGACTGCATAAATTCCACACTCCACCTCTCTAAATCTATAAAAGAAAAGATACATGCTTATCAATGATGGTTATACAGCATTGTGTATCCCAGTAAATCAAAAAGTTCTAACCTGTACAAATCCTGCCCTGTAAATTAAACGTTTAGACATGACTTATTTAGTTATGTCTTTTTTGTTGCCGTTAGTCTCGAAACGTTGAATTTCAATCAAATAACCATCAGGATCACGGAAAAAACAGTGGTAAATCTTATATTTTTCGTTTAGTATGGGTGGATTTTCAAATTCGATGCCACGTTCTTTGAGATATTCAAACCACTCATCCACCTGCTGTGTTACCAGGGTAAAAATGACACTTGATTGCTTGTCGGCTGGAGGAGTCAATATTTCGCTTGCTTGACACAATCCTAAGTATCCAGAGCCACTAACAGTATAAATTCGACAAGTTCCTTGGTCAAGCCATAACTCTAAGCCCAGTTTTTGTTCGTAGAATTCTGTAGATATATTCAGGTTAGAGGTAGAAAAAAAGGTAACTTGTTGTTCGATTTGCGGATGAGTAGACATAAAACACATTTGAGTATATACCCTAACGACATTGGGCGATCGCATAGGTAAAAATTAATTGATGTTAGAAACCTGTTACTGCTCCAGAATGCCTTAAGGGCATCTGGAGTTTCTTTTTGGAAAAGCGATGTCTACGACGGGCTACGCCTACACAATTTTCTCAATCATCCGGATATGCCAAAACATGGCTGAATAAGGATGCATACTGAATTATCTATATTTAACATGGGATATCATTCTTGATCTATCCCTCCTGCCAAACAACTCTCGCAAAACAGCCTCAGTTAATCTGGGGCTGTTTTGTGTGACTTTCAACAAAGAAGGTGTGTAAACGAGAATCTTCAGACACCTTTATCTACATTTGAGTGTATACCCTGATGACGTAGGATTTTATCACGGTGAAAATTTGGTATAGGTAAATGCGTATCTTTCCTGACTCCAGATTTGTCACAAACATTTCTGGAGTTTTTTCATTATTGAAGTTTAAAATCAGCAATCTAGTCTAAACTCAAGTCGCACCTATCCTTATTGATTCGGCTCATAAGAAAATAATTAAGCGATCGCACTCCTAATTTTGAATAAATAAAAGTGCGACACACTTAATATAAATGCTTATTTCGTTGTATATGTCACAAAAATATCCTTTTTCATCTCTACTTCTGCTGGAGCATCTGGATCATAAGCTGGTGATAATAAAAAACTAGCAAAAGACGGTAAAGGAACTCCAGATTTAGAACTACACGAGGGATATAATAATGTGTAAAATGGCTCGGCTACCGAAGGAATATCAAGTTTAACATTCATAGCACCTGCTAAAGCTTGAGCGCGGCTTTGAGCGTCTTTCATCGCTGACTGATAAACTGAACTCTGCAAAGCTTGACAGTCATTGACTGCGTACTCAACACCCACGCTCTTGACGGAAAGATTTTCAACTTCGCTCGTTGCCTTGTTTGCTGTAGCAACAATTTCCTGGACACGATCGCGCGTTGGTTTTTCCAATCTCACCAATATTTTGGCGTTATTTTCACTGGAATTAGTGCTAATTTGCACTTGAATTTTATCAGCCCTAATTCCTTTGGCAACTAAACTATTAACTACAGGCTGGAGAGTTGCTTTCGTTAGGGATTTTGTGTTTGGTAAAGATTCTGCTGCTGTTTTGTAATTTAAGAGTAGAGTCCGTGAGGATAAACGACGGGCTTCAGGTATGGCTGATGGTTGCGTTTCTAACTCATTATTGCTATCTCCGCTACTGAATACCAATTCAATATCGGCTGTATCTGCTGGCACTCTCACTACCCCTTGACCGATTACCATTAATGAATGGCGATCGCTTACTGGTGGATAAAATAATTGGGCATTAGTGACTTTTGGTGTTATTACTCCCACCCCGACAGTCACAGTAATACTTACCAACATTAGAGCAGTTATTTTTCTCATATCCTGGGAATGTCCTTTGAACCTGGTAATTGTCAAAGTTTACACCTCAAGAGCAGGATACTTAAAAAATATTGAGCTAATCCCACAAAGACTGTAGGATTAGCCCAAAAATTCAAAATTCACTCGAACTATTAACCAAACCAGTGAGAGGGTTCACAAGCTGGTTGAACTGTTTCACAAACATGATGGCTAATCCAATCTGACTTCTCTTGAACGATTAAACAAATGCCTTGGTGAATCAAATTCTGCAAATGTAGTTGCTGTTCCAAAGGTTTACGAGGCAATTTGTAATAAGCCAAGCTTCCTTCTTCAGCCTCCGCTAAGGGAATCTGTTTATCAGACATCGCGGTGTAAAAGGAGGGAATACGATTGAGGACGAAAGCAATTAGCTCTTGGCGTAAGTCAGGAATTGCAAAGGCTTCTTGATATGGATGGTATGGATATGTATCCAAAACGCTTTCAATCTCTCCTACTATTGATTGTTGTGTTAAATTAACTACCGTTTTCATGATTTTTAAACTCCTTTTTTAATTCAGTCAATGATTGATGGAGAAAACAACTTTTTTAGATGGCGATGTCGTCATGATAATCATTTAAAACTGATTCAACTGACGGATGTAATAGACACTGAAACTAGCCTTTTATCTTAGTAGAATATTAGACATTTTGCTCTGCTTGTTTTAGTTAAAATTTATACTGTTTTACAGCATGAATTATTAAAGCAGCGTCCAATATCTGGTAAGTTTGCGACATTTTATATTTATAATCCTAATTATTTCAAATTTCTGCCAAAAAGGCAGAAATCTACATAAAACGCAGCACGAAGACTAGGGGATCAAGATTAACGGCAATAAAACAACTTGAATTAGGAACAAGTTTTTAATGAAGTTAAGCTTTGTTGGTAATTTACATCACATTTTACATTTGCTGCAAAATTTGCTGTTTCATCTAAAAAACTTATTTGTTGCACTTTGATTTAGCAAGTCATAAAAATAGCGAGTTGCTATAGTGCAAAATCAGTCTAGCGACAGATGAAGGGATCAGACAAAAACGTTTAGAAAGTTCACATTGTCTAAAGGTAGATGAAGCAACTGATGATTAATTTTATCAGCCGCAGCTAATCCAGAAAGCATCGCACCTTCGGCAAGATTGCCCCCACACCAATCACCACAACAAACTAAAGGTAGGGGAGTTCCGGCAGACAAAAAAGCTTCATGCCAAGGACGGCTAGGAAAGGCATAACGCCAACGATGTACTTGCATCCATTCGGGAATATTCAGCCAAGGGAGGGACAGAGATTCAGCTGCTTGTTGCAACATAAGCTGTCCAACAGGTTGTAAATCTTGGGATTCTAGATGACGTTGGGCAAAACCAGCGCTACTTTGAACTACAAAATGTGGCTGCTGAGGGTTGGAACGCTTGCTACTGTCCAAGCCAATCCAGGCTAAATCAATATCATCCACAAAAGTTAGAGCTTTCCACAGAGGGAGGGGTTGGGATGTGGGAGGATATCCAGCGATCGCACTAATTGAGGGATAAAATTCTACAGAACGCAAGTTATCAAGGAAGACTGTATCAAGTACAGTTTCGCCTAAAGGTTCTAACAGCATCACAGCTTGGGGTGCAGGAATGGCGACAACTAAAGCTTTTGCAGTTAATTCTTCGTTGCTAGATTCGAGAGTCAAACGCCAACTATTTTCGGGAGTTGGGGTAATAGCGATGACACGCTGATTCAGTAATATTTCTAAACCTGGAGCGAGGGATTTAGCGATCGCACTCATTCCCCTAGGTGCAACATATCGGGGACTGCGGTTTTTCGGTTCAGATAAAGGAGTACTTGCTGTGAGTTCGTAAACCTCCTCCGTCCAAACTTCCAGGATATGGCGCGATCGCAATATCTCCACAAAACGTCTAAATAATTCACCCTTTGGCTTCAGATAACAAGCCCCATGATCCGCGCAAGTTCCATGCAAGCGGCGTGTAGCTAGTCTTCCTCCCAAACCACGGGACTTTTCCAGCACTATCACCGAATATCCAGCTTGACTTAACTGCTGGGCGCAAACTAAACCGGCGATTCCGGCACCAATTACTGCAATATCAGTCATGAGTCAATATTCCCTAGTTATCGGTTATTAATTGAAGGCAGGAGGAAAGAAAAACTTTCCTTTTCTATGAGAGGCTGCGCCAACGATAAGCATAGGAAGCATAGTTCTGGATCATTACCCAATTTAAAAAGAAGATACTGGTACAAGCGGAAAGTGCCGCAAGATATAAAGCTTACACAGCTTAACTCCCACGCAGTTATGTGTGAGTTATTCCTACCTTCTGCCTTTTGCTTCCTGCCTCCTAAATGGTCATTAGTTAGTTATTATCAAAGGACAAAATTACTACTAATGACTGCTGAAAGCTAATAGTAGAATAAGGTACAGAAAGCTGCATGGAAGGGAGGATGGGAAATTGGATGAAATGAGGGCGGCGCTAGAGTTAGCGACCGAAGAGGAATTGCAAGACTTAACAGCAATTCTGTTTAGTCGTAAGTTCAATCCCCTAGACTATGTACACACACCCGAACCCATCGAAGTGCAAAGCCAAGACCGGAAAGCTTGGTTAGATTCACTAGAGGGTCGCTTTCGCTTTTTGGCAGCAGATGGGATGACTGTATTACGGGGACGCACAGGCCAGGTAACTTACCGACAAGCCTTAGTTCAAGTATGTAAGTATCTAAAAATTCCCTATTCTAATCAGCTGGCAACTATTGATTTAGAAGCAGAAGTATTTTTACATCTGCTAGGACAGGTGTGGAAAAAATTGCCGGAACAGGAAAAACAAAAATTGACTGTACGGGTACAGCGTCAGCTGCTCAAGTCAGAACTCAAACAACCGCTACCACTTTTATTGCAACGTGATCCCTTGGGGTTACTTTTCAAGGGTGGTAGTGCGATCGCGGTTACTTCTCTTCTTCAGCCACTTGTACTGAAGCAAATTGCCCGTCAATTTGCCATCCACTTTGCTACTTATGAAGTAGCAAAACAAGCTGCGATTAAAGGCTCAGAAGCAGCTACGAAGCAATTCCAAAGCTATGTAGCTATGCAAATGGCGCAACGGGGTATGACTGTGAGTGCAGCTCGTTATGGGGCAGCCCGCACGATGTTTGCCGTAATTGGGCCAATGATGTGGGGTTGGTTTTTTGCAGATTTAGGCTGGAGAGCGATCGCCACTAACTATGGTCGAATCATCCCTACCATCTTTGCCCTAGCTCAAATTCGCCTCACTCGTGAGGAATGTTGGGAGCCAGCTTGAACAAGGTTTTTGACTATTTCAAATCTCGTTGGCAATCTTCTTGGAACTACTCTCTATGGGCACTATTCATCTTCCCATTGAGTCCCTTAGTGGGGGCTGTGACTATAGGACTTGTATCATTAATAACTTGGCTGAAACAAGCCCGCAAAATTAGTCGCCGCCCCTTAAACTGGGGATTTGCCCTTTTGAGTCTATTGCTGATCGTGAGTGCTGGGTTTGCTCAAGACAAGACAACAGCTTTCCTCGGTTTATTTAATTTATTACCATTCTTTTTACTTTTCGCAGCTCATAGCGATTTGATTCAAACATTTGCCCAATTGCGGCAAATGGCTTGGATTTTAGTGATTGGTTCCATGCCAGTGATAATTATCGGCTTGGGACAGTTATTTTTAGGCTGGAGTTTGAAATTCGAGATTTTGTGGGTTGTCTTAGCTTGGACAATCAGACCAGGAGGAAATCCGCCAGGTCGCATCGCTTCACTTTTCTTGCACGCTAATACCTTCGCAGCTTATCTAACAATAGTTTTCATCCTTGCTCTAGGGTTGTGGCTAGAACAATGGCGATTGGGTATTAGGTATTGGAGATTGGGTATTAGTAAGAATTCAGTCCCCAGTCGCCAGTCCCCACTCCCCTTCCTCTTCCTAACCGTGGCGGTGATTACAAATTTTATTGCCTTGATTTTTACCAACTCGCGTAATGGATGGGCGATCGCTATTTTTGCCTGTTTAGCTTATGCACTTTACCAAGGTTGGCGCATTCTTGTGGGTGGTGTCGCTGCGATCGTTTCTAGTGTGCTTTTGGCAGCTTTTGCTCCCTTACCAGTCGCTCAAATTTTTCGCCGGGTAGTTCCTGCATTCTTTTGGGCAAGGTTAAATGATGATATGTATCCAGATAGACCAGTCGCTTTAATGCGAAAAACTCAGTGGGAGTTTGCCTGGTCTTTAGCTCAACAACATCCTTGGACTGGCTGGGGATTACGCAGTTTTAGTCAAATCTACAAAGCTCAGATGCAGATTCCTTTGGGTCATCCCCATAACTTGTTTTTAATGTTATCTGCTGAAACTGGTTTTCCTAGTGCTTTTTTATTTTGTGGTTTACTCGCTTGGATTTTGATTACAGGTATTCAATTACTGCAAAAGTCAAAATATATAAATACAAAGGACAGATTGATATTTTTCAGTTATCTTCTAGCCTTTGTTGGCTGGATTTTATTGAATATGGTAGATGTAACTCTCTTCGATTTCCGTTTGAATACACTTTCATGGTTAATTTTGGCTGCCATTTGTGGAGTAGTACATCATTATCATGAACAAGAAAGGCTTGTATCTCGTTAAAATTAGTTAGTAAATGACAAACAGTAAGTATTTACATCATAAAAAGCTAATTCATCTAAGTATTGAAGGATCAAAAGATGTCTACCACAGGCTAGGCCTGAGCAAGCATAGTAACTTGTAATAGCGATGATTGGTTTTCAGTGTATGCACTGGGGACATTTAGAGTTTTAAGTTAATAAGATTACTATATTCACGTCTGTGACTGTGAGTGTGACTAATACCTAATTAGTCACTGTTGCTGATTGTTGGGAAGGTGTAGGGATAACCCTTTGGGATTTTCCTGCATAACGGGCATCTCTTGTAGATGCCCTTTTGTATATTTATTATTTTCCTCAGTTAAATATATTTTAAATAAAGATTTAGCTTCATAAAAAACGGAATTTATTCATGAAATTATCCTTACAAGGCTTTGTATTTATAACTTCTTCATTAGGATTATCTACAATAAATTTTGCTTTTACTCCCCCTGCGAAAGCAGCAATTGAGTGTGAAACAGGCAATATAATTTATTATCCCAATGGTTCACTGTTAACTTGTATACTTGAGCAAAATATTACTGTGCAAGTTTCCACTTCTCTTTCGGGAATATCTAATTTTCCCTGCCGAGGAAAAAGTTATATATCTTTCGATGAAAAAGGACAATTTCACACTTGTGAGCTTGCCGATGACATCCAAATCACAACAGGTAATTCATTTGAAACATGTTCGGCAGAATATAGGATATATGTTTCAACTTCAGATGATGGAAATAAATCTATTATTTGTCGGCAATACTAAATAATTCGTAATTCGTAATTCGTAATTCGTAATGACGCGACGCTCCTGCGTCGCTAACGCTTTGCTATCGCGGACTCGCTAACGTAATTTTTAATCAGTGGTTGCTACAAAACCTCCACGGTCTTGTTGTTGCTCACTAAAATATTTCTCACTTTTTCTAATACAACTCGCATCAAGCGATGCTGACGATAACCCTTATGGTGTAAGCTCTCCGGTAAAATGGGTGTGTCGGTAACGAAAAAAAAGACGCATCCATAACCAACCTTATGCTCACAACAGCTAACTTTCTTCAGTACACCCAATGGTCAGGTATAGCTACCTTGGTATTTGCTGCCTTAACAGTTTTGGCTTTTATTCTCAAATGGGGCATCCGCTTTCGACTGGTGGGTACGACTGGCTTTATGCTGGTGCTGACTGGTGGTTTATTTGCACTCTCAATAGTCCCCTTGAGTCGGACTGTGATTCCCGGAGCAGTCCGCTACACTCTAGTTTATGACAATGGGTCAACCCAAGCAGTGATTGCTACATCAACTCAAATTACACCCACACAATTAGAAGCAACTTTACGTCAAGCAGCTAGTAATTTGTTTTCTTATGGTCGTTCAGGTACACGGGAAGACGACAAGTTGACAGTTCGCGCTCGTACCATTATCCACCCAGAACCAGGGACTTCTGTACCAGTTTACTTGGGTGAGGCCAAGCGATCGCTCGTTTCTCATCAAAATTCTCCAGTAACAGTCGAAATTTACACAGACAATTTTGCTCAATTGCCAAAACCCAACGCTTAAGGAGCAGTGGGGCCGGAGGAGATGAGGAAGACAAGAGAAAATTATTGAACAAGTTTCTTCCTTGTCTCTTCCCAATCCCCAATCCCAGAAAACAAAATTTATTTACCTGTTATCAGGATGACAAAATTTATTTTGTATTTACTGATACATTAATAGTTATTTTTAGATTAAGATATTCACACTTTAGTGGTTTTACTGTGGTAAAAAGTTAATCAGAGTGCGGGTAATTGGTACTGACAGTTGTGATTTGTCAGTTTTTTTCCTAATTACCACCGTTGCCATTTTCACAAGTCTTTGCAGTAAAGGAATCAGTTGTAGGGGCGTATAGTTACACATCTCTAAGTATGTATCTGTAGCTAAGGATTGCATGAAATAGCATGATCGCCATGATCGCTTACACATTATCGATTCTCAATTGCTTTTCTTGAGAATCTGACAATGGTAATGTTAATTAGTTATACGGTTATTCAAAACTTTGATAGTTCGGAATTTCAGGTCAATGGGCATTATAGATTCAAGCAACGTCGTCAAACTACTTAATCAGTCTTCATTACTTGGCTCAAATCTAGCTGAGTCAGGTGTAAGGTTGGAGTCATTCTAAAACCCGCTTGGCAACAAGTATCCTTGATCACTAGTCTATTTGATTAAGAAATATCAAAGTTTTGGCAAACTAGATTATATGCACAATAATTCTACTACTCAACCTTCTTTGTCTACTCAAAACTCTAGTTCATTATTGACACTCACAGTTGCCCCAGCAAAAGTAATTCGTGGTTCTGAGGTGTTGCAAGCAGCCGCAGCCGAAATCGCCCGTTTGGGAAGTCGTCCCTTAATTGTGGCAGGTGAGTCTACTCTCGCCATCAGCCAACAAAATTTGCAACCAGTTTTAGAAAGGCAACAGTTAAAAACTGTCCAAGCTACTTATGGTGCAGATTGCTGTGAAGCTAGCCTGAAGTCTTTACAAAAGGCGGCAAAAGAACATACAGCTGATGTAATTATTGGTTTTGGTGGGGGCAAAGCCCTAGATACAGCGAAATTACTCGCGCAGCAGTTACAGTTGCCAGTGGTGACAATTCCTACATCAGGGGCTACCTGTGCAGCCTGGAGTGCCTTATCGAATGTTTATTCGGAAGATGGGGCGTTTCTCTACGATGTGGGGCTATCTCGTTGTCCCGATTTATTGATACTTGATTATGAGTTGATTAAAACTGCACCACAACGGACTTTAGTAGCTGGAATTGGTGATGCGATCGCTAAGTGGTACGAAGCCTCTGTGAGTAGTGGACACTTGCAAGACACTTTAATTATTGCTGCGGTGCAACAAGCACGAGTTTTGCGAGATATCCTTTTACAAAAGTCAGTCGCCGCCCTGAAAGAACCAGGTAGTGAAATTTGGCGAGAAGTGGTAGACGCCAGTGTTTTACTCGCTGGGGTAGTTGGCGGACTTGGCGGGGCGCAGTGTCGCACAGTTGCTGCCCATGCGGTGCATAATGGTTTAACTCATATTTCGGGACATAGCAGTATTCATGGCGAAAAAGTTGCTTTTGGAATTTTGGTGCAACTGCGTTTAGAAGAAATGCTACAAGGCAATCAACTAGCAGCATCATCACGCCAACAGTTGTTAAAGTTCTATACAGAAATTGGACTGCCCCAAAAATTGAGTGATTTGGGATTGGGCAATATTACATTAGGTGAGTTGCAAACGGCCGCTGAAATTGCTCTAGTTCCTAATTCTGACATCCATCGACTACCGTTTAAAGTCGCGCCAGAACAGTTGATGGCGGCAATGGTTTCTACTACTGCACCTATAGATAGTAGAGACACTACGAATCGAGTTTCGCCCAAGGGAATGAGTGACGAGGTTTTATGAGTTTAAATTGGATTGTCCCAGCAGAACGCATACAAAAACTACCACCTTATGTATTTGCCCGTTTAGATGAACTGAAAGCTAAAGCACGGGAACAAGGGTTGGATTTAATTGATTTGGGCATGGGAAACCCCGATGGTGCAACGCCAGCACCAGTTGTAGAAGCTGCGATCGCAGCCTTGAAAGATCCCGCCAATCACGGTTATCCGCCGTTTGAAGGGACTGCTAGTTTTCGCCGCGCGATCACCAACTGGTATCATCGCCGTTATGGTGTGGTTCTCGATCCTGATAGTGAAGCCTTGCCACTATTGGGTTCTAAAGAAGGATTAACCCATTTAGCGATCGCCTACGTTAATCCTGGCGATTTAGTTCTGGTTCCTTCCCCAGCTTATCCCGCCCATTTTCGCGGCCCTGCGATCGCTGGCGGGAAAATCCACAGCTTGATTCTGAAACCCGAAAATGACTGGTTAATTGATTTAGCCGCCATTCCTGACGAAGTTGCCAGACAAGCGAAAATTCTCTATTTCAACTATCCCAGCAATCCCACCGCCGCCACTGCACCCCGCGAATTCTTTGAAGAAATCGTCGCCTTCGCCCGCAAATATGAAATTTTGCTGGTGCATGATTTGTGTTACGCCGAGTTAGCTTTTGATGGTTATCAACCCACTAGCCTGTTAGAAATTCCCGGTGCGAAAGATATTGGTGTGGAATTTCACACCTTATCTAAAACCTATAATATGGCTGGTTGGCGCGTTGGGTTTGTCGTGGGTAATCGCCATGTAATTCAAGGTTTACGGACACTGAAAACTAACTTGGATTACGGCATTTTCTCCGCTTTGCAAAAAGCCGCCGAAACCGCTTTACAACTGCCAGATGTGTATTTGCACGAAGTACAACAACGCTACCGTACCCGCCGCGATTTCCTGATTGACGGGTTAGGAGAGTTGGGTTGGGATATTCCCAAAACTAAGGCGACAATGTATCTTTGGGTGAAATGTCCCGTTGGTATGGGTTCCACAGATTTTGCCTTGAATGTGTTGCAACAAACTGGCGTTGTTCTGACTCCAGGTAATGCCTTTGGGGTTGCAGGTGAAGGTTATGTAAGGATCAGTTTGATTGCAGATTGCGATCGCTTGGGTGAAGTTTTACATCGCTTCAAGCAAGCCGGCATCCGCTATCAACCTGAAGCTGTAGTCTCTGCTTCACAATAGAGATAGATAGCATCCCCTTATCGAAATCTGATTCATGCAAACCCCCTCTGCTACTATTCCTCATTTAATTGCTGCTGGCTTTCATGCTCTTTCTGATCCACTCAGGATTAGTGTGCTAGAACTCCTGCGACAGCGAGAATTATGTGTATGTGATTTGTGCGAAGCCTTGGGGGTAAATCAGTCCAAACTATCTTTTCACCTGAAAACCCTCAAGGAAGCTGGCTTAGTTAACTCCCGTCAGGAAGGACGCTGGATTTATTACAGTTTAAATTTGCCCCAATTTGGTATTTTAGAGGAATATCTGGCAGATTTTAGCCACAATCGTGTAATTTTTTCTGCCCGTTCCTGCTGCGATTAAGAATAAGTTTATCTATGCTTGGGACTGATTTTCTCAAGTGATAAAGTGGCATTGATTTTGGGAACCCTGACATTTAGAACAAAATGCTTTTTTCCACCTACTTGAACTGAAAAAGAAGTTCTTGAGCAGGGGGAGAAGCTTTCATACGTCTTGGTGTAACCAATTTATCATGGCTACTTAATTTTATTATGCGTATTCGTGGGCAGCCTCGCGGGCAAGAGTCTCAATTGCAAATTGTTCAAGAAACCTCACTAGAGTTGACCTTTCAGCTAGGTGTTCAACCTAAGTCTGCTGCTTTCAAGAACGCTTGGATTTCCTGCTGTGTAAATTTAGTCATAGCAGTTCTAGTAATTGGGTTTATATATACATTGATGAGAAATATGACCAACGACCCAAATATACCGTCTAGAAACTCTTTTTTTTATTATATTTTTGGGATTTGGATGCTTGGCCCAATCATCATATTAATCAGTATTCCGTTCCATAAATACTTTACGGTATGGACGTTTAACCGCACACGGCAACAAATTTTCAAAACCACAACTTACCTATTTAGGAAAGACCATACTAAAATTTTCTCCTTCAGTGAAGTTAAATCTATTCAGGTTGAGCAGGATTATGATGATTCTGATGCTTGTACAGAATTATATATGGTGCTGAAATCTGGCAAAGAAATGACCCTCAGTCAGAGTTCCTACAACTCCAATACAAGCAAACAAGTGTCTGACCTTCAATTTCATGAAGAAATTGCTCAAAAGATGCGTCATCATCTTGGCTTGTGAAATTTGTGTTGCTTGGTTAACGGTCAGCATATATGCTCACAACTTAGTGTCCCTCTGTCTCTTCACTGACACTAGATTGCTTATAGGACAATACGGTTCGGTTAAAGGGGAAAGGTTTTAAATACATCTACCCTTTTCCCAGACCACAAGGAAAGTCAAGAGTGCTTATCCAAACCTTATTGGCTTATAGGACGGTTGTTTTCCACAACCTTGATAAATGCATCAACTTTTTTTGATGAATTTTTATGTATAGTGCTATGCTTTATATTGACACATCAAGTTTTTTTGAAATGATATAAACATACTTTCAAAATTACCCCTAAAGGTGAGGTCAATGAACGCAATAGCAAAGAATTTGGCTCTCGTATTTGGAGTGTTGGCTTTTGCGACTAGTTGCACAGCCACATCTAATTTATCTACTCCAACTCAGCAATCGCCAAAGGTTGCAGAAGTCAGTGATGCGACAAAAGTGAGGGCAATAAAGATTGATGGTTCTAGCACAGTGTATCCAATCACCGAAGAAATCGCTAACCAGTTTCAACAAAACAAGCAGCAGTACAAAGGACAAGTTCTCCTAAGCTTTTCTGGTACTAGTGCGGGATTTAAGAAATTCTGTAACAAAGAGACAGACATCAGCAATGCCTCGCGTCCCATTCTGAAAGCAGAGATAGAAGCTTGCAACAAAAATGGTGTCAAGTTTATCGAGCTTCCCGTTGCCTGTGATGCGCTGACTGTTGCGGTGAATTCCCAAAATACCTGGGCAAAAGATATTACCGTAGCCGAATTGAAAAAGCTTTGGGAACCAGAAGCCCAAGGAAAAATCACTCGCTGGAACCAAGTGCGATCGTCTTGGCCGGATCAACCAATTAACCTGTATGGTGCTGGCGGTCAGTCTGGTACTTTTGATTACTTTACAGAAGCTATTGTTGGTAAGACCAGAGTCAGCCGCACTGATTATATCTCCAGTGAAGATGATCTCGCCCTAGTGCGCGGAGTCGGCACAGATCCTAATGCCTTGGGTTATTTCGGGCTTGCTTATTACGAAGACAACAAAACTCGGTTAAAGCCTCTGGCAATTGATAGCGGCAAAGGAGCAGTATTGCCATCACCTGAAACTGTTGAAAAAGCTGAATATCAGCCGTTAGCTCGACTTTTGCTGATTTATGTTAACGCTCAATCTCTGCAAAATCAGCCAGAATTAAAAGAATTCGTAGATTATTACCTCAAGTACGCACCGATAACAACCAGTTCGGTTGGGTATGTGCCTTTACCTAGTGAAGCCTATGAATTGGCAGAAAAAAACTTTCAAGCTGGTAAAGAAGGAACAGTATTTGCAGGTAAGGAGCAGATCAACTTTCAAATTAGTGATTTGTTGAAGACACAACAAAAGTAGTAATTTTACTCAAAAAAACTGACTTTTCAAAAGTAATAGTGGTCTATCGAAAAAGTTCTGAGAAGTTCGTAGTAAGCACTTTAGCGCTTAAAAAATTAAGGACTTCAGTCCTTACTACAAACACACTATGGAATCAGTTTACTGCTACCCATTAATTTAAATAAACTTAGGAAAACTGATGAGTATACGTGTTGGGATCAACGGATTTGGCAGAATTGGACGGCTAGCTTTGCGGGCTGCCTGGGGTTGGTCAGAACTTGAGTTTGTTCATATCAATGAGATTAAAGGTGGGGGAGTAACAGCCGCTCATTTGCTCAAATTTGATTCTGTCCACGGGCGTTGGGCATCAGAAGTAGAAACAGAAGGCGATGAACGCATTTTCATTGATGGTACACCCTTAAGCTTTAGCGAACATTCCCAACCTGGCGAAGTCCCTTGGGAAGAGTTGGGTGTTGATATTGTGCTGGAATGCTCCGGTAAATTTAGGACTCCCGCCACCTTAGACCCGTATTTTAAGCGGGGAGTACAGAAGGTAATTGTGGCTGCTCCAGTGAAGGAAGAAGCCTTGAATATTGTCATGGGAGTTAATGACCAACTTTATGAGCCGGAAAAGCATCATTTACTAACTGCTGCTTCTTGTACAACTAACTGTTTGGCTCCAGTCGTGAAGGTGATCCATGAAGGTTTGGGCATTAAGCATGGAATCATTACCACAATCCATGACAACACCAATACTCAGACCATCGTAGATGCGCCTCATAAGGATTTACGCCGCGCACGGGCTACCAGTCTGTCTCTGATTCCTACCACGACTGGATCGGCAACTGCGATCGGATTAATTTATCCGGAACTCAATGGCAAACTCAATGGTTTGGCAGTACGAGTACCGCTGCTCAACGCTTCTTTAACAGACTGCGTGTTTGAAGTTGTGCGACCTACAACCGTAGAAGAAATTAATAGCTTACTAAAAGCAGCTTCAGAACAAGCACCGCTCAAAGGAATTCTGGGATATGAAGAACGTCCTTTAGTCTCTATCGACTACAAAGACGATCCTCGGTCTTCCATCATTGATGCCCTCTCCACGATGGTGGTAAACGAGACGCAAGTGAAAATACTCGCTTGGTATGACAACGAATGGGGCTATGCCAACCGAATGGTTGAACTCGCCCGTAAAGTAGCTCTGAGCCTGAAATATTAATACTTTACGTGCCTCTGCGCTAACTCTGCGTTCCTCTGCGTTTAAATCTTTCTTCCCTCATGGCTTCTACTACAGCTCATAGCGCCAATTTCAAGAACTATATCCTAGTCACCCTCGCCTACTGGGGCTTTACCCTCACTGATGGTGCCCTGCGAATGCTGGTTTTGCTATATTTCAACCAAATTGGCTATACCCCAATCCAAATTGCCTTTCTGTTTTTGTTCTACGAAGTCTTCGGAGTTGTCACAAACTTTTTAGGCGGTTGGATTGGTTCCCAGTTCGGATTGAAGGTAACACTTTATAGCGGCATCGGATTACAGATTTTTTCTCTAGTCATGTTGTCATTCCTCAATCCAAATTGGGCACAGTGGATTGCAGTCGGTTATGTGATGGTGGCACAAGCATTTTCTGGGATTGCCAAAGACTTGACCAAAATGAGTTCTAAAAGTGCGATTCGGTTAGTGGTGCCTCAGGATGCCCAGTCATCTTTGTTTAAATGGGTGGCGGTGCTGACGGGTTCTAAGAATGCTCTCAAAGGAGTTGGCTTTTTTATTGGTAGCGCTCTCCTGGCTGCGGTTGGCTTTATCAATTCCCTGTGGATTATGGCAGGGGGACTTTCCCTGATTATGTTTTCTGGGCTGATGCTGCCTAAAGGAATGGGCAAAATCAAGAAGAAAATCAAGTTTAGCCAACTGTTTTCTAAGAGTGAAGAGATTAATATTCTCTCGGCGGCACGATTCTTTCTCTTTGGTTCTAGGGATGTATGGTTTGTTGTGGGATTGCCAGTATTCTTACGTGGAACCTTGGGCTGGTCGTTCTATCAGGTTGGTGGATTCTTGGCTTGTTGGGTAATTGGTTATGGCGTTATTCAATTCTTAGCACCAACACTGATTCAGAGATTTGGTTCTGGCCGTCCACCGCAATCAAAGACTATCCAGTTTTGGACATTTACTTTAACAGTAGTTCCAGCTGCGATCGCTCTTGCTCTCCAAATAGGTATACCTGCAAACATTGCGATCGTTGGTGGACTCCTGGTTTTTGGCGTTGTGTTTGCCTTCAACTCAGCAGTTCACTCTTATTTAGTGTTGGCATTTACTGACGATGACAAAGTAGCGCTAAACGTTGGTTTTTACTACATGGCAAACTCAGGTGGTCGATTAGCTGGAACTGTTTTGTCAGGTTTGGTATACCAGTTTTTCGGGTTAGTGGGCTGTCTGTGGACATCCATGTTTTTTGTACTAGCAGCAGCATTAATTACTCTGAAGCTACCCGATCCTCAACCTAGTAAAGCGATCGCATGGAAAGCGGGAGATGGGGATTAAGGCATTTGTCATTTGTCATTTGTCATTGGTCATTGGTCATTCCCCTTATCCCTCCAACAATATTTCAGGCTTATATCCATGAATACGAATTCGCAGCCGAATACAGCACAAGCAGGGAGTAATTTGAGTTTTTTTGAAAGATACCTTACTGTTTGGGTGTTTTTCTGCATCTTGGCGGGAATTGGACTAGGGAGATTATTTCCAGGGGTGGCGGTGACATTGGATGCATTGAGTATCTATCAAGTGTCAATTCCCATTGCAGTTTGTCTGTTTTTTATGATGTATCCCATCATGGTGAAAATTGACTTCACCCAAGCTGCAAATGCTATCCGTGCCCCAAAACCTGTAATTCTCACTTTGGTTGTCAACTGGTTAATTAAACCATTCACGATGGTGGTATTTTCTCAGTTTTTCTTAGGTTGGTTATTTCGCCCGTTAATTACAGGCATAGAATTAATTCGCGGTAACGAAGTTGCGATCGCTAATTCCTACATTGCAGGTACGATTTTACTGGGAATTGCTCCTTGTACTGCGATGGTGCTGCTGTGGGGTTATCTTTCCTACGGCAATCAGGGACATACTTTGGTGATGGTGGCGGTGAATTCTCTGACAATGCTGTTTTTGTATGCACCTTTAGGTAGGTGGTTACTGGCGGCAAATGATTTAACAGTGCCGTGGCAAACGATTGTGTTGTCGGTGCTAATTTATGTCGGATTGCCTTTAATAGCAGGAATGTACAGCCGTTATTGGATTTTTCAAAACAAAGGTAAAGAATGGTTTGAACGGAGATTTTTAAAGTATCTCAGTCCAATTGCCATTACTGCCTTGCTGATGACTTTGGTTTTGCTATTTGCTTTTAAAGGTGAATTGATTGTTAACAATCCCTTGCACATCTTATTAATTGCCGTGCCACTATTCATCCAAACTAATTTTATTTTCTTGATTAGTTATGTGGCAGCATTGAAGCTGAATATATCTTATGAGGATGCCGCACCCGCAGCATTAATTGGAGCTAGTAATCATTTTGAAGTGGCGATCGCAACTTCTGTAATGCTGTTTGGCTTAAATTCTGGTGCTGCACTTGCTACAGTGGTAGGTGTTTTAATCGAAGTGCCAGTAATGTTGATGCTGGTTGAAGTTTGTAAGCAAACGGCATTTTGGTTCCCACGGGAGCCAGAAAAGGCAACATTGCGAGATCCAAGGTGTCATTGGTAATTCGTAATTTCTAATTACGAATTACCAATGACATATATCGATATTTTGAAAATCCTACAAGGAGCAAAATTATGGCAGTGCTGAAAACTCATGTGGCTTTGAATGTTACTGACGTTGAAAAGTCTGTAGCATTTTATAGGGCAATGTTTGGCGTGGAACCTGTGAAGTATAAAGATGACTATGCCAAATTTGATCTTTCTAGCCCAGCGCTAAATCTCACACTGAATTTAGCTCCTAGCATCCAGGCTGGTGGTGCATTGTCTCATTTGGGTGTACAAGTTGAAAGTACAGAAGAAGTGCGAGCGGCTATACAAAGGTTTACGGAGTCAGGATTAGCATTATTTACTGAAGACAATACTGATTGTTGCTACGCTTTGCAAGACAAGGTTTGGGTAACAGATCCAGATGGAAACCGCTGGGAAATTTTTGTGGTGAAGGTGGGAGATACCGCGCCAGAAAAGAATTTGGTGACTACAGTTAATTCGACTGAGGTAGTCAAGGCTGTTAATAAGCCATGTTGTGGTTAGAGGAAACCTAATACCAATTCGCAATTCGCAATGGGCTAACGCCCCTCTCCGCTAACGCAATTAAGTAAGTTGGCGCGAAAAAAACCAAGTATGTTACGAAACGTAAATAGGCTTAAAACCCTTACTAATGACCAATGACCAATGACAAAGGACAAATGACAGCCTTAGCCAGTTAGCTTTAATTGCGCCGACTACTTAAGTTAGCGATCGCTCGGAGTAACTTAGCTGGCTCCACAGGCTTGGTGATATGCTGCCCAAATCCGGCGGCAATTGCTTGTTGATAATCAACCTCAGCGGCATAAGCGGTAAGAGCGATCGCTGGAATTTTCCCTCCAAGTTCTGGTGACATAGCTCTAATTTGACGCATTAGCATATATCCATCTACTTCCGGCATTCCAATATCGCTTAACAGCAGATTTGGTCGGAACTGAGGCATAATTCGTAGTGCTTCCATCGCAGATGCAGTCTGGATTACTACTGCGCCAGACTGCTCCAAAATGAAAGCAATTAATTCTCGCGTATCACGCTCATCATCCACAAGCAGAACTTTCAACCCATTTAGATCGGGTGAATCATCCAGTTGAGAGACAATCTGCTGGTTATCTGGATGAATCTTGAGTAGCGGTAGCATGACTGTAAAGATTGCTCCCTGTTCTTCACCCAAACTTTCTGCCTTAACTGTGCCGCCATGTAGCTCGACGATGTGACGAACAATAGCTAATCCTAATCCCAGTCCGCCGAATTTTCTGGTAGTTGCGCCATCAGCTTGTCGGAAGTAATCAAAGACAAATGGTAAAAAGTCAGGGCTAATTCCCTTACCTGTATCACTGACTCGCAGCTGAACCTGAGAACCAACAGACTCTAAACTGATTTCTACCTCTCCACCTTGGGGAGTAAACTTAATAGCATTGGAAAGTAAATTCCAGATAACTTGCTGCAAGCGATTGGAATCACCTGTTACGACAAATTTGGAGTCGCCACTCTGTTGCGCTTCCAGCGCAACTTGAATTTGAGATTTGAGATTGTCAGGTTGCTTGATAAAATCGATAGATTCTAAATTTCTTTGAGAATTTTCTAATCCAAAATCTAAAATCGTAAATCGCAAATTAATAGATTTGGCTTCAGCAGCTAAACGTACAGTTTCTATGGCTGAAGCGATCGCAGTTGCCAGATTTACAGGAGCAATATTCAGACTAAGTTTACCTTGCAGAATGCGAGAGACATCCAGCAAATCTTCGATTAATTGAGTTTGCAACTTGGCATTGCGCTCAATGGTTTCGAGAGCGCGAGTGGTGGTTGCTTCATCATACTTTTTCGTTTGCAGTAACTTCGACCATCCCAGGATCGGGTTTAGCGGCGTGCGAAGTTCGTGGGAAAGAACCGCCAAAAATTCATCTTTGATCCGATTAGCTTGGATCAATTCCTCTTTCCGTCGCTGTAAAGAAGCCATTAACTGAGCGCGTTCCAGAGCAACCGCCACCTGATCGGAGGTTGCTTGTAATAGAGTAATTTCCCCAGAAGTGAAGTGAGTACGGGTGCGACTGGCAAAAGAGAGAACACCAAGCAGCTTTCCTTGAGCAATTAATGGTTGCCCTGCGTAGGCTGTGATTTCCAAAGCACGGAGAATGTGGGCATTTGGATCGCTAGAGTGCAAGACATTGTTGATGACAATTTGACGGCGTTCTTGTGCTACCACTCCGCACATGCCTTGATTAAATTCCAGATATTCAATTGCTTGAAATACTTCATCAGTGATGCCATTCCAAGCTACTAACCGGAGTTTTTGCTTATTTTCTTGTGTATCGATTAGATAGTTGAAGTAAAAGTGCAAATCCATCTGCGCCGAGAGTTTGCTAAACAAGCTGTTCATTAAATCCAAGGGGCGCTCAGTTGAAAGCAAATCGCTGGTTGTTTCCGAGAGCAGTTTGAGTCTTTCACTGCGCTCTTGTAAAGCTTGTTCTGCAAGCTGACGTTCCCGAAGGGCGCGTTCGCGTTCGGTGATGTCAATTGCAACCCCTCCTACTAGACGTTGCCCAGATGCATTGGCAATGGGAAACTTATAGACTAAAAATTCGCCGAGAGTGCCATCTGTGCGTGGGGCAGACTCAATCGTTTGAACAACCTGATTTGTCTCGGCAACCATTCTAATGTTATCGAGGAGAGGTTGAGCGATTTGGGCTGGGTATAGCTCAAAAATATTTTTATGAATCGCCTTATTTACTGCTAAGTCAAATGTACTCAAATAAGTTGGACTGAGGTAAACTACACGCCCGTCTACATTCGTAATCCATGCTGCGGCTGGAATATTGTCCATAAAAGCTTGGAATTGCTCTTGACTCTGACTCAGTGCTTTTTTAGCTTGTTTGAGATCACTAATATCCAGAATAAATGCAACTGATTTTTGTCGAGATTCTCCTAAAAGAGAGTAACCAACTACAACTGGGACAATAGAACCATCCTTGCGAATAAATTCCTTCTCATAAGGAGTACAGGTTCCCTTCGCTGTTGCCTCGGTAATGGCCAGTTCATCTAAATATTGGTACTCAGATGGCGTGATATCAGTCCACCGTAATCTACCTGCTTGGATATCCTCCTGGGTATAGCCGACAATTCGCAAAAACTCGTTATTGGCTTCGGTGATACTACCATTCACATCACCAAAAAGAATACCAACTACATTCGCTTTCACAAAACTCCTAAGCCGCTCCTCACTTGCTTGGACTGCCTTCTCTGCCTGCTTGCGTTCGCTAATATCTGTAGTGCTGCCAACTAAGCGTAGTGGGTTGCCATCAGCATCTCGCTGCACTATTATCCCCTGATCTAACACATAGATGTACTGATTGTTTTTGTTGCGAATTCGATACTCCGCAGTATAGCGATCGCTATTCGCCAAAGCAACTCCCGCCTCATCTTGTACACGTTGCAAATCCTCTGGATGCACAAGCTTGCGCCACCAATTACCATTTGCTTCAGCTTCAGCGAGAGAATAGCCCAAAATTCGAGTTAACCCTTCGGTTCTTTCAACGGTATCCTCTTCTATATTCCAGTCATAGATGAGACAGTTTACCGCAGATGCAGCTAACTCAAACCGCTCGTTAGCTAACCTCAGTCGCTCCTCCTTCTCCCGCAAAGTTTGTTCTACTTGTTGGCGTTCACGTAGTGCAGCTTGCTGTTCGCTCAAATCAATAACGAAGCCAATAACAGTTTCTTCAGTGTCTCCCACGAGGACAGAACCGAGCAAAACGGGAACTCTTGTACCATCTTTGCAGATATATTCCTTCTCAAAGGGTTTACATACTCCGGTGGTTTTCAGTTCTTGCACTGAACGCTCACTTAAAAAAAGATACTCTGGTGGGGTAATATCGCGCCAGTTCATTCGGTTAGCGGACAAATCTTCTCGCTCATAGCCGACTATTTTTAGAAAAGCATCATTGGCTGCCATGATGGAGTCGTTTTTCATATCAGTGACAATCACTCCAATGATGTTAGATTCTGCCAGTCGGCTAAACCGCATCTCGCTATTTTGCAACAACTTTAGGCTTGTCTCTGCCTTGCGTCTAGCAGTTTGCAACTCTGAAGAAAGGGCGGTAATTAAGAAGGATACTAGTGAAAACGTCGTTAATCTTACCAAAACGTTTTGGCTGAAGAAATCGAAGGAGTAGACTGGCTCAATCAAAAAATATAGCGCAGTTGTCACAGAAAGAGCGATCGCTAACACTCCAAGTCTCATGCCGCCATACCAAGCACTGACTGCCACCGCAGCATAAAATAATGGAAATACGCTCGGATCAAAGACTGGCAGCAACAATTTTGTCAGCAGCAACGCCGCTATGACTGCCACAATCATTACACCACAAGCTATGAGCCGAGAACGCATCATCAAAATTTTTTCGGGTACTTTCACCATCATCTTAAGAGTCCTCCCGTTGCTCCGCTTTTGAGAGATACTCTTTCACTAGTGTTTTACCTGGTTCGCCCATTTTCTGTAACATTTCTTCAATCAGCTTTAGTGCCATCTGTGAAGGCACTGTAGATCCGTTCTCCCAGCGATTGATTGTTCGCAGAGAAACTCCCAACTTGGCTGCAAACTTTTCCTGAGAGAGATCGAGTTGCTGCCGAAGTTCACGGATTAGATCTGAAATTTTTAGTGGCTTTCCTAGTTCCATAGTAGGAAGATTAAGACAGGTGTCTCGCCATTTGTCTCCAGCTTGAGGAAGAATTTAAATAGTCATTAGTTAGTATCAATTTCATCTTTTGGCGAAACACCAATATTCATTTATCAGTTTTCACTGCTTATTGTTGACTGCAAAACCTATCTATAAAATAAATATTAAATTTGTCTAATATGTGACGCCACAATAGTATTATTTAGGGCTATTTAATGATATTAGTCATTACACACCGCCAAAAATTTCTTGGTGGTGTGTTACATTCTCATACTTCATACTCAACTTAATTTTTCATATATAAAGGATATCTATATATAAGTTTTGCTTAATAATTTCCATTGATAAATTTTTCACTTGGTAATTTTGGCAACCAAATCTGAAACGGGTTTCCAAGTCTGTAGTTAATTTTACTTCTATGGTAAGATGCCAATGGCAAAATTATATAGCTATGATGCACTTTTAATAAAAATTTTGCCTGATTTTTAACCATTTTGATTAATCAACATTCCGAAAAACTCCTAAACACTCAACTGGAAAATTTACCAGGTGAAGGTTATGTATTTAACTGGTTTGACTGGTTTTGTCTTTGGTATCCTCCAGGTTGGCTAATTTTATTCAACCGCCATTGGCAGCACTATCACGCTGACCCAGATGGTTGGAATTGGCTAGAATATGGATTATTTTTAATTCCTGGCGGATTTTATCTAGCGTTGCTAAGTCGCTGGTTGCGTCTGGGTTTTCGTTCACCCCGAAAAGAAGTTGGTGAATTTGATCCCAAATATCAACAAGCCTTTCGCCAAGAAGTTCTTGGCCCCATCGTTAAATCATATTTTCGGGGAGAATTGCAACAAGTTGAAAACTTGCCGTCAACAGGGCCATTGATTGTGGCAATGAATCACGCGGGGATGTGTTTTCCTTGGGACTTTTTGACCTTGGGTTATTTATTAAGTGAAACCAGAGGATGGGTGGTACAACCCGTAGCAAGTCCAGCATTATTTGAGCATCCTTGGGTGATTTGGTGGCTACCACCTAAATGGTCGCAGGTTTTAGGTGGTGTGCGAGCCGAATTAGATAATTTTGAGTCAGCAATCGCTCAAGGTAAAATTCTCTTATATGCACCCGAAGGTATCCGCGGCCCTTTGAAAGGTTGGAGAAGACGCTATCAACTAGAAAAGTTTGATGTGAGTTTTATTCAGTTGAGCGATCGCTATCATATTCCCATTCTCCCAGTAGTTTGCATTGGTAGTGAATCTTTACATCCTTGGGCTGTTAATTTTACTAAGTTGCAACGACTAATCAAATTACCATTCTTGCCTTTCTCGCCTTTGATGCTAATTTTACTTCTGTTTCCCTCAATGGGAATTTGGGCGATGAGAACTCGTTTGCGTTACTTTATTCAGTCTTTAGAACCAGCACGATTGGATAACCACTCAAACAAAGGGCGTGCAGTAGCCTATCAACAGGCGCAACAATTACGAGAAAAACTTCAACTTCAAATTCATCAGTTTTTGGGTAAATCTTAATACTACAAGCAGAAATTCAAGAATAATTTGAGTATTTTTGCAGCAGCTACGTTATAGTCCAATACGTTCAGATAAAACCAAAACACTTGTAGAGACGGCGATTTATCGCGTCTCAAAAACCCACGATTTTGTACAAGTAGCGCTTAACCCAAGCGTATTGCGTTATAGCCATTTTGAATCCGGTGAGGTACAAGTGTGCAAATAGACCTAACCCCTTTCCCGCTTTGGGAATGGGGAAAAATTCAAAGCCTCTCTCCTTTTGGGAGAGAGGTCAAAATTGTACTTCACGCTTGTCGAGAACCGCAATATCAATGTCGTGTAGGAAGTAACTACAGCTTATCCATTGGTTACAAAAATAGAAGCCATTGTTACAAATGCTTGAACCTTAGTAACAATAGTTTGTTTATTTCTAGCAAATGATTATATCTTTGTTGTAAATACTTAAGCAAAGCTTATCAATATAGAAGCATTTCCAGCAAATGATTATACCTTTGTTGTAAATACTTAAGCAAAGCTTATCAATATAGAAGCATTTCCAGCAAATGATTATACCTTTGTTAGAAATGCTTAAGCAAAGCTTATCAATATAGAAGCATTTCCAGCAAATGATTATACCTTTGTTAGAAATGCTTAAGCAAAGCTTATCAATATAGAGTTAAAAATGGGTTCACAATCTGTAATACCAATTCTCTATGAAGCTGCATATTATTTTGACTCCTCTCAACCTCCCCAAAATATCGGGGAGATGCCGCAGGCGGTGGGGTTCTTTCTATGCGTCTTCATAAAGAATTGGTATAAGAAGCCTTCTTGACTGTTGCCTATTGCCTATTGCCTGCCTACGCAAATTAGTTCAGAAATCAAAGCGGATTCCTATAGTGAGACAGGCAATATTTCACAGCCTTTTGCAAAATCTTCAATTAAGTTTTGAATATGCGAGTCATCAAAACCTGCTTTGCAGATTAAACTTGCACAAACCTCATTGATAATCTGCATCCTAAAAAGTAGGTTTTATTTACTTGTAATGTTTGTGCCTATTTAACCATGAGCAATAATGTCTGCTAAGCTAATCGTCACTTAAGTTGCATAATAAGAAGATGAAGCCGTTTAAAAGCGACGATGCCGCCCCCAGCCAAGAACTTTTTAACGCCAGAACAAGTTAGCTCCTTACAGCAAGCTCTAAAAGAGAGCGACAAACCACACGTCAGGGAAAGAATTTTAATTATTCTGCTACAGAATGATGGGAAACCGCAACATGAAATTGCTAAATTTTTAGGCTGTTCGCACAGAACAGTGGCATATTGGTGTATGCATGGTGATCCAGATGAGCTAGAAACTCTACATAATAAAAGAGAGTATGAACATTATCGAAAAGCGACTCCTGAATATATTGAACTGTTATTAAAAACTGTTGACCAAGAACCATCAGATTTAGGCTACGACTTCGGCAGATGGACGGCAGAAAGATTAGCCACATATTTAACAAAAGAAACAGGAATTGATTTAAGTAGCTCTCAGGTTAGGAGGATATTAAAGAGAAAAAAGTATAGTTATATCTGGGCTAAATATGACCTAGAAGATAAACAAAATCCTATTGAAAGAGCGAAGTTTAAAGAGAAACTTACTCAATATTTATCAATAGCGCGAGAGCAACCAGAGCGTTTACAGGTATGGTTTTGGGACGAGAGCGGTTTTAGTTTACGCGTGATTCGTCGCAAGGGTTGGGGTAAAAAAGGAAAACGCAAGAATGTTCCAGGTCAACGGCGTTGTGGTCGAGTAAATGTAATGGGGGCAATCAGAGAACTAGACCGAAAACGAGTATGCTTTTTTGTTAAAAAAGGGAACGCAGATATTTTTTATGAGCAATTACAACAATTAAATGAATTAATTAAGCAAGAATGGGTAAGCAAAGGAAACCTTGGTGAGGATTTTGCGAAATATGGGCCAAAGATTATTTTAATTTTAGATAATGCTAGTTTTCATAAACGCAAAGATGTTCTAGCTAAAATATCTGAAGAATTCCCAAATTTTGTTCTAGAGTTCTTGCCCGCTTACAGCCCTGATTACAACATTATCGAGTTAGTCTGGCATTCATGTAAAGAATATATTGCTCATCGGTTATTTAAATCAGTAGATGAATTAAAATCACTGCTAGATAAGCTGTTGAATCAAGGCGAGTTAGTGATTAGGTGGCATCGGAATATAAAACATAAAGGTAATTTCAGCTATGTTGCAGCTTAAATGCTGATTAGCTTATTTCTTTAGGGCCCACGACAGATGTAGTTCAAATAAATAAAACCTACTGTAAATTCATCTTTGCAAAAATTATTTCATAATTTACATAAAAAAGAATGGAAATCAAAGATATTTGCGTTATCGGGGCTGGAATCAGCGGACTGGTGACAGCTAAAACTTTTATCGAAGAAGGCTATGACGTTACTGTATTCGAGAAACAAAAAGGACTTGGTGGTGTTTGGGAAAAATCTCGAACTTACCCAGGATTAACAACCCAAAATACGGGTGACACCTATAGTTTTTCAGACTATCCCATGCCTGCATCCTACCCAGAGTGGCCCACAGCAGAACAGATGCGGGATTACTTAGATTCATACGCTCATAATTTTAGGGTTCTTGAGAGAATTCGTTTCCAAACGGAAGTGACCAATGTTTCCCGAAAAACTGGAGAACGTCCAGGATGGGTAGTTACCATCAGAGTGAAGGAAGATAATGGGGGTAAGGCAAAAGAAGAAAAGCACGAATTTGACTTTGTGTTAGTGTGCAATGGCACATATAGTATTCCTAAGCTACCTTCTTTACCAGGTAAGGAGGAGTTCGCCGCATTTGGAGGACGGGTACTGCATTCTACCGAGTTTAACGATGCCTCAATCATTGAGGGTAAGCAGGTAGTAGTAGTGGGTTTTGGCAAATCTGCCTGCGACATTGCAACTTTGGCGGCAAACATAGCCAAAAAATCCACTCTCGTCTTTCGTCAACCTCTATGGAAGATTCCTAGATTTTTTCTGGGTTTAGTAAACCTGAAGTATGTTTTATTAACCCGCTTTTCAGAAGCTTGGTTCCCCTACCGTAAGATGGGACGAATTGAAAAACTACTGCACACTTTGGGTAAGCCACTAGTATGGGCTTTTTGGCGGACTAATGAGATGGTGCTACGCCTGCAATTCGGTCTTGATAGCTGCGGTATGTTGCCTGAACAACCTATGAATCAGGCTAACTGTGGCATTAGCATAGCTCCTCCAGATTTTTTCAAGTACATACACTCTGGTAAAATTCAGGCAATAAAAACCAGCATCACCAAGTTTATCCCTGATGGTGTGGAATTAGCTAATGGTCAGCAGTTACAGGCAGACATAGTAATTTTTGGAACAGGATTTTGCCAAGAACTTCCATTTCTTGAGGAAGAATATCGGCGACAGGTAATCGATGAAGATGGTAATTTTAACCTTTACCGTTATCTGATTCATCCTAATATTCCACAAATGGGTTTTATTGGCTATAACAGCAGTTTTTACAGTCAGTTGACATCAGAAGTTGGTGCTTGGTGGCTGCTAGAGTATGTCCAAGGCAACTTGTTATTGCCTTCGCCGCCAGCAATGTATCAAGAAATGGCAGCAGATATCAATTGGATGAAAACTCAATACAATAGCGTTGTATCGAAGGCAACATGTATAACCTCGTTTTCCTTGCGTTATACTGAGCAACTCATGGAAGATATGGGTGCGAATAATCAGCTTGTTGTCTGGAAGGGAATTTCACAAATTATGATGCCTGTGGATTTATCCCTCTACAACAAACTTCGACAGGAATTAAAATCGCAAAGATTGAAAAATTTTAATGATTCTCCTACCAATGAGCCGAATCCTTGTGAGTTGGAAGTAGACGCTTAAACTAACTCCATTGAGGAAGCACCGAAACGATAGCCTTTACCATAGACTGTGTGAATCAGCGCAGTTTCTCTACCTACCTCAATCTTGCGGCGTAACAGGCGAATTAATGCCGCTATCACATTACTACTAGGTTGTTCTTCCTCTTGCCACAAATTTTGCATAATCTGGGCATGAGTTAGTAGCTGTCCCGTGTGTTCCATAAAGTATTGCAACAACTGGCTTTCTTTTTGAGATAACTCAATTATTCGTCCTTGGCGATAGGCTACTTGATTTTCACAATCGAGTTCTAAATCAGCGACAGTTAAACGTCCAGTGGTGGTTTCATAGGTTTGAGAACCGGAACGACGCAATAAAGCACGGACTCTCGCTAGTAACTCCCGCAGTTCAAAAGGTTTAACTAAATAGTCGTCAGCACCAGCATCTAAACCTTCTACGCGGTCATCCAAAGTATCCTTGGCTGTGAGAAACAGCACGGGGGTAGTTTTGCCTTGGCGTCGCAATTCCTGACAAATCTCTAACCCCGTTTTTCCTGGCAGCATCCAATCTAAAATCAATAGGTCATAATTGCCTGCTTGTGCGTGTTCACTGCCACTTGTGCCATCGTAAGCGGCATCAACAGCGTAACCCTCACGAGTTAATAAGCGACTCAAGGGTTCAGTTAGTTCAATTTCATCATCAACTAATAAAATTCTCATGCTGCTTGTGGTAAGCATATAGAGATATTCTCAATATTATTCAACTGTCGAGACGCTAAGGATACCAATAAAAAGAATGCTGACTGTTGCATTGCCAAAAGGGGAACTACTTAAAAATAGCATCCGCCTGCTACAAGCTGTGGGATTAGATTTTAGTGCTTTTTTAGATTCAGGAACTCGCCAACTTCAAATTCCTGACACAAAGGGACTTGCAAAAGCTTTGTTGGTGCGGGCGCAAGATGTGCCGGTGTATGTAGAATATGGTCAAGCACAACTGGGTGTTGTCGGTTACGATGTGTTGCGGGAAAAGCAGCCGCAAGTTGCCCACTTGGTAGATTTACAGTTTGGGCATTGTCGGATGTCGGTGGCGGTAAAAGCATCAAGTTCTTACCGATCGCCTTTAGATTTACCACCGCATGGTAGAGTTGCTTCCAAGTATGTAAATTGCGCTCGTGAATATTTCCACAGTCTGGATTTACCTGTGGAAATAGTGCCGTTGTATGGTTCAGTGGAATTAGGGCCGATTACTGGAATGTCAGAAGCGATCGTGGATTTAGTTTCCACAGGTCGAACTTTGCGCGAAAATGGTCTGATTGAAGTTGCCACTCTCTATGAAAGCACGGCTCGGTTAATTGCTCATCCTTTGAGTTACCGCCTGAACACGGGTAATCTGAGTGATGTAATTGCCAAGCTGCGAGAGGCCGTTTTGGTAAATGTTTAATACCAATTTGTAATTCGTAATATTCCTTAGAGAAATTGGGAATATTGTTGTACTGACTTGCATAGGGGTGCAGCTATGTGCCCCTAAATTGTCTTGCATACGACGCGTAGAAGCTTTCCATATAAAAAGATTAAATTTCTTTAACCCCTCAGAATAGAATCAAAGCATCAGTGATTGCCGCAACTCCTCATCATCCCTTTACATAATTTTAGTCATATCAATATAAACCCTGTAACACTTACCAAAAAATGGATAGAGCACTTACGTAACAATACGAAGCCTAAAAATGTTCATTTTTAACAAAATACTCACAGCAAGGGTTCTATATTTTTATTTGCAAAAAGAAATAAAAAAAGATTACGCCTTTACTTTTCCTAGTCGAGGTTGAATCTGCATTCCCAAGCAAAATCTGGGAACTAGCCTAAGACGCAAAGCATGAAGAGTTAATAAAATCATGAAAAATTTATCTGACAAATTATCTATAATTTTCCGAGGAAGTATCTGTCTATTAGGTTTAGTGAGTGCAGGAAATTTTTTAGCAGCGCCAGCAAATGCACAACAAGCCACTGCTCGTGGTGCTGTTAGTCTAATTAGACCTTCCGGTACTTTTCTTGGCGTCAGTGGCGAGTTAATTTTACCTTCCGGCTCATCCCTTGATAACGGCATAACAATTACACCTACCTATGGAGGGACAGCAGGTGGAAATAATGAAACTATCACTAGTCTCACTATAACTCCAGGATTACTTCAAACTAATACACCCTCTAGCCCAACCTCATTGATTGATCCAATAACAAGTTCGCTGAATAATAGTGTTTCAATTGAAGATATAACAACTATAATTCGAGCTGGCACTGGTGTTAATAGCTCAGGTGCTTTAGATTAGCCTGATTTGGATATTGAGCACTGCTTACTGATGCCGAAAAAATTAGATTTTAAAGCTTGTAGCAGTGCTCAATATACAGTTATTACATATATTAATATTATCAAAATCGATAACCACCTTGAATTTGTAAATCAAATCCATTTTCACCCGTACCAATTTTAGATTCTAAAAAAACATTATTATCGGTAAAGCTATATCTAAAAATAGCTCCATAGTTCAAGCCAGACAATCGGCTATTTAAACCCAAATTCCTTGTAGTATAATTTTTAATATAAGCACCAACAGATAGATTGGTGCTAACTTTTTGTAAACCCTGTAACTCATAGAAAAGACTTTTCCCTAACTCTAGACTTGTGTTAATATTCAAACCCGTGCTAGTACTAAGATCACCACTAAACAGTCCTAGCAACTCACCATTACTATTTTCTTCAACAAAAGCTATAGCAGGTGCTAAAGAAAAGCTTAGATTTCTTTCTTGATGATTAAAGTAATAGCTGAGAACAGTAGAGAAAGGATTATTGCTATTTGATGCACTATTCCAGTCAATTTTTAATGATGGTACGTGAGTATTGATAGCTACAGGTTTTTTATTTGAGTTTAACTGGACATTAGTTTTAATATAGTTAACCAGAAGATTAGCATATATGCCCACAGATGGTTCTGCTAAACCTAAATTATTATTAGAAACTCCAGGTGCAGAGTTAGCATTTATATTAAACCAAGTTCCCAAACTAGCACTATAATTTAAATTACCAGTAGAGCCTGCTGCTAATAATTCGACTGAAGGTAAAGATAGATAACCATTAAAGCTGTTAAAGTTTACACCTATAAGATCAACTCTGGTGAGTTCAAAATAATCGAATGCTAAATCAAATGTCCTGACTGGAATCGGTACTATAGTGTTATCTTCAGAACTAAACTTTTGTACAAATTGTCTCCCTTCGGAGTTAGTTAAAATAACTTCAGCAGCAGTAGATTCGTTAATAGGATTAATATCAGTATTAGTCAGAGGAATTTGATTTCCTATAAAAGTTAGAGGGCCAAATCTTTCATTAGAAAGTCTGAGGGTTGAAAAGAATGTATCACCGGGATCTAAAAGTTCAATATCTCTTTGTAAAAATTGGACTGCTCGCTTGTGATTTCCTGTTCTTATTTGCAAGATACTAGAGTCATTGGGAGTAATTTTACTCTGAAGTGTCAAATTCCCAGATACCTGTTCTAGACTAGTCGCTCCATTAGAATAGGCTAAAGTCCGATTAATTCTATTGTTAATTTGTCTTCTTTGATCTGGTGTAGACTTTGTATTTAAGGGAACAAAACCTTCACCGTTTTTAAAGCTTTGTCGCGCTTCTGCTAAACTTTCATTAATATTATCTATTTTAATAAATTCAAAGATTCCACCCAATGCCAATCCCAAAGTAGAATTAGCTGTTTGTATCCCATCAATACTGAATTCGCTGAAATTAGCTGTAATAGATATTCCTGGGCTAGAAAAGATATTAGAATAAGTAGCACTAATTTTTTCTGGATCATATTGAATAATACTGCGGTTATGAGGGTAGCTAACATATAGTCTGTGCCAATTAGAAGTTTTTTGTGTCTCAGATAACACTTCAAATATGGGATCTCTTTTGCCGAAAGATACCCAAGATAAAGAATTTAAATAAGACACATCTCTCTCAAGTGGTGTCAAGAAAGGATTAACTGCTATATTCAATAAATCAAAATTATCAAATTTGTCTCTTTGGGTAATCTTAATACCTGGTAATGAAGAGACGGGAGCAGTAAAGCCAAAACCTTCGCCTGTCAAAATATTACCCCATAAAATACCAGTTGCTTCTAGAACAGAATCAGGAATAATTTCGCCTAGTTGGAGTCTAACATTCCCCCCATCTAGTAAAGGCTTTAAATTTGTAGTAGGAAAAGCTTGTATAATTCGAGGTGTATTAGTAGCATCTAATAAGTCGAATAAAGCTCCGCCACCGTCATTACTCAAGGTGGAACCACTACCAATAATTGGTGTAATATTTTCTAGAACTGTGACATTAGGATCTTCAGGATTGATTCCACTATTAATTATCACTCTACCAGCAGATATTCCTTCAGGATTAACTAGTTCTCCTGCTATAGAAACTATAGAAAAATCATTAATTTCAGCTTCACCGATTAATTCATCAAAATTAACAGGTAGACTAGTAAGATATTGTAACCCCCAAAATCCTTGAGTTGACGTCATATTTTGGGTACTGTAAGTTTCAGTAGCTCTACCTTGTGCAAGAATACCTACTTGTGTACCTTTAGTCTCAATTACTAATCTATTGTTATCGAGAACCCAGTAAAACTGGTCTTCTTTGGGAAATTTAGCATAGGTAAATTTATCAATAAACTGATTGTCTCCAGAAAATCTAATATTTAAATCTGTATCTATATAATTTTCGTCTTCATTTGGTTTAAATAACTGAGGTTTAAAAGTAAGGTTATCTGTAGGATTAACAATCCACGGATACCTATTAGCACTAATTGTAAGAGCATCAATAATTATTTTCTTCTGATTTGCTTGTTGTTGCTTTTTAGCTTGACGTAGCTTTTCTATTAGTATTTGTTGTGTTGTTGTATAAGGTTTTTGTTCATTTGAAGTTGACGGTTTAATTGTATCCGGTTGAGTTTCTTCTTCTTGCTCAGGTGGCTTGGGAGGCTCTATTTTATATTCTTCGATTGGGATAACGTCAGCTATGGTGAAGCTGCGTAACTTTTTGGCTTTTTGTAATCGATAGTTAGCATCTTTTAAAGTTTTTTTTAACAGCGTTTGGCTTAGTAAATTATCTGTCGTATTCGAGTTTAATGAACTGTTGTCAATAACATTTACATTATTTTCTGCTTTCAAAGTAACACTATTCTGATCGTTATATTCTAATGCGAACGCAGAAAATTGAACCAGTATTACTTTGAACAAAATTGTTGAAGACAAAAAGCAAGTCACAATTAATTTGAGATTTTTTTTAAATCTCATGAGTGAGATTCTTAGAATTCTTCGAGTTGAAATTTTACAGGTTTCCACAATAGAATATGCTCTTTGGTAGATTCAAAAATCAAAATTAATTCAAACAATAAAAGTTGGTTAATACTTATTTCAATTATCAAAATAAATTACTCAAGATAAAAATTAAGTTATGACTTAATTTTCCAAGCTTGGATGTTTTTGTTGTTTTAGTGGAATGTATTCAACAATCGTTCCAGTTACTTCGATATAGATAACCAAAGAAGAACGATTTTTTATCCTGGATGTAAAGAATAAAATAGGATTAAGCAGATTTACTGCAACAAGAGTGTAATTCTTGAGCAAAAATTAAACCTCAGCAAAATCACCACAGCTAAAAAAGTGAGCTAATTTTTAACCGTATAAACACGTAATGTGAAGATATTCAGTCAAAAAAGTGGATGAAAAATATGTTTCAGGCTACTCGCCGCCGTCTTGCAATTTGGTACACTGCGGTCACTGCTGTATTACTACTACTATTTGCCAGTGGCGTTTATTTATACGTCCGCAGTACGCTGATTGAGCGGATTGATGACACCCTTAACCATGTAGTGGAAATAGTGGAGCGTTGTATCACAACCAGCCGTTGTGCGTCTACGCTCATATTTGAGCCAATTAATACTGATGCAGAGAAAGTTCGCATTAACGTAGAAGCTAGTTTTCGTGACAATACCGACGCCGTAGAAGATGATCACATCGACCTAGAATGGTTTAGTCCTACTGGTGAATTACTTTGGTCAACGCTATCCGAACCCCTAAATATTCCCATTCATGCCAACCGGACTGGTGAAACTGTGCGCGTAGTCAAAGAAGAGAAAGAAAAAGGTGAAGATAATAAACTCCCTACTCTCAACTCCCTACTCTCCACTCCCAACTCCCCACTGTTATTGCGGCAAATCACCCAACGGGTAGAAGTGGGACGGCAAGTATTAGGATATCTGCGTGTTAGTCATCCCTGGTTTGAAGTCACTAAACCTAGTCGCCAGTTAATTTTTGATTTGGCGCTAGGTATTGGGTTAATGGTGGTTTCCGTAGGTGCAAGTGGCTGGTTTCTTTCGGGTAAAGCGATGGAACCTGTAGGTGAATCTTACCAACGCCTCAAACAATTTACTGCTGATGCTTCACATGAACTTAGAAGTCCCATTACTTTGATTCAAACTAATGTGCAAGTTGCCCTTGCTGACTTAGATTTAGCAGAGGTAGAAGGGACAACTTCTTTGCAGTATCGGCAACAGTTAAAGGTGGTGGAACGCTTAACGCAGCGTTTGGGTAAGTTAGTCAATGACTTACTCTTCTTAGCACGTCAAGATAGTGGTATTAGCAAAGATACTTTTTCACCTTGTCCGCTGGACGCTTTGCTGATGGAGGTGGTTGAAGAACAACAATTGTTAGTCCCTGAAAAAGAAATTGACCTTTCTCTAGAATTAGTTGATCCTCCCGCCTCGGAAATTAGCCCGGAATTACTGGACAATTGGTTTACCCTTGTAGGCAATTGGGATCAACTGGTGCGGCTGTTCACAAACTTAATTGCTAATGCCTTGCATTACACTCCAGCTGGTGGACAGGTGAAAGTGGAATTGGCGCGGATGGAGGGAATAAATCGCGTTTCTGGACTACGTTATACCACTGCTCAGTTGCAAGTTAAAGTCAAGGATACCGGAGTTGGAATTCCAGCGGAAGCACTACCACGCTTGTTTGACCGCTTTTATCGGGTAGATCCGGCACGGACTCATAGGACTGGGAATACAGCTACAGCCAGCGCTACTGGTTCAGGATTGGGATTAGCGATCGCTCAAGCTATTGTCGAACATCATCAGGGTCATATTCAAGTTGAAAGTACCCAAGGCATTGGCACTACGTTTACTATCACTTTACCAATAACTCTTGAGTCTTAATTTGATCATAAATTTCTGTTTCCTGTGATAGATGTAGAAAAGTAACGAAATTTACTACTGTACATAACAACAGTTGCAATATTTAGCCATTTATTTAATTGCTACAGTTTGATATTTCTACTCCTCTTTCTTTGCTGGGATAGTTATACATACTGCTATTTTATTTTGGCAAATATGCATCTATGAATAATACTTTGGGGGTTTATTTAAATGGCAACTTCTTCCAGCGATATAAAAGAAAAAGATATACCATTTTTGGAAAAAGTCAAGGCTCAAAGTGGTTTGCCAGACATTTACGATGCTAGAGACATCACCGAAGTAGTATTTCGGGTGATGCGTGACCTGATGACTACAGAAGCAGCTGATCGAGTTGAAGGTGAACTGCAAAAACCAGCTGAAATAACCGATGACAAATCGCTGCAAATGGATATTGCAGACTTATGGCACGATACAAATCCAATTGTCGGATTTTTAAGTCGAGTGCGTCCACCTTGGCAAGGCCCCGGCATCTTTAAAATTAATAGCGATCGCTTCTTATTTCGGGTAGCAAATGAAGGTGGAATGCCACCAAACGTAGAACGCGAACAAGTAGTTAAAGCTGTGTTTTCTGCTACTAAAGACGAATTATCACCAGAACGAATTCAGGAAATCGCTAGCTGGCTACCTGATAAAGTTCGTCAGCTTTGGGAAGAAGCTTAAATAATTCGTAATTCGTAATTCGTAATTCAGTTTTGTGGCGGGGATTTAGACCCACGGTAGTCGGTTAAATCTCTTAAACTATTCTACCCACCAAGATTCTTGGATAATGAGTTATGAATTATTTTAAATTTATAACTCATTAATTTTTTGGTTATAGCGGTTCTCGTTTGTATGCAATACATTTTGACCTTCTCTCCAACGCTATAAGGGAAGGATCTGGGGGTTAGGTCTGTATTCTATGCAATTGATAACCGCTATATTTTTGAGATTTATCACTAATGATTTAGCTTTTCAACTCTTGGGAATAAAATATTTATGTCTAATTTTAGATTATTTTCTCGTCTCTGGTTAGATACAAGAAATAAAGTTAGCTGGTAGTATTGTATGTGTGCATCGAGAGTTTGAACCATATTGAATGTAATGTATTAAATTTTTAAATAAAGAAAATTTAACTTTTTCCAGGAGTCAATAATGAATATGCAATTTCAAAAGTTTCGCAAGTCGGCTGAGTTATTTGGCGCTATTTGTGGAGGATTACTGATTAGTTTGCCAGCAATTCCTCAAGCAATAGCACAAGAATCTACTCCCAAAGTTAACCCTTGTCCTAGAATTTTCTACGAAGAACCACACAACACTCGCGTTGTAGTGCCACAAGGTTGTCCTCCCAACGCTCTAACACAAAGACTCGCTGCTCAAGGGCTTCTTCCCGTCCCTGCTACCCCATCACAAGATCAAACAAGATTGGGTGTTGGTGGTGAAGTTACAGAAACAGGTGTTATACCATCACAACCAGTTCCTGGACAACAACCCTCACCAGGCGCGGTTCCCAATGACCAACCAGCAGCACAACAACCACGGCAAGCCCCTAGCGCGACGATCGCACTAGCAAATGGTACAGTTAATATCAGGCTGGTAAATGATACTGCTGCTAATGTAACTTTCCAAGTGATTGGCGATACTGCACCGCGATCGCTACAACGTAAGTCAGATGTAATATTGCAAGGTTTAAGCGCACCAGTAACAGTGACATTTGAACGGGAAGATGGCGGACAGTTGATAGTTACTCCCCAAGCTTCCTCAGAGCCAGGAAGCCTAGAAGTGACATTTAACGAAGCGACAAATGCAGCACAAGGAAGAAGTGCTATGAGAATTGAAGCCAACGGTTCAGTGTACTTGAATTAATCAAGGAGTGAGGAGTTAGAAGTTACTAACTCCTACTTGCGTTGAAGCATTTTAGTTAGCTGATCTAGCAATTGCACTTCTTGTTTGCTATCTTCCAATGTCCGCGCCAGTATAATCGCCCTTTCGTAGAAATTGCGGGCAGTTATGAAGTTACCTTGTTGCTTGTATAACTGAGCGTAAGATTCAAAAGATTTTAATTCTTCTCGCAAATTTCGCAATTCTTTAGCTAGTGCTAAACGTTGCTCTAGTAAGTCAAAGGCGCGTTCATAGCGTCCGACGGCAGTGTGAGCCGTAACTAAACCATCAATTGCTCGTAATTCATTGGTGCGATCGCGGTTAGTTTTAGCTATCCGCATTGCTGCCCCATAAGTGGCAATGGTATCCTGATAATTTCCAGATGCTAGGTAGGCATCTCCTAAATTATTCAAGGTATTTGCTTCACCGATCGCATTCCCAGTCTGACGGCGGAAAATTAAAGCATTTTCGTACAGTTTAATCGCCTTGTTGTAATCTCCCAACCTAGCAGTTACCAAACCCAAATTGCTCAAAGATAGTCCTTCACCTTCAATATTTTTGACATTGTGAGCAATTGCGAGTGCGTCTTCCACAGTTTTACCAGCAGCAGCAAATTCTCCTTGTTGCAGCAGAAATGTACTGATATTATTTAGCACAAAAATCTGACTTTGGAAGTCTTTAGTATCACGAGCGATCGCTAATCCTCGTCTTAAAGCATCTTCTGCTTCTTTTAAACTACCTAGCTGGACATAAGCCTTAGCAAGCAAATTGTAAGTCAGACCTTGTGCTTTCAGGTCGCCAATTGAATGATATAGTTCTAGTGCCCGCAAGGAAGACGCAATTGTTTTATCCGCATATCCTGAAGCATATTGTTGCTCACCGATACGCAGCAAACTATCTGCTTCATCTCTTGATTGTCGTCCAACGGAACTATTTAAAGGGCGGTGGAGTTGTTGCGTAATATCAACCGCACCCGCCGCCATCGGACTCAATAAAAAAGTAAACAGTAAAAAGCTCTGTAAAAGTACCTGGGGACGAGAAATCGCACCTACACAAATTAAGCCTACCTTTTGCCTGGGAAATACAAGCCGTTGTTTCATAAAAATTACCCGTAAAGTTGCGGGTTTAAGTAGAAGGTCTAAGAAGAAGTTTTAAGTTTTAAATTGAAGACAAGCAATATACGTATTTACACTTGAGTTACGATTCCTCTAAATCTTCCCCAAAGTATATGGCGCGGATATCTGTGGGTAATTTGTCCTCTAGCATACGATAGCCTTCCTGGAGAAAATTGGCTACTTCATTGGGAGCGATTGCTTCTCCTTCGGCTTGGAGATAGGCAGCAATTCTAGTTTCGCTCCAGTGGAAAGTTTGAGACATTAACACGATTAATCGCAAAACTGGTGGTAGTTGGTCTAACGCCTGTTGTACATAGCACCATAGTGGCGGCGAAGTCGCTTGGAGAGAGTAATGAATTGCTTCTGTGGGTGGGAGTTTAATCTCGTTAATACAGAAAGCTGTCATATTAATTAACCAATTTTGCATGGTTAAGGTTTCCTCGCCCGATTCAGAGTCGGTTAAATTTAGTCCACCTAGTTCATAGTAGATATGACGCCAAGTGAGGGCAAACAGATAATCTGCCTGCACAGGCGATCGCGCCGAATGCCGAATTAAGGTATAAACTATAGGGCTATAGCGGCAAAAAATCACCGTAAAATACTTTCCGGCATCTGGATAACGCTGAAACAGAGTCAGTAATTCATGGTCACTGTGATGGAACAGCGATTTCACCAGTGGGTGATTAGCTTCCGTAAAATGAGGAATTTGCATAAGCCTTGCGATTGATAGTTGTTAAAATAATTTTGGGAATTGCACTCCCGTAGTTAATCGCATAATATCTTGGTGTTGCTCAGTTTGTAGATGAGACTCAGACTACTAGAGTATTGATAAACTAGAAACAAGGACTTAATTTTAGTCTTAATCGACAATCATAAAATCAACTCCCTTATAGAATCCTTATTTGTTCATGGTTATAGCAGTTAGTGTGGTATCGTTCCTGCTCAGTCCCCTTACATTAGGCTCCTTTCTGCCTTCTCTGCCCTTAGATAGCTTATTCTCCACCCAAGGCATTATGGTAATGCTGCTAGCAGCTTATGCTGGTGCTATGTGGATGTTTCTCACCAGTGCCCCAAAAGTACACACTGTAATGGTGTCAGATTTGGAGATTGCCCGACAGTTGTATGAGGGGCTGCTAGATTTGCCAGCAGCTGAGGTGCCATTGCACTACTACTACAATTACGAACAAACTATCGGCGCAACTGGCATTGATCCACTATATATGTCTACTGGGCCGAGCTTGTCTAGCAAAATGATGAATAATGCCAATGATGGGCTGTGGTATCAATTGAAGAAAAACACCCAGCTACACGTCATTACTGGTGCGAGTTTAGGTAGCAAAAATCAGCAACGCCATGTTTGTTTTGACCATGACTGCCTGGAAATGATTTTAATGCGAGTTGAAATGCGCGGTTTGAAATTAAAGATTCGCAACCATAAGCCCCTGAATTTTTTGGTCAAGGACTATGAAGGGCGGGTTATTGAGGTAGCTGAGGTAGCTAATTAGTCCCTAATTATTAGATTATTTTAGGTTGGGTGGAGCGTAGCTTGCTGCCGTAGGCATCGTTCCACCCTTCACTGGAAGCATCAAAAAACTTGTGTCAGAATGAGCACTTCCTTAGATAATTGGTCACAAACTAGTAGTCTGGGAGAAGTTGTGACTGCTCCAGGAATAATTTTTGGCGATAATGATGGCTACACCTACGCTCAACTATTCACTTAACACAAATTACGAATTACGAATTACGAATTACGAATTAGTTAACTGTGCTGTAAAAACTCAACTTTGGGCAATAACGGATCAGTCACAACACCAACACCGCTAAAACCCCAACGTTTGAGCAAGTTTCCCAACTGTGTACGCGCAATAGATTCCACAGCAAAGCGATTTGCTACTTCTGCTGCATGGGTATTGAGATAGCTAAGGGCATCAAAGTTTTCCTGAAACAGCAATAAGTAACCTGATTTTTCGGCATCAGGACGAGCAATGAGATAATTACCGTCAGTTTTTGAACGCACCAAGTAATAAACTTCGGAAAGCATGGAGATTCGAATTTTCAGTCAAGGCTATCACAATTGTAGAAAATGCTTTGGATTACTTTATCACTTAATTGTTGGGATTTATAATTATGACCTTAACAAAGCTAGTTAACCTGAAGTTTTTTAGGCTTACAACTGTAACACATTTTTTGCAAGAGACTCCATGAACACGGTTCACAACGAAGGAATGAAAATATTTCTTTTCCAGTCCCCAGTCCCCAATCCCTATTTTCAAGGCAGGTTTAATGAAGCGATCGCTAACCTTAGCAAACAAATGAAAAAACTAGAGGAATATCGCACAGCTTTAATTTCCGAGTATCCCTCATTGCTCTAACACCAAGAATGTAAAATATTTATCAAATTACCCAAATTTACCACTTACGTAATCTCGCGTATCTTCCTGCTGAGGATTATTGAAAATATTCTCTGTATAGTTGTATTCGACAAGATATCCCATTTTGCTGCCCGTTTCTGTTGCCTGAGCATTGAAAAAGGCTGTCATATCCGACACCCGCGCGGCTTGTTGCATATTATGGGTGACGATAATAATGGTATATTGCGACTTCAGTTCTTGGAGTAATTCTTCAACCCGCAAAGTTGAAATTGGATCAAGAGCGGAGCAAGGTTCATCCATTAACAAAACTTCTGGCTGAATTGCCAGAGCGCGAGCAATGCACAAGCGCTGCTGTTGACCACCGGATATAGATAGACCACTCTGCTTTAGTTTATGCTTAACTTCATCCCATAACGCAGCTTGCCGCAAACTCCGTTCTACCAATTCATCCATATCACCTTTATAACCATTAATCCTGGCTCCAAAGGCGATATTTTCATAAATTGACTTGGGAAAGGGGTTAGGCTTCTGAAAAACCATACCAACCCGACGGCGTAATTCTACCGTGTCAATTCTTTTGTCATAAATATCGGTTTCACCGAAGGTGATTCTTCCCTGAATATGTGCGCCAGGAATCAAGTCATTTAAACGGTTAAAACATCTTAATACAGTGCTTTTACCACATCCAGAAGGGCCAATAAAAGCTGTAATTTTGTTTTTGCCGATGTTTAGGTTAACATCACGAACTGCTTTGAAATTACCATAGAAAACAGATAATTGCTCGGCTTGTAAAATACTCTCGGAAGTAGCGGTTCTTGAACTTGATACCATACAAAAATTTCAGATAAATCCTGAAAATCTACATTTATAATGAGGTTGATTTGTTTAGCGTGACTGCTGAAATTTATTGCGTAAAAATATTGCTGTTGAATTCATCAACAGCAGCACTAGCATCAAAACAATAATGCCAGCAGCAGCATTTTGGTGAAACTCTACTTGAGGACGAGAAACCCAATCAAAAATTTGAATTGGCAGTGCTGTAAAAGAACTTTGCAAACCTTGGAAAGAAAGCTGGGGTAAGAAAGTAATGAAGCCAACAGCCCCAATTACAATCAACGGAGCTGTCTCACCAATCGCTCGTGAGAGTGCGAGAATTGTACCGGTCAGGATTCCTGGTAAAGCAATAGGAAAAATTTGTTCTCGGATGATTTGCCACCTATTAGCACCAAGGGCAAAACCTGCTTGCCGTAAACTATCGGGAACAGCACGCAGCGCTTCACGAGTAGTAATGATGATAATTGGTAGAATCAACAAACTCAAGGTTAAAGCACCAGCTAACACCGTGCGTCCCCTGGTGATTGGTTCCATCACCCGCACAAAAACTTGCAAGCCCAACAACCCGTAAATAATTGATGGGACTGCGGCTAAATTTGCAATATTGATTTCAATTAACCGAGTAAACCAGTTGTCCGTGGCATACTCTTCTAAGAAAATTCCTGCGCCTACTCCTAAGGGAAAGGAAATTAAGGCAGTTATTACCAACAGCCAAATACTGCCAACTAAGGGAGCTAATACTCCAGAAGAGGAGGCACGGCGAGAGGAAAAACTAGTAATAAAAGACCAATTCAAGCGGCCAACACCGTCAGTTAAAACATCTATGAGCAAAATAGCTAACACCGCTAATGCGAAGAAAGTCGCACCCCAGGTAGCGATCGCAAAAATTTTGTCAAGGTTGTAGCGCTTATTTATTGAGAGATCAAAATTCTTATTTTCCCCAGAGTCAGACAAATTTGTAAACGGAGTATTGCTCTTTGTCATTCGTATTTCTCCCGGAAGCGACGAACAAACCAGTAACTAAAAATATTCAGGGCTAAGGTGATGAGAAACAAAGTCATACCCACCGCAAAAATAGTTTTATAGGCCAGTGAGCCTGCTGGTGTGTCTCCTTTGCTTACTTGGACAATGTATGCTGTCATTGTCTGAATTGGTACTAGCGGATTTAAACCCAACTGAGGATTTTGACCAGCCGCGATGGTAACAATCATTGTTTCACCAATAGCGCGGGAAATAGCCAAGATGAAAGAAGCTACTATCCCCGATAAAGCCGCTGGTAGCACTACTGAAATAATTGTTTCCCGCTTAGTTGATCCCAATGCATAGGCACCTTCGCGCAAACTACGCGGAACGGAATAAAGAGCGTCTTCACTCAAAGAAGCTACCAAAGGAATAATCGAAATTCCCAGTACTATACCTGCACTCAAAGCATTGAATCCCTGCATCCCTGGGATAAATGATTGGAGGAAGGGCGTAACTGTGAATAGTGCAAAGTAACCAAACACAACAGTGGGTACCCCTGCCAATATTTCTAGGGCAGGCTTTAGCCATTTGCGAAGTTTCGCTGGAGCATATTCACTTAAGCAGATAGCAGCTAACAATCCTAGTGGTAATGCTACTGCGATCGCAATTACAGATATAAGCAATGTGGCGCTAATTAGCACCATGATTCCAAACTGCTTATTAGTAAACAGCGGCGTCCATTGTGTGTCTGTTAAAAACTGCCAAATCGAAACTTCTTGAAAAAATTCAACAGTCTCAAAAATCAGCGTTAAGACAATGCCAATTGTGGTTACAACCGAAACAAAAGCAAACAAAGCGAACAGCGCTCTGACGCCAGTTTCCACCCGTTTACTCAAAGCCCGATTAGGCTGCCATAAGTTGGAATTACTTGGTTGATTAGATAACGGGTTGGAAGTCATTTGCGGACAACCTCATAAATTAAAACTCCTTTTGTATTTATGGACACACTACTATTCTATGAGAACTGCCCTCAAGCTGGAAATAAAGCTTACTCTCAAGACTGTAAGACTTAAATAAAGTCAGTATAAAGAGGCTTTTTTGACAAGCTACTACTTCCAGCTACTAGGGCTGAGTGCAAATTGTGCAGATAAACTCACATTCTCAAAAAAGTAATTAGTAAGATAACTCTTACTTTTCTTGCTTAAGAAGGTCTTTCAGAGTAACGCCCACTTGAGAACCTTTACCCTCAAAAACCGAACCTACTTTCCCACTATTGAAGCGTCCCTGAACTTCAGTGAGTAGATCGCTAGGTAAAGGCACATAACCCACTTCTGTAACTAGCTTTTGGTTGGCTGGAGCATAATTGAAATCAACAAAAGCCTTGACTTCAGGACGCGTTGCCGCAGTTTTCTTAACGTAGATAAACTCTGGACGAGAAAGCGGCTGGTAAGTACCATCGCCGATTGTTTGTGGACTCGGCTGAACACAGCCCTTGCCAGCATCAATGCCAACCAGCTTTAACTTCTCTTTGTTGTTCTCATAATAGGCATATCCAAAGAAGGCTATACCACCTTGATCAGCGGTTACACCCTGTACCAGGGTGTTGTCATCTTCACTAGCAGTGAAATCTCCTCGGCTTTCCCCTTCCTTACCCACAACTGCTTGAGTGAAATAGTCGTAAGTACCAGAGTCAGTACCAGGGCCGTATAAACCTATTTTCTGTGCAGGGAATTTAGGATTAATTTGGTTCCATTGGGTAACTTTGCCTTGTGCTCCAGGTTCCCACATTTTCTTTAGTTCATCAACTTTGAGGCAACTTGCAAAGTTGTTTTGGGGGTTAACCACCACAGACAGACCATCGTAAGCAATCGGCAATTCAATGTACTCAATATTACCTTTCTTACAGAGTTCCACTTCTTCCGGCTTAATGGGACGGGAAGCATTAGAAATATCAGTTTCACCCGCACAGAATTTCTTGAAGCCGCCACCCGTACCAGAGGAAGCCACAGTGACTTGCACTCCAGGATTAGCCTTTTGAAACTCTTCTGCCATCGCCTCAGAAATAGGATAGACGGTACTAGAACCATCAATCTGGACTTTTCCAGATAAATTCGATCCAGCTGCTGTATTGGTGGCTGGGGTAGCACCGCCATCAGCTGGACTAGAGTTGTTAGAAGCTTGATTGTTATCGCCGCAAGAGCCAATACCAATTGCTAGAGCAACTAGGGGAGCAACCAACCGCACCTTTGAAGAGAACATAAGGATCTTTATAGAATGATGCTATGGATTAACAGTATGAACATTAGCACTCAAGAGTAAGAGGAAGGTTAAGAAACGGTTAAGCAAATGCTAATACATACTTATAATTTCTCAAATTTAAAGTTACTAAAAGCACACATTAAAAAGCATAATATTTGATGGATTGATGCAAATTATACCATTAACTATTACTAGCTAGATAAAGTAAAACATAAATAATTTGGGTACGTTTTAAATATTTTTTTGAATCTGCACATTTTTAAATGAATTTACTGTACAAATTAGCAATCAATTATCAATCAAGAAGCAGCTTTAATGTAGGATATTCCATAGTGAAATGAGAACCCAGACCTGTCCCTTGGGTTCTGTGTACTCCTACTCTTAAGCAAGCTATAGAACTCCTATTTGATTTTTGAAAAAACTCAGTACACATCCAAGATGGCTCGGTTAAAGGGAAAAGGTTTTAAATGTATCCTTGACCCCTTTACCCTTTAACTTTTTCCCAGACCACAAGGAAAGTCAAAAGTGTACACATCTATTCCCTTCTTTCTGTTCCCTGTTCGCTATTCCCTGTTCCCTCTCTACGCAAATAGGTTCAGGAATCAAATCTGATTCCTATAGCAGTATAGGCATAGCTAAGGTGGGAGAGTTTATATATTAATGTTTATACTGGTTGCTGTTGGTTTGCCCTTTTGCCTTTTCCTGGTTGCGTGATAAATGTTTGCTGCTTCCAATCAATTACTATGGTCTATGATTGGCTTACTCCTGACAATGGGTGGCACTTTTCTAGAAGCTTATGGCATCACCTTACCTTGGACTTGGAGTCAGCACGGAATTCAGACTTTTTCTTTAGGTGTCACTTTTCAAATTGGCGCAGTACTCTTGGTAGGCTGTTTAGGGGGCAAAAATGCCGGTGCGCTGTCGCAAATTGCCTACTTAGTCATGGGCTTAACATTATTACCTGTATTTGCCGATGGCGGTGGTATTGGTTATATCAAGCTATCTCAGTTTGGTTATTTACTAGGCTTTATTCCTGGAGCTTGGATTTGTGGCTTAGTTGCCTTCAAAGCTAGACCTAGACTAGAAACTCTTGCCTTTAGTTGCGTCTGTGGCTTGTTAACCCTCCACCTATGCGGTATTACTTATTTGATTATTAGCTATTTTTTTCAGTGGAAAGGCACTGAAAATCTACCCTTGATGCAAGCAATCCTCAGATACTCCTGGTTTGCACTACCAGGTCAACTAACTGTCGTCTGTGCAGTTACTGTAATAGCATATGTACTGCGTCACTTAATGTTTTATTAGTTTATTGTCCTTCGTCCTTTGTCATTTGTCAAAAACTCATGACTAATGACCAATGACCAATGACCAATGACCAACGATCAATGACTAATTAGCCATGCGTTTAAAAAATCGTCTTTTCTGGATCGCTGCCTTCATAGCTTTTTTCTTAGACCAAATCACAAAATATTGGGTGGTACAAACCTTTAGCTTGGGGCAGACACTACCACTCTTACCTGGGATATTTCACTTCACTTATGTCACTAACACTGGTGCCGCCTTTAGTTTATTAAGTGGAAAAGTAGAGTGGTTGCGCTGGCTATCTTTAGGAGTGAGTTTAGTATTGATAGCGTTGGCTTTATTTGGCCCAACGTTAAATTTGTGGGATCAGTTGGGCTATGGCTTGATTTTAGGTGGAGCGATGGGCAACGGTATTGATCGTTTTGTTTTAGGCTACGTCGTTGATTTTCTTGATTTTCGCCTGATTAACTTTGCTGTGTTTAATGTAGCAGATTCATTTATTAGTATTGGTATTGTTTGCCTGTTAATTGCTTCGTTGCAAAAAACACCAACTTCAAATGGCAGATCGCATTAAACTATTAAGCCTGGGATTAATCATCCCAGGCTTGGCTTGTTATTACTGAAACCTTTGGTCAGTCCTATATGCGAAGACTTGATCTGTATGGTTACAGCGATTTTTGTTTGTCATCTTACACCAGTTCGCATGACTGGTGAAAGAGTTCAAGAAAGATGCACCTGCGATCGCTGATGGCAAAATAGTACTCAGACTATGCCCCAGCTTTTAATTTAATTACCTGTTGCAGGAGTTTTTGGCGAACTAGAGCCAGGAGTACTGGGAGAGAGACCTGGTTCGGTAGTGCTGCCAGGAGCGGCTTCAGGAGGGGTGACACTTCCTGGTGCTGGAGTCAAGTTGCTAGGAGCACCTTCAGGAGGAGTGACACTTCCTGGTGCTGGGGTCAAGTTGCTAGGAGCACCTTCAGGTGGGGTCATGGTTCCTGGTGCTGGAGTCAAGTTGCTAGGAGCACCTTCAGGTGGGGTCATGGTTCCTGGCGCTGGAGTCAAGTTGCTAGGAGCATCTTCAGGTGGGGTAACACCTTCTGGTGTAGTTGTGCTATCAGGAGTGGTGGTATCTGATGGCGTGGTTTCTGCTGGTACTGTAGTGCTACCAGGAGCGCTAGGGGTGACTGCTGTGCCGCCGGCACACCGAGAGTTAAGGGGGAAATTCTGGCAAAGGATTTTCATCCCTTCTGGCGACATCTTGATTTCCGTTGGTGCACTAGTGGATGAATCGCTACTGGATTGAGCTATGGGGGATTTACTGGATTCGGCCACAGCAATGTTAGCGGTGAGCGCCAAAGATAGAGCTGTACCAATCATGGTCAGAGATTTTCCCATCATTCTGAAATTAACCTCAACGGAACACTCGGCCCATTAAAACAGACAATGAGATTTAGAAAATCTTCCTAAATGAATATATTTAGGTTTGTTTCAGAATATGTGGATATGTAAAATTGGTAAAAATTAAATCTGTTATTTATTGGTAACTAGTGTTAAAAAATACAAAATAAAAAATTATGTTTGTAGTTATGGAACTAGTAATAGTAGATTAGATAAACCTTTGAGAATGGAAAAAAATTTGTGCCTCTGTACATAAGTGATGAAAATCACAAGTTAATCTTGTGTATAACTTGAATTTAAAGTATAAATTAGTTCAAAAAGTTCCGTATAGCTAAATTATGCTTTGGCTTAAGAGTAAAATGATGAAAGACTAACATCTAAGATTGTAATTCGCCTGATTCTTCATTAAAAACTGTGATGTGAATAGCCGATGAGTTCTCCCCAACCCCCTCACAAGCCACAAACGTTACTAGGTCAACTGACTCAAGCAGTACATACGATTCAAGCTAGAGTCGATTTTTCAAAATTGGCGCTCAAGCCTAATGCCAAAGTACCGGAACTTTGGGTGCAGGATGCGGGGGCGGATAAAGCAGAGGTATATCCACTCTTGGGCGATCGCTATATTCTCGGTCGTAGCTCCAAATCCAGCGATATTGTCATCCGTAACCCTGTTGTCAGCCAAATTCACCTGTCGCTATCGCGCAATTCTACTCAACACACACCAGTTTTCGTAATTAAAGACGAAAACTCCACCAACGGCATTTATCGTGGCAAGCGTCGTGTTAGTTCCCTAGAACTGCGTCACGGCGATATTCTCACCCTGGGGCCTCCAGAACTCGCCGCTTCTGTGCGGTTGCAATACGTCGATCCACCAGCCTGGTATGTCAAAGCTGCAAGTTGGACAGCTTATGGTGTCGGTGGTGTCAGTGCCCTGTTAGCATTAGTGATTGGCGTCGAATGGCTGAAATTTCAAGTTAAACCCTTACCTACAGCGACACGCGCTCCAGTAGTTGTTTACGCCCGTGATGGAGCCACCCCGCTGAGAGAACCTCGGACAATCTCTCATGTAGACATGAAGCGATTAGAGGAATTTGGCCCTTATTTGCCTGCTGCCGTAGTGGCTTCAGAGGATAGTCGTTATTACTGGCACTTTGGGGTTGACCCTCTAGGGATTTTACGAGCCGTGTTGATCAATAGCCGCAGCGGCGATGTGCAACAAGGAGCTAGTACTGTTACCCAACAAGTTGCCCGCAGTTTGTTCCGCGAGTATGTAGGCAGACAGGATACCCTTGGACGCAAATTGCGAGAGGCAATTGTCGCCTTGAAGCTCGAAACCTTTTACAGCAAAGATGATATTTTGCTGATGTACTTAAATCGGGTTTTTTTGGGGGGAGATACTTCCGGCTTTGAAGATGCAGCCCAATATTACTTTGAAAAGTCGGCTAAAGAATTAACTTTGGCAGAAGCAGCAACATTGGTAGGAATTTTACCAGCCCCCAACGCTTTCGATTTTTGTGGGGATGGGCCAAATAAGCTAGAAGCGGCGGAATACCGGAATCGCGTGATTAAGCGGTTGCTGGAGATGGGTAAAATTCAACCTGATGATGCAAACCGAGCCAGACGTTCCACCGTCCAAGTTAGTCCTAAAGTCTGCGAACAGCAAGCTAAAACGATCGCTCCTTATTTTTACAGTTACGTCTTCTCTGAGCTTGAATCAATCTTGGGGGAGGGAGCCGCAAGAGAAGGAAACTATATTATTGAAACCAAGCTCGATCCAGCGATACAGAGCCAAGCAGAAGCAGCGTTGAATAATTCAGTGAATAACGCTGGTAGAAATTTTAATTTTTCTCAAGGGGCGGTAGTCACTCTTGACTCCAGTACAGGCAGTATCCTCGCAATGGTTGGCGGGACTGATTACAGAAAAAGTCAGTTTAATCGTGCTGTTCAAGCCAAAAGACAGCCAGGTTCCACCTTCAAAATCTTTGCTTATACCGCCGCTATTCAACAGGGATTTTCAGAATCAAAAAGTTATTCTTGCGCTCCTTTAACTTGGCAAGGTTTTACTTATAAACCCTGTCGTGCGGGTGCTGGTGGTAGCTTAGATATTGCCACCGGGCTGGCGCTTTCAGAAAATCCCATCGCTCTGCGAGTTGCACGTGAAGTTGGGCTGGATAAAGTCGTGGCAATGGCGCAGCGTTTGGGGGTAAAGTCAAACCTCGATCCCGTTCCTGGCTTGGTATTGGGTCAAAGCGTGGTCAATGTTTTGGAAATGACTGGTGCTTTTGGCGCTATTGGTAATCGCGGTGTATTGAATCCTCCCCATGCCATTAACCGGATTTTAGACAGTGGTGATTGCCGCGATCGCAATGATATCAAAACCTGCCGTGTGATCTACTCCTTCGACCAAGATCCAGATGCCAATAAACGAGTGCTGACAAATGGTGTAGCCGATGAGATGACTAGTTTAATGCGTGGTGTAGTTACAAGAGGTACTGGTCGTAGTGCCGCCATTGGATTAGGGGAAGCTGGTAAAACTGGCACGACTGATAAAAACGTTGACTTGTGGTTTATTGGTTTTATCCCTAGTCAGCGCCTTGTAACTGGCGTTTGGCTGGGAAACGACAATAATTCCCCAACATCTGGTAGCAGCGCTCAAGCCGCTCAATTGTGGGGAAATTATATGCGGCGGATTACAAGGTAATAGGGAATAAGGAATAGGGAATAGGGAATAGGGAATAGGGAATAGGAACTTAATTCTCTTCCCCATGCCCCATGCCCAATTACTGATATCCCTGCCAAGGAGTGACTTCAAGTTTACCGCTAGGCTTGAATATTACTTGGAAGTGGGCGAGAGGTTCTTTGTTATTGGGAGCAGCTACATTAGAACCGTAGATATCGTTGAACATCTTGGGAAGGGGTGTTTCTCGGAAATAATCAAAGGCGACTTGGTTAAGTGGTTCATAGTCAGCGATTACACCCTCTTTGTTGAGCGCTACCCGATATTTCAAATCTCGCGTAAAGGTGGGGGTACCACTCCAGGTTTGGCGAACTGTATTATAAAGTTTTTGATTTAAACCTTTAGTTATATTAGAGTCAGTAATTTTTGCACCTACTACCTCTGGTGTCCTAGCATATCCCCGCCAAGGACTAACTTGCAGCACACCTTGTGTAGTAAACACTATTCGGAATTGGGCGATCGGTTCATTAGAAATGGGAGCGCGGTTAGCAGGATTATAAAGTAAGTTAGGCAGAGGAGTTTGCCCGACTCCTTCATTTGCCTCTTTATTCACCGCCTTGTAACCAACGATCGCTCCATCCGCAGCTACACCCAGACGATAGATCAAATCCTGTTGCAATCCTGAGCGATTACTCCAAGTTGGATGAATTTGGTTATATACTTGGCGATTCAATGCACGAAGCTGGGATGGATCAGTAATTTCCGAAACTGTATTTAAAAGTGCTTCTAAATCTTTAACTACTGGCTTTGCACTAGCTGTAGGTGTTGGTGTGGGCGTTGCAGCCGCAATGGGTGTTGGAGCCGCTGATGCTGGAGGAGTGAGGCTCTTTGTTGTAGAGTTAGTTTGCTCATCTGTCTTAGGCTGCGGTGGACGCATTTGGGGAGGTGGAATCAAGTTAAAAGCGATCGCTGCTACTGCTAAACTTGAGACTCCTACAGCAGCAGGAACAGCTTGCTTGATCAAGGCTTGACTAGCACCGCCATAGCGTCTGGTAACTGGTTGTAGTTCTAGAGATAGTTCTGGTAAAGTCTGGGTATCAGCAAAAAACTGATCCACTGCTTCCACTAAATCAAACAACTGCACCGTATTTAAATCTATTTCAATAGGCGGGCGTTTGGAATTATTAGACTGAGACTCGAACCCCTCTGGAGCACCTTCTGAATGGATGATTAACCTGTGTCGGTTGCTGTCAATTTTTTGAAACTCTACCAGTTCCGATTCCTGGTTATGTGCTTGTGGGTTAGGTACGCTACTTAAAAATTCTTGGGCATAGCCACTAACAGCCCTCACCAAACTTTCAAAAAATTCTCGCCCTCCCGTTATCGGTTGGTTGTAACCAGATAAATAGCATTCTGCATTTACCAATATTGATAATTCTGGGCGCATCTCCTGGAAGTGTGCGGCCCTGGTGACATCACTTAACCCTTCTAAAAGCAGTGTACAATTAGGTAGACTGTACTTACGTTGAATATTCATTCCACTTCACCGTCAAAAAGACTAATCCAGAACCGCTGCATTCCAGCTGTACCAGTACAAAAGAGTAATTGTCCTAACAAATTTATTGCTAGCGCATCTAATTTTTCATCAGAAGTTAATGCTAGGACACCAGAACGTCGAGCATTCATCCGGCTCTTAAAATGCGCTCTAAACCGTTCTAGATAATTAGATAGCCGCAAATTCTGTTCTAATGGAATCTGCTTTTCTTCCATTTGTTCACATATCATTAGTAACTGGCGGATGACAACAGTTAAACGCCGTGCTATGTAGCAAGCAATGACCACCAGAGCTTTTGCTTCCATAATAGTTAAGGGACGACGCATGTGCGCCCTTCGTAGCGGGTTAGAGCTACGCATCCGCCATAAATTCACCCTGTCTTTAACAATTCCTTTAAGATCCAACTCTTGAGCAAAAGCCAGGATTGCTTCTGAACCGCCAAGCTCTAAAGCTTCAATCGCCAGTAAAATCAGGTCAATTTGTAGCCTGGTTCTCCGAGGACAGGTTTTGGAAGCGATCGCAGGATCTGGTAAAGTGTCCAGAATCATCGGCAGTGACTCTTGGGTTGAACTGTTGAACGGCGTTAAACTTGCGGAGACATTCATTCTATAAATACCTTGTGCGGTTCCAACAGATTAGGTAAAACAAATTTAAGATCGGTAGCCAAGACTTGAACACTAGATTTGTGGCATTAACATGACTACTTGATATATACATTAGTTAGCTCTTTCTACTCAAAGGTTTCCCTATATTGAAATCAAAATTTTAAAACATAAGTTAATTCACCTCATTTGTAAGTGCAATACCTTTTCTAGCTTGGTTTAGATTCTAATTATCGTCAATAAAGGGCGAAGTTTCAGCCTCGACCCCCAGCGTATGACATTATAGTGTACGATTTTTCAGTTATCTGAAATTGGGGACTGAAAACTGGAGACTGGGGACTGGGGACTGGCATAGCTATGAATTTAAATTAATAACTCCTCACTCTTCACTCCTAACTTTCCCTAATCCCTACTCCCTACTCCCCATTTTATGGATTTAAAGTCTCTCGTTCGTGACATCCCAGATTTCCCAAAACCCGGAATTTTATTTCGGGATATTACTACGCTGCTTCGCGATCCAGAGGGATTGCGCTACACTATTGACTTTTTAACACAAAAATGCAACGAAGCTGGAATAACAGCAGATTATGTCATTGGTATGGAGTCGAGGGGATTCATTTTTGGTTCACCTCTGGCTTATAAATTAGGGGCTGGTTTTATCCCCGTCCGCAAAAAAGGTAAGTTACCAGCAGCCGTTCACTCAATTGAATATGAACTAGAGTATGGTACAGATTGCCTAGAAGTGCATCAAGACGCTTTACATCAAGGTAGCCGAGTTTTGATTGTGGACGATTTGATTGCCACAGGCGGAACTGCCAGTGCCACAGCAAAGTTAGTACAGAAGATTGACTGCGAACTAGTAGGTTTTGGGTTTATTATCGAGCTACGGGATTTAGAAGGGCGTAAATACCTACCAGACGTACCGATTATCTCTGTAATTGAATATTAGTCATTATTAGTCATTAGTCATTGGTCATTAGTCATTAGTAATTAGTCAGTAGAAAACAACTGACAAATGACGAAGGACAAATAACATAGACGCGCCAGCGGTGAAGCAGCGCGGTCTTGGGGGTTTCCCCCATGAGCGACTGCTGAACCAGAAGGGCTTCCCGCAGGGTAGGACAGAGGACAAAGGACAAAAGACAAATGACATCTACGAGAATTTCCTTGGAGACAGGTCGAGATTGGCTCATCAGGCTAGTCACGAGCGACACTTTTATTTATGTGGTAAAGCGGCTATTGCAGGCACTACTAACTTTGTTGTTGGCGTCAGCTTTATCGTTTTTCATAATTCAACTCGCTCCCGGTGATTATGTAGATACGCTACGGCAAAATCCGAAGATATCTCCAGAAAGAATTGAGGAAATCAAGCAGCAGTTTGGTCTGGATAAGTCTTGGCTAGAACAATTTTGGCTGTGGCTGTGGCGAATCTTGACAAAAGGAGATTTTGGCACGAGCTTTATTTATCAACGTTCAGTATCGTCGCTGCTATGGGAACGAGTACCAGCGACTTTGCTATTAGCGATCGCATCTTTAATTGTCACATGGGCGATCGCCATCCCTTTAGGGATCTTTGCCGCTGTTAACCAAAATAAGCTAGCAGACCGCATTCTACAGGTGATCAGTTACGCTGGACAGGGCTTTCCCAGTTTCATCACAGCCTTAGCACTGCTGGTTTTAGCCCAAATCACCTCGCCGCTATTCCCAGTCGGTAGTATGACTAGCATCAATCACTCGGAACTATCGTGGTTTGGCAGAATCTTAGATGTCGGCTGGCACATGATTTTACCGACTATTGCCCTCTCAATTACTAGTTTTGCTGGTTTACAACGCATCACTCGCGGCGAATTATTGGATGTGCTACGTCAAGATTACATCCAAACGGCTCGTGCTAAAGGTCTGCCAGAAAACCGCGTTATATACGTTCATGCACTCCGCAACGCCATAAATCCCTTGATTACCTTATTGGGTTTTGAATTAGCTGGTTTATTAAATGGTGCCTTTATTGCCGAATTTTTCTTCAACTGGCCCGGTTTAGGGAGATTAGCTTTACAGGCTTTACAAGCTCAAGATTTATATTTATTAATGGCAAGCTTAGTAATGGGTGCAGTGCTGTTGATTGTTGGCAATTTAATCGCCGACTTGCTGCTCAAAGCAGCCGATCCACGCATTCGGCTAGAAAACCTCAATTAGCAGCAACAATGCTAAATTTAAAAATCAATACGTATTAAGCGATCTCTAGGCTGCTGACTCCGAGATCATAAACGCGATTAAGTGCTGGCAACTATCAAACAACAGTTAGGTAGTCAAACTGCAAATCAGGTTGAAGAACATCTTCCTTCTTTAACCTGTTGCTAAATTTTAAATTGCAGTTTAACTGGTTACTTTACCAAGCCAAGATTTACTGCTTGAACTAGTTAATTTCAGAATTTTTCTAAGCGGGCGGCGGGAATCGAACCCGCATTAATAGCTTGGAAGGCTATAGTTTTACCACTAAACTACGCCCGCGTATTTCCAACCCTATAAATTTAACACAGTTTTTGTAAAAATTCAAGCATTTAGTTGGAATTGGCTGGTTGGATTTTGATCCTGACATACAGATTGCTCAATTCTGGTTTTGTGCGATCGTTGTTCTGAGCAGCAATAAAGTTTTCTGTTTTGAAAACTTCGCTCAGAACTTGCTCGTATGTGTTTTTTTCACTTTGCAGTGTTGCTGGTTCTATTTCTAGAACTACAGCCTGTTGAAAGTTGCCATTGTTATCAATTATTAAGCTAGCCAAGAGCTGTGCTGGTTCAAGTCCAGAATTGCGGACAAGAAAACTTGAGTCTAATTGTTTTGTATTGCTTCCCCTGTATAAAGCGATAACGTCGGGTAAAGCATCTTGTCGTAATCTTCCTGCTTTTATCAAGTTACTCACTTCATCTCTGAGTAAAGGAGCTACTATTGCTACCGATGCTCCCTGAGCTTGAGTACTTGGAGTTTCCCTAGTTGGAGTTGGCGAAGTTTCTCCTGTGGGAGTTGGTGGAGTTTCCCTAATTGGAGTTGGTGAAGTTTCTCCTGTGGGAGTTGGTGGAGTTTCCCTAGTTGGAGTTGGTGAAGTTTCTCCTGTGGGAGTTGGTGGAGTTTCCCTAGTTGGAGTTGGTGAAGTTTCTCCTATGGGAGTTGGTGGAGTTTCCCTATTTTCAGGTTCCGAAACTGGTGGATTTGCTGGAATACCTGGTGGTAGTCGTGTTCCCTTTCCCAATTTGATTTCTTGACGACGGTTCCAAGGTAGATTACCGACTGGAATTGTCGGTGTCGGTGTTGGTGTGACTGTCGGTATTGGTGTGGCTGTCGGTGTCGGTGTCGGTTTAGGAACTGTTTGTTGTCTAAAGGGTTGGCTATTAGGTCGAGAGTCTGCAATGCGGCTCTTTCGCTGAAGATTATCAGCAGAATTTATTGCGCCAAAATCTTGATTTCTGGGCGTAGTTCGTGTTGTTTGTGGTGAACGTGCTGGTACAGACTTTTTAGCTGAGGATACTGGCTTTGGCGAAACTGTTTTGGCTGTTGATTTTGATTTGATTATTGATTTTGTGTTGGGAGCAATGTTTATCAATTCAATGGGAACAGCAGATTGACTTTGCTGGGGAAACCACAGGCTAACTGCATTAGATGAGCGCATCAGCCAGAACGCCAGCAAATGCAGAGAGACTGAACCTATAACGACAGAAATCCACAAACCTGGTGGATCGGTGTGTCGCCTCCAGACTTTGGCTGGAATTGGAGTTTTGTCTGCAACCGATGGTGTCATATTATAGAAACTGGATATGATTAGGCACTCTTATTCATTGATAATGCTTTCAAATACCAGTCTAAATTTTAGCGATTAACCATTATCTCTGGTGTAACAGCGAAAGTCAAAACTGTTTCATCTACTCCTTTAAGTTCTAGCGGACTACCTTTAGTAATTTCTCCTTCCTGTAAATAATCTGCCACGGCAGCAGAAACCAGGATTGTACCGGGAACAGCGGCAGCTTGTAATCTAGCAGCAATATTCACACTTGGGCCAATAGCAGTATAATCGGCACGTTCAGCGCTACCAAACATCCCCACAACAGCAGTACCTTGGTGGATACCACACCGGAACTGGACGCTAGTAAGTTTGTGACCATCGAATACACCTTGGTCTTGCCAGCGTTGGTTCAATTCCGCGAGTGAACGATGCATTGCTCTGGCTGTATTAATAGCACGACGTACCTGTTCGTTAGGGGTTAGTTCTTCCGGCGCTCCGTATAAAGCTAAGATAGCGTCTCCCATAAATTTATCTACAGTGCCGCCATTACTAAAGACAACCTTGGTCATGGCTTCTAAATATTCATTTAGCAACTCTGCTACTCGCCGGGATCTGAGAGTATTTGCTAGCTGTGTAAAACCCACAATGTCACTAAACAGAACTGTAATTAAGCGTGGTTCTGGGCGCAAATCTAACGTTAAATCACCGGTTGCGGCTTTTTGCACCAAGACAGCTGGTAAAAAGCGTTTTAGCACCGATTCTGTTAGATAAGTGTTTAACTCCACAATTCGTCGTTCATTTTCTTTCAACGCTAAAAGATTGCGAACTTCCGCCAATAGTTCCCGATCGTTGAATGGTTTTGCTAAATAAGCGTCCGCACCATGTTCTGTACCTTCAATGCGAGTTTCCTCATCTATTTTCGCTGTCAGCAGAATGATTGGTATTCCTTTTAACTTATCCTCATTGCGGATCATCTGAATCATCTCAAGTCCGCTGACCAAGGGCATCATTAAATCAGTCACAATCAAGCTGGGTATAATTTCCTTAGCTTTACTGTGCCCTTCATGACCGTTACGAGCCGTCTGTACATGATAGCCATTGCGGCGGAAAATCTCAGATACATAGGTTCGCAAATCCGGGTTGTCATCTACAACTAAAATTGAGTGCTGAGTCTTAAGTGCTGAGTCTTGAGTATCAATACTGGGGGCAAAGTTTCTTGTAATATCTTCAATATGGTCTGTTGTTGACTCTACCAGTTCTAAATCAGCTAATTCTACGCTAGCACGGCTTGTATTCAGTTCTGTTGACGTTTCTAGTACTTGCTGTGCGGGTAAATGAGCATTTCCAGTCACAAGCCATAAACTAAAGGTAGTGCCTTCGCCGTAAACTGATTCCACGGTGACTTGACCACCATGTAATTCTACCAATTCTTTAACTAAGGCTAAACCCAAACCACTGCCTTCATAGGATCGGTTTGCTGAACCTTCAGCTTGGCGGAAGCGCTCAAATAGATGGGGAATTTGTTCTTGAACAATGCCGATTCCAGTATCTTGTACTTGCAATATGCAACGATTATGTTCAGATTTTAGTCTGACACTGATCGTGCCACCTTCAGGGGTAAACTTCATGGCATTTGACAGAAGGTTATAAACCACCTTGTCAAATTTTTCCATGTCCAAGTACACCGTAGAACATTCATCTAGCTGGGTAACGAGATGTAGTCTCTTTTTCTCACAGTAGGGACGAAAAGATTCCACAATTTGGCTGACAAATTCAACTAAATCGCAGGGATGGAAACTAGGTTGCATTCTTCCCGCATCCAGGCGTTGTAAATCGAGGAGTTGATTTACCAGTCTCAGCAAGCGGCGAGAGTTACGCAGGGCGATCGCACTTTGAGAGTAAGATAATCCCTCACCAGCCGCCACAGCTGACTCTAAAGGCCCCTGAATCAAGGTGATGGGTGTGCGAAATTCATGGGAGATATTTTGGAAAAATTCGGTTTTTTGTTTATCTAATTCCAGTAAGCGTTCAGCTTGTTGGCGAGTTTTTTGATACAAATGTGATTGTTGCACAGCGATCGCTGCTTGAGCTGCTACTGCTTTCGCCAAATCGATATCAGATGACACCCACTGACGTATTTTTTTGCCTTCATGCAAAGTAATACTACCGATACATTTACCATCAGCCAATAATGGCACGAACATTAGCGATCGCGCTGGCATTTTTAAAGGTAAATCAAAACCCCATACATCTGAAGGAGAATGGCTCACGTTACCAATTACTACAGGTTCATGTGTCTGTAGCATTTGTTGGAGGATGGGATTCTCCTGTATGGATGCTTGAGAATAAGGTAATCTCTGGGTTGAGAGGTGATTATTACTACTTGAATTCTTGTCTGAGACTGGCGATGCCTGCGACGGGTTGTGCCTACGCAAATTTTCTGAATATTGAAAACTGTCATACAAGCCCACACACTCAACAAATTCATCTTCTTCTGTCCACAAAGACAGGACACAGCCATCGACTTGTAAAGCTTGTCCCAATTGCTGAGTGATCGCCGCAAAGATATCTTGGGGATCTAAGCTAGAGCGAATCGCGCTAGTAATCGTATTAATTAGAGCTTCTCGCTTGGCAAGGGCACGTACTTGTTCGTAAGCATAAGCTTGAGACAAAGCCAAAGCTGCCTGATCCGCTACCATCAACACTAACTGCACCTCATCATCTCCCCAGAAGCGAGGTAGAGAACACTGGTGCAGTGCTAGTACTGCCATTAGTTCTTGTTGGCAGATCAATGGCACAACTAAACTAGAACAAATGTCAGCAGCAGCAAAAGCTTGTCCACGCTCACGCAGTTCGGGAGTATTACCGTGAATACGCTCATCATCGATCACATCATGAATCACCTGGACTTCACGGGTTTCCCACACCGTCTGAGCCAAAAGAGGCATAGAGGAAAGACTTACTGAAACTTCTCCTCTGCTCCCCTGTTCCTCTGCTCCCCCGTTCCCCTGCTCAAGAGCTTCTTCAGAAACAGCCTTCTGGTAAATGAATCCTTTATCCGCCAACTGCTCATCTTGGAAGGGACGCAACAGACAGACATCCACCTCCAACATATGACCCACTGTATCTACAATTGCTTGCAAAATTTGTCTATAGTCTAAAGCACTGCGAATCGTATTTGTAACGGTATTCAGCAGCGATTCTTGACGGAGTGTGCGGGTAAGTTCGCGGGTTCTGGCTTTGAGAACATTGTGGGTATCCAAAGCTTGGCGTACCACTCCTTTGAGTTCTTCGGCTTCCCACGGTTTGGTGACATATTTGAATACCTTACCAGCGTTGATTGCTTCCACCAGGTCTTCGACATCGGTGTAGCCAGTTAGAATAATCCGGATAATATCTGGATATTGAGTTGCTGTCAGACTCAAAAATTCTGTACCGCTCATCATCGGCATCCGCTGATCGGAGATGATCACCGCGACCTCTCCCTCTTGAGCCAGCAGATCGAGTGCCGCAGGGCCAGAGTTTGCCCTTAGCACCTTATAGTCGCGATAGAAAGTACGGTAAAGCAAGTCAAGGTTGTCTGGCTCATCATCGACAACCAAAATTTTAGGCTTACTGTTTGCTTGGGATTTCATGCACCGCTTTCCTGCTGCAACGGCAGTCGGATAAAGAATAATCTGATCAGGTAAGGATTGTTCTGAGTCAGGTAATAGCAGAGCATTTCGACCAATAAAGCTGCTTGGCTACATGACTGCTGAGTGTAGGAGCGTTTACTCACAGGAATTCGTCTCAATGGCTTGTGCCGATTACCGTTTGCTTTGGTGCAGTGTAATTGCTTTCATAGTCTGTTTTAGTGTTACAGAGTCGATGGTTGCTTGCCAAATCTTCCTTCACCTCCTGTGAGCAATGTCTGATACTACATACAGCGCTCATAGCTAGCTGAAAAATCCAGATGAAGCTGCATATTAAGTTTTCCCTCTGCGGCAGTTGTACTAACATTTGCAGGTAAATTTTATTTATGGTAGTCATGGTAGAGCCAACAAAATTAAAACAATAATATTTAAAGCCAAAGTATACTATTAGACAAATACCTCTTTCTAATTTAGCAATCAGAACTATCATTAAGACAAGTGGTAGTCGTTGAGGAGTCAGAGATTAGGGATTAGGGAGCCTTGTAGATTCTTGTCCACTAGCTGTACAGCCTATTCCTACCACTCTGTAGAAAAGTAGTCTCGATGTAGCGGCAACTGCAAAAACAGGTTCAGTACTGCAAACAAGGGTGGTTTGAAACCAGAGTTTACTAATGGTGTACTTACTTAACAATTTTGTAGATGCTGCCTATGGACAAGTTATGCTATGTCTCTGCCCACTCACCCAAAGCTATACCACCTTAAAGATGTAACAATCTGATCACTTATCTACCTAAAACAGGTGATGCACCTGAACTTACTGAACTTAAGGTTATGGAATGATGAAACTGTAACTCCTAACAGTCTTTCAAAAATACAGGTTAAAAAATCCCAAACTAAAGTGTAAAACTTTGTTTGATCCACAAGCAAAAGCGAATTAGCAATCTCAGGTCAGTTGAGTTTCCTGGGCGACCCTTAAGTTCTCATTCAGTTTAAATCTGGTTTTAGGATATTTGATAAAATTTTCGTTGAATAAAATCAATACTAAACTAGCCTTGAAATATCGGTTTTTTTACCCATACCACCAACAGCCAATCAACCCAGCTTCCTACCAATTCCAAATTCGTGCGGCTACACCTGCTGATTTGATTGGTGTTGCCCAAATTATTACTGAAAGCTTTCATTCCCACAACGGTATATGGGGATGGGCTTTCCCATTACTACGTCTGGGTATTTACGAAGACTTAAGGCATCGGATGGCATCACCTGCGCCCCGTCATGTTTGTTTAGTAGCTTTTGAAGCTACTAGTGGTGAAGTTAATAACTTAGTGGGAAGTGTGGAATTGGGTGTACGTTACAGTGATTCATGGAACCAGGTTGGCGTAGGTCTTCCTTACTTATCTAATTTAGCGGTTCATCCAAAATACCGTAGACATGGTGTGGCTTCAGGATTACTGACTAGCTGTGAAAAAGTCTCTCGTGAGTGGGGATTTCAAGACTTATATCTCCATGTTTTAGAAAATAACCATCAAGCAAGACAGCTTTATTTCAAGCTGGGATACCGGGTACATAAAGTTGAATCTAATTGGAATACATTTTTTCTCAAACGCTCAAGCCAGATGTTATTGCATAAGCACCTAAGTGCTGACTAGATTATCTCGAATCGGATTTTAGCAATTGTCAATTTTTGTATTGCAATTGATTTGTTAATTAAACACAAATGAATCTACTTAAAAATCTAGCCAAGATTTAGTGAAATATCTAGATAACAGCTAAAATAAATATATTAATTTACGAAGCGAGTAAATAGCTTTTGATAATTCTTTTTAGGAAAAATATTTGATTTATACTTTATTACAAAAAATCCTCTCGGTCATATTAAAAAAGTATGTTTTCAGTAAAAATTTTTAATATTTGAAAATATTATATTTTGGATTTATTATTAACAAATATTTTAAAGTATCTTAGATATAAATAAATGGATTATAATAGCAGCATATTGCGAAATTAATTTTAACAAAATCACCACTTCCTCATAATAACTTTGTAATTAAGTTATTCATCTTTATAAAAACTTTAATAAAACACTCCAATAGTTTACAGACAAATCTAGTTATATCTCATAAAATATAATCACTCAATTGCTGAAACAACGCCTATCTATTGCTATTTTAGTTAAATTGGCCAGAAAGGTCTTGATAATAAAAGAATTCAAAAACCTGATTTGATATAACAACTAGTTTTGTTTTGAAGTGCATACTACTACCACATTCGTTGAAAGTTTAAAAAACATGGATAGCGAACAGCATCGACGCTATCAGACCTCTATGGTATCAACTTATTACCCTGAAACTAGTTTCCTTGACTCTCTTGTCATGTCAGACGGAACTGAGCAATCGCAAAGTTTGGATATCCTGACACGTTTGCACAGTGGAGAAGTCTTCATCGTCAATAGTCGTAGACGAAATGGATTAATACTCTTTAAGCGCTACCATGCAGAGTTTGCTGGGCCTGGGGCTGCTGTGGGTGGGGATTATGATTGTGATTGCCAAAGGGCACTGCCTATAGGTAATCTGTCTTTATTAACTCCCGAATCTAATGAGGATCGCCAGAAGGCTTACTTGATTAGACGACAGTGGATTCGATTGATTAAACAAATTACAGAAAACCCAGTGCCTGGGCAGCGAGTCCAAAAAATTCTTGATCAATTTGAACAATACTTCCCACCAGAAATAGTGCATCTTCTGCCGGATGTTGCCTTTGCTCTTTTAGTGGGTGTGCTGCCACAAACAGTGGGAATAGTACGCCGTTTGGGTAGTGAGATGGACAGCAGATTTAATTACTGAACTAATTGCTAAGATTCCAAATTTGCCAAAGCAGCTTGTACTCGATTTACGGTGCGGGTGTTTTCTTCTATTGTCCCAACAGTAATTCGTAATCCTCCGCTAATGTGTCGCACAAGAGTGCCGAGTGTCCTAAGTTTTTGGTGGAAAGTTTTTAAAGCAGTATCTTGCGGATGAGAGCCATTTGGTTGAAGACGCAGATAAATAAAGTTGGCAGCACTTGGAGTAATTTGTAGTTCTGGTTGTTGGGATAAAATTTCGATGAGTTTAGCTCGTTCAGTCAGTATTTGGGAAATTGATTCAAGTAACAGTGTGCGGTTTTGTAAAGCAACTAATGCTGCTGCGATGGAAAAGCTGGGGAGATTGTAGGGTAAGCGAACTTTTTCTAAGATGGCGATCGCTTCGGGATGAGCGACGCAATAACCGACACGGAGAGCTGCTAGTCGGAAGGCTTTAGAAAAAGTGCGTAATATAATCCAATTAGGGTGTTGACTTAATTCATGTACTAGAGTATTTTTACTGAATTCAAAATAAGCTTCATCAATTACTACCAAAATATGTTGTGGTAAACTTTTTAGCCATGCCAACTCTGCCGCAGTTAAGCTATTGGCAGTCGGTGAATTGGGATGTACTACGAAAACTACGCGAATGGCAGGATTTTGAGTTTGTTCGATGGCGGACTGTGCGGCGCTGATGTCAATTTCAAAATTGGTTTCATTTCTACCCACTGCCACTACAGGAATGCCCAAAGTTTGTCCCAAAATACCGTACATAGAGAAAGTGGGATTAGCAACGAGAATTGAACCTTCTCCTCCTAGACAGGTGGCGATTAATAAAGAGCGGATTAGTTCATCTGAACCATTGCCAACAGAAATATTGGCAGCAGTAAACAAAGATGATGAGAGAGCGGCTGATTCATTGACATACTCAGCGATCGCATCCTTAAGTGTTTCATGTCCACCATCGGGATAACGATTTGTTTCAATTACTTGCTGATACGTCCAGGCCAGCTTCTCTTTTAGCTCAGGTGGTAAATCGTAGGGGCTTTCATTTGTATCCAGCCGATCAAACTGTGTGGGGACAGATGCGGCTGTATCGCTGCTGGGGTGGGGTTTGTACGCACTAAATTGTGCTAAATCTGACCGGATGAAGGGAAGCATAGTTTTAGTTATTAGTCATTGGTCATTAGTCATTAGTCATTGGTAACTAACAAAGGACAAATTACTAAGGACATTTAGTTATATAAGAGTTTAATATTTTACAGCCTCAAGGTAATTGGCAAAAGAGGTGAATTGCCTGCCAAATTTCTTCCATAACATTACCTAAAGCGTGGTCACTGTCGAGTTCGACTAACTCCACCCAAGGATTTGAACGTGCAAAGTCACGACTGGCTTCGATGGGGATAACTTCATCCTTTTTTCCATGCAAAATTAGGGTGGGGATAGGACGTTGCAAAAGCTTTTCTTGGTATTGGGCGGCATCTGTCACGAAATTGTAGCTTAAAGGAATTGATCGGCCTTCCCCATAGTGGTAGACCATGATATGTTTTTCTTGCTGCCAACGCTGCACTTCTTCATTTCCTAGCTTGGGCAACCAATGAGATAAAAACCCAAAAGCTGGTGCTAGTAGCACAAGACGCTGTACTTGTAAATATTGCTGACCCAAGTGGGCAGCGGTCAAACCGCCCAAACTTGAGCCAATCAGCGTTACTGGCGTAGAATCATTACTGAATTCTGCGGCAACTTGATTGATCTGACGAGTGATGGTCAACTGGGAAAAACCGCCAGCATTCAAATCGGGAATTTTCAGCTTTGTTTTAATTTGGGAAAAGCGATCGCCTATATCTCGCGCTTTGGCAGAATTAGGGCTGGAAGCAAAGCCGTGCAAGTAGATATACTGAGTAAACATCCAAGTTTTACCGTTAGGGTCGTCCTTAGTCATTTGTCATTGGTCATTAGTTTTAGCTTAAACAGTAAGAGACAAAAGACAAAGGACAATGACCTAGTTAACGCATTGTGACAAATTCCTCTGCGGCTGAGGGATGGATACCCACAGTAGCGTCAAAGTCTTTTTTAGTTGCGCCCATTTTCACAGCGATCGCCATACCTTGAATAATCTCGGCTGCATTTTCACCTACCATGTGAGCGCCTAGCACTTTATCAGTGTTGCTATCAACCACTAACTTCATCATTGTCTTCTCTTGCTTACCAGTCAAGCTGTGGTACATGGGCCGGAAGCGACTGCGATAAATGGTAACAGCATCACCAAGTTTCTCGCGGGCTTCGGCTTCTGTCCAGCCGACTGTCGCGGCTTCGGGATTAGAAAATATGGCTGTGGGAACAGTTTCGTGACTGAATTCGCGGCGGTTATTCCCAAATTCACTATCGGCAAAAGCGCGACCTTCGCCAATGGCCACGGGAGTTAAACTGATTCGGTCAGTGACATCGCCAACAGCGAAAATATTTGGTTGACTAGTTTGACTATATTCATTGACTGCGATCGCATTTGTAGTTTCATATCCAGGCCCTTCGATAGAACTAGGGACAACATCAACCCCAGCATTTTCTAAACCCAGTCCATCTACGTTGGGAGTTCGACCTGTCGCCACTAAAAATACGTCGGCAATTATTGGTTCTTGATCGTCTCCTGATAAAGTCAGTTTCAACCCTTCTGGTAAACGTTCAATTGCTTTCACCACATTATTCTTAATCAGCCGAATTCCGTGATTCGTCATTCCCTCTTCAATTTCTGTGCGGACATCCTCATCAAAACCCTTCAAAATCTTTTCACCTCTGGTAATTTGTGTCACCTCAGAACCCAAACCACGCATAATACAAGCAAATTCTGTGCCAATATAACCAGCGCCAACAATGACGATGTGTTTTGGTTGTTCTTTTAAATGAAAGATTTCGTTGGAGGTAATGCCATATTCCACTCCTGGTAAATCTGGCTTGACAGGACGCCCACCAACAGCAATTAAAATTTTCTCCGCCGTAACTTTTCGTCCATCAACTTCTACGGTGTGGGGGTCTACCAATGTGGCGCGACCAGAAATTAGTTCTACTCCGGCTTTTTCTAAAAAGCTGATGTGTAGTTGGGACAGTCGCCGAACTTCCTTATCTATAGATGTAATGAAATATTCCCAATTAAACTCAGCATTACCCACTTTCCAGCCATAGCCTGAAGCGTCACTGAACAATGCAGGAAAGTGAGAGCCATAGACCATAAGTTTTTTGGGAACGCAACCGCGAATCACACAAGTACCACCAACTAAATCATATTCAGCGATCGCCACTTTTGCGCCATAACTAGCCGCTCTTTTGGAAGCCGCCAAACCTCCAGAACCCGCACCAATCACAAACAGGTCGTAATCAAAAGTCATAAATTTATGTTCTCTTTAGCAACAAATCAGTTCCTGGGAACTTACACACAGAATGTGATTGAACTATATAAGGATATCTGGTGAACCCTGTATAAGTCCTGTCCTTGATTTAATCTAGCGTTAGCAGATGTTATCTCGTCGTAGGGAATATCACTTTTTGCTGTGATTGCTGTAGAGGGAGTAACTACAATTGTTTGTTATGGTTATGCCTCTGGTGTGGGGTATAAGTCTTAACTGCTGCGTTGTAACAGCTAAGTTCCATCAGGATTTACACAATATTAATAAAACAAACCGTGTTCGGCGTTTGCAGAGCATCTATCTTGTACCCCCATTAGTATTTTTATGTGCTTGGAGAGTCAACTGGAGTTACAGGTGTTGGCTCAATTGGGGTGTCGGGTGTTGTCTCAACTGGAGTTACAGGTGTTGGCTCAATTGGGGTGTCGGGTGTTGTCTCAATTGGAGTTACAGGTGTTGGCTCAATTGGGGTGTCGGGTGTTGTCTCAATTGGAGTTACAGGTGTTGGCTCAATTGGGGTGTCGGGTGTTGTCTCAATTGGAGTTACAGGTGTTGGCTCAATTGGGGTGTCGGGTGTTGTCTCAATTGGAGTTACAGGTGTTGGCTCAATTGGGGTGTCGGGTGTTGTCTCAATTGGAGTTACAGGTGTTGGCTCAATTGGGGTGTCGGGTGTTGTTTCAATTGGAGTTACAGGTGTTGGCTCAATTGGGGTGTCGGGTGTTGTTTCAATTGGAGTTACAGGTGTTGGCTCAATTGGGGTGTCGGGTGTTGTTTCAATTGGAGTTACAGGTGTTGGCTCAATTGGGGTGTCGGGTGTTGTTTCAATTGGAGTTACAGGTGTTGGCTCAATTGGGGTGTCGGGTGTTGTTTCAATTGGAGTTACAGGTGTTGGCTCAATTGGGGTGTCGGGTGTTGTCTCAATTGGGGTGTTGAGTAATTTCTCAATTGGGGTGTTGAGTAATTTCTCAATTGGGGTGACTGGTGTTGTCTCAATTGGGGTGACTGGTGTTGTCTCAGTTGGGGTGTCGGATGTTGTCTCAATTGGGGTGACTGGTGTTGTCTCAGTTGGGGTGTCGGGTTTTGTCTCAGTTGAGGCGTTGGGTTTTGTCTCAGTTGAGGCGTTGGGTTTTGTCTCAGTTGAGGCGTTGGGTTTTGTCTCAGTTGAGGCGTTGGGTTTTGTCTCAGTTGAGGCGTTGGGTTTTGTCTCAGTTGAGGCGTTGGGTTTTGTCTCAGTTGAGGCGTTGGGTTTTGTCTCAGTTGAGGCGTTGGGTTTTGTCTCAGTTGAGGTGTCGGGTTTTGTCTCAGTTGAGGCTTTGGGTGTTGTCTCAGCTGGAGTATCGGGTGTAGGAGTTAGCTTCATTTCAAATACTCCCTCGCCTTTTATCGGTGGCTGTGCTTCCAAAGCCTCAACAGTTTCAGCTTGAACACTTATGATTGCAGGATCAGGCGTAGGTACAGGATTTTGCCTGTTCAAATCAAGTTCTCGAACCAGTTGGCTCGTTTCATAAAAATTTCTCAGATCAAAATCATATAACCTATCAAATTTCCCTTTAACTATAATCACCATTTGCCCTGCTTCCAACACCTGAGTTTCAGAAGCTTCCTTGTTAGAAACTTCAATGCCGCTATTTGTTAGCGCACCCACAATAGTGGTGTCTGTTTGTTGGTCGTAGCGCACAAATAATGCTGAACCACGAATTGCTGCTGCTGCATTTGGTGTTTGTATACGTGTTTGTCCTTGTCCTGGTGGGATGAGCAGCAACACAGTCCCATTTGACAGTTTAAAGTCACGAGTCTTAGGCAAAAATTGAAATAACGCCTGTTCTCCAACTCGTGCCAAAGAGCCGTCATTGAAACGCAAATCTGCTAGGGAAGCTCTACCAGTTGACAACCCGTCCCCAGGAGTTATTGCATCTAATTTGCGTGCAGGACGTTTCTTCAATTTATCTTTCGGTATCAGTTGTACGATGTTACGGAGGTTCTGAATCTCTGCTCGCGTTAGAGGAGTTATGGCGCTTACCCGATTTGGCAAAGGCAGTACTATAGCTGCCCATAAACTAATCACCAATAATGGAAACGATTTATAAAACATAGGTTAATAATTTTTGAGCTTCAACTAATATCAAAAAAATTAAATCTTTAATCTAAATGCTAATTTTTATAGGATTTTTTTAGGTAAATTTATTTGAATTTTTATTTAGTTTCTAATAACATAGAGGAGATAATAAGTAAACTAGATGAATCATGTTTGGTTTTTAAGAAAAATCTATAGATATTTATATTATTTTATTACTTTTTTCTCTTCTCTGCTCCCTCTCTACGCAAGTAAGTTCAGGAATAAAATCAGATTACTAATATGTACTTAGTTGATTTAATTTTTCATTATGAAACTAACATTAGTGTGTAATAAAGTCTGTAGCAGATTTAAATACTAGTATTTGATATCAACAATTAAATAATGAGTACGTTACATATAATTCTCTCTAATCATTTCAGCCAAAGGGTTATCAGTTATGCAGGAGAAGAAGTTGCTAGGAATTTTTTGTGAGATTACTCACTGGCTATATTTCACTAAATTTCAGCATAAACTTGATCGGGGCATTTCAGTTTTACAAAATAATCTAGGAAAAAATCCGAAAAGCAACAATTTTAGTTTGTAGTTTCAGTATATACCTACAAGGCTAAAATAGATGCAGTCAATTGTCTATTCGGAATCGGAACTTCCGGTACAGCTTATGGGTCTACATTTGCCAAATGCGATCAACGCGATCTAACCAGATGCGACTCCAAAACTGGAAAAATTTGTTTTTTTGTATTTTATTAGCATCCAGTGGTGGAAGCTGGTGTTGCATTAGAGTAGATGCGGCAGAATCTGCAAATACAGATATTTCGCGTCCTAACAGTTTAGTAAGCACACAAGTAAATTATCAACGGTTATGTCAGAAGTTGGAACAAGAGGCAATTAAATATTTGTGCAAGCAGTCGAGTGAGTCGCATTTTTTAGACTCTCAGATGCCGTTGAATCTGACACAGCAAACACCAGAAACACCTCAAACTCCAGTCCAAACTGAAGAACTTGAAAATGCTCAAAGGCAAAATGACCCGCCACAGCTAGAATCGCAGCCAAGTAATTTGCCAACATCTCCTTCAGACTCAAAAGAGCGACTATTAAAGACACCTGAGATAGATTATTCTCAAAGGCTAGAGAGGCTAATAGAACTGCTGCGATCGCCAAAACAACCACCTGAGTCTGATAGCGATCGCGAATTGGGGTTGCGGGTGCGGTTACGACCCCTAGAACAGCAGCTACCACCCATAGAACAACCCATCATACCTAAGAATTTTAAACCCATAGGCTACCTACAGGGGCGTGTAGGCTACTTTCAGACTACTAATATTTTTTCCTCAGATGATAGTCCCATAGAAGATGGTTTAATTATTTCTGGACTGACACTAGCCTCTGCATATTTCCCTTTGACATCTAAGACTTATTTAAACGCCTCAATTGATGGCAATCTCATTCGTTACATAAATCAGTCACAATATCATTACAACCAGGTGAGATTTAATCTCAGTCTTTACCAGCATCTATCCCAGCGAATGTATGGAGAAATCACTTGGAGCAATCAACAGTTATTTTATGCCAACAACAGCGATCGCCCAGATGGCTTTAAAGCTGGCGATCGCTTTTTAAATGAGAATTCCCTACAACTGTCTTTAGGACGGCGAGATCCCTTAACTTCAAGATTAACCCTAGATAGCTTTTACGAATTGAGTGTAAATTTTGCTGATCCCCCAAGTCGTAATCGGATAATCAATACCTTTTGGTTGTCTCTGAACTACTACTTGCAAAAGCCTCTCCAGGTTGGTATTAACTACCAGGGAAACTTCTCAGACTTTACACAGCGCGATCGAGAAGACCAATTTCATCGGCTATTCGGGCACTTGAATTACCGAATATCCGAGACTAGTAATCTGAATTTACAGGCTGGAGCAAGTTTGGGTAGTTCAACCGCCGAAAACATTGATTTTGATGGCTGGTTCTTCAGTATTAATTACAGTTTACAATTAGGTCGGTTTTGAAATTTGTCATTTGTCATTTGTCATTTGTCATTTGCCATTTGCCATTTGTCATTTGCCATTTGTCATTTGTTATTTGTTATTTGTTAAAAAATAATCATTAATTACTACATATAACTAATCCAATCACTCCAGCTGCCTGCATAAAGTTTACCTTTGGTAATATCAGCTAATTCTAAAGAAAGTAAATTTACGCAAGCAGTAACGCCAGATCCGCAATATACGAAGATTTCTTCGGCTGTTTCTAGCTTTTCCCAGCGACGGCGTTGTTCCTCTTGAGGAAGTAGGTAGCCGGAAGAATCTGTGACTTCTTGCCAGGGATAGTTGACTGCGCCGGGAATATGCCCAGCAATTTTATCAATTGGCTCTCGTTCTCCTCGGTAGCGATCGCTTTCTCTTGAATCTACCAATACTACCTCGTGGCTATCTTTCCGGCTTTTCACCGCTGTAATATCTACCACCTTTTCTGTTTGTACTTGAGCTACAAACGTACCCATTCGGGCGGGAGGAATAACATCTGTAACAGAATACCCAGCTTTTTGCCATCCAGTAAAGCCTCCATCCATTACTGCTACTTGCTCATGTCCGAGATAGCGCAACAGCCACCACAGACGAGCTGCAAAGGCAAAGCGCGAATCATCATAAGCTACAACTAAAGTTTTTTGGTAATTTACCCCAATCGCCGCAAATTTCTTCGCTATATCATTAGAGTTAGGTAAAGGATGTCTTCCACCATGCTTACCCACTGGACTAGAAAGATCCTGATTCAAATCTAGGTAATATGACCCCTTTATATGACTTGTCTGGTACTGTTGTTGTCCTAGTTGTGGATCGGCTAGGGAAAAGCGACAATCCACAATAACGACTTGCGGATCATCTAGATGTTCAAACAGCCAAGTTGGCGAAACAACAAATTGGGAATTTGGCATTGGTCATTATTTAGTTTTTTTTGTAAGATGTCAGACTTAGAGAATTTTACACCTAAGCTCACAGCAGATGGTTCTTTCACCTTTGTCTCTCAAGAGTTTGGTGAATCCTTTCACAGCCATTATGGAGCGCAGCAGGAGAGTTTTTCCAAGTTTGTGGAACCGACTCAACTGGCTATAGCAGCGCAAAAACCAGTATTACGACTATTGGATATTTGTTATGGTCTAGGATATAACACGGCTGCTGCTTTGCAGACAATTTGGGCAGTGAATCCTGGTTGCTGTGTGGAAGTAATCGGTTTAGAACTAAATCCAGCTGTACCACAAGCTGCGATCGCTCATCACTTGTTCGACAATTGGAACTGTAACTATATTGAAATGTTGCAAGAGCTAGCTTTTGAGCATCAAGTGCAAACACCTAGCCTAAAAGCGAAGCTACTAATTGGCGATGCTAGAACTACGATAAAGCTAGTACATCAATCGAGTTTTTGGGCAGATGCTATTTTCCTCGATCCCTTTTCACCACCTCAATGTCCTCAATTATGGACTGTTGAATTTATTAAACAGCTGTCATTGTGCTTACATCCAGATGGTTTATTAGCCACCTATTCTTGTGCTGCTGCTGTACGCATAGCGCTTTTATCTGCTGGCTTGATCATAGGTTCTACTCCACCCGTGGGAAGGCGATCGCCTGGTACTGTGGCATTGCACGCAAGAGGTGGGGGAGCAAAAGTTAGTCCACCCAAAGAGTCTTCTCTGCCCCTCTCACAAATTGAAAAAGAACACTTGCTAACTCGTGCTGCTATTCCTTATCGCGATCCTCAATTGAGCGATCCAACCAAAGTCATAGTAATGCGGCGACAACAAGAGCAAGAAATCTCTTCGCTGGAACCTACCTCCCATTGGCGAAAAAGGTGGCTATTAGGAAAACAAAGTAGAGATTTTTTGGGAACTAGTTTGTAGTTCGGTTGCGATGTATACGACGGGCTGCACCTGAGCAACTACAAGTCTCATCTTTAGTCCTTAATTCCACAAAAGTAAACATTTTTTGGCAAAATTTCTGATTTCTTTATTTACATACTCAGGCAACGAGTTTTTACAAGCCAATTAGCTTGTTTTTATGGTAGTATTTAATATTACATTAGCATTGACAGTAATTGAGTGTTGCTATAACTAAGTAAGTAAAAATATGTATATATAATAATTACAATAAAGATTTGACACTCAAAACCCGATATCTCAATATAAAGTGTTAGATTATAACGTTTTCTGACGCTGCTAGGTTAAATAATCTCCGTAAAAAACCTGATTTAACATTTATGAAAATTCATCATACTGGAATTAGGAGCAAAAAATTTGACAACAAGATACACCTTGTTCGTAACATAAAAGATACATACTGCGAAAAACTCAGATAGGCAGTTTGATATCATACATAATCTCTATGAAAACTCTGGCTCAGATACAATCGAATATTAATTTTTTTTGAAATCTAACACTGTTAACTTGTGCAAAAACTTGGAGTGCCTTTGTGATTCAATGGAAATCCAACCATACAGGCTTTACAGAACAAATTGTTAGTGGGTCAAACCCCATTAACATAGTGAAGAGTATAGGTTTAAATAATACCGTAGGATCGCAAAATGCGGAGAGTTATTCTTTAGGCTTATCTCAAGGAGACATTATGCTTGAAGATAGCCAAGCACTGTCTTCTTGGATAAAAGCTGATGTTAGTTGTGGTGATGATTCACTGGTTTCTAGAACACTACAAGCCAAAGGTTCTAAGGTGAATGGGTTTGATTTAGATCCGCCGAAGGTTTTAGTTGTTGACGATCATGCCGCCAGTCGGATGACTGCTGTTGCCCTCTTGGGGATGGAAGGATACGAAGTGATTGAGGCGGACAGTGGTTCCATTGTTGTGGGATTGGTAACTCAAAAACAACCAGATTTGATTTTGCTGGATGTGATGATGCCGGGAATGGATGGATTTGAAGTGTGCCAATTGCTTAAACAGGATGAGCAGACTAGACTAATCCCAGTGATTTTTATTACAGCGTTAAATGACAGGCGATCGCGAATCCGGGGAATTGAAGTTGGTGCAGATGATTTTCTCACCAAACCCTTTGATCGAGTGGAATTGTCGGCGCGTGTAAAATCCTTGGTGCGGCAAAAGCGTCTGAACGAAGATTTAGACCATGCTGAACAAGTACTGTTTTCCATTGCCATGTCCATTGAAAGTCGCGATCCCAATACGGGCAATCATTGTGAACGCCTAGTAAAACTGGGACAATTTTTTGGTGAATACCTCAGCCTCTCACGCTACCAAATTCGAGATTTAAAGTGGGGTGGTTATCTCCACGATATTGGTAAGGTAGGTATTCCCGATGCAGTGCTGCTGAAAAAAGGCGAACTCACCCCCGAAGATTGGCAAATCATGCAGCAGCACGTTTTGATTGGGGAAAAAATCTGCCAACCACTACGCAGTATGCGGGGTGTAATTCCAATTATTCGTCATCACCACGAACGCTGGAATGGCTCAGGCTACCCTGATAAACTCAATGGGGATGATATTCCTTACCTGGCGCAAGTATTTCAGTTAATTGATATTTACGATGCCCTAACCAGCGAACGACCTTACAAAAGAGCTTTTACATCAGCAGAAGCACTTTCAGTGATGCAAAAAGAAACTGATTCTGGTTGGCGTAATCCCAAACTAATGCAGCAGTTTGCAGAGTTTATTCGCTCTTGTCATGGAAAAGAAAGAGAGTAGGGAATAATTTGAATTTCTAGCTATTGTTGTAACTTGTACCTTTGCTGAGTCAATTTTTCCCGACTCCTGAATTCTGACTCCTTTGATAATTTCAGTCTTCTATAATTAGCTGGTATGATTTGAGCCTGTATTCAAAGTACCAACAGCATTAATCACAATTTCACTGATAGCTGATAGCTAATTATGGTAGTTGTAGCAATTCTAGCGGCGGGACGCGGCACACGGATGAAATCACGCTTACCGAAAGTTTTACATTCTTTGGGTGGGCGATCGCTAGTAGAGAGAGTTCTCGACAGTGTAGAACCACTTTCACCCTCACGGCGAATCGTGATTGTGGGATATCAATCTGAGGAAGTGCAAGCCGCCATGCATTTAATTCCCAGTTTGGAGTTTGTCGAACAGACTGTGCAATTGGGTACAGGTCATGCCATCCAGCAATTACTGCCTCACTTAGAAGACTACACAGGGGATTTGTTGATACTTAACGGCGATTTACCGTTGATACGCACCCAAACCCTCAAGCAGATGTTACAAACTCACGCCCAAAATCAAAACGCCGCCACCATTCTTACCTCCCACCTACCTGATCCCACGGGCTACGGGCGCGTTTTTTGTAACGATGAAAATATTGTGCAGCAAATGGTCGAACATAAGGATTGTAGTGCTGCCCAAAGACAAAATCACCGCATTAACGCTGGAGTTTACTGCTTCCGCTGGCCAGATTTGGCAAAAGTGCTTCCCCATCTACAGGCAAACAATGCCCAAAAAGAATACTATCTCACCGATGCCGTAACTCAGGTAGGAAAAGTTATGGCAGTGGATGTGGAAGATTACCAAGAAATTCTCGGTATCAACGATCGCTTGCAACTGGCAACAGCATCCGAAATTTTGCAAAAACGAGTCAAGGAAAAATGGATGCTAGCGGGTGTAACCCTCCTCGATCCCACAAGTATCACCATTGATGAAACTGTAGAATTACAGCCGGATGTCATTATTGAACCCCAAACTCATCTACGGGGAAATACTGTGATTCAAACAGGAAGTCACATTGGGCCGGGGAGTTTAATTGAAAATAGCCAGTTGGCTGAAAATGTCACAGTGCAGTATTCAGTAGTAATAAATAGCACTGTGCAGGCAGGAAGCCGAATTGGCCCCTATGCTCATTTGCGCGGTCAGGTACAGGTGGGTGCTGGTTGCCGCGTGGGGAATTTTGTGGAATTAAAAAATACGCAATTAGGCGATCGCACAAATGCAGCCCATTTGTCCTATATAGGTGATACCGTTGTCGGCAATCAGGTGAATATTGGTGCCGGTACAATTACTGCCAATTATGACGGCGTAAAGAAACATCGTACCAAAATAGGCGATCGCACAAAAACTGGTGCTAATAGCGTTTTAGTGGCTCCACTCACCTTGGGAGATGATGTCTATATTGCAGCTGGTTCTACAGTCACAGAAGATGTGCCTGATAATTCTCTGGTGATTGCCCGTAGCCGTCAGGTAGTGAAACCAGCTTGGCGCAAGAAAAGCCAATAAAGCGATAATTAAATCATCAGATTAGCTGATTTAACTAAAGGTAAAAGATGAGGAAAACAAAACAACTTACCGCGATTATTGAGCGTGAAGAAAAGGGCTATGTATCGCTTTGTCCAGAATTAGATATTGCTAGCCAAGGTGACACCATCGAAGAAGCACGCAGTAATTTGGTTGAAGCATTGGAATTATTTTTTGAGACAGCTGACCCCTCTGAAGTCCAAGATCGGCTAATTACAGAAGTTTTTATTACGCGCCTAGAGGTAAATATTGGGTAAGCTGCGAGTTCTTTCGAGTGGGGAAGTGTGTCAAATTTTAGAGATGCATGGTTTTGTGCAAGTACGCCAGCGCGGTAGCCATATTATTATGCAGCAGCGAACAGAAGACTCAACTCTAACTGTTCCTGTTCCTAATTATGATGAGCTTCGTGTTGGCACTTTACGCTCTATTATTCGCCAGTCAGGATTGCCACGCGCTCTTTTTGAGGTGACTTAGCAGATGGAAGAATTGCTAGAACTGAGGCAATTTCTAGAACAAGGCAAAATCCATGAGGCGCTGCTGTTGGTGGATGAGTTAGAAGAAATGAGCCTCAGTGACAAAATCAATAAAATTGATAGTTATGGTGTAATTCTGCTCATTCATTTAATTAAACAAAAGGCTGAAAAACGTTCTACTCGCTCGTGGGATGTTTCGATAGAAAATACGGTGCGGGAAATCAATAAAATAAACAAGCGCCGCAAATCCGGTGGTTTTTACTTGAATCAAGCAGAATTAATCGATATTCTGCAACAAGGATATCAAGTAGCACTGAAAAGAGCGGCGCTAGAAGCTTTTGAGGGGCGTTATGAAGCCCAAGAATTAGCTGAAATGGTTGACAAGCAAGAAACTTTAGCCGAAGCACTGGAACTGATTCAACAATAGCCAATCAATTCATTATCATTCCACTCCAAGGTGTCACCAACTTTTTCGCCGTCGTGGTAGGCGGCGAGTAAGATTTCGCTAGTTTTTCCCCAAGCGATCGCTCCACTGGCATCTAAGGCGATCGCTCCCAAATCTCGTTTATTGTGGTGCGCTTCTCCAAAGGAGCGCTGCATAGCATCCTTCAAGGGCATACCATCAGTGACACGTACTACAATCCGGGGAGCTAAACACTCATCAATGATATCTTCCCCAATCCCAGTACAACTTACACCAGCATTACTAGTAGCATAATTACCTGCGGGCATGGCAGAATCACTTACTCGTCCAATCCGCTCAAAGCCCTTACCACCAGTAGAAGTGCCAGCAGCTAGTTTACCATAAGTATCTAAAGCTACAACACCTATGGTACCGCGTCCGGCATTGCTGGTTTCTAAAAGTTCGGGTTCTGCTACCACGCCAGCCATTGTGCTTTTAAAATTATCTTGGCGCTCTTGTATCCATTCTTGTAACCGCAAATCGGTTAATGCGTTATAGCTAGGAATTTGCATTTCCCGCGCCAACTCAGCCGAACCGAAATCTGATAGCACTCGGTCTGGGGAACTTTGTAAAAATTGCGCTAAATCAATGGGATTTTTCACCCGTGAGATGTTAATAACACCACTAAACCGCCCTGATGCACCATCCATCAAAGAAGCACTCATGCGGATTTGCCCATCAGATTGTAGTACTGAACCAGTACCAGCATTAAAGCGGGGATTGTCTTCGAGCATTTGGCAACCCTGCACCACCGCCTCTGAGGCAGTTACTCCTGACAATAGTAGAGAATAGACTTCTTCTATTACTGTATGGAGCGATCGGCGCACCGCCTCTAATCCTCCTTTACCGTGGAGAGAACTACCAGCCCCTCCATGAATAATTAATTTAGGTTGCACCTGTAACTCCATTAATCTCTTGCGCTATTTGCGTCTGTGTTGCAGTTGGTTTTATTAGGGATTGGGGATTGGGTATCAGGGATTGGGTATCGGGAATTGAGTATTGGAAAGAATTCATTCCCCATTCTCCAGTTCTTAGTCCCCAGTTCCCAGTCCCCATTCCCCAGTCCCTTTAAGTTTGCGCTTCAGAACGGCGACGACGACAACGTTCTGAACAGTATTTCACATCCTCCCAGCAATCTTGCCACTTTTTACGCCATGTGAAAGGACGTTGACATACCGGACAGATTTTTGTGGGTAGGTCAGATTTAGAACGAACACGTCCCATATAAATACTGTGTAGATGAGAATTTAATTTCTGAGGGAGATGGAAGATAATTATAACCAGTTTGCTACAAAGGAAGGATATTTTCGGTAAATAAATATATTGTCAATCTATCTTTAGACTTATTTTTGAACTCTCTCCTAAAAAGAGATAGCCAGAAACCAGATTTAAAGTTATGCGATCGCCGATTCGCATTTTTTTTGGTTGCCGAATATTTAAAAGCAGAAAGCAAAAACGAACTCCGCCATGAGTATTTGGCTGGTCAAATTTTTGCGATGTCTGCGACGGGCTACGCCTAGGCTAAACCTGTGTAATTGATGATTCGTTATAATATTAGACGATAAACTTTGCTAAAGAGTGCAAATGTATGACTAGCCGCGAGCAGCTTATCCAAGAACTTGCAGAGGTTCCAGATGAGTTAATTAAAGTAATGTTAGATTTTTTGCATCGGCTTCAGACAACGCGTAATCATCATCCTCTAGCGAAATTTGCTGGTATTTTGAGTGATGATGAGGCAGCTAATTTACAGGAAGTAATTCAAGCTGATTGTCGTCAGGTTGATTTAAATGAGTGGTGAGATTGCATTAGATACTTCTGTTGCAATACGTTTTTTGAATGGTGATCCTGATGTTGTTTCAAGGGTGTTGGCGTTACCAGAAATATTTTTGTCGGTGGTAGTAGCGGGAGAGTTACTATTTGGGGCTGATAACTCGACTCGACCGTTGAAAAATCTTCCTCGATATTTGGAGTTTATGGAAGTTTGTACGGTTGTGCCTGTGGAAAAGAGAACGGCAGTTATCTATGCTCAAACTCGTTCGGCTTTGAAGCGCAAAGGACGACCAATTCCTATGAATGATGTTTGGATTGCAGCGCATTGTCTGGAACATGGTTGGGTGATTGTGACCGATGATTCAGATTTTGATTATGTGGATGGATTGGTTATAGAGCATTGGTAATGATGGCTATTATATTTTGCGATCGCCTTTTCCCGTCATCTGAGTGCGATCGCATAGGTTGAAATGATATCCGCCTTTGATTTGATGAAAATTGAACTAGCGATCGATCCTAACCTACAGCAAACTCAGTATCAGAGCGCACCCTAGCAGGTTGAAAACCCAAAACTATGAATCATTACCAACTAACGGTAACAGCAACCGGCTAACTACTCGATTATCTGGTAACTGATAGAAATTCAACTCTCCTCCTAGTTCCTGCATGAGATTTTGGCAGATTAGCAGATGTAAGGCTGGCGGTTGGTCGAGGTTGGAGGGAGCAAGGACATCCTTGAGTGTATTATCATGTAGTTCTGTTAATAACTGTGGTTCGATCGCACCATTATATGTAATCGACAGTTCTAGCGATGTCTGATGATCAGCGCCTCCACTTGTAGAAGAATGCTTTGTCTCTGAGGGTTTTGACGCATCTAAACGACGACACCAAATATCAATTCTGCCGCCGCTTTGAGAACGGTTACAAGCAGTAACCAATAATTCATGGATAACTAATTCAATTTTGACAATATCACCAGCGATCGCCATTGAAGATTGAGCGCTGGAGCTAGGAACGCCTCTGACTAATGAAGAATTCTTGGGTGATTCTTGCTCGTCAATGGGTTGTCCTAAGCCATGTACACCAATCCACAGCTTTTGTTGTTTAAGTTGATTTTCTATGCGTTCGAGCGATCGCTTCAGTAAACTGGCTATGGGCATAGTTTCCCAACTAATATGTAGCTGCCAATGCTCAAGTTTAAGCATTCCACTCATGGAGGTGGCTGTATGATCTAACTGCCGCAGCAATAGCTGATAGCGCATCTGAGTCAGTTCATTAGCAGGAATCCCCAAATCATGTATTTGTTTAAGGGAAAGCGCCGTTATTCTTTGAATTTCCTCTAGGCGACGATGTTTATACCAGTTGAGTTGTCGTAATTCCTCTGTTGTAGATTCTAAAAGTCGGGTAATTTGCTTTTCACGACGCCACCAAGCTAACAGAGAAATCAGAGTTGCAGTCGCACTGAGGTTTTGTTCTGACCAGCGACGCTCTTGATAGTCTACTAACAAGACTACACCAGTGGTTTCATAATCAGCATTGGTACGTAATGCCATCACCAAAATTTGACTTTTGTCTGGAACATTCAACCATTTTCGAGTTTCCGGGGGTAAATTATCTACCTTCAAAGTCAGGTAATTCTCTGTCGCAAGTGCCCACTGAATTAAGGCTTCAGACTGAATAGAAATAGATGCATCGGAAACAATTCCAAATAGGCTATTGTCAACCACTCCAGGGATAATTTCTGCCCACCTTTCACCAGGCGACCAGGATAGCATTACTGCTAAGGGACAACCCAAAATTGATGCTATTTGTTCGAGTGCTGTACGTTCTAAATGCTTTTTTTCGACCTCGATGCTGTTCTGGGATTGTGTCAGGATGCGTAGGCATTGCTCAAATGCCTGGGAAGTTTTTTGCTGCTGGGTGGTACGGTTGTGTAATTGCCACTGACGAACAATTACGCCAATCTGTTGACTGACAGCCCACAGCAACTCCTTTTCCAGAGTTGTCCAAGAACGATGGGTTTCGTGAGTGATGACCAAAAGTGGTGCTGGTATTTGACCGTGAGTGCATTTACAAATAAGTAGCGATCGCACACCATTCTCTAATAACGAGGGACGCCAGTTAAAAAAGCGTAAATCTTCATCTAAGTTTTCAATCTCCACAGCTTGAGTTGAACGTTGCAAAAGCTGCCCATCTAATTCTTTGAGAATATTGAGGCTAAATGTCAAGGGTCGGCGATTATGAGGCTGACTTTGGTAAATAAATTGATAATTATTCTGTTCAGAGTCATACTGCAACAGCAAAAAGCGGGTAGCACCTAGTCGAGCTAAAACTCTTTTAGCACAGCTGTGTAAAGTTTCTTGAAGGTCATGTTCGCTATAGATACCTTGAGCAACTTGGCTAGTCAGTTGGGCATCTTCTTGAATCTGTTTGATGGTGCTTTCCATACTTTCGGTAGGTGCAACTAGTGAGATTAAACCAGCAACACCTTGGACGAAATTTTTGTCTGTGTCCGTCCAGATGCGGGGTTCATTACTTTCCACCGCCAGAAAACCGACTAAGTTCTTTTGCCAGATTATCGGAGCGGCCAGGAGCGATCGCACTTTCAGCCGTTGCAGCAATTTTGCCGTAAAATGACTCTTCAAAGAACTGCGTGCATCACCAATTGAGACAATTTGGTTAACTGCCAAAGCATAATAAAAGTCGCTCAACTCCTGTACAGTCATTCCCGCTGATTGCTGACTGCTAGAATTGCGATCGATTTTGACTAGCTGATTGCTCATTCGACACCAAAAGTAACGCCCTTCCCGCTCAAACCAGTAAACATTTGTTCGGTTGGGGGAGACAAATTTATGAGTTGCTTGCACCGCTGCTTCAAGTCTTTGATTCAGGTTACTGAGGGTGCGTAAATTTTCCAGCAATTCTAATAATGGCTCGTCAGTTCGCTTGGTTTGCTTTTGTTGCTTATGCATCTCATTTTGATAAAGCACCGCTCCCAGTTCACCTAAAACCATCATCAAACGTGCTTTTGTTTCTCCTGTCAGTAGGTACCCCCAGCGTTCTGAACCCAGTAACAGCAAGCCTAAGCAACGGTCTTTGTAGCGAATTGGTAAAATAATCGTTCCTTGAATGTGGAGTTTTTCGGCAATTTTTCCCCATTCGGCAGCGCGGATTTCAGTTTGTAAATCAGCTATACCCAAGGGATGTTGTTCAATCACCACTTGCTCTAATAAATCTCCAGGACTCAGAACAACCCTTTGGCGTAAAAAGCTCGTGTCATGATCAGGTGTAATGCCGCCTTTGCCGAATAATATGTGATTTAGGCGATCGTAAAGAGCAATCCAAATCAGTCTGTAGTCAAACTCTTCCTTGAGATAAGAAATAGTAGTTTCAATCAGAACGTCAACATCATCTTCTTCTCTGAGGCTCTGGAGGACACGTCCCAAGGAGAGGATCTGCTGTTCGGCGGCTATAGGTTTTTGCGGCTGCCCCATCTGATTTATTGGTTAACATAACTTGTAATATATAAGATGCCCAGAAAAGAACCCTGAGTAATATTGCCACGGGTGTTTGCTGAAAGTTCTAAGTAACGAATTGGTTGAAGTTAGATTATGGAGTGCTAGGGAAATGGGCGAAACTTCATCCGATGCTCTAGAGGAGCAGAGACAAGTCTCAGAGGAAAAGCGAGAGTCTGCTGAAGATACCAGGCTCTTACAAGAAAAGGAGCGAGAGTCTGCTGAAGATGTCAGATTCTCACAAGAGGAGCAGCGACAACTTGCTGAAGAAATGAGAAATTCTGCCGAAGAAATGCGGCAGATTGCTGAAGAAATGAGAAATTCTGCGGAAGTAATCCGGCAGATTGCTGAAGAAGTGCGGCTAGCTAAAGAAGAACTCCGACAAGTTAGAGAGGAAGCACGGCAAGTCAAAGACGAACTCCGACAAGCTAAAGACGAACTCCAAGAAGCTAAAGACGAACTCCGACAAGCTAAAGAGGAAGCGCGGCGGTCTACCGAATTCGCGTAGTGTTTAAGGAGTGAAGTACCCCACCGTATAGACATTCCGCAGAATTAGTTAAAATGGATATTTATCAACTTGCTATTCGTCCGCTTTTGTTCAATCTAGTAAAAACCGATTCAGAGTGGTTACACCAGCAGACGATTCGCACTTTTAGCTGGCTATCGCAAACCCCTGGTAGTTGGGCAAACCAACGCTTACAAAAATCTTTATGTCTGTACGATTCACGCCTAGAACAAAATTTGTTTGGGCTAAACTTCCCAAATCCGGTAGGGTTAGCAGCTGGCTTCGATAAGGATGGAGTCGCTGCTGGCATTTGGCCTAATCTGGGTTTTGGCTTTGCGGAACTAGGAACTGTAACTTTTCACGCACAGCCAGGAAATCCGCGTCCTCGTTTGTTTCGCCTACCGTTGGATAAAGCTGCTCTCAATCGGATGGGCTTTAATAATCTTGGTGCAGCAGCAATGGCGGGACGATTAGCACATGAAAAACAGGAGTTAATCCGCTCAATACCCATAGGGATAAATTTGGGTAAATCTAAGGTGACTCCCCTAGAAGCAGCCGCACAGGATTATCTCGATAGTTTTCGCTTACTCAAGGATTTGGGAGATTATTTTGTTGTTAATGTCTCTTCTCCTAATACACCAGGGTTGCGATCGCTCCAAGATGCTTCTATGCTCAGTGCCATCTTAGATTTATTACAACAAGAAAATACTCCACAAAAACCACTTTTTGTCAAGATAGCGCCAGATTTATCATGGGAAGCGATCGCTGACATTATAACTCTTGCTAAAACCTACCAACTGGCAGGAATTATCGCCACTAACACCACCATCAGCCGTGATGGACTGAAAACCCAGGTGATTGACCAAACTGGCAAATCACCCCAGGAAGAAGCTGGCGGAATTAGTGGTGAACCATTGCGCGATCGCTCCACTGAGGTAATTCGTTTTATTTGGCAGCAAACCCAAGGACAAATCCCAATTATTGGCGTTGGTGGCATTTTTTCCCCAGAAGATGCTTGGGAAAAAATTACTGCTGGTGCTAGTTTGATTCAGGTTTATACCGGCTGGATTTACGAAGGGCCACTGATGGTACGCCGGATTCTAGCAGGTTTGCTTGTCCTACTAGAACAAAACGGATTAAATTCCATCAACGAAGCTGTGGGTTTACAAACAAAAATTCCAAAATTCTAATTACGAATTACGAATTACGAATTACGAATTGTTTTACCCTTCTTCCTCCACTGGGAAAAACTCCTTAGTTTTTTCCGAATATGTCCAGGCAATGCCATCAGGGTCTTTGCTGCGACTCCACTCTGGAAACTCTGGATCATTTCGCCGTTTATAAACCGTGCTGGAATAGACATTTAGCCGTTTAGCAAGTTCAGATTGGATCAGAGAGCCAAAAATTAATTGTTTTTCCAGCGATCGTTTAGCTTCCTCATGAGTTGGCTGTGGGAGTGATTCGGTTTCTGGTTCTTCCTCCTGTGGGGTTGGTGTTGGCGGTGGTGCTAAGAGCGATCGCGCATTTTTAGTAACTGCTTGAGCCGGAAGTTCTTTAACAGGCTCACTACTGTCAAGAATATTGCCAATAATGCTGGCAGTTATAAAGTAATAAGACTGCCCCGCCTCTTCAGAGTTGACTATACTGGCACCAAATTCCGAGGCTTTACCATCCAAGTAGCGTTTTGCCGTTGTTCCAGGAAAATTGCCCTTGATTGCCAAGTCCATTGGCGTAAGTCTGCCTTGATTTTCGCGAACTAACTGATGAAAAATGGGGTTAACTCGATGAGTCCACTGTTGCCATTGATATTCCTGCCAAAGCTTGAAGCCAATTACCAGCACAATTAGCGCCAGTAAAATTCTCCATGTGGCAACCAGGAAAATAATCAAAAACGAGATGGGCAAAAGTAGAACGAGAAAAGCCTTGCCGTTATCTTCTATGGGTTTCTCACTCATGCCGATTTTTGCCAAGTGAATTTTGAGAAATAATATTATTATATTGGCAAAAATTGGCACACTTTTTTGTATCTTTTGGCAAAGTTGCGGCAAAATTGCCGGCAAAAGCTTTCTTCAGTAGGTGTTATAGGCTTTGGTCTGCGATGCCTACGGCGGTAAACTACGCGCAGAATTTTTTCCCAGAGAGAATAAGAGTATTTTCAACTCAATCAACAACTCTATAAATTAGCTTGCCACCCTCTTGACAACAAATAATACATATACTACATTAATAATACAAGTCAACTTTCATTAGGGAGTTAGCTTTCACCAGTAGCGGATAGCTCAAATGGCAGAGCGCCCACCTTGCCCGGAAGGGCCGACGTATCGAGGGTTATCGCATATAACAAAAACACCCTTGATCAAACTTCTGGAGGTGTAGGTAAAAATCCTACTTCGCTACAGCAAAATAGAGTGCTGAGTGACAAATTTTAAATGTTTAACTCATAACTCCTCACTCTTAACTCATAACTTTATATGTGGTGGGTAGCTCAGTGGTTAGAGCGCCTAAACATCCTTATTCACCCCTTGCCTGAAAAGGCCGAAGAATTGAGGGTTATCGCCTGCCAAGCGGGAGGTCGCGGGTTCGATTCCCGCTCCACTACACCAAATCTAGTCCTGAATTTTTAATTTTTAATTTTTAATTTTCATGTGGTGGATAGCTCAGTTTGGTAGAGCGCTAAACATCCTTGTTCACCCCTTGCCTGCAAAGGCCGACGAATTAGGGTTATCGATTAGGGTTCGAGAGGTCGCGGGTTCAAATCCCGCTCCGCCACCCAAAACTTAATTTTGAATTTTCATCTGGTGGGTAAGCTCAATCTGGTAGAGCAATGAACATCCTTGTTCACCCATTGCCTGCAAAGGCCGACGAATCGAGGGTTATCGTTAATTCATAGGTTGCAGGTTCAAATCCTGTTCCACCAGAGTAAATTTTGTGTTTTTAATTTTCATGTGGCAGATAGCTCAGTTGGTAGAGCGCCGAAAAATATCCTTGTTCACACCTTGCCTGAAAAGGCCGACGAATTAGGGTTATCGCCTCTTAAGCCGGATGTCGCAGGTTCGATTCCTGCTCTGCCACCTTTCATTTTTGCCCGCAAGGGCCGGGAGATGAAGCGATGAATTACAATTTTTTCACTAAAAAGAAAACAACTACACCCCAAAATCAACCTATCCCCGGACGAGAAGCCGAAATGGTTCAGGGACGTTCTGGTGGCTTTATGTTTGATGCCGGCATTTGGAAAATGCTGCGTCGCTGTCTTTTAGTTGGCACAGCAAAAAGCACTTACTACGCTGGTAAACAGGAATTAACTGAGGATTTTGTGACAGTTGTCAGACTTGCTGTTGCTGAGAATCCCGGCCGTGTGGCAGAAGAAATTTTGTATGCTAGCGATGGACGCGCCATCAATAACAGTGCGCCTATCTTGGCTTTGGTATTGCTATCGATGGGTGAAGCACCAGAAGCAAAACAGGCATTCGGCGAAATCTTCCCGCAAATTGTCCGCACTGGTAGCCACTTCTACGAATGGTTGAACTACACCAAATCTCTGCGGGGATTTGGCAAAGTAGTGCGGGAAGCTGGTAAAACTTGGCTCTCAAGGGAAGATGTCAAAGGCTTGGCTTATCAACTGTTGAAATATCAACAGCGTCAGGGCTTCTCCCACCGAGATGCCTTGCGGTTGTTCCATGTCAAACCGCCTACAGAAAATCACCGTCAACTATTTGAGTGGGTAGTTAGAGGCTGGGAAGAATTGCCAACAGACATTCCCTCAGAGGCCTTAGCGCAGATTTGGTGGTATGAGTGGCTCAAGCGGAATCCCACCCAAACCCATGAAGCTATTTCCCAAGGACGCTTAACCCACGAAATGGCTGCACCTGTGGGCAAAATGGATAAGCTTGCTTGGCAGCTGCTATTTCAGGAAATGCCAATAGGTGCAATGTTACGTAACCTGGGTTCTTTAACTGAACTGGGTGTGTTACGAGCCGATGAAAACGCTAATTTGCTGCAAGTGGAAGCAGTTCTTAATCGTAGAGAACATCTGCGTAAAGGTCGCATCCATCCGATTGATGTTTTGAAAGCACTCAAAACTTATGAATCTGGTGGAACATTAGGACGCAGTAAGAAAACTTGGAATCCAGTTCCTCGAATTGTGGACATTTTAGAAAAGGCGGTTGAACTGTCTTTTGATGTTGTCCAACCCACAGGTAAAGTGTTCATGCACGCCGTAGACGTTTCTGGTTCTATGGGTAGTATGGTTGCAGATATGGGATTGACTTGCTGTGAAATTGCCACCACAATGGCACTGGTGACAGCAAAAGCAGAGAAAAACTACATGATTCGCGGCTTTGCTACCGAATTCCGTGAATTGGGTATCACCGCCAAAGATAGTTTTAGTTCTGCGGTTCGCAAAGCTAGCAATCAAAACTTCGGTGGAACAGATGCATCTGTAGCTTACGACTGGATGATTAAGAATAAGTTCAAAGCAGATGTTGTCTGCTTTTGGACTGACTCAGAAAGCTGGGCTGGGTATAAGCATCCAAGTCAAGCACTGAAGCAGTATCGCAAAAAGGTAAATCCTAACGTCAAGGCGGTGTATGTCACCTTGACACCTTACCAGATTACTTTGGTAGATCCTGAAGATTCGCTGTCTTGGGATTTGGCAGGATTCGACCCAGGTACGCCTCGGATCATTCAGATGCTTGCTGCGGGTGAATTGTAGATATTGCTGAAGGGTAAAGAATGAAACACTTTATCCTTCATACTTCATGGCGGGTTATCCTTGTTCGCAACTTGCCTTTCGGGGACGAAGAATTAGGGTTATCGGTTACGTCTCCACCATTGTGGGGATTAGCGGGTTCAACCCCCGCACCCGCCTTTGTTTGATTTTTAGCTCACGCAAAGAAGAAGGCGATGTAATTTTTGAATGGTCGTTTTTCTATTTCAGCGATGGGTAAGAGTAGGGTATCTTCGATGTGCGTAGGCGCAGCCCGTCGTAGACATCGCACTTTTTTTGATACAGAATAACATAGCGATCGCTCATCATATATTCAACTACCGAATGGTTAATTAAATAATCCCCCCATGAAATTGATAATTGGTTTCCAAAAGATACCAGTTAAAACATAGGGAGCGTATCGCAAAAGCGGTAAACTTGGCTGCTTCGATGGCTTCAGGGGTAAACACTCCAAGAGAAAAGGTACTATACAGGTGAGTCCATAGGCAGTTGCTAAAGCCCTCCTCCATTCAGGATCATCTCCTGATATGGGGCTATAATAAATACCCAGTAAAATGAAAGAAATCATTAAAAACTGCTCCCATAAAAGCCAAGACTTGGATGGTATAGAATAAACTAATTGGAGAAAGCTTTTGTTGTCTATTTTTTGGCGCATTCCCAATAGTACAGCCCAAGTTGCAGCCCCAACGATACCATCATCTTTCAGTCCATAGGTTCTTTGAAAGCGTTTAACACCTCTTTCAGTTTCTCTACCAAAATAACCATCAGATTCTTTTTTGAAAAATCCTTCTTCGTTGAGGATAGTTTGCAGTTCATTAACAGCATCCTGTAATTTTGGGGACATATTTTTTTGATTGCGGTAAAGCCTTGGGTAGAAAAAGCAAGCCCAACTCAGTGGCCCAACGACTCCATCTACCTGAAGGTTATTGGCTTCCTGAAATTTTATTACGGCCTCTTCTGTTTCTAAGTCAAATTTACCACTTGTATTTGAGAGAAAACCCTTAGCTTGTAATTGTTCTTGCAGTTCATTGATTGATTCCTGTACGGAGTTTGGCGAAAAGCCTCGGTACAGTATGGGACGTTTATTGAATACACAGACTTGTTTTTCTTCTGGGAAATAACGCCGAGATTGTTTTAGCCCAAACAAGATATTTAAGAAGTTGATTGTTGTATTTTTCATAGTTTTATTGAGTAATTTGTGAAAAAACAGTTTGGTAAAGATTTAGAGATTAGAAGCCGACATTATCTAGAGCAACTCCCTACCTACTAAAGACAAAAATCGCTTTAGAGATTAATCTACTAACATTCACTACTAACAGCAATTGCAAAGTTAAAAAATTGTTAATGCTTTGTCGGTTAAATGTTGTTGATACGATATGTAAAAATTTTGTTCGTTAAAATGTTGCTAATACAACATTTCACAACAAACTAATAGGGTGATATATATGTCAGAGCAGTCAGAGGGTGGGAATCTGTCTAAAGACTGGTATCAAAAGGTTTTACACAATTGGGATATAGATCGTTTACTGACTGATTTGGAGTCTAAAATTCAAGAGCGATACAGACAAAATACTAAGAAAGACCTATTACTTGGATTGCTCTGCGGGTATAGCTTGACGAAGATAAGTGAGGATTTGTGTAGGGAAAACGGTAGTGTGAGAGTAGTATTGAGCAATATCTATCGAGATATTGAAAGTTTGACTGGAGAACCAAATAACAGCGTTAAGTCAAGTAACCTTATTTACATTCTAGAGAGACATGGATATCGCAGAGGTGTTGCTGTATCTAGTACCGAAAGCGCCTCTATTCCCCACAATCTGCCATCACCGACCTACACAGAATTTATTGGGCGCGAGGCAGATATGAAAAAGCTACTGGAACGCCTTTCGCCAGAGCATGGCGCTCACATGATTACAGTTCATGGCATTGGTGGCGTAGGCAAAACGGCGCTGGTGTTAGCAGCTGCTTACCTGTGCTTAGAAGCTAGTAACGAAAACAGTTCTGATGCACCTAAATTTGATGCAATTATTTTCACTTCAGCCAAACAACAAGAACTGATTCCCGATATGATTTTGCAGCGGCAGCAAGGACAGCGAAACCTGCGCGAGATTTTTCGGGTGATTGCCAATGCCTTAAACGACTCTACTATTATTCAATCTCCTCCCAATGACCAATTTGAGCGTGTACGCCAATGTCTTTCTAAACAGCGAACGCTTCTGATTGTGGACAATATGGAAACTATAGAGGACAGGGATGAGGTTATAGAATTTCTCTACAATTTGCCCATTTGCGTCAAAGTAGTAATTACTACCCGCGAACGAATTGCCCTGCTGCCAATCAGTCTGCGAAACTTGCCCCTGAATGATGGTTTGCAGTTGATTCAGCAACAAGCTGAAGAAAAAGGTATAACTATCCAAGATGAAGATTCTAGCTTGCTCTACGATCGCACTGGAGGAATCCCTCTGGCTATTGTCTACGCACTTGGTCAAGTTTCCAGTGGCTACTCTTTGAACTTCGTATTGGAGCAGTTAGCCTCCGCTACAGGCGATGTGGCTCGTTTTTGCTTTGATCAATCTGTGCAAGGTACGAAGGGACAGCCACCACACAAGTTACTCATGTCACTGGCAATTTTTCCTGACGCTCCTATCCAAGCGGCTGTGGCTGAAGTTGCTGGACTGACATCTACTCCTGATTCTGTCAGTAATGGCTTGGTACGTTTGCAGCAACTCTCGTTAGTGAATCTCAACCCAGAGACTAAGCGATACGAGATGCTTTCTCTGACTCGTGAGTATGCTTTAGCACAATTAGCTGCTTACCCAGATTTTGAGAGAGAAGCACGGATGCATTGGGTGAGATGGTATCTAGATTTTGCTTACAGTTACGGCGGAGAAGATTGGGAAAAATGGATACATTACAACAGGTTAAAGGAAGAGGAAGGAAATCTCAGGGCAGTACTTTATTGGTGTAAAAACCAAGACCATTATGCAGAAGTTAGGGATTTGTGGTTGCTCTTAAACCACTACGCCAATCTCTATGCTTATTGGGACGATCGCCTCGATTGGTTGCAATGGCTAATAGAACAATCAGAACTACGTGGTGAATGGTCATCTTTAGTAAAATTCATGATCCGCAAAACCTGGCTGCTAATTCGGGAGTGTTCCCCCCAAAGTCTCACACAAGCAGACGAAATATTGCAGCGGGCATGGGTTTTACGCGATCATGCAGATTCATGCGTTCAAGCTGACTTAGCCGAAAGTGTGGCTAGACTGCGAATCCGACAGAATAATTATACAGATGCACGCCACTGGCTAGCGGTAGAAGAAAAATTGGTGATTGAGGCGAATCTAGAGGAGCGACAGCACATCCGCTATTTTATTCCCGTGCTTTACCATCGGGCTGAAATCTTTTATTCAGAAGGTGAATATTTGTTAACTAAGAAGCTATTTCAAGATGTGATGAAAAGTGCAGAAAAAATTCATTGGCATCGGGTGATTAATTCTGCTCAAAATTGGCTTGCTGATATTGCCATTGAACAAGGCGATCGCGATGAAGCTCAAAAGCTATTAATTCAAGGCTTAACTGTTGCCAAAAGCAGCAATAATAAGCGGCGTTTGGCTCGTTATCAACGTTCTCTTGCCCGTTGGGAGAGAAGGTGGGGAAGTGCACAAAAAGCTTGTGAATTGTCAACTCAGGCTATTAATAGTTTTGAGCGCTTGGGAATGACAAGGGATGCACAGGAAATGCAAAATTCCCCATAACCATGTGTAAACAACACATCTCCAGTTTTTCAATATGGCTGCTGCCCCAAGCGCGATCGCACACCCGCCCAAAGCGATCGCACTTATACCTCTTGTAAAATAGACAAGATGCTTATTTGGCAAGATAATGTAATATAACTTAGTAATAATTGAGCGATGCCTAGGTTACGCTGTTCCTTTTGAATCTAATTGCTAGTAAAGCAGCAATCTGCTACATATCAAGATGGTTTGATCTCAATTTGTCCACCCAAAGACAGTAGATTAAGTTTTGTCTGAATAACTATAAGGGATGAAATAGCTCTGCTTTCCAAAAAGTGAAAAAGGAACAGATTTTTATGACATTTGATTACGATTTGTTTGTCATTGGTGCTGGGCCTGGGGGATTGGCAGCAGCTAAAAAAGCAGCTAGTTACGGTGTACGTGTCGCTATTGCCGAACAAGAATCCCTCGGTGGGACTTGTGTAAATCGCGGTTGCGTTCCGAAAAAACTGATTGTCTACGCCGCTGACTTCGCCCTGCAAAATAAAATAGCGCACAGTTATGGGTGGAGTGACTGTCAAACATACTTTGACTGGACATTATTTATTAAGTCAGTACATCAGCATATTGACACAATTAACCAATCCTATTTTCAGCAATTGCACAAAGCTGGGATTGAATTAATTTCTCACCATGCCACTTTCATCGATGCCCATACTATCAATGTTGATGGACGCAAAGTTACAGCAGACAAAATTTTAATTGCTGTGGGAGGACAACCCCTCAAGCCCAAAATCCCTGGTATCGAATATGCCATCACATCCCGCGAGATGTTTCAGCTACCTTATTTGCCGAAACGTTTAGCAATTATTGGCGGTGGCTACATTGGCGTAGAATTTTCCAGTATGATGCACGCTTTTGGTTGCCAGGTGACGGTAATTGAAAAAGACGAGATGATTTTATCGGGGTTTGATAATGATATTCGCTCTGCGGTACAACAGGGTTTGAGTCAACGCGGAATTAAATTATTTACCAACAGCACCGTTCAAGAAATCAAATACTCAGATGAGAGTTTGTTGTTAACTATTACTGGTAAGAAACGGGAAATAATTACAGCAGATACCATCTTAGTTGCCACAGGTTACACTCCAAATACCAAAAATCTTGGTTTGGAAAATGCCCGTGTTGAACTTGGCGAAGATGGTGCAATTAGAGTAGATGAATATAGCCGCACCAGCCAAAAAAATATTTTTGCTGTGGGTGACTGCACCAGCCGCGTGCAATTGTCTCCAGTGGCTAAGGCAGAAGGTATTGCTTTTGCCGATACAGTTTTTGGTAACAAGCCGCAAAAACTAAATTATGATTATGTACCCTCTGCTGTTTTTTGTCGTCCAGAAGTAGCTAGTGTAGGGATGACAGAGGCGGAGGCACGGGAAAAATTTGGTGAATCTGTAGAATGCTATTACACCCAATTTCAACCACTCTTGTCTCGGCTAATCGAACAAAGTCAGTCAACTACTATGAAGTTAGTGGTAAATGCTGATTCTGGGCAAGTTTTGGGTGCTCACATGGTGGGTGAACACGCAGCAGATATCATTCAAAGTCTCGGCGTGGCAATTCGCAAAGGCATTACTAAAGAAGACTTTGATGAAACCATAGGCATTCATCCCACAGCAGGAGAAGAATTTCTGTCGTTAAGTTAAAATCATGTGCACGACTTCTTCAAGAAGATGCGGAGAAATTTAAAATATTTTCTCCGCTTACCCCTGTTCCCGCTTCCTGTTCAAGGAGTTTCTGAGAATGGTTCTGAGGGAGATTTTGTGGGAGGATCTAATTCGGCTAAAGTATTCATTGATGAGTCATCTTCTGAGATATGGTATCTACTTTGAGTGCTTCTCAAATCGTCAAAAGCTTCAAAAGCTTCAAGATCCTTAAGAGCCTCTGATGCAGACTGATATCGCTGTTTGAAGTCATCCAGTACCATTTTACTAAAAATCTTAGCTAGGGAGTGACTGACTTGGGTGCGTAGTTTACCGCCGTAGGCATCGCTCCATTTGATCTCACCGTCAGCATCTCTTTCTAGATCACGGGGTGCGATACCAGTCAAGGCTTTAATCCCAACCATACCGACTGCATAGATATCACTACTGTAGTGTGGACGCCCAAAACATTGTTCGCTTGGTGCGTAACCCTGAGTACCAATGCCAATGGTGAAAGGGGTTTGCTCTTGCTCATCAAGCTGTTTGATGCTGACTTCTTTGACGGCGCCAAAGTCAATCAATATCAGTTTTCCGTCTGAGTGTCGCCGGATGATATTGCTGGGTTTAATATCCCGATGAATCACGTAGTTTTCATGGACAAATGTTAATGTTTGCAATAAGTCCCTGACAATTTTGATCGCTGCAATTTCATTAATTGCTCTACCTGCGATTAGTTCCTGACTTAGAGGATGACCAATTATCTGTTCTTGTACTAAATAAAATTCTTCATCTTCTTCAAAATACGCCAAAAGTTGAGGGATTTGTTCATGTGTTCCCAATCTTTCGAGTGTTTGTGCCTCTGAGTTAAATAAACGCCTAGCAAGTTGTAACCCTTCTGGTTTAGTGTTTGCTGGTTTGAGTTGTTTGACAACACATCGCGGATTACTAGGACGTTGGATATCTTCGGCAATGTAGGTTTCGCTGAATCCACCGGAACCGAGAACTTTAACAATTTTGTAGCGTCCAGCCAGTATTTTTCCTGATAAGGCTAAATCCCTTTGTTGGATTAGATATTGTAAGTCATATTGTTGGCTGATAATCTCTTGGACAACGGGGGAAGTTTTATACTTTTGAAAAATATCTACTAATTGGCGTTTTCTGATGCTTTCCCTCATTACTGAGGTTCCCAGGTAGCAAAGTCCGGTCATCGCGATCGCTAATGCTGGGACTGTAGTGGGAAAAATTAACTGACTATAGACAAAGAACCCATAACTAATTACTAACCAAGTGCTAGACAGGGCGAGACTATACAGAAATCTATTGATGCTACGCTTGCGTCTTTTAATCATCAAGGCTGTACTGCCAACTAGAATTAGCACAAACAAACCCCGCAATAGTGGATTTTTAATTCCTTGAGCGATCGCTTTACCTGTCATCAAAGTTGCGATCGCATTGGCGTGAATTTCCACGCCTGACATGGGTTGAGTGTTACTGCTAATGGCGACTGGATGATAATCATTGTTTAACTTATCTGTTGCACCAATCAGCACAATCTTGTCTTTGAAGAACTTTCCCTGCTGCAAATAAGTGTTCCAGTTTTCTGGGTCGAATACGTGCCAAAAGGGTATTTGCTCAAATGTACCAGCAGACCCCCAAAAATAAATGCGATCGCCCTTTGGTCGGGGATAATTTACTTGTGCTGCCCTCAGCGCTGCTTCACCAAAGGATAGCCGCTTCTTGCTAAATAAATTATCTTCACCTAATAACTTGGGAAACTCACTCGCTAATCGATGAACTTTTCCATCAACTTCTAAGGGAAAATTAACTGAGCCAATAGACACTGACCCGGTGCGAAACATTTGTTGTGGGTCTGTCAGCTGCGTAAAATACCCTTGGTGCGTTTCAGAATTTTCATAGATAGCTGCTAAGGTAACTTTGCGACCATATTTTTGCAATGCTGCCTGAAGTTGGCGATCGTCATTAGCTCCATAACTGCTTGCTGAGTCAAAAACTACATCTACAGCTACAGAGCGGGCACCTGCTTTGACTAATTTTGTGATTACCTGGCCATAAGCAGCACGCTGATAAGGAAAAGATTTCAGTGTTTCTAGGTAGGCATACTGTTTTGGATCTGTTTTATAGTACTGTTCGGGAACTGATATTGACTGATCGTCTATTGCCAAAATTACGATATCTTCTGGAGGCACAATCGGCCCACGCACTTGCATAAAGCCAGAAAACACCTGATTATCCAGCAATTGAACCACTTCCCAACCAGAAGCACTCACCACTGCTGCCCCCATTACCCAAGCGCCAGCGAGGAGATGACCTAAGCGAACCATCCACCGGGACTGGCGAACCGATGCAGTCGAAGTTACTTTTGTCGGTTTACTTGAGTGTCTATTTGCAGCAGAGACATAGTTTTTAGTTAAGGTAGATGTAGGTTCTTCTGCCATGTCGTGTTACTAATTGATTTAAGTCCAACACTTTTATTTATTCAGACCACGTTTTAGTGTAAGCACATTGAAATAAGACTTAAATGATAATCTTATACATTTGTAAAGTATCTTCTATTCACCAACAAACTTCTATTGGCAGAGCTAGCCCCCAAGAGATTTCTACTCAAACACCACTTAAATTATTCTTTTTTTGTTGAATGAGTTACAACTAGTGATTGTCTCACAGATCAGAGCCGGATATCCTCTGCCTGTGCATTTGGTTGTGGTGAGATTTCACTCTAACCTAATCAACAAGTACGCTTCTAACTGGGTGCTTTACCCAAAGCTGTCCCAATACTGTCTTCTGTCTTTGGCGCAACATTGGTACTCCCCACAAAGCGTGTCCTGATACTGAAAGCTTCACCTAAAGATGGGCATTAACTTATATCCTACCTTAAGTCTATGCTATACCTCTTTAGGAGTAAACTTTAGTGTTATGCAGCGATGAATGCTGTTACTGGGTCAATTTTATTGGTAGATTTTGATCATCGGGTGGCTCTTGTAGTGTCGGAGGTGAATAAGGTTAGCACCCAGGATCTCAACTCCAATGTTGCATCCGTTTTTATGCCTTGAAAGAGGTAGGATAAAAGCTATAGATAAAGAGCTACTTTATAGATATTAGCAAACAAGGCATTTGAAAATTGCTATAATCTATTGTTCCATCTAAATTCATATATATTATTAGGTGTAAATTTGTATGGGTTCTCCAATGAATCGTCTGTCTATTTTTGTAGACGGAAACAATATGTTCTATGCTCAACAAAAAAATGGCTGGTTTTTTGACCCGCGGCGAGTCTTAGAATACTTCAAACATGAGCAATCAGAAACAACATTAATTAATGCCTTCTGGTACACTGGCTTAAAAGACCCGCAAGATCAGCGAGGTTTTAGAGATGCTCTAATTAGTCTAGGATATACAGTCAGAACTAAAATTCTTAAAGAATATTATGATGATACTTCCGGTCGCTACTCACAAAAAGCGAATTTAGATATTGAAATTGTTGTAGATATGTTTAATACAGTTGACCAGTATGACCGAGTAGTATTATTCAGTGGTGATGGGGATTTTGAAAGAGCAATCGAACTATTACGCTCAAAAAATACACATATTACGGTAGTATCAACTGAAGGAATGATCGCGAGAGAGTTACGCAACGCTACTGATAGATATATAGATTTAAATGATATCAGAGATCAAATAGAAAAAACTGAAGGTTAATATCCTTAGCAATTATTTACAAAAGTAAGAGTAAAAGAAAAACTAAGGTTGAAGATATATTGAGCTACACGTAAACACTAAACAACAAACGGCAAATGACAAACAAAACCGATCGAATCATCATTTTTGATACAACATTGCGAGATGGAGAGCAGTGTCCAGGAGCGACTTTAAATATAGACGAAAAGCTAGTTATTGCGAAACAATTAGCGCGTCTGGGTGTAGATGTAATTGAAGCCGGCTTTGCTTTTGCTAGTCCCGGAGATTTTGAAGCAGTTAAGAAGATTGCTCAAGTTGTTGGGATAGAAAATGGCCCGGTAGTTTGTAGTTTGGCAAGAGCCATTAAAGCAGATATTGAAGCGGCTGCTGAAGCATTAAAACCAGCAGTTAATGCCAGGATTCACACATTTATTTCGACTTCTGATATTCATTTAGAGTATCAGTTGCGGAAGTCACGGGCAGAAGTGTTAGCGATCGCAGAAGAAATGGTAGCCTATGCCAAGTCCTTCATGACAGATATCGAATTTTCACCGATGGATGCGGCTCGTACCGATCCAGAATTTCTGTATCAAGTGTTAGAACGAGCGATCGCAGCTGGTGCAACAACAGTTAACATTCCCGATACTGTAGGTTACACAACTCCTAGCGAATTTGGAGCCATGATTAAGGGCATTATCGAAAATGTCCCCAACATCGACCAAGCGATTATTTCTGTTCACGGTCATAATGATTTAGGCTTGGCAGTTGCTAACTTTTTAGAAGCCGTCAAAAACGGCGCACGGCAACTAGAATGTACAATCAATGGCATTGGCGAACGTGCCGGAAATGCATCACTAGAAGAATTGGTAATGGCGTTGCATGTGCGGCGACAATACTTTAACCCTTATCTCGGCAGACCAGAAGATTCTCAAGAATCCCTGACAAATATTGACACCCGACAAATTTACAAAACCTCACGCTTAGTTTCCAATTTGACGGGAATGTTGGTACAACCAAATAAAGCGATCGTTGGGGCAAATGCCTTTGCCCATGAGTCTGGGATTCACCAAGATGGGGTGTTAAAAAACAAACTCACCTACGAAATTATGGATGCCCAATTGATTGGCTTAACAGACAATCAAATAGTTTTGGGCAAACATTCAGGTAGAAATGCTTTCCGGACTCGGTTGAAAGAATTAGGCTTTGAACTGTCAGATACCGAGTTAAATAAAGCATTTGTTAGATTCAAAGAAGTAGCAGATAAAAAGAAAGAAATTTCTGATTGGGATTTGGAAGCGATCGTTAACGATGAAATCCAACAAGCACCCGATTTGTTCCGGGTAGAATTGGTGCAAGTTTCCTGCGGGAGCAACGCCCGCCCTACTGCGACAGTTACCCTGCGTACCCCAGAAGGTGAAGAATTAACCGATGCTGCGATCGGTACTGGGCCAGTGGATGCAGTTTATAAGGCCATCAACCGTGTGGTGAATGTACCCAACGAGTTGATTGAGTTTTCTGTGCAGTCAGTAACAGCTGGTATTGATGCCATTGGTGAAGTCACGATTCGTCTACGTTATGAATCTAAAGTGTTTTCTGGTCATGCAGCGAACACAGATATCATCGTGGCATCCGCGCAAGCTTATGTAAATGCGCTTAATAGGTTGTATGCATCTTTGCAAACTCAAGAAAAGCCGGAAGAAGTAACTGCACAGAAAGTCTGAAATCATATCTGTGAAACTGCCAGTTTTTAGCTGATACTAAAAAACTCCTCCCCAACTTTGGGGAGGAGTTTTGTGTGAGTTCCAAAAATTCGTTGGAAATTATGCTGACAGAAAAATATATCATTATCAGAGAAGCCACCTGCAAAGAAGATTCACTGATTGCACAACACTTTTATCAAATGTGGCTAGATATTGGCGTTGATGAGAGTAATATCGACTTTGAGTGGCAGAATATTACCCTCCAATTTATAGAAGAAGCGCGTCGAGATTTGTTTTACAAGGCTTTTGTTGCAGAGATTGATAATACAGTTGTGGGTTCTGTAAGTTGTCAACTTTTTGCCGGTTTATACCCGAATGTTTTCAAAGATGAACACCGTAAATTTGGATATATTTGGGGCGTTTATGTTGAACAACTTTACCGCAGACAAGGAATTGCCAAATCTTTAACTAATAGAGCAATTGAATATTTAAAAGCGATCGGTTGCACGCGAGTAGTTCTTAACGCCTCGCCATTGGGTAAACCAGTTTACTCCAGCCTCGGTTTTTCTGAAGGGAATGTAATGCAATTAGATTTGATTTAACAAAACAGAATTGGTATCACAATTCAGAATTTAATTATTTGTAACTAGCGGATGAATAAATCTAAAACAAAGACGCAAAAACGCCTCTGCGCCTCTGCGTCTCTGCGTGAGATATTCGCTATTTACACCATCTCAGACGAAGCTTGCGCCATCTGTTGAGGCTGCGGCTGGAACATGAACAACGAGTACACAACGTCTCGACGAATATTAACCATCATATCCAAGAAGAGTTCGTAACCCTCGCTCTTGTATTCAATCAGCGGGTCTTTTTGCCCATAACCACGCAATCCCACCGATTCGCGCAAAGCATCCATTTGTTGCAGGTGTTCTCGCCACAATGTATCAATGCGTTGCAAGATAAAGAAGCGTTCGGCTTGGCGCATCAGTCCGGGTTGAACTTGGTCAATCTGCGCTTCTTTAAGGTCGTAAGCAATTCGTACCTGTTCGTGGAGGAAGGCTTTAATTTCGCTGACTGTGATATCTTCTAATTGACTAGCTTGTAAATCTGCTAGCAAATAGACAAACTCTTTAACTTTCTCAACCAACTTTTCTAACTCCCACTCTTCCGAGGGTAAGTCTATGTTGATGTAGTAATCAACGATGTCATCCATCGTTTTTTCAGCGTACTTAATTACCTGTTCTTTTAAATCTTGACCTTCTAGGACTCGGCGACGTTCGGCGTAAATAGCACGACGTTGATTATTCATCACCTCGTCATACTCAAATACCTGCTTCCGAATGTCGTAGTAATAGGTTTCAACTTTTTTCTGTGCGCCTTCCAAACTGCGGGTAAGCATCCCAGATTCGATAGGCATATCTTCTTCCACTTGGAAGGCATTCATTAACCCAGCAACGCGATCGCCACCAAAAATCCGTAGTAGGTTATCCTCTAAACTGAGGAAGAATCTCGTGGTTCCAGGGTCGCCTTGTCTTCCTGCACGTCCGCGCAACTGGTTATCAATCCGCCGTGATTCGTGCCGTTCTGTACCAATTACGTGCAATCCGCCGATTCCCACTACCTCATCATGTTCACGGGTAGTAAATTGTTCATATTCCTGCTTAACCCGGTTGTAAGCTTCCCGCAATTTCTGAATTACAGGGTCATCGATGGGAGCTTTTTCTGCCGCCACAGCTACCTTGTCTTCTGCTTCCAATTCCGGTAAACTGCGATCGCCATACTCACGCACGGCAATTTCTACTGCATCTTTGAGTAGTTTTTCTGTTTCTTTTGTCAACTGAGTCGGGAAAATTTCTGGTGAAGCCCGCCAAGTTTTGACTTTCTTACCAGGGACAAAGCCTTGACCACCACCATGTCCTGTAGGCAATCCAGCTGCTCTTTGCACGCCAAAGGCATCTTCATCTTCTGGCATGACGATCCGGGGCATAAAGTATTCCCGCAGCTTCAGACGCGCCATATATTCGGAGTTACCACCCAGAATGATGTCTGTACCTCTACCAGCCATGTTAGTAGCAATAGTAACAGCACCTTTGCGTCCAGCTTGGGCGACGATTTCCGCCTCACGCTCGACGTTTTCAGGACGGGCGTTGAGTAATTCGTGAGGAATCGCCAATTCCTTCAGCAGCCTACTCAGAAGTTCAGATTTTTCTACACTAGTGGTTCCCACTAATACAGGTCTACCAAGTTCGTGCATTTCGGCACATTCTCTGGCGATCGCCCCCCACTTGCCTGATTCTGTCTTAAAGACCATATCAGATAAATCTTCCCGTCTGCGATCGCGGTTGGTGGGAATTACCGCAACTTCGAGTTTGTAAATTTTTTCAAATTCTGGTTCTTCGGTTTTTGCCGTTCCTGTCATTCCACCGAGTTTTGGATACAGCAAGAACATATTTTGGTAAGTAATTGTCGCGAGAGTTTGAGTTTCTGGCTGAATTTCTACGTGTTCTTTCGCTTCAATCGCTTGGTGTAATCCATCACTCCAACGCCGTCCGGCTAGCACCCGACCAGTAAATTCATCCACAATTACCACTTCACCATTGCGGACGATGTAATTTACATCTTTAAGAAAAAGTTCTTTGGCTTTAATTGCATTGAAAACAAAGTGCGCCCAAGGATCTTCTGGGTCAAATAAATCTGTGACTCCCAAAAGATTTTCCGATTCTGCAAACCCTTCATCGGTCAATAGAACGTTACGAGCTTTTTCATCTACATCGTAATGCTCGTCTTTTTTGAGTGTGAATGCTATTTCAGCAGCTTGCAGATATTTTTCTGTAGGTCTTTCCACCTGTCCAGAAATAATCAGTGGTGTCCGCGCCTCATCAACTAAAATCGAATCCACCTCGTCAATTACACAATAATTAAACGGGCGTTGTACCACATCTGCCATTGATGTCGCCATGTTATCCCGCAGATAGTCGAAGCCGACCTCGCTGTTGGTAACATAAGTGATATCGCAGTCATAGTTTTTCTGACGTTCGCTAGGAGTCATGCTTGACTGAATTAGCCCCACACTCAGCCCCAAGAAGCGATGCACCTGTCCCATCCATTCAGCATCCCGACGAGCCAGGTAATCGTTCACGGTGATGACGTGTACACCTTTACCAGTGAGGGCATTTAAGTAACTTGGCAAGGTGGCGACTAGTGTTTTACCCTCACCAGTTTTCATCTCGGCAATTTGCCCCACGTGCAAAATGATACCGCCAAGGAGTTGGACATCAAAGTGCCGCAAGCCTAAGACTCGCCGTCCTGCTTCCCGGACAACGGCGTAAGCTTCTGGCAATATATCATCTAGAGTTTCACCTTTAGCGAGCCGTTGTTTAAATTCGACGGTTTTACCTTTTAACTCATCATCGGAAAGAACCTTAATTTCTTCCTCTAAAAGGTTAATTTCAGTAACAGAAGGTTGGTATTTTTTAAGCTTACGAGCGTTGGGGTCGCCCAACAGAAGTTTTAGCATGGCAGATTATAGAACTGAATCAAGGGGATGGGGATTAAAAGGTCGGCATTGATTATAAACATTTAACCCAGCCCAACCGTCTTGGTCGTGGATGGGTGTGAAATGAGAATTACCTCAAAAACAGGAGAAAAATTAGCCAATCATCTTAGTAAACTGATTGGTTTTAACTCTTATCTTATATTTAGTCTTTCTTCATAGTATCATTTTGCCCCCAGATGGGGCCAGAGAGGGAGTGGGGAATAGAGTTAGGAGTTATGAGTGAGGAGTTTTTCAACTTCTCACTCTTCACTCTTCACTGCCATTCTGCGGTCAAGCGGCGAAAATTGTAATCACTAGCACTGGGATGACAGCTGACACAGCTGCCAATCTGGACAGGACGTGGTAGTTGAACTCCTGGATGCAAAGCTTTGAAATAACGTGAGTTGTTGAGGCGATAGGGTGTTTCTTCGTCGTCTAGCTGCACACGGGAAAAAGTCGAAAGATATTTCCACACTAAGATACGCGGCGGATCAACTAAAGGCTTGAGTTGTGCGCCGTAGTGCTGCGAGTCTTGCAGGAGATTTTTCCAAGTTTGGGTAGGCAAAACTGCTGGTGGTATGCCGATGTGGCATGTGGCGCAGTTTTCCAAATACAGTTCTTGCCCCAGTTGGTATTGTGCAGGTACTACGTCAATAGTGCCAATTTCAGCGGGAGGAGTCGCACTTTGGGCGTTAGTTGCTAAAGCTAGAAGCCAGCCCATAGCTAGACTCCAGGTTACAATTACCAAAAGTAAACCGAAAAATTGGCGTTTGAATTCACGTTCCGCGCTTGGCTGTAGTGCTTGGCGTTGGCGTAGCCCGCCGTAGGCATCGCGGGTTTTGCGCTTAACAAAAATTGACATTCCTCACATTCCCAAATATTTAAAAGTGGCGCTTGTGCTAATCATAAGACTTACGCAGTATTGGCTGTGTTTCAAATTTTGTGTAAGTAGTTTTGTCAAGCAACACATTTTTAATATCGATAACAGTAATATAAATGTCCAGGGTTAGCGTGCCTCAAACCCTATTGACAGTTGGATTCTAACAGAGTGTTGAGTATTGGAAAGCTACTGCCAAAACAGAAACCATGTACTGCTCATTCATAGCTACGAAAGATAAAAAATCTATAAATTAGGTAAAAATTTTTATTTATAACTACGTAAATTGCGATACATTAATTTCCATAGAGAGATAGAGCGATGCTTAGGTTGGGCTGCGCCTACGCTCCTTAGTGGAGCAACATCCAAAAGTAATTGAACTGTAAAAGTACTACCTTGACCCAACTCGCTTTGTACATTCAATTTACCTTGATGTGCTTGAACAATAGCTTGAACAATAGCTAATCCCAATCCAGAACCACCAGTGCTGCGGGAGCGATCGCTACTCACCCGATAAAAGCGATCAAAAATTCGATTCAGTTCGTGTTTTGGGATACCAATGCCTGTATCTTGAACTTTAATTACAGCATTATAGTCATTGCGATCTAAAAAAACTGTTACCTCTCCTCCTCTGGATGTGTATTGAATTGCATTGACAATTAAATTAGAAAACAAGCGATAAAGCTGGTCAGCATTACCTATAATATTCAGAGCTTGATGCACTTGTATTAAAGATGTCAGCTTTACCTCTGCGGCATTTGCCATCGCTTCAAACTCCTCAACTAAATCGCTAACAATATCATTTAGGCAACAAACTTCACATTGTAACTTTTGGGCTTGTCTATCTAAACGTGCTAACATCAATAAATCAACAACTAAAGTAGTTATCCGTTGATTCTGACGCTGTATAGTTTGCAAAATATCCCTTGTATCTTCTTCGTCTATTCGTGACATTAAAAGTGCTGATTCCACTGTTGCACCTGTTGCAGCTAAAGGCGTTCGTAATTCATGTGCTACGTCTGCTGTAAACTGTTGAATTTGTCGATAGGATTGATAAATTGGCTGCATAGCTAATCCTGATAACCACCAACTAGCACCAGCAATCATACCCATTGCAATTACCAGCCCTAATACCGAAACTAATTTCACACTATCCAAGTAATGATTAAACTCTTGCAGACTTCGCCCCACCTGCATATATCCCCAGTCTTGATAATTTTGAGTATGCAGTGCTAGAGTAATCTGATGGTAATCTTTGCCTTTGCTGTCTTTAAGAAATTGCCAAGTTTTTTGATTAAAAACGTCAGGTAATCCCTTTGGATAATAACCAGCATTAGCAATCAATTTTCCAGAAATATCAAAAAAACGTATATAGTAGCTAGTCTTAGTAACGATACCAAGAAGATGACGTTTAGAATGCGGCTGTTGTTGAATACAATTAGTAGCTCCAGTTGCACAGTTATCTAGATTTGGGAATAACTTATGTGCCAAAGGTTCTAAACGTCCAGGTGACTGTAGTTTTAGTTCGATACTGTCGTGCAATGTTCCCGCTACAGACTCGATTTCACTGTCTAAAGCCATCACATGGGCATGGAACACAGATCGATAAAAACCGAAGGCACATAGGCTTAAAATTAAACCCATAACGATGGCATAATACAGAGCCAACCGAATACGGGTGAGTCGAAACAGCTTATTCTGATTCATTGTTGAGATTAAGACGATATCCCATACCGTGCAAAGTTTCAATTGAGTTAGCACAGTGGCTATTGGTGAGTTTGCGACGTAACAAACGTATTTGCGCCGCCACTACGTTGCTAGTGGATTCAGCATTAACTTCCCAAATTTGATTGCGAATTTGTTCAGTAGTAACAATCTGGTTGGGGTGTTTCATAAAATATTCCAATAGTTGGAATTCTTTATTAGTTAAAGGAATCTTTTGTTGTTCACCTGTAGTATTTTGTCTGACAACTGTACTGTTACCATAATCAAGAGTTAAGTTATCAACAGTCAATTGTTGAGGTTGGAAATGCGGAGAGCGACGCTGCAAAGCCCGCAATCGTGCCAGTAGTTCTACCATACCGAATGGCTTTACCAAGTAGTCGTCAGCACCTGCATCTAGTCCGGCTACTTTATCTTCCATTCTATCTCTAGCAGTTAGCATCAGGATAGGAAGAGGATTTACTTTGTTACGCAGTCTTTTGCACAATTCTAAACCAGTAATTCCTGGAAGCATCCAATCAAGAATTGCGACTGTATATTGTGCCGAGCTATTTTCTAAGTAAGCCCATGCTTCATTACCATCCATTACCCAATCAACTAAGTACTTTTGTTGATTTAAGGTGCGCTTGATAGCAGCCCCTAAATCCGGCTCATCTTCGACTAGCAGCACCCTCATATCAAATTGAATAGTTAAAGGTTCGTTGTAAATTTGTGATGTAATCATAGTTTGCAATAGGGATATCCCTATAAATAGGTTGACAGAAGTTTATGAAATTAGAATGAAATTCTTAAAAATTATGATTAAGCTATGCAAGACCTAACAGCAGACTAGGGTCTTATCGGATACATAATCAGACAAAAAAGACTCAGTAGATAACTTGCCAAAATAGGGTATATTCGTGGAATTTGCTATTAAGCTTCTTGGTACAAGGATGAAAAATTCTGGAGCGCAATGGAAAGTTGACAACGTTAATTCAGTACTTTCTGTTCGTTGTGCTTACCTCAACAGAACACTCGCTATTTGATGTTTTCACCAAAGAAGGATGCTCCCATAATTATGATTTCTGAATCTGAATTTTTCTTCAAGTTATACAATAACGAGAAGTCAATTAGATGACAAAAACACGTTATGAATACTGAACTTGGAAAATTATTAAAAACAAAATAGAAAATTTCATCTTGATTTCATATTTATCATTCAAGATAAAAAATAGGTTGATTCCATAATGGATATCAATATTTTTGCGGACATGACTTAAAGGCTTGCTCAGGTAGTTATCGCCAAGTCCGAATTGATATTTACTTTTGGACAAATTGAAACACTTTTAATTTGTGATTAGCTATATAAGCAATAGTCACTACAATTCGGAACGTCAAGAAAAGAATGTAGTAGTGATATTGCAAAAATCCGCTCCAATGAGCAAATTCATTCAGCCCTGATAATTCTTACTAGGTTTTAAATTTTTTGGATGGTAAATATGAATCAGCTTGCAAAATCTTCATCATTCGAGAACGTTTCTAACTGTCAATGGAAAAATCATGGTAAATGGAAAAAGATTACTGCCTCTGATGTTACCGAGGCAATAGGAAATGTACCGATTGTAAAACTCAAGAATATTTCTCCTGTATGTGTTGTCTCAGAATGTTTCTTGAAGTTAGAGAGCTGTAATCCTGGAGGTTCTATTAAGGAGAAAAATGCAGTCTACCTCGTTACTCGTGCGGAAGAAGAAGGGCTTCTTGTGCCTGGTGGTACGATTATCGAGTCAAGTTCAGGAAATTTCGGCGTTGGTCTGGCTATGGTAGGAGCAGTGCGAGGGTATCGAGTCATTATTGTTGTCGATGCAAAAACTGCTCCACCGTTTAGACGAATGTTGAAAGCATACGGTGCAGAACTTGTAGATGTACCGTTACATGAGGCAGATGAATCAGGCTCGATGCAGAAGGCAAGAATGAAACGAGCGCGTGAGCTTGCCGCGACCATTCCTGATGCTTGGTATCCATGTCAGCACTTGAATCCTTTGAATGCTGAGGCACACTCATACTACACTGCGCGTGAGATTGAAGCTCACTTTTCCTCCAACCTTGATGCCGTGGTCGTCGGTGTTAGCACAGCAGGACAAATAATGGGAATAGCTCGTTATCTTCTACCGCGATTTCCAGGACTACGCATTGTTGGCGTTGATGTTGAGGGTTCAGTCATTATGGGAACGCCAGCAAAACCATACAAGATGACAGGTGTTGGATTATCGTTCTTTCCACCTAATCTGGAGCTTTCGCTGCTTAATTGTGCTTATGTGATACCAGAGGCGATCGCTTACTCAGTGTGCCATGCACTTGCCCGTCGTGAGGGATTGCTTCTTGGTGCTTCCACAGGGGCAATTGTAGCTGGTGGTTTACATCTGGTGCGCTCTCTTGGTGCAGGTGCGCGGATTTTGATGATCAATCCAGACCGAGGAGACAGATATCTTGAGACAATCTACGATGACCATTGGCTTAACCGTTATGGATTTACCCTTAAAGAAGGAGAGCATCTTGATGATGCGATCGCCTCACTAACTCCTGTGTATTTTTAATAATTCATCATAATCATATAATACTGAAAATTTTCATGAATACCTCACCCCAGCAAGAACAGGAAGGTAATAAAACAGCTTCTGGGCGATCGCTATTGATGTTACTTGCCCAGTTCATACCTCTTTCCTTAACTGATGTGGCAATGACTCTCGGCGATCCGCTTCAGACCTCTGCACTTAGTCGCCTAGCCTTTCCCCAAGAGACATTAGCCGGAGTCGGGGTAGTCAAAGGAGTTGCCGTATTTCTAGAAAGCCCCATCATCATGATTCTTCATGCCTCAACTGCACTGGGAGGCCAAGCCAAATCTCGGCGCGCACTTTGGCAGTTTACGGTAATTGCGGGACTAGCTCTTAGTGGTATCTTTCTTTTACTCACTTGGGAACCTTTGTATAACTGGTTACTGCTTGATGTCTTCGGCGTTAGCTCATCAATTGCCGCACAAGGAAGAACTGCTTTTATATTAATGTTCCTTTGGCCTTTCGTAATTGCTTGGAGGCGATTCTTTCAAGGGTTGCTGATCCGCGCTCACAAGAGCATAGCTGTAGGTTGGGCAAGTGTAGCGCGATTGACTTGGGTAATTGTAACGCTGGCAGTGGGAGTAAGTTTGAGGTTAGATGGAGGATTGCTAGCAGGTATTACCATGATGGGAGCAATACTCATTGAGGCAGTACTGGTCACATGGTTTTGTTTGCGTCTTGGTGCTATTTCTATTCTTAACCAACAAGTAAATTCTGAGACTAAAAAACTGCCTCAAACCTTTCAAGAAGTAACCTTTTACTATCTTCCCTTAGCCTCAACAATGCTTATTGTTTGGGGTGCAAGGGCAATACTCCTGAGTCTCGTTGCCCGCTCATTCGATGGCAGCCTCGCACTTGCTGTATGGCCCGCTGCTTGGGGGCTACTTCTTTCGATCGCTAACGGTACACGTATGATTCAACAAGTGATAATTTCTACTTATGAAGAAACTTCCAGGCGAACACTTGTTGCTTTTGTGGTTCTTGTCGGTTTGGGTTTTACTGTAATACCAATTTTTATTGGGTTTACAGACAAAGGATTATTACTACTTGGTCAGTTTTTGGGAAATAATTCATCTCTTGTGGAAGCAGCTCGTCCGGTAGTACAAATACTGTCATTTCTACCCCTGCTCTTAGCACTGCAAAATACGTTTCAAGGGCTACTTATTCACAAAGGCAAGAACTGGCTGATCAACTTGGCAACAGTAGTTGCTGCAACTTTTACTTTAGTAGTATGTGGCAGTCTGATTTTTACCAGACATAGCGGAGCTAATTCAGCAGCGTATGGAATGCTTGCGGGCGTTATTAGTGAAATAATAGTGCTTGTTTTTGCGCTTCAAAAGAAATAAATTGGCTCAATTTTTACTAGCGACTATGGCACTATTAACACTGAACAAAAAGCATGTTTAATCGCTAGCAAGAAATAGAGTTATCGCCATCTCGGATAGCTGTTTTTTAGCTCATCGAAGTACGTTACCTTAAGGAATAGAAACCGATCGCAATAATCGCTCAACAACAGTTCTGGCATTGCGTCCTCCTCTAGCAATAAGGCGATGGCAAAGAACGTGAGGGACGAGAAACTTCACATCATCAGGAATGGCATAATCACGCCCTGATAGAAAAGCTAGCGCTTGGGCAGACCGTTGTAATGCTAATGTGCCACGCGGACTGACGCCAAGGGCGATTTCCTCATCTTGGCGTGTTGCCCGCACTAATTCGAGAATATACTGCTGCAAGGAAGTTGCTACTTTTACTTGAGAGCAGAGGTAACGCAATTCTTGAACTTCTGCCAAGGTAATACAAGGCTGCAAATCAGCAACTTTTATACCATTTTGAAGATTTTGCAGCATCAGGAGTTCTTCTGCCTCGGAAGGATAGCCTAAACTCAGCGACAACATAAACCGATCCATTTGCGCTTCCGGCAGGGGAAAAGTACCTTGATACTCAATAGGGTTTTGAGTGGCAATGACAAAGAAGGGTTGGGGAACTGGACGAGAGACACCATCGACTGTTACCTGATGTTCTTCCATAACTTCCAGCAACGCTGACTGAGTGCGGGGTGTAGCGCGATTGATTTCGTCAGCTAGTAGCACATTGGTAAAAACTGGCCCAGGAAGAAAAGTAAATTCGCCACTTTTGGGGTTCCAGATGTTAGTGCCAGTAATGTCTGTTGGCAGTAAATCGGGAGTGCATTGTAGCCGTTGAAACTTGCCATCCAGTGAACGAGCTAGAGATTTAGCAAGCAGGGTTTTACCAACACCGGGGACATCTTCTAGGAGAGCATGACCACCACCTAATAAGGCTACTAGCACTAAGCGTATTGCCTCAGCTTTGCCAACGATGGTAAGAGCCAGATTTTGTGTTAGAGCGTCGATTTTTTCTCTCATGCGTTGTGGGGAGTGGGGAGTGGGGAGTGGGGCAGCAGGGGAGCAGAGGAGCAGTTGCAGTAAGTTTTTTCCCTCTGCCCCTTTGCACCTCTGCCTCTTCCAATGCCCTATCTATTGTTCCCACTAAGCACTCAAAACTTCTCTAGCAACAACGCAGTCAAGTTGAATTTGTGTTTTCAGGGCTTCGAGAGAAGGAAATTTTTGTTCGGGGCGCAAAAATTTAACTAGCTGCACGACCAGTTTTTTGCCATACAAATCACCTGACCAATCGAATAAATGTACTTCCGCAGATGAATAAGTACCGTTTACAGTTGGACGATTACCGATATTCATTACACCCAAGTTCTCACTAGGAGCGGTATCTGTTGTTTCATCGAGAGTGAAAACACGGACAGCGTATACTCCTTGGCGGGGCAAAAACTTTTCTTTTGGTAGTTGAAGGTTGGCGGTGGGAAAGCCAATTGTTCTGCCCAATTGTTGACCTTGAACGACATCACCAATGAGGGTGTAAGGGCGTCCTAGTAGTAGATTTGCGTTTTCGATGTCGCCCTGCTCAAGGGTTTGGCGGATCAATGAAGTGCTAATGCGGGCATCTTGAGTTGGAGTATTACTAACACAACTACTTTGGGTGGGGGAGTCACCGGTATAAGTTTGTAAGGGAACGATCGCAACAGGGATATTGTACTTGGCGGCGATTAATTGCAAATCTTTGGCAGTACCACTACGCTTTTCGCCAAAACAAAAATCTTCCCCGATACTAATTTGCTGGCATTGCAGTTGTTGCACAAGAATTTTTTCTACGAAATCTTCGGGAGTTAAAGCAGACAATTCTTTGTCAAAGGGTAGTAATACTAGTTGTTCTACGCCAAGCGATCGCAATTGTTGGACTTTTTCATCCAGTGGCGTTAACAAAGTCCGGGGTTGCCCTGTAAAGAACTCCTGTGGATGGGGGTCAAAGGTGACAACTGTTGAGTAGATATATTCTTGATTGGGCAGTTGATTTTCCTTTGACTGCGGACTACTGGCTACTGACAAGTGACTACCAGCGTGCAAGACTGGCTGAATTACCCTTTGATGACCAAGATGAACACCATCAAACTTGCCAAGGGCAACAGCAGTCGGCGTTAGTAGCCCTTCACTTGAAGAAGCAACCCACACAGAACACCCATTTTGAGACAAATTTAGCACGTGGATTCTGAGATTTTAGGTTTATTTTAGCTATCAGCATGAAGCTACCTTATAGTAAACCGCCTTGAGGAGTACAGGTTTTCTAGTAGCAACTTGTCATTTGTCCTTTGTTCTCTCTGACAAAATTTCTACTCTTAAGCAAGCTAGCAAGAGCGTCTCTCTAAGAGTTGCCAGACGCTCTCTACAAAACGATGTGCGTAGCTAGCTTAATTTTCCCCAGGGGTATGCGGACTCGACGAATCCCTACTCTATCGCCGGAAGTCGGCGCACCCTGAGGGATATTGCTACAGATTTTGCGCTTTGTCCAATGACTAATGACCAATGACTGCTGAAAGCTTCTGATCACCAATCTAATCTAAAATCTCCAATTCCTGCGATCGCAATCTTTATGTAGAAAACTTACTAACAGGAAAAGATTCTGATAAGGCAACTGAGGTGGGAATCTGAAGTACCATTCCTTCTCGTGCCATAATAGCGCCAGGAAATTTTTCAGCGGCTTGTTTGCCTACACGATCCAAAAAGTCGTCATTGTGGGCGGGGTCGTGGTGGTAAATCACCAGAGTTTTGACGTTAGCAGCTTGTGCCACTTTCACCGCTTCTTGCCAGGTAGAATGTCCCCAGCCAATTTTCAGGGATGTTGGGCAATGATATTCCTCATCTGTGTAGGTAGAATCGTAAATTAAAATGTCGGCATTACGAGCTAGCCACAGCACATTATCATCGAGTCGATCGGGAAAATGTTCGGTATCGGTGATATAAGCAGCAGCACCACCACGCCAATTGACGCGGTATCCTACGGCTTCACCTGGATGATTTAAAGGTGCTGTTTCTACGGTAACGTCATCAATGTGGATTGGTTGCCCCGGTCGAATGTCGTAGAACTTTAAATTGGCTTGCATAATCTGCAAGGGTACGGGAAAGTTCGGGTGTAACATTTGATCGTTGAGGCGCTGTTCTATGGTAGAACCATCAGGTGCGATCGCGCCGTAGATATGAAAGTCATTACCCTTGACAAACCCTGGGGTAAAGAAGGGAAAACCCTGCATGTGATCCCAGTGGGAGTGGGTAAAAAATATGTGAGCTTCTAACGGCATTTGGCGCAACAAAGATTGCCCCAAAACATGTAGTCCCGTGCCAGCATCGAAAATTAAGCGTTTATCGCCCGCTTGCATTGATATGCAAGGGGTATTACCGCCGTAACGAACGGTGTGTGGCCCTGGACTGGGGATGCTGCCGCGAACGCCCCAAAATTGTACGGTAAATTGGTTCTCTATCCTAGACATGTGTATTGCTTGCTGGACTGAGCGGGCGATATTTGGAAAAATTGTTACTTATTCTGTCTAAGTTTATGCTGTCTCGCCAATTTTGGTAGAGGGAGGATTTCTTGGTAAAACAGCATACCCTGTTTCTGGCTGATTGTGTAATGTTGATGAAATACTGTCAGTTAAAATTTTCCAGATTTTGGGGTGGATGTGTATCGGTTATTTCAAGAGTGCCCCTACGTTATAGCCTACATTTTTCTCTAATGTATTTAAATAACCTCAGTTTTGTCCTGATAAATCAAATTATTCACGGAAAATTGAATTCCCACTCAGACAATTTATCTAGCCCAGTTGCGTAAGTCAGATTGTATTGTAACGGAGTGATACTGATGTAGTTTTTACGTACAACCTGTACATCTGTAGGTACATTTTGAGGCAGATTTAATCCGCTAGGGGGTTCCACATCCTCAATTACCTCTCCGGTTAACCAGTAGTAAGTTTTTCCACGAGGATCAACTCGTTTATTAAACACATCAGTGTAATGCCGTAGGCCTTGACGGGTGAGAGTAACTCCGGCAATTTCTTCCCATTTGACCGCAGGAATATTGACGTTGAGTAACATTAAATCTGGCAGCGGTTTTTGGGCTAACTGGTCTACAAGAACTGTGGCAAACTTAGCAGCAGCTTGAAAGTCTTTAGATGTATGACTTATAAGACTCAGCGCTACACTGGGAATGCCTTCAATCAAACCTTCCATTGCAGCAGAAACAGTGCCAGAATACAAGATTTCAGTTCCTAAATTTGCACCTTGATTAATCCCAGAGAGAACCAAATCGGGGGGAGTCGAGAGCAAAGCCCACAGCGCTAATTTGACGCAATCTGAAGGGGTACCATCGCAAGCCCAAGCTTTGATAGCAGGATGAAAAATCCCTTCAACAATTTCAGCGCGAATGGGTTGGTGTAAAGTTAACCCGTGTCCAGTTGCCGATCTCTCTCGATCTGGGCAAACTACACTGACATCATGACCTGCCTCTGCCAAGTAGTTGGCTAGGGTACGAATCCCCAAAGCAGAAATGCCGTCATCGTTACTAATTAGTAATTTCATAATTATTGGTCATTGGTCATTGGTCATTAGTCATTAGTCATTCGTTATTAGTTATTAGTTATTTGTTATTCGGCATTTGTCAATGTCTGAGGTCACAAGGGGCAAAAAAATATTTATACTCACTAGTACACTGTGGCAAAAGTTTGCCTACTTTAACAAGTTGTTCAATCTCCTTGTCTATCGCCAAGTCTTTGTTAATTGAAAAAGGGACTGGGGACTGGGAATTAGGGACTGGGGACTGGGAAAATTGTTCGGGGATTGAGACCTAAACCTTGTTTTGTTCGCGTAGCGTCTCGTAGAGAAGAAAACTCTTTCCGTGTCCCCAGTCCCCAGTCCCGGAGCGCCAGAATTCCCCGACAACTGCTTCTCTTATCGGGGAATCCTGGCGCGACCCGTTCAGATGTTAGCTGGATTTACGCGCCCGCTCTACTACCCCAATTGTCTCTAAAGGTTTGGTTTTGACCCTCGCCTTTGGCTGATGTTAATGGTATAGCTGTAGGTTTATTTATCGACCAGTTCACAGCTTTTGACTATAGACTAATGACAAATGACCAATGACTAATAACTAATGACTAGCAATTTAGAAGCTCAACTTTTAGCACTGCGGCAGGAAGGAGAAAAAGCGATCGCAGCCGCCGATACCCTAGAACGTCTAGAAGAACTCAGAGTTAACTATCTGGGTAAAAAAGGCGAGTTGGGGGCACTGTTGCGAAGTATGGGGCAAATGAGTGCAGAGGAACGACCAAAAATTGGAGCGATCGCTAATACAGTCAAAGAATCCCTGCAAACTAGTCTAGACCAGCAACGCGTCGCCCTGGAATCCGCACAAATTCAACTACAGCTAGAGGCGGAAACCCTAGATGTAACTATGCCGGGAATTTACAGCCCCCAAGGTCGCATTCATCCCCTCAATGGCATTATCGACCGGGCACTGGATATCTTTGTTGGTATGGGTTACACCGTGGCTCAAGGGCCAGAGATGGAAACAGATTATTATAATTTTGAGGCTTTGAATACCCCACCTGACCACCCCGCCCGTGATATGCAGGATACCTTCTACCTGCCAGATGGTAATCTTCTCCGTACTCATACCTCGTCAGTCCAAATTCGTTATATGGAAAGAGAAGAACCACCGATTCGGGTTGTGGCTCCAGGGCGAGTTTATCGGCGAGATAATGTAGATGCAACTCACTCAGCAGTTTTCCATCAAATAGAACTTTTAGCTATTGACGAGGGACTAACTTTTACAGACCTCAAGGGCACAATTAAGGTATTTTTACAAGCAATATTTGGCGATTTGCCAATTCGTTTCCGCGCCAGTTATTTCCCATTTACTGAACCTTCTGCTGAAGTAGATTTGCAGTGGAATGGACGGTGGCTGGAGGTGATGGGCTGCGGTATGGTCGATCCAAATGTACTTAAGTCCGTGGGTTATGACCCAGAAGTTTATACAGGGTTTGCTGCCGGTTTTGGTGTAGAACGCTTTGCAATGGTGTTACACCAAATCGATGATATTCGTCGGTTGTATGCTAGCGATTTGCGGTTTTTGCAGCAATTTTAGGGAAGCGATCGCTTTAAATAATCAGGCGTTTACTAAATTTGCAAAAGTCAATTGAATGAAAATATAACCACAGATAAATACCCATGAATTATCTGTGGTTTTAAATAATAGATCAGGATTGATGAATTTGGTAAACTATTAGTACCTAACTTCTGTTGACCTGATATGACTGCAATCACTGGCAAAGGTCTAACGCTTGAAGAATATTTGAAGTATGACGATGGCACGGATAGTCATTATGAACTTGTGGCAGGTGAGTTAGTTGCAATGCCACCCGAAAGTCCAAAAAATGTCCAGATATCTCTATTTTTGCTGGTCAATTTTCTCAAGTTCGTCCCGTTCAATCGGTTAAGTAACAAAGTTGAAATTGTTGTTGCTGGTTCTCGTGCGACAACTCGCATTCCTGATTTAGTTGTGCTGACGGATGAACTTGCAACAGCCTTAGAAGGTGCAACGCGATCCACAATCACTCTGGATATGCCACCTCCGGCTTTAGTTGTCGAAGTTGTTTCTCCTGGCAAAGTTAACGAAGATCGGGACTATCGCTACAAACGTTCCGAGTATGCCGCAAGGGGAATTACTGAATATTGGATTGTTGACCCTCAGATAAATGCAGTTACCGTATTGATATTAGTTAACGGGTTTTATGAAGAAACCAGATTTGCAGGAAACACTGCGATCGCTTCTACTATTTTCCCAGAGTTACAGCTAACCGCAGAGCAAGTACTCAAAGCTGGATAAAGCAATGCGGGTAATGCAATTTCTTAGTTTAAATTTAAAAGGTTTTTGCTGCGCTTTACAGCGATGAGGATATGTCAGCGCTGGTTGCTACACTATTGCGATCGCGCGGTTTGGATATGATAACTCGCTATCTTCAGCCAAATAATATGTGTGAAGCTAATCCAATTGCTCCTCCTGCTAGCACCAACCAAGCTGAATTTATTTTAAATCTAAACACACCGATCGCACTCAAAATTGCCATGATAATTGTTAACCAATCTACCAGTGCGGCTTGTCCTAATGTGTATGTTACTCCTGCCATTAATCCTAAAGAAGCTGCATTTACACCATCCAAAAATCCGCTTGCCCAAGGAGATTGACGCAACTTAGGAACCCAAGGATTAACCACCAACACCAGCACAAAAGCTGGCAAGAAAATGCCGATTGTACCAGCGATCGCTCCGGCATTTCCTGCTAGCAAGTACCCAATAAATGTTGCGGTGGTGAAAACAGGCCCCGGTGTAAACTGTCCGATCGCTACAGCATCTAAAAGCTGTTGTGATGTTAACCACTGGTTGCGCTCGACTAAATCCCGTTGCAGAAATGCCAGCAATACATAGCCGCTACCATAGAGAACACATCCAATTTTGAGAAAAAAGACAAAGACGTTAATCCAACTGACTGATGTAACTGCTGCTGTTGTAGTACCAACCTGCGCCAAAATACCTGAAATAGGTAACAGGAATGCTCCGCTTGTATGTCCTCTGGCTTGCCAATTCTTGAGTAGCATCACAGCAATACCTAGCAAAATCAGCACCAAAATTTCATTCAATCCAGCTAAGTATGCTGCGATCGCAGCCACTCCGGCAATAATCGTCGGCACGTCTTTGGCTGCCTTTTTACCCAAATTCCACACAGCCTGAATCACGATCGCAATAATTACAGGTTTAATTCCATAGAGCAGCCATTCTACCTGGGGAACTGTTTGATAACGAGCATAAATGGCGGCTAATGCCCAAACAATCAACATCGCAGGTAGAATAAAGCAGCTACCCGCAACTATTAAGCCACGCCATCCGGCTCGTTCGTAGCCAATGTGAATGGCTAATTCTGTTGAGTTGGGGCCTGGAATCAAATTCGTAATTCCCAGTAAATCTAGCAGTTTCTCCCGGCTCATCCACTGACGGCGATTTACCACTTCATTGTCCATCATGGCGATGTGAGCAGCAGGGCCACCAAAAGCGATCGCCCCCAATCGCAAAAACACCGCCGCCAGTTCTGTTAATCGCTGCTTTTGTTGTTTGGGAGTCAGAGCATTATAGGAAATCACTTCTTGCTCTTTCTGGATATCCTCAGCTTCTTGCGTCACTATAGTTTTCCTGATTAATTATGACGACAAAATTAGGATATCGAATTTCGATAACGAAAATCTATATAATTAGAAATTAATTTGTGATACTATGCCATTGGCTAAAAACACGGTAATACAATCGAGATTACGGAGTATGTATGAGTGATGTCAAGAAAGTGAGCGATGAGTTTTCAGCAGGTGGACAGCCAACCCCAGAGATACTAAAACAGCTTGCTGATGAAGGTTATAAGTCTGTGGTGAATCTGCGATCGCTTGATGAAACTGGAGCCTTAGCAGACGAACAGCAACAAGCAAAAGCCGTAGGTCTTGAATATGTTAATGTTCCACTCAATTCAACTTCAGCCAACGACAACTTGACTACAACAGTTCTCTCAGAACTAGAGGAATTGCCGACTCCTGTATATTTTCATTGTGGTGCCGGTGGACGAGCCAGTGCCTTAGCGCTCATTGCCTTTGCAACTCAACAAAAGCTGAACCGTGAACAGGTTTTAGCAAGAGCAAAAGAACTTGATATCAACCCAGATCAACCTCACCTGAAACAGTTTTTAGAAAACTTAGGGACTTCCAAGAAATAAATTATCCATTTTTTGGGGTGGGCCGAAAAGCCACTGGTGTCAACTTCAGCCAAAAATAGCGTACTGATTGGGTGTTGTTCACCCGCCAGGGATTGTAAATCCCTGACTAATTGCTCAAGTCTACTGAAGTAGACTGAAAATTTTTGCGCTATGAAGTCCTCTTCAGAGGACTTTAGCTATGAGACAGGGATTTACAATCCCTGGCGGACGTGCGGTTTCGCGTTAAGTTGACACCAGTGGTGGGGACACCCATCCCACAAGAAAATTTGGGATGTTTTTTTATTTGGAAGTCCCTTATCGTGAGTAGTGGAAATGACAATACGGTTCGGTTAAGGTTTTTTGATGAAAATTCTAGATATAAAGACACAATAAATCACCGTCAAGACGAAAAATTGATCTTTGTAGAGACGGCGATTTATCGCGTCTCTTGCCTTAAGCGAACCGTATTGGGAAAGATGAGGGAGATCGGAAAAAATAGAGACGCAATTAATCGCGTTTCTACTCCTCGAATAATTCGCCAAATAATTCCCGTACCTTTTCTTTAGCATCCTCTAGGGTCATTTTTCCTAAATCGGTAGCTCGATAGAGTCGTCGGCTTTGCCGTCCTGATCTCTGCTCAACGGAATATAGATATCCCTTGCGCTCCATATCATGCAACATTGGGTAGAGAGTTCCGGCACTGAGTTTATAACCGTGACGCGCCAGTTCTTCAATAATGCCTAGCCCAAAAATTGGCTCCTGAATTGCATGATGCAGAATATGAAGCCGAATTAAGCTTGAGTAGAACTCTCGTCCATCCATTAGGCAAGACTTTTGCGACACTTAGAATTTCATTTTCGCTTATCGCGCTGGGCATTGTGGGATTTTTTTATTCCACTTTCAAAGCAGCCGTTATAAGTATTAGTAAACTTATGACGACAGGACTTGATTCTTCTGTCTAAGCAGGTGTGGGAGCGTACGAAATCTAAGTTTCTCAAATATTTGTCGCTAAAAAGTGGTCAGTAAATTACACTAAACACCATGCGTGAAACTTTATTTAACTATTCCTGAATGACCGGGGATATCTGCTAAAGATTCAAATCTGCCGCCTAAATATTTGGCGAGAAACTCTTCTGCGATCGCAAAGAAATGCAACCGATTTTCTGGTCTGGCAAAACCATGCCCTTCATCTGTATAAAGTGCATATTTCACTGGTAAACCAGCTTGCTGCATTGCGTTGACAATTTGATCACTTTCTGATTGTTTCACTCGCGGATCATTTGCACCTTGACCGATAAGTAAAGGTTTTTGAATCCGGTCAGCGAAAAATAAAGGCGATCGCGATTTCAAAAATTCCTCTTCTGTCTCCAAGTTACCGACACGATGGTAAAGCATTGCCCTCAATGGTTCCCAATAAGGCGGTATAGTTTCTATCAGCGTCATTAGGTTACTCGGCCCGACAATATCCACACCAGCGGCAAAAACTTCTGGTGTAAAAGTTAACCCCACTAGGGTGGCATAACCGCCATAAGAACCGCCCATAATCGCAATCTTTTGCGGATCGGAAATACCTTGTTCCACTAGCCAGTTAACAGCATCAATCAAATCGTCGTGCATTTTAGCAGCCCATTCCCGATTTCCAGCATTCAAAAATGCTTTGCCGTAGCCAGTGGAACCGCGAAAGTTTACTTGCAGAACAGCGTAACCCCGGTTAGCTAGCCATTGCGCTGTGGGAGAGAAACCCCAAACATCCCGCGCCCAAGGGCCACCATGAACCAGTAATACTGTTGGTAGATTCTGCGTAGGTATTCCCACAGGGGTTGTTAGGTAACAGTGGATAGTCAAACCATCCCGCGCTTCATAGGAAATCGGTTCCATTGAAGCTAACTGCAACGTTTCGAGTTTGGGTTGGTTGCTAAAAAGGAAAGTGCTAGTTTTGGACTCTCTGTTATATGCATAGTAATAAACTGGCCCATTGTCAGTTCTATAAGCCACTAACCAGGTTTTATCTTCCAAGTCGCGGCTAATTATAGAGAATTCTCCAGGACGCACCTTAGCGATTTCCTCAAAATCAGCAGCGATACTTTGGTCAATTACCTGCCATTCCTGTTTGTCTTTGTAAAAAGAAACTGCTTGGATAACTCGCGTTAATGGCTGAATGATTATCCCCACGACATCATACTGTTCATCTTCAGCAATGACAGTTTCTTGACGGGTGTCTAGGTCAATAGCTAGCAGACGTTTAGTGTTAGCATCGTGATTCCCTTGAATATAAAGGGTTTTGCCATCATCTGAGAAGCTAACAGAATTCCCTTCCTCTTCTGACCCCCAGTGGCGGAGAGTTTCCCACTGTTTATCTGGTTTCTGCAATAACAAATCGTAACCACCATCGGGTGTGCTAGCTGTTGCTGCACGTATTTGAAACTCAGCATCAGATGTCCAACTGATAATGTTACCGGGGTTATCGGTGTCGAACTCAACCGCACCATTTTTTAGATTGATGCGATAAACGTCAAACTTTTGGGGATTATTCAAGTTCAACGCTACCAGCACTTGATCTGGAAATTTAGGTTCCAGTTCCACAAGTTCAGCTTTTACACCTTGGAATGGCGTTAAGTCACGCACAATCTTGGAGTGGATATTAACTAAGTGAAGGTGAAAGTTCTCGTCGCCATCCGAGTCTTGCATATAAATCAACTGGTCAGCGTTATAAGTCCAGAAGAAAATGCGGATACCCCGCTTTTTATCGACAGTTAGTATCTGGTCGTCTTCTTGTCCTATAGTTCGCAACCATACCTGCAAGACATTTTTCTCATCAGGGGCGATATATGCTAGGTACTTGCCATCAGGCGAGAGTTGTGGGCTAGTTTTTTCGGGATTCCCAAACAGAATTTCGCGCGGAATCAGCGGTGCTAGGGAGGGCGCTTGAACAGATGACATATTTTCATCCTCTACTTGACTACCCTATTGTCACTTGGCAGTGAAAATGACAATTCATCCTATTGGATGAACCTAGTACCGCAAGGCGGAAGTCAAAAGTCAAAAGTCAAAGTCTTTTATACTCGGCGACGAGTCTTTTATACTCATTGACGACAATTGTCGCAATGTCCGCAACGCAGGTTAGCTGCTTCTTTGTCAAAACCGAAGGCATTTAACAAAAACTGCCAACGACACTGCTTAGTTGTTAGGTATTGATGCATCTGTTTCGCAGTGTGTAATTGCGTCGTTGGCTGATTTCCCGCTTTTTGCCCAATGCTGTAATGGAAAGGATCGAGCCAGTTTAGCTGGCCACTGCTATGGAGTAATGCTAGCGCCGTTGCACCTTCGGGAAATTGTCGAGTTACTGCATTCACTTCTCCCTGTTTTGGTAATTTTTTCACAAGTTGCTGCGCTATTTGTTGTTGCGATCGCATTTGCTCTTGAAAAAACTCCTGTCTTTGCTTATCCTCTGGATCTAACCACCCTGTAGGTTCACTCACCAATGTCAACGCTTGGGCTGGTTTCCCATCCCTTCCAGCGCGGCCTATTTCTTGCACATATTCAGATAGCAGATGTGGTGCGTGAAAATGTGCCACCCAACGGACATCACTTTTATTTATCCCCATGCCAAACGCACAGGTGCAAACGACAAAAGGCATTTTACCACTTAACCAGCTTGCTTCTACTGCACGGCGTTCTGTTGCACCCAATCCCGCATGATAACTAGCCGTAGCATAACCCATCTCTGCTAACCATTCAGCTAAATCTTCGCTATCGCGCCTAGTGCGAACATAAACTAATCCCGATTGTTGCGGTCTATTTTGAATAAACTTTAATAATTGTTGTTTCCTACCTCGTGGTGTCCAAGCAATGCGAACGCTGGGATGCAAATTAGGACGGTAGGGATTCAAGCGAAAAATCTCTGGTTGCTGTAATTGTAAAACTGTTTGAATAATTTTTTGGGCTGAGGGGTCAGCAGTAGCGGTAAAAGCCGCGATACTGATTTTTGTTCCTGGTGGTTTTGATTTGAGCAATGCCGGACGTACCGCCCCTAATCTGCGGTAAGCTGGGCGAAAAGTATCACCCCACTGCACTAAACAATGAGCTTCATCTAAAATTAAGCCATTAATTTGCAATTGTGGGTGACATAATCTTTCCCACACTGGCGCACTTAGCAAAGTTTCTGGTGACAAATAAAGTAATCTTAGCTGTTGACGTTCTAAGGCTTGCAGAGTTGCACGGCGTTGAGATGAAGACAATTCACTATGCAAAAGTGCTGCTTTTTGATGGCTTTGTAGTAGTTCCTGTACTTGATTTTCCATCAAAGCAACTAAGGGCGAAACTACTAAAGTTAATCCTGTTTGTAGGAGTGCGGGGAGTTGAAAACAAATCGACTTTCCGCCACCTGTGGGCATAATAATCAGCGCATCTTTTTGTGCCAATAAACTACTGACAATTTCTCCTTGTGGTGGACGGAAATCTTCATAACCCCAGATTTTTTTAAAAGCAGCAATAACTTCTTCCCAAGATTTTGTTGTAGGTTGATTCATAATCAATAGTAGATGCACCCATATTCTTAAACACTGAATATAGCCTCTATATCCAGCTAATGGTTCAGTAATTTCATCATCTTAGTTTGCAAAGCACTGGCTGTAATAATGAATTAAAATGAATGATTATACATCAACATATTAAATAAAAAATTCAGCCAAATGAACGAAGAATTAAAACACAATTTTTACATCAGCACCGATAAATCTAAATTAGATACTCAAATGATTCATGATTTTTTACAAACTTCTTATTGGGCTGAAAACATTCCGTTAGCTACTGTTGAAAAGTCAATACAAAACTCTTTATGCTTTGGACTTTATGAAGATAATCAACAAGTTGGCTTTGCGAGAGTCATAACTGATTATGCAACTTCTGCGTTATTAAAAGATGTTTTTATTCTGGAGCCTTATCGAGGACAGGGTTTAGGAAAATGGTTTGTAGAATATATTTTGGAATATTCCGAACTGCAAGACGTGCAAAGGTGGTTGTTAGATACAAAAGATGCTCATGGACTTTATCGCCGTTATGGGTTTAAAAATTTGACAGATCCGGAAAAAATCATGATGCGTTTAAATTCTAATACTTATCAATCATGAGTAAGAGGATATTTTAAAAGTATTAAAAGAGTAGAAGTCGTTACTACACAAACATAGGTGCTTTGCTGCTTACTGCGGGGTAGTCCATGCAGTTTGACTAACACAAAATCAAAGTTTTGCTAACCTGCGGAGGCAGGTTTTGTCTCTGTAGTCACGACTTCTAGTCGCCAAAGCTACTGATTTTGAGAATGGAAAGGACAACCACCTGCCGTTAATTTCTGAAGAAAGACATTATTATCAAAATAATGCTCTAAAGACTCAATCTTCAAATCATCAGTCACACGAGCAATACTAACTCCTACAATTTCTATGGTTTCACCTGTGGGTGCATAGTCTTTATAGGAACCATTAAATGTTCCCCAATGTCGCCACTTAAAGGTTACATTAGGCGGCCCCGAAAGGATTTCTGTTAATTCCCAAAGGAAGCCATTAGGAAAGGCTGTATGAAAAACTTGGAATGACGATTCAAAGGTTTCTGTTTCAGAGCTATACTGCTCACTTTGACCCAAAAACAGGTTATAAGTACCTTCAACTGCAACATCCTGAGCAGTGAATTGTTGTCCCCCATTGGTACTCATTTTAAACTTATCAGTAACAATCGAAAGCCACTGTTGAGGATTAGATTTATTAGAAGCTTCCATCTCAAAATTTCGGACTAAGTTTTGTGCGATCGCTTCTAAAGAACCTTCAGGATGCTGAAATTTACTCTCTTGATGAAGAAATTCATTGGTGTATGAATAATCCGGGCGTTTTCCTTCTCGCCACTGTACTTCTTCATCATGAGCAATGACTATATCTCTATCTTGTACCCAGAGTGGCAATTCTGTTGTTTTCTCGCTACTCATACAAGCTAACTGACTATAAACATCGTTTCTTAGAATAAGATTTTATGGATATAAGTAAATCGAAAAATCTGAAAAAGTAAACAATATTCATAATCAACTCAATAAACTTGACTTGTTGCACAAATATGAATATATGCAACACGGATACTTCTTGAGCTAAAAAATTATCCTATCGCAATACTGCTTGGTTAAGAAGATTCGTAGATTGGGTTGAACGTAGTGAAACTACCCTGGAATGCTTTTTTAGGTATTCCATACAGTTGGACTACCACAAAATCAAAAGTTTGCTAACCTGAGAGGATCTCAAAGCTGCACAAAAATGCATGGAATACGATCGCATGGCAACCCTTGATATTCAACTTCGCTGGTTAGAAGCGGCTGGGTTCCAAAATGTGGATTGCTGGTACAAAAATTTTAGCTTTGCTGTTTTTGGTGGTTATCGACCAACTATTTAACCGCTATTTTTGCGATCGAGATTCCAGGCAGAGGAGAATTAATTATTTGCCAGAACAGTAGCTATTAATTTCCTTGACTATTGAACTTTCTTCGCTACTACTCTTTTGCAGAGATACCAAAAAGCCCTTTGCTGCTGGTAGATTCTTTTTATCTATAGCTGCTGCTGCATTATTTAATTCCTTGCTGATGTTCTGATAGAGTGTGAGAAAACGTCCTTGAAAACCTTGCAGTTTCTCATCCTTAACTTCTAGTGCTTTCATCTCTTGGGCAAGTGGGTCTATCTTACCAGCAAGTTCAGTTAAAGCTTTAGAACCTTTTGCTGGATTAGAATTTTTACCGAATTCCTGACCTAGAGTAGATGCCTGATTAGCAACCTTTATGACTTTGTTACATTGGGCAACTTTACTTTCGCCACAACCTGCAAATAATAAAGCGATCGCAGTGGTTGCTGCAAGTATAAAACTTCGTTTAAACACGCATTGCATAATGTTCTATTATCTCCGACGATGTTTCACTCAAGTTGGGCAGAGGAAACGAATGGTCAGCAAAAATACGTTTTTCTCAAAAGAATCTTTATTTCTGTTTCTAACTTTCTTTCTGCCCTGTTACTTTATACTTCATTTTCCCTAAAGAGTGTATGTAATTACACTTGATTAACTAAATTTAAAATTGCATAGTCAGCTTGCCCTCTACTCTCGCAATTTGGGAACTAACTTCAATGTCACAGTGGTGTTATTTGCAACAGTCTTCTGTTCCCAAAGCATCTGGTGGTATTCAATCTTGCGCCAGGGGTCAACCATATCGTTGTAGTGGCTATGAAAAGCATGGCCTGATTGTCCAGGGGTGTGAATTGCTACTGAGTTATCTAAATTTCCTAAATCTACAATCATCCGCAGTGAAGGAATATCAGTCACTTCAAAGGATTTATTTGCTCTCCAACGGTTAGCATTTACTGTTTCGCCGTTACCAGATGTAGCAAAAGCACCACGATTAAATAAAGCTTCAATCGGTACAACCCCAGATTTACCCAAGGTGGCATTCCGAAAAGTAATGGTATGCAGCTTGCCCCAATTCCAGTTTTTCGGGTCTTTGCTTTGAATTTGTTCTAGTTCATCCACGGCTTCTATAAAGGATTGTCGCAAGATTTGGTCGCGGTTCTCAACTTCTGGGGTGTTGCGATTATCCCACCAAGAACTATTGGGCTGTTTGACCAGATTTGCGATCACAGCATACCAGCGATCGCCTCCATGCGGAAAGTACTTTTCAGGCAACTGATCGTGAAACGTATTTGCCAGTAAGTGTTTCCAGAAGACTTCAAATAAAGCAGCAACAGGCGATGTCATTCCTAACTGCAAATTCCAATCTTGTAGTAGTTTTTGGGCTGCTTGCAATCGGGGGGTATCAACAGTGATAGATTGCAGTAGTGGTACTAATGTTTGTGCATTCAGATTGCGATCGTCTCCCTGTATCTGCTGCACACTTTTTAGAGAAATCGGCTGTGTTTGTTGTGAAATCATTTCAACGATGCGCTGTGCCCGATAGCCATAAACCCAGTCTGCGGTAATTAGATAAGGATATTCACGCATAACTAAATTATTGGCAGTAGCAATATAACCTTGAGGTGGATTGAAACTTTTGGGTAACTGCTCAAAGTCAATATAGCCTTGCCATTCATATTCATCCGTCCAACCAGGAACGGGATAACGCCCATCTCCCTGAGCGCGGATGGGGAATTTACCAGGCATTTGGTAGCCAATATTGCCATCAATGTCAGCGTAGACCAAGTTTTGAGCGGGGACATCATAATTGCTGGCAGCAGTGCGGAATTCTTGCCAGTTTTGGGCGCGATTGATTTGGGGAACGGCATACCCTAGTTTGGAAGGTTCTAGGGCTGTCCAGCGCAGGGCTACGGCGTAGTTTTGCGGTAATTCTAGCAACTGACTTGGCTGGAATTGCTTTAGATTGGGCGAAACATCAGAGAGAATCGGCCCATGTCGGGTATAGCGTACCGTTTGCACAATCGGTTGACTTCCGGCGACTTGAATCGTCTCTGGCACGAGTTGCATATCTACCCATTTGCCATTGACTTCATACTGGTTAGGATTTTTCGGGTTGATTTTCTCGATGTATAAATCCATCACATCAGATTGTACATTGGTCACACCCCAGGCAATGCGATCGCTATGACCGATAATTACTCCAATCATTCCCGCAAAGGAAAAACCAGAAACGTTGTAGGGACATTCTGTACTCTTGGGTGTGCAGTGTAGACCAACCTCATACCAGATAGAGGGAATTTGCACACCTAAGTGCGGGTCATTCGCCAAAATTGGCTTACCTGTAGCTGTCCGCTGACCAGATATCACCCAGTTATTCGAGCCTATACCTATTCCCGTGGGCCCTATAAGTTGTTCCAAAGCCATCATCGGCTTAGTAATTGACTCTAAAGCAGGTAATACATCTAGAGAGTCGTGAAGTAAAGAAGATGCGGGGAAATAACTCTGTGTTTTCCCCTGTCCCTGTGTCCCTGTGTCCTCTTTCTTCTGGAACTCAGGTAAAATAACTGGCAAGTCTTGAGGGTATGGTGGAAAAAGTTCCTCTACTTGATTGGGATTAAGGGTTTTGAGCAAAATAGCACGTTCAATTTCGCTCTGAAAATTTCTGCCCAAATCGTAAGCCATTACCTTACCCCAAGTCAGAGAATGCAGTATTTGCCAAGGTTCTGGCTGATATCCAGGATTAAGGAATTTTAGCACAGTGTATTCTAGACTCAGGGCACTGCCTTGATGCCCTGTCAGATAAGCATTGACACCATCGGCATAAGCTTCCAAATATGCTTTCATCTCTGCATTAATTTCCGGAATTTCTTGCTGCGCTACTCTCGCCCAACCCATTGTCCGCAGATATTTATCAGTGTCAACTTGAGATGAACCAAACATTTCTGAAAGTCGCCCAGAACCAATGTGTCGCCAAAAGTCCATTTGCCAAAAGCGGTCTTGGGCGTGGATGTAACCTTGCGCCATGAATAAATCGTGAGAGTTGGCAGCATAAATATGGGGAATACCCCATTTATCCCGCTGAACGGTTACTTCAGCTTTCAGTTCAGGTAGTTGAATTGTGCCACTCTCTTGCGGAAAGGATTGGCGCACGGTGTAGGTAGTAAATCCAACTAACAATAGCCCCAGCACTAACAGGAAAATCAGAGTAGTTTTGAGTCTTTTACGTAACCAACTTTTCCTGGAGTTTTTCATGTGAGCTTCCCGTGGCATTGTTTGGTTAAATCAGGCAATACTACAAGGTATTTAATCAGAATTTGGAGAAAAGTGTGATCTGCTCATTTAAAATGCACCTGATACTGTTTCTTTATTCGCCTACGCTGTAACCCCTTGGCAAGGCTACCACAAGTCTTTTAAAGTTACTGCGTAACGTAGGGCAGGTTAATTTTTGCATTCACCTGCAACAAAAGTGCAGGTCAAGAGATTTGTGTGTACACCATAGCCTTGCTAAGAGTAGGGTGAAGGGCGTAAAAAATGAGCTTGGCTGGATTAAGAATTGTTTGACTAGCCCAACGGCAAAAATTGCCCTGAACTCTTCAGACCTGACGCAGGCATTCACTTACACAGGTAAAATGATTTCAAGGAAACTTTTCAGCAGATTCATGGCGCTGAAAATTAGCCTGTAAGTATTATCTGGTGCGATCGCAGGAGGCAAAAAATGGGCTTGGCTGGATTAAGAATTGTGTTGGTAGAACCAGCTGGGCCGATAAATATCGGCGCGATCGCCAGGGTAATGAAAAATTTCGGGCTATATAATTTAGTATTAGTGAACCCCCAATGCGATCCGCTATCGACGGAAGCTTTGATGATGGCTGTTCACGCTCAGGAAATTATCGAATCTGCGGTATTAGTAGCAACCTTACCAGAAGCATTGCATGGATGTGTCAGAGCGATCGCTACCACTGGTCGCGTTCGCAGTTGGGAAACTCCCTTAGAAAACCCCCGCACTGCCCTACCCTGGCTACTGGAGGAACCAGAAAAACCCACAGCACTGATTTTTGGCAGGGAAGACCGGGGATTAAGCAATGAAGAATTAAATTATGCACAGCGGTTTGTTGGCATTCCCACAAGTAAAGATTATGTCGCCCTAAATTTGGCTACCGCCGTGGCAATCTGTTGTTATGAATTGTCACAATGTGCCCAACAATCTGACACTCAGCCCTTACCCCAAACTGAACTTGCACCCTTAGATGTTGTGGAAGGATACTATCAGCAATTAGAATCACTATTACTGAAAATTGGTTATGTGTATCCCCATACGGCAGCTAGTCGCATGGAAAAATTTCGCCAAATGTATAATCGTGCTCACCTGAAAACAGGGGAAGTATATATGCTCCGAGGAATTTTGCAGCAGGTAGAATGGGCCCTTAAAAACCAGAGGGATGGTGAAAACTTGTAATAATTCGTTTAATATATACGCAATCATCCCCCCCAAAATATTTAACATAGCTTAAACTAAACGTAAAAATGCTACTTAGTGGCAAAGTGGAATTTGAGTATTAATATTGCTTAAAGATTAAGTTTTGGGTCAGGAGTCTGCAAGAAAACAGTCAAGTGGGTCACAAGGAGTAACGGTGTCAGAGTCAAGTGACGAACTAACAGCTTTCTCGCGGCGTCAACCCTTAAATCGCCGCCAGCGGCCACAAAAAGTTCAAAAAGTGGCACAGAAGAAAGTTAAAGCCAACAGCCAGCAGCAAACTGTCAGTGGACGACAAGCGGCGCTAACACGCCCAAAAAATCAAATCAGTCCTCCCCCAACCCCTGGTGTTACACGTAGGGTCAAATCGGGGTTAGTCATGCCAACGGCAGTCAAATCAATGCCTAGTGTCAAGGGGAAAATTCCTCCCTTTCGACCGGGTGCTGTGATGGTGAAAACAGTGCGGATGGAAAAGCCAAAAATGGGTAGGCGCTCATCGCGGAAAACGCGGTTAAAGCCAATGGCCAAAACTATATTGTATGTTTTACGGTTATTGATTGTGGGTGTTGGCATGGGTGCAATTGTGGGCACGGTGTTGTCAGTATTAGACCCAGCTAATCGCATCAGCACATCGGCGTCCCCATCTAATAGTAATGTGGTGGTGCGATCGCAGCCACAACCCACCCAAACTCCCCCAGTAGCAGCTGCGAGTATGTATTTATCTCAAGAAATTACCTCTTTGAAAAATGCCGTGCAAAATTTGGCGGACACCAACCCAAATCTCACACCGGGAGTTTTCTTATTAGATTTGGATACTGGTAATTATGTAGATGTCAATGGCTCTACCAGTTTTCCGGCAGCTAGCACGATTAAAGTGCCAATTCTGATTGCCTTTTTCCAGGATGTGGATGCGGGGAAAATTCGCCTGGATGAAATGTTAACCATGCAACAGGATATGGTCGCTGGCGGTTCGGGAAATCTGCAATACAAACCAGCCGGAACCCAGTACACTGCTCTGGAAGTCGCTACCAAGATGATTACAATCAGCGACAACACGGCGACAAATATGCTGATTGCCCGACTCGGAGGCATAGACGCTTTAAACCAGCGTTTCCGCAGTTGGGGATTGACAGCCACAATAATTCGCAATCAACTCCCAGATTTGCAAGGGACAAACACCACAACTCCCAAGGAACTAGGGAATTTGATGGCGATTGTGAGTCAAGGAAATTTAGTCAGTATGCCATCACGCGATCTCATGCTCGATATCTTGCGTCGTACTCAGAGAGACTCTCTGCTACCGTCGGGTTTGGGTGCAGGCGCGAGAGTATACCACAAAACTGGCGATATCGGCACAATGTTAGCAGATGCAGGTTTAATTGGTGTTCCAACTGGTAAGCGCTATGTAGCTGCTGTCATGGTACAACGCCCCAATAACGACCCTCGCGCCGAAAAATTGATTAGCTCAATTTCTCGTGTTGCCTACCAAGAGTTTAGCCAGATTCCTGTCACACCTAACAGTCCTACAAGCACTATACCCACAAACGGTTATCAGCCCCAGGTTGTGAATCCTGCTTTACCCAACGGGACAACAAGTACCGTACCGATGAGTGTTTATCAGCCTCCTGTTGTGAGTCCTGTACCCAACGGCATGGGAAGTACAGTACCCACAAACGGTTATCAATCTCCAGTTGTAAATCCCCAATATTATCCTCCGAGATAATTCATACAGCAGTTTTCTTTTGCATGAAGTACAAAGCTACAGGTTTTGAGGCAGGGAGTAGGAACTCTTTATATCTGATGCGTGAGTTCTGCATTTTGTACCTCAGTTACTTGCAAACTGCTGTAATTAAAAATGGTTTGGTAAAATACTACATTTGCGCTTCAATTTGCCTGACTACTGTTAGCGCTGAGTAACTCACGCCAGCAGTACCTTCTCCTGGATGGGTGGAGTCACCAACCAACCACAGATGTTGGATGGGTGTGCGATTTGCGAAGCCAAAGGGGCCAAAGGTGGGTATTCTTTGACCAATACCACCGACTATACCGCGATCGCGGGCTGTGAAATGAGCAAAGGTGCGGGGTGTTGCAGCTTCTTGATAGATAATAGTTTCTGGTTTGAGATAAAAGTATTGAGCTAGACGAGCGATCGCTTCTTGGGTAAACTTTTCTTTTAGTCCTTCATAATCATCAGTTTGCCACCACTCTGTAGGATCGACAAATGAAGAAGCGATAATTGTCGCTTTCCCCTCCGGTGCGCGACCGTCTCCAGGATGACTAACGGAAACAAATAGGGAATTATTCTCGCCAATCGGGCCATCAGCATCGTACAGAAATTGGAGATGGGGAGGACACCCAGGCGGAATCGCGCTGGCATCCACACCCAAATACACCACAAATGCACCCGATGCTTGGGGCAATTTTTCCACGCGGTTTTTATAACCAGATGGCGCTTGTTCTCCCAATAACTGCACCAAGTTTTGCACAGTAACGTTACTAACTATGTGGTCGGCTGCTTCTGTCCAGACTTCGCCAGTTTTCTGATTTCTAATTACTACAGCACTGGCTTTGCCGTTTTCGACTTTGATTTGTTCTACAGTGTGGCGCATCAATAACTTGCCACCATCTCTTTCTAAGGATTGTACCAAGCGATCGCTTAATACTTGCATACTTCCCTGGAGGTGAAACAATCCTTGGGGCAATTGGGATACACTCAACGCCGTCGCTGCATAAAGTAATGCTGTTTCTTCTGCATTGACTTGGGAATACAACTTCAGTTGCAAATCCAAAAAAGTTCTCAATCGTCGGTCATTACCTAATCCACATAACCGTAAAGCATCTCCTACCGTAAACAAAGTGAAGGGTACGGTAATTAATGTACTCGGACGCACCGCCTGCGTTAGCTGCCACAAATCCCATAAATTACGCGGTGGTAGCACCGGGTCGCGTCCTTGAAATTCCCAACTCGCATCAAACAAAGTTGCCATCAACTGCCAAAACGGTTCGCTACCGGGGAATTGTTTTTGCCGTTCCTCTTGCCATTTCTCTTGGTCGCGCCAAACGTTGATGGGTGTGCTTTCCCCAGGTAAATATACCGCACAAGCCGGGTCACAAGGCGTTGCTGCCGGTAAATCTATTGCCAATTCTGAGAAAATGCGGTGGTGAATTCCCCCTGGTTCTAACCCTGCAACCTGAGTTGCACCCACATCAAAGGTAAATCCCTGGCGTTTAAACGTCGAAGCACAGCCTCCTGGTACGAGGGCTTGGTCTAGAATGAGGACGCTGTAACCTCTATGAGCTAATAATGCCCCAGCAGTCAGTCCACCTATTCCTGCACCAATAACGACTACATGAGATTTACTTTTGTCAATAGAAATGCTGGACATCGATATTTATTTTTATAATTCTTAACATTGCTATTCATAATTTTACAGCGTGATCGAGATTAATGAGTTCATGGCTAAAAAAAGTAGTCAGCATACGGAGATGTGGGGATACGGAAAAATTCTTCTTGGCGTTCTCTTCTTGATGCGTTCGCAGTGCTTATTTGAAGTCGCAGATAAGATAAAGAAGTAACATCGCTCCTCACACACAAGTAGCAATGACCTCAACCCTACGGAAATTTCCCCGTCTTAATGCTCCGACACTGCACTACTTGCCCAATGGTTTGACAATCATTGCCGAGCAAATGCCAGTTGAAGCCGTAAACCTCAATTTGTGGATTAAAGTTGGCTCTGCTGTAGAACCTGATGCCATTAACGGCATGGCTCACTTTTTAGAACACATGATTTTTAAAGGAACAGAACGACTGGCTAGCGGCGAATTTGAACGTCGAATTGAAGAACGGGGTGCTGTTACTAATGCTGCTACTAGTCAAGACTATACTCATTACTATATAACCACTGCACCCAAAGATTTTGCCGAGCTTGCACCACTACAAATAGATGTAGTATCTAACGCGAGTATTCCTGATGATGCCTTTGAACGTGAGCGATTGGTAGTTTTGGAAGAAATTAGGCGTTCAGAGGATAATCCCCAGCGGCGGACATATCGACGGGCGATGGAGACAGCCTTTGATCAGTTACCCTATCGCCGTGCGGTATTGGGGCCAGAATCGGTGATTGCCGAACTTAAACCCCAGCAGATGCGAGATTTTCATACTAATTGGTATCAACCCCAGTCAATTACTGCTGTGGCTGTGGGCAATTTACCCGTCGAAGAATTAATTGCAACTGTTGCTGAAGGATTTACAAAAGCCGCTAAAACTCCCCACTCCCCATTACCCCTTATCCCCAGAGGGGGCCCCACCTTCCCCACTCCCCACTCCCTACCCAACCCTGAATCACCATTTACAGAAATTGTCCGTCGAGAATTTATCGATGAAAGTCTGCAACAAGCAAGGCTAGTGATGGTTTGGCGGGTTCCCGGAATGACCCAGTTAGAGCGCACCTATGGATTGGATGTTTTAGCAGGAATTTTGGGACACGGACGGACATCAAGACTAGTGAGGGATTTACGAGAAGAACGGGGATTGGTTTCTTCAATTTCTGTGAGCAACATGAGCAATCAACTGCAAGGGATATTTTATATTTCAGCTAAATGTGCAGTGGAAAATTTAGCAGTTGTAGAGGATGCGATCGCTCAACACATTGGTAAACTACAAACAGAGTTGGTAACAGAATCAGAAATTGACCGTATACGGCGGCGAGTAGCTAACAGATTTATATTTGGTAACGAAACACCAAGCGATCGCTCCGGGTTGTATGGTTATTATCAATCTTTGGTGGGAGATTTGGAACCCGCCTTTAACTACCCAGCGATAATTCAGAGCCAAGATGCAACAGACTTGATGCAAGCAGCTAAAGAGTATCTTTCCCCAGATGCTTATGGCGTGGTTTTTGTAAAGCCGTAAATTTGTCATTTGTCATTTGTCATTTGTCATTGGGCATAGGTAAAGAATTTAACTTTTAACTTCTTGCTCCTTTGCCCCTCTGCTCCCTCATCCCCCACTCCCCAATTTAATCATGTGGACTCAAATTGACGCACATATTAGCCAGGTAACTGGCGAAAAATTTCAGAGTCAGCAACGGCGATCGGTTGGTGGCGGGTGCATCAATCAAGGTTATGCTGTTTCCAATGGTGAGATAACCTACTTCGTCAAGCAAAACCTTGTATCCCAAGTTGCGATGTTTGAAGCCGAGGCGATGGGTTTAAAGGAAATGCTAGCAACAGCTAGTATTCGCGTCCCCAAACCAATTTGCTGGAGTACTGCTGATAATTCTAGCTATATCGTCCTGGAATGGTTGGAACTTGGTAGCGGTAACAGCAACTCATGGAAAGAGATGGGGCGGAAGTTAGCGGTGATGCATAAAGCTAGCAGCAGTCAAGGTTTTGGTTGGAAAATTAACAATACCATTGGTTCCACACCCCAAATTAATACTTGGACAGCAGACTGGACGGAATTTTATATTAAACATCGCCTGGGTTATCAATTTCAATTGGCAAGGCGGCGGGGAGGTAATTTTCCCCAGCAAGACAAGTTACTAGCAGCTATTCCTGAACTATTGGCGAATCGTGAGGTGCAACCTTCTTTAGTACACGGCGATTTATGGGGCGGAAATGCTGGGTGTACTGTGTCGGGAGAACCTGTGATATTTGATCCAGCAACTTATTTTGGCGATCGCGAAGTTGATATCGCTATGACAGAATTGTTTGGTGGTTTCCCAGCAGCATTTTATCAGGGTTACAACGAGGTATTTCCGTTAGATGCAGGCTATGAACGCAGAAAAATACTCTATAACCTGTATCACATTTTGAATCACTTCAATTTATTTGGCGGTGGTTACGATTCGCAAGCCAACCGGATGATTGACCAGATTTTGCGCTAAGTAGAGGATTGCAAAAACCTGTATGTCTAGGCTGTTGACTTTGTGCCTTTTTGGAGGATAAAAGTTTATGCAGTTTTTGTGTCGTCAATGTTGGTTGAAAATAAAGTTGTATGAAATAATTTTGTCTTAAAACCAACAAAGTCAACAGCCTAAGCGGAGTCTACACAACTTGGCAGTTTTATGATACAATTGTACTATAAAGAGATGAATATCCGCTGAGTATGCAACGCGAAGTACAAATTTGCCTCAGTTCATAGTGAATAGACTCAAACAAACTTTGTTATCCTCTGCGTTTAAACTTAAACCCTCAGCTAACCGCAAATATCCGGAACTTTGTACAAAGTTTCGTAATCAAATTATTGTGTGTTTACTCTTCAATTTTACACAGTTGTAACAGCTTATTTTGTCAGAGCAATAGACTTCAGTAACCGTGGTTTTACAAGATTATTAACCTTTATCTGTAGGGTGGCAATATGACAAATAATCAAGTTTCTCTGGTAGAACTAATCCAAATTTTTGCACAACATCGCAACAATATTATTGTCAATATCAAGCACCTGCAAGAAAATTATCAAAGAACAGGTATCAAGCGTGTTAGAGGTGTTAGGAACGAAAACGGGAAACTGCTCCAACCTTGGTTGCGAACAGAATATATGGATAATGCTGAGTATGTCGGTATGGGCAAGTTTCAGTTTAACCGCAATACTGCTACTATCAACATGCTTGTCAAACGTAAAGTCAAACTTGCAAAATCTGAAGACAAAACTCCCACTCTTGAAGTAGCAGGTTTGCTAGTAAATGACCTCAATACTTTTAATAATTACACGATTGTAAGTGACGGCAAAATCAACGTAAAGTCATTAAAAGTCAAAATCAGCAGTAAAAAAGTCTTTGACTTACTCAAAGAAAAAGGCATTCTAGATGCGGAGAAATTCGACTTTCGCACTGAATATACCATTCAGTTAGATAACTTGCCACTTGTAGCTGCTAATAGTAGTTACAGCAGTGTTGATGGAGTATTCAATGAACTAGCAGAAATTAAAGTGCTGACTAGTATTATTGGCGCTCACTTGAGAAAGGAGTCAGATGTATTTATCGAGACGCAGTTAGATGAGTTTCAAAAGCACTATCTGTCCAAGAATATTTACATCAACTTTCCTACGACTAACGAATACACTGATATCAACGAAGCTTTAGCTAATGGTACTCTTGAATCAAAATTGAGCTATAAAATTGATATCGGCAGTCAAGATATTTTGAACCTGAGTAAGTTACCTTCTGCTAACAAGTTTCTCAATAGAATGTATCGTCTTTATGACAAAAAGGCTGGAGAAGTTATCATTAAACCTAGTTTTGAAATGGCATTTAATGAGAATCTTGCTGTTAGGCATAGGTTATTGTCATTACGCACCAAAATTACAAAAATTGACGAGTTGATGAAACCAATTTTTGATGATTTTCTTGGGCTTGAGCAAAATGGCATTGTTGGAGGTATTCTTAAGAAAGTTGGTGCTGATAGTTTAGCGCAGTTATTACAGGATAAACAAACTGGTAAACAGATCAGCAAAGAGGAAATGGTTACAGCTTTAACAACGGCAAGTCACAAGCTAGAAGAATATGCAGAAAATATCTACCAAGATAAGATATCTCCCTTGGTATTTTATATTGGTGCTACTGGACTCTTGCCAAAACAAATGGAAGCAAAAGCCATGACATCTGACGAAGCTGCTGCTAAATATCCAAATTTGAAATTTTCTAAAGATGAGCAAGAAGGTACTTTTTTTGCAGTTGGTGATAGTATTATCAGCATCTATACCAAGACTGAATATTACAGTAAACTTATTTCTGTAGGTGTAGACAATTAGATTGAATATACTAATATTATCTAATCTAATTTGATTTGGGAGAATGCAAATAGTAGAATCCCGACTTATCAAATAAGTCGGGATTCAATACGGTTAGGTTAAGGTTTTTGATGAAAATTATAGATCGCAAAGATCCGATAAATTATCACAAAGACGCGATAAATCGCCGTCTCTACAATAATCAGTTTTTTGTAGAGACGGCGATTCATCGCGTCTATTGTCTTAAGCGCAAAGTATTGAGTCGGGATTCTTATCTCTCACTAATTATTTAGAATCACTATAGCAATTCTAATTACTACTATGGTTTCCCTAAAATACAGTTAGAGCTTAGATTAATTGTAGAAGCAATGGAACTGGTAGGTGAAGACATTAAAACAATAATACTACCTATAATCTGTAAAGACAGTAGTAAGAAAATACTGTAGTAAATTATTTTTAAATCTTTATTAATGATTTGAAAATAACGTTCAACAAAGGAAGAATAACCTGCTATTCCCACAGAGCCAAAGCTTCCAATAATCAATAATCTCATCAATAATTCAATAGAAGATGTAAATGGCGATCGCTCTTGATTAGGACAGGGTAGAAAACTATATTTTTCAATTGTTAAATTCCCTAAAACAGAGTTAAATAGCCCTGGTTGTACAACCATTAATGGTTGACTTATTTCGTGGGGATATTTGACTAAATGGTGACTTACAGAACTATTATTATATTGATCTACAGCTAATATATTCGCCATTGATTCTTCAGATGGAATAAGCACAGCAGCAATACTCAAGGTAAGGCTAGTAGCAGCGACTACAATTTTTTTATTGATTTTCATTCAACTTTTCCTTTTTATTCGCATAAAAATTGTTGTTTACATCCCCAATCCTGACCGGATAAATAAATCAGCAATGCTACCAAGTCCTATCCCAAAACCCGGAATTATAAATAGAAGCATCATGGCAAATAATCCGAATTGGCTATATTGCAGTGGCTTTAGCTGAGGAAAAATTTCACTGAAAACATGAAAGCCATCAAGTGGTGGAATTGGCAGCAGATTAAACAGAAATAACGTTAAATTAATCCGAGCCGCTAGGTAAAGAAATTCGACACTCACGAGTCCTGACAGACTAGGGTTAAAGAAAAGTTTGAGCAGCACAACAAATAGAATTCCTAAAGCCAGATTTGACAATGGCCCTGCTGCTGATACCAAAATATTGCCTAACTTTCCAGAACGAAATTTAGATGGGTTGACGGGCATTTGTCCCCAAGCTATACCCATGAGACAGAGAAAGATGAGCGATTCTTTGCCCATATGAACTACAGGATTCAGTGTCAAATGACCGGTTTGTTGTGGAGTATTATCTCCCTGACTCATCGCAGCCCAGCCATGAGCAAGCTCATGCAAAGTAATGGAGAATATGACAATGACAACGATTCTGAAAAAATGAATCGGCTCTGTGATGAGTGTTTGGATAAACATATATTCTGGCTCGTGGTATGGTTGAAACTGAAATCTGCACTTTCCGAAGACACGCATGAAAAAGTTACTCAATTCCAAAACTACAAGTTTTGAGAATTAAGTGCGATCGCAAATAAATTAGGTGTAAATTAAGTAAGCTATTTTTGTGCGACTTCCAAGACTAGTTCAAAAATTCTATGGAGACGTTGGTTGTTGAGAATGAAGCGAATCAGTTGTTTGAAATCAGCGTAGGCTAGCCCGTCGTAAACATCGCTTTGCAAGACGCCTCGTTAAAATCAGCTTTTTCTCACCACGATGATAGAAGTTCTCATCTATACCGACTGCAATGCCTCGGAAAGCTGAGTAAGACAGTATTTGTATCATAATTTACTATATTTTGGTAATGCCCCATATTTGTAATAACAAGATTGATACCAAAATGTTATTAAAATAACTAAGTAAAAGTCCATAGTAATTACTCGTATATTTTGTAATCAAGTTACCTTTGCCTTTCTGAGTACTAATTGCTTGTATAGCAATCAAAAAATGCATTTTAGTATTTAATAGCCTCATTAACCTACTGGTTAACACGTATTAAAAATTAAAGTTTCTGTATAGAAAACTCTTGTATTACTAATGAGTTATTGCATATTTCAGCTTGATTAACCAACATATTTTAATAACTGACCAGATGCTAATTCTCGGTCAGCTATTACTTAGCAATATTTAATACAGCAAAAACAAATATCGTTTACTAAATAATTTAAAAATTAATACAGTAATTAGACAGGATAATAACGGCTTCTTGGTATTATTTTGATGCACAAACGCAATGATGATGAACAACAATGGATGAAGATCAGCGCCGTTCTTATTGGCGTGCTAATACTGCTTTAATTCGTAATCTTTTAATTGTCTGGGCATTGGTTTCCTTAGTTTTCAGTATTTTGTTGGTTCAACCTTTGAATGCAATACGGTTTTTTGGCGTACCCTTTGGCTTTTGGATGGCACAACAAGGATCAATCTTGGTATTTGTAGCCTTGATTTTCATTTATGCCTTCCAAATGGACAAGCTAGACCGCAGATTCAATCTCGGTAAGCAAGACCAAAAATACAATCTCAAGAAGTGAGGAAAAACCGTGTCAGTTGAAATTTGGACTATTGTATTAGTTGGACTTTCCTTTGCTGCCTACATTTATATTGGTTGGCAATCACGAGTCGAAAATAGTAAAGACTTCTTTATCGCAGGTCAAGGGATACCTTCAATTGCTAATGGTGCGGCTACCGCCGCCGACTGGATGTCCGCAGCCTCGTTTATTTCAATGGCGGGGCTGATTTCTTTTTTGGGTTACGACGGTTCTATTTATTTGATGGGGTGGACGGGTGGCTATGTACTGCTGGCATTATTGCTGGCTCCCTACCTGCGGAAATTTGGTAAGTATACAGTGCCAGATTTTGTAGGCGATCGCTACTACTCTAATATCGCCCGTTTGGTGGCAGTAGTTGCAGCCATTTTCGTCTCCCTCACCTACGTTGCTGGACAAATGCGGGGCGTGGGAATTGTTTTTAGCCGCTTCCTCCAAGTAGATATCAATACAGGCGTGATCATCGGCATGGTGATCGTGGGCTTTTTCTCTGTTTTGGGCGGGATGAAAGGCATCACCTGGACACAAGTAGCACAGTACTGTGTGTTGATTTTTGCTTACCTGATTCCAGCGATCGCGATCGCCTGGTTTCTCACTGGTAATCCTGTTCCTCAGCTAGCATTTACCTTCAGTGATATTGCTGACAAACTCAATAAAATTCAGGTTGACCTGGGGTTTAAGCCGTATACTGAGCCATTTGTGAACAAATCGATGCTAGATGTGCTGTTCACCACTATTGCCCTGATGGTGGGCACTGCTGGCTTACCCCATATTATTGTCCGATTTTACACAGTTAAGAGTGTGCGTGCAGCCCGCTTTTCTGCTGGTTGGGCATTGCTATTTATCGCTATTCTTTATACAACTGCTCCAGCCCTCTCCATGTTTGCCCGCTACAATCTGATCGATTCTCTGCATAATCAGACGGTTGCAGAAGTGCAGCAGCTAGACTGGGCTACCAAGTGGGAAAAAACTAAACTGTTGGCTTTTGATGACATCAATAAGGATGGGCGTTTCCAGTTAACTCCAAACAAAGACACCAATGAAATCAAGATTGACCGAGATATCATTGTGCTTTCTACCCCAGAGGTAGCTAACCTGCCTCCGTGGGTGATTGGCTTGGTAGCGGCTGGTGGTTTGGCTGCTGCTTTATCTACAGCATCAGGTTTATTGCTAGTAATTTCCAGTTCCATCGCCCACGATATCTACTACCGGATCATCGATTCATCAGCCTCAGAAGAAAAACGGGTGTTTGTCGGGCGGATCATGGTAGGTTTTTCCCTCGTCCTCGCCGGCTATTTTGGGGTGAATCCGCCGGGATTTGTGAGTGAGGTGGTGGCTTTTGCCTTTGGTTTAGCCGCTGCTAGTTTCTTCCCGGTGATTTTCCTGGGGATTTTCGATAAGCGCACCAATTCTGAAGGTGCGATCGCCGGCATGGTAACAGGTTTAATTTTTACGATCATCTACATTGTCGGCGTCAAGTTTGGCGGTATGCAACCCTGGTTTTTTGGGGTTTCTCCCGAAGGAATTGGTACTTTGGGGATGCTAATTAATTTCGCAGTTACCCTAGTGGTTTCGCGCCTAACACCACCTCCTCCAGCCGAAATTCAAGCGATGGTAGAAGACCTCCGTAGCCCATTGATTGAAGAATAGGATTTTGGGCATTGGGCATTGGGCATGGGGCATGGGTCATTATTATTCTCCCCCTGCTCCCCTGCTTCCTCTGCTCCCCCTGCTCCCCTGCTCCCCTGCTCCCCTGCTCCTCTGCTCCCCATTCTCCCCACTCCCTACTGTCCAAGTTCTTTGATGTTATTCATCACTTGTTCATATAAGTCGTTGTTTCCCTGACTTTGAAAAATGCTTGCTGCTTGTTCCAAGTCCTTAAGCGCTCCCTGTCTGTCTCCATTGGTGGCGCGGGCATTTCCTCGGTTATTGTAGGCAGGGGCAAAGTTAGGATTGAGGCGAATGGCTTCATTGTAATCTGCGATCGCACCCTGGGGATCTCCATTGGCAACACGGGCATTTCCTCGGTTATTGTAGGCGATCGCATATTTGGGGTTGAGGAGAATCGCTTGGTCAAGATCATCTAGTGCCCCTTTTTTGTCTCCATTGGTGGCGCGGGCATTCCCCCGGTTATTGTAGGCTTCGGCATAGTTGGGATTCAGGCGAATCGCTTCACTGTAATCTTTAACTGCTTCTCTATTATTTCCTAGTGAGGCGCGGGCATTTCCCAAGTTATTGTGGGCTTCGGCGTCGTTAGGGTTGATGCGGAGTGCTTGATTGTAATCTGCGATCGCTTTTTCTTTGTCTCCCAAATCAAAATAGGCTAATCCCCGACCGTTGTAAGCTGCGCCATACTGAGAATTCTGATCAATCGCCTTACCATAAGAAGCGATCGCAGCTTGCAAGTCGCCGTTTAAATGCTGATTCTTTCCCTGAAGATAGAACTGCCCACCCTTAGATGTTGTAGCTGAACGACGGCTAGGTTGACTGACTCCTATTTCTGTCACCAATACATTGTCATTCTTACTACAAGAAATACTGCTAATTGTAGTCAAGGTAGTAAAAATAGCTATGGTAAATAAAGTATTTACCCTTATCCGCTTTTGCCTGAATAAACGCCGTTTCATAAGTTAATATAAACTACCATAACGCCTGAACAAAATTAGTACCAAAGTCTAGATTTTAATTCTTTAACTCAATAGTTATTTTAACTTTTGATAGACATTAAAAGTCAATTGATATATTTGCCTGATATTTAATAGTTATATTAAGGAAAAAATCTGATTCATAAAGTATAAAAATTGTCAATTTGGCTCTTTGCTATTGTCATATTTGCGCTTTTTGACAATAGATTTATCAGCAATCAACTACTGTTGCTCATGTTTTTTAGAACACTGTTGAAAAAAATATATTTGAAATATTAAGATTTCTACTTTACAAGAACTCCATAAATTCTGCCATTTGTAGCTAGATGAACAATTTACTCATCTTCTGTTTCACTCTCTTGAATTTTGGAAGTCAGCCGCCAAGAGGTGCTTTTCTCAATATCTACAGACAATTGTTCCAGATTTTGCCCTAAATCTTTTTGGAGTTTCTGAGTTATTGTAATGGGAAAATCTAAATTAATACCTTGGGTTTGTGCTAGCCTTGCCAATTCTGTAAATGTAGCTTTGACTGTAGTCCGTTCATAACTAGTCAGCTTATAATAAGAAGTTTCAGATATATTTTGAGCTTGCATAGCTTTTTTCATGCGTTCTTGCAAATGCTCAAATTCAGAGTTCAACAACTTGCATTGCTGCTCAAGTTGTAAGTATCTGGTACTTAGTGATATTAAGTCTTCCATTGCGGAGTCCGGGCTAGCTTGGGCTTGTAATCTCAACAAATTTAAGTGGATTTGAGCCAGATAAATACAATCTAAATAAGCATACTCTATCTGTTCTTCAGTCAGGGGACGTTTTCCCCAATCACTTTTTTGTTCTTGTTTGTCGATATTGTTAAAGCTACAAAGTGCAGTAGCTATAGTCTTGAGTTGGTAGTTGGGTAATGGTAAAAGATAATAGGGAATTTTTTTTGCCATTTCCAAAGTGCAGGTAATATTTTTGGCTTTCTTATTACCGAGAAGCTTTAGATCATAACTGGCATTGTGAAAAACTTTTTCAATGGCAGAGTTTATCATAATTTTTTCAATAAATTCTGCTATAATATTATGCTGATCTAATACATCTAAAAGGTAGACGCGATCGCCACTCATATCTTGAGGATTATCTAATACCTGAATCAGTGATAATTTTGGATTACGACTTTTATAGTCAGCCACTTCTGTATCTATCCACAGCGTTTTAGCCTTGGTATATTCAGCGACAATGGCACTAATTTCGCTGGCGGAATTAAGGTAGGGCATTGGCTAATATTTCCTGATATTTAGGGCATTGTAAGTAAGCCATAGTTTTCTAAAGTAACATTTTGTTGGGACTTTTGCTGCCACAGCATTCCATAAACGCTGAAGTTTTGAATTCGTCATAGACATCGCCAAATTGACTAAAATCTGATAATATCGAGTCACCACTGTGGGGTGGCATAATCTACCATTGAAATAGCTACTTAGCATCTACATTAAATTCATAGAGAGCTACAGGCTGTATATAGAGCCATCCTGGTTAGCAGCCGTTAGGAAAATTGAATTGGCATTTCTCAAAACTAGTCGTCAAATCTTAGCTTCAAGAAATCGTCCAAGGTTCAATTCTCAGTAACCTGAGCTATTGCTTAGGTACTTTTGCTAATTCACATTTAATTGTTTTTAACATCTGCTCCTCACCATGACATCACACATCAATTAATCGCTTCAACTACTCAATTCGGAGATAAATAATGAAAAAGCTAATTCCATTGCTAATTAGTGGCATTTTGGTAGTTGGTACTTTTGGCTGCGAAGAGGCTCCTAAAACTGGTTCGGAAACTCCTAGCACAACTAATCAAGCTGCTCAAGCACCAGCAACACCAGCTTCTCAGATAAATCAAACTGCGGATAAAACTGCCAAAATTCCAGGAAAAGAAGCAACTCCTTTAGTAGCTAGTACAGATACTAAAGTTAAAACCGATTCTGAAAAAACAGCAGCTACAAAAGCTAAGAGTGACTTAAAAACTGAAGTTAGCGCAAAGTTGAACAAAGGCTTACCAGGTAATAAGTTACAAGTTGAAAACAAAGAGGGTGAAATTATCCTCAAAGGCACAGCGACTTCTGTTGAAGAACTCAAGAAAGCTGAAACCTTAGCTAAAGAAGTTCAAGGTGTGAAGACAGTGAAGGTGGAAGCAAAAGTTGATACTGTGAAAAAGCCATAAAAGAATAACTGAAGCTTTCAGTTAGCAGCGGCATAAAAGCCAAATAGAGACTTGCATCTGTGTAAGTCTCTGTTTTTGCTATAGCTATTTTCAGGTAAATAGATGATGTGGTAGTGGCACAATGCCTTGCATTGGTGTCAACTTAAGCTAAAACCCTTTTCAAATCTCGTTTTCAGCCTCTGGCTGGAAATGCGGCTCCTGGCGGCTCTGCCGCCAGTAAGCGAGGCGGAGCCTAAACGACGAGCATTCCCAGTCGGAGACTGGGAACGAGGCAACGAGGCAATCTAAAAGCTATTTATAGACTTGCTTTGACGTTAAGTTGACACCAATGAATGCCTTGCGCCCCTAAAATGGGATATTCTTTTAACTGGAAGTCCCTTAGTTATGGCTTATTTATAATTAATTCTATCTTCTCATCTTTCAACTTCCATTATTTGAACCTCGATAAATTCGCTCCATCTGCTCTGGAGAAAGTCGTCTCATTGGAAACCACTCAAATGGAGAAACAGACTGTTTCTCATAAGGTTGAACATCATCTTGGGGGTTTTGAGGAGAACGCACTATTACATTAGTATTTGAAGTCTGACCACTGAACGACTCATCTATTTCCGAATCTGGAAGCTGAGTTTGAGGCAAAACATAAGCGTGTTTCTGGGGATCGTATGCGAAAACTTCTCCTGTTTCAATGTGATAAATCCAAGCATAAATGCTGAGTTCTCCCTGATAAAGCTTAGAGTGAATCACTGGATATGTCCGCAAATTCTCAATTTGAGTAAGAACATTTTCGGCAATCATAATCTCTAGCAGTTCTTCGCCGTCGTAGTGACTGTAATGGTCTATAACTAGTCTTCTAGTTGCCTCTGCATATTTAAGCCAATCATGTACGAGCGGCATTTCATCGCTGAGATTATGTAACTTCATTAATCCTTTCATTGCACCGCAATGAGAGTGACCACAAATAATAATTTGGCGAATATCTAAAGCTTGAACAGCATATTCAATTGTCGCACCTTCACCACCATTACTTGCCCCATAGGGTGGAATGATATTACCTGCATTGCGAATGACAAATAATTCACCAACTTGGGCTTGTGTAATTAGATTTGGATCGAGACGCGAATCAGAACAGGTAATAAATAATACTCTGGGCTTTTGACCGTGTGAAAGTTGCTCAAATAATTTTTGATGTGTCGAAAAATAGCTAGATTTAAATTCGCGCAGACCTTTAATTAATCTCTTCATTACTAAGTTCTAGAAAATTTTGGGGGTTCAGAAACAAATCACAGACAACAGATTATGGTAGTAAAGATGACTTTCTTTCTACGTTTTTTCAATTGTAAAGATTACTATATTATAAATTAATTTGGTGCTTTTAATACCCTCTACCATTGGGGTGAGTTGCTTTTTTCACTTCCTCCCCCCTGTTACTTAGCAACTCACATTACTGTGTGAGAATGCCTTGATCCTATTTAAAATTTTTGAATTACAAGTAATTAGTCGGACATGATATTATCTGCTCTGGGAAAATTTGATGGTCAGTTTGCGGTATCAAAATTTTTGCCATACACTTAGCGATCGCCTGCGGTAAGCCTTTTGGGTGAAGCTTGCAGGCTCACTGCAACGCATCTACTATAATTTCCAATTCTCCCCCTTACCCTCTTGCGAATTCTTAATTAGTTGATACACTTGTTCTTCATTAGCCCAGGGAACCAGCGCCTATGGTGCACATCAAGCGCGTGGAACTTACGAACTTCAAATCCTTCGGTGGCACTACTTCTGTCCCTTTGCTACCGGGGTGTACTGTCATATCTGGGCCAAATGGTTCGGGTAAGTCCAATATTTTAGATGCACTGCTCTTTTGCCTGGGACTTTCCAGTTCTAAGGGAATGCGAGCCGATCGCCTACCAGATTTGGTAAATAACACCCAAACGTCTAAGGGACGCGCTTCTATTGAAGCTAGCGTGACAGTGACATTTGATTTGTCGGGGGAGGATATCTTACCCAAAACTGCAAAGACGCAGAGTGAAGAAGCAGAGGATGCAGGAGAAACAGAGGAAGTCGGAGAAGTAGAGGAAGAAAATCCAAAATCCAAAATCCAAAATCCAAAATTGGGCGAGTGGAGTGTTACTAGAAGGCTGCGAGTCACTCACCAAGGGACTTACACCTCGAATTACTATATCAATGGTGAAGCTTGCACACTGACGCAGTTGCATGAGGAACTAAGTAACCTGCGGGTTTATCCTGAAGGCTATAACGTGGTGCTGCAAGGGGATGTCACCAGCATTATCTCGATGAATGCGCGGGAACGGCGGGAAATTATTGATGAATTGGCTGGGGTGGCGGCGTTCGATCGCAAAATCATCCAAGCCAAGTCAACTTTAGATGAGGTGAAGGAAAAGGAAGATAGCTGTCGGATTATTGAAACGGAATTAACTGCACAGCGCGATCGCCTTTCCCAAGATCGGGCTAAAGCTGAGAGATATCAAAAACTCCGCACGGAATTTCTAGCGAAGCAATCCTGGGAAGCTGTTTTATCATGGCGATCGCTACAAGCACAACAAGAAAAATTAGTTCACGAAATTCAAACAGGCGATCGCAATTCTACTGAACTCACTACCCAACTCACAAACCTCAATTCCGAAATCGTCCAAAAAACTGCTGAACTAGAACAACTCAATGCCCATGTCAAAGCATTGGGAGAAGAAGAACTTTTAGCGGTACAATCTACCCTCGCCACCCAAGAAGCAGAACGTAAACAACTCCAGCGTCAGCTAACGGAATTACAAACAGCTTCCCAAGAAACTGCCAAACGTCTAACTCAAACTCAACAAGAAATTCAAAAACACCGCCATTCCCTACAAGAAATCGCCGAAACCCAAATTGTAGAGACGCGATTCATCGCGTCTTCCCAACACCAAAGAAATGAAGCCCACCAAGCCTTAGAAACCTCCCGCGAAGCCGCCGCCGAAATCGCCTCAGCTTCCGAAGCGTGGGTGCAGCAACAAACAGCATTCAACCGTCAAATTGAAGCTTTACTGCACACCCTAGAACCGCAACGCACCGAACAAGCACAACTCCGGGAACGCAATAATCAGTTACAGCAACTTATCCAAGAGCAAACCCAGTTAATTGAACGCGACGAACCCCTGTTAGCAGAAAAGCAAACTGAGTGTAATCAAGTTGAAACGGAATTTAACACCTCTAGCGAACCCATCCAAAATTTAGCCCAAAATCTGTCAGCTACAGAACAAGAACTGCAAATTCAACAGGAAACCCAAAAACGGTTACTTTTTGAACAACGGGAAAAACAACGCCAGTTGGATAAAATCGAGGCGCAAACGCAAGCACAGCAGGAAGTTCAAGGAACCCAAGCGAGTAAAGTCATTTTACAATCGGGAATGCCTGGACTTTGTGGCTTAGTTGTGCAGTTAGGAAAGGTGGAACCCCGCCATCAGCTAGCCTTGGAAATGGCTGCCGGTGGACGCTTGGGACATATCGTGGTAGATGATGACAGTATCGCCGCCGCCGGGATTGAACTGCTCAAACAGAAGCGTGCAGGGAGGGCGACTTTTTTACCGTTGAATAAAATTCACGCCCCCAAGTTTACTCAAGATGCAACGCTGCGTTTTGCTAGCGGCTTCGTTAACTATGCTGTGAACTTAGTCGATTGCGATCGCCGTTACAAAGATGTTTTCAGCTATGTTTTCGGCAATACGGTAGTTTTTTCCAGCCTTGAGGCGGCGCGGAAAAACTTAGGACTGTATCGCATCGTCACCTTAGACGGGGAATTGTTAGAAACCAGTGGTGCAATGACTGGTGGTAGCAACAGCAATCGTTCAGCCTTGCGGTTCGGCAATGCTGAAGCGGCGGAATCTGATGAAGCGATCGCTTTAAGAAGTCGCTTGGTGGATATTGAGCGGGTTTTAGAGCGTTGTACTGAAGCGATCGCTACTTTGTCAGCCAAAACCAAAAAACTCACCCAGGAACTAACAGAAGCGCGTCAGGCGCGGCGCGAACAGCAGTTGCAATTAGAACAGTTGCAAAAAGATATTAAGAATTTGACAGCGCAATTAGAGGGGACGCGATCGCAACTCGCCCAAAACAGCCAAAAGTTAACCACTGCTCAATCCCGATTAGAAATTTTAGAGCGGGAATTACCGGGACAAGAAAATGAGTTGCAACAATTACGACACGCATTAGCAGAGTTGGAAGCGTCTCAAACTCCCAGTGAATGGCAGCAAATCCAGGCAACCATTAAAATTCAAGAGCAACAATTGCAACAACGCGAAACAGCGTTACGAGAAGCTGAACAAAGATTAAAAAATTTAGAAAATCAGCAACAACGTTTGCAAGAAAAAATCCAAGAAGGTGAAACGCGAATCACCGAATATGAAACCCAACAAACCTCTTGTAGAGACGCGATTCATCGCGTCTTGAGCCAAATCACAACGATAGACGACCAAATCACCCAAACCCGTTTATCGTTGAGTCAAATGGAGCAAAATTTGGGAGAAGAGAAACAAAAACGCGACGCAACAGAACTGGAAGTGCGATCGCATCTTTTGCGCCAACAACAATTGCAATGGGAAATCGAAAAACTCAAAGAAACCCAAGAGAAGCGGCGAGAGGAATTAATTGCACTGCAAAGCCAGTTGCGGGATGTGGGAGCAGAATTGCCAAATCCACTGCCAGAAGTTCCAGATAAAGTAGATTTAGAGGAATTGCAGAAAGAATTGCGATCGCTTACCAAACGCTTACAGGCAATGGAACCTGTTAATATGCTGGCGTTGGAAGAATACGAACGCACGCAAAACCGTCTCCAGGAACTCACGCAAAAATTAGAAACACTAGAAGGAGAACGCACCGAACTACTTTTACGAATTGAAAATTTTACCACATTGCGGCAACTTGCCTTTAAAGAAGCTTTCGATGCCGTTAACGAAAACTTTCAATCGATTTTTGCCATTCTTTCAGACGGTGACGGCTTCTTGCAACTCGAAAATCCCGAAGATCCCTTCAGCAGTGGACTAAATTTAGTCGCGCACCCCAAAGGCAAACCCGTACAGCGCCTAGCTTCCATGTCTGGGGGAGAAAAATCACTTACAGCCTTGAGCTTTATCTTTGCCCTGCAACGCTACCGTCCATCGCCCTTTTACGCCTTTGACGAAGTAGATATGTTTTTGGATGGGGCAAACGTAGAGCGATTAGCTAGAATGATTAAACAACAGTCACAACAAGCGCAATTTATAGTTGTGAGTTTGCGTCGTCCGATGATAGAATCAGCCGAACGCACAATTGGCGTTACTCAAGCACGGGGAGCTTACACTCAAGTTTTGGGGATTAAATTACAATCATCCAATACATCTGCTTGAGTTTTTGTTAATAATAGTGTATAGACAAACCGGATTCGAGATCAGGACTCGGTATAGAATGACCTCCGAACAGATAATTAGACGTTCCGATATATTAAACACTCAGGTGATTACCCGCGACAACGGCAAGCGGTTAGGCATAATCAGTCAAGTGTGGGTTGATATTGATCAACGAGAGGTTGTGGCTCTTGGTTTGCGAGACAGCCTGATCTCTATTTCGGGCATACCGCGCTACATGTACCTCAACAACATCAGCCAGATTGGTGATGTCATCCTAGTTGATAACGAAGATGTAATTGAAGATATCGAAGTTGAATCTCTCAGTAATCTGATTAACTGGGAAGTAATTACAGAAACAGGTGAAGTACTAGGCAAAGTTCGGGGCTTCAAATTCGACGGCGAAACCGGGAAGCTTAACTCCATAGTTATTGCTTCTTTAGGATTGCCCCAAATTCCCGATCAATTTGTGAGTACTTATGAGTTCTCAGTAGATGAAATTGTCAGCACTGGTCCCAATCGGTTGATTGTGTTTGAGGGAGCCGAAGAACGGGTAGACCAGTTGACAGTTGGTTTACTAGAGCGTCTGGGTATCGGTAAAGCCCCCTGGGAGCGCGATGAACAAGAAGAATACGGCTATACTCCACCGCGCCAAGTTGCACCAGCTAATCAACTGCCTAGCGGAGTGCCATTGCAGCCACCCAGGCAAAAAGTTCGTGCCCCCGAACCAGTAGCGCGGGAAGAAGAATGGACAGAAGACTATGTGGAAGAAGAAAGGCCGCAGCGTCAGGTAATGAAGGCACGGCAGTATGAATCTATTCAATACGAAGAAGACGAAGAAGAAGATAACTGGAGTGAAGCAACGGGTAACGACAGATATCAACAACCGCAGCCGCTAAAGTATGAAGCCCAGCCTTACAGCAAGCCTTATGTTGACGAATATGATGATTATGACGACGTAGAGGGCGATGCTTGGGAAGATGAGCCGAAGCCTGTGAATATTCCCAAAAAAATCAAGGAAAGACAGCCAGAATACGAAGAAGAAGGCGGATATTAATTCGTAATTCGTAATTCGTAATTCGTAGTTCGTAATTGAACCGGAAAATTACGAATTATTTTTCAGATAAATTTAGCCCTTTCCTTGCAAGTAAGGAGGGGGCTAATTTTTTAGGATAAGTGAGGGGTGGAAGCAATACGTTAGTTCGGTTAAGGTTTTTTGATGAAAATTCTAGATTACAAAAACGCGATGAATGATCACAAAGACGCGATAAATCGCCGTCTCTACAATAATCAGTCCTTTTAGTTAACTGTTCAGAAACTCACCAAAAACTGCTAGCGTCAAACAAAGGAAAATATTGTTGTGGACTTTCGAGCTTGAAAACCCGTTCTAATTATTTGCAACTACTGCCTTATATCAGACTCCAGTGGCAAACCATCGCCAAGGGACTTGTTGGTATCTTGGGATACGTACTGGCGACATTAGTGTTGATCAATCTTGCCGGTAAATTGGCAACTCCCTTTGCAGAAGGTAATGTAGTTGCGATCGCTCAAATAACTGGCAGCTGTGCTTTAATCTTTCTTGTCAGAGGCTTATTTCAGTCTATACAAGATATGTACATGGCGAAAGCTTCTTTGCGAGTGGCTTTTCATCTCCGCCAGCAAGTCTACGCACATCTTCAAAAGCTAAATCTCAGCTATTTTGAAACGGCAAAAGCAGGTGATTTATCTTACCGCCTCACAGAAGATGTTGACCGCGTTGGCGAAGTGGTAAATAAAGTATTTCACGACTTTATCCCCTGCATTTTGCAGTTGGTAGCAATTCCAATTTACATGGTTTACCTAAATTGGCAACTGACACTCGCAACAGTCATAATTGCCCCGCTGATGGGTATTTTAATCGGCTGGTTTGGTGAACGCTTGGGCAAGTATTCCTTAAAAAGTCAAAATCGCGTGTCGGGTTTATCAGCCATCCTGGCGGAAGTCTTCAACGGTATTCGTTTGGTACAAGCTTTTGCTGCCGAAAATTACGAAATCGCCCGCTTTGGCCATGAAGCAGAACGCAGTCTGAAAGCAAAATACTCAGCCGAACGCCTCAAAGCGATTCAGATTCCAATCATCGGATTTCTGGAAGCCTTAAGTGCCTTATCGTTACTGATTGTGGGAGCGTGGCAAATTTCCCAAAATAACTTGACAGTAGCGAATTTTTTCAGCTATCTGGCGGCGGCGGCGCTGTTAATCGATCCCATTGGTCACACTACTAACAACTACAACGAATTTAAGCAGGGTGAAGCATCTGTTGACCGCGTTTTTGAATTGATGGCAATTCAGCCGACGGTGATCGAAAAGATAAATGCGATCGCTCTCCCCCCAGTTAAGGGCAAAGTAGAATATCGTCATATTTCCTTCGCCTATAAACCAGGTGAACCCGTATTAAAAGATATCAGTTTATTGGTATCGCCAGGTGAAGCGATCGCACTTGTGGGTGCTTCTGGTGCTGGTAAAACCACTTTTGTGAATCTTCTCCCCCGTTTTTACGACCCCGAAGTTGGTCAAATATTCATTGACGATGTTGATATTCGGGATGTGAAGCTGCATAGTCTGCGACGACAAATTGGGATTGTTCCTCAAGAAACCATCATGTTTTCCGGGACAATTGCTCAAAATATCGCCTTTGGACAAGATATTTTTGACATAAAAGCAGTGAAAGAGGCGGCGAAAATTGCTAATGCTCATCAGTTTATTAGCCAACTGCCAGAGGGTTATAAGACTTGGGTAGGCGAACGTGGGGTAAACTTATCTGGTGGACAAAGACAAAGAATTGCGATCGCTCGTGCTGTTTTGCTCAATCCCCAAATCTTGATTCTTGATGAAGCGACATCAGCATTAGATTCCGAGTCAGAAGCACTGGTACAGGAAGCGCTGGAAAGACTGATGGAAAAACGGACGGTGTTTATTATTGCTCACCGTTTATCAACCGTGAGACGATGCGATCGTATTTTAGTTCTCGAACAGGGACAAATTGTCGAATCGGGAACCCATGAAGAATTATTAGCTTTAGAACATCGCTATGCGCGGTTTTATGCCCAGCAGTTTAGTTAGCTATTTAATTTTTAGGAATTTAACATGGTTTTTGCAAAAATAATTTCGTTAACAATATCCATCACATCATTTACTACATCTTCTGCTGTTAATGGGTCATTGATATATTGATTCAGTGACTTGAATTTTTCCGGTGAAATATTTCCCATTAATTTACTATCCCAATTTGCCAGCATTTCGTCGAACACTTTTTTAGCATCGCCATTAGTGCATACAATAGGAATCACCGGAATGTTTTCTTGTTTAGCATACAGGTAAGTCTCATAAGTTCCGCCAACACCCCCCACAAGAATAACCAAATCTGAATGTCGCAGACAATTGAGCCATTCATTAATACCTGACTCTGTATATTCGACTTTTCCACCCTTAAATACAGGTTGTTTTCCTTGTGGAACAAAGTGGGTTAGCTTATCCGTTAGGCGGATATTTTTTTCTGCTATTTTTTCAGCAAACTTATCCGCTACAACATAATCTACTCCCTCCCATCCACCTGTAATCAGGTTGTAGTTATATTCTGCTATTTTTTCACCAAGCTTTTGAGTACACCAATTAACTTCATTAGGAATATTAAAGTTTCCTGTTCCTGCAACTAAAATGCTTTTTTTACTTCTGAGTTTAACAGCATCATTTCTAATAGCATCATTAAGCTGATTGATAAATGCATTAAAGTTATTAGTTGGATTTACGCTTAATTTATCTGAGATAAAAAACATAAACTCATCAATTTTTTCTGAAATTTCTATAATTTTTGCTGCAACGTTATGCATTGCTGAATATTCATGGGAAAATAATTCTAAATCAATGATTTTTTCTATTTTTTCTCTCTGTTGCTTCCAGTATTTTATGTACTCTATCTTGCCTTCTTTGGTATATATATTGGCATCCTGTAAAACAACTGGAAAAACTTTTTGTTCATAATCTTTGTGTTTCATGATTTCAACAGCTTCAAACATACAGTATTCTGAGCGCAAATATTTGTCACTGACTACAAGAATTACATAGTTACCACGCCCGATTTCCTGCATGAAGTTCTGTATACTCTTACCTAGCGTTAAATAGTTGCGATCGCGAATTAAGTTGTAACGTTCAGAAACAAGTGCAGCACAAATTTTATCAACCAATTCTTCGCGTTGTCTGCCTAATTCACTCTGGTTATCTTTCCATGCATACGATATGTATATCTGATTCATTTTTTTAGATTTTTTAGATGCTATAAAAGTTTGAAAAAGATTGGGCAAATAGAATTTACTACTACACAAACCAACTTTACCTACGTGGACTTAAAAATAACCAGCGCAGACAAAGATAATTCTGAAGTCATATTTACAAACATCAGAACTTTCGATTTAGTCTGTGTAGACGTGATTTCTAATCGCCAAAGCTGAATAAAATTTTACTTTTAGATTTAACAAAAAACCTACGTATTTTCTCGTAATTAAATCGGGATTTTTATAGTTCAATACAGTTTAGATAATACCAAAACACTTGTAGAGACGGTGATTTATCGCGTTTCAAAAACCCACGATTTTGTATAAGTAGCGCTTAACCCAAGCGTATTAGTTTATAGTCGTTTGAAGAGACGTTGCATTGCAACGTCTCTTCTTAGATTATTGGTCGTGTCAATTACAGAAAATTTAATCTCAATAACTCTGTAGAAATTAAGAATAAAATAGCTATAACTTGACTACTTTTTAGATTTGATTTGCTGCAATAAATCATAAAAAGGTTGCCAATTATCTTCCTGAGTAATTGGTTCCCAAATAGATTCAATTACAGGTCTTAATAATGCCGTTTTCGGATTATGAACAGTTAGAGTTTTGGCAATTACATCGATGCGATCGCAGTCCAGATCATTCAAAATTTTATGGTATAGTATGCACCAATCATCAAAAATTCCTGACGCACCCGGTACTGGTACAATATCTGAACTGTTCATCACAAAACCTGGTTCATCTCGCCATTTAGATGAAAAGCTGCGAGCCATCTCATAAAAAAATTGGTGATAACCAACTTGGCTCTCTTTCAAAAATTCAACCGTTAGATTCAAGAGTTCTTGAGCTTGTGCATCTGGCAATTCCACAAAACCCAACTTTTTCAACATCAAAGAACTGTATTCAGCTTGATAATACTCATCAAACCTGGCTAATCCCGCCTCCATATCACCTTTATCAATAATTGCTTTAAAAGGTTCCTGGAGCATTTCTAAATTCAACTGGCAAATACTTGGTTGATTACCGTAACAGTAGCGTCCATAATAGTCAAAATATGCAGCTATAAAGGATGGGTTGTAAGTCGGGATAAACGCGTAAGGGCCATAATCAAAACTCTCTCCAGTAATCGACATATTGTCAGTATTGAGAACTGCATGACAAAATCCAGCCGCCATCCACTGCGCTACTAGTTCTGCAACCCGTTTAACTAATTCGGCGTAAAACAGGGCATATTTATCTTGTTCACCAGTTAAGTGTTGATAATACTGCTCAATTACGTGGTCTAACAGCTTCTTAGTTAAATCTGGACGCTGGAAATAGTGCAGTCGCTCAAAAGTGCCAAACCGAATATGAGAACTGCTCATCCTAACCATCACAGATGAACGAGTCGGTGAAGGTTCATCGCCCCGCCAGAGGGGTAAACCTGTTTCAATCATGGTCAGACAGCGCGAGGTACGTACACCTAAGTGGTGCAGTGCTTCCGCAGCCAGAACTTCCCGTATCCCACCTTTGAGCGTGAGCAAACCATCGCCACCACGAGAGTAGGGCGTTCTTCCAGAACCTTTTGTGCCAAAATCGTATAATTCGCCATCATTGGCGCGTACTTGCCCGTAGAGAAAGCCCCTACCATCGCCCAACTGTCCGTTATATTCACCAAATTGATAGCCGTGGTAACGCAATGCCAATAAGGGTTTGCGCCCCTGAAATCGGCCAAAAGCTGTGATGAAATCTTCGTCTTTGACTACTTGGGGGTCTAGACCGAAACGGGGTAATAGTTCATCGTTACGCCAACGCAGGAGGTGTTGGGGAAATTCTGCTGCTGCAACCTCATCATAGTAGTCATCGCCTAGAGATTCTAAGGCGCTTTCGTAGTTGAGGGTGAGAAAAGGATTGCTAGAATTCTTGTAGTTTGGAGTTTCAGCCAGAGTCATTACGAGCAAAGCTTAATTCATTCTTCCCTTAATACTACCTCTGGCTTCAGCATCAGCATAGATGCAAAAAGCAACCTATATCTAAAATATGGTAGCGCTACCATCAAAATCTAGAGCACATAATGATATTGTGATCTAAGATCATAGCCTATTTATAAAGTAAATATTAATTAGGGTATGTTACGGCTGTGTAAGAGCTTGAGGGTTTGAGAAAGTTGAATTTAGCTGTAACATACCATATTTACAGGTGCGTTAAATCAGCGCATAACGAACCTGGAAATTTAAGGTTTACTTTATGAATGGTCTCTTACTTTTGACTTGATCACCCTAACAATTAAATTACGAATTATTTTAAAATTTAGGTGCTTGCCAATTAGGATTGATGAGACTTGTCAGAATATGATCTTCCCATTGCCCATTAATTAACAGATAGTCTCTAGCATATCCTTCAATGACAAAACCGAGTCTTTTGAGTACACTACCACTACGCCGATTGTGAGGCATATAATTAGCCATAATGCGGTGAAAATTTAACTCTTGGAATACATGTTGAGTCGCGGCTTTTAGCCCTTCTGTCATATATCCTTTACCTTGTTTCCTTTCAGCAAGGCTATATCCCACATAGCAAAAATGAGCGGCTCCTCGGACAAAATTACTAAAATTGACCGTTCCAATCACTACAGTAGGATTTTTTTTAGTAAAAATAAATAATTTTAACGATTGCCCATTGATAAATTCCAGAAAACTATTCTCTATCTGATACTGCCAATATTCTTCAGTGAAAAAACCATCCGCCCACAGAGGGTAGAATGGAGTGAGATAACTTTTATTCTCAATAAAGTATTTGAGAATTTGGGGTACATCTTCATGGATCGCTGCTCGTAATAATAGGCGATCGCTTGTAATTATTGGCAGTTCTGATATCATAAATTACTTAATCAGCGGGATCTCTTCCAAGAGCATTCTCTAAATTTTATAAATTCTCTCATAACCTGTGGTTGAGTAGCAGTAGTTAGATTAGCTGTCTCATTATCAGCACTTACGCAAGGGTCGCACTTATGCAAGGGTGATAGTTTTTCCATCTAAGCCTCCGGGGTACTCCCACCAACCTGCGGTGTGGTGGGATGGGGGATAGGAGGGCAACCATTGGGGTTCGATACCCCAATGGTTGCCAATATGAGTTTAATCTTCATAGCTAATAATCTTTGTGGAGTAAGCATAAGAGGTAAAATATATGTATCTCGGAGTGGCAGTAATTTGCACCGAGAAAATCCGAACCGATGAATTCTGATAGGGGGTTGCATCCAAAAGTACAGATAAAATCTGTCAGGTTGGTTGCGTAAAATCAGTTACCTTGGGTTGTACAAAACTTTGGTTTCTTGTACAAACGGCGGTGTGGACGCATCGCCGCAGACTGTGGAGGATACTAGGTTGCTAGTCCTGTGAAGCAGTAAGCCTATTCCGTGAGGATAGGATGCTCCCGCTACATTGCTTGCAATTAGCGGGAAAGCGTCACTTTTACCCAATGCCCTTTACAACAGAATAGAGTGAGTATTTTTGCTCTTAATCTGCCATTCAACCAAAATCTTGATAAGCTGATGTCTAATATCTAGAGCGGAAGGATTGAGAGCCAATGGGTGACAAAGCACAGTGCGGGGCATAACTTCGATAAAATCGCTTTGCCCAAACGCTGTACCGCAGGAAATTCAAGCAAAAGACAGCTCTTGATTAACCCAGTTTACAAGAAGGATAGTGATGTGGTGGGAATACGCTACGATTGGCAGGAATTAGAGATTCGGGCGATATACAACACGCCATTGCTAGAGCTTGTTTATCAAGCTGCTAGCGTGCATCGCCAATATCATGACCCAACAAAAATACAAGTTTGTAAGCTTATATCTATCAAAACGGGAGGTTGTCCAGAAGATTGTAGCTACTGTGCCCAATCTTCCCGCTATAAAACAGAGGTAAAGGCGCAAGCACTCCTCGAAAAGGAAACGGTGGTTAACATCGCCCAGAAAGCTAAAGAAACTGGTGTTAGTCGCATCTGCATGGGTGCTGCTTGGCGAGAAGTGCGGGATAACTCACAATTTGAGGAAGTCCTGGATATGGTCAAGGATGTAACCGCAATGGGTTTAGAAGTGTGCTGCACTCTAGGTATGTTGACGGCAAATCAGGCCAAAAAATTGGAAGAAGCGGGACTTTACGCTTACAACCATAACTTAGATACCTCGCAGGAATATTACAGCACAATTATTACCACAAGGACATATAGCGATCGCTTGAACACGATTGAAAATGTCCGTCAGACAAATGTCACTGTCTGTTCCGGCGGTATCCTGGGCTTAGGCGAAACTGTAGATGACCGGGTTGGAATGTTACAAACTCTGGCAAACTTACATCCCCATCCAGAGTCCGTGCCAATTAATATTCTTTCACAAGTACCAGGCACACCCTTAGAAAATCAGCCTGATGTCCCCATTTGGGATATTGTGCGGATGATTGCCACAGCCAGAATTTTAATGCCAGCTTCCGATGTGCGTCTTAGTGCCGGAAGGGCGAGACTTTCTCAAGTTGAGCAAGCTTTTTGTTTTATGGCAGGAGCCAATTCTATCTTTTCTAGCGACGACAACAAGATGTTGACGGTAACAACTCCCTGCCCAGATTACGATACTGACCGAGAAATGCTGAATTTACTTGGTTTGGGAATGCGTCCGCCTTCCCAAAGACAAGAGAAGGTAGCAAGTTCGGCCGTTGTAGGGTAAATATCTGATTGTGGGATGGGCCTTTCGGCATTGGTGTCAACTTAACGAGAAACTGCACGTCCGCCAGCACGTCCGCCAGGGATTGTAAATCCCTGTCTCATAGCTAAAGTCCTCTGAAGAGGACTTTAGAGCGCAAAAATTTTCAGTCTACTTCAGTAGACTTGAGCAATTAGTCAGGGATTTACAATCCCTGGCGGGTGAACAACACCCAATCAGTACGCTATTTTTGGCAAAAGTAGACACCAGTGGCCTTTCGGCTATCCCACAATAAATAATTAGATATTTTTTACTTGAATTCCCTAAGCAGGTGTCAATAAAATCAACTGCTGTTGCAAAAGGCTTCTTACCTCATCTAATCCCAGTTCTACATTTGTCAATATCTCTGCAACTGTGGAATTTTTATCACATCTTTGCATAAACTCAAACTCCGCTACAGATAAATTAACTATCTGGTAATCGTAATTAAAGAAACATTGACTGGGAAATCCCTCAAGACAAGGATTCAGTTCGGGAATCGCTGCTAGGAGAACATTATCCTCTGACCAGTCAGCTTTGATTAAAGGAGGACGACCGAGGAAAAACTCGTAATGAGTTACTTCTGGGTCTAATAATTCTATCAGGCGGTAAAGCTGGCGATCGCTCAATTCTTTTGCCCGTTCTACTAACTCTGGTGCTTTACCCAAAAGTCTCTCTAAATCCCAGAAACTCGGATTCGAGAAACCAATAAATTCCAATCCTGAAGCATCAATTAATTCAAATAGCGTCTCAATGTTGTAGTCAATTTCTTGAGGATGAACGTACATATCAGCAAAGTATTCATCCTTATTGTTTTCTAGTGACCAACGTTGTTTATCGTATTTGACAATTCGGTTATTTTCTGGTAAAGAAGCAAATATTTGTCGCCCAACTTGGACACCATCGCGGTAGTCGCCTTTTTTGTCACCTTGAATAAGTGCGATCGCTTTTTGCATGAGTTGAATTTCCCAGCGTCCCAACTCCCCGTACACAAAAATGTGCATTAAGCCGCCTGGGGCTAACTTCTTCGCCAAAGCTTGAATCCCGCGAATGGGATCGGGGGTATGATGCAAAACCCCAACACAGTTAATTAAATCAAACTCACCTGGTAACTGTTCCACATCAAACAAACTGAGGTGATGAAATTCAACGCGGTTAGCCCCTGAACGCTGACAACGTTCTTTGGCTACAGCTAAAGCGCCAGTACTGAGGTCAATTCCCACAACAGAAGCCTGGGGATTGAGGTGAACCAAGTACTCTGTACCTACACCAGTACCGCAACCTGCATCTAAAATCCGAATATCTTGCTTTTGGGGTTTTTGACCTGTGCAGAAGTTATGAGCAGCTAGCCAATTCCAGCGCCAGTTGTAGCCTGGAGGTGGTTCATCCAACAGGGCTTCTGGCGGAAAGGGGTAGGTATTGTAGAGTTTGGCAACAGCAGCACTAACAGTTTGGGAATCGGACATGATGAGGAATAACGCAGCATTTCTGAGTTTAGCGGATAGTGGATGATTAGGGCAAAGATTACTATTGCTTATTTCCTACTATTTATTCAACAGCAAAGTCAGTAAATTGGCGTTTATAAGGAGCGTGAAATCCTAATACAATATCTTTTTTAGGTACTCCAGCAGCGATTAATTCATTAGCAATGCCGATTTCTGTACCATCTCTTTGTATCCAAATTTTTTCATTTTTAATATCAACATGAATTATCAAGAAAGGCAGAGGGCAGAAGAGAATACTGCTTCCAGTCCTCTGCCTGTGACCGAACCGAACTTGGGTCTAAAACCCCGCCGAAAACAAAAGCGCAAACAACATTGGGCGGGGTCTGAATCCCCGTCTAATTGTTCCTTCTGCCCTCTGCCTCCTACCTTCTTCAACATATTGTCTTTTGCGATCGCTCCAATGATTTACGACTAATCAGAGTTTGATTTGCGCTGTGAGTTGAGGCTACAAGGTTAATTAAAATAATTTATAATTCGTAATGAAATATTGTTAAATCAGTAAATTTAGACCCCGACTAAAAAAACGCCAGGTATAGACGTATCCTTTTGGGGAAACAAGCTACACGTAGCGTCTCGTAGAGAAGAAAAATTAAACTCAAAAATTACGAATTACTAATTAATTAAAGGTCGCACTGATTAGTTTGGCAATATTTGGCATTATCTATAAACTCTTGCAACTTATTCAAGGGAATGATCTGCAATGATGAGCCACCTTGCACTTCAGCAGCTATGTAAGCAAGCTTTTGCCCACGATAATATTGGTCACGTCCAACTTTGCTGACATACTGAGACTTCTGGAAGTCATTGGCAATATTAAAATTATAAATATTTTGTAACAGTTTCACCGCATTGGCATTTTTTGTGGTGAATTTGAGGCGTTTATCACCACTAACAGTTATACCTTCTTTATTCACTGTCCCATTTTGAGAAGTGACGTCAGCATAAAAGTATAAATTTCCCTTTGTACCATCGTAGCCGTGGGCTTCGCTGTTATATCTCAGAGTTGGTAGTTGAGGTCTGGTCTTTGCCCACTTGACAACGGTGCTGATATTTTGCCCTGGAAGCGCATTGGCTGGAGTGACAGCCAAAATAACTGCGATCGCAGATAGGGTAGCCTTGAATAGATAGTTAAATTTATAACTTTTGTGCATAGTGTTTTTCTGTTGGATAATGCTGACAGATAAAGCTTAAACCACCAATATTTAAGAATTATTTCTAGATTAGCGTTAGCTCTGAATATTCAGCTATTGGTAGCAAAAACAACTTAACATCGACCAATGACTACTGTCCACTGATGTTGCTGAAGGTAATTTAGTTTCAACTTAAGATATTGCACTAGTACAACACGGCGGAAATAAACCAATCATTCCAAATCAACGAAACCCTTATCCTGTATTCATTTTTAATTTTTAATTTTTAATTTTTAATTCCGCCTTGCGGTACTAGTTGCAATATCTCAGGGTGTCCACCGCACTACCAAATAAGTAGTTACAAAACTTAGATTTTATCTCAGGCAAATAAGAGTACCTATTCTTAAGACTAGAGGCATTCAAGATACAGGTTCTACACACTTCTTAATAAACCAGCCTTGAGAACGCAAAACGTTCTAATCTAAAAGCTAACTGGGTTAATTTACTGGCAGTTTTGCAGGCAATACTCTCAAGCTCATAAAGCATAGACACACCGATGTGTCAAGCCTCAAAACGATCCAGACTTAACACATAAACGCTTATGATGGGAGTTTTACAAATCCGATGAGTGTTAAGGCGAGTGGTGGAAGCTCAGTTGCGCGTCCGCAACTATATCAAACCCTAGCAGTAGCTACAATTACCCAAGCGGAGCAGCAAGACCGTTTCTTGGGAAATGGTGAATTAAATGAACTGGCAAGCTATTTTGCATCTGGTGCAAAGCGTCTAGAAATTTCCCAGACGCTGACGGAAAATGCTGAGATTATCGTATCTCGGGCTGCCAACCGGATTTTTGTCGGTGGTTCGCCAATGGCTTTTTTAGAAAAGCCCAGAGAAGCAGAACTAGTAACTGCTGGTGGTGGTGCTAATGTTCAACAAGGGATGCAACTGGGAACTGTAACCTACGTTGAAAGTCGTGGTGGGTTCCTAGAAAATTTACGCTCAATTTTTAACTCATCCCCTAGCGGCCCAACACCCGCAGGTTTCAGACCAATTAACATTGCTCGTTATGGCCCAAGCAACATGGCCAAGAGCTTGCGGGATTTATCCTGGTTCTTGCGCTACGCTACTTATGCGATCGTTGCTGGCGACCCCAACATCATAGCGGTGAATACACGGGGTTTACGGGAAATAATTGAAAATGCCTGTTCTGGTGAAGCAACGCTAGTAGCTTTGCAGGAAATCAAAGCCGGATCACTTTCGTTTTTCCGCAACGATGCTGAGGCTACAGCAATTGTGTCTCAGTACATGGATGTTTTGTTAACAGAATTCAAAGCAGCCACACCTTCAAATAAAGTCCGTCAACGCCCCTCTAGCGACCAGCAAGGGTTGCAACTGCCGCAAATTTACTTTAATGCAGCAGAACGGCGTCCCAAGTTTGTAATGAAAACTGGGTTATCAAGTAGCGAAAAAAATGAGGTAATCAAGGCCGCATATCGGCAAATCTTTGAGCGCGACATTACCCGTGCTTATAGCTTGTCCATATCTGACCTAGAATCCAAGGTGAAGAATGGCGACATCTCCGTGAAAGAGTTTGTCCGTCGTTTAGCTAAATCTCCCCTTTACCAAAAACAGTTTTACCAGCCTTTTATTAACAGCCGAGTCATCGAACTAGCTTTCCGTCACATTCTAGGACGGGGGCCAAGTAGCCGTGAAGAAGTACAAAAATACTTCTCAATTATTTCTAACGGTGGTCTGGCAGCCTTAGTAGATGCTTTAGTAGATTCCGCTGAATACAGCGACTATTTTGGTGAAGAAACAGTACCCTACCTCCGGGGTCTGGGTCAAGAAGCACAAGAATGCCGCAACTGGGGGCCGCAGCAAGACCTGTTTAACTACAGTGCGCCTTTCCGCAAGATACCTCAGTTCATCACCACATTTGCAGCTTACGAACAACCGCTACCAGATCAACATCCCTACGGTTCTGGTAATGACCCCTTGGAAATTCAGTTTGGGGCAATTTTCCCCAAAGAAACTCGCAACCCCAGTACCAGTCCGGCTCCTTTTAGCAAGGATACCAAACGCATCCTGATTCACCAAGGCGCAGGGATTAATAACCAAAATAGTAATCCCAGAGCGCGGGGTGAAGCTCCTGGTACTCTTGGGCCCAAGGTGTTCAAGTTAGACCAACTGCCTGGTACTAGAGGTAAAAAGGCTGCCAAAGGTTCTAGCGTCAGATTCTCCGAAAGCTCCACGCAAGCAGTGATTAAAGCTGCTTACCTGCAAGTTTTCGGTCGTGATCTTTACGAAGGTCAGCGCCCGAAGGTATTGGAAATCAAGCTGGAAAACGGCGACATCTCTGTGCGGGAGTTTATCCGTGGTTTGGCTAAGTCGGATGTATTCCGCAATCTGTACTGGTCATCGCTCTATGTTTGTAAAGCGATCGAGTATATTCACCGCCGCTTGTTGGGTCGTCCGACCTACGGTCGTCAAGAAATCAACAAGTACTTTGACATCGCTGCTAAACAGGGCTTTTACGCGGTGGTTGATGCCATTATTAACAGCGTAGAATACAGCGAAGCATTTGGTGAAGATACAATTCCTTACGAACGGTATCTGACTCCTGGTGGTGTATCAGGGCGACAATTACGCGTTGGTAGCATTCGTGAGGATATTGCCGCCAAAGTCCAGAAAGAAGTAACACCAAGCTTTGTGACATTAGGTACAGTCACAGAACAACGGTCAGAACCAGATATTCAGTTCCGCATTAACCAAGGTGTCAGCAAGCAACGCGAACAGACCAAAATCTTCAAGCTGGTGGCGAATACCAGTGACAAAGTTGCAGTCAAAACTTTGATTAGTGCTGCCTATCGTCAGATTTTTGAGCGGGATATTGCACCCTACATTGCCAAAAACGAATTTACCAAATGGGAAAGCAAGCTGGGGAATGGCGAAATTAGTGTGAAGGAATTTATTGAAGGTTTGGGTTACTCTAACCTCTACCTGAAAGAATTCTACACACCTTACCCCAACACCAAAGTGATTGAGTTAGGAACCAAACACTTCTTGGGACGTGCGCCACTAGACCAAGCAGAAATCCGCAAGTATAACCAAATTTTGGCTACTCAAGGTATTCGTGCCTTTATTGGTGCTTTGGTAGATAGTGTGGAATATAACCAGGTATTTGGTGAAGATACGGTGCCTTACCGTCGCTTCCCGACCCTCCCGGCGGCAAACTTCCCGAATACGGAGAAGCTTTATAACCAGCTGACCAAGCAAAACGATGACGTAGTTGTACCTAGCTTTAAGCCAGTACAAGCCCGCGTCGGGGTTAGTAACAATACACCGCTGTTGACACAGGCGATCGCAGATATCACAGCGCAAACAAATGGTAAGCCATCCTTTGCTGAACTGGGTCGTTCTTACAACGATGGTAGCGGACAATCAGTGGAACAGGGTGTGCGTAAACATGCACGCATTTACCGTCTAACGGAAAGCACCAACCAAGCCGAAAAACAACAGACAATCAATGCCATTTATCGGCAAGTATTGGATGTATTTAGCGGTGAAGTACCTGATAATTTCCGTCGCACTGACCTAGATAGCAAACTCCAGAATGGGGAAATCTCCGTCCGCGAGTTTGTACGTGAACTAGCCAGTTCCCAAATCTATCGCCAGCGCTTCTTGTCACCTTATCCTCATGCCAAGGTGATTGAGTTCCTCTTCCGTCATCTGTTGGGGCGTACACCCGCAACTCAGGAAGAAATTAGCCAGTATAACAACCTGCTAACCGATAGCGGTTTGTCAGCTGCTGTAGAAGCAATAGTCGAAAGTCCAGAATATAGCCGCTACTTCGGTGAAGATGTTGTGCCTTACAACCGCTTCCCAATAGGGAATAGGGAATAGGGAATAGGGAATAGGGAATGGGGTACAGATTATTTCCTGTCCCCTGTAACCTGTCCCCTGTAACCTTCGTAACCTTCCGTAATAATGCTCTCAGATTGCAGCTAAAACGGTAAATTCTGAAAAGCAATATTACAAAGTATTAAGAGCAGTCATAAATGCTCAACAGAATGCCGGAAAATGTTTTGCGGAAGGTAACTGAGTTTAAAAGCTTGTGTACTTATGTTGACCCAAGCAAACTCGTGATTTATTAGCCGTAGCAGTTGTAAAACTGTTGTGTCTAAAAGAACGAGAAATAAACTCAGTAAACCAACTCAAAGTCGCACCAGTTTAATCAAATCCTGGTTTCATTCGTATTGGAGGAATCCATTAATGAGTATCGTCACGAAAGCTATCGTGAATGCTGATGCAGAAGCCCGCTACCTCAGCCCTGGTGAGTTAGATCGGATCAAGTCATTTGTTGCAAGTGGTGAGCGCCGCGTGCGGATTGCTCAAGTTTTGACAGAAAATCGCGAACGTCTTGTTAAGCAAGCTGGTGATCAACTGTTCCAAAAGCGTCCTGATGTTGTGTCTCCTGGTGGTAACGCTTACGGTCAAGAATTGACTGCGACTTGTCTGCGTGACCTAGATTATTACCTCCGCCTCATTACCTACGGTATTGTTGCTGGTGATGTCACCCCCATCGAAGAAATTGGTGTTATCGGTGCTCGTGAACTATACAAGTCCTTGGGAACTCCTATCGATGGTGTTGCTGAAGGTATCCGTGGGCTGAAGAATGGAGCTTCAACATTGCTCTCTGGTGATGACGCTAGTGAAGCTAGTGGCTACTTCGACTACCTAGTTGGCGCCCTTCTAGGATAGGGTAAAGCTGTTTACCTACTTAAACAGAAGTATTGCAATACGGTTGGAAATAAGGAATTAACAACATGGCTCAAGACGCAATTACCGCTGTCATTAACTCCGCAGACGTTCAAGGTAAATATCTAGACTCTTCTGCTTTAGAGAAGCTAAAAGGCTACTTCGCCACTGGCGAACTGCGGGTACGTGCTGCTAGCACCATCAGCGCTAACGCTGCTGCGATCGTCAAAGAAGCTGTAGCAAAATCTTTGCTATACTCTGACATCACCCGTCCAGGCGGCAACATGTACACCACCCGCCGCTATGCTGCTTGCATCCGCGATTTAGACTACTACCTCCGCTATGCTACCTACGCGATGTTGGCTGGCGATCCTTCCATCCTAGATGAGCGTGTGCTCAATGGACTGAAGGAAACCTACAACTCCTTGGGCGTTCCTGTCGGTGCTACCGTGCAAGCTATCCAAGCAATCAAGGAAGTAACCGCCAGTTTGGTAGGTTCTGACGCTGGTAAGGAAATGGGGGTTTACTTAGACTATATCTCCTCTGGCTTAAGCTAAGAGCTAGTTTGCGCTTAAGAATTTAGGTGCGGCTTTATTAAGGTCTGGAAATCAACCGTGAGTGCTAGAACGTTATATTGCTTATCTTGGTAAATTATCAGTGATGAGTGTTGGTGGTCTAGTATTGATGTTTGATTTCCAGCCTTTGAATGATTAAAAGATTTGCACTCAAGATTTTGAGATAAAAAAAGTTTTCACAAGGTATACAGGAGATTTTCAAAATATGTCCCGTTTGTTTAAAATTACTGCTCTAGTTCCCAGCCAAACCCGAATTCGTACCCAACGCGAACTGCAAAATACTTACTTCACTAAGCTAGTTCCTTATGAAAACTGGTTCCGCGAACAGCAACGCATTCAAAAAGCTGGTGGCACAATCATCAAGGTGGAACTGGCAACTGGTAAGCAAGGCGCTAATACTGGCTTGTCGTAATTCTGTAAATAGAACATTATTTTAGGGAATTGGTAAGAGGTCGAGAAAGACCTCTTTTTTGTTGAGAATTGATAGTATAAAAAATCTGTTAATTAAGTCATATAGAAACAAGGTAATCTTAATCAAGCTTGTTAACCAGCCTTTATAACACATATATCTTTTGTATACTCCCGTATATGTACCGTGTTTCAGGTAAATATCCAGAATTTATCAAGATGTTATTTCATTTCGGGTAACAGATAGAAAACTTCTATTTCAGAAAATTGGACTATCGCAAAGTTTATGAATCTACAGCTATGGGTGATCAAAATTAAAAAAGAGGTCTGGTATTAGACCTCTTTCTTTTTTGTTGCTTGTATTTCTGAAAGTTAAGAGTTGAATATTTCTACAAGGCGATACCCGCGAGTATATAGCGGAACTGGAGCGCCAGAATTCTGTTTTTTCCTTGCTTCTTCACAACTTTCATCAAACACAATTAGTATTTCTTTCCCAACCTTCAGCCAGTCTTGATATGGCACACTCATATCTTCTTCAATACCACCAATATTAGGTGCTACCATTGCCCGGTAAGCTTCATTGAATTTCCTGCGGAACCGGAAATCTACTGAAATTCTTAGACCTTCACTTTTCCTTCTTACTGTTTGATGCAATCCACGGGCATCATTAAAGTACATTGTGCCGTGTTGTAGTTGTGCTTGTGTGTAGGAGACAACCATTGGAATATCCCGACCTTCATCGAAGTCTGACATCACCCGCATAGACTGTAGTTCCATTTCGCGGGGCATTTCACCTGCTTCGATAGTGATATTATCGATGTCGCCAAATAGTGGCAGAACCACTACAGTTGCATCAGCGGCAACACCTGCCCAGACATCGCTATGGCACTTCGAGCTAGCGAAAGGCAAACCCAACTTCTTGGCGTCAGTCTTGCCATACACCATGCGGAGATTGACTGGTAAATCCACTGCATCAATCAGGTCATTCGCTCCTAGTTGGTAAAAAGCGTCTGCGACACTCTTTTGAAAGAGGTTAAATGCCAGAGTATGTTCTCGCTTGGGCATCAAAAGACCAGTACCAGTGTAGTTCGGCAAAGTGCTTCTTGCTTCCAGTAGTCGTTCAAGCATCTCAGTTTCCGAAAGAATGATGGGACTATTCAGACACGCTGAAATATAACCCGCAGCAGCAATTCGGATTTGCTGGAATAACTCAGGCTTTAATGTGTGTTCAAACAGTAGTCGGTACTGTCGCTTTGTAGCAATTTTATCAGCAAGCTCATTAAAGAGGCGATCGCCAAGCTCAGAAAATGCGTAGGCGTAGTCCGTCGTAGAGATCGCACGTTCGGATTGTAAGCGATCGCGCAGTGACGATTCTGCTAACAGTTCTTCTAACATCATTTCTTCCAACGTTATTCTAAATTGGTTAAATAACTTATGTATCCAAAGCAATTTCGTTTTGAAAACGAATCTGGCTATTACAAAATTAACAAGATTCTTCTCTTTATACTTCGTAAAATATACTGTTTTATTTGTCTTACTTGTCTTGATTAAAAGAGTTGTTTTTAAGTTTATTAGTAAAGCATAGATGAAGTTGGGGCTTAAAAATTTAACTGTCTATATATGAAGTTACTGTCAACTAAGTAACAATACAAGTTCATGAAGTTAAATATAAGTTAGCTGTTATATTTGAAGAAACTAACAAGATGAGAATATTCTGGGTAGCAATTTATTTGAAAATGATAGTTTTCAAACACAAAATTAACAAGCAAAATAAAATCGGTAAAATCAACATTATCAACGCAACATATTAATTGTTAAAACATATACATCCATTATTTCAGTCTTGTCAGACTAAATTGATTAATACAAGCATAAAACAAGTATAAACAAACACTTAAAGATGTCAAATGTGAATCACAAAAACTCAACTAAAAACTTATATAATCGCACAGCATCAGAGTGGATTAGAGGAGAACCTACTTCCTTATCAGACTTTACAGCACGCCCTTTTGTACTAGAGCTTTGTGAGCCTGTTTTTGGGTTGCGAGTACTTGATATAGGTTGTGGGGAAGGTTATTGCAGTCGAGAACTACGCCGACGCGGCGCTGAACGAGTGCATGGAATAGACCTTTCCCAGGGCATGATTGCAGCAGCAAACTTACAGGAAATAGAAGATGCCTTGGGTATTAGCTATGAAGTAGGATGTGCTACTAATCTCAAGCAGTTTGATGATGGCGAAATTGACTTAGTTGTTGCAGTGTTTCTATTTAACTATCTCACAATTGCTCAAACCCAAGAATGTATGGCAGAAGTTGCACGCATTCTTCGTCCGGGCGGTCGATTTGTATTTAGCGTTCCCCATCCATCTTTTCCATATATGCGGGAGGCAGCATATCCGTTTTATTTTCAAGTTGAGGGTGCAGGCTACTTCAGTAAGCGAGATCAGCAGTTTCCTGGTCGTATTTGGAAACGAGATGGCTCCTGGCTAAATGTTCAATTGATTCATAAAACTTTTGAGGATTACTTTAATGCTCTTAAAATTGCTGGCTTCAACACGATGCCAATTTTACAAGAATTGCGTGTGACTCCAGAACATATTGCAATAGATGAATCATTTTTTAGCCCCTTACTTGATCAACCCCTCCATCTAGCCTTACAAATATCACGATGACACAGACATCTTCTTTAGTGAGAAATTCCTTCCGTGAAATAGCAGCTAATCATCCTCTATGGAATCATGAGTTCTTAACTCGCTGTCGGACTGGAAATTTATTTTTACCAGACATACAGGTACTAGCTGTTCAGATGTACAAATTCTCCAAAGAATTTAATCGTATCTTGGCTAGCATTTTGTCTTGCTGCGAAGATGAAAGTAGTCAGTTAGTCATCTTGGAAAACTTATTTGACGAAATGGGACAGGGAGATATAACTCAGTCCCACCCAGAATTATTTCGTCAATTTACCCGCGCTCTTGGTATCCACGACGAAAGTCTGACAGCACTACCCACTGCGCCTGAAACTCGTGCCCTTATTGAAACCTACTTGCAGATGCCACATAAGTACGGCTATTTAGCTGCATTGGGTGCTGTCTGTTATGCTTCCGAAGGGATTGTTAGCTCGCTGTACACGCAACTATACAAAGGAATTGTTGGCGCTGCTCCTTTACCCAAAGAATCCCTGATCTTTTTTGAAGTCCATATTGATGTGGATGATAGTCATGCAGCGAAGTTAGCAGCAGTGATTGAACCTCGAATTACCATGAATGAAGAGGATATCAAGGTAAAGCTGGCTATTGCCGAAGCTATGGATGCCCGTGTCCAATTTTTTAACGGAATTCAGCGTCAAATATCTAAATATAGCTTGTATCCTGATTCATGGTTGCCTTTGGATGAATCGCTGTAGTTAGTCAACCTTAAATTGATGGGTGAGCAAGTTTGTAGTGAGAACTTTAGTAATTATTTTTTAAGCACTAAAGTGCTTACTACAAATCCTCAAAACTCACTGAATAAAATGAGTAAGTGAAAATACGGTTGTTATAACTAGTATTTGTAGCATTAGAATACAAATAGTTTTCCCTATTTTTTCGGTTTTTAAAGCCGTCATAAGACATTTCAAGGTTTAAATACAGAAAATTTTGTTATTTAGATAACCCTTTTAAGGAATTATTTGTCGAGTCTTGGGCAAATTCATAAAGCAAAATTAGGTGCAGCAAGAGGAGGCTTCCATGTACGGATTAGTGAACAAGGCGATTCAAGACATGGTGTGCAGTCGCTTTGGCGAAGAGACTTGGAAAGAAATTAAGCACAAAGCAGAAGTGGATGTAGATGTTTTCCTCAGTATGGAAGGCTATCCCGATGACATCACCCACAAACTGGTAAAAGCTGCTAGTGTCGTTCTGAATTTATCTCCCAAACAAATTATGCAAGCTTTTGGAGAGTTCTGGGTTCAGTACACAGCTCAAGAAGGCTATGGCGAAATGATGGATATGAGTGGAGATACACTGCCTGAGTTTTTAGAAAACCTCGACAATCTTCATGCTCGTGTAGGAGTTAGCTTTCCTAAACTCCAGCCCCCATCATTTGAATGTACTGATATGGAAGAAAATTCTCTAAGCTTACATTATCGCTCTGATAGAGAAGGGCTAACGCCCATGATTCTTGGACTAGTCAAGGGACTAGGAACTAGGTTTGATACAGAAGTTCATATTACCCAAACCCAGAGTCGGGATGAAGGTGCTGAACATGATGAATTTTTAGTGATTTATAAACCAAATTGAGTGCAGTAGCATGGCTCCTCCTCACCTTACGCTTTCACCAGAGTTACTGGCGAAAGCTTTTCCTTTCCATTTTGCCTTTAGCCGCAATCGGGAAATTGTACAGGCTGGTGATGTCTTTGGGCGCATTTGTCTGGAACCATTGGTTGGTAAATTGATTGAGCAGCATTTCCAGATTAATCGTCCAAAAATTTTGGTTGATTTTGATGCTATTAGTAAACAGTCTCGTGCCCTGTTCATATTAGAGTTTCTCCATAATGGAATGCAGCTCAAGGGTCAGATGATGTATCAACCAGAACAGGAGGTGATATTTTTTTTAGGATCTCCTTGGATTACAGATACAACTAGCCTGGCCCCTCTGGGTATCAAACTCAAAGACTTTGCGATTCACGACCCAATAGTTGATTTCCTGTTTCTACTGCAAGCTCAGAATACTGCTTTGGTTGATGCCAAAAAGTTAACAGTTGAACTGAAACAGCAAAGAGCACAACTACGAAGTGCGCTACAAATCAAGGAGAATCTAGCAGAAATTGCTGAGGCTCAGTCTAAAAAATTGGAAAAATCCCTCCGGGAGCTACAGCAAACTCAAGCCCAATTAGTCCAAGCTGAGAAAATGTCCAGTCTGGGACAGTTAGTTGCAGGAGTCGCTCACGAAATTAACAACCCTGTTAACTTTATTTATGGAAATTTAAAGTATGCAAAAGATTATACACAGTGTTTGCTGAAGCTTGTGAGTCTTTACCAGCAATTTTGTGCTAATCCTGTATCAGAAATTCAAGAATACATTAAGGAAATTGAGTTAGATTTTTTACTAGATGATTTGCCCAAAATCCTGAATTCTATGGAAGTAGGAGCCGAACGGATATCTGAAATTGTTTTGTCCCTGCGGAATTTCTCTCGTCTTGATGAAGCAGAGATGAAAAAGGTTGATATTCATCAAGGACTGGATAGTACTTTGCTGATTTTACAGAATCGGTTTAAAAATAGCCTTGATCATCCTGGTATCAAGGTAGTTAAAAGTTATGGAAATTTGCCTTTAGTATATTGTTACGCCGGACAACTAAATCAAGTATTTATGAATATTATCAGTAATGCAATCGATGCGCTTGAGAGCTATAATACTCAACGCGCGATCGCAGAGATTCATGCTAATCCCAATACCATTACAATTACTACAGAAGTCATCGAAACTAACTGTGTGATCCGAATTGCTGATAATGGTTCAGGAATGACAGAAGCAGTTAGAGAACAACTGTTTAATCCATTTTTCACAACTAAGCCTGTAGGTAAGGGTACAGGATTAGGTTTATCAATTAGTTATCAGATTGTAGTTGAAAAACATGGTGGAACATTAAGATGTTTATCAGAACCTGGACAAGGAACTGAGTTCTGGATTGAAATTCCCTTGTCTATGGATAAACATGCAGTTAATTGCATTAAATCGTTGAGCTTGATGAATTGTCAGAATTCAGAAATGGTTGCAGTGGGGGATTGGGACTCAACACTTTCTTATTCTGACTCTCCTAATTTCTGATTTCAGTAGGACTTAGATCAGATTCCTCTCTGAATTATTCTTCAACCTACTAATTTGGCGTATAAAAAACTACTACGACACATAGGAATAGTAACCGTGGGCATAGCCAAGCCAGTTGTCAGAAATATCAACTAACGGTGTATTAAAGTTGACATCTCTAAGATTTATGGTTGTAAGGCCTACTTATGAGTTATAAGTTATGATTTATGAGTTTTATTTCTAACTCCTAATTTCTAACTTTTTACCTGTACTGATCGTGAATCTACGCCGCCTGATTCCAATTTTTGATAGTTCAGTCTCCAACTGGGCATTAGAAGCGCGGTTGTTGCGCTGGTTAACGTTGATTTGGCTGTTTGTCGGTTTGGTCATGCTATTTTCAGCATCCTATCCCGTTGCTGACGGTCGTCATGATGATGGGTTGTACTACTTTAAGCGTCAAGTGCTTTGGGTATTTGTTTCCTTAATTGGATTCAATATTATCGTTAATTTACCATTGCAGAAAATTTTGGGGCTAGCCCATTGGTTTTTGTTGCTGTTTTTGGCGTTAATTTTCGTCACACTGATCCCAGGATTAGGAAAAAAGGCTTTTGATGCAGCGCGTTGGATTGCGATCGGGCCAATTCCAATTCAACCTTCAGAATTAATTAAACCCTTTTTGGTGCTGCAAAGTGCGCGGCTTTTTGGTCAGTGGGAACGAATCAGTTGGCGGGTTCGCTTGACTTGGTTGGGTATTTTTGGTCTGGTACTTTTAGGAATTATTGCCCAGCCTAACTTGAGTACAACAGCACTTTGCGGTATGACTATCTGGCTAATTGCTCTAGCGGCTGGCTTACCTTACAAGTATCTGGGAGGGACAGCAATTGGTGGAGTGATGTTGGCATTACTCAGTATTAGTATTAAAGAGTATCAGCGTAAGCGGGTAATGTCATTCCTTAATCCGTGGGCGGATGCGACAGGAGATGGCTACCAGTTGGTGCAAAGTTTACTAGCCGTGGGTTCTGGTAGAACTTGGGGTTCTGGATTTGGGCTTTCCCAACAAAAGCTGTTTTATTTACCAATTCAGGACACCGATTTTATTTTTGCGGTGTTCGCCGAAGAGTTTGGCTTTGTTGGCAGTATGGTGTTGTTGGCACTTTTAGCTACATTTGCCACTCTCGGATTAATTGTGGCGCTGAAGGCTAAAAATACAGTACATCGATTGATAGCGATCGGTGTGACGGTTTTGATGGTGGGACAATCATTGCTCCACATCGGTGTTGCTACAGGTTCTCTACCAACTACTGGCTTACCCTTACCCATGTTTAGTTATGGTGGAAATTCCATGATTGCTAGCTTAATAGCTGCTGGGTTGCTGATTCGGGTAGCACGCGAGAGTAGTGAAGCTGAGGTAGTACCATTGCGAAAACCCCTCTTTGAAAATGGGCGCAGACGCCGAGCTTTTCATAAAAATAGGAATTGAGCATCAAGAGGCAGAACCGCAACATTTTACAATTTCTTCATACTATTTCTCGAAAGCACTTAATCGGAAAACTGTTTGGCATAGAGGATATAACAGGAATTTTTAAAGAGCATTCAGCAGGATTAAGTATGAACACAAGCTTATTAATTAATAAGCTTGTGTAAATTTTATTTGCTTGATATTGACAAATAATACTGTTGAAGTAATAAAGTATTCTCTAGAGAAATTTGGCATAAATACTTTTCATTTGTAATGAGGCAAAAACGGTAATAGAAGAAAGTTTTATACTTATTAATCTTTCTTCACATAATCACTTTTTCAGGAATAAAAAATGAAGACAATCGTGCGTAAACTATATGACACTAATCTTAGTGACTCGTGGGCAAGTAAGCTTAGAAAGAAGCGTTTTTCTTTGTTCACATCTATATTAGATTCAATGCCCTCTCCTATAAAAATACTCGATGTTGGAGGAACAATAAGCTTTTGGAAGAATTTAGGCTTTTTGAATGAAGAAGTTAAAGATGTAGAAATTATTCTACTAAATGTAAAATTTATCGAAACAAGTTCAACACATCCAAAGATTAAGCAAGTTGTTGGCAATGCTACAAACATGGCAAACTTTCAATCTAATGAGTTTGATATAGTTTTTTCAAACTCAGTGATTGAACATGTAGGGGATTATGAACAACAGCGCCAAATGGCCGCTGAAGTAATGCGAGTGGGAAAAAAATATTTTGTTCAAACACCTAATCTGTTTTTTCCGATTGAACCCCACTTTGTTTTTCCTTTATTTCAATTTATGCCTATAAATATTCGGGTATGGTTACTAACCAATTTTGCTCTTGGATGGTATGACAAGGTGACTGATAAACAACTGGCTAGAAGTATAGCTACTTCAATTCAGCTGCTGAATAAGAGAAAATTCCTGAATCTGTTTCCCGAAGCACAACTTTACGAAGAAAAGTTTTTCGGTTTAACTAAATCTTTCACAGTTTATGGAGAATCTCTCTAAGAGGATATTTTAAAAAACCAATACGCTTGGCTTAAGAAGAAGAGTAGGTTGGGTTTCGCTGTTGCTCAACCCAACAAAGCCTTGATAATGTTGGGTTACTCTTCTCCTGTCGGAGACGCTACGCGAACGAGAAGCCCCTTCGGGTCTACGTTCCTCAAGCCCAACTATGCCAGTTTTAGTTTTTAGGCTTAACTGAACGTATTGTGCTATAAACTATATGCGTTGCTTGTAGTTTGGTAGAGTCGATAGACGGTATTATCCGCCGCATCTCTCTGTATTTGCAAAATAGCTTTTGATAAGCCTTATCTCAGAGGTAAGGGAGTCTTAAATGGGTTATTACTAGGTGCAAGAGTAGGTGGAATTGGGTTAATACCAGGTATAGGGGTAGGATTAGGCTCTACTTTTTTGAGAACTGTGATTGCAAATCCTCTTTGCTGGGGTTGCTGCTTACCAGATATATCATTCACTAGCAGTCCGATTTGAGGCGGAAAGGCTTGATTGACTGGAAGCTTTATTGAGTCAACTGGTTTAACGTCATTGCCGTATGGCAGAAGTTTAACCTGAATATTTTCTCCTTCTACTCTCCAACTCAGAGTAGCAGATTCTCCTTCGTTGAGAACAACATTTGGTTGCTCACTACCGTTGATTCTGAAAGAGACAATCTTAAATGGTTTAGGTAATATTCCAATTTTTGATTCAGTCTTTTTAGAACTAATTTTATCACTCCCATTGTTGGGAAAAGCTTTGATTTCAAAGGCAAAGTTTCCGGCTTTATTTGCTGACAGAGGAATATTTGTACATCGCAGTTGTTGATTTTGTTGTGTACAGAGCTTTTGAAGTTTAGGCTCTGCAAGATTACCTTGATTAAATTTATAAGTAATTGGTTCACTATATAATGTACCATCATCTGCACTGCCAGCAATTTGAACTTGTGCCAACAATAATGGCCGGGCAATTATCCAACTTAAAAGAATATTTTGACCTTTTGTATACTGTGGCTTATCTGCTTGGAAACTAATTACTTCAGCAATTTGTTTTTCAGCTATTTCTACTTGGGTTGTTTGACTGGCTACTTGGTTATTGGGAGAAAATAACTGTATACCACTACGATAAAAGGCTTGTAACTCAAAAGTATAATTCCCTTTTGTTTTCACTCCAGTTTTAACGTTGCTACAAATTAATTCTTGTTTATCTTGCACCTGACAAGGAGGTATTTGATTAGCGCTTCCTTTGCCCAGTGTTTCAGGAATGCCATTGCTAAAGTCGTAGGTAATAGGCTGAATAGGTTGCGAACCTTTGGCTGTCAAAACCAACTTTTGCAACTGTTGATAATTGTGAATGTCCCACTTCAAAGCTACTTCATCCTCTTCCTCAGTAATTCGAGGATTATTAGCACTAAAGTTTTCTAATCTTAAAGGATCGGGGTTTAAAATTCGCCAAATGATAAATCCTATTCCTCCTAATAAACCCAAGACTGCTAAAATTAACAGAACAAATTGCCACCAAGGACGGGGTTTCCATACCAAAGTTCCTTGAGGCAATGTGTTAGGTAAGGGTAAATTTTGTGGGTCTTTGATGTCGAGTTGAAAGTTGACCACTAACCCTGCACCAAACCACGGTCGTCGCCACCAAGGTCTGGGTTTAACTGTCAAATTGGCCACTGCGCTTCTATTGGGTAATAATCTTACTTCAGTAGGGTCAAATTTATAAGTATATAGTTCTTCTTCATCCCGACTTTTTAAGCTTAATATCAGTTCGCGGACAATATTACCCCGGTTAGCTAGTGATAATTCGTACTTGCCAAGGCTACGGCTAACTTGTCCTAAGATAGTATGAAGTTCAATATCTAGGCGATAATTTGTTGGAATTTGGATGTATACCAAATCCAACAGCACTAAGTCTGGAGAGTTTTCTGAATACAAGCGGATTGTTGGAGAATAGCTTCCTGCAAGGGTATCCCCTGGTGGGTGAAATTTCAACAATATTTGACCTTGAGTACCAGGGTTGAGTTCTAGTGCGGTAACATCAGATATTAATCCGGGACCTTCAAATCCAGTTGTTGGATAATTTATTGTGAACCAGTCCTCGTCTAAATCTGGGCAACTCAAGCGGAACCTATCTACGAGATGAGAACGATTGTCTACTATTACCTCCACTTGTAGAGGCTCACCAGGATTGAAAATTAGTGGCTTGTTGGGGTTGGTGTTCGGTCTAATGGAAAATGTCGGGTCATTCACCCGAATTGCAGTCTGTTCTGCTAGCAGAACCTTAATTTGATTTGGGAAGGTTATGGGAGTATCTTGGGGATAATGTAGAGGAGAATCTACGACTAGTGTATAGTCATAGGTTCCGGGGAAAGCATTTGCGGTAATTTGAAACTCAAATTTTACTTCGTCGCTATTCTGTTGGGGAGCTAATGCTAAACTTTCTCTAGGAGAACTAGACCAACCAGTTAAATTTTGAAATACTTCGTCAAAAACAAAATATAAGTCAATAACTGCACTTTGATCTCCTTGATTGATCACAACAACATAGAGTTCAATGGTATCTCCTGGCATTCCAAATTGAATTCCAGGTGGGTTGATAATAACTTGCAGTGGATTGAATTTAGCTTGCATCTTATCGACTCCCTTATTTGATGCGGTGTAGTTTGACTTGAAAATCTTCACTACCACTCACAATCATGGTTCCTTGATTAGTTTTCAAGTCGATACTATTGATTTTTTTAGAGCTTTCGTAGATTTTTGTACCTTCTGCGGCCTTTGTTTTGTCGAGTTTATGTTCGGGGGTTAAGTACCAAACCATGACTCGTCCATCATCGCCACCACTTACTAAGAGACTACCATCATCACTAAATGCCAGACTACGCACAGATGTTTTTGATGCTGACCAACGGTCTAGTGGTGAGCAATTGAGTTCTTTTATTTGTTCGAGCGGATTTGGATTTTTGACAGTTTGGCACTGATTTAAATTCCAAATCGTAATGAATCCCGCAGAATCGGAGGTTGCGAGGATTTTTTCTACTGAGTTAGGAACAAAAGCCAATGCCCAAATATAGTCTTCACGTCCAACTAATGGGTCTAGTTTTTCTAGATTTTGCACTGATAAACCTGGGAATTGTTTATCAGACTGAGTTGGATTCCATTGCCATAAAATGAAACGCTTGAAGTTTCCGGCAATTACTAGAGTTTTTGCATCTGGACTGAGATTTAATGCCCGGACTTGGAAACCTGATAGTTTCAAGGTACTTTGGACATCGATAACTTGCGGTTCTGGCAGAAAATCGCTGTTAGGCGCTGGTCTTGACCACACTCTAACTTTACCACTGCCATAACCACTGAATAAGTTAAGTGAGTTTGAGGTGAAAGCTAGGTCAAAAACGCGATCGCCTTTTGCTTTAGAATCTTTAAGGTCTTGAAGTTGGCTAATCTTTGCACCTGATGGAACATCTCTGAGTTCAATTACACCATTATCTAGACCAACAGCAGCACGATCGTTTTGTAACGGCATGAAGCGTAAGACTTGTACTGCATCATCGGTAATCGCCATTAAACCCTTGGGCTGTTGCGGTTTATCACAGGCAACAGGCTGCCCAGGATATCTTACTGTATCATCGGGGTTTAAGCTATCAGTGCCAATTCTCCAAAGCCTTAAGGTGCAATCATCTGAGCCACTGACCACAGATAAACCAATGCCACTAAAACGGACTGAGTTTACAGAACGTGTATGCATTACATCTCTTGGTTGCAGTATTAATGCGAGGAGTGCGGCTAAAAGTGCGATCGCAGCTAACTGTAGCCATAAAGGTATAATTGGCAGAGTCTCTACTTCTAATGTCTGCGTGGCGGGGTCTGTACTCCCTAAACGTTGGTCGGATAATTCCGATTTAGCCTCCAGCAACAAAGTTTTACCGATTCCGACCCAAGGACGTTTTGTTTTAACATCAAGGATGATCTTACTTGTCTCTCCTAAATGAAGATTGGCAATTTCGGGAAGCTTTTTGAAACTACATTTTCGCCAGTCTCTACCTTGAACCTGGATATTAATTTGCTGATTTAGATTGCTAGCATTTTTAAATAGTAGTTCAAAGGCAGCTGTATCAGATTTCCAGTCAGGCAACCATGCCGATTTACTAGGAATTTTGAGGTGTTTTTCTGTGGTAGTAAAGTCTATAAAACCCACAGGTAAAACTTCAATCTTACCTTCAGCATTAGTTGGATAACCATTATTGCTAACAGCTTCAATAGTAAAAGGGTAATTTTGACTGGGCGCTTGGACTACAGAAGGAGGTTGGCATTGAAATGTCGCTTCTGCTAAACCACCTGGATCTAAGGATAATCGGCGTTCTGCACTGCCAGCTAGCCAAGATGGGTCAACACCTGTAAAACGTAGGACTACATCAGTCGGTTGTTGCCCCAAGTTCCGCACTCGTACTGGTATATCTACAGAATTGCGGGGATAAACTTGGAACTCTCGCACAGGCAATTCTACACTTAAATGTGTTGGTCTGTTGTCTCGCTCAATTTTCAGGCGGAGCACAAGTCTGCACTGTTGTGCTAACTGTGGTGAGAAAATATTCACCATCAGGTTGACAGTACCGACAAATCCGGGAATGGGTGTATTGAATACAAATACTTGGAAAATGGTACTACTGCCCGGTGGCTTGGCTGCTGCTACCTCTGGTTCGAGTCGATACCAGCGATATCCTGTGTTCCGGGTTTCTCCGGCGGCGGTAATTTCTATCTGAAAATTGACAAAGCGATCGCTATCATTATTGACAGTTACCTCAAATGAGACTGGGGTATCACCTGGACGAAAGGTTAGATTCTGAGTAGAAAGGCTGGCATTAATAACACTTTTTTCCATACTAGTATTTATAATATTTTTTTATATTTTGGATGATTATCACTCAATACCGTTCAGTTAAGGGTTATTGGTGTAGGTAATTGGTCTTTGAAGACGCGATAAATCGCCGTCTCTACAAGTGTTTTGGTCTTATCTGAACTGTATTGGATTATCACTATGAAAAAATTAATGTCTGTCAAAACTTGACAATAGTTTTTTTCCTTTGATTATTGAAATGTATATATTATTAAATATTGTGTAATAAATTTGTAAATTTATAAAAGTTATTTTCAGAAGCGATCGCTAATGAGAGGTATCTGACTTTTCACGGCATCTGGAAAACCTCACTTCTATTTCTCTCTCCTAAAAGGAGAGATACTTTGAATTTCCCCCTTCCCGATGCGGGAAGGGGGTTAGGGGGTTAGGTTAATCGTTGCCTTTTCCACATAACGTGAAAAGTCAGTGAGAGGTATGAGTGAAAAAGAATGTAGAGATATAGCATTGCTACGTCTCTACAAGGTTTTTGGATAATGTATATTTAACTTTCCGCAACGCTTTAACTCAGATTAAAATCGCTGACCAATACCTAGATGGACTTTGCTTTCACCCTGGTCATTAATGCCATAGTCAGCCCGAATTAAGCCTAGTGGTGAATCTAATCGCACTCCAGCCCCATAACCAAAACCATAACCTTGTTTATCTCGTACACCCGCAGGATCTCCCAATACAGTATCACCAGAACCTAAGTCTGAAGCGAAGTCGGCAAATAATACACCGCCGACGATTGGTAAGACAGGGAAGCGATATTCTGCGGAGGCTAACACATAACTGCGACCACTTCCAACTTCTCCAGAATCGTAGCCGCGCACTGAGTTAGAACCACCTAAGTTAAAGCTTTCGTAAGGTGGTAAATTACCAATGACAGTACCAGCTTGGACGTTCACCGCAAATACTTGTGGCTGTTGGCTTTTAAATAATTGAACTGGTAAATACTGGCTGTAATTAGCTTTGAGGCGATTTAGGGAAATATTACCTTCACCGATGGGTACAGATTGTTCTGTACTCAAACTCAAAATGGAACCTTGAGTTGGATTGAGGGGATTATTCCGTTGGTCTTTGGTGGCGGTGAAGGATACGGTAGTTAGGTCGTCAACACCAGTTCCACTGGCAGAAAGGGGATTGCCTTGAGCGTCATTTGGGGTAATATTACCTTGGCGATCGCGAATACTAGTTCGGGTATAGTTTAATCCTAGTGAGGTGTTCCAGTCATCAAGTGGTCGCTGTAAGCTGACACCACCACCAATTTGACCTTCTCGCACTTTGTCGCCATTAGCTAGGGTAATCTTGTCATCAAAGGTTTCCGAAAGTTCCTGATTCCGAAAACCATTCACAGTGTAACCCAAGCGATCGGGGTTAGTTGTTCTATAAGGACTGATAAATTTGCTATTAAACTGCAAGTCTCGGCTACTTACAGCCAGATTCACACCTAAAGTGTCATTAATCCCGCCGACATTCTGATCTTGATAGCTAATTGTGCCTACTAATCCCTGATCGGCATTGTAACTACCACCCAAGTTAACACCACGCGCCCCAGTTTCTTTGAGTTGGTAAACTAAATCAAGTTTGGTCGCATCTCCTTCTAAGGCAACATTCACGCTCTCAAATAAACCAGTACGATATAGCTGCTGGATGTCTTGTTTAACGACATTTTCTTGGAAGATTTGACCAGATTTCAACTTGAGTTGCTGTTGCAGGAAATCTGGTTTAGTACGTCCTGCGACGGGATTACCTTTGCTATCAACGGTTTTACCCTCATCGTTGATAAAGCGAAACTTGATATCACTCACTAAGCCTTCAGCAACATTCACAGTGAGAATGCCTTGAGAATTGGGTTTAATTGATAGCACCCGCGCTAAGTTATAACCATTGTCGGCGTACCACTTGTTAATTTGTGCTACTCCTTGCTGGAGTCCAGCCGGACTGATGGTGGTTCCAATCTGAGATTGCAACTGTTGTTGGGCTACTTGGTAGGTGAGAACTTTCGCACCAGATAATTGCAGCGATCGCACAATCACCGGCTGTACTTGATAAACTACATTCAATCCAGCTTGTGTGCTAAAGCTATTCACACTGACATTGCTAAATAAACCTGTATCTAAAATTGCTGTTACATCTTTTTGTAGCTGGCTTTGACTGGTTTCTCCACCAGCCTGAGTTTTAATTACTTTCCGAATAATATCTTGCAATTCTTGATTGGCTCCCACTACCTGTACATCTGTAGCTGTAACTACTAAATTGCTCTCAGTAGTAGGGTTTTTTGGGGATGGAGGGGAAAGAGAGGGAGTTGGAGAAAGTGTTACAGGAGAATTACCCTTGTTGGCTGAGTTTAAGACTACTGTGGAATTTTTGTTTGTACCTGTTTGTACGGTAACGGGATTTTGAGAAAATTGTTGTGCAACTATAGTTTCTGGAGAAGCAATTGTCTCTACCCGTGCGGGAGTATCTTCAATTATCGGCACCACCAAGTTACCCGCTTTTTCGTTTGGAGTAACGGTTTTAGCAGGTGCAGCCGTTGCTTGCTGAGTCACATTGGCAGCAGCTAAAGTAGCTAAAGTAAAAATAGCAGTAGCAGAAACTCGCATAATATTTAACCTAATTAACTGGGAGTTAGTTGTAGTGAGGCTGGCGAATAGGGATAATACTAACTTCCAGCTTCTTCGCCAATTTCCCTATTTATACCTCTTACCCAAACAGACAGTTAATTTTGATATTTTGTTTCTTATGAGTAATACTCGGTCATCCTTAGCTTCCAACTCTCAATCTGCAACTTCTCCTTTGCGGTTACTTGTATTAAGTAATGGTCATGGGGAAGATGTCATTGCAGTTCGGATTTTGCAAGAACTCCAACGACAACCAAACCCACCAGAGATATTTGCTTTACCTCTGGTGGGTGAAGGACGGGCTTACCAACAGTTGGATATCCCCCTCATTGGTTCAGTCCGTACTATGCCTTCTGGCGGCTTTATTTATATGGATGGACGCCAATTAGCGCGGGATGTACGCGGTGGTTTATTGCAACTTACCCTCAGCCAGATTAAAGCTGTGCGCCGTTGGGTGAGTTCTCAAAAAAAACTAGGCAATAAAAGAGCGATTTTAGCAGTGGGAGATATTCTCCCCCTGTTGTTTGCAACTTTCAGTGGTGCTAATTATGCTTTTGTAGGTACGGCGAAATCTGAATATCACGTGCGCGATGAAGCTGGATTATTACCAGGCAAATCCAAGCAGGCGCGTTGGGAAAACTTTTCTGGTTCAATTTACCATCCTTGGGAACGTTGGTTAATGAGTCGTCGTCGTTGTAAGGCGGTGTTCCCCAGAGATGCGCTGACGACGGAAACATTAAAACAATGGCCAATTCCAGCTTTTAATTTGGGCAATCCGATGATGGATAGTCTAGAACCTACGTTTTCACGCCAACAATTTTATAGTCAGGATAGCCAACAGCAAGAGACTGTTCGACCTTTAATGGTGACTCTGCTTCCTGGTTCCCGTCCGCCAGAGGCATACAACAACTGGGAAGTAATTATGATTGCCGTATCTGCGTTGATGGCAAGTTTCCAGGAGCGAGATTCGGTATTTTACACTTCTGGCAGAGTGGTGTTTTTAGGTGCGATCGCTCCAGGTTTAGACTCTAATATTTTATCCCAAAGTGTCCAATCCCAAGGCTGGCGACCGGAATCAGCATCTCCTATCCAAATTGCTGATCCAAATATCTTGACATTTAAACAAAGAAATGCATATCTACTGCTGACCCAACAAGCCTATAATGATTGCTTGCATTTGGGAGATATAGCGATCGCAATGGCAGGTACAGCTACAGAACAGTTTATCGGTTTAGGCAAACCTGCGATCGCAATTCCTGGTAATGGGCCTCAATATAACCCCGCCTTTGCTGAATCTCAAAGTCGTCTTTTAGGCTCATCTTTGATTTTAGTAGAGCAGCCAGCAGAGGTTGCCCAAATCGTACAGTCTCTCTTCAAAAATCCTGATATTTTGCAAATTATTGCTGAAAATGGTCTGCGGCGTATGGGTAAACCGGGAGCCGCACTACGCATTGCAGAATGTTTACAAGAACGATTTTGAATGGGAATTGGGAATTGGGAATTGGGCATTGGGCAGAGGGGAAATAAAATTCCTAACTCCTAACTCTTAACTTCTAACTCCTCACGCCACCAAACCAGAACGTAAGGCCCTCACAGCAGCTTGGGTACGGTCATCAGCACACAGTTTATTTAGAATATTGCGAACATGGGTCTTCACAGTACCAACTGTAATGTAGAGTTTCTCGGCAATTTGTCCATTGCTACACCCAGCTACAATCAACTCCAGGATTTCCAGTTCCCGTTGAGTCAGGGGGTATGTTTCTAAAACTTGCTCATACTCTGACGCCAGTGCCTCAATTTTTACAGTCTTTGGCTTATCAGAGCTTTGGCTTTCTCCAGGAATACCTTGGCGCATCTTCCGCAATACCACATTGGCTATTGCCGGATCAATCCAAGAATTTCCAGCGTAAGTTGCTTGGATTGCCTCCGTTAATTTACTGATGCTTGTTTCTTTCATGTAATAAGAATCAGCACCCGCCGCAAAAGCTGCAAGTACAGCATCTTCTGTATGATCCATTGTCAGGATCAGAATCTTCGTTGTTGTTTGCCCAGTTTCAGCCTGGTGACGTTTGAATTTTCGGGTGAGTTCGATGCCATCCATATCAGGCAAGCCGATATCTACCACAGCTACATCTGGCTTTGCCGTTTCTAAAAGTTTTAATCCTTGGGTAGCATTTGCTGCTTCGCCAATTACTTTCAATGCACTGTGAGACTGTAATGCCGCTCGTAGCCCCATTCGCGTTAAGTCATGATCTTCAATTAAAATAATACTAATTTCATTCATCGCTACATTCACTCTTACGCTGTTTGCATCTTTCAAAGTATTACCTTTTGTAAGCCCTATCTCTTAATTTTCCCAAACTAAAGATAGATGATATTTCAACCAGTCTGCATCCACCGATAGAAATAATAAATACCCGATTTTTTTATATTTCGATAGAGGACAAATCTAGCTGGAGATATATGGATAGTTGCACAAAAAGTATGAAATATTGAGACGAATGCCAAATTGCTCTCTCTTGCTTACAATTCAGCTTTGAGTTGCCATGTTCCATTCGTTAATTACTATTATTTTGTATGAAGCTTTGAAAAAAGCTTACGAAAATGGACAAATTACAAAGGTCGAAGTTGCTTTACGAGAAAGTGAAAGATGGTTTAGAGCGATTTTTAATCAAAAGAGGCAGAGGGCAGGAGGCAGGAAGCAGGAGGAAATACTGACTCAAGCGCTGAAGCCCTTGACCGTAAAGAACTTGGGTCTAAAAACCCGCCGTCTACACGGCGCTTACAATTGGGTGGGGTTCTCGCCCAATAAACATCTTGTAAAAGTAACTTTTGCAAGATGTTGGGGAAAGGTTAAAGGTTAAAGGGAAAGGGAAAATTCCATCCTTTCCCCTTTCCCCCTACCCCTTATCCCCAGAGGGGGCCCCACCTTCCCCTTTACCCACTTCTGCAAGAAGTCTAATTTTTGTAGGGAAGCTTGCTCAGGGATTAGGTCTTTTGTTGATTTTTCCACATAACTTAAAAAGTCAGGCTCGATGGTGGACAATCCCAAAAGGAATTCAAGCACAACTAGGAAGAGTAATCAGGCGTGCGTCAACCTCGTAGAAGTTTGGAAGCAGGTGGTATTTTTACTAGAATTCACAGTAAGTCTCAGTATTTTTCCAAACACCGAAAGTCTGCGATCGCTAAAAAAATACTGGCACATATCTGGCGATGTTAAGAAAATTGTCAAAGTTCTTAGGAGGTAGGATTACTTAAGATTCACAAATAGATATAGGTAGTACTTTCTTATTTATCTAATCTAATCAATCTAATGGGTAAAACTGTTCAAGCTTATGGTACACGATAATTGTATGCAACTCTCACCAATGGCTGACGACGGTCGCTTGTTCACTCATTTACAATTGTTTTAAGCTTAGTAAAGTATTTTATTTTACTTTATATCAAGCTCTGTCTGCTGTTTTCAGATCAATAGTTTTCAGTTTGTTAATTGCTAATTTTTTGAGAACCATTGGTCATTTGCTAGGAGTTTAATTCCTAGACTCTGGTAAATTAATCAGATTGAGGATACAACAGACTGAATTTGACCCAAGTAAATGCCCAAAGTGCATCTATCTAAAGCCTTTTACCTTTCAATACCTTTGTTGAGATAATGGCAAGGCTTAACAGATACTGGATATTATGCAAAATGTCTTAGTCAATCAAGTTACAGATTTTAGATGTCCGAAATCTTATATTCTTTAGTTGGATAATCTGAAAAGAGAAATGTTATACATCAACCTATGTTTGGCGGCAAAAATAAAAACCGATGGAAGAGACGCTGAAAATTTTGGTTGTAGACGATGACGAAGTAGACCGGATGACAGTTCGTTGTGCCCTGACTAAAGCAGGTGTTCAGATGGAACTGTCTGAAGTAGGCGATGGTAATGATGCGTTCTCCGCTTTAAGCACTACTGCCTATGATTGTGTTTTTCTCGACTATCGCTTACCAGACCAGGATGGACTAACCTTGATCCAACAGCTACGTTCTTCGGAAATTCAAGTTCCTTTAGTAGTCTTAACTGGTCAAGGAGATGAACAAATTGCTGTTCAATTAATCGAAGCTGGTGCTACAGACTATCTTTCTAAGTCTAGGATATCTCCAGAAGCCTTGGCACAGGTTTTGCGGAGTGCGATTCGGATTTATCGGGCTGAAATGCAGGCAGCTTTGGCAAACCAGCAACTCAGAGAAAGTCATGAACAACTCACTCGTAAGAATCAAGAGTTGGAGAGACAAAAGCAACAGATTCAAATGCAAAACTTCAAGCTATCGGAGGCATCACTGCTAAAATCACATTTTTTGGCAACTATGTCCCACGAACTCAGAACGCCAATGAATGCGATTATTGGTTTTTCGCAAATACTATTGCGTCCTAAGTTTGGTCAACTAACGCACCAGCAAGCAGATATGGTTGAGCGCATTTTGAATAATGGCAAGCATTTGCTGATGCTGCTGAATGAAGTTCTCGACTTTTCTAAGCTGGAGGTAGGACGATTAGATTTAAAGGCGGAAATATTTGACATATCAAAGGTAATAAATCTCGCTGTGGGTGAAATGCGTTCCCTATCTGATGCCAAAAATCTCTCATTGTTGGTTCAAATAGATTCGCAAAATCCTTTAGTATTTAATGATCCGGTTCGTGTCAAACAGATTTTAATTAACCTGCTCTCCAACGCCATTAAATTCACAGATTCTGGTGAGATTTGGGTTGAGGTTAAAGAACTGCCTGCAAATCGAGTATCAATTATTGTTCGAGATACAGGCATTGGCATAGCATCCAGGGATTTTAAACGTATTTTTGAAGCATTTCGGCAAGTCGATCAAACTATCACTCGTAAATATCCAGGCACAGGTCTGGGTTTAGCAATTGTAGATTCGCTGGTGCGAATGATGGGTGGGAAAATATTTCTTGAGAGCAAGTTGGGGATCGGCTCAACGTTTAAAATTGAATTGCCGCGTCAAATCACATTACCGACTGTAGGAGCCGATACTCCAACTTCACAATTAGATGGCGATGGTTTTTTTTGCTCTGCTAACAATCCGCATCAATCATCTTCTCAAACCAGGAAAGCACCAATAGGATATCCTAAATTTAAACTATAAATTACTTACCAAAAAAACTGATAAAAGTTGATAAATCATGTCTGTAGTTGAAAATAATAAAATTTATCGTATCCTCGCAGTTGACGACACTCGAGATAATCTTATTTTGGTTCAAACAATTTTAGAAAGTGAGGGATATGAAATTGATTTGGCTTCAGATGGAATAAAGGCTTTGCGGCAAATTGACCAATCTCCACCCGATCTGATTCTGTTAGATGTGATGATGCCGGGAATGGATGGTTATGAAGTCACCCGTAGAATTCGGAAGAACCCTGCAATCTCTTATATTCCAATTCTGTTAATTACTGCTTTTCACGAATCCAGCGTTGTCGAAGGTTTGGATGCTGGTGCTGACGATTTTATTCGGAAACCATTTGATACTGATGAACTACTGGCACGGGTGCGATCGCTATTGCGTCTCAAGCAAAGTCTAGACGAACAGCAAAAAATGGCCCGTCAGCGGGAAGACTTTGTTTCCCGTCTGACTCATGATTTGCGAACTCCTTTAGTAGCCGCCGATCGGATGTTGAGTTTGTTTGAAATGGAAACATTCTGCAAAATTTCGCCGGAAATGAAACAGGCGATCGCAGTTATGATTCGCAGCAACCAAAATTTAATGGAAATGGTGAACACCCTGTTAGAAGTCTATCGCTTTGAAGCAGGTAAAAAAACGTTGAATTGGGAGGTCTGCGATTTACGTGAGATATCTCAAGAAGTAGTAAGCGAGCTAATTCCTTTAACTAGTGAAAAAGGTTTGACTCTAAAAATAGACACCAGTAAATTAGATCCACGGAGTAAAAACACTGGTCTTATTATGGGCGATCGCTTGGAACTACGGCGAGTGCTAAACAACTTGATCGCAAATGCTATCAAATTTACAGATACAGGAGGCATAACAATCCGCATTTTTGAAACATCACCTCATCCAGGAAATCCAGATTCAGTGACAATTGAGATACAAGATACAGGATATGGAATTGCGCCTGAAGATCAGGCAACAATTTTCGAGCGATTTCGCCAAGGCAGAAATAAACGCTCAGGTAGTGGCTTAGGACTACATCTATCCCACCGAATTGTAGAAGGGCACGCAGGAACTATCCAGGTTACCTCTGAATTAGGTAAAGGTAGTTTATTTACTGTACAACTACCTAAGAACACTTAAGTTCTTGTCCTTCACCGTTATATCTCTTTGCTGGACTGTTAATCCTGACAAAGCTCAAAAGCGGAGTGAATACCCAATCTTTTCCCAAGTCCGCGGCTAATTGTAGCCTCTAAGTCCTCGATCATATAGGGTTTGCTGATGTAATCATTAAACCCCGCTTTCAGGATACGTTCTTGATCCTCCCTGCTAGCTAAAGCTGTGACTGCTACCACTGGAATTGTGCAAGTTAGGGGTTCTTGCTTCAGATGACGTACAACATCGATACCGCTAAGTCCTGGTAACAAAATATCCAACAAAATTAAGTCTGGTTGATACTCTTTAGCTACCAGAACTGTTGCAGAACAATCTGTTTGACAAATAAATCTACAACCCATTGACTCAAGGGCATAACTAATTAGAAGGAGACTATCATCATGGTCTTCCACTGCCAAAATCAAAGGCTGGTGAGAGTTTTGCTTCTTTTCATCACTCATGAATGAATTTGCCAAATACATCTCTTCTCCAGAAGATTTTATTAGGATTTATCGTCATTATTGGGAGATAAAGACGATCCTTCCTGCGAACAAAAGAATAGTGTTCAGTCGGGATTGGTGTGTGTGTTGCTTTTGCCTAGTTAATAACTCTTACCCACACAAAGGTTACTGAGGTAAGAAAACCTCAAGCTGACTGAGAGGTTTAGCAGATACTTTTCGATTATACGCAAAATTACAGAATATTTTCTTAATGAGTTCATCATAAGTTTATATAGAAATATCAGAAAATTATTTATAACAGTATCGCTTGACTTATGTGTGCTTTTAGATTTTAAAGATACTGAATAAATAAGTAATCTCAGTTATTAACTGTTAAATTCCCTACTGTAATTTGCGTACTGGATAGAATTTCAACATAATCTTGATTGGTGATACAGAAGCAATTGCAATTGCTTGCATTGGTTTTTACAAGTAAGCAAATCAGCAGATTAATTTTGATAGGTTCCTGAAAGGAATTGGCTAATTATTAGATACTGCTTTCTTGTTGACAATCATTATTTATCCAATACTGCCTACTACTTTATCATAATGTGATGTCTACGATGGGCTATGCCTATAGAGAAATTTATTGCTAGATTATTGATATTTATTTAGCGATCGCAAAGCGAATTTGACTACAATCCTTAGAAAGAGTAGCAAAAACCTAAATGTCTAAAAAGTCCGATTCTCAGTTCCAAAATCTCTTTAGTTCACCCAAATCAACCCAGTGGGACGAAAGATTAGCCCAAATAGCCTATCGCTTTAACCGAGAGTATCAAGGTGAAACATTTGAACTCCCAACAGAAGTCCAGGCGATGCCGATATTCCGTGAGTGGATTGCCGGGAGTTTCTCAGGGAGAATTGCTTCTCCTTTCTGGGAAATTGCTAAACCTCAAAAAAACCAGCACTGTATAGATATTGGCTGTGGTATAAGCTTCTTAATTTATCCTTGGCGGGATTGGCAAGCATTTTTTCATGGGCAAGAAATCAGTAATATAGCACGCGATACCCTTAATTCCCGTGGGCCGCAGTTGAATTCTAAGCTGTTCAAAGGTGTTGAGTTGGGGGCAGCCCATCAGCTAAACTATTCATCAGAGCAATTTGACTTAGCGATCGCAACTGGATTCAGCTGCTATTTTCCCCTAGAATACTGGAATGCTGTATTGGCAGAAGTCAAGCGGGTGTTAAAACCAGGTGGACATTTTGTGTTCGACATCCTCAATCCAGAACAGCCTTTAGCAGAAGATTGGGCAGTTCTGGAAACCTATTTAGGGGCCGAGGTGTTTTTAGAGCCTTTGGCTAAGTGGGAAAAAACAATTAAAGCGGCTGGTGCTAAAGTAGTAGCGCAAAAATCAGGGGAATTATTCGAGGTGTATAAGGTGCGATTTTAAAAATCTTCTTACTCAGGGATAAGTGGACTCATTGGATCTAAAGAAGTTGTAAAAACAAAATAGATTACCCCAGCGCCGAGAATCATCACAGCCAGACTGAACAACAACACCCAGCGGTCTGTTGGTTCATAAGTATCTTCTTCGATATCACGACGAACTGCAAAATAGTGTGAAGTTGAGAGCCACACTGTGATTAAACCCACCAGCGAGAAAACTAAACCTAATTTCCAGCCGTTGCCAGGACGTGGTATCAAAGGTACTTGGAAAGCACGCAAACGCACGATAACGACACCAAAACCTAAAAGAGCGATCCCTGTCCGCATCCAAGCGAGGTAGGTACGCTCATTTGCCAAGTGATCTCGGATTCGGGACGGATTCAGTCGTCCTGCCTTTTTTTTCTCTTTATCTTCTTCTGTAGGTTTCAATTTTAACTGCATCAATAACACCCTTATCCGCAAAGCGGCTCTGATCAAAAAAATGCGAAGGTAGTAGGAAATCTCTTTCCAGATGACTTGCACCCAGTGCAATAATTGCTCTACTGAAATATATCTATTGTGATTGTACATTTTTTCAAAATTTATTTTAATGCAGATATCTAAAGAAAACAAGCCTGATCGAATAATTCGTAATTCGTAATTGATGGTATAGAGTAACTGCAAGTAATAAAAAAAACAGCCGAGATCAGAGAGATTTTTCACCAGTACTTTTCCTGTTTTTGTCTCTGATTTTGGCTGTTACCCTATTTAAATTTATAACAATTATTCAAAAATAGAATATCAGTTCTATTTCAAGACTAATTGCTAGGCGCATTAGGAACTCGTGTATTTATGATATCCTTCGATATATCTGGGATAAACCAGTTAGATTCTTTGCTGTTAAGAACTTTCACAGTTGGAACATTCAATTCAATCGCAGCAGTATCTGGATTCGTCTTAATAACTAACTGAGTTCCATCAAGTATCTTGAGAGCAGCCGCTCCTGTCAATTCTTGACCTTGCCCATTCGGACTAGAAGTAAAATTTGCTACCTTGACATCATTTGGTAGATAAATGCCATCACAATCCCAGTTATTCTTAGTGGACTGACCATCAGCTAGAAAATACAGACCATTGTCGTATACGGCATCTTCATCGTCTTCATCATTTGGTTTTTTGCCATATACGGCTATGGTATTACCTGTTTGGTTGTTGCATTGACCCCAGTTGATTCCCGTCTCTAAAGCATACTTTTGTAGGGTTAATTCTTCGGTTCTCTTTTGAATTTCTTCTGGTGTCAGACCTTCAACTTGAGTTTGGGTATCTTTTTTCCGAGTCAGTTCATTAAGTGCTTTGGTGACTTCGATGTAATCAGGGTTTTTGCTAAATTTTGGTCTATCAGCAAAAGAAGGTTGAGCAAAGGCAAAACTGGTGACAATCATTAAGACAATGAGCAGATATTTCCAGAATTTCATGTTTTGATTCCTGTTGATAGATAAGATATTTTGCGGTTGGAAATTCATTTTGGTGAGTAAGTTCATGATGTACCTCTTTTTAGACAGTTAATTTTTCTTGTTCTTGACTTGACGGCTGAGTATTGGAACCTAAAATCAATGAGAATATATAACTAGAAACTACAGATAAAAGAGTCCAAGTAACATTTTCTGTGACAATAAACACGCCCAAACCAATTAAGATACAAGGCACAAAAGTATTGCCATTTTCAGTTAAAAAGTTTGCGATCGCAGGCAAGTAGGTTAATTTATAAGCGGTATAACACCATACGCCAACTAGCGTAAAAAATACACTTAGTATCACTAGCAGACTATCTAATTCTGAGTTGGCAAACAGAGGCACGTAGATGCTGATGTTATCACTACCATTGGCAAAGGCGATCGCAGCGACATTGCAAGTTTGCGGAGAGATAAAACTGGCAAGTATAGATGGACAAGACGGCTCGGTTTCTGCTTCGGCTTCCTCTAGTGAATCCTCTTCGCGTTTCAGTAAACTGCTTACACCAATGATTATTGGCATTAAACCAAGTAGTCTAATCCAGTCCTGGGGTATGATGAGTCCACCAAAGAAACCGGGAAGGCTAGCAATGATCAATGCAGCAAAACCGAGATACTGACCAGCAAGGATGTGACGACTGCGGAACGTTTTACTTATTTGTGAAAAAAGCAACGTCAAAATGACAATATCATCGATGTTGGTGGCAGTGAATGCCGTGATCCCTGTGGTAATTGCAGTTACGAAACCACTCATTTGTGGAAATCCTTATTTTGATGCTTGGTAATTGAGCGTGAGGCATTGGTCATTTACAAAGGACAAATGACCAATGACCAATGACCAATGACCAATGACAAATGACTAAGTAGAAAGCCTTGATTTATACTTTAGTCAAACTAACCGATAGAATCAAATGCTTTTATTTGTCAAAATGATAAATGGAAGTGATTAAAAATTTGACACCAAGTTGTAGGGATACCATAAATGGCAGGAATGACGCTTGAACAGCTAAAAATCTTTCTAGCTGTGGCGCACAATTTACACTTTACTCGTGCAGCAGAGGAGCTTTATATTACACAACCTGCCGTTAGTGCAGCGATCCACAACTTAGAGCAAGAATACGGAGTCAAACTATTTCATCGGATTGGTCGCCATATCGAGATTGCTGAAGCGGGTAAATTACTGCAAGTGGAAGCGCAGAAAATTCTTGATCAAGTTTCCTTAACTGAAAGGGGATTGCGAGAATTGAACAATCTGCAACGGGGTGAATTGAAATTAGGATCAAGCCTGACAATTGGTAACTACTGGCTACCAAGTAAGATTAGTGAGTTTAAGAGCCAATATCCTGGTATCCAGATTGACTGTACCCTTGCCAATGCAGAAACGATTTGTGTCGGTACAGCGATGGGACAGTTTGATTTAGGTTTGGTGGAAGGAGATGTAAAGCCAGCCCTTCAGAATACTTTAGACTATGAAATAGTGGGGAGCGATCGCTTGCAAATTGTGGTCGGTCAAAACCACCCTTGGTTTGAGTGGGGAGAAGTTGATTTAAGCCAACTAACTCAGACTCCCTGGGTGATGCGGGTGCGGGAATCTGGAACCCAGCAAAGATTTGAGGAAGCGTTGCAAAATTGGGGAATCAATCTCAGTGAACTGAATGTAATTTTAGTATTCACTAGTGGTGAGATGGCAAAAGCAGCGATTGAAAATGGCGTAGGTGCAACTGGAATTTCTGAGTTGATGGTAAAAAAAGAAATCCAGTTAGGGACTCTGCGGGCAATTCGAGTTATTGATAATAGAGAAAGCAACGGTGCGATGCCTAAGTTGGGCTACACCTACGCAGAAATAGTTAGACCTTTTTTCAAACTCAAGCATCGTCAGCGTTTTCAAACTGCTCTTTCCAAAGTCTTTGAACAAATGTTGGTATCGTCTATGTTAGATGGCTCAAATAAACATCTATCAATTATTTAAAGGGGATTGTGAATTGGGGACTAATCTGAATGGCACTAAGTTAAGATAAAGTCCTTTTCCTGACTGGTTCCCAGCCTCCAGGCTGGGAACCCATTCTGGAAGGCTCCGCCTCCAGGGGCTTAACCAGAGGCAGAGCCTCGCGGAATTCTTTCCCAGCCTGGAGGCTGGGAACAAGATGAAACTTTTTCCTATTCCCCAGTCCCCAGTCCCCTTCACACCTTTCGCATATTTCTACTAATGGGGTCAAAACCTCTAGAAAACCGCGTACTTTCATCGTAGTAAGCGCCAGTTAGATTCGCTCCATACAACTTGGCATAGTTGAGTTTAGCTCCCCGGAGATTTGCTTCATTCAGTTTGACACCGCTCAAATTAGCTCTGGTCAAGTTTGCTTTGGCTAAATTAGTTCCACTCAAATCTGCTCCCCAGAGTTTAGCTTTAGCTAGGTTAGCTCCACTCAAATCTGCTCCCCATAAATTAATTCCAGGCAAATAGGCTCCAATCAGCTTGTTACTACTCAAGTTGACAGCTGGAAAATATCTTTCCCCTGCGGCAAAACGCCTTTTTAATTCTTCAGCATTCATGCGTCGCGTTCACCTTCTTTAGCAATACAGAAGTTATTTGTTCCCATTCTTGGCTTAGTTCTCCTGGAAATTCTGGCTGACCACTGCGTAGATACCAGAAATGGGCATTGTTTAAATCGCCTTCTTTGCGGTGCAGGTAAGCATGAACCCAGGCACTATCGGCATCGTTGGCATTTGCAACTATTTCATGAGCTTTACTCCAATCACCTTTCTTGTCATACCACATTGCTTGCAGCCCTTTTGGCAATGTCTGAGGACATGGGCGCTGCTTTTCGATCAATCGTAGGAATTCCTCTGTATTCACGATCGCCACCCAACAAGAATCAAACTTCTATCTCTAAGATACTCCTCAGTTTCGGGGGATTGGGGAATGGGGAATGGGGAAAGGGGAATGGGGAAAAGTTTTCTTAATACTCAATACTCAGTACCCAGTACCCAGTCCCCAAGTCTCAATACCTTTCACATCTACTTAACTGGGATCATTTCAAACTCGAAAGTGCTGATCAAACGGTCATCAATATAGACTTCTATTCTATGCTTACCAACTGGATCGCCAGGAGTGATTGTCCAAAAATTCTCAATCACACCCTCTGGAGCCGACTGTGTGCGTCGCGTTACAGATGTCTTTCCGTCTGCTGACATTGAGAAATCTTCACCACTATCTGTACCCCAAGTTTCTGGAGGTTTTGGTAAACGCAAGACTTCGCGCCATTTCACTTCACCTTGGTAGTCTTTGAGTTTAATCCGCCACCCATAGGCATTTCCTTCTTGAAGTGGCACTCTTTTTGTCTGGAAAATGGTAACGTTTCCTTTAGAGTCAACTCTCTTCAGCCCAAACTCGATGTTACTGACAGTAATCTGTTTAGCATTCGTTGGTGTTGGAGACGATATAGCATTTTGTACCAAAACAGCAGCAGCGTTGATTGGCTCAGAACTTATGACTCCAGATATTAGCCAAAAAGAAGCTAGCACAGCAGTAGTAGTCCAAATTCTCATTAGTATGGTTTTCCTGTCAGACTTTTGGTACTTATTCAAGGAATCTGCCATGTTTTCCGGGTCAAGGTTAGCTATGGTTAGACAAAAACGAAATTGCTTTTGGGAATTTCACCGACCGACTGACCTGATACAAGATCCAATCTAAAATTAGCAAAACTTAAGGTTTGAAAACCTAAAACCTTGATAATTCCTAACCCTATTTAAAAAGTTATTGTGTACACACAAGCCGAAAAAAGCTCGATTTTTATCTCGTTTTTATGCTCTGAATGGGAACGAAAAATAGATCAATGCAACAAAGGTGCAGGTAAATGCAACCAAGGTGCGGGTCAATGCAATCAAGATGCAGGTCAATGCAACAAAGATGTAGGTCGATTGGGAAAATTATATATTTACGAAGGTGTAATAATTTAAAGCTAGATAGACAAAGATGGGGAATTTTGCTGACCTCTATGAAATTAAAGCGATCGCAAACAGCAATTCACCTTTCTAAAACTTTTTATTTATCATGAGATACCAAGTTGGCGGTAGCCTCCACAGTGATGATCCCACTTATGTTGTACGTCAGGCAGACGAAAAACTTTATACCAGTCTCAAAGGTGGTGATTTTTGCTATGTTTTCAACTCTCGCCAAATGGGTAAATCATCTCTACTACAGCGAATAAGTCGTCGTCTCAAGTCAGAGGGCTATAAATGTGTTTACTTAGACGTAACTCAATTGGGTAGTGAGGATACGACATCAGCACAATGGTATAAAGGAATCATTGTCAGTATGTTCTACGCGTTAAATCTGGCGGAACACGTCAACTTTAAGCAATGGTGGGATATGCAAGCAGGTCTTTCTCCTGTACAAAAGCTACACCAGTTTGTTGAAGAAGTGTTGCTGCCAAATGTCAAGAGCGATTGTGAAGGAGATAGCAAAGCTAAGGGTATTTTCATCTTCATTGATGAGATTGATAGTTTACTGAGTTTAAATTTTCCGGTCAATGACTTTTTTGCCTGGATTCGTCATTGCTACAATCAGCAGGCACACGATCCGAATTTTCGACGCCTGGGCTTTGCATTGTTTGGAGTAGCCAGTCCATCTGACTTAATTGCTGACAAACGCCGGACACCTTTTAATATTGGAACGGCCATAGAGTTATACGACTTTCGATTTCATGAAGCGAACCCATTGCTAAATGGGTTAAAGAAAGCAATCAGCCAACCAGAAATAGTGCTGCAAGAGGTAATCTACTGGACAGGGGGACAACCGTTTCTAACTCAAAAACTTTGTCAATTAGTTCTTCAAGCTGCCTTAAAAACATCAGATCGAAAAATTATCCTATCCCCGAAAACTGAGGCGTATTGGGTAGAAGAATTGGTGCGATCGCACATTATCCAACACTGGGAATCACAAGATGAACCCGAACACCTCCGTACTATTCGCGATCGCCTACTTTTCAACCAACAACAAGCAGGACGCTTGTTAGGTCTTTATCAGCAGGTATTACAAGCGGAGGAAATAGAGGAGGTAAAGAATAAAAACACTAGCGACTCTTGGCATCCTCTATTTCCAATATCTCCCATACCTACAGATGATAGTCGAGAACAGACAGAGCTTTTACTATCGGGAGTAGTTGAAAGGTACAACGGCTATCTCAGAATTAAAAATCCGATCTACCGCAGTATTTTCAATGCTGAATGGGTGTTAAAGCAGTTAGACAATCTGCGCCCTTATTCACAACCATTCAATGCTTGGGTAGCATCGGACTTTCAAGATGAGTCACGCCTGTTGCGGGGGAATGCCTTACAAGAAGTCTTGGACTGGACTCAGCGAAAAAGTCTCAGCGATTTAGACTATCGATTTTTAGCAGCCAGCCAAGAATTGGAACGTCGAGAAGTCCAGCAAAAACTGGAAGTAGAACAGCTTAAAGAAACTGAAGCGCGATTGGCAAGTGAACAAAAGAACGCCCGCCTTCAGCAACGACTACTGTTAGGGGTAAGTGTAGCTCTAGTAGCAGCGATTATCTTGGGAATCATAACACTCTATGCCGATCGACAAGCATCGCTGAGTGAGGTAAGAGCGATCGCAGCTGCTTCCAATGGTAGTTTTAATTCCAATCAACGCTTAGATGCATTGGTACAAGCAATCCAAGCCAGACGGAAATTTCAACGGCTTGATCTACAAAATTTGGCAGATGCACATACACTGGATCTCCAAACCCGCAAAATATTAGAACAAGCTGTCTACGGTGCTGATGAATTCAATCACCTGTCAGGGCATCAAGGAATTGTCTTAGGTGTTGACTTCAGCCCCGATGGCCAGTGGATTGTCTCATCTAGTATTGATCGCACAGTCAAGCTGTGGAAGCGGGATGGAACACTGGTGAGAACAATACCACATACTGCAACCATAAATAGCGTCCGCTTCAGCCCGGATAGTCGTTTGATAGTCGCTGCCGGCATTGATGGCACTATCCGCCTGTGGACGATCGATGGTAAATTATTAACTATCTTCAAAGGACATAAATCTGCGGTGTGGCGAGTCGCCTTTAGCCCAGATGGAAAAGCGATCGCTTCTGCCAGTGGCGATTTTAGCGTTAAGCTTTGGCAACTAGATGGCACTTTAATCAGAACTCTTAAACATGAGCGTGGTATATGGGGTATTGCCTTCAGCCCCGATGGTCAAATCATCGTTTCTAGCATGGTAGGCGGCACTAATAAGCTTTGGCGATTGGATGGAACACTAATCAAAACATTCACAGCCGGAAAGGCAACTATTTGGAGTGTTGCTTTTAGCCCAGATGGACAAACTTTCGTTTCTGGCGGTGCAGATAACATGGTGCGACTGTGGAATCGAGAAGGGACTCTACTGAGAACTTTTAAAGGGCACACTGCTGAAGTATTTGGTGTAGCCTTTAGCTCTGATGGGCAGACTATTGCCTCTGGTGGTTCTGATAAAACCGTTAGACTTTGGTCAGTAGATGGTACTTTATTAAGAACTTTGCAGGGGCATACCTCAAATATTCAAACCATCGCCTTCAGTCCTGATGGAGAAACCCTCGCCTCTGCTGGCCACGATAATACCATCAAACTTTGGAGAGTCAACTCACCCTTAGTAAAGCTACTCAATGGGCATCAAGAAATGGTCTGGAAAGTGGCATTTAGCCCTGATGGGCAACGTCTAGCTTCCGTTGCTGGCAAAGAAATAAAACTTTGGAAACGCGATGGTTCTCTAGCCAGAACTATTGTTGAAGACGATTCTCGAATGCTTAGTCTCGATTTTAGCCCCGATGGTCAAACTTTAGCGATCGTTGGTTCTAAGGGTATTGTGAGACTGTGGCAACTAGACCGCAATCAGCGAACCATTCTGGAAGGCCCAGGTATAGGTCTTTTGGGTGTTAGCTACAGTCCTGATGGCAATCGGCTGGTGACTGTGGGTTTTGATTACAAGCTGAGACTCTGGCAACGCAATGCTAATGGACAATTCCAACTCCAGCAAATTATCCAGGCGCATACAGGGCGAATTTGGGACATTGTTTATAGTCCAGATGGGCAGTTTATCGCCTCTGCCAGTGCTGATAGTACCATCAAACTTTGGACTTCAGAAAATAGCGAACGCCTATTGGAGAAACCAGATCGAATCTTAGAAGGGCATAATAGTGAAGTTTTTGGAGTTGCCATTAGCCCGAATAGTCAATTTATTGCCTCTACAGGTGGAGATGGTCGTCTCCGACTTTGGAAACGTGATGGTACTCTAGTGAGAATCTTAGATGGTAAAAGTATTGGTTTAACGAGGGTCGCATTCAGTCCAGATGGTCAAATGCTAGCAGCCGCAGGTTTTGACAATACGATCAAAGTCTGGAAGACCGATGGCACTTTGCTCGTCACCCTAAATGGACATACTTCAAATGTGAGCAGTGTTGCCTTCAGCCCCGATGGCAAAACCCTCGCCTCTGGCGGAGATGACCAACTTGTGATTATGTGGGATATAGAAAAAATTCTCCATCTCAACCTGCTGAAATATAGCTGTGATTGGGTGCGGGATTATTTAAAGACTAATGTAACAGTGGAAAATAGCGATCGCTCTATTTGCAATCAGTGACTAAACTTACACCACAAATTGAATTTGAGCAACTTGTTATTTTTTTATATTAAGAAATTAAACAATGTGTTGAAATATTACCTTTAGTAAATCTCCTTGTGTAAAAGGCTTAGTTAAATAGCCTGATGCTCTGACCATTTTAGCTTTAGCCATCTCTATAAATCCTACTTTTTCTGACACCATAATCACAGGCGTATTTTTAAAACTTGAGTGTTTACGCAACAAAGAGCAGAGTTCATATCCGTCTAAATTAGGCATCGAAATATCCAACAAAATTATGTCGGGTTTTGTGTGAACAATCTGCATTAAAGCTTTCAAAGAATCAGTGACTCCGACAACACAAAAAGTTTGCTCATCTAAATAACTTTGAATAGTATTCAATACTGTAGGACTGTCATCAATACAAAATATTGTGTAGATTTTTTTGTCAACAGGCGTTTGGATTATTTGTTGATCCCTATTATTATTAGTATTAATAGAGTAAGCTGGTGGTTTATAGGCGTTTGTTCTAGAAAAATTTGGCGTATTTTTGCTTTTAAGTTTTAGCTCATTTATTTTGAACAATTCTGAGGGATGTGATTGAGAAGCTGGCGATGTCTGACAATAAGCCGCTTCTCTACGAGACGCTTCGCCAACGCTTCTAGGTGTTTGACATCGTTCAACTAGTAAGCGGAGATTTAGATGACAAAACTTTGGCATGTCATCCAGAAAGCTTTCAGGAATAAATTCATAACTCCCCTCTTGTAAGTTCAGAAATGACTCCAAAACTTCTAACGCCAATTGCTCTATCAGTATCGCTGCTTGAGAAGCACTAATATATTTCTGATTGACTAACCAGCAAATAGCCAGATAATCTGGATTTGGTATTGCCTGATTTTCAATACCAGTTTCAAATATCGCTCGCAACTGTTCTTTGATTCCGCCAGGGAGAGTAGAAATTTGCTGACTCAAGCTTTGCAAATTTCTGTAAAGTGGCTCAAACATTTTCTCTGAGTAACAGGCATAAATTAGCTTACCCTCGTCCATATATATTGACCAAGAGCCTGACGTGCTAAACACTTGCAAACAACCAGTAACCGACTTACCAGTGATTTTTTTCAACAAAGATAAGGGCTGGAGCTTTTGAAAAAACCTGTATCTACTAATCGGAAGTGTCTTCATTGGGATGGCTCTGGAATAAAATTAACATTTGCAGGCGAAATTAGTGAATTACCTTTTCGGAATTCACCGCGAATTTGTTGGGAGCACTTTCAGATAAATATAGCGGTCACATTTGAGTTAGTACAGAGATTTCACACCCCCCAACTCCTAATTCACCAATCTCTGTTAAGCTATAAAGCACAAGTTACAACTAAACCAATTCATGCTATTTTCCAATAGCAAAATGGCCCGACTAGTTGCCAGGATATAGTATTTCAAAAATTAGATTGGTTTTCTGTATCTTTCGCTAATCTAGCCAATCTAACAGTAACTCAAGTGTCACGCCTAGACCATTGGCTCTCGCCCATCAGTCACAAAAGTATCATTGTTATCCGTATTTTGCTGCCTAAAATCGTAGATACTTGAATTCTCTTACAAAGGTTTTTTTGTCCCTAATACTAAAGTCCGGAGCGACCAAAATCTACTGTAATGTAGATGTAAATAGCTCTCAAGCAAGGCTTTGAGACCTTAAATCCGCGCTGACGAACTATGTTTTGTAGCCGTGACAAAAGTCGTCGGGTACTTTTCCAAGAAGTTTATTCTTGAGGGGAACTTCATCAAGAGAAACAGTATGATTAAAAACTAAGCATTTAAAAACTTCAATGTCATACTTAGGTTTGTGATTGTAGAGCTAATACGGTTCGGTGAAGCAGTGTGGCTTTGGGGATTTCTCCCATAAACAACTGCGTTAGCCAGGAACAAGGTTCACCCGAAGGTTCTTGAGGGTTCCCCCCATGACTGACTGGCGTGGGTTGGAGGGATCTTCAAAAGATTAAAACGTTAACTGAACTGTATTGGAGCAACTCTTAGTGTTAGGATTGGGCAAAATTATCACTTGCACAACAATAATGGTAAACCTCCGACCAAGGATGAGTTAGCTGATAATTACCGCCATGATGGTGTGTGGTGAGATGCACAGGCGGCTAAATCAGCAGAAGGGAATCTCTTCATAAGTACTGGAAACGGGTTCTAATGTTGTGTGGGTCTAAATAGTCACCCTGCACAGTTTGGAGTGACAAATTCAAGAACTTAAAGCCAAATTCCTGATTGGTAGTACATACCTGTAAAATAGCTCTTTTCAGCTAGATGGTAGATAACAAGTAACGTACTCACTAAAACTCAGGTTACTATAATTTTCAAAAAAAGTTAGCAGCAATATATAAACTTCATGATAAATCAGTAAAGTAAACATGAAAACTAATTAATAGCATCTTCCAGATAATTGTGATTAATCTTTATTTGTTTGGATGTCCGGAAAGGCTGAAAATGTACAGCAAAAGATAATTTTATATGCTTATTTAATTACACTTATAAATGAGTGAATCATTTTATGGTAGCAATTTTTCTGAAAAATTTTAAGTTTTAAAAGACACAAATATAAATACAAAATTGCATGAGTAGCCCGTACTCCTAGCTTCTGTCTTCTACGTAGATATGGCATTTATTAACTCATAAGTTATATCTAGCAAAAAGACGCAAAGAATTTCTTTGCGTCTTTGGCGTGAGATTTATAAGTGGACATTCTCACCGTTATACTTCTCCATCTATTTAAAATTGCTCCCGCCAGCACCAACTTAAAAGTGTGCCACCAGCTACCAACTTAACTACTTCCAGCACCCAATAACTGCCGTGTAGTAAATTCATTGTCGATGGAATAGCAGCAGCGGCTTCAAATAGGTTCAGTTGAACACCGATGGCGCACATCTGGGGAGTTAAGAAATAGGTATCAAGCATAGCTATAGTTAGCAGTAGCGCAGATAAAACAATACTGCCAATACGCCAGTGATATTGAGTTTTGCCCAAAACTAATGCCCCGGTCAGTACTACAGCAGCAGATAATAATTCCATCCGATTGAAGTTCCAAAAAATGGTGTAGCCTGCTGTCGTAAAACCAGCTTGGCTCATCATCCCGGAAAGATAAAGGCTAGGCATAATTACCCAGTCTAAAACGACGCTAGCACTGAGCCAAAAGCCCAAAGTCAAGACGATCGCAGTTTGCCAAATTGGCCGTTTTAATTCCAGGTTAGAAATAGCAGTCATAAAATAATTGCGTGTGTTGTATTTCTTTAGTTTCTAACTTCACTAGCAGTTTGACAACTAATATCAATTAACCTTTACAAAGCGATCGCTCTTAAATTATGAACTTAATCCCAAGATTGTTTAAACTTAGTTGAGAAATATTAAGATTTTATAAAAAGTAATTTAAATAGATTTTGTCTGTTAAAAATACTCATGTCTACGACCTGACGGGGTGACTAAGCTTCTGAATCCAAGTCAATAGGAGATTGTGACCGTTTTGGGGTAAAAAAAGATAGCTCAGGTATTCTCAACAAGACCTATCAAATGATAATGTTACCTAAATTCTACCAAAACTGCTTTCAAAATGTACTGACACCCGCGCAGTACAAGATGCTAGAAATATTGCTGATGCTATTGCAATTTCATAAAACTGTGACAATTGAGAAACTAGCAACAGTATTTCCACAACCGATAAGCTTTGAAAGCTGACGACGCAGTATCCAAAGGTTTTTACTGCTACCCCAGTTATCAATTTCATATCTGTGGTTCTCTCTGATCAAACGGTGGGTAAAAAATAGCTTCCAAACAGGAGAAAAACGACTCATTTAATCTTGCTGGATATTACAAGCGTAAATATCGTGGAGTTGTTGAGCCTGCTGGCTGGTTTTTATTAACTAACCTTGATAGCCTTCCAGATGCCATTAAAGCGTTTAAGATGCGTAGTGGCATTGAGGCGATGTTTCGTGATTGTAAAACTGGGGGCTATAATCTCGAATCTACTCATACTGATGGTCAACGGTTAATGGCACTGATTTTATTGATTTCTATTGCCTATACTTGTGCCATTTTAGTAGGTCGTAATTCTCGACAAATGGGAGTGCAAAAATATGTTGGTCGTTTAAAAGAATTAAGACGATTACACCGGCGACATAGTGCTTTTTGGGTTGGTTTATATGGTCAGTTATGGATAGGGGCAATGGAATTTTGGGCTGATTTAGCTGATGAATTGATGCGCCTCAAGCCCAATAAACTACCCTATTTTCAGCAAGGTTTACGGGCTATGACTCTTATCCAGTCTGCTTTATAACTTCTCTGTCACCCCTTCAGGTCTACGACAGGCGTAGCTGCGTCACTCTGCAAATTCACAAATCCTATTCGCTACACTTTCAATAAAGCGATCGCAAGTTGTGTAAGAGTGAGTGCGATCGCCTTACAGAAAACCTCAAAAATTAAGCGATCATCTGTTATTATATTTCGGGTTGTGTTTGTTAAATAACTCTTAAAACCCAAAAGCTAAAGCATCTAACATATATTTACTTTTATCCCGCCCCACTTCCAGATATATTTCTAATAATTCTTCATAAGCAGTTACTCCCCCTACAATATTCCAAAATTCATTTCCGATAATTACAGCCTCTTCAAAAGGTAAATAGCTTTTTGCCTGTGTCCATTTATAATCAGCTTTAGTGACACCATATGGATTATAAGGCATAGCATAGTAAGCTTGTAATTGAGGACGATTTACACCGCGCAGTAAATGAAATCTAAGGAGACGTTGCAAGACTTCTAAACATTGTCCTTTGTTTGGTTTAGGAGCTTTGATTTCAAATAAAAATTCTGTGCCGTCTTTCGCCAGAATATAAAGATCAGCGCGAACAACCTTTATTTCTAAATCATCACTACGACAAGCATTGATAACAGCAGTTATCATCTGTTCAAAAGATGGCTTTGCTTGTTCTTTTTTAGCAGCCGATTCGTAATTTTGTTTTTGAATTTCAGCTTCTGCAAAAGCAGCAAGACTTACTTCCGATTTAATATCATAACCTCGACGTACATCTTGATGATGTTCTAGAGCAATTAAGCGAGCGCATTCTTCAAAAGAATTACCTAGCTTTGTACTCAAACCTCTTTCAAATTGGTTGATACGTATTAATTCTGGTGGAATTAGTGCTGCTTGAAATGGTTTCAATTCTCCATTAGATGAGAATCTTGATAAATACTCTGCTGCATTATCTGGCTTTAAAATTTTACGCCCTTTATACTCATCTACAAGAGCTTTAATAAATCCTTCTAGATAACCTTTAATTACTGCACGAGTATTTGAACTAATAGCTGCCATATTTAAATTTATTTAATCTATGGGGATTATTTTTAACAAAGCTTTTGCTAAATGGTAAACGACAGGAACAGAAACCGCATTACCAAATTGATACTTGGCTGTACTTTCACTCTCAGCGATTTTAAAAGTTTCTGGAAATCCTTGTAATCTAGCGTAATCTGTGGCTGTTAAATGTTTATAGTTCTTTTTGACATAAATTTCTTGAATAAAAGTTTGCTTATATGCTTCTGGCTCCTGACATTCTATAGATATAGTTGCAATAAAGTCTCTAGTTCCAGTTGCTGTTAAAGTTGCAATAGCCTCAGCATGAGGCAAGAATATTTTAGAAATGCCATTAATTCCTGAAGAAATTTTAGAATTAACAAATTCATAGCCTTTACCCTCGACAAGATGTAAAATTTCTTTGGCTACTAAAATATTTATTTCTTCAATCTGTAAACTAGGAATGAGAGCTTGTAATATTTTAAATTCTAAAGGATTACCATCTTTAAGTCCATAAATTTTCTTTCTTCTATTTCTCAATATAGTTTTACAAATGAGCTTTTCTCTTAAAGTTGTTTTTATTAAGTCCCAAGAATGAATAGTAGTATGTCCATCTCTGATATCAGCAAAAGTGAAAAAATCATTTAATTCATCTATTTTTTGAAATCTGCCTCTAGAAGCTGGAATTTTACCATCAGGAAATAAAATTTCTGGTGAAAATCTTTTTTTGGCAAAATTACTATGTTGAATACCAGCAATTACTTCATAAAGCTTTAGCTGTTTATTTAAAGAGTTAGGAAACGTAAAAGCCCAGCATTTTTCAATATCATTTCTAATTCCAACAATAAATATCCTGTCTCTATCTTGAGGTAAACCAAAATCGTAGGAATTAAGCACCTTGTATTTTAACACATAACCACATGTTGTTAAATTATTAAGTATATATTCCAGGCTTTTTCTATTTCTTGGCTCTGTTAAACCTTTAACATTTTCAAATATAAATGCTTTCGGTTGGTTAGCTTTTACCACTCTAAAAACATCAAACCATAGTTTACCTCTGGGATCGTCTAAGCCTTGTAATTTCCCAGCGATTGACCAAGGTTGACAAGGAACACCCCCGACTAGCAAATCTATCTCAAATGGGAGCTTATTTAAATTAGTAATATCTCCTAAATATGCTTCGTTAGCATTGGCATCACGAATAAAGTTATTTTGGTAAACTTTAATAGCTTCTTTATCAATTTCCGAATAGCCTAGACATATTCCTCCTAACTCTTGCAGAGGGATTCTAAATCCACCTATGCCAGCGAATAAATCTATAAATGTAAATTTTGATTGAGAAATTATAACATTTACAGGTTCAAATAACTGAAATAATTCTAGTTGTTGAGCATAAACACCTGTTTCGATGTGTTTCTTTTTGATCATGCCGGATTCATAAATAAAATAGCAAATTTAGGCAGGCAAGATGCCTGCCCAACTAGTACTAGTCTATCCCTTCAATTCGGTCTTCAACTTCTTGGTACAACTCGCGCAGACGATCTAAATTATCCTCGCTAGTCTCCCAATAACCGCGTCCATTCACTTCCAACAAAGTTGATACAATCTTGCGGAAAGAATGGGGATTAAGGTTCAACAACCGCTTCTGCATTTCTTCATCTTTGATGAAGGTTTCGTTAGTATCCTCATAAATCCAGTTATCCACAGCGCCAGCAGTCGCACTCCAACCTGTTGTATTCACCAACCGCTTGGAGAGTTCGCGCACACCTTCGTAACCGTGAGACAGCATCCCCTCGTACCATTTGGGATTTAATAATTTGGTACGCGCATCCAAACGCACGGTTTCTGATAATGTCCGCACTTGGGCGTTAGCTGTAGTTGTATCTGCAATATAAGATGCTGGTTTTTTACCATCACCCCGCAGACTTGCCACAAGCTTAGTGGGATCTGAATCGAAGTAGTGGGAAACGTCTGTTAGGCTAATCTCCGAAGAATCCAAATTTTGGAAAGTTGCATCAGCAGTTTTCAATGTACTTTCAAAAATACCGCGCGATTCGTCCATGATTCCGGGGTTATCGGAATTGAAGGAGAAGGATTTCCGGTTGAGATACATTTCCTGCAATTCGGCTTCGCTATCCCAAGTGCTGTTTTCTACCGCCAAGTTGATATTTGACGAGTAGGAACCAGAAGCGTTGGAGAAAACGCGCGTCGCTGCTTGACGCAGATTAATTCCCATGTCTTCGGCTTGCTGCAAAGCGTGTTTGCGAACAAAGTTCATTTCTAAGGGTTCATCTGCCTCAGCTGCCATCTTCACGCCTTGGTCTAACAGGTTCATTTGGTTGATGAACAAGTCGCGGAATACACCAGAACAATTGATGACAACATCAATTCTGGGTCTTCCCAACTCTTCTAAAGATATCAATTCCAACTTGTTCACCCGTCCCAAGGCATCGGGAACTGGACGCACGCCCACCATCCACATAATTTGCGCTAGGGATTCACCGTAAGTTTTGATGTTATCGGTTCCCCAAAGGACGCAGGCGATGGTTTCTGGCCATTTTCCTTCGTTTTCTGCCTTATTACGTGCCAACAGTCTGTCTACAACGATTTTGGCTGATTGAACTGCTGCTGTTGTGGGGATGGATTGTGGATCGAGTGCATGGATATTCTTACCTGTGGGTAATACATCCGGGTTGCGGATGGGATCGCCACCAGGGCCAGGTAGGACGTACTCGCCTTCCAAGCCTTTGAGTAATGCTCCGAGTTCGTTGTCGGCACAAACTTGTTGCAGACAGAATTCCAAATACTCAAATAGGGGTTTTAGGGCTGCGCCATCAACTTTGGGATAACCGAGTTTATGCAATGATTCTACCCAAGGTTCCTTTTTACCCATGTTGAAGAAATTCAACCGGGAAACCAAAGAAACTCGTCCTTCGGCGTCGATTTGCTCTTGGACAAGGGCGGTAACTGCTGCACGGGTTGCTAAGGTGATGTCTTGCAATAACTGGACATCTTCTAAAATGCCCCGATCGCTATTTTGATAAATATCGTCAATGTTACGCCCAATGCTGTTAGCGATAATTCCCGGTAAGCCTTGAAGTCCTTCTTCTTGTCGATCTAGACTAGCAATGTTGACCAGAGTTGCGATCGCTTCTTCTGCACTTGGTGGTTTACCAATGACGTGCAAACCACAAGGCAATAACCGCGACTCGATTTCCATCAACTTGCGGTAGACGTTGCCAACAATATTATCCCGCTCATCAGCACTCATGTCTCTGGCATCGGTTTCTGGTAGGTCAATATCCTTATCCAGATTCACGATCCGGCATTTATCCATGATGCTGTTGACAATGGAAACACCGCGTCCACTATCTTTTAAGGTTTGGTAGGAAGCAATTAATTCGCTGAGTTCCTTCAAACCTTTATACAAACCAGCATTTTCAGCCGGCGGTGTCAAGTAAGAAATTGTTTCGGCGTAACTCCGACGTTTGGCAATTGTCGCTTCACTCGGATTATTCGCTGCGTAGTAATACAAGTTGGGAATTGAGCCAATCAAGTTATCTGGGTAACAATCACCAGACATTCCCATTTGTTTACCTGGCATGAATTCCAAGGAACCGTGTGTACCAAAGTGCAGTACAGCATCAGCTTTCCAAACTTGCTCTAGGTAAGTGTAGTAAGCAGCAAAACCGTGGTGAGGACTAGCTGAACGGGAGAATAACAACCGCATCGGGTCGCCTTCGTAACCAAATGTAGGTTGTACACCGATGAAGACGTTACCGAATTGCTTACCATAAATTAGCAGATTTTGCCCGTCGCTGTTAAGGTGTCCGGGAGGTGGGCCCCAGTTTTCCTCTAGGCGGTGAGAGTAGGGGGTCAGCGCCTCATATTCAGGAACCGACATTTTGTAAGCAACGTTCAGTTCTGGGCTGTTGTACTGCGCTTGAGCGTCATGAATGACTTCTTGCATCAACGCTTCGGCTGATTCTGGCAATTCTGGTAAGTCGTAGCCGTTATTTTTGAGGGCTTTCATCACCTCGTAGATGGAACCGAATACATCCAAGTAAGCGGCGGTTCCGACGTTGCCTTTATCTGGCGGGAAGCTGAAAACGGTGATGGCAACTTTTTTATCTAGTTTTGGCTTGCGGCGGAGGTTAGCCCATTTTAAGGCGCGTTCGGCGACAGCTTCAACCCGATCGCGCAGTGCGATCGCTTTCCCGGTAGTTCCATCTCTACCCGATAATATAATCGGCTCAATTGCTCCATCCAATTCAGGAATTGCAATTTGCAAAGCTACTTGAATTGGATGTAACCCTAAATCGCTATCCATCCACTCTTCTGTGGTTTGGAATACTAAGGGTAACGCCACCATGTAAGGACGATTTAAGCGTTTGAGTGATTCAATTGCTTTGGGATGATCTTGTCTGGCTGGGCCACCTACTAAAGCAAAACCAGTCAGCGATATCACTGCGTCTACTAACTGTATGTTGGTAGTTGGTTCGTAAAAGTAGGCATCCACAGGCTTGGAGAAATCCAAACCACCAGCAAACACAGGTAATACCCGTGCGCCTAGTGCTTCCAACTCTTGCACCATCGCCACATAATGGGCATCATCCCCTGTAACTAGGTGAGTGCGTTGCAATACTAACCCGACACAAGGAGCTAGGGGATCTTTTAGATCACTAGAAATATCCTTACGAGCTGTATACCAATTGAGGTACTCTCTAACATCTTCAAACATACTGGGAGCCAAAGGATGCCAAATCCCTAGATCGGGATAAACCACTGGCTGTTCATACGTAGAAGGTGCAAAATTCTGTTTTTCTAAACCTTTAAATACATATTTATCAGCTAGCATCAGCAAGAAGTTTTCCAGATTTTCTGGAGAACCACCTAGCCAATACTGAAAACTGAGCATGAAATTTCGGGCATCCTGTGCCTTATCCATTGGTAAAAACTTCAGCACTTGCGGCAGGGTACGCAAAAGCTTCAGCATCCCATCTTGGAAACCCGCACCGGATTTTTCTTTGCGTTTCCGCATGAATTGCGCGATCGCACTTTTTGACTGACCCAACTGTGCCAAGGAAAAGCTGCCCATTTTACTCAGGCGCATTACCTCTGGCATGGAGGGAAAGACAACGGAAACATCCAAGCGATCGCGGTGTGGTTCTACTGCTGCTACAACTTTCTGTGCTAAGTCTTCGATGAAAATGAGGGAAGCGATGAAGATATTCGCATTCTCAATTTCTCGTTTGAACTCCTCGTAATTTTCGGGGTCGCGGAGTTCCTCAATCAAGTACCCGCTAATTTCAATCGCCAAGTTGGGATTGTTCGCGTTAATCGTGCGAACTGCTTGCGACAATGCGCTCTGGTACTGGGACTCAAGCACGACATAGACCACCTTGATTAAACTACGTCCGCGTAAGTTATCAGGCGCAATGTGTCTAATGGTGGACTTGACGTGTGTGAACATGCTTCTTCGGCTCCTTTGATGCGTGTTCTCTGAAGGAAGTTCCTAGCGGCATCATCAGCCACAGGTAACTTGTGATCTTTAGGCAATATCTGTTTTTTATCAGAAAACGCTTGCCCAGTAGGCATTTTATCGCCTATATGACACAAATCGATATAAAAAACGAAATATTTCTTTGTAATTGTTGACTTTATATAAAAGTATTCGCTCACATTTTTGTAAACTTCTTGTAATATAGATTAATAGTTAAATAGTTATTTAAATATATTATTCTATCTATAAAACAAAACCCGCACAAGCGGGTTATAAAATTGGTGTTTTGTTTGGCGGAATGCCCAGACATAGCTGGCAAAAAGGAGCATTCCTCTGGCTGGAAACAAGAATGAAATCTATGAGTAAAATGCCAAGCTTCATCAAAACTTAAAAAAAATAAGACAAAAAGAACTTGAATATTTTTTTGCTGTATGAAAGAATGCAAAGTTATTACTTTTGTTAACCTTTGCTTAATTTTAGACCCTTGTAAATCAACTGTTTCACATTTAACACCCTAAAAAACCAATCATTCAAGTTAAAAATAGTACTTTTATATGCCCAAATGATACTGAAATATATTTGGTAAATATCTGGGTTGATGGGTAAACCTATGCCTATCAGTCACTCACCTGATATTTGCCCAAGAGTAATCTTACACGAGTAGAAAAATCATACTTCCACAGCAGATATTCAATTCTCAACCCTAAATACTTGAAAAGCTAAAAAAAATCTGTGAGGAGTGACCTAGATAATTAAGGTAGAAACTGATGAAAAATTTAAGTTTTCAAAAATCAAGCTATATTGCTCAAATCAAAGTTTTATTATTAACATTTTTGATAACAATTATTCCCTTTTCTTTAATTTTAATATTTCTCAAATTAAAAACTAATGTCCCTACAGCCTATTTTACGAGAGATCCATCTGCCATAGTTAACGCACCTTTTTATCTAGGATTCTTCTCAAACATTGGGATATTATTTTGGTGTTCTTCTGCAAGTATCTGTCTCTTTAGTTATATACTACTCAAAAAAGATATTAGAGCTAAAGAATATTCATCGTTTTTTTTGTTTTCTGGGATTCTGACATCCTTATTACTTTTTGATGACTTTTTTTTAATTCATGAGATTGTATTTCCCAATTATTTACATCTTAATGAGAAGATAGTTTACGCTGGTTATATTGCACTTATATTGATGTTTTTTGTCAAGTTTAAAACAATCCTGAAGAAGAGTGAATTTCTGATTTTATTATCTGCGTTTATATTTTTTGGATTATCAATTGTTTGTGATAATATATTCCCCAATATGCCTGTTGCCATAGAAGATACTTTTAAATTAGTAGGAATTACTACTTGGTTTACGTATTTTGTGAGGATATGCTTACAACGGGTGAGTAGACTTTTAAGTTTGTCACTTTTGGAGAAACAGTCTTTGTCACGCTAAGAGGATTGTGCATGAATTTTTGACCCCTAAAAAGGTACAAAGTCAATACACTAGGCTCTGCCTATAGTCAGATATTGAGTCAGAGACTCAATGAATGCATTCCCAGTCGGAGACTGGGAACGAGGAAATGTTTATCAAGCTAGGTTTTTAGGACTTGTGTGTACACCTTAGCCCACAAGCGGGGTGGGGTTCTTCGGGTTTAATAAGCAATTAAGCTAACACGATATAAAGACGCGATTCATCGCAATACTTGTTGGGTTTTGGGGAAAAGGGGAAGGTGGGGCCCCCTCTGGGGATAATGGGCGGGGGGAAGGGGAAAGAAAAAACCTTTAACCTTTACCCTTTACCCTTTAACCTTTTCCCAAAACCCAATTCCGAGTTAAAAATCCTTAACCGAGCAGTATTGCGATTCATCGCGTCTCTACAGATGGTCTATTTGTCGCATTCTTTTTTCAAATTGGCATTAGATATTTAATTGAGAAAAATCTCTAGGTTAACTTGATGCCTGAATGTTTATTTCTCTTGGAACGTCCAGACTCCTTCATCCCAATCTGATTCTGTTAGAGGTGATTGTAACCAATGTTGACAACGCAACAGATGCAACATAGCAGCTTTGTCTTGGTTATCAGCTGCTAAAACTAGGGCAAATTCGGCTCTAGCACGGTTAAAATCGCGTTTGAGATAATATTCGCGCCCTTTATGATAGTGCTCAATCACTTGCAATTTTTCGCTTTCAATTGGATTGGAACGCAAACCCAGTAATTCATATATAGCTACTGGCTCATTTCTGCCTTTGACACGAATGTAATCTAGTTCCCTAGCCCAAATATACTCTTCGCATGGTTTAAAAGTGTTATGGCTAATAATAATGTCGCAACCATACTGTTTACTGACACTTTCTAATCTAGAGCCAAGATTCACACCATCGCCAATAGCGGTAAATTCCATCCGCTTACTAGAGCCAATATTCCCACTAATTACGGTATCAGAGTTGATGCCAATACCGATTTTAATTCTGGGTTTATTATCTACATAGCGACGTTGATTAAATTCGTGCAGGCGAACCCGCATTTCTAAAGATGTTTGTACTGCCATCCAAGCGTGTTCTTCTAATGGTAGAGGAGAACCAAAGACAGCCATAATGGCGTCACCAATGTATTTGTCAAGAGTGCCTTTATGTTTAAAGACTGCTTCCACCATTGATTCAAAATATTCATTGAGCATACTCACCACTTCTTCTGCTTCTAAGTTTTCTGTCAAAGTGGTGTAGCCACGAATATCTGAAAATAATATTGAAACTTCTTTGCGATCGCCTCCTAGTTTAGCATCATCCAATTTCAGCAATTCTTCGGCTAATTCCTGGGTCATGTAGCGGTACATCGTACTCTTGAGCCGCTTTTCATCACTTATATCTTCCATCACCACCAGCGCCCCACGGACTTGCTCTTGGTCGCTAGCATCGGCAATTGTGTTAATCGATAAATTAATACTGTGCTGTTCTGTACCAGTAGTTAAGAGTGTGCGATCAGGATAATATTGTTGGCGGCCTTTTAAGTCAACTGCATGTAATGCATCTTGATACCACTTGCTAAAGTCACCTTCTTTGATGCCGATGACATCATTAACTAATTTACCTTCTAATCGATCATCGACTCCCAGTCCTAGCAAACGTTGGGCGCTTTCATTGGCGGCGATAATTAACCCAGTTTTATCAGTGGAAACCACTCCATTAGAAAGACTACGCAGAATGTCCCGTTGCATTTGTTCTTGTTGCTTGACTGTGGCAAACAACTGGGCATTTTGCAGCGCTACTCCTGCTTGAATATTAAAAGCTTCCATGAACTCTTCATCGTTGCGGTCAAAGCTAGCTTGGAAACATTCGGGAGCTTTTGGCCAAGTGGTTGGATTATAAGGTGGAAAATCACCAGTTTTCTTTTTATTTACAAGTTGGGTAACACCAATCAATTGTTGATCGGCATTAAACACTGGCATACAAAGTAAGCTACAAGTGCGATAGCCATTTTGTTGGTCGAGTTGTTTGGCGGTATCCGAGTCAGGATCATCGTACAAATCAAAGGCAATATTTAGTTTCTTACCAGAAGCCGCTACTATACCAGCAAAGCCTTTACCGACGGGGACTCGCAACTCTTTCGTTGAACCATCATCCTGAGTGATTTTCGTCCATAATTCATGGCGATCGCGGTCTATTAACCATAGTGTACTGCGATCGGCATTCATCAATTCTTTGGCTTCATCCATCACCCGTTTTAGGGTGTCTTCTAAGTCGAGACTGCTTTGAGAAAGAGACTTAATCGCCTTCATCAGAGCCGCCACTGCTCTTTGTTTTTGGGTGGCGACATAAAAAGAGCGCGAGGATTCTAAAATTAGGCGAATCGAAGGGGCAAATTCTTGAAATAATTGTTCGTCAGTACAGCTAAAACCTTTGGTATCAATTCGCTCTGCAAGTGGAGCATCATGATTATGACCAGATTTTAATTTATTCAGTAATTGTACTACTGCAACTAATTGCCCATGTTCATTTAAGAGTGGCAAAGCCAGCATAGTGTAAGTGCGGTAGCCAGTCCTTTTTTCTTGTTCTTGGGCAAAATGCGATCGCGGATCACTATAAAAATCAAAGGGAATATTGATAACTTGTTTGAAAGTAGCGACTTCACCACCAATACCTTTATTCGCGGGGATGCGAATTTCTAAAGAGCGACCGCCCTCCCCTTCAGCCACAATTGACCAGAGTTCTTGTTTTTCTTCATCCAATAAAAATATCGTCGTCCGGTCTGCTCCCAGTAATTCCCCGGTTTTTAAGGTAATGGAATGCAACATTTCTTGCAGAATGGTTTCAAACCCCTGAGAATCGAGCATTGACAGGGTTTGATGGACAATCTGTAATTTTTGCTCAACATCCTGAACGACCTGTTTAAAAGTATCCTGAGTCAGGGGAGCAAGAAACGTAGAAAAAGTTCCTTGTCTTGTGGCAAGAGCACCCACAGGAGCAGAATTTGCTGGTAATTCGAGGTTTTCTTGGTTGTGAACACTAATAATCACATCAGTGGTCTCCCCACAACTTCCTTGATACGCTGACATAACTGGTTTTTATATAGCAGGATGAGATTTTAGATTTAACAATGAGATTAAATTTATGTAAGTGGTGTTAAAAGCAACAATTGCTGAACATTATCCATAGTTTAATCCCTTGTTCAGCCAGCGTCATCCTGTGAATCAAGGCCCAAGTTGATTACCAACAAGCATCGTTTAATTAGAATCCTTTCCCACTGGCGGATACAGATAGATGAATAGAGGGTCAAACCCCTCATTTAAACCATAAACCAATGTCTTCCGCAGGTGAGAGATTGTTGATATTGCCTGGTAATCTGTCATAGGGGCATATAAATGAGCATTGCTCTATCAGTAAAGCATGGTCTATTTACCTGGCAATAGCTGTAAACTATAAGCAATTATACTGATATAAGCTTGAGCTTAACTGCGATCGCTTCCTTTCGCATATATGCTGCAAGGCGGAATTCGTAATTCGTAATTCGTAATTCGTAATTAATTGTTTGCAAGGGTTTCAGACATTTAAAATGGGTGGTTTATTTACGCCGTGCTGTACTAGTCATCTTGCCTGCCCTAATTATGAAACTTAATCAAGTTAAATGTGGAATATAGCAATCCTAAATGAGTTGTGAAAATGCGCGATGTCCAGATCCCCGACTTTTTCGAGAAGTCGGGGATCTAATTTTTCACGAATGATTTAGGATTGCTATAGCTCAATAGGCTTGGGTTAAGGGTTATTGGTGTAGGTAATTGGTCTTTGAAGACGCGATAAATCGCCGTCTCTACAAGTGTTTTCGTCTTATCTGAACTGTATTGTGCTATAGCTCATCAGCTATATTTCTGCTAGAAATTAAAATGGTGCGTTACGCTTAAAGACGTAACGCACCATACTTAGGATTTCCTAAAATTCATCTTGCGTATTAGTAAATACGCCCTTCTCGATTAAGTTGTTCTTCATGCTTGGCAATAACCCAAATTGCATGAATACTACCGGGAAGCCAACCTAGAACTGTGAGCAAGATGTTAATAAACAGGGTGGGCCCAACTCCGACTGTCAGGAAAACGCCTAAAGGAGGCACTAATAAACCTAGAAGAAAGCGAACTAATTTCATGATTTTACAACTTTGTGATTTTGTTTAATTACATTCTTTTGAAGATACCGAATTAGGAAATCCACCTTCGGAGATTTTATGTAGGTTAGAAACGTAATTTAACTGGCGTCTCTACTGCCTATAATACTTATCTTGAAGGTAATTCACCTTGGCTTTTTACATCACCACTACTAGTTAAAAGGTTTCTTTCAACAAAGTAGTTGTTAATGAAGGTATTAGCGAAAGATAGAATTACTGGCCCAAGAAGGAAACCAATAAGTCCACTAACTGAGAACCCAGGAACTAAGACTGCTGCTAACCAAAAACACAAACCGTTAACAATGAGCGAAAATGCTCCAAATGATAGAAAATTAAGCGGTAGAGACAGAGCAGACAGAACTGGCTTAACTGAACCGTTAATTAGACCAATCACTAAAGCGGCAATCAAAGCTGCGGGAAAATTAGCAATATTAACGCCTGGAACAACTAAATCAACAATCAACAGGCTCAAAGCTGTAGCTAGGGCGGTTAATAATGGTGTCAACATTTTTCTGACCTAATCACTAAATGGTTTTTTGTTTTTCACTTCTTATCTAATCTTCAACTATGTGCTGGGGTTTCACCTCTCTTGCAAGATAGAATTTACTTCTACCGTTAGGTCTATCATTGAGGAAACTATATATAGATAGCAATCCGATTTTATTTATCGAGCGTAAAACCTCGTCCCCTTGTGGGCGGGGCATTTGACTCCTGAATCACTCGTATACAAGACTTACGCAAAATACGTCGTAAGTAGCGGTAATTCATGAATTACCGCTGCGGAATAATAGGCTTTTCAATTATTTTTGCGTAAGTTCTAGTATAAAAAAGTTTATCGATAAGGGCAGGGGCATGGGGAGGAATTTACCAATACCCCAAAGGACGAGGCGACTATCCCTCTCCACCCAACTTTGGGAGCGAAGATGATCATTCAATTCTTCCTCCCCTGCTTGCCAAAGCGATGGGATATTTTTTTAGTTGGAAGCCCCTAATTAAGCCCTTTTATTTAACTTATTACGGCATGAAATTTTATGAGTTATTTAATCTACTTTCTTGACCACAAAAATAATCAATTCTGTTTTGGTTGTAAAACATTAGTTTTCAATGCTTTTATCAAATACCCGAAAGTATCTAACTGCACATATTGACTATGATCAATAATTTCATTAGCTAGCAATCTATAAACGTGTAAGTTATGACTATTAAAGGTTCCAAGGAGAATGTTCTATTAAATAGATAAATTTTTTGAGATTCGCCAAATAAATTAGTGAGATGTATGTTATGGTTTTTATAGGAATCAAACAAGTTAAAAGCACAAAAAGACTTCAAGACAAGTTTGAGGCAAGCTCAAGAAAGTTTTTTTGCTCTGGTAAGTCCACTTCAATTAGCTACATCTTTTTTTGACGAAATCTAAAACTAGATTGAGTAGGATAGTAGCCTTTGTAACAACTTGAAGTCAATCTAAATTTATCTGGGTATGAGCCAATAAGAGTTGGCTAACCTAGCTAGAGCATTACCCGCAAAAGGCAATTACTCTTGGAGTCTGGGAAGAAAGACTCTTAGTACAGCCTGACAAATCCATAGGAATACAGAATATTTACTAACTTAATTCGCGGTTGAAAATGTTTACTCCCGCAATATTAAGTTGAAGTAGTTGCTGACTTTTGGAACGAAAACTCCAAGCAGAATGGTGTCGTTCCACAATTTTCAGGAATTTAACCATACTGTTAAAAGTCATCAAGATATTGTCTAAGCCAGAGTGTTAGGGATTGCCTGTGCAGGCATTATATGACTGCACCTGTAACTACTACTTTTGGGTTGGAATTTATCCTGCTGCATTAATCACGAAACGAGAAGCGTGATAGATGTTCTTTGCGACTTGACATCAGCAAAATCAGAAAAGTTGTAGCGACCATTTAAGAGTGGATTGCAATTTGGTTGGTTGTGTGGTTCAGGGAACAAATCTGCGTTCATTTGAATTCCTGCTGCAACCACTCTTGAGGCGTGAGCAACCATTTGGGATTCTGTTACAACAACTAACAATGCTGAAGTCAAAGTTTTAAAGGCTTTGTTATTAGGAAATAGAGATTTCTCTATCCCTTAAGCCATCGCTTTGTGGGTAAATATGTTCTGATTTTAACTGTTTTTGCCAGGATGCGATGTCTAGCGACAAGTTGCTATGCATATACACCAACAGGCTCTACTTCCCTACGACACCAAGGGTGAAGATTTCACATCAAGCTTACGACCCATCAACTAAATCATTGTAGGAAACACAACCATGACTGAGCAAAAGATTAGACAAATAGCTTTCTATGGTAAAGGCGGTATTGGTAAATCTACCACTTCTCAAAACACCCTAGCAGCAATGGCTGAAATGGGTCAACGCATTCTGATTGTCGGTTGCGACCCTAAAGCTGACTCTACTCGTTTGATGCTACACAGTAAAGCTCAAACAAGTGTTCTACAATTAGCTGCTGAACGTGGCGCTGTAGAAGATATTGAACTCGAAGAAGTAATGCTGACCGGTTTCCGCGATGTACGTTGTGTGGAGTCTGGTGGCCCTGAACCTGGTGTGGGTTGCGCTGGTCGTGGTATTATCACCGCTATCAACTTCTTAGAAGAAAACGGTGCTTACAAAGATGTTGATTTTGTAAGTTACGATGTTTTGGGTGACGTTGTGTGCGGTGGTTTCGCTATGCCTATCCGTGAAGGTAAGGCACAAGAAATCTACATCGTTACCTCTGGTGAAATGATGGCGATGTATGCAGCTAACAATATTGCTCGTGGTGTTCTCAAATATGCTCACACTGGCGGTGTGCGTTTGGGTGGTCTGATTTGTAACAGCCGTAACGTTGACCGGGAAATCGATTTAATCGAAACCTTGGCAAAACGTTTGAATACCCAAATGATTCACTACGTACCTCGTGACAATATTGTTCAACACGCAGAATTGCGTCGGATGACTGTTAATGAGTACGCTCCTGACAGCAATCAAAGTAACGAATATCGGACATTGGCTACCAAGATTATCGACAACAAAAACCTCACTGTCCCTACCCCAATTGAGATGGAAGAGTTGGAAGAGTTGTTGATTGAATTCGGTATCCTGGAAAGCGACGAAAATACCGCAATGCTTGTTGGTAAGTCTGCTAGTGAAGCACCTGTTTAAACTATTGCTAAGTAAATAATGGTTTAGGGTGGGCATCAGCCTACCCTTTCATTTTTGTATTTCTTTGTTTGAAAGGAATATACCGCGATCGCTCATTTGTATGCAATACACTTTGACCTCAATACGGTTCGGTTAAGGCAAGAGACGCGATAAATCGCCGTCTCTACAATTGGCGGCGTGTCATTAAAAAACCTTTCCGAACTGTATTGATTTTGACCTCTCTCCAAACCTCTCTCCTAAAAGGAGAGAGGCTTTGAGGTTTACTCCTTTTTCTACACTGTAGCAGCAAAAAATAGCTGTAAAGTTTCAATCCCTAATAGGGATTTTGATGAATTGCAATTACAAAGCTTGCCACTGGTACTTTGAGTGGCGGTATGGCTCGTTTCAATCCCTAATAGGGATTTTGATGAATTGCAATCTGCCATACTGCACCTCGATTTTGAGGTAGAAAGGTTTCAATCCCTAATAGGGATTTTGATGAATTGCAATTTAAGCTAAAAGTCTATCTTTTTGGGCAATATATGTTTCAATCCCTAATAGGGATTTTGATGAATTGCAATAACAATACTGCGGGAGTAACTCTTGTTCAAGGGCTAGTTTCAATCCCTAATAGGGATTTTGATGAATTGCAATTATGTAGATAGAGTTCTAGTACCACGCATTGAGGCGTTTCAATCCCTAATAGGGATTTTGATGAATTGCAATCCGACTGGGTTTTTTAGTATGAAGGTGTCCAAGGGTTGGTTTCAATCCCTAATAGGGATTTTGATGAATTGCAATATGTCTGCATTTTTAGAAATCATCTGGGTCAATGTTTCAATCCCTAATAGGGATTTTGATGAATTGCAATTTTGCCGAAGAGTGTGCAGCAGCGCTTGGGCTGTTTCAATCCCTAATAGGGATTTTGATGAATTGCAATATTAGCTGGAGGGACTCACGATTTTACAAATAGGAGTTTCAATCCCTAATAGGGATTTTGATGAATTGCAATTATCATAAGGCTCCTTTATGTTCTTCATTTATTATGTTTCAATCCCTAATAGGGATTTTGATGAATTGCAATTAAAACTTCATAGCCGCTAGCTGCGTCAATCAAGGTTGCGTTTCAATCCCTAATAGGGATTTTGATGAATTGCAATTCCAATTTGTTCATTGTATGTACGCCCCACTATCTGCCCCTGTTTCAATCCCTAATAGGGATTTTGATGAATTGCAATATATCTACCATACCTGCAAGGTGCGATAAGATACGTTTCAATCCCTAATAGGGATTTTGATGAATTGCAATTCTACTTTGTTTCGTTGTTATCTAAAGATACGTTTGTTTCAATCCCTAATAGGGATTTTGATGAATTGCAATTATTTGATGCCAGCAGTACTGCCACTGCCGACGTTTCAATCCCTAATAGGGATTTTGATGAATTGCAATCCAAATTGTTGGCATTGAAGGAGGAACTTAAAAAGTTTCAATCCCTAATAGGGATTTTGATGAATTGCAATACCGATAGCGACACCCCGCAATGGTTACGTGAGGGTTTCAATCCCTAATAGGGATTTTGATGAATTGCAATTTTCTGCATCGTCATCAGTTGCAGTTTTTGGTGCAGGTTTCAATCCCTAATAGGGATTTTGATGAATTGCAATGGGTGATTCGTAGGCATGGCATCAGGGATTAAGGTTTCAATCCCTAATAGGGATTTTGATGAATTGCAATGTGATACCGAGAAAGGAGGCGTTGATAAGATTCTGTTTCAATCCCTAATAGGGATTTTGATGAATTGCAATCTTCATTCGGCGTAATTCATGGAACGTCGCTTAATGTTTCAATCCCTAATAGGGATTTTGATGAATTGCAATGTGTGAGCGTTCTTCGTGGTTCTCAGGGTCTAGGAAAGTTTCAATCCCTAATAGGGATTTTGATGAATTGCAATGGCGGGAGCCTCAAACCCAAGCTGTATTTAGTTTTCAAGGTGCGGTTGCGCGATTCAAGGGCAATCATAGCATTAGAGAATTCGTTTGGAAAGAGCGTCAGGAAAATTTCAAGGCTGAAATCGTGTTTTGATAAGTATTTCAGAGATTGCGCGGATGACGAGTAGGAGAACAATGGGTTGAAAGCCTTACTGTAGTTGGAATAGAGGCACTTTTTTGGGGCTGTCGAATTTGTACACCTACCCCTCCGCGCATTTGAAATACAGAAATCTAGCTAGAAGTTGACTCAGCAAAGAAAATTGTTTCGTCCCGTGGCTGTTCTCCGCCAATACGCTCAACTTTTCGCTCACAACAGCCACAGAGAAAATAAAAGCGCACGCTGTCAGTGTCGGGTTTAATCAATTTGGCTAAACGCGATCGCAGTTTAGCATACTGAGTGGGAGTGATATCGCACTCAAACACACTCAGTTGCATCCATTGTCCATAAGACTTGAGAATCGAATGGATTTTAGTACGACGCTTATCTTCTGGAATGTCGTAGCTGACAACAATATACATGAAGGGATTGGGGAATGGGAAATGGGGAGAAATTACAAGTTATTTGAGAACTAGGGGAGGATATTTATCGATTTCGTTCATTAGGTATTTACTTAATAACCTCGCCTGAATTTCAAAGGATTCTTGGTAGGTGCATTTGGTTCCCATAACTGGATGTTTGAAACTCGATAGTTTCTTTTGTTGATAAGCGCGAAGAAATGTATGCAGTCCTTCTTTGGTTAAATTTACCGCACCACTGAGCGGTTCGGTGGTAAAGTCAGTTAGGGTTAGCGATCGCTTGTTTATCAGCGACAACACAACAGCATCCACTATTAAAGGACGAAATTCTTCCATTAAGTCTAAGGCTAGGGAAGGTCTACCATAACGTTCAACGTGTAAGTATCCTAGATAAGGATCGAAGCCGACAATATTTAAAGCACTTTGCACATCATGACGTAGTAATGAATACCCAAAACTCAGTAGGGCATTAACCGGATCGGTTGGTGGGCGGCGGCGTCTGGCTTCAAATTGAAATTCTGAGGTTTTGATTAGCTGTTGAAAACAACCAAAATAGGCTGCACTACCAGCACCTTCTAAGCCTCTGAGCGAATCAATACTGTTAGTTTTTTCGATTGGTGCGATCGCGTTTTCCAATCGAGTGATGTTATTATTCAGGTCAGTATCAGGATATTCTCGTTGAGTGCGAAGTAAGCTATGGCGGTAATTTTTTAATTTACCCCGCACAAATCCTCTAACTAAATGTATTGCTGGTTCTGATTCTCCTATAGCTTGCCATTGGGCTTTACGAACAAAGATATTTTTAGTAGCTTCTGGTTCTAAACGCCCTAAATATCGTCCGTTTTCGGTGAGAAATGTTAAACAAATATGACGATCTAAAAGTTCACTGACGACGGCGGGAGAAATAGTAGCCCGCCCTAGTACTACAATCCCTTCTAGTTTAATTAAAGGGATATCCATGATAGTTTTTTGTTCAGCTTTGACGGTGAGACGTTCGTCAACTTTGCCGATAAAAGCATCGGCTTGTGTTACGTAAAGTGTTCCCATTTTTGATTTTTCCTAATAATAATCTGGGTTTGAGGAAAGAGATTCGGGTATAATTAAATACGGTTAGCAAGGGTTGTTGGTGTAGATAATCGGTATTTCAAGACGCGATAAATCGCGTCTCTACATGATGGGTTTGGGATTATCTGAACTGTATTGGGGTATGATTTAATTTACTTCTTGATAACTTTTGACTTTATCTGTTGCTTTGGGTAAACATTGCGAATAAAGACTGCATCCTTGGCAGCGTTTGCTGTAAACTGGTTTTGGCATTGCTCCTGTTTCTAGTAGATTTGTGACAGATTCAATAGTAGCGATCGCACTTTGCCGTAACTCTGCATTAATCTCTACTAATTGCCGTTGATGGGAGTGGGCATAATAGATATATCCAGTAGTAACAGGTTGTCCTGTCATCTCTTCTAAACATAAGGCTTGGGCACAAACTTGCAACTCATCGTTATCCCATTCGCCTTTGCGTCCCCGTTTGTATTCTACTGGATAAACTTGACCTGATTCGGCTTCAATTAAATCAGATTTGCCGATGAGTTTGTATTGCTCAGACTTCAGCCAAATTGCCCGAACTTGCCAAGTCTCTCCTCGCTGTACATCGCTTGTCGTGTGGACGCGATCGTGTAAAGTTGTACCTTCAATTGTGTATTGATTATCGGTAAATTCCCCTGCACAAAACATCCGCCAACAGCGATGCGGACAATAGGCATATTGATTCAATGCCGCAATTGAAATATATTCGGTTTGGTTCATAACTTCGATGGTTTTTAAATGATTATTAGAATTATGGAGAATATAGCCGCCGTGTCATTCCCATTCCCATAGTTGTTTTACGACCAATTCCTGCATACAAAGCAAAGTCAGCTAAAGCATTAATTTGCTTAATTTGGATGGGTTCAATTTCTCCCAAAATCTTGTAGTTAACTTCGCCAAGAATGCCAATAAATTTGCTGCGAGAATCAGCTACTATTTCTGTGTGAATATTGACAAAAGAAGGAAATATTGACTCAATTGCAATCTGATTCAATTCTATGCCACTGTATTTATTCCACCGCGAAAGTAGGGAATTAAAGACAGATTCTCTGGTAGGAAGGGTAGTATCATACTGTCCTTGACGGAAGGCGGTAGGCGTTGAGAAGCTAAGGTTGATGGAAGAATGGCGATCGCTAGCTTCTTCATATAATTGAGCATAAGTACTGGCATTCGCCCAAGGTTGAATAGATTGGGGTGTACCTTGAATGCTGATAATATACAAGTCAGCCGGGCCAAGATGCCAAGGGCGATTGGGATTAAGATTTAGCCAAAGTTGGGTAAGTTTGCCAAATAGAGTGTCATCTAATAAAGAGATACGCCACCAACAAGGAGTTCCGGCGGGAATGGGTTGTTGATGTAAATATTGCAATTTAGATCCCCCCTTACCCCCCTTCAAAAGGGGGGTATTAATTTGTAAAGGAGAGAGGGTGAAAGCTTTATCTGCGGTGGAATCGTGCAAGCGATCGCCTAATGTGCTATCTACAGAACTAACGAGGGTTAAAAATAGGGCGTGGAGATGTCTACCTGTAAGATACTGTGGTGGAATGGGCGATTGAGGTAGCAAATTCAACACTAAACTATGAGGCATACTTTCTCTTTTTGGTTGTAGACTGAGTGCTTCTTGACTCTACAGTAAACTCAGGGATTTCCTGGAGTTCAGCATCACTCAAACTATACTGTTCACAAACGAGACTTAGGCGATTTCCTGGGGTTTTAACAGCGTTAACCGAATGGGTTAAATCACCTTGAAAATAAACTAAAGTATTGAATTGGGGCTTAATTTGCCCAAGTTGGCGTTTGTGCGATCGTAATACCAGTTCTCCCCCTTCCATATCCGCAGGTACGCGCACATAAAGCACACTGACAACCGCAGGTGGTTCAATGGTTTTGGAGTAGGAACGTAAGGAGCGATCGATATGCGGATCGACGCGAGAGCCTTCTTTGAGTTGTAAAGGATTGAGGTAAAAAGCATTACAACTCGGCTGGAGAGCCAAATCGAGGTAAGGTTTGAAGTAGGGAAACTGCTGTTCTACTTTTGGTAATCCAGAACGCTGAAATACTACAGAAAATCCTTTAGTGGCGACAAAATCACGGTTGAGGTTGTTGATAGCAAAGTAAGGACAAGCTTGGATTTCTCCCCACAAGTTGTTTAGGTAATCGCTGGGGAAGGCGTTAATTTGTTGTTGATAGTGTTTCACTGGTGGGGAGCGTACAGAACTAACAGGGGCTAAAAATTGTAGCGTAATTTGTGAATGGATGCTAGAACCTGCGAAAAAGAAAAAACGTGGTAAAGGTTTTAGGAAGTGATTAACTCCGAAAACGATATTCCATCCGAACTGGAATTTTTAAGCTTTGAATGCCATCAAATTGATAGTGTTGACCTCGCATTTGGACATTCTGAATTAAGCTAACTGGAGGCATATTCACAACATCATAGCTAATCACTTGATTAGTGAACATCACATCTAAAGGATTTAATGGATATGTACAAGTGAATATACCCTCAGCAATTTTAGGTTTCGGTAATTGTTCAACCGTTACTTCAGCCTTGCTCATCCATTTACCCAAGCGAATCCACTTTGGTAGTTTGAGTTCTTTTTGAGATATGATAAAAAACTCAAATTTGCTTTCTGCTGCTATTTCTTTCGCTCTCCCAAAACTAGGAATATTTTTCTGTGTTTTCTCCATTTCAACGTGGTAGTTGTTGTTAGCATACTTCCAGGTGTTGAGGATGGACGAATGATTGAGCGATCGCGCCGGAGTTACGTAAATTCCTTGTTGATTGAGTGGCGTTAAATGCTCCTCATATTTTGGCACTTGTTCGGGGCAAAAGTAACGATAAGAATGTTCTTCAGCAACGGTAGTAGAGTAGATTTGGCTATCAACTAAACCCAGTGCATAACAGAGAGCGTAATTGTGAATTATTGGCTCTGTTTCATACAATCGCCCGATTTCACGAGTTGCGTAATAGAGGCTGTCATGAAGTTCTATTTGACAGCGATAAATAATTGCCATCTTGCTTACTCCGTGACAGCAGCAGCTTTCTTATTAACCTTGGTATCTTTCTTAGCGTCTTTCTTCCCTAATTTAAGAACCCATGTTTGAGCATAAACAGATGATTCAGCATTTGCTTGACTCAACATTTCTTGCAATCGAGTTTCATCACTGGTGATAGACTTCACTTCAGTCAAAAGTTGTGTGAAGAATTCACCAACAAAATCAGTATGAGAAATACACTCTTGAGACATTAGAGCAGTAATTGCTTGTGTAGCCGCTTCTAAAACCTCGTCTTCATTGAGCGGATCAGGAGAATTAATTTGCTTTGGAGTTGCATTACTCATTACGTCATATATCTTTTGAGTCCAAAGAAGATTACTAGCAATCTCACCATCAGCGAAAATGACTCCAACTAACTCATTACGCACTCTACCAGTGCGGGTAGTTTGCGCTCCATAATGGCGTGTCCTGAGAATATTATTGAAAACGTAGAGAAATCCAGCTTCAGTAGGATCTTTCAAGGTGACAATGCTGGGGAAAAAGACTTGAGGTAAGATATGGTCTTGACTATTAATGCGGCTGGTTACTTCCCCTTGACGGCTCATCGTCCCATTTTCAAAAGGTGCATTGAGGGTAAAGTTTAGGTGAGAATCATCAAAGGGTGTAATAGAGTATGCTGTGTCTACAACTACTTTCGACTTTTCAGAACCGGAATCACCAATAGCAAAACCATAGAGAATACAATCAGGAGTAGTTTTGCTAAAATCTACGTTGTAGTCGCATTTTTCCCAGTCACCAATTTTGTAGTTACGTAATAATTCTCTACCTGTTAAGCGTTCTGGTGTAGACTGCTTGCGCTTAAACATTGCCAAGCGACTAATAGGTTCTTTATTTTCAATTCCAGCACGTACTCTTGCTTTATTAAGTTCACCATCTGTCTGGAATAAAGGATAAGATTCTGTAACCCGGATAGTAATGAAATGAGCATATTTTCCCATTGGTTTAGCAGGGATTACATCGTGGAAAAATTTAGAATCGAGTGTTTTCAAGAATTTCATGGTTTGATTGCTCCTATTTGATTAATTGAAAAAAAGAAGAAATTAGACTGAAGCCTCAAGTTCTAATTCAGGAATATCATCAGGTTCCTCTTGTGGACGTGCTTTCCGTTCTTCATCATCTGCTAGGCGATAAAGGTATTCACAAGTATCTCGAATTAAATTGAGTTGAGTACCTGCTAAACGTGCGCGATCACTTTTAAAGCTTCCTTCAAATATTTCTTTTACAAAATACTTAGAAAACTCATAAACTGCTTGACGTTCTTCTTCGGAAGTTAAGGCAGGTTTCCACTTACCATCAATTAAAGTTAATGTTGGTTTTCCTTCAGCCGCTCTCCGTCGCACATTATTCATCAGCTTGGCTAGACGAGCCGCTACCACATCTATTAATGATTCAGTATCACTAGCCATAGATTTATCAATTTTCAAAATTACATCAGCAGCCTCATCAATTGGTTTGAGAATTGCATTAGCTTTGGCATATTGACTTTTAGAACGATAAAAACGGCGGTAGAGTTCTGTTAACTTACGCAGTTGATTCACAGCTTTTCCTTTTGGCTCAAAATAGTGATAAAAATCCAAGTATAGGCGAACTTTAGCAAGAGGTACAGAATCAATTTTGTCTTGCTTTCGCAACCATTTATTAAGGTATTGAAAGACATAAAGAGGACTGGTTTCTAAATCTCGTGCTAAATCTGCTAATTTTCCCCAGTCTGGATCGCCATCTTTTTTACGGTTAACTTCCAAGTGAATAGAGTAAGCAGCAGTGAGAGCATTGAGGGGAGAAAATTCACGCTTTTCTGAAATTCTAGGTAGAATGCTATCTAAACAATAGTTATCTTTTTGAATTAAAGAACGAATCGCTTGATGTTCTCCATCAATTAAAACTGTTTGTTCAAAATCAGCACCACTAATGAAAGGTGGTACAGGTGACTCTGATGCAACAACTTTTACATCGAGAACAAGCGGTAACGCAAATGCTAACCAAGCTGGCATTATCCACGATTCTGTATCTGTTGGTTCTCTTCCTGGCGGTAAACCAATGAAGAAGAAAGTTAATGTTTCATCATCGGGATAGCTAATTTTAAATGTCTTATCATCTTCTGGTGGAATATCCTGCTTAATCAACAAATCATCGACTTGTTGATAGTTGTCAATTGTTAAATTTGCAACTTGTTCTTTGGAAACAAAATGTTTGCGAAGTTCAGCATCAAATCGAGTTTGAGATATGGCGTTATAAGCTTTTTGCAAAAACTTATTTGTTTCTGGAGTAAAGAAATAAGCAGGATAGAGATAAAGATAGCGATATTTACGACCTTCAAAGTCTGCACCAGTCGCATTAGTCTTACTCATCAAAATTTGCCTCAACATGATTTCAATTGACCAGATTGAGCAAATTTGCCGCTTTGCAGCTTGAGCATTAAATAAAATTTGGCGATTGCTGTAAACTTGTGGTGCAAATAACGTTGCTGACTCCATTTGCTCCGTTACAGTGTAGGGAGAACTAGATATAGCACAAACATTTTCTCTACCTCTTCCTGTAACTTTTGCAGCGTTATACCTACTTATCTCTATTAAAAATTGGTCTGGCTTAGGTTCAACAACTGCACCTGTTGGTAAAGAAATAACTCGACTTACATAAGTGCGTAAATCACTCCACCCGTCAGGAATTGCAAAATCTTCTAAAATAGGTTCAATGAGCTTGGAAGTATAATTAACCATACCTTCCATCAACTCAATATTTTGCGCTAAATCTTTACCTAGATTTTTCTGGTAATATTTAGCCGATAAATAATACCAATCTAAAGGAACTCCTCCTGTTTTCTTGAGAGATTGAATTTGTCTTAAAGCTGGTATTTCCTCTAGCAAACCCAAGTATTCAGCTAGTTTTTCAGTCAGATTTAAATCAGGAATATTTTTACGTTCAGCTTTAGGAAATTGTTTTTGGTATTCATTAGCGCGTTCTTGCCATTTACCCCAAATACCTCGACATATAATATCTCCAAATTCAGCTAATCTATCAATCTGAATTTCATTACCAAATACAACATCTATATTTTGTGGTAATTCTCCTTGTGTTTGAAAAGTTTGTAAACTTTCACTCCGCTTACCAGATGAGGCTAATTTAGTATCAGGCAGTATACTGATAGCTGCATTAATGCTGACTTCCATTAACTCATTAGCGCGGAAAAATAACCAGTAGTAATCAGCGAACTTGAAACCTTTACCATCTCGACTAAAACCTGTTTGTCGTTTTGTTAACTGCTTACTGCATAATGTTTTAATTTTATCTACAACTTGATTGGGAATATCAGCAGTATGAATTGCAGGTGCATCTTTACTGGCAAGGTATACTACACCATCTGGCAAATACAATAACTGTGTGTAGTATTGCTTAGGATGTACATCCATCAAGGCATTATTAATAATATTCGTCAGAACACCACGATTGTCTGATAATGCATGATAGCTAAATGTTAACTGACCATTACTTAAGTCGTTTAATAACTCAGGTAATTTTTCATTTCTGCCATCACTTTCAACATCACGAGGATGCTTTAATAGTGAAGCAAATAAATCAGACATTTTTAACAATCTGTGCAAAATATTCCGCACTCGACCATCTAAATTAGGACGCAATCCACGAATTTCTAAACCTCGATCAGCATCACTTCCATCACCAGCATTACTACTCAGCCACACAATATCATCGATACAATTTTCCCAATCTTCACCCAAAAAACTATCTAAACTAAAATCCTGAATTTTTTGTTTTACATACCCGCGTCTTAAATTTGGTGCATCTGATTTTTTTGCAGGGTCTTTACGCCAATCACGATTTTTAAATACATCATCTGTGTTATTTTCTTTCAACCAAATTGGATAGTCGGGGAATTTTTCAAAGTCATGTAGAATATACGCAGCTACAAATAAACGAGTTTCCTTTTCTTCACATTGACGCTTAACAGGATTAGTTTCCAGTTCTGATGACTTTAATTTCTGAATAATCCGGTAGGTAGGGAACAGGCCATTAAGCAGATGAGATAATAAAGATTGGTCATGTTTACTACGTTCAACATTTTTACCTTCGGATCTACGGTCTTCTGTGAATTGACCTCCCTTAGCTGTTGCTCCCACTAATTGATGAATTAGTTTAGGTAATACATTCTCAGAAAAACTAATAATTATGGAATCTTCCTTATTCTCAGGTACTTCTTTAATTGCTTTTTTAAAGAGGCTAATAGTTAAAAGTTCGCGCTTAATAGGAATATCTTTTTCGTCTTCCTCATAGTTATCTAGGTCTGGAATTTCAGGATATTCATCAACGTTACTCATACTCATTTCTATTCTCCATATTCACTATATAAATCTTTAATTGTCTTAGCAGCAAATGCAATACACGCTAAAATATCTTCTCGTTCTATACCTATATACGCCTCTAAAATGCTCTCAATACTTTATCCACCAGCTAATAAATCTAAAATTAAAGAAACCCAAATACGATGTCCGCGAATGCAGGGTTTACCAAAACAGATGTTTGGATCAATCGAAATTCGAGAAAGCAAATCATCTTCAAGCATTAGTATTCCCAAAATTTGATGTTATATAACTTTCTAACAAATCCAGCCATCATCCTTTTTCGGCTTCCGAAACCAAAGTAAGGTTTCCAGCATTAGTGCAGATTTACCAAATGCTATAGTGTACGGTGGTGACTTCTTATCGTCGCTACTATATTTATCTGCTAAGGAGTATGCTTGAAAGTGGATAGGTAAACCTAACTTTGCTCTGAGGTAAGTGCGATCGCAATCTGAAAGAAAGCATACTAAACCCCTACCCGATACAGCATCACTTATTTTATTAATTCCGCTACCGTGGGGTTGGCGAATTTCTAAACCTTTTAGAACCTGTACTTTACCAGATTTGGCAATTTCGCTGATATCTTCTGGATAGTAAAACTTCCAGTCTTCTCTTACTTCTCGGTAGCCAGTCAGTTTCAAACAGCATAAAGCTTCTTGAAAACGAGTGGTTGTAACTTTAGATTTTTCAGCTTGTTGTATAAATTCCTTTCTATCCATCCATTCAAACTTAAAGTTGCTGAGAATACCCGGTAAGTTATAATTTTTAAAACGTTCATTTTCTGGTTCTTGTGGATTTGTTGAATCATAAATTGCACAATATAACTGACTACTTCCCCGAAAACTTCGTGCTTCATCAATGATTTTTTTGTTAATTTTATTTTCTTGTAAACATTGATTAATTTGTCCATATTTTGTCCAAATATTTACATCAAGTGCTTTTTCAATAGTCTCTTTAAAGTTTTTCTCTGCATCAGGATATTGATGAGTCAGCCGTCTTAATTCTTGATGAACACAAGCTGATTGAATAGCACCCCAGCGTTTAGGGTATTGCTTAAATTCATTTACAAATGGGTAACTTGAACGAATAACTTGTGTAAAGCTTACTCGGTCGTAAGTTTTGCTATCTTGCAAACAGTCTGAATCAGGTTTGAATAATGTTTGAACAATAAATTTGGGAATCAAAGCATAAGCATGATAAGGATGAGGGTGAAAATCTTTGTGTCTGCCTATCCGGCCAAAGCGTTGAATAAAATTACCTGCATCAGCACCTTCAAATACCAAAAAATTAATTCTAAAATCTACACCTACATCAATAGTTGATGTTCCTATAAGTAAATCCGCTTTTGCAACTGATTCAGCTTTTTCTGTCTCACCAGTTAAACCCGTATTTTCTCTAACCTCTAAATCTAAAGGTTTAAAAATATTTTTAAAATGCTTAACTAGTTTCTTAACCGCAGCAATCGAGTTGAGAATAATTGCGCCTTTACTGCCTGGATAATCTTGAAAAAACTTTAAAATTACTGATTCGGAATTTTCTATTATCCAATCATAACTAGATGAGAAATTAGGTTCTAGTGTTTGCGGAAAAAATAAGGTTATTGGTTGACTAATCTGCCGCCATTGAGTGCCATTCTCTGAAAAACAATATTTTTCTTTTTTGGCTGGATTAATTTCTTTATAATTAATGCCAGATTTATCACAAAAATCTAGCAATAAATCATCTGGTGTTGCCGATAAAAACAAAAATTTCTTGCCTGGAACGGTATGCTTAATTAACAATATTGCATTGAAGATACTTGCAACTTGAGCCGAGGAAAATACATGAAACTCGTCAAATATAAACAAATTGTAGTTATCATCTATTTTACTGAATAGCTTATTGGCGTTTTCTCCCTTGGTTTTTCCATCTTTTTTAAAACGCCTAAGATAGCGAAAATCATGAATATAGTAAAAAATATCGGGATTAGTCAGCAAAATTTCTGCTTGGTTGGAAAGATTAGTTAATCCAGACTGTTTAGTTGGTAATTTATTTGTTTCGATAAAATCTTCCAGAATAGCTGCATTCAGACGATAAATCTGTGGGTTTTTCTTTGGTTGAAATTCGTCCTTATATTTTTGTACTTGCTTTTCCTGATCTCTCGCTAACTCGTTAGTCGGGTAAGTTGCCATTGTGGATACACCATCTGTCATAGCCAGAAGAAAAGCAGCCAAGCTTTTACCATCCCCAGTTATGGCAGTGTTGAACACTATATCAATATTTGGATCGCGCAACGCCTCCGAAGTTTCCACTTGATGCCAAGAAAGCGACCAATCTTTAGGTAATTTCACCCCGTCAGGTGTAGGGACGGTTTGAGAATAAACAGGTTTGAGATTTATGCTGTAATTTTCGGACATATCCTTTAAAATTCCCTACAAATGCTTGGTTTATCGTAATTTTTATGCAAAAAGAATGACAGACTTAGTAAATCTAATCAATTTCTGCCACCAATGGTGGCAGTTTTTATATATGTGCTAAGAAATACCACTCATAAATTTCTGCAACCATTGATTGCAGTTTTTCAGATGGGTATAAAACATCTTCAGGCTATTTCTCGCACCAATGGTGCGAGTTTTTCAATTTACTTAAAAACTGTCCGTAACTCGTTGTTATTCCCTATAATGCCATGCAAAATAGAAGTTGCCAAGATATATCCGTATAAAAGTGTCCGTATAAAATATGAGTCGAAAAGGTCAATCTATTACACTGTCGATATCAGAACATGATAAAGCCGAGCTTGAAGCGATCGCCTTAGAATTCGGTATAATGTGGGGCGAGCGCCCAAATATCTCTAAACTGATAGAAGCGATCGCTCAACGTCAGTTACTCATTGGTAACAATAACGATTGGAAAGAACCACGCATCAGGGCATTACATAGATGTATCAATGCTTTGACAGACATCGGGCAAATTGAACAAGCCCAAATCATTGCAAACTTACTTCTGGAACGCAGCGAATTATCATTACCGTTGCGGGGCGAAATCGAACGTTTCTTAGAGAATTTACCCCCACCTTGGCGCTTAGAAATAGACCGCTACATCTTACGCGAACAGCCTTTTCAGCTTTCTTATCAAGATGCAGCAGAGCGTGTGTTTAATTTTACCGTTCGCCACGCCAAAGTTACACCCCACGAAAAGCGGGTATATCTTGATTGCTGGTGCGAAGAGACAGAAGGAAACTTTGATATACCAGAACTGGTTCACAACTGGAGTTTACGATTAGACAGGATTACAGAAGCTGCTATTATGCCAATTTCTGGTGAGTGGCGATCAAATTTGGCTGAGATTGAAGTGGAAATGCATCTATTTGCTGGTTTGGCTTTTGCCTATCAAGCTAAACCAGAAGACAATATTAATGAGTGGATACCAGATAAAGCGCGAGTCAGGCGAGTTGTCAGGCGAGTATCTAGTACATTTTGGTTTAGTCGCGAAGTCATGCAGTATGCGCCAGATTGTGTAGTGATATTACCAGAGAATGTGCGCGATCGCCTCAAACAAAAACTCCTCACCCTCTGCAATTTATACGATATCGAAACTAGGAGTTAAGTGTTGTGAGGTAAGCCGAAAAGCCTGCTCTATTAATTATTTAGTTCACTCTCCGGGTTTGAAATAATCAAAAAGGCGATCGCCTGAATCTGTGCGAATCAATGCTACAACAAACAAACCCAAAGAAAAGTGTTTTTCTGAACCATAGCATTATAGAACCCTAGCTTCTTGAAGAAGTTAGGGTTCTAAGAATTTCAAGTAAGTAAAATCGATAGCTACTGCTAATTTTAGATGCAATATCTTCACAAATGGCGGTGAAAATTCATAATTTTTGCTGAGGCGATCGCTAAACAAATCCTACGAAAATAGTAACAGTTAGTTGCAAATTTTGAAGTAGATTTTCATCAATCATCATCAAAATTTGGTTTTACTGTTTGAGGATAGAAATAATCATGAAAAACAAAGTATTGTTTGGCGCCATATTCATGGCAACTTGGGTAGGAACATTAATTCCTAGCGCTTTTGCTGCTTCACCTTGTTCTGTAGGACAAAAGGCTGAGGTTCTTTGGAAGGAAGCATGGTATCCGGCAACGGTACTTAAGGTTAATAATGATAATTGCTATATTACATACGAAGGTTACGATAGCTCCTGGAATGAATGGGTTGGCACTGGACGCTTTCGGGCATCATTTGAAGCTGGAGATGCAGTGAGAATTTTGTGGAAGGGAAAATGGTATCAAGGGCAGGTTTTAGAAGTTAGTAACGATCTTTATAAAATTACTTATGATGGCTACGATAGCTCTTGGGATGAGTGGGTTGAACCTTCTAGGGTAAGCAGATAAAGAATATCTCACTTTGATAAGTTTAAAGGGACGATTTCACCTGTTGGAGTCGTCCCTTTAAATTTATAAAAGGGCGGTTAGAAACCGCAGCTACAAGAGGCTTTACCCATCTCCGTGGGTTTCAATTTCTTAACCTGCGGGTGACGCTCCTTCTCTGCGAGACGCTACGCGAACGTCGCTAACGCTGAAAGCGTTCTCGTAAGAGTAGCCGCGAATTCCATTGCCTTGGCTCTAAGTTGAGTATTTGGTCTTTGAATCGTATTGAAGTTGGCTTGACAAACTACTAAGTAGGGCTTGCTGAAAAAGTCTGATGGCTGGGGTAGGCAATAGGGAATAGGCAACAGGCAATAGTTTCATCCTGATTTTTGGTGTTTTTTTGTGACCTAATCCATGAGAAATGCAAGATTTTTCAGCCTGATACCCCAATTTACTTGCACCTGTTTCTACAAAAATAGCCCCAAAGCATTGAGAAATCAACGTTTTATCATTATTCAGCAGACCCTAAGTAGCAGCACCTAAAGCCTGCAAAGTTGCCAATTGAGCTTCTGTTAACCCTTGAATTTGTTCAAGCTTCATACCTTCGTAGGGACGAGGCGCTCTCCAAGTTTGCTCACATTTACCAGTTTGTAAATCCCAGACTTTGAGAGTTTCGTCTAAGCTACCACTGAAAGCAGTCAGTCTAGCAGAAGTTGCATCTTCAATTGGGACAGAAGCTACCACCAGACTATAAATAAGCTCTGAGTGACCCACCAAAGTTTTATCGCATTCTCCTGTAGAAATATCCCAGAGTTTCAGATTGCGATCTAAACTACCACTAACAATAAACTGAGCATCTGGACTAAACTGCGCCACCATAACGGGGCCTTCATGTCCTGTAAAAGTTTGGAAACATTCTCCTGTGGAAACTAACCAAAGTTTGAGGGTTTGGTCAAAACTCGTACTTAGTAACCACTTTCCGTTAGGGCTAAAGGTAACTGACCACACGCTGTTGGTGTGTCCTGTTAAAGTTTGCCAGCATTCTCCAGTTTTAACGTCCCACAGCTTAATCATCCCGTCAAACTCACTACTTGCTAGCAGTTCACCATCTGGACTAAAGACGACTGAAACAACTGAACTAGTATGTCCTTTGAAAGTTTTCAAGCATTCACCTGTGCTAATATCCCAAAGTTTCACGGTTTGGTCATAGTTGCTACTGGCTAACTGTTTGCCATCTGGACTATAAACAACTGTCCAAACCCAACTAGTATGGCCGTGTAATGTTTGTAGACAGGTTCCTAACTTCCAGTCCCATAATTTGATGCTATGGTCTGCACTACCACTGGCGAGTAAAGGATGCTGGCTATTAGGTTGAAACGCCACCGACCATACGCGGTTGGTATGTTCCCGTAATGTTTGCACTAGGATACCGTTTTTGATATCCCATAACTTAATTGTTTGGTCTTCGTGTCCACTTGCCAGATAGTCGCAATCTGGAGTTAGAGCCAGGGATAATACACTATTGGTATGTCCTTTGAATGTTTTTGTGCAGCGTCCTATTTGAATATTCCATAGTTTGGTGGCGTGGTCATCGCCACCACTGACCAATTGTTGCTCATTGGGATGATAAGCAACCGTCCAAACTCGGCTAGTATGACCGAGAAAAGTTTTCAGACAATTTCCGGTGACGACATCCCATAATTTTACAGTGCGGTCAAAACTGCTGCTAGCCAACTGTTGACCCTTTCGACTAAACGCGATCGCTGTTACTGTCTGTCGATGTCCGCGTAAGGTTTGAAGACATTCCTGGGTTTGAAGATCCCAAAGTTTGATGGTGTTATCATAGCTGCTGCTTGCGAGTAACTGACCATCTGGGCTAAATGCTAGCGATCGCACCCAGCGATCGTGTGCTTGCCAAATACCAAGGTTCGTACCAGTAGTTATATCCCACAAGCGAATTGTACAATCTTCTCCACAACTGGCAAGAATTTGACCATCAGGGTGAAAAGCGATCGCCCACACTCGACTTTCATGACCAACTAAAGTCTGAACTTCTCCCTTAAGCTTTTCTGATCCAACCTGCCACAAACGAATAGTTAAATCTTGACCGCAACTCGCAAGGATATTACCATCAGGACTAAAAGCAACGGCATTAACTGAATATGTATGTCCTTTGTATGTGTGCAGACATTGCCCAGTTTCCACATCCCATAACTTCACTAAATAATCATCAGCAGCGCTAGCCAGATACCGCCCGTCTGGACTAAAAGTTACAGCCCATGTCCAATGTTGGTGTCCCCGACAACGAATTAGTTGTTTGCCAGTGCCACTATCCCAAATTTGAATTTCACCTTTGGTATCACCGGTAGCTAAATACTCTCCATCTGGACTAAAAGCAGCACTGAGTACACCACCAAAAGTTTCGGCGAAGACGGTTTCGCTAATATTAACGCCAGTAAAATTAGTGTTGTGCAATGTAGCATTGGCTAAGTAAGCTTGGCGAATAGCCAGATAAGAAAAGTCAAAGCCACTCAGATCGGTTTGCAAGTGAGAAAATAGATTCAGTAGATTCCCCCCTGCATAGCCTGTTTGCACTGCTGCTTGGTATCGCAATTTAGCTAAAATTTGGCAAAGGTGTTCCTCAAGTTGGGCTTGTGTGTGGAAGTGGGTTAAAAGTCGCTCCACTAAGGGATGCAAAAGAAATTGAATTTGTGCTTCGCGCACGTAGTCTTGAGTTTGGGCCTTAATTAAGGCATGAGTTCTGAATAAGTTGAGTTCGCCTGTAGTAAGTTCCCACTCAATAGTTTGGATAAATTGTTCTGTAACATATTCCATGATTACGGGTTGTTGCGTTAACCCTGTGGTTCTTGTTTCCACGAGAGAGCGTCCCTTGAGTGATTCCAAGGCTTCCAAGAGTTCTCGCCAAGAGACTTGCGGCAATATTTCGGTTTGTAACTTCGCTGGCGTTACTCCTTCTCGGTTAATCGCTAGCCAGTACATAATCTGTTGTTGCAGAGGCGGTAAACGCTCAAACTGTTGCTTGAGTAAGTCCCATAAATCGCTAAAAAGGGTATTACCTTGTGCCAAGAATGCTTGTGTATCACCACAAAATATATCTTGAATAGCGGTTGCGGCAATTTTGAGGGCGAGTGGATTACCACCAAAGTAATTGACCAAGTTTTGATGTTGAGGTGCTTTATCTAACCCTTTAGCGATCAGTATTTGCTCACCTTCTATTACTGATAGTCCCGACAAACAGAGCGATCGCACTGGTAAGTTTTCTCCCGATCTCACTGCAATTTTACCCGGTTTTTCTCGTCCAGTGACAATCAGACAACTTTGGTGGAGTTCATCGCAGATCCGCCCAAATAGTTGTTCGTATGCTTCAAACCCTTGTTGGTAATCTCCCCCTCGGTTTCCACTTTGTAAAATTGACTCGACGTTATCAAGAACTAACAAACAACGCTTTTGCTGCAATTGTTTCATCAAAAGATTAATTGAACTATCGATTGTTGCCTCTGAACCCATTAAAATCGGCAAAATCTCGCCCAGTAAAGTATTTAGTGGCAATGCTTGCTGTAAACTACGCCAAATCACATATTCAAACTGGGACTGAATTTGCTCGGCAAGTTTCACCGAGAGAGTAGTTTTGCCAATTCCACCGAGTCCAAAAATCCCGACAAAACGACAATGCTCCTTGCCAATCCATGTTGATAAAGTTTGCAGTTCTGTTTGGCGACCGTAAAATCGGGAAACATCAACGGCTTCTCCCCAATCTTGTGTACTGGTTTGGGATTGCTGATAGCGATGCAGAATAGTTTTGATATTTTTTTTGGAGACTTCTTCGCCAATGACTTGGGAAAGCGATCGCCACAATTGCGAACCTACCTGTTTAACATAGTCACAATCATAACCTAGTTTATCCGCAATCTCCGCATAAGTGCGTCCAACCCAACTTTCGAGAAAGACTACAGACTGAATATCATTTAGTCCTTGCTCCAAGACCGTAGAGCGTAAAACAGCATCGACTAGTTTGAGTGCCTCTTCCCCTGTCATCGCTCAACCAGATCCACGTATCGTTTAAGTATTTAACTTGTCTGGTCTTGCTGGGAAGATTATGGCAAAGTTTACAATTGTTTACATAAACTAGCACACTTTTTCTTACTGACAGAGCGATCTAGTTCGGGGTATCAATAGAGTCTCAACCCATCGAATTAAGCAAAGTATTTTCATATATAGGAGAAGGCTGAAGTGCAAGATTTTCAAGATCAAAGAAAAAAATTACAGGATGACATTAAGAAACTAACTCACCATACTAGCAGACTCAGACGAATCAATGGAAGTTGGGATGCAAGTTTAACAATTACCACTATCATTCTCACTTTAATGATTACTATTTTGGCTTCTTTAAACCAAATAGATGAGCAAAATAAAAAAGTTGCCACTAGTGTTTTAGGGGCAGTAATCATAACTATTCAAGCCATTGGTAATGCCTTTCCAGTCAAACAAAAAGCTGGGAGTTATCGCCTACTACAAGCCCAAGCTAGTAATTTACTGATAGATGCTCAATATGTAGAAAATATGGAAGAATTAAAAAATCTCTCATCTCAGTATAGTCATCTGAATATTGAATCTGCAAAAGTTGAAATTCAATAATTATAGGACTTATGCAAAATACGTCGTAAGTAGTGGTAATTCATGAATTACCACTACGGAATAATAAGCTTTTCAATTATTTTTGCGTAAGTCCTAAATTATATTTTCAAGATAACGAGGTTTGATTTACTAGTATAGTCTGTTAAAAATTAAATTCTAGGAGACCAGTAACCGTGGAAGTATTTGTCAAGGTACTCATAGGCATTATTGCATTCATACATATCCTTTTTCTAGTTGTGCAGATGTTTTTCTGGAAGACAAAGTTTGTTCAGGAAAGAATAGTCGGAGATTTCACTCCAGAGCAAATTTCTACAATTCTTGCTCAAAATCAAGGCTTATACAACGGATTTATTGCTGCTGGCTTAATCTGGGGATTATTTATCTCACAAAAGGTTCCACAAGTTGAGCCTTCATCGATTGTGATTTTCTTTTTAATTTGTGTAGCGATCGCAGGCATTTTTGGTAGCATTACCTTGAAACGTCCAACAGCATTTTTAATCCAATCACTACCCGCAATATTGGCTTTATTCTTGCTGTGGTATCCTAATCTTTAGTAGTATCGTGAATTGTCCAGCGTACTCCCTCAATGGCTTGGTTCATGATTGTCCCCGTTTGGCTTGCTGCCTTCTTTATTTAATTTTATCTTTCCTTTGGACAAGGCAGTTATGGTATTTAAATTAGAACCATAATGAAAAACAAAAGTTCAAGCGAAACTCTGTATGCTGACATTTACCGAACTTAAACCACCTAATAGCGATGCTGCGGTTACTTTTACTCTGGCGCTGACAGCAGAAGAACGGACTCGCAGTCGTCATCGCTTTGAAACTGAAGATGGTAAAGTTGTGTTTTTACATTTACCCAGAGGAACTGTTTTACACGATGGCGATATTCTGCAAGAAGAAACTCATAGCAGTTTAATCAGAATTACTGCCAAACCAGAACTAGTGCTGACTGCCTTTGCCCAAACACCACTTTTATTATTACGGGCGGCATACCATCTAGGAAATCGTCATGTACCTGTAGAAATTACTCCAACTTATTTACGCTTGTCTTCAGACTCGGTTTTACGCACGATGTTGGAACAATTAGGGTTAGAAGTTAAAGAGGAAATTCTACCATTTCAGCCCGAATTAGGAGCTTATGGACAACACCATCATGCTCACTGATAGTCATCTTTTGAGTATTTTACAACTGGCTAGCCCCGCTTTGCCTGTGGGAGCATATAGTTATTCTGAAGGCTTGGAAACGTTAGTAGAAAATGGTATTATCACCAACCCCTTACATCTCAAACTTTGGTTAAAAGCGGAGTTACTCTGCGGAGCAATTCGGTTAGAGGCGGCGGTGATGGTACGATCGCAGCAAGCTGCAAAAATAGGTGATGTAGAGTCGCTATGCCGTTGGAATCTGTGGTTATCCGCCGCTAGGGAAACAGAAGAATTACGCGCCTCTAGTTGGCAGATGGGGCGATCGCTCATCCAATTACTTGGTAAACTAGAACCTCAGATTATACCTATTGCTAATGCTGTGGGTAATCCTTGCAATTATGCGATCGCTTTTGGTATTGCCGTTGCCCATTGGCAAATCAGCATCCAAGCCGCATTACTCGCATATCTGCATAGTTGGGCAAGTAATTTGATCACTGCTGGCGTGAAACTTATTCCCCTTGGACAAACAGCAGGACAGCAGTTATTGCTAGATTTGCAACCATTATTCAGTGCTGCGGCGTTGGAAATTCTCACGTTGGAGGACGATCAACTCGCCTGTTGTAGTTGGGGTTTGTCGCTGGCAAGTATGCAACACGAAACGCAGTATACAAGGTTGTTTAGGAGTTAGTCAAAATAATTCGTAATTCGTAATTCGTAATTTGTAATTATTACAAAGGACAAATAAGAATGAATACATTTAGAGTGGGAGTTGCTGGCCCGGTGGGTTCGGGGAAGACGGCTTTGGTGGATGCTTTGTGTAAGGGATTGCGTGAGCAGTATCAGATTGCGGTGGTGACGAATGATATTTATACTCAGGAGGATGCTCAGTTTTTAGTGCGTTCTCAGGCATTGGCTAGCGATCGCATTTTGGGTGTAGAGACTGGCGGTTGTCCTCATACTGCTATCCGCGAAGATGCTTCGATGAATTTGGCAGCAATTGAACAGTTAGAGGAACGTTTTCTCGATTTAGATTTGGTATTTTTGGAAAGTGGTGGCGATAATTTAGCTGCTACCTTTAGTCCAGAATTAGTGGATTTAACGATTTACGTCATCGATGTTGCAGCAGGTGATAAAATTCCCCGCAAGGGTGGCCCCGGTATTACTAAATCTGATTTGTTGGTGATTAACAAAATTGACCTAGCACCTTATGTTGGTGCAGATTTAAGTGTGATGGAACGAGATGCTAAAAAAATGCGCGGTGATAAACCTTTTATTTTTACTAATTTAAAAACTCAGTCTGGACTTGCAGATGTAATTAACTTTGTTTGTACAAATATTTGTTAAAAAAGAATTCAGAAGTCAGAATTCAGAATTCAGGAGTCAGAATCAAGACAACTAAATCTGCATATTTTAACGTGAGTTCGATGAACCTCTCCCTCCCAGCCTCCCTCTCCGAAACGGAAAGGGAGGAGCAACGAAAAATTCAGCTTTTTGCTCCCCTCTCCGTGTCGGAGAGGGGTTGGGGGAGAGGTCAAATAAGACTTGTCGAACTCACGTTATTTTAGTGGGGATGCAAAAACGCCGTTTATTAGGACGCTAGCGGACTTGCTATCCACCCCTCGTACAGAATTCATGCTGACTCCTGATTCCTGACTCCTGAATTCTATTTCTACAAAGCCTTCAAATGACGACTTCGCACCCGTTCAGCACTACCAGTAGGAATCGCAGCAATTAATTTTTGCGTGTACTCCTCTTTGGGTTCCAGGTAGATGCTTTCGGCTGTGCCTTCTTCAACAATTTGACCGCGATTCATGACTAAAATGCGATCGCTCATAAATTTAACCACACTTAAATCGTGAGAAATAAAAATATAAGTAAGCTGAAAATCTGACTGTAATTCTTTGAGGAGATTTAATACCTGCGCCTGTACCGAAACATCCAGCGCTGAAACTGATTCATCGCAGATGATAAATTTAGGATTTAATGCCAAAGAACGGGCTATGCAAATCCGTTGGCGTTGACCGCCAGAAAACTGATGAGGATAGCGGTTAATTGCATCTGCACTCAACCCTACCCTTTCTAAAAGTTCAGCTACCCGTTGGCGTCGTTGTTGCTTTGTCTTCCCAACGCCGTGAATTAACAACGGTTCCATCACCGCGTCCCCAACCTTCATCCGGGGATCGAGGGAACTGAAAGGATTTTGGAAAACTATTTGCATTTCTCGCCGCAGTTTTTGCAACGGTTCTCCTTTGAGGGTAGTAATATCTTGTTTCTCAAAGATAATCTGACCACTCATTGGTTCAATTAATCGCAGCAAGGTTCTACCAAGGGTGGTTTTACCGCAACCAGATTCTCCCACCAAACCTACTGTTTCCCCTGGTTTGACATCAAAGGAAACGCCATTCACTGCCATGTTGTAGCGTTTTGTCCCACCAAACACCCCGCGCACTGGAAAACCAACTTTCAGGTTGCGGATTTGCAATAGGGGTTCCTTTTCATTGAAGTTTGCTAATCTTGCAGCAATCTCTTCAGTGGTGACTTCTGTAGGTTGTGCGGGTTCTTTCGCCTGAATTACTATTTGTCCCGTCGGTGTCTCTTCTGCACTCATGTAGTCAGAAACGGTGAGTAATTTTTGGGGACGGCGGTTAAGTGTGGGGCGACAAGCTATCAAACCTTTAGTATATGGATGCTGGGGATTGCTGAAAATTTGCCCAGAAGTACCAGATTCGACAACTTTGCCTTTATACATCACCGCTACTTCGTCAGCAATTTCTGAAATTAGCCCCAAGTCGTGAGTGATGAAAATCATTGCCATGTCACGGGTTTGCTGCAATTCTCGCATTAACTCCAAAATAGTTGCTTGCACCGTCACATCTAAAGCTGTGGTTGGTTCATCAGCAATTAAGATTAATGGGTTGCAAGAAATTGCCATTGCAATCATCACCCGTTGCAACTGACCCCCAGAAAGTTCATGGGGGTAGCGTTCTAACATGGCTTCTTTGTGTTCTTTAACCAACTGTGCCAACTTTGATGGTTCTAGTTTCGATGAAGTTTCGGTATACTGCTGTTGGATCTCCTCATCGCTAGGTAGAAGTTTTACCTCTTGTAAACCTGCGATCGCAATTTGTCGGGCTTGGGCGGCTGACACATTTTGATGCCGCATAATCGCTTCTGTTAGCTGAAACCCAATGTTATAAACAGGATTGAGCGAACTCATCGGTTCTTGAAAAATCATGGCGATGTCGCCACCCCGGTGTAACTGCATTTGCTCAGGAGGCAATGTTACCAAATCTATAGGGTTGGCGTTTTCTTGAGGACGAAACCAAATTTCACCGCCAGTAACTATACCGGGAGTCTGTAACAAACCCATCACAGCTAGGGCTGTCACTGATTTACCACTCCCAGATTCTCCTACTATTCCTAGAGTTTGACCTCGATGCAACCCAAAAGAAATACCATCCAAAGCTCTGACAGTATTGCCATCACTGGGAAATTCAACTTGGAGATTGCGAACCTCTAGGACAGTTTCTCTCATAGGAGTTAGGTATGAATATTAACTTAAAATTATTTGGATTTTAACAATAGTTTTGATGTATATGTCGGTAAATTTGGTTTTTACACTTTCTGGCAGTCTTTCACTGCTTAGAACTCAACCACAATTGACATCACATACTTCCACAATATACACGCATTTGCGATGTCGAACTGCTTCTGATTTTTGATCACTAGACTGGAAATAGCTCGACCACTGTCGGCTTAGTCACTTTCCCCATTGCATTGCGCGGTAATTCTTCAACTAGTAAAATTTGGGTTGGTACTTTATAAACCGCCAATCGTTCTTTTGCCCAACTCCTAAAAGATTCTAATGTTAAAGGTTCAGAACCTTGCAATACTAACGCCGCACAAACCCGTTCACCCCACTCCGGATCGGCAACCCCAACCACTGCACATTCCTGAATATCTGGATGCGATCGCAATACTTCTTCAATTTCTAAAGCTGAAACTTTATACCCTCCGGTTTTGATGATATCCACACTCATCCGTCCGAGAATGCGGTAGTTACCATTCTCAACTACGGCGGTATCTCCAGTACGGAACCAACTATCTTGGAAAGCTTTGGCGGTTGCTTGGGGGTTTTGCCAATATTCTAAAAACACTCCGGGGCCTTTAACTTGAATCTCTCCTGGTGTTGCGGCTGGAACTAACTCCCCGTTCTCATCCACTAATCTCACTTCAACTTCAGGTAGTGGCTTTCCTACATATCCAGACAACCGTTCACCGTGTAAAGGGTTCGATAACGCCATACCGATTTCCGTCATCCCATAGCGCTCAAGCAGAAAATGGCCGCTGATGGTTTGCCACTTTTCTAAAACTTGAACTGGTAATGCTGCCGAGCCAGAAACCATCAGGCGCATTTTAGCACAGCCTTCTGACATAGTTTTTTGGCGTTCCTTAGAAGCAGTTTCCCAAGCAGCAATCAGCTTTACATAAATTGTTGGTACTGCCATAAATAGGGTTAAGTCACCGTCACAAATTCGTTTCCAAACGGTTTGGGCGTCAAATTTGCTTAACATCTCGCACTCCGCGCCAGCCCATAAAGCACAAGTCAGGACGTTAATAATTCCATGAATATGATGTAGTGGCAGGATATGTAAAATGCGATCATCCGATGTCCATTCCCAAGCGGTGATTAAGCTAGTCACTTGCGCTTGAATATTTTGATGAGTTGTAACTACACCCTTCGGTTTACCTGTTGTACCGCTGGTGTAGAGAATTAAAGCGCGTCTAGTGATATCTATATCTGGGAGGCGACCAATATTAGATGGGAGAGTTTCTGAGGTGAGGATAAATCGCAAATTGTGTTCTTGGGCTAGCGATTCTCCTGCGGAGACGCTGCGCGAACGCAATATAGCCTCAAAATTAGGATGAGCAACAATAATCGATGCTCCAGAATTGGTAATTACATACTCCAATTCTGGGCGTGGATGGGAAACACACAGAGGTACAGCTATGCCACCAGCCCGCCAAATCCCCCATAGAGTCGCTACATACTCAAACCCAGGCGGGATGAGAAAGGCAACTCGCTGCTCCTGTAAATCTTCTGTATTCTGAAGAAGGCTTGTTGCTATTTGACTAGAAGTGTGAAGCAAATCCCGATAAGTAAATGCTCCATCTGTTGTAGCAATCGCTGTTTTCTCGTTGTGTTCTTCAGCACGAATAATCAATGGTATATTCACGTTTATTTACCGATTGAGAGTTGATTCAGTCTACTTACAGAAAGCATATAGCAATATTCCCAATTCCCTTTCTCTACAACCAACGTTGTTTTTTAGCATAAGTAATACTACAAATCACAATTAATGCCATCATACAGATCACAGCAGGATAAGCCCAAGGTTGCTCTAATTCCGGCATATATTTGAAGTTCATACCATAGAAACCAGACATGAAAGTTATTGGTAAGAATATGGTCGAGAGGATAGTTAGACGATTAATTCGTTCACCAGTTTTGCTAGCAATATTATCGCGTTGAATTTCCATTAATTCTGACATCCAGGCTCTTAGAGATTGATATTCTTGCCAGAGTTTATCAACCTGATGAACTAATTCTTGATTGAAGAGTTCCTTCACTGGCTGGGTGATCCATTGGAAATCTTCGTTATTCATCATAGCCATAAGTAACTTGATGCTTTGAAAATTACGGCGTCCTGAACGAGTAGATTGCCTCATTGTGGCAATTTTTTTGTACGTTGATTCATCACCCGAATTATCTAAAACTTCATCTTCTAAATCATCAAGTTTTCTAGAAATATAATCAAATACATTATCATAATTATTCAAGACATATTTAAAAATGAGATAAAAAAGATAGTCAATTCCCAAGTTTGGTATATCTGGAGTTCGCTTTTGTAAATTATTTGCTAGATTGGTTAAAATTTTTAGTTCAGTGATTTCAAAAGTGATAATAAAATTATTTCCAACCACAATATTGCCACAGGCAACCTCAAATTCATTATTTTTTATTTGAGTAGTTAGAATTTCATAGCTGTCAAATAAACAATCTTCTACATCTTCATCGATTCCTACAGAGGAATGGTTAAAAATCATCTCAATCCGATATGGATTTAGTCCAAAATGCTTGACAATTCTGGCGGTTCCAGTCCGATCGCGGAAGTGGATACAGCGCAACCAAATATTGTGAGAACCATCAATTCTTGCCAGTACCTTATCGACATCATTGCTAGTGAATAATTCCAGGTTATCTGGATAAAAAGTGAAGAGAGTTAGCATATAACAATCCTAATTGAGTCATAAAAAAATCCGGTAACTCATGGTAGGTATTAAGTAGGTGGGCGTAAATAAAGTTAACTGGTAATGATTGTCATTTGTCCTTTGTCATTCGTCATTGGTGAGGGAGGAAGGCCGCTCCGGTACTGGGTACTGACGTACTAGGAATTGTTTTTTAAAATTTGGTGGTTGCTCATTACCCACCACCATAATTTTTCGATTTTACACCCAGTCCCCAATCTCTAATCCCCAGTCCCTTTTACTAGCTCAAGTTTTTTCTTTTTTCCCAGATTTAGGGCGAGTAGTTGGCGCTGGTGCTGACTTATTTTGCAGAATGGCAATTTCTCTCTGTGCATCTTGATAACTATCTTTTTCTCCTTGCTGTTGGAATAGTTTTGCAGCTTTTTTGAAATCTGCGATCGCTCCTTGTTTGTTTTTCTGTTTGGTACGAATTATACCCCGGTTATAGTAGGCTAAGGCATTGTTAGCATTAATTGCGATCGCTCGTGAATAATCCTGATTTGCAGCTTTTGTATTTCCCAGTTCGAGATAGGCGTTACCACGGTTGTTGTAAGCTGCTACATTATTAGTATCTAGTTTTAATGCTTCGGTGTAATCTTCAATAGCACCTTTATAATTTCCAAAAGAAAAACGGTGAATACCCCTGTGGATGTAAGCTGCAATAAATTTAGGATCAATCTGTAAAATAGTATTGTAATCTTCAGTAGCTTCTACTTTATTTCCCAACTCACTGTAAATATCACCACGATTAAGAAAAGCTTCTATATATTTGGGATTGATGTTGATTGCATCTGCGTAATCTTTAAGTGCTGCATATTTCTGTTTATTAACAGATTGAGTTAAACCCCTTTGATAATAAGCTTTAGCATCACTAGGATTAATTTTAATTATTGCGTCAAAATCTTGAATTGCTGCAAGTCTTTGTTTGAGGCGACGGCGAAGGATACCTCGTTGCAAGTAGGCTTCGGTATACTCAGGCTTAAGAGCGATCGCTTTGCTAAAATCTCCAATTGCTCCTTTATTATCCTTCACTTGAGAACGAGCTAATCCCCGGCCATAGTAAGAGTATGCATTCTCTGAGTTTAACTTAATCGCTTGAGTATAGTCTGCGATCGCTTCTTTGTACTTACTTAATCCATAAAAAGCAAATCCTCGGTCAAAATAGGCATTGGCATCTTGAGGATTGAGTAAAATTGCTTGGCTAGAGTCTGCTTGTGCTTGCTCATAGTCTCCTAATCGATAATAAGCATCGCCTCGCTTATTATAAGCCAAAGCATTTTGCGGATCTAATTCAATAACCTGATTGAAATCTTTAACTGCTCCTTCATAGTTTCCTGATTCATATTTATTTACTCCCTGTTGGTATAATGTTTTTTGAGCATCACTTACAGGTTTTGGCAATTGTAAAATCCACGCTCCAATACCAAGTGCGATACAACCAGCTATCCCTGTCAGAACTAGTAATAATTTTTTATCATCCTGTTTTTGCGGATCTTCAACATTTGTTAATTTTTTCAGATCATCTAAAACTTCGGTTGCATACTGGTAGCGTTTACGATAATCAAAACGTACCATTTTATTAATAATTTTTTCTAACTTTCTGTTAACTTTTAGATTTTTGGGACGCCAAACTATTTCACCTGTCAGCTTATTTTTCTGACTTTGTAAATTAGATATTTCCTTTGCAGTTAAACCTAGAAGTGCTGCGATCGCAACAATACCTAAAGCATATATATTGCTGTTGTATTTGAGGTTGCCGTTAACTTGTTCTATCGGCATATACTCAAGATTATCAACGCTATTAGTGATGGCTTCATTAAAAGTAACAAAATTAACCAAAACTAACTTTTTATCTGATTCTCTACGAATAATATTTGCTGGTTTAATATCGCGATGAATCACACCATAGCTATGTACAATAACCAAAATCTCTAATATCTCTGACAAAAAACTAATTACTTGGTCTTCACTTAGAGGTTGTCCCTGGATAATTTCGTCACTTAAAGAATTGCCAGGGATGAATTCTTGGACTATATAGAATTCTTCATTTTCTTCAAAATAAGCAACTAGCTTTTGGATTTTATCGTTTTCCTGTCCTAGTTTTTCTAAAGTTGCTGCTTTACTGGCAAACAAGCGGCTTAGGATTGTTAAAGTTTGGGAATTTTTATTAGGAGGACATAATTGCTTTACTATAAGTTCGCTGCCAGGAAGATTAGTATCTTCAACTAGATAGGTTTTCCCCTTTTCCCCATCATTGAGAACTTTTAGTATTCGGTAATGTCCATCTAGGAAATGACTATTCATCAATATAAATATAGTCTGATAAATTGCTTGATTATAGCTTAAGTGTAATGGCGCTAAGTTAAGACACAGTTCTTGCCTTGGCTGCTTCCTAGACTAGAGGCTGGGAACGAGGCAACACAAGACTTTGGGCTTATCTTAGTGCCATTCTAATCAAGCGGATATGAAATGAGTCAGGTTCTACGCTGGAATTACAAATTTCTCGCTACCAGCCAGTTCAAAGGCTGCATGAATTGCTTGCAAAGCTTTAACACCTTGCTCTTGGGCCACGACACAACTAATTTTGATTTCTGAAGTGGCAATCATTTGAATATTGATTTGTTGTTGGGCTAAAGCTTCAAACATTTTAGCGGCAACACCTGGTTGTCCGAGCATACCTGCACCGACAATACTCACCTTAGCGATCGCACTATCTAAAACAACTTCACCCCATCCTAACTCTGCCGCTATTTGGGTAAGCATTTTTTTGGCATTTTCCCCGTCTATCCGCGAGACTGTAAAGGCAATATCTCGTCTGGGAACACCATCAATGACCCGACAGCGCTGAGATTGGATAATCATATCAACACTAATATTATGTTGTGCTAATAATCCAAACAATTTTGCCGCCATCCCCGGACGATCTGGCAATTGGCGAATAGCAAGACGCGCTTGATTCAAGTCGAGGGCAACGCCGCGAACGGGAGGACAATTGGGCAGAGGGGCAGAGGGGCGGAGGGGCAGAGGGGAATCTATACACATACTCTCCCCTGCTCCCCTGCTCCCCTGCTGCCCTGCTTCGATCTCAAAGGCGGTACGGAGTGCTAAGACAGCGCGATCGCATTGGTTGGCATCGACTACGCAACTTACTTTCACTTCGCTGGTGGAAATCATTTGAATGTTCACGCCTGCTTCAGCTAATGTGGCAAACATCTTTGCAGCGACACCAGGACGCCCAATCATTCCTGCGCCTGCAATGCTGACTTTGGCAATGTTATGTTCTACCATTACCTCGGCTTCTTCCGATTTGGGGTTAGATTGACTTCTTAGTGCTGGGGCGATCGCAGTTGCTACTGCTTCTGCCCGTTTTAATATTGGTGTGGTGACAGTAAAGGCAATGTCATTACTGTTACCTTCATGAACTGACTGAATAATCAAATCTACATCTACTTTTTGCCGAGAAATTTCGCCAAATAATCTAGCTGCAACACCTGGTCTATCAGGTACGCGCAACAAAGCAACCTTCGCTTGGTCAGTGTCAAATTCTACAGCATCCACTGGACGGGCAATTTCTAGATTGATTAGCGATCGCCCTTGGGGTTTGGCTGATGTCACCCAAGTACCTGGTTGATCCGTCCAACTAGACCTAACTACAAGGGGAACACCATAGTTACGGGCAATTTCCACAGCACGGGGATGCAGTACTTTTGCGCCCAAGCTAGCTAATTCCAACATTTCATCGCAGGTGATGTCATCCATTAACTGGGCTTCAGCAACCAAGCGGGGGTCTGTAGTGAGAATACCTGGAACGTCTGTATAAATTTCGCAAAAGTTCGCTCTTAATGCGGCTGCGATCGCCACTGCTGATGTGTCAGAACCACCGCGCCCCAAAGTCGTAATTTCCATCTCTCCGGTGCTGGATGTGCCTTGAAACCCTGCTACTACAACTACTTTACCTTCATTTATGTGGCGACTGAGGCGAGTAGTTTCAATATGCAAAATCCGAGCGCGGCTGTGTTCAGCTTCGGTAACAATTCCTACCTGAGCGCCAGTCATGGAAATTGCTGGTTGTCCGAGTTCCTGCAAAGCCATGCTGAGTAAGGCAATCGTTACTTGTTCGCCAGTAGAAAGCAGCATATCCATTTCCCGGCGATTAGGATTTGGAGAAATTTCATTAGCTAGTTTGACGAGTCCATCGGTGGTTTTGCCCATTGCCGAAACCACTACGACAAGAGAGTTTCCAGCTTTAACAGTTTTATAAACACGCTGTGCAACAGCTTGAATACGTTCCACTGAACCGACAGATGTACCACCGTATTTCTGAACTATGAGCGCCATAACTTTTTATTTAATCAATTGTGCCTGCTTTCATCAACGCTTCCACCTGGTTAGGAAGCCTTCAAGGCTTATCAGTTATATAGTTTACTAAATATTGCGTCGAATACCCTATAATAATTGATTATTCAAAAACTACATCTTCGTAAAGTGCTGCCATTGTTTCCTCAAAATCCACGCTGTTGAGTCGAAATGATTGATGTTCTGCTGTGTAGGATTGTAAAACCCACAACCCTTGCTCGTTGCGGCGAAAACACTCGACTCGCTGACGTTTGGTATTAATTAAAACATATTCTTGCAGACTTTCTAGTGTTTGATAATCGGCAAATTTATCGCCTCGGTCAAAGGCTTCGGTAGAATTAGATAAAACTTCGACAATTAAACAGGGAAATCTTTTATAACCTGGCGTTTCTCGATCTCGTTGATCGCAAGTAACCATCACATCGGGATAATAAAAGCGATTCAGAAATTCAATTCTGGCTTTCATGTCAGCGATGTAAACACGACAACCAGAGCCGCGCATACGATTACGCAGGAGAGATGCCAGGTTAAGAGCAATGGTAACGTGTGGATCTAGCGCTCCAGCCATTGCGTAGATGTAGCCGTCTATATATTCATGCTTGATATTGCTCTGTTCCTCCATTTGGAGGTATTCTTCAACAGTGACGTAGTTTTGTTGGGGTGAGGCTATCATAGTTGAAACTTGAATTCAGGAATATAAGCTTCATTCTAGCGATTGCTTACTATCATTATCTTGATATTCTTTAACTTGCAAAAAGACGCGATGAATCGCGTCTCTACAAATTGTCTATTTGTCGCATTCTTTTTTCAGTACTTAGCTAATAGGTAATGTAAACCAGAAAGTTGCCCCTGCATCCAATGCACTGTTTACGCCAATTTCGCCACCGTGAGCATGGATAATTTGCTTACACAGATACAACCCCAATCCCAAACTTACAGAATTGCGGATACTTGTACCCCGAAAGTAAAGGTCAAAAAGCCGATCGCTTTGTTGTTGACTAATTCCCACGCCGTTATCACTAACAGTACAATAAATTTTGTCATCCTTATGGGTAGCGTTGATTGTCAAAAGCAATTCCGGGGGATTGTGTTTTAGAGCATTGACAATTAAGTTAGAAAACACTCGCCATAGTTGCGTGGGATCAGCATTCACTAATGGCAAATCTGCGGATACTAGATTTGTCAGCTTGGCTTGATTTTGTGCTAATAATGGCTCTAAATCTGCGATCGCAGCTTCGATAACTGCCAGTAATTGTACGGCTTGACGTTGTAAAACAACACCTTGCATTTCACTGATATGAGTTTCCATCAACGAATTAATTAAGTTCAGTTGGCGATCGCTACTTTGAATCATCCGCTCTAAAATAGAGCGTGAAACAGGGATTGGGGAAGGTGGGGCCCCCTCCGGGGATAAGGGGTAATGGGGATTAGGGATTGGGGATTGGGAAGAGACTTCATCAATAATCCCCCCTTGTCCTCCTTGTCCTTGATTCCCAGTCCCCACTCCCTGATTTAGCAAATTCTTCAATACCATTACAGTACCCAGCACTGGGTTGCGTAAGTCGTGGGAAACTGCATGGAAAAATACTCGTAGTTCTTCTTCAGTTTGCTTGCGCTGGGTAATGTCTTCAATCAAACCTTCGTAGTAAAGCAATTTTCCCTGTTCGTCACGGACTGCGTAGGCTTTTTCTGAAATCCAGACAATACTCCCATCTCGGCGATAAATTTGAGACTCGAACTCTGAAACGCTGCCATACTTTTCCATCAGGCGCACAAATTCTGCCCGACGATTCGGATCAACATACAATTGTTCAATATCAGTTAAATGTGCTGTCACCTCTTCCACTAAAGAATAGCCATAAATACGGGCTAGAGCGGGATTTGCCGTAATGTAACGTCCATCGGGACTGCTTTGGAAGATTCCTTCAACGGCGTTTTCAAAAATGGTGCGATATTTAGCTTCTGCAACCTTGAGTTTTTGATAGGCAGATTCCAGTTCTTGACGGGCGAAAAATTCAGAACGTTGCAGGCGATCGTACAGATAAACACCAATATCACATATAGTACAAAACCAAAAAATGTATAAAATGAACGTTACATTATATATTCCTGGGTGTTCAGGAATCGGTGTTTCTAGTCCAAGTGCCGTATTCACACCAAAATAGTAAAGCAGCACACTCACTTGAGTCAGCAAGTGAAGAATCGAGCAGACGGGCATCAACACAGCTTGGCTCAAGAATAGCAGCGACCAACCGATGGTATCGGGTAGTGCAAAACCTGTAAGAGTTGCAAACAACTGCGATGCTAAACTAATTGACCAAGAAGACCCCAAAAATAATAAATCTGGACGATGACGACCTAACTTAGTTTTATGTAAGGCAAAGCAGACCAGTATACTCATGAGCATTGCAACATTAATTACAATACGTTGAGTTCTAACTACTTCTGGCAACTGCTGCAACTCTTGAAAAGGGAAAAACAAGCCGTAAATGTCTCGCAAAGTAAAAGACAACAGACAAATCAGCGCCAGCCATAACCATAAACGTAATCTCTGCCACAAAAAATGGTTACGCCAAGCTTTGTAAAGAGGATTGATTTCATCTGTTGTTGGTGCAGAAAAGGTTTTTCTCCACCAGCTTTGCACTGTTGTAAATGGAGTAGCCATTAGCATCCGAGCAACTTTGCCCATACCTTGAGGGTGTTTCCCTTACTCAATAGATTTCTTGCAGAAGTAGGGAAAGGGGGGAAAGGGTAAAGGTTTTGTATTTAACCCTTTCCCTTTAACCTTTACCCTTTTCCCACAAGAGTGCAAAAAGCACTTTTGCAAGAGGTTTAATATTGCTATAAATAACACCCTCTCATTTTTTGGTGATTTATGGGCGATTTGTTGCGGATGAAGTTGCCAAAGGTAGTGTAAACCAGAAAGTTAACCCGCGCTTGCGGTTACTAATAACACCGATTTCGCCGCCATGTGCCTTAATAAATTTCCGACAAAGATACATTTTTAAGCCAATGCTTGTAGAGCAACAGTCTTGGGGATCGCGGACATGGAGATCGAAAAGGCGATCGCATTCTACTTTACTCATTCCCACACCGTCATCTTGAATCTGAGTGCGAATCATTCCCGCCTCAAGGGTGGCACTCAGGGTAAAATTTAATCCTGGTGGATTATTTTGCAAGCCATGTGTGATTAAATTTGCCAAAACTTTCTGCAACCTAGTCCCATCTGCCATTACTAATGGTAAATCTGCCGGAACCAAGTTCTTCAGAGTCGCTTGATTTTGTGTCAGCATGGGTTCCAACTCGGCGAATGTTCCTCCCAGTAGGGTGCTAAGTTGCACAGGTTCGAGTTTGATCTCAAGACCCTGTTTTTCACAAGAATTAATTTCTAGCAATGAGTTAATCATTGTTAGTTGGCGATCGTTGCCTTGAATCATCCGCTCGATAATTGAGCGAGATATTGGGATTGAAGATTGGACATGGGAAAGAGGCAGAGGGGCAGAGGAGATGGGGGGCAGAGGGGAAAGACTTGCTGTAATTGCTCCCCTGCTCCCCTGCTCCTCTGCTCCCATGCTCCCCTGCCCCTGCCCCACTCCCTGATTTAACAAATTCTTCAACACCATTAAGTTACCCATTACCGAAGTTCGTAAATCGTGGGCAACTGTATGCAACACTACATCTTTGACGCGATGCAATTTTTCAACTTCTTGCATTTTCTGCTCTAACTGTGCCGTCCGTTCTTCTACTTGGTGTTCTAAATTAGTGTTGAGTTCTGCTAGTTTTTGGCATATCTGGCTTTGCTGAATGGCGATCGCAACCTGTTCTGACATCTGCTGTAACAAATCAATTTCTATCGGCAGCCAATGACGCGAACCTGAGCATTGATTGGCAATTAACGCCCCAAATAATTCATCATCTAGCATAATTGGTACAGCCAAGCTAGCCTTCGTTTGGAATTTTTGACAGTGTGCTTTGACTTTGGGAGATACTGTCATTTGCGTTATGTCTTCAACGACACGCACAAAATTATCTTTTAGTAAATTTCGCACTTCTTTTAGATAAGCTTCATCATTAGTAGACCAACCTGAGACTGATGGATATTTGGGATCTACTGATTCGGCAAGAGTTCTGATTCCTAAATTGGCATTATTTAAACTAATGAAAACTCGATCTGCTTGCAGAAATTGTCTAACTTCCGTCACGGTGGTTTGAAGAATTTGCTCTAAGTTCAGCGAAGACCGAATTCGCACTAGGGTTTCTGCCAACAAGCGATCGCGTTGGGCACAAAGGCGGAATTGTGCTTCTACCTGTTTGCGTTCTGTAATGTCGTGATGCACTGCCAGGATGGAAGGTATACCATCTAAATCAATCACCTCGGCTGAAAGCAGCGTTGTAATGATCTCGCCAGACTTTTGCCGAAATTCAAATTCTAAGTTGCGAACAACTCCCGTGCCTTGCAACTGCTGTAACAAATTCAGGCGATCGCGATCGTCTACCCAAAGATTTAACTCAAAAGAAGTTTTACCAATCGCTTCCTCTCGCTCATAACCTGAAAGTTTTACAAAACTGTCGTTAACTTCGATGAAGCGTCCTTCTTGTAGCGTACTAATGGTAATTGAATCGGGGCTGCAACTAAAAGCTTTAGCAAATTTTTGGGCAAGATTTTGTAAAGCGACTTCTCCTTGTTTCTGATCTGTGATATCTCGGACAATTGCTAGTACCTCATCTTCACCACTCACGACCAAACGCGCCTCATAATTTCTGATTCCCAAAGGCGTTGGTAGCTGATATTCGCAAGTTTGTAAAGTTCCAGAATCTAAAGTTTTAGCGATCGCTACTTGGCTAATGGCTGCAACATCACTAGGCAATAACTCTTGCACATGTTTTCCAACTATTTCTTCTCTCGAAAGAGTGACATTTGCTCCTTCACTTTTCAAATCTAAATACTCGCCATCGCGGCTGATGCGAAACATCAAATCGGGGATAGCATCCAAAATTGCTTTATACCGCGCCTCACTTTCTTGCAATTTTTCTTCGGCTTGTTTCCGGTCTGTAATATCCATGACCAAGCCATTCCAAAGAAAATCACCATTGGCTTGTAGTTCCGGTTGTGAAGTACCTTGAATCCACTTCAGTTTGCCACTAGGCGTAATAATTCGACCTTCCCAATGCCAAGGTGTAAAAGTGGTGCGACAAACAGCAATAGATTCTGCAAAAGCTTTTATATCCTGTGGATGAATCAGTTTATATAGCACCTGAAAGTCTGCCTGTATAGCTTCTGGTTCTAATTCATACAAATATTTACAACCAAAACTAATATAAGGGATAAATATAGAATCATCCTGCCGTTGCAGAATTTGGAAAATCATCCCCGGTAAATTGGCAGCAATTGTGTCCAACAGAGTGATATTCTCTGGTTGAAAATCTGGTTTATACGCTGATTTTACAATTTCATCCACTCTTAGACCCTTTGATATATAAGCAATTGGCATAATATTCAAGGCAATCATAGCCATTGTGAGAGATTTTTAGCTGTCGGCATAATCACTAACAGCAGAAAAAGTGGCTCTACTTTCAGAGTAGTTCTGGATGATGCGATCGCATTCACCCAATCGGGTGAACCATTTGTCAAAGAACGAATCAGTTTAGGAATGCTGAGTTAGCGATCGCCCTTGACGCTTGGCGGACTAAGCCGCCACTGCGACTTCTGGCTGAGTGAGCTTTTTGATTTGTGAGAATTGCAAACCGCAGTTTCCCGACTTATTAAAGAAGTTGGGGATATTTTTGATCTGAATCAGGTAAATACCACCACTCATAAAAACTCCGTTGTGTTGACCTCATTTAAGGTTCCCGGTTTCATCGAGTAGTGAACACCTGTTCAGCGAGTTGGTACATTAAAAAATTGAGATAATCAACTTTGATCGCAACAATTAGATAGAAAGTAGTTTATAGATACATCTAATCTAGTTTTACCTAAAGCCAAAAACTAATAATGAGCGCTCCAAAGTAGGGATACTTTGCAATAGATTGAAGGAGACATGAATGCAATTACAACAGATACAACTTTTAGAACAAACTCTTTGGCAAGCAGTTCTCAATCGAGATCCCACTTTTGAAGGTAAGCTTTTTTATGGTGTTCGCTCTACAGGTATTTATTGCCGACCTATTTGCCCTAGTCGCAGACCAAATCGCAATCAAATTTGTTTTTTCCAGTCGGTACAAGATGCTGAAATTGCAGGTTTTCGAGCTTGTAAGCGGTGTCAGCCACAATCTGAAACACTTCCAAATACAGCCAAAGCGAAAGTTTTAGTAGTATGTCGATATATTGAAGCACAAGTTGACCACATTCCAACTCTCTCACAATTATCCTCTCAGGTGGAAATGAGTCCCAGCTATCTGCAAAGAATATTTAAGCAAATAATTGGCATATCGCCTTTTCAATATGCAGATGCGCTGCGTAGCCAGCGATTGAAACAGCGTCTCCAGTTAGGGGAAGAAATTGCTGATGCAGTTTACGATACGGGGTATGGTTCAAGTAGCCAATTGTATGAGAAAGCACCTAAACAACTGGGAATGACACCAAAGATTTACCAACAAGCTGGAAAGACAATCAGCATTGTCTATGCGATCGCTCCATGTCTACTAGGATATTTGCTGGTGGCAACAACAGAGAAGGGTATTTGCGCCGTTAAACTAGGTGATGAAGCAGACAAGCTTGAAGACATTTTGAATCAAGAATTTCACCAAGCGCACATCATGCGTGATGATCACACACACAAAGACTGGATACAAGCAATCCTCGACTTGATTGCGGGAGATAAAACACATCTCGATTTACCACTTGATGTCCGTGGGACAGCATTTCAGAAACAGGTTTGGCAAGCATTACAAAAAATTCCATACAGCGAAACGCGCACATATACCGATATTGCCCGTGATATTGCCAAACCCCAAGCAGTCCGCGCGGTGGCAAATGCTTGTGGAGCTAATCCAACAGCGTTGATTGTACCCTGTCACCGTGTGCTGCGGAGTGATGGTAGTCTTGGCGGTTATCACTGGGGAATTGAGCGCAAACAAAAACTGCTTACACAAGAATCGAAATTTCTCAAAGATGACTCCAACACCTGAACTAGCATCGTTAACTGAAGAAAGTCTAACCCGTGGTTTAATGGTGCTTGCCAAACTTGATAGCGATTTGGCTCGGATTTTAGAGACACTGGGGCCTCCACCAATCTGGTCAAGAGAACCAGGTTTTGCAACGCTTCTGTGCATAATTCTGGAACAACAAGTTTCCTTAGCAGCAGCAAAAGCTGTATTTAACCGATTATGTGGCGTGGTTGTAACTCTAACGCCAGAAAACTTTCTAATATTGGATGATGCTCAATTAAGAGGAATTGGATTCAGTCGGCAAAAGATTCTATACTGTCGTGGGTTGGCGAATGCGATCGCAAGTGGTCAGCTTGATCTAAGCAAGCTGGAAAGAATGGACGAAACTACTATCAGAACAGAGTTAAAGCGTCTCAAAGGTATCGGAGACTGGACAGTTGATATTTATTTACTCATGGCGCTGCAACGTCCTGATGTCTTTCCTAAAGGCGATTTAGCGATCGCGATCGCATTACACAAACTCAAAAACTTGGCGACACGTCCAACACCAGCACAACTCGAAGCAATGACACAGCACTGGCGACCCTGGCGAGCGGTAGCTGCAAGACTTCTATGGCACTACTACCTAAGTAATGGTAATACCAAATCTCCGTAAACTTGCACTTAATGATTGCTCCTTTGTACTTGGCAGTTTGTTTAATAAATATAAATTAAATGGTAGAAAATAAATTAAGCCTAACAGAGCAAAAACCTGATAAAGCTTCAAACATCCTGCCGATAATTACAGTAATAATTGCATTATTAGCTTTGTCTTCAACAGCAATATTTATTAAAATTGCTGTTAACGAAATGAGCGCTGTTGCTACATTATTTAATCGCTTATGGATAGCGACTATTATCTTTGGATTATGGAGTGGAATTAACCAAGCCCGGACTCACATTAAAGACGATGAACCTGTATTACCACAGCAGCGTTATCCAATCAAAGAGATAGCTTTCTTAATAGCAGTGGGTTTAGTGCATGTAATCGGTAGATTATCTTGGACTTGGTCGCTAACTCAGACTGGTGCTGCTAATGCTAACGCGTTAGGTAGTCTGAATCCGCTATTTACTACATTAGGAGGATGGCTATTTTTTAATCAAATTTTTGGACGCAAATTTATTCTCGGTCTGATATTAGCAATAGTGGGTGCGATCGCAGTTGGATTTGAAGATTTATTACGGTCTAATAATAATTTTACAGGTGATGCTGTTGCCCTGATGTCATCTATATTTTATGCAGCAAACTTTCTACTTATCGAGCAAATCCGCAATAAGTTTTCAATTATTACCATCCTCGTTTGGCGCTGCGTGATTGCAACTTCATTGATGATTCCAGTAGTCCTAATCTTTGAAAAACAAGTTTTCCCAGTTACTTTGTCGGGGTGGTTAGTAGTATTTGCTCTAGCTGCTATTTGCGAAGCCTTGGGGCATGGGCTAATTGTATACAGCCTGAAAACTTTTTCTTCAGGATTCATCTCTTTGCTGTTGTTACTCAATCCAGTGATTGTTGCTATTCTTGCTTGGATACTTTTCTCGGAAAATTTGAGTATTTTTAACTTGTTAGGATTGGCTCTAATTTTAGGGGGTATATATCTAGCAATTTCTAATAAAGAATCTATCCGATCTAGCGTTAATCCCCCCATCAAATCTGCCGCAGAAAGTGAATCTTAGAAAGTTCGTAGTAAGGACTTTAGTGCTTACTACAAACCCTCAAAAACAATTTGTAATTACGTCGGTTACAGTTTACCTGTAAATACCTTCTCAGCCGGGCCTGTCATATAAATCCGTTGGTCTAATTCTGACCATTCAATTTGTAAGGGGCCACCCGGTAATTCTATAGTCGCGGTGCGATCGCATTTTCCAGTTAACACTCCAGCCACTAAAGAAGCACAAGCACCAGTCCCACAAGCTAATGTAATCCCAGCACCCCGTTCCCACACCCGCATTTTCAAATAGTCACGGCGTACCACTTGAATAAATTCGGTATTTATGCGTTGCGGAAAAGCTGGATGATGCTCAAACTTTGGGCCGATGCTTTCTAGTTCAATTGCTGCAACATCTTCCACAAAGGTAATGCAGTGAGGATTTCCCATATTTACACAGGTGACATCCCAAGTTTTCCCCGCCACCTCCAACGGCAGAGAAATTACTTTTTCTTGGGTGGGTGCAAGATTAGTCGGAATTTCGCTAGCGAGTAACCTGGGTAAACCCATGTCTACTTTCACTTGACCATCAGATAAGAGTTGGGGAGTCATTACACCACCCAAAGTATGAATCCGATATGAATCTTTATTCCGGGATTCCCCTTCTAAATCTGCCAAAAAGCCAGCTAAACAACGAATACCATTGCCACACATTTCTGGTTCTGAACCATCGGAATTAAAAATCCGCATGGTGTAGTCAGTGCCGTTTTCTCCAGGTAGGGCAAAAATTACACCATCAGCACCGATGCCAAAGTGGCGATCGCACAACTTGATGGCTTGCTCTGGAGTCACTACAGGCTCAGATGACGAGCGATTGTCAATCAAAATAAAGTCGTTGCCTAGACCATGATACTTAGTAAATTCGATTGCCATTTCTTCAAGGATGAATTATCAAGGATTAGTTACTCTTTATTTTGCCTTGTAGGTTCATCTTTACTAAAAATGCTTACCGAATTTGACACCACTTTACCCAGTATTAGACAAGTCCAAAACCTGATTAAACAAACAACACCAGTGGAATTAAAGCTGCTGACTGGTGATGTGTTGACAGGAAAGGTTTTATGGCAAGACCCACAGTGCATCTGTATTGCTGATGAAAACAGTCAGCAAAGCACTGTTTGGAAACAAGCGATCGCTTACATCAAGCCGAAAGCAAATATACCAAGCGATTAGAAATCGCGGCTACACAAACGAAGTCCGCCTACGCGGACTGAAAGAATTTGAAACCCACGGAGGTGGGTTTTGTTTGTATAGCCGCGAATTCCATTCGCCAGGGCAGGCGTGTTTTTACAAAAGTGAGATGCTCCCTGCCTCTTTCTTAACCCCTATTCCTCGTCACTGAACTTAGAGTTTTGCAGCACAAACCCACCGATTGCGTCCTTGTTCTTTAGCCTTATACAAAGCTTTATCGGCTGCATTAATCAAGTCTTGAGATGAACCTTTATCTGTTGGTCTTTGAATCGCAACACCTAAACTAACGGTCACAAAATATTGAAAGTTATTCTTCTTATTATGGGGAATCTTTAATTCTTCAATAGACTTTTGAATCAATTTAGTTACTTTAATCGCACCTGATTCGTTTGTATTTGGCAAAATTACAATAAATTCTTCACCACCATAACGAGCTAGTAGATCGGTAGGACGCTTTAATACAGATTGTGCTGCACGAGCAACTTGTATTAAGCATTCATCCCCGGCTAGATGTCCATAAGAATCGTTATAATCCTTGAAATAATCAATATCAAATAGAACTAAAGATAAATAATTTTCAGTTATTCTTAATCGATTCCATTCCTTCTCTAAAAATTGAGCAAAACAATGACGGTTTGCGATTTGGGTTAGAGCATCTAGCTTACTAATTTTTTCTAGCTGAGAATTTGCAAGTTCTAAAGCATGGTTTGCTTCAGCAAGTTGATTAGCTTGAGAACGGAATTGTTCTAATAATTCAGAATGTTCTAACGCTACATTAAACTGAGCTGCTAACTGTTGGATGAATTGAATTTCTGACGTTTTCCACTCACGGGAACAATAGCACTGATGAACACATAGTAATCCCCATAAAGTTTTTCCTTTCATTAGAGGTGCAACAATTTGCGCCTTGATTTGAAATTGCTCTAACAGTTGAATGTGGCAATCCTCTAGCCCAGCTTGATAAACATCTGATACTACTTGTATACGCCCTTGGTGATAAGCAAGTGCATATTTTTCACCAAAACAATCATCTCTCACCTTGATGGCGATCGTAGAATCGTAGTCAGGCAATACATTCTCAGAGACAAATTCCCCAGAGGTATAGTTCGATTCTGGATAAAATCGAAAGATACTGACGCGATCGCTACGGAGAGCCTTACGAATTTCTCTTACAGTAGTCTTAAACAAGGTGTCTAGATTTAGAGATTCACGAATTTCAGCCACTAAATTAAACAGAATCTCCTGCTGCTGATTTGCTTTATACAGTTCTGCTGCTTTTTGTTCTGCTTGAGCTAAAAATTCTGCTTGTTTCACTGCAAATCCTAATTGCGTTGCAATCTGAGAGAGAAACTGAATTTCTAATTTTTTCCATTCATGTGGCTGTGAATGCTGATAAGCTGCAAGCACTCCCCAGAGTTTTTTTCCCACAAATATTGGTGCAGTTGCATAAGCTTGAATATGGAACTGTTCTAAAATTTCTAAATGACATTGAGACAAGCCTGCTGCATAGATATCTGAAGCAATTAAAGTTTCATTATTACGATACCTTCCACCTTGATGTTCTTGTAGATAAGAGTCATTCCAAACTGTATTTTTTCCTAATGTCTCTACATCATCCCATCCAGTCTCTGCAAACTCAAAGTCGCTGACAAATTCTCCACTCCAGTTTTCATAAAAACGATAAACGGCAATCCGTTCAACACGGAGTAACTTGCAAGTTTCCTTAGTAGCTGTACGAAAAATTGTTTCTAGCTCAAGAGAAGCTCGAATTTTGCTAATAACTCGGTAAAGCGCCTTTTCTTGCTCTTCCAACTGCTGAATTTGAACTTGTTTATCATGCAGTTGAGTTTCTAAATTACTAACACTAGGCTGTCCTAAAAGCTTACAGAGTAGATTAGCAGACACCTTCGTAATAATACGTAAACTTTTGTCCAACATTATCAGATATAAGGTACTGAACTGGCGATCGCAAATAACTGCTCTAATTGACTCAAACCTGTCAGTCCACCACATAACAATACTTGGTCGCTGACTCGCAAATCCATGCCGCCATCAGGATAGCGGATAAACTTGCCATCTCGCCGGATCGCCTGTACCTGTACTCCAAATTGCTTGGCGATATCTAAATCTTTAAGGGTTTTACCTAGCGTTGGTGCATTTGCATTGACTGTAACCCACTGACAAGCACTATTTTCTCCGGGAACAGCCGCTTGTCCCTTAGCGAATTCTGCCAAAGCCGCCAGTTCTTCATCTGCTCCCACTACCAGTAAGCGATCGCCTTTTTCTAATCTGGTTTGATTACTGGGATAATCGATTTCATCGCCGTTAGCGCGGCGAATTGCCATCAAACTCGCTCCTGTTAAGTAGCGCATATCTGATTCTTCTATGCTCATACCAATTAAGGGCGAATTATCTGGAAGAGGATACCAGCGCTGATTTAAATCGAGAGTTGCTTGGCGCAAATCGCGGGCGACTTCGGTTGCAGAAAGTTCTGGGCGCAAATCTAAATAATGATCGTTGCGGATTTGCTGCATTTCCCGTTGGACGACAGCTGGCGACAACAAGCCTAAGCCAGTTAATAAATAGGTTGCCATTTCTAAGCTGGCTTCAAACTCTGGTTGCACAACTTCCCTAGCTCCTAATTGATACAGCACCTCAATATTTTTATCCTGGGTAGCACGGACAACCAAATCTAATTCTGGACGCAATTCCAAAGCGCGTTTCAAGCAAAGACGAGTACTCATGGGATCTGGAAGTGCGATCGCCATTCCTTTGGCATGATTCACGCCAGCAGTTTCCAAAACGTGTAAACTGACGCAATTCCCGTAAACATAAGACACCCCAGCCTCACGCAACTGCTGAATTCTACTCTCTGATTGGTCGATTACCAAAACAGGCAATTCGTGTTGTAGCAACAATTTCACCAAATTCTTGCCGACTCGCCCATAGCCGCAAACTACCACATGGTCTTTGAAGGGCAAATCTTCCGACACATCCCGCGCCTCTTGTTCCTCTAAGTATGGTTTCAACCAAGGTATTGATTCAGCAAAGTTGAATAAAAATGGCACTAACCGCAGGACAAAGGGAGTAAGCATGAGAGTGACTGCGGTAGTTCCCAAAATTAATAAGTATATTTGTCGGGACACTAACCCCAAAGACTGCCCTTCACTAGCGAGAACAAAAGAAAATTCCCCAATTTGCGCCAATCCCAAACCGGCGATTATGGCTGTTTTCAAAGGATAGCGGAACAGTTTCACTAAGGGTGTGATAATCAAAAATTTACCAACGAAAACTAGTGTCACTAACCCCAAAATCAATTCCAGGTTGTTCCACAAAAACACTGGGTCAATTAACATCCCAATGGCAGCAAAAAATAAACTGGCAAAGATATCTCGCAGGGGTTCGACATAAGTCAGAGTTTGATCGGCGTACTCCACCTCAGAAATCATCAAACCGGCGACAAATGCCCCCATTTCAATAGACAGTCCCAAATGCTCTGTCAACAGAGCAATGCCCAAACATAAAGCTACAACCCCTAATAAAAATAGTTCTTTGCTTTCAGTCCGGGCTAACAGTCGCAACAAAGGTGGTATCAGCCAAATTCCTGCTGCTACTGCGCCAGCGGCAAATAAACCAATCGAAGCTAGCGCTGTCAGCACGGTGATGCCAATGGTTTCTGCTGGTTGGTTGAGGGCTGGTAAGACTGCTAACATTAGTCCCAGCGCCAAGTCCTGGACTACTAAAATCCCTAGCATCACCTGGCCATGAGGCGTTTCTGTCTCGTTGCGCTCCATCAAGCACTTGAGGACAACGGCTGTAGAAGACAAGGAAAGAATACACCCCAAAAACATCCCCTTAGCAGGTAAGGCTCCCCAGGCTCCTGTTACCCCACAGACTAAAACCGTGACCAAAATCGTCAGAGCAATCTGGAGTCCACCTCCACCAAGAGCGATCGCTTTTACCTTCTTGAGTTCCGCAAAGGAAAATTCCACACCCAAGGCAAATAACAAAAAGGCAACCCCGAACTGTGCCAGAGTCTCTACTTGAATAAGTTCTTTAATCAATCCCAGTCCGGCTGGGCCAATGATCATCCCACCAATGAGATACCCCAGCAGCACGGGTTGTCGCAAAAGTGCTGCTAGTAATCCGCCACAGGCTGCAACGCCTAGAACTAAAACTAAATCAACAATTAACCTAAAATCTTCTTGCACCAGTTTTAAAAGAACTATTAAGACCTATTAATTTAGGATACAAAGTTTTATGATTCCAAACAGCTTGTTTGGTGAAAGAGCGACAAAATTTTTTTACTTTAAAGGGAGCAAGGAGCAGTTAAGTAGGAAAGAGATATCAAGCTTTTTGAATGTATGTTGATTCACGAGGATCAAAGGTGGATTAATCCAGTGCAAAGACTCATTCACGAGAATCAAAGGTGGATTAATCCAGTTCAAAGACTCATTGTTGCATTATAAAATGTATGCCCCAATGCCCAATGACCAATGCCCCATGCCCAATACCAATTAAATTTTAGGCGAACCGAGAGCATTTAATAATAGCAGTGACCACGGCACTTTAATATCAGGTATGAGCCATGAGTATGGTCTTAGTACAGGCAATGCAGCTGGCAGCACAAAACGTAGAGAACGTAGCGATGCAGGCTGATCGCCATTTTCATCGACAATTCCATATTTCTTAGCTAGTTCAGCAACAATCTGCACACGTCCTGTACGGCTCATAACATTTGCCTCACAAGCAAGTGCAGCAATCACCCGTCCAGTTAATAAAGGAGTTTCCCAGTTATAGCGATCGCTAATTAATGAGTTTTTTGGGTCAGTAGCATTGGTTTGATTCATTTCCGAAGCAAAACGGGAAAAAAGCTCAGTACCAACAATACCTGGCCAAATTGAAACAGAAGCAACGTTATAAGGCTTTAACTCAACAGCCATATCAGCAGCTAGGCGATCGCAAGCGGCTTTACCTACACCATAAGCTGTATTAAAAATATAAGACATACTACCCCATGAGGAAATGGTGCAAATTAGTCCAGAATTACGCTTAGTCATCATTCGGGCTGCAAAAACACTCGCAACATAATGGCTACGAAGACCAACGTTGTTACTAGCATCCCAAAGACTTGGTTCACAATCCCAAAAAGGCTGCCCATAAGCGTCTCTTAATGCCTGAACTCCTGAGTAAGCATTATTTACCAGTATGTCGAGTTGTCCATCCTGCTCATCTTGAATGCGATCGAAAAGCAAACGTACCTGTTCATCGTCGCTATGGTCTACTTGAACGGGAATGCATACACCACCGACTTCCTCAATAGCTGATTGAGTGTCACCAAGACTTCCTGAAACCGCATCACTGGAAGAGTTGTTGAGGCTGCGACCTGTAATGTATACAGTTGCACCTGCTTCACCAAGGCCAATCGCAATTCCCCTACCAATTCCCCTCGTAGCCCCTGTGACCAACGCCACTTTACCTTCAAGGTGTTTCATGATTACTCATTTGTCCCTAATTTTTTAAAAGCTAGTACAACACGGCGGAAATAAACCAATCATTCCAAATCAACGAAACCTTTATGCTATATTCATTTTTAATTTTTAATTCGCCTTGCGGCACTAGTGCGTAAGTCCTGTTTATAAAATACCTACAGATAGAAGGAAACAAAACAGATGAACGCTACAATCTATCAGGAAAGTAAAGAAATAGTTAAATCTAAAGTGCCTTCATGACGGCTAATTTGATATCTATAACGACATTTGACTTTGTGACTATGCTATCCGAGGCTGCGGTTGCCTATCGAGGAGAGAGAGGTACACACCCTAGTGCTGAAATATTAGTAACTGCGTTGCTACAAGCAGAAAAAGCTGCCAAGCAGCAACGGTTGACTTATCCGTTTGAGTCTCTTGTCGGTAAATGGCAACTTTGCTTTGTTACTGGTACTAAGAAAGCGAGAAAGCGTGGGGGAATTTTATTAGGCAAGGGTTTGTATGTACCCAAGTTTATTGCAATCCATGTTTCCTTTAATCCCACTTTGCAACAGGATTCAAATAGAGGCGAAATTAATAATCAGGTTGAATTTGGCCCAGCTTTATTGAGGCTCACGGGGCCAGTGCAATATTTAGGTAAGAAAAATTTATTGGCGTTTGACTTTAACCAAATGCTTATCAGTATGTTTGGTCGTGTTGTTTACAACAGACCAATCCGTGCTGGTCAAATTCAAACAGAAGATTTCTACAACCAGCCCATAGCTAAATTACCCTTCTTTGCCTTCTTTTTAGTGACGGAAGATTTCATCGCGGCTCGTGGTCGTGGAGGAGGATTAGCATTTTGGATTCGAGAAGTTTAAAGACTTTTTCAGAAAATCAGGCAGTTTTACTGGAAGCAAGAGAGAAGAGGATTTGACTTTTTTCTTTCATTCGTAGCGGGTGGTGCATGGAGTTCGCCTAATTTGGTCTTTTGTCTTGCCTTGTCAAAGAAGTATATGCTACTATTAATAATTGTGTGGTTAAGGACGTATAGCTCAGTTGGTTAGAGCGCTACGTTGACATCGTAGAGGTCACTGGTTCGAATCCAGTTACGTCCATTTTAGATAATGTCCTTACCAGTACTGGCTACTGTGACTGTTACCCATAACTTTGCCGCAACGGCAAGGTTATGGTTCCGATAGGGGGCGGCAAAGTTATGCTTCCAATTTTCTAGGTGTAGAGAAAGAAGCCAACTTACTCTGCCCTTTTAAGTTTAATAGCTTTACACTCCAATTTCACGTCGTGTTTCATTTAAAGCAGCACGAACCTGTTTGTAACGGAGATATCCAGGATGAGTCATTATTTCAGACACACGAGCTTCTGACGGGTATTCTCCTTGATTATGCAACTTAAGTACAATCTGCTTAACTTCTCTGCAAGACTGCTGTATCTTTTGTGTGTGACATACTTTACCATAACTACGGTATTTGGCAGAAATGGCACGGCATAAATCTGGAAAGTGGCTGAAAATTGTCCGCCTATAGCAATCCTAAATGAGATACAAACTTATGGTACGTTTGTGCTAAAGCCTTGATGACAGATTATACCGATGAAGAACTTTTTACTAGAACAACAACAAAAATCAGACAGAATAGGAATTTTAACAAAGTTCATTCACAGTCAACCAGAAGCAAGAGAACTTAAACGGGCAATAGCAGTAAAAATGGTGTTACAGGGTGAACCATACTCTCAGATTACTAAACTTGTGGGAATGAATAAGTCTTGTATTACAAATTGGAAACAAAGATTTGAAGCTGAAGGAATAGACGGTATCAAGTTAGGTTATAAAGGTGCGAAGAGTTATTTAACAACAGAACAACATACAGAAATTATCAGATGGTTGAGAGAAAAAGAGTATTGCAATTTCGATTTGCCCCTAATACCCCTGAACAAAATCCTGTAGAAGATGTTTGGTTACAGACCAAAAACTTTTTGAGAAAGTATTGGCATTTGTGCAAATCTTTTTCTCTTGTCAACTGGCTGTTTAAGTTCTTCACCAATCACCAAGAATTTGATTTTCCCAAGCTGCATCAGTATGAACCCTGTTCGGATTTCAAATCGGATTGCTATATCCACCACCAGATTTAGTTATTGAAGTTGCGAATACTTCACTTGCTGATGATCAAGGTGAAAAACGGCTTTTGTACGAAGATTTAGGAGTGAAAGAATACTGGATTTTAAATGTCCAGAATGTCCAAGTTATGGCTTTTGCCATTGAGAACCAAGGTAGTAGGCGAATTACAGAATCTCAGGTATTACCAGGATTAGCAATTTCTTTATTAAACGATGCATTACGACAGACTCGCCAAATAAATCAAAGTCAAGTTGGTGCTTGGTTATTAACCCAATTTCAGCAATAAGTACAAACTGCCTTGGGAATGGGGAAAAAGATACAGAGCAACTAATGCCGGATTGCACCATAGCAATCCTATTAGATTTGTGAGAATTGCAAGCCGTAGAATCTCACGAATGGTTCAGGATTGCACTAATACATTGTGGCTAAAGTCACCCATTCAGGTGAAGACATACAGAAATACTAATGCCTAGTATGAAGGAAGATTAAGCAACTATGAAGCACATTATGCGTCTAGTTGTTAATTGACTCATAAAAATTTAATCCTAAAGCTTTAACAACTCCGTATTTTCAAATTTTCATCTAACTAAAAGCTACTCTTATATAGCAAGATTTACAGGCTTCTCTAATATGGCTATGTACATAGAAATTCCAGTTATTGGCAAAGTTAAGTATCCATTACGCTGGCTGATGGGGCTGATGGCAGGGGGTGCTTTGGTTGTGGGTACAGTTACAACCTACACCTTGATAAATCAAGGGGCAAACAAAGAAGATATTGCTCAATTAACTGTGCCAGTGGCAGCACAAAATGTGACATTGCGGATTACAGCTAGTGGCAAAGTCGTGCCAGTTCAAAGCGTAAATATTAGTCCGAAGAACCCCGGTGTGCTGTCGCAATTATACGTGGAACAAGGCGATCGCATTCAACAAGGGCAAATTCTTGCCCGGATGGATAGTGCCAGCATTGAGGCTCAAAGGAGCCAGTACCGTGCCAACTTAGCCCAAAGTCAAGCACAGTTAGCCCAAGCTGTTGCTGGTAGTCGTCCTCAAGAAATCGCTCAAGCTAGGGCGCGATTAGCACAAGCTCAAGCCCAACTAGCTGCGGCTAAGGCTGGTAATCGTCCTCAAGAGATTGCTCAATCTAAATCACAAGTGGATGCGGCTCAAGCAAGGGTGAATTACACCGGTGAACAGGTAAAGCGTTATCAATACTTATATAAAGAGGGAGCAGAGAGAAAACAATTACTCGATCAAGCCATCAGCGACGACAAAAGTGCTAGAGCTAGTTTAGAAGAAGCTAAAAAACGATTGTCGTTAGTCCAAAGTGGCACTCGGACTGAGGAAATCGACCAACGTCAAGCCGCTGTAAATGAAGCGCGAGCAGCATTGGTACTGTTAGAAGATGGCACCCGTTCTGAAGAAATTGTCCAGCGTCAAGCCGCAGTTGCATCCGCTGAGGCTCAATTGAAGGGTGTGCAAGTGCAGTTAGATGAGACTATTATTCGCGCTCCTCTTTCGGGAATTGTTACCCAAAAGTATGCCGATCCAGGCGCGTTTGTCACACCCACAACTTCTGCTTCTGCTAGTGCGTCGGCAACTTCCAGTTCAATTGTGGCCGTAGCAAGGGGTTTAGAAGTATTAGCCCAAGTTCCCGAAGCCGATATTGGCAGAATTAAGCAGGGACAGCAAGTGGAAATTGTCGCCGACGCCTATCCCGATCAAGTTTTTAAAGGTAAAGTGCGCCTGATTGCTCCAGAAGCAGTGGTGGAACAAGGTGTAACATCCTTCCAGGTGCGGGTTGCTCTTGATACTGGTATAGATAAACTGCGTTCTGGCTTAAATGTGGATCTGACTTTCTTGGGCGATCGCGTTAATAATGCCTTAGTGTTACCAACGGTGTCAATCGTCACCGAAAAGGGTCAAACTGGGGTACTCATACCAGATGCAAACAATAAACCCCAGTTCCGCGAAGTTACAATTGGGGCGCAAATCCAAAATCAAACTCAGATTTTAGGGGGAATTAAAGAAGGCGATCGCGTTTTTGTAAACCCACCTAAAGACTACAAAATTGAAAAAGCGAAAGAACAGAATAATTCGTAATTCGTAATTCGTAATTCGTAATTCGTAATTGTTTAAGACATGAATTTTTTAGAAAGTGTCCAAATGGCGGGGAAAACTCTGCTATCGAATAAGCTGCGTAGTGCCCTCACGATGCTGGGTATAGTTATTGGCAACGCCTCAGTGATTGCCATGATTGGGATTGGCGAAGGTGGGCAAAAGTTCGTTAATAAACAGCTGGAGTCACTAGGACCAAATGTACTGTTTGTACTGCCAGGTAATCGAGAAACTCAGCGGATATCCTTTGAAGTGCCAAAAACTCTGGTATTGCAAGATGCGGAAGCGATCGCTTCTCAAGTACCAACAGTAGTAGGAGTTGCGCCAGAGTTAAACAGAAGACAGGTAGTTACATACCGCAATAGAAACACCGATGTCAACATCATTGGTACAACTCCCAGCTTTCTATCAGTGCGGGATTTTGAAACTGCCAAAGGTAGGTTTTTCTCTGAGGTAGACATCAAGCGAAGTAACCAAGTTATAGTGCTGGGTGGAGACTTAGCAGAAAAACTATTTGGTAGTAGTAACCCGATAGGACAGCAATTGCGAGTTGGAAATACCAGTTTTCAAGTGATTGGGACGTTAATAGCCAAAGGTTCCAGCGTGGGAGCAGATTATGATGATGCTGCTTTAATACCGATTACGACTTCAGCAAACCGACTTGTGGGAAAGAATTCTCCTTATGGTATTGCTTTAGATTATCTTGTTGCTGCCGCTCGTGATTCCGATAGCGTGGATGCAGCAGAATTTCAAATTACTAATTTGCTGCGTCTACGGCACAAAATTAATGGCGAAGATGACTTTACTATTCGCACCCAGAAAGATGCTTTGCAAACTGTCGGTCAAATTACAGGTGCATTGACAATTATGCTAGCTGCGATCGCAGGCATATCCCTATTTGTCGGCGGCATCGGCATCATGAATATTATGCTAGTTTCCGTCACCGAACGCACCCAAGAAATCGGATTGCGAAAAGCGATCGGGGCAACTGAGCAAGATATTTTGCTACAGTTCATCATTGAGGCAGTGATAGTTTCCGCAGCTGGCGGTTTAGTTGGGACTGCGGTTGGTATTAGTGGCATCCTATTAGTGGGAGCCTTGACACCTTTAGAAGCGAGTCTTTCTCCTGTAGCGATTACTATGGCAGTTGGTGTCTCTGGAGGTATTGGTTTATTTTTTGGCGTTGTTCCTGCACGTCGCGCAGCTAAACTCGACCCCATTGTGGCTTTGAGAAGTGCTTAGTTGAGTAATGAGTTATGAGTTATGAGTAATGAGTGTTGAGTAAAAATAAATTTAGGACTTACGCATTGACAGAAAATACCAAATATAAATGCTTTGAAAAAGCAGGTCTGTCGTAGGGGTTTAGCACATTGCTCATTGGTGTCAACTTAAGCTTAAACGCTTATTCTACATGCATTTTACCCCCCTTAATCCCCCCTTGGAAAGGGGGGAAAAAGAAATCCAGTTCCCTCCCCTTTGCAAGGGGAGGGTTAGGGTGGGGTAACGCGGATCGTGATGGTCAGCAAGTGAACTTAGTATCACTTCTTGACAAGGGTTTCACGTTAAGTTGACACCAGTGAGCAATGCTAAACCCCTACAGATGACCATCGAAGAACGATTAATAAAAGGCTGAAACGACCCATTTTCGTATACTAATACCATGATTAAGTTGTACAGTGCGTAAGTCCTAAAATTAATAATCGCACTCAGCACTGTTTACAACAAGTATTAAAACTTTTGCGATAGAGTACTAGGCATCGCAGAACGAATTGCATTAATAAAATTTTGGGCATAGTTCTGCGTTGAAAAATCGAGGGCGCGTTGTCTGGCGGCTACTCCCGCACTCCGGGCAAATTCTTGTTCGTCAAGATAGCGGAGAATAGCGATCGCTAATTTATCCGCATCGCCGTAAGGTGTTAATAGTCCATTCATCCCATCGGTAATAATCTCTGTCGGGCCACCTGCATCTCCAGCAATCACAGGTTTACCCAGCGCCATCGCCTCAATAATCACAATCCCAAACGGCTCTTTATCCGATGCATGAACAAATACATCCATTGCCTGTACCCACTCCGGGATATTACGCTGTAGCCCAGCCATAACTACTTGCTCTTTCAAGCCCAAGGTTGCAATTTCGGCTTTTAAGAAGTCCTCATAATCAGGCTCCAAATCATGCTTACCGCCAACCACAACACAATGGGCATCGGGATACTTTTGTAAAATTTTGGGCATTGCTTGCACCAATACGTGCATTCCCTTCCATCGTTGCAATCGCCCAACAATTCCAATCAACGGCCCGTGTAAAGGTAAGCCCAGTTTCCGGCGTGCTTCTTCTGGAGTTGGTAAAGCATTAGGCTCAAATCGGTCTAATGCGACACCAGGATAAACCAAAGGTGTTGGTCTGTGGGGCCAAATTTCTGCCTGTGCTTGTTTACCGTCTTGAGAAAGAGTGATAATTGCCCGCGCTGGGATTAAAGTAGCGAATCGTACCAACCAAGTCTTATCACTAGGTACTTCTAGTTGATACCATATAGCAGGCAAGCCCGCCAGCATCGCCGCCAAACCTCCAGATATATGCGTGATCCACATCCAATTGACAATTATATCTGCACGTTCGCGGCGTGCGATCGCAGCTATCCGCAAAACAGCACCAATAAAACGGTGGATTTGGCGCAAACGCCCACTTTCCACAACTCGCGTATCAATACCAAGAGACCTTACTTGTTCGACCATCGGGCCGTCTTCTAAAAATATCACCAGCCACTCAACACCGGCATTACGTCCCTGCTTCACCAAATCCCAAAGCATCATTTCACCGCCACCTCGTTGTTCAGCCAACGGCATTACAATAATTACTTTCATAATCTATATCATTCCTATTTAAGTTATAAGTTTCGTCTTTTAACAAAATCCAATGACAAATGACAAATGACCAATGACAAATGACTAATGACTAATGACCACTTAACGAATTATTTTGATGTTGATAATATTTATGTCCCGCCATAGCCATAGCTAAAAATCCCCAAAGAATCATCCCTGCGACGCTTAACATCCCACTACCAATAACTAGCTGAGTAGCAGAACTAATACCAATGGCGCGGGCAGCACTGATAAAACTATCAAAACGACCTTCACCATATTTGCTGACACTAATAATTAAAAAAATTAATCCACCCATATAAAAGATGGCTCCAAACCAACCAAGAGTGAAAAACATATCTAAAATGCCACTATCAATCACTACTACTTCAATCTGACCAGTTTTTTCATTGACTTTCCAAATATTTCCTAACCCATTACCTAAACCATTAGAAAGGGCTAAACCAAGGTTTTTGTCATAACTTCCCGATCTATCTTTAAAGCTGTTATCTTCTTCAAGATTGGAAAATGTTTCCAAACGCGCTGCAACAACGCCAGCAATTGGCTCGATGGTTGTCAATGGCACAACACAAATTGCCATCACCACAATTATGGTGATTAGGCGCATTTGAATCCGGGTTTTGACTGAACCCATAATCAAAATTATTCCTAATAACCAGCCCCCCCAATTAGTGCGTGCTTGTGTCAGCAGAAAAGACAAGTAACCAACAGCTGAAGCAGGGAAAATTAAGTTTCCTGAACTGGTAAATAACAATAGCAATCCAGCTTGCATGACGGAACCAAAGGGGCCGACTGAGTGCAATGTACTCCAGACGCGCATCCCGAAAGGCACAGGGTTTCCAGAACTCATGAATAGTTTTGATTCTATGAGCCAATACCTGTCCCACTCTGGAGCTACCACGAATTGATATACACCATAAGCTCCTAAAATCAACACACACCAGAGGAATGTTCGCTGAATATTCTGGCGATAGCTGGGATAATCTCGCCAATTAGTAAATAAGTGAAAAGCGAAGATGATCGGACTGAGCCAATCTAATAAACCGCGGGCTACAGGGATAGGTGGATTATAAATCAGACCTACCAGAAAACCATAGAATACTCCAATAAAAGCCAAAACAAAGGGTAATCCCCCTTGGCGAGAGGCGCGGGGAAAGTGTCGTAAAAAAGTTGCTATGGTGACAAACACCACTAAATAGGGTGCTATGAGCATTTGACGGCTAGCATCCCAGCCTACTCGATAGTCAACTAAGCGGGTAGCTAAGGGCGTAAGAAACCAGATCCACCAGGTAAAGCTGATGTAGAGAATGGGATGCCGCAAGTATAAAAACACGGCTACTACTAAAGCTGTCACCGGATAAATTAGGCGCAATGCAGCAGTAGCACCAGCAAAATAGCAAACTACAGTCAGTAATAGAAAACCTGCGATCGCCATCCAACCCTGTAGCGATCGCTCTTGGGGAGAATAGTTTTCTTGTGAAAAACTATTGAAAAGTATTTGTCTAGAATTCATTCAATTTCAGATTTTGGATTTACCAAAGGTTTGTAGTAAGCACTAAAGTGCTTAAAAAATAAGGACTAAAGTCCTTACTACAAACTTATTTTTTAATTACGAATTACGAATTACGAATTACGAATTCTTTATATCCTTGCCAACGTCCCCGCCAAGATGCTAGTAATTTTTTCCCCGCCAACTGCCCTTGACTAGGTAAAAATCTCAACCATTGTACGAAGCCCAAGCTATCGCATGTACCCACGAATACTGCCCAGAATAAAAATACAATTCGGCGGATAAATGGCAAATGCTCTAATAAAACTAAGGTTTCATTATGGACTAAATTAATAAAGGCAATTTCATTAAAGTTATTCCGCTGATCTTCATCAAAACGTTGTGCTGGATAGTGATCTACAGCAACGTTAGGATCATAAATTATCTTCCAACCAGACCGCTTTAATGCGAGAGTAAATGCCATTTCAAAGTGTACTTGCGCTCCAGTACCACGCATCCGCTCGTCAAAGCGTAATTGTCCGATTGCCTCTTTACGAAAACTCATGTTTACGCCCTTGAGAATATCGACTTCGCGCGGTTCTCCCACTCCCAGATGATGGTTGCCAATTACTCGCCCAAACCACTGCAACTGTCCGACCACTGGACGGGATGCATCTTCTAATTTGCTGCCGTGGTGTATCCAATCACGCCCTCCCAGACCGCCGAGGCGACTATCTGAGGTAAAGTAAGCGGCGATGCGCTCTAACCAATCTGGGTGAGGTGCGGCATCATCATCAGTAATGGAAACAATATCGCCTTCCACTGCTGCCAATCCGGCGTTGAGGGCTGCTACTACCCCCGGTTGTGTCACTTTCACAGTATGCAGTGGCAAGTTGGGCGCGTTTAATTCCGCCAGGAATTGCCAAGTTTCTGCATCCGTATCGCGGACAACCACTATCACCTGATCAACTGGTTTAATTTGCTCCTGTAGCGCCAAAAGGCAGCGTGATAGGTCTTGTGGACGGCGATAAGTCGGTATCAGAACAGTGTTCCGCATTCTTGCTTAACTCCTCGAATAGATCCACATAAGTTTGTGCCATAGTAATCCAGCTATGTTGTTCTGCCACAGAACGAGCTGCTTGACCCATTTGTTGCATCAATGGGACATCGCTTACCAAGGACATCAGTGCCACAGCTAAAGCATCAATATCATCTGAGTCGGGTAAGACGATGCCACATTCTGGTGTCACTAACTCTGCACCTCCGGTAGCTGTGGCAGTAATTACTGGTAGTCCTGAAGAAAGTGCTTCTAACAATACGAGGCTACAAGCTTCATATCGGGAAGGAAAAATAAATAAATCTACTGACCGCATAATTTCGGGGATATCACGACGATATCCGACAAAATGCACGCGATCGCTTAACCCCAAAGAAGCCGCTAGTTGAGGGAAGGGACTACCTTCGATGTAACCCACTACCGCCAGATGTAAATCGGGAACTTTCACCAAAGCGTGCAGTATGGTATCTAGGTTCTTTCTCGGTGTGCGGATATCTCCAGCGAACAATGCTAGGGTGACGTTTTCCGGTAAACCTAATTTTTGGCGATTGCTTTGTCCGGGGGTAAACTCTTCTAGGTCTACGCCATTGACAATTACGCGAATCCGAGAACGGGGTACACCAATATTGACTAATTCGTGACCGATTTTTTCCGATACAGCTACAACAACCTGCGCTTTTTGGAAAGCCTGTTTTTCCCAATGGGCATTAAAAGCCGTAAACAACCATTGGTAGAAACCATATAAGTCTCGGCGGTTGCGGGAAATATGAACAGGCGATCGCAACCATGAACTGTGGACAAAATGTACAGCATTCACATCAGCCGCAGCCAGATTAATTGCTCCATTGACCTTAACTAAATCAATTTCAGAGCGATGTTGACGTAACCAATCTGCACTTTTTTGAGCAAATACGAAATTACGCACAAATTCTGTGGGATAGCCTTTGACTGGAATTTTAATCCAATTAACTTGGCTATTGTCTTCTAGTTCTGGAGCGACTTCACTAGCTAATAATGTCAGGTGATGACCACGACGAATTGCTTCATTAGCAACTTCATAGTTTACTCGCCCCTGACCATCACCTTTTTTGATTTTATGAGTAACAATACAAAGTTTCATACTCTATTTTCCTTAGTAATATCAACTCACACAAAAACGCAAAATAAGATTTTTATTCTCTCTGTCTCTGCTGATTAATCAAGGTTTTACCCCACCCTAACCCTCCCCTTATAAAGGGGAGGGAACTAGATAGATTTCTTTTTCCCTCCTTTATAAGGGGGGTAATTAGCCCTTTTTAACGGGGTTAGAGAGGATCAAAAGTGCCTAAAGTTACAGACACTTTGCAAATCTCCTCTTAGATATGATTGCTCTATTATTTCGGTATTTTCATTAACTTACTTGCCACAACTCGCGGTGTAAAACTAAGAGTAAGTGCCGCTATAGTTCGTGCATTAAATTTTTGTTGATGCAGCGCTTGCCAAAAATAAGGACGTGCTGCGGCTATTTGTTCACTTCGTAGCAAACCAATTCCCAAAGTAGTGTTAGCTTCTAACCATTTACGTTGAAAGTACGTTTTAAAGTGCTGTAAGCGGGGGTCTTCCATAAAGACTTGATAACAAAACATTTCGCTTTTAGCTTTGCGAATTTTTGCCTGTACATCTCGACTACCACTGAGCATAGTATCAGTTTGCTCATGGGCGCGATATTGCGTCAATCTTTCGGGATAGTAATAAGCGCTACCACCAGATATACAGCAGAGATAAGTTAAATATAAATCCCACATTCCGCCAACTTCTGAGGGAATACTATCCCAATCAATAAAATTATTGCGAATTACACAAGATGCAGCAGTGGGTATGCTTTTATCTATCAATCCAATTTGATAAAAAGATTGATGAATTCCTTTTGCTAGTTTGTCCCGTTTGTAACCGCGTGTATTTTCTTCGGTTCCAATTTTATTAATTTTCCCAGATGCATCTATAATATATTGGTCACAAAAAGCGATAACTAACTCAGAATTTTCTTCCAGTATTGGTACTAGCTTTGTTAAAAAATCTTCATTCCAGATATCATCATCATGGAGACTAGCAACATATTTACCTCGCGCCATCTTAAAACCATGCTGCTGATTAGCAAGCATACCCACATTTTCTTGATGTCGCCAAAATCTGATGCGTGAATCGCCAAAAGATTCGACAAGTGCTTGAGGATTTTCTGGGCTACAATTATCAGAAATAATAATTTCGATATTTTGATAAGTTTGGTTTACAGCACTAGCGATCGCTAGCTTAAGATACTCTGAACGATTATAGGTGGGAATAATCACGCTAACTAAAGGTGGTTCGCATTCTTGCTGCAATGACATATTGTTCTCCCTTGATTTTTTCTAAGTAGAAGATTGCACTAATCGATATTTTTAGCAAATTCAGCTTATTTAGCTTGAGGAATGCTATATAACTTTTTCGCTCTCGAAGGAAATTCAGCTATTGTTTTTGCATAAATTGTTCGGAGATTATTTACATGAGCAGCCATTGTAAATTCTTTCATCAATAAAGCATGACCTTGTTCGCCCATGTAGCGGCTTTTTTGATAATCTCTATACAACTCATGGATAGCATCAGCCAGTTTTTGAATATCATTACCTGGAACAAGAATACCCGTTTCTCCATCTCGTAAATGTTCTGGAATTCCTCCGACTGCACTACCAATTACAGGCCGATAACGAGAGTATGCTTCCAGAGTTACAAGACCAGCAGGTTCAGGCCAAACACTAGGAAAAACGACTGCAAAACACTGTTGATAAAGTTGATTTATTTTATCGCGATCGCACCAACCATGCCAAGTAATTCGGTGATTCAATCCGAGAGTCTTTGCTAACTTTTCTAAGCGGGGTCGTTCCCAGCCTTCACCTGCAATATCAAGTTGAATTTTTGGGTCTGTATGTATTAAGGTTTTGAGTAACCATTCCAGACCTTTATCAGAAACAATTCGTCCAGCAAACAAAATTCTATGATTTTGATGAACTTCTAAACTTAGGGGTGTAGTTGCTGTTTTCGGTACAGATATACCACAATGTAGCGTTACCGTTTGTTCTGGGGATACACCATTTTGAATCAACTCTTGCCGCACGTATTCGCTATTAGCAAGAAAAGTAATTTTTACCTTTTTTAATACATCTAATAATTGATGAGTGTTTTGAAGTTCTCTAAGAGTTCTTAAGGGTCTACGGCTACCACATTTATCTATTAACTTACCCCAGGTACATCCTAAGTAAGAGAAATTGCGATCGCAGATTGTCCGCTGCTCTGCTAAATACTTTGTGCCACTAGGGCAGTAGAATGAGTGATTATGAACGCTGAAAACTGCGGGACATTCGCCTGTAAGCTGCAACAGCAAATCTGGGCTGTGAATGTGCAGCAGTCTAACCTGGCTTTGATCTATATTCTTGAGCGATTTTATCACGCGATCGCTAACTTCATGTGGTCGATGTTCAAACAGAGAAGCTAAATAAGTTTCAACACCTCCGCCCTCACCTACATCAAAATTGGAGCATTGATAAATCAGGTTTGGGTCAATTATTTTCTGATACATATTTTCTGTTATTTTTTAGTATATTTCACCAAGTGTGATAGTGGCTAAAAACTTATTGCCAGAGATAATAAGGCTTTAGAATAGTGTTTTTGCGATACCATTTCACCAAATTACTGATACAGATACATAGCTAGTACAGCACGGCGCAAATAAACCACCCATTCCAAATCAATAAAACGCTTACGTTGTATTCATTTTTAATTTTTAATTTTTAATTTTTAATTCCGCCTTGCGGTGCTAGGGGCATACGGCTGTAGAAATATACAGCCGATTTATAGGTTGCAAGTCTTGTGATAATCGGATATTGCTTCTAATCCGATTGTCTTACTTCATACTGCATTTGATGATATTTCCAAAGCTTACCTTTGAGTTCCAGAAGTTCTTGATACTTACCTTGTTCTACTATCCGTCCCTGTTCTAAAACTACAACTTTATCTGCTTTAGAAATGGTAGAAAGACGGTGAGCGATCGCAATTACTGTTTTACCAACAGATAGCTTTTCTAATGAATCTTGAATTAAGCGCTCAGATAGCGAGTCTAAGGCGCTAGTTGCTTCATCCAAAATCAAAATTTCTGGGTTCCTTAGTAAAGCTCGTGCAATAGCAATTCGCTGTCTTTGTCCTCCAGATAACCTAACACCCCGATCTCCCAATTGGGTGTTAAAACCTTCGGGCATTTCTAAAATAAATTCTAGTGCATTTGCTAGTTTAGCCGCTTCTTGAATTTCCTCATTAGTCGCTTCTGGAGTCCCGTAAGAAATATTCTCCCAAACATTAGTATTGAAGATAAAAGTATCTTGACTAACAACAGCTATTTTGCGACGTAGGGAATTAATTTCAAACTGCCGGATATCAATTTCATCAATATACAGATATCCATCTGTAGCATTATAAAACCTGGGAATTAAATCCGCAAGAGTTGTTTTACCAGCACCAGAGGCTCCGACTAATGCTGTCATTTTTCCCTTTTCAATAGTCAGGGTAATATTATGCAACACTAGATTTTCATCATCATAGCCAAAATCTACAGATACTAAATCTATTGATCTTTTTAAACCAGTAAACTGAACTTTGCCATTTTTAAAGTAATATTTTTCCTCAGTTGTCAACAGCTTTTTAACATTATCTGCTGAACCATGTAAAGTGCTGAGATATGCTCTCGTCCCATTGATATCTTGAACGAATGGAATAAAGCGAAACAACACAAAGAAAAAGGTTAGCAAAGAAGCAACTTGTAGTGTTCCATTGGTAACAAGGCTAGTGAACGCCAAAATAATCATTCCGACCAATACCGTAGTTGCTACCCCTTCGGCAATTGGCTTCACAAGTGTCCAAGTGAATACAACTTTTGTTGTAGAACTTATTACTTTGTCGCTAGCTTTATAATAACGTTGACGCTCAAATTCTTGAGTACCGCAGGTGTGAACAGTCCGAATTCCATTAATAAATTCTATGGCTGTTGATGTAAAGTTAGCATTAGCAGTTGTCATCCCAAAACTTGATTCTCTAACTCTAGCGTTCAGATTAGACAACCCCACACCTAAAAGTGTAAATAGTAATGCTGAAATTAGCGTCAGCTGCCATGATATCAAAAACATTGATATTAAGTAGACAAGAGTTGTCAATCCTCTTGTTACTAAAAAAGCACCGCCACTGAAACCCTGTCTAATCTTTTCGATTTCTGTGGTAATTGTGTTAATTAGTTCGCCAGAACGAGTTTTGGCAAAGTAGCTTAGTGATAAAGATTGTAACTGTTCAAAAATTTGCTTACGTAAGCGGTCGGCAAGATGTAGTTGAGATAATTCAGTATAGACTTGAGAAAAATAATTGAAGGTGGCACGTAACCAAGTACTCAATAAAATCAGCAAAGATACGCGGTAGAGACGATTAATCGCTGATGTCTTGGCTCCCAAAATCCAAATATCAAACCATTCTATTCCTGTTTGGACAGGTTGAGCATTAGGGCTGGTTAAACTTTGCAAAAAGGAAAGTAAGAAACCAATACTCACACCTTCAAAGGTTGCCGCCAAAATCGAAAATATCAGAGCTAAAATTGCAATTTTGCGAAAATGTTTAAATTCTCGCAATATCAAATAGTTTTCTTGCCAAAAGCTGGTAGCTTTGAGCAGATTACGGAATTGTTGAGGAAGTTGGGAATGCATGAATTTTATAATAATAGTTTGGCAAAGTAGATAGACCGCTATAGATGCTACGCAACCAATTTTTGCTTTAGCCTCAGTGCGGTAGATGAAATCATCAATTACCGCACAGATAAATTACAGAGTTTGACCATCCAGATGTAACAGGTGAGACTGTGCCTCTACTTCCCATGAAGCTGGTAGTTTATTTAGCTGTACTGCATCTTCTAAAGTCCAACAACGAGAGCCGGTTAAACTCATGTCACCCCGCAGCACATTAAATAACTGTGGCAGATTGTTGAGATTGTATTTACCCATCCAACGCTCTAGTGGTGTGGTGTTGTACGTGCAAAAACTCATCGCTTGAAAGAGTTTACCCCGTTCTCCAACACGCCATTCATGACAAAAAAGTGACCCTGGTGAGTAAACCTGCATTAACACAATCAATCCCAGCATTACTGGACTCAGTAACAGCAGCAACCCTAAAGCCGCAATCCAATCAATTAGTCGCTGCAATTGTCTGAAGGGTAGTTTTTTGCCAATGGGTATGCTGAGGAATATTGGCTTTTGAGCTTCTTCACATGCATCTGCCCAAAACCGGAGCGAAGCTTCACCCAGCTTTGGATCTATGCTTACCAAACTTACTGGAGAATGTTGTAAGCATTCTACTAGCGATCGCTTACTATCTAATGCAGGTAGATATGGTTGTTTAACTTTTCCAAGCACCTTCACCAACAGCTTACCGCGCCGCCAGTGGAGTGTGCAGTACCCACGATGATCTTGGTTTTCCTGGGTTACATCATATAAATTCTGTAGAGTTGGAATTATTGAAGTTGTCATAATGTCTTTGGGTTTATACAGGAGTGAATTACTGAGGCGTTATCAAAGGCTATCAATGCCAAAGACCCAAATCCGAATCTTGTTGTCAGTCCAAAAAGTTGGAGATAATTGAGGGCAAAAATATGCTATTGCTATTTGCCACTCAGCCAAGCACACATCATGCAGAATTCTGCTGGTGTAGAGATGTACAAATCAACGTTACTATCAATATTCATGGGTAATTGGTATTTTTCCGGTAACTACTGAAAGTAGAAATGTGTAGAGGGAAATTACCCATAAATCTATATATACGTTTAATCGTACTGAGGTGTTTCTTGTGTCGATAGATTTACCAAAACCAGTCCACTCTTGTCTTCTAGCCTTTATGAAGGTGCTTTATTCTCTAGAATATAAGACTATGTAGAAATAGCGATCGCTCAAATAAATTCTTTATTTACTCTTTAAAGAACCAGTGATTTCTCTGACAACCCATAAAGATAGCATAAATATACTGAAATTTTCCTGATAGCAATAAAATTAAATTTTGTTCATAAAAATGTAGGGGCAATTCATGAATTGCCCCTACAACGTGCAGTGTAGTTTTTACCTCGTTCCCAGTCCCTCGTGTCCCTCGTTCCCTCGTTCCCTCGTTCCCAGTCTCCGACTGGGAATGCCATCCTAGAGGCTCCGCCTCCCTTACTCGCGGCAGAGCCGCTTTGAATGCATTTCCAGCCAGAGGCTAGAAACGAGAAATTACGAATTACGAATTACGAATTACTTTTCTACAGCTTGTCGCAGGGCTAATTGCTGTTGTTTGATATAAGGTACGTAATTACTGCTAGAGTTTGATACCCCATTAGCTACAACCCCAATCAGATTTAACTTACTCAGCATGGCTGTTGCTTGATTAAGCTGACTCCGTGTCACAATACCAATGCTTGCCACCATAACCACGCTACGACAAGATGAGGCGGTGAGCATAGCATCCACCAAGCCGAGAACTGGGGGAGCATCTATCAGTACCAAGTCATAGTTTTCTTCAAATGCTGCCATTAGTTGCATCATCCGAGGCGAACTCAATAGATTAGCTGGGTCAGCAGGTTTGGGGCCAGCGGTCAAAATATCGATGTAGGCTGAACCTGAGTATTGCAGACTAATCTGGTTGGGTAGACTTGCATCACTCGCCAATAGAGTTGAAAGCCCCTGCTCATTAGGAAGATTCAGTTGGTGGTGCAGACTGGGATCGCGTAAATTGGCATCAATTAGTAACACCCTTTTGTGTAAACGGGCAGCACTCATCGCCAAACCCAACGCCAAAGCTGATTTCCCCTCATCGGCTAAAGCCGAGGTGATCATCAAAGATTTTAAACTAGTAACAGTATTTAAAAGTTCAATGTTTTTGTAAATCAGATCCAGCGATTCCCAACGCGGTGGAGATTGCAATACCTGAATTGTCCAAGGAGCGAGAACTTCTGGCTTGCCAAAAGGCAACTTGATCATTGATTCTCTGGGTTTGGCTGGCGGTAACTTGGGAGTTGTTCCCAACAACGGCATAGCCATTTGCTTCTCCAACTCAGCAGTGGTGTGAACTGCATCATCAGCCGATTCCCGAATAAAGGCAGCAATGCCTCCTAACATTAACCCAACCACAGCACCTAACAGCAAATTCTGCTGAAGATTGGGGCCTAATTGTGTTCCCTGCTGGGGATCTTCCACTACTTCCCAATTAAATCCACCCTTGGAAAGTTCTTGTCGCAATTGCTGTTCTGCTCTTAAAAGCTGCTCTAACCTTTCACGACTAAATTGCAACTGCGGTAGCATCCGATTGTAATAAGCCAACAGAGGCGGGAAGCGTTTGATTTCAAAACGCAGCTCGTTTTCTTTTTGAGCTAAAGTTTGATCACGAGCAGTTAAGGCAACTATATTAGTCTGCGTTTCCACTAACTGACCGGCAAGGCTGAGATCAATTTCACCGAGTTGTCCTCGTTCGAGAAGAGAGTCTCCAGAGGTGAAAGCACCAGCAGATTTTCCGCCTAAAGTTCTTCCTACTTCTTGTTGCAATAATTCCTTCTGTCCCTGAAGCTGTTCTTTGAGCTTTTGCACACTCGGAGTTTGATCTGTAAAGCGTAGACGTTCTTGTGCTAGTGCTAGTTCAGTTTTTTGGATTTCGTTGAGTAAGCTTTGGTAGCGAGTAGACTGACTCAGACGAGAAGCAACTAGAGCGTTTTGGGGAGAACGATTAAGTTGTTCTTCTAAAGATTTTTGGCGTGCTAAAGCTTCCCCATATTGAGCGCGAGTTGTCTGCCTTTCTTGGCCAATATTGTTCAAAGCTGTCTCAATAGCTTTCGCCTGTGACTCTGGATCAATTAAGTTCTGGTTTCTCCGAAACCTTTGTAAATTTGTTTCAGCCGCGTTTACTTCTTCACTGGCTTTACTTAACTGTTCCCTGATAATTTGCAAACCTTTTTGCAAACGCGTAGTCTGTTGCTGTTTGTTATATTCCACATAAACTTCTCGAATTGCACCCAGAACTTTTTGTGTCTTTTCTGGATCTCCAGCGGTGTATTCAACTTGAAATATTTTAGTAGCAATATTATCTTCTTTGCTCCTTAGTTGAGTTAAGACCAAAGAACTTTTAATCTCAGCTGTACTTATATCTGGATAGTCAGACTGAAGTTTATCAACTGCTTTTTGGATGAGTCCCGAACTCTGCATCAAGTTAAGCTGAGTAGCAGTATCTATAAACACATTTGAGTCAGTAAACTGGTTGTCTACCCCAGCACCTTCTTTCTTGCCTTGATAGTTAGGTTCTACTAGCAGTTGCATGGAGCTTCTATAAGTAGGTTTGGTCTTTAAAGTTACCATGCTTGCAATAGCAATAGAAGCAATAAATACTGCTAAGAACCAAGGAAATCTCCGCATAAATACGGCAAACATTTGTCCGTAACTTGGTTCAGTTTCAGATGATGGAGTTATTTGAGGATTTAGACTAGTTTGAACCACTTTTATTATCCTTGTCTTCAAGACTTACGCTAAGAGATTCTCCGAAGAATACCTATTTTTTTTAATAACCCGCAAAGAAGGAGAGAGAAAAATTAATAGGTAATCTTATAGTGGGAAGAGATTCAGAAATAAAACCGCAACGCAAGAGCCATTATTGCTTGAGATACTACGCTTACAAAGAACGTAGTTTGAATTAGTCCGATATCAGAAAGTTTTTTGGCTCACTTTTAAAGTGAGGTATGTACCAAAAAACAATAACAAATGATAAATGACCAATGACTAATGACTAATGACTCCTTTATCAAATAAATAATTGATGCACACCACAAGCTTGGTTAATAATTTGCTCAACTTTACCAAAAAAGGCATTTTCCGAAAAGTTTGCTACTGCATGATTACGGATGCGATCGTAATCCCAAGAAATGCCATTGGCTTCTAGTAATGCAAGTTGTAGAGATTCGGGTGTTTGTCTTTTGAAAAAGACTCCTGTTTCACCTGGAATTTGAGTATCTAATACTCCACCTGCTCCATAGGCGATGACTGGTGTGCCGCTAGCATTAGCCTCTACTGGAACTAACCCATAATCTTCTAGGGCTGCGACAATAATAGACTTGGCTTTGGAAAACAAGTCTTTGCGGGTTCTATCACTTACGTGTCCCAAGAATTCAATATTTTGTAATGCTTTGGATTTTAACCGTGCTTGTTCTGGCCCATCACCAGATATTAATAACCGCCACCCCAACCAGTTAAAAGCTTCGACTATTATATCAAGTCGCTTATAACTGATCATCCGGGCGGAGGCCAGATAATATTCATCTTTTATATCTGAAAAAAGAAATTTACTAGTATCAATTGGATAATTCACCATCATTGCCTTTTTGCCATAAATATTTTCAATACGGCGGGCAACAACACTAGAATTTGCAATGTAGAGATCAGGCTCCTGGGCATATTTCAGGTCTACCTTTCTCATTACTTGAAATACTTGTTCTATTAAAGGAGCAAAATATCTATAGTCTCCGTACTCTCTTAAATAAGTTGCTGTATCCCATAAAAAACGGGTGACGTTATGGCAAAAGCAAATGTGGCGGGCATTGGGATTTTTTCGCACGGCTTTGGCGAAGCTGGTGCTACTACTAATAATTAAATCGTAGTCTTGTAGATCCAAGGCACGAAAGGCAGGAAAATATAGAGGAGCCATCGACCTGAAATATTTTGCTGCACCAGGAATCTTTTGCAAGAAAGTTGTGTTGACTACGCGATCGCCTAAATCAATAGTTTTTTGTGGATCGTACAGAGATGTGAAAATATCTGCTTCAGGATAGCGCTTACAAAGCAGTTCAAACACACGCTCTGCCCCACCTCGCTGGGTTAAATAATCGTGGACTAGAGCAATTTTCATGAAATTTGACCTAAAGTTTCGATCGGGTTTGTTGAAACGCTCCCCAGCAAATTATTATCAACAACTTTAGTGTTCAGCAGTATAACTTCTTATCCTCTTGATGAAATTATTGTTACAAATACGTTGGTAGGGGCGTCGAAGATCCCCCCAACCCCCCTTAAAAAGGGGGGCTTTTTCTTCTTTTTACCCCCTTTTTAAGGGGGTCGCCGCAGGCGGGGGAATCTTATCCGAAACGTATTAGGGGCGTACAGCTGTACACCCCTACAGCCAATTCATTTGTGACAAATGTTTTTGGAACCGATATTACCCAACTGCTACCAAGATTTTTTCTGAGGCGAAATAGTTGTTTTGCTCAGTTCGTAGTTGGTCGCAAAGTCTGCCTTCAGGTAATTCTACATCCTCATAAGTGAGGACTTGATCCTTAGAAATGTCTCGTTTCAGGCGACATCCTTCGGCTAAACCAATTGGTAGGAGATTTTGCTGTTGGACAATATTGGAATTCTCACATTGTCCGTAGGTCATGTAATAGCCGATGCCATCCAGGGTTTCTCCTGCTTTCAGGTCGATTTTGGCGGTGGTGACAACATCTACTAGCGGGCCTGCTAGTGGAGACATCACCGCATCACCGAATAGGACAGCACGCGCTACGGACAGGGGAACTTCAAAATGACAGAGGTGATAAGGAGTATAGAAGCTGTAAAGAGGGCCTTCGCCTAATTTGTATAAGTTGAGATAGTGCTGTTGCTTGGGGTCGTCGTGAGTGGCAAATACATATACGCCTGGGCCTGGTTTTGCTCCAACTACATAATCGACAATGCCGCCTAGTTCTTTGAGTTGTTCAACATCATATAACTGGGTCATTTCATCGACAGAACCGTTGAAGTCATATCCCAACATTCCCCGTTTGGCGACTTTCATCCCTGTGGCATTGGCTACGATCGCTTGCTCGAAGGAAATTTTGGTTCCGTCGGCAAAGCTAGCCACCATGTGGGGCTTTTGACCCCAACGTTTAGCAAATCCTTCCTGGGTGGTGGGATTGCGATAGGGGTCTTGGAGTCCTTTAATGTTACCGCACAATAAGGGAGTTAAACCAATGCTTTTGACAAAGCGGTAAAGGTTCATTTGTACCCCTGGCTGATCGCCATCACAAGCGCTGAGAATCACGCCTGCTTTGTCGGCATACACTTTCAGGATGGGGCCAATAGTGCCGTCGAGTTCGGCATTCATCATGATCACATGCTTGCAATGGGCGATCGCTTCCATAACGATCTGAGCGCCAAATTCCACTGCACCTGTGACTTCGATTAATGCATCGATGCCCTCTGCCCGACACAGTAACTTAGCGTCTTCTGTGACTGCATACTTACCGTTAGCGATCGCATCTTCTAATTCGCTGACAGTTGCAACAACTTGAATATCTTCAATTCCTGCTTCCGAATAAGCTTGTTTGGCTGCGTCAATCTTGCGATTGGAGATAGCAACTAACTCCATTCCTGGCACTGAATTGACAATTTGGTTGGCAATTCCTCGACCCATGAAACCAGCACCGATCATTCCTACTTTGATAGGATTTCCTGCTGCTGCACGAGCTTGTAAGGCGCGATCGATAATAATCATGAACTAAACTCCTTTTTGGAACTGTTGGTTGTGATACAAATCCTCTATAAACTTGCACTTAATAATTAGTTACAACTAAATATTCAGTACATTTTCATAGTTAATTGGTGTTAGCGTAGGCGTAGCCCGCCGGAGGCATCGCTACTAACCAGTTGTTTGCTAGATGTCTGTTTTGTCTGACTGTGGTTTTCGATAATTTGCTCTATAGTATTTCGGTAAACTTTAGCAAAGTTCTCTTTAGTATGATTTGCTCTTACATATTCCCAGGCCTTCCGAGACATACTTTTCAGGTCTTCTACAGGCAAATTAGAAATTCTTCTAAGTGCTGCTTGAATTTTTGCAATCGAAGAATTCTTTAATAGGACACCGTAATCCTCATGGACATTAACGCTAGTTTCGTAATTGACTATCGGGATTAATCCTGTATGCATACAAGTGATAACGCTGCCGGCTCCACCTTCTGCTGCTGAAACTAACACAGTACCAATACAACTATTGGTAACTTCTATAAACTCAGGGCTAGTAACATCAATCCAACCATAAGTATGGATGTTTGGTGTTTCGTAAAGCTCTTGATGGAAAGCTTGTTCAAATTCTGGTTCCTTATTAATTGGCCCACAAACTGTTAAATGGAAATCTGGCATTTGTGCAAATGCTTCTAAAACTAAATCCAGACCTTTATGAACAAACCCATGACTAGCAAACCATAGAAAATTCTTTCTTGCGGCTTCAAAATCTTTTTGTTCTGGCCAAGGATAGACAGTAGGATTAGAAAGCGGTACACGATAAATTGGTTTATTCGCGTATTTGAAGGTATTGATGGTAAATTCATTGCCTAAAACTATGCCATAATCGGCATATTCAATTCCTAAATTAGGCACTTCATATCGCTGTGGACAGAGAGTAATACCTCGCCGTTGTTGTAGTTCTAAATGTCTATGACATTCAGCCGCATTACGAAACACCATATTAGCAATGTCAACGTGGAAAATTTTCACACAATCTCTATTGAGTTTTGGTGCTAGTTCTTGCATCCGATGACGGACATCAATGAAAAATGAATAATGTTTTTCAGGAACGAATTCATCATTGTAGAACTGAATAACATCAACGCTATAACCAAGATCCAAAAATGTTTGCACCATTCGCCAAACTTCCCAGTACCAGGTGTGGTCATGGGGTATGGGCTGACCAGCTTTTAACAGGAATGGCTCAATCCGGTAAGAAAAAAGTACATTCCCTCTAGAAGGCTGGTTTGGTTTAAGTGAAACAACCTTTAAGCCTTTGATGTAATTAACGCGAGTTACTACTTTTTGAAACAACGAATTGATAGAATTACTCAGATGGGATAGAGTATTGTTTGGCATTATATACCTCTTGTAATCCTGAAGATAAACAGAAAGTAGTTATAGGTTTAAAAGAGCTATTTTGCTCCAACAGTCATCATTTTCAACAGAGGCCAATTTAAATCTTTTTCTGAAATTTCAGTTACATCTAGAGGCCAATTAATGTCAAAGAATGGGTCATCATAACGTAAACCTCTTTCATAACCTGGCGTGTAAAATTCACCCACTTGATATACAACCTCGGTTTCATCTGTGAGTGCTTGGTAGCCATGAGCAAACATTTCTGGAACATACAAGGCGCGGCGGTTTTCTGGAGTTAGTTCTACACCGATGTGTGATAAAAAAGTAGGAGATTCAGGACGCATATCAATAATTACGTCATAGATTGCGCCTTTCGTACAGCGAATTAATTTTGTTTCCGCTGCTGGTAGAATTTGATAATGCATTCCCCGGATAGTGCCTTTTTTGTAGTTAAAAGATAGGTTGCATTGGGCAACTGTTGGCTTTAATCCGTGTGCCTCAAATTCTTGAGCGCAGAAAGACCGAGCAAAAAAACCACGGTGGTCTGGTTTTTCTTCTAAATCAATAATAAATGCGTCTTTGAGTGCGGTTTCGGTGAAAATCATGTGATTCCTTTAAGGTGAATGTTTAGTACAGAAAATAACAGTAATGAAGGTGGATTTAATAATCTACAAAAGGTTACTAAGTCGGAAGTTTTACTGCATCAGATGCAGAACGTAATTCTGCTCTGGGATATGTATCATCCCAATATTGGGTACAAAGGTCTGGTCGTTCGGGGGGATTAGCGGTGTAACAAAAGAATAGTGTTGACCTATCTTCTATGCGAATTGTGCCATGATGCAAAGTATTTTTCGTATCTACAATAATGACAGTACCTGCTGGGCCGGGACAGGATTTCCAAGCTGATTTGGGGATGACTGATTTTACTTCTTCGTCATCGATACCCATATATCTTGACTTATAAAGTTTGTAGTAAAGTTGAAAATATTTCCAGCTAAATAAGGGAGTTAAAGAGCGGGGAATATATTCAAAAGGGCCAGTTTTTTCTTCTACGTCATTCAAGTAAATAAAGATTTTGATAATACGGCGGTCTTCTGCATCACTATGCCATAAGAGCGTTCCAAACTGATGTTTACTCTTGAAATCTTTGCGTAAATGTACACCATGAAAAGCTATCGGAAGACCGATATAATTTTCGATAATGTTGACCAGTCTTTTCTCGATTCCCCAAGCATAAAATTCTGGTAAACCTGTAACTGTGTAAATTTGTGGTAACCTTTTGTCTAGATGGTCGTTGTTGGGATTTTCCATCTGAGACAATTGATGGTAAGCAGCTTTGAGCAGTTCTGGGGTAGAGTTTAGCCCTAAATCTGCCAGTGTCGTGACGTAAACGCCGTCTTTTTTGAGAGCATTAAGGATGTTGCGTAGGCGTAGCCCGTCGTAGACATCGCTTCCTTCTAATGCTGGCAGATTTCTGCTATGCTTCCAACGGGCTACGTAGTATTTAAAGTCAGAAGACAGTGTAGATATTTTTCGTTTAATTGCACTAAACATGACGTAAAGTCCTTCTAGTTCAGATGTATTTTTGTCAGTAATTTAATAGCTTATGGTTTATAACCCCGTATTTCTTGAGTAGAGATTTCGCTTGATTCTGCTAACCCAAACTCTTTAAAAACCATCACATCCAAAGCACATAAGCTAACTAAAGCTAAGAATGGAACCACTGTCTTAATAGCTGACATTGGCCATCTTCTTAACGCACCCAAGAAAACTTTCAAGTTAACTTCTTTACCGTTCTGCAACAGCATCCGTCTACAAAACTGCTTAGAATATCCATTCTCTTCCAGTTTCAAAATCACTTCGGGTATGTGTTTGTATTGCATTAAAAGTGCAGATTTTGGTTCTTTCTGCCAATAACTCACACCAACAACACATTCCAAATAAGTCTCTTTAGTGACAATTACACTACCATTAGCAGCACAATATCCGGCTAAATATGCTAAAGATATCCAGTTATTCTCAGCATCTTGCCAATTTTGGAGAGCGCGTTTCACTAAATCAGTGCGGTAGATTGTAGCAGTCAGAAAAATGACTGCACCAACACTTTTTGAAAAACAATGCTCAAATATAGCTTTACCATCACCCTTAGCATCTTCACTATCTACATCAAACCAACGATTACCAATAATTTTTGGTGGATGAACTGGTTCACCAGTAATTTGGTTCCGTCCAGAAAAATTGAGGAACAATAATGATAAATCTTCATGTTGTCTGAGTTTGCTAATTACATAAGCAATAGCTCTGTCTTGAATCGGGTCATCATCACCAATTGTCCAAACATATTTTGTTGTTGTAGAATTTAGGCAATACATAATATTTTTGACAACGCCTAAATTTTTAGGATTTTTATTAGAATTAAATGTGATGTTGCTAAGTGTTGCTTGCCATTTTTGGATTACCTCCTGAGTATTGTCTGTTGAACAATTATCAGAAACTAAAATTTCACAATCATCTTCAAAACCTTTGATAGATTGAGCTAGCCATGTTAACTGTTTATTAAGTAATTCAGCACGATTGAATGTAGGAATTGCGATGGTAAGTAATTTGTTCATATTAAATTAAAAGGTGTAGCTAATAAAAATCGCTATTTACAGCAGCTTGATCTAATTATTTGTGGTTTGGCAGCCAGATTTTTAAAGGAGATACGCCTTTTAATTGCTTTTTCCAAACTATCTATTGCGAAGACAATTGAATAATTAGTAATAAAAGGCGTTTTTGTGTGCTTATGTTTAGTAACTACGATGCTATGAGAAGGCTATCCGGAACAGGAGATGGATAAATTTTGACTTCAGGAATTGGCACTACAAACTGTCCACCCCATTCACCAATAAATGCCATTTGTTCCATAATTTCCTCCTTGAGATTCCAAGGTAAAATTAGGAGATAATCTGGTTTAGTTTCGCGGATTTTGTCTGGTTCAAATATGGGAATATGAGTTCCAGGTAAAAATAAGCCTTGCTTATAGGGGCTACAATCTACTGTGTAATCGATAAAATCTTTCCCAATTCCACAGTAATTGAGCAATGTATTACCTTTAGCTGGTGCGCCATAACCAGCAATTGATTTGCCTTCTGCTTTAGCCTTCAAGAGAAAATTTAATAGCTTGTGCTTTGTTTGTTTGACTTTTTCGGCAAATGTAATGTAAGTCTCTATGCGATGCAGTCCAGCGGCGATTTCTTTTGCTTTTAGATGGCTAATTCGGTCGCTGATACTAGGATTTTCAGCGTGGTCATGTTTGGCATAAATTCTGAGCGAGCCGCCATGAGTTGATAATTCTTCTACATCAAAAAGCTGCAATTTGTGTGCGGCAAAAATCTTTTCGATAGTGAGGAATGAGAAGTAAGAAAAATGCTCGTGATAAATGGTATCAAACTGATTTTCTTGAATGAGTTGTAAAATATGAGGAAACTCCATCGTCAAGATCCCATTAGGTTTGAGGATGAGTTTCATCCCAGCGATAAAATCGTTTAAATCTGGTACATGAGCTAAAACATTATTACCGATTAAAAGGTCAGCTAGTTTTCCTTGTATCACGAGTTCTCTGGCCGTTTCAACTCCAAAAAACTTGTTGATACAAGGAATGCCTCTACCTTCAGCAACTTTGGCTATATTTGCTGCTGGTTCTATTCCTAAAACGGGGATTCCCTTCTCTAAAAAATATTGCAGCAAGTAGCCATCGTTACTGGCAATTTCAATAACTTGATTATGATGATTAAAGCCAAACTTTTCTACCATCATATTGGTGTAAGCCTTAGCATGATTTAGCCAACTTAATGAGTAGGAAGAGAAGTAAGCATAGTCACTAAAAATATGATCTGGAGTTTCAAATTGTTCTAATTGAACTAAGAGAGTGTCTTCAGAAATATAAGCGTGGAGAGGATAAAACTTTTCGGCATTATTTAGCTGTTCTGCTCTAAGATAAGCATTGGCTAAAGGTGACATTCCGAGATCAATAAAGGTTTGGTGCAGAGGTTGACCACTAAAACGACATTTTGCGATCGCCATAAATTTCAACTCACTGATTGCAAATAATTTAAAAGATGGGATAAGTCCGAATCAAATATTATTGATTCGGAAACTTAGGTTATTTTTTCACTGTTACTAGAGGACTCTAGCTACTTTTTATTCCAGAAGAAATCTTGGTCAATTTGCTCGGTACGAATCAGATACTCTAGCTGTTTTAAGCGAGTAAATCCTCTAAACAAAAAGGTATCTTCAGCCATGTGTATTTGACTGAATAAATCAAATAGTTGCTGGGCGCCGAGTCGAGCATTCCAATCACACTTAAATCCAGGTAAGATTGTGTTGATTTTCTCGAAGGATACCCGATAGCTGCGGTTATCTGAACCGTTGTCACCAAAAGACAATTTACAATCTGGGAAAACATCAGCAATAATTTCCGCGATTTCTTTAACGCGATAGTTGTTTGCTGTATCTCCCACATTGAAGATTTGATTATGTACAATGTCCCGTGGTGCTTCTAAGGTGCAAACTATTGCTTTGCAAATATCCAGTGCGTGGACTAGTGGCCGCCAAGGTGTTCCATCACTGGTCATTTTGATTTGTTTGCTAGTCCATGCCAACCCTGCTAAGTTGTTTAAAACAATATCAAAGCGCATCCTGGGCGAAGCACCAAAGGCTGTTGCATTCCGCATAAAGGTGGGAGAGAAGTCGTCGTCAGCGAGTGGTTTGACATCTCGTTCTACGAGAGTTTTGCACTCTGCATAGGCTGTTTGGGGATTAATTGGGGATTCTTCTGTAACATCACCTGCGGTAGCAACACCGTAAACACTGCACGAAGACATATATACGAAGCGACGCACACCCATAGCCTTAGCCAGACTAGCTAGGCGAACTGAACCTACATGATTAATTTCGTAGGTAATATTAGGTGCCAATTGTCCGGCTGGGTCGTTGGAGAGTTCCGCCATGTGAACTATGGCTTCAACACCTTCCAAATCATCAGGGGTGATGTTGCGGATATCTTTGTTGAGGGTTTTTGGTGTCACCCCATTAGCGTTGTATAGCCAACCAACTTTATAAAAACCGGTATCTAGACCAATAACTTCATGTCCCCGTTCAATTAACAGAGGTGGTAATAACGAACCTAGATAGCCTTCTGTACCAGTTACTAATATTTTCATTGTGGTTAATGCCTTTGTATTGATGAGTTAAATTTTTCGTTTAGTAGGGGCGCACAGATATGTGCCCTAAAGGGTGTTGCATCCAAGAGGGAACCGCTATATTTTTCGTTTGTATGCAATAACTTGACCTCTCTCCAAACCTCTCTCCTCTGAGGAGAGAGGCTTTGAATCTTACTCCCTTTCCCTTGTAGGGAAGGGGTTGGGGGTTAGGTGTTAACTTAAGCTAAAAGCCTTTTCAACTCTCGTTTCCAGCCTCTGGGCTGGAAATGCTGCTCTTGGCGGCTCTGCCGCCAGCAAGGGAGGCGGAGCCTCTAGGACGGCATTCCCAGTCTCCCACTGGGAACGAGACAAAACGCTATATATGACTCGGCTAGCAGTCATTATGTAGTTACTAAAACCTTTGCAGGCTTACCTATTGGGTAGCAGCACTCTATAGCGGTTCTTAATTGATGCATTACACTTTTTTCTTGTGGAATGGGTATCTTACCCGTCCCTTGTATTTCCAGGCAGACAAAGATGCCTACTATACAAGATTCATGCCTTAATTCAGCAGTCCCGGAAAGAACAACTATGATATCTATGCAGTGACTACACTATCTAGATGCGAAAGTTGCGGAATTTCTGCCACAAGCGCTTTGCCAATTTCTAGAGAAGATGTGGCCGCAGGAGAAGGAGCATTGCAAACATGAATGGAGTTTTGACCGGAAACAATCAAAAAGTCGTCTACAAGCTTGCCATCGTTCATTAAGGCTTGAGCGCGGACTCCTGCATGGGTGGGAACTAAGTCTTCTGCTTGGACTTCGGGGATTAGTTTTTGCAAACTTCTGGTGAAGGCTGCTTTACTAAATGAACGAATGATTTCTTGGATGCCTTCATCAGCGTGTTTGGCTGCCAATTTCCAGAAACCGGGATAGGTGATGACTTCCAGAAAATCCCGCAGGTCAAAGTCGGTTTTTTTGTAACCTTCGCGTTTGAGGGAGAGAACCGCGTTTGGCCCTGCATGGACGCTACCATCAATCATCCGGGTAAAGTGGACACCCAGGAAGGGAAAATCTGGATTGGGTACTGGATAAATTAGTGTCTTGACCAGATAGCGTTTTTCTGGGGTGAGTTCGTAGTATTCTCCCCGGAATGGGACGATTTTGGCTTGGGGTTCAACTTGACCTAGTTTGGCGGTGCGATCGCTATGCAATCCAGTACAATTAATTACAAACCGTGTTTCAAAGCTACCCTTGTTTGTTTGCAATACCTGATTTTTACCACTTGGGGAGATTTTCAGAACTTTTGTATTCAGGTGTAAATCTCCACCCTGCTGTTGAATTAGCTGGGCATATTTCAAACAAACTTGCTTGTAATTAACAATACCAGTTGAAGATACCCGAATTCCACCTACACATTTTACGTGAGGTTCAATTTCCTTAACTTCTTCGGGGCTGATTCTCTGGACTTCTATGCCATTGTCTAAGCCGCGTTGGTAGAGATTTTCTAAGCGTGGTAGTTCTTGTTCTTCAGTTGCAACAATTACCTTACCACAAACTTCATGGTCAATTCCATGTTCTTGGCAGAATTCTACCATTGAACGAGAACCATCACGACAAAATTTAGCTTTGAAACTACCTGGCTTGTAGTAAATACCAGAATGAATCACCCCGCTATTATTGCCGGTTTGGTGAAATGCCCATTGACTCTCTTTTTCTAGTACTAAAATACGCGCATTGGGATAGCGTTTTCCTAGAGCTAACGCTGTAGAGAGTCCAACTATTCCCCCACCTATAATCGCAAAATCATACATTAGTATTTCGCACTTCAAATTACAGTAAATCTATAAAGTTATTTGGGATTGGGTACTGGGTATTGGGTAATGGGTAAGAAAATATGAGTAAGATTTGGTTTGGATGTGAATCTTCATTCAAATCTTCCCAATCCCCAGTCCCCAGCCCCCAATCCCCAGTTCCTTTACCATACCTTCCAAGGAGCTTGGTTGTTTTTCCACAGCCCTTCGAGATAGTTTTTATCACGTAAAGTATCCATTGGTTGCCAAAAACCATCGTGTTTAAAAGCAGATAGCTGTTCCATATCAGCTAGCTTTTCTAATGGCTCTTGTTCCCACACTGTAGAGTCATCGGCTATTAAGTTAATTACTTCTGGTTCTAACACAAAATAACCGCCATTAATCCAGGCTCCATCACCTTCAGGTTTCTCTCGAAAGCTGGTGATTTTAGTTTGCTCATATCCTAAAGAAATAGCACCAAAACGTCCAGCTGGTTGAACGGCTGTGAGTGTTCCTAAGCTATTTTGTTCTTTGTGAAACTTAACTAGCTCGGTGATATTAATATTACTTACACCATCACCATAAGTAAAGCAAAAAGTCTCATTACCAAGATGTTCGCTGATTCGCTTTAAGCGTCCCCCTGTCATTGTATTATCACCCGTATTTACTAAGGTGACACGCCAGGGTTCAGCATACCCAGAATGCACGTTCATCTGGTTAAAGCGCATATCAAAGGTTACATCTGACATGTGTAAAAAGTAGTTAGCAAAATACTCTTTAATTATGTAACCTTTGTAACCACAACAAATGATGAAGTCATTAATGCCGTGGGCTGAGTAAGTTTTCATGATGTGCCAGAGAATTGGCTTACCACCAATTTCAACCATCGGCTTGGGTCTGATACTAGTTTCTTCACTGAGGCGTGTACCAAGCCCTCCAGCCAAAATCACCGCTTTCATGCAATTACCTCGGAGATTTGTAGGGATATGATTATTTGACCATGCCAATTTTAGATTTTTGATTTGCAATTTGGGATTAGTCATCGAACGTCACGAGCCTATGAGTAGATTTGTTCTGCCCAGTTTCATCGTGGGGCATGTACCAAAAAACTCTTTTAATCCAAAATCCAAAATCCAAAATCCAAAATCGGTTGACTTTATCGACATGAAGAGGATGCACTTAGGTGGAGAAAAATTGATTTCTGATTTCTGTTTCTCCGTCAATAATCTAACTGTAATTTCCGGCAAAATTATAAAGGGAATATAAATTAAAATCTTTTCTATATAAAAGCTGTATGAATATCTATAAAGATAAAAATAAATTGCTCAATTAAATAAAAATGTTACCTGTAAAATAAATAGGGTTAGCTGATGCTAACCCTAGTCAGGCTTGATTTTTGCAATCACAACCTATAATTTACTAGTAATAAAACTTACTTATTTCTAGTTAGTTTTTTCACTATTACTTGAGCCTTGGAATAAAGGATCACATTTGTTTTCTACAACTACGCACATGTTACTGAGTGCTTGTTGATAATTATCCATATCATCTTGCTCAAGAAAGATTTTGGCAGATGACTGTATATCTTCGACAGCTTTTGTCTGATTTTTGTTAGATTCACTACCGCCATATTGTGCCAGTTCATAACGAACCATACCTCGTTTAAGATATGCTTTTGCTAGTTTGGGGCTGATAGTTAAGGCTTGGTTAAAGTCAGCGATCGCTTGATTGTATTCTTGCTCATAATTGCTGCTATATTGAGCAATTTGATAAAAGACAACACCCCGCTGAAAGTAAGCTTCTGCTTTGGATACGTTAAGTTTTATTGCCTGAGTAAAATCTTTGATCGCTCTTTTGTACTCTTGTTGGGATTCACCGCTGTATTTAGCCATTTGGGCGCGGACAATTCCCCGTCTGATATAAGCTTCAATTTCATTATTATCCAGACCGATGGCCCGATTATAGTCTGCGATCGCTAGGTTATATTCTAGATCGGGATCGTTGCTATATTCGGCGAGCATATAGCGGGCATTGCCCCGATTCACCAAAGCTTTGATTTGATTGGGCTGGATTTTAAGAGCTTGGCTATAATCTTTAACTGCTCCTTCGTAGTCTTTCAAGTTATAGCGGGCATTGCCACGATTTACAACCGCTCTGGCATGTTTAGGTTCTTGTTCAATTGCTGCGGTAAAGCTGGCAATTGCTTTGTCATAGTCTCGCTCTTTGTAAGCTGTATAACCTTGCTGATAGGAATCAGCGAAGCTGAGTTTGTTATTTGTCTGGCGAGACTTCAATGTTTGTTGAGTGTAAGCATTTTGGGAAACCAACGGCTGAGTAAATTTAATCATTACGTCCGCATATCCCAATAAACCAAAACCCATCAAACAAAAAATAATCGGGTACAGTTTTGACTTCTTGGAACGTTTATAAGATGAACTGCTGGGAGTCATTACTGGCTGCCAGTAATTAGTTAAGTGGGGCGACATAGCCCGCTGTGGAAAACGCGGTGTCTGGGTGTAATGCTTTCTCGGTTTGATTCGCGGTTGGAGATGTTCTCTAGCTTCGATAGCCCGATGTGACGGGAAGGGGTCGCGTCCACCTAATCGCACGGTACGTTCACACCACGGACAGCTACGCATGTGGTTGTTGTAGCGATGCTGGGGATTTGTCGTGCAGGTAATTAGAGAATCTTCGGCTTCAGCGATTGCTGAGAGCCAATTCTGGGCACTGGGACGTAGTTGTGGGTTGTTGTGACCCTCTTCAAAACAACGAACAAATAGTTCTTGTAGGCTGGGATGAAGAATTTCCCAAGGCGGTGCAATGGGTGTTGGTAGGTAGGGTACGTAACGCTTTTGGCTGTAAGTGAAATGACCCGATGCAATACGGGCTTCGTAAGGTGGTGGCTCAATAGCACCTTGAAAAATCCCCGAAAATGGGTGAGTGCCTTCCATTAAGAGTTGGAATACTAGCACCGCTAACCCAAATAAATCGTGAGAGATTTCGCGATCGTGCTGGGCAAAAGTTTTATTCTGTAGTTCTGGTGGAGTAAACTCTGGTTTACCCACTGGGCAGCGATAAACAACATTATTGCTTGGGTCGGTTACTTGGAAAGAGTCTGTGTCTATCAAAGTCACCAGTGCGGTGTCACTGACGAGGATATTGGACTCGTTCACATCACCAATACAATATCCACTAGCGTGCAAAGCGGCAATTGCCGCCGCCAGGTTACGAGCCGTGCGGAGCAGGTACTGATAGTTGAATAGGGGGCAGTGTTGGCGACGGGTTCTAGGGTTGTAAAAGTCGATGATTGGACGCATCCCCTCGATGCGTGGCATTAAAAAGCCCAGGATGCTATTTTTGCCATCTGCTGCCCGTAATAAATCCTCTGGCCAAGCGATAGAGATATGCCCCAAACTAGCTGTAGGGTTTTCTGGCGGGTTGGCTAGCATCGCCTGGAGTTTCTCTGCATGGGCTTTGGTTGGCTTGTGGTATATCTTTGCCACCAAGTTATTATCGGATGGCACTGCATAAACACAAGCTTCACCGCCACGCCCCAAACTGACATTGAGGCTGAGGATTTCTTTTCTAGGGGAACAACGTAGTACCTGCATAATGAAATTACCGCTAACGGGAGTTATTGTAAGATGTTAAACCTGTAGATTTATCGCTCATGAGTCGTTGAATGCAGCTATGATGAGTGTCAAATCATCATCAGTGCGTTGTGTAATCCGCTCTGAGTGTAAAAATTTTACCAATTGTTCCTTGGCTACTGTCTTATCTTCGGTATTGGCTACGAATTCAAACAGCGGAAAAAAGAAGGGTTTGTGAGGTTCGCCAACAACCATATTCAAAGCCAGCATTTGTAGTCCGTCAGTAATTATACCAACATTCACTATGTCTGTGCGCCACAATCTCATCTGCGCGGTATCTAAAGCACTAGGCGAAGTTAAGAAAGTGGTTTCGTTAATGTATTCACCACTGTCAGGCATAGTCAGGGCCAGCAGATTACCCATACGATCTTTTGCCACTGCCAAACCATCACCTATCTGTACTACAGCGACAACTTCTGGTGTGGCGACTAGCATAATTAAGGTAGTTGCTAAGTCTTGAGGCTGTTTGTCACAAGTAGCCGCTTCAGCCTCCACAGCTTTTTTTGCCGCTAGTATGGCATCATTTAAAAGCGATCGCACCAATGCATCATCAGTCAAACTTTTTCGGGTCAGTCCTTTAGTGGAAATGTTTTCTATTGCTGTCTCTACAGCAATCATTGCTCCCACTTTCCCCAGTAATGCAGAACCCGCGCCATCTGCTGCGGCCGCCACTAAAATATTATCTGACAATATCTGCCAGTGATGAGCATCCTGACATAATTGATTGTTTTTTAAGTGACTTGTACCACATACAGAAGCAGCCACAATCCGCCATTGAGCAATCTGTTTTGATATGTTCATAGATTTTTTCTAGCAGCTTGATGTTTACACAGCTAGCTGCAATTTTTAATTAAACAGTCCCCCAACCAATTGGCGGTAGTGCTACCTGTTCATCCACCTGTGAATGAGAAACAGCTGACATACTAGTTGATAGCCAGACAAACATCTCAATAAAATTTAATCCTTTGAGCTTCAGGGGTGTACGCACGGTTATTTGATTTAAACGCGTCATATTCGCATTTTCTACACCTACTGTAAAAAATGCTACTCGTTTATTCGCCTCGTCTCCCTGTAACCGCTGGGACGCTTGCTCTACCACATGATCTAACTCACCTTGCGGTTCCCCATCAGTAATCATAAATACCCAAGGACGATAGTAAGCAATCCCGTTGGCACGATACTGAGATTTCCGCTCTTGAATTATGTCCAAAGCTTTATGAATTCCTGCACCCATAGTAGTCAAGCCCTGTGCTGTCAAAATAGGTGGGTTGAATTGATCAGCAGTCACAAATTCTTGTACTACATTGATATTACTATCAAAGGTGACGATCGCCACTTCCACCCGTCTTGCGGCTAAGGAATTTTTGACTAATTCATCCTTCAAACTCAGTAAACCCTGATTTAAAGCCTCAATCGGATCTCCTTGCATCGACCCAGATGTGTCTAGTAAAAGTACACAAGGACAACGTGGTTCTGGGTTCTCAGCAAATTCTACTACTTCATCAAGTCTTAATGTATCATGCATAACTTTTTGTGTTATGTTAAAATTCAACGTTTTATTTTCCTTTGTTCAAAGTATATAATTCTCAGTCGCCTCGGCGACTACAGAATATAGTATCTAGTGGTAGATGCTCTAATCTTTATTAAACAAATTATTTTCATGAAGTTCTCTATATATTTAAGATGAACTTGAACACAGCTTAGTTTAGCAAAAAAGAGTTTATCAAAACCCAGCATTACCTGTTGTAATGTATCTACCAAAAATTTATATCCATTAAACCTACAGTACAATAAATACGTAAACTTTCCTAGGTAACTTCTTAAAGATTTTATGTAGAAGAATCGTTTCTTTATCGAAAAATAATTAACCATAATTAAGATCATCAACTTTAGAAGTATACCAGCGTAACTGCGCGAACTTGGAATAAGATTTACCTGCTTTTTGGAAGTGGGAATCAATAAACGTAATGATTAAGGTCTTCACTCAAGAGTTGTTAGTAGTGAGTAAAGCCTAGAAGCAACAATATCTACTGTTAGTCATAGCTATGACAAGTGTTTACTTTTATTCATACCCACCTACTTATTTTTTGAGATAAATTAAGTAGTAAGTACAAAATGTAACAGATAGGTTGCAAAACTTATATTTTTTAATATATATACATATTTTAAAAGGAATAAGCTGTGCATAAAGACATATTACAAATAAGAAAATACTTCATAGCTCATATTTTCAATCTACAAATGTTCAGTTGTTGATTCCGCAAAAAAAACTTGAAAAATATGAATAACTCAGGTACATTCACCAAACTACGTCCTCTAAGTTTGTTAAGACAGTTATCAAATTGCTCCGACAGTACTTGTTTACAAGCATTGAGTAACTCAGTTACTTGGACGATTTACTTAGAACAGGGCAAAATAACTTACGCTACTCATTCCGTAGAACCCTTTGATCGACTAGAACGCCATTTGCGTCGTCTCAGCCACCAAATTCCACTCCTTACTAATGAGGTTCGTATTCAAGTAAGGTTGATGTTTGAACCTGATTCACACAGTCAGTTAATCGAAGATGACAGCAGTTCCAGAAGCCATCCCCCTGAGTATCAGGCTATATCCTGGCTCATTAGTCAACAACATTTACATTCTACACAAGCAGCAGTGCTGATTCAGGAATTAGTTAAAGAGGTGATTGAATCATTTTTGCTCATCAAAGAAGGTACTTATGAATTAGCAGAACCACTTAATAGAATGCCAAAAATTTGCAGGCTAGATGTAGAAAAAATTCTAGACCGTTGCCAAATAAGATTACAGAATTGGCAGGCTTTTGTTCCTCAAATTTCTTCTCCATATCAACGTCCATATCTGTTGATTAACAGTAAACTTGAGAACCAAGACTTACCAAAACTTCAGCCAGATTTAATTAACTGGATGAAGGGTTTTAGCCTGTGTCATCTGGCTGCAATTTTGAATCAAGATGAAATCCAACTGGCTCGCAATTTATACCCTTACATCCTTCAGGGTGCGATTATCCTGCATGAACCCGATCCACCATTTGATAAATTACCAAAGATTTTTGAAAAGCAATATCTACGACGGGCTACGCCTACGCTTTTCTCAAAATTAATTCCAGAGTTAGTTGACACCAAAGAAAAACTAAGTACCAATGTCAACTCTTTCCCAAATATTTCTGAAGAGAATATAGCTCTTGTTCAGCAATTACCACAGATATCTACTCCTCCAAAAGAGAACTTTCAGGAACCAACAATATCAAATAACATAAATTCTGCTTCCCAAAGAGTAACGGCTGCTACTGTAACCGCACAAAAAGTCCACAAAATCGTTTCTGTTGATGATAGCCCGACAATTCTTAAAGAAATTAGCCATTTCTTAGAAAATGAAAATTTTTCTGTCGTGACTATCAACGATCCACTAAAAGCCGTTTTGTCAATTATAAGGCACAAACCAGATTTAATTTTGCTGGATTTAAATATGCTAGGAATCGATGGTTATGAGTTGTGCCGGATTATACGAAATAATTCAATATTTCAGAAGACTCCTATCATTTTTGTCACTGGAAGTAAAGGGATTGTAGACAAAGTAAAAGCGAAATTAGTAGGGGCATCTGGCTATCTGACTAAACCGTTTACCCGCGCCGAATTACTCAAAATAGTCTTTATGCATTTGACTTAAATTAACTACTCCAATGAGTTTTTTCTGCACATTACTTTGTGCAATAATCTACACATGACTACTAATCTAGAAATTGACGAAAACTTAATTAAGGAGAGCTACTCGAACTTGGTGGTCATCAACTAAGGATGCTTTTGTAGAAGAGGCATTAAGAGAGTATATACAGCGTCGAAAGCAGCTGAAAATACTGGAGCTATTTGGTACGATTGAATACGAAGATGATTATGACTACAAGCAACAGCGCCAAAGTGGATGAAAGTCATTGTTGATACTTCAGTCTGGTCTTTAGCTCTCAGACGCAATTATAAAGTTGACAGCATATTCCCATAACATTGTTTCAATGCTAGGTCTACGCTACTTAACCCTACACTCAAATTAGAGGATAAAGGGTTTTGCTTATAATGCCAGTCTTTTCCTTAACTCAGCCTCTAACTGTTCGCCTGTGCTAACCACAACCCTATTTGGTCTGGCTCTAACAATCCTTAAATAGTGTTGAAAAGCTTCTTCATCCTGGGGATGGTGCTTTACATATTCCCGTAATTCCGCTTCAGTTAATTGCTGATAATCTAAATTACTCATTGGATGATTTCCTCTCCGTTACTCAAAATTTCTACTTGAATTGTTTGGCCTATTAGCACTACTATTCTTTGCGATCGCTTGTCGTACCTGATTAGCTCAATTGTTTGTAGTAGGTTACTTACTCGCACACATAAATCGTAGAAAGCTTTTAACTGTTCAATCGTGGGTTCCATTTGTATAGATTAGCTACTGAATCTCTCGTAGCAAATATCTAACTCACATTGACTGACACAAGTCAAGACGAAAAGAAAAGATTAGCATGAGAGATTGTTCTGCCAGTCTAACGTAGTAGGATTGTTCAAGTGAAAGGGTACGCTTTGCAGGACGAGTAGCCATTGAGCGCTTCTTGCACCCTAAAATAAGAGCAAAAGACGATTCCTAAAACAAGCACACTCCATGCGTATTTCTCTAAATTGGCTGCGCGAACTAGTAGAGATAAAACTTAGCCCGGAAGAATTAGCCGAAACCCTGACAATGGCAGGGTTTGAGGTAGAAGATATTGAAGACCGCCGCACTTGGGCAAATGGCGTGGTGATCGGGAAAGTGCTTGAGCGTCAACCCCATCCCAACGCCGATAAATTGAGTGTTTGCCAAGTGGATATCGGTGCAGATGAGATTTTAAATATTGTCTGTGGCGCTGCCAATGTGAAGGCAGATATCTATGTACCTGTGGCAACTACGGGTACTTACTTACCCAATATTGATTTAAAAATTAAACCTGCAAAACTCCGTGGTGTCCCATCTCAGGGCATGATTTGTTCTTTAAAGGAACTCGGTTTGCCCACCGATGTAGACGGAATTCATATTTTTACCCAGGAAAATTTACCATTGGGTAGTGATGTGCGACCGCTGTTGGGTTTAGATGATGTAATTTTAGACCTCACCGCAACTGCCAACCGCGCTGATGCTCTAAGTATGGTAGGGGTAGCACGGGAAGTAGCAGCTTTGACTGGTGGAAAGTTGAGCATTCCTGAACCTGGTGAAGTCTCTATTAGCAAAACTACCGGAAACTTAGCTTTAAAAATTGCCGATACCCAAGCTTGTCCTGCATACATCGGTACGGTAATTGAACAAGTGAAAATTGCTCCATCTCCCGAATGGTTGCAACAGCGTTTACGCGCTGCTGGTGTACGTCCCATCAGTAATGTGGTGGATATTACTAACTACGTGTTGTTGGAATGGGGACAACCACTGCACGCCTTTGACTGCGATCGCATAAAATCTGTTGCAAGTAGCGAAAATTTAACCATCGGCGTTCGTTTTGCTAATAATGGTGAATCCCTCAAAACCTTGGATGGACAAACTCGCACCCTCTCAACCCAAAATTTGTTAATTACCGCTAACGACAAACCCGTTGCACTGGCGGGAGTTATGGGTGGAGAAGAAACGGAAGTCCATGAAGGAACTCAAAGTATAGTTTTAGAAGCAGCATTATTTGATTCCGTGGCAATTCGCCGTTCTTCCCGGAGTGCAGGGTTAAGAAGTGAGGCTTCTGGCAGATATGAACGGGGAGTTAACCGCGCTGAGTTGGAAATAGCTAATCGCCGCGCCTTATCTTTAATTAGCGAATTAGCGAGTGGAATTCTTGTCCAGCAGGAAATTGCCGACACCCGCCCCGATCCTTCTACCTGGAGTCGTTCTATCGCCCTGCGTTTAGACCGAGTTAATCAGATATTGGGGCCAATCGAATTAGAAGAGGACACAGGTGAACTCCAAGAACAAGATGTTGAGCGCATCCTGACTGCATTGGGATGTAAGTTAACTCCTTCAGGAGAAGATAGCAGCCATCAACCCACATGGTCTGTCTCTGTTCCACCTTATCGTTACCGCGACTTAGAGCGGGAAATTGATTTAATTGAAGAAATTGCCCGTCTCTATGGTTACAACAAATTCTGCGACACCTTACCAGAAAAAGCGGAAGCTGGTTATCTGCCTTTAGATCAAGAACTAGTTCGCAAGTTACGAGCTTTCTTGCGGGCTGAAGGGTTGACAGAATTAATCCACTATTCTTTAGTAAAACCAGGAGAAGACAGAAATATAGTCCTGTCAAATCCTTTATTTGTCGAATATTCAGCGCTGCGAACCGATTTGCTATCTGGGTTAATTGATGCCTTCCAATACAATTTAGAGCAGGGTAATGGTGCCCTTAACGGCTTTGAAATCGGGCAAATATTCTGGCGAGAAGAAGATGGTTTGCAAGAAACAGAAGCCCTTGCTGGCATTGTGGGAGGGGATATTTCCCTTGGCAAATGGTCAAAAAGTGGACGCGAAGAACCCATCACCTGGTTTGAAGCCAAAGGCATTTTAGAAAGTGTATTTCGGCAACTTGCCTTGGAGGTAGAATTTCAACCCGATCGCCGCGACGATCGCTTACATCCAGGACGCACCGCTTCTCTGTGGATTCGGGGTAACAGACTGGGTATTTTTGGACAACTCCATCCCCAGCTGCGACGAGAAAAAGCTTTACCAGATTCCGTTTATGTTTTCCAGTTGGATCTAGATGTACTTTTAGATTCGCTAGGACAAGATGAAGTTCTCGTTCCTACATTCCAGCCCTATTCTACCTATCCAGCTAGCGATCGCGACATCGCCTTTTTCGCACCCGTGAAAATCTCAGTTGCCGAAATTCAAAAAGTAATTACCAAAGCGGGTAAAGATTTGCTCGACTCGGTGGAATTATTTGATGAATATCGGGGTGAAAATGTCCCCGAAGGACAGCGGAGTTTAGCATTCCGCTTAATTTATCGGGCTAGCGATCGCACTCTTACTGAGGCTGAAGTCGAACCAGTACATAATAAAGTCCGCGAAGCCTTGGTGGAAAAATTCGGCGTCAACTTAAGAAGTTAGTCATTTGTCATTTGCTAGGAGTGAGAAATTAATCATTTCTTACTCCCCGACGCACTGGCTGCAAAATCCAAAATCTAAAATCTAAAATCCAAAATAGTCTTAGCTATGCCTAAATATGTACTCTGGGGAACTTACTGCGAAGACGTTCTCGAAAAACGTGTCCCGCACCGTCAAGCTCATTTAGACGGATTAGCAAAACAGAAAGAATCCGGTGTGCTGATTACCATCGGCCCCACCAAGGATGTCACAAAAGTTTTTGGGATTTACGAAGCCGAAGACGAAGCCACTGTGCGCGAACTAATTGAAAACGATCCTTACTGGAAAAATGGCATCTGGACTGAATATTCTGTCAAAGAATGGATTCAGGCTTTATAAATTGGGTATGGGGCATGGGGCATTGGTTATTAATTCTTCTCCTTCACTTCCTCATCTCCTAATACGGTTCGGTTAAGGTTTTTTGATGAAAATTCTAAATCACAAAGACGCGATAAATCGCCGTCTCTACAATAATCAATCCTTCTTCTTGACGGCGATTTATCGCTTCTCTTGGGTTAACCAAACGTATTGTCTCATCTCCCTCATCCTCACTCCCCACTCCCCACATAATGAAAATTTGGCAGGTTGATTTTTATCGTCGTCCCTCACAAGATGCGTCTGGACAAATTTTATGGGACTTGTTGATTTGTGACGCAACTCGCAGCTTTGAGTATGAAGCCACCTGTCTCCAGTCAGCAGCGAATTCTAGTTGGGTTGCTGCTCAACTAGAATTCGCTGCTGGAGAAAAATTGCCAGATGTGATCCAGGTGTTTCGTCCTCAGTCTCTAAGCTTAATTGAGGCGGCTGGACGCAATTTAAGTATAAATGTCGAACCTACTCGCCACACCTTGGCGTTAAAGCAGTGGTTAGCAGAAAAGCAATATCCCTCAACGCTGGATAAACCGCCCCCAGTACCATTACCAGAAAACCTCTGGGGAGAACAATGGCGTTTTGCGAGTCTAGCTGCTAGTGATGTAGAAACGAGATTTAGCGATCGCCCCATTCCCATTTTGCACATCCCAGAACATCTCAAACCGATCAATTTAGGTTTGGCATCAACAGTCCCCGTTCCTGGTGTGGTAATTTATGGTGGACGGCAATCAATGCGCCTAGCACGGTGGTTGCAGCAAGCCCGTCCTGTGGCATTAAACTATATTTCTGGCGCACCAGACGGCTTAATCTTAGAAGCTGGCTTGGTGGATAGATGGATTGTTGCCACATTTGAAGATCCAGAAGTTACAACAGCAGCCCAAGCATTTGAACAACGGAAACAGCAAAGTCGAGGATTGCATTTTTTGTTAGTGCAGCCAGATGATTCTGGGATGACTTATAGCGGCTTTTGGTTATTGCAGACAGAAAACGGATATTAATTGCCAAAAATATTATTCTGTTTATTGAATAAATTTTGAATTGCTTGTGACTCTTAGCCAATTATATGAATGATAAAATCATACTAAATAGTAATATTAAGATGGTAGTTTATCAATTAATCAAATATCACCTGAAGCTGTTTGAGCAAAGTTTTTTCATAAACTAATTGAGCATCTGTATTAATTTCACTGCTTAAAACGCATTCACTTTCTATATTTAAAGAATGAGCCGCCTGTTCAAAGGCTAATCTAATTCCAATACTGCTTGGGTTTGGCATTTTGAACTCGGAATTGGGTAAGGGGAAAAGGTTAAAGGTTTTTTCTTTCCCCTTTCCCCTTACCCTTTTCCCCAAAACCCGACAAGTATTGAATCTTAATTCCCCCTATTCCTGAAAATAAATCCACAAACCGAATTTTATCCATAGAGATTAAGGTAATTTTCAAATGCGTGTCATACAAATTAATGTAGGGGCACAATAATATATTGTGCCCCTACGCGCATGGTCTATTCAATTAAAAATCGCTGTAAGTTACTTTGTTATTTCCTACTTAGTCTTCACCCGCGCTTGCTTCACCATCGCAATCAGAGTTTGATGGGCATCTTCTGCATCTGCTAAAACATGATCAAATTGAATGCGAACTGGTACAGGTTCCCCATTCACTTGCGCTGTTAAATCCATACCCTGTGCATCAATTGAAAGCATTTCGGCTGCGATTGCATCTGTCACACCACCAAAAGCTTTAGCATAAATAACTACAGCATCAGCATGATCATCATTCATATGCTTGCAGATGCGCGAACTAATTTCAGGAGAAAAATCTTTAGACATTGTGAGATTAAAAGTGGCCAATACGGCAAGAGTCTAAATTCTCACCTAAGTAGATGAGATTTGCCAATATTTCAAATTAGCAGAAAAAGCATTTAGTCTCGCACCATCATTGATTATAAGTCATATCTGAAAAACAATTGCCGTTGTGTATATTTGATAAGTTAAGTTTATTACTCATACAACAATTAAATTAAAATAAACATTATCCAGTATTTTTACCTTTAATTGCGGAAAGCAAACAGCGTAAACTGTAGCAGAAGTATTAGCCAAAACTATTGTAGCTAAGAGACAATGAGCGAAATTAGCCCCAGACGAATTGTAATTGGGGATGTGCATGGACACTATGAAGGTTTAATGACATTGTTGGAGGCGATCGCCCCCACATCAGAAGATCAAGTCTATTTTCTGGGAGACTTAATTGATCGCGGTCCCCATAGTGCACAAGTAGTTAATTTTGTCAAGCGAAGTAACTACTCATGTTTATTGGGAAATCATGAGCAGATGTTATTAAACATTCTGACCAATGAAAAGACTTCCTCCTCGACAATGCAAGCATGGCTGTATGGTGGAGGACAAGCTACCGTGGCCAGTTACCAAGAGGCTCCAATTCCTGATGACCATCTGGATTGGTTAAAAACTTTGCCTACATACATTGACTTGGGGGATGTTTGGTTAACTCATGCTGGCGTTGATCCTTCCAAGTCAGTGACAGAACAAACAGCCGATGAACTGTGCTGGATACGAGAGGAATTTCACAGCATTGAAAAACCCTACTTTCCAGATAAGCAAATTATTATTGGTCACACCATTACCTTTACTCTGCCGGGTGTTTCTCCTGGTAAACTGGCACAAGGAAAGGGATGGCTAGACATAGATACTGGCGCTTATCATCCCCGGAGTGGCTGGTTGACTGGACTGGATGTCACAAATGACTTGGTTTATCAAGTGAACATATTTAAAAACTATATCCGTGTCCTGCCTTTAGAAGAGGTTGTAATTAAGGTTGATCCAGCCAAAATTAAAGTTGATCGCCGCAATAAGAATTGAGGGTAGTGGGGAGATGAGGGGAATAACCAATGCCCAAGACCCTAAAGACTACGTTAATGGTCGAATATTAGCTTTATAACTAGCGTTATCCAAGCCATATTTTCCATTACTAGGTTGGGAGTTAATAGCACGTCTGAGGCCATTAATGCGATCGCTCGTTCCGGGGTGTGTACTCAAAAATGTTGGCACAGAACCACCCTTTTGCAGCAGCTTTTGCATAAAAGAAACCATCCCAGACTGGGCATAACCAGCGCGTGTCAAAGTTCTTAACCCTCTTTGGTCAGCATCAAATTCATCACTACGACTGCGGGGACGATTCAAAGCAAGTTCTACACCAATACCCACAGCTGCATTGCGATCTAAACCACTTGCTGTTGCTAAACCACTAGCGATCGCTTTTTGCCGCATCTGTTTAACCAGGTGTTTACCGCCAATATGACCAATTTCATGGGCGATGACACTTGCGAGTTCCGCTTCATTATCGGCAGCTTTCAGCAAACCTGTGTGGACATATACATAACCTCCTAAAGTAGCAAAGGCATTAATAGCATCATCTTCAACCACTTGGAAGGTATAGGGAAGATTAGGGCGATCGCTATTGGCCGCTAAACGCCGACCAATTTGTTCGACATAGGCATTAACATTAGAATTTCGGTAAAGTCGGACTTGACCGCTCAGTATTTGCTGATTAATCTGCTTACCAATATCAGTTTCCTGGCGATCGGATATATTAGAAAGCTGAAGTACCTGGACTCCCTGCAATATCAGAGGCAAGAAGTCTAAAGTTCTTCCAGGCAAGGGTGTACTTAGGCACAGACTCAGGGCGACTACCACCGAAATTAGGGGATAAAACCAGCGGCGCCGCCATACACGGTAATTTGTAACAAAACCTTTCCAATTGAACATAATACGCTTTGAAGATTATTTCTGGAGAACATAAAATAATGAGACAAATTATGAGACGGATTTAGAGTATTCTAAGTTGCATTCTTAACTCAAGACCAAAGGATTTGTGATACAGATAATCCTTACGCAAATCTACTGAACTGTACGGCGCTAGGGATTCCCTCTAGAGATAGGTTTCAACACTAGATTCTACTTTCTAGATACGTCAGTCTTAATAGGTACAAGTTTAAGGTTTAGCTGCCGCTCCTCGGAACTTGCGAACTCGTGATAAACTGTCGCATAACTGCAATCCCCGGATGCTTTGAGTTATTAGCAAATAGGGAAAATTGCCGTTCCCATCAAAAACCTTCTTGCTACAATCAATTACTTCGCTATTACCTCGGAAAAGTTTTTATGGCTATTTTAGATTCAAAAGGTCGTTTGTTCGGCAAAATCAACCTCCTAGATTTAGGTGCTGCGCTGGTAACTCTGCTAGTTATATTTGTCATATTGTCTACCTTCTTGTCTAGCTTGGGTCTTGCCCAAATTGGTGAGAAAATAGTACCGATAGAAGTAGACTTAGTAGTTCGTGGTTTGAATGTACGCGATCCTGAGCAATTATTTAATAACGGCTTAAAAACAGGCGGAAAAACTAATGTGATTATCCGCAATCAACCATACGGGCAAATTGAGATTAAATCTGTTCAGCAGCTACCTAGAACAGTCAATGTTTTCCAACCTGATGGCACTGTTAAAGAATTGCCAGATCCAAAGACCAATAATTTTAGCACAGATATGCTTTTGACCTTAGAAGGCAAAGCCAAAGAGACCGAAAGCGGACTAGTTCTAGGTAGCAGTAAAGTTAAAATTGGTATGCCATTTGAATTAGAAGGCTTTAACTACAACTTTAATGCAACTGTTATTGATATCAGATTTGACAAATAATATTCACATTTTGTTTGATATATTTCCCCATCTCTAACAGGAAAAATAACTGGCATAAACTGGGTGACATCAAAGTTGTGCAGAGCAACTACATAAGAGGTGTACGTACATAATAGACAAAACCCGCCTACGCGGGTTTCCAATTTATGATATTGTGTTTGTCTTCACAATACCAGGCGGACTTTGCTTGTGTAGCCGCGAATTATATTCGCCAAAGCTGATTACAAACTTGACGTTTTGCCAGTTTCTGCTTGCGTTGCGATTGGCTTGACATCGGTGTAACCCAATTCACCAGCTATTGTCCGAAACACCGACATTTGCTCCTCAAAATCTAGTCCTTCAATTTGGGAAACCAGATCATTTATTGCCTTACTTGATTGGTAGCTAGCTGGTAAGTCAACCACCTTATCCCCCATAGCTACCGCCCAAGCATACCAAACTAACAGCTGATTGTTTTCTTTTATCGCCCCGTATGCACGAGAATATTCTGTGTCTTTGCGGTTAACAATATCCCGCATAATATCTAGTTGCTGCTCATCGGATAATTCAAAATAATCTCCTAGCAGAAGTGGTGCTAACTCAGGTTCGGCCGCAGCAGGAGCAGCTGGCGTGATGGAATCACCCATTTTTTCATAAACAAAATAGAACCAAGCTAATTTGGCATCGGTATCTAAGGCGTTAAACGCGTCCACCAAGTTTTGAGTTTCATTGCTCTGAGCTTGAGAAATAGTCTTGTCGTAACTTGCAGTCATTATTATTTGTCTCCAACATAATTTAACAGGCCACACTAAGTGTTACCAGAGTTTGAGAAGCAGATTCTAGTACCAATAGAAATAGTTAAATTAATTTGAAATTGTTACTTTAATCTATCTTTTAATAGAGGTAAAAATCTCTCTCAAGGAAGCAAGAAAGTAGCGAATTGCTTTGCTATGATTGCTCAAGTAAGCAATTAAACATTTAGCTTAAGGTTTTAATTATGCCTGATGAAGTAAAGCCCAATTTAAATGAATCTCCCACCCATGATTCACAATTAGCTGCTGAAAGCATAGCTAGTGGCGAAGAAAAAGCACCAACGGTAGATTTTGATGCGGATTATGCAGCTGCTCAACAATTCAGCGTAAGTGAAGTTGATCGCACAGGTAAAGGTGGAGCAGCAGCCGAAGCAGCCACAGCACCTAAATATAAAACCTCTAAGCCACAAGAGACAAAAACTGAAGCGCAGTCAACTGGCAATCCTGCTGATTTTCGAGAGTCAGCAAAAGAAGTTGGGAATTCTAAAACTGAGGGTGTAAGTAATGTCAGTGATGATTTAGTAAAACAAGCTTTAGAAAAGGGTGAACGGAAAAATTAAGTTTTCCTGATATCTTGCTATTTTGTAGGATGGGCAATGTCACAAATATTAAAATTGAGGTTTTCGTCATTGGTAGACATTGTCCACTCGACTTTTTTAGCCATTTATCAATAGTTAAGTTAAGATTTTCAATAATTAACGACTATTCATCACTTCTAGTAGTTCACTAGGTAGCTGAATTAAATAATCTGGATTTTGCTTGGCGAGTACTTCCGGTGAGTTAAAGCCCCAAGTCACTGCAATCACTTGGATATTTGCTTTCTTTGATGCTTCTATATCTCTGGTTTCATCTCCGACATAAATCACTTCTTGAGGTTGGAGTTGCTTTTGCCTCAATACATTATTAATTATCGTTGTTTTACCAAAAATTGTAATTCCTGAATATATGAAATCAAACAGGTGATTTAAATCATTAATTGTCAAAAATTGTGTAACATTTTCTTTAGAATTAGAAGTAATAATACCCAGTTTATATCCATTATTTTGGAGTTCTATTAATGCTTCTTTAATTCCCGGAATTGGCTTTAATTCTGGGATTTTGTTTTTTAATTCTCCTTTAACTTTTTTCACTAGAAAAGGGATCTTAAATAGAGAAACTCCTGAATACTTAATGATCTCCCTAGATGTTAAGTTCTTGAGGAGGTCTAATTGCTCTGGGCTTATTTGTCTATAACCAAAGTCTACAGCTAGACGATTAGCAATGCTTACAAGGGCATCTACTGTATCAGCAATTGTGCCATCAAAATCAAAAATAATTACTTTCGGGGTCATTCTTTGCCTGGATGCGTCAAGATTAGCTAGGGCGTTGCGTCGTAACATTTCTGGCTTAATCCGCCGCAGGGCAGATGCTGGAAATCGTTTATCCCACTCCTGATCTGAGATTTGGGCTAATTCTAGCAGGTGGGGAGCAATATTCCCAGGATAAGGCTGAAACTCTGCAATATCAGTTGTGTTGGCAAAACGTTGATTCCAAGGACAAACATCTTGGCAAATATCGCAACCAGCAACCCAGCCTTGCAAATGAGGTGTGACTGTTTTTGGCAATTCCTCTGCCCGATTTTCAATGGTATGATAAGCAATGCAGCGATTAGCATCCACGACAAAAGGCTGAGTAATTGCACCTGTGGGACAAGCCTGAAGACAACGAGTACAGCTACCGCAGTGTTCTGTATGCGGGCGATCGCTCTCTAATTCTAAATTGGTCAACACTTCTCCCAAAAATACCCAAGAGCCATATTCCCTTGTAATCACATTACCATTCTTGGCAATCCAACCAATTCCAGCCAGTTGAGCCAATATTTTATCTTGCACTGGGCCAGTGTCTGCATAATAACGAGCTATCACACCTGTATCAAGTGATTCTAACCATGTAGCTAGCTGTTTGAGTTTTTTATGCATCACCTTGTGATAATCCCTTCCCCAGCCATAACGGGAAATTTTGGCGTATTCCTCGCCCTTGGGACGTTGATGTGGTGTGTAATAATTTAGCGCCACACATATTAGCGATCGCACTTCTGGCATCACTAAACGGATATCCTGACGTTTCGGGTTAGCCATCCATCCCATATCGGCGTGATAACCCAGTTCAATCCATGCTTGCAACCTCTGCGCTTCTGTGGCATCTACCCCATCTGCGGCAGCAATTCCAACTTTGTGAAAGCCCAACTCGCTGGCTTTTTCTTTGACTACACTGCTGCTTGTTATGGAATAATAATTCATTTTTTTATTTGGATTTTGCCTAACTAAAGGCGTTGTAATTTTACATTACATAGTTTGTAACTTTAATTAAGATTTGTTAATACTCTTATATATGGAAGTTTTAAGCAGCTACACAGCTTAAAACTTCTATCGTGAGGAAGATTTACCAATATGTAGGAATCTATCTCAACAGCGGCTTTCTTTTTACCTATTTTTGTACTGAAATTAATATTCAGATAGCATAATACAGGTAATTCCTATGACCTCTCGTGAATTGATATCTCTAACCCAGTTGAAAGAAGAATTTCACATAGATGGAATTACAGAAACAAGCATACTGAGTTATTTTGAAACTTTAAATGCAGGAGAACTTGACGCAACTGCTGCCTTATTTGCGGTAGATGGTGTGATGCGTCCACCATTTGAATCTGATATTGTGGGGAAAGATGCGATCGCAGCCTACTTAAAAGAAGAAGGCCAAAATATCAAAGCTTACCCCAACACAGGAATAGCCGAGACTTTAGAAAACGGTGACATCCAAATCCAGATAACAGGCAAAGCCAAAACTTCATGGTGTAGTGTGAATGTTTTGTGGTTATTTATCCTCAACCAACAACAGCAAATTTTTTATACTAGAATCAAACTTTTAGCTTCTCCCCAAGAGTTACTTTCTTTACGTCGTGAAAAATAGCAAATAACTATAATGGCTTATAGCGTTTGTTTACTGGACTAATTCGGGTAAAGTTGCTTGTAATTTCAGACAGTTAGCGCCATCAACTTGCAACTGGTAATCTACTTTATCCATGAGACGATTCATAATCAGCCAACCATAACCACCTTCTTGTTTTTCCAATGGGTTTGGAGCATAGTAGTTAGACATATCAAAGCCTTCGCCGTAGTCCCAAACTTCTAAGGCAAGATCCCGGTCTTTCACTTCCAAACGCAGTAAAATCGGTAAATTTGGTTTGTCTTTGTGGGCATGACGGACTGCATTTGAGTAGGCTTCTACTAAAGCCAGTCTCAAACGACTTGATTGCCGCGACCAATCTACAGATTCTCCTAGCTGAATTTTCAAACATCCCAGCAACCAGTTTTCGACAATATTCAGAAAACTCAAGTCACTCGGTACATGAAGCTCACTTTTCATGACTTACAAAATCTCCAGCGAAAGTATAGTTTGATCGTCTTCTTGAATGTGATTATCTGCCTGGATGCGAGCTAGTAAATGGTTAAGAGAAAGTGGTTGTTGCTCTTGTTGTAAAAGTTGCCAAAGACCATCTTGATTCAGCATGGAACGGTTAACGACTTCAACACCAGACCCGTTTTTTACTGTTAAATCACAATCATTTGATATCATTGCCTCTGTAATTCCATCACTGGCTAGTAACAATGTGTCTCCAGCAGCGAGAACCAAACGACCAGATTGTGCCTGCCACTTGGGCAAGATTCCCAAAGGAACGCTGCGGACTTTGAGGTAATTAGGATTGTCAGCTAAAACGTCTTGGCGTGACCATAATAGTGGATAGATATGACCGGCATTAGTGTAGACGAGTTCCTTAGTGCTAGGGGTATAACAGGCTAACACAAGGGTGATGAAATAATTGTTGCTAATTAAATCTTCACTCAGAGCGTGGTTGAGGTTCTGCATGACCACATTCGGCTCGGCTGGCGTTTCTTGAGATAATTCTCGGCGTAACACTGAAATAATACTAGCCATGAATAAAGCAGCTGGGACGCCCTTGCCAGAAACATCACCCACTGCTAACCACAAATCGCCTTTGGGATGAACAAACACTTCAAAGAAATCGCCTCCTACTTCCCGCGCGGGATAGCAGCAGGCTTGCACCTTCACACCTTTGATATCAGGTAAACTTTGGCGTAGCAAGTTGTATTGAATTTGGCGAGCCACCTCCAACTCATTATGAATCTGCTGTTGCTTTTCTTGGAGGCGCTGGTAGAGTTTTGCTTGAGAGAGAGCTAAGGCTGCTTGTTCGGCAACACCTGCAATCAGTTGGATGTCTTCGTCTTGCCAGGGGCGATCGCTTCCCCATTGGTGGAGGGCCAGCACAGCCAATAGATGCTGCTGGTAGCTAAGTGGCACAACTAGATGATGACAAGGAATACCGTCATATATATCTTGAGCAAGTTGATAATGACGGGTTTCCAGCACTTTTTCAATTAAAAGACTGGGATCGAAGAAGCAATCTGATACAGAAGATTGAGAATCGCGGTACAAAAACTGGTCTTGTATCAGGCGATCGCCCTCTACTGGTCTTAGTAAGCAACTGGTAGCTTCAAATGTTTGTCCAATAGTTGCCACAATTTTTTGCAGCATACTGTCGTAGTCTAAAGACTCCCGAATTGCTGTTGTTACCGCATTAAACAAAGATTCTCGTCGTAGGGCCCGACGCAACTCTTGGGTGCGCTTCTTAACTAGGCGATATGTATCAGTGGCTTGCTCAACTAACGCTCTCAGCCGATCCGGATTCCAGGGTTTGGTAATGTACTTGAATACCTGACCGGAGTTAATCGCATCCACCAAATCTTCGACATCAGTAAAACCAGTTAACAAAATCCGAATCGTGTCTGGAAAGCGTTCTACGGTGCGACTAAAAAATTCAGTGCCATTCATTTCTGGCATTCTTTGGTCAGAAATAATTACCGCCATTTCGCCAAATTGATCCAAGATTTCCATAGCACCAAAGGCATGATTGGCTTTATATACTTGAAAATCTCGCCTAAAAGTACGGTAGAGTAAATCTAAGTTATCTGGCTCATCATCTACCACCATGAGCTTAAGTTTTTCCACCCCGTTCTCAGCCATATTTGACTTTATTTTTCACATATTTGAATGGCGAGATAGTGTGATATTTATCTCACCTGATAAGTAACAAAAAATCAGAGAAGCCATTCACTTTGAAAATATGACTTTTTCAAAGTTGTGAGTTCCCCTTGATCATCCTCAATTGTCCACTGCAAAATTAACTTTATCCAACTAACCCAGAACGCAATGCGCGTACTGCTGCTTGGGTACGGTCATCTGCACATAGTTTATTCAAAATATTGCGAACGTGAGTTTTAACAGTCCCAACAGTGATATAAAGTCTTTCTGCAATTACTGCATTACTACAACCTTCGACAATCAACTGTAACACTTCCAATTCCCTTTCTGTCAGGGTGTAAGGCTGAATTTCCTCCGAATTCTCAAAAGAATCAGGGTTAGGGGCAATAGTCTTAGTATCGACAAAAGCCGATTCCAACTTTTGGGGATTTTGTTGCGCTTGTTGTAATACTATCCGAGCGATCGCGGGATCTATCCAGGCGTTGCCATTGTAAGTTACTCGCACTGCTTCCAGCAAATTATCAAATTTGATATCTTTCATACAGTAAGAGTCTGCGCCAGCGGCAAAAGCTGCCAACACCGCTTCTTTATTATCCCGTAGTGTCAAAATTAGCACTTTTGTCAGTAGCTGCTGCCCATTAGTAGTAGATTTTACCTCCCGTGTTAACTCAATGCCATCCTTATCTGGTAAACCAATATCTACAATGGCAATATCTGGTCGTAACATTTTTAACATTTTTAGCCCCTCAACAGCATTGGCAGCTTCACCTACAACTTCAATTTCATCCTTTTGCAGTAATGCTGTCCGAATACCTACACGAGTTAGGTCATGATCTTCAATTAGAGCGATACGAATTTTACTCATAGCCAACTTCAGCCCGTTACACTACCTTAACCATAAAGTCGAGTTTCGTGACATACTCCCACACTAACTGTAAGCAGTATAGTGGGGGCTTCTGTTCCCGGAACCAGAGTTGTGAGTTGAGCGTTTTATACTGAGTGAATATTACACTTTAACAATAAAATTTGGACTGATTTAGTCCAAGTACAAGCGCCCAAGACTAGTTAGTTTAATTATGCTTTCTATCGTTGCAGGGCAATAGAGAATCCCTCCTGCCTAAGTTCTAATATAAAAAAATTTGATAAACTTAACATTCAAGCGAAATCTGGTGTGAGAGTTACTCAAGAATAGGCTATGTCTAACGGCAATCAAGCATTTTCGGTGTTGGGAATACCAGTTCATGTGATGGCTAACTATCCAGGCTGGTTGTTAGAATGCCTGCACGCAGGCAAGGGAACTCATGTAGTAACGCTCAATGCAGAAATGACTATGCAGGCAGAGCGAAATCAATTATTAGCTCAGGTCATTAAAAATGCTGAACTCGTGATTCCAGATGGAGCGGGGGTTGTTCTGTATTTGCGGTGGCTATTATGGCAAAAAGTTCAGCGTTTTCCGGGGATTGAGTTAGCCGAAAAGCTTTTGCAAGAACTTGGGCAACAGAAAACAGGAGCAAAGGTATTTTTCTATGGAGCAGCACCTGGAGTAGCTACAAATGCGGCAGATTTTTGGCAGCAGCAAATTCCAGACCTAAATATAGTAGGCACTCACTCAGGCTACCATTCTCCAGAAGAAGAAGCGCAATTGCGAGAAACTCTTACTCAATTGCAGCCACAAGTGATTTTTGTCGGTTTAGGAGTGCCACGTCAAGAGTTATGGATTGCCGAAAACCGCCATTTGTGTCCTCAAGCAATTTGGATTGGCGTCGGTGGCAGTTTTGATATTTGGTCGGGAACTAAAACTCGTGCTCCCGCCTGGTTAGGAAATAATAATTTGGAATGGTTGTATCGGCTTTATCAAGAACCTTGGCGCTGGCGGCGGATGTTGGCTTTGCCAGAGTTTGCTGTGAAAGCGTTTATTTATCGTTTGACAGCAAAGGGTGCAATTAGTTAAGAGTGCTGTTAGCGGTAGCGGGGCGTTTAACCCGTGCTGAGTTCTGAATTCTGGGTGCTATTACTTAGTTTGTATTAAAGTATTCAAAAAATTTTAAATTTTCTTTGTTGAATTTTAAATTCCCAGGCGAAACCTGGGAATCCTTATTTTTGAGGGGAATGTCACATCTCAGTAGGCAACCTGTTTGGGTGTGGGTATGAGGAAAATTTAACAATGCCAGTATTAACAACTCAAGTTAAGACAGAAAAATCCGTTCATAAAGAAGACTGTGAAAGTCAACAGCACGATCGCAATACGATCGCAAAGGTGCAATTGCAATCTGTAACCAAGACCTATACTAACGGCACTCACGCCTTGTTAAATGCGAACCTTGAGGTAAGAAAGGGAGAATTTCTGTTTATCACGGGGCCAAGTGGTTCTGGTAAATCAACGCTCTTGAAACTACTGTATGGGCAAGAGTTAGCTACACAAGGAGAAGTAATTGTTGATGAATGTAATGTAGCGGATTTACGGGGCGATCGCTTGTCATTATTGCGGCGACGGATTGGCATTGTGTTTCAAGACTACAAACTGATTACCCAAAGAACCGTAGCGGAAAATGTGACTTTTGTGCTGCAAGCTCAAGGGTATACCCGTAAAGAAATTCAACGACGTTTAGAACCAACTTTAAAGCTGGTAGGATTGCTGAGTAAAGCTGACTGCTTTCCAGACCAACTGTCAGGGGGAGAGCAACAGCGGGTGAGTATTGCTCGTGCGATCATTGGTACGCCACCCTTGTTGTTGGCAGATGAGCCTACTGGAAATCTTGATCCAGATAATTCCTGGCAAGTGATCCAGATTCTCCAGAAGTTAAATTCCTTTGGGGCTACAGTAATCGTTACCACCCACGACGAACAATTAGTGCGGCGATGCAATCATCCGGTAGTCCAAGTTCGCAATGGACGACTATCTCGAAAATAAGGATTGGGGATTGGGGATTGGGGATTGGGGATTGGGGATTGGGGATTAAAAATTAATTAGGACTCATCATTTAACCAATGACAAATGACCAATGACAAATGACCAATGACAAATGACTAATAAACGTGGTGCTTTACTTTTGCTGAGACGGGTGTGAAAGTTGTTGCTGTTTTGGGGGGTAGCACTTGTAGGCGATCGCAGGCTTGTAAACTCTTAAAAGCTGCCTCTCGAACTACAACTTCTTCTTCTCGACTGAGTAGGAGTTGCAAGCATTGGACAACATCTTGCTGCACTGAAGAATCAATTCGCTGACGGGTGATGACTTTAGTTAGTTGACGTAGGGCAATCAACCGCTTCAATGGATCTTTTTCTGTTAAATTGACTAACAACTGATCGAGATAGTCTTCTTCTCGATTTTCATAAAAGTTGACAATTTGCCAAACCAATAAAATTAAAGTTAACAGAGTACCTACGCCTTGCGCGATCGCACCAGCAGCAATCCACGGACTGCGAGAGTCAACCCAAATTGCCGCTGCCATGTAAGTGCTGACAGTAGCAATACCACCACTAATGACTGCTAGGACTAACCGACGATTTGAACTATTTAAGAAATTGCGTATTTTTGACCAGCGCAATTGCCAGTCCCACTCCTGCATTGAGTAAACCAATACCATTACTCCAATGCCGACTAAGAGAGCCAATAGCAGTTTCCAGTTCCACAACAACATAGCAACAACGATTGTCACGAACCCAAGAAATCCCCCAGGTCCAGAGAAGCGCTTAAATGTTTGCTGCTTTATGGCTCCCTTTGTCTTGAGTTTTGGAAGCGACCAGTTCCAGTTGGGGATCTGGTTGATCAATTGCTGCCAAGAAGACGAAGCCTGTGCCACAGTGTTTACCTACTTGATTACGAAATTACCTATTGTATAAGTTTTACTATGGATGAAGAAAGGATGAAGACCCAAACTACAAAATGCCCAGTTTTATGGTCGGATAGTAGACTAGTACAGCACAGCGCAAACAAAGATACCATTTTAAATCCCTGAGAGCAAGGGCATTTTGTACGTAAGTCCTAATTAAAGACAAAAACGAAACTGATCAAGGGTGAATTGACCATTAAAAGCACAGAAGGTAATGCTGTAGATGTTATTCGCACTTATAGATAATAAGGCATTGGGGGGAATTGCTGAGTCGGAATTGGCAAGATTGGAGCCTGGTAGTGCAGTTTGAGCAAGCAGTTGTCGATTGCGATCGTAGGCGGAAAGCACTAGCCGTTGCGAACTAGTGACAAAGGCGCTAACTGAGTTAACCGGACGCAAGAAAGTAGCTTCTAAAAATCCGCTTTTGGGCGCTCCCATTAAAACCGTTAGCCCTGAATAGGTTGGAAATGCTGGATTTGATGGCTGTATTGCTAGAGAATTGTGAAAAATCACTCCCCAGCGTTCGTACTGACGCTCTACTGCTTCAAAACACTTCAAGTCTTCTAAGTCTAAACAAATACAAGTAGGTGCAGTTACTTGGGCAACGTCAATTACTGGCTCGCTCTGACCCCGCCCAGCTGAAGCTTTAATTTCGTTTTGTATATTCAGCTTGTCAAGCGCAAATTTAGCGTCTTCAATCGTTGGCATTTTATTTGATTGAAGAGTAGCCTGCTTTACCATGACATCCCGCCTTACTATATACTTAGTTAATAATGCAATTATTTATACGTTAAATGCTAATTTCTGCGTATAAAAGTAGAACTAATAGCTTATTAAAATGAGCGTTTTAACTATTTTTCACGCTGAAAATTATTTATCGGTTTCTTGATACACTACCATAAAAACTTATGCTGGATTTACTCTGGAGTGATGCTCGCTACAATTAAAAAGCCTTATAAAACAGTAATTTCAACGTTAAGTTACTTTTTATTGTGAAAAAAAATCACCAAATCTTTACAAGTAATCCAGTAATTTTATATCTACTTAATCTGACGGTGGTGAGAAGCCTTAAAGTGATTGGTTGGTTGATAATAACAATGAGCGGGGAGCTTGAACTAAATACGTAAGCATCCAGAGTTACTAAAGAAGACGCGGCAAGGGTAAAACACGGGGACGTGGAAAAATTATCCAATACTCTCTCCGTATCTCTGCGTCCCAGGTCTTTTATTTTACTTGTGCCAACTAATAACTACAGTCAACAAAAAAATACTTATGTTTCAACCAATAGGATTTGAACAACGCTCCATAAATACCTCACTAGGTAGAATGGTATATTATACTGCTGCTGGAGAACCTTGGCTGGATGATGTGACTGCCAAAGATGATCGGGAAACTTTAGTGTTTCTACATGGCTTTGGTGGTGGATCTTCCGCTTATGAGTGGTCAAAAGTTTATCCAGCTTTTGCGGCTGAATATCGGGTGATTGCGCCAGATTTGATTGGTTGGGGTAGGTCTGAGCATCCAGCACGGAGTTATCAGATTGAGGATTATTTGATCACAATTCGGGAGTTTTTTGAGCAGACTTGTACTGGGCCAGTAACAGCGATCGCTTCTTCTTTGACCGGAGCATTTACAATTCGGGTAGCAGCAGATCATCCTGATTTCTTCAAGTCTTTAATTCTTACCACCCCCGCCGGACTTTCCGATTTTGGCGAAGACTACTCCCGTAGTTTTTTTGCTCAGTTAGTTAGCGTTCCTGTTGTTGATCGCTTACTTTACAGCGCTGGAATTGCTACCAGTGGCGGTGTTCGCGGCTTCCTAGAGCAACGGCAATTTGCTAAATCTAATCGAGTGTATGAGGAAATTGTCGATGCTTATCTACAATCCGCCCAACAGCCTAATGCTGAGTATGCGGCATTGTCATTTGTACGTGGCGATTTATGCTTTGATTTATCCCTTTACATTCAACAGTTAACCACCCCCACAGCCATTATTTGGGGACAAAAGTCAGAATTTACAGGGCCCTCAATTGGTCGCCGCCTTGCCGAAATTAATCCCCAAGCAATCCGATTTTTTCAACAATTAGAAGATGTGGGGTTAACACCGCAGTTGGAATTACCAGCAGTGACAATTGGATTAATTCGCAAATATTTGCCTTTGCTTAATTAGGTTCTTTAGTAGCATCTCAGTTTTGCAAATATACCTGGCGATTAGAAATCGCGGCTACACAAACTTTCGTCCGCCTGGTATTGTGAAGACAAACACAATATCAGAAATTAGACCGGAAGTCCACCAGGAAGAATGAGTCCAGCTGCGTGGACTAGCAGAAAATCGAGTTTTATAACCCAATACGGTTCAGTTAAGAGCTAATTGTACAAAATTGTGGGTTTTCGAGACACGATAAATCGCCGTCTCTACAAGTGTTTTGGTCTTATCTGAACTGTATTGTTTTATAACCCGCGTAGGCGGGTTTTGTATGTGTAGCCGCGACTTCTAGTCGCAGAGACAAGTAATAATTTAGATTTTTCAAACAACCTCTAAGAATCTACGAGACAGCCAACTGACTCAAGTCGGCTGGGGTGAGGTTGGAGTGTACGACTTGTCCATCACGAAACCAAACGATGCGCTGGGTTTGACGAGCAACTTCTGGTTCATGAGTCACCATGACAACAGTGATCCCACTGCTATTTAGTTCGCCAAAAATATCTAAGACTTCTTGGGTTGTGCGTGAATCAAGTGCGCCTGTGGGTTCATCGGCTAGGAGTACTACAGGACGATTGACAATGGCTCGGGCGATCGCTACTCTTTGTTGTTGTCCACCAGATAGTTGAGTTGGTTTGTTGTTGAGGCGATTTGCTAAACCGACTCGCGTTAGTGCAACTGTAGCGCGATCGCTTCTTTCTTTCGGACTCACGCTAGCATATACCATTGGCAGCATCACATTTTCTAATGCTGTGAGTTGGGGTAATAGATGGAATTGTTGGAAGACAAACCCCAGTTTTTTATTGCGGATGTGTGCTAAAGAGCGATCGTCCATTTGCGCCACATCAATATTATCTAAGTAATAATGTCCGCCTGTGGGTCTGTCTAGACAACCGATAATATTCATGGCTGTGGATTTCCCAGAACCAGAAGGGCCCATAATTGAACAATATTCGCCCTCGTGGATAGTCAAATTCACATCGTTGAGTGCTTTGACTTCAGTTTCGCCACTGCCATATATTTTAAAGATATTCTCCAAACGGATAATTGTTGGTTTAGGGACAGGATTGGGAACTGGGGAATCGGTAATTGAAATAGTGTTTGCCATAAGGATTTAGTTATTAGTTGCTAAAGACGCGATGATAGCGCTTCTCGTTTTGAATACCAGTCTTTACAACTTAACAATAAAACTCTCTCGAATATGAAAGTCAGCCTCCGCACCTCGATGAGTTAACGCCCAGTAAGTCACCTCACTATCTTTATGTTTAATGACAATCGTAATACCAACTTCAATAGCTTGCTCCACAGAGATGATTTTATCCAAATCGACATTTAAAGTCAGTATTAAACTATCAGCTTGATTGTCAACATTAAACGGTAGCTTTTCAAAAGCTGTTTCCTCTTGCATACCTTGACGGTAGCCATCAAAGCGATAGACATTCCAGTGTCCGACGGGGGAAAGGTTAAATTCCCAATATCGTTGAGAATCTTTGATGCCAAGGAAGAACTCAAAGCAGGTTTCTTTCCACAATTCATGCTTGCGTGATGGCGTGTTTGCTGGTGGGGCGATACCTTCTCTGCGATCCGCTACAGGCTTTGCCAACGCAATTTCTTTTAAATTGCCTCCAAGAGTGTAGCAGATGGTAAGTTGATTAGAATTTCGAGCGATATTGCCTACAATTTTTAAATTAGGAAAGAACTCGGTAGAGGAGAACGGTTGCAGGGAAAATGTCTGTTCGTTCATTTCATGTCTTGAATAATGTTGCAAATTTGCGTTTCTTGAGATTCAATACTTTCGGTAAGCTTAAACTGGACGAGCGCTCTTGCCAAGTTATGTTCTGGGTGTTTGACTTTGAAGTAAACATTCCCTGCTAAATAATCAGCAAAGAATCTCAATCCTAGTTCAAAGGTAATGAGACGGATGGCATTGTATATGTAGGCATAATCATTCTCAGTAAGAAATGCCTTGGCCACAGCAAGATAACCCTGTAGGATTTCCTGACACAGGTCAGTATCGAAACAAACACTTTCCCAATTCTCAGTTTCTTCTCCAGCCGGATTGCAACCCGATCGCAGGCAATCGCCAATATCGTAATGTACCAGACCGGGTTTCACGGTGTCCAGGTCTATAACGCTGACAGCTTGCTGGGTAACAGTGTCAAACATCACGTTATTGATTTTTGGATCGCCGTGCATCAGACGCAGAGGTAGTTTGCCTTCAGCTTTGGCATTTTCTAGGATATGTGCAAAGGTTTGGCGATCGCTAACAAACCGCAAGCAATAATTAACTTCAGCAGATTGCAACGCACTAGTTTTCGCCAAAACTTCCTCGTAATGCTGGAGATAAAGCGGTGTAATATGGAATCCTTCAAGGGTATCAGCAAGTTTTTCTGGTGGTAAATCGCTGATTAAATTGTGGAACATCCCCAAGGCATAACCGATTTCTTTGGCATGGGAGCGATCGCTCATAGTATCAAAGGACTGGGAACCTTCAATAAAGCTAATCGCCCGCCAAAATGAGCCATCTGTATCCTTCCAGTAATCTTGAGCGTTTTTGGTCAATAGTACGCGTGGCACTTCCCAGCGACGATTCAAGGGTGTATGCTGCAACCGTTTGCGAACATGCTCAGTGAAGGTACGCATATTCTGCATAATCAGTTGTGGCTGACGAAACACCTGCGTGTTGATGCGTTGCAGGACAAAATGCTGTTCTTCTGAAGAATTTAGAGTTACCAAAAATGTGTCATTAATATTACCACTTCCAAATGCTTTAACGCCTGTAACATTACTTAGTTGGACGAATTGGTCTGCGATCGCTACTAGATTTCGGGTATTCTGTGTATTGATTTCTTCTGTCATGTGTTTAACCTGTACTACTCCTCACCTACATTGCACGCAAGCAATAGGGGATATCGTAGCGCAAGTGTCAAGATAATTCGTAATTCGTAATTCGTAATTCGTAATTTGTAATTGATTACTCAAATGTAAATTATGAATTTTTAAAAGTACTATAGCAATCCTGAATCATTCGTGAAAAACAAGATCCCCGACTTCTTTGAGAAGTCGGGGATCTGTGGGTTGCAATTTAATAGTTAGGAAATCTCATCATTATCAACCCACTCGTCATAAGATGAATCATAACCAACGTAGTGAAGATAATATTGCTGACCTTGGATTTTCTCAATCGTGGCGGAATACCAAGCTTCTTGCTCATCATCCCAACATTTGACCTTTTGACCTACTGCATATCCATTCTCATCAGCGGAGCGAAGATCGCGAGTCCGAATGTCATCTTCGCCTACCCACTCGTCATAAGATGAACCGTAACCAAGGTAATGAATAAAGAATTGGTCATCTTGGATTTTTTCAATTGTTCCCTGATACCAATCCTCGTCCTCACTATCCCAAACTTCTACTGTTTTGCTTAATTCATACTGATTCTTATCTGACTTAACAGCAGATGAGACATCTTGGATCGGCTTTTGCTCCTCTTGTTTAATTTCTTCTTTTACTAAAGTATATGCTTGCAAAATTAAACTGCGAGCAACAGTTTGAATTCCCGTATGCTCATAGTAATTGGTAGTTTGATCTAGGAATGCTGCAACAAAATCTAAATTATCATCAGCAATCTGAATAAAATTACCCAAATGGCTAGAAATTGATTGCGGAGTTACGCCTGTCTTAGATACTAAGTTATTCATCCAGCCTTGCACAGAGTTGAAACCCTGACTGATAAAACCAACTTTATCAGAGGGGTTACTACCTGGGAGAAAGTTATTAACAGCTAAGAAAACCGGATTTTGAGTTATTGCGTTAGTATCAGTACCACTAATAACTCCCTGAATTTTGCTGAGAAAATCGGGGCCTAATGGGAGAATTCCATCTAGACAAACTAGAGCCGCCATTCGCATTAGGGATGCATTTTGATAGTTGTTAGCGAGAGAATTAGCAAACTCTTGGGGATTAGGTTGAGGAATGCCATTTAGTTTACAAAAGGCAATGATTTCGACAGCAATTTTTAGTACCAAGTCAATGGATTGAGTTACATCAGCCTTGGGAGTAATGTTGCCTAAAAAAGACAGAAAGCCGATTTTCTCACTAACTTTATTTGCTAAAGCCGCCGCCGCCATAGCTGTGTCTGCCTTATCAATTGTTTGATAAAGTTTAATTGCGAACTGGTAGCCTTGTTGAGGATCTTGGTATAGAGTGACGGCGCGATCGCGGATTTTCTGAATTGCCTTAGCATCGGTTTCTCCAGTGATGCTGCGAATATTATTGTCAAACCCCGTCAAATTGCTCCACTCACCTGGTGCTACATAATCAAGAGCCTTTAAAACTTTGACAGTGATATTGTCAGTCGGTAACTCGTCAACCAACTGAATAATTGATTTATCCATCAGCCGATCCTCAAAACTCCAAATATCGTTGCAACACAATTCAGATCAGCCCACACCCCACAGAAAGCCTTTCTCTCGTCGGCGATGAGCGAATTACTGAACCGTATTCATAGAGTTCCCGAACCTGACTAAAAAATAACGATGTTACCAACAGGTTCTACAACTAAGAGATATTACATAGGCGATGGACTCATCTTGACTAATCATTTGGATGGGTGTAATGACGATGATTACTATGTGCCAGATGCCAACCAGCTAGCCACTGAAGATGATACACCTCTGCATAATTTTGCATCTGCCAAACAACAACGCCTTTTAGTTAGCTATCTTTACAGTTCTCTACAAAGCCAGACTTTTTTAGTTGAAGCCAATGTCGGCATCTACCATACAGACGGTCAACCCGAAATTTTTCTCAGCTTATACCAATTCTTTTTTCCTGACTGGAGATGAACGCGCTGAACAAGCAGAAAAACGCACCGCACCCAATTATTAGCAGATAGGTTACAGGCTATGGGCGTAGATACCGACACTCTATAAGATATTAGCTGTAAAGTGGAAAGTTTTTTGTGTCTTTACATGACCAAAAAACTCTCACAAACTTGTGCAACTTACAAACTCATTTATCCGATGCCAAACCTTCTCTAATAAATCAAGATCATTCGCATCAAACCATTCAATTTTTGTATCGGCTCGGAACCAAGTACGTTGTCGCTTGGCAAATTGCCTTGTATGCAAAATTGTTAATTCTTTCGCTTCATCCAAAGAAATATTGCCAGACAAATATTGCTTAATTTCTTGATACCCCAAAGTATTCAATAAAGACAAATCAACGCCATATTTCTGACAAAGATACTCCACCTCAGCAACTAAACCATTTGCTATCATTTGCTCAGTACGCTGTTGAATGCGAACACCCAACTTTTCAACATCGCAATCTAAACCAATTTGCAAAATCGGATAATTTGGTGGATTCTCCCCTTGCTGTTCTGAAATTGGATGCCCAGTTACATAAAATACCTCTAATGCTCGTAAAGTCCGGACTGAATCATTGCCATGAATTTTTTGTGCGGCAACTGGATCAACTTGTTGTAACATTGCGTAGAGTTGTGGTTGACCGAGAGATTCCAGCTGCGATCGCAATTCTGTTTGTGGTGCAACTCTAGGGATTTTCATTCCTTGGACAATGGAACGGATATATAAACCAGTGCCACCAACTAACAAAAGTGGTGTAACATCAACAGAAGCAATTAAGGCTTGTGTTTGCTCCTGGTAGTCTGCTACTGTCATCATGTCTGTTGGATCGCAGATATCTATTAAATAGTGTGGCACCAATTTTTGTTCAGCCACAGTTGGTTTCGCCGTCCCAATATCAAACTCACGATAAACTTGACGAGAATCAGCACTGAGAATCACAGAACCCAACCGCATCGCCAAAGCCAAAGCCAAACCAGACTTACCTGTTGCCGTAGCCCCACAAATCACAATTAATTTAGTCATTAGTCATTTGTCATTAGTCATTAGTCATTTGTATGGGGCATCGGGTATTGGGCATAAGGAATAAAATTGTTCAATAATTCCCTCATCTCCCCCTGCTTCCCCTGCTCCCCTGCCCCTCTGCCCCTCTGCCCCTCTTCCACGGTAGTGCAACCCCAGTATAAACTTCTCTTGAAAATGCCCTACAGACGCCAGCAAGGCTTTTGTGTTACAATTTTGGAGTGTTTTTACTTTTGTTTGCCTTTTGGCGAGTTCAACCCCACGCATCAGGAGAGTTTACATGACGAGCAGTTACAGTGCCGATCAGATTCAAGTTCTGGAAGGTCTGGAAGCCGTCCGCAAAAGACCAGGAATGTACATCGGTACCACTGGGCCGCGAGGACTCCACCATTTAGTTTACGAGGTGGTGGACAATTCAATCGATGAGGCTTTGGCGGGTCATTGCACTCATATAGAGGTGGATATCAACGCTGATGGTTCGGTGACTGTAACAGATGATGGTCGCGGTATTCCCGTCGATACTCACTCGCGCACCGGAAAATCGGCTTTGGAAACCGTGATGACGGTACTGCACGCAGGTGGTAAGTTTGGCGGCGGTGGCTACAAAGTTTCTGGAGGATTACATGGGGTTGGTATTTCTGTTGTTAATGCCTTATCTGAAGTTGTAGAAGTTACCGTTTGGCGAGATAAAAAAGTTCATCTTCAGCGCTATGAACGCGGTATCCCAGTTACTGAACTGCAAACCAAACCTTACAAAGAAGCTAGAACCGGAACTTCTGTCACCTTTAAGCCAGATACCCAAATCTTTACTACTAGCATTGAGTTTGATTACATCACTTTATCAGGTCGCCTACGGGAATTGGCGTATCTGAATGCGGGTGTCAAAATTACCTTTACTGACAACCGTCTAGAACTACTAAAAAGCGATACACCGAAAGTAGAATCCTACAATTATAAGGGTGGTATTAAAGAATATATCGCTTACATGAACCGCGAGAAGCAGCCACTGCATGAAGAAATTATCTATGTGCAGGGGGAACGCAACAATGTACAAGTGGAAGTTTCACTGCAATGGTGTACTGATGCTTACACAGATAATGTGCTAGGTTTTGCTAACAATATTCGCACCGTAGATGGTGGTACGCACTTAGAAGGGTTAAAAGCGGTTCTGACTCGGACATTAAATGCGATCGCTCGCAAGCGCAATAAAATTAAAGATAATGAACCTAACCTCAGTGGCGAACACGTCCGCGAAGGTCTGACAGCCGTAATTTCCGTTAAAGTCCCCGACCCAGAATTTGAAGGACAAACCAAAACTAAACTTGGTAATACCGAAGTACGGGGAATTGTCGATTCTTTAGTGGGAGAAGTCCTCACTGAGTATCTAGAGTTTCATCCTGCCATAGCCGACTCAATTTTAGATAAAGCTATCCAAGCTTTCAAAGCCGCCGAAGCAGCACGTCATGCACGAGAGTTAGTCCGACGCAAATCTGTGTTGGAATCTTCGCCATTACCTGGTAAATTAGCCGATTGTAGTTCTCGCGACCCCAGCGAATCTGAGATATTCATCGTGGAAGGAGACTCAGCAGGTGGGAGTGCAAAACAAGGACGCGATCGCCGCACTCAAGCAATCTTGCCTCTACGTGGTAAAATTCTTAACATTGAAAAAACCGATGACGCTAAAATTTATAAAAATAACGAAGTTCAATCGTTAATTACAGCACTTGGTTTAGGTGTCAAAGGTGATGAATTCGATTCGACTCAACTACGTTATCACCGCATAGTCATTATGACGGATGCTGACGTAGATGGAGCGCACATTCGGACTTTGCTGTTAACATTCTTCTATCGATATCAACGGGCACTCATCGAACAAGGCTTTATTTATATTGCTTGTCCCCCACTGTTTAAAGTAGAACGGGGACGTAATCATGAGTATTGCTATAGCGATCGCGAAAAAAATCAAGCGATCGCCAAATTTCCGGCTAACGCCAACTATACCATCCAACGCTTCAAAGGTTTGGGTGAAATGATGCCACAACAACTCTGGGACACCACAATGAACCCAGAAACCCGCAAAATGAAGCAAGTCGAAATTGAGGACGCTGCTGAAGCTGATCGCATCTTCACAATTTTAATGGGCGATCGGGTCGCACCCAGACGAGAATTCATCGAAACCTATGGCTCTAAACTCAACTTCACCGATCTAGATATCTAAATATCTAAATATCAGTAGTCCTAAATCATTCGTAAAAAACAAGATCCCCGATTTCTTTGAGAAATCGGGGATCTTTGGCTTTGAAGTCTTGATTAACATTCCCAGAACAAACCTTTGCTAAAGATTTTATATCCCAATATGGTTTAGTTAACGTGAGTTCGATGAACCTCTCCCTCCCAGCCTCCCTCTGGGAAACGGAAAGAGGGAGGAGCAACGAAAAATTCAGCTTTTTGCTCCCCTCTCCGACACGGAGAGGGGTTGGGGGAGAGGTCAAATAAGACTTGTCGAACTCACGTTTTAGTTAAGGAGTAAGTGTACAAAATTTTGGGTTTTCGAGACGCGATAAATCGCCGTCAAGACAAGTGTTTTGGTCTTATCTGAACTGTATTGCTTTATATCCAAATCTACTATAAAAACTACCTCTTTTGGCTGATGACAAGCTAGGAAATATATAAATCATTTATATTAATATTTTTCATACCACAAACTATGTCGTTAGATGAGTGACTATATCCATAAATTCATTAACTATTGTTAATGATCCCCTATCTAACAGGATTCTACACAAAGCTATGAAAGCGAGCAAAGGCATAGTAGAAAAAGCATTGTTCAATATTATTGGCATAGGTAGCTTGGTTGCTCTGTCTGCCTGCGCTCAACCTGTCACAGAAACTCCCACTGCAACTGTCCCTCCCGTTGACCAAACTCCCATAACAACTGTTCCTCCCGTTACACCAACTCCTACTACCACCACTGCCAACCAAAATTTAGCAGAACTGGCAACATCCGCAGCTAGCCAAGGACAGTTTAAAACTCTCATCCAAGCAGTGCAAGCTGCTGGCTTAACTGAACAATTGTCTACACCAGGCCCTTACACAGTATTTGCACCGACTGACGCCGCTTTCTCTGCTTTACCGAAAGCTACTCTAGACCAACTCTTGCAGCCAGCAAACAAACAACAATTAGTCAGGCTTCTGGCCTACCATGTCATTCCTGGGGGAACTACCTCCCAGCAATTGACATCTGGACAAGTTAAAACAGTTGAGGGTAGTACCGTGAAAGTAACGGTTGATCGTGCTAGCAACTCAATTACAGTCAACAACGCTAAAGTGACTCAGCCAGATATCCCAGCTAGCAACGGCATCGTTCATGTAGTTGACCAGGTACTTCTCCCACCTAATTTTGCTGCAAGTCTAAATACAACTCCAACACCACGGTAGTTTCGCAAAGCTTATAATTTCCAGTTTTCGTTAGGAGTAAGTTTGAAAGCCATCCTGATTTTCAACTAGACGCTAATAATCAATTAAAAATTTAGGTTGACTTGTCACACAAGTGGTAAGTCAGCACTACATAATAACAAAAATTCTAAATTTCTCAGTTAGTCAATAACCATATAATTTGCTTCTTGTCAATATTTTCTAAACAATCACTGTTCGAGTGTGAGCAAAACTACCAATTGTATTGGAAATTTAGCCAAGATAATACTCTTTGCTCTAACTCCCCGATTAATTTCGTCCACCAGCTAGAAACACATTTGTTATCCTCTAAGAAAATAACTGAATATCATCTATCAAACAGCAATTAATAAGTATTTTGAGGATTTATCACCATAAGATGACAGAAACTCACTGAAATAAAAGTATTTAAATTTACAATTAAGTTACGCAAAACGACACTGTAACTAAATTATCAGGCAATCTTCTGGGTTCTCTGTGTTCAAGTTGATGGCTAGTGGAAGCACACACCATAAAGCTGAAAACTTGTTAATATCTTCATGTGGTGCTGTGGCGATCGCTATTGTATCGTATGTATCTAATGTACTTTTGCCTAAGATTAGGACTATATTGGCTAATTCACAGGACAAATTGTTTTTGAATTGATTAAAATATCCTTGTATACAATAAGAAGAGTTTGTCAAGTTTCATAGGGCTGAAATCGCCACAGTGCGCTAACGTGTGAATAAGACCGAATTAGTTAAACCTAAATTGATCTCCTATCGGTCGATTCTGCCACTACCTCAACTCCTCAGTTAAGGTAATGAGTAAGTAGAAGGTTAACTGGTTTAAGGCAAGCACCACCACACTTGTTGTATTTACCCAACGACAAGAACCCCTTTAGTCTAAGGAATGCGTAATTTATGAAGGAAATGTAAAAATGGGTAGGTTAAGACGAATAGTCTGAGTTAACATAAAATGCACTCTTCCTCAGTAATTAATGTTGTGTAAAATACATGAAATTCGGCAAAAGCAAGCGTACTTACTTCGTAATGTAATAAGAGCGTCACTGTAATTCCGAAAAGTGGAGAAAAAATTTCAGGGTATAAATCCCATTTTTAATGTCTTTTTGGTGAACGTGGCTAAGAGTTGCTTAATGAATTCATGATTAATACACAAAAAGAGTGCAATTTCTGTGAAACAGGCTACAATCGGAAGAGTCTTTATAGGAAAATCTGCCAACAGTATGAACTCATTTGTATAGAGTGGCAAATTTTTTGACAAGGGCGAGTATTTTTTTTAACCAGTTAGTTGAAAGCAGTATGTGATAGCAACACATATAACATTTACGAAAGTGAGCAAATCACCTTTAGTAGTTGCTTGAACTAAAGTAAAACCCCTCCTAACGGAGGTGTAAAATGCCCGAAAATATCTCTGGCAAATCTGCCAAAAAGCTTATTTTCGGTTGATAACTAGCTCGTTTATAAAGAGCAGTAAACACATCTTGAGTAATTGATTCTGCAAGGAGCATGAGGAACGCGGCATGAACCAGGCTAACAACGTACTCGAAAGCATATATCAGCCTGACCTAGAAATAATAAATCAGCCTGAGCTCGAGTTAGAAGAACTCTTAATAGACGATGAAGAGGACTTGCTGATCATCGATGAAGGTGACGAGGAATTTTTAGAGCCTCAGTCTGATGAGGACGACGCAAAGTCTGGAAAAGCCGCTAAATCGCGTCGTCGGACACAAAGCAAGAAAAAGCACTATACCGAAGATTCAATTCGGCTTTACTTGCAAGAAATTGGTAGAATTCGTCTGTTGCGGGCAGACGAAGAAATTGAATTGGCGCGGAAAATAGCCGATTTGCTGGAATTAGAGAGAGTCCGCGAAAGACTCTGTGAGCAATTAGATCGCGATCCTCGAGATAGTGAATGGGCAGAAGCAGTACAACTGCCACTACCAGCCTTTCGTTATCGCCTCCATGTTGGTCGTCGGGCGAAAGACAAGATGGTGCAATCTAACCTCCGTCTTGTAGTTTCAATTGCTAAAAAGTACATGAATCGTGGTTTGTCGTTCCAGGACTTAATTCAGGAAGGCAGTCTCGGTTTGATTCGTGCCGCTGAAAAGTTTGACCACGAAAAAGGTTATAAGTTCTCCACCTATGCTACATGGTGGATTCGTCAAGCAATTACCCGTGCGATCGCAGATCAATCTCGCACAATTCGCCTTCCAGTTCATCTTTACGAAACCATCTCTCGGATTAAGAAAACTACCAAGTTACTGTCTCAAGAGATGGGTCGCAAGCCAACTGAAGAAGAAATCGCGACTCGCATGGAAATGACCATTGAGAAGTTGCGGTTCATTGCTAAATCTGCCCAGTTACCTATCTCACTAGAAACGCCTATTGGTAAAGAAGAAGATTCTCGATTGGGCGATTTTATTGAATCCGATGGTGAAACGCCAGAAGACCAAGTTTCCAAAAATCTTCTACGCGAAGACCTCGAAAAAGTCCTTGACAGTCTCAGCCCACGTGAACGTGACGTTCTCAGACTACGTTACGGCTTGGATGATGGTCGGATGAAAACCCTTGAGGAAATTGGACAGATTTTCAACGTTACCCGCGAACGGATTCGTCAAATTGAGGCAAAAGCACTCCGCAAATTACGCCATCCAAATCGTAACAGCGTTCTCAAAGAATATATTCGGTAGTTATTGTCATTGGTCATTAGTCATTGGTCATTAGTAAATAAACGAAGGACAAATGACAACTGACTAATAACAAAAAAAATAAAAAACCTGGTAGTGAATTGGCACTCCAGGTTTTTTTATTTATAGGTCATCTTGGTTATTAAAACTTACAGGATGCCCCAAAAGTGTAGGAAGCCCTGACCAGAAAAAACTTCAACCAAAATGGCTGCTGAAAAACCAATCATTGCCAAACGACCGTTCCAAATTTCTGCTTGTGGGGTAAAGCCCCAACGCCAAGCGTTGCGATCTTCAATTACAGGAGTAGTTACTTTTGTGGTGCTTGCATTTGTCATTGTCTGAACTCCAAATTTAATTCTTAAGGTTTATTACCTTATGTAAACTAATATAACAAATATTTTGAGAAGGGCAACATTTTTTATACTTTTGTTTCCATACCGTGACATAAATAGAGATAGCCATTTATACAGATTTAAGCATCTGTCTTCAGTGGGATTTACTGAGGTAAAAGAAATGTTATCTAGAATTTTACCGTTATAAACAATATTACATTGTTGATATTAATTATCAAATAATTTATTTAAATTGCTTGATTTACAATAGAGTTTGTTATTTTAAGATAATAAATTATTGATATATTAAGTCATTACCAGATAATTTCCATTTCTTTTGAAGTCGAGACAAAACCAAGCTTCTCATAGATACGTTTACCATCTTCAGTGGTGTGAAGCCAGAGGCGTTTTGCCTCAGTTGCTCTCACAAAGCTGATAATTTCCTTTAACAAGGCTGTTGCAATTCCCTGTCCTCGCCACATCGGAATTGTATAAACGTTCATAACGTAGGCTTCTAAGCCAGAGAAATTCCCGTTGTAAGGGGGTCGTTGAAAAAATACCAAGCCGCTAGTGGCAACAATTTGACTATCCACTTCAGCTACCCAAGCTAAAAACTCACCCAGCGGCATTTTTTTGCCAAGATATTTGCGAGTTGCTTCTGCTAGGTTTGCAGTGTCAGAGTCACCTTTAACGAACTTTGGGGGTTTAGTCCCCAGCAAGACAGGCAGCCCGTTTTGGGTCGGGGTCTAAATGCCCGTCCCACAACGTAATTGCATTAGCGAGTCCGCGTACCCTTGCAGGAAAGTAAGCTACGCTTTTAGCGTTTCGTAGAGAGCGTCATTGCGAATTGCGAATTGCGAATTGCGAATTGTTTTAATATCGCCAGCCTCCCGCAGGAGTTCGAGACGCAGTCGGATCAGCGCCTCTAAATCCTGCAAGTTGGCTTGTCGGAAGTTGAACATCACCCTAGTTTACGATCGCACTTCAGCCACAGTGATGATTTTTTCATCGCGGTTGAGTTGGAGGATACTTTCACCTTTGACATCTCTACCTAAGAGCGGCACTGTTTCCACAGGTATCCGCACAACCCGCTCCTTATTCGTCACTAAGGCTACCTCGCCAGATGCGTTGGCGTAGCCCGGCGAAGGCATCGCTATGACCATACCAGCTAAGTTGTCAGTTTTGCTAGCAAATTTCAGCGCTTGCGTGCCCAAATCGCCGCGATTAGCCGCTCTTAGCTGACTCGCAGCCATCCGCTTGGCATATCCTTCTTGAGTAACTAGCAGTAATTGGTCATCTTTACCGACAGTGACACAGCCAACCATTTGCTGATTTTTCAATAACCGAAATGCTTGTAAACCCATCGCTGTGCGTCCCATGATCGGTAATTGTTCATCATTGGCTGCAAAGCGTAACATTCGCCCACCTGAACTAGCTAAAATTAGATGTGCCCCTGGAGCGGTGAACTGGGTAAATGACAATTCATCATCGTCTTTGAGCTTCAAAATCGTGATTCCGCGCCGAGTTAAATTAGTAAATTCTCCCAGAGACAGACGTTTAATTCTTCCCTGTTTTGTTAAAAGAATCATCTGCCTAGTTTCAAGATTTTCCGGCAGCAAAAAGCGGCTGACCACATCTTCTTGAGCGCTTTGAGCAGTACTACTGAGCATAGTAATCAAAGGTTTTCCCCGTGGAGAACGTCCAGTAGTAGGGGGAATTTCTCCCACATTTACCGGATAGACTTTGCCGCTACCAGTTAGTATCAGCAAGTCTTTGCTCGTGTCGGTCAACACAGTTTGGATAATGAAGTCATTATCGTGCAGACCATTTTCAGCTTTTGACTTTCTCCCAGATGGCTGAGTGCGGCGCACATAACCCCGTTGGGTAAATTCTAAAATCGCTTCTTCTACTGGTTCCGAAGATTGAAGTTCCTCCTCCTCTGCCCCTCTGCTCCTCTGCCCCTCTGCCCCTCTGCCCTTCTGCTCCTCTGCCCTAGACTTCTGCTCCTCTCCGATTTTTGTCCGCCGGGGATCGTTGTACTTGCGCTTGAGCGATCGCAAATCTTTTTTCAGCGCCTTTAATAATTCGCGGCGATCGTTCAGCAATTGCTCCAACAAGCTAATTTGTTCACTGATCTGCTCAAATTCCTGCTGCAAATTTTGCTGTTCTAAACTGGTGAGGCGGCGCAACGGCATAGCCAGAATTGCATCTCCTTGTACCTCACTCAAATCCAGTTGGCTACAAAGATTAATTTTTGCCGTACTACCATCAGGAGCTTGGCGCAAAATTTGAATTACCTCATCCAAATTAGACAGCGCTTTCAGCAAACCTTCCACCAAATGCACACGACTTTGGGCCTTACCCAACTCGTAATTGTAGCGACGGTTCAGTGTCTCTTCTCGGAATTTCAAAAACTCCTGCAACAGTTGGCGCAAACTTAATTGCCGGGGTTGTCCATCTACTATTGCTAGGAGAATAGCCCCAAAAGTCATTTGTAAAGCAGTTTGGTGATACAAATGCTGGAGAACTTCTTGGGGATTGGTATCGCGTTTAAGTTCAATTACCACCCGCATTCCTTCGCGATCGCTCTCATCCCGGAGATCAGAAATTCCTTGCAAACGTCCTTGATTTACTAAGTCCGCTACCTTCTCAATCCAGGCAGCCTTATTCACTTGATAAGGCAATTCTGTAATGATAATTGCCGTCCGGCGCTTGCTTCCCCGACTGGCTGGAATTTCCTCTAGAGTCGCGACTCCCCGTAGCAAAATTCCACCTTTACCTGTGGTGTATGCTTCCCGAATTCCCGTCTCACCAATTATTTCTCCACCAGTGGGAAAATCTGGCCCTGGAATTAACTCAAATAATTTTTCATCTGGCAATTCTGGGTTGTCGATTAAGGCAATTAATCCATCGACAACTTCCCCCAAATTGTGGGGTGGTACATTCGTTGCCATTCCTACGGCAATACCAGAACAGCCATTGAGCAACAGAAACGGCAACTGAGCAGGTAAAACCGTTGGTTCTTGTTGGGAATTATCGAAGTTCCCGACAAATTCCACAGTTTCTTCGCCAATTTCTGTCAGCATTCCCTCATGACTGATCGGTGCGAGGCGCGTTTCTGTGTAGCGCATCGCCGCTGGCGGGTCATTATCGACACTGCCAAAGTTACCGTGTCCTGCCAGTAAAGGATAGCGGCTAGAAAAATCCTGTACCAGCCTCACTAAGGCATCGTAAACTGATTGGTCGCCGTGGGGATGGTATTTACCCAACACATCACCCACTACACGGGCACATTTTCGATAGGGTCTATCTGGTACTAAACCAAGTTCGTGCATTGCATACAGAATGCGGCGATGCACTGGTTTTAAGCCATCACGCACGTCTGGTAGCGCTCGCCCGACAATCACGCTCATGGCATATTCTAGATAAGACCGTTGCATCTCGGTGTGCAGGGCTGTTGGAATTACCTGTCCCGTTGAGAGAAGGTTTAACTGTTTTGCCATGAGTTTTTTCCCTGAAATTTAACTACACAAAAGCCGATGGAACTCAACACTGCGGCAACCACAGCATAACGGATCAAATAGGATTCATAACAAAATTTTGATAGTCGCAGAAGAAAAAGCAGTAGTATCATCCTTGATGGCGAGGATGCAATTGACTATTAAAAAGGATGCACACGAGTATAATCTACATAAACTTAGTAGCCATCATACTTACAATGATTGCATTTCTTAATTTTGAATTCTGGAATTCTTTAATCTCCTCACCTCTATAACTAAAATTCTCATGAAAACTGTTTTAATTGTCGAAGATGATCTAATTAATGCTCGTGTTTTTTCCAAAATTTTGTCCAAGCGTGGCGGCTTGGGTGTAAAACACACTGAAAATGTCGAAGAAGTTATAAAAATTGCCCAATCAGGAGAAGCCGACCTGATTTTGATGGATGTTTCTCTGTCCAGAAGTGTTTACCAAGGCAAATCTGTTGATGGAATCAAGATTACACAAATGTTGAAATCTGATCCGAAAACAGCAAACTTGCCTGTAATTTTAGTGACAGCACATGCTATGGAAGGCGATCGCGAGAACTTTCTCAAGCAAAGCGGTGCTGACGGCTACATTTCTAAGCCAGTTGTTGACCATCAACAGTTTGTTGACCAAATCATTGCACTTCTACCGACAGACTAACACTGGGAATTAACGACTTAATTTTAGGAATACTTGCCCGCCAATATTTTTGGGCAACTATTTCCCGTATTTAGTTAGTATATATGTACTACGAAAAGGTACTGTTAGGCAAGTGGGGAATGGGGAATGGGGAATGGGGAGAATAAAAAATTACCTCTTTGCCCCCTGCTCCCTTGCTCCCCTGCTCCTCTGCTCCTCTGCTCCTCTGCTCCTCTTCTCCTCTTCTCCCCACTCCTATTGAGTAGGCTGTTGACCTGGGGTTGATGATGATGCTGGTTGCTGTAGGGCTGCTTGAATACGGGGTAATTCTAGGAATTTTTTCGTATCAGACAGTAAGCGATCGCCCCAGAGATTTTCTTTGAGGAAATCCAAATTAGCATAGCGCGAATCGATCCGGAGCGCAGTTTCTCCCAAGGTTAATCCTTGTTGACGGTCGCCTTTAGTATAGAGTGCCACTGCCAAGGCCAATAAAGGTTCTGCGGCTTGTTTGTCAATGGTGACAGCAGATTGCCATTGCTTAATCGCTCCGGGGATATCACCCTGTTCGTAGTTGATTAAGCCAATATTGTTGAGCGCTGGCCAGAATTTTTTATCTTTAGAAACTGCTGTATTGTACTGCGTGATCGCATCAGGCAATCGACCCAGCATAAAGTAAGCATTACCCAAATTAAACAAACCCTCTGGATCATTGGGTTTTAACTTCAAACCCTCTTGGTAATTGACAAGAGCTGCTTGGTAATTTTTCTGCTGAAAATTAGCTGAACCCAAAGCAAACAAAATATCACCATTTTTGGGGTTGATAGATTGCGCTTTTTTTAGGCTAGCGATCGCTGCGTCAAACTCTTTAGTTTGCAGTTGCAATCCACCTAACAGCAACCATACCTTATCATTCCCAGGAGCCAGTTGACTAGCCAGCCGCGCTCGTGGCAAAGCTAATTCAACCTGTTGAAACTGAGCTAGTTGAGCCGCCTCTTGCGCCAAGCTCAAACCCTGCTTTTCTAACTTTGTTGCATCCAGTTGCAGTGTATGGGGTATTAATGCCTGCGCGTTAGCGGCTTTTGGCATACTCCACAAACTACAAACCATTAGAAGAGAAATCAAACTAACATGTTTAGGCACATTACCGCCTTTAAGCCACTAATCAAAGAATCTTTCAGCTAGCTTAAACGATCTCCGCTCTTGACGGCAGTAAAATCTTACAAACAAAGGCAGGAGGGAGGAGGCAGAAGTATTAACAGAAACTTTAGTTGACTTAAAAGCGTGGTTCCTCCTCCTTCCTGAAGTTATTAGTTCTTGACATCCCTATAACAAAAACAATTTATACCCAGTCCCCAATCCCCATTAAAAAAACTGATGACTTTCGTCATACCTCAGCCTGGAATTACTAGTGACTTTCGTCATACATAGGTTTGGACTTTTTGATCGATAATTATAATGTATGAATTTATACGATGAGGTAAATATTAAACACTTTGATGTTCAAACAAAAGCAACTGTCTAAGATTGCTGAATTCAAACCTCAGCAGAATAGAAGTTTAATGCCAATTAGGAGTTAATTCCATGTTGAAACCAAACCGTGTATCGATAGTTTTAGCTACTGCTGCTTTGATCATTGTTCCCACTCTGTTGACTGCGCCTGCAAATGCCCAGACGAAAGTCTATGTTGTTAGCGATCGCAATCAAAATTGGGATCGCGACGGCAGAAGCAACTCTAGAGAAGTCAGAAACTCCAGAGACAGGGGTAATTGGAACCGTAACGGCAGACCCTATCCTGTAGAAGTCAGAAACTCTAGAGATAGGGACAATTGGAACCGTAATGGCAGACCCTATCCTGTAGAAGTCAGAAACTCTAGAGATAGGGACAATTGGAACCGTGACGGCAGACCCTATCCTGGAGAAGTTAGAAACTCTAGAGACAGGGACAATTGGAATCGTAACAACCAACCTTATAGCAGAGTAGTCAGACTTGGTAATGGTGATATCAGATATCCCAATGGGCAAATTATTCCTGCTAGATCCATAGTCAGACTGCGTAATCAAGGTTATTACAGACTTCCCAACGGAGATATTCTTCTTCCTAATCAGGAAGTTGTTCCATCTAGAAGATTAGTGAGAGTCCGTGATAATTTCTTCAGACTTCCTAGTGGATTGGTACTGCAAATAAACCTTTAAAACACTAAAAACTCAAAATCATTGTCAGTATAGGGCTACCAGGCTATAGTTTTAGCCGTGAATAACAAGCTCGGTAGCCGTTCTTTATAGAAAAAGTGGATATGAAAATTGATACATCAAACACAGTAGATTCCCCATCATCAGTTTTGGTTCCAGAGGTAAAGAAAAAAAAGGGCAGACGTAACTGGCTCTCTTGGCTAATTGCTCTTTGCCTTTTGGGGGGAATTGGCTATGCAGTTTATTACCAAGTAGCAGTTGTTTCCCGCCAAGAAGCCAGTCGTCGGGTGCTGACAAGACCTGTACAAAGGCGGAGTTTAACAATGACAGTTTCAGCGAACGGAACGGTGAAGCCTGAGCGGTCAATTAACCTCAGCCCGAAAAATTCCGGTATCTTGAAAACACTGCTGGCGAAGGAAGGCGATCTCGTCAAACAAGGACAGATTGTTGCTTACATGGATGATTCTAACCTGCGGGGGCAACTCACCTCTGCTCAAGGACAGTTGGCACAAGCCGAGGCAAATTTGCAAAAAGCGATCGCAGGTAATCGCCCTCAAGATATTGCTCAAGCCCAAGGAGTATTAGACGAAGCCCAGGCAAATCTGCAAAAGGTACAAGCAGGTAATCGCTCTCAAGATATAGCTCAAGCACAGGCACGCTTGCAAAGCGCTCAAGCCTCCCTTCGCCAAGCAGAAGATGATTTGGTTCGTAATCAACAACTTTACAATGCAGGCGGTATTTCCCTTCAGACTCTTAACCAAAACCGTTCCAATCGCGACAGCGCTCAAGCTCAAGTAAATGAAGCACAACAAGCACTGGGGTTGCAAAAAGCCGGGTCACGTCCAGAAGACATCGAGCAAGCCCGAGCTGTGGTGAAGCAGAGACAGCAAGCTTTGGCACTTGTGAAAGCCGGAACGCGCCAAGAAGATATTGACGCAGCCCGCGCCCAGGTAACATCAGCTCGTGGTTCGCTGCAAAACATCCAAGCTCAAATTAATGACACGATTATTCGCGCCCCTTTTGATGGTGTGGTGACAAAGAAGTTTGCTGATCCCGGCGCATTCGTGACACCCACAACTGCTAGTAGTGAAGTAGCTTCTTCCTCTTCTTCTTCAATCTTGTCTCTCGCTTCAACAAATGAGATTGTCGCAAGTTTAGCGGAAACAAATATTTCTAAAATCAGCCTTGGTCAAAAAGTCTCGATTCAAGCAGATGCCTATCCAGGAAAAACTTTTGAAGGTAAAGTCAGCCAAATTGCCGCCCAAGCGATAGTGGCGCAAAACGTCACCAGTTTTGAAGTGAGAGTATCGCTTTCAGACCCAGAAAGGCTACTGCGGTCTGGAATGAATGTCGAAGTAGATTTTCAAGTCGGTCAAGTTGAAAATGCTTTAGTAGTGCCAACAGCCTCAGTGGTGCGCCAACAAAATGCCACAGGTGTGTTTGTGGCTGGAGCAGATAACAAACCTGTGTTTACTCCCATCGAGACTGGCGTCACTGCCAACAACTTTACCGAAGTTAAGTCTGGATTGACAGGAAACGAAAGAGTATTACTCAGTTTCCCACCAGGATCACGTCCGCAATCAACACCACGAGGCGGAGTTTTTCCTGGTCTAGGCGGAGGTGGTGGTAGTGGTGGAAGAGGAGGCGGTGGCGGCGGAAGAGGAGGCGGTCGTTCTTAAAGTTAGTTGTACATAAAACCTTATGTTTAAGATATTTAGCGGCTCTAAAAAAGCTAAGAATACCCGCACAGTACCGTTGTTGGAAATTTTGACAATGGCGGCAGAGACTCTGTGGAGTAATAAATTACGCACAGGTCTAACGATGTTGGGCGTGATTATTGGAATTTCATCAGTCATTGCGATTACTTCTGTTGGCCAGGGAGTGCAAAAAGGGGTTGAACAACAGATACAAGCATTGGGTACAGATGTGATCCAAATCTTAGCGGGTGCTGCAAGAAGCGGGAATGTCCGTCAAGGAGTCGGTTCTAGCAGCACCTTGACTTGGGAAGATGCACAGGCGATCGCTACACAAGCGCCATCAGCACAGATGGTTTCTGCTTATCTCCAACGGACTGCCCAAGTTGTATATGCAGGACAGAATACTTCAACAACCATTTATGGCACGGATTTGAACTACCCAGAAGTCAGAAATACCAACCCCCAGCAAGGGAGATATTTCACTCAAGAAGAATTAGATACTGCCGCACAGGTAGCTATTCTTGGTCCCACAGTCCAAAACACACTCTTTGGACAGGGTGTCAATCCTATCGGTGAGCGAATTCGGATTCAGGGAGAGGCTTATGAAGTGATTGGGGTGATGGAACCTAAAGGTTCTCAAGGGCCGATGGATCGAGATGACCAGATTTTCATTCCTCTAACTAGTATGTCAAAGAGACTAGTTGGGAATAATGCCTTGGTAGGCGTTTCTGTAAATGGAATTTTAGTCAAAGGTGCGAATCAAGAAGAATTAGAAGCCGCTCAGTTTCAAGTCACCAATCTCTTACGGTTGCGTCACAACATTTATCCGCCGCAAGCTGATGATTTTCGGCTGACCAATCAAGCTGATATTGTTAGCACCTTCACTAATGTGGTGGGTTTATTTACAGTCATGGTAGTAGCGATCGCAGGAATTTCGTTAGTGGTTGGTGGAATTGGTATTGCCAACATTATGCTGGTTTCCGTAGTTGAGCGGACGCGAGAAATTGGGATTCGCAAAGCCGTAGGGGCAACTAATTCTGCAATCCTGAATCAATTTTTAGCCGAAGCGATCGTGATTTCCATTGCTGGTGGCACTATTGGTATGGCCACTGGGATTGTATTAGCTTTTACTGCTGCAAATATTTTCAAATTTCCCTTTGTCATTTCTTTTTTGTCGATTATTGCTGGGTTTGGACTCTCATTGAGCGTTGGCTTAGTTGCTGGGGTGATTCCAGCACGGAACGCATCTAAATTAGATCCAATCACTGCTTTAAGAAGCGACTAAATAATTCGTAATTCGTAATTCGTAATTCGTAATTCTTGTACAGACGTGATTAATCGCGTCTCTCTACTATGCCAACAATGATCTGGATGGAATCTATTACTAAAACTTACTACTTGGGAGAAGTTAGTGTTCCTATACTTAAGGGAATTGAACTCTCTATTGAGGAGGGAGAATATGTCTCGATTATGGGTGCGTCAGGTTCGGGAAAATCTACGCTGATGAATATTTTGGGATGTCTGGATCGTCCCACAACTGGGGACTATATTTTTGAAGGGAGAAACCTGACGACTTTTGATGATGATGAATTAGCTTATATTCGTAACCAAAGAATAGGTTTTGTTTTTCAACAATTTAACCTATTGGCGCGGGCGACAGCACTGGAAAACGTCATGTTACCAATGGTTTACGCTAATTTACCCAAACCAAAACGCCGTGAAAGAGCATTAGAAGCCCTGGAAAAAGTAGGACTAGAAGGACGCACATCTAACCGTCCTAGTCAACTATCTGGGGGACAACAACAACGAGTAGCGATCGCTCGTGCTTTGGTCAACCGACCTGCATTAGTTTTGGCAGACGAGCCAACCGGGGCTTTAGATACTGAAACTTCCTATGAAGTGATGAGTTTGCTAACAGAACTTAATAACCAAGGAATCACAATTGTTATCGTTACTCATGAGCCAGATATCGCTGCTCAAACCAAAAGAATTATTCGAGTTCAGGATGGTTTGATTGTAGGCTAATTTGTTAAGATTACACCTTGGAGGGGGAATTTAAGATTTAAATCTCTGTAGGTCAATCAGGATCAAAACTTTTGATTTATCCTCAAAGAAGCCTCATTAATGACTACATCTAGATTATGAATTTCAGCTTATTCTTCGCGCATTCTACCTGGATTCCCGTAGCGTTGGCGGTAGCCTTGCCGTCAGGCATCGCTATTCTTTTTCCAACTTTAGCAAGTGCGGCAACTCCCCCAAAAGCACAAAATTCTTCAAGTCCTGTACAGGTTCCCGATAACCTCAACCCTAATCCTAATCCTCTCCAATTTCCTACCAAACCGGAGGAAGTACAAATTCAGGGAACTGTGCCAATCAGTTTGGCACAAGCTTTAGAACTAGCAAAACGCAACAATCGAGATTTACAAGTAGCCATATTAGAGCTAGAACGCAGTCGCTCATCCCTACGCGAGTCTCAAGCTGCCTTGCTTCCTACTGTTGGTATTAACAGTAGTTTAACTAACAGTGGCAATGGTTTTACTAGCAATTCATCAGAAGCTAGCACCTCTTTCAATGGTTCAGCACAACTGAACTATGACCTCTATACTTCTGGGAACCGACAAGCTGCTATCCGAGCTGAGGAGGAACGGCTACGGGTAGATGAGTTAGATGTTGAAAGTACATCTCTGGAAATCGAGTTGAATGTCACAACTGAATATTACGATTTGCAAGAAGCAGATGAACAAGTACGAATTAATCGGTCTGCTGTGGAAAATGCCCAGGCTAGTTTGCGAGATACCCAAGCGAGAGAACAGGCTGGAGTCGGTACGCGATTTGATGTGCTGCAAGCTCAGGTGAATTTAGCAAACGCCCAACAACTACTGACTAATGCTATCTCAGACCAGCAAGTTGCTCGTCGTCAGCTAGCAACTCGATTAAGTTTGGCACAATCAGTTAATATCGCTGCGGCAGATCCGGTACAATTAGCGGGTCTTTGGCAGCCAACACTTGAAGAAACTATTGTCAGAGCCTTTCAAAATCGTCCAGAACTGCAACAGCAATTAGCACAACGTAATATTGGTGAGCAACAGCGACGACAAGCACTTTCACAGTTGGGGCCGCAACTGAGTTTGACAGGTAACTATAACTTGATAGATCGGTTTGATGATGGCGTCAGCGTTGCTGATGGCTATTCAGTGGGAATTCAAGGAAATTTAAATTTGTATGATGGGGGAGCAGCAAGAGCAAGGGCGGCTCAGTCGAAAGCTAATATTGCGATCGCAGAGAGTCAATTTGGTAGCCAGCGCGACATCATCCGCTTTAATGTCGAACAGTTTTACTCTCAATTGCAAGCCAATTTAGAGAATGTCCAAACTTCTACTGTGGCTTTAAATCAAGCCAGAGAAGCTTTGAATTTAGCAAGGCTCAGGTTCCAAGCTGGTGTGGGTACTCAAACAGAGGTAATTGCAGCTGAAAATGACCTGACAAGAGCAGAAGGTAATCGAATCACAGCTATTTTAGATTACAATCGCGCTCTAGCTAGTTTGCAAAGATCAGTCACTTCCAGGGCTTCGCGTTAAGGTAAAACTTATTTTCGAGCGCGAACAAATAACTTTGTCGTATCTTCCCAAATACCTCGATCAGTTGTTAGTTTCTCAATTTCTGCTTTGTACTCAACTTGCAACTGATTTAGTTGTTCTTGTGATAATTTTGACAACAAAGGATTACCTTTAAAATTTATATTCATTGCTATCTCAGATAATTCTTTATCCCTTAGAGGGCGATAACGTCCTGATGGCTCAATCTTAATAGTGAAAATATTCTGCATCTGCCTCAATCAACTCGATATTTTCTAACTTTGCTGCGGCAATCTTCAGTCTTGCTTGATGCAACATTCCAGGGGTCATGTCAATCGCAATCACATAACCCTCAAAACCAACTTTTTCAGCTGCGGGAATCGCCAATAAACCTGTTCCAGTCGCTACATCAAGGATTTTCTGCCCCAGTTCTAGCGGTAAAAATTCAAGTAAAATCTTGGCTTCTAAAGGATGGCGAGTACCTTTCTCATGGTCATAAGTAGTTCTACTACCATAAAATTCTCTTAGTTGCTGCTTATAGTTATCCCGATCAGTCATAACCAAATGTCAAATTTTCTCCACTTTATAGTATCGTTTGTTGTGATATTGAGTTGCTCACTGCTGAACCCAACCCTGACAGCACAAGCCGCAACTTCATCGACCACAGTTTACGAACAACGGCTTATCCACAGTCCAGATGGTATCGGTAAATATTACATGGGGCGAGAAATTGCCAAAGTTATGGGATACACAGGCGCAGGTTGGCTAGAACGTCCCAGCCGAGAGGGAGAGGAACAGCCAAGTAAAATAGTCAGTCTCCTTAACCTTAAACCTAACGATGTAGTAGCAGATATTGGTGCTGGTACAGGTTACTTAAGCTTTCGCATCGCACCATTTTTAATAGATGGGAAAGTATTGGCTGTAGATGTTCAGCCAGAAATGTTAGAAATCATTGAGTTGTTCAAAAAAGAGAAAAATATCACCAATGTTGAGCCTGTTTTGGCAACTCTTAGTAACCCCAACTTACCATCTGAAAGTATCGATTTAGCCTTGATGGTAGATGCTTATCATGAACTTGAGTATCCCCAAGAAGTGATGCAAGGAATTGTGAAAGCACTTAAACCAGGTGGTCGGGTAGTGTTGGTTGAGTACCGGGGTGAAAATCCTTTTATTATGATTAAAGGTCTGCACAAAATGACTCAAAAGCAAGTCCGCAAAGAAATGCAAGCAGTTGGTTTGGTTTGGCGGGAAACCAAAAACTTGTTACCTCAACAGCATTTAATGGTGTTTGAGAAACCCAATACTAATTCGTAATTCGTAATTCGTAATTCGTAATTCGTAATTCGTAATTCGTAATTAAGGTGTCAGTTGGGATTAAATTCGCCAGAACATCAAAGATTTGTGCGGCAATTGTCTGGGGAATAAAGGTAGTTAGTCAGAATTCAGAAATCAGAATTCAGGGAAATATTTGATAACTATTTTGACATCAGTCTATTTTTTGGGGAATGAGACTGGCGCTTTTGGTTGCACTATCCCAAACAATCCAGCTAAAAGAATCATCTAAATCATCAGGGCTATTTGAAACTTTAAAATATAGCTTTTCTTCACGTTTTCTTTCAATGGCAAAGTCGGCATTTTGAGCATAAGCGACTATAAAACCTTTGTCTCGCAAACAATACATCGCCCAAGCTTTCAATGATTGCTTGTATGGTTCATGTGGAATTGGCGGTTTTGTGATTGTGTCTTCAATGACTTTAAACAATTGCGTGAGTTTTGCGGTCATAGTAGATACTTTTGTTATTAGCCTTAAGTTAACTAGCTTCTGGATCGCAACGAATTTCAATCATAAAGCCATCTGGATCGTAAAAATACACTCCTCTGCCAGTAGGACGAGTGACTGGGCCGTGTGCGATCGCTATTTTATTTTCTCTGATCACTGTCACCGCGCGATCAAATAACTGCGGATCGATGTCAAAAGCTAGATGATACGCTCTGGTGAAGGTCTTTTCTGGATTGGAATCTGGTGGTGATAATTCTGGTTCCCCAAATAAATCCAAAATTGTACCATCGGGAGTAATAAAGTTGGCTACTTTCCCCGATGCGACAAGTTCCACCAGAGTTGCGGGTACTTCGTCGCCTGTGAGTTCGTGCAAACCCAGGATCGTGCCATAAAAGTAGCGCGAGGCTTGCATATCCTGGACGTTGAGGGCAATGTGATGTACTCTACGCAGATTTCCTGGCGCAAGAACACTGTTCAGGGATTGGGTGCTAGATAGCATAATCAAACAAAATTTTTTTACTAGGATAGAAGTTGAACTTTTTTTAAAGTTTACTATTCCTACTAAAAATCTATCATGGCTTTTGATTATTCTTTAGACTGTGAGCTATTCCTAGTTGCCTACCGCTGAACTAGTACAACACGGCGGAAATAAACCAATCATTCCAAATCAACGAAACCCTTATGCTGTATTCATTTTTAATTTTTAATTTTTAATTCCGCCTTGCGGTACTAGGAGCTTCTGTAATCACGGGGGAGTGCCTAAACTTAGATTTTAGCCTTCGCCATAGTTGTGGACTTACCTTTTCTCCTATAGCAGAGACGGCTGATAGCGAAGCGTTAGCGACAAAGGAGCGTCACCTACCGCTCTAATGTTTATCGCCGCATTTCCATCACGATCATTAGGTTAAAAGATGGTTATTTTGAAGCTTTGGGAATTTTTTGGCAATGGGTTGGTGCAAGCTTTTTTGCTGCAATCCTAAATAATCAGAATCACCAAGTAGTAAAACAAAGCTAATTGCATAGGCAACACAAAAGTATTGATGTATCTATTGCGGTTTGTATTTGGTCAATGCCAAAATATAAATATATAATTTTCAACCAAAATAATCGGGAAATAAAACTATGAGTTTGAGTGTAAAGGTACTAGAATTGTCTGGAATTTTAGATGGTGTTAGAGGTAATGAACTACGTCGTGAAGTTAGTAATATTGTGGCCAATGGAGCCGATATTTTGTTGCTTGATCTTAAAGAAATAAAGTTTGTTGATAGCTCTGGTTTGGGTGCTTTAGTATCAGCAATGCAAATTGTACGAGCTGCTAATGCTAAACTATTTGTCTGTTCTGTAAGCGATCAAGTCAGGATGTTGTTTGAGCTGACTAAGATGGATAGAATTTTTCAAACATTTGCTGACCAAGATGAATTTAATCGCCAAGTATTGGCAACACAATAAGCTGTTAGATAATCCAAAATTAAATATACACATTTGCCTATTCTAACCAAAGTTAACTTTGACTAAAGATAAGTCATCATCAAGATTATCTTGAGCATTTAAGGTGAGAATCTTTGCTAATAGTTGATTTAGATTACAGGTATCTTTCTGGCTGTATTTGATTAGTAAGTCAATAAAAGCATCAATACCCCAAATTTCACCATCTGACTGATTAATTTCATAAGCACCATCACTAAAGATGTATAAAGTGCTGTTTTTTTGGACATCAAAAATAGCATCCTCAAATTGAACTTCAGGTAAAAAGCCAACTGGTAAATCTAAAGAACTTAGCTGTTTAACTTCGATGCTATTTGTAGAAGTATTAGCTAATAGTAAAGCTGGTGGATGTCCAGCGTTGGCATAAATGAGTTGACGTTTAGGGCGGTGATAAACTCCATACCAAATGGTGAAGTATTTATCACCATGCTTTCTCATTTGGAAGGCATGATTTAGGGCTTTGAGGACTTCACTTGGTTGACAAAAGTTAGTGTTCGGTAGAGATTGCGATCGCAAAACATTCAGCACGGATACAGATAGGAGGGCTGAACCCACCCCATGACCTGATACATCTAACAAATAAATTGCCAAATTATCCTCGTCAATCCAATGATGGTCGAAGCAATCCCCTCCTAGCTGCGCTGAGGGAATAAACAGATTTTCTGTAGTTACTGTTCCTACAAGCGGTGAGGGTAAAAGCGATCGCACATAAGCAGCAGCCTCAGACAATTCTGCTTCCAAAATTTGCTTTTGAGTTTGCAAATCCTGATTTAATGTCTCCAAAGCTTGCTTTTGACTTTGTAAATCCTGATTTAGCTGGTGTAATCTTAGTCCTGCTCTTACCCGTGCTTTCAATTCATTCATCTCTATTGGTTTAGAGATAAACTCATCTGCTCCAGCGTCAAGTCCTTTAACTCTATCTTCTTCTTCTCCTCTAGCTGCTCCCCTAGCCGTCAATAGAATAAAAAAAGTAGTTGCCAACTCTGGATCTGTTCTAATTCGCCGACATACTTCTAGCCCATCTACCTGGGACATCATCCAGTCACAGATAATCAGAGCAGGATGTAGCAGTTGTGCTTGGATAATTCCTTCTTCGCCATTGCTGGCTACAGTAGTCTCATAACCCTGCCTTTGGAGTGTATTTTTCAGTACTGCTCGCACTGTAGGATCATCATCAATAACCAGAATTTTAAACATAAATCACAGTTTATTAAGTAAAATAATCAGTAAATAGTTGCTTTAATTTAAGTTATATGCAATTTAACTTTTAATGTATAGTAAAAATACTCAAATTAAATAAACTAATTAACGAATATGATGATTTAAAAATATTTTCTTAGTTAAGAAGTGAATAATAAAATTTATCTCAAAGTCAACACAGACCTGACAGCTTCACCTCAAGTTTTGTCTTGGTTCGAGGATCTGAATCAACCACCTATTCCTAACAAACAAATTTGGTGGCAATGTCAAACACTGATGATAGAAGGCTTTACTAACATTGTTGAACATGCCCACAAAAATTTATCTATTGAAACTCCTATTGAGATGGAAGCTGTGCGGTTAGATGAACAGATAGAAATTCGCATCTGGTCTCAAGGTGAACCCTTTGACTTAGAGCAGCAATTGCAGCAAACATCTGAATTTGAAGATAATGATCAAGAGCGCGGGCGTGGTTTAAAAATCATGTCCGCCATTGCCGATAAGTTAAGTTATGAGCGAGCGGTAGATAATCGTTACTGTTTATTTATTAGTAAATATTATTGAAGAAGAATTCAGAATTCAGAATGGGCTACCCACCGCTGCGCTAACAGAAGTAATGAAATTTCGCTCAAAAAAAACAAAAAATAGAAGTACATAAATATGTATTAAAGCTCCTAATTTCGCATCATCAATCATGATTTTAGTTTTAGCTGAATCGGATTGCGCTATACACAAGTCGCATAGATTTCTATTCTGTTAACGGGGCGTTTAGCCCATTCTGGCTCCTGACTCCTGAATTATTTTTTGTTAAAAACTCTTGGATGCGTTTAACAAACTCTTCTAACTCTAAAATTAAGTTAGTTGTACCTCGACGTTCTTGTTTGTAAGCTAGTTGTTCTAGTTTTTCTGCTACCAGATGCATGGTTGTAACTCCCATATTGGCACTAGCACCTTTAATTTGATGGACTTCGTGTGCTAGTTGCTCAAAATCATGAGATGCGATCGCTATTTTAATTACCTCTAGACGAGGTTGCATATCTTCAACAAAGATTTGCAGCAGTTCCAATTCAAATTCTGGGTTGTTTTCTGAGAGTTTGTGCAAACGTTCCCAATCAATTGGAAGGTCAATTGAATCTACATCTGTTGTAGAAACTGTCTCTGTGGCAACTGTTTCTTTTGCCTTGAATATCACATTTCCCCAACGCTCTAGCACCATCGCCAATTTTTCTTTGATTACTGGCTTGCTCAAATAGTCATCCATTCCGGCATCTAGACACATTTTCTGGTCTTCTTTCATAGCATTAGCTGTCATTGCAATTACCACAGGACGACAACCACTGGCAAATCTGCTTTCTTGCCAACGATGCATTTCTTTTGTGGTTTCTAAACCGTCGAGAACTGGCATTTGGCAATCCATCAGAATTAAATCGTAGGGAATTTTTTCTAATAGCAGCAAAACTTCTTTCCCATTACCAGCGACATCAGCACTGTAGCCCAGGCTTTGGAGTTGTTTCAAGGCTACTTTTTGATTCACCAGATTATCTTCAGCTAAGAGAATTCTCAATTTGGGGGAGTTAGGAGCCGGAATCCGGGAGCCAGGAGAATGATGGTTACTATTGTTTTCGTAATTTTTCAGTTTTAAATCCTGACTTCTGACTTCTGTCTCCTCTTCTTCCAGCTGCGTTCCTAAGATAGTCATGATGGTATCGAAGAGTCGGGACGGCTTAACAGGTTTGACTAAATAAGCCGCGAATCCTATTTTTAGCGCTCGTTGGATTTCATCGCGTTGATTAGTAGAGGTAAGCATAATCAAAGGTAAACTAGCGATCGCTAAATTTGTCTTAATTTGCTCTCCTAAAGTCATGCCATCTATTTCTGGCATTTGCATATCAATCACAACTATGTCATAGAGATTTTTTTGCTTGATGGCTTCCTGAATAGCTTTGAGGGCAATAGTCGCCGAAGCAGCCTGATCTACTAGCATCCCCCAACGGGTAGCTTGATGGTGGATGATTTTGCGATTAGTAGCATTATCATCCACTACTAACAAGCGCCGATTGAGCAAAAGTTCGCGTTCGCCTTCTGAGGAAATAGGGTGAAGTTGCTTGGCGAGGGTTACTTCAAACCAAAACTTAGATCCTTTCCCCAAGCGACTTTCTACACCCATTTCTCCTCCCATCAAAGTCACCAGTTGCTTGCAGATAGCTAATCCCAAACCTGTACCGCCATATTTACGGGTGGTGGAAGCATCTACTTGGGTAAATGGCTTAAAGAGTTTGGATTGATCTTCAGGGGTAATGCCAAGACCGGTATCTGTGATCGCAAAATAGACGGTGGCTGTAGTAGAACTTTGCGATCGCAATTCTGCTCTTAATACTACCTCTCCATTGCTGGTGAACTTGATCGCATTGCTGATCAGGTTCATCAGAATTTGCCGTAGGCGGCCAGCATCGCCTTGCAGATGGGTGGGGACGTTGGGATAAATTAACGCGGCAATTTCTAATCCCTTATTATGGGCTGGGGGAGCCAATAATTCCAACACCTCTTCTACACAGGTAGATAAGTCAAAATCTAGAGTTTCTAATGCCATTTCCCCAGCCTCTAGTTTGGACAGATCCAAAATTTCGTTAATCAGGCTTAAGAGAGCGTCTCCACTAATGCGAATTGTTTCGATAAAATCCCGTTGCTCCGAATTTAGGGGAGTTTCTAACATTAAGCCTGTCATTCCCAACACAGCATTCATCGGAGTCCGAATTTCATGGCTCATGTTCGCCAAAAAGGCACTTTTAGTTTGAGAAGCTAATTCAGCTTGGTGACGGGCAATTTCAAGTTCTCGTCGCTGTTGAGTTTCTGCGTTTAACATTTGGGCTTGGGCTAAGGCAATACCTACTTGATCAGCTATTTGCCGTAAAAGATGAGTTTCAAAGCTAGACCATTGGCGGGAACTGCCGCACTGATGGACAATCAGTAAACCGCAGAGTTCTTCTTTGACCAGAATCGGTATGACCAAATTGGATTTAACTCCAAATTGTTGCAGTAATTCGATATGGCTTTTTTGGGCTGCAACTATATCTAAATCTAATTCAGCAAGCCCCAGATTCCTTGTTTGACGGTACTGCTGTAGATAGTACTGCTGTATATATTCTGCTTGAAAGTAAGCATCGGTGAGCTTTTTCTCTTTAATTGCCAGCCAGCCAGAAACTACCGCCTCAACAATGGTGGCTCCAGATCCATCAGCCAAAGGTTGATAAATCAAAACTCGATCGCTATGGAGGATTTTTTGTACCTCGGTAACAGTGATTTGGAGAATTTCTTTGATTTGCAAAGACTGACGAATCTTGAGGGTGATTTCAGTAAATAGTTGCGATCGCAAGTTTTGCCGTTGGAGTTCTTCTTCTGCCTGTTTGCGCTCAATAAATTGCCCTACTTGCTCACCAACAGAATTCATCACTATTGCCAAATCTGGATCAGCTTGCTGGATCTCGTGGCTAAAGCAGGTAATGACACCGAGGATTTTTTTACCACTACGGATCGGAAAACCGAAAGCTCCGTGCAGCTCTGCTGCGACAGCGATTTGAGAGCGGATGAAATTCTGATCTTTCACAACATCAGCAATCCAAACAGGTTCAGCAGTGGCCCAGACACGACCAGGTAGCCCAATTCCTGGTGCAAACGTAGTCTGCCGACTGAGGATGTCAAATTCTTGGATTTTGTAGGATAGTTTATACCATGTATTTAGCCAGGACAGTAGATTTGCTTGCTGATCTACCATCCAAAATTCACTTAGATCCCATCCCAAACTTTCGCAAATTCCTTGCATAATTTGGGGCATGGCTTCGTTGATTGTAGTAGATTCTGCTAAGACGCGGGTTGTAGCATACTGTGCTTTCAGATGCTGTTCAGTTCGTTTGCGTAAGCGCAGTTCCTCGTAGACATCGCTGATGTCAATACCTGTGGCAACAATATATTCAACGTTACCCTCATAGTTTTGCAAAATAGTGTTAGTCCAGGCAATCAGCCGCCGACTGCCATCTTTAGTTACCCAATAGCTTTCGTACTCTTTAGGCGCTTCACCAGATCGCAACTGCTCAAAAACTGCTTTAACTTGCTCTACCTGTTCCGGGAGTAGAAACAGATTCCATAAATGTCTGCCTCTCACCTCATCAAATGAGTAACCAGTTGTTTGTTCACAAGCTTGATTGAAGCGAAGGATTTGCCCTTGTGTGTCAATAACTATGACCAAAGCGCTGGCTGTGTCCAGGACTGCTGAAATAAAGTTGCGTTCTGTGTTTAGTGTTTCCTCTGTGAATTTACGCTCTCTAACCTCACGATAAATGAAGTAGTAAACTATAGCCAGAATTATAAAACTTAGACAAATAGCGATCGCAAGTGTCAAAACCGTGTTGTTAGCACTGGCTTTTGCAGCTTGTGACTGCTGTTGAAGCAACCTTCTATCCTCATTCTCGATCTCATATATAAACTTGCGGATATCATCCATGAGATATTTTCCCTGATTTGTCTGGATTACCCGCAACGCCGCCTCAAATCCCTGATTTTGACGCAGGTATATAGTCTGCTTGAGTATGGCAAGTTTTGCAGCTATTAGAGATTCAAGGGTTGCAAACTGCTTTTGTTGGCTAGGTTGATCTGCGATGAAATCCCTCAGTTCGACAATTTTTTGATCGATGTTTCCAACTACTACTTGATAAGGTTCTAGATAACTTTCTTGTCCAGTGAGGATATAACCGCGTTGTCCAGTCTCAGCATCCTTCATCTCGGACAGTAATTCTTCCAGTTTATTGATTTTCTCTTGAGTTTTTTGTACCTGATTTTTAGTATCAATCAATATACGTGTATTTTGATAAGAAATCACCCCAATCAAAACTAAAATTGCCGATGCTAACCCAAACCCTCCGGCTACTCTTTTAAAAAATTGTTTGCTTCCCTTTTGTGCCTGTTTGCGTGTATTACTTGCCAATACCAAACTTGCTAAAGTGCGCCGCATTTCTAGTTGCTTAATTACCTGGCGACCGAGAATTCGTAATGCTTCAAGTTGTTCTGGAGAGAGGTTTCTTGGTATATGGTCAATTACACAAAGTGTTCCTAGTGCATATCCTTCAGGGTTAGTCAGTGGTACACCAGCATAAAACCGAACATTCGGGTCAGAGGTGACTAGCGGGTTTGTCGCAAACCTTTCGTCTTGTGTGGCATCAGGCACAACAAAAACTTCAGGTTGCATAATCGCATGGGCGCAGAATGCCACATTTCGGGGTGTTTCTAGGACATCCAAACCAACTTTTGACTTAAACCACTGGCGATCGCTATCAATTAAACTGATTAAGGCAATAGGAGTTCCACAAATATATGAGGCTAAACGGGTAAGGTCGTCAAAGGCAGCTTCCGAACGAGTATCAAGGATCTTATACTGCAAAAGAGATTCGATTCGCTGTGTTTCATTATCAGGTAATGGTGATTTCATTCTTTAGCCTTATTCATTCTGAATTCTGAATTCTGACTCCTGAATTCTTTTTTATTAAAATTTGACCCGCAACTGTCCTGTCAAGGAATTACCACCGTAGGCACTTCCCCCAGTTTCTTGATTGCGGACATTACTAAAGCTATAGCCCAAGTCTGCTTCTATATTGGGCGACAGTTTTACCGTACAGCGCGTTTGATAGGTATTAGCGTTGTCAAATTCTCCTTTAAGTCGCTGCCGTCCTAAGTTGGCTGCGAGACGACAGCGTAAGAAATTAGCAATATCTCCCTCCCAAGCCACCTCACCGTTGTAAACTAGGAAATCTGGTGGAGAAAAATAGCCACTTGTGCGTTCTAAATCGCGATCGTAACTCCAAGTAAATAAGTTAGCTGCCAGAGAAAATTGCCCGAACTTACGCTCTAACCGACTAAAAGACTGCACCTCAGAATTACCATCGTTGTAACTACCCAAACGCAATGATGAAAATAAGCTGGTATTACGGTCAATCTGCCAGTATAAATCAGGCCCAAATCGCCAAGCAGTAATTTGATTCTCTAAAGTTCGGGCATTGGATTTATAAGGCCCTTGTTCTAAATTACCTGATAGTATTACTGCCGATAGTAATTTACCTGATGACGAAACTTGCGGCGGCGAAATGGGAGCCTCCACCTTAGCATTGAGATTAATAGCTGTGGGTAAACGATTGAAGACATCGACTCCGGCTGCTGTTTGTAGAGTCACTTGCCCTATTTTTCCTTGCCATCCAATTTGCAAGGGAAAATTGGTTACTGATTCAACACCGCGTTGCTCAAAGAAATTAAAACCTGTCTTGAAAAATATTTTGTTGCCATTATTCAATCGAAATTTAATTGTTGGTTCGAGGAAAAAATTGGTTTGGCCAAAGTTGTCTGTGTCATAGCGATAATTCGTATCAATGCTTTCCAAAACTGCATCAGGCGTTTCTGGTTCAGTGGAAGTTGTTGGTGGGCTGGAATTCTGCGGTGGTTTGGGTAACACTGGCGGTAATCGCAGATCGGGATTGAAGTTTTCGGGTGCTGCCATCAAAAAGGGTATTGAAAACTTTAAGTCACCGAAATTCGGTTCATTTTTAGCAAAGCCAGATGCGCTGGTGCGATCGCTCTTGCTAGCTTGCAGACTCGTTGGCGCAACCTTATCAGCCCAATCCGTCGTTTTGACTTCTCTGTAAGTTCCAGACTCACGATTTACTTTGGTGACTTGCTCGGTCAATTCTGAAGGTGATTTCCAGGCCTGATGTGCTTGAGCAGCTTGTAACTTAGCTTCTGATAATGTCCAAATACCTATGCTACAGATTACTCCCAATTGAATCTGTAGGCATCCCAAAATAAACTCAGTGTACAAACTATATGGAGAAACAAAGAGATAACATCTAAAACTATTTGCCATCGGTCGATACTATATTTGTAAATAAAAAACTTGCTGCCAAAAAGTTTTCTGGCTGCTAGCTGATGTATTTGGTTTGGGATTATGATGCCCAAAATATTTGCTTGTTAAGACATGGCAAAGAAAAAAGCCGTTACTAAACGGAGGAATGATTAGCTAAACACAAGTATTTATTGATGCTTTAAGTAAGCAAGTAGCAGAATAATTTATAGCTCTCAGCATTTGTTCGGACTTAGAATAACTTTACCGAGAGACGAAAGGTACTGCCCAATACGCTTGGGTTAAGGGCTAATTGTACAAAATTGTGGGTTTTCGAGACGCGATAAATCGCCGTCTCTACAAGTGTTTTGGTCTTATCTGAACTGTATTGAGGTACTGCCAGAAAACAAATTATCTTCTAAATAAATCACAAAGTAAGCTAATCAGCCATTCCCATGCTCTGCATGGGAATGAGAGAACAATGGAAAATCGAACTTGTGGCAAATCACAGTAGCAGATTTCTGAGATTTGGCGGGATATTTGAGTGGATAGTTACTGTGATTTTGATCAACTACCAACAGTTCTAGTTAAATCTGCTGCTTTCATCTCAGAGTTTTCAGCATTGTCAACCTCAAGAGTTCGGAGCAATTCTCGAATTACATCTGTTGCTGGTCTTCCTGTCAAAGCACAGTAGCATTCAAGTTTCTTCATTTCCTCGATTGTGAGATTTACTGTTAGTCGTTTAACAGCCCATTTTTTATTCATGATCCTCTTTTGTCTTAAATATGTTGCTTTTTATTGAAATCACCAAGTCATTATGATTACTCACGTAGTGCATAGCCTACACCACGGACTGTATGAATCAAACGCTTTTCATTATTTTCTTCTAACTTGAGTCGCAAATAACGAATATAGACTTCAATAATATTAGAATCGCCCATAAAGTCGTAACCCCAAACTTTCTCTAAAATTTGGTCTCTAGTAAACACTTGACGAGGATGTGAAAGGAGATATTCTAATAAGTCAAACTCTTTTGCTGTTAACTCAATGCTTCGTTTTGTCCGAAAAACTTCACGGGTGCGACGATTTAAGCTTAAGTCTTCAAATTGCAGCACATCTTCGTCTGTTTCTTGCGTGCGGCGGAGATGAGCGCGAATTCTAGCTAGTAGTTCCTCAATGCTGAAGGGCTTAACTACATAATCATCGGCTCCTGCATCTAATCCTGCCACGCGATCGCTCACTTCATCTTTTGCTGTCAGCAAAATTACTGGTACTGTACTGCCTGTTGCTCGCAAACGCCGACAAATTTCCAAACCCGTCAAACCTGGTAGCATCCAATCCAGAATCGCTAAATCTGGTGATGAGTCTCGCGCCAAGGTTAGACCAGCAATGCCATCATGGGCTACACTTACTTTGTATCCTTCGCTACTAAGCTCTAATTCGACAAATCGCGCCAGTTTGACTTCATCTTCCACCAAAAGGATATGTGCTGTCATATTTTTGCTCCTAAAGCAGGTAATGTGAGATAAAAGTGCTACCATAACCTGGCTTTGAAAGTACGGCAACTTTGCCTTCCATACCTGATGCTCAAATTTCTCTGTTATCTATACTATGTCTGCAACCAAATAATTGAGTAGCAATAATTCAGGTTGTAAGGGCATCATACTGTGACTAGCTCGTGCTAGATCCAATAAGTTTTGCAAAATCTGAGTCATGTGAGCTGCTTTTGAGACAGCGCGATCTCTAAACCCGGATTTCTCACCACACCTCTCAAAGCCTGCGCTTGTGCAGGGGTGCAGGGGAGCAGGGGAGAGTTCAAATACCAAGTTCTTTCCCCTCTGCTCCTTTGCTCCATCAAACGCCTGAAGCTTGTGAGAAATCTGACTTTTCACGTTATGTGGAGAAGTCCACGAAAAACCTAACCCCCTAACCCCCTCCCGACTGCGGGAAGGGGGAAATTCAAAGTCTCTCTCCTTTTAGGAGAGAGATTTAGAGAGAGGTTTTCCAGATGCCGTGAAAAGTTAGGTGAGAAATACGGGTAAAGCTTCTTGTTGGCTATCTGTGAGCAAATCGAATCTATCGCTTTCTTGCTTTAGTTTGGGAATTCTAAATCTAATAAGCTATAGAAACCGTAGATGTCTATGACTAAATTTCAGATATGTGACTCAAGGCAATGGCAACTTCTGCCCTTTATAACAGGTCACAGTATTATTCTTTTTACCAGCATTTTGTTATTTTCAGAATCAAATGTGGCAACTGCTAGGCAGTATCCGGTAAACATTGCACAGATGAGGCAGACAAGTGATGGAACTCTTGTAGCTGCTGAACTTGCATATAAACAGGGAAAGCAACTATATGAACAAGGAACAGCAGAATCTCTGCTACAAGCGATCGCAAAATTTGAGAAAGCACTTTCACTATATCGTCAAGTGAGCGATCGCTCCGCTGCACCAAACCTACGCTCCTTAGAAGCTGCTACTCTCGTTTATATTGGCAAAATCTACTCAAATTTAGGACAAAAGCACCAGGCACTAGATTATTACAAGCAATCCCTACCTCTATCTCAACAAGTTGGGGACAAGCAAGCCCAAGGTACTACCCTGAATAACATCGGCAAAATCTACTCAGAGTTAGCAGAAAAGCAAAAGGCGCTGGATTACTACAACCAATCCCTATCCTTAAGGCGACAAGTGGGAGACAAAAATGGCGAAGCTATAAGCCTCAATAATATAGGCTCCGTCTACCATTTCTTAGGAGAAAAGCAAAAGGCGCTGGATTACTACAACCAATCCCTGTTAATCAAGCGACAGGAAGGAAACAACGCAGGGATAGCAACTACCCTGAATAACATTGGCAAAGTCTACTTAGACTTAGGAGAAAACGAAAAGGCACTCTCATACTTTAGTCAATCTCTGTCGTTATACCAACAGGCTAAAAACGCCGAAAAAGAAGGGATACCAACTGCTTTGAGCAATATTGGCACAGTTTATTTAGAGTTAGCAGAACAGCAAAAAGCACTCTCATACTTCAACCAAGCCCTGGTTTTATATCGACAATCGGGAGACAAAGGAGGGATAGCAACTGCTCTAAACAATATTGGCAAAGCTTACTCAAATTTAGGAGAATACCAAAAGGCGCTAGATTATTACAACCAATCTCTGCCTCTATATCAACAGACAGGAAACAAAGCAAGGGAAGCTCGTACACTCTATAACATCGCTTCTGTTCAACACGATGAAGGCAATTTTCAGGCTGCACTGACTCAGATAGAGGGAGTAATCAAAATTGTTGAAGACCTCCGCACCAAAATTAGCTCTCAGGAACTCCGCACTTCTTATTTTGCCACAGTGCAGAATTATTATGAGTTATACATCGATTTGTTGATGCAGTTACACAAACAACAACCATCACAAGGATATGATGCTCTGGCACTGCAAACCAGCGAACGCGCCCGCGCCCGCAGCCTTTTGGAACTGCTGACAGAAGCTAATGCCAATATTCGCCAAGGTGTGGAACCCAAGTTACTCTCTCAAGAACGCGACTTGCAGCAACAACTTGATACTTTAGAAAAACGCCGGATACAACTATTAAGTGGTAACTATACCGAAGCGCAGGCACAAGCTTTAGAAAAAGAAAATGAGACACTTTTAGAACAGTATAAGCAAGTCCAGGCAAAAATCCGTGCTACCAGTCCGCGTTATGCGGCACTAACTCAACCCCAGCCTCTCTCACTGGTGCAAATTCAGCAGCAAGTACTTGATGACAACACCCTACTTTTAGAATATTCTCTGGGGGAAAAGCGTAGTTATGTTTGGGCCGTTACAAATAAGAGTATTACCAGTTACGAACTTCCCAAGCGTGCAGACATTGAAGCTACTGTCCAAAAATTCCGTCAAGAAATTACTACCCCGTATCTGAGAAATAGCCCATCTATAGATGTTTTATCTCAACAAATACTTGCACCAGTGACCCAACAACTGCAAAAGAAACGTTTAGTGGTTGTCAGCGATGGCGCTTTGCAGTATGTTCCATTTGCGGCCCTAGCAACACCACGAAGTAGCAGCTATGAACCATTACTGCTCAACCACGAAATCATCACTCTACCCTCAGCCTCTACATTAGCTATCCTCAGAAGCGAACACAAAGAACGCAAATCCGCTCCTAAGAAGTTAGTTGTGTTAGCAGATCCGATTTTTAATAGTGATGATGAGCGTCTCCAAGGTAAAGTACAACTGTCTCGCCCACCTGTAGCAGAAAACAATTTAGACAACCTGGCTTTAACAAGATCCGCTAAAGACTCAGATATTAACTTTGAGCGTCTGCGTTTTACACGCCAAGAAGCCGAGCAAATTCTTTCTCTTGTACCTGTTAGCGATCGCAAGCAAGCCTTTGATTTTACCGCTAGTCGTACCACTGCTAGCAGCGAAAATTTAAATCAATATCAGATTATCCATTTTGCTACTCATGGCATTCTCAACAGTAAGCATCCAGAATTATCAGGAGTGGTGTTATCGCTATTTGACGAGAAGGGAATGCCACAAAATGGCTTTTTGCGCTTGCACGATATTTTTAACCTCAATCTGCAAGCAGAACTGGTGGTACTTAGCGCCTGTAAAACCGGATTGGGAGAAGAAGTTAAGGGAGAAGGATTAGTAGGGTTAACCAGAGGGTTTATGTATGCAGGCAGTCCGCGAGTCGTGGTGAGTCTGTGGAGTGTGGATGACCAGGCAACATCCGAACTCATGAAGGTATTTTACAAAAAGATGCTGCAAGAAGGATTAAAGCCAGCAGCAGCATTGCGGACAGCCCAAATAGAAATATGGCAGACTCAAAAATATGCCGCACCTTATTATTGGGCAGCTTTCACTCTACAAGGTGAATGGAAATGAAGAGGCAAGGGAGCAGATTTTTCTTCAGATTTTCTTTATTCACTCAATGTTGCATTTTATTAACTATCTGTTACATTACTTTACAGATAGTTACAACTGCTACAACACTTGAAATTTGGAGTTTTACTGATGACAGGTTTTAAGAATCCTGCGCCTATTGTTTCAGAAGATCCTAATGCTGTGCGTTTTGGTTTCACCCCTCAGAGTGAAAATTGGAACGGTCGTCTTGCAATGATTGGTTTTCTATCTGCGATTTTGATTGAAGCTTTTTCTGGTCAAGGTTTACTCCATTTCTGGGGCATCCTCTAAATTGATGATGGTAGGAGCGCACGTCTGTGCATTGGTGTCAACTTAGCGTAAAAGTCGGCCTATAACTAGCTTTTAGCTTGCCTCGTTCCCAGTCTCCGACTGGGAATGCTCATCGTTGAGGCTCCGCCTCCCTTATTGGCGGCAGAGCCGCAATTGAAGTACATTTCCAGCCAGAGGCTGGAAACGAGATTTGAAAAGGGTTTTAGCTTAAGTTGACACTAATGACGTCTGTGCCTCCCCAACACTTTTTGGATAAACCCAACAATCTCTCTTTTGGTCTGGGGAAAGGTTAAAAGCAAGGGGTAAGGGACTTCCAACTCAAAAAATATCCCATCACTTTGGCGAAAAGGGGGATTTTGGGGCGCAGGGGAAGAAGAATCTAATGATTATCTTCGCTCCCAAAATTGAATAATTTAATTTCTGGAATTCCCTAAAGGTAAATTCAAACCTTTTCCCTTTCCCCTTTCCCCTTTCCCCTTTCCCCGAAAAGTATTGTGTGCATTCCTGTCAGTCCACCAAGTAATTCGTTTCTAACCTATGGCGGTTGTTGGGATTGGTGCAAAATATCAGATTTTTCCGGTTGAGCCAAAATATAAGTGAATAATTACTTTACATTGAATATGTATAGCTAAAACTCATGGAAATACCCCAACGCGTATCAGTCCGCTACAAAGACGCGTCCTTCAACACCAATGAAATCCGTTTGAGAACTTTTCGGCTTGGGTTACAAATATGGGAAGAACAAACCAAACCTCGAAAAACAGAGCTTTATCAGTTTATATCGTCTTGTTTGAAACAAGTTGACCGTCAAGATCGTTTTATGTTTTCTCTGTTGTTCATAGAATTAACAGACCTCATACGCAATTCTTCGCTGGAAAGGGGAACGAAAGAGGTTCTGATTAAAACAGCTTTTAGAGAATTTGCTTGTGCGATAACAGACTTTGAAGATGTAGCCAAATAAAGTTGGTTATAGGGGTGCTGGTATTGCGTAGGCGTAGCCCAAATCAGTTATTGCCCTGAACTCAGCTAACCTAATCGAGTAGGATATCTAGTAAGTAGCTTTCCAATCGGATTAATTTTTTTCGCCAAATGCGCGGATGGGTAGGTGTTGGGGAAGAGGTAACTACAAAAATGGCTGAATTGGCTTATCTGCAAGAACTTGAGAGCGATCGCATTTCTAAACTATCCGCGCACCTTATGGGGACTAGTTTTCAGCCATTTGCCTCTAGCCAAATCACAATTCCTCGTGTTATGATTTTCGCATCCGCGCAACCGAACCTTGAAAACCAAATAACACAAGGCTTTCAGATGCCAGCCATTGCAATTACTTAAAATCCCTATTAGGGATTGAAACTTTCTGGAATAACTTGGTTGGTCAGCTACCCGTAGTAGAATTGCAATTACTTAAAATCCCTATTAGGGATTGAAACTACTGGAGCGCTACAGACCAGCTTACAACACTAGATTGCAATTACTTAAAATCCCTATTAGGGATTGAAACAAAGATACCCAGAACGTTAGTGGCTTCTTTGTCGGTTGAAATTGCAATTACTTAAAATCCCTATTAGGGATTGAAACTAATGCGATCGCCTGCCGCATCTGTCCTTAATTTCTCAGATTGCAATTACTTAAAATCCCTATTAGGGATTGAAACAGAAGTGGGTAATTTTGCCCTCTGCTCTGCCAACATTGCAATTACTTAAAATCCCTATTAGGGATTGAAACAACTACGAACACGCTGTAGCTGCCGTGAAAGTTTTATTATTGCAATTACTTAAAATCCCTATTAGGGATTGAAACTTAAGGGCTTTCATCCTTTTAGCTGCCTCTTTCGCCCCAATTGCAATTACTTAAAATCCCTATTAGGGATTGAAACTCAAATATCGCAGCGTAAGAGAACTTTGCGAAATGATTGCAATTACTTAAAATCCCTATTAGGGATTGAAACTTTGTGATATACATTGACGTGTCACACGTCAATACATTGCAATTACTTAAAATCCCTATTAGGGATTGAAACAAGAAAAATAGTCGAATTACTGGTGCAGCATACAAAATTGCAATTACTTAAAATCCCTATTAGGGATTGAAACTGAATATAGCTCATCCCTTCTTGAATACACCCTTGAATTGCAATTACTTAAAATCCCTATTAGGGATTGAAACTTTTTAAGTTCCTCCTTCAATGCCAACAATTTGGGATTGCAATTACTTAAAATCCCTATTAGGGATTGAAACAGTGCAGCCACCGCGATCGACACCCGAACGGCAACATTGCAATTACTTAAAATCCCTATTAGGGATTGAAACTATTTAATCTCTATCTTTCAAATAATTCAAACTCGAATTGCAATTACTTAAAATCCCTATTAGGGATTGAAACCCAAAAGCTAGGCTATTATGTGCGGCTGTATAGTCATTGCAATTACTTAAAATCCCTATTAGGGATTGAAACCATAAAGCGATCGCCATGACCAACTTACCAACGATTGCAATTACTTAAAATCCCTATTAGGGATTGAAACATTTGGATGGAAGTCCGTTTGATTCGGCTATTATTTGCCAACTTAAAATCCCTATTAGGGATTGAAACATTTGGATGGTGAACAAAGTATTTACGCCAAACTCATTGCAATTACTTAAAATCCCTATTAGGGATTGAAACTTTATCAGAGGCTTCAATATGTAATTGGAGTACTCCCAAATTGCAATTACTTAAAATCCCTATTAGGGATTGAAACGAGCTAATCTCTCAGAAAGCTGTAGAGAAATCATATTGCAATTACTTAAAATCCCTATTAGGGATTGAAACCCAAGTCCTATGGCATCAATGAAAACTTGCTCGTCTATTGCAATTACTTAAAATCCCTATTAGGGATTGAAACTTGGCAGGTAATGGATATGTTAACCCATCATTCCATTGCAATTACTTAAAATCCCTATTAGGGATTGAAACGTCAACGGGACTACTACTCAGCAAGTACCTACACATTGCAATTACTTAAAATCCCTATTAGGGATTGAAACCACGCGTTTGTGCCGAGATTCAAACCAAACCTGATTGCAATTACTTAAAATCCCTATTAGGGATTGAAACAGACTGGAAACACTTAAAAAGCAATCGCCATACCCTCTAATTGCAATTACTTAAAATCCCTATTAGGGATTGAAACGGTAAAAGAACGTCTAACTTTTTTCCCTTCTTTTATTGCAATTACTTAAAATCCCTATTAGGGATTGAAACGCAGCGCTAGTAATGCCAGTGGCGGCGGTAACTTATTGCAATTACTTAAAATCCCTATTAGGGATTGAAACTCATCACTGCCTTGGAACTGAGATTTTTACAAATTGCAATTACTTAAAATCCCTATTAGGGATTGAAACTTAATGGTGCAAACCTCCCTATCAACACCGAGAAAATTGCAATTACTTAAAATCCCTATTAGGGATTGAAACGGAAATAATCGTTATTTTTCTGAAGTTTTAAAAGCATTGCAATTACTTAAAATCCCTATTAGGGATTGAAACTAAAGGAATATCACCTAAATCTAGTACAGGTAAAGATTGCAATTACTTAAAATCCCTATTAGGGATCGTTTTAGGGATAGAATCTGCTTCCATGTTGGAAAAGTTGGAAAAAGTATGAGAGTTATTCATACTGCAATTACAGCCATTTTCAGAAAATAGGTTTGTGCAATACCTTAAAATTACTGATTATGCGTTGAAAATTTCCCATGCTATTTGATGCGTTTAAACACCGTAAATCTCCTAAAATCGAATCCATCAAGACTGACCCAACCTGGCGCGTAGGTTGGGGAACAGTTGATGAAAATTATGAAAATATAGCTTGGCGAGATGAAAAAATTTCTGTAATTTTACCACGCAAGGTTTCTGGATTTCTGACGGGAAAATTAGCAATCAGTTCTGGAGGACGATTTGTTGTTGTTGGTGATGTTTGGTTAACTAACCAAGTGCAGTTGCTACAGAAGTTGGGAATTGAACCGGATAGCTTTCAAGGAAGTTCTCTGCAACTGGTGGCCAATCTTTGGGAACGATGGGGTTTTGAATCTCTTCGGCTACTTGTGGGGATGTTTGCCCTAGTGATTTGGGATAGAGAAAAACAGGTTTTGAGGTTGGTTCGCGATCGCATCGGTGTTCGTACCCTCTATTACACTACCACTGGTTCAGTTCGTTGGATTGCGCCTCAACTAAGAACTTTATCACCCCATCATTCATCTGATTTAGATTTGGTAGCGTTACGAGATTATCTTTGTTGTGCATTTATTCCAGGAGAACGAACCCTTTGGGAACAGGTGCGGGAATTGCGGTCTGGAACCGTTTTAGAACTTCCCGACTACAAAGTTCAAGCTTATTGGCAGCTTCAAGAACAGATTACAGCAATAGATCAACCCTTAGTATGGCATGGCGATCGCTTGCGAGAACTCTTAGACCAAGTTGTTCAAGAATATTTACCACCAGCAAATGAACCCGTTGGCGTTTTTCTTTCTGGTGGTTTGGACTCTAGCGGTATCACTGCTTTGGTAGCAAAATTCCACAAAGCACCAGTCCACACCTTCTCAATTCATTTTGGTTCGGAATCTTCCAATGAATTAGAATTTTCCAGTCTCGTTGCATCCCATTGTCAGACACAGCACCACATTTTGGAAATTACTTTTAAGGATATGTGGGAACGTCTACCAGAAACAATGGCGTATTTAGATGACCCCATTGGCGACCCACTGACTGTTCCCAACCTTTTGCTGGGAAGATTGGCGAGAGAAAGCGTAGAAGTAGTTTTAAATGGTGAAGGTGGCGACCCCTGTTTTGGTGGGCCAAAAAATCAGCCAATGTTAATTAATAGTTTATATGGCTCTGTCACCAATCAGGATGCATTGCAAGCTTATTTAATTTCCTTTCAAAAGTGCGCTGTTGATTTACCGCAACTTTTAAAACCAGAAGTTTGGCAAGCAGTACAAACCGCACCTTGGGTTTTTGAAGAAGATTTATATTCCCAAGCGAGTTATCTGAATCGTTTGATGGCGATGAACATCAAATTTAAAGGCGCTGACCAAATTCTGACGAAAGTGAGTAACTTGACTCAAGCAGCTCTTTTGCAAGGTCGTTCTCCCTTATTTGACCAACGAGTAGTAGACTTAAGCATGGAAATTCCTCCAGAGTATAAGCTTTCTGGAGTGGAAGAGAAAGCGGTTTTAAAACAAGCGATCATAGATATTTTACCAGACACAATTATTCATCGTCCCAAAAGTGGAATGATGGTGCCAGTGCAATTAGGATTTCGCAAATATTGGCAACAAGAAGCCAGAGATTTATTGCTCAATCGGAATGCAGCTATCACTCCTTATTTAAACCAGTTACCAATTAGCAATTGGTTAAACTATCAAGGAGATACTTGGAGTCGTTATGGTGTGAAGTTGTGGCTGCTTACTAGTTTAGAAATTTGGTTACAAGTAAATAAAAAAGCGCAATAGTAGTCTGTCAAGTTCAAATTAATGGGTAAGCAATAAAAAAATACGCAATGATTAAATTGGACTACGCCTACATTATGAGTGATGAGTGAGGAGAAGTACTCAGTAACGATGGAAATTTTGAATCTTAACTCATCCCACCGCTTTTATGAAAATCCGTAGAGTGGCCTGTCCCATTAATCTTGATGAGTTTGTAGTAAGCACTTCAGTGCTTAAAAATCCAGGACTAAAGTCCTTACTACGAACTTGTTCACCCCTCGGAACTAATGAGACAGACCACTAGTGACCAAGAACTAATGACAAATGACAAATAACTATTGTTGTATGAATATTTCATGACTTATGTCAGCATTTTTTGTTTTAAAAACCACCAAAAACGCGTATTTTCAAGCGATTGGCGGTTTTTTGTCAATTTATTCTTGATTATTTACTGAGCGGATATCCATTTCGGGTGTACTCTCAATATACGGTAACTATCACACTCGACCTTTCACACTCGACCTTTGAGATAAATTACACCCAGAGGTGAATACCATGAAAAATTATGCCCAACAGCAGGAATTTATATTAAGTCAAATCACAAATAAATATTTTCAGCGCCGGGATTTCAGTAAATGTGACTTGAGTGGAATCGACCTAAAAGGAATTGATTTAAGTGGTATTAATTTTATTGGAGCGGATTTGCGTGGTGCAAATTTATCTGGCTGTGTTCTCACTCGTGCTAATTTAAGTGGCGCAAATTTGATGCAAGCTAGTTTACGTGAAGCTAATTTATATGAAGCATCTTTGTGTGAAGCCAATTTGACTAATGCTGATTTAACACAAGCAAATTTATGTGGAACTTTCTTATGGCGGGTGAAATTTATAGGTAGTAATCTTTGGGGTGCTTCTCTGTGTGATGTGGATTTGAGAGAAGCAGACTTAAGTGAAGCCAAATTAATTGAAGCATCACTGATTGAAGCTAACTTAAGTTTTGCAAATCTTACAGGAGCAAAACTATGTGGAGCAAAATTACTAGAAACTAATTTGACTGAAGCCAACTTAACTGGCGCAGATTTGACATGGGCAAATTTAACCAATGCAAACTTGAGTAAGGCAAACCTTTGGAAGGCAAATCTGACTTATGCGAAGTTGCGAGATACTATCATGCCTGATGGCACAATTGAGCAACCTCAGATAGTTATTTATTAGTTATTTGTTATTGGTCATTGGTCATTTGTCATTTGTCATTTGTCATTGGTCATTTGTCATTTGTTAGAGGGAATAACTTTCTGTTTGCCCTAATGCCCAATGCCCAATGGCTAAAATTCGCGTTTTGAAAAGATGAAAATAGCGATCGCTAATAACATGGCACTATAAAGTAAGCCATAGCCAGCATTTGTAATCAGTGCAGTTGTGTCAGGTAGTGCTTGCAAACCATAAACGGCATCATTTTTCAAATCTAATCGAGATAAATCTGGCAAGATGAGAAACAAACCTTGAGTTAGACTTTCCATACCAGGGTTACGGCTAAGACGACCAAGTTGTACTAAATCTTGAGTAATATTTCCGATTAAATACACCGCAAAGGTTAAAACAGTCGCTAGCAGAGAAGCAGTCAAAACACCGAAGGTAATCGCCACAGCGGTGATTAATGACAACTGCAAAAATAAGAAAATGGCTGCAATTAGAATACTCGCCGTAGGATGAGGAATATTACTAAATTGCAGAAATACCAGATAAATTGCTGTCATCATGGCGACAAGTACAGCTAGGACTGCGGATAAACCTAAGTATTTGCCGACGATAATTTCGCTGCGACTGACAGGTTTAGCAATTAACACCAAGATAGTGCGTTTTTCAATTTCTTTATTAATGAGTCCTGTACCAATAAATATCGTGATAATTAACCCGACGGCATTCATCGCCGCCATCCCAAAGTCTAAAAACATTTTGTCTTCAGTCGTAGCTGCAAATTCAGGAAGGACGCGGAAGGCAGTGGCGAGTATTAACGCATAAAAACCAATAATATATAGGATGCGATCGCGTACCACTTCCTGAAACACATTCTTTGCCAATACAAAAATTCTGTTAATAGTCATTTGTCATTTGTCATTTGTCATTTGTCATTTGTCATTGGGAAGAGACAGAGGGTAAAAAAGTAATTTTATTATTCTTCCCCCTGCCCCTCTGCTCCTCTGCCCCCCTGCTCCTCTGCCCCTCTGCCCCTCTGCCCCTCTGCCCCTCTGCCCCTCTGCTTCCCTGCCCCATCCTTCACTGCTGTGGAGGTGGTGTTCCAGCAATAAATTTACTGGCGCGATCGCATTCAATTTCTGCAACTGTAATCTTATTCTCTGAATTATTGCCTACTGCAACTGGTTCAATGCGACAAGATTTTTTCAAGTAATATCCCCGTGGGTTAGAACTTGGGCCTATCCAAATACTTAGTAAATCTAATATATATCCAGATTTAGTATTAGCTACACGCGGTTCAACGCGCCATAGTTCCTTCTCTTCATATTTAGCTAGGTTTTTTTGAATTACTCCCCTACCCAAAGCTCCTACCCGCTGTCTCGCTTCTAGCAACCATTTCTCTACTTCCGACCAAGGCGTTTCAGCTATCTGTTCTACTACTATTGGTTGAAGTTCCTCTAGAATTACTACGCCATTTCTAGGGATTTTTGCCTGTTCTTCTGTTCTGACAACAAAGGTACTACGTTGAAAAGTATCTGCCTGTAAACTGGGATATTGTTGTAACCAATTATTCATCACAAAATAAAACTGAATCCAGCAACTTAGTAGCATACTACTAGCAACTAAAACTATGATTTTTTGGCGGTCTTCTGGCTTAGGAATGCGAGCTTTAGCGTCGGTGTCAGTTCCTTCAATAAATTCTGGTATTGCCGTAATTAGTGCTGAAATTGTCGGCCAAAAAATGATTGTTCTGGGTGTAATTACATCCTCTTGACTTCCAAAAGCAAAAACACTCACTAAGAATCCAGTGATTACCGCCCCGACTGGCATAAAAGTACCGGGAACTCTTAAAGGATCTTCAGTTGTATACCAAGCTGTGCCGGCAATTAAAAATAACCAACCGAAAAATGCAATTATATCTTTGATATAACCTGTGGCAAAATATGAAAGTACCCAAGAAAAAACACTCATATAAATAAATGTCTGCCAAGAATAAGCTTTGGGTGGAACTAATACCTTTCTAATTCCCGCATACAGCCCTTCAGCAAATTTAAAAACCCCAAATACATCTTTAAGTAGCGTATTCATTTTCTCCCCACACCTGATTAATAAATCACTAATCTTCCTCTGAATTAAACAAGTTAATTCTTGCTATTTTGAGCGAAATAATAAAATAATGGTTATCGCAGTATAGCTCAAAGAATTGGCTATCAATATAGTAGTAACTAAATTAGTATTTTGTAATTTAAGGCTGCTAAACCGACGCCATTGCTGCCGCTGAGATGTTTTCGGCTGCTCTTCTTTTTTAGCTAGTGGATCATTTAATAATGATAGTAGCAAAACCTTTAGAATAAAAAATTTCATCAGAAAAGTAGTAAAGAAAATTATACAGGCTGTTAAGATAATTAAAGGTTGTGTATTCGGCGATTTAAAATTATTAAAAAACATATAATTAATTAATTCTGATTTTACCTGGACTGGCAACATTGGTTCTGATACAAAAAATATGAACCAACCAATTACACTAGAAAACAGATTGATAGAAATCGCATAAAAAGTACTGGACTTTTTGTCAAATTTTAGTCGAAAGTGCAAAACATACGCTTCGATAGGGATGGCAATCAGTACAAATAAAAAGTCAAACAGAATTCCACCAATGGGAAAAATCCTGGGAAGCATCCAATTTTCAGGCATAAATGGTCAAAGGTAAGGGTTAACTGTTGAGAGTATAACTGGGATAGTGAGGGTGATGGCAATACGGTTCGGATAAGCACTCTTCACTTTCCTTGTGGTTTGGGAATTGGTTTTGGTTTAAGGAGTAAAAAATGTATTCAAAACCTTTCCCCTTTCCCCTTTCCCCTTTAACCGAACCGTATTGAGGGTGATGGGGGAAATTATCGCATTGTTCTTGTCCTTTACTATGCTGGTGTGCCAGTAGTAATTTATTGATACTCTTAATACATCAAGCTGATTATGTACGGATGCGCTAGAGGCGCAGTTTCTAAGATGAGAGTACAAGAGGTTAGGTAAGATTAAAGACTGCAATAGTTATAGCTTTTCGAGAGATGACAAGGAACGGTATCGGTATTCGCACGGCGCAAGTGCGTCAGGAACGGCTCATTGGTCAAATTCATGTCTATGATGGCTTGGGTAAAGGTAAGTCCCAAGCGGCTTTAGGGGTGGTTTTGCGCTCCATTGGCTTGGGGATAAATACGCCTAGCAATTCTAACCGCGTTTTACTACTGCGGTTTTTAAAGGGGCCAGAACGTGATTATGACGAAGATGGCGCGATCGCAGCTTTGCAGCGCGGGTTTCCCCATTTAATTGACCAGGTTCGCACTGGGAGAGCCGAATTTTTTGGCCCAGAAGAAATTACCACATTTGACCGAGATGAAGCGATGCGGGGTTGGGATGTCGCCAAAGGTGCGATCGCCAGCGGTTTATATTCAGTTGTCGTCTTGGATGAAATTAACCCGGTTCTGGATTTAGGTTTGCTACCTGTGGATGAAGTGGTCAAGACATTAAAATCCAAACCCCAAGAGTTGGAAATCATCGCCACCGGACGCGCCGCACCGCAAAAGTTGCTGGATATTGCAGATTTGCACTCAGAAATGAAACCTCATCACCACCCAACAGCTAAAGCCCTTTTACTGGAAGGGATTGAAATTTATACTGGTGCTGGTAAGGGCAAGTCTACTAGTGCTTTGGGCAAAGCCTTACAGGCTATTGGTAGGGGAATTAATCATCCTGGGTCTACCCGTGTGTTAATTATGCAGTGGCTTAAAGGTGGTAGTGGCTACACAGAAGACGCTGCGATCGCCGCCTTACAGCAGTCATATCCAGAAGTGGTGGATCATCAGCGCTGCGGTGGAGATGCCATCGTGTGGCGAAATTCCCGTCAAGAATTAGACTATGTAGAAGCCGAACGGGGTTGGGAAATCGCCAAAGTTGCGATCGCCTCTGGGTTGTATAAAACGATTATTCTCGATGAACTCAATCCCACCGTTGATTTAGAACTACTCCCCGTTGAACCCATTGTTCAAGCTTTACTCCGCAAACCCCGCGATACCGAAATCATTATCACTGGTCGCTGCCAAAATCCACCCGCATACTTCGACTTGGCTAGCGTCCACTCAGAGGTTTATTGCCACAAACACTATGCTAATCAAGGTGTAGAACTGAAACGAGGGGTAGATTTTTAAATGGGAATAGGGCATTGGACTGATAACTGAATTTTGGCGCATTAGCGGGAATTTTTACTTGTGGGTAGTAGAATATCTTGCACAAAGCGATCGCGTCCTGCGGCCTTTGCTTGATACAACGCCCGATCCGCTACTGCAATCATTTCTTCCAAGTCAGAATCGGACTGAGGAATTTCTGTTGTAAACCCGACACTAATAGTTACATGAGGACTAGCTTGGGAATTTTGATGAGGAATTGCTAGTGTTCGGACAGTATGACAAATTTTATCAGCAACATAAGTCGCCCCCTCCGTATCTGTGTTAGGTAAGATCACAGCAAATTCTTCCCCACCATAACGGGCAAGGAGGTCTCCAGGACGTTTAATAATATCTTTGATGGCTTGAGCAATTTTCTGAAGACAGCGATCGCCTACCCGATGACCGTATGTATCGTTATATGATTTAAAGAAATCAACATCGCAAAGAATCAGGGAAAGCGGCCGTTGCTCCCGTTTCATCCGCTGCCACTCTTGGTTAAAATACTCTTCAAACCGCCGGCGGTTAGCTACTTGAGTTAATCCATCGATAGTAACTAATCGCTGCAATTCCAGATTGACGGCTTCCAGTTTTTGCTGTAACTGAGATTGCTGAATCAAACGTTTTACCCGTTGTCGCAAAACTGGCCAGTGAATCGGTTTGGTAACATAATCCATTGCCCCCACTTCAAAGGCACGGTCAACTGACTCTTGATCTTCAAGTCCTGTAATCATTAAAACCGGAGTGTGCTTGCTACGATCAAGAAGCTCCAATTGAGTACAACACTCGAACCCATCCATATCCGGCATTATGGCATCAAGGAGTACTATATCAGGGTGGAGTTGCTTAAAAGCTTTTATTGCCTCTATGCCATTTTGAGCTTCTGCTATTATATACCCTTCCCGCTCTAAGAAATGCCGCAATATCAAGCGAATAAAAGGTTCATCATCAACAATTAGAACTAAAGATTGACTTTCTTGAGCATTGGCTTTCATGGTACTTCCTTCGCAAGTTCTTTTTGTAAGGCAGTTTTAACTTGTTCATATTCCTGGTATAGTTGTGAGAGTAATTCTCGGTCGTTTTCTAAGTTACTGCTGCGTCCCTGTACTTCTAACACCTTGCAAAGCTGCGCTAAGTCCATCGCTCCAACAGAAGCGCTGCTGGACTTGAGTTTGTGGGCTGTTTTCCATATAGTCTTGGTATCCTGAGTTGTGATAGCTGTGCTGATATCTTGCACCAGTCTCGGTGTTTCTGTAAGATAACACTCAATTAGTTCAACAAATGCCACACGATCTCCTCTGACGATATTCTGCAACGATTGGAGAACTTTGGCATCAATTTTGGCGCTTTTTAATGTCTGGTTTTGCCCTTCCTGTAGAACATTTGGCGAAGGTTGCAATTCTAAAGACATCACTTTCCCTTGTGTTCCTATGGAAGTGAATTCAGAACTTCTTTGGGATCGGCATTTGCTGAGTGCCTGAGCCAATTCTTGCAGCTGAATAGGTTTGCTCAGGTAGTCATCCATACCAGCAGCAAGACAAACTTCGCGATCGCCCCGCATTGCATTGGCAGTTATGGCGATGATATGAGGACGAAAACCTACTTCCCATTCTTGACAAATTCTCCGAGTTGCTTCTAACCCATCCATTTCAGGCATGTGGACATCCATCAACACTAAGTCATAGCGCTGTTTTTGCAAAGCCTTGAGCACTTCTAGTCCATTGGTGACGACATCTGCCCCATAACCCATTTTCTGAAGCATCAGTAGAGCAACTTTCTGATTGACAACCGTATCCTCTGCCAGAAGAATTCGCAGTGGCAGTCGATGGGCCAAATGCCGGTCAACCAAGGGAGAATGAGAAATACTGGCTTGGATCGGCTGATTACCCAAAATACGGGTAATGACATCGTAGAGTTGAGACTGTTTGATAGGTTTGCTCAAAGAGGCAGCAAACTGGACATCATGAAAGTCAGAAAAAGTTTCTACTCTACCCAAAGAGGTCAGAATCACCAATGGTAGATTTTGACAACCAGATTGCTTGCGGATTTGACGAGCTAAGGTGATGCCATCCATTTCCGGCATCTGCATATCTAAAATGCCAATATCAAACTGCGTTCCCTTAGCAAGTTCAGCTAAAGCTTCTTTACCAGATTTGGCAGTATAAGTTTCCATTTTCCAAGACTCAGCTTGCAATCTGAGAATTTGGCGATTGGTGAAATTGTCATCCACAATCAACAGTCGCTTGGATGCAAGCTGTACTGGCGAAGTGCTTAATTCAGCTTGTTCTGACTGAGTAGCTACTTTGGCAGTAATGGTGAAGTAGAATGTTGAACCTTGGAAAGAAGCAACAGAGGTTGAAGAAGGCAGGAGGCAGGATAGCGAAGCGTTAGCAAGTAGCGTCTCGTCGAGAGCGTCGGACATTCCTTCTGCCTCCGGCTCTTTGCCTCCTGCCTTTCTTGATAATTGTCCATTTTCCCATCTAGGGCTAGGATTGCCACCGACAAAGCCCTGACTTTCTACCCAAAGAGTACCACCCATCATCTTACTGAGCCGCTTGCTGATGACCAATCCTAGCCCTGTGCCGCCATATCGTCGAGTCATGGAGACATCAGCCTGAGCGAAGGGTTGAAATAACCGCTCTATCTTCTCTGGTGCGATGCCAATACCTGTATCTTTGATGGCAAATTGAATTTGGACTGGGGACTGGAGATCGGGGATTAGGGACTGGGTACTAGGGATTGGGGACTGGGTACTAGGGACTGGGGACTGGGAAGAAGTTTCTTGATCCTCCTCATTACCCCTAATCCCCAATCCCCGATCCCCAGTCCCTAACCCCCGATCTCCAGTCCCTAATTCAACAGAGAGTACCACTTCTCCGTTTTCAGTGAACTTAATGGCATTGTTGAGAAGATTCATCAAGACTTGGCGCAGACGTGTCATATCGCCAATGATTTGAGTCGGAACTTGCGGCTGGATTAGGTAAGCTAACTCGATATCCTTTTGAGCAGCTTTCGGGGCTAAGAGCGAAATAGCCTGCTCGACACAAGCTCTCAAATCAAAAGGCTGTTCTTCTAATTCCAGTTTGCCAGATTCAATTTTCGAGAAATCTAGAATGTCGTTGATGATAGTGAGTAAAGCATCTCCGCTACTGCGAACTGTTTCTACAAAGTCTTGCTGTTGAGGCGTGAGTTCAGTATCCAGCAATAGACCTGTCATGGCAATAACAGCATTCATGGGAGTCCGAATTTCGTGGCTCATCATCGCCAAAAACTCACTTTTTGCCCGATTTGCGGCTTCTGCTTGACGTTTTGCCCGTTCCAAGGCAAAGTTTTTCAAGGTAAGTTCTTCACGTCGGCGTGTTTCTTGTTCTAGTAAGTGAGCTTGTGCTAGAGCAATACCCAGTTGAGCCGCCACTGCTTCTAGTAATTCGATTTCCTCTTGTGTCCACTGGCGAAAATAACTGCACTGGTGTAAGCCGATCGCACCATTGGGTTTTCCTTGATAGGAGGTGCGGATTGATAGCATAGACTTCAATCCAACTTCTCGGCAGATCGTTTCAGCCGCCTGGAGTAAAGGATCAACGTACACATTTGGAGAAGCGATCGCTATTTCTTGTGCCATCATCTGCTCTGCATGAGGATTGTTGGTCATGGGAACTTCCAATTTCAACATGGAGCAATAACCAGGAAGTATATTATACTCTGCTACTAAGGGGATTCTAGGTGTGGGGTCACTAATGTAAGAGTGAATCAGACACCGTTCAGCCCCAAATGCTTGTCCAATTTGGGTAGCAGCCGTCTCAAAGATTTTGCTGGCATCAAGACTTTGACGAATTTCCTGAGTAATTTGTTCAAGTAGTAGGGTGCGATGCAATTGCCGTTGCAGTGCCTCTTTAGCTCGTTTGTTTTCGGTGATGTCGTGATTGACGCCAACTGTGGCAACAGTTTCTCCCTGTTCATCCTGTAAAGAAACTACGGTTGTTTCGCAAATTCCCTCACTGCCATCTTTGCGAATAAAGTGTATTTCCCCTGACCAGCGTCCTTGCTGGTTGATTCTTTCCAAAATTTTGGCGCTTAATGTTGCAGCAACTTCCGGCTGATGCAAAAAACTAGGATGTTTAGCCAAAACCTCGGCTTTAGTATAGCCAAACATACTTTCAGCAGCAGGATTCCAGTCAACAATATTTCCGCTTAAATCTGTGATAATTACGCCATCATGCATGTTTTCAAAGGTGAGGGCTTGCCGACGCAGGCTGGCTTCAGCTTGCTTGCGTAAGCTAATATCTGTCTGAATGCCAATGAAGTGGCTTAACTTGCCATTTTCGTCATGGATAGGAGAAATACTCAATTCATTCCAAAATAAAGTACCATCTTTGCGATAGTTGCGGAGAACAACTTTGCAACTTGTTCCAGCTTGAATAGATGACCGCAATTCATTAAGTGCTGGTTGCTGGGTATCTGTGCGTTGCAAAAATCGACAGTTTTGCCCAATTACATCACCAGCCTTGTAACCTGTTATTTGCTCAAAGGCGTGGTTGACGTAAATAACCGGAGTATAAGAGAGTCTAGCATCGGCAATAATAATTCCATTACTGGTGGCAGCAAGTGCCCTCTCCCTCAGTCTCAAAGTTTCTTCAACCAACTTCAAATCAGTAATGTCAAACATAAACCCTCTCAGCATAGTAGGAGTTCCTGCTTCCCGAACTACGCTAACAACATCTCGCAACCAAATAACTCGCCCGTCAGCTGCTAACATCCGGTATTCTAATTCGTGATTCTGGCACTTAGCAGTTGCTTCTTGACAAAAACGAACAGACTTTTCCTTATCATCTGGATGCAGATGATTAACCCAAAAATTTTCCTCATACCACTCTGCGATCGGATATTTTAGCAAGTCTACCGCTTGCGGCCCAACATAAATAAATCGCCAAGTCTTCAAGTCTAATTCCCAAGGGATGACTTTGACAGTTTCCAACAACTGCCGCAGACGATTTTCACTGGTGCGGAGCGCAATTTCTACCTGTTTTTGTTCAAAAATCCTATGAGTTAATTCCTGATTTATTGCTGTTATTTTTTGGTTACTTGCTTTCATTGCCAGGACACAATAAATTGATAATATCAATGTGATAACAGCCAATAAGCCTGCAATCAGTACTACTTGTATTAATAACCACGGAGTTTGGATTAAAAGTCTCTGCCAGAGTAGGACTACAGAGATTGAGAAGAAAATTCCTAACAACAGCGCTAGTAATTCTCGTTTACGGAAAAATTTCACAGCTTTGAACCAGTCATATCGCTGCTGTTTGATCACTTATTAACCCTCCAGCACTTTCAGGGCTTATCAGAGAAGATAGGAGGCAGAGGTAGGAGGAAAGAATTATGAATAAAAACTTTAGTTCTGGGTTATTACCCAGGTTAAAAAGAAGAATTGTATCTCGCCCTATGTGTCTTGATAGAAAGCGCCCAGGCGAGGCATTTCGCCTCCAGTCTTGCTTCAATCCCACGCTTTTAAACGTAAGTTACTTCTGCCTCCTGCCTTCTCCCTCCTGAATGCACTAACTTTTACTTTTAAGTAATCTAAAATATCAATAGCAAGGGGATAATTACCGAATTTATTTTTAAGTAGAATATTTATATATAATTTTGTCAGAAAAACTTAATAATTTCTGGTTATATAGCGCTTCTCAGTTGAGTGGAATAAGACCTAACCCCCAACCCCTTCCCTACTAGCGTTGGGGAGTAAGATTCAAAGCCTCTCTCCTAAAAGGAGAGAGGTTTGGAGAGAGGTCAAAGTGTATTGCATATAAACGAGAACCGCTATAATTAGCATTTTTTTAAGAGCCGGAAATTGTCCCCACTTGGTTTCTCTGTGAGACGCACTCGCGTTCTCTAATGTGCCACTGACACGAATAAAGGCTTACTGGTTTGCTGAATTGGCAAGGGTGGCTTGGAAACTTGGATTTTCAAAGCTGCAATACGAAAGTAGCTATTACAACATGGCGGAAATAAACCAATCATTCCAAATCAATGAAACCCTTATGCTGTATTCATTTTTAATTTTTAATTTTTAATTCCGCCTTGCGGTACTATGCTCCTTGGCAACATCCAGAATTTTTAAGTGAAGCGTGAATTGGAATCTGGAGTTGTAAGCGATGTCTAAGGGCGGGCTATGGCTCAATACGGTTCGGTTAAAGGGGAAAGGAGAAAGGTTTTAAATACATCTTTACCCCTTAACCTTTTCCCTATTTTCAAGATAGGTTTATTGCCTATACTTGCACTTTAAATTACAGCTTCTTGGCGTTGGCAATCAAAAACAACCATGTAGGAAGCATTTGGTACTTCCTGGGGTAGGTGCCGCATATAGCCATCGGCATCAGAACGGCTGCGGAAGCGGGCAACAATCTCCCGTTGCGTATTAGGAAGTAGACGAGCGATCGCCCAAGAATTGAGGCGTTCTTTATAAGCAACAGGCTGATTGTCTGATTTGGAAGCTTGATTATCCGTATTTTCTGGCATAATTATGTTATCCGTATGAAGTTTAATGAAGGGCGTTAATTAGTTTCTAGGTAGGAATGCACTAACGCTTTTTTTTAATGCTGCTGCCACCTTGTTATTCGATTATTTATAGATTGTCAACACTGAGCGCTATATTTTAGACCAACTAAGTTGGAACTTTCAGGTGGTTATGAATCTCAAAGCCTTAATTTGCAATTGTTTGCAAGACACAATAATGCTCAAGCAGAAAGTTTGGCAATTATTGGGTTTGCATAATTTGTATGCATACACATACGTAAATTCCACATCGGTGGCAAAACAAATATCAATGTCTGAAAAAATACTATTAAAAACTAAATAGAAAATGCATAATAACGCGCCTAGTAGTTCGCCAAGTGAACTTGGCGGGGTAAAGGGGAAGGGGTAAAGGGTTTAAATCCCTTACCCTTTTCCCTTTCCCCTTTCCCCAATCCTCACTTAGCATTTTTGGGTTGGCAGACTACTAGAATTAATAGTCGCTGACACACTCTTAATTTTTCTATGGTGCGATGCCTACGGTAAAGCTAAATTGCAGGTATTTACGTTTTTTATAGTTGGTTTAGAATAGTTAAATTTTCATAGTCTATTTAGATATTAAAAAATGAATTTTTTCTCCGGCTTTCACTATATTATTAGGCAAAATATATTGTGCAATTGTTTAGTTTAAAATATCTTGACTAACTGCCATAGAATAGTTAATGTTTTCGCGGTATATTTATATTTATGATAATGGAAACACCCTTTGTAACATCAATCATTCAAAAAGTAGCAGAGAAAATAGGAGCAGTAGTTTTAGTAGACCCAGAATGCGCGTTTGTAGGACTGATTACGTTTAAAAATGGTAATAAAACCTTTTTTCGTAGTAGCAGGTTTAGTATTAATTCTTCTGGTTCAGTAGCAATAGCTAAAGATAAAGGGGTTTCGAGTTTTTTCCTGAATAAGTTTGGCTATAAAGTTACTGAAGGACAAACATTTTTTAGTGAAGAATTATGCGAAGAATTAGCCAATACCAGAAATATAGATACAGGATTATATTATGCTAAAGAGTTGGGATTTCCCGTAATTGTCAAGCCGGTTAATCTCAGTAAAGGAATATTTGTTACAAAGGTTCACAACAAACAAGAATATTATCAAGCAGCCAAGAAAATCTTGCAAAAAACATCAGTATTTATTGTTGAGCGATTCTATAGTGGCAATGACTATAGAATTGTAGTCCTTGATGATGAAGTAATTTCGGCTTATCAAAGAATTCCTTTATTTATAATGGGAGATGGTAAATCTAATGTTTTGGAACTTATGCAAGAAAAACAGGAGACTTTTATAAAAAATGGTAGAAAAGAAATTATAGATTTTGAAGATTACAGAATCAAAAAAAATTTGCGGAGACGAAAGCTAAACTTTAATACTGTTATACCCAAGAATAATATAGTTTATCTTTTAGACAATGCAAATTTATCAACTGGTGGCGAAGCAGTAGACTTCACTGAAAATATACATCCTGATTTTCAAAAGTTAGCAATAAGTATTGCAAAAGATATGGAATTGAGATTAGCAGGTGTGGATATTCTTACTAGTGATATAACATCACCAATTGTAGATTATACAATCATTGAAATAAATGGCGCTCCTAGCTTAACTCACTATGCTTCATTTGGTGAAGTTCAGACGAAAAGAGTAGAGAATTTATATCTCAAAGTTCTCAAAGCACTTGAAAACGAAAATTTTGACTAGAGGGAAAGCAAGGGTTGCTCCAATATTGAATTCTTTTGAAATAGGACTTATGCAAAACTATATGCGCTCTAGGGTATTCATGCTCTAGGGTATTCATATAGATGCATACTCCTAGGTCGAAATAAGCTACGCGGCTACTCTAACGACAGGGTATTATCCCTATCTGAAAATCATTCTTTTTGGCTATTGTTTATGTAAGTTCTGTTAAATTCTACCTATCTCTTCACCATTCCTTATCTAATAGGGATTCAAATTCAGCTTGTAAGGCGGTTATATCTGCCAATCTTGCAACTAGTAAATTATCCTTGCCAGCATCACTTAAACATGATTTCCAATAACCAATACTGTCTGAGTTGTTCAACCAAAACTGAATTACGGTATCTACCACTTGATCCAGATTCCAACCCCACTTTGCTGGAACTGATTCCACCGATTCTATAAACGTATCTAGTGTACACTTATGCATTCCCAAATATTCCACGCCTTGATGGGGTGATTTTTGCCCATTTTTCTGTTGGTGATTAAAAAACTGTAAAAGTGGAGATACTCCTACAATATCAAAAGTGTATTTCATGTCAGTACTCCCAGTTTTAAATTACTTGTAGTAAAGATTTAGTCTTTTGTAAAAAAATATCTAGGAAGAAACTCAAGCATCTATAAAAAGTATAGTTTTAGTCTATATCATAAGCATTAAACTCAGTTATAAATTAGCACTAACAAGCATTGAGTGCTAATATTTGTTTATTAGTTTGATTTATTATTATAGAGTTTCAGAGATTAATTAAGGGACGTATAAAATATTAATAATTGTTTAATTCATTGCGTTACAGCTTGTAATGACTTATGTCCAAGAAACTGCCTTTCTGGAGCGATCGCAATCCAAAATTTAGCTAGGATCAAGTCAAGGGAATATGCCCAAATTCAATTGGTGGTGCAGTTCTGAAAGTGTCACTCACTATACTCGCCTTTTGATGGAAGCAGTGATACTATCTAGTTGTGTGAGGAGCAAGTTAAAAATAAAAAGCGTCTGGGGTGGAAACACGGCAACACTCCCAGGCGCTTTTTAATTGGTATAGAGGAAAAAGTCATTTCAATCGACTGACTTAACAAATTCAGTTCATCATCAAGATTGAGCGACTAAAACAAGTAATACAGCAAACCCTACTTACTGATGGGTCGCACTGGGAAAATAGTGCAACTCACAACTCATACTGAACTGATGCGATTAGTCAAGTCGCACCAAATTCAGTTTGTAAGGCTTCATCGTTATTATCAGCGATCGTTGCCACAACGGTAATTAGCCGAGACACTTCGCCAGGAGATAACTCGGCTAAGGTGCGTGTCGATATTACAACCACCCGATTTTCAATAATACCGAAACGTGCTTCAAAAGTGCTTGAGCAGTTCAACTCCAAAAGATACCGCATCAACTTAGGTTCATTTTTGGCAGGTAAATTTAGCACCGCAGACCAAACTGTTATTGTGTCTTCATCGGTTGTCCCGTTGAGTTGGACAAATACTTCTACACTTCCGTACTTAAACTTCCAGAGATAACCAGCCTCTGGAGTGTGGCTAACCATTGCACTATCATCTTGTTCCAAAGAGTCGATGACATTTTCAATTACCTCCACATGGTTAATGGTTGTTGTCTCGGCGATTAAATCATTAATGGATTCGTTACTAGTTAGGGTTTCTGGGTAGCTTGTCATACAGATTTTTTTCTCAACATACTCGCTGTTTTATCTACACATACTTTATAACTTGTGGACGCAGTTGTAGGGGCAATTTATGAATTGCCCTTACTGATTCTTCCCGCCACCATCTGGTATGGTAACGGGAAGAACAAAGAATTATTCTGAAAAAATAGATAACTATTGGCTCAACCTACGTCATCGTGGGCAAAGCGGTTAAAGAGAAAGTCTAAGGCATAGTTACGCAGTTGGTAGTATTGTGGATCTTCCATGATCCGGCTGCGATCGCGCGGACGAGAAAAAGGAATTTCCATGACTTCGCCAATCTTTGCGTGTGGGCCATTAGTCATCATTACCAATTTGTCTGCTAAAAATAGTGCCTCGTCTATGTCGTGGGTAATCATCAGCACTGTACAACGGTTATCGCCCCAAATTTTCAGCAATTCTTCCTGTAATTCTTCTTTGGTAATGGCATCCAGCGCCCCAAAAGGTTCATCTAAAATTAAAACTTTCGGACGAATCGCCAAAGCACGGGCGATAGAAACCCGTTGTCTCATCCCGCCAGACATTTGCATTGGTTTCTTTTCCATCGCATCAGCCAGTCCTACCATTGCTAAATGATCGCGGACGATCGCTCTTTTTTCAGCTTGTGGTTTGTTGGGATAAACGGCGTTGACAGCTAAGTAGATGTTTTCAAAAGCAGTTCGCCAAGGTAGCAAGGCGTAGTTTTGGAAGACAACCATCCTGTCTGGGCCTGGCTTGGTGATTGGTTCTCCTTCCAGCAACACTTGCCCGGAGGTGGGAAAGTTAAAACCGGATACCATATTTAGTAGCGTCGATTTGCCACAGCCGGAGTGGCCGATGACGCAAATAAACTCGCCCTGTTCGACGTTGAGGTTAACGCCGTCGAGTACGGTGAAGGGGCCTTTCTTTGTGGGATAGACTTTGGTAACGTCTTTAATTTCTAGAAAAGGTCTGCGGCTGGTGCTTGCAGGGGCTAGTGGTTTTCCTAGTGTGGTTGTAGCTGTTGAGTTGTGGTTTTGCATGGTATTTGGGGATTGGGTATTGGGGACTGGGGACTGGGGATTAGGGGTTGGGGACTACTCCCTGCAACCTAGAGGTTTCTTAATGGAGTTCAAAGACTCATTAACGGAGTTCAGAGGTTCATTAATGGAGTTCAAAGACTCATTAATGGAGTTCAGAGGTTCATTAACGGAGTTCAAAGACTCATTAATGGAGTTCAAAGACTCATTAATGGAGTTCAAAGACTCATTAACGGAGTTCAGAGGTTCATTAATGGAGTTCAAAGACTCATTAATGGAGTTCAAAGACTCATTAACGGAGTTCAAAGACTCATTAATGGAGTTCAAAGACTCATTAATGGAGTTCAGAGGTTCATTAACGGAGTTCAGAGGTTCATTAATGGAGTTCAAAGACTCATTAATGGAGTTCAAGAGATTTTTAACAACTAAAATTATTTAATCTTGTGGGGTGGGACGAAAAGCCACTGGTGTCAACTTCAGCCAAAAATAGCGTACTGATTGGGTGTTGTTCACCCGCCAGGGATTGTAAATCCCTGACTAATTGCTCAAGTCTACTGAAGTAGACTGAAAATTTTTGCAATCTTTAGTCCTCTTCAGAGGACTTTAGCTATGAGACAGGGATTTACAATCCCTGGCGGACGTGCTGGCGGACGTGCGGTTTCGCGTTAAATTGACACCAATGGCATCTTGCCCGCCTTTGATTACGGGCGGGCGAGACGCCCACCCCACAAGAAGTAAGATGTCTTAGTTATCCCACTCCTTCTTTCTCTCACCATTCTTTTATGAAGCGAGTCTCCTTCTTGGTGCATCAAGAACAACTTCCGCAATTGAAAAATCACGTTTAATTTTTAAGTTGTTGAGATAAGTGATCGGATCGTCGGCGTTAAAGGGAGTACCATCGAACAGTTGGATAGGTTGGCGAATATAGCTAATATCCAAACCTAATTCTCGTGCTGCGGTGCTGAAAACACGCACGCGACACACCCGTTCCACAACTTCTACCCAATTTCTGGGGAAGGGAGTGTCACCCCAACGCGCCAATTGACTCATAATCCAAATTTGTTCGGTGCGACTGGGGCGGTTGATCGCGGAATCGGAATAAAACTGGTGATGGGCATAGTCTCGCAACGGATGGTTTAAGTCACAGGTGAGACTATCTGGATCTTCAAGTTGAATGTATTCTAAATCAGTGCTGACGTAATCTCGCCCTGCTAAAATTTGCCGAATTTCTTGGGTATTTTCGGGATTTGCACAATACACGCAAGCTTCTAACAAAGCTTTGGTTAAAGCAATATGCGTATTTGGATAATTTTCTGCCCAATCTTCCCGCACACCAAGAACTTTACCGGGGTGTCCCAACCAAACTTCTAAATCGGTAGCGATGGTAAAGCCGACATTTTCCACAGCAGCGCGGTAGTTCCAAGGTTCACCGACGCAGTAACCATCAATGCTTCCAGCTTTGAGGTCGGCTACCATCTGCGCTGGGGGAATGGTTTTCATATCCACATCGCTATCGGGGTCAATTCCACCAGCCGCTAGCCAATAACGCAGCAGCAAGTTGTGCATTGATGCGGCATGTACTACCCCCATTGTGTGCCGTTGTTCGCGGGTGCGAAGCAGGTATCTTTTAAAATCTGATAAGGTTTGTACACCTTCGTCATAAAAGTGTTTTGCCAAGGTAATGGCGTTACCGTTGCGAGTCATGGTGAGGGCCGTGACAACGGGCAGAGGTTGGTTATTATGTCCTCCCAAGGTTAACCACATCGGCATCCCTGAAGGCATTTGCGCCGCATCTAAGTAACCACCACTTATGCCATCTTCTATACCCCGCCAGCTACTCTCTCGCACCAGGTTAACTTCATCTAAACCATGTTTGAGAAAGAAGCCTTTTTCTTTGGCAACTGCTAAGGGGGCGCAAGCTGTCAGAGGTAAAAAGCCAATTTCTAGGTTAACTTTTTCCAACCCATGACGGGCAACGTCGGCAGTTTTCCGCGCCCGAATTTTTTTGATGCGTTTCTGCTGATTGAGGAAGTAAATCATCTCACTTCGTAAGCTGTAGTAGCTGGGATGTTCTACTACTTCCATCCGCTTGCGGGGTCTGGGAATATCCACTTCTAAAATGTCGCCGATTTTAGATTCGGGGCCGTTGGTCAGCATCACGATTCTGTCAGATAACAACACTGCTTCATCAACATCATGTGTCACCATCACAGCAGTTACTTCATTTTCTTCGCAGATTTGCATCAGTTGTTCTTGCAAATTACCGCGTGTGAGTGCATCCAATGCACCAAAAGGTTCATCTAGCAAGAGTAATTTGGGACGAATCGCTAAGGCGCGGGCGATCGCAACTCGCTGCTTTTGTCCACCGGATAACATTCCCGGTTGTTTATCAGCATGGGGACGCAAACCCACCATATTTATATGTTTTTCGATAATAGCGTTGCGATCGGCTGCGGGTGAACCTTTCATTACTGAGTCCACAGCGAGGGCAATATTTTCTCTTACCGTCCGCCAAGGTAATAGCGAATAATTTTGGAACACCACCATTCTGTCTGGGCCCGGTTTGGTGATTCTTTGTCCTTCGAGAGTGACAATACCTTCAGTTGGCAAATCCAAACCCGCAATCATATTTAATAGAGTGGATTTACCGCAACCGGAGTGACCAATTAAAGAAACGAATTCTCCTTTTTTAATTTGAAGGTCAATTCCTTTAAGGGCGATATATTGACCACCGCCAGTAAGATTAAAAACTTTGTCAATTTGGTCAACAGCTACAAATATACTCATTTGTCTTTTGTCCTTTGTCATTTGTCGTTTGTCTTTCGTCATTAGTCCTTAGTACCGATCATTAGTCCTTAGCTTTTTACAAATGACCAATGACCAATGACCAATGACTAATGACTATTTCTGTTCTGTCGGTAAAATCAGGTTTTGAATCCAAGCCATACATTTGTCTAGTAATAAACCCACTGCACCAATGTAGACTAGTGCCAAGATAATCTCGCTGATGTAGTTATTCTGATAAGCATCCCAGATGAAGAAACCGATGCCGACAATACCTGACATCACAATTTCAGCGGCGATAATTGCCAACCAAGCTAAACCAATTGCAATTCTCAAACCTGTAAAAATGTAGGGCAAAGCAGCAGGAATCAGGATGTTAAGGAAATAGTCTTTCTTGGAAAGTTGGAGAACTTTGGCAACGTTGTTATAGTCTTGGGGAATTTCTTTAACACCCACGGCTGTGTTAATAATAATCGGCCAAATTGCGGTGATAAAGATTACAAACAACGCGGCGGGTTCATTTTGTCTTAATGCTGCCAAAGAAATAGGAACCCAAGCCAATGGCGGTACAGTTCGTAATAACTGAAATAGAGGGTCTAAAGCTTTAGACATGGTTTTATTAGTACCAATTACAATGCCTAAAGCAATACCAACCACAGCAGCCAAAGAGTAACCAATAGCTACCCGTTGCAAACTAGCCCAAATCTGCCAAAATAGTCCCTTGTCAATGCCACCTTTGTCGTAAAAGGGATATAAAATCAAAACCCAAGTATCCTGTATAACCTTAATTGGCCCTGGTAATGTTGCGCCAGGAGTCCAAGAAAATAGTTGCCACAAAACCAGAAAGATAACAAGAGCAATAAATGGGGGTAAAAGCTCAGGCAACTGTTTTTGTAATCGAGATATAAAACCGTTGTTTAACTTTGAACTTGCTGGTCTTCGTTGAGCAATTGTCATAAACTTGGTTCTCCTAAATAATCACTAATGACTGTTAACTAAACACTAACTTTCTTGATTTGCAGACTTTTGAGATATGCTTCGGGGTTTTCTGGGTCAAATTTTACGCCATCAAAAAATTCCTCTACACCACGAGATGTAGTTGTGGGAATATCAGCCACCGCAATTCCTGCTTCTTTTGCAGCTTCTTTCCAAATATCTTCGCGGTTAACTTTATCGATTAATGCTCTTGCTTTAGCAGCATTATTCACAATATAATCTTTGGGCAAGAATCCCCAGCGCACGCTTTCGGTGATGAACCACAAATCATGGCTCTTGTAAGGATAAGAAACATTACCTTTTTCATCCTTCCAATACAAAGCTGCCATTGATCTATCATCAATTTGACGACCTTCACCCATGTCGTATTTACCCATAAATGGATCGATTAAAACATCAACTGGCACGTTAAAATAGGCTCTTTGTGCCACAATTTCTGACATTTCTTTGCGGTTATCAAAGTTGTCGCACCATTGTTGAGCTTCCATTAGCCCTTTTAATAGTGCTTTTGTCGCTTTGGGATGTTGGTCAACCCAGTCAGCCCTCATGGCTAGATATTCTTCAGGGTGATTTTTCCAAATCTCTGCTGTTAATGCAGCCATGAAACCAATTTTGTCTTTAACAATGCGGAAAGGCCAAGGGTCGCCAGTGCTAAAAGCATCCATTGTTCCTGTTTTCATGTTGGCGACAGTTTGCGCTGATGGAACTGTGAGCAATTTCACATCTGTATCGGGGTCAATACCACCAGCTGCTAACCAGTAGCGAATCCAGAAATCTTGGTTAACGGCGGGAAAGGTTTGGGCGGCTGTGAAGGGTGTGGGTGAAGCTTTAAGTTTGGAGAATAGAGATTTAGTACTAGCTAATTTTAAGCCCATACCGCTACCTTGGTGTTTGTTGGCGATCGCAATCCCATTTCCTTGTGTAATTAATTGCGCCAAAACATACATGGGAATCTTTTTATTACCTTTAGTAATTAAACCTTCAGTAATTAAATGGGGCATAGGCATTTGCCATTGACCACCATCAATTCCGCCACCAGCGGAACCAATTTCGACGTTATCTCTAGCTGCACCCCAAGACGCTTGTTTCGCTAACTCCACATTGGTCATACCATACTTTGCAAAAAAACCTTTTTCTTTGGCAATAATTAAAGGTGCAGCTTCTACAATTGGAATATATCCTAAATTGACTTTAGTAACTTCTGGGGCTTGCTCTGGATTAACATTAGTATTGGCAGCTGGTTGAGCAGTCGGTGCAGTTTGAGTGCCATTACCAGTTAGGTTTTCAGGAGGATTGCCCAAACAGCCTTTGAGGAATACAGCACCCGCAGATGCTCCGGCTGTGATGATGAATTTGCGACGGGAAATTTGATTAAAAAGTTCTGTCATAATATCTCCTTTGAAGGTAAATTTTATTTTTTATAGCTATGACAATTTAGACAAAAAACCTGAATGTTTTTTGCGCTATTAATAATTAATCAAGCTAAATTTGGCAAAGCGATCGCAGCCATTTCATCAATGACGCGGCTATCTATATAAAAACTCGGTTAATTTATTAGCTCTGCTCTAGTGTGATGCAGAGGTGTCATTCACCTTGTTGAAATCAGTTTACAGCCTTTGAAGCCAAAATTGTTAATTTGGAGTCGCGATTATTAAACAAATATTAGATTGGATGTATAAGGAAAAATTTATCTATTTTCCTTAACTATAGGAATAAGTTTTAATATATCGACTCTTCTTTATGAAGACTATTATGTTTACCTTATGATTTACTGTCTCGGTTTATTTTCTAACTTAATTTTAGTCGTAATGTGTCATATATAAGTTTTCATTTATAATCACTATTATATTTAGACTATGATTTATCTAGCAATACTATTTTGATTTGGAAACACCGAGAGGCTCAGATCCCCGACTTCTTCAAGAAGTCGGGGATCTTTTTGTTCGTAACTCCTATAAGCAAACAATTGTGAGTCTTTTAAGTAGTGTATTCGGCGTTAATCTTCACGTAGTCATAACTCAAATCACAACCCCAAGCTTTACCCACACCATAACCATTGCCAACGTTAACGGAGATTAACACCGTATCCTGTTGCAGATAAGCACCTGTGGCTGCTTTTTTCAAATAAGCACTTGCTGCTGCACGGTCAAATTGCAGAGGTTGCCCGTTTTCTAACATTAAGAAATCCCCTAGCTTAATTTGCAGGTTTTCTTGCTCAAATGCTACACCTGCACGTCCGGCGGCGGCGGCGATGCGTCCCCAATTTGGATCACGTCCAAAAATTGCAGATTTAACTAAGGATGAACCGGCGATGGTTTTGGCTATTTGTCGGGCTGAAAGTTCATCATGAGCGCCAGTCACTTCCACTTCAATGAGACAGGTTGCGCCTTCACCATCACGAGCGATCGCTTTGGCTAAATGCTGGCAAACTGCTGTTAACATTGCCTCTAATTTCTCTGCTTCTGCACCCCATTCTGTAATTGCTGGGGTGCGAGATTGACCGTTTGCCAAGGCGATTAAGCTGTCGTTGGTGCTGGTATCACCATCCACAGTAATGGAATTAAAGCTTCTATCAGCGGCCCTTGCTAACATCTGTTGCCAAAGGTGAGGCGAAACCACAGCATCACAAGTCACAAATGCCAGCATGGTTGCCATGTTGGGGTGAATCATGCCGGAACCTTTGGCAATCCCACCAATTCGTACTGGGCGTTGGCGCAGCCCGCCGGAGGCATCGCTGATAATTGTCTCTAGGGCAATAGATTTTGTTACCAAGTCTGTAGTAATAATCGCTCCGGCTGCGGCATCTGAGCCTGTTTCTGATAGTGCTGCTACTACTTTGGGAATTCCGCTTCGCAAAGCATCCATCTTAATTCGTTGACCAATCACGCCAGTGGAAGCCAATAACACAGATTCAGATGGGATGTTTAGTGCTTGACCTACTGCCAGAGCAGATTCTATGGTATCAAGGTTGCCTTGAGTCCCTGTCGCGGCGTTTGCTTGTCCAGCGTTACAGAGGATGGCACGAGCGCTTTGTTTGGCTTGCAAGCGTTGGCGACAATATTCTACGCAGGCAGCTTTCACTTGGCTGGTGGTGAATACACCCGCTGCGATCGCTTCCACATCTGAGAAGATCAAAGCTAAATCTGGCAACCCCGAAGGTTTCAACCCTGCGGTAATTCCCGCCGCTTGATACCCCCTTGGTGCTGTGATGCCACCTGTTATTTCTTGCCAATCTGCCATTATTTTTCCTTATAACTATTAGGTTAAATATGTCAATTTGTGCTCGCAAAAGTTCTGAGGGCTGAGTTAGGAGTCAGGAGTTATTAGTTTTTCCATACTTCTCCTGTTTCCCAGTTTTCAATCCCCAATCTCTTTTATTTGCTGATGGCAATAATAATGCACCAGTTGACGATTGGCATAATTGTTTTTATCTTTCGTCATAAGAAAGGTAAAAGCAAAAAAGGAGAGCGACCTAAGTAGCTCTCTAGATCATCAAGGTGCATATAATTACTGCACTCTTCCATTTATCTTCTAAGGTTTAATACTTATTAATTGAGATTATTTCTAATAATCTTATGAGATTATCCCTAAATACTACAAAAATAAAATAAAAAAGAGAGCCACTTAGGCAGCTCTCCAGATCATCAGGGTGCATCTACTTACCACAGCATATCATTTTAGGTATGCGGGTTGTCACCAGCTTTTGTATGAAGATTCTGTAAAGAAGCACCGGGAAAATACTTACTTGGGAATCAATACTTGTCGGTTAAGGGGGAAAGGGGAAAGGGGAAGGGGGAAAGGGGAAGGGGGAAAGGGGAAGGTGGGGCCCCCTCTGGGGATAAGGGGCGGGGGGAAAGGGAAATTAAAAACCTTTAGCCCAAACCCAGTAACCCTTTCCCAAAACCAAACTTTGGGTTCAAAATGCAAAACCCGAGTAGTATTGACTTGGGAATTGGGTACAGCTGAAAAACCTACTGCAACTCCTCATCCAGCAATGTTCTGTCTTATTAGTTACGATGGGTGAATAAGTTCGTAGTAAGGACTTTAGTCCTAGATTTTTAAGCACTGAAGTGCTTACTACAAACTCATCATATTTAACTAAGTTTGGGCGTTTAAGTCCCCTGAATCTACAGGCATAACGTTTTGATGCCTAAGCTAAATCCCCGTCACAAAACGTAATTACGAATTCCGCCTTGCGGTACTAGTAGTTCGCCAAGTGAACTTGGCGGGGTAAGGGGTAAGGGGTAAGGGGTAAGGGGTAAGGGGGAAAGGGTTTAAATCTCTTACCCTTTTCCCTTTCCCCTTTCCCCAGTCCTCACTTAGCATTTTTGGGTTGGCAGACTACTAGGCATTCAGTTTCTTCTCGACCAATTCGTTAGTCAGCTTAGGATCGGCACGTTTGTCTGTCTTTTTGAGAACTTGTCCAACAAAGAAGCCTTTGAGGTTAGTGTTACCGTTACGATACTTTTCTAGTTCTTTGGAGTTGGCGGCTATGACTTCATCAATAATGGGTTCTAGTACACTAGGATCGGTGATTAACTCAAGACCTGCAAAGGCTTTCTCAGGAGAAACACCACTGAGCAAATCTGGCAACTTTTGTTTAGCTTGAGCATTGCTAATTTTGCCCGTTTCAATGCGAGTGATGATATCTGCTAAATTGGTGGGAGTCAGGGCGATTTCAGTAATATTAAGTTTTTGCTTATTGAGGTGGGCTGCAATATCTTGAGTAATCCAGTTAGCAGCAGCTTTGGGATTTGCTCCAGATGCGATCGCAGTTTCAAAATATTCGGTTACTGGACGATCTTCTGTCAGAACTCGCGCATCGTAAGCCGAAAGCCCCAACTCACTTTCATAATGATGGCGTTTTTGGGCTGGTAGTTCTGGTAATTCGCTGCGCCATTGCTCTAATTGGGCATTTGTCACCTCAATTGGTGCTAAATCTGGTTCGGGGAAGTAGCGATAATCGCTAGAACCTTCCTTTACCCGCATACTACTTGTGCGTTGAGCGCCTTCTTCCCACAGTCGAGTTTCTTGGATGATGCGATCGCCTGCTTCGATTGCGGCGATTTGGCGCTCAATTTCGTAATCAATTGCCCGTTGGATGGCACTGAAGGAGTTCATGTTTTTAATTTCTACCTTGGTGCCAAACTCCTTTCGTCCCACTGGACGTACAGAAATGTTAACATCGCAGCGCAGAGATCCTTCTTGCATATTGCCGTCACTAACGCCGAGATACCGCACAATCCGGCGTAACTCTTCGGCATATTCAGCAGCTTCTAGTCCAGAACGCAAATCCGGTTCCGACACAATTTCTACTAACGGGATACCTGCGCGATTGTAGTCTACCAGAGAATAGGAAGAACCGGAGAGGCGATCGCTACCTGCATGTACCAATTTCCCAGCATCTTCTTCCATGTGCAGACGCGTGATTCCAATGCGTTTGCGAGTTGGATTCCCCTCAGCATCTACCAACTCAATTTCTAACCAACCGTGTTCTGCGATCGGTAAATCGTATTGAGAAATTTGGTAATTTTTGGGTAAATCAGGATAAAAATACTGTTTCCGGTCAAACTTGCTGTATTTAGCGATTTGACAATTCAGTGCCAAACCAGCTTTGACGGCGTATTCTAATACTTTTTCATTGAGTACAGGTAAAACCCCAGGCAAACCCATACAAACCGGGTCAATGTTAGTATTGGGGTCAGCACCGAATGCCGTAGAGCTATTAGAAAAAATCTTGGTGTTAGTACTTAGCTGACAATGGGTTTCTAGACCAATAATCGCTTCATACTCAGTTTTTACAGTCGTAGCAGTCGTCATAATATCACTATTTCGGCATAATCCTTCTTAGGGTACTATTGTAGCGGCGTATTGAGTTGCGCTGAAGACGGTTATTTGGGTGAGTAATGCTTACCCTTATGAGCTTGAAAAAGAAGGTGCAAACCTAAAGTGAAGAAAATCTTGATTATTGGTTCTGGGGGTGCTGGTAAATCTACCCTAGCCCGCGAATTGGGAACCATTTTAGGCTTAGAAGTCATTCACTTGGATGTTTGGTACTGGAATCCTGGTTGGGTTGAGACTCCAAAAACTAAATGGCAAAGTATTATCCAAGACCTAACCTTGCGAGAATCTTGGATTATGGATGGTAACTATAGTGGTACTCTCGACATTCGTTTGTCAGTTGCAGACACGGTATTTTTTGTTAAGTTTTACCCTAATTAAACAGAATATTGAGAATATTGCTAATTACGTGCTAACCAATTACCACTACCAGCGTTCAGCTACTATATATTAAAAATAATTGGAAAATTAGATAACAGAGCAAGTAAAATTATGATTGATGTAAAAACAGCAGTGAATGCTGCCTATGAATACCTAAAATCCCTACAAGATATAATGGGATCTTCATTACCAGATTTAAGACTTGAAGAAGTAGAACTTTCTGAAGACCAAAGCTTCTGGCTGATTACATTAGGTTTTGATAAACCTGAAAAAAGTCTAAGCAATATTTTTACTACTTCTCGAACATCTGAACGAGTTTATAAATTATTCAAAGTAAATTCTCAAACTGGTGAAGTAGAGGCAATGAAAATTAGAGAAGTATGAAAGATTTGATTGCTTCCCTTATTCGTCGTTATTGCCAAAAAGGGGTTTTAATTGATACAAATATCCTGCTTCTCTTTTTAGTTGGGAGCGTCAATCAAGAACGAATAACTAAATTTAATCGAACCCAGCAATTTATACCAGAAGATTATGAGCTTCTGCTAGCATTTATTGCAAAATTTCAAAAGCTTGTAACAACTCCGAATATTCTGACAGAAGTTAATAGCCTTGCAAATCAACTTGGTGAACCGGAACGTTCTCAGTGCTTTGCAATATTTGCTCAATTTGTTAAAAATGTTGCTCTTTTGGCTGAATACTACGTAAATAGTTTAGATGCTGTTAATACTGAAAAATTTATCAAATTCGGACTTACTGACAGTGGAATCCTGACTTTATCTCAAGGGAAGTATCTTGTACTAACTGATGACTTCAAGCTAGCAAGTTATCTTCAGAGTGTAGAAATTGACGTAATTAACTTTAATAATATTCGTGTCTTTAACTGGAAGTAAAAATATGAAATTATTTTGGAAGCGTTAATTTCTATAATTTATATACGCAAATTAAAAAATGCCTGGGAGTGTTGCCGTGTTTCCACCCCAGGCATTTTTTATTCTTAACTTGCTCCTCACACACAAATAGAGAATATCACTACTTCTATCAAATAGCAAGTGTATTGAGTGACACATCTAAAATCGCACAAACAATCTAATTCCTGACAAATTAAAAAGCGCTTGGGAGTGTTGCCGTGTTTCCACCCCAGGCGCTTTTTATTTTTAACTTGCTCCTCACACACGACTAAAATATATCACTACTCCTATGAAAGAGCAAGTATATTGTGTGACACTTTCAAAACCGCACACTTGAGGGTCAATGATTTAGTGTAAAAAGTGACGTACACCAGTTAAAACCATCAGTAAACCTAGTTCGTTAGCGGCTTTGATTGAATCTTTATCGCGCAAACTTCCTCCTGGTTGGACGATAGCTGTAATTCCTGCGGCTGCGGCTGTTTTCACCGAATCATCGAAGGGGAAGAATCCATCGCTAGCTAGAGTTGCACCTTTGGCTTTTTCCCCGGCTTGTTCTAGTGCAATTTTAACTGAGCCGACACGGTTCATTTGACCAGCACCTACTCCTAGTGTAGTGCGATCGCTTGTCACAACAATGGCATTGGATTTAACGTGTTTACAAATTTTCCACGCAAACAGTAATTCGGCTAATTCGTCGGCTGTTGGTTGACGTTCAGTTACAACTTGCCATTGACTGGCGTCAGCAATTACGTCATCGCTCGCTTGGACAAGGAAACCACCTGCGATCGCTTTTACTGTATCCTTGGGGCCAATGCTCAAATCAGCTAGAGTCAAAACCCGCACGTTAGATTTTTTGCCAAGGATTTCTTGAGCTTCGGCATCACAACTTGGTGCAACCACACATTCTAAAAATGTTTTGGTTAATTCGCTGGCTGTCGCCGCATCTATGGGACGGTTGAGTGCCACAATCCCACCAAAGGCAGAAGTAGAATCAGCATTGAAAGCTTTTTGATAGGCTTCAAAAATACTACTTCCCAGTGCCGTACCACAAGGATTTGTATGTTTGATAATCGTTGCGGCTGGAGTATCAGTGAATTCAGCAATAATTCGGCGTGCGGCTTCTAAATCAACTAAGTTATTGTAACTAAGTTCTTTGCCTTGCAGTTTCGTCGCGGCTGCCCATCCTGTTGGGGTAGTACCAGTTTGATACCAGGTGGCGGGTTGATGGGGATTCTCGCCGTAACGCAGAGATTGTAATTGTGTACCGCTGAGGGTGTATTGCTGTGCTTCTGCGAGATAAGATGCGATCGCTTGATCGTAACTAGCAGTGTGCGAAAATCCTTTTAATGCCGCCTTTTGGCGAAACTCTAGAGATGCTACGCCGTTATTTTGGCGCAATTCCTGTAAATACTCGTCATACTGTGCTGGATCGCATAATACAGCGAGATGGGCGAAGTTTTTCGATGATGCCCGTAGCATAGCCGGGCCACCGATATCAATCTGCTCAACAGCTTCTAATAATGTTACCCCTGGTTTAGCGATCGTTTCCTCAAAAGGATATAAATTCACCACCACTAAATCAATCGGGCGAATTTGGTTATTTTCTAAATCTGTAATATCTTCGGGAAAATCTCGCCGTGCCAAAATCCCACCATGAATTCGGGGATGCAGAGTTTTAACTCGACCACCTAAAATTTCTGGTGAACCTGTATAATCTGCAACTTTGGTGACAGGGAGTCCTGCATCTTTGAGGGCTTGGGCTGTTCCCCCACTGCTGATTAAATCAAAGTCAAATTCTTCAACCAAGCTACGGGCTAGGTCAATTATACCAGTTTTGTTAGATACACTCAGCAGGGCTAGACGCGCCATTGATCAATTCCTTAAAAGTAGGCTAGAAGCGAAGGATCTCAAGTTTTGCATAAGCCTTGCTTCACTTCAAGACCATAAGGATTGAAGGAGGCAGGAGGAAAACTGCCTCCTGCCCCAATACTTGTCGGTTAAGGGGGAAAGGGGAAGGGGGAAAGGGGAAGGTGGGGCCCCCTCTGGGGATAAGGGGCGGGGGGAAAGGGAAATTAAAAACCTTTAACCCAAACCCAGTAACCCTTTCCCAAAACCAAACTTTGGGTTCAAAATGCACAAAGCGAGTAGTATTGCCTCCTGCCCTCTGCCTTCCTTGATAATATTGACTCGTGTAATTTATATCCTTATACCAGTTTGAAAAAAGAATGCGACAAATAGACCATTTGTAGAGACGCGATTCATCGCGTCTTTACCCAAGGATGTGCTGCTGTCGAAAATACTGGAAATAACTAAAAATTAGGCGTTGATTTAACCAACAGGTACAGCAACATTATTTAGGATAGGCTGACGGGTTTTGAGGTCAAATTTGAATCCATGTGGCAAGATATGAAGCTTTGCTCCACAAATTGCCAAAGACTCATCCTTCAAAATTTCGCCCATATTGTTGTATGTAGCCTCTGATTCATCAACAATCGTAACCGCACCTTCACCAATCACTTCAATTTGGTGATCTGTCACCACCATAGCGGTATTTTCGTCAATACCAAATCCCAAAACAGCAGGTTCCAGTATTAAAGCTGAAATTAAGCGTCCCAAGCGTCCTCTCTGAGAAAAATGCTGGTCAATTACTACCCCTGGTAAGAATCCCATACCTGGGCCCATTTCAACAGTTTCCATCCGAGGATGTGTTTGCGAATCACCTTCCACGATCATTTTATCTGGCATCACAGCAGCACCCGCACTTGTGCCTGCGATAACTATACCTTCAGAGAAACGTTTGTGAATTGCCGCATCGATTTCGGTGTCTTTGAGGATGCTGGTAATTCGAGCTTGATCTCCCCCTGTAAAAAATACCCCAGTTGCTTTACTAATTGCTTCCAATGCGGTGGATGAAGATGCATCTTCACGAGTCTCTGTATCAATAATGCGAGTATTTTCGGCTCCCAGGCGTTCAAACACTCTGATATAGTTTTCTCCCACTTCTCTTGGTAGTTCCGTTGCTGCTGTCAGAATTACAATGTGCGCCTTTGTACCCCCAGCACGTCGTACAAAATCCCGCAAAATTACAGAATCGCCATCTCTATCTTCGGCTCCCCCAATAATTACCAACTGCCGTTTGATATGACTTTCCATCGTGATGACTCCTGATTTGAGTTAGTAAATTTCACTAAACCATGACAATTAAAACTATCAAACCATCCTTATGGTAGATTGCTTGATAGAAGTAGGATTAACATTTGCGAATCAAAATTAGACCAAAAGATTTTCCGAAAAATTACCTAAATTTTCACTTACTAAATAAAATCTACAACGTCAACTGCCTCTAGAGTTATTTTCTAGAGGCGTTGTTAGCTATATTGCTAGTTGTCAATTGGAGATTTATCGTGCGAGCGTGAGTAATTTGGTATTAACTCTAAATGGCAATTCCTAATGAATCCGACTTCTGTAAAGTAAGTTAGTTAAGAAAAAACGCGCTTGTTCTAGTGGTAGATGTCTGGGTTTGCCTTGGTAGACAATTTGATACTCATTCATATCTGCCCCATCTCCATGTCCAGAGATCAGCTTTTGGTGAAAAGCTTCCTCAGCAAGTTCTCGAATTTCATCTCTTAGAGCAGCTTGTGTGCTATTCATACCTTTGCTGTCTTTTTGATACCTCACTATTTATACAAATTCTTGGGTGAGGTTGCACCCTTCAAAAGTTATAGCTTTGATTACTCGTCAGGATGAATTGACCGTTGTTGATTCCCGGCTGAGGAATGGAGATTGAATTATGCCTTAAGATAGTTAAAAATACTTAACAATAGAGTTAGGGTGGGTTCTGATTAGCTTAATTGCAAAGCCATCACTCTCCAAAATAAATGTGAATCAATCTACAATCAATAAGTCTGAGAAACCAGAACTCAGAATTGAAATTTCAGGGTGTTTAGCCAAAGGTTCGTAATCAATGGTTCTACAAAAAAGCAGTGATTTAGTCCGCATTAATGCTAGAAGAACGGATGTATTCGATATTTTCAACTTCAAGCATTATTTAGGGCCTAACCCTTATTTAAATATAGGGTCGCTAGTATTTGATTTTGCTCTAGTTGACTCTAGAGAGCCTTTGCCCATTGAAGATTATATTGCGAGCATTGGCGATCGCTATCCAAAGCTGCGCGATCAAACTTACGAATCCCATGCCCATCTATTTGCCCAAGTTGTGTCCGAAGTCGGAAAACTGGACATGGATTTACACCTTAAGCACTGGAGTGTTAAGCCATATCCAGATTTCACACGAATTAGTGTCCAATCACTACATGAACGCACAACCAGAGAGGTAATTTACTTTGTTTGGGATTGGTTTGAAGCTATTACCCAAGACGAAGACTTCGCCTTTGATGGAGAACTAGTAAGGCTACAAGATAGATTTCGCGCATCTGTCTACGGTGGCCCTACAGTTTACGCCCTATTGCGAACAGCCTACGAGAAAGGTATTCCCGCCTTTTATTTGTGGGAAGAAGGATTGATGCAATACGGATTAGGAAAAAAACACGTCCGAGGGGTAGCAACAACATTTAACTGTGATAGCCATCTAGATTCGGAGTTTACCACCCGCAAAGATGACTGTAAGGCATTTTTGAAAACCTTGGGTTTCCCAGTGCCTAAAGGTGATATTGTCTTTTCCGAGAAGGAAGCCTTGGCGGCAGCAAGAGAAATTGGCTACCCAGTAGCAGTTAAGCCAGTGGTAGGTCATAAAGGAATTGGCGTCACGGCTGACATACAAGACTCAAAAGAACTGGTAGCTGCTTACAATAGAGCAGTGGCAGCCATTCCCGAAGATCAGCTAACCCGAATAATTGTTGAGAAAAGCATCTCAGGATCGGATTTTCGCTTGTTGTGTGTCAATGGCCGATTCGTCGCCGCCACAGAACGCCGTCCAGCATCGGTTGTCGGCGATGGATATTTAACTCTTGCAGAGTTAATTCGCGAAGAAAATCGCAAACCTGCGCGTTTAGATACGCCAACCTCACCAATGAGTAAAATTCAGATTGATGAAGCGATGGAACTCTATCTAGACGAACAGCGCTTATCATTAGACAGCGTGATTGAGAAAGGACGCACTGTTTACTTGCGGAAAGTTGCAAATCTTTCAGCCGGAGGTGTAAGCATCGATGCAACCCCGACAGTTCATGACGATAATATTATTTTGGCGCAAGATATTGCCCAACATTTCCAATTGACTTGTCTGGGAATTGATGTCATGACCAAAAGTCTTGCAGAATCTTGGAAATCCAGTAACTTTGCCATCCTGGAAATCAATGCTGCACCGGGAATTTTAATGCATCTGAAACCTTCTGATGGTGAAAGCGTTGATGTGCCTTCCCATATTTTAGAAACATTTTTTGAGTCAGGTACAGATGCGAGGATACCAATTATTACCTTTAACAAAATCTCGGTTGAAGAACTGCAAGCGACAATTGATCATATCCTTTTGCAACATCCCGATTGGACAATAGGTGCTGTTTGTCGTGATGCAGTTTTTGTGAATCGCTCGAAAAAAGTATTAAGCAAAGATTACAACACCAATGTCCAAACTTTGCTGCGCCATCCCAAACTTGATTTGCTGATTGCTGAGTACGCAGAAGATATCTTAGAAGAAGAGGGGATGTTTTACCAGAGTAGTAATATGGTAGTTTTGGATAATCCCACCGAAACTGAAATGATTCTGGTGCGGGATGTTTTCGATGGTTCAACTGTGGTGATTAGAAAAGGCAATGATATTTCTATTCGTCGCAAAGGGTTGATTGAAGATTATACTTTGGGTGAAGATGAACCATTTACACGGGTTTATTTGAAAGAAACCGGGACGATTGTGTGAGTTAAGTGAATAGGTGATTGGGGACTGGGGACTGGGTAAATGGGATTAGTTCACTCCCGATTCAAATCTTTAAGGATACCCAATCCCCGATTCCCTGTTCAAGCTTTCAAAGGTGGGGAGAGAGAAAAGAGCGCGTGGAGTCAGTTAAACTAAAGAAGAATTGCTTAATAAGTTTTAATAATTCTGTTATGAGTACTGACTCACCTGTTAAGTCTCCCGAAAAGCCTGAATCCACATTCGGGAAGCGTCTGAGAAACTTCTTAATTGTAATGGTAGCGATCGCACTTAGCGTTTCTCTCGTCTTAGGATTGCGAACTGAAACCACCTCGGCAACTCTAGCTAAGTTAAGCGAGACTTCCACACCGTTAGAAGTAGCAATCAGCAACGGCAAACCATCTCTAGTAGAGTTTTATGCTGATTGGTGTACTGTCTGCCAAAAAATGGCCCCAGATATCACTCAACTAGAAACAGAGTATGCTGACAAGATGAATTTTGTTATGCTGAATGTAGATAACACTAAGTGGTTGCCGGAAATGCTGAGATTTCGGGTCGATGGAATTCCCCATTTTGTATTTTTGAGTCAGCAAGGAGAAACCATCGCCCAAGCCATCGGCGATCAACCCCGGACGATTATGGCAAGTAACTTAGAAGCTTTGGTTACTGGTTCCTCTCTCCCTTACGCTCAAGCTAGCGGCAAAGTTTCCAAATTTTCAGCCCCAGTCGCACCAACGGCGAATCAAGATGATCCCCGCAGTCATGGCAGCCAAGTAGTAAATTAAGATAATTCGTAATTCGTAATTCGTAATTCGTAATGACGCTTCTACGTCGCTAACGTAATTCGTAATATGATGTCCGTTAAATTGCCCATAATAAACAGTTTGTAGTGGGGACTGAAGTCCCCAAAGCCAGGACTAAAGTCCTTAGTCCTTACTACGAACATTTTTTATTCAGCTTGATTAGCCGGACGTAATGCAATACGTAATTCGCAATCAAAGATTACCTAATCCCCACTTCCCTGTCCCCTTTATGTAAGGGATTGGCGCTTGAGACGCTTATGGGCGTACATTAATTCGTCAGAACTGGCGATTAGTTGTTCTAGTGACATATTGCTTTCTGGTGAGTAACGCTCTATCCCCATACTCATTGAAAGTTCATAGCTACGGTTTTGCTGTTGATTAAAGTTGGCGATATTTGCTTGCAGATAAACTTGGATGCTATCAGCGTCCTTAAAGTAGCTGGAGATGAAAACAATGAATTCATCTCCACCTAAGCGGGCAACAATATCCGAGTTCCGAAAACTTTGCTTGAGTAATTGACCAGCATCAATAATCAAGGCATCTCCCATATCGTGACCAAGGGTGTCGTTAATCTGTTTTAGCCCATCTAAATCAATGAAGATCACCCAGCACAATGCTTTCGTGTGGTGAGCAATTTTTAACTCTTGTTCAGCCATCAAGAAGAAACCACGTCGGTTATGCAAACCGGTTAATTCATCAGTCAGCGATGCTTGTTTGCGGTTGCGAACTTCCTGAATAAGTTCCATCTGAGCGATCGCCTGACGACTTAGGCGGCGCAGTGCATCTAACTGCTGGTAACTTAGATGATGAGGAATGCTGTCCAAAACACACAACGTCCCAATAGGAAGACCATCGGGTGTAATTAGAGGAGCACCAGCATAAAAACGAATTTTGAGATTACCTTTGACTAGGGGATTATTATTAAAGCGATCGTCATTGATGGCGTTGGGAACCACTAATATATCCTCTGGTTGAAGAATTGCATGGGCACAAAAAGCCAACTGTCTGGGTGTTTCCCTAACTTTTAGTCCAACCTTAGATTTAAACCATTGGCGATCGCTATCAACTAAGCTAATTAAAGCAATTGGAGTCTTACAAATGTAGGCAGCAAGAGCAGTTATATCATCAAATGCTTCTTCAGGCAGGGTATCCAGAATATTGTATTCCGCCAATGCTTTGAGTCTTTCTGCTTCATTTTCAGGTAGAGGAACAGCTTGGGTTTTCACAGATGAGTGTCTGAGTCTTAGCCAGAAAAGTCTGGGACGCTGGAAATTTTGCAACAACCGTAAAATTACCTCTCCAGCAGCAAGGCTGCGTGACATAAACATCTCTGCAACGACAATCAACATTCTGTTGAATATACAGAAAAATTGTATTATATGATGTTCTTCATGCCTTTGGTTTGCTCTATTGTTCATGTCACCCTAGCTTTCACTGTGCAAAATCCCTGAATATGTAAATGCTTACAAGGTCTTTTGCCCAAAGCCGGCTTAAAAATAATTAATTTTAGCTAAAAATTATCAAAACTTATTATATCGTCAGGCTTCTTCGTCAAAAATTGATATTTTTGATATCGCTAATTTGTCTATATACACGCAATTTGCAGGGGTTAGCTTCCAACCCCTGCAACTTCTCTTTCTGGTCTACGGAGGCGATCGCTTAACTTTGTAATCCCTCTCGATCATCTCTGCGTAGACACGCAGAGATAGGCTCAAAAGTAGTTACAGCAGGAGTTATAATTTAACGTGAGTTCGATGAACCTCTCCCTCCCAGCCTCCCTCTCCGAAACGGAAAGGGAGGAGCAAGAAAAATTCCGCTTTTTGCTCCCCTCTCCGCGTCGGAGAGGGGCTGGGGGAGAGGTCAAATAAGACTTGTCGAACTCACGTTAATTTATGCAGAATTTTTCTCTATCAGGACTTACGCAAACAATAGCCGAAAAGAATGATTTTCAGGTAGGGGCAATTCATGAATTGCCCCTACGGCGTATAGTTTTGCGTAAGTCCTATCTATGACCAAACCAAGCTAAGAGGTTGTTTGAGAAGTCTAAATTATTAGTTACCTCTGCGACTAGAAGTCGCGGCTACACATACAAAACCCGCCTACGCGGGTTATAAAACTCGATTTTCTGCTAGTTCACGCAGGTGGACTTAGCCTGTGTAATAGCGAATTATATTCCAATACGCTTGGGTTAAGGGCTAATTGTACAAAATTGTGGGTTTTCGAGACGCGATAAATCGCCGTCTCTACAAGTGTTTTGATCTTATCTGAACTGTATTGGAATATAATTCGCCCAAAACTTTTTAAACATCCTCTAAATAAACTTTGCTGCTAAATCTCTAAACACAGTAGAATAATTTTCTTCTCCCTAGAGCAATTTCCAGTATCACATCAGGCTTTAATTATTCTTTATACGACTCTAAAACCCCACTGCGAATCATTAGTTGTGGCCAAAAAAACACAAAAAATACCATCCACGTTACTACAGGGATAGAGACGAGAACTGTCAGCCAGATAATTTTAAATAGTAACCAGCTACTACTAATCAGTATTACAGTTGTGAGAATTATAGACCAGGGCTGACACCACCAAGGTTTGTAGTTCCAAGGACTTATGGGTTTTTGTTCAGTCATTATTTTTATTTAGTAAAACTCCAAATATTCCTTTAACAATTATGAATTATTTTGACAGATTAAGTTTTGTCGTACTCTATTTTTCCATAGTCAAGTTTGATAATTCGGTCTGCTAAATGAAAATAGTGATCGTCATGGCTAATCACCAACACTGTTTTACCCCGCGATCGCAGTTCTGGCAAAAGTTGAGTGTAGAATATCTCCTTGAATACTGGATCTTGATCGGCTGCCCATTCATCAAATAGATAAATTGGTCGATCTTCCAAGTAAGCTGTGAGTAAAGCTAGTCGTTTCCGTTGTCCTTGAGAAAGTGCTGTGGTAGAAAGTTGTCCATTTTCAACTTTCACCTTATGGTCTAGTTGCAGTTGTTGTAAATATTTTGTCGCTTGAGCATCCAAGTGAGAATTTTTTAATCCTAAAAGTTCTTCAAATAAATAAAAGTCGGAAAATACCACAGAAAAATGCTGGCGATACCATTCTCGGTTCTGTTCGCTAATTAGCTCCTCATCGAAGATAATCTCGCCGTTTTCAGGGATGTAAAGTCCAGTAATTAGTTTAGCTAGGGTAGATTTACCACTACCATTACCACCGACAATGAAGACCAATTCTTGAGGATATAGTGTTAGATTGATGGGGCCAAAGATAAAGCTATTATCTTCTTGATCTGTGTAGTAAGTGTGTGTAACACTTTTAAATTTTAAGCGATGCCAGTCAGATTTCAGAGCAGGTGGAACAGTGGATATTTCAGTTCGACTAGCTAGAGATAAACCCAGTGACTCGATTTTTTGAAAGGCAATGCTGGCTTTACTTAATAGGGGAAGTTTGCTGATGATGTTATCCATTGGTAACACCAAGTAAGTGAAGGTCAAAATGTAACCAGAGAGAGTTTCGGCATTGATGGTAAGCAGATTCGGCAGCGCAAACAATACAAAACCGAGGGCAAAAAAGAATATGAGTTGCCCCCAGCTTGAAGTCATAGCAAAAAGAGTTAGACCATTAACGTTGTGATGACGGAACTCGGTAGCAGTTGATTTGAGTTTTTCTTCTAAAAAGTCTTGACGCCGCCTATAATTCAGCTTGAGTTCCTTGACTCCTTCGGTAATGGTGCGAAAATGTTTAAATAGCTGATCTTCATCTTCACGAGCTAGGGCCAGCAATTTTCCTCCTCTGTTGAGTAGCCACTGACAACTAGCGATCGCAACTACTGAAATCCCACAAACCATTAACAATACTACCCAAGAGAGCCAAGTTATATACGCGATACAACCCAAGACGATCGCTAAATTAATAAAGATGAAAGGCATCTGATAAACAGCATTGGCAACCGCCTGAATATCTTCTGTGAGAGTTGCCAATAATCGAGGATTCCCCAAGCGTTCTAGGTGACTCAACTCGGAAGCGAGAATCTGGCGACTCAAACGCATCCGTAATTGCAAAACTGCACTCTGAGAAAGACGAATCAGCATCACTTGAGAAATAATACTGGTAATTAGTGCAACGATTGCCAGCCCCGCAAAACCCCAAATTATCGATGTGAGGCGGGAAGGGGAACTGCTACTAGCAGCACGGCTAATTAAGGCAATCAAACCAGCACTACTACCGCCACTCAAGAATCCAGTAGCGATCGCGATCGCTACCATCCCCCACGAAGAACGCAAAAGAAAATAAATCAAATTCATGATATTGGCTTGCCAACAAACTCAGTTCGCCCTTCTATGGGAAATTTTATATTTTACAGTTAAAAACCTCTGAAAGATCACGGTAAGCTAGTTTGCATTACAGCTGATTATGTCAATAAATTGTCAAATTAGCTGCTCTGTTTTCCAGGGTGAAATTTGCAATGACTGTGAATCTAAAGTCTTTAGAGAACCAAATTCATGTCGCGGCCGATTCCAAAACCGCTCCAATCACTCAAAGAACCCGCTACGTTCCTTCGCACCATCGACGAATTCTGTGTATTTTTCCGAAATACAGCCGCTCCTTTGGTACTTTTCATCACGCCTACCCACTCATGGGCAATGTCCGGGCTTTTATGCCACCCCAAGGTATTTTAATTGTGGCTGCCTACTTACCTCAAGAATGGGAAGTACGGTTTATTGATGAGAATGTCAAATCAGCAACGCGGGCTGATTATCAATGGTGTAATGTGGTGATTGTGAGTGGAATGCATATCCAGAAACCACAGATTAATCAAATTAACGAACTTGCCCATCGAGCCGGGAAAATTACAGTTGTGGGTGGCCCTTCGGTATCTGGGTGTCCAGAATATTATCCTGAATTTGATATTTTACATTTGGGTGAATTGGGAGATGCAAGCGATCGCATGATCGAATATCTAGACCAAAATTCTCAACGTCCCCAACAACAAATTCGCTTTGAAACCAAGGAACGTTTACCCTTAACAGAGTTTCCCACCCCAGCTTATCATTTGCTGAATATCAATGATTATTTTTTGGCAAATGTCCAGTTTTCTAGTGGTTGCCCTTATCGCTGCGAGTTTTGTGATATTCCCGAACTCTATGGCAACAGTCCCCGGATGAAAACACCAGAGCAAGTAGTCGCGGAGTTAGATGCAATGCGACAATCTGGCAATTTGGGGGCAGTATATTTTGTCGATGATAACTTTGTTGGCGATCGCCGCGCCGCTATGAGGTTACTTCCTCATTTGATTGACTGGCAAAAGCGCAATGGTTATCCCATCCAGTTTGCCTGTGAAGCAACGCTCAACCTAGCTCAAAGTCCAAAGCTGCTGGAAATGATGCGCGAAGCTTATTTCTGCACAATCTTTTGCGGTATCGAAACACCAGAACCAAATGCCCTCCATGCTATTTCCAAAGACCAAAATCTGAGTATGCCAATCTTAAAAGCAATTCAGGTTTTAAATAGCTATGGCATGGAAGTAGTATCAGGAATCATCATCGGGTTAGATACAGATACACCAGAAACAGCAGACCGAATTATCGAATTTATTCGGGCATCCCAAATTCCAATGTTGACAATTAACCTACTTCATGCTTTGCCAAGAACTCCTTTATGGCGGAGATTAGAAGCAGAAGGACGACTTGTCTTTGATGAAAGCCGTGAATCAAATGTGGAGTTTTTAATGCCTTACGAGCAAGTTGTTGAGATGTGGCGGCGCTGCATCACAACTGCTTATGAGCCAGAATTTTTATATCAGCGGTTTGCCTACAATATGGAACACACCTATCCAAACCGCATCGCAGTTCCTAACAGCCCGTCTCGAACTTCTGGGGCTAATATTCGCAAAGGTTTAACTTATTTAGCTAATATTTTGCTGCGGATAGGTATATTTAGTAACTATCGTCAGACTTTCTGGAAAATGGCCAAGCCAGCACTCAAAGCAGGTAATATTGAAAACTTGATTCACGTTGGACTTGTCGGACATCATCTGATTAAGTTTGCCCAAGATTGTGCCAATAATCAAGAATCGGCTTCGTTTTATTCCCAAAAAATTCTTACTAAAGTTCGTAGCTAACTGTCATTGAAAAGGGACTGGGGACTGGGGACTGGGGATTAGGGACTGGGAAAACTTGGAAAGGGATTCAGACCTCAACCAAGTTTTGTTCGCGACACGTTGATTAGTCTAGTCTGAGACTGGGAATAAAGTTAGGGAGGCTCCGCTTCCTGTCTACACAAAACTAGAGGCGGAGCCTCACCTCCCTTGTTACCTGTCAGTGTCAGGTAACGAGGGAGGTGAGGGGGAGTGGGAATTAGCAGGAAGTTGCAACTGAATTTTAAGCCAAAGCAACTGCTGGTTGTTGCCAGCGTCCCACCGCCTTACCAATCACTGCTAATTCTTGCATCAAGTTGTCGAAACGGTCTGGTGTGAGAGATTGGGGCCCGTCGGATAAAGCTTTGGCAGGATTGGGGTGAACTTCTATCATCAGGGAATCTGTGCCAGCTGCGATCGCAGCCATTGCCATTGAGGGCACAAACTCAGACCAACCCACGCCATGACTGGGGTCAATCATAATTGGTAGGTGAGTTAGTTTTCGCAACACTGGTACTACTGATATATCCAGCGTATTTCGCGTATACTGGCGGTCAAAGGTGCGTATTCCCCTTTCACACAAAATCACATTGGGATTACCAGATGCCAAAATATACTCGGCTGCCATTAACCAATCTTCAATAGTAGCCGCCATTCCTCGCTTCAATAGAACTGGTTTCGGCTGCGCTCCCACTTTTTTGAGCAAGGAAAAATTCTGCATATTCCTTGCCCCCACCTGGATTACGTCAGCAACTTCTGCTATTCTATCCAGGTCAGCGGCATCCATTACTTCTGTAATAATACCTAGTCCGCTCACTTCCCGCGCCTTCGCTAACAAATCCAAAGCACTCTCGCCGTGTCCTTGGAAGGCGTAAGGTGAAGTCCGGGGTTTGTATGCCCCGCCGCGCAAGAACTTCGCTCCAGCCGTCTTGACGCGCCGTGCTGTTTCCACAATCATTTCTTCATTTTCTACCGAACAAGGGCCAGCAACGACTATTAAAGGGTGGTGTTCACCAAATACCACCGCTCCATTGGGAGTATTAACCACCACTTCTGAAGCTTCGCCGTGGCGATATTGGCGGCTGGCTCGTTTGTAAGGCTGCTCTACCCTTAATACCTGCTCAATCCAGGGGCTAACTTCCTGAACTTGTAATGGATCTAAGTTGGCGGTTTCACCTACTAGACCAATAACTACTTTGTGTTGACCAACAATTTTTTCTGGAGTTAGTCCCCAGCTAGTTAGTTCCTCATCAATGCGGTTTATTTCCGCCTCTGGGGAACCACTTTTCATTACTATAATCATGTGAAAGTTCCTGATTAATTGAGTAAAATTTTCTGTAAATGGGCTAACTTTATTGTTGCTTATCAGCCTAATTACGAGTAGTTAAAAATAAAACTTATTTACAAAATAAATAGACAAAACATAGCGCTCAGTCAGTAGTTTTACTACTAAATAACTGCATGTAGGGTATAAAAAGTATTATATAAAATTTAATTAGCAATGTTGAAGTTATAAAATTTCAACTTCAACATTCACTTCTTTATTTACCCAATACCGCAGTTATGTAATACCTGAGCGCCGTTTATCATGAGTTTTTTTGCCGAGTTTCGCGCCAAGCTGCCACCATTCGTCCCCAATTGGTGTTGAACTCACCCAAACCCAGCAAACTTCCATCTTTTTCTTCATCCCAAGAGGCAGAGAGAACGCCATAAGTTATCCCTAAGACCCCCAAACCAAATAATCCCATGTTCACCAGTAGCACGGCGATGGGAGGTAGTCGGATGTCGGAGTAGATAGCAAGCAGATAGCTAACAACCAAGGCGCTAATGCCCAAAGCTGTTGGTACACCACAGAATCCAGCTACGCGTCTGATCATGCGTTCGCTGACTACTTGGGGAATTGCCATCTCTTGTTTGGTGTAAGGCACCTTTCTCTCAGCCTGTTTGACGGATTCTTGTGGCTGTGCTGCTGGTTTACTTTGAGTTTTTGCGGGTTTTTGGCGCTTTTTATTTGGTTCAAAGGGCAAGCGACTGCGTTCAGATTCTTCAGCAGACATAAGCGGTAGTCCTATCCACGAATACCAAGGCGAGCAATCAAAGCTTGATATTTTTCACGGCTTTCCTGCGATATATAAGCTAGAAGACGCTTGCGCTGACCAATTAGCTTTAATAGTCCCCGCCGGGAAGAATGGTCTTTTTTATTTGCCTGGAGATGTTCGCTGAGGCGGTTAATCCGCTCAGTGAGCATGGCAACTTGGACATCGGCCGAGCCAGTGTCGGTTTCGTGAACTTGGTAATTGGAAATTATTTCTTGTTTCCGCAGTTGCGTCAGGGCCATGATCGATTCAGTTTCTAGTTTTTCTAAATGTATGTAGCAGTCTCCCATAATATCACAGCCCTCAAGCTGGATGTGGAATGACCTCATACAGCTTAATGTCTGTACTTTTTGATACAAAGTAATCAAGAAGCCAAATTTTTATCAGAAAAATGGGTTTAAAACCCCGCCGTTTTAGGGCGGCTTTAATTAATTAATTTTCTTACAGAATATTTGGTATAATGTAAGAATGACACAAAAAGCTTTCAAATACCGATTCTATCCAACACCTGAGCAGGAAACCTTGCTTCGGCAAACGATGGGATGTACTCGTTTAGTCTATAACCGCGCTCTCGCTGCAAGGACGCAGGGGTGGTATGAACGACAAGAAAGGGTTGGGTATATTGAAACATCAGCAATGCTGACTAATTGGAAAAAACAAGACGAATTGCAATTTCTTAATGACGTTAGTAGTGTGCCATTGCAACAAGGTTTGCGACATCTGCAAACAGCCTTTAGTAACTTTTTTGCAGGACGGGCTAAATACCCTAACTTTAAGAAAAAGCATAACGGCGGTAATGCTGAATTTACCAAGGCAGCTTTTAAATTTAGAGATGGGCAATTATTCCTTGCTAAAAGTCCACAAGCTTTGGCTATTCGTTGGAGTAGACAGTTGCCGCAAGGTGTTGAGCCATCTACTATCTCAGTAAAACTTTCACCCTCTGGGCGCTGGACTGTTTCGATGCTAGTAGATATAGAGATTGAAAGATTGTCTGAATCTTCTAACTCTATAGGCATTGATTTGGGTGTCACCAGTTTGGTTGCCTTAAGTACAGGTGAGAAGATTGCTAATCCCAAAAACTTTAGGGCAAAAAAAGCAAAATTGCGTAAAGCGCAAAAAGCTTTGAGTCGTAAACAGAAAGGGTCTAACAATCGCCATAAAGCAAGGGTTAAAATAGCTAAAGTTCACACAAAAATTAGCGATGCGCGGAATGATTTTCTTCACAAGCTGACAACTCGATTGGTGCGTGAAAACCAAACGATTGCTGTTGAGGATTTGGCTGTGAAGAATATGATCAAAAACAAAAAACTCGCTCTCTCGATTAGTGATGCTAGTTGGGGCGAATTGGTCAGACAGCTTGAATATAAGTGCGATTGGTATGGTCGTAACTTCGTCAAGATTGACCGATGGTTTCCTAGTTCAAAACGCTGTGGGAACTGCGGGTACATTGTTGATAAACTGCCTTTAAATATCAGAGATTGGGATTGCCCGAAATGCAGTACACATCACGATAGAGATGTTAATGCTGCTAAAAACATTTTGGCTGCGGGACTCGCAGTTTCAGTCTGTGGAGCGAACATAAGACCTAACAGCCTTAAGGCTGAAGGGCAGTTGCAAAATACCCGTAAGGGAAAGAAACAGAAACCTAAGTCGTGAGTCTTAGGAATCCCCGACCGTTTACGGCGGGGTGGATGTCAACATACTTAAATTTCAATCCCTAATAGGAATTTTGGTTGATTGCAATACCTTGGAACCCAATCAGCTAAACCTATTTTCAGATGTGTTTCAATCCCTAATAGGGATTTTAGTTTATTGCAATATTTAGATTTGGCAGGTAAACCAATCTTCCTAATTGTTTCAATCCCTAATAGGGATTTTAGTTGATTGCAATGAAACAAGGTCATGATGAAAATCATTATTTACAACTGTTTCAATCCCTAATAGGGATTTTAGTTGATTGCAATTGTATGAACAGATTGAAAATGCTGCGATCGCAAAACTGTTTCAATCCCTAATAGGGATTTTAGTTGATTGCAATAAAGTTTAGTTATCGGATAAAGTGCAACGACCATTGTTTCAATCCCTAATAGGGATTTTAGTTGATTGCAATATCGCACCCCACGCATCCTCTGTCATGGTTGCAACTGTTTCAATCCCTAATAGGGATTTTAGTTGATTGCAATTTGAGCAAGGTTGATTTCTATGGCGCAAATCTAGAAGTTTCAATCCCTAATAGGGATTTTAGTTGATTGCAATAGGACATAGAGGTGGTGGATGCAGATGACAACTATCGTTGTTTCAATCCCTAATAGGGATTTTAGTTGATTGCAATGGGCAACTGCTAACTTTGGTGGTGATGGCAGTTACGTTTCAATCCCTAATAGGGATTTTAGTTGATTGCAATAATCTCTGGGAAACTCGTCAGCCAGCTAGTTAACGAGTTTCAATCCCTAATAGGGATTTTAGTTGATTGCAATGAGGTTAAAAGTTGCCGGGCTTCCGAAATCCTGCGTTTCAATCCCTAATAGGGATTTTAGTTGATTGCAATTGAAAGTAGATTACGATCCCAAAGGGATTTTGCTTGAGTTTCAATCCCTAATAGGGATTTTAGTTGATTGCAATTTGCCTCTTCCCCCTTTGGTTGAATCACTCATAAACTTGTGTTTCAATCCCTAATAGGGATTTTAGTTGATTGCAATGGTTTTTATCTTTATTTTCTGCCACAGTCAGACCAGTTTCAATCCCTAATAGGGATTTTAGTTGATTGCAATGTGGTCGGAGATGCCACGGTTAAAGGCTCCGAGTTTCAATCCCTAATAGGGATTTTAGTTGATTGCAATGTAGATCGGTTAACTATCTCAGTTGCTAATGTTAAATCAGTTTCAATCCCTAATAGGGATTTTAGTTGATTGCAATAATGATACTATTAGCAACCTTAGCCAGTTTAGGGGTTTCAATCCCTAATAGGGATTTTAGTTGATTGCAATGACCACAGAATAAGCCCCCAATCTCTGGTTTGTTTCAATCCCTAATAGGGATTTTAGTTGATTGCAATTCTCTAAGTACCTTACGACCTTGACCAATGCGGTTTCAATCCCTAATAGGGATTTTAGTTGATTGCAATGGCTGGCGTCTGAAAGCCGTGTGTTATTTGGTTTTCAAGGTTCAATAGCGCGAATGGAAAAATCATAACATAAGGAGTGGCAATTGTGCTAACTGTAAATAGCTGAAATTCAGTCTACATAAGGTGCGCGGATGGTTTCAAGATGCTGAAAGCCTCAAAGCCTTTGATATACGGCAATCTAGCCATTTTTGTAGTCACCCCTTCCCCAACACCTACCCATTCGCGCACTTGGCAAAAAACTAGCCTGATTATTTAAAAATTTTCCTTAGCAGCTAACATCTGTAAAATCTTTTCTACATGATCCAACTCTCCAACGATTCGCCGAATTGGGTGAGGCCAAACCTTGACAAGGGTAGGAGTTGCAGAAACCTGATTGAGTTCTGCTTGTTCTGGATGACTTAAAACATCAATCACCTTCAGAGTATAAGGATGTCCGAGCGATCGCTCTAACAATTCGTGTAAATTTTGAAGGATGCGTTCAGTAGTGCTGCTGTGTCCAGCAACAAACAAGCGGAGAACATAGCCTTGTGTAATTGCTTCTTTTTTTTGTACTATAACTGGCTGGTGGTATTTTGGCACAGGTTCAGAAAGGTCTAGACGGACAATTAAATCGTGATCCTCCCAAAGCTGCGAAAACGAGGAACGATAAGTTGTTAATACCATGCGATCGCACAATCCATCCTGCCAAGGAGCTGGTTGCCATACTAACTCTCCAGTGCCAAAAATGGCATTCAGCAAAGCTTGATGTCTAATTACAGCCGGATAAGCTTCAGCAAAAGTTCGCACTTGTTGAGTACGTGGATCAAACCAATTGTCAATAGTCGCAGTATAACAAGGCACTAAAAAATGCGGCGGCTCTGGTAAATCTAGGATTTCCTGCAAAGCCGAGCACAAATGCAAGTGCCATCGGCCTTGTTTGCTAGGGTCGATGCAGTAAATTAAATCTCCTCCAGGTGTAAATAGCGCAATGCCTTTAAACAACTGGGGTGTAGATAGTTTATTTGTCGTCAAGTTATTCACAGAGGCTAAGGAGCTAAAAGTAAAAAATTCTCTCTTTATCTTTACCTTAGCTATAACCGCAACCAGGATCAGCTAGAAAATTGGAAACCCATTAAAAATTGCGTAAATCCTGTTTCTAGGTTAGAGACAAGAAATGCTTGCTCTCGATTGCGGTGCTGTCGCTAGAATCAGAGGCAGGAGTCAAAAATCAGTTTTCTCCGTTTTGTTTAAAATTAGATACCAAAAATTCCTAAATACTGAAGAGTAAGCAAGTAATTATAATTTTATTTAATTATGCGATCGCAACTGTAATTACAGTAAAATTTAGCAAATTTGATTGTTGGGGTTACTTAGTTTGAGGGAAACTGCTGATTTTTTATACTTTCTATTAACTTTATAAAGTCAAAATTTAGCAATACCAAAATAGTTATCCGCTCTGGTATGTACTTAATACTTTTCTATGCTAACTTGTATTATTTTTGTCACAGTTTTGATATAGATCCTTTAGAAACCTGTCTAATTTATTGGAAAAAATTTATATTTTTCACTCCTATAAATAGCTAATGTTGTTATGTTAGATTATAGATAATAAGTATAAAAATACCAAATTTTTATTACAACTTTTTTTTAGGAAATACACCTTTTGACATTAGGATTAGACTCTTGATTTTTCTCCTTATGCCTGGAGTTACCTTTTCTAAAAACGGCTACATTCAGGATAATCCTAATGTCATTCAACAAAAATGCCCTTGAGCAACCGGTAAACAATCTGCTAGCAGTTCTGCTACCCGCTGACTATGAGCGTCTTATTCCACACCTGAAGCTGGTTTCGCTCTCAAATCGGCAAGTACTTTACGAAGCAGGCGAACCGCTCACACAGGTTTATTTTCCTAATAAAGCAGTGGTTTCTATAGTCACGACTATGGAAGATGGTTCGACAGTGGAAGCTGGTTTAGTGAGCAATGAAGGTATGGTGGGTATCCCGGTAATTTTGGGAGACCATATCACAACCACAACGGCAATTGTGCAGATTCCAGACAGTGCCATGCAGATGAATGCAGATATACTCCGGAGCGAGTTCAATCGAGCTACAGGCCTTCAAAGCCTGCTGCTGCGCTACGTGCAAGGTGTATACACTCAAATAGCACAAGGATCTGCCTGCAACCGTCTTCATAAACTAGAGAGGCGGTTGGCTCGATGGTTGCTGACAGTTTCTGACCGTCTGGAATCAGAAGAATTTCCGCTCACCCAAGAATTTATCTCACAGATGTTGGGTGTACGTCGCGCTGGTGTTACCGAAGCAGCTAACATTTTGAGCGAAGCCGGAATGATCACCTACCACCGTGGTCAAATTAACATCCTGAATCGCGAGGGTTTAGAAAAAACCTCCTGCGAATGTTATCAGATTATAGAAAATGAATTTGCTCGTTTATTGGCTAATAAGCCCAATAAACCACAAAAATAAGTTTTTTTAAGCTTCTATGTACGAAACCATATAAACTTAAACAAGTGTGTCCATTTAAGCTTTTTTAGATTGTCTCCGTGTTCCTTTAGAGAATACACCTTTTGACATTAGGATCAGATTCTTAAATTCTTGCCTTATGCCCTAAGTTGATTTTTCTAGAGTCACCTACCTTAAGGAGAGTGACTTCTAATGTCATTAAATAAAAACCTCTTTCAGCAACCACCAAATAAGCTGCTCGCAGCTCTGCCAGCCAGTGATTATGAACGTCTTGTCCCCCATCTAAAGCTAGTTACGCTCTCAGTTCAGCAAATCCTTTACCAAGCAGCCGAACCGATCGCACAGGTCTATTTTCCTGATAAGTCAGTGGTTTCTATAGTCACCACTATGGAAGATGGCTCAACGGCAGAAGTTGGGATAGTGAGCAATGAAGGCATGGTGGGTATCCCGGTAATTTTAGGAGACAACACCACAACCACGACAGCATTTGTGCAGATTCCGGGTGCTGCTATGCAGATAAATGCAGATGTACTGAGAGCCGAGTTCAATCGGGGTGGAGCGATTCAAACGCTGCTGCTGCGATACGTACAAGCTATATACTCTGAACTGGCGCAAGGAGCTGCATGCAACCGTCTCCATACACTGGAAGAACGATTGGCACGCTGGCTTCTCACCGTTTCTGACCGTCTGGAATCAGAAGATTTTCCACTCACGCAAGAATTTATCTCTCAGATGTTAGGTGTACGTCGTTCTGGTGTGACAGTAGCGGCTAGCACCCTCAGCCGAGCCGGAATGATCAGCTACCAACGTGGTCATATTAGTATCCTGAACCGAGAGGATTTGGAAGCAACTTCCTGTGAATGTTATCAGGTTATACAAAAGGAATTTACTCGGTTACTGGGCAAAATGCCCAGTAACCGAGCCAAAAATTTTTTTTGAGTTATGTGTGCGAAACCGGACAGACTCGCAAAAGTAACTTGATTTAAAGTGTTTTGAGCAAATTTATTTTTTTAATGTTCAGTGAGTGAAAACACTCTTAAGCCGCAAGTAAATAGGTTACTTGCGGCTTTGCCAGCCAGTGAATATGAGCGTCTTGTTCCGCATCTGAAGTTAGTTTCGCTTCCCACTCGACAAGTCATTTATGAACCAGGAGAATCAATCACGCAAGTCTATTTTCCCCAAAACGCAGTGGTTTCTATAGTCACAAGTATGAAAGATGGATCGATGGTGGAAGTTGGGATAGTGAGTAATGAAGGCATGGTGGGTATCCCAATTATTTTAGGAGGCAACACAACAACCACAAAAGCGTTTGTACAAGTTTCGGGCATTGGAATGCAGATGGATGCAGATGTACTGAAAACCGAGTTCAATCGGGGCGGAGCTATTCAAAACCTGTTGCTGCGCTATATACGAGCTGTATACTCTGAACTTACACAAGGATGTGCTTGCAACCGTCTTCATACCCTAGAGGAGCGTCTGGCTCGTTGGCTTCTCACCGTTTCTGACCGTTTGGAATCTGAGAATTTTCCGCTCACGCAAGAATTTATCGCCCAGATGCTAGGTGTACGGCGTTCCGGTGTGACAGTAGCGGCTGGTACTCTGAGCCGAGCCGGAATGATTCGCTACCAGCGTGGTCAAATTAACATTCTGAACCGAGAGGATTTGGAAGCAACTTCCTGTGAGTGTTATCGAGTCATCCAAAACGAATTTGCTCGGTTGCTGGGGAATCATCAGCCAAGGCGCGATCGCCACTGAATCCCAGTGAATCAATGTAACTTGCTATGTCCGAAACCGGACAGACGCTTGCTAGTTAGTTCCATTAAGATTTAGTAAAGTATGCATCAAATGACATTTACAAACACGTGTCATTTGATGCAATTGCTACTCTAAGTCTTTGCTCTATACGGCGGTGAGAAAATGTCTAATCAATCGATCCCTTTTAAAGGTCTGCGATTGCTCGTTGTTGATGACGACCCTGATACGAGAACATTACTTACCTTTCTGTTTGAATTAGACGGAGCACAGGTTATTGCGGCTGCTTCAGCAGCCGAGGCTATAGCAATAGTGTCATTGTTTAAACCAGACATTCTAATTAGTGACATTTATTTACCAGATGAAAACGGCTACTCACTGCTCTTGAAGGTCAGAAATCTAGAAGCAAAGCGAGGGAGAAAAATTCCAGCTATTGCTATGACGGCATCTGCTTTTGACGAAGACCAGAAACGTGCACTATTAGCAGGTTATGATATATACCGATGCAAGCCGATAGACTTAGACGATTTAGCTTCTACTGTTGCTCATTTAACTGGACTCAAACAATACGCTTGACATATTTGGATGCATAAGGAGGGAGCCAGTAAAGAAGAAAGCTTTAACTAAATTTAAATTAAATTTAATTTGAGAATGCGATGTTTACGACGGATTATACCAAATGCCTGGTGATTTTTATCCTAAATCAGTGCCTTGGTGTAGCCCGTTGTAGACATCGCATTTTCTCAGGAATATTTTGACTAATTTTATTTTTTCTTAATTTCGCTACCAGTAAAAACCTGTTGAAAGATAGTGATATAAAATATACTAGCAATAAATACAGAGAAATACTTGGTTATTCTCTGTGAGTACTCATTTTTGCATATAAAGGAGCATATTATGGAATATCTTGCTTATTCCCACATGTTTATTGCTCAAGAAGAGGCATTTGGAAACAGCAATTATAATCCTCCTAAATCTCAATTCAATGGAGAAAAATCTCTTAAATCTTCTGACATAGTTATTACTAAAAAAGAGGAATCGGGAAACAGCAAATATAAATTAAATTGGAAAAAACTGCTTAAATCTTCGGCTTGGTTAGCCTTAGCTGGTGTTGGTGTATTACTTGCTGCTGTTACTCAAATTCAAATGAGTTCAGCTGCTTATGTAAAAACTAACGGCAGTTGTTTACGTATCCGTACAGGCCCAAGCACCAATTACTCATATATAGATTGTGTCCCAAATGGCACTACACTTCCAGCTATTGAAAGGTATGAAAACGGTTTTGCTAGGCTTTCTACGGGTAGATACGTTTTTTCCCGATGGGTTGGTGATAGACCTAGCAATCCTCCTGTGACTAGACCTGGTGGCGTTGGCGGTTCGGTGATTCTTACCCCTGGTTCTAGAGGACAGCTTGTCAGAGACCTTCAAACAGCTTTAGGTAATCTTAGAGTTGATGGAATTTATGGTCAACAAACTGTGAGCCGAGTCCGAAGTTTTCAGCAAAGTAAAGGTCTACTTGTAGATGGTGTTGTGGGCCCCGAAACTCGAGCAGCTCTGGGTATTTAGCCAGAAGCCACCCTGCGATAGGTCTTAAGCCCTTGTTCTAAAAGCGTAGTTTACCGCCGTAGGGGAAGCAGAGGGTGATTTTCTGCTCGAACTACTGCCCTCTGCAAGAACTGCCTTTATTGGTAAAAATGAAAAACCAATATAAAAGCCGATTTTATGCACCCTGAAAAACAGAAATTTTGCATTTTGTTTAATCTAAGTTTCTAAGTTGATGTTTCTGATGAAATACCCAAATAATTTTGCACAATCTGCAAAATTCGCTCTGCTGCATGACCATCCCCAAAAGGATTGATTGCATTTGCCATTGCTTCATAAGCATCTGGATTGCTGAGTAACTCCGCAGTAGCTGCAAAAATGTCCTCACTCTTAGTGCCTACAAGTTTGGCTGTACCGGCTGCAACCGCCTCTGGTCTTTCAGTGGTATCTCTCAAAACCAGTACTGGTTTTCCCAAACTGGGGGCTTCTTCTTGCAAGCCACCAGAGTCAGTAAGCAAAAGATGCGATCGCCCAATTGCTCCCACCAATTCGCCATAATCTAGAGGTTCTGTCAAGAAAATTCGGGGATGATTCCCTAAAAGCTCCTGCAACGGGACTCGCACAGTCGGATTGCGGTGCAATGGTAGCAGCAAAGCTGTATCAGGAAACTTGTCTAAAATTTGTAAAAAGCTCTGAGCGATCGCTTGTAGGGGTTCTCCCCAATTCTCCCGACGATGAACTGTTGCTAACAGAACTCGATATGATTCCCAATCTAAGCCTGGGACATTGCAAACTACTTGAGTTGCAGCGACACTTAACAACGCATCAATTACCGTGTTACCCGTCATGTGAATTTCACCCAAAACACCAGAACGATGCAAATTTTCCACAGCCCAAGGAGTCGGCGCAAAATGCAACTGAGTAATTTGAGAAATCAACCGCCGATTAGCTTCTTCTGGATAAGGATTGAATATATCATCAGTTCTTAATCCTGCTTCTACATGGCCAACAGGAATTTTTTGATAAAAAGCTGCCAAAGCTGCGGCAAAAGCCGTGGTAGTGTCTCCCTGCACGATTACTAAATCTGGCTTTTCCACCTTGAATAACGCTTCTAACCCTTGTAAACTGCGGCAGGTAATATCATTTAAAGATTGCTGAACCTGCATAATTTCCAAGTTATAATCTGACTTGATATTAAACAGTTGCATAACTTGCTCAACCATCTCCCGATGCTGTCCAGTTAGAATTACTTGCAACTCAAAACCTGAATATTTCTGGAAAACTTGAATGACTGGAGCTAGTTTAATCGCTTCCGGGCGAGTACCTAAGATAATGCAAACGCGTTTTTGATTAGTCATTAGTCATTAATCATCTGTAATTTGCCAATGGTTATAGTCAATGGTCTGTGATCAATAGTCAATAGTTGGCGGTCAATCATCACATAAACCATAAATATAAATGGATAAATCACACAAAATTTGACGAAGAATTCAGAAGTCAGAATGAGCTAAACCTTAGCTATCCGCTAACAGGAGTCAGAATGAAGACGCGACGCTCGTTCGCGTAGCGTGTCGCAGACAAGACTCGCTATCAGTGGGGGATTCAGAACCCGCCACTGTCTTGTTGACCACTAAATATACAGATTTAGTGGGGGTTTTAAACCCCTGGATTCATACACCAGTCGCACAAAATACCCAACTGAATTCTGACTCCTGAATTCTGTTTCGATAAAAAACCCGGCTTAACCGGGCAGACGCACTGTTTATCGAATTCAACTGTAATGACTACTTAATCTCACAAGTTCAATATTATGTCTAAAGAGCATGAAAAAACCCGGCTTAACCGGGCAGACGCACTGTTTATCGAATTCAACTGTAATGACTACTTAATCTCACAAGTTAGAGGGCAAGCAGCGTAAACAGTAGTCTGCATTTGGTCTGCCTCTCCATGCAGCCAGCTTAACCATTTAACTTCACTAGGATGAACTCCCTTAACAGTTAGCACACCCGCAGCCAATACAACTGCCATGACATTAAACATTATTAGAGCGCCTGCTACAAGCAAAACCGCACTAACAGGCATCACAGATTGCAAGATAATCGACAACAGACATCCGACCGTAGCCATCAAGACAACTAGTGGAAAACCCACAACCAACAAGCATACTGCTAATGTAAAAGTCCATATTAAAAAGCTTTTAATCATCAACAAGGAGTAGGTCTTTCCTAGATTAGAGCTTTGAGCAGAAACCATGACTTTTCCTCCTAAAATACAGAGCATATTTTAATTTCAGTCTTATCTCACTTTTCGCGAGTAAACTGAATTGTTTCAGTGAAATTCAGTATATAAAAACTAATCGGGAAAATGAGCATTCGTTTACTAAAGTTTACAGTTAATTTTTTGTAATTGTGGATATAAAGTCAAGTTTCTATCTATTAAAAAAACTTCTTTTCTGCATCTACCTTAAGGCATATAACCTAAAAGGTATGAGCTTTTAGCCTTGATCCCCAGGACATTACTCCTATTCAACTTAACATTTCTTATAAAAACTAGTAGCGATTCTCATAATTCATAGATGGGCTGAATAAATGATCTGCTAGTATTTGTGCTGTTAATTGCTGGTAATTCCTATCCATACCTGAGATAAATTTCTCATCTAAGGACTTAGAATATTTACTTTATATTTAATTGTATTAAATTATACGTAAATTTCTATGTATATTTGTCAGGGTGTTTTGAGTCCTTACGTGTGTTAAACCAGTTTAGATAGGTTAAATAATTTATCCAAATCTTCTGAATAGTGAAATCTCAGGAAAAAAAGATACCAATTGAGGTGGATAAAATGGATTGATCGTCGTTCTGGACTTTCAATCGCCTCCCATCGTCGCTAGTGCTGACAGACAAGCATTCTCCAAAAGTCATCGAAGCAAGTGACTTTACTTCTCATTAATTCAACTTTTTAACTGCCAAATGTGAAGATATATGACAGAATCACAGTCTCCATTAAATTCTAGCTCTGCTGCCGGACGTAACGTGCCACCAATGCCGCCGCCACCACCTCCAACGCCAACCTTTAGTACACAGCGGCAGATGACACAAACATTGGATATGTCAACCAACCCTCCTGTCGCAGGTCATCGTCCGGGTAGTCCACCGCCAATACCGACTTCAGCCCGCCCTCAAAACAGCGTTCCACAACTCACTTTAGCGAAGTTAATCAGAGAAGCTTACGATCAAGGATATTCTGACTTGCACTTGGGTGTAGGTGAAGTACCCCGCTTCCGCAGCCGAGGAGAAATTCAATCAACGGATTATCCAGAAACAGATAAAGAAGCTTTTATGAATTGGTTGCGGGAGGTGATGAGTGAGGGGGAAATTCAGCGCTTTGAAGAACATTTAGAATTTGACGGAGCAACTCAATACGACTTTGCTCGTGTGCGGATTAATGTTTTTGGCTCCCTCAAAGGGGCTGCAATGGTGTTGCGGTTGATTCCACTGAAAATTTTAACTATGGAACAGTTGAATTTACCGCCAGTTTTTCGGGATATTTGTCATCACCACAAAGGTTTAATTTTGGTGACTGGACCCACTGGTTCTGGTAAATCTACCACAATGGCAGCGATGGTTGACTACATCAATAAGGAGATGGCCAAGCATATCATCACCATTGAAGACCCGATAGAATTTGTCCATCAAAGCCGCAAGTCTTTAGTCAAACAGCGGGAAGTGGGAATGCATACCCGCAAATTTGACAACGCTTTGAAAGCAGCTTTGCGGGAAGACCCAGATTTGATTCTGGTGGGGGAAATGCGGGATAAAGAAACAGTTAACACCGCCCTAAAAGCCGCTCAGACAGGTCACTTAGTCATGGGAACCCTGCACACTAATAGCGCTGTCAAAACCATTGAGCGGATTCTTAATCTCTACTCTGGTGACGAACAGGATGCAATGCGGGTGGCAGTTTCGGAGTCTTTAGTGGCAGTAATTGCTCAAGGCTTGTGTCGCACAACTGACGGTAAGCGGGCTGCTTTCCACGATGTGCTGATCAATACTGAGGCGATTAAAGAATGGATCAAAGATGGTAAGTATGATGAAATTGGCGAGTTGATGAAACAAGCTAGTTTTGACGGCATGATTACGATGAATCAGTCGTTGCTCAATCTCTATCAAGATGGTCGCATTACTGAAGAAACTGCTTTAGAAATGTCGCCAACTCCTAACGAAATGGCGCAGTTTCTCCGAGGTCGGGTTTAAGATTAAGCATTGGAGATTAGGGATTGTCTCGTTCTCAGTTTATGACTGGGAACGAGTTAGTTATGAATTAGGCTGATCACTACTTTACCGAAGTGAGCTGCACTTTTGAGGTAATGATAAGCCTCTCGTGCTTCAGTGAAGGGGAAAACTCGATCAATAATCGGTTTGATTTGATGCTGTTGCATCACCTGATTCATCGCCTCAAACATTTCTCGGCTGCCAACATAAATTCCCTGAACGGTTAAACTCTTAAAAAGTATTGGCATGGGGTCAATCTCACTTCCTCTGCCTGACAATAGGCCAATCAAGCTAATACGTCCTCCAATGCGGACTGCTTGTAGCGATTTTGGCAGAGTACCTGCACCGCCTACCTCAACTACATGATCTACACCTGTGCGATTAGTCAATTGGTAAACTTGCTTTTCCCAATCTGGTGTTGTTTTGTAGTTGATTGTCTCATCAGCACCAAGCTGTTTCGCTCGCGCCAATTTTTCATCACTGCTGGAAGTAATAATCGCTCTAGCACCATGTATCTTGGCAAACTGGAGAGCAAAAATTGAAACTCCTCCAGTACCGAGTAATAAAATACTATCACCCGCGCGAATATTGCCTTTTGTCACTAGTCCATGCCAAGCTGTAACTGCTGCACAGGGCAAAGTTGCACCTTCAATGTAGGATAAATAGTCTGGTAATATCACCAAACCATCTTGGTGTAATACGACATACTCAGCTAGCATTCCATCGATACCGCCTCCGAGATCAGATTTCATTTTCTCTTTGGTTAAAGAGCCATAAATCCAGTCTTGGAAGAAAGTACCCGCTACGCGATCGCCTATTTTGACCCGTGTCACACCTTCCCCCACCGCCACAACTTCTCCTGCACCGTCAGATACGGGAATTAACGGATATTTTTGTCCAGCACCGTAAGCTCCTTCAATCACAAGTAAATCGCGGTAATTTAAGGATATTGCTTTAACTTGAATGAGAACTTGTCCAGCTGCGAGTTTTGGTTCAGTGCGATCGACTAATGCAAGGGCATCAATCCCGGCGTTGCTTTGAATTTCGTAAGCTTTCATAGAATTTATTTGTCAATAGCTCAAACAGCAAGGAGTCCCCTAGCATATCTGTATTCGCATTGGCAGCGCGAGGAATTGCACTTCTGCCCCTGCCTCCTGCCTCCTAGGCTATCGCCAATCATCCAGGGCAAAAACATCTGGGCGATTGAATCCCGGTTCATTAGGTCTATGCATTGCAACTCCGATGATTTCACTACGAAAACCACGAGCAAGCATCCTGCGGTAAGCTTCGTCTCGACTCGTATTCACCCCAGCGATTAAACGTGACATTTTTTGAGCCGCAGTCAATGCTTCACACAAATCCAATAACTGCTCGAAACGTTGCCCTGCATTGTTGCCAGAATATACTGCCCCAAATCGGACAAAGCAAGTATTACTACCTGCCTCAGTACCCGCCCCATAGTGACAAACTGCAAATCCTGCCAAGCTTGTATCATTCCATAACAACACCGTATCACCCAGTCCTTGAGCTTGAACTGTGAGAATTTCCCGTGATAAATCTAGTCCTTCATAAATAGAATTAGTGAGTTGATCAATTGCTTTCAGACTTTGGATACGTTCATCCTCACTCATCTGTGAGTATCTAGTTCCTTGAGGTATTGGCTGTAATTGCTGTAATTGCTGTACTTGCTTTGCCAAAATCGCAGTGAGAAAACGCAGACGGAAGCCAAATTTTTGATATAGTACGTGATGCTTAGGACTTTGAGCAAAAGTAAACAGTCCTGTCATTGGAGTATTCCACTGGTCAAAGCAAGTTGTGGCAGCTTCAACCAGACGTTGACCTACTCCTTGGTTCCAAAAGTCAGGATGAACGCTTAATGGCCCAAAATAGCCAAAGCTCCCCCAATTCACCACCAAGTTAGACCCGATTAATTTTCCGTCTACCTCAGCAGCAAATGCCGCATTCGGATCAGTTTTCCAGCGATGGTGGATGTAAGCAGCATCCCCATAAAACTCGGTTGGTTCAGGTAGTCCTAACAAAGTGCCAAAGGCCAGCCGAAAAATATGGTCAGCAGCAGCTAACTCATTCTCTTGGAGTAATCGGATAGAAACGTTCATCTCTTTGTTATGTTGAGAGCGCTAGGTTCTATCCTATTACTTAGAGTTATGCCAAGTTACAAACTTTTTAGGACGCGGGGATACGCAGGTTAACTTGAAGTTAAAAGGGCGATTAAAAACCGCCCTTGTAAAGCTATAGAGAATCTATGAACTGCTGTACTTTTTCCAGGAGTGGCTGATGTTCGATTTGCTCTGCTAACTCCTGGGCATTTTGGTAGCACGATCGCGCCAACTTTTTGCGTTTGGTTGTGGCGTAAAGGCTTCCCATATTCAGCAAGGTTGAAATTTCCCCTAGAGAATCACCCAGTTGTTGATAAATTGTTATGGCTTGTTTGTAGAACTTCATGGCTTGCCGGTGCTGGGCCAGGGAACTGTAGGTAAAACCAATGTTGTGGAGGGTTGTTGCAACGCCTGCGCGATCGCTAATTGCCTGACGTGTCAAAAGAACTTGATAGTAAAGCAACAGCGCTTGTTTGGGTTTTCCTAAATCATGATAAATAGAAGCAATGTTGTTTAAGGTGGTTGCTTCTGCGAGCAAATTCTTGATAGCTCGTTGAATTGGCAGTGCTGCTTCAAAAAATTCTAGCGCTTGCTCAAACTTGCCTAAGACATTGTAAGCAAACCCAATGCCATTTAGGGTTGTTGCCTCACCAGAAAAGTCACCTAACAATCGCCGCATCCTCAAAATTTGATGTTGTAGCAACAGCGCCCGTTTCGGTTCTCCCAACCGCGTATAGATTAGCGCTACATCATTGAGAGTAGAAATTTCTCCTTGAGAATCTTGCAATCGTCTAAAGATTGGTAGTGATTTGTCAAAATATTCCAACGCTTGCGAAAAGCGTCCAAGACGGCTGTAGGTAGAACCCAAATTGCTAAGTGCAGTTGCTTGTGCTGGCGCGTTGCCAATTTCATTAGCAACCGAAAGCGCCTGATGAAAGCGCTCTAATGCTCTTTGAGGTTGCCAGCAACTGAGGTGGGCTAAACCAAGGTCGTTTAATGTATAACCTTCTCTGGCTCGGTCTGGAATTGCTCTAGCCAAGTGTAAATTCTTGGTAGCCAGGTCGAGATACTCTTGAAATTTCCCCCGCTGATAGTAGCGGTTTGCTTCATCACGACGTTGTTCCCACTCTTTGACTTGATTTAAAGGTTGCGTCATCTGACCTCAGTTGCACTCTGCGATAAATAGGCAGGACATCTTTTAGGAATGAACCTCTCTTAGGTTTCCCAAATTTTAACCTTTATCTTCTATCTTTAGATATAAGACGTAAACAGAGAAGTATGGTATTATTCCATACTTACAAAGATATATATGAAGCAATTAATACAAATAATCCAGTAAAAGCGCACAGCTATACGCTTGATCAAGGAAGGCATGGAGGAATGAATACTGCCTTGAGTAAGAATGCTGCGACTTCTTGGGAGCAAGTTCATCCAAATCTTGAGGAGTATAGGGTCTTAGTAGCAGTCTTGCGGTTTCTATCTCAGGCATGGTATCGGGGTAGCAAGACAAACACTACTTTAAACAAGCGTGTTTTTTTCCAAACATTAAATATAATGCTCTTACTATGAGCATCTACCAATCTCTCAAAAAATCTTATACCCAAGACCGACGGCGTGAGAATGACTGGCGGTTGTTTTTGCGTTTAGTGCCCTATGCCCGTCGTAGTGGACGGCTATTGGCGCTGTCAATGTGCTTACTCGTACCGATCGCGCTAGCTAATGCCATACAACCGCTGTTGATTGGCCAAGTAATCTCTCTGATTCGCAACGAACCAAGCACTTACGAATTTCTTAGGAATCGCCCCTTATCTCAAGGGCTAAATATCCTAGAGGGATTATTGGTAATTGCGATCGCAATCCGATTGATTTTGACGGGCTACCAAGGTTACATAGTACAGAAGCTAGGACAACAAATCACCGCAGCAATTCGCCAAGACTTATTCCAGCACGTCACATCGCTAGCAGTACGGTTTTTTGACCGCACGCCCGTAGGTAAATTAATCACCAGAATCACCAGCGATGTGGAAGTGTTAGGCGATGTCTTTTCGACTGGGGCAATTGGCATTGTATCCAATTTGTTTTCCATGCTGGTGATTTTGGGTTTAATGTTTTCCATCCAATGGCAACTTACCTGCTTGCTGCTAGTGATGTTATTACCAGTTACCTGGGTCATTGTTTACATTCAGCAACAGTACCGCAAAGCCAATTACAAAGGGCGGGAAGAACTTTCTATATTGAATTCACAGTTACAAGAAAATGTGGTTGGCATTAATGTAGTGCAGTTGTTCCGCAGGGAAAAATTTAATGCCGAATTGTTTCGTACCACAAACAGCCGCTACACTCAGCAAATGGATCAAACCATCTTTTATGATTCATTTATTTCAGCAACCTTGGAATGGATTGGGCTGATTGCGATCGCAGGTGTTTTGTTGATGGGTGGTTGGTTACTCTTGGGAGAAAGCTTGACTTTTGGAACTTTATCTGCATTTATCTTGTATGCCCAGCGATTATTTGACCCTTTAAGGGATTTTGCGGAAAAATTTACAGTAATTCAAGCTGGTTTCACTGCCATTGAGCGCGTAGGCGATATATTAGATGAACCGATAGAAATCCGCGATCGCGCCAATGTCCGGTTCTCAATATTTGATGCCAAATTTGGCTACATAGACGAAATCTTGGCAAATCTAGAATCCCCAGACCTCACTTCCCCCCCAGAACTGGGAGAAATTCGCTTCGATCACGTCTGGTTTGCTTACAAAAATGATGATTACGTAATTAAAGACTTAGATTTCACCATTAATCCTGGTGAAAGAGTGGCATTAGTCGGCCCTACAGGTGCGGGTAAAACTTCGATTATCCGGCTTTTGTGCCGCCTCTACGAACCCACCCAAGGACGCATTCTCATTGATGGCGTCGATATTCGGGAAGTGCCACAGGCAGAACTGCGGCGCTACATGGCAGTAATTTTACAAGAAGGCTTTTTGTTTGCTGGCGATGTTAAAAGCAACATTTCTTTAGGAGATGGCTATACTATTGAACAGATTCAACAAGCAGCAGAAGAAACCAACATTGCCCAGTTTATAGAAGAACTACCGCAAGGCTATGATACTCAACTTCGAGAACGGGGGACAAATATTTCTAGTGGTCAAAAGCAACTTTTAGCCTTCGCGCGGGCTGCCATTCGCAATCCCCAAATTTTGGTACTAGATGAGGCTACTGCTAGTTTAGATGTTGGCACAGAAGCTTTAGTTCAAGAGGCATTAAACCAGCTTTTGCTTAGACGTACCGCCATTATTATCGCTCACCGCCTGTCTACAATTCGGAATGTAGACCGGATTTTTGTTCTCAAGCGTGGCGAATTAATCGAACAGGGAAGTCACGATCAACTACTGCAACAGGAAGGCCTTTACGCTACTTTGCATAATTTGCAGATGTTGGGAACTTAGGATATTTTCAGAATTATCCCAAGTTTGAGATTAGATATCAATTTATTAGAAAATTCAGAAATCTTGTTATTTCCAATAAAAAACCCTACTGTTGATTAACAGTAGGGCAAATTTATTAATTGTGTCGTTTTCTCAAACTTGCCAATTAAGTAAACATTAAATTTAAAAAATTGCTAAATATTGCACGAGATCAACTATCTAATCTATCCCTTATAGTTTCAAGCGACTAGCTTATGTTTACTTTTTTAGGTATAGATATAGCTACAAAATAAAAGTGCCGCATTCCGGATTATGCCCTGAATATATGATTAAAAGCAGCTTAATATTAGACATTGCCTTCCTGTCAAATTTAACGCTGATTACAGAGCAACTACCTTTAGGTATGGGTTAATCTAAAATCTAAAATTCAAAATTGATTGACCTATCACTTTTGGGGCATCAATCCGCAGACTCATCTGCTCACAACGCACAGTTAACCAAGGCTGACCTAAACCCATTTCAGAAAAAGGACTTTCGGCGGGGATTTCTAACTTAGAACCAATCAAACCCAACACAGACTCAAATTCAGCAGAGAATATCAATAACTCCTAATTCTTGTACAGACACGATTAATCGCATCTCTCCTAACTCCTTAAAAAAATCCCCACTCAGGGATTTGTCTGAGTGGGTAATATGAGGTGGAACAAGATAATCTTCCCAACAGAAGTGGGGGAATTATTTGCTCTCTGTAAAATCAGCGTCAATCACATCATCACCGCTACCAGAACTAGATGTAGAACCGCTATCTTGAGGTTCAGCACCAGGTGCAGCACCACCACCAGCTTGTTGATAGATGTTGCTACCAACAGCGAATAGCGCTTGTTGCAATTCTGGAGTCAGCTTCTTGATTTGCTCATCGTCTTCTTTAGCAACTGCTTCCCGCAGTTCTTTCACTAAACCTTCGACTTTGGTCTTGTCAGCATCGGGAACTTTATCGCCCAATTCTTGTAACTGCTTTTCAGCTTGGTATGCCAAAGAATCGGCTTGGTTCTTGCGTTCAATCTTCTCACGCCGCTCTTTGTCAGATGAAGCGTTCTGTTCAGCTTCTCTCACCATCCGGTCAACGTCATTTTTATCCAGGGTGGAAGCGCCAGTTATGCTGATGGACTGTTCTTTACCAGTGCCTTTGTCCTTAGCGGTGACGTTAAGGATACCATTAGCGTCAATATCGAACACCACTTCAATTTGAGGGACGCCGCGTGGTGCAGGAGGAATACCATCGAGGCGGAAGGTTCCCAAGCTCTTGTTATCGTTAGAGAATTCGCGTTCACCTTGCAGAACGTGAATTTCTACGTTGGTTTGACCATCCACAGCGGTGGAGAAAACTTCGGATTTTTTGGTGGGAATTGTTGTGTTGCGGGGGATAATTTTGGTCATCACGCCGCCTAATGTTTCCACACCCAAAGATAACGGTGTCACGTCTAACAGCAAGATGCCAGTTACATCACCAGCCAGTACGCCGGCTTGAATGGCTGCACCAACTGCTACGACTTCATCAGGGTTGACGCTTTGGTTAGGGTCTTTACCCAATACCTGTTTCACAATCTGGTGGACTGCGGGAATACGGGTAGAACCACCAACTAACACCACTTCATCGATATCGCTCTTGGTTAACTTGGCATCCCGGAGGGCGTTTTCCACAGGAATACGGCAACGGTCGATTAAGTCAGAGCAAAGTTCTTCAAACTGAGCGCGAGTCAGGGTTGTATCCAGGTGCTTGGGCCCATCCTGGGTAGCGGTGATAAATGGTAGGTTAATTTCTGCTTGGGTGACGCTAGAAAGCTCAATTTTGGCTTTTTCTGCGGCTTCAGTCAGACGTTGTAAAGCTTGTTTGTCTTTCCGCAGGTCAATACCTTCGGCTTTCTTAAACTTCTCTGCTAAGAAGTCAACTATTTTTTTATCGAAATCGTCACCACCGAGGTGGGTATCACCGGATGTGGCTAGTACTTCAAAAACTCCATCTCCTACTTCCAGCACGGATACGTCGAAGGTACCACCACCAAGGTCAAATACGAGAATGGTTTCGTTACTCTTCTTGTCAAATCCGTATGCCAGAGAAGCAGCGGTAGGCTCGTTGATAATCCGTAGAACTTCAATCCCGGCAATTTTACCAGCGTCTTTTGTCGCTTGCCGCTGAGAGTCGTTGAAGTATGCAGGAACAGTGATTACAGCTTGGGTTACAGTTTCACCCAGGTATTTGCTGGCATCTTCAACTAGTTTGCGAAGAACTTTTGCAGAAATTTCTTCAGGAGCAAACGGTTTACCAGCTATCGGACAATCTAATTTGACATTGCCGTTGCTGCTCAGGACTTTGTAAGAAACTTCCGTAGCTTCGTTACTTACTTCATCGTAGCGGCGACCGATAAAGCGTTTGACTGAGTAAAACGTATTTTCGGGGTTCATCACCGCTTGGCGCTTGGCGATTTGACCAACCAAGTTGTCGCCATTTTTCGCAAATGCGACTACTGATGGTGTTGTCCGAAAACCTTCAGCATTAGCAATTACTGTGGGTTTACCACCTTCCATCACTGCCACGCAGGAGTTCGTTGTTCCTAAGTCAATTCCAACTACTTTTGCCATTTTAGGTGCTGGCTCCGTATAACTACAAATGAATGAATGAGAATATAAAGGACTAAATTTTGAACCAACAGGGTCAATAAATCAGCCAGTTCAGCATGAATACCTTTGATTTGGCTTTTCTGGGGTTAAAACTCCAGATATGCTGATATATATACTGAAGCTTAGTGGTAGCCAGTCCATGAAGGGTGGTTTCCCGAACCTTGCTTAGGACGGTTAAACTAACTAAATTATGTTTTTAGTTGGTTCATGGATTAATTTGCTTTCACTATGTCTAATGTATGAGAATTAATACTTTCAGCAATTAGGGTGAACCGTAACGTCCGAGTGGTGTTTGCCGTCTTTAGAGGCAATAAACTACAGAAACACTGAGGATTGGGCATGGAACATGGGGCATGAGGCATTGAATAAAATATGACACTCAGCACTTAGCAGTTACTCAGAGCAAAGAAAAAAGAGTTTCCCAATCAATCACAGGTGGTCTTTGTCCTTGGTTGACTATTTCAAAAATTTTCCTAGAACTACTTGGGTAAAAAAGGCATTCTACACAAGCATTTGCTACATCAATTCGGCTGGTATCACCCGCAAGTGTATCTCCAGTGCCTACGACCACACCATATTTACCCCCTGTTTTTGCCTTGAGGAGGGTGTTGAGGTCGTATGAGGTATAGGGGCCGTCAATGAGGCGTCCTGGGCGGATAATGGTGTACGGTAATCCTGAATTAATAATGGACTCTTCGCCCTTTTGTTTGGCATCCAACACACCAAAGGCATTAAGAATATTAAAAGGAAACTGATTTTTACGGAGAATTCCACAGGAAGAAACGAAAACGAATCGCTGCAAATTCCGGGGTGCTGCTGCTACTAGATTGCTTACACCTTGGGCATCGACCTTTTCCGGACTATTCTTTGCTTTTGCTTGACTAGATTTGGGGTTAAGGAAAGTGATCCCCCATTCAAGCAAGTTCGGGGATTGCTCAAATTCCCATCGCTCAGAGGGAAAGGCAGTGGTTCCAGTACAATTTATGATGTGGGTGACATCTGGCATTGCGGCTGGCAGCGTAGCTGGCTGGCGGATGTCACCAACGGCAATTTCTACTCTTTGGTTAAACATCTCTTCAGCTTTGGCGGCATTGCGTGTCAGGACACGAACTTTCACGCCCTTTTCTAGTAACTTGCCTACCACTAGTTGCCCTACTCCACCAGTAGCACCAGCAACTAGTACTAAATCTTTAACTGAATCCATAAAGTACCTTTGAGATAGTCTATTGCTAATCTACCTAAAAAAATGCGATGTCTATGATCGGCTACCCCTAAGTAAATCGCCGAAATAGACCCAGATTAAAGATTTTGCTAATGGTTATTGACTCTGTAGCTTTCAGGCTGACAACTGGGAATTTTAGGAAAAGGGTAAACTCCCCAAAACTGAATTAGCACAGTAGCCAGTACTTGAGGTTTCGAGCAAGCAATGAAAATTAGTTAAAAATTAATTTTGGGTGTTCTAGGAATGGCTACTCTTTCAGGAATAATTGGTGCAATTAGTGCTCATCAACAATTGAAGATAGCTAAATATCTTGCTCAACAAGAGGCTGAAGAAGTTGCTGGACTACTAGGATATTTTGTAAGTTATGAGCTTGAATACCATAAAATGCGATCGCAAGTTCAAAACGGTTGATCTACATGAAGGAATCGACAGTACCCTGTTAATTTTACAACACCGGATCAAGGCACAAAATAATCGCCCTGAAATTAAAGTGGTTAAAGAATATGGTGAAATGCCTAGAATCCAGTGTTTTGCAGGGCAAATGAATCAAGTATTTATGAACCTCTTGGGAAATGCAATCGATGCTTTAGAAGAGTGTTTCCAAAAAGAACTTTGTCCAAATCCTTTGATTCGCATTTCTTCTGAACAGGTAAACGAAAATGTGATTATTCGGATTACTGATAATGGCTCAGGAATTCCAGAAGCAATCCAGTCGCGTTTATTTGACCCTTTTTTCACCACAAAACCAGTTGGTCAGGGCACTGGTATGGGATTATCAATCAGCTACCAGATAATTACTGGAAAGTATGGTGGATCTTTGCAATGTATTTCATCGCCTGGACAGGGTGCAGAGTTTGTAATTGCAATCCCGATTCGAGCAATGAATTCAGTACAATTATCAATCTGCGATCGCCATGTCTATAAGTAAAAGTCAGTGCGAGTGTTTTTCAGCCCATAACTGCGTAGGCGTAGCCCGTCGTAGACATCGCCCTTAGAGCGGAAATTGCGCCCGAATTGTTCGGTTCTACCACTGTCACCAGTACACAAATGGCTATAACCTCTTAGGTAGTAGTGAAATGTCTACCCTAGACGCTGTTAGTCGCTCTTGAATTAAGGGGTAAAAGCCTGTGTACAAATGGATATTGCCAAGCCTGAGCGAAATCTTGGCTGAAAATCAATCAAGTATAGCTGAATGTTCACCTGCCAAAGCAGAGCGGCAGTGGCGTGTCAGCCTAGCAGCGACAGAACATTTGCTATTAAAGACTTTAGTAACTGCCTCGGTTAACACAACCCAAGGATTAGTATTAGCTGCACCTGCACCCTTATTTAGTCAGCCAAAACTGACTCAAAGCTTAGAAACAGTCACTTTTACGGCAAAACCATTTAACCCCTTGGCGCTGATGCCATTTCAGATGCCATGTGCGATGCCTGGGTTGGAATACGCCAACGAGTCTGTAAATGAAGAAATTGCTCCTCATGAATCGGTACTTCCCTTACTACCTGCTGATCCACTCGGTGCAGAACAGTTTTGCTTAGTTTTTACAGATAAATTTAGATTAGTGCTGGTTTTAGCAACCCACAAAAACGGTAAAAAAACCTTTTCATTTTCTTTTGAACCAGAGGTAGTACAGCAGGCTTGGCGATCGCTAGGCGCAAGGGTAATGCTCGCTAATCCAGAGTTCTTTGCCCGCCTGGATGCATTGGTAGAACAGTATTCCCCGGTAGCACCAGACTACCGCATTATGATTGAGTTTAGCCAGTTGCTGCTTCAAGAAGTAACAGAACCAGAAGAGACTAGAGACTCTTTACTAGGAACTGGAGACAAGGAGAATAACCCATGTCCAATGCCCAATCCCCAATGCCCAATCCCCACTGCCCAATCCCCAAATCCTGATGTAGAATTGCTCCAAGCTTTCGCTCACGAAGTCCGCACACCTTTAACCACGATTCGCACTATGACTCGTCTGCTGCTGAAACGGCGAGACTTAGATCCTAGTGTGATCAATCGCTTAAAAGTTATCGATCATGAGTGTACCGAGCAAATTGATCGCATGGAGTTGCTGTTTAAGGCAGCAGAACTAGAAACTACTACCTCAGCAAAATCCTCAAAAACTCAACTCACGCCGATGTCTTTAGATCAAGTGTTGCAGCAAAGTATTCCCCGTTGGGAACAAGCAGCACATCGGCGGAACTTAACTTTAAATGTTGTTTTACCTCAGCAACTACCAACAGTGGTGAGCAATCCCACCATGCTGGATCAGGTACTTACTGGTTTGATGGAAAATTTTACTCGCAGTTTACCCGCAGGTAGTCATATTCAGGTACAAGTTATCCCGGCTGGAGATCAACTGAAGTTACAATTATCGCCCCAATTTGGGTGCAAAGATTCAAATAAAGCGGCCATGCCTGCAACACCACCAATTCGCAAAGCCCTTGGTCAACTGCTGATGTTCCAACCAGAAACGGGTACGATTAGTTTGAATATCGCCGCAACCAAACATTTATTCCAGGCGATCGGTGGCAAACTGATTGTACGCCAGCGTCCACACTATGGGGAAGTTTTGACGATTTTCTTGCCTTTAGAAGTTAGCAATAAATAGAAACCAGGAGTCAACAAGGAGACATATCATATCTGCATCAAAATACTTAAATAATAGCTAAGTGTTGAGCGCTGTACATGGATAGCGGGGCGTTGAGCCAGTGCTGAGTAAAAACCAGTTGTTCAATACAATTCAGATAAGACCAAAACACTTGTAGAGACGTAGATTTATCGTGTCTCGAAAACCCACAATTTTGTACAATTAGCCCTTAACCCAAGCGTATTGGGGTAGAGGTTTAGCACATTGCTCATTGGTGTCAACTTAACGCAAAACCGCACGTCCGCCAGGGATTGTAAATCCCTGTCTCATAGCTAAAGTCCTCTGAAGAGGACTAAATAGCGCAAAAATTTTCAGTCTACTTCAGTAGACTTGAGCAATTAGTCAGGGATTTACAATCCCTGGCGGGTGAATAACACCCAATCAGTACGCTATTTTTGGCTTAAGTTGACACCAATGAGCAGTGCTAAACCTCTACGAAAAATCTATATGTATCAAGATTTTCGTGAAATGGTATGAGACTTTCGTTTTCTTAAGGATAATCACGAAACTTCTTTGACCAGATAACCATCTTCCATATGAATTATCCGATCTGCAATATCTAAAATTCTATTGTCGTGAGTGACCATTAAGATAGCACAATTCTGTTCTTTAGCTAGTTGCTGCATCAAGGTGACAACATCTCGGCCTGTCTTACTGTCTAAAGCTGCTGTCGGTTCATCAGCTAAAACTAATTTGGGATGACTTACTAAAGCACGAGCAATGGCTACCCGTTGTTTTTGTCCTCCAGAAAGATCAGACGGATAATAATTGACTCTATTCTCCAATTTAACAGCACTGAGTATAGCTTCTGATTTTTTGCGAGCTTCCAATTCAGAAATGTTTTTGTGTAATTCAAGTGACATTTGAACATTCTGTCTCGCTGTTAAGAAATCTAGCAAGTTGTGAGCTTGAAAAATATAGCCAATATGCCGACGTACTTGAACTAATTGCTGATTAGTAGCTCCAGAAAGCTCCTTACCGATAAATTTCAAACTTCCTTCTTGGACAGAACGTAACCCACCAATTAAAGTCAGTAAAGTTGTTTTTCCTGAACCTGATGGCCCAGTCATAATCACAATTTCTCCATATTTGATATTAAAATTAATATCAGATAATACCTGACTTCGTATTTTTTTATCGCCGAAGTAGTGATTAAGATTTTCTATGGTGACGATGAATTTTTGTTTAAGCATTTTATTTATACACTAGATTTAATCTAGAAAATATCCGCTGGATCTACATTTCGGAGTTTATTTGTAGATAAAAACCCCGAAGTTAAACACATTAATGTTGCTGAGATTAATACTAAGATGGCTTTATCTGTAGTCATGATAACTGGTAATTTAGTAGCATTTTTTGATACATCATATAGGGCTATAGATATAGCCAAACCCGGAACATAACCTAGAGATGCTAAAATTAAAGCTTGTTGAAAAACTACACTTAATAAGTATTTATTTTTGAATCCCATTGCTTTTAAAGTTGCATATTCAGTTAAATGACTAGAAATATTACTATAAAGTATTTGATAAACAACGATTACACCAACAACAAACCCCATTAACACCATCAAATTAAACACGAACCCAATAGGTGTTCTAAGAGACCAATAGGCTTTTTCCAAAGCAATAAAGTCTTTGCGGGTAATAACTCTTACATCTTTGGGTAACTTGGCTGATAAATCTGCTAAAACTTTTTGGGGGTTAGCACCAGGTTTGAGTTTAATTAATCCTATATCTATCTTTTGTACCGGACGATCTTGAAATATTCGCAGAAAAGTTGAAGAACTAACGATTAAATTTCCATCAACGCCAAAAGAAGGCCCTAGTTTAAATAAACCACCAATTTTAACTTTGTAACCAACTAATCCGGTATAGCTAAATATTTCAACTTTGATATCTTTTCCTTGCTCAAAATATTTAGCGATCGCACCAAATTCTGGTCGAGAATCGCGGTCAAATAAAACGACGTTAGGGATTCTGATTAGATTAAGTTTTTCTTCGATATTTGGAAACTTAAAAATCGATTTAACTGGATCAAATCCAAGCACATATAGTGGAAATTTTAGACCATTATTGGGGTTTTTAAACTTAGCAAATTGTACATATAAAGGGCTAACTGATTCTACAGTATCAAAACCTAATACCTGATATAAATTTGAACGAAAAAAGCTTTGGTTTGATGTTAAAGATTTATATTGGGCACTAATTAAAAATAAGTCCCCTTCAAGATTTTTATGCAACTGGGTAGCACTATCATAGAGGGCAGCTTGAAAACCAATTTGCATAAACATTAGAACTGCAACAAAAGCAATTCCAGCTAAAGCTACAAGAAAGCGAATTTTTTGTCGAGCTAATTGTAGCCAAGCTAAGGGGATATTGAGAATCATTTGGTAAACCTCAAGGATAGAAATCAGACTAAATTGAGGAAAAGTGCTGTGTTTAAATCAAGATTTTTTAGCGTGTCCTAATTACGAATTAATCTTAGGCAATTTAGGAATATTTTGTGAGTTAAAAAAGTTCTATTGAGAACTACTAAATATCAATCATGACCTCCACCTGTAAATCAGTCAAGCCAGCGATTTGCTGGTTGTCTTCCATATTGTCAATACGAATTTTTACATCAACTATTTTGTTGTCAGTATCTGCTTGAAGATTGCTATTAAAGATATTTTGTTTGCCAATTTGCAAACCAATATCTGCGACTTTTCCTCGTAATTTCCCTGGCAAAGCATCGCTAGTAATAATGGCCGACTGACCTAGACGCACTTTTTTAATATCAGTTTCATAGACTTCTGCTACCACATACATCTGTTGTGTGCGACCTAAATCAGCTATTCCTGTATTGCCGATAACTTCTCCAGGCCAAGCATTAATTTTCATGATTTGCCCGGTTATAGGCGATCGCACAATACTTAAATCCCACTCTGCCTTAGCCTGGTTAACTGAGGCTACTGCACTTTCGACATCAGCTTGGGCTGCTGCTATATCGGTAGGACGAATCTCAGCAATACTTTTGAGTCTGGCTTTGGCCTCCGTTAACTGCTTTTGCAGAGTTTCTACGGTGCGGTTGAGAGAAGCCCTAGCTTCATTGAGTTGCTGTTGAACTGTATCTACTCGCAAACGTTTAGTATCTGCATCGGAAGCTGAAATCGCCCCGTCTTTGTATAACTGTTGATATCGCTGATTTTCGCTTTCAGCATTACGCCACTCAGCCTCTAAACGAGCGATCGTTGCTTGTTGTGCAGAGGTTTCTCCACGCAATTCAGCTTCTAAACGAGCAATGGTTGCTTTTTGTGCAGATATATCTCCAGCTTTTGCACCAGCTTTTACCTGGTTGAGACTAGCTTGGGCAACTAGGACTTGTTGCTGGGCTTTTTCTAGCGCTGCAAGACGAGGAAAATAACTGTCTAGAATTGCAACTACTTGCCCCTGTCGCACCCTATCTCCTTTATTTACCATGAGTTTTGTGACCCTTACACCCCCTTGGGATTCTGGGGCCGACAGACGAATAACTTCTCCTTGAGGTTCTAAACGTCCTAAAGCAGCAATAGCAGTCATTTTAGGAGGACTATTTGGGGTAGCTTGAGGCTCAACTTTCGAGGACAACTGAAATCGTGAGAAGGTATAGAAAGTAACAGCACCAGTTGCTACAGTCATAGTAGTTGCTAACATGACTGGCCACCAACCTACAGGTTTGATGAATGGTTTTATGAATGACTGTTTTTGTTTTTGTACCATAATTTTAATGAGGGAATTAAGCCCCCCTTCAAAAGGGGGGGGTGAGGGGTTCTTCCGAAGCCAGATATCACTAACACTAAAGGTATTGATTCATCAATCTATTAGTAGAATCAAACCACTGTGCAGAGTCACTAATCATTAGTTATTAGTCCAAGAGAAATCACACCCACTCTTTAAGATGGTTTGAATTAGTCCGATGAAAGACAAAGTTTTCCACCCACAAGGAACGGGGTATGCACCAATGATCAATGACTACTTAATTAACTTTCGGTAGAGCCATTTGGTACTTTATCCATCTAGTCAGAGATAGCTCTATTTGTTTAGTACTACCTCTTTTTTAGTTTTAACGATCGCCAAGTATTCACTACGAGTTCCATCTATGCGATAGTGGTCGCAGATTTGGCATAGTTTCAAAATATCCAATCGGCTAAATACTTTTTGATGCTCAATCCCGTTGTCATTTCTCCATCGCCAGAAAGTTGTCCGGTCAATGCGGCGATTACTTTCTGGCCATCTTCGTCTGGATAAAAAATCTACTAGTTCCTCTTCAAAAAACGAGTAGCCTTTCGGTAACTTCAGGAGTTCTTCTCTTAACTTAATTAGCGGTATGAGTGGATCTAGCTCAGATAGTCTCATGCCAGCAAGCCCTTATATTTTCGTGACAGTAAAATTATGCAGAACGCTTCATACAACACGGGTCATCGCATTAAATTGCATTGTCATACTGTGCGTTTATGAATATATAGAGGAACCAGCAAATCAGGTGAATTTATATTTATCTTCTCCCTATTGATCTATCTCTAAGCATTCTTAAACAAACAGTATTGAATTACATCATTTAATCACTTACGATAAACTGAATGATACTCAATTGCAACCCACATGCAACATTGACGATGATAAATAGTTAGCAACATTTTCGGCATAAAACATTGACAGAATTTGCAATTCTTTATTACTTTTCAACATTGTTATATCCTTGGTATTATTCAGCATATCGAAATAGGTCTTTGGTTTGTGATTTATTTTTTGTTAACTAGAGTTTTTCATTCCTTAGATATAGCTACTAGTGGCTATTGTGACATTGTAGTAAATGGATTTTGTTGTACAATAATGGCTTTTGAAAAAATTAGCTTATTGATTAATGCATAATTTATTAAACAAATAAATCAACTTGTAGATAGATGTAAAAGCTATAGCAGTAATTAACAGATACCCAATCTTTGTAAAAAGATGGTTATCTGTGTCTTTTAATACGCAAATAAATGACATACAGTTTAACTTGGTTGATAAATTAATGCTTTTGATTAGCACTTAACCTTCTTCTATCACTCTAGGCATAGTAAACATTTGAAGATAAAATACACATGCCTGATACGTAGAAAAATAGCTGCTCACTTTAACTAGACTCCTCAAACTATAAAAGAAGTCTTACATGAATGACGAAAAATTGAATTGGATTGGCAACATCTTAAAAAAATGAACTATCAGGACAAATATTTGACAGCGAGTTAGACCTTGCTTATGACGTAATCAATGGAATTAAAGCAAGGAGAAAAAGTGGAAAACACAGTGTAGAACGTATTAAATTTAACTCTTGCTTTCGACTTTAACTTTTTATTACATAGTTATAATTTTCCACGTCGACTTACTTACTTAATTCAATGAGAATGATTGAAACGAAGATATATGCAATTTATATGCAATTTCTAAAATGTATTTTTACTATGTGACATACTAATTGAAATGAGTTTTAATAATTATGTGAGTGAAAGCGATCGCCCTCCAAAGACCCTAGATAAAATGAAACTACAGCGATTCATGCTCTCATTGCCAAGCTTTGATAACCAGCGACTGATTTTTCATTCAGCTCGCCAGACTCTTCGCAAAGCTGAAATGGCCCGCGTCGCGGTGCGTGAATGGCTCAATCAACATGATTGTGAGCTAGAAGAGTGGAAAAGTAAAAAAGCTTCTGAGTTGGGAATTAGTATTAGTAGACTTGAACAAAAGCTATTAGCTGCTGCTCAACATCAGGCGATAACAAGTAAAGGAGATAACAATTCTAATCCAGAAGAAGATTCTGTATAATTTAATGCGTAGATTCTGAATAACTTACCGGATGTTAGCTAAGAAATGTGTAACCAAAACTATAGTACTGTTAATTTGAAGTTACCTACAAAGTTGTGTTTGACAATATTTGATGTGGTAACACTTATCTCGTCGTATGTAAGTTGCATATCAATTGAAATGGAGAAGCGACTAGTTTAATATTCAGGACAAGCAACCGTTGATAGGATAACACGGAGTAGGATAAGTTTTCTGGATGAAACTATCCAAGCTAAAACTGATCAACAACCAGGGCTATTTTATTCTCATCTAGTCCGCCTCAGAATGAATTCTGAGTCTAATAGCGAAATTCGTCTAAAGACGGCTAAGAAAAGATTATAGTCTGTTTTAACAAACTATAGTTATTAGCCGGAAACTTAAGTTATGGGCAGTTTATGTCTAGAACGAAATAGCCCTGGATCAATAATTTATGTTTTAACGTTGAATTCATCTCTAATTTAAAGAGATTTTCAGATACGTGAAATAGTCCAACAAAGAAGTCGGAATTATACATTTAGACTTCACAATATCGCCATTACAATCTCTTCCATTCAGGGTTATAACTCTTGAATCTTTAACTCAAAGCATATCAGTCATCATCTATAACCCTAATTCTTTCTAAAAGCCGATCGAATCTACCTTTTTTGTAGAGGTAATATTTTTATAAAAATCTCTACATCTTATAAATCCAATAGTAAAGATAAAGTCATGGCTGCTTCTAGAATTGAAGCTGTTTTGGCACAGTTGCAAGAAGAAGTGAGCAATTGTGAACAGGCTCTAATCAAGCTCATACAGGTGAAAAAAGTTATGGTTGACAATGCACCACTAACCAGCGAAATAAATACACATCGGCAAAAAACCGATATTGCCATTATCGGGATGGCTTCTATATTTCCCCAATCGAAAAATTTACAGGAATATTGGGAAACAATTATTCACAAAGTTGATTGTATTACTGATATTCCCGCTTCGCGTTGGAATGTAGAGGATTATTATGATCCTAATCCCAGAGCGTTTGATAAAACCTACTGTAAAAGAGGCGGGTTTATCCCGGATGTCAATTTCAATCCGATGGAATTTGGCCTGCCACCCAACAGCCTAGAAGTCACAGACATTTCGCAATTGCTAGGTTTACTTGTTGCGAAAGCAGCGATGGAAGATGCCGGTTACGGCGAATCTAAGCAGTTTAGTCGTGAACGCACCGGTGTAATCTTAGGTGTAGCGCTAGGTAGGCAGTTGGCGGTTCCACTGACTGCGAGAATGCAGTACCCAGTTTGGGAAAAAGTTCTCAAAGGCAGTGGCTTATCCGATGAGGATACACAAAAAATCATTGAGAAAATCAAAAGTGCATACGTGCAGTGGGATGAAAATGCCTTCCCCGGTATGCTGGCAAATGTAGTTACAGGAAGAATTGCCAATCGCTTAGATTTGGGTGGAACTAATTGTGTAGTCGATGCCGCCTGTGCAAGTTCATTGGGTGCGCTCAAAATGGCAATTAGTGAGCTAATTGAGCATCGAGCCGATATGATGATCACTGGCGGAGTTGACACCGACAACTCAATTATGGCCTATATGTGTTTCAGCAAAACTCCTGCTGTTTCCCAAGGTGAGAATGTCAAACCATTCGATGCCGAATCAGATGGGATGATGCTGGGTGAAGGTGTGGGAATGTTAGTCCTGAAGCGCCTTGAGGATGCCCAGCGAGATAATGACCGAATCTATGCAGTCATCAAAGGTATTGGCACTTCTAGCGATGGCCGTTATAAAAGCATCTATGCACCGCGTCCTGAAGGTCAAGTCAGAGCCTTACATCGTGCTTACGAAGATGCCGGATTTTCACCTACCAGTGTTGGTTTGATTGAAGCACACGGCACTGGCACTATGGCTGGAGATCCAGCCGAATTTTCATCGATAAAAGAAGTTTTTGGCGAAAACAATCCCAAAAAACAACATATTGCCCTCGGAACTGTTAAATCACAGATTGGACATACAAAAGCGGCTGCGGGTGCGGCGAGTTTGATTAAAACGGCTTTGGCTCTCCACCACAAAGTCTTACCAGCCACCATTAATGTCACCAAACCGCATCCTAAATTAGATATTGATAGTTCCCCATTTTATTTAAATACGGAAACTAGACCTTGGATTAGCAGCGATGAGCAACCAAGACGTGCAGGGGTAAGTTCTTTTGGCTTTGGCGGCACAAATTATCACGTCGTTTTGGAAGAATACACAAGTCAACATCAACAACCTTATCGTTTACACAAACCTTCCCAGCCGGTGTTGCTATTTGCGTCAACGCCTGAAGAATTGTTGTCGCGTTGTCAAGAAATTGGACAGCAATTGCAATCCGATACGGGAGAGCAACTTTATACAGAATTGATTTCGGCGTCTCAATCTTTAGAAATTCCGATCGCAAATGCCAGACTTGGATTTGTTGCTGATTCTCTCACTCAAGCTTGCGACTTATTACAAACAAGTATTGAGTTGCTAAGAAACAAGTTGCAAGCAGAATCATGGGAACATCCCCAAGGAATTTACTACCGCAAAACTGGCATAGCAACAGAGGGGAAGGTGGTTGCTCTATTTTCTGGGCAAGGTTCGCAATATTTAGAGATGGGTCGGGAACTCTTAATTAATTTCCCAGAATTGGGGCAGACCTATACTCAAATTGACAACCTTTTACACCAAGACGGTTTGCAACCCCTTTCGGAGGTTGTTTTCCCTAACCCTGTGTTTGATTTAGATCAAAAGACTGCCCAGATGAAAGTCTTGCAGCAAACAGAATATGCACAGCCGGCGATTGGGGCTTTTAGCACTGGTTTGTACAAGATATTGCAACAAGCTGGGTTTAAGCCTGATTTTGTGGCAGGGCATAGTTTTGGAGAACTTACCGCTCTTTGGGCTGCGGGAGTTTTGAGTGAGAAAGATTACTTTTTCTTAGTCAAAGCTAGGGGTCAAGCGATGGCTGCACCAGAAGATCCGCAGTTGGATGCGGGAGCCATGCTGGCGGTAAAAGGGGATGTTAATCAGGTTACAGAACTGATTCAGAATTTCCCGCTGATTACTATTGCTAACCTGAATTCTCCAAATCAGATGGTGTTAGCAGGGACGAAAGCTGAAATTGCCAATGTAGAAGAGGCTCTGAAAACTCAAGGATTCTCTACTATCTTGCTGGGAGTTTCCGCAGCTTTCCATACTCCACTAGTAGCTTATGCACAGCAACCCTTTGCCAGAGCTATTGAAAAAGTTACTTTCAACGAGCCACAAATCCCGGTTTACACCAATGTGACCGGAAAGCGTTACCCCAATGACCCGCAAGTTATTCAAAAAGTCCTCAAAGAACATCTGAGGAATCAGGTGTTGTTTAAGCAGGAAATTGAGAATATTTATGCTGAAGGCGGTCATTGCTTTATTGAATTTGGGCCGAGGAGTGTTCTCACCAACTTGGTAAAAGATATTCTGAGCGATCGCCCTCATTTAGCAGTAGCTTTAAATACCAGTCATCTCAAAGATAGCGATCGCACTTTACGGCAAGCTGTTATTCAATTGCGCGTTGCTGGATTACCTTTGCAAAACTTAGACCCCTATCAACTGGAGTACAAAATCCCAGAAGCTTCTCCAAATAAGGTCTTGAATGTCCGCTTAAATAGCACCAACTATGTATCGGAAAAAACAAAGCAGTCCTTTGAAAAGGCTATGCAAAATGGGCATCAAGTGAAATCTACTGTTGCGAATGGTAATCAACCAGCAATACCTAACCCCTCTTATCCAACAGAGAAAGTTGCAGTCAACGCTCAATCCACCGTTGGAAATGGCAATAAGCCAGTAACAGCTAACCCCTCTTATCCAACAGAGAAAGTTGCAGTCAATGGTCAATCCACCGTTGGCAATGGTAATAAACCAGCAATAGCTAACCCCTCTTATCCAGCAGAGAAAGTTGCAGTCAACGGTCAATCCACCGTTGGAAATGGCAATAAACCAGTAATACCTAACCCCTCTCATCCAGCAGAGAAAGTCGCAGTCAATGGTGGAGTGAAATCTGTGCAGAATGGGCAATCAGATCAACTAGATATCAAGTCTTTGCAACCTATTCCAGAACTTCCTCTAAGTTACCTAAGAGCTATAGACAACTTAGAGTACACATTAATAGAGTTCAATCGCCATCAACATGATATCTTGCAGGTTCATGAACAATCTTTGAACCATCAGACAGAATATACCAAAACCTTTTTCCAACTCATGCAGCAACAACATGCGTTGTGGGGAAATGGTAAATTCAGCGAGCCACAAACACAAACACAGCAATTAGTAGTCTCTAGTTCAGAACGCAGCATCATGCGGTTTCACGACCATCAAGCTGATAGCATCCGCATCCATGAGCAATATCTGAACCATCAGCAAGAATACACTAACAACTTTTTCCAATTGCTCCAGCGACATTATGAACAGTCGCCCAGCAGTACAAGTCTGATACCGCCAATTAACTATCAACCTAGTCCAGTAGTTCCACCAACCCAAAAGGATAACTCTGTTCTGGAAACTGCATTGGTTGATGTACTGAGTAACGGTTTTGCCACTAAATCTGAGCCAGTTTCGACTAATGGTAATGGCACAAATGGTAATGGCGCACATCATCAAGCAGCAGTTTTGGATATTAATCCATTAGAGGAGAATAAGAGTGCAACTGTAGCGTTTGTACCCCCAGCACCCGCAGAACCAGTAATACCCACAGAACCAGTAATACCCGCAGAACCAGTAATACCCACAGAACCAGTAGCACCCCCACCCCCAGCAGTAATCATTGATCAAGCCATCCTGAGCGAAACTCTGATTAACGTTGTTAGTGATAAAACAGGCTATCCAACGGAGATGCTAGACCTGACAATGGATATCGAGGCAGATTTGGGGATTGATTCCATCAAACGTGTGGAAATTCTCGGAGCGTTGTTAGAACTATATCCCGATTTGCCCAGACCGAATCCCGAAGAAGTGGGACAGCTACGCACCCTCGGTCAAATAGCTGAGTATATGGGGAAAATTGCATCAGAAATCTCAGCAGCGATCCCTGCGGTGGGCCTTGTCAACGCACCTGTTGATGAAACTGGGGGAGATGGGAAAGATGGGGGAAATGACGGTGATGGGGGAGTAACAGTAACATCCCCCTCATCCCCTTCACCCCCCTCACCCCCTTCATCTCCAGAGCTTACTAACATTGTCTCCAACGTCGTGAGTGAAAAAACTGGCTACTCGATGACGATGTTAGATTTATCAATGGATCTTGAGACAGATTTGGGAATTGATCGCGTCAAACTTGTGGAAATTCTAGGAGCGTTGCTAGAACTATATCCTGATTTACCCAAGCTGAATTCAGAAGCATTAGCCCAACTTCATACCCTCGGACAAATTGTTGCATATATAGAGAAGGGACTGGGGACTGGGGACTGGGGACTAGGGACTGGGGAAGAGTTTTCCCAATCCCCATTACCCAGTACCCAATCCCCAGTACCCAATACCCAATCCCCAATACCCAGTACCCAATCCCCAATACCCAATACCCAATCCCCAATCCCCAGTACCCAATCCCGAATTCTTCGCTCTCCTGTCAAACTCAAATATCTTCCTGAACCTGATTTTTTAGATTTCACGTTCCCAGATCAGCATATTGCCTTGCTTACTGATGATGGTTCTCTCACCACGACGAAACTAGCTGAGACTCTGTTAAAGCGTGGCTGGAAGACTGTTGTCTTAACTTTTCCCTCAACTGTGATTCCTAAGCAATCTGCTTTACCTGAAGGGGTTAGCCGTGTGGTGCTTGCAGATTTGAGCGAGGAGCATTTGCAAGAACAGTTAACAGCGATCGCTAATAATTATGGACAAATCGCTACATTTATCCATCTAAATCCCTCAAATCACGAAGATACAAGCAAGAATGTCCGCTATCTGGAATCAGAAAAAGCTATTCTTCGCCATGTCTTTCTCATCGCCAAATATCTCAAGGAACCACTGAATCAAGCAGCACTTCAAGGACGCAGTAGTTTTGTAACTGTGGCTCGTCTGGATGGCGAATTCGGACTAGGACACAAAACTAACTTCGGTGCAATTGGTGCTGGACTATTTGGACTCACTAAAAGTTTGAACCAGGAATGGGAATCTGTATTTTGTCGAGCGATCGACCTCAATCCTGATTTAGATGCCGAAATATCAGCACAGCATATTCTCGCTGAACTTCATGATCCCAATCTATTGGTTGCGGAAGTAGGATATAACTCACAAGGACGATCAACCTTAATATGTGAACAAGAATTAGGGACTGGGGAAGAATTTTCCCAATCCCCAGTACCCAATCCCCAGTACCCAATCCCCCATTCCCAATCGGTTTTTCTCGTAAGTGGCGGTGCTAAAGGGATAACGGCTCAGTGTGCGATCAAACTAGCGCAACGTTATCAATGCAAATTTATCTTGCTAGGTCGTTCCGCCGCCGATCCAGAACCCGTGTGGACTGAAGGTTACTTGAGTGAAGCTGATTTGAAAAAGCGGATTATGGAGGATTTCTTGGCTAGAGGCGAAAAACCCACACCTGCAATGGTGCAGAAAAAGTTTAACGTTATTTCATCTAGTCGGGAAATTGCCACAACCTTACAAGCCATTAAACAAGCGGGTGGGAAAGCCGAATATTTGAATGTTGATGTGACTGATGCGATCGCGCTTTCTGAACAAGTTGCTAATGCTGTGAAGCGTTTCGGCCCAGTGACAGGAATTATTCACGGGGCTGGTAATCTGGCTGATAAGCGGATTGAGAAAAAATCAGTCCAAGATTTTGAAACAGTTTACACTGCCAAGGTTAAAGGTCTAGAAAACCTGTTGCGGTGTGTACCACCCAATCAATTGAATTATTTAGTCCTATTTTCTTCTGTAGTTGGTTTCTACGGAAATGTCGGACAGACAGATTATGCGATCGCAAATGAAATTCTCAACAAATCAGCCCACCTTGTCAAACTCAACCATCCCCATTCTCATGTAGTAGCGATTAATTGGGGCCCTTGGGACAGTGGTATGGTTTCTCCTGAATTAAAGCAAGCTTTTGCTGAACGAAATATCGAGACTATTCCGATTGAAATTGGCACAGAATTTTTAGTTGATGAATTAGCTAGTAAAAATCAAGAAACTGTGCAAGTTGTGATTGGTAGCCCCCTGGTGTTTATCCCAGAAAGGCTACCAAGTGAGTTGAGAAATTTTCGTATCCAGCGGCAACTCACATTAGCTGCTAATCCCTTTTTACAAGACCATGTAATTGCTGGTTATCCAGTTCTACCAGCAACTTGTGGACTATTATGGATTGCTAATGCTTGTGAACAAATCTATCCTGGTTACAAAGCTTTCAGTTGTACAAATTATAAAGTTTTGAAGGGACTAATCTTCGATGAAAATTTACAAACTGAATACACTTTAGAATTGCAAGAAATTGCTAAACATGATATCAATGAAATAGATTTCGATGCCAAAATTTGGAGTAAAACTCCAGAAGGTAAAATCCGTTATCATTTCAGTAGCCAGATGAAACTGAAGCGGCAAGTTCCTAGTACCCCTACACTCGAATTTCTGAACTTAAGCCAGGATCATAGAATCACCGCTACGACTTCATCACTTTATCAAAATGGGGCAGCTACCTTATTTCACGGACTTACTTTTCAAGGTGTAAAATCTGTCTTAAATGCCACTCTGGATAAGATAACCATAGAATGCTACTTGCCAGAACCAGCAAAAAGACAACAAGGACAATTCCCAGTCCAAACATTTAATCCCTATATTGCAGATGTGCAGATTCATGCATTTTGGATTTGGGCACAGCATTTTTATCAGGTAGCTTGTTTACCTTCGGAAATCAAAACTTTTGAACAGTTTGAAGCTGTCCCCTTTGATGAAACATTTTATGTTTCTTGTGAAATAAAATCTAAAACAGAATCGGGTCTAGTGGTTGATGTCATCGCCCATAATCAGCAAGGACAAATATATACCCGAATGCTTGGAGCAAAGGGAACTATTTTACCCAAGCAATTAGATGAAATTTAACTAGGAATTAGCCTAAATTTTCACTTAATTTGGAACAGCTTCCTAACCCCAGGTAAGAAATTCAAAGTCCAGGAGCTACGGTGTAGAATTACCCCCCTTAATCCCCCCTTGTAAAGGGGGGAAACCGGAAAATCTTGTTCCCTCCCCTTTGCAAGGGGAGGGTTAGGGTGGGGTAAAACCTCGATTAATCAGCATTTCAGACACCGTGGGCTTAAAGGAGAGAGGTTTTCCAGATATCGGGAATCAGCAACTCAAAAATTTATATATCAGCTTGAGGAGATAGGTGATGGAAGAATTTGCAAAAAATAAAACTCCTAAAATAGCAATTGTGGGAATGGATTGCTATTTTGGTGGTGACTGCAAAGGATTAGATGCCTTTGAACGCAGTATTTATGAAGGAACTCAGCATTTTATTCCCATCCCTCCTCAGCGATTGCAAGCAATAGAAGCACAAGAAAAGTTGCTGAAAAACTATGGTTTTGCCGACGGTGCATTACCATTAGGCGCATACATCAAAGATTTTGAGATTGATGCTTTAGATTTGGAAATACCGCCAGAAGAAGCAGACAATTTTAATTCTCAAGAACTATTGATGCTTCAGGTAGCTGATAATGCCCTCAAAGATGCGGCACTTCCTCAAGGGACAAGAATAGCAATAATCATTGCTACTGCTACAGAACTAACTCTGGATCAACTTCCGAAAACAGAGCAATTGGAAGCCATCGAACAAGATAATCAATATCCAAGTTACATCGAAAATGGACTGGCTAATTATATTTCCAAACTATGGAATTTTGCTGGCCCTGCATTCACATTAATTGCCAAACACAATACTGTTTTTAAAGCCTTAGAACTTGCACAAAAACTACTCACAATCAGAGAAGTAGATGCTGTTTTAGTCGGTGCAATCGAGCTTGCTGGGGATGGCGCTAGTGTTTTACGACGAAATCAAATAACAAAAGTTAACACAGGCGTGAATACTCTCAGTTATGACCAGAATGCCAATGGCTGGATAGTAGGTGAGGGTGCGGCGGCTGTAGTATTGAAGCTCCACGAAACAGCAAAACAAGAGAACAATCGCATATATGCAACCATTGACGCTCTTAGTCTCTTGAAAAATTCAACAAATAGCGTCTCCAATTCCCAATCCCCATTGCCCCTAATCCTCAATCCCCAGTCCCCAAATCCGGTAACACAAGTTTGTCAACAGGCTTTTCATCTTGCAGACATCAAACCGAAAGATATCAACTATTTGGAAGTTGTTGGTAGTGGAATTCCCCAGCAAGATGAGTCAGAAATTCAAGGTTTGCTCACAGCTTATCGCACATTTGAACCAAATTTAACTTGTGCGATCGGTAGTGTCAAAGCCAATATTGGTCATACACATACTGCATCGGGAATAGTCAGTCTGGTTAAAACAGCACTCTGTTTATATCACCGCTATATTCCTGCGGTTCCCCAATGGTCTAGTCCCAAAACGCCAGAGATTTGGCAAGGTAGTCCTTTTTATGTCGCTTCTGAATCAAAACCCTGGTTTTTAGAAAAAGGAGCTACCAGAAGAATAGCTGCGATTAATGGGATGGAGATAGATGGGAGTTACGCACATTTAATTTTGTCAGAGGAACCAAATCAGAGAGATCACAGCAGCCGATATTTAGAGCAAATGCCTTATTATGTATTTGCGATCGCAGCTGATGATCAATCAACTTTATTAGACGAAATCCGCACTCTTGAGCAAACGATTCAAAATTCTTCTTCCCTATCTGACGCTGCTAGACAGACTTTTACAGCTTTTCAACAGCGTCAACAGGCAACTTATGCTGTAGCCATTCTCGGACACAATCAAGAGGAATTGCAACGGGAAATTCAGCACTCCCTCAAGGGTATTCCCGATGCCTTCAAGACAGGTAAAGACTGGCAAACTCCTCTAGGCAGCTATTTTACAGCAAAACCACTTGGGCAAAAAGGTAAAATCGCTTTCGTTTATCCAGCAGCCTTTAGTGCTTATCTCGGAATAGGTCGGAATCTATTTCGTTTATTTCCTCAACTTTACGATCATCTGCTCATCAAAAGTGGTTACAACCGTCTCGCGAATATAGAAAAACTTGTCTACCCTCGAAGTTTAGAAAAATTTTCAAATAGTCAACTGGAAGCCCTTGAAAAGGAATTGATTAACGATTCAGTAGCAATACTCGAATTAGAAATGCTCTTTGCCACACTTTTGACGGCAACTCTGAGCAATTATTTTCAGATCAAGCCCCAATGTGCTTTTGGTTATAGCTTGGGCGAGATTAGCATGATGTTGGCTCAAGGTGTCTGGACTGAGTTTCTAGATAATAGTAAGAGCTTTAACTCATCTCCTCTGTTTAAGACAAGGCTATCTGGTTCCAAAAATGCTGTGCGCGAATATTGGGGATTACCTCAAGGAGAGGATGATAAAAGCGGAGATTTTTGGCGCAACTATATTCTTATATGTCCAGTATCTCGTGTTCAGGAAGCCATCCAAGATGAAGATCGCGTCTATTTACTTTTAATTAATACTCCAGAAGAAGTCGTGATTGCTGGTGAGATAGAAGCTTGTAAGCGGGTAATTGCCAATCTAAATTGTGATGCTTTTCTTGCTCCCTTCACCCATGTCATCCATTGCGAAGCAATGCGCTCTGAATACCATGAACTTGTGAGATTAAATACATTCCCTAGCCAAAATAAATCAGAAACTATTTTTTATTCCACAGCTGAGTATAAACCAATTGACCTTGACAGTCATTCAATAGCTCGCAATATTGCTCAAAACATCTGTCAACAGCTTAACTTTCCTCAGCTAATTAACCGTGTCTATGAAGATGGCTTCAAAATATTTCTCGAAGTAGGTGCTGGTAGTAACTGTTCCAGATGGATTGATAAAACCCTCAAGGCAAAAGAACAGATCACGGTATCTCTTAATAAAAGAGGTGTAGACGATCATACTTCTATTATCAAAGCCTTAGCAAAACTCCTCAGTCATCGGGTTAATTTAGATTTATCACCACTATATTCTCAAGAACCAAAAGGTTCCCAGAAAAACAATTCTAGGGGGAGATTTTTAACCTTAGACAGTAGCAAGATTAATTACACATCTTTGAACAATAATAAACAAGAAAAACTTCAACATATATCTTTTAGCCATCCCATTTACACTGCTAATCAAAAGCAGCATAAACTACCAGATTTTAAGGAATTAGCACAAATGAATTCTTCTTTGTTTCAAACTACAATTACAAGTCCTGTCAATACCTCTAGAAATACAGAACATATCCAACAGCAAGAAGGTCTTAAAAATGTTAGAGAATCGACTCGGCTATTGCTACAAGAGCGTAATTTAGAAACTGTAGAGAAATCAGAAAATAACGAAACTTGGATAACAGAACAGGAAAATTATCAATCCATTCTGACTTCTAGTTTGACAGTTTCTCATGTTATTGACGAACCCCATTGTCTCAATTTACGTAGCCCTTACTATCAAAAGCTAAGTGAGAATGCTTCTCGTATGACCAAAACCCATGCTGTTTTTTTACAAGCACGACAGGAGTCACTAAAGCAAATCAGCGCCATAATTCAGTTGCAAATGGCTTGTTATCAAAGGTTATTTGAATAAAAACTTTTCATACTATGCAACTACATTATCTGACTGGAGCAGGAAAAAGATGATAGGCGCAAACAATATACTCAACAAAAATGGTAATTATCTGAAAGTATCAGACTTTTCTTACCATCAAAATCAAGCTTGGCAAGGTGCTTTAGATTCTGTATCTTTTAACGAGAAAGGCATAAAATCTAAATTGCTAAATTTAGAAAAACCTTGTTATATTATTAGGGTCGAAGGAAAAATTGGCGCAACTAATGAAGGCTATTTATATCATTACAACCAAGAAAAATCTGAAAATATAGAAATATTAATAGCTGTTCCACCGTTATCAATTCGACAATTAGGTGATCCAACTTTTCTTAGCTTTCATGGCGTAAAATACGCTTATGCCACGGGCGCAATGGCTCAAGGAATTGCTTCTGAAGAACTAGTAATTGCCCTTGGTAAAGAGAAAATCTTAAGTTCATTTGGTGCTGGTGGCTTATCTCCTGCTCGCGTCGAAGCAGCCATTAACCATATTCAACAAGCTTTACCCCAAGGGCCTTACGCATTTAACTTACTCCACAGTCCCAGTGAACCTGCTATTGAACGCGGTGTTGTTGATTTGTATCTTAAATATCAGGTAAGAACAATCGAAGCTTCCGCCTTCCTCGATTTGACTGACAACATTGTTTACTACCGCGCTGCCGGACTTGGTTTGAATACAGCCAATCAAATCGAAATAAAAAATAAAATTATTGCCAAAATTTCTCGGAGAGAAGTTGCAACTAAATTTCTACAACCTGCTCCCACAAAAATCTTAAAACAATTAGTTGAGCAAGGTCTTATTAGTGAATTACAAGCAAGTCTAGCTGAAAAAATTCCTGTAGCTGATGATATTACTGTAGAAGCTGATTCTGGTGGTCATACAGATAATCGTCCTTTGATTTGTCTTTTACCATCTATCTTGGAATTGAGAGATGAAATTCAAAGAAAATTTTCTTATGAAAAACCAGTCAGAGTCGGAGTAGCAGGAGGAATTGCTACGCCACAATCAGCATTAGCTGCCTTTATGATGGGGGCTGCTTATGTTGTAACCGGCTCAATTAACCAGTCTTGTATTGAAGCTGGAACTTCTCAACATACTAAACAATTGCTGGCTCAAGCCGAGATGGCTGATGTAATGATGGCTCCGGCAGCAGATATGTTTGAAATGGGGGTAAAACTCCAAGTTCTCAAAAGAGGAACTCTCTTTCCTTTGCGAGCACAAAAACTGTTTGAGTTATACAAAAACTATGACTCAATTGAAGATATTCCACTAGCAGAAAGAGAGAAATTAGAAAAACAAGTTTTGCGAAAGAGTTTGGAAACAGTTTGGGAAGAAACAGTTAATTATTTATCTCAACGCAATCCCGATAAATTAACCAAAGCTGTTAATAATCCCAAACTGAAGATGGCTCTAATTTTCCGCTGGTATCTGGGATTATCATCTCGTTGGTCTAACTTTGGGGAAAAAGGTAGGGAAATGGATTATCAAATTTGGTGTGGGCCAGCTATGGGCAGCTTCAATGACTGGGTTAGAGGTTCTTATTTATCTGAATCAAATAATCGTCAAGTCGTTGATATTGCCAACCACATTATGACCGGAGCGGCATTTTTATACCGGATGCAAAGTTTGAAAATCCAGGGTTTACAAATGCCAGCTTATTACACTGAATATCGTCCATCTACTGCTAATTAAAGGGGGAAAATCAGATGAGCACTGTTAAAATTGATAATCGAATTCCCAAGATCCAAAATAAGCTTTTCGAGCAGGCACATACTCATCCCTTAGAATTAAAAACTGTTGCTATAGCGATGAGCAAGCAGGGAATTAAAGGAGAAAAACTCTACTCTCATCCGGGAATGCTTCCTTTACCCGTACCCATTTGTGAGTATTTACTTTCCTTTAATGCTCGTCAAATGTCAATTTTATCTGCGACATTTTTTGCTAACTTTTACAAGTATGTTGCCAATAGCGAATATCAGTCTCTCATATCCAATATGAGTGTTGCTGAAAAAGTTTTTGCTTCCTACTCGGATGAATTTATGATTCTTCATCAGGAAACTAATGAAGAAATGGATCATATTTGGTCTTTTAGAACTGTATATAGTATGGTCTGTCGAGAAATAGGAATTCAAAGTTCATTTGATGAGCCTAGTTTTTTCTATGGAACTGTTGGTGCAATACCTCAATCAGATTTTGATAACTTTGATACCCGTTTTACTTTTGATGAAGATTTAAATGAAACTCTGTTGAATCTTCAAAAGGGGAAAAGCTTTCTTAAAAAGATTGTCGAGCAGACGCAGCAGCGAGGCAAAAATTTTACATATCGAACTTTACGGTTCATGATTGGGGATGCCATGAGGATGTTACCTGCCCAAATAGTTCAAGAAATTGGCTTGGGTAGTTTGACTCTACTTTATCGATATATGGCTAATGTTGAGTTAAAAAAAAGCGAAGCTTTTTTATTTGATTCCCCTGAAAACTTTAATTATGAACCATTAGCTGTTGAATTGAATCAGGGTCATTTAACAGATGAAGCACGTCATTACACAACATCATTTGATTTAGGAGTAGAACTATATAGGGCTGCTTCTCCTGAGGGTCAAGATTTCATTCGATATTTCATACAGCTAATTGTGGAAGATTACATTAGTGCTAGTTTCACAACTTATTTGGAGAAGTTAGACCTGACTGTGCAAGGAATCATGTTAACTGATGTTAGAGTTGGGCTGAATTCGCTAAGTATGTCTCTGAAGCATCCTGAATTAGCTGATAAGCAGGTAGATATAAATCAACTACTTGATTCTTGGAGAAAGGTGAGTTCAAAGTGGCGCAATATCATTGGTTACATGGAACAAAAGAGTTGGCAATACAAATCTCAGCAGCTAGAGCGTTTGATACAAGAACTGGGATTGGAATTAAATACAACTAAGCTAGGTAATCGCTATCAGCGTTACAAGGATGCTCTAGCAATTAAGGAAATTCAAAAAGTTGTTGAAGTTGCCTAAGGTTTGCTAAATCTGCTAACCCTATTTCCTGAACCTAGTGAGTTGAGAAATGATAGTATCTATTCATTTTGAAGACGATCAAAAAACAGTTCAAGTTGAAGCAAACCAACGCTTAACTAAGGTTTGTGATGATCATCCTAGTTCAATTTTATTTGGTTGTCGTTGCGTTGCTTGCGGAACCTGCCTCATAGAAGTTGTAAGTGGGATGGAAAATCTAACTCCTGTGATGGATGAAGAACAGATTTTGCTTGATGTGTTGGCTCCAGAGAATCCCAATATTCGCCTAGCTTGTCAATGCATTGTGCAGGGTGATATTCGCATTCGGGTCGCTGATTAGTTGACAAATTGTATATAGCCCAATGTGCGCTTAAGAGATTAGGACTTACGCAAAACTATAGGCTGTAGGGGTAATCAATGTAGATGCAAAGCTGCCCCTAACTGAAAATCATTATTTTGGCTATTGTTTGCGTAAGTCTTACAGATATGAAGCAGTAGCGAAAGTGAAAACATTTTCTAGTATCTCCTAGCTTCAACTTTCTGAAATTTTAGCAAGTATAGCAATCCTATTGATGCTATGAACAAGAATTATAGGTTTTTAGCTTGTTCATATCCTATTTAGAAATGCTACATATCCAATTCCTTTTACTTCAGAGGTGTGTAAATGAGTCAGTCTACTCCTGAGACAACTAAAAAGCAGTCTTATACCGCAGAAGAAATTCAAGCTTGGTTAGTATCTCATATTGCAGAGCAGTTAGGAGTTGAACCCAAAGATATAGATGTTAGTCAGCCTTTAGATAGTTACGGTTTAGAGTCAGCGCAGGCAATGTTTCTTGTTAGCAAAGCGGAGAAATTGTTTGGTTTTGAGCTATCTCCAATTCTATTGTGGCATTACCCCACTATTGAAACATTATCCCAGCGTTTAGCCGAAGAATCTAAAGCTTCGCAGTCAGAGATTTTTGAGATTTGAACGTCAAAGCTGTTCCTTGAAAAATTTACATAACAAAACTTTGATAGTTTGAAACTATGAATATATCCAGGTTTTAGCAAAGCTTACTCTACAGGTTGTTAAATAATGACAACCTCCATAGAAACTAGGCTTGCAAACATCAGTCGTTAGAACAAATCAAAAGTAAATATGATTTACAACAGAAAACTGGGACGAATCGAGCAAGCTATGGAAATCTTAAATAGCCGTGCTAAAACCTGGAACATAGTAACTATTAGTCGTATCAAGGGCTATATCTGCGAAGAAACTCTAACACAAGCTTTAGACGTGATTCAGTTTCGTCACCCTCGTCTAAATTCTCAAATTGTTCGTTCTAAGAATAGTCTCAGTTTTCAAAATCAAGGAACCGCAAAGATTGCTTTACGGGTTGTAAGGCAGTCAAATAATCAGCAGTGGGAAGAAGTGGTTTATGAAGAGATGAACAAAGGAATTGATAGTAGCAAAGGTTTGCTACGAGTGGTTCTTGTGCATCTTTTGGGTGATAAGCACATAACTTACCTAATTACAACAATACACCATGCGATCGCAGATGGTTTATCATCCATCCAACTTCACTCCGAAATATTGACTTGTTGCCAAAAAATTGTGTCTGGCGAACCAATCAATCCAGTTGCTACCTTAACTCCGCTTCCACCCATCGAAGAATTAATACCCGAATGGACTAAAGGGTTTAGAGGTAGGATAAGCAGCATTATATTTTTGTTGCAGCTTGGATTTAAAAAAATCTGGAATCGACCAAAAACATTAGGTTTTGAAAAGTACGTATCTATTGCAAAGCGTCGCTGCAACATTATCCACAGACAACTTGACCAAGATTTAACCCAAAAGTTTGTCAATCATTGTCGGCAAGAAAATACAACAGTACATAGTGCATTATGCGCTGTAATGATGTTTACAATAGGGAGAAAAATAATTAAAGGGAATAGAAAAAATATACGAGTAAATTGCCTATCATATTTTGATTTGAGGAGACTTATCGAACCAGTAATCAGTGATAATCACATGGCTGTATTAGCCTCCTCTATCATGGAATTTCATAACATAGAAAAAAATACGTCCTTATGGGAATTAGCCCGCGAGGTAAAACAAAAGCTTGAAGTTAGTAAAAAATCTGGTGATCTCTTTAAAATGATTTTGATTGCCAAGAATCTTATAGATTTTTGTTTTGTTTATCCCAGGCAAGTAGCTGCCACGGTGTCTGTTTCTAATGTTGGCAGAGTCAATATTCCGAAACATTACGGTGAATTTGAACTAGAAGAGATCAGTTTTGCTGGTTCCCATGCTTTGTATGCAGGTGTTTTTATTATCCACGCCTCAACTTTTCAAGGAAAAATGCTGTTGAATTTTGTCTTTTCTGAACCTTCAATTAGTCAGAATACTATGGAGACTCTTGTCAATAACTTTATGTCTTATATTCTTGAGATTTGCAATTTAAATTTAGACTCTAGTTTAACGCCCAACTAGTACCGCACTACGTAAATAAGCCACCCATTTTAAATGTCTAAAACCCTTGCAAACAATTAGTTACGAATTACGAATTACGAATTACGAATTACGAATTACGAATTACGCCTTGCGGCACTAGACTATTCATTGCTCAATTGAGAGGCTAAGAAATCAAACCGCAATGCGAGAGTCATTAATCCTTTAGATACTACTCTCACCCTTTAACGTGGCATTGGTTTTTACGTCCCGCCGTATGTACCAATGACCAATGACTACTTAATGAATATTTTGAACCAATTAGGAGATTCTAATACAATGAACGCATCAAAACTTGTCGCAAATCTTACTGAACAAGGTGTTCATTTATGGGTTGATAACGACAAATTAAAGATTCGCTCACCAAAGGGAGTCATCACATTAGAAATGCAAGCAGAGATAGTCGCTTGTAAAGCAGAGATTGTGGCATTTTTGCACGAGATGGATGTAGCTGCTGACTTAGAGTGTGTTCCTTTAAGTCAAGGACTCAACTTACAAACCATTGGTCGTCTAATTGGGGGATTTACAGAACAATCAACAGTGGAGTATAAGCCACCAATTATCGATCCTAAAGTTATGGCTCAAAAACTGATAGTTACATTTAAACCTTTGCCTAATAGTTACAACAATCAAGAAATTTTGAAATTCCGCCAAGAATTGGAGGTTAAGCTGATCAATTATGGGGTTAAAGTGTTAACTTGGGAAGAAGCGATCGCAGAATTTAACTATGACCTAACAATTCCAGTAATTAACAAAAGTAAGAACTTCAAATTCAAAGGAGTTAAGTCAGAAGTTAATGCAATTATTGATGTAGAAATACCTCATTCAATTCTAAGAAAAGTTGGTATTTTTGCAGCAGAGGCTCTCTATCAATTTTATTCTAAATTCGTTTTAAATGGTCGCAAAATACCTGTTATCAAAATGGCTCGACTAAGTAGTTGGGCTGAGGATCATGCAGCTAAATATGTTGATAATCCTAGTAAGACACAAGTAATTACAATTACTGACATAGATCATGATTTTATCAACCCTCTTATTCCGTATAAACAGAAAATAAATATTGGTTTAAATACTTTAATTAGAACATTTTCAGAGATTGTTGTTGGAGTATCATCTGATAAAATTTCTATATTGAACATGAATCTTTCAGACTCTATTTTCTCTAAAAATGAGATAGATAGGTTTGTCTTGAAATCACTAATCCCTAAAGTTTTTGTACCGATCGCACCACTTTTGTTGAGCCGATTTGAGCTAGGACAATATAATCCTAAAGAATCTATCTACGCTCCCAAATTAGTAAAACTGGGTCAAGAATTAGCATCGACAGGTTTATTCCCACCTGGTTTTAAGTTAGATGAAGTTATCAAAAGAAAATCTCACAGAGATATTGTCAGCGTCATTATAAACGGTAGGACAGGTGTCTCCTATGGCTTTGTTGCTTATGCTGAACCTCCACAATATTTTGGAGATATAGAATTAACTAAAAATGAGTGGGAAGGTCTATTACCTGTTAAGGGCTTTAGTAGTAACGAACTTCGTCAAAATGAAAAAGGTAGACGCTATGTCAAAATTAAGTTAGTAGAAGAATATGTATTTAGACAAGTACCTGATATTTGGCTTGTAAGTTCTCGTTCAGGGTCAAATAAAACAGACTTGAATATCGCTGACGATATTATCAGAATTGGTTTGAAAGAAAAGCTATATCTCCAACTACCTAAAGTGATTCAGTCGGAGTTAGCAGATATGAAACCTTCTTATGATATTTATGTCATGCTGGCGATTAGTCTTTCGGCGGCTTTGTATACGCCAGAATTAATTAAAGATGGTGCGGCAATTGTTCATTTCCATGGCTACCCAGCATTTGATTGGTTTAAACCAAATGAATACTGTGTTGGAGTACATAATCCTTCAGTACCTTGTGGAACCTATGAATCTGGTGTATTCAACTTTTTGGGTATTTCTAGCTTGGCTGGAAAACAAGCAAGAGATATATCTTTAGTTAGTTTGATAGAACCAGATCATGGCACAAATTTTATAGCTCATGATTTAAATTATCTAGTCGAAAGATTGAAAGCTGGGTGTGCAGATGGTGAAATTGAACTAGGTGGAAAACATTTTGCCTCTCTCAAATCAAAAGTAGAAGAATACAGAATCTAAATTTGTGAAATAGGCTCTTAATTATCACTGTTTAGTCGTTAGAATTGCTATATAAGTAGCATTCCAAAGAGTTATTTGCTTTGCTACGGAATACCTACGTGTAGCAAGCTTTCAGAGTAGGGATACAATACAATACAGCAAAGCTGAAGCAGCCAATCACGATTCAGCTTAGGTCATTCGTATAAAATGCTAGAGCATTATTTCTAGCATTTTTACACGAATGACTTTTTAGTTTGGATAAAAAATTTCTCAAGGATTTATCAAGTTGCATATGAGTTGCATGTGAGTTGCGATTGAGTATCTCGCCGTCATAATATGCTTATAAATCACAACTGGAGGAGATTATTAGGCAGCGTTAAAAACATTCTTACTATATATGTGAGAATCAATGACGCACCTGAAATCAAACCAGCAATACAGTGGTAGATTAAATCTGTGAATATCGAAAACAAAACTCTTCTCATCACAGAAATTAATGGGTTTGTCGGCTTGCGTTTTGCTGAGTTAGCCATAGCAAAGGGAATGAAAGTCCGTGGTCTGCAAAGTTCTCCAGATAAAGCTAAAGCAAAAAAAGCGCAAAAGCTGGACATTGAGGTGATTGCTGGTAGTGTTACTAACCCAGCTACCGTCAAAATCGCTTGTCAGGGAGTAGATATAGTTGCACATACGGCTGAACTAGCCAAAGAAGGTGGATCACTTGAATATTTTCGCGAGGTAAATGTTGGCGGCACTGTCAATATAGCTAAAGCTGCTAAGAATGCTGGTGTTAAGACCTTTGTGCATCTTTCAAGTGGGATGGTCTACGGCTTCAACTATTGCGATCGCATTACAGAATCTGGGCCATTGTCTGGAGATAATAATCCCTACTGTCAAACGAAAATAGAAGCCGAAGAAGCAATATTACCACTAAATTCCCCACCAGATTTTGGCCTCATCATCATTAGAGCGGGTGATGTTTATGGCCCAGGAAGTATTCCTTGGATAGTCCGACCCATTTTGATGATGCGTCAAAAAGAATTTGTCTATGTCAATGATGGGAGAGGAATTATCAATCATGTATACATAGACAACTTGATTGATGCTATCTTTTTGGCGATCGAAAAAGAAACCTACGGTGAAATATTTAATATCACTGATGGACAAGAAACTTCTTGGAAAGAATATTTTACACATTTGGTGGAAATGGCAGGTACGCCTACACCCATATCTCTGCCAAAAGATGAACTCAAACTTCTGATAAAACTACGTTCCCAAGGGCAGAAACTATTTGGCAAAAAAGCCGATATTCTGCCGGAATCTATAGATTTTATCACTCGCCCCTATGCTTACTCAATTGCTAAAGCAGAAAGTCTTTTGGATTATAAACCCAAAATTGATTTACAAGAGGGGATGCAGCGCATACAAGAATGGCTACAAAAAGCAGACATCTAAATGATAATTTAGTCGATGTAGTCGATTTATAAAGTTTCAATACCAAGTGTTAGATCATCCACCACACATACCAAGTGTTAGACCATCTTAAGAACGACTCACTAAGTACAAATTGATGGCAGCCCAATTTGTAAAATATCTTCCTTATCAAGGAGTTGATTAGGCAAATAATATATCTGCTTAATTACTCTTCAAAAAAACTCTCTGCGTCAGACCGAATGCTGTGGATTGTTAATTACTTATGAACCTGATCCACCTTCTATTACGTACCAATACTACTCGGTTAAGCATTTTGAACCCAAAGTTTGGTTTTGGGTAAGGGTTGAAGGGTAAGGGTTAAAGGTTTTTAATTTCCCTTTCCCCCTTAACCGACAAGTATTGTATTACGTACTTCTTCTCTCCACCTTAGTCTTGCTATATTAGCTGGTATTTTTAGTGGCGCTACTGCTGCTGGCTTAATTGCCCTAATTAATATGACATTGAGCCAAAACCACCCATCAAAAACTATATTCAAATAAAAACTGAACATTTAAATATTGGAAAGGAGTAAAGGAATGTTTTTGTATAACTTATTAGCAACATCTGATTGCCCTAGCAAGTTTTCAAAAAAGGAAAAGCTTGTATTACGGAAAAACAAGTTTTTCGCAACAGTAACTGATCTGCTTGTAAATTCCAAGGCAATCTAATCTTTTCCTACTCGCTTAATAGTTTTCACCTTACCCTTTAATTTGAAATAAAGTACTTTTCCACGCATCTAACAAATATTTCTACACCCATTGCCAAGGCGGTTTCGTCAAAATCGAACCGGGGATGATGATGGGGATATGCTAAGTCTTTGGCGGGGTTAGCAGAACCCAGAAAGAAATAGCAGCCAGGAACCTCTTGCAAGAAAAATGACATATCTTCAGCAGCCATAGTTTGGCATTCGAGCACAATACCCATAGGAGTTTCTACCACTTCTTCTGCTATACTTCGTACCAGTTCTGCCATTTTTATATCATTAATTACTGGTGGATAAAGTGACCAGTAGTCTAAATCATAACTCGCACCATGACTCTGACAAATTCCAGCAATAATCTGCTCGACACGCTGGTTAAAAAAGCCTTTCAAACTGGGATTAAAATACCTGACAGTTGCACTCATTCTCGCTGTATCAGCAATTATGTTACGCTTGGTTCCAGCATGGAGTTCACCCACTGTCACCACTGCTGAATCAATGGGATTAACATTCCGAGCGACAATGGTTTGCAAGGCATTGACGATTTGAGCAGCAACAACTACTGAGTCAACAGTTTGATGGGGTAGTGCGCCGTGTCCACCTTTGCCCAAAATTGTGCAGTTAAAGCATTCCACAGCTGCCATCAATGCCCCAGCCCGCACACCCACTGTTCCTAAAGGCAAATTATTCCATAAGTGCAAACCAATAATCGCGTCAACATCAGGATTTTTCAGGACTCCAGCTTCAATCATTGGCTTTGCGCCTCCTGGTGATTCTTCGGCTGGCTGAAAGATAATTTTCACCGTACCAGAGAAGTTTTGGCGATGCTGCTGGAGATAGTAAGCTGTACCTAAAGCGATCGCAGTATGTCCATCATGTCCACAAGCGTGCATCACTCCATCATGCTGCGATTTGTAGGGCACTTCGTTGAGTTCTTGGATTGGCAATGCATCCATATCCGCCCGAATCGCTAAAACTTTGTCAGTGCTGAGTGGGGAGTGGGGAGTGCTGAGTTTATTGCCTTTGATGGTGGCAACAATGCCAGTGTGGGCAATGCCAGTTTTATGCTCAATTCCCCATTCTTGCAGCTTTTGTGATACAAACTCAGCCGTCAGTTTTTCTTGAAAACCCAACTCTGGTTGTTGATGCAATCGCCGCCGCCACTCTACTAATTGCGGTTGCAATGAACGGATCGCCAGTCGGATGCGAGATAGATCAACAGAAGAGGGATTGGGAAAGGTGGAAACCATTATGAAGACAAACTAGTTTAAGTACAGCTAACTTAGACGGCTAACTGATGTTTATTTTCCCAGTTTATCGTAGGGCATGGGGAATAGATGGACAAAGCAAACAAGGGAGGCAATAGGAATAATCCATACCCAATCCCCAATCCCCAATCCTCAATCCCCAACTTAAAGTGTCAGTGTTTCCCAATCTAAATCTGATGCTATTTGAGCAAGTTTATCTAAGTCAGTCAGATTATCTAGATAAGGTAAGCAGCCTAAAACTGGCGTATTCGTGAGTGATTGAATCAATTGAGATGGTGTCCAGTCGGCTATTTCTGCATCCGTTCGGGGTTGTATGCAGTTCAGCACAATGCCTTTGAGATTCACGCGCGATTGTCTTGCTAATGCTACATTCGCCACTGCTTGAGCGATCGCTCCTAATCTCACTGGCACTACCAATACTGTTGGTAATCGCCATTCTCCTGCTAAATCAGCTACCGTTAATTCCTCGGTTATTGGCGAACCTAACCCTCCCAAAGCTTCTACAAGCACAAAATCACGATGCGATCGCAACTTAGACAAAGCTTGCCACACAAGAGCTAAATCTACTCGGCGATTTTCTTTTGCTGCGGCGATGGGAGGAGCCAGAGGTGCTTGAAAGTACAAAGGTGTAATTTCTTCGGCAGATTGTTCTAGCGCAAATAGCTTTTGATACCACTCGCGATCGCCAACTCCCGATTGAATCGGTTTCATAATTCCCCAGCTATGCTGCGGGTAATATTTTTGCCAATATGCTGCTAGCGCTGTTGTTAAAACAGTTTTACCAGCTTCCGTATCAGTTCCAGTAATCAGTAGCGTGCTTAACATTAATTTCTTTGGCCAGAAAATGGTTGTGTTTCATCAACCGGCGGAAAAGTTGGCGTTTCACCAGTCGGAGGAATTGGGAAGAGTGTTTCTGTGGGAATTGGAATAGGTGTCTCTGTTGGAATTGGTAGAGGTGTCTCTGTGGGAATTGGAATAGGTGTCTCTGTGGGAATTGGTAGAGGTGTCTCTGTGGGAATTGGTAGAGGTGTCTCTGTGGGAATTGGTAGGGGTGTCTCTGTGGGAATTGGTTTGACTGGTTTTTCTAATGAAACATTGAGATTGTAATTGCTTTCGGTAACTCCTGGAACCAGAGTTAACTCAATAGTATATTTACCAGTTAGCAGCAATGTGCCTTGGTATGCTGCTACTTGCCGGGCATTAAGATCAATTGGTTGTTCATTGGGACTTAAGACTGTTAGAAAAATGTTGCTTCCTGGCTCAATAAACGTAGTTAACTTGTCACCTTCCTGCCCAGAAAAAGTATACCGGATTATCTGATTTGCTTGGAGAGTATCTTCAACCGTGGCTGTGTTATTCAACGATCCCAGATTGAGGGGCTTAGTAGATACAACAGGTTGATCGTTAGTAGGTGTGGGTGTGGGTGTGGCTGTGAATGTAGTACCACCAGAAATTACTGGTGAAGGGAAATTTTGTGGAAGCGTTTCATCTGTTGCTGTTTTCGACTGACTGCGGATGGAACTGACTAATGCCCAAGAACCAAATCCCGCGACGATTATTACAGCAATGGCAATTGCCGCGATCGCTAACGGATTATCCAAGAGTGAACTAGAGGGACTTGGTGGAATCACAGGATCGGGTTTCTTCTTCGGCGAAGCTGGTGATGCTACCGGGTCAGGACGGCGACCAACAGCCATTGTCTGCAAGTTAGACACATTCAGGGAAGGAAGACTGACTTGCTCTGAAGGTTGTAGTGCTTGAGATACACTAGCAGCACTTTGATAGCGATCGCTCGGTATATGATTCAACATTCGATTCAACACTACAGCAAATCGCGGACTGACTTTTACCCACCGCTGCCAATTCCAAGTTAGTTGGTTTTCATCAAATAAATCCCTTGGTTCTTTGCCAGTCAGCAAAACTACCGCACTCACCGCTAATGCATACAAGTCGCTGCTAGGATAAGCTCCCCCTGTTTGCATTTGTTCACTAGGAGAGTAGCCTAATTTTCCCACGGTGGTTTCTGGCATTGCACTCTCTGGCGATCGCAAACGCGTTGCCAGTTCCTTTACCACCCCAAAGTCAATTAACACAGGTTTAGCGTCACTATCTCGCAAAATAATATTTTCTGGCGAGATATCTCGGTGAATAATCCCTCGACTGTGAATATGCTCTAAAACAGGCAGCAACGACTGTATCAGCCGCAATACTTCAGCCTCTGTAAAAGTTTGACCGACAGCTTGACGTTCAGCCAGTAGAGTTCGGTACGTCTGACCTGCAACGTAGTCCTCTACCAAAAATAAGCGTTGGTCTTGCTCAAATCTTTCCCGGAATTTAGGGACTTGTGGGTGTTCGATTTGATATAAAATGGCAGCTTCTCGATGAAAAAGCTCTTGTGCCTTTTCTAAAGCCAAAGCCTCCGTTGCTGTTGAAATCAATTCCTTGATCGCGCAAAGTTCGTTAAAGCGCCTCTGGTCTTCTGCCAGATAGGTTCTACCACATCCTCCTTGTCCGAGGATTTGAATTATGCGATAACGGTTTTGCAAGACAGTGCCAACTGTAATGGGTGGTTGCATGATCGATTGATTGAGTGTAGTAGCAACTGAGGAGGAAGTCACCCACAAAGATTAAGTCCAAGAGGCAACACAGTTACATGCAGCGATATTCTACCTTACCTAATGGGTAATACCCCCAGTTAGGAGTATACGCAAATTAATTAAGGAGGTAGGAGGCAGGGGCCAGGGGACAGGGTAATAGGGTTTGGATAAGCATTTTTCACTTTCCTTGTGGTCTGGGGAATGGGGTTAGAGCGTATTGGGTAAAGAATATATTCAAAGCCTTTCCCTTTTTTCCTTTTCCCTTTAACCGAACCGTATTTTTCTGCCTCCTGCCCCCTTCATATACCCCTATTCTGGAATTTTATTGTGTGAATTAAAACTTAAAATTAAATCTGCCAGTTTATTTATTTATTGCTAGTATCATAGAATATAATAAGATACACCCTGAACACTTAGTCCAAAATGTTCTCTTGTCTAAGAGCAAACTTAAATATCATTTAATTTGTCAATGCTTTACTGTCAGTTATAAATGAGGTACTTAGAAGAAGCAAACTATTACACCAATATTTTGATAAATTGAGGTTATTTGCCTCAACTCAAAAAAATTTAAACTATAGACCTAGTAGACAGACTTGATGTCCGTTAAGCTATCAATAGTTTGCTTGCCAAGAAAATTAGACAGTTAGCGAATGATAATTTTATGGGAAAATGTTTAAATTTTGTATGGAAGCTTTAACAAAACTCACAGATGTTTTTTTAGGCTATTTATCGGTTAAATCTATTAAATCTCCAATGATAATATTGCTATGAATGCACATAGAGGATCTGCTGTTCTCAGTTCTGCAACTTTCAAAATGCAACCATCTGCAACAGGGCTGACCGAGAATCATCGCCTGAGACTTTTTTCTGGCTCCGCCAATATACAACTGTCTCAAGAAGTTGCTCGTTATGTGGGCATGGACTTGGGGCCAATGATTCGTAAAAGATTTGCGGATGGAGAACTTTACGTTCAAATCCAAGAATCGATTCGGGGTTGTGATGTCTATTTAATCCAACCATGTTGTCAACCTGTAAACGATCATTTGATGGAATTATTGATTATGGTTGACGCCTGTCGTCGGGCTTCCGCGCGACAGGTAACGGCAGTAATTCCGTACTATGGCTATGCTCGTGCCGATCGCAAAACAGCAGGACGAGAGTCAATAACTGCCAAGCTGGTTGCTAACTTGATCACCGAAGCAGGAGCCAACCGCGTTCTAGCAATGGATTTACACTCGGCTCAGATTCAAGGCTATTTCGATATACCCTTTGACCATGTTTACGGTTCGCCAGTATTGCTAGATTATCTAGCAAGCAAACAACTACCTGATCTTGTAGTTGTTTCCCCTGATGTTGGTGGTGTTGCACGAGCCAGAGCATTTGCCAAAAAACTGAATGATGCTCCACTGGCGATTATTGACAAACGTCGTCAGGCACATAATGTTGCAGAAGTGTTAAATGTTATCGGCGATGTTAAAGGCAAAACAGCAGTCTTAGTGGATGACATGATCGACACTGGGGGAACGATCGCAGAAGGAGCGCGATTACTCCGTGAAGAAGGAGCGCGTCAAGTATACGCCTGTGCAACTCATGCAGTCTTCTCTCCACCAGCTGTGGAGCGGTTGTCCAGTGGCTTGCTTGAGGAAGTCATTGTCACCAATACGATTCCCATACCAGAAAACAATCGGTTTCCCCAACTAGTGGTGCTGTCAGTAGCTAATCTCTTAGGAGAAACTATCTGGCGGATTCATGAAGATACTTCAGTAAGTAGTATGTTCCGCTAGCAAATAAAAGGCTGTGATTCGTGTTACAGCCATAAATTACTCACACTTACCCCTTAATCGGGGACAGTGTGGGCTTTTAACAGACCTAAGATTGGGGATCTTAACCGAACCATGTTGCATCCCCTCCCTGTCTGACTTGACAATGGTGAGTGCTGAATTCTAAGTCAAAATATCATTACAACAACTTATCTGGTGTAATTGGCAAATCACGAATCCGCTTACCTGTAGCATGATAAACTGCATTAGATATGGCAGCCGCTACCCCAACAATGGGAAGTTCCCCCAGGCTTTTGGTTCCTAGTGCATTCACAAAGGGATCGTGTTCTTCAACAAATTGCACTTCCATATTTGGGATATCTGCATGAACCGGAATCAGGTAATCGGAAAGGTTGGCACTAACTATTCTGCCCTGATTGATATCCATTACGGTTTTCTCCATCAGCGCCATACCAATTCCCCATGTAATCCCACCAACAACTTGACTCCGCGCTGTCTTGAAGTTGAGAATTCGCCCTGCACTATAAACGCCTACGCATCGTCTAACTTTGATTTCTCCCAACAATTCATCGACTGCAACTTCCACAAATATCGCACCAAATGAGTGTTTGGCGTATTCTTTGCTCTCTGGACTGGCTGAAGATTCTTCTGTAACTTCTAAACTCTCTAACCCATGACGGCGTAGAATATCGGTGTAGCTGTCTCGCTTCGATGGGTCTTGTTTTAAAAATATTTGCCCTGACTCGACAGTAATATCTTCTGCTTGAGATTCGTAAAGCAGAGAATTTGCATCTTTGATCGCCATTTGAATTATTCTATCCCGTGCTGCGATCGCAGCTTTATGCACCGCAGGGGAAACACTCGCAACTGTAATTGAGTTCCCTGCAATCGGCGCTTTAGGAAGATTGCTATCACCCAGTTCAAACTGCACTGGTAAGCCTAATACTTCAGAAGCTATCTGCGTCATTACTGTATAAGTACCAGTACCGATGTCTTGTGTACCACTTCGTACTTTCACTTCTCCACTGGCGAAAATTTCTACCTTGACTGATGCAGTTCCAACGTTGCTGGGAAATGTCGCACTTGCCATTCCCCAACCAATCAAGAAATAACCATCCTGCATGGAACGGGGAACTGGGTTGCGTTGTGACCAACCAAAAATTTCTGCACCTTTTTGGTAACATTCTTTCAGGGATTTACTTGACCAAGGTAATTCTTTATGGGGATCAATATCTGCATGATTTCTAAGTCTTAGTTCAATCGGGTCAATATTTAAGGTGTATGCGAGTTCATCCATTGCCGATTCTAGGGCAAACATTCCCGTTGCTTCTCCTGGCCCACGCATAAAGGTTGGTGTGGCAGTGTTGATGCGTGCCAAACGGTATTTTACTTCCAAATTTGGACAGGCGTACATCATCGTTGTTGCTGCACCCACAGGTTCTACAAAGTCATCAAATAATGATGTTAAGGATGTACCAATGTGATTGATGACGGTTAACTTACCTTCTTTGGTTGCGCCTAGTGTTAAGTGTTGTTCAGTTTGGGATCTGTGCCCGCAAGCAGTGTACATTTGCGATCGCGTTAGTACAACTTTTACAGGGCGCTTGACTTGACGAGATGCGATCGCAGCTAAGATTGTATGCGATCGCAGCAGCGCCTTACAACCAAATCCTCCGCCTAAATATTTGGAGATGACGCGGACATTTTCTTGGGGAATATTCAGCACAGATGCGATCGCTCTTTGGGTTGCAGAAATGCCTTGAGTGGTTTCATACAGTGTCAAGTTATCCCCTTCCCACATTGCGATCGTTGCAGAAGGTTCTAGGGGATTATGATGTTCCATTGGTGTGGTATAAACTTGCTCTACCAGCACATCTGCTTGAGCTTTACCCGATTCAACGTCCCCTCTGGTGATTTTACCCGGCATGATGCCAAAAAATATTGATTCGGGTTCAAATATCTCTGCCTCTGCCACCGTGACTGTATAAGGTGCTTCTTCGTAGATAATTTTTATCTTAGAGGCGGCGGTTTCAGCTTGTTCTAAAGTTTGGGCAATTACAATCCCCAAATGTTGACCATCGTAGTAAACATTATGGTCTTTTTCGGTTGACTGAGGCTGTGGAGGCCCAAAGAAGGGTATTTTTACCAGAGATGGGGTTTGTTGGTAAGTAACGACATCTAGCACACCAGGGGCGATTGCGGCGGCTGATGTGTCTATTTGGATAATTTTACCACTGGCGATCGCGCTTTGAAAAATCACTCCATAAGTTAAATTCTCTATTGGCACATCGGCTGTGTAAGGTGCTTTTCCGGTAACTTTCAGCTTACCATCAACGCGATCGAGTGGTTTACCGATAATTTTATTCATGACTTTCCTCCCACAACTGAAAGCGCACGTATCAAAGCGCGTTTGACTAATTCAATTTTGAATTCATTGTGTGTTTGCGGTTTCGCTTCTTTGATAGCTACTGCGGCTGCGGCTGTTAAGGTAGCTTCATTGATTGCTTTTCCTTGGAGAAATTCTTCAGCTTCCCATCCACGCCAAGGTTTGGGTGCAACTCCTCCAAAAGCGATGCGTGCTGATTTGATGATGTCTTGTTCTATATCTAAAGCAACAGCTACGGAAACGAGAGCAAATTCGTAGGAAGCACGATCCCTAATTTTTAAATAATGGGACTTATATGCAAAATCTGGAATTTCAATGGCAACAATTAATTCTCCAGGTTGTAATAGAGTTTCATTTGCTGGTGTCTCACCTGGTAAGAGATAAAAATCATGAATTGAAATTCGCCGTGTTTTTTCTATCCCTTGGATGCAAATTACCGCATCTAATGCCGTCAGCGCCACAGCTAAATCTGAGGGATGCACAGCAATACAATGTTCACTCGCCCCGAAAATAGAATGCATTCGATTGTAGCCTGTAATTGCCGAACAACCTATACCGGGAGTGCGTTTATTACAAGGAAAAACCGGATCGCGAAAGTAACCACAGCGGACTCGTTGCAGTAAATTCCCGCCGATTGTTGCCATATTTCGCAGTTGCGGTGAAGCACTTTGTAATAAAGCTTGGCTAATGACTGGATAATGTTCTTGAATTTGGGGATGAAAAGCCACATCACTCATGCGAGAGATCGCACCAATACGGATTCCATTAGCGTGAGATTCAATATCTGCTAAGGGCAAACTATTAATATCAATTAATGTATTCGCTGTTTGGACTCCATCTTTCATCAATCCGAGTAAATCTGTGCCGCCAGCAATAAATGCAGCAGTTTGGTCTTGATTAACTGTTGCGATCGCCACTTCTTCTGAGGCAACTTTAGCATAACTAAATGGCTGCATCTTCCATTTCCTCTAGCACATCTCGAATCGCCGCAATAATATTAGGATATGCTCCACAACGGCAAAGATTTCCACTCATCTTTTCTCGAATTTCTGCCTCAGATTTTGGCGATTCCTCTAATATCATCCCTACGGCTGAGACAATTTGACCCGATGTGCAGTAACCACATTGAAAAGCATCATGGGTGATAAAGGCTGTTTGCATCGGGTGAAGTTTGCCATCTTCTGCTAATCCTTCAATTGTGGTAATTTTAGCATCGATATGCATGACTGCTAGAGTCATACAGGAATTAATTCGCCGATTATTAACTAATACAGTACATGCACCACATTCACCGCGATCGCAAGCTTTTTTAGTTCCCATCAAACCCAGCTTTTCCCTTAGTGCATCCAGTAAAGTAACACGAGGTTCTAGCTTGACTGAGTAGGAGATATTATTGACATTCAAAGATAATTCTACTTCCTCTGAACCCAATATTTTCAATTCCTGGGTAAATGAGTTTGAAGTTATTGGAGCTAAGGAATTTTCTTCCATGTTTCATGTAGATAATAATTACATCATTACTTTCAGCAAAACAGTGCTGAGTTCCAAATGAGAATTCTTACTCGGTACTCAGCACTGCTTTTATAGGAATCCGCTTTGATTTCTGAACGAATTTGCGTAGACAGGCAATAGGCAATAGGCAATAGGCAATAGGCAGTAGGCAATAGGAAAGAAGGCTTCTTAGTTGTACTGAATTTTTTCAGAAATCAAATATGAGTCCTATATGATGATCATGTTCAAGTAAAGAGTTTAGTACCGCACGGCGTAAATAAGCCACCCATCTTAAACGTCTGAAACCCTTGCAAACAAGTAATTACGAATTACGAATTACGAATTACGAATTACGCCTTGCGTTACTAGATAGGCAATTTAGAGGTTTTTTTGGTAATATTCCTCTATCGCACCTACAGCTTTTAATAATGGCGAATCTAACGGCTCAATCCAATCCGCCACTCCATGAGCTAGTCCAAGAGTTGAGACTCCTCCTGATGGTTCAAGCTTACCATTCACTGCCTTGGTTTTAATAGATTGTAGAACAGCGATCGCGTTGTTTAAATGTGCTGAAGACTCTGGTTTTTTGTCTTCCAACATCTCTTTGGCAATTTCAGATGCTTGGTCAATCAGCTTGATAAATTCTTCTGTCTTAGGTTTCATAAATTTTACGGGCAACTAAAAGGTTTTACGACGAGATTTTTTCCCTCAGACCATTTGATATTTGGATCTTTTGAATCTTGAATAAATGTCTGTTGAGCACCCCCTGGATAGCATTCTGTAGGCACTTGAGGGGCAACAATTCCTTGATAAGTTATTGTTCCTGCTGGTAAAGTTATTTTTTGGATCATAGTGGCTTCATTGCCCCATGCTTGATTAAGAGCCAGATTTTTGATTACTTCTACATTTGTTTTATATTTGTCAGTTGTTAAATACCTACCGTATTTATTTCCACTATTACTATAGTAGCGATAAAAAGTCTTCGGCTGTTCTAGTTTTACTTCCTGACATTTAGAATCTAAGAAGGTAATGGCAATCTCAGATGGCAGAGGGCATGAAGAAGTAACTTCTTGGGCAAGGACTTGTGGTGAATTTACAAGACGCGGCAATGAACTGACTGAAAAACTCAGAAGACTTAAACCAATACATGCGGAAGCTGACTTAAAGTTCATACACACTCATCTTCACAATCATTTTTGAATATGAAAATGATACAGCAAGCTTAGTTCCGTTACAGGAAGTTTATGAAATTTAAAAGTCAATTTTAGGGAATTTAGCGCCAAAACTGATGTAATAGCATTTATTCAAGTTTGTTGAATTGGTGAATAATTCTGAGGGTGTGAAGTTTTTGTTACCACCAGCAACCGCAATCCATTAGAACACCAAATTTGGAGGATGTTTGAAAAGTTTCTCTCTGTAACTTTAGGCACTTTTGATCCCCCCTAACCCCCCTTAAAAAGGCTACGGTGTACACACAAGTCCTAAAAACCTAGCTTGATAAGACTTTCCTCGTTCCCAGTCGGAGACTGGGAATGCATTCATTGAGTCAGAGACTCAATGCCAGATTGGAGGCAGAACCTCCACGAGGAGCATTCCCATGTAGAACATGGGAACGAGATAAAAACGAGGTAAACGAGATAAACGAATGGAAAATCAAGCTTTTTTCGACTTGTGTGTACACCGTAGCCTTAAAAAGGGGGGAACTGGAGTCAAAGTCCCCCGTTTTAAGGGGGATTTAGGGGGATCTAAAACTTTTGATACCGACAAGAGGACTTTTCAAACAACCTCTTAGAGTTGTTTCTCAAGAAAGATTGACTAAAAAAGTACTCAGCAGTCAAAATTAATCATTGTGGGTCTAGTTCAAAGGTAAGCTTGCAAAGCAACCGCCTTGAGGCATGAAGGAAGCGTATGTACTCGTGGGGATATTCTGACTTTTAATATGAACAAAAATCTCACTCAGAAATTATCCAAACCCATAGTAGACAAAGTTGCCATTGTCGGTGCTGGGCCAGGCGGTTTGGCTGCTGCGATCGCACTGAGAAGCCAAGGTATCGATGTGCAAGTATACGAAAAAGCCCAAGAATTTCGTCCGGCTGGAACTGGACTAGGCCTCGCTCCTAATGGCTTGAGTTCCCTAGATGCGATCGCGCCGGGAATTGTCGAAACCCTCAAAAGTTCAGGATGCGAGGTTCACCACACGGTTTTAAAGAATATTCAAGGAGAAACACTCCGAACTAACGCAACTAAATACTTGGAGAATTATGGACAGCCATTATTGACTATTTGGTGGTATCGTTTACAGCAAGTCTTAGCCTCTAGATTGCCATCTGAGATCATTCACCTCAATCATCGCTGTATCGGCTTTGAACAAGATGAAAACGGTGTGGAAATTCATTTTGATGGCGAAAAATCGGTATATGCAGATTTGCTGATTGGGGCTGATGGCGTTAACTCTATCATCAGAGAAACTTTATTTGGCGAGGGTCAGCCTAATTATATCGGTAGTATGTGTTGGCGTGCCGTCATCAAGTATCACCATGAGCTATTTAATGACTATGAACTAGTTTTTGTCAAAGGCAATCAACAGTTTATGTACATTCTCAATGTGGGCGGCGGCTATACCAGTTGGATTAGTCGGAAATTATCACCTGAGTATTCCCTTTCCCACAGCGCTGATGAAGTCAAGTCTTGCATTCTCCATAAATTAGCTGACTGGGATGAATCATTTCGGGCGGTGGTCGAAGCAACACCAGCCGAGCAAATTTGGGAAGGGCCGATTTGCGATCGCCCACCGTTAACTCAATGGAGTCAAGGCAGAGTCACTCTCTTAGGCGATGCTGCTCATCCAATGGCGCCTGCGATGGGACAGGGAGCCAATACCACTTTTGAAGATGCTTATGAACTGCGAGAGTGTTTTTCTGATTCAGCTAATCTCCCAGAAGCTTTAACTAGTTACGAACAACGTCGCATTGAGCGGACAAAAATCATCCAAGCTCGTAGTGCTTTGGGTGAGATGCGCTACTACGACGCTAACACCGTGGCATCTACCGAGCAAACGCAAGAGCGCCAAATGAGTCTTAATGATGATTTTCACAAATGGCTATATAGTTTCAAGCCGTCTGCAATAAGTTAAATTTTAGTTTCACTATCAAGAAAACTACTTTTTAAAGTAAAAACAAAAAATCTGGTTAATTGAGATAAAAAACTTATAGTTAGCGCTAATTTCAGCAAGTAATTTGAAGATATCAGAAGTGACTGTTTTTAGTCAAGCCCTCAAACACAACAAATTCGTTGAATAATTGAGAATTATTCGTGTAAAATCAACATAACTTCATCAAATTGTTAATTTTTATGAAAAGCGATGCCGTAAGCATCGCTATTACCTTTTCAGAGAAGAGTAAAGTATTGAATCTGTTTTTGGAGTTGCTAATTTACCCCTATCTTTGGTAGAGATTGAGTGGAAATAATCAGCTTAGTATCCAATACTTGTCGGGTTTTGGGGAAAAGGGTAAGGGGAAAGAAAAAACCTTTAACCTTTTCCTTTTTCCCTTTTCCCAAAACCCAATTCCGAGTTCAAAATGCAAAACCCAAGCAGTATTGGCTTAGTATCTATTTAATTTCCTCAAAATTCTCAATTGTCAAAAAGATTTCTTCATCAGCTATTTGACTGTTGTAATCAATATTAATTCGGGTTGGATAGCCGAGTTTATGATCGTAGCCTATATCCAAGCTGAATGCATTACGGTTTATCGCATCTTGAATCACATTAAAAAGCTTGGGAATTGTTTTATATTCTTGAAAGAATTCCTGATTAACTGGTTGACCTGTAGCGACAGAAGTGATTGAAGTTGTTTGACCATTACGTACTTCAATGACTACTGGGCCTCTAGCATCTGGTATACAAAAGCAACTGTTGCTAAACGTATAGCGGTAGTTAGAAATATTCGCCTGATTCCACAAACGGCGATTAAATCTTAATCGTCTTAGATTCAAGTTATTATTACTTGTAAGTTGTGCTATCTCTACGGGAGTTTCAGACATCACTGGTAGGTTTAGACCTAGAGATAGTAATATTGCTGCACTGATAATGATAGGTAAACGCATATCGTTCCATTTAGATGAAGAATCCTAATAATCATAATATATTAATTGTTTTACTTATTTAAAGAAAGCTTGTCTTTTGATTAAAATTACTTCGTGGTTAGCTGAATAGTCTTGCGTGAACAGCTAGATTAAATTAATAAGAAAATACGGGCAAAAAATATTTTCAAGCCTCTTTATTTCGTGTTGATTGTTATAGTCTAAATTATCAATCCTTCCCTTAATTGAAGTATGAGGAGGATTGAATTATCCCTAATGAACGTGAGTTCGATGAACCTCTCCCTCCCTACCCTTGAAAGGAGAGGGGCTGGGGGAGAGGTCAAATATGACTTGTCGAACTCACGTTAATTAGCAATGCTGATGATTGTGGCTATTGGTATCTAGCTGCAAGCTTGCAGACATGTCTTAGATACTGTGTAGAATGGCACTAAGAAAAGATACAGCCCTTGTTCTGACTGCTTCCCAGCCTGGAGGCTGGGAATCCATTCTGGGAGGGCTGCCGCCTCCAGTAGCTTGAATTGAGGCAGAGCCTCTTTTAAATACATTCCCAGCCTCCAGGCTGGGAACGAGACGACACAAGCTTTTGGGCTTATCTTAGTGCCATGCGATTCTGTGTGATTACGCAACGATCTCAAAGTCTGTAGCTGCTAAGACTGGTGGAACTGTGAATGGATTGTTATCGTTATCAATTTTGGCAAATAAACTACCTGTTCCAAAGCCTGGTGATGTCAAGTTTTGGTTGAAGAACAAGTTGCCAGTTCCAAGACTGTAAGTAATGAGTCCAGAGCTAGTTGCAGCGGCTGCATCATTGGCTACTATCTTAATTTGGGACAGATTGTTAAGTCCGACAAAAGTTGTCTGATCCAGAACAATTTTGTCACTAGTGCGGCTGAAGTCAGTAATTGTATCTACACCTAGAGCAGCAGCATTGAACGGAGCACCTGAGTTAAACACGAAGCGATCGCTAGCACCACCACCTGTCAGGATATCATTACCTTTACCACCTATAAGGGTGTCATTACCAGCATTACCATAGAGGCTATCATTTCCAGTTCCACCATAGAGTCTGTCATTACCCTCACCGCCAAAGCCAGTCAATGGTGTAGCTGTGCCAGTAGCATCAAGCAAGTCATTTCCAGCCCCACCGTTGAACCATACCGCATTTACTCCAGTTCCGGTGAGGTCGTTGACATCGAGGATGTCATCACCACCACCACCATTGATTTCAAACCTTTCTGCACTATCTACAGTCAAGGTGAATGGAACTAAGTTCAGCCGATCAAAGATTGCTTTTCCTTGGGCGTCCTTTTGCAGACGGAAGTTGTCTCCAACACCTGCGCCGTTGACCTCAACCACGTCATAGCCAGCATTCCCGCTGATTCTGTCGCTACCGTCACCGTTGTTCCAGATCAGGCGATCGTTGCCGTTTCCGCCGCTAAAGGTGTCGTTGCCGCGATTTCCGAGTATAGTATCGTTGCCATCCCCACCAGATAGCCAGTCGATACCATCGCCACCTCGTAGCAGGTCATTACCAGCATCACCATTTAGGGTGTCATTTCCAGTACCACCAGTTAGGGTGTCATTTCCATCACCGCCAAAGCCAGTCAATGGTGTAGCTGTGCCAGTAGCATCAAGCAAGTCATTTCCAGCCCCACCGTTGAACCATACCGCATTTACTCCAGTTCCGGTGAGGTCGTTGACATCGAGGATGTCATCACCACCACCACCATTGATTTCAAACCTTTCTGCACTATCTACAGTCAAGGTGAATGGAACTAAGTTCAGCCGATCAAAGATTGCTTTTCCTTGGGCGTCTTTTTGCAGACGGAAACTATCCCCCGCAGCAGCAGCACCGTTAACTTCAACCACGTCATAGCCAGCATTCCCGCTGATTCTGTCGCTACCGTCACCGTTGTTCCAGATCAGGCGATCGTTGCCGTTTCCGCCACTGAAGATGTCGTTGCCACGATTTCCGAGTATAGTATCGTTGCCATCCCCACCAGATAGCCAGTCGATACCATCGCCACCTCGTAGCAGGTCATTACCAGCATCACCATTTAGGGTGTCATTTCCAGTACCACCAGTTAGGGTATCATTACCCTCACCACCAGAGGCAGTCAATGGTGTAGCTGTGCCAGTAGCATCAAGCAAGTCATTTCCAGCCCCACCGTTGAACCATACCGCATTTACTCCAGTTCCGGTGAGGTCGTTGACATCGAGGATGTCATCACCACCACCACCATTGATTTCAAACCTTTCTGCACTATCTACAGTCAAGGTGAATGGAACTAAGTTCAGCCGATCAAAGATTGCTTTCCATTGGGCGTCCTTTTGCAGACGGAAGTTGTCTCCAACACCTGCGCCGTTGACCTCAACCACGTCATAGCCAGCATTCCCGCTGATTCTGTCGCTACCGTCACCGTTGTTCCAGATCAGGCGATCGTTGCCGTTTCCGCCACTGAAGATGTCGTTGCCGCGATCACCTACTACGGTATCGTTGCCGTCCCCACCCGATAGCCAGTCGATACCGTCGCCACCTCGTAGCAAGTCATTACCAGCGCCACCATTGAGGGTGTCATTACCAGCGCCACCATTGAGGGTGTCATTTCCAGCCAAACCATTGAAGTTATCAGAAGCGGCATCACTAGTACCTGTATCTGCTCCATTAGTTGGCCCTGGCCCTGGAATCCAATTTATTGCCATGATCAATACTCCAAATTCTTAATTTTTAAGAGAATAACGAGGTACTAATACTTCATTTCTAAGAGAATATGAAAGTACTAGTTTCGGTCTATGAACTATAAAACTTATGGTTTTTAGCTGCTAAGTATTACTCAGAGATACTTGCTTCTTTTATGCAGAATTTCGATTTTTCTAAAACTTCTTAACTATGAAATTTGCAGACAGACCTTAGTACATTTCAACTTTTTCGGTCATGTGGAAAAGAAAGAATGGTTCGCCAATGCCTTTCCCAAACTAGCTTTCAACTGATTTAATCATTTTCGCTCAAGTTCAAACAAATGTCATTAGCTTTAAATAAATGACAATTTTAAATACTAATCCGTGTTCATATTGTTACTTTACTGACAAAGACTTAATTCGCCGAGCAGTATTAATAACTGAATGTTTATCTGTAAAATATAGTGAGTCTTAATACAAAGTATTTTAAAGCGCCAGCGACCAACAGCAGCTACTAAAAATCAATTCATGCTGTTACTAATAAAGGGTTTTTACTGAAGGCTGAAGCATTTATTTTTGCATTTACTCTCAAACAAGTATTTATATAATGAGTAAAATATAATACTTTAATCTGATTCTCATTCCCTGCCTAACAAGCTACGGTGTACACACAAGTCGAAAAAAGCTTGATTTTCCATTCATTGTTTTCTTGTTGATCTCGTTCCCATGCAGAGCATGGGAATGCCTGATTTAGGCGCTGCTGCCTCTAATCAGATATTGAGTCAGAGACTCAATGAGTGCATTCCCAGTCGGAGACTGGGAACGAGGAACGAGGAAATGCTTATCAAGCTAGGTTTTTAGGACTTGTGTGTACACCGTAGGCCTAACAAGGGAGGGAATGAGAGAATGTTAACTCGCGGCTAAATTGCCCCAACCGACGTAGGGTAATTTTGCAGCCGTTGCTTGAACTTGGGCAGCATTCGCCACCAACTGACCGCAAGCGTCCCAAGTTCCAGAAATAAATGTGCTTCTTGTCCCTTCACCGATCGCAACTGGGGCTGTGTAATCACCAATTTGCACTTGTAATGTTTCCAAATTTACTGTTACGGCGGCTTGAGGATTGGCAGCCACTAACTCTTGTAGTTGTTTAACAGTCACAGCATCGGCTGTCAGACAAGGTATACCCATTGCCACACAGTTACCAAAAAAGATTTCGGCAAAGCTTTCACCGATTAAAGCTTGGATTCCCCATTTTGCGATCGCTTGGGGTGCATGTTCCCGTGATGAACCACAGCCAAAGTTACGGTTGACTATTAAAATATTCGCCCCTTTGTATTGGGGTTGGTCAAAGGGATGTTCACCTTTAAGTGCTGTCCGGTCATCAATAAATGCGCCTTCGCCTAACCCATCAAAGGTAACGGCTTTCAAATATCGCGCGGGAATAATGCGATCGGTATCTATATCATTGCCCACTAAGGGTATACCGCGCCCTGAAACTGTTTTAACTTCACTCACCATAAACTTTATCTATTCTTTTAATGACAGACTGTTGAAAAAGGGACTGGGGACTGAGGGAAGTGAGGGGCAGGGGAAAAGGTTAAAGGGTAAAGGGTAAAGGGATAAATTTAACCTTTCCCCCTTACCCCTTTCCCTTTCCCCATTCCCAATGCCCCTCTAAAATTACAAGAGTTCACGCACATCAGAGACTTCGCCTTTAATTGCAGCAGTGGCGACCATTGCCGGACTCATTAGCAATGTCCGACCAGAAGAGGAACCTTGTCTTCCTTTAAAGTTGCGGTTGGAGGAAGAAGCGCTGATTTGTCTTCCTTGCAGCTTGTCGGGATTCATGGCTAGGCACATAGAACATCCCGGTTCACGCCACTCAAATCCAGCTTCCTGAAAGATTTTATCTAGTCCTTCAGCTTCCGCCTCTTCCTTCACCCGTTCAGAACCAGGGACAACAAAAGCTTTGATTCCCTCGGCAACGTGGCGACCTTTGGCGATTTTCGCCGCTTCTCGCAAATCACTAATTCTGCCGTTGGTGCAACTCCCAATAAAGCAGACATCTATTTTAGTGCCCTTGATGGGTTGACCAGGATATAAATCCATGTAACGGTAAGCTTCTTCGGCAATAAATCGGTCTTCTTCTAGCAGTTCTTCTGGTTGAGGTACTGACTGGTTGACGCCGATACCTTGACCGGGAGTAATCCCCCAGGTGACGGTAGGAGAAATTTCCGCAGCATCGAATACAACCACATCATCATACTGGGCATCAGCATCGCTCTTGATGGAATCCCACCAAGCCACTGCTTGATCCCAATCTGCATCTTTGGGAGCAAAATCTCTACCTTTGAGGTAATCGTAGGTGACTTGATCGGGATTGACGTAGCCGCAACGCGCACCGCCTTCGATCGCCATATTGCAGACAGTCATCCTCTCTTCCATATTCATTTGCTCAAATGTCGTACCTGCAAATTCGTAGCCATAACCCACACCACCTTTCACGCCAAGGGTGCGGATGATATGCAGGATGACATCTTTGGCGTAAACTCCAGGGTTGAGAGTGCCGTTAACTTCAATTTTGCGGACTTTCAATTTTGAGAGTGCTAGGGTTTGGGAAGCGAGAACATCCCGGACTTGACTAGTACCGATACCAAATGCGATCGCACCAAATGCCCCATGACTGGAAGTGTGGCTATCTCCACAAGCGATCGTCATACCTGGTTGGGTCAGCCCAAGTTCTGGAGCGATGACGTGAACTATACCCTGGCTCCCAGAACCAATATTGTAAAAAGTTATGTTATTTTCTTGACAGTTATTTTCGAGCGCCTGGATCATTTCCTCTGCCAAGCTATCGACAAAGGGACGCGCCTGGTTTTCTGTGGGCACAATATGATCAACCGTGGCAACGGTACGCTGTGGAAACAGTACTTTTAGACCCCTCTCGCGTAACATAGCAAAGGCCTGGGGACTGGTGACTTCATGAATTAGGTGAAGCCCGATAAATAGTTGTGTCAGCCCTGAGGGAAGTGTACCAACGGTGTGTAAGTCCCAAACTTTGTCAAACAGGGTACCTTTGCTCATACGTCAATCAGTATTTAAAGAGTCCGGTCTTAAATAGTATCAAAAAATAGTCTAGGTTTTGGCAGATCGCTGAATATTAGTTGCAGCTTTGGGTAAGGTCGTGGGGAATTGAGGGGGGAAATTTAAACGCAGAGGCACGCTGAGGTAAGCGCTGAGGTACGCAGAGAATTTGCGATCTAAATCAATCGCCTTTGTGGCAGTAAATGCGAAAATTCTCCGAAAGATTGAGATGCAAAGATGTAAATAACTTTATCCTTTTCCACAAGGATATGTTAAGACAAGACGAGATAATTGCAATACCAGGTTATGCCCATAGATTTACGGGAATTTTATCAGGCTAGCGATCCCAGCAGAACTCTGTTTGTCAACAATAGCTCTGATGGCAAGTATTACATCGATTTTTCCTCGGTACGAGGTGGTGATATTCTTGGCAAGCTGAAGCAGAAAATTACTTTTTTTAAGCCAAATGAACCCACTTGCACTTTATTTACTGGGCATATTGGTTGTGGGAAATCGACAGAATTATTAAGGTTACAGGCAGAACTGGAAAAGTTAGGCTTCCATGTGGTCTATTTTGAGTCTAGTGACGACTTGGAAATGACCGATGTCGATATTGCTGATGTGTTGCTAGCGATCGCTCGGCGGGTGAGTCAAAGTCTGGATAAAATTACCCTAGAGGAACCCAACAAGTTTAATGAGTTGCTCCAAGGTGCTTGGAAGGTCTTAAACTCCGAGGTGACGGCGGGAAAAGTGAAGCTTCCAGTACTTGGTGATGTTGGTTTATCGGCAGATAAAGATAAGTTTTCTCTGTCTGTGGGCATTGGGGAAATCACCGCGAAGATGAAAAATGACCCAACGCTGCGAGAAAAACTCAATCAGTATTTAGCACCGCAGAAAACTAAACTGCTGGAAGCGATTAATCAAGAATTATTGGAACCTGCGATCGCTAAACTCAAACAGCAAGGTAAAAATGGTCTGGTGGTAATTGTCGATAATCTTGACCGCATAGATAATCGTGCCAAACCTTGGGGTCGTCCGCAGCAAGAATATTTATTTGTCGATCAGGGTGAGTTTTTGACGAAGCTGAATTGTCATCTCATCTACACCATGCCTTTGTCTTTGAAGTTTTCCAACGATTACGGAATGCTAACTCAGCGTTTCCCAGAAGATCCCAAGGTGTTACCAATGGTACCTGTGCAATGGTCTGATGGCAGTGTTCATACACAGGGAATGGCACTCATGCAGCAGATGGTACTAGCTAGAGCTTTTCCTGACTTGACACCAGAGGAGCGTTTAACTAAAGTTACCGAAATTTTTGATAGTGCTGCTAGCCTAGAACGCTTATGTAAAATGAGCGGTGGTCATGTGCGAGATGTGCTGAGGCTGCTGAATACCTGGATTATGGAAGAAATGAGTCTTCCCCTAACCGGTGCAACTTTCGAGCAAGTGATTCGTTCTCGGCGGAATGAAATAACATTGCCGATTTCTGAGGATGAGTGGCAATTGTTACGTCACGTCAAGGAAAGGAAAAAGGTGAGTGATGATCACGGATATCAAAAATTGATTCGCAGTCGCTTTGTCTTTGAATATCGGGATGGTGGCGAGTCTTGGTTTGATGTTAATCCGGTTTTGGCTGAGGCGAGGGAGTTGCAGTAAGGTATTTTTCGCTTATCCACTCACCCGCCTGGGAATAAATTCCGAGGCTAATAGCTAAAGTCCTCTCAAGAGGACTAATAATTCTTTCCAGTCCACTTTAGTGGACTTCAGCTATTAGCCTTGTACTTGAGTGCAAGGCGGGATATGTTGACTCAACGTCAAAACATATAGTAAAAATTCGCACCTGAAAAGCACATCAACTTATGGCAGACTCGCAATCACCAGAAGATGACCATGTAAACAACGAGCGCTCTCTGAAACAATTAGCTTGGGCGATTGAATCCTCCGTGGGACAGTTTAAGCTGATTTTGGCACGGTGTAATTATGCTAGCTTGCGCGATCGCTTAATCTCTAAATTGCGGGAAATTTGCCAAGTCGAAATTCGTATCTTGGCGGTGCAGCAATCTAACAGAACTCTTTATACTGCGATTCAGGAAGAATTTGGCGCAGAAATGCCAGCCTGTGTGATGGTTGTGGGTTTGGAATCAGTGCAGAATTTGTCTGTGATGTTAACTTCTGCTAATCAGGTGCGGGAAGAGTTTCGCAAGAATTTTGCTTTTCCCTTAGTGTTATGGATTGACGATGAAATCTACAAGCAACTAATCCAGCTTGCACCAGATTTGGAAAGTTGGGCAACTACGAGAGACTTTGTCATATCAACACAGGAATTAGTAGATTTTATCATCGAAACGGCTAATCAATGGTTTAGTAATAACTTAAAATCTAGCGTAGATGTATATATTAAGCTAGAAAATGAATTAGAAGCGGCACAAAGATATTTACTTAATCAGCCAGACATTTATAATTTAGAAATTCAAGCTAATTTAGAATCTTTAATCGGTTTTGTCAAACAGATAAATAATCATAAAGATTCGGCTGTAGAGCATTATCAGAAAGCTTATAAGCTCTGGCAGCAAAGTCAGAATTTAGAACATCAGGTAAAAATCCTCGGTGAAATTGGCTTTTGCTATTATCTCAAAGCTTTTAAACATCAAGATATCAATCATCCAGATTGGCAAGCAACTTGGCATTATGTCCAAGAATATATAAATTTTATCAGCCGATTGAGAAGTCCAGATTTAATTGCTAATTCAGTAGTTAAGTTTGGTGATATCTTGCGAGACTTGCAAAAGTGGGAAACCTTGCAGAGTCTTTCCGAACAAGCTTTAACAATCCATCAAAATAACAACCAGCCAAGGGAATTAGCCAAGGATTACGGTTTTTTAGCTGAGGTGGCTTTGGCTCAAAAAAACTGGTTAAAAGCAAATCAGCTTGTTCAGCAAGCCTTAAAAGTTTTTTCTGCGATTCCCAATCTGGAATCAGCAAATATATCAGGGAGTTTATCTGATATTTCCGAAAGAGGTTTCAACTCAAAAGATTTAAGCTTATACCAGTTTATCTTAGGTCGTTCTCAATATTATTTAGGTCAAATCAAAGAGGCGACTATCAGCTTAGAAACTGCTAGCAATGTGGGTAATCCCCTAGAAGATATCAGGATTTACTTGGATATTCTCAGGTTTTTGCAGCAGCTTTATTTTGAGCAAAAAGAATACCTTAAAGCATACAAAATCAAACAGCAGTGGCGTTCCATTGAACAACAATTTGGCTTGCGGGCTTTTATTGGTGCGGGTAGGTTAGAAGCGACAAAACAGGCATTTGTCGAGACATTGCGCTCAAACTCTCCCCAAGGAAATATCGCCCCAGAAATTGCTGCATCTGGTCGCTTATTGGATGTAGAACGTTTAATAGAACGCATGGGTCGCCCTGATTATAAGCTGATAGTAATTCATGGGCAATCGGGTGTAGGCAAAAGTTCCCTGGTAAATGCGGGATTAGTGCCAGCTTTAAAGAATAAAGCGATCGGTACTCAAGATTATTTGCCGGTGGTAATGCGCGTTTACACCAACTGGTTGGAAGAGTTGGGAAAGCTTTTGGGAAGAGATGAGGGAGATGAGAGAGAGTTAGAAGGTCAACTTCCACCCTCAGAAGGTCAACTTCCACCCTCAGAAGGTCAACTTTCACCCTCAGAAGGTCAACTTTCACCCTCAGAAGGTCAACGTCGAGCCTCAGAAGGTCAACGTCGAGCCTCAGAAGGTCAACGTCGAGCCTCAGAAGGTCAACTTCCACCCTCAGAAGGTCAACTTCCACCCTCAGAAGGTCAACGTCGAGCCTCTGAAGGTCAACTTCCACCCTCAGAAGGTCAACGTCGAGCCTCTGAACTCGGAACTCCGCAATATTTGATATCCAAACTCAAAGAAAACGAACAGCACAACCTCCGCACAGTGCTAATTTTTGATCAATTTGAGGAATTTTTCTTTGTTTACACCGAACCAGCCCAAAGAAAGCAATTCTTTGAGTTTCTGGGAGAGTGTCTGAATGTTCTATCAGTGAAAGTCATCTTATCGCTGCGGGTAGATTACATCCATTACTTGCTAGAGTGCAATGATTTGTCCAGTCTCAAGATTATTGGCAATGACATTCTCAGTAATAATGTGCTTTACAAGTTGGGGAACTTCTCACCTGCTGATACAAAGTCAATTATTCAGCGTTTAACTGAAAATACTAGCTTTCGTTTGGAACCTGCTTTAGTTGAACAAATGGTGCTGGATTTAGCCGGAGAATTGGGTGAAGTTCGTCCCATTGAGTTGCAGGTTGTAGGGGCGCAACTGCAAACGGAGAATATTACAACTCTGGCAGAATATCAGCAACGCGGCACTAAGGGAGAATTAGTTAAGCGTTATTTGGATGAAGTTGTTAATGATTGCGGTGAAGAAAATCACCAAGCAGCAGACATATTACTGTATTTGCTGACTGATGAAAAAGGAACTCGCCCTCTGAAGACTCGCGCTGAGTTGGAACGCGATTTGATGCCGTATTTCTCCGAGATCCCCCCAACTCCCCTTAAAAAGGGGGGCTTTAGTCTTTCAACCCCCTTTTTAAGGCGATCGCCGCAAGCGGGAGGATCAGAAGCCAGAGTGGAACAAGCTTCTGAAATCAGTAAATTAGATTTGATTTTAGAAATTTTTGTCCAATCCGGCTTAGTGGTTTTGCTACCAGAAAACCCAGCCGACCGTTATCAACTGGTACATGACTACATCGCCGCCTTTATCCGTCAGCAACAAGAACCGAAGTTAAAGCAGGTAATGGCGGAACTGGAAAAGGAACGAGAACAAAGAAAACTGAGTGAAGCGAAACTGAATAACTTTCTCAAACGCGCCCTTTTTAGTTCCATCTCCGCAGGTTTAGGATTTGCTGGATTGGCAGTGCTAACATTCCAGTGGACAGTAGAGGCAAATGTTCAGCTAATTAACGCCATCAATAATTCTTCTGAAGCCTTTGCTGTCTCTGGAAAACATCTAGATGCTCTAATAACAGCATTAAGGGCAAGTAACAAACTCAAGCATACAATTTGGGCACAGCACAGAAGCGATACCCGAATACAAACTTCGGCAACTTTACAGCAAGCGGTTTATTTAAAGCCAAATGAGCCTAAAGAAAATCGTGCGATCGAGGTTAATACTTTAGAAGGTCATAGCAAAGGCGTTAATAGCGTCGCCTACAGCCCCAATGGACAACAGTTAGCTTCTGCTAGTTATGACAAGACGATCAAAATCTGGAATGTCAGCAGTGGTCAACTCCTCAAAACCTTGACTGGTCATAGCAGTTGGGTCTATAGCGTCGCCTACAGCCCCAATAGACAACAGTTAGCTTCTGCAAGTGATGACAAGACAATCAAAATCTGGGATGTCAGCAGTGGTCAACTCCTCAAAACCCTGACTGGTCATAGCGATAGAGTCTATAGCATCGCCTATAGCACTAATGGACAACAGTTAGCTTCTGCTAGTAGGGACAAGACGATCAAAATCTGGGATGTCAGCAGTGGTCAACTCCTCAAAACCCTGACTGGTCATAGCAGTTCGGTTATTAGCGTCGCCTACAGTTCCAATGGACAACAGTTAGCTTCTGCTAGTGTTGACAAGACGATCAAAATCTGGGATGTTAGCAGTGGTCAACTCCTCAAAACCCTGGCTGGTCATAGTGATAGGGTTTTTAGCGTCGCCTACAGCCCCAATGGACAACAATTAGCTTCTGCTAGTAGGGACAAGACGATCAAAATCTGGGATGTCAGCAGTGGTCAACTCCTCAAAACCCTTACTGGTCATAGCGATGTGGTCTATAGCGTGGTCTACAGCCCTAATGGACAACAGTTAGCTTCTGCTAGTGTTGACAACAACATCAACATCTGGGATGTCACCAGTGGCAAACTCCTCAAAACCCTGACTGGTCATAGCGATGTGGTCTATAGCGTGGTCTACAGCCCTAATGGACAACAGTTAGCTTCTGCTAGTGTTGACAACAACATCAACATTTGGGATGTCAGCAGTGGTCAATTCCCCAAAACCCTGGCTGGTCATAGCAGTGGGGTCTTTGGCATCGCCTACAGCCCCAATGGACAACAGTTAGCTTCTGCTAGTGTTGACAAGACGATTAAAATCTGGGATGTCAGCAGTGGTCGACTCCTCAAAACCCTGACTGGTCATAGCAGTTCGGTTATTAGCGTCGCGTACAGCCCCAATGGACAACAGTTAGCTTCTGCTAGTGTTGACAAGACGATCAAAATCTGGGATGTCAGCAGTGGTCGACTCCTCAAAACCCTCACTAGTCATAGGGATAGGGTCAATAGGGTTGCCTACAGCCTCAATGGACAACAGTTAGCTTCTGCTAGTTGGGACAAGACGATCAAAATCTGGGATGTCAGCAGTGGTCAACTCCTCAAAACTCTGACTGGTCATAGCAGTGAGGTCTTTAGCGTCGCCTACAGCCCCAATGGACAACAGTTAGCTTCTGCTAGTTTTGACAAGACGATCAAAATTTGGAATGTCAACAGTGGTCAACTCCTCAAAACCCTGACTGGTCATAGCAGTGGGGTCTTTAGCGTTGTGTATAGCCCCAATGGACAACAGTTAGCTTCTGCTAGTAGGGACTACACCATCACAATCTGGGATGTCAGCAGCGAGCAACTCCTCAAAACCCTGACTGGTCATAGCGAAGAGGTCTTTAACATCGCCTACAGCCCCAATGGACAACAGTTAGCTTCTGCTAGTGCTGACAACACGATCAAAATCTGGGATGTCAGCAGTGGTCAACTCCTGAAAACCCTGACTGGTCATAGCAGTGAGGTCAATAGCCTCGCCTACAGCCCTAATGGACAACAGTTAGCTTCTGCTAGTGCTGACAAAACAATAATTTTATGGGATTTAGATTTCGAGCATTTATTACTTAGTGGTTGCAAGTTGCTAAATAATTACCTCATAGCCCATCCAGAAGTGTTAGAAGAGTTGGAATCATGCCAAACTCCATTTAGGTTAGCGCAAGGGGCGACAGTATTAGTCATCCAAGGTGAGAAGTTAGCGCGAAATGATGATATTAATGGCGCTGTTGAAAAGTTTGGCAAAGCACAGCAGTGGGATAATAAATTAAAGTTTGATTCCCAGGCGAGAGCGAAAGAGTTGGCAAATAAAGCTAAGTAAGACCTAACCCCCAGCCCCTTCCCTGCTAGCGTTGGGGAGTAAGATTCAAAGCCTCTCTCCTTTTAGGAGAGAGGTTTTGAGAGAGGTCAAAGGTGTTGCTTCCATTCGATAACTGCTATAAATAATCACAAGGTGGAAGGATGGCATACAGCGATTTTAGTCTCGCTAAGGTGAAAAAGAGTTTTGATTTAACACTCGATGAAACTCAGAATTTATTTGTTGATACAAAACCTATTACACCATCAGAAACTCTCAGAACGATTTTAATAGATTACATTCCTTTAGCAACTGCAATTTCAACCGAAAAAGCCAGGTCAGAGTTTTTAATTGCACCAATCCTCGCAGAAGTCAGACGATTATTAAATAATAAAATATCACTGTTCTCTGGAAATGAATTTAATGTTGATGCAACTCAAGGCTTGCAAGGTTTTTGTGATTACATCATCAGCAATTCCCAAGAACAATTATTTCTTTCTGCTCCGGTAATGTTTATTTTTGAAGCGAAAAAAGAAGATATTATCGGCGGTCTGGGTCAATGTGTAGCGGCAATGATTGCAGCGCAACTGTTCAATCAAAATCAAGGCAATGAAGTTGGGCGAATTTACGGCTCGGTTACTAGTGGAACGAACTGGAAGTTTTTATTTTTAGAAGGGACGACTGTTTATATAGATTCGACTGAGTATTATATTAAAGAAGTTGATAAACTTTTAGGTATTTTATTGCAACCTTTTCAGCCTATTTTAACTACTGCTTGAATATATTACAGGTGCTAATGTAACTTGCCTGGTCAAGTTTTAAAATTTGCTAAAAAATAAGATAAGTTAAACAACCCGTTCACCATTCAGTATCTAGGCATAAATAAATTTAAAGTTTGTAGTGAGTTAGCGCGGTCTTGGGGGTTTCCCCCATGAGCGACTAACGAACCCGAAGGGTAAGGACTTTAGTCATGATAATCCTTGCTCTGAGCGATAAATCGCTCACTACAAACTAGGAGTTTATTTTATATTTAATTATGTCTACCAACTTACCATTATTCAATTGATATGAGTCTATTTTGTCTAGTTCACGGTGCTTTCCAAGCCACTTGGTGTTGGGATTTGCTAATTCCATACTTAGAAACACAGGGTCACAAAACCGTAGCAATGGATTTGCCAATTGAAAATGCATCTGCTACTTTGTCCCAACTTGCGAATGCAGTAATTCAAGCGCTGCCAAAAACTGATCCAAAAACTGATGATGATATTGTGCTAGTCGGTCACTCAATGGCTGGTACTATAATTCCCTTGGTTGCAGAAGCGGTAAAAGTGCGTCAACTAGTGTTTGTGGCTGCGCTGCTTCCATATCCTGGAGTCAGTACACTCGACCAATTTTCTCATCGTCTTGATTCTGATACGCTCAAATCATTCAATTACCAGCCAAAAGACCCAAGTAAACTCGAACAGTTCTATGATGAGCCTGATATGTATGAACCAGCTTCCGTAGGCAAAGATTATTCAGACGAAGCAGTATTAAGGGATTTTTTCTTTCATGATTGTCAACCAGATGTAACACAGTGGGCAATCTCGAAAAGCCGTCCGCAACAATCTATGGCATATATATTTGAAACGAATCCTTTAAAAGCTTTGCCGCATGTTGAGCGTAAATATATTGTTTGTAGGAACGATCGCATAATATCTCCTACATGGTCGCGCTACGCTGCACGCAAGCGCTTAGGAGTTGATGCCATTGAGCTACCTTCTGGACATTGCCCACATCTGTCTCGTCCTGACCTTCTTGCCTCAATATTAACTAGTAATTAATTTTTTGATCCATATTTTAGGAAATTAACCGAACCGTATTAAGTGTGAACAAGGGAATATCTTTAAAACAATTCGCAATTATGTTTTGTAACGGGGATTTAACCCCGACACAAAACGTGCTGCCTATCTTGCTGGGGACTCAAACCCCCAAAGTTTGTTGAATTAGCGAATGTACATGGAGAATAACGGATTTGAACCGATGGCCTCTGCGGTGCGATCGCAGCGCTCTACCAACTGAGCTAATTCCCCTTGATCGGTATCAAGTCAAGAGTAATATCACTCTTTAACTCAATCCACTATCACCATAGAGTATTCTAACACTCAGTTACCGATGGCTGAGGCTCTTTTTGGGAATAAACCTTTTGCACCCGTTCCAGTTCCAAATCGCTGAGATAATCAACAGTCCAGTTACAGCAGCGCTGGAGCATGTGGAATGGATAAGTATTTGCTACACCAACAACTTGCATTTGCGATCGCTTCGCCGCCTCGATACCAGCTGGAGTATCTTCAATTGCCAGACACTCGTGTGGTTGAAGATTCAATTCCGGATATTCTTTATTTAGGTGTTTTACTGCCAGTAGATAGCCATCGGGTTCTGGTTTACTGGTGGTGATGTCATCACCGGCGACGATAATTTTAAAATGCTCGGCTAGTTTAGCCCTATTAAGTACCAATTCTATTTCTTGGCGAATAGCACCACTGACTAAACCTAATTTCAGATTCCGCGATCGCACTTGAAATATTAAGTCTTCTACACCTGAATATAAAGGCAGTTTCTCTATTTTCTCTAGTTCCACCACATAGGCTTGGGCTTTGCGGTACAACAACTGAGTTAAATAGCTTTCGTTAGCGACTCTACCACGATTCGCGAGTAGTTGCTGAAAACAAGCGCGATCGCTACGTCCTAAAGAAGCTTGACGCTCACTCACCTTTTGGGGTTGGAGATTTTCTTCAATGAGAATCTCATCTATCAGTTGCAGATGGATTGGCTCATCGTTAATGATCACACCATTAAAATCAAAAAGAACTGCCTTTAAACTCATGCCATTATGCCAAACGCTGGAGATCCAAGTCCCTCCAAATCCTTATTATCTACTGATGTGGGAGTATAATGACGGACATTTTCGGTTTTGATTGGTTTAACGCCACTAGTTACCTGATTTATCCACCATACATCCTGCGATCGCACTGCTTCAAATCCGACTGCACCCATATTCGCATCTATACTACTAGCAGCATATTCACGAATATATGGCTCCTCAAAAACATCATTGAGCCATTCTAGCTGACGCAGAGTCTTCTGATTGCCATCTAGAATCAATACTTGCCCTCCAGTTACCAGCAACCGGAAGCTTTCCCGCAAAATTGCTAGTGACACCGCGTTTGGTGTTTCGTGGAATAACAAAGAAGCTGTTACTAAGTCAAAAGAAGCATCCCTCAAACCAGTTTTTTCAGCATTTCCATGTCGCCAGACTATATCTAAACCGGCATTTCTAGCTTTATCTTCTGCCCTTACCAGCATATAGGGTGATAAATCTAAACCAATAACTTCTGCTTGGGGGAAAGCCTGTTTTAACATTAAAGTCGTGGAACCTGTGCCGCAACCTAAATCAAGTATGCGTCGTGGTTTCACCTTGACGGCATCAACTAAAGCTTGACGGACAATACTTTCATTCGGTGGCAGAACATATTGGGTAATCGGATCGTAAGTAACTGCTGCACTGGAATTGAGATATCCACCTGTAACACCGTGAAAATTTTGACTACTGTAGTACGCCGGAATTATCACATCATCTCGTCGATAGCGATCGCTCTCTTTCTCCCAGTCAATACTATCAGCGTAACGCCGTAAGCCGTCTTCATCAATCAAAAGACGCACTACAGGGGATAAAAAACGTTCCCAGATTGTATCTTGACGCACTGCCATATTGTGTCAGAACTTTAAAAGTTTACTTAAGTAAAGTAATTTTATTTACAAATTTTAATACATTTATGAAACATCTGCTTTCTGTCTGTGGTATCGGCTTGACGCTTGTAATTATTTTAGTTACACTTATAATACAAAGAAGCTACTCTCTAAAAGTTAGTTCTTCAGCTTCACGAAAATTGAGCGAACAAAATGAAAGACAATATAACATTTAAATTGCTACAACTAACTAGTACAGCACGGCGTAAATAAACCACCCATTTTAAATGTCTGAAACCCTTGCAAACAATTAATTACGAATTACGTTAGCGCAGCGTTAGCGACGCAGGAGCGTCATTACGAATTCCGCCTTGCGGTACTAGTAGTATGTCAATTTGAAATCGATGCCTTACAACAAACCCACAGAACTTATTTCAAAAACCAAATACTAGTCCTATCGATAATAAGTTATAAGTCATACCGATACTTATCAGTGACATCCTCACCGACCTAAAGGCGCGGTGATTCTGGAGTAATGAGTAATAAATAATAAGTAATGAGTAAATACCCATTTTTCATCCACTCATTACTCCAGAATCATTACTTTAAAGCATTGCGTGAAGCACAGGGCTTCAGACCCAATTCTTTGGTGACATAGACCCAATCGAAAATCTAAAATTCAAAATCCAAAATCCAAAATAGAAATAATTATGCCCTACGAAAAGTTAGAAATTACCACACCAGCACCCGTATTATCTTGGGCAAATCACTCCTTGGGGCCAGAAGAAACCAAGATGGCAAAGAATGTGGCATCGCTACCATTTGTATTTAAGCATCTGGCATTAATGCCAGATGTTCACTTAGGAAAAGGTGCTTTAGTAGGTTCTGTAATTGCAACAAAAGAAGCGATTATACCAGCAGCTGTTGGTGTGGATATTGGTTGTGGAATGAGCGCTATCAAAACATCATTTACCGCCGAACAACTAGAAGGTAAACTGAAGAAAATTCGCCTGGATATTGAAGCAGCAATTCCGACTGGATTCAACGAAAATAAAGATATTGAAAAATCTGTCACCAACTGGCAACACTGGGAAGATTTTAAAGACTTGCATCGCGGCGTGCAAGACCTACAAAGTAAAGCAATGAAACAGATGGGTTCTCTCGGTGGAGGAAATCACTTTATTGAAGTGTGCCTCGATACAGAGAATCAAGTTTGGCTGATGCTGCATTCTGGTTCGCGTAACATTGGCAATAAACTCGCCCAGTGTCATATTCACACAGCTAGGGAATTAGCAAAAATGGCAGGTAATAAATTGCCTGACCCAGATTTGGCTCATTTTGTCGCTGGTACGCCAGAATTCAAGGCATATTGGCACGATTTGCAATGGTCACAAAACTATGCGCGTGTCAACCGCGATGTGATGATGGCGCGTTTTAAGCACATAGTTGAGAAGCATTTAGTCGGTGGGAAGGCAGCTAAACCTTTATTGCAGGTTAATTGTCATCACAATTACGCCGAAAAAGAAGTGCATTTTGACGAGGATGTTTACGTTACTCGTAAAGGTGCAGTCCGCGCCCAAACTGAAGATTATGGGATTATTCCTGGTTCGATGGGAGCAAAGTCTTTCATCGTTAAGGGTAAAGGTAATGCTCATAGCTTCTGTTCTTGTTCCCACGGTGCAGGGCGTTTGATGTCTAGAAATAAGGCAAAAAATGTCTACACACTTGATGATTTAATAGAGCAAACAAATGGTGTAGAATGCCGCAAAGATGAGGGTGTGTTAGATGAAATTCCTGGTGCTTATAAACCAATAGAACAAGTTATGGCAAATCAAGCTGATTTGGTTGAGGTTGTAGCAACACTCAAGCAAGTTCTTTGTGTGAAAGGATAAGTTTGTTGGGTGGGTAATGCCCACCTTTTTTATTTTTTTAAACGCAAAGGGACGCAAGTATTAAAGTTGGCAATCCTAGCTTCGGAACGTCTTGGTGTTCCTTATATAGCAATTGATATCGGGCAATTAGAAAGTGGAGAATGGATAGTGATAGAAACAGCCGATGCACAATTTGCGGGTCTGAGTCACATTCCTGCACTTGAATTGTGGAATAAGTTGAAAGATATATACTATTGACAGTTTATTGGCAGAATTAAAAGCAGAGTATCGTCAAAAAATTGAAGCAAAAGCAAACGAGCAAGGAGCTTGGTACGAAAATCTGACTTTTTTTGTAACTGGTAGAAAGGTTTAAAGCAAACTCTAACTCTCTATTGTATTTAGCCAATTCATTAAATCAGCCTCACTGGCAAAATCTAATAATACTTCACCTAAGTCTTCTAACTGAGTCAAGGACAACTCTTGCAACCGAGATTCTAACTGAGAATTAATTGAACCAAGCCGACTAGTTAATAGACGTATCACTAGCCTTAGTTCTGATTGTCTTCCTTTTGGAGAGAAACTAATGTAGAGACGTGATATAGCCACACCTTTACATAGTTTGTCCATAAAAAATTTAAGTGTAGCTATTATTTATTGTTAGCGCTACTCTACGAAAACTGCTGTTCACTGATAGCGCTAACATTTAAATTGGGTGTCTTTTCAAAACTACAGTGTCAAAGATTGAGGATTTGTCTCAATCAATTTCGCTAAATCTTGCAAGAACGCCGCAGCATGGGCACCGTAAATAATCCGGTGGTCAGAAGTAATATTGACTTGCATTTGTTGGCGCACGCCAAATAAACCGTCGGGTGTTGCTACCACTTGCGGACGGGATGCCCCGATCGCTAAAATTGAACCTTGCCCAGGTGGCAAAATTGCATCAAACTTGTCTACACCAAACATTCCCAAGTTAGACAGGGTAAAAGTACCACTGTTGTATTCTTGAGGCTGTAGTTGTTTTGCCCTCGCACGTTCTACCAAAGACTTCCAAGTACGCGATAGAGAATAAATATCCACTGCATCTGCATTTTGCAGCACAGGTGTAATTAATCCGCCATCATCCATAGCGACTGCTACTGAAATGTTGATATCAGAATGATAAACAATACCCTGGTCTGAGTAGCTAGCATTCAAAAGTGGATGTTTTTGCAACGTTACCGCTACAGCTTTCGCCAGTAGGGCTGTCATTGTTACGCCTTTGGATTTAATTTGTTTATAAAGTTTGTCTAACCCATCGGTGGTAATTGTATAACCGACACGGAAAACGGGCACGGATATGGTGGCTACCATGTTCCGCACTACGGCATTTTGGAAGGTAGTTAGAGGCACGGTTTGACCAGGAACAGCCGCTACCACTGGCGCGGGTGCTGGTGTGCGAGTTGCTGGGGGTGCAGATGGGGCACTGGTTGGTACGGGTGCGGGTGGGGCAACTGGGGCAGGGGCGGGTTGCTTGCCCTTATTGGACAATGCTTCTACATCCTCGGCGACAATGCGACCGTAGGGGCCACTGCCTTGGAGTGTAGTTAAATCAACTTTGAGTTCTTTGGCTAACTTGCGGGCGCGGGGTGAAGCTACAAGCCTTCCTTCTTTGTGGTTAGACCCGTTTTGAGAGGCTAAGGCAGGTGTTGCAGCTGAGGCTGTGACGGGGATTGGTTCAGGGGATGAGGTAGCACTAGCCGCTGCGCCGCCGGAATTGGCAAGAGATTTAGCCTGTTCAATTTCAGCTTCCGTTTCGGCGATGAAGGCGATCGCAGATCCTACCGGGGCAGTTTCACCAGCTTCAACTATGATATGGGCAAGAAATCCCTCATAGAAGGTTTCTACATCCATATCTGCCTTATCTGACTCTACAACCACCACTGTTTCGCCTTTCTCCACTTTGTCACCTGGCGATTTCACCCAGGAGACGATTTTGCCTTCGGTCATGGTAGAACTCAGAGCCGGCATAAATACTTCGTGAATGCTCATAGGGTGGCTTGGGAATCAATGGTTTATGGACTTTAACAGCTTTTATCAGATCGAATTGTATCTTGGCGGGAGAGTTTTGGACTGTTTATATTTTAGGTTGGGCATGGGGCATTGGGCATTGGGAACTAATGACTAATGACTAAGGAACCTAAATATGGCTTAGAGGTCTATAGTACAGAGCTATCCTCAATGGTTGGCCAATATCTCGATGTTGTTTTAGTCGTGACTTGCAAAAACCACCACGAGTTTCTCACAGTTCACATGCGATTGCTATTTATATTCCTCATAACCACTGCTTAAGATACAGGAGCTTTTCACAAGTAGAGGATATAAGGTGAAGTTCCATCTCGAATTCAAAATTGGTAATAAACCTATTTGAAATTCTTGTTTACTTATATGTCGGCAAAGTTAAAATTCTTTTTGATTGTGATACTTGGTATCTTTGCCACTGCTGGCGCTGGAGTTTATATTACCCAGCGCCAGGCATCTGTACCGATTGTTGAGACTAGTAACGAACAAGCCCAGCAGGTGGGAGCAATACATCAGTCTCAAGAAGTTGTGGCATATTTAGACCGTTCCGATTATAAAACTATACCTCTAGAAAAGATCAACTCATCTCTCCAAGGTAGTGATCCTGCTACCCTCGCCCTGAACGCTTTTGAGGACATAGCATCAGTGGGAGGAACACGAAAGGTAGAAGTAGCTTATCCGCAACGAAATCAGGCCTTAGTGACTATTACACAAATCAAACAGGGTGATGATTCAGTTGGTATTAAATATCGAGTTGAGATGACCACCTTTGGGCGATCGCTTTTTATCAGTTCACCCCCAGTCTGGCAAATTGTTTGGGCTGGCTCCCAGAGAGAATGTTGGGCTGGAAGCCGCTCCCAAACAAAGTTAAATCACATCTGTGATTAGTCATTGGTCATTGGTCACAAAACAAATGACAACGGACAAATGACAAATGACAAATTTAAATGTCGCCGCGAATTTCTTCTACAACGCCATCGCGCAGAACGATTTCGACCTGCATTTTGCTAATCAGGTTATCACCGGTTTCTACCCGGAAAAAGCCTTCCATTTGGAATTGGTTGACTTCCTGATCTTGCTGGAGAAACTGTACTTGCTGGAGGTTTTGCAGCAATTGATTTTTCTGCTCTAGAAATTCACTTTTCTTTTGATTGACTTGGAGTTGGATATTGTCAATTTGTTGGAGGGTCTGGGGGCCTGGTGGTTGCAGACTCTGCTTTTGAATTGCCGCGATCGCTCTTTGTCCTTCAACGTCTAGCTGTTGTAGTTGCTGATCAAGTTGATTGATCTGCGTTTGCAGCTGCTGTTGTACTTCCTCTTTCCAGAGGGGAGTCACAATGACTTTGACGTTAACGACGCGTTTCAGAAGCAAATTAGACTTGGAGACATCCATAAATATTTCACGTTCACTCTTTACAGTTAGCAGGTGGAATCATCAGGCAAACATGCCGTCAATAATATCGCGATAGCGTTCCGTGACGACATGTCGGCGAACTTTCAGTGTTTGTGTCATCAAGCCATTTTCGATGGAAAACGGTTCCAGGATGAGTTTGAATGTCCCGATGCGGTCATCCGGTCGATAGCCTGGACGATTTTGGACTTCCCGATTCAATTCTTGGCGAAATAAATCCTGGATCATTCTACTCTCGAAGTCAATTTTTTGACTATCTGAGGAAGTTACCTGATCATTGGGCGTATCCAGTATCAAATTCTGACTGACTGCCCATTTTTCTAAGGCTTCGACATTGGGGACAATTAAGGCTCCCAGGCTGCGCTGATCTTGGCCGACGAGCATAATCTGATCGATGTATGGCGATCGCAAACACGCATCTTCGATCGGCTGTGGCTCGATGTTTTCGCCGTTAGTCAATACAATCGTATCCTTTGCCCTGCCAGTCAGCACCAAGTCATCTTGTGGTGTCAGCCAACCCAAATCGCCGCTATCAAACCAACCTTCAGCGTCAATTGCTTTCGCCGTCGCTTGCGGATTTTGGTAATAGCCTTGCATAATCTGCGGCCCCTTCAACAATACCAAGCCTCGCTTTTCTATTGGCAAAGGCGCTTTTGTCTCAGGATCGACGATTTTAGCTTCTGTAGCCGGGAGTGGTAGTCCTGATGCACCAATTAAATTTCGCCAAGGACGCCGCACATGGGTAACAGGAGAGGTTTCTGTCAAGCCGTAGCCTTGCAAAATCTGCACACCAATAATTTCAAAGAAGTTATCTATGTGTCTGGGAAGGGCACCGCCGCCGCTAATCATCTGCTTAACTCGTCCTCCAGTGGCTTCTCGCACCTTGGCATAAACCAGTCGTTCTCCCAAGGCATGGAGGGGTAATAAAGCAGCTGCAATTATCCTAGCTGCTAATCGTTCGATGCCTGAAGCATGAAGATTATTTAAATCCAATCCCTGAGCAACTCGCCGCGCTCTAATATATTTTTCGCTCATGCCCAATAAAAATTTAATTAGGCGTTGCTTTTTGGCTGGTTGTTCACGGAACTGCTTTTGCACTCCTTCGTAAATCGATTCCCACAGGCGGGGTACACCGACCATGTAGTTGGGTTTAAATTGTCTCAAATCCCCTTTTACGGAGCGTAAGTTAGTATAAACTTGCGTGCAACCTTGAGAAAGTAGGTAATATTCAACAGTCCGTTCGTAGCTATGCCACGAAGGCAGGATACTAAGAACCATATCACCCGCGTTTGGTTGCAATACTGTCCCAAAAGTTATCACTTGGTGCATCAAGTTGTTATAAGACAGCATTACACCCTTGGGTTTACCCGTAGTACCAGAGGTGTAAATTAGAGTTGCTAGGGCGTCACGATTTTGCTTGACTGGCACGAAATTATGATTTAACCCAATTTCGAGCAACTGAGAAAAGTTTATTACCTTTAGGGTTTCGCCTGTAGGTGGTGCTTCATCGGAAAGTAAGATTACTACTTGAATTGGTAAATCGTTGAGGCGGTCTTGTAGTTTTTTAAGTGTTTTTAAATCCTCAACTACGATCGCTGTACTGCCGCTATTCGCAATAATAAACAGCAGTTCTTCCTTTTCCGCTTGGGAGCTACGCACCGCATCAACTCCGCCAGCAGTCATTATGCCTTGATCGGCAATAAACCAGCGAGGACTGTTGTCAGCAATTAGGGAAATGCGATCGCCTACTTTTACTCCCAACGCTTGTAACCCAGCAGCAAATAGTCGCATTTGCTCTGCTAACTGGGTATAAGTAATCACTACTTCTGGTTTAGCATGAGGGTTGTGAAGGGCGACAATATTACCAAATTGTTGAGCTGCCAAAGGCCAAATTTCTGGCAGCGATTCCACATTTGTGTAATCTACCACCCGCTTTAATGCTTGGCGTTCTCGTTCACTAATGTTAGATAAAAAAGAAGACGCGGTTTGGGTTTTTGACATAACACCTTACCTAAGTATCGTAAACTGATTATTTTCCAACTTATTTTGTTATTACGCTACAATATTCATCCTTATTATTTACATTCCCTTCTGTGTATGATAATTCCAGGAATTCCACGTTTATATTTACAAAAGTTTATGGTAAAGTTAATTTACATAGAGTGAATGCAATAGATTGTGTTTGCATCTAAGAACAGCGATGTCTACGACGGGCTACGCCTACGCCTATTTTTCACAGGAGATGATTACCTATGAATTTTATAGACACAATACTGCTAACGTTGCTCAATATTGCTGCTTGCATAGTATTACCTAAAATTTTAGCTATCCTTTCGGCTGAGAAAACCAAACTTACTGAAGCGTTGCCGAATGGTTCCCAATTACAAACAGCCAAAATCGAACTTACCAGTTTTCCTTATTGTACAGCTTACCCAGTAACAGGTAGTCAATTTTGTAAATTCAGTCCTGATTTCTGTGCCAAGTGTTCTCCGAATTGATGGACTGTTTGCCAAGAGAAACTACTCATACAAATCTGTAATGTTTTCAACTTTTGCATCAAATTTTTTATCCAGGGGGTAGTCAGCCAGTACCGACTTTGGTGTGGCTTCAATTGAGCTTCTTCTAATAATCTTCCCACATGGCGAACTTCCGAGTCGAAACACCAATTTATCGGCAGGCAAATTTCTAGATCGCAGACTACTATCGATATTCTTTTTCTGGTACTCTAAAAGCTGCATATTTCCATTCATTACCTTCTAAATATTCAATTTTAAACTCTCCTTTAGTCACTAAACTAATATCTTTCAGTTGTACTATCGCATTTTCTCCCAATAAAACACACTCAGAGTTGCTAGTGGGAGGTTGATTTGGTGTTGTATTTATTTGATTAATAACTTTACGCTGCAATTCTTGATACTGTTGCTCTGTTATTAATTTAGAATCGTATAACTTTTTTATATCTCTTAGTTGGTTTTCTATATTTGAGCCACCTTGATTTGACACGTTATCTACTTGACAAGAATCTGGCTTAAAAGCAATTTTTCTAACAGGATGATCCCACCATTTAGAAACCTGAGTTAACCAATTAGTTGTTCTTGTTGTATGTACTACTTTTACTTGATTATCAGTTATTTCTAAACGAACCCAATCAGTGGATCTTTTTTGAATCAAACCAGCAAATCCCCAAGACAAAACACTTCCTACTGAAACCCCAGAATCTGCTAGACGAAGCTTTATAACTCTAGGTTCTATAGCTTGTCCTATTTTAATTGGAGCCAAAGCTATAGAGTTAATATTATTAACAAGGAAAGTAGGATTCTTTTCTGTCGCCGTGGAAGGCTTTACTCCTGTAGAATTTGTAATCAATACTGCTACTAGCAAAATGCTAACTCTCTTGCTCATGCTTCTTATTATTTGTTCTACTGAAAAACGTGTAAATTAATAGACTATAGTAATTAATTTCAGGTTGTCAAGAAAATAATATTTAAGATTAGCCCTGTCAAGATGGATAACAATAACCTCTTATCTCTGTGTTTTCTATATCTCTGTGGTTAAATTAATGACTAATTCGCCGTATAGCCACAGAGAAGCCAGTGTGTTGCGGTGAGTTCAGTGCTGTAAGCTGGTTCCCCGTTGTAGCAACTGGGGTGACACAGAGAGAAAAAAAGATTTTACTAATCAACTTTAAATTATCAGAATATATTTAGTTAGCTTATAACCGATAAAAGAAATTCAAATACTGCTTTGAAGAAATTGTACTATTTTTGCTTCAAACTAAAAATATAGTAAACACCAATTTTGAAAAAAGGACGATCGCACATGAGTTTAATAGATGGTATATTACTGACGCTGCTAAATACTGTTGCTTGCCTTGCACTGCCTAAATTGCTAGCAATTCTGTCTGCAAAAAGCCAAAACACTTCACCATCGCTGTCTACTGCGATATCAAAAGATTCTAACTCTGAAATCCCCAGTTTTTCGTAATATAAGCTGATTTTCTCTAGATATCGCTTTGATGACGAGACAATTTAGCTATTGGTGCAAAGCGATATCTTAAGGGAAATTATTCACATTTTTTTTCGGAAAATAATCAGTGTGCATATTTCCAAAAAATAAAATCTTATGGAGAAAAATCTGGACTACAGTACAGCAAAAACCAGGCAATAGAGAATAATTATAGTATTACTACTAAAAAAGGTTTGTAGTAGCTTCATTTGACTTTTTTGCCGCGCTTTTTTGTTATTATTTAATTTTGTCTTGCTGTGGTTATTTTAGGTCTGACGATAACAAAAAATGCAAGCAAAGTAAAAAATAACATTTGCCAAGTTACCAAATTCCAGCCACCAAGATTCCAACATAATAGACCAATACTAGTACCTACGGAACCGCCAATAAAATAGATAGTTATGTAAACTGTATTGATGCGACTATTTGATTGAGGATCAAGACTGTATATCCTTGCAACATTGGTGACTTGGACTGCCTGTACACCCACATCTACTAACAATACAGCAACCGCGATCGCTAATGCAGAATTAGAAGCAATTTTAGCAATTACTAAACTTGCAATGACGAGCGATACAGCAATTGTCAAGGAACGTTGCGAGTTACCTTGATCAGCTATTTTACCAAAAACTGGTGCCATCAATGCACCTGCGATCGCTACAAAGCCATACATCCCGATTGTGTCAGATTGAAAATTAAAAGGCGCTCCACTTAAATGGAAAGTCAGCGTTGTCCAAAATGAGCAAAAAACACCAAACAATAACCCGCTAATTAAAGACGCTTCTCTCAATAATGAAAAACGCTTTAGTTGGTGAAGTGTTGAGCTTAATAATTCCAAATAATAACCATCGAATTCATTTTTGACATTAGGCAAATATATATTTAGTAACACAATAACAATTAAAATCATTACTGCCGAAAATCCATATACATAACGCCAACTCAACCATTCAGCAATATATCCACTAAAAACCCTTGCTCCTAAAACTCCAATCAATATACCAGTAAAAATGTTGCCTACGGTTTGGCCTGTGGTTACTCTATCTATACTTGCCGCTAAAGGAAGAATAATCTGAGCGGAGACTGTTGCAATCCCAATTGCTACGCTCAATATCCAAACTTGGATGATGTTTTGTGAAAACATCATGGCTATTAACAAACAGAACAAACATGTCAGTAAACAAAGAATTAATTTTTTCTTGTTGATTTTATCGCCCAAGGGGATTAAAAAGAAAAGCCCCAAACCGTAACCAACTTGCGTCAGCACAGAGATGCTACCCGCTTCGCCTTCAGTGACTCGAAAAGATGATGCAATATCTTTGAGGATTGGCTGATTATAATAAACATTAGCAACACAGACACCAGCTGCGATCGCCATAATCAGTACTTGGACTTTAGTTAATCCGCTACTTGAGATTTGTTTTTCCATTCAACCTAAAATTTATACAGGAAAAAACTGGTTTACAGTACAGCTAAAACCAGGTAATAAAGGAGAACTTATAATATCACTACTAAATAAGGTTGTTACCAAGTTAAGTTGAATTTGTTCGCGTCGATAGACCTCTAGTTTACGTGATCGCCAATCAGCAATCCAATATTTTTTTACTCCTCTGGAAGAATAAAGTTTAAGTTTTGCTTCCTTATCCCGTCTTTCATCTGACTTACTCTCAGACAAGACTTCGACTACTAAATCTGGTGCGCCAGTAAAATGTCCCGCTTCATCTAATGTTAGCGCCAAGGTTTCTTTAGTAGCCCAAACTACATCAGGAATCACATTATCTGATTCTGAAAACAAAACGCCGGGGTTGATTACAGCTTCTCCTAAACCAGTAGACTCTGACCAAACATCAAGTTGTCGAAAAATCTTGCCACAAGTTTGCTGATGTTTAAAGTGAGGTGCCCTGGTCATAAATAATTCTCCATCAACTATCTCGTAGCGCGTCCCCTCATTTTCCGGGAACAATTCTACATCGTGAATTGTCCAGCGTACTCCTGTATTAAGCATCTCACTCATTGGCTAACTCCTTTAATCTTTTAATCAATAAGACTTAAGTTTAGCTTCCTTATCTAGTTTTTCAAAAAACAAATATATGAGCAAATAGTAAGACTTAAACAAAATGCACCAAATAAAATGCAAAACCAGCCACCTAATATAAGTGCGTTAGAATTGTCTTGAGTGAGCGTCAGAAATTTCTGTTGAGAATCGTTTAGAAAAGCATTAATTTTGTCAGCAAGTTTTTGTGCTTCTGGTTGCCAGTATGAGGGTCGAGAAATGCGATAGTCTTCCCCATGTTTAATAACAGGGTTGACATAATATCGGTTCTCTCCACCATCATGAATTGCCTTAACTTCTACGCCCATCCACAAATCTAATTCAGAATAGATTTTTACAGAGGACTCCCACCAATCTCGATTAGCCAACTGACAATTGATGTGCTTTGGTGTTCGCTCACAAGATAAAGTTGTAATCATCTTTGGTGCAGATATTAACTTGACTCCAAATGCAATAAACGAAATACAAAAAAGCAAATATATAAAGTTAAAGCAGTGTATTGATTTTGGCAAATTTGCGAGTTTTGATTTCTCTCCCTCGTTCATTTTTTTATTGTCATTCATAATGAAACAATAATTGTTTTGCTTTGTATTACTCGTCCTTAGCAAATCATCACTTGCGATTTTCACGCCGCCACTTACACCGCACTAAACGAATTTCATCAAAAGTGTAGCTTTCGCCTAGTTGTTCTTTGATGGGAGTGAGGGAAATGTCACCGAGTACTTCTAAAACTTGCCAAATTTTTTGTTGATGTTCTAAAGGTACTAATTGATTTAAATCAACTGGCTGATTTTTCTCAATTAATTTTTCTAGATGACTGCTAACTGTTGCCGGACTAAGGTTCCGCTTTTTGGCAATTTGAGCAATATTTAAACCTTGTTGATGCAATTGTAATGTCTGTAATTCGGTGTACGAAGAAGATGATTTGGGAGAAGACACGGAAGTAGCAGATTTATTTTGCAAACCTTTTTCTTGGCGGTAGGCGCGAATTTCTGTAATAAACTTTTCGCCATATTGAGCGAGTTTGTGACTACCTACACCAGAAAGTTTGGCAAATTCAGCTAAGTTTTGAGGTTGCACCTGTACCATCAATTTTAAAGTGGAATCATGGAAGATCACGTAAGGTGGTACAGATTGCTCATCAGCTAATTGTTTACGGAGCGATCGCAACTTCTGTAATAATATTTCTGCGACTTCTGCTTTTTCGCTCCCCTGTTCCCAGGTAATCTTTTGCACTGTGGTTACAGCTAGCGAAACTGTGCGTTGTTTTCGCATTACTTGCCAACTTAAGGCATTTAGTTTTAAAACTGAGTAACCATCGCTAGTTTGTTCTAGTAACCCTTGATGTAAAAGCGATCGCCCCAACATTCGCCATTCATCTACAGTTCTATCTTTACCAATACCATAAGTAGAAAGTTTATCGTGTTCGTACTGGAGAATTTTGTCTTTTTTTGCCCCTCGCAACACATCTATTATGTGTAGCATCCCAAATCTTTCTTTGCAACGCGCCACACAAGATAGAAACTTCATGGCTTCAACTGTCCAATCTTGCATCGGTTTGGGATGACGACAATTGTCACAGTTACCGCAATTCCCAGGAAACCTTTCTCCAAAATAACCCAGTTGAATCGTTCGCCGACAATCAGTGCCTTCAGCGTAATCTATCATCTGACGCAGTTGTTGTTTAGCAATCAACTGTTCTTGAGGATCGGTTTTTTGATCGATACTCCATTCAATTGTTTTAACATCACCAAAGCTGAAAAATATTGTACATCGAGATGGTTCTCCGTCTCTACCTGCTCTACCCGATTCTTGATAATAACTTTCTATATTTCTGGGCAGATCAAAGTGAACTACCAACCGCACATCGGGTTTATTAATTCCCATTCCAAAGGCGATTGTTGCCACCATCACCCGGACATCATCTCGAATAAATCGCGTTTGATTACTACTACGCTCTTCATCACTTAATCCGGCGTGATAAGGCAGAGCAATAACTTTATCGTTTTGTAGTTTGAAAGTTAATTCATCAACTTTTTTTCGAGTTAAAGAATAAATAATTGTCGAACCTTCCGTTTCTCGAATTAGTTCTAATAATTCAGCGTAAGCATATTTAGTTTTAGGACGAACTTCGTAATAAAGATTTTCACGGTTAAAACTGGCAAGATGAATGCTAGGTTGCTTTAGTCCTAGTTGTTGAATGATATCACTACGGACGCGATCCGTTGCTGTGGCGGTGAGGGCGACGGTAGGAACATCAGGATAGCGTTTCCGCAGAGATTTTAACTGACGATATTCTGGACGAAAATCGTGTCCCCACTCAGAAACGCAGTGCGCTTCATCAATAGCGAAGCTAGAAATACCGATTTTTTCTTTAACTAAATCGAGAAATGGGAGAAACCTTTCACTGAGGAGACGTTCAGGGGCGACGTATAGTAATTTTACTTTACCGCTGAGGATGGCTTCTTCCCGCGATCGCACCTTGTAAGGATTCAAACTACTATTGAGAAATGTCGCGTTAATATTATTATTTCGCAGTGCTTCTACTTGGTCTTGCATCAAAGCAATTAACGGCGAGACAACCACTGTTAGTCCATTTTTTAACAATGCTGGTAGCTGAAAACACAGAGATTTCCCCCCGCCAGTCGGCATCACAACCATTAAATCTCGATTTTGCAGCGCATCTTCGATAATTTGCCGTTGTCCGGGCCGGAATTGGTCATAACCGAAGTGATATTTTAGCGCTTGTTCGAGATGGGGATACTGAAGCATAGCGATACCTACGGTGGTCTTTGCCAACGCTTTTTCGGTGGCTGTCTGTGTGAGTAATTATTGAAGATATCAGGATTTTAACTCACATCATACGTAGCTTTAAGAAGAACTGCGTTTCTGTTGGCGATCGTACTTTCTTCAAGCCAACCTACAAAATTAACGATCTGCTTGCAGCAGTGCTTGTCCAAGGAATACTCTACCGCGTTCTTTAATTAGCATACTTTTAATCTAAAATCCAAAATCTAAAATTCACTCAGCATCCATCTAAGCGAGAATTTGCATTTATTACTTTGCCCTTATCCCCTATCTGGGTACATTTTAGTTGTGATTCTAAAGCATCAATCTTTTGTAAAAGCGACACTCCCCACACTATAGAAATCACCAATTTGATTGTCATTCCCACGAGCAAAAGTGTCACTATTGTAGCAGCTTTCTTTTGTTGAGCCAGCCTTTTTTGTTGTTCTGCAAGTCGTGCTTCGACTTCTTGAGCACGTTCAGCTTCTAATGCTTGCTGCACTTCTCGTCGATCTAATTCTTCACTAGCAGCTAAAAATCGATAATCTAAGTTGCTTAAGCTTTTACCATGTGCCCAAGTTTGGGCATCAATCAAAGCTTGTCCGCGCAATAGGCGAGATTTATCCTTTTCTTCTGAGGCTACCCATGCATTGAAGGTTTCGTAGTAGGGACGCAAGTAAGCTAATTTTTTTCCAACCCATTCTAAATTGAAAACTTCTTGATAAATTCGGTTTTTTATTTGGAGAAAACCTTGCTTTTTGATCGCCAAACCAGAGAGCAATAGTTCTACCTGTTCTCGACTATCGTCGGCTGGTACTTTTACTCCTTGGAGAATTTGCTGATAAATTCCTAGCAATCTGGCAGCAAATTGTTCGTTTCTGAGGATGCGATCGCGAATAGTTCGCAAATGCTCCGGTTCATCCTGCGATTCCCATTTCTCGATGATGTACGATCGCACCACATTTTCTATCCAAAATTCTTCTGTGCCAGGGGGAATTTTGAGCTTTCTACCCGTATCATCTTGAGATAAACTGACAAGTAGGCGACACAGCTTTTGGGTAAGAAATGGTTGCCCTTCTGTCCAACCTAATACTTCTTTCAAAACTTTCTGGGGATGATTGTCTTTTATATCCAGTCCCAAAGATAGTGGTTGAGCTTCTTCAAAAGTAAAACCATTTATTTGGATGGTTTTCCCAAGATTAAATGGGGTAGTAAGATTTCGATCTAGAATTAAGTCTGAAGGTGTCGCCACACCAAAAATTGCAAATGTAATTCGATTATATTCTGGATCAATTGCTCGTTGATTATAACAGAATCGAATCAAGTTAAAAAAGTCATCAACAGAGAAATTTAGGCTGAGAATACTATCAATTTCATCAATAAAAATAAATAGTCTTTCATTCGGAAACTGAGCTAACAGATTTTCCGAAATAAACCGACTGAGTTTCTGAACTAGAGAAATATCATTTTGTTCTTGCCACCAGGTTTTTAAATTGACTTTTCCTAACAGTTTGAAACTCAACCAGATGTCCCCGACAACTCCCTTATACCACTGTTCTGGTGTTATATTTTCACAACCAATATTAGTCATATCAACGGTGGCACATTTAAAGCCTTCTTGTTGCAAGCGGTGCTTTGTTTTTACCATAAGTGAGGATTTGCCCATTTGCCTACAGCTGAGGATGTAACAAAATTCACCCTGTTTCAAGGCTTCGTAAAGTTCCACATCTGCTCTGCGCTCAACATAGCTAGGAGCGTCACTGGTAAGCGTGCCACCAACTTGGTATCGATAATTGTTCATTTAATTTATTTTAAATTCGTTCTATATCTAAATCAAAAAACTTGTATTGGAACAGTTGATAAAATTCATATAATAAAGTTTGTAGTAAGGACTTTAGTCCTTCTTTATATAAGCAGTAAATTATCAGCACTAAAGTGCTTACTACAAACCCTCAAAACTAGCTGGAAAATTTACTAGAAGCATTAGCACTATTTTGCTTTCCAAACTGTTGGCTAAAATAAAGACGATATAACTCACACATGGCGCTAGCTTGATTGCCATTGAGTTGAACCAAACCCATGCTTTCTAGCTTATAAGCAGCGATCGCGTCTAACTCCACTTTTTCATCTGTTGCAATTACCTGTTGCATAGCTGTCATTAATTCTGGTTCTTTTTGCAGTAAGCTCAACAGTTCTCGTAAATGCTGACCGTAAATTCCCACTGGTGTAGATGCAGTTTCTAGTAATACCTCCATTGTCATTTCCCCTTGACATAAATGATAAAATGCAAGGCTCACTAGATAGGGATGTCCTCCCACCATTGCTTGTAGTGGTGCAAGGCGTTTTGCACCTTCGGAGTCTGCTGCACAATTTAGTCCATAACGTAATGCTAAATTCTGTAACTGCTTGAGGGTAAATGGCGGCAGCGTAATTGTTATCCCTACATTGAAAGGCGATTGGTTGAGCTTGAGCGGAATATAAATTTCTGTTGTGTGAACCACCACCATCCGCAGTTTTTGCCAAGTTTGATCTTGCTTTGCTTGTTCATGCCAAAATCGCAGCATTGGCAGAAAATCTTGGGCAATATTGGGATGTTCAAAAACCCGATGGACTTCATTTAAAGCTAAAACTACAGGACTATCATGAATATATTGCAAAAGATATGCTTCAAAATAGATTTTGCAGCTTACCTTGCTGCCCATTTCTGTATCCCAAAAATCATCGAGACAGGGAAGGAGATTTAACTGCCTGCTGACATTGACACAAAACCAACGCAAAAATTTATCCAGGGAAGCAAAAATGTCTTGATCAGCTTCTTGAAAGTCCAAATAGACAATTTGATAATCTTGCTCTCTAGCATAAGCAATCATCCGATTGAGAAGAGAACTTTTTCCGGTCTTTCTAGGTGCTTTGATCCGGATTAAGCAACCAGGGTGTAAAATTTCGTTACAAACAAGTTCTTCCAGGGGAGGGCGATTGATATAAAGAGGAGAACCCAGTGCTACAGGGCCGCTAGGAAATTCTATCTTGTTTGCTGAAAAAAAGTCTGGAGAAACCATTTCTAAGTTAGATTCTTCGCCGAACTTTTGTTGGATCTGATTTTCCGGATCAGCTATCTCATATTCCAGGTGTTTTTTCAAGGCTAAATGCAAATTTTTTTTCGTTACTCTTTTTCCAAGTGCAATGGAAAGGTCTTGCCATAACTCAGAGCCAACTTCCTTGATGTAATTGTTACCATAGCCTGATGCCTCTGCCATTTCACCGTAAGTTTTGCCCAACCATGATTGATAGAGCACAAACCACTGAATTGAACCGAGAGGTTTGTCTTGTAGAATTTTTTTTACAGATTGTAGAAGCTCATCCACTGCGTATAAATTATTAAACAGCTAGGAAATTTACTTATACTTTTTTCACTAGTAATAATATACATCTGAATACATCTGAAAAAATACTTGAAAACAGCAAAAGTCAAGATTGCATTGATACAATTTTCAGTTTTATTAATCCATCACAATAATTATTATATTTATATTATTTTTTAAAATTCTTTGTATAATTATACATTTTTATTTCCAAGATTAGTCTCTGTTACTTAGAGTCCGAGGTTCGTTCAGCCTAATACAGCTTTGAAAAGCTGGTGATAATCATAGCTCACTGGTGTGAGATCCTAGAGACAGTCAATGGAGTGCGAACAAAATGGAACAACATCAGAAGCCAACGGTTGTAATTACGGGTGCCTCTTCGGGGGTGGGTCTGTATGCTGCAAAAGCTCTTGCTGAAAGGGGATGGTATGTGGTGCTGGCCTGTCGGGATTTAGCAAAGGCACAAAAAGCTGCCCAAGCTGTGGAAATCCCTTACAACAGTTATACCAGCATACATATCGACCTTGGCTCCTTGGAAAGTGTTCGACAGTTTGTGAAGAACTTCCGAGCCAGTGGAAAGTCCCTAGATGCTTTGGTATGCAACGCCGCAATTTATATGCCCTTAATCAAGGAGCCGTTACGCAGTCCAGAAGGTTACGAGTTAACTGTCACCACCAATCATCTGGGGCATTTCCTCTTGTGTAACCTGATGCTAGAGGATCTGAAGAAGTCATCTTTAGAGCCAAGGCTGGTTATTTTAGGAACCGTCACGCACAATCCAGACGAACTGGGTGGGAAGATTCCACCCCGTCCCGATTTGGGCGAACTAAATGGCTTTGCTGAAGGGTTTAAAGAGCCGATCGCAATGATTGATGGCAAGAAATTTGAGCCAGTCAAAGCTTACAAGGACAGTAAGGTTTGCAACGTGCTAACTATGCGGGAACTGCATGAGCGCTATCACGAGTCAACCGGTATCGTCTTCAATTCTCTCTATCCGGGATGTGTTGCAGAAACGCCGCTATTTAGAAACCACTATCCTCTGTTTCAGAAAATCTTCCCCTTATTCCAGAAGTACATCACTGGAGGATATGTGTCTCAAGAGTTGGCGGGAGAAAGGGTCGCAGCCGTGGTTGCCGATCCTGAGTATAATCAATCCGGTGTCTATTGGAGTTGGGGAAATCGCCAGAAGAAAGATGGCAAGTCCTTTGTGCAAAAAGTCTCTCCTCAAGCCCGCGATGACGACAAAGGCGATCGCATGTGGGAACTAAGCGCAAAATTGGTTGGGCTTGCATGATGACACAGGACTTGGTATTACCTTGTGCATAATTTATCGATTCATCAATCCACTTTTTTGAATTGGTATCATGTACAAGTAAAGAATAGTTGAGGTGATTATTTAAGTCACCTCTGACTTTATTGATAGATTTCTTTAACTGGTTGCCAGAAAAATTAAAATATGTGGGTTTTTCTAGAAAGTAGAAAAGTAGGAAATAGTGTCTTATTTATTGAGTTGGTAATTAATTTATTGATGCTTTTCATTCCCTACTCTTGACATATACTTATAAAAAATGTATAATGCATCTTGCATAGAAGGGGAGTAGCTGCTGGCAAAAAAACTTGAAAGCCAGTACATCTGAATCAACATACTGGCGATGAGCCTGGTTCAGATGGCAAATAATTAATATTTGAAAGCGAGACCTTCACTAAGTTCACACCGAAACGTGTAAACTTGGTGAGGTCTTTTGGTTCTCATCAAGCTTCACATCGGTAAACGATTCTTCAGGAGCTTGAGAGAGTGTTAACAGCTTTTACCGCAGGTTTATTACTAATTACAGTTTCAGAACTAGGCGATAAAACATTTTTTATTGCTGTGATTTTGGCAATGCACCACCCTCGGCGGCTGGTATTTATAGGTGCGACATCTGCTTTAGCTGCGATGACAATCCTTTCAGTGCTATTTGGACAAGTGGTATCTTTGTTGCCAAAAGTTTATATTCATTACGCCGAAATAGCCTTATTTATTGCCTTTGGTATCAAGCTGCTGTATGACGCTAGTAAGATGTCGGCGGCGGCTTGTGATACAGAAGTTGTGGAAGAAGCTGAAGCTGCGGTGAAACAAGCAGATTTGCAGTTACCAAAGCAAAAAACTGGTTTGGCAATTGTCATAGAAGCCTTTATGTTGACATTTATGGCAGAGTGGGGCGATCGCACCCAAATTGCCACCATTGCCCTAGCAGCAGGTAATAATCCAATTGGAGTGACAATAGGTGCAATTTTAGGACATGCCATTTGTGCTGCGATCGCAGTTATCGGCGGCAAAATGATAGCCGGACGCATTTCTGAGCGTCAGATCACCTTTATTGGCGGATGCCTGTTTTTAATCTTTGGTGTCCTCGCTGCCATTGAGGGAGCGTGAGGGGAAGAAGTAGGGGAGTAGGGGAGTAGGGGGCAGAGGAGCAGGGAACAGGGGAGAAGAATTAATAACCAATGCCCAATGCCCAATGCCCAATGCCCCACATCCATTACTTAGGCGTACTTTCCGGCGAAGGTGCGGGAGATTGAGCCGGATTAGGCGTGGAGGAAGCCGTTGCCGCCTTTTTAATTCCGTCTTTGTACTGAGCAGGTGCTAAAGCTGCGGCACTATCAAACAAAGGTTTTGCATCTGCGTCTTTGCCCTGTTCTTTCAAGAGCATTGCTTTTGCCACAACAGGGCGAAAATCTTTGGGATCTTTCTTAATTGCCTGGTCATAAACAGAGCTAGCTTGAGCGTAGCGTTTCTGGGAAGCGTGAACAGAACCTAATAATACCTGCACCGCTACTGTATCAATACTTCCAGGTTGAATTGTATTTGCTTGGGCTGCGTTAGAGAGGGTTTCTTGCAACAAACCAATGGCTGCTTCGGGGCGTTGCTGACTGATCAACAAAGCCACCATTCCTTGCAAAGCCTTCAAATCGCCCGGTTTCGTGGACAAAATCGAACGATAAGCTTGAGCGGCTCCTTCGCGATCGCCAATTTGCTGTTTGGCTTGAGCCAGTAGCACTGAATATTCTGACTGTTCGGGATTCAGCTTCGCTAGCTTTTCTAGGGGTTCAATAACGACTTGGATATCAGCTGGTTTAACCTCACTTTTATCTTTTTGACTCAGTAGTTGCAGCCGCGCCTTTAATAGTCCCTCAAGCGCAGTCTGATTTTCTGGTTCCCTTTGCAAAACCTGTTCATAACCCCGTACTACGTCTTCCAGTTTTGATTTTTGGTCAGCGGAGGGCAAACTGTCTCTGGTGCTAGCGGTATTCTGGCTTGAGGGTGGCGTATTATTAAATGCTCCAATTATAGGAATAACCGAAACACCTACAAAAGCAAGAATTGCCACTGCCAAGACGACTCGAACTATCCAACGATTGCGCGGTTGAGACACAGTTTTGTCTTTCTCCTGAATTTTAATGACATGATCATTTACACAAATCGTAAAGTTAAAAATTTCCAAAACTTTGCGGAATACCGCCAATTGCCTGTGAATTTTATAACAATTAACTATCTACACTGCTAAAGTAAGTGATGACTTTAGGAGGAGCCGTCAGAATTGTAGCTATGATATGCTTCCGAAACTAGTGTAAAGGCGCTAAATTACACATTTAGTGTTTATACACTAAATTTAGCGCCTTTAGGATTGTGTAGAGTAACCTAGTGTGACTTTGTTAAAAGCCAATATACTTTCATCAGTCGCACAAATGCTCTTTCCAGCTGCCTTTGTAAAATCCCACAATGGGATGTGTCTCCGCCGCAAGGAGTTTTTATGAATTCCGACCTGATGCCGTTGCCTGAATCCTCCAATTCTTCTGCCTCTAACCAGGGCCCAACTAACGTAGAGGCAGCCGCTAATGTTCACATAGCAGCCCAGTCCTCTAAACCTGAAAATTTGCCTGTCAAACCCACCGAGACTGACTCCAATGATGGGTTCGCCAATCGACAGCAACCGATTCCGCCTCCCAGCGAACCGATGCAGTACCGAGCGATCGGGTTAGTCCGGGGTCGATATCATGCTAGCAGCGAACAATTTACTCAAGGTACGCTGCTGACCACAGATGGTGTAGAACTCAATGCCGTCCTCCTAGGCCGGATTATGAGCTTAGTCAAGAATCACCTAGACTTAGAAAAAGAACACTTGTGGGTAGTATATCCACGGACAAGACAAGAAAATGATACCTTGCACATCCAAATCGTCGGAGTTTGGGAGCCAGAAAATCTGGCTAAAAACTCAACAGATGAGGACGAGTCAGATTTTGAGTTGCAAGAGTTACAGAAACCCGATGATGGCTTATCCGAAAACTCTGAATTAAGTACAATTGCTCTGAAACCCTCATCAGAAGTTGTAGATGGTGGTTTTTCTGTTCGTGGTGAAGTAGTATACCAGTCTTTTGATGCTAAAAGCTTGGTAGTCAAAATTAGGCAGGCTCCACGCAAATCAACTGATAAACCCAAATATTTTAAGTTGAAATTGAGGGGTGTGCTGACCACCAAAGCAGTAGGAAAATTCTGGGACTTCCAAGCCAAGCGGGAAGCTGACGTTTTGGTAGTAGAAAAAGCTGAGGCGATCGCTGACTTGCCCAAAAAACGCAGACCACCATTCAAAGGTGGGCCTCGTGCTGGCGGTGGTGGTGGTGCTGGTGGTAGAAAACCATTCCCCCCCAGACGCAGTGGCGAAACCCCTCGTCCTATCAAAAAAACAGGCGCAGGCGGCGACACCTCTGTGGTGTCAAAACCTATCCCAAGAACGCCCGCTCCTAAACCCATCAAGCGACCAAAACCGACTCAAGAGTAGGTCATTGGGCATGGGGAATTGGGCATTGGGTATGGAGAAGAGACAAGGTAGACAAGGAAGAGGGGGAGACAAGGGAGAGACTTGTTCAATCATCCCCCCTTGTCCCCCTTGTCTCCCCTGCTCCCCTGCTCCCCTGCTCCCTAGTCCCCAATCCCCAGTCCCCAGTCCCCAACATCAAAAATCCGTCCGACGGTCTTGGGGTAGAAAAGATCGCTCCATTGGAATTGGGGAAACTGGTTCTGTGAGGGTAAACGTACCTGCTTCGATCCACTTTTTCAACTCTAGGGCAACTTGCCTAGAAAAAAACAAACTCGCTAAGGGGGCAGAGCGTACTGCTTTGCCCTCAATGGTGATCCGCCCAGATTTGAGTTGGGCGTAACTCACCAAACCAAAGGTGGGACGGACGCGCCGGGGAATGGAAAAATCCACTATTGGGGCTACCAAGTCTTGATCTTGGACGGCACAGTGTTCAACTACTTGTTCATTTAATACAGGGAGTGGGACACCAACGCCTAACATCAATGAGGGCCCATAACTTTTGAAATAACACCCCCGCACCCAATGAGCATCCATTTGCTTGGCATCACCAATTAAAGCTAAAGTGGCGGAAGGCCCAATCGGTGTACGATTAGCTAAACGCTTTTGTAAGGGGAAGTGCTGAGTGCCTTCCCAGGCGACATATCCAATACCGCCACCTAAAAAAATTCGAGTACCTATACCAACGAGTTGCAAATCGGGATCGTTGAGTAAGGGGGAAATAGCACCGGGATTAGAGTAAACGGCATTCCCCAGACGCGGTTGTAAAGGGCCGAGATAGGTGAAGAGGGGGCGATCGCCACCATTTACACCAACAATAAAATTTTGATAAAGATTGCGAGGATTGAATAAATAAAACTGATTAATTGTGTCACTGGTAATGGTAGTTTCAAAATTTGCTCTGGGGTAACAATCTGTTACTTGTCCTTGCGCTTTTACGTGTATAGATTTACCAGCGATCAAATCTTCGATTACATGACCGCCGCCACGTTCTCGGACTTCTTCCCCGTCCGTCGTCTCCACAGCAGAACTTGCACCCAAATATAAATCTACTGCCCCAAAACCAGAGTATGCTGGTACACCATCTAACCAGCAGCGGCGAATTTTTATCGGGGGGTCAGTGTGTCCCAGATTGATAATTGCACCACTGGATTCCATCGGCTCAAAAGTGCCAGTGGTAATTACATCAACTTCTTTCGCAGCTTTAGTAACACCGATTTCTACAACTCGTGCTTTTAATTCTTCAGTTGTCAACACTACCGCACGTTGGCGGCTGATTTTCTCGTTAATTTCTGCAATTGTTCGCATCTTATCAGTGCTAAGGCTTCCTGGTGAATGGTGAATAGGGAAAAGAAATTTTCATTGCTCCTTGTGAGCGCAGATTATGGTTACTCTTGCATAAGGGACTTCCAAGAAATAAATTATCCATTTTGTGGGGTGGGCCGAAAAGCCACTGGTGTCAACTTAAGCCAAAAATAGCGTACTGATTGGGTGTTGTTCACCCGCCAGGGATTGTAAATCCCTGGCGGATGTGCGGTTTCGCGTTAAGTTGACACCAGTGGTGGGGACACCCATCCCACAAGAAAATTTGGGATGTTTTTTGATTTGGAAGTCCCTAATTTCATCTCGAAATGTTGTCGCTAATCTCTGCGCGACAGCTTAACACCCTGGATAGGGTTCAAATAGTTGATGAACTGATTACCATCACGAATCAGTCAATTAATTTTGAATTTTGCATTTTAGATTGAGCCGTCTTGCAAAATCCCCGACCTCTTAAAAAAGTCGGGGATTTTGTTGTTCACGAATAATTTTAAATGGCTAGATAATCGAGTGACTAATCTTCTTGTTTCAAAATATCATCATCAATAGACGGCTTCTCATTAATATCTGTATTTTCTGATGTCCAATTATCATCTGCTCTAGGAGATTCAGAAACTATGACAAACTCAGTTTCCTTTCTATGGCTATTCCCCCATTGATCTAAAACATCTTTAATCAACACTTCTTGCAACCAAATCTTAGCAACAACAGTTAGGGGTAGCGCCAGAAATAATCCTAAAAATCCAAAGAAAGTGACGAAAAATAGTTGGGCAATTAAGGTTACAGCTGGCAGTAAAGAAACTTGCTGTGCCATCACAATTGGCGTGATGAAATTACTCTCAACCTGTTGAATTACAAAGTACAGAATCAAGACAGCAACAACTTTCCACGGATCATCCAACAGTGCGATCGCCATTGCTGGAATTACACTAATTGTCGGCCCCAAGTTGGGAATTAAGTTCAAAAATCCTGCCAAAATTGCTAAAGCTAGCGCTGCCTTTATACCCAAAATTGATAAGCCAACTAGACTCATCAGCGCCACTACAAACATGGCAATGAAAGCACCTGTAATCCATCCCTCTAAAGAGACTTCGCACTTATTTAAAATTCCTTCTACCCGCCGCCGATAAAATGAGGGGAAAAGCCGGATAAAGACTTTGCGGTAAGCTAGTGGGTCGGCTAATATCATTCCTGTTAAAACCAACACTAGCAAAATCTTGAGCACTACTTCCAAAGAGCCAGATACAAAGGCGAAGGAGTTTCCCAGTACCCGATTCACGAAAGGTTGTGCTTGTTGAATGAGGCTATTGATGTCTGGGATATAAGGAACTAATTCGTTCGGAATACGAGTTCTCAGAGCGTCAAGCCAACCATTAAAGCGCTCAAACCCTTTAGGAACCTGATTGGTTAGTTCTTGAAACTGCTGTGCAAATGGCGGCACAATTAACCAGAAAAAACCCACGACGCCTGCCAAAAAGATAGCTACTGCTAGGAGGACGGCGAATCCACGTTTCATCCCAAAGCTTTGGAAGCGTTTCGCTAGCCGATTTAAGGTGGTGGCTAAGACAACTGCGGCAAACATTAGCAAAAGCACTTCCCGAATTTGCCACAGGATGTATAAAGAAAGAACTATGGCGATTAAGCCGATCCATTGACCGAGGTTCACAGGCTGACTCCCAACGGTTGGCGAGATGCAATTTTCTTGTAATTCAGCTAGGTTAGCTGATTTTAGTAACTTGTGTGTAGATGATTTGAGTTAATTTTGTTTCTGGGCTTGGAATCGCCACAGTAGTGCGATCGCCATTATCACAATCGGCAACAATACTATAATTAGCGCGTTGGTTGCTGTCGCCGAAATTGATAGACTTGGCCCTGCATACTTAATCAATACCGATAACAAAGCCGAGAGTAAAAGCAGTTTCAGAACCAATCCTAGTTGATTTTCCATAAATTTACGGCATACAAATTTTTATGCTACACACGACTTTGCGTTGTACCGCCCAGTTTCTACAATAAACCTACAGATACAATCCTTTCCAACTTTCTCTAGGCAACCTTGCGGAAAGCTTTTTTACGTCAAACTCAGCCAGCCAAAAACCTGTTCTACAGTTAGTTCTAATTCCATACCCTCAAGAATGGGTAATTTATTGGTAGCTTCGTATAATTCCACCCGCTGTCCAGGAAAAATCCCCAGCACACTTTCGTCTTCTGGGTTGATTAACCAGCCAAGTTCAGTACCATTGCGCGAACAATGAAATAATTTACTCAACACTTTTTTTAACTTTTGGTCTGGGGAAAGAGTCTCAATTGCCCAGTCGGGATGTATTTCAAAGCGATTAACAATTCTGTCAGATGGAGTTTTAGGAATTCTATCCCAGCGAAACACAGACACATCAGGGACGATAGAAGCGCCGCCAAAGGTACAGCGCAGTTCTGGGAAAGCCAAAGCAATTTTTTGACTTCTAGCTATGCCGTTAATTGTTTCGCAAAGAGTAGCTTGGAGCAAACTATGTTCACCTTGAGGCATAGGTTTTTGAATAATTTCCCTGTTGATAAAATCTGATGCTGGTTCAGTTTCCGGCAGTTTGAGGAACTCGTCTAAAGTTAGTTGGGGTTGAATTGCGATCGCCATAAGCAAATAGCATAGAGGGGATAGTTTTATTATGGGCGTGCGATCGCCCAATACAGTTTGATTAAGGCAAGAGACGCGATAAATTGCCGTCTTTATAATAATCAGTTCTTTGTAGAGACGGCGATTTATCGCGTCTTTGTGATATGTAATTTTCGTCAAAAAACAGATCGGTTAAGAATATTCGTAGGTTGGGTTGAGCGTAAACAAAACCCAACAAACCCTTTAACTTAAATCCTCAGTTTCCCACAATTACGAATTACGTTAGCGACGTAAGAGCGTCATTACGAATTACGAATTAGTTTAACTGCGTTGCCAAATTTTAATTGTCTTATCCAAACTCCCGCTAACCAACATCTCACCGGAAGCTGTGAAAGCTAATGCTGTGACTATATTCCCATGACCTGTAAACGTACCCAACAATTCCCCAGTTTGTAGATGCCATAATTTGATGGTTTTATCAGCACTACCGCTGGCGATAATTTGTCCATCGGGACTTAAAGCGATCGCATATACTCTATCTCTATGTCCTTTGAGAGTATGAAGTAATTCCCCAGTCTCCAATTGCCAAATTTTAATCGTTTGATCCCAGCTACCACTCACCAGCAGTTTACCATCTGCACTGATTGCTAAGGAACGAACGATGTGAGAATGACCCATGAGGGTATGCAACGGTTGTGCATCCTTTAAACTTTTGATCCCCGTCTGGGGTGAAGTGTGCCAAACTTTGATTTTGCGGTAGCTACCTGTCACCAGAGTTTGTCCGTCTCGACTCAAAACCAGGGAATGAGCAGCTGTATCATCTAAAGAAAGTGCGATCGCAACCTGACGATGCATCAAATCCCAAAATAGAATTTTTCTATCATCTCCACCTGTAGCTAACATTCTGCCGTCTGGCGTGAAAGCAGCACACCGCACTACCCCATTATGTTTATGCAAAATATCTATTAAGTCTAAAGCGCCTACATGCCAAAGCTTAATTGTGGAGTCTGCACCGCAACTCACTAAAGTCTGTCCATCTGAACTAAAAGCCAGGGAATTCACTTCATCCACCAGCCCAGATATTACCCAAGGATACTCGGATAATGTCTCTATTAATTCACCCTTGCTTAAATCCCAGAGTTTCGTCTCTCCACGACTACCACTTGCCAATATGGGTAAGGCCTGGCCATTGTTACACCCGGAACTGAAAGCTAGGCAATTAATGCCTCTGTTGTGTCCTTGCAAAGTTTGCCAGCATTCCCAGTCACCGACTATACTCTTAAGGCAATGCTCTGATGGTAGAGTCTGTATTGTCGCTGCGATCGCTCTCTCATTAATTGCTGGTGACGTGTCTTTTTTGCCAATAAGTGATTCTAAATACCAACTCAATCCCCCTGCATAAAACAAATTACTCGGAGTGATATAGAGTTTTGGTTCAGTAAATTCAAGTTGATTTGTCGGTAAAAAACCTGTTATTACACTTTGCTTCTCGTAACCTAATTTACCTGTAGATGGATAAAACAAACACAGAAAAATTAATACTTGGTGATTTTTCAAATCTTCTTGAGTAACTGACCATCGAATTTTGTCTTTCTTAATACCATTAAAACTTTCTCCATCAGCAACGTAAACTTGAACACTTAGCTGAGGATTATCTTTTAGTACATAAGAGAATTTGCTTTCGCCACACAAATTTCCCTCATCATCTAAAATCATGTTTTGTAAGGTATCTTGTGATACCTTTTTTACCAATTTGCCCAAGCGTTCAGTTATTACTCGGTCAACAATATGCTCCCGTAAAAGATAATCTTCCGCTTGTCCTTGGAAGTATTTGGGAAAAGGTATTGTCCAGTCGGGAGGCTCAGGATATTCAGGCGGCGTTGGCGGCGGATTTTTGGCGAGAACTTCTGCTTGTTGGCGAGAAAGTTCTTGGAGTCTAGCCAAAGGCTCGCCCCAAAAGGCCATAATCTCAGTGTGACAACCTTTGACTTGACTTTCTAGCAAAGATAAGTCATAAGTTTTAGGTTTTTTCACACGTTGAAGGAAGTCAGTTTGTTGAGCTTTGAGCAAGCTAATCCAATCCATCTGCATTCCTGCGGCAAACTATTGCATACCTACGGTAAGCTATACCAATGCAATTACTCAAGTTTATAACCTTAGTTAATTAAAAATTCAGTAATGTTAGCAGTCTAATAAAACACAGCCATTGGCAGATGTTTCCGGGAAAGAGATAGATGGATAGCACTTAGACATTTCATGAACTGATGCAACTGAGATATATAAAATTAGATGATGTCTGTTAATTCTAACGGAGATGGACAAAGAGATACTGTTTCTAGGGAAACACTTCTAGCTGCAAAGGAAAGTTTGATGTGAGAGGGATTTTAAGGGGTACAGTAACGTGAAGTCAACAAATACCCACACAAAAATAACCGAGTACAGCTTGGCAGAAGTAAAACACCCATTCCAAATCTATGAAACCCTTGCGGTACAGGAATTACGAATTACCGTAGCGCAGCATTAGTGAGGAATGAGTGTGATTACGAATTATTTTAACCTTTACGTTTTGGTTGTCTGGGTGTAGTACTTACATTAGAGGAGTCACCGAAAGTATCCCTTGCTTCGATCTGTTTAATTTTCATTTGCAGGTTCAAGTCATCACTGCTAACAATTGTTTCTAAATTCGCTAATCTCCGCTCTAACAGTTCTATTTGCTGTTGTTGCAAATAGTTAGTTTTTGATTTTTGCTCATCAGAACGCCAAACAGCAACTGTACCAACAGCTGCGCCACCAATAGCAACTAAAGGAAGAATAGCACCACTTCTAGTAACTGCTGATAGGGGGACGCAAACTCCGAGAATAGCTACTGTAATGACCCAAATTCTTGTAGTAGCAGATAATCTGACATCTTGGTATTGTTCCAGATTGGGTTGAGATTTTTTAGCCATAAGTAAATCCGTTGAAAAGTTATTTGCTACATTGGCAGAAATGTTTACTAAAATACTTCCTACAATTTATCTGTAATAGGCTGAGATAATTGCACTTTTGTCAAGAAGGTGCAGGATAAAGGGGACTCTCTCCAGTTTGGAGACTTCTCCCTCATTTTTCCATATCCCTTGCAAGAGCTTGTTCCCAAATCAGTAGATCCTCCGGTCGGTCAACATCAGCTAAAGGCAACAAATTTACATGTGATAAATTAAGTTTCTGAGCAATGTCCACAGTTTTCTGGAAAACTTGAGCAGTTCCCCACTCGATGTTAACGAATAATTCTGGGATAGGTTGACACAAACCAATTAAGTAATATCCACCATCGATCGCAGGGCCAAGTACAAGATCAAAGGTATGTAACTTCTCAAAGGCTGTTGCTAGAATCTGGGGATTCACTCCAGGACAATCTGTACCAATGATAATTACTTGTTCTGCACCAGATTCAAATGCATCAAAAAGTGATCGCGCCATCCGCAAACCTAGATCCCCTTCACCTTGAGACTGGTAAACTAAATCCAACCCCAGCCAGTCTTGCATGAGTTGCGAATTGCCACCTGCAAACCGCACTTCCACAGATATGTCAATGGCTTTTTGCAATTCTTGAACCTGAAATATTGTATGTTCTGTCATCTTGCGTTGAAGATTGGCAGCACCAACATTTCCCAAAGCAGGTATCAGCCGGGTTTTTGCCTTACCTGGTTCTGGATAGCGAGTAAAAATAATCAGGTGTTGTTTTGCGTTTGCTGGTAAGTTCAGCACACAATACCTTGTTTGAATGAACTAAGAATATCTTAATAGCAATACTTATTGTCTTTAGCTATCGCATTATCTTTGCCCATTCGCATTGCTCCTAAAATCGTAGAAACAATCACACAACGCTTAGTTTTACCACCAGACTTAATCGATAGCGCGATCCGTCCTAAATCTTTGGCGTTACCTCTGTAGTCAAATCTAACTTCTTGTACAGTACTGAGTGATGATTGAAAGTTTGTCTCAGAATCTAAGCGAACATTGGCATCTAAGTTATTCCAGTTAGCATTAGATGGGTTTACTGTAGCAGGATGAACCGCCCATTGAACGATGCCGTTTTGTTCGCGAAAGCTGGCTTGCCAAGTGAATTTATCTTTGGTGGCTTGCCTTTGAGCTTGGCGCATAGCATAATAGACTTCGTTTTGAGCAGTGTTGAGACGGCGAGTCTCCACAAAAGCTAGCCAGTTGGGTATTGCGATCGTAGCTAATATACCAATTAATAGAACAACTACTAACATCTCTGGTAAGGTAAAACCACTGTTAGAGTGCTTATTGCAGAGATTTTTTGCATTAACTAGAGATCGTAAATGCACCTGGGTATCCATTTTTGCTTTCTGGTCGATTTTCAGCTACCCAGATATTGAGCAATGTTTCAGCTTCTTCGTTTCTGACTTCGCGCCGATTAAGAATACTGTAGAGCAAGGTGGGCGAAGTAAAAATTATGACAATTTTCAGTAACAATTTTAGGGTGAAATTTATATTCTGAATTCTTGAGGGGTCGTTAAGAAAATACTTCCACAGAAATTTAGCAGCTGCTAGACCTTTTTGCCGATTAAAGGGTTCTTGTAAGGCTTTGCAGGTAAGGTATTTATATAAATTCGCTAGGCTTATATTCCAACTCTGTTTAAGTGTAGTTTGCGTAGTGTCTCGTAGAGAAGGTCTTTGCTTATAGGCTCTCTCAAGCACTTGTAAGCAGGTTTTTTCCTGCCTGACAAGGTTGGAGGAAACTGAATTAGCACTTATGCGATATAAGATTTGTACAGATGGTACACATATAAAATCAAACTTAGAGGCTAATCGCAGCCACATATCCCAATCCTGAGCGGCATTGAGAGATTCGTCAAAGCCACCTAATGTAATTAAAGCTTTTCTAGAAATTAAGGGATTTGAACCATTTTCTAGAAAGTTATTTAATAACAACTGATCATAAGCATTTCCATTTACATTAATCCGCTTACCTGAAAGCAGAAATTTACCATTTGTATCAATATAATCAGTCCAACTGTAAGCAACTTTTGCAGTAACGTTTTCTTGCAGAGCCTTGAACTGAGAGTGAAGTTTATCAGGTATCCAAAGATCATCTGCATCTAAGAAACTAACAAATTCTCCAACTGCACGGTGTAGCCCTCGGTTCCGGCTGACGTTTCCGCCAGCATTGGAATAAGAAAATACTTTTATTCGTGAGTCTTGGATTTGTGTAACAACTTCTAAAGTTGAGTCTTGTGAACCATCATTAATTACAATTAATTCTATGTTAGTAAAAGTTTGATTTAAAACAGATTGAATTGTCTGCTTAATAGTCTTTTCACTATTATAAGCAGGGATGATTACAGAGATTTTTGGCAATTTTTTGCTGGTTTTCATAATTTTATAGGGCTAATTTATTTTTTAATACTTTGCCAAAATGGCATTTTAAGTAGTAGAGAGGACTCATCATACTAGCTAAGTAAAACTCCATCTCAAAAAGAGCAATTAGATTAGTTTTAAATTGCCCTCTATAGTGAATCAAGTGCTGTAATGCTCGGCGTAAATTTCCTAAAATAGTTTTTATAAACACAATTGGTTTTTGCCAATTTGTGGTATTTATCAAGCGTAACTGGAAAATACACAAGCCACAGCCGCGTGCCAGAGTTAAGAGGTAATCTTTCTCAAGTCGCCAATGTGGTATTTGATGATAAGTATGCATGGTAGGGTTATACCAAATTTGCCAGCCTGCATAATGTATGTAAAGCAATGGTTCATAGTCATCACCCTGCACTAAAATACCAGGCAGCTTGCCACTTAAATTAGGTCGTTGTGGGACATTTTTGCGCCATACTTCTTTGCGAACAACAAGCGCCGCACCAGGAGGAAGTCTTAAATTATCCGCATCAAACAAATGTGGATTTGAACCATGTTCCCTAATAGCTAAAAAACCTTGAATTTTTTCAAAATGTTCTGGTGGCTTTACTTCAAAATCACCATGAATCTGTCCACTCCAAGCGCCTGCTTGAGGATGCTCTAATCCAAATTTATATGCTTCTGCTAACCAATCAGGTGCAGGTAAGTTATCATCATCTAAAAATGCGATTAGCTGCCCTTTAGCTTCACGTACAGCCCTCAGTCGTGCAAAAGCTGCTCCCTGTTCGGGTTCTAAAAAATATCTTAAATGACAGTTTCCATCATATATTTTTTGGTAATTCTGGATGATTTCAGATGTGTTATCAGAACTATTGTTATCAACAATAATAATTTCCCAATTAAGATTTTCTACTCCTGTCTGGGATAAGAGTTTATCCAAAATTTTAGGTAATCGGGTTGCTCCATTATATGCAGGAATGGCTATGCTAACATCTAAATTTTCAACTGCTAATTCAGTCATAATACCTAATATTTTGATAATTTATTTCTTGAAATATCCATTTTTCCAAAGATAAAAAGGACTAATTAAGCTACTAACAAAAAGTTCCATTTCACAAGCAACTACCAAATCCTGTTTTAGCTTAGTTCGATATTTTAATAAATGAAAAGTAATTTTACGCAGGTCATTTATCATATAAGATAAAAGAGCTACTGGTCTATATATCTGTTTTATATTAACCATTCTAGTAACATAACGGCTAAGTCCAATACCTCGAAAAAACGGAATTAAATAATCTTTTTGTAAACGAGATTCTGGGATTTTATGAGAAATTTCCATTTCTGGGTTATACCAAATCTCCCATCCTGATTTTTGGATATAAGACAACATTTCTAAGTCTTCACTGGTAAGCATATTGCCTTTAACTCTTCCAGTTAAAATAGACTTATCTGGCACACTTTCTAACCACGCTTGTTTACGAACAACAAGTCCGGCAGAGGGTGGCAGTAATTTTTTAGATGCTTCATATAATAGCGGTAGATTGCCCCGCTCTGTAATGGCTAAAAATGGAGCAATTCGCTTAAAGTTTTCCGGTGGTTCTACTTCCCAGTCCGGGTGAATTTGGCTACCATAAGCTCCCGCTTTGGGGTATTTTTCACCAAAATTATAAGCTGCGGATACCCAATTTGATACTGGATAGTTGTCGTCATCTAGAAAACCTATAAATCTACCTTTAGCTTCTGCAACTGCCTTTTTTCGGGCATAAGCAGCGCCTTGTTTTGCTTCAAAGCAATACTTTAAAGGGTAAGTACACTGCCAACTATTTTGATAGTTTTGAACGACTTTAGCTGTGTTATCAGTGCTATTGTTGTCTACAACTATAATTTCCCAAGATAAATTTTCGGTGTGAAGTTGGTTTTGTAGTCGTTCTAGTAGTTCAGGCAAACGACTTTCACCGTTATAAGTTGGGATAGCTACAGTAAAGTCAAGGTTCTCAGTCATTTTCCCAAAGTTATGTTTTATTAGGGCGATTTGTCAGGTATTACAAATCAGAAAACTGCACTGGATGTTACAATTTTGCTCTCAAAGTGCAGTTTTATGTACCGTATTTATATGGAATTTTTTATAGGTTTCGCTACAAAAAAATATTTAATTATTGCACGCAGGATCTTTTGCTGTCCGCATTCCCCCAAGAAGAGTTTGCACTATGACATAGCGTTTTAATGAACTAGCCTCAATAGTTCCTGTTTTGGGTGCAGCTACCATCACTTTTAGACACGTATCGGCAACAGTACCACCAGACTTATTTGCCAAAACACCTATGTAGTCAAAAGTAATAGTGCCAGTTCCTGGTGCAGTCTCAACTATGTTACCAGTGGCATTTTTTGTATTGGAAGCAGAAATATTTGTATACAACAGAACTTGCCCTGGATTAGACGCCATATCCTCGCCTAAAGACTTCCATACAACACCCGAACTTGGTGGAACAGAACCTTGATGAATAAGGAACTTGGGAAGGTTGTCTTCAACTTTCAAACTGACACTGTAGCTGAGTTTTTTCTTTTTAGCTTCGCGCTGTGCATCTTGTAGTGCGGCGAAAACAGCGTCATTAACCTTATTTACCCGTTGCCGATTTACAAAAGCGCTCCAACCAGGAGCTGCGATCGCTGCTAAAATTGCTACCAATAACAGTACTACTGTTAATTCTATCAGGCTAAAACCAGGATCATCTCGATTGTAGCTATAGTGTCGATTTACTAAATATTGCTGCTTTTGTTTTGTTTTTTTGCTGTGTAACTGGAAATAATCGAATAATTTTAAACTAGAAATGTTCTGCATACTATCCTGCTTTTATTAATCTTTGTCAAAGATAGAAGCTATTTGCTAAATATAAAGCTGCTTCCTTGAACCTTAATGTTTGCACTCGGAAAATAACTAGATTTACTTTCGGCGTAACGTACTTTAGTTTCATCTTCTAATAAGCGAGCTTGTGCGTTACCTCTTAAATAAACTTCAACAGCACTTCTATTATTTGCGCTAACTGAATTTACACAAGCATAGAATCCTGTTCTGACACTAGTTGCTGCTACTGGAATTTGACTAAAGTTAGCAGAGCATGTCACTGCTGGCGCTCCCTGTGCTATTGTTGTTTGATCTATAAAATCAACCAAAACTACGGCATCTTGATCGTAAGGTTCCCCTGCCAAACTATTTGTCCAACTATTCATTTTTGCTTGTAGTTTTATGCCTTTTTGTGACACGTCAAATGGTTTAAAACCTTTATCTGGACATGGAAGATATTTTTCGGTGGCAAATCCATCGCAATCACCTTCTGTAGCAGCAGCATTTGGAACGCCATCTTTAATTTCCCATCTGGCAATGCGGGCAGCTTTAGACCAGTTAGGATTATTGTCTTTAATTAAATAGTAGGCAACTAATGAGTAAACAAAAGTATCATCTTTTTGAGTGCCTGTAATTGTAATTGCTTGATTAACTAATTCTCGTTTCCAAAAGACAAGCACAGGAACTCTATCTGTTGCACTAGGTAGTTGATTCCCAGTTGTACCTGCATTTGGGCAAGTACTAGGAGTATTAATAGTATCAACAGTACCGCTTAGACAAGCAATTCCAGTAGCATCATATATATATAGTGCTTGTTGGAGATCGCGAGTGATATAGTCAAGCGCTGCTTTAATTTCTTGCTCAGAGGTGGCTTTAGCTTGTTCCTGGCGGTCAGTGTTTAAAACGCTGATCATAAAACCTAGCAACGGCGTAATTACCAGGAATGCAATGATCATAGCTACTAGTAGTTCAATCAGGGTGAAGCCACTATTTTTGTTTTGCTGGTGAGAGAGTTTTAGCTGAGTACTTAACAGCCACCTCAATATATTCATCTTGCTATAGTTTCTCCTTAGTGACGGATACTGAGTCATAAAATTATTTATGTTTGCTGGGTTAATTATTGACAACCACCAAGCCTTCCGCATAAAGCGCTATAGGAGCTTTGACCCCTAACAATTTCAGTTGTCATTTCTACTAGTGGTGCTTTGCGGTCGCCTAGTCCCCCTGTAAATGTTGCTGCTGTTTTTTGGTTGCCATTGGTAGCATCGTTTAAATCACTTTTCTTGAGAGAGCCAAACTCGGCATCTGAACGATACACCCGAATTCCCAAACGATAGCCTTGACCCTTATCAATTTGAGCGCTATTTGTGCTGATAGTTCCAACTGTATTGCCAAAAGCCTGAATGTAAAACTGAACTGGGCTGGTTGTTTTATAGGTTGTACAGTCGCTTGGCAGAGTGATTTTGCCATTGTTGTGAAAGCAATACAATGTACTTGTGTTTGCGGGAACACCAGCACTGCCTAGTAAATAGCGCTGTAAATCGCTATTAGTTGTTGCAGTTGCAAGTTTTGTGGTAGCGGTTGCAGCTGTGAGTACTGGGGACATTGTATCTGTGATGCTATTTTCTGAGATTGTTTTAGACTTAATAGCATCAACGAAGGCTTTAGCCGCTCCTGTTGCCAATTCTATGCGTCTAGCTTGCACACGAGTTGCGGTTGAGATGACTAGGACAGGTGCGATCGCAACCAGCAAAACGCTAACTACGAGGATTGCCACCAGCGACTCAATGATCGTAAAACCAGACTGGCTAGACTGAGCAGATGATTCTTGTAGTTGGTGTGGGTTCATAGAAATTTAAAATCCAAAATCTAAAATAGTACCAGTAACGCTGCGCGTAATTCGTAATTACGTTTTTGCAAGGGTTTCAGATATTTCAAATGGGTGGTTTATTTGCGCCGTGCTGTACTACTAGTTCATGTCATTAGTTTTGAAGGTTAGATAAGTTTGTAGTCAGGACTTTAGTCCTAGAATTTTAAGCACTTCAGTGCCTAAAATTGAGCGATTTATCGCTCACTACAAACCTTGCAAAATTAATGAGACAGATGACTATGATGGTTGGAGTTTGCAGTCACCAGGACGTTCACTTTCAGGTAGTGCAAATTTTAAACCGCTGCCAAAGAAGGTGCTGTCCGCAGGAGGCATATCAAACCCATCTGCTGCTTCAGTTTGGACACCACACAACAGAGTTTTCACCCAAAGGTCATCCCGACCTACTTCTCTGAAGTATTCATTTGGAGGATCTGTTGCTGGAATTACAAAACGCTGGGCAAACAAGTCGGGATTTTGCGCCAGTAAGGCCACATCAAAACCCCAGTTACGGTTAGGAGGCATATAATAAGGCGCTTCCCCAGCAGCAGCAGTACTTATAGAAGTACTATCTGATGTGTAACCAGGTCTATTAGAATTCAGAATTCTAATAAAGATACTGTTATTGGCAGTGGCGGTAAGAGCATTAGGGTTAGAAGAGGTTGCAGGAGCAGTTGTTGGTCCTGGTCTGACAAGAACTTGGAATGGTGCAGTAGCATAGATACTGCGTTTAAATTGGATGAATGAACCGCTGATATTGGCATTAACCCCATCCCAATTTTCTAAGAAGCGTACAAAGTTATGCAAACCCCCATTGATTTCGTAGCTAGTTGCACCCACACGAGCAGGAGTATCACCAGCTGCAATTACTAGATTAAAAGTTGTTTCACTTGCTCTAGACAACCATCTAGTATTTTTAACGACAGTGGATAATCCTCCTGCTAAACTGGCATAATCTTGATCTTGAGGCCCTGTAGTGGTTGTTACCTGTAATTGCAATACAGGTTCTAATAGCGGCTGGTACAACGCATTTCTGATGGGTGTAGTCGTGAATGGCGATGTGGCTCCGGGGAAATCTCTAAGCGAACCAGAAGCTGGTAGTTGCGGATACCTGTAGAATAGACGATTAGTATTGTTGTATTTTATCTCGCCAGTGTTGAACCCTGGAGGGCTAGTAGAATTACTTGTCGTGGTTGCAAACCATAGAGCATTAGTCGCTATGTCAGGTATGCTATTCGGGTCTAGCGTACCACTTGCAGTAAATGGCGGAAGTTCTTTTACTAAACCTGATTTGATACCTACTGGAATAGGAGTAGCGGCACTAAAAGTTATGGGAGTATTAGCAGTATTAACCAGCTTGGCAAAATCAGCACCAGCATTGTATGTCCGTTTGAACGCGACCCTACGAGCAAACCGTTCAAAACCAGCCCTTGGCGATCGCGCAGTTGTACCAGCTAAGAGTTTGTCAGGATTTGCATCTATTACCTCACTAGACCTTTTTAGGATTTCTGCTGAGGTTAAAGTATTGGTTAGGTTATCATCATTATCTAAACCCACATGCCAGTCACCTGGTTCACATTGTGAAACTGGTATCTTGAAGCACATTTCCATTACATACTCTGGGAAATTTCCTCGGCGCTGAATGGGTGTGACAAAGTTGTTCAAATAAGAACTGTTATTGTCAGTACTAGTGGGAGTACCCTTGTAGTAGGCATCACCACCAGAGTCAGTGAAGAATTTAGATGAAGTGACGAAGTTGTTATTCCAGAAACCCGCCCTCAGTCGGCTGAGTACGATGTTAGGGTCACTTCCTTGGTTATTTCGTAAGTCGTAATCACCCTCATTACGAAAACCTTCGCGGAAGTTACCAGAAAGCAAGGTGACAGCATCAGCAATCACTGATGCAGATCGCCAGGTTTCGCCATCTTCGCAATTAGGTAGTCTAGAATCTTCTGGACGACAAGCAAAGTCAGGATCGCGATTTGCCGCAGCACGAGTGTAAAATTTACTATCGTAAGTAGCATCACTGGGAGGAGGTAAAAGACCCGCATCTTTAAATTCTTGCTTGGTATGCAGATTAAAATTACCTTTAACATAAGCTGGCAGGTCAGTTGCTAAAACTAAGCCTTTTTCTTCTGCTCTGTAATCGTTCTCGCGGCTCAAATCACTGCCATTAATCAACATAATGGCATTGGGTCGCCGCTCTGGATCAAGCCTGTAGTCAGTAGCACTGACATTTTCACTTGAGTTACTGGCATCTTTTTGAGCATCATCACGAGATGCATAGATAATGCCACTATTGGGTAACAGATATTCGTTAGACCAAGTACCAGCGATTGGAGTTGTACGAAGCTTATTTAAATCTATGACAGTGGCACGAATTTCTAAAGGTTGGCGCTGTTCAACTTCTAAATTGTAGTTTCCGGTTAATGCGCCACCTTTATCTATAGCTTTAATTTGTCTGGCGTCAAGAAATGTAGTTTCCTTAATTGCATCATTAGGAACATAAGTTTCACTCGTTGAGAGAGTTCCATCGGCAATTTCTATTGCACAGATTGTCGAATCAATTGCTGATTGCTCAGATAATGTGAGGTCTTTATCTGTTGCTTTGAGTAGTGCTTGACGCAGTAGCGGATTTACAAAACGACCGTTAGGAAATGTCAAGTTGGCTTGATACTTTAAGCGATCTAGCAAAGTTACAGCAGTGTTCGTTACATCATCAGCATTCGCCGCAGTTGTAAACAATCCACTGGTTAAAGTCTGTCCTCTAGTTATTTCATCAGATGTAGTATCGGAAATTTCATAAACGATCCCATTATTAGAAGCTGCTGCTGTTGTTGAAACGAGTGGATCGTAGGTGTTTGTGGTTGCTGTTGTTTGATTAGTGGGATTGTAATAGCTGCTGACACAGGCTATAGGTGTTTGATAATGATCTGGTGTAGTCGCATTATTAGGATCATAGGGATCACGGTTGTAGTGATAAACTGCTGTGGCACGCATCACCAAATGCCCACGTGTTGGAGTACCGTCGATAGGATTAGCAGGATCAGGTACTAGCATGGGCATAGTGTCAGGCCAGACTACTAATGATGAAGTCGTAGGTAGTCCAGAGCCAGTACTTCTATATACTCCTGCGCCTGTAATTACTCGCAGTCCGCCTACTACATCAAGAACATCAGCGCGGGGTGAAGCGGCTGCTATTTCCCAGAATCCGTCACGTCCTGTTACCCCTAAATCTGCCAACTGTTTGACGCTAGTAGTACGAGTACGATCTTTAGTAGTGCTACCTGTCCATTTCACACCAGTAATAGTTTCAGGTTCTTCTTCTCCGACAAAAATTTCTTTTGTGCTGTCCCATCTTAGTTCAGGTAGATTGTTTCCTACTACAATGCGATCGCCTAATCGTGATTCTACTACAGGAGAAGTTTCTAAGGTTGCTGGGTCTGTAGCAGGTAACTCTGATGTAGTTAGCGTTAGTGTTGTATTGGTATTCGTAGGATATATCCAGCTATCTGGTGGACGTAAGGCGTTACTTCTTGCTGAACTTTCGTATCCTTCCAGAACATTTGCTGTAGTAAAACTACCAACACCATCAGTACCATAAGCTACCTCATTAAATGGTACTCGTCTGGTACGTTTTTTGAAGTAGGTTTCCAGTTCTTCTCGACGTACTTTATCTGAGTCTAAACTTGGGTCGGCTGCAATCCGCTTGGTTCTATTATCTTCGACCTCTTGGGGGTCAGTAGTTGTAGGGTGAGTTACTTGTGTCTGTGCATTTACCAACAAGTCGATGCGTTGAGCATAGGCCTGACTGTTATAGGCAATTTGATTTGGGGCATTCGAGGTAGATTTATTTGTGCTTGCGAGTGATGTTTGTAAAGGGGCATTATTTTCTCTAAATAAATCTACTTGAACTGCCCCAACATCTGAAGCACTTATTGGCCCATTACCTGCAACATTACCACCAACAACTATTCTGCCGTTTTCTCGCTCGTAATAACAAGAATATCTACTGCTGACCTGGAATAGCGTAATATCTTGATTACTTCTACCCATCAATAGATTACTGTTGGTGAAAATGCGCCCATTCAAACGAAATCTAGGGCCAGGTGTAATATCTAAGTCATCTTCATAAACTACAGCATTATTAGTAATGGGAACTTGACTACGGTCTTGTTGCATTTCTAAAGCCGAGAAGCCTTTATTGCCTCGATACTGTTCATATTTGTTTGTATCAAGATCGTCATTTAGACTACTAATAGGAACCGTTGCTGCATATACGAAAAAGCTTTTTTTCAATTCACCAGTTGGTAACTTATACCAACCAGAAGCACCTACCAAGCTGGCACTAGTTTCACCAGCTACATCACAAGCCCCACCGGCTTTAGCTGGTAGCATTGGAGGTGTTCTAGCATCTAGTGGGCTTCTCTTTCTCTCTTGGGTTGTACCATTTTGGGGGGGAGTGCGGAAGTAGATACCGTAGAGAATAAAGCTATCAAATTTACCGTTATTATCTGTATCGGCAGGAAATTTCCAGGCTGTTTGTAAGTTTTCTTTATTCTCTAAAATGACACTACTATCTGCTTCAATCGTATCGTCTCCATCAAGGTCATAAGGCAGGCTTATGGGAGTTTCATCACCAAATGTATAGACAGGAAGTTTATTAGTTAAGGTACTGTATAGTGTTACGTTTGATGGAACAGAACGTGGCAAAGTGGGGTCAGCAAATAGTGCAGTTATTTTGGCTTTAGCTCTCTCTAAGGCAGGGGTAGCGGCTTGTATTGTCGCTTCATTCACCCGAACATTACTAGCGTTTTTGGAGCGTTCAAAAGACCGAAATAAAATTGCAGTTGTTAACAATACGACTACTAAAGTTACCATTGCCACTGTTGGTAACACAAAGCCAGCATTTGCCGATCCAGGTCTTCTTCGAGTACCAAAAATAGTGCGGAGGAGCCAAATAATTTGCTTGTTAATTGCAGATAAAAACTGCTTACTAATTTGTTTGAAGGTTTTTTGGATTGCCTTGAATAAATGACGTTTTCGAGACATAGCTGCTTCCCTATTTTTTTGCATCTTAATTTATACCTGCCAATGATTTTTACAGGTAAAATATAAGACTATATTTATCTAACTACTGCATCTGGTTTTAATAATTTCCAAATAAAGTAGGTAAAACAAAAGACAATTTACTTAAAGTTATATCATTCATAAATTGTTGATTTTATCCGGTAAACACTGATTTTTTCAAAATTATTTAATTCAAGTCTGATCAGGAGGAAGAGCATGACTTTACAGTAAAATTGCGGAAATGTATTTTATTTGAAGGCGAATTTATGAAGATGTTGTTAGCAGAGTAAGCTTATAATACCCATCGGCTAAAGGAAAAATATCAGGTGGGTACAAAATAATCAGATGTTCAGCCAAAATTCCCAACTTCTTAGAGAAGTCGGGAATCTTTTTGTTTACATTGCCTTTATTAAGAGGTCATTTATAAAGTTAAAAAGGGTGGTTATAAACCAATATGCTTGGGTTAAGGGTTATTGGTGTGGTAATTGGTCTTTGAAGACGCGATAAATCGCGTCTCTACATGAGGGTTTTGTTGCTCTATCTGAACTGTATTGGTTTATAAACTGCATCCCTACAGGCAAAACCCACAGATGTGGGTTTCAATTGAATTCATCTAGTGCTATGTAGCAATCTGTGGTATTGACACTTTCACCAGCATTTTTTTGCTAAAAGACAGACCGTTTTCATTTTTGTCAATGATAATCGTGTCTCCAGAAATAAAAGTATTTTCCAATAACTTGGTGGCGAGGGGGTTTTCTACTTCTCGCTGAATTGCTCGTTTGAGTGGACGCGCACCATAAACTGGGTCATAGCCTGATTCGACAAGGTGATCGCAGGCTGATTGGGATATCTCAAAGAAGATTTTTTGCTCGCGGAGGAGATTTTCTACCCGTTTGAGTTGAATACGGATGATATGCCGCATTTCCGTGCGGCTGAGGGTATGGAAGAGAATAATATCATCAACGCGGTTGAGAAATTCGGGGCGGAAATGCGATCGCAATCCATCCATTACCCGCTTTCGCATCGTTTCATACTTGGAGTCATCACCAGATACATCCAAGATATGTTCGCTGCCAATGTTACTAGTCATCACAATGACGCTGTTACGAAAATCTACTGTCCTTCCCTGAGAGTCAGTAATTCTCCCATCATCTAACACCTGTAATAAAATATTGAACACATCTGGGTGCGCTTTTTCCACTTCATCCAGCAGCACCACCGAATAGGGACGGCGGCGAACTGCCTCGGAAAGTTGACCGCCTTCTTCGTATCCTACATATCCTGGAGGCGCTCCCACTAACCGAGAAACTGAGTGTTTTTCCATATACTCAGACATATCTAAGCGCACCAATGCATCATCAGAATCAAAGAGAAACTGAGCTAAAGCACGGGCGAGTTCGGTTTTGCCCACACCTGTAGGGCCCATGAACAAAAATGAACCTATCGGGCGAGAGGGGTCTTTCATCCCCGCACGGGCGCGGCGAATTGCCGCTGCGACTGCTTCTACAGCCTCTTCTTGCCCAATGACTCGTTGATGTAAATGACTTTCTAGTTGCAGCAATTTTTGCCGTTCCGATTCCAACAGGCGATTAACAGGGATTCCTGTCCACTTGGCAACGATTTCGGCAATATCGGCTTCAGTGACTTGTTCTCGAAGTAAAGTGGAACCTTGGTTTTGAATTTCTAAAAGGTTTGCTTCTTTGGCTTCGCGATCGTGCTGTACTCCTTCTAATTTGCCATACTTCAGTTGGGCAGCTTTATTTAGGTCATAAGCACGTTCCGCCTGTTCAATTTGCACTCGCAGCGCATCTTCTTCTTTCTTTAAGGCGCTTATAGCCTCCAATAGCTGCTTTTCACCTTGCCATTGCTCATTAAATACTTGCTGTTTTTCGGTCAAACTGGCGATTTCTTGCTCAATGCGCTCTAAACGTTCTTTCGTTTGGGGAGTACCCTTTTCTTCGCCAGCTAATGACAGCTTTTCCATTTCTAACTGCATGAGGCGGCGATCGATAGTTTCCAATTCGGCTGGTTTGGAGGTAATCTCCATTTTCAATTGTGCTGCTGCTTCATCAACTAAGTCAATAGCTTTGTCTGGTAGGAAGCGATCGCTAATATAACGTGCTGACAGAGTTGCTGCTGCTACCAAAGCTGAATCAGAAATTTTGACGTTGTGATGCACTTCATAGCGTTCTTTCAATCCCCGAAGAATGGAAATAGTATTTTCCACAGTTGGCTGATCGACAAATACTTGCTGAAAGCGGCGTTCTAGGGCAGCATCTTTCTCAATGTGTTTGCGAAACTCATCTAGGGTAGTAGCGCCAATACAACGCAGTTCTCCCCGCGCCAGCATTGGTTTGAGCAGATTTCCCGCATCCATCGCTCCTTGTTGGTTGGAACCTGCACCAACTACCGTATGCAGTTCGTCAATAAACAGGACAATTTGACCGTTAGATTCCGTAACTTCCCGGAGAACAGATTTCAGACGATCTTCAAATTCACCCCGGTATTTTGCCCCAGCAATCAAACTGCCCATATCTAAAGAGATGAGTTGGCGGTTTTTTAGGGATTCGGGAACGTCACCATTTACCATCCGCTGTGCTAAAGCTTCTGCGATCGCAGTTTTGCCTACTCCAGGTTCACCAATCAATACAGGGTTATTTTTGCTACGACGAGACAAGACTTGAATTACCCGCCGAATTTCGTCATCCCGCCCAATTACCGGGTCGAGTTTTCCAGCTTTTGCCTGTTCTGTCAAATCTCTGCCAAATTTTTGTAAGGCTTCATAGCGCGATTCTGGGCTTTGATCTGTCACCTTTTGGCTACCGCGAATGGCTTTGATAGTAGCTTCTAGTTTCGCTGCATCCGCACTAAAGCCTTTGAGAATCTTTCGTCCAAGGCGATCGTCTTCAGCAAAGGCTAAGAGTATATGTTCCACGGAAATGTAGGAATCTTTCATCCTAGCTCTAGCTTCCTCGGCTCGGTCTAGTAAAATATCTAAATTGCGGCTAAGGTAAAGCTGATCGCTTTTACCAACTTTGGGCTGGCGTTGAGTAAATGCTTCTAGCTGTTGCTGCAAGCGGATTGGATCGACCTCAGATCGAGCCAGAATGCGTATTGCTAGACTAGTAGGTTCTTCTAACAGGGCAATAATTAAATGTTCAACATCTAGTTGCTGTTGTTGATAAGCACGGACTATATCCTGAGATTTAACAATTGCTTCCCAGGCTTTATCAGTAAATTTATTCGGATCTGTAGGTTGCATCTTTAGAATTTTGGAATTTTGATTTTTAGTTGTTTATGGAGTGGAATTGGGTATTAAGGATTGGTAGGAAAATTAAGTCCCCAGTCCCCAGTCCCTAATTATCCAAACATTGTCAGCGGATATCCGCGTGTATCTCCGGTGGCAATTTGGGATTGGTAATTGGTGATAGTTTAATTCATTACCTATTTTCTAATTTAAAACGAAAACACTGTTATGAACGGACTTTGCCAGATGGTGTTATTGGAGCGATCGCTACGACGGGCTATTCGGCGTCGCTATTAGTGTTGCTCATCAACAACAGTATGGAGATAATATAGGAATCCGCTTTGATTTCTGAACTAATTTGCGTAGGCAGGCAATAGGCAATAGGCAACAGTCAAGAAGGCTTCTTAGTTGTCCTGAGTTTTTTCAGAAATCAAATATGAGTCCTATACTAATAAGATTTACGCATAGGAGATCACTTAACCCGCCGAAAAAGGTGAGGCAAAAATCGAAAAGTCTCGCGCGTTCGGGTTTACCAGCATGAAATGTCAATGTGCGGCAAAAGTCAATCTCCCCGCGTCTAGTTAAACTTTTCAAGATATATCTTAAGCAAAACTTGCTGCCCAGATCCCCGATTTATTCAATAAGTCGGGGATCTAAATCCGAATTACTGACTCACTAGTTGCTCTTGCGATTCCTGTTTGACTGCTGACCCTTGAGTTCCTAGTTGAATCAGTTCTAGTTTATACCCATCTGGATCTTCTACAAACGCAATTACTGTCGAACCATGTTTCATTGGCCCTGGTTCGCGTACAACCTTACCACCTTGATTGCGAATTTCTTCACACGTAGTGTAAATATCATCTACGCCAAGGGCGATGTGACCATAAGCATTACCCAATTCGTACTTTTCCACGCCCCAGTTGTAGGTTAGTTCAATCACCGAGTTGTCGCTTTCATCGCCGTAGCCCACAAAAGCCAGGGTAAATTCTCCCCCTGAATAATCTTTTCGACGTAGTAATTTCATTCCTAGAACTTCACAGTAGAACTTTAAGGATTCTTCAAGGTTGCCCACTCGCAGCATTGTGTGTAGTAATCGCATATTGACCTTTTCTCTGTAATTGATTTAGTGTTATTCTCTGCCAACATTTTACCTAGCTGAAAGTTTTCAGGTAAAAATGCCATCAGGGAAAGAACCAAATAAACAAGAGGGGAAAAGGTTAAAGGGAAAAGGGGAAAGGGATGAACAGGTCGCGCCACTTGCGGGCGAGGTTTTTACCTTTTCCCCTTCCCCTTTCCCCCTTCCCCTTCTTCATAAACATTCCTTTACCCATTTTTGGTGTTGCTCCCTATCCATACAATGGAAATCTTCTTTAATCTCAGCCAATAAAGTCTCTTAAACGCCTATGCTAGCGATTGGGTTAGGCAACTGGACTGGATGCGTAACACACTCGAATAAAGGATAAAGTACAGATGAGTAAATTTTTAGATACTGCCATTGAGGCGATCGCAGCCCGTGAAATTCTTGATTCTCGCGGTAGACCAACAATTGAAGCCGAAGTGCATTTAGCCAATGGTGTTGTCGGACTAGCGCAAGTTCCCAGTGGTGCTTCTACTGGCACTTTTGAGGCCCATGAACTGCGTGATGGCGATAAAAGCCGTTATGGGGGCAAAGGCGTACTCAAGGCAGTACAAAATGTCAAAGAAGCACTTGCACCAAAATTACTCGGCTTGGATGCCCTCAACCAAGAACTCCTAGACCGCACGATGATCGCCATAGATGGTTCTCCTAACAAATCCAATTTGGGCGCGAATGCGATTTTGGGGGTTTCCTTAGCAGCAGCCAAAGCTGGTGCTGAATCTTTAGATATTCCTCTATATCGCTATTTGGGTGGCCCTTTAGCGAATTTGCTCCCAGTACCGTTGATGAACGTGATTAACGGTGGCGCACACGCATCAAATAACGTGGACTTTCAAGAGTTTATGATTGTCCCAATTGGCGCAACTTCTTTTCGGGAAGCGTTGCGCTGGGGTGCAGAGGTGTTTGCTACCCTTAGCCAGGTATTAGACGAGAAGGGTTTGCTTACTGGTGTGGGCGATGAAGGCGGCTTTGCTCCTAACCTAGAATCTAATCAGGTAGCTTTGGAATTGCTGGTTGCTGCCATTAAGAAAGCTGGTTACAAGCCAGGTGAACAAGTAGCTTTAGCTTTGGATGTTGCAGCTAGCGAATTTTACAAAAATGGTCAGTATGTTTACGATGGTAAACCTCACGCTCCGGCTGAGTTTATTGATTATTTAGGACAACTTGTTGACCAATACCCTATTGTGTCAATTGAGGATGGCTTGCACGAAGAAGATTGGCAAAGTTGGCAATTGCTGACCCAGAAGTTAGGTTCGCGGGTGCAATTGGTAGGGGATGATTTGTTTGTTACCAACGCTACTCGTTTGCAAAGAGGCATCCAAGAAAAAGCCGCTAATGCCATTTTGATTAAACTCAATCAAATCGGTTCTCTTACCGAAACCTTGGAAACGATTGATTTGGCAACTCGCAATAGTATCCGTTCAGTAATTAGCCATCGTTCTGGTGAAACTGAAGACACAACGATCGCTGATTTAGCTGTAGCAACTCGTGCCGGTCAAATCAAAACAGGTTCCCTCTGTCGCAGCGAACGCGTAGCAAAATATAATCGCTTGCTGCGAATTGAAGATGAACTAGGCGATCGCGCCGTTTATGCTGGTGCTGTGGGGTTAGGGCCTAAGTAGGGAATGGGGAATAGGGAATAGGGAATAGGGAATAGGTATTTTCTGTCCCCTGTACCCTGTACCCTGTCCCCTAATTAAGGATAAAACCCCAACTTGGGTAACCCCAAGGTTTCATCCCAGCCCATCATTAGGTTTAGACACTGAATCGCTTGTCCCGCTTGTCCTTTAATTAGATTGTCAATTGCTGACATGACAATCACGCGACCTGTGCGCGGGTCAACTTCTACACCGATATAACAAAGATTGCTGCCGTTAGCCCATTTGGTTTGGGGATAAACGCCACTACCGCAGACTTTTACCCAAGGAGAGTTGCGGTAGAAGGCTGAGAAAATTGTGATTAAGTCATCTCGCACTAGACCGGGATCGCTCATTGTGGCATATACTGTTGCCAAAATACCGCGCACCATTGGGATCAGGTGCGGTGTAAATTGGATCATGAGTTCGTGACCAGCTAAGTCACTACAAATTTGCTCAATTTCTGGGGTATGACGGTGACGACCAACATTGAAAGCTGTTATGGAGTTGTCTGCTTCAGCTAGTAATAAGTTGGTTTGAGCTTGCCGTCCACTACTAGATGTGCCAGACTTGGCATCAATAATGGCTGTTTCTGGTCTGATTAAGCCTTGCTTTAAGAGTGGCGAAAGTGCAAGGAGACTAGCGGTGGGATAGGAACCAGGACAGCCAATAAGTTCAGCTTCGGCAATGCGATCGCGATAAAGTTCTGGTAATCCATAAACTGCTGTAGCTGCAATTGTGCGATCGCTTCTCTCGATACCATACCAATTTGTATAAGTTGTCAAATCACTAAACCGATAGTCTGCACTCAAATCTAATACTTTACATCCTTTTTCCAACAGTTTGGGCGCGATTTGGCAAGCCAGACCATTTGGTAAAGACAGGAAAACTACTTCACAGCGATGAGCAATTATTTCTGGTTCTACCGCCTCTATTAGCAGGTTAGTTGCATGAGCCAGATGCGGGTAAAGATCCCCAAAGGATTTTCCGATACTGCTCTCACCTCCTAAATAAACCAGTTCGACTTCTGGATGATCCATCAGTAGTCGTACTAACTGTACTCCGCCATAGCCCGACGCGCCAACAATCCCAACGGGTACGCGTCTAAATTTGCCCATGATCTGAAATCCTTATCCCATGAATAGTTAATTCGTTCTCAGCTATCAACAATATCAGCCACTAGACGCACAGCGTACAAAACGCCCCAAAGCTGGAGATGGGGGAGATGGGGGAGCAAAAAAAGTAAATTCTTCTTTCTCCTCATCCTCTTCATTCGCTGCACTATATCCCTACTTTCTTTAATGGCAAAATTTGTTGCTAGGTTATCAAATCATTGCTAGTCTACTTCTCTGCCTTATAAAGGAGCTACAATCTAAAAGAAGAAATTGTTAAAAAAATTTACGTTGGTAGCTGGAAATCTTTCTGTGTCACAGCCTAATACTACACAAGTTTTTAAATTTGATTCGATTGATGCCGCTTTAGCAGACCTAAAAGCTGGTCGTGTAATTGTAGTGGTAGATGATGAAAATAGAGAAAATGAAGGCGATTTGATTTGTGCTGCCCAATTTGCTACACCCGACACGATTAATTTCATGGCGGTGGAAGCGAGAGGACTGATTTGTTTGGCAATGACAGGCGATCGCCTAGACGAGTTAGACTTACCTTTGATGGTAAGCAACATTACAGATACTAACCAAACTGCCTTCACTGTCAGTATTGATGCGGGGCCAGAATTGGGTGTTACCACAGGAATTTCAGCAGAAGACCGCGCCCGCACTATCCAGGTTACTCTCAACCCAGCCACAAAACCTACTGATTTACGTCGTCCTGGACATATTTTTCCCATTCGGGCTAAGGCTGGAGGCGTACTCAAACGCGCAGGCCATACAGAAGCGGCTGTGGACTTATCTCGACTAGCAGGGCTGTACCCAGCAGGGGTAATTTGTGAAATTCAAAACCCTGATGGTTCAATGGCGCGGTTGCAGCAGTTAGTTGAATATGCTAAACGTCACAATTTAAAAATTATTAGTATTGCGGATTTAATCAGTTATCGCCTACAGCACGATCGCTTAGTATATCGGGAAGTTGTTACTAAGCTGCCTAGCCAATTCGGTCAGTTTGAAATTTACGCCTACCGCCACACCTTAGACAATACAGAACACGTTGCAATTGTCAAGGGTGATCCAGCTAACTTCAAAGATGAGCCTGTGATGGTGCGGATGCACTCAGAATGCTTAACAGGTGATGCTTTGGGTTCTTTGCGTTGTGACTGTCGGATGCAGTTACAAGCTGCATTGAAAATGATTGAGACTGCTGGTCAAGGTGTAGTTGTATACCTGCGTCAAGAAGGACGGGGGATCGGCTTGATTAACAAGTTGAAAGCCTACTCGTTGCAGGATATGGGGCTGGATACAGTAGAAGCAAATGAGCGCTTAGGATTTCCTGCGGACTTGCGAGACTATGGGATGGGGGCACAAATGCTCATGGACTTGGGCATCAAAAAGATTCGCCTGATTACCAATAATCCCCGCAAAATTGCCGGAGTCAAGGGCTATGGGTTGGAAGTAGTTGACCGCTTGCCGTTGTTGATTGAGGCAAACGACTACAATTCCTATTATCTGGCGACAAAGGCGAAAAAGCTGGGTCACATGCTGTTACAGACTTATCTGGTGACAGTAGCAATTCACTGGCAAGATGACCCGGAAGCTGTGACAGAACGTTATGAACGCTTAGAGAAACTGCGACATTTAGCGAAAAGTAATGATTTATTGTTGCAGGAAGAAGCGCGTCCATTAGCGATCGCTATATTTGACGAGCCATCTCTAACAGTACACTTGGGTTTTGATCAGGCAAAAGTTGCTAGCTCTGATTGGTATCAACAAAGTGGTCATCCTTATATACAGGCAATCTTCCAAATTTTGGACAACCTAGCAACTTTGCCATACATCCAGAAATTAGAATTTCTGATTTCTTCTGGTTGCGATCCTTTGAGTAATTTACAAGTCCAACTAGATCGGCAGATATTCACCGATGGTACACTGCCTTCATCGATTAGCGATCGCTTGGAGACGCAGCAAATTTACAGCTTTAGCAAATAGCCACACACTATATATAGCGATGCGTTAGTTGGTCATATCATGTTTTTTGTGAATAACTACATCAAACAGATGCGCCGCTTCCGAACCATCGCCCGATGCAACGAAATTATTATGCTGTCTCACCGTTTGCTGCTTGTGGCATTGACTCAATTAACGCCCTTAACACTTTGTTAACCGATTCTGGTGTCGTGAAAACCTGAGCCACATCTTCATCTAAGACTACAACTGTTAATTGTTGCGTTCCACTACGGGCGGCAAAGCGATTGGGCTTTGCCTTTTGATAATCGAAGCGATACTCAGCTTGAAGCTCGTCGTCAGAATTTTTTGATTTTTCAAAAGGTGTTTCGTTCATAATCTTCACGTTCCTTTCGAGTAGCTAGACGGGCACTTGATACGGATGGCATTGGAACGTTCAGTGAAAGAAATCAACAGCAAGAGATTTTGTTGAGAGTGACCAATAATGATTTCTCGCCGCTCATCTATAGAGTGCGCTTTATCATCAAATATGACTGCCAAAGAATTGCTAAAGACAGTTTTGGCTTCTTCAAAGCTGACACCGTGCTTTTTCAAATTTGCGGCTGCTTTTGATTTATCCCACTCGAACTCCATGACCAGATCATATCCTATTAACTATGCAGAGTTGATAAAATCACAAGAGAGCATAGAATATGCAAGTTCAATGAAATAGGACTACAAAGAAAACCAATGAGAGCAATCAAAATTATTGTTGAAAAACATAATGACGGTTATGTAGCATATCCCTTGGGTATCAAGGGGGTTGTAGTTGGCGAAGGTGATAGCTATGAAGAAGCACTAGCTGATGTTAAATCTGCTATCCACTGCCATATAGAGACATTTGGTCAAGAGGTTTTAGAAGAGGAATCACCAGTGCTAGAAGCTTTTGTGGCGGAAGCTGAGGTTCCTATTTAATGGTTAAGTTTCCAGTAGACGCACCTAAAACTAAAGTAATTAAGACATTAGAATTTCTGGGATTTACTATTATTAGGGAGCGGGAGCATATTGTTATGGAGCGAGAAAACGAAGATGGAACAAAAACTCCACTGACTATGCCTAACCACTCTCAAATTAAAGGTTCGACGTTGAGATCAATCTGTACTCAAGCAGGTATCTCAAGAGAGGATTTTTTGTCTGCTTATGAGCAAATCTAAAAGGCTGTATTCTGTTTTCACTCACAACACTTTAAAAGATACAGTCACAAATAAATTCTTGAACTAGGCGATCACGTCTCTCCAGATAAGCTAATTATTAGACGATTCGTAAAAACAAGATGATACGCGATCGCTCTCCAAGCTTCAACTTTTTACATCAGAACACGAAACACCGAGTTCGGAACTCGAAGTGTCGAGATAAAAACGCCAGAGTTGAGTTCTTTAAAGAAGAGTGGGGATTAGAGAGTGAGGGAGAAGAATTAATAACCAATACCCAATGCCCCATGCCCCATTCCCCATTCCCAATTAATAATGAGTTGCCGACTTGCGATGATGCACAGCTGTAACGCCATCAGTATCTAACAATTTGCCACTCTCGACAGTCGCATAAACTAGCCAGTGGTCGCCAGATTCCATCCGGTTTTGTACAGAACATTCGAGATATGCCAGGGCATCGGTAAGTATGGGAGAACCGCTTTCTGTTTCTTGGGCGGCTACATCAGCAAATCGGTCTTGTCCTGGCCCAAAAGGTTTGAGGAAGTGCTTCATCAATCCCAAATGATTCCCTTCTTTAAGGATATTGAGGACAAATTTATTTCCTGTATGCGTCAGTGTTTCTACTGCCCGGTCTTTGGCAACAGCGATGGTTAAACCAGGTGGATTAAAGCTGGCTTGAGATACCCAAGAAGCTAACATGGCACTGGAGCGATCGCCTTCTTTGGCTGTGAGAACACAAAGGGAACCCACAATCCGACCAACTGCTTGTTCTACAGTTGTCGCAGGTTGACTTGGCGATCGCACTTTTCTAGCTTTCTTCAATGCTTGGGCAAAGTCGGTTCCAGCTTCTTCACATAATTGTAAGGTGGCATCGTCGGGCTTGAATTTCACGCGGATGGTGTCAAAACCAAACCGATAGCCAGCATCTTTCAATTTACCCTCAATTAAATCAACTGCTTCCCCACTCCAGCCAAAGGAACCAAAAGCACCAGCAAGTTTATTATTAGTGGCGGTGGATAGCACAATTCCTAAAGCTGTTTGCACGGGTGTGGGTGCATGACCACCAAGGGTAGGAGAACCAATGATGAAACCACCTGCTTTTTCCACAGCCGCCCGGATTTCTTCTGGTTCAGTAAATTCGCAGTTAATGGATTCTACAGCGACGCCAGCTTTTGTAATCCCACGAGCGATCGCTTGGGCTAAGGTTGCTGTATTTCCATAAGCTGATGCATAAATTAACGCTACTGTCAAGTCAGCAGAAGTTTGCTGTTGACTCCATTCTCGATAAGCTTTGGTCAGTTCGATTAAGCCATAGCGCACCAAAGGCCCGTGTCCATTGGCATACATTCGCACAGGAAAATCGACAAGTTTATCCAGCGCTGTTTCAACTTGACGGGCGTGAGGAGCCATGAGGCAATCAAAATAATAGCGCCGATCCTCGTTATATACTTCCCAGCCTTCATCAAATACCTGATCTCCACAAACGTGTGCCCCAAATAACTTATCTGTGTATAGAATTTCTGTTTGTGGATCGTAGGTGCTGAGTTGATCTGCATAGCGGGGATTGGGGATGGGAATAAATTGTAAATTATGCCCATTACCCAAATCTAGAGTTTCTTCGCCCCGCATCACGAGAATTTGCAAGTCTGGATTTTCCAGCGCCGCACGTAAATTTATTGCCCCTGGATTAGAACACACAAAGGTGATTTGCGGGGCAATTTCTAACAAAGCTTTTAATGTTGCAGCACGGTTAGGATTTACGTGTCCCAAAATTACATAATCTAGGTCTTCGAGATGGAAACGTTGCTGTAACGCTTCTAAATAAATTTGTGTAAACGTTTCCCCTGGAGGATCGATAATTGCGTTTTTATCGCTTTCGATTAAATAAGAATTAGCAGTTGTACCCTTAGCAAGAGCATATTCAATTTCAAATCTTAGCCTTGACCAACTGCGCGATCGCAGTATTTTTGTATCTGTAGCTATTGGATAAACTTGAACATCACGGGGTTTATTTTTTGACATGGCTAAAATAAGAGTTATGAGTTATGAGTTATGAGTTATGAGTTATGAGTTATGAGTTATGAGTTATGAGTTGAAGAAAGTCGTTAATCTAAATCTTGTAACTTCCGTTGTGCAGACGATATTTTTTGTTAAACTCGTCCGTACAACTATTAATTTTTAACTTCTAACTTCTAACTCCTAACTTCTAACTCCTAACTCCTAACTTTTTAGTAGTGGTTTCCGACTTTACGGTGATGCACAGCAGTCAAAGCTTCTGGTTTAGAAACTCGTCCGGCGTAGACTGTGCTGTATACTGCCCAGTGGTCGCCACAATCCATTCTACTGATGACTTCACACTCCATGTAGGCGAGGGCATCGTTGAGAATAGGCGCACCATTTTCAGCTGGCTGGGTTCTTACACCTTCAAAGCGATCTGCACCAGGGGCGAACCGTTTTAAAAAGTGCTTCATGAGTGGTTGGAAATTGCCTTCTTCTAAAACGTTGAGAACAAAGCGATCGCCTACTTGCATGAGTGATTCAATTGCCCGATCTTTAGCGACTGCAATGGAAAATCCCAAGGGTTTAAAGCTAGCTTGACTCACCCAAGAGGCTAGCATCGCACTGGAAACATCGCCTTTTTTGGCAGTAATAATATATAGTCCGCCGCTGATTCTACCTAGTGCTTTATCTAAGTCAGCACTAAGGGATTTCATGGCTTTGATACTGCGATCGCGTGTTACCCATTGAGCTAAGTCTGTACCCGCTTCTTCACACAGCTTGTAAGTATTTTCCGTAGGCGTTTGTTTAATCCGAATCGCTGGAAAAACAGTTGTCAAACCCAAATTGCGGAATTTACTCAGCAAAGGATCTATTGGCTCATCATCGCCACCACCTGCTTCAAAAACACCGATGGCTTGCTTTTCTTTAGCTGATCCTAAAACTGTGCTGAGTGCAGATTGAATGTTCGCAGCGCCAGAAGCCGGAGGTAGACCAACGATTAATCCAGCACAACGGCTAACTAATTCCCGCAGTTCTTGTAAATCGACTTCAGATCCCAAATCGACAATTTCCACGGCGACACCGGTTTTGCTGATACCGTTGGCAATTGCTTGGGCCAGGCGATCGCTATATCCGTATTCGGAAACGTAAAATATTCCAACTGCTGTTTCTGGCTTGGCTTGGGTTTGGCTCCAAGTGCGGTAACGTCCAATTAGTTCCTCAACGTTGTGAGATAATAATGGCCCATGTCCTGTAGCAACCATATCGATGGTTTTTAGTTCTGCCATCCGCTTCAAGGCAGAGAGAACTGAACGTGCATTTGGCCCCATCAAGCAATCGTAGTAGTAATGAAAGTCTTCTTCGATAGCTGCTAAGTCTTCATCAAAAGTAGTATCTGAGCAATAGTGCAAACCAAAAGCATCGCAGGTGTAGAGAGTTTTGGTTTTGTGGTCGAAGCTGAAAATTGTATCTGGCCAATGTAAATTTGGGGCAATCACGAATTCAAATTCATGACCATTACCCAAATCTAAGCGATCGCCATTTTTCACAATCCGCCGTTTGAATGGCTGATGTACCAAATCCTCTAGAAACTGAATCGCCACCTTAGAACCGACAACGGTAATTTCTGGAGCAATTTGCAGCAAATCTTTAACTAAACCGCTATGGTCTGGCTCAGTGTGGCTGATAATTAAATAATCAATATCTGTTGGGTTGATTAGTCCGGTAAGAGTATCAAAATATAGTTGGCGAAACTTTTCGTGGGAGGTATCAACTAAGGCAGTCTGCTCTCCACGAATGAGAAACGAGTTATAAGTAGTACCGTTTTGCAGACCAAACTCAATATCGAAGCGATCGCGATCCCAATCCAAAGAGCGAATAGCCGTCGTCTCTTGAGCAATGTCCACAGTCTGTATGGTGAGCCGTTTTTCAGTTTTTTCGGTGAGCGCTACCATAACTCCCCTCCTTAACACAATGAGTATTTCTTCCTCTTCTTTTATTGTGACACGGCTTGAATGTTAATTTTTATTAAAAAATTTATGGTTGACTTAAAAAAGTTAAAAGTGTGAAACCGCAGAAGCACGGAGAACACAGAGAGGAAATTTGCCTAGCGTTGGAAATTGGTAATTCCCGACTGCATTGGGCATTGTTTATTGGCGAAACACTTTATTCCGCCTGGGATACTGACTATCTTCCTGAGTCTGTTATACAACAACTGGCTGAATGTCAAACTCTAAATTATTTTCTAGAGAAAATTTTTCTACCTAGTCAGCAAGGTGATTTTCTCACAAACACACCTCCCCCCTACCCTCTTCTCCTCGCATCCGTAGTTCCTAGCCAAACTGCTATTTGGCAAACTTACCCAAATACTCGCGTTATTAATTTAAACCAAGTAGCGCTCAAAGGTATCTATCCCACATTAGGAATTGACCGCGCTTTAGCTTTGTGGGGTGCGGGAAAAACTTGGGGTTTTCCAATGTTGGTGATTGATGCAGGAACAGCGCTGACTTTTACGGCTGCGGATGCTAATAAGTGTCTAGTTGGAGGTGCAATTTTGCCGGGATTAGGTTTGCAGTTTGCGACTCTCGGTCAACAAACAGGACAATTACCATTAGTAGAAAATCAAAGTTTTTCGTATCTACCACCGCGTTTTGCTCTTAATACTATAGAGGCTATTCAAAGTGGAGTTATTTATACAATATTAGCTGGAATCAAAGATTTTATTGAAGCGTGGTGGCAATTGTTTCCTGATGGGAAAATTGCAATTAAAGGTGGCGATCGCACTTTTTTATTAAAATATTTGCAAGCCTTATATCCTGAAATTACAGCACGCTTAATTGTGGAACAAAATTTAATTTTTTTGGGAATGCGAGAAATAGTAAAACTGCTCTAAGTTTAACTTAGAGCAGCTTAAGATTGATCAATTAGAAGGTCGGAATTGAGCTTTTATTCTTTGAGCAATGGAATTAGCTTCACGGCGAATCCTCTCAGGATCAACCGTGAGCATCCTGCGTTTTTCCATGAGAACTTGCCCATTTACAATCACAGTATCAACATCTTGGGAATCTGCTGCATAAACAAGATGCGAGATGACATCATAAAGCGGGAGCAAGTGTGGTTCTTTAAGCTGGACTTGAATTAAGTCTGCTTGAAGCCCCACCTTAATCGCACCAATTTTATCTGATAAGCCGAGTGCTTCTGCACCGCCAAGTGTTGCCATACGCAAAACTGTTTTAGCCGGTACAGCAGTGGGGTCAAGGGTAGTTCCTTTATGGATAAGGGCGGTGAGGCGCATTGCCTTCCACATATCCAGAACGTTGTTCGAGGCGGCTCCATCTGTACCTAAACCAACTTTAATTCCAGCTTTCAACATCGCCGGAATCGGCGCAAAGCCAGAAGCCAGTTTCAAATTCGAGTCAGGATTGTGGATAACACCAACACCGCGTTTAGCCAACAGGGCGATTTCACTTGCGTTAGGCCAGACAACGTGTGCGGCAAATACACGCGGTTCCAGGAAGCCGAGATTATCTAGATGTTTTACTGGGGTTGCGTTATAGCGTTGCTGGACATCTTTAACTTCAGCTTGTGTCTCTGCCAAGTGAATTGTCAGCGGAACATCATAATGACGCGCAGCGCGAATAGCCTGGACGAGATGCTCTGGCGAGACAGTGTAGGGAGCATGTGGAGCGATCGCTGGCATTATACGTTCGTTCTTGCCTTTCCAACGTTTCAGAAAATTTATCGATGAGGCAAAGGCATCATCCCATCCTTGGAAACCAGGGCTGGGAAAATCTATTGACGAGGGCGCAATAATCGCGCGTAAACCGCATTCACTAACGACTTTAGCAGCGACATCTGGCTTAAAGTACATATCAACAAACGTTGTTGTGCCACCGCGTATCATCTCCCAACAGGCAAGCTGTTCGCCGACGCGGACAAAATTTTCATCAACGAACCTCCCTTCCGCTGGGAAGATGTAATTTTGGAGCCAATCTTGCAACGCTAAGTCGTCTGCAAGACCGCGAAACAGAACCATTGCAGAGTGAGAGTGACCGTTAACAAGACCCGGCATCAGCACTAGACCGTCGCCTGGCAGCGTCCTGTCGGCTCTGTAAGATGCCATGATTTTGTATTGTGTGTCTACCGCAACAATTTTGCCGTCCCTAATAGCGATCGCACCATTTTGGATGACGGGTTGTGCTTCGTTCATCGTTACGATGAAATCGCCACCCACAATCAGTTGTACTCTTTGCTTCCCTTGAGCAACTAGATTATAGTTACTCTGAGCAATAACTATCTGACCGAAAAAGACGAACAATGTCGTACAGACAAAAAGAACTAATAGCTTATAGTATTTTGTCAGATGATATTTCACACTAAAATATCCTTGTTGAATTTTTGCCGTGATTTTATCATCCGTCTAATTGCTACTAATTTCACAATTAAAAATTGTGATTTAAGCTAATATATCCGTAAATTTTCTTCACAAATTACTAGTCTTTAATAGAGCTTTTAATCACTTCTTAATCACTCTCTCTATAGAAAAATAATCGCTGCTACATAGACTTTCTTTAAAAAAGAGAATTTATTATAGGCATAATTTTGGAATGGGTCTTAAACCCAAGACCCGTCTGGTCACGGCAGGAAACAGAGGACAGTTTTCTTCCTGCCCTCTGCCTCCTGCTTTCATTGATAAAAGCCTCCTGCCGACGCTCTCTACGAGACACGCAAACTCGCTACCGCTGCGCTATCCTGCCGCCTTAAACTAAGACTTATGAAAGCTGGTGACAGTGACTTTCATAAGTCTTAGACAAATTAAAGAATTTTTGATGTTTCAGTTAACGAAAAATTAAATTTTCATCAGAGTGAACCAAGAGGATTAAGCTTTGGCTTTTTCAGCAGCAACTTGTCTATGCTTCACCAGCCAGGCGATGCCACCGGTAAAAATTATGCCACCCGTTGTTAATGGTTCAGGAACCGGGGTTGTAGAGGTAACATTAATTAATCCATTGTTCTGATCTATTGTTCCCTCACTAGGATTTCTTAGACTAAGTCCTAAACCAACAGTTCCGAACAGATAATAATCCGTACTTTGCGCGTTATCCTGACCTACATCAAAGTATCCAAACAATGACTTCGTAGCTGTATCATAGTTGAAGTCTAAAAAATCATAAACAATATTTCCATCACGAATTGGAGCAAAACTATTCAACAATTTTTGACTTGGGTCGAAAAAAGAAACTCCAATGGATTGAAGTTTTGAATTGTCTATGCTTGTGTAACCTTGAGTTTCATCATAGGAAAACGAGCCTGTAGCTGAATACCCAGCATTACCAGTCCAATCAAAGTTGAGTGTAACTGCGTAGACTGGGGTAGCCTTTAGTAAACCCAGGCTCATCACTACCCAAGCAGTAGTAGCGATACAAAGCTTTTGAGTTAATTTCATCAGAAAAGTTATTCCAATTTAATAATCTGTGTAAAGCCGCTCTGTGCTTAGTATAGATTATTGCATTGCTTCGTTAAAAATAATTTAAATACCAATTCTTTATAAAGTTACGTACTTTGCCGTAGTCTTTAGTCCAAATGCTCAATTCCCTTTAATAAACTCTTGAATCTCGATCGCCGCAACCCCAGCACAAGATTCAGGTAAGTCATTTCCGGCATGGGCAATCATTTTCAACTCGACTTTTGGCATCAGTTGAGCATAAACCCGGCTCTTGGCTAAAGCATCTGGTGTATCTTGACCACCTTGTAAAATAAAAACTGGGGCATCTATCATGTAAAGCTGCTTTTGCAGTAATTCCGCCTCAATTTCTACTTGCCGCCGTTTGAAAAGTAACTGACAAGCTATGGGGTAACGCAGCAATTCCTGACGTAATTGCAAATCCTGGGTAATTTTTTCATGCCAACCCAGAACTTTAGTTAAGGGAATTAGCGATCGCAATAATTTAACTACTAGTGGTGGATAATTCAATAATCGCCGCATCTTCCGGCAATACTGTTCTTGTCCTGCTATCTCTACACCCTCTGGTGCTATCAGTACCACACCGTCAACTTTTTCTGGATACTTTAAAGCATAGCTAGCAGCAATCCACCCCCCAAGAGAATGCCCTACTAAATACACCTTTTCTAGCTTTACAGCTTGCAAAAACTCAGCTAAACACTCTACTTGTAAATCTATCGAATGGTGGATATTTGGATTCTCTGATTCACCAAACCCTAACAAATCAGGTGCAAAACAATGAAAATCTTGTGCAAGAGACTCCATCACAGATAACCATTGACTGCTTTCATTCCAAGCACCATGTAAAAAAATTATAGGAGTTTTTTCACCGACTTCACGCCAGAATAATAGCCCTTGAGAGAGCTTTCTCCGCGAGTTACGGAATAGTGTATCCATTTTAATTTAGTAGTTAACTTTTAGCATCATAATAAATAGTCATTTGTCATTTGTCATTTGTCATTTGTTATTAACAATTAGTTTTGGACAATTACAAACAGAGAAGTGTGAACCATTCGCGTAGCCTCTCTTTGGGGCAGCCTCTAGTAGAGAAGAGAGATTTCCTTAGATCATAACTTTGGCAGCAAATGATATAGATGCGCCAGCAGTTTCCCACAGGGTAGGACTAATTACTAATGACTAAATATATTGTTATGCCAGTGTTGTCAAGCCATTCAAGTAGTCTTGCAACTGACGAGTATGGTCGTGAGACATCTGTCCTGAAGGTAGGAAACTGGGAGAGAAAGCTTGGATTTCCATGACTTCTAAAGTATCCTGAATTTCCATTGTCCCATGTACTTCGGCTTCAACCACAATACAAATTGAATGGATTCTGGGATCGCGGTCTGGTGCAGAGTAAACTCCTACCAAACGGTTAATTTTCACCAATTCTAGCCCGGTTTCCTCGATCAATTCCCGGCGGACTGTGTTGGGAATATCTTCTCCCCAATCCACCATTCCTCCAGGTAATGCCCAAAGACCATCATCACGCCGCCGGATCAGTACTATCCGACCATCGGGTAAAATTGGGATGATACTAGTGCCAGTAATGGGATGACGAAATATTATACCCAATACTGTTTGTCCAATACGCCATAAGCTACGTGTGGACTGGACAGCTGCCGGAAAAAAAGCAATAACGTTCAATCTTCAAAATTTATGTATTGTATTCTATAGTTCTCTACCACTTACATAGACTCAACTAATAAAATTTTTGTTGAGTTTTGTTTTATACAAAAATGTTTGTGGGTTGAGATTTTATTCTCACGATTTACGTAGAATATTATTAATTCTAACATCAAGTTTCAATAGAAGCACTGTATTTATGTATACATAAAATTTTTTGAATCAGTAAAATTTTCAGTTGATCGCTAGCATTAGCCTTCTGAAAACTAGCTATCACTGATAGTTTTTCGCTACACATTCACAAAATAATATGAATAATAAGTCAGAATTCAGAATTCAGAATCCAGAATTCAAAATTTTGAATTTGGGGATTTAAAATTTGCACTTAAATAAAAAACACAAAATTAAATATTATACTTATTGCTTAAATCCAGCTATTATTCCTGAGTTATGAATACTAAATTCTGAATTGTTTCTTGATAAGATTGGTTTGTTTCAAGAACAACAACTAGTTAGCTAATTTCCAACTGATTTTACAGATTTGGATCTAAGAAAAGGTATTTTTCATTTAGCTACTGGGGATAATTCAGAATTATTATTGACATAACAAGGTTGAATGCGGTAGACTAGTACACTGTTTAAAGCGTATTTATTGCTGCACTAGGCTACAAGTATATCAATAACATTGGTAACTGATATTGCCTACGTGATGCCTAGTTGCTACTTTTTTGTTGTTTATTAATGAGGTGAACATGGCCAAGCGCCGTAACCCGAAAAAAGAAAAGGCGCTACGTAACCAGGCGTATGCCAGAAAGTTTCGTAAACGAACTACGACAGGAAGAATGCAGAGAAGGTTCCAACAAAGACCACCCAAGAGTGAAGAAGAAGAAGGCGCAGCAACAGCAGCTGACACTGACTAAGCTGTTTGCTTAAATTCTTTTTATTTAGATTATTTATTTTTTAGGGCGTACATTTGTACGCCCTTATTTATTTTATTTTTGGTAATGGGGAACAAAAGGCAGAGGGGCAGGGGGAAGGGTGCAGAGGAGAGGAATTTTCCCCCTGCTCCCTTTCTTCTTCTCCATTGTCCACTACCCCTATTAATCCATTTGAGCGCGGGCAGCTATGAGTGCTTTGCTTACCTGTGCAAAGCCAGTACCACCGTAACTGTTACGGGCTGCAACAACTTGACGAGGGGATATTGCCTCATAAATATCTGCTGCAAATGCCGGATGTAGTTGTTGCCACTCTTCCAATTTCAAATCTTTCAGGAGTTTACCTGCGGCAATACTAGTCTTTACTACCTTACCCACAAGGTTGTAGGCTTCCCGGAAAGGAACGCCCCGTGCTGCAAGATAATCTGCTACATCGGTAGCGTTAGAAAAATCTTCCGCCACAGCTTCGGCTAACCGCTGGGTACGAAATTCCAAGCCTTCCCTGAGCAAAATCGTCATCGCTTCTAGAGAAGCTTTGACTGTGTTAACGCTATCAAATAGACCTTCTTTATCTTCTTGTAAGTCTTTGTTATATGCCAGGGGTAGCCCCTTCATAATCACCAACATTGCTTGCAGATGGCCGAATACACGCCCAGTTTTCCCCCGTACCAATTCTGGGACATCGGGGTTTTTCTTTTGGGGCATGATACTGGAACCAGTAGCACAGCTATCTTTAAGGGTGACAAAGCGAAATTCCTCAGATGACCAAAGAATGACTTCTTCTGCAAGACGGCTGAGGTGAACCATAATCAAGCTAGCAGCACACAAGAATTCGATCGCAAAATCGCGATCGCTCACTCCATCGAGGCTGTTTGCATAAATATCGTCAAAATTCAATAGTTTGGCTGTGTAGTGGCGATCGATGGGGAAAGTGGTTCCCGCTAAAGCACCGCACCCCAAAGGTGAGATATTCACACGGCGAGAAACATCTCCTAAGCGTTCCCAGTCACGTTGCGCCATTTGAAAGTATGCCAAGAGGTGGTGAGCTAAACTCACGGGTTGGGCGCGTTGTAGGTGAGTATAGCCAGGAATCAAGGTTTCAACGTGCTTTTCGGCTATATCCAGTAAAACACCTTGGAATTCTCGCAATTCGCTTTTAATTTGTTGGATTTGGTCGCGGAGGTAGAGTCTGGTATCAGTGCCAACTTGGTCATTACGCGATCGCGCCGTATGCACCTTTTTACCCACATCGCCGACAATTTCTGTCAATCGGTGTTCAACCGCAAAATGTACATCTTCAGCATCGACACCGGGCTGAAATTTACCCTGGCGGTACTCTTGACGAATTTGTTCTAAACCGGCAACCAGTTGCTCTCCTTCTTCTGGGGAGATAATGCCCGTATGAGCGAGCATTTTGGCATGAGCTTGAGAACCAGTCAGGTCATATTCTATTAATTCAATATCAAAACCTATACTGGCATTAAAACGAGCGATCGCTGGATGCAACGCTGATTCAAACCGCTGGCTCCAAGTTTGTTCTTTGGTCATAAATTATGAAAAAAGTGGGGGAAAGTTAAGAGTTAAGAGTGAGGAGTTATAAGTTTCTAACTCTTAACTTCTCACTCCTCACTTTCAACTCCTAACTTTTAAATTTAACCGTAGCTAGTTAGATTCCGAATCATATAGCCAATGACTAAACCAATCAACAATGCCCACACTTGACCTGTTTGTATAAAGTGGTTCCAAGATTTTTGAATCTGACCCATCAGGTCTGGATCTGTAATTGTTTGTGCTAGGGCTGTCCAATTTACAGGCAAATGCCAAAGTAACTGAGATGTCAAATCGCTGTAGTGGCTCATATTTGGTGCTTAAGAAGTTAAGGGTGGCAAATTCCAGTATCAGTTTATTTTTTACATTAAATACTGATATTTACTGAAATAGTTGGATATAACTTCAATGTCTTAACTCAAGATACAGCCGATGCCAACCGCAATTTCTCGGCAGTCCGCAAAATTTGCCCCGCCAACACTGCTGCACCAAAACCATTATCGATATTTACTACGCCTACTCCCGCTGCACAAGAGTTGAGCATTGTCAATAAAGGCGCTAAACCACCAAAACTTGCACCATAACCGATGCTGGTGGGTACGGCAATTACTGGACAACTCGCTAAACCAGCGACAACGCTAGGTAAAGCGCCTTCCATCCCCGCCACGACAATCAACACCGATGCTGACTCAATCAGGTGACGGTTACTTAATAAACGGTGAATTCCAGCAACGCCAACATCCCAGAGGCGCTTTACCTGAAAACCAGAAAGTTCAGCGGTGACGGCGGCTTCTTCAGCAACGGGTAAATCGGCAGTACCAGCAGAAAGAATGCCGATTTCACCCTGGAATTGTGGTTCGATGGTAGGAGGAGCGATCGCACAAATTCGCGCCGATTCGTAATATCGCGAACCACTAACTTTTGATTGCAGTACTGTATAAACTGCTGGTTCAATGCGAGTTGCCATCACCACCGGGTTACGGAGGCGCATCACCTCCATAATTTGAGCAATTTGATCGGGTGTCTTACCAGGGCCCCAAATCACTTCAGGGAAACCAGTTCTTAGCTGGCGATGGTGGTCAATTTTGGCAAACTCACCCACGGATTCATAAGTTAAGTCTTTGAGTGAGTCTAATGCCGTATCTGGGGTAACTTTACCATTGGCAACCGCTTCGAGGAGCGATCGCAAGGTTTTTTCATTTTTCATTTGTCATTTGTCCTTTGTCCTTTGTCCTTTGTCCTTTGTCCTTTGTCCTTTGTCATTTGTCATTTGTTTTTATCTACAAGTAATGACCAATGACTAATGACTAATGACCAATGACTAATTTGTTATTTTGATTTCATGAATGTTCCAGAATGCGCCACCCAATGCAGAGTATTGGATACCTTCAAAGCGATTACGCACTGCTGACATTGATAAGGGATTAACTAGATAAATAAACGGTAAATTTTCTTGGGTAATCCTTTGGGTTTCAGCATAAATTTCTTTCCGTTTTGCTGGATCTAATTCCCTTGCTCCTTGAATGTATAACTTAGCGATTTCTGCTTCCCAAGGAGAAACTTCCCAACCTTCAATTGGCTTTTGTCCAGCTTGAGGTTTCTGATTAAACATGTGTAATCCACCTTCAGGCGACCAGACATTAGCTCCATCATTTGGTTCTAAACCACCAGTCAGACCCAGCATAGAAACTTCCCAGTCTAATGAATTGGATAGCTTATCTGTGTAAGTATTCCATGCCAGAGGAGTGAAATCAACTTGAATACCAATTTTACTCAGGTCTTGTTTAATCTGCGATCCAATTGCTTCGCGGATTTTGTTACCAGCATTGGTGAGCAACGAGAAGCGGACGCGGTTTCCTTGAGCATCAATTAGTTGGTTGTTGTTATATTTGAATCCTGCTTTTAGTAGCAGTTCTTTCGCCTTTTCTATATTGTATTCATAAACTTTTAGTCCTTCTTTAGGCGACAGATAATAAGGGCTTTGTACAGAAATGGGTGAATTTTGTGGTTGACCCAAACCACGAAAAGTATTATTAATCATCGTTTGTCGGTCAATTGCGTATGCTACTGCCTGCCGAAATTCTACAGTATTGAACCAACGCGATTTAACTGGATCAACTAAGGGTTTTCCATTCCTTATACCTTTATTCAAATTGAATAAAATAAACGTCGTACCAGTTGCTGGGCCACCATTAAAAATTTTGAAATTCCCTTGTTCTTCCTGCACCTTTAGCAAAGAAAAATAATCTGGCGAGACTCCCACAGTATCCAATCCGCCAGAACGAAATTGCAGCAAAGATGTATCTGTTGATTCTACAATTTGCCAGACAACCCGTTCAATATAAGGTTGGGGTTCTCCTTTCGGGCCTTTGCGCCAATAGTAAGGGTTACGTCTGAACACTACACGCTGACTCGTGTCGTAACGCTCTAGCTTGTAAGGGCCGTTAACGATAATTTGCTCTGGAGGCGTATCAACGCCCCACTTTGACAAAAATATGGGCTTACCCTCTTGGTCTTTTGTCTTGATAAATGGTTCGAGGGTATGGGCAGGTAAAATTGGCAGTCCTAAAGTTCCTAAAAATGGTGCAAAGGGTTCTGGAGTTGTGAATTCAATCCGTTGAGCATCGATTTTTCGTACCTTTGGTAATGCTCGACTTTCACCAATTCGTAGCACATCTCTAGCATTTGCGGGAATCGCTTCGTTCAGGTAAATTTGGTTGAAGGTAAATACTACATCATCTGCTGTTAAGGGTTCCCCATCAGACCATTTCAATCCCTGACGTAGGGTAAAAACAAACCGCAATTTATCATCAGCAATCTCCCAAGATTCTGATAAAGCAGGCTCAATTTTGCCAGTTATGGGATTTTCAGTAGTTAATCCTTCATAAATCAGAGGAAAAACATTGGGAGATTCCTGACTGAGAGGGTAGTTAAAAGTTTTAGGATCACTGAGAATGGCACTTACCAATTGTGGCACTTGAGCGGCTGAACTTTTGAAGTTAGTAGGGTTGCAGGAGGTAAGTGTAAGTGCTGTTGCTGAAGTCAAAATTATTGGTAACCAAAAATGTTTAATTGCCAGAAATATTGTGCTAAAAAATTTCATAATTTCAAATTTATTTCCATCCTATTCAGTCTTGAACATCTTTATCAGGGGCTAAAACAAAAGTTACTCTGAAGCAACTAACAAGACGACAGCATAAGCACAGATCCCTTCTTCGCGTCCAACGGGGCCTAATTTTTCATTGGTGGTAGCTTTGATACCAATTTGATTTGGTTGTAATTCTAAAACCGCCGCTAGTTTGTCGCGCATATTGTGAATATGCGGCTTTAATTTTGGACGTTCTGCTACTACTACCGAGTCAATATTTCCGATCTGCCAGCCTTGATCCCGAATCAGTTTATTTACTTGAGTTAATAGTACTAAACTATCTGCTCCCGCCCATTGGGGATCGCTAGGTGGAAAATAATGGCCAATATCTCCCAAAGATAATGCCCCAAGCATGGCATCCATAATTGCGTGTGTTAACACATCAGCATCACTGTGTCCCAATAAACCCAGTTCATGAGGAATTTGAATTCCACCTAAAATCAAAGCGCGATCGCTCACCAATCGATGGATATCGTAGCCGTTACCAATACGAATGTTAGTCATTTGTCATTAGTCATTTGTCATTTGTCATTTGTCAGGAGTTAGGAATTATTATTCTCCCCCTGCTCCTCTGCCCCTCTGCTCCTCTGCCCCCCCTGCTCCAATTTCTCCAGGAGATCGGGGCGGCGATCGCGAGTTTTTTGAATTTGTTGTTCGTAACGCCATCGGGCGATCGCTGCGTGATTCCCACTGAGCAAAACATCAGGCACTTTCAAACCGCGAAAATTGGCAGGACGAGTATATTGGGGATAGTCCAACAACCCTTCCTCAAAACTTTCTGCTGTGAGGGACTCCGTTTTGGCCACGGTTCCTGGTATTAGCCGCACCACGCCATTAATCAAAGCCATTGCTGGAATTTCCCCACCAGTGAGAATAAAATCGCCTAAAGATACTTCACGAGTTACCAAATGCAGCACCCTCTCATCCACTCCTTCGTAATGCCCGCAAATAACCACTAGCTGGTCATAATTTGTCGCCAATTCTTTTAAAAGAGGTTGATTAATTGTTTGACCCTGTGGACTCATCAAAATTATTTCTCTTCGGGGTAGAATCGGCAGCGACTCCACAGCGCTAAAGATAGGTTCCGGCTTCATTAGCATCCCTACGCCGCCACCATAAGGTTCATCATCTACCTTTCGGTGCTTGTCAGTGGTAAAGTCTCGTGGGTTAATCAGATGCACTTCGGCAATCTGTTTGGCTAAAGCTTTACCTAGCAGCCCAGAATTGAGAACAGAGTAAAAACAGTCAGGAAAAAGCGTAACTATATCAAAGCGCACAGTTATTCGTATTCGAGGACACTAATCTTAAATTTGAATGTCTAGCAAACATCAGCAAGCCAAGGTCGGGGCAAACTCCAGTTAAACTTTATCAATAGTATCTAAAACTACCAGACCTCTTGGATTTTAGATGGGATCAAAAGTTTTTCTAATTACTTAATTTATGTTTAAATGTTGTCACAACTACATTTAAATTAATAATCATATCAAGTTAACAACTTCCAGGATGCATCGAGCCAGCCTCAGAAAAAAGCGTAGTCTTAACTGCTCGTCCCCAACCCTAGAGTGGGAATCTAGCCCCATAAAGACTATTTTGCCCTGCTGCAAGTGGACAGGTGAAAAACAAGGCGCTGGCTTTGAGAAACGGGAACGAACACGTTTAGACTGAGGCAACGCGAGCGTTAAGCGAGAATTTGGAGAGTGGCTGACCCAGTTCCAAACTTCCAAAAAGTGTCCTCTCAAAAAAGCAAAGCGCAAAGATCATCAGGCAACTGAGCCTTGTTAAATTCACCTGAGAGTTGTTGACAGGAGAAACACAATGCCGCAATTACAAGCTAAATCGCTAGAAATGAGGACACCCCAAGCAACTAAAACTGCCGTTCTGGTTATCGGAGGTGCTGAAGATAAAGTTCATGGGCGCGAAATCCTACGAACTTTTTTTGGACGTGCCGGTGCTAGTAAGGCTTATATTACAATTATTCCATCTGCCTCTCGCGAACCCGCTATCATCGGTGGTCGGTATATTCGCATTTTTGAAGAAATGGGTGCTCAGAAGGTAGAGATTTTAGACATCCGCGAACGGGAACAGTGTGAAGCCTCCCAGATCAAAGCATCCTTAGAAGCCTGTAGTGGGGTATTTTTGACAGGAGGAGACCAACTGCGTCTTTGTGGCGTATTGGCAGATACGCCAGCAATGGAAATTATTCGTCAGCGGGTGAGGGCGGGGCAACTGACGTTAGCAGGCACCAGTGCAGGAGCAGCAGTAATGGGGCATCACATGATTGCTGGCGGCGGTAGTGGAGAGTCGCCCAATCGTTCCCTAGTTGATATGGCAACGGGTTTGGGATTTATTCCTGAAGTCATCGTTGACCAACACTTTCACAACCGTAATCGGATGGGGCGACTGATTAGTGCGATCTCAGCTCATCCCGATCGCTTAGGTATTGGCATTGACGAAGATACTTGTGCTGTGTTTGAACGTGATGGTTGGCTACAAGTTATGGGCAAAGGCAGTGTCACCATTGTTGATCCCACTGAGCTGACCCACACCAACGAACCCCATGTCGGTGCTAATGAACCGTTAACCGTGCATAATTTACGTCTCCATATCCTCAGCTACGGCGATCGCTTCCACTTGTACCAGCGGACTGTATTGCCTGCTGTACACCGAATCTCCAGCTGACGGGATAGAGTATCTGAGGTTACACTGAGTTGACCGCACATTTATTTCTTACCGTAGAAAAATGATAAGAATACCATGTAAAGAGAAAAAACTGTTTGTGATGAACAGTTTAGCGGTCAATTCCAGTAAGAAACTAGAATTTTGGTTCCGAATCTCCATCTACCTATTCCCATGAGAATCCTCAAGATCCAGACCTTACGCGGCCCAAACTATTGGAGCATTCGACGCCACAAACTGATCGTCATGCGCCTCGATTTAGAAACCCTTGGCGAGACGCCCTCGAATGAAATCCCTGGCTTTTATGAAGGATTAGTTGAGGCGCTGCCGAGTCTGGAAGGCCATTATTGTTCGCCTGGCTGTCGTGGTGGTTTTCTGATGCGAGTGAAAGAAGGCACTATGATCGGTCACATAGTGGAACACGTAGCCCTAGAACTCCAGGAATTAGCTGGTATGCATGTCGGCTTTGGCCGCACCCGCGAAACTGCCACACCCGGAATTTACCAAGTAGTGATCGAGTATCTGAATGAGGAAGCGGGACGTTACGCTGGACGAGCCGCAGTCCGCCTGTGCCAGAGTATCGTTGATCGAGGCCGTTATCCCAAGGCAGAACTAGAGCAAGATATCCAAGACCTGAAAGACTTCACCCGTGATGCTTCCTTAGGCCCTTCTACGGAAGCGATCGTCAAAGAAGCAGAAAAAAGAGGTATTCCCTGGATGTCTCTGGAAGCCCGCTTTTTGATTCAGCTAGGCTATGGCGTGAATCAGAAGCGAATGCAGGCCACAATGACCGACAACACCAGCATTCTGGGCGTAGAACTAGCTTGCGATAAAGAAGCCACTAAACGCATACTCGCTGCCGCTGGTGCGCCAGTTCCCAGAGGTACGGTGATCAACTTCTTAGACGATTTGGAACAAGCCATTGAATACGTTGGCGGCTATCCCATCGTTATCAAGCCCCTAGATGGTAATCACGGACGTGGGATCACCATTGATATCAGAACTTGGGAAGAAGCTGAAGCCGGATACGAAGCTGCTAGACAGGTTTCCCGATCAATTATTGTCGAAAGATATTATGTTGGGCGTGACCACAGAGTATTAGTGGTAAATGGCAAAGTAGTAGCAGTAGCCGAGCGCGTCCCAGCTCACGTTATTGGCAATGGCAGATCAACCATCTCCGAACTAATTGAGGAAACAAACCTCGATCCAAATCGGGGTGAAGGACATGATAACGTCCTCACTAAGATTGAACTAGACCGCACTAGCTACCAGTTGCTAGAAAGGCAAGGCTACACCCTAAATAGCGTGCCACCCAAGGGCACTATTTGTTATCTCAGGGCAACAGCAAACTTGAGTACAGGTGGTAGCGCCGTAGATCGTACCGATGAAATTCACCCAGAAAATCTGTGGTTGGCACAACGGGTAGTCAAGATTATCGGCTTAGATATCGCCGGACTCGATATCGTCACTACGGATATTAGCCGTCCGTTGCGGGAAGTCGATGGCGTGATTGTTGAAGTTAACGCCGCTCCAGGTTTTCGGATGCACGTTGCTCCAAGCGTGGGTATTCCCCGTAACGTTGCTGGCGCAGTGATGGATATGCTGTTCCCTAACGAGCAATCTAGCCAAATTCCGATTCTCAGTATCACAGGTACTAATGGCAAAACCACTACTACCCGACTACTAGCACATATTTATAAACAGACTGGAAAAGTAGTTGGATATACTACTACTGATGGAACATATATCGGTGATTACTTAGTAGAAGCTGGTGATAACACAGGCCCTCAAAGTGCCCACGTCATCCTTCAAGATCCCACAGTGGAAGTAGCGGTACTGGAAACGGCTCGCGGTGGCATTCTCCGCTCTGGATTGGGCTTTGAAGCAGCAAATGTGGGCGTGGTTTTAAATGTAGCCTCCGACCACTTAGGAATTGGCGATATAGATACCATTGAGCAGTTAGCTAACCTCAAAAGTGTAGTAGCAGAAGCCGTATTCCCGGATGGCTATGCGGTACTAAATGCCGACGATCGCCGCGTCGCCGCCATGTCAGAAAAAACTAAGGCTAATATTGCTTACTTCACCATGAACCCCGACTCGGAACTAGTGCGGAAGCACATCCAAAAGGGTGGAGTAGCCGCAGTATATGAAAATGGCTATTTGTCAATTGTTAAAGGTGATTGGACACACCGCATAGAAAGAGCCGAAAATATACCTTTAACAATGGGCGGACGTGCGCCGTTTATGATTGCCAACGCTTTAGCTGCAAGTTTGGCAGCATTCGTGCAAAACGTCACAATTGAACAGATTCGGGCTGGTTTGAAGACCTTCCGGGCTTCAGTTAGTCAAACACCAGGACGGATGAATCTATTTAATTTAGGAAACTACCATGCTTTAGTGGACTATGCCCACAACGCAGCCAGTTATGAAGCTGTCGGTTCCTTTGTGCGGAACTGGACTACAGGGCAACGGATTGGCGTAATTGGTGGCCCAGGCGATCGCCGTGACGAAGACTTTGTTACTTTGGGTAAATTAGCAGCACAAATTTTTGATTACATCATCATCAAAGAAGACGATGACACACGGGGACGGGCACGGGGATCAGCCGCCCAATTGATTATTCAAGGCATCACCGAAGTTAAGCCTGATAGCCGCTATGAATCAATTCTGGATGAAACCCAAGCGATAAATAAAGGCTTAGACATGGCTCCTGATAACAGTCTGGTGGTAATTTTACCAGAAAGCGTGACTAGGGCTATTAAGTTAATTAAGCTGCGTGGTTTAGCGAAAGAAGAGACACACCAACAAAATCCTGGCACAACTGTCATCGATTCCCAAAATGGAATCACACCTTCTTCTGTTGTGAATACCTTGCTGTAGTCAGGAATCAGGAGGAAGCAGTGCGCTGACTCCTGTCTTCTGACTCCTTTAATTACTGTTTTTCTTCTTCCTGATTGGTTTCCTCGCTGGGAGTTTTCATCTCCTCCTTAAAACCTCGTAGGCTTTTGCCCAGTGCAGTTCCCAGTTCGGGAATTTTTTTTGGGCCGAAAATTAGAATAGCGACTATGCTAATTACAGCTATTTCTGGCCATCCCAATCCAAACATATAAATTTCCTCTAAGGCTTCTGTAATTAAATATAGACATTGATGGCTCAAATCCGATGAGTGCAACTAACTTCTAATTGGATTGGTAATTGGCAAACCTAACCAATCGCTTAATTCCTGAGCTAGCCATTCCAGTTCCGCTTCAGATTTAATCGCACCACCAATACTACCAAGTTGATATTTTTTTACTCCTACCCAAATATCCAATTGTGCTGGAACGGCAATTCTAGTGCCTTCTGAGTCTTTAGTGAAATGTTTTGGAATATAAACCAACTTAGTAATACTTTGTCTTGGCGATGCGCGAGGACGATAAAATTTCCAAGCAAACAACTCCCAGGTTAAGGCAATTTGTTCGGGATTCAAGCGTAAGCAGATGCGTCCAAACAAATTAAAGAAAAGTTTATACACCATCATAAAGCCAGCACCCCAAAAAGGAAGTGAGAACAAGGCAAAGGGGATGTTGACAGGAAAAGGCGCTGAGAGTGCGCCAATTGTCCAAAAAAGGATAAATGAATTCCAGACGATCGCAAATAAACCTGTGAATACTATTGATGGATCAAAACCAGCAGGTGGAACGATAATTTCTAGAGAGTCTGCATTTTTGGTTAGTTGAATCTTACTCCCATCTGGTTTGCCAACAACTAAAGTAGGCAAGTTTGTCGGTTGTGGTTTCTCCAAAGCTGCCAGTGCAGCACCCGCAGAACTCAAACGCCGTTCTAAACTTGGTTCAATCATCCACTTTAACCAACTAGTCAGGCTGGGACTCAAATTAGCCAGTTGTTCAAACTGAATCCGAAAATCCTTTTGGGGTAAATCGGCTGGGTGAGTGCCCGTAACTAAATAAATTAAGGTTGCGCCTAAACTATAAAGGTCTGATGCTGCAACAGTGCGTCCGCCAAATTGCTCTGGTGGCATATAGCCATAAGTTCCTACCACAGTTCTTGTCCCGGTTTCGGTAGCCAGGACTGTCTGCACTGAGCCAAAATCTACCAAATAAACTTGACCGATACTATTACCAGAGCGCTCCCCCAATAAAATATTGCTAGGCTTAATATCACGGTGAATCACAGGCGGATAGAGCTTATGTAGGTAAACGAGAATCTCTAAAAGTGCTTTGGCTATATCTTTGAGTTCAGCTTCTGTAAAAGTCCGCCCAGCTTGTAAGCATTGCTCTAAGGTTTGTGCAGGGATATAAGTTTGTACTAGAGCAAATCCTTTAATGGTTGGTAAATTTACCTCAAAATAGTTTAAATAGCCAGGAATTGAGGGATGTGCTAGGTTTTTTAAAGTTTCGGCTTCTCGCTCAAACAGCTTCAGTGAATCCCATTCAAAGTCACTACCAAAAGAGAGTAACTTGATTACAACTAATTCCTGAGTTTGCAAATCACGGGCTAATAGCGTCCGCCGCCCTGCTTTTTTTCCTAATAGCTGCTGAACTTCATAGCGATCGCTTAATATTTCGCCAATCATTATGTTTTCTTCTAATGCTACGGTTGAAAAGTTTTTATAGCTTATTGCTTTTCAATTTAGCAAATCGATATCTTTAGTATAATTGCGTAATTCTATGCCCTCCCAACTTTGGCCCTATATTACCCCTGGTATTCCTGATGAATTGTTTGAACATTTGCCAGGAATTCCCCTGAGTCAGCGAGAAGTCCGACTGCTATTAATTTCCCAACTGCGACTAAAATCAGATTCTGTGTTGTGGGATATTGGCGCAGGGACGGGTACAATTCCGGTAGAAGTGGGGCTATTGTGTCCAGGTGGAAAGATTATCGCTATAGAAAGAGATGAAGAAGTAGCTAATCTAATTAAGCGTAACTGCGATCGCTTTGATGTGAAAAATGTCGAAGTTATTGAAGGCAGTGCCCCAGAGTGTTTACATGATCTCAAAATTACCCCTCACCGTGTTTGTATCGAGGGAGGTCGACCCATTCAGGAAATACTGCAAGCAGCTTGGCATTATTTGCCGCCATCCGGTCGGGTTGTAGCCACAGCTGCTAATCTAGAAAGTCTGTATGCTATTTCTCAGAGCTTTTCTCTGTTGAGGGCTAGAAATATCGAAGTCGTCCAGTCTGCGGTTAACCGCCTAGAGACACGTGGCTTTTCTCAAACCTTTACCGCCGTTGATCCCATTTTTATCCTCAGTGGTGAGAAACTGGACTAGGGATTAGGGACTGGGGACTAGGGACTGGGAAAAGTTTTCCAAATACCCAATACCCAATCCCCAATACCCAATCCCCAGTACCCAGTACCCAATCCCAAATACTTTTATGCCTTGGTCTCGGATTATTAGTGGAATTGTTGCGATCGCTCTTGCTCTTTCCGCAACCCTTTTGGGGGGTTGGTACTTTACCATCATCTTTGCGGTCATCATCTTTTTGGGTCAACAGGAATATTTTAATTTGGTGCGAGCCAGAGGCATTGCTCCTGCGGCAAAAACCACTATGGCTGTCAGCCAAATATTGCTGGTGATTTGTACCCTGGATGGCAGTTTAGCTGACCCTGTAATGCCAATAGCTGGCACACTTATTTGTTTTTACCTGCTGTTTCAGCCAAAGTTTGCCACGATCGCTGATGTTTCCGCTTCTATTATGGGGCTATTTTACGTAGGTTATTTGCCGAGTTACTGGGTGCGGTTACGAGCAATTGATACTGCTGCTTTTAGCAATCTCCCTTTCGGAGGATACTGGCCCGCAACCTGGACAGATTTCTGGGAAAAGGCAAATTCCGCTTCTTTATCACAAGGTTTTACAGCAACACTGCTGACTTTTTTGTGTATTTGGGCAGCTGATATTGGTGCCTACACCATTGGTAAATTCTTTGGGAAAACCCGTCTGTCTGATATTAGCCCGAAAAAAACTGTAGAAGGCGCTGTCTTTGGCATTACTTCAAGTGTTGCCGTAGCTATAGCAGGAGCCTATTATCTCCACTTGCCCAGATCCCCGTTTACTGGTCTAGCATTGGGTTTGCTGATTGGCATTGCTAGTCTTTTAGGGGATCTAACTGAATCTCTACTCAAGCGAGATGCTGGAGTCAAAGATTCTGGACAGTTAATCCCCGGTCACGGTGGTATTTTAGACCGTACCGACAGTTATATTTTCACTGCTCCTTTGGTTTATTATTTTGTGACATTACTTTTGCCACTACTTAGTAAATAGTTAGTTGGGAATTGGGCATGGGGCATAAGAGGCAGAGGGGCAGGGGGAAGGGTGCAGAGGAGAGGAATTTTCCCCCTGCTCCCCATCCCCTACTCTTGTTCTGAGAGACGCCATTATCTCGTTCCCAGTCTCCGACTGGGAATGGGTTATTAGGGGCTGCTGCCTCTAGTCAGACGTTGAGTCAGAGACTCAATGAATGCATTCCCAGTCGGAGACTGGGAACGAGGAAGTTTGGGATTGGGTACTGGGTATTAGGTATTAAGGATTTGGAAAACTTTTTCCCAGTTCCTAGTCCCTAGTCCCCAGTCCCTCTTTTTTCGAGAGACGCCATATTATTTAAAATAAGGTACTAATATTTCTAATCCGTCATCATCAAGGGTTAACGTTAATCCGCCCACGACACACCAGCTTTCCTGGGATCAGCGTTAGTTCTTCAATATCGACATCTGAGCCAAGATCCAGATTGTACTCATGATTGTCTTCCAATATATTTCCTTGCTCGTGGTTGATTTGGATCTGTGCTACTTGCAACTCATGTCCACTGAGTAACTGTAACCCCAGACAAATCTCTAGAGGCGTTGTTTCACTATTGGTTACTCTCAAACCTCGCAGTATAATTTGGTTGTTCCCAATCAGAATTTCTTGCCAATTAATTGGTTGTGACTGTGGGTAATGTGTTGGTACAACCTTAACCAATAAATCACTCAAAGCAGTTGATAATAAATCAGATGAGAGAGAAGCATTGAGATCCTTCTCGTCTACGATTAAATCACCAGCTACTTGTACTGTTTCTAACAGTTGCAAGGGTTTTCCCCTGAGTACTGAGCCGATATTTATCCGAATATTTTCTGCTATTAATTGAATTTTTGTAATGAGGAGACCCTGATAAACTGCATGACTAGCAAAAATAGATACCAACGGAATGCGTCCAGAGAAAAGTTGGCGATCGCTCGCTTTTATCTCCACTTCTAATTCCGATATTTGGCTCACTTGTGTTCTCAACCAAAGCTTTAGTGCTTTTGTAAGTACCTGCGTAATTATGCGGATTTTATTTGCATTTGTTGTTTGTGAATTTTGCTCTGACATCTACTAACCAATCTATGTATGAGTATTTGCTCAACAACCGAATAGAAATTAAACAAGCCTTAAATGTAACATTTATGCCTACTCGCTACAAAATGCAAATATCATTTAATTGTTAACAGTAAATAAGCAATTTCCACATGGAGGTACGGTTACAAAAAATTCTTGCTCAATGGGGTATCGCCTCACGTCGTGAAGCCGAAGAAATGATTAGGCAGTCACGGGTGCGGATCAATGGGGTATTGGCCCATTTAGGTCAAAAGGTTGATCCCCAAAAAGATGCGATCGCAATTGATGGTAAACCCGTATCCGAAAAGCAGCGTCCGGCTTTAATATATCTATTGCTGCACAAACCAGTAGGCGTAGTTTCGACTTGCTACGACCCTCATGGCAGACCAACAGTCCTGGATCTACTACCGAAAGAATTACGAGAGGGTTCAGGTATTCACCCAGTGGGGCGTCTAGATGCAGACTCTACAGGAGCATTAATCCTGACCAATGACGGAAATCTGACATTTGGACTAACCCATCCCCGCCACAGTATTTCCAAGACATATCATGTTTTGGTCAAAGGACATCCTTCAGAAGCAGTTCTACAAATGTGGCGTCAGGGTGTGATGTTGGAGGGAAAAAAAACCAGGACTGCGAAGGTACACCTTGTAGAACGTCGTACCGAGCAAAGCTTGTTAGAAATAGTGTTGCAGGAGGGAAGAAATCGTCAAATTCGCCGTATAGCTAAACAGTTAGGATATCCAGTAATCCAACTACATCGGACTGCGATCGGCACAATTCAATTACAAACTCTAAAAGCACCCTTTTTGTCAGAGGGTAAATATCGTTCCCTCACAGATGATGAGATTCACTTTTTGCAAGAGCAAATAACGCAACCTAATTATTGATTCAGTGGAGTTAAGGAGTGTCAGTAGGCATGAAATGGCTAAGAAAGAAGAATAATCACCAGCCATCACTTTCATTAGAGCAACAACGAGCCGAAAAGTTGGCAGAAATGGGTGCTCAACTTTGGGCATTGCGGCAAGAACAGGGTTTATCTCTAGAGCAAGTGGTTGTATTAACCAGGGTTCCCCGGCGATTATTGCAGGCGATCGAAGAAGGTAATTTAAATGATCTGCCAGAACCAGTCTATATTCAGGGTTTGATTAGGCAGTTTGCCGATGCACTAGGACTGAATGGAGTCGAATTTTCTGGCACTTTTCCGATCAGTTCTGCACAACTTAACCCCCAAGGTATGAGGAATATTTCACATCTTGATCAACTACGTCCGATTCATCTTTACTTTCTTTACATATTGCTAATTGTATGCTCTGTAAATGGCTTATCTCAGTTATTAAATAACGCAGTACTACAAGCAAGTAATAGCCAAAACGAACCATACCTAAAACAAAAGTCTATTGATAAACCAGAACCAACCAAACAAAAAGAGTCATTAAAAGTTCAACCTGTCAGCGATACCCTTAACAGCATCCAACAGGGACAGACTTTACAGATTGGTGTCACCTTGAAAGCATCATCCTGGATTCGCGTTGTAGCCGATGGCAAAATCGAGTTTGAGGGTATTCTCCCAGAGGGAACTCACCGAATTTGGAAAGCCCAAGAGCAACTGACAGTGAAAACAGATAATGCGGGTGGTGTTTTGATGAGCGTCAATCAAGAGAAAGCTAAGGAAATGGGAGAGCCAGGGAAAGAGGAAGAAGTTAGGATTGCTGCCAAGCCTAAGTTTTGAAATATAGGGCATGGGGCATGGGGCATTGGGCATGGTGATTCTCCTTGTTCCTTCGTCCCATGCCCCATGCCCCACTCACCCACACTTCACTGGTCTTGCGGGGCGCGTCCATTGAGTCTTGTAAGAACTTTCAAGCGATCGCGCAATTCGTCTGTCAACGCTCCTGCTTGATAGCGCCACTCCCAATTACCCTCTGCAACACTAGGAAAATTCATTCGCGCTTCGTTTCCTAATCCCAAGACATCTTGCAAAGGAATAATTGCTTGGTTAGCTATGGAACTCAAAGCTAGGCGAATCAAATCCCATTGAATGCCTTCAGAACTGATACAACCTAAATAAAGCCATAGGTTATGCTTTTCGTTGTCATTAGCTGAATTGAACCAGCCTACAGTTGTGTCATTATCGTGAGTGCCGGTATAAACTACAGCATTTCGCGGGTAATTGAATGGTAAAAATGGATTACCGGGATCAGAACCAAAGGCAAACTGCAAAACCTTCATCCCAGGAAATTCATACTTGTCCCGCAGCGCTTCTACCTCTGGTGTAATTACTCCCAAATCTTCTGCTAAGACGGGTAGCTTGCCCAACTTCTGTTTGATCGCTTCAAAAAAAGCATCTCCAGGTGCTTCCACCCATTCGCCATTCATGGCAGTTTCTTCGCCTTTGGGTACTGACCAATAAGCCTCAAAGCCCCGGAAGTGGTCAATGCGAATTATATCTACATAATCCAGCATTGCCTCAAAGCGTTGTACCCACCACTTAAAGTCTTGTTTTTGCAATTCCTCCCAGTTATAAACTGGGTTTCCCCACAATTGACCGGTGGCGCTAAAGTAATCTGGTGGGACTCCTGCCATTTGGGCAGCTTCTCCAGTCTCTTCATCTAAGCAAAAGATGTCGGGATGCGCCCACACGTCGGCACTATCATGAGCTACGTAGATGGGAATATCGCCGATAATGTCAATGCCGCGCATATTGGCGTAGCTTTTCAGGTCTGACCATTGTCGGAAAAACTCAAATTGGACGAACTTGTAATAGAAAATATCTCCGTTGAGGCGACGCTCTACCTGAGCTAATGCTTCTGGTTCACGCTTGACGAACTCTGCCTCCCATGTATGCCAGCTTGCACCATTGTGAGCATCTTTCAGCGCCATAAATAAAGCGTAATTATCTAGCCAGTAAGCTTTGCTGTCGCAAAAACCTGCAAACTCTTTTTGTTGGATAGGCGTAGCATTCACTCTAAAATTTTCACAGGCTTTTTTGAGTAGCCCAATCTTAATTGGCACAACCTGGTCGAAGTCTACCTTTTCTCCTGGAAATCCTGGTAAATTAGCAAAGTCTTCTTCAGATAGCAAACCCTCTTCTAAGAGTTTTTCTGGGCTAATTAGCAGAGGATTTCCTGCCATTGCCGAGTAGCACATATACGGGGAATTGCCGTATCCAGTGGGGCCTAAAGGTAAAACTTGCCAATATTGTTGATAGCTCTCTTTAAGGAAATCAATGAAGCGATAGGCTTCTAAGCCTAAATCCCCAACGCCAAATCGGCTAGGAAAGGAAGTAGGATGCAGCAAAATGCCACTGGATCTAGGAAAAGGCATATTTAACCTGAATTATGTGAAGGAGGAATTGTCTGATGGAAACGCTATGCGATCGCATCGAATTTATCACGGAACAGTATTTGGAGGTAAAGTCATTTGTTATTTGTCCTTTGTCCTTTGTCATTTGTGAATGACCAATGACCAATGACCAATGACCAATGACTAATGACCAATGACCAATGACCAATGACTAAATAACTATGACTTACCGAAATCCTGCACCGACAGTTGATATCATCATTGAACTAGTAGATCGACCTCATCGGCCAATAGTGTTAATTGAAAGACATAATCTACCCTTAGGTTGGGCTATTCCTGGTGGTTTTGTAGATTATGGTGAAGCGGTAGAAGTGGCGGCGCGGCGAGAAGCTGAAGAAGAAACGGGTTTACAGGTGGAATTAGTTGAACAATTACTGGTGTATTCTGACCCCAATCGCGATCCGCGTCAGCATACCATTAGTATTGTATTTTTAGCGACAGCGACGGGGGAACCAAAGGCTGGTGATGATGCTAAGGGTGTAGGCATTTTTGAGTCTTGGCGTGTCCCTGGTAATTTATGTTTTGACCACGATCGCATTCTGCGCGATTATTGGCGATATCGGCATTATGGGATACGTCCGAGGTTGGGGTAAGAGGGACGAACCGCGAAGAACGCAAAGGAAGAAAAGAGAGGAATATCTGTGACACAAAATTTTTGTGATTATACTGTGTCAGTGGTATTTAAAGGTGCATTATGGACGCTGAGGAGCTTTTAGAGAAATACGCCGCAGGCGAACGGAAATTTCATTCAGTAAATTTGAGTCAAGAAAATCTCAAAGGTGCAGAACTCAGTGAGATAGACCTAACTAGTGCAAATTTGACTGGAGTTGATTTAAGTGGGGCAAACTTAAGCAAAGCGAAGCTTAATAGTACAAATTTTACTAACGCGTCTCTAACAGATACAAAGTTAAATTCAGTGAGTGGTTCTTCAGCAATTTTTGCTTGGACAGACCTCAATGGTGCTGACTTAAGTCGGTCAACTCTAAATAGCGCAAATTTAAATCATGCAAACTTAGAACAAGCAAACTTAACAGCTATAGACCTAAGTAATGCACAATTAATAAATGCAAACTTAGATACAGTAAATTTAAGTGGAGCAAACCTTAGTAGTGCAAATCTGACTGCGGCTTCTTTAGCTCAAGCTAATCTCAGTAAAGCTAATCTAACTAAGGCAATTTTGGGTGAGGCGTACTTAACTGGATCTGACTTAACTCTGGCAAACTTAACTGAGGCAATATTGAAAAGTGCCAACCTTCAAGGAGCTAAACTTCATAGAGCAAATCTAAACCAAGTTGATCTATCAGGTATAAATTTGGCTGGCGTAGATTTTACAGCAGCATCCTTTCAAAGTACAAACCTTACAAAAGCATTTCTCCAAGGAGCAAATTTAGAAAGAGCCAACTTGCGACGAGCAAATTTAACCAAGGCAAATCTAGATGGAGCAAACTTGAAAAGAGCAGATTTAATTGGTGCAATAACTTACGGCATGAGCTTTAAAGATGCTGACCTGACTAATGCGATAATGCCAGATGGAGAACTATACAAACCGATCGCTCCTAAAGGGGAAATCGGTAAACAGGAAACATCGTTAGAGAAAGTAATATCTATGACCCGTAAAGTAATTAATACTGATAACGCACCCGCTCCAGTGGGCCCTTATAATCAAGCGATCGCAGCTTCAGGTCAATTTCTATTCATCGCTGGACAAATTGCCATCGATCCCCGCCTTGGTGATGTCGTCTACACTGATGATGTCAAAAAGCAAACTGAGCAGGTATTAGCTAATCTTGAAGCCATCCTCACCGCAGCCGGTGCGACTTTCCAAGATGTTGTGAAGACAACTGTATTTTTAGCTGATATGAATGATTTCGCGGCAGTAAATGCCATTTATGCTAAATATTTCCCGGAAGATACAGCCCCAGCGCGGGCTTGTGTGCAGGTATCGCGCTTACCTAAAGATGTGTTGGTAGAAATTGATGCGATCGCGGTGATTGGCGGTTAAGAGAAATAGAACAATGAGCAAAATTTTAACGGTTACATTTGATGGTTCTGTTTTGCGCCCAGATATTCCACCTGATTTAGAACCGAACAAACGCTATGTGATTACCATCGTTTCTGAGGATATTAACTTATCTCAAATTAAAGTGGCTGATGCATGGGATGTATTAGAAGATTTAACTGGAACAGTTGATGCACCCGAAGATTGGGCAAGTCAACACGATCATTATTTGACTGCACTGTATTCTTAAACGTATATCCTAGGGCAGTTGATTAAAAGTTGTTCAATTTCATCTAAATATGCTTGGATAACTTTATGCGACATCTCTAAATTTGCTTTTTATATATTGGTGTAGAGCTAGATAATGTTGGTAGTTTGCTGCCCATTCGACAAATACTTCATCATCAGAAGTTTCGCCTTGGTTATATTTGGCAAAAAATTCTTCTGAATTCATTTGGTAGTTTATTTCATAGGTATTTAACTGTTTGGTAAGGTCAATCAGCGCATCTAGTGGAGATGTATATTCAATGATTTGTTTATGCATTGATTTCTGCATTCAGTTTCATTGTTAATTATCTCTCAACAAATGCGATCGCCTCTAGAAGTTTGGGAATACTGAAATTAAGTACCTAAAGGAGTATTAAAAATGGCAGAAAATCGCATCAGTGCCAGCCTAGCCCCAGCAGATAAAGAAGCAGTCATGCAAGCGATCGCTACAATTAGAGAAAAGTTACCGTTTTTGGTTGATCTGACCACCGAAGAACGGCGAACAATGTTGAAGATGGGAGATAAAAGTCGGGCTTTTGTCAGCAAAGCCCTAGAAGTGGCGACACAGAACCCTAATTTTTTGCCCCGTTCTTTTGATTTAGAAGAGATGCGCCGAGATTTGGCACTGTTTGAAGCCTTGTATCCAGTGCTTTTGTCTCTAACGCAACTGCAAGAATTAGTGGATGATACCTGTATAGCCTCTGCTAGCGAAGCCTATGCAGCAGCATTAGCAGTTTATAGCTATGCCAAAGCTAGCGGTGATGTCACAGGTTTAGATGCAGTAATTGATGAGATGGGACGCAGGTTTAACCGCCGTTCTAAGAAAAAGCAATCCGAAGTTCCAGTTAGCTAAAAGCTTGCAATAGGCAAGTATAGCAGTTGTCAATTTAGTAAAATACACATTATTTGTACGGGCATAACAATGTTATGCCCTTTTCGCGTTTTGTATCCAAAGATTTTTTAAACCCGCCGAGAGAGATTTTGTTTGTATAGTTACGATTTTTATAGCGCATCTCGTTTATCTAAAATACACTTTGACCTTTCTCCAAACCTCTCACCTACAAGGGACTACGGTGTACACACAAGTCCTTTTGACCCCCTCTAACTCCCCCTTGGCAAAGGGGGAGAACCGGATATTTCCCCCCTTTGCAAGGGGGGATTAAGGGGGGTAAATCCAGGGTTTGGGTTTCATTACCAATATGTATGTACACCTTAGCCTACAAGGGGAGAAGCTTTAAATCTTACTCCCCTTCCCTTGTAGGGAAGGGGCTGGGGGTTAGGTCTGTATTGGACTTCATCAAGTCGCCAGGGCATTTTTGAGCCTCAAAAGGTCAACGTCGAGCTTCAGAAGGTCAACATTGAGCCTCAGAAGGTCAAAGTCGAGCCTCAGAAGGTCAAAGTCGAGCCTCAGAAGGTCAAAGTCGAGCCTCAAAAGGTCAACGTCGAGCTTCAGAAGGTCAACGTTGAGCCTCAGAAGGTCAACATTGAGCCTCAGAAGGTCAACGTCGAGCCTCAGAAGGTCAACGTCGAGCCTCAGAAGGTCAACATTGAGCCTCAGAAGGTCAACGCATAAAAATTACCCAGAAAAGTTTAGTAAATTCCGAAATACACCTTGTATATTTAGTAGTTATTCTGTAAGCATTAGCATCTCTAAATTGAATCTTGTAATGAACCCACAAAACAAACCCAAGAGTCTACAAGATATTCTTAAGCAACGTCAGCAATCAGGTTTTGTGGGTCGTGAAGACCAAGTAAACCAATTTCGCCAAAATCTAGCATTACCCCCAGAAGACGATCGCCGTCGTTTTGTGTATAACGTTTGGGGTCAAGGCGGAGTTGGTAAAAGTACCCTGCTGCGACAGTTTCGTAAAATTGCTGACGAAGCAAAAATCATTTCGGCTTACATCGATGAAGCTGAAAAAACTATACCAGAAGTCATGGGCCGTCTAGCTGAGGATTTAGAACGGCAAGGTCATAAACTAACGCAGTTTACAGAACGCTACAAAGTTTACCGTCAGAAGCGCCAAGAATTAGAAACCGATCCAGAAGCTCCTCAAGGCTTTTCGGCTTTTGTTGGGAAAACTATGGCAAAAACTGGTGTGCGTCTAGCGCGTCGAGTTCCCGTTGGCGGTGCTGTATTTGACTTTGTAGATGAGGATGCTTTTGCTACCCAAGCCGGAGAATGGGCTTCTTATGTTGCAAAGAAAATAACAAATAAAGACGAAGTGCTATTAGTTCAAGAGCCTGAAGAAGTTCTGACGCCGTTATTTTTGCAAGATATTTTTAAAATTGCTGAGAAAACTGCTGTTGTTTTGTTTTTTGATACTTATGAACGCACCGAAGAATTTTTAGATAACTGGCTACGGGAAATTTTGGATAATCGCTACGGTGATGTATCTCTCAATATATTGATAACTATTGCCGGTCGGCAGGAATTAGATAAAAATCATTGGGCATCTTATGAGGGGTTAATAGCTCGTTTCCCTCTGGAACCCTTTACAGAAGAAGAAGCCCAACAATATCTAACTCGGAAAGGCATTACGGATAATCGCATTATTGAAGTGATTTTGCGCCTTTCTGGAAACTTACCCCTGCTAGTAGGAATGCTAGCAGATACTCATCCCAATGACCCCAATCAGGTAATTGAGCCTAGCAGCAGTGCTGTAGAACGCTTTTTAAAATGGATTGACGATCCCAAACGGCGACAAGTGGCGCTTGATGGTGCTATTCCTCGGTGCTTGAATCGGGATGTTATAGCTAAATTGAGAGCAGAAGAAGAAGCTGACGAGTTATTTACTTGGCTAAAAGAAACATCTTTTGTCAATGAACGTACCGACGGCTGGGCTTATCATGATGTCGTCAAAACCCAAATGTTACGCCACAAGCGCCTTTCATCGCCGCAAGGTTGGGCTGACATACATGGCAAGTTGGCAAAATATTATGACAGCCTGCGGAACGATCTGCAATTAGAGGAAGAAGAAAAACAGCGCGATCCTAGCTGGCAAAGTCACACATTAAACGTGTTGTATCACAACTTATGTCAGTCACCGCAAAGGAATTTATCTGTAGCTCTCAATGAATTTCTCGCTGCACTCAAAAATCAACGCAAATTTGCACAACAATATGCAGAAATAATGCTTCAGGCTGGTAAAGATGTCGATTTCTCTGAAGTTCAGCGTTGGGGTGAGCAACTAGTAAATGGGTTAAAAGCTTATGAGGAGGACGTTTATCAAGTTACGTTGAAAATGTTTACCGCAATCTTACAGAATTCTGGGATTGAGCTTAAATGGCAACCAATTGCTCTAGGTTGGCGCGGTGAGACTTACCGCTTAATGGAGCTTTACCCAGAAGCCCTACAAGACTTTGACCGCGCTATTGAACTTGATCCCAAATATGACTGGGCGATCGCAAGTCGCGGTCAAACTTACCGCTCAATGAAGTGTTACCCAGAAGCTCTACAAGACTTTGACCGCGCTATTGAACTTAACCCCAAATCTGACTGGGCGATCGCAAATCGCGGTTTTACTTACCGCTCAATGAAGCGTTACCCAGAAGCCCTACAAGACTTTGACCGCGCCATTGAACTTGACCCCAAATATGACTGGGCGATCACAAGTCGCGGTCAAACTTACCGCTCAATAAAACGTTACCCAGAAGCACTACAAGATTTTGACTGCGCCATTGAACTTGACCCCAAATCTGACTGGGCGATTGCAAATCGTGGTGAGACTTACCGCTTAATGGAGCGTTACCCAGAAGCACTACAAGATTTTGACCGCGCCATTGAACTTAACCCCAAATCTGACTGGGCGATCGCAAATCGCGGTGAGACTTACCACTTAATGGAGCGTTACCCAGAAGCACTACAAGATTTTGACTGTGCTATTAAACTTGACCCCAAATCTGACTGGGCGATCGTACTTCGCGGTTTTACTTACCGCTCAATGGAGCGTTACCCAGAAGCCCTACAAGACTTTGACCGTGCCATTGAACTTGACCCCAAATCTGACTGGGCGATCGTACTGCGCGGTTTTACTTACCGCTCAATGGAGCATTACCCAGAAGCCCTACAAGACTTTGACCGTGCCATTGAACTTAACCCCAAATCTGACTGGGCGATCGCAAGTCGCGGTCAAACTTACCGCTCAATGAAGTGTTACCCAGAAGCTCTACAAGACTTTGACCGCGCTATTGAACTTAACCCCAAATCTGACTGGGCGATCGCAAATCGCGGTTTAACTTACCGCTTAATGGAGCGTTACCCAGAAGCTCTAGAAGATTTTGACCGCGCCATTGAACTTGACCCCAAATATGACTGGGCGATCGTACTTCGCGGTGAAACTTACCGCTTAATGGAGCATTACCCAGAAGCCCTACAAGATTTTGACCACGCCATTGAACTTAACCCCAAATATCACTGGGCGATCGCACTTCGCGGTGAAACTTACCGCTTAATGAAGCGTTACCCAGAAGCCCTACAAGACTTTGACCGCGCTATTGAACTTAACCCCAAATATCACCGGGCGATCGCAAGTCGTGGTGAAACTTATCAATCAATGAAGCGTTACTCAGAAGCTCTACAAGATTTTAACCGCGTGATTGAACTTAATCCCAAATCTGACTGGGCGATCGCAAGTCGCGGTCAAACTTACTTGATGCTTAAGCTATATAATGAGGCTCTTGCAGATTTCAACTGCGCTCTTGACTTAGATTCTGATGATAATTGGTATTTATATAATCGTGCTTTAGCCTACCAAGCCCTTAACCAACCAGATAAAGCATGGACTGACCTAGCACTTGCCATCAAGCTTGCTAAACAGCATTACGAAAAAGATGCTAAAGACTGGTCTAATACCTTTAATTTAGCCCTTTACTATTTAGCTGCTCAATATATTCAACCAGCAGAGCGGTTATATAACTATGCTTTATCGAAGGGTGCTTCCTCAGAATCTATTCGTGAAGCTATCCAAGACCTAAATGACTTTTTAACTATCTTCTCTAACCATGTACAGGCTATATCTATGCGACAGTTATTGCAGTCTTCTCTAACTTAGGTCGTAATTTCCAACCTAGCCGCTAAAAATCCACAAGTCCCAACAACCGCCCAGTAATCAATTCCCTCTCTTACACCTAAAGTCTTCTAAACAAAACTAGAAAAAGGTTTCAGTCAACTTGAGTAGACTTGCGCTATGAGCCTGAGATTTCAATCTCTGGCGGACAAACGGGTAAGCGCAAAATCCGAGCTAACTTGCCTTCGGGAGACTGGCGGCTAAATCCAATTGCCTACAAACATTAAGCGATGCCTGCGGCGGGCTACGCCTACGCTACTACTACTTTGTCTTGCTTATGACAAACCGTAGGCGATCGCTTAACCCAATTGCCTACAAATATTAAGCGATCGCAACTACTACTTTGTCTTACTCATGACAAATCGTAGGCGATCGCTTAATTTAAAACTCTTGCAAATACTGGGCAAAAGTCTAATGCCGAGTATTAATTAATGGAACACACTTGAGAAGATATTATTAAGCTTTCTCATTAAAATGTCAAGATTTCGCGAAGTAGGTGGGTGGAAAAATCCACAACTATGTCATTGCGAGTAAAACGTACTTCTGCAAAGAAGCAAGCTACGGTAAGCGTTTCGCCGAAAAGCAATCACCAAGATTTCAGCGAGGTTACATTTTGTTGCATAGTAAAGTTTATTCATCCTTACCTACTGACATCAACAAAGCTTGCTATTATATATCGCCACTTCCCTTAAATTCTCAGGCTGCGCTGACAAACTCTTATCACCAAAATGCTTATTCATCAGCGCCGGGATTTGTGCAGCTTGAATTCGGCTATGGCGCGTTTTATCTGGCATTACTAAGTTAGGCCCAGCTTTGCAGTTTTTCATGCAACCAGTGCCCTTGATTGTAACTTGGTCTTCTAAACCGCGATCGCTTAAAGCCGCCTCCAACGCCTGACAAACTTGTTTACCACCGCGTTTCATGCAATCAGACTTTTGACACACCAAAATCGTGGATTTAGTCTTAGCTGGTTTTACCTTGACATGATCAATCGATGGGGGTTCTTGTGGTACAGCAATGGTTTGAACAGCCGCCATGTCAGAACGCGCCGCCATCACACGTTCCGCTTTCAGTGTAACTTTGTCTTTTTTTGTATCGTATTCTTTATAACCAACAACTTGTAGCCAAGTACCTGCTGGTAGCCGCAAGTCAAAAGCAGCCCGTAAATGTTTAGCGAGTTTAACGTAACATTCACCCTCATGAGTACCCAGCAATAAACCCTTCAGCTTATAGCCATCTTTAATAACAAAATTTATAAACCTGCCTTCAAGACAAAATTGTGATATTTCCATATTGTGAGATGCACCCATTTTTTAACCTCCTTTTAACTAATACAAGCTATCAAGCGAGATATTCTCAGCAACCAAAGATTAGAACTATTGGTAGCGGTTTTTCCAGCAGCACTCAAGAGTCCAAATCTGGTCTTGACGGGAAGCTGTTAATCGCCGGATCACACTCCAAAGTTGAACAGCTGTCATAGGAGAGCCAATTTCAACTTTTAATGGCTGGTTAGCCGTACAACTACAGGGAATGTCTAACTCCTTTAGGCGTTGATAGACTTGCCAGCGGTCTGCCCAATTCACCTCTACAAGGTGGTTGCTTTCTATTTCTGAACTAAACGATTTCAAGAAAATTGCCCTCAAAGTGCAACAAACTTGCAGTAACTACCGCGATTTAACTTTCTGCTTTTTGAAAGTCTTAGGAGTCTAACCTCTTAAAACCAGCATACCTTAAGTGCAAAGAATTCTCATTAATTTTGGAAAAAAAATCAAACTTTTACACCTATCCCATATTCAGAGGGGGAAGAGGCAGAGGTGCAGAGAGCAGGGAGCAGGGAAAGCAAGCCCTGCCGTGGAGCAGAGCAAAGCAGGGTATGAAGCCCCGCCATAAAGGGCGCTCTTATTGGGGCGGAGTACAAGCTCGTCTGGTGTTTTCCCCCTTGCTCCCTGCCTCCTGCTCCTCTGCCTCTTTTGACCACTCCCCACTTCTGTTGGAAAATATGCATATTTATACTGTGATGTCAATATTAATGAGATATTTATGCAACTTCATGGGTGTGCCATCATCCAGCAAACAATAAAATTGAGACTTTTTGTAAGTAAAAATACAAAATCTGTTGATGGCAAATTGGCTTGCTCTTATTATTAAAATGTTAATATGTTAAAAATAAGCAGTTAAAATCTATAACTGTTGAAAAGAGAGGAACACAATGTCTGAAACGCAAACTTTGTTACGGAATTTTGGTCATGTATATGACAATCCCGTGTTGCTGGATCACAGCGTAACTGCTCCAGTTACAGAAGGATTTAACGTTATATTAGCTAGTTTTCAAGCACTGTACTTGCAGTACCAAAAGCATCATTTCGTAGTTGAAGGCTCAGAATTTTACTCTCTGCATGAGTTTTTTAACGAAAGCTACAACCAAGTACAAGACCACGTTCACGAAATTGGAGAACGTTTGGATGGATTGGGTGGTGTGCCAGTAGCTACCTTCAGCAAACTAGCAGAATTAACCTGTTTTGAACAAGAATCTGAAGGCGTATATTCTTCTCGCCAAATGGTGGAAAATGACCTCGCTGCCGAACAAGCAATCATTGGTGTAATTCGTCGTCAAGCTGCTCAGGCAGAGAGTTTAGGCGATCGGGGCACACGCTATCTGTACGAAAAGATTTTGTTAAAAACTGAGGAACGTGCATATCATTTGTCCCACTTCCTCGCCAAAGACAGCTTAACTTTAGGATTTGTCCAAGCTGCTCAAAGCTAAAACTCTCATAATCTAGATTTTTCTACCTAGACTGAAAGAAAAAGTTGGCAGCACCAACTCTTAAAATATTATTAAAAGTGGCAGAGAATGGTATCCCTATTTCTCTGCCATTTTTAATCTAAGTAAACATATTTATATAATATTTAATATTGAAAACCTTTAGCAATTAGCTAGTTAAGATAGATTTTTATCTAAGTAATCTATTTGTGCTGAATAAGCAAATAGATATATGCCAAAATAAATCATCATTTGCTGAAAGTTATCATCAGCTTAAATAATAAATATTTGCAAAAGCTTAAAAAATTTGAGCATCACCATTAAATAAAATTAGAAATATAAAATAATTGTTGGGCATTGGGCATTGGGCATTAGTTATTAATTATTCTCCTCTGCCCCCCTGCCCCCCTGCCCCCCTGCTCCTCTGCCCCCCTGCTCCTCTGCTCCCCTGCTCCTCTGCTCCCTCTACTCCCCTCTTTGTCATCAAACTTAGAAAACTTAATAATAAAAAGCACGACAGGGGGTAAAGACCCTTAAAATAATCAGGATTTGTATTCTCGTACTCCAAGGCAACGACTATGCCCCGCCGTGATGACCTCCGGAAGATTCTACTGTTAGGCTCTGGCCCAATTGTGATTGGACAAGCCTGTGAGTTTGACTACTCTGGCACTCAAGCCTGCAAAGCGCTCCGAGAAGAAGGCTATGAAGTGGTTTTGGTCAACTCCAACCCTGCAACGATTATGACCGACCCGGAAACGGCCGATCGCACTTACATTGAGCCGCTGACACCGGAATTGGTTGAAAAAGTCATCGAGAAAGAACGCCCCGATGCTTTACTACCAACGATGGGAGGGCAAACCGCCCTCAACCTCGCCGTTGCTTTAGCCAAAAATGGGGTGTTGGAAAAATACGGCGTTGAGTTAATCGGCGCTAAACTACCAGCCATTGAAAAAGCCGAAGATCGAAAACTTTTTGGTGAGGCAATGGCAAGGATCGGGATAGCTGTGTGTCCTAGCGACACAGCTGAATCTTTAGAAGAAGCCAAAGCTGTTGCCCGCCAAATTGGTAGTTACCCCCTAATTATTCGTCCAGCCTTCACAATGGGTGGAAGCGGCGGCGGTATTGCCTACAACCAAGAAGAATTTGAAGAAATGGCACAGGTAGGCATAGATGCCAGCCCTGTTTCGCAAATTCTCATTGACCAGTCTTTACTCGGCTGGAAAGAATATGAACTTGAAGTGATGCGTGACTTGGCAGATAACGTGGTGATTATCTGTTCCATCGAAAACCTTGACCCTATGGGCATTCACACCGGGGACTCAATTACCGTCGCTCCCGCGCAAACCCTCACTGATAAAGAATATCAAAGGCTGCGGGATATGGCAATTAAAATCATCCGCGAGATCGGTGTGGAAACTGGCGGTTCTAATATCCAGTTTGCTGTCAATCCGCTGAATGGGGATGTGGTTGTAATTGAGATGAACCCCCGCGTTTCTCGCAGTTCGGCTTTATCTTCCAAAGCTACAGGTTTCCCTATCGCCAAAATGGCAGCAAAGCTAGCTGTGGGCTACACCTTGGATGAAATTAAAAATGACATCACCAAGAAAACTCCTGCATCCTTTGAGCCGACAATTGACTATGTGGTGACAAAAATTCCCCGCTTCGCCTTTGAAAAATTCCCCGGTTCCGACCCAGTATTAACAACCCAAATGAAGTCTGTCGGGGAAGCAATGGCTATTGGGCGGACTTTCAACGAATCTTTCCAAAAGGCACTGCGATCGCTCGAAACAGGACGCGCTGGTTGGGGTTGTGACAAAGCCGAAAAGTTACCCAGTGGTGAACAAATCCGCGCCCAATTGCGGACACCTAACCCTGATCGCATTTTTGCCGTGCGTCATGCTTTGCAGCAAGGGATGACCATTGAGGAAATCTATGAACTCACTGGTATTGACCGATGGTTCTTGGATAAATTACAACAACTGCTAGATGTCGAGAAATTCCTCAAGCGGACACCTTTACAGCAATTGACAAAAGAGCAACTCTATGAAGTGAAACGGGACGGATATAGCGATCGCCAAATTGCTTATGCCACCAAAACCACCGAAGATGAAGTTCGCGCTTACCGCAAGTCACTAGGGATTATCCCAGTTTACAAAACCGTAGATACCTGCGCGGCTGAGTTTGAAGCCTTTACGCCCTACTACTATTCTACCTACGAACAAGAAACAGAAGTTTTGCCCGCAACTAAGCCCAAAGTTTTGATTTTGGGTGGTGGCCCCAACCGCATTGGACAGGGAATTGAGTTTGACTATTGTTGTTGTCACGCCGCTTATGCCTTGAAGGATGCCGGGTATGAGACGATTATGGTCAACTCTAACCCAGAGACAGTTTCGACAGATTACGATACTAGCGATCGCCTTTATTTTGAGCCGTTAACAAAAGAAGATGTCCTTAACATCATCGAAACTGAAAATCCAGTTGGGGTAATTATCCAGTTTGGCGGACAAACACCGCTGAAGTTGGCTATCCCATTACAAGAGTTTCTTACAAATAACACTTCTGGACTCCTGACTAAAATTTGGGGTACATCGCCAGATTCCATCGACATGGCGGAAAACCGGGAACGGTTTGAAAAGATTCTCCAACAGTTGAATATTGCCCAACCGCCTAATGGTATTGCGCGGAGTTACGAAGATGCGCTGATTGTTGCTAAACGCATCGGCTATCCGGTGGTGGTGCGTCCCAGCTATGTGTTGGGGGGACGGGCGATGGAAATCGTTTATTCTGATGCTGAGTTGGAACGCTACATGACCTTTGCGGTACTAGTGGAACCAGAACATCCAATTTTGATTGATAAGTTTTTGGAAAACGCGATTGAAGTCGATGTTGATGCGATCGCCGATCACACAGGACGGGTAGTGATTGGTGGCATCATGGAACACATCGAACAAGCAGGGATTCACTCAGGAGATTCCGCTTGTTCCTTACCTTCCATTTCCTTATCACCAGCAGTTCTCAATCAAATTCGCACGTGGACAGTGCAGCTAGCGCAAGCGCTGTCAGTCGTGGGGTTGATGAATATCCAATTTGCCGTTATCGGCGCAAGTAGCTATTCTCCCCAAGTTTACATTCTGGAAGCTAATCCCCGTGCCTCACGCACAGTGCCTTTTGTATCTAAAGCAACGGGCGTACAGTTAGCAAAATTAGCATCCTTAATTATGTCGGGCAAAACTTTAGAGGAGCTAAATTTCACAGAGGAAATCATCCCCACACATATTGCAGTAAAAGAAGCTGTATTACCCTTTAATAAATTCCCCGGAACTGATACAATATTGGGCCCAGAAATGAGATCCACTGGTGAGGTGATGGGGATTGATAGCGACTTTGGCCGGGCCTTTGCCAAAGCGGAATTAGGTGCTGGGGAGCGTTTACCACTGACGGGAACTGTATTTGTATCAATGAGCGATCGCGATAAAGCTGCTGCAAGTGGTGTGGTGAAGGAATTTATCGATTTGGGCTTTACAGTGATGGCTACCCTGGGTACACGCCGAGTTCTTCTGGAACAGGGGTTAAATATTGAATTAGTGTTAAAACTCCATGAAGGTCGTCCCCACGTCTTAGATGCAATCAAAAATCAAAAAATCCAACTTATTATCAACACACCTTCCGGGGAAGAAGCTCAGACTGATGCTAGGTTAATCCGCCGCACAGCCTTAGCCTACAAAATTCCCATTATTACTACCATTGCCGGCGCGAAAGCTACCGTCGCCGCCATCCGTTCCTTACAAAATACGACTTTGGACGTACAAACCATCCAAGAGTACTGCGCGATTGTGAGGGAGTAGGGATTGGGGACTAGGGACTGGGGACTAAGGACTGGGGACTAGGGACTAGAACAAAGTTTTTCAAATACTCAGTACCCAATACCCAATCACCAGTCCCCAATCACCAGTCCCCAGTCCCCATTACCAAGAAAATTAAGTAATTGTTATAAGAGAATGACTATAGTTCTCATTGAGATACTTTAACAAATATGAGGAAAATTATTTTAACTAGATAATTTCTTAAATTGACTTTTGGTCAGCCTTAAGATAGAGGGCGACGTTGCATGAACTGGAACAACCAGGAAATTTAATGTCGCCATCTAGCCAAAACTTTCTCATAAATGTTACAATTATTAACAAGACTCCAATAGAAAAATGTTTAAAAAGCGACCTTTTATCTAACTGTAGATACTTGTGAAAAATAGGAAATAACTGTAGTTTTAGCAGTTAAGAAGCCTAAATTTGATTATTATGAGCAGCCGAGTTTCTCGGGCGCGTAAGTTGCAAACCATAGCATGGGTTCCCAGTCAGACTGGGTAACACCCTAATAAATAAAGCATCTATCCCTTAATGACCCTACCGCCAACCCCATCATTACCAAAGAGTAGCGCCATGAAGACCGCTCAGACAGCCACAGACCTCGTGCGGACTTACCTGCGTGAGATTGGCCGTGTGCCACTCTTAACCCACGAGGAAGAGATTTTCTATGGGAAACAAGTGCAACGTTCCTGCGCTTTGCACGAATCAAGGGAAAGTCTTGCTACCCAGCTAGACCGTCAACCGACTCTAGAAGAGTGGGCCAAAGCGACAAACCTAGAACCAACAGAATTAAACGAAGCGATCGCAGATGGCGAAATTGCCAAGCGCAAGATGGTAGAAGCCAATTTGCGGCTGGTAGTGTCCGTTGCCAAAAAATACATCAAGCGCAACGTCGATTTACTGGACTTGATCCAAGAAGGTAGTATTGGTATGCAACGGGGCGTAGAAAAGTTTGACCCCACCAAAGGGTATAGATTTTCTACTTATGCCTATTGGTGGATTCGGCAAGCTATAACTCGTGCTATTGCCGAAAAAGCCCGCACCATTCGGCTGCCTATCCATATTACTGAAAAATTAAATAAGATTAAAAAGGCACAGCGTCAATTGTCTCAAAAATTAGGACGCGCTCCTACAGCTGGTGAGCTAGCTGAAGAATTAGAATTGACCCCCAAACAAGTCCGAGAGTATCTAGAAAAGGCGCGTTTGCCCCTTTCCTTGGATTTGCGGCTGGGTGATAACTACGACACCGAACTTGGAGAAATGCTGGAAGATCCAGGAGCATCTCCCGAAGAGTTTGTCATGCAATCTTCCCTATCTTATGACTTAGACCGCCTGATGGGTGATCTGACGCCACAACAAAGGGAAGTAATCACGCTACGCTTTGGCTTAACTGATGGGCAAGCGCTGACTCTGGCTAGGATTGGCGAAATACTAAACATCAGCCGAGAACGAGTTAGGCAAATTGAGCGCGAAGCCTTAACCAAACTTCGCAAATCTAAAGCCAACATGGATGAATATTTGGCAAGTTAGTCATTAGTCATTAGTCCTTTGTTATTAGTTATTTACAAAGGACGAGTGACCAATCACTAATGACCGATGGGTGAGAAAATACGCTGACTTTGGTACGGTTACACCTACTTCCACTCTCAAGCTAGGCTGTTACATTAGTTGACAGGAAGACAAAAAACTAAGTCAAATCCAAAACAGGCATTTAATATTCAAATCACAAGCACCGTAGCCAGTAGTGGTAGTTAAGGAGCTAAAAAATGAGTAACCCATCCAATCGTGTCTCAGAGTTTTTTAATAGCGAATCAGAAACTAACGATTTACTATGGCAGTACGTTAAATCGTTAAGTCCAGAGACAGTTACCCAGCTATCTAAACCCACATCTGCCGAAGTCTTTCAGGTGATGGAACGGAATATTACAGGATTATTGGGTAATTTACCTTCAGAACACTTTGGCATCACCGTAAGCACCAGTCGGGAAAGTCTAGGTCGGCTTCTGGCTTCTGCTATGATTAGTGGTTATTTCTTACGTAACGCTGAACAGAGAATGAATTTTGAAATCGCCCTACAAGGGGCTGAAACCAACAACAGCGAAATTGACTAGAAATGTAAAATTTGGGAAATTTATTTAATATTATTGGGCTGATAGCTCATCACAATCGCGGCGATAGGAATTGAAAATAAGCCTCTGTGAAATTTTCGCCGCTAATTCCCAATTATGCATCAACTAATTTTTTTATCCAAAATAGTTACAAATTGAGGTTGAAGTTTAAACCATAGGTGCTTCTCTACGAGACGCTACATAAACACCTTCCTACAGGGTAGGAATGCAGAGCCTAGCGCGGAGTTTATAAATGATTAAGATACATTTGTGGATAAACTAACAGCAGTAGACTAACTTCGCAATAAATCTAAACTCGGCAGAGTTACAACTAGTCTGCCGAGTTTTGTTATTAGTCAAAATTCAGGAATTCTTCCTCTACTCCCCACTCCCAATTTACCCAATCAACTATGAGTGAAACCAGTTCTTTCCCACCCCACAAAATCATTGGTGTTGCAGTAATTTGGAATGACCAAAAGCAAATTTTAATTGATCGCCGTCGTCCAGAGGGAGCTATGGGTGGTTTGTGGGAATTTCCTGGTGGTAAAATTGAGCCTGGTGAAACTATCCAAGAATGTATTCAACGGGAAATTTCTGAAGAACTGGGAATAGTAATTGAAGTGGGAGAGCATCTGATTACTATTGACCACAGTTATACAAACTTGCGTGTTACCCTCACAGTACATCACTGCCGCCATCTTACAGGTGTTCCCCAACCTTTGGAATCCGATGAAATTCGCTGGGTAACTTTGGAAGAACTGGAGCAGTTTACTTTTCCGAAAGCAAATACTCAAATTATTGCTGTCTTAAAAGGGACTGGGGACTAGGGGCTGGGGACTGGGGGAACAAAAAATAATCAATGACCAATGACTAATGACCAATGACTAATGACGAATCCCGTAACAATCTATTAATTGCATCAGGTTGAGTCCCGCAATTTTCTACAATAGGCGCAGGGACTTTGATTAAAGTTATCAGTAAATAAATGCCTAAAACCGTTGCCGATGTAATGAGCCGCGATCCGATTGTTGTCCGGGAAGAAACTCCACTGAAGGAAGCTATCCAAATTCTCGCAGAACGCCACATCAGCGGGCTACCTGTTGTGGATGATGTCGGGAAATTGGTTGGTATTATCTCGGAAACCGATTTGATGTGGCAAGAAACTGGTGTTACTCCACCGGCGTACATTATGTTTCTTGATAGTGTTATCTATTTAAAAAACCCTGCTACTTATGACCGTGATTTGCATAAGGCACTAGGGCAAACTGTTGGGGAGGTGATGAGTAAAAACCCGATCGCTATTTCCCCTGATAAAACTTTAAAAGAAGCAGCTACAATCATGCACGATCGCAGCGTTCACCGCTTGCCAGTACTTGAGGGCACAGGTCAAGTGATTGGTATTCTCACTCGTGGTGATATTATTCGGGCTATGGCAGCTAGTCAAGATTAGTCAGTTGTCATTAGTCATTAGTCATTGATCATTGGTCATTTGTCAAGAGTTTTTAACACTTAACTGTTGACTTTTGACTGTTTTTTACAGCTTTGAAAATCAAGGATAACTAAATGAGTATTACTCCGGAGTCTGTTAAGCAATTGCTCAGTTCTGAGGATTTAGGCGATCGCTTACGTGCAGTAAATCAAATTCGCCAACTGGAACCTGCCATTGGCTTTGAATTAATTCAAAGTGCGATTGGCGATCGCAATTCCCGTGTCCGTTACTCAGCAGTGAGTCAAATGGATACACTGGGAACGCAGGATTTACAGTTATCCTTGGATATCTTGCGCGATCGCTTGCTTAATGATTCCGAAGTAGATGTACAAGCAGCAGCCGCAGACTGTTTGGGCGCTCTGAAGTTACGTGAAGCTTTTGAAGATTTGCAGCAACTTTATCATACAACCGGTGAATGGCTCATACAATTCAGTATTATTGCTACATTAGGAGAATTAGGCGATCCACGAGCCTTTGAACTACTCAAAGAGGCACTCTCATCAGAAAACGAATTAGTCCAAACTGCTGCTATTAGTTCTTTGGGTGACTTGGGAGATATACAAGCAGTTCCCCTTTTAGCTCCCTATGCTACCAATCCAGATTGGCAAATTCGTTATAGACTTGTACAAGCCTTGGCTCGTTTGGGTAATGCAGAAGCCAAATCTATCTTAGAAACTTTGGCTAATGATGAAGTAGATGCGATCGCCAATGAAGCAAAACAATCTTTGCAGTCAGTTTAAGTTTATCTAAGGTTAAGAAAATTCATCCTTAAATAGATTTGTCTTACAGTATAAAAAATTTCGACCTAGTTGGAAAAATTTTGCATTCCAGCCAGATCGAATCGATAAATTAGAGTTACTTTTAGCAACTAAAAGTAACTTTTTTATATTTGAGGATAGGTCTATTTGACGAAACTTTTGCGGCGGCGAGACATAACCATTACTCCGCCTACTGCACCCAAGCCTAGTAAAGCCGCTGGTTCAGGAACAGTGGCAAATGTACCACCAGAAAAACTTAAATTACTAATTGAACCACCACCAGTGAGTATTGTATTTACGCTAGCAAAACTCGTATTGTTGACTTGGAAAGTTAAGTTTCCTCCTCCATTAGATATTTCCCCAGTTGCACTGGTAAAAAATCCGAAAAGTGCAACATCTATACCAACATTAAGACCGCTTTCATTTAGCTTGTAGCTAGAAGATGTCAAAGTAAAAGTATTCAATCCATCTGTTATTGAACTAGTATCCTCTCCAGGGGAAATGAAACCAGGATAAGTAAGAGAGCCAAAGTCAATAAATGGATTATCTGCAACTTTTGATGAAAATGAGATGATGTTACCTATGTTGCCTGAGTTAAACGCTGAAAAGTTTCCTGTTGCAGAACCAATTCCAATTGGAGTGATTGGCTGAGGAGTAAAAGTTAGCGCATCTTGAGAAAATGTGATTTGGCTACTAGCGAAGGGAGATGCAGTAAAACCACCAGTAAACTGAATCTCACCACTAAGTGCAGCAGCTTGTGCAGACCCAGCAGAGGTAAACAACCCAGCAGTAGCTAAGGGTAGTGCAGCAGTAATAGCTAAAGTTGCATTTAGTAATTTAGATTTAAAACCAATCATTGTTGTTTTAAGCTCCTAGTAATAACCGTAAGTCAGAGTAATGTCTTTACTTTTAATCTCAGTAATTTATGAAAAATACTGTCAGTGAAAGCAAAAATTGCGTAATGCATTTCTTATCTCCATAAAATCACATAGACTTAGAGCCTGCAATATTTACTGAGTGGTCTTCATCACATCTTCAACGCATTACTATCCTTCATGAAATCTTAATTCCTTATCTATCTGTGCTTTGTATATCTTTCATTTAACAAGATTTAAATTATTGGCAATAGCTCTGACTTGAAGAAAAACAATTTACGTATATAAAATTTAGAGTGCTTTTTGATACTTAGCATTGCTCAACTATTTTTTAGATAAATCGAGTATGGAATGTATCTATTGTCTTCAGTTACTAATTTTTCGTGAAACGGTTCGTCTCGGAGAATAATTGAAAGGAACCGCTGCATTTATTTAGTAGGACTTACGCAAAATTACATACGGTAAGAGCAATTCATGAATCATTGGTGTCAAATTAAGCTAGAAATAGCTTCGCTGCGAGCTTCATAATCCGCCAGAGAATTCATTCTCTGGCTCATAGCTAAAGTCTACTGAAGTAGACTAAATATCTTTGGGGATATCTAGTCATCTGAAGATGACTTTCGCTATGATTCTTGGAACTGAAGTTCCTTGCGGGACATAGTTTTTGCGTTAAGTTGACACCAATGTTCATGAATTGCCCCTACCGTCAAATCAGGGTTTTGGCTATTGTTTGCGTAAGTCCTATTTAGTATGGATAGTCTTTGTCTCAAATTGAATATTTGTAACAATTAGCTAAATGCTAACTATTACCGCTGTTTTCAAAGGTGTCAGACCTTGGAAATACTAAGAGCCAAATACCTGTGGCCAAGTTGTCACAACAAAAACTACAACTGCTGCGATCGCTAACAAACCTTGAATCAAATTTCCAACCAAAGACCCAACTACAATTCCTATACCTGCTTTAACCGCCAACCCAAATTCACGACGGTAAAGATACTCACCAATAATTGCTCCCAAAAGTGGGCCTAGTAAAATTCCTAATAGTGGCCCCCCAAAAGGCAAAGTTGGTAACAGTCCCAAAAATCCCACCACCAAACCAACAATTGCGCCAATTTGCCCCCACTTACTAGCTCCAGCTTGTTTTGCTCCTACATAGCTAGCTAAAAAATCCACTCCGACACTGAGGAATAAAACGACAATTGTCACAATTAGGGGAATCTTGATAGCTGCAAAGGAACTACTAACGATTCCCCAAACGATAATTGCAATTAAAATTAAGCTGCTACCGGGAATGGCTGGAACTACAGCACCAATAATACCCACAACCATTACAGCAACTAATAACCAATAAATAATTTGCATAGATCAATTGTAAATTTCCAAATTTCCCAGTAGGGACGCACATCTGTACGCACCTACTGTATATTCTATCTGGGCAAGATAGCGACAAATGCTTAGTACATAGTGTTACAACTTTGCCTAATACTTCTAAACTGCTATTTAAAAGCTCAAACCCCATGACGAGAAAAATATTAACTGGACTGAGTTCAGAAGCCTACGAACACCCCTTTGATCGGAAAGCCTTGGCTTCTTTGCAAAATATGCCCGGTGTCTCCTTGCTACTCAAAAAAGTTAACGAATACGGCATCGATCGCTTACTCAGACTGCAAAGCCTTGGTAGTGAAATCAGAATTTCGCCCCGTAATTTTCCCGAATTACATCAAGCATTTGTAGAAACCTGCCAAATTCTTGATGTTGCTCCACTTCCTGAATTGTATCTGTTTCGAGGCACAGGTCATATTGAAACCTACATTGTTGGGGTGGAGAAATCCCTTGTCGGTATAAATTTAGATGCAATGGAGTGGCTTGACGCTGATGAGTTGGTTTACGTTTTCGGACACGAAATCGCTCGCATCAAGAGTCAGCACATGGTTTATCATCAAATGGCAATTGTTATGCCAGCTTTAAAAAATTTGTTGAGCAGTGGCACACTGGGAGTCGGTGGGTTGGTAGCTGGTGGAATGGAACTGGGTTTGTATAATTGGCGGATGATGGCTAGGTTCACTGCTGATCGTGCTGCTTTACTGGCTTGTCAAGATATTGATGTAGCAACTACTACACTGATGAAACTCGCAGGTTTACCAGATGAGTACTTGACTACTGCTGTAATTGAAGATTTTCTTGTGCAAGCTCGTGAGTTTGCATCTAATAGCTTTGATAATGTTGATAAAGTCACCAAAATATTAAGCTATACAGAATCAAGTCTTTCCTGGGTAGTTATGCGAGCTGGCGAGTTATTAAAATGGGTTGATTCAGGAGAATATAATAATTTAATTCAACAGACAAATTTAAAGACATCCGAAGAACCGGAAGAAAAAGAAGAAAAAGAAGAAAAAGAAGAAAAGACACCAGAAGAAAAGGAAGGGTGGAATTTTTTGACTTCTTGGTGACTTAAATAATTCGTAATTCGTAATTCGTAATTCGTAATGACGCTCTCTACAAGACGCTGCGCGTAGCTTGCTTAAGAGTAAGGAACGCGGACTTGTAGCTACCACTGCGCTAACGTAATTCGTAATTAACTATAGGAATCCGCTTTAATTTTTGAACTTACTTGCGTGGGTAGGCAAGAGGGCTTTTTTAGTTGTACGGTGTTTTTTCAAAAATCAAATAGGAGTTTTATATATCAATACGATTCAGTTAAGCGCTACTTGTACAAAATCGTGGGTTTTTAAGACGCGATAAATCGTTGTCTCTACAAGTGTTTGTGTTTCCTCGTATAGTGAGGTATAGCTTAACCTCACCCTTATAATGCTGTGCTTTATAAGGGTGAGGTTTTGATGTGTACTTTATGTATCTGGGAATCACTATAAAGTTGAGCTAAGAGTAACGGCTAATTTATCAGCAATTCCCGCAATCCAGTTTTCATCTTGTTTGGTGTAACTACGAGGAGCATTCGCTGCCAAAATTAGCGCACCTTGATTGCCAATAGGTTGACAAATTACACCTTGAGTATTCTCTGGTAAATAATCAAATTCAAACCTACCTGGATATATTTTTAGAGCCACTAGATAAATCGGTTTTTGTTTTTCGAGTACCTGTTTTAAGATTACTCCTGGTACAACTTCAGATTTAGTACCCAGAATACCGCGACGCAACAAAACTTTACCTTGATAAAAAACCACAAGCGATCGCGTGACTGTATTAGTTAACAATAAATGAGATGCCCACGCTAGCTCTGTTTTCACTGTATCTGGTAAATCTGCTGCTAATACAAAACCTTCTTCTCCAATTAGTTCTACAGTATCAGGCGATCGCGGCTGAACTTGCTGCCAAATTAAGCCCGTCAAAATTAACACCGCACTCAAAATCACGCCCACCACATCACCACGCGATTGAGACTGGGTTAATTCTGGTGTCAATAAACGGTTTATCAGCAAAAGCACAGAGCCTAGCCCACCCACAACAATGGGTAGACGCCGCAAAACTCGATTGTCATTTGTCATTTGTCATTTGTCATTGAAGATTAGGCATTGGGCATTGGGCATGGGTAAGAAGGGTAAAGGGGAATGGGTAAGGGGGAAAGGGTTTATTTCTTCATCCTTTACCCTTTACCCTTTAACCTTTTCCCCTCTCTTGTTGCTTCCCCTGCTCCCCCTCCTGCCCCCTGCCTCATTTCCTCATTCCTCCCCTGGTTCAATAATCCGCTGGAAAAGATAACCAGTACCTCGCGCTGTCAGAATCAATTCGGGGTTACTGGGATCGTCTTCTAACTTTGCCCGCAAACGGGATATATGCACATCTACTACGCGGGTATCCACATGACGTTCTGGTGTATAACCCCAAACTTCCTGCAAAATTTCCGAACGAGAAAAAGCTTCTCCAGAGCGACTGACTAACAACTCTAACAAGCTGAACTCCATACCCGTCAATCGAATTCGCTCATCCCCTTTATAGACTTGTCGCTTATTCGTATCGATTTTAATATTAGCGACATGGATTACCCCAGAACTGGGAATGCCAGAAGCACCGTTTTTATCTACCCGCCGCAGCACTGAGCGAATCCGGGCTTCTAGCTCCTTGGGGGAAAATGGTTTAACTACGTAGTCATCAGCACCCAATTCTAGCCCGGTGATCCGATCGGCTACATCACCCAAGGCTGTTAGCATAATAATGGGGACATCTGATTCTTTTCGTAATTCTTGACATACACCATAGCCGTCTAGCTTTGGCATCATTACATCTAAAACTACCAGGTCAGGCTCAGTTTTGCGAAAAGTTTCCAAAGCTTCTTCCCCATCGCCAGCCGTCACTACATCGTAGCCAATCATGGAAAGACGCGTTTCCAAAATCCGGCGAATGCTGGCTTCGTCGTCTACCACCAAGATTTTTTCTTTATGGCTTTCCAAGTTTTTCAACGCTCCTTGACTAAAAATTTACATGATTAATTTTTAATACCATATTATTAAGATATCATTCCATCAATTGATTTGGAAAAAGCTCCAAATACTACTATTATTGGTTTTTAGTTTTTTTCAAGAATTAAGTAAATATTAAGATTATTTAATAAGATTTAAGAATGGCAAAGCCAAAAACCTTTTTCACTTGTAATGAATGTGGAGCAGAATCGCCCCAGTGGTTTGGTAAGTGTCCAGCTTGCGGTACTTACAACTCTCTAGAAGAACAAATTTCTATTCAATCCTCAGTAGATGTACCCAGTCGGGGGGGAGTAAGCAGTTGGCAATCCGCTCAAGGCAATGGCAAATCTCATAATAAACCAGCTAAAGCGCGAGCCTCTTTAACATTCGATCAAATTACCGATCGCCAAATCGCCCGCTGGGAGTCTGGTTATGGAGAATTAGATCGGGTGCTTGGAGGTGGGGTTGTCCCTGGCTCTATGGTGCTAATTGGTGGCGATCCGGGTATTGGTAAATCGACTTTATTGCTGCAAGTCTCTAATCAATTAGCACAGAAATATCGCATCCTTTACGTAACTGGTGAAGAATCTGGACAGCAGGTAAAATTACGAGCTTCCCGTTTGGGAGTATCAAAAACTCTAAGCGTGGTTAATGAGGATAAGACTGAAGTAGTAGTAGATACTAGTCTTCCCATAGACCCTGACAGTATAGGTGCAGATTTATATGTACTGCCGGAAACAGATTTAGAAGAAATTTTACGGGAAATAGATTCTCTTAAGCCAAACGTGGCGGTGATTGATAGTATTCAAACGGTATTCTTTCCGGCGCTGACTTCTGCACCAGGTTCGGTGGCTCAGGTACGGGAATGTACAGCAGCATTGATGAAGGTGGCGAAGCATGAAGATGTCACCATGCTCATTGTGGGGCACGTCACTAAAGAAGGAGCGATCGCTGGGCCAAAAGTTTTAGAACATTTAGTAGATACAGTATTGTATTTTGAAGGCGATCGCTTTGCCTCTCATAGATTATTACGCACGGTTAAAAACCGCTTCGGCGCAACTCACGAAATCGGCATTTTTGAAATGGTTACAGATGGATTGCGGGAAGTCTCCAATCCCTCAGAGCTATTTTTAGGCAACCGTGACGATCCTGCTCCTGGTACTGCCATTGTTGTTGCTTGTGAAGGCACTCGCCCCATCGTTGTGGAATTGCAAGCTTTGGTTAGTCCCACCAGTTACCCTTCCCCTCGTCGCGCTGCCACTGGTATAGATTACAACCGTCTGGTGCAAATTCTCGCCGTCTTAGAAAAACGGGTGGGAATTCCCATGTCCAAGTTAGATTCCTACGTTGCTTCTGCGGGTGGGTTGAATGTGGAAGAACCGGCGGTAGATTTGGGAATTGCGATCGCGATCGTTGCCAGTTTCCGCGATCGCATCGTCGATCCTGGTACAGTATTAATTGGGGAAGTTGGGTTAGGCGGACAAGTGCGATCGGTTTCCCAAATGGAACTGCGATTGAAAGAAGCTGCTAAGTTGGGATTTAAAAGAGCGATCGTGCCCAAAGGAACAAAATTTCCCGACTTGAATATTGAGATATTACCAGTATCTAAAGTAATAGATGCAATTATCGCTGCAATTCCCCATCAAGAACTGACAGCAGAGGATTTAGAACCCGATGAAGATGAGTAACCAATAGCCAGTCTGGGTATTAGGGGCTGGGTATTAGGGATTATCCCCAGGATGAAGCGCCGGAGTTAGTCAATCCGATTTTACTCGATTGAATTTGGAGCGATCGCTGTTAATAGACTCGACAAAATTGGAGGCATAATTTGCATCCAGCTAACCCAAAAATTTTCAGAAGGCATTTTGGAAATTGATTATTTTGCTGCAATAAGTTAAAGGACAGTAGAAAGATAGATGCTATTTTTAGCATCTATCTTTCTTGAATCTCATCTGTTGATGTTATGCATTAAGAAAAGATAAAAGACGGCTCAAACTCTCTCATAACTTAATTTATGTTGAGCGAGTTATCTAAGTCTTCTACTTTCCTCACTAATGGCAAAGGTTAAATTCAGAGATTACTCACTGCTTAGGCTTTGCTAACTTAGTATCAACAGTAGGGGCGTCCATAATAGGGTCGTCCATAATAGGGGCGTCCATAATAGGGGCGTCCATAAGGGCGTCCATAATAACCGTATACCCCCCCAGATAGAAGCTGCTGTTCCTCTGTCGATAACTCTACAAGCAAATCAGATATGATAATTTGATCTGACATAATTGTTTGCCTCACTTTTGTACATAGCCTCACTTTTGTACATAAGTCTTACGCACATGATTACGAAAAACTCAGGTGAGTAATACTTGTGCTTTTACTTATATATATTCTTTTGAAAGATTAAACTATCCTAAAGTTATAAATTAATAAGCTGTATACTCCCCCAGATAGAAGCTGCTGTTTCTCTGTGGATAACTCTACAAGTAAATCGGATGTGATGATTTGATTTGACATGATTGTTTGCCTCACTTTTAGCTATAGGTTTTACACACCTATATCTAAACAATTTAGGTGAGTAATACTTATGCTTTTACTTCTACATATTTTTTTAAAGATTCAACTATCCAAAAGTTATAAATTAATAAACTACATTTTTCTAGCAATTTTATTTGATTTATGATAATTACAAATCGGAGATCCCTAATTTATTAAACAAGCGGGATATATTTTGAGTGCGTAATGATTAATTATGGCTATTGTTAAAAATAGGTAGGCATCCATGATGACACAATATCTTCATGGATGCAAAATCAGGGCTAAAGCCTTGTCTTGAGTTTTCCCGGAAAAATTACTCGTTAATTAGTCAAAACTACTTGCATCTGGAGCAATACGGTAACAGAAAGGTAAACACTGATCTTAGCAGTTTCCTTGCTTGTCTCTGGTCTGCTAATTTAGCGCCTTAACAAAACATAAGAGACTGTCAAACTATCTCAAAATCTGATTGATATTGAGCAGCTTATACAAGTTTTCTCCTCCCCCTACTCACTAATTGCAAAGTTTACTTGTTGGGTTTGGGTAGATCAATAGTACCGCTAAGTTTGACAGGACGCCTTTTGTCACGATAAATAACAAACCTTTCGAGATCCTCAATAGCGTATTCTCTTCCTCCAGATAGAAGCTGCTGTTCATCTGTGGATAACTCCACAAGTAAATCAGACGTGATAATTTGATCTGACATAATTGTTTGCTTCACTTTTGTACAGTGCAAAAGAATGCCCAGTGCCTTGAGTTATCAAGCAAAAGCTGTACTCATTAATTAGTCGAAACTTTTATCTGAAACAATGAGCTAGAAGAAAGGTAGTTGCTTTCTTAGCATCTACCTTTATTATCTCTAGGCTGATTATTTCATGCCTTAAGGGAAAATAAGAGACAAATCAAACTCTTTCTCAAAATTTAATTTATCTTGAGTGAGTTAAATTAGCTTCTCTGTCCCTCGCTAATTGCAAAGTTTAACGAACTCTTTCTAGCCTAACAATGCCACGAATGAAGTATCGGGGGCGACGACTCCGAGTACCAGAATCGGAAAGTCCATTATCATCTGTTTCATCTTCATCGGGTTCACTTGTTCTTTGTCCCCCAGCTAGAAGCTGTTGTTGTTCTGTGGATAGATCCACAAGCAAATCAGACATCATTTGAGTTGACATAAATTATTTACCTCACTTACTGATATAGGTGCTAATCACCTATATTTTTATTATTAACTATTTGCCAAGAGAATAAATTACTCTAAAGTTATAAAATATTCAGGAACATTTACTTCTTTTGGTTCATGAAAATCCAAAGCAAGCTAATAGCATAACTAATGAATTAATCAATAATTGGCTTGGGTATATTTTATTTTTGAATAATTTTGATGTTTTTCTAAATAGATAAATATTGTGAAAGTGGAAATTGCTTCAAATGCATCATTAATGAAATGATATATTTGAAGCAATTCAATACAAAAAATTAACTTTTAACTAAACAAAGGATTTAATTTCTCATAAAATTGGTTGCTTTGTTTAGAAATAAAGGGAAATTTGGGAATGGAATTTTTATAGTAAATCCTAGTGTAAATTGTGACGAAATATATCTAGTTTTTTGAGAATATACATCACCATTTGCAAAATTTAATGTATTGTCTGCCATAGTTTGAATGTTATTCTGTTGGAGAAAAAAACTACTTTCAACTGGCATACCTTCATCTGGTATATTCGTAATTTGCCCAGCAACTAGGGTTTCCTGTTCTTTTTCAGACAAATACCTGAACCATTCAGGATTTTGGGATTTGGGATTTTGAGACATAGTTGTATTTGCTCATTAGAGCCTAATTTTTACAGAGATAAAAACTTTAAGTGGTCTCCTTGTTGAGATAGAAAAGTCTCTATAGTCCCTTGTAGTTTCACCTCACCTTTATCTAGTAGTACAATCCAATCAGCGCGATTCATTACACTGGGACGATGAGTAATCAAAATCGTAGTTTTGCCTTCTCGATATTCCAAGAGCCGATCTAGCACGTGGGATTCGCTTACCGGATCAAGTCCCGCAGTTGCTTCGTCTAAAATCAGTACAGGTGGATTAGTAAGGATGCCCCTAGCGATCGCTAATCGTTGTCTTTGTCCACCAGAGAGATTTGCCCCAAATTCCCCTAAAACAGTTTGATAATTATTAGGAAGTTGACTGATAAAGCCGTCTGCATCAGCAATCTGGCAAGCTTTAACAATTTCTTCAAAGGAAATATAAGGCGTTCCTAAGCGGAAATTATCTAAAATCGAGCGACTCCAAAAGTGAGGCTCTTGAGGTACATAAATTACTTGTTGTCGCAAGCAATCCAGCGAAAGGTCTTGGATGTTAAAAAAACCAATGCGAATATTACCAGAGTTTGGTTGATATAAACCTGCGATCAATTTTGCCAAAGTACTTTTACCGCAACCAGACTCACCAATTAAAGCAATCACCTTCCCACCAGGTAACTTGAGAGAAAAATTTTCTATTAAGTCAACTCTGCCAGCGTGGTGAAATTGAAGATGGGAACAACGAATATCTGCATCATCAGAGATTTGTGCAGTCGGCTTTTGACCAGTCCCGACCACTTCTGGTGTAGCATCGATAACTTCTAAAAGGCGAGAGATTGCTGCTTGAGAGTGAACATATTCATCCATTAATCCAACTAACGAGTTAATTAAAGCTAGAACGTTAACCTGTAGGACATTAAAAGCCAGCATTTGACCTATGCTTAATTCCCCCTGAATCACCAGGATGCTTCCTAGTCCAAGGAGAATGATGCCGCCAATGGTGGAAATAAGCCTAGCAACAGTACTGTTGATAATTCCGATTTGGATAGTCCCAAAAGTGAGATTAGCAAGGCGACCAAAACGACTTTGTAATTCATCCCAGAATTGGGGAGCAGCGTTTGTGGTTTTGACTACCTGCGCTCCCTTAAAGGTTTCAACTAAAACACCTTGATTTTCTGACCCTAAGACCAAGAGACTGCGGGTCTTTTGCTGGAGGATGGGTAAGAAAGGCAAGCTAGATATGGTCATTAATAAGACAATGAAGATGACTACTAATGTCAACCGCCAGCTATAAAACAGCATGAAGCTGAACGAAACTACTGCAATGAAAAACTGACTAGGTAAAAGAACTACGATCTGCGATACCAATTGGTTGATTTCGTTGATATCTCGCAGTCGGCTGATGATTTCGCCACTGCGGCGAGATTCGTAGTAATTCAAGGGCAATTGGAGAATTTTTCGTCCAAACTCCAAGACTAGCCCTAATTGTAGCCGTTGACCAAAATGGGCAATCATGATGGATTGCAATACTTGCAGACCACTGCTGAACAAGCTCATGACGATAACGGCTAAAACCACAACATTGAGTAACTGGGTATCGCCGCGCACAAGAACATCATCTGTCAGCAGTTGGATGAGGATTGGGGTACTGAGAGCCATCACACCCAGGACAATATTGATCATCAAAACTTGACTCAGTAATCCCCGATAAGGCAATATCCGCATTAAAAAGCGCCCTAAGCCACCTTGTGCTTTCTCTTTGGGTTGCTTAAAAAAGCGATCCGGATCTGGCTCTAGTAAGAGCATCACCCCATTCCAAGCTGCTGTTAACTCTTCTTTGGTGATATAACGGATACCCACGCCTGGATCGGCAATAACGTATTTTCTACCCCGCTTGTCGTATAAAACAACCCAGTGATGGCCTTGCCAATGAATAATTGCTGGTAAGTTTAGTTCTGTGATTCTGTCTGCGATCGCAGGCGAAGCTTTAACTGCTCTAGCATTGAAACCCAGATTCTCAGATCCACGTTTTAGACCCAGCAAAGTAGTTCCTAGCTGTCCAGTTCCTACCGCTTCTCGGCTGCGATTGATGCTTAAAAAATGCCCGTAATGTTTGGAAATCGAAGCTAGACAAGCTGCTCCACAGTCTTCTTCACTCAACTGGGAAACACACTGATAATTTTTACGGAATTTAAATAGACCAAACATATTTACCGACCTTTAAAATTGGTACACAAAGTCAGCAGAGCAATTTTGAATTAAAAATCTGTAATTAATCGAGCTTTTCTGAGAATGAAATGAAGTACCGTTTCTTGGCGGGAAATAATATCTGCTCTACCTTCCATCCCCGACTTTAGATGACACTGGCGATCGCCTCTACCCAAATATGGTTTTTGCGGTTGAATAGTTACCTGATAAGCGAGTACCTGCGCCACATTCTGATCTACGTTGTTTTTTAAAGTTGGTAGAGCATCAGGTGCAACTGTTTCGACGGTTCCTTGGAGAGTTCCATAGTCTGGATAGGGACAAGCGGAAACTTGCATTTGGACTTTTTGACCCGCTTTTACCTTGTCAATATCTTGAGCCTGCACGCGAGTTTTAATTAACAAAGGAGCTTTGAGGGGAGCAATCTGAGCGATCGCTTCACTGGGTTGCACTACCTGTCCTGGATTGCGAAGATTCAATTGCAGCAGGGTTCCGGCGATTGGCGATCGAATTACACTCTTATTTAGATCGGTTTTTACTTGTTGTAGTTCTTGACCACTGCGATCGAGTTGCTTTTGCAATTCAAGGCGCTGCTGTAAAAGAGTCTCTCTTTCTTTGTTCAAAGCGGCTAAGGTCGCTTCACCTTTTGCTTGTTCCTGCTTAATCCGTTCAGATGCCACCGTTACAACAGCATTACTAGGATTGATCGCGGTTCTAGCCTTTTGTAAGTCCGTTTGTGCCACCTTAAAAGCGTATTCTTTTTCCTCCATGAGATTTTTAGCGTTAGCTTTAGCTTCTTCTAGCTTCGCCTCAGCAGACTTAACGGCTTGTTCTTTTTCCTCAAACAGATTACGAGGAACTGCTCCCGATGCTACTATCGGCTGCAATCGCTCTCTTTGTAGCCGAGTTAATTTCAAAGCTGCTTCCGCCTCTTGAACCGTTGCTATTAAGACTTTTTCTCGCAGCAATCGCTCTTTTTGCACCTTCGCTAAGGTCAAGGCTGATTCTGCTTTTGTCATATCAGCTGTAGCTTTAATTTGCTGATCTTGATAGTTGCGTTGAATACCACCTAACTCAGCTTGTGCAGCCATAATTGTGCGGTTAATTAAGTTTGTCTGAGCCGCAATCTGGACATTCATTTCACCGAGTTGAGCATCAATTTGATTTAGTTGCAATTGACTCTGCTGAATACTGCTTTCTAATTGACTTTTTTGGGTTTGGAGTTGAGAATCATCAACGTAAGCAATAGCTTGTCCTTTAGTTACCACCTGATTTTCTTGAACATCTATCTTTTGAATGGTTCCATTCATCGCAGACTGAACAATTCGCTGTTCTCCAACAGGTCGAATACTTGCAGGGACTTTAACCGTGACGTTGTAATTCAGAACTGATGTAAGACTAACTCCTGCCACAAAAATAGTTAGCAGAATTCCTCCTCCAAAGTTTGTCCATTTACCGAGATGAGGGAGAAACTCGTTAACTTCAACTAAATGAAGTTGGTCTGGATTAGGTTCATTAAACCTATTCCAAGAAGAGTCCTCCACTGTGCGTAAAGATTTCACGGCATTGCACCTTTTGTTGTGAATGGATACATGAAAAAATCAGGTGATCTAAAAGTCAAGCCTGTTGCGTTGACACAAAAGCATTGATAAATCCCTCTAAATAAGGTGTTTACGGCTTACCTGCTAAAAATACTTTGCTAAAAAATTGAAACGCTAACAGATGCTGCTAACAGTGACAAACATCATGCTTTACAATGTTCTATAATCGAAAAGGGGGGAAGAGAAAGGTATGCGCGACGCGCCAGAATCACCTTCCTCAAATTTCTAACGTGTGCAACGCGTTAAAAAAATGTAGGAGAATGCTCAAACTCCCTCAAAGTCCTCACTTACGTTGAGCGAGTCATAATAGTCTCCTTCATCCCCCTTTTATTCCCAAAAATGCGACAATTTAGTGTGGCATTATTGTTAGCCTCACTAGCATAATCCTAATGAAAAATCACCATTACAGAGATTGATTGGTGGATGTAGTTTTGCGGAAAGTCTTGATTTTAGATATTTGGGTTATATATAAAGCCAGAACATCTGTAGACAGGATATTTTCAAAATCTGCGATCGCTTCTACAAATCAATGAGAAGAAACCTTGAGTGGCGAAATTGTTCAACACCACCTAGATAGCACAGTCAACTTCGCTATCTGACTAAACAAATCGCCATTCTTAACTATTTGAAAACCCATACTCACCATTTTCTGCTTAAATTTGTGAAGCGCTCTGATGTGACAACTTTTGCAGGTAACTTGTGGAAATAGTTAAAGGAAAGAGACGGCGAGTAAACCTGTAATTTCCGTGGAAACAGATCCACCCAAATCGATGTCATTATTTGATATGACATCATTGGTTAGCCTCACTTACGTACCTCTTTTATAAAAGATTCCAGAGCCTAACTCGCTGATGGAGTTTTCCTTAAGGTATTTAGCTAAATCATTAGGTTGTACAAAAAGGAAAATTACAGGAAAGCTCTGGAATCTAGGGCTGGTTCAAGCACCCAAGGAGAGAAAGCCTTGAGCAACCATATTACTCAGCACTATCACGATAGCGAAGTTTGCGGTATTGTTTTGGAAATTGAATAAGGTGACTCTTGCAATATCAGCTATTTTGTTCAAAATTGCACATTTTAGGTAGGGGAGTAGGAACCCAGAACGAGTCTCATAAAAAACTTGATTTATTCTTCACTTTTGACTGTTTGAGAACCCACTTACTATTCACTACCTAAATTTGTGAAGTGCTTTGGTGTGACAGCTGATTCTTTCAAGCCATCTATGCGTCGCCATTTTCAAGACCGTTCTCCAGTCCGTTCTCAGTACCGTTCTCCAGTCCGTTCTCAGTACCGTTCTCAGTACCGTTGGCTTGATCACCACCAACTGGTGACGTACCCAAGGCTCCAATTCCTGTAGGAATATTTCCACCCAAGCCCAAGAAGTCTTGTGCAGCAGTATTGACGGTATTACTAATGCCTGCGGAAGCGGCCTTGCTACCGTGGGGGCCGGAACTGGTTTTTCCAAATAAAATATTCCGTCTGTTACCGAAATTGCTGCCGCTCAACTCAAAGTCGGCACCACCGACTAGCATCTGTTGTTGCTCGTCAGATAACTCGTTAAGCAACTCAGATGTAATTATTTGATGTGACATGATTGTTAGCCTCACTTACGAAATTAGGTGTGTGTCCACCTAAGACCCAACTATAGGCATTGTTTGTCAGGATTTCATAAACCTGGAGACATAAAACAAAATTGCATTTTTGTTTCTCAAGATAGATATAAAATCCTGTATTTGTTTTAGATATATCAATGCGCTAGAGCAGGTATAGTCAATATTTGGTGTTTTTGAAGGTATTTACTGTAAATGAACATATATTCACATATTTTGAATACCTACAACCACAAGCTGTACATGATGGTATGGGTCAATCTGACTTTTCACATCATGAATAACTGACTTAAAAAGTAGGCAAGGGCTGCACTACCTAAAGGAACTGTCAAATTGTCAATACCCAAAAATGAAACAGCTTCTAAAGCTGTAGCCATAACTGCTACTAAAAGTGATACAACCCAAGTTGGCCAACTGTTTCCTTGAGTTCCAACTAAAATCAAACTACTGACAAGATAGCTAACGAGCATCATAGTCAGGGAGCCTTCCCAACTTTTTTCTGTCCCAAAAACTTTATACTTGTGTGTACCAAAGCGTTGCCCAATTAAGGCTGCTAGTCCATCTCCCCAAGTCATAATCAAGATTCCTAATGCTGCGTACTGGGGTTGTTGCAAGTACCAGAACCAGGCGACTAAAATACCGAAACTGACAGAGTAAAAGAATGTCCCTAAACTTTGGCGTCCAACGCTATTAATACCAGGAAGAATGGGCAATCGATAGGATAATAAGGTGATTGCACTGGCTAAAATAGAAGCTGTAATCCCGACTCTAGCGGGAATATCGAGCCACCAAGCGATTAAAATCACATTACCAGTGCCAATATGAACTATCTTCCGCACGATTTCTGGCTTGTCGGCAAAGCGGTTTACCACCCATGCAATTAGGAGAATGAGTAACACCCAAATTGCAGCCAACGCAATTTGCAGCCATAAAACCGGAATTGAGGTGAAATCAGAAAATGTAATTAACAAAGATGCGACAAGATGAAATTTTTACCTCTGTTACTAATTTATAAGATTTAGGTAACTGCAATGAAACTATTATTGATTTGGCTGATTCAGGGCTACCGAATGTTTATCTCGCCGTTGTTTCTCCCGACTTGTCGCTTTCAACCAACTTGTTCGATGTATGCTATTCAAGCTATTGAACGATTTGGAGTATTGCGTGGTAGCTGGATGGCAACCCTACGGATTTTGCGCTGTCATCCGTTTCATCCAGGTGGTTACGACCCAGTACCAGAGGTGGTGGTGGAGCAGAGGGGCAGAGGAGCAGAGGAGCAGAGGGGCGGGGAAGAATAATTAATAAGCAATTTCTAATGCCTGATGCTCAAGTTAAAGGAAGTGTCGCTGGGTATAGCCATTTGGGGAGATGTCAACAACTGAGGTTGTCATCTACCTTGGGAAGGTTGAATAATTTAATTTAGACTTACCATGCTTAATCCTACTGCGATTTCTATACCCGAACCACGTATTCCCAATCCCGAACCGAACCCGCTACCTAGTCCCGAACCAGTACCAAGTCCAGGGATTCCCCAACCCTTACCGGGGCCTGTACCAGAACCAGTACCTACTCCTATACCTGTGCCAGTTCCAGGGCCAATTCCTCAAACAGTTCCAGCACCAATTCCCCAAACCATACCGGAACCTGTTTAGATTACCTTGGTAATGTAATCCAAAATCTCAAATCTAAAATCCAAAATGCTAAGAGCCGGAATTGTCGGACTTCCCAACGTCGGAAAATCTACTTTATTTAATGCTGTAGTTGCTAATGCCAAGGCAGAAGCAGCTAACTTCCCTTTTTGCACGATTGAACCGAATGTCGGCGTTGTCGCAGTACCGGATGAACGGTTAAATGTTCTTGCTAAGATTGCCAGTTCGGTACAAATTATCCCGGCGCGGGTTGAATTTGTAGATATTGCCGGTTTAGTTAAGGGTGCAAGTCAGGGTGAGGGATTAGGGAATCAATTCCTTTCCCACATCCGGGAAGTTGATGCGATCGTCCATGTGGTACGTTGTTTTGAAAATGACGATATTATCCACGTTGCTGGTTCTGTCGATCCAGCGCGAGATATTGAAATCATTAATATAGAACTGGGTTTATCAGATTTAGCACAAATTGAGCGGCGAATTGATCGTACTCGTAAACTAGCTCGTACCAGCAAAGATGCACAGTTTGAAATCACAGTCTTAGAAAAATTAGCTGCGGCTTTAAATGAAGGTAAATCGGTGCGTCAGGTGAGCTTAAATGAAGAAGAAACAGAAATTATTAAAGGATTAGAACTGCTCACTTATAAACCGATTATCTACGCCGCCAATGTATCTGAGGATGAGTTGGCGACTGGTAATCATTTTGTGGAAACAGTACGGCAAATTGCAGCAACTGAAAATGCCCAAGTTGTGATAGTTTCGGCTCAAGTTGAAGCTGAATTAGTGGAATTACCAGAAGAAGATAAAGCTGATTTTCTTGCGTCTTTGGGTGTGGAAGAAGGCGGTTTGAAATCATTGATTCGGGCAACTTACACGCTTTTAGGCTTACGGACATATTTCACTTGTGGCCCTAAAGAAACCCGTGCTTGGACAATTAATGCTGGAATGTCTGCACCTCAAGCTGCTGGTGTAATCCATAGTGATTTTGAGCGGGGATTTATTCGCGCTGAAACTGTTGCTTATAAAGATTTGGTAACAACTGGTTCGATGAATGCTGCAAAGGAGAAAGGGCTGGTTCGCAGTGAAGGGAAAGAGTATGTTGTGCAGGAAGGGGATGTAATGTTGTTCCGATTTAATGTGTAGGGGGTAATTAATCAGTGACCGTTATCAATCAGATAATGGTCAACCCACACCAAGTTGCGTAGGCTTTGCCCGCCTTAGACATCACACTTGTAAGTATTGACAAAATATTCGATATATGTATCGTAACTTGCTAGCGATCGCAAATAAACCAGCAATCCTCAAAATCTAGTAGCTACTTCCACCCAAGACGTATACATAGGAACCCAAATTCTCATCATCTGTACCAACAATCACACCGCCTTTTGCACCAGGAACAAGTTCCATACCTTCAATTTTGTGGTAATCAAAGCGGTAGAGGGGAACAAGTTGAGAATTTTGTCGCCATGCAATTTTGTTACCATCCAATCCTAAATAACCAGCGACATACACCGCAGACTGAAATGGGCCATCATCTCCGGCATCACTTGCTGAGGTGATGTACACAATTCCTACGGGATCTATCTTAATATCTGAAATATGACGAACATTGCCAGATGGAAACGGTACTTTCAGATTGGCAGAACCTTCAAGAGTAATTTGATATTTAACTAAGTCAAACATTCCCCAAAAAATAGTTGCTGGTTGTTCTCCTTCACCTCGATGTCCCCAAATAGCAACTAATTTGCCATCTATATTTTGCAATCCAAATGCTTCAAAATTATTTCCTGGAATAATTCCTGGAAGATTGAATTCCTTGAGAACTGAAATGGTCTTATTGGCAGGCTCTAACTTGATGTAATAAGCTTTTCCAGAACTACTGATAGCGATAAAAGAGGATTTTGTTTTGTCTGGAACAGATGTTAAAGCTTCTAAGTCGATGGGAAACTCTGTATTATTTGGCCAGTTCAAGGGGAAATATTCAGGTTGGTTTTTACCCTTAATGCTGATGATTGCTACACGACCTTGATTTTTTTGTTTGTTGTCATGGACAATCAGAAAATCGAGCGTATTGCTTTGCTGCTCTATCAAAGCCATACCACTGATGCCGAAAGGGATACCACCGCGAACCGGACGCCAATCTTGCGCCCCAACTTGCTGGGATATGAGTAACAATGCACTCAAGATTACTATATTTATAATTAACCTAAGAAATCGAGGCATATTGATTTAGCGAAGCTCTGAGTATCGGTAAGAGATGTGTGTTAGCCGATGCTCAATCATATCAAATCCAGGCGATCGCACCATTCAATAAAGCAGCCTTTTGTACTCACAGCTATGGAGTCATTTAAGTAATTATACTAATGCCGGATTAAGATAAAGATAATAAGTCCCGTCTTGGCAAGGCTACGGTATAGACTCAAGATAATACTTTCTGTAAAGAAAGCAATAATTCGTTGACAGTATAAGGCTTCGACAAAAACGTATTAATACCAATGGCAGCTGCTGCACTGAGCTTATTGTCAGACATAAGTCCACTACTGGCAATAATTCTGACTTGGGGATTGATTTTTTGCAGGGTACGGATGGCAGTTAAACCATCTAACGAGGGCAGCATCATATCCATCAGTACAACACTAATTTTGTCCCTATTTTTAGCGTATAACGCGATCGCCTCAATGCCATCACTGGCAATTAAGGTTTTGTAGTTGTGAGTTTCCAATGATGTTTTCGTAATCTCTTGAATGGCAACTTCATCATCCACAACCAAAATCAATTCTCCATGTCCTGTCTGTGGTGGCAAATTTTCGGGGCTGAGTGTTTCCATTCCCCCCACTGCTGGTAAGTAAACCTTAAAGCTAGTGCCACTTCCAGGTTCACTGTACACGTTCACAAAACCTCCGTGGCTTTTAATAATACCCAGTACTGTGGAAAGTCCTAAACCAGTGCCTTGTCCCACATCTTTTGTGGTGAAGAATGGCTCAAAAATTCTATCTAATATTTCTCTAGGAATCCCAACTCCAGTATCGGAGACAGTAATCACTGTGTAAGGCCCCTCTTTGGCTTCCAGGTTCATCCGGGCATAATTTTCGTCAATCAACAGATTTTCGGCAGAGATACTCAAATTACCGCCATTGGCCATCGCATCGCGGGCGTTAACGCAGAGGTTCATTAGTACTTGATGCAGTTGGGTGCTATCTCCAGAAACCATCCACAAATCCTGCGGTATATCGGTGCTGATTTCTATAGATTTAGGAAACGTCTCTTTCAGAATCTTGCCAACTTCCACAATTATGTGTCTGAGTTGCAAAGTGATGCGCTTCCCTTCTACACCCCGCGCAAAGGACAGCACCTGTTTGACTAAATCAGCGCCGCGTCTAGCGTTGATTTCCAGAATTTCCAGTAGATGGCGAGTTCGCTGATCTGCATCGGGAAATTTCAGCGGTAGCAGTTGCGCTCCTGCTAGAATCGGTGTCAGGATATTATTGAGGTCATGAGCAATACCACTAGCTAAAGTGCCAATACTTTCCAGGCGTTGAGCGCGAAACAATTGGGCTTCTAAGTGTTTTTTATCGGTAATATCTGTGTCAACGGTGAGAATTGATTTAGGTTTGCCCTGTTCATCGCACACCAGACTCCAGCGACTAGCAACGAGAATTTCCTTGTCCATTTTAGTAAGTTTAGTTAACTCACCCTGCCATTTACCTTTACTAAGAGTTTGCAACAGAGCCGCTTCGATTTCTGGTGAAGGTTCGTCATACAAAAGCTCACTAGCATTTTTGCCCCAAGCCTCTGTCGCTTTCCAGCCGTAAAGTGTTTCTGCACCTTGGTTCCAGAAAATAATTTGATTGTTTAAATCTCGGACGCAAATGGCATCTGTGGTGACATCTAGTAATGCTGCTTGTTCGCGGATTTTTTCTTCTGCCAATTTGCGATCGCGCATTGCAGCTTGGCGTTCGCTAATATCAATACTGGCGCAAGTCACGCCAACAACTTCTTGCGCCTCATTTCGCAATGGCTCGACAGTTAAATCATAATATCGAGTTGTATCTTTGATGGTTATTGACACTTCCTCTCGCGTTCCTATGCCCGTGGTTAGCACCCCACGTTTAATTGTGATGAGACGTTGAGCATCTTCTAGTGGGATGATATCTAAGTCTTGTTTGCCCAATATTTCTTCAACAGTCACTCCAGATGGAGGATTGTAAACCCAGGTGTAGCGTAACTCCTTATCTTGGTTGTAGACAAAGATTGGAGAGTTTTTCAGGGCAACCCGAAATCGCTCCTCACTATGGCGCAGTGCATCGTCTGCCCGTTGACGCTCAATGGCATAACGCATAGAACGCACCAGCAAGTCGCCAGTTACTTGCCCTTTTACTAAATAATCCTGTGCTCCTTGCTGCATTGCCCTAGTTGCTAGGGTTTCATCATCTATACCTGTCAGCACAATTATTGGAGTAGCTTTTGCCTGAACGTGAGCCATGACAAAGGTTTCCAATCCCTGGCTATCTGGCAGCGAGAGGTCTAACAGAATTACATCAAAAACTTCCTTTCCTAAGTAGTTGAGGGCTTCGGAAAGCCGCTCAACGGGCATCAACTCAACTACAACTGTGCTAACTTCCTTTAACAACTCCTGTAATAAAAAGACATCACCAGGGTTATCTTCTACTAACAAGACTTTAATATTTTTACCTGCCATTTCCACTACTCCGGTGGCAGTTTTACGATCGCAAACCAAAAATTTTCTATTGATTGTACAATTTTAACGAATTGATCGAAATCTACTGGCTTAGTTATATAACAGTTGGCAGAAAGATTATAGGCTTTGAGGATATCTTCTTCAGCTTGAGAAGTGGTCAGGACGACTACAGGAATTCGTTTGAGGTTTTCATCTCCTTTAATTTCTGCCAGTACCTCCCGCCCATCTTTTTTAGGGAGGTTTAAATCCAGCAGTATAATATCTGGATGGGCTGCTTTAGCATATTGATCCTGTTTTCGCAAGAATGCCATTGCCTCTACACCATCTTCGACCACATTTAAGTGAATCGAGATTTTGCTATCTTCCAGGGCGATGCGTGTGAGTTGGGCATCGCCAGGATTATCCTCTACCAACAAAACCTCAATAGGCATAATCGCTGTTATGGTTCTCACCATTGCTTACCTGCTATATCTGGAATTGTGAAGTAGAAAGTCGAGCCTTGACCCGGTTTCGACTCAACCCAGATCCGGCCGCCGTGGCGTTCTATAATTTTCTTACAAATTGCCAGACCAATGCCAGTACCGGGATACTTGTCTCTACCGTGCAAGCGCTGAAAAATTATAAAAATACGTTCAGCATACTGGGATTCCAAACCAATTCCATTATCGCGCACCGAGAACAAATATTCGTGGGGACTGGGGATTGGGGATTGGGGACTGGGGACTGGGGACTGGGAATTGGGGATTGGGGATTGGGGATTGGGGACTGGGGATTGGGGACTGGGGATTGGAGGGGATAAGGAAGATGAGGTAGTATTTTCTTCCTCTGCTCCCCTGCTCCCCTGCTCCCCTGCCTCCTCTGCTCCCCCATCTGCTATCGTGAAGCCGATATGAATTTGTGGCTGCTGATTTTGGCAAAATTTGATCGCATTGGCGATGAGGTTTTGAAATACTTGTGTCAATTGGGTAGGATCAGCCATCACTTGAGGTAAAGTATCATAAGTGACAATGGCTCTACTATCTGCGATCGCAATTTGGAGATTAGCGATCGCCTGCTCTAAAACAACACTACAATCAACTGGCATAAAGGGCTGTCCACGGGTGCTGACGCGAGAATAGTTCAACAAATCGTTGATTAAGGTCTGCATCCGGCGGGCCCCATCTACTGCGTAAGTGATAAACTGATCGGCATTGGCATCCAATTGATGTTTGTATCTTCGCTCTAATAGCTGTAAATAACTGGTTACCATCCGCAACGGCTCTTGCAAGTCATGGGAAGCGATATATGCAAACTGTTCTAATTCTGCATTGGAACGCGCAAGTTCTTGACTTTGCTGGGTTTCTTTTGCTAATAGTTGCGCTTGAGATAAAGCAATCCCAATTTGGTTAGCTAATTGCTGTAACAACTCCATCTCAAAGTTATTCCACTGTCGAGGTGCGGCACACTGATGAGCCAGCAACAAGCCCCAAATGCCATCCCTGACGAGAATCGGCACTACCAGGTTAGCCCTGACAGCAAACTGCTGAAGAAATTCTCGATGGCATGGTTGAATATGAGCAGCTTCAATGTCTTCAATCGCACTTACTCTTCCCTGGCGATATCTTTCTATATATTCTTCTTTAAAGCAGGGGTCAAAAATATTTTCTCCTAAAATTACCGGCCAACCAGGTAGCACTGCCTCTTGTACCACTGTTCCCGAACCGTCAGTTTCCAGCCGAAAAATCAACGCACGGTCAGCTTGGAGTAACTTTTGTACCTCTGTCACCGTGGTTTTAAGAATTTCGTCTATTTGTAAAGATTCTCGAATTTTTAGGGTGATTTCGGCAAATAATTGCGATCGCAGATTTTGCCGCTTTAATTCTTCATCTGCCTGCTTGCGATCTGTGATATCTGTATAAGAACCCACCATCCGTACAATATCACCCAATGCGTCCCAAAGTGCCTGTCCTCGATCTAGAATCCATTTATAGCTGCCGTCTTGGCACTGGACTCGATATTCACAGACGTAAAACGGTGTTTTCTGGGCAAAGTGGTCTTGGAAAGCTTGAAGTACCCAATCTCGCTCATCGGGATGGATTCGTTTTGTCCATTCATCCCAACGGTGGGAAACTTCGTGGTCTTTATAGCCGAGCATTTCCTTCCATCGAGTTGAGAAGAACACTTCATTAGTCTTGAGGTTCCAATCCCAAATACCATCATTATTACCATGTAATGCTAATTGCCAACGTTCTTCACTTTCCCGTAGTGCTTCTGCTGTTCGCCGTCGTTCAGTAATATCTTGGAAATAAACAGACAAGCCGTCTTTTGCCGGATAGGCGTGGACTTGAAGCCAGCAGTTTAGTAGCGGATAAAACTCCTCAAATTCTACGCTAACCTGTTCTAAGATTGCCCTGTGATACTCACGATAGAATGTTGTGCCGATAATTTCTGGAAACGCCTCCCAGATGTTTTTACCCAAAAGCTCATTCTGGGTTTTTTGTAACAGCCGTTCTGCTTGACCATTAATATAAGTAAATCGCCACTTTTTATCCAAGGCAAAAAAACCATCAGTGATGCTTTCCAGAAGATTGGTGATCCGAGCTCTCGCAGCTTCAGATTGGGCGCGGGCTGCTTGCTCATGTGCCATCAGTTTCTCAGTAATTTGAGATACTTCAGTTACATGACGTCTGAGTTCTAATTGGTCGATTACCAAGCGACTTAAACCTACAAACGCCTCCACTTGTTTTTGGCTTAGTTGCCGTGGAACTTGGTCAATTGCACACAGAGTTCCCAGCATATCTCCCTTCGGAGTAATTAATGGTACACCTGCATAAAACCGTATATATGGGTAGCCAGTCACTACTGGATTATTTGCCAACTTCTCATCAGCTAGCGTATCAGGAACTACAACAAGATTACGCTGCTCTTGGCAAAGATAAGACAACCCAACACTCCGGGGCATTTCTGATACATTTAAACCTACTTTTGCCTTAAACCATTGACGATTTTCATCAATGAAATTTACCAAAGAGATGGGAGTGCCACAAATAAATGCCGCTAACTGAGCAAGATTGTCATAAGCTGCTTCGGGTTCGGTGTCAAGAATTTGATACTGGCGGAGGGCTTCTAACCTCGCTGCTTCTGTATCAATGTGTCCAGCTTTCATTAACTTTTCTTAATAAGTTTTAATTTTATATTCATTCAGCAGCTTGGCTACTTTATGAATAGCTTAACGTCGTGTACAACCTTTACTCTAACTTAGCCCTCTGCCTTCCTTGCTTATCAGGGAAAGAAGAAAATTTAAAGCCTTTTTCTTTTTAAGTCGAACATTACGTTAGCTTACGGCGTAACGCACCCTACTAATTTATATGTCTTCACATACATTAAATTTTTTTGCCGATTTACTCATAACCCAATACGCTTGGGTTAAGGGCTAATTGTACAAAATTGTGGGTTTTCGAGACGCGATAAATCGCCGTCTCTACAGGTGTTTTGGTCTTAGGGACTTCCAAATAAAAAATATTCAATTAACTCCTGTGGGGTGGGCGTCTCGCCATTGGTGTCAACTTAACGCAAAAACTATGTCCCGCAAGGAACTTCAGTTCCAAGAATCATAGCGAAAGTCATCTGAAGATGACTAGATATTCCCAAAGATATTCAGTCTACTTCAGTAGACTTTAGCTATGAGCCAGAGAATTCATTCTCTGGCAGGTTATGAAGCCCGCAGCGAAGCTATTTCTAGCTTAAGTTGACACCAATGAGCAATGTGCTTTACCCCTACCTACAGAATCAAATGATTAAGCCGTTTTGAATATATTTAACCAAAGATCAAAAACCCGGTTTCTATAAGAAACCGGGTTTATTATGGTAATATAGTACAGATTTCTGAAAATACTGCTCCTCAACTACACTCAAGGAGCCGTATTATCTCTTCAAATTTGTTACCTCTCACTTGCTACCTACTTTATTCTCCATAAACACTAGATATGGATGAAGGAAAGTAAGTTAGAGAGTTAATTAGGGAATTACCAAATACTTTGATGCAAATGTCTAGTGTGTGTATGTCACAGTTGTTTTATGTCAACTACTAACAACACATTTTCAAACTAAACTCAAGAAAACATTGCAAATCAACGCAAGGTGTGAAAACATCTAGACTAAAAGCCGACAGTTTTTTACACCATTGTGATTTTCTGTCAGATAATAATCAGTCTATTCTAAACCGCCAGCGCTAGCTGCTCTGACCAGGGTTGCGATGTCTACAACATCAGTAAAACCACCGGCAGTAATCGCTGCTGCGATCGCTGCTTCGATTGTTGTGCCGCTAGTTACCACAGATTCTTCAAGTGTACCTGGATCTATTTGGATATCTGTTACACTTTCAGTGTTTAGACCTGCGTCAGTAACTCCAGGTGTGACAGTTAATGGGCCGGGGAATTGCATACCACTAGGTGCAACTATTTCACCACTAACGCTGATAGAAGAACCTGATGGTCTAACGATTGTAACCGCACCACGAGCAGCAGCTTGATCTGCTTTTGCAGGTGCAGCAAAGAAATTGCTAACACCAACCAAACCTAATACGCAAACACTGCCTTTGATAACTGTAGATAGTTTCATGATTCACAAGCTCCTTGTGTTTTCATCTTTGCGTTTTCAATATAACCTTGAGTTCGGAGGAACATTTCAGTAACAACACTGAAATTATTCAAAATATCAAAGGTGATAAATTAAAAAATCTAATAGAAGAATTGTTAGTGCAGACCTGAGCAATAGCAGCCAAATACCTATAAAAACTTAGATTCTGCAAGGCTTGTATTTACTTAATACTGTGATAAAAATTGTGGCAATGCTTACCAAGTTCGGATTTTGGATAATCAAATCCCAAAAGCACTAGAAGTAAGGCTTTAGACTGCTTCCAGCATCATAATTCTCTGTAAACTCAGCTTAATAATTAGTGAGACATTTTGAGCCATACCCATGTCGTATCTTTGCCAAATCTTAAGTGCATCTTCATGTGTAATATGCTGTGGGCAACGATTTGAATCTCCAGACTGATTGCGATTCTCGTATGGATGCACAATATTTTGTAAAGGCGCACAACTGTAAGCCCCCACCATATTCCACACAATTGAAAACGGCTATAAAATCTAGTTATAGGTTGGGTAGGGTGATTCTCTGAAATAAAGGGCTATGCGATCGCACAAAGTACCCACCAGAAGCGATCTGATGGCAAAAACCTAAAATTCCTTGGTAATGTTAGGGAAATCCAAGAAATAAATTATCTAATATTGTGGGGTGGGTCGAAAAGCCACTGGTGTCAACTTAAGCCAAAAATAGCGTACTGATTGGGTGTTGTTCACCCGCCAGTTCACCCGCCAGGGATTGTAAATCCCTGACTAATTGCTTAAGTCTACTGAAGTAGACTGAAAATTTTTGCGCTATGAAGTCCTCTTCAGAGGACTTTAGCTATGAGACAGGGATTTACAATCCCTGGCGGACGTGTGGTTTCGCGTTAAGTTGACACCAGTGGCATCTTGCCCACCATATAAACTGGGCGGGCGAGACGCCCACCCCACAGGAGTTAATTGGATATTTTTTATTTGGAAGTCCCTTAGCTTTCGTGCCTACACAAGTTTTTTAGTCTTTAACTGAAATTATTTAAATAGAAATAGATTTTTGATTTAAAGATTATATCTATCTCACACCAGTAGTGAGGTAGAGAATCAATATAGCCAAAAATTACCTCAGCGTTATGCTCAAGCACCATTTAACTTACTATGTTTATTGTCCCCCAGTTCAATGGGCTACATCTGCCTACGCTTAGGTCATTATGGCAAAATCTAAGAAAAGCTCTACCCCCATCAATCTCAGCGATCCACAATATTATCTTAACCGAGAGTTAAGCTGGTTAGAATTTAATGGCAGAGTGTTACATGAAGCCTGTGACGATCGCACCCCACTTCTGGAACGCCTGAAGTTTTTGGGAATATTCAACTCTAATTTGGATGAGTTTTTCATGGTGCGGGTTGCTGGTTTAAAGCAACAAGTAGAAGCAAAAGTCAGCCTGTTAACTCCCGATGGTCGGACACCACAACAACAGTTAGACGATATTAGGTCTACGCTCATTCCCCACGTCAAGAAAGAGCATCAACATTTTGAAGAAGTACTTCGTCCGTTACTAGCAAATCATGGCATCCATATCCTGAATTACATAGATTTGAATCAAAAACAGCGGACTCATCTCGACAGTTATTTTGAGGAACAAGTTTTTCCAGTTTTGACTCCCCTGGCTGTTGATCCTAGTCATCCCTTTCCTTTTATTTCTAATCTCAGTCTGAATCTGGCTGTTGTGGTCAAAAATCCAGACACCGAAGAAGAATTCTTTGCCAGAGTCAAAGTCCCCAGTGTTCTACCACGCTTTTTACCAATACCGCCTGAGTTGGGAGATCAGAGTAGCGAAAAACCTGCCCACTGGACTGGAGTACCTTTAGAACAAGCGATCGCTCATAACTTGGAATCTCTATTTCCAGGGATGAATATTCAAGAATATCATCCGTTCCGGATTACCCGTGATGCCGATTTGGTCTTAGAAGAAGATGAAGCAGATGATTTATTGTTAGCGATCGAACAGGAATTGCGAAAACGGCGACTAGGTGGGAGTCCAGTCCGGCTAGAAATTCAGTCTCAGACTCCTGACATAGTGCGATCGCGATTATTGCAAGATTTGGAATTAACAGAAAGCGATCTCTACGAAGTAGACGGACTTTTGGGACTGCGGGATTTGATGTATTTTATGTCCTTGCCACTGCCAGAACTCAAAGATCCACCACGCCAATCTGTTGTACCAATACGCCTACAAAGACTGAGAGAACCGAGTTTAGATCCAGATGTCCTGGAAACGGACGAAGGAAAAGACTTTTTTGCTGTGATTCGGGAAAAGGATTTACTAGTACACCATCCTTATCAATCCTTTTCAGAAACAGTCGTGCGCTTTATCACCCATGCCGCCTACGATTCAAATGTGTTAGCCATCAAGATGACCCTTTACCGGACTTCTGGTGACTCACCCATCGTCAACGCCTTAATTGCCGCTGCCGAAAATGGCAAGCAGGTATCTGTACTGGTGGAATTAAAGGCGCGGTTTGATGAGGAGAATAACATTTACTGGGCAAGACGACTAGAAAGAGTTGGAGTTCACGTAGTCTATGGTTTAGTGGGGCTGAAAACCCATAGTAAAACGGTTATGGTAGTACGGCGCGAAAAAGACCGGATACGTCGCTACGTGCATATTGGGACTGGTAACTATAACCCCAAAACCGCACGACTGTACACAGATTTGGGATTGTTTAGTTGCCGTGAAGAATTGGGTGCTGACATCACAGATTTATTTAATTTCTTGACAGGCTACTCTTTACAAAAATCTTATCGAGAGTTGCTGGTTGCGCCTGTGAATATGCGCGATCGCTTTTTGTCACTAATTCACCGCGAAATCGAAAATGTTCAAAACGGGTTTTCTGGGCGCATTGTTGCCAAAATGAATTCCCTAGTCGATCCACAAATTATCGCCACACTATATGAAGCTTCCCGCGCCGGAGTGCAAATTGACTTAATTATTAGGGGCGTTTGCTGTTTGCGCCCAGGACTCAAAGACATTAGTGAAAATATTCGCATAATCAGCATTGTCGGTCGCTTTTTAGAACACTCTCGGATTTATTATTTTCATAACAATACACAGGAGGAAATCTATATCGGCAGTGCCGACTGGATGCGCCGGAACCTAGATCGCCGAGTCGAAGTAATTACCCCAGTCAAAGACCCTGATATTGCCAAAGATTTGCAAGAAATTATGGGAATTATGCTCGCAGATAATCGTCAAGCTTGGGAATTACAAGCCGATGGCACTTATATTCAACGTCGTCCTTATGATGATTCTCCAGAAGCAAATTCCCAAAAAATTCTTATGAACATGGCATTACGCTCAACTGGTGTAGCCTCAAACCTGATTGATTAAAAAATAAGTTACTTATACCTTGACAACTAGCTCAACTTAGTTTTTTTTAGAAAACTTTAATTTTCTGAGCAATTGTCTAAGTTGTTTTTCATGGGTTCACACAAGTTATTCAACCATAGGATAGAGTCAGGGCTGGCACTTGTTCCCATAAACTAGAGGGGTTATTTTGAATAATTTCGTCTTTCCCCTCAATGTTAATGTTATCCTGTGAGCTTTCTACCTTGCGTGTTCTAGTAGTTGACGACCACGAACTGACTCGTTTAACCTTGCAATTGGTTTTCTCTTGCCAGGAAAATATTCAAGTAGTAGGTTTAGCCAGCAATGGTGAAGAAGCGATAGAAATGGTTAAACGTTGCCATCCTGACGTAATTGTTCTAGATTTACAAATGCCTGTCATGGATGGCTGGAGTGCGTCTAGTCACATTAAAGCTATATCTCCGAACACCCAGATTCTTGCTTACTCCTCAGTAGAAGACGTAAACTTTCAGGGGACAAAGGCAATGTCTAGCTTTGATGATGTTTGCAAGAAAGATGTGCCTACAAACGAACTTGTTGCCTTAGTTAGGCAGTTAGGTCAGCGTGCAGGAGATGGTTCATTTGCAGGATAAATGATACAGCAATATTGTTTCGTCAACTCAGGCTTAGTTCAATTCTGGGGGTTTGAGCGCATGATAATAGTGAGGAGCGTCGGTATAGCCTTTTAAGGGTTAAACCGACGCTATTTTTAATGATTTCTACTCTACCGGAATGGTGCGTCTAAATTCATCAATTAATTCATCCAGTTCTTCCAAAGCCTGATTTACGTCAACTCTCAAAGTTCCCAGGTTTGGTTGCTCCAGTAGGCTTAACAGGTACTCGCGTTTATTTTGAACTGCGACAATTCGCTCTTTTATAGTCTGTAGATCCATTATTTTTTTCCTATCTTTCACTACCTTTAAGTTTAAAGTTAACTCAAAATCCTACCTTCTGGGACACTATACGCCCTTTTAACTGGGAACGATGTTCTTCCCTAATTTGTTACTCATAGCCGATGATAATAAAACTGACGTATTCAGAATTTATACTAATTTAAGCTCATGCTACGCCAAATCTCTTTGGGAACACTCGGTTTAACTATCGGCGGTATATTAACGGTCATTGGCTTCGTCGCCTATGCTGATAATAATGCCACACTCAATCTTGTCGGATTTTTTTACGGGATTCCTCTCTTGTTGGGAGGACTAGCGCTGAAAGCTAATGAACTTAAGCCAGTACCCTTTAGCCAAACTACGTCACCTTCAGCATTAATACTACGCCAGCAGCAAGCAACTGATACTCAAAATAAAATTCGCAAAGACATCACCCGATATTGCTACGGTCAAGATGCTCATTTAGATACAACACTTTCTTTTCTAGGTTTAAGTCCTACAGACCAGGAGCGGCCAACAGTAACAGGGTTGCGAGAAACAGAAGTTAATGGGAACTATGCCCTAATTTTAGAATTTGATTCACCGCTAATACCATTTGATGCGTGGCAAAAAAAGCAAGAAAAAATGACCAACTATTTTGGACCTGGATTGGAGATTCAAATAACACAGCCATCTGAAAATACAATTGAGCTAGCGTTGATCAATACTCAAAAAGAGTCACTAGTCAGCAGTCAATAGTCAGAGGATGTTTTAAAAGTCCTTTTATCGGGAGTAAAACGTTATAGATCAATACGGTTCAGAAGACGCGATGAATCGCCGTCTCTACAAGTGTTTTGGGCTTATTTGAACTGTATTGCGTTATAGATCCCCCAAAGTCTCCCTTGTTAAGGGGGACTTTTATTCTGGTTACCCTTTTTTTCAAGAGGTCAGAGAGGATCTAGAAGTGACTAAAATTACATCCGACCACTTTTAAAACATCCTCTCAAGAACAAAAATTATTGTTACCCAAACTCCATATATTTATGGATTTTCAATTATTTAATGAAGGTTTTTAACCCGCGCAGGCGGGTTTTGTCTGTGTAGCCGCGACTTCTAGTCGCCCGGCGAGTAATAAATTAGACTTTTCAAACAACCTCTTAACCACTGTCCAAAAAGTTACTTTTCTAAACGAACTGCATACCACTGTAAATATTTTCCAGGGCCAATATCTAATTCGCAGCTAGTGTCGAGTAAATATTGTGCTTGAGCCTCCACAGTATCAAACTTTTGCAAGTCAGGCGACAAATCTTGAATTATGAGTTGTTGGAGAGTTGTTTTGAGCTTGTCTAATAACTCTGATAGTGTCAGAAATTGTTCTGGTTGATTTGTTTCTAGAACAACAAAGTTATCCTGCTGATACATTAATGAGTCTGGCATTTTAAAAATTTGGTGAATGTAAATAGTGTTAGATTTTTTGTAAGATTTTCCGGTTGTTTGTATAGTCTAAAAGATGGCGGTTTGATGTGTTGATTTTGAAGTATTTATTAATTTTAATTTATTAATTTCATAATAAACAACCGATTTTTGACTTGACTAATATATTGTAGTAGAAATTTGCCTATCTTTAAAAAGTTGCTTGAGTAACATCTCTAGTTAATTGAGATTTTAGGTGGATCTATGCCAAGTATTACTAGATATACTGAATCGAATTAAATAAGAATTTTTACTTAATTTGCTAACCTAGATTCACTAGATAATGAAGCTTTGCACTAAGCTTTATCTGATCCTTATGTAATTATACTAAATCTCAGCAAGCCTTGCCGAATAGACTAAATAAATTTAAGTCAGGTATTATTAATAATTTACTATTAGCTATCTTCTAAGCGGATTTTGGCAATTGCATTGCTCTGCCTTACTAAGTTTCTAAACTAACTACAGAACTACATAATTTAGGTATGTATTTGCAATTCTCAAAAAAATTGTAATTTGACTTTAACAATGGGGAAATATAAAAGTAACAATTTCCTCTCATAACCATAGCTGAACAAAAAGGTAACAATTGCCTTCGTGCTCCAATTATAGATTGTCTATGCAACTTAGTTATCTACCGCTTGCTTGGCTCAAGAACATTGAGCAGTCCATTGTCAAAAAACAGTTGATTTTGAGGCCAGACACACCTTTGTCGCAAATCCCGGCATTGAGGAAAATAGCGATCGCCTCCATGCGATCGAGTTGCACAGCCTTTTTCAGCATAGTCCCGCAAGTGGAAGGCAACTCATGTCAGGCATAAGCCCATTTCCTCTTTCTACAAAGCAACCGCCACTGATTCTAGTGGCTGATGATGACAAGACCATCCGAGTGTTGTTGCGTAAAGCTATGGAACAAGAAGGTTATCGAGTGGTCGAAGTCAATGATGGTAAGCAATGTTTAGATGCTTACGAGGCTATCAAACCAGATATAGTTTTGCTAGATGCTGTTATGCCTGTGATGGATGGCTTTACCTGCTGTAAGCACTTGCTCCAAATTGCCAGGAATAATTTAATATCAGCCCTTGCGAACTTTGATACTAACTCGACCCTTAAAAATACGGTTATATCCAAGATATGGGAGCGCACTCCCATCTTGATGATCACATGCTTGGATGATGAGGAATCTGTAAACCGTGCTTTTGACGCTGGTGCGACTGATTATGTAACTAAGCCAATTCACTGGCCTGTATTGCGCCAGCGATTGCGCCGACTGCTACAACAAGCGCAAGTATACAAACAATTAGAAGCGGCAAACCAAGCTTTGCATCACCTTGCCAATGTAGATGGCTTAACTGAGTTGGCTAATCGTCGCCGCTTTGACGATTATCTTAATACTCAGTGGATTAACCTCGCACAAGAGGGATCTCCTTTGTCAATGATTTTGTGTGATATCGATTTTTTTAAATTTTATAACGATAGATATGGTCATCCGGCTGGGGATGTCTGTTTACAAAAAGTGGGTGCTGTCTTAAGCCTTAAGGTACAAAAACATCAGGATTTAGTAGCGCGTTATGGTGGCGAAGAATTTGCTGTGATTATGCCACACACCCCTGCCTCTGGTGCAGTTCATGTTGCCTCTGTGATACAAGCCGGAGTTAAAGATTTGCAAATTGTTCATGACGAGTCTGCTGTGAGTAAGTATGTCACTCTTAGTATGGGCGTGGCGACTGTTGTTCCTAATTGGGAATCCTCACCTTCAGATTTGATCGTGATGGCAGATAAGGCACTTTATCAAGCAAAGGCTGGGGGGCGCGATCGCTTTATCTCAAGTTCTTAATTGTCATTTGTCATTAGTCATTGGTCATTTGTCAATACCCTTTATCTAAGAAGGATAAACTGGCAGTGTGAAGTGAAACCATGCTCCATTATTGGGAGCAGAGTCCACCCAAATTTGACCATAATGTGCTAGGACGATGCGTTGGCATAGACAAAGACCAATGCCGTAACCTTCTGTGCCTTCATCCCGTTGCAGTCGGAAGTGATTTTCAAAGATGCGATCGCGATTTTCTACAGGAATACCAGGCCCAGTATCGCCAATACTAAACTGAACTTTTTGCGTAGTGCGGTGCAATCCGGCGACGCTAATTTTGCCACCTTCTGGGGTGTATTTGATGGCATTATCCAACAGATTCACTAGCACTTGCCGGATGCGTTCTGGGTCAGCATATACATAGGGCAAGTCATTGGGAATATCCGTTTCTACTTCTTGGGATTTGGCGGTGTAGCGATCGCACAATTCTTCCAGTACATCTAAACATAGTTTACCTAGCTGTACTTTTTGTGGTAAGATAGGAAATTCTGTATCTTTTCCACGACCCACCTGTAGAAGGTCGGCAATCATCCGATCAATGACTTTAGTTTGATTACGGGCTTGTTTTAATAGATGCGCCGTCAAGGATGGTTTGAGACGCTGGAATTGGCCTGTCTCTAAATTGTAATTAGATTGGAGAGTTTCTATGGCGATCGCGGCGGCAGTTAGGGGATTGCGGAGATCGTGCGCCAGCATCGCAATCACCCGATCTTTAAACTGTAGCTGCTCTTGGAGGTTATCTTTTTCCTGTTTCAAGCGAAAAATTTCGTCTGAGAGTCGGATTAGTTCAGCAGAAACAGCAACTGAACGGATAGTGGATTTGGGTGATGTAACCCTAACATTGTCGTCTATCCGTTCTTGTAAGTCTTCCTGTAATTTTAAGTAGGCGTCTACAGCAGCTTGCCACCGAGGCCACCAATTTTTCAATTGCGCTATGATATTACTCCCAGCTAGAACCTGCCGTGGTTCGGGATGAATTTTGATTAAAGCTGGTGTTGCTACCAATTTAAAGTGTTCTGCTAAGTAAGGTTGTTGTCCAACATCGATAGTTTGAAGTTCAAAACTATACTCAGCCTGCAACTCTTTTAAGTAAGCACGTATTCGCTGCACTTGTTGGCGGGACTTGGGGCGTCCATCGACAAACAGTAACAGCTGGAGGGGAGCCTCAGAATAAATAGGCTGATCCTGGGAAACTTGCATGTAATCGTGTTTCAGCACTGGTAACAACCCGGTGACGCTTTACAGAAAGTAAAATGGACTGACGGTTGTCGATGGTCGTTGTTTTTCTTCTTAATATCTATTTTAGATTTTCATATTCCTATCCGATCTGCGTTTTTGACATTAGATATATCTTTTTCAGCCTTTTGCCCCCTTTTAGCTAACTTCATCTCCAAGAAACACCCAAGCCCCTTGAATATAAGTCTTAATTTGCCCTGAATTAAAAATTTTCGCCAGAGTTATCAGCTGAAAACGTTATTACTATGTCAAATCGGTTAGTGCAGCAGCTTGTCAATTCGAGTACTCGCTTTGAACAAGCGATCCCCAAACAAACGCAGATGCTAATTGTATCTAATTTATCAGGAAGCTGTTAACTGTTCAGACCAAGTTTGTAGAGGGTTTTCTCAACCGCCAGTGCATTGGATGAAGTGTCTTCTTTGCCTCTACTCAATCCTACTAATGATTGTGAAAACAGCCATAGCTAATATGCACTGCCTCTATAACTTGCGAAGCGCATCCTGTGCCCAGCTTTTCTAAAAGAACCGCTGCCCTATCCCAGATGAACAGGGGATGGGTTGCCAAAGAGAAAGCTTTGGATAACATAGAGGCGATGCCTACGGCGGTAAACTACGCACTTCTAGAGTAAGCACTCACTGCTTTCGAGGCTGCCAAGAAACTCTTGACCACAGCACAAGTCGCACTTCCCCCAGAAAATCAATTTAGAGATACTAGGGAAACTGCTGCGACACTTGACTGTTTTACCTATAACCTCAGTCGCCAAGAATAACGAACTTACGCTAAATTCCTGGAATTGCTTAAAACTGGCATTTTCCAGCTATTGCCTTACTCAGCTTACCATCGTCAGATGAATAATTGCCAAAATCGATTGTAAGCTAGTGTTAGCGAACTTTATCTATTCCCCTCCTTGGGTGAGGCTAAGAGGGACTTTCATCCTAGTCTATCACTTCAGTTGCTTGGCGATCATATTAAGCTAGTGTATCTGGAAGAAGATTAAAGCTTTTACTAGCTAAAGAAGGGTTTAGCTAGTTATCAATCAGTTATCCGCTCTCACAATCGAATATTTCCAAAACTATCTAAAAATTTGTGATAATTCTTGTGCTGGAGTACTAGATTAGATTACCCAAATGACAAAACTCTTATCTAGTAAGCATTCCAGATTTATTTATGTTTTTTTTTCAAAAATGTTAGTTTGCCAGAATTTTAGGGAATTCTATAAATAAGCATGGGAATTATCAAAACCTAATGGCTGTAAAACGAAGACAATACGGTAGCTTTTGCTACCGTTTACTCATTTTTGGAGATATCATCACCAACAGAGACATTTACGAAGAAGATGCCGTGAGTCGGTAGTGTCGTTTTGGTGATACAAATAGTCAGAGAGCAGAAAAAGCAGGGATACAAGGGATATAAGGGGAAAAAGAGAAAACCATGCCCAATGTCCTATTCCCATTTAATGAACAGTCTGCGCTAGGGTAGGAATTGAAACTCAATTTGTGATTTCCTGTGCTTCCCTGCAAACGTCCAGCTGTATTTCTAATTTGGGCTGTTCTACTCACTTCCTTAACAGCCTGTGCTAACAGTCCAGTCGCCAAAAACCTTGAGCAATCTTTGGCGGCAGATCCGAAGCTGCAAAGCAATCCAGCTGTCTTTGGAGAATCTCAGACTAATCAACCGCAAGCACAGCCAAACGAATCAACAGTTCAGTTACCAGTTGATTTTCCCAAAGATATCCCCCTATACTCCAATGCCAAACTGGAGGAAGTTACACCTGCTAACGGTTCAGAAAATAGAGTCTCAACTCGTTGGTTGAGTTCTGACCCCAGTAACTTTATTGCTAGCTTTTATCGTACCCAGTTTCAAACAAATAACTGGCAGATTTTACAACAGCCAACAGATGATGCGGGAGGTGCTTTTGAGGCACGTCGTAACGATTTGCTGTTGAAGGTTTCCATTCAGCCTAAATCAGTTACTAACGCCACACCTAATCAACCCCAAACAGCAACCGAATTACTGATTGAATACACACCTAATAGTACTGCAACGGCACAATCTACCCCAACTGCAAATCCTAACGAAACTACTAACGCCGTTCCTCAAACAGTAGATCCACAGTTTATTGGCCCGACACCACCCGCAAACTTGGCAACACAGCCACCAAGCACGGCTAATAATCAAACAACTCCTACAGCGACACCAGAATCTCAGGAATTTAACGATCTGAACAAAGCACCGCAAGAATGGCGGCAATATATCCAAGACTTGGCTGCATTAGGTGTTTTGTCTTTAGAGCCAAAGACAATTAAGAGTAACTCTACTACCACAACTAAGCAGTTTGAACCCAGTAAAATCGTTACACATCGGGAATATGCTCGTTGGCTAATTGCTGCTAATAATGCTATGCATATCAGCAATCCAGCTAAACAAATTCGCTTGGCATCAGAAACTACTCAACCAGCTTTTAGTGATGTTTCGACAAAAGACCCTGATTTTCCAGCAATTCAGGGATTAGCTGAAGCTGGGTTAATTCCTAGTCCGTTGTCTGGAGATTCTACAGTAGTTTTATTTCGTCCTGATGCACCCCTAACGCGGGAACAGTTACTACTGTGGAAATTACCTCTAGATACTCGCCAAGCTTTACCCTCTGCTAACTTAGATGCAGTTAAACAAACCTGGGGTTTCCAAGATGCAGCGCGAATTGACCCCAAGGCTTTAAGAGCAGTGTTGGCTGATTACCAAAATGGTGAACAATCAAATATTCGGCGGGTGTTTGGCTATACGACTCTGTTTCAACCCAAAAAACCAGTAACTCGCGCTGAGGCTGCTACAGCTTTGTGGTATTTCGGTACTCAGGGTGAGGGTGTATCGGCTACTGAGGCTTTGAAATTAAAGCGAAGTTAAAGCAATATCTACAAAGGTTTACCCGATTATGTTGTAGTTAGTCCATCCAATAGCATAAAAGTGTGCAATTTTTACCATTTATTGTATAAATTTGGCCATTTTTTTGTAATAGACCTGTTTTTTATCAAGAGAATGTAAATCTAAGTATTTTCAGCGTTTTTACCCGTGTTTGATGAAATTTTGAGGCATAGTTAGGTAAAACAACGTAAATTAACTAAAACTAACAAATACTACGGGTAAAACAAATATGAAAAAACAAGCTGTAGCGGCAGGATTTGTTCTTTTATCTTTCATGTTGCCGCTAAAGGCGAGTGCTGCGAGTTTTTCCAAGTTTTATGTATTTGGCGACAGTCTTTCTGATACTGGCAATGTTTTCGCTGCTACTGGTGGTTTAATCGCTCCGACAACAGCCATTCCCCAAGATCCACCATATTTTCAAGGGCGTTTTTCTAATGATCGCGTGTGGGTAGACTACCTTGGAGATCAGCTAGGATTAAAACCCTCTCCATACATTACCTTAAATACTACTATTCCCAATCAAGGTATTAACTTTGCTGTGGGCGGTGCTAGTTCTGGTCAGGGTAATGCTGTTGTTCCTAGTGCGCCGTTACCGGGAGTACTAGAGCAAGTCGGCTTGTTGACGCAACCAATCCTACAAGCTAATCAGAAGCTTGATCCAAATGCCCTTTATGCTGTGTGGGGAGGTGCAAATGATTATGTGTTTGGTCAAGCTACCAATGCGGCTCAAACAGTCCAGAATTTATCAGATGCAGTAGGGTTGCTTGCCTCATCTGGTGCAAAAAATATTTTAGTCTTTAACTTGCCTGATTTGGGCAAAATTCCATTTGCATTTGCGACAGGTTTATCTAGCAACTTGACTGGATTGACAACTGACCATAACACGAGATTAGCTGAAGAAATAGACAAATTTAGCAATAACTCTGACTTGAATCTGATTTCTGTGGATGTGTTTTCCCTATTTAATCAAGTACAAGCAAATCCAGGGGATTTTGGGTTTAAAGATGTGGCTACCCCTTGCATAATAGGGACTTTACAGACAATCACAAGTGTATGTTCTCAACCAAACGATTATTTATTTTTTGACTCTGTGCATCCAACGACAGGCGTTCATAAGTTAGTAGCAGAAACTGCACTGGCGGCGATTGATGCTAAGTCTGTCCCGGAACCTGCGATAAACTTGGGAATTTTAGCTCTTGGTGCTTTTGGTGCGCTAGGAATGCTGAAGCGTCAACAAAAAAGAGCAGCAGTTGTATCAGAAGTGCGGGTTGTTGATGCACAATTGTCTCATACAACAGTTGAAAACTAAACTAACTGTATTGATGTGGGATTACGATCGCTTATTTGAAATTATTGAAGAATTGGTGATGCACCATTCTCCGAGTGGTGTAGAAGCTGAGATTAATCAGTTGTTGATGGAACGATTTGCGGCGCTGGGTATAGAAGTCTGGTGCGATCGCGCCGATAATATTATTGCCAAGATTCCAGGGAAAAATCCAGACCGAGCGATCGCTATCACCGCACATAAAGACGAGATTGGTGCGATTGTCAAGAGTCTTGGTGATGAAGGTCGTGTGGAAGTCCGCAAACTTGGCGGTTCTTTCCCGTGGGTTTATGGCGAAGGCGTTGTCGATTTACTGGGAGATAACGAAACTATTAGCGGTATTCTCAGCTTTGGTTCCCGCCATGTTTCCCACGAATCGCCCCAAAAAGTGCAGCAGGAAGATACAACAGTTAAGTGGGAAAATGCCTGGATTGAAACGAAGCTGACATCTGCGGAATTAGAAGCAGCTGGCATTCGACCTGGAACTAGAATGGTAATCGGCAAACATCGCAAGCGTCCAATTCGGTTAAAGAATCATATTGCCGGTTACACCTTGGATAACAAAGCTTCTGTTGCCATTTTGCTAGCCTTGGCTGAAAACCTGAAACAGCCTGCTGTTGATGTTTATTTAGTAGCATCAGCTAAAGAAGAAGTGGGAGCAATTGGGGCGCTATTTTTCACCCAAAATCAGCGTTTGGATGCCTTAATTGCTTTAGAAATTTGTCCATTATCTGAGGAATATCCCGTTAAAGATGGGGAAAGTCCTGTACTTTTATCTCAAGATGCCTATGGAATATATGATGAGGGGTTAAATAGTCAATTGCGCCATAGTGCAAAGCAACTCGATATGCCAATACAATTCACAACTCTCAGCGGATTTGGTAGCGATGCTTCAATTGCAATGAAATTTGGTCATGTTGGACGTGCTGCGTGTTTAGCGTTTCCTACCCAAAATACCCACGGTTATGAAATTGCTCATTTAGGAGCGATCGCTAATTGTATCGATTTATTAAAAGCTTTCTGCGAAACTGAGTTTGAGTGATAATCAGAGGCTTTGATTTTAAGGAGCGATCTCGCATATCAACCCAAAATAGCCAGAAAGAGGTTTTGCAAAGTCTGAAGGTCTGGTTCCTCAAGTCGTCCTCACTTTTTAATCACTAGCCCTTTATCTATGGTAGTCAAAACTGGTTTGATAATTGAGGGCTTGAGAAGACCAGCTACTCGCCATCCATTAATTGTGATTTCACCAAAAGAAGTTGCTGGATTTGCTTGACTGGTAATCGCTATCAATATCAAATCCGAACGACCGCGTTGATAGCTATTAGAACTCACAACTACTGCTGGACGCTTTTTAGTAGTTTTTGAATTTTTTCAAGTAGCCTTTGCTCTGAACTGCTATGAGCCTGCATTGTTTAGATTCTCTTAACCTTGCTTATATTGGTTGCTTTATGCATTCATTATAGTTTTTGCTTGTCTCTACGACGAAGGCGATCGCTAACCGTGCCGATTTGTTAAATGGTAACTGCTCAAAAGTTGTTTATCTAGGGTATTTGAAGAAATTTAAATTAGCTTTCATTTACAGAAAAGGCGTAGTTACCATCTGGAAATCGGATAATTGGAACCCAGAAAGGCACTCCATCCCAACCACCTTACTACTTATTTACGATAATTTTTAAGATTGTCCCTTAATTTTTGATGCACGCGATCGCCTAGATGAACCACTTTGTCACCCGATTGAGTAGCAGTTTCAGGTAACAGATGCGATCGCCCGAATCAACAATTCCGCGATGCCTGGGTTGGGCTACGCCAACGCATTTATAGATTTAGCGATCGCGCTTTTGAGGAAACATTAAGCAACACCCACCCAATATAAATTGTCATCTAATTGGGGGGGGAAGTTCTGGTGTAATATTGAATTTTAAATTGTTACACTGCACTCTGTTCGTCGCAGTTTTCGATGTAACGACGTAAAACAGAGTTGATTAAGGTTTTATATTCTCCGCTTTGAGCTTGAAACCACTCTAGTATATCTGGCTCAATCTTTACCAATTGCTGTGCTTGAGGTGCGGGAACTCGGAGAGTAGCTTTCTGAAAAAAATCTTCTGTCAATGGTGGAATATCAGAGTAGTCAATTTCTTCATCATTCATTGACTCCAATGCTGTCCAGTTAGTACGAGAGGTATTTCTCAAGTTTTTGTCGCTCATACCGATTTGCCCTTCGTGCTGAAATGATCCGAATCACATTATTTTTGCGTTCTGTCCAAACTACAACGGCTACACCGTTGCCGAGAAAACCTATACCGAACCAACGGTCTTCTCCGTAATCAAAACGATCATCTAACTCAATTAGCATTGGACTTTCAAACATCTCAGGAACATCGGCGAAATCAATCTCATGTTTGCGAAGATTCTCTAAATTTTTCGCCTCATCCCACTCAAACTGCATGAAAATTTAGACACGCTAATTGAACCATCTCTATTATCCTGCATAATATCCCAATACCCTCAGTATTAGAGATAAAAACTTACGGGGAAGCAAGCTACGCGCAGCCCCTCGTAAAGAAGTGCGGGCTACGCCAACGCATTTATCGATTTGGCGATCGCAATTGCTATTTCGGAGTTCGCATTTGTTATTTCGGAGTTCGCATTTGTTATTTCGGAGTTCGCATTTGTTATTTCGGGTTACGCATTTGTTATTTCGGGGTTCGCAATTGCTATTTTGGGGTTCGCATTTGTTATTTCGGGGTATGCATTTATTGATTTTGTGATTACTGTTGCTGATTGTACTTATTCTCAAACAATAAATCTATATGAAAAATGAGTAAAAACACAGGCAAACTCGTAATTATTTCGTTGAAGTTTTAAGGAAATAAATCCACAAAACTACCCATCTCAGGCAAAAGGATACTCCACAATGTTGAAAAAGGAATTATTAAAAAAGGATGTGCTATGTCTTTAAAAACTCGTGGATCTGCTGCTGTTGACAAAGCCCAACTTCGTCTCGCCTTGCTTAAATCTATTGATAAAAATCTGGACTTAGGACATGGGTTAACCATTGAAGCTTACACTCACTGAATCAACACTACCCGTGCTGTGCTAGAAGCTAATAATATGCTGGTTTCCAATCTGGAAGAATCGCGTAAAACAGCAACCCAGATGAATAAAGCTCTCTCTGAAATGTCTGAACGAATGCTAAGTGGAGTTGCAACTGTCTACGGCAGAAACAGTATGGAGTATTCCAAGGCTGGCGGCTCCAATCGAAAACGAAGTAAACAATCTAGTTCAAAAGATACTCCACTTGTAGCGGTTCTTACTACTCAACCTACTCAAGCTGCAATTGCGAATGCGTCAACTAACGGTAATAGCACAACTCCTTTACTGCAATAATCCACACCTACTTAGGGTCTGCTGAATAATGATAAAACGTTGATTTATCAATGCTTTGGGGCTATTTTTGTAGAAACAGGTGCAAGTAAATTGGGGTATCAGGCTGAAAAATCTTGCATTTCTCATGGATTAGGTCACAAAAAAACACCAAAAATCAGGATGAAACTATTGCCTGTTGCCTATTCCCTATTGCCTACCCCAGCCATCAGACTTTTTCAGCAAGCCCTACTTAAACAAGAAATCAGATCCCCGACTTTTCTAAAAAGTCGGGGATCTTTTTGTCGCCAACATTCTTCCCCAAAGGGTACGGTAGGCTTCCCTTCTCTACGAGAGGATATGCCAACGCGCCATACGCAATGGGTTTTGAAGATGCTTATATCTTGCACCAGGCGACTGGAAGTCTCGGCTACACAGGCAAAACCCTTGATTTTCTATTAGTCCGCGCAGGCGGACTTCGTTTGTATAGCCGCGATTAGAAATCGCTAGGGCTAGGTGCAAGATGTGCAGATGCGAGTAACTGCTGTGTAATTTCTCGCAGTTGATTAGGACAATGCTTATTTAGTTATCAGTTTGATTTGATTTTTAGATGCGGCGATGTCTGCGACGGGCTTCGCCTACGCTCCCGAATTAGTAGTAAATACCTGAATTCCTGGCACTGTCACATAATCACTATCATCAGTAATAATCTAGGTTTGATGACAATAATTTGTCACTACGACATTAATCTGTCACCGACGAGGAATAATTAGTCACTGTACAACATGATTTATGTCAAACTTGACTATTGAGCAATCCTTTTATCAAAGCCGATGATGGGATTTGAACCCACGGCCTGCTGATTACGAATCAGCTGCTCTACCACTGAGCCACATCGGCGTACACAATCTAAGAGTATAACATGATTTAGTCATGATAAACCAAAACCCCAAAAATCGTCTTAACTCTGAACAATATGCCAGCCTCAAAGCAGAAATAGCCGCTCCTTATCGCGGCTTACGACAATTTTTCTACATCGCTTTCGCTGCTTCTGGCTCACTCGGTGCATTCGTCTTTTTCTTCCAAGTGCTTGCCGGGCGCAATGTTGAGAGCGCTTTGCCTAGTTTAGCTCTCCAACTAGGAATAGTTGCTCTAATGGTGTTCCTCTGGCGCTGGGAACAGCGGCGGCAAGCAAGCCCCCAGTCGGGTAAAAATCCTAATTCCTGAAGCGAGAAATTTAGCTGTTAATTTTTTACTGCTTTCCTTTTGCATATCTTTATATTCTTCAAATTTATTAATAATGTTATGAAGAATAAAATATCAACAGAGAAAAAATAAAAAAATTATTAGGAAATTCCAAAAAGCAAAAATTTCTGAGAAACTAGAAATCGTTGAAACGGGGTCAGCCAATATAAAGACCCTGACCATAAACCAAATAACATTCAAATGGGGTTAACTATATTTAAAGACCCCAAATTTTATGTTTAAAAAACCCTAGAATAAAAAACTCACATTAATTGGAAGCGCCAAACTAAAAAATTATTAGTTTGGCGCTTCCAATTTGCTAATTAGGTATTTACTGAACTGTTACCAAATAGGATGAAGGAATTGGTTGAGCACGTCCAGCATTGACGAGTGCCTGGTAAACAAAGGCAGCAACTTCGGCTCTAGTCGCCTGACGATTAGGATTAAGTTGCTTGGCTGTGGGATAGTTAATTACTAGTTGCCGTGCAGTTGCCGCAGCAACAGGAGCGATCGCATAACTAGGAATCTGGGCAGCGTCGGTGTAAAAGGAAAGGACATTCTGATTATTCGCAGTTAAGCCTAAACCATTAGCTAAAGCTACTAATGCTTGTACTCTCGGAATTTGCTGCTGTGGCTTAAAAGTGCCATCGGGATAACCAGAAACAAATTGACTTTGGTAAGCAGATTGAATTGCAGCATAAGCCCAGAAATTACTTGCTACATCTTTAAACTGAATGCCTGCGCGTTTGACTGGTGGTGTTAAGGCTTTAGTGATAATAGTGGCGAATTGAGCGCGGGTTACAGGTTCATTTGGTTTAAAGCTGCCATCAGGAAAGCCAGCAATAATATTTTGGGAGGCTAAAGCTTCGATGTAGGTTTTTGCCCAGTAATTTGCTGGCACATCCTTAAAGGCGACAGGCCCTCCAGGTGGTATATCAACACTTGCCGCAACAAAATCTACTGAGCCAAAAATCTTTTTCTGATCGATATCGTTGCCAACAGCAAGAATTGTACTGGTTTTGGTGGCGTTGTTCACATCATAACGAGTGTTATTGCGAATAAGATTGCCACCAGGATTTTCGTTCGTGCCAAGGTCGGGTAGAGCGCTGACAGTTGCTACTAAGCCATCTCGCTTATTGTTCTGAATGACATTCTTACGCAATACAGGCTTTGCTGACTCTGAGATAAAAAGACCGTCTTGATTTTCGACAATTTGATTTTCCACAACTAGAGGTGTGGAAGTGCCACCGATCGCTAAACCAAAACCAGTATCCTGAAATAAGTTGCTCCGAATTTCTCCTTGAGCAGCTCTAGCAATTGAAATCCCATTGCCTTTATTTTGCACAAAGAGGTTGCCTTCGATTTTGGGATTGCCTGTACCTGTGACAAAAACACCCTCTCTGACACTGTTAGTAAAAGTACTGTTTTTGATAGTGGGATTAGTTGACTCCACCCACACCGCTGTACCTCGGCTATTTGGGTTGGTAACGCTGACACCAGCGATCGTGGCATCTTGCTCGGCAAGGATGGTAATGTCCTGTCTGGCAAAGGTGCGACTAGTGTAGAAACCTCCACCTGTAATTAATATTGCCTGACCTTTAGTAGCTTCATCACCCCGCAGCGTCACCCCTGGTTTAAGCAAAAGCGGGAAGGTTTCGCCACTTTCTTGGTTATAGTTCCCAGGTGCTAGTTGAATAACTGCACCTGGTTGAGCTTGACTCAGAGCGAAACTGATGCTCTTGTAGGGTGCTGCTGAGGTTGCACCAGCACCAGCACTATCTGCACCAGTTGCGGGATTAACGTAAATCACTGCGGCTGTTGCAGGAGCTTGCGCTGTCAGAATTGGAGCAATACCTTCTTGAGTAGCACCAGCATTAACTTCACCAGGTAGTAGTATTGACCCGCCGGAAACAACTAGCAAAGCTGTTAGTCCCGCTCCTACGCGCAAAGTATATCTGAGATGACTGCTAGAAAGAAGGCGAAAATTTTTCGCTAGAGAAATGTGAAAACCCCGGTATTTCATTTTTTCCGTCTGTGATGTGCTGAATTATCGTGTGTCGAACAAGATTGAAGGTAGCAGCCTTGTAGCTGCTGTAAAATCTATGCAAAACTATACTGGATGATTAGCGCTGATTCAGCTAAATTCCTTAGATAGATCACAGAACTTATACATTAGTTATATTCTTTTATTCAGAGAATTCTACTAGTACACTGTAGCCGAAGTTTGTCTATCCTTAACAATTTGCTTGAGCAAATTATTCAGGGTAGGCCCCAAACCTTGTTAATTGAGATGATAGAAGGATTTTTGCCAAGCTCTACTAGAGGCTTTTGGGATGAGGTGATGTTCTATTAACAAGTCTCTCGCTGCCTTTTCTAAGCGCTCATCCTGCTTTGGCTGATTTATTTATTGTGTTTCCTAAAGCTAGATGCTGCAAATAATGTTGCTGGAATATCATCACAATAAAAGCAAACCTATTGGAAATAGGGAGAAATGCATTTTAATGTTTTGGGGCTGCGTCGCATTTTAGTTTTAGTAGGCAGTATCTATCTTCTCTTTTTGTCCACTCCTGCCTTTGCTGCGGAACAAATAGTGCTGAAGTATGGCGTCTTCCGTGAATCACTTTCTGTAGAGGAACTATCCACCTTTGCCCAAACAGGTGAACTCTCACGTTCATTAAGAGTCAATTTAGCTTTGGCGCGACAAGATCCCAAAGCCATTCGTCAGTATTTAACGGAACCAGTAAAGATAAACCCTGTTTTTCTAGATAGAGTGCTAAATAGCCAGATTGGTAATATTATTTTGGATAAAATTAGTCAAGTTATTTCTACACCATCTCGGAAAGCAGATCGACAGGCTTTACGAGCCGCATTGATACTTTCTGCGAGTCAAGACGGGCAAGTGTCGCTGATTGAAATTATTAAGAATTATCCCACAAATGAAGTTGAAGTTGATGGTGATCGCTTGGAGAGTGCATACCGTCAACTTCGTCGCTTGCAAACAAGCCTACAAGATTTACTTAATTTTTAGTAAGCTAAAGTTTCTAAAGTTTCCCTTAAATACCGCTGTACCTGCTGTTCTAAGCGAATTCCCTGTAACTGAGCATCACGTTCTAGTTGCCAGCGTTGAAAACCGGAACTAGTGGATATCGCGCATTTGAGGCTATACCAAATTTCAGTATCAGCAGAAAATTGGCGATCGCTAGAAGCTGGAATTTGAGCCATAGTTCCTCATTCCTTTATTTTAACTTCAACGGTAACTGGGTATTGGGAATAGGGCATGGGGCATTGGGCATTGGTTATTAATTCTTCTCCCCCCACTCCTCACTTGTAGCCCTTTAAAGTGAAATAATTACTTTTGGGGCTGCTATGAATCTGTATTAATCCTAAACAAGGATTGCAACAATCGGGGGACGATTTGATTAACCCGCACCCCTAAAATGGTAAAGTCTTGCTTAATCTTTTCTAAAGATAATGGTTCTATGCCAGCGAATTCTGTGTCATTAGTCACCAAAACTCGCATTACACTCACAGGTATTTGTAAAAATAGATTGCTGCCTAAAAAAGCTAATCCCGCAAGCACTAGTGCAAGACTGCGCCATTGTGGGAGAAATTTAGCTGAATTTGCTACTAATGGGGCAATTTGATAGAGATGCCACAATACAAAAACTGACAATACTGCTGCTACTAATGCCAGAATACGATTTAACTTTGTATTAATTAAACAGAGAATTTTCCGCTGCCGTTCAGTCAGATTTTCTGGCTTTAGGGCTATTCCTAAAAGAGCAAATATATAAAAGGGGCGACGCAACTGCATCCATAAGAGGGGGAGAACACCAATGGCGGCAACCAAAAATAGTTCCATCCAGACGGGTAAAAACGGCTCGCCTACAGACAGGAAGAATAAGCAGAGTACTAAAAAAATAGGCAACGTCGCCAATCCAGCGACGTGAATCCACAAAATAGGTTCAGAGCGAAATGAATGCATATTATAAAAAATTGTGAGTTAAGAGTTAGGAGTTAGAAATTAGCAGCCTTTAACTCCTAACTCCTAATTTATCACTCCTAACTTCTAACCATTTTACCCTCAACACTATCTCGTTAAGGTGAGAGTGCGGCGCTTCGTAACCATCTGATAGGATTCGATGATGTCACCTTCAACCCAATCATTGAATTTATCCATGCCGACACCGCATTCATAACCGGCGTTGACCTCACGGGCATCTTCTTTCATCCGTTTTAAGGAGTCAAGGACGCCCTCAAAGATCACCTTACCGCCACGTCGCACCCTGACTTTGCAGTTGCGAACTAGCTTGCCAGATTGAACGTAGCAACCGGCAACTGCACCACGACCGACTGGGAAGACGGCACGGACTTCGGTTTGGCCCAAGGGTTCTTCCACCAACTCTGGTTCCAAAAGACCTTCCAAGGCATCTTGGATATCTTCTAGGAGTTTGTAGATGACGTTGTATTCCCGGACATCTACACCTGCTTCATCAGCGGCTTGTCTGGCGCCACTAGCGAAGGTGGTGTTGAAGCCAATAATTACAGCGTTACTGGCAGCTGCTAAGTCGATATCTGTCTCGGTGATTTCCCCAGCAGTAGCCAACAGCATCCGAATTTGGACTTCGTTTTGTGGGATTTGCTTGAGCGCTCCCACAATGGCTTCCACTGAACCTTGTACGTCTCCCTTCAAGATTAAGTTGAGTTCTTTCAACTCGCCTTCTTGTGCTTGAGCCGACAGGGTTGTAAGGGTAACACGACCTTGTAACAGGCGGGATAGGCGTTGTCTATCGGCGCGATCGCTAGCGAGTGCTCTGGCTTCTTTTTCGTTCTGGAAGACCTCGAACTCGTCACCTGCTGCTGGCACATCACTTAAACCTAGTACCTCGACAGCAAAGGAAGGAGAAGCAATGTCTACTCTCTTGCCTCTGTCATCCACCATTGCCCTGACTTTACCGAAAGCCGAGCCAGCTACCAAGATATCTCCCACATGCAGGGTGCCATTCTGAATTAGCAGGGTAGCAACTGCTCCCTTAGCCTTATCCAAATGTGCTTCAATTACAGTTCCTTTGGCGGTACGATCTGGGTTGGCAGATAGTTCTCCAACCTCTGCTACTAAGAGAATCATCTCTAAGAGCGTATCTAGGTTTTCACCCCTGATGGCGCTCACGGGAACCATGATCGTCTCACCACCCCAGTCTTCTGAGGTCAGACCATACTGGGTCAGTTCTTGTTTAACGCGTTCTGGCTGTGCCCCTTCTTTGTCAATTTTGTTGATTGCAACGACAATTGGCACTCCCGCAGCTTGGGCGTGGCTAATGGCTTCAATGGTTTGCGGACGCACGCCATCATCAGCAGCCACTACCAATACGGCAATGTCTGTTACCCGCGCTCCTCGGGCCCGCATAGCGGTAAATGCTTCGTGACCAGGAGTATCCAGGAAGACTATCTGCTGGGGTTTACCCTCATGTTCCACATCCACATGGTATGCACCGATGTGTTGAGTGATCCCACCAGCTTCGCCAGCAGCCACTTTTGTTTTGCGGATTGAGTCGAGCAGGGTTGTTTTACCGTGGTCTACGTGACCCATAATTGTCACAACAGGCGGACGGCGGTGGAGATATTCTAGGTCTTCTGCACCGACCATTTCTGTAATTTTCCGAGCTTCTGCTTCTCGCTCGGCGGTTTCGACTTCTATTTCTAGTTCTTTTCCTACCAGGGTAATTGTGGGAATGTCCAGATTTTGGGTGATACTCACCGCCATGCCTTTGAGGAACAGGATTTTGACAATCTCTGTATCAGGGACGGCTAAAACGTCAGACAGTTCTTGCACAGTCAACGGCCCTGTGATCACCACTTTTTCTGGACGGTCACGTTTGGTCTCGGCTTCTTGGCGACGGTTTTGGTGATGGTCGCGGCCAGAACCAGACTTGGAACCAGATTTAGAACCAGGCTTTCTCGCTCTTGCAGTTGGGGCGCTAGCAAGAGTTGCACCTGGCATCTGTACAGGTCGAGTCGCTTTGGGTTTGGGAGGACGAGCGATGGAAAGGCTAACTTGGACTGTGGCTGGTGAGTCAATATCGTCATCATCTAGCAAATCTTCTTCAAACTCATCATCAAGTATGGGTTTGATCCGCTTGCCTTTGACGCCGGCTTTAGCCTTCTCTTTAACTTCGTCAATTATTTCCTCTTCTACCCACTTTTTGCCACCTTTGGTCGGGCGAGGCGGACTTGGGCGTTTTAAATCGAGGAGATCAGGTGTGACTGGTTCATCACCAGAACCTTGAGATTTGCCCGCTATTCCTGACATCTGTCTGGGTGGAGTAGCGATGGGCATTGCGGCTGCTACACCTTCACCTGGACGCGCTGGCCTGGGTCGTTGCCCTTCTCCCAGTTGTGATGGTGCAGATGGTCTATTGCCCCTCTGCTCTGGTCTGGTGGGTGAAGGGGTAGGACGACTTGTTCTTTGTGGCGCACCGACTGGAGACTGGTCAGTTGGCAGTTTAGCAACTCTCGGCTTAATTTGCTCGCGATCGCCGCCTTCCACTGGCCGCAGCCGTTGGTCGCGTTTAAGGATTGGTTTATCTGCCTGAGAGACTGGCTCATCTGCTACCTGGGCTTCTTCTGCCGCAGGTCTGGCTGGAGGAGCAACTAGTTGCGGTTTGATCGGTTTTTCTGACTTCGGTCTGGGTGGAACTATTTTTTCCGGTTTTGGGGATGCTATTTTTTCCGGAGCCTGATTTGAATTAGGCGTTTGTTCCAGGTCAGCGATCGTGGGTTGCTCTTGAGTCTCAGATTGAGTCCGGGGTACAGGTCGAGTTGGTACCGTCGGCTTCATGGGTGAGACCGGTGTAGCGAAAGGCCGTGGAGGAGAGGGAGGATTAGCTTCAGACAAGGCAGCTTGGGTATTGGTAGCAAGTGACGCCTCTGGGGCGTTGGAAGTAGTATTTCTCAATATTTTGGGTTTGCGTATTTCCAAAATTTGCTGTTTGTGGGGTGCAGCAGGTCGGTTACGTCCGCCGTTGGGTGGTGAATTTGGCTTATGGCTGGTTGTACCTAGTTCCTTTTTGGCTGACACATTCGTAGCTGCAAGCTTTTCTGCTGCCGCCCGGATGTTTTCTGCCTCGGATTCTGAAATCGTGCTGCTATGGCTTTTGACCGAGATGCTGAGCTGCTCGCAAATTGCTAATAGCTCTTTGTTATCCAAATTCAATTCCTTTGATAATTCATAGATTCTAACTTTGCCGTTGTTCATCCACTCTTCCCCTTTAATTTACAGTTTTAGCGGATGGTTGCCTGGTTTGCGACATCTCCATCCTTGGATTACTGTTTTTAGGTTGCCGTTCAGTTTTTGCCGGTGCCTCCAATCAGGAAAGAGAGATGTTTCGGTTTAATAGTGGCATCCCCACCAGGAATGATGGTTGAGGGATACCCATAAAAATTTCTTAAATAAAAGATTTTTATAGGAACCCTTGACGCCGAACTGCGCCTGAGCGCTACCAGGTTGCCATTTTGTAGTTTCTTGTTTTGTTGATTCTGAGTCTTCCACAACACAATCGATTACATCTTGATTCTGGGGGAATCTTGCCTCGCCCCTCTTGTTATTGAAGAGGCGAATGCCTTTTACACCCATTTACTATTTTGGCACTAACCTTGACGATCAACAGAGGGTGTGATGAAAGCACGACTTGAGCTTTCGACACAATTCTTCTGGAGATTAGGTCACAAAGTTGTTCCAATTAAATTTGGTTTTGGTTTTGGGTATTACTGCGGGCTAGACGTTGCGACAAGCTTTGGTACAGTGTTTCTGGCACTGATGCATGTAGCGATCGCCCTAGTCGATTTTTTTTTTGAGCTGCTTGTAGGCAACTTGTTTCTGGACAAATGTAGGCGGAACGCCCCATGCCCTGATCTAATTGTACCTTTCCCGATGGAAAGACGCGGACAATCCGCCAAAACTCATCTTTTGAGCCTACTTTGCGGCAACTAATACAGCGCCGATAATTTGGTTTCATCGGTTTTTTGATGATCTCAGTCCAGGATTTTGGATGTAAAAAGAAGTTTATTATTACTATTTTTTACTTATACCAAGTAGCTTTTGAGAGAATAATCCTTGAGACTGAGACTACAATCTACAGTATCAAAACTTTACAAAATTAATCAATTATTCATCATCGTTATTGTCAAAACTATCCTCCTCTTCTAATTCGTCCTGATTTTCATCCTCTAATTCTTCTTCATAGTCGAGATCATCTTCCTCAGATTCCTCTGATTGATATTTTGTTCTGACAGCTGCAAATTTGGCATCTTCTCCTGCGAAGTCATACTTAGCTTTGTCTTTGATGTCTATTTTCCAACCAGTCAGGCGGGCTGCCAAACGGACGTTTTGCCCTTCTTTCCCAATGGCCAAACTCAATTGATCTTCAGCGACTAGTACGTGAGTTTGTCGGGATTCAGGGTCCATTAGGCGTACTTCATCTACCCGTGCTGGACTTAAGGCATTGGCGATATATGTTGCTGGATCTGGCGACCAGCGAATGACATCTATTTTTTCACCGCGTAATTCGTTGACTACCACTTGAATTCGCGATCCCCTGGCTCCAATACAAGCACCAACTGGGTCTACATCGCGATCAAGAGTATCTACTGCTATTTTAGTCCGGGGACCGACATAACGAGAGGGGGGATTTGCCTCCCTAGCTACGGCAACAATCCGTACCACTTCATCTTCGATTTCTGGGACTTCGTTGGCAAAAAGATAAACTACCAAACCAGCATCCGCACGAGACACAAGCAATTGCGGTCCTCGTTGCTGACCTTGGGAAACTTTTTTGAGATATACCTTGAAGGTGGCATTTGCCCGATAATTATCGTTGGGCAACTGTTCCCGCTTCGGTAATTCGGCTTCTACTTCTGGCTGACCAAAATTACTGCTGACTGCCAAAACTACAGATTGCCGCTCAAACCGCAGGACTCTTGCTTGCAGGACAGTTCCTTCTAAATCTTGGAACTCTTCTTGCACCATCTGGCGCTGTTGATCCCGTAATTTTTGCGCCAATACCTGCTTAGTTTGCATTGCCGCCATCCGACCAAATTCTCCTTGGTCGGGGGTAACATCCAGCACCACAGAGTCCCCTAACTGTGCTTCGGGAGCGACTTGTTGAACTTCATCTAGGGAAATTTGGTGGTCTGTGTTATCTACTTCTTCAACAATGGTTTTGGTAGAAAGAACGCGAAATCCTTCTCCTTCAATATCGAGTTCTACTTCAAAATTTTCAAAATAATCTTCGTCAAACTGTTTGCGCTCTAAATTTTGGGCACGACGATAACGTTCATAGCCTTTGAGTAGTGCTTCTCTAATAGCTGATTGAACTGCAAGCCGGGGTAAATTCCGCTCGCGACTTATACTTTCAATTAATTCTTTTAATCCAGGTAAAGTAACCATTGACATAAGCAATCTCCTTTAAAAATTAGGAACTAGGGCCTGGGCATTGGGCATTGGGCATGGGGCATGGGGCATTGGGTGCAAAGGCAAAAGACTTGCAGCAACTTACCCTCTGCTCCTCTGCTCCTCTGCTCCTCTGCTCCTGCAATCCCTAGTCCCTCGTCCCTAGTCCCTAGCCTCTAATCACTTGTTTATCGGCGCTCCTCTAGCTGCACCTTAGTAATTAGGGAGCGGGGAATTTCGACTACACGACCTTTTTGGTTTAAGTAAAGTGCTGTCTCATCCCGGCGAATCAACTGACCAATCCACTCTTGTTGTCCGTCGTAGGGTGGCGAAGTGGAGATGATGACAGGAAATCCTTTAAAGGAAATAAACTCCCTGTCTGTTACCAGTTGCCGCGAAATACCAGGACTAGACACTTCCAAGACGTATGTATCTGGAACGATTTCCGCAGCATCTAAGGAGGCTTCTAAAGCACGGCTCATCCTCTCACAATCGTTCAACCCAGTGTCTTGCTCAGGATTGCGAATGTCTACCCGCAATACTGGTGGACTTTGGTTGGTGTGAAAAACCACGCCAACCACTTCCAATCCCAGTTCTTCTGCCACTGGTGTCGCCAAATCAATAATTTGTGGAACTAAAGGATGAGCCATGAGAGAATTCAATAAAAAAAGTGGGCTTCGACCCACTTCCTGCGATAGGTATATCTTCCAAGAAGTCTTGTGACGAACCAATGATGATTCGCCTAAATCGAGTTTAGCGCATTTATGGGATAGTCGGGCATTGGGCATTGGGCATGGGGGATTATGAAAAAGGGTAAAGGGGAAGGGGGAAAGGGTTTGTTTCTTTATCCTTTTCCCTTTGTCCTCTCATCCCCCTTATCTCCCTCATCTCCCTTATCTCCCTTATCTCACCCTCTACCCTTCTCGTATTTTGGGGAAAGTAGTGCCTTTATCAACTACTGCTGGAACTGATACTTGTGTTCTTAGCTGCCTGGTTTGCTCGATAATTTGGTCTATGTCTTCTTGAGACAAACGCTGGACGTAGTTGATTTTTATTTCCTCTAAGAAGTCAAAAAGTAAACTCTGAATTTCTGAAAGTACGTGTTTTTCCTTCATTTCAGATCCCAAGGCATCACTGAAGCTTTGTACGAGTTGACTGGTGAGTTTTGCGCCAACTGGATCTTCAACTGCGCTAACTAAAGTTTTGTAAAGATTAGTTGTGATTTGAGTCGCCATTTGTTCGCTTAATTGGGTTTGAGCCTGTCCCACGCCAGGGAGGTTCTGGAGGTTTCGGTAGACGGGGACTTGATGGAAGACGGTTTCAATGTTGTGGCGCAAAATGGCAACGATCGCAGGTTGAATTTCGGGTAGCACTTGGTAAACAATTGTTTTTACCAAAAGACCTGCGATCGCTTCTACTTCATTCACATTATTAATATCTATGTAGGGACGTAAATTTTCTTGTTGCGAGAGCCAACTTGTTACCTCACCCCGCTGAATTGAACCCTGAACTTGATTAATTACCCTCACCACTACAACTTCTGTGAGTTCTTCGGCAAAGTTGGCGACAATTCCTTGATGAATTTGTTTTCGCACTGGATGGAGATCCAATAATTGCGCTTGATCTAGGCGGACTAATACAGGTAAGACTCTCAACCATCGCCAAAATGGCAGTAGTAAAAATAGGTCGTACCAACGCCACAATAGTGCTTCAAACCAGTTCAAACCGGGATGTTGGCGTCTGATTAAGAAGGTACGCCCCAGCAATTCTACGCCAAATAAAATCACAAAGGGTAAGTCAAGAATCCAGAAATTATCAACAAAATCGCCATTTTCACCGATTTGGCGGTAATAGTTAGTAGCAATCAAAGGGCTGATTCTATCGTTAAAAAAATTAATTTCTTGAATCCAGCCATTTTGTGATAAATACGGCTGACTCCAAAAAGTGGCGAAGGATTGTTTTGCAGATTCGTTACCGATGCGATCGCGCATCCGATTTTTGATTTTTTCCAGAGTACCACTCTTATTCACTCCCGCGAACGGGTTAGTGTCGATCATCTCGTTGCTCAGACGCCTTATTTCTTCTAGCTTGCTCTTTACCTCAGATGACTCTAACCCTGTTTGGCTGACTTGTTCTTCTAATGCCTTGACTGTTTCTAAATAATTTTTCGTGTCTCGATAGGGTTCAATACCCTTTACTGGATCATAAATCTGAATAATTTGGGGAATTTTTCGCAAGTAGAAATCCCGCCAAGGTACGTAACTTAAATCAAACAAAACTAAACCTAAATTTACGGTGGCAGCAATTGCCATAAATCTTTCAAACCAAAGATTTCGCTGCTTAGAAGATTTTATATTTTTCATTTTTTGTCATATATTATACGTTTTTTGTTTGTTGGAATACTCTAAGCTCTTTCATTTATCGAACAGAATTCAGGAGTCAGGAGTCAGAATTCTTCTTCAAGAATTTTCGGTTCTTTCCAATCAATTACAGTAATTTTCAGTTGATTAAACCCCAGTAGGGGGGAATATCTTTGCGCCCCTACTGTAATTTACTGTTCAAAGGGTGTATTCGATTCAAATGATAATTGCTGTATCTCTGCTAATCAAAGATACTTCTTTCGATGGATGACACAAACTAGTTTCTGTAGTTCTAGTTAAAATTGACAAAAATAAATCAAAAATTGTTCAAAAATCATTAAATAATCGCAAAAAAAGTTATTAAACAAACTTAAAATGCAGCTGTTAACATTTATAATCCTGCTGATTTAATCCAAAGGAGTTTTAAATATGTGGTGTGGGTTTGGAAAATCAAGCGCAACCTTTGCTGTTACTTGCCTGATAACTGCTAGTTTAGTTGTAGACACAGGTTTCGCAGCCCCTCAACGTAGCTATACGCCTCAGCAATTCCGTTCTGTATTGCGCGGATTAGGCTATAACGTCAAGGTAACAAATACTGCTTTGACGGATGAGGAAACTAAAAAGGCAATTCGTGAATTTCAGACAGGTTATAAGCTAAAGCCTGTTGATGGGATAGCAGGGCCAAAAACCCAAGATTTTGCTGCCAACATCGTTCAAATTCTGCAATCAAATTTGAATGCAGTGTTGAAGCCAAATCCTCCCTTACCGCGCGATCATTTTTATGGTCCCCAAATGGAAGCAGCGGTGAAGGAATACCAGAAGAAAAATCAGTTGGAAGAAACCGGAATTGCTAATTTAGCACTCCGGCAAAAGCTCGATCAAGAAGCCAAGACACTTTTGGGTCAGCCAACAGCTAAACCGACAGCTAAACCGACAGCGACACCGACAGCTAAACCGACAGCGACACCGACAGCTAAACCAACAGCTAAACCAACAGCTAAACCGACAGCGACACCGACAGCGACACCAACAGCGACACCAACAGCGACACCAACAGCGACACCAACAGCGACACCAACAGCGACACCGACAGCTACACCAACAACGACACCGACAGCGACACCGACATCTACACCTTAGTCATCAGAAAAAATTCCTATTTTAAAGACTCAAGTCATCTGATTTGGTTCTTCTAAGGGTCTGCCTTTGGGTGTAGGTAGAATTGAACGGCGGTCATTGTAAGGCATAGGAATGTACTGCACACTGGGTCGTCCTCCCTGTGACTGTGGGTACAGATCCATGAGATTATAAATGGAATGGGGCAGTCCGACGGTTACGGGCAGCCCCATTTCTGTTGCTTCTTCAATAGTGATGGGATAGTCGTGGGTAACGCGCCCAGTTGTTAAGGCTTCGATAATCGGTTCGATATTTTCTGGCAAAACTTTTTGTTTGGGTATACTGTCTTTCAGTAGAGTTCGTACAAACCGCTGTACTTGTTGTATTGCTTTGCGTGAGAGGTCGGCCATAATTAGAGTTTGGTCATCAATCTCACTGATGGGTTTATCTTCAATTACTTTCAGGATACTTGCTGCGGGGTAATTACCCAATTGGGGATCAACTGGACCTAAGACAGCGTTAGCATCCATAATAATTTCATCAGAGGCAAGGGCAAGCATAGTACCGCCACTCATGGCGTAGTGGGGTACAAAAACTGTGACTTTTGCTTGATGGCGAATTAATGCTCTGGCGATTTGTTCTGTAGCCAAAACCAAACCACCAGGAGTGTGCAAAATTAAGTCAATCGGCACATCTGCGGGTGTGAGGCGAATTGCTCGCAATATTTGTTCTGAGTCTTCGATAGTAATGTAGCGAGATATGGGAATTCCCAGAAAGCTAATGGACTCTTGGCGGTGAATCAGCAAAATTACCCGACTTTCGCGTTCCTGCTGGAATTCTTGTAAAGCACGCAAGCGCCGATATTCTATTTGACGTTTTTGCCAAAGGGGTTGCAAAGAAGTCAGAAGCAGGAAAATCCAGAATAAATCACCAATACCAAAACCCATATATATAATTTATTGTTCAATAATCACGGTTGCCGTCATTATTGTCGCAAATTTGGGGCGATCGCAATTCTATCTGTAGATTTAAAAGTATCGAACTACACTCAGCACAGAGATATGTAAATTCAAAATTATGTTAGCGAGTCCGCGCACCCCTACAGGGAAGCAATCTACGCGCAACCTCTCGTAGAGAACATCATTACGAATTACGAATTACGAATTACGAATTACGAATTATTTACTACCCTCTTCGCCAAATCTTAATAGTGTCGTCATCACCACCACTAACTAGGGTTTGGCCATCGGGACTGAAGGCAACACATCTAACATAGTTGGAATGCCCTGTAAGTGTGCTGATTTCTCTGCCACTGTGTACGTGCCACAGTTTGATAGTGTTGTCCCAACTGCCACTAGCGAGAAATTGCCCATCCTGGCTAAAGGCAACTGACCAAACTGAATCAGAATGACCAATGAGAGTACGAATTTCTCTGCCTGTATTTACGTGCCACAGTTTAATCGTATTGTCACCACTGCCACTAGCAATAATTTCTCCGTCTTTGCTGAAAGCAATACAGTTGACGAAAAAGGAATGACCTAATAATGTGCAAATATTTCTGCCTGTGTATAGTTGCCACAGTTTAATCGTGTAATCATTACTACCACTGGCCACCAGCTGTCTATCCTTGCTATTGGTTGCAGGCGTTTTCGGAGAGTAAGCAACTGACGAAACTGAGTCAGAATGACCTCTGAAACTTTGGGTTTCTATGCCTGTGTGTACCTGCCACAGTTTGATTGTACAATCAGCACTACCGCTAGCCAGAAACTTACCATCTGGACTAAAGGCAACGGAATTCACCCAATTAGCATGACCAATGAGAGTACGAATTTCTTTGCCTGTGTTGACATCCCACAATTTGATGGTGTTATCCCAACTACCGCTAGCTAAAATTCTTCGGTTCAGGTCTACAACTCCCGCAGATTTACCGGAATCCCCTTGAAAAGAAAGGTTTGAAGAGATTGGGCTAAAGGCGACGGAATTAACCATATTGGAATGACTAGAAGACCAACGACCTAGTTGACGGACTAGCTTACCAGTACCCACTTGCCAAAGTTTGATCGTCTTGTCATTACTGCCACTAGCAATAAATTGCCCATCTGGACTAATGGCGATCGCATGAACCATACTAGAATGACCTTTGAGGGTCTGTATACATTGCCAGTTCTGCTGATCTAATACAACAAGTGGTAAAACAGGTGGAGGTAATTTAAGTCTAGGCGTTATCACTAAGGTAGATGATGTTGCGGTTACATCTTCCCCTTTATCCGGGTCTAATAAATCCAACCACTCCTGCACAGACTGGGGACGATAGGTTGACTCCAAATCCATGCCGCACATAATAGCCTGATTTACCCTGTTGCTGATGTTGGGATTAAAATATTGTGGTGGTTCTAAATTGATATTGTGACGTCTATCATCTGCACTTGTTGGTACAACTGCGGTAAGTAAATTATACAAAGTAGCGGCTAGGGCATAGATGTCAATGTATTCTCCTCGTGGCGCTTCTGATTCATACTGTTCAGGTGGGGCAAAACCAGGGGTACGATACACTGTATGCCTTTGGATCATATTAGGAATAAATTCTCTAGCGATGCCAAAATCTATCAGCACTGCTTCTGATTTATCAATGCGGATCATGATGTTGCGTGGTTTGAGATCCCGATGCAACAGTCCTTTAGAATGGATTAGAGTCAAAGCGTCGCCAATTTGCCGGATGTACAACAGCGCTTCTGCTTCTGATAGCACCCCTATCCGCTTCAAGCGCTGTCCTAAGTCTTCGCCTTCAATGTAATCCATCACCATGCAGGGCAAATTTCCCTCATCAAAGATGGTTTCTATCTGTACTATATGAGGATGGTGACACACAGCCAGCCGAACTGCTTCATCACGAAAGTCTTGCCGTAACTTGTTTCGGTGGAGTATCCAGGCGGGGTGATTCAGGATTTCTTCTTTGAGGGTTTTAATCACTCGCTGTTGATTCCGTTGATTTCTGGCAAGATAAGTAATGCCAATTCCGCCTTCACCTAGTTGGCTTTCGATAATGTAGCGTCCCCCGAATAAAGACTTTCCTGCATTCCACACCATTAGTAATATTTGACAATTGCTGGTATTTATTTTGGCACGGGATCAGAACAGCCAACACGAATTTTTAGGAATTCCATTTGAATTGCTGTTGTAGTTTTTTGGAGCTTAGTTACTTAGAGAACATTTTCATTAACCTCAATAATTACTAATAGTATAAAGTTGTATATACCCTAATAGTTTTCGCTAAACTATGCCTTTACACCAAAATATGAAAGTTAATTGCTCATATTAAAGTAAATGATGAGTGTAGTCATATTTGTTCATAATAATTTGACTTGTAAGTAATACAAAATTATGCTAAAAAATCTAAATCTGAAACAAAAGTTTACAATTCTGCTACTGATAATTTTGACATTCGGTCTGAGCTTGAGTGGATTTGCTCTGTCTTCTCTACTTAGGGAGAATGCTAAACAAGATATTAGCTCAACAGGTCTCATGCTCATGGAAACTATGAGTTCTGTTCGTAAATACACTAGTACTCAAGTGAATCCAGAGCTAGCCGATAAATTGGCTACTGAGTTTTTGCCGCAAAGTGTTCCTGCATACTCAGCAAGAGAGGTCTTTGAAATTTTACGAAAAACAAAAGACTACCGTGAGTTCTTTTACAAAGAAGCAACTCTCAATCCCACTAATCTTCGAGATAAGGCTGACGGTTTTGAGGCGGAAATTGTAGAAAGGTTCAGAAATAAATCAGACCTTAAAGAAGTGAGTGGATTTCGCTCAATTCCTGGTGGGGACATCTTTTATATTGCTCGTCCCTTACCAGTTTCTGAACAAAGTTGTCTGGTCTGTCATAGTGTACCCGAAGCTGCACCTCAAAGTATGATTAATCTTTATGGTGCAGCTAATGGATTTGGGTGGAAGCTTAATGAGATTGTTGGCGCTCAGATTATATCAGTACCTGCAAATAATGTCATCAACAAAGCAAATCAGTCTTCTTTACTAATTATCCTAATTGTATCAACTATATTTATACTGACTATCCTATTAGTCAACTTATTCTTGAATCGACAAGTTGTTATGCCTCTCAAACGCATGACTCGCATTGCCGAAGAGGTTAGTACCGGACATATGGAAGTTGAATTTGAGCAGATGTCTAATGATGAAATCGGTAATTTAGCTAAAGCCTTTAAACGGATGCAGTTAAGTTTAGAAATGGCAATGAAAAGAATCAAACGCACTCAGGGAAGTACAGGAGACTAAACAATCCAAAATTAAATATTATCCTCTTTAAATCTCTATGAAAATAGGCTTTTCCTGAATTCAATAGCTGCTTGAAAGTCAGGAATTTGCCTAGCTATAAGTTCAATAAACTGTTCAGGTGAAATGTAAGGATTTTCATCTAATATTTCTTCTATAATCACATTTGCCATTGGGCCGATGTGGTAGGCTAATCCTTGGTGACAACTTTTGATAAATTCTGGTTGGAGGGAAGGTTGTTGTTGTTCAATTCGCCCAGTTTGCGGACTAGTAGGTGAACTAAGTGAACTAAAAATCGTTTCTCCAGGTTGGTTGTATGACTGCGATATTGCCGACATAGCCTGAAATTCCGGATTAAATACCGTGGCAGGTAAATCATCAAACATGATTGCAGGAGACATTGCCACTTTTGGTTCTCCAATACGCTGTAAATCTGTGATAACTTCCCTGGCTGTTTGGTATCGCTTGTTAGGCCTATCTGCCAGCATCTGATCGAGTACTTGAGCAAAACTATCAGTAACATAGGTATAATAACGCCAGTTCCACTCAAGTGAATATTGATCCATTAGTAAAGATGGATCTCTACCTGTGAGTAGCACAATAGCTGTTACGCCCAAAGCATAGAGGTCACTAGAGGGGGAACATAAACCTAAGCTAATCTGTTCTCGGGGAGCGTATCCCACTTTACCGACGAGGGACATTTTGCCAACAAAGGTTACCTGGTGGTTAGAACTTCTCCCCTCGTTCACATCAGCAATTTGCTTACCGACACCAAAATCAATCAGTACTGGCAGATCCTTGCCAGTGGGTAACATAATGTTATCAGGAGAAATATCTCGATGGATAATGTTGTGCTGGTGGACATATTCCAAAACAGGTAGCAGATTTTTTAGCCACTGGATAACTTCGTCTTCAGAGAAATTTCTTCCTTGACGTTGAAGTTCTCCTAACAATCTCGAATATGTTTTACCATCAACATACTCTTGTACTAGGAATAGCCGACCATCTCCTTCAAAGCAAGCCAAAAACTTGGGAATTTGAGGATGTTGCAATTGATGAAGAATTTTTGCCTCTCTTTTAAATAAGTTGCGATATTGTTCCAGTCCACTCTCCCCTGTGCCGATGGGTGCAAATTCTTTGAGAACACAAGGTTCATCAAACCGACGAGTGTCAAAAGCTAAGTAAGTTCGTCCTAATCCTCCCTGTCCTAGAAGTTTTTGGATAATATAGCGGTTATCGATTAGAGTTCCAGCAGCTATTTCTGGCCTTGTGATATGAAACTGTGACATCTCATCGCACTCCTAGCGATTTTATTGTTGATAGATTATTTAGTTTGCTGAAAGTCAGAAACTCTAGCAGATAAAGGCTGATAACATCCTTCAAATTGAGGTTAGCACCACTATCAAAACAAGGAAATACACTTTTCTACAATCTTTCGATGGTCTTGTGTGACCAAATAGACAATTTTTACCTGAGTAGTTTAATCATGCTACTCATACTTAGGTATTTTAGCAGCCGCAACATAGCCAGTGTCTGCGGTAATATCTGCGAATGTTCAGGGCGTCGCTTTTTGGATTTGCTGCTGAACCTTATCTATACGCCTAGTAACCCAATTGACATTGAGTTTAGGAATAGTTAAGGATATAGCGCAACATAATGGTTTTTCTGAAAAACTGAGGTTGCTATAGACTTCCTGAAGAAAATATTATACGTATTTCAAGTGCTAAATATGCGATCGCTCTCAAAAATTAATCTTTCTGAGAGCCAATCTCATTATGAGATAGCTGTTTCAGAATCCGGTATCAAGGTTTCAGTACAGGTGATTTCTCAAAAGCAAAAAATATACTTTGTATCATAAAAGACTCCCGAAGCTACAATAATTCATCTAGTTCATCAGGATTCACACCTAACTGACGCAAACGTTCTGCTAATTGTTCTGCTTTTCGTTTAGCTTGAGCAGTTTCTTGTTTAGCTTCTGTAGCTTCTTGTTCTGCAATGATCGCTCGTTCAGTCGCAGCAGCGGCTTCTTCTGTGGGTACGGGAATTAATTCTCCCGCCAAAGTGAACCACCTTAACCACAACCTTTCAATATTTTGAAATGAACCCTGCCATAAGCCTAAACTTAAATCTATCTCTGGCATCAGTAGATATCCATCAGTCAAGTTCATCGGTTCATAGTGACCACCGACTAACTGGAAAGCCCGAAGTTCATTAGTATAGCGACTAAAAACAACATAGTAGGGAATCCGCAAAACTCGTTCATAAACTTCCTATTTACTAGGAGGTTTATCTGCTGCACTTTCTCTTCTTGTGCCTAAATCTTCATCTTCCGTACCTGGAGATAATAACTCAACAACCACGAAGGGATTTGCTGGTTCTTGCCAAGTTACATAACTTAACCGTAAATCCTCCCCTTTGTATAATTTTCCTACGCCTACCACACCAAACCAATCTGGGCGTTTATACCACAAAGGATGCTGGAGATCATAGTAGAGATTAAGGTCAGCCGCACTATAAACTAGTTCTGGATTCCAGTTAATTGGCTGAAAAGTTAAATATAAAAGTAAGGTTTGTAAAAAGTGAAAATCGTCTGGCAAACCTGGTTCCTCTGGGTTGTCACTTGGTAAATCATACATTGTTGGTAGAGTTTCCCAAGGAGGAAGTGGCGGATCAGATTGGGGAATATAGTGGGGAGAAGAAGTCATAGTAAAATTCTGAACATTTTGAGAGTGGCTGGATACGAATTATGCTTCTAATGCCGAGTCTTTTAAGAGCGATCGCTCCAAAATCCAATCGAGTAAAATTGGATTGACTAACTCCGGTGCTTCATCCTGCGGACAATGCCCCACTCCCTCTAAAGGAATAAACTTTTGTACTTGAGGAAAGTTAGCTAATTCTCTTCCTAACTTAATTGGTTCCCACGGATCAGCCGTTCCCCACAAGATAATCGCCGGACAGGATAACAGTGGTAAAAGGTCTTCTGGTAAAGGGCCTGTAGAATAAGAAGTAAAAGCTAGAAACACAGCACCAGCCCCCACATCGCTTGCTGGCGAAGTGAGAATATCTACCAACTCATCTGTCACCATCTCAGCATTCGAGTATGCTTGCAGCAGAATTTTCCGCACTGTTTTTGGTTTGGCGAGTTGATTGAAAAAGAACTCGCCAATTGGTTTAATAGATAACAGGCGTTGCAGTAGAGGCGCTCCGTAACGACGAGATAAAGGTAAAGTTACCCGTTTGCGATCGTGCAACAGCCGTAAAGAACAGTTGAGCAAAGCAACTCCCAAGGCAATATCTGGATTGCTTACTGCTGCTTGCATGGCTACAATACAGCCAATAGAATTTCCGACTAAAAAAGCTGGCTCACCGACAACTTCGCGGCAAAAATCTGCTACTTGCTGTCCCCAGGTTTCTAATGTGTAGGCAATTTGTTCACCAGGTTGAGGTTTTGCAGAAGCGCCAAAACCAATCAAATCAATCGCATAAACACGGCAACTTTCCGCTAATACGGGAATATTTTTCCGCCAGTGCCACCAAGAAGCGCCAAATCCATGCACGAGGACAACAGCTGGCCCAGTGGTTCCTTGGGTTTGATAGCAAATTGGAAAATCTTGCCAAATCCAGGTTTTTGTAGAGGTAAGTGCTGTGTTTGAAGTTGAGGTTGTCATGAGAATTTGAATAAAAACAAGGGTAAAAGCCTTTCAGTAGCAAAGCGCCAGTGAAATTGTTTTGAATTTGAAGAAAATTTATCAGATTTTCAAAATAAATCTTTTGCTCTAGTGATAGCCTATACCTATACCACGAAAGCTCCTAGTAGTCTGCCAAACCAAAATTGTTAGGTGAGGGCTGGGAAAAGGGTAAAGGTTAAAGGGTAAAAGAATAACACTTTTTCCCTTTCCCCTTGCCCCTTTACCCCGCCAAGTTTCCTTGGCGAACTACTAGGCTGATAACACTAGCATCAAGCTGATAGTTTTATCTAGTGAAATAGAGTTTTCATCTTGTTGATAGAGGTAATTTACTCACAACTTATATTTATTATGTCAGTATTAGAAATCAGAACTTTTGTAATGTGAGTAATATTTTCGCTGTTTAGATATGTCGGCGAATTAGCATCAGTGATAGATTCAGTAGTTTCACAATTTACGATAGCCAATATAAGTCTATAAGATTGGCGAATATGAGGCATCGGCTAAGGGGTGGTTTGCAACTGGAAACTGACGCTGAATTTAACAATATTTTTCTTGTTCCTAGTTCTGCGGGCCAGAAATCATGAATCTACTAGAAACAATTGATACTCCCGTTGGGAGCTACGCACCAGATTTTGAACTGCCAGGAATTGATGGTCAAGTACATCATCTCAGGCGTTATCTTGAGAAGTTCCGAGCAGTCGGTGTCATTTCCATGTGTAACCACTGTCCTTATGTAGAGTGGTATCTAAGCAAGCTCAGAAACATTCAAGCCGAATTTGCCCCAAAAGGCTTCACACTAATTGGGATGAATGGTAGTGATGGCGATCGCGAAACTCGGTCAAGCTTTGAAAATATGAAAGCCTTTGCCCTGCGTCACCACTTGAACTTCCCCTACCTGTGGGACTCTACGCAAGATGTGACCCGCAGTTTTGGTGCGACAAAAACACCAATGGCTTTTTTAATAGATACTAATGGTATAGTCCGCTACAAAGGTAGAATTGACAATCATCGCCAAGACCCATCATCGATGGGAGAGGATTATTTGAGAACTGCGATCGCTTCTCTGTTTAAAGGTCAAGAAATAGATATACCACAAACAGAACCAATAGGTACTACATTGATTTGGCGTAACTAGACATAGATAGTCCCTGTAACTGCTATCTTAAATTGGAGGCAATTGCAACTTTTTTGATAAAGCGGAACTTCATGGGAACGAATTACCGACGGGTTTTACTCAAACTGAGCGGTGAAGCCTTAATGGGCAACATGGGCTATGGCATTGATCCAGAAGTGGTCAAAGGAATAGCACAAGAATTAGCAGAGGTGATAGCCACTGGCACTCAAATCGCCATAGTTGTTGGCGGCGGCAATATTTTTCGTGGCGTCAAAGCAGCGTCGGCGGGGATGGACAGGGCAACCGCTGACTATATCGGGATGATTGCCACGGTAATGAACGCCATGACGCTACAAGATTCTCTGGAACGCATAGGAGTACAAACGCGGGTGCAAACTGCGATCGCTATGCAAGAATTAGCAGAACCGTATATCCGTCGTCGTGCCATCCGTCATCTTGAAAAAGGGCGGGTGGTAATTTTTGGTGCTGGTTCTGGAAATCCCTTTTTTACTACAGACACCACTGCGGCATTAAGAGCCGCAGAAATTGATGCTGAGGTGATTTTTAAAGCCACCAAAGTAGACGGAGTATATGATGCAGATCCTCATATTTATCCCGACGCCAAGCGTTACAATAGCCTCACCTACGCGCACGTTTTAGCCAAAGATTTGCGGGTGATGGATAGTACTGCGATCGCCTTGTGTAAAGAAAATAATATCCCAATTCTGGTATTTGACCTAACGGTGCGAGGTAACATCCACCGAGCAGTCTTGGGAGAATCCATCGGCACCCTTGTGGGAGGTTCTTGTGAAATTAGCTGAAGCTGAGAGTACGATGCAAAAAACCGTTGAGGCGACTCAACGATCTTTTAACTCGATTCGCACTGGTCGGGCCAATGCGAGTCTATTAGATAAGGTATTGGTGGATTATTACGGTTCGCCCACTTCCTTGAAATCACTGGCAAACATTAGCACGCCAGATGCTACGACGATCTTAATTCAACCCTACGATCGCAGCAGTTTAAATATAGTCGAAAAAGCGATTTCTTTGTCAGATGTCGGTTTAACCCCCAGCAACGACGGTTCCGTGATTCGGCTGAATATTCCGCCCTTGACAAGCGATCGCCGTAAAGAACTCGTCAAAATAGCATCTAAGTATGCTGAAGAGGGTCGTGTTGCTATTCGCAACATCCGCCGTGATGCCATCGATGCCATTCGCAAGCAGGAAAAAAACGCCGAAATTCCTGAAGATGAAGCACGAGATCAGCAAGATAAATTGCAAAAACTAACAAACAAGTACACTGCCCGAATAGACGAATTGCTGGCAGAAAAAGAAAAAGACATTACGACTGTGTGAACTACTCAGACTTGGCTACGGCTAAAGTCTGAGCTTCCCAATTCATCGGGAACAGCCATCAATTACTCCGTAGTTTTTTTGGTCTTACATTCCCTCCAAGGGCAAGAGTCCTGGTTCCCAAGACCCAAATCTTTTTCTTGCAACATATACCTACTAGTTTGGTTTTCGCTTATGGCATTGATGGTCAATAAATTGGATGTCTTACCAGAAAATACTGGGGATTCGTCATCCATAAGCGAATTTGTTTTTACTTGGTAAAAACAAATTCTGGATTAATCCTCATCCCCCGCTCACAATCCCCGTCTTAAAAGTACCTTGCTCGTGTTAGCGTTTGTCTGCAACACGCTGCACGAACGCAGAGAAGATGGGGACTTGCGCGAAGCGTTAAAGTCTAAAGCATAAAGGCTGAAGGATGATGGATAAATTCTTCAGCCTTTATCATTTATTAGGCATTTACAAAAATTAATCAAGTAGGGGCAATACCCTGCGGGAAGTCGCAAAGCGTCTACATGAATTGCGCCTACTCAATAGAAAATAAACTAATTAAGGAGCAAAAAATCAGCCTTATGTACGACTGCATCATCGTCGGCGCTGGGCCAGCTGGTGGAACAGCTGCATATCATTTAGCCAAACAAGGCCGCTCAGTATTAGTGTTAGAAAAAGAATCCCTGCCAAGATATAAGCCTTGTGGTGGTGGTGTATCTCCAGCGATCGCTCAATGGTTTGACTTTGATTTTAGCCCAGCGATTTCTTTGAAAGCCGACTCCCTTCGCTTTACCTGGAAATTGGGCGACCCTGTGGAAGCAAAAATTGCCACTAAAGAACCAGTCTGGATGGTGCGACGAGATATTTTTGATCATTTCCTAGTACAGCAAGGACAGAAGCAAGGGGCTGAACTACGAGATAATACGGAAGTAACGGGTATTGAATTTAAAAGTGACTATTGGCAAGTTAACACAGCCAATAGTCCAGTTACAGGTCGCTACTTAATCGCGGCTGATGGCGCTAAAGGGCCGATGGCAAAATGGCTAGGTTTCAAAGAACGCAAACGTTACCTCACAGGGGCTTTAGAGGCAGAAATCCCTGGAATTATAGAAAACCAACCCATAATTCATTTTGAGTTTGGCTTGGTCAAAAATGGCTATCTCTGGAACTTTCCCAAAGCTGATGGCTATTCCATCGGTGTCGGGACGTTTATTGGTCGTCAACCCCAGGACTTCAAAAAGATTTTGGATGAGTACGCCAAATCATTGAATGTAGACCTCAAAACCAGCAAACAATATGGACATCCCCTATGTATTTGGGATGGTAATCAAAAGCTGCACACCCAAAATGCGGTTTTGGCTGGGGAAGCTGCTTGTGTAGTTGATCCCATGACCGCAGAAGGCATTCGCCCCTCAATTGTTAGTGGTTTGCTGGCAGCCGCAACCATTAATGAAGCACTTTCTAATGACACTAACGGTTTAGAAAGATATAGCGAAGCCATTAATGAAGAGTTGGGTGCTGAGATGGCTTGGGCGCAAAAGTTAGCTGGAGCGTTTTATCGATTTTCCAATATTGGCTACAAAGTTGGTGTTAAGCACCCCTCTGCTCCCCAAATCATGGGTAAGATTATGTGTGGAGAACTGCGCTATGGCGACGTTGCAAGTCGTGCCCTCAAGCGTTTAATTTCTGGTTTTGGAGGTTAATTAACCAGACAAGTTGCTCTAAGCAACTTGTGAAAGGTAGGCAAACTTCCGCCATACTGTACTAGGCATTTCTAAATATGACAATATGGCAATTTACTTGACAAAACGGCTATCTGTGTTCGCTAATATTCTTGCTCTTGTCCTCTTCATGCCGGGAATTGCCTTAGCCGCACCCGTTCAAATCAATACGACTTATGGTGTTATTTTCGCCCAGGTGGCCAAAACTGCAAGCTACTCCACCTCATCAGAGATTGACCTGACTCCCTTACAAAGCCAAGAACTCCAGGCTGTGCGTCAGAGAAGAAACAGAGAAATTGAGGCAGTGTTAAACTCATCCCAACGTGCCCAACTTAATCACAATCTCCGGGCTGGTAATAATCTCAATCAAGCGTTGGAAAAATTGAATTTGCAACTAGAGCAGCAAGAGTTGGTAAAGGCGATCGTGCAATTTACTAACTTGAAAATGAAAGTTATTTCATCTAGGCATTTGCTAAAAATAGGACAGAAGTAAGAGCAAAAGCAATCATTTTGTGTAGCGCTTTCTTTTGCTGTGGTTTAGAAAATAGGAAATTTTCATTTACATCATTCTTATACCCTAGCGACTGAAAATCGCGTCTACACAAACAAAGTCCGCCTTCGCAAACTAATGCTAAAGCGTAAATCTCTGGATAGTTGGCGATCGCTAAACTTATGGAAACAGTTGATTAATCGGGACTTCAACTTTTGGAAAAGCAATCAAGGATAACGTTGCATCCTCCTGCAAAATAAATTCAAGATTGTAGCCTTCTAACCCCGGTTCGCGGAAAATATAAACCTGACGCTGATTCACATCCAAAATCCAGTAGTCAGCAATTCCTGCTCTAGCATAAAGAGGCGCTTTTTGTTTACGATCTGTTTCTAGCGTCCGATGATATTCGTTTACAGTCCACAAGCGCACTCTAGTTTGTGTCATTGTATATTTCCTGCGGTGGGCTACGCCTACGCACATCATTTTTAGGCGATTCTCTCTTACTCTCAACTTTGACAGCATCTATAATTAATCTTGCCCTATTTAGTTCGTTACCATGTCGGAAGAAGATATCCGAGCCGCCAGGCTGGAGAAAGTAGAACAACTCAAGCAGCTAGGGACTAACCCTTATGCCTATCGTTGGGAATCTACCCATCATGCAGCGCAGTTGCAAGAAAAGTTTGCCGATTTAGTCAGTGGTGAAGAAGTTGATTTAGAAGTTGCCATAGCCGGACGTATTATGGCACGTCGCGTTTTTGGTAAATTAGCTTTCTTCACCTTGCAAGATGAAACCGGTACAATTCAGCTTTATCTAGATAAAAATCGCATCCAAGAAGGTATGGCAGATATTGATGCCGATGCCTTCAATCACTTGAAGCAACTTACGGATGCAGGCGACATTCTAGGAGCCAAAGGTACTATTAAACGGACTGAAAAGGGCGAGTTATCTGTCTACGTTAAACAATATACTATCCTCACTAAATCCCTGTTGCCCCTACCCGACAAGTGGCATGGATTAACGGATGTTGCCAAGCGTTACCGTCAGCGCTACGTTGACTTGATTGTTAACCCGGAAGTGCGACAAACTTTCCGCCGTCGCGCTCAAATTACTGCTGGTATTCGCCGCTATTTAGAACAGCGGGATTTTCTGGAAATTGAAACACCGGTTTTGCAAAGTGAAACTGGGGGTGCAGATGCACGTCCATTTATTACTTATCACAACACTTTAGAAATGGAATTGTATCTGCGAATTGCCACAGAACTCCATCTCAAACGGTTGATTGTGGGTGGTTTTGAAAAGGTGTTTGAATTGGGGCGAGTTTTCCGCAATGAGGGAATTTCAACTCGACACAATCCCGAATTTACGACGATTGAAGTTTACCAAGCCTACGCCGATTACAACGATATGATGGCGTTGACTGAAGGGATTATTACCACTGTAGCCCAAGAGGTACTCGGCACATTGCAAATCACCTACCAAGGGGAACCTATAGATTTAACACCACCTTGGCGGCGGGTGACAATGCACGATTTAGTTAAAGAATTTACGGGTTTGGATTTTAATTCTTTCCAAAGTTTGGAAGCAGCAAAAACAGCAAGTAAAAATGCTGCTATTCCTGGTATAGATGAAGCCCAATCAATTGGTAAGTTACTAAATTTAGCCTTTGAAGAGAAGGTAGAAACTAATTTAATTCAACCTACTTTTGTAATTGATTACCCTGTAGAAATTTCGCCCCTAGCAAAACCTCACCGTTCTGTGCCTGGTTTAGTAGAACGATTTGAGTTATTTATAGTCGGGCGAGAAACTGGGAATAGCTTCTCAGAACTTACCGATCCTATCGATCAAAGAGAACGCTTAGAAGCCCAAGCTGCACGAAAAGCTGCTGGTGACTTAGAAGCCCAAGGTGTAGATGAAGACTTTCTCACCGCTTTGGAATATGGGATGCCGCCTACTGGTGGTTTAGGGATTGGCATCGATCGCTTGGTGATGTTATTAACTGATTGTGCCAGTATTCGGGATGCGATCGCCTTCCCCTTACTCAAGCCAGAAAAATCAGAATCATCCCCAGATTAAGTCTGGGGATTGGAGATTGGGGGATTGGGGACTGGGTATTGCTTTTCATGTCCCTAATCCCCCAAATCCCTAGACCACTACTTTTTCTAAGATCAGCTTAGAACGCTTCACTTGATCAGGAATCGCCACAGGATAATCTCCAGTGAAGCAGGCAGAACAGAAACTATTGGTGTCTTCTCGTGTCGCTTCTAACATTCCCTCCCAACTAAGATAGGCAAGGCTATCTACTTCGAGTTGCTTGGCAATTTCCGCTACTGACTTGGTAGCAGCAATGAGTTGATCCTGAGAATCAGTATCGATGCCATAGAAGCAGGGATGAGTTACAGGCGGAGAAGAAATTCGCATGTGTACCTCTATTGCACCTGCTTCACGCAAGGTTTTGACTAGTTTACGGCTGGTAGTACCGCGAACAATCGAGTCATCTACAATGATTACTCGTTTCCCTGCCAGCACATCTTTGAGGGGGTTGAGTTTCATCCGCAGACCCGATTCCCGCATGGTTTGGGTTGGTTGAATGAAGGTTCGCCCAACATAGCGATTTTTAATCAGTCCTTCGCCGTAAGCAACACCAGACGCTTGGGAAAATCCAATAGCAGCAGGTATACCAGAATCAGGAACACCAAAGACAATATCGGCATCTACAACAGATTCTTTAGCTAATTGGTGTCCTAATCGCATTCGATAGCTGTACAAACTCTCGTTGTGCATGACGCTATCAGGACGGGCAAAGTAAATCATTTCAAAGATGCACAATTTCCGCTCAGATTTTTGACTCCAATGATAAGAAGCCAAACCTTCTTCAGTAATCCAAACTAATTCACCTGGTTCTACGTCTCGCAGATATTCGGCTCCAATGATGTCTAAACCACAAGTCTCGGAAGCCAAAACGTAACGAACTGGATCACCAGCTAAAGTGCCAATTACCAAGGGTCGAATGCCATTAGGATCGCGGGCACCCATAACACCGATGGGAGTACCAATAACTAAACTAAAGGCTCCTTGACAACGGTGAAATGCCTGAATAGCACCTCCTAGCCAATCAGCACCCGTATCTATGGCTTCTGCGATCGCAAAAGCGATCATTTCTGAGTCTGTTGTGGTGACTAAGTTACATTTATTCTCAAGCAACTCTTGACGTAGTTGCACGGTATTGACTAAATTACCATTGTGTGCAAGAGCTAATGAGCCTAAACGGGTTTCTAATACTGCGGGTTGGGCATTAACTTTGCGGCTCGAACCTGTTGTGGAATAACGAGTGTGACCAACAGCAAGGCTACCAGGCAATTGATCCAAAACAGATTCATTGAAAACTTGAGACACCAAGCCCATATCTTTGTGGAGATGTACTTGTGTACCCTCAAAGGTGGCAATACCAGCTGATTCTTGACCCCGATGCTGGAGGGCATACAATCCAAAGTAGGTCAGTTTAGCAACGTTTTCTCCTGGGGCGTAGATGCCAAAAACACCGCAAGCTTCTTCTGGCTTGTCAGACTGATTTTCATGACTATTGATTGGGTTGTTGGGCTGGTCGGGGTATTCATCCGAAGTGACAGAATGAATAGAAATCATGCTAGCTTTGCTCCTGGTGGGGGGGTCAAGTCACTGGGATTATATAAATGGTTGCGGAGTTCTTAACAAATCTTTAACCATCCATTAAAACAGTACCGTAATTATGCTCAGAGACGCTAATAAAAGAGTAAGAAGTTATGCTTTTTATTCCTAACTCCTAACTCTCACTTTCAACTCCTCACTTTTTTAACTAGGGGTAGTAGTGTGGATGGCGATACGTCTGGCGATCGCATGGGAATAGCGATCGTTCATATCTTCGATACTAACTTTGATTAAGGTTTGGTTATCAGTGGTGAAAACCCCCAAACCCGCCTCAAAATTACCAACTGTACCCAGTTTTTGCCAATCTTTACCCAGATGTTCCTGTAAGTATGATTCCCAAATTTCTTGTTGTGCTGATGCTACAGAAACTAAAATCCTGGCACCACCTTCGGCAAACAGCACTTCATCCAAGCGGTTTAATTGCGTTGGTGCTATTTCTAAATTGATTTCGGCACCAAGGTTTGCAGCAATACAACATTCGGCTAATGCGATCGCCACTCCTCCCTCAGCAGAATCATGGGCTGAACGTACCCAACCATTACGAATTCCTTCACGACAAACTTTCTGCACACGGCGTTCCAAGTCAAAATCTACCCGTGGCGGTTTTCCGGCAACAGTATCGTGGATAATGGCTAAATATTCAGATGCTCCCAAACTGATTTGGGATGCCAGAGACAATCCGAGAAGATAAATCACATCGCCGGATGCTTGCCAACCTTGACCACAAATTTTGGTGATATCGGGAATTAAGCCCACCATACCCACAACAGGAGTGGGATAAATGGGTTGTGGGATGCCTTCAGAATCTAGGGTTTCATTGTACAAAGAGACGTTTCCACCCGTGACAGGTGTAGCTAATTCTCGGCAACCTTCCGCCAAACCACGGCAAGCTTCTGCCAATTGCCAATAACCAACGGGTTTTTCTGGAGAGCCAAAATTTAGATTATCCGTCACAGCCAGAGGTTCTGCACCCACACAGCTAAGATTGCGTGCAGCCTCTGCCACCACTGCCTTAGCTCCCTCGTAGGGGTCAAGATAAACATAACGAGGATTGCAATCTACCGTGGCAGCAACACCGGGTTGGACATTGGGAATTTTTCTCTGCTCCTCTGCTCCTCTGCTCCCCCGCTCCCTATCCTCTACCAGGGGGCGCAAACGGATAACAGCAGCATCTGCACCACCTGGCAGTGTTACCGTATTATTTTGTACTTGATGGTCATACTGACGATATACCCAATTTTTAGAAGCGATCGTGGGTGTATCGAGCAAAGTTAAGAGAATATCATTCCAACTTTGTAGTCCTCCTGGAAGTTCTATTCCAGCAGTTGTGGAAGGAGGTAGGGAATCAGTAGTCCATTCCCAAGCTTGACGCGCATATTCTGGTGCTTCTGCCAACAACTCTCGGTTATACAGTGGGGTATTCTCCGCCAAAGCCTCAGCGGGAATTTCTGCTGCTACTTCACCCTGAAAGAGTATCCGCACAATGGGTTCAGCGATGACTGTACCAGCCACAACGGCTTGAAGTCCCCAGCGGTGGAAAATATCGATTAATTCCTGCTCACGCCCTTGATGAGCAACAAACAGCATTCGTTCTTGAGATTCCGAAAGCAGATATTCATAAGGAACCATCCCCGTTTCTCTGACAGGAATCTTATCTAAATCTAGTTCAATTCCCACACCGCCTTTTGCCGCCATTTCTGAGGTAGAACAGGTGATTCCCGCTGCTCCCATATCTTGGGCGGCGACAACTGCACCCGTCTTAAACGCCTCCAGACAAGCTTCAATTAACGACTTTTCTAAAAAGGGATCGCCCACTTGCACAGCAGGGCGATCGTCTATGGATTGATCACTCAATTCTGCACTAGCAAAACTCGCGCCTCCCATACCGTCGCGCCCAGTGGTGGAACCAACATACAGCACAGGGTTGCCTAAGCCAGATGCTCCAGATTTGACGATTTCTGATGTTTCCATCAACCCCAGTGCCATAACGTTCACCAGAGGATTACCAGAGTAAGCAGAGTCAAAGTAAACTTCACCGCCAACCGTGGGTACTCCCACACAGTTACCATAATGAGAGATTCCTGCCACCACACCGCTAAATAGCCGTTGGGTTTTGGCATCTTCTAAGGAACCAAAGCGCAGCGAGTTTAATAGGGCAATGGGACGCGCACCCATTGTAAAAATATCTCTGAGAATACCTCCGACTCCCGTTGCAGCTCCCTGAAAGGGTTCGACCGCTGAGGGATGGTTGTGGGATTCAATCTTAAAAGCTAGTTGGAGTCCGTCACCCAAATCTACAACACCAGCATTTTCACCAGGCCCCACCAGGATGCGGGGACCCTCGGTGGGAAATTGTTTGAGTAGAGGTCGAGAATTTTTATAACAGCAATGCTCAGACCACATCACGCCAAACATTCCTAATTCAGCTTTGTTGGGATGACGGCCTAGCCGACGGACAATTTCTGCGTATTCTTCTGGTTTAAGACCTTCAGCAGCAATTTCTTGGGGGGAAAAGGCTGGTTTTGAGGTTGCAGTCATGGAAGTAATGCACTCTGGGGGACAGAGCATTATTCTATCGATTTACTTGCGCTGTAAGTGCAGTTCCAGAAATGTAGATAATTCTTCTTTGGATATTTCTTTCTGAACTACTTGAATCACCAAGTTGTAAGCTTGCTCTTGGGATAGGTTGAGAGTATAGCCATTTAAGTTCAAAAAAGTGAGCATAACACCGAAAGCGGTGCGCTTGTTGCCATCAATAAACGGATGGTTCATTGCTAAATGGTACAGGTACGCTGTTGCTTGCTCGTAAATTGTTGGATGGAGAAGTTCACCGCCAAAAGTAGCTTGAGGTTGTGCCAGTGCTGAATCTAGTAAACCTTCGTCTCTAACACCTGATGTTCCACCAAATCTTTGAATTTGGCGTAGGTGAATATCTAAGACTTGAGAAATAGCCAGGAATTTAGGAGTCTGCAAGGCGGCGGAAAACCTCCTCCCATTTTTTTTCAACTTCTAAGTAAGCGTGGAGTACTTCTTCATCTGAGGCAATATTTTCTAATTTATCGTCATTCTGTTCAAATTCGCGGAAATATTCGGCAAAATCAGGAATATTTAATAGTTTTTCAGTAGCTTCGCTTTCTTCTGTTTTTTGTAAATAAGCAATAATTGCAACTACTATTCGCAACTTTTCAGGAGAAAGCTGACGCAAATGGCTTTCTGCTTCTGATAAATAATTGCTGTGCTTTTGTTCTGTTGCCATCGTTACCCCAAGCTAAGTATGTTGCAAGACATTGTGAATCAGTTCTGCTGCTAACTCTAGCTTATCGCGCTGAGTGAGGGCTTCCAGGTAAACAATAATTGAAGCTTTTATACACGGATATCCGTCTTACACCAAATGCTTTAATCTTTAAAGATAACTTGATTTTGTCATCTCAGTGAAATTTCTAGCTCTTGAACTTGCATAAATCTGCTGTCAATCAGAGATTATTCGGGTATATGCAGTTTAGATGTAACAATCAAGTGACGAGAATCACACATATCGATGATTCTGATCGTCTCTTTGCGATCGCTAACTAAGCATAATTAATGACAACTGAACTCTAGCCGAGTCATTAATAGGGAACACACTTAAATTGCCGACAGCCTTAATCAAGGACTGTCGGTTTTTTGTATTTGTCATTGGTCATTGGTCATTGGTCATTGGTCATTAATAAAATGCCCCATGCCCCATGCCCATATCCATAAAATTTCCCCACAGTTGATTGGTAACTTGACAGAGATTTTGCCACAGCCACTACCAAATGTGGGGAAGGTATGATCAAATTGGGGATCTTATGCCTATCGAGTGCTAATATCTTGCACTCACTCTAGTAGACCGGAAGTATATTCCTAGAACCAGCACACACTTTGCATTAAGACATCGCTTGAATGATGTAATCAAAGTAGGGTGCTGCTTGAGCAGCGTCTTCCGCACTTAGTAAGCTAAGGGAGGCTGTTTTGAGGCAATTGATCGCTGTCACCATTCCAGGCACGGGAACGCCCAATGAATTGTACATTTCCCGCACACCAATCAAACCGATTTTTTCAATTGGCTCTTTATCACCGGCAAGCACACCATAGGTAATTAGGCGTAAGTACCAGCCAAAATCACGGATACATAGAGAGCGTTGGCGTTCTCCGTAAGCATTGCCACCAGGGGAGATAAACTCAGGACGGTTCTGCCAAAGTTGTTTGGTTGCTTCCTGAACTATCTTTTTTTCATTTTCGGCTAAGGTAGCCGCAATCCGCGTCCGTTGTACGCCGGTTTGCAAAAAGTCTTTGATATTTTTCAGTTCGCCACTGCTGGGATAACGCAGTTCGTCGTCGGCTTTGAGAATAACTTGGCTAATTACAGTCATGATGATTGAAATCACCTGAAATATTATCTGTTAGTTTAGCGAGTTGGAGGTACACAAGTGAAGGGATCGGAGCTAGTTATGTATTGAATTTATCTATTTAGGGGTGTGGGGACTGGGGAATGGGGAATGGGGACTAGGAACTGGGGACAATGCCCAATGCCCAATGACAAATGACAAATGACCAATGACCAATGACAAATGACCAATGACAAAAATAATTTGGCAACAGGGTGAATTAATTGAAGTGACGATCGCTAATCTGAGTGATACAGGCGATGGTGTGGGACGTGCTGATGAGCGTGTAGTGTTTGTCCCAGATACCGTCCCAGGCGATCGCGCCATCGTCCGCTTAGTACATGTTAAACCCAAATACGGCCACGGAAAGCTCCAGCAGCTATTGGAACCATCCCCCCACCGGATCAGACCTAGCTGTATTGTGGCTGACAAATGCGGTGGTTGCCAGTGGCAGCATATTAATTACAATTACCAGCTAGTAGCCAAGCAAAATCAAGTTATCCAAGCAATGGAGCGCATTGGCGGTTTTATCCAACCACCAGTAGATCCGGTACTCGCTGCTCCTTCTGCTTTGGGCTACCGTAACAAATCTACATATCCTCTAGGCACATCGGCAACAGGACAGGTTCAGGCTGGTTACTATCAAAAAGGTAGTCACCAATTAATTAACTTAAATCAATGCCCAGTCCAAGACGCGCGATTAAATCCCTTACTTGCCGAAGTTAAGCAGGATATTCAACAGCAAGGCTGGCAAATTTATGACGAACGGCGCCACCAGGGAAAAATTCGCCATCTCAGTTTACGCATTGGGCGACACACTGGAGAAATGTTGCTGACTTTGGTGGTGAAGGACTGGAATTTATCAGGAATTGAAACCCAAGCCCAGGAATGGTTAAAGCGCTATCCGCAGTTAGTGGGAGTGTCGCTCAACCGCAATGGCGATCGCACAAATGCTATCTTTGGATCAGAAACCCGTTGCATCGCTGGAGTCCCCCACCTGCGTGAGAATTTTGCTGGACTGGAATTTCAAGTACGCCCAGATACATTTTTCCAAGTGTACACAGAAACAGCAGAGGCACTATTGCAGGTAATTCAATCAGAACTCAATCTTCAAGGGCATGAGTTGCTAGTTGATGCCTACTGTGGTATTGGGACTTTAACTTTACCCCTCGCCAAAAAAGTGCGTATTGCTACAGGATTAGAAGTGCAATCAGCAGCAGTAGAACAAGCTATTTTGAATGCCCACCACAACGGAATTGATAATGTGACATTCCAAGTCGGAGCAGTAGAGAAATTGCTTCCAAAAATGGGCACAATACCAGAAGTAGTAATACTCGATCCGCCACGTAAAGGGTGCGATCGCGCTGTCATAGACACTTTACGGCAATTGAAACCATCTCGGATTGTTTACGTCAGCTGTAAAGTAGCCACCCTCGCCCGTGACCTGAAATTACTTTGTCAAGACGGGCTATATACTATCACACGGGTGCAACCTGCCGATTTTTTTCCTCAAACGGCTCATGTTGAAGCTGCTGCCTTTCTTGTACTCTCACATTTAGACCAGGGTAGTAATTCCTTTAAAAAAACTGAAATTTGAAATTTGTAGTTTAGTGCATACCAAAGATGCTAGAATTGAATTAATTCAAAAATAAAAAATCATTTTGTTTAAATAAATTCAAGTTGCATAGGTTCTTAAAAATATGAAGTGGATTGTGTAAATGAAAAACTGGCAACTAGCTAGAGTATACAAATGCTCTTTAAACCTAACAGCATCTTTTTAGTTTGCTGACTTCATTATCAAAGTTATTCCAGCCGCCATATATCTGAATAATCCCAACTCATACTACAGAGCCAATGCTCCCTAGCATTTTCAAAATTTAGTTTTAAAGACGCAAGTTTGAAGGCAGCATGACCACCTCAAGTTTTATCAGGGTGCCTGTAATAGCAAACTGATGTCTAGCTAACTGAAAGCTATGGGGTTTCTCTTGTGATTACTATTTCACTCCGTCCAGTTGGACGTTATTGGGGCACTATTAGTTTTGCCTCAACCCTCTACCTTTGTCCCATATTAGATTTATTGCTGGCAGAAATTCCAGCAAAATTGCAAGCAGAACTGCGGTTAGGACTTCAAGAAGCCCTAGTAAATGCAGCTAAACATGGAAATAATCTTGATCCAAGTAAAACAGTTGTAGTTCGTTTTTCCTTAATAGATAATCAATATTGGTGGATAATATCAGACCAGGGTAGTGGCTTTACTCCCTCATCTACAAGTAATGAAGAACCAACAGACTATCTTCCACCAGATGAGTCAGAAAATGGTCGTGGTTTATGTCTTCTGCATCAAATTTTTGATCAGGTAGAGTGGAACCGCAAAGGCACAGAATTGAGGCTTTGTAAACAAATGGAAAATCGCCGCGGATTATCTCTGCGACGGTAAGGTATTTTGGAGTTAGGGGTTAGGAGTTAGGAGTTAAGAATTTAAAACTTTTAACTCCTCACTCCTAACTTTTAACTTTTTCCGTGAGTTGGACAGGGAGGCGCAGAAATAGAGCGATCTAACCAACCAACTGCTTGTTCTAATCTAGCTTGAGCTTCTTGTGGCTGATTCTTTAAAAGATACACAATAGCTGCTGCCACTTGTTCATTAGCGCGGGAATTGCGGTTAGACTTGAGGCGATGCCAATCGTTAGGGGAAATACTCAGTCTTTCCATCAGGGCTTGAGCTAGTTCCAGAGTACTAAGTTCATTCAGTTGACTGGTTTGAGACAGCTGGGTAGATTGAGACATAATTATAAGTCCTTTGTCTTTTGTTCTTCGTCCTTTGTCCTTCGTCCTTTGAAAAATTACCAATGACAAATGACAAATGACTAATGACAATTGGTTAAGATTTAATCTTAGTTTACTACTTGTAAATGAAGCCGCCAAAACAATCACAGCCGTCAGCAGAAAATCCAGAACCAGATTTTGAACAAGAATTAGAGGAAGTAGAGCGATCGCTCCTATCCTTAAAAGAACGTTACGATCAAGTGCAACGCGATCGCCAACAACAGGCACAATGGCAACAGCGCCGCGATCAACTAAAGCACAATAAATCTCAGACACCAGAAATCAAAGCAGAGTTACGGCACATTCAACAGCAGTTGGAAAGGCTAGAACTAAACTTAGAAAGCCAGTTATTTTCTTGGCGTAGCCTCAAAAAACCTTTCTGGCAAGTCGTCCGCTTTGGTGGAATGGGCGTTATCATAGGCTGGATATTAAAGTCTTATGCTGGGTAAATATGGTAAATCGACGAATTGCAGAAATATTGCGAAGTGGCCAACCTGATGAGTCCCTCCAAGTGCAAGGCTGGGTGCGGACGAAGCGTGAATCCAAAGGGTTTGCTTTTATTGAAGTCAATGACGGCTCATCACTAGCTAATTTGCAAGTCGTCATTAATCAGGATTTGCCAGATTATGAAGCTATCTTGAAAAAACTGAATACAGGTGCTGCTGTTGAGGCTACAGGGGTACTGGTGGCTTCTCTGGGTAAAGGACAACGGATTGAGTTGAAAGCCGACTCTGTGAAAGTTTACGGCGAAGCTGATCCCGATACATATCCCCTGCAAAAGAAACGCCATTCCTTTGAGTTTCTGCGAACGATTGGACATTTGCGATCGCGCACTAATTCTTTTGGCGCAGTCTTCCGCGTCAGAAATGCTTGTTCGGCAGCAATTCACCAATTCTTCCAACAAAGAGGCTTTTTGTGGGTACACACACCTATAATTACCGCTAGCGACTGCGAAGGCGCAGGTGAACTGTTTAGCGTTACCAGTTTAGATTTAAAGAATATTCCCCGCACAGAAAACCAAGCAGTAGATTACAGCCAAGACTTTTTTGCTAAACCCACATATTTAACAGTTAGCGGCCAGTTGGAAGCGGAAGTGATGGCGATGGCGTTTAGCAACGTCTACACCTTCGGCCCTACCTTCCGTGCAGAAAATTCCAACACCTCCCGCCACCTAGCAGAATTTTGGATGGTTGAGCCAGAAATGGCTTTTTGTGACTTAGAAGGCGATATGGATTTAGCTGAGGCGTTTCTCAAACACATTTTTAAATATGTGTTGGAAACTTGCTCAGAAGATATGGAATTTTTCAATGAACGCATTGATAAATCTGTGTTGGCAACAGCCGAAAATATTATTAATAATCAGTTTGAACGGTTAACTTACACAGAAGCCATCAAACTTTTAGAAAAAGCTGATGTTAAATTTGAATATCCAGTAAGTTGGGGTTTAGATTTACAATCAGAACACGAACGGTATTTGGCTGAACAATTATTTAAAAAGCCTGCGATCGTCACAGATTATCCAGCACAAATCAAAGCGTTTTATATGCGTTTGAACGACGATGAAAAAACCGTCCGCGCAATGGATATTCTCGCACCCAAAATTGGCGAAATTGTCGGCGGTTCCCAGAGGGAAGAACGTTTAGAAGTTTTAGAACGCCGTGTGTTAGCGCAAGGATTAAACCCAGAAGACTTGTGGTGGTATCTTGATTTGCGTCGTTATGGTACTGTTCCTCATGCGGGTTTTGGGTTGGGTTTTGAACGACTCGTGCAATTTATGACTGGTATGGGAAATATTCGTGATGTGATTCCGTTTCCGCGTACACCCCAAAGTGCTGAGTTTTAGTTTGAGAATTTGAAACTCAGATGATTAAAAATCGCGCCTACACAAACCAAGTGTGTCTGCGCGGATTAATAAAAACTTTGAAACCCGCGAACGCGGGTTTTATTTGTATAGCCACGTATTTTCTAAAACTATTAATTAAAATTAAGAGTTTTGATGCTTAATCCTGAAAGTGACAGAAGAGGGATAAATATCCTAAAAAATCGATTTTTATCCATATCTAAACAGACGGCTAAATCTATAAGTTTCTATTAATAGAGTTCCCTAAAACTTTGCCAAAGTAACATATATAGCATTACTCTCTTCAGTATTAAATTTCATAAACAATAAATTAGGGTTACAACAATTGTTGTAACCCTACAGATCGCTATATTCAATTTACTTGAAAACCACTATAGAATAACAATGAAGCTCATAACTACCGAATTATGAGCAATTCTTCACATTTACTACATCTAGATTAATGGTTTGCCAAGGCAAATACTTGCTTGCTTGCCTGCGTGGGATAAGTGACGCTAGTGTTAAAAGAATTGTACAAAGTAAAACCCTAATCCCAGAAGTCGAGTAGGAAGCTAGAATGGCAATTCCAAATAAACAAGTAAAATCTAATACAGATATTTTAGATAATAGACGCACCCAAACTCGTATCCAAGTTCTCATTCCTAAAGACTTGCATGAGGAACCAGTCATTTCACGACTGGTTTCTCATTATGGCATTACAGTCATTATTGCTGATGCTCAAGTAAGCGCAAACGTGCCACAATATAGCTGCTTCGATCTGGAACTGCGAGGTACTGTTTCTCAGATTGAAAGTGCCCTAACTTACCTGGATGAACTAGATTTAGAAGTTTTGCACCAATCCAGCCCTGAAGAAGATGGTTGGTAAATTGAGTGCTAAGTCCTGAGTTACGAGTGCTGAGTCAAAAACACTCAGCACTCAGCACTCAGCACTCGGTACTGAGTTTAGGCCATTTGATTTTCAATCGCCCACCGCGCTAGTTCAGTGCGGTTATGGAGATTGGTTTTGCCCAACATATTGGACACATGGCTTTCAACCGTGCGCTGACTAACATTTAGTTCTTCAGCAATTTCCCGGTTAGCTAAACCCCTAGCAACAAACTGAACTACTTTCAGTTCAGTTGGGGTTAATTGCACATCGAAGGGAACCTGGATACGGGAGCCGTTTTCGCCTCCTTTTGCTTGGTGTTCTTTCCAACGGATAGTTTGTTTCAGCGAGGATTCAACTTGCGCTACGAGTTCTTCTGGTTCAAAGGGCTTGACCATATAAACATCAGCACCTTTATTCAGACCCTTAACTCGGTCTGCACTTTGTCCCTTAGCTGAAAGGAAAAGAACCGGAATCCAGCTGGTGCGTTCGTTTTGCCGGACTTGTTCCACAAAAGTATATCCGTCCATTTCCGGCATCATCACATCGCAGATGATCATGTCTGGAACATCTTGCTCTAAAATTTCCAGAGCTTCACGTCCATTTTCAGCGGTGATGACTTCATATCCCCGGAATTCCAAGTAATCCTTCACCAGCAAGATGAGGTTAGGGTCATCATCAATCAATAGAAGTCGTTTGTGATCTTTCATGCTGGGCTCTTTCATAGCAGTGGCACTTGTCGCGCTTCGGTCCATCAAAGTCTTGAATATTTATCCTCTATGGTGGGTTATTCGAGATGTTGTCCTTTTTCCTACTTAACTTGCCTTTGCTGTCTCGAAGTCTTAAAAATGCCGAGCACTTTCAATAGACTAGTAGCTAGATAGCAAAAGTCCAGCAAGGATACGTATAGCAGTAGTATCTATAATGCGCTATTATATATCGCTTTGAAAGGGGCGGGGTAAAAAACACTGATTAAATAATAATCTTTCGGACTCACAAGTAAGTACTGGCTTAAAGATGACCCTACCTCAAAACCAACCCGCACTTTCTTAAAGCTTACTGCTATACCATATCTTTTGGTTGTTAAGCCTCTATGAGGTGTTCACAAGAAACTAGGGAAGTTTCTGGCAAAGGATGGGTTGAAAATGCATATTTTTCAAACGCCATTATGCCTATTTAGTGTTCTCGGATGATCCGCAGGGTAACTTCCGGGTTTGCTTGGCGATACCAGACACCATCATAGTAAACCACCATTATGGGTCTAGAACAAGAAACACGCAAGCAGTTGGCTTTAGTTTTATAGACACAAATGGGATAACTTTCTTGCGGCTCATCAAGTTTTAACTCTCTAAATCGCTTTTTTAAGTAATCCCAGAATTCCAGACTAGCTCGTTTTGAGCAGCAATTGTCTGGTCAGTGCAAATAAAAATGTGCCGCTGAATTTTTGCAAGTCCTAAACTTTCTACATAATTACTCAGGGTCTTATGTTCCAGAGACTTAGTAGTTTTGGGGATTTGATGCCTGGACTGGATCACTGTCACTGTATTGTTACTCATCGAGCGGCTCCCTGATTACAGTTCTATAACAATTTGCAAGCTTTGCAAATAAAGTTGACTGGGGAGTGGGGAACAGGGAATGGGAAATGAGGAATGGGGAAGAATTCTCATATACTCTTAACTCCCTACTCCTAACTCCCTACTCCCTACTCTCTTCGTAACTTACAGAACAAAACCTGAAAGGTAGAAATAATTAAGCATTTATACTTAAGTACATCTATGACTCTCTAGTTCGGGAACCCGTACTCAAGGCATTCTTGCCATTGGACGCCACTTTTAGGTAGATTAGCACTCAGGAGTTGAGAGTGCTAAACTCTGGAGAAAATAAATTATGGCTGCTTTATCTCTAAGCGTTTCTACAGTTAAACCTTTAGGCGATCGCGTTTTCGTAAAAGTGAGCGCCTCTGAGGAAAAGACCGCAGGTGGTCTGTATTTGCCCGATACCGCCAAGGAAAAGCCCCAGGTAGGGGAAGTAGTTGCCCTTGGTCCTGGCAAGCGTAATGACGATGGAAACCGTCAGGAATTGGAAATTAAAGTCGGCGATAAGGTGCTGTACTCTAAGTACGCCGGCACTGACATCAAGCTCGGTACCGAAGAATATGTACTGCTTTCTGAAAAAGATATTTTAGCAGTTGTTATCTAGTGGGTAATGGGGAATAAGCAATAGGGAATGTCAAAGACAATGCCCAATGCCCAATACCCAATGCCCAATTCAAGAAAAAATTGACTTACTCCCGGAATTTAGACACCTATGGCAAAGCGCATTATCTACAACGAAAACGCCCGTCGCGCCTTGGAACGAGGCATTGACATCCTGGCTGAGGCTGTAGCTGTTACCCTTGGCCCCAAAGGTCGTAACGTAGTCCTAGAAAAGAAATTTGGCGCACCGCAAATTGTTAATGATGGTGTAACGATCGCCAAAGAAATCGAATTAGAAGACCATATTGAAAACACTGGTGTAGCTCTGATTCGTCAAGCTGCTTCTAAGACCAATGATGCTGCGGGCGATGGAACTACCACTGCTACCGTTTTAGCTCATGCGATCGTCAAAGAAGGCTTGCGCAACGTTGCAGCTGGTGCTAACGCAATTTCCCTGAAGCGTGGTATTGATAAAGCTACTGCCTTTTTAGTAGACAAAATCAAAGAACACGCCCGTCCAGTGGAAGATTCCAAAGCCATTGCCCAAGTTGGTGCGATCTCGGCTGGTAATGACGAAGAAGTTGGTCAAATGATTGCCCAAGCAATGGACAAGGTGGGCAAGGAAGGCGTAATTTCCCTAGAAGAAGGGAAATCTATGTTCACCGAGTTGGAAATCACTGAAGGGATGCGCTTTGACAAAGGCTACATCTCTCCTTATTTCGCTACTGACCCTGAGCGGATGGAAGCGGTTTTTGATGAGCCTTTCATCCTGCTGACCGATAAGAAAATCGCTTTGGTACAAGACCTTGTACCAGTGTTAGAGCAAGTAGCTCGTGCTGGTCGTCCTTTGGTGATTATCGCCGAAGATATTGAAAAAGAAGCTTTGGCAACTTTGGTTGTAAACCGTTTGCGCGGTGTACTCAACGTAGCTGCTGTTAAGGCTCCTGGCTTTGGCGATCGCCGCAAAGCACTACTAGAAGACATTGCTGTTTTAACTGGTGGTCAACTAATTACCGAAGATGCTGGTTTGAAGCTAGATAACACCAAGCTAGATAGCCTGGGTAAAGCTCGCCGGATCACCATCACCAAGGACAGCACCACAATTGTTGCCGAAGGTAACGAAGCTGCTGTTAAGGCTCGTGTCGAACAGATTCGTCGTCAAATCGATGAAACCGAATCTTCTTACGACAAAGAGAAATTACAAGAGCGTCTTGCTAAACTCTCCGGTGGTGTTGCTGTAGTGAAAGTTGGTGCAGCGACCGAAACCGAAATGAAAGACAAGAAGCTGCGCCTAGAAGACGCTATCAACGCTACCAAAGCTGCTGTGGAAGAAGGTATCGTTCCCGGCGGTGGTACAACTCTGGCTCACCTTGCTCCTGAATTGGAAGTTTGGGCAAAGAGCAATCTTAAAGATGAAGAGTTGATTGGCGCTTTGATTGTCGTTCGTGCCTTACCTGCACCTCTGAAGCGGATTGCTGAAAACGCCGGTCAGAATGGTGCTGTGATCGCTGAACGCGTGAAAGAGAAAGAATTCAATGTTGGTTACAATGCTGCAACAAACGAATTCGTCGATTTGTTAGCTGCTGGTATTGTTGACCCTGCGAAAGTGACTCGTTCTGCTCTGCAAAACGCTGCTTCGATCGCTGGCATGGTGTTGACAACCGAATGTATTATAGTTGACAAGCCTGAACCTAAAGATGGCGCTCCTGCTGGCGCTGGTGCTGGTGGCGGCGACTTCGATTACTAATACGTAGTTAGATAATTTGTTAAAACGGCTGCTTCCCTTGTGGAGGCGGCTGTTTTTTTGTGTCAAAAGAAGAGGAAGAGGGTGAGTTACGACAACGCTTGTAAATATTTAGCTGAACAGTACCCAGCCGAGTTTGTGCGTTGGTTACTTGGGGTAGAGGTGCAACAAATTGAAGTCTTAAAAACGGAACTCACACTTGAACCAATTCGCGCGGATTCTGTGACATTTTTGCAAGCAGCTAACCAAATTTTGCACATTGAATTTCAAACTTTGGCAAAATCTAATCCGGCGCTTAATTTCCGAATGCTCGATTATTCTGTAAGGTTGAAGCGTCAATACCGTTGTCCTGTAGTGCAAGTACTAATCTTTTTGCAAGAAACTACTAACGAAATGGCTTTTACTAAAGAATATCGGGACAATACGACGATTCACCAATATCAGGTTGTTCGTCTTTGGGAGCAAGATTCAACACTATTTTTAGTTAATCCGGCGCTGTTACCTTTAGCAAGTTTGACGCGAACTGACTCGCCGCAAACTTTACTGGCACAAGTGCCTGAACAAGTCGCTACAATTCCAGATAGGGAGGAGCGACAAAATATCGCGGGTTGTGTAGAAATTCTGGCGGGTTTGCGGTTTGACAAAGATTTAGTTCGGCAATTTTTGCGGGAGGATATTATGAAAGAATCTGTAATTTATCAAGATATCGTTCAAAAGGAAGCGTTTAAATTGATTAGTCGTCTACTTAAGCGGCGTTTTGGTGATATTGATGGATCATTAATTGAGCAGGTTAGGAATTTATCTGCTGAACAGTTAGAAAATTTGGGAGAGGAACTGCTTGATTTTTCCGAAATTGCTGATTTGGTCGCTTGGTTAGAGCAGCATTAATAAGCTTAATCAAATTGTGAAAGCTGCTGTTTTATGGAACGGTTGTTTTTATTTTAATTGCACCCTAAGTAGAAAGACAAGTTAATCTAGAAGCAACTATTTATAGAAGTAAAAATCTCCACATCTATGTCACTGTTAACAGATGCTTTAGACATAATTCTAAATTGGTTGCAGCAAAATAAACCCTCTTATGCTTCTTCTCTGCAACCAGGATTAGCTTATGAAGAAATTGAAGAAAAAGTTAAAAACTTGCCCTTTCGGTTGCCAACAGAAGTTTATGAACTTTACCAATGGCGGAATGGCATGATTGATGACGATAGTGAGTTTTTCTCTTATTACCGATTTCTTCCATTAGAAGAAGCATTACAGGTAGAGAAAGTAGTATCAGAAAATTTTGGTTTATCATTGCCATTTGGGTGGTTTCCTATCTTTGATTTTGAAAAGGAAGGTTTTGCTGTTATAGGTGCTGAAAAAAATACAGAAAGTTCGCCTGTACTTAATACTTATCTTAGTGATGATATCCGGTATACCAATTTAACTAATATGATACAGTGTATAGCAGAGTGCTATGAAACAAATGCTTATTACATAGATGAAAGCGGTCGTTTGGAACAAGACAAGAAACTAGCAAAAATAATCTTACAAAAGTATGAACCGGAATTAAATTATATTGGAGAATCTAGATTTGAAGTAATTAATAATCCTGATGGCTCTCAGCTTATGACTAAGTATCATCCAGATAATATAATTTTAGAAACTCGAATTATAGACTCGAAAGGAAATATAAAAGAATCAACCAGTTACTTTCAAAGCAAAATTTTACGTCGTATGATATCTAGCTACAAATTGGAAGGTTTTTATAGATATATATGTGAGGAAAATTGGTTAAATGACCACGAGATAAATGAAAGATTTGAAGTTGAGTATCAATATAAATGTGTCATGACTAAAATAGAGCGCCGATACATCAATGGAGTTATTAAACAAGAAATTATACATCCTGAGAAACCACGCGATCACACACTTTTAATCTTCACATTCTTAATTGTTCCTCTGATTCGCGTTCTTAGCTTCTTGCTAGTTATATTCTCTTCACCTAAAAAGAATGAGCAAAGTTAAGCTCAAGGCAATTGTTTATAACCAATCTTGAATTGATAAATGACCTGCAATCCGCAAATAGCAGAAGGTTGGCATGGCAAACTTAATTTAGTTTATGCCGATCGCCACAACACAACCAAATTAATTTACAGTCACCACCAAGCGCCCCTGAAAGTACAGCGCCCATTTTACCCAGAAGGGGAAAAAGTTTGTCATAGCGTAATTTTACACACGGCTGGGGGAATGGTGGGAGGCGATCGCTTATCCTCTAATATTCACCTCCAACCCCAAGCGCAAACCTTAATCACCACGGCGGCTGCAAGCAAAATATACCGCAGTAATGGCTTACAAGCTAGACAAACCATACAGATGCAGGTTGACGCTGATGCTTGTTTAGAATGGTTGCCGCAAGAGACAATTTTATTTAACAACGCGATTTATCGGCAAGATTTACGGGTAGAATTAGCAACCGGGGGCAGTTGGTTAGGCTGGGAAATTACCCGATTTGGTCGCAGTGCTAGAGGAGAGAAATTCTTGCAAGGAGAATGGCGATCGCACACGGAAATTTGGCAGCAAGGTGTTCCTTTATGGATTGATCGCCAATACTTACCCGGTAGCGAAGACATTTTCTACAGTCCCCACGCTTTGGCTGGAAAACCAATCGTAGGTAGTCTAGTTTGGGTTGGTAGTGCCGTTTCAGCAGAAATTGTTGAAAAAGCGCGAAATTTATGGAATGGGGTAGGAGAAGCGGGTGTTAGCCGATTACAACATGGATTATTGTGTCGATATCGCGGTGCTTCTACATCTGAGGTGAGAAACTGGTTTATTGATGTTTGGCAATTGCTGCGAGTTTCTTTTTTGAATCGTGGTAATTGTATACCAAGAGTATGGCAGGTTTGAGCTAATCAGCGAGGAGGAAATACGAATGCAACTTACGCCGCAGGAAAAAGATAAGCTATTAATTTTTACTGCTGCTTTATTAGCAGAAAGACGTAAAGGAAGGGGTTTAAAACTGAATTATCCTGAAGCGATCGCTTATCTTTCTGCTGCTATTTTAGAAGGTGCAAGGGATGGGCAAACTGTAGCTGAATTAATGAGTTATGGTACAACTCTATTGACGCGGAATGATGTCATGGAAGGAATACCTGAAATGGTGCATGATGTACAGGTAGAAGCAACTTTTCCTGATGGCACAAAGTTAGTAACAGTACATAATCCAATTCGTTAAATTTTTAATTTTTAATTTATTATGATTCCTGGGGAAATTATCACACCAGCAGGTGAAATTGAACTAAATGTTGGTCGTCCAACTATAAAATTACAAGTGTCAAATACAGGCGATCGCCCCATACAAGTCGGTTCCCATTATCACTTTTATGAAGTCAACGCCGCCTTAAATTTTGACAGAGAACAAGCGCGAGGAATGCGCCTCGATATCCCCGCCGGAACCGCAGTTCGCTTTGAACCAGGCGATGAAAAAGAAATTATATTAGTTTCTTTAGTTGGTACTCGCCAAGTCTACGGTTTCAACGCCAAAATTAACGGTTCTCTGTAGCTATGAAAATGGAATGGTACAATGAACCGCCTGTTTGGGAAGTGAAAGATGAAGCGATCGCTATCACTTCTGGCACAAAAACAGATTTCTGGCGGGAAACTCACTACGGTTTTATTAGAGATAATGGCCACTTTTTTTATCAAAAGATTCAAGGTGACTTTATTGCCGAGGTTAAAGTCAGTGGACAGTATCAAGATTTATACGATCAAGCTGGCTTGATGGTACGTTCAGATGAATTGGATTGGTTGAAATGTGGTATTGAATTTGTCAACGGCGTACAACAAATTAGCGCAGTAGTGACACGCAATTTCTCGGATTGGTCTGTTATTCCAATGCCGCAAAATCCATCTGCAATTTGGGTGCGTGTAACTCGACGCGGCACAGCAATAGAGGTGGAATACTCTTTGAATGGAACTGAATATACAATGCTGCGGCTTGCTTATTTGACTCCAGTGGAAACATTAAGTGTCGGTGTGATGTGTGCCTCGCCTGAAGGGAATGGTTTCCAGATGAGGTTTGAAAAATTCCAAATTCGCAGTTTGTGAGGAACAGTTATGAGTTACAGAATGGATCGCCGCGCTTATGCCGAAACTTACGGGCCAACAGTAGGCGATCGCATCCGACTTGCAGATACAGAATTATTTATTGAAGTTGAACAAGACTTTACCACCTACGGCGATGAAGTAAAATTTGGCGGCGGAAAAGTTATTAGAGATGGAATGGGACAATCCCCCATTTCTAACGCCGATGGTGCTGTAGATTTAGTCATTACTAATGCCTTAATTCTCGATTGGTGGGGTATTGTCAAAGCAGATATCGGCATTAAAGATGGCAAGATTTTCAAAATTGGTAAAGCCGGAAATCCTTATATTCAAGACAATGTAGATATTATTATTGGCCCCGGAACTGAAGCCTTAGCCGGTGAAGGAATGATTCTCACTGCTGGCGGTATTGATGCCCATATTCATTTTATTTGCCCCCAACAGATTGAAGTTGCGATCGCTTCCGGGATTACCACCATGCTCGGCGGCGGTACTGGCCCAGCTACAGGTACAAATGCCACTACCTGCACCCCAGGCCCTTGGAATATTTACCGGATGCTGCAAGCTGCTGATGCTTTTCCCGTCAACTTAGGATTTATGGGCAAAGGTAACGCCAGCAAACCCCAAGGACTTGTAGAACAAGTAAATGCTGGTGCAATGGGGTTAAAACTTCATGAAGATTGGGGAACCACACCCGCAGCAATTGATACTTGCCTCAGTGTTGCCGATGAATATGATGTGCAAGTAGCAATTCATACTGATACTCTAAATGAAGCCGGATTTGTCGAAGATACGATCGCAGCTTTCAAGAATCGTGTCATCCACACCTACCACACCGAAGGCGCAGGTGGCGGACACGCGCCAGATATCATCAAAGTTTGCGGACAAGCCAACGTTCTACCATCTTCCACCAATCCCACACGTCCTTATACCCTCAACACCTTAGATGAACACCTGGATATGTTGATGGTATGCCATCACCTTGATCCTGCGATCGCTGAAGATGTCGCTTTTGCCGAATCTCGCATTCGTCGAGAAACCATTGCCGCCGAAGACATTTTGCACGACTTAGGCGCATTTAGCATGATTTCTTCCGACTCCCAGGCGATGGGAAGAGTGGGCGAAGTGATAATTCGCACCTGGCAGACATCTCACAAAATGAAGGTGCAACGGGGAACTCTTAACCCACAAGGAACTGAGCAAAAAGCAGACAATTTTCGTGCAAAAAGATATGTTGCTAAGTATACAATTAACCCTGCGATCGCTCACGGAATTGCTCAATATGTGGGTTCAGTGGAAGAGGGAAAATTAGCAGATTTATGTTTGTGGCGTCCCGCATTTTTTGGCGTGAAACCAGAGATAGTGATTAAAGGCGGAATGATTGCATGGGCGCAAATGGGCGATGCTAACGCCAGTATTCCTACACCTCAACCAGTGTATATGCGATCGATGTTTGGTAGTTTTGCAGGTGCGCGTCATGCCACATCATTAACTTTTGTTTCCCAAGCAGCTTTAGAGAAAGAAATTCCCAGCCAGCTAGGTTTACAAAAGTCAGTAGTTGCAGTTTCTGGGACACGCCAATTGAGTAAGCGGGATATGAAGCTGAATGATGCACTACCCCACATTGAAGTAGATCCAGAAACATATCAAGTTAGGGCTGATGGAGAGTTGCTGATTTGTGAACCTGCGACAGTTTTACCAATGGCACAGAGGTACTTTTTGTTTTAATTCATGACCGAGCAACTTACTGATTACGATAGTCCTTGGAAAGAAGTCATTGAGCTATATTTTCCCCGCTTTCTGGAATTCTTTTTCACCCAAGCTTATGCCGAAATCGACTGGACGCGACCTTATGAATTTCTGGACACAGAACTCCAACAGCTAGAACCGAATGCAGAAATTGGGCGGCGTTTGGTCGATAAAGTCGCAAAAGTTTGGCTACTGGATGGAGAAGAAGCTTGGGTATTGGTTCATGTAGAAGTCCAAGAGCAATATGACAGCCAATTTGCGGAACGGATGTACACATATAATTACCGATTGTTTGACCGCCATAAGAAGCGAGTCATTAGTTTAGCAGTTTTAGCAGATGAACAAGCGAATTGGCGACCTTCCAGCTACAGCTATCAACTGGGGGGATGTCGCGTCAGCTTAGAGTTTCCTGTGGCGAAACTGTTGGACTATGAGCAAGGGTGGGAAACCCTAGAGCAAACCATCAATCCCTTTGGTGTAATTGTGATGGCGCATCTCAAGACCAAGGCAACCCAACGAAACCCAGAAAATCGGCTACAGTGGAAACTAAGCCTAGTCAGACGGCTGTATGAACGGGGATATAGCCGGGAAGATATTCGAGAATTATTTCGGTTTATCGACTGGATAATGGTTTTGCCAAAAGAGTTGGCACTTAGTTTTAAAACAGAAGTTAGAAGTTACGAGGAGGCAGATAGAATGCGGTACGTAACTAGTATTGAAAGGCTAGCAAAAGAAGAAGGAATTGTTGAAAATGCGAGAGAAAGCATCATTACAGTTCTAGAAACGCGGTTTGGAGAAGTGCCAAGCCCTATTGTCGAAGTTATCAATAGGATAGAAGAACGATCTGTACTAAAAATGCTTTTCAAAAGTGCGATCGCAATTCCTTCCACAGCAGAATTTCAGCAAGTTTTGGATAGTATCGTCTCTGCGGAATGAGCATAGTGACTGGTTGCCAGATATCCGTTATCATAAAATAACGGATGGTTTCTTATTTACTTACTTGCATACTCCCTTTCATCAGAAAATGTGGAAAAAAGTTTAAAATGCAAAATTAGAAAATCTCTGTGTTATTTTCCGTTTCTAATTTACTGATTGGTAACAGCAAGTTATGCTCAATTCCTTGTCTAACTTTATCGCTAATATTACAATCACTGTTTAAGCAGTTTACCAAGAGCTTGTTACTATTATAATACTGCTGTAGTAGTTTAGCTTGTCTATCACTGAAATGCCAGTTATGACCAATATTACGATGTTCAATCATCAAAGCTATTAACTGCTCAGTCCAGGCTTGACTATTTTCCTGCCACCATTCTCCAAATCCTTCTAATTTTTCAAATAGGTATTCCCATTCTGGTATTGCCTCATTGAGTTCATCTCTTAGTAACTGCAACTCCGTCTTAAATTTTGATTGAAAAGAAGAAGCTAAACCAATAGCAGTTCCAAGAAAATCGTCAATGTCAGCTATATTACACCAAGCATCATCACGAGCAATAAACGCTTCTCCACGGGATGATCTATCAATAGTTTCATCATGAATATCAGTAGCATCAAGACCTTGAGAAAAAGCATTAGCTAGGTCATCACTAAGAACAAGAGTATTTGTGAGAGCCTTATTAAGTGACCAATCTATCTCTATATCATCTAAAGTATCTTCTGAATCCCATCCAAGGGCATTATCTAAACCATATAAAGTATTTTCTGAATCCCATCCAAGAGTATTATCTAATTTATTTTGTTCACTCTCTAAAGTCCTTTCAAAATATAATGCTCTTATAGCTGCTGGCTTGTAAAAATATTCAAATGAACTAGATTTATGAGCAAGCCATTCTAAAAAATGCTGTAATTTTTCATCGGAAGCGGCTAATTTATCAACTTCTCGCTTCATTAACAACACTAAACTATCTGCTTTTTCCATAACTCCAACGGTTAGTAAAAACACCTCTTGCCAGCGTTTTTCAGTGATATGTTATACTAACTTTTCATACGCTAAAGTAGATACAATTTTTCTAGCACAGAAATACTCTTGAAAAGTCAGATGCGAAAAAGAATAAATTCCTTTTGCTCTTTCTACCAGTAAACCATGCTGGGCTTCAATAGATTTCAAAACAGCTTCGCTATCAAGTTTAAAAACTTCTGGTTCTAAATTAGCAAATTGTAAATTACTGATAAACTCGGCGATATATGCCTCTACAGTTTTTTGTTTAAACAAATAGTCTTTCTGCTCAAAGGTAGTAAAAGCAATTTCGCTGAGTAAATCTTCTTTACAGTCCAACGATAAATTTTGATAAATTTGATTGCGCTCAATATTACGTTTAGCATCCCATTTCTTAAGCAATATATCCAACCCTTCTTTATAAAGTTCTGAACGGTTTGCTGAGAAATCTGCGTTTTCCTCAAATACCAAACACAGCAAGGTCAGCAATAGTGGATTAGTTGCCAGATCAAAAATCCGTTTGTTAGCTTGTAGTTTTTCAATAAATCTTTCAGCTTTCACTTGGCAGTTTAATCGGAACCAGTTGTGAGTAAAAATAGCAATCTGTTCTTTGTCAAAATCTGCCACTTCCACTTCAGTAAACTGTTCAAAGGTGTATTCTTTGGCAGCTATCCGACAGGTTATAACAAATTGATTGGTGTGGAACTCTTCTGAAATCTTTCGAGTTTGCCATAAAATACGCTTTGTATCCTCTTCTCTAACTTCATCCAGACCATCCAGTAAAACCAAAAATTTACCCTGTCTCAACATTTGCTCGGTTTTCACACTGCTATTGTGGATACCACAGATAAATAATTGTTGAGTAATGTACTGGAGAATATCTAGCTGTTTAGGGTCTTGTGCGAAGTCCTTGAGGATGATAAACACGGGAACTAGGTTTGTCAAAAATTGCCCTTCGATGCAGTGCATTGCTAAATACTTCAAAAATGTAGTCTTTCCCGCGCCCGGTTTACCTAAAACCATTAGTTTTTTGTGATGCTGCACTGCTTGCAGTCCTGACACGCGCTTCTCACTGGGTTCATGAAGTCCAAAATGATCAAAGTCTTCCCGATCAAACTTTTGCAGCAGTTGCCCAATTTTTACTCGCCTGCGTTTTGTGGTTTTCTCCAGAATGTTGACGTTAGTATAGATGCCTCGCTCTCCAGTTAACTCAATAGGCTGATCCATATCCAGCACACGCATCGTTCCACACTTTTCTTTGATGCTGGGTTTAATCTTTTCCCGGATTTCTTGAACTAGAGCATCAATATCATCCTCTGCAATGTCAGCAGTTGAGCTACCAGAAGGTTTCTGCTGGGAATATCGCTTTTGGAGATATTCCCGCAAGCGGCTTTCTTTAACAGGCCCACTGCCGGAAATACTGAACTTTTTGTAAATCCCCGTTAGAAAACTGTTGAGATTGCTGTTAGAGATGTTAAGCGCTTGTGTAACTTGAACTCGACTCTTGCCACTACTGAAGATTTCTAAAAAGACTGCCTTTTCTCGGTTTGACAATTCGCTGTATTGCTCTAGTTGTGTCAGAAAGTCTCTTGGTAACGACATATACCTAATGTGAAATCGCCTTAAAGCTCAGTCTAGCTTGCATTTATATAGTTTTGTAGCTAGTCAAGATATGTCAATCTAAGTCACGACAAGTCAAATAAATAACTACAAAACAAAATTGCGACATTGAACTCAGTCAAGCAGCTGAGGCGATCGCAATGTTAGAAATATTAATTACTCTGATTCTCAAGAAATCTATTGAAGTTATCCTAGTGCTATTGCTGAAAAAAATCTGGGCATAGCTGCTGAGGGATGAAAGCTTTCAATGTCTCAACCACTTTCTGAAAATGCAGATTCTTATAGTCTATCTTGATTGGATTTTGCTCAAAACATCTCTAAAGTCTCTGCCTGAGCCAACAAAAGAGAACGATTCACACACATATAGCTAGACAAATTGTTGCAAATACAGCTAGCCTTATCAAAAATTTACTTTTACCCCGTAGCTTGCATCTATATGACTTCACAATCTTCTCGTTCTGACAAAATTCTGGTTGTTGATGACTCTCCTGATAACGTGTTTTTGATCAAAACTATTTTGGAGGAAGAAGGTTACACAGTTAGCACCGCAGAAAATGGTATTTCAGCCTTGGCAGAATTGAAAGCTTCTCCTTGTGACTTGGTTCTGCTGGATCTGATGATGCCAGGTATGGATGGGTACGAAGTAACTAAGCATATTCGCGGTGAGATGAAATTGCCGCAATATATCCCCATATTGCTGATTACTGCCCACGATGCGCCAAACGTCGCCCACGGTTTAGACTTGGGGGCTGATGATTTTATCCGCAAACCTGTAACAGTAGATGAATTGCTGGCACGAGTGCGATCGCTCTTACGTTTGAAGCATAGTATGGATGAACGTGATGAAATTGCCCGTCAGCGAGAAGATTTTGTCTCCCGCCTCACCCACGATTTACGCACTCCCTTGGTAGCCGCCGATCGCATGTTGATGCTATTTCAACAAGGCGCGTTGGGAACATTATCACCGCAAATGCAGGAAGTAATAGCCATCATGGCCCGTAGCAATATCAATCTGCTTTCTATGGTCAATACCTTATTGGAAGTTTATCGCTTTGAAGCTGGTCGCAAAAGTTTGGCGTTTCAACCAGTTAATCTGAGACAACTGCTAGAAGAAGTGACTGGTGAATTGTCACCTCTAGCCCAAGACAAAGCACTGTCCCTAAATTTGGACTTTACTGAAGAGTCAAATACAGTGATGGGCGATCGCTTAGAACTGCATCGTCTATTCACCAATCTCATAGGCAATGCGATCAAATTTACCAACTCTGGGTCTATTACTATTCGTTTTACTTCTCAACGCCAGTTCGACAACAGTAGTCAATCTCAGTTATTTGGAAAATCTAATTCTGGTGACTACATTAGAATTGAGATAGCGGATACTGGCCCAGGTATTCCCACTGAAGAACAAGCCACCATATTTGAACGATTTCGCCAAGGCAGCCACAAAACTTCTGGTAGTGGCTTAGGATTGTACCTTGCTCGTCGAATTGTCGAGGCACATCAAGGCATAATTCTCCTTAATTCTGAGTTGGGTAAAGGTAGTGTATTTATTGTGCTTCTACCCAGCAAAACATGAAAAAATTAGTAATTATAAATTATGAATTTTAGAATTATTTATCCTGATAATTTATAATTTATAACCTTACTAGTATTTACTTTTAGCTAAATATTCCAATTCTAAAATAGAACAATAAAAAATATGCTTATTTAGCAGCAATCAAATTAAACAAACAGTTTTTTATCGGACAAGCAAATGATTACCACTGAATTATCTAACGTTAGCGAAATTATCCAGAATCAGCGAGAGTTTTTTCAAACGGGCAAAACTAAAGATATCACTTTTCGCATTGAGCAACTCAAAACTCTCAAGCAAGCAATCATTGAGCATGAGCAAGCAATAGTTGAGGCATTACAAACAGATTTACATAAACCAGAAGTGGAGACTTATATTACAGAAATCAGCGTAGTTAAGGAAATTGATTATGTTATAAAACATCTTCAAAACTGGAGTAAGCCAAAAAAAGCATCTGTTTCTTGGGACTTTTTTTCCTACTCAGCGAGAATTTATGCAGAACCGTTAGGAGTTGTCTTAATTATTGGGCCTTGGAACTATCCATTTCAGTTAATTATCTCACCATTAATAGGTGCGATCGCAGCTGGGAATTGTGCAATTCTCAAACCTTCAGAAATTGCTTCTCATACATCTGATATTGTTGCTAAGATTATTGCCAAATATTTTGACCCTGCTTATATTGCAGTGGTTGAAGGAGGTGTGGAAGCAAGTCAAAAGCTACTTGCAGAAAAGTTTGACCATATATTTTTTACTGGTGGCACAGCCGTCGGCAAAATCATTATGGCAGCAGCGGCAAAACATCTCACACCAGTGACTTTAGAATTGGGCGGTAAAAGTCCTTGTATCGTAGATACTGACATTAAACTTGAACACACCGTCAGACGAATTGCTTGGGGCAAATTTATTAATGCTGGACAAACTTGTATCGCCCCTGACTACCTTTTAGTTAATAAAAAAATCAAAAAAGATTTAATAGATGGGTTGGAAAAATCCTTAAGGGAATTTTATGGCGATAATCCTGTAAACAGTCCTGATTATGCCAGGATTATCAGTGAAAAACACTTTGATAGATTGGTTAATTTTCTCAAAGACGGTGAAGTTATCATTGGTGGAGAAAATCAACCTTCAGAGCGTTATATCGCCCCCACAGTGATTGATCATGTCTCTTTGGAAGATTCTGTAATGCAGGAAGAAATTTTTGGCCCAATTTTGCCTGTAATTGAATATACTGACATTGCAGAAGCGATCGCTTTGATTAACTCTAGACCTAAACCCTTGGCGTTATACTTATTTTCTCAAGACAAAAACCTGCAAAAGCGAGTTTTGCAGGAAACTTCCTCTGGTGGAGTCTGCATTAACGACACAGTGATGCAGGTTGGTGTCTCATCTTTACCATTTGGTGGAGTAGGAGATAGCGGTATTGGTCACTATCATGGTAAAGCTAGCTTTGACACCTTTTCCCATAAGAAAAGTGTATTGCAAAACTCCTTCTGGCTAGATTTAAAATGGCGATACGCTCCATATCAGGGCAAATTGCCAATAATCAAGAAACTTTTGGGTTAAAAAAATTTATGAGTTAGGAGTGAGAAATAAAAATCTACAACTCCTAACTCTTGTACAGACGCGATTAATCGCGTCTCTCCTAAAATTCCTAAAACCCAAAAGCGTTGCTGTAACGCTCCTCCGCCCAAGGTTCACCACGGCGATGGTAGCCATTGCGCTCCCAAAAACCAAGTTCTTCACCAGCTAAAAATTCTAAACCATTAATCCACTTAGCACTTTTCCAAGCGTAGAGGTGGGGAACAACTAGCCGCATCGGGCCACCGTGTTCAGTTGAAAGGTCTTCACCAAAAACTTTAAAGGCAAAGAAGTTTTCTTCGCGGATAAAATCTTCTACAGAGATATTGGTAGTGTAGCCACCATAGCAGTGTTCCATAATGTAGGCTGCCTTGGGGTCTAACTCAACCAGACCCATAAAATCTGTAACTTTAATGCCAGTCCATTTGACATCGAGTTTAGACCAGCGCGTTACACAGTGGAAGTCTGCTGTGAATTCGTGTTGAGGTAGCGCCATAAAGTCTGACCAACTAAAGGTAGCCGATTTTGCTAAACCCCAAACTTTAAACTCCCATTCCTCAGTGCTGACTTGGGGAGTTGCACCGTAAGTTAATACGGGGAAACCTTTAGCTAAGTGTTGACCAGGAGGAACGCGATCGCTTTCTTCCTTCCCTGGTTTCTGAAAAAATTTTCCTAGCATATTTGGAGAAAACTTATTTTTCTCAAGGTATTTACAAGTTTTTTTGTGGAGTTGCCAACAGCACCAGATGTTTTACTTTTTATATGATGACTTGATCATTACTTGTGAATGATAGGTAATGGGTAATGGATGTTCCCAATTACTCACTACCAATTTTTTTGTTCTAATGAGCTTATGTAGAGTGTTTATGATTCATAATTCAATCAGGAAAGCTAAGAAAAAGCATTTATCCAGTAGTGAGAAGTTTCATTGGCAAAGGTCACCAATCAAATCTATCGGTGCTGTTCATGCTTTTCCTGACTGGGAAATTATGATTCTTCTTCCTCTTCTTCAGCAGTTGGATATACAAATGTCGAACGTCCAGTCAAAATCGACTTGCCCAAAGATAGGGCTTTTTGAGCTTCGACGACAGCTTTATGTCTCCAGGTAGCTCGACGTTTATCTCGTTTTGATTTGGAAGTTTTCTTCTTAGGAACAGCCATGTCAGCAGATATCGCGATTCTTGACAACCTTCTTATTCTAGGCCATCCACTGACGCCAAAGACAACAGTTGAGTCAGGAATAAGTTAAGAAGTTCCAAATCAAGGAACCTTGGCTTGGAACTTCTCTCTGTATCTAGCCCAATCCGTCATTTTGGGGTTGACACACTACTAGCTGCTGGAACTGGATTAGAGGTATTTTCAAAGAAAAGTAGCGATCGCGCAGTTTTAAAGTAAGTTGCCCAATTTTGAGCGTCAGGACGCGATCGCCATTGGGGACGACTAACTTCTAATGTCAAGACTGGTGCGATCGCTCCATAATTTTGTACGGACACAATAATGGAAACATCTGTCACCAAGATATCTTGGTCGAAGCTCCTTTGAGCCGCTGCCCTCGCAGCCGCTTCCGCCCTCCGCAGAATGGTTTCATAGTTTTCTTCCGGCAAACGGTCAATAGCTAGATCAACTCTAGCGGTGTAAGCTCGCACAACCTGGGGTGCGATCGCTTCCGTCAAAAACCACGCAGGAACAGTAGATATGAGCAAAACTACTAAAGGAACTATCCGGATTCTTCTGGCAATTTGGCTAATAACTGAAAAGGGAGTGATCGATGATGGTAGGTGAGCAAGATTTCTGCTCATGACCTTCTATCTCCTTAGTGATGATCTTTTATTGAAATTAGGTAAAAGGTATTTTCCGGTTGAGTAACGTAATAAAAATTACATTCTAACTTAAGATTCGATCAGAATCACCTAGACTATAAGACACAGGTTAGCTTTGTTATTTTGGCAAAGCCAACCGCAATTTTAAGACCAGCAAACGATAACTGACAAAGAGCGGGATGGCAAATTACTGGGCGATCGCAATTGGCATCAATCAATATCAGTTATTTCAACCTTTAAGTTGTGCCCAAGCTGATGCTGAGGCACTAGATGATTTTTTGGTGACAGAAGCAGGTTTTCTCCCCGAACACTGTCTAGTCATGACAGATACCTCGCCACCGATTGGGGATAGATCAACTTATCCAACCAAGGAGAATATTCTGCTGCTGCTTGAGGATTTTGCAGCGACAAGTTGGCAACCAGAAGACTATCTGTGGTTATTTTTTAGCGGTTATGGAGTCAACTACAAGGGCAAAGATTACTTAATGCCAGTGGAAGGCAACCCGGAACTCGTGGAAGAGACTGGCATAGAATTGCGATCGCTAATGCAAAGTCTGCAACTTGCTGACCTAAATGTATTGCTATTACTCGATATCAACCGCGCTTTTGGCACTCAAGCGGATGCTCCCGTTGGTGAAGAAACCATAGAATTAGCCCAAGAATTACAACTGGCGACAATTCTTTCTTGCCAACCAGAGCAATTTTCCCATGAGAGTAGCGAATTAGGTCACGGATTCTTTACAGCAGCTTTGTTAGAAGCTTTGCGTTCTGGTAATGGCAGCAACTTGGCAGATTTAGAAAGCTACCTAAGCTTGCTCATGCCAAAACTATGTCATCACCATTGGCGTCCTGTCCAAAATCCTGCCACGATCATCCCATCAAGGCAGCAAGTAATTTTGCCACAATTGGCAATGGAAAGTCACTTGCAACCAGAACCGGTGATTTATCCTGAAGAATCTTTTGCGATCGCTCGTGCGGCTCCTCCCCTCGATGATTACCCTAAAACTTCAGCAGAACGGGGCAGATGGGGAGAAGCTACTGTGAATTCATCCCAACAGGTGAAGGCTCAGAAGGTTGAGAAGTCCAAGGGTCAACAAGTCCAAGGGTCATCTAGCAGCTTAGTTTCCCAGCCAATGCCGGAAACTTCTTTAGGAGCGAATCCGAGAGGAAGATTTATTCCCAATTCCTCTAAAGGTTACGTATCTCGATTGCCATCGAATCAGCCAAGCATCCCTTTTTGGAAACAGTTTATCTTGTGGGGCGGAGGCAGCTTGCTAGTAGCAGGTTTAATTGCTGTAGTTTTTCTCCGTAATCAAGAAACTTTTAGGATTAAGCAAATATCAAGCACATCACCCAATGTTACTGCTAGTAACTCTCAGGTTATCGAGAATTTACCAAGTGATAGCACTCCACCGGTTAGACTCAGTAACCAATCTAGTGCCCAAATAGCCTCTAGTTCCCAGTCGAAAAAGCGGAATCAAGCAGTATTAGACTTGGCGAAAATGTCGCTCCGACAAACTCAGGCTAGTGATTTGAGCATGGCGATCGCTACAGCCCGGAAAATTAAACCCGGTGAACCACTGTACGAACAAGCTCAGGAGAATATTAAGATTTGGAGCCAGATGATTTTAGATTTAGCAGAGGGTCGTGCTAAACAAAGACAGTATGGAAGCGCTATTGCAGCTGCTCGATTAATCACCAAATACGAAGCCCCCTACGCCAAAGCACAAGCAGCAATAAACCTGTGGCGGTTAGAGGGCAAGCAGTATGTCAGTAACAAAACTCTTTTAGATGCAGCTAATGCCTTGATTAAATCTGGACAGGCATCTACTTACAATCGGGCGATCGAAGTTGCCAAAAAAGTACCAGCAGGTCAACCGGGCTTTGATGCCGCCCAAAAATCGATCAATAGCTGGAGTGAGAAAATTTTAGACATGGCCAAGCGTCGCGCTGCCCAAGGAGAACTTAAGGCTGCAATTGAGACTGCTACCTTAGTGCCAGAAGAGACAGCTGCTTATGAAGATGCTCAGGATGCCATCCAAAAATGGCAAAAGAAATAGTAAAAAAATAGTAAAAAAATGGTTAGGAGCTAGGAATTAGGAGTTATATTATTGATCCCCGACCTATTACTCCTAACTACTCACTCTTGACTCAACACTCAACATTCAACAGTACTGCGATACATCTTCGCCGCATTCATCGGCTAGATAACACAGCGCTCGGAAACGTAAACCAACCACTTCTTCATATAAGGGATTGAGCTTGCACATGGGCGGAATGTGAAACAGGGTTTTCCCAAATACTTTGACATCGCGCTCAAAAGGGCACTGAGATGGAATCAGTTTGCACAAACGGTGAGCTAGTTGGCGATCGCGGACTTGAATATTTTCTACACGCTGCCGTAAGGGTTGGAGAATATCCCAGTAAAGCTTGGAAATAGAACGGTTTAGCTGGGTTACTTTATGGTCACTAGTCTCTGCTTGATTGATTGATACCCAGCTAGCCAGAAAAATCTTTTTTGTGGTATTGTCGAATACCTTCATGGTTAACCCTCTGTATTATTGAGGCTATTCACCTTTTTGATGAATATATACAACGTGGCAACGAACTTTCCCGGAAAAATCGCGTTCTGACTGCGATATAATGTAATACCTGATTAGCCACTTAAGTCAGAACCTAATTTATTACTACGTCAAGTTAATCGCAATTTTCTGGGGATCGGTAGTGTAATATTACGATCTTGTTCATAACTTGACACAGTTTAAATTTTAATAAAGACATCCATCATTGGATAGGTTTTAGTGTAACATTTACAATCCTTAATATAAGCTATTTATAAAAGAATTTTTTATAAGTATAAACATCAGTAATATCCTAGAAGGCATTTTTCCCCTCCGTGTTCCCACTTTCTCACGTAAGTACATACTGTTTATTGCTGGCTGAATAGAGAGAAGTCTGTAAATACGACTGCGGCTGAAAGCCAGGTGGGTTGGTTTTCTCAGTAGATGCAGAGCGGATATTTATGAAACATCGTTCGTCGCAAAGTTTCGGTAAAGAAAGTGATTTTTCTCCAATTTGCAATCTACAGCGTCTTAGGGCTAACTTACCTGGGGTTAGCATTGGGCTACATCCCTGGTTTACGCATGAACCGCGCCACCATTGCTTTGGTTGGTTCTGCCTTTTTAATTGCTTTAGGTGTTCTGAATTTACAGGAGGCGTGGCAAGCTATTGATGCCAATACCATCGTGTTTCTGTTGAGCATGATGGTAGTTAACGCCAACTTATCTTATGCTGGGTTTTTTCGGCGATCGCTATCAGTGATATTGAGTATCACTCGTAGTCCTCTGGGTTTGTTGATGGCTTTAACTTTTGGTAGTGGTATTCTCTCCGCCTTTTTTCTCAATGACACTCTGGCGCTAGTTTTTACACCATTAACCTTGAGTTTGACTCAAGCTTTGGGTTTAAATCCGATACCTTATTTACTAGCGATCGCAGGTGCAACTAATATAGGCTCGGTAGCAACTTTGAGCGGTAATCCCCAAAATATCCTGATTGGCTCCTTTTCAGGCATCTCCTATCTAGAATTTCTGCGTGTATTGGCCCCAGTTGCCCTAGCAGGCTTGGTAATTCAGGTGATATTACTGTGGCTACTTTACCCAGATGTCCGCTCAGTCAAACCTTGCCAACTATTACCTGTTGACAACCAACGGATTTATAAACCCTTATTTAATAAAACATTAGTCATTACAATTGGGCTGCTAATTGCATTTACTGTCGGCTTACCCTTAGCGCAGTCTGCTTTAGTTGCTGCTAGCTTGTTGCTAATTACTCGGCGCGTTAAACCCCAGCGCATTTTGCAAAAGGTGGATTGGAACCTGCTGGTAATGTTTTCTGGATTATTTATCCTGACACGAGTCACACAAAAGTTGAATTTGCTCGAGCCATTGACTCATACAGTAAACTCTGCTGCGAGTTTACTGGGTGTAACTGTGGTTTTATCTAACTTGATTTCTAATGTTCCGGCTGTACTCTTATTACAACCGCTGATTTCTCAAGGTGATACTAAGTCTTGGCTGTTGCTAGCAGCAGGCTCAACATTGGCAGGGAATTTAACTTTGTTTGGTGCAGTCGCCAACCTGATTACTGTAGAAGCTGCTGCGGATTTAGGTTACAAGCTAACTTTTTGGGAACATCTCCGCTTTGGAGTGCCGTTAACAGTATGTACTCTCCTTCTAGTATATCTCTGGGTTCATTGAATTGGTTTGAGCGCTGCTGGAATCACTTCAGGCTTAGCGGCTGTTGGGGCTATTGTTGGCGGTGGTGGCAGCAGGTGTAGCTATCACAGTTGCAGCACCAGCAATTGGTTATGGTGTTTATTGTTTCTGGAAATGGATATCAGAATAATAAATCATAAGTCCCGGAAAAGTTGCTTATACGCAACGACTCCAGTTTATAAAAGCAAATGATTTTTCTTGAAATCTCACGATAAAGCGCAAAGACGTTAGAAAAACTCTACGTCTCTGCGCCTCTGCGTGAGATTTTTACCGTAAATTCTCTAGGATGCTACCTGAGCAGCAGTCCGAGTCCGCCGTCTTCTACCATCGGCAACTTTTACAGGTGGCTCATCAGGGATTTGCATCAACAAAGTCACAGATGGCTGACATTGCAATTCCCGACGGATGGAACGTTGCAATTCTCGTTCTAAAGTACCTTGCAATCCACCCCAGTCTATATCTGCTGCTTCACCTTCGCTAGGAGCAAATTCTGTCCAGCGCACAGTGAGGATTTCTTCAATGCGTTGTTTTACCCAGGTTTGTAGGAGCGATCGCTCTACACTTGTAACTACACCCCGGAGGTGAGTTTCTGGTTTCGCCAACAGTTTACCATTCCAATCAATGGCAGCTGCGATCGTAATAATGCCTTCTGAAGCCATACGTTGCCGTTCTTGTAAAACTTTGGCACTTACCATACCCGAACTAGTAGTATCCACTAATTCAATACCAGATGGCACTTTACCAGCGACGCGAATAGCATCTTCAGTCAGTTCGACAATATCACCATTCTGAATAATGATCATGTTTTCTGCGGGAATGCCCATACTCTGAGCGGTTTCGGCGTGCTTCACTAGCATCCGGTGTTCGCCGTGAAATGGCACAAAGAATTTGGGTCGAGTTAAGGCAATCATCAGCTTTTGTTCTTCTTGACAGCCGTGACCGGAGACGTGAATCCCTTTATCCCGTCCATAGACCACTTTCGCACCTTGAATCATCAACTTATCGATGGTGTTGACTACAGCAATTGTATTTCCGGGAATTGGGTTAGCAGAGAATACTACTGTATCTCCTTGGCGAATTTTAATGTGAGGATGTTCTTTATTGGCAATTCTGGTCATGGCTGCCATCAATTCCCCTTGAGAACCTGTAGTTAAAACCAGTACTCTTTCATCGGGTAGATTGCGGACGGCGTGCAATGGTTGCAGCAGATTATCTTCACACTTGATGTAACCTAAATTGCGGGCATGAGCAATCAAGTTCAGCATCGAACGCCCCACAACTGTCACTACACGGTTCTGCTTCTTGGCAATATCCAAAATCATGTTGATGCGATGCACACTAGAAGCAAAGGTAGTGACAAATAATCGCCCAGGTGCTTGACTAAATACTCTCTCCAGATTGGGATAAACTGAACGTTCAGAGGGTGTAAATCCTGGCACTTCCGCGTTAGTGGAATCACTCAGTAAACAAAGAACGCCTTTTTCCCCATGTTCTGCTAGGCGTTGCAAGTCAAACTTTTCACCATCTACTGGGGTATGGTCAATTTTAAAATCCCCTGTGTGAATTACTACACCCAGGGGAGTATGAATGGCAACAGTGAAACTATCTGCAATAGAGTGGGTGTTACGGATGTATTCCACCAAAAAGTTTTTGCCAATCCGCACTACATCACGTGGTAGAACTGTTCTGATTTCTGTGCGATCGCGGACTCCTGCTTCTTCCAGTTTACCCTCTAGCATTGCCATTGCTAATCTCGGGCCATAAATCACTGGAATATCAAATTGCTTGAGATGAAAAGCAATCCCGCCAATATGGTCTTCATGACCATGAGTAACAATCATCCCTTTAATTTTGTGGCGATTTTCTCGCAGATAGGTCGTATCTGGCAGAACAATATTTACTCCATGCATCGCCTCTGTGGGAAAAGCCAATCCTGCATCTAACAGGATGATTTCATCGTCATACTCAAAAAGACAGGTATTTTTCCCAATTTCATGCAAACCGCCCAAAGGAATAATTTTCAAGGCGGAATTATTAGCTTCGTTTTTAGCCATTTTCTCCTTAGATTGTTACTTGTGGTTAATTAAGTTGATAGTTAACGAACTTGTATTTAAGACAACATAATCTGCCTCTTAAGTCAGTCTGAAAGCAATCAAGTTTTCAATTGAAATCTTCAATTTTTTATTCAATAAAATCAACTGTAAGCTCAAGGATTCATAGTATATCTATCAGTCCTAGCACAGATTTTTAAATTGCAACTTATCAACAATTATGATCATTGTTTATATGTATCTTGCGCTTAACTCGCTGGTGGCTAGATTAAACCAAGTTCTTTCAAAACCGCTTCTAACTTTTGACTGACTTCTAAATCAGCTTCACATAGCGGCGGACGAGTTGAACCAACCTTCCAACCTTGAAGTTTCAGTGCTTTTTTCACTGGAATGGGATTTGAAGTTAAAAATAGAGCTTTAAACAACGGGAAGAGTTGGAGATGAATGTCGCTTGCTACTTCAATTTTCCCGGCACTAAAAGCTTGGATCATCTGCTGTAGTTGGTTTCCTACCAGATGAGAAGCCACACTTACCACACCCTTTGCCCCAATCGCTAACAAGGGCAAAGTCATGTAATCATCACCAGAATAGATGTGGAATTCTTTTGGTGTCAAACGACGAATTTCGCTTGCCTGATCTATATTACCAGTGGATTCTTTAATCCCGACAATATTGCTAACCTCAGCTAATCGGGCAACTGTTTCTGGCTGAAGGTTTTGTCCGGTACGACCAGGGACATTATATAACAACAATGGTAGGTCGGGACAGGCTTGTGCTATCGCCTTAAAGTGCGCTTCCAATCCCGCCTGTGGCGGTTTGTTGTAATAAGGAACAACTTGTAAGGAACCATGTACTCCTATCTTAGACGCTTTTTGGGTGGCTGCGATCGCTTCTTTGGTGGAATTTGATCCACAACCTGCGATGACCTTGGCTTTTCCTGCCACGGACTGTAATACCTCGACAAACAACTGGTATTCTTCATCCCAACTTAGTGTTGGGGATTCTCCTGTTGTGCCGCACATTACCAATGTATCTGTACCGTTGTTAGCTAGATGCGCTGCCAGTTCTGCCGCTACATCATAATTGACACTACCATCTGGTTTAAATGGCGTAATCATAGCGGTTAAAACATTGCCAAAATCTCCCACCCTTTTTTCACTCCTGATTACCCATGTTTTTATATCTTGGTGGTTCTATATTGTAATAACCTATCTGCAAATTGCTTTCAAGTGTCATTTTGCCTTTGTCATTTGTCTTTTGTCACTTTACCAATGACCAATGACTAATGACTAATAGCTAATGGTTTGAGTAGATTTTTCTCTACTAACAACTCGGCGATTTGTACTGCGTTCAATGCTGCGCCTTTGCGGATTTGGTCGCCACATAACCATAATTCCAAGCCACAGGGATGAGAAATATCCTGACGAATTCTTCCCACTAAAACTTCATCTCGACCTGTTGCTTCAATTGGCATCGGAAAATGATTAGTTTCCCAATCTTCGACCAATTTCACTCCAGGGGAGGAATTTAAAATTTGTCTGGCTTCCTCTGCACTAAAGGGAGTCTCAAATTCTAAATTAATGGCTTCTGAATGGGCGCGGAGTACGGGAACCCGTATACATGTCGCAGTGATTCTGATTTGCTGCGTGCCAAATATTTTTCGGGTTTCGTTAACCATTTTCATTTCTTCCTCACAATAACCCAAATCGTTTAATGGTGAGTTGTGGGGGAATAAATTAAATGCCAATGGGTAAGGCAATATTTCAGCAATCGGTGGCTGTCCTTGTAGTATAGCGCTTGTTTGGGTTTTGACTTCTGCCATTGCCCTAGCACCTGCACCACTAGCCGATTGGTAGGTTGCGGCGACGATGCGTTGCACTGGTTTAACTTGATGCAATGGCCAGACTGCCACAGCCATTAAAATTGTTGTGCAGTTGGGGTTAGCAATAATGCCTTGGTGATGCGCTGCGGCTTGGGGATTCACCTCTGGCACTACTAAGGGAACTTCTGGGTTCATCCGAAAGGCGCTGGAGTTGTCAATTACCACTGCGCCCTTTTCGACGGCAACTGCTGCCCAAGTTTTGGATGTAGAACCACCTGCACTAGCCAGTACTATATCGACATTTTCAAAGGCGCGATCGCTCACTGGCTCTACTTGTATATTTTCACCTTTAAACTGTAGCGATCGCCCCACACTCCGCTCTGATGCCAATAACTTTAGGTTGGCAAGAGGAAAATTACGACTTTCTAACAATTCCAGCAACTCTGTGCCAACTGCACCAGTTGCTCCCAAAATAGCTAAACGATAGGATTTCGACAAACTTGCTTCCTCCTTTAAAAGAAAGATTTATGTGCAATTTCTTGGAACAATTGACAATTTTCTTATATATAAATAGCGATCGCAGTCTTGAAATACATTTTGAATAGATTTAGATTTTTTTCTAATTTAGTCGATCTTTATATATTTAATACATTTATTTCTTGGTTTTTTAATAAGTTAAGTGATGTTGCATTCTACGACAACGGACTTCCAATTTTCTCATCAACCTTTAACTATAATACTATTATACAACAAACCACCATTTAGCAGAAAAATGGAGATATCTGCACTTAGACGTTTAATAGGCATCCCAGCTTTAAGGCAATAAACGTTTTGGCTGCAAATCTGCTTACCAACATGATGAATATACTATGATCGAATTGCATAAAACTAGCACAGCACAAAAGCGAGCTATGCGGTTTGGTAACAGATGCACTCTCATACCACAACTTAAATAATAGCTAGATTCAATACTATAACTTGAACTTGGAGGTACTAACCACTCGTTGAGAACCAGGATATCACGGCATTAGCCCACTGAATAATTAATTCCTAAGTTTTAGGGTTAGTAGGGAGTGAAGAAGGGAATAGGTTACAGGGTAAAGGGTATAGGTTACAGATTTATTCCCTATCACCTATCACCTCTCACCTTCCCCCTAATCCCAATGCCCCATTCACAAAATTGTTATGAAGGTAAAATGTCAAGTCCTTGGTCATTGGCAGTAAACTGGATATTTGCCCCAGGATAAACATCCATCCTTGGATGTCATCAGACCTTTTGGCAAACTCCCATTGCCCCTAAGAGACATCAAGCTATAAAACGCAAACAATTATTTTATTGCGTCTTGTGTGTACTCGGAGTATAAAATACCAGAAAACTAGAGACGAAGCATGAAAGTCACCCAGGAAAAACTTCCCGCCAGCCAAATTGGCCTGGAAATAGAGATTACGCCGGAAATTACCAAGCAAACTTACGAACAGGTCATCAAAAACTTAGCGAGTACTGCCAATATTCCTGGGTTTCGTAAAGGCAAGGTACCTCGGCCGATATTGCTACAACGGCTGGGTACAACTCGTATCAAGGCAGCAGCGCTGGAAGAACTAATTCAAGACGGTATTGAGCAAGCAGTTAAACAAGAAGCTATCCCGGCAATCGGTCAGCCGCAATTGCGCTCCTCTTTTGAGGATTTGATTAATAATTATGAACCTGGAAAACCCCTGACGATTTCGGCGGCGGTCGATGTAGAACCAGAAGTAAATCTCGTGCAGTACACTGATTTACTCTTCCAAGCTGAAGAAGTCAAGTACGATCCAGAACAAGTGGAGAACACGCTGGATAAGGAACGTCAAGAATTGGCGACATTGATTCCTGTGGAAGGACGTGCAGCCCAAATCGGTGATATTGCTGTAGTCGATTTTAAAGGTTCATTCGCCAAAACCGAGGGTGAGGACGAAACAGCTGAACTAGAACCAATTCCCGGAGCCGAAGCAACTGATTTTCAAGTTGAATTGCAAGAAGATAAATTTATTCCAGGCTTTATTTCGGGAATAGTAGGGATGAATCCTGAAGAAACCAAAGAAATTGCGGCGCAGTTCCCAGATCCGTATGCTAACGAAGATTTAGCTGGAAAAGCGGCAACTTTCACAGTCACGCTCAAAGAACTGAAGGAAAAAGAGCTACCAGAAATAAATGACGATTTCGCCCAAGAAATCAGCGATTTTGAAACCTTAGAGGAGTTACGTGCTTCTTTGGTAGAGCGATATCAAAAAGAGGCAGATGACAAAACAAAAACAAATAAGCAGGAAGCCTTGTTAACGGAACTGCTTAAGCATGTAGAAGTTGACTTACCACTAACCTTGGTTGAGCAAGAAGTAGATGCAATGCTAACGCAAACAGCAATCCGGCTGTCTCAGCAAGGGTTGGATGTAAGAAAGTTGTTTACTCAAGATATTATTCCGCAATTGCGGGAGCGATCGCGCACTGAAGCAATTGAACGCATCAAGCGTTCCTTGTCTTTGCGGGAAGTCGGTAAACGCGAATCTATTGAGGTAACACCAGAAGAAATCGCAGCTAGAGTCACAGAACTTTTGGAACAGTACCCAGAGGAGCAAGACGTTGATGAAGATAAACTGCGCTCAATTGTGGAAAACGAGCTGCTAAACGAAAAAATCATCGATTGGCTTTTAGAACATTCCTCAGTTGAACTTGTACCCGAAGGTTCTTTGAGTCCCGCAGAGGAAACAGAAGACGCAGAATCTGATGCTGATGGTGATGCACCTCAGACTGAAGAAGAAAACAGCGAAACTTCTACAGAAGTCACAGAAGGATAATAAAAAATCCCACCGCCATGAGTTCACCAGTTCTGAGTTAAAGTACTGGTGAAATCGGTAAGGTAAGGGATATGAGGGAAGTAGGGCAAGAAATAACCAATGCCCCATGCCCTATGCTCCATGACTCAGGGATAAAGTCAGAATAATTAAAGAATTAATGAATTTTCGGCAAATAGTGACACCTGTTATCGCCTGGGCTTGATACTGTGTTAAACGAGAGGAAATTATATGAGGCATAATGGTTAACACGTAGCTTATAGAAATCCCATTCGTCGAAAAGGCAGCATTTGCTGCTGAAACATCTGTCCTCAATTATCGTCAAAGAAAGCTTGTATGCTTGAATCGCAGTCAGGAAATTCCCCCATCAGCAACTTAAGTCGAATAAACATTAACTCCCAGTTGAGCAGCCCTAGCAACATCGTACCGATGGTGATAGAACAATCTGGCATGGGAGAAAGGGCTTTCGACATCTACTCCCGTCTGCTGCGAGAGCGGATTATCTTTTTGGGAACACCAATAGACGATGCCGTAGCCAACTCAATTGTGGCTCAGTTGTTATTCCTAGATGCCGAAGACTCAGAAAAAGACATCCAACTGTATGTTAATTCTCCTGGCGGCTCGGTCTACGCAGGGATGGCAATCTATGATACAATACAGCAAATTCGCCCTGATGTTGTTACCATCTGTTTTGGATTAGCCGCGAGCATGGGGGCATTTTTGTTGACAGCAGGGGCTGCCGGTAAGCGAATGTCTCTGCCCGACTCCCGGATTATGATTCACCAACCACTTGGTGGCGCTCAAGGTCAAGCCATTGACATTGAAATTCAAGCCAGAGAAATTCTTTACGTTAAGGCTAAGTTGAATCAGTTAATGGCTCACCATACTGGTCAACCCTTAGAAAGAATTGAAGCAGATACTGAGCGCGACTTTTTTATGTCGGCAGAAGAGGCGAAAAACTACGGTTTGATTGATCAGGTCATTTCCAGGCAAAATCTTCCCACAGCAGGGGAAAACGTCACCATTCTGAAATAAGAGGCTGGTATGTCTAAGTACGACTCCCATTTGAAATGTTCATTTTGTGGCAAGTCTCAAGAGCAGGTGCGTAAATTAATCGCGGGGCCGGGAGTCTACATCTGCGATGAATGCGTTGACTTGTGTAATGAAATACTAGACGAGGAATTACTCGATACCAATGGTGCGGCCGCACAACCAGCACCAAGAGCAGAGCCACCTCAAAAACGGCGCACCCACTCTGCTAGTATTTCGTTTAATCAAATACCCAAGCCAAGAGAGATTAAAAAGTATCTAGACGAGCACGTTATTGGTCAAGACGAAGCGAAGAAAGTGCTGTCAGTAGCTGTTTACAATCACTACAAGCGGCTGGCGGTCATTCAGTCTAAAGCCAGTGGCAAAGCTGGGGCAGATGACGCAATAGAATTGCAAAAATCCAACATCTTGTTAATTGGCCCGACCGGTTGCGGCAAAACTCTCTTAGCACAAACCCTAGCGAAAATCTTGGATGTACCCTTTGCCGTCGCCGATGCGACAACGCTGACGGAAGCAGGGTATGTGGGAGAAGATGTGGAAAATATCTTGCTGCGACTGTTGCAGGTGGCAGATTTGGATATAGAGGAAGCGCAACGAGGAATTATTTACATTGATGAAATTGACAAAGTTGCTCGTAAGAGCGAGAACACGTCAATTACCCGCGATGTTTCTGGCGAAGGCGTGCAGCAAGCTTTGCTTAAAATGTTAGAGGGAACGATCGCCAATGTACCACCCCAAGGAGGGCGCAAACATCCGTATCAAGATTGCATCCAGATTGATACAAGTAATATTTTGTTCGTCTGTGGTGGTGCCTTCGTGGGCTTAGAAAAAATTGTAGATCAGAGAGTTGGCAAAAAAGCAATCGGTTTTGTGCAACCAGGAGAAGGCCAATCGAAGGAGAAACGAGCAGCAGATACTCTTCGCCATCTAGAACCGGATGATTTAGTAAAATTTGGCATGATTCCAGAATTTATTGGGCGTGTGCCAATGGTAGCAGTAGTAGATCCGCTAGATGAAGAAGCGCTGATGGCGATTCTTACTCAACCACGTAGCGCCCTAGTTAAGCAGTACCAAAAACTGCTGAAGATGGATAATGTCCAGTTAGATTTTAAAGCAGATGCTTTACGAGCGATCGCTCAAGAAGCTTACCGCCGTAAAACTGGTGCGAGAGCATTACGTGGTATTGTCGAAGAATTGATGTTGGATGTAATGTATGAGTTACCATCCCGTAAGGATGTGACACGCTGTACAGTTACCAGGGAAATGGTCGAGAAGCGATCGACTGCCGAACTAATAATACATCCATCTTCATTACCGAAGCCAGAATCTGCTTAATAGTCATTGGTCATTAGTCATTGGTCATTGGTTATTTGTCAAAAACTAAGGACTAATAACCATATACCAAGGACAAATGACAACTGACAAAGGACAAAGTAACTAATGCCTTATATTAATATTCGTGGCGTTGAGCATTACTACGAATGGGTGAAAAAACCATCTGGTTCTTTAGTAAAACCAGTGATGGTTTTCATCCACGGTTGGGCTGGTTCAGCTAGGTATTGGCAAAATACTGCTAATGCTTTATCGGAGCAATTTGATTGTTTACTCTACGATTTGCGGGGATTTGGTCGTTCTCGCGGAAAGCCAACCATAGCCCAAGCAAGTGAAGCTATTGCCGAATCTGAGTCCCCCCAGGAAGAATCACAGGCAATCAAAGAGCTAACTTATGAATTAGAGGAATACGCTGATGATTTGGCAGCTTTGTTAGATGGGTTGCATCTTCAGCGTGTCTACATCCATGCTCATTCAATGGGTGCTTCTGTTGCAACTTTATTTTTTAACCGCTACCCTCAACGAGTAGAGCGAGGAATTTTAACTTGTAGTGGCATTTTTGAGTACGACGAAAAATCCTTTAGTGCCTTTCATAAATTTGGTGGCTATGTGGTGAAATTCCGTCCCAAGTGGTTAAGCAAAATCCCATTTGTTGACCGGATGTTTATGGCCAGATTTCTGTATAGTTCAATACCACATTCTGAGCGTCAAGCTTTTTTGCAAGATTTTCTCGAAGCAGATTACGATGCAGCGATAGGAACAATTTTTACTTCAGTCAGTAAAGCTCAAGCTGAAGTGATGCCGCAAGAGTTTGCCAAGCTGACAGTGCCGACTCTGCTTGTAGCCGGAGAGTATGACAAGATTATTCCAGCCGAGATGGGGCGGAAAGCCGCTGCACTAAGTGAGAAAGTGGAATTTGTGATGATTCCCAACACAGCCCATTTCCCAATGTTGGAAGATGCGCCAACTTACTTACGACTGGTACAAGAGTTTTTGCAAATTAATGCCCGACAAGCACAGGTGGGATAAATAATAGTGGTTTTTTAGACAGTTAAGTGTACCTGTGTAATACCTTGACGCATTTCATATTGTCGCTTTGACCAAGACTTTTGAATTGTTTTACGGAGCAAGGGAGCAAGTTGAATTAACAGCGATCGCAGCAGTGCATTTTTTCGCAGTAGTTCACCTTGTTTAGCTTCTTCTAACTGGAGTTGCTGGGCGCGGATAATTTCTGGCTCACGTTCCATTTGGATTTGCGATAGTGCGATGTCAATATCCTGGTGTCCACTTTCTTTGTGGAACAGCGGCACAAGATGATTAGCAGCGACAATTACATCACGCAATGCGAGATTAATTCCTTGAGCGCGGACAGGAGACATTGGGTGTGCAGCGTCACCTAGAAGCAGTACCCCTGGTGCGTGCCATTTGGGACAATAACCAACTACAACAGAAAGCCGAATGGGGGATTCGATGGTGTCTGCATGATTACGGAAATGCTCTGCTAGCCATGAGGGTGATAAGGAGGCAAAAATCTCTGCCCAGTTGGCTTGTTTGGAGTCAGTGTTTTCAGTTGCGGACATCACCCAAGCCAGATGTAGTTTTCCTGATTCTGCTCCGTGAAAGATGGTGAATACGCGATCGCTATTTACAATAGTACGAAACACATTATCGGCTGCAAACTCAGGGCTGGCGGCAAGTTTAAACCAGAGAATATCAATATTTTTAGGCTGACGTACCAACTCCAATCCTATACGTTGTCGCACAAGAGAATTTCTACCATCTGCCCCAACCACTAAGTCAGCAGCAAATTCTCTTCCATCCGTAAGTAATACACCTGCTACACGTTGCTTAATCCACAGTAAATCCTTTATAGGAACACCCTGAATGAATTCAAACCCATCATTGGTTTGAGCTTCCGAAATCAGTGCTTTGAGCAGTGGTGGTTGTGAAACTAGTGTACAGGGTCGGGTTGCCCCCATTGGTTCATCAACTCGAAACAACTGCTTGTCCTCTATAATGAATTCCCACGCGTCGAGTTGTCGATGGGGAATATGCTCTAACAATGCTGATAGACCCATTTGCTCTAGTGCATCTAAGCCACTGGGCATTAATCCTTCACCGCGAAATACACGATGAAAATCTTTTGCTGCTTCAATTAACGTTACAGCAATACCACGTTTTGCAAGGAGCAGTGCAAGGGTTGCACCTGTTGGGCCTGCGCCCACAATTACAATTTGCACTATCCCATCCCTCCTATATCAATTGCTCTCAAAGATGTTGGTCGAATTATCTTGAGATTAACTCAAACCTAGTTCTCGTTTTAGCAAGTTAATTGAGTTAGCGCCGATATAATTTTCAACCTTAATCAGCTTTGGTGGACGAATAATATCTTCATCAGATGCTTGCACGGCTGCTTGCACTGCCGCAAAACTGGCTTGATCACTTATGATTACCTCAGCCCGTTTTACCATAGCCTGAAGTTTATAGGCATCTTTTGGTTGCGAAGTCATCACCAGTAGTTCATCCCCCCGCAAACCGTGGAGGATTACTTCTGCTGCTCGTGCAATGCCGGAACTGAGGCTGACTATGCCTACACAGTTTTCTTTTGGTAGGGTTTTCAATAGGCTGAGTTCCTTGCTGTAGTCGTAGATATCCAAAGGAATTACCCGTGCAGCTTTTGGAGCTGCGATCGCTTCCACATTACTGATAAAATACCGACTTGTGACGACTGTCGCAGAGGTAGTTTTATCTAACACAGCTGTTAATTCTTCCATTGCGACCAACTGGACTGGGATTTTTAGCGATCGCTCTAATTCATATACCATCAACTCACCAGCACCCATGTCATAAGATGGAACTGCAACCAATACCCGCGCACTACAACGCAAGCGCCAGTCAATTTCCGCTAAAAATAGCTCCCTGGCCTGATTCAGTGAACATCCTTGAGAGAGCAGATCATCAAGTGCTTGCTGGACAACTTGATATGCATCAGGATTCTGTTTGAGAATTGGTGATTGCAGCCTGCTACCGCCCTCATGACCTTGGGCCCGAACATAAATTCCCGAACCAGCCATACTTTCAACAAATCCGTCTTCCTCCAGTTGACGGTAAACTTTGCTAATAGTGTTGCGGTGTAACCCCGTTTGCATTGCCAACGCTCGTGTGCTTGGTAATTTGTAAGCAGGCGGATATTGCCGGGAAGCGATCGCAAACCGGATTTGATTAAACAGCTGGGTTGATGCCGGAATTTCGCTGTCTGGCTGAATACGGAATTGAATCATCACCAAACCTCCTGAATACTAAGTGCTGATGAGTGCTGTTAGCGGGGCGTTTGCCCGTGCTGAGGTTTGAGTATTAAGTGTTGCTTGTCTACTCAGCACTTTTCACTCAGCACTATTTTGGTGTCCAGATGCATTTGCTACATATCGAATATTTTATTTACATATAAAGTTTTTCTGGTAGAAATTTCTAATGCGTTCACTATTGGTAATTGATAATTTAATTGGGAATAACCTAGGCATACTGGCATAGTTATATCAAATAAACACACAGCTAATTACACAGCACTGGTAAAAATTATTATGACAGAGCAAGCAACAATTACCACAACGGTTAATCTTTTGCAAGATAATATTCAAGTGTCTGCTTATCTGGCGGAACCAAAAGAATCTGGATCTTACCCAGGAGTGGTTGTATTACAAGAGATTTTTGGTGTCAACGTTCACATTCGGGAAGTTACAGAACGGATTGCCAAACTTGGGTATGTAGCGATCGCACCTGCGCTTTTTCAAAGGATTGCTCCTGGCTTTGAAACCGGATACACACCCGAAGACATTGAAACTGGCAGAAGCTACGCCATGCAGACTCAAGCATCAGAGTTATTGAGCGATATTCAATTAGCAATTGACTACCTCAAAAATCTGCCCCAAGTGAAAAAAGATGGCTTTGGCTGTATTGGCTTCTGTTTTGGTGGTCATGTCGCATATCTTGCAGCCACTTTGCCAAATATTAAAGCTACAGCTTCCTTCTACGGTGCTGGAATTACCACCCGTACACCAGGAGGCGGCGCTCCTACTGTCACCCGTACCAGAGAAATTCCAGGTACTCTATATAGCTTCTTTGGTAAAGAAGATGCTAGCATCCCAGCGGAACAAGTAGACGAGATTGAGGCAGAGTTAGAAAAATATAAAATTCCTCATCGCGTGTTTCGCTACGATGGAGCTGATCACGGATTTTTCTGTGACCATCGTGCCAGTTATAATCCTAAAGCTGCGGCCGATGCTTGGGAGCAAGTAAAACAACTCTTTAGTCAACTAAACTGAAGCATACGCAGGCAAGTTTGTCATTAGTCATTAGTCATTAGTGAATAACAAAGGACAACTGACGAATGACAAGTGACAAATGACAATCTAAACTCCAGTGGCACCATATCAAATAACAATTAATCTTCAAAAGTCATGAATTCCGAATCGAAACTTTCTCAAACAGCCAATTCGTCATTTACAATGGACGATTTTGCCAAAGCACTAGAAAAACACGACTACCAATTTCAAAAGGGACAGATTGTACATGGCAAAGTGTTCCAACTTGACCATGATGGTGCATACGTTGATATTGGTGGCAAGTCGTCAGCTTTTCTGCCGCGCGATGAGGCTTCTTTGAGAGCAGTTACCGATTTATCGGAGGTGCTGCCATTGCAAGAGGAAATGCAGTTTTTGATTATCCGAGATCAGGATGCAGAAGGTCAAGTCACCCTTTCTCGAAAGCAGTTGGAAATTCAGCACATCTGGGAACGACTGGCCGAAATGCAGGAAAATGCTCAGACTGTGCAAGTACGGGTTATGGGTGTGAATAAAGGTGGTGTCACCGTTGATATTCTCTCCTTGCGGGGATTTATTCCGCGATCGCACCTCGCCGAACGTGATAATTTAGAAGCACTCAAAGGTCAAAATCTGACTGTGGGTTTTTTGGAAATTAATAAAAACACCAACAAACTCATTCTTTCTCAGCGTTTAGCAACTCGTTCTAGCAACTTCAGTTTATTAGAACTAGGTCAACTGGTAGAAGGCAAAGTTACCGGCATCAAACCTTTTGGTGTATTTGTCGATTTAAGTGGCATGAGTGCCTTGCTTCATATTAAGCAGGTAAGCCAAAAATTCATTGAATCTCTTGAAAAAGTATTTCAAGTTGGTCAGCCAATTAAAGCTGTAATTATTGACTTGGATGAAGGTAAAGGGCGGGTTGCTCTTTCTACCAGAGTTTTGGAAAACTTCCCTGGCGAAGTCTTAGAAAATATGGATGAAGTGATGGCTTCAGCTGAGGCGCGTGCCAATAGAGCTAATAATAAAGCATCTGAATAGTTTGAAGATGGGCTGCTTACACAAAGCATACATAGTCCGTAAGCGTAGCCCATCGTAGACATCACACCTGCGACAAGTGGAATTAATCGGTGAATAGCGCCCACAAATTGATTAATAACCAATATTTCATGACTACCCCTGCATCTACAAAGATGTAGGGGGATTGCAAATTAGGAAAACTTTTCACAGACTTTCGTCTAGCCTCTAGCATACATTGTACACAAAAGTTCTAAAAGCCTAGCTTGATGAGACTTCCCTCGTTCCCCTACTCTGCATGGTAACAAGAGAACAAAGGAAAATCGGGCTTTTTTCAACTTGTGTATTTACCAGCAGAAAATGCTTGTAAAACAATAATCTCAGCCAGTTTAAGATGACTTTAGCTATGAGCCGCAGAATTTATTATGAGGCAAAATTCTGCAATATGTCTCTTGTAAAAATATTTTGTGATATGGTGATAAGCTGGCCTACTGCGAATTGAATCGTCCGAGTTTAAAACACTAGGATTTTCCGCAAAACTGTGCTTGCTTAAATTCTTTACGTGACAATGATTTATGACTATTAGTACCGAGCAGAAACTAATTCATCAGAAAATATATGCCAAAGAATTACGTTCCCTAATTCCACCTGAAGCATTTATCCCCGATCCAAGTAAATTAGTTATCTTGTTCATTAATCTGGCTATTTTGATTCTAGGTTGGATGATAGCGGCTCGGCTAGATTGTTGGTCGCCATATCTTTTATGGCTTTATCTACCTCTAACCATCGTTATGGGCAACAGCGTGGTTGTCTTACTATTTAGCACTCACGATCTGATGCATGGTAGCGTGATTAAAAACGCCCGATTATCTTATATTATTAGCTTTTTAGGGCTAACAATGTTGTGGATGCCACCAACGTTGTGGAAGGCAGTTCATAATAGAGTACATCATAATCACACTAATGATTTGGGCGACCCTGATCGCAATTACTTATATGAACAGCCTGCAACCTGGGGAAAATGGATTCAAGACTTATTTGTGCCTTCTACTGAAGTCAATCCGATATGGTTCACAGTGGGAATGACTTCTGCTTGGGGAGTACATACTTTTCGCAATCTGACATCTGTGCTATTTTTCAATCATGAATCCGTCGATTATGTTCCTGCTGCATTTACAGTCAGTCCTAAAGATCGTCGGGCGATCGCAGGTGAATTATTAATGATGATAATGATTCATCTGAGTATCCTCATTTATCTCCAATTTGAACCCATAAAGCTCATACTTGGTTACTTTTTACCGATTGCAATTGGTTATGCTGGAGTAATGTTTTATATTTATACAAATCATTTACTTTGTAGAATGACCAGCGTTAACGATCCACTGATTAATAGTATGTCTCTCCGGGTTTATAAAATATTTGACCTGTTGCATTTAAATTTTTCTCACCATACTGAACATCATATTTTTCCAGGAATGAACTCTGATTACTATTGTCTGGTTAGGGATCTGTTAGAAACTCACTATCCTGAACGCTTTAATTTATTGGATGCTGGGGAGGCTTGGTACTTGCTGCTACAAACTCCTCGACATTATAAAGATGAAGATACTCTTACAGATTGGTCAGGAGAAAAGTCTATTCCCTGCCCTACAAACGACAATTAAAAAGCTGACTTTTCACGGTATCTGGAAAACCTCTCTTCTATTTCTCTCTTCTTTTAAGGCTACGGTGTACACACAAGTCCTAAAAACCTAGCTTGATAAGCATTTCCTGTTCCCAGTCGGAGATTGGGAATGCATTCATTGAGTCTCTGACTCAATATCTGACTAGAGCAGCAGCCCCTAATCAGGCATTCCTATTGCTCTGCATAGGAACGAGATAAACGAGAGAAAAATGGGAAATTGATCTTTTTTCGACTTGTGTGTACACCGTAGCCAATGCATCGGGGAGGGTTAGGGTGGGTCGAACCCTGGTTAATCAGCTATTTTAGACTTGTGTGTACACCGTAGCCTAAAAGGAGAGAGACTTTGAATTTTCCTCCTTCTTGAAGCGGGAAGGGGGTTAGGTTTTTCGTGGGCTTTTCCACATAATGCTCTAAATCCTTCTTCAAAGATTCCAACTCAGCCCAATACTGCTTAGGTTTTGCCTAAAAAATAACTCCAATGTAGGTTGGATTGAGGAACGCAACCCGACATTTTCAGGGCTTTGTTGGGTTTTACTCCGTTCAACCCAACCTACAAATCTTCTTAACGTAATATAGTTTGATTTATTTTTGCTTCACAAGTCTCGACGCGAGAAAAGAGAGAGACAACCATCTTTCTCTCTCCAGCCCACAAATTCCAAACGGAAACGCATAAGGAAAGGTAAAGGGAGGTGTCCCTCATGTGCTGAAGTTTTATTATGTACTGAAGTTTTAAAAGCTACATCTTCGTAACCAATCCACCTTCCTTTCACTCTCCATCCATCCCCTGCATCGACAAAGATATAGGGGATAATTTTTAGAGTATTAAGATAAATAAGGTATGACTTATTGGCTAATAGAGACCTAACCCCCAGCCCCTTCCCTACTAGGGAAGGGGAGTAAGATTCAAAGCCTCTCTCCTAAAAGGAGAGAGGTTTGGAGAGAGGTCAGACTCTATTGCATACATAAACCCTGTAACTATTCAATTTAGGTATTTATATGTTTCTGGTAACTGGAGCAACGGGAGGAATTGGTCGCAGAGTTGTGCGACTCCTACGGCAACGAGAACAGTCTGTGCGGGCATTTGTCCGCCTTAACTCGCGCTACAGCGAGTTAGAACACCGGGGTGCAGAAATTTTCATTGGTGATTTGCTACACGAAAAAGATATCCAGAAAGCAAGTCGGAGTATGCGGTATATTATCAGCGCCCACGGTTCTGATAGCAATGCCCTATCCTTAGATTACCGCGCCAATATTGAACTTATCGACCAGGCAAAAGCCAATGGCGTCGAGCATTTTGTTTTCATTTCCGTACTGGGAGCCGATCGCGGTTATGAAGACGCTCCCGTTTTCAAAGCCAAACGAGCAGTAGAGCGATATTTGGCAGCTAGTGGCTTGAATTACACTATTTTACGCCCAGCTGGATTAGCATCTAACTTGCTGCCACTAGTAGAACGATTTCGGGAAACGGGATTGTATCTGCTGGTTGGCGATCGCAAAAACCGTACCTCAATTGTCAGTACCGATGATTTAGCAAGGATAGTAGTGGATTCTGTGACGGTTGAAGGCGCTCGCAAACAGATTTTACCCGTTGGAGGCCCGGAGATTTTATTGCGAGAAGATATTCCCCGAATTTTTGGTCGGATCTTTGCCAAAGAGCCAGTAATAATTAATTCACCACTATTTGTAATTGATGGATTACAAGGTGCATTGGGTTTATTTAATCCTCAAATCCAAAAAGCTTTGGGAACTTATCGCACATTGCTAGCAAATGAATTTTTCTGTACAAAAGATGAAATTGCCAATTTAGAAGCGATTTATAACTTTAAATTGGAGACACTAGAAAATTTTTTGCGGCGCTATTTAGCAGTTTGAATAGTCATTAGTCATTGGTCAATAGTCATTAGTGAATAACAAATAACAAATGACAAATGACAAATGACAAATGACAAATAACGAATGACAAAGGACAAAAATATATGGTAAATGCTGCACAAGCACGTCAGACAAAAGAGCGATTCGCGCAACCAGAGGAACAACTCACTTATGAATTAGGTAAAGCGGTACAGGAATTGCCACCCCTGTACACTAGATTATTAGCGGGAACGATGAGCGCTATTGTATTTGGAGCGATCGCCTGGGCGTACTTCTCGCAAATAGATGAAGTAGCAACAGCACCAGGGGAATTAATTGCTTCTACACAGGTAAGACCCGTGACATCTTTGGGTGGAGGGTCAATTGTCGCTGTTAAAGTACAAGAAGGCGATCGCGTTACTAAAGGTCAAATTCTGATTCAAAAAGATCCTGACTTGCAGAAAACCGATGTTTCCCGCCTAGCCAACTCTACCAGATTGATTCAAGACGATTTGCAACGTTTGGATGCAGAACGTATTGGAGGCAAAACTGCTGGGACGAAACTACAAGATGAACTTTTAACCTCCCGTTTGCAAGACTACCAAGCGCGTCAAGCAGGGGCGGAAGCAGAAGCAAATCGCCAAATAGCACTTATTGATCAAGCCAAAGTCCGGTTGACTAGATTGCAAGACAACTTAGTTAATGCCAAAACCAGCGTTGCAAATGCTAAAACCAACCTTGCCAACGCAGATAGCATCCGCATTAAAATTGAAAGTAATTTGGCTCTCGCCGAAGAAAGGGAAAAAAGCTTACGCACCCTAATTACTCCTGGCGCTGTACCTCGTGTCGATTATTTGGATGCCCAAGAAAGATTAACTCGTGCAAAGACAGAAATCACTAGATCACAAGATGAAGTGATTAACGCCCAAAATAGAATCACAGAGGCTCAAGATAAAGTCACATCATTAGAAAAAGATATTGCTGCCCAAGCCCAAGAAATTCGCCAAGCAGAACAAGCTTACAACGCTGCACGCAGTCAGGCCCAGCGTGTAGCATCAGAACGCCAAAGTGAAATTTTGACTCAGTTCAACAAGCGTAAAGAAGAACTGACAACTGTTCAAGGTCAATTAGAACAGGCGAGAAAACAGCAAGCATTAGAAACCATTGAGGCTCCAGTTGCGGGTACGATTTATAGAGTCAAAGCCACCAAAGGGCCAGTACAAGTGGGTGAAGAATTGGTGTCAATTTTGCCGGAAGGAGAAGAAATGCTCCTAGAGGTGAAAGTTCTCAACCGCGATATTGGGTTTATTCGTCAAGGAATGAAGGCAAAAGTGAAAATGGCAACTTTCCCCTTCCAGGAATTTGGTATTGTGGAGGGCGAAGTCATGCAAGTCAGTCCGAATGCAATTGTTGATAAAGAATTAGGCTTAGTTTTTCCTACAAGAATTAAGTTAGGTAAACACACCGTAAACGTGCGGGGTCAGGAAGTAGCATTTACACCAGGAATGGCCGCTACAGGTGAAATTGTCACTCGTAAAAAGTCAATTTTGACATTCATCACTGAGCCTGTGACCCGACGGTTTAACGAGGCCTTTTCAGTTAGGTAGGTTTGTAGCCTCTCTTATTTTTATTCCAGTTTAAAAGCGATTCACAAAAAGCGATGCCTGGGTTGGCTACACCTACGCATCCCACAACCCACACTTAAAACGTAAGGGTTTAGCATTGCTAAACCCTTACATTCATTCACAACAGAGGAGTTGGTTGGTTGATTTTCTTAACCAAGCATTATTGAACTGAACTGCAAATCGCTACAATTTTCAAACCATACCTAAGAATTTTCTATACTGATCTATTTGTTTTTGCATTTCCTCTAGCAGTTTGCCAAAATCAAGATTATTTTCATCCTCATTGCTATCCATGTTTGTGCTGCCCAGAATCTTCTCATAGTTTTGAAATTGCGACCATAATTCTGGATTGGCTAATCCGTTATTACCTGCGGTTGGTGTCAGATATTTTGTAGTTTCTGTAATTGCCTGACCAATCAGAGAACCGACATCGGAATTATTAAAACTAACGATGGTTGCTGGTGTCAGATATTTTGCCGTTTCTGTAATTGCCTGACCAATCAGAGAACCGACATTGGAATTATTAAAACTAGCGATGGTTTCTGGTGTCAGATATTTTGTAGTTTCTGTAATTGCCTGACCAATCAGAGAACCGATATCGGAATTATTAAACCTAGAAATTGTCTGTTGTGATGTGAGATAACTTGCGGTTTGTGTATAGACGCGTAGCAGGTTGTCGCCAGACATTGCCTGACTCCCTAGAGAAGCAAAATTGTAACTATTAGAACTAGAGATTGTACTTTGTGTATTATTTCTTGATGTCTCTGCAATCACCTGACTTGCTAGAGAATTGACATTAGAAATATTAAACCTAGCACTTGTAGTTTGTGTAGTATTTACTGCTGTTTCTGTGACAATCTGACGTACTTGGGCATCAGTAAGGTTGGGGTTAGCACTAAGCATTAGAGCAACTACACCAGCAACGTGGGGAGTAGCCATAGAAGTGCCATTATAAGTAGCATATTGATTATTCGGAACTGAGGAGTAGACCTTGACTCCTGGGGCTGTGACGTAGGAGATTTCATTCGTTCCAGAACGGTTAGAGAAGTCGGGCATATTATTATTTCTATCTACTGCCCCAACTGCAATTCCCGACTTGTATGCATAACGAGCGGGATAGTCTGGTAATGAGTCACCATCATTACCTGCTGCCATGACAACAATCACTCCTTTGCTGCTGGCATAGTTAATAGCTGACTCTAGAGTACGATTGGCAGATGCGCCTCCTAAACTGAGATTAATTACATTAGCTCCATTATCCACAGCGTAGCGAATACCCTTCGAGATGGAACTATAGGAACCAGAGCCAGAGTCATTTAAAACTTTGACGGGCATAATCTTGGCATTGTATGCAATACCAGTGACACCGTAGTTATTATTTTCTCCTGCGATCGTGCCGGAAACATGGGTGCCATGACCGTTTATGTCTAGGGTGTTGTTGTTGTTACCAGAGAAGTTCCAGCCGTAATTATCATCAATATAACCATTGCCATCATCATCTATACCGTTACCTGCAATTTCGTTGGTATTTGTCCAGATATTATTCCTCAAATCCTCGTGGTTGTAGTCAACCCCGGTATCTACAACAGCAACAACAACACCTTGACCTGTGTATCCATGTGCCCAAACTTCTGGTGCTTTAACAAGGTCTGCTCCCCAATTATTGCCACCAAGATTAGGAACATCAGCAAAGGTATTCTGACCAGTAGCTCTAGCCACTGCTGCTGCCCCATTAATCAAGCCATAGCCATTGGTGGAGTTATAATTTCCAGTGCTAAAAGCATTAGCAGTAGCGTCAATGCTATTTTCGGAGTCACCATTATTTAGCAACTGCAAGTCTGTTGAAGTTGAGTTATGGCTACTACGTCCGCTGAAGTTAATGCTGTAGTCATCCTTCGTATTAAAGCTATCTAATGAGGATATTGAAGTGACGTTTAGCTGTTTATCTGACAGCACATTGTTATTAACATCATCAATGAGCATAAGTATTTTTTCTCAAAGATAGCAATCGTTTTTTTGACAGATTCCAGCGTTAAAATCTTTACAAGAAAAAGATTTTAATTTGTGAATAAGCTCTATTGTCAATAATTACTATGTAATCTCACAACAAAATGCTAATTCTACTACTAAAAAACATAATTAATAGTAGAATTTTTCTTGGCATATTAATTGATACAATAAAAATTAAATTTGTATCAGTTTAACTATCAATTGGTGGATAAACAATTAATTTGTCTATGCTTCTAAACTTATAATTTCTAAAGGTTTTTAACATTAGCTAATATCTGTCATACCAATAGAGTGTGTTACAAAGAAAGGTAGAGGGCAGAAGGCTTTATATGAAAGAAGTATTAATAAAAACTTTAGTTGCGGGTTATTGCCCACTAGGATAAAAAAATTTGTGTCGATAGCGCCGGCGGCAAGCGAGTCAGACGCTTTTGCGTCGCTAACGCTACGCTATCGAGCGTTGCGGAAAGTGACACGAGACACAAAGAAAGGAGCCAGTGCGGTCTTAGGATGCATCCCAAGTGGAGCATCTGGCGTCGTTCTTACTTCAATGTCAAAACTTATTTTATCTAAATAAAAAGACCAACAGTCTACGGAGTATAGGAACGAGGAAAGTCTTCTCAAACTAAATTTTTAAGATTTGTGTGTACACTGTAGTTTTGTAGGAGAGAGGCTTTGAACTCTCTCCATTCCCTTTTAGAGGATCTTTGATTCCACATGACGTGAAAAGTCAGATATGGAACAGCTTATTAGAGTTTTAGCGTAGGCATTGCAGAACTTTTCGAGCTACTGAATTTATTTTTTGAAGTTCCCTTAATAACAGGTGGAAAGTTTCACTTGGGTCTAAATCTCCACTTTCTACCCGATAACTGAGAACTGATTTAATAGAGGCGACTCAGTGTGTACTCAGCTATGTTAATTAATGCCTGGTGGGATTCTGAGGGTGGAAGAACTGCAAGATGTTCAATTGCTAACTTAGCATGGTGAGCAGCTAGCTCTCGCGCCTGCTGTATACCTTGACTGTCTTGAATTAATGCTAGTGCTTGCTCTAAATCACCTTCTTGAGCAAACTCTCGTTCAATCAGCACTTCTAAAGATGGTTTTTCTGCTAAAGCAAATAAAACAGGTGCAGTCAGATTACCACTTTTGAGATCCGATCCCACTGGTTTACCCAAGGTATCTGTTGTACTGGTGAAATCTAGAATGTCGTCAACAATTTGAAATGCTATACCAAAATGACGACCGTAGCTATACAGATGCTCAACAGTTTCTCGTGAGACTTCACTGAGCAATCCAGCTGCTTTAGAACTGTTAGCGATTAACGAAGCTGTTTTGTAGTAACTCTTCTCAATGTAAGTTTCAATAGAGATACCAGCATCAAAACGATTTAGTCCCTGCTGAATCTCTCCAGTAGCCAGATCCATAATGACTTCTGAGAGCAGTTTCACCACCTCCAAATTGTCCAAGTTTGCTAAATACCAGGACGATTGGGCAAAGAGAAAATCTCCTGCTAAGATGGCAATGCGATTCCCAAACAAACTATGAACAGTGGGAACGCCTCGCCGCACGTCTGATTCATCTACCACGTCGTCATGTACCAAACTTGCTGTATGAATCATTTCTGTAATCTCAGCTAGGCGGCGGTGACGCGGTGTAATGTCTTGTTCTAACATTGTTGCCCGCGATATTAGCAGGACAATTGCTGGTCTGATACGCTTTCCCCCAGCTCCGAATAAATGTTCGGCTGCTGCAAACAGAATGGGGTGGCGGTTTCCAACTAGCTGTTTTAGGTTATCTGCTAGTAGTCGCAGGTCTGCTTCCACAGGGGTAAACAGGGAGGTGGCTGGGGTCATGGATGGGCGGACTCTGACTTAGGTTACGAAAGTTTACATATCCTATACTCATTTTAAGATAACCCTGTGCCAGCGCAAAGTTTTCATAAGGTAATCCCATATTTATGAGTCTATGGGTGATAATTAAGGTTAGAAGTGGGTTTGTCAATAAGTAATTATGCTTGATTTGTGAGAACTCAGATTTTAAACTAACTTAAAACATAAATTTTCTGTACATGAGAATAAATACTCAGATTAAATTGTATTAAGTAGTTTCTCATCTCACCTTTACCGCCACAGTTCAAAACAAAAGTTAAGTAACATTACTTATTGACAAAACAGGTGCAATTTAAATTTTTCGCCAATGGGTAGGGCTAAATTTTTTCAGATTGAGTCATAGCTCTTTAAAAAATTTGAAATTTAGCAGTCGATTGGGCTTCAAATTCAGGGTCGTTGTGTTACGCTAAAATGTAGGAATTTTAAATTTTTCAGATATTCACACCCCAAAAGTTAAGTCAGCTACTAGTTGATTTTACTGAGTTGGTATTGTGAGTCTAAAATAAATATTCGTCGGTAAGATTAAGGGAATAAATTCTTTAATTTTTCCTACGGTAGGCGAAACTCCTGGTTTGGAGCTATGTGATATCCCTATGGGAAGCTGCTACACGTCTTCAGCGCACGTTGAGCGCAAGCATTGCTCTTGTCACAGCAGTTTGAGCAGCAATAAAGCAGATCAAGTAGACCGCTGAGAATCGTAGTTTTAGATTGCTAAACGGCAAACTAACTGCTGTGGGATCTATGGTCTGCAAAAAGTCGCATCAGACAATAAATTCTTTGTCCGTAGAGAATTTTATCTCTATAGGTAATTTTACCATAGGAAACTACAGCCATCAAGAATGCACTTGATTGGCTGAGGTTCTACTAATTTATGGAATTTTATATTCGTTTAGAAGGGTGCTAGTAGAACAATGATTTACGGAAGTATACCTATGATGATTTTTATTTTAGCGTCTGGATATTTGTTCACAGTCTACCTGTTATTAGCACTGGCGAAGCGAACAGGTACAAAAACTGTTCCTACAAGTTTCCCTTCATCTGCTGAGGGAAAACACAAGCAGGAGATATCAGTTAATAGTCAATAGTCATTTGTCCTTTGTCCTTGGTCATTTGTTTTGATTAAAAGACTAAGGACTAAGGACAAATTAGTTTGATTGGAGTTTGGAAATAGCGGTATCAGTGAAGCAAACCTCTTCAACCATTGGGGTATAGCCTAGCCACTGCACTCCTGACTGGGAAAACTGTTGCGGACAACCGCTGACGGCAAAGCGAGTTGGTAGTGGTAAGTGAGTATTTTTTAAGCCTAGTAAGTCTAGCTCTTGGGCACAAGCTGCCACAACATGAACAGCTGGATCAACTAACTGGACTTGAGAGGGGAGGAGCGATCGCAGTACTGGTGTAAGGTGGGGATAATGGGTACAGCCGTGGACTAAGGTATCAATTTCCTGCTCTAATAAAGGCTCTAAGTAGGCTCGTGCTACTTCCGCAGTGTAAGGGTCGTGAATGCGATTTTGCTCAATCAGTGGTACAAACTCTGGACATCCAACTTGCCAGACTTGGACATCAGGAGCAATTTCGAGTATGGCGTGCTTATAAGCATTACTCTTAGCCGTGGCTGGAGTGGCAATTACACCAATCCGCTTTCCTAGCTGCACCGCAGCTCTTGCACCCGGTAAAATTACTCCCAAAATGGGTATGCTGAATTCTTGACGCACGGTTTCTAAGGCTAGGGCAGAACTGGTGTTGCAAGCCATAATCACCATTTTTACCTGCTGCTGTTGTAGCCAGGTAATAATTTCACGCGTAAATCGTAAGATTTCTGCTTGTGAACGAATTCCGTAAGGAAGTCTAGCTGTATCCCCAAAATAAATAATTGATTCATTGGGGAGTTGCCGATATAGTTGTCGCAATACTGTTAGCCCACCCACACCACTATCAAAGATGCCAATTGGGGCACGTTGGGGTTCTTGATCAGAAAAATCGTCAAGATTCCCTTCAAAAATGGAAGATGAATACACAGGCAGATATAAATTTAGGATTTGGGATTTAAAATACAGAATTTAGCAGACAATCTCCAAATTGACCACTAAATTCTGCAAATAAAAGAAGTTTAAATACCACCTCTTTAATTAGTAATTTGTACTATATTACCTCTGCTTTAAGTATTTTAGGATGCCACTAGCGATCGCTTCTGCCATCCGATTTTGATACTCTGGTGTTCCCAACCTGGGGTTATCCTCGTAACCACTCATGTAGCCTGTTTCCACTAAAATCGAAGGCATGGAGCTTTTCCTGAGAACGTAGAATCTAGCTTTGCGGGTTCCTCGGTCTTTGATAGTACCGATGTTCTGGAGAATAGAATTGCGAACTGCTTCAGCCAGAGCATAACCACTTTCGTAATAATAGACTTCTAAGCCATTCACACTTGGACGACCATCAACCGAATTAGCGTGAATGCTGACAAACAAAGTCGCGTTAACTCGCTCGGCGATATTTACCCGTCCCTGAAGTTCTACGAAAAAGTCAGCATCCCGCGTGAGTATCGCTTGTACACCATTTTGCTCTAAAATTGCTGCTACCCTTCTACCAATAGGCAGGACTACATCCTTTTCTAAGAGTCCACCCAGACCAGGAGCACCTGAGTCTTTGCCACCGTGTCCTGGGTCAATCACTACTAGTAATTTTCCTCTGGGAACCGAGGGGCGTGGCTGAGAAGTGGGACGAGGATTATCTGTGGGGTTTGGGAATTGACCTTGGTTTGACGATGGTAGGGGAGGTAAAGTAATGGGCGGTGTGATACTACTATTAGAGCGTTGTAATTGTAGAGCTAAAAGCTGATCGCTAACCTGGTTGAGTTCCCCAATTTGTACTCCGGCTGCTGGTTGAACTAAGACAGTAACAGTATTAGATTCTTGTGGTTGCAGGCGGACTCGCAGGATAGGGCTATTAGCATTAAAAGTCGGGCCTGTAACTTTGGGAGCCAACCGAGCATTGTTGATGGAAATGCGATACAGACCAGAAGTTCTATCCCAACCGGCTATAGCAGATAAAGCTTGGTCGGCTCTAATTAACAGTTGTGTACCATTATTAGCCAGTTCCACAGACTGAATGGTAGCAGGTGAGCTATTAGAAGGTGCTACAGGGCGTGGACTGTTACTTCCAGGCACTTGAGCAACGCCACGACTGGGGAGAACTACAAAACCACCAACACTGCTAGTAGTTGCTCGCCAATTAGGACTATTTTCGCCTACCTCTAAAGTCAGGCGGACAACAGATGGGCTTGTTTCTAGTTGGCTGAATTGAATGCGACTGACACCATAGCGATTAATTGACAAATCGCGTTGCTCTAGATTTGGTGATAAAGTTGCGCCAGCAATGTCAATGTTGATTGCCTTCTGATCATTGCTACGATTTACCTGAATCTGAGGATTACCACCATTGGTACGGATGAAAAAGCCATCGCCTGTGACTTGTAAGTTCTCAATTTCAGTAACCCTGGCGGCAACCATTCTGTTTCTAGGTGAATTGACAGGGCCGGTTGTCACCACATTGTAAATATTTCTTGGGGAGAAGGTTGGTGTAGATGTTCTTGGTGAGGTGTCTGTGGCTATAACTTCTTCTTGTTGCCCCTCAGTATTTCTTGAGGGTACATTTTCGGCTTCTGGTGTAGGTAATTGCACTGTCCAGCGATCGCCAGTTGTACCCACAAATTGTACTTTTTTGGGGTCTAAAGTGTAACCAGGGCTGATTTCAACGACTATCCGCGTTGTCTCTGTATCAAACTGCCCAATACGAATCGAGCGAATTCCACCGCCCACTTGTTGGGTTTGCTGCGGACGCCCAAATGTGGTTCCTGGCAAATCAATTACTAGCCGAGTCGGGTTAAAAATTAATTGTGCTTGGGGTTGAACATCCCCTAAAGTATTAATTTCCAGCTTGTTTTGATTGGCATCAAAACGCCAAGATTCAAGTCTCGCGGCCATTGCCGGCGACGACAGCATGAAGATAGTTCCAATAGTACTGGATAGTAACCAGCGTAATTTCACAGTCTTTTCTCCTGATTCACATTCATGGGAGCCGTCAACATCTCAACATATTGGCAAATCCTCACACCGTCACCACGCACACTTGAGTTTTGCGCTGTTATTAAGACACAGCTAGCTAATGGCGTAAAATATAGCACGCTCCTCTGATTTTGCCATGCCATTAGCCGATATAAATTTGACTGCCTATTTTAGGTTCATACCGGACTAACGTCCTGCTATGCGCTTTTGCCCTTTGTGGGTAATACCAATCCAAAATCTGTTGATTTGCAAAGCATCAGATGACAATAACAAAGAAGCTACTCTTGTCCCGCCGCAAGAATACTTAAATTGTTTTACTACTAAATTGGATAAAAATGGTAAAGATTAGATGTATTTACTCAATAATTTCGACTAAATTACTTATCTTCTCTTTAGATACTGAAGAATGCCACGAGCGATCGCATCTGCCATTTGATTTTGGTAAGCCGAGCTTCTGAGTTTAGCGTTATCATCTCGACCGGTCAAATAACCTGTTTCGACGAGAATAGAAGGCATAGAACTTTTTCGGAGAACAAAAAATCTGGCTCGCCGCACTCCCCTGTCTCTGACATTTACACTTTGGAGAATACTGTTATGGACAGTACGGGCTAGACCCAAACCACTGTCGTAATAATATGTTTCCAAGCCGCTGACATCCGAACGACCCGGGCCGACTGCATTAGCATGAATACTCACAAACACATCAGCATTAGCTCTCTCTGCTAATTGCACCCGTCCTGGAAGGGTAACAAAATAGTCAGAATCCCTTGTCATAACTACTTGCACGCCATTTTGCTGCAAGACCTGAGCTATTCTTTTGCTAAGAGGCAAAATAACATCCTTTTCGCGTAGTCCCCCAAGACCTACTGCACCAGGGTCTTTACCACCATGTCCGGGGTCAATGAGAACTACCACTCGTCCATTGGTAACTCGGCGCTGTGGTTGGGTTGGGGGTTGGGGATTGGGATTGTTTGGGTCTGGGAATGGCCCCCGGTTTGGCGGTGGTAGCGGAGGTAAAGCAAAAGGAGGTCTTCTGGGAGGGATTGTAACAATTCGACGAGAGCCTTGTATTGGTAGAGCTAAAAGCTGGTCGCCGATTTGCTGGGGTTGTCCAAGTTGTACTCCGCTTGCTGGTTGAACTAAGACAACGACTGTGTTGGGTTCTTGTGGTTGCAGGCGTACCCGGAGAATGGGGCTATTAGGAGCAAAAGTAGGGCCTGTAACTCTAGGAGCTAACTTGGCATTGGGAATTGTGACGCGGAACAGACCAGAAGTTCTATCCCAGGCTCCCGTAGCAGATACAGTTTGGTCGGCTCTAATTAGCAGTTGTGTGCCATTATCAGCCAGTTGTATAGACTCAATTGTTGCTGGAGAGTTGTTAGCAGATAGTCTGCTAGGTAAGGAAGGTGGTTGTGACTGATTGTCCGATAGATTGTTTGAATTACTACTTCCAGGCAATCTGACAACGCGACTAGGCAGAACTACCAAACCACCGCCGTTACTATTACTTGCTCGCCAGTCTGGGCTATTTTTATCTACCCGCAAAGTCAGGCGAACGCCAGGAGGTTGGGTTTGTAGTCGGGTGAATTCGACGCGGCTAACACCATGCTTGTTGACCGGTATATTATTCTGCTGCGCCAGACGTGGTGATAAAGATGCGCCAGAGATATCCATGAAGATGGTAGCGCGATCGCGACTGCGAATTATCTGAATCGGAGGATTACTACCACTGGTGCGGATGAACAACCCATCGCCTGTTACTTGTAAGCTCTCAATTTGAGTCGCCCCTCGTGTAGTAGTGGCAACTCTTGAAATACTAGGTTGCGGCTCAGAGTCTGGGGTAACAACAGTGTAAGCACTTCTGGGAGATGAGGTCGGAGATGTGGTGGGAGATGAAGCTACTCTCTCGATTTCTGGCTTAGGTAATTGCACCGTCCAGCGAGCGCCAGTTGTACCCACAAATTGCACTCGTTTGGGGTCTAAAGTATAACCAGGAGTTAGTTCGACAACTATGCGTGTTGTTTCTGTATCAAACTGCCCAACACGAATTGAGCGAATTCCACCACCCACCTGTTGGGTTAACTGCGGACGCCCAAATGTGGTTCCTGGCAAATCAATTACCAGCCGAGTCGGGTTGAAAATTAGTTGTGCCTGGGGTTGAACTGCTCCCACAGTATTAATTTCCAGCCTGTTTTGATTGGCATCAAAGCGCCAAGATTCAAGTCTCGCAGCCATTGCTGGCGACGACAGCATGAAGATAGTTCCAATAGTGCTGGGTAGTAACCAGTGTAATTTCACAGTCCTTTCTCCTAATTCACGTTCATGGGAGCCGTCAATATCTCAACTCATTGGTAAATCATCACATCGTCACCACCTAAACTTGACCTATGATGCCTTTTTTGATTTTTAAGCTTCTACTAGAGGGCTTTTCAAGTAATAGAACTACAGCAATCACTACTCTCCGTCTCAGTTGTGGTCTAAATAACTGAAAACTTCTGTAATACCACTTAAAATCAGTTATCAGGTTTCATATTGGGTCTAAATCCCCATGTGAAATCTTCCACCTTTAGAGGTAGGAATTGTCACTCCCAAGGAAGCTAGAAAACAAATAATTGATAACCGTTCACTGATAACTGTTTTTTGTTTTTTGCCATCAATGCACTAAGTAAATAATTCCCATTACTGTCAGATGATTTAGCAAGATTTATGGGTTTACTCCCCAATTACCTGGAAAATATTCAGATAAAGGCATACAAGCCAAGGGAGACTAGAAATAAATAACATTCCGAATGCTGGTAGAAATTATAAACAGACGATTATTCTACAATCACACGGGACGGAAATTTGAGGAGAGAAGTTTCCACTACACAATCGCAACATCTTCAAAGCACAGTGATAGTACTGAATTCAGAGTCCTGAGTTCTGAGCGAAAATTACTCAGAACTCAGTAAGAATTTACCCAAGACTTTGATTAACGATCGCCAGATTCTGGAGTTATTTCCGAATTGCCACTATCATTTGATGCTGGCACCTTTAACTGAGGTGGTTCAATTACCAACGAAGTCCCAGAAGAACCGTCTAAAACTAGTTGCTCTGAGCCTGCGGCCACAGCTTTTGGGTCTGGAAATACAAATCGTAATAAGGGAGGAGCTAAAAAGGTTGTCAAGATAACCATCATGATAATTGCCGCCCCTAATGGTTTTGAGAGAGCGCCACTGGCTGCGCCGACACCAGCAAACACTAATCCAACTTCCCCTCTGGGAATCATCCCCACACCGATCGCTAAACGGTTAATTCCTGGTTGACCAAACACGCTTAAACCTGTGATCACTTTACCGAGAATGGCTACTATGATCAGGAAAGTTGCCATAATTAGACCTTCCCGATTATCGGGAATTGCTGGGTTTAACACTCCCAAATCGGTTTTTGCCCCAACAGTCACAAAGAAAATTGGCACTAACATATCAGCAATGGGACAGACTTGCCTTTGCAATTCTTTGCGCTTATCTGTTTCTTCTAGGACTAAACCCGCTGCAAAAGCTCCCAGAATTGCTTCTAAGTGGATGACGGCAGCAAGGTATGCCATCGCAAAGGCGAAGATGAATGCTGGTATTACCAGTCCACCGCGTGTTTTGAGTTTATCAGCGATCGCCACAAAGGACTTATTGAAAACATTACCTAGTAGGATTGCTCCCAAAATAAAACCAGTGGCGCTGATAATCAAATAAATTACTTTGCTGACATCCACCACGCCATCTTTAGCGAGGCTGGCAACTACTGCTAAAACGATGATTCCTAGTACATCGTCAATTACGGCAGCGCCCAAAATAATCTGCCCTTCTCTAGAATTGAGTCGCCCCAACTCTGACAGCACTTTGGAAGTAATCCCAATACTAGTGGCAGTCAAAGCCGCCCCTGCAAAAATTGCCGGGACAGCACTAATACCAAATAAAGTCATCAGTCCCACAGTACCAGCGGTAAAGGGTACTACTACCCCCACTATTGCTACAACAGTAGCTTGGATACCAACTGCGATTAAGTCTTTTAAGTTCGACTCCAAGCCGATTTCAAACAGCAGAATGATTACACCCAATTCTGCTAAAACGGAAACGACTTCAGACTGAGCGGCAAACACCGCTGGTGTGGCTTCAGGCGTTAAACCACCAGTGGTTTGAAGGAAGGACATGATCAAAGAGTTAGAACTGTCTGTGCTGCCTTCTGGAAATACCAAAAGGTGGAAAACAGAGATGCCAACTACCACACCACCTACGAGTTCGCCTAAGACAGGCGGTAAACCCACTTGGTTTGATAACTCTCCACCAACTTTGCTGGCGAGATAAATGACTACTAAGCTTAGTAGCACTGCTGCTACTACCATTGAACTGTCTGCGACTTCTGTTGCGCTAGCCAGCAGAGGAAAAGAAAAGTTGATTGGATCTAACAAATGCATTAGGTTCTCTGAAAATCCTTCTCTTTGATTTTGACGCGTTTCTGAAAAACGTCTATCTGTGGAGATGCAATTTGCAGCTTAGGTAAATTAATTTGTGCCATTTGTCAAATCAATCAAGCCCTACCTTTCCGATTCAGGTTTCAGCAGCCAATACGCCACAACAAAATCTCTAAAAAAGCTAGTGTAATTTTTTTAGTTTCAAAAAATGTAACCGTTTCAGCTTTTGACGATCGCAATGTCAAAGTAAGAACATACAAATCGTATCTAGCGATCGCACTTGAGTTGTGAAAAACTTGTGGTAGCTGTTGGCTCTCAACGGCCACCAGAAGATTGCTACATGCGTTTATTAAAAACATCTGTGGATACTTTGAGGAGTGCAAATCTTATGACTAGAGCCGCTTTAACTGGTTCTCAGTTTCCATCTGGAAACTTGTGGAAAATACTGCCTTTAGCCTTGCTAGTATGTGTAACTTTGACACTGCCCGCGTTGGCGCAAGAAAAAGATAAATTGTGGCGAACCCTTAGTGTTAGTGGTCGCGGAGTAGAAACAATTCCTACAACCCTGGCGCAAGTCAGTTTAGGAGTGGAGATTCAGGGGAAAACAGCACAGGAGGTACAGCAAGAAGCCGCCCGCAGGTCATCGGCTGTAGTTGCGTTCCTCAAGAGCAAAAATGTTGAAAAATTACAAACTACTGGTATCCGGCTCAACCCAGTTTATAGCTACACCGATAATGTACAGCGAATTACAGGCTATGCTGCCAATAACACTGTGAGTTTTAGCATTCCTGTTGAGCAAGCTGGGACATTATTGGATGATGCAGTAAAAGCAGGTGCGACACAAATTAACGGTATTAGTTTTGTTGCGAATGATGAAGCGATCGCGGCTGCTCAAAAACAAGCATTAAAAGAAGCTACTCAAGACGCCCAGCAGCAAGCTGATGCTGTTTTCAGCGCTTTGGGTTTTAAATCCAAAGAAATAGTGAGCATTCAAGTTAATAATGCTACTCCACCTCGGCCACCCATGTTTTTACGCGCAGAGGCTGCAAAGTTAGCTGATGCTTCCACCCCTGTTGTTGGTGGTGAACAGGAAGTAGAAGCATCCGTGACATTACAAATTAGTTATTAGTCATTAGTCATTTGTCATTAGTCCTTTGTTTAAGACAAGGGACTAATAAACAATACCCAATTAAAAATGTTCTGAAGACATATCTCCAGTACCGCCCTCTCCATCTCGCTTAGAGCCTAATAAATCTAGTTGGTCTACTCTAATAATCGGTGTAGAACGGTTTGCTCCTGTTTGGCGATCGCTCCATGTGTCAAACTTTAAGGAACCTTTGATGCCAATTAGACTTCCCTTGCGGACATAATTACCTGCTACCTCAGCCGTCTTATCCCATAATTCCAACGTAAACCAGTCAGGTTCATCGCTGTTGCGCGATCGTCTTTTTACCGCTAGTGTCAATCTACACTTCACACTACCAGACTCAAAATACTTTATATCAGGGTCGCCGCCTACACGACCGACAAGAGTGACAATATTAATACTCATACGTGTTGCCTTTCAGTACAAGTGTACTCATTAATTCCGACTTCCATCATAGCGAATTGTGAAACACTTGAAAATAATGTGTTAAACAGTTAACAATATAGTTGACTTGAAAAATTATACACACTACTTGGAGAAACACATAAAAGTATACGGATATACTAAGCTAACCAGAGAATATCAAAAAACAGATGCCTGAGACATACTAAATATTCCTGGGAATCATATAAAAATATAGTCTAGTTTACTCAACTCAGGATACAAACGTAATCAAATCTGGCACGATTAACTCTGACCGTTGTAGTCAAAAAGTATCGCACATAGGGGGCTTAGAGACGCGTGGGCATTTTTAGGAACTTTCGCACATCATGGGATATGGGTATCGACCTCGGTACCGCTAACACCCTGGTTTATGTATCTGGTAAAGGTATTGTACTACAAGAGCCTTCTGTAGTTGCTATCGATGTCAACGAAAAGGTGGCACTAGCAGTCGGAGAAGAAGCCAAAAAAATGCTCGGTCGCACACCTGGAAATGTGATTGCCCTCCGCCCTTTGCGAGATGGTGTAATCGCTGACTTTGAGATAGCCGAGCTGATGCTAAAAAGCTTTATTCAGCGTGTAAATGAAGGTAAATCTTTAGTTTTACCCCGGATTGTCATTGGTATTCCCAGTGGTGTCACAGGTGTAGAAAGGCGAGCTGTAATGGATGCAGCTCACCAAGCAGGAGCAAGAAAAGTGTATTTAATTGATGAACCTGTAGCCGCGGCTATCGGTGCAGGACTACCTGTTGCCGAAGCAACTGGCAACATGATCATTGATATCGGTGGTGGGACAACAGAAGTTGCAGTGCTGAGTCTTCAAGGTACAGTGATCAGCGAATCAGTACGCATTGCTGGAGATGAACTGACTGAAGCGATCATTCAGTATATTAAGAAGGTTCATAACTTAGTTATTGGTGAACGTACTGCCGAGGACATCAAGATTCGGATGGGTTCTGCCTATCCGACTAATGATGATAATGACGCCATGATGGAAGTCCGAGGTTTACACCTGCTTTCTGGTCTACCACGAACTGTAACAATCAAAGGGCCAGAAATCCGTGAAAGCATGTTAGAACCGCTATCAGTAATTATAGAAGCTGTAAAGCGGACACTGGAACGCACACCTCCAGAACTAGCAGCAGACATCATTGACAGAGGTATTATGTTAGCTGGTGGCGGTGCTTTGCTCAAAGGCATAGATACCCTCATTAGCCATGAAACAGGGATTGTAACCCACATTGCAGCTGATCCTTTAAGCTGTGTTGTGCTGGGAACAGGTCGTGTGTTAGAAAACTTTAAACAGTTGGAACGAGTTGTCACTGAAAGCTCTCGGAATATGTAACAAAAAAAATATCAGACTTGAGTTCTATTTGAGTTCTATTTGGGTTTTATATAAATAGAATCCAAGTAGAACTTAATTTATATAAGTATACAAAGGTATATATGGTGACAATACGGCGTTGGTGGGATCGTAAAGGATTGCAAATCGGGTTGTTAGCTCTAGTAGTTGGTAGTGCTTGGATATTGCGACAGACTCAAGGTGAATTGGTGCTTGAGACCTACCAGGCAATTACCCGTCCGTTAGAGATGTTGCAGTCAGGGCCCACTCGAGAAGAACGTCTCAGAGATGCCCGGATATCAGAATTGCAAACCCGTATAGTAGATTTGGAAAGTCAAAAGACAAAGCTACAAGATTTATTAGGCTATGTAGAAAAAGAGCCTCTGGCATCACGGCCAATTCCTGCACGGGTGATAGGACGTAGTGCTGACCAGTGGTGGCAACAAGTTACCCTGAATCGCGGTGCGAATGCAGGGATTCAGGAAGGCTTCATAGTCAAGGCCGATGGCGGTTTGGTGGGTTTAGTGGAAAGCGTAACTCCCAATACTAGTCGCGTGTTGTTAATCAGTGACCTCAAGAGTCAAGTAGGTGTATCCATTAGCCGCACGGCAGCTAAAGGTGTTTTACGAGGAGATTCTTCTGCAGAAGCTGTGCTGGAATTTTATGAAAAAGTCCCAAATGTGAAAGTGGGGGATTTAGTTTCTACATCTACTTATAGTCAGAAATTTCCATCCGGCTTGGCAGTAGGACGAATCAAGTCGCTGGATTTAAAGAAACTCCCAGCATCAGTGGCAAAAATAGAGCTTTTTCCGCCAATCCGCTCTCTCGATTGGGTAGCTGTTTATCCAAAGCCAGAAAACCAAGAGTCGGCAAATCAAGTGCCGCAAAAGTCTAAGTAAATTCTTCCTTGAAAATCCATAGAAAAATGAAGATTCCTGCATTTGGTGTTAGCAGGCAGAAAAAGCCAAAATCGTCAGAACGAAAGCGAAAATCAAAATTCCAAATCCAGCCGCTTTCTCGTTGGCATCCCGGCATACGTCAGCTGTTGGGTTGGATAGTGACGATTGGATCTGTACTGTTATGTTTACTATTATTACCAACCCGGTTCCCAGGTATGGAATTATTGGGAATTGGCCCTAACTGGCTGTTAATTTGGGTGGTAGCTTGGAGTGTGAAGCGCACGGTGTTTGCCGGAGCATTGGCAGGTATAGTTCTAGGGCTACTTCAAGATTCAATGACATCACCTAACCCTACTCATGCCCTCAGTTTAGGTATAGTGGGAATTTTAACTAGTCTGCTCCAGAAACAGCGTTTTATTGAAGAAGATTTTATTTCAATTGCTGTAATTGTCTTTATTATGGCAGTTTTGGCAGAAACTATCTTTGGGTTGCAATTAACTTTGATGGGCGATGAGCGCAAGGTAACAGATATTTGGACATATTACCAGCGTGTCGCTCTTGCCTCTGCCATTCTTAGTAGTTTATGGGCACCTGTAGTTTATTATCCTCTGAATCGTTGGTGGCAGCGGATAAAATTATTGGAACAGTCTTGAACTATTTAAAATAATCTATAGGAATCCGACTGAAATTTTGAAGGACTATTGAGAATGAAAATTTTATTCAGTTGAGATTTTATTTTCAAATCTTTTCACTAATCAAACTGGATTCCTATATGTTAGTTGATGTTATCATCCGGTACTTGGAAATGCTTGAGCCAAGTCAGCTTCGTCCTGCTTTTTCAAGCAATCCAAAGCTTACTGTTAACCGTGCTGAAATTCCATGCCCTGAGTTAAATCGCTTTTTATACTAAAGTGTAGGTGGCGACTGGTATTGGATCAACCGTTTAAACTGGAGCTACGAACGCTGGTTAGAGTACCTAAACCGTCCAGAGATCCAAACCTGGGTGGCATATCTTTCAGGAACACCCGCAGGCTATGTTGAGCTAGAAGCACAACCAATCGGCAACGTGGAGATTGCCTACTTCGGTCTACTACAACAGTTTATTGAGCAGTCTATTGGTGGACATTTACTGAGTGTTGGTGTAGAAAAAGCTTGGGCGATGGGCGGAAAGCGAGTGTGGGTTCATACGTGCAGTTTGGATAGTGGTCATGCACTTGCAAATTACCAAGCAAGAGGTTTCCAACTCTACAAACAGGAAATCCATCAGCAGGAACTACCAAATAAAGCGATTGGGCCTTGGGCTGGTGCATATATAGTTAATAACAATAGTAGCGACTGTTGGGTTTCGTTCCTTAACACAAGCGTATTGAGATGTAGCCCGTCGTAGACATCGCAAAAACGATTAGCTGGCGAGACAACACGGATTAAACGCAACCCCAGCCGCGCCACTTTCAAGCAGGAGGTTAGGGATAGGTACTATTCTGAAATAGTCAAGAAATGGACTGTTTGAAAAACCGAGTGGTTCATATTTCTGTTGAACTAGCCTGTGACAATATGTTTTGATCGGCATGGAAGCTGTAATGCTTCCTGTCAACGAGCTGATCAAGGAATTGATTAACTACCGCGACTCACTCAAAACTCAAAGCTAACGTCAGTGAACAGGGTGAAAAAATTGCTAGGTGGTAAACACATCCTTTCTAAGGGGATGTTTGAAAAGTCTAAATTATTACTTGCCCTGGCGACTAGAAGTCGCGGCTACACAGACAAAACCTGCCTTTCCTTGCGGAACGCTACACGAACACAGGTTAAAAACCCTTGATTTTGTATTAGTCCACGGTTGTGGACTTCGTTTGTGTAGTAGCGAATTATATTCGCCCAAAACTTTTCAAATAACCTCTAAGGCTTATGAGTAAAGTGGTAAACCTGTTGTTCCAGGAATTGTGTAAAATAATTCCCCTGACCTGATGTTATTAACCCTTCTATATGAAGGGTTTTGAAACCTAAAGTTTCAGTTACCCTGAAGTTGATATATAAAAGAGCAATTTTCAAATGACCATTTACTTTTATAAGGTTTGGCAGCCTTATGGCTGTTTTTCTAACTTTTCTCCCCACGGAATCCACATCCAGGGTACTTACTGGCCAACGGTTGAGCATTATTATCAAGCACAAAAGTTTGTAGCCAGCACGGATGCAGTAATTATACCTATCATCCATGCTGCCGCCACACCAGAAGAAGCTGCTGCTTTGGGAAGATGTAGCGATCGCCAACTCCGTCGAGACTGGGATTTAGTCAAAACTCAAATTATGCGAGAAGCTGTACTCAAAAAGTTTCTCACCCATGCTGATATTAGAGAAGTTCTTCTGAAGACAGGTGATGAGATTTTGGTTGAAAACTCCCCAACCGATTCTTTCTGGGGCTGTGGTGCTAATAAAGCCGGCCAAAATCATCTCGGTAAAACTCTCATGAGTGTGCGTGAAGAAATTCGTAATTTACTATCTTTAACGGTAATTTACGAATAATTTAATCAAGATAGTTACGTTCAACATAAAATCAGCAATTAAACGGGGAATGGTAAAATTCCCCAGTCAAAAATATTATAAAAAGTTGCCAATAATTGAGTTATTTGTTTTGAAAATCTTAATTAATTGAATTAATGAGTAAAAGGGGTAAAAAATATTTTTATTTCAAAGCGATTCTGAAGGAATCAAATTGGGTGATATCACTGAAATAGTTTGATGATTAAGAATATAAAATTAATAGGTGTCTATGAATAAGATTTTCTCAATTTTAGACTTATGAGGATGTTTGGAAAGTATTTAATGATATTTAAAATGCTTTGAGATTTTCCTAGATAACTTTATAAATCTACGGTATAAAACAAAATAGCTGATACACGTAAAGTATATTTTAATACCATTTAAAAAACCTTTGCAACAGATGTATACCTCTAGCAACCTATTTTTAGCAAATATGTCGCGAAATGGGATGAGAATCAAAGCATTGTAAGTTGAAAATTCTGATCAGAGACAATTATAAAAAAATATACTTCAGTCATAGTGTATATAGACAATGACATTTACCGATAAACCAAACGAGTCGCAGCAAAGCTTATACCAAGAAAGTTTACTGCACCGGATGACAAAACAGATCAGGCGATCGCTCAACCTCCAAGAGATATTAACAACTACTGTTAGCGAAGTGCGTTTGTTTTTGGGTGCAGATCGGGTAAAGGTGTATCGCTTTGATGCTGATGGTAGTGGTGAAGTCATTGCTGAATCTATCCATGAACAGCGTCTGCCATCTTTATTAGGGTTACGCTTTCCAGTTCATGATATTCCACAAGCAGCTAGAGAGATGTTTCTGTTAGCACAGCAACGTGTGATTGTTGATGTGGCTAATGGTAAGACAGGGTTATCGCCTCTACAGTCAAAAGAAACTGGCAAACGTCTACAAACTAATATCTATTATCGGCAAGTAGACCCATGCCATATTCAATACTTACAGGCAATGGGCGTGCAGTCATCGTTGGTAGTGCCAATTTTACATTCCGATCTACAAGAACAATCGGCAAAGCCTAAATTGTGGGGATTATTGGTATCTCACCACGGTGAACCGCGAAAGATTTTAAAGCGGGAACTGAAAGTATTGCAACAAGTTGCTGACCAGGTAGCGATCGCGATCGCTCAAAGTAATCTACTCACTGAAGCTCACGCCAAGCAAGAGCGAGAAGCCACTATTAACCGAGTTACCACACTATTACATAAACTACCGACAATCCAATTACAAGGAGCGCTAGAAGAAGTTATTACTGCTTTCAATGGAGTCGGTGGCAGGCTTTATATTGAAGAGAGTCGGGAACTATACACCTGGGGCGATCAACCGACACTTCCCTACGAGTTAGATAACAGTATTATCGAACAGCATCCCATGTGGCAAAACTGGATGGCTGAGTTTCAACAAGGTAATATTTGGACAACACCTGACCTCTATAAAGAACCACGTTTGCGAGTTTTGGCTTTAGCATTCCGTTCTACTGAAATTCGCGGACTTATGGTGATTCCCTTACATTACCGCGAAAAATTTATTGGTGTATTAAGTATTTTTCGCTCTGAATTTGAAACGGAAATCTTGTGGGCCGGACAATGTGAACAAAATCGTCGACAACTGCTACCCAAACTTTCATTTGAGGTTTGGCGAGAGCAAAAAAAGGGGCAAGCACCTGAGTGGAAGCCGGAAGATATGTTATTGGCGCAAGCCTTATACGATCATTTCTCAATGGCAATTCAGCAGCAGCAAATGTACAAACACGTACAAGCCCTGAATGCCAATTTAGAAGTGCGTGTGCAAGAGCAAACTGCTGAACTCGAAAAATCATTACTGCTTACTAAACTACTGAAGCAAGTCACCGAACAGATTCGCCGCACATTAGATTTGCAGACAACCCTGCAAACTATCGTTCGGGAAGTCCGTCCCCTGCTAAATTCAGATCGGGTGCTGATTTTACAACTGAAGAGTAAATCGGTGATTGTGGAAGAGATTAATGGTAATTGGCAGTCAGTTTTGGGAGTGAATGCACCACCGGAATGTTTTCCTGATGAGTATACGCGTCTATACTGCCAGGGCAGGGTACGGGCAATTAACAACGTTTCAACAGCTTCTTTGAGTGATTGTCATCGAGAGTTCTTGCAGAGTTTACAAGTGCAAGCAAACTTAATAGTTCCGATAAATATAGGTATAGAACTATGGGGCTTACTAATTGCCCATGAATGTGAGGCTCCCAGAAATTGGCAGGATGCAGAAATTGATTTATTACAACAGCTAGGAGATCAGGCTGCGATCGCCATTCAACAAGCCCAACTCTACGAACAAACCTCTAATGCCGAAATTGAAGCCCGAAATCAAGCTGCCCAGTTAGAGCATACCCTACATGAACTCCAAGAAACACAGACAAGATTAATTCACACCGAAAAAATGTCCGGCTTAGGACAGTTGGTAGCAGGTATCGCTCACGAAATCAACAATCCTGTTAACTTTATCTACGGGAACCTGTGCCACGCCAGTGACTACACCGAACAGCTGCTAGAAATTTTAAGTCTTTACCAGCGGCACTATTCCCATCCCCATAGCGAAATCCTAGCTGCGATCGAAGCGATCGATTTTGAATTTTTGGTAGAAGACCTCCCAAAAATTATGACCTCAATGCAAGTGGGAACCGAGCGCATCCGCTCAATAGTGCTGTCGTTACGCAATTTTTCTCGGTTGGATGAGGCTGAAAATAAGCGGGCTGACTTGCATGAAGGGATTAACAATACCTTATTAATTTTGCAACATCGGTTGAAAGGAAATGCTGAATCTCCACGCATTGAGGTAATCAAAGACTATGGCAACATCCCACGAGTGGAATGCTATGCGGGCCAAATGAATCAGGTATTTATGAATATTTTCAGCAATGCCATAGATGCCCTGGTAATGGGGACTGGGGAATGGGCAATCGGGACTGACGACAAAGAGAAGAACCTATGCCGAATGCCCACTATCCGGATTTCTACTAAAGTCTCAGCAGATAACTCTCGTCTGTTGATTCGTATTAGCGACAATGGGCCCGGAATGACTGAAGAGGTGAAAAAGCGAGTTTTTGATCCGTTTTACACTACTAAGCCTGTGGGCAAGGGCACAGGCTTAGGACTAGCAATCAGCTATCAGATTATTGTCGAAAAACATGGGGGAATAATGGAGTGCCTTTCAGAACTTGGCAAAGGCACAGAGTTCTGGATTGAGATTCCTATCAAACCCCCAGCCAAAATACATGGCTGAAGGTAGATTGATGTTACTTAATGGGCAGTACCAGACTCGAACTGATGACATCCTGCTTGTAAGGCAGGCGCTCTACCAACTGAGCTAACCGCCCTTTTGACTAATCCTTAATTAATATAGCAAAACATTTCCCATTGCGCTAGTCTTTTTCAGAAAATCTTTTTTTCTCTTATACTGACTCAGTATTCAGTTACTCAGCACTCAAGAATTAGGATGCCCTCTGGTCGGACGCACGATCGCATTACTATGTATGCTCTGCCGTTCGTGGCGGGCGTTACTTTCTGGCAGACTCGCAGTAGCAATGCGACTTTGTTGGTTGCAGGCGGGTTTCTATTTGGCGGGCTGATGTTTGGCCCCGATTTGGATATCTATTCTGTGCAATTTCAACGCTGGGGTTTCTTGCGCTGGATTTGGCTACCTTATCAAAGAAGTCTGCGTCATCGTTCTTTTTTATCCCACGGGCCGATTATTGGCACGATTTTGCGGATACTTTATCTCGGCTGTTTGCTTGCTATTGTGGCAATTTTCGTTTTGGTAATTGCTGAAAGGTTGTGGAATCTGAGCTTTACTTGGCAGGATTTGGGTAGAACTGTGGGGCGATCGCTCGTGCAATACGATACTGAATATGTTGCCCTCTTTTTGGGGTTGGAACTTGGTGCGATGAGTCATTCTCTCAGCGATTGGGGTGGTTCGGCTTATAAGCGGTTTAAAAAGCAGGGGGTTCGGGGGGTGTTTCCTAGTGGCAAAATTAAGAGGCGGAAAGTGAGGAGTGGTAGTCGTCGGCCGAGAGTAAAGAAATAATTTTTTTAAACGCAAAGGAACGCTAAGGGAAGCGCAGAGGTACGCAGAGGTATGGAAGAAAAAAATGAGACTTTGGTGGCGTTGCAGGAATTGATTGAGGTGGTGGCGAAGTTGCGATCGCCTGATGGTGGTTGTCCTTGGGATTTGGCTCAAACTTCCGAAACGCTTACACCTTATGTGATTGAGGAAGCTTATGAGGTGGTGGATGCGATTAAGAGTGGGGATAAGGGTGCGATCGCAGAGGAGTTAGGCGATTTATTATTACAGGTGGTATTGCAGGCTCAAATTGCTAGCGAATCTGGGCAATTTTCTCTGAAAGAAATAACTCAGGGGATTTCCCAAAAGTTGATTCGCCGTCATCCCCATGTGTTTGGTGATGTGTTGGTGGCGAGTGTGGATGAGGTGCGGCAAAATTGGGAACAAATTAAAGCTGCGGAAAAGGGTGAAGCATCTCCAGACGCGCAAAAATTTAGTGCTAAACTCGGTCGTTATGGACGTACTCTTCCCCCGTTGACGGCGGCAATGAAGATTTCCCAAAAGGCTGCGGCTATTGGGTTTGAATGGGAAAATATTCAAGGCGTTTGGGATAAGTTTCATGAGGAGTTGGGGGAGTTTCAACAGGCTTTAGCGGAGGAAACACCAGAACGACAACAAGCAGAGTTAGGTGATTTACTGTTTGCAGTTATTCAGCTAGCCCGTTGGCATGATCTTGATCCTAGCGATGCTTTGCAAGGTACAAATCAGCGATTTGTGCAGCGATTAGAAAAAATGGAGGCGGTTGTTGACCGTCCCCTTTCTGATTACAGTTTGAATGAGTTAGAAACTCTTTGGCAACAAGCAAAAGCCCAACTTGCTCAAGAAGGGAGTGGGGAGTAGGGAATGGGGCATTGGGCATTGAAAAGGGGCAAGGGGTAAGCCCGGATTTCTCACGCATAGTGTAGCCAGATCGGGAAGAGGAGTGTGGGGGGTTTGGGAGGAGAAGAATTAATAACCAATGCCCCATTCCCCATTCCCGACTTTCTTCTTCAAGATTTTTCAGCATCGAACCACTTATCATATAGCGATTGATAAGTGCCATTTTCTTTAAGATTTAGTAGGGCCTGATTAATTGGTTTGCGGTAGGGACTGTTGTTGGGCAGAATGATGCCATAGCTTTCTTCACGCAAGATACTGCCAACAATCTGTACTTTCCCTTTGCCTTCATTAGCAGCATAGAAAAGAAGTACAGGCGCATCAAACACCACGGCATCAGCTTTTTTGGTTTGCAGAGCATTGTAAGCTTGATCAATCTTGTTAACTTCTAGAACTGAAATCTTATGTTCTCGCATATATGTGGCGGCTGTGCTGCCCGCAGTTGTGGCCACTACCTTGCCAGGTAAATCGTCTATACTCCTGATGTCGCCCTGAAGCTGTTGTACTGTCAATGAGGTAGTAGCGCTGGCTGTAAAGTAGGCGGCAAAAAGTACTCCGATGAACATCCAGATAATACCTACTAAGCGTCCCAGTACTCCCTTGGGCATTTCATCAGCTTGGGTTGCTAATGTGGCTGCTGACCACCAACAGGCTTTGAAAATGCCAGGAAAGTATGATTTGGGAATCATCCCATCTTTATGATTGCGCTCAGATAACCAAATAATGTGGGCTGCTACAACAATTAGCACTAGGGCAACGCCTATTACCTGCAACAGACTAGCCGAGAAAAACAATTGGAAAATATTTGGGAAGGCATTGTCGTTGGTTTCTGAGTTTCTTACCATAATTTGCAGCCCCCCAGCAAAAATGGGTAATGAGAAATCAAAATTCTCCTGGCGTTCGGCTGTAATCGAAATAGCTGAAATCCCTAAATTAGCTTTGTTGTCCTTAATAGCAGAAAGCAGTTCCGGTACAGAGGAATATTCAATAAATTTAGACTCTACACCTATTTGGTTAGCGATATTGCGCCAGAGGTCGATACTGAATCCTGATAGCTCACCTTTGTTTGGTAGCACAAAGGGCGGTATAACTCGTGTAGCTACTAACAAAGGTTGTTGGAGTTGTGGTTTTTGGGCTAGTCCTGGGGATGTCATTAATAACAATGCCAGAATTCCACTTATTAATCCTATGCAGGTATACAGTGCTAAGGAACGCCTGATTTTGTTTTTCCGGTCATATCTGCCAATTGGGCTTTTTCTCCCAGCTATAAGTTGCCGAAATCTAGTAGCGATCGCATTTATCATCAGAATTTTTTTGGGGTTGTATGCATAATCTATTTATCATGCCCACCCCATATCAAATATCACAGTTATCATCCCCCTAAAACTGATTTTTTTCAGATTTAGGGGGATGAACATGGTTAAAGCTAGATTCAAGTCGAACTACAATTTGATGGTAACGGTCTTAACTTCGGTATATTGCTGCAAGCCATATTCGCCAAGTTCTCGACCAATACCAGACTGCTTAAATCCACCAAAGGGTGCAGCAGCATCAAATACGTCGTAGCAGTTTACCCACACCGTACCTGCTCGGAGATTATTTGCGATCGCATGAGCCTTGGTAATATCCTGAGTCCAGACAGCGGCGGCGAGTCCGTATATGGTGGCATTCGCCCGTTGAATTACTTCGTCGATATCTTTGAATTTGATAATGCTCAACACTGGGCCAAAGATTTCTTCTTGAGCAATCTTCATGTGATCGCGGACATCTGCAAAGACTGTGGGGGCGATAAAATAACCTTTGTCGCCGACTCGATTACCGCCACATAGCATCTGTGCACCTTCGCGCATTCCAGATTCGATATAGCTCATCACTCGATCGAATTGGTCTTTGTCTACTTGCGGCCCTTGTTCTGTGTTCTCATCGAAAGGATTACCAACAACCCGCACTCTCGCTCTTTCTACAGTTCTAGCAACGAACTCGTCATAGCATTTTTCTTCGACAAATAGCCGCGAACCAGCACAACAGCACTGCCCTTGGTTAAAGAATATGGCATCGTGGGAACTTGCGATCGCAGCATCCATGTCAGCATCAGCAAAGACGATGTTAGGACTTTTACCACCAAGTTCCAAAGTGACGCGCTTCAGATTACTCTTAGCAGCAGCTTCCATAATTAGATGACCGACTTCAGTGGAACCAGTAAATGCCACTTTGTCAATATCCATGTGACGAGCGATCACAGCCCCGGCGGTTGGGCCATATCCTGATAATATATTCACCACGCCAGGCGGAAAACCAGCTTCAATAATCAACTCGCCTACCCGCAGCGCTGATAATGGTGTTTGTTCCGCTGTTTTCAGAACTACAGTATTACCAGTTGCTAAAGCTGGTGCTAGCTTCCACGCCTGCATCAATAGGGGAAAATTCCAGGGGATAATTTGACCAACCACACCCACAGGCTCATGGCGAGTGTAGCAGAAGTATGGCCCGTTAATCGGGATGGTTTTGCCTTGTACTTTGTCTGCCCAACCTGCATAGTAACGATAGCAGGCGATGACTAGACCCAAATCACCTAATGAATCTTGTAATGGTTTGCCGTTGTCGAGAGTTTCTAGCTGCGCCAACTCATCGATATTTTGCTCAATTAAGTCAGCTAATTTGTAAAGCAACTCGCCGCGACGGGTCGCAGATATCTTTCTCCATTCCCCACTATTGAAGGCGTTGCGGGCCGCTTGTACTGCGTTATCTACATCTGGGGCATCTGCTTCTGAGACTTCGCAGATTACCTCACCTGTAGTCGGGTTAATTGTTTCAAATCGGCGATCGCTGACACTATTTACCCACTCATTGTTAATCAGCAACTTGGTTGGGCCAATTTTGACCTGTTGTCCTGATACTGTTGCTATAACCATCAGGCCCTCCTTAAGCTATAAAAAAATTGCTTAAATCGCTTAAATCTACTTATTATGTTTGTTGCTGTACAGCACCCTAGATGGATTTCTTTATCAATTCTTTATTTTAGGATAAGAGTTAGAGGTTGAGATAGCTATATTGTGTCTAATTCACTTTGTAGAAGTCGCGTTGGCAAGACAAACTTCTATGTTTGAGCAATAAGTTTTGAGATCAGCTTTTAGCGTACAGTTGGGCTTATAGCTGCTTGATTTTCTCTCTCACGTGCGCTTGTTATATCTTAGCAAAGTGAGCAATATGGATGATTTTAGTCAACAAATAGAGAAATTGCGCTCACGGGTGACAGGATTACTGCAAAGTAGTGCAAGTGAGGGATACTCGCAACAAGAGCTAACCGCAGAAGCTTTTGAAGAACTTCAAATCTCCTTGGAAGAACTGAAAATCGCCTCCGAGGAACTACAAGCAACACGAATCGTAGTAGAGAAAGAGCGTCAGCGCTACCAAGAATTATTTGATTTTGCGCCTGATGGTTACTTGGTAACTGATACATTCGGCACTATCCTCGAAGCTAATCGTACTGCTACCATACATCTCAATGTTTTACAGCGATTTTTGGTTGGCAAACCGCTGCTTAGTTTCATCGCTCAGTCAGATCATCAACCTTTTTTTAATTACCTAACTCAGTTGCAGCATCTAGACCGGGGTGGGGAATGGGAAGTGTGTTTACAACCACGGGAAAAAATCTGTTTTGATGTTGCTTTGACAGTAGTTACCGTCCGAAACCAAACAGGTGAGCCAGTTGCTCTACGCTGGCTAATGCGCGACATTAGCCAGCGTAGGCGTTTAGAGTTGCAGCGCGAGCAGTTATTTGCCAATGAGCAAGCCGCCCGAATTGCAGCCCAAGTAGCAGAGAGGCGCTCTAATTTTTTGGCTGAAGCAAGTCGTATATTGGTATCTTCCTTGGATTACCGCACTACCCTCACCAGCGTCGCGCAATTGGCAGTGCCTACCCTCGCCGATTGGTGTATTGTGGATGTCGTTGAAAATAATTTGGCAGTTTTCAGTAACCCAGTCATCGCTGTATCTGAACCAACAAAAGAAGCACTAGTACGAGAACTCCAACAACGCTATCCAATTCCTGTTGATGCTGATTATGGCCCACCAAAGGTTTTACGGACTGGTAAGCCGGAATTAGTTACAAATATTCTTGAGTCTTCATTAGAGAGAAAGGCATCGAACCAGGAACACCTCTGTTTGCTGCGCCAACTCCAAGTTAAGTCTCATATAGTTGTGCCGCTGTTGGTGCGTGAACGTAAGTTGGGGACAATTCTATTTGCATCTGCACAACCAGGACGCCATTACACTATCGTAGACCTAGAAATGGCTGAAGAACTTGCTCAACGGGCAGCGTTCGCCATTGACAATGCACAGCTTTATCGACAAGCCCAGGAAGCTAACCGCATCAAAGAAGAGTTTTTAGCGATCGTTTCCCACGAACTTCGTACACCTCTCAATTCTATGTTGGGTTGGGTTCAAATAATACGTAATCGAAAATTGGACGAGGCAATTACCTTTAAAGCACTGGCGACAATCGAACGGAATGCCAAACTTCAAAAAAAACTGATTGAAGATATCCTGGATATCTCACGCATTGTACAAGGACAAATCCGCCTAAATATCTGTAAAGTTGACCTTGTACCTGTAATTCAGGCAGCAATTGAAGCTATACATCCCACATCTGAAATTAAGGGTATTCAAGTTGAGTCTAATCTTGACTCTTCAGTTGGTCAGGTTATGGGTGATGCAGAACGCCTCCAACAAGTCTTCTGGAATTTGCTTTCTAATGCCGTCAAGTTCACACCTAGCGGGGGGCGAGTTGAAGTACATCTGGAACAGGTAAACTTAAATGCCCAGATAACTGTCTCTGACACAGGTAAGGGAATTAGTGCTGACTTTCTACCTTATATCTTTGAGCGCTTCCGTCAAGCTGATAGCACAACGACTAGAGCAGATGGTGGTTTGGGGCTGGGGTTAGCAATTGTGCACCATTTAGTAGAAATGCACTCAGGCATAGTCTATGCGGTTAGCGAGGGGGAAGGAAAGGGAGCAACATTTACAGTGCTGTTACCTTTATTAGAACCGCAACCAGAACAGCTAATTAAAGAAAGTGAAGTAAAAGTCAATAACCTCTTAGTACTCGACGGCTTGCAAGTACTTGTTGTAGATGACAATGCCGATACGCGTGAGTTAATTGCTTTCGTTCTTGAACAGTCTGGAGCGCAGGTGAGGGCGGTTAGCTCAGTAGGTGAAGCCCTGGAAGCGTTAGGACGATTAAGACCACATGTTCTAGTCAGTGATATCGGAATGCCAGATGAGGATGGTTATTCTCTGATTCGCAAAGTACGGGCGCAGGAAGCAGAGCAAGAGGAGAAGATTCCAGCTGTAGCACTAACGGCATTTGCTAGAGATGAAGAACGCAGACTCGCTCTGCAAGCTGGATTCCAAGTTCATGTATCCAAGCCAATCGAGCCAGAAGAGTTGGTGACAGTGGTAGCAAACCTTGTTAAAGGCAGCAAACAAGTTTAATACACAATTAAGCTTTTGGTAGCAAATGCGATCGCCGAAATAGCAAATGCGAACACCGAAATAACAAATGCGAACACCGAAATAACAAATGCGAACCCCGAAATAGCAAATGCGAACCCCGAAATAGCAAATGCGAACCCCGAAATAGCAAATGCGAACACCGAAATAACAAATGCGAACCCCGAAATAGCAAATGCGAACACCGAAATAACAAATGCGATCGCCGAAGTAACAAATGCGAACCCCGAATCAACAAATGCAAAACCAGGGTTTTACCCCACCCTAACCTTCCCCGATGCATTGGCTACGGTGTACACACAAGTCGAAAAAGCTTGATTTTCCATTCTTCTCTCGTTTATCTCGTTTACCTCGTTTACCTCGTTTTTATCTCGTTCCCATGTTCTACATGGGAATGCTCCTCGTGGAGGCTCTGCCTCCAATCTGGCATTGAGTCTCTGACTCAATGAATGCATTCCCAGTCGGAGACTGGGAACGAGGAAAGTCTTATCAAGCTAGGTTTTTAGGACTTGTGTGTACACCGTAGCTTGGCAAGGGGGGAGGGGGATTAAGGGGGGTAATTTTACTTGTGTATACACGTTGCATTAAAAAAAGAGGCAGTTACTAACTACCTCCTGACAAATTAAAGCTTGGATGGACTGAGAAATGCTTTGACAGCAGCCTAGAAACTCAGCTATCTGCTGCTCAAAAACATAGTCAAGACCACTCCCAGGATAATCGATCCACCGCCAAGGATGAATGACCAAAAGCGATGGTAACTGTTGACGATGGTGCCATTTTTACTCTGGAGTTGAATTAAATCCATCCAAGGCGCAACACCTCGACGGAACCAACCCACAGCGCCAACTTGTTCGCCAATCAAGCTTTGGACTCGCTTCATCCCAAACAGAAAATTACCAATGGGGCCAAAGCGTGAGGCGTAATGCAGATAAAGCATTCCGCTACGATCCTGAATTTTTAAATCGGAACCAAATTTATAACCAGCGTCGCCACGACCAATGAGTTGACCTTCCAGTTTTGCAGGTTGTCCACGCAACGGACTGGCGTAGGGGTCTGACATTAAGGTGAGAATATCGGTTTCTGCTGCTTGCTTGTAGTCAGGAAACATCACCAAGGCTTTGACCAAAATTCCGATCCCTAAGCCGATTAGTGGCGCACCAATTACCAAACCTGTGTTTGGCGAACTTGACAACAAAATTACACCTATTACCAAGCCAACTAAAAAACCAATTGTTTCAGCGCCGTACAGTACAACATCTAAAAAGAAGTTGCCGTAAAGCCTACTTTTATTAAGACTTTTACCTTCTCCAATAACTCGCCCCATATCAAACTCGGTCGGTAAACCCAATTGTTCGGCATAGTTGCTTAATGCACGAACTCGTTTACCTGTCAATGGGTGAGTGGAATTTAACTCCATCCACCAGCCCCAGGGGTTAAACATATCCCACAGAAAGACGCGACCAATTTTTTGGGTATCAGATGCAATGCGGTAGGCGGTTCCTGTGGAAGCGGCGGCTTTATGGTCATAGATACCCAAGGCGCGAGTTCCTTCAATTAAACGGCTGGGTTCTTGTGTGCGCGAACCTTCTTCTAAAATTCCGTAGGCAATCTTCACCAAAGCGCGGGATAATCCATTGGGATTGCCTGTACTTTCGGCTGCAAAGTGGTCAGCAAAGTATTCCCGTGTGCGGGAGAGGTACAGTACTAGATAAGTACCAATGATATAAAACACGTAGGCAACTAGACCAGCAGTTTGCATCGCATCTTTGATTTTGCTATCGCCACCGCCACGCCCAAATCTTCTGGCTGTAATGTAAATTAGATAGCAAATTTGCACTAAGGTAGAAGCTACTGTCATCACTGCAAAGTCCCAGTGGACTATGTGCCCCAGTTCGTGGGCGTAAACAGTAGCAATTTCATCGTCATCCAAGTATGTGAAAAGTCCTTGACTGACGACTAAACGGGCGCTGTTCGGCAATGAACCATAAGTAAAAGCTGTGGGGTTTTGGTCGTTAATGATTCCCAAACGTGGCATTTTCAGCTTTTTCTGCTCACAGATTTGCTGAATAACTTTAGCTGTCTCTGGACTGAGGGTTTCAACTTCTGCTAACTCTACCCAGCGAGTTTGGTAAAGCCAGCCTTGGGTTAAGTCCATGATGAATGGAGATATGAAAAAGGCGGCGATATTAAAAACTAGGGTAATACCAATAGCGATCGCTAATCCTTGGAGTGGATCATCGCTACCTATAATAAATACCAAGCTCAAACCTAAAGCCAAGACCATGCCAAACAGCAAGGTCATGGTGACACCAGAAGCTAATGCCAAACTACCACCCACACCTCCCATAGCTAATTTCATCCCAGTGGTAGCGGCGCGACCAGCTTTTTGGCTGGCGTTAGTTGGCGTTTGGCGGAAGGATTGACTAGCTTGTTCTGCCCAACTACGAGCCTGTGGATTTTCACTCATCATTAACTTTTGACACAGGGCCTTGGCTTTTTCGATTTCGCCTGTGGCTTGATAGGCTTTCATCAGCCACATCTGTGCTGAAAGATAATCTGAGGAATCGTGTTCTACACAATCACGGCAAAATTGTTCGAGTAATTCAACCGCTTCTTGATAACGTTTTTGTTTTAAAGCGTCTAATCCAGATTGCAATGACATAGGATCTCCCTAGTAAAGGAGTAGTATCTGATCTATCAATACTCAATAGATCCAGCAATCGTCACTGCAATTTCGTAAAAATTCAAATAACAGCAGTATAAATTATCTACTTAAGTAAAGGGCTAGAGAAACATAAATTACTATGTTTCTCTAGCCTGGGGAACGCATAAATCATATTTAAGATTTCAAATAGTCACCGTGATAATACTTAGTAATTTACTTAAGATGTAAATTTAGCACATCTCACTTATCTGTGTTTAATAATCACAGAATAAATGTTTTGAACCAAGTCTTACTTCACCCGATCAGAGTAATTATTGATTACCCAGATGGTTCACCCGATTGGAGGAAGACGAATGATGAACATCACCTGAGATTGATAAGATGAAGAAAAGGTAAAGATTTGTGCTATGACTATTCTTGACATTGCTTCTCCCCTAATTGCGATCGCCGGACAAACCCGCCAAGCTGCAAGTAAGCTAGCGATTCTCTCTACTGAGGCAAAAAATCAGGCAATTGTTGCGATCGCGCAAGCTTTAGAATCAGCTAGAGATGAAATTTTACAAGCAAATGTTGCTGATTGTAAAGCTGCTAGCGCCGAAGGTATTCCCCAACCGCTTTATAAGCGCTTGCAGTTAGATGAACATAAATTAAGAGATGCGATCGTTGGGGTACGAGATGTTGGTAAGCTAGCCGATCCAATTGGTAAAGTGCAGATTCACCGCGAACTTGACACTGGCTTAATTCTCAAACGAATTACTTGTCCTTTAGGGGTTTTGGGGATTATTTTTGAAGCCCGTCCAGAGGCGGCGATTCAAATTGTTTCTTTAGCAATCAAATCGGGAAATGGTGTAATCCTTAAATGTGGAAAGGAAGCAGTGCGTTCTTGTGAAGCGATAGTTAAGGCAATTAAACAGGGATTATCGCAGACTGCTGTTAACCCTGATGCAGTGCAATTACTAACAACTAGAGAAGAAACTCTAGAACTTTTGAAGTTAGATAAATATGTAGATTTAATTATTCCTAGAGGTTCTAATTCTTTTGTCAGATTTGTACAGGAAAATACTCGTATTCCGGTACTAGGTCACGCCGACGGAATTTGTCATCTTTATATAGATAAAGCCGCCGATATTTCTAAAGCAATTCCGATTACAGTCGATGCAAAAGCGCAATATCCTGCTGTTTGTAATGCGATTGAAACTTTGTTAGTTCACCAATCAATTGCTACAGAATTTTTACCGAAAGTTGCTGAAGCTTTGCAAGAACGCCATGTAGAATTAAGAGGCGATCAACGCACCTTGAAAATTTTACCTAATATTGTAGCTGCAACAGAAATAGACTGGGAAACAGAATACAGCGATTTTATTTTGTCGATAAAGATTGTAGACTCTATAGAAGATGCGATCGCACATATTAACGAATATGGTTCTCGTCATACCGATGCAATTATTACTGAAGATTCAACATCTATTGAAACTTTCTTTGGACTAGTCAATTCAGCGAATATATTCCACAATTGTTCTACCAGATTTGCTGATGGCTTCCGCTATGGTTTCGGCGCAGAAGTAGGAATTAGTACGCAACAAATGCCTCCCCGCGGCCCCGTTGGTTTGGAAGGATTGGTGACATACAAATATCAAATGACTGGCGATGGACATATTGTAGCTACTTACACCGGGGCGAATGCTAAAGCTTTTACTCATCAGGATTTAGTGTAAAATATTCTTTGTAAAAATTCGTAGTGTCCAGATCCCCGACTTCTTTAAGAAGTCGGGGATCTAACTTTTCATTGTAGCTACTTACACTGGGGCGAATGCTAAATCCTTTACTCATTAGGATTTAGTAAAAAACATCGTCAAAATTATATGCTCTAGTAATGTTAGAAATACAGCGATTAATCCTGTGTACTTTTAGCCAAATAAGCCGCAGGCATCTACATCTTTAGCTTCTATCTCACTCAAGTCATACTGGTATAGTTCCATTAAATTACCCAGCACTGATTTCTGTTGTTGAGTAGCTTTTACCACTTCAATTTTCATAAAGCATCTACGATACTGAAACTAAAAGATATGCTTTCATGCAGAGAAATCTTTGGAGGTTTTTTAATTTGGAAGTCTCTTTAAACTAATGCTCTCAGTAAAGCTTGAAGTTTAAGTTGTACCTCTGCAAACTCCTTGTCAGGATCGGAACCATCCACGATACCAGCACCAGCATACAATCTCGCGCGATCGCCATCAATCAATGCTGAACGAATTCCCACAATAAACTCGCAGTTTCCCTGAGAATCTATCCAACCTAGAGGCGCAGCGTATAAACCTCTCTCGAAGCTTTCGTAACGACGAATTTCGGCACAAGCTACATCTTGGGCTGCACCGGCAACGGCTGGGGTAGGATGCAATTGTCCAACAATCTTTAATGGGTGTATGTCAGCAGGAACCATAGCACTGATTGGTGTCCATAAATGCTGGATATTCGATAATTGTCGCAGTCGGGGTGCTAATATTTGCGGTAATAAACCTAACTGGCATAGTCGTTGTGTAATGAAATCAAGCACTAGTGAATGTTCATGCTTTTCTTTTTCACTATTTAGTAAGCGATTGGCATTAGCCGCATCTTCAGCAGGGGTTTTACCTCGTGGTGCAGAACCAGCTAAAGCATCAGTGATTAATTGTTGATTATTAATACTAATTAATCTTTCTGGACTTGCACCAATAAAATTTTGTCCTTTGCCATTACTTGTAGAAAAAATATAACAATTAGGATGGTTTTGTCTAAGATTATTTAATGATTTAACTAAGCTAAAGTGGTTACTTGATTTTACATCTAATATATCTGCTAGGACAATCTTACTTAAATAGGTAGACCGAATTTTTTCCAAAACAGATACTACTGAACGTTTAAATTGGGCAGAGTTTGTGACAGATTTTTTATATAACTTTGTAGGGAAATAATCAATATTAGCAGAGTAATTTTCTAAAGTTTGGATAAATTCAATTTTATTTTGAATATTCTCCAACAATCTTTCAATATTTACATTTGGATTGATAATTATATTTGTTACTAATATGCAACGCTGATTTTTTACGGCTACTTGCCAACGTGGAAGAAAAATGGTAGCAGATGGAAATGGATAATCTACTTGGGCGTTTTTATCGAAAAAACTGAAATAACAAAAAAAGTGAGGCCCAGAAAAAGGTTGGTTTGCGTTACCAAAATTAATTATATTTTTTAGACAAGATTTGATAAAATATTCCGCTTGATTAAAACGGTCTGAGCCATCAATCTGTAATTTTGCTACAGCATCAATTGCTGCGATCGCTTCTCCTTTACCTCTGTCCTCAAAGTAAAAATTTATTTCATTTGCTTGTGTAAGTTGATCCAATACAAGTAAAGGATCAGCTAAATCGATCTCTTGGGAGATACTGACAATTTGCTTGTCATTATTTTGGAGGCACTTTTCTTGGACTGATAACAAAAATTGATATAAATCTTTGTGCTTTACAAACAAGTTACTACGACATGGTGAAACTGTCATGGATCTAACGATAGTAAATTTTTTTTAAGTTAACTTCCTAAAGTGTAATTAATCGTGGTCGTATTTTTACAGGTAACATATTAAGTTGCTATTTCACCAGCGTAGGGTTTGGCTTATTTGTGGTGTTCCCAGACCATGATAAGACAGTTTTGGACTGAGACTGCAACGTAAGTGTGAGTGTTAACAACACAAGGTTAACAAGCCATCATAAAAGTGACAGTTATTTGTATATCGCCCATATCTAGCGTCTCTTTAAATCATAAAATCTAAAGTGTGAGTAATATTCCGGCAATTTAATTAATCACGACTGATGACTACCAAGCAAATTTTATATCCCAACACTAAGTTATGGATGGCAGCGATTAAACCGCCAATGTATAGCGTTGCCATTATGCCCATTTGGGTAGGAACAGCAGTAGCATTTGCCGAAACTAAAATTTTCAATGGTGTAGTATTTTCTACTTTTGTAGCTGCGGCAATCTTAATTCTTGCCTGGGAAAATATCACTAATGATGTGTTTGATTCTGAAACAGGTATCGATCAAAATAAGCACCATTCTCTGGTGAACTTAACAGGCAATAAGCCATTGATATTTTGGATAGGAAATTTATGTTTAGGTTTGGGATTGCTGGGCATACTAGCGATCGCATTTTGGCAACAAGACCTAACTGTTATCGGCATCATTCTACTATGCTGTGGTTTGGGCTATATGTACCAAGGGCCTCCCTTTCGCTTAGGATATCAGGGTTTAGGCGAGATTCTTTGCTTTTTTGCCTTTGGCCCCTTAGCAGTGGAGGCAGCATACTACAGCCAAACCCAAACTTGGTCAATGACAAGTTTAGCAGCTTCAGTAATTGTCGGGATTGCCACAACCTTAATTTTGTTTTGCTCGCACTTTCACCAAGTTAAGGATGACATAGCCGCAGGCAAGCGATCGCCTATTGTTCGTCTCGGAACCCAAAAAGGGGCCCAAGTCTTAGTTTGGTTCACTGCTAGCATTTATCCCCTCACCTTGCTGTTTGTACTATTGGGAATTTCTCCAGTTTGGACATTACTGAGTTGGGTAAGTTTACCCTTTGCTGTCAAATTATGTCGCCACGTTCAAGAAAATCACAACCAGCCGGACAAAGTTAGTAACTGTAAATTCATCGCTGTAGCCGTGCATTTTTGGGCTTGCTTGCTGTTCGGACTGGGATTTATGCTTTAGCAATTACTAATTGATGCGTTATCAATTTAAATTTCGTCCATATCAGCGAAAGTTTTTGCGATCGCTTACCACTAATCATGGTAATTGGGATATTCGTGAAGGTATTATCCTCCGTCTCACTGATGAATCAGGTAAAGTCGGCTGGGGAGAAATCGCCCCCATTAGCTGGTTTGGTTCCGAAACCCTAGAACAAGCCTTAGATTTTTGTAGCCAACTCCCACGAGAAATTACAGACGAGATAATTTTCTCAGTACCAGATGAGTTACCAGCTTGTCAATTTGGCTTTGAGTCAGCGTGGGAAATGGGGAGTGGAGGAGATGAGGGAGATAATTTGATAACTTCTAACTCCTCACTCCTAATTCCTAACTCTTCACTCCTCTACAGCGGCTTATTACCATCTGGGGAAGCTGCTTTAAATCAATGGGAAACTCTATGGCAGCAAGGATATCGCACATTTAAGTGGAAAATTGGTGTGTATGCGATCGCTGATGAACTAGAAATTTTTGAATCACTCATACACACCTTACCAGCCTTTACCAAACTACGATTAGATGCCAACGGTGGACTCAGTTATGAAGAAGTTAACTTATGGCTGCGGACTTGCGACAATTTTAAGGCAAATCCAGAAGTACCCCTAGAAATTGAATTTATCGAACAACCGCTACCCGTGGAGCAATTTCAGCAGATGTTGGAATTGAGTATGAGTTATGAAACTGCGATCGCTTTAGATGAATCTGTCGCCACACTTGGACAACTCGCCGCCTGTCATCAACAAGGTTGGCGAGGAATTTTTGTGATCAAGCCTGGGATAGTCGGATCGCCATCTCGTCTGAGAAAGTTTTGCCACCAGCATCAAATTGATACTGTATTCTCATCAGTATTTGAAACTGCGATCGCTAGACTTGCAGCACTCCAACTAGCAGCCGAATTATCCCAAAACAACAGGGCAGTTGGTTTTGGCATCGACCATTTTTTTGAACAAGAAGATACATGGCTTCAAACTTTATGGAACGACCTTTAGACTGCCTTAATAACCTGGCTCAAAATGATTGGCTTATCGATTATAGCAGCCATCAATTTAATCAAATAGCTCAAGAATTATATTTAGAACTAACACAATTATCAGCGTGTGGAACACCACCAAAAATCATCTTAGCTGAACGTGAACCATTACGATTTTTAGCCAGTTTTATTGCCGCTTGTGCAGCGAATTGTCCAGTTTTTCTTTGTAACCCCGATTGGGGAACACAAGAATGGCAACAAGTCTTTGATTTAGTACAACCAGATATTATTTTGGGAATGGGGAATAGGGAATGGGGAATAGAGAATGAAAATAATTACCAATGCCCAATTCCCAATGCCCCATGCCCACTGATTATGATTCCTACGGGTGGTTCATCAGGACAAATTAAATTTGCCATTCACACTTGGGAAACTCTCATCTCATCGGTACAAGGATTTACAGAATACTTTGAACTAAAACAAGTCAATTCGTTTTGCGTGTTGCCCTTATATCACGTTAGCGGTTTAATGCAATTTATGCGCTCATTCACTACCGCAGGTAAACTATCTATTCAACCATTTAAAGCTGTAGAATCTAGTCAAATATTAAATATTAAACAATCAGAATTTTTCATATCTTTAGTACCAACGCAGTTACAACGCCTCCTGCAAAATCCAGAATTAACTGAATGGCTATCCCAATTTAATACTGTACTTTTGGGAGGTGCGCCAGCATGGAACGAACTCCTAGAAAAAGCCAGATTTCACCACATCCGATTAGCACCTACCTATGGTATGACAGAAACCGCCTCTCAAATTGCTACCCTCAAACCGGATGATTTTCTGAGTGGTAAAATTAGCAGTGGTCAAATTCTCCCTCATGCAAAAGTAACTATTTGCAATCAGCAAGGCGAAATTTTAAATTCCAATCAAATTGGAAATATCACCATTTACGCTCAATCTTTAGCCCTTGGTTACTATCCGATAACCAGAGAAAATCAAGATAATCTCCAAGTAGATGATTTAGGTTTTTTAGACGAACAAGATCATTTAAATATAGTCGGACGTAACAGCGACAAAATTATTACAGGTGGAGAAAATATTTATCCAGCAGAAATTGAATCAGCTATACAATCAACTCAAATGGTTGCTGATATTTGTGTTATCGGCATTCCAGATAAACACTGGGGACAAGCTTTAACAGCGATTTACATTCCCAAAAAATCAAATATCTCTGCCTTAAAAATCCAAACCCTACTCAAAGACAAACTCAGCAAATTTAAAATCCCTAAATATTGGATTCCACAGGAAAACTTACCCCGTAACTCTCAAGGTAAAATTAACCGCCAAAAGTTACAACAAATAGCCACAGAATTTCTCCATAATGCCATCACATAATCTCTCTCGACTTTCTTCTCTCTAAGCCTTCAGCATCTCTGCGGTTGGTTTCTAACCATTGGATTATCTCTTCAGATAATTCCTGCTTACTTCTACTACTCACATCAATACAAACATGACGAGTAATAGCCTTAGCAACTACCACCTCACCCACTATAATCTCGTAAGTAATTTCAAACTTATCAACACTTATTTTTTGGGGAATTAAACTAATCAGCAACTTGTCCCCTACAAACATAGGGCGCAAAAAATCAACACTAGCATGAACAATGGGAAACCCCACAGACGGATTAGTAAAAAAATCTTTGAGATTAATACTTGATGCTTCTAAAGATTCTTCATAAGCTTCATGGCAAATACCCAAAACGTTAGCAAAATAAACTACCCCAGCAGCATCAGTATCTTGAAAACGAACCGTGCGGTTATAAGTAAAAGACATTTTTGACAATTGAATATTAAAAAACAGCAGGTTTATTCCCTGCTTTACAAACTAATTTTATTGCAACTAAGATAAGTCAGTGATAAAAATTTAATTTCCCCAATTCTGAGTTTGTATCGATTTGTTTAGCCTCATTCAATGCTTTGGGGTTAAATATATGGTCAGGAAAGCGTAGGCATAGCCCGTCGAAGACATCGCTTCTACATAGACTCTAACGGCGGAACCTCGAAGTCATTAAACGAGGAAACATTGTAAGACGAACCAGCTAAAGCCTTTACCAGCTTGCCGTCTAGAGTCAGCAAAGTAGCACCTACCTGCTGAGAAAGTGCTACATAAGAGCCATCGTAGGCGGAGATTCCATAATTTAATGCGATCGCAACTGCATCCGCCATCAAATCAGCCGTAGAGACAACACGCAACGGGAAGCTTTTGAGAGTTGCTAAATCTGCTGGCACATCAGCAACAGCATAAAGTCTGGCACGGACATACTTCCAAATGATGTTGCCACACTCAATGTAAAACAGGTCTGGGACAAAGATCGCAGTTTGGGGATTGGCAAGATGAGCAAACAGTTGATTAACTTTCGGAGTTAGTGGATCGTCTGGTATAAATTGCTTAATAGCTACACTTGCGTCTACAACACACCTGAGAGGGATAGTCATCTATCTCGGTCTTCTCGGATTAACGCAGTACTATCAGGCCATTCCACATCAGTCTGGCGACTCTCACGACGAAGGCGAATTTCCTCTAGCAGTTTTGGAACATTTTTTCGTCTTTCGTCTTCAGTTAACTGTGTTTTTGTCTTCTGCAAAGCGTTCTGCAATATTGTAATAACTTGAGCATCAACTGAGCTATTTTCAGCTTTAGCTAACTCTTGCAGTTGTTCGTATAACTCATCAGGTATGTTTAGCGTATTAAGGGTAGCCATGATTGAACTCCCAAAAGAATTTATTGGTAATGGTAGCACGATCGCAGTAGGGGGAGAGGTTAGGGAGCGATCGCCTTTGGTTTGTGGGTGCGATGGTTGAGTCGATGGGGGATATTATTCTCCGCACCTCTCGGTTAAATCTGGGCGTGCGACTTTCACCGCACCCAGCTTCCGATGTTCTTAGCTTTCGCTTTTGCTCATGTGTTTGTAATCGTGGCAACTCTCATGAATTGCTTCAAGATTACTTTTCTTCCAGTTGGCGTGGTTTCCGTCGATGTGATGCAGGTGAACCCGTTCCTCATCAATGAACTTCAGACCGCAGGAAGCACATTTATGGCTTTGCTCTTTCATAGTTTTAGAGGTTTTACTGTCGTAGAGCTTGCTATTACGTTCGCTCCAGTAGGTAATGTCTCCGTCATAGGGGGATTTTATTCCTTTAACCATGACGTGACTATTTTCGGAGTAGGAAACATTTGGAAATGCCTTGTCTAGTAATTTCTTGCTAGAGTAGCGGTTTTGATTGGTTTCCTTGTTAAATACCTTGTAAGCTCTTTTTTCGATGTGGTACAAGGAGTTTCTAGAACCGTCCATCTTACAGAACTTATGGTAATTTCTCCAGCCTCTGACTATCGGGGCTAATTTCTCAGCCTTTGTAGTAGCACCATAATTCGAGTTGTTGACGATGTGTTTTACTTTCTTACGAAATGCTTTGAAGTTGTCCAACGAGGGAGTGCTTCTGAGCTTTCCGTTTTTCTGGACTTTGAAGTGCCATCCGAGGAAATCAAACCCATCTGTCGCGGCGGTAACTTTGGTTTTCTTTTGGCTTACATTCATTCCGCGTTTGCGGAGAAACTCGCTGATTCTTTCAAGTATCTCTGTCGCATCATCTTCGGGTCGGAGTATAATAACCATGTCATCCGCGTATCGGATTGATGGCTTGACAATTTTCTTTTCGGAAGTGTTGCCTGTGATACTTTTACCGTATTTGTATTCGGTGTGGTATCTGTGTATATCTTCTATCCCGTTGAGCGCGATGTTAGCTAATAGAGGACTGACCACTCCCCCTTGGGGTGTCCCTTGTTCGGGAAATTCTGGGTTGACTCCAGCCTTGAGGCATCGGAAGATACCGAGTTTTAAGCCTTTGGGGGCAATGAGTTCTTCCATTATTGCTGAGTGATTAATCCTGTCAAAGCATTTTTCGATATCGAGTTCTATAACTCTTTTATCTATTCCGTTGCTTCGTGAGCTTAGGTTATCAAAGATGTATTGTTGTGCATCATGGGCAGAGCGCCCAGTTCTGAACCCGTAGCTTCTGGCATGGAAAGTGGCTTCGTGTGCTGGTTCTAGTGCGTATTTTGCGAGGCATTGCCAAGCTCTATCTGCGATGGTTGGTATCTTAAGCATTCTGGTAGTCCCGTCCTTTTTGGGGATGGGGATTTCCCGTAGCCCTTGATGCTTCCAATTTCCACTATTCATTTTCAGTAGTTCTTCGAGGTTGAAGCGTTCTTCAAATGGGAGGGATTTTTTGCCATCAATACCCGCCGTCTTTTTGCCAGCATTTAGCTGAGATACAAGTCTAATTGCAAGAAATCGAGCCGAGGTTGATTTTAGAATAAGCCTTTGGAGTAACCGAGCTTTCCGTTTGTCTCCAACTTGAACAGCTTTGTACACGCGCTTTTGAAGGCGGAAAAGGTTACGGCGGAATTTCTTCCACGGTAAGGCTCTCCAAGATTCACTAGTATGTCTACTGCGTCTAATCATTTTCTCTTCTCTGGTTTGTGTATTCTGAACACCTCAGACCAATTACGGTCTGTCCTACCCGACTTGTGAGAGTTCCGCTTCTCGTCTAGCCTACCTGGGGTTCGACTGCCCCAAGACTCACAAATCGTTTTTATTCGTTCCCTCGGTGAGATTGATTGTTCCGTTAGGCGTGGTCAATTCAACTACTGGATTCCCTTGACTCTTACCGTTATTAAAGGCGATATGCGGCGGGAATTGTTTCTCCAGTGAAGTCAGGGGTTTTTATGTTGCGCCCTGCTTGAAAATAAGTTGCTTTTCTAGACCCGGTTTCGCCGTAGGAACTCCCTGTTAGCGCCAGTGTCAACCCGCAACGGCTGTCTGATTGCGCCCTGTTCCCAGCTTCACTCTACAAGAACCGAGCTTGTTCGGTGTGGGCAGATAAGGAGTCAATTCTGAGTCTGAATGGTAGGACTTTCACCTACATCTGACCGAGAGTTCAGCCCTTAATGACAGTAATCTGCTGTCGGGCTGGATTAGCTATTTACGGGATGATTACCGTGATTCACTAATCAACGAATCGCACCGCTTTATTATCTCTACTACCCATCTGTTTCTTAATCCTTCTCTTCTGACTCCTCTGATAGAGATTTTAGTGATGTTTTTCGTAAAACCCAATCAAGATAAAGTACAAGAATCTGCATTTTCAGAAAGTTGTTAGCACTTTTGATATTTGCATCACTCAGCACCCATTTACAAAACTTTTCCAGCAGTATTCCAATAACAACTTCAAGAGACTTATTTACAACCAGAGGGAGTAGTGTTTCTAGCATTGCGATTGCCTCAGTAGCTTAACTGAGTTCAATGTCGCAATTTTCTTTTGTAGTTATTTATCTGACTTACCTTGACTTAGCCTGACTTACACTGATTTAACTCCACATTTTGATAAAAACTTTGGCTACACTGGCTTATAAGTAATTGTGGGAGTGGTCAATGTCTATATCAGAGGACTTTCTTAAGCAACTGGAGCAATACAGTGAATTGTCGCACCGAGAGAAAGAAGTCTTTCTGGAAATATTCGGTCGTAGTAAGAATCGAGTCAACGTAGCTCAAGAATTAAACATTTCTGAAAGTAACCTCAGCACTTGCCTCACAGGTATTTACAAAAAATTTTGCATCACTGGTAATGGCCCTGTTAAAGAAAGCCGCTTACGAGAGTATCTGAGCAAAAGGTATGCACAACAAAAACCCTCTGGCGATTTAACTACAGATGACGTAGATGATTCTATTGATACCTTAGTGCAAGAAATCCGCAAACAAATCAAACCCTACATCAAAGAAAAGTGCGGAACCATGCGGGTATTAGATATGTCTAAGCCAATTGAGTTAACAGGAAAACAAGGTATTTACACAAATGTCAATATTCTGGAGGCAATAACAGGACGAAGACGACTAAAAGTTGCAGAACTAATGCAAAGCTGTGACTATGATAACTTTGAGCGACTTGGACTTAGCGGAGTAAAACAGAAACGAGTCTCAGGATTAGAGGTTGTACAGCGTTATAGTAAGCTGATGGTTTTAGGTAAACCAGGAGCAGGAAAAACCACTTTTTTAAAATATCTAGCAATGCATTGTATTGAAGGGGGATTTCAAGCAAACAGAGTTCCCTTGTTTATCACATTAAAAGATTTTGCAGAAGCACCTAAAAAACCAGATATTTTGAAATTTATTGTTCAACTATTATCAAGCTGTGGGGTAACTCATACCAGTGTAGTAGTAGAGAAACTGTTGAAACAGGGTAAGGCATTGGTATTACTGGATGGGTTAGATGAAGTACGAGAGGAAGACACCAAGCGTGTTTTACAACAAATTCGGGAATTTTCTAACTTGTTTCATACTAATCAGTTTGTAATTACCTGTCGTATTGCTGCCAAAGAATACACTTTTGAAAGTTTCACAGAAGTGGAAATGGCAGATTTTGACGAAAAACAAATAGCAATTTTTACTCAAAATTGGTTCCAGTTAACTGATCCAGTTAAAAGTAAAAGATTCATTGAAAAACTAAAAGAGAATGAACCAATCCAAGAACTAGCAAGTAGTCCTTTACTTCTAACATTATTGTGTTTGGTGTTTGGAGATAGTGGAGATTTTCCAGGAAACCGTTCTGAACTTTATCAAGAAGGATTAGATGTATTACTGAAAAAATGGGATGCCAAACGCAACATTGAGAGAGAGCAGGCGTATAAAAACCTATCTTTACAGCGTAAGGAAGACTTGCTGAGTCAAATAGGTTTAACTACCTTTGAGCAGAAAGACTATTTCTTTAAGCAGAAAACTGTCGAAGCATACATTGCTAATTTTATTCGCAACTTACGCAATGCTGACACAGATCCAGAAGTATTGAAACTCGATAGTGAAGCCGTTTTAAAGTCTATTGAAGCACAGCATGGTCTATTAGTAGAACGAGCAAAGGGCATCTATTCCTTTTCTCACTTAACGTTTCACGAGTATTTTGCCGCAAGAGAAATAGTTGCCAACTCTGACTGGGAAACTTTGCTAGAGCATATCACAGAGAAACGCTGGCGGGAAGTTTTTTTGCTCATAACAGGGATGATGAGGAAGGCTGATGATCTGGTGTGGATGATGAAGATACAAATTGATAAACTTTTAGCACAAGATGAGAAAATACAGCAATTTTTAGTATGGGTAAATGAGAAGGCCATTTCAGTTGTAACTATTTACAAACCAGGGGCAGTTCGAGCTTCATACTTTGTCTTTACAGATGAGATTATGAATAATATTACTATTTCTAACGTGAATGGTAAATATATATGTTATTCTGATTTAGCCAAAAAAATAGATCAAAGATTATTTAAAAAACATCAAAATAATGAATTTTCTATTGATAATCTAATGTCTTTCTTGATTAGTAACTCATTAGAGGTTGATTTCTATCATAAAAATTTATGTAGTCTTGTTGAAGATATATCAGACTCAGATTTTCAGCAACAGATTAGAGAGATTCAGAATGAACTACCTAGTTTAACTCAAGATAGAGAAGTTCTTTTACAGTGGGCAGTTACCGATAGATATATTTGGGTTGAAAAACTTCGCTCTGTAATAATAAAAAATCGTAATATTGGGCATGACTGGCAATTTAGCGACATACAGAAGAAACTGTTAAACCAGTATTATGATGCAAATAAACTCTTGGTGGATTGCTTAAATAGTGATTGTTATGTTAGCCGAGAAGTCAGGCAGGAAATTGAAGATACCTTGTTTTTACCAATTAAAAGTTAAGAATTTAGTAAAAACTGAGACAATGCCAAACACAAAGGAGAAAAACAGTATAGTAATTTATTTTAATTTTTAATTTTGACTAATGAAGAAAGATATTTGCGATCGCACTTTTACTTTTTCAGTTCGCATAGTCAAATTGTGCCAGTTTTTAGATGACAAACCAGGAGTAGCGCGAACTCTTGCTCAACAGTTATTAAGGTCAGGAACATCGATAGGAGCTAATGTAGAAGAAGCACAAGCTGCTCAAAGCAAAGCAGATTTTATCAGCAAGCTCATGATTGCACTAAAAGAATCCCGTGAAACCCGGTATTGGTTAAGATTGCTTATTGCTTCCGAAATAGTACCTCAAGAAAGAATTAGTCAACTTCAAACCGAAGCCGAAGAAATAACAAAAATTCTTGGTGCCATAATTATCTCCACCAAAAGCCCCACCTAACCTCATCCTCTTCAATTTTTAATTTTTAATTTTCAATTTTTAATTCCTAAACGGAGAGGGGGAGATTCGAACTCCCGGAGGTTTTAGCCTCATCCGATTTCAAGTCGGACGCAATCGACCACTCTGCCACCTCTCCAGTAAATCTGTCAAACTTGTGCTGATCCTAGTTTCAGACGCTATTTAGGCGCTTTTGTTGGTTAGCACTAAACTTGACAGATAATACTATACCCTATTATTTACGCAGATTGCACTACTGGATGCGAATGTCTACGACACAATCCGCGATCGCTCATACAAAATTTCCTCCTTAGCCACCTGAAAGTCATTCCCCACCCAAACTAGGGAAACTTGCGAAACCACACCTGCCTCTAGGGTAACAATGGAAAAGTTACGCAATTTCTCGCTGTCATTTTCCACAATCCTGGGGACACTAGCCGCATTTAAGTAAATTGTCCCCTCTGGACTTCTAAAGATGGGTTTGCGCTGCACCTTCTTGGTATGGCGTAAATCTCGGTGCATGTGACCAAATGTTACCAGAGGAATGGTTTTACCAGCAGTCAAGGCTTGAGAAATCGCCTCGCCTAAATCTGGATCGCCAAAATCGCCGCCAATTGGATGCCAGTCTTTGCCGCAGGGGTCTTCGGGGCGATCGCCTAACCCACTAGGCCCGTTGTGACCCAAAAATATAATTGTCTCGTAAGCGGCACTTTTGACTGCTTTGAAGATGCGATCGGCGGATTCTTCCAAACTCGTCACACCGTAACGTTCTTTACAGATTTCCGCGAATTTCCACTCTGGGCCACCCCAGGTAAAGGGACGACCCCCCACTACAGTTAAATTCCAAGCGGGAAAATCCAATTTACCGTAACCAACATGGGACGAACCTAATAAATCGAGTTGTTCCTGTACCCAGTCTTCCTTAGAGCGGTCATAAGGAGCCTTTTTGCGTCCCCATTCGGTGGCGGTATACCAGGCATCGTGGTTGCCCATTACGGCTGCTTTGGGAATATCGAGAGAAGCGATCGCTCTGACCACTTCCACCGACTCGTTGCCAAAATCCCCGACAAACAGCGCTAAGTCAACACCCAGATGCTTGAGTGCAATACCATCTTCCACTTCCCATTGGTCGTGAACATCTCCAATTACAGCAATTTTGAGGGTTATCGATTGAGTTTTCTGACTGGTCATGCCACTTTCCTTGCCGTCTATCTCCAGGATATGAAACTCAGCCGGATTTGGACACAACCCCAAAATATCAACCGTCCACTATTTTTGGTAAAAACTACTATAATTGATTCCACAGGACATAAATTTGCAATTTAAAGCACCCCCTAACTGTGTTTACTACTGCACTAGCTCAACGAGAAAAAACCCAACCGGGTGAACTACCACTAGATTTGTTTGCCGCCATTGAGAGTCTCAAAAAAGAACTCAACGCAGTTATCCTGGCGCATTATTATCAAGAGCCAGATATTCAGGATATTGCAGACTTTATTGGGGATTCATTACAACTAGCAAGAGCCGCCGAAAAAACCAATGCGGATGTGATCGTCTTTGCTGGTGTCCATTTTATGGCAGAAACAGCAAAGATACTTAATCCCGATAAATTAGTACTTTTACCAGATTTGAATGCTGGTTGTTCTTTAGCCGACAGTTGTCCACCAAAGGAGTTTGCAGCTTTTAAAGCAGCGCATCCAGATCATCTGGTGGTGTCTTATATCAACTGTTCTGCTGATATCAAGGCGATGAGTGATATTATTTGCACCAGTTCCAACGCTGTGAAAATTGTGCAGCAGATACCAAAAGAACAGCCGATTATTTTTGCCCCAGATCGGAACTTGGGGCGCTATGTGATGGAACAGACTGGACGAGATTTGGTGCTATGGCAAGGTAGCTGTATTGTCCATGAAACCTTTTCAGAAAAGAAAATTGTCCAGTTAAAAATTGCCCACCCAGAAGCAGAGGCGATCGCACACCCAGAATGTGAAAGTAGTGTATTGCGCCACGCCAGCTTTATTGGCTCCACAGCCGCTTTGCTCAAGTATTGTCAAAGTAGCCCCACCAAAGAATTTATCGTTGCGACAGAGCCGGGAATCATTCACCAAATGCAAAAACTAGCTCCTGACAAGCACTTCATCCCTGCACCGCCGATAAATAATTGCGCTTGTAACGAATGTCCGTTTATGCGGTTAAACACCCTAGAAAAGCTTTACTGGGCAATGAAAAATCGCACTCCCGAAATTACCATGTCAGAGGATATCCGTCTTGCGGCACTGCGACCAATGCAACGAATGCTGGAGATGAGCGTGTAACCAGTATTTTTATCCAGATGCTAGAGACGCAGTTTTGTTGCGATCTCTACCCACAAGTTATTTTTTCTAATCACTTGCAATTTATAAAAGGTGGTGCTAAGATTTTAAATCGTGAGACAAATCGGGTCGGTGTCCGAGTGGTTAATGGAGACGGACTGTAAATCCGTTGGCTTGCGCCTACGCTGGTTCAAATCCAGCCCGGCCCACCACTTACGAAGTTATAAGTTATAATGTCTGGGAAAGCATCAAAACTCCCAGCATTTTAACTTCTAGCTGAAAAATCGAAATCAAATTTCGCCCGTGTGGCTCAGTGGTAGAGCACACCCTTGGTAAGGGTGAGGTCACGAGTTCAATCCTCGTCACGGGCTTTTTAAATGAATACAAACGAAAGAGAAGCATTAAGTTTCGGTTTTTTCATGAGCTTTCTTAACCCAATATCCTCTAGGTGGCTTTTCTAAGCCATAAGCCTTACACCACTTTTCTACAGCTTTATCAGACACGCCAAAATCTCTCCCAATTTGTGCAGTTGGCTTTTCCCAAACTAGTTTTCCTAGTTCTTCTTTTGATGGTCTTTCAACTTTTCTGGTATGAATTCTAGAGTCTGGGTTAACCTTTCTAGTTGTTAAGTCAACGCCAAACTCCTTGTAGGTTCTCTTAAGTGCTACTTCAGTTAAATCTGTAAAATCTTCCCACCAGTAAAAAGGTGTAGCTGAATTAGGTATCTGGGTAGTTATGTAGCAACCATTAAAGTTGATTGATGGATAAACAACCTGATCTATGTCAGGCAGATAAACAGCATAAAAGTCAAAGTCATTTACTTTGTACTTCTTCTGATGAGTCCCATTTTTATCTACCCAAATAGTTTTATTTACTACCCTGTTATCTCCCGCGTATTTAGCTTGTATTTTGTAAAATTTATCGTCTTTGTAAGCAACAAAATCAAAAGGTAAATGTTCACAAACAAGTGGCGTGAGGACTAAATACCCTTTAAGCGTTAGATCCGCGATCGCTTTGGTCGCAGCAATATCGCCCTTATTCTTGGTATGATGCAGCAATAACGAACCCTCAAATGTGAAAGTAATTATATCACTTCACAATGCTTGAGGGTTCATATTGAGTTAAAACGAGCGCGGCAGGGTTCGAACCTGCGACCGATTGCTTAGAAGGCAATTGCTCTATCCACTGAGCTACGCGCCCAAAACAAAACCATGGCTCCTGAAGGAGTCACCTAAACTATTATATCGTCTTCACCTACCAAGAAGCAATCAAAAATTGCAGATTTACCACTAGCAAGGCTAAGATGCTAGTCGCTAGTTAGTGCAATCTACACCGAAAACGAAACAGATGGGGTATCAATACTTGTCGGTTAAGGGGAAAAGGGTAAGGGGTAAGGGGAAAGAAAAAACCTTTAACCTTTACCCTTTAACCTTTTCCCAAAACCCAATTCCGAGTTCAAAATGCTTATCCGAGCAGTATTGGATGGGGTATTGGTTTAGATATATTGTGTTGTCAAGGGGTTATTTGCCCGTTAGCGCCAACGCCCTCTGGGCGGCTACCTTCGGGAAGGATTTGGCGATCGCTAGACTCATTTCCAAAGTATGCTAGGTAATTTCAGCCTTGGCGATACTGCCAAATCCCATTATATATTCCATATTAAGAGTGCCCCTGTGAGGAGTTATTTGCTAGTGCCATGTTTATTCTCAAACGGCAGGATGTTGAAATATCAAGCATTCAGCACCCAAAAAAGGATCAGCAGGTGCCGATTCTCAATTATCAAGGGCAGACTTTTCGCTTGATTAGTGTTTTCAAAGCTAGTCAAGAGGAAGAAGCTAGAGCCTTATGGAGAGAATTAACGGATAACCGAGGTAAAGCCTGTGTTTTGCTGGAAGAACCCGAACGCTTTAGTGTTTGGGGTAAAATACGTTTAGAGCAGCTGGATAGTGACACAGGTGGTCATGGCAAAACGGCGATTTTAATCCAAGCCGGTATTTTGCTGTTGCAGGGTGTTTCTATCGACATTGAAGAGTTTTTAGGTGCTAGGCAAGCTGCATTATTTGAGAAAGATATTGCGGAAGTGTTCAAGCAAAAACAATTTCCCCAAGCATCATCCCTAGAAGCGGTTAAATATTTGGTATCTACTAATCCTTTGCCGGCAGCCAAAATACCTGATTGGCAAGAAAATCATGTAGTTATCTTGTTACAAGAACTGCATCGATTAGGAAAGGCCTATTTTGGCAATGCCAATTTTACCAAACAAGTGATTTATAAGCTAGAAGATATGCCAGAAGCCGAGCGATCGCTGTTTATCAATTGGCTAAATCAATCGCCTCTGGGTAAACTATGGCAGTAGCATGGAAATTTTTTAACAAAATTCCTGCCGCTGGCACTTGCTTTTGGTGTCAGATTGTGTATTACCTAATAGACACACTGCTAGATATACAGTCATTTAACTCAAAATACTGCCAGAGTGCATCTACATAAGTCAAGTCCTATGAATAACTCTTACGAGAATTCGTTCCTTTCTAAATCAATTTTTACCACTCAGAACATTGTCTTAGCTAATATTGGCTGGGCTGTACTGGCGCTGCTATACTTTTTATTGTTTAGTGCCAAAGTTCCCGGAGCGGATGGCATAGAAAGCCGAGCCGAGTGGTATGTGATTGGCACAAATATTTTTGAAGCTTTAGCTTATTTGGGTGCCAGTATCTTATGCTTGAGGAACTGGCTGAGTCCGCAAATCGTCAGTGGACGGAATGTTTGGCTCTTAATTGGGTTAGGTATGCTTTCCTATTTCGTTGGGGGGATATTTTTCGGCTATACCGAAATAATTTTGAAAGATGAACCGGATGTGTCTTTAGGCGATATATTTTTTGTACTTAGTTATCTATTACTTGGCGCAGGAATGATTTTAGCTGTGGCTTCCAGGCGAATCAATCTAGAAAAATGGCAGTGGCTAATTGTGTTAGCAATTGCAATGTTCGGTAGTTTGTTGGCATGGTGGATTTCTATGCAACAAGAAACACCCTCAGAATTGCTAGTCGCTATTTTGAATTGGTTTTATGTAGTTAGCGATGTGGTTTTGTTAATTATTGCTACCACTCTGTTGCTAGCCTTTTGGGGGGGAAGAGTTTCTCAGTCTTGGCGAATGATTGCGGCGGCGGCCTTTTCGCTCTACATTGCAGATATGTGGTTTAAATACGCCCAAGACCCCAATTATCAAAGTGGGGAAATATTAGAAGTGTTTTGGGTGTTTAGTGGAGTGTTATTTGGACTGGGCGCTGTCTTAGAATATGACGCATCACTAAGACGAACGCGGCGTACCAGTGGACGTAAACGAGCTTAGTAAAGATTTTTGGTATCTACCGTGAGAAAATTAACAGACTCTGACAAGCAAGAAATTCTTAAGTTATATCGAGAGACTGCCGAAACAACCTCAACTTTGGCAGACCGCTATGGTGTGAGTAATTCGACAATTAGTCGCCTGCTCAAAAGCACGTTGCCAGAAGATGAGTATGAATACTTAGTCTCTTTGAAACGAGCTGCGAGAACTCCTGAGGGAAGGGCACAGGTAAGCTATGAGCAGTTACCACTGCTAAGTCAACCAGAGCCAGAGATAGAAGTTCCACCTATCGAGAGCCACCCTGTGGAATTGCCAAAGGTTGAGCCACTACCACGTAAGATAATTCGTGTAGAGCAGGAACTTTACTCAGAGGAAACAGCGGAGTCAATCGCCGCTAGTAGACGGGTACGGCGACGCCCTTCGGCGGCGGAAAAACCCAAGCTCCGAGTCACAGAGAAATTAGAAACTCCAGAGCCAAAGCTGCCGGAAATAGTCAGCATCCCCATCCCACCCCTCAAGAATGAACATCCAGGAGCGGCCGTCATCGCGCACATGCTGGGCGATGATTTGCTAGATGAATCAGAGGATTTAGATGATTTAGATGATGATGATTTAGATGACGACGATTTTGAGGAAGAAGACTTTGATGACGATGACCTGGATGAGGACAGACCTTTAGTCACAAAAAGAAGACCAGGTGAAGCATCAGTTCAAGTTTTACCTCTGTCGATAGCCAATTTGCCAAAAACTTGTTATTTGGTAATTGACCGTTCCTCAGAATTAATTACCCGACCTCTGAAGGACTTTGGTGATTTGGGGCAAATTCCCAGCTTGGAAACCCAGCAAAGAACTCTACCAGTGTTTGATAACCATCGCGTCGCCAAGCGTTTTTCTACGAAGCGCGATCGCGTGATTAAGGTTCCAGATAGTAAAATGCTCCATAAGGCTCGTACTCATTTAGAAGCCAAGGGCATTACGCGACTGTTGATTGATGGTCAAGTCTATTCCTTGTCTACGGTTTAAGATTGGGCATGGGGCATGGGGCATGGGGCATGGGGCATGGGGCATTGTTTATTTCCCTTGTCTCTCTAATTTCCCCTACTCCCTACTCCCCTCAACTGTAGACAGCCCTTCCAAAACGCTCTGCTAAGTAGATAATGTCTTGTTTACGAGCAATTTGGTTCATCCATTGTCTGGGAATATTTTCCACACCGTAGTAAATTCCCGCTAACCCACCGGTGACGGCGGCGGTAGTATCTGTATCTCCACCTAAGTTGACAGCTTTTAGCACCGCCTCAGAATAAGACGAGCTATTTAATAAACACCATAGGGATGACTCTAAGGTGTCAATCACATAGCCGCCAGAATTAATCTCTTCTACTGGTACTTTGGCAATCTCACCACTGAAAACTCTGCCAAAATGGGGCTTCTCTAATAAAAATTCCCGCACAGAATAAATTGTTTGGATGTCTTGCAATCCTTGTAAATAAGCTGTTTGCGGGTCAGCCCCTTCTAAGAGTGCCACTGCAATACTAATATAAATGCCACAGGCCATTTGCGAACGGAGATGAGCATGGGTAATGGAAGAAACTTGATGTACCCGTGCAATCAATTCATCCAGAGTTAAACTTTTGTGACAATAAGCCATCGGCAAGATTCTCATCAGAGAACCATTGCCATTACTATATTCACTACTACCACCTGCTTTCAGAGGTGGAGTTCCTTGTTTCCAGTTGACAATTGCTAAAAACGTGGTGTTACCGATATCAAATACTTCACCTTGAGCAGTCCAGTAACTTTCGTGATACCAGCGCCAGAAGGAATTAGCAATCGCATCTAGTGAAAATCCCTCACTAAGACATTCTGCCAAGCAAAAGGTCAGCGAACTGTCATCTGACCACGTACCAGCAGGAACATCCCAAGTTCCATAACCCAGCATTGATGTGACTGGAGATTTTACTCGTTCAGCGCGGCTGGTGAACTCCACCGGCACACCCAATGCATCACCAATACATAAACCCATCAAACCAGACAATGTTTTTGCATCGGTTAGCATTTTTCAACCAGTATGAAACTTTTCTACTACTGATTTTACTTGCGAAAAGGCGCTCATCAAACACTTGGTATAATTTCTAATTCCAAACTAGCTATAGACAGCCCTTGCAAAACGTTCTGCTAAGTAGATAATGTCTTGTCTACGAGCAATTTGGTTCATCCATTGTCTGGGAATATTTTCCACACCGTAGTAAATTCCCGCTAACCCACCGGTGACGGCGGCGGTAGTGTCGGTATCTCCGCCTAAATTCACAGCTTTCAATACTGCTTCAGAATAAGACGAGCTATTTAATAAACACCAGAGGGATGACTCCAAGGTGTCAATCACATAGCCGCCAGAATTAATCTCTTCTACTGGTACTTTGGCAATCTCACCACTGAAAACTCTGCCAAAATGGGGCTTCTCTAATAAAAATTCCCGCACAGAATAAATTGTTTGGATGTCTTGCAATCCTTGTAAATAAGCTGTTTGCGGGTCAGCCCCTTCTAAGAGTGCCACTGCAATACTAATATAAATGCCACAGGCCATTTGCGATCGCGCGTGAGCATGAGTAATCGCCGAAACATCATGCACCCGCGCCAGCAATTCAGCTAAAGTGAAGCTTCTGTGACAATAAGCCATTGGCAAGATTCTCATCAACGAACCATTGCCATTACTATTTTCAACTTTACCACCCGCCTGATGGGGAACCACTCCCTGTTTCAGGCGCATAATTGCTGTGTGGGTAGTTTGACCAATATCAAAGACATCGCCACGGGGAGTCCAGTAAGCCTCCTTGTACCAGCGCCAGAAGGAATTGGCTATGGCATCCAACGAATACCCCCTACAAAGGCATTCCGCCAAGCAAAAGCTTAAGGAACTGTCATCTGACCAAGTTCCTGGTGGTTGATTCCATGTGCCATAACCAAGAATTGTTGTCACTGGAGATTTTACTCGTTCAGCACGGCTAGTAAACTCCACCGGCACACCCAACGCATCACCGACACATAAACCCATCAAACCAGACAACGTTTTTGCAGCGGTTAGCATTATTCAATCTCCACAAGAATTGCTCAAAATTAACTTTATAGATTCCCTCTATAGCTTGTTGCAACAGATGCTACAGCCTACTTTTTCATCCTCTGTGAAAAGCTCGGCAAAAAAATGTTAACCGGATATTTTATTTGCCATGTCCCAACTTAGTTTTAGTTCCAAATATTGTGACAGTTTTAAAAGCGTCTATCTGGAGATAAAGAAGCAGGATTAAAATACATTTAAATGTAATTATAACAACTTATTTATAAATTTCAGGATTAGCTACCCTGTAAGCGCTATGCATCAATAACAACAGTCATTTAAGAAAATTTGAGAATCATTTGGAACATTCTCGCATGATTTTCGACCTTGAATATATAAGTAAAAAATACAAATTTTGGTGAAAATTATGAAACGCTTACTCAAGTCTTTCTTGACAATTTCTGCATTGTCTTCCTTAATAGTTGCTCCTTTTGTTCTATCAGCTGGTCAAGCTTCTGCTGAAATCAAAAAGGGTACTGATGCTAGTTATGTTGGCGCTGGTGTTGCAGCTGGCGTTACCAGTGGCGGACAAGGTATCAACGATGATGCCACATTTGGTGGTAATGTTACAGGTCGTGTGAAATTAGGAACTACGCCATTTTCTGCACGCGGTAATGTCCTCTGGAGTGATAAAACAAGTGCCATTATCCCAGAACTTTCTGTGGATGTACCCATTGCGAATAGAACTAACGCCTATTTAACTGGTGGTTATTCTTTTGTAGAAAAAGATGGCTCACCAACTCCTATAGGTAACAAAGATTCAGTAGTGGTAGGTGCTGGTGTTGAATCGGAAGTTGCTAACAATTTCCTCGTCTACACTAATGCCAAAGTCGGAATTGGTGCTTACCAAAATAGCGATGCTTCTGCTGTTAGCATTAATGGTGGTATTGGCTATCGCTTCAAATAAAAGATTATTGAGTCCTCAGTCACTCTATACTTTATTTAAGTACTCAGGACTCAGCACTAAAAAATCACTACTCCCAAAAGCTGGTTTTGTTAAGTGTTACATTACTGACAAAGCCAGCTTTTGCCGTGGTAAAATTAAAATATTCCTCATTATTCCGGCCGGATTACCGGGGATCAAGTAGTCAAAGGGTGCTGATTCGGCGTCTACTTAATGCTTTATTGAGAATCCTATACAAGTCTAATGGTTAAATCTGCTCCTTCCCCCATCGCTAGCCGTAAGCCTTCCAAAGTAGAAGGAATCAAGGAAAATAGTAATTTTTTGCGTGAACCTGTAGCAACTGAGATCCTTGAAGATACTACCCATTTTACCGAAAATGCGGTGCAGCTTTTGAAGTTTCATGGTTCTTACCAGCAGGATAACCGCGACAACCGCACCAAGGGACAGGAAAAAGATTACCAGTTTATGCTGCGGACAAAAAATCCGGGTGGTTTAGTACCGCCAGAGCTATATCTGGCTTTAGATAAAATAGCTGATGAGTATGGCAACCATACGTTACGAGCAACTACCCGTCAAGGTTTCCAACTGCACGGAATTTTAAAGAAGAATCTAAAATCAGCGATCGCCACCATTGTCAATAATCTGGGTTCGACTTTAGGTGCTTGCGGCGACATTAATCGCAACGTGATGGCACCACCAGCCCCCTTTAAGAATCGCCCAGACTATCAATATGCTTGGGAGTATGCCCAGAATATTGCTGACTTGCTGTCACCACAAACGGGTGCTTATTACGAAATTTGGTTAGATGGGGAAAAAGCAATTAGTGCTGAAGAAGACCCAGAGGTGAAGGCAGCTCGACAGCGCAATGGGAATGGCACAATTATCCATGACAACGAAGAACCGATTTATGGCACTCACTATATGCCCCGCAAGTTTAAAATTTGCGTAACGGTGCCAGGAGATAATTCGGTTGATTTGTATTCCCAAGACCTGACATTGGTAGTAATTACCAATAAAAAGAAACAGCTGGAAGGATTTAATATTTTTGCTGGTGGTGGCTTGGGTAGAACCCACGGTAAAGAAGAAACTTTCGCTAGGTTAGCAGACCCGATAGGTTATGTGGCGAAGGATGACATTTACGACATCGTCAAAGCAATTGTTGCTACCCAGAGAGATTATGGCGATCGCACTGACCGTCGTCATGCCAGACTAAAATATCTAATCAACGATTGGGGCGTAGAAAAATTCCGTACCCAAGTTGAAGAATATTTCGGTAAATCAATTGAAGCCTTCAAACCACTGCCAGAGTTTAAATTTTACGACTTCCTCGGCTGGAATGAACAAGGTGATGGCAAGCTATTCTTAGGAATTTCCATTGAAAATGGTCGAGTCAAGGATGAAGGTTCGTTTCAACTGAAAACCGCCTTGCGGGAAATTGTCGAACAGTTCAACTTACCCATCCGCCTGACATCGAACCAAAACGTGATTTTTTACGATATCGAACCAGATAGCAAGCAAGCTATTCAAGACATTCTTAGCCGTTACGGTGTGGGAGACGAACCTAGTAAAATCGAACCTTTGGTGCGGTATGCAATGGCTTGTCCGGCTTTACCCACTTGCGGCTTGGCAATCACCGAATCAGAACGGGCAATACCAGGGATTTTGGAGCGAGTTCGCGCTCTCTTGGATAAACTAGGTTTACAAAAAGAACATTTTGTGGTAAGGATGACAGGATGCCCCAATGGGTGCGCTCGTCCTTACTTGGCTGAATTGGCTTTTGTTGGTAGCGCTCCAGAATCTTACCAATTATGGTTAGGGGGTTCGCCAAATCAGACTCGACTGGCACAACCTTACATAGAAAAGCTGCATCATAATGATTTAGAAAGCTTCTTAGAGCCGATTTTTGTTTACTTTAAGAAATCTCGGAAATCAAAGGAAAGCTTTGGTGATTTTTGCGATCGCATTGGTTTTGATGCTATCCGCGAATTTGCTGCTAGCTACGATCCCCAAACAGCCAATGGTGCAAACAAATCACGCCATCGGGTAAATTTGAAAGAAGAGGTTTATGGCAAGTTGAAGGAAGTAGCAGAAAGCCAAGGTAAGCCGATGACTCAGTTAGTGACTGAAGCACTAGAAGCTTACTTCCAGAATCTTTCGTAAGCCGAAAAGTTTAAAATCATAAAATCAAAGAGAGACACAGATAAATCCATCTGTGTCTCTCTCGCGTAAATCCTAATACGGTTAGGTAACACATCCACAGGAAGACTGAACTATGGTAACGACAGCAAAATTCGCAGAAACTAGGGATGTGTTGCAAAACATCAGCTGGCAAACATTCAAAGCTATGCTGGCAGATATGGGATGTGAGCGAAATAAAAGGCTTGCTTATGACAACGGAATAGTAGAAATTATGACTCCGCTAATGCTGCATGAGAACTCAAACCGTCTCATCGAAGGTTTTGTTCTTGTGCTGTGTGAAGAATTTGGTTTAGAAGTCAAAAGCGCTGGCTCGTTGACTATGACGCGGGATGATTTGGAGCAAGGAGGCGAACCGGACAGTAGTTACTATATCCAAAACGAATTCTTAGTCCGCAACAAAGAAAATATTGACCTAAATACAGATCCACCACCAGACATAGTAGTGGAAGTGGAATATTCTAGACCCAAGATAGACAAGTTAAGCCTTTATGCTTCAATGGGAGTCCCAGAATTCTGGCGGTATAACGGAAATGTCTTGAGAATCTACGCCCTTAACAATGGACAATACTCGCAAAGCGATCGCAGTCCAACTTTTGCGCCCGTGTTGGTGACAGAGATTCCCCGATTTATCCAAGAAAGCAAGAAAGTTGGACAAATAGCAGTAACTCGTGCTTTCCGTACCTGGGTTAGACAGCAGATGTCTACAGCAGGGCAATAATTTATTAAGAAAAATGTCTCAACTGCAAAGAATTGCGATCGCACCTTCTCAACTCCAACAAGGGCAAATTTTGCTCACAAAAGAACAACAACATTATTTGGCCCGTGTGCTGCGTTTGCGTGAAGGCGATCGCTTTATTGCAATGGATGGTAAGGGAAAATCATGGTTAGCACAGCTAGCAGGGGAACAAGCACAGGTTTTAGAACCGCTTTTAGTGGAAACAGAATTACCTATATCAATTACGCTGATGGTGGCGTTGCCCAAAGGTAATGGATTTGATGAAGTGGTGAGGTGTTGTACAGAGTTGGGAGTAACTTGTATTGCACCAGTATTGAGCGATCGCACTTTACTTCATCCTAGTCCTCAAAAGCTTGAACGTTGGCGGCGCATCGCTGCGGAAGCCGCCGAGCAATCAGAGCGCTCGTTTGTACCGACAATTTTAGAGCCTGTTACTTTTAATACTGCTTTGTCATTAGTCATTGGTCATTCATCATTTGCAACCAGTCAGCAATATATCTGTGTAGCGCGTGGCGAGTTTCCACATTTAAAAGATTGCTTACAGCACAAAGGACAAATGACAAATGACAAAGGACAAATGACAAATGACATAGGACAAGAAACAATTGTCATTGCTACTGGGCCAGAGGGAGGATGGACAACACCAGAAATTGAGAATGCGATCGCATCTGGATTTCAACCTGTTTCCCTTGGTCGCCGCATTCTGAGAGCAGTTACGGCCCCAGTAGTAGCATTATCCTTGATTACCGCAGCTTGTGAAGTATAAATGATGTATAGCTCACGCAAAAATAATTTTGCATGAGACATCACTCCACTGTCTATTTAAAGTGATGATTGAGCAAGTTGCGATCGCCTTTGAGCATAAAGATTATCAAACAGCTGCTAAATTACTCAAACAGCTGCTAGTAGAATCGCCAGAACATCCTTGGGTACAATATTATCTCGGTCGGCTACATGAAGTATCTGAAAAACACCAAGATGCAGAAAAAATTTATCGGCAACTGCTGCGAGATACAAGGAACGCCAAAATAGTAACGCTCGCACGCGAAGGTTTGCGACGACTACAAGAAATGGAGCTTGAAGAAAGACAAAGAGCCATTTCCCAAGCAAAATCTGAACCAAATAATACCGAACTTGGCGTACTAGTCTTAGAACCACTCAGTAACGAGATGAAAGCAGAAGCATCTCGGAAATTCGCCCAGATTATGCAACTAGACCCCTACACTGCACGGCTATTACTACCAAGTCGTGGCTGGAGGTTGTACCGCACTGGACAAGTGGGAGAACTAAAATTTTACGGCAAACAGTTACAGCAAGCTGGTATTCCTTGCTTTTGGGCAACGATAGCTCAAATTCAACAAATTCAAGTTTATCAAGTCAAATATTTTCAAGAATGTACCCCACAAACTACTGTTGTTTGCCGCAATGAGGCAAATCAACTCGGTTCTCTCACCTTTGACTGGTCAGAAGTCACAGCAAGGGTAGTAGGACTGTTGCCCATTTTCGAGGAAGTGGTAGATCGAGATGTGCGCGGTAAACTGGAACGGAAAACTCAAACACAAGACTATGCCCAGTTTTGTGATTTACACATACCTGGTAGACGTTCCATTCTCCGATTTGATGATAGCGGCTATGAATTTCAGGAAGGTTTAGAAATCATTCCTCAAGCTAGCCAAAATACAATCAGAATTAATTGGAATATTTTGTCGAGTTGGATTGACCAGCAACTACCTCAAGTCAAAATTTGGTCAGATTTCACGTCCTTTGCGGATACAACATTAGATCAAACAGAAATGCTGAGTCATATCAAGTCTCACATTCATTTGTTGCGTAGAGAACAGACTAATTGGGACTCAGCTTTTCAGCTATATAGTGGACTGATATTGCTTAAAAATACTAATTAGTTGTGCAAATAAACCAACCTGAAAAAATGTAGTTGTAGTGGAGAAAATTAAGCGATCGCTTCTACTTTGGAGAGTTCATCCATCTACAACTAGCAAAGTTATCTTAACCTTACATCTTCACATTGAATCTACAGAGACCGTAAATTTACGGTCTCTATAAAAAATTATTTAGGCGTTTTAACCTGACGTGCCATCTCTAAATAAGCACTCATATTCGCCCCTGGACGCCGACGACCATTAGAGCTAGTAGTCGAAGGAGCAAGATATTTTGGCGCAAAGGTTGTTTCAGTTGGCTGCTCTTTGATTACTTTGGCTGCTGCGGCTTTTGCATTTTTGCCAGGTTCAACTTTAAGGCCCTCAGCAGTCTGGACTAGTTGAACATCAGCTGGTTTGGGATTTTTAGCTGATTTTGCCTTACCATTAGCTGCGGCAGTTTTTGTTCCGTTCAATGAATCTGGCTTGGATGGAGTTGGTGCTTCTGAAGCAATTGTTGCCGTTACTTTCTTAGCATTCGATGCAACTGTCTCTGCTACTTTCTTCGCGTTCGATGCTACCTCTTTAGCAGCATCTTTGGCAGCATCTTTGGCTTCGTCCAGTTCTAAGAAGTAGCCGTTGCTTTTCTTCTTCCCTGGTAACAGTCCGGTAATGAAACCCAAAATACCCGAAATTAACTTTTTGATAAAATCCACTACAATTACTCCTGCCTGTTATAGTTGGAACTCAACCGTAATTGTTAAAAATTACGACAAAATGTTACATTTTCTACTTTGCGTCACCCCGTTCTGGTGACAACCCTTATAGGTTTGTGCTTAATTAACATTGTAGTAAAACTACAGGACAAATGTTCTCTTACAAGCATTTGCAACCTGCATACACCGAGAACTAATTATTAAATTTTACTGTAACTAAGAGCAAGATTCTGAAAGCAAGCTTTACAAAAATTAACATTTATTTTTTTAGTAAATACTTATTCAATTGAAATAAGCAGTTTACTCTCAACCAGTGGGAGAACTGTCATAGCCTATTGGCAGATGGTGAGCTTAATTGGTTAAATTTTATACAAATTATTTTTGAGTGCATTTCAGTTTTGCAAAAACATTTTTTAAAGAATCCGAAAAGCAATAGCTTCAGTTTGTAGAGCAGTATGTATCTACGAAAGTGAAATACACCCCTTAATTCAGCCAGATTTTGTAAATGAACACTGAAAATCAGCAGCGCAATCCCGTTTTGTTAATACACGGCATTGACGATACAGAGGCAGTTTTCCATAAAATGAGGGCATACCTCATACAACGGGGTTGGTCTGTATATAGCCTGAATCTGGTTCCTAATAATGGTGATGTGGGTCTTGATGAATTGGCAAAGCAGGTAGCCGATTATGTTACAGCTACCTTTGCATCAGAACAACGCCTAGATTTAGTAGGCTTCAGTATGGGAGGAATTGTCAGCCGTTACTATGTTCAGCGACTAGGAGGAATTAACCGCGTGCAGCGGTTTATCACCATCTCTTCGCCCCATCATGGAACTGTCGTTGCTTATGGTTCTTGGCGTCCTGGTTGCGTACAAATGCGCCCTGACAGCCTTTTTCTCAAGGATTTAAATTCTGATGCTGTAATATTGGGGCAGCTAGATTTTACATCTATCTGGACACCTTATGATTTGATGATTGTCCCAGCTAATAGTTCACAAATGTCTGTAGGAAGTGAAGTAATAGTACCAGTTGCTCTACACCCGTGGATGCTGACAGACTCCAGAAGTTTAGCAGTAGTGCAAGCAGCTTTAACAGAAGGTATTAAGCTGCCCTTGCTGAAGAAAAAATCCAGTCAGTAGCTAGAATAATCGCCACGCTGGATTTATTCATCTTTAATTACGAATTACGAATTACGAATTACGAATTACTTAAGTCTTATCCCCAATTTGTGTATGTTCGTAACTCCCAAAAATCGCGTCTGGGTGACGATAATACTTGAACTCCATGAGGTTATAAAAGGGATCTTCTAAAAAGAAAGTGCGATGCTCAAGAGGAGAACCAACAAAGCGATTTTTGGTTTCTTCGCGAAAAAGTAGCTGTTGTTGTTGCGCCCTTTCGAGTAAGTCTTGCCAGTCACGTTCTTGGGTAAAAATTAGCCCAAAGTGTCTGGGATATATGGTATGTTGCGGTGTCAAGGGTTCTTTGGTGACGTGAGCCACTAGTTGATGACCGTAGAGATTGAGAATCAGGGCATGGTGGTTTTCACGACCAGGAATGCAGCCCAAGCCATCTACATAATATGCTTTTGTCTGGGCAATATTAGTTACAGGAAAAGCCAGATGGAATAAAGTTTGGCTCATAGCTTGTATGAAAAAGATTTGTAGTTGATGCTATCTACAATTTATGCTGTTAAATCTTGATTGTGGTCAACTTGAACACAGTTTTAATTGACATTAACTTATATTCTTTATCCTTATAACTTTCAACTGCTGAACTCTGCGGCTACTGACTTCGCACTCTATCTGCATAATTTAGATAATTTACACTTAATTTTTTAGGTAACTGCTTTGTATTGTGTAGTTATAATAATTGGGGTTTGTATATGCAGATGCTTAGGAACAGTATATTTAATAACTTACCACTTTCATAAGGTGTTTTGGGAATTTAACGCGCCCGATGAAAGTACTTTGAGTACATAACGCACTCGAAGAGTCCACGCAACTAAACAGAAGTTTTGCATTTTGTTTAATCCACGTTCTTGATTCAATATTGCAGTGTATATCTAAGACATTGTTTTTAGTTTTAAACTCAGCTTTTAGCGCGATGCCTACGCAATTTAGTTAATAATACAAACATATTACTTGAGCTAGAGAGGTTTCAGAAATTAAGCACGAAGTGTGACAAATTCGTTATTCTGTTGATATTCAGACAAAATTACTCATGATTAATTGCTGATGTCATCCTTAATTGATTCTGTTAATCCTTGGTTAGTAGCAGTTGTATTAAACACAATTTTATTGGGTGTAGCTTGGATTGCTCCGAAAAAGTTACTTACCCCTGCTGGATTATTCCACGCCTGGTTCCTAGCCATTTTAATTTGGGTAACTCTAGGCTGGCAAGGATACGCAGTAGTAATGTTCTATTTTCTGGTTGGTTCTGGCGTTACCCGCATCGGTATGGCGCAGAAGGAGGCAGAAGGAATTGCCGAAAAGCGTTCTGGGGCAAGAGGCCCAGAAAATGTTTGGGGTTCGGCTTTGACTGGGGCGCTGTGTGCCTTGGGAGTAGGGTTGATAAATTCAGGATTCCTCGTACCTACTTCCCAGTCCCTAATCCCTAATCCCCAGTCCCTATTATTATTAGGCTATGTAGCGAGTTTCAGTACCAAGCTGGCTGACACCACCGCCAGCGAAGTTGGTAAAGCTTATGGTAAAAGTACTTTTTTGATTACCACACTCCAACCAGTGCCACGGGGTACAGAAGGAGCGATAAGCTTGGAAGGAACTCTAGCTGGGATTGTCGCTTCTGTGGCGATCGCATTTATTGGTTGGGGAGTTGGTTTAATTGATCTATTAGGAGTCGTTTGGTGTGTACTGGCAGCATTTATTGCCACCAACTTAGAAAGTGTAATCGGGGCAACACTGCAATCTAAGTATACTTGGCTGACTAATGAAGTAGTAAATATTTTTAATACATTAATCGGTGCGATCGCGGCTATGCTACTTGCTTGGACATGGATAAGTTTCATTAAGTAGACCAGCTAGAATAAACAATTACTCGTTTAGGTGGGGCATTGGCCATTGGGAGAAAATCAGTAATCTACCTTACTACTGTCCTACCGTTGACATTTTCAATCCTGTTTTGTCCCCGCTAGACTGTAAAAGTGATCGTGGGAAATTATATTATTTGCTAGCTATATAATTTTTTGACCATCCAGACGTAATTAGTTCATGGAATCTTTATCATATTTATCAATCAACAACCAGATGATTTCTATATGATTTAAAAGTCCTATAAGTGTTTAACCATTTTCACATAATTAGTTCATGGAATCTTTATCATTTTTGACAATTAATGACCAAATAATTTCTATTGAGGAAGCAGTAAAGTACCTGCAAGCCTCTGGAAAATTGGGACAATTCATTGGGGATATTCTCCGCCAGTACGTGATTGAGGAAGAAATCCGAACACGAGACGATCTTGAAATTGGCACAGCAATAACTGAACAGTCAATTATTGACTTTAGGCTGAAAAATCAACTGACTGATCCCCAAAGTTTTCAAGAATGGTTACAGACCAACAACACAGATTACGCTACCTTTCACACATCAGTTACTTTTGGTTACAAGCTAGAAAAGCTGAAAGCTGTAGTGACGGAAACAAAACTCCAAGAATATTTTATTGAGCGCAAGATTTTTTTGGATCGGGTAGTACTTTCTCGGATTGTTGTTGATAATCGAGAATTGGCAGACGAACTACACACGCAAATTGAAGAAGGAGGTAGTTTTGAGCAACTAGCTAAAGAGTATTCACTTTCAGATGACCGAATTGTGAACGGCATGATGGGAATAGTCAGCCGAGGAAGTATGCCAGATATATTACGGGCAGCTATTGATGTGGCAAGTCCTGGACAATTAGTAGGACCAATAGAAATCGTTGGCAAAGACTCTCCCCAAGGAGAAGGACCTTATGGTTTGTTTCGAGTAGAACAATTTCTGCCAGCGTCTTTAGAAGATACTCAACTAAAGCAAGCACTACAAAATGAGTTATTTGAAAAATGGCTAGCAGAGAAAATTCAAAAACTGACAGTCAAGTTACAAGTGAGTTAAAAATTCTGGATAATGAATCTTTACGATTAAAAGTGCTAGCTTCTTTGCCTTGGAATCAGACACCACTATGCTGGCTGACTCCAGAACAACAGTCCCAATTAGAAAATGAGTGCCAAACCCGTCAATATCGTCTTGGAGAAAAAATCTGGTCAAACGATGTCGGTGGTTATCAATTTTTAATTGTGGCTGGAAAAGTCCGCTTGCGAGAAGAGGGCGTTGGTAAACCAATAGCTGCTCTAGATGCGGGGGATTGGTTTGGTGATTTACAAAAGCTGTCTGCGGATTTTAAAGCTGTAGCCGCCAGTAAAGAAGTGGTAGTAGTTTATTGGGATACTGCGCTGTGGACAGAATTTTCTAACCCCCAAATTCAGGAGTTCTGGCAAGTCTTACCAGTGAATATTGAGGGAGAAAGAGAGACATTTTCATTCTCTTCCACTCCTTCACTAGCACCAGCCTCAGAAGGGACTTCCAGTCCCCACAGCCTTCAACCCCAAAGAGGACTCCCAGGCGCCAATTTAATCGTCTCAAATTATCCGTTTGTTGCCAGTTGGAACACCGCTGCTGCTTGTTTAACAATGGTGGCGCAACAGTTAGAAAATTCTGTGCAACTGGAATGGGTGCAGCGTCAACTCAGAGGACAACGCCCAAAACAGGTTGTGGAAGCAGGAGAAAAATTAGGGTTAGTGTTGCGGCGCTTACAAGTGAGTTGGGGTGAATTGCGACAGCTGTCATTTCCAGCTTTATTACTGTGGAATTCTGACTCACCCCAGAGTCCATCCTGGGTGGTAGCTTATGGAGTTAAAGGCGATCGCTTAATTATCGCTAATCCTTTAAATCCCGAACGGACTTGTGAAACCTTGCCGCAGTCCATAGTTGAGGCGTCTTGGGATGGACAATTGTGGCAAGTAGAACTCATATCTAAGCAAGAAACATTTAACCTGAGTTGGTTCACCCCAGCAGTTTGGAAGTATAAGGGATTGCTCACAGAAGTATTGTTGGCATCTTTTACCTTGCAGCTTTTGGGGTTAACAACACCGCTAATTACACAAGTTGTCATTGATAAAGTGATGGTGCAAGGGAGTTTGCCGACTCTCGATGTCATGGCGATCGCACTTTTATGCGTAGCCATATTTGAGTCCATACTTGGCATTCTCCGCCTATTCATCTTTACCCATACAGCTCGTCGTCTGGATTTGAGTTTATCAGCACAGCTATTTCGCCATCTAATGCGTCTGCCTTTGGCTTATTTTGAGTCACGGCGCGTCGGAGACACAGTAGCACGAGTCCAAGAACTCGAACAAATTCGTCAGTTTCTCACAGGTACAGCATTAACTGTAATTCTAGATAGCATCTTTGCTGTGGTATATCTGGCATTGATGTTTTACTATAACGTCCCACTCACCTTTGTCGCTTTAGCAGTACTGCCGCTATTTGCCACATTAACTATAGTTGCGACACCAATTCTGCGTAACTGGCTAAACGAAACTTTCAACCGTTCTGCCGATAGTCAATCGTTTCTAGTAGAGACAATTACAGGAATTCACTCCGTTAAAGCCCATGCAGCCGAACCAGTAGCCCGCGATCGCTGGGAAGGCTTATTTGCTCGCTTCATTCGCACAGGTTTTAAAGCCTCTACCACCTCCAATATCAGCAGCAATATTGGTGACTTTCTCACCAATTTCTCCACCATGCTGATTCTTTGGTTTGGAGCCAAATTAGTCATTGAACAAAAGCTCACAATCGGGCAGCTAGTAGCATTTCAAATGCTGTCTGGTAGAGTCACAGGCCCACTTTTGCGCTTAGTACAGTTGTGGCAAAACCTTCAACAAGTGCTACTTTCTGTAGATCGCATTGGTGATATTCTCAACGTCTCCCCAGAAGCAGAACTGGGAACTGGTCTAGTTTTACCACCCCTGAAAGGACAAGTCACTTTTGAGCAAGTATTTTTCCGCTATCGGCCAAACTTTGAAGCCATTCTGCGGGGAATCTCTTTCAATGCCGAACCAGGGCAATTTGTCGGCATTGTCGGACGTAGCGGTTCTGGGAAAAGTACCCTATCTAAACTATTGCAACGCCTCTATCAAATTGAATCAGGACGCATCCTTATTGATGGTTTTGATATAAAAAGTGCCGATTTAGCCTCACTGCGGCAACAAGTTAGTGTAGTTCTTCAAGAAGACTTTTTATTCAACGGTTCCATTTTGGAAAATATCACTCTCGGTAGTCCCGACATTACCGCAGAGCAAGTAGTAGAGGCAGCAAGACTAGCAGTAGCACACGACTTCATCAGTCAATTACCATACGGTTACGAAACCAATGTTGGTGAACGCGGTACAGCTTTATCTGGTGGACAGAGACAACGTATTGCCCTAGCAAGGCTATTTCTTTCCCAAGCACCGATTTTGGTTTTGGATGAAGCTACCAGCGCTTTGGATAGTGAAACTGAACAACAAGTACTGCAAAACCTGCAAAAAATTTCTGCTAATCGTACCGTGTTTCTAATTGCTCACCGCTTTGCTCCCCTCAAACGTGCTGATTTGATTTTGGTATTAGAGCAAGGTGTGATTGCCGAGCGTGGTACTCATGCACAGTTGTTGCAACAAAAGGGTTTGTACTGGTCACTATATCAACGTCAGCAAGCAAATATCTAGCATGAACTAGCTCAAAACTTGTGGTTAGTACAGCACAGACAAGTAGGGGCAATTCATGAATTGCCCCTACTTGAGCAATTTGTTAAAAGTAGGTAAACTTCCGTCACAGTCTACTAAATAAAAGATAAACGCCTGGAAAGTAGCATAAGGATGCTCTTAGGCAAATGGCAGTACTTGTCGAAGCTTATACCAATTTGAAAAAAGAATGCGACAAATAGACCATTTGTAGAGACGCGATTCATCGCGTCTTTACCCAATGATGTGTTGCAATCATTAATTGAATGGGTATTATGTTCGCCACCAACCAGAAGAACTCAGTTGCTTGAGGAATTATTAAGTACTGCCAATCCTCTGATAAAATCCTTGGAGCGTAAGTAGTTAAATTCATTATGACAAGTGCATCTTATATTTTTCTGGCTGGAGCAAGTCGCGGTGTTGGTCGAGAAATTGCTCAATATCTGACAGCACAACAGCTAAAGGTCAAAGCACTCCTGAGAACAGCAGCAGTTGCGGCTGAACTAGAGAAAACAGGTATTCAAGCAGTTGTGGGAGATGCTTTGAATGTTGAGGATGTAGAACGCGCAATCCTGACAGATGAACCGATTCACACCGTTATCAGTACAATTGGCGGTTTACCGACAGACGGAGAAAGAGCAGATTACCCTGGTAATAGAAATCTGATCGATGCAGCAGTTAAAGCTGGAGTGCAAAAGTTTATTCTCATATCTTCCATTGGTGCTGGCAATAGTGTTGTTGCTCTGTCACCCCAAGTTTTGGCAGCACTGGGAACAGTTTTAGTTGAGAAAGACAAAGCTGAACAACACTTAATCGCCAGTGGACTTACCTATACAATCATCCGCCCAGGTGGACTCAAGTCAGAACCAGCAACGGGTAATGGCGTTTTGACTGAAGATCCGCAGATTATTGGTAGCATCAATCGTGCAGATGTGGCGCAGTTAGTTAGTCGCTGTTTAAATAGCGATGCCTACGGCGGGCTGCGCCAACGCACCAATAATAAAATCTTGTCAGCCGTAGACCGAAATATGCTATTCGGACAAAGAGAATTTGCAGAATTTAGTTTGGAGTAATTTAAGCACGCCAGCGGAGTATCTGACCCTTAACAGGATTCACAAATTCTCGTTTTTCAGCGACAGACCGAGCATACTCCCGCTTTAACTGGTAATACCACTGCGCCTGCATATCTGAGTCCTTAATCAGCCGTAGTACAGGATTATATTTCAGACCAATCTGCTGTTTTTCCACAACCGTTCGGTCTTGGTCAAGGAAAGTGCGCGCCAGCACATGTAGCAGTGGCTTGAAAAATCCCACCCAAGGAAGTGTCCAGTAAAGAGCAAAAGTTACCTCAGTTTCTGTGTCTGAAATGGGTGTAACTGCCGTTAAATTAACGACTCGATGCTTGCCAATAGTGGTTTCTTCTATTCTGACTCCAGGTAAACGAAAAGAAATTTCCGTTTCTGGTACACCACCGCCAATCAGCCAGTATAATCGACCCCCATTCTCTGGTAATCGGTGTCGTCGCATCGTAAAGCCGTAGGGCGAAGCATCAAATTGTTTCACTTCCTCGTGCAGTTGCTCATTTCGCCACCACCAAGCGCGATGAACATAAGGTGAATGAGCAGGGTCCATCAGACCGACTACTGCATGATCCACAAAACAGGGGAATTTCACAACCTCTACGAACTGGGGGGAACGCTCATCAAACCCTGGAATTAACGGAATTTCCATCTCAGAAGCAGGAGGTTGAGGGTTATCTGGATCAGGCATATATATCCAAATATTTCCTTGGACTTCGCGAATTTCATAAGACTGTACATCGAAGCGACTCAAATCCATCTGCTGTTCTTCTACAAGAGACGGAATTGCAGTGCAACTTCCAACCGGGTTAAAGCGCCAACCATGATAACAGCATTCCACTTCCTGCCCATCGAATCTACCACAACTCAAGGGCACACCACGATGGGGGCAAATGTCCCGCATCGCAGAGACTTTCCCATCCTGGCTGCGGACTAGCAGCACTGGTTCACCCAAGAAAATGCGGCTAATCATCATACCTGGCTTGATTTGATCGCTAGGCAAAGCATAGTACCAAGTATTACGCAAGAAAAAATTATCGTTATTTTTCATAACTAATACCGAATTGAAATAGATAGTATATTGGACATTACTGGAACAGACTTTTGGTAAGGACTTTTAATTTAAAATTCAAAATCTAAAATTGGTATGATTACGTCTGCTTTTGACGCAACAAAAGTCCTGGTTTGTGGAGAGGAAGGTTATGTTTGAAAACATTATTTCAGGTTTTTAATTACTGTAAGTAAATTCAACTGATACAATTGTTGGTCATGTTCGTAATTCTCTAAGATTTGGGTTGTTCTGGGAGGATTTTAGCGGTGAAGTTGCATTATTCACCAGAAATTTGGACAAATACCGTTCTTTTACGCGGCCCATCCAACTCAAAAAACAACACAGATTGCCAGGTTCCCAAAGCTAATTTACCATCCACAATGGGAATTATCTCACTAGTGGTCAGCATCATTGCCATTAAATGAGAGTGGGCATTAATCGGTTCATCTTCCGGGACATCTCTTAAATGCAAATCATTATGCAAATAGCTGTCCGATTCAGGTGCTAATTTTTGCAAGAACACTTTTATATCTTCTAGCAATCGGACTTCATTTTCGTTGATAGCTAATGCTGTTGTTGTGTGTCGAGAAAATACTAAGGCTTGTCCATTTTTAATTGATGTTGAGGCAATAAAATCTTGGATTTGTGGAGTGATATTATGAATATTTATTTTTGGCTCAGTTTCAATTTCAATTAACTTATTAATAATTTGCATCTGGGGAATTTTATATTTTAGATTACAGATGAGGTACGCTAAAACAGCCTAACGCACTCATCAATTTAATATCAACAATATCAACTTCTAACTCTGTCAATTTTAGATTTTGGGTCGCGCCTTTGGTGCGCTTCCAGCGCAACTTGGATTTTTGAAGAAAAAATCTAATACCATTCAATTAGTGATTGCAACACATCTTTGGGTAAAGACGCGATGAATCGCGTCTCTACAAATGGTCTATTTGTCGCATTCTTTTTTAAAATTTGTATAAAATCCAAAATTGAATGACTTTTAATTCCTAACTATAGTTTCCAAACCTTGCACTAATCTTTCTATACCTTCTTTTGCCGTCTCTTTTTGCAGCGCCCCATAAGCAACGCGTAGATAGCATCCATTATCCATGCCAAAGGTTGTACCTGGAATGACTGCTACTTTATGTTCTTGGATCAGTCTTTTAACTAATTCAAAAGCATCCATCTGGGTATGAACTTTGAGGAAAAAATAGAAAGCGCCATTGGCGGGGATAATACTACATAAGCCTTGTAGCGGGTTAAGGCAGTCTAATACTAGTTGGCGTACTTGAGCAAGCGCTCCTATATTACTCTGCAAATACTCCTCTTTTGCCTGCAATGCTCCTAAAGCTGCATATTGAGAAATGACTGGTGGACAAATCAAAATTGTATCCTGGACTTTTTTGATGGCGACAAGTAAGTGTTTGGGAATTACCATGTAGCCAATACGCCAACTGGCAAAACCGTATGCTTTGGAAAGGCTATAGAGAGAAATGGTGTACTCGCTACTATGATCAAATGCACCAGGTGAAATGTGTTTTACCCCGTTATAGGTAAAGTATTCATAGGCTTCATCACTGATATGGTAAATACTACGATCGCCACAAATTTGATTTACTTGGTGCAATGCTGCTTCAGAATAGACAACTCCAGTCGGATTATTCGGTGAAATTGTAACCACAGCCCGTGTTTTGGGAGTAATTGCTTGAGCGATGGCATCTGGACGCAGTTGGTAATTTTCATCCGTCGCCACTAATACTGGATGACAACCAGCCATTGCGATCGCCATTTCGTGATTGAAATAGTAGGGCGTATTCAGAATAATTTCATCGCCTGGGTTAGTAATAGCAAGAATGGCATTCATAAATCCCATATTGCTCCCTGCTGTCACGACGATGGAGTTTTCCCCATTGATTTCAATGCCGTTGAAGGCTTGCAATTTTTCTGCAAGTGCTGTCAGTAATTGGGGAATTCCCTCAACTGATTTGTATAGATTATTAGTTGGCTCGTCCAGAAATTTGGGCAAAAATTCTCTGGTTTCAGGTGGTGGGCTGTAATAAACTACACCTTGTCCCAGAGAGATTGTTCCAGGAGAATTTTTAATCATTTCCCCAACCACAGGAATAATCGGTGACTGTACGGCGTGCATACGAGAGGTTAGGGATTCCATGTTTTGATGCCTATAGACCTGGTTTTAGTATCTTTTTATAGGATAAAAACCGACTAGTACCGCAAGGCGGAATTAAAAATTAAAAATTAAGACAGCGTAAGGGTTTTGTTGATTGGGAATGGGTGGTTTATTTACGCCGTGCTGTACTAGTCGTGATATTAATTTATTGATCACAACTGGTCGCGCGTAGTTCTATCAAGTTGTTTTCTTATTATTCACCCACTTAAGTAGCTAGGCGTAAATAAATTAAACTTTGTATTAAGAACTTTAGTCCTCAATACGGTTCAGTTAAGGTTACTGGTGTAGATAATTTGTCTTTGAAGACGCGATGAATCGCCGTCTCTACAAGTGTTTTGGGCTTATCTGAACTGTATTGCTTTAGTTCTGATAATCCTGATTTTGAGCGATGAATCGCTCACTACGAACGATGTTTAACAAGTTGCTCAAGTAAGGGCAATTCATGAATTGCCCCTACTTGTCTTCTTAATTGGGATGGTACTTAGATTTACGTAGTCCTGTACTAGTATTTTCCCTGATCAATATGATAAGATTCTACAAAATACTACGTGAACATACTTCTTTGGCAGGTAGAAAATAAATTCTTCTCTTCTGCCTTCTTCTCCTTACTTTTCTTCGGTAAAGGTTCAATCTGTTATGCAGAGTTACTGATATCGTTTCTTTGTGAAGTTGTATATATTTATTCCCCGGCTACGCCGTTCCCTCTTATCACGGGAATACTACATCGGGGTATTAATTATGTGTATCTTCACACAGGATTGGTATAAGTCAGGAACCATATAAAACCAAAGGAATAAGAGAATGGGTCTGAAAAAGCTAGTCAGCTATGGAATTTTTGTGCTGATCTTCGTCATTGGATTCGGTTTCACATCAATTGCTCGTGGTTTTGACTATCCACCCCCAACTCCGAAGATTGAGTTTGCCCAAGAGACGAGCGATCTCATGCTCAACACGTTGTTCGCGGCGCTGACGCAGGAATTCGACGAAACCACAGTGGATAACGTGGAGCAGGGTAAGCATTCCATCTCGCTGATATTTAATGATCAGAACAAGGATATGCGGTTAGTCGGCACCGTTGGCCCGCTTCGGCAAAGCGATCGCCCCTACGACAACTTCGAGCGTCAGGCAAACGCGCTGGCACTGGCGGGACAGGCATACACGTCTGTCCAGCGCGTGGATAGAAAATGGTACTATCGACGCTCAGTCCCCCTCAGCAACTTTAGAGCGGAGTGTGCGCTTTGCCACATCAATTATCCTGCCGGCCCTACATCTGACTTTGTGGGGGCACTCATGCTCAGAGTGCCAATCAAGGATTAAGGAACTTCCAAACAATACAATAAGTTCTGAGTGCTGTACATGGATAGCGGGGCGTTTAGCCTGTGCTGATTAAAAACCCTGTTTTTTCAAGGCTTTGAGCAATCAACGCTGTCCTAACCTGTGTGACTACGGCTATATAAAGTAGGAGTCAGCGCTGCCGTCGGCAGCACTGACTTCCTGTCTTGTAGTAAATTCAACTATGTATTCTGGGAGTTTTTAGTCAATCGAAATCTGCTGAGGGCCAGTGGCTTTGCCATTATGCGCGTCCGTTGTGTTGCTGGTGTAACTATTTGAGCGAATCTGCTTATCCAGCCAGCTTTTAACAGGATCGTCGGCAAGGTTAAGGCGAAGCACACCAGAGAAGAACCCACCCACAAATGAGACTGGATGCTGAGTAAATTCTCTGAATATAGGTGACAATTCATTAATGAACATTAAGAGACTCCTGGCACTGCCGTAAAAAATTATTACTTCTTAATTGATCGTAACGTGTTAAGGGATTGGGCATTGGGGATTGGGGATTGGGGATTGGGCATCGGTTATTCTTCTTGTCTCCCCCTGCCCCCTGCTCCCTGCCCCATTGCTTCTTCCCCAGTCCCCAGTCCCCAGTCATTTCACCTTATGAGCTTGGTTGCTGATCGGGAAACATACACTTATCAGAATCACAACCACTAGGGCCGGCCTCTGACATTTCGCCTAAATCATAGCGGCTTAGGACTGCACAGAAATCATCTGTTTTACGCCGCGCTTTCACCTCTTGAGTTAAGCGATCGTAGGTGGATTTGTCTATTGGTTCAAAGGGCAAACGGGGGAATGATTGCAAATCGTCAAAACGGGCTAAAAGAGCGGCTGAAATATATCCCTCATCATTCTGGATGGTTTCATAAATGCGCTGTCCCAAAGGTTCGATTTCATCGGAGCGGAGTTCTAAAGTTGCTGATGTGTTGTGAGTCACGTACCAACGTTGAACCTGAAGGACAAAATCAAATTGGGCTAAGACTGAAAACTTAGAAACATCAATTTCATCAGCTCCTGGTAAATCAGCCCAAGTTACAGAAACAGGGATTTCCACCAACCATTCACTCACCCGTGGATCAAAGGGATCGTTCAGTAAATTGCCCTGTTCGTCTTTGTCTGATTGGGAGGGAATGACGTTGTAACCATAGTCAATACAAGCCAAGGCTACTGGGTCATTTTTACCGAAAGTGATTCGGCGAATGAATCTTTGGGCTTTTGGGGGATGCCATCCTGAACTAGCATTAGTTAACAAAGCCTTAGTACCACTGGGTTGCACTGTGGTACAGCGATTTGGACGCTTGAAATTGTGGCGATCGCAATAATCCCAAACTACCCGATGTACAATATCTCTCCAAGAACTTAGATATTTTTCTTCCTCACGCTTGAAAGCTAATCCTTGTGGAGTTGCAGGTCTTCCTTCTTCCCACCAGCGCAGCCAATCAACACCAAAAGCATGGACAAAGAAATCAAATAAACCTGTAAAAGAAACTCCCACAATTGGGTCTAATTCACGGCTGTATTGATAGCGTGGTTCCAGGAATTTGTGATTTAAAAGTGCTGCTACAGATAACGCCCCAGCGGTGAAAGCCTCCTCTTGTTCTTTGTAGTTACGTGGGTCAATTTGATTGAGGTGAACCTCAGACAAATTGCAGTTCCCAGTAAGAGTATTACCAAATACTCCTTTGTGATGTTCCGGTTCATTGAAGCAATAAGTATCGTGTAAACCTGGTAATTCTTCCACACCTCTGACTATTTGCCATTTACCTTTGTATTTGGCGTCACACCCTTTGCTCACATCCAAACGCTGGCAAGGAATTTGTCCACAGTCAGTAATTTGCAAGTAGTATAAATCTTGACTGCGAACACCATAGTTAGTTACTGACCCTTTATGAGCGCAGAGATTTAAAGAAGAACGGATACCGCATTTAGTTAGTAATAACTGCACTCGATACGCACGTTCGTAATCAGAAATGTAAATCCTAATGCCATTGCTATGTGTATTGGTGCCATCTGTATCGGCTAAACCAGCGATAAAGTGCAAAATTGCTGGGCGATTCCAACTAGCAACTACATTCAGTGACTCTGGATTTGTTTTTAAACTCTTTAAAAATTCTCCAGAAAAACCTAAGTCTGTTACATCTATAAAAGTTGGTAAGTAGTCATAATTTCTTTCAGGAGACTTACTTCCGATTACAGATAAAGCTGCTTTTTGTTCATAGAGTCTAACTTTGGCATTACCATTTTGATCTGTAGTTCCATCTCCTACAGCTATCCCCAAAGTATAGGCATAACTTGGATCGATATTTAACCCACTTTCATACTGAATCATAAAAGGCTCAGTATGAATGGCATATCTACTAACATCCATCAAATCCTTGGTTTGCACTTCTTTGTATTCTTTATCAAATCTATCTTTTACAAAGAAGCGATGATATTCAGTTGCATCCAAGTAAGTACCATCTGCAAATTTGACTCGATATAGATGGCGATCGCTACCAGTTTTAAAAGGTGTTACTTGGCTCCATTTTTGACCATTCCAAATCTCAATGTCATCTCCAACAACATCTTTGATTTTATGCATTCCATCTCTAGTGATGAGTAAAGTATCACCACTTACACAGTGGAAATTAGCACCTATAATTTCTCCGCATGGATTTAAACCATATCGCTGCAAACGATGTTCTAGCTCATTAGCATCAAGATTTGGATCATGTTCTTTTAACCACTCTTTTGCTGTTCCTTGTTCATAAGCTTGCAAAAAACTAACTTTCAAAGCTTGTGTTGGTAGCAAATCAATATTCGATCGCGCTACGGCTTCACCAGCCCATTGAATCGCTCCCTCTCCGCTGTAATATTGTTTGCGGACAGCACCAACACATTCTTCTAAGGTCGGCTTGCGGTGAAAAACTCTGGTATGGTTTGCCATCCTGAGTGCATCACGCTCTGGATCGATTCGCCAGTTGCCATTTTCATCTTGTTGCCATAAGTTATCTTTGGCATCGGCAAATAAACTATCTTCGCTAGAACCTTGCCTCATGCCAGCACTATTGTGTGTCAGATAGCCATCACAATAGAAACAATGAGCTTCTTCGACTTCAATATCGTAAGTGTGGACATGATCGTAACTGCCCAGTCCTTTAACACTGACTGGAATATCTAACGAGATATCAGCTTCAACGATATAGCGCTCATAATTGGCATCAACAGTGCGAGAACCTTGGAAGCCCATATCTCGCATCTCGCTATAGGTGTAAGCTTCCCGCATGATTGCACCAGGGACGGTGAAACCATACATCTTGAGTCCTTGACGCAGTTCTCGCTTGAGTGAGTGAGGTGCAATCAGGGCGTTATAACGCTCTTTGAGGGCTGGAATTGTGAGGTTGTACTTAACCTGCCATCCTGGCTGCTGTGGATGGGTAATGCTAATTCTACCAGCGATACCTAAGCTGGATAAAACGGCACTCACTTGTCTAATAAATGAGCGATAGACTGAGGTAACTAAGTGAGGGGGTCGGTTATTAACAGCACCATCACTGTCCATTAATCCAGCTAGGTAAGCCGCCCTGATATCTACTGAACCTTGCAAAATAAAACTAGGAATTGCTAGGGAAATATTAGGTTGCTTGATATAGCGATGGAAGTATTCAGCTAGTCGAATAGATGAGCAGATTGATTTGGCAGTGTTTTCGCCCTTGATGATCCCATGAGTAGCAGTCAATCCAAATAAAGCTAAAGCAGCATCTATTTTGGCTTGAACTTTAGCTGTGAGTTCTGTATCTAAGCTGTTCATTGCCCATTCAACCCGGCCGTAGGGCTTATCATATTTATTGCGACCGAGAGCAATATAGCCGTCACCGTGGGTTAACCCAATTAGCCAAGCAACCTCAGATGTCAATTCGGGAATTATAAAGGATTTAACTGTGCGACTGTTTGACGGTCGAGATTCAGTAAAATCAGGGGGGAGATGGGTAACTGTACCAGGTAGAATTTGTGTATTGTGCTGTAGGCGATCGCCTTCAACTAGATTTGCAATTGACTTCCAGGTAATTCCCCCTTGAGCATCTGCAAGAACTGCTTGTCTGTGGTTTAAAGTTGCTCTAGGGTAAGTCGCATTAGTTTCAATTTCATAGACATCTTGAAATCCTTGGTCGAATTTATCAACAACTCGCCGAAATCCTAAAGGAGTTTGTACCAGATCACCCACTTGGACATCGCAAATGGGAACAAGACCTTTGGAAGTATGAACCAAGGCATCTTCAGGTAGACAGCGCCTAATGTTACCAGCAACAATTGTGACAGCAGCTTGATCGATTAATAGACAGGATTCAACTGAATTTAATTGTCGTCCTAAAGCTTTATTCAGAATAGATGCACAACGCTGATAAAGTCCGGGCAATTTCACCGGATTTGCAACTCCTCCAAAGCCGTTGAGAGTTTCTCCTGCTTTGCGGACATCGCTGATATCAACTAATACTTCAACTTCTGCTGAAAATTGTTCATCAGTAGAGAGTTCTAATAAGGCTTGATATGATTCAACCCAACCTTCACGGCTATCTCCAACGTGAATAGTGACGTTATTGCCTTCTATATGAGTTTCAGTATATTCACGTCGCTGTTGGACAGGAGTGCTGCCAATTTCACCTTTTACAGTGACATTCAATTGATTACGGATGGGGGGCAACTGGTTAATAAATTGCGGTTCTAGGACGGCTCCAGTACCACAGCCCATCATTGCCAGATCCATCATTAAGCCGAAGGCACTCCAGTCTTCGAGATTGGTAGAGGTGCAATTATATGCCCCGGAAAAGTTCTTGGGCTTGGTGATCCAATCTGTACCACCAACCCATAGCCAGCGCCCACTGGGCATAGCTTTCAAGTTGCGCTGCATCTTATCCAGTGTGGCAGCTTCTTCTTGAGTTAGCTTTCCCAACTCCACTAAGCCTTGTAGAGTGCGATCGCATACCTCATCCCATGTTTCCCTTAGTCCCGCCTTTGTACGGCGGCTATAGGTTCTAAAAAATACGGGATTTGCAGCCGGTGCTGTTTCTGGAAACCTTGCACTCTGGCGTGTTCTTTCGAGATTTTGAACCATATATTAAGTGTCTTGCGTTCTTGTTGCGTGCGGACAGATTATGACTATACGCCAAGTAGTTTGAGTATTAAAGATTGTCAAATTGTCCACTTTACGCTAGCTCTACCCTGCACTAATTACAACAGAGATTTATGATGTATAATGTCCTTCACCCTTGGGTATGAGACATATACTAAGTTTTAATTAGCACAGATTAAGTTATAAGTAAATTACCTCTATCACCTCATATTCAGGCTGATTATAACTACTCAACACTTGGGACTCAGGACTTTTCATTACTTTCCCCCAACTCAGTGGTGACAGTTAAACAAGTTGTGGCTGCAAGTTAAATCTAAACAATTAATTCCGAAGTTTTGGGAACTATAAATTGAGTTACAGGAAATTGATTATGAATGATGAATGGGAACTTCTAAATCCTGATGATGATGTTGTGCATTTTCACAAAGAAGAATTTGAAAATTTACCCCGCACTCAAATAATCTTTCAGCTTTTAGACGAAGTAAAACAAATTTGGGCAAAACACTGTACATCGTCAGGATCAAGAGTATTTGACGAAGGATTTGAATGTTATCTTTTAATACCTGGTCAACAATGGCGGACAGGCAAAATTAGATTGCGCCTAGAATTTTGCCCTGATAAAACTGAAATTGAAGATAAACAAGAAGAAAATGGATTAGAAATAAAACAGGAAATCTCTCCCCTCGATGACCTTCGGCAGCAACTCAATGAAAGTGAAAATTAATCCCAAAATTGTAACCTTCGATGCACGTTGGTAGACACCTATATAATAGAAAATTGTCTTTGTCCGTGTGCGCTGAAAAAAATAAAATGGTATGGACTCCGCTACATGCAAAAATACATCGCACCATCCGATCGCGCCACTTATTTGAGCGCAACCAACGGCTATTAGTCGCTGTCTCCGGCGGACAAGATTCTCTGTGTTTAATAAAATTACTTTTAGATTTACAATCCAAATGGGGATGGGATTTAGGTATCGCGCACTGCGATCATCGCTGGCGTTCTGACTCTGAGGCTAATGCTAAACACGTCGAAAACTTAGCGAAAACTTGGGGTATATCCTTTTATTTAGAAACAGCAAACAAACCGATAAATAGTGAAGCTGCTGCACGCGATTGGCGCTATCAAGCTTTAAGTGCGATCGCACAGGCAAATAATTATCAATATATAGTTACAGGACACACCGCCAGCGATCGCGCCGAAACTCTCCTCTACAATTTAATTCGCGGTACTGGTGCTGATGGTTTACAAGCCCTAACTTGGCAACGCCCTCTAACTACAGGGATTATGCTAGTGCGCCCACTTTTAGAAATTACTCGCTCACAAACAGAGCAATTTTGTCAAGAATTTAAATTACCAATTTGGGAAGATTCCACCAATCAAGATTTGCAATACGCTCGCAACCGCATTCGCCAAGAGTTATTACCATATTTGCGAGATAATTTTAATCCACAAGTAGAATCAGCCTTAGCTCAAACAGCAGAACTTCTCCAAGCAGAAGTGGAATATTTAGAAAAAGCTGCCCAGGAGTTGCGGGATGGGGCATTGGGGATTGGAGATGAAGAAGATTCTCTGACTCATTTTCTTCCCTTGAGGTTAAATCGTCGGGTATTGCAGAACGCACCATTGGCGTTGCAACGTCGGGTGATGCGTCAGATTTTGCAGCAAATACTGACTGATGCACCTAGTTTTGAACACATCGAAAAATTAACGGCTTTAATTATAGCGCCCAACCGATCGCAAACCGATCCATTTCCTGGTGGTGCGATCGCTCAAGTAGAAGGCGACTGGATCTGTTTGAAATAGTTAGGAGTGATGAGTTAAGACTTTGTACGGTGTTTTTTTACTCAAATAGAAGCCTATCTCAATACTGAGTCTTCTTGTCTCATTGCTGACAAAATCTCACGCAAATGTCCTCGCCTTTGCGTGAGACAATCATATTAATCTAAACTTCAACATCCAAAGCACGTACCAAAAAAGCCCATTTATCTGCGGCTTCTTCGATAATTTTAGCCGTGGGTTTACCCGCGCCATGTCCTGCTTTCGTCTCAATTCTAATTAGAACTGGTGCATTCCCAGCGTGGGCCTCTTGCAAAGCTGCGGCAAATTTGAAACTATGAGCAGGAACAACGCGATCGTCATGATCGGCTGTGGTAATTAAGGTTGCTGGGTAAGCTGTATCGGGTTTGAGATTGTGCAATGGCGAATAGGCATAAATCCCTGGAAACTCTTCTGGATTATCTGCTGAACCATATTCGGGAGTCCAAGCCCAACCGATGGTAAATTTGTGAAACCGCAACATATCCATGACACCGACTGCTGGTAAAGCTGCACCAAACAAATCGGGACGTTGCGTTATGCAAGCACCGACTAATAAACCGCCATTACTTCCACCTGCGATCGCCAACTTATCAGTCTTAGTATACTTATTCGCAATCAACCACTCAGCAGCACCAATAAAGTCATCAAAGACATTTTGCTTTTTATCCTTCATTCCTGCTTGATGCCATTCTTCGCCATATTCTCCACCGCCGCGTATATTTGGCATAGCATAGACACCACCCATCTCCATCCACACCAAAAGACTCACAGAAAAACCAGGTGTCATTGAGACATTAAAACCGCCATAAGCATAGAGATAAGTTGGGTTATTTCCATCTAATTTTATGCCCTTTTTATGGGTGATAAACATTGGCACTCTAGTACCATCTTTGCTCTGATAAAAAACTTGTTTTGTCTCGTAATCATCTGGATTAAAATCTACCTGCGGCTGACGGAAAAGGGCACTTTTTCCAGTTATCATATCGTAGCGATAGATAGTTCCTGGTGTGGTGAAACTGGTATAGCTATAAAAAGTTTCGGTATCATGACGCTTACCACCAAAACCTCCGGCTGAACCGAGTCCCGGTAATTCAACTTCGCGTACAAATGCACCATTGAGGTCAAAAATCTTGATTTGACTGTGAGCATCTTTGAGATAATCAGCAACAAATTGGTTATTGAGTATGCCAACACTTTCCAAAGTTTCCGCAGATTGAGGAATGATTTCTCGCCAATTCTCTGGCGAAGGGTTTTTCGTGTTAATAGCAATAACTCTTCCCCGTGGTGCATTTAAATCTGTGCGGAAATAAAAGATGCTATCATCATTGTCGATAAAGCTATAATCTGCCTGAAACTGGTTAATTAGTTCTACAACTTCAGAATTAGGGTTAGTTAAATCTTTGAAGAAAACCAAATTTTTAGAGTCAGTACCCAACCAAATTGAAATTATTAGATAGCGTCCATCTTCAGTAACTCCACCGCTAAAACCCCATTCTTTTTGGTCAGGACGATGATAAATTAGTATGTCTTCTGATTGGGGTTTACCTAGTTGATGATAGTAGAGTTTTTGATAATAGTTAACATCTTCTAATTGAGTTTTTTCGTTCGGTTCATCGTAGCGACTGTAGAAAAAGCCTTGGTTATCATGTGTCCATGATGCACCAGAAAATTTAATCCACTTCAGATGATCTTGGAGGTCTTCACCAGTTTCAATATCACGTACTTTCCATTCTTGCCAATCAGAACCAGAGGACGATAGACCATAAGCTAAAAGTTTACCATCCTCACTAATAGACAATCCCGCAAGAGCAATAGTCCCATCTTCTGAGAGCTTATTAGGGTCGAGTAAAACTTTGGGTTGGTCGTCGAGGGTTTTTAGAGTGTAAAGGACACTTTGGTTTTGCAGCCCGTCATTTTTAAAATAAAAGTAGCGTTCACCTTCTTTAAAAGGGATACCATATTTTTCATAATCCCAAAGTTTGGTGAGACGCTGTTTAATTTTTTCCTTAGCAGAAATTTCACTCAGGTAGCCAAAAGTAACTTGATTTTGTGCCTCAATCCAAGTTCTTGTTTCTTCAGAGTCAGGATCTTCTAACCAACGATAAGGATCTGCAACTGAAGTACCGTGGTAGTTATCGACTTGATTGCTCTTGTAGCTTGATGGGTAGGTAAGAGATTTTGCAGAAAAAGGCATAATTTTAGGTCAAAAGTTCTTCTTTACATACTACAAAAATAGACCCAAGACGTGGAGCATACACTGACCAAACTTCCGGGAAAATTCCAATGGGAAAGAGTACCCTCTGGGGTACTAGTAAGCAATAAGCAGTCTCGTTAGGCTTTCAATAAGCAAGTAAATGTAGATAAGCGATGTCTCCCAGGGGCTATTGGGCGTCGCGCATTTAATTTTTTAATTTGCCTCATTTGGAAGCTGAACTCTTTAACTGGTCTACTTCTATTTGAAAAATTCAATATGCAATATCTGATACAGAATAAAGACAAAGGATTTTATGTTAGACCAAGTTATAAATTGGAACAATGTATATTTACAAGCAATCCGTGTAAACGGTGGCGCTCCCGGTCCAATCGCTCGTACTGGTGCTATATTACATGCTGCAATCTTTGATGCTGTTAATTCTATTGAGAAGACCTACAAACCATATTTAGGAATTATCCCTGCGGCGTTCGGAGCTTCTAAAGAAGCGGCAGCTGTTTACGCTGCCTATACTGTATTGAGCAGCGTCAGTGTTTATCCCAATTCCAAGGAGAAAAGCCAAAGCTTCTTCGACACAGAACTCAAAAAAGCCCGTAAAGAACTTGAAAACAGTGGATTGTCACTACAGAGCATTGATGATGGTAAAGAACTTGGGATAGCAGCAGCTCAAGCAATTATCCAAAATCGACAAGGGGACGGTTTTAACGACAACACCCCTTACACTCCAGGAAATCAGCCTGGTGATTGGCGTCCAACAGGTTCTGGCGCTCCAGTGACTCCCAATTGGGGCAAAGTTAAACCTTTCTCGCCAACACAGATTAAGAAATTCCGTCCGACTCGACCAGGGGGTTTCTACAGCAAGCAAGATTTACTCGCTAGTGTTGAATATGCTGCTCAAGTCAATGAAGTAAAACGGCTTGGTTCTGATAACTCTAGCGATCGCACTCAAGAGCAAACTGATATTGCTCTGTTCTGGGCAAATGATCTCGATGGAACCTACAAGCCACCTGGACAACTTTATACCATAACCCAGATTCTGTCTAAATTGAGAGGATTAAGCTTTTCCGAGAATGCACGACTGTTTGCCCTTGTAGGGTTAGCTTTGGGTGATGCAGCAATCTTGGCTTGGGATGCGAAGTACGACACCAATTTGGACTTGTGGAGACCGGAAAGTGCAATTCAATTGGCAGATACAGACGGAAACTCTGGAACTACCGCCGATCCCACTTGGAGACCTCTGTCGCCCAATCTTGATGGCACCCGATTTTCACCTGCATTCCCGGCGTATGTCTCTGGTCACGCAACTTTCGGAGCAACCCATTCTGGAATCTTGCGGAATTTTTTTGGTACTGACAATGTTACTTTCACAGCCACATCTGAAGATCCAGCGGCCAGGGGCAATAATGGCATTAGAATCACACGGACATTCAACAGTTTCTCTTCAGCAGCCTTAGAAAATGGACGCAGCCGGGTTTATCTCGGTGTCCATTATCAATGGGATGCAGATGCAGCTTATGTGTCTGGCACTCAATTGGCTGACTTTGTGTTTGAAAACTTACTGACACCAATTTAACGTAAGTTCGACGCCCAAAAGACCTCTCCCTGGTTTTACTACGCAAAACCTGTCCCTCTCCGACTCAGAGAGGGACAGACTTGAACTAAAGTTCAAGGCAGGGAGAGGTTTGTCGAACTCAGGTTAATTTACCTTGACAGCAGCCCTGCAAGGTGTTTTTCAAAATCGTGAAACTAAGCATTACTTGTAGTAGTAATGAGTTTCTCCCCTTTCAGCATTCGCGCTGCGGCTTCGAGGAGAGCTTCTTCGAGATAAGGCTTGGTAAAGTAGCCACTAGCACCGAGTTGAGATGCAATTTGTCTGTGCTTATCTGCACCTCGTGAGGTGAGCATCGCGATCGGTAAGTGGTTGAGGTTAGAGTCTTTCTGGATGCGAGAGAGTAATTCCAGACCATCGCAACGGGGCATTTCGATGTCGCAAAATACGATATCGCAGGGCAGACCGGAGCGAAGTTTATCCCAAGCTTCCTGCCCATCACGCGCCTGTTCTACGCGATAACCTGCCTTGTTAAACGTTAGGGATAGCAACTCTCGGACTGTAATTGAGTCATCGACAATTAGTACTGTCGGGTCAATCTTCGCAGGAGAGGTGTCTGGAGGAGTAGCTTTTTGTTGCCAAGAATTGCCACCAGTTTGTGTAGAAATCCGTCCCTGGAAGATGTCAATTATTTCCAGCACGTCAGCAATGGGCATAATCCGACCATCACCCAGGACTGTAGCACCAGCAACACCAATGGGTTTAGGCGCTGGCCCTTCAAATTGCTTAATTACAATTTCTTGTTCGCTCAACACCAGGTCAATTTGTAGAGCAATCAGGGTATTTGCCGATCGCACCACAACCACAGAAACCATATCATCATCTCGCGTACCGCCATAGACATTACCACGACTGATTTGGCGATTGAAAGTTAAAAGTTCCTTCAGAGGTCGGAATGGCAGCACCGTATCGCGCCAAGAAATAAATGATTGCCCATTGGCATCGTGCTGAATATTTTTGACTGGGATATCCAGCGTATCTTCTACACCATCCATCGGGAAGGCAATTCTGGATCGATCGGAGACGCAGCAGAGAGCTTTACAAATACTCAGAGTCAGTGGTAAGCGAATGGTGAAGGTGGTTCCCTTGCCGATCGCAGAATCGGTGTTAACTGTCCCACGAATTTCGCTAATCTCAGAACGCACTACGTCCATACCCACACCACGACCGGAAATTTCATCTGCTTGGTCTTTAATCGTAAAACCAGACTGGAATAGCAGATCGTAGACTTCCAGACGAGACATGGCTTTTGCTTGCGCTTCTGTAATCATGCCAATTTTCACCGCCTTCGCCTTAACCTTTGCTGAATCGATACCTGCGCCATCATCGCCTACAGAAATGATGGTTTGGTTGCCTTGGTGGAAGGCGCGGATGGTAATGATTCCCACAGGTGGTTTACCAGCAGCTTGGCGTTGTTCTGGCGTTTCAATGCCGTGAGCGATCGCATTATTCAACATGTGAGTTAATGGATCGGTCAGATGATCCAAAATCATCTTGTCAATTAAGGTATCACCACCTTCAATCACCAACTCGACTTGTTTGCCACACTTGATAGCATTGTCGCGCACTCCTCGCCGCCAGCGATCAATAGTTTGAGCAAAAGGCACCATTCGCGCTCTTGTTAATCCCTCTTGTAACTGGGTGGTTACTTGGCGGAACTGCCTTGCGACTCGCTCGGTTTCTTCGGTAACGAAATCAATATCACTAGCCGACTCACGCACTCGCACAATCCGCTCAATCATCTGCTGTGAGAGTGTATGGAAGGGTGTAAAACGATCCATTTCTAACTCGCTAAAACCCCTATCGGCATTGGAATCTGGAGCTTGGAAGCCGGGATCTTTCTTTTTACGTCCAGCTAACAGAGAAGCTTCTAGTAGCGATCGCTCATACAACTCTTGCATCCTTGCGCCCACATCTGAGAGTTGTTGTACCTGAATCAGCAAGTTATCTAATGACTGCCGCAGCCGTTCATGATCCTGCTCTAAGGTATTGCGATTTACCACCAACTCCCCAACTAAATTACTCATATCGTCCAGTTGCTTAACTGGAACCTTCATCGTTTCTTCAAATCTCGCAGCCCGACGAGTAGAGGGGCGGGGAGTTTTGCTGGTGTTCGATTTTACTGAAGGTGAATGGGATATTGTTTGATCTGCTTCTGCCAGCAACTTCTCCAAGTCACCGAATTCATCTTTGATCGCTGGTGATGAAATGGGATTTTTACCCAAGACTGGTTGAATGTCTAAGGGCTGGCGTTGGCGTAGCCCGTCGTAGACATTGCTTTCATTATCTGTACCTAGCAATTCTTCCAGGGCAGCAAAATCTACTTCTGGTATCTCCTTGGCTTTAGGGATGGGTGCTACTTCCTCTCCTAGTAATGCTGCCAAATCTGCAAATTCATCTTCTGGAGCAATTTCTTCAACGATTTCTGTAGTTGCCAATTCTTCATTCGGAGCAAGAATTGCATTTTCTCCCTCTAACACTGGTACCGTTTCAGATGTCTCTCCTAAATCCCACAAATCGGCTTTGACATCTTCCTGAATAACCGTTTGTGTGAAGTCATGGACAGCTTGTGAGTCAATTGTTGCTGCATTCTCTTCTAATTTTTCCTGTTTTTCTGCTGCTGGCAGAGCAGTTTCTGCAAACAATGAATCATTATCAAAACCCAGTTCTGTCTCTTCAAAAGCTGTGTTTTCTGCAAAGTCAAAGGTAGTTTCTAAATTATTTTCTTCAGTATCTAAAATTTCTAAGCTTGTCTGGGATGAATCTGAATTTTCCCCAAAACTAATCGTTTCTGATAGTTCATCCACAGTATTCTCTGTGGTTTCCATCTGAATATAGGTAGAATCATTTGCCGCGACATCTTCAAACAGCAGTTGCGGATTTTCATCGTAAGAGCCGAACAAATCATCTGGCTGTGCTTGGGTTAATTCTGAATCTGAATTTTCCCCAAAACTAATCGTTTCTGATAATTCATCCACAGTATTCTCTGTGGTTTCCATCTGAATATAGGTAGAATCATTTGCCGCGACATCTTCAAACAGCAGTTGCGGATTTTCATCGTAAGAGCCGAACAAATCATCTGGCTGTGCTTGGGTTAATTCTGAATCTGAATTTTCCCCAAAACTAATCGTTTCTGATAATTCATCCACAGTATTCTCTGTGGTTTCCATCTGAATATAGGTAGAATCATTTGCCGCGACATCTTCAAACAGCAGTTGCGGATTTTCATCGTAAGAGCCGAACAAATCATCTGGCTGTGCTTGGGTTAATTCTGAATCTGAATTTTCCCCAAAACTAATCGTTTCTGATAATTCATCCACAGTATTCTCTGTGGTTTCCATCTGAATATAGGTAGAATCATTTGCCGCGACATCTTCAAACAGCAGTTGCGGATTTTCATCGTAAGAGCCGAACAAATCATCTGGCTGTGCTTGGGTTAATTCTGAATCTGAATTTTCCCCAAAACTAATCGTTTCTGATAATTCATCCACAGTATTCTCTGTGGTTTCCATCTGAATATAGGTAGAATCATTTGCCGCAACATCTTCAAACAGCAGTTGCGGATTTTCATCGTAAGAGATTAATTCATTAAGTTCTAGATTAACAGCAGATATTTCTGGGGACTGATTAGTAAATTCTGGAATAAAATCTAAAGCTTCTGGTTGTTGCGGCCTGAGAATTTCTTCCTCTGGATGCAGCGCAAACAATGGCGTTTCAGGCGTAGAGATATCGTTGATTGCAGGGGAAATAGTTGAACTACTTGGTACTAACTCATCAAATAAATCATCTCCAGAATCTGATGAGAGTATCAAATCTAGCTGCTCTTGTTGCTGGAAATTAAGATCAAAATCTTCTTCTATGTCAAAACTAGCTACAGGAGAAGGTATAAGCGACTGACTATCGCCAAAAATATCATCAGTCGAACCAGTAAACAAACTCTCATCTAACGCCCTTTCCACATTCTGATCAATTAAGGAATCGAACTCGTCCTGTTCCTCTGTGGTTTCCTGACTCCAAAAGTTGCTCAGATCATTTTCTGATTGAGAAAATTCAGGCGCTGTTCCTGGAGAAGTATCAAATAAATCACCGATTTCTGGTTCACTTGTAGGCGGTAGTATCTGTTCTTCCATTTCACCAAACAGGTTGTCCAAAGACAAGCCTGTTGGCTGAGGTAATTCTATGTAGTCACTAGGGGTAATCTCTTCTACCCAATTTGCATTTCTAGGTTCTAAAAATAAGTTGTCAAAACTGTTGTGTTGATTGGTAGATAATTCCACACTGGGGAATGGCTCAGTTTCTAGTTGAGTCACTTCACCTATTGGCAATAATTCATCATCATCTAGTGCCAGTGTCAATAAATCTTCTACTACATTATTTTTGTTGACATCAGCAGATTGGTTTGTATCACTAGAAATATCAATAAATTCTTGTAAATCTTCAGAAGAAGAGTCTAAATTTATATCAAGTATGTTAATATCACTCAACTCTAGAGTCGTAGCAGCTGTTTGTTGATTTTGTAGTTCTGAATTTTCCTTTTCTAGGAAATTATCGCCAAATAGTAGGGATAAATCTTCTGTAGTGGCTGTGATTGTTGGGTGCTGTGTGTTGCTTATGTCTTCATCAAAGGAGAGTAAATCAGATAAATCGCCATCAGTAGCCTCAGTGTCAGTACTACTGAAATCAATTCCAAAGTCATCGGTGGAAACAATATCTAAAGTTTCTTCTTGATGCCAGCTTTCATCTAGTTCGGGAGTCTCACCTTCAAATAAATCGGCAAGGGTATTTAACTCAGCTATTCCTACCTCTGGGCCATTAGGGTCAAGATTGTTACTGATTGGATGTGCTTCTTCATGTGTGTTGAAAGTAAGACTGGTGTGAGTCGCAGCATTTTGTTGTGTTCCTTGGAACTCAAGATAGGGGAGTTCGTTGGAGACGTTGGTGTAGCCAGGTGCTCGTGGACTCGCTAAAGCTGCGCGATCGCTAGTATCTTCGTCTAGATTCAATTCTTCATTTGTCTGATCGGTATTACCAGATAGAATTGGCTCTGATTCTGTCAAAGCCGCAGACTGTTCATCAAACAAATCAGGCGTAACCGCTAATAACTCAATTTCTGCAAAGCTCAAAAGCGCTTCTAGTTGCTGACTAATTGCAATTTCAGTTTCCCTACCTTGCAGGACTAATTCTTGAGCTTGCTTGATTTCGGTAATGACAATTTTAGCTAAAGTCAGATAAGTATTTTCGGGATTGCCGATCGCACTGGCTGCTGCTTGACACAAACTACACCACTTGGGCAAATTCCAAGTTTTACCAAGTTTGACTAACTGCTGACAGCATTGCTGGAGGTTTTGCCGAGTTGAGGGTGTTGTAGTTTGCTTAAATAGTTGCAACATTTCCCGCAGTGTTTGCAACACTTGGGCTTGAAACTCACCCCAATTATTATTTTCTTTAGCAATGACTGGCGAAGATACCTCCTGGGGTGCTACTGAGTCTGGAGATTCCTGATGGGTGTCTTCTGCCAAATCGGGAATATCTCGCCGCAGGAAAAGTTCTGTAAGTGTGGAGACATTCTCTACAGAGGTTGTGTGTACTTCTGTTGCGTCAGGATTGCTGGCTACTCCACTCTTTGCTTGTTCTACAAGTAGTTCCAAATGCTGATACAGCCATTGAAAGACTGGCTCAGTTTCTGACATCAAAGTATTGGCTGCATCTTCGGAAAGACCATAAGGCCCGCTCAAATGCTCTAACAGCGATTTTAGGGTATCAGATACACCAAGAAATAAAGACTCTAACTTTTGGTCAATCTGAACCGGATTATCTTTAAGAACTTTGAAACAATCTTCCAGACGGTGGGAGGTATGCTGGATGCTAGTCAATCCAAGCATCGCCGCTCCTCCTTTGATGGAGTGAGCCGCCCGGAAGACTTCACTGATCATTTCCGGGTCGTTCAGAGTACCCTCTAAATTCAGCAAGCCCTGCTCAATGGTGTTCAGGTGATCCCTGGCTTCTTCAATAAAGTAACCCAAAATCCGCTGTTGTTGTTCCGGCAGCATAGTTTTTTAGTCATTAGTCATTGGTCATTGGTCATTGGTCATTAGTCATTAGTCATTAGCAAATAAAAAAGGACAAAAGACAAATGACTATTTATCTGGTTTCCATAGTTTCCACTCGGAAACGTTCAACGGAGGCGATTAAGTCACGGGATACACCTACTAAGTGTTGTAGGGCACCTGAAACTCGCTGTGCTTCCTGGGAAGTTTCTTGGGCGGTCAGTTCTACTGATTGCATTACATGAGCGACGGCGCGGGAGGTTTCCGTTTGTTCCACAGTGTCGGTAGTAATAGAGCGCACAAGAATATCGATGCGATTCGCCACTTGAATAATGTTTTCGAGCGATCGCTTGGCTTCTTCTGCCAATTTTGTCCCTTTAATTACTTGTTGTGTACCTTCTTCCATCGCGGTCATTACTGAGCCTGTTTCGCTTTGGATTTGCATCACAATTTGTTCAATTTCTTTCAGGGATTTAGCAGATTTATCTGCTAACTGGCGCACTTCATCTGCTACGATCGCAAACCCGCGTCCCGCTTCTCCTGCCCTTGCCGCCTCAATACTAGCGTTGAGTGCTAACAAGTTTGTTCTCGAAGCAATCTGGGAAATCAACGCCACAATTTTAGAAATTTCTTGGGAAGATTCCGCCAACCGCTTTACTTTGCGAGTGGTTTCGGCAACGGTTTCTCGAATTTCTAAAATCCCCGCCACGGTATTTTCTACTGCTTCGCCACCTTTGAGAGCGATCGTGCTAGCATCACGAGCAACGGTTTCGGCTTCCCGCGCCGCTTCTGCTACCCGCTGAATTGAGTCGGTCATTACCTGTACAGAATTCAGCGTTACTGCCAACTCTTCCGCTTGGCGCAAGGCATCACTAGATAATGCTCTAGCAAAGGTTTCAGAGTTGGTTGCACCTTTTGTTACATCCTTCGCTGCTACTTTTACCTGTTGCACAATATCCCGCAGGTTTTGAATTGTCAGGTTAAAAGCATCAGCTACAGCTCCTAATACGTCGGCTGTCACTTCAGCTTGGACTGTTAAATCACCTCTAGCAGCTCCTTCCACATCATCCAAGAGACGAATCACCTGGCGTTGGAGATTTTCTTTGGCTTCCTCTTGTTCATCGGCTTTCCGTTGGGCTTCACTTGTGGTTGTGAAAATTACCCGCGCCATTTCATTAAAGCCAGTGGATAAATGCCCCAATTCATCTTCGGAATACACTGTAGCTTGAGCATTCAGATTTCCTTGACGTACAGCCTCAAACTGAGCTTGGAGATCATTAGTTGTGCGCCGAATTTGTTTCAGCGCCAAATTCCCCATAAAGCCTGCGGTAGCAAAACCTGCAATCCCAGATGCGAGTGACATTGCCCAACCTGTGTTTCGTACTGTTTCTCGTTGTTGGGGTGGCGAAAATGTGGTGGCGACAAAGCTAACTGTAGCTACAACCAGCGCCGAGACAATGCCTACACTTCCAGCAATTAACCATTGTTTCTGTTCGATGGAGGCATTTTCTAATGGTGCTAACCATCCTTGCTCGATGCTGACGTTGGGTTCTAGTTTCGAGACATCTGTTTGGCTAAAGACTGGAACTCCTTCATGGGAACCAGTCATCGAAAATAGTTCTTCTTCGCGATCGGCTGTATTACTTGGAAAAGCCTCCGCGACTTGAGCGCGTCCAGTGTCACTATTTTCTGCTGGAGCAGAATGCATTGCTAGATCACCGAAGTTAGCATCTCCTTCAATCAGGTCAAACCCTGGAATGTTGCCTAAATCGTCAAATTCCTCAAAATCATCTAAAAACTCGATATTACTCTTAGAATTTTCTCCATTCAGTATAGTACTTGAGTCTTCATAAGAACTTAAACCCTCTGAGCCAAAAGCAGACTCAAATGCTTCCATATCAAAGTTTTCATCGTCATCAAAGCTATTTTGACTGATGAATTCGCCTGATTTCAACGGCTTTTCTTCTTGAGGTAGATTGCTACTAAAAGATGAAGAATTCTCAGATAAATCTGGCTGATAAGCTTCCTCTGCGGCAAAATCTTGTGGTTCCAACCAACTATGTGCTTCGGTTTCAAGCAAATTATCTTGACTGCCGTATTCCAACTTATTTTTTGTTGCCGAACCATTTCTTAGTTCTTCTTCAACAATTAGTAAAGTTTCGTCTCCAAAACTAGATTTTTTATATTCTAAATTTTCAATACTAAGTTCTGGGGACTTTGGCTCACTCAACAAATCAGGAAAATTATTCTCGCTATTACCAATTTCTGACTTAGAAGATGAAGAGTTATTATTGTTAATAGTTGAATTTTCTTGAAGAGAATTTATCCCATTATCTGAAAATTGACTATTTACTAATGATTCTTCCAGAATATCTCCTGACACATCTTCCTGCCAAAAAGCAGGTAACTCTAATTCTGTATTCTCCTCCCAGTTACTATTTGACTCTTGTTCCCGTGATTCGTCATTTAAATTTAAGGCAAAAGGATCGTCACCAAAAGCTGGAGAAGAATCTGAGATTTTGACCGTTCCAATGCTGTCTTCTGTGGGTAGGTCAAATGGACTTTTTGAAGATACTTCTTCAACGCCATCCACAGTTTCTTGATGCTCTCCAAAAAAGTTCAAATCAAGGTTATTGCTGTCAAACTCCTCACTAGCGCCCAAATCTTCTAATTCTGGTTCCCTATATGCCAGTGGATCAGACATCTCTGAGGAATTTATTTGCTCTTGACTTCCGGATGTATCAACCTGCCCACCGAATGACTGTAAATATTGATTGATATTTTCAATTCCATTCTTGGCAAAACCAATAATTTCTTGATCGTTAGTCAAGCCTAATACCTGTTGATATTCTTCTTTTGCTACATCGTACTGCTGTAAAACATAGTAGATGTGACCCCGCAACAAATGGGAGTTGGGGTCATCTGGTAAATTTTGCACCACTTGGTCAACTAAAGTGGCTGCAACCTCATAATTCCTTTGAACATAGGCGGTCATCGCCTGTTGATATGTTGGCTCGTAATTATCAATACTTGCTGCCATTTCCTCCTCCAATTTCATCCTGCCCACCTAGCACTCCGTACAATTGCCATTTGATCGAGCAGTCTTAGGCACTGGTTTTTTTTAGCACTTAATGACCACTCTCCACGTAAAAAAGGAGCCATAGTATCTGGAACATTAGTTGGTGGCATGAGATTTTGGACATCCAGCCAATCCATACCACCAATTTCCTCTACTGCTAAACCCACTATTGTGTCTTGCTCCTCAATGGCAATCACCGAAATTTCAGCTCTATCCGTGTTTAATGCACTTGCTTCCCCAAGAAATTGACCCAAATCGGCCACCCAAATAACTCGACCTCGTAAATTTAGAGTACCCAAAAGTAAAGGAGAAGCATTAGGAATCGGGGTGATTCTATCAGGACTTAGTTCAATTACCTCCCGGATGCCAGTTGCTTGTAGTGCAAACTCCTGATGCGAGGGAATGTAAAACCTCAAATGTAACTCACCTTCAGGACTTTCTACTTGTAATTCTGGTCGGAAGTGGTCTTGACCGCTGCCACTTAAAAAGTCCGGTTTGCTGACCATGTTGTTTTTATCCTTATCCTCGCAGCAGTTGTTTGACTGTTCCTACCAACTCGGTTGGTTGAAATGGTTTGGCTATGTAGGCATCTGCACCCTGTTTCATCCCCCAGTAGCGATCAAATTCTTCGCCTTTGGAAGAACACATAACCACTGGGACATTTTGGGTTTTTGGATCGGATTTTAACCGCCGACAAACTTCGTAGCCGTTCATCCGGGGCATGACAATATCCAATACCACTAAATCTGGAGGTGCTATTTGAATTGCCTCCAATGCTTCTAATCCGTCACTGGCATGGGTAACTGTTAGGCCAGTTGCTTTCAGGAGGTCTGTAATCATCTCCCTTTGCGCGATACTGTCTTCCACAATCAGAACTGTGCTCATAAGTGTCTATTTACCTCCTGATGTAGACGTTCCTATTTGGAACATTCCCTGATTCCTCCGCAAGTATTAACTGTATAAATTAATTCTATGTTTTCACTATTTTCCCGGTGATTGACGTTTCACGAAGTTGGCTGACTCTGTGATAACATCTTTTAACTCATCTTTTAGTAGATCAACAAATCTTCGATCTCTTTATATGTCCCATAGATGAGGAAGAAATAATCAATGCCCCATAACCAATGCCCTATTTTCCTTGCTTGTTGATATATTTATCCACGAGCATGAGTAACTCAGTATCTGTAAATGGTTTTGTTAAATAATCTGTAGCCCCGACCATCCTAGCTTTGACTCGATCGATAAACCCATCTTTCCCAGTAAGCATGATAATTGGTGTGAGCCGAAATACTGTTGAATGTCGCAGCATGGCGCAAACCTCGTACCCCTCCAATTCCGACATGGCAATGTCGCATAAAATTAAATCTGGTTTGAGTTGAAACACCAGACTAAGTGCCTCTAAAGGATTGGTGAGCGCGATCGCTTCATAACCTTGTGGTTCTAAGATGGAATTTATAGTCTCACCGATGGCGATCGCATCGTCAATACATACTATCCGCCCCTTTTGTTTTTCCTTCAATTCCCAGCTATCCGTGTGGATATCTGGTTTAACAGTGGCTGAATATACTAGTTGTAGCCAACCCTGTTGCACGTATGGATATATTGCCTTAGCGACTGTCAAAATGTCTCGGTTGAGATGGCGAGCCAGTTGTCGCAAGGATGTTTTACCATCAGCCCAATGTTGTAGCTTATTTACGGTTGCTTCTGGTAGGGAAGATTGTAGCTGAACTTTGTCAGATAGCACTGGCAATTGTTCTGGAGACTGAATATGTGGATAGAGTTGCTTCCACTCTTGCACCTGCTTCGTAATTTTTGTAACAAATGGAGCAATCTCAAAGGTGTTTAATTGCGGGGCAAGTGCCATACCCTGATGGAAAATAAAGTTACCTTGACGTAAACTCAGCAGGTCAAAGAGAGTTTCATGCACCAAGCCCTGAATGATACTACCAGCGATCTTTGGGTTGATAATATTCCGCTCCAAGAGTGCCCAAAGATAGGCATACTCTGGCGCGTCAGTTGGTGGTAGGGAGGCAATTTGTTTGTTGGTGAGTCGCGTCTCAACTCGGTAATGACGTAAATAATCGCTAATTCTGGATAAACTACTCTCGCCTTCTTGGCAATAGATAATTTGCCCATTTAGGAAAAAGACGAACCAAGACTGTTGTTTAGAGCGATAAATACTTGCTCCTTCTCCACCCAGTTTGTTGTTATGGTGAGAGCTATAAGCTTCCACCCATAGTTGCCCAGTTCGCTGTCCCAATTCAATCAATTGCAGGATACTGCAAATATCAATTTCATTTAAATTTCCCTGCATTTATCTAAAAATTACTCCTTAAGTATTGCTGAATTCGGAATTGTGAATTCTGACTTCTTGTTTCAGTATTGATTATGGAGTATTGAAAAGATTTTTACTCTGTTCTGATTGTCTTTAGGGAATACATTCAGCTAAGAACCTTCATCTTTCGTAATACACTTTGACAAAGCTAGTGTTAACACGGAAGTCATCATCACTGTCATCAGTACAAAATATAAAGGCGCGACTAGGTCGCTTCTATAAGTATCAAGACGTAATATCTCGCGTCTATAGTTTTGTCTGTCTTGTTCTCTTTAACTTCGGTTCAGTGAGACAAGTTAACAGAATTATTTAAGGTATATCCCAAAACACGAACTTGAAGTGCATCAATAAAGGACTAACGGTGTGCTGTATTTAGCAGAAGTACAAAAACAGAAAGGTGGTTTACTCAGTGGCGGTGCTAAAACCGAACTGAAACTGCTAGCTTGTCAGCGAACTGACCAGAATTGGAGTACTGTGTCGGAAGAAGTGATTGCCGCTGAGGACGCAAGCAAATTAAATGATGGTGCTTTGGTACTGGCTGAACTGAATCCGAATCGTCAAGTGCAGCGGATTCAAGAAGCAGGGCGGCCACTCGTCAACATTTTGCAGAATTTTTCCCGCCAGTTGGAGAAATTTAAGCTCAAGGAAGATGAGATTGATCAGTGGAAACAATCGTTAACGTTTCAGGCGCAAGAGTTGAATCGCCGTGAAATGGACATGGAGGTGCGCTCGGAACAGTTGCAACAATTGGAGGATGAAGTACAACAACTAGAGGAGCAAAAACAGGAAGTTGACACCTCGCGCCAGGAAATTGAACGGTTGCAAGCAGAAGTTGAGCGCAACCGCCAAGAGTTGGAAGGTGCTTGGGAGCATTTACGCGGTGAGCAGCGTCGCCTAGAGGAACGTCAAGCAGATTTTCAACCAGGGACGGTTTTGGATGAGGAGCAAAGTCGAGTAATGAGTGAGTTACTCGATCGCTTGTCTAGTCGTGTTGCTCCCACGGAAACAGTAAGAGAACACCTGCATCTGGCTTTTGAATTGGTCGAAAAGCAACAAGCTACTCTCACCCCGCACTGGCAAAAACTGGAGGAGAATAAAAGTGCGATCGCACAACAGCAAGAAGAAGTTGAGCGTTTATCACAAACTTTTAGCGATCGCCAAAATGCATTGCAAGAGGCACAAAATTCTCTAGTTCAGCAAACAGCCCAATTGCAAATAAATACAGCAGACCTTACCAGCAAGCAAGAGTATGCTCGGATAATTAAAGAGCAGTTACGAAGCGCCGAAGAGTTATATCAACAGATGCATTCTTTAGCTGCTACATCTGGTGATGTAGTTCTCGGCCAACAAGCTGATGTAGAATCTTTGGAGAAAATGCCTTTAGAAGAACTACAAAAGATAGTACAAGACTTGCAGCATAAGTTAGAAATAGACGCTAGCTTTGTTCACGATCAAGAACAAGAACTGATATATAAACAAGAAGCTATAGAAGAACTCCAAACTAAATTAAATAACGCATCTGACCATGATCACATCAATTTGGAACTAGAACTAACTGATGAAAAAGACCTTTATCAGATGCTAAACTCCAGCTTGGTAGGACAACGCCGCAATATGCTACAGCATCAGAAGTTTCTCAAGCAACACCAAGCTGTAATGCTGCGACGCCAAGGACATACTGTTACTGAAGAAGAAAGTAACAACAAAATTAATTTAGAACCAATTCTGTTACAAATTGAAACCCAGCGACAACAACATTCACAAGAAATTCAAAAGCTGGAACGTGAGATTGACCAGATTCGTTCTGGTGTTGAGCTAAATCAGGGAATGATTGACAATCAAACTCACGATCTAGATGAAAAGCGCCAAGAACTGAAAGCGATCGAGGAAAACTTGCTATCTCTACGAAGAACAACTGCTGAATGTTGTGGTCGAGTAAATCTTTATCAAGAAGCACTACAACCAATTCAGGATTCTCTAGATGGATTACGGCAAAAGCTGCAAGGAATTGGAGAATCTTTGGATCAATTCCAGGAAACTGGTGATTCTCAAGTCCAAGCGATCGCACAGTTGCGCCATATCCTCCAGGGTTTAATGCCTCAGCCCGAATTGTTAGCCTCTTAAGAAGTAGACATCTGGCGAAAATTAATTCTGCGTTGCTCGAAATCCTTGCTAGGGACAATTCATGAATTGTCCCTAATTCATTTTCACCAGATGTCTAGTTTCCTTCGAGTCTCAATACGGTTCGGTTAAGGCAAAAGACGCGATTTATCGCGTCTTTGTGATAAATTATCGAATCTTTGTGATCTAAAATTTTCATCAAAAAGCCTTAACCGAACCGTATTGCTTCGAGTCTCATCGCAACTCGCCCAGCAGTTTAGGGACTTCCAACTAAAAAAATATCCCATCGCTTTAGCGAGCATTTCCGCCTGTTGTCCATCATCAGCTAAAAACGCGCTGATATCGCTATCTTGAAATGTACGTAGTAGTAACTGTGGTGTTTCCAGTCTGATTGGAACTTGAGACATGATTTAGCAGGAATTACGAGTCTACAAAGGCGATCGCTAATTAAACTGATCAAAAGTGATACCAATTTGACATGAAGACGCACCAAACGAAAATTCACTTTTAATCTGTGCTGCAAGCTTGCTTTTAAATTTTGTCTGCTTCCCTCCATAACTAGCAACTTAAGTTAGATTTAAATTTTGAAATACCTTTTGGGGTTTTATTTAAAAATTGGAAATTTTGCATTGCTTATGAAACGGCGACCATACATGCTTATAGGATTTTTTCTCAGCCTTCTCCTAACTATCGTGCCAATACCTGGCAATTTTACCAATGCTGCAATACCAACAGCAGTAGCACCTGTATCCTCATTCACCCAAGGGGTACAAAAAACGGTATTGGACAACGGTTTAACAGTATTAACTAAGGAAGTCCATACTGCTCCAGTGGTAAGTGTGCAAGTTTGGTATAAAGTTGGTTCACGCAACGAGGTTAAGGGAGAGAATGGCATTTCTCACCAGCTAGAACATTTGATGTTCAAAGGGACAAATGACCGTCCAGTACAGTTTGGACGGTTGTTTAGTGCCTTGGGTAGCCAGTTCAATGCTTTTACTAGTTATGACGAAACAGCTTACTTTGGCACTGTGCAGCGAGACAAACTGGAAGCACTGCTGACGCTGGAAGCCGATCGCATGGAAAACTCCTTAATTGGGACTGAGCAACTGACAAGTGAAAAGCGGGTGGTGATTTCCGAGTTACAAGGGTACGAAAATTCACCAGACTATCGTCTGAATCGGGCAGTGATGCGAGATGCTTTCCCCAGCAGAGCCTATGGTTTACCTGTGGGAGGGACAAAAGCAGATGTAGAAAAATTCACGGTGGAGCAGGTGCGGAATTATTACCAAACCTACTACAGCCCAGAAAATGCCACGTTGGTGATTACCGGAGATTTTGCCACAGAACCCGTACTCGAAGTTGTGAAAGAAACTTTTGGTAAGTTATCGCAACGATCAGAAAAGCAGAGGTCTAATGAGGCAGTTGATAATGCAACCAGAGTACTTGATCGTTTCTTAGCATCTTCTTCCCTCGCCGACGCTTCCCCATCTAGTCCTGTTGCTAAAAAAGCAACCATTGTCCTTAAGCAACCTGGAAGTGCAGCACTATTGCAAGCGGTGTATCCTCTGCCAGATATCAAACATCCTGATGTCCCGGCAATTGATGTGATGGATGCCATTCTCACAGGTGGACGTAGTTCTCGGCTTTATCAGGCTTTGGTGGAATCTGGGCTTGCCAGTTCAGTAAGTGGCGGTGCTGTCGAACTTATTGAACCGGGTTGGTATGAAATTAATGCTACGGCGGCTCCAGGTCAAGAGTTAGGGAAAATTGCCCAGGTACTCCAGGAATCTTTAGCAAAATTGCAACAGCAACCAGTCACCTCAGAAGAGTTGAACCGAGCGAAGACGCAAATGCAAGCCTCGTATATTTTGGGGAACCAAGACATCACTAGTCAAGCCAGTCAACTGGGGTATAACCAAACGATCGCGGGAGATTATCATTTTATTGAAAAGTATCTCGCAGCGATCGCAAAAGTCACTCCTGCTCAAGTGCAGCAAGCAGCGAAAACTTACCTCAATCCGACTAAACAAACCATCGGCTTCTTTGAGCCAACTCAACCAGATGGTCAACCAGGGGCTTCCGGTACTGATTCTGGTCGCACGGTGGAAAATTTCAGCCCCGGTAAGCCTGTAGATCCAGCAGAATTGGCGAAATATCTGCCACCTGCCACATCAGCGACAGATTCAACCAAACAATCACTACCAGAGGAGTTTACCTTAAATAATGGTTTGAAGGTTTTGCTCTTGCGCGATCGCAATCTTCCCACTATTAACCTAAGCGCACAAATTGACGCTGGTACTGAATTTGACGGCAATCAAAAAGCTGGATTAGCAAATCTGACTGCAAACAACTTAATGAATGGGACGCAGACTAAAAATGCTCTCACCCTAGCTAAAACCTTGGAAGACAAGGGAGCCGGTTTGAACTTTAGTGCTAGCCGCGAGGGAGTTAACGTCAGCGGTGAGGGACTTTCAGCAAATCTGCCGATATTGATTCAAACTCTGGCAGATGTGTTAGAAAATGCCACTTTTCCAGCCGACCAGTTAGAACTGAGTCGCCAGCGGGCATTGACAAGTCTGAAAGTCCAGCTAGATGATCCTAGAGGATTGGGACGGCAAGTATTCCAGCAGGCAATTTACCCCGAAAATCATCCATTCCACAGCTTTCCTACAGCCGAGAGTTTAAAGAGCATTACTCGTGATGATTTGCTGAGTTTTTACCAGACACACTACCGACCGGATACCACAACGATCGCAATAGTTGGAGACTTTGATTCAGTTAAGCTAAAAGCTTTGCTGAATCAGGTGTTTGGTAAATGGCAGGCCACAGGTAAGCCACCTGTTCTCAAAATACAGTCCGTACCATTACCGCAAACTTTGACACGTTTAAACAAAGTAATTCCCGGTAAATCTGAGGCTGTTACCTACATTGGCTACAATGGCATTTCTCGGAAAGATCCACGTTATTATGCAGCACTGGTGCTAAATCAAATTTTGGGTGGTGATACCTTATCGAGCCGACTGGGTACGGAAGTACGCGATCGCCAGGGTTTGACTTACGGTATATACAGTGGTTTTGCCGCCGGCGTCAATCCTGGGCCCTTCTTGATTCAAATGCAAACTGCTCCTCTTGATGCCCAAAAAGCGATCGCCAGTACTCTCGCTTTACTCAAACAGTTGCGCGAACAAGGTGTGACTGAGGCTGAATTTAACACAGCAAAACGCTCAATTAGCAATAGCTACCCAGTGGATTTAGCCAATCCCAGTAATGTATCCAGCATCATTTTGGATAATGCTGTCTTGGGACTTTCGCGATCGGAAATCCGAGAATTTCCTCAGCGGATTCAAGCAGTAACTATGGCTGATATGCAAAAGGCAATTGAAGATTTAATTAAGCCAGAAAATCTGGTGATTGTCACCGCCGGGCCTGGAAATACAGTACCCAAGGGCAGTTAATTACCTCTGATACATAGCAATCCGCTTTGATTTTTGGACTTACTTGCGTAGGGAGGCAATAGGCAATAGGCAATAGGCAATAGGCAATAAAGCTTTTTGACTTGTATGGAGTTTTATTCACCTTCTGCCTCCTGCCTCCTGCCTACTTCAAATTGAATAAGACACTGGGAAGGACTTCGCATCCTTGGGCTTCACATACACTCGCTGTTGTGGTTCTAACTCTAAATCATTAAAGCGATCGCGTGTTAAATGGGCCATCACCACTTGCCCATCATCGAAAGTTAATTCCACTTGAATTTCCCAACCCAAATGGATCAATCGGCTCACTGTCGCAGCCGTAGTAGCACCGTTAGCAACTTTTTCAAAAATCACATCTTGCGGACGCAAAAACACTTGTGGGTGTGGTGCATCAAATCCGCTACTTTGAAAAATCTTCGAGGTGCTAGGTAATACGTTCACTGGGCCGATGAAGCTCATCACAAATGCAGTGGCAGGATTATCGTAAATTTCAGATGGTGTCCCCACCTGTTCTACACGCCCTTTATTCATCACCACAACCTCATCGGAGACTTCCATTGCTTCCTCTTGGTCGTGAGTGACGAAAACCGTGGTAACATGAACCTCATCATGGAGGCGACGTAACCATGCCCGTAAGTCTTTGCGGACTTTAGCATCAAGTGCGCCAAAGGGTTCATCTAACAGCAATACTTCCGGTTCTACTGCCAGTGCCCTTGCTAAAGCTACCCGTTGTCTTTGACCACCAGAAAGTTGTGATGGATAGCGATCGCCTAATCCAGTTAATTGCACCAATTCGAGTAATTGTTCTACCTTTCCCTTAATTTTCTTTGGCTGTGCTTTACGAATTTCTAAGCCAAAGGCAATATTTTGCTTGACAGTCAGATGCTTGAATAAGGCGTAGTGCTGAAATACAAATCCAATATTCCGCTGTTGCACGCTTTGGTATGTGGCGTCCTTACCAGTCAGCAGGATTTTGCCACTATCTGGCATTTCTAAACCTGAAATTAACCGTAGTAGCGTAGATTTACCTGATCCCGATGGCCCTAGCAACGCAACTAGCGAACCACTCTTAATTTCCAGGCTAACCTCATCAACTGCCTTGAAACTCCCGAATTGTTTGGAGACATTCTCAACTACTATGCCCACTGCTGCTATACCTCTGCAACTAAATCTACAGATCCTTGGTAGGATTACTGTGTCTTACATATACCATACATAATTATTTATAGATGAACAAGATTTAGGCTTTACTTTTCAGTTCGCATAAATGCCCCATGCCAACTTACCCAATACGGTTCGGTTAACGTTTTAATCTTGTTAAGATCCCCCCAACCCCAATTTTGAAGGGGGGCTAATAATCCTCTTTTACCCCCTTTTGAAGGGGGTCGCCGCAGGCGGGGGGATCTTAACCGAACCGTATTGCCAACTTAGAGCCTGTCAAGAAACAACTTTTACATGTTGTGGACTTATAAAAGTACTCGTCAGTTAGCAACTGCTTTGAAGCAACAAGGTTACCCAGTCAGTCATAAAGTTGTGTCTCAGTTGCTTCACGCCCAACACTACAGCCTCCAAGCAAATGTCAAAACCCGTGAAGGCAACCAGCATCCAGACAGAGATGCTCAGTTTCAGTATGTTAATGAGCAGACCAAAACCTTCTTAGCACAGGAATTACCTGTCGTTTCAATGGATGCCAAAAAGAAGGAATTAGTCGGAAATTTTAAAAATCCAGGTCAAGAATGGCAGCCCCAAAAGCAACCCATTGAAGTGAATGTTCATGATTTTCCTGACCCAGAGTTAGGTAAAGCTATCCCCTATGGAATCTATGATATTGGACAAAATAATGCCTGGGTATCAGTTGGACAAGATCATGATACTGCTAGTTTTGCTGTTACTACCTTACGACGTTGGTGGGAAACTATCGGTAGTGTAACTTATGCTAATGCTAAACAGTTGCTTATCAATGCTGATTGTGGTGGCAGCAATGGCTATCGTGTTCGATTATGGAAACTCGAACTGCAAAAATTTGCTACCCTTACAGGGTTAGATATCACTGTCTGTCATTTGCCTCCTGGAACTAGCAAGTGGAATAAGATTGAGCATCGGTTATTTTCACATATCAGCATGAATTGGCGAGGCTATCCGTTAACGAGTCACGAGGTCATTGTTCAGTTAATTAGTGCGACCAAAACAAAAACTGGATTAAATGTACAAGCACAACTATATACAGGGCTGTATCCGACAAAAGTGAAAGTCTCAGATGAAGAACTAGCAACTGTGCAAATTACGCCACATGAATTTCATGGCGAATGGAATTACACTATCTCACCAAACCTCAATATTCTCTGAGACTTGTAAAAGTTGTTTCTTGACAAGCTCTAAATACCCCTTAAGAAGGAGGACTTCAATTCCAGTTCCCCCGGGGGTTAGGGGGGATCATCTGCTGTATCTGCTCACACACACTATCAAAGTGATTTAAAACTTGATTATTTGTAAACCTAATAATCTTTAAACCATAGCCTTCCAAAATGTTTGTTCTCTCCAGATCATAATCTTGACCTTCATCTGTAAAATGGCTATCCCCATCAATTTCAATCACTGTTTGTAAAGTAGGACAGTAGAAATCAACTATGAAATGATTAATCGGTCGTTGTCTTAAAACCCGATATTGGAAATTTCTCAAATATTCATGCCACAGCTTTTTTTCTGCTGGGGTCATATTTTTACGAAGTTCTTTTTCTCTTTCTACAAGCTTTGGATTGTAAGGTAGATAGAGATTGCTGCTATTGAGTTTGTTTGTCATAGTTTCTGGTAGTTATGCCCCCTACCCAATACTGCGTGGGTTTTGGTGCATAGTCATTGGAGATCCCCCCTAACCCCCCTTAAAAAAGGGGGGAACCAGAATTAAAGTCCCCCTTTTTAAGGCAATAAATAGGGTTCAGTTAACGTTTTGATCCCCCCTAACCCCCCTTAAAAAAGGGGGGAACCAGAATTAAAGTCCCCCTTTTTAAGGGGGATTTAGGGGGATCTCAAAGTATTGGCTACATCACTAAAAGCTTTTAAAAAGCCTTTAAGAATCGACAGCAGCTTTCGCGGGTTTACTTTTAATAGCTTTAAACCGTTCGCCTAATTGTTCAACAATAGTTTTTAACCCTGGAGTTTTCTTAGCAGCTGTCTTGACGTAATCATAAACTGTCAAACTGCTACCCATTGCTTCGCTACCAACAGCCATTAAGGTATCATCTACTTGTTCTGTCAGTTGTCGCAGTCCAATCAAAACTTCGGTGAGGTTAGCGGCTAGTTGATAATCCCGCACAAATTCGTCTAAATCAAAGCTGGCTGGTAAAATGTCTCGGTTGGATTGGGCAGCAATCAGGCTATTGTTGACAAAAGCTAGTCTTTTATCGCCCATCTTAAATAAGTTGCGTCGTTCTTCTGCACTCAGGGTAACGAGAAAAGGCAAATTTCTTGGATATCTGCTGGGAAAAGGGAGGCGGTAATGTTTTGGTAAGCCATTGGATATTTACTGTGGTAAATCTGTTTGTTATGATTCCCACTGGTAAATGCGATCGCACAGTATTTAAGTAAGGGGGAGTAGGGAAATTAACCTCTCTGGTGTACACATAAGTCGAATTACCCCCCTTAATCCCCCCTTATAAAGGGGGGAAACAAGAAAATCTAGTTCCCTCCCCTTTATAAGGGGAGGGTTAGGGTGGGGTAAAACTTATGCTTCAAACTAAATGAGTTGTGATGATTCCCAGTGGTAAATGCAATCTATTCCCCATCTCGTTTTTCGTATCGAAACATTAAGGAATATTGCATTTGTGCAGGAACCTGGAGGAAAACCGCCAAATCACTAGAAAGACCGTGGTAGTATGCTCTCGGTAAATGTGAAGATTGGGAGAAAGACCTTTGACACTACGGGTTGCTGTTATTGGGTCAGGCCCTGCTGGTTCATCTGCCGCTGAAACACTGGCAGCCTCTGGGATTGAAACCTACCTGTTTGAGCGGAAGCTAGACAATGCAAAGCCTTGTGGGGGTGCAATTCCCCTATGTATGGTGAGTGAATTTGACTTACCACCAGAGATTATCGATCGCCGGGTACGGAAGATGAAAATGATTTCACCTTCCAATCGCGAGGTTGATATCAATCTGATAAATGAAGATGAATATATAGGAATGTGCCGCCGGGAAGTCCTGGATGGCTTTTTGCGCGATCGCGCGGCAAAAGTCGGCGCAAATTTAATTAATGCCACTGTTCATAAACTTGATATACCAGGAAACAATACTGATCCCTATACCATCCATTACATTGACCATACAGATGGTATATCACAGGGGATTGCCAAAACCCTGAAGGTGGATCTAATTATTGGGGCCGATGGGGCTAATTCTCGCGTTGCCAAAGAAATGGACGCTGGGGATTACAATTATGCGATCGCTTTCCAAGAGCGAATTCGCTTACCCGAAGACAAAATGGCCTACTATAACGACCTCGCCGAAATGTATGTCGGTGATGACGTTTCGACCGATTTCTACGCTTGGGTTTTCCCCAAATATGATCACGTAGCTGTCGGTACTGGCACGATGCACATCAATAAAGCCAGCATCAAACAGTTACAAGCTGGTATCCGCGCCCGTGCTTCCGAGAAGTTGGCAGGCGGTAAAATCATCAAAGTAGAAGCCCACCCCATTCCTGAACATCCCCGTCCCCGTCGTGTTGTTGGTCGCATCGCTTTGGTGGGAGATGCTGCTGGTTACGTTACTAAGTCCTCTGGCGAAGGTATTTATTTTGCCGCTAAATCTGGGCGGATGTGTGCCGAAACCATTGTCGAAACATCTAACAGTGGTAGCCGTATTCCTACAGAAGGCGACCTCAAGCTTTACCTGAAGCGTTGGGATAAGAGATACGGACTCACTTACAAGGTGTTGGACATTCTGCAAACCGTGTTCTATCGTTCCGATGCTACCCGTGAGGCGTTTGTGGAAATGTGTGATGACCTCGATGTGCAGCGGCTAACATTTGATAGCTATCTGTATAAAACGGTTGTCCCTGCTAATCCCATCACCCAACTGAAAATTACTGCCAAAACCATTGGTAGCCTAATTCGGGGTAATGCCCTTGCACCTTAATTGAGGGCAAATGACTGGGAATTCCAACAAATAAATTACTCAACTTTGTGGGGTGGATATCTTGCACGCTTAATTAATCAGGGCGGGCAAGATGCCCACCCCACAATATTTTTATCATTTGATGGTTAGTGAGGAAGGCTAATCATGCAACTAAATCGATTCGACAAAATTCAGGAATTCTGGCACTGCACTCAGGCTTACTTACTCCAGCATCAGGTAGAAAATAATGTTTTACTCAGTATTTTGCATACCTTGTTGCATAATCCAGAACGTTATCTGGGTAAGCCTTATTTAGCAATTGTCCAAACAAGTGGCGAGATTGTAGCTGTTGCCATCCGCACCCCACCCCAAAAATTGATCCTATCCAAAGCCCAGAATATTGATGCCTTGCGGTTGATTGCTCAAGATTTGCGTCAAGAGCAACTGCCAGGAAGCATGGGACTGGCAACTGAAGCAGAAATCTTCTCGCAGACTTGGCAAGCGCTGACAGGAGAATTCTATCAACGGTCGGTGGTAATGAAAATTTACCAATTAACCGCAGTGCAAAGAGTCTCAACGGCCAGAGGATATCTTAGACTGGCAACTGAAGGCGATCGCTCTCTTTTGATCAAGTGGCTTTCTGCATTTTTATCTGAGATCGATGAGGCGGTGAGCGAGGATGTCGAATACCAAGTAGATAATCGGTTAAAACAGCAGAATATTTATTTTTGGGTTGATAGCACTCCAGTTTCAGTTGCGTCTAGTAAACAAGTTTTACCTACAATTGGTCGGATCAATTTAGCTTATACACCACCAGAGTATCGTCGCAAAGGATATGCTACTGCCTGTGTCGCAGCGTTAAGCCAAAAATTGCTAGACCAGGGATGCCGCAATTGTTTCCTCATAGCAGATTTAGCCAATCCCACAGCCAATCATATTTATCAAGCGATTGGGTATTGCCCCATTTGTGATTGGCACGAATACTCATTCACCTCGAAGGAGTAAGCAGAATAAAGCGATCGCTCCAAGCTGTTAAATTCAGGTGAGCAACTGGTCTAGTAATGACTGTTAGGGCAATAATGGTAGTTTTCAGAAGGACAAGCAGGATAATCTTCGGCCTGTTTTTTAACAATTTACTGCGGTAGGAACGCTGCATAACCTGGATTGAGAGGGCAAAATAGAAAACATGACGATTGAATCCAATTCCTCTAATCTACCAACCCCAGAACCAGCCCCCGAAAACGATTTGCAGCCAGATGACTTTGACGGTGGTGCAACGGAGAAAAACCTAAGCTCAGAAGCACTAGCGACGCAACAAGCATTAGCGTCTTTAAAATCTCCGCATTTACAACAAGCCCGTTCTGACTTCAAGCAACCCATTACCAAGCAATTTACCGTTAAGCCGAGGGCATTGCTGATTACTCTAATCGCGATCGCCATCACCCTCGTTGGAGTTATCCTTAATAACTGGATCGTTGGCATTATCGGAACGCTAATAGCTTTGCTGTTATCCCTGGCGATATTATTGCCTTGGTTGCAAGAAGTTTTAAACGAGTGGTTTTCACCCCAAGAACGCACCCTGTTTGTGGCCTTTTTGGGACTAATAGTAGCCATCATTGGCTTGATCAGATTCACAGGTGCAGGCGATCGCTTACTGCTTTTAGGACGCCAGATTAACTGGGATATTGCTGGTAGCCTAGCAGAATGGTTTGGCGCTTTGGGGCAAATTCTCATCGCTATCATCGCCGTTTATGTGGCGTGGCGACAATATGTCATTTCTAAAGACTTGACAATTCAGCAAAATATGCTTACGGTTCAGCAAAATATTATTACCCAGCAGCAGACAATTGATTCTTATTTCCAAGGCGTATCCGACTTGGTATTAGATGAAGAAGGATTATTAGAAGATTGGCCCCAAGAAAGAGCGATCGCGGAAGGACGCACTGCGGCCATTTTAAGTAGTGTCGATGCTAGTGGGAAAGCGAAAATTCTCCGTTTTCTCTCACGTTCTAAGTTGCTCTCACCTCTAAAACGCGATGGCCGATTAGGTCGAGCCATTTTCAACGGAAGTGGCGGATATGCAGAAGACCGCCTAGAAGGTGTGCGCGTCATTGATTTAGGCGTAATGTTAGCCGCAGCAGACCTTTCTGGTACTGATTTGCGTTGGACTGATCTGAGCGAAGCTAATCTTGTCCGCGCTAATCTGGTCGGTTGTGACTTAGTAAAAGCCAACCTTTCTCGCACAATTTTATATAGTGCTAATCTTAGCGATGCTGACCTGAACGGGATTCGCCTATTCTATGGTGTAGTGGATAAAGCATCACCCCGCAGTCGCACTGAACCACCAGATTATGAAACCGGTGAACACACTGGTGCTGTGGTGGAAAATGCCGATTTCAGCAATGTACAAAGGATGTCTGATTCTACACGTTACTACTGTTGCAGTTGGGGTGGCGAAAAAACCAGAGGTACTATTCCTGGTGGGTGTGAAGGTATTCCCAATAAGTTGGGAAGATAGTTACAACAGAATTCAGGAGTAAAACACAGTTTAAATATAGCCGTAGTCACACAGATTAACGTGAGTTCGATAAACCTCTTCCTCCCAGCCTCCCTCTGTGAAACGGAAAGGGAGGAGCAACGAAAAATTCAGCCTTTTGCTCCCCTCTCCGTGTCGGAGAGGGGTTGGGGGAGAGGTCAAATAAGACTTGTCGAACTCACGTCAGATTAGGACAGTCTTGATTGCTCAAAGTCTTGAAACAACTGGGTTTTTACTCAGCACGGGCTAAACGCCCCGCTTCCGCTAACAGCACTCAGCTATACTTCTCTCTAGAGAGTGCTACGTGTTCCCCAATCTCTAACTCTACCTAATTATTTTAACTAGCTTTAATTAGGCAAAAGTCAATTGACTAATACGCTTCAAAATTTGGAGTAAGTTATATAACTCATTACCACGGTTACGGACATCAAAAATATCCGAAGTGGCATAGCGAGGAGGATAACCTTTGAGCAGTTTAATGAAAATAAAACTACCACCAGAAGTAATTATGCCAAATACTACATCTTGTGACTGGGGAGCAGCCAGCATATATGCCAGAATTTGGTCAGTTCTAGTAGGTCATCTTGCCACTCTCGAAAGAATTCTTCCGAATCAACTAGCTCTAATCCGTAGAGCAATATTAGTTGCTCAAGTGTGACGTTTTCCGCAGCAATAGTTTGAACCATTATGTTAATCAAGGAGTAGAAAAATCTACCAGTTTAGTAATTCTCGCCTTCAGGTAGGGTGAGAATTTCAACGCCATCTTCAGTTACAGCTAAGGTATGCTCACATTGAGCAGAAAGCTTGCGATCGCGCGTTACCGCAGTCCACTTATCGCTGAGAACCTCGACTTCGTAAGTACCTTCATTAATCATTGGCTCAATAGTAAAAACCATCCCTGGTCTGAGGCGCTTGCCCTTACCGCGTGTCCCATAGTGGGGAACATCCGGCGCAGTATGGAAAATATTACTGATGCCGTGTCCAACGAAATCTCGCACCACAGAAAAGCCTTGTCCTTCAGCATACTCTTGAATGGCTGCACCAATATCTCCAATGCGTCCCCCAGGTTTAACTTCCGCAATACCAAGGCGGAGACACTCTTCTGTTACCTCTACTAGCTTTCTGGTTTTTGGGGAAGGAGTACCAACAAAGAAGGTTTTGGATGTATCGCCGTGATAACCCTCAACAATCGGCGTCACATCAATATTAATGATGTCACCTTCTTTCAGAATTTGCTTGGCATTGGGAATACCATGACAGATCACCTCATTTACACTGGTGCAAATCGATTTAGGATAGCCCTTATAGCCAAGGGGTGCGCTTTTTGCTCCATGAGCTTGCGTCCAACGTTCGGCTTCATCATTGAGTTCGAGAGTGCTAACCCCTGGCTTCACAAACGGTTCTAGATGCTGGAGAAGTTTGGCTGCTAAACGCCCAGCTTGACGCATTTTATCTATTTCTCGCTGGGATAAAATAACAATTAGTTCAGTTTTCATCAACTTTTATCTAAAGTATCTTTCATAAACATAGTTAACCCTGTCTTTGCAGCTTTTTGTGCAGCATCCGCAACCTTTAGGGTGTATAAGCTCTCCTCTGGACTCACGTACAAAGGAGTGCCATCAAAAAGATGGTCTAACACCATAGTCGTGTCTTTGACGAACAAACCCCGGCGAGGGCCAACCTCTACAGGTGTTGTTTCGCCTGGCTGGATCAGAAATCCTGTGTCGCCATCAAAAATTAAACCACCCTTTTCCCCATGAACTTCAAACTTGCGTTCTGGTTGCCAGATAGTTTCACCTTTGCCATAGACTACTTGGGCTAAAATTCCACTGGTAAAGCAGAGTTGACTAGTGCAGAAACAAGTTTGGTAATATTCCGGTTCTATTTCCCAATATCGCTGGTGACAGTTAACTGTAAATACTTTACCAAATAAATCCGTGAGACGATGTAGGCGAGACAACGCCCCCATTAAGGGAAAACCGAACATCTCGTGGTTATAAGTCCATTTGCGGGGTGCAGGATTTTGGGGATTAATAGTGCTGTAGCGAACATAAAACACCTCACCAATTTTGGCTAAGTTTTGCTTCAAGGCTTGATGCAAACCACCCAAAAGTTCCAGGTGTTCAACGTGCAGGAGTTTTTGTTGTGCTTTGGCTAAGACAATCAGTTCCTCAGCTTCGATTACATCCAACGAAAGAGGATACTCTACAATCACATGTTTGCCGTTGGTAAGTGCTGCACGAGCGATCGCACCATGATCTCGATTAATGGTGGAGATCGCTACTAGGTCTATATCTTCCCGCTCTACTAGCTCTTGCCAAGAACTCAACGCTTCAATCTGGTATTCTCTGGCAAAGGCTGCTGTTTTTTCTGAGATATGACCAACAACTGCGACTAAATGCGATCGCTCATCATTAAGCAACGCTTCAGATCGAAACTTTGCCGCATAACCAGTACCTACCAAACCTACACGCACTATTGCTTTTTCCAAAGCTGCTCCTGAATTATACATGATCCTCACTAGTTCTGTTTTTGAGTCTCCCACGTTTATAGTGGTGAGATTCTCTCTTCATGGAGAATCCAATGACTTCACCAGTCTAGACTCTACAACATTCGTCCTAACCCCTCAAGGTATTTGAAGCTAGTCAGAAGTACGTATGCTCAAAAGAGAAAACTTGAAAAGAAAAGCCCCCTTTTTTATTTAGGGTAGGTTTATCAAAAATCATAAATTAAGTTCTTTGTCAAGACAATGAACAAAAAAATTGAGAACAAGAAAAATTACCGCTTCAACCAGAAAATTTCAGTGCTTCTCTAGGGTATTGCCGCAAATAAGCTAATTGTCTAATCAGATTTTTTAATGATTTTTTGCTCATAACGCTTGTAAATCAGCGCGTTTCAGGAAATGAAACAGCCCTGTTTTTTATGGGAGTTGGAGGATCTCTTTTGCGTAAATCCTAAAAAACATAGGTAATATTAATCTTATTCATGTTTTATTCTCCATAAGATAATTTTTACTAATCACAACCTCACTAGGGTATGAAATAATATAAATAAAACTTATCGGGATTAAGCAACTAAATTTCATTACTAATCGGGTTCAATTTCCAGTTACATCGTTTAATTTTTCTCGTAGTATCAGAATTGAAGCAAATTTGAACTAGCGGCTAATTCCACAGAACAGCCGTTACCTTTGCCTTAAGATAACTTATACTGCCGTTTGCAAAAGAGAGGATTACTCAATGCCAACTTATAAAGTGACACTAATCAACGAGGCCGAAGGACTAAATAAGACACTTGACGTTGATGACGATACCTATATTCTGGACGCTGCTGAAGAAGCTGGTCTTGACTTGCCTTACTCTTGCCGCGCTGGTGCTTGTTCGACCTGTGCAGGTAAAATCGTATCAGGTAGTGTCGATCAGGGCGACCAATCATTCTTAGATGATGAACAAATCGAAAAGGGATATGTACTGACTTGTGTCGCCTACCCAACCTCTGACGTAACAATCGAAACTCACAAAGAAGAAGATCTTTACTAAGAGTCAGCGACTCAACCATAAACCTCTTGCAAGAGTTACTAATGTTGAAAAAATAGAAGCAGGGCATCTAGGGTAAATACTTTACCAGTGCCGTTTGTGCCTCTCGAAACGACTTTGACAAAAAGCCTAATTTTCATGTTGAGCAGGAACACAACATTTGCTGTGTTCCTGCTTAATTTTTGACAGAAATTTTTAGGTATTTAGACCACGACTGAGACGGTCATTAGTCATTGGTCATTGGTGCATATCCTCTTTCTTGTGGACGGAAAAGCTTTTTATGCATCGGACTAATATGAACCACGTTAAATACTAAGTGTGGTATCTGTTGGACTAATGAATGACTTTCGCGTTGCGGTTTATGAAAAAAGTGAAGGTTTAAAACCGTACTCGTCCCGCTACGCTAACGCCCGCAAGTGGCGCGAAACAGTCCTTGTATCCCAAGGTAGTTAGAAACCCCACCCCGGAGTGTCTGTCTTGATTAAATTGCGAATTGCGTTAGCGTAGCGGTAGCGAGTCTTCGATAGCGAAGCGTTAGCGACGCAGGAGCGTCGCGTCATTGCAAATTGCGAATTGGTTTCATACTCCAAGTCAGTGTAGGTAGTTCACAGCTTAATCTCTTTACTAAGAATTTGAATCTCAGTACCAGGATAGTAAAATTGGAGAATTTTTGGACTTGACCAACCTAGTTTCGCTAAATTTTGAGCGCCTGTTTGACTTAAGCCAACTCCATGCCCTAATCCACCACCAATAAAAGCGTATCCCCAGAGTTCCGGTTTGCCTTTGTTCAGAGGTTCTATGTAAAAAAGCGTACTTGTAGGAGCGGCGAAGGCGCTGCGAACTTCGTCTTTGTGCAGAACAAAGGTGCTGTGATCAGTTTTAACAGCAAGTTCAAGGATACGTCCACTCTGGCTTCGCTTCACTACTGCCATAGCCTGAATTGTCTTAAATTTGGCATGGGGACTGTTTTTCACCTGCAAAAATTTCTGCAAGTCTTTGGTAATATCCTCTAGACGGGTTTCCTTGCGCCAACGAAACACATTCCATTTGCTTTCATTAAATCCTTGTTGCGTATTAATAAATTTTTGGAAGTTCTTTTCATCTGCTAAACTCTGCTTAGACAAATCCCAAAAATTAGTTGCAGCATCTAGTACAGGGCGGAGATAGGGACGATCATCGCCATTCCAGACATCACTGAAGGAAGCAGTGACACCACCAGTGGTGGAAGAATACAGGGCATCTACTAGTTCATTTTTATAGGTTAGTACTTTACCCCTGGTTGAGGCGATCGCTTGGTCTGTTTTGCTAACTGCTCCCTTCAGCCCATAATAAACTTGGCAGTGAGTATCAGCACATAACTGATAGTTGTCTGCGGCAAACCTGCGTAAATTTCTCAAGGCATAAGTCCGGGCGAGAATTGCCTGGGCTTCTAGCGCCGCTTTTGGTGCATCCGTGCCTATTTCGTAAGGCACAACCCCACGCAAATAAGTTTCTAAAGGTACTTGATTAACTAGAGTGTATGTGCCGTATGCATTTGGCTGCAAATTCAGCCTCCCGGCATAAAGACGAGCATTTTCTGGTTTTTCGCTTTTATTCACCCGAATCAAGTTTTTCTCAGTGCTAATTTCCAAATCATTCGGGCTGTAGCGATTGCCATCCACCACCCAACTGACTCGCGGCACTTGTTTTAAAATTTGAGTATCAAGATATACTTTCTCTTTGGTAGAAGCTTGGATGTTTTGTAATAACAAGCGTCGCAGTAAAGGAGTGCTGTAAACATCTCGTTTTGCCCAAACTTGCCAGCGTTCTGGCTGGGCTATTTCTACTTCCATTCCCTGAGAACGCCATTTATTCGCACTGTCTTCTGCGGTTTCAAAAGTGCGGTATGTGCCCAAAACTACCACTTCTTCGACTGCTGGCTGGGGTAAAGCTTGCATGACTGTTTCCAGCTTTACAGGGTTATTGGTAACTAGGGTTTGCTGCTTATTGCCCGCTTTAAATTTTAGCTTTAAGCGATCGCCTTTTATGGGTTCCAGTTGCAACTTGGCTGTAGGTTGTGAGCCAAATCGCTGCACAATCCCAATTTTAAGTTCCATATCCGGGATGTTGCTCTCAGGCCCAGATGCCGCAGTCAGACCCAATAAACAAAATGTTGTCAGCACAGTGTGGGAAAAACGCCAAAACAAAAATTTCATGGCTACCTGATAGCGTACCCCTACGGGGAAGCAAGCTACGCGAAGCGTCTCCAAAAGTTGCGATAGCAAGTAATCTCTCTTAGAGAGCATCTTTTGCCCCTTAATGCTTCGTTGGAGCTGATTTTCCAATTGCTTTGTAGCGCGGTTTTTTTGTCGCATGAGTGCTCCAATGATACCATTACCAATTTTGCCCCAAATACTAGTTGCAAAACGAAGTCATAATGACTATGATTTATTTATAGGTAAAAAACAGAACTAGTTGGATAAACTTTTTATGGTTAGAGTCCAAGAAATTCCATTAAATCAGATAAAACGTCCATTGCCCCGTGCAAACGATCCAAATAAAGTGCAAGCCTTAATGGAATCGATTGCGGAGATTGGGCAACAAGAACCTATTGATGTCCTAGAAGTAGATGGACAATATTATGGCTTTTCTGGTTGCCATCGGTATGAAGCTTGCCAGCGTTTAGGCAAAGAAACCGTTTTAGCCAGAGTCCGTAAAGCACCCCGCAGCGTTTTGAAGATGCACTTGGCATAGATAATGGGGATTGGGGCATGGGGCATGGGGCATGGGGCATAGGGCATGGGGAATGGGGAATGAGTACTTAATTTATTTTCTTGCCAATGCCCAATTCCCAATCCCCAATTACATATAACCTAATTAGGAGAAAATTATGTCATCGAAAGTAACAGTCAAAAATGTAAATATCGGCATTGACGAGGCGAGTAGGGCTAAAATTGCCGAGGGTTTATCTCGCCTGTTGGCTGATACTTATACACTGTATCTGAAAACTCATAACTTCCATTGGAATGTAACGGGGCCGATGTTTCAAACATTGCATTTGATGTTTGAAACCCAGTATACAGAATTAGCCTTAGCAGTTGATTTAATAGCCGAGAGAATTAGAGCGCTTGGCTATCCCGCACCAGGAACCTACAGTGAATATGCCCAACTAAGTTCGATTCCAGAAACCCCTGGAGTTCCTAAAGCTGTAGAGATGATTCGTTTACTAGTTGAAGGACAAGAAGCCGTAGTCAGAACTGCACGGTCTATTTTTCCTGTGATAGAGGAAGTTAACGACGAACCTACCGCCGATTTATTGACTCAGCGGATGCAAGTACATGAGAAGACAGCTTGGATGTTGAGAAGTTTACTGGAAGAATAGGAAGAGGGAATGGGGAATGGGGAATAGGGAATAGGGAATAGAGAAGAAACTTGATCACTAAATACCAATGCCCAATGCCCCATGCCCAACGCCCAATGCCCAATACCCAATGCCCAATGCCCAATGCCCCATGCTCCATGCCCCATGCCCAAAAGTTGCAAAACTTAATGCAACAGGTGGGTATTTCTAGTTTTAAAGCGCTGAGTCGTGCTGCTGGTGTCTCAGAGCGTCAGATTTTGCGGTTACGCCAAGGAAAACTTGAGCAGATGCGGGTAGAGGTGCTGCTCAAGCTGTCGTCAGTGCTACAGATGTCATTGAATGAATTAATCACAACTTTTTCAACCGTAGAGTTGTTACAAGAGCAAAAAGCGCCTACTCAGGAATTGTTACAAGAGATTGCAGATTTAAGAAGAGAGTACGATCGCTCTCAACTTCAATTAGAACAGCAACGAGAGATATTACTACAAGAACTCCAGCAGTCGAGTTTGCAACTGCTGGAGTCTTTATTATTGCAATGGCCAACAGCAGCACAGAAAGCCCAGGAGAATCCCCAGCTAGCAGCAGTCAAAATAGTCCCGTTGGTGCAGAAACCCTTGGAAAAGCTTTTACAGGCGTGGGGAGTGGAAGCGATCGCACCTGTGGGAGCAGAATTATCTTATGACCCCCAACTGCACCAATTGATGGAGGGAACAGCACAACCTGGAGAAAAAGTCAAAGTACGCTACACTGGCTACCTTCAAGGTGAAAAGTTGCTCTACAGAGCCAAAGTGAGTCCGGTTTGAGGGATGTTAGGAGTTAGGAGTTAGAAATTCATAACTCTTTACTTTTTGTATTGTCTGTTGAGAAATGACAGATATTGGGAATACTAAAATAGCAGAGGCGATCGCCTCAGAGAACTTCTTTTAGGGCATTGGTTTAGTTTCGAGCTTGCTTGGCGCTGTTGAAACCGAAACTTTTGGCTCTAGAGCGGCAGTTTAGAGGTAAATTATTTCAATTATGTAAGTAATTGGACATAAATAAACGTAGATGCTAGTTACTATCATAAGTATTCAGTATTCAACAAAGGATTATATCCACTAATGATTCTGATATGAAACCCCGATAGTTGAGTAATTTTCATAGTATTTTTGCTTGTAGTACTGAATTGGGGGTTAGAGCAGGGGAAAATTTGGTGGGTGATGCAGACCCGTCGCTAAATTGGAGAATAATCGATACCTACCACCTAAGCAATGCGATCGCTGCAACCCATTGAATTTTGAATTGTTTAATCATGACTATCATTATGAGGTTTATTGGAGAACCTCAGTTTTGCAAAAATATTTGAGAAATAATCTGAAAAGCAGTAACTTCAGCTTGTAGATCAGTATGTACCTATGTCAATGAGATGCAAGCAAGTGGGCATGAAAAAATCAACCTATATGAAGAAACATCAAATCAGCAAACAACTTAAAAATCGGTCATCCCATCTTTTTGACAAAAATAAGCATACATGAGTTTTACTATACCGACTTACTTATCTTGTTTATTTATAATTGGTCTGTTCCTAATAGAAAAACTATACTTCTATTGAGCTAATAATTTTTTTGTCATTACAAAAAATCAAATAAAAATGTTTATAATTAATCTTTATATATCCGAAGTAATTATCAATGATTACTCAATATGTAATCTTAGATTTTATTTTGCAGGCATTTTTAAATGTTCTATGATGGGTATATAATAGCGACATCAGAGCATCATTTACACAAATCAACGTGACATAATCATGAGAGAACAAGTAAAAGTTATTAAGCTCAGTGGTAATTTAAACGCCACAACTTCGCAAGAATTTCGACAAAATATCACTGATGTTATAGAAAATGGCGCGAAAATTGTGTTAGTTGATTTTAAAGATGTAACGTTTATGGATAGTTCAGGTTTGGGAGCTTTAGTCTTAGCTTTCAAAACCTTGAGAGCAGCGGATACAAAGCTTGTTCTATGCTCAATTAATGAGCAGGTCAGAATATTATTTGAACTGACTAACATGGATAAAGTATTTGAAATATTTCCCAGTCAAGATGCATTTAATCAGGTTTTACTTTCCAAGACATAACTAATCAAACTTCATTTGTAAAATCGATAAATCATCATCGAAAGCATCTTTGGAGTTGAGGGCGATTAAATAACTCAGTACGTGATCAAGTTGGCTATCAATAGGATTTTGTAAGCTAACTAGTAGCTGGATAAAAGCATCTAAACTCCAAAGTGTACCATCGGATTTAGTGATTTCATAAGCGCCATCACTAAAAATGTAAAGGGTGCTGAATTTTTCAATATTGCAAAAACCATCAACATATTTTGCCTCTGGAAACATGCCGACTGGCATACCGGGGGTTTTTAAGAGTTTAACTTCAGACTTCCTTGGAGATGTGCCAGTTACTAAAACTGCTGGTGGATGACCTGCACTAGCATAAATTAACTGGCGATTGATTCGATTGTAAACTCCGTACCAAATAGTAAAATATTTGTCATTTTGATAATTCATCTGGAAGGTATCATTCAAAGCCTTCAATACATCACTAGGTTGATAATAATTCAGACCTTTGAGCGCACGGGAACGCAACAGATTCAGCACTGAGACAGAGGGAAGAGTCGCTTTGAGTCCATGTCCGGCGGTATCGAGTAAGTAAATTGCCAGATAGTCATCATCGAGCCAATAGTAATCGAAACAGTCACCGCCGAGTTGTCGCGAGGGAATAAATCGGAAATTTATATAGAAGGGTTCAGTCATCGAAAGAGGCAGCAGCGATCGCACATATTCTGCTGCTTCTGACATTTCTGATTCTAAAAGCAACTTTTGAGCCTGCAAATCTCTACTTAACTGATGCAGGCGTAATCCTGCTCTTACCCGTGCTTGTAATTCATTATGCTCAATAGGTTTGGAGATAAAATCATCGGCACCAGCATCTAAACCTTTGACGCAATCGGCAACGGAATCTAAGGATGTTAATAAAATAAAGAATGTGGTAAAAAATTTGGGGTCTGTCTTAATGTGGTGGCAAACTTCCAGCCCGGTCAAACCCGGCATGATCCAATCACAAATAATTAGTGCAGGACGGTAAGCCAGTGCCTTTTCTATTCCTTCCTCGCCGCTACTGGCTGTAACTACCTCATAACCCTGTTTTTCCAACATCCTTTTCAGGAGTATTTTTATTGAATAATCGTCATCAATTATTAGTATTTGAAACATAGAAAGTTATAAGAAACACTCATTAATAATTTGCTGTAAAAATAGAAAATAAAAATACTATATGGGCTAGTTAGTTAGTAGTACATCTGGATTATACTACTAACTATTTTTTCTTTTCGCGCCGAATAAATGACTGTTTAAGAGTCATAAAAAACTATGGCGCTGCCAAAGGATTTAACCACAAGAGGATGGTGCTTTTTAGCTGGTTTAAGTCACGGTATGCTTCTTGCTTAAACCATTGCCCTAATGCATCAAAGGGGGTGAAATATGTTCCAGTTTGCCATTTAATGTCTTGACCTAGAGGTGTTGTATGAGTTCCTGGTAACGTTTGTGCTGTCACCATATCATCAAAACGTTCTTGTAAGATTTTGGTTAAAGCTGCTGATTGATCAATGGTGTCATTACTAAATTTTATTAATAAATTGCGCCGGATATTGTAACGATCTTGGACAAGCTTGTTAGTTTCCAAGGGTGAGGGGGTAAACTCGATTTTCAAAGTAGAATTGAACTGTTCTACTAAGGGAATAGCTTCTTTAGCGGCGTAGTTGTTGAAGGATATTAAAATATTGCCTGCACGTTCTACTTTAAAGAGGCTACCAATCAGCAAGTGAAGTTTACAGCCCATACTATGTCCAATGCCGTAGATGGGGAAGTAAAGCTTGCGTAATGCCCCAGAGTCTTGTAAACGTTCGAGGGTGCGGTCAAAATTTAGCAGCACGGATTTTGCGATCGCAGTATGATCCAATGTATTGACGAAAGGCGTAGCAATTACAACATAACCTTTACTTGCCAGTTGTTCGAGTAACCAGCGATAAGTGATGTGTGGTGCAGTGGCGACAAATGCACCTCCCAAAAAATGAACGATACCTATGGGATTTCGGGGAATGATTACCCAGTTGCCTCTGACTTCTTTCCAGTCCATGCTAATGAGCGATCGCTTTAGGAATATTCTTTATGTTAGACCGGGGATCGCAACCGTGGGAAGGAGTATGGAAAAAGCTATTGAGGATGTCTCTATCCAACAGCGTCTATGGACTTATCTAGAGCATCTATACTTTTGCCAACTCTTTCTAAATCCCCATTACAAAACTTAATTACGTTAGCATAGCAGTAGCGACTACGAATTACGTTAGCGCAGCGGTAGCGAGTCCGCGTACTCTTACTCTTAAAGCTTGCTACGCTTTTAGCGTTTGTCTTTGCTACGCAACGCTACCGCGAACGACACGCTGTTCGCGTTCGTAGAGAGCGTTATTACGAATTATCTTAACGCTGAGTTTGTAATCTTTTCATTTCGTGTTGTACATCTAATGCAATCTGTAATGCTTCGTTGAGTAACCTTCCATGCTCAGTAGCCTGTTCCGTTACTTGCATGGCTGTTAAAGTTGCTAAATTGTTGACGAATAGTTCTGTATTACTAAGAATAAAGCTTTTATTCTCCCTCAAAATCCTTTCTGTTTTCAAAGCGCGAACTAAATCGCTTTTGGTGAGTTTAAGTGCTTCGATAACGCCCTCTCTTTCTTTTATAAGAACTTCTGGATTACCAGCTTCTTCTATTTGGTCGTTGATATCTATTACTCTAATCACAGTATTATATCTATTAACCTCATTTAACAGGATTTGTAGAGACTTTGTCATATTATTTTTGACAATTTTATTTCTAGTTTTCCATATTAAATACAAGATAGTTTGCGTAAGACCACCAACCCAAAAACTTAAGATAATTAACAATATCCAAGATGGAATTGTTACCCATCTTACAAATAATTTAATGATTATATCAAATAAAATATAGACAAAAACAAATGTAGAAAACCCAATAAAAACAACAGTTGCTCCTTCAGAACTTTTGATTTTTTGTATATATATTTTTGTTAATATCTTCAGAGGATTTGTAATGATTAAAAGATCCTCATTAACAGGTAAATTAGTCAGCTTTTGCAGATCATCCTGACTAATTTCCAAGCCCTGTAAATCATCCCGCACAGCTTTTTAACCCTTGCCAGAATAGTTATTTAATCTAATATAGCAATCAAATTTCTGGAATGCTGGCATTTTGTCCAAACTTTATCAGGCAAGTTAATACTTCTAGTCAATGTATTTTTTTTGTACAATATTATACTCTTTTGTCAAGATGACTATTTATACTATAAGAGTAACTAGAAGGAAAATAAATCAATTGCCTGTAAATGTAATGTAAATGCAACAGGTTATTGTCCTAGTAAACAAACATTTACAACTATAAGAAAAATTAATGCAAAAGTCCGCAAAAACGGACTTTATTTGTTTAGTTATAAATAATTGTGTCTCACTAATTACATTAAGTTCGTTTTGGAGAAGATTGTTTCTGTTTTGAAATGCCACGCTGAAGGTTTAAAAATGGAGGGATGGGACAGTCTAACGTCATCGCGATCGCTCTGAGTAAATCTGCTTCTGACTGTGTAACTTTGTTATCCAATAGTACCGTGTGGGCGCAGGCATCAACAATAGCTTGCTTGAGTTTAGGACTGGCAAGGCGCAGACGCTCAATACTTTTCTTGAGTTCAGTGAAATTGCAGGTTAGTGGTATTTCTGGTTTTTCTTGCTCTCCAGCTTTGGGAAGTCGAAAAACCCCTGAGCGAAAAGCATAGGCGATGTCTTCGGTGGATGCATCTGGTTGAGAGTTTCCAACGCGGGCAATTACGGACAGTACTAATAGGCTATCTGGCCAAATCTGTTCGATGGAGGTGAATTCTACCGTTGTAGTAGATGTGGGATTTATACTAGGTTGAAGCCGATGCCACAGTATTAACTGCAACACAAAATGCCACAGTGATAAACTTCCGGTGGCTACAGCTAAACCGTGGACGCATTTGCACAGCCTTTGGCATTCTTTGGCAGAATTTTGACGCAATACGGGTACTACCAAATCCACAAGTGGCAAGCGAATGCTGGGATCTAACTGGCTAATTTCACTGCTCAATTCCAGGGTTTTTTCTACCAACTCAGTAGGCTGCACCTCGCGTAACCAAGCAACTTGACGTTCTTTGATCTCGATATTTTCTGTATCTAACGCTAGCGCAAAAGCGATCGCCATTGCACTTTCCTGCTCCCGCACACCCAAGTGCAGGGATTCTGGTAACTGCGATAACAGCCCTTGAGCATGGGCAAAATGCTCTGGTGTAACGCTTCCAACTTGGTTTACAACCTTTGCTGGCGTGGTGCTGGAACCACCAGCAAAGCCCATTGTTAGGGATTCTTGGGAAGGGGAACGCATCTGATTGCGAGATGGCATTGCTGCCAAATTGCTGACGTTCAAACCCCCAACCCGGCGGATACGTTCTGCGAGGGGTGGGTGGGTAGAAAACATATCTTCCCAGAAAGAGGGGTTGAGAGCATTGCCAAAAAACATGTGGCTGGCGGCTTCTGCACCCGGCGAAATTAAGCGTGAATCCATCTGTTGGAGTTTTTGGAAGACTCCGGTAAGTCCGTTAGGGTTGCGAGTGAACTGTACAGCCGAAGCATCGGCGAGAAATTCACGTTGGCGAGAGACTGCGGCTTTAATCAAGCGTCCGCAGAGTAAGCCGATACCGCCAATTGCCATTAGTGCTAAACCAAAAGCCCAGATAGGTAAACCCTTATCTTCCTTTCCTAAACGGAAGGTATCACGAAGGCGCCACAGCAATTCCCCGGTTATGTAAATGAACAAAATCCCGTGGAGTAGTCCCACCAAACGCAAATTTAGCCGCATATCTCCATTGAGAATATGACTGAATTCGTGGCCGATGACTCCTTGTAGTTCATCCCGGCTCAGGTGTTGCAAAGTTCCACGGGTAACTCCAATTACAGCATCATTGGGCGTAAATCCGGCAGCAAAGGCATTAATCCCGGTTTCTCTCTCAAGGAGATAAACTTGTGGGACGGAAATACCAGAAGCGATCGCCATTTCCTCGACAATATTTAATAGTTGTCGCCCTTGTTCATCGGCTGTATCTGGGAGTAAGAGTCTTCCCCCCAACTCCTGGGCAATTACGCTTCCTCCTTGACGGAGACAGGCAATTTTATAGAGGCTTCCCACTGCGATCGCAACTATTGTAATCCCAGCCACGTAGAGAAATATCCCTGGATGCCACCAAACACGGGGAGCCATGCCGAACATAAATAAAGTGGCAATATAAATCGCCATAATCATGGCTGCGATCGACAGGGAAAATAACCCGATTAATTGTTGCGTATTTTGGCGTGCCCGATCCTGATGTTCAAAGAAATTCATAGACACCTAAAAAGACACGCGTGGAGCATTTCTTATTTCTGGAGTAGCTTCGGCAAGCAATTCTGCGACAGTAAAGTTAAAAGTATTTGCCACAAGATTGCTGGGGAAAGATTCGCTCTTGGTGTTATAAAGTGTCACCGCGTCATTAAAAGCCTGACGGGCAAAAGCAATCCGGTTTTCAGTGGAAGATAATTCTTCCATAACCTGAGTCATGCTGCGATCGGCTTTCAATTCTGGATAAGATTCTGAAAGTACCATCAACCGACTTAACGCACCCGTCAGCGCTCCTTCAGCATTGCCCAACTGTTGCATCGCTTGCGGATCGCCAGGATTTTGGGCGGCACTACTGCTAGCATTAATTGCAGAATTCCGAGCCGCAATAACTGCTTCTAGAGTTTCTCGTTCATGTTTCATGTACCCTTTGGCAGTTTCCACCAAGTTGGGAATTAAATCATAGCGGCGTTGTAATTGAACATCGATTTGAGAGTAAGCATTTTTGTAACGGTTGCGATACTTGACTAAATCGTTGTAGCTATTAATGATAATTACAGCAACAATGGCAACTAAAGCAACAGAAAATATTAAAAGCCCCATATTTTTAGATGATTTACATTAGGTAGTTACTTTATATCCAGCAAAATTTCTGTGGATATAAAGATGAGTCTACTTGTAGCAAGTTGGCTTCGTCGTCTGTAAAATTAGTTACGCAGATTTACTGATAATGCACAAGATCCCCGACTTCTTTAAGAAGTCGGGGATCTAAGTCTTGCGATTTTCACCAATCAGATAAAATTGCTATATGTCATCAGATAATTTACCCATGAATATGAAGAAATAGGGAATAACCACTGGCAGCAAAAATAAAAAGGATAGCCACAGGAAAAATTACTACATCCCTGACAATAAATAAAATCCAATCTTTTCTTAGTTCTTGCCTAAACTTAAGTTCTCTCAGCTTTAGCTCAAGTTCTACGTCTTCTTGCAATTGCAAATTTTCAGGTGGCAGAATTATTTGATTGTCGCTTTTGCTAGCAATTATTTTTGATAAATCTGTTCTATCTGTCATGTTGTTTAAACGCCAATAATTAAAATATTACTGCCGAATCCCTTTAATAAACTCTGTCCTTGCTTCAATTATTGAAGGCATTAAAATACAACGCACTAACAAATTTATATCTAAGTCTGGCAGTAATTGGCTTTGAAAAATTTGCTCATAGTTATCATTAGTGAGGTGATATACAGATATCTGATTATTTTCCCAAAACCAGACTTCAGTAATGTTAAAACGCTTATATTTTTCTAACTTATTTATACTGCCACTATTAATATTTACTTCAATTGCTAAATCAGGATTTTCTTTCTTTTCCCCTATATAATAAGATTCATCAGGTTCAAAAGAAGTTCCCTTTTCTTTAGCGCGACGAGTAGCGCTACCTACAGGGATAAAATTTATACCTTTTTCAAAGAAGTAAAGCGCTAAAAATATAGCAATCACACTTTTAATAGCTTCGTGTTGTTCACCAAGAGTCATAAATTCCACACACCCATCAAGATAAGTTATCCGCAAACCTGGCGCATCTGCTGTTAAGGCTTCAAGTTTCTCAAATTCTTCCCAAGTGTAATGGCCAGGTAAGAGAAAACGCTGTTCTTCGAGGGTATTGATTTTGTCTAGGGTTTGTGGGGTCATATAGATATTGGTATCAAGTAAATAAGTCATAAACTAATGTCATTGTTAGAAATAGTACGGCTATCATAAATATCTTTGACTATTTCTTCAGCAGTACGTTCATCTTCCCAAGGATCAAGCCTTTTCATAAATGTTTCTAGTGGATGCGGTTTTGACTGCTGTTCAGATGAGACAATTATTTCATTAACTATCAATTGATTTGCTTCTGGAACTCCTAATTTTTTGGTTTCCTCTTTAGCTATAACCATGATTTGTATCAAGGTTATAGCCTGACGCAAAACATCACTTTTATTTGTGCCTATTTTATTTGCTAGTTCGTCTAGTATCTAATTTAGTTCAGGTGACAAATCTAAGTTTAGGCGAACCATCTTTTGAGCGTCAGTCATGGTTCCATCCTTGTGTAAAACCTTAAGTACATTCTTAATATTTAAATCTTCATTGTTACCTAAAAACTAATGCCTAGTAGTCCTCCCTCCTCATTCTCATCTGTAAGTCTTAGTCTCACAAAAGAATCAAAATTAAAATCAAGTGGGAACTCTGAACGTGGAACCATATCTGAATTCAATGTACAGATATACTGAAAGCCAAGCCTTCTTGACTCTCTATCAGCTAATTGTAGAGCAAGGGATACCTGTCTCTCATCTACACCATCAAAAATTGTGCTGTCATGAATTAATATACGCGGTGAAGGGTCACGCTCTGACCAAAGTTGTGCCAACATTAAGTCATAACAGAATATCTTCATCTTATCGATCCCTTCACTACCATCACGTCTAATTTCTACTCGGAAACTAAAGCCATTGCTTCCTACATCAATAACAAGTGTTCCTGGAACGTCGTAAAGAAATCGAGAGTTAATGCTGAATAAATTAATAGCACGTTCTGCTTGCTCATTCCGTTCTCCATAGTCACGACGTGCGCGTTGTAGTAACTGTTCTTTTTCAATTTTTAAGGTACTTTTTTGCTCCTCAAATTGTTTTAATTCTTCGATACGTTTATTAATTTCATTGAGATTAGCTACTTCATCAAGATAAATTTCTTGTAGCATTGTGTATTCTTCTAAAGCTCCATGCGTCTTTAGCACTTCCAAAAGTTCGGCACGCTCATTAGTTTTCTCTCTAATAAAACTTTCTCTAGAAGATATTTGCCTTCTAATACGTTGAATTTCACTTGCTAAAAACTCACGGCGATTCTCTATTAGTCTGCGATGAAATAGTTCTACTTCTTCTAGTCTTCTAATTACTAAACCTGGTAACTCAACACCTGCATCCTCATATATACGAACAACCTGATCTGGTCTGGGTTCATCCTCCGAGTCAAGACTAGATTGATAAAACTCCAGTAATTTATTTTCAATAATTTTTTTATTTGTTGCTTCGTGAATTTCTGAGGTTAAACGGTTAGCAGTTGCCTCTAATTCATGGTATTGAGACGCTACCCTAAAATTGTTAAGAGTTTCTTTTCTTTCACGTAATTGTGCTTCTACTTGAACCTTTAAAGCTTCAAGCTCACCTAGAGAACCAAAAATTGCAATTGCAACTCCAGGTTCTGTATCTTTTTTAAGTTTTTTAATATCTGCGATTAATTTCTGTTTATCCTTTAAAAGTTGTAAATCTCTTGCCTCTTCCCAAGCAAGACCTAACAAAAAAGCATTATTAACTTGCTTATCCCATCCAGGTTGCTTTGGATGATGCTCGAATGGTGTAGAAAATGCGTCTCTTCCACGACGGATAAAATAAGAAATTAGTCCTCTAAAAGTAGGTTTATATTTCTTAGCTTCATTATCAATGCTTAATCCAAATGTTAGATTTCCCAAAACAGTCTTCCAGTCTTCCAAACTGAGAACTTTTTGATCTTCTTGTTCTCTTGGCTGAATAGGCCAGTTAGCAGTATTTCCATCAATTACTACCTGAGACCTATCGTCAGTATTTCTTGTAACAGTGATAATTTGATTTGCAAGTGTAAGCTCTAAACTAAAAGCCCAACCACGAAGAGTTCTAGAACCAAGCCCTTTGGCAGTTGGAATAGTGCCTCCAAGACAAAAGTGAATTATTTCAATGAGAGTAGATTTACCCAATCCATTACGAGAATCTCTTCTGCCAGAGTCTTCTGTGCGATCTGCTAAAACTACGTTAAAGCCAGGTCTAAACTCTACCGTTTTGAATGATGCACGATTACAACGAACAGCATGAATCATCAGTGACACCTATGAAGTAATCCTGCATTCATCTCAATTGCTCCTATAGCGTATAGGAGATCAAGAGTTAAAACAAAACGTTCAAATGTGGCAACTTCTGGCATGGTAGCAACAGCACTCCAAAGTGATGAAACTGTTCTTGGTTGGTACAATTGTTCTAGTATTGTAGCACCTACCCCCAATAGAGAGTGACTAGTAGAGATATGTTTTGTAGGAAGAATCATCGCTCGAACACCTCGCACTTCTCAAAGAGATAGTACAGCACAGCTAAACCAGCTGCTTGTAGATCATAGTCTGAACTACTATTGCAAGAAAACTCATGCAAAGCATCCAATAAAGCATTTCCTTTTAATCCGGTTGCCTGGAGTCTTTGATATTCCTTTACAAACCCTGCTTTTAGTCTCTCTGGAAAGTCAGGGATTATGTTAACCATATTCTCAACAAAGTTACCAACCATCCTAGCTTGAATTACCCCTGTCATAAGTCTGGATTGAGCAACCCCAGTTAGTTCATTTTTCAACATTTTTGGTACTGGAGGAAGAACAGTATAGTTAACTTCAGCCGATATAGGCATACAAAGAATTCCCTGCGTTACCATATCTAATTCCCTGAATGTCAGAGTTGTCATTGCACTAACGAGAGATTCTTGTTTTTGTGGATGGTCAGACAAGGAATCTAGCTCAGTTTTATATTCAGAAATTCTTGCTTTTCTTCCTTAATTTGCTTTTTAAATTTGGTTTTCTGCTGTGGCTCTTGAGCAAGGCGTAAATCGTCTTCTAATTCCTTTTGTAGTATTAATTCCTCATTTATGTGTTTTTCTATGTCATTTTTTCTTTGCTGGTGCATATTCACTTTCTATTCTCCTCTGAATCGCAGCACCAAGGCTTGCCAAGCACCTTTAAGGTTTATTCCTGTTCCTAGTTCTAATTCACCTTCATAGTCCAAAATAAAAGGAATAAGAGGTATACCAACCTTCAATCTATGTTTGAAATCTAATTCAGGGGCATTGATAACTTCCGCTAAGGCTGCTTGACTAGGAGGCAAAGCAGTCCCATTTTGTTGCAGTTTAGTTATATTTTGCTGTATTCCTTGTAAAATAAGCTGCATTTCTTGCTCTGTTACCTGGTCGGTTTCTATTGCATCTAAAACAGTAGAAATCATAACCATTTGAGCTTGATTTAATTGTTCGGTTATGGCTACAATTATGTTCTGTTCACCAGCGTTATAACGAGCTAATAGTCCTTTACGCAAGTGATTAATGTTTTCAAATATAACCTTCTGCCCAGCATATAATCTATCTAATCTGGTGTTCATTTGTTGCAACTCGATAGCTACATTCTGCATTTGTACATTTGATTCACCAGTTATCTGCATTCGCAATTCATCATATTCCTTCTGATAACGATTAGCAGATTCGCGCAATTTATCAATTTCTCGTGTGTACTTAGCCTTGCGACGTGGATCATCTTCATACCGCAAGGAATCTTCATAGTCTTTGAGTAAATCCTGGTCTTGTTTAATGTTGTCTTCTAAATGTTGGAGTCTCAAGTCGAAGTTTGAAGGCATCACTGTCTAAGAGTTGTTACTTGATGAAGTTAGGCATAAAAAGCACTGTAGCATTTTAGACTCACAAACAGTTAATTGTAATAGTTAACTTAAGTAATAATCCCAGTTTTTTTAAACGTAAAAATTCCTACCCAGTTTTAGACTAGATAGGAATATTACATCTAAACTACATAGAATATTAATGCACTAACGCGATCGCACGTTTCGTCAACGCTTCAGCAGTCAATCCATTAAATGCCATCAACTCGCCAGCACTGGCTGTAGTCTCCCCACGCTTCCAAGCGAAGGTGTCGCGCTTGGCTGTACTCCGCAACAAAATTGGTTCTAGCATCGCCGCAGCACCACCTGTCACAGCAATTAGCGCATCGCCATCAAATAATTCAGCAAATTTGGCATCATCCAAGAAATCGCTATAGGGTTCAGAACAGGTATCCCACGCAGTATCATGAGGACGATACAATTGCCGAGGATTGATGACAGAAACTATCTTCGCACCAATACCTTCAGTTTCTAAAAAAGCCGCAGCCTCAAATACTGGCATCAATGTCATATCACCAATTACAGCAAATACAACTTGTTTATCACCAGCGATTTCATGTAATAACACTGCACCATCGCGCAACCCTTGACGAGTTTGTTCTAAAGTTGTGCGAATTGGTAACGGCGATTTACTGGCTGTAATCACAACTCCCTTATTCTTAGTTTTCAACGCCCAGTCATAACAAGCTTGAATACTATTAGCATCAGGCGGAAATAATGGGAAAACATTTCCATTTCGCATCAACGAAGCAAAGTAAGCTTCAATTTCTGGACGTTGGTGAGTCCAACCGTTACGCCCTTGCTCTAATGCACCTGCTGTGAATAAAGTAATAGTTGAGGGAGTTTGACGGCGCAATTCTGCCATTGATTGGGTTACAGTTTGCCAAATTGGTAATCCGTTGATGGCAAAAGATTCGTAAGAACACCACAATGTTCTCGCACCCATTAACGCCAAACCCGCAGCTAAACCGGCACAAGCATCTTCACTCAATGGTTCATAAACTTGTCCGTTTGGTGCTTGGTTATATAAATCGTCGGTTGTAGGGTGGATAATCTTTAATGCTTGGTTGATGTTGGCAATTCCAGATGCTTCGTTACCGTCGGCGTTGGTGACGAGGAAATTCTGATCTCTTTTTCCAACTATTCCTACCAATCGTCCCATCGCGGTTGTGGAAACTTTGGCTTCACCACCAACTGCATATTCTTCTAAAGGTAATTCGCCTAATTCTGGCAATGGGAATTCAAATTCTGTCACCACAGTTTTTGCGGCTGGGCCACCACCGGCGCGTTCGGCATTTGTTCTGACTAATTGCCAAGCATCCGCAGACAAAGCACGGGTTTGCAATGCACTAATAATATGCGGCGCATCCAGCGTATCTTTAGGATATAAGTTGTGAGATTTAGCACCCCGCGCGTGGACTCCTGCACCTTTGAGTTGTTTAATAATAAAAACGGTAAGTTTACCACCGAGTGCAAAACGCGCTGCTTTATCTACACCCGAAAGTACTGCTTGCGTAAATTCTAGGCGCTTCTCAAAAGAAAAGACGGTACTATCAACGTAATCCCCTGGCTGGTTTTGATCGTCGAAATCTTTGGCATCTACTAATACCACTTCATCAAAACCGTTACCCTGCCAATATGCTTGCATCTGTTCGTTGGTTTTGAGGGAAACCATGCTGTGATGTTCTTGGCTGTAACCGTTCCACACCAGTATCGGCAAGAAGTTGGTGGCAGCAGGATAAGCAGTATGGAAGTGAGCGATCGCACTTACAATATAAGGCTCACCCAATCCACCATCCCCAACTGTAAAGGGGAACAACTTATCTTTGTGTAACAGTGCAGCCGCCATTGCAAAGTGTTGCCCTTGTCCCAAAGGCCCCGCAGGTGCGAGAATACCGGGGATGTAACCAGAAAGGTGTCCTAATAGTCCGTGCTTTTCTCGGAAGCGATCGCGCAATTGTTGGACTGTAAAAATTCCCATGTCCTCTAGCGAACGATCCAAGAACATGGCACTATAAAATCCAGGGGCGTGGTGTCCAACTTCAGTAATAATGTTCTTGTATCCCAGCATGACAAGAGATGCATAAGCTTCTGCTTGGCTGGCGAATCCGCCGGGATGCCCAGAGGCTTTACTACCAGTAACTTGTAAAGTCAGGTAGCGTAAGGCATCGGCAGCTAGTAAAGTTTGATATACAGCTGCTTTGTCTGTGGTAGATGCGATCGCTATTTTTCCCGACTCAATAGCAGGTTTTGCACCATAAGTTTCAAAATCTGGTAACGCTTCACCAAAATATTGAATCCCTTCAGAAAAATTGGGAAGCGCTGAAGATGCCTTTGCGGAGATTGCAGTCATGCTGAGTACCTTGTAACGATTAGGTGAAACTGTCTGACTTTTCACGGTATCTGGGGAACCTCTCTCTAAATCTCTCTCCTAAAAGGAGAGAGACTTTGAACTTTCCCCCTTCCCGCGTCGGGAAGGGGGTTAGGGGGTTAGGTTTTTCGTAGGCTTTTCCAGATGACATGAAAATTCAGATGAAACTGTAGATGCTCGTTGAATTTAACAAAAATTTTACATCTTCGAGGTTGTAACAGTTTATTGCTTTTTTGCAACGTTAGAATAAGTACTTTAAATGATTAGGCAACCAGAGTTTCGGTTAGTTTAAGTAGCAAAAAAATATTAAGTAGCAAAAAAAATTATGAAATTACCAAATGGGCCACAAATTCCAGCTTTTTTACAGATGGCGCGCTGGATTGTTAATCCGATGTCATTTATGGAGGATTGTGCCAAAAGCTATGGCGAGATTTTTACTCTCAGATTAGATAAAAATCTTCCTCCTATGGTGATTGTCAGCAACCCCCAAGCGCAACAGCAGATTTTGACAACTGATACCAAGGAATTAGAAGCCCCTGGCGATCTGAATAAGGTGTTTGAACCTTTGCTGGGCAAGCGTTCTGTGATTAGCATTAGCGGCGCAGAACACCAGCGTCAACGCCAGTTGTTAATGCCTCCCTTTCACGGCGAAAGAATGCGGAATTATAGTCAGGTGATTACCGATGTCACCAAGCAAGTCATTAGCCAATACCAGATAGGTAAACCCTTTAATATTCGGTCTGCAACCCAAGCTATTACCTTGCGGGTGATTATGCAAGCTGTATTTGGGCTATATGAAGGGCCTCGCGCCGAAAAACTACAGAACTTTTTGGGCGATCTTTTAGAAAAAGCTAGTTCCCGGTTAAGTGTGGCTTTGCTTTATTTTCCAGCTTTGCAAAGGGATTTTGGCCCGATTAACTTCTGGGGAAAACAGATACGCCTTCAGCAAGAAGCTGACGAACTCATCTACGAGGAAATTCGGGAACGTCGAGAACAACCAGATTCATCACGCACAGATATTCTTAGCTTACTCATGGCTGCTAGAGATGAAGCAGGCCAACCCATGACTGATGAAGAGTTGCGCGATGAATTGATGACTCTGTTAGTCGCCGGTCATGAAACCACAGCAACAGCCTTAGCATGGGCATTCTATTGGATTCACAAAGTACCGTCAGTGCGCCAAAAGTTACTGCAAGAATTAGATGGCTTGGGCGATAACCCAGACCCCAGCACCGTTTTCAAATTACCCTATCTCAATGCTGTTTGTTCCGAGACATTGCGGATTTACCCAGTAGGTATAGTAACTTTTCCCAGAAAAGTAAGAACACCGATATCGCTGGGCGGTTACCAACTAGAACCGGGTACAGTCCTACTTGGTTCTATTTATTTGACCCATCAACGGGAAGATATTTATCCAGAACCTAAGCAGTTTAAGCCAGAACGTTTTTTAGAACGGCAATTTTCTGCCTATGAATATTTGCCATTTGGGGGTGGTGCAAGACGTTGTATTGGTCTAGCATTTGCCCAGTTGGAAATGAAGCTAGCACTTGCTCAAATCCTTTCTAGCCTGGAATTAGAGCTAATTGATAATGGTGAAGTGCGACCTAAACGCCGTGGTTTGGTGACAGGGCCAGATCGTCCTATTGAGATGGTTGTCACGAGTCAACGTCAGGTGAAGTCTCCCATTCTACAGACAACCACTGCTTGATGCTGGGGGGTTTAATGGTTGCGTTCAGCAAATTTTAAACTTCCATCTATACATTTAGATAGATTTTCAATGTTTTTACATAATCCCCTATAGTCCTCTTTTAATCAGGACTATAGGGCATTTTAATATATTGCAACTGTAAAAAGAATGGGTTTTAAGACTGAATGTATATACTAATATAGGGCATTTTTACATCACCAAAAGACGTAATTTAAGTGGGTGTGCACCCTAAATATTTTTAAGATTTTTTTCCATAAATGCGTCCAAATATTCAGCAAAAATATTATTATTATCATTGTAAAAGCTAATAGTGTTTATTTATTAAGACAATTTAACTAGTGGTATTCTACTCTAGAAGATTACCATAAACACTTTTTCAAGCTTGCTCTAATTCCCTACTTTTTAAGGAGGGCTAGAGATGATTACTTCTTATACCAAGCAGATTGTATTAATTGCAGCTTAGTAAATTCTAAAATTATCGAAACAAGAATGAAAGCACTTGATAATATCAGCACACCAGAACTGCTACAAACTCTGCAATTAATTGCTCAACCCACAAAAACTCTAGAAAAGTATTCTGCCAAGTATGGTGACATTTTCACAATGCGGGTAATGGGTTTAAAGTCACCACCAATACTATTTATGAGCCATCCCCAAGCAATTAGTGATTGTTTTGCTATACCTGCACACAAGTTAGATTTTAAGAAAGCAACCCATGTATTCAAACCCTTGTTTGGAGAGAATTCTATTGTATTTCAAGAAGCGCGATCGCACCAACAACAACGGCAGTTATTATTACCAGCATTTCATGGCGATAATTTAAAATATTATGGACAAGCAATTTGCCAAATTACTGAAGAAGTTACACAACATTGGACATCAGGTACAGATATTTGTATACACAACTTAATGTCAAATATCACTTTAGAAATTATTCTAGAGGTAGTATTTGGTATTACTCATAGTGTGCGTTACCAAGAATTAAAAGAAAAATTGAGTTCTTTGTTAGAAGACGTAACTAAACCTTGGTATTCTAGCCTGTTTTTCTTTCCTCTGCTGCAACAAGATTTAGGTGCATGGAGTCCTTGGGGAATTTTCTTAAAAAGACGAGAGCAAATTGACAAACTCATCTATGCAGAAATTTCTGAAAGACGTTTGCAAAATACTGCTATGCGTACAGATATTCTCAGTATGCTAATGTCAGCGCGTGACATAAATGGGCAACAAATGACAGATGAGGAATTACGCGATCAGCTAGTTTCATTATTGCTGTTGGGTTACGAAACTACATCTGGCGTATTAGCCTGGATATTTTATCTAATTCACTCTCACCCAGAGGTGAAACATCGGCTAATGCAAGAACTAAACACTTTAAATGGTCTCACAAATCCTGAAGCAATTATACAATTACCTTATCTCACCGCCGTCTGTCAAGAAACGCTGCGAATTCATCCTATTGCTTTAATTTGCACGCCGCGAATGGTAAAAGATAGAGTGGAAATTATGGAGCATAAATTTACATCAGAAACAGTTTTAGTTCCCTGTATTTATTTAGCACATCGCCGAGCCGAGACTTACCCAGAACCAGAACAGTTTCGTCCAGAAAGATTCCTCAACCAAAAATTTTCACCTTACGAATATTTACCCTTTGGTGGAGGTTATCGCAGTTGCATTGGTGCAGCCTTTTCCATGTATGAACTAAAATTAGTGACAGCTATAATATTAGCCCATTTTGAACTAACCCTTACTGATAAACGTCCAGTGCATCCAGTCCGTCGTGGTATTACCATTGTCCCTAGCGGCGGTGTAAAAATGGTTATTACCAAAAAAGCAAAACTTAAAAGACAAACAATACTTTCTAGTTGATTACTCAATCCTCCAATTTGTATATACCGCAATGTAGATCCGCTCCTTAGCATCCAGCCTTTACAGTAAATAGTAAGAGGATATTTAGGAGACTACTAATTAATGCCTGATCAGCATGGATTTGAAGAGAAAATTATATCTCAAGAAGCTGAAAAAAGAATATCCGAAAAGCTAGATGAAGTAGAAGAAATAGAAATAGATGTACAAACCGATCTCTTGAAAATAGTTCAAGGACAAGTAGATGGAGTTTCCTTTGCAGGCCAGGGGTTAGTAATCCAAGAAGATATTCGCGTACAAGAAATAACACTGCAAACAGATAGTATTGCCATCAATCCTTTAAGCGCTCTTTTCGGTCAAATAGAACTCAATGAGCCAGTAAATGCCATAGCTCGCATTATAGTTACAGAAGTAGATATTAACCGCGCTTTGGCATCAGACTTTGCTCGTAACTGGATGCAAAATTTTGAGTTGAATGTAGATGGTGAAATTGTGAGTTTTGAGCCGGAAGAAATTCAGGTATTTTTACCTGGCGATGGCAAAATAGAATGTAAAGGAAAAGTGTTATTAAAGGAAATGGGAAACACTCGCCTTTTAGCTTACACTGCGATCGCTCGTCCACGGACTCATTTCCAACCCGCCATGCTGGAAAGTTTTAACTGCACTGAGGGAGATGGTGTTTCAATAGAATTAATTACAGCATTCATTCAGAAAGTTAAAGAACTGATGAACATACCATCTTTTAAATGGGAGGATATCGCGTTTTCTATTAAAGATATAGAAGTAGAAATCGGTAGTTTAATACTTATGATAGAAACTCAAGTGCGACAAATACCATCATCGTCAAGTTTCCTATCTCCTTAGTAGTATTTGCACTGGATAAAGATAATTTTTGTAACTAGGGAGTGATGTAAATTTATGAAAAGTTTTATAAGCTTTTAAAGGCTACTTATTTTGAAATAACAACTATGCAAGAGTATGATGTTGTGCTTATTGGTGCTGGACACAATGGACTAGTTTGTGCAGCTTATTTGCTAAAAGCTGGTTATAGCGTTCTGTTACTAGAAAAGCGTTCTGTACCAGGTGGTGCAGCAACAACTGAAGAGTGTTTACCCCAAGAAGCACCTGGATTTAAATTCAATTTGTGTGCTATTGACCATGAGTTTATTCACTTAGGGCCAGTGGTTGAAGAATTAGAATTAGAAAAATACGGCTTGCATTATTTGGAGTGTGATCCAGTTGTTTTCTGTCCTCATCCTGATGGCAAGTATTTCTTAGGACATAAGTCAGTGGAAAAGACTTGTGCAGAAATAGCTCGTTACAATGAACGAGATGCCAAAAAATACGCAGAATTTGTAGACTTTTGGCAGCGATCGCTAGGTGCAATGATTCCCATGTTTAATGCACCGCCAAAGTCAATTATAGACATCCTTGGCAACTACGACATTACCAAACTGAAAGATTTAGTTTCAGTTATTGGTTCCCCTAACAAAACGCTGGACTTTATTCGCACAATGTTAACCAGCGCGGAGGATTTACTTAACGAGTGGTTTGATGAGGAATTTTTGAAAGCGCCACTAGCCAGACTAGCATCAGAACTGGGTGCGCCGCCATCACAAAAAACCCTTGCCATTGGTGCAATTATGATGGCGATGCGTCATAATCCAGGGATGGCTAGACCTCGCGGCGGAACTGGCGCACTTGTGCAAGCTTTGGTGAATTTAGTCACAAGTAAAGGTGGCGTTATTCTCACAGATCAACACGTGGAAAAAGTTTTAATTGATGATGGGAAAGCTGTTGGTGTGCGAGTAGCCGGTGGTAAAGAATATCGCGCTAAATACGGGGTTATTTCTAATATTGATGCCAAGCGATTATTCTTACAAATGACTGATAAAAGCGATGTTGATGGAGCCGACCCAGATTTATGGGAAAGATTAGAACGCCGCATCGTGAACAATAACGAAACCATCCTCAAAATAGATTTGGCTTTAGATGAACCACTGCGCTTTCCATACCACGCCCACAAAGACGAATATCTCGTCGGTTCTATCTTAATTGCCGATTCCGTAGCTCATGTAGAACAAGCTCATAGTAAATGCACCTTGGGAGAGATACCTGATGCTGACCCATCAATGTATGTGGTGATGCCTAGTTATTTAGACCCCACATTAGCACCACCTGGCAAGCACACTGTATGGATTGAGTATTTCGCCCCTTATCAAATTGCCGGTGCAGAAGGTACTGGTTTAAAAGGTACTGGTTGGACGGATGAATTGAAAAACAAAGTTGCAGATAGAGTGATTGATAAGTTGGCGGACTATGCACCCAATGTCAAGAACGCAACTATCGCCCGTCGTGTAGAAAGTCCAGCAGAACTAGGAGAAAGATTAGGTGCGTACAAAGGGAATTATTACCATGTTGACATGACTTTAGATCAGATGATATTTTTCCGTCCCTTGCCAGAAATAGCCAACTACAAAACGCCAATTGAAAACTTATTTTTGACTGGTGCAGGGACTCATCCAGGTGGTTCAATTTCGGGAATGCCGGGACGCAATTGTGCGCGTGTATTTTTGCAGGCGAAACATCCTATTAGCCAAACTTTAAAGGATGCTCGTGATTCGATTAAGTCAACTGTCGAGTCAGTATTTGGTATCATTTAAAATTTGCAAAATAGAGCCTATCATAATCTATTTTGTGCCTTTGTGTCTTGATACTGAAAATATGATTTCGGTATCACAAAGACATGAAGGCATTCTGTCACGCCTAAAAGTTGCACTTTCAGGAATTCTCTCATCTGCTGTAGTCGATAATTTTTTGGAAAATATTACTTAACTTTAACATTTATAAATGTAACGCCGATATCCACCATTGTTAACCAATAGTTGGCATCCTCCCACCGACAAATGATAAGCTGATGCGCTTTGAAGTTGCATAGTTTCAATCGAAATAAAGATGCAAAGACGAAATTTGAATGATGATTAGTTAAGATAATTGCTTGACATAATGAAGCAATTAACATCATTGTTTAGTGAAAAGCTAGTATGATCGCACCCTTGTTCATCAAATGAGGAATTTACCAGATGAGTGCGATGCCTACGACGGGCGTAGCTGCGGCAACTTAAAGCAACACAAATTATAGTTTTTGAGTGAAATAGGTTCTAAGGAATTGCTTTAAGTGTATTTAATATGATAATGTAATGTACGCTTGATTTTCATAAGCTTATATGCATCGTAAACCAAGTTATTTCTCAAAAAATAAGGAAATTAATGGGTAAAAAGTAGTGTATTTTGATAATGATCAAAAAATAAACAACTTTTAACATAATCTTATAAATTTTGTAGGTACAGCATGGTTTTTCGGCGCTACTTAGTTGCATCTAACTTAATAGTTTTCTTAGCATTTGGCTGTAGTGGTGGGGCAAACTCATCTACACAAAATACCAAACAAGTTGTGCAAGAAAGTAATGTAACTCAACTTTTCATAGAAGCAAAGGTTACGCAAAAAGCAGAAGATTTCTTTCATCAAGGTAATAATTTATTAGATGGACAGCGTTACGAAGATGCAATAAAAGCTTATGATAAAGCGATCGCTATCAAAGCTGAGAGTCCCGAAGCTTGGATTAACCGTGGCATTGGCTTAACATCGTTGCAACGCTACAAAGACGCTCTCGCATCCTACGATACTGCGATCGCTATCAAACCCGACAAATATGAAGCCTGGTACAATCGTGGTATAGCTTTGACATCATTGCAACGCTACAAAGATGCGATCGCATCTTACGACAAAGCGATCGCTATCAAACCCGACAAATACGAAGCCTTAATCAACCGAGGCATAGCTCTGACAAAGCTGCACCGCTACAAAGATGCTATTGCATCTTATGATAGAGCGATCGCCATTAAGCAAGATTTACACCAAGCATATTACAACAAAGCTTGTTCTTATGCTTTACAAAACAATCTGGAATTAGCAATTAAGAATTTAGACAAAGCAATCCAGCTTGTTCCTGAGAAGTATAAGAAATTAGCAAAAACTGACCCAGACTTTAGCAAAGTGCGTAGTAAAAAGCAGTTTCAGGAATTACTGCAATAGTATTTTGTCACCACCGCTCAGTGTAGAATATAAGCGTGCTACAGCAAAGATTTTTTCTTGAGCGGTTTACGATTAAACATGAAAAAATTGTTAATCACCGGAGCAAGTGGTTTTTTGGGATGGCATCTTTGCCAGCTTGCAAAAGAAGAATGGGAGATTTATGGCACGTATTTATCCCATCCTTTAGAGATTCCTGGCATGAAAATGTTAAAAGCGAACTTAACAAATTTTCAGGAATTGAAAAGTATCTTTAATGATGTTAAACCAGAAGCAGTTATTCATACTGCTGCACATTCGCAACCAAATTTCTGTCAAACTAACCCTAAAGAATCACACGCAATTAATGTTATCGCATCCTGCAATATTGCCGGACTCTGCGCGGATAATTCTATTCGTTGTGCTTTTACCTCAACCGACTTAGTTTTTGATGGCTTAAATGCCCCTTATGGAGAAACAGATGCCGTGTGTCCTGTCAATCTTTACGGTGAGCAAAAAGCGATCGCAGAAGCAGATATGCTAGAAAGATATCCCATGACCGCAGTGTGTCGAATGCCATTGATGTTTGGTGCAGCAACACCCACAGCCAAAAGCTTTATTCAGCCATTTATTGAAACTTTAAAAGCCGAAGAAGAACTAAGTTTATTTATAGATGAATTTCGCACACCAGTAAGTGGAACAACTGCCGCAAAAGGACTTTTATTAGCATTAGAAAAAGTTAATGGCATCATTCACTTAGGTGGTAAAGAGCGGATTTCACGTTATGATTTTGGACAGATATTAGTGAAAGTATTTCAACTTTCTGCTACCAAGCTCAAATCCTGCCGACAACAAGATGTGAAAATGGCAGCACCTAGACCAGCAGATGTTTCTTTGGATAGTTCCAAAGCTTTTATATTGGGGTATCAGCCTTTATCTGTAAAAGAAGAATTAGAGGCAATACAATTCAGTTAAGGTTAAGTGTTAAAACTAAAAACGGAAATAGGCTATTTTGGGATACGATTATCTCCGGCACGCTACATGAACGCAACGGAAAACCTGGCTTTATTGATAATTTAGTAATGTAATTGATAATTTAACCCCTCCCCAATACTTTTCGGTTAAGGGGAAAAGGGGAATGGGAAAGGGAAAAGAAAAAACCTTTAACCCTTATCCTTTAACCTTTTCCCCAAACCCGATTCCGAGTTAAAAGTGCTTAACCGAGAAGTATTGAACCCCTCCCAACCTCCTTACTGAAGGTATATGCGGCAGACTATTGTTTGCGTAAGTCTTTATTTAGATGCGTTTTACCTGTGGTTATCGACAAACTTAAATTAAATTTTATTTTTACCTTTGATTAAAGTCCGCTTAAACTCATAATCCTAAAATGGGGTGTCTCTAAACAATTGGAGACTTGTTTCTTTTTCTTGAGAAATAGAAAACCATTGATTTCATAACTGTTCTAACTAGTTATGAATAATCTGTTTGGAAAATAAGCAATTTAGAAACAAGCTATTTTTATAACTTGTAGTTGCAATTGCTTAGAGAAATTTATAGTGAGGAAAACTGAGATGAAATTGGTTTCAAAATTATTGGTTGCTGCTACTACTCTGACTTTAGGTTTTGCTACCGTAGATGCAAAATCTGCATCTGCTGCAATTCTTAATTACACTTTCACAGTTGATAGTCCAGTAACTAAGGGAAGTGGCTTTTTTAGCTTTGATGACTCAACCTTCAGTAATGACTATAATCCTGAAGCTAGCATTCAGTCACTCTCTTTCAAATTTGATGGCGACTCTACTGTTTACACTGAACAAGATGATGCCAACTACCCAGATTTTCCTCTTGTCTTTCCAACCATATCCTTAACAGGACAAACATATTTTGCATTAGATTATCAGTTCGATGATAAAGCTAATCCTATCAGTTATGAAATTATTGGTGAGGATTTTACAATTTTCTCTAAAACTTCTCCAGACGCTGAATTGATATCAGGTACAGTTTCTTATAGACAAGTACCTGAACCTACACCTTTAGTTGGCACTCTCTTTGTTTGTAGCCTTGGCTGGATGATGAAGAAAAAAGTAGCATCAATAAAAAAGGTGAAAATCTAACTTGGTTAAGTTGATATTAACAATTTCTTTGCCAAGAATTAATCTCTTGTTAGTAGGCTTTTATGTGGGAAAACAACATCTAACACATTGATAGCAGAAGAAAAAATTGGGAATTAAAATCTCATTTTGGTCAGGGAATTAGTGATGAAGTTTTCCTCCGATTACCCTACCTTCTTTGTGTTAGCTGTTGCTGTACTTTAACTTACCTGTTAGTCAGGAGTAGAGAATGGTAGATTACCGGAATTTTGAGCATTTCCTGCACAGTCGAATCAAACGACGCAACTTAATTATCGGAGCAGGAGCATTATCTGGTTTAGCGATCGCGAATCAATTTCCTCAGCAAAGAGCGATCGCAAGAAGCAGATTTTCCAATTATCCTTTCACTTTGGGTGTAGCTTCGGGTGAACCCTATCCTACCAGCGTAGTGATCTGGACTCGTCTTGCTCCTGAACCCCTGAACGGAGGAGGAATGCCACCTCTGAATGTACCAATTCGCTGGGAAGTTGCAACTGATTCTAATATGAGGCGGATTGTCTCTAGAGGTACGGTATTGGCAACTCCAGAACTAGCTCATTCAGTTCGAGTTGTGGTAGAAGGACTGCAATCCGATACTTGGTACTGGTATCGGTTTCTTGTCGGTCAAGACGCTAGCCCCATTGGTCGCACTCGTACAGCGCCTTTAGCAAATAGCTATTTGAATAAATTTAACTTTGGCCTTGTCTCTTGCCAAAACTATCAGCAGGGATTCTATACCGCCTACAAATATCTAGCACAGGAAGACCTAGATTTAGTAGTCCATGTTGGCGATTACATCTATGAAGGGGGAATCTCAAATAATGGCCCCAGACAGCACAACAGTGCAGAAATTGTGACTTTGGAAGATTACCGCAACCGTCACGCCCTCTATAAAACCGATACCAATCTGCAAGCAGCTCATGCAGCGTTTCCGTGGATTGTCACCTGGGATGACCATGAAGTAGAAAACAATTACGCCAACGATATTTCAGAAATTGATACTGAACCAGATCAGGATCGGGCAATTTTCCTCCAACGGCGAGCTATTGCTTATCAGGCTTACTACGAACACATGCCACTACGCCCCTTCTCGCGTCCCGTTGGCCCTGATATGCAACTTTACCGTCGGCTCTCCTTTGGTAACTTAGCCACCTTCCATGTTTTAGATACCCGCCAATATCGCACCGATCAGCCCTGTGGTGATGGTACTAAAGAACGTTGCCCAGAAAATTTAGATCCGAATGCAACGATTACCGGTAAGGCACAGGAGGATTGGTTATTCGATGGTCTAAATAACTCAAAAGCGAAGTGGAATGTTTTGGCGCAGCAAGTACCAATTGCTCAAAGAGACACAACACCAGGGGAAGGCGGAACTTACAGCATGGATAAATGGGATGGTTATGTGGCTTCGCGCGATCGCCTCATGGCTTTCCTCGGACAGCGCCAGCCCTCTAATCCAGTATCCTTAGCAGGCGATGTGCATTCTAACTGGGCGATGAACCTGAAAGCTAACTTTGATAAACCAGAATCCCCCACACTTGGGAGTGAATTTGTCGCTACCTCAATTAGCTCCGGTGGCGATGGGGCAGACAGCAACCCCAACGTTGAAGCTTACTTACCCGATAACCCACACATTAAGTTCTACAATAATCAACGGGGATATGTTCGCTGTGCCCTGACTCCCACAACCTGGAAGACAGACTATTTGGTTATGTCAAACGTTACAACCCCATTTGGCACGATTAGTAAGCGGGCTTCATTTGTGGTTGAAGATGGTCGTCCAGAAATACAACAAGCCTAATCGTCTAATTCCCAGGTATTAGAACCAAACAAAAACAGATAGAAACAGGTAAATCATCAGTGTTTATCTGTTTCTATCTGTATTTTCATTTTCATAAATAGGAGTTAAAAGTTTTAATTCCTAACTCCTAACTCCTAACTCCTAACTCCTAACTTCAGTTTAATAAGCATCCATTGGCAGACAAGAACAAACAAAATTGCGATCGCCAAAGGCTGCATCAATGCGACCGACAGCCGGCCAGAATTTATATTCACGAGTCCAAGGTGCAGGGTAGGCAGCTTGTTCACGAGAATAGGAATGGTACCATTCTCCGGTGATAAGACTTTCGGCAGTGTGGGGTGCGTTCTTCAAAACATTATCTTGGATATCTACCTTACCTGATTCTATTTCGGCGATTTCTTGGCGAATAGAAATCAACGCATCACAGAAACGATCCAACTCTTGTTTAGATTCACTCTCTGTAGGTTCCACCATGATTGTACCCCCTACAGGCCAGGAGACAGTCGGCGCATGGAAACCGTAGTCTATGAGACGCTTGGCAACATCATCAATTTCGATCGCAGCGGATTTTTTTAGCGATCGCAAATCTAAAATACACTCATGGGCAACTAGACCATTTTTCCCCTGATACAAAACTGGATAGTACGATTCCAGTTTCTTAGCCATGTAGTTAGCGTTGAGAATCGCCACCTTAGTAGCTTGGGTTAAACCATCTGCACCCATCATTGCAATGTACATCCAAGAAATCACCAGGATACTCGCACTACCCCAAGGCGCAGCCGCAACCGCACCAATATGCTGGGTATTAGAAATTTCTTCTTTCCTAGTCCCCAGTCCCCAGTCCCCAATCCCTACCACAGGATGTCCTGGGAGAAAAGGCACAAGATGAGATGCAACACCAATGGGCCCCATACCAGGGCCACCGCCACCATGAGGAATACAGAAGGTTTTGTGCAAATTTAAATGGCAGACATCCGCGCCAATATCTCCAGGACGGCAAATTCCCACTTGGGCGTTCATATTTGCCCCATCCATGTAAACTTGTCCACCATGACTGTGGACAACAGCGCAGATTTCCTGAATTGGTTCCTCAAAAACACCGTGAGTTGAGGGATATGTCACCATTAAGGCGGCTAATTCATTGCTGTGTTTTTCTGCCTTCGCCTTCAGGTCAGCAACATCAATATTACCTTGTGAGTCGCAAGCAACAGCCACCACTTTCATCCCGCACATCACCGCACTCGCTGGGTTTGTCCCATGTGCAGAAGTGGGAATCAAACAAACGTTGCGGTGTGCTTCACCCCGATTTTCGTGATATTGGCGAATTACTAAAAGTCCGGCATATTCGCCCTGAGAACCAGCATTTGGTTGTAGAGAAATACCAGCAAAACCAGTAATTTCAGCCAACCATGTCTCAAGCTGCTGGAATAGGATTTGATAACCTTGCGTTTGCGACGCCGGGGCAAATGGATGAATCTTGCCAAATTCTTCCCAACTTACCGGAATCATTTCAGCAGTTGCATTCAACTTCATTGTGCAAGAACCCAAGGGAATCATCGATGTCGTTAGCGACAAGTCCTTGCTTTCCAGCTTGTGCAGATAACGCAACAACTCCGTTTCTGAGTGATAGCGGTTAAAAACTGGGTGGGTGAGATAAGTGCTTGTACGGGAGAGAGGAAGATGGGAGGATGAGGAAGAAGTTAATTCTTCTATAGTGAAGGGTAAATCATCTGTACCAGCGAAAATCTTCCAAAGGTCGATTAAGTCTTCTGGTGTAGTTGTTTCATCCAGCGAAATACCAACAGTAGTTGCATCAAAAACCCGCAGGTTAATTTGAAGCTGTTCGCTAGCTGTCAAAATATCTTTTAAATTGTGTCTTCCCAGTTCGACTCGCAGCGTATCAAAGAAATCTTTGGAAGCGATGCTGTAACCCAAACGCTTCAGACCTGCCGCCAGCAACACTGACAAAGAGTGGATATTTTCGGCAATTTGCTTCAGTCCAGTAGGGCCATGATAGACCGCGTACATACTTGCCATCACCGCCAGCAGCACTTGTGCAGTACAAATATTACTAGTTGCTTTTTCGCGGCGGATGTGCTGTTCGCGAGTTTGCAAGGCGAGACGTAATGCAAGCTTACCTTGAGCATCTTTTGATACTCCCACAATTCGCCCTGGAACCAGCCGCTTATACTCTTCCTTCGTAGCAAAGTATGCTGCATGAGGCCCCCCAAACCCCAAAGGAATACCGAACCGCTGAGTACTTCCTACAGCAATATCAGCGCCAAATTCCCCAGGAGGGGTCAGTAAAGTTAAACTTAAAGGATCTGCTGCTACCGTCACCAATGCACCCTTAGCATGGGCTTTTTCTATAAAAGCGCGGTAGTCGTAAATAGTGCCATCACTTGCAGGGTATTGCAGAACAGCCCCAAAAATTGGTTGATCAAAATCAAATGTTTGATGATCGCCAACAATAATCTTAATCCCCAATGGTTTAGCGCGTGTTTGCAACACATCAATGGTTTGGGGATGGCAGTCACCGGAGACAAAATAGGCATTTGCCTGATTTTTGGAGACACCATAGCTTAGGCTCATCGCTTCAGCGGCGGCTGTGGCTTCATCCAGTAATGAAGCATTGGCAATTTCCAAACCTGTTAAATCAATAATCAGGGTTTGGAAATTCAGCAACGCTTCTAATCGCCCTTGGGCAATTTCTGGCTGATAAGGAGTGTAAGCAGTATACCAACCGGGGTTTTCTAGGATATTACGCCCAATCACAGGTGGGGTAATACTGTCGTAATAGCCCATACCAATGTATGAACGGAAAACCTGATTTTTGGCAGCAACTTTTTTTAACGATGCCAGTGCTGCATACTCACTTTCTGCTGCTGGTAACTTTAGCGGTTGCTTCAGCCGAATTGTCTGTGGAACTGTTTGGTCGATTAGGGCATCCAGGCTGGGAAACCCCAAAACCTTAAGCATAAGCTGGATGTCATCGGAGTTCGGGCCAATGTGTCTTGGTACAAAACTACTTAACTTTTGACTTTTTTCGTCCAGCACTTGCTGCTCATGAGACTTGAGAATAGGGGCGTTCAATACCACAAATTACTCTCCAGATGGTACTATTTCATATTTTGCAATAAATACTCATGAGAAGTAGGTGTAACTTTTCAGTTCATCTAAATTTCATGACTTCTCTTCGGGAGGGTAGACAAGGGAGATGGGGGAGATTAGGGAGAAAATTTTACCTTTTCCTCTCTATTCCCCATTCCCCACTCCCTACTCGCCTTCTACTTGGGCGCGATACTCATCTGCTGTCAACGCATCCTCAACTTCACCAGGGTCATTGACGCGCACTTTCAAAAACCATCCTTCACCGTAGGGGTCTTCTGATACTTCTTCGGGAGAATTAATTAAGGCTTCATTGCGTTCTATAACTGTGCCGGTTACTGGTGAATTCAGTTCTTCAACAGCTTTTACTGATTCAATTGTGCCAAAGTTTTCTCCTCTGGTAAGAGCATCGCCAATTTCTGGCAGTTCCAAAAAGACGATATCACCCAATTCATGTACGGCAAACTCAGTAATGCCTATAGTGGCAATTTCGCCATCTATTCGCACATATTCATGAGAATCCAGGTATCTGAAATCTTGAGGATATTCAAAAGACATATCACTTCCTCTCCCTTATCAAAAAAATTATTGCCCTAACAGTCATCCAAGCCATATCTGGTAATGAACCTTACTGTAGATTGAGTAACTCACAACACATTATTCCTCAAAAACCTTGGCGCTTGTTAGTTGGTGACACGATTTTTTGACCGATAAAAGGGACGTTTAACCACAACTGCTGGATAAGCTTTGCCACGAATTTCAACTTCTAGCTGCTGACCAACAGTTGCTAACTGGGTGGGAACGTAGGCTAAAGCAATGGGATAACCAAGTGTGGGTGACAGAGTTCCACTGGTAACTTCCCCCACGATTTTACCTGCGGATAACACTTGATAGCCGTGACGAGCAATGTTGCGTCCTTGGGTTTGCAAACCTACCAATCGGCGCTGCACTCCACTGGCTTTTTGCTGTGCTAAAACTTCCCGACCAATAAATTCGCCTTTGGTATCTAAGTGAACTAGCCAGCCCAAACCTGCTTCTAAGGGTGTGGTGATGTCATCGATATCTTGTCCATAAAGTGCCATCGCCGCTTCTAGGCGTAGAGTGTCTCTCGCACCGAGTCCACAGGGGATAACACCAGCTTTATTGAGGGTTTGCCACAATTCTACTCCTACATCCGGGTCTACCATTACCTCAAAGCCATCTTCTCCGGTGTAACCTGTGCGGGCTAGGAAGGCAGGTTTCCCTATTAGGGTTGCTTCTAGATGTCCGAAGGCTTTGATTGGTTGTAGGTCTTCTTGCACTAAGGGCTGGAGATATTTAATCGCTTTTGGCCCTTGGACGGCAATTAAGACTTTATCTGGTGAAAGGTCTTGGAATTGCACCTTATCAAGGTCAAGGTGTTGCAATAGCCATGCTTTATCTTTATTGGAGGTTGCCGCATTGACTATGATGAATGCTCTCTGTATACCAGCAGCGTCTTCACCTTGATAATAAACAATGATGTCGTCAATAATTCCGGCTTGGGGATTTAACAATACGGTGTATTGTGCTTGACCGGGTTGCAAACGACTCAAGTCGGAAGGCACTAATGGTTGGAGTTGGGAAATTAGGTTTTTACCTTGGAGGGTAAATTTGCCCATGTGGGAAATATCGAACATTCCGGCTGTATTTCTTACAGCCTCATGTTCGCGGCTAATGCCACTAAATTGCACAGGCATTTCCCAGCCGCCAAAGCTAGTAAAGCGAGCTTTGAGTTCTACACCCACTTGATATAAAGGGGTTCGCGCCAGAGATTGGGCGTTGTCTTCTTGATTAGCCACAGGTAATTTTGCGTAGATGCGGAGCAACTTGCCGTTAGGCATCGCACCTCAACATCTATCATCCTAAGAGATGCTTTATGGTTTTACAGCCTTGTGTATCAAATTAGGGCATGGTGAATTGGGAATTGGGCATTGGCAATTGAAAAGAGACAGAGGGGAAAATTCTTCCCCATTCCCCATTCCCCATTTCCTCATCCCTTTGTCGCCTTCTGTGAGGTTTAATAGTTAATGGTGCAAGTGTTGAGATTTATTAAGAAGACATTATGAAATATTGGCGACTGTTAGCGAGCTTTGTCTTAGCTATGGTTCTTTTTTGGTTTCCTCTATCGGCGCAAGCTGCAAGTTCTTCCAGTATTACCCGTTCTGTGGGTAATGATGAACTTAAGGGCAAAGATTACTCTGGTCAAAGTTTAATTGGCACTGAGTTTACTAATCTCAAATTAGAGAATGCTAATTTTAGCAATGCTGACTTACGTGGCGGTGTGTTTAACGGTAGTGTATTGGAGGGAGTAAATCTGCATGGTGTTGATTTTAGTGAAGGCATAGCCTATCTAACAAGGTTTAAAAATGCTGATTTAAGTGATGCTGTGTTGACTGATGCAATGATGCTGCGTTCCACTTTTGATGATGTAAATGTCACGGGTGCTGATTTTACGAATGCAATTTTAGATGGGATACAAGTGAAAAAACTTTGTGTTAAGGCAAGTGGTGTGAATTCTAAAACTGGTGTGGATACTCGCAATTCTTTAGGATGTAAGTAGACTGTCAACGAATTTTAGATTTTAAATTTTGGATTTTGAATCTTCAATCCCAAATCCAAAATTTAAAAAATAATACCAATTAAATTAATGATTGCAACACATCCTTGGGTAAAGACGCGATTCATCGCGTCTCTACAAATGGTATATTTGTCGCATTCTTTTCTCAAATTTGTATAACTTGCCAGGAAATGTTAACCTGCTGAGTAACCGTCTCGCCAATTTTAGTCATACCATTAGTAGGCAATAGGCAAGAAGGCTTTCTGACCTGTACGGTGTTTTTTCAAAAATAAAAAATGAGTCCTATCGCATTAATGACATCAAATAAAGTGTCGATTAACATAGGTATTGTGAGGAAATTAGCTCACACTGGCAGTAGCAACCACCTCAAATGCGATCGCCATTGCTGATAGTTTTTTAGGCGTTTTAGTCAACAGTAAATCTGCGGTTGAATAAATATTTTAGGTAAAAATATACAGTATTCTGCCAGATATGAAACTTCAATGAAAAGAGCTAGCAGACTAATGCCATCTTTAATTTATACCCATAGGATCATGTTGATGATTCCTAAAGCAAAAGATGACATCCAAAACCTATTATGTTTGGGGACTAGTAGCCGCTCCAATTGTAGTTACTCTGGCGCTGGGTTTCTCAGCAAGAGCGAATGCAGTTGAGTTAGGCGCTGCCTCTGATTACAATGTATTTGTTTTGGGAGATATCTCTCAAAAATATACAGATATTGAAGGAAAACTTGCTGCTGGCGGTAACGTGAATTTCGTTGGCGGACTCGGAAGTAGACTTTCTGGCAATAGCGGTAACGTAGTAGTAGCTGGGCAAAACTTATCTTTAAGCAACGGTCAAGTCTACCACGGTAATGCTGTCTACGGAGGTAGCGCTAATGTTTCGGGTAATGTGGGATTTCCACAGGGAACCCTCAGCCAGGGTAATCCTATCGACTTTGATGCAGCAGGGGAAGAATTGCGATCGCTATCTGAATATTTAGCAACCTTGACTCCTACTGGTAACACAACAGTTCAACCTTGGGGTGCTATTAACCTGAGTGGCAGTGGTACTGCTTTCAATGTTTTTAATCTTGCTGGCTCATCTGTCTCCAAGACAAACTATTTTGAAATTAAGGGGGATGCAAATTCGACTATCGTTGTCAATATCAGCGGTAAGGATGTGTCCTTGCAAAACTTTGGTTTCAATATCATTGGCACAAATAAACAAAAGGTGATCTACAACTTCTATGAAGCAACAAACCTAACTGCTAGTGGGATTGGCATCGAAGGTAGTATTCTTGCTCCTTTGGCTAATTTCAATTTCAATAACGGTCAAGTTAACGGCAATGTGGTAGTAGCTTCCTTGACAGGAAATGGCGAGTCTCACAACTATCTGTTTAATGGTGATCTGCCAGATGTCCCAACTAAGTACTACACTCAGCCTCCGACTCCGGCTCCGACTCCGACTGTTATTCCTACTCCGGTTCCAGAACCAGCAAATCTTCCAGGATTAGGATTAATTGCTGTAGCATTTGGTTTATTTCGCTACAAACGTAATCAAACAACTTGCCTAAAATAATTAAAAATTTTTGGCAGCATAGCGCATGACGCGAACTTATTTACAGATTTTCGCTCATGCGCTATTTCCTTGCTCCCTACCTTCTACAATAAGGATAGACTTTATTGAGATTTGTATAGTTGGGGATAGGCTGTCATGGCTCCCGCCGTTTTAATTCAAAATCTGCAAAAACGCTACGGTACAGTGGTTGCTGTTCAGGATGTTTCCTTTCAGGTAGAACCAGGAGAAATCTTTGGTTTACTTGGCCCCAACGGTGCTGGGAAAACTACTACCTTGCGTGCCTTGTGTACACTCACCACACCGGATGCTGGCAAAATCGAAGTATCTGGCATCTCTGTGTTAGATAATCCGAGAGTGGCAAGACAACGATTAGGCTATGTAGCTCAGGAAGTCGCTATAGATAAAGTGTTGACTGGAAAAGAACTACTGCAATTGCAAGCAGCACTTTATCACCTCCCAGGCGCAATAGCCAAACAGCGCATTGAGACAGTCTTAGATTTACTCGGTTTGCAAGAATACGCCAATAAAAAGACAGGAACCTACTCTGGCGGTTTACGCAAGCGCCTAGACTTGGCTGCTGGGTTGCTCCATGCACCGGATGTTTTGGTGTTGGATGAGCCAACTGTGGGACTTGACATAGAAACCCGCTTTGTGGTATGGGATTTCCTGAGAAAATTACGTGCCTCTGGAACGACGGTAGTAATTACCAGCCATTATTTAGAAGAAATTGACGCCCTAGCCGATCGCGTGGCAATTATAGATCGCGGCGTTGTGATTGCAAGTGGGACACCTTCACAATTAAAAGATCAAGTCGGTGGCGATCGCATCACCTTACGAATCCGCGAGTTTTCTCCCATTGAGGAAGCAGAAAAAGCCAAAAATCTCTTGCAAACTTTGCCCTTTGTCCAAGAAGTAATCATCAACAGCGCTCAAGGGAATTCCCTCAACTTGGTGGTGACACCTCAAAACGATGTTCTGATTAACATACAGCAAGCGTTGAATAATGCTGGCTTACCCATCTTTGGCATCGCCCAATCTCGCCCCAGCCTCGATGACGTTTACCTCGCCGCCACAGGACGCACCCTGATGGATGCAGAACTCGCAGCCGTTGCCACTCGCGATCCCAAGGCTGAGAAGAAGCAAAATATGAGATAGGGGATGGGGCATGGGGAATGGGGCATGGGGCATGGAAATACTTACCAATTTCCCAATCCCCAATCCCCAATCCCCAATCCCCAATCCCCAATCCCCAATCCCCAATCCCCAATCCCCAATCCCCAATCCCCAATTTCCCAATCCCCAATCCCCAATCCCCAATCATGAGTGTTACTCCTAAATCTGATATCAATTGGCAGCCGCTAGCATCGCCGCAAGCAGATGCTAATACTGCACCTAACTTTTTCGGTGAATTGGTACAAGAGACGCTGGCTTTAACTCGTCGCTTGTTTATTCAATTGCAACGCCGTCCCTCATCTTTGGTTGCCGGAATTATTCAGCCAGTAATGTGGTTGATACTATTTGGCGCTTTGTTCCAAAATGCTCCCAAGGGTATATTTGGCAATACAACAAATTACGGTCAATTTTTGGCTGCTGGCATCATTGTGTTTACAGCCTTTGCTGGGGCGCTGAATGCTGGTTTGCCGGTAATGTTTGACCGTGAGTTTGGCTTTTTGAATCGTTTGCTGGTAGCACCTTTAGCATCGCGGTTTTCTATTGTCTTTGCCTCAGCCATCTTCATCATCAGTCAAAGTTTGCTGCAAGCAGCGGTGATTGTAGCGGCAGCGGCATTCTTGGGGGCTGGACTACCAGATGCAATAGGTTTAAGTGCGATCGCTCTAATTGTCTTACTCTTAGCTTTGGGTGTTACAGCTATCTCCCTTGGTTTAGCTTTCGCTCTACCGGGACACATTGAATTGATTGCAGTAATTTTCGTTACGAACCTGCCATTATTGTTTGCTAGTACTGCTTTGGCACCTTTATCCTTCATGCCTCAGTGGTTGCAGGTTATCGCTACCTTGAATCCTCTTAGCTATGCGATCGAACCAATTCGCTATCTCTATCTCCACAGTGATTGGGGACTAGGTAGTGTAGTAATGCAGGCTCCTTGGGGTGATGTTACCTTTGGGGGAGCGTTGCTGGTGTTGTTTGGCTTTGCCCTTGTCGCCTTGCTGAGTATTCAACCCCAACTGCGGCGGACTCTTGCTTAAAGAGATAAAATAGAGCAATTTTAGCGTCAAAATCCCATGAAAAAACCATTTTTACAAATTACTAGACTCTTTGTAGCCAGCGTGGCAGGAATGAGCTTTGCTTCCTTGCTCATGGCTCAACCCAGTTCGGCTCAAATCAGCAGCCCAGCCGATGCTTTTCCCAGTAATAGTACAACAGACCAAAATACCGACCCTTTCTCCCGCACGAACTCAGATAATTTCAATATGTTTGATCTGATTCATCGGGCGAATTTTGGGACTCTCAACTGGAATTCTGACCAGCAAAACGAAAAATTAGACTCAGCAGCAGCAGCATTTAAAGCAAGGCAACAAAAACTAATTCAAGGTCAGCAACAGCAAGCAACCCCCAGTTTGCCAACGGTTACACTACCATCAGTTACGCCACCACCGGCTACACCATCATCAGGTAACTGAAATCAAACAAAGAACCCCAAGCCCTAAAGGCTTGGGGCTAAATACATATTTCAAAAATTCTTAGTTCTCAAGTAAAAAACTACAACCCTAGTACAGCTAAAACATCGCTAGCATGGGTGGTGGTATTTACACTAGTGTCAACATGGGTAATTTTACCGCTAGGGTCAATTACGTAAGTAACGCGCTTCGCATAACCGCCGCCATCCACATCGAAAGCTTTAATGAGGGATTTGTCGCTATCAGCCAATAGAGGAAAATTCAAATTATATTTTTGGGTGAATGCCTGATGGGAAACTTCATCATCTGCACTGACTCCCAAGATTACAATATCTTTTCCTTGATATTGAGACTGGGCATCCCGAAAACTACAGGCTTGTTTGGTGCAGCCTGGCGTATCATCCTTGGGGTAAAAATACAAAACGACTGTCTTTCCGGCAAAATCAGATAAAGAGACTGTGTTGCCGTTTGTATCTTTGGTGGTAAATGCAGGTGCATCCGTACCAACTGCTAGAGGCATAATTAACCTTTCCTGTTTCAGATTGTTGATGCACTTGAAATTTTACATTAATTTATAATGATTAAATATAATTATCAAAAAATAGCGCAACTATACTTTAGGTAACTAATTTTGGTTAAATTAGATATCTGCTACAAAAAAAATCAATTCTAAAATTAATCTTTTTGAGAAGAAAAATTTCTACCCATACACAATGCCTGCTGTTGATTCCCAAAACCCAAATATTTTTGTCTATCCTCAAAGCACAGTAGAAAGAGCCGAGCGATCGCTAGTGTGTTCACCCTTCAATGTATCTTTATTTGAAGTCATGGGACACCAGAGTGTGTCATTAGCTGCGATCGCCTTAGAAAATGGACTCAAGCAGGGCTATACTAAGCGCCCTTTATCAGAATTAGCGTGTGATAACGCCCTGGGCTGGCTGATTCAAGTGGGTGTATTGCGTCGAGAAGTCGATGGTCAGGGGATTACAGATAGTTTTCGCCTCACTCCCCTGGGACGCCAATTGGTGGAACAGTACCAGGGAAAAAATTGGCGGACTGCTTCATGGCGCGATCGTTTGTCCGATATTGTGATTCGTTGGTTACGGATACCTTTTTAGAATTAGGACTTACGCAAAACTATACGCTGTCGGGGCAATTCATGAATTGCCCCTACATGAAAATCAGTGTTTCGGCTATTGTTTGCGTAAGTTCTGAGAATAAAAAACCAAAGAGTTAGGATTAGGGAATCAAAGGGAACAATATATACGGAAACATCACATCTATTCATGAAGTCTTTACCATAATCATTTGACTTAAATTTGTGCATGGGGCATTGGGAATTGGGCATGGGGCATTGGGCATGGAAAAGAGGCAGAGAGGTAGGGTGAAGGGTATAGAGGAGAGGAATTTTCCCTTTGCTCCATTCTCCCTGTTCCCTGCTTCTGCTTTTTAAATGATGGATGGATTGTCTGGTGACTATTCACTCCTAAAATTCACCCTTATCTAGAAAAACTAACTAAATAGCAACTATGAAATCAATTATGGTAGTGGGGACAACATCCCATGCAGGGAAATCACTTTTAACCACAGCTATTTGTCGTATTCTGTCGCGGCGTGGTTGGCGAGTGGCTCCTTTTAAAGGTCAAAATATGGCTTTAAATGCTTATGTCACTGCTAGTGGTGGAGAAATTGGCTATGCCCAAGCAGTACAAGCTTGGGCGGCAGGAGTAGTGCCTTGGGTAGAAATGAACCCAATTTTACTCAAACCCCAAGGAGATATGACCTCCCAAGTAATTATTAAAGGTAGGTCTGTAGGTAAAGTGAGTGCCTCAGATTACTACGAGCAATATTTTGAACTGGGGTGGCGGACAATTGAAGAATCGCTACAGCATTTAGGAACAGAATTTGATTTGCTGGTTTGTGAAGGTGCTGGTAGTCCAGCGGAGATTAACCTCAAGCACCGCGACTTAACTAATATGCGGGTGGCGAAATATTTGAATGCGCCAACAATGTTAGTAGTTGATATTGACCGAGGTGGTGCTTTTGCCCACGTGGTAGGCACTCTAGAGTTATTAGAACCGGATGAACGCGCCCTAATTAAGGGTGTAGTAATTAACAAGTTTCGAGGACAGCGATCGCTCCTAGATTCGGGGATAAAATGGTTAGAAGAACGGACAGGTATCCCGGTTATCGGTGTTATACCTTACTTGCAAGAAATGTTTCCAGCAGAAGACTCCCTTGATCTGCTAGAACGTCAATCGTCCTCGAATAAAGCCCAAACGGATCTCAACATTGCCGTTATCCGCTTACCCAGAATTGCCAACTTCACCGACTTTGACCCACTGGAATCAGAAAGTACAGTTTCAGTAAAATACTTAAGTCCTAAGCAAGATTTAGGACATCCTGATGCCGTAATTATTCCAGGTACAAAGACTACGATTGCTGATTTACTACTACTGCAAAAAAGCGGTATGGCAGAAGCCATCCAAAACTATGCTGCTTCTGGTGGGACGGTTTTAGGTATCTGCGGTGGCTATCAAATGCTTGGTCAAATCATCGCCGATCCAGAAGGGATAGAAGGACAAGCTGGCAGATTTCAAGGGTTAAATCTTTTACCAATCAGAACTGTAATTACAGGGCAAAAAATCGCCCGCCAGCGCCAAGTTAGCTCAAATTATCCACAACAGGGCTTGCCAGTCAATGGCTTTGAAATCCACCAAGGGCGATCGCGCATCGAACAACAAGGCATCGACCCCCAATCCTACCATGCCCTATTTGACGATATTAATTTAGGATTAGTGGATAGTTGTCAATCGGTGTGGGGAAGTTATCTTCACGGGCTGTTTGATAACGGGCCTTGGCGACGGGCTTGGTTAAATCGCCTCCGTCAACAGCGGGGTTTAAAATCTTTGCCCACAGGTGTTGCTAACTATCGAGAACAGCGAGAGCAGATTTTGGACTCCCTAGCCACTGAAGTTGAAAGCCATTTAGATTTAAGTCTGTTTTTGTCTTAAGCTAAAATACATTGAAATGCAGATTTTTTCGTTAAGACCGCGTCATTAGTCATTTGTCATTGGTCATTTGCAAAGGACGACTGACAAAGGACGAATGACAAGACTAAATTAAATGCGTAACACTGATGATTGTTCGTGTCCGCTTTTTACCAGATGATGTCACAGTAGATGCTGAGGTGGGAGAAGCCCTCTTAGATGTAGCAGAGAGGGCTGGGGTATTTATTCCCACCGGTTGTCTCATGGGGTCTTGTCACGCTTGCACTGTGGAGTTAGAAGATGGAGAGATCATCCGCGCTTGTATCACCGCAGTACCGCCACGGAAGGAATTAACAATTAATTTGTTTAGCGATCCAACTTGGTAAGGGACTTCCAACAAATACAGTAGAATTCAGAATTCAGGAGTCATTTGCCAAGTTCAAAGGGGTAAAAGACTTTGAACGTAGTTTGCGCGATCGCGTCACAATATTTCAAGAAGCCTATATTTTAGAAAAATGTCTGCTAAACACAAAGATAGTAGAAGTACTATGCAATCTCGTGACTGGCCAATTGAGCAATTACCTGGGTTGAGCCACGAGGAACAATGTCAACTGCAAAATTGTGGGATTAGTAGCACGTTTGTACTATTCAAACAAGGGAAAACTCTAGAAGAAAGACTAGCCTTAGCAAATAAACTACAGATTCATCTTCAGCATATAAATAAATGGATGGCTTTAGCAGACTTGGCACGTATTCCTAGTGTAGGTACACAATATTGTGGTTTATTACTCCATGCGGGTATTGGTTCTGTAGTGCAGTTAGCTCAAACTCCCACTCACAGATTGCACCAACAAATTATGCGCTTGCAAGTAGCAACAATGCAGCGACGAGATTTGTGTCCAGCAATTGAGTTAGTACAACAGTGGAGTCAGCAAGCGAAAACATTAGGGACTGGGGATTAGGGACTGGGGACTGAGGACTGGGGACTGGGGAGATGAGGGAGATGAGAGGACAAAGGGACAAGGTTAAAGGGAAAAGGATAAAGAAATAAACCCTTTCCCCCTTCCCCTTTACCCTTTTTCATAATCTTCTATGCCCAATGCCCAATTCCCTACTCTTTTGCTAAAACACCATTAAGGAAGATATCAGCGAGTCCTTCGGCCATTTCCTGCATTTGTTGGGGGGAGGCGTCAGGTTCTATGAGGGTATTGTTGGAAAAACCTGCGATCGCAAACATTCCTAAAAAAACTTTGGCAACTAGCTTGGCGTCAGTTTGACGATAAATGCCTTTATCCATAGCTGTTTGAAAGAATGCTTCGCCGACATCGGTCATTTTGTTAATGACTTCTAATTGAATGCGATCGCGCAAGTCGGGGTGAAACTGCACTTCCATAAAACAAACGCGCATCAAATCGGCATTTTTTTGAAAATTCCACATCCGACGGCGCATCACCTGAGCTACGGCTTTATAGCTGCCCATTTCACTCAATTCTGTTAGCAAATCGGTGAGAATCTCTACCCAACCATTCGTGGCTACTTCCACCAAAATCGCTTTTTTATTGGGAAAATGACGAAACAGAGTGCCTTCAGCTACACCTGCTGCTTGTGCTAAGTCGCGGGTGGTAGTACCATCAAATCCCTGAGAGGCAAACAACCGTTGTGCTGCCTGCAAAATCCGGGTGCGCGTCTGAGCCTCTGAAGGCGGGGAAGAATTAAAAACTCGCATAACAGTTATGGTTAGATATCCGGAACAGGACTTGTAGCATTATTGTCTAATGTCAAGTACAAAGACCCACTGAAAGCTTAATACAAGATTAACGCCCTTTTGCTAAGTATCCTGTTATTTAGGTAATGTAACTTTATCTTAATTTTCGCTTATGAACCAGATCAGTCGGTCAATTTTAAATTTTAGATTGGGGATTTTGGATTGGTCAGATCAAGTATCTGTCATATTGCGGCGGTTGTTTGTCACTTTGTTAGCTTTGATCATTCTCTGGTGGGGATTACTACCAGAAATTGCTCTGGCTCAAACTCAGACAGCACCTCCTCCTCAAGAAACCAAAACTCAAACCCCGCCAGTTCAAAGTTCAATCCAACCTTATCTGGATCGAGTCATCAAGCAGTTAACGGAGTTTCGCCTCGAAAATGGTCTGAAATTCATTGTTTTGGAACGGCATCAAGCGCCCGTAGTTTCTTTTCTTACTTATGCAAATGTCGGTGGCGTGGATGAGCCAGATGGCAAAACTGGCGTAGCTCACTTTCTGGAACATTTGGCATTTAAAGGTACGACGCGCATTGGTACAGAAGACTACAAAAAAGAAAAACCACTACTTGAAGCTTTAGAAAGGTTAGATGCTCAAATTCAAACAGCAAAAGCCGATGGCAAAAAAGATGAGGTTGCACGGTTAGAAGCTGAGTTTAAGAAAGTGGAATCGCAAGCAGCCAAGCTTGTCAAACAAAATGAATTGGGGCAAATTGTTGAACAAGCGGGAGGCGTGGGTTTAAATGCCAATACTTCAACTGAAGCCACCCGTTATCTGTACAGCTTTCCTGCTAATAAGCTAGAACTTTGGATGTCGTTGGAGTCGGAGCGATTTCTTGATCCTGTAATTCGTCGTGAGTTTTATAAAGAAAGAGATGTAATTTTAGAAGAACGACGGATGCGGGTAGATAATTCACCCATTGGCATGATGGTGGAAAAGTTTATCGATACTGCTTACAAAGCCCATCCTTACAGGCGTCCAGTGATTGGTTATGACGAAGATATTCGCAATCTGACACCAGAAGATGTCCAAAAGTTTTTTGATACTCACTACGTACCAAGTAATTTGACCATTGCCATTGTCGGAGATGTTAATCCGGCTGAGGTGAAAAAACTGGCGCAAACTTATTTTGGCCGCTATGAAGCCAAAACCAAAGCTGTTGAACAAATCCCGGTGGAACCGCCACAACAACAAACACGGGAAGTTACTTTACAACTACCTTCTCAACCTTGGTATTTAGAAGGTTATCATCGTCCGGCAATTACCCATCCAGATAATGCAGTCTATGAAATCATTGGCAGTTTATTAAGTGATGGGCGCACATCGCGGCTGTATAAATCTTTGGTAGAAAAGCAGCGTTTGGCGCTAAATGCCCAAGGTTTTAGCGGATTTCCTGGAGATAAGTATCCAAACCTGATGTTGTTCTATGCTCTCACGGCTCCTGGTCATACAGTTGATGAGTTGGCGGTGGCTTTGCGTCAAGAAATTGACAAATTAAAAACTGAGCCTGTAGCGGTGACTGATTTAGAACGGGTGAAAACCCAAGCACGGGCGAGTTTGTTACGTACCCTCGATTCCAATATGGGGATGGCTCAACAATTGTTGGAATATGAGGTGAAAACTGGCTCTTGGCGGAATTTGTTTAAGCAGTTGGATGACATTTCGGTGGTGACGACGACTGATATTGTGCGGGTGGCAAAGGAGACGTTTACACCGAAAAATCGCACGATTGGTAAGCTGTTGTCGAAACAAGCTTAAGAGGTTGTTTGAAAAGTCTAAATTATTACTTACCTCTGCGACTAGAAGTCGCGGCTACACATACAAAACCCGCCGACGCAGGTTATAAAACTCGATTTTCTGCTAGTCCACGTAGGTGCAATACTGCTCGGATAAGCATTTTGAACTCGGAATTGGGTTTCGGGTAAAGGTTAAAGGGTAAAGGTTAAAAGTTTTTTCTTACCCCTTACCCCTTACCCTTTTCCCCAAAACCCGAAAAGTATTGCACGTAGGTGGACTTAGCTTGTGTAGTAGCGAATTATATTCGCTCAAAACTTTTCAAACATCCTCTAAGAGAAAAGAACGGCAAAGGGCGCAAAGGTAGGAGAGATATGAAGAGGTACAAGGTGAAGGGTAAACAATTCAAAATTCAAAATGATGCTCGCGGATTCGTTAACGCTGTGCTAACAAAATTCAAAATTCAAAAGAGGCAGGGGTTGATTTATGCTTTAGTTGCTGTTTTTGCGTGTTTACTTTTAACTTGTAACTTTTCTCTGGCGGCGACAGCTGAGGCGAAGCATTACACAGAGTTGCAACTGCCACCGCTACCTGAGATTAAGTTACCCAAGTATGAGCGGTTTGTGCTTCAAAACGGCTTAGTTGTCTATTTGATGGAGGATCACGAATTGCCGTTGGTGAATGGGACGGCATTTGTGCGGACAGGAAATCGCTTGGAACCAATGGAAAAAGTTGGTTTAGCTGGTTTTACAGGCGCGGTGATGCGGACTGGAGGAACCAAGAAGCATTCGCCTGATGAACTCAACGAGATATTGGAACAACGGGCAGCTTCGGTGGAAACTAGTATTAGTGAAACTTCTGGTGGTGCAAGCTTTGACGCCCTCAGTGAAGATTTAGAAACGGTATTTGGGCTATTTGCTGAGGTTTTGCGATCGCCAGCATTTGCTCAAGAAAAGCTAGACTTGGCGAAAACTCAGGCTAAGGGTGGCATTGCCCGTCGCAATGACGATCCAAATGGGATTGCTAGTCGAGAATTTAAGAAATTGATCTATGGCAAAGATAGCCCTTATGCTCGCACCATAGAGTATGCAACGGTGGATCAGGTTGAGCGTGAGGATTTACTCAAGTTTTATCAGCAATATTTCCACCCCAATAATATGATTTTGGGGATTGTAGGGGATTTTGATTCTAAGAAAATGCGATCGCTCGTTCAAGCTAAGTTGGGCGACTGGAACCGCAACCCAGGTGTTGCTAAACCGACATTACCAAAGGTTTTGCCAGCTAATACAGGTGGAGTATTTTTTGTCAATCAGCCACAACTGACGCAGAGTAGTGTGCTTATCGGCCATTTAGGCGGACGGTTTGACAGTCCCGATTATGCGGCGCTAGATGTATTGAATGGAGTGTTAAATGGATTTGGTGGACGCTTATTTAATGAATTGCGATCGCGCCAAGGTTTAGCTTACTCGGTCTATGGCCAGTGGAGTCCCCGTTTCGACTATCCTGGCATGTTTATTGCTGGTGGACAAACGCGATCGGATGCTACCGTCCAGTTTGTCAAAGCCTTACAAAGTGAAATCAAGCGCATCCAAACTCAAAGAGTGACAGCAAAAGAACTGGCTTTTGCAAAAGAGTCTACACTCAACTCCTTTGTGTTCAATTTTCAAGACCCCAGTCAAACCTTATCGCGGTTGATGCGATACGAATATTACGGCTATCCTGCTGATTTCCTCTTTCGCTATCAAAAAGCTGTCGCCGCCACCACCGCCGCAGATGTGCAACGGGTAGCACGAGAATACCTCAAACCAGAAAAGATCGTGACTTTAGTAGTGGGAAATCAAACCGCTATTCAACCACCATTGACGCAACTAGCAGCACAGGTGACACCAATAGATGTAACGATTCCTGGTTCACAACCACAGGCGAAGAATTAATTTCATCTTTAACCCTTTTTTAAGGGGGTCACCGTTAGGCGGAGGGATCATTTTGAATGTGTAGCATCTGAACACAGCCCTCATTCATAACAAATTGCAGTCAAACTAAAAATAGAGACGCGATAAATCGCGTCTCTATTTGTATGGGATACTCAACAAAATCAAAAATGCGCTCCTATAAAATCGTTTCTTCTTTAGACACAACTCCCTTAATTCAGTCTCGAAAATTCATCTATAAAACTTGATTTTCTTTAATTGCATAGCAAAATATAAGAGAAGGGTTTTGGATGTGAGGTTTAGTTGAATCCTATCCAAGGCTGTGTAGCTGAATATAAATGTATAGCAATGTATTTAAGGAGGCGACCACATGGTTAGGATAACAATATCTGACCTACATCCTATCGGGGAAGAAAATCAATATGATGAGCTAACCGATAAGGAAATGAAGGCTATAGAAGGTGGTTATGGAAAAAGAAGAAGAAGAAGAGGGTCAGGAACCTCAGTCAAAGATCCGTCAGGTATAGTCAGTGAACTAAATGATCGATTTGATAATTGGCTGGATGTACTAAATGACAAGCTAGGAGAAGTCCAAACAGAAATTGTTGAGAGCCTTTAATTTTTTGCAATTAATTTTGAAATTAATTTAAATTGTGCGTTCTAAGACTGAATTCATCTTAGAGCGCACAATTTTTATGGTAATTATTATAGTGTTTTCTAATCACATGAGGTACATCATAATCCCCTAATCAATTGCTGGAATGGGGCTAGGGGTGGTATTCTTGTATCTCACTCAAGCGAGAACCGCTATATCTAAAGTTTATTGTAGGGTAGACATTGCACACAATGTAATTTTTATATTGTGAGAGAACGACAAGCATTGCCAAAGCCCAATCTAATGCTATAACTGCAAACAAGATTTTAATCATGTATGAAGTAGGGATATACCATAACACTTCGTATCTTTCAGGCATTTAAAAACTGCTATATAGAATCTGTCAAGATGTTTAATTCTCGTTAATCTTTAGTTCAAATAAATATCGGACTCTGATTTTTTGTATTTAAAATCGATGCCCAAAACAGACTTATATCATTTATTTATGTCTTTTTTAGCAGGTTAATTGCCTTGATTTTCATGAAAGTTATGGATAAAAATTGCATTAACAGTTAAGCGATATCCAGCTTAGTTGTTCATATCCAACAAGACCTTTTAGGAGTAAATCATGGCTCAAATTACACTTTCTGAGTTGTATCTAACTGGCTCAGAATTGTTCCAAGATTCCGAAAGCTTCTTAACTGAACTCAACGAGATGAATTCTATCGCCGTGCATGGTGGACAAGGTGAAGGATACGATGACTTCTTGACCTATGGCGAAAAGGGATTTGAATTCTCCATCTTAGGTCTGGGTATTAATAACGTTGTATCCCTAGCTAAGTCATTCAGCGATGCAGATTAATAGCATAGTTCGCTAATGAGCTAAATAGCTCTTTTGGGATTAGAAGCAAAAAGAAATATATGTGATAAACATCAGGTTTCTTGAACATCAAAAACCCAAAAGAGCTATTGATATTCAGCAATTTCATTAACTACAACAACTTTTTTGGAGTAAATCATGGCTAATATCACACTTTCTGAACTGTATGTAGCTGGCTCAGAACTATTCCAAGATTCCGAAAGCTTTCTCACCGAATTGAACGAGATGAATTCTGTTTCCGTGCATGGTGGACAAGGCGAAGGATACGATGACTTCTTGACCTATGGCGAAAAGGGATTTGAATTCTCCATCTTAGGTCTGGGTATCAATAACGTTGTATCCCTAGCTAAGTCATTCAGCGATGCAGATTAATAGCATAGTTCGCTAATGAGCTAAATAGCTCTTTTGGGATTAGAAGCAAAAAGAAATATATGTGATAAACATCAGGTTTCTTGAACATCAAAAACCCAAAAGAGCTATTGATATTCAGCAATTTCATTAACTACAACAACTTTTTTGGAGTAAATCATGGCTAATATCACACTTTCTGAACTGTATGTAGCTGGCTCAGAACTATTCCAAGATTCCGAAAGCTTTCTCACCGAATTGAACGAGATGAATTCTGTTTCCGTGCATGGTGGACAAGGCGAAGGATACGATGACTTCTTGACCTATGGCGAAAAGGGATTTGAATTCTCCATCTTAGGTCTGGGTATCAATAACGTTGTATCCCTAGCTAAGTCATTCAGCGATGCAGATTAATAGCATAGTTCGCTAATGAGCTAAATAGCTCTTTTGGGATTAGAAGCAAAAAGAAATATATGTGATAAACATCAGGTTTCTTGAACATCAAAAACCCAAAAGAGCTATTGATATTCAGCAATTTCATTAACTACAACAACTTTTTTGGAGTAAATCATGGCTAATATCACACTTTCTGAACTGTATGTAGCTGGCTCAGAACTATTCCAAGATTCCGAAAGCTTTCTCACCGAATTGAACGAGATGAATTCTGTTTCCGTGCATGGTGGACAAGGCGAAGGATACGATGACTTCTTGACCTATGGCGAAAAGGGATTTGAATTCTCCATCTTAGGTCTGGGTATCAATAACGTTGTATCCCTAGCTAAGTCATTCAGCGATGCAGATTAATAGCATAGTTCGCTAATGAGCTAAATAGCTCTTTTGGGATTAGAAGCAAAAAGAAATATATGTGATAAACATCAGGTTTCTTGAACATCAAAAACCTAAAAGAGCCAAATTCAGCAATCTACAGATAAATGATCACAAGATTTTTAGGAGTAAATCATGGCTACTATTACACTTTCTGAATTGTATCTAGCTGGCTCAGAACTATTCCAAGATTCCGAAAGCTTTCTCACCGAATTGAACGAGATGAATTCTGTTTCCGTGCATGGTGGACAAGGCGAAGGATACGATGACTTCTTGACCTATGGCGAAAAGGGATTTGAATTCTCCATCTTAGGTCTGGGTATCAATAACGTTGTATCCCTAGCTAAGTCATTCAGCGATGCAGATTAATAGCATAGTTCGCTAATGAGCTAAATAGCTCTTTTGGGATTAGAAGCAAAAAGAAATATATGTGATAAACATCAGGTTTCTTGAACATCAAAAACCTAAAAGAGCCAAATTCAGCAATCTACAGATAAATGATCACAAGATTTTTAGGAGTAAATCATGGCTACTATTACACTTTCTGAATTGTATCTAGCTGGCTCAGAACTATTCCAAGATTCCGAAAGCTTTCTCACCGAATTGAGCGATGTAAATTCCACCTCTGTCTATGGTGGTCATGGCGATGGATTTGATCCGTTCCTAGATTATGGAATTAAGGGATACGAGTTCTCAATCTTAGGGTTGGCAATCAATAATGTTGTATCTCTAGCCAAGTCATTCAGCCAAGGTAGCGGTGCTTCTGCCAACAGCACTTGTGATTAAAAATATTAATTCATAGTGCGATACAAAGCGATTTTACTTTCCTCTAATTGCAGGAAAAACAATATTTGTGCAGTTAATAATAGCAAGATTTTTTGAATTATCAAAAGCCAGGACTCCGCCTAAATTAGGCTATGAAAAGCTTTATTACGCACAAATATTACTGGACGACCACAATTATTTTGGGGAATTAATTATGACTAAGATCACAATTTCCAAACTGCGTCCTCTTGGCTCGGAATTCTTCCAAGATTCCGAAAACTTCCTAACCGAGTTGAGCGATATGAATTCTATATCTTTACATGGTGGTGAAGGTCATGGATATGAACGGTTACTGGAATATGGCATCAAGGGGTTTGAATTCTCTGTATTAGGCTTTGGCATCAATAACGTTGTATCTTTAGCTAAGTCATTCAGCGAGGGTGTTTAATTTGTAGTTTGTTTCCTCAGCTAAATGGCTCTTCTGGGATTAAGAGGAAAGAAGTAACTCATGTGCAAAAATTATCATTTTTAGTTTAACATCAGCGACATGTAGATGCAACTAAAGTCACTAGAATTAGGTCAATGATTGATACTTTCTAACCCTCTTTTTTCAGGAGGAAATTGAGCCTCCTTGGAAAATGAATGTATCAGGTGTTTCGTGAAATGATATAACACATGAGACTTATTGACTACTAAGAAGCCAGGAGAGCCGAGAAAATATTTCTCAATAATTATTCAGAATTTTTAGTTCTTCGCTACCGAGCTAGGTTAAGCAATCTCTAATTGAATCTAACTTCCGGTTAGCGATGAATAGATGATTCGCTGGAATGAAGTAAATGCCACACATCACAATTTCTGAACTGCACCTTGCTGATTCAGAAAATTACCTGACCGATCTGACTGATATGGATTTTATATTTGTATATGGTGGTGAAGAAGATGAATTTGCTCAAATGCTGAAGTTTGGTGTAAAAAACCTTGAATTTATGTTATTGTCCTTTGCAATCTACAATAATACGTTACTAGCAAAGTCATTTAATCCTGGTGAGAACGTGACTTAAATAATGATTGCATTACAACCTGATGGTAAATTTGCAATGTATTGATTTGCCATTAATATCTTTGAACTGATACCAATTCTCCATGAAGATGCAGATAATATTTACAAACTAACCGCCAAGTACGCTTTCTCTGCGTTCGCGTAGTGTGTCTGAGACAGAGGCTTTGCCAACGCGAGAAGTACATCAAAAAAGGGTTAGGCAATCATTTAATGCAAGTTTATAGGGAATTGGTATGAGCAGCAAACTTTAGTGATTAAGCTGGAAATTTTCTGACCCTATGCCTCCATTTTTATTAAGTTCTCAAAATGTTTTTAGCTACCTGATTTCTCAAAGTCTGTGTACTCAACAGGAGCAGTCTTTGACCAAAATTGAGCTAAAACCTGCTAAAAATTTTAACTTGTTGCTGACTTTTCCAGAAAGACAACAACTTTTAGTGAAGCAAGAACGTCTCAACCGAGAAGGCAAAACTGCTGGAGAGTTTTTGCAAGAATGGCGAATTCACGATTTTTTCCAAACATTTCCAGAAATCAGCCATGTTCGACCTTATTTGTCGGAAGCATTGCATTTTAATGCGGAAAATTCCATCATTGTGTTTAATTATCTGAGCAATTATTGCGATTTGCATGATTTCTACCTGAAGAAGAATTTTTTTCCAACTAAGATTGCGGCGGCTGTTGGTGCGACTCTGGCATCAATTCATCGTCTAACTTTTGACCGTCAAAACTATCGGGAATTTTTTCAAAAGTCTGAGGATGCATCTAATCAAAAAACTCCTGAGCTAATTCGTGGATTGGATAGGATTACTCCGGAAATTTTTGGTAAGGTTCCTGCTGATGGACTGAAATTCTTTACCCTTTATCAACGTTACGACAGTCTGGGACAAGCGATCGCAAATTTGAGCAAGGCTTTCACTCCTTGCTGTCTAACGCATAATGACCTGAAGTTAAACAATATTCTTCTATTACTCAATTGGGAAGAAGTATTTTTTGATGAATCGTTCTCAGATGAGAGCATTGTTCGATTCATTGACTGGGAACGCTCTGGTTGGGGAGATCCCGCTAGTGATTTAGGAAAAGCGATCGCTAGCTATTTGCAATTTTGGCTGTATAGTTTAATTACCAGTAAATCCATTGCGATCGAAGAATCTTTACGTCTAGCAACAACCCCTCTACAACTACTTCAGCCTTCCATCTCGGCCCTACTTACTACTTATTTAGCTTACTTTCCCGAAATCTTAGAGCATCGTCCTGATTTCTTGCAACGAGTCGTGCAATTTTCTGGTTTAGCTTTGATTCAAGCCATTCAAGCGGCACTCCAGCACGAAAAAACTTTTGGTAATTCTGGTATATGTATGCTCCAAGTTGCTAAAAGTTTGTTGTGCCGTCCAGAAGCATCAATTCCAACAATTTTCGGAATGCAAATATCAGACCTTGCCCCCGTTTAGAGGATGAGGGAGATGAGGGAGCAAGGGGAGCGGAGGAGGAGAATAATTAACGCCCCATCCCCATCCCCCATGCCCAATTCCTAATTCCCAATGCCCAATTCCCAAACAGATACCTATGCAACTATTAGATTCGCTAGAAACTCAACTACCAGATATTTCAGAGTCATTGCAGACATCACTACAAGACATCATTAATCAACTTCAAATTGAATCTCACTATTGTATTAGACACCCAGACTATAAACCCTTGGAATTACCAGAGGCAGCAGTTGCTCGTTTTCAGCAATTACCCTTAGACATCCAGAATAGCTTTTTAAGCGTGCAACTGCGTAATTTTCTCTACGGCATCTATTACAATGGCTCTTTGAAAAGTGTCCTCGCACCCGATGCAGAGGTAACAAATTTGGCACTGAATCAAAATATAGAAAATAACACTTTGTTGGGTGTAGATTTAGCATTTTACGATCGCTTGCATGAAAGCAACAGAGGCGAAGGCTACTGGAGTCCTGATTGGCTGGTAGTGAAAGAAGAAACTGATGGTACTTTGGCAGTTGAGAAAAATGCTTTAATACTGCACATTGAACGCGATATCCATTTGCAACCAACAGACCAACCTGTTACTGTCGGTAATTTAGTGACGATTAAAATGCCCAAAAATCTGGTGCAAAACGGATTTTATATGGCGGTTGCTAATGCCGGAACTCCCTCAAATCGAGAAAATCTGGTGCGCGTTTATTTCAATTTAACTTCAGATGGTGCAGTTGCAGTCATGGACAGTTTAACTGCCCAACTCAACGCTATCCCCATTTTCTTTTCATTCAAAGCACTATATAATCCTTCCGACTATGAGCGTTACGACTCAGCAGTGCTTTACTTTGGCAAAAGCAACTACGAAACTGTTCACCCAGTGTTAGAGAGGGTGTATGCAGAACATCAATCCCATTTTGGCGAGCAAGTGCCTTTGTTTACCAAAATGGTAGCACCAGGGATGGCGATCGCTGAAGAACCAGACCGCAAATTTGCTGATAAAGAAAGTTTTGGTACAAACCGCTGTCAAATTGTTGCCAATGCTTTACTTGAGGCTTGGCATGAAGGAGATGATACACCAGCAGGACGGATGACATCAATTCTTCGACATTTCTCTTTGTGCAAAATTGAATTGCAACGTCCCTACCTCAATCCTAACTCGGATGATATCTATACTTCTTTGAATCTATGAAATACGGTTAAGCATTCAAAGCCCCCGAATTGCCGGGGGTTGAGGATCTCTGCTACCTAAAACTGTGCTAACCAAGATCATATTTTCGCTCACGAGGTAATTATATGACTAAAAAACTCTCCGAGTCTCATAAAGCATTAGATAACAAATTCAACTTCAATCATGAAGAATTAAAACAGATCGTCAAAGCTGTTTCTGCGGGCAAGTATTCCTGGGCTTGTGTTTTACTCCTCCGTTTTAGTGGCTACAATCCTCTAGAATATATACCCTCGCGCACCTACCTTCGATTAATGAAAAATAACTGGCTACTTAGCAAAGCAAATCGTCGTCAAACTGATAATCAGAATTTAGGACTTTTTAAACTAGAATCAAGCTGGATTCAAATAGGTATCGGTAAAGGTAGTGGGTAACCCGCATTTCTCACAAGCTTCAGGCCTTTGATGGAGCAGAGGAGCAGAGGGGATTGAACTTGGCACATTGAACTCTCCTCTGCTCCCCTGCACAAGCGCAGGCTTTGAGAGGTGTGGTGAGAAATCCGGGGTAAGGGTTTAGCACTGCTCATTGGTGTCAACTTAGCGTAAAAGCCAGCCTATAACTAGCTTTTAGCTTGCCTCGTTCCCAGTCGGAGACTGGGAATGCTCATCGTTGAGGCTCCGCCTCCCTTATTGGCGGCAGAGCCGCAATTGAAGTGCATTTCCAGCCAGAGGCTGGAAACGAGATTTGAAAAGGGTTTTAGCTTAAGTTGACACTAATGAGCACTGCTAAACCCCTACGAAAAATCTATATGTATCAAGATTTTCGTGAAATGGTATTACAGCAGTTTTCATGTATTTGAACCAAATCTGTCGTAAGGGCACAGCAATGCTGTGCCCTTACCGTATGGTCTATTTTATTTACAGTCCTATCTAACCCTCCTTAAAAAGGAGGGAATTAGAGGTTAAGCCTGTATTAGGATATCTTTAGATGGTTGAGGAATGACAACCTTCGTCAGATTGGTCACTATTTCCAAGGCAGCGATTTGTGCTTTTAACCAATTAGCAAATAAGTCTCCCATTATTTGCAGCCGCCGCTGTTCGTCTAGTTGAGGTTTAATGATTTCCTCAACTGCAATTATATGCACTCCTTTGGGAGTAGTTATTGGCTTGAGAATTTGTGGGGGACTAGCGGCAAATACTGCTGCTGCAATTTCTGGTCTAAAATCGGTGCGGAGGCGTATTCCTTGATATCCTCCAGCCCGGCGTATTTCAGTATTTTGAATGTATTGGCGGGCAATTTCTTGAAAACTGATTTCATTTTCTTGCAAGGCATAAAACATTTCTAGAGCTAAATCTTCATCATCTAATACAACTTCGTATGTCACTGCTCCAACATAATCGAGTTGGTGTGCATAGAAAAATGATTCGACTTTTTCTGCAAATAAATGATTTGCCAATTTAGCAGATAATAGGTTTGTTTCGGCTATTGTTTCAAAGTCGTCTAAAGAAAGATGATATTTTTCTAACCATGCCCAAGTATCTTCTGCTTTGATAAGTTGGTTGGCTAAACGCAGGCTATCTGCTGCATTTTGCAGTTCTTCTAAACCAATCTCAATGCCTACCTTTTTAGCTTCATCTTTAACAATTTTACGAGTTGCGATCGCCTCCAATACGCTAGGGATTTGGCAAGAAAGCTTGATGTGGTCAAGAATATCATCAGGAGAAACAGTCAATAGTTTTGACATATTCCAATTCCTCCAATTAGTAACCTAAATTAATAGGGTGTTTTCAATTTTATTTAGACAATAATAATTGTGTCTTTGCTATTTTTTAGATGCAATTATTATTGCCTTTATATAATAGTAACTCGAATATTTTATCTGATGTAATCAGAAGGTATATATTATAAAATATAAATTATATTTATTTTTTTGATAAATAGGTGTAGTAACAATACTTATCGGTTAAGCATTTTCAAAAGAGGGTATTAGTTTGGGAGAAAGGGTAAAGGGGAAGGGGGAAGTGGGAAAGGTTTTTGGTTTCCCTTTACCGAAAAATATTGGGTGTAGCAAAAGAATGTAAATAGCTAAAAATAAACAACCAAAACACAATATTCATCGGATGAATATTTAGCAATCTTTTATACATATTAAATCTCAAGATTCAGAAGCCCGAATCCTTAAAAAATTCGAGGATATCTTTGCTTACAAAGGAATTTGGTAACAAAACGTTTTAGATCCCCCTAAATTCCCGATAATTTGGGGGACTTTAATTCCGGTTCCTCACTTTTTTAAGCTACGGTGTAAACACAAGTCCTAAAAACTTAGTTTGATAAGCATTTCCTCGTTCCCAGTCTCCGACTGGGAATGCATTCATTGAGTCTCTGACTCAATATCTGTACCAGTTAAATTAATGATTGCAACACAAAGACGCGATTCATCGCGTCTCTACAAATGGTCTATTTGTCGCATTCTTTTTTCAAATTGGTATGACTAGAGGCAGAGCCTCTAATCAGGCATTCCTATGCAGAGCATAGGAACGAGATAAACGAGAGAACAATGAGAAATTGATCTTTTTGCGAGTTGTGTATACACCGTAGCCAATACATACGGGGAGGGTTAGGGTGGGGTAAAACCTTGGTTAATCAGCTATTTCAGACTTGTGTGTACACCGTAGCTTTTTAAGGGGGGTTGGGGGGATCAACAAGTGCCTAAAATCATAGGTAACTACTTTTCAACCTCTAATTGCTAAAGCTCTAAACCACCTTCTTGCAACTTCTTAAACGGATCTAAAATAAAGTCCATCACGCGGCGTTGACGAATAATCACCTCGGCGGTTGCTGTTTGACCTGGTGTTAGGGGAATACGTCTGTTGGCATTTTGGATATAGGGTTGATCTAGGGAGATTTCTAACTCATAGGTTTCGATGTTACCTTGATTAGTCGTCTGAACTTTCGAGTTAGGTGAAATCCAGCTAACGCGCCCTTGCACTACCCCGTAATCTTGGAAGGGATAAGCATCAAATTTGATTTTAACTGGCATTCCCACTTTCAAAAAACCGCTTTGTTGGCTGGGCATCTGCGCTTTTAAAATCAAGGGGGTATTGTTGGGTGCAATTTGGGCAATCATCTGTCCCGGTTCGACTACTGAGCCTGGTTTTTCGATAGGTAACTCAAAAATTACCCCATCAATTGGCGATCGCACTATTCGTTGCTGCATCTGTAGCTGTAAGGATGTCACCTGGCTTCCAGTTTGAGCAATTTCTGATTGCAGGTTACTAATTTGTGTTTGTAAGTCTTTAAGCTGTTCCTGATTTCTCAGCACCGCCAGTCTACCTGCTTGCACTACACTACGATAGCTACTTTGCTGCTCTTGCAAGCGAAGTTTGAAAAGCTGAATATCTGATTGAGCTTGACTCATCAACGACTGATAGCGGTTCAATTCTTCTTTTAAACGCAACTGGGCTTGTGTAATATCAGATTTTGTTTGCTCTTGCAAGCGTTGGCTTTCTTCCGCTGTTTTTTCCAGTTCCACAAGTTTGGTTTGGGGAATCGCACCCACTCGCAAAAGTTTGCGATAACGCGCAACTTCTGTAAAATCTCGCCTTAAACGACTCTTAGCTAACTTCTGAGCAATCTGGGTAGAACTGATGTTCTGGTTAGCCTGTTCTACTAGAGCCAGTTTTTCCAGTCGTTGTAAGTTGTAAGTACTCTGTTTAGCATCAAGGTTTTGCTGCGCTTGACTAACTTGGGCAATTTTTTCCAATTCTTGGGATTTATTTTGTTGCTCTTGGGTATTAATCGTCAAGAGAATTTGATTTTTGAGGAGATCGAGTTGCGATCGCCGATTCAATAAACCTTCTAGTCTTGTCTGTACCTGCTGCAATTCTGTTCGCAGCACATCAGACTCCAATTCCAGCAAAACCTCTCCTGCTTTTACGGTTGCGCCTTCTTTGACGTTGACAGCAGTAACGCTACCAATAACTGGACTATCCAATTGTTGGGTTGCTCCTTCCGGTTCCATTCGCCCTCTAGCACTTCCTGTTTCATCAACTTTAGAAAGCATTGCCCAAGGTAAGATGATCGCAGCAAAGCCTACCAGTAAATACAACATGGAGCGCGTCCAGATTTTTGGTAAGGCGTCTAGTAGTTCCTCAGTGCCGTAAAACCAATCGTTTGCTTCAGATGTTTTCTGCGTCTGAGAATCAATAGTGGCATTTGCGTCTTCAGGCAGGTGAAATTCAGTCGGCTTTTCTATGGCAAAGGCAGATGATGAATTATTAGATGGGTTTGGCATAAGAATTGGGGATTGGGAACTGGATATGGGAATTGGGCATGGGGCGAATGGCACTAAGTTAAGCTGAAAGGTAAGCGGCGTAGGGATTGCAGAGGGGCAGGGGAGCAGGGGGCAGAGGGGAATTTCTAAATATCTGAACGCAATGCCTAAAATTTCTTCTTTCTCCCCTGCTCCTCTGCTCCCCTGCTGCCTCAACGATTTTCCCTTTTCTTAGTGCCATTCGGGCATGGGGCATTGGGAATTGGGCATTGGCTGGGTATGATTGGGCATTGGGATTGAGGTTCTGAACTCCGTTAATGAGTCTTTTAGCTCCGTTAATGAGTCTTTTAGCTCCGTTAATGAGTCTTTTAGCTCCGTTAATGAGTCTTTTAGCTCCATTAATGAGTCTTTTAGCTCCATTAATGAGTCTTTTAACTCCGTTAATGAGGCTTTTAGCTCCATTAATGAGTCTTTTAACTCCGTTAATTAGGCTTTTAGCTCCATTAATGAGGCTTTGAACTCCATTAATGAGTCTTTAAGAGAGATGAACAAGTGTTTAATCGTCCTTATCTCTTAATTCCCATGCCCCATTCCCAATTCCCAATTCCCAATTCCCTTTCAACCTGTTTGCGCTAGTTGTTGCTGATTGAGATAGAAATAATGACCTTTTTTGGTGATTAATTGATCGTGAGTACCGCTTTCGACTAAAATCCCCCGATCTAAAACCAAAATCAAATCAGCATGACGCACAGTAGAGAGACGATGAGCAATAATTAAACTTGTGCGTCCTTGGAGAATTTTTTTGAGGTTATTCTGAATAATCCGCTCAGATTCGGCGTCTAAGTGACTGGTTGCCTCATCTAATACTAAGAAGGTGGGATTTCCTAACAAAGCACGAGCGATCGCTAGGCGTTGGCGTTGTCCACCCGATAACATACCCCCACCTTCACCAATTTGGGTTTCGTAGCCCATTGGCATTTGTTTAATAAACTCATCTGCTCCTGCTAGACGCGTCGCTTCGATAACTTCTTCTAGGGAAGCTTCTGGATGAGCAATACTGATGTTTTCGCGAATTGTACCGCCAAACAAAAATGTATCTTGGTCTACAACGCCAATTTGAGAACGGAGCGATCGCAGGGCAATATTAGTCACATCTTGACCATCAATCAATACTTTGCCATCCGTCGGCAGATATAGTCCCAAAATCAGTTTAGAAAGGGTAGTTTTGCCAGAACCACTACGTCCCACAACTGCTATAGTTTGCTCAGGTTTGATTTCAAAGCTGAGATTTTCTAACACATTAATATCGCTTTCTGGGTGATAGCGAAAAGTCACATTTTCAAATAAAATATGACCACGTAAAGTACTTAAAAACTGGCGGGGCTGATTTTGTAAATCTTCTTCTGGCTCTGCTTCTAAGACATCATTAATTCGCTCAGTAGAAATAATCACTTCTTGTAATTGATTCCACAGAACAATCAACCGTTGGAAAGGTCGAATAACGTTTCCTAACAACATATTGAAGGCTACTAATTGTCCAATTGTCAATTGGTTTTGAATTACCTGCCATGCACCAAACCAAAGTAATCCTGTGGTTACTAGCGATTCGATACTAGAACTGAGAATTTGCAGTTGGTTACTAATTACCTGTCCGCTAAAGGTCTTTTTAATGACATTATTCAGCAGTTCTTCCCAATGCCAGCGGACTGTTTGCTCAATCGCCATAGAGCGAACTGAGCGAACACCTGTGAGGGATTGAATCAGATAACTGTTCTCTTTAGCTGAAGCATTAAAAACTTCGCGGCTGATGCGGCGCAAGAAAGGTGTAGCTATGAACGCTAGTAATACAAAAGGCGGCACGATCGCTAAACTGAATAATGCCATTTGCCAGCTATACCAAAACATCAATGCTACATAGACAAACACCGTCATTAAATCCAAACCAATTGATAGTGCTTCTCCAGTTAGAAAGCGCTGAATTTTTTGATTTTCTTGGACACGAGATACAATATCGCCAACGTATCGTGACTCAAAAAAAGCTAAGGGCAAACGAAAGGTATGTTTAATAAAACCTACCATCAGTGTTAATCCCAAGCGATTTGCTGTGTGATCCAGGAGATATTGCCGTAGTCCACTGAGAGCAACCCGGAAAAAACCAAAAATCAGCAACCCTAAACCAATGGCGTTTAAAGTCAGGGTACTACCTTGAACAATTACTCTATCTAAGAGCAACTGAGTAAATAGGGGTGTAATTAATCCAAATAACTGAATTAATACCGAAGCGACAAACACTTCTAGCAGTACTTGCGAGTGAGGTTTAACTAAATCAAAAAACTGCCAAAATGGTGTAATCGTTTCCTCGGTTTCTCTGAGTAGGTCTGTAGGTTGTAATAACAGTGCATAACCAGTCCAACCAGCTTTAAATTCGCTAGGGGTAAGGGTGCGCTGACCGATAGCGGGATCGCCAACAATCACACGTTTTTTATTGACTTCATAGACAACAATGTAGTGCTTACCTTCCCAGTGAGCGATCGCAGGTAAAGGTTGTTGGGCTAATTTATCAAAGCTGGCTTTCACTGGACGGGTAGCAAAACCGATATTTTCTGCGGCGGCTGTTAAACCCCGCATTGACGCCCCACTCCGGCTGATGTTGGTTAAATCCCTTATGCGGTTGACATTAAAGCGCTTACCCCAATAGCGACTAATCATCACCAAACAAGCTGCACCACAGTCAGAGGCGCTTTGTTGTTCAAAGAACGGATACCGTTTAGTCAAGCGTCCCAACCAATGCCCCGCCCTGACTGTTGGGCTGGGAAAGTACGCCCGTTGTCTCCTTTGCTTTGGCTCAATGCTGGGTACTGGGGATTGGGGATTGGGTATTGGGGATTGGGTACTGGGTACTGGGGATTGGGTACTGAGGATTGGGTACTGGGTATTGTCAAAAGCCTTTCCTAATCCCCTGTCCCCTGTCCCCAATCTCTCTTGGAAATCTATTAACTCTGCCAATTGCGGCCAATGCTGTAATGCTGTTTGCCAATCAGCATTGCTTAAACTGTAAGCGATCGCTGGTTGCGCTACCTCCCAACTTCCTTGTTTTGGATTTACATAGATGTTTCCAGGTGTCAATCTTCGCCCGTTAGAATCCAGCAGTTCTCCGCGATGCAGTAACCAAAGTTTGTTATCTCTGGTGAGATTGGCACTCAGTGAACCACTTTCCAGATTGTGCCGCTCAAATAGGGATAAAGCTCTAAACATCTCCTCCACAGATCCATTGCGCCCAATTAAGGCGTTCTGGCAACATAACAGCAGCAAATCCCAAACCTCTGCACGTCTTAAAAGGCGATCGCGGATGCTGCTATGTGTGCGAATAATCTCCTGTAAAATCTCTTGGTTGATATAGCAAAGCTGTAAGTTTACCGAAGCCCTAGCAACATAAGGACTGAATTCCTCTCTTGGAAATAAAGTCAATTCGCCAAATGATGCTCCAGATAACAGAGTGGTAATTAAGTTATTAGAGCTATCCAACAGTCTGACTTTACCAGTCAGCACAATATAAATTCCAGGCTGGGCTGTAGTTGCGTGCCAAAACTGCTTTGCTACTGATGGTTCGACAATTTCCAGCCCTCTGAGACACCTGTCAAGTTCCCCGTCTGACAGCGACTCACCCAAGATTTGGGTGAGTTGTTCAGCTAAATATTGCTGAGAAAACGCTGATGGCATTTTCTGACCTCCAAAACAGTATTTGGTCATTGGGGCATTAGTCAAATGACAAATGACAAATGACAAATGACTAATAAATTTAGTTATTGGTCTGAATTAGATTAAATGACCAATGCAAACTCGGTTCGGAGTTGGATTGCAAGTCACCAATCGTAATGCCAGCATCCTTATTTGGGTCAGTTTCTTGTGGACAGGGATTTTTGCGCTTAGTGGAAAGTCCCATTTTTTTGAGCAAGCGGTTAACATGGCGATCGGTAATTGCAATCCCAAATTCATTTGCTAAATGCTTGCTTAACCATTGGGCTGTCCAATAAGTAAATGCATAGCCATATTCACGCGGGCTATTACTTACCAATTCTTTCAGTCGTTCAATGTATTGATCGTTAACAGTCTTAGGTCTACCGATTGGGCGCTCATTCCATTTGTGCGCCAGACCTGCCTCTGCCACACCAATCCAGTAACGTGCCATTTCCTGAGAACAACTTAATATTTCACAGATTTGGCTTTGAGATTTACCCATATCCGCCAGCAACATAATTTCAATCCGCCGACGGTATTCTGGCTGTAAATTCGCTTGCAAATTTTTCAAAAGTGCCTTCCGTTGAAAAGGCGTTAAAAATTTGCTCTCGTGCATGTCATAGCATTCAAAAGCTCTGTCTTGATTGGAGTATTCTGGCATAATTTTTATCAGTTGCCGCCAACTGTCAAATGTGGGCAAATATGTCTTTTACAATTGTTTATTAATCCTGATATATCAGGATATACAACTGCAAAATTAATTAGTCCTAGAAGGTTGATTAAATATTGACGTGGTGTGCAAATAACGCTAGGTATTATTCCCCTAGTATTCGGAAATTTTAGGGATTTGTTGCATTCGCTCAGATTTTAATAAATCAAAGTTCGACGTTAATGGTTTTCACTTGGAATAAAAATACTTAAGACCAGTAAACTACTCACTGGCTAGCCGCTAAAATTTGACAGACTTTCCTGAAGCCCGGTGCAATAATGGTTTTGGTTAAGACCATTGCCCCTGGTTGATGGTAATAGGCAAACACTTTCGAGGCTTCGGGTAGCCCTTATATGGATGATTTTACTGAATTATACAATACGGGTTTATAGATTAACCTCCTAATATTTAGGTAGGTTAATTTCTGATTACCAACAAGAGTTTAAATCTTGTTCAATGACTTGGAAACTAAAAACAGTCAAGGTCAGGCATGAGTAGAAATTTAGTCCTTAGACTATCCTACAAACTAGCTAGTTTGTCATCAGCATGTAGTAAGAAAGTTGAACCTATCTGAAATAAAAGTGCAATCACAAAGTGACACTTACTTAATCTTTTCCTTAGTCCACTGTTCTTTATTTAAGAATAATCCTACATCTAGTCAATAGTTTTTACAACAAACAAGAAAATATCATTGAATCTTAACAATATCTTTATCAAAATCTTACAATTATCTTGTTGAAAAAGTAAATATTTAGTTATTGTTTTTTCTTTTGAAATAATCATTCACGATTTAATTTTTCTTATCGTAATAAATTTTAGGACACATCACTTATTGTTTTCTAAAAAAATAGGATTTTTATTAATTTATCCCACATTTACATCTGTCCATAGTAAGAAAACTACATACATTACTATCGTCCAAAATTACTATATTGATATCTATCTATAGTATGAAAATAATCTAGGTTGGCGTAAAAGATTGCCAATATTTATTGAGATTACAGTCTAAAAAATTAACTATAGTAAAATATAATTTAAGACAAGTGCCCAGCTTACGTATAGTTCAAAAATTAAATATAGGACTAGTATTTGATTTTTGAACTATGCATAGGGTGTGTTAGCAGAGCGTCATGCATCCTACAAGACTACTGGGTTTTTTCCAAAAAAAATTTATGATTACTATAGAATATTTATATGTGTAAACGTGTTTGCAACGAATTAGCTCTAGCTTGAGTTAATCATTCATAAGTATTTCTTTGCACAAAGTATATTCTGATACTTAATTTTCAGTATATTTTAGGTTTAATACCTTCCTTTTAAAGATTATTGGGGAGGAAAAAGTCTTAATTGAACCTGATTACGCTATCAAAAAAATATCCCTTTCAGCATTTCCTGGTAATCGCCATTGAGTCATAAGTGCTGGAGTAAGTACTCAAATCAAATAATTTCCTTGATTATCGGGAAATGACTGAGGACAAATTGTAGTAACAAATAGAAACTAAATCAGGAACCAAAACCTCTGGGAACTCCAGAGGTTTTTTCTTCACTCTAGACAATGAGGGAGTGGGGAATGGGGAATGGCAATGTAAGAGCGATCGCCCCCGTGTACACTTCTATGAGGGGGTTCTTTGAGTAGGCGATGTTTGACGAGTGCATCCAAGCATAGCGATGAAGTAGCAAGAATTGTCGCCCCGTCAGTTCAACTGGAGTAAGCTAAATTTAGGTTTGAGCTATTAGGAGTGGAGATGATGTTGTTGGAATTAAAGCGCATCTATATTCCACCGGGACAAAGAGTGCTACTGCGAGATGTAACCTGGCAGGAATTGGAAGCAATTCTAGAGGATTTAGGGGAACACCGGGCAGCACGAATTGCTTATGACAGGGGAATACTAGAGATTATGGCACCACTGCCAGAACATGAATATGACAAAGAAATTATTGGTGATTTAGTTAAAGCGCTTCTAGAAGAGCTAAGTACTGAGTTCATCAGCCTCGGTTCTACCACTTTCAAAAACCAAGCGATGGCTCAAGGTATAGAACCCGATCAGTGTTTCTATATAAAAAATGAATCCAAGATTCGCGGCAAGAAGCGGCTAGATTTAGCAGTAGATCCTCCTCCAGATTTAGCTCTAGAAATTGATATTACTTCTCGTACTCATCCTAATATTTATGAAGCGCTAAAAGTACCTGAACTTTGGCGTTTTGAGCGAGGAAAGCTCCAAATTAATGTTTTACAAAATGGGCATTATGTAGAATCTCAGCAAAGCTTAAATTTTCCTCTATTCCCACTAATTGTAGCGATTCCCCAATATCTAGAGCAAAGTACAACAGCAGGCAGAAATGCAACGCTCAAAGCTTTTCGTCTTTGGGTACAACAGCAAATACAACAGCAATGAGTTATGCTGTCATCGCCATTTAAAATATAGAACTATTGCCAACCTTAGCATTAGCGGATAAATTGTACTTCTTCGGAGTCGTTATTACCGCACTTTATCTATGTTTGCTAAACCCAAAATAATTTTATCATGGCTTATCTTATTTCTAAGTTTTACAAGTCTATTTCTTAGCTCTTGGATTATTCTTGCTGCCCCAAATATGTTTTTACTCACGCTAGCAGTGGGAGCACCAGAAATCAGTCCTTGGTTATTATTATCAAATTTGATCTTTTTATTGCTTTCTTTATTATACATCCGTCGCCGTAAAATACAGCGTTTAGTTTGCATTTTCAGTTTAATCGGATTGGTAATTTGTGGATCGGTGCTAGTGAATATCCCACTAACTCAAATGCAGATGGCTAAAGCAATGAAGCAAGGATTGGGAGCAAATTATCTAGAGAAAATTCCAGTCCAAGTAAGGGCTAAGATGCAAACCCATCCCTTTGACTTAGTTAATTTCTTCCGGGGTATTCCATTAGGTAAAACGCGTCATCAAAAAGATATTCTCTTTGCTTCGCCTGCGGGAGTGCCTTTAAAAATGGAAGTTTACCAACCTTTAGAGGTAGGGAAATATCCAGCAGTGGTAGTAATTTATGGTGGAGCTTGGCAATATGGCAATCCTGGCGCTAATTCTGAGTTTAATCAGTATATTGCTAATCATGGATATACGGTATTTGCGATCGCTTATCGACACGCACCTCAATATCGGTTTCCATCTCAGTTAGATGATGTGCGTACAGCCTTGAATTTTATTCGCCAACATGCAGCTGAATATGAAGCCGATCCTGAACGGATGGTACTTTTAGGACGTTCAGCGGGAGCGCACTTAGCAATGCTAGCGGCTTATCAACCAGATGCACCACCTATTCGTGCTGTGGTGAACTATTACGGGCCTGTTAACTTACCTGGAGGATACAAAACACCGCCAAATCCCGATCCAATTAACACCCGTGCTGTTTTAAAGGCATTTCTCGGTGGTTCTTTAGAAGAATTACCTAATCAGTATCAAATTGCTTCACCGATAAATTACCTGACGCATCCTTTACCGCCAACTTTATTAATTTACGGTAGCCGTGACCATTTGGTAGAAGCACGATTTGGCAGAAAGATGTATCAACGTTTACATGATTCTGGTAATACTGCGGTTTTTCTAGAAATTCCTTGGGCAGAACACGCTTTTGATGCCGTTTTCAACGGTGTGAGCAATCAATTAGCGTTGTATCATACCGAAAGGTTTTTGGCTTGGGCGTTGTTCAAGTACAGCAGCAATCAGAGTATAAAGGCTCATTAACGAAGTTTAAAGACTCATTGAGCTTTATCAGAACTCCTAACTCCTAACTCCTCACTCCTCACTCCTCACTCCTTTTGAGGCCAGCGCCAGTTATAACGATTCCATTCGTAAATGCCTTGAATTTCATACTCAGCGCCGTTGAAGAAGCGGACGAGGCAATTAGTAGAGGAGTCATCGCTAATTTCTTCGACCTGAATCACCATACAGGGAAACCATTCGCGCTGACAAGGGCCATCTTCTTGCACCCATTCCCATAGTGCATTGGAAACTTCAATGCGATCGCCTACTCTTAACTTTAATGCGTCCTCAAAATAATAATACTTATCAAAATGGCATGACTCAACACGATTCAACCACTGTAAACCATAGCGTTGGCGAATGAATTGTACTGTTCCAGAGTCATTTTCTAGCAACCAGTCGTTGAGTAATTGCACTTTCCAAGTGCGGTTGCGTTGTTCTTCATTCTTAACAAACTGTAAAAATGCTTCTAACTCTTCTGGGGTAAGTTCGTCTAAGGGATTAGCAATATTTGACGTTCCAGAGGTAGAATTTCCCTGAATTTGCTCGACCACTTGCAGTAATATCTGTTTCTGCGCGTCAGTGAGAGGACAGCTTGCGACATCACAACGATTAAAGGCTGCGAGCATAGCTGCTTCAATCTCATCTGGAGTCATAATTTAATAGCAATTGAGGGTTTATTTCCCTAATTATTACAAAAGTTAAATTCAAGTCTCCAATAGACTTCTTGCAGAAGTGGGGAAAAAGGAAAGGGGGAAACGGAAAGTTCCATCCTTTTCTCCTTTCCCTACCTCTTGCAAAAGGAACTTTTACAAGAGACTCCATGAACGCAGTTCACAATGAAAGAATGAAAATATTTCTTTCCCAGTCCCCAATCCCCAATCCCTATTTTCAAGGCAGGTCTAATTACCCTGTAGTTAAATTCAAGGTAAGCTGAGGTTGTAAGTTACATATTGTTTGTAAATTAAGTCACGGGGTCTTTTATGCGGTTGCGTTCACTCACGGTCGTTTTTATTTCCTGTATCATCACCTTTCTATCGTGGGTGATTATTCCCTCAGCTGTAGCCCTGACACAGATTAAGCTATTTGACGTATCTTATAAAGATTGTCCACCAGAATTAGCAGAAGGGGCTGTTATCAGTAGTGGTAGCGCAGCAGCCAATTGTTTTATTGTCATTGGCAAAGCAGAAAATGGCACTAATAAAACAGTTTACGACGCAGATATTTTTGGACGCATCTATGATGCTAATAATGACTCAGTGATGCAAAACCGGACTCGCTTAGGTTCTATTACCGAAGTGCCACCAGGAATTAGCGATTTTGAATTAAGAATTTCTGTACCTGCTAATCAGCCGACTCCGTTGAAGCTGAAGCAGTTCAAGGCTGCTGGGTTTAGCGGTCAAGTGCGTAGATAATATAATACTCAATACTTGTCGGGTTTCAAACCCAGTAACCTTTTTCCCAAAAACAAATTCCAATTTAAAATCCAAAACCTGAGCAGTATTTATATAATACTCAGTCGTACAGAATTAATACTGAATACTGACTCCTGAGTTCTGAATTCTTCTGATAAAAATTGTAGAGACGCCAATTGTGAAAGCGTCTCTACAAAAGTTTTTATTGGGGTACTAATCAAAATCCCTGGACGAATGGCAGACGAGTTAGGGTTCTCAGAAACTCTCCAGCTAAGTTGAGTGCTAAGAAAGCTAAAATCGGAGAAAAATCCATACCACCCAATGGGGGAATAATTGAGCGGAATAGATTCAGATAAGGGTCGGTTATCTGGGCTAAAGCGGCAAATGGCTGGTTATACCAGTTGATTGTCGGGAACCAGGTCAACAAAACCCGGATAATTAGCAAATAGCTATAAAAGGTGACAAAGGTTACTAGTGTCGTAATCAGTAAACTCATGGATAGCTGTGTTTCCTACTAAGTGTCAAACGCGGTCTTATCTTTTAATTTTAATTTAGTCCATGTCATGCTGTTTGCGGATTTCACGTTTACCACACTTGACACTTTCACCACGCCTGAACAAACTTCAGGAGTCTTTAGTGAGGGAACGGTCACTGGTTGCTTGGGATGCACCGCCATTAACATTTCCTAGTTGCTTCCGCACTTCATCAATTGTGGCATTTAGCTGGGCAATTTTATCTTCTAGCGATCGCCTGGCCGTTTCTATGCCGATGCTCTCACTTTCTGAGGCTTTCATCTGACGCCGCTTTGCTGCTATTCTTTTAGCTTCGGCTTGGCTATCTGTCAGTTCTATTTCCTCTTCACCTAGCAATTCTGGCTCGCGTCGAGAAGCAATCAATGCTCCGATAACACCGCCAAATACGCCACCGACAAATGCCCCTGCTATAAAACCACTACCAAAACCATCTCGCTGACTCATAATCTTTACCGCCTTCAACAAACCTTGCAACTTTTATAGTAGTTATGCTACTTTCCTACCCTAGCTGCATACTAGCTTAAGTCCCAAAGATGCGATCGCCTGCATCTCCCAATCCCGGTACAATATACCCCTGGTTATTCAGTTTTTCGTCAATAGTGGCGGTGTAAATTATTAAACCTGGATAAGCTTCACTCAATTTTTGCAAAGCTGGTGGAGCCGCTACTACACAAACAATCCGAGTCAGGGTTGGATCTACACCCCGTTGTGTTAATTCTGCCATTGTCGTCATCATTGACCCTCCTGTTGCCAACATTGGATCGGTAATTAACACTCGTGTTTGGGGGTCAAACTTTTCTGGTAACTTGTTCAGATAACAATGAGATTGCAGCGTCTCTTCATCTCGCACTAAGCCAAAGTGATAAATCGATGCTAAAGGTAATAAAGTCTGCGCTCCCTCAAGTAATCCTAGTCCAGCCCGCAGAATCGGTACTACTGCCATAGGCACTTGTGGATCAATCACCGTTGCTGGACAAATATCTAAAGGAGTCTGTACCGTTGTTTCTTGGGTCGGAAACCAGTCTCGTGCAGCTTCATAAGTTAGCCATCTTCCCAACTCAGTCATGGCACTGCGAAATAATACTGAAGGTGTGCCTGCATCACGGGCAACTGCTAGCCAGTGTTTGATCAGGGGATGGGGTGGAACATAAACGCGCAATTGTAGCGTCATAGCCAGAAACAAGCGCCTTTTTATTGTATAAGAACTGAAACACCATAATACTCTTTCCTGCATTAGGCTGACAGCTAAAAATTAACACTCTAAATTTTATTGATAAACTTTTTCATTAGCAGTTGACATAAATTCTCAATCAAGGCTATATTGTTATACAGTGTTCTCCTCTCTTTTAAGGATCGGCAGACGGGATTAGCCAGCAGCAGCAGGCTCGTCCCTCTTTTTTTTGATTAGTCATTGGTCATTGGTCATTGGTCATTGGTCATTGGTAAATATTGATTGACTCAAGACAAATAACAAAGGACAAAGGACAAAGGACAAATGACAAAGGACAAATAACAAAGGACAAATAACAAATGACAAATGACGCGATCGTAATTGGGTCTGGGATTGGCGGATTAGTAACAGCGACCCAGTTAGCAGCGAAGGGAGCGAAAGTGCTGGTACTGGAACGTTATTTGATCCCAGGTGGTAGCGCTGGTTATTTTGAACGCCAAGGCTATCGATTTGATGTTGGCGCATCAATGATTTTTGGACTGGGACAGAATGGTACTACTAACTTACTCACCCGTGCATTATCAAGTGTAAATGTCAGCCAAGAAGCGATCGCAGATCCGGTGCAGATTCACTATCATCTACCCCAAGGTTTAGACTTGAAGGTTGACCGGGTTTATGAAAAATTTTTGCAAAATCTTATTGCTCATTTTCCCCATGAAGAACAGGGGATTCGTCGCTTTTATGACGAATGCCAAAAAGTATTCAAGTATCTCAACAGCATGGATTTGCTGTCGCTGGAAGAACCTCGGTATCTACTACGAGTCTTTTTGCAGCATCCTTTGGCATGTCTCGGTTTAGCTAAGTATCTGCCCCAAAATGCCGGAGATGTGGCACGGCGTTACATCAAAGACCCGCAATTATTGAAATTTATCGATATGGAATGTTATTGCTGGTCGGTGGTTCCATCAGATATGACACCAATGATTAATGCTGGGATGGTCTTTTCTGACAGGCATTATGGCGGAGTTAATTATCCCAAAGGCGGAGTGGGACAAATTGCCCAAAAACTGGTGGAAGGTCTAGAGAAGGCTGGGGGTAAGATTCAGTACCAAGCTAGAGTCACGAAAATTCTCACAGAACAGGGAAAAGCGGTAGGTGTACAACTGGCTAATGGTGAAGAATATCGGGGTAAACGCATAGTTTCAAATGCTACACGCTGGGATACATTTGAACAATTATTACCAGCAGAAGCAATGCCACCTAATGAGAAAAAGTGGCAACAAAATTATCAAAAATCTCCAAGCTTTTTGAGTTTGCACATCGGGGTAAAGGAGTCGGTTTTACCTGCGGGGACAGAGTGTCACCATATTTTGCTGGAAGATTGGGAAAAGATGACAGCAGCAGAGGGTACAGTTTTTGTTTCGATTCCTACATTGCTTGACCCAGATTTAGCACCAAATGGATATCACATCATTCACGCCTTCACGCCTCACTGGATTGATGATTGGCAAAAACTTTCTGTGAGTGAGTACGAAGCGAAGAAAGAAGAGGCGGCTTGGCGAATTATTGACCGCCTAGAGAAGATTTTTCCAGGTTTAGATGCCGGATTGGATTATCTGGAGGTGGGGACACCGCGCACTCATCGGCGCTTTTTGGGTCGTAAAGATGGCACTTATGGGCCAATTCCCCGGCGCAAGTTGTGGGGTTTATTGAATATGCCGTTTAATCGCACAGCTATTCCAGGACTTTATTGTGTAGGGGATAGCACCTTTCCAGGTCAAGGGTTGAATGCAGTAGCTTTTTCTGGGTTTGCTTGTGCCCATCGCATTGCTGTAGATTTAGGATTTTAACGTACATCAATCAAGTTAGAAACTTCCAACAAATGAAAAAGAATTCAGAATTCAGGAGTCAGAATCAAATACAGAATTCTGAATCCAGAAAGAATTCTGTTCGATAAATTATTCAATCATGTAGTGTGGGCATCATGCCAATGGTGTGAAGTTAAGAAAAGGAGTTAGGAGGTTATTTCACAACTTTCAAAGTTTTTAGACTAGTATCAGCACAACCACTAATAAATCCCCCCATTGTCTGGATTTGTTGCAGGTAATCAAGGATGGGTTTTGTGATAATTTCTCCCGGCATTAATAAGGGAATTCCTGGAGGATAGGGACAGACAATTTCGCTACAGATGCGTTTATTGGTCTGTGTCAAAGGTAGTATTTCACTAATAGCAAAAAAGGCTTCACGGGGAGAACAACATAAAGCATGAGTCTGTGTAGTGAAAAGATCCTGCCACAGATGGCTTTTAATAGTCAAATTGGTTCGACGATATTTTTCGGCAAGAGTGGTAAAACCTTGCACCAGTTGCTCAATATCATCTGGGGTGTTGCCCAAACTAATGATAAAGGTGAGATGTTCCAGTGAGGCGAATTCAGCGGTGACATCTAATTTTTCATCAAGAATTTCATCTGCCTCAAATCCGGTTAAACCTAAACCAGAAACAGTGACAGTTAATCGCGTTTTGTCCAAAGCTATAAAGCTGGGATATCCTCTCAGCCCACCTCTAGAAGAAGATCCCCCCAACCCCCCTTGAGAAGGGGGGCTAAGAATCTGTAAGACAGATAATCCAGGAATTTGACTGATTCGGGTTCTAGCTTCGTCAGCAAGTTGCAAAGTGCGAGACATCAGCATTTTTCCGTGGAGTGCCATTTGCTGACGCGCTGCATCTAGAGAAGCTAAAAGTAAATAACTTGGACTGGTAGATTGTACAAGTTGCAAAGCTTTACTGATGCGATCGCAATCTATCCTATTACCTTGGACGTGCAGCATCGATGCTTGTGTCATTGCACCAAGTACTTTGTGGATGGATTGTACAGTTAAATCAGCACCTGCGGCTAAAGCTGGAGTGGGTAATTCTGGATGAAAGGCAAAGTGTGCGCCATGTGCCTCATCTACAAGTAGAGGAATATTGTATTGATGTGTGACGTTAGCGATCGCACTCAAATCTCCGCAAACGCCGTAATATGTTGGATAAACTGTCAATACTGCTTTAGCGTCTGGATGTTGTTGGAGTGCAGCTTGCACAGCTTCAGGTGTAATACTGTGGGCAATATCTAAAACTGGGTCATATTCAGGATTGAGAAAAATTGGTATTGCACCTGAGAGAATTAAACCAGCGATCGCAGAAGAATGGACATTGCGAGGCAAAATAATTTTATCGCCTGTGCCGCAGGTAGCGAGAATTGCCGCTTCAATCCCACAGGTAGAACCATTGACAAGGAACCATGTTTGCGAAGCGCCAAATGCTTCAGCCGCCAGTTGTTGTGCTTCTTGAATAACGCCTTGGGGTGTAAAGAGATTATCTAAATCTGCTAATTCGGTTAAATCAGCACGAAACACGGCTTTACCAAATAAATCAGCTAAGGGTTGAGAAATTCCCTTACCTAGCTTATGTCCTGGGGTGTAAAAAGGCGCATGAGGTCTTGCTGCATTGTTTTTTAAGGCATCTAATAAGGGTGTTTGGTTTTGATTGAGCATTAAAATAATTCGTAATTCGTAATTCGTAATTAAAAAAACTGTAAATTTGGTCAACAGCTTAAGGTAGATTGAATATTACCTGATGCAGACGAAATCAGGCTACGGACAATATGGGAAACTACCGCTAAAAATCTTTATCCATGTTTGATTACATCTTAGTTTTACATTATGATTTGGCAATTGCCTAATGTACAGCATGGGGTAATAATTACGAATTACGAATTACGTTAGCGAAGCGGTAGCGACACAGGAGCGTCATTACGAATTATTCACATGAGACCTTATCATCAAATCCCAATTTTCGAGTCTGGTGAACCGTTAATAGCGATTCCTTTAGAATTGTTTGCGGTGGAATCTCCCCATCCTTATGAAAAATTAGGTGCGCCTTATGGCGATCGCTCCCCTTATTATCTCCGTCAAAGCGTAATTGAAAATTTGATCCAAGCGCAAAATTATCTTGATGTTCTGCATCCTAACTGGCGTATCCAAATTTTTGATGCTTATCGCCCAGTAGCAGTTCAGCAGTTTATGGTAGATTACAGCTTCGCCCAAGCAGTGCAGGATAGGGGATTAACTGAGGTAGAGTTATCACCAAACCAACGCCAAGAGATTTGGGAAGCGGTTTATGCAATTTGGGCTGTACCAAGTTTGGATGAAAAAACTCCGCCTCCTCACAGTACGGGTGCGGCGGTGGATGTAACGCTGGTAGATGATGCAGGGGAAATAATAAATATGGGTTCGCCAATTGATGAAATGTCAGAGCGATCGCATCCCGATTATTATGCGAATAATGACGACCCAGAAGCACAACAGTATCATGCTCACCGTCAGCTATTGCAAGATGTAATGTTAAAAGCCGGCTTTCAACACAATCCCAGAGAGTGGTGGCATTTTTCTGTTGGCGATCAAATGTGGGCTTGGCTGAATAATCAAGCCAATCCAGCCAATCCTGTCACTGCACGTTATGGGCGTCTCGCATAGATGCGTTATGCATCTTGAGGATTTAACTCTCTTAACTCGTCGGTAGTGTAAGTACCAATGGGAGTCCAAACTAGATAGGGAAGGAGTAACAGCGCCGCCGTTAGAGAAATCGGCAAAACGCAGATTGCAAGAACAACGCCTGAAATCAAACCTATTAGTCCAAGAATTTCCCCAGCTTTGAGACTGCGAAACCTCAACATTATAGGTATGTAAGCGACGGTGATAATTTCCACCAAGAGGTACAAAGCCATTAGTAGCCAAGTAATTATGCCTCCTGGATTTTTTTCCCAAACAATATAAGCTGAAGCTGCACCGCAAATAAAAATCACAGTCCAGATGAGGGGAATCAACGGCTCAAAAACTAGCCAGCGAGGGCGACTTAACAGTGCAAACCATTTAACATCACGCGGCGTAATCAAGAAACTACCAAGGGCGATGAAGAAAGTTACAGCCCCAATTATTATCCAAGATGGAATCATATTGCACTCAAGCTTTGTGTATTTTGTCAAGTCATACACTGCAAGTTTGGCAATTTAGGGAATATGTTGAATCATTCGCTGGTGCGAATCTTAGGCATCTTGAGGGTTGAGACTCGCCATCTGCCAAGTGGTATAAGTACCAATGGGACTCCAGAGCAAATAAGGAACTAGTAATAGTGCAGCCCAACCAGAAAAGCCTAAGACTGCAAGTATCAATAAAGCACAAATTATCAAACCCGTGCCACCGAGAATTGTACCAACTTTCAGACTGCGAAGCTTAAACATTACAGGCGTATAGGCAATGGTGATAATTTCTAAAAGCAGATATAAACCCATGATTAACCAGGTTGAGGTGCTTCCTGGGTCTTTCTCCCAGACAATATAAGCCGACCAAGCACCGCAAATAAATATTACAGTCCAGATAATTGGAATCGCACCCTCAAAAGTTAGCCATCTTGGTCGTTGTAAGCGCTTGAACCACTGGCGATCGCTAGGCGTAATCACGTTAGCTGCTAAAGCAACCAAAAAAGCCACACCCCCAATCACCATCCAAGATTTAATCATGCCCGTTAGTCCTTTATAAGCGCTATCTATCGCTTAATATCACTCTTTATAGTGTGATTTTGTCAATTTAATTGCTAATTACTCATCATCCCTGAGTTTGAAACCTTTAAATCGTTTGGCAGGATTTTAAATATGATGAGTTTGTAGTAAGCACTTCAGTGCTTAAAAATCCAGGACTAAAGTCCTTACTACAAACTTTTATAACCCTTCAGAACTAATGCGATAGACCACTAGGGACTGAAAAACAAATCTTATCCTAATCCCCAATGCCCAATGCCCCATCTCATTAAAATTTTATTCCCCAAGATTTTGAGGTGATTATGTCTAGGGGTGGGGGTATGAGGCGAATTCTGGAAATAAGCTTGGTAATAGGGGGATTTTAGATTTAATGGTAATTGATATGCAAATAGAACCAGAAACGCGTTCGTCGAAGACGTTGGCGCAGTCATCGCTAGCACCAGAAACACGAGGAATTGGTAATACTATTCGCCTTACAGGCTGGATTACTTTGTGGGCACAATTGGCAATTGGAGTAGTTTCGGTCTTTGCTTTGTTGTTTGCCTTGACTGGTCGTCGTTTTGTTCAGCAACAGAATGCCGGTCTTAGCATTGGCATATTTTGGGCCGTATGCGGAATTGTACTGTTGTTATTCAGTCTCTATTGGGATTTTCGTTACACTCGCATAGGCAAAGCTCTAGAAAATCACAATCCAGCTTTGCATCCTAGTAAGCCAGATACAACTAAAATCCTTCGTTTGGGGATAATTGTGGGTTTAGTAGGAATATTGTTAACTCTCTTAGGTGCTAGTTCAACTATGTTCGTGCTAATGGCAAAATCTGTATCCCAAACTCCAGGAGTGGCAATCAGCGACCCCTACAGGATTATTCGACCGATGGATGTTTTTGTGGCTGTGGCAGATATCACTGGGATTGCTGCTCACTTTGTGGGTACTGTCGCATCGTTATGGTTGTTAGAACGAGTGCATCAACACTAGTACCGTTTTGGATAATTCGTAATTTTCAAGTCGATTAATCAGTCTTTGAACTCCATAATTGAGAATCAGAATTTCAGGGAAAGGGTCGATATGAGAGAATTAAAACGTAGGGGTGAACCGCTGTTCAGAAATGTCAACTTAACTTAAAAGCCAGTCTATACAAAGCTTTTATAGATTATTTCATTCGCAGTCCGAGACTGGGAATGTCTATTCTAATGATTTGAATTTTTATCTAAAGATACAATTGAAAGACAAATTATTATTACTTATGACAGTTACTTTAAATCATCCTAATGAGTGAAAGTAAATATACTTAATAACTGAGGTTCAAAGCATGGACTCAACAGGTAAGGTTCAAACTGTGGACTCGTCCTGGTCTCTTCCACTGCCGTTGAAAGAGTATGCAATGAGCCGAGTAACTGTCTACTTTTATAGCGACAGATGGGTTCCGATTAAATATTGTTCTTTGGAAAAAGCAATTTTACTTCACCAAAAAGCAAATTTAGAAGGCAAGGAAATTTTATTATTTCCTCCTGATTTAGACCCTAATCAATTCTCAAACTCTTTTAACTAAAATGCATTGAGGTAGACTATTTTTATATTTTTCAAAAATCTTGGCAACAAATCAATCGGTTATAGAGGCGTACATATATATGTACGCCTCTAATTGTAAATGGGATTAAAAATTCCTGTGGACTTTAAAGGCAAAGATACAGCAGATGAGCAAGTTTATCAAATTTTTATAGCTCAAATGATGGGGATACTTTAAACATCTTGTTCCAGGTCGTCTTTAGCGTAAGGTAAGTAAGTAGGCTTTTTCACGCTTGAGAAATTCGTAGGTTTGCCAACGGGAAGAAAAGTTGAGCATTCGGCGAACTTCAGCGTCTTTGTTATCGTACCAATGGGTTTTTGTTCGCTGCTGCTGAGTTGACGGTTTGTTCAATTCTCTTCAACCTTGTCTCTGGACGTTTTGCACTGTCAATCCAAAAAAGGATATTCTTTTTGGATGAGTTATTAAATGCTTCAAAATACTCTTTGGCAGTTGTGTTTGCTTCTAAGGCTTGCTTTAAATCTAAGGGAATTATTAAGGCTTCGATCGCATCTAAGGAATTCCATGATCCATCTTGTTTTGCAGCTTCGATTTTTTCTAGTCCAACTGTACTAATCAAACCTTGTTCTATAAGTTCTTCAATATATTGTTTATTTAATTTTGACCACACACTTTTCGGCTTTCGAGGTGTAAAGATTTGCATGTAACTTTCTTCATCTAATGATTTGACTTTACTATCAATCCAGCCAAAGCATAAGGCTTCTTTTACCGCTTCGCTATATCGAACACTTGGTTTACCACTTTTTACTTTGTAGTAAATGAGCCAGACACCGAAACAGGTGCGATGGTTTGTGTCTAACCATTTCCGCCACTCTTCACGGCTTGTAGGGCAGAAAGTGAGAAATTCATTTTTAAGTTTGGATGCACCAGTAATCTTACTTTTGCTGAGGTTGATTTCTGTATTTTGCTGCATTTGTTTTAAGTTCAATTCGCAATTTATGCAAAACTTCCATCTACTTTAAAATCGTTTTGCCATAAAAATCATTGAATTTCTTCTGACATTAAACCAACCCAGAACGTAGTGCTACAACTGCTGCTTGCACGCGATCATCTACTGCTAATTTATTCATAATCCCCCGGACATGAGTTTTGATGGTGTTGGGGCTGAGATAGAGTTTTTCGGCAATCTCTGGGTTACTCAACCCGTCTACCATAAGTTTCAACACTTCTAACTCGCGCCCAGATAAGTTGGCATTATTGCTGGTGGGTGCAGGTGGTTTGAGATTATCAATCACTCGCCGCGCAATTTGGGGATCGAGATAGGCTGCACCATCAACTGCGGCTGCGATCGCACTTAACAATCGTTCCACACTTGCGCCTTTGATACAATACGCATCTGCACCACTAGATAGTGCTGCAATAATTTCTGTCTCCGTTTGATGAGATGTCAGCATCACCACATGAGTTGCTGGCAAAGCCGCCTTAATTTGCTGTGTCGCTGCAATGCCATCCAATCGCGGCAAGCCAATATCCATAACCACCAAATCAGGTTTCAGTTGCAGTGCAGCTTGAACTCCCAAATAACCATCTTCGGCTTGTCCAACTATCTCCAACTGAGGATGAGCCATTAACGATTGTTCTAATCCCAGCTGCATCATCGGATCATCTTCGACAATTAACACGCGCAACGGCGGAGCATTGGCTGGTAAATTTAAGGGATAGCGAATATCTAAAGACATTTTTATTAATTAAGAGTCATTTGTCATTTGTCCTTTGTCCTTTGTCATTTGTCTTTTGCTTGCCAATGACTAATGACTAATGACAAATGACTAATTATTATTCTTCCACGCGATAGCCTAACTCTGCTAAACTAATCCGCGACTGTCGCCATTTTGGCTGGACTTTGACAAACAATTCGAGGTAAACTTTACCAGCAATTAACTTTTGGATTTGTTCGCGAGCTTCACTACCAATTGCTTTGAGCATTGCTCCGCCTTTGCCAATGAGTATGCCTTTTTGGGAATCGCGCTCAACGTTGATGGTAGCAAGTACACGGGTAATGCTAGGAGTTTCTTCTACTAGATCAATAGCGATCGCTACTGAATGGGGTACTTCTTCACGAGTCAATAATAAAATTTGTTCTCGGATTAATTCGCCCATAATAAAGCGTTCTGGCTGGTCAGTTACCAAGTCTGGTGGATAATATAATGGCCCAATTTCTAAATGTTCAATTAATAATTCTTGAAGTTGGGGTAATCCTGAACTTGTCTTGGCAGAAAATTTTACGATTTCCCATTCATGGGCCTGAGCCATCTGGGCGTAACTATCATCTAAAAACTGAGAATCGGGCGGTTGTTGGTCGGTTTTGTTCACGCCCAGAATCACTGGGGTCTTGCTGCGACTGAGCAATTCGGCAATATAGCGATCGCCTGCTCCACAAGCTACTGCTCCATCTACCACAAATAACACTACATCTACCGATTCAATGGCAATTTTGGCGTTTTGCACCAATACTTCGCCCAATTGATGATGGGGCTTATGAATTCCTGGTGTATCTACAAATATTAACTGCGCCTCTGGTGTAGTTAATATACCGCGCAAACGATTACGTGTAGTTTGTGCTACAGGGGAAGTAATGGCAATTTTTTGTCCTACCAATTGATTCATTAAAGTAGATTTACCGACATTTGGACGACCAACAATGCCGATAAAACCTGACTTAAATTCAGGAGGAGCCTGTGGGATTGTTACTTCTCCTGAAAAAGAGAAGTTGTAATTTTCAATACTAGACACCTTTGGCTCCACCCTCATATTTTACATCTGGGATAACTTGATTTTTTCTTAGACACAAAACAAGCATAAAAACACCCTAGCATTTTCGGGGATTGCTTTTGCTTAGGTTTAATCTACTACTGGGTCTACACTTAACATTTTACAGCTGAGATAACCTTAGTTGTAGAATTCAGGAGTCACAATTCAGTAGTCAGAATGTTAAAAAATTAAACTCTAAATTTACCTTATTGCGTCGGTAATCATACCAAATCCAGATAATTTCTAACTTTTGGCTGCTGAGTTCTAAATTCTTAAACTTATGTTTTGTTTTTAGACACAAAATAAACATAAAATTACTTTGGCATTTACAGGGAAGTTTTTTGCTTAGGTTTAATCTTTTGGTAACTTTGGCTTAAGTTTCATCGACTACTCAATATCTTTGAATCAAAATGTCAATAAAAAAGACGGAAGAACGCAAACGTATAGGAATTCTTACCAGTGGAGGTGATTGTTCTGGTTTAAATGCTGTGATTAGGGCTGTAGTAAATTGTGCTGTGGATACTTACGGCTGGGAGGTTTTGGGAATTCGTCAAGCGACTCTAGGATTAATGGCGCGTCCGCCACAATTCACCAAGCTGGAAGTAGATCAAGTTGACTCGCTGTTAACTGCGGGTGGCACAATGTTGGGGACAACCAATAAAGGCGACCCTTTTGCTTTTCCAATGGCGGATGGAAGTTTGTGCGATCGCTCCGAAGAAATCATTGCAGGTTATCATGAGCTAGGTTTAGACGCTTTGATAGGTATTGGCGGTGATGGTAGCTTGGCAATTCTGCGTCGCCTCGCCCAACAAGGTGGCATTAATCTAGTAGGTATTCCCAAAACCATTGATAACGATATTGGCGTTACTGAACATGCTATCGGTTTTGATACAGCAGTAAATATTGCCACAGAAGCATTAGATAGGTTGCATTTTACTGCTGCAAGCCATAGCCGAGTCATGATTTTAGAAGTAATGGGGCGTGATGCTGGACACATAGCTATAGCTGCGGGAATCGCGGGGGGAGCAAATGTAATTTTAATTCCCGAAATTCCTTACACAGTTGAGCATATTTGTCACAAAATCAAAGAACGCCAAGAGAAAGGCAAAAACTATTGTTTGATAATTGTTTCCGAAGCGGTTCGTACCCACGATGGGGAAAATGTGACGATTACAAATCGTTTAGGTCAATCTCGATATGGTGGAATTGGCGAATATTTGGCAGATAAAATTATTGAACACATTGGTGTAGAAACGCGAGTCACAGTTTTAGGACACATTCAACGTGGTGGAACTGCTTCACCACTAGATAGATTAGTTGCAACAGCCTTTGGCGTAGCGGCGGTTAATCTGATTGCCGAAGGTAAATACGATCGCATGGTGACTTGGCAAAATCGCCAAGTATTAAGTGTACCAATTACCGAAGCGATCGCTCAATATAGCGCTGTCGATCCCAATGGGACTTTAGTTAAAACTGCTCGTGGTATGGGTATTTATTTGGGAGACTGAAGTCAATACTGTTCGGTTAAGGGAAGAGACGCGATGAATCGCCGTCTCTACAATAATTAGTATTTTGTAGAGACGGCGATTTATCGCGTCTTTGTGATGACAATTACATGAATATCTATGCCTAATGCCCCATGCTCTAACTCACAATTCCCAGTACAAACTCGCCTTCATTCACAGCTTGATTTGTTGCAACATCATAAACTAATCCATTATGTTGAGCGCAGACATCAATTACACTAGGTAGTTGACCTTCTTTATTAAAACTGAGAATTTGATAGAGTTTGTCTCCAGCTTTGACTGTGCTACCCAATTCTATTCTGGATTGAATCATACCACCTGCGATCGCATAATATTTTTTCCGGTTGCTGCTAGATGCAAAAGTCATCTCATGGGTTTTTGCGTCTTCTGATAAATTAGAAACTTGTAGTACACCTTTTTGCACTAAATAGTTTTTCACACCCCGTACACCTTTGGCGACTGAATCAGGGCTTATTTGCATTCCTGTTCCTAATTCTAGTGTCCAAGCTTCCACATCAAACTTGATTTCTCTACCAAACTCTCTAAAACAAGCTTCCAGTGCTAACCAAGGTTTGATAAAAGCTTCATCAAAAGCATCACCATCATATTTATCAAGCAATATTCCGAAATCAAGCAGGAAGTATTTTGCACTATCTTCTCGATTTTGGAAGTAATAAACGTAATCTAAAGCTTGATTGCTAGAACTATGTAAATCAATTAAGTAGTCTGCATCTAAACTCAGATTTTGTAGCTTATAGCTAAAAAGTTCAGTGTAGGGAACACCATTAGAAGAATTAATTTTTTCTAAAATTTTTGCAAAATTTTGCTTAATTATAGTTAGATAATTTTGTCGAACGACCTCTAGATCACTATGAAGTTGAGATTTAGTAAAAGCTACTAAATCATCAGCTTCTTTCTCGTAATCCCAAAATATCCTATTCCAATCTTTAGCTTCGTAAATGCAGTAACGCCCAGGAGAAAAATGATGAGCGCGTTCATTTGTCCCCATTGGATTACAAACGGGAACTAACCAAATTTCTCCAGTTAAATTTGTATCATTTATTGTTAGTAAAAACTCAATTAACTGGTGAATAACGGCATTACCAGCAATTTCTGCACCGTGCAGATTAGATTGAATGTATACCTTTTTACCAGGTTTAGCGCCGATGAATTTGTATAGTTGTAAGTATAGGCGATCGCCTGAAGCCATTTGACGTAATAAAATTGTTTCAATAACTGGCTGCATAAAAATTTGAATAAATTATGACTGTATCTGTACTAAATCAAAATCCACACAAACCCAAATCATACCAAGTATTTTCGTAAGGGAAGCAGTTGCAATTATTTGAGCTAGAGTGTCGCAGTACAGACGAAGCAAGCTGAATCTTGCTTTTGATCGGGGATGCCACCACATATAGAATTATTGAGTTATATCCTTAATCGTTCCTAACTCATGTCGTCACCCAGTAATCTAGAACAAGACCGATACAATCTATCTGCCCAGGAAGTACTGGACAATCCCTATCCTACCTACCGCCGTATTTTATTAGAAGATCCTGTTTACTGGAGTGATTTTTTTGGGGGCTGGTATCTAATGCGCTATAAGGACGTTGCCGCAGCTATGCAAGATAAACGGATTTCGTCCAAGCGTCCACCTATTAGTAAAATACCAGAATCAGAGCAACAGAAGATACTTCCCCTTCTGGAAACTCTATCAAAATGGATTCTATTTTGCGACCCTCCAGAACACACACGTCTGCGTCCGTTATTTAACAAGGCATTCACTCCTAGTATCATTGGCAGCATGGCAGAGCAAATTCAGACGCTAGTAGACGAACTAATTGATGGTGTCTATGAGCGGGGTAACATGAATATTATTCATGATTTAGCTTATCCAATGCCCGCGATCGTCATCGCCCAAATGCTGGGCGCAAAGTCCGAAGACCGCGAACAGTTTAAGAAATGGTCTAACGATTTGGCAAGATTTTTTGGTATGTTCCGCATGAAGCCAGAAATTTTGACCACCGCTCAACAAAGTATTATCGAAATGACCGAATACTTCCGCCGCATCCTTGAAGAACGTCGTCAGAATCCTCAAGATGATCTCATGAGTAGCCTCATCTTTGCACAAGAAAAAGGAAATTCTCTCAATGACGACGAAATTTTATCCAATTGCGTTTTCTTAACTTTTGCGGGTCATGAAACTACCACCAACTTAATTGCTAACGGCTTACTTGCTTTACTCAAAAATCCTAGTCAAATGCAAAAGTTAAAGGATGATCCCTCGCTAATTACAACTACTGTAGAAGAGTTTTTGCGCTATGACAGCCCAGTACAACGTCAAGCCCGCATAGCAGTTACCGATCTCGAAATTGATGGCAAACAAATTAGCCAAGGGCAACGCCTATTTCTGGTAATTGGTGCTGCCAACCGTGACCCTGAGCAATTTTTAGACCCCGATAAATTAGACATTACACGCTCTGAAAATCCACACTTGGCATTTGGAAAAGGAACCCACTTTTGCCTCGGTGCATCTCTTGGCAGACTTGAAGCACAAATTGCCATCGACACTATTGTGCGCCGCCTTAGTAACCTCCACTTGGATACAGATCGGATTGAATGGCATCAAAACCCATCCTTGCGAGGTATGAAATCAATGCCTGTAGCTTTCAATTTATAAAATGCTGCCCTAGCGAAAGCAATGCGATACAAGTGACTCCTTCACGTTCCTGGTAAATTTCGCAAACGTTCATCCAAATGACTATGGTCTGCCAAAACCTTTAATAGCGGGCCATGCGAAGTAAATTTTACAATACTGACCGAAGCAACAGGGCATCCTAAACGAAAACGGAAGCGTCCCACATCAATCCCAAGTAAACTACACAGAATAATTCTGATAGTTGCCTTGTGTGAAACCACTAAAACATTCCCACTAGTGTAATTTTGCTTAATTTCTTCAATTACCTGCAAAGCGCGAGAAGCAATTGTAACTGCCATTTCTCCACCAGTTGGAGCATTCCAAGCCGGATCTGCTGACCAGCGAATATAATCATCGTGATATTCACGGCTAATTATTTCTGGCGTTTTTCCTTCCCATTGACCATAGTTGATTTCCTTTAAACCCTCCCTGAGTTGTGGTTCCATCCCTATTGCTGCACATAAGGGTTTTGCTGTCAATACAGTTCGCCGCATTGGACTACAAAATATTGCTGTCCAATCCATATAACTATATGCGTCAGCAAAAGCCTTTGCCATATCCAACCCTTCTGGGGTAAGTTCTGAGTCTATGGAACCGCAAAAGGAATTATTGCGACTACATTCTGTCTGTCCGTGACGGAGGAGATAAAGAGTTAGGCTCACGGTATATTCCCATCGATTGTAAATTTAAGAGCGCGAACAATCAGATGTTGCTGAAGATAGTTACTGCATGTGGTATATTACTACAATTTTTTGAGATTTTGAATAATTTTCAGGGCAGAATTGCCGTAGCTACGCCCGTTGTAGATATTGCCATTGTGCGATCGCGCTTCGCTTATCTGGGTCATTTTAATAAGCAAAAAATAAAGGTGGGTGTTACCCACCTGATCTCTTATCTCATCCTCAAAACTTAAGATTCAGAAGTTACTTGCGTTTTACCTCTTGAAAAAATATTTTAAATAACAGATAGAATAAGTCGTAAATTTAAACTAATTGTATTTATTTATAAAGTCAAAATTTTTATGTAATGTAGAGACGTATTTGGTTACGCCTCTACAAAAGTTCAACAAATCAAGCTAGTCCTTTATTTTTCTACACTTTCTAAAAAGAGAATAAAGGTGTATAGCATTGATTTTCTAACACTCCATACTTTTTTGCAAAAATGGAATCCACCCCATTGATATCCCTAGAGTTTCTGCAAAAAGGTTATGAATTGTTAGTCAATATTTTTCTTCACATTATCTTTTACGTCTTCAATTCCGTGACGTACTTCGCTTTCAGCTTGCTTTGCTTTACCTTTGGCTTTATCTTCTGGATCTCCAGTGATATTTCCTAATGCTTCTTGGGCTTTGCCTTCAACATTTTTAGCAGCAGCTTTAGCGCGATCTTCTATGCTCATTTTGTACTCCTGATTTTAATGAAAAATTGCTTTCAAAGTTGTGAAATAACTTTGAAATCTTTTTGTTATTACTTTTACACAGTAGCTTAAACTTTTTGCTAAAGCCTTCCACCACAAGGCATATTAAATAATTTGTAATTTGTAATTCGTAATTCGTAATTAATAAAGGTAGTTGTAGTAAGTGTTCTGGCTGTTGATTGAATATAAAATAAAGTAAAAATAGTTTAGTTACCTATGCTAAAAGACATAGAAAAAATGTAAATATAGTAATTTCTACTTTTGACTGTTTAAATAAAAAAACCAGTTTCTATAAGAAACTGGGTTAATAAAGTATATGATGATATTTTTTGTCTAATCTAGAAAACCCATCAGGCTTTCAGAATTGTCAATCTCATTTGGTGCTATCGGACGATTACCGAATGTTGAATAGCTGTCAGAAATCACCAATGAACTTGAGGCAATTGGACGAATCCCAGAAAGATTGATACTTTCAACGACTTGGAATGTATTAGCGCCAATTGGACGAATACCCATTGAGTTATAGGTTTCTACTACTTCCAAGGTACTGATGCTAACAGGGCGCACTCCAGCAATTGACAGGTGTTCAGCAACTTCTAAGTCGCTAGCGCCTATGGGACGAATTCCAGAAATGGCGAGTGTTCCAGAAGCTCCCACTGGCAGTTCAGTAACTTCCTCGACTTTATCTGCATTCAAGCTCTGGTCTTGTTGATTTTCAACTTCCTCTGTAGTTTCCCCTGGAGACTTGGCAGGCTTTTGCCGAGAATTGATTGCTTTGCCAGCGCTGCTAATAGTCATAAACGAAGACCTCTGGTTTGTTAATTGAATTTTACAATAATTAAGGAAAGATGAAATTTTTTCCCATATATCTTAGAGTTTAACCTTAAAAAACCTCACATAGATATAAGTATCTTTAAAACTGATACATAAGTAAATTTTAATCATTAACTTTTGTGAAAAAATATTACATTTATTTGGTCTAAGAAGCCAGCTAGAATGGATACAGGGCGAAATTGTCACCATGAGATAGGGTATTTCCAGCAAAACTGTATGACAGAATTTTGTCTTCAAGCTCCCTTTAGTCCCACAGGCGATCAACCACAAGCGATCGCACAATTAACCACTAGTATCCAATCGGGTAATCGCTACCAAACTTTACTAGGAGCCACAGGAACAGGCAAGACATTTTCGGTAGCAGCAGTTATTGAGAAAATTGGCAAGCCTACTTTAGTTCTGGCCCATAACAAAACCCTGGCTGCACAGCTTTGTAACGAGTTACGAGATTTCTTTCCCAACAACGCAGTCGAGTACTTTGTTAGCTACTACGATTATTATCAGCCAGAAGCGTATATTCCCGTTACCGATACTTATATTGAAAAAACGGCGGCGATTAATGATGAAATAGATATGTTGCGGCATTCGGCGACGCGATCGCTGTTTGAACGCCGTGATGTCATTGTCGTTGCTTCCATCAGCTGCATCTACGGTTTAGGAATGCCAGCAGAATATCTGAAAGCTGCCATCCCTCTTCAGATAGGTATGGAAGTAAATCAACGCCAAATTTTACGAGATTTGGCAAATGTTCAATATAGCCGCAACGACATCGAAATGGGTCGGGGAAAATTTCGCGTCCGAGGTGATGTGTTAGAAATTGGCCCAGCTTATGAAGACCGAATTATTCGTGTCGAATTCTTTGGCGATGAAATTGACGCAATTCGCTACATTGACCCGGTGACAGGGGAAATTCTCAAAAGTTTGGAAGCGGTGAATGTTTACCCTGCGCGTCACTTTGTCACCCCAGAAGAACGCTTAGAAGGAGCTTGTCACGACATCGCCGCCGAGTTAAAACAGCAAAAACTAGACTTAGAACAAGCTGGGAAACTATTAGAAGCGCAACGCATAGATCAACGTACACGATATGACCTAGAAATGCTGCGCGAAGTAGGTTATTGCAACGGTGTCGAGAACTATTCCCGTCACTTAGCAGGAAGAAAAGCTGGAGAATCACCAGAATGTTTAATTGATTATTTTCCCAAAGATTGGCTATTAATTATCGATGAATCTCACGTTACCGTGCCCCAAATTCGCGGTATGTATAACGGCGATCAAGCGAGAAAAAAAGTTTTAATTGAACATGGATTTCGTCTTCCTAGCGCTGCTGATAACCGTCCTTTGAAAGCTGAGGAATTTTGGCAAAAGGTTAATCAGTGTATTTTTGTTTCCGCAACTCCCGGAAATTGGGAAATAGAAGTTTCTGAAGACAATGTAATTGAGCAAGTGATTCGACCAACTGGGGTAGTTGATCCAGAAATTTCTGTGCGTCCCACAGAAGGACAAATTGATGATTTGTTAGGAGAAATTAAAGATAGAGCCGATCGCCATGAACGAGTATTAATTACCACATTAACTAAACGCATGGCGGAAGATTTAACCGAATATTTGCAAGACCACGGTATAAGAGTACGGTATTTACATTCCGAGATTACTTCTATTGAGCGCATTGAAATTTTGCAGAACTTGCGCGAAGGAAAATTTGATGTTTTAGTTGGTGTTAATTTGCTGCGGGAAGGTTTAGATTTACCCGAAGTTTCCTTAGTGGCAATTATGGATGCAGATAAAGAAGGTTTCTTAAGAACCGAGCGTTCCTTAATTCAAACTATTGGTAGAGCCGCGCGTCACGTCCAGGGACAAGCGATTTTGTATGCCGATAATATGACAGGTAGTATGATTAAAGCCATTGATGAAACAGATAGACGGCGTGGTATTCAAACAGCACATAATCGACTGTATGGGATTACACCACAACCAATTGTGAAAAAATCAAGTAATGCGATTTTGGCTTTTTTAGATGTATCTCGGCGGTTAAATGCAACTGATTTGAAAGTTGTAGATGAACATCTAGATGAACTGCCATTAGAACAGATTCCAGGGTTGATTACTGTGTTAGAAGCGCAGATGAAAGAGGCGGCGAAGAAACTAGAATTTGAAGAAGCGGGTAAATTGCGCGATCGCATTAAGCACCTGCGGGATAAAATGCTAGGACATTAACAAAAAAGAGTACTTGTGCTTGATAGGGCTTGAATTCAACTGTGTTAACTGACCAACATATTGCTGAAGCGTTAAGCCGCGCCTATGTCCGTGCGATCGCCAGACGTGCCGGACTCAACTTAGCTATTCGGGAATATGACTAGATGGATATTACAGTGAGAGCATACTTGCAGAGGATGTGACAATTTCACCTTTAGCTTTTGGTGATTGTGCGATCGCTATTTGGGAATTGTTGCGAAAAATCTGAGAGGCGATCGCCATAAAGCATCTGTGAGATAAAATGCTAGAGCATTAGTGCTTGGTAAGGGTAGCAATTCGGTGGATGTAGAAATAGCGATGTCTACGAAAGGCTACCCTTACGCTGATTTGTACCGCTAAGTACAATGTAAAAGATGCGTAGCAAATAAGAGTCTACATGGAAGATACATCTATCCTGAGCCAGACGGATGTGAAAAAATAGTTATATGAACTCACTGATTGAAGAAATCCGTCAGAAAGTTGCTGATGAACAATTTGAGTTTTCCAAGCACGCCGTTGATCAATCCATCTTGCGACAAGTTCAGGTTCAAGAAATCAGAGAGATAATTGCCAACGGACAGGTTATTGAAGACTATCCAAATGATAAGTACGGCCCAAGCTGTCTCATTAGTGGTTTAACCCAAGCTCGAAGACCCATTCACGTTCAATGTAGCTATCCCTCTCGTCCATTAGTCAGAATTATTACTCTGTATCAACCTGACCCACAGAAATGGATCAAGACTTTACACAAAGGAGAAACCGTGGCGATGACTTATGAGCAAGAAACACTAGTTGAAAAAAAGGTAACTTACACCTTAGAGCTAAATGGACAGGTCTTCATGATTGAGAACGTACCTGCTCGCGTGAATGAAGAAACAGGAGAACAATTTTTTTCTCCATCAACTGTAGAGCATTTACAGCAAATTGTTCTTAGTGGACAACAGCCAGATCGCTTCACTGAAGTTCCTGTCTATAACTATGCAGCATAATTATTGAAGATGCTCATCTGTAGCGCCAAGTGCAGTTTAAAATCGAAGCCACCAAAAATATCTCTTCTGTCAATTCTGTTGAAGCTACTAAACGGTGCGATCGCGCTGATAAGACCAAGCCGCCAATAAACCAAAAGCACCACAAGCCCAAAGTAGCCAAAGTAAATGTAAAATTAGGTGGTTATCGTGGTTCAAGTTAACCGCCGATAGAATTAATTGCCGAAAGTGGTAGAACGGCGAGAATGCAATTAAATCTTGGACGATTTGCGGTACTGGAAGTGGAATTGAACCGCAAGCAACAGGAATAACAATTAGCGATAGGCTAAGAATAGAATCAGCACTTTTGGGGTTGAGCAAGTACCCCAATGCAAGACCGAGAATCGCAAAAGGGATAATTCCTAAGATTAGACTTGATATCAGAGCTAACCCTTGAGTCAAATCCATTCTCATCTCAAGTTGCCAGCTTCCTAATCCGAAGATTAATAAAAGGCTCACAGTACAAATAAGAAGCGAGGTAGCAATCTTAGCCGCCATATATACTGCTGGTGGTAAAGGTGTGGCTCTCAAAAGCTTCAGCCATTTTTCCGATCGCTCTACTGCAATTCGTTTACCCAGTCGGTCGATGACAATCGTGAAAAGTATGATACCAGACAGGTAAACCACTGTTTCTATTGCCCCTTTTCCTTTCAATCCTTGCAATTTTAACAACGGGACGAATCCCACCAGTGCGAGTGTTGCAATTAAAAAGACTGGAGTGCGAAGTAGTTGAAGGATTTCAAACCACAGTTGTTGTTGAAAAATATGTTGGATGTTCTGAGAAGAAGTTTCAGGTAAATTCTCTGTATTTATAGTATTTTCAGCCTGATCTAATAAAGCTTTATCTTCTAAATTTATTAGCTCCTCAGTTAACTGTCCTTCAGGGTGACTTTCAGTAATTTTATGAACAGTGACACGGCGAGTCGCTAAGGTATTTAATCTATCCCAATCTGGTTTATAGTGCGTCACCATTATAATAGTGACTCCTCGTTGACGGCAGAGTTTTATTTCCTGCCAAAATTGTTCATATCCCGGTTCATCTAGACCTGTAGTTGGTTCATCAAGGACGAGTAGTTCGGGATTACCTGCTAGAGCAAGGGCAAAATTAAGCCGCTGTTGATGCCCACCATTTAATTTAATTGCCCAATCGGTTTCTTTATCTTTCAGCTTAACTTTGTTCAATATTTCTTCAGTTGAAAGTGGATTAGGGTAGTAGCTTCTAAACAATTCAATAAGTTCCTTTACCTTAACATTTCTTGGAAACTGTACATCTTGGAAAGCTACTCCAACATGGATTTTTGAGTTAGCATTCTGTGGTGAAAGCCCCATTAGCTCAACTTCTCCACTACTGGGTTTGAGTAACCCTAAAATCAGGTTCAGTAGAGTAGTCTTGCCAGCACTATTTTCCCCGCGCAACCAGATGAATTCGCCTCGCTCTACAATCAGATTGATATCCTGTAAGATAGGTTTTTGTTGGAATCCTTCGGGAACTACTTTGGAAACGTGCTTGAGTTCGATAATATTCATAGCTTGTCTGAGAGAAAATATAGATAAGATTTAAAGTTAATGGAGTGTCATTTGCATTAGAAACCAAACCGCAAAGGAAGCGGCAACAGCAGGCATTAACGAAACACCGAAAAAAGTGGTTAAAATTACCAGTGCTGCTGTTCCTCCTGCAAATCCCCAAAAGTTGATAGCAAGTGAGTTGGTGGAATCAATTGGTGGTATACAAGTGCTGAATAAGCAAAATTCACTTCCTTTCGTTATCAGAAAGAATGTAGCAAGGATTGCAACTCCTAAAACTCCTAAAACAACCCATTTATTCAGGTGTAATGAAAATCCTGAACCGAGAATTTTTAAGGAAACGGCTGGAGTTTCTATAGGATTGGGATGAGATTGTATTTGTCCGTCTGAACTGGGAACGACTTGCGGATTGTTAGAGGAGGATTGCACAATGTCGGGAGATTGTTGAGGGTTGTTAGAAGGTTGCATTTTGGTTGATTACTCCTTTATTTAGTGAAATATTCGACAAAGTTGGAAATTAAGATAGTGTTACTAAGGCGTTGTCTGAATTGCAAGCCATACTGCTGCACCAACTACTACGGCGGCAGCTAGGGGAACACCGCCAATAATAGCCACAAGAGTTGCAACTCCAATTCCAATAACACCGCCTGTGATGTCTGGATGCTCTTTTACTATCTTGAGAACATCTTCTATCTCTGGCGATTGAGATGGTGGAGATATGCCAGGTGTTTGACGTTGAAGAGTAGGCGAAGGTTGAGGTGATGGACTACGATCGCTCTTTGCTATTTGTTTTTGTTCTTGAGAGCGATCGCGCCGAGTTTCAGGTTTTTTAGATGAACTAGAATTAAATTGCAGCGCTTTAGGTTGGCACTCTGCCGGGAGTGTACCAGACCAGTGAATCATGGGATGACAAGAATGTTGAATCTGCAAAGTTTCTATGACTAGAAGCGGTGTCCAAAGTAAAAAACATACAACTAGGATTGTTTGGAACTTATAGCGAAGCCATCGGTCGATTAAACTGGGAAAGTTTGTGAGATTTTGCATGATTTAATTTGCGATATTTTGCTTAAAGTGCGTTATTTATCTGCTCTACTGAAATATGCGATCGCATATATCTCACCTCCTTTATCTCTCCAGCTTCTTCTATCTTCCTCCTCCTAATTGGACTGAGAAATATAAAGAGCCATATTTGTAGATTTCCCGAAAAATCTATCGAAGTAACAGTTTTAGATTCAAAATCAGATTTAAAGATAAACGATTCTGCATAGTAGCGACCGCAGTTGAACACTGCGTTGGTGCAGACGGAACATAGTTTATCGGTGAGAGTTCAAGGTTACTAGCCACCGCGTCACCAGAAAGTTTTCGTTTCGAGGCGATCGCTTAATTTGCTACACATCTGAAAAGCAAATACCACTTTTAACCAGCATAATCGTCTAAAATTGCGATTCTGGAACAGTGTGCATAGGCGTAGCCCACACTTCGGCAAGCTCAGTGACCATTGTAGACATCGCCCATTTGTACCGCCAAGTGCAGTTTGAAACTGAAGCAACCGAAAATTGACCTAATAGTATAGTCAATTTTTGAATTTCATCCTATCTCCACAGATGCTTCGCATACAATGGTGAAAATTCTGGAGAATTTGTAAATAATTACACTTCCTGAAAGGCTAATTTTGAATTAAACCAGTTGTCTTATGCAAAGTATTCCATATCAATATCGACTGCTGATTTTGTTTTTGCTGATGGGTTTGGTTGTAGCGGTAGACTACTGGCGTAATCCAACAAGACCAACAAAACTTCATGAATATTCGTTTTTGATCGTGTCCGGTTTAATCGGTGCTGGGTTTGGTATCGTTAACGATCAGATTACCTGTACTCTCTCACCCGCTTACTTTTATTACTTCAAAAATGTTCCTTATGGTTCTAATTTTCGCTGGGAAGTGAGTGAGGTTGGATTTCAGGCAGGGTTTTTTGCTGGTTTTTTAAGCTACGGCATATTTCTATTGGTTAATCAGAGACGAAAGTTACCTTTGTCTTATCGTCAATTACTTAAAATGGCACGGTATCCGATTATTTGGGCAATTGTAGTTGCTCAAATCACAGGATTCATATTTTATTATTTTCAATTTCCCTTCTTTGCCGAGCAGATTAAGCCAGTCGTTCAGCCAGCAGAAGTTTCTAGATTTATGTTGGTTTGGGGAATCCATATTGGACTTTACATCGGTGCAGTGTTAGGAATTGTACATGGGATAGCAAACATTCGTCGAAGAGTGCCATATCTGTCACTATAAGGACTATATCCACCCTCGTAACTTCTTATGTACCTGCGCTAGATACCACATATAATCATCAATTTTGTAATTATCAGCAGCTTTAACTATATATTCGTGAGCCAAATCAACATTATTCTCAACTTCGTAATATAATCCCAAGTAAAGATGACTGTAAAAATTCCCTTTTATTCCTTCTGATTGACCAACAGTTAAAACATCATTTGGTGTACAATTTTCTGCATACAAATCATATACGTACTGCATAATACGTCGAGGGTCATTTTTCACAGTTAGTAAAGAATTACGTGCCTCTTCAACACCTAACGAACGAGCTATGCAGAGATATCGCCATACCGTTTCTTCTACATCTTGAGCATTCACTGTCAAATCTATTTCAAACTGTTCAGCGCCCTCAGCAAATCTTTCTGCATAATAGTACGATAATCCCCGTTGCCAGAGGTACGGTTTAATACGGGTGTCCAATTGCTCCGCCATATCAAAATCTTGAATAGATTCATCAATCTTGGCCAGTTGAAAGTTAACCATGCCTCGGCGAATGTAAGCATTGGGATTTTTCGGCTGATTGCGAATGGTTTCGTTCCAGCGCTGGAGTTGATTTTCCAGAGAATTTGAAAAAAACATGGGTTTGATCAGCTATTGAATTGGAATCAGATGCAGTAAATGGTTTAGGGATTGCGATCGCCTACATTACTATAAAAAGCGATCGCATCGGACACCTGCAAGATAAACTATTAAATAAAAAATCCGCAAAATTACAAATGAGCGATGCCTACCGGGGGCTACATCTACGCTGGACACTGACAGGAAAAAAAGCACTGATTACAGGTGCTACCAAAGGCATTGGACTAGCTGTTGCCAATGAGTTTTTATCTCTGGGCGCAGAAGTCGCAATTGTGGCACGGAATTCTCAAGATATTGAACAACAACTAATTATCTGGCAACAATCAGGATTACCTGCTTATGGGATTACCGCAGATGTTGCAACCCCAGATGGGCGACAAGCTATTTTTGAGCAGATTAACAAAACCTGGGATCAATTAGACATCCTGGTTAATAATGTAGGAACTAATATTAGCAAAAAAGTAGTAGACTACACGGCTGCTGAGTATGAGTTCATCATCCAGACAAATCAGACATCAATTTTTGAGATGTGCCGTCTGTTTTACCCTCTGCTGCAAAATGGGGAAAATAGCAGCATTGTGAATATAAGTTCTGTGGCGGGTTTAGTCTCGAACCGTACAGGCGCTCCTTATGGTATGACTAAAGCGGCTATAAATCAACTGACGCGATCGCTATCAGTTGAATGGGCTTGCGATCATATTAGGGTAAATACCGTAGCACCTTGGGCTATTCGCACCCCTTTAACCGAGTCTGTACTCGATAATCAAGATTTTCTCAAATTAGTTCTATCACAAACACCTATGGGAAGGGTTGGTCAACCAGAAGAAGTAGCGGGTTTAGTAGCATTTCTTTGTATGCCTGCGGCATCTTTCATCACTGGACAATGTATCACCGTCGATGGTGGATTTTTGGCTTTCGGTTTTTAAGTCTCAAAGCGAGATTTATCCATGAGGTAGAAGAAACTACTTGCAAAATTCAGTATTGTAGAATCGCTGTCTTAACAAATCAGGAAAAACGCCCGTGGTTCCAATTAGCGATAATAATCCTGCAAAAATCACGCCTTATGTAACTTATGGACTGATTGCTGCTAACGTCCTCGCTTTTCTTTATGAAGCAAGTCTTCCCCCACAAGCATTAAATGGGTTTTTGCACCTTGCAGCTGTAGTTCCACGAGAACTCAGCTTAAGCTTTGCCGGTGTTTCTGTACATCAACCAGTGCCAGAGTGGGCAACTTTGATTACTTCACAATTTCTACATGGGGGATTGTTGCACTTAGGTGGCAATATGTTGTTTCTTTGGATTTTTGGCAACAACGTTGAAGATAAGTTAGGTCATGCCAAATATTTGCTGTTTTATTTATCTTGCGGTATTTTGGCATCCTTAACTCAATGGTTCTTCGCTCAAGATTCTAGCATTCCTTCTTTGGGTGCGAGTGGTGCGATCGCAGGCGTAATGGGTGCATATATTCTCCGCTTCCCTAACGCTGAAGTTCTAGGCGTTGTACCTTTAGGATTTTTCTTTCCGACTTTCCGCGTTCCCGCCTATTTCTTTTTAGGATTCTGGTTTCTCGAACAAGCCTTTTACGGACTTGCTAGTTTTGAAACACGTACCAACATCGGCATGGAAAGCGGCGGTATTGCCTACTGGGCCCATGCAGGCGGATTTATCTTTGGGGCAATTCTCGGCCCCCTGCTAGGTTTATTTAGCGATAAATCCCAGGAAGAATCTTGGTATAAGTAACTCTTCATGTTATACCGTGTCCCTCAATCATACTGATTAATTTAATAGGTGAAATTGCCTAGCCTTCGCAACTGCTAGCCTTACAAGCTATATTGCAGTTAGTCAATAATTTAGGAAAAACACCTGTGTTTCCCCTCTACGATGAAAATCCGACGCGAATCACCCCGTATTTCACCTACGGGTTAATTGGCATGAATATTTTAGTTTTCCTTCACGAGGTGAGCCTGTCAAATGCACAATTGAGTCAGTTTTTCAATCAATATGCAGTAGTACCTCAAGAATTAACCACTAATTTGGGTGAAGAATGGATAACGTTATTTACGTCGCAATTTTTACACGGTGGTTGGTGGCACTTAATCTCAAATATGGTGTTTCTCTGGGTTTTTGGCAACAATATTGAAGATCGATTGGGTCATTTAAAATATCTGATTTTTTATTTGGCGTGTGGTGCTTTAGCTGCCTTGTGCCAATGGTTTATTGGCACGAATTCTGAGATTCCTTCCTTGGGGGCAAGTGGTGCAATTTCTGGGGTTTTGGGTGCGTACATTATCCGCTTTCCTCACGCTAAAGTCATGACCTTAGTATTTTTGGGGATTTTCATCACCACAATCAGAGTTCCAGCACTAGTAATCATTGGACTGTTTGTTGTGCAAAATGTAATATCTGGTCTTGCTACTCTTCAAACAGCGGCTAATATGGCTGTACAAACTGGTGGAGTTGCTTACTGGGCCCACATTGGTGGTTTTGTTTTTGGAGTAATTCTCGCTCCCCTATTTGGCTTATTTAGGCGCGACTAAATACAGCATTTCCTAAAACTCGTAATGCCTATCAAAGCTCTGCGTATCCTCTGCGTCCCTCTGCGTTAAAATTTCCATATTTGGAAACTATTAGTTTTTGTTGGCACTCGCTGAAACTTCTTCAGATTCTTCCACCTCAGATGTAAATGTTGATGATGTTGCTGATGGTACAACTTGTTCAGGTGCAGAAACGATGATATCAGCACCATTAATAATTGCTCCCAATAACCCCAGTTCAGCTTCCACTAATTGATCAATAGCCTCACCTAGCATGTTCTCTTGTGTATAGTGTGGTCGCGCCACTAGTACGATCCCATCGCTGTAGGGTTGGATTAATAAAGGGTCATTAGATATGCTGAGAGGACTAGTATCTAAAATTACTAAATCAAAACGTTCCCGCACATCCTCCATCAGCCGCCGCATTTCACTAGATTCAAGAATCGCAGCGGATTGCCGTACAGGGCCGGGGCTGGGGACAATGTATAAATTTTCTACATCAGGCACTAAACGAATACATTCACTCAAGTTAGCGTAATAACGCAGGGGTTCAATAGTTGCTTCAGGATCAGGAATTACATTCAGGGATGTACAACGGGAAGGCGATCGCAAATCTGTTTCGATAATTAAGGTTCTTTTACCAGCGCGGGCTGAAGCTACACCCAAGTTATATGCACTTGTTGTTTTACCCTCTAGGCTACTGGTGCTAGTAACCAACACCACCTTTAAGTTTTTACCACCAATCCGGCGCAGATTACTACGGAATTTCTCATAAAATTCTAAATAAGGAGAATCTTGGGAAAATAACACCGGCACAGCATCTTGATCCAAATCATCAACTGGCATTAAAGGCAATTCTCCCAACACTGCCACTTCCCGTTGCTTGAGACTCTGGCGGATATCCTCTCTGGTTTTGAAAGTTCCTTCCAGCGCTCCCAACAAAAATATCACCCCGCCACCAATTACCAGACCCAAGAAACCACCCACAGCAAGGGTAATAGGCACACTCTTCGGAGGTTTGAGATCGACAGTAACAGTGGGGCGTCTGGCAATGCTGAGGCTGCTGGTAGTTTCTGCCTCTGCGGTTTTAGCATCGGTTAATTTCACCTGCATTTGATCATAGATAGCTTTTTTGAGCGCAACCTCCTGTTCTAAACGCGATCGCTCTAATTGCTTATTAGGTATCAGAGAATACTCTTGCCGTAGTCGCGCTTCTTGTTGGATTTCTTGAGTTAGTTGTTGTTGTAGCGTCTCTCGTTGGGTTTGCAAAGACACCATTTGGTTTGCCAATTGCTGGCGGGCTGGATCTAAGCTGCTTTGGGTGCGAATACCTGCAACACTACCCTGAAGCGGAGCGGCCGTACCATCACCACCTAATACCTCAGAGGCACGTTGTTGCAGCAATTCTTCCGCAGCTTGTTTCTGACGTAGCAACTGAACCATCGTTGGGTGTTCCGGCCGCAAATCTTTTCTGAGTACGGCGATTTGCGACTCACTTTGATAAATTTGCGCTCGCAAGTTACCAATTATGGGATCAGCACTCAAAGCAGAAGAAATATAAGCCTGTCCGACTGTTAAGCCTAACTTATTTTGTAAACTACGAAGTTGCCCATCAACTCCAGAAATGGTTAATTGAATTTGCCGTTGGAGATTTTGGCTAGCAGTAATAGCGCTTAACAAGCTGCCATTCTCCGCTGCTAATATTGCTGTTCGCTCTATGCGATCGTACTGTTCCAACTTCTGTTCAGCAACTTGCAGTTCTCGTTTAGCTTGTGGTGTGCGATCGTTAATCTTTTCAATAATTGCTTGTAATCGTCCAGTATTGATATCACTGCTCAACTTGACCATTGCTTGCATCAATTCCGTCAATACCTGTATGCCTCGTTTGGCGTCACTATCTACATATTTCAATTCCAAGATACTAGATTCTAATTCTCCACTCCTGGGATTTTTTTTAGGTACAGAAAGGACAACACTGGCACCGAGCTTTTGCGGTTTGACACCAACTTTTTCTGCCACTGCTGCAATTATTTGGTTTGAGAGTAAAACTTCCTCATTCAGTTCCTTTCCTTGCTGTTGGATTTCACTACCAGTTGCAGAGAAAGAAACTGGTGGGCCACTATATGTAAGTGCAGCAGATGCTATATAGCTAGTAGGTGGCTCTGGTTGCATAGCCACCACAGTTGACCCTGCTACAACTAAAGCAAAACTAGCTAGTCCAATCCACTTGTACTTATCAAAAGCAATAAGATAGCGCTTAACAATTGGTGGGGTCATGGCAGGGGCATATAGAATCAGTAATCAGTTGTCAGTTATTTAGTTATCAGCTGTCAATTTTGATTTGTTATTTTTCACCATTATCTTCTCTATCTCTCTCATCACAATTATCTCTGTTCATCTAGCAACAATCAGCAAACAAGTGAGACTCACTAATTTGAACCACCACCACCGAAGTTGTCAAAAAATCTGAGAAAGGATTGAACATTAAAGAAAGGTTGGGTAATGGTAGTCAGGAAATTAGTAATTCTACCGATGAGGTTTCGACCAACAACAAGAACATCATTATCTTGAAGCGCTACATTTTGGGATGCATCACCGCCCAGAGCTTTTTTAGCATCAAGTTTCTGAGTAACAGCTTTACCTCGTTCAGGATCAAAGCGAACCAGAGCGATATCTCGAAGATTAGCAGTGTCGAGATTTACTCCTCCTAAAGCATCTACAAATGTACTGCCGTTAGGCAGCGCTTGAATAGAAATACCTCCCGCAGCATAGTTTAAAACCCTGACTCTAATTTGTGGCACAGCCAAGGATGAACGTGCTACCAAATTCCGGTCATAACCGTCATCATTACCAACTTCACGACGGGGCACGAGGATTGCATCTCCGTCTTGTAAGCGTAAATTAGGGATTGAACCACCATTTTGCAGTGCTGCATATAAGTCAATAGTTTGTGAAATCACAGAACCATCCACTAACTTCCGACGTATTTGCACTTGTCGCAGGTCTGCATTCAACGTTGAACCACCAGATATTAGCAAAGCATCAGCAACACGGGGTGTTGTTGAATTAATCGGATAAATTCCTGGTCTAAATATTTCCCCGCTAATGGTAACTTGAACTGGTCGCGTCCCTGCCAAGGATACTACCACGATTGGATCTGGGAAAAAGCGACTCAAACCCAAGCGAATTTTTTCTTGAGCTTCTTCCAGGGTTAAACCTTGTAATGATACCGTTCCCACTTGCGGCACTACAATGTTGCCTTCTGGACTAATTACAGCTTGAAAACCGAAGTCTTGACGCTGCGTTGCTAAAGCTAAAACTATTACTGGATCAACCACATAACGATTTAAACCCAAGCGAATTTTTTCTTGAGCTTCTTGCAAAGTTAAACCTTGTAAGAAAACTGTTCCCAGTAATGGCACCACAATATTACCTTCTGGGTTGATTAAAGCTTGAAAGCTCAAATCTGGAAAGCGCTGAACCGAAACGCTAATTCCATCTCCTATCCCTAAGCGGTATGGGCCAGGAGGACGCTGAAGCACAACGCCAATTATATCTCCTGGGCCCAAGAGATAGCGGCTAAGTTGAGGGGAAATTTCGTCATTTGCACCTGGAGGTACAAATTCAGTACCTGGAACAGGCGAAGGGGGTTGCCTTGGTGATTGTCCTTGAGGTGGAAAGGGCTGGGCAACAACTAGTTGGATAGGTGTTGTTAAGAAAACTCCTACTTGAAGACTGACACAACACAAGGCGCTGAATCCACGCATATAATAACTGGCATCTATAAACATCGGTGCAGAAAATACTGATATAGAAATTAGTCGCGCCGAGTGGTTATTTTACTCTAAAAATGTCCTAAATGTCTCTTTTATCTACAAGTATTTACTAAGAGAAAGAGAATAATTTTACTAAATTTAATTTCTAACTTCATATTGTCAACATCTTTTAGCTGAGTTTTAGGGTGAACGTAATTATAGAGATACTTTTGGTAAATTTTTGCCCAAAGGCATAGATAACAGACTCTATAAAGGGCCTGCCATCAATGCAGCTTGTACTGTTTCCCCAATCGACTGGGCTAAAGGCCAAGATGTTTCTACCTCCCCTAAAGGTTCCATTGGAATTAGAATGCTTACACCCACCCAAGGAATGCGTTGCTGATGCCATTGTGCCAATTGATCCGCCAAAAACCAGTGGAAAGGTGATGGATTTCCGCCATCTGGCATAGCGTACCATTGCAAGACAGCGAAGGTTTGCTGTGGTGTGGAGGCGCGAAAGAACCTAGCTTTTACTTGAGTTTTGAGATTAGATGCCAACTTTGCAGGTGGTTTCACGGTAAATTCAGCAGAACGAGATTGAGCTACATCCCACTTGCCCCAGCGTGACCTTCCCCAGCCGTTAACGTCTGTCCACTCCACCTCTGGTTGATCCATAGGCCCATTTTGGGGCAATAAAAGCAGGATTGCCTGAGATTCGGAACCTTCTTTTTTTATTACCTGCAAAGACCATTTATGTTCGCCAATTTGCTGTTCTGCTTGTTCAGTAGTTTGCCAAGCAGGAAGGGTTAACCCAGTCTTGCGGATCTGTCTTAACTCGTTGAGGGTAGTAACAGGGGGCGGCTGTTTCCATTGCCATTGTCCTGTCAGGTATCCGGGAACCCCTCCAATTGCCAGCAGCACTAGCAATAACAAAAGTGCTGCTACTTGACTCAATTGGTTTTCTTTAAAAAACTTGGAGAAGGAAGTCATCAGTAAAATTTGCAGTACTTAGGCAAAATTTTACTTTATAAAATAACATTGTGAGTTCAGTAATATTTAGGACTTATGGGGAGCAGGGAATGGGGAGATGAGGTAGCAGGGGAAGCAAGGGGAGAAGAACCAATGCCCCATGCCCAATGCCCAGATTCTAACTTTCTGCTTCTTGCTGAGTTTCTAGAGATGCTGAAAAATAGCTATTAATCCAATTCAGTAAGGGTACTAATGACACCAGCATACAAGCAGAGTAGAGATCACCGCCCCATCCGTCATGCAGCCATTTAAAAGCTCCTTCTTGACCTGTGCCATGAAAGAAAGTTAGTAAAGTATTACGAATAATATTGGCAGTAGTACTAACGATCGCAGCAACAGATAAAAACGATATAGTTGTGCGCCGTGAAGACAAAGCATCTGTCCAATACAGCAGCATTAAGCCGACATAGAGAGTCGTAAACAACATTTTTAGCCCCGCACAATAGGGGGCAACTTCCACAATCCGTCCTCCTACGTAGAGATTTATCTCATCTACAGTTACTTCCATACCAAATTGATTCAGTATGAAGCCTGCTGTACCAGCGATGAAGCTTTGGAGAGGCAAGGTATAGGGAGCAATCAGATAAGGTACTGCTGTTGGGGTTGCCAAAAATACTAGTAGCAGGGGAAATCCTTGCGATCGCAAACCTGATATTCCCTTAAACCACAAGCATAATCCCACTAAGATAACGGGCAAGGAAAGGTTAACCCACTCTGTAACACCGCTAAGATAAAAAACTGCCCCTAATAGTAAGAAAACAGCGCCTAAAGGATGGATGGTATCTGGCAAACGTTTCCACTTTTTCCGGTTCATCCAGCCCAGATAAGCCGCAAATGGTAGACCAATAATCCCGTGGCTGAAATATTCGTGTTCTGTACTAATATTTTTGTGCAGCCAACCATCCAACCAGTGTAGCAATATAGGAGCATAAAGCAGCAGCAAAACGCCTAATACGGCTAGATTTAACAAGCCTGATGCGTTTATGTTTTTAACCTGTTGCCGGAGTGCCATGATTTTCAGTAATTTAAAAACTTTGGTCATTGGTCATTGGTCATTGGTCATTGGTCATTGGTCATTAGTTTTTAACAAAGGACAAATGACTATTGACAAAGGACAAATGTCTAATTTTTAGATGTACATTAAGTATGAATTAACTTCAGGCTACCACGCTGCCCAGGTCAGCAGGAGATAGATTATCTACCTGATAAATTGTTGAGACTGCATGAGCGATCGCTGCTACAACTTCTTTAACTTGGCTACTACTCAAACCAGGATACATCGGTAATGATAATATTTGCTTTGAGAGTTTTTCTGCTTGGGGAAAATCTCCAGGCTGATAGTCTAAGTTGGTGAATGCTGGCTGGAGATGACAAGGAATTGGGTAGTGAATGCCAGTTTGAATTCCCGCCGCTGTGAGTTTTTCCTGGAGTTGCTGGCGTTCTATTGGGCAAGAATCATCAACTTTAATGACATAAAGATGATAAACGTGTCCTGTATCACTTTGGTTTTCCATAGGGATAATGCCAGCAGATGCCAAGGGTGCTAGTTCGTTATCATACTGCTGGGCAATAGTCAGGCGATCGCGATTCCATTGTGGCAAATATGGTAATTTCTGGAGCAAAACTGCTGCTTGTAAAGTATCCAAGCGACTATTTGTACCTGGTTCAGTATGAAAATACTTTTGCGATGCACCATAATTTCGCAAACGCACCATCTTCTGGGCTACATCTGAATCTCGTGTCAACAGCATTCCCCCATCCCCAAATGCGCCCAAATTTTTGCTGGGATAGAAACTAAAAGCTGCTGCTATTCCTACTGAACCAGCGTGATATCCATCTCTTTGGGCGAGGTGTGCTTGGGCTGCATCTTCAAAAACTAATAGTCTGTAGGTATCGGCAAAGTTCACTAGATCGCGTGGTGATACCATCTGACCATAGAGATGTACAGGAATAATTGCTTTAGTCTGAGGCGTAATTGCTTTTGCTGCGGCTTCTAAGTCAATTAAAGCTGTTTGGGGATCGCAATCTACCAGAATTGGCTTGGCACCAGCGCGGATTACCCCAATCAACGTTGCGACAAAAGTATTTGCGGGTAAAATCACTTCATCGCCAGCACCAATATTACACGCTTGCAATCCGAGAGCGATCGCATCTGTTCCTGATGCAACACCAACTCCATATTCTGCCCCAGACACTCTTGCAAATGCAGCTTCAAAATCTGAGAGTGCTTGTCCTAAAATAAAATCTCCCTGTTCCAATACAGATTGGATTGCATTTTGCAATTGTGTTTGAATTGGTTCGTGTTGTAACTTCAGATCTACAAAAGGAACTCTAATAGTCATTTTATTCATTACCAGTTGTCCTTAAAAATATTTTCTCGTATGCAAAAAATAGAAAAGCCAGCACAATTTTCGGCGTGAAATTGTAATAGATTTAATCTATTGGATGGAGACTTGTATCAACTATCGAGTACGTTATGGGTAATTCAAAACCACACCCTGTTCTGTTGATCGTCCGAAGTTGCCATCAGACTTCTTTGCAGCCGCCACTCCGACTTCTTTCAAAACTCAAAAAGCTGATAAAATAAGCTTTTAACTAATTTTGTAGCTTGCTTACTCGTAGGGATATGGTTGCTCTATTTACGTCATCCTTTACTAGGATTGTCAGCCCTGGGTGCTAACTGTCATCAGTAAAACTTGCTACAAATAATCACACTAACATAGCAGTCATTTTAAGTAAATTTACCTTTAATATACCAATGAAAATTTTCTCTTATATACATAAATAATGACAGTCCCTTTGTATTCTATCCTTAGCATTAGGTTACCCTGGCTGAATCCAAATCTAACGCAGTCTGATTGCAAAATCTCAAGCAATAAAGACTACACCAGTGGTAAATAAAGAACATTCAGCACCAGTAAATAGTAACTGGTGGATACCACATTGTCGGCTTAATGGAAGGAATAAAAAATTTTTGCCCTAAATTTGTTTGTCAGAGGCAAAATTAGGGAATGCTTAAAAATAGCAATTGATAACCCAGTAATAGGGCTTATATCAATTACAGTATCGAGAAATTATTAAGGTAGCAGTGGCAATGATAGAGCCTGAAAACAAATTATTTGCCCTAAAGGATGGTTGGGATTCTCATGAATCAAGAGAACAACAACGCCTCAAAGCTTTGTCAGATTTAGGTTTGCGGCAACCAGAAACGATTCCAGTTTTTGAAGAAGCCACACAGACTGCTGCCCACTTTTTGGAAGCACCAATTTCCATATTGGGATTTGTGGATCAAGAACGGCACTGGTTCAAGTCGGCGGTGGGCTTATCTAGGCTGGGATTAATGAATCATTTGGCACAAAGCCGCCAACTGTCACGCCGGGAATCTTTCTGCACTCAGGTAGTAGATAGCTATCAAATATTTGTAATTAATGATACACATAAGATTACAGATCCCGTACTTGCTAGCAGCAAGCTGGTGCAAGATTATGGTATTCGTGCTTACTTGGGAGCGCCACTGATTGATGCTGAGGGACATTGTTTGGGTGCATTGGCGGTGATGGATTTAGTACCGCGCAACTTTACAACCCGAGACATTGAGTTTTTACAAATCATAGCTCGTTGGAGCATGAGTGAATTTGAACGTAACCGACTTTTGCAAGGAAAACTCGAATCAAGCACTCCTAAGAATGCTCCTATATTTTCACTCAATGACGAACGTAACACAGAGATTAAAATTACCGCACCCACTAAAGATAACGACTCTGTTTCTACCAAGCAACTGAAACTAGAACTTTTGGGTCAGCTAACTCAGGAGTTACGCACGCCCTTAACATCTGTACTCGGTATGGCTAGTGTTTTAGGACGTGAGATATATGGGCCTTTGACGACTAAGCAGAGAGAATATTTAGAAATTATCCAACACAGTGGTCGGTACTTACTTTCCCTAGTAAACGAAATTACCGAACTAGGAGCTATGGATGAAAACTCAACTGTGCTAAATCTAGCTCCTGTGGATATCGAAATGCTATGCCAACAAGCTATCAATACCCTAGAAGAAGTAGCGAATCGCCGCGAGCAAGATATTCGCCTGTCTATAGAACCGGGACGCAATCGCATTTGGCCTTTAGATAAAGACAAGGTGCGGCAAATGCTGTATCACTTGGTTTTCAGTGTAATTCAACTTGCGGCTACAGGTAGCATTGTTCGCATTCATGTTTCTTACAAGGAAGATACGCTCAACATTACTATTTGGGTTTCCCATCCCTGGCTAGGGGACGGCATAACTGAGGTTGATCCTTACTTCCGTCTCAATTCTTTGTCACTGCTGGAACTGACAGGTGAGGTAGCAACTTACAATACTCATGCAGAAAACCAGGAGCAACTAGATAATTTATCAGTGGCAGTAGACAATTCCAAAAATTTGAGTGATTCCCACTCAAATTTCTTTGCTAGTAGTTCAGGTATAAATTTAGCTAAATCACATGGAAGTCTTTCTCGTGAAAGCTTGGGTCTATTATTAAGTTGTCAACTGGCAGAATTGCATGGTGGACACATTTTGATTCAAGGTTCACCAGAATCAGGATATCGTTATGTGCTTTCTTTGCCACTGCAACTGGCAACTCCTTCACAAGCAGTTAGCGATGTCTAATCTTGGGGATTGGGGATTGGAGACTGGGAAAGACGTATTTTCTATAGGAATCCGCTTTGATTTTTGAACTTACTTGAATGGTGCGGGAAGTGCAGCGCAAGCGCGATAGGCAGACAATAAGCAATAGACAATACTCAAGAAGGCTTTTTGAGTTGTACGGTGTTTTTTCAAAAATCAAATATGAGTCCTATATCTATATTTCATTAAATGCGAATTCTCTGCGTGCTTTTGCGCTTACCTATACGTTTAATTTTCAACCCTCAATTCGCCATGATTTTACGTAAAGCTGTACTAAGTACATGAAAGCCTATCTTAACTTTGTATTAGCTGATGGCTAGGAATAAGAGCGCCATCATGCGATGTGCAATCTCCGTTATTACCTTTTTATAGCTATAAGCATTATGATCAATTCCAAGTTCTGCGTCGGCAGGCTAATTGATCTCAATGTTTTTTATGAATTTAGTCTGGCAACGATTTACTTTATCATCTTTACCGCTCAAAGAATATCTTGCTACCAGTTACGTACACCGCTCTCTGGTGGGACTGTTGAGTTCTTGGCGGCAAACCAGCATCTTGCTTCAGTGGGGAGATGCGATCGCAGCGGCTTTACTCAGCTTAATATATGCCCTTGCACCTTTTGCTTCGAGTACGTTGGTGGGTTTGTTGCTGGTAGCTTGTGCAGGATTTTGGCTGCTGTTGACTTTATCTGATGAAGTAATACCGGCAAATGTCTCGTCAGTCACTCCCATTCACCTGCTGGTATTGCTCTACTGGGGAGTTGCCGCAATTGCAACAGCATTATCCCCTGTAAAAAAGGCGGCACTTAACGACTTAGGAACTTTGACCTTGTATTTGCTACTATTTACCCTTTGTGCCAGGGTATTAAGGTCGCCTCGCCTCCGGTCTTGGATTATCATCCTTTATCTGCATGTATCGTTAATTGTTAGTGTATATGGGTTGCGGCAATGGTTTTTCGGAGCCACAGCACTAGCAACTTGGGTTGATCCAGAATCTCCTCTATCTAAGACTACAAGGGTCTATAGTTATTTAGGCAATCCCAACTTATTGGCAGGATACCTCTTACCAGCAGTAATTTTTAGCTTAGTGGCAATTTTTGCATGGCAAAGCTGGTTCAAAAAATCTTTGGCATTAACAATGTTAATTGTTAATACTGCCTGCCTGATCCTCACTTTTAGTCGTGGTGGTTGGATTGGACTAGTAGTAGCAATTTTAGCTGTGATGGCATTGCTAGTTTATTGGAAAAGCGTGGAAATGCCTCCTTTTTGGCGTACTTGGTCGCTGCCGATTGTCTTGGGAGGTTTGCTTGGCATATTGCTGCTAGCAGTAATATTTCTAGAGCCAGTGCGCCTGCGAGTATTCAGTATTTTTGCCGACCGTAAAGATAGCAGTAATAATTTTCGCCGAAATGTGTGGGATGCTGTCTTTGAGATGATTCGCGATCGCCCGATTTTCGGCATCGGCCCCGGCCACAACTCTTTTAATAAAGTTTATCCTCTCTACCAACGCCCTCGTTACACTGCTCTGAGTGCCTATTCGATTTTCTTTGAGGTGGCTGTAGAAACTGGCTTTGTTGGTTTAGGCTGTTTTCTCTGGCTAATAATTGTCACATTTAATACGGCATTTCTACAAATCCAACGACTGCGACAATTTAGAAGTGTAGAGGGATTTTGGTTAATTGGAGCGATCGCTACTTTGTTGGGTATGCTAGCTCACGGAACCGTAGATACTGTCTGGTATCGTCCTGAAGTCAATACCCTCTGGTGGCTCATCGTTGCCTTAATTGCTAGCTACTGGACACCTTTAGCTCAAAACCAGACAAATTCATCTCACTCAGAACCAACAGTAAACTAATCACTAGTAAATTGTCAGTTGTTTTCCTGATCACAACTGACAACTCACATTTTTGAATTTTGTAGACGAATAGCAACTTGCCAAAGGTTATTTTGAGTTGCTTGCACCAATTTTTAAAATTATTCCGACAGATAGATTCACAAAATCCAGATGCAATAGAGGATTCCCAATCCAAAATCTAAAATCCAAAATCTAAAATGCTATTAGTCTCTATAGGTAGTGGCACTTGGCGAATTAGGGTCGCGATAAGCGGTCGGTTCGTTATCGCGCTTTTTGCCAGCCAAACCGGCTAGACCGAATAGACCAATTAATCCAAGCCAACCCCAATCAAAATCGTTGCGATCAGAAGTGGTCGTTGTTGGAGCAGTATTGACTCCGGGATCATTAGTTGTCTGAGCTTGTGCAGATAGAGTTAAGGGTAAAATTCCCATACTCAAGGTGAGAACGCCAGCGCCAATAGCTTTAATGAAATTACTTTTCATAAGTTGTGAAAATTCCTGATGCCATCCGAAGTTACTCACAACTGTATCGAGTTCCAACCTTAACAAAATCAATCTGCGGCTATAAACTAGGCATTTTCACAACTAACGCTATGGATAGACAACATACTTTGACAGCAATCTGTTTCTCCCTCTGGTGTGGTAGTTTGCTTACACTAACCGTTAATAGCTTTTCATTGCCCGTTGAATGTCACGCTGGTCTTGGCGTCGTTTCAAGTCTTCTCGCTTATCGTGGAGCTTTTTACCTTTGCCAAGGGCTATACTCACTTTTACCCAGCCTCGTTTGAGATACATTTTCAAAGGGATTAAAGTTAAACCCTGCTGTTCTACTTTGCCAATTAGCTTACGGAGTTCTTGACGATGCAATAGTAGCTTACGTGTACGCCGTGGCTCATGATTGAAATACTGTCCACTAGCGTTGTAAGGCGAGATATGAATATTGATCAACCATGCTTCGCCATTGCGAAGCAAAGCATAGCCATCTTGGAGATTGACTTTACCCGCACGAATCGACTTCACCTCGGTTCCTGTCAACTCAATTCCAGCTTCGTAAGTTTCTAGAATTTCATACAAATAACGGGCTTGGCGGTTGTCGCTAATAACTTTGTAACCGTCGTTCTTGTCGCTCATTGATAATTTTGTGTGCTTTAAATGTACCTAAAAAGTTATTTGGATTGGCTTGTGAATTATAGGGTGTATCTTAGAACCGCTATAAATTATGAACTGTATATCACTAATTTAGCTTTTCTAAGTTCACAATTAAGAGTTTTTTGGCAATATTGATTAAGTTAATAATTTATACTATGATAAGCATTTACTATGCCTTATTGATGAGTTGTTACAAATTACAAAGCTCTCTATGCCTCTCAAGCAGAGGGAGTCAAAGGTGAGTTAGACTTCGTTAACTCATCCTAAAGATTTAAGATTTTCTTTATAAATAAACCCTGAAGACAGTCATTAGTTGGTAATCCTGTCATAGTATGAAACATAAGAACACTATTATTATCTGTGTTCACTGATGGAGCACGTAGAAGCAAATTTCTGAGTAAAAAAATGCTAGGGGTGTACTATCCATGCCCTTGACGATCCTTGTAGTGGATGATGATTTGGGCACTCGTCTGTCTGTTAGCGACTATCTTGAACTGTCTGGCTACTCGGTGATCACGGCTAATGACGGTCGAGAAGCTTTAGTTATGGTAGATGACTATCATCCTGATTTGATTGTCACGGATATTGTCATGCCACAGATGAATGGCTATGAACTGGTGCGCCGAGTGCGTCAACAGCCAGTGTTTCGTTTATTGCCTGTAATTTTATTAACAGCCAGAACTAAGACCCAAGAAAGAATTATGGGTTACCAGTCAGGGTGTGATTTATATTTACCTAAGCCTTTTGAACTGGAAGAGTTAGCAGCAGCAATTCGCAATCTTTTGGAGCGATCGCAAATCATTCAATCAGAGTATCGCTTTTCTCATAAAGAGAGCTTGGGCATTCCCACCTCAACAAAAACGGGGGATGCCCATAATTCTCTGTTCACTCAAATTCAGAAATCCCATCTGCACTCAGCCCTAACTCACAGAGAACAAGAAGTCCTAGAGTTATTGACTCATGGTCTTTCTAATGCCGATATGGGTCATCAGCTACACTTGAGTCCTCGCACAGTGGAAAAGTACGTTAGCAGTTTATTGAGAAAAACCTCAACCAGCAACCGAGCGGAATTAGTGCGTTTTGCGATGAAGCATGGTTTAGTGGAATAAAAGTTAGGAGTTAAAAGTGAGGAGTGAGGAATTAAAACTCCTCACTTTTAACTTTTGTTAGCAGACCTTCACAAGCATCGACCAGTAAATCAATAACCTGATTAAATCCCTCTTGACCACCATAATAGGGATCTGGAACTTCCTTTAGAGTGTGTCGAGAGCAAAACTCGCACATCAAACGCACTTTATGGTGATATTGCTCAGTTTGATCAAGAGTGAGGATGTTCTCATAATTTTCTTGATCCATCGCCAAAATCAAATCAAACTCTTGAAAATCTGACCTTAGAAACTGTCGTGCTTGGCCACGCAGTTTAATTCCCAATTTAGTAGCAGCCGCAGCACTCATACGTCTGTCAGGTGGGCTACCAACGTGATAGCTAGATGTACCAGCAGAGTCACAGAGGATGTGTTCGCTCAAGCCAGCCTGCTCAATTAGATGATTCATGATGTTTTCTGCCGATGGAGATCGGCAGATATTACCTAAGCAGACAAACAGCAACTTGTAAGGCATAGATATTATTTGTCCTTTGTCAATAGTCATTTGTCCTTTGTCGAATGACCAATGACCAATGACCAATGACCAATGACTAATGACCAATGACTAAAATCCAGGTAACTCCAACCCACTGGTTAATTCTTCCATACGTTCCCGCATGGTTGCTGTGGACTTGTTGTAGGCTTCTTTCATTGCCACTGTGACGAGATCGGAAAGTACTTCTGCACCTTCTCCCAAAGCATCTGGAGAAATTTCTACCCGCTTGGGTTCTTGGTTGCCACTGACAATTACCTTCACTAGACCGCCGCCAGATTCTCCTAGAATCTCCATTTGCTCCAATTCTTCTTGGAGTCGCTTTGCGCCTTCTTGAACTTGCTGTGCTTTCTTAAAAGCTTCGGCAAGTTCCTTCATTTTTCCTAAGCCAAAGCCAAATCCCTGTCCTTTTCCTGTCATAATTATTTGTACGCGTGTGCGTTGAATAACAAATCAAATTCAATTATAGATGCGGTAAGTAATTTGACTCTTTTTTTACCAATAATTAATGCGTCATGATCATCGGGAGTAGGGAGTAGGGATTAGGGAATTGGGCATTGGGCATTGGGCATTGCATATTGGTTATTAATTCATCTCCCCATTCCCCATTCCCCATTCCCCATTCCCCATTCTTTATCCACAAGCACCTTGAAACTCTCCGAGCATTTTGACTTCTGGCTCTAAACTAATAGACCAACGTTCTTGTACTTGATGTTGAATGTGACGAATGAGACAGAAAATATCACTAGCTTTTGCCCCACCCCGATTTACGATGAAATTAGCATGAAGTAATGCTACTTGTGCTCCACCAATTTGGTAGCCTTTCAGACCAGTTTGTTCAATTAACCAGCCAGCACTGTAAGGTTTAGGATTGCGGAACACACTACCACAACTAGGGAAGTTGTATGGTTGGGTGCTTAACCGATGCTTTTTGTGTTCTTTGGTGATTGCTACAACTTTTGCTGGGTCTGCACCTGGCGCGAGTTGTAAGGTGGCTTGGGTGACTATGCGATCGCCACCTTGCAATAATGAAGTTCGGTAGCTATAACCTAACTGTTCTGGGGTAAGAGTCTCTAGCGTCCCATCGGGTGAAAGTACCTCGGCACTAACTAACATATCTGCGATACAGCTATTATGTGCCCCTGCGTTCATCACCACGGCACCTCCTGCTGTTCCGGGAATACCAACAGCCCACTCCAATCCTTGCCAGCCTAATTCTGCTGCGGCCCATGCCAAGCTGGGAATTGATTCTCCGGCAGCAACGGTTAATTGACCTTTTTCTGGGTCAAAATGGCTGAAGCGGAGATGACGAGTAGCAATGACTAAGCCTGATATACCGCCATCACTCACCAACAGGTTAGAACCTGCTCCCAGTGTTGTCACTTTTAAATCACGCTCTTTTGCGTATTTCAGACTTGCTTGCAGTGCTTCTAAGTTTCGGGGAGAAACGTACAAATCAGCTGCTCCTCCAACTCTATAGGAAGTAAACGCTGACAAAGAAGCCTGGGACTTAATCGCACAATCAGTACTGGGTAAGTAAATTACTTCACTGTCCACTGAATTAGCTGTTTGGTGTTTCTTTGTATTCAAAGCAGAAACTTTGCAGACGTTTCCAACTGCCTGGGAAATGGTCATCTTTACTTTTTTTGGTAAAATTTTTACATTTATTTACCGCAAAGATACGGTAACAGAGTTCACAAATGAAACCGTTGCTAAAGGGGTACTTTGCTCAGAAATAAAACTTCGCAAAGTCTCCATTTAGGATGTAGCTTTAGCAGGCTCACAAAGTGTCGTAATTACTTCAGGAATCACCTGATTCAAGTTCCCAGCCCCCAAAAACAGCGCCAAATCTCCTGGGCGTAGTGTTTGTAGCAAGTACTCACATACTGAGGATAAAGTTGGTTGATAAACTACTTGCGAATGCTGTTTAGCAATTTCCGCCGTTAGATGTTCACCACTAATCTGCCCTAAATTGGGTTCACCTGCGCTGTAAATATCAGTCAGCACAACCAAATCAGCATGGGTAAAGGACTCGGCAAATTCTTCTAAAAAAGTCAGTGTCCGGCTATAGCGATGGGGCTGGAAGATAGCAACTACTCTTTGCCCTGGTCTTGCCTGTAAACGTGCTGCGGCGAGAGTAGCGCGAATCTCGCTAGGGTGATGAGCATAATCATCGATAAAGGTAATGCCATTGACTTCACCTCGGAACTCAAAGCGGCGTCTTGCTCCTTCAAAGGTGGCGATACCTTTAGCAATTGCTCCAAATTCTAAGCCCAAAGCGCGACCAACAGCCACCGCTGCTAAGGCATTACTGAGATTGTGCCGACTGAGCAACCGCAACTTCAACACGCCCAAAGCTTTGCCTCTTTCCCAAACTAAAGCTGTGGTGCCATCAGCACGATAATCAATATTAGTAACGGTGTAGTCAGCGTCGGTATCTGAATGTAAGCTGTAGGTAATTGTGGGTTGTAAGCGATCGCGCACTGTAGCACAGTCAATGCTACCTATCAACGTTTTACAACCCTTGGCAAATGTCTGGAAGATGTCAATAACTTCTTCTAATGTATCGTAATGGTCAGGATGATCGAGTTCAATATTGGTGATGATGCCAATCTCTGGAGCGTGTTTTACCAAGGAACCATCAGATTCATCTGCTTCGGCTACCAAATATTGGCTTTGTCCCAATCGAGCATTGCCTTCCCAAGCATTGACTTCGCCACCCACTAAAATCGTTGGGTCTAGACCAGCTTCTAGAAGCATATAGCCAATCATGCTACTGGTTGTAGTTTTGCCGTGTGTTCCTGCCACTGCAATACTATGGTAATCGGCAATTAATGCGGCTAACACATCTGAACGATGTAAAACTGGACAGCCTAATTCTAGTGCTGCTTTGTATTCTAAATTATTAGTGTTTATTGCTGTTGAACAAATGACTTGAGGCAGTTTTGACTTAGTATCAGCAGGTAATTGTTCTTGTGAATTTAATACTACTGTATTCGCCAATACCTGAGGGCGAAAGAATTCGAGATTGCTTGCCTCTTGTTTACCAAAAATATGAGCACCGATAGATTCCAACTTGTGCGTAATATGATTTGGACGAAGATCCGAACCTGATACTGGAAATTGGCGCTTTGCGAGAACGTATGCCAGAGCAGACATACCTATACCACCGATGCCAATGAAATGAAATGGTCTACCACTAAAATCTACAGAATTAGTCATTTATTACTCCTCTTACACCACACCACACCATAATCACAAATGACACGCGTATCATAACAGGAATTTGATTTTTACCGTAACTGCTCCTATATCATGTTTATATTTGATGCCCGAATGACTTTTCCGCTCTGGTTTTCTTTGTTCAGAATGATTTTACCTTGGTTGGAGGTTTTTGCTATTTCTGAACTGTTCTTAAGATTATTCTGAAAATTTTGGACGCATCGGGAAAGAAATTCTTGTAATGTCAAATACATATTTTTGGCTATCTTACTGGAATTGGCTACATAATACATTGTTTAGTGAAACTGATTTGAAATTGCATCAAGTCTAGGCGTGAATTGAGTACAATAGTACATTGGTAATGAAACTATTTTTCGATTGCATAAAACCCAGGCATAACTGGATGCAGCAACTCGCAATTTTTGGTGGCACATTTGATCCAATTCATTGGGGACACCTGCTCGTAGCCGAGACAGCTTTGCATCAAGTATCCCTTGAAAAGGTAATTTGGGTGCCATCCCTAAATCCTCCTCACAAAGAAGCAGCTTTGTTTGAGCATCGTGTGCAAATGCTGCAATTAGCTACAAAAGATAACCCAGGGTTTACTGTCTCATTAGTGGAGACAAATCGCTCTGGAACTTCCTATGCCATTAACACCCTGATTGACTTATCTGCTTGTTACCCAAATACTCACTGGTACTGGATTGTGGGCTTGGATACTTTCCAAACCTTACCCCGTTGGTACCGTGGACACGAACTAGCACAAATGTGTGATTGGTTAATCGCACCCCGACTGCTAGGTGGTGAGACTATAACTCAAAGCAAATTAATCTGCAAGCAAGTGGAGCAGCAACTCAGGGAGCAGTTACATACCATTCACTGGCAACTCTTAAATATACCTTTAGTAGGAGTTTCGTCAAGTCTAATTCGCAAATTTTGCCGCGAACGCCAGTCAATTCGTTATTTAGTACCGGAACCGGTCAGATCATATATCACTAACAACAATCTCTACTCGAACAAATCTGAATAAATTATGTGTTTTTTTATTGATCTAACACTTTATGGTTAAAAGTGCCCCCCCCCTTTGCGATATGATTGGGGTCAACGATATCAACATATAAGCATAAATACAGAGGGCAAGACACTGTGATTAGAGTTGCAATCAACGGTTTCGGGCGGATTGGACGTAACTTTGCGCGTTGCTGGGTGGGTAGAGAGAACAGTCAAATCGATCTTGTCGCTATTAATGACACTTCAGACCCTAGAACCAATGCTCACCTGCTCAAGTATGACTCAATGCTAGGGAAGATCAAAGGTGCTGAGATTAGTGCCGATGATAACTCTATCATCGTTAACGGTAAGACCATTAAGTGCGTATCCGATCGCAACCCAGAAAACTTGCCCTGGAAAGATTGGGGAATTGACCTAATTATCGAAGCAACCGGGGTATTTACTAGCAAAGAAGGAGCGCTCAAGCACGTAAATGCTGGAGCCAAGAAAGTCCTGATTACCGCTCCTGGTAAAAACGAGGATGGTACTTTTGTGGTTGGTGTGAATCATCATGACTATGACCACAACAAACACCACATTATCAGTAACGCTAGCTGTACTACCAACTGCTTGGCACCAATCGCCAAGGTATTGAACGATAAGTTCGGCATCATTAAAGGTACGATGACCACCACCCACAGCTATACAGGTGATCAACGCTTGCTAGACGCTTCTCACCGGGATTTGCGACGGGCGAGGGCAGCAGCGATAAACATTGTACCCACCTCTACTGGTGCAGCAAAAGCAGTGGCACTGGTTATCCCAGACCTCAAAGGCAAACTTAATGGCGTTGCCTTACGCGTACCGACCCCGAACGTCTCAATGGTAGATTTCGTAGTTCAGGTTGAGAAGCGTACTATTACTGAAGAAGTTAACCAAGCTCTCAAGGATGCTGCTGAAGGCCCATTGAAAGGCATTTTGGATTATAGCGAACTAGAATTGGTATCTTCCGATTATCAAGGTAGCGATGCTTCTTCGATTGTCGATTCCAGCTTGACTTTGGTTATGGGCAATGACTTAGTAAAAGTTATGGCGTGGTATGACAACGAGTGGGGTTACAGCCAACGAGTCTTGGATTTGGCAGAATTAGTAGCCCAGAAGTGGCAATAATTTGTCATTAGTCATTGGTCATTTGTCATTAGTCATTGTTCATTGGAAGAATGACAAAGGACAAAGGACTATTGACCAAAATGTTGAAATCCCTGACTAAGATTAAGAACTTGGTCAGGGAATTTTTTTTGTTCGTCGTGCAATAGTACTCTTGATCCGGCTGTAATTTTGCCTACGATCGCAGCACCTTCTCCAAGATGTTGCACTAAAGCTGATGCTAATTTTTGTGGTAAGCAGAGCACTAATTCAAAGTCTTCGCCACCGTATAGAGCATATTTTAGCGCTTGCTCTGGTGGCAACCAATGGTTAAAAGTTTTTGGTACGGGAATTTGTCTGCGTTCTAGGACAGCGCCAACACAACTGGCACGGCAGATTTGGATAATCGCATCTGCCAAACCATCGCTGCTATCCATACCAGCAATGGCCATGGGGCATGGGGATGCTAAAATTTTCCAGAGGATTGGTAAGACATCGAATCGTGGCTGTGGGCGTTGGTGTGCGCGGATTAGAGCCGTCTTTTCTTGGTTGTTGAGGTTTTGTCCTGATTCGGGGTGCAAGAGGAGTTCTAAGCCTGCATGGGAGGCTCCATGAACGCCTGTAACGACGATCGCATTTCCAACAACGGCAGCAGAACGGCGGATAATTTGACTAGGGTTAACTTGACCAAAAGCGGTAATTGCCAGAGTAGTAACAGGCGATCGCACTACATCACCCCCGACAATTGAAGTATTGTATTTTTGTAGGCATTCTGTCATTCCCTGATACAAGCGTTCTACCCAACTAACCCTAAGTTCACCGGGTAGTCCCAACCCGACAGTGATTCCTAATGGGGAAGCGCCCATTGCTGCTAAATCTGATAAATTGGCAGCAGCAGCTCGCCAACCTGCGTCTTCTGGGGAAGTGGTGAGGTTACTAAAATGCACACCATCAACCAGCACATCTGTAGTCACTACCAAAGATTGTCCTGGTGCAGTCTCAAGTACTGCTGCATCATCGCCGATAATTTCTGGAGGACAGAAGCGTTGTAATCTTTCTAAAAGACCTTGTTCGCCAATGTCTTTTACTTGTTGAGAAGATAACTCACTGTTCACAATCGGTTTTCCGTGTTGCAAAATTACGAAGAAAACTGATGATTTACTTTACTGTTTAAGATAAGGGTATCGTCTAGGAGTCAGTTGGAATGGTAACAACACCAGTAACCAGCATCACATTTGAAGAGTACTTAACCTATGATGATGGTAGCGATTTCCATTATGAACTGGTGGATGGGAAGCTAGAACTAATGAATCCACCTACTATCGAACATTTCCTGATTGTCGATTTTTTGGATATTGCCTTGAAAGCAGAAATCAAACGTTGTAACTCTACTTGGTTGTGTTTTCGGGAAAGTGGGGTGAGAACGGGTAGAAATAAATCTAGGTTGACTGATTTGTGTGTAGTGACACTGGAGCAAGCTAGAGAATTGTTGAATGCTTCAGCAGTATTTGAGTCACCACCGTTACTAATTGTCGAGGTAGTCAGTCCAGAGTCGATGAAACGGGACTATCGTTATAAACGCTCAGAATATGCGGCCTTAGAGGTTCCTGAATATTGGATTGTAGACCCACTGAAAGCAAAAGTTTCGGTGTTACTACTGGAAGATGGATTTTACGAAGAAACAGTTTTTACAGATAGCCAGCAAATAGTATCACGAACTTTTCCAGAGTTAAGGATCATAGTTGATCAAATATTCACCGCCGGGAATCTGAATCAGGGGAGACGCGATTAATCGCGTCTGTACAAGAATTACTCTTCTCCTACCCCTGTGTCTTCTTATGCAGCTTGCGGCTCAACCAGATTTTCTATTCCCTTAACCACTTTTGCCGATTCAATTTTGTCACCAGCCTTCAGTTTATCCAAAACTTCTCTGCCTTCGGTGAGATAGCCAAAAACGGCATAACGACCATCCAATAGGTTGCGTCCGGCGGGAGTGAGTTCTGGTTCAAACAGAAAGAAGAAAAATTGTGATGAACCACCATTTACTTCATTTTCGGGACGAGCCATTACCACTGCACCAAAGGCAGAAAAAGGCAGAACTGGCATATCAACGTAACGGCCAGCTTCTTCTAGAGTAATGCCATAAGTAGGTTCTTTATCGCCTTCAACTAAGACTTCTAAGGGTATGGCGCGATATTTGCCCGTTTTTGGGTCAATGAAACCTACGTCTTTTCCAGCAGGATCTCCAGTTTGGAGAAAGTAAGATTCTTCAGAACGGGTAAATTCTAAGCCATCATAAAAACCCCTCTGTACCAAATCTACAAAATTCCCGGCAGTAACAGGGGCGCTATAACCGTCTACTACAAAGGTTAAATCGCCTTTGTTAGTTTTCAATTCTATAGTGGCACGACCTTTAAGTTGCGGCAGATTGCTGTACTGGGCAGGCACTTCAAAGGGGAATTGTTTCACCATTGACTCTTCTAGAAGAGTAACGAGATTTAGCAGTTTAGTTCTCTCTTGCAGAATTTGTTCTTTATCTTTGCTGTTCGCCAATTCTTGCAACTTACCCACCCCAGATTTCAACTCGGTAATCCAAGCTTCGGCTTGGGGTTGGCGTTCTTCGGGAACGCTTGTTAAGATTTGGGAAGGTTTATCGAGAATGCGGGATGCTTGGCTGATGTCTTTGGAAATAGCACCCCAACGTCGATTCGCCCGCAGTTGGGCAGAGATGTCCTCTAAACTGGCTTGTAGTTGCCGCACAGGTTTGTTATCTATCGGGAGTGCATACCGCAACAAAGCCTTACCGTCGGTAATTGCATTGCCCGATGGCAGTGCGGCGCTACTGGAGGGAGTCCACCCAGCTGTAGTTATGCCTAAAAATATTGTCACCAGCAGTATTGCTATTAGGCTGTTCTTCAGCCAGGATTTTAATAAGTTAAGCATGGGATAACTCAAATGCAGCATTAAATTGTTGACTGGACGTAACCCATAAATAATCTTCCCACGTTAAGGGCGGAGGATAAATGACAAATGACTAATGACAAATGACAACTAACTAATGACAAATGCCCAATGACGACCCTAGAAGGGTACAATAAATGCCGATTGTCTTCCAAAATTTGAAAGTTTCATGATCTCCAGTAACGACTTTCGACCCGGTGTTTCAATTGTATTGGATGGGTCTGTATGGCGAGTGCTTGAATTCCTACACGTCAAGCCAGGTAAAGGTTCTGCCTTTGTACGCACTAAGCTAAAAAATGTTCAGAGTGGGAGCGTTATGGAAAAAACGTTCCGCGCAGGGGAAACAGTGCCGCAAGCCACTCTAGAAAAAAGCACGATGCAACATACCTATAAAGAAGGCGATGAGTTTGTCTTTATGGATATGGAAACCTACGAAGAAGGCAGATTGACTCGCGAGCAAATTGGCGATCGCGTCAAGTACCTTAAGGAAGGTATGGAAGCTGAAGTTATTAAATGGGGAGAGCAGGTTCTAGGAGTAGAATTGCCTAAGTCTGTGGTTCTGGAAATTGTACAAACAGATCCAGGTTTAAAAGGTGACACTGCCACAGGTGGCTCAAAACCAGCAACTCTGGAAACTGGTGCAATTGTGATGGTTCCTTTGTTTATTTCTCAAGGAGAACGCATCAAAGTTGACACTCAGGAAGATAAATATATCAGCAGGGAATAACTTTCATCTCTACGGAGATGCAAGTCCCGATTGAAATCCCTATATAGGGATTAAATCCCTGCCACACTTAAGATGCTCATTTACGGATAGGTCGAGGTAATAAAAACTGTGCCATTGGACTTTAATGAAATTCGCCAATTACTGGCAACTATCGCACAAACAGATATTGCAGAAGTCACGCTCAAAAGCGATGATTTTGAACTGACAGTCCGTAAGGCTGTGAGCCTCAGCAATCAGATGTTGTCGGTAGGTCAAGGGACTTTAGGCAGTGTGGTAGGTTCGGGCTTGACATCGGGTTCATCTGGGGGAAACCAGTTGAACGCCAGTCAGGTAACGGAGGTATCCACATCTCGCGTGTTTGAAAATACTGGTACTAGCACACAATTGCAGTTGTCAGTAAATCCTCCCTCAACCATTGACCAGAGATTAGTAGAAGTGCCTTCTCCAATGGTGGGAACGTTTTATCGCGCTCCCGCACCTGGGGAAGCGGCATTTGTGGAAGTGGGCGATCGCGTCCGCAAAGGTCAAACAGTCTGTATCATTGAGGCCATGAAGCTGATGAATGAAATTGAAGCCGAAGTCTCTGGACAGGTAATGGAAATTCTTCTCCAAAATGGTGACGCCGTAGAATATGGCCAACCTTTGATGCGAATTAACCCTGATTAAGTATTAATGTATATATCAAGTGAGTAATTGTTAAAACTTTCAGTCTTTGCGGGTTAATCCTGATGAAACAAACGTTGCCTTTACCACCAGAAGTGGTGCAACAAGTAGCTGAATACTTCAGTCTGTTAAGTGAGCCAATGCGCCTGCGGCTGCTCCACTTATTACGGGATGAAGAAAAATGCGTGCAAGAGTTGGTAGAGGCAACACAGACTTCTCAGGCAAATGTGTCAAAACACCTGAAGGTAATGTGGCAAGCAGGTATCCTTAGCCGCCGCAGTGAAGGAACTTGCGCCTATTACCGGGTGGAAGATCAAATGATTTTTGATTTGTGTAACCGGGTTTGCGATCGCCTCGCCACAAGGTTAGAGGAGCAAGCCCGTAATTTTCGTGTGTTAAATAGCAAACGTTAGGTCTTTTGTCCTTTGTCATTTGTCAGTTGTCATTTGTGAAAAACCAATGACTAATGACTAATGACCAATGACTAAAGTGGATAATTTTTCTGAAAGCTTTCACGAGTTAGTGGTTGTTGTAACTCTACACCCTCACCGCCTAAAACATCTAACGGTTTGCCGTTTACGTCAATGTATACCTTGGCTTTGGGATTTAAACTTGTCGCAGTGTAAACAACTTGTCCCACGCGGCCCATCATTGAGGTGCTACCACCACCACTGGTAAAATCTTCCGATAAATTAACGCGAACTTCATCTTTTTCTGTCTTCAGCCCCAATAGCTTTGTTCCTTTGGGGATGGTTGTTGAATCTGTTCCTTCTGTTGGGCCTGCTAACAAACTTTGAAAAGCTGACTCTAAAGGCTGATTGGGTCTTATAGAAGCGACTTTAACAGGTTGGGGAACCAAAGCAACATTTTTGTCATTTGATCTGAGCCAATAAACATTAGGGGTTTGCTCGTTAGCTGGCTGCCTAGTTGATGGCTGTGCTGGTTGAGCGATTCGCCCAGAGGGGTTTGACGGTGTGGGAGTATTGCCAGATTGTGAAGTAAACCAAGCCACACCGCCACCTACCGCTACAACCGCCGCTGAGACGGCTGCAATTACGCCTGAAGAAATACGATTAGATCCTTGTTGGTCTTTCATGTTCAAAACCTTCCTGACTAGGGCTGATATGGTAGTTATGTGAGGAGCAGCCTGGTTAAAGACGATACTTACGAGTAGAGAGTTTCCCGCAACTTGGAAGAGATTTTATGCCTTTTAACTCCGCAAGTCTATAATTCAATTCTAGAATTTTTACTTCTAGTCCGTCACCTGCCAAATTATGTAAATTTTGGGGAGTGGGGGATGAGGGAGACAGGGGAGGCAAAGGGGAAAAGGAAGAATTTACTCCCTTCTCTTCCTTGTCTCTTCTCCATGCCTCATACCCTATGCCCTGTGTCCTATTGCTTCCGTAATCCACTGTTGGAGCGTTGTTGTAACTTCCTCAATAATTATTTCTTGAGATTTGCGGGTCGCTCTTTCTACAACTTCAACTTTGCCATTGGCTATCGCTCGTCCGGTTACAATCCTATAAGGGATGCCAATTAAGTCAGCATCTTTAAATTTCACTCCTGCCCGTTCATCGCGATCATCGAGTAGGGTTTCAATTCCCCTGGAATTGAGTTCTGTGTAAAGTTTTTGGGCGATTTCGATTTGTTGAGCATCCTTAATGTTGGGAATTGTGACGATCGCGTGATAAGGTGCGATCGCAACTGGCCAAATAATCCCATCTTTATCGTAAGATTGCTCTACGGCAGCTTGGGCTAATCGTGATACACCTACACCAAAACAACCCATAAATAGCGGCTTTTCTTCACCCTGTTCATTGGTATAAGTTGCTCCCATCGCTTGGGAATATTTAGTGCCTAATTGGAAGATGTGACCTGCTTCGATTCCACGGGCGCTTTGTAAGGTTTGTTCTGGGTTATGGATGGCGCGATCGCCTGGTCTTGCCTTTCGTATATCTACTACACCGCTTGGTAGTGGAAATTGCTCACCCCAATTAGCGCCAACTACGTGATAGCCAGCTTCATTCGCCCCTGTAACAAAGTTTTTTAAATCAACCGCTGTTTGATCCACTAAGCGCAAAAACTTGGGATGGATCTGTTTATTGGCGGTAATATACTCATCTGCGATGTCTGGCGCAATGTAGCCTAAAGGTAGAGATTTAGCTGTCCATGCTTGCTGGGCTTCTACGTTTGGTACATTCAAACTAATAATAGTTTTAGCACCATATTCAGAAGCTAATTTAGTCAATTCATTTTGCAATTTGACTTCATTAACTTCCTGATCGCCTCGAATGCTTACCAAAACTAACACCGTTATACCATTATCATAAACGGTTTGATAAAGGACGTTTTTCACCAATTGAGTCGGAGAACAGTTGAGGAGTTGACAGACCTTTTCAATCGTCTCTGTTCCAGGTGTATCCCGTTTTTCGTAAGTTGTAAACCGTGAGGTTTCAGCGTCAATTGGTAAAGAAACAGCCTTTTCTACGTTAGCGGCGTATTTACCATCCTCAGTGTAGAGAACTTCGTCTTCGCCAGCTTCTGCTAAAATCATAAATTCTGTGGAACCAGAACCACCAATTGCACCAGAATCAGCTTCCACTGCGCGAAAAGCTAAACCAGAACGCCGCAGCATATTACTGTAGGCTTTATACATATCCTGGTAAGTTTCTTTGAGACTGGCTTCATCGGTATGGAAAGAGTAGCCGTCCTTCATGATAAATTCTCGTCCGCGCATCAAACCAAAACGGGGACGAATTTCATCGCGGAATTTGGTTTGAATTTGGTAGAGGTGTAGTGGTAGCTGGCGATAAGAGCGAATCATATCACGAGCGATCGCTGTGATTACTTCTTCATGGGTTGGGCCTAATCCTAATTGTTGCTCACGGCGGTCAATTAGGGAAAACATAATCCCCTCAGCTTTGGTGTAAGTGTCCCAACGTCCCGATTCCTTCCATAAATCAGCAGGTTGTAATTGTGGTAGGAGACATTCTTGTGCGCCTGTAGCGTTCATTTCTTCCCGCACAATCTGGGAAACTTTTTGCAGTACCCTCCACATTAGGGGGAGATAAGCATAAATACCGCTACCGATGCGACGGATGTAGCCTGCACGGAGTAATAATTTATGACTGGGAATCTCAGCATCAGCTGGATCATCCCGGAGTGTAACGAATAACATTTGTGACAGTCGCATCGTTTATAGCCTTTCTTTGATCACTAATTTCTATGTCAACTAAAGTATGAAGTATTAAGGATGAAGTACAAAGTACACAGCGTTATTTATTTTTCATTTTTACTTATTAGGTTAGGGACTAGAGGCTAAACAACAGAGATTTTCATCCTTCCTTATGTTAAGAAGTAGCTGAATAAAAAACACTAGTCCCCAATCCCCAGTCCCCAATCCCCAATCACTTTAGGAGAAAACTACCTTGGCAGATGTAATTTATCAAGCACAAGCACCCTTAGAATTTATTCCTCCGGCGTTTAACCCCTTATTGCTACGAGTTGTCCATCTGTTGCTACCCAGTTGGATAAACTGGCAAACATCTATTACCCAAATTGAAGCAGACAACGTAGAGGTTCTGGTGGATCTCTATCGCCAGTTTCAGGAGGGTAAGATACGTTTTATGCTGGCATTTCGCCATCCGAAAACAGACGACCCGTTTTGTTTGGCTTACTTGTTATCTCAACTTGTACCAAAGGTAGCGCGATCGCAAGGTACAACACTACAACATCCCATTCACGCTCATTTTATCTACGATCGCGGCATTCCTCTATGGGCAGGTTCCCACGTTGGCTGGATTGCTTCTCATTTAGGTGGTACTCCGATTCAGCGAGGTAAGGCTGACTGGACGGGGTTACGTTCGGCGCGTGACTTGTTCGCCAATGGGAAATTCCCGATGGCGGCTGCGCCAGAGGGTGCAACCAATGGTTTATCGGAGAATATCAGCCCTCTGGAACCCGGTATCGCCCAATTAGGCTTTTGGTGTGCTGAAGATTTGTACAAAGCTGAACGCCCCGAACAGGTTCTAATTGTACCAGTTGGGATTAAATATAGTTACGTTGATGCTCCTTGGGGTGCGATCGCAAATCTTTTAAGTGAATTGGAAGCGGCTAGTGGTTTACCTGTGAATTCAGCAGAAAATGCTTCTATAGAGTCGCTTTATCCCCGGTTGTTGACTTTGGCAGAACATTTACTTTTGCTAATGGAAGAATTTTACACCCGGTTTTATCATCAAAAATTGCCAGATGCGAAGATTGTCAACGGGCAAATTCCCGATAGAAACGAAGCATTAGCAGTTCGTTTACAAGCGTTGTTGAATGCAGCCCTATTAATCTCAGAACAGTATTTTAATTTGCAGTCAAAAGGTAGTTTGAGCGATCGTTGTCGGCGAGTAGAACAAGCAGGTTGGAATTATATATTTAGAGAAGAATTTAAGGATGTCAAAGGAGTATCTGCTGTTGAAAGAGCTTTAGGCGATCGCGTTGCCGAAGAAGCGAATGCGCGGATGTGGCACATGCGTTTAGTAGAAAGTTTTGTGGCTGTTTCTGGTAATTATATTCGTGAAAATCCAACAGTAGAAAGGTTTGCTGAGACGACTTTAATTTTATGGCAAATGATTGCTAAAATCAAAGGAAATAAATCTGCACAGCGTCCGCAATTGGGTAAGCAAAAAGTAAAAATAACTGTGGGTGAACCCATATCAATTTCTGAGCGTTACCCAGCATATAAGGAAAATCGTTTAGGTTCTAGACAAGCGGTTGCTGATGTGACAAATGATTTGCAACACGCGTTAGAAGGATTGATTTGACTATTATAGTAAAATAAGCGATTGAGGAATAGAACTAAGGAAGATAATTTAAAGGCAAATAACTGACAAAAAACTCAAGTAAATTCATACTTGAAATAGTTAATTAAATGGTGATAATCATGCAACAAATTACTATCGATGCAGCATCACAACACTTACACGAATTAATCGAAGCAGCAATCAATGGCGAAGAAATTATCATCACCAAAGATGAGCAACCAGTAATTAAGCTGACTCCGGTGATTTCTGAGAAAAAACGCTCTCCTTTATTTGGTAGTGCCAAAGGTTTGATTACTATAACAGATGACTTTGATGAGCCATTAGAAGAGTTTCACTATTAGCGGAAATTAATTAAAAGTTTTGCAATTGTAGAGGTTAATTATGGAAACTACGACTAAAAGACAAGAACTGTTAAAAGCAATCAATCAAAGGCTAGAACAGGCTTATGAAGACACTTTAGAAGATGTTCTAGAACTGTTAGATATTAGGAAAGCAGAAGACGAGGAAGATATTAAAGCCTTTGAAGAAGATGAAAATGAACCTACTATTACTTGGGAACAGTACAAACAAGAATTAGAATCGTGACTTATCAAATAGAAATTTCTAACAGGGCTACGAAACAATTAAAAAAATTATCTGCTGATATTAGAGATAGAGTTAATGAGAAAATTTTAGAACTAGCTGACAATCCCCGTCCTAGCGGCGTTGTCAAGCTAGAAAATACCGGCAATAAATATCGTATTCGTGTTGGCAATTATCGGATTTTGTACGAGATTCAAGATGATGTACTGATAGTTAAAGTTGTCAGAGTAGGACATCGAAGAGATGTTTATCGAGATGAGTAGATTGCCAAGTTAATACTAAGCCGTCAATCTATTTTTGCAGCAATCTTAAAATAACATTCCAGAAAATATCTTAGATAAATCTAGCGAAAAGTCAGGAAAAAACGGCAGATTAACTGATTCATTTGGCAGATAAATCAACTTGCGACGATAACCAAATTTACCTTGTAAACTTTGATAATATTCGCTGTAGCACTCCAAATAATTATCTACTAAATTAAATATCCAATAATCAGAGATACCTGCTTCTGCATAAATAGGTAGCTTTTCCTCTTGGTCATATTTTAAGGAGGAATCGGCAATCTCAATTAAGAGTAAAATATCAGATGGACTGGGATGATTCGCTAGATAGTCATCATCTCTATTTTTTGCAATTACTCTATCTGGTTCAGGCTCACTGTTGTTAGATAAAGTAATTGGTTGTTGTCCTCGCAGGGTTGCGCGATCGCCTACTAGCTTATATAATTCTCTCTCTAGGCGTGTTTTACAAGCAGAGTGCGCTGTACCTTTTGCTGCCATTTGGATTATTTCACCCTTAATTAGCTCAACTCGGTCATTCTCTTCAAAGAAGCCGAGTTCAGCTAGACGGTGATATTCAGCTATAGTAAAGCGTTTAGCAGTGGTAAGGCTCATAACAACTACGAGAATGCAGAGTTATTTTTATCTTAATATAGTCGTAACTAATTAAACTCCACCGATAGAAGATAATAATATATCTGGATCTTCTTCTTGATCCGGTTCTGTAGCTGCTTCGATAGTTACACCCTTCCAAATAAAGTCAAAATATTGTTCTTGAACCGTTTTTAATTCCTTTATTGATTCTTGGAAAAATAATTTAATAGCAGATAACTGGTCTTTTTTAGATAAAAATTCTTGTAGGCTTTTTCGATAAAAAATAGCTGAACATGATGGCAAAATGGTTAAATTGTCAGGAGTCCATATATTGGGTTTATCGTTAATTACTTTCTGCATGGATTTAATAACTTTTGAGTGTTCTCCAAAACCAGGAGAAACTTCTAAACATATACCTAGATATGGATATTCCGTGAAACTATCTGGATTTAAATTGAAGTATCCAAGACCACACCAAAAATTACCGCCTGAAAACTTAGTATAGATAATATATCTACTACACCATCTCCATTGAGTCATACTTGCTGCGCCTTTGATAACACCTCCAAAAGCTAGCTTGAATTCACGCTGTACTTCTTCATTGAGAGTTGATTCCATTAAATGGAGAGTTTTGTTAAAATTTACCATTGTCAATAAGTCAACTGATGAAAATTGATTAGTGGTAGACATTCCATTTTTCCTCATAAAAATTAATATTTCTTGGGCTAATATATCAGTGGAGTCTTGTAGTAAGTGGTCATAAAATTGATGCCACCTCAATTGATAAAAATTTACTTTTAGCTCTAAATTAAATGCGTAAGTCCTAATTTCTTCTTTTGGGTCATAATCACGGGTGATGTAAATTAAAATTCGATGTCTGACATTTGGTAAATTACTCAAAATATCAGCATATTTTTTTAAAGCATTATTTCCATCCTTCGCGCCAATTTTTGATTCAATAAATATTACATCTGTATTTAAACCAGTTGAAAGTTCAACCACAATATCAAGTCTACTATCCTCAGTATGGATCGCCAATGCTTGATGTTCTTGTTGAGTTGAAATCTTGATGCTGGAATAATTATCATCACTAATGATTGAGTGATGTTTTAGCCAATCAATTAAAATATCCTGATTCAAGGATAAAAAATAAGCAACAATCTCAGTAAAAAAATCTTCACGCGGTTTGTTTCCTGAATGCAGATTGAGTAAATTCGTGAACAAAGACATTTATTTTTAAGTATTTAAGGTAATTTCAAAAAAGTTACACACAATAATTCAGCTTGTAGTCCTGATGGAACAAGACTACTGGAAATTTTTATAAGTTCTGTTTGTATTCGTTATTACTAGCGTTGCAGCAGTTATAACTTAGCCGATCGCAGTTTGACAAGATTACTGTATGATATTTACAACAAATAGGGGTAAAAATTTTACCCCTAAAAAGTTGTGTATTATTTTAAGAATTGCTAGAGAAGTTTACTACTACTGAGTTAAATGACTTTCTAGCAAAGATGCGATCGCATCAGGATGAATATTCTTGTATTTCTTTTTACCAAGCTGCAAAACGCAGTTGGGAGCGCTGCCACAGCATTTTTGGCAACCAGTATATTCAATAGTAACTTTGTCTGACAAACCGCGATCGCACAAAGTTTTTTCTAATTCTGATAATAACCCTTTACCACCACGTTTCAGGCAACCGCCCTTTTGACATACCATAATCCTCGCTTTGGTTTGAGGTGGTAAATCTTGTTTTGGACAAGTATTGATTGGTGTCACCTTATAGGCTTTAATTTTAATTTTACTTGTGCGTGAGTCTATCTTACTATGACCACAAATGCGAAGTTGCTGACCAGGAACTAAGGATGAACTTAGTAAACGGCGTAACTCTTTAGGCAGTTTAATGTCTATATTTCCAGATGGAACTGCCAATTGCAAGTATTTATATTTTCCTGGTTCACCACCAACAAAACCTAGTAAATGTCCCTCAAGGTTCAATTCTGATAACGTCAAATACTTGTTACCCATGATTGATAAAAAGTTAGGAGTGGGGGGATGAAGAGTTAGGAGTGAGGAGTTAGGAGTGAGGAGTTAAAAATGAGGAACTAAGAGTTAATAATTCATAATTCATAATTCCTAACTCATAACTCCTAACTATTTTTAAGCGAGGCGTTTAGCTTCTACTGTTTGAGGTAAATTTGCTGTGTCTGGCAAATCACGAAATTCTAATTCCCAACCATTTGCTAGGGTGAGAATCTTGCCATCACTTCCATCGGTTTGTTTGACGACTTCTTCTTCCAGGTCTTTTTTAGCAACGTAAACTACTAAAGTGCCGGCATCATTCATCCGTAGCATTACTTTCATGAGATTCCTCAACCGATTCTAGTTCTTTTTTCTTGCAGCCGACGACAAACCCTGTCTCTAAGAAATGCACAGCATATATATAGGAAGTCTGCAAATATGTGCCTATACTCGCTATGTAACCGATATCTCCCTTGTTTACCAAAACTTGGCCGACTTCCTTACCGGGAAAGGTACCATCGTTTTTTAGCAGTTTACGAACTCTGACTTTTTCACCAATTTCAAAAGCAGGTGGCAAGTTTAGTTCTAATTCATCGCGTTGCATGAGAGTACCTCTGTTCTCTGACCAAATTCAACAATTCTTCTGTCGTCAAACTACGTTTTTTCTGTACCGATTGATGGCGCACTGCGTCTAAAACAGATTGGGTTTCTTGAGAGTTCAAGAAAATTCCATGCTGTTCTAGCAAGTTAGCAACCAAATGCCGTCCAGAATGTTTACCTACTACTAAACGCCGTTCCCAACCCACCTCTTCGGGTGCAAATGGTTCGTAGGTAATGGGATTTTGCAATACCCCGTGAGCATGGATGCCAGATTCGTGAGCAAAGGTGTTTTCGCCAACGATCGCTTTCCAAGGTGGTACATCGGCTCCTGATGCGGCTGCTACTAGTTGAGACAGTTCCAGCAAACTGGGTGTGTCAATGCCCAAATCAACGCCGTAGATGCGTTTGATTGCCATGACAACTTCTTCTAATGCGGCATTTCCTGCCCGTTCACCCAATCCGTTGACCGTGGTATTTACTGATGAGGCTCCGGCTTTGATACCCGCAAGGGCGTTGGCAGTTGCCAGACCAAAATCATTATGCGTGTGGATTTCTAGGGGAATCGTCAACGCAGAAACCAGCCTTTGGACTTTGGTGTAGGTGGTGAAGGGGTCGAGAACTCCTACGGTGTCGCAGAAACGGAAACGGGATGCACCCCATTCCTGGGCATAAAGCGCTACATCTAAGAGGAAGTTTTCATCAGCCCTGGAAGAATCTTCTCCGCCGACTGCTACCCAAAGACCTTGATCGAGGGCGAAGTGGATTGAGTCTTTGAGTTTTTGCAAACTTACTCGCCACTGACCATGAAATTTAGTGGCAATTTGGATACCAGAGACGGGAATGGCAATATGCACCCGGTTCAAACCACAGGCGATGGAAGCCTTGATATCTGAGATGACAGCACGGTTCCAGCCCAAGAGTTTTGCTTGTAAACCCAAGTTAGAAATTGCGGCGATCGCACGGGTTTCTTCGTCGCCCATTGCCGGTATACCCACTTCTAATTCCGGTATACCAATAGCATCGAGAAATTTAGCGATCGCTACTTTTTCTTCTAGGGTAAAAGCAACACCTGCTGCTTGTTCACCATCACGTAGTGTAGTGTCATTAATTATGATTTGATTCATTGCAAATATCCCTCTCTTGGAAGTATTCTTAATATCCTTTCCCTCTACAATCCCTCGTGATGGTAAATGCTAAAAATATCACAATTCATAATGTAGGATACATGATCCTTAATTATTGCCCCATTATTAGCATCACATCTGTATGGCAAGGAACTAAATCAATGTATAAATTACTAATCGTTTTTACCGATGTCAGTTGAAATGTCTTCGAGTAGCAATGAGCTAATATAACTATTAGCAAATCCCGAACAAAGTAATACACAAAATCCAGCAATTAAGGATGTAATCATCTTCGTAACCTCATCTTTTCTAGTGCATTTGGGTGTAATTTAGGCAGATAATGCTACTTAAAGCTAAGGGGTACAAACTAGCTAACTGTGGTCTGCTAGCCAATCAAATATCTTTCCTAGCTGCTCCAAATCAACGAAACCATACTGCCATAGGAGCATCGGTAGTGGGCCATTTTCTAATTCACGGTGTCGCAGAGCTACAGCAATATCAGCATTTGAAAGTTCAAGTTCATTGTGCAAAAAATTGAGTAGTTTTATATCTCTGTTCCGAGTCGCCATAATTGATTGAACTTTCAATTTCTTAATTTGGGAAAATAATTAAAAATAAGAAACTCCAATCTTTGTTTGAGAATTTCGTATTTTTAATTGTTGCTATATGTCAGGAAAATTTCAGATTTAGTAGACCCAACAAAATCTAAAACCCATCTAATCCATCTCAGTCTGCAACAAATTCTGCTAGCGGACAGTAGCTTCAAACTCTAAACCTATTTGAGCTTTGTGCATCTATGGACAAAAAGGATAAAGTCCAGTACTTGCGTCATGAATTCAAGATTAATCATCTCTGAATTAGGTCTTTTTGAAATAATCATGACTCATCACTGTAATGCCAGCAACGCTCTAGCCATTCTAATAATTCGTGACGAGAAGCAAGAAGTTGCATAACTGTACTACGAATTAGAATTACTTCCAGCAAATTGTTCACTTTCACTCGTAAAGAACCATCGGGGGGACAAGAGCAATTAATTTTTAACTCTTGCAAACGGTGATAGATTCGCCAGCGATCGCTCAAAGGAATCTGCAAAACGTGATTTGTCATTTGTCCTTTGTCCTTTGTCCTTTGTCAGTTGTCAGTTGTCAGTTGTCCTTTGTCCTTTGTCATTTGCAAATAACCAATGACTAATGACTCTTGACTTTTAAAGTTTGCAGTTGTTTTTCGAGTTGCTCGATGCGCGAGAGCAAAGAACGAATCACGGTTGCTTCCACATCGGGTAGCTTCCCATGTTCTAAAGGAGAAAGGCTGGCGCTTTCGTTGCGAGAAATAATTCTGCCGGGAATTCCCACAACTGTGGAGTCGCTGGGGACATTTTGCAAGACAATGGAACCTGCACCAATACGGACGCGATCGCCAATTTGCAGATTACCTAAAACTTTCGCACCCGCCCCAATCACTGCATTTTTGCCAACTGTGGGATGACGCTTTCCAGTTTCTTTACCAGTTCCGCCAAGGGTGACGCCCTGGTAAATCAGTGTATAGTCGCCCACAATCGCAGTTTCGCCAATGACTACTCCCATTCCGTGGTCGATAAACACGCCTTGACCAATCTCTGCACCTGGGTGAATTTCAATACCCGTCAAAAATCGTCCCAAATGAGAAATTAAGCGGGGGATAAAACTCACACCTCGACAATGTAACCAGTGAGCAAGACGATGCAAACATAGCGCGTGTAATCCAGGGTAGCAAAACACCACTTCTAGCCAATTACGTGCTGCGGGATCGCGCTCAAAAATAATGCGAAAGTCACTCAATAATGGCTCAAAAAAAACGCCAGAGAGTAAATTTTTCAGCATGGATATACGGGTAGAATCCTGGGTTTTGGTACTTGGGGTATCGCTAATACTGTCTAAAGACTGTTGCATCGGTAATGTCTATCTGGTAAAAGATTCATCTGCTATTTTTATGCTTATATCAGGTGACATCCAACTCGATACAAAACCCAATGCTGATTGGATTTATTGGATTGATTAAGGTTGTACTCAAACGCCGAAACCCCGACTCCAGATAAACTTAAAATTTATCTTGGGGTAGGGGCGCTAGTGTTTAATGATGGGGGTACTAGTATTTTTCGGGCAGGGGTTAAGAATTTCTGTTCACGCTACAAGAAACTTTACCCGTAAGCATTTGCTAAGATTTTATCAAGATATTTTGCAATATATTAAGCTGTACTCAGATGCACTCAAATATGATTTAGATGAGACTACAAACCAATATTCTGTATCTCCTATTACTATTAGTATCTTATTATTTGGATAGGCGAAAGACAGGTTTCTTTATTTTCTTTTAGGATTTGCTGTCTGTATGTATGTATACGTTTCCAAATATAGTTATCGCTCATGGTGAATATCTTATTATATAGATGTGTTGAAGGAAAGCATTTCAATGAGTGCAAATATAGGAATCCGATTTGATTACTGAAATCACTCGAGTAAAACAACAGGGTTTTTCCTTGTGCAGCAAATTATAGAATGGACAAATGTACCTATCAAATTTGCGAAGTGTGCCAAATCTTTTCTGAGGACAATCCGAAACTGAGGACTAAGAACTAACTTTGGCTACTTTTAGTATTTCTTCAATTGTTCTAAATAAACAGCAACCTACATCATAATGCTGTTACATCTTTGTTAAGAATAGTTACAGCTTCTTAACACAAGGGAATATTTCCTATGGCAGTTGGAATTAATAAGAATGCACCACATCAGGTTGTAATCGTTGGTGGTGGTTTTGGTGGACTGTATGCAGCAAAGGGTCTGAATGCAGCGAATGTAAATGTTACTCTCATTGATAAACGCAACTTTCACCTATTTCAGCCGCTTTTATATCAAGTTGCCACAGGTACGCTATCACCTTCTGATATCTCTGCACCATTGCGATCTGTATTTAAGAAAAGCAAGAATACAAAGGTGTTGTTGGGAGAAGTAAGTGAAATTGATCCAAAAGCTCAACAAGTTATTTTGGGTGATGAAGTAGTACCTTATGATACATTAATTATTGCTACAGGTGCGAACCATTCCTACTTCGGTAAAGATCACTGGGAAAAAGTTGCTCCTGGCTTGAAAACTGTGGAAGATGCGATAGAAATGCGTCGCCGGATATTTGGCGCATTTGAAGCAGCAGAAAAAGAAACTGATCCTGAAAAACGCCGTGCTTTCTTGAATTTTGTGATTGTGGGTGGTGGCCCGACTGGTGTAGAATTAGCAGGTGCGATCGCAGAATTGGCATACAAAACTCTCAAAGAAGATTTCCGCAGCATCGACACCTCAGAAACGAAAATTTTACTATTACAAGGGGGCCCTCGCATCCTCCCACACATGGTGCCAGAGTTATCGGCATCAGCAGCAGTATCTTTGCAAACGTTGGGTGTAGAACTCCACACTCACACCAGGGTGACAAATATTGAAGGTGATATTGTTACTTTCAAGCAAGACAATGAATTTACAGAAATTGCCTCAAAAACTATCTTGTGGGCAGCAGGTGTTCAAGGTTCCCCAATGGGGAAAGTCTTAGCAGAAACTACAGGTGTAGAGCGCGATTACTCTGGGCGTGTAATTGTAGAACCTGACTTGTCTATCGAGGGTTATGACAACATTTTCGTAATTGGAGATTTAGCCAACTTCTCCCATCAAGATGCTAAACCTTTACCTGGTGTCGCACCTGTAGCTAAACAACAAGGAGAGTATGTAGGTAAACTAATTCGACGACGGCTTCAAGGTAAGACTTTGCCACAATTTCATTACAACGATGTGGGTAGTTTGGCGATGATTGGGCAAAATTTAGCTGTTGTAGATTTAAGCTTAATCAAACTCACAGGTTTCATTGCTTGGGCATTTTGGCTATTAGTCCACATCTACTTCTTAATCGAGTTTGACACCAAATTACTAGTAGTATTTCAATGGGCGTGGAATTATATCACTCGTAATCGTCGCTCTAGATTGATTACAGGTCGAGAAGCTTTTGTAGAACCAAAAACTGTTAACGATAGCGTGCAAGAGCCTTCTGTGACAACTCTGTAACTTCAGTTATCAGAGCTTAGTTAACGTGTATAGAGGCAAATCTTGGGCGAAGATTAGCTGTTCCAGTAAAAGAATATGGGGATGAAATACCGCCCTCAGCAATTTTGGCAATTTGGCATATCATGACTTCGAGTTGCAGTTTTAATGGAGATATCAACACAAAGGGACAGTAAAGAAGTTGTACGAGGGATAAGGTAAAACTTTCCGCTTCTCATGTCCCAGCTATGCCAGTTGTCAAATGAGTGCTGTAGAAATGCTCTACATAAATGATACAGCGCTTAACAGAGTTCAGTTCCCGCTCTGCAACTGGCTAGAAATCAACAAAACCAAATATAGCGGTTCTCATTTTGATGCAATACACTTTGACCTCTCTCCAAACCTCTCTCCTAAAAGCAGAGAGGCTTTGAATTTTACTCCCCTTCCCTTGTAGGGAAGGGGCTGGGGGTTAGGTCTGTATTGTACTTAACAGAGAAACTCTATAATTGCTTCAAAGCCTCTTTAATGGAGTTCAAAGACTCATTAATGGAGTTCAAAGCCTCATTAATGGAGTTCAAAGACTCATTAATGGAGTTCAAAGCCTCATTAATGGAGTTCAAAGACTCATTAATGGAGTTCAAAGACTCATTAATGGAGTTCAAAGACTCATTAATGGAGTTCAAAGACTCATTAATGGAGTTCAAAGACTCATTAATGGAGTTCAAAGGCTCATTAATGAGTATCAAAGACTCAAGAACCAGACACAGCTTTAGTCGGTCTACCTTTGATAGCTTTAAAACGTTCGCCCAACTGTTCAGCAACGATTTTTAAGCCTGGAGTCTTTTTCGATGCTGTCTTTACGTAGTCATAAACTGTCAAGCTACTAGTCATAGCTTCACTACCGACAGCCATTAGGGTATCATCTACCTGTTCGGTGAGTTGCTGCACTGAGATTAAAAGTTCAGTAAGCGCAGTGGCTAATTGATAATCCCGGACAAGTTCTTCAACGTCAAAAGTGGCTGGAAGAATTTCGCGGTTAGACTGAGCAGCAGTGACGCTATTGTTTACAAAGGCTAGGCTTTTATCGCCCATTTTTACTAACTTACGCCGTTCTTCAGTGCTAAGAGTGACTAAAAAGGGCATCTTGTGTTGGACTGTCTGTAGCGCGGCTTTAATTTCTTGGATATCTTGTGGCGAAAGGGTGGCTGCAATATTTTGATAGGACATTGTATATTTGCCTTGGGAGTTCTAATGATGAAGTAGCAATAGTTGCTAAGTATAGAATTCCCATTGGTAAGTGCGATCGCACATCATAACTTATTTATTTATCTGTTTTAGCGCTGATGCTGAGGGATACTGACCAGATGCAATCAAAGCTTGTCGTTCTACAATCCTTTCGTCGCCGTTAAAATCTAGGATGCGTGCAGTCACTTCACCGATATCTGTTTGATGCTGAATTACAGCCTCATCTAGCCGAAAATGATCGCCCCAAAAGTCTCTGCGTGGATTAAAAAACCGCACAAGTTCGCCAGTTTGCCAATTAATTGACCCTAAATCCGTCCCTTTTTGCAGGTTACAGAAAATACAGGCATAGCAGAGATTATCTGCTGTTGTAGCGCCGCCGTGTTTGACACTGATTATATGGTCAACTTGACAACCCGATGATCTGTCTACTTCAGAAACGAGACAATACTCGCAAATATGCTCGGCGCGATCGCTAACTAAACGCCGCAATTCTGCATTAATATATGGACGAGACACTTTGAATATTTACTCCGCGCTGATGTACTGACGAGCTTTTGCTTTTGCTAGTAGCATAATATGCTCTAGCGTGAGGAAATGATCTAACTCTCGCTGGTCACTTCCTGTAAGACCTTCAGTTTTTGCGCGATAAACCAAATCCTCTAAACGGTCTTTGGCTGCATCCGAGAGTTTGAAATCGATAACACTTTGGGGGGTGGTTCCAGCAGCAATAAACTCTATAATTTCGTCGTAGACTTTGGTGGTATTTATAGATGTAGTCATGAGATTATCTCTTTTTATTTAATTTTACTGATTTACAACGCTACTTTTAACGACTTTCCTAGCGTTTTAGGCTCTGGTAGAGGTTCACCGTCAGCCAAAGATGATTCAACCAGCATTTCTAAAACTTCTTGAGCATTTTTAAGAGCATCTTCATAAGTTTCTCCGTGAGTGTGACAAAATTCTCCCCATTCAGGAAGACTGACAATAAAACACTCATCTTCATCAGACCACTGAATAATTATTGTGTAGTGATAATTCATTCTTTTTCTCTTGCTTATCTATGCAACTTCCAAAGACTTTCCTAGCGTCTTAGGCTCCGGTAGAGTTTCACCATCAGCTAAAGATGATTCAATCAGCATTTCTAAAACTTCTTGAGCATTTTTCAGAGCTTCATAGTAAGTCTCTCCGTGAGTGCAAGGCTGCATTATATGCGTAAACTCAGGTAGCAAAACCACATAACATTGGTCTTCTTCTGACCATTGAATCATTATTGTATATTTCATTCTTCTGTCTCCTCGTCTTCTTTAATTTTATTTAGTTCTTCTAGTGCTTCATTGACTTGCTTTTCTAAATAAGGTTTGGCATCGCTACCATCTTTGCCAGTTCTCTACTATTTTGCGATTTCTGAGATGAATAGCTTATAGTGAAGCGATAATAATTACATTTTGCCAATAAAAGCACAGTTTATGACCTGCTGCCTCAATCCAGCTTGCCACAATCCGCCGAATCCCAATCGCACAATGTTTTGCTTCAACTGCGGTGTAGGAGTGAGTAAAGAATTTGGCCGAATGCAGGATAAATTGTTGCAAGAAGAACACCAACAGCGTTATCAATTGGCTGAGGAAGTTTTAAAAGCGTTAAATTTACAGTCTGTTTATTTGCTAGGACTGACAAATTCAGTAAGAATGGAACAAAAAAGTGCTGATACTTACTATAAGGAAGGATTAGAAAAATACAACAAAAAAGATTTTCGCGGTGCAATTGAAGATTACACCCAAGCCATCAACATTAATCCCAACGATGCATCTGCTTATATCATCCGTGGTCTAGCTTACTATGAATTAGGAGATAACCAAGCAGCAATTGAAGATTACACTCAATCCATCAAAATTAATCCCAACAATGGATATGCTGCATATGTTTATTGCATCCGTGGTCTAGCTCGCTCTGCTTTAGGAGATAACCAAGCAGCAATTGAAGATTACAGTCAAGCCATTAAAATGGCTCGCAGCTATGCAAATGCTTATTGCATCCGTGGTCTAGCTCACTCTGCTTTAGGAGATGACCAAGCTGCAATTGAAGATTACAACCGAGCCATTAAAATTAATCCCAACAATGCATATGCTTACGACAACCGGGGTGTAGCTCACTATGAATTGGGAGATAAGCAAGCTGCAATTGTAGATTTTCGTAAAGCTGCCAATTTTTATAAGCAACAAGGAGAAGAAAGCAACTATCAAAATGCTCTAAACCGCATTAAACAGCTTGAGGAATAACCAGATCGCCAACTTGTTCAAAAAGTCAGTAATATTTATTGTTCGCAAAATGGAAAAATTATGGCGATCATAGATTAATCAAGATTATCTGGATCTATGCCGAGCGATCGCCAAGATTTTCAGTAAAATGTACTAACCACACAGCTAATCCTGATGATTATTCTCTTGCTGGATTCTTTGAGCGATCGCTTCTGCAATTATCCGATTATTCTCTTCTATAGGTTTACCATCTTCAGTAAACATCGATGGATATATAATTGCTTCTGAGTCAGGAGTGCGGCGACTAAATAGGATTTCCAGCGCTTCTATATCTTCCCGATTAGCAAGCACATACGCCCTCAACTCTTTTGTGGACATTTGGGCAAAATTAGGTTTCATTGACAAATCTCCAAGTTCCATCACGAAATATAAGGATTTGCAGTTCATCACCTGCCAAAATAAACACATTGCCAGTTGTGTCACTAAAACGGAATAGCTGAATTTCCCGATAGAAATTAGACAAGTACTGGCAAATAATCACACACATAAGGGCTTGCCGGGTCGTAGGATATATATTATTTTCCTCAATTGTGACACAAATAATATTAAGCCTTAGAGGGTGAAAAATCTCAGTTGCCCGAAATGGCGATCGCAATTTTACCCACTGCACGCCCAGTTTCGCTATAACTATGAGCTGCCGCTAGTTCTTGCAAGGGATATGTGCGATCAATCACCACACGAATCTTACCAGCTTCAATCAATTCTTTGAGAAAAAGCAAGTCCTTAGTGTTAGGCTTCTCAAAGAGAAATTTCGCTTTTTGACCAGGAAGGAACGCTGTTAAGACGCTCTCTAAGAAGACTTCAGGGCCGGGTAGTGTGGTGATATAAATTCCGTTGGGTTTGAGGACTCTTTTGGTTTGAGAGAGCGATCGCTTACCCACTGCATCAAAGATAATGTCATACTGCGCTGTATCTTCGGCAAAATCTTGCTGCGTATAATCAATCACGCGGTCTGCTCCTAGAGTTTTCACCAAATCCAAATTTTTAGTACTGCAAACTCCCGTCACCATTGCTCCTAAAGCCTTGGCAATTTGCACTGCAAAAATCCCCACACCACCAGCAGCACCATTAATCAAAACACTTTGTCCTGTTTGAATATTTCCCTGATCTCGCAACGCTTGCAAAGCCGTAAGCGCTGCTAGAGGTACAGCCGCAGCTTCTTCATAAGATAAGTTCGTTGGTTTGAGAACCACCACATTTTCTGGAACAGCTGCAAATTCGGCATAACCTCCTCCAGGGAAGCTAGTACTGCCGTAAATAGCATCTCCTGGTTTAAAGCGGGTGACACCAGAGCCAACGGCTACCACATCTCCCGCCACATCAAACCCCAGAATCTTTGGAAAATTGCTGCCGGCAATCAAACTCAACATCCCTTTACGGATTTTCCAATCAATGGGATTAACACTACTAGCATGAACTTTCACAAGTAACTGCGTTGAATCAATTTTCGGCTGTTCCACATCTTCATAGTGCAACACCTCAGCCGCGCCATACCGACGGATAACCACTGCTTTCATTGCATTCCTCCTGCTACCCTGTTTTCGTGAATGAACTTAGACAGCTTATGACTACAGTGTAGCGATGTCTACGATTGACATTTAACGAAGATGCTAGAGAAATTTCCTAAAATATCAATATCAGTCTAAGACTACACCTGTATGCCAGCTAGAGACATCTATCACAATAATGTCAAAAATGCTTTGATTAAAGACAAATGGACAATTACTCATGACCCACTGACTCTTAAGTTTGGTAAAAAAGATTTGTATGTTGATTTAGGTGCTAAACAACTGTTGGCGGCGCAAAAAGCAGAATCCAAAATTGCAGTTGAGATTAAAAGTTTTAGCGGCAGATCAGATGTTGATGATTTAGAAAAAGCGTTGGGTCAGTATATTTTATATCAGGATATATTAATTGAGTTAGAGCCAGAGCGAATATTATATCTTGCAGTGCCTAACAGAGTTTTTGATGATTTGTTTGAAGAACCCATCGGCAAGCTATTACTCAGAAATCATCGTTTAAAGCTGATTACTTTTGATCCAAAACAGGAGGTTATTAAACAATGGATTATACCAAATTAGACGACTATCGCCAGGTAATTGAAACTATCCTCAGTGAATATGCTTCACTACCTTATTCTTATGCCAAGATTCAATCAGAAGTGGTGTTTGATCGAAACCGCGATCGCTATTTATGGATGGATATAGGTTGGGATGGCGATCGCCGCATTCACGGCTGTCTGGTTCATATTGACCTAATTGATGGCAAAATCTGGATTCAACGGGATGGCACTGAAGAAGGCATTGCCGCCGATTTAGAACGGGCTGGAATTCCTAAAGAACATATCGTCCTTGGCTTTCGTCCACCGGAATTAAGACCCTACACTGGCTATGCAGTTGCTTAAAAGTTAACACGGAACATTCTTTTTATTCTTCAGTGGTAAATACAACACCTTCATACAGCAATTCAATCGGACATTCAAACTCAATGCTCGATAGAGTGACCATATCTCCAGCCGTGTAGGGATAGTAAAGCCACATCCTACCCTCACCCCGACAGTAACGCTCAACGGAGATTTGTTCCGAGTCAATCAAGATATATTCTTGCAAACTGGGGATTGTCAAATAATAAGTGAATTTTTCACCCCGATCCTTCGCGCTTGTACCTGGCGAAAGAACTTCGACAATTAACTTCGGATGTTGAATAAATTTGCGGGCATTCAGGTCTTCAGGGTCGCAACTGACAATAACATCAGGATAATAGTAGCGACTCTGGGGAGTGAGTTGCATTTTCACATCTGACACATTCACTCGACAACCCCTGGAACGCAAATGAGGGCGTAAGGCAGTGTACAAGTTAAGTGCAATGTCGTTATGGGGAATTGTACCGCCTGTCATAGCAAACACTTCGCCATTTGCATATTCGTAGCGAAGGTCTTGCTGAGGTTCCCATTCCAGATATTCCTCAACGGTCATTTTTGGCGGTTGTTGGGGGATGGCGATCATAACTTAAGATTTTTTCACGCTTGGTTTGATTGTAGCTAAATAGTATCAGCAATAGACTTTTTGCATAAGTCGGGTAAAGGGTAAGGGTTAAAGGGAAAAAGGATAGAATTAACATTCCCCTTTAACCTTTCTCCCTTTCCCGACCTCTTGCAAAAGGCACTTTTGCAAGAGGTCTAATAAAGAGCGGTATCTCGAAAACCTCTCTCCTATAAGAAGAAATATTTTAAATTTTGCCCCTTCCCGTGTTGGGAATGGGGTTTTTTGCTAAGGTTTGTAGTGAGCAATTCAGAAAATTCATTGCGATCGCTCAATCATGTTAGATTATAGTTTGTTGTTTCTCTTAAACACAAAATCTGAGAGTTTTCTACCCATCTCCTCATTGTGGGAATGAAAAAAAGAAGCTAAAAGTTAAGTTTTTTGAAAATGATATGCAGCAACACACCTATTTTCATTACCTCATATCGCTTATCAGACAAGACTTAGAACCACAATTGAATATCATTGTCAAAGCAAAAATTAAATAAATATGAATTGCATTTTTACCCTCAAAAAAATGATATGTTAGATACAGAATTGAATTTCGCACGTTTCTGGAGTAGAACGATGTAGACTACTCCAGTTTTTCACCCTCAAACCCTTGTCATTTCTTGCTTTTGACGAAACTTGAGGGCAATCTGAGTACACATTTAAATAACCCAAACCTAGTTTCAATTTAGTTAAAGTTATTGCTGGGATTGGGTTTTGACTGAGTACAAAGAAATCCTGAACCCCCATCTATAAACACTAGAACCCCAACCAAAAAAGACTAGAACCCCTACCTGAAAAAAACTTTTTTAATTCTTGAAATGCTTGAAGAATTAGAGTTTTTAGTATTTGAGTACAAAAGTAATAAATCCAATAAATTCTATCCTAGAGAGACGCAACATCTGGCTGGGAGACGGCTGCTATAAATCTTATATCGCCAATCACCTAACGCTCTGAAACAAAACAAAGCGAAGGGTGAGTGGAGGGATGACATAGCACCATGCCTGAAGTGAAGAGAAGTCGCGGCTGTAAGCACAAATTCTACCCAAGAACCGAACGTTGACACACACCAGCCGAACATCAGATATCTATCGCCTGCCTGGCTTGAAAACAAGTCGCCCTCACCCAAGGGTTTGCAGGCCGTGTGGAAGACGCGACTTCAATTCTGGGCATGAAAGAGTAGCAACAGCATCTCCCACAGTGGCAGCCAAGTCCACCGACCTTTTGCGAAACTCAATGACATCACCGTCTACACGACTCCTCAACTCCAACGCTACGGAATCGCCAACCCAAGCAAAATCAGGTGGTTGCGGCTGTGACAGCACCACCAGCACCACCGTGGAAAGGGACGAAAAGCTCCAAGAACGCATTGCTAAACATCCCTGCTACAGCGAAGACGCTCATCACCACTACGCCCGGATGCACGTTGCAGTTGCACCAGCTTGCAACATTCAATGCAACTATTGCAACCGCAAATATGATTGCGCTAACGAAAGCCGTCCTGGAGTAGTTAGCGAATTGCTAACACCAGAAGAAGCTGCACACAAAGCTTTGGTCATTGGTGGTAAGATTCCGCAAATGACAGTTGTGGGAATTGCCGGCCCTGGCGACCCATTGGCGAACCCAGAAAAGACTTTCCGCACATTTGAGTTGATTGCAGAGCAAGCACCAGATATCAAGCTTTGCTTATCAACCAATGGTTTAATGCTGCCTGACTACATCGATCGCATTAAACAATTAAATATAGATCACGTGACGATCACCATTAACATGGTAGATCCAGAGATCGGTGCTAAGATTTATCCTTGGGTTCACTACAGACGCAAGCGTTACAGAGGTCTTGAAGGTGCAAAAATCCTCCACGAAAGACAGATGGAAGGATTGCAAGCCCTAAAAGATGCTGATATCTTGTGCAAAGTCAACTCCGTGATGATTCCCGGAATTAATGACCATCACTTAGTCGAAGTGAATCGAGTCATCCGTGAAAAAGGTGCATTCTTGCACAACATCATGCCATTGATTTCTGCACCAGAACATGGCACACACTTCGGTTTAACCGGTCAACGCGGCCCCACACCCAAAGAACTCAAAGAAGTTCAAGACAACTGCTCTGGTAACATGAAAATGATGCGTCACTGTCGCCAGTGCCGTGCCGATGCAGTCGGATTGTTGGGAGAAGACCGCAGCCAAGAGTTTTCCAAAGAGAAATTCTTGGAAATGGCTCCCGAATATGACATGGAACAACGCGCTACTGTTCACGAAGGGATTGAGAAGTTTAAAGAAGAACTTAAAGTAGCCAAAGATAAAGCGCTAGCCGGCAAGAAATTTGCCAACAGTCCTAAAATCTTAGTTGCAGTAGCAACCAAAGGTGGCGGATTGGTTAACCAACACTTCGGTCATGCGAAAGAATTCCAAATTTACGAAGTGGGTGGGGACGAAGTTCGTTTTGTCAGTCACCGCAAAATTGACCAATACTGCCAAGGTGGATACGGCGAAGAAGCTTCCTTTGAGCATATTATGAAAGCGATCGCAGATTGCAAAGCAGTTTTAGTCTCCAAGATTGGTAACTGTCCTCAAGAAAAATTGCAAGAAGCTGGAATCAAGACTATTGAAGCTTACGACGTAATTGAAAAGGTTGCTTTGGAGTTCTACGAGCAATACGTTAAGGAATTAGGGAATTAGGGATTAGGGACTGGGGATTAGGGACTGGGAATTAAGGAAGAATTTTCCCAATCAATACCCAGTACCCAGTACCCAGTACCCAATCCCCAGTACCCAATCCCCAAAAGGAGAATAAATCATGGCTTACAAAATTCTTACTAGCCAGTGTATTTCCTGCAATCTCTGTCTAACGGTATGTCCCACAAATGCAGTTAAAGTAGTTGACGGACAGCACTGGATTGACCCTGAACTTTGTACAAATTGTGTTGGTAGTATTCATACCGTCCCTCAGTGTAAAGCTGGTTGTCCCACTTGCGACGGTTGCATTAAGCAGCCTAACGATTACTGGGAAGGCTGGTTTGCCAATTACAACCGCGTAGTTGCTAAATTAACAAATAAACAAGATTACTGGGAACGTTGGTTTCAAACCTATTCTCAGAAATACTCTGAGCAGTTGCAAAAGCACCAACCCCAAATAATTCGTAATTCGTAATTCGTAATTCGTAATTAGAAGACAACAATGCAAAATAACTGCATCTATCTCGATAATAATGCCACCACTAAGGTAGACCCAGAAGTTATAGAGGTAATGCTACCTTACCTGACGGATTATTACGGCAATCCCTCCAGTATGCATACCTTTGGTGGGCAAGTCGGTAAAGCAGTGAGAACAGCAAGAGAACAACTTGCAGCTATGCTGGGAGCCGATGAGTCTGAAATTGTCTACACAAGTTGCGGTACTGAGGGAGATAACGCCGCGATTCGAGCCGCACTGTTAGCGCAGCCTGAAAAGCGACATATCGTCACTACCCAAGTTGAACATCCAGCAGTACTCAATGTCTGCAAACAATTAGAAACCCAAGGTTATAGTGTTACCTATCTATCAGTAAATAATCAAGGGCAGCTGGATCTAGATGAACTAGAAGCTTCATTGACGGGTAACACCGCCTTGGTGACAATTATGTATGCTAATAATGAAACCGGAACGGTTTTCCCGATTGAACAAATTGGGTTGCGCGTCAAAGAATATGGCGCTATCTTCCATGTAGATGCGGTGCAAGCAGTGGGAAAAATCCCGTTGAATATGAAGACTAGCACCGTAGATATGTTAACTCTGTCTGGTCACAAGCTGCACGGGCCGAAAGGAATTGGTGCTTTATATATTCGGCGCGGGGTGCGGTTCCGTCCCTTCATGATTGGGGGACACCAAGAACGCGGACGTAGGGCGGGAACTGAGAATGTTCCAGCAATTATCGCCTTGGGCAAAGCTGCTGAACTAGAACTGTTACACTTAGAAGAAGCGACGGCAAGAGAAAGAAAACTGCGCGATCGCCTCGAACAAACTTTACTAGCTAAAATTCCCGATTGTGTCGTCAACGGTGACGTTACGCAGAGATTGCCAAACACAACCAATATCGGCTTCAAGTACATCGAAGGTGAAGCAATTCTACTGTTATTGAACAAATACGGTATCTGTGCATCATCCGGTTCTGCTTGTACCTCCGGTTCTCTGGAACCCTCCCACGTCCTGCGGGCAATGGGCTTACCCTACACAACTTTGCACGGTTCAATTCGCTTCAGTCTTTGTCGCTACACCACCGAAGCAGAAATCGATCGAGTGATAGAGGTAATGCCCAGTATTGTAGAACGTTTACGCGCCCTCTCACCCTTCAAAAATGATGATGCAGGTTGGTTGCAAGGACAAGAACAAGCACTGGCGCATCGTTAGGGACTGGGAAAAAATGGGAAAAGGTTAAAGGGTAAAGGGTAAAGAAATGATTTTTCCCCTTCCCCCTGCCCCTTATCCCCAGAGTGGGCCCCACCTTCCCCATTACCCCTTCCCCAATCCCCCCACTCATAACTCAGTACTCAGCACTCAGCACTTAATAATATGTGGGACTACACCGATAAAGTATTAGAACTGTTTTACGATCCCAAAAATCAGGGAGAAATTGAAGAAACGGGCGAAGCTGGAGTTAAGGTTGCAACGGGTGAAATCGGCAGCATTGCTTGCGGCGATGCTCTGAGATTGCACCTGAAAGTGGAAGTAGAATCTGATAAGATTCTAGATGCTCGCTTTCAAACCTTTGGTTGTACTAGTGCGATCGCATCTTCTAGTGCATTAACCGAAATGGTCAAAGGTTTAACCTTAGACGAAGCTTTGAAAGTGTCCAATAAAGACATTGCAGATTACCTCGGTGGTTTACCAGAAGCAAAGATGCATTGCTCTGTGATGGGACAAGAAGCCCTAGAAGCCGCTATCTACAATTATCGTGGCATTCCTCTAGCTACCCACGATGATGATGATGAAGGTGCATTGGTTTGCAGTTGCTTTGGCATCAGCGAGTCTAAGATTCGTCGCGTGATTCTAGAAAATCATCTCACGGATGCCGAGCAAGTAACAAATTATGTAAAAGCTGGTGGCGGATGCGGTTCCTGTCTGGCTAATATCGATGATATTATTAGATCAGTTCAACAGGAATACGCCTCACCTGCTCTCAACAATTACGGCGTACAAGTTGCCACAAAAATTGTTACATCTAAGGAACGAGCGCTAACAAACGTCCAAAAGATTGCTCTAATTCAAAAAGTTCTTGATGAAGAAGTCAGACCCGTACTCATTGCAGACGGGGGAGATGTAGAACTCTATGATGTAGAAGGCGATCGCGTTAAAGTTGTACTGCAAGGTGCTTGCGGTTCCTGTTCAAGTAGTACAGCAACTCTGAAAATTGCGATCGAAGCCAGATTACAAGATCGTGTCAGCAAGAGCCTTGTAGTCGAAGCAGTTTAGGAATTGCTGTAGGACTTAACGTACTCTACAAATACGCCCTAATATGCATTCAGCCAGGAACAGAAAGTAGGATTTGAACCATATAATTGTCTCCACATCAATGCTTCATACCAATTCTCTCTTAATTACGAATTACGAATTACGAATTACGAATTGGTACTCCTACCACTATGACGGCTAACAGCATATAGGCAAAGAGATTAAGTGCCTACTTGCTTTCTTTCATCATCCAACTCGCTTCAAAGGAACAGGATATGAGCACATTGTACGACAACATTGGTGGACAACCAGCTATTGAACAAGTAGTAGATGAACTCCACAAACGCATTGCCACTGACAGCCTCCTCGCTCCCGTTTTTGCTGGTACAGACATGGTGAAGCAACGCAATCATCTAGTTGCTTTCTTAGCTCAAATATTTGAAGGGCCAAAGCAATACGGCGGTCGTCCAATGGACAAAACCCACGCAGGATTGAATTTACAGCAACCACACTTCGATGCGATCGCCAAGCATCTCGGTGAAGCAATGGCTGTGCGTGGAGTGTCAGCAGAAGACACCAAAGCTGCACTAGATCGCGTCACAAATATGAAGGGCGCTATTTTGAACAAGTAATAGGACTTATGCATTGATTGTTGACAAATAGCAACATCAAGTCCTATTGAATCTTGCAAGCTGAAACACATTATGACGTATTTGTAAATTGCGTAATTTTCTTTGTTCTTTGTCAAAACAAATGACAAAGGACAAAGGACAAACAACAAAAAGAAAAAAATTTTAACGAGGAAGATCGATGAACTTACTGTCAATAATTTTGGCTGTGGAGCGATCGCCCCCAGCAGGCATTTATGCCAACGGTACCAACGATGCTCTACACGCGCTCACTACTGTCGCTCAACTGGCGTGAACGCAACTGACAAACGCAAAGACCCACCAACCAACCAATTGCAGGGAAACACGAACAATGACAGAAGAAAACATTAGACAGATAGCTTTCTACGGTAAAGGCGGTATCGGTAAATCTACCACCTCTCAAAATACCTTGGCAGCTATGGCAGAAATGGGTCAACGCATCCTCATCGTCGGTTGCGACCCTAAAGCTGACTCCACCCGTTTGATGCTACACAGCAAAGCTCAAACAACCGTTCTTCACCTCGCCGCAGAACGTGGTGCAGTAGAAGATATCGAAATCGAAGAAGTAATGCTGACCGGTTTCCGTAACGTTCGTTGCGTAGAATCTGGTGGTCCAGAACCCGGTGTAGGTTGCGCTGGTCGTGGTATTATCACCGCCATCAACTTCTTAGAAGAAAATGGTGCTTACCAAGACCTAGATTTCGTATCTTACGACGTATTAGGTGACGTTGTGTGTGGTGGTTTCGCTATGCCTATCCGCGAAGGTAAGGCACAAGAAATCTACATCGTTACATCAGGTGAAATGATGGCGATGTACGCTGCTAACAACATCGCTCGTGGTGTTCTTAAGTATGCTCACACCGGTGGCGTGCGTTTGGGTGGTTTGATTTGTAACAGCCGTAACACAGACCGAGAAATCGAATTGATCGAAACCTTGGCAAAACGGTTGAACACCCAAATGATTCACTACGTACCTCGCGACAACATTGTTCAACACGCAGAATTGCGCCGCATGACTGTTAACGAGTACGCACCAGAAAGCAACCAAGCTAACGAATATCGGACATTGGCTACCAAGATCATCAACAACAAAAACCTGTCTATTCCTACACCCATCGAAATGGAAGAACTAGAAGAATTGTTGATTGAATTTGGTATTCTCGAAAGCGAAGAAAATGCTGCCAAGTTGGTTGGTCAGACTGCTGCTCAAGCTTAGTCTAAGTAGCCGCTAAGAAATAACGATTTAGCACAAGGAAAAAGGAAGAGTTTCATATCTTTCCTTTTATCCTCTCCCTTGCATCTCCCCCCTAATCTTAGAGGGGACTCCTAGTCCCCCTATGCCCCGATCCTTACGAGTCACAGAGGCTAAGTATGACACCTCCAGAAAATCAAAACATCATCGAAGAAAGAAAAGAACTAATTAAAGAAGTTCTCAGTGCTTACCCAGAAAAAGCTGCTAAAAAGCGCGAAAAGCACTTAGGCGTATACGAAGAAGGTAAGTCCGATTGCGGCGTTAAGTCTAACATCAAATCCCTTCCTGGGGTAATGACCGCTCGTGGTTGTGCTTATGCTGGTTCTAAAGGTGTGGTTTGGGGTCCTATTAAGGACATGATCCACATCAGCCACGGGCCTGTAGGTTGCGGTTACTGGTCTTGGTCTGGTCGTCGTAACTACTACATCGGCACCACAGGTATTGATACCTTTGGTACCATGCACTTCACCTCTGACTTCCAAGAAAGAGATATCGTTTTTGGTGGTGACAAGAAACTTGTCAAGCTCATCCAAGAACTAGATGTACTTTTCCCCCTCAACCGTGGTGTTTCCATTCAATCAGAATGCCCCATCGGTCTAATTGGGGATGACATCGAAGCTGTTGCTCGTAAGACATCCAAAGAAATTGGTAAGCCAGTTGTACCTGTGCGTTGCGAAGGCTTCCGGGGTGTTTCCCAATCTTTGGGACACCACATTGCCAACGACATGGTTCGTGACTGGGTTTTCACCAGAGCAGACAAAGCGAAAAAAGACGGTACACTTCAGTTTGAAGGTACTCCTTATGATGTAGCCATCATTGGTGACTACAACATTGGTGGAGATGCTTGGGCTAGCCGCATCCTGTTAGAAGAAATCGGCTTGCGCGTAGTCGCTCAGTGGTCAGGTGATGGCACCATCAACGAAATGTTGATGACCCCCAATGTGAAGATGAACCTCATCCACTGTTACCGGTCGATGAACTACATCAGCCGTCACATGGAAGAAGCTTATGGTATACCCTGTACGAAGTATGATTTAATCTTATGTGATACCAGGATTTAGTCCACGTCTAACTTTGCTCAATTTAAACATTGTTCTAAATGGACTAAATTTTAAGACACATTTAAGACACAATGAAAAGCAAGGCACAGGACGTTTTTGAGGATTTCACTCCGCCAGCATCTACCGATGGCAGCTATTTAGGAACGCAGAAACACATGAAAGCTACTCGGCAGCATCTGGAACGCAAATTTGAAAAAGGTTTGACAGACACTAGGGCCCGTCTAAAAGCCGCTAAGGTCAAAGTGGGATTAGTCGTGGCACGGGAAACTATTCAATTGCAAGCATCCCTACCCATCAAGCCGGGCGATCGCGACACTAAAGGAACTGGTTTTAAGCAGTACAAGATTTCGCTAAATATCCCTGCAAGCTTGGACGGGTTGAGAACAGCAGAGGAGGAGGCAAACGAGCTAGGCAAGCTGCTTGCCCGTAAACAGTTTGAATGGACTGACAAATATCTGGGTAAAATCGCTAAGGTTGCCAACAGATCCCAAACCCTTGGTGATGTTTTAGAAGAGTTTGAAACTGAGTATTTCAAAACACGCAAGTCAACAGAAAAAAGTAAACACACCTTTTTCTATTACAAGGAGTTTTTACGGCGATTGATTGGGCTAGATACTTTATTGACTCAATCGGAGATTGATAAAAAATTTGCAGAGTTGACGGGAGACTCTGCCAAATACAGCGCCGTTAAATCGTTGAAGGTTTTAAAATCAACTCTTAATTTAACTGGTTTCACCCTCGAACATTTTAAAGCTACACAACCCAAAAGTCAGGTTAGGGATATTCCCAGTGATGAGGATATCATCAAATATCAGGAATCTTTTCATCATTATTCTTTGACTAGAAGCCTAACAATCAAAAAGAGTTGTTTAGACAGTTGGAAAATGTGGGAATGGGTATATGGAATGCTTGCTACTTATGGACTACGCCCAAGAGAACTGTTTGTAAACCCTGAAATTGATTGGTGGTTGAGTCCTGAAAATAAAGATAATACATGGAAGGTTCACCCAGATACTAAGACTGGTTACAGAGAAGCTTTACCGCTACGTCCTGAATGGGTTTACTTGTTTGATTTAAAAAACGTAGAGTATTTGGAACTGTTAAAAGCTCAAACTGATCACAGAACTAGTTTTGCAGATATCAATACTATTCGGGTTAATTGTTCATCCTGGTTTAGGCGCGTAAATATTCCGTTTACGCCCTATGACTTACGCCACGCTTGGGCGATTAGAGCGCACATGATGGGCATTCCAATTAAAGCTGCTGCTGATAATTTGGGGCATTCTGTAGAGATTCACACTGAGATTTATCAGAAGTGGTTCAGCCTGGAGAACCGGAGAAAGGTAATTAAGCAGGCAGTGGATAAAAAAGATGACATGGACACGTTAATACAGGAGAATGCACGACTAAGGGCTGAGGTGGAATATCTCAGGCAAGCTCTGGCACGGCATCAAATTAGTGAGGTACTGTCTACTTAACTTACTGCAAAGTGTGGTTTATTGGCAGAGGTGCATCTCTATCTGTTTAGCTTTTGAAACTGTTAAAATAGCGCTGATATATTTTTGAGCAATATATTAGATAAAAAGGCTATTTCTTTGGGAATTCTTGTTAAAAAATAGCCAGTCAAAAAATGTCTACAGTTCCTAAAAACGGCATCCAGAGCGAGTTTTAAACGCCTACAGTGCGTCTACACCTGTAGAGAGTGTAGACGCACTGCAACCGCACTTGTCACCGTTGATCGTGGCAGTGTAACCGTACTTGTCACCGTCGATCGTGACACACAAGGCGCACTTGTCACCGTCTGTTGTTGGGGTGTAGGCGAACTGTAGACGAGTTGAAACCGAGTTGAAACCGTGCATAAGTTGACTATAAACCGTGCTTTAGTTCCTTGATAAAAGCCTCAATCGCCTTTCCTGCCGTTGATTGCTTGCCCACTTTCAGCTTATTCAAAGTGCGATCGCGGGTTGCTTCATAGTCTGGTGCAAGGGATGCATCTGCTGTCTGTAGTTGTTGCCTGAGTTGCTGGTTTTCTCTCTCCAGTTCCCTAATCTGTTCTAATCTCCTGTTGAGAACTGTTCCATCTTTCAAGATATTTTTCTCTCGCTCAACGTTAGCCAATTGCTGCTCTAGCTCCTTCTTTTCCTTGCGGGAATGCTTGAGACGAGTTTCTAGGCTTTCAACTTCGGCTTGCAACTGGTCGATGGTTTCGCTGTTCGCTACAGTTGAGTCTTCATTGCTTTCTTGCCCGGTAGTGCTATTCTCGTCCACTACCGGGCTTTCAATTTTCCCCGCAGTTCCTCCAGTTGCGATCGCACTTCAGTTAGACTTGCTTCTACTTGTTGCTTGAATTCATTGATGTCTGCAATTGTAGGCAAGTCTGTATGCAGAGGATTGTTTCTTTTGACGAAATCAATAAAAAGCCTTTGGGCTGTTTGGTTGAGAGTTTCACCCTCTAACTGTGAAGACTCCACAAATTGAACAATCTCATCTGGCAAACGGAATGAAAACGATTTACTGGCCATAGTTAACAAGTATCCTGTATACATCTGTCTACAAGATTAACCTATTCGCATACACACTGCCTACAGATTGTTGACAGGTGAGTTATTGCTTTGTATATTAGTTGTATGCAGTTTGTGGACAGATATATACAGGTAGTAGCGAGTAAATCGTAGCGTCGTGTCGCTCCCAAGTTGACTACCCACATCTGATGGATAAATGATCATCCCCAATTGAGGAGTGCGATCGCAATAAGTTGCGAAATCTGCTTCAATGATTTCAGATACGACAAATGAAGTCAGCGCTTGAATGCGCCCCGGCAAGAGAGTCTCTTGCCTCTCCCCCACCGGCACGACTTCCCCCTTACCAGTTGACAGCCACTAAGGAGGCAATAGTATGTTAGCGTCTGATGCGCCCACATTGGGCAATTTTCGTCAAGCGTCAAAGTTTTGGCGTTTGCGAGTGAGTAAAGAATTCAGCAAGCCCGAATATTACATTGGTCAAACCGTGCTGCACAAGACAAAAGTGAAGCAGGGTGAAATCTTGTACCCGGTAACAGTGCTTGGTCTTTCCTGGACTGGCGTGGACTGGCAGTACATGGTTTCCTTGCCAGAAGAACACCCCTGGTTTGAGGTAGACGACAACGAATGGGATTGGGTCGATGACTATGAGTTAGAGCCAATGTAATTAATTAAACATCTATTACTAAGGGTGATCGTCATCGACGACGATCACCCCACGATCACCCCCCCCGATCACCCCTAAAGTTATTATCTGGCAAGGCTTCTAGCGATTGGTGATCGTCAACCTGTGAAAAATGCCCATTATTTTTTTCTGGTTCAGATTTTTTTCTGGTGATTTTTCTGTACTTAGACGATCAGCTTCGGCTGTATTGCTTACTGTGTCTAGACCGAGGGGGTGATCGTGGGGGGTGATCGGGGGTGATCGTCATCGAGGTGTCACCCCCCAAGGATCACCCAAGGATCACCCCCAGGATCACCCTATCAACGTATATACAGCAAGGAATACAGCCAAAGGTGATCCTTTTAGTGCCTCTGGCAATTTCCAAAAAAATTCCAAATCCAGAAATTTTGAAAACGTCAATTTTCAAGGATCAAGGATCACCTTTGCTCGAACACCTTGCCAGATAACGGTTCTGGGGGTGATCCTGGGGGTGATCCTGGGGTGATCCTGGGGTGATCCTGGGGTGATCGTCGTCGATGACAATCACCCCACCAGCACCCCTACCAGCACCCCTACCAGCACCCCCAGAGTTATTCCCTGGCAAGGCTTCTAGCTGTTGCTGATTGTTGAAGCTTGAAAATTGCCCGTTATTTTCTTCTGCTGACTCAACTTTTTTTTCTAGCGATTTTTCTGTACTTAGATAATCACCAACCTCTACATCGCTTGCTGTGCTTAGGTCGATGGGGTGCTGGTGGGGGGTGCTGGTGGGGTGCTGGTGGGGTGCTGGTTCTCAATTGATACACATCTTCCGTTTGAGTGCTTGATTGTTCTGGGCAAGTATTTGAGCCGTTTAGGGGGGTAATTTACTGAGAAAGTTGACAACGTGAATCCACGTTGTCAAACCCTGACTCTGAAGTTGACTCACCCCAAATGGGTGTGTCAAACCCGAACTCTGAAGTTGACTCACCCATTTGGGTGTGTCAAACCCGAATTTTGAAGTTGACTCACCCAAACGGGTGTATCAAAATGTGTATCAAATTTTATTTTGTAGCTTCCAATAGCTACTTGTTTCCACTGTGTGGTGCTAGTGTCTGTAGGCTAAAAAAACAACCCCTGCTTGAGCCGGAGTCGTTTAAGATTTTCAAAACAATGAAAAATTTATATATGTCAAACATAATATATGTCAAACATAGAGCAGTTTGGTAATTTGGTGCAAGATGCACGGCGAGATGACGACTACATCAACGCTACCAAGTGGTGTAAGCATTTTGAAGGTAGACTTGATAAGTGGAAGCGATTCCCAGAAACCAAAGCTAGATTCGAGCATTTGAAAAATACACAGTCAAATGCTGAACCCTGGATTGTTGAGCGCGTAGGTAAAACTTGGGTAACTTGGGTTCACCCAATCATGGCAGTTCATCTAGCCAGCTACCTCGATCCAGCCTTCGCCAACTATGTAGCCAAGACTTTTCTCAGGTATGCCGAGTCCGACCCAACGCTTGCTGCTGATATTGCCTCACGCCAAAACACAGTAGAAGGGCTGGATATCATCAACGAGGCAGTTCAGAAGCAGTACAGCTTCATTTATAAGCGCGATTGGATCTGTTTCACAAATCCAATTGCGCTTGATCACTTCAGAAAACAACCTGAGTGGGGAGAGGAGCTTTCTGAGTCTAATTTAGTGTCTCTCTTAAACAAAAAGTTTGGATTGCCTTGCGAAAAACTTGTTTTCAGTATTCCACTCTGTCAAGATACCTTCAACTTGTTAGAAGACTTTTTGAAAGAGAAATACCCTAACATTTATCAGAGTGCGTATACGGTTGTCGAGGGACTTTCAAAACCGTGTTCATTTGCATCGATAGAAGATGATGTTGCTTTATTTAGCTATTTCATTCTAGAAATTAATGATTGGGTAAGAGAGAAAGGTAGCAGTGATTGTAGCTTTTTGAGGTAGTGCCCGTGGACTACAAAAATGACCCCTGGTCAACGACTGGGGGTCGTTTTTGTACGCGATCGTTCACCGCTACCTACAGATGATGCATGAATTATCATCCCTGATTCAGGAAGTGCGATCGCCTTCAGCTTTAAAAAGGTGAGTAGTTGCAATCTGGCTGCACTGAAAATTGCAATGGTTGCCGATGCAATTTTTAACGCAGTTACAGCGCGAGAGTGCTAACTCTCCCGATTGGGACTTAACCCTTAAGTGAGTTTCACTCAACGACAAGTCGATGACAATTCAGCGATCGCTAACTTCCAACTCCTGGCTTCCAACTTCCACGAGCTAGTCAATGAAGTTGTAAGTTGAAGTCGGAAGTTACTGCAACGCGCAGCGCTGCCACCAGCAGCCGCCGATTATGTACAAAATCGAGCCAATACTGCACAAGGTTCTAGCGCGACATTGGCTAAGTGAGTTACTTTGCAGAAAAATACTCTTTATAGTTATAGATTTTCTCTATACTTGTTATCAATTCGCTTTCAGTAAGCTTGTCAAAGTTTTCTACAAAAACCTGTAGTTCTAATTTTAAAACTTCACGAGCGGAAGTCATAAGTTTTTGCTTGGCGTTGTCAGACTTTGATTTCAGATTCTCTAATTCTAAAGACATATTGCCCCTTTTGTTTAAGTAGTCTTGGTTTATAATTCCCGATAGGAAGCCATGTTTAACATCACTTTGCAAAAGGATCACGGTAAAAGTAGCTATTTCAAAAGTGGAAGGCAAAATGGAATATGACGAAATCTTTGAACGCAATTTTATCGCTCGAACTCTCGAAATTGTTGAGCAGTATGAAAAGTACATAATGGAATCTGTTTCGGAAACCCAGCAATTTGAAGTTACGCTACTCATCAATTGCTTACTCGGTCTTTTGGTTTTACCCCAAGAACGTTGCTATAAGAGTATTCCTGCTAAACCTATTGACGAACTAGAAGAATGGGGACTTTCGTCCGACTTCATCCAAAATTGGGGAAAACATCCCTCCGACTTCAAACCTGAAGAACATTGCACTTTGATGGAATTTGTTTACCGGCTCAGAAACGCCGTTGCTCATACCCGTGTTTGCCCGCACGGAAACGGCGTTAAAATCACTAGCCTTGAGTTCACCGACTGACAAGGTTTCTGTGCGGTTGTGCCATTTGATAATCTAAAAACTTTTGTAAAGAAATTGGCGGAGTCAGTAAAGCCACCACCTAAATTTCTGAGAGACTTTCAGTAAAAAGTTTCAATATTTGCAAGTTCCTTGCAAACTTGTTTCATGCAATGAAAATTGCAACGCAGTCACAGCGCAGTGCGATGGCGTACACGCCCACCTTCTACGATCGCAATTGAATAGATGTAACTTCCGGTTTTGACTTCCGACTTCCACAACTAGTTGGTGAAGTTGTAAGTTGAAGTTGGAAGTTGGGGCAACGTGCAGCGCCAAGAGCCGCCGCCGCCGATTATGTACAAAAAGGTCGGGCGATCAAGGTAATTCTCGCGTAACTAAAACTGGAACCCTTAAGGTTTCCTTAGCGTGAGTAATGCACTGTTTTTGAGCGGCTCTAGCCGTAAAGCGATTGCGCTTCCTGAGTCTTAACCCCCCGGCGTTGGAGAACATCAACAAATGTTCCGTGCTTTGGAAATGTTATACATTTCCCTATGTCCCGTACTCACGATGAAACTTAGGGGAAACATCTAATGTTCCCGCAGAAAAGATTGGTGAACAATAAAGATAAAAACCTAATAGGTTTCGCCAGAAAGTTCTAAGGATTTTAAACCACGCTAAAAACAAAGGACATATTAATATCTCCGAAAAACAAACCACCCTAAAACAAGCTAATTCTTCTTCGGCAAGTATACTTGTCACTGGTTTAATTCTTCCTGAAATTGCAACGAGTTTCCTTGTACATTTCAACTAATTTTTTCCACAGGAACCCTATAGGGTTCCATATAAAATCGACTTAAAATGATTCTCTTATCAAGCTGCCATTATTCGAGAGTGCAGCAGCGAGTTACCGCGTTGCATCCGAACGCAAACTGTGCAACAGTTCTCGCCAGCATCAAACTTTTGCAACGGTAGAGCATGAGCAGCGCGAATCTTGCGACCGCACAAAGTAAACCAAGTTGCTTGACCCGGTTTCTCATTATCCATTAGATGCAGTGCCTTGTTTTGGCTCATTGGCCTTCCTAGTAAATCCATGTCCAACACACTCGCGTTTTAAACAAGTGTATAAACTTTGACAGATATCCTGCAAGCAGTTGCAAAAATTTGCTGGACTACTTTAAGTTATCCGCCAGCGAATTTTGACGAAAATTTATCGAACAACATATGTTATCCGGCTGCAAATTTTGACTCATGCAACAGTGGTGCATCTCTAGTCGAGGGTTAAGGCTCGATTCCTAATTCTGTTGGGTACACAGCTAAAACTTCATAGCCCTTAAGCCACAATTTGCAAATCAGATTACCATTGCAGTGGGGTTTTGGATGTTTAAATCACAAGCTTTAAGACAAAAACAAGCCACGGGAAACGCAGACTTGCACAACCCCTGATATATAAGCATTATAGGCTTTAATCTACCGTATACCCTGGTTGGAATACAACTTCTTCGGTCCCACCAAGATTGCTGAATCTTTACGGGAAATCGCTTCTAAGTTTGACGAAACAATCCAAGCAAACGCTGAGAAAGTTATCGCCAAGTATCAGCCCACAATGGAAGCGGTAGTTGCTAAGTACCGCCCCCGTTTGGATGGTAAGACCGTTGCCATCATGGTTGGTGGTCTACGTCCTCGCCACGTTGTCCCAGCCTTCCAAGACTTGGGCATGAAGATGATTGGTACAGGTTATGAGTTCGCTCATAATGACGACTACAAACGTACCACTCACTACATCGAAAACGGCACCATCGTTTATGACGACGTTACCGCTTACGAATTCGAGGAATTTATCAAAGCGCTGAAGCCTGACCTAGTAGCTTCTGGTGTGAAAGAGAAGTATGTCTTCCAAAAGATGGGTCTTCCTTTCCGTCAAATGCACTCTTGGGATTACTCCGAACCTAGCGATCGCTCCTCAACATCATATAATGCAAGGTTTTTTCGCGGCGGTAGAAAAAAGAGTCTATTTCTAGCCTAAATGCAAGTTGCAGGGTTATCTAGGAAGAATCCGTTTTTATGCTTTAGATAGTATAACTCTTATGGAGTCTGGTTTTTAGATTTTTATTGCATTTTGCTCAAAGAAAAACTGTAAGAGAAAAGACTATTTTTAATGGTGATTTTTTAGATTAAATGGTGCATAGGCGTAGCCCGTCGTAGACACCACCAAAAGCAGGAGTAATTCATCTGGGAGTATATCTGTCTAATCTAAATACACCTAAACAACTCAAATCAGCAGCAGCAATAGTCTTAAACTCAGCATCAGCGCCTTGCAACTGTAAGCTGTATTTGATTTGTTAGACCTCTTGTGATGTAATCTCTTGCACCAATGGTATTTGTGAGGTTAACCAATCTTTTATATTAGCAACATAGTTAGCCCAGTCTTGACTAGAGCTAACCAGATCAATTATTTTTGATAATCCAGCGCCTCTATCCCAATCAAGCCTACTGATGATGTCGTCTACATACTTATGGCTGTTATCAACAGCGACAATCTCTTTTGCAACTCCAATTATTTCATTCCACTCGTCATCAATAATTTCTTTTAAATCAATTATAATGCTGTGAATATACTTTTCAGGATTAATGTTTTTTGGAAGATTTAAACATTTTATTTTCTCCAAGCTAGACTGTCGAAGTAGTTTTGCCTTTTCATCATCTCCTGTTAAAACTGTCTTTAAACATTCTTCTTGTTCTTCTTTAGTTTTATACACATCCCCATCCAACACAAAAATACTGTTCTCGCAACTTTCACCACATAGGAGTAATCCAGCTAAAACTGTGAAACAATTGATAGCTGCTCCAAATCTTTGTATGGATACATGTCTAGAAATACCTAATTGACCTGCGATTTTCTTGATGATTGCCACGGCAAGATCATCTTCAACAAAGACTTCAATTAGTCTAGGCTGAGTTCCTGTTAAACGATTTATTGCATCTGGTTTTGTCTCATTGAAGCAAAACGTTTTCTCTGATGTACCAAAAATATGTCTTATATTAATTAAATCTGACAACTCAATAATTGATTCTCTGTGTGTTGTAAATACCACTTGTAAATTATGGCTTTGCGCTCTTTCAGAGATAACTTTAATCAGGTTTTTCATTGCTGAGTCATGCAACAGAAGATCAAGCTCATCTATTAAAATAAGGCTATATTTAATGGCTCTAAAAACTCTTTCTAGTAGTAGAAATATTTTTTGCTCGCCAGCACTCATACTCAGTGCAGAGTATCTTATTCCGTTAGCTTCAACACCAATAAACTTTCTCCCTCTACCAGAATCATGAATATTATAAGCTGTATATTGCTTATTAAGACAATATGATGCCTTCTTTAGTATTGTAGTTATAATATCTTCACTTAGATTACTGGTCGAGTAATTAATTTTTACATTTCGTTTTTCTGCTTCAATAAGTGGAACACAACTATCTACACCGAAGTAATGTACGTTTCTTGTAGGTCGTCTTTTATATATTGGCTTCCATCTATCACTACTCTTTCCATAAGGCTGTTTTACATTTTCATGTAATTGAGATGCCTGTCGGTAGGTATGGAATAGTGTTAGTTCGCTACCTTCCCATAGCGCATCAGGATTTGGTAGAAAAAAATTACTAAATTTATAGTTTTCTTGCTCTTCATTTGGTGGTTGAAAACAAGATGCTAGCACATGAAGAATAGTTGATTTTCCATAACCGTTTGGGCCAAGAATACCAGTTATATTTTTCATCTCAAATGAGATACAAAGATCCTTGATATTCTTGAGCTTTCTAATCTCTAGCTTATGCAAGCGTTGTTGAGAAATCTGCATACATTTTTCTGTATTTTACCAGCCTAACTTATGAAATATGTTAAGCTTGCCTATTCTAGACTAACCATAATGATTTGTTAACGTACTTATTATGGAAAAATCTCATGTTCTACTGCTAAGGCACAGGGTTGAGGCTTCTCTTGCAGAGTAGCAACAGCATTCATCAATCCTCATATTTAGAGATTGTGTGTGAGATGCATAAGAATTAGACTGTTGGTGCGATCACATTCTTTGAAAACCAGCTTGCGATAGCGTGATGAGGGGATGTGATCGCATTAAACTGTCCAATCCTCTATTAACAGTCCGGCTACTTTGCTGAAATCCCGATGATTGCGTGTTAATAAAATTAATTTATGGGATGGTGCGATCGCAGTAAAAGAAGTAGACTGTTGTTGCGATCGCCCTCACTCGACACTAAACTAGGCGATCGCATTAAACCGTCCAATCCTCAATTAACAATATAGGTACTTTGCTGAAATCCCGATGATTGCGTGTTAATAAAACTAATTTACGAGATAGTGCGATCGCAGTAAAAGAAGTAGACTATTGTTGCGATCGCAGCTTCAATAGCGTTTTGCTTACTTGCGACACTCAATCATATCATGTCCGGGTAATGACTTACGATTAAACACCAATTTGAAGCCACCAATGAAAACCAGTTAAGCCACGAATTAACTCTGTCTGTTGGAGTAAAGATTGACACCGATGAAACAAGACATTCTCTAAATCATTGAGTGTCTCAAAAGAGCGATTAGCAATTGGTTCGTCAACCAAAGTCCACAGCCTTTCTGCGGGCTGTAATTCGGGTGAGTGAGATGGCAAAAAGATTAAGTGCAGCCCTTCAGGAATCTCCAAACCCTTGCTGGTATGCCATCCTGCTTGGTCAACAGCTAACAAAATACGTTTATCAGCACCTAAACCAAATTCTTGAGCAAAATCCGCTAAAACCTTGTTAAATAGCTCTGTATTGACATAAGGAAGAATCCACCAATAAGTAACTCCTGTTTTCGGATGTACAAAAGCATACAACCAGAGCCATTTAAACCGCCAATTTACATCAGCAATTGGTGTTTCTCCTTCTGGGACGTAAACTCGTCGCAAAACTGGTTTGAGTCCCAAGCGATGTTCATCTTCGCACCACAACTGAATTTCCGCATCTGGGTAGTTGGCTTGAAGTTCTTCTACTTCTGTAGCTATTTTTTTTTCCAGACTTCTTGCTCAAAAGGATCACTTTTTGTGTGAGACGGACGGGGTACTCTGAGCCTAAATGTCATCTGCCGCAATATTTCCCATCCCCTCTGTCTGCTAATATGAGTTCCTGTTACTTCACTTAACCAATCTGCCACCTTCCTGCCATTCCATAATCCTCCATCCGGTGCTTTTTCTTGTAACGCTTGCCATAACTGTGCCTGCTCGATATCATCCACTAGTGGCTGTGTACCTTGGTTGAATACTCTGCGATCGCCTAATCCTTGCACTCCTAACTCGTTGTATCTTTTTACTAATGCGTATATCCAGGTTCTGCTGTAGCCCGTTATTTCCTCGATTTCTTCCGTTTTTTTGCCTTGGGCTACTAACCAAATAATCTGGTACTGACGGCTTTCTATGCCGTCTTTAGCCTGACGGTAACGTTGTTCTAGCTCTTCAATACTTAGATGTGTGGCTACACTAATTCGTTTCGGCATTGGTCATCTTTGCACTCACCTCTTTTATCATAAGTGATTATCCGGACATGATATCAGACAACAAGATTGCAAAGCCTTCTTGGGTGAAGTGTTTATCGTGTGTCAGTACCTCTATGATCTCCAGTTGGCGCATGGTGTGCATAGAAATGCAATCTGTCAAGCTGTAGCCTTTATCAAAACGTTGAGAATACAGAGCTAGACCACCTAAAAAGGATTCGCGTGTTTGGGGAATAACTTGAACCCGATCATTTTGTAAAATGCTTTGTGCTAGTTGAAATATTCCGCTTCGGGTGTATCTACCAGCAGTTGAGAAATAATTCACAAACTCAGTCAGCACTTCATCGGTTGTAATTAGTTTTGTTTGCACCAGCGATTTGTGTATGTCTTGAGTGCGGACATGCCATGTATCTCGTGGATTAGCAAGCGCTATCCAGTAAAACGTGTCTACGAAAACAGGATTCATGCTGATGTTTGAGAAGTTCCATAGAGATACTGGTCGTGCTGCTCTGCACTATCTGTGTGCAAGTTAACCAGTTCTTCAGGAGGAATACTCTGAGCAAATTGCGCGAACTCGTTGAAGAGATTTAGCAGAGAGTTATCTGCTTGAACAGGAGAAGCAATTACTTGGGTGTTATCTGCTTCTTGAATACTATCTTGATTAAAACTTTGCAAGCTGCTAGATTGTGCCTTTACAGACTGTAAAATGTACAAAATTGCTTCTATCAGTTCCTCTGGTGCTTGCTCAATTTCTCGAAGAAGTTGCTCTTTCGCCGTCATTGCTTATACCCTCAAGCAAATACTTGAAATTTTACTATTAAGTTTAACTACCATCACTAATAATATTTTAAGCGATCGCTTTTAGGGATTATGTGTCAGATGCACAAGAAGTAGACTGTTGTTGCGATGTCTGCGACGGACTATAGGGCATCGCCCTCACTCGACAATAAACTAGGCGATGTCTACGACGGGCTGTTCGGTGTCGCATTAAACCGTCCAATCCTCTATTAACAATCCGGGTACTTTGCCAAAATCCCTTTAATCAATAATGACAATCAATCGCAACCACTATATTGTCTTGATATTGGCGTAAAAGACTTCGGAACTTTTCTAGCCATTCTTCATTGGATTTTCCTTCACGATCGTGCCACTTTCCATCAGGCGTAACGATAGCGTATGAAACTAAGTCAGACATTAGGGCAGAGATAGGACGAATATTGTCTTCTGATTGCACAATATCTAGCCCGTATCGACGTTGAAATTCTTCTGGGTTGAGATTGTAATGCTGCTCCTTACCCCAAATTAAGCCATCATACTGACCACCAATAGCAAATCCGTCACATTTTGCTTGCAAAGATGGATTATCTTCATCCGTTTCAAAATATGGCAGCATCAATTCTTTCGCCTTTTTGCTTGGGTTTGCTTCTGTGCGATCAACAATCACAAGTGTTAGAAAATGGCTCATCTTTCAGTACGTTAAATTGTGGTTATCATTGTTCCAAAAAATACGTTATGAATCATTAGGTTTAGCTTCTTGGGTGATGATTCCCAAAATAGCCGAAACTTTTTCTAGAGTAAAGTCGCTGTACTCCATAGTTTCGACTCAGGAATGTTGCTCAATACACTTGAGGGACAAAAAACTGCTCATTGCGGGGGGCGCGAACATAATCCTCAGCCACGGGTCTAGATGGAAGGTCTAAGGGAGGAGGTGTCATATCTTCGTAAGGAACTTTGCTCAACAAATGATGAATGCAGTTGAGCCGTGCCCGTCTTTTATCATCTGCTTCAATCGTAAACCAGGGAGCTTCTGGAATATTTGTGTAAGCAAACATAGTATCTTTTGCTTTAGAGTATTCTACCCAGCGATCGCGTGATTCTAAATCCATTGGGCTGAGTTTCCAGCGCCTTGCTGGATCGTGACTGCGAGAGAGAAAGCGTTTCTCTTGTTCTTCATCGCTGACGGAGAACCAGTACTTGATTAAAACAATGCCCGATCGCACCAGCATTCGTTCAAACTCAGGGCAAGATTGCATGAATTCTTGATATTCTGCTTCAGTACAAAAGCCCATTACTTTTTCAACTCCGGCTCGGTTGTACCAACTGCGATCGAAAAGGACTATTTCGCCAGCTGTGGGAAGATGTTGCACGTAACGCTGAAAATACCACTGAGTTTTCTCGCGATCAGAGGGAGTTCCCAGAGCCACTACACGGCAGCCACGAGGATTGAGTGGATCGGCAATGCGTTTAATTACTCCTCCTTTGCCGGCAGCATCGCGCCCTTCAAAGATGACGACAACTCGATAGCCAGTGTGCTTAATCCAGTATTGCATTTTGACTAGCTCAATCTGGAGTTGCTTTAGTTCCGTTTCAAAAGTCTTTTTGGGAATTTTCTTGGCAAAAGCTTCAGTACTACCATCAAAAATCCGTTTTGATTTTTTAGATTTGTTCTTGTGTTTTGCCTTCATTAGGTTTTCTATTAAGTCTGTAGAGGGTTGAACTAGACCATTATTTTGCTGGTTTTTCACTTCATCAATTGACATTGTAGGGACTCCATGCTGTTTAATCGGCATAATTAAAGCTTATCTATCAAGTATATGTTTTATTAATGCAGACTGAGTGTAAACATACACCTTCGCAAGTATTACTACACAAAGATGTAAATTTTTATCTATCCCCGTTATAATCAATTTCAATTTTTAGTTTAATGGCGCAATTGAGCAAAATACATTGAAAAGCGATCGCGGACAAACCTTTTAGCTATTTATTTGTTGTAGTTGTTTAATTTTTTCTATCAACAGACGAACTTGAACAGGTTTGTTACGAAACCAGTCTGTTGACCAAATGCGGTGAATTTTCCAACCAAGCCTTTCAAGTACCTGTTGTCTGAGGCGATCGCGATCTCTGGCAGTAGGTGAACTATGGTAAGATGCACCATCACACTCAATCCCCAGTAAAAACTCACCAGGGCGATCGCTATTAACTACACCAAGGTCAATCCGGTATCCTGAGCATCCAACTTGGGTGCGGATAGTGTACCCCTGCTGGACTAAGGTATGGTAAACATCTTCTTCAAATGGCGAGTCAAACTTAAGCGTATCTGTGTAAGAGTTACCTTGTAGTCGTTCTCCACCACTTGCTGCGTATTCCAAGTAATCATGTAGTAATTTTACACCTTTGCTTTGGGCGCGTGTTTTGTCGATGTCACCAGCCACAATAGAAGAAACAAGTGTAATTTTACTTTTTGCCCGCGTCACAGCGACGTTGAGCCGTCGTTCTCCACCTTGCCGATTTAGGGGGCCAAAGTTGAGATAAAGCTTACCTTGAGAATCACGAGCATACCCAACGCTGAGTATAATGGCATCTCGCTCATCACCCTGAACGTTTTCTAATGCTTTCAGAAAAAACTGAGGCGTGTTATCCCTGCAAAACGTCTCCAGATTAGGATATTCTTTTCCCAAAATCTCAATTTGCTCCCGAATCGCGTCGGCTTGGTTTTCGCTAAAGGCAATAATACCAAGGGATTGTTCTGGAAACCGTTGAAAATGCTCCAATGCCAACTGAGCAACCACTTGAGCCTCGCGTCGATTATCTGTGCGTCCACTGCGATCGTAAACGCCATCAGGAACGTGCTTAAACCACACTCCTAAATCTGGGTTTTGAACTGGATTTGGAAATGTAACTAAATTGTCGTCATAAAAATGATGGTTAGAGAAAGCTATCAAACGCTCATCTTCACTGCGGTAGTGCCATTTCAGTGTGCGTCCAAACATAAACTTTGAACATTCATCTAAAACGCTTTCATAGCTTGCATCATCCTCATCACCGATATCTTCTTGGCTGTCTCCGGTTGAGAAGAATGATGTGGGAGGAAGTTGTTTTTTGTCCCCAATTACAATCACTTGATTAGAACGGATAATTGAAGGAACAACATCCTCAGTCCGAAGTTGAGATGCTTCATCAAAGATAAGAACATCAAAATGAATTACATTTGGATTGATATATTGACTAACAGAAAGTGGACTCATCATCCAGCAAGGCTTTAAAGCTTTAGCAATATTTGGTATTCCCTTTTGTGTATCATTGAGGAGTTTACGAATGGGCAAATGTCGGCTTTTCTTATTCGCTTCTTTTTTCAAATTTTGCAACTCAGCTAGAGCAAGTGAAGTCTTTTCCCAGTTTTGCCAGCGTCGGACATGAAGCTGCTTTAAACGTTCTCTAGCAGTATCTAGTTGCTTAAAATCGAGTTTAGAAAACTCCTTTATTTGTCGTTCATGTACTTCTGGGTTGAAATTCTTTAACTCAGGTTTTTTGGCAAGAATAGCATCAAGGCATATTTGATAAATTCGCTTTTCTAAAACAGGGAACCATTGCTCTGGTTTGATTTGATTTTCACGTAAAGCATCTAAAAACTTATTATTACCCAGATTTTCGAGTTTCTGATAAGTTTCTTTATAAGTCAACCATTCTTGAAAATAAGGCAGTTCCGATTGAGCCAAGTTTAAGAATCTTTCTAGCTCGACAAAAGTAATTTGATTGCCAGGTAAGTAAGAATCTGTGATGTCACTTTCATCAAAGTGTGATAGCAGGAAATCTAATCCTTGCCTAATACGGTGATGGGCTGACTCATATTTCTTAACTAATTCAGCCAGTTCGCGCCGTTTAGAAGGAGAATTTAGAATGCGCTGGACTGAATCAGCAGAAAGCGAATACTTTTGTAAGCCAGTCAACCAACTTAAAGCTTGTTCGATTTCTTTTAACTCTGCCTCAGTAGAAACTTCCGGGTTAAATAAAGATCCAAAAACCTGACGAGGCTGGTAGTCAGTATGACGTAGCCTATTTTGTACAGACTCAATAGGATTAGGTTTGTTATCGCGCAAAGCATCTAAGAAATCCTGGACTCCTAAACTTTCTAGTTGTCTATAGATTTCTTTATATGTCAACCATTTGCGTAAGTCGCTTAAGTCGGATTGAGCTAGACTTAAAAAAGTTGCCAGTTCGGTAAATAAAATTTGATTGTGAGGTCGATATTGACCAATAATGTCATTCTCATTAAAGTATGAAAATAAGAAATCCATGCCCTGGCTAATATCTTCAGGAAGGGATACAAGTTTCTTAATTAATTCAGCCAGTTCGCGTCGTCCGGAGGAAGAATTCAGAAGTTGTTGAACTGAATCAACAGGAAGCGAATACTTCTGTAAGTAAATCAACCAACTTAAAGCCTGTTCAATTTCTTTTAACTCTACTTCACTAGAAAATTCTGGGTTAAATAAAGATCCAAAAATCTGACGAGGCTGGTACTCAATTTGACGTAACTTATTTCTTACAGACTCAATAGGATTAGGTTTGTTGTCGCGCAATGCATCTAAGAAATTTAGGACTCCTAAATTTTCTAGTTGCCTATAGATTTCTTTATAAGTCAACCATTGGCGGAAATTGGGTAAGTCGGATTGAGCTATGTTTAAAAAAGTTGCCAGTTCGGTAAATAAAATTTGATTATGAGGCTGATATTGCCCAATAACATCATTCTCATTAAAGTATGAAAATAAGAAATCCATACCCTGGCTAATATCTTCAGGAAGGGATTCAAGCTTCTTAACTAATTCAGCTAATTCGCGTCGTGTAGAGGGAGAATTTAGAAGCTGCTGGACTGAATTTGTAGGAAGCGAATACTTCTGTAAGCCAGTCAACCAACTTAAAGCTTGCTCGATTTCTTTTAACTCTGCTTCACTAGAAACCTCCGGGTTAAATAAAGAGCCAAAAACTTGACGTGCTGGGTAATTGCTTTGATATAGTTCGTTCCGTGCAGCTTGTATTTGAACCGCTTGCGCCAAATCACGTTTTAATTCGTTGTGAGAAACTTGCCCTTTTTTAGTACTGAGTTTATTCAAAAGCTTGACATCTCGTCTGTATCTGGAGTTAAAAATTCTAATCAGCCAAAAGCGGCTATATTTCTGATATCTATTAGCTAAAGCAGGTAATTCTGAAGAGAATAATTCAGGATGATATTTTTGTTTTAAAAGTGGCTCCTTGTCTCCCAGAGTTTTAATATCTGCTTTCATTTTGCTGAAGGCATTCTGAGCGATAGAAATATCTAATTCAGTCCAATTATTGGGTAAATTAGATGGAGCTTGTAATATATGTTTAAGAGCAGGAATGCAAGCTTCTATATCTCCCGCATTCAATAAAGGCTGAATATTAATAGTTCTTTGAAGCTGTTGGCTAGTTGTCTGAATTAAAGAAATTGCTTGTTGAAATTTATTAAATTTATTATTTATTTCTAATTCCAGTGTATCAGAGCAAGATTTTAAAGTACTTTGTGCCCAAATAGTTGTTTTCTCTCCTCTTAAAAATGGGAGAAATGAAGAAAGCCGAGCCAGCAAATTTTGTGCTTCTTGCGAAAGCTTATTTTTTTCAATCTCTTGAATGTCTGTTTTTAGAATCCTGAAAGCATACTGAGCAATTGCTATATTTACTCCAGTCCAGTTATCAGGTAAATTAGGTGGAGCTTTCAATATATGCTGAATAGCAGGAAAGTAAGTTTCTACATTTTCCAAACTCAATAAAGGTTTAATCCTTAGAATAATTGCAATCTGTTGGCTAGCTGTCTGAATCAAAGAAATTGCTTGTTGAAATTTATTGATTTTATTATTTATTTATAACTCCAGCATTTCAGAGCAAGAACTTAAAGTACTTTGTGCCCAAATCGTTGTTTTTTCTCCTCTTAAAAATGGGAGAAATGAAGAAAGCCGACTCAGCAAATTTTGTGCTTCTTGCGAAAGCTTATTTTTTTCAATCTCTTGAACGTCTGTTTGCAGAATAGTGAAAGCATTGTGAGCAACTGCTACATCTACTCCAGTCCAGTTTTCTGGAAGATTGGATGGCGCTTTTCGTATATAGTCTATGGCTGGATAACACTTATCTAAAGACTCTAAATTCAATAAAGGTTGAACTTGGAGAGTCTGTTGTAATTCTTGATTAATCTTTTGGACTGAAAAAATTGCTTGCTGGAATTCCTCTATTTTTTGTGTAATTTGCAATTCCATTTCATAAAAATAAGAATCTAGAGAACTTTTTTCCCAAATAGTTGTTTTTTCTCCTGTAAAGAAAGGAACAAATTTTGCTAATTGATTTAATAAGTCTTCTGCCTGTTGTAATCTACTAACATTCCATTGGCTAAAGTTGGAAAATATGACATTAATATTGGGAACTGCTTCGCGTTCTTTTTTCAAAAGCTCACCAAATATCTCAAAAGGCGATTTATCTAGAGGCTGTTCTTTAGTATGTAAACTTGTCAGATATAATTTTAGCGATTGACGAGTAGAAATAAGCTGTTCAAACAAACCGTGATAATTTTCTGCTCCGTAAATTTGTTTGATATATTCAATAGTTTTTGATAAATTATTTACAAGCTCCCGCTTATCTGTTGTTCCACTATGGTGGAGATTAAGACATATATGGTCTAAACCACATTCAGCCATACGCTTATAAACTACACTTAGCGCTGTTTCCTTTTCTGCAACTAATAAAACTGATTTGCCATCGCCAACTAGTTCAGCAATTATATTTACAATAGTTTGACTTTTGCCCGTTCCTGGTGGCCCTTGGACAACAAAGCTAGAACCAGATTTTGCTGCTTCAATCACGACTTGCTGGCTAGAGTCAGCATCAAGAATTTGAAATATTCGCTCAGGTTTAACTTGTGAATCTAGAGCAGATGCAGGTAGGGGTTCTTTATAGTTAGACTGATAAGTAGTTAAATCACCACTAATTGCTTGTAAAATTGGGTGATCAAAAATTAAAGCTTCATTTTCGATAATATCCCGAACCATTGCAGCTTTTGCATAAGAGAACAGTGAGAGAAATACATTCTCTTTGATTTGCCATGTCTTCTGTTCTGCTAGTAGCTCCTCAATTTCAGCAATAATTTCGTCATAAGTTAGTGTTTGTATAGCTTCTACCTCTGGAAGCTCAATCCCAAAAGTTAGCTTTAACTTTTGTGTCAGCGTTGGATTTAATACAACATCTTCATCTAATAGAGATATTTTATAAACATCTCGTCTAGGTTCTTTAATTAACTCTACAGGAACTAAAATTAGTGGTGATACCAAAATATCTTCTGGCTTATCCTTGTCCTTGTCATACCAAGTCAACGTTCCCAGCGCCAAGAATAGGCTGTTTACCCCTCGTTCTTCAAATGAGCGTCGCGACTCAAGACGCAATTTATTCAGTCGTTTCAGTTGTTCACTGCCTCTTTGACGAGTAATTAATTCAAGAGGATTTCTTTGTGCTGATAATGCCTTGGTATTTCTGGACTGAATAATATCTTGATGTTCGCCATCAAGTATTTGAAAATAAAGCGATTTCTTATCTTCTGTCAGATTTTTGAAGAGAACATCTGGTTCTTCTGTCAGAATTTCTAATATTCGAGGACTATCTTGCCGAAACTTGATGAGAGGATTTCGTCGTCCTAAGTCAGCCAGCCCAGCTTTCCACTTTGCAATTTTTTGAGCAAGGTTTTGTTGAGAGTCTGAAGCTGACTGTCGCATACTCGTTTTTTCGTAGATAGACCTACTGTTATTATACTGGTCTTTTACTGCGTGAGTATTTGCCGCGATCGCTACGGATTCATCCGAATCAAGTCTGTTAAAATACTATCTAAGCTGCCATTAACTTGAATGCGATCGATCTTCTCTGCAATCCGCTCTAATACTTCGAGTTCCTTTAAACGCAACGCAACGGGGTTATCCTCCATCACCTTGGCAGTGTTTAGCATACTGCGAGTCGCAGCAGTTTCTTCTCTACGTCTGACTACGTTAGCTTGAGCGGTTTTTTCTGCCTCCACTACTTTGCTCAAGATAGCCTTAATCTCACCAGGTAAAATAATATCTTTGACACCTACAGAATCGACTTCAATTCCATAGTCTGCGGCTTTCTGGCGAATGTATTCAGAGATGCTTCTATCAATTGCACCTTTATCTTCTAATAAAGCATCTAAGTTGCGTTCGCCAACTGCACCACGCAAAGCAAACTGTAATTCTTTGTACAAATAACCAGAAATATCTGATAACCCGTTTTTTGCCCTCAATGGGTCGAGTATGCGAAAGCCAGCCGTCAAATTCAACCGCAGAGGTACTTTATCTTTAGAGAGGATATCTTGACCGGATACTTCCATATTTTGTAGTCGCAGGTCGATGGCTTCGGTTTGAAAAGAGCGTCCAAATAACCACCAAGCATGTACCCCTGGCGATCGCAATCCTTGAAACTCTTGATTAATGTATACTAGTCCAACGTGTTGTGCGGGAACTTGGCAAATATGCAAACAGTTGCGACTGAGCAATTTTACTTCTGTTGAACCTTCAACTAACTCAGCTACTAAGTTAGGCTGTAACTGAGCATCTGCGCTGATGTCGAGAATTTCCACTGCAACACCTTGCCAAAATAGTTTGCGGCTTGTGGGCGGCAAAATAGAAATCACTTTCCCTCGATAGCGCACAATTGCAACTTGCGAAGCCAGTAATTGCACGGTTTCACAGTAAGCAGCAATAAAGTCGGGATGTTTTTCAATGAGTACATCTTCCAGGGGAAAATCTGGGTTAGGGATAATCCGGCTGAGAATTCGGACTGTAACATCTCTATCTACCGACCAAAAAGCATACTCTCCTGGTTCTAGAGGTCGCACAAAATTGTTTTGCAGATATAATAAACCAATCTCATACTCGGAGATTTGGAACTTTTTCAGTCCATTCAACGCAACTGAGCGCAATTGCTGTACAAAGGAACTAGGTAATTCTAAGCTTTCTTCCAAATTGAATATATGAGACTCTACCTCAATAAAACCACGCCAAAAAGCAATCAATTTATTTGGTGCAACGCTTACCCAATTTTGACCATAGCGGACTAACGCAACTTGGTTGAATGCAGTTCTGATAATCAATAAATGTTCTTGCAGTTCGGCTTCGTGATTTCGCAACAACAGTTCTAGATTTTCAATCTGAGTTAGTGGCTGATTGAGATCATAAATTTTTACTTGCCAATGCCGACCAAAATATGTATGCGTACCAGGTTGCAAAATTTTCTTAAAGTCACTGCGGTGATATAAGATGCCGATTTCGTTAGGTTTGATATAAAACGTTTGCCACATAGTAATTTGCATAGAGAATTTGCACGATATTTTAGATAAGCTAGGCGATGCTTGCGACTGGCGTAGCGATGTCTACGACGGGCTACGCCAACGCAACTAGTCAAGAATATTTAGTCAAGACATTTATAACCTTCTTTAAACTTAAATACCACCTGCAAGAAAACTTGTCATCTTCTACGATGTCTGGATTAATCAAATAGAATAAAAATGTTAGTTCGTAGTAAGGAATTTAGTCCTAGCTTTGAGGACTGAAGCCCCTACTACAAACTGCTTATTATGGGTGATTTGACAGATACCATATTACAGCTTGAATATAGGAATTATTGAAGTTTGCAACCTTGTAGAAAAAGGCTCAAGGATTTGTTTTAGCTATTTGTACTACTATAATACTACAAAATGTTTTTTAACTCTGCTAGTGCAAGTGTTTACAGTTCAGGTGTGGGCAAAAGCTTCTCCAAAGCTGGATTAAGATTGCTGTTATTTTTCCCCGACTACTCAATGGCAATCTAGAAAAAAATAACCGCGCTCAAATATGCCGTTCGTTTGCCAATCTAGAATCCCGCAGGAAAACTAGATGTAGGAAAGGAAGGAACATACTCAAGTTAGAGAGAAATGCAGTTGCGCTTACTCCTTAACTGTGGCTACCGAACATCACCCTTACGAGTGATGACCGACAGCAAAACACTTGCACGCAGAGTTGAGAAAATGAGGGGTCTCGAATCTGTTAAGATCCGTACCATATTGGCTACCTTAAAAGGGTAGTGTCTTTTGACCCGGACAGGGTTTTGGGTGAAAGTATAGGAATCGAACCTACAACACATCGATTATGAGTCGATTGCTCTACCAGTGAGCTAACTTCCTGGAGTTTGATACAGGACTCGAACCTGTGACCCATCGATTATGAGTCGATCGCTCTACCAACTGAGCTAATCAAACGATGGTATAGTTTAAAGGACTCGGCGGTATACGCTTATGCAAAAGCTTGGCGCACCAGCTAGGCATATAGAACCTAAACAATAGCTTTGTAACTTTGTTACTATCCCGCTCCAAATTTAGCATATAGAAATTGTGAGGTGCTACAACTACGCCCATCGTCAATATCGCCTCAATTCCTTGTTGTAACTCAGTCTGGGAAAGCTAAACCAGTCATGGGGTCACGAATATATAACCCTAGTGTCAGGCTACGCATCGCTTCATCCCAAACGGGTATTAATTGTTCTGCTTGATCTGCCCAATAATCGAATGTAATCAAGCACTGAACATTCGACCCCAAACCAATGCAAGTCCGCGAAAAAGCTTCCCGTGGTTCTTCTTGAACATCAATGAACTTCATCTCTGTCCAGACAATTCTGGCGGTTTGACGCTTGACAGTAATAATTTCCCCCTTGGAAATGATGTTGCGACTGTCATCTTCCAGGACTTTCTTCAACGTGGATTTTAGCGGAAACTGGCTCCAGTCATTGGGTGGCAGACGATTAAAAGATACTTCTAAGCAGCAATCATCGTTGGGCGGTTTTTTATCCATGAACTTGAAGGATTTCTCTTGTGGCTCAAAAACCCAATTCTGGGGAACATTGAAGCGAACAGCGCCTCTATCTGCAACAAATATTTTGTAGCCTGATGGAGATTCCCAGCGATGGTCAGGTTTTAGTTCAAGCGTTTCTTTAATCCACTGGAGATTGCTTTTCTTACGCTTTGCCATAGTGTTTTTGTTATTTCTGCTAAAGAGGGTGTCACTAAACAGCCCTTCGTAGATATTGCCCTTTTTGTTAATGTTATCAAATTGCTAGGATTTTGAATAACTCTTATATTAAATAAATAAAGTTTTAGATATTTTATATTAACGAATCTAATAAGGTAACTGTAACGTTGTGATTAAAGTTTCAGCTTTTAACATTAAAATCTTAGCAGTAGTATTCATGGTTATGGATCATGTGTGCTATTTGCTAATGCCAGAGTTTCTAATCTTGCACTTTTTTGGGCGATTGAGCTTTCCCCTTTTTGCATGGCTCTTGGCAAAAGGCGAAAAACACACCAAAAATGTGTACCGCTATGGAAGCAGGCTATTAATTACAGCAATTATATCTCAGCCAATCTATAGTTTTATTTTCCAGAGGTTATCATTTAATATTCTTTACACGCTTGTTCTTGGACTTGTGATGTTGCGCTTAGTAAAGCGTTATCCGCAATTATGGCAGCAATCAATAATTATTGGATTGTGTGCAGTAGTTGCCGAGAACTTGGACTTTTCCTATGGAGCTTATGGGATTGGAGTAATTTTCTTGATGTCCCTTACAGATAAACTAAAGCCCAAAATATGGTTGCTCTACTGGTGCATCTTTCACTTTTTTACTTTAGTAATCCTATCTATGATTAATATATTTCAAGGTTGGGCAATTTTTGCAGGACTCATTGTTTTTCAATTCAATGGTAAACAAGGTTCACGAACTAGATGGTTCTATGTATTTTACCCGGCTCATTTAATAATCTTAGGAATAATCAATTATTTAATATATTCCAGATAGATTCATGATTGATCAGCGATGTCTACGAAGGGCTACGCTTACGCTAAGGTTTGATCATAGGCAAATTATAGTGCATTCCATCCTTGCAAACCACATACAGCCATCTCGTAACTAAATGGCGATCGCAAAAAATTGTAAGTTGTGTCTTACTAATAAACAAAGCGAGGACTTACATCAGACGGATTTCACTTGATTTAGCCCAACCTACGGCTAGAGATAAATCTGCCAGTAATTAAAAAAACTAATTGAAGCAATTACCAAATTCTATTTGTAGTGTCAAAAAAGTGAAAACGTAGATATCTGTTTCCATAGATAGATAATATATAGTTAAATATCTTTCTTTAGAAGGATATCTTTTTCAAAAAAATACTTTGATTTAACTAGAAATTTGAAATAAATAGTAGATATACATTTCATTCAATGATATTCATCAGATAAATCTTAAAAATCTTAGTCTTTTGTTAATCTTTACCAGCTATGATGCCAGAGTAGTAAATAAAAATGAATCAAATTTGAAAATCTAGGGATAACTATGTCATCCAATAAAAATGCCCTAGATTTACCCTTCTAGCTACAAAATGTAGTTAAAAGCAACTACTAAATAGGTAAATCTTTAAGGTAATAAGCATGACTTATAGTATCGAGTCCGCACGCAATATTTTCTCTAGCACTCAAGTGGCAGATGCAGTTCCAGCCACTACAGCAATGTTTGCTAAACTCAATGTTGACGATCAACTAGCATTTCTCTGGTATGCCTACGCTGAACTAGGTCGTACAATTACTCCAGCTGCTCCCGGAAAAGCAAATCTCCAATTAATGGAAGGTATATTCAACGACATTAAGCAGATGTCTCATGAAGAACAAACGCAGTTAATGAGAGATTTAGCGAGTAATGCTGATACTCCCATCAGCCGTTCTTATGCATACTTTGGTGTCAACGCCAAATTAGGATTCTGGTGGCAGTTAGGAGAGTGGATGAAAGAGGGTATCGTCGCTCCTATGCCTGCTGGCTATCAAATGTCAACTGAAGTTAAAGCAGTGCTAGAAGCTGTTCAGAAAATCGATCAGAGTCAGCAAATTACTGTACTACGTAATACTGTAGTAAATATGGGCTTCGATCCATCTCTGGCTGATAATAAACAGGCAGAAGTCATAAACTTTAACTTCCCACGTACATCCCTAAGTCCCCAATTTACGATCGAGGGAGTTACAGAACCGACAGTGCTGAAATACATTGAAGCGATGAATGCAGATAACTTTGAAGCTGCTGTTGCTTTATTTGCTAACAACGGTGCGCTGCAACCACCCTTCCAAAAACCAATTGTTGGTAGAGAAGCAATCACTGCCTACCTAAGAGATGAGGGACAAGGGTTAGTGATGAAGCCAACCAAAGGCATTTCGGAAACCATAGAAGATGGTTATACACAGCATAAGATTACTGGTACGGTAGAAACTCCTTGGTTTGGAGGTAATGTTGGGATGAACATTGCTTGGCGATTTTTACTCGATCCTCAAGGTCAAATTTACTTTGTGGCTATTGACTTACTTGCTTCTCCCAAAGAACTGCTTAACCTAACTCGCAAGTAAAATTTCTTTGTCTTAATACAAAAGCAATTGCGTTTGTTTAAGATAATACGTTACATACGACTACACGCAAAAATCCCCCAACCCATTATTTTTCAAGGGTTAGGGGGAATTTAGGTTTCAGGTTTTCAGATCGTAAGTCCTAACATATTCTATGCAGTTAGGCGATCGCACTGACTCCAACTCCTACACTAAATTTACTGAACCTGTATATCCTTTGAGAATTCCCAAAGAACCACCACATGAACTAATCAACGTATCATTTCCTACCCGGCTGAAGCTGGCATTTAAGCCGCTGACATTTAAGCGATCGTTGCAACCAAAGCCATAGATAGCAGCAAAGCCACTGCTCCCTAAAACTACTGTATCTGTGTCTTTCTCTTGACCCAAGTAGACTGTATCATTTCCCCCGCCTGTTACCTCAATAGATGAACCAAACAGGTTTGTATCCGTACTTAAAGGGTTAGGAAGACAAACCGTTTCTCCTCGCAGATTGATTACATCGTTCCCATTTCCCCCATAGATAGTGTCATTACCTGACCCAGCAAAAATTAAGTCATCACCTGAGCCAGACCTAATTGTGCTGTTTGTATCACTTGTAATAATTGTGTTGTTACCATTACCTGCAAAAATCTCTGCAAAACTTGAATTAGAGGTTCCAGCAGCCAAAATAAAATCATCGCCGCTGCCAGCTTTAATTGTGGTTTCGCCATAGGGAACAACAGCAATTTGATTATCACCATTTCCAGCTTTTATAGTTTGGTTGTAGGATGACAATTTTGCATCAAAAATATAAGTCAATATTGAAATTTCACTGGTGATAATATCATTTCCTGAGCCTGCATTGATATTGGCATCTCCGCTTCCCAGCAAAATTAAGTTGTTCCCATTTCCCGCATTAATGGTTCGGTTGGCGAATCCACTTAAAGAGAAAATATCGTCGCCTGATCCTGCTGAGGCAACTAATGTTGAAATTGGCTCTAATCCAATAATATTACCATCAGCATCGAATAGATACTTCCCACCGTAATCGTCTAAAAAGTTGTTTCCACTGCTCAAAGAAATTGTGTAATTGCCTGATCCTAAACTGACATAATCATCTCCTGCTCCAGTACGAACGATCGCATCAAGCACATTAGAATTGCAAGACATTGGACTAGTTTGCAAAACCTGACCACTAAAAATGCTAGTATCAAAATGAAAGATTAAGTCTAGTTCTCTTCCTAGTAAGACAACATCGTTACCATTTCCCGTGTTCACAACATTGTTGTTGCCTTCTACAATAAACCAGTCTGGATTGGCAGTTCCTAAAACTTTCTGATCACTATCTGAAATAACTTTTTCAGTATAATTAATCCCACGAAAAAATTGTGATGTCATAAATATTTCCTTTATAGCTCAATCCAGTTCAGTGAAGACAAAAAATGATGTAGATGAGCCATTATTCTGAAAAATTCAATAGAATCCGGTGAATCCCAAAAAATTCTTTCTACGAATCATAAATTAGACTTTACAAATATCTTTTAATATATTTACCTAGTACAGCACGGCGGAAATAAACCACCCATTCCCAATCAACAAAACCCTTACGCTGTCTTCATTTTTAATTTTTAATTTTTAATTCCGCCTTGCGGTACTAGTTCCCAGTCATCGGCTGGGAATGCCAGATTGAGTCTAGCGATGGTAAGGTTCAGCTTTTGTCGAATGTTTAGGATATTTGATTAGCACTTCTTAGTTCTGACTTTTCACGGGATCTGGAAAACCTCACTTCTATTTCTCTCTCCTACAAGGAGAGAGACTTTGAATCTTCCCCCTTCCCTACAAGGGAAGGGGGTTAGGGGGTTAGGTTTTTCGTTGGCTTTTCCACATGACGTGAAAAGTCAGGGGCTAGAGAGGGATTTTTGGGTATTGGGTGTTAGGGATTGGGTTGCTAGTTTAAATTATTTGCTTTCTCAACTGCTTCCTTTAACTCTTCAAAGGTAATACTGCCGTCTCCGTCTGAATCATAATTTACTAGCAATTCCTGGGGACTAGTGGTATTTGTTTCTGATGAAATGATTGCACTTAAGCCAGGACTTAAAAACAGATCATTAATGGATACTTTGCCGTCTTGATCGCTATCTAAGGTATTAAAAAGAGATTGAAGCTCTTGCTCGGTTGCCATAAGTTTCTATCTGAATTAGTTTTTCAACTTAATATCTCATTAATCTCTGACTAATCTCTCAAAAATCAATAAACTTGTATCTTTGGACATAGAAACGGCTATCGCTGGGCTTAGATCAGTTGTACGCTGTGGGTTACAGGGTTTACAGTCTGACGATGAAAATAAAGAAGAATTCAGCTATTCTGAATTCAGAAGTCAGAATGAAGAAGCTCTCTACGTTCGCGGAGCGTGTCGCACACAGACGCTACGCATAGCTTGCTTCTCTGTAAGAGTACGCGGACTCGCTCTAAGCGTACCCCACCGCGAACGCTGCATTTGCAATGACATTGTGTAATTAATTATGTTTACCTACTTATGATGATGTGTTGCGCTTTGCGACAAGACGCCTTATCGTACCTTTGACTTAACAAAAAATTTAGACAAAGGTAAGTGCGTGAGCATCTTGGGAACTATAGAAGTAAATCAAATCAGCATAAAGTTCCAGCTTACAGCAATGAAGACTCACTATCTAGGCAAAGGTAAGGCGTTCCCATTACAGATTGTTCTTGTTATTCCTTTTGTTATTCAAATTTTTGGAGCGGTTAGTTTAGTGGGTTATTTGTCCTTCAAAAATGGACAAAGAGCAGTTAACGATCTGGCAGAACAGTTGATGGATCGCACCAGCGAGGTAGTGGATGAACATTTGAAGTCTCGTCTTTCCATTCCGCAAACCCTTAATCAGATCAACGCAGATACTATCCGCAGGGGATTATTGGATGTGAGCGATCGCAAAACCCTTGGCAAGTATTTCTGGGATCAAATGCAGGCCTATGACCTGACTTATATTGGTATTGGACTAGCGACGGGTGAGGGAATGGGAGCCGCTCGTTATGATGGCAAAACGATCACCATTGATGATTGGACTGCCAAGCTTCCCAATAACACTACCAACTACGCCACGGATAATCAGGGCAATCGGACTCAAGTTAATAATCGTTTTACTTGGGACAACTTCAACGAAGTTTGGTACACCCAACCCATTGCTGCTGGTAAACCGATCTGGACAAAGATTTATACTGCAAATTTTCCAACAGGCCCCTACATTGCCGCCTCTGCTAGTCGTCCAATCTATGATTCGCAAAATCGCTTACTAGGAATGATTGCCTCTGATATTCATCTATTGAAACTCAGCGATTTTTTACGCAATTTGAATATTAGTCAATCTGGACGGGTGTTCCTTTTAGAGCGGGATGGTACATTAATCGCCAGTTCCGGTACAGAGAAGCCTTTTGTCCTCGTCAATCAAGAGATCCGGCGAGTGCGGGCGATTGACAGTTCTGATGCAATCATCCAGAACGTTGCCAAACACCTCCAAAGCTTCAACGGGTTTACATCCATCACTCAAGACACAGATTTTCAGCTTGAACTGCAAGGAAAACGGCATTTTGTTGATGTTGTACCTTGGCGTGACAAGTATGGTTTAGATTGGCTGGTGGTAGTGAGTTTGCCAGAAAATGCATTCATGGCGCAAATTAACGCCAACACCAACACCACGATCGCCCTTTGTATTGGGGCATTAGTTCTTGCCTCCGTGATGGGCGTGTTTACCTCCCATTGGATTGTACGCCCGATTTTGCGCCTGAATTGGGCAAGTAAAGCGATGGCATCCGGCAATTTAGCTCAGACAGTGGAAAGTAGCGGCATTCAAGAACTTAATACCCTGTCCAACTCTTTCAACCAGATGGCAAGACAACTACACGAATCCTTTACAGCCTTAGAGAAAAGCAAAGAAGAACTAGAAGATCGAGTAGAAGAACGCACCACAGAACTCAAAAATGCATTAGGAGAATTGCAGCGGACTCAATTTCAAGTTATTCAAAGTGAAAAAATGTCTAGTCTGGGACAATTAGTTGCTGGAGTCGCACACGAAATTAATAATCCAGTCAACTTTATTCATGGCAACCTTGTCCATGTGCAGGAATATACCCAAGATTTATTAGCATTTGTGCAGTTGTATCAGCAATATAATCCTAACCCTAGTGCTGAAATTCAAACCGCTGCTGAAGACATGGAACTAGAGTTTTTGCAAGAAGACTTGCCAAAAATGTTGTCTTCGATGAAAGTAGGCACTGAACGCATTCGCCAGATTGTACTGTCGCTGCGGAACTTCTCTCGCATCGATGAAGCAGAATTCAAAAGCGTCGATATTCATGAAGGCATGGACAGTACCTTGATGATTTTGCAACACCGTCTCAAAGCTAAACCAGAACAACCTGAAATTGAGGTGATTAAAGACTACGGCACTGTACCTCTAGTAGAATGTTATGCCGGAAAACTCAACCAGGTGTTTATGAATATTTTAGTGAATGCCATTGATGCATTAGAAGAAAATAATGCCAAGCGCACCTATCAGGAGATCGAGGATAACCCCAATCGAATCAAGATTCGCACATCTGTGGTTAATTTAACATGGTTGGAAGTAGCGATCGCTGATAACGGAGTCGGGATTTCCCAAGAACTTCAGCAACGAATATTCGATCCCTTTTTCACCACCAAACCCATTGGCAAAGGAACCGGAATGGGTATGTCCATCAGCTACCAAATCATCACGGAAAAACACGGCGGTAAACTGGAGTGCATCTCAACTTCGGGAGTTGGAACCGAGTTTATCATTCAGATTCCTCTGCGGCTAAAAGCTCATGGAGTGGTTTAATTTCATACCAAGTAAGTTGGCGCAATTAAAGCTAACTCGTGGGGGCTGTCATTTGTCCTACCCTGCGGGAAGCCGTTGGCGCGTCTATGTTATTGGTCATTGACTAAAAGTTTTAAGCCTATTTACGTTTCATAACATAATTTAGTTTATTTTCACCCACTTACTTAATTTTAAATTGTCAAGTTATTTAGCTAGTAGTAAAATACACGAGGTTTGGACGCCAACATATTATACAGTTGAACAGATAGTTAAAACCAGTAGTCCTATTTGTTATGAAAGCTATGCAGATAAATCAAGTGATTGAAACCTACGATCAGGGTTCAGTGGATTATGACGCAATTATGAAGCGTTACTGGCACATTGAGCGCAACCCTCTAATTGCTTCTTTGCAGCTGAAGCCAGGACAAACTGTACTAGATGCTGCGGTAGGAACAGGTCTTAATCTTTCAGCTTATCCTGAAGGTGTAAGTGTCGTCGGTGTTGATCTTTCTGAAAAGATGATGGATGAAGCACGTAAAAAACGCGTATCCGCAGACATCACTTTCAAAGTATCGGATCTCTGCAATCTTGATTTTCCTGATAATAGCTTTGATGCAGCAGCGTCAGGATATACGCTCTGTGTCGTTAACGATCCAGTCCGCGCTCTTGCAGAGATCCTGCGAGTTACCAAGCCTGGTGCATTTATTGCCATTCTAGATTATTCCAAATCGCAAGATCCAGAGATTCAGAAATGGCAAGAGTTAATAGCCGATGCAGCTTCACAGCTAGGCTTCCCCACTGGCAAAATCAAATGGGATGCATTGATGGATTATGACGAATTGATTTACAACAGTAAGCTTCCCATTGAAGTGCTTGCGGACGATCGCACAGACAGTCCAAACCCGTTTTTATGTGGTTGTCAATTCCTGCTTAAAAATTCCAAAGCTTAAAGCTAATAGTATCGCAGTTTTGGAATTTTATTTTGTATTAAACCTTAAACAGTAGGGTGCGTTATAGCAACGCTTAACGCACCAACATATCTAGTGTGTTACGGCTAATCATGACTTTCTCAAACTCTCAAATCCTTGTATAGCCGTAACATACTCTACTTAATATTTACTTTATCAATAGACTGTTAACAATGCAGGAAAAATAAGTGCAATAAGCATTAGATCAAGGAAAAATAAGCTAATTATAAACCAGATTTTGATTGTATAACCTATTGACCGAAAGTATAATACAATAGCTCTATTAATAATTCCTACAATTATCGATGTATCAAATAAACAAGCACCTGCTATTCCAAACGCGTAGGAGAAACCATTTCCTTGCCGATAGGTTGGCGTTGTTATATGCTCATAATACAGTCAAATAGCTAAGGCTCCAAAAAAAATAGTATAAGCTATTAGCCACTTTATATTAGGCATAATCTGAGCAATAATAAAAGGAATAGTTAGCAATAATATAAAGAATACAATAAGAGAATCAATCATTTATAAATCCTTTTTTTAGAGTATTTGAAAATGTCTACTAACCATATAATGTTGATTAAATTTATGAACTATTATGGCAGCATGACTGTATAAATACACTGATTTAGTCTATATTATGAGTAAAATCAGATTCAGTTATCTTTAGATTTTATTTACGAATTATCTCTGAAATTGTGGTGTATTGCACTTGGCGACAAGACACCACAATCTATATCATTTAGTTTTACAGAAACAATCAGAATATTTTGAGGCTAAAGCTTAATAATTAAAAAGCTATAGCATCCTTAATTTTCTAAACATTCTGAATTATTACTCCTGAATTTTTAGGTTTTACAAGTGATTTTGAAACAGTTCTAGAACATGTTTCCAAGCATCAGGGGCCGCTGCGGGATTGTAACTCGGATTCTGGGTGATGAATGGGTACTTGTCTTTGAAGAATCCGTGGAAGAATCCGTGTCCTGCGTCGTATCGAAATACACGATGATTAATGTTATATTTCTTTAATTCTGCCTCTATCTGTTGATTTTCCTCTTGGGAAATTAATGCATCTCTTGTACCAAAAAATGCATAAATAGTACCTTGAATTTGCGAGGTGCGATTGACGGTTGGAGTTTCTTCACCATAACTGGAACTGGTAATGCCGCCACCGTAAAACGAAGCTGTTGCTTTGATATCGGGTAAAGTTGCAGCCATGTAAGCAACATGACCACCAAAACAGAAACCAATAACACCGATCGCATCATCTTTGACATTGGGTAAAGTTTTCAGGTACGCGATCGCAGCTTGAATATCGCTTAAAATTTCCTGATACTTAACTTGCTGATAGTATTGTAAACCAAGCTGATAGCCTTCTGGACTATAGCCAGCATCTTCTTGGCTATAGTCAACCTCAAAACCGGGAGCAACACGTTGATACAGCGCGGGTGCGATCGCTACATAACCTTGTTTAGCGATTAGTTCGGTGATATCTCGAATATTACTGTTGATTCCGAAAATTTCTGGAAAAACTATAACCGCTCCAAAGGTTCCCTTTTGTGCTGGTTGAGCTAAGTAAGCATCGATTTCTAAGTCATTGTTAGGTACTTTGACATAGCAAGTGTTAATTTCGATGTTTGTTGTTTCTAGCATCTTTGTTTCGGCTGCTTTTATACCAACTTGTCTATTTTGACTGCTTTTGACACAGATATGACATCACCTCACAACCAAATCTGTGACAAGATAATATTGTTGTATTATGGCTAATGCGATCGCTTACGACCTATGATTTCTACCATCTCGCGCCGCTACAGCTTGGATGAATATCGTGCGATCGAAGAAAAAGCCGAAGGACGCAGCGAATATCGAAATGGAGAAATTGTACCTATGGCCGGAGGAACGCTCAAACACAGCCGCATCGGTGGCAATATTTTTGCCTTTCTGAAGTTTTTGCTCCGCGATACTCAATTCGAGCCAATTAACACCGATTTACGGCTGTGGATTCCCGAACATCGACGCGGAGTATATCCAGATATAATGGTTTTTGACGGCGAACCACAACTAAATGGCGATGTCTACGACAAGCCGTAGGAGCGTCTACGTTTAGATGAAGTCTTAAATCCCGTGCTGATTGTTGAAGTCTTATCTCCTTCCACCGCAGATTACGACCGACTCAGTAAATTTCGGATGTATCGCTCAATTGCGAGTTTTAAGGAATATTTGTTAGTCGAGCAGGATGAACCTTTTGTGGAACGCTATAGTAAACAAGCTGAAGGTTGGTTGCTCAGTGATTTTAGCAGCTTAGAGGTATCTATTTCTTTAGATTCAGTTGCGATCGCATTATCGATGACAGAAATTTATCGCGGCGTTGTTTTTCCAGAATGCACACTATGGGAAAGATGTTACTATACTGCAACACAATTGTTAAATTACGGTTAATCGTCTAACTCAAAATATTGAGATAGCCTTTCTATTGTAAAATGGCTTTTCATTTGACATACTATATTCTGGTTTGTAAAAAGCCCTGTTTCGTAGCGGTATGCTTCACTTTTAGACACTGTTTTTATCCAATTGACCAATACCTTGAAATCTCTTACAGGTACAGCAGGATGTGTTACTAGACCAACGCCCACATAACCAGTTTGGGGTATGTAGACAAATACACGCGACCCAGGAGACAGCAACTTTATTATGGGTCGGTTATACTTTTCCTCACTACCACCAGAGATAAAACGATATCTCTGGCAGTCATTCCAGTTTCTATGTTTGCCTTCGCCAAGATTGACATAAAAATCACGACCATTCCAAGGTTCATTATCTTTTTTGGCGTTTAATTTACTGGCTTTGTTTTCAGATTTTTCAGGTTGAGCGATCATCTTTGATTTAATAATTGTAGCATCTGAGTTTGCATTATGGGTGACTATTAGGGTTTTCAATCATTAGTCCCTCACTTACAACTGCTGAATTCAACTCATTATCTGCGGACACAAAGGTAATAGGAGGTAATCCATTAGCAATGGAAATGGTGTTGACTACACGACCTACTGCTAGTTGGATAGCATCATAACCTCTTAAACCATAAATTTCAGATAATACCATTCCAGAATTAATGATATTTTCTGTGATTTCAACAATTTGATAGTCTTTCTGTAAATCAATTTTGAACTGATTACGTGTTATTGTCGCATCTGTAATGCTAATACTTCCACTGCGCGATCGCCTAGTAATTGCCGCTATAATTTCCACACCAGTTATTGCAGCAATAAATGCTTCATTGTTGAGAGCCGGATCAAATAGCCCCAGAACCCAAACTGATCCAGTTTCGCTAATATAACGCTTAACTAATGCGCTACTGTCCAGAAAATAAACTGCCATCTAACGGCGTTCCTCAATGATACTTTCAGAAACAGGCTTTCCCTCAGCATGAATTAGTCGTCGCTCAGTTATTGGCTCGTAAGCAGGATGCTTGATCTGCTTCACTAAGCCAGAATCGATCAGGGCTTGGTGAAATGCTGCTTGTTTAACAGTTTCTTCATTATCAGAAAGATACTTTTGAATTGTCTGATTAAGCTGCTGAAGCTCTTTTAGTTCAAGTGTCTCAAGCTGCTTAAGTATTTGGTTCAGAGTTTCTATTGCCATACTTTTGTAATGTATATTTCTATTGTTGATGATTTTTCACCTATAAATCATAGCAAATTATCTAAAACTGGTATGATTTATCAGGAAAGTTAACTTTGTTTATAAACCATTTCCATTCTCAACTTCTCAACCTCTAATCTCAACTTGTCATTCTCCATCCTCAACTTTGCATTCTCCTCCCTAATCAACTCAACTTCATTCCTCTTACTCAAAGCTTGATTCATTGCCAACTTTCGCATATCTAGCGAAAACCAACGCTGATAAGTTTGCGTGTGAACTTGTACACTATGCCCTAAATTATCCGCCGCCGCTTTAATTGGTATTCCCAAAATATGCGCCCGAATTGCCCAAGCATGACGTAAATCATAAGGTTTAAAATCCAATCCTATCTTACGAAACCACCAACTAACTCGCTGTGTTAATGCCGTTATCTCAGCATGATTTGTGTTATCTTTTTTAGCGATTGCACTCCTCAACATCTCCAAATATTTAGGATTTCTCAAATCAAAATCCTCAATCCATTGCCGATGTAATGGTAATGCTTGTCTCTCACCAGTCTTAGAATCCTTATGAACTTTCCATGTCAAATCTAGATTTTCTTGACTCAACCACCAATCAATATCAGGATTAATAAAAAGTTCCCGTGGACGTAAACCAAAAACTGCTAACATTCCATACGTCCAGCGCCAAAGTTGCCAGCTATCTTGAACGTTTTGATTAACTTGATTCCCTCTGTTGTTTTGATAATCTTCAAACTTGATAATTCCCTCAGATATTTCTGCATCGGTCGGTATATTCCGGGAATTATTCTCAGGCATTTTGGAATATTTAGATAAATCAATTTCGATATTGAATGTCACACAAAATGCTGCGATCGCTCTAGCTGCATTATACTTAGCCCATTCTTTATCGATTTGTTCAATTGAACTGATCAAATTTTCAGCATTTGCTAAATCTTGAGGATTGGTAAATCTCTTGGTGCGAGAAAAATAATAGAAAAAAGTATGTTCGCTTTTTGTTGTGCGTTTGTGAGTTTTAAAATACTCTTCTTCAAACTTTTCCAGTAATTCACCTATAGATTGAAAATCTTTTCTAATTGCCTCATTACCTAAATATTTATCATTCCATTCAAAAGTTTTACGAGCAATTAACTTTCCTAATTCATAGGCTTCTTCCTCAGCCGTCTTGAGTCCATCCAAGTTAGCAGGAATATTCAAACTGAGATTGTATTGCTTTCTCCCAGTACCGTTGCTATCTTTGTCACCCGGTTTAATTGGTAACGTCGCCCGTAATTGAAGACTTCCATTCGATTCTCTAATTGTCACCTTTGCCTTTGCAGACTTCAAACGCAGATTAACTTTTTCTAATTCTAGTAGTACTTTCGTTCTCATGTGTTCTTTTTGCTGCTGTGCTTGCAGACTTGAGCCAAGAAAACTGCCATCGGTAGATGAAACAGGCTCTAAGTCTGCAAAAGCTTGTTGATACTTGTCTTGACCCTGATTATGCATCGCTGTGTTTTTAGCCTATATTTAGCCTAAAAATAAATGTGTTATCAGCGAACAATGTTTGTCTCTCACACTGTTTACTGCAAACATTAGGCTATTGAAAAGAATTAAACCACAAAAAGGATTACTCCGGCCCTTATCATGGTTACGACGGCTTTGCCATCTTCGCTCGCGACATGGACTTGGCACTTAACAGCCCAACCTGGTCATTAATTGGCGCTCCTTGGAATGAAAAAGCTCAGGCTAAGAAGGCTGAAGCTAAGGCTAAGGCTGCCGTCTAGGGAAATGGGAGAGAGCGATAAGTAAGGATAACCTGGGGCTAAAACCCCAGGGGGGAGTTGGGAATCCAAAATTCAAAACTGAAAAATTAAAAATTTCTTTTGATTTTTGCATTTTGAATTTTGAATCATATTCCCATCTCCCACCCCCGCTTCAAATCCTTATTCCTCAATCAGTAAAAGAATTCAGTAAGCTTGGAGATCCAGAAATGCCTCAGAATCCAGAAAAAATTCAAGATCACGTAGAGTTATTCCACCAGCCTGAGTACCAACAGCTATTTGAAAACAAAAAGCAGTTTGAAAACGGTCACGATCCCGAAGAAGTAAAACGGGTTTCAGAGTGGACAAAGGGTTGGGATTATCGTGAAAAGAACTTCGCTCGTGAAGCTTTAACCGTTAACCCTGCTAAAGGCTGCCAACCACTAGGAGCAATCTTTGCTGCTGTTGGTTTTGAAGGTACTCTACCTTTCGTTCAAGGTTCTCAAGGTTGCGTTGCTTACTTCCGCACCCACTTAACCCGTCACTACAAAGAACCATTCTCTGGTGTATCTTCTTCAATGACTGAAGATGCAGCCGTGTTTGGTGGTTTGCAAAACATGATCGACGGCTTGGCGAACTCTTACCAACTCTACAAGCCCAAGATGATCGCTGTCTGCACCACCTGTATGGCAGAAGTAATCGGTGATGACTTACAAGCATTCATCAACAACGCTAAGAGTGCTGGTTCAGTTCCTCAAGATTTCCCAGTACCTTACGCTCACACCCCTAGCTTTGTCGGTTCCCACATCACTGGTTACGACAACATGATGAAGGGAATTCTTTCTAACTTGACCGCAGGTCATAAGAAAGAAACCAGCAATGGTAAAATCAACTTCATCCCAGGTTTTGACACCTACGTAGGCAACAACCGCGAAATCAAGCGGATTGCTTCTTTGTTCGGCTTTGACTACACAATTCTAGCCGACAACAGCGACTACTTGGATTCACCAAACACAGGTGAATTCGATATGTACCCAGGTGGTACAAAGTTAGAAGATGCGGCAGATTCAATCAATGCGAAAGCTACGATCGCTCTGCAAGCACACTCTACCCCCAAAACCCGCGAGTACATCGAAAAAGAATGGAAGCAACCAACCTCAGTTTCCCGTCCTTGGGGCATTAAGGGTACTGATGAGTTCTTGATGAAACTCAGCGAATTGAGCGGTATCCCCATTCCTGAAGAATTGGAAATCGAACGCGGTCGTGCAGTTGATGCCATGACTGACTCCCACTCATGGATTCACGGCAAGCGCTTCGCTATCTACGGCGAACCAGATTTAGTATACAGCGTAGTTGGCTTTATGCTAGAAATGGGTGCTGAACCTGTGCATATCTTGGTTCACAACAGCAACGAAGTATTTGAAGCAGAAATGAAAGAACTGCTTGCTTCTAGCCCCTTCGGTCAACATGCAACTGTTTGGCCTGGTAAGGACTTGTGGCACATGCGTTCACTGTTGTTCACCGAACCAGTAGACTTCTTAGTTGGTAACACATACGGTAAGTACCTGTGGCGCGACACCAAGATTCCCCTCGTGAGAATCGGCTACCCCATCATGGATCGCCACCACTTACACCGCTATGCCACCATTGGTTATCAAGGCGTGATCAACCTCCTCAACTGGACTGTAAACACCCTGTTTGAAGAAATCGATCGCAACACCAACATTCCTTCTAAGACAGATATTTCCTACGACTTGATTCGTTAGAAATTGCGTAGAAACACAACGTGTTAATTAAGGGCGGGGAATAATTCGTAATTCGTAATTCGTAATTCGTAATTATGAATTATTCCCCCCTTTTTCTTGATAGCATTTACCCAAGGAATTGATAAATGGAAACCATCAATCACACTCACGAACACACTCACACTCATCCTCATCCTAATTACCATCCACCTAACCAGAAAAAACCAGGATGGTTCCACAATCTTCTTAATCCGTTGCGCCGTGTGGTGGATGGAATTCAGGTTAAAAATAATCGCATCGCTCATCTAATTTGTCAAACAATTCCTTGTTGTTGTCCCTTTGAGCGACAAATTAAATTATTTGGGAAGACTATTGATATCCCACCACTATGTAAACTCAATCCTTTATATGACGAATTTGTAGGATTGCGTTTCCGCGCTCTATCTTACCTCGCTGATGTATGTGGAGAGGATGTCACAAAATACATTTGTTAGTCATTAGTCATTGGTCATTAGTCATTGGTCATTGGTCATTAGTTGTTAGTTATTCAAAGGACAAATGACAAATGACAAAGGACAATTAACAATTAAGAGAAGAGAGATGAAAAGCACCCAAGGCAAAATCAACGAGCTGCTGACTGAGACAGGATGCGAACATAATCAGCACAAACAAGCGGAAAAGAAAAATAAATCATGCGCTCAACAGGCACAACCTGGCGCGGCTCAAGGGGGCTGTGCCTTTGATGGTGCAATGATTGCTCTAGTGCCGATCGCAGATGCTGCTCATTTAGTCCACGGGCCGATCGCCTGTGCTGGTAATTCCTGGGGCAGTCGTGGTAGTTTGTCGTCTGGCCCTCAACTCTACAAAATGGGCTTTACGACTGACTTGGGTGAAAATGATGTCATCTTTGGTGGCGAAAAGAAGCTTTACAAAGCAATTTTGGAACTTCACGAGCGCTACCAACCAGCAGCAGTATTTGTCTATGCCACTTGCGTTACAGCCTTAATTGGCGATGATATCGATGCAGTCTGCAAAGCGGCGGCTGAGAAAATTGGTACTCCTGTTGTTCCCGTCATTGCTCCAGGATTCATTGGCAGTAAAAATCTAGGCAACCGTTTTGGCGGTGAATCTTTATTAGAATATGTTGTCGGCACAGCAGAACCGGAACATACAACGCCCTATGATATTAACTTAATCGGTGAATATAACATCGCCGGTGAAATGTGGGGAGTAACACCACTGTTAGAAAAATTAGGCATCCGTATTTTGTCTAAAATTACGGGCGATGCTCGCTACAATGAAATTCGCTACGCCCACCGCGCCAAGCTCAACGTCATGATCTGCTCACGAGCGTTGCTCAATATGGCGAGAAAGATGGAGGAGCGTTACAACATCCCTTACATTGAAGAGTCTTTCTACGGCATCGATGATATGAATCGCTGTCTGCGAAACATCGCCGCTAAATTAGGCGACGCTGATTTACAGGAGCGGACAGAAAAGCTAATTGCAGAAGAAACTGCTGCTTTAGATTTGGCATTAGCTCCTTATCGCGCTCGACTCAAAGGTAAGCGGGTTGTTTTGTATACAGGTGGTGTCAAGAGTTGGTCGATTATCTCGGCTGCTAGAGACTTAGGCATTGAAGTTGTTGCTACCAGTACTCGGAAAAGTACTGAAGAAGATAAAGCTAAAATCAAAAAGTTGATTGGCAACGATGGCATCATGCTAGAGAAAGGCAATGCTCAAGAATTGCTACAACTGGTTAAAGACACTCGCGCAGATATGCTGATTGCTGGTGGACGTAACCAATATACAGCTTTGAAAGCTCGAATTCCTTTCCTTGATATCAACCAAGAACGTCACCATCCTTATGCAGGTTATGTAGGAATGATTGAGATGGCGCGGGAACTGTACGAAGCTTTGTATAGCCCGATTTGGGAACAAATACGCAAACCCGCTCCTTGGGAAGAAGAGGAGGAAGTTTAATGGTGGCTGTACCCTCGTTCCCAGACTCAGGCTGGGAACGCACTCCTGAAGGCTCTGCCTTCTTTATAGAGCAGATGAGGCAGAGCCTCACTGTCAGCATTCCCCGGCGGAGCCAGGGAACGAGAAAGTCCGCCCTGTGGAATGAGGAGGAAGTTTAATGGCGATCGTTACCGCTTCTAACAAAGCACTGACAGTTAATCCCCTCAAGCAAAGTCAAGCTTTGGGTGCAACCTTAGCCTTTCTGGGATTGAAAGGGACGATGCCCTTATTCCACGGTTCTCAAGGTTGTACTGCTTTCGCCAAAGTTGTCCTAGTGCGGCATTTCCGGGAAGCGATTCCCCTAGCTACGACAGCGATGACGGAAGTCACTACTATTTTGGGTGGCGAAGAAAATGTGGAGCAAGCAATTCTCACTCTGGTGGAAAAAGCTAACCCAGAAATTATTGGTTTATGTACCACTGGGTTAACGGAAACTAGAGGCGATGACATTGAAGGCTTTCTTAAGGAAATCCGCGATCGCCATCCCGAATTGAATGACTTAGCGATCGTTTTTGCACCTACCCCAGATTTTAAAGGTGCGTTGCAAGATGGCTTTGCTGTTGCTGTCGAAAGCATAGTTAAGGAAATTCCTCGCGCGGGTGGACTCAGAACTGAACAAGTCACAATTTTGGCGGGTTCTGCTTTCACACCTGGAGATGTACAGGAAATTAAAGAGATGGTAACGTCCTTTGGACTAGTGCCAATCTTTGTACCTGACCTTGGTGCTTCTCTAGATGGTCATTTAGAGGATAATTATAGTGCGGTTACAGTCAGTGGCACGACCTTAAAACAGTTACGAGAAGTCGGTAGTTCTGCTTTTACCCTGGCATTGGGTGAAAGTATGCGGGGGGCTGCCAAGATTCTCGAAGAACGCTTTGGCACACCTTATGAGGTGTTTGGCGAACTGACAGGATTAGAACCAGTAGATGAATTTATCCAAGCATTGGCGATTCTGAGCGGTAACAGCGTACCCGAAAAATACCGCCGCCAACGTCGTCAGTTGCAAGATGCGATGTTGGACACTCATTTTTACTTCGGTGCAAAACGAGTTTCTCTCGCACTGGAACCAGATTTGTTGTGGTCAACCGTGCATTTCCTGCAATCGATGGGAGCGCAAATTCATGCTGTGGTGACAACCACGCGATCGCACCTCTTAGAAAAACTCCCAGTTAAAAGCATCACCATCGGCGATTTAGAAGACTTTGAGAGTCTAGCAGGCGGTTCTGATTTGCTGATTGGTAACTCGAATGTGGGTGCGATCGCAAAACGCCTTTCGATTCCTCTTTATCGTTTAGGATTGCCCATTTATGACCGCTTAGGTAATGGTCAATTTACCAAAATTGGCTATCGAGGCACGATGGAACTTTTGTTTGGCATCGGCAACCTATTTTTAGAGGCAGAAGAAGCGAGAGTTAAGCAGTTCCAAGAGTTCGGAACTGTGAGCGCAGAGTTTTGAATTCACACTTGAAATTCAAAACAGTTCAGTTAAGAGTTGATCCTCCCTAACCCTCTTTTTGTGTATACACAAGTCGAATTACCCCCCTTAATCCCCCCTTATAAAGGGGGGAAACAATAAATCAAATCTAGTTCCCTCCCCTTATAAAGGGGAGGGTTAGGGTGGGGTAAAACCTTGGTTAATCAGTAATCAGCTATTTCCGACTTGTATATCGTAGCTTTTTAAGGGGGATCTTCCGAGACTAAATATTACTAACTGAACCGTATTGCTTCAAAATTCAAAACTTTAGAGAGGAGAATTACAATGAAAATAGCCTTCACGACGAGCGACCGAGTTCATATTAACGCCCACTTCGGATGGGCAAAAATGATTGATGTTTACGAAATTACCGATGAGGGATATCACTTCGTAGAAACCCTCACCTTTGAAGGCGAACTCAAAGAAGATGGTAATGAAGACAAAATCACCCCAAAACTTGAAGCAATAGGCGACTGTACGATTGTTTATGTAACAGCAATTGGTGGTAGTGCCGCCGCTCGGTTAATCAAGAAAGGTGTCACCCCAGTGAAGGCGCGATCAGAAGAAGAAGAAATTAGTGAAGTGCTAAATAAGCTAGTGAAAACGCTCAAAGGTAATCCTCCACCTTGGTTGCGTAAAGCTTTGCAGCCAAAAACCACAAACTTTGCTGATGAAATTGAAGACGAAGCAACAGTATGACCGCAAATAATAGTGTTAACGGAACCGCTACAACTGAAGTCTTGAACTCACCTTTTCTGAAGGTATTAATCAAACAAATCCGTGGTCAAGACAGTTATGGAGTGTATCGTACTTGGTCGGATGAGTTGATTCTCAAACCCTTTATTGTTACCAAACAAAAGAAACGGGAAATCTCCGTTGAGGGCGAAGTTGATGCGGTAACTCAAGCCCGGATTATGGCATTTTTTCGGGCTGTAGCGGCTGGGATTGAACAAGAAACAGGTTTGATATCCCAGGTTGTAGTTGATTTGAGCCATGAAGGATTTGGCTGGGCGCTAGTTTTTTCTGGTCGTCTTTTGTTAACTGTGAAAACTCTGCGAGATGCTCATCGCTTTGGCTTTGACTCGCTAGAGAAATTAGCAGAAGAGGGAGAGAACTACGTCAAAAAAGGTCTTGATTTGGCGAAGCGCTTTCCTGAAGTTGGCAAAATTTAATTAGTCATTGGTCATTGGTCATTAGTCATTGGTCATTAGTCATGAGTCATTGGTAAGTAACTACTGACAAAGTACAAAAGACAACTGACTAATGACAACGGACAAAGGACAAATGACGAAGGACAAAGGACAAATGACAATTGAGGAACTACAAGCAAAAATCAGACGACTCAACAGCAAAGCAGGTCAAATGAAAATGGATCTGCATGATTTAGCTGAAGGTCTACCAACAGATTACAAACAACTTATGGATGTTGCCGCCGCAACTTATGAAATCTATCGCCAGTTAGATGAACTTAAGCAACATCTGAAACAATTGGAGAATGCTAAATGACTGGAACTATTGATGAATTCAAGAAGCTCGTAGATGCAGAAGAATTTTTTCAATTCTTTAATATGTCCTACGACTTAGAAGTTGTAAATGTACATCGTCTACATATTCTGAAAAAGTTTTCTCAACACATGCAGGAAATTGATGATAATTCTCCTGACTTAAGTCAAGAAGAGAAATTAAATCAATATTCTTTGGCTTTGCAAAAAGCTTATCAGTTATTTATCGAATCGACAGCTTATGAACAAAAGCTGTTCAAAGTGTTTAACGATAAGCCGAAAAATGTAGTCACACTGACAGAAATCACTTCTGATTAGGAGGTATAAATTGGTTAACCTAACGCCTACCGAATTAGAACGCTATCGTCGCCAAATGATGCTTCCAAATTTTGGCGAAACAGCACAGAAACGCCTAAAGTCAGCGACAGTTTTGGTTACAGGTGTGGGAGGATTAGGCGGTACAGCGGCGCTTTACTTAGCAGTAGCGGGCGTTGGGCGGCTAATCCTAGTCCGGGGTGGTGACTTGCGGCTAGATGATATGAATCGTCAGGTTCTCATGACTGATGATTGGGTAGGTAAGCCAAGGGTATTCAAAGCTAAAGAAACTCTGGACGCGATTAATCCTGATGTCCAAGTGGAAATTGTTCATGATTACATCACCCCGGAAAATGTAGATTCGTTAGTGCAATCTGCTGATATGGCTCTTGATTGCGCCCACAATTTTACAGAGCGCAATTTGTTAAATGAAGCCTGTGTGCGATCGCGTAAGCCAATGGTGGAAGCTGCAATGAATGGCATGGAGGCTTACCTGACAACGATTATTCCTGGTGTGACTCCTTGCTTGTCTTGTCTGTTTCCAGAAAAGCCTGAGTGGGATCAGCGCGGTTTTTCAGTTCTAGGCGCTGTTTCTGGAACCCTAGCTTGTTTAACAGCTTTGGAAGCTATCAAGCTGATCACCGGGTTTAGTCAGCCTCTATTGTCGCAATTGCTGACAATCGACCTAAATCGGATGGAATTTGCTAAACGCCGTTCTCACCGCGATCGCTCTTGTCCAGTATGCGGCAATAGTGCGCCTTGGAGACACGCACAATCCAATTCGATGGAACCCACTGGTATTACACAACATAGTCATTAGTCATTAGTCATTGGTCATTAGTGAATAACAAAGGACAACTGACAAATGACAACTAACAAATGACAACCCACACCTGAAATCAGAACAACTAATCGCTACAAATCAGGAGACTTAATGGCCGTTATCTTATCAGAAAAAGCAGAATTCCATCTGCGAGCATTCCTCAAAGGTTCCGCACCCGACGCTAATGGCGCAACTAAAGGTGTTCGCATCTCGGTAAAAGATGGTGGTTGCAGTGGCTATGAATATGCAATTGATATCACCAGCAAGCCCCAACCAGATGATTTAGTAAGTCAGCAAGGCAAAGTGCTGGTTTACGTTGATGCCAAAAGTGCGCCGTTATTAGACGGAGTTATTGTTGACTTCGTTGAGGGTGTGATGGAAAGCGGTTTTAAATTCATCAACCCCAATGCAACTGATACCTGCGGTTGTGGAAAATCCTTCAAAACAGACGACGGTACGCCTACTGGTGTACCTTGCAGCTAACATCTAGCGCCAAGTCTGATTGTAGAGGCTTTCTATAGATGCGGTAAGCGATCGCGGAGCGTCTCTTAGAGAAGCCATGCCGCAAGCTTATTAGCCTCTAGTTCGCTTTGCATCTCTCACCCTCATACAGAAGCTGAATAAACTTAGCATCTCTGTAAGAACAAAAGAAGCAAAAAGTAGGATAGGTTGCTCAAAAACTTCGGAAATTAGACCAACTGTATAACGTTTGAGGAGAATCGGAAAATGGCTTCCTACCAAGTTAGATTAATCAACAAAAAAGAAGACCTCGACGCCACAATTGAAGTTGACGAAGAGACCACCATCTTAGAAGCAGCAGAAGAAAATGGTATTGAGTTGCCCTTTTCTTGTCATGCAGGTTCTTGCTCTAGCTGTGTTGGCAAGGTTGTCGAAGGTGAAGTTAATCAAGATGATCAAAACTTTTTAGATGATGATCAGGTTTCTAAAGGATACGCTCTACTTTGTGTAACTTATCCTCGTTCTAATTGCACAATTAAGACTCATCAAGAAGCGTATCTCGTTTAAACTATTACTTTGGTTGATGCCTTTAGCGACCAAAGAGAATGAAGGATGAAGGATGAAAATATACTTCCTTCTTCCCTTCCCAATTCCTAATTTATAATTAAAATGTTTACCCGTTTTAGTGTAACTGGCTGTTCATTAGAATTATTGAGAATAGGAGAGCAAGGAATTGTCACCTTCTGTAAAAGTCAGGATAAAAAAATCTTAGGTCAACTTATATCAATGGGAATAATCTCAGGGACTACTATCACTTTAAAACAAAAATTACCCTCTTTGATTATCACAATTGGAAACACAGATTTGGCACTAGATATAGAAAGTGTTCGCGCCATTTACGTTCGTATTGTTGATAATAAAATTAATTAATATTTGGATATTAAAAATAGAGTGGCTTGTAAAGTAAGCCACTCTATTTTTCAATCAACAGCAACTATTACATCTGATGATTTAATTACGGCATAAGCTTGTTTCCCTTCTGCAAGCCCTAGCTTTTCTGCCGATGATTTTGTGATGATTGACACTAGCTCTACTCCTGGTGCTAGTTCTAAAGTTATCTCAGTATTAACTGAACCATGTACAACTTGTTTGACAGTACCCTTAAGAGAATTACGAGCGCTAATTTCCATGTTTTTACTTACCAAACTTAACTATTTTTACTTTAGTAAAGTAGCAAGCTTTGATTTTAAAACTAGCTTTCTTTAAGATATCTTAATATTTTTGAAATAATTATCATTTATCTAATGGTGATGCCTCTACTTGACGAGTATTACAAAAATGCGTGGTTATTTACTGCAAAGCGTAAAATAAAACAATTTAAACAAAACTAATATTGATGGATATTATTATCAATATTAGTATAGCTGTTCTTATTATAATTCAGTTTCTAGGAAACAGATTTTAGAAGCGATGGATACAAGCGATCGCTCTCTTATAATTGCTATTATAGCCAGTCCCCAAGAATCAGCAAAAGTAATTATTTCTCGATTATGTAAATCTGTTAATATAAAAATCAATAAATAAATATCTTTAGCAATAGTTAACACAAGGATTGCTCAATGTCGCTATCTGAATTTGCAATTGTAGAAAGTACTCTCCGTGAAGGTGAACAATTTATAAAAGCCAATTTTTCCTCAGATGATAAAGTCGAAATTGCTGAGGCGCTTGGTGCATTTGGAGTTGAATATATAGAGTTAACTTCACCAATCGCTTCACCTCAATCTAGACAAGACTGTGAACGATTAGCTGGGTTAGGATTACCTTCCAAAATCTTAACTCACATTCGCTGTCACTTAGAAGATGCTAAAGTCGCTTTAGCCACAGGTGTAGCTGGGATTAATTTAACCATAGGTAGTTCTTCTTTGATGCGTCAGTTCAGTCATGGTAAAAATATTAATCAAATTATTGATTTAGCATCGGAAGTTTTAACTTTTATTCATCAGCAAGCTCCCAATATTGAGTTACGTTTTTCTGCTGAGGATTCATCACGTACTTCCACAGAAGATTTAATCAAAATTTACTCGGCGATTGAGAAATTAGGAGTTGTCAAACGCATAGGAATTGCTGATACGGTAGGAATTAGTACCCCAATGCAAGTATTTGAATTAGTAAAGACTTTGCGCCAGTTTACCAATTTAGATATTGAGTTTCATGGCCATAATGATACAGAATGTGCAAATGCTAACAGTTATACAGCACTGGAAGCAGGAGCAACTCATATCGATACTTGTGTGCTTGGTATTGGTGAACGCAATGGCATTACCTCACTAGCCGGATTTATCGCTAGGTTATATGCTACAAATCCAGAACAGATTAAGTATAAATATCGCTTAGAAGAACTGGCTTACTTGCATGAATTAGTTGCAAGAAAAGTTGGAATTTCTATTCCTTTTAATCACTGTATTTTTGGGGAGAGTGCTTTCAGTCATAAAGCTGGTATTCATACTAAAGCTATGCTCAATAGTTCTGAGACTTATGAAGCTATTAACCCCCGGAGTTTTGGTGTAACGCGCTCAATTTTAATCAATCATAAATTAGCTGGTAAACAAGCGATTAATCACCGAGCTAATGAATTAGGACTTTCTTTTAATTTATCCCAGCTTAAAGATATTACTCATAGGTTGAAAGCTTTAGCTGATAAACAAAGTCTTACCATCGAAGATGTAGACAATATCTTATATTCTTATCATTGCCAGTAAATTTTAAAATATACACACTTATTGTTCAAGTGCAGATCCCCGACTTCTTCAAGAAGTCGGGGATCTAAATACACCTATATCTGCTATTAATCTGTCTTATGGAATAAAACTGTAAAAATTACTGCTTTTCCATTATTTTTCAGGCTTTTTTAAGAATAATGTTTGCTGTTCTTTATAAATGATTCATAATTTAAACTTATAAAATTGATAGCATATATGTAAGTTAAAAGAATTTAAATAACGTTTTTGCAAAAATGGTGAGCATTGCTCACCATTCTATTTGCCAAGCAAATTTATATTAGTAAAAAAGTTAACTGAGGAGTAGTTATGAATCGAACCAACAGTCAAAAATTGAGTGACTTAACAACCCAATGGCTAATAGCAAAAGGCTATAATCCTGGTGATTTAAATCAGACAGGTGAAAATGGTGACACAGCTTTGATGAAAGCTACAAGAGAAGGACTTTATGCAGTAGTCAAAGAACTAATTGATGCAGGTGCGGATATCAATGCTCGAAATAGCGATGGCAATAATGCTTTGTGGTTTGCTTGTTTTGCTAATCACTACGATTTAATTAATTTGCTGCTGGCTGTCAACATTAACATCGATAACCAAAATGATAATGGTGCAACTGTTTTAATGTACGCAGCATCAGCCGGAAAGACAGAAGTCGTCAAGTTACTTTTACAACACCATCCTAATTTATATTTAAAAAACTTAGACGATTATAAAGCGATAGATTTTGCTAGCAATGTAGAAGTTTTAAGGATACTTAAAAATGCCATCAAGTCAGATATCGGGAAAAGCCTATCATGACGCTACCAAGCATTCTTACTTATCGGTACAACTTGATCCAAATTATGTAGATGCTTCAACACAGCCATCTTCATTTAAAGTTTATCCCAAGTTTTATCGGAGAGTGAAATTAAATCTCAATAATCCTGTTCACTCTTTTATCTCATTAACCAGTGCGATAACACTAGAAAAAGTATATAAAGATGGCCCTTATAAATTACGGGTGAATCCATCAGCAGGCGCTCTGTATCCTACAGAAGTTTACGTACAGGTTCGCGGGATTGAGGGAATAGTAGATGGTATATACCATCTAGAAGTTGAGAATAATTGTCTAACTCTTATCTATGAATTAATTGATGATGGATTAGAGAGTTATATTATACCGGGTAAAAGTATCAACGGATTCATCTTTTTAATTAGTTGTGTTTATTATAGGTCTAGCTGGAAATATCAAAATAGAAGCATAAGATATTGCTTATTAGATAGCGGACACCATTTAGGTGCGATCGCAGCTTCAGCTTTTCTCCACAACCGAAATATACAACTAGTTTTCGACTTTGATAAACTTTCGCTCAATTCAGATTTAGGATTTGAGAATAAAGAGTTTATCACTGCTTGTGTGGTGTCAGGAGAAGTACAAGACAAGAAAATCAGACACTTAAGGCTGAAAATTCCTTTTGTCTGTGGTACTGATTATTTTGAATCCAATCAATTCATTGAAGATGCCTATCAAGCAACTACTCTACAAAAGAGTCGCCAGCAAAAATTAGAGTATCCTCAATTTGATTTTGATCGGGATAAATTTTATCAAACTGTTTGGGATAGACGTTCTATTAGACGTTTCCGGAAAGAGGCTATTTCTCAAGAAGATTATTTATATGTAGTGCAACAACTTCAACAATCAATACCGACAGAAAACTATGAGGAAATAGAAATTTACTCAGTGGTGCATCGAGTAAATGGAATGACACCTGGGTTATATAAAGGAACAAATCTGATTAAGACAGGTAATTTTAGTGAAAAGACAGGTTACTTATGTATTAATCAGGCTATTGCTAGAGATGGCGCTGTAACTTTATTTTTTGTGTCAGATTATTTAAATTATCAAACTGCTATGCAAATAGCTGGTTTTCTGGGACAGAGACTTTATTTAACTAGTAATTATTTGGGAATTCAGTGTAGTGGAATTGGTGCTTATTATGATGACGAAATCCAAGAATTATTAGAGACAAATAAAGATGTACTTTATGGGATGGTAATTGGAATATAAGTAGGAAACTAAAGAGAGATGGCTAAAAAGATGTATTACTTTAATAGTGATGACTCACATCCTATGCAACCGACATCTGCGGATATTATACTGCGGCAACAGCTAGAGGATTCTATTAGCAGATACTTTTATGAAGCGTGCGATCGCACCATTCAAAATCTTCTGTCTGATTGTCGGTGGTATGTCACAACCCACGCCAATGCTCTGACATTGGTAATTGAATGTCCCGATCAAGTTATTAATTGGCGTGTTTTGCAAAAAATTGTGCCAATGGGGACATTACTATATGGAATTGTTAACAGTGCAAAAATCCGTGTTTGTCCGCCAGAAAGTCAAGGTATACCTTTTGAAATGAGAGTAGATGAACTTTCTGTTTATCGGGATTGGGCATAAAAGATTGGAGAGACGCGATTAATCGCGTCTGTACAGAAGTTAGGAATTTTTACTTATTATTCTGGCTGATAAGTGCAGCTACCTCTTCAAAAACCAAATCAGCAGAATGTTTAATAGCAGGACTTAACTCTAGTCCAAAACCAAGATTTGCCGCCTCAATTAAATAAACTGTTACATCTTCGGGAAAGTCATTTTGAAAGATTTTCTTTCCGGCGGCTAAAGCATTATCCCAACGAAAATCGTGCAAGTTATAACTAGGTTCGGGCATTGCTTCCAGTTCTTTTCCTGGAACTTTAAACACAGCACCCGGTTCAGAACCAGTTGAACTTGCATCAATAATTACTAATTGTTTACTACCTCTAGCTTGAAACATTACTTCCATCCCTGCGGTGCCACAGTCATAAACTCGCACATCAGGATGAGGGTTTTCAGCTAGATATTTCTGTAAGCGTTGGGCGATGATTACGCCTACTGCGTCGTCACTGCGATTGAGATTTCCGCAACCAATGATAGTTAGCATAAAATGATATTTAATTATTTAAACAGTTGTAATTTCAGTTAAAGCACGTTCACTTTGAGGTTTAAAAGCTAACATAATAATACTTTTGGTAACCCCTGGCTTGAATAATCCACGTTATGCGCGAATCTGTAATTTATCAAGAGATTGAGGCTGAAGCTAAAGCCAAAGGTAGAGCCGAAGGCTTACAAGAGGGGATTCGGCGGGTTGCGGCAAATCTACTCAAAAGCCAAATTCCTTTAGAGGAAGTGGCAAAATTAACTGGGTTATCAATTGAAGATGTACAGTTGTTGCAAACAGAGATAGAGAGTGAGTCAATGTAATTCGTAATTCGTAATTATTACGCTGCGGATAAATTAGGGTGGCTCTGAATAAAAACGATCGCGATCGCTTCTTATTTACACCTTTTCTCAGAAGGCGATCGCTCAATTTCACTTGCTTCAAAATATAAGTAATTTCTCACTATAATTTGATAAATTTACAGACAAAAACAGTCAATTAAGATTGACTTAATATTAAAAACACTGTCTGCAATAACCCTATAACAAAACCCAGAACACCACCTAAAGTCACAATTGCCTGTAATTCATTTTTGACAATTCCCTCAATCGCATTTTCTAAATCAGCTGGTGAAGTTGATTTCACTCGGTCAACTATCACTTCATCTATTGACAAAATTGGAATTACCTGTGCCACAATTGCTTCTAAATCTTTTTCCAAATATTTCTCTAAAATTAGAGCCAATTCTTGACTCATTACTTCTAAAGAAGTACTGACAACGGGTGAAGTACTAAGACGATTCAGCAGTACTACAGCAATATTTTCCCAATCCACAGAATCAGTTAATCCTTGGAGAAAATCGCTACCACTGTTTTGCAGGTAATGGCGGACACTTTCGCGGGTGGTTTTTCGTAGTTGTCGTACCGTACCAATTGGCAAGTTTTGTAATGATAAATTTTGCAAGAATTTCCTAATGCGATCGCGCACCTGCAAATCTTGAGTCAATTCCTGCAAGCGAGTATTGGTAGCCTCCTTTTCATCCAAGCAAAAAGTCCGTAGCCGTGTAAGAGTGTTACGTAAGCCAAACAAATTTGCTACTACCCAATAAGTCCCACTGGTTTTTTCGCGGAATCCTTCATCAATAATTTGAATCGTGCGATCGGTCAAAAAATCAACTATCGCTTGGCGCAACAGATCCGGCGGTAAAACTACCTCCAACAACCAATCAACAAGCCGCGTGGCTTGTTCTTCACTCAGTTGAAATTCCAGCAATATCTGGTCAAAAATTTGATTGATCTGCGCTTCTAAAAAGTCTTCACGTCGCGCCAAAACCTTGAGTAACCGTGGTAAGGATTCCCCTAGTAAATCCCGCAAAATTCCAGCTACAATTTTGGTACTTTTCTGGTTTTTATCTGTTTTGATTTGTTCAATTGCCAGCCGCAACAACCAGATAATTGCTGCTTGTACGCGTTCTGTTTGCAACAAACGCCGGGCCAGATTTTGCAATTCTTGTGGTGTCAACAGTGACCCCATGATTGTATTGGAAATGTTCTTAGCCAAACGTTCCTGGTTGCGGGGAATCAATCCAGGGGTGAAGGGTACTCTTCGTCCAGCAATATAAATTGCTCGGTAAGGACGGAACAACATTTTAATGGCTATATCATTTGTGAAATAGCCAATAATTCCACCCAGTACCGGGGGAGCGACATAAAACCAAAGATGAAACCAGTCCACAGGATTTTGGATTTTGGATTTTGGATTTTGGATTTTAGATTAGAAATTAGGGATTGGGGATTGGTAATTGGCGGTTATTAGTTATGATTTATTTGCCCACTAACTACTAACGATTTTCCATTAGCCATTACCGATTCCGCAGTCCCCAATCCAAAATCCCAAATCTAAAATTTGCTGACTACCAGCACTCCCATCATACCGTTCACAATGGGGTAGTGTGTGGCAATAGCAAAACCAACTTGATAAGCTAACTCTATTTGCTCTTTGCCGATGGGAAAACGGTCTAAGCTAGGACTGATGTAAGCATATTCTTCTTTTAAGCCTAAATAATTGGCAACTGGCACCACGAAACCGTCCAGATACAACTGCTGAAAGGCACGTAGCTGAGGATTGCTCGGTCGATGAAAGTCTAAAATTGCAGCTTTAGCACCCGGCTTCAAAACGCGGTGTAACTCTTGGAGACTGCGAGGAATATCTTTAACATTCCTTAAACCATAGCCCATTGTTGCGGCATCAAATTGGTTATCTTCAAAGGGTAAATTTAGCACATCCGCTTCTACCCAGGCAATCGCAGGTTGGGGATACTGCTTTTGGGAACGTTCTTTAGCAGTTTCTAGGAGGTTTGGGGAAAAATCTACTCCATACACTTGTCCTGTCGCTCCCACACGCCTCGCCAAACGTAAGGCTAAATCACCGCTGCCGCAACACAAATCTAATGCAGTATCGCCGGGTTTAACTGCACTCCATTTTACTGCCATTTCCTTCCAGATTCGATGCTGTCCCAGACTCAACCAATCGTTCAACTGGTCATAAACTGGAGCAATACGGTTAAAAATGGACTGAATTTCGTTAGTCATTAGTCATTGGTCATTGGTCATTAGTCATTCGTGATTTGTCATTCGTCATTTGCCAATGGACTTTGGACAAATGACAAAGGACAACTACACAATGGTTTGATGAGAGCGGCTACTAGTGAGAGCGATCGCTACCAGTTGCGCTGATAAATTAATTAGGGTTAATTCATCTTCCCGCAAAGTGCAGGGTTGCTTCCACTGTAGTGATAATACGCCCAAAAGTTCGTTCCGGTAGCTAATCGGAATCACTAAATGTGCTTGCACACCCGTATTTTGGTAGTGAATAGCATCAACTAATTTAGTGTCTTTAACTACATTTAAGGAAACTTGGATTTGCCCAGTGGCGATCGCTTCCTTTGTTAGTGGGTCTTCGGATAACCAATTTTCTATTGTACCTGTTTCGCTGTAAGTTCCTTGAGTCGCAATCAGAGTATTTCCATCTGTAAGTTGTAAAATACAGCCTTCTGCCCCAAAAGTCTCACTCACAGCCCTAGCAATGGGAGCAAGAGTTTCCTCTAAGCTAGAAGCAGCTTGAGTTACCTGTACTAAAACACTCAGCAGCGCCATTTGAGCATGAGCGCGGCGTAATTCTTCTGTACGTTGCTTGAGCAAGTCGTAAGTTTCTGCTGCTCTTTGCACCACTGCCTTCAGTTCCCCTGGGTCCCAAGGCTTGGTGATATATTTGTAGACTTGCCCAGCATTAATTGCTTCTACCAAGTCTTCAATATCAGTAAATCCGGTGAGAATTATTCTCACCGTATCGGGAAACTGAGGTACAGTCTTACTGAGAAACTCAGTTCCTTTCATTTCTGGCATCCGTTGATCGGAGATAATCACCGCTACCTCCCCTTCTGTTGCCAAAACTTGTAGGGCGTTCACTCCACTATCAGCTTTCAGAACATTAAAGTCGCGTCGAAATGTGCGATAAAGTAGATCGAGATTATCTGGTTCATCGTCAACTACCAGGATTTTCAGCTTTTTTGGTCGTTCGAGAGTCATTACTTGATATTGGACTTTATCAATTTCGACACCGGGATTATCCATAAGATATTTCCTTTAAATATTCACACTCTTGTTATATTCCATACCAAGTTTAGTTGAGAATAGCCGAAAATTGCCAAGGGTTTATACGGAGTTATTTTGCATATTTTAAAACGCTAATAGTGGGCGCTACAGAGCAAATTTGCTGCGGAATTCTTGCCTTCTGCTTCCTACCTCCCACCTCCTGCCTCAAAACCCGTAACTTTGTACTTCATGTCAAAGAAAACTGCTGTAAGTTTCCACAGATGAACTTAAGGCAGTCTGTCTGGGTAGTTCATAGATTAGAATAAGACTTGCTCATGAGGTATTAACCAACCTCTCAAGTTGAAGCTTGCACTCCGATTATGACTGATCTACCACCCAACGCTCAGAATCCCGAAGACAATACTACTAACGATGTAGCACAAGAATTACTGCGAAGGCTGAGGCAAAAACAAGGCAACTGGGTGGAATGGGGAGGCGCGATCGCCTCGTTGCTAAAAATCGGTTATAACCCCCAAGAAATTTTTGAGGCAACTGGATTTGAGCCGATTCAACAAAATCAGGTGGTTGTTGGTTCTCAAGTTTACAATTCTTTGGAAAAGTTTGGAGTATCGGAAGCAACGCGATCGCACTACACCACACGTGGAAGTGATGTTTTATACGAACTGCGTTTGCTCACCCAAGAAGAACGCGCTGCCGCCGCCGAACTCATCTTCGTCCACAATGTTGATGCCGATGAGGCACGGGAAATAGCCAAAGCCCTGAAAGAGTTCTCTTATTACCGCAGTTTACCAGAAGGGTTTTCTGCCCATCCTGGGGATGCCGTTGCTCACCAAGTTTGGAAACTAGCACGCCAAAATGCAGATTTACAACAGCGATCGCGCCTAATCGCCAAAGGTTTGCGTTTTGCTCACACACCAGGAGCAAGGCAAAAAATTGAACAACTACTGACTGATTTTACTACTGTTCCCCAGCGTCCAGCGCCAATTTTACCCTTTTACCGCCTGGAGTTTGAAGAACAATTACCCCGAATCTTGCCCGTAGTCGGTGAATTGCCATTGTCACGGCAAGACTTACAAGCAGTGCCTATACTCACAGAAATTGAACCATTTCGCCTAGTCAAGTTTTCTGGAGAACAAGCTTGGGTACCTTTACCAGGTTGGCAAGTGCTGTTGGCGGCAGAAGATCCAGTTGTAATTTTAGCGAATAGCGATCGCTTCCCCATCCAAACTCAAAGCCAAATAGGGCCAGTCGTAGTAGTGATAGATCGTGCCCAACGAGAATGGGATGCCTCTAGCTACTTTGTTGTTGAAAATGGTGGTGAATTAGATTTTCAGTGGTTTGAAACTGAACCAGAAATTCCTTTATTAGGACAAATTATCATTATTGTTCGTCCTAAGAAAATTCTGGATGAAGAATTAACTAAGGATTCTTGGCAGATTGATGAATAATTTCAATTTTCAAAAGGACTAACTCCGTGATGTGATTTGGTAAAAGGGACTGGGGACTGGGGATTGGGGATTGGGGACTGGGTGTAAAATCGAAAAATTATGGTGCTTGCTCTTACCCACCACCAAATTTTAAAAAACAATTTCTGGTATCCAGTACCCAGTACCGTAGCCACTATACATAAAAGTTGGTGGGGGAGGAACGCCGCGACCAGTTGATATCCTCCAATAGCGCATAGGAAATAGGGCATTAGTTGAATTTTATCTTTGGACAATGTCGCCAGTTGCTTTAACTCTATTAACCAGAGCAAGCCACTGGCTCCCCAATGCCCTGCTTGAAGTCTTTATTTTTCATTGTTCTATTAATTTGTGTAAGTCCAGATTTTCAGGGATGATCACATGCTCTGAACAGTTACCGAGCAACAACCTTAAGAGAAAACAATCTCATTTTTTCAGCCTAAAATGTATAAACTATAATTTATATTGCAAAATTTAAATAAATTTTCCAACAATTTTAATTGCTCAAAAGATGCATTATCCGAGCAAAATACTTAAGAAATTAAGTATTTTTTTTATTATTTTAACTTTTCCTGTATCTTCTTTTATTACCACAATTATTGAGTAAAAAACAAATTCCTATTTTTTCGATTTAGTTTCTTAAAGAATTTCAGAAGTCAGAATCAATTAGTCAGGGATTCAGGGAAAATTTGATGGGCATGAAACAAACCCAAAGATTCCCTGTTGATGATGTCATGACTCAAGCATTGTCCAACATAGCGATCGCTCATTTGTAGCTGAACAAGGAGTTTTCCAAAAATGTCTCTAACTAAACGTTGTTTGGCCGAATTTATTGGCACATTCTGGCTTGTTTTAGGTGGTTGTGGTAGTGCTGTTATAGCCGCAGCCTACACAGCTGATGCTGCAAAAATCAGCGAAAGTACCTCCTTTCCATTGGGTATTGGATTGGTTGGTGTATCTTTGGCATTCGGGCTTACCGTCCTCACAGGGGCTTATGCTCTTGGTCATATTTCTGGTGGGCATTTCAATCCAGCTGTTTCCTTTGGATTGTGGGCAGGTAAGCGCTTTCCGGGATCTGACTTATTACCTTACATTGCCTCTCAAGTAGTCGGTGCAGTTGTTGGTGCGGGTATTATTTATCTGATTGCTAGCGGCAAAACTGGATTTGCCCTGACTGGCTCCAACCCATTGGCTACCAATGGCTATGGTACTCACTCTCCAGGTGGTTACACGCTATTTGCTTGCTTTATTAGTGAAGTTGTGATGACTTTCATGTTTCTGTTGATTATTCTGGGTGTGACTGATAGCCGCGCTCCTAAAGGATTTGCACCATTGGCAATTGGTTTTGGACTCACCTTGATTCACCTAATTAGCATTCCTGTAACCAACACCTCGGTTAATCCTGCCCGTAGTACTGGAGTTGCTCTATTTGCAGGTGTAGAACTATTTTCCCAAGTCTGGCTGTTCTGGATAGCTCCTATCTTGGGGGCTATTTTAGCCGGATGGTTGTATGTAGCTGTTTTTAGTGAATCAACTGTGGAAGAACGGCAAAATATCAAAGAACTAGTCTAAGATTCATTTTCTAGTAATTGTTTGTAGTTTGCACTTTAGCAAAGACAGCGCACACTACAAACCGATCAAATCAAACTTGACAGACTACTCTCCATCGAGAGGCTCAGATCCTCGACTTTTTGAAGAAGTCGGGGATCTTTTTGTTCATAACTCATTTAGGATTGCTATATCGGCAATCTAGTAATTTGGGATTTATAAATCACTTAAAATTATTCATATCTGCGATTTTAGAATTAAATCCTAAATCTAAAATTTTATATGTCTGACTCTAAATTTACTGCTCCTGTGGCTCAAGAATTACTCTACTCAAAATTGTTGGAGCGATCGCCTTTTCCTTCTTTACAAGAGAAAATTCTCGCAATCCGCAACAGTTTACGCCCTGGACAACAGCAAATGGCTGACTGGCAATCTGGCCCTTTGGCGATTTCCGCCGTTCCTGGTGCAGGAAAATCTACGGGTATGGCGGCGGCTGCGGCGATCGCGATCGCCCGTCAATATGAACGTTCATCCTCGCGCCGTCAGTTGGTAGTCGTTACTTTTACTCGCTCTGCTGCTGCCAATATTAAAGCCAAGATTCGTAAATTCTTACGAGATGATTTATCCTTACCCCAGATGGGCTTTTTTGTCTATACCTTACATGGTCTAGCATTGAACATTGCCAGCCGCCATTCTAATTTGTCGGGTTTGGAGTTAGAAAATGTCACATTAATTACACCAACCCAAAGCCACCGCTTTATCAGAACTGCCGTAGAACAATGGATTGGAAATAATCAAGATAGATATTTGCGGTTATTAGAAGGTCATCAATTTGACGGAGAAGAGACAGAAAGGTTACGTCGTCAATCGGTGCTGCGAACAGAAGTCTTGCCAGAATTAGCTAATACGGTAATTCATGAAGCAAAAAGTTCTGGAATATCGCCAGAATTGTTGCGGGAGTGGAGTAAACAAACCACAGACGAATATGCAATTTTGAGTGTAGCGGCGGGATTGTATGAGCAATATCAAAACTTAATGCGATCGCGTGACTTCATTGACTACGACGATATGATTTTAGCCGCACTGCGGGTTTTAGAAAATGACAGCGCCCGTCGCATCGAGCAAAACCAAGTATTCGCCGTCTTTGAAGACGAAGCCCAAGATTCTAGTCCGCTTCAGACGCAATTATTAGAAATTTTGGCAAGTGATGCGGGAGATAATTCTTCACTCCTAATAGACGCGATGAATCGCGTCTCTACTGCTGACTCTTGTACAGACGCGATTCATCGCGTCTCTCCTAACTCCCCACTCAACCTAGTCCGAGTTGGCGACCCTAACCAGGCGATTAACTCTACCTTTACTCCAGCCGATCCGATTTATTTTCGCCAATTTTGCGAAGAGTGCGATCGCATTGAACGATTGGCAACGATGGATCAAGCTGGTCGCAGTACTAGAATTATCATTGAAGCGGCTAACTTTGCCCTCACATGGATTAATAATCAGTGGTTAGCAAAAACCAATAACGGACAACAGATTTCTGACAACCGACAAGTCCCATTTCGCTTGCAGACAATTCGCCCTGTTAATGCTGGTGATCCGCAAACTAACGCCAACCCCGCACCAGTAGGACGAGGTTTAGAACTTTATACACCGCGTGATATTCATCAGACCGTTGAATTGTTATCTCAAAGGGTGATTGAGTTATTTGGCGAAGACCCAACAAAAAATAGTGCAGCGATTTTAGTCAGAGAAAATCGCCAAGGACGCTGGCTAGGAGAGGCTTTAGCACCTGTGTGCAAAGAGCATAATATTACACTTTACGATGTGGGAGAACGCGATCGCCGTTCCCATGTCCCCCAAGAAATTTTGGCATTATTGCAATTTTGCGATCGCCCCCACTCCCCCGATTACCTTAAAGCTGCCCTAGAAGCATTAGTCCAGCGCCAATTAATTCCTACCCAAGACCTCAACGCCCTTGCTAGTCTACCAGAAGAATTTTTGTATCCTGGCCCCCTAGCAGCACCCCAATCAGAAACAGTACAAAAAGCTGCAAAATTGTGTCGCAATTTACTTCGCGCCCGCTTAGAACTGCCCCTATACCAGCTAATTTCCTTTCTCGCCTTGACCTTAAATTACGACCAGGCCGAATTGGCAACTGCTGACAAACTCGCAGAACGGGTAAACCAGCAGATAGCTGGCAATAGTTCAATGAGTGGGATGCTTTCAGCCTTAAGTGAAATCGTCAGTTCTGAACGGTTTGAACCAGTGGAAACCGAGGATTCGGAAGAACGTTACACTCGTCGCGGCCAACTGACAATTATTACCATGCACAAAGCCAAAGGGCTAGATTGGGACTATGTGTTTCTTCCCTTTCTCCACGAAAACTTGATTCCTGGCAGATTTTGGGTTCCTCCCCAAAGCCAATTTTTAGGCGACTTTACCTTATCAGAAGTAGCCCGCGCCCAAATTCGCGCTACTCTCCACGAAGAATCTACCATACCGGATGTTAGTCAAGCATGGGAGGTGGCAAAGAATTTGAAAACATCTGAAGAATATCGTTTACTCTATGTTGCCATGACACGAGCGAAACTTCTGTTGTGGATGTCTGCGGCGCAGAAAGCGCCCTTTACTTGGAGTAAACCAGATAATTTACAAGAACAAGCGCCTTGTCCCGTGTTTCCGGCATTAAAACGCCAGTTTCCTGAATGTGTGATGAATTTAGCGGCAATGATCAAATAGGGATTGGGCATTGGGAAGAAATCTTCGTTGTTCTCCTTATCCCTACTTGTTACAAAGAAACTGAATTGATAGTGCAACGTCAAACAAACTATTCAATTTAAAAAAAATATATGAAATCAATCATCAAAGTATCTGCTTTACTCAAAAGCACCTTTCAGTCACCCAGAGGAGTTTTATTGACATTGGCGTTGACAAGCTTGCTATCTTATGGGTTTGGACTTGCTGAAAACAACTTCGCTGGGGCTATTCCTCGCCCAGATAGCACTCAATTGTCTCAAAGACCCCAATCGCAAGGAAATAAGTTACCGAAAGCGATCGCTAATAAAATTTTACAGGATGCTTCCAAGCGTTCCGGCATACCTAAACGGCAATTACAGATTACTCAAGTCACATCGAAAACCTTTGGGAATCCTTGTGAGTTCAATTTTGGAGAAATTTGTACTAGGGAATATAACCCCGTTGAAGGTTGGGAAGTAGTTGTCAGAGTCCGCAAAGATTCGTGGACTTACCGTGTAGATAAATCTGGAAAGCAAATCGTTTTAGATCCGCAGGTGAGTGCTTTACAGACATTGCCGAAAGCGATCGCAGATGCAGTTTTAAGCGATGCCTCAAAGCGTTCTGGGGTGGGAATTGCTGATTTAAAAATCACTCAAGCCACATCAAAAACTTTTGGAAACCCCTGTCAATTTAACTTTGGCGAAGTTTGCACCCAGCAGTACGACCCCGTTGAAGGCTGGGAAGTGATTGTCAAGGTTAAAGAGCAATCTTGGACTTACCATGTGAATAAATCCGGTTCGCAAATAGTTTTAGATCCCAAAGTCGGCGCCACTGGAAAAAGTTATTGAAGAAGAATCAGAATGCAGAATTCAGGAGTCAGAATTCAGGAGTCAGAATTCAGAATAAACCCCTCTCCAAACCTCTCCCCGTTGGCGTCAGCCTGCGTTCATTGGTGTCAACTTAACGCAAAAACTATGTTCTGCAAGGAACTTCAGTTCCAAGAATCATAGCGAAAGTCATCTTCAGATGACTAGATATCCCCAAAAAGATTCAGTCTACTTCAGTAGACTTTAGCTATGAGCCAGAGAATTCATTCTCTGGCGGGTTATGAAGCCCGCAGCGAAGCTATTTCTAGCTTAAGTTGACACCAATGGCCTGCGTTAGGCAAGCGGAGAGAGGCTTGGAAACCCATTCCCTTGTAGGGAAGGGGGCTAGGCGGGTTAGTTTTCTGAGGCTTAGAAGTTATCAAAAATACTTTTCAAACATCCTCTAAGCGTTCGCCCTAGCGTCTCCAAAGGAGAAGAGAGGCTTTATATTACGGTATCCACTATTTGTACTGACTCCTGACTCCTGACTCCTAAATAACGATCGCCGTCGATTAAATCCTTTATTTAATTGCAGTTATAGCAATTTTAATAGTATATAATAATGGATCGTGTCGAATCAAAGCTATACCATGCCTAAACTAAAGACTCGTAAAGCAGCGGCAAAGCGATTCCGTGCCACCGGTACCGGCAAAATCGTCCGTCGTAAAGCGTTCAAAAGCCACCTTTTAGAGCACAAATCTTCTGACAAAAAGCGTGGTATGCGCCAAAGTGCGCTTGTACATGAACGTGATGAACTTAACGTTCGCTTGATGCTCCCATATTTGTAAGTATTTTAGGAAATAAGTTATGACTCGGGTAAAACGCGGTAATGTAGCTCGGAAGCGCCGCAATAAAATTCTCAAACTAGCTAAAGGTTTTCGCGGTTCCCATTCAACTCTGTTTAGAACTGCTAACCAACAAGTGATGAAGGCGCTACGGAGTGCCTACCGCGATCGCAAAAAGAAAAAGCGCGATTTTCGTCGCCTCTGGATCACCCGCATCAACGCTGCTTCCAGGCAACACGGCTTGAGCTACAGCCAGTTGATCGGTAACTTGAAAAAAGCTGATATCCAACTAAATCGCAAGATGTTGGCGCAATTGGCAGTCCTCGATCCAGCCAGCTTCGGCAAAGTTGCTGAATTGGCAATTCAAGCTAAAGGATAAAGGTGGTAAGGGATGTATAACAGATGTAACAGATGGCAAGCAATTACTCGGTTACATCTGGTATTATCCGCCACTATCTTTTGGATTTTTTGCTTTTCCTTAGTGGGGACGGGATTAACTGCATCTGCTGCCGAAATGTCAGAAATTCAGCAGCGGGGCTATTTAAATATTGCCGTTAAAGATAACTTGCGTCCCTTGGGATTTAAAGATGCTAAGGGTAACTTACAAGGCTTAGAAATTGACTTGGCAAAGCGTTTGGCAGGTGACTTGGTTGGTAAAGCCGAGGCTATCAGATTTAAACCTGTAGCGAATCGCGATCGCTTATCTGTAGTCTTAGACAAGAAAGTTGATTTTGCGATCGCTAGAATCACAGCAACCGAATCTCGCAGCCGCATAGTTAGTTTCAGTGTTCCCTACTATTTGGATGGCACTGTATTAGTTACGAAAGATACCTCCGTGCAGAAGTTGAGTGATTTGGCAAAACAAAAAATTGCCGTACTCAACAACTCCAGCACTATTGCTCAAGTGCGGTACTATGTGCCAAATTCCGAGTTAGTAGGGGTGAATTCATATCAAGAAGCGCGAGACGAAATAGAAAATAATGTCGTCGCCGCCTTTGCCGCAGATGCTAGCGTTCTAAGCGGTTGGGTGCAAGAATATCCCCAATATCGCCTACTACCAACCAAGCTATCAACTGAACCCTTGTCTGTAGTAACGCCCAAGGGATTGCAATATGATGAGTTTAGACGAAGCATCAATCAAGCGATCGCTCGTTATTTAGAAGAAGGTTGGCTCCAGCAACGCTCTCAATACTGGGGTTTACCATAAATTAGTCATTGGTCATTAGTCATCGGTCATTAGCGAATAACAAAGGACAAAGGACAAATGACAAATGACAAATAACAAACTTTATAATATTTGTATTTGCAGCAATGGATAACAGTCTAGCCGTTGTTTATCTCTCAATTTTGGTGGTTATACTCACAATTGCAGCCGTGAGTGTTTTTCGCCAGATTTTCAAAACTCGCAAGATTGAAGGCGCTTTTGCAAGGTTGCGAAAGAAGTTAGAGAAAGAAAAGGGTACGACTCAAGAATATTATGAGTTAGCCAGTATTTATTCAGAAAAAAAAATGTACTCTCAAGCGATCGCGCTATTTCAAAAAGCTCTCAAAGCTGCTGAAGAAGAGGAAGAAGAAGATATCGCCCCCATTTACAACGGGCTGGGCTATATTTATTTTATCCAAGAGCAATATGATTTAGCAATTCGTCAGTACAAAGAAGCTCTCAAATCAAAACCTGACTACGTGACAGGATTGAATAATCTCGGTCACGCCTACGAAAAGAAAAAATTAACTACTCAGGCGTTACAAAGTTACGAAGAAGCACTCAAATTGTCTCCAAATAACCCTATTGCTAAACGTCGTGCTGAATCTTTACGCCGTTTGGTTTCAGCGTAATTGCTGAGGTATCAAATAATTTTGAATTTTGGATTTTAGATTGAGCAACGCAAGATGAATGCGCTTGCTCTTTTTGATTTTGGATTGATGATAGCACAGCCTATTTATTTTCCAAATCTAAAGTAATCGACCCTAACTAAATCAGGTACAGAAGTGATTTCCTGCCTACGACCATCTGCTTCATAACCAAGAACTAAAGTGAATCCTGGATTTTGAACTCGATAGCGATCGCCACGCTTCAAAGAGTATTCTCCTAATAAATATTCAGAGTCAATTGCAGGATCAAACGCATCGTAATCAAGCATAAGCTGACATGGAAAATTCCACACATTGCCAATTTCTTCGGCTGTTACTTGGCGACGACGCGACCAGAAGTATGCTGTTTGTTGAGCTTCAGAGTCCTCATCTTCTTCGAGTTCGTCTGGGTACGGAAACAATAGATATCGCTGCGCCTGAATGCCATATTTATTAGAGTCGTCAGTTAACTCACCATCTGACCCCCTGAAGTATTCAACTAATTCTCCACCCTCAAATAAGTCATAGCCGATTTCGCCTGCACTGTCGCTTACAAGCAGCATGATCACTGTTTGTTCTAACTGTTTTGAAAGTAGAGCTAACTCGCTTGATTCCAAAATTGATGGATAAGACAGATCGCCAGAAATCATAATTGACCAAGGGTGTCCAACTAGTTGATACGCGAATACAAAAGCACCTGAAACTTCGATTTCCGATCCTATGACATTGCGTTGGGATTCGATCGCTTTTTCCGCAAGGGCATCAGATAGCTGATTTAATGGTACTTTCACAAGTACAACGGCAGCATTTCGATCAATTGACTCAATACCTCGCCTTTGGGGCCAAGGGCGTGTAAAATTCTCCACTGCTTCACGGATAAATTGCTCGTCCATACTACTAAATCCAGGAATATATTGGGTTTCACAATCGGGGACACTGTTAGCAAATTAATTTGGCTTTAGCTTCTATATTTTATCGGGTTTCAATCTTAGGCTTGGAAATAGATAACTATAAGTCTTTTGTAAAAATGTAAAAGATGATTAAGCGGTTAAAGCGTTTTTTGTGGTTATCGATTGCGATCATTTCCATCATTTCTATTTCAATCGGATTAATAGAAACATTGACGGCTCAACAGCCTTCTATTTCCCATCCTCTCACGTCGCTAACTGAGGCAGAAATTAATACAGCTGTTTCGGTCATTCAAAGAGAAAAAACTTTGAGCGAAATGGCAGCTTTTCCACTTATTGCTTTACAAGAACCAGATAAAGCAGAAGTTCTAAATTTTACACCTGGTAAAGCTTTTGGGCGAAAAGCTTTTTTGGTAGTCTATGAGCGATCGCAAAACAAAACCTTTGAGGGTGTCGTTGACCTGACAAGCAATACCTTAAGTTCTTGGAAAGAAATACCGTCTGTCCAACCTGCGATCGTCGCTTCAGAATATCAATTGGCAACTGAAGCTTTTAAATCCGATCCCCGATGGCAAACAGCGATGCAAAAACGGGGAATTACAGACTTCAACCAAGTCAAAATTAGTTGTTGGGCCCCCGGAATCCTGAGTAAACAGGAAGAAGCAGCAGGAAACCGTCTTTGTCGGGGCTTATTTTACTACAAGGGCGAACACTGGAATTCTTACGGCAGTCCAATTGAAGGAATACTGGCAACTGTTAATTTGAATACAGGTAAAATTTCCAGTTTCGTGGATAGAGGGATAGTTCCTTTTTCTCAAGAGAACTGGAACTACGATGTAAAATCCTTGGGTAAATTACTTTCACCACTTAAAGCATTAAAAATTCTCCAACCAAATGGTGCAAGTTTCCAGATCAAAGACAATGAAATTAGCTGGCAAGGTTGGAAATTTCGCTATGTAATGCATCCCCGCAGTGGATTGGTGTTGTACCAAGTGACACACAGCGATGGGGAAAATATCAGACCAGTGCTGTACCGCGCTAGCCTATCAGAAACGGTAGTGCCTTACGGTGATCCAAATCCCACTTGGTCATTCAGAAATGCCTTTGATGTTGGGGAATACAATTTTGGTTCCCTAGCAACTACGATGCAATTAGGTAAAGAGATTCCGGAAAACGGTCTTTTGCTAGATGCTGTGTTTGCTAATGGCGACGGAGAACCTTATGTGATGCCAGGAGCGATCGGCATATACGAGCGAAATAACGGTATGCTCTGGAAGCACTATGACTATGGTACGCAGCGTAATGATGTCCGTCGCAGTCGAGAATTAATCATGACGATGAATGCGGCCATTGATAACTATGATTACAGCATCAATTGGATCTTTCACCAGGATGGGACTTTGGAAGTCCAAAATGAGTTAACAGGTATCGTACTGGCGCAGGGAACAGCTTCCCAAAAGCAATCTGAGGATGATTCATCTGGTCGGCTAATTGCAAAAAATATCTTCGGAGTAAATCACCAGCATTTTTTCAACTATCGCCTAGATTTCGATGTCGATGGTCAGGCTAATTCTGTGATGGAAATGAATGTGAAAGCTTTGCCGATGGATGAGAAAAATCCTTTAGGAAATGCGATCGCAGTTACAGAAACCCCATTAGGCAAAGAAACGGCTGCTGTGCGCGATTTGGATCTGAAAAGCAGTCGAGAGTGGATGATTGTTAGCGCAGACAAAAAGAATGTTCTGGATGCTGCACCAGGATATATGCTGATGCCTGAAGGAAACTCGATATTTTTCCCTGTGGAAGGCTCAAGCATCCGTCAACGGGCAGAATTTGCGACTCATCACCTTTGGGTAACAAAATATAAACCTACTGAACTTTATGCTGGGGGAGATTATCCCAACCAAACTCAACCAGGACAGGGTTTACCAAAATATATTGCAGACGATGAAGCCTTGATGGGTGAAGATATCGTACTGTGGTACACAATGGGCGTAACTCATATTCCGCGATCGGAAGATTGGCCGGTGATGCCCGTTCACCGAGTTGGCTTTAAGCTAGTCCCTAGAGGATTCTTTAGCCGGAATCCAGCGATAAATTTGCCTGAATAAAATATTTGTTGGCTCAAGTTTCCTGACTTCAGATTTTTTGTTATGTCTAAAGGCGGTAACTTGAATGCTGATAAACTTATATAGTTCAAATACTGGCACTTGTTAAAAGTAGGATATCTAATGAACTTTCCAGAAATTAATATTCCCGGTGATGGCAAGCTGCACGCTCGTTTAATTACTTCCTTGGGTGAAATTGTAGTTCGTTTGGAGGAAGAACGAACTCCTAATACCGTCAAAAACTTTGTCGGTCTAGCAACCGGAACAATCGACTGGAAAGACCCTAAAACTGGTGAATCTGGCAAGGGAACTCCAGCTTACGATGGGGTTCGTTTTCACCGCGTCATCCCTGATTTTATGATTCAGTGTGGCGATCCTCTAAGTCGTTATCTAGATACAGCCAGCCGATGGGGTACTGGTGGCCCAGGATATCAATTTGAGGATGAGTTTCATCCTGAATTGAGACACACTCGTGCAGGTATTCTATCAATGGCTAATGCTGGACGCGGTACTAATGGTTCGCAATGGTTCATTACGGAAGCAGCAACGCCTCACCTTGACAACAAACATAGTGTTTTTGGTGAAGTTGTCGAAGGTCTAGATATAGTCAGCAAGATCGCTAATGTGCGTACAACTAGAGATCGTCCGAATCAAGAGGTAGTTTTACAAAAAGTAGAAATTTTTCGCCAGTAATTAACACCTAGTTTGTAGTAAGCACTTTAGTGCTTAGAAAATAAGGACTAAAGTCCTTACTACGAACTTGCTTAACCATCGAGATTTTGTAGTCCCATCGCAATCTTGCTGTGTTTTTCAATTTGCCCCATAACTTGTTTTGCGCGTTGAATAACTACGGCTGGTAAACCCGCCAATCTTCCCGCTTCAATTCCATAGGATTTATCAGCACCTCCTGGTTGAACTTGGTGCAAAAAGATAATTTGGTCGGGTAATTCTTTCACTGTCACCTGATAGTTAGCCACATTCGGGATAATGCTAGCCAGTTCATTTAACTCATGGTAATGGGTGGCAAAAATTGTGCGTGACCGAATATCAACGGCTATGTATTCCGCCACCGCCCAAGCTATAGAAAGACCATCAAATGTGGCTGTGCCGCGACCAATTTCATCTAATAATACTAATGATCTAGATGTGGCATGGTTGAGAATATTTGCGGTTTCATTCATTTCCACCATGAACGTAGATTGACCAGTTGCTAAATCATCTACTGCACCTACACGGGTGAAAATGCGATCGCATATTCCCAATCTGGCAAACCTCGCTGGTACAAAACTACCAATCTGCGCCATTAACTGAATTAATCCCACCTGACGCAAATAACAACTTTTGCCACTGGCGTTTGGCCCGGTGAGAATAATCAAATCTGGATTGTCATTTGTCCTTTGTCCTTGGTCATTTGTCTTTTGTCCTTGGTCAAGAGTCCTTTGTCCTTGGTCATTTGTCCTTTGTCCTTGGTCATCTACTAATGACAAATGACTAATGACTAATGACTCTTGACCCAATTGAGTCGAATTCGGTACAAAGAAACCCGCAGGTAAAGACTGTTCCACCACCGGATGACGACCATCAACAATGTTTATCTCTCTTCCTGACAACATTTCGGGACGACAGTAACCTTGATGCACCGCCAACTCAGCCAAACCACACAACACATCCGCCGCCGCCACTGCACGAGATAAATTGCGAATTACTTCCGCCTCTTGTGCTACCTCTTCCCGCAACGCCGTAAAAATCTCATATTCCAACTGATTTAAATCATCTCGCGCCGTCAAAATCCGGGCTTCTCGTTCCTTCAAATCTGGGGTGATGTAACGTTCCTCATTAGTCAGGGTTTGCTTGCGGATATAATTAGCGGGTACTTGGTCAGCTTTGCTGCGGGAAATACTGATATAATAACCAAAAGTTTTGTTAAATCCTACCTTCAGTGTGGAAATTCCTGTCTTGGCTCTTTCATCAACTTCCAAGTTGGCAATCCATTGCTGGTCTGCTTCTACAGTCGCCTTTCTTTCATCCAACAGGGGATTAACGCTGGGGCGAATTAATCCGCCTTCTTTAATTAGTATGGGTGGCGACTCTACAAGATGTGTGTGTAACTTTTGTGCCAATTCTTCCAACACACTTGGGACTTTCTGCAAAGCTTTTAGAAATGGGGAACGCGCCTCAGTTACTAAATTGGATAATTCCGGTAAGCGTGAGAGGGAATCTGCCAAAGCTACTAAATCTCTAGCATTAGCTGTACCAGAACCCGCCCTTCCGGTGAGGCGTTCCAAATCATAAATTTGGCGTAATAACTGCCGCAAATCTTGACGCAAAGGCGTATTTTCCATCAATTCTTGGATGGTATCTTGTCGCGCCCGAATGCCTTTAATATCGAGTAGCGGTTGCAATAACCACCGCCGCAAAGCCCGTCCACCCATCGCCGTACTAGTTTTATCTAACGCCCAGAGTAGCGAACCGTGAAAAGTTCCATCCCGGACGGTTTGGGTAATTTCCAAGTTACGGCGGGTTTGATTGTCAACAATTAGGTAGTCGGTGACGGTGTAGCTGCGGAGTCTTTGAAGGGTTACAGGGTTTTCTTTTTGAGTATCTTCCAAGTATTCTAGAAGCCCACCAGCCGCGCGAACGGCAAGGGGAAGATGATCACAACCGAGTCCTTCGAGCGATCGCACCTTAAATTTCTGCAATAATCTAGGTCTAGCTTCACCTTGAGAAAAAGGTAGTTGCGATCGTAAACTATAACAAAATGATGGTGGCAAACACTCCGGCAAATGTGGTGAAGTCTCTCCCGGACGCAGCAAACTACCTAAATCGGGCGCATTTGTCGGAACCAGCACTTCTGAAGGTTGCAAACGCATTAATTCCTGTGTCAAATGTTCTAAATCACTACTTTGAGTGGTAAGAAATTCTCCTGTAGAGATGTCTGCATAAGCTAAACCCCAATGATTTGCGGCAATTACCACTGCTGCTAAGTAATTATTGCGACTTGATTTCAGCATTCCCTCTTCTAGCAAAGTGCCAGGTGTAAGAATGCGCGTTACTTCCCGCCGCACTAATCTCCCAGCAGCTTCGGAAGCATCTTCCACTTGGTCGCAAATTACCACCGCGTAGCCTTTTTCTACAAGCATCGTCGCGTAGCGTTCCCAAGCGTGATGCGGAACACCAGACATCGCCACCCGTCCCTGTTCCCCAGCTTGCTTGCTAGTGAGGACTAATTCCAATTCTTGCGCTAGTTTTACAGCATCTTGGAAATAGCATTCAAAGAAATCTCCTACCCGATACAGCAATACGGCGTGAGGATATTTATCCTTCGTCTCGACATAGTGCAGGTACATTTGACTTAGCTTACTGCGGTCTACCTGTCGATGGTCAGAAATAAAAGTACTCGCGTCGGGTTTGGTAGATGGAGTTTCAGAGTGAGAAGCGGTCATAGATGCTATTGGGTTACGCACGAAAATTCCACAATATCCGATGATAACGTGATGTGAAAGTTGAATGGCGATTGCCTGCGGTGGGCTACGCCTACGCTCAAGGATATTTTACCTTTATCTGAAAAATGGTGCTGAGATATTTGCTTAACATTGCTAGAACTAATAACCAATTCTATGTGAAGCTGTACATTATTTTGACCCCTCCCAATCTCTCCTTGATAAGGGGGGATGTCGCAGGCGGTGGGGTTATTTCTAGGGGTGTTCATAAAGAATTGATATAAGATTTATGCACACTTTACAAATTGATAAATTAAGCTTTTTGGCAATTTTACATAATTTTTAATTTGGTATCACTTACCTAGGCTAGAAAAGCATGTTATGCCCTAACACTATAAGACATTCAACTCAACACTATTTGACTTCTGTTTTCTAGACAAAAAGCAATTATAGAGTGAAAAGAGGCAGTGTATGAATGCACAAAATAATTTTGACCCAAAAAATGATAAAACGTAGATATAGCAACATTTTATAGACCATTTATCAGTTTTTACGTTTATTCTGGTTCAATACCATGTTAAGTTCTTCAATTGTTCTATCTTTGATTATCATCCTGATTACTCTTGGCGCTTGGATAATGGGACTATCAATTGTCAAGACTCAAAAAATTCTTCAATTATTTAAGACAGAACCAGAGAAGCTGAGTTGGAGAATCATGTTTTTATTAATGATTTTTTTTCTTGCTGGTTATTTGTTATGCATCTATTTAACAATTGAGAGGCTGATTGAATGGATACCATTGCTCACTGGCATGGTTTTCTTTTTCGGATCATTATTTGTTTTTTTTAGCGTTACTATCTACTACCTCACACTGCAACGATTGTTTCTAATACAGGAAAAATACCGCACAGCAAAAGAAAATGCAGAGTCAGCTTTATTTAAATTACAAGAAACTCAGCAAGCTCAAATACAATTAATTCAACGCGAAACTATGTTAGCTTTGGGAACAATGGTTGCCGGAGTTGCCCACGAAATTAATAATCCAGTGAGTTTTATTCATGGGAATTTACAATATCTACATCAGTATAGCCATGACTTACTAAACCTTTTAGCAACTTATGCTTCTGTGTATCCAAATCCAGATGTCAAAATAGTCAAGGCTCTTGCTAACAGCGACCTGAACTTTATCCAGAGTGACTTGCCAAAGTTACTGAACTCGATGCAGGTTGGCACTACTCGTATTGGGGAGATTGTAGAATTGCTCTCAAATTTCTCACGTTTGAATGAAGCTGACTATAAAAAAGCTGACATTCATCAGGGGATTGATAGTACACTAGTCATTTTGCAGCATCGGCTTAATACTTCTGCTAGTAATAGCAAACCTATTTCAGTGATTAAAGAGTACGGAAATATTCCTAAGATTTTTTGTAATCCTCGCTCTTTAAATCAAGTATTTCTAAATTTAATTAATAATGCAATTGATGCATTGATTAAAAAAGCAGCTACTCTCAGTCAAACTACAGATGAAATACCAACTATTCTGATTCGTACATTTCATTCTCAGGAAAATCAAATCACTATCTCAATCGTTGACAATGGTTGTGGCATGAGTAAAGAGATTTGCCGGAGTATTTTCAAACCTTTTTTTACTACTAAGCCCGTTGGTCAAGGAACTGGTTTAGGTTTGTCTATTAGCCATCAAATTATCGTTGAGCAACATGGTGGCTCTATCAAATGTACTTCCGTTGTAAACCAGGAAACTAAAATCGATATTATACTTCCGATTAAACAAGTATAAAGTAGCAATTATTGTAATAATGTCCATTGTACAAAATAAAATATCCTGTGGGATATTTTTTTATAGGCTTGTGCCTTGATGTTTATCCTCTGTAACCTCCTTAAACTTTGCATAAGGTTCCTTCAAAGCTGATAAATAAAGCTTTTTAGCAATTTTTGCATAATTCTTAATTGGTATCACTTCTCCAGTCTAGAAAACTATGGGATGCCCTAATACCAATATTTTTATAACACAACTGTGATTTTAAGCAGTAATCAGGGAAATATAAGTTTGATTGACTTCTTAATTATTGCAATGCTTGTTCGGGGTGTTAGCAGAAAGGTTATTTAAAGGTAAAGGATTGAAAATATGTTGGCTATACATAGCATCACAAACGCTAATAATCTGAACTTGCGATTAGAGTCTACTTTGCAAGAATTACCACTTTGGTCTGTTTACTTCGATGCAGATAGTCCAGCAAATGATTTGAATAAACTTTTTAAGCAAGAGCCTTTACTACCAGGAATTATCCTGGTGAAAAATCATAACTATGTAGGGATGGTTTCCCGGCAAAGATTTTTTGAACACATGAGTCGCCCCTATAGTTTTCCACTATTTTCTAAACGACCTGTGATCAATCTGATTAACTTTATTCAGTCAGATGTGTGTGTAATTTCTGAAGATACGCTCATTGTAGAAGCAAATAAGGTAGCCTTGCAACGAGAACCTCAATTTGTATATGAGCCGATTTTAATAAAAACTCAGTTAGGTAGCTATAAGCTCCTAGATTTCCATCACTTACTTTTAGCCCACTCCCAAATTCATATTTTAACACTAGCTCAACTAGAGCAAGTGGAAGAACAATCTAGAATCGCTAAAAGAGGTTTTCGGAACCTTAAGAATAACTATACTCGATTAATTCAAAATGAAAAAATGGCTGCTTTGGGACAACTAGTTGCTGGCATTGCCCACGAAATCAACAACCCTGTCAACTTTATTGCCGGCAACCTTGTTCATGCAATCAACTACACTGAAGATTTACTGGAATTAGTTAGCCTATACCAACACCATTATCCTACACCAGTAGCAGAAATTAAAGCTGCGATCGCAGAAATCGAACTAGAGTTTTTAACTACTGATTTCCTCAATCTTCTTAATTCTATGAAGTTTGGTACTGAGCGTATCCAAGAGATAGTTCTTTCTTTACGCAATTTCTCTCGTCTCGATGAATCTGAGAAAAAAGTCGTTGATATTCATGAAGGTATTGATAGTACTCTAATAATATTACAAAGCCGTTTAATAAATCAGGAAACAGGTCAAACAATTACTATTTCTAAAGAATATGGAAATCTCCCACTGGTAGAATGCTATGCTGGGTTAATAAATCAAGTATTTATGAATATTTTAGCCAATGCAATTGATGCTATATTTGAGAGCGATGATGAGTCAGAATTGAGTTTTGAATCAGCTTCTTCAACTCTCAAATTACCCTTAATTCGTATTCAGACTGAAGTCACAGATAATCAGCAAGTAGTTATTCGCATTGCCGATAACGGTATGGGAATTCCCAAGGATATACAAAAGCGATTATTTGACCCCTTTTTCACGACAAAACCTGTCGGTAAAGGTACTGGATTGGGACTATCTATCAGCTATCAAATTGTTGTGGAAAAACATTGTGGACAACTGCAATTCATATCTAATGTAAAAGAAGGAACGGAGTTTATTATCACAATTCCTATCCAAATTAATTCATGACAAGTTAGTAAAAAAATCTCTATTTTGGGTAAATAGTAATCGCTTAAGAATATTTTACCCTTTTGTTCGGCTGCTACGACGTGTAGGTGGCTGTGGTGGAGGTGGTTCTTGAGATTTTAGCTTGTCATCGTCAGTCAAAAACTCTACATGGAAACCTTTTTGGTGGTAGTGCCAACCCAAGATTACAATACTGGCATCACCCATAGAAGTCTTTTCTACAGCTTGATTGGGAAATTTAGCGGCTAACTGTTTCAATTCTTCCTCTTCCCAAAGAACAATTTGCTCACGGAACTTAGCCTAAGGTGTTGTTTCATCAGCGGCATAAGTTATGATTTCGGCAAATTTTTGAGCCGCTATACGTTTACTTTCTGAATTTGCTGTTTTAGCCTGTGCAATGTGATTACCTGTTTCTATAACAGCAGCTAAAGGAAGTACCAGCGTTGTTGATTTAGCAATTTCTGCCTCAATTTTATGATTTACACGCTGATAATCCCAATCATTATTACCAGCAGTTTCTCTACCTGGAACTTGTAACCAAACGCATAAAAGTGATGTATCTATGAGTAGCACCTTTATCATATTATTAACTATTCATTATGAGAAAGGCTTCTTTCAATTGCACCCTTGGTTGTCATATCACCCAAAGAATATGATGCAAATAACTTAGAAAAATTATCAATATCTTCTAAAAGTGTAAGCTTGCTTTCTCCAGTTTCAGAATCGCGGTGTGCGACAACCACAAAAGGAACTATTTCTGGGCCTAAAGCATCAAGTAAAGCTGGATTATGCGTAGTAAGTAAAATATCAATTTTTCTTTTGCTGCCAATTTCTCGCAGTATTTTTACAAGTAATTCTGCACGTGAGGGATGAAGCCCATTATCTATTTCTTCAATTACTAGTTGACTGCCTTCTGGTCTAGTGAGTAGTGCTGTAATAATTGCTATAAATCGTAAAGTCCCATCGGACATAGTTCTAGCATCAATTTCTGTAATATGACCAGGTTTCCATTCTTCCTGACAGTAAAGCATTGCATCAGTACCAAATCTGCCAACTTTTTCTGCCCATAGTTTTTGAATATCACCTTCTGGGAAATCTTTGATGTAGTTAGACAGAGTGGATTCTACTTCAGTTTTATGTTCTTCAGATAATGCTGCTAATACACCAGCAATATTGGAGGCATCACTTTCAAGAGTGTCAGATAGGCGTGAATACTCACGCATTTTAGAGGGAATAGGATTCAGAATCAAAATTTCTTTCAGGGTGGAAACAACACAATTGATAGCTTTAATTTTTAAGGGAAAATATCTTTTTTGAAGTCCTTTTTCAAAAATGAGCCTTCCATCTTCGTCCGTGCTTAAATATGTATGATTAGATATAATGTCCTTAAAATCAAAATAAGTTCCTGCCTCTTTCATGCCACTTCTTGTATTTAAATCTATTTTTTTTACAGTAAACTTTTCTACAGACTTAATAGTATGATCTTCATTTAAGTTTTGACGTTCAATATATTCTTCTATAACTTTGACTTCTCTTATTATTTCTGTTTGTATAACATACAAGTAGTCTGTTTTTTCATCTTCACCCTGAACTAGAGCATTTAATGTAAATTGAGTTTCAGGTTTAAGTGCAGCCCACTCTAAGCCACCTCTGATAGATGTAAGTGTTTTATCTCCCGCTAAAGCTGCCTCGATATTCTCACCTCTAGCAATTCTTTGTAAAAATTCCAAAGCCTCAACTACATTAGATTTACCACTTGCATTTGTCCCAATCAGAACAGTCAATGGGTCAAGTGGAAGCTCCGCATAACGGAAACTTTTCCAATTTTCTAAGATGAGTTGCTTAAGCATGATCAACTCCAAAACTCTACCTACTTAAATTTAGCTCCTAACAATGGCTATCGCACAAAGTCTTTTCATCCCTCAATATCTCACTAAAAAACAGCAAAGCCAGCAGACAGAGTAAAAAATTGTGTCATTACTCTATCCAACTGGCTATATTTTGCTGTGATTTTGGCGATTTATTTTTCTGGCGGTAAATCTAGGCTGTAAACAATTTCGCCTGCCAAGTTACGCAATGTTACCGTCATCACCTTTGTATTTGCATTAATTTTGACTCCTCCAAAAAATTGTAAACCTTCACTTGGGGGTCGATTTGCTTTCGTACCTGGAGGAAGGCTTTGAAATACCAATTGTGGGCCAAAGGTATTTTCCAATTGGTTGGGGCCAAATGTGCCAGAGTTAAGAGGCCCAGCGACGAACTCCCAAAAAGGCTTGAAGTCGGTAAACTGTGCTTTGGCGGGGTTGTAATAGTGGGCTGCTGCGTAATGTACATCAGCAGTTAACCAAACAACATTCTGGATATTTTTGTTTTTGATAAATCGTAATAAATCGGCAAGTTCTAATTCTCTTCCTAAAGCCGGGCCGTCTCCATTTGCCCAAGCTTCAAAATCAGTGCTACCGTCTCGAATTATCAAACCCAAAGGCATATCACTAGCAATCACTTTCCATGTTGCTTTTGATGACAGCAATTGCCTTTTCAACCATTGCAATTGTTTTCTGCTTAAAAATTCTGTTTCTTCACTTGGTACTGGCTGACGATTGGGAGTATTTGGGCCTCGATAGGTGCGCTCATCCAGCATGAAAATGTCTAGTAATGGGCCATAGTTGAAAGAGCGATAAATTCTTGCTTGCTCTGGATTATTGGTTGGATACCCAATAGGTAAATATTCCAAAAATGCTTGTCTTCCTCTTTGGGCTAGCAAGTTAACATCCTTAACTGTGTAGCGATTATCGTTTAAAAGAAATTCACCAGGATACCAGTTATTTGTGGTTTCGTGGTCGTCCCACTGTGCCAATATGGGAACTTCAGCGTTGAAACGCTTGATATTTTCATCCAGCAAATTGTAAATATAGTTTCCACGAAATTCGGTGAGAGTTTCTGCTACTTTTGATTTTTCTGGTGTGGTGATATTTCTCCAAATAGTGCCGTCGTCTAGGATAACTTCTGATTGAATTGGGCCATCGGCATAAATATTATCGCCAGAATGGATAAAAAAGTCGGGATTAAGTTGGCGCATAGTTTCATAAATTTTCATCCCACCAAAATCAGGATTAATCCCCCATCCTTGACCGGCTGTGTCGCCACCCCAAACAAAGAATATATCTCGTCCATATTTGGGGGGAGTTCGGAAAGTGCCATGAAAGGGAGCGCTGTAAGTACCTTGATAATCTAAATCTTGGAAAATCACCCGATAAAATAATTTTTGGTCTGGCGGTAGATTCTTCAGATAAAGTCGTGCTGTAAAGTCGCTATTTTTTAAAGCATTAGGCCCCACAACTCGCTGCACGTTGCGAAAAGACTCGCTGTTAGAATATTCTACGATCATTTTTGCGGGGCGATCGCTCCTACTCCAAATGACAATGCTATCGTTAGATATATCTCCGCTAGCTACGCCATAAGGTATGGCAGGACGCATTTTATCAGAGGTAATAATTGCAGGTGCTTGGGCAAAAACGGGTGATTTTGATACAAGATTTGTGGAAATAATTCCACCTGCTGTGATAGCCGAACGTAGCAAAAACTGGCGACGGTTTAGCTTTAATGGGTGATGAGATTCCATACTAAATAATAGCAAGCTTAAACTAAAGTATTACAGGATAAGTGTTTACCATATTTTGTTATGGTAATAAGTAAAGATTGAGTTATCTAAGGGTTAATAAAACGATTTAAGCTTAGAAAATATTTATCAAACTTTGCTTAGTCTGGTTTATTCTCAACTGCGTAATTTATAAGCTTTGCCAATAAGACAAACACATCTAAACTCTAGATGTGTTTGTCTTGCATAATTGATGTAAATCCACTTACCATCTCAATTTAATTGATAGGTACTGTAATGAGCCGTCAAGTTAGGGATAGAATTGCATAGAAACATTCAAAGTCCCTAACTTCACATTTACTGCTGAGATAAACGCTGCACTTCTTCACCCACTAACATCTGATGGGCTTGTGCCAAAACTTTTGGTATTTTATCAGCGTGGGGATTGCGGGCGAGAGATTGGCGCAAGTCTAATTCCTCTAGGCGTTCAGCTTTGTTGCCAGGAAACCAGTGATTGCCATTACCAAGCAGGTTGTAGCGCATTTTAGCATAATCTACCAGGTCGTAAGCGATCGCTAGATTCCGTAGCCACAAAATCACCCGAATATTTATCTCACCAGGGGTTTCCTTAAAGGTTGGTAGATTTGTCTCCCAGGATTTTACCCAATCTTCTCCCAAAGTAGCGATCGCTTCTGACTCCAACCTTGCTAAAATTGGTGGCAAAATTGACGATGCCTGATCTATTAATTCTAAAGTCTTCAGATGTTCATCAAAATCTTGTGGTTTGGCTGCTCCCAAACTTAGAGTATGCACCTCTTGATGACTCAAACAAAACAAATCATTAAACACCATTGGACTCAAAGGCGCACAAAGATTTACTAATTTTTGTGGAGGTTCATACAACAAACCTCCTTTATTGGATGGGCTAATGATAAACACTCCCATATCGTGGCGTTTGGCTGCTTCAATTGCCGCCCAATTCCATTGATTAATGTAGTACCAGTGCAGGTTCACGTAATCAAATAGATTGGTATTAATTGTCTCCACAATTAACTCTGTTGAGCCATGCGTAGAAAAACCAATAAATCTAACTTTTCCCTCAGATTGCAACTGCTGCGCTACTTCTAAACAACCTCCAGGACGAATGCTATAATCTAACGACTCCGCATGATTGATGCCGTGTAACCCTAAAAGGTCAACATAATCTAGCTGGAGATTTTTCAATGATTGTTCAAATGTCTGGCGAAATTCTTTCGCATCTGCTGTTGGACTGATTTTAGTCTGAACAATCAACTTTTCACGAGGAAATTGAGGTAGAATCCTTCCCAATTGCATTTCGGAAGTGCCATAACCACGAGCAGTTTCAATATGATTAATCCCAACCTCGATAGCCCTTCTAATAGTCGCTTCGAGATTCGCCTGGTTATCGGCAGGAATTTCATCATTGGGGACATCCTGCCATTTAAACTGATATCTCATGCCACCGCAAGAAAACACTGGCATCTGTAATTCTGTACGTCCAAATCGTCTATATAACATCAGTGGATTGTGGATTGCTTATCAACTTCAAATCTAAAAACGACAGCCATTCGAGCTTTTAGTGGCACAATAATTACCTCTGTTCAATCTGTGACCAAGCAAGATTCATCGCATCATTAAATCGGTCAAGTCTTTTGTATATTCGACTGTGATCAGTATTCCAGTTCCACAGAGTCATTATCTCATCCTATAACAATTCCTGAATTTACTTGCGTGGGCAGTGAAGAGGGAATAGGTCAACCTCCTTTGTTCAATAATCACAACCAAGTTCTTAGCTAGAATTTACACAATTGACATTCCCACGACTGCCCAAATATCGCGCAAGCGCTCATTTAGAGAAAAAGCCGTCGGATTCTTGAATCAAAGGGGTTCTAGTGAACTTACCTTCCTCACCCATCGTAAAGTTTAGTTGCAAAAAGAATCCCTCCCATCCATAAGTGATAAATTAATAATAGAAGCTACTAAATAAGCTTCCCTGGCAGATATAACAGCTGCGTATGAAATGTAATAAGAGGTAAAAGACGCTGTTTAACTTACATCTGTCTCGTCAAAAAACAGCAACACCCAACGCGAAAACTGCTATTTCCTCAAATATGGAAGATTAGGGGGCGCTGTAACTGATTATCATAACTTGTTTACACAAGCGGTGAAAGTTAGTACATCCCTGGCTATGATAAACAACGAGAGGAGATGGTTCAGCGAGTAGAGGTTTGGGTGTTGTTGTGTTTAAAGAGAAGTCTGAAATAGTGACTACTCTTGGTGTAAGATTATACTAATTTTAATAACGAGAAACAGTTTAAATAGCGCCTTATGTCAATTATTGCGCTCAGAGCGTGGTATCTACAGGATTATGAGCCGATTCCAGAACTGGAAAAACGTCCGCCAGACATTCGCTTAAGCAAAAAAAGCCTGCTGAAATCAGCATTGCGAGCAGACTTTTTGGAAGAAAGTGACGAAGTTAAAAAATCAACTTGGTTTGGGCGCTATCTGGAAGGGGAAAATATTGAATTTTATGTAGAAGGTAGTGGTGGCTATTGCGTCTCTAATATTGACTTAATTAGTCATGAAATTTATTTTACCAAGCAGGCGGTGTTGGCTCAGTTAGAACCAACGATTTTTTTATCCTGTCAAACTGAGTATGCCGAAGCGACAAATGTTCTTAGAGAAGAACTGCGAGAAAGTTTGAAAAGTTTAAACTTGCGATCGCGCCTTCCCTTAACATTAATAGAATCATCTCGTCCCAGCGGTGCTACTTTCCGAATTAACCGCACAATCATGCGAAAAATCCGTAAGAGTTTATTATTTATCGCTGACACCACGCCCATTGCTAGTATTGATGGCAAAGAAACCCCTCAATTAATTCCCAGTCCGAATGTCTGTATTGAAATTGGCTATGCCATTCAAAGTAAGCGTTCTGAACAGATTCTACTAGGACAAATGCAACGTCCAGACTTTGAAGGACAATTTCCCTTCGACTTACCCACACAGCAGATTTTGCAATTCCAAGACACCACAGAACTGAATAAAATCCTGACAGGGACAATTGAAAGCCAGCTAGCACGATTTAAATTGTTTTTTTGAGCAAGATGATAGGTATTGGGCATTGGGCATGGGGCATGGGGCAAATGACGAATGACAAATGACAAATGACAAATGACAAATAACAAATGACAAATGACAAATGACGAATGACAAATGACAAATGACAAATAACAAATCTTAAAATAAACGAACAGGTTTTTTTTCTAGCTGAGAAGTAATCGAACTTACTCGATCAACCACAGAAATCATGTATCTGTAATCTGGTACTTGTCCATTAGGTACATAGCCCACCTCTTGAGCTAAATCTGAAGGCGCATCACTCATTACTTTGCGAATAAACTCTTGACGGTTCCGCTCTATATTTGGCCCAATCAAGACCACACCTAATGGTACATAGTGAGGGTCTTTAAATAGTATGCGGAATTCGGTTGGGGCCAACTGCGAAGCATGGAGACTCAATTCCGCCTCCGAGACAGCACAGGCGATCGCTTTTCCTTGGGCGACCAACTCCAGCGCAGCTTTGGGTGTGGGTGCAAATAGTATGTCAGCTAGTGTTGTACCATAAAGATTGTAAAGTGGAAAATAGTATCCTGTTGCTGAACCTAACTGCCCTAAAGCTACTATTTGACCTTGTAACTGTTTCAACTCGGTGATCGGACTCTCTTTGCGAACAACGAAAATTGAGCGCAAATTATTAATACCTATTAAAGGAAATAGAGGAAGATATTGATACCGTGCGATCGCAATAGCCGCTAAACCCGGTGGCGCAAATACCAATGACCAAGCACGAGCTTCAAGGCGCTCAACCGCTTTATTTTCATTAAAAACAGGCTCTAGCTGAATATATGACTTTGTGTTTTCACCTAAGTAACTATTAAATCTAGCATATTGGTTAATTATCTGTTCGCCACCACCATAATTGATAACACCAACAGTTAAGGCACCCTCAAACTTCTTTGGTGATTGGCAGGCAGTAAATGTTAAGCCTAGCAGATTAAACAGAAAGAAACGACGGGGAAATCGCAAAAACATCACTAATTATGGTAAGAAAGTAAATTGGCTTTCAAGACTAATTTAGATAAGTTTGAATACTGCCTAAATAGCTTATATTAAGGCAAAAAATTAATATTTATTTAAATCTTGTTAAGATGCTTTCTAACAGATATAAATAAATATCAGACAAACTCAGATACCACCTTCGTTGCTTAGGTTATGTTGAACAACATTACGTTAAAAAACTTGAAAATAGGTGCTAAATTTAACTTACTTTTAATATTAGTTTTCATAGTCAGTATTTTGGGAAGTGGCGTTGCCTTATCCAGTGTACTTCAAGGGAGAGCGCAAAATGAAGTGGTTTCTCAAGCGCAGATTCTCATCCAAATGGTGAACGCAGTGAGAAACTATACACAAGATCGCATAGATCCCTTATTATCGCCTAGACTAGAAACTAATCCAACGTTTATCCCTGAAACAGTACCAACTTTTTCCTCTAAAGAGGTTTTTGAAAATTTTCGGAAAAAGCCTGAATATAAAAACTTTTTTCATAAAGATGCAACACTTAATCCTACTAACTTAGCGGATAAAGCTGATAGTTTTGAAGCTCAACTTGTAGAGCGTTTTCGCAACGAACCCAACACTCTAGAAATTACGGGCTTTCGTAACTTGTCAGAAAACGAGGTATTTTACATTGCGCGACCATTAAAGATTACACAGCAGCAATGTCTGCGATGTCATTCTACACCAGATCAGGCTCCTAAGAGTCAGTTGGCAACTTATGGCTCAGAAAATGGTTTTGGCTGGCAACTCAATCAGATTGTTTCTGCTCAAATCATTTCTGTTCCCTCTGAAGAAATTTTTGCCAATGCCAAACGGACTTGGATATTGATAATGGGACTTTTAATTACGATCTTTGCGATCGTAGTTTTCTTAATTAACTTCTTAATCAAAAAATATGTAATTCAGCGCATCAGAAGAATAGAGAAAATAGCCCAAAAGGTTAGCATTGGTGATATGAGCGCTGATTTTGAAGAAACCTCTAATGATGAAATTGGTGGGTTAGCAGAAGCATTTAATCGGATGAAAGCTAGCTTAAAAATAGCTATGGAGATGCTGAATAACCAAAACTGATACCCTTTTGGATTTTGGATTATGAAAGAGTTATAAGTTAAAATTCAAGAAAGTAGGCGTTGCTGAAATTGTAAAGCTTTTTGAGGTTCGGGAATTTGTGATGCTAAAAGTTTCACAAATTCTGCACGAGAAATTTGTCCAGAAGATTTAACAGCTTTTTGCACTAAGAACTTAGCTATTGGGCCAATTAAATCAGCCAACTCTCGCTCACACTGATTCACAAAGCTGTCGCTGATTAATTGAGGTTCTTGGCTTGGTAAATTATTTGACTTAATTTCAGATATAACAGTAAGTTCTTGTAGTAGAGTAGGTTTCTCTAGAAGGAAGGTTGTTTTCTTCTTAAAATCAATTTGTTGATTTCCTCTGAGATAAAGACTCAATTGATTAATTAATTCTTCAAGGTTAGGTGCTGATGCCGCAACTTGTCGTAGTAATCTTGAGGCAACGGGGCCTACAAATTCTAAAAGAATTGTTTCTAAGCGGTTGTAATTTTCCGCAGACAGGATAGAAGCAGGCTGATACCCAATTGAGTTTTCTTGAGAAAGTGAAGCTTGAGGCGGTTGTGTAAAAAATGCTGGTTGAGGTAATGGCGCTTCTACTTTCGTATCGAGATGTTTAAGCACCTGTAGAACTTCAGCCGCAGACTGATAGCGCTGTTTGAAGTGGTGTAGCACCATCTTAGATAGCACAGATGCCAACTCAGAACTGACGTTAGCCTGATGCTGCCAATAAATTTCTCCTGTATCTGAGTCTTCCTCAAAGTTTATAGGATGTAACCCCGTTAGCGATTGAATAGCAATAATACCCAAGGAATAAATATCACTGTTGGGGCGGGGCTTACCTTGCCCTTGTTCTGTAGACATATATCCTGGGGTGCCAATGATAATAGTAGCCCCCGTGCGCCCTGGAACTGTAAGCAGTTGAGTTTGGACTTGTTTTACTGCGCCAAAGTCAATCAGCACTAACTTGCCGTCTTGTTGCCGTCTGATTATATTGTCCGGCTTGATATCTCGATGGATAACATTGTGGCTGTGAATAAATTGCAGAATACCCAAAACCTGTTGGAGGAGTTGAATTACTCGATCTTCCGTCCAATGTTGATTGGGGAACAGTTCTGCTTTCAGAGTTTGCCCTTCAATGAACTCTTGCACCAAGAAAAACTCTTGGTTATCTTCAAAATAGGCTAAAAGCCGAGGAATCTGGTCATGGTTGCCCAGTTGTTCTAGTGTTTCTGCCTCATTGCTAAATAGCCGTCTGGCAGTTTCAAGAAATTCAGGGCTACGAGTGACAGGCTTAAGGTGTTTGACAACGCATTTTGGGAAACCTGGCCGATGAGTATCTTGGGCTATGTAGGTTTGACCAAATCCTCCTCCACCTAAAACCTGTAGGACTTGGTAACGACCGTCTAATAATTGTCCTAACATTGTGTCAAAAGCCTTAATTCCTCAAATTCATCTTGGCACAACTACCAGCTTTAGTAAGGTTTGTGGAGAGGGAAAGTAGGTAGGTAGTGCTGAGATTTCAAGTTTTTTAAGAATTTTACTACAAGTTTATGACTTCCTAGACCCCAGATCGGCTTACAGCGATATTATTTTTGAAGCTTTAATTCGTCAGAAATCAGCAGTCCCTCAATTCTTGAAGTAGTTATTGGTTGAGAGACTACACTAACTTCTCCTAATGGAGTTTTATTTACAAAGTAGGTGATTCCCCGAAAGCTCAATTTATAGGCTATTGGTGCTAAAGGAACTGCTGCCGATTTTGAATTTGGATTAACACGATAGTTAACGCCACGGTACATCAGATTATAAGCTGACCCAATTTGAGGAACTGGTTGAAACGGCTGTTCTATTTTTTTGCTGCCAACTTTGTTTGGGTCGTATTCATAGCTCAGACCACGATAGTAAAGTTTCATAATTTTCGCTTCCTGAATAACTTTTGTTCAACAATGTCAATGACTTATCAGAGGTTGATTGGAGAGTTATGCAAGAGCTAATGTAAACTTACACTTTTTAAGGAACTGCTTAAAGGATTAGGCGTCTAGAGTGAAGAGTCATTGGGAATAGGGCATGGGGCATTGGGCATTGGGAAAAAACTTGTTCAATAATTCTCCTTTGTCCGCTTTATCTTCCTCGTCTCCTCCTGCTCCCCTACTTCTTTGCTCCCCACCTCCCGTATGCTTACTCTTTTCATTCGGGGGTTACGTGGTTAACAATGGGTTGAATGTTTTTTATAATGATTCAACTTTATGGCTAGAACTCCAAATGAATATGCCGTATACCTCCTACTGGAAAGCGGCCACCGGGAAGAAGTACGTTTTCCTACTATTCAAGAGTTTCAGAAGTGGTATAGCGGCGAACTTGTGCCAAAGTCTGCTTCTAATGACTTTATTAGTGTGCCAATCAAAAATATTCAAGGGGAGTATATGGTAGTAAGACCTTCTCGGATCGTGGCAATCCGGGTAGAACCCGTTTTTAGTTCCAGTGTTGAAAGATTCAACTAAATGATGAGAAAAACCCTTGCTTTGCTTTCCTTGAGTCTGGGAATTGCTTTTATAAATCCTCTCTGGTTGGCTGTTGCTCAGGTTCCTAATGTACTGCCGTTGCCAGTACCGACTACTCCTGATCTGTCGCCAATACCAATACCAATCACTCCTGAGATAACGCCACCGTTAAAACCAATAGCCATAGGAAGCGATTGTAAGCCCCAGCACGCTTGCTTGGGTTGGGATGAGCAACTTTGGGGTCAAAAGGGCGATCGCAAAGCGCTGTTAGCTTCCATTGACAACAGCCTGCTTTACCTAAATAAGAGTGGGGCGATCGCAGCATATCAAAATTATCCAGTTAAGGAAATTACCCTTGATCGCGTCCGCCGGAGTTTGATCCGTTTTCGCCAACTAGTTGTCAGTTCTAAGTCAGCAGCGCAATTACAAGCCGCTGTCCGCCGTGAGTTTGTCTTCTACCAGTCCGTAGGCAACGATGGCAAGGGTACTGTGAAATTCACTGCTTACTACGAACCTATTTACACTGCTAGCCGAGTCAAGACTGCAACATATAAGTATCCTCTGTATCGGCTACCACCTGATTTCAACCAATGGCCGAAACCCCACCCAAAACGAATTGATTTGGAAGGGAAGGATGGTTTACAAGGGAATAAGAGCCAGTTACGCGGTTTAGAAATGCTTTGGTTTCGCGATCGCCTAGACGCATACATGGTACATATCCAAGGCTCTGCTCAAATTAAATTAACTAATGGCAAGACAACATCAATTGGCTATGCAGGTGGAACTGATTATCCCTGGACTAGTATCGGCAAAGAACTAGCCAAAGATGGCAAACTTCCCCTGGAAGGATTGACAATGCCACGTCTAATTAGTTATTTCAAAAGCAAGCCCCAAGAGTTGAGCAATTATCTGCCCCGCTGGGAACGATTTGTTTTCTTCCAAGAAACAAGCGGTAGAGCGGCTACTGGTAGTATTCATGTGCCAGTAACAGCAGAACGTTCCATTGCTACAGATAAGTCTCTCATGCCACCAGGAGCGCTAGCGCTGATTTACAACTCGTTTCCCTATCCCGCCACTGGCGGCAAACTAGAGAGGCGTACTGTCAGCCGCTATGTACTTGACCAGGATACAGGAAGCGCCATCAAAGGCCCGGGCCGGGTGGATTATTTCATGGGTTCTGGGAAACTAGCAGGCGATCGCGCTGGTATCACAGGCGGTAATGGTTCACTATATTATTTACTGCTCAAAAAATAAAGTTAGGAGTTGGGAGTTAGAAGTTAGGAGTTAGGAGTTAGAAGTTAGAAATTAGGAGTTATTAATTCAAAACTCATCACTCCTCACTCCTCACCCCTCACTCCTCACTTTTTTTAATACGGCGGATAAGCAAAATCATCTTCATCAGCATAAACGTAAGAGTTGGAAACTCCTGCCATTGCCAATTTCGGCGTTTCTGATTTTACAGGTTCCTTTCCAAAATCTTTGTATTCTTCAAAAGTCTTACAAATCATTGCAGACTCAAGAGAATCGGAAGCAATTAAGTATTGTGTTAAAGTCCCTACCGTGGGATGTTTGTAATCCACAGTTGAAGCTACCAGAACTGTATTTGGTTCAATACCTCTTTCTTCACACTCAATTATCGGGCAAAAAATCCCGTGGGCGTGGAACAAAGGGCCTTTTGGTGTCAAAGGTTGCTTGCGGTAGACAGCATAAGCTTTTTCGAGTTCAGCAACGAATCCACTAACTACTTTGCCTTGTTGATATTCACAGTAGGTTTTGCTGAAACTCGCTCCGGCGGCACCATTAAGAGTTAGTTGTAGTGGTGATTCATGTAAAAACTTTTTATTCTCTCCCACTATAAAAATTAGATAGCGAGTAAAGGTTTTAAATTTAAGTTTGTCGGCTAAAAAAGCATCATAATTCTCTTTGAGCGTACCCAGTTTTAGACCACTTTCTCGGTCTTTAACAGACAATGGGCCCCGACGCACTAACACCAAGTTTGGAGTAGTAGTAATAAAGACTGTTTCAACTCCAGAACTAAATTCATGCTCTACCTGCTGCCAATTATCATCTGGCACAAAGCCGACAGCATTAGCATTATCTAGCTTAATCGCCAAACCGTGGGATTGCATCCCATCTGTGCCATACCGAGGATTAATCATCTGACACCAAGGGATGACTTGAGAAGGCGGTGCATTAAATTTCTCGTCTTCAAAGTCGAAATTAGCAGATGCTTTCATCGTTTTAGGCTATCAAAGTGTTTTATTGAACAAGTTTATCGGCAAGGCGCTGATCCTGGAGAACCAGAAGCAGAGCGTTGGTACGAGCGTTACCCGTCCCTTGCGCGTCGCTCTCAAAAGAAGGGCGAAAGTGCCGTCAAACTGGTGTAGTAGTTTTTCCAGATTAAGGCAGAATCAATCTATGTTGCAATTCCTGTTTCGTTTTGTAACAACATATCCTCATCGAAACAGTACTGAGTATCTAGCATTTATTACTCACTAGGGATTCGGTGAACTCATAGCAGCGAGAGTCTTTAAATCAGGCACTTCTAAGTTGGGTTGACTTATTTGCGGGTCTGTGGCATAAAATTTGTTTTTGTCTGCTCGACGGTTTACCCAAACTGTTGATAGTCCCAGAGATTTGGCTGTAACGATATCGTGATATACGCTAGCAGCAACGTGTAATATCTGCTCTAGCGGCAAATTAATTCTTTGAATAGCCAGTCTGAAGTTGTTTAAGGAGGGTTTATAGCTTTTTGCCTGTTCTGCTGTGATTATCTGGTCAAATTCCACCTGTAAGTGCTTTGCCGAGAAAGCAAAGAGATCGTCATCTATATTTGAGATAATTACCAACTTAAACTTTTGGCTTAAAGCTCTAAGTGCCTCAATTGTATCGGGGAAAGGCAGCCAATGCTGAATCGAATCAGCCAGTGAATTTAGTTCGTCAGCAGTTGGCTCAAAGCCAAATCGCTCACCAAATTTCTGGACTACTCTCTTTAAAACTTCTCGATATTTGAGATATTCTCCTGTTTCCAGTTCTGCTTCAAATTCCGCAAAAATTTTGATAATTTCTTCGTCATCCAGATTAGTGTTATGTACCAGCAGAAGTGGCTTTAGCACCCCTAAAATACCATTTTCCCAATCAATCAAGGTTCCATAACAATCGAAAGTTAAAGTCTTATACTGATTTAATTCAATCACCTTTTTATACCCCAGTGGTTGATCAATGGTGTTCAGTTTTCATAAACTAAAACATGGGTTAACCCATTTGTATTGGCACAGCCCGCCGCAGGCATCGCCACATTTACTACTCTTAAAGTCTCTAAACATTTCTTCGGTATCAAAGCAGAGTTGAAGTAGGTAGACAATAAAGTACCAAACTGTGTGAAGATAAGCAGGTAGATTGGCACAATAAAATTAAGGTATCTCAATCAAAGATAAAGTAGGCTAAAACCCTGTAGTTTCTTGCTTTCAGCATAGCTGCTTGCTACCTTATTTATAACGACGAATATTTACACCGGCCTACTTTGAGTGTGGGATAATGTTATCCCACAGAGGAAATTATTCCTAAGTATAGTTTGTATGGATGTGAAATTTCAGGATACACAAGCGAATACCACTAAACAATTAAACTCAAGTAAACAGCCATCTAATAGCAAGCCATCCGAAACTTTTTCGGTAGCGGAAGCAGTGGTAAAAATTCTGGAAGATATGGGAGTGCAGTATGCCTTTGGTGTTTCGGGAGGTGCGATCGCCCCAGTGTGGGCAGCATTACACCAAAGTTCCATCCAGGTGCTGCACTTTCGGCATGAAGCCGGAGCAGCTTTTGCAGCCATTGAGGCACACTTTGCTAGCGATCGCCCGGTTGTGGTATTCACTACCACAGGACCGGGGATCACCAACGCTTTGACAGGATTGTTAGCTGCCCGTTGGGAGGGAGCAAAGGTGATCCTCGTGTCAGCTTCAACCTCAGCACCACAGCGGGGACGTTGGGCTTTCCAGGAAACCAGCCCATATACTATGCCCAGCACTAGTATTTTTAATTCGGAGCAAATATTCCATTACGCGACTAATCTCGAATCTAGCGATGAACTCACAGAGATATCTCAAAGGCTTGCCCTCGGGCTAGCACAACCAGGAGGATTCGTCGCGTATCTAAGTATCCCTACAAATATCCAGACAAGTTCACTAACAACTTCGTTGCCACGAGTAACTCTGTCTCATGCTGTAGCAACAGCAAGTGAAGAAGCAATTGCAGAATGTGTCCGGTTACTGTCTGAAGGTCCCTTTGCGATCTGGGTTGGCTTCGGTGCACGTGATGCTGCCGAAGAGATTCGCCAGCTTGCAGAGAGAACAGGGGCTGCGGTAATGTGTTCGCCGCGTGGTAAGGGGATTTTTCCCGAAGATCACCCACAATTTGTAGGAGTCACGGGCTTTGCTGGACACAAATCTGTTTTGACATATATGCAAGAGTACTATCCTTTGCATACTTTGGTTCTGGGAACGCGCCTTGGTGAGTTTACCTCGTTCTGGAACCCTACAATGATCCCTCAGCGGGGATTTTTGCATATTGATATTGACCGAGATGTGTCAGGAGCAGCATATCCAGACGCAAAGACGTTTGCTATCCAGTCTGACATAAAAGTGTTCATGAAGGAGCTGTTTAAGCATTTTTCTGAAAGTAATAGTCGCCCAACAGCAGTAACGCTGCCTCGACCTGAACTTGATTTAATCAAGCCATGTACAGGCAGTTTAGTGCGTCCCAAAGTGCTTATGGATGCGATTCAACAGGTGATTGTTGAAGGAAGCGATGCAGTAGTAATGGCTGAATCAGGTAACTCCTTTGCCTGGGGAATTCATCATCTACGATTTACTAAACCAGGCCGCTTTCGGGTCAGCACTGGCTTCGGGTCTATGGGGCATTTCGTTACGGGTGTTGTAGGTGCGGCACTGGCAAGAAATGGCAAGGCTGTCGCAATTGTTGGGGATGGTGCCATGCTCATGAATAACGAGATAAGTACAGCAGTGCAATACCAGATCCCTGCTGTCTGGATTGTACTCAACGACTCACGCTATAACATGTGCGAGCAGGGAACAACAATGCAAGGGTTCAAGGGTGTAAATGTAGAGATTCCGCAGACGGATTTCGTTAAGATTGCCTGCGGGATGGGAGCCGATGGCATTCGTGTCGAAAAGGAGTCTGATATTCAGGCTGCACTAGAAAAAGCGCTTGTTTCAACTAATCCGTTCGTTGTTGATGTCATAATCGACCCAAGTTGGAAGGCACCAATTTCAAATCGTATTAATAACTTAATTTCTCAAAGCACTACAAATTATTGAAATAACCTTAAACATGGTGTATCCTTCCGTAGGCATTTGCTCACTAGCAGTTAGCTTTCCTAGCATTAGACGTACAAAAGATTACTACAAAGAAAAATACCCTGAGATAGTCGCTCAAGTAGAGCAAAAAAGCTTGGCAAGAATGATCTCTCTAAATAATTCCACGCCGAGCAACAAGTTTGAGTTAGAAATGATGCCTTATCTGTCAGATCCTTTTCGGGGCACTTTTGAACAGAGGATACTTGCTCCTAGTGAGTCGTCGCTGACTTTGGAGTATCGGGCAGCCAAGGATGCCATCAAAGCGGCAAAGCTTTCTGTCAATGACGTAGATATCCTGCTCGTCGCCTCTTTTTTACCTGAACAAATCGGATTTGGCAATGCCGCCTTTCTTGCTCGTAAACTGGGACTACAGTGTGGTGCATGGAATCTTGATGGATCATGTGCTAGTACCCTAATTGCCCTTCAAACTGCTTGTGCTTTAGTACAAGCAGGAATGCACCGCAATGTCCTAGTGGCGATCTCTTGTACGTACTCTCGCTTCTTCGATAAAGATGATACTCTTTCATGGTTTTTTAGTGATGGTGCTGGAGCTTTCCTAGTTAGTTCACTAAAACCAAACCAAGGTATTCTTGGTACAAAGACAGTTAATACCAGTATTTTATGCGATCAAATGTCTTTTAAACTTACTGAGGACAAAGAAGGCAATCAACGGTTTCAAATGCAGATACCCAAGGATACGAATAAAGTGATCGGCGAAACAGCTGCGGATCTGCTGCTTACTTGTTGTGAGGGGGCTATTGCTACTGCTGGTGTTACCCTGGAGCAAATTGACTTTTTTATTTTTAATACTCCCACTGCTTGGTTTGCAAGTTTTTGTACGCGTGTATTGGGCATTGACTCAGAGCGCACAATCAATGTCTACCCTCTTTATGCAAACATTGGACCAGCACTAACCCTAGCCAATTTGTACCATGCTGCTCAACTTGGCAAAATTCGCGAAAATGACTTGGTTTTGCTCTATGGCTTTGGTGCAGCCAGTTCTGCCTCTGCAAGCGTAATCCGCTGGGGCAGTGTGGCACTAGGCCCTGTTCCGGTCAATGAATCTGAATAGTTCGTTTCCTGCTAAGATCCACACCATGATTTAAAAGTCAATAATTAAATGAAAAAAACAATTTTGACGACAGGATTTTTCCTGTTGTCTTTCATGTTTCCGCTTAAAATCTTAGCGGCACAGAATTATGAGGATATTTATGTTTTTGGTGACAGCTTTTCTGACACAGGAAATGCATTCAATGCCACAAATAAAACTTTTCCTCCAAGCTCAACATACTTTAATGGACGTTTTTCTAATGGTTCAGTTTGGGTAGAATATCTGGCACAAGACCTGGGATTAACCTTCAATCCTCACACTAACTTTGCCTTTGGAGGTGCTACCACTGGAGTCAATAACATTAGCGTTCCTGGGTTCACCGGATTGCAACAGCAAATCACTAGCTTTACAGCAGAAAATCCGTCTGCTCATCCCAACGCCCTCTATATTGTGTGGGTTGGTGCTAATGATTACTTCAGTTACTTTGGGGGAGGTGTTCCTAACCCTAATCAGACAGTCGCAAATATATCAGCAGCAGTGACATCCCTTGCTGCCATAGGTGCTCAAGATATTATGGTAGTTAACCTACCAGATTTGGGAAAGTTTCCGGTTGCAGACTTCAACAGTCAAATACCCAGCTTGTTCAGTACATTGAGCAATGCACATAATTCTGGCTTAAACGCGACCATCAACTTTTTGAACCAGCAACTAGACCCTGATATCGACATTATATCTTTTAATGTTAATGACTTATTTAGTAGGATAATCGCCGAACCAAGGAAATTCGGTCTGAAAAATGCTACCAACTATTGCATACAAGACTTATCAGTAGTGCCCTTAAATTTGCCCACCCAACCAGTCGCCTGTAATCCAGACGAATTTTTATTTTGGGACCCAGTTCATCCTACAGCCGCAGCTCATCGGCTTATTGGAGAATCTGCATTTTCAGTACTGAAGCCAGTGTCTGTCCCTGAACCTTCTAATGTGTTAGGGGTGTTAGCTTTTAGTGCTTTTGGTGCAGTTTCGGTACTGCAACGCCGTTATCAGTTAATGCAGAACAAAGCAATTTAGAGGGAAAGTTACATCCATGACAAGTCAATTTGATGGAAAAGTAGCATTAGTTACTGGGGCTTCATCAGGCATTGGTCGGGCAACAGCGATCGCATTTGCACGTGTTGGAGCAAAGGTTGTAGCTGCCAGCCGTAGAATTGCCGAGGGGGAGGAGACTGTACGCCGCATACAAGAGGCAGGAGGAGAGGCTATTTTCATTCAAACCGATGTATCAAGGGCAAGTGAAGTGGAAGCGTTGGTTAACAAGACAGTGGATACTTATGGTCGTTTGGACTGCGCTTGTAACAATGCCGGACGCGCAATTTTCAGACCACTCATTGAAATGCCAGAAGAAGACTGGAACCAAATGTTCGACGTAAATCTCAAAGGAATGTGGCTCTGCCTCAAGTACGAGATTAGCACGATGCTCAAACAAGAAGGCGGTGCAATTGTAAACGTTGCTTCAGTTGGTGGTGTGATAGGTGCCACAGGTACTGCCGCCTATAGTGCCACTAAAGGTGGAGTTATTGCCTTAACCCGATCAGCGGCAATAGAATACGCTAAATCTGGCATCCGACTTAATATTGTAAGTCCCGGTAGTATTGAAACCGATATGTTAGCAACTGTACCCACAGACCTACTCGCTCAAGTTACAGATGGGCATCCTGTAGGACGTATTGGCAAGCCAGAGGAGGTTGCAGAAGCTGTGGTATGGTTGTGTTCGGACGTAGCTTCCTTTGTCACAGGGCATAATATGATAATTGATGGGGGATATACCGCGCAGTAAGTGTGGTCTACTCCTGTTTCTCAACCGCCCCTAAATCTTTCAGAGTAATTTTTTGAGCCTCAGTTAAACCTGTCACCTTGGTAATATTCATAGCTTCGTAGGGTCTATAGCTTCTCAAAGTTTTCAGGCAGATACCAGTATTGACATCCCAAAGCTTAATAGTCTCATCTTCACTGCTACTAACCAAGGTTTGACCGTCGGGACTAAAAGCGACCGACCACACTAACTTGGTATGTGCTAACAAAGTTTTTACGCAACTGCTTGTGTGCAGATCCCATAGCTTCACCATTTGATCGCCACTGCCACTTGCCAGCGTGCAATTATCCAGAAAGGCAACTGTGTATACGCCACTAGTATGCCCATACAAAGTTCCAAGACATTGACCTGTGCTGACATCCCACAGTTTTACCGTTTGATCAAAGCTGCCACTCGCCACTGTATTACCATCTGGACTTAAGGCGACTGACCAAATCCAGTCAGTATGACCGTACATAGTTTGAAGGCAACGACCAGTGCTGACATCCCACAGTCTTACTGTTTGGTCGTTACTAACACTGACCAGCATCTTACTATCTTGGCTAAAAGCGACTGCCCATACCCAATGACTGTGACCTTGTAAAGTTTTGAGGCATTGCCAGGTCTTAGTATCCCACAACTTCACTGTTTGGTCTTCACTGCTACTGGCAAGCATACTACCTTGGGAACTGAATGCAACTGATGTAACCCGATTACTATGTCCCAACAAAATTTTGAGACATTCGCCAGTGTTGGTATCCCACAGCTTCACTGTTTGATCCTCACTGCCACTGGCAAGTATAGTACTTTGAGGACTGAAGGCTACTGATGTGACCCGATTACTATGTCCTCGCAAAGTTTTGAGGCACTGACCAGTATTAGCATCCCATAACCTTACCGTTTGGTCATTATTGCCACTAGCAAGTGTAGTACCTTGAGGACTGAAGGCTACTGACCAGATACCATTACAATAACCCTGAAACGTCTTAAGGCATTGACCAATAGTGACATCCCACAGCTTGACCGTTTGGTCATCACTGCCACTTACTAAAGTCTTACCTTCTGGATTAAAAGCAACTGACCAAACCCTGCTATTATGTCCCTGTAGAGTAGTAAGGCAGCGACCAGTACTTGTATCCCACAGCTTAACCGTTTGGTCATCACTGCTACTTGCCAGCGTCCGACCATCATAACTGAAGGCAACAGAATTTACGCAATCAGTATGACCATACAAAGTCTGAAGACATTGACCTGTACTGACATCAAATAGCCTGACAATTTGGTTATGACAGCCGCTGGCCAAAGTTTGACAATCCGGGCTGAAAGCAACTGACCTACTTCCACTATTCTCAACCTCCATAGTTTTGAGGCATTGACCGCTGCTAGTATCCCACAACTTCACAGTTTGATCGTCACTGCCACTGGCAAGCATAGTACCTTGAGTACTGAAGGCGACTGATGTAATGCGATTACTATGTCCCCGCAGAGTTTTAAGGCATTCCTCGCTCCTAGTATCCCACAGCTTCACGGTATGGTCTTCACTGCTACTTGCAAGCAGGTGACCGTCTGGACTGAAAGCAATTGACCAGATCCCACCACTATGACCTTGCAAATTTGCAAGGCATTGCCCCGTATTAGTATCCCATAGCTTGACCTTTTGGTCATCACCGCCACTAGCAAAAATATGACCATCGGGACTAAAAGCTACTGGCCAGATAAAACCTGTGTGCCCCTTGACGATAAGCAATTGTTTTCCATCCGCAACCTGATACAGGCGAATCTCACCACTAGTATCTCCCGTAGCCAAGAGTTTTCCATTAGGGCTAAATGCTACCGAATGAATTCCTCCCAGGGTTTCAACAAAAACAGACCTAGCTAGATCGGCGTAAGTGAAATTTACATTGCGTAAATTTACGTTGCGTAGGTCTGCTTGCCAAACAGTTAGGTGAGAAAAATCATAACCACTGATATCAATTTCTATATGAGAAAGCAGATTGAGAATATTGCCAGCCGTATACCCTGGTTCTAAAGGAGATTCTTCTTGCAGTTTTGTAAGAATTTGAATTAACTGATTTTCAATTTTTCTTTTACTTTTTAAGCCATGAAGCAAGCCATCTATAACTGGTTTGATGATGAGACGAACTTGAGTATCCTTAACATAGTCTTTAGCCGTCGCCTTCATCAAAGCATGACACCTAAACAAATGAATATTCTGAGTGACAATCTCTTCACAGACCTGTTCTATTAATCTACTAGTTATATACTCCATGACCACAGGCTGAAATGTGAAGAGGGCTGCACTTTTCTCAATCAGTGTCGGCGTTGGCATTAGCGTACCCCTACGGGGAAGCAAGCTACGCGCAGCGTCTCGTAGAGATGTTTTCTCGATTAGCGATCGCCTTACCAGAGATTCCACAGCCTCCATTAATTTTGCTTGCGGTACTTGTGATATAATATCATCTCGCAATTCTGGAAGCGCCATTGGCTCACGATTAATCGCTAGCCAATACATTATTTCCTTTTCTAAATCTGACAAGCGTTCAAACTGCTGCTCTAAAATATCGCGGATGTCTCCAAAAACAGCCGTGTCTTGTTGTAAAAATCCAGTCACATTACCATCAAAAACATCTTGAATAGTCGTGGCAACTATCTTTAAGGCTAATGGATTGCCTGCGTAACGTTCAATCATTACTTTCCATTGATCTTCTGCCGCCGATAGTCCCTTGAGTTTCAAGATTTCTTGCCCTTCCGCCACCTTCAATCCACTCAGCGGCAATGAGCGAACAGGTAGTGCTTGTCCTTCCAAAAATGCTATTTCTCTGGGTTTTTCACGACTAGTCAACATCAAGCAGCTTTGGTGAGTTGCTTCTCCTACCCGTCTTAAAAGCTCACCATACTCCTCATATCCCTCTCGATAAAGTCCGGCGCGGCTACCACTGCGGAGAATTGATTCTGCATTATCAAGGATCACTAAACAGCGATAATTTTGTAAATAATAAAGTAGTCGCGATACCCGATCGCTAAAACTTTCTGGTAAGTTACTTTCTGTTTCCTGTTCGTCGGATAGAAATTGGATTAGATTACCTAGAATAATTTTAACAGGCGGTGCTTCTCGTAGCGATCGCCAGATCACATACTCAAAGTTGTCCTGAATTTTTTGAGCAAGCTTTACAGACAGTGCGGTTTTACCAATACCTCCTATTCCCAATAGTGTCACCAATTGGCAGTGCTCATTGAGAATCCATTGCTCTAGGGTAGTCAGTTCTTCTGTACGTCCATAAAAAGCTGAGTTAAAGATCGCTTCTCCCCAATTTAGACGAGTATTTGAGCTTGAATAATCACTTTTATCTATTTTTAATTGAAAAGCTGAAAAAAGCTTCTCAATAGTCTGTTTGTCAACACCACCTTCCCGATTCAATACTTTCGAGATGGTAGCGGAATATAACCCAGAGCGTGCACTCATTTCTTCAAGAGTATACCTGTTTCCAAAGTTTTCCTTTGCTTCTGATTGATGCTTTGCTTCCTTAATTTTTTGTAAACCCTTGGTAGTAAGTGCAACGCCACGCTTGCGTCTCCAATTCTGTAAAGTCATGTATTAACTCACTGTTCGTGTAATCACCTTTGACTAAAAGGAATTATCTACTAGGTTGCTATAGATATGAGGTGATAGCCATCACAAACGAATAATCTCATATTGCAAAGGATTTAAAGCAGATATATTACCGAAATATTCACAGATGAAAACCACCTTTGGCAATCTATTCATCTTGGTAATTCCACACCGCTTATTCAATAAACAATCTGGTCTGTGAGAGCATTGTTAACATCATCTTTTTAGCCGCAACCTTCTTGCACTTGCGTAATGGCAGAGTCACTACGTATATTTTTGCATTTTATACTTTAATCTTTCAGTAATTTATTTGGGGTGTAAAGCTTAAGTTCAATCTTAAAATCTCGATTTTCACTGGTAAAGACAGTTCTGAATTGGCAATCTTGATAAAGAAAGTTTGTATATATCTAGCCTATCAATCAATGAATAAAACTGCTGCACTTAAATTTCCCCGTTTGGCAACCTCCAGTAAAAAAAGAGCGCTTAAGCGAATTACTTTAAACTTGACATTAGATGAAGCTCAGAACCTTGAAAAGTATTGTGAACAGACAGGCAGACGAGTAATAGATGTGATTCGGGAACTCATTCAAGCCTTGCCTTGACCTAACTTTTCCTCCCAAGGGTGAAAAGCATTAGTCCAGAAGAGTCATAGCTAAAAGTAGAAAGTCTTGCAGATTTGGACAAATGTTTTCAACTTTACTTTGACGAGAGTAATTTCAGAGTGGTAATCATAGATTAGACTCTATATATTAGATCGTCACGATTAAATATTTGCTATTTCTATACTGTTGTTTGTTGCGAAAACACTAAAAAACAAGGTTTAGAAATTACTCTTTGACCAAAGTGGTGACAGAAAAAGGATAGTCGCCAAACCAAAGAAATAGTCTCTTACTCCTCATTATTGTTGCAACTCAATAAGAGGTAATTATATCATCTTTTTCCGGCGTGCTGCACTCGTTTACTACGGGCGTAGCACGCCTTCACTAAATTATTACATCTCTCTCAATTATCACCAGTTAATTTAACACCTCTAATTTAACCAAATTCTAATGCTTGTATAGGAATCTGACTTGAATGGTGAAAATATACTGAGTCTAAAATCTTTATCCATTAATGATTTTATCTGTAAAAGGTTTCATTAATTAAACCAAAGTTTTATATCTTGAGAATGAACAAAGTGAAATTATAGTTACTCCAAATTGTGCTGCATCTTAATTTGATTGAAACCCGCTTTAGTTCACTTCAATCACTCAATATCCATTGTCGTAATGCCTATTTCTATCATTGTAATTAAATTCATAATTGAAGCTTAATTACAATCAACTTATAATTAACAATGTTGAAGAAAGCCTTAACCTAAATTTGTACTAACTTTAACTCAACCTTTGCTTACGCTGTATGTCTTAGTAAGAAGATTGTGTAGTAACTATGGCAAAATACTGTATTCCAATCGAGTTTTAGATGTATTTTTACCATTAACCCAGAGCTAGTAGTCAAATTGGAGGTTCTTGCGAGTTGCTGTTTACTGCATTAAGGATTGGAGATTCATGAAACTGCAACTAACCCAATTACATATACTCTGAGCCAAATTAACTGAAGCGTAGACACATGAAATGCACACATGCTGCTGGCATAGCGTAAAACTAAGTGTCTACGCTGACAGCATGACATTGCATATTTTCTGTGGAGTTTTCTTAACTATTCTTGAGGAGTAAAAATGCTTGAGGCTATCGCTGTTGCTTGGTTATTACTGTTTATTGGCGATTTTTTATCTACATTCTTTTACCACGTACCCGAGCACGTTTTTGGTAGCCTTCATTTAAAAACGCACCACTCCTGGAAGAAGGATTTTCGTCACTACGCTATTTTGACTTTTAATCGCCAGGTTCTTTTAGATGGTATCTTGGGAGCTTTGCCTTATGTACTCATAGCAGTAGTCTTATGGTCTTTCTCTCCCATTGGCGTGATTTCTGGATTACTACTTGGTCAGTTTCATGTATGGTGGAGACACATAAGTGTACTGGGTTGGCAAACTCCAAAGCCTGTAAATATTTTATGCCAAATTCTATTTATTACTACTCCTGAGAGACACTGGTTACATCATCACAAAACTAATTTAGGTTTCGGTGATATTTTCACTTTCTTTGAACAACCTGCACAAATGTGGTTACGCTGGCTTCGACTGCTTAGAATTCGTTTTCGCTACTCTCGGATCTAACTGAAGCTACCACGTACCACAATATTTTTTCAAATTACCAAAAGAAGCTGCGATCGCAGCTTCTTTTTGTACAATCAAGGGGATTATTCCAGTGTCAGAAATGCGTTCACCTACATACTCAAAAAAGCTGATTCCCAATTTGCAAGTAGTAGCAATAAGAGAGATTAATTGATTATAATTTAAACCTATATCATTTCCTAATCATATAAGGTACATCATGTCCCCTACTCGCTTGCAGGTGGGATTCTTGTACTTCACTCAAGCGAGAAACGCTACATAAGTTTCTTTAAATATAAAAGCTTTACTTATAGTTTTTCTATAACTCATTACAAGGCAAGCGAGTTACACAGACAGAAGCCTGCCTCTGCTAGGGAGTTTAAAGGTATTTGCGACTGCTCAACTTCGCTGTTATATCACCAATATTTTTGGGAAGACTAGTCTTAATTAGTAAAATATTATATCCCTAGACTTTATGACAATTCCTCTCTTTTCTAGAGATGCTGGGCGTAGCTTGCTTATCCGAAGGGGTACGGATAGCTACGGTGATGAAGGCAGGAGGCAGGATAGCGTAGCAATGGCGAGTCCGCAAGCGGTGGCAGGATGCAGAAGGTTGAAATACAGTCTAGGTAACTTTTGGAGACGCTACGCGAACAAACTCACACTGATTGCCAGAAATTTGCAACCTGCTCTAGATGAGGTGTTTCATGTCCGCAGTTAGCCTCAGAAAGCTGCTCAATAAAAAAGAGTTGCCATCTCTTATTCATAACTTAGTTTACCAATTCAATATTGCCATTGATGTTGAACTGGTGGACGGCACGAAACTGATTAGCATTGGGGAGAAAACTGTAGAAAACCGATATCCAATCGAGGTTTTAGGAGAAATCATCGGTTGGGTTGTTGGGGAAGAACAGGCAACTCTACTTGCGACTTTGCTCTCATTTCTGGCAAAGCAGGAAGCTGAGAAGAAAGTACTCGCTAAAGAATTGCTGGAGCGATATCAGGAAATTGATTTATTTGACGATATCTCGACTCAACTCACAACAAGTTTAGATACGCGACAGATTGGCCAACTGGTGCTTCAGGAATTGAGTCAATTAATTGAATCATCTGCGGGGATGATTTTGCTCCTTAGTCCAGATGCAACTACCTTTGAAATTATTGCCGAATTTGGTGTGTTTTTTGACCACAATCAGCCAGAACCGGGCAAGGGAATTATTGGCAACATTGTGCAATTCAACCGCGCAGAACTCGTCAATGATGTGCAAGCTGATCCGCGATTAGAGGGGCAAAAAAACGTTAGTGCAATGATTTGTGTACCGTTACGAGCTAAGGAGCGGGTACTGGGAGCGATCGCCATTGGAACGCCCAAAACTGACTCATACAAGGCCGAACACCTGAAACTTGTGAGTATCTTTGCCTCTCAAACAGCGATCGCTATTGACAAAGCTGTGCTTTACGAGCAAAGCACTCAAGCCGCTATCCAGGCAAAAGCCCAAACACAGAAGCTTCAGCAAGCTCTCCATGAGTTGCAATTGGCCCAAACTAAGTTGATCCAAAGCGAAAAAATGTCCAGTCTCGGTCAACTCATTGCTGGAGTTGCCCACGAAATCAACAACCCAGTTAACTTTATTTGCGGCAATTTAAAGTATGTTGCCGAATACGCCCAAGACTTGTTGCACCTGTTGGAAAAGTATCAGAAATTCCTACCTGTTGCTCCTCCAGAACTGGAATCAGAGTTAGACAACATAGACCTAGAATTTATTATGCAGGATCTCCCCAAACTGCTAGATTCAATGAAATTGGGCACAAGTCGCATTGTTGAAATTGTCCAATCCCTGAAAAACTTCTCTCGCCATGACGAAGCAGAAATGAAAGCTGTTAACATCCACGATGGCATCGATGGAACCTTAATGATTCTTCACCATCGCCTGAAAGCAGATGTTCATCGTCCGGCAATTGAAATCGTTAAAGACTATGCAAAACTTCCCCTAATTGAATGCTATCCCGGACAGTTGAATCAGGTATTTATGAACATCCTGGCAAATGCCATTGATGCTTTGGAAGAAGGTATCGAAAATTCGGGAGTCAGGAGTAGTTCCCAATCCTCAATCCCCAATTCCCAAATCACTATTCGTACCAAAGTACTTGACCAACAATGGGTTGTGATTCGCATTGCTGACAACGGCCCAGGAATGAAGGAGGAGGTCATTCGCCGCATTTACGATCCCTTTTTCACCACGAAAGATATTGGTAAGGGAACCGGGTTAGGCATGGCAATCAGCTACCAAATTGTTGTAGACAAACATGGGGGAATGCTCAAATGTCGTTCTCAACCAGGTGAAGGGACAGAATTCTGGATTCAGATTCCGTTAAATTGTGCATTTGCAGAAGCTACTGAAGAACAGAATTGCGCTTCTGCCTCGCCAACTCACACCACAGAATTATCTCATATTCCCGATATCGACGGCTTCATTTCATCAACAGTTCCAATGCTCAAACCGACGGATTTGCTGATCCGCCACACTCAATTGATCCAGCGACTTTCACAACACAGTCCAGATGTAGAAGGTGCATCACCTGATCAAATTTACCAGATGTTTCAACACCACCCAATTTCGTTAAAGCTTTACGCCACTTTGTTGTCTTGGTTCTGTTGTTCTAACCCTACCCAAATAAACCACTAAAGAAACCTCAACCATGTTTAAGCAATTTGATGAATACAACAGTCAGCTATTTGAACAATGTCCTGTTGGGCTAGTATTATGCCGAACAGATGGGACGCTAATTAACATCAACCTCGCCTATGCTGCCATTTTGGGACGTACTGTTTCAGAAACCCTAAATCTCAACTATCACCAGATTACTCCTGAAAACTATGCGATCGCAGACCAAGTTACGCTAAAGAACCTAGAACAAACTGGTCGCTATGGCCCTTATGAGAAAGAGTTAATCCACAAAGACGGGCATCTGGTTCCAGTCAGAATTTCTGGACAGATGATTGAGAAAGATGGAGAGCAACTGATTTGGTCTAGTGTGGAGGACATCAGCAACCTTCGACGCGTTCAGCAGGAACGCCAACATACTGAACAAATCCTAAAACAAAGTGAAGCTCGATATCGTTCTCTGGTGAGAGCTACTACACAAATTGTCTGGGTAAGCACACCAGATGGAATTTGTTTTGAACTAGGAAGCTGGATAGCTTATACAGGTCAGAGTCTAGCAGAAGCGGAGAATGGGGGCTGGATTGATGCCGTTCATCCCGAAGATCGCGCCTATACCGAAAAAGTTTGGAGTGCTGCGGTGGCAAACCAAAGGATGTATCAAATTGAATACCGAATTCGTGGCAAGGATGGCAACTATCGCTACTTTTGGGTCTGGGGTGTCCCCATTCTCGAAGAAGATGGCAATGTTCGGGAGTGGATTGGCACCTGCACTGATATTCACGATCGCAAGCTGTCAGAAACCGAAAAGCAGTATCTGGAAAAACGTTATCGCTCTCTGGTGACAGCTACTTCCCAAATGGTTTGGATTACCACTCCTGAAGGAATGCAAAAGGCAGATATGTCGAACTGGAGAGCCTATACAGGTCAGAGTGTAGCCGAAGCCGATGGTTGGGGCTGGATTAATGCCGTTCATCCAGATGACCGCCTCCACACTGCCGAAGTTTGGAGTGCCGCTGTGGATAATCGCAGCCTATATGAAGTTGAATATCGGGTTCGTGCCAAAGATGGCACTTATCGCTACTTTTGGGTCTGTGGTGTTCCTCTCTTAGAGGAAGACGGTAGTATCCGGGAGTGGGTAGGTACTTGTACTGATATTCATGATCGCAAGCTGGCAGAACAAACTCTACAACAGAGCGAAGAACGGTTTCGTTCTTTGGTGACTGCCAGCTCACAAATTGTCTGGTTGACTACCCCTGAAGGACGGGCGGTGAGCTGTGAAATGTCTACCTGGTTAGCGTACACAGGTCAGAGTGCAGATGAAATCGAGGGTTTGGGCTGGCTCGATCCGATTCACCCTGATGACCGCGCTCGAACCGCCCAAGCCTGGAGTAATGCTGTGGCGAATCAGAGTCTCTTTCAAACTGAATATCAGTTACGTGGCAAAGACGGCAGCTACCGCCACTTTTTTGTCTGTGGTACCCCCATCCTAGAAGCAGACGGCAGCGTTCGAGAATGGATTGGCACCTGCACCGATATCCACGATCGCAAGCTGGCAGAAGCCGAAAATCAGCGTCTTCAAGAACGATATCGCTCCTTAGTAACTGCTACTTCACAGATCATCTGGGGAGCTACCCCAGAAGGATTGGGAATCAGCAGGGAAATGCTCACCTGGATGGCCTATACGGGGCAGAGCGAAGCTGAAGTTGAGGGTTGGGGCTGGCTCGATCCGATTCACCCTCATGACCGTGCCAGTTCCACTGAAGCTTGGAATATTGCTGTGGCAAACCGAGGTATCTACCAAACCGAATATCGACTGCGTGGCAAGGATGGCACATACCGCTACTTCTCTGTTTGTGGTGCCCCCGTCCTGGAAGAAGATGGCAGCATTCGGGAATGGATTGGTGCTTGCAGCGATATTCACGATCGCAAACAGGCAGAAGCCGAAAATCAGCGTTTAATGGACATGTTAAATCATTCCAGTGATGCCATCATCGTCCGTGACATGAGCGACAAAATTTCTCATTGGAATCAGGGTGCTGAAAGGCTCTACGGTTGGACACGGGAGGAAGTGAAAGACAAATGCATTCAGACTTTTATCAAAAAAACCTTTCTCAAACCAAAGGAAGAAATTGTCGCAGAGTTATTAGAGGAAGGTAATTGGGAAGGAGAAGTGGAACATCTCACCCATGAGGGCAAACTGATTACCGTCCAGAGCCGATGGACGTTGCAACGGGATATCGACCGTCAGCCCTGTGCAGTGTTGGAAATCAATACCGATATCACTGCCCGTAAACAAGCAGAAATATCTCTGCGGCAACTGAATCAAGAACTGGAAGCCAGAGTTATAGAACGGACAGCTGCCCTGCAAAATACCTTAGCTGAAGCGCAGGGATTAAATGCCATTTTAGATAACTTAGCAGATGGTTTGTTAGTGGCAGACACCGCAGGACAAATTACCCACTTCAATCCTGCCTTTTTAGCTATGTATGGATTGACAGCTAGCGCCCTCAATGGTCACTACCGAGAATTGTCGCTATCTGGTTTAGCAGAACTGATTGCACAAACTCAGTCTCATCCCAAAGAAGTTTTCTCTGCCGAAGTTGTACTGACGAAGGAACGCATTGGTCAGGCAGTGGCCACCGCCATTTTCAAAAAAACAGCAGATCAAGAACCCGCAGCCTGCTTCGGTTCGGCGCTGCTGATTCGAGATGTGACGGCAGAAAAGGAAATCGACCAGATGAAGACCGACTTCATCTCAACAGTTTCCCATGAACTGCGGACGCCACTAACTTCTGTTCTTGGTTTTGCGTCCATCATTCAAGAAAAGCTGGAAAGCGATGTGTTCCCAATGCTTTCTACCGAAGACCGGAAGCTTCAGAAAACGATTAAGCGGGTGGCTGACAATCTCAACATTATTGTATCGGAAGCAGAACGGCTCACGTCTTTGATTAACGATGTCCTGGACATCGCCAAAATGGAAGCAGGTAAGGTGGAATGGCAGATGCAGCCCCTTGATCCTAGTGAATTACTGGATTGGGCAACCAATTCAACCGCCGGGTTGTTTGAAACCAATGGCTTGCAGTTAGTCAGCGAGATTGAACCTGGACTGCCTCAGATAGTAGGCGATCGCAACCGTCTGCTGCAAGTTTTAATCAACCTGATTTCCAATGCCGTTAAGTTTACCGAATCTGGTTGCGTGACCTGTCGCGTCAAACAAAGCAACGACGGTGTTTGTATTAGCGTCATCGATACAGGCATTGGGATTGCACCTGAAGACCAGCCGAAAGTATTCGAGAAATTCCGCCAAGTTGGTGACACCCTCACGGACAAACCCAAGGGCACAGGTTTAGGACTGCCCATCTGTAAGCAAATCGTCGATCACCACGGCGGTAAAATCTGGGTTGAGAGTGAACCAGGTAAGGGCAGCGTATTCTCCTTCATCATTCCCACCTACGCCAGCGATCAAAAAACCACTGCTAATCTGAATCTGGATACCCTAGTCAAACAACTCAAGGAACACGTCATCACCAAAAACACTGTGGTGAACCAAAACCGTAAAACTATTTTGGTTGTAGATGATGACGCTAACATTCGGGAACTGCTGCGTCAACAATTAGAAAATGAAGGCTACAACGTTCGGGAAGGGAAAGACGGCATGGATGCAATTCATCAAATCAAAACAGCCCGTCCCGATCTGATTCTCTTGGATGTGATGATGCCCCAAATCAACGGCTTTGATGTAGCAGCCGTCCTCAAAAATGATCCTCAGACCGCAGACATTCCGATCATTATTCTGTCAATTATTGAAAACAAAGAACGGGGCTACCACATTGGCATTGATCGCTATCTTACCAAGCCCATTGACACCGAGAAACTCCTGGGCGAAATTGGCTCACTACTTTACCAGGGCACTTCTAGTAAAAAGGTATTGGTTGTAGATAAAAATGCATCAGCCTTAAAAACCCTATCAGATGTACTGCAAACTCAGGGATACAGCGTGATTGAAGCCTCCGATCCGCAAGAATGCATCCATAAAGCCCTGTTAGCCAAACCTGACATGATCATTATCGATTCTATCTTCTCTCAAGAAGCCGATTTGGTGAAAACCCTACGCTTTGAGAAGGAGTTGGAAAATGTGTTTTTTATTATGTTATCCGAACAGTAATTGCCAAGGCTGGGGATTGGGGATTAGGGACTGGGGACTAGGGAAGAGTTTTTCTAAAATCCAATACCCAATACCCAATACCCAATACCCAATACCCAATCCCCAATCCCCAATCCCCAATCCCCAATCCCCAATCCCCAATCCCCAATCCCCAATCCCTATGACCCAGAAAATTTTGATTGTTGACGATGAACCCAATATCTTGATTTTGATGGAACAAGCTTTAGAAGCATTAGAAGACGAGGGTGTTGAACTTCTAACTGCTAGAAATGGAGAAGAAGCTCTCGAAACTATTAAAACTGAAAAACCAAACCTAGTTTTTCTTGATGTGATGATGCCTAAAATGAATGGTCTGCAAGTCTGCCATATTGTAAAACACGACCTGGAAATGACTGATGTTTACATTGTGATATTGACAGCTAAGGGACAAGAATTTGATAAACAAAAAGGTATTGAGGTGGGTGCAGACTTATATCTAACTAAACCATTTCGCCCCAAAGAAGTACTTGAAAAATCAATGCAGGTGTTGGGTTTTTGAGGAAAGTCTTAAATGCTTTTCACCTGCTTTCGCAGTACTTAGAATAATCGGCACAAATCTGGTTACACTTCGTTCATCGATCAACGGTTAACAGTACTCATGTCAGGGTAGCGCTCACCTGCTGCTACACCTTTTGGTGCAACTGCTTCCAGTCGGTTCAACTCTTGTTCCGTAAGGGTAATTTCGGTAGCTGCAACATTCTCCTCTAAGTAGGTACGGCGTTTTGTACCAGGAATTGGGACAATATCTTCCCCTTGAGCCAATAGCCATGCTAGTGCAAGCTGACTCGCAGTTACTCCTTTTTCGGTGGCAATTGCCTTCACTTGCTCGACTAATTGCAGGTTCTTAGAGAAATTCTCACCTTGAAAGCGAGGAGCATTTCTGCGATAGTCATCAGGTGCTAGATCATCAGGGCTAGCGATCGCACCTGATAAAAACCCTCTTCCTAATGGACTATAGGGAACAAACCCAATTCCTAATTCTCGCACAGTAGGTAGAATTTCATCCTCTGGCTCTCGACTCCAAAGAGAGTATTCGGTTTGCAGTGCCGCAATGGGGTGAACTGCCACAGCCCGTCGAATCGTAGCAGGAGCGGCTTCTGAAAGCCCTAAATAACGAACTTTTCCCAGCTTAACTAACTCTGCCATTGCTCCTACAGTATCTTCAATGGGTACAGTTTGATCTACCCGATGTTGATAATAGAGGTCAATCACTTCCACTCCCAGACGTTTTAGTGAGGCATCGCAAGCTTGATGGACATATTCGGGTTTGCCACTAATCCCTTTCCAACCACCATCTTCAGTGCGAACATTGCCAAATTTGGTTGCTAATACTACTTGATCACGGCGATTTTTAATTGCTTTACCTACTAGTTGCTCATTAGTAAACGGCCCATACATATCAGCAGTATCAAGAAAATTAACTCCAAGTTCCAATGCTCGATGAATTGTAGCGATCGCCTCAATTTCATCACGGCCACTATAGAATTCAGACATTCCCATGCAACCAAGTCCGATAGCTGAAACTACTAACCCTTGTTTACCTAGCTTTCTGGTTCTCATAAAACAATCTCCTAGTCAGTAATTGGTCAGAGGAAATCAAGTCTTTCAGAATTATCCCTTTTCCTCTCATCAAGTCATCTACACTTAGAAGTATTTACTGATAAAAGCAGTTAAAAAATATATTGCTCAAAGCTCCGAATTTAAAAAACTGCTCTCTATGAGACGCTCTTGCTAGCTTGTTTAAGAGCAAGGTAAGCATTGGTGCAGGCTCTCGTAGAGAAGCTATGCCGCAGGCTTGACGCTGCGCTAACAAAATTCAAAATTAATCACCCCATAAATAAATTTAGTTGCTCTGTATCCTTTTCGTTTTCACTCAGAATAAATTCTGACCGAAAAAGCGGATAACAGAGGGAGAGCAAGTCCGCGTAACTCTGCTTATTCAGAAGCTAATTCTGGGAAAGCTTAATTTGTGAGAGCGAGAGGCTTTTGCCAGAAGGAACTAGAATTAGGAAACACCTAGCTGGGTTCTTCTGACTTTTGAAATTAGGAGTGCATGTGTGCCAAAATCCCCTAAATATTTGCTGATTGGATCAACCGAGACTTACAGCGGTAAATCTGCAACTGTTCTGGGTTTGTCTCATCAGCTACAGCAAAAAGGACTGGATATTACCTACGGTAAACCGCTTGGTACATGTTTTAATTCGTCTAGTGGAACTGTAGTTGAGGAAGATGTCCAGTTCATCGCTCTTAGCCTCAATTTGCCGGAAAACCGCATTGCACCGACAATGCTGGCTTTGGATGAACCAAACGTGCAAAAGCGCTTGCGGGGGGAAGACAAAACCGATTATCAGCAGTCCCTAATACAGCAATATTTACATAAGTCCCAAGGAGATTTGGTGTTACTGGAGGGGCCAGGTGATTTATCCGAGGGCAATTTGTTTGACTTATCTTTGCTGCAAATGGCTGAAGTATTGGATGCTGGTGTGCTGTTAGTAGCCCGCTATAAATCGTTGCTTTCGGTTGAGGCGTTATTGGCTGCTAAAGGGCGTATGGGCGATCGCTTGATTGGAGTTGTAATTAATGATGTTCCTGTTACCCAACTAGAAACAGTTGACACTCTCTTGCGCCAATTTTTGGAACAGCAAGGAATTCCGGTGCTAGCAATGCTGCCGAACAATGCTTTGCTCCGCAGCGTGAGTGTTGGCGAACTAGTCAAGCAGTTAAAGGCTGATGTTCTCTGTCGCAACGATCGCCTAGATTTGTTGGTGGAAAGTCTGGCAATTGGAGCGATGAATGTCAACTCCGCTGTGAAATATTTCCGCAAACGCCGGAATATGGCAGTGGTAACAGGAGGCGATCGCGTGGAAATTCAGCAAGCGGCTTTGGAAACTTCTACCCAATGCTTAATTCTTACCGGGCAACTACCCCCGCCGCCGTTCATTCTCAATCGTGCTGAAGAACTAGAAATCCCCATTTTATCTGTTGACTTAGACACCCTCACCACTGTAGAAATTGTTGACCGCACTTTCGGACAAGTCCGCCTCCACGAGCCGATTAAGGTTCAATGCGTTCGCCAGTTGATGTCTGAGCATTTTGACATTGATCGCCTGTTATCTAAACTGGGTTTGACTCCCGCAGCGGCATTGTCTTAGATTCCTCAGCCTTGACAATTAAGAGCATCTATCACCAGTTATCAGTTACGAAGCTGTATTACTGGTGAGGGTGCAGCTGGTTCGCCGTCACCTCCCAGGCGACGGCCTGCTGTTTCCTTCCACCCCATAGCTGGGACGTGCTTAGTTGCAGCAGCTAATCCAAAGACAGGCATATTTCCGTAAATCGCCTTATATCTTCCCGGTTCTATTAAATAAGTTTCGTGGCATTACTTATGAAACACCTTCGCTAGCCTGATGTTACCAAGTAATGGAGTTACTGAACCAAACAATCGAAAATTAGTAGCAATGTTAAGCTCAAGTTTTTCTCGCATCTACACGCTGTTTGGTAAAATATCTGGGTCGTTTAATTCGGATTATGTCCATCTTTGAGCCAATCAACAGACCTTATTAACCTCGATACATTAGCCCAAGAACTAGCGACAATCCAGCAAACGGGTTCTAAAAGAATCGCCTTGCTGGGTTCTCGTCACGTCCCGATTACGCATCAGAATCTTATTGAAATGATGACTTATGCCCTAGTTTTATCGGGTAATCGCATCATTACTTCTGGTGCTACAGGTACAAATTCCGCTGCCATCAAGGGAGCAACGCGGGCTGATCCGAATTTGCTAACGGTGATTCTCCCCCAAAGTCTGGAACGCCAGCCTTTAGAATCGCGCCAGCAACTAGAACAGGTAATGCATCTGGTGGAAAATGCCAGTAATGATAATCTGTCCCTTGCTGAAGCTAGTTACCTGTGCAACAAGGAAATTGTCTCTCGTTGCCAACAACTGATCTGTTTTGCGTTTCATGACAGCCGCACCCTGTTGCAAACCTGTCAAGATGCAGAAGAACAAAGAAAAGTAGTGACCCTGTTCTACTTTGATTAGTCATTTGTCATTTGTCCTTTGTCATTTGGTATTTGACTAATGACTAATGACTGATGACTATGACTAATAACCAATAACTAATTAAGTAATGATAATTTTTTTGTACTCGATCGCTGCTGCTGCCATTCTAATTTATGTGCCATTTTTGGTGGTAGCTTATGCCCGTGTGCGTATTGGGTATGAAATGTTTTCTACTCCTCGCGCTATGTTTGATAAATTGCCACCTTATGCCCAACGAGCTACTTGGGCACATCAGAACGCTTTTGAAGCATTTATGATATTTGCCGTAGCGGCATTCATGGCGTATGTAACTGGTGTAAATTCTTTTACAGCACAAGTAGCTGCGATCGCCTTTGTAATGGCCCGTTTGCTATACTCAATTTTTTATATTTTGAATATACCCCTTTTGCGATCGCTGATGTTTGGCATTGGCATACTTAGCTCTAGCGCTCTCATCATCTTGAGCATCATCCAAGCTACTAATTAAGTGGGGCATTGGGCATGGGGCATTGGGCATGGGAATTATTATTAATGTTTTATGCCCAATTCCAAAATCCAAAATCTAAAATCCAAAATATTTTATGGCTTCTACTTTTTCCTTTGACATTGTGAGCGACTTTGACCGACAAGAGTTGGTTAACGCTGTCGATCAAGTTGTAAGAGATATCAAAGGTCGTTATGACCTCAAAGACACTCAAACTACTGTCGAGTTAGTCGAAGAAAGTATTAACGTTAGTACTGACAGCGAGTTTACTTTAGATTCTGTACATACCATTCTGCGGGAAAAAGCCGCCAAGCGTAACCTCTCCCAGAAAATCTTTGATTTTGGCAAAGTGGAATCAGCCAGTGGTAATCGCGTGCGTCAAGAAATCAAACTCCAAAAAGGCATCAGTCAGGAAATTGCCAAACAAATTTCCAAATTGATTCGCGACGAATTCAAAAAGGTACAAGCCTCAATTCAAGGTGATGCTGTGCGAGTTTCTGCCAAATCTAAAGATGACTTACAAGTTGTTATGCAACGGCTAAAACAAGAAGACTATCCAGTTGCTTTGCAATTTACAAATTACCGTTAACAGATTCGTAATTCGTAGTTAAGAATTCCATTACGAATTACGAATTACGAATTACGAATTATTTTAAGCCCGTCCGCCAATACTTTTTTGAAATGCCGGACGCTCAGATAACTGCTTCATATAGCTCAACACCGCTGGGTAAGAACTGAGGTCTAGCTTCAACATGATGGGAATGTAATTCAGAATAGACCCGACTGCCACATCAGCAACAGTGAACTCATCACCAAGCAAAAAAGGTTGCTTACTGAAAATTTCATTTAACGGAGTCAACAAGCGGGGCATTTCCCGCTCCCGATTTGCTTCTATAAAAATTCCTGGCCCAAGGGTAGCATTGGCAAACAACACCCATTGGGAAAATACAGCACGTTCTTGGGGTGAAAGTGTACTTTTACTGTACTTATCGGCAAGATACAGCAAAATTGCCCCAGATTCCCAAAGCTGAAAATCCCCATCAACAATTGCTGGAACTTTACCAACTGGGTTAATTGCCAAATATTCAGGCTTGAGATGTTCACCCGCCTGCATATCAAGCTTGACAAATTCGTAAGGAACTTCTAGTTCCTCTAAATACCAGTGAACAATTGAGGCTCGACTACGAGCACCGCCGTAAAGTTTTAGCATAATTACTTAAAGAACTTTGTGAGTGTGAGAATGCTGTTTAACGTTGTCTTCTTTGGTGACAACTCTAGCGGCATTTAATACTCGCTTGCGCTCAATAGAATACTTGAATTCAGTGTAGTTTGTACCTAAGGGAATTAAAGATTTTGCAGATTCACGACGCTTGTAGGTACGAGCCGCTGCAAATGCCCGTGGCACAAATTCCTCTCCAAACTGAGCCGACTCTGGGAAGCCCTCTGGCAGTAGTTGTGAATCGCCATCCAGCAAAGATCCCAAAGTTGTTGCATGAGCGAGCTTATAGGAGGTAGGAATGCCCTTTAACAGCGCTTCTAAAGCCGCAGAGGGAATTGGTTCTATAACTTCGATTTGATAAACTTCTCCATCTTCTTTGACGAAGCAGGTTGCCAAGCCGATAACAATGTAATCATCGGTTGCTAAATCTGGGGCATTGGGATAGGAAATTGCAGTTGTCATCAGAAAATTTCTCAAAAATTAAATGCAGAGAGTGGGGATTGGGGATTAGGGATTAGGGATTGGGGATTAGGTGTATTGGAATCAAAAGAATTCTTTCCTAGTCCCCAGTCCCCAGTCCCCATTCCCCTCTCTAACGAACGGCTTGTTGGCATTCTACCAATTTGTCGCTCTCACTACTTGACTAGTCTTTGAGATTAACATCTGCCATTTCTGGAATTCACCTTCGGGATCAAGTATCCATGATTAGGGTTGAGGAGCGATCGCTTCTTTAGGGCATAGATTTCTACTGGTGTGAGTAGTTAAAATTCAGTCTTGGGATGGCTTTCAAGTAACCATAAATACCCTAAGAATAAACAAAGGAGTAAAACCACTAGCAGCAAAAAACTAGAATTTGATTTCACAAAGCAGTTATTTCAGGCAGGCAAAGATGAATATTCACTCATTTTTAGCTGACGATAACCAGCAAAATAAGAAATATAACTATGTTGTAAATAGTACAAACCAAGTCCAAGATGAGAGGAAAAACGATCGCAGCGAATCGACTTTAGGAGATAGCTACTTCCGCTCTTGTGCTTTGAGGTTGGCTCAACAAGGAGATTATACTGAGGCGATCGCACTTTTAACCCAACTAATTTTCCGCCATCCCCACAATGCCATTGATTACAACAACCGAGGGCTGATTTATTTCCAAAGTGGTGAAAGGCAAAAAGCGCTTTGCGACTATAATACCGCCCTCAAACTTAATCCTGATTTGGCTAGTGCTTATAATAATCGAGCAAATTACTACGCGGCTTGTGGAGAATTAGCAGTAGCACTTGCCGACTACGATCAAGCCATTGATTTGAATCCTCGCCATGTCCGGGCGTGGATTAACCGAGGCATTACCTGGCGTGATTTGGGGCAATATGAGGAGGCAATTGAGAATTTTGAGGTAGTACTGCTTTTCGGTCAACTAGAAGGTCATATTTGGGCTGAACGTGGCAGAACTTACCATCTTTGGGGCGACTGGAATTGTGCGATCGCTGATTATCGTCGCGCCCTCACTCAACTGCCCTCTCTCGACAACAGTAAGAATATTACTGCTTATCGCTTGCGTTTACAACTCGAAAATTGGCTAAACGAGCTGCTATCTGAATCAGCGTCCTAGTTGGTAGATTAGTCCTTCTGGGGGATTCAAAATTCAAAATAATTGATTAAATTTTGAATTAGAATTTAGTGACGCTGTATCGCTAATGACTAATAGATGATAACTACATAGCTATTCAAAAATTAGCTATTAACCATTATTTATTAGCAATAATATAAATTAACACCCGGTTTATACGTAGCCTGAATTACAAGAAACCGAAATAATCCTAAATTCGCTATTTGTCTTAGGGTAATGACTCTGTTTTTTCATTTTCTCGGCGATCCGGATTCATCAAGACCACGCGACGCTGACTGGGATCAAATCGATATCCTTGTTGTTGTCTAATACTTTTAGCTTGCTGAGGATCGAAGTTGCGGCTAAATTCCGCCTGCAAACCATTGACGTGTCCTTGCATTAACTTGACTTCAGTACCAATTTCTCGCAACTTTCCTTGCTGTGACCAATGATAAGGCAGAAGTTGTGCTAAAGCAGATGCCGCAACGGCTGTAATCACAAGATTAACCGCTATCTTGGCTGTACTTTCCAGTGCCATCATCTGGTAAGAACGTTGACGAAGATGCCGTTTTGGTCGAGGAATGACCCGGCGTTTTTGTATAGGTTGTGACGGTGGTCTGGACGGTTGAATCGCGTTCATGATGCTAAAAGATAACCTCGCTTAGTGAAGGGAAGCACTATGAAGAGTGCTGAGTTATGAGTTATGAGTGCTAAGTGGGAAATCTTACTCAGCACTGGCTCAACGCCCAGCTACCGCTAACAGCACTCAGTACTCGGAACTGAATTAGCACTCAGCACTCCTGAATGCTTGATTTAGCTGTCATATTACTTCATTTTTTTGAAATAGCTACAAGTGTTGCACTAGTTAAAAAATAACCTGGCTTACGTAAGTGCAAGGTTTCTAGCTACTTATGGTATAAAACCACAAGGTGTAGAAATTGCACCCCGTACTGCCAGGATTATTAGCTTTTCAACTGTGTCACATCGGAACGTTATTTGTAAAGTTCTGTGGCTAATCGCCAAGCTAGAACTCCTGGGATCAGCGCCACAACTAGAGCGATGTAGACTTGAGTATCTGAGATGGAAGATATCTGAGCGATGTACAGAGTATCTAAGATAGGCATGGCTGAAAACCTCCTAACCAGAATAGATTTTGAACAGTTCGTTTACTACTTTTCCTTGTTTTGCCAAAATTGTGGAATATCTTGTAACAAGATGCAACAAAAGCAGTTATTAATCAGTAGTCATTAGTTATTCGACCTGAGAAAAATTTATAAAAATATGAATTTATATTTGGGTATCGACTTCGGCACCTCTGGCGCACGCGGCATAGTAATTGACGAGGAAGCTTCTTCTATCCAGACTGAGGTGCGATATCCCTTCCAGGACTCAGGAGACGCTGTTAAGCCAAGTTTTTGGCAGGAGGCTTTGTTTGCGCTAGTGGAACTAATACCTGAAGAATTGCGGCGAGAAATTAAAGCGATCGCAATTAACGGTACTTCTTCCACCGTCTTGCTGGTTGATGCTGCTGGCAATCCTGTAGATGCACCACTGCTGTATAACGATGCACGGGGATCACTGGTAATAGAGGATTTGAGAAGCATAGTACCCCCCAATCATACCGTATTGAGTGCCACCTCCAGCCTAGCCAAACTAATGTGGATGAGACAATTACCTGCTTTTAGTGAAGCTAGATATTTCTTGCATCAAGCAGATTGGCTGGCGTTTCTCCTGCATGGGTATTTAGGTATTAGCGATTACCACAATGCTTTAAAGCTTGGTTATGACGTGGAAGAGTTGAAATACCCAGAATGGCTAGAAAATTTACAAATACAAATTCAGCTACCCAAAGTTTTACCTCCTGGGACTCCGATTGCAGAATTACAGCCTGAAATTGCAGATAAGTTCGGTTTACGCAGTGATTGTTTGGTATGTGCTGGTACAACAGATAGTATTGCCGCTTTTCTCGCCAGTGGGGCAAAATTACCTGGTGAAGCTGTAACTTCCCTTGGTTCAACGTTGGTACTAAAGTTGTTAAGTCGTACCCGTGTAGAAGATGTTAGATATGGAATTTATAGCCATCGCTTGGGTAATCTGTGGCTGACTGGTGGTGCTTCTAATACTGGAGGTGCAGTACTTAAGCAATTTTTCACAAGCACTGAGTTAGCAAGCCTTAGTCGTGAGATTGATCCATCAAAAGCTAGTGAGTTAGATTATTATCCGTTGTTGAAAGCAGGCGATCGCTTTCCCATTAATGATCCCAATCTACCCCCACGTTTGGAACCACGCCCAGATCATCCAGTGGAATTTCTGCATGGGTTGTTAGAAAGTATTACCCGCATAGAAGCGCGAGGATATGAATTATTACAGCAAATGGGTGCAGACAAGGTGAGCCGTGTTTATACTGCTGGCGGTGGCGCGGCGAATGATACTTGGACTGCAATTAGGGCGCGTAATTTGCAGGTTCCTGTAGTAGCGTCAGTGTATACAGAAGCTGCCTACGGGACGGCGCTGTTGGCGATGCGGGGGGTGAAAAAAGGACATGGGGATGGGTGTGTAGTGGGAAAGTGCTCAAAAATTCTAGGAATTACTAACTGTACAAATGACTTATCTTGTGAATCAACGTAGATAAGTTGTTTGGGTATAAAAGTGAATTTTCTTTTTGTGGCATTGCATAGGCTTAAACCAATCTTCATAAGACCTCGCGGTATGCGGGAAACTCAGTCACTTTAGTGCTGCCAGGGTTGCGACACGAGCGGTTTTAACCGCAGTGACAATTAGCCCTGTTGAACGTCGTATTAACTTGACTTTTTTAACTGAACATTGCCCTAATCTTTTCCAGCTAGCATCGCTAACTGAAACTTGTTTTTCAGTGTCGCCACTAATCCAACCAAAGAATGTTTTCTTGCCTTGGGTAGCTTCAACAAAATCACCTTTTCTAAAACTATGTCTTGTTGTAGTTCCACCGTATTTTCGACGATTACCTCCTTTACTAAAAACCATCAAATGTAATTGTCTCCTAGACATAGGAGGACGACGCACAATAGTAAATTGAGACTCTGTGACATTTACATCTCCTACCCAAGATGCACCATGATTTTTAGTTCCTTCCCATGATTGGTATTTAACAAATTCGGACGTTGCCAGGGTGACTGCATCAACCGCGTGTGTTTCTGGTATTTGCAAAGACTTATCCGATTTCTCTTTATGCAGCCCTAAATGTTTACGGAGCTTTGATGTTTCCCATCCTTTGTTCAAAACAACGTTTGTTAGTTGAGAAAGTCGATTGATTTGATATCGTTGTCCCACCATAACGGGACTGAAACTTTTGCTGCCTATCGCTTCTACTTCCTCGATTACGATAGTTTCAACTGGGTAAAGTTGAAGTAACAAACTAATTACGCGGTATTCTAAGTCTTTGTTTGCTCGAATACTTGGAGGAAGTTTTGAGTTGCGGCGATTATCGAATCTAGCTTGACGATGATTACGTTTTGCAAAATCCAAATTACGTTTAATTCGTCTCCCCCGTCTACCATGCCGCATCATAGCTCGTTGTTCCATCCGGTCTTTAACTGTTTTGAACGGGAGAACTAGGTGCAATATTTGCAAAGTATATTTTCTTGATTGAACAGCCACGCCAGAAAACATTTTACCTGGGTCTAGTCCAATAACTATCTCTTGTGTTTGTGCATCAGACAGTTCAATTGATAGCTGAACATAAAAAATGCCTAGCTTATTGAATTTACCAATTGCCTTGCCTTGTTCAATCCATCGTCTAGCGCGACTTGGCTTTGTCGGCATTAATGGTTGATCGTTTTTAGATATGACTGGTACTCGCATAAAGAGATAATCCTTGGAGTAAAAGTTTAAGTCCCCGACGCTCGAAGACTCGCTAACGCTGCGCTATCGCTCAACGCAGTTAAGATGTCTTGGCTCAACCCAACACTATTAACAAGATAGTTTGAAGATAATCCGAACTAGGGAAACATTCGGAAGTTCGTACCAAACTGCGTCTCAGTGAGCTAGTCAAACACGTAAGACCTGCTTCTTACAAGCTCAGTGGCTTCAGCCCTGAGTTATTGACCCTCTTTTCGCAGATATCTTCTAAATCCGTATGTATCCCAGTGACAATCGGCATATCTCGGCCGATACTGAAATGATTAGATACCGGACTATAGGATTCCAGGTTGATCATCTGGGCAGCTATTCGGGGATGGGTGCTTCGCCACAAGCGAATGTCATCTATCCCCTTTATTAATTAATTGGTATAGGACTCATATTTGATTTTTTCGCTAAGGTAACGGATATCGCAATCATGGCAGAAAAACGCCATATAGGTTGAAAGTAACCGGATGTTGCAGCGCTACAGTGTAGAAGCTAATGACAGCAAGCGGAACACGGAGACTAAAAAGTGCAAATCACTAAGCGCAATGTTGAATTAAGAGTAGATGGTAGCTTAATGCGTGTTTATGTAGCGGCTCCGAAAGCAGCAGGAAAATACCCTGGTATCGTCTTCTACAGTGATATTTATCAGTTGGGTGAGCCAATGATTCGTCTAGCTAACTACTTAGCAGGATACGGCTATGTAGTAGCAGCCCCAGAAATTTTTCACCGAATTGAGCCAGTTGGTTCAGTAATTGAGCCAGATGATCTGGGAAGGATGCGGGGTAATGACGATGCTCGTCGAACCTCAGTAGCTGAATATGATGCTGATTGCCTTGCTGTGATTGAATTTCTGAAAACAGAGAGTGCGGTTTCTCCAAATCAAATAGGCACTCTCGGCTTTTGTATTGGTGGACATTTAGCTTTCCGCGCAGCATTTCAAAGCGAAATTCGGGCTTCTGTCTGCTGTTACCCGACTGGTATTCCCAGTGGCAAACTTGGTAAGGAGGTAGCCGATACAATCCAGCGGGTAAGTGAAATCCAAGGTGAGATGCTCATGGTGTTCGGTACTCTTGACCCTCATATCCCAGATAGCGATCGCCAAACCATAATAAAAGCAATGGAGAATGCTAATATACCTCACCAAGTTGTCTCCTATGAAGCAGAGCATACATTCATGCGCGACGACGGTTATCGTTATGATTCTAGTGCTACCACCGCTGCTTGGTCTGAAATAGTAACTTTCTTGGGGCGCATATTTACAGGCTGAAAACTCCTATTATTGCTTTCTTCGCGTCAATTTTGAGTTGTCTGCAACGCTAACAAACCAGCACCATAAGCAGGCTCATACCTCGGAAAAATTACGTTTACATTAGGAAACTTGTTAACAAGAGACGCTGCAAATCTCTCATACATCTTGCATCTACTGCGCCACACACTTCCCGTGGTGACTACTTCTAAAACTGAGTCAGCACTAAAAATTGCATCAATTACTGTAGATGTAGCTTTCACTAATTCTTTGACAGCATCATCAATTATCATATTTGCTAAGACATCACCTGAAGCTGCGGCAAAATCTACAACTGGTGCTAAAGCTGCTATCTGTTTAACTCCCCATTCTCGCCGATATATTACTTCTATTAAATCTTCTATACTTTCCAAATTAAGATGCTGTTTGAAACTCTCTACCAAGTTAGTTGACATCTCTCGTCCATCATAAGATTTTAATGCTGCATTCATACCAGCCACAGCAATTTTATAAGCGCTACCTTCATCTCCTAAAATATACCCCCAGCCGCCAACTCGTTTGGTATCTCCTTGATGATTTCGCCCGAAAAATATTGAACCAGTACCGACTGCAACCACAATTCCTACAGGTTGACCAATTCCACCAACTAAAGCAATTAAAGCATCGTTACAAATTACAATATTAGCTGGCTGTAACGCCCAAGTTATAGGTAGATATTTGTTATTCTGTAACTCTTGGACTAGACCTTTTACTACTTCGATATCTGCTATACGACCTACACCTGCTAAACCCAAACATATCGCTTCAATATTCACAGTATTTGCAATTATTTCTGCCTCAACTGCGTTGTGAATTGCAGATTGTATAGATTCTAGAGTGGCTTCAATACCTATACTTTGATAGTTAGACGGGCCAGCTTCACCACGACCTATAACTTGATGCAAATCATCCATCAAGATACAAATAGTCTTGCTACCGCCGCCATCTATTCCTAAAACATAACTCATGATCTGTAATTATGTTAATTATTCTGACGCTTGGGTTCTTCTTTTAAAGGGATGAAAAAGAGAGCAATCATCCCAGGAATAGTCAGCAAACAAACCAAAATAAAAAATAATGGATAGCCAAATGCTTTTTGCAGATAACCGCTAATTAAACCTGGCAACATCATTCCTAAAGCCATAATGCCAGTGGAAATAGCAAAATGAGAAGTTTTATATTCGCCTTGGCAAATATACATTAAATAAACACTAAAAGCGGTAAATCCAAAACCATATCCAAATTGCTCTAAGGAAACTAAGGGATACACTAATGTTAGTGAAGGTTTACTATAAGCCATATATACATAAAATATATCAGGTAAATTCAAAGCTAAAGCCATAGGAAACAGACACTTTTTTAATCCATATTTGGAAATTAGTAAACCTCCTAATATCCCTCCACAAATCAGGGAAATTACCCCAAATGTTCCATAGACTAATCCAACATCTGATGTAGATAGCCCTAAGCCCCCTACTTCTGGTTTGTCTAATAAAAATAAAGAAGCTATCTTGACAAGCATTGCTTCGCCAAGTCTGTAAAGCAAGATAAATGCTAAAATATTTATAATTTTATCCTGAGCAAAATATGAACTAATAATTGACCAAAAAGGGATATTTTCTCTAGTTTTTATTTGCCGTTGGTCATCTGATTCAGGTAAGGGTAAAATTAAGCGATGTGAAATAAACAGGATTGCTAAAATTAAAGCTGAGAAACCAATAGCTATAGTCCAGCTTAAAGGAATATTGTTGAGAGATACTTCAAGCTGACCTGCTAAAACCACTAATATTCCAGAGCCAAAAATAACAGCCATTCTATAAAATAGTGAGCGGATGCCAACAAAAAATGCTTGTTGTTCTGGAGATAAAGCCAGCAGGTAGAAGCCATCTGTGGCAATATCATAAGTTGCAGAAATAAATGCTCCTATTGTTAATGTTGCGAGGGAAATGAAAAAGAAATTTGGCAGTTGTAAGGAGAAAGCTATCAAACCTAAACAACCAAACATGGCAAATTGGGTATAAAGTATCCATTGACGTTTGGTAGAGTAAATATCGACAATTGGCCCCCAAAACATTTTGATTACCCAAGGCAGATAGAGAAAACTTGTCCACAAGGCAATTTGTGTATTATCTATTCCCAGTTTTTTGTAAAAGATTACGGAAACTGTGTTGATGATGACGTAAGGTATGCCGGAGGCGAAATATAAGGTGGGGATGAAAGTCCAAGGAGAGGTTGTTTGATTTTTCATGGATTTGGTTCCAAACTCTGGCTTTTTGGCATCTAAGCCTCCGGGGTACTCCCACCAACCTGCGGTGTGGTGGGATGGGGGATAGGAGGGCAACCATTGGGGTTCGATACCCCAATGGTTGCCAATATGAGTTTAATCTTCATAGCTAATAATCTTTGTGGAGTAAGCATAAGAGGTAAAATATATGTATCTCGGAGTGGCAGTAATTTGCACCGAGAAAATCCGAACCGATGAATTCTGATAGGGGGTTGCATCCAAAAGTACAGATAAAATCTGTCAGGTTGGTTGCGTAAAATCAGTTACCTTGGGTTGTACAAAACTTTGGTTTCTTGTACAAACGGCGGTGTGGACGCATCGCCGCAGACTGTGGAGGATACTAGGTTGCTAGTCCTGTGAAGCAGTAAGCCTATTCCGTGAGGATAGGATGCTCCCGCCACATTGCTTGCAATTAGCGGGAGAGCGTCACCAGTAAAACCTTGTTGCTATGCTTTCCCACTTTCCATAATGCAATACGCTTGGGTTAAGGATTATCGAAACAGAATTCAGGAGTCAGAATTCAGTTGGGTATTTTGAACGAAAAAGCGGCTACACAAACGAAGTCCGCCTGCGCGGACTTAAGAAATTGGAAACCCGCGTAGGCGTGTAAAGTCTGACAGCAAATGTCAAGCAAAGGTAGAAAAATCTAGATTCGGTGGAATATCCTGAATCCGCCCAGGCCCGATCGCTCGTAATGCTTCTTTGAGTAAAATATCCCCAGTATACAAAGCACGTCCAACAATTACGCCAGTCACGCCTTGAGGTTCTAACGCTAACAAACTCAACAAATCGGTGACAGAACTTACCCCGCCAGAGGCAATTATTGGGATGGAAATTGCTGCTGCAAGTTCTCGCAAAGCTTCCAAATTCGGGCCTGTCAGTGTACCGTCTCGGTGGATATCTGTATAAATTATGGCGGCTGCACCCAATTCTTGCATTTGTACAGCCAATTGGGTTGCTAAAACTTCTGAGGTTTCTAACCAACCACGAGTTGCTACTAGGCCGTTACGGGCATCAATACCGATGATAATTTGTTCGGGAAATTCTTGACAGAGTTCTTGTACTAGCTGGGGTTGTTCTACGGCGATAGTGCCAAGAATTGCCCACTGTATACCCAGATTGAATACTTGTTGCACGCTGGTGCGATCGCGCAATCCTCCACCAATTTCAATGGGCACTGACACCGCATGAGCGATCGCTTCAATTGCCCCCAGGTTTACTACTTTACCTGCTTTGGCCCCGTCCAAATCAACTATATGCAATCTGGTAGCACCTTCATCTACCCACTGTTTGGCAACATCAGCAGGATTTTCACTAAAAACTTGCGAGCGATCGTAGTCTCCCTGATACAGTCGCACACAGTGACCTTCTAGTAAATCAATCGCTGGAATTACGTCCATTTAATTTTTCCTCTAAACTCAATGCAATCAAAACGCTAGCTATAGCTGAATTTACTATTTTTCATTTTTTATTTGTAATTGCCGTACAGCTTGTCCAAAACCCAGCACAAGCAAGATATTTGAAAGCGTCAAAAATACTTCTGCACCACCGTGCAACCAATCTACATTGGCCAAAGACTCGCCATAATGCAATTGGGCATAAATTCCGGCGGGGATGGTGATGGCAACAAAGACGAGAGTACCGTAAAATCCATACAGCGCTAAACGCGGCATTTGCGGACTGCGGCTGATAAACCACAAGAAACCCAAATAGGGAAACAGTGAAAGTGCAAACAGGGTTTCTTTAGAAATCATTGCTCTGATTTGATAGGTTCTGGTTCAACAGTGTTAGCAGATTTGGTAGAACGCCAAATCAAATACGCCGCTGCCCAAAGCGTAAAATTACCAACTAAGGTCATGGTAGCTTGAAGCGTTACCATCCATTCTAGAGATTCGGCGTTGTCGAAATAATGCCAGGTACAGGCACACATAGCACTGACTAAAGCTGGTAACATGGCAAGGGACAATCCCCACCAATTACGGTTATTAGTGAGTTCGCCGTAAGTCCAGATTAACCAAATGGCGACAATCCACTCAATAACGCTAGAAACATGAATAATCCAGGTGGGAATCGATAGGACGTGCATAGAGTGGGGAGTGGGGAGTGGGGAGTTAGGAGTTAGGAGTTAGGAGTTAGGAGTTAGGAGTTTTCACATCTTTATATAGATATAGCTACGTTAAAAAAGTTGTTAATCTAAAATCTAAAATGGTCAAGATGCGGGCATTATTGTCTGGGTATTACGGTAAAGGTAATGGTGGTGATGAAGCTTTGTTGGCAACGCTTTTGCAAATGTTACCATCTCACGTAACGCCTGTGGTGCTTTCTGGTAATCCAGAGGAAACCCGCGATCGCTACAATAATGTAGAAACCTGCGATCGCATGGCTCCTTTAGCTGTACTGCAAGCTTTACGCTCAAGTGATGCTTTGATTTGGGGCGGCGGCAGTCTTATTCAAGATGTTACCAGTACCATCAGCCCATTTTATTATGGGGGATTGATGGCGTTGGCACAGAAAATGGGTTTGAAAACTGTTGCTTGGGCGCAGGGTATTGGCCCCTTAGTGCGTCCGCAAACTCGTTGGTTGGCAAGGCAAACCTTTGGTAATTGTACCAAAATCAGTGTCCGCGATCGCGCCAGTGCTGCTTTATTATCTGATTGGCAGATTCCTTGTATCATAGCTCCTGACCCGGTTTGGGCGTTGGAATCTAAACCAGTTCCAGGACTTTGGGATTTACCTGCGCCGAGAGTTGCGGTAACGTTGCGATCGCATCCCCAACTTACAGAAACACGTTTAGCAAACTTAACTCGTGCTTTGGTTGACTTTCAAAAAGCTACGCAAACTTTTATTTTACTATTGCCATTTCAAAAAAGTGAAGATTTAAGTATTGCCGAAGCTATTCAACCACATCTTAAAGATGTCAGCAAGATTTTATGTCTGGAAGATCCGCAACTTTTAAAAGGTGTGTTTCGCGGTGTCGAAATGGCAATTGGGATGCGTTTGCACAGCTTAATTATGGCTGCTGCTGAAGGTTGTCGCTGTTTTGCTCTTAGTTATGACCCCAAGGTAAATCGTCTTATGGAAGACTTGGAAATGCCTGGGTGGGATTTGGCGAGTTTACCCGATGACCCCAATTTAATTAGTCTGACTTGGATGGAGCATTATGCTAACGGTGATCCGTTATCACCAGAGCAAATAAAATTTTTAGTAGATAGGGCATTAATACACCGCGAGTTATTAATCCAAGCTTTTTTGCAATAATTAAGACCAAAACCTCAAGAAGTGGGGTTTTTGTTATACTTTAATATTTTTCAAACATTGTTTTATGGTTTAGAAGGGAGTAATTGTCAAAATTTTGTAAATTGATTATGAAAATACTTAAGTATCCTTTCTTACGAAAAACTTCAGGGATATTATGTAGAAGATACATAAATAATTGTTGCTAATGATCAGCTTTGGCTTTTGGAACCTACTTGTAATAACTATTGTTGCTTTAGTTCTAAAAAATAATTGGCGATTAGATGATGAAAAAGTAGCCTGGAAAAATTCTTTATTTTTAAAATCCCCTATAATCCAACGGTTGATGCAATTTTTTCGTCAACCAATTGTTAGCTTTCTGATCCAAGCAGGTGTTGTCTTAGTCGTTACAAGATTTCTTTGTTATACAGGTTGGCTAGTTTATTTACTAAATCAACCAGATCCACCATTATGGGATTTTAAGTGGTTTTATGTGGCGAGTAAATTAGCTCATCAGCATTTGAGTCCCTTTAATGTCGAGATTTTTAATCAAAGCTTCTGTACCCTAACTAATGTGTGTGGATTTATTCCACCCTTTGTCTATCCACCTAATATTATTCCTCTTATTTGGTTTGTCGGTTATTTTTCGAGCAGTACTGCATTTAGTATCTGGATTGGAATGCATATATTAGCAATCGGTTTGGCCTTATGGGGAGCTAATATCCTGCTGGAGTCTAAGTCGCGAGCTTTCAGAACTATTTGTACAATCTCGGTTGCATTGATTTATGGTTTAGTTCGCGATCTTCAAGTTGGTAATATTGCCATATTCGTTGCAGTTTTGATCTTATGGATGTTTATCTGGGCTAAAAAAAATCAGGATATTCCAGCAGGAATTTGCTTAGGTATTGCTGTTTGTAAACCAACATTAGCTGCATTATTCATTCTGTATTTTCTACTTAAAAGACGGTTTTCTTTAGTTTTTGTATCTGTTGTCACAGGAACTTCTCTTGTATTTTTAGGTCTAGCCTTGACAGGCAATTCTTTGACACAATTTTTACCAGATGCATCTCGTGGATTTTCACTCTGGCTAAATGATCCATCGAATAGTCCCTATCTTTCGATTAGTCGCATCGATTTGATGGTGGTGGGCCCAAGATTATTTCCCAATAACCCACTTTTTGCCAAGCTATTTTCAGACTTAATTGTTCTGATACTTGTTGGTTTAGTGGGTTGGTATTGGTATTTGCAACAATCTCTTATAGCCTGGGCAAAGGAAATATACTTAGCAGAATTGGTACTAGTTTCTTGCTTGAGTATTGCAATCAATTATTCACAGCAAACTAGTTCTGTGATGTTAATACCTGCTGTTGTTTTTTTGCTAAATGATTTGCTGTATCAGATTAGGCATTGTAAATTTTCTAGAACAAGAATGTCTGTTTGGTTAGCAGGAGTTTGCTGTCTAGCAGTGCAAACAGCGGTAATTCATGGCTGGCTTATCGGCTCTATAGCAAAGCACTGGAAGGTGAAAGCAGGGGAATTGCCATACATTATAAAAGTAACTATTTTCGCCCTACCGAGTTATGCCATTTTAGCAATCACCGTCAGTATTTTAGTTTTAGCAATTAGCTCCCTGCGTCAAAAACCGATTCTGAAATTTCAACCTTTGAATCGGGTGTCAATTTACCGCTAACAATACCTGACCATTGAACTTTTTTCTCTTTCTCTCGGCGGTAAGAAAAGAAATGCTCTGGAGTTTGGAAAGTACAATAAGGTGCGATCGCAATTTGTTCTGCACTAATCCCCAAATTTTCCAGTTGTAAGCTATTCACTCGCCTAACATCCAGCCGTACCTTGCCAGGATTTGGGTCTTCTTGCAAAGGTGAATTTGGTAACTCATGTAATGCTGCTACAATTTTTTCTTCGTCATTATGTGATATAATACTAGCCCCGATTTCAGCAGCCACTTCAATCGAGACTTGATAAACATCACCAGCGATCGCTGGCCCCATCGCAATTCTCAAATCATCGAGTTTACTGCCTTGAGATTGTAATCGAGCGATCGCTAGGGGGACAATCTTCTTGGCAGTTCCCCGCCAGCCTGCGTGTAATGCTGCCACTCGTCCAGTTTTCACATCCCCAATCAGCACGGGTGTACAATCTGCACTAGCAACCCAAACAGCTTGTAGAGGCTGCTCACTCATTAAACCATCCGCCGATGCTAAATCCTCCTCAGCAGAGCTTAAGAAGCTTTCAACTTCTTGGGGGGTGAGAACAGTATTGCCATGAACCTGCTTTAAGCGATAGACTGATGCCTCTGGTTGCAATACTTCTGTGATAACTTGTGGCGATCGCGGCCAAAACTGCTGGGTAAAGAAGCCGTGATGCCAATGTTCCAGAATACTACAAGTTAGATAAGGCAGTCCTTCCGAATTGCGCCAGTGCCAAGTGTGCATCTTCAACCAAACCTAAACAGAAATCACTCATCAGCCAATCAATGCTAACTTGAACAACGGAATTTGGGTTAACTGCTGTGGGATTTAATCTGCAAAACTTGGAAGCAGCCTTGCAAGCAGGGCGTCAGTATACATATTTACCATTTTCCCTTCACTTTTTTGAAAGCGTCTCCTCAACGAACCAAACCCTTTGGGACTTACTCAATCAAGGGGCTATTTCTGGAACAGTAGTAATCGCAACTGTGCAATCCGCTGGGCGGGGACAATGGGGACGCCAGTGGATTTCTCCGGTTGGCGGATTATATGTTTCCGTGGGAATTTCTTTTGACCACAAAATAGAGGCTACTGATAGCTACCAGCTAACTTTCGCCACCGCTTGGGGAATTGCGTCTCAATTGCGCCAATCCGGTATAGATGTTGGGATAAAATGGCCCAATGATTTAGTTTTAAATGGTCGCAAACTAGGCGGCATTTTGACAGAAACCAAAGTAAACAAAGGACAAATCACCCAAGCAGTAATTGGTGTTGGCATTAACTGGAGAAACCCAGTACCGGAAACTGGAATTAATCTGGAATCGTGGCAAACATCCCAAGATTTCAGACCAATTTCTTGTCTGGAAATGCTAACCTCTATCGTCTTGCGAGGAATAGAATCCGGTATGCAGTGCCTTTGTCAAGAAGGAGTAAGCATACTCTTGTCTCGCTATTTAGACTTGCTTACAAATATGGGCGATCGGGTGTACGTTAATAATCTTTCAGGTACAGTAGTTGGGGTGACATCTCAAGGAAATTTACGAGTTGATTTAGAAACACATGATACAAAGGAACTAATTACACCGGAAATTTATATTGAACCCGGTACAATCAGTTTGGGGTACCATAAATCTTCCGTTTAAATTTGAGGTTTGTTCAAAATTTCGCTCTTTGGGCAAGACAAACCACTAGCATCATCTCTTTAGGCTAATTACACACAACTGAGAGAACAAATGACGCAGCGCAATAATTCTGCCCCTCATCGTTTGCATTACTTATGGCAGCAAGGTTTGACTAAAAAACGTTTTGCCTCAACCCTACCAGCCCAGAGCCTCTGTTGGCTCAGTAGCGTTAGCCTCCTCAGCGGCGGCTTTGTGTTTGCCCAAACGGAAACACAAATAGACAACATCGTTCCCACTGTTGAAAGTTCCAAGCCTTCAGCATTTACAAATCCAGTTAAAAAGCAGACTGTTGCGCCCCAAGCCGCGCCAGCACAACCGGAATTTTCCCAACGGCGAGCCAGACTCAAACAAAGATTACGCCAGCCAGAGGTTGCTCAATCAAAAGAGCCAGTTAGGCAGTCTACACCCAAAATTGAAGCTGCTGAACCTGTTGTGATTATCAGACAGTCAAAGCCCAAGGTAGAAGCCTCCCAGGTTACTCCTACAAGGGTGAGACAGGAAAAACCCAATACTCCTGCCCGCTCTTTACCTGAAAAACTCCCAGAAGTTGCTCAACCATCAAATAACTCGAACAATACTGTTAGGGCAACGGCGGGGAAAACCAAGGATTATAATAACGCCTATATTGATCCTAATAGTTATGACAGTGGTGCAACAGGTACTTATCAAGCACCAAATTCCGTAATTCTCACAGAACGTTCCAGTGGTTGTCGAGCCATCTTGCCTTCAGGGCAAAGCGTATTAGGCGGCGTTTGCGCCAAAGTACCCCAAAGGAGTGTAGCTGATTCTAATGGGAAAGCAGCACCTAATTGGCTCAAAAGAAGTCAAAATTCCCAATTAGCAAACGTTCCACCCGTGCGGCAAGTTGCAACTACTGGCAACACCAGCAGATGGCGTGCTGCTCAAAGTGGTTCTAGCGGTGTTACCAAGAGCGGATTTCGCCCTAATCGGTTTATTCCCACTCCCGGCGAGTTTAGTCCCACAACAGTAAGTGCAACTCCCATCGCACCCAGCGGCGGAACTTTACCACCACCAATGGCAGATGGCAACATTGCACCCCGCCCCAGCAACGTAGCTTATGACTTCTCACTAGCATCAGTATTGCCGCAAATCCCCTATACGGGGAGAGTTGCATATAGTGGTACGGGAATGATGTACCCCTTGTCTATTCCCGCTTCCATCACTTCTGTATTTGGTTGGCGAGTTCATCCAATCACAGGTAATCAACGCTTCCATGCTGGTACAGACTTGGGTGCGCCTGCGGGTACACCAGTTTTGGCCGCTGCTGCTGGTCAAGTGGAGACTGCTAACTGGTTGGGCGGTTATGGTTTAACCGTTACCCTGAATCATAAATCGGCTCAACAAACCCTCTACGGTCACATGTCAGAAATCTTTGTTCAACCCGGTCAGTGGGTAGAGCCTGGAACTGTCATCGGTCGAGTTGGCAGCACCGGCAACTCCACAGGCCCTCACCTGCACTTTGAAGTCCGTCACCTGTCACCAAATGGCTGGGTTGCTACTGACCCAGGCGTACAGTTACAAAGCGGCCTCAGCCAGTTAGTACTAGGCTCACAAACTACTCAGGTAAGCCAGAAACCAGGTAGTTAGAAGAAAGTTAGGAGTGAAGAGTGAAGAGTGAAGAGTTATGAATTTAAAACTACTAACTACTAACTCCTAACTCCTAACTCCTAACTCTTTTAGTTACAAATACCCGTGTTCTGCTAAGAATGCGGGTGTAATGCTATCTATACTAGTTTCATCAGTAGCTATGGTGTGTGGGTTGCCAGAATAAAGGAATTTTTCGACGTATTTGCCAAGAATATCCCCTTCTAGATTCACCAAGCTCCCCGGAACCAAGTAGCGAAGATTTGTCTCGGCGTATGTGAGGGGAATTACCGCCACTTTGAATTGGGATAGTTCTGGGTCATAAGCCGATACTGTGAGGCTGATGCCATTGACGGCAATGCTACCTTTGGAGACAATGTAACGTGCGATCGCAACGGAAGCAATAAACGTCATTTCCCAAGAACTAGCCGTTTGTTCTGCCACTAGCAATCGACCAATGCCATCTACATGACCCATCACAAAATGACCGCCAACTTTGCCTCCCACCCTTAGCGACGCTTCTAAATTGACATATCTCTGTTGCGTTTGCTCGCCTCCCAAAGTCGTGCGGCGGAGAGTTTCTGGTGAAGCGGTGGCGATAAACCCGTCTTTTAAAACTTTTTCCACTGTCAGGCAAACACCATCTACTGCAACACTGTCACCATAAGCCAAATCTTGCATAATTACTTCACCCGACTGGCTGACGCAAGTAATTTGCCAAGAATCGCCCCCTAAGGGTTCCATCTTTCCTAATGCTTGGATTAATCCTGTAAACACGGCTTTTTTGTCAAACTATCTCTATTTATTGCCTAAACTTGGCTGAAATCAATTGGTAATTGTCACATAAATCTCGAACATCCAAGTATATTTTCTGACTTTTTTTCGTATAGGGATATTAACACATTAGCATCCTTCACAAGGCATACTTGGGTAAGAAGGTTATTGTCTAAGAAGACCAATTTGACTTACTCTGGTTTTCACCACAAGTTCGGAGTTTAATAGAAGCAATTATAGAGAACGAATGCTTATGTTTATTACTGTCGCCAAACCGCCCAAAAAGGGGTACTATTTGTTACACAGCATCCAAGGTTCTCAAAGTATTGTAGAGGCCTAGCCAATGATTGAAATGAAAGTCGCTGGCATAGCATTAGATGCCATAACCCGTAGCCCGATCGTCCTTTTGAAAGATTCCTCAGATCGGCGGGCTTTGCCAATTTACATCGGTCAGGAACAGGCTAGGGCAATTATGGGCGCACTGGAGAATCAGAAGCCTCCCAGACCCTTAACCCACGATCTGATTGTGAATATTCTAGAGACTTGGAACATGACTCTAGAAAAGGTAATTATTCATTCCCTGCAAAAGGATACATTTTATGCAGCTTTAATTGTCCAGCAAGGCGAAGTCAAAAAGGAAATTGATGCGCGTCCTAGCGATGCGATCGCCATCGCCCTCCGTACAAATACCCCCATCTGGGTAATGGAAGAAGTCATTGCCGATGCTTCTATCCCTGTTGACCGTGATGCAGATGAAGCCGAACAGCAAGCCTTTCGTGAATTTATTTCCAATCTCCGTCCTGAAGATTTGATTAAGCGCTTTGGTAATGGCGACAGCTAGGAAAGTTAGGAGTTATGAGTTAGGAGTTATTAGTTATGAGTGATTTTGCTTCAACTTCTAACTTGTAAGCAAAAAAGTTAGGAGTTAAGAGCTATGATTTACTTCCTTCAACTCCTAACTCCTAACTTATAACTCCTAACTCTTTGTTAAAAATGCAATACCGACGCTTTGGGAAAACGAATCTGCGCCTCTCGGTTTTTTCTTTGGGAACAATGCGCTACTTGGCTGATTTTGAAAATGCTCACCAGACGATCGAACAAGCCTTAGCGCTAGGAATTAATCATCTAGAAACCGCCAGAGGTTACGGCAAAAGTGAGGAGTATCTTGGTAGGGCGCTAAAAGCTGGGTTGTCAGTACCCCGGACGAGGCTTTATGTCACTACTAAAATCTCAGCCACAGCAGATGCTGACACCATGCGTCGGTGCATCGACGAATCCCTAGAACGATTACAGCTAGATTATTTAGATTGCTTAGGCGTTCATGGTTTGAATACTTGGCAACATTTAGAGTGGGTGCAAGCCAAAAATGGCTGTATGCAAGCCGTGGAAGAAGCTGTTGCTGATGGTCGAGTGCGACACGTCGGTTTTTCTACCCACGGGCCACTAGAGGTAATTCAGGCAGCAATTAATACAGATTTATTTGAATTTGTCAATCTGCATTATTACTATTTTTTTCAACGGCACGCAGCAGCGATTCAATTAGCTGCCGAAAAGGATATGGGCATTTTCATTATTTCCCCTGCTGACAAGGGAGGACGCCTGTACACGCCACCCAAAATCTTAAAAGACCTGTGTCAGCCGTATTCACCCCTAGAATTGAATTATCGATTTTTACTTGCTGATCACCGTATTACTACTTTGAGTATAGGACCAGCAAACCCAGAAGAATTAAGGGAACCTTTGCAAGTTGCTGACCATGATGGAGAGTTAACATCAGCAGAAATTTCTGCTTTCTGGCGTTTAGAAAATCACCAAAAACTTGCGTTGGAAACTGAGAATTGTAGCCAGTGTTATGCTTGTTTACCCTGTCCAGAAAATATCAATATTCCAGAGGTATTGCGGTTACGAAATCTCGCAGTGGCATACGACATGAAAGATTACGGGCAATATCGTTATGGAATGTTTGAAAATGCTGGTCATTGGTTCCCTGGAATGAAAGGCAACCGCTGTACAGAATGCGGTGACTGTTTGCCTCGATGTCCAGAAAATTTAGATATTCCAGCTTTATTGGAAGATACTCACCAAAAATTAAGTGGGAAAGCAGGCCGGAGATTGTGGGGATAAAAATGTAAACAGAAGTCAGTATTCAGTATTCTGAAGCATGGAAGTCACCATCCAGTCACACACTCGTTATTCTGGCTCCCGAATTCTGAGTTCTTTATTGGTAAAATTTATAAAGATTAAATAGAGTTAGGAAGATCCGCCCAAGCTGGGGTATCTCGCGGAAAGTAAAGATGAAATTTAAAAAAAAAGAAATATCCTACGTCAATCACTGACGGTTTTCCGGTACAGTGGACGGGCTGTCAGCTTGGTATGGACTACTAGCCGATCGCTGACTATTTTTCTGGCGAGTTTAACTTTAGTGGCTGGTCTTTTACCGGCAGCGATATCTTACATAAGCAAGTTAATTGTTGATGCAGTGGTATTTGCATCTCAAGTTAACTCAGACAGCAATGCTTCTGTCAATATCTATCCCTCCCTATTTTATGTAGGATTGGAAGCGATCGCTGTAATTCTACTAGCAGGCAGTCAGCGAGGAATCATCATTTGTCAGTCATTATTGCGGGCGCTAATGGGCCAACGAGTAAATGTACTCATCTTAGAAAAGGCGCTGACACTGGATCTTAGGCAGTTTGAAGACTCAGAGTTTTATGACAAATTGACCAATGCTCGAAGAGAAGCATCAGTTCGTCCCCTTTCCCTAGTAAACCGCACCTTTGGGTTGGTACAAAATGCTCTTTCTCTGTTCACCTACGGTATTTTGCTAGTAAATTTCTCAGTTTGGGCGGTGGTGGTACTGGTTTTGGCTGCCATACCTGTATTTATTGCCGAAACGAAATTTGCTGGGGAAGGCTTTCGCTTATTTAGTTGGCGTGCAGCAGAAACTCGTCAACAGCACTATTTAGAAAATCTCATAGCAAGAGAAGATTTTGTCACAGAAGTCAAACTCTACCAGTTGGGAGAGATGTTGCTAGGACGTTACCGTAACCTGTTCGAGCAACTTTATGGCGAAGACCGCGATTTAACTCTGCGGCGAGGGTTTTGGGGGTATCTGCTGAGTTTAGTTAGTACTGGTGCTTTTTACCTAGCTTATGCTTGGATTGTACTGGAAACGGTGCTAGGTAAGATTTCCTTGGGAGATATGACAATGTATCTCACTGTGTTTCGCCAAGGACAGTCTACTTTCTCCAATGCCCTCACTTCTATTGGAGGGATGTATGAGGACAACCTATATCTATCAAATCTCTATGATTTCCTCGAAGAGGAAGTACCAAAATCTTGGGGTAATGCAACCATTGGTTTAAATCCTCAAGATGGTATTCGTTTTGAGAACGTATCATTTACTTATCCAGGAAGTTCCAAGCCAGCCTTGACAAACATTTCGCTGCACTTGAAACCCAGAGAGAAACTGGCAATCGTCGGTGAAAACGGTTCTGGTAAAACTACCTTAATCAAACTACTTACCCGACTCTACACGCCGGACTCTGGGCGAATTTTCTTAGATGGCTTGGACTTACAGGAATGGGATGTGGATGTGCTACGTCGTCGGATTGGGGTAATTTTTCAGAACTTTGTCCGCTATCAATTTACTGTGGGTGAGAATATTGGCGTGGGTGATGTAGAACATCTCGAAAACAAAACCCGTTGGCAAACTGCTGCTGAAAAAGGCATGTCCCAATCTTTTATTGACCAATTACCCCAAAGCTTTCAGACTCAGCTTGGCCGTTGGTTTAAGGGAGGACAGGAACTTTCTGGGGGACAGTGGCAGAAAATTGCCTTGTCTCGTGCATTTATGCGATCGCAAGCAGATATCTTGGTATTGGATGAACCAACATCAGCAATAGATGCTCAAGCTGAGTTTGAGATTTTCAATCATTTTCGCGCTATTACTCAAAATCAGATGGTACTTTTGATTTCCCATCGCTTCTCAACGGTAAGAATGGCTGACAAAATCGTAGTTATAGAAAACGGCGAAGTTATAGAACAGGGAACTCACGAAGAGTTGTTACAGCTAGGAGAACGTTATGCCAAGTTGTTTCTGTTACAAGCCGCTGGTTATCAATAGGATGCGATGCCTAGGTTGCACTGCGTCTATGCTCACTTTGTACAAAGCAACATCTCTATCTAACCACGTTAAACTGTTCAGTAAATATGGGTCACTAGACGCTCCGTATCGTTAAACATTGCTACCTGATAAAATTATGCAAATCACAAAACAGCGATACTATACCCCAGAGGAATATTTAGAGCTAGAAGAAGCTGCTGACTACAAAAGTGAATATATTGATGGGCAAATAATTCCTATGGCGGGTGGAACAATAAATCATAATCAAATAGCACTTAATTTAAGTACTGAGTTGAATTTTGCTTTTAAAAAGCAGAACTACCGAGTATTTATGGGTGATGTTCGTCTATGGATACCCCAAAAGCTTACCTACACATATCCAGATGTAATGATTCTGGCAGGTGAACCAGAGTTTTTTAACAACCGAAAGGATATAATTCTGAACCCACAAATCATTGTTGAGATTTTATCAAAATCTACCAAAGGGTACGATTCTCCTGCGGAGACGCTATGCGAACGCGAAGATCAATTTCAGGCTTACCGAACTATTTCTACGTTTCAAGAATATCTATTAATTGACCAAACTCGGATTCATGTAGATCAATTTTCCAAAATTGGGAAAAAGCAATGGTCGCTTCGTGAATATGATGAAGAAGATGAAGCGATCGCACTTGTAACTGTACCATTTGAGATTTCTCTACAGGATTTATACAACAAGGTAAAGTTTGAACCTGTTGAGTCGGAAGGGAAAAGTGCTGATGTTGAGGGATTGGGGTAAAGTGCTATCACCTAAGTCCTTTAAACACCTTAAGCGATCACTGATTATTTTTGTATATCCAAATTCTTTAAACCACGAAGTTTTGGAAAACTTTCCAACTCAAACTCCTTTTTTATAAGCTGAGAAATATTATTTATTGTTTCAGGCAGAGCAAAAGCCATAAGAGTATTGAGTTTAGTTTTTCCAATCCCCCCAGTCTGAGGTTCTGGATGACCTATCCTTTGGAGAATATGAGAAAGTTTTATCGAGGGATGAGAATGAACGTTGAAAGTTAATCTATCTTGATTTGCAAAACCTATGTACCAATCGTAGTCTGCCATAGTATTTAGCTTAATATCTTGGTTTCCACCCAAAAATTCAGTATATTCAATGTTGGGTCTAAATAATTCTCTTAATTCCTGCATTCCATCATCCCATTTCAACTCCTCCTCTGAAAAAATAAATTCACAATCAACTTGCTTAACTTTTTTCTGAAATTCATACCCTTTACAAAGACTTCGATTCAAAAAGGCATACTGGTAGAGTATTTCTGGCATTTCTACTCCAAGAGTATATAAACTGCGTCCCTCACAGAATGCACGAGCTTCATCACGCAGTTGATTTATTAGTAGACCAATATCTTTAGTAGCAAAATTTGTGTAATCTCCTCCTTTAGCTTCAAAGGCATCAGCTTTTGCTCTGACACTAAAGGCAAGGGCTACCATTAGTGGTAATCTTTCCGGTTTGCCTAGATCAATACGATTAAGTTGAGTTCGCAGCCAAGCTTCTAATTCCTCGGCTCTTTGAATAAGGGGATCTGCTTCTAGTAACTTAGGCAGTGTATAGGTAAATCGTTCATAGGTTTTGAGTAGTAGAAAAGTTCGAGTCTGAAACTCATCTCTACGGCTACGAGCTTCTAAATCTTTAACTTCTTCTACAATATTTTGAAAACCTGTACGCATCTCCTCACGGAGAATATTCATTTGCTGTGCTAATTTAGACTGATTACAAACTAATAACTCAAGAGTGCGGTGTTGAACAGTAAGAGCATTTTTAATATTGTTCAAATAAGTTTGAATATGTTCATGATTTCTGTCCAATTTATCTGAGACTACTTGAACTTGTTCATTATTTCTGTCTAACTTTTCAACACATGATTGAATTTGATCTTGATTCCGGTCTAATTTATTTTTGACCTTGTGAAGTTGAACAGAATTGTAAAGACCTACACCAAGATTGAGTATATTTAATCCCAGATTAGCAATGTTAAACATATCAATAGCTGGTCTAACGGATTGAATTGTCTTTCCACTCGCTCTATGGCGGGTACCCCAAGTACCTGCTTCACCTTCAATTACCTCATATTCTGAGGCATCTCCTCCCTTAAACAAATGTGGTTCTGGTCGCTGAGTAAAAGGATTAACCATAATTGTTGTCAAAATAGACTTAATCTCAGTATTCCCAGGACTAATCTTGTTGTATCATTCCTTCTATACAAAAGAGCGATCGCCTAACTTACACGTCTAAGCTTTACCAGCCTTCAATCCCTTGTCATACTTCTGTCTATATTTGTGAATAGCAGATTTAAGTTTTCCTTTCAGTTCTGGCGGATTTTGCATTATTGACATAAACAAATCTCTGTCACGATCAGATAGCACTAAATTTTTAGATTCTTTCAACATAGTTAATTTCCGCCTTCAGCGTAGTTATTCTTAGTGTGCAATATATACACAATATTTATTTTGAGCATCACATCCTGTTTTTGTCCTCTCTAAAGAGGAATTAAATTGCTACGGAGGAGATAGTGTAGACGCAAAGCGGCTTGTCGTTAGACATCGCACCATCCTCCAATAACTTCGATAAAATCACTATGGTGCTACTTAACCCCAAATCTGATGAAAAGCGATCGCCCTTTCTCCCAAACCTCCCCTCAACGTCCTGAACTACTCGCGCCAGCAGGTAATTGGGAATGTGCTAAAGCTGCTGTGGAAAATGGGGCAGATGCGATTTACTTTGGTTTGGATCGCTTCAACGCCAGAATGCGGGCAGAAAATTTTACTGAGGCGGACTTACCTCAATTGATGACATTTCTGCATCATCGCGGCGTAAAGGGTTATGTCACTGTCAACACACTAATATTTCCCAAAGAACTAGCAGAAGCACAGCAATATCTCCGCACAATTATTGCCGCAGGTGTAGATGCGGTGATTGTCCAAGATATTGGTATATGCCGTCTCATCCGCCACCTCTCACCTGATTTTCCCATCCATGCTTCCACGCAAATGACCATCACCAGTGCCGCTGGGGTGGAATTTGCTAAATCCCTTGGTTGTCAATTAGTGGTGTTGGCGCGTGAATGTTCTCTTCAGGAAATCAATAAAATTCAGCAGCAGATTGCCCTACAAGAAACGTCGCTGCCCTTGGAAGTCTTTGTTCACGGTGCTTTGTGTGTGGCGTATTCCGGTCAGTGTTTGACTAGTGAGGCTTTAGGCGGACGTTCTGCTAACCGAGGTGAATGTGCCCAAGCTTGCCGGATGCCCTACGATTTAATCGCCGATGGGGAAGTTGTAAATTTAAAAGAACGCAAATATTTACTCAGTCCTCAAGACCTAGCAGGGTTGGATGTTTTGCCAGATTTGGTGAAATCAGGAGTAACTTGTCTCAAGATTGAAGGTCGTTTGAAAGCTCCAGAGTATGTTGCCAATGTCACCCGTGTTTATCGGCAAGCTTTGGATCGGGTGATGGCGGAATTGGAAAGACCTAACCCCCTAACCCCCTTCCCTACAAGGGAAGGGGGAATAAAAACTCCCCTCTCCGAAACGGAGAGGGGTTGGGGGAGAGGTCAATCAGATCAAGAACACTACAACCTAGAGATGGCATTTTCTCGTGGACTCTACACGGGTTGGTTTGGCGGGATTAATAATCAGGAACTAGTTCACGCCCGCTTTGGTAAAAAACGTGGGGTTTATTTAGGTGAAGTCAGCCGCATTCACAACGAACAGGTAACAGTCAAACTGGAAGCGCCTGTAAAACCAGGGGATGGAATTGTGTTTGACTGCGGTCATCCAGAAGCGAAGGAAGAAGGTGGCCGGGTTTATGCTGTGGTATCCAAAGGTAATGAAACCATGCTGTCCTTTGGGCGAAATGACTTGAACCTACGCCGAGTGCATATAGGCGATCGCATTTGGAAAACCAATGATCCAGAATTAGATAAGCAACTACGTCAAAGTTTTGCTGGTAAGAACCCACAATTTCAGCGTCCGATTGATGTAGAGGTTTATGGAGAAATTGGTCAGGCGTTGATTGCGATCGCTCGTGATCAACTCGGTAATATTATACAGGTAGAGTCCGCAATTTCACTAGTTGAAGCGCACACCAAACCCCTAGATACAGACCGTTTAAAAGAACAATTCGGTCGTTTGGGTAACACCCCTTTCTGTTTGGGACAGCTAACCAACCACCTCAGCGGTTCTATTATGCTACCCGTAAGTGAATTAAACCGGATGCGGCGGGAAATCGTAGCACAGTTGGAAGAATTGCGAAGTCATCCCAAACGCTGGCAATTACATTCTGATGTCTCTTTCCAAGACCTACTTCCCTCCTCATCTTTCCTATCCCCCACCCTGCGGGAAGCTAAAGCTACATCCCCCTCACTCATTGTCCTAGTACGAAACCTCAAGCAACTCCAAGCCGCCCTCAAAGCTGGTGTTGAAACACTGTACTGTGAATTTGAAGACCCCCGTGCCTACCGAGAAGCAGTACAGCTAGTACGCCAACCAAGACAACAATACCCAATCCCCACCATCTGGGTTGCACCTCCCCGAATTACCAAACCGGGCGAAAATTGGATTTTGCAGCAGGTACGCGCCTGTGAAGCAGATGGCTATCTGGTGCGGAACTATGACCAATTGCAATTCTTTGCAGCAGACCGTTGCATTGGAGATTTTTCGCTCAACGTTGCGAATCCCTTAACAGCAGACTACTTTCAGCAACGCTTTGGTTTAGAACGGCTGACGGCATCATACGACCTGAATATTACCCAACTGCAAGACCTACTTACCAGTTGTCCACCCCAGTGGTTTGAGGTGACAATCCATCAACACATGCCTATGTTCCACATGGAACATTGTGTTTTCTGTGCCTTTCTATCAACGGGTACTGACTATACAAACTGTGGACGACCCTGTGAAAAGCAGGAAGTGAAATTAAAAGACCGTGTAGGTAGCGAACACGTTCTCAAAGCAGATGTAGGTTGCCGCAATACTGTATTTAACGGTACTGCTCAAACGGGAGCCGAGTACGTACAGCGTCTTATAGAACTGGGGTTACGACACTTTCGCATCGAATTTGTGAATGAAACACCAGAGCAAGTGAGTAAAACAATACATTGTTATAGTCAATTATTGCAAGGTGAGATTACAGGTTCCCAACTATGGCGAGAGTTGAAGTTGCAAAATCAATTAGGCGTAACTCGTGGCCCGATGGGAGTGTCAGCACTGCGATCATAATTGATTTTCTGATCGCCCAGCTTGAAAAATCTGTTCGGCGGTCAAGTTTAATTCTGGGAATGTAGGGGATATGATGCAGTCATTTCCCCGAAACAGATTAACTTGATATTCACCGTCCACCAAATAATAAACCGAAATAGTCGGTTGTTTGGGATTACCTATGTACCTTCTACCACCTAAAGCTAAATAGTCAACAATCCAGTATTCAGGAACGCCAAAAGTTTCATAGTCAACCAGCTTAGATGCATAATCATCCCTCCAATTAGTGCTGACGACTTCAATAACTAGGGGAACCGATGCAGCTTGAGTAACCGTTGAAGACTTTTTCCACATCGGTTCTGCTGAAAGATTATTTTGATTTATCACTATCACATCAGGCGAATAACCTGATTCTTTGTCAGGAATCTTAACTAGTGCTTGCTTGGGTATGAGGTATGGAAGTTTTAATCGTTTGAACTCTAAAGTTACTTCGCCAGCTAAAAAACCATTAATCTCTTCACGATCGCCTACTGGCTGCATTTCAACAATTACCCCGTCGTGTAGTTCATAGCATCCGCCGTCTGGCTTCCAATTGAGGAATTATTCAAAAGCGATCGTTTTTGGTAAGGCTTGAAACATTACACTTACTCCTGCTGATGATTCAGAGTTTAGCAAACTTGGTATTACTCACTTGACCCGAAATGACTTGAACCTGTGCCGAGTGCAGGCGATCGCATTTGGAAAAACCTTAAAAAGACCTTTTCCAAATACTATAAAAAATCAGGTTAACACTTAGGTTGTAACTGTTACATTTACCACTGCTGGGCAGCTTGTCTAACTATTTCCACAAGCCTTAACACAGTTGGCGATGTCTCATTTTTTCGCCAAATCATTGCAATGGCTACTTTTGGGGTAACTTCTTCTAAAGTTTTATAAACTACCCCAGTCCGTTGCAGGTTTTGTAAAGATGCAGGCACGATCGCCACACCCATCTCGGCTGCTACTAGGCTAACAATCGTTTGCATCTGGATAGCTTCTTGGGCAACCTTGGGACTAAAGCCTGCTTGCTGGCAGAGACTAATGATTAAGTCGTAAAGTCCTGGTGCTAATATCCTGGGAAATAAAATAAACGGTTCATTGGCAAGGGCTGTTAAACACACATTAGATTGATTCGCTAGCAAATGCGCTTCCGGTAGTGCCACCATCAGCGACTCTTGAAAAATTGTTTCGCAGCTAAATCTATTTTCTTCAACAGGTGGACGCAATAATCCAACATCCATTCGACTTTCTCGTAACCAATCTAACTGCTGATCTGTAGTGAGTTCATGCAACTCAATGCTCACACCAGGAACGCAACTACGAAAGGTTCGCAAAATAATAGGCAAAATATTATACGCCGCAGAACTGACAAAGCCGACCACCAACTGTCCAATTTCACCGCGACTAGTTTGCCGCCCGATTTCGATTGCCTGTTGTAATTGCCTCATAATTTGCTGCACTTCACCCAAAAACACTTGCCCAGCTTCTGTTAACTGTACTTTTCGTTTCGTGCGGTGAAACAGTTCAAAACCTAATTCTTCTTCTAGCTGCCGAATTTGTTGACTTAGGGGAGGTTGGGCAATGTGTAATCGTTCCGCCGCCCGTCCAAAGTGCAATTCTTCGGCCAAGGTGACAAAGTAGCGCAAGTGTCGTAGTTCCATCAGTTTCCTAAACTCATATCTTTAAAATATTAGTTAAGGTGAAAATATATATTGGACATAATTAAAAATCTTTTTTATTGTGAGGATCAGCCAGCCATCAATCGGCAAATCAACACACTGTAATTTCACTACTTATGAATAATCTTTCAATACCTAAAAATTCTTGGGATGCTGCTCTTTACCAAGATAAACACGCCTTTGTCTGGCAGTATGGTGAGGACTTGCTAAAATTCCTCAACCCTCAGCCAGGAGAATCCATATTGGATCTAGGCTGTGGTACGGGACAACTTACAGAAAAAATTGCCCAAGCTGGTGCTGAAGTCATGGGAGTTGATTTTGCACCCGCGATGATCGAAAAGGCCAGACAAAACTATCCCCATATCCGCTTTGATGTTGCTGATGCTAGGAACTTTCAAATAGACAAGCCATTGGATGCGGTGTTTTCCAACGCTGTATTACATTGGGTGAAAGAAGCAGATAGCGCGATCGCTTCTGTGCATCAATCCCTAAAACCTGGAGGGCGTTTTATCGCAGAATTTGGGGGTAAGGGAAATGTGCAAGCGATCGCCACAGCTTTATCTAACGCCTTAGAAGCAATTAATATCCCTGCACAAGCCCTAAATCCTTGGTATTTCCCTAGTATTGGTGAATACGCCACCCTATTAGAACAGCAAGGCTTTGATGTCATCTATAGCACTCTGTTTGCTCGTCCAACTCCATTAGCAGAAGGAGAACCTGGTATGGCAAACTGGCTTCGGATGTTCGCCAGCAGTTTTTTAGCAGGACTTTCTGATGAGCAACAAATACAAGTAATTCGCGTCATCGAGGAATATCTTAAGCCAACACTGTATCAACAGGGAAATTGGACAGCAGACTATCGAAGAATTCGTATAGTTGCCATTAAACTTTAATTTGTACGAATTTTGACTTGTGCCTTAATTACGAATTACGAATTACGAATTACGAATGAGTATCAGCTATGCATATACCTAAATTGTGCGATGCCTGCGGCGGGCTGCGCCAACGCCAGATATCGTTTTCATTACTACTAACCATTACCCTCTCAGCTTTATTAGTCCCGCCCTCACTAGCGCAAACTTCCTCAATACCGTCACCTTCTAGTGCGCCTCTGGAACTAGATTTATTAACCAAGCCAAAAGACTATGTAATTACAGCTAACACCATTAACCCAGTACAATTAACCGTTCCTAGCTTATGGTGGGCACAACAAAACTCTGAGAAAAAGCTATTGGATAATTGGATAGCATATCCAGCTTATAACAAAGAACCTGCACGAGTAGACTTGATCGTGAATCAGCAAATTTGGAGCTTACTAGAGTATGTGGAGCGCTACGACTTCGTAAATCGCTTGGGTAGCGCTGCACGGAATTTTGGTTACAACGTCAGGGTATTTAACTATCAAAAAGAACCCTTGGCAACCTACACCTGTAACTTTAGTACAAGTCCAGCTTTATGCAGTATCCAAACAAATCTTAAGAGCAAGATAGGGTTACAGCATTCTTTGTAGGGATTGGGGACTAGGGACTGGGGACTGGGGACTGGGAGAGATGAAACAATTCGCAATTATGTTTTGTAACGGGGATTTAACCCCGACACAAAACGTGCTGCCTATCTTGCTGGGGACTCAAACCCCCAAAGTTCGATGAAACGGACAAGGAGAATAACTATGCCCAATTCCCAATGCCCAATTAAACCTTAATTTTGGCGAATAAAGACTCGTATTGTTTTATTGCTGATGGAGGTAAGGGAAGTAAAAATTCACTTTTATCGAAAACTTTGCGATCGCTCTGTAAGATGCTCAATAATGGTTCTTGGATATCGGAAGCGGCAATACTTGTAGAAATTGGTGAATTACTTTTGGTCAGCACCGAAATTTGTTTAGCTGTACTTGGTTGCCAACAAAAATCAATCCATTGATCTGATAAAGTATCCTTAGTAATACCTGTCGGACGTACCCACAAATCTGCCCACATTGCTGTTCCTGACTGGGGGATAACTGCGCCGAGTTGCGGATAACGTCCCAAAACTGGCAGTACATCGCTTGACCAACCAACCGCTAGCCAAGTGTCTCCCATAATTAGGGGTTCCAAATAGTGATTGGAACTGTAGAATTTCACCTGTTGATTTAATATCTGTAATTCTTTTTCCAAGTCTGGTACTTGGTCAAGATTCTCTGTGTTATAGGATTTTCCTAGCTTCTTTAAGACCAGGCCAATAACTTCTCGTGGTTGATTGAGTAGGGAAATGCGCTGCTGCATTTCATCTCGCCACAAATCACTCCAATCATTGGGTGTCCATCCCAAATTTCGGAACTTGTCACGGTTATAAACAATCACCGTGCTACCCCAGCGGTAAGGTGCACCCCACACCTTTCCTTGAGTATCTAAGTTACCTTGGTCGTTGCGCGTTACTAATTTCTTCCACCTTTCATCTAAAGCAGACCACTGTTTTAATTGGTTTCCCTGTACTTCTTGGAGTGGTTGAATCAATTTCTGCTCAATAGCTGCTTTTAGCCAGTAATCTCCCAATGTCACTAGGTCTGCCTCAGCTGCTTTTTGACCTTGCCTAAAGGGTATAAAACGACTCCATCCCTGCTCATCAGTACTTTTCGGTTTCTGCTGCCAATTTTGTAATTGCTGAAATAAATCCTGTAACTGCTCGACTGGGGAAAACTTTAACTGCACCTGTTGCTGCAAACCGTTGTGGAACTGATTCACCACCTGACCAGGTATAGAACCTTTTAATAACTGCACTTTTAGTTGTGTCTGCTTGTTTCCACCACAGCCAAAAAGCAGTTGTGAAAGTGCCAGCGTACTTGTACTTAGCAAAAAAGACCGTCGATCCATTGATTTTGGATTTAAAATTTTTGATTATACCTAATATTAATAGGAGTGACACAAAACTATAAGCGCTCTGGGGCAATACCCTGCGGGTGATGCTCCTTCTCTGCGAGACGCTGCGCGAACGTCGCTACCGCTGCGCTAACACTGAAAGCGTTATCGTCAGAGTAGCCGCTTTGCGTCTACATGAATTACCCCTACCTGAAAATCATTCTTTTTAGCTATTGTTTGCGTAAGTCCTGATTAAGTAGAGATTTACCAGAGGCTGATTAGCTGAAAAGTAGAGTTGGAAAATTACCAGTATTTTTTATTGGTAATACGTATAAATTTGAAGATTTTACTCAACTTAGCAAGTTTGTCAGCAAATCACTACCTAAAGATTAATTTTTCTCCATAAATTTCCTTAGTGGTACTCATGGTCAAACTTTACTTATATTTAAAATTTCCACCAAAAATTATCAATACTTAAATAATCCATAAGTATTGTTAAGGTTGGGAGCAAATTGAATAACATAGAGAAAATGTACGGATACAGGGTATTAAATGGAGCCATTACAACAGCAGATCCTGACTTTAAGCGAAAAACTGGATGCCCTCTGCCAAGTGATTGAGCAACTTGATGTTAAAGTTACTCAAGCTTTCTCAGAGTGTTCTCTAGCGAATACACAAGCAAAGGATAATTATCAGGAAAATGGCTCGATTGGGGGCTACCAGTTCAAAGGACGTATCAGTTTAAATCCAGAAATGGAACACAAGGATGTATTGACAGATGGCATTTATCTAGACATGCATCGTCAAGCTGGAGATAACATAACACCAGAAATTCAAATACAACGACTGACAGCGCAATTAACAGCAGCATACAATCGTATTGCTGCTTTAGAAGAACAATTACTTAGAGAGAGAATTCATTGAATTTAACCTGAGTTTGACGAATTAAAAAATGTCTAGAGGTCGGGAAGACAAGCCTTTAGGCTCAATGTCGAGTGATGGCTTTGTAGGAATATATTAAGTATAAATAACTAATTCAGCCATCCAATTGATAAACAAGTTAAACACACTATTACATATATCTACGTAATAGTGTGATATATCTACCTATAAACCAATACAGTTCAGTTAAGCATCTTATTGCTCGCCTCTATTTGAGACAGTTCTACAATAAAAGTAAAGACATCAACGTTGAACTAACCTAATGGGTGTACCTGAAATAAACCCAAAGATACCAATGCCTTCACCAAGCCTCTACGAAACTGATTTTTACGCTTGGACACAGGAACAAGTAACTTTACTTCGTAATGAGCAGTGGAGTCAGATTGATCTGCAAAATCTGATTGAGGAGATTCAATCTTTGGGTAAACAGCAACGTCAAGAATTGCGAAACCGTCTAAGTGTGTTGATTGGACATTTATTAAAATGGCAGTACCAGTCTCAACGCCGTAGCCGTAGCTTGTTAGCAACACTCCGTATTCAACGCTTAGATATTGCTGAACTGCTCGAAGACAATCCTAGCCTCAAACCCTACCTTGAAGAAGCACTTCGCAAAGCCTACCTTAAAGGTGTCGAATTAGCTGTTGGAGAAACAGATTTGCCCAAGCGGACTTTTCCGGTAGAGTGTCCTTACAGTTTGCCAGAGATTGTAGACTATGATTTTTACCCCGGTGAACCAAGCAAGTTAGTAGATGAATCAGAACAGTAGTTTGAAATTAAAGTAAATCTTCTTCAGATAGCTGGGCTATTTTCATCAAGGCTTTCAAGGTTCCAACTTTCAAATCTTGATTACGATGAACAGGAATTGACAGAATTTTTTGTGCTTCAGGGTTTTCGTAAATATGATGACTGCCAGTAATTCTTTGCAAAACCCAACCTTTTTGCTCCACAATCTTACAAAGTTGCTTGCCAGAAATCGATTTCATACAGCAATTTCAACAACTTGATCTGTTGACTCAATTGCATTACGACTGTTGGCAACTTCAAGCCAACCTTCAATAGCATCTTTTAAATTAGCCATTACTTCTTCTATAGTGTCTCCTTCGGTAATACAACCGGGAAGCGCGGGAACCTCTGCCCAATAACCGCCTTCTTCTGCTGGATGAATGATTGCTCTAATTTTCATAAACTTGTTGAGCTAGTTTGTGAGAATATTCTAACGACGATACCTGTTTGCTCTTAACTGTGGCTATTCAAATTAATGTTGCTACGGTTCAAAAAATAGCTGCTTCTGCGATCGCTCTCCATAGCAGAAGTAGTTAGGTTTGAGTATAAACAAATGTTTGGCTTCCTGTTATCAACCGAATCTCAGGCAAAGGCGATCGCACTAATTATTATAAAAGTTGAGGGTTAATTGCAAGATCGTCAGTGAATAAAGACAGTTGAACTCCTACCTTAAGCCTTCTCTGGTTTCCTACATTTCTAAGTCGCTTATCTGCTCTGTACACATTCTCAATTATGGGTACTGATTGTGGTGTGTGTTTAGGGAGTAAAAGCTCGAAAGCAATACGAACAGCTTCCACTGGATGCTTCTCTTGATAACGAATCTGATTAGCTGTTAGTCGGCTGATGGCTGAGTAATCCATCAACGGACGAGTATCATAGTGGTCTCGAAGCGATACATTCCGAGATAATTTGTTTTGTTCTCGGATCTCTCTTGCCTTTAAACCTTGCAAAAGCTTGTTCATTGCATCATGAGTATCGGAAAAAAGCTTCGGACATAGACAATGATGCTTTTGACCGTATTCTGTAATTGCGGATTTTAGTTCAGGATATTCCTCAAGCCGTAGAATCTCTCTAACGCTTAGACGCACTCTATGCGCCTCAAATTCTAGCTCAAAGTTAGTTTCTACTGGGCATGAAGAGCGATCGCTAGATTTCCATCCAGTTTTTTTATGGATGAAAAGTCGCATCCCAAGATGTTCGATCGTACCCAATGTTTGTTGAGCTTTGGCTTGACTTTCTTTGTTTACCTGTTTTGAGTATGAGGCATAGTACTTAATAATCGCTGCACAAAAACCATCTGACAGAATATTTCGCTTTTCAAAATCAAAGTACCCTGGGAGAGTTAGATCGTATCCAGCAAATGGTTTTAGGCATACTGGCAAAGAATTGTTCAAAGGATCAGCCTGCTGCACTCTTTTCACCCATCTTGAGATTCTTGGCTGTCGAACCCCTACAAACCTCGCTAGTCCAGACTGAGACATCCCAGATTGACCTGTGGCTTTAACTGCAAAGTACTCTGCACCATCAGGATCTATATGGCGCAGTAGGTCATCTGAGCGGCTATCTCTGCCACCAAGTTGTGCTGCAAGTTGACGCATGGGGATTCTCCTTGTATTTGATTAACTTTGATTGATGACACGGGTAGCTAAACCTTAATTTGTGCGGTTTCCATTGGTTAAAAAATGTGAAGTAACTACATTTTTATCGCTCAAATATTCTGCTTGAATTGAAGCGAAAGAACCACGTCCTATTTGTTGCCATCTGCCTTCTCTAGCTCCTCGACGCAATTCAGTAGATAAAGAATTTCTAGCACGCACATACTCATCATTGTTCTTTGTAATAAATACCGCTCGTGCAATGTCATCAGCAGTCAGAGCCTCTTTACGGCTATTCAAAACAATTTCAGCTACCTCTGCTAACGTTTTGTTTGCAAATTCAGTCCGTAGCATTTCTTTCGGAGAACGCTTGTTATCATCTCCAACCCCATATTTGGCATTGTCGGTAAATGTATTGTTGTTTGTTTGACTTTGGTTGGACTCTCCGTTAGAACTGTCATCAGAGTTAAGCATTATAGAGGTATCTTGATTCAGGGCATCGGTATTAGCCTTCTCGTGTATGTTTAATATCAACTTAAAATACTCAATGTCAGCTTGTAGCTGAAATACACGTACTTCAGCTTCAGTCAGGGCAGACATTTTCTCTTCTATTTGCTTGTTTAACCAACTAATGTGTTGTTGACGGGCAGTATCGTAACTCATAAGCTTGCCCCTAAACAAATATACTGGTTTTCAAAACAAGCATAACAAATAAAAAACAAAATAGGTATATCAAAGTTTATTTAGTTAAACAAGTTTGTTAGTTAAACAACTAATCAAACCACAGCTACACAACGTAGACGTTCAGTAGCTTGCTGTAGGCATCACATCTTGCATTTATATTCAAAACATCGCAGTGTTGATTGGCTGTTAACGTGTGTAGGACTGTGCCATAACAAGACTGGGAACAACACGGTAATGTTTCACATTGAATGTACAAAGTGTTGCACCTTGCCCAACAGCACAAGCAGCTATCAGCGCATCTAACAACCCTAAACTGTGAGATAAATGGTAGGTCGTAAAGTCAGACAAGGCGCGAGTCAAGTCAGCCTCAGTAGCCCAGACTACAGGTAGCGGCGCAACCAGTTTTAAAGCATTACTCAATTGTTGCTTGTTTTGAGAATCCTGAATCAGTTCCATGACTACAAAGCTGGGCACACTGGGCAACTCTGATAAACTGGCAAACCAAGTTATTGCAGGAGCATGACCTCGTTGAATATCAATCAAAACGTCGGTATCTAGCAAATACATCAACTTTACCTATTCTCGCTCACGGGTTTGGGACTCATGACGTAACTTGCGAGCGTATGCTTGACTATCTGTAATATCAGGTCGTGAGTTTATCACACCTTCGCTCTGCCAATAAGCAACGAGTTCGGCTCCTGTCTTGGGAGGATTTGCTACAACCTGTCTCACAGAAAGAATCCGAAGAATGTATTCAGAAATAGGAAGGTTCAGCCGAGAAGCTTCAGTAAAAAGCTCGTTTTCTAGCTCTGGTGGCAAATCAAGATTAATACTCACTCTGGTTGTCCTCTGTAGGTTTGGTTCTTAATTGATAGAAACTTGAGCAAAACTTATCAAACAATAGCCGCCTCTGGAATCGCACCCTGCATTCTCCCGAAAGCATCAATCAAATTCTGCAATTGCTGATCTGCTTTAAAAACTCCTAAACCGCGCACCGTAACTTTACCAGGCGAATACACAAAGCGCGTTTTGAGATTTTCTGGTAAATTAGCAGCCAATAAATTCCAAGCAGGTTCCTCCATTGGCGTTTCTAAAACAACGTGCTGCTTGTTTTCTGGTTTAATCCGGCTAAATCCAAGTTTTTTCGCTAGCTGTTTGAGTTCCATAACTCGCAAAAGTTGATTTGCAGAGACTGGTAAAGTACCATAGCGATCGCACTTTGCATTTTAATCAAAACGTCGCAGTGTTGGGTGGCTGTTAACTTATGTGGCAGTACAATTGCTAGTCTTTGCTGATTTCGACTAACGTTTCACCTGTTCGTAAAAGTTCTAGTGCTTGTAGCAAAGTGACATTCAAAATTTCTTGCAACCGAGCAGATTATGTGTTTTCGCAAGTTAACCAGATAATCTGCGGTGGTGTTCCCAAACGCTCAACCAAGTCAACAAAGTCGCTATCCTTGGTTATCAAGATAACTCCTTGAGCTTTTGCTGCCTCAAAAATCTCAAGGTCTTCAGCATCTCTCAGACCAACATCACGTAAAGCTAAAGCTGTTATACCAAAAGTATTGCTGATCCAAGTTGCGATCGCAGGGGATAAATGTGCATCTACCCAGATTGTCATGCTACTAACACTGGATGATTAAGCTTCCGCGAAGCATATAGTAGTGCTGCTTTGAGATCGTCGGCTTCAAGATCAGGCATTTCTTCTAAAATTTGTTCTGCACTAAGTCCAGCAGCAAACAAGTCCAGTACATCTGATACCCGAATTCTCATGCCCCGAATGCATGGGCGACCACCACATTGTTTGGGATTAACTGTAATTCTTCTAAGTAAGTCTGACATAGGTTTTCACTTGATGACTAATCTTTTTCTACTGATCAAACAACAGCCGCCTCTGGAATCGCACCTTGCATTCTCTCGAAAGCATCAATCAAATTCTGCAATTGTTGATCTGCTTTAAAAACTCCTAACCCGCGCACTGTCACTTTACCAGCGGGTTCTTCCATCGGTGTTTCTAAAACAACGTGCTGCTTGTTTTCTGGTTTTATTCGGCTAAATCCAAGTTTTTTCGCTAGCTGTTTGAGTTCCATGACTCGCAAAAGTTGATTTGCAGGGACAGGTAAAGTACCATAGCGATGTTTGCGACGGACTTCTCTACGAGAGGCTACGCCTTGAAATGCTAAACTCCGCCTTCTAACTCCTCTAGGTCATCTGCTGTCAGTGGTGCTTGGCCACTGTGGCGCACATACAACACATTAACTGTAGTACCTCGAATCGTAAAAAGTATTCGGTATAAGTTTTTGGCTTTCCCATAAAGGAGTTGACGTACTTCTTCTGGAAAAATTTCATGTTCGACTGCTAAAGCACAACGTTGGGGCTTCTCTTGTAAGGTAGCAATAGCATTCATCAATCCTCGAAACCAACGATCAGCAAATTCAGGATTCCGCTCTCGATACCAGCGATAAGTTTGCTCAATCTGAGTTTCCGCGATTGGGGTAATCTCAACCTGAAATGCCATACTTTTGCTGCATTTCTTGGAAAAAATCCCCAATGGGGCGAGTTTGACCAGCGTTGAGTTCCTCGAAACCTTGTCCAATTCCAGCAATTGTCTCCAACTGATCAATCAGTTGGCGTAATTTGGTAGGGTCAATTTTGCCAGGATCTAGAAAGGTAACAAGAACTTGAGAGCGATCGCTAATATCTTGTGGTAGCTGGGTGAGGTGAATTTGTCCATCCTGATAAATGCCTTCGATAGTTTTTATCATGAATTGAATTTGGGTTGGTATTTCCTTTAATTATACTAACTATACTCAAAGGGCTAGGTCTGAAATTCTTGCCTACTCAAGTGTCAAGCATCTTTATAAACTTCTCTACGATGCCCTACTCTGACAACAGTTACGACTAGGACATCATCATAAATCTGATACAAAATCCGATAATCTCCTACCCTGATGCGATAACGATTTTCACCATTTTTTAATTTGCCGACACCATCAGGGCGAGGATCAAGAGCTAATTGTTGAATTTTGCTCTCTAGCCTTTCTTGAATATCTATGGGTAGCTTTTTGAGTTGCTTAGATGCATTTTTGGAAATCTCTACTCGGTAGATCATGCAGTTTTTTGCTGATGTTCTGACCAAGTTAAAGTACCATTTTCTGCTATATCTTTTAATCCCTCTTCAAATTCTCTTTCGTCGGACTCGTCTTCCTGTTTACGGATTTTCAACAGTGATAAAATCTCTTGCAATGTATCGTCATAAGCCAGTTCTAATTGTTCATTAATAGCCTTGATTAATGCTTGCCTTTTAGTTGTAGTTTCCATGTTTCCACTCTTTTCAACTGATCGTCATTGTCTATGCTTTGAACACCTTATTTTACTCTAAAATACTTCTCAGTCAGTTTGAGATATGTTTTCACTTGATGACTAATCTTTTTCTACTGATCAAAGAACAGGCGCCTCTGGAATCGCACCCTGCATTCTCCCGAAAGCATCAATCAAATTCTGCAATTGTTGATCTGCTTTAAAAACTCCTAACCCACGCACCGTCACTTTCCCAGGAGAATATACAAAACGCGTCTTGAGATTGTCTGGTAAATTCGCCGCCAACAAATTCCAAGCGGGTTCTTCCATTGGTGTTTCTAAAACAACGTGCTGCTTTTGTTCCGGTTTTATTCGGCTAAATCCGAGTTTTTTCGCTAGCTGTTTGAGTTCCATGACTCGCAAAAGTTGATTTGCAGGGACAGGTAAAGTACCATAGCGATCGCTCCACTCGGCTGCAATTAGCTTTAATTCTGATTTAGATTTGGCTGTAGCTACCGCCCGGTAAGCACTCATTTTTTGATCCAAATCGGTAATGTAATCTGCGGGAATAAATGCTGTCAGGTTGAGGTCAATCTGGGTATCCTCCACTTTCGGAATTTCTTGTCCGCGGATTTCCCGAATTGCTTCTTCTAGCATTTCCATATACAAATCAAAGCCGATGGCGTCCATTTGACCAGATTGTTCTGCACCTAGCAAGTTACCCACGCCTCTAATTTCCATATCGCGCATCGCTAGCTGATATCCAGAACCTAACTGAGTAAATTCCTGAATTGCTCGTAATCGTTGCCGTGCCGCATCAGATAACGTCCGCTGTTTCGGATAAAATAACCAAGCGTGAGCTTGGATACCTGCACGTCCCACACGACCGCGTAACTGATACAACTGTGATAACCCAAAGCGGTGAGCATCTTCAATCAAAATAGTGTTGACTCGCGGAATATCCAAGCCAGATTCAATAATTGTCGTACAAACAAGGATGTCTGCGTCGCCATTGCTGAAAGTGAGCATGGTTGACTCTAACTCACTTTCATCCATTTGACCGTGAGCGATCGCAAATCTAGCTCCCGGTATCACTTCTCGTAAATTTGCTGTTGTCTCTTCAATTCCATCTACTCGTGGAACTACATAAAATACCTGTCCACCTCTGTCTAATTCTTGACGAATCGCAGTGCGGATACTTTCGGAATTAATCGGTGACAGATGGGTTTTAATCGGGCGTCTGGTTGGGGGTGGCGTGGTAATCAAACTCATTTCCCGAATTCCCGACAAGGACATATACAAAGTCCGGGGAATGGGAGTGGCTGAGAGGGTAAGCACGTCCACTTGAGTTTTCAGGCTTTTAATTTTCTCTTTCTGGTTCACCCCAAACCGCTGTTCTTCATCTACTACCAATAGTCCTAAATCGCGGAATGTCACACCTTTACCTAAAATTTGGTGTGTACCAACCACTACATCTAATTCACCAGTTGCCAATCGCTTTTGAATATCACGGCGTTCTTCAGCGGAGCGAAAACGGTTGAGTAAACCGACATTCACAGGGTAGGGTGCAAAACGTTCTTTAAGTGTGTGGTAGTGCTGCTGGGTTAAAATAGTCGTCGGCGCAAGGAGTGCCACTTGTTTACCGGCGGTAATTGCTTTAAAAACAGCACGAATCGCCACTTCTGTCTTCCCAAAACCGACATCGCCACAAACTAAGCGATCCATTGGGCGATCGCTTTCCATGTCTCTTTTTACATCTTGGACAGCTTTGAGTTGATCCGTTGTGGGTTGGTAGGGGAAAGAATCTTCCAGTTCCTCTTGCCAAGGCATATCACCTGGAAAGCTAAAACCTTGTTGTTGCGATCGCGCTGCATACAGTTTCAACAAGTCCACCGCCAGTTTCTTAATGGCTTTGCGGACTTTATTCTTGGTATTTTCCCAAGCTTTACCAGTCATCCGATTCAGTTCCGGTGCTTTATCACCTGCGGCGCGGAACCGGGATAAAGCACCTACTTGATCGGCTGCAACTCTGAGTAACCCATCAGCATACTGCACCACCAAATAATCACGGGTTTCGTTATTAATCGCCAAACTTTCCAGCTTGACAAATTTGCCAACACCATGATTTCTGTGAACTACATAATCGCCTGGACGCAGCTTATTGGGATCAACTTGCTTAGAAGTAGCTTTGTGGCGCTTGCGGATATAGCCGGGAGTCGCCAAGGAATGCTGCCCAAAAAATTCCCGATCTGTAACGATTACTAAACGGTACGTAGGCAGGATAAAACCTTCTAATTCTGCAAGCCCAGAATATTTTAGGGCTATGGGAATATGGTTGATTTGCAGCTTATCAATCGCTTGGTAGTCGCGGGGATTCGGGATAAACTGAGCCGGACAATCATGTTCTTGTAACAGTGAGACGGAACGCGAAGGTTGAGCAGAAAGCAGCCAGATAGAAAAATTGCGATCGCGTTCTTGGCGGATGGTTTCAGCTAGTTTAGCAAACTGGTGTGGCGTGGCTGGAACAGGACGGCTAGCAAGATTTATCCCACTATTTTCTTCTGAAAGTTCCGATAAATATAATGTTTTAAACTTGGCAACATCAGCCAAACAATCATCAAACGAACGGTGGATTTTCGGCAATGTTACGGGAGTAGACGTAGATTCTTCCCCATTGCCCCTAATCCCCAGAGGGGGCCCCGAGTTCCCCATTCCCCATTCCCTATTCCCTACTCCCCATTGTTCTTGGGCATTTTCTACCCAGCGATCGCTATGAGCATGACACTGCTCTGGCTCATCAATGGCAATCAGGGTATTTTCTGCTAAGTAGTTTAGCAGAGATGCTGGTTGCTCGAACACTAACCCCAAAAAGCGACGGCTACCCTCAATCAGCGATGAGTGCTGAGTGCTGGGTGCTGAGTTAAATTCTGACTCAGCACTCAGCACTCCAAACTCAGCACTATTTTTCAGTGCAGCCATGACGATGGGAGTAAAGCTAGTGGGGGTAAGAATTAACTGGTCAACTTTGTCGAGGGCGGAACGTTGGGTTGCGGGGTCAAATTCCCGTATTTGCTCAATTTCATCACCAAACCATTCCAACCGGACTGGAAACTCAGAAGAAACCGGGAACACATCAACAATATCGCCCCGCCGACTCCATTGCCCTTCCATTTCCACCAAAGGAACTCTTTCGTACCCCAAAATAGTTATTTTCTCACTGAAGGCATTCAAGTCTAATTCCATCCCTTTTTTCAGGGTAAGACAGAATTGCTCAAAAGCTTCTGGTGGTGGCAAATGAGGTTGCAGCGCCCCTTGAGTAGCCACAATTGCTAAATTTGTCCTTTGTCCCTTGTCCTTTGTCATTTGTTCTTGGTTTGTTTCTAATGACAAATGACTAATGACTAATGACTCTTGAATTTTGAGTAAATCCGCCAATACCTGCATTTGCCCCCAACTCATCTCAGTTTCCGGGTCAAAAGGTTCGTAGGGAGAAGCCTCGGAGGTGGGGTAAAAATGTACTGTTTGCCATCCCATTGCCTCCAGTTGTGCGTAAACGCGTCCAGCTTCTTCCAGAGTGGCGCAAACTACGAACAAATCCTTGCCCTGAGCCTGTGCTAATGCCGAAGCCACCAGAGATTTGGGCAGTCGGGGAATGCCATTTAACCGCAATTCTTGTTGTCGATTCAGCTTAGAAATAAATTCAGTAGTGAGCGACGATCGGCCTAAGGCACGCACAATAGAAGAAAATGACATAAGTACTACTAGCGATGGGAGTCTTTGTGGATCAGCAAGTCTTGAGGCAGTTTATGTCAACTATTTTAAAAGTGTTAACAGCCTTCTTATTCCTTCGGTGGAAGAATAATCTACAGCGACTAATAAACTTAAGAACTATAACTATTACTTTGTGTACAGTCAAAGCATTTATCAAAACACCTTTAATACTAGATACTAGGGATTGAGCTACGTTCGCTCTGATAAGCGGCAATTTTAAACATGTCCTCCATCACTTTTGAAATTTTAATCATTTTGGTGCTAATTATTGCCAATGGCGTGTTTTCTATGTCTGAGATGGCGATCGTCTCGGCACGGAAAGTTAGGCTACAGCAGCTTGCTAATCAAGGAGATGTCAAGGCAAAGGCAGCATTGAAACTAGCAGAGTCTCCAAATCATTTCCTGTCAACTGTTCAAGTGGGTATTTCTCTGATCGGTATCCTGACTGGTGCTTTTGGAGGAGCAACAATTGCCAACCGACTGGCAGTCTATGTGCGACTTATACCCTTGTTAGCACCTTATAGTGAACCGCTATCTTTCGGAATAGTGGTTTTGATTATTACCTATTTATCACTCATTATTGGCGAATTGGTACCGAAGCGTCTGGCGTTAAATAACCCAGAAAGGATTGCATCGATTGTAGCTATTCCAATGCGTGCCTTATCGGCGATCGCTTCTCCAATGGTTTATCTCTTAAGTGCTTCTACAGATTTGATCCTGCGATTGCTGGGAATTACAGCTTCTACGGAGCCGCAAGTCACCGAAGAAGAAATTAAAATCTTAATTGAGCAAGGCACTGAGGCAGGAACTTTTGAGGAAGCTGAACAGGATATGGTGGAGCGAGTCTTTCGTTTAGGCGATCGCCCTGTCAGCTACTTAATGACACCCCGTCCCGATATTGTTTGGCTCGACTTAGACGACTCTGCCGAAGAAAATCGCCAAAAAATGGTTGATAGTGCCTATTCTCGTTATCCAGTTTGTCAGGGGGGACTTGACAATGTGCTTGGTGTTATCCCTGTCACCGATTTATTAGCTAGGAGTTTCCGAGGAGAACCACTCGACTTAACTATCGGATTGCGCCAGCCCGTATTTGTGCCAGAAAGCACCCGTGGCTTGAAAGTTTTGGAATTGTTCAAGCAAACCATTACTCATATGGCGTTGGTAGTGGATGAATACGGCGTGATTCAAGGATTAGTCACTCTTAACGACATCATGAGCGAAATCGTGGGTGATGTTCCTTCAACAGATGGACAGGATCAACCACAAGCTGTACAACGTGAAGATGGTTCCTGGCTTTTGGATGGGATGTTACCTGTAGAGGAGTTTTTGGAACTTTTCGGTATGGAAGAGTGGGAATCTGACGAACGCGGCAGTTATCAAACACTAGGCGGTTTTGTCATCACCCATTTAGGACGTATTCCTGCCGCCGCAGATCATTTTGAATGGCAGGGGATGCGAATTGAAGTGATGGATATGGATGGTAACCGCGTTGATAAAGTGCTAGTCGTACCAAAGGCAAGTAAATCAGCGGATACGAGAAAATCTGACTAGCGATTGGCTTGGGGCATTGGGCATTGGGCGTTTGACGATTATCAAGTCATGCTGTGTGCAACTTTTACTTAAACGGATACAAGTCCCTACATTGATTTATAGGGATTGTTAATTTTGAATTTTGAATTTTGAATTCGGAGCGAAGCGACGTGACTGCTGCTGTCTTTTTAGAAAACGTCTACAAGTTTTACAACAATGTACCTGTAGTCAATGACCTGTCATTCAAAATTGAAGCGGGAGAGATATTTGCTCTACTTGGCCCGAATGGTGCGGGTAAATCAACCACAATTCGGATGTTGACTACACTCACGAAACCGTCCCAAGGACGGATAGAAGTAGGTGGATATGATGTGATGAGCCAAGGAATGTTGGCAAAACAGAGTATTGGCGTAGTCTTGCAACAAGTCAGTGTGGATAATGATTTAACCGTCTGGGAAAATATGGAACTGCACGGAAGACTACATCACATTAGTAACCCGCAGCGACAAAAATTGATTAATCAATGGCTAGAGTATGTTGAGCTAACAGAAAAACGCGATGATTTGGTAAAAACCCTGTCTGGGGGTATGAAACGACGGTTGCAGATTGCGAGAGCTTTATTACATCAACCACAAATTTTGTTTTTGGATGAACCAACGGTAGGACTAGACCCCCAAACCAGGCGACGCCTCTGGGAAATTATTCGGGATTTGAATAAACAAGGGATGACGATGCTACTGACGACTCATTATATGGATGAGGTCGAATATTTGTGCGATGCTTTCGGCTCTACCAAACCAGGACGCATCGGTATTATGGATAGCGGTAAGCTGATTTCTTTGGGAACTTTACAACAACTGCGTTCTGCTCACGGTGAAGGTTTGGTGATGAAACAATTAGGTGTGTCTGATGTGGGAAGTGATGGCGCTCGTAGTTGGGAATATCTGTTTTTCCCATCCTTGGAAGCAGCAAATATCTACTTGAATGAACAGCCCGATAAAACCGGAATGATGGTGCGTCCCTCTAACCTGGAAGATATTTTTGTGGAATTAACGGGACGCCAGTTAGATTAACGAACTTTGGGGGTTTAAGTCCCCAACAAGACAGGCAGACCGTTTTGGGTCGGGGTCTAAATCCCCGGACGCTCTCTACGAGACGCTAAAAGCGTAGCTTGCTTCTCTGAAAGAGTACGCGGACTCGCTACCGCAAAACGTAATTGCGTTAGCGGAGCGGGGCGTTAGCCCATTGCGAATTGCGAATTGCGAATTGTTTTAACCTCATCCTCCTAACTGTCGCAGCATGGTTTCTACCCTTTCTACGCCATCTGAGTCATTGCGTCGCTTGTACAAGTCACGGGCTTTCTGAAGCAAGCTGTTTGCTTGTTTGGCTTGTCGTCGCTGTTTATACATTGAACCCATCAATTCATAAGTCTGGGCGTTGTTTTTATCCAAGTTGATTGCTTGCTCATAAGCCCAGGTAGCAGCAGTGTAGTCTCCCATGCGCGATTGCGTTACAGCCAATCCTAAATAGGCGTTAACGTTGTTACGGTTCAGTTGTATAGCACGACGGTAGCCTTCCTTTGCCCCAGGCGTGTCGCCCAAATTGGCTTTGATGTAACCCACAGCGTAGAAAAAATCACTATTGTTAGGGTTGATGGCGATCGCACGACGATAAGCTGTTAATGCTGCCTGGTAATTTCCCTGTTGAGCGTATAAGTAGCCAATACCTGAATGGATTTTCGCATTTTTGGGATCTAGCCTAGCTGCTTGCTGATAAACCGCGATCGCACCACCATAATCACCACCATCTACTAACCTCCGTCCTTCTTCTAGTAGTTGCTTTAACTCTGGGTTTTTGGCTTGCGCCACTAATACCTCAGCCTGAGCTACTGAAGGTATGGTGAAGGTAAAACATCCTAGTAACACCACACTAAACACGAATGATGTTGGCTTGTACACAGTAAATTTCCTGAAATTTTAGAGGACTTTTTTTCTTGTACATTAAAACAAAAATATGGACTTTTGAAAACTGTATTTCTTCGTATTAATTAAGATGTCAATATTTCATCCACTCTTTCCTTTACAATCAGCACTACATAACAGAGTTTTTACTGAAGGATAAAGTGTAATACCAATTTAATGTGAAGCTGCACTAAATGAGTAACTCTCTATTCTTGGCGCTCTTGGCATACTTGGCGGTTCGTTTAATATTCTATGCATCTTCATAGAGAATTGGTATAAGATATCAAGTTTCAGATGAAGTTACCCTACATATAAATCAGTACAAACGCGAAATGACACTGTTTTTCGTCAGTAGTTATACGTGTTTCCTAGAAATCCCAACAGCCATCTGACTTAATTCTAGATATTGATTTGCCAAGCTTACAGGCTTTGAGATTCATTCCTGTTTTTTATTGAGTTTAAGAATTTGCTGACTCTGTATCAAACTTGGCTCATCTTTTTAGTCTTTGATACTACTCTTTGAGAAGTAATGATCCAGGCGTTAACATCCTTTTTTTGTCATTACACGGTAAGATAAACTTAATCAGTCAAATGTTCCATTATGTCCTAGTTTCTGTTGAGGAAAATATTACAGATGCAAACGCGATCTGAAATTGTGTGAAAAACATTCTCTCACACTTATCTTCTGTAATCGAAGTTACAATCGCTAAAGTATTTGGATAAACACTTTGATAATAAATATCAACTTATATTCTATCTAGGAGGCTAATTTATGATTATAACTACCACTGATGTAATTCAAGGAGCCATGATTGAGTCGTATTTAGGCATTGTGACAGCAGAAGTAGTCTACGGCAGCAATTTCTTGCGGGACTTTTTGGCTGGTATTCGAGATATTATCGGTGGACGCACTGCTAGCTATGAGCGTCTATTTGAGCAGGGTCAACGCAAGGCATTAGAAGAATTAGAACAACGAGCACAACGTTTAGGAGCTAATGCTGTGATCGGGATTGAAATTGATACTGGCACAATCAATCTTGACCAGTCAGGAGTTCTTTTGCTGATTACTGCCACAGGCACAGCTGTGAGGATGCGTTCAAATAATTCGTAATTTGTAAAATTCGTAATGACGCTCCCGGATTTACTAATTGGCAATTCAGTTTTGTATTAAGTCTAATTGCATAGACAATTAAAGCTAGTTTCTTGTAAAAGTTAATAATTTAATCCTAATTTAAAAATTCTCATATTGATAATTTCTAAATCATTATTTCAGACATTAAAAAATACTAAATTTTATTAAAACTTGTTAAACAAAAGTCTGTTTTTTATCACTAAAGATAGAGGTATTAACTCTTTCTATTGATAGAGATAAAAGCAGGTGATTTAGTTATTTAATCTTAAGCATAAAGATGAATATACCTGAGCAGGAACTTTGCTGAAAAAGCACTGGAGAACATAAACTATGTCATACGTAAATCGAACAGGCAATGACGTTATTCCTACTGACACTGTGGTAGCAGGTCGAGTAGCCGAATATCATGACCGTGTTCGCTGGGGGCCAATTATTGCTGGTTTGTTGGTTTCTTTAGCTACACAACTAATTTTGAGTTCTATAATTGGTGCGATCGCAGCTGGTACAGTGGAAGGTTCAGGTGCACCCAGATCAATTGCCCCTAACGTTGCAGGTAGTGCGGGGCTTTGGTCAACGATCGCTTTATTAATTTCCCTATTTGTTGGTGGTTGGGTTACAGCCCGTGCTTGTGGGCCAATGAATCGCAATACAGCGCTTCTTAACGGCGCAATTCTTTGGGCAACAACTTTGGCAGTTAGCTCATGGCTATTTGCAAGTGGAGTATCGGGTGCTTTTGGTGTTGCGGCTTCCAACGCCGGGGAAGTGATAAACCAGGTACAACAGCAAGGTGCTGCCCCCAATATTCCGCAAACAAACGTAACTGCTCAACAAGCTCGTGAGATTGCAGCAAATGTGCGTTCGGGATTATGGTGGTTTGTGTTTGGTTCGTTATTGGGTTTAGTAGCTGCAATGATGGGAGCCGTAGCTGGTGCTCGCAGCCCCCGGACTAACAATTACACTGCTTAAAGAATTGTTTGAAAAATCAAATGTTATTTATTTTAAATTAAAGCACCTTGAAAAAAGGTGCTTTTTGTTGATTATTTAAGCCTGGCGTTTGTAGCGTCCAATTAATTCTGCCGTTGCCAAAATATGATTATCAATTGCTGCTAAAAGTTGGTTTTTGTTAGCCCCTGCTGATAAACCCAACTTTTTATCTATGGCATAAAGTTTGAAAAAGTAGCGATGAATGCCACTGGGTGGACATGGCCCACCGTAACCAAACTTGCCAAAATCATTTTTTCCCTGGACTCCGCCATTGGCTAGAGTTTTTACAGTCGCTATATGTTCTGGTAATTGGCGAACTGTAGCTGGAATGTCGTAAACAACCCAATGAACAAATGTCTGTTCAGGTGCATCAGGGTCATCAACAATTAATACTATGCTTTCTGTTCCTATGGGAATTTCATCCCAGAGGATGGGTGGGGAAATATCTTCACCGTCACAGGTGTATTTAGCAGGAATTAAATCATTCGCGTCAAAGGCAGTGCTTTTCAATTTCATGGTTTTCACCTCTTTTTTGGATTTACCACTACTAGTCTGTCAAGTTGAAATTGCTGGATGAGCCAGTTTTTAGTAAGTAATTTAGTCCTTACTAAAAACTCCCAAAACTAGCAAGCAAAGTACTACTACGCGGGCTTTAATTCATATATTCATTCTCCATTATTCATTAATTCCTCCTTTTTTATATAGCAAATAGTAACTTTAGTTGTATATCCAAAGTTAAGCATTAGCCTTTAATGTTTCTTTCTAAAGAGCCATGAATATAGAAGATTTGATAGCTAAATTTGAAAAGTCAATGAATTGATTAAATCGAAAACTGATATCGGTTTTCTATATCGATTTGGAACATATCTTATCTGTTAATATCCCGCTTCTAAAAGACATTTCCGTTGGTTAGAAGCGGGATATTTTACATGGCTATTTTTTTAAATTCAATGAAATACAAACTTTACTATCACAAATTACCATTTCAGATATGAACCCTCAATTCCCTCTTCACGGCGAATTTTGCCATCTTTTTCAAACCAAGCAATTACTTGTTGCGTTGTCAAATCTTCAATAGCAACACCGTATTCTTGGGCGATATGCTTCAAAAGCTTAAGTGATGAAATTGTCAATCTTGTTAAAAATTTTTCTGGCGAAGATAACAAAGCCGCGTCAACTTTTGCTGACTCTTCCAGGGTTAAAAATTGTGCTGATGGTTGCTGTGGTGGTATATCCATAAATGCTATCTCAAATTTAGTTGGGCATTAGTTATTAAAAAAAGGACAAACGACAAAGGACAAATCACTAATGACGAACTTGTACCAAATACCCACAACGATGTTCACCATCAATAATCCAGTGGGTACGTTCTACAGTACAATCTGGTAACACAGCAGCAAACATTTCTAACTCGTGACCACAAATGCTGGGGAAAGACTCGGCAACGTTAGAAATGGCACAGTTATGCTCCATTAAGATAAAGCGATCGCACTCGAAGGAGTCATTCACATCAACAGAGTGATACTCTGCCATGAAGCCTTCGGCTTTTCTGAACTCTACTAAGTTAGCTACTCGTTCCCGCAGTGAACCATTACCCAAGCGATCGCGGTATTCTTGAGCTTTGCGCTGCCACTGTTTCTCTAAAATCGATTTAAATTGGTCGTGTCCCACCGTTTCGGCTAAGGTGTCTAGCAGCGAAACCGCAAAATTGCCGTGGCCATCACCAAAGCGATCGCTCATTGTGCGGTGCAAGCGATCGCGTCCTTGACGACTCAGTTCATAAATGTGCTGCGGACGCCCCATCCCCGCCGCCTGCATTGATGTCGCATACAAAACTAGCTCCTCCGTCTCCAAATCTTTGAGATGGCGACGAATCGCTTGTGGGGTAACGTCTAAAACTTCAGCTAGCTCCAAAGCCGTTGCTTTTTCGTGTTTGTGCAGATACTCTAGGATATCTTGCTTGGTTGAGGACTGGTGGGTAGTCGCCATCTTCGGGTGCGAGACGTTCAGCGAACGCCCCAAAAATTTCTTTGAAAATTTGACTTTGACAACATTGTTGTTGTTAATTTAGCGTAAAATGAAGATACATTAAACAACAAGGCTGTTGTTTTACTCTCCACCACTATTCTAGCAGGCGTGTAACCATTCCGTAACGGGAGATGGGAATCGGTTAGCCACAGCCCGTCTCCCATCCTAAAAGAGTTCCGAACACGAGAGATTATTACTGATGAGTGCCACTGTCAAAACCTTAGTCAACCAACCCTACAAGTACGGCTTTGTCACCGACATTGAAGCCGACACTATTCCGCGTGGACTAGACGAGGACGTTGTTCGCTTGATCTCCTCTAAAAAGAACGAGCCGCAGTTCATGCTGGACTTTCGCCTCAGAGCTTATCGCCAGTGGCAAAAAATGACGGAACCAACTTGGCCAAATGTCAAGTATCCGCCAATTAATTATCAGGATATCATTTACTACTCAGCGCCAAAACGCAAGAAAGAAAAACTAAACAGCTTGGATGAAGTTGATCCAACCCTTTTAGAAACCTTCGAGAAATTAGGCATTTCCCTATCTGAACAGAAGCGACTGGCAAACGTCGCCGTTGATGCAATTTTCGATAGCGTCTCTGTCGCCACTACATTTAAAGAAAAACTAGCGGAAGACGGTGTTATTTTCTGCTCGTTTTCCGAAGCGTTACAAGAACACCCAGAATTAATTAAAAAATATCTAGGTAGCGTTGTTCCCATCGCTGACAATTATTTTGCCGCCTTGAACGCCGCCGTATTTAGCGATGGTTCCTTTGTCTACATTCCTAAAGGCGTGAAATGCCCAATGGAACTGTCTACCTACTTCCGCATCAACTCTGGTGACACGGGACAATTTGAGCGGACTTTGATTGTCGCCGAAGAAGGTAGTTATGTTTCTTACCTCGAAGGTTGCACCGCACCAATGTACGACAGCAACCAGCTGCACGCCGCTGTTGTGGAACTCGTCGCCCTCGACAACGCCGAAATTAAATATTCCACCGTCCAAAACTGGTACGCTGGCGATGCTAACGGTAAAGGCGGTATTTACAACTTTGTCACCAAGCGCGGTTTATGTCAGGGCGTAAATTCCAAGATTTCCTGGACTCAAGTAGAAACAGGTTCGGCAATTACTTGGAAATATCCCAGTTGTGTGTTGGTGGGTGATAACTCTGTGGGTGAGTTTTACTCGGTAGCGCTGACAAATCATCAGCAGCAAGCCGATACCGGCAGCAAGATGATTCATGTAGGCAAGAATACCCGCAGCACAATTATTTCTAAAGGAATCTCCGCAGGTAATTCTAGTAATAGCTATCGGGGTTTGGTGAAAGTCAATCCGACGGCGAAAGGGGCGAGAAATTATTCCCAGTGTGACTCAATGCTGATTGGGGATAATGCTCACGCGAATACTTTCCCCTACATCCAGGTGCAAAACAACACTGCAAAGGTGGAGCATGAAGCTTCTACTTCCAAGATTGGGGAAGATCAGTTATTTTATTTCGCTCAACGAGGTATTTCTTCAGAAGATGCGATTTCGATGATGATTAGCGGCTTCTGCAAGGATGTTTTCAATCAGCTACCGATGGAGTTTGCAGTGGAAGCTGATAAGTTGTTGAGTTTGAAGTTGGAAGGCAGTGTTGGATAGTGCTTGTAGTCAGTTGCTAGGAACCGAAAAAATTAACGCTTGTAGTCAGCACTTTAACGCTTTTCTCCAGCACTAAAGTGCTGACTACGAACTCAAAAAGAAGAGAGAAAACATGATTATTGAAAATAGTGAAATTGTGCTGTCAGTAAAGAATCTGACGGCTAATGTTGATGGGACACCGATTCTTAAAGGTGTGAATCTGGATGTGCGATCGGGTGAAATCCATGCGATTATGGGGCCGAATGGTTCTGGTAAGAGTACCTTTTCTAAGGTGTTGGCTGGACATCCGGCGTATGAGGTAACTGGCGGTGAGGTAATTTTTCAGGGACAAAATCTCCTGGAATTGGAACCCGAAGAACGCGCTAGAAGTGGTGTATTTTTGGCGTTTCAGTATCCCTTAGAAATTCCGGGTGTGAGCAATTTGGATTTCTTGCGGGTGGCGTACAATTCTCGTCGCAAGGCGCAAGGTTTAGAGGAAATAGACGCCTTTGATTTTGACGATTTGATTGAAGAAAAGCTGGATGTGGTGAAGATGAATCCTAGTTTTCTCAGTCGCAGTTTGAATGAAGGGTTTTCTGGTGGTGAGAAAAAGCGGAATGAAATCCTGCAAATGGCGCTGCTAGAACCAAAGTTGGGAATTTTGGATGAAACAGATTCGGGTTTGGATATTGACGCGCTCCGAATTGTGGCGAATGGGGTAAATCAATTGGCAAGTCCAGAAAATGCCACAATTTTGATTACTCACTACCAGCGGTTACTCGATTATATTGTGCCTGATTTTGTGCATGTGATGGCACAAGGGCAGATTATCACCAGTGGCGGTAAAGAACTGGCGTTGGAATTAGAGTCTCGCGGTTATGACTGGGTGCTGGAAGAATTTGCAGCTGCTGGGGTGGGTGTGTAATGAGTATTCAAGTATCTCCTAGTCCAATACCTAATTCAAATGCAGTCAGTTTGACATCGATGTTAGATAGAGATGATTATCTGGCTGGGTTGTTAAATCAAGTAACGGCAAATAAAACAGAAGGTTGGTTGCAGGAATTACGCCAAAGTGCTGCTAATTGGGTACGTCACTCGATTATTCCGACTACCCGCGAGGAAGAATGGCGATTTACTGATTTTTCGTCTCTGCGAAAGGTGCAATTTAACGTAGAGACGGTAAATCATGCGTCTTTGCAATTTGATATTTTGCCAGAAGCGGCTAATAGTCGTTTGGTATTTGTCAACGGCGTTTATGCGCCAGAGTTATCAGCAGTTACAGATTTACCATCTGGAATTGTGGTGAGTAATTTGGCTGGCTTATCTGCGGTTGAGCAGGAAGGTGTACAGCAATATTTAGCTCAAGCTGAAGGAGCGCAGGAAGTTTTTACTGCTCTCAATACGGCTGGGATAACTGATGCAGCTGTGGTGTGGGTGAAGAAGAATGTGGTAGTTGAAACGCCAATTCATTTGGTGTTTATTTCGGTTGCGGGGGAGACGGCGACGATTTCGCAGCCGCGTTGTTTGGTGGTGGCGGAAAGTGGTTCGCAGGTGAGTTTGATTGAAGAGTATACGAACCGCAAAGGTGCAGAGAAAGAGGGAGTATATTTCACCAATGCAGTTACGGAAATTTGGATTGCTGACAATGCCCAAGTGAGCCACACTAGAGTTGAGTGGGAAGGTGCAGAGGCTTTTCATATTGGCAAGACTGCGATCGCACAGGCTCGTGATAGTCGATATACAAGTCATGCCATAACTTTAGGTGCAAAGCTGTCTCGGCACAATTTGGAGATTTTGCAAACTGGTGAGCAGACACAAACTACTCTCAATGGTTTGACGATAATCTCTGGTAAACAGTTGGCTGATACTCACAGTGCGATCGCACTCAACTATCCCCACGGTACAAGTGAGCAATTGCATAAATGTATTGTAGGCGATCGCGCTCACGCAGTCTTCAATGGTAAGGTTTTTGTCCCCAAACCAGCGCAGTTGACAAATGCAGCCCAGTTGAATCGCAATTTGCTGCTATCATCGAAAGCCAGAGTTGATACCAAACCCCAATTAGAAATTACAGCCGATAATGTCAAATGCGCTCACGGTGCTACCGTTAGCCAATTGGAAGATGATGAAATATTCTATCTGCAAAGTCGAGGAATTGATGAAAACGATGCTCGGAAATTGTTAATTAACGCCTTCGCTGCTGAAGTCATCAACAAAATACCAGTTCCATCTCTCCGAGAAATCCTATTAAACACAGTCAATAATCTTAAATCTCTGACGAATGACGAATGACGAATGACAAATGACAAATAACTAATCTACCAATGACTTTCACCTCTACCAAAACCCTTGCTGATAAAGTTCGCACTGACTTCCCGATATTGCATCAGGAAGTCAATGAGAAACCCTTGGTTTATCTTGATAATGCTGCGACATCGCAAAAGCCTTTGTCCGTATTAAATACCCTACGGGATTATTACGAGCAATATAATGCTAATGTGCATCGCGGTGCCCATACCCTGAGTGCTAAAGCTACCGATGCTTATGAAGGTGCTAGAGATAAAGTTGCCAAATTCATCAATGCTGCATCGCGTCAGGAAATCGTCTACACCCGCAACGCAACTGAGGCGATTAACCTAGTAGCCTACAGTTGGGGAATGAATAATTTGCAGCCGGGAGATGAAATTATTCTCTCGGTAATGGAACACCACAGTAATATTGTGCCTTGGCAATTGGTGGCACAAAAAACGGGTGCAGTCCTGAAATTTGTAGAATTAACACCAGAAGAAACTTTTGATTTAGAACAGTTTAAAAAGCTGATTTCTGACAAAACAAAATTGGTGTCGGTGGTGCATATTTCCAATACGTTGGGTTGCATTAACCCAGTAGCAGAAATTGCTGCGATCGCTCACAAATATGGTGCTAAATTCTTAGTTGATGCTTGCCAAAGTGTTCCTCACTACCCCATTGATGTGCAGCAGATAGATTGTGACTGGTTGGTAGCATCTGGTCATAAAATGTGTGCGCCAACTGGGATAGGATTTCTGTATGGCAAGTTGGAATTGTTAGAATCAATGCCACCATTTTTCGGTGGTGGTGAGATGATTGCAGAGGTGTATTTAGACCATTCCACCTACGCAGAATTACCGCATAAATTTGAAGCTGGTACACCTGCAATTGGGGAAGCGATCGCACTTGGTGCTGCAATAGATTATCTTAGCAATATCGGCATGGATAAAATCCACGCCTACGAAGCAGAATTAACAGCTTATTTGTTCCAACAATTAGAGCAAATTCCCCAAATTAGAATTTACGGCCCCAAACCAAATGCTAAAGGTGAAGGGAGAGCCGCTCTTGCGTCATTCACCGCCGGAGAAGTCCACGCTAATGATTTATCTACATTATTAGATCAAGAAGGCGTTGCTATCCGTTCTGGACACCACTGCACACAACCATTACACCGTTACTTAGGTCTTCCTGCAACCGCACGAGCAAGTCTATCTTTCTACAACACCCGCGAAGAAATTGATACTTTCATCAAAGTACTGAAAGAAACTCTCGACTTTTTTGCAGGTTTTCTTGCTTAAAGTTACAAAATATTTAGATACTAATTGTGCCAAATATCAGCAACATATCTTGCTAATAGTTGGCACAATTTAATTATCTGGACTTTAATGAACGCAAGGGCGATAACATTCAAAAAAATTATGGTATTGTCATCACTAAAACTAACTGTAAGTTTCTCAAGCTGATTGGGCAAGTGCTTGAAATTGATTTGGGCGAGTATTATATTAATGACATAGGTAAAATCATTAGGATTTTATCTAACATCCTGATGGAAAAAGGATTGTAATATGCTTGTTAAGTTAACCCTTGCAGAACAAAGAACAGTCTTAGACAACGTTAGCTGGGAAACTTTTGAAGCCTTACTGAGAGATACAGGTGAGGATAGAGGCTCTAGGTTTGCTTATGACTGCGGTGTTTTAGAAATCATGACTCCACTTTTTGAACACGAAAATCCTAAAATTCAGTTTGACCGATTGATATTCGCTTTAGCAGTGGAATTAAAAACTAAAATTAGAAGTGCTGGTTCTACAACATTAAAACGTAAACCAATAGCAAAGGGAATAGAACCCGATAGTTGCTATTATATTCAAAATGAGCCACTAATTAGAGGTAAACAAGAATTAGATTTAACAACAGATCCAGCACCAGATTTAGCAGTTGAAATTGATATTACTAGCAGCTCTGTTAATAAATTTAATATTTATGCAGCTTTAGGTGTCGGAGAATTGTGGAGATATAACGGTGAAATTTTAAAATTTTATCAATTAGTAGAAAGCGAATATATTGAAATTAAGTCGAGTATTGCTTTCCCTCTAATTTCTGTTAGTGAAATGAATAGATTTATCCAGAAAAGTAAAACTATGGATGAAATTGATTTGGTTCAATCCTTCCATGCTTGGGTGCAGGGAAAGATAGCTTAAAATTATGAATTAATTACGAATTACGAATTACGAATTACGAATTATTTTAATATGCTTGTCAAGTCAACGGTTGGTGAACAAAGAACAGTGCTACATAACATTAGCTGGGAAACCTTTGAAGCCTTGTTGAGAGATACAGGTGAAGATAGAGGTTCTCGGTTTGCTTATGATTGCGGTGTTTTAGAAATCATGACTCCACTTTTTGAACACGAAAACCCCAAAAGTAATTTTGGTAATTTTATTATTGCTTTAGCTGAAGAATTAGGGATTGAAGTGAGAAGTGCTGGTTCTACAACATTGAAGCGGAAAATATCAAAGCGGGGAATAGAACCAGATACTTGCTACTATATCCAGAATGAACTAGCTATTAGGGGTAGGCAAACTTTAGATTTAGAAACAGATCCGCCGCCTGACTTAGCAATTGAGATTGACATTACCAGTAGTTCAGTTAACAAGTTTGGGATTTATTCAGCGTTGGGTGTAACTGAACTTTGGAGATATGATGGGCAGGATTTAAAATTTTATCAGTTGATAGAGGGGCAATATGTAGAGTGTAACTTTAGTATTGCCTTCCCTATAGTATCAGTAAGTGAGATAAGTAGATTTATTGAGCAAAGTAAAAGTATGGGAGAAATTGCTTTGCTTAAATCATTTCGCGCTTGGGTAAGGAATAAAAGAAAAATAGATATTTAATGCTCAAATCCTACTATCTTACAGTTATTATGAAAACTTATTATGGAAACTCTAAATTTAAAAATATAACAGTATTTTTACTGAATAAATTTAGCTTTTTTTGTCAATTGGATATTAATTCCTAGAATTTACTGATTTTAAAATTTAGTTATTGATTAAAATTGTAATTGCTAGAAATAGTGTTTACAAATATCTACTTACGCTATTTAACTTTTATTAAATTTTTAGTCAAAACTAACTATGGAAATAATATTTATATTTTTTGGGTGTATATTTGTTGTAATTATATATACATTTGCAGTACAAGTTACACAAGGCAAAGAAATTAATACAATAGAAAATGAACACTTAAAACCAATTCTTGAAAATCTATACAATAATCCCAGAATTGCCTCACAGCATACAGAATTTTTATTTAAATTGAAAAAGATAGATGCGAAGTTAGATAAATTTAAAGAAAGTAAGCTTGTATATTCACCAAGTGAAAATATCTTAGGATTACTTATCAAGCATTTAGATAAGTATCCCACAGACACATTGGCACATGAGCGTTTTATGAGTATTGTGGAGAGATCAAATCAGATAAGTGAACCTGGGTTTAAATTATTAATCCAACATCTAGAAAGAAACTCTGATGATCCTTCAGCAAATGAGAGATTTGCACAATGCATTAATAATTCGCCAATTTTAACAATTGTGATTTTTGAGCCAATTCTTAAATATTTAGACAAATATCCTACAGATCCGCGGGTACATACAATATTTATACAAGGAATAAATAAAATAATATTGGCAGGTAATAATTTAAGTCAAATAGCTTATACCAAGGCGCTAGAAATATTAGAAAAAAATCCAGATAATATAACTGCTAAAAAGTTTGTTTTAGATGTTGGTAGATGGCATTTTGGAAAATTAAGGTCTGGTAAAGTAACTATTTATGATGAACAGGCTATCCAAAATGATATTGCTGTACGGTCAAGTTAATAGTGAATTTAGTTTATTGATCTTGAGTAACCTCTCAATAAGCTATCGTAGCTTACAACTACAACCTAAACTTAAGTACGATCGCACTCCACAAAATCAACTCAAAGAATCTGGATCTATCCCCAACTTTCGCAACTCTTCTGCCAGTCTTTGAGCGCGTTCTTCAGCAGTGATAGCGCGTTCTTCGGCAGCGATCGCTCGTTCTTCTGGTGTTAAATATCTGACTCCTTGTGTGTCATACCAATACAACCAATCCCGCGTAATTCCCTGATAGGTTCCCCGTTCATAACCAATTGCTAAACCTATCTCTGACAACCAAACGAGATTTCCTGGCTGCAATACATATTCACCATTTACAAAGCGATAAACTTCTAAAGGTGGTTTTCTCCGGCGTTGGGGATTGTAAACAACATAATACAAAATCTCCATCTCAGCATAAAGTTTCTTTTTGCTGGTGTATTTTCCACGCCGTCTGTGAGAAACAACTTCTAATGCCATAATCGGCATCACCTTTTCTTCCCACAACACATAACTTAAACGCAAGTTCTCATCAAAAACTCGCTCGACTCCTAAACTTAAAAACCCATCAGGCACAATCGGCGGTAATTCGGGATTGTAATATATCCCCATATCAACGCCAAAAAACCAATCCATCCGGTTTGTCCACAGCCAAGCTAATATGGCTTCTAGCAAACCAGGAATCAAATGTTGTAGTTGATTATCCACAGGTTCATCGTCCGAATCGGGCAGATCCTCGGCGGAGGGTAAGCAGTGCAATGGGTTGTAATTTAACATGGTGGGTGCAAGCGCAAACTTATAATATTGATGATATCTATCCACCTCTGACTTTTTCTTGCGATAATTCCCAAGGGGGACGCGCTCCCCACAGGTTAGTCAAAGGTGGATAGATGACACTCAAGCGGTTAGTTTTAATTTTTGTGCTGACGCCGATAGCAGTTCTGTTGGCGGTTTCCTCTTTATTCAGTAGTTGGCAACAACCTCAATTTCAAAGTCGCCTGGAACTATATCAAACCAATATTGCTTTACAAGCTCAAGCTTGGCAATCAGAAGATAGCAGCGATGACAATCTCCAAGGAATTCGGGAAGCAATACTTGGTGAGCAACCCCTGGAGGGCGCTACAAAGCAGTATCAGGAGGCGCGTCAATCAGTTCAAGCTAATTTGGACAAAGTCAACAATCAACTTACACAATTACGCTCTCAACCTGAAATAACTCCCACACCTCCGAAACCTCTACCTGATGTTTCTCCCACGACTAAAACCTCTAAACAGGGACAGCAACAGTTAGAGCAGTCTTTTAAGCAATTACAAAAATTATTAGCTGAATTAGACCTGCGGCTGGGAATTTTACAAGCACAGCAAGGACAGACGGATACAGCTCTCAAAACTTGGAGCGAATTACAACAACGCTCAGATATTAATCCAGAGTTTGGAGAAACCGCAGCTGTATTGAGTGGACTGTGGAGCAATCCTCCCCGTCTGCTCCAAAATGCTCAAGAACGAATTCAAAGGAATTTAGAAGGTTGGTTTCGCTCTACTACTTTGGTTCAACTATACCAACTCCAGCAACGACAAGATGCTTTATCAGCAGTTAAAGCTGCACAACAAGAATCTGCTGCTCAAGCAGTGTTGAAATTAGCGGTTATTGGCACTATTCCTACATTGGCAGCTTTAAGTGGTCTAATATTGCTGATTTTCTTATTTGCTCAACGCTTGTTAAAAGGAAAAGCCTCATTACTAGCTCAAAATGCTGATATCCCTTGGTCAACACCTTGGGATGGTGAAACGATTTTGCAGGTTTTTGTCGTCGGCTTTTTCTTCATGGGGCAAATTTTTGTCCCTTTAGCCCTATCCTTACTCCCTATCCCGCGTCCCGTCTCTGATGTGCGACTTCAGGCTTTTTCTGTTTTGGTTAGTTACTTACTGGTAGCATCGGGTGCGCTGTCAGTGCTGTATTTCTCTCTTAAGCGCTTTTTTCCACTACCAGAATTTTGGTTTCGCTTTCGTTTTCAAGATAAGTGGTTTTTGTGGGGACTGGGAGGCTATTGTGCGGCTTTACCTATAGTTGTGGTGGTATCTTTGATCAATCAACAGCTATGGCAAGGACAGGGTGGTAGTAACCCACTGTTACAACTAGCGCTGGAAAGTCAAGATGGTGTAGCACTTGGCATATTTTTCTCTACAGCAGCGATCGCAGCTCCATTTTTTGAAGAAATTTTATTTCGCGGCTTTTTGTTACCTTCTCTGACTCGCTACTTACCCGTGTGGGGATCAATTCTGATTAGTAGTTTGTTGTTTGCGATCGCTCACCTCAGCTTATCGGAAATTCTTCCCCTCACCGCATTGGGGATCGTTTTAGGGGTAGTTTACACGCGATCGCGAAACCTCCTCGCTCCTATGCTCCTCCATAGCCTTTGGAATAGTGGTACACTGTTGAGTCTATTCATTTTAGGTAGCAATTAGCACAAAAGAATTACTGTTGCCTAAGACTAAAATATTTGCTTTTATCTGCATAAGTGGGGACAATTTACGAATTACGTTAGCGCAGCGTCTCGTAGAAAGCGGCATTACGTTAGCGTAGCGGTAGCGAGTCCGCAAGCGTCATTACGAATTATTTTAATTGTCTTCTCAAACCGTTTTAGCTGTCATAAATTTGATTGCAATTCCGTTTTGCGCTTATGGAAGTAGGGATTGGCAACTAAAAACAGATTAGAAAGATATGGAAGATGTCTCTTGCGCTTCTATATTTAACTAGTCTCGTAATGATGCGATGGCGTTTCACGCCCACTGGAAGCGGTGTCTATGATGTGCTACGCCTACGCAAAAAAATCCGGAAATAATACTGATGGACTTGTAAAAAGTAGTGTATGTAGCAGCTTTTGCTGATTACTGAGGTTCATTTTTCTCAAGATAAATGTCTTACCTAAAAATCTATTGATTAAGCAAATATATTTACTTGCTTTCATTACAATAAAGACTTTATTTTTATACTCACTTATAAAGGAGCAGGACTCAATTATGTCAAATCTCAACCCCAGTCACCCTACCAAACAACTTCTAGCTGGTTACTGTGGCATTATCCTTGGAGCATTTGGGGTTCATAAGTTTATTCTAGGATACGCTTCGGAAGGCTTTATCATGTTGGTGATTTCCGTAGTTGGGGGTTCTTTCACCTACGGTATTGCCTTGTTAATTATGCAACTTGTAGGTTTAATTGAAGGCATGATCTACTTGAATAAGTCTCCTGAAGGATTTGTAAATACCTACTTTGTGAATAAGCAGGGTTGGTTTTAGAAACTTATATTTCACGTTTGCATTATTGCGTGAAGTTACATATAACGAATTTGTCAAAATAATTAATAATTTTAACCTGTCAGAGTACAGAGCTAACATTGAATTTTTGATTTAGTGTTGACTCTGTACTCATTCTTTAATTATAAATTATTCAATTAATGCTTACATCTAGCGGAAAAATTAGGTGTAAATTTATAGAACTTCTGTCGGATTTTTGAACAAGACTCAGTACTCATCTATCCCTTATTTCCTGTTAAGAGTTCCCTACCCAAGTGAGTAAACTCTCCGAATAAAACCAGATTTCTATATATCTTCTAAATTGGGTAAAATTTGACAATTTATTACTGCGAGAGATATGGAGATGCCAAGTAAGAATAATTACATTAAAATTGAGGCTGTCATTTATAGTTGAGGAGTATGACTCATAGTGTCTAATATCAGCCCCAGTGATACTAACAGCAAAAAAGTTGCAGCTGGCATCTGCGCTATTTTGTTAGGAGCTTTAGGTGTTCACAAGTTTATTCTTGGTTACAATACTGAAGGTCTGATCATGCTGCTTGTTACCCTACTTACATTTGGTTTGGGTGGGGCAATAATGGGGATTATCGGTTTGGTTGAGGGTATCATCTACTTAACTAAGACTGATGAACAATTCCTCAATGCTTACATTGTCGAAAAGAAAGGCTGGTTTTGATTACCTGCCTCTGAAGTTTTGTTTGCCGTTTTAATTCAATGTTCATTGGTGTTTGAATTATCTCTTTAATCTTTTTTCATCCCAAGGGAAATTAGTTCGCTGGGGTTTACTAGGATTTTCCTGTACACCCCTACTTGGTACTTGTAGCCGTTCTCACTTGGGTGAGATACAAGAACCCCTCCTTGCTATTCGATAGGAGACTATGATGTTCCTTGTATGATTAGGAAATTCTATATTTTGATCACCAAGGTTATAGAGTAGGATTCTTAGTTTGCCCAATACGGAATTTAACTGGAATTTCATGTCAAACTTGTGGCGTGACTTGCTCTTTTATGGCTATTTCCCAAGAAATTTGGTTCAAGCAGTGGCAGAAAATTTAAAATTTATTGTGTCTTTTGTACAGTATTTCTAAGTATTACTAGAAATTTTTTCTAAAAAATTCTCAATCTTACTTCTATGCCAACTATCAAACGTAAACAGCTAATCTGGATATTCTTCTTATTGTTGGGCTTGGGCTATTTCAGCGCTATGTCTAATTTGGAAATTCACAATTTTTGGAAAAGCCTAATTGTACTTATGCCAATGCAGGTTGGAGCTATTGTTTATGTAACTTACCTACGATGGAGCCGTCAGTGACCCTCAGCAGAGTACGATAAATTAAGAAATTTAATAGGGTTGACATACAGTCGTAGTTCCATATTTAGCCTACGCTCAAATTAGAGACGCTTTTAGTCAGGCGTTGAATTTCTGTAGCGAATCTAAACACTTGCCATGCAACTTGTCCCGAAAACTAAGCTAGCCCCAGAACTTGACCCAATCTTAGAGAAAATTATTCTCGATGTTGGGGGTATGAAGTGTGCTGGGTGTGTGAATGCAGTAGAGCGACAGCTAACCCAACATCCAGGAGTCAAGAGTGCTTGTGTGAACCTGGCCACAGAGGTAGCTGTTGTAGAGTCAGAAGTTGGTGCAGTAGATGTAAATGCACTGGCAGAGAAATTAACAGCCGTTGGATTCCCAACTCAACCCCGAAAAGCTAGCGGCACAGTCGCAGGCGAAATATCTACCTTACCAGACCCAGCAGAAAGACAACGCCGAGAAATGCGATCTTCTTTTAGGCAGTTGGCGATCGCAGCAATGTTGCTAATATTGTCGGGAAGTGGGCATTTTGGTAATCTTGGTAGCTCAGTGCTGCCAGTGCTGAATAACATCTGGTTTCACTGTGGATTGGCGACAGTGGCACTATTAATTCCCGGTCGCCCGATTTTAGTCGATGGTTGGCTGGGCTGGCGGCGAAATGCACCTAACATGAACACTCTGGTGGGATTAGGAACGCTGACAGCCTACATTGCTAGTTTGGTAGCGCTACTCTTTCCACAATTGGGTTGGGAGTGTTTCTTTGATGAACCAGTAATGATGCTGGGCTTTATTCTTTTGGGAAGGACATTAGAACAACAAGCTAGAGGTCGCGCCGCTGCCGCATTTAGGAAATTACTAGCACTCCAGCCACAAGTAGCGCGATTGATTGCCAACCCAGAGAAAGGAGGGGTGGGGTCTTCTAGTGTAGAAATTCCCGCTGAACAGGTGCGTGTTGGTGAATGGTTACAAGTGCTGCCAGGTGATAAAATCCCCGTTGATGGTGAATTGATGGTTGGTCAAACAACGGTTGATGAGTCAATGCTAACTGGGGAAGCCGTACCAGTAATTAAGCAACCTGGAGATACGGTGACAGGGGGCACACTAAACCAGTCAGGAGCGATCGCTATTCAGGCAACCCGTATTGGAAGTGATACAACTCTAGCTCAAATTGTCACCCTAGTAGAAGCCGCCCAAACTCGGAAAGCACCAGTACAAAAATTAGCAGATACGGTAGCTGGTTACTTTACCTACGGTGTACTGACAGCATCCATATTGACATTTGTATTTTGGTACTTTTTCGGTACTCACATCTGGACTGATATCACCATGTCTGGTGGCATGGAAATGATGAGCCACGCTACACATAATGCTCACCACTCCCCACTCCCCACTCCCCACTCCCCTTTATTAATTAGTTTAAAACTAGCGATCGCAGTTATGGTAGTCGCCTGTCCCTGTGCTTTGGGACTTGCCACCCCAACAGCCATTCTTGTCGGGACTGCTATGGGCGCAGAACGGGGTTTATTAATTAAAGGCGGCGACGTTTTAGAAAGAGTACACCAGTTAGACACCGTAGTATTTGATAAAACCGGCACTTTGACCACAGGTAATCCCATCGTCACAGATTGTCTGTTAATTGAGGAAATGGGGACTGAAAATTCCCAATCCCTAATACAACTAGCAGCAGCCGTAGAAAGCGGTACTCACCACCCTCTAGCAAAAGCGATTCAGCAAGAAGCACAACGGCAACAGTTATCTATTCCAAATGCTGTGGATTTTCACACAGAACCAGGATTAGGGGTGTCTGCTGTGGTGGAGGGTAGAGTTGTACTCTTGGGTAACTGGGACTGGTTGAGTTGGCACGGTATTTCAAGTAGTGAAACCGCACAGCAGGTAGCACAGGATTTAGCAACAGATGGTAAAACAGTCGTTTGCGTAGCAGTTGGAGGAAATTTGGCCGGACTAATTGCTGTTTCTGATACCCTCAGACCAGATGCCCGTTCTACCGTAGACAAATTACGTCAGATGGGATTACGGGTAATGTTGCTCAGTGGCGATCGCAAAGAAGCAGCTAGCGCCATAGCCAAACAACTAGGAATAGATAGCGTTGATGTAATAGCAGGTGTCCCCCCAGCCAAAAAAGCGGCCGCAATACAGTCTCTCCAGAAAGAGGGACTGGGGACTAGGGACTGGGGACTAGGAAAAATTCTTCCCAATCCCCATCACCCCTTATCCCCAGAGGGGGCACCACAATCCCCAATCCCCAATCCCCAATCCGTTGTGGCAATGGTAGGAGATGGAATCAACGATGCTCCAGCTTTATCGCAAGCAGATGTAGGAATTGCTTTACACTCAGGGACAGATGTGGCGATGGAAACTGCTGAAATTATCCTAATGCGCGATCGCTTAAATGATGTCGTCGAATCTATTCAGCTTAGTCGCGCCACCTTCAACAAAATCCGCCAAAATTTATTCTGGGCTTTTGCATATAATACTGTTGGCATTCCTTTAGCAGCAGGTGTTTTGTTCCCTAGTCTGGGTTTTGTCCTTAACCCATCTGGTGCAGCTGCACTAATGGCTTTTAGCTCTGTTAGCGTCGTCACAAACTCAATATTATTAAGGCGATTAGCTCATCACTCGTAGAATACTCTTTTACAGGTAAATTTCCAAGCACAAATCTTGGTTATTCCCATATAAAGTTAAACTGAGTCGTATTCAGTTTTTACGCAGCCCAAAAAGCTTTTTAAGACACTTACCAAAGCTATGATAGCTACTGGAGTAGAACGGATATGTTCTACTCTTTCAAGGTATCATGCAATTTTAAAGCTTATTTAGACCGGCACCACATACTTATGGTGCGCGAAAATGAAAAAATACGATACTAAAAAATCTTGAATCACAGTTTCACAAATTTGTCAATGGCAGCAGAAAATAATGAAAACCATCTACTGATTATTGAAGACGATCAAGGTCGCAAAGAATTTTCTCTGGAGCAACCCGTCTACTCTATTGGTAGAGATCGCGAATGTAATATCCGTTTGATGTCGCAGTTTGTCTCCCGACGCCATGCCACATTAGTGAGATTGCCACGTGAGCATAATAGTCATAGCTACTATTACCGGATTGTAGATGGCGATGCTAAAGGTAAGTCTAGTTCTAACGGTTTAATGATTAATGGACGCAAGATACCATCTCACGATCTCAGAAATGAAGACGAGATCGTTTTTGGGCCTCAAGTACGTGCCATTTATTACCTTTTAAGAAACACTCAGCGTTTGGGACAAACGGATTCGAGCGAGTACGATATTACACTAATAAACCCCGGTATGGCCGAGGATTTAGAGGATATAGAAGACTGAATTATAACTACCAATCAAAGTTTGACATTCCCGCAACTTAAAGCTGTGGGAGTGTCAATTCAACTACCAAAGCTATCCTGCAAGACTTTCAATCAAATGCCAATGGCGGCTATTTTCAATAGCCTGCTTGATAAATTCAAACATTTGTCGGCAGTAATTATCTAGTTGGAGTGGTAGTTCTTCATTTTTAAGCACAATACTCATCCGGGTTTCTGCTTCAGTAGATTTTGATTTATCAATCAGTACTTCTACTGTTACCAATTTAGGAAAAGGAACATTTCCAGGAACCTCACGAGCGATAATGTAATCGGCCGTATTGTATTGAATATCCAACTGACAGTCCTGTAGAAGTTCTACAAGTAACGGCAACAGATGGTCACTAGGAACAGAAACAATAAATGAACAGGTATAGCGAGCCATAATAGCCCCACGCCTTGCAACACTCCGTCCATCCTATAATACCGAAGCATCTAAACGGAAAGTCATTATAAAAGCAAAGTTTTTGAGTTTTGAGGTTAGGCATTACCAAGATATACAGTTTACCCAATTTTGTGAAGAAGGCAGGAGGCAGAAGGCAGAAGGCAGAAGGCAGAAGGCAGTGTAGGCTTCAGACCTACACTGATTGCAGGACACCTGTGGCAGAGATTTTGGAATGGGTCTTAAACCCAAGACTCGTCTGGTCGCGGTAGGAAACAAAGGGCAGTTCTCCTCCTGCCCCCTGCCTTCTTTGGTAAGCTGAAAGTTTGATCAAAAACTTTACAATAAAGGTTTGGCTGAGGTAGAAAATGAAAGTCGCAATTACTGGAGCAACAGGATTTGTTGGTAGCCGTTTGGTACAACGACTCCACGGAAAAGGTCACAAAATAGTAGTATTAACTCGGAATACCACCTTTGCTCAAAAGGTTTTTCCATCTGAGGCTTTCCCCAATTTCGAAATTGTTGCCTATACACCAAATGCATCTGGTTCTTGGCAAAGTGTCATTGCTAGTTGTGATGGCGTAGTTAATTTGGCAGGAGAACCTATTGGTGAAGGACGCTGGACACCAGAACGGAAACAAGAAATCCTCAATAGTCGGAAGTTTGGTACACAAAAAGTAGTTGAAGCAATAGCCAACGCTAACCCCAAACCAACTGTGTTAATTAATGCTTCAGCCATTGGCTACTACGGCACCAGTGAAACGGCAATCTTTGACGAAACAAATCTATCTGGTAACGATTTTCTTGCCCAAGTCTGCCAAGCCTGGGAAGCTGAAGCGAGAAAGGTAAAAGATGCTGGTGTCCGCCTGGTAATTCTACGTTTTGGGATTGTTCTGGGCAATGGTGGTGCTTTAGGTAAAATGATTCCACCTTTCAAACTCTTCGCTGGTGGGCCTATTGGTAGTGGTCGGCAGTGGTTCTCATGGATTCACGTAGACGATTTAGTTAGCCTGATTCTGGAAGCTTTAACTAAACCGGAAATAGAAGGCGTATATAATGCAACCGCCCCTAAACCAGTTCGGATGGCAGATTTAAGCCACACTTTGGGACAAGTTATGAATCGCCCTTCTTGGTTGCCTGTTCCTGCTTTTGCGATCGAAGCCCTTTTAGGAGACGGGGCTATAGTAGTTTTAGAAGGTCAGCAAGTCATCCCAAAACGCACGTTAGAAACAGGTTTTGAGTACAAATATCCTAATTTGCAATCCGCATTAACACAAATTCTTAATTAAAAGGGAGTGGGGATTGGGGATTGGGCATTGGGCATTGGGCATTTAAAAACTTTTCCCTGTTCTCTGTTCCCTATTCCCTATTCCCTATTCCCCAGTATCCAGTCCCTAGTCCCTAGTCCCCAGTCTCTTGACTATTGACTAGAGAGAAATTTCCTGGAAACCCAACTGATAATACCGCTAAGAATAGCACCGCCCATGAGGATACCAATTGCTGGGTTAAACACAGGTTGCCACAGTTGATGCCACAAATCCAAACCCAGGTTTATTCCCACAGCATCACCGATCGCAGCGATCGCTAACCAGCCAAAGCCAAACAAAACCAAAAAAACATCTGCGACTAAAACCATGTTTAGCCAATTTAACAATTTATCTTTCATGATTGAATTGGGGAATGGGAAATGGGGAATGGGAAATGGGGAATGGGGAATGGGGATTGGGGATTGGGAAGAGACAATTTAGAGACTTACTTCAATAAATTCCCCCTAATCCCTAGTCCCTAGTCCCTAGTCCCCAGTCCCCAATCATCATTTTTCAAACAGCCAATTTTTGACTTTTGTCAAACTCTGCCAATCTGGTTTTCTACTTAAACCGTCTTCAATACTATTTTTTATTTCATCACTCCATTCTTCATTGACAAATATCAACTGCTGTGCTATGTCAATGTGTTCTCGCAAACCTTTTTGACCCGTTTCTAGCATTGCTAAGGCGAGATTGATTCTAGCTTGTGGATCTTGTGGGTTTAACTTGACTGCCTTTTGTGCGGCTTTATATGCCAAGTTGGGTTTGCTATCGAGTAGATACAACCACGCTAAACAAATCCAAGCAGCACTAGTTTTAGGAGCGCGATCGCATACTTCTTTAAACACAGGGATTAAAGATTCTACTGATTCTCCAGCTTTATAGCGTTCTAAACCTGTATCAAACAGGGATTCAACTGTATTAGTCATTTGTCATTAGTCATTGGTCATTAGTCATTAGTCATTAGTCATTGGTCATTTGTGAAGGACAAAAGACAAAGGACAAATGACAAATGACAATATTACACCCCAAATGACTTACCGCAACCACAAGTTTGGCTGGCATTGGGGTTAGTAAATTGGAAGCCACCGCCAATCATGGCATCGCTATAATCGAGCATTAAACCGTAGAGATATAACAGGCTCTTGCGATCGCTGACAATTTTGAAGCCATCATAGTCAAAAACTTCATCCTGAGGGGTGATCTTGCTAGTGTCTTCAAAGTCCATCATGTAAGACATCCCAGAACAGCCACCCTGACGGACTCCTACCCGTAAGCAGAAGTCTGTGCCTTGCTTGTCCCGGAGGGATTTTACCTGCTTCAATGCGGCTTCGCTCAACAGAATTCCGCGTTGTTGAGCCTGAATTGCTTGTGTCATCTGCTTTTTCAACTCCTTAACTTAGTTTAAGCTTTACCCTATATCAGCTTGTTAATGCCTGTAGGTTGCCCTTGGTGTTTTTGTATTCATTCTAGCGGCATCTAAGCCGCTAGATGCCAAATTGTAAACACTCCGTTAAAAGCAGCCAAAAATTTTTATTCTAGAATTGAGAGACTCAGTATGTTTATACGAGAAGGCAGGAGGCAAGAGGCAAGAGGCAGGAGGAAATAATTATGAATGAAAGTTTTAATTCTCGGTATAAGATTCATTTTAAAAAGATGAATTGTATCGAGACATATAGCGGAAAATACATTCGTAGCCGATCTAGTCTTCTCTATTGGCGTCTCCCCTTCTTCTACAAGGAAGTAAGCTACGCGCAGTGTCTCCTAGAGAGAGTCTAGGATGCATTCCAAATGGATTATTTGGCATCGTTGTCCACAGCCTAAGTCTCACGCTTTTAAATATGGGTTACTCCTGCCTCCTGAAACATTCGGTATTTTTGAAGTTCAAGCCTTGTGGCAACCTGAAAAGCAACCACCTTCAGGTGCAGCCATAAAAATTTAATCTGAGGCTAGCTATCTCCCAAAGTTTACTTCCAAATTGCTTCTTTTGATCTCTATGACAAGTTTTAATCGCTCTACCAGTCGTCGGTTGAAGAAATTAACTCAAATTCCTTCTGTATGGGAGGGCGATCGCCGTCCGTTGTCATCACCAAACCAGTTCTCAGACTCAGAGGCAAAGGGAGAATGCATTCTTTGGGTAGATTACTCCCAAGGTGTTGTCCGAGGAATGGACGTGGTAGCTTCAGATATCGGCCCAGAAGCAATTGTTCGCACCTTAATGCAAGCAATGGAGCATCCCCAGAGTCCGGCAAGACCTGCCAGACCCCAAAGAATTGTAGTCAAAGACCGCGAGATCCAGTTTTACCTGCGGGGAGTGCTACAAGATTTGGATATTGCCATTGATTACGCACCAGAACTGCCTTTAATTGATGAACTATTTCGTGGATTCGCCGACATCCTCGATAGTCAAACGCCCGACTTACCCCCACAGTATGCACAAATCTTGCGAGAGAAAGCATTTGCAATTTGGCAAGCAGCACCTTGGGAATTTTTGGAAGAACAGCAAATTTTGTCCATTGAAATTAATAAGTGGGATGTTGGCACACTCTACGCCTCAATCATGGGAATGCTGGGAATGGAGTATGGAATTTTGTTTTATCGCTCAGAAGAGTCTTTAAAACAGTTTCGTGCCGCAGTTTTAAGAGATGAAGAATCAACGGAGCATCTAGAAGAAGCATTCCTTAAGCAAGATTGCCTGTTTCTCACTTTTGAGACTGCTGATGAAGATGATGAAGATGAGGATGAAGAAGATTTGGCCGATCTGCCATTATCAGAAATTGACCCCACCTTCGGTAATATCCACCCCTTAGAAGGACTACGTTCTGTTTTGTATGACGAAGAAGCATTGGTAATCTTGGTTGCGATCGAAAGCCTGATCCGTTTTCTTCGCGATCACCGTCGCCCGCTTCATGAAGATATCTTCCCTACCCTCAGCCGTCGCTATCGGATTGCTCTGCCACAGTCGGAAGAATCAACTAAATCTGTACCTGTGACAGTCTCTACCATGCCGCAGTTAGCAGCAGAATTAGAGGAAATGGCAGGCTTTGGTGTTGATGATCAAGAGATTGACAACCCTAATTTCCAATCATTGCAAGATGACTTGATACCAGAAGATTCCTTCCTTAGCTTAGGTGTGGTGTCTTGGGAAATGTTGGAACACCTGCGTAAGGGAGTCAGCTACCATCCGGCTGGTGAAATCAAACACGTGGGTGATGGTTTGCCGGTGATTTTAATTCAAACTTCTCGGCCCAAGGCGAAGACTGTAATTGAAAGAATTGAAACAGCAGGTGGATTGAGAGCAATTTGCTTTAATCCAGGTGCCGACCCCTTCGATGGCGATCGCTACGATCTGGGTTTATTACAAACTCAAAATGGCGAATTGTTCCTATTCGGTGAATTTTTAGACGAAGATCCGATTCATGTAGAAGCCCGAAAGAAATGGAATCAACGGTGTAAAAATACTAAGGGCTACTGTGGCTTAATTATTGCCAAAGGACTAACGGGAGCTTCCCGTGGTAATCCTCAGTTACGAGATATGATGGCTTTGTTTGAAGCGCGATCGCTTTCACCAAAAGATTTAGGTATTGGCACTCTCCAACTGATGCCCCAACTTAAACTTTGAATAGTTGCACCAATTCCTGCAATCCTTAATCTCAAATTATGGGTATGAGAAATTAAGTTAATGTGTATTTGATTTACATGTTAACTGAAACTGCACTTGGGAGGGGAAAAGGGAAAGGCTTTACCTTTTAAAATTTACCCCTCTTCTTTTTACCTACTGGTGTTGAGTGAAGTAAAAGTACTCAGGATTATCGCATTTGTAGATAGCTTATCTCTTGTAAGTGGTCTTTTAACCAGAGTTATACCAAATTAAAAAATGTTTGGACGAATAACCCCATCCGCACGACGCGCATCCTCCCAAAGTAAGGGTAGGGTTGGGGAAGCTTATTATCTATGTGTTGCATATTGGTATTAGAGCGTCTCCTGCTCCGTTCAGCATTCTTTTTCATCCAGGCAGCAAGCCTCTTCAAGTTGTACTGAATTTTTTCAAAAACCAAATAGGAGTCCTATATTAGAACACTGATTTATGGGTCTGAGACTTTTTCCCAGTCTCAGCCTGGGAATTAAGTTAGAGACGCTCTGTCGGCTCTGTCTCCAGTTTTATGCAGACGGGAATAGAACCTTTGTGTACACCTTACCTGTCGGAGCCAGATAACGAGGAAGGTGAAGGAGTTAGGTTTTTGATTATTGAAATGGTGTTTTAGGCGACCAATGGTTAGAAGTTAACTTTACCTAAATTTCATGAAGTACCTATATTTTCATCGTTTTCCAGTTATTTTACTGCGATGTTTTCAGTATAAATAACTACGGACTCCTGAAAAAATATCTGCAAAGTTTGGTTTAAGCAAACCTCGCTGACACCCTTAGATATCGGAATATTTTTTTTTAGAAGTTTTGGAGTTTAGCATCTTGTTATATATCAATATCATTAAGCAAAGGTTCAAATGTATATCTTTTTCTTTGTAATTTTTTTATAAAGGATAAAAATGAGATTATTTAGTCTCTAAATGAAGATTATTTAAAGTGCGTAAATAATGGCTATAATAAACACACCAGCAAAAAAGATTGAAATATACAATTATTTTTACAGGTATACTTACCAAATACAAAATGCTTGTAAATCAATAGTTTTTTGCCGATAATTTATCTCTTGGTTTAAATCTAATAAGAAGGTTTATTGTCCATTTTTTAGCTACATAATTGGCTAAAAATGATTTTTTAACCTCTAGATAGATGAATACAAACAATGGAAAAAATCTCTGGGTTGAAATCAAACTATATCGCTAGAGGGAAGATAAAAAATAGGCAAAATTTCATCGTATCTTTACGGGAAGTTTAGTGTAAAAGCATGAAACAAAACTAAAATATTATTATCGGCAACAGTCAAGTAACATCATATCTATTTACGGGCTAATTCATCTGTGTGAAATTACAGATAATGCTGTAAAATTTTACCACTATTCTGGGCTATTGACACCCAATAAACTGAGTCTTATCCTCTTTTTTCTGGTTACTATATTGGCACGTAAAAGCAATGAGCTTGATCGAGGTAAGCCAAAAATCATCACCGTTCAAGTAGCTCTTAACTTATTGGGTGCAGTAATGGTGCAGATGGGTGTTTGTTAAGGAGCTATCGCTCATTTGCCTACTTCATTGGGGATTATTCACGATCTACAAATACCACTCTAACCTGTGCGGAAGGTAGCATTTCAGCATAATAATGATTCTGAAAGCTTTATTTTATGGTGTTGTAGCAGATATTCTCTCTAAGTGGGTTTGGCGAACTTGCTTAAGAAATAAGGTCAAATGCTTTAAATGGAGAATAACTTTGGAAATCTTAATTGAGTCAACATTAGGTGTCTCAATTCATCTATCAAATTTCATTCTCAGGCTTTACTCATGCTGTTAGTAGGGTTATTATCTTCACAAGCAACAATGTGCTTTTTCTGCTGTCACAATCGTAACCAATAAAGTGTAGTTTTTTGATTTGTTTAGAAAATGATGAATTCTTTGACAAAACGAACATTTTTAATATTAATGATATGACTTGTTTCCTGAGACAAACTCTGATAATCTTATCGGTTCCCTCTTTACTTAGACTCTTTCGACAATCTAAAATATACAGCAGATAGCATGATAATGACAAATAAAAAATGGGCGGTTAAACGTATAACAGTCAATCTCGCAACACAGGAAGCGGAAAAACTGGAAAAATATTGCCAACAAACAGGTAGACCCGCAACCGATGTGATTCGTGAACTGATTAGAAGTTTGCCTGTTTCCGACGACGGCAAATAGGTAAGAGGATGCTTTAAGTACTTATCCAGATAACTGCTTTGCCACCAAAAAATAGCTATCATACCTTTTTGAGTCCACCGCTATGGACAATACTTTGTCTAGCTGATACAGACGCGTTTTTCTCGCGTCTGGTAATTTTTAGGGACTAAAAAAGTGATCAAAGAGGTTTTAGTATCAACATTGCCATAACTTAATATGCTGGTGGAGTTGATATTAAGTAGCAAATTCCGACACCAACCCAGTTACAATCTGTAAAGAAACTGAAAAGGAACGACGGAATGCGCGTTGCAATCGTAGGTGCGGGACTGGCTGGACTAGCAACCGCAGTAGATCTAGCTGATGCTGGTTGTGAAGTAGAGATTTTTGAGTCTCGTCCGTTTGTGGGTGGTAAAGTTGGCAGTTGGGTTGATGGAGATGGCAACCATCTAGAAATGGGGTTGCATGTATTTTTCGGGTGCTACTACCAACTTTTTGACTTGATGAAGAAAGTGGGGGTGTTAGAAAACTTACGCCTCAAAGAACATACCCACACTTTTATTAATAAAGGGGGGCGCACCGGTGCTTTGGATTTTCGCTTCCTCACAGGTGCGCCTTTCAATGGCTTAAAGGCATTTTTTACAACTTCTCAACTATCGTTGCAGGATAAATTGCAAAATGCGATCGCTTTGGGTACTAGTCCGATAGTTCGCGGATTGGTAGACTTTAATGGGGCGATGAAAACTATCCGCAATTTAGATAAAGTTAGCTTTGCCGACTGGTTCCGCAGTCACGGTGGGAGCAATGGCAGCATTAAGCGTATGTGGAACCCCATTGCCTATGCATTGGGATTTATTGATTGCGAAAATATGTCTGCCCGTTGTATGTTAACCATATTCCAGCTATTTGCAGTTAGAACTGAAGCTTCAGTTTTGCGAATGCTGGAAGGTTCTCCATCTGAATATTTACACAAGCCCATTCTGGAATATCTGGAAGCTAGAGGCACCAAAATTTACACGCGCCGACAAGTTCGGGAAATTCAGTTTACAGAGTCAGACGAACAAACCCGTGTCACTGGTATAATAGTTGCCCAAGGTGATACAGTAGAAAATATCACCGCTGATGCTTACGTTTTTGCCTGTGATGTTCCAGGAATTCAACGCATCCTACCCCACGAGTGGCGTAAGTGGTCTGAATTTGACAATATTTACAAACTGGATGCAGTGCCAGTGGCTACAGTGCAGTTACGCTTCGATGGTTGGGTAACAGAATTGAACGATGGAGAGGAACGTAAACAGCTAAATCATGCAGCTGGAATCGATAATTTGCTTTATACAGCCGATGCTGACTTTTCTTGTTTTGCCGATTTGGCGTTGACTAGCCCTGCTGATTATTATCGCCCAGGACAGGGGTCTTTGTTACAACTAGTGCTCACACCGGGAGATCCCTTTATTGCACAAAGTAATGAGGCGATCGCACAGCATGTCCTCAAGCAAGTTCATGAACTGTTTCCCTCGTCGCGGGAACTAAATATGACTTGGTATAGCGTGGTAAAACTTGCTCAGTCTCTCTACCGAGAAGCGCCAGGGATGGATGCGTACCGTCCCAACCAAAAAACACCAGTGGATAATTTCTTCCTTGCAGGGAGTTATACTCAGCAAGACTACATCGACAGTATGGAAGGAGCCACTATTTCTGGACGGCGTGCGGCCAAAGTGATTTTGGAGAGTTTGAAAAATTGACATAGACACGGAGTGGCTTGCCGCAGGCTACCGCGTTCGCGTAAAGGGAAGGGCGCAAAGGGCAACCCGTACTCCTGCAAACAAGCAAGCTACGCAAAGCGTCTCGTAGAGAAGGAAAAAGAGATCATGTCAGATTGGTTAGAGCATACTGTGCAGGTAGAAGTAGAAGTTCCTATAGATTTAGTATGGAGCCTCTGGTCTGATTTAGAGCAAATGCCTCGGTGGATGAAATGGATTGATTCGGTGAAAATTCCCCCAGAGAATCCAGATATATCTCTTTGGAAATTAAAAACTGGCAGTCTAGAATTTAATTGGCAATCCCGAATTCTTAAAGTTATTCCCAATCAAATCATCCAATGGGAATCAATTGATGGTTTGCCTAATCAAGGAGCAATTCGCTTTTACGATCGCCACAATAGTAGCATTGTTAAAATGACCATTTCCTACGCCATCCCCGGCATTATTGGCAAAATTATGGATAACTTATTTTTGGGACGGATAGTTGAATCGACGATTCAAGCTGATTTGGAAAGGTTTAAAGAATATGCGCTGAATATTAAAGCTAATTGATACAGGATTGATATCAATACTTATCGGTTAAGGGGAAAAGGAGAATGGGAAAGGGGAAAGAAAAAACTTTTAACCCAAACTCAGTAACCTTTTCCCCAAACTAAATTCCAGTTTAAAATTCAAAACTCCAGCAGTATTGGGATTGATGTTAGGCTACTTTCTGTGGCTGAGATTTCACTAATTCTCCAGGAGCAAATACTCCATTCTCTGTAATGATTGCTGTAATCAACTCAGCCGGAGTGACATCAAAAGCTGGGTTGTAAAAATCTACACCCGCAGGTGTGAGAATGGTATCACCAACTTGATAGATTTCTGTTGGTTCGCGTTCTTCAATGGGAATTTTGCTGCCATCAGCTAATTCAAAATCAACGGTGGAAAGGGGTGCAGCCACAAAAAAGGGTATATTATGTGCTTTAGCTGCGATCGCTACACTATAAGTACCAATTTTATTGGCAGTGTCACCATTAGCGGCAATTCGATCAGCACCCACAACTACAGCATGAATCAAACCCTGTTTCATGCAATTGGCTGCCATATTATCAGTAATTAATGTAACTGGAATACCTTCTTGCACACATTCCCAAGTGGTGAGTTTTGCACCTTGTAAGCGGGGACGGGTTTCATCGGCAAATAAACGTTCTAAACGTCCTTCCCTCCAAGCAGAACGCACCACACCCAAAGCAGTGCCATAGCCAGCAGTAGCTAGTGCCCCAGCGTTGCAGTGGGTAAGCAGCGTCAGTTTTTCTGGAGTAGTGGGCAAGACTGTCAAACCATTGTCGCCGATCGCTTGACAAGTTTGCAAATCTTCAATATTAATCGCTTGGGCTGTTTGGAAAAGGGTTTGCTTAATGTCTTCTACTGTTCCTAGAGTTTCGTTGGCGGCTTTGATCATTCGGCTAATTGCCCAAAATAAATTTACCGCCGTCGGACGAGTAGAACGCAACAACTGGGCTACTTTATCTAAGTCTTGCAAAAAATCGTGGCGATCGCTTGTTTCAATTTCCCTTGCACCAAGATACATTCCATAAGCCGCAGCCACACCAATTGCAGGCGCACCCCGGACAATCATGGTTTTAATCGCCCGCGCCATATCTTCACTGCGGTGAATCTCCACAAATGTATATTCGTTGGGTAGGCGAGTTTGGTCAATTAGTGACACTGAGTTGTTGTGCCAAATAACGGGATAAACTTGGTTTGTAGTAGGTGTCACGTTGCTTCGCTCCGAATTCAAAATTCAAAAATTAAAAGTCATAGGAAGATATTGGGTATTGAGGATTGGACATTTTCACCTCTTCCCCTACTTCTTCCTCATCTTGGGACTATTTGGGAAAGTAGGCAATAATCATAGCAACTTCAGGATGATTGCGAGCGATCGCCACTAACTCTTTAACAATCCAAAATCCAAAATTGTAAATCCAAAATAGTATTAGAAATTCCTAAGCATTTAGATTTTCTAATTAAGGCAAGGTGATACTAGTACTTTTTTAAGCTAGTTTTGAGGGTTTGTAGTAAAGACTTTAGTCCTTACTACGAACTTGATTATCTATCAATTCAAAGTTGACAGAGTACTAAGCAATCAGACTAAAATTGCTACTACTCAAAGTAATATTAGGATTCCCTAAACGGGCAAACTCAAACACTGTTCCTGTGCCCAAAACATTGCCATCCTGGTTATAGAATAAGCTGCCACTACTTTGGCTAAACACAATACGCGCATTACTACCGTTGACGAATTGATTACCACTGACAACTGCAAATTCAGTTAAAGCCTGACCCACAGTATTAGTAACAGTATTGAAGGTGGTTTTACTCAGCACAATCTGGTCTTGTCCGGCTTCAAAGTCAGTGATGGTATCAATACCTAAGCTTGTGTTAAACACACTATTACTTTGGAACAGATATTTATCACTACCAATTCCACCTGTAAGAGTATCATTACCATTACCTCCCAAGAGGGTGTCATTTCCTGCTAACCCTTGGAGTTGATCATTTGCATCACCACCAATTAAAGTATTATTCAGTGTATTACCAGTGAGAATATCATTACCTGTGCCACCCGTTGCATTTTCAATAACGTTGTTGGCAGAGAGAATGAGGTTGAGATTGCTATTAATTGTTTGCGAAGTTGTTACACCTAGATTTAGATTGACCGCAACTGTAGTACTGCTAAAGTTAATAGTATCAGTACCACCTGTTGTGGTTTCTATAATTGTGTCGGTTCCCAAGGCACTATTAGCAACGAAAGAATAAGTATCATTTCCTGTTAACCCTTGAAGTTGATCATTTCCGCCACCGCCAATCAAACTGTTATTCAATGTATTACCAGTGAGAGTGTCATTTCCTGTGCCACCCGTTGCATTTTCAATAACATTATTGGCAGAGAGAATGAGTTTGAGATTACTATTAACCGTTTGTGAGGTGGTTAAACCTAGATTTAGGTTGACGGCAACTGTAGTACTGCTAAAGTTAATAGTATCAGTACCACCTGTTGTGGTTTCTATAATTGTGTCGGTTCCCAAGGCACTATTAGCAACGAAAGAATAAGTATCATTTCCTGCTAACCCTTGCAGTCTATCATTTCCGCCACCGCCAATTAAAGTATTATTCAGTGTATTACCAGTGAGAGTGTCATTGCCTGTGCCACCCGTTGCATTTTCAATAACATTATTGGCAGAGAGAATGAGTTTGAGATTACTATTAACCGTTTGTGAGGTGGTTAAATCTAGATTTAGGTTGACGGCAACTGTAGTACCGCTAAAGTTAATAGTGTCAGTACCACCTGTTGTAGTTTCTATAATTGTGTCGGTTCCCAAAGCACTATTAGCTAGGAAAGAATAGGTATCATTTCCTCCACCACCATATAAGGTATCACTTCCTGCATCACCTGATAATTTATCATCTCCTTGTTCACCAAACAAACGGTCATTACCGTCACCACCTAACAGGCTATCATTACCTAAACCACCAAACAAATCATCATTATTACCAGTTCCGCTGATGGTGTCATTCACAACTGCACTATTGAAAATAAAATCACTGGCTTGTAATTGACTTTTGCGAATGCCATTGATTTTGAGTCGATAATAATAATCGCCGTTATAGAAGTTATAGCGAGTGCTAATTATGGCATTAGTATCTGTATCCTCACTTGTCAGAAGTGAGATAGTATTGAAGTCACTGATGCCAAGAGTTCTGAGGTCAATTTTGTCTGCTCCTTTTTGAAAATCTGTTACGATGTCTAGGTCTTTAGCACCAACAGAACCACGAAAGTTCTCTAAGACAAATTGATCGTTACCAGCACCACCATATAAGGTATCACTTCCTGCACCACCTGATAATTTATCATCTCCTTGTTCACCAAACAAACGGTCATTACCGTCACCACCTAACAGGCTATCATTACCTAAACCACCAAACAAATCATCATTATTACCAGTTCCGCTGATGGTGTCATTCACAACTGCACTATTGAAAATAAAATCACTGGCTTGTAATTGACTTTTGCGAATGCCATTGATTTTGAGTCGATAATAATAATCGCCGTTATAGAAGTTATAGCGAGTGCTAATTATGGCATTAGTATCTGTATCCTCACTTGTCAGAAGTGAGATAGTATTGAAGTCACTGATGCCAAGAGTTCTGAGGTCAATTTTGTCTGCTCCTTTTTGAAAATCTGTTACGATGTCTAGGTCTTTAGCACCAACAGAACCACGAAAGTTCTCTAAGACAAATTGATCGTTACCAGCACCACCATATAAGGTATCACTTCCTGCACCACCTGATAATTGATCGTTTCCACCTAGCCCAGAAAGGGTATCATTACCATTTAAGCCTTCAATCGTATCATTTCCAGAAGTGCCGACTAAATTATCGTTATTGTTTGTTCCTACAATAGCCATACTTTTACAGTCCTTTGAATATTGGAATTCGGTTTGATTGTTGAAAAAGACCACGACAAAAGAAGGGGTTCAACGATTGAAGTTAAACCCATGAAAACTAGAAAGCGATCGCTTGCCACTAAATTGATACTGCTAGTGAATTGATGGTATAAGAATCGTAGTAATTAACTAGATTAAGTATACAGAGAATAAAGCGATAAAACTTAATTTAAGTAATTATTTAATACCTGATAGTTTTCGGTAATTGACTAAGGTTTAACCGAACATCATATTACGGATATTAAACTTGTCGTTTTCAAAAGGGAATCGCCCACACCTGAGTCACAAGTGTGGGCGATTCATTCTACAAAGAATTAGCTAAACCACAGCCGATACTTGCTGCTTAAAGAAAGCTTGCAATACTCTCTCTGCTATTTGATGGCTAGTTAAACCAAGTTCTGTCTTAGATTCATTGGGTTCAGCATGATCTACTAACACATCTGGTACACCGAATCGCTTTACAGGAACTAGAATCTCTGCATCCATTAAAGCTTCAGCGATCGCACTACCAAAGCCACCCATCACACAGCCTTCCTCTAAGGTGACAACCCGGCCGATTTTCTTCGCTAAAGGCAAAATCAACTCGGTATCCAGAGGCTTCACAAAACGAGCATTAATTACAGTTGCTTCAATGCCGTGTTCGCTGAGAATTTCAGCAGCTTGCATTCCTGGATAGACCATTGTGCCATAAGCGACGATTAACACGTCATCGCCTGTACGCAGAATCTCGCCTTTGCCGATTTCCAAAGGTTCCCAACCTTCTTCCATCAGGGGAACGCCGTAGCCATTGCCACGCGGATAGCGCATGGCGATGGGGCCACTGGTATGATTAACACCAGTTACTACCATGCGTTGCAGTTCTGCTTCGTCTTTGGGTGCCATGATTGCTATGTTGGGAATGCAACGCAGATAGGCAATGTCATACATACCTTGGTGGGTGGGGCCATCAGATCCGACAATTCCTGCCCGATCCAAGCAGAAGAACACTGGCAGATTTTGGATGCAGACATCATGAATTATCTGGTCGTAAGCACGTTGCAGGAAGGTGGAATAAATAGCCGCAACGGGGCGCATTCCTTCGGTTGCAAGTCCTGCTGCTAGGGTGATTGCATGTTGTTCAGCAATGCCGACATCAATATATTGATTGGGTAGTTTTGCCTGAAGTTTATCTAAGCCTGTTCCCGTTGCCATCGCCGCAGTAATGCCGACGATTTTTGGGTTTTGTTCAGCAAGTTTTACCAGAGTGTGAGAAAAAACTTTGGCATAAGCCGGAGGTTTGGGTTTATTGGAAGGAATGGCTTTGCCAGTTGCTACGTTGAAGGGGCTTTGGGCGTGGTAGCCAACTTGATCTAGTTCGGCAATTTCATAGCCTTTGCCCTTGACTGTTGCTACATGTACCAAGACTGGGCCTTGTATCTGATGTGCCTGTTGGAAGGTGGCAATCAATTCTTCAAGATTATGACCATCCACGGGTCCAATATAGGTAAAGCCGAGTTCTTCAAAAACTGCACCTACCTTGGGAACAGCCAAGCGTTTCATACTTTCTTTGATGCGTCCGAGTTCGGGAGACAAAGATTCACCCACGAAGGGAATTTGCTTAAACTGTTCCTCAAGATTATCTTTAATAAATTGCACCGGTTGGCTGAGACGCATTTTGTTGAGATAGCGGGGAATTGCGCCGACGTTGCGAGATATAGACATGTCGTTGTCGTTGAGAACAACCAATAAGTTAGTTTTCGGCATGTGTCCAGCATGGTTGATGGCTTCTAAAGCCATACCCCCAGTCAGCGCCCCATCGCCAATAACAGCAACGGCTTTAAACTTTTCGCCTTTCAAGTCTCGCGCCAAAGCCATGCCTAATGCCGCTGAAATACTAGTAGAAGCGTGTCCAGCCCCAAAGTGGTCAAACTTGTTTTCACCGCGTTTGAGATAACCTGCAACTCCGTCTTTTTGTCTGAGGGTGTGGAAGCTATCGTAACGTCCTGTAAGCAGTTTGTGGGGATAAGCCTGGTGTCCTACATCCCAAATCACTTTATCCCGATCTAAGTCCAGTGTTTGGTAAAGTCCTAGTGTTAATTCGACAACACCCAATCCTGGCCCCAAGTGTCCACCATTAACCGCTACCGTTTGGAGATGCTTATCTCGAATCTGACGGGCAATCTGTTGCAGTTGGCGAACAGATAAACCGTGCAACTGATTAGGATGGGTGATTTCGCTCAGATGCATATTATAGGGTTTTCCTCTCTAACTTCTAGTCTCGGTATTTTGATTTTCCCACGGTCGGGTTGTCCACAGAATCAAACTCTTACATTGTTACTAAGTTGTAGTGGAAAGTATAACTTCGTAATTGATAATGGTGAAAAATTTGTTAACCATTAACAATTCGTCAAATGAGGCTGTAATCAGTTAAAGTTATAACACATTTGTCAATAAGTAATGCTACTTAAATATAGTCTGTAATCCGTATAGAAAAACAACTTTTTTAAGAGTAGTTTGCGGAAATTCCCTAAGCATATTCTTCAATTTCACCCTTTAAAGTTAGTAAATAAACAAAGTTAAATATTTTATTTCTAACTATATATTTAGCATATTTACTGGTAAATATTTAACAATTGTTTCTTCTGTTATTCGGTAACATCAGATAATTTTATCAGCGATCGCTAGTTCATACGGACGCGATAAATATGTATATTAAACAACTCACTTGTTTTATCTAATTTCAGTATTTAGTAAATTAATATTCCTATGTCTCGTTAAGAGTCTCTGACTGAAAATGAGGTTTTAACCACAATCCCCTCTAGTAGTCTTATTTATATAACCTTAGACTTTCCTAAATAACAAGATTTCCGATTTCTTAAAGAAATCGGAAATCTGAAGTTTTCGATTTTCACAAATCCAATAGGATTGCTATATCTATTCTCTATTGACCAAAAGCATCTTTGATGTTGTCAACAGTACGTTCTACAACATTCTTGGTGTCGTCTACTGCTTTTTTAGTCCGAGCGGCATCTTCGTCTGCTCTTTTCTGAATTGTAGCCGCATCTTTCTTTGCCTTGCGCTCAACAAAACTACCATTGTCTGTTGCTTGGTCAACTTTATTGGCATTACTCTTGGCAGCTTGCTTAACTTTATCTGCCGTATCTTCGATGAAATTTTTGGTTCGTCCAGCATCTTTACTGGCTTTTTCTTGAGCGCGATCGCCTGCATCTGACGATGCAATCAAGGTTGCAGCGGGATCAGCCATTGCTGAAGTGTTCGAGAAAAATGCACCTTGCCAAACGAAAGCGATCGCTAACATACAAAACAGTGTTGTAGCCATCCAGCGTTTTACGGTGGAAAGCTGTTTTGCAACATAATTTGATTTCATACAATACAATCTCATGTGATTTAGTATACTATTTCTACTTCATTTAGCTTATTAGCCATATCGATCCCTAGATAGAGGTTCTGGCGTCATTAGTTATTAAATGAATTCACTATTTTGATAGATTGAATTTTCAGCTTGGAAGATTTTTGACAAGTATTGGCGGATGGAATTCACTACTACAAAAGCAAAGTCCACCGGCATGGACTAATGCAAAATCAAGAATTTCAAACCCATGCAGGTGTATTTTGCCTGTGTAGCAGCGACTTTTCGGCTGCCTGCTGAAGCATCCATCACGCTGGCATCAATTGCTGGATGCGCTGTGGCTCGTCTCCTAGCCAATCTGGATTTTGGGCAGTGCTGTCGAAAATTGATGAGGTTTTGAAAGGTTCAAACTCGCCGCTTGATGCTACTTCTGCTGTCTTTGCTAAGAGCGATCGCACCTGTTCGTCGTTCATTGGCTGGAACGTCCGCACTGCTTCAAAGGCTTGCTCTAAAATCTCCATACTGTCAATTCCGGTAATCACAACCGATGTAGGCAGATTCAAAGCATAGTGTAAACATTCAATTGGCGTTACAGTGTTTGATTTCAAAAGAATACCGTTCGCCAAGCTTTTCATCCCCAGAACACCAATGTTTTGTTTAACCAGTTCTGGTAGAACTAGTTTTGCAAAGCTTCGGTAGTGAGCATCCATCACATTTAGCGGCATCTGCACTGTATCAAATTTAAAGCCATAAGTAGCTGCAACTTCCAGTGTATGCAGATGAATATGGGGATCTTTGTGCCCAGTAAAGCCGATGTATCGGAGTTTACCAGCTTCTTGCGCCTCAATTAAGGCAGCATTTGCCCCTTCTTGGTCAAAAATTCGATGGGGATCTTCGTATCGAATAATTTCATGGTGCTGCACAAGATCGATGTAATCAACTTGCAGACGTTGAAGTGATTCGTCTAGCTGTCTTGCTGCTTCTTTCTTAGAACGACCGTCGATTTTCGTCATTAGGAAGGCTTTGTCTCGATAGCGATCGCGCAGCGCTTTTCCCATGCGAATCTCACTGACTCCACCGTTGTAATCCCAACTGTTATCCATAAAGTTGATGCCACGATCAATGGCTGTTCTAACAATGCGGATAGCCAATTGTTCATCTATGTGCTTCAAGCCGATGTGCCAACCACCCAATCCAATAGCGGAAACTTTTTCTCCCGTATTGCCGAGAACTCGGTATGGCATTTCTGAATTTGACGTACTTCTTGACATGTATTCTCCAAGTCTATCAGCTATTACTTAAGTACATATAGCTGTGCTAATTGAAACACAAGGAAAATTTAACAATATCTTGCTGAAGAGACACTTTTTGATCCAATCAGGAAAAGACTCAAGAAGCCAAAATACTGATGGCAATTTAGGATTTGTGAGGTAAACAATTGTGTACCTCTATGACCGGCATTCCTAGTCGGAGACAGGGAACGAGTTAAATCTTCCCAATCCCTAGTCCCCAATCCCTAGTTCAACATTTATTTGCCACTATAGAAAAAGGCAATTTCTTTCTCTTTTAGGGGTGCGAAACCAGCATCTACAAGTAATTGGTCGAGTTCTGCTTGGGGAATATGCTTTGCGCCAATTCGCACAATGCGCGATCGCATAGTATTAGATACACCACTACGCTGTCTATTGCCTTCTAGCGCCATGACTTTACCATAGAGTTCTAGCTTGGCAGGCGGAATGGGAGAACCATCAAAATCAATTCCCTGTGCGATCGCTTCATCAATAGCATCGGCACCTGTAGTGGTTTGATTCCCTGAGTTAGTTTCGGTAGGCATGGTAATTTTCTCTTCTTCGCTATGGGTAGATTTTACCAGCCTTGCTGACACCAAAGCTGTCTACTGCTCTCTGCCTCTCCTGATAAACTGTGGTTCATTACTGTTTTAACGTGGCGATCGCCACTCGCCACGTACTAGGCTTGATATGATTCCGACTTACTTAACTATGCTTTAGTGAGAATTCTTTGGACAATTTGCACTCCAGTAACAGCCTGCCAAGCAAAAAGTCCCAAAAGCGTGAAATTTATTAAAATGTGCGTTGCACGCGCCCAATTTGCTCCTTTTTGCATATAAGGAGACAAAGCAGCAGAAAATGCAATTAAACCTGTCATACCTAATCCTGCTAACAGGTGAGGCTGCACAAATAACTTACCGTTATTGATGTAAGTGACGGCCATCCCGCCGATCGCACCTGCCACCATCAAAGCTAGGAGTATAGACCCGATTTGGTAGTGTCTGACGTTATATCTACCTTTAATCAGTTCTTTCTTTTCTTCCCCCTGAGCATTTCTGGTACGCTGTAATTGCAGCCCCAAATAGGCGGCATAAATTGAGAGTACTAATAGCGCCCACATCAGCACCGGATGGAAGAAGTTCAGCCAATATTTCACCGACGCAGAAAGTTCTAGACTCATGGTGTTCTCGCCTAATTATTAAATCTTCATAAAAATTAGCATAACTCTATTTTCTGTGCTTAAAGTTGCACAAATAAAAAGAGACTAAGGGATGAGGAGAGAAGACAAGAGTGAAGCCTCCCTTAGCTTTAATTTGCATCCAGTCAATAGATAGAATGCTTGCCAAGACTGCATTTCTTAATTTTGAATTTTGAATTTTGAATTTTTAATTGCATAACCCTCTTGCCAAAGTGGATAAACAATCTCAGACTAAATTTTGAGGGTAGACGAACAAAATCCCCTGTATGGGATCTCATCCATGACTGAAAATAACGATACTTTGCTGTTAAAAGCTGCTAAAAGCGGCGATATTAAAGGGTTGCGTGGGCTACTGACTGCTGGTGCAAGGGTGGACACGTGCGATCGCCAAGGTACGACGGCGTTAATGTTTGCTGCTAATTTAGGCTACACAGAAATTGTGCGATCGCTGCTAGATGCTGGGGCAAATATCGACTTGCCCAGAAAACTCTATGGTTTGACAGCTTTGATGTTGGCGGCTAGTGCTAAACAGCTTGACATTGTGCAGCTTCTACTATCTAGAGGTGCTGATGTCAATGCCACAAATGAAGATGGCAGCACAGCTTTAATGGCAGCAGTCCTCAAAGGTTATATAAATATAGTGCGAGTTTTATTGGCTGCTGGTGCCAAGGTAAATATCGCAGATCAAGATAATGATACTGCATTGAAAATCGCCGTTAAGCAGGGAAAAATAGAAGTTTTAGAAGCAATTCTCCAAACTGGTGTTGATGTCAACATCCAAGATGAGGAGGGTGAGACACTCTTAATGCTAGCGGCAGACTTAGGACATCTGGAAATTGTGGAAGCACTGCTAGCAGCGGGGGCTGATGTGAATGTGAAAAATCCTGATGGTGGAAGTGCCCTATCGGCCGCCGCCGCCGCTGGACACAGTGCGATCGCAGCAGCTTTACTGGATCGAGGTGCCGAAATTAATCTCCAAGATCAAGATGGTGAAACTGCCCTACATCTTGCTGTTGTGGAAGGCTACATTGATGTCGTGCAAGTCTTACTTAACAGGGGTGCAAATGTCCAAATTAGGAACCACCTGGGTGATACACCACTGCTTGTAGCAGCATTACAGGGACATAGCCAAATTGTTGAGGCATTGCTGCATTCTGGCGGAGATATTAATGGGAAAAATCTTGGTGAATTACCTTTGACATTGGCTGCATCACAAGGACACACCCAAACAGTGAAAGTGTTGCTAGAGTATGGTGCTGATGCCAACACTTCGGGGGACGATGGCAAAACTGCTTTGATCAAGGCAACCGAACGCAAACACATAGAGATTATACATTTGCTGCTGGCAAAGGGAGCAGATGTAAATTTTCAAGACTCAGCGAGGGCAACATCATTAATGTGGGCTGCCTCAGCAGGTTATGGCGAAATTGTGCAGTTATTACTCCAAGCTGGGGCAGATATGAATTTGAAAAACCGGGGTGGTTATACTGCTTTAATGATTGCAGAATTTAATGGTTATAAGAATGTAGTGCGGAGTCTGCAAAAAGCTGGGGCACAAGAATAGCGATCTGAATTCTTCATCTAAAATATTTTCAGAAATATCTTGACAAATCATTAAATGAAGGTTATTTACTTAAATACCAAGGAAGTTTAAAACAACCAAAAATACCAAGGAAGTTTAAAACAACCAAGTCTAGACCTAAGAAACAAAGAAAGCAAAACCCCGTCGTAGCTGTTGTGAACTTGCTACGGCGGAGAAAAGAAAAATTAAAACGCCAAGAGGGAGCAGGCTAAATGCTTGCGTCACAAGGATAGAAAGAAAGCAAAAATGAAGAAGTAAATTTACCTTTTACTTTTTACCCTGTACCTTTTACCTTTTACCTGCTCTCTCCCTTGACGTTTCCTACTGTGCTAGATGTGCAAAATATATAGTTTTTGCTTCAACAGAAAAGTATTCTAACGATCATTTTTTGTGTATTATCCAAAAGGCTAAATACAAACAATTTGCCAAAAAAGCTTGATATGCAACAATTTTGGCAATAGTTACGGAAAATCAAAGAAAAATAAATAAAAAATTAAATTTAGTAAAATTACTGTAGTGAATCCCCAGCCACCATAATTTTAATCATGACTTGACCAAGCAAAAATGGCTGATGACTTTCAGGAAGTAGTCCAGCTTGAGTAACCCATATTTGAAAGCGCGGGATTTATAGGCCAATACAGTTCAGATAAGCCCAAAACACTTGTAGAGACGGCGATTCATCGCGTCTTCAAAGACAAATTATCTACACTAGTAACCTTAACTGAACCGTATTGATTTATAGGCTATGGAAGCTTTGTATCTCGCTGCACTTTCAGCTTTTAACAATTCTTCCTTTTGAACTGGGTAATAAATATCCAGAACTATGGCTCCTGAGCTTGTCATTGGCGCAGTCTCTCTTAGAGAAAGAAAGTATTTCCTTCTGCCTCCTGCCTCCTGCCTTCTTTTATAAAATTTGCAGAACAACTAGTGTCATATCATCAGTGTTTTGCTTCCCATCACCAATGAATTGCTGAACTTGGTCAAATAGGTAATCCACAATCTCCTCTGGCCCATTGCAGTACTTACAAGCAGTATTGAAGCTAGCGACAAAATTATCTTCATCGAAGCGATCGCCACCAGCGGCAGCAGCATCAGTCAAACCATCTGTATAGTAGATAATTGTATCTCCAGGTTCTAACTGTGCCTGGGCATCCTCATATTGGCTGTTAGCATCCAAACCGATTAGCATTCCGAGAGTATCTAAACGGCTGACAGTTTTTGTAGCTGCGTGCCACCACAACGGAGGATTGTGTGCCGCATTGCTATAAGACAAAATTCGGTTATGGGGATTATATTCTGAATAAAATAGCGTTACAAAGCGGTGGGAATTTTCCAAATCCGCATACATAACTCTATTTAAGTTTTGCAGAATTCCTGCTGGGGAATTACCATGTAACACTTCTCCCCGTAACATTCCCCGCATCATCGTCATAATCAGCCCAGCGGGTACACCCTTGCCCATAACATCTCCAATAACCAAACCCCAGCGACTATTTTCCGTGCCGCCTTTGGTCTTGGACTGAATCTTATTGTGATTGGTAGCAATAAAGTCGTAGTAGTCTCCGCCAACGCGATTGGCAGGTTTACAGCGTGCCGCTAGGACTACACCGGGGATTGTGGGACATTGACGTGGCAAAAGCCGCCGTTGAATTTCTGCGCCAATTTCTAATTCTTGGTCTAGACGTTCTTTTTTTCTGAGTTCTACAGCTAGTTCATCGTTTTCGATCGCTACTGCTGTTTGGTCTGCCACTAACCGAACTAACTTTTGCCTAGTTTCTGTCCAACTATATTCTGGATCGCGGCTCAAAACGTAGAGCCATCCACGTTCTGTATGCTTCACCAGAATCGCCGTACCAAAGATTTGCACATCTGGCCCCAAATAGCGATGCATCTGGTCATCCAAAATCCCCGTGGCATTGGCTAGAGGTGCAGTATTCGGTAAAAGCGTGATTTGACTACTAGCTATTTCTAGCGCTTTGCGAATATTCTTGCGCTGACCACTATCTTGCCAATGTAACTGTTCTAACCTGACTTGACCATTAGGTTTATAGAGAAACAGGGCGCTGCCGTCTGCATCTGTCACTCTTGTTGCCATCAGCGGAATCAGTTCCAAAAACTGATTCAAATTATTGAAACTTCTCAGGGCAAATCCTAAAGAACTTAGCAAATCTTGAATTTTGTTCTGTTCCCGGTGCAACCTTGCCACGAGTTCTTTAAGTGCTACGACTGGTGTGACATCTGTCGCGGCACTACTATTGCTGTCAGTGGGTTGAGAGGGCAGTTGAGACACAGGCACAGGTACTATTGCACTTTATATTGGCAGATTATTAGATTACTTATAAACTTTTTGGCTTTGGCATTGCTAAACCATATTTAGACAAGACTTGTCATTTTAGCAAGAGTATAAAGACGTAGCAGACAAATTTTATAAGTATTTTATTTGGTTATTGTATTTATGATGGAATATTAGCAATTCCAAATCATGTATTTTTAGTCCAAACCCAACCAGTAAAAATTACTAGTTTGGATGATAGTTCATAAAGATTTTCATTTTTCCATAACTTAATTTCCAAAGCATATCTCTAAAGTCATAAAAATACTTTGTTCAAAGAATAATTCAGAATGACTGTTTGGAAAGATGCAACTAGGAGACTATAAGTCTTCTGAGTCAAAACCTCTAGTAGTTCTCCAATCAAGCTTGGTTTGGTAAAAAACCGACTTACACTCATTCCCAAACCTGAGAATATGTAAATAAGTCTTCAAATACTTAATTGGTATACCATAATTGCTGGGATAATTGCCAAAATCGAGTTTTTCCATTTTAATTTTCTCGTTTTGCGAATTTTGAGTTGCTGAAGATGCAAAACTTAAACGCATTGAAACGGAATAAAAATAAGATAACCCAATCTCGTGAGCCAGCAGTAACACACTTAAAACATTAGCCTGTAATTGATTTTAGGGTTAAGCCATTTGGTAAGTGTAGGATATGAATACAAAAGATGACACTAAATCTAAAAAAATATCCTCCAATAACTTTAAGTCAAAAACCAGAAAGAGTGTTCTTGTTTAACCATGAGAATTCAAACCTCTCAATTTACTAAAAAGATTTGTAGATACTTTCGCAAGTAGGAGATGAGAATACACCTGAGAGTGTTGAACCAGCTTACTTACACCAATTCTCTTTTTGAGTCCACAGTGAACGATTCTCCGAAATGCTAATGTTCAGAAACCGTCCTTTTTTAGAGATAAGCGTTGGGCAAACAAATGACGCTCGTAACTCTACTCTTGATTCAGCTATATGCAGCCTGCCATATTGCTTCTCCGTAGGAGTACAAGTAGCCATAGCTAGCAACAGTCACCGAGGGAGGAGAACCCTCCCGCAGTGTCGCAACTAAATGCCCGTGTTGCTACATTTAAAAAGCCCATTCAGGGCATGGAAAAAGGACATTAGCTTGAAATTTTAGCAAAAGTCACCCATTTGTTGTAAGAAACTCATGGTTTTAGGACTTCAACTGTTTCTAGTTAGTTCAAGTGATAATACCAGATCAGTTATCCCTAAATTTATCAATTTGTCAAGAAAAATTTTTAACTTCAAATTTTTCAATTAGCCACTCAAGAGAGCTTCGACAAACTCATAGCTAGAAAAGGGACGCAGGTCTTCAATTCCTTCGCCAGCACCAATAAAGCGAATGGGTAAACCTAGTTGCTGCACAACTGCAAGGGCAACGCCGCCTTTAGCAGTTCCATCCAACTTGGTTAAGACAACGCCACTCAGTTGAGCCGCTTGGGAGAAAACTTCGGCTTGCCGTAGTCCATTTTGCCCTAAAGTGGCATCTAGAACCAAAAGAGATTCTACTTTGGCATTTGGGGCTTTTTTGTCGATAATTCGCCGGATTTTGCCGAGTTCGTCCATTAAATTTTTCTTATTTTGCAGTCGCCCCGCTGTATCTACCAGAAGTAATTCAGTTTGACGCGCTTGGGCGGCTGCGATCGCATCAAAGACAACTGCTGCCGGATCTGTATTCTTTCCTGGATTGGCAATTACATCGACGCCACTTCTACTACCCCAAACCTTCACCTGTTCCACAGCAGCGGCGCGGAAGGTGTCTGCCGCCCCAATCAAGCATTTATAACCAGATTTTTGTCCTAGATGGGCAATTTTGCCGATGGTGGTGGTTTTGCCGGCACCATTCACCCCAGTGATTAACCAAATATTTAAGGTTTCTTTTTCTGGGGTAAAGCTAGTTTTGTGGGATTTTTTGCTCGGTGCATCCAGCATATCCCGCAGGATTTTTTTCAAGTAAGCGATCGCTTCTTCAGGTGCGGTGACTTCTTCTCGAAGTTTTGTCTGTAGGGCATTGATAATAAAGTCTGTCGCCTCTACACCCACATCAGCTTGTAAGAGCAATGCCTCAATTTCCGTCACAGCAGCCTGGTTAAGAGGCCCTTGACCGACGATCGCCTTCAGTTGGTTAAGAATACTACGACGGGTTTTGTCTAACCCTTGCCGGAGCTTTTTCAGCCAGGTAATTTCTTCAATAGAAACGTCTTCTGGATTTCTACCTTGAGCTGCTAAAACTTTCGCCGACCAAACAAACCCATCATCAAATAGCAGTCCGGGAATTTCCTCTCCTGTTTCTGAGGTTGTAGTTACTGGCTGTACTACCTCCGGTTCTGGAACTTCAATGGCGGTAGCTATTAGTTGTTCTAGCTTGGCTTGCCGTTCCGCCGCCGCCCTTTCTAAGAAGGATGGTGCTGTTGGCTGTGTTGGCTGTGTTGCCTCTGGCGTCGCTAGTAATTCGGTGGGTGTTGGTTCAACTTCACTTAGCGTTACTTCTGGGCTAGCGACATTTGGCTGATCAGTAATTGCCGCGACTGAGGAATCTTCTGTAATTTCTTCCTCAGTAGCAGCTTGGATAACTTCTGGTTGTGCTGTTTCTGGGGTTGTATTAACAAGTTCCTCAGTTGCTGTTGGCTCGGTAATTTCTGCAATTGCCGTTTCTGGGGTTTCAGGTTGTACTGATGGTGCTGAGGTATCTGCTGAATCAGACGGGGTTTCTACTACCTCAGCTTGTTGTTTTTGCTGAATATTCTTGTAGGCAGCTTTAGCAAACGCCAACAAATCTGCCGTCGAGTCTGGTGCAGTTTCAGCAGTTGGTGTTGACGTTTCGGCCGTCTCTGGTTGGGGTTCTTGTACAGGAGGAGTTTTTTCCTGTTTCTGATTAGAGGAATCGTTATGTTGACGACGGAACCAATTAAATACCATTGCAGCAGTATTAGTTATATGAGCTATAAGTTATAAGTTATGAGTTTAATTTAACTTTGCACTTTTTCTTGGGGTGAAAACTTCCGGGTTATCCTCACCTTTGGGCGTCAGTTTCCGGAAAATCCGTTACAACAGAAGTTTTCCTGCGTTCACGCAGTGTCTCGAAAGGAGAAATTCCGCTCGGAGGAAGCCGCAGAAGCGGCTATAAATTTTTCTCCATAGCAGTATAGAAATTACGAATTACGCAGTGGTACTATGCTGTTTTTTTCTGTTCAGTGACTCGGCGCAAAACACCGTTAATAAATCGATGACCATCGTCTCCACTGTAGCGTTTGGCTAGTTCCACAGCTTCGTTGATGGCAATACTGTCTGGAACTCCTAAGAACTTCATTTCTGCAACGGCGATTTGCAAGATGTCGCGGTCAATTTGGGCGAGGCGAGTTACTTGCCAATCTACTAAGGCAGCAGAAATGAGTTCATCTATAATGTGTCGATTTTCGTGGACGGTAATCACAAGCTCTTTAGCGTAATTCCGAACTCCCTTGTCCTGATTAGCTAACTGAATCAATACTGGGAACTCAACTGCCGTACCTAACTGATTGATTGCTGTCTGGGTGCAGGCGATCGCTTCTTGAAGCATTGTTCTGGCAGAATTCAGGTCGGAAGCCCGAGTTTGGCTACTTAAAAGGCGATCGTTACTGCGTTGGAGTTCCCCTGCGGCATTATCAAGGGTATCTTGCACTTCTGTAGTCAGAGTGCGTACTGCTCCTAGCACCAACTTGGATACTAGTTGATCGTCTTCCAATTTATCTAATTTCTTTGGGTTGACTGGCAATTGGCTAAGGCTTAAAAGCGCCAATTCACGAGCAATTTGCTGGGGTTTACGAGGTTGCATAAAAATTGGTGATTGTGCGAGAACTGATTAACTTGGCTGGACAAACTTACAAGTCTATCAATTTTGGCACAGTCAAACAACAACATTACGGATTTGCTTGTGACTTTGCCAGATTGATTTTAAGTTTCTTCAACGGGAATAGCCTGCTGCTTGATTTCGTTGTGTTTAACCTCCAAGGTTGACTCTTTGGGGAAAACCAAGGGTGTATTGGGGGCGACAATGCCACCTGATACAACTATTTTAAAGGCGTCTTCAATGGACATGGAGAGGTTCACCACCTCGTCTTCAGGAACGACTGCGTACCATCCAGTAGTGGGATTCGGGGTGGTGGGGATAAAAACACTTAGCACGGGGCGAGGCATTTGGGCTTGGATATCACTGCTAATCGCACCAGTGACAAAGGCGATCGCCCAAATTCCTCGGCGGGGATACTCTATCAAAATTACCCGCCGAAACTTGCCATTAGAATCTTTTAATATTGTTTCTAAAAGCTGCTTGAGAGTTTTGTATACCTGCCCAGCTAAGGGAATTGCTTGTAAAAACCGCTCACCAAAATCTAATAACCACCGCCCAGCAATATTTCGAGCCATCAAGCCCATCAGGAGGATACACAGTAGTGGTACAGCTAATCCTACTAATAAATTCAGTAGATTTACTAAAAGTGGATTTAACCCATCAAAGGGATTCAGTTGTTTGGGAATTTGGGTGAGGAAGTTGATTACCCAAGTAGCAATGGTAATTGTCAGCCAGATAGTGGTTGCTAGGGGAATTACTACCAACAAACCAGCAATCAGGTCGTTTTTTAAGTCCTGTTTTAGGCGATCGATTACCAAGCTCCGATTCTCCTGTTTTAAGCTAGAGGAACTTTTGTTATTGGTATCCATACCAGCAGATTTGTCAAATTCAGAAGACTTTAACTTTAGGCAGTTTTTGCCACAAGTAACTGTCCAAAACGCTAGCAAGTTGGTGCTGCCGCAAAAACACGCACTTGTTGCTGTAAATCAGCTATTTTCCTATAAGCATACACATAGACCTTAACCAATACGATGGCGACTGGTTATTTTCAGAGGATGTTACTTTTCTTTGCAAGACTTGTAAATGATTGTTGCAAGTCCTGAGATATTACTAATCTACCGCGCTCAATCAAAAGCTGCTCATGATTGTGAAAGTACAACAGAGTAGCCTAAATAATTATTTTATCTGGTCATTCACTCACCTTTGAGCAGGAGGGGCTTTTATGAAAATGTTCTGTTAAAAATATTAATTTATTATGGTCGTATTTTTTTAGATGTAAAAGGCGGTAGGGGCGCATAGTTAGCTGTGCGTCCCTACTTCTGAATTATGATTTTGCGATCGCATATTCGCCTGATCGCTGCTTGTTTATTGTTCTAGGAATCCTTCTAATCTCTATTCCTCTTTATGCCGCATCAGCCTGTGTAGTTTCAGAATCTACGCACTGCACCTGTTGTGTACTCTCTTGTACCAGAATTGCTGTTGCATCTAAATTAGGTTGTGGTAGATACTTCATTTCCCAGACTTTGAGCAAAATTAGATATTCGTAGAATGCCTGCAATGTACACCAAGCGATTCCGGCGCGTCCATCTAAACAGCCGCCTAAGATAAAATACATATATACGAACCGTAACAACGGTCTAGCCGGTAAACGTAAAGACAAATCTTTTAGGGCGCGGCGTTTTTCGACTTCCGATTTACCAAAGAATAAATCTTGCCAGTTAACCTTTCCTTGTTCTAGTTGATACAATGTTTCTTGAGCTTCATCTGTAGAATAACGGTTGTGCTTGTCAATCCAACGGCTCAAGCCTTTGCTGCAAGTGTAGTGTGGGTATGTTTCTTTTAAAAAGCTAGTTGCACCGTCACAAACTTCCCGCTCAGTATGACCATAGTCTGTAAACCACACTTTCCCGTGGCGGAATAGTCGCATTTGGTAACGGGGATACTGTGTGCTGTAGCGAATCCAATGATTCATGAACATGACACGTTCAGCCACGTAGTAACCGATGTAGTCTGGATTCTGACTTGCCTTTTCACATTCTGCAAACAGTTCTGGTGTCATGCGCTCGTCAGCTTCGAGGATGTAAACCCATTGGTGCTTTGGGGGGATAGACTCTAACATCCAGGTGCGTTGGCGTCCGTGGCTTTCAAAAGCGTGTTGAACGACGCGGATAGGATAGCGACTAGCGATTTCTACAGTGCGATCGCTACTGCATGAGTCCACAACAATGATGTCATCCGATAGCATCGCCGATTCGATACAAGCAGCAATATCTAACTCTTCGTTATATGTCAGTATGTAAATTGAGAACATTACCCAAGTTTTATAGTTAAAAGTTAAAAGTTAGGAGTTAGGAGTTAGGAGTTAGAAGTTAATCTTCCTTACTCCCCACTCCTGAAAGGATTAGCGTGCAGTAGCTCTAGGTTTACCACCTTGTACAGCACCCCTACCTCTTAAGCCTGTCCAGCCGATGATAATGTAACCAATAGACAACAGCAAACTGCTAATCCCAATCCGCAGTCCAGACTTCCAAGCAGTATCTTTAGCTTGTTGCAGTGCTTCGTCTCTGCGCTGGCGAACTTGGCTCAATTGTTGAGTTTGCAGCGTTTGAATATCTGTTTGTTGCTCGATAGCTTTCTCAAGTACTTGGGGATCTGTTTTCGCCTTCTTCAGTAACTCTTTGATGTTTGCGGGAATTTGAGCGCTTTCAAGTGCTTGCTTATATCTTTGCTCATCTTTGAGGATTTCACTAAACTGAGCTTTGGTTTGGTTTCGCAGCTGCTCTAGTTGAGCTTTTCCTTGCTCAGTATTCAGTTGTGCTTGCAATTGCGATAACCGAGTGTTCAGTTGAGTTTCTGCCTGATCTGCTTCTTGGGTGATTCGGTTGAGTGTTTGAGTCTTAGCTTGATTGACGTTATTGAGGTGTAGGGGAAAAATCAGCAAGAACATCAACCCTAAAATACTTGAGATGATCAGAGCAGGCAATCTTAAATCGATACCTTGGGGGCGATCGCTTCCAGTATCAGCACTATCAAACCAATACCCTGCAAACAAAAGCCCTAGTCCTACCAGAGGAACAATTCCCCGATCAACTAGCGCTGTTGCCAAATTGATTTGCCATACCCGATCAGTCGGTTGAAAGGGTAACAATAGAATCAAAAAGTCAACGAAAAAGGACAAAATGCAGATTATTCCAACTACCTTAACTGTGAGGGCAGTACTCACGGAAGTAAAACGGTTAACCATAGTTTTTCAAACTGGCGGTGAATACGAGTGATTTTCATATTTCAAGCTACTTAAATATTGTGCCCATGACCGTGACTGTTGTGTAGAAACACAAAGCAGATTCAATACTGGTAAAGGCTATCTGCCTCTTGGTTTTCAACTAGGCCACAGTAACATTTGTTATGTACAGTGTCTTCAGAAAATTCCTGGTGTTTTAAGATACAGACTTAATACAGTGCTGAAAGCAAAACTCATCAATGACTCGAATTACCTTATATAAGACTCATATTTGATTTTTGAGTGGATCGAGGACATTTCACGAATGAACTCTGGTTTACTGGAAAACTAAAACTAAAAAATGTTCACAGATAACTGTTTATTAACCAATTTTAGGTTTCACCGAGATTGAGCCAGTAGAATGGTGTAAGGGAAAGAAAAAAATTCTTTTTTCCTGAACTTAGAAAACTTTTCTCAAGGAATTTGATATTTAAAATTTTGGATGTGGGATTGTATTTAAAAAATCTCACATCCAAAATTTTTCTATGCAATATCAGGGGGTATCTGTTTAGGCGATCGCTGTTGTCGCAACTGTTGTTGCATGAGTTTTTCTAGTTCAGAACGCCGAATTTCAACGGTATGAGTGGTCTTACCCGGCGTCTCCAAAAAAACGATACTATCTACGGGTTCTAATGCCACCAATTGAAACAAAATATGGGTGACAGGAACAATTTTAGCTAGCATTTGAGGGTCAAGCCCAGCAGGGGAAATTAGAGAGACATCCTGTATGGTAGGGAAAGCGTAAATCACACGCTTTTCCAATCCTGGATTAGCACGATTGCTCAACGTAGTTAAAACCCAGCTTGACTCCGAACTTTGGAGAATATAGTACTGGGAGTAGCGTAATTTTTGAGCGATCGCTCTAAGAACAGGAGCAATTGCTGCAATCAGATTTGGTGTTATACCATCGCGGGGTGCATTGTCAATCAGCAATTGAATTTGTGCTTCTAAATCCATAATGACTTGTATACGGCTCCTGGGTAATGGCAATAACATCTATCAAAGTGTGAACAATCCCATCAAAGTTGGGAATAATAAAATCAGCCACATCCTCAATGTCGGATTGGTCTGCGTTTAGCTTATACGTAAAACTCAAAAAGCCAATACCCACAGTCGTACAGGTTGTATTTAAATACTTAGGGTCTTTTGAAAACCGAGACTATGAATTCAGCCGCAACCGCAACTATTCCATCTGCAACTATTCTGGGAGACAATTCTAAAGGCGTGGAGGTGATCTTTCAACTCCTGTCCAAGGAGTTTCAGCAGTCAACGAAAGCTTCGGAAAAAAATTGCCACGATGTAGCAACACGTATTACTACCGAAGTCTACCGGATTTGTCATGAAAGCAAACGCATTCAAGCTTCTGGGTCTGTAGAAAGCTCGGCAATGACCCTGGCTCGGCATAGGCTGCAACAATGTCTCAGGTACTATCAGTTGGGTTCAAATCGGGGCAGGGTAGAATTACACAGTACTCTGAGTGCAATTATTTATCGATACATTAATCCCCCTCAGAGACAATTAAGCTATCAAGGGCGGCTGACCATAATTGAAGATTTTCTCCAGAGTTTTTATCTGGAAGCGTTGAATGCTTTCCGGCGAGAAAATCAACTTGGTGCTACTTATCGCCCTCAGACACTCTTGGAATTGTCCGAGTATATGGCATTTACCGAGCGCTACGGCAAGCGACGCATTCCTTTACCAGGCCGTCAGCAGCAGCTAATTATCCTCCGGGCACAAACTTTTTCCCAGCAGCAGCCCCCAGAAACTAGTGTAGATATAGAACAAGCCGCAGAAGGTAGCAATAATGAAGGTGACGGTTCTTGGGAAGAACCAGCAGTGCATCAATTGCGCTCCACAATGGCGACGCAAGCCGAACCCGAACCCGAAGAAGACACCTTGCGTTCCGTTGTCGTTACGGAATTAATGAATTATCTCGAACAACGCCAACAATCTGACTGCGCTGATTACTTTTCCCTCCGCCTCCAGGATTTATCAGCACAGGAAATTGAGTCGGTTTTGGGTTTAACTCCTCGTCAGAGGGATTATTTGCAGCAGCGCTTTAAGTATCATTTGATTCGGTTTGCATTGTTACACCGTTGGGAATTAGTTCACGAGTGGCTGGAAGCCTCTTTGCACACCAATTTGGGCTTAACTCCCCAGCAATGGCAAATATATACAGCACAGCTGGACAATAAGCAACGGTCTTTATTAGAGTTGAAGCAACAAGGACAAGCTGATGAAAAAATAGCAAAAACTTTAGGGCTGTCAATGGCACAACTTCAAAAACGATGGTTTAAGATTCTTGAGCAAGCTTGGGAAATTCGTAACTCATTAGTTTCCGGATCAGGTGCATCTACTCATGAATAGTGACTCAGAATCCTTACAACACCAGTGTCTCGGTTGGTTATTGACAGATGATGTCAAAAATAACGAGCAATCGGTAGAATGTGAGGAAAATGACGGGGTAAAAAACCTCCTCAAGGAAGCCACCGCTTCAAAAAGCAGTGAGCCAAAATTGGGAGGAACACCCCAGGCCTTTCAATTGGGAGAAATTCCTACTGTGCAAGATCGTTTTCAAGCCGTCCTTAAGCATCGGTTACAAATCCAAGCCCAAGACCACCCACCGTTGTTTCCCTGGGAAACACAATTAATCGATTATCCTGATTTTGTTGATGAGCCGTCAATGACACTCGTTCCTACGTGGGGATGGATGGTACAACAGTCAAAGTTGAACTTACCGACTCGCTTACCGGAAAGAGTTTTCCAACAATTGCTAGAACAGTGTCAGGCTTTGGTGACATCTTCAGTGCCGTTGGGGGCAAAATTAGTTCAAGTGGTGGAGAACTTTTTTCCCAACGAGTCTCAAGCACTAAATGACATAGCTGGACTGGTGCTCAGAAGCACCTATCGCTCTGTAAATACTCTGGAGACAATGCCCACTATTCAGAGCGATTACTCAGATTTACAACCGCGTCAACAGATGGCTTTGTCGTTGCTAGCAGCTAAACAACTGCTGGAAAATCTGACTCTACCACTTTCAGCAACCAGTCCAGTGGTTGAAAGAGAATGGCTAACCAGTGTTGGTACTTTGAACATCAGAGTAGAGTATCAGTCTCTAGGTAAACTTACAAAGTTACTTGTTCAAGCTGAGTTACCCGTTAAAGGAACTTTAACGCTGCGGGGAAGTGGCACATTAGCAATGGCAACATCTTCAACTTCAGAATACTTAAGTGTAGAGTTAAGCTGCGAGCAACTTAACCCAATTTATACCCTAGAAGTTGAGTTTCCAGAAATAGACCAACAGCCATTGTTGTTCGTCATTAATCCCACGATTTAGTTTAAATTACCACCGCTAGCACACTACGTCGCCCAACGCCGACATATATTAAGAGGATTTTCCTAGTTTTGAAGCTCATCCTATTTTTCAACAAGCGGTCATTAGGGTGTCTACGAGAAGCAGTTATTACAAAGACACAAGGACACGGGGAAATTTGATCATTTCTCCGTGTCTCCACGTCTCTCTCACCGTATCTTCTTGCTTCGCCGATCTCCCCCTATCTATCATTTTTTTGACACAGTAGTAAGGTGGCCAATTACGTCCCTAGCATTGTGTCTGTCGCATCTACATCATTGCTTCCATTAGACTCAAATGTTTAACTTATCCAGGATGAATCGGTTTTGGCGTCTCCCTGTAGGTAATTTTTGGCGACAAAATCCGCAGGGGTCGCTTTTGATAGAAGTAGAAGATTCAATTTCCTTGCGGGTGTTGGTGCTAGCGTTGGTTATTTTGGGAATTGTAGCGACGGATATCGCCGCTGAGACTTCATTTAGTTTTTGGGCATTACCCTTAAGTGTAGTAGGCGCGATTTGGAGTTACTATCGTCGCTGCGATCGCAATGTTGCAGTTAAGTTCTGCATCGCCATTGGAATGCTAGTAGCACTGGGTGCTTTCTTTGGGCGATTAGTGGGGGAGTTAAATGATACGCGGTTGAGTTTGGCAGAGTTATTAATTCAACTCCAGGTGTTGCATAGCTTTGATACACCCCGCCGCAAAAATTTGGGCTATTCAATTGTTATAGGACTGATTTTATTGGGTGTGGCAGCAACGCTAAGTCAGACTTTAGCATTTGCACCTGTGTTGCTGTTGTTTTTAGCGATCGCTTTACCAACTTTAGTATTAGATTACCGCTCACGTTTGGGTTTGCAACCATTAAAAACTCAAAAGGAAAAATTCAATAAGAATAATTCCTCAACTCTTAATTTTAAATTTTTAATTCTGAATTTTTTGCTAATTGTCGGTCTAGGACTGGCAATTTTTGCTGTTTTACCGAGATTTCCTGGCTATCAATTACGGAATTTTCCTGTAAGTTCTGCTATTCAAGTAAAAGGTAATTTCACAGGACGTAGTATTATTAATCCCGGTTATGTCCGCGAAGGCAATGGTAATGGTCAAGGCGGTGGTAGCGGTGGTACAGGGCAAAACCAAGCTGGTCAACCAGGAAAAGTAGATAATAACTTTTATTACGGTTTTAATAGCCAAATTAATCAAAACTTGCGTGGCGAGATGAAACCTAAAGTTGTGATGCGGGTGCGATCGCAAGCTGAGGGTTTTTGGCGGGTGCTAGGATTTGACCGTTATACAGGTAAGGGATGGGAAGTTTCTCGGAATGAAGATGTTACGACTATTAGGCGATCGCCTTGGTCTTACCAAATTTTTCTTCCCCCACCTCTGATTACTACTAAAACCCAGGAGATCGTACAAACTTATACAGTAGTAGCGGATTTGCCTAACCTAATTCCAACGATGGCTTATCCCAAAGAGATTTACTTTCCCACACCGATGATCGCAGTTGATAAAGAAGACGGATTGCGATCGCCTGTGGAATTATCAGAAGGACTAACCTACACTGTAATTTCCGAAGTACCATACCGCGATCGCACTTTATTAGGTCAAGCTTCTACAAAATATCCGCAACAGATTAAGAAGCATTATCTGCAAATTCCTCCCGAAATTTCTGAAAAAGTCCGTCAACGCACCGAAGAAATCCTCGCCAACTACAATCGTGAACGAGTCGCAAAGTCTTCTAAAAGCCTAGATTCACCCTATGAAAAGGCTCTCTACTTAGCTCAATACCTCAAGCAAAACTACTCTGTACCGCAAAATCCCTTAGAACTGCCTTATTTAAGCGAAAAAGAAGACTTGGTAGAGGCTTTTTTGTTCAAGTATAAAGGAGGCTATCCAGACCACTTTTCGACAGTTCTCACGGTGATGCTGCGTTCTATTGGTATTCCAGCACGATTAGTAGCGGGATTTAGTCCTGGACAGTTTAATCCATTTACAGGGCTGTATATTGTCCGTAATACTGACGCTTATGCGATGACGGAAGTGTATTTTCCTAAATATGGTTGGTTTGCCTTTGACCCCATTCCCAATCATCCCCTGATTCCGCCATCTATTGAAGACACTCAGACTTTTAGTGTTCTGCGCCAATTGTGGCACTGGGTTGCTGGGTGGTTGCCTTCTCCGGTGACAGGTTTGTTGAATAATGTATTTGAGACAATATTTAGGTGGGTGATTAGAGCGATCGCTTGGTTTATCGCTTTATTTTCTCAAGGTTGGTTTGGCGTATTAACTGGCTTAATTGTGGGTACTACAACGGCTTTCTTCGCTTGGCTGGGCTGGGGTCAGTGGCGACAGTGGCGCAATCGTCGATGGTTAAAGAAATTGCCAGCAATGGAAAGCCTGTATCAACAAATGCTGCAATGGACAACCCAAAAAGGTTTGGGTAAGCATCCAGCACAAACACCTTTGGAATATGCCAGAGTCTCATACCAACATCACGCCCCTGCAACTGCTGAGGTAATAGATGAGATTAGCCAAGCCTATGTTGGCTGGCGTTATGGTGGTCATACGCCTAACTTGAAGCGATTGCGAGAAAAATGGCAAGGTTTGAAAAAGACTGCGAAGTAATTAAAGACTTAGTATAAAAGTAGATAGAGTAAACTATTCTCTCAACACGACCTTAATATTGTTGTTGAGCCAACAAGCGAGAACGAGTAAGATGCAAACTAGCTATTATTTTGGATTTCGTCTAACTTGGCACGCACAGCCTGGATATCCTGCCACATCAACCATTTCGGCGCACCCCTTTCTTTAGAAGGGTTACGCAGCAAGTAGGAAGGATGAAAAATTGGCATACATAACCGCCCTTCCCACTCTAGCCACTGACCGCGAATTTTCGTAATCCCTCGTTTATCGCCAGTGATACCTTTGACAGCAGTTGCACCTGTTAACAAAATTATTTTGGGGTCAACTAAGCGAATTTGTTCTAGTAAGTAGGGTAAACAAGCCGCTACTTCTACAGGAGTAGGAACTCTATTATCTGGTGGGCGACATTTGTTGATATTGGCAATGTATACATCATGATCAGTAGTCAGATTCACTGATGCCAAAATTTTCTCCAACAACTGCCCTGATCTGCCCACAAATGGTAAACCCGTTTCATCTTCATTTTGACCAGGCGCTTCTCCTATAACCATAATTGGGGCTTTGAGATTACCGCGTCCGACAACCGCATGAGTCCGAGTGTCCCCTAATGGACAACGGTGGCAGCGATCGCAATCCTGTGTCAACTCTGTGATTCCAGAATAAGTTCCCGGAGCGATCGCAATTTTCGCGTCTGTAGGAATCAGTTCTCGTTGGTCAAAGCTTGAGTCGTCGAAGAGGCTGAGTTGGGTTTCGCTGCTCATGAAAATCAGGATTTTGGCATCAGCGCCAGCTGTTTATCTGAGTTAAATACTCGCTCTGGTTAGAGATTTATCAGAATAAATAGACTATCGCTGAATACTTAATTATTTATACAAATCTTATTGTATCAGTTAATTTGAGACAAAATTCAGTCATGATAAAAGCAATGCCGTCCTAAGATGCTGGGGAAAACCATGTCACATACCCCACTTTTTGCTGATCGCACCCATGCAGGTGAGATATTAGCGCGAGTAATCCATGATGTTTTGACTCAGCAAACTATTGATTCTGGGGTAAAGCCTGTACCAATTGTTTATGCTTTGCCCAGAGGGGGTATACCAGTAGCAGCACCAATAGCACGTCTTTTGAATTGTCCGTTGACAATCCTCGTAGCAAAAAAGATTAGCCATCCAGAAAACCCAGAGTTAGCAATTGGTGCAGTGACTACTTCTGGAAATGTTATTTGGACTGATCAAAAGCTATTTCGTTTTAAACATGATGGGCGGTGGCGGGAAATGGCTTTAAATAAAGCGATCAATCAAGCTAAGTTTCTTGAGGCTCAATTAATTTCTGCTTGTCCCCAAGTGAATACACAGGATGCAACACTTATTTTAGTTGATGATGGCATTGCTACAGGTATGACAATAGCGGTAGCGGCAACTGCTCTCAAAACGCTTTCTTCAGCAGCAGTTTGGCTATGTACTCCAGTAGCGCCACAAAAATTGCTACCCTGGTTAGAACAGTGGGGCGATCGCACAATAGTCTTGGAAACACCAGAACCCTTCCGGAGTGTGAGTAACTTTTATGTCGAATTTCCCCAAGTAGATACATTAGAAGTTCTCTTATATCTCCAGCAACATAAAGACAACGAGAGACATTGATCTGTGCGATTAATTTTGAATTGTTTCTCTATCTCTGTTTTTTAACTATTTAAAGATGTTCCCTGTTGGTATTGCATAGCTTTGGCATAATCACCCAAGGCGTAGCAAGCGACTCTCAGACTGGCAAGAGCTTGTTCTTCACTGCGGCGGTCTTTGAGATTCCTAGCTAACACTAAACGTTCTTCATAATATGTAATTGCTTTGTTATAGTCACCTAAAGCTTCACAAGCAACTCCTAAACTACCTAAAGATTGTTCCTCGCTACGCTTATCCTGAATTTCTTTGGCTAATTGCAAACGATCTTCATAATACTTAATGGCTTTAGCATAATCACCTAAGGCATAACAAGCATTTCCCAGATTTTTTAATACCTGAGAAGCACTGCGAACATTTTTTAAGGAGCGTGCTAGTAATACACACTGCTCATAATAAGCGATCGCTTTTGGGTAATTGTCCAAAGCATACCAAGCATTACCTAAATTCTTGAGTACCTGTTCCTCACCCCAGTTATCTTTGAGTTCCCGCACAATCTCTAGGCTTTGCTGCTGATACTCAATGGCCTGTGTAAAATTGCCCAAAGCTTTATATACCAATCCCAAATTATTCAGTGCTGCCACTTGACTCCGTTTGTCTTGCAGCTGCTTCGTTATTTTTAAACACTTTTCCAGAAACTCAATTGCCTTTTTATGTTCATTCAGGTGGCGGTATGCATTGCCTAGATGGGAAAGTGCTTGCATTTGCACTGCTAAATCTGAGGTGTTATTGAGCAAAGACAAACACTGTTGGGAGTACGAAATAGCACCTTTGTAGTCTCCAGCGCTGTAAGTTACCAGTGCTAAAAAAGAAAGCACCTGTGCCTGTTTTTGCAAATCCCCAACTGCTTGAAATAGCTCCAAAGATTGTTGTAAAGACTTCATCGCCACTATTAATTCACCAGCTTGCTGCTGTTGAATTCCTTGCCTTAGTAGGTTTGACGCTTCCGATGAATGGTCATCACTTTCCTGTGGAGGTAGTATTTCTGCTTGTGAACCAGAGTCAAATTCATGGGTAATCGTATTACGCTTCACTGGTTTTAGGTATGTTATGGGTAATTGCAGGGGAACTGTATTTTTCGATCTATCATTCCATGCACCTTTAGGCATCAACCCCTTCCTATTAAGTCTGGTGATAAATTTAGTGTTCCCAAAACCAGGATGTATCTTTCATCAGACTGGTTTACCACAGCCTAAGTTTAGTATGGATAAGAGTTTATCAATGAAGCGATCGCTAATAAAAATATTTTTTATAGCAATAGACTACTAAATATTTAAGCCTAGTAATCTTAGTTTTATACCTTTAATTATCTCTCTTCTTCAATTTAGATTCTAGAAATCGATACTGGTGCAAATATTCATAGCAATAATATTATTTAACATTTTTATTATCAACATCTGTATTGTATGTATGGTGTAGGATCTCGCGTACCTCCATTAAAATTTTTCCTAGCATATTTTTACCACTACCATCAGATCCGCAACCCCAGTAAAAATCGATTGGTGAGTTTTCAACAATTTCTGCATTGCCTGTGGAAAGTAAGATATCCCTAATATCTGTATGGGTTTGAAATTTACACAGCACAGCTTGCCGCATAATGTCATCTTTAACTTGTTCCCAATCTTGACGTAGGGGACGGGTTCTCTCACGTCCCATTTTTGCCGCATCTTTAGGTGTTTTAACTAGACGGATTTGTTCTACATGAAGTGTACCCACAAACTTTTGTGCTTGAAAGTAGTGTTCGCTAGTTGACCAATACAATTCATCTAATTCAAAGCCGTGGGGCGAAAAGTTAGAGAAACAGCCATATTCTTCACGAGTGCTATAAAAATAGATTGTCATAGAATTTGATACCAGTTTTAATTTACTGAATTTGTGAGCTTTTTATAAAACAGATGATTTATTCTCTGTTGCTTCAATAAACGCTTCAAATTGACCATTAGGTGTCCATTGAATAGCTCCATCTCGTCCTGTAAAGAACAGTTTTGTTTTACTTTGATTAAGTTCAGATAAAGCTTTTGGATCAAAACTTGCAGAAGAAGCGATCGCTACTTGTGGTTGCAGAGCAATAACTAAATCTTTCAAGGATTCAGGGGCACACCAAAGTACTTGTGGGCGAGGCAGACTTCCATTTTTAACTAGTTGTTGAACCTCTTTAGACTTAACATTACCTACTAATAACCAATTCTGATCTAAAATTTGCAATTGTAAGATGGGTAATTGGTCATTAATTAATTGTGCTACTATCGAACCAGCTTTCACAGCTTGACCAACAGCCAAAGGTTGATAAACTCCTTGATTTTTTTGTAGTTCTTGTTGAATTGCCTGAATTGTAATAGCATTTTCTGATTTGGGGGAATATTCATAAAAGTTTTTGATTGGCAAACGTCGCATTAATTCAAACCAAGCATTACTTTCATTGCCTTGAAAATCAGTTGCGATCGCCCAATTAATTTGATTGACGCCCTGCTGTTGTAAAAACGGTAGGACTGTGAAACGTCCTGTACCTTCATCACCACTATTAATTACAGTTACAGTACCTCGATCTTGAACTATTACAATTGGTTCCGTACCAGATTCTAATACCGTTATCCTAAACAATGTATTTGTAGAATGCCAAAGGGGGATGAATACTAAACCAATTGCAATTACATTAGCAAACCACCACCGCCGCTGCCACCACGGCACTAGCCAAACCATTAGAATCAGTAAATAAATTGTCAGAAGCTGCCAAGTAGATATACTACCTACAGCCACAGAATTTCCTGGCAGCTTGCTAAAAAATTCCACTAGTTTAATTAGCCAATCAGTCGGGTAATGCAACACAGTAGCTAAAAAGCTTCCTGCCTGAGTCCAGATTAATGCTGTTATGGCACTAATGATGCCACCTATACTAATGATTGAAACTAGGGGAGTACTAAGAATATTTAGTAATAAACTGTAGGATGGTACAACCCCAAAGACAAAAAGTTGCACAGGTAAAGTCCAAATAGTTGCAGCTAGGGGAACGGCAATCAAAGAAGCGATCGCAGGAGGTAGCCATGCTAGACGATTGACTAATGCGGGTACTGTTACGACTAATCCCAGCGTTGCTAAAAAACTCAATTGAAACCCTAAATCCCAAATCCATAAAGGATTAAACACTAATAACAGAGTTGCCGCTAATAGTAGCGAACCCAACTGTTTTACCTTCCTTTTTAATAGCAGCCCTACTAATGCCGCAAAACCCATAATTACCGCTCTGAGTACTGCTGGTTGAAAACCTGTTAAACTCAGAAAAATTATTAAAGCCAAAAAGCCAAGGGTAAATTGCGTTCCTTTTTTTGCCCGCCTTGTTAATTGTAAGATCACACTCAAAATCAAAGAAGTTTGGAACCCGGAAGCTGCCAAAGCATGAGCTAATCCGGCTTGTACAAACAAGTCGCGGATATCGTAGGGTAAATCAACAGCTTTGCTACCTAAAACCATTGCACTGACAAGAGGGCCTTCAGGGACACCCAACCAACGAACTTGCGATCGCACAATTCGCTCCCGAATTTGCCACCATCCCCATTTCCGTTCCTGCTCTAAAACATTTATTTGTCGCCCAATCAAACCAGCAAACGTTCCTTCCTGCTTAAGAAACTTCTGAAAATCGAAACCACCAGGATTGGAAGCTGCTTTTGGTTTGTACAAAATACCAGTCACAGCGATTTGTTGACTAGGGTATAACCCAGTAGCTTGAAGTATAGGCACTGTCACATACAATTTGCCTGTCACCCCTTTTGGAACACCTGCGGAACCTTTTTCATTTTTAACCTCATCTAGCTGAGTCGCTTCCAGCCAAAATTGTCCTCGCTGACTGCGAGTTAAGCGAGGATTACTCGCCACTTCACCGCGAATAATCACAAGTTGTTCTTGATTACTGCTATTTCCAGGCGGGACGAACTGACTAATATCTTTTTCACCTGGTTGCGGCACTCGCCATTGAAAATATAGAGTTGCCAATAATCCCACCAAGCCAGCAGCTAGCCATATTCGAGGATGGGGAATAGTTTGCCAAGTGTTAGGCACTGCCTTATTTTTACTTCCAGCATTTTCTGCTTTCTGAGCAAATTGCCGTAGGATAGTGCGTCTTCTAAAGATAACTGCTCCTACTATCCCCAGAACCAAAATCCACACACCACCCCAAGGAACTGCTGTAAACAGCAACCCAAAAATGTAGCCAAGACAAATAATTACACCACTAGTTTGAATCATAAGATTTTTGTAAAAGCGCCTGAAAACCTGAACTTGCCGCTGATTTAAAAATAGTTAGGGTAGCAATAGAGAAAAATCGGCATTTCTGAATTTGGCTATAAAATTCAAAAATAAAATATTCCAAACTCTTATTATCTGCGCTTCAAGCGTCTCTGGGTGAGCTTTTCATCTCTTTAATTAGCAACAGCGAAAATTTTTTATGCTTCTGGTGAAGTATAGTCCATCAAGTTTATACAAACAAAGCCCGCACAGGCGGGCCTTATCCTTATAGCTTTAATGTTCTAGACTCAATATTTAACCGTATTTCTGTCTTTTAGCAAAAGCCAAATTATTAAAGATATATCTAGCTTAAACCTCAGCACAGCACGGATAAACAGAACACAAAGTCGTAGCAAATTAAATTTGGCAAGACTCTGCGTACTTTGCCTTCCCTGAGTTTAAAAACGCTATGCTTTCACACAAAGCTGTACTTGGTTCGCGTAGCCGCACCCTTTAGGATCTTGGGTTTCCTGTTGAACTCATAGTATCTTTGAGCAACGGAAAACCTAACTTTTCCCTTTGCTCAACATATAAATGAGCTACCTTCCTAGCCAAATGCCGAATTCTGGCAATATAGCGAGTTCTCTCCGTCACCGAAATCACACCTCTAGCATCCAACAGATTGAACGTGTGTGAACACTTCATTACATAATCTAAGCTAGGCAAGACCAATCCTCGCTCCGTCAATTGGGTAGCTTCCTGCTCATACAAACTAAACAGCGTCAGTAGCAACTCAGGATTCGACGCTTCAAAGTTATAAGTAGACTGCTCAATCTCACTTTGCAGGAAAACATCTCCATAAGTAATGTTGTCTGTCCACTGAATCTTTGTAAATGCTTCTACTTGCTGGAGATACATTGTCAGCCGCTCTAAGCCGTATGTGATCTCAATCGACACCGGGCGGCAATCAATTCCTCCACACTGTTGGAAGTAGGTAAATTGAGTAACTTCCATCCCATCTAACCATACTTCCCACCCAGTGCCCCAAGCTCCTACCGTTGCATCTTCCCAGTTATCCTCCACAAACCTAACATCGTGGTCTTCAGGACGAATGCCTAAAGCCCTCAAGGAATCCAGATATATCTCTTGAATATTATCTGGTGATGGCTTAATCAGAACTTGGTACTGATAATAGTGTTGAAAACGATTTGGATTTTCGCCGTAGCGCCCATCTGTAGGACGACGACAGGGTTCAATGTAGGCAACAGCCCACGGTTCTGGCCCCAATGCTCTTAAAAATGTATGGGGATTCTTAGTACCAGCCCCCTTCTCAATATCGTAGGGCTGGGCAATGAGACAACCGCGATCGCCCCAAAACTGATGCAATAAACCTATTACTGACTGAAAATTCACGCTTCCTCCTTCTCTACTTAACACAGTGCATAAACCATTGTTGCCTACAACCCAACACTGTAGATAGTTTCAGGAGACGAAGAAACAATCCCAAAATATTTTGGAAAAAGTAGTTGACACAATGAATTAGGTTCGCTATATTGAATAAGTGCCTGAAGCGGAGCGCGAAAGAGCGACGCCAGAAGGACACCGAACCTTGAAAATATTATAGTTTGAAAGCCATTATACAACAAGTGGCCTGCGTCAAGCAAATAAAGAGAACTAAGCTGAAGTTTTAAAAGAGCAGCTAATTGAGCTATAGAGCTTTCCAATACAAAACGGAGAGTTTGATCCTGGCTCAGGATGAACGCTGGCGGTATGCTTAACACATGCAAGTCGAACGAAATCTTCGGATTTAGTGGCGGACGGGTGAGTAACGCGTGAGAATCTGCCTTCAGGTCTGGGACAACCACTGGAAACGGTGGCTAATACCGGATGTGCCGCAAGGTGAAAGGTTAACTGCCTGAAGATGAGCTCGCGTCTGATTAGCTAGTAGGTAGTGTAAAGGACTACCTAGGCGACGATCAGTAGCTGGTCTGAGAGGACGATCAGCCACACTGGGACTGAGACACGGCCCAGACTCCTACGGGAGGCAGCAGTGGGGAATTTTCCGCAATGGGCGAAAGCCTGACGGAGCAATACCGCGTGAGGGAGGAAGGCTCTTGGGTCGTAAACCTCTTTTCTCAGGGAAGAACACAATGACGGTACCTGAGGAATAAGCATCGGCTAACTCCGTGCCAGCAGCCGCGGTAATACGGAGGATGCAAGCGTTATCCGGAATGATTGGGCGTAAAGCGTCCGCAGGTGGCTATGTAAGTCTGCTGTTAAAGAGTCTAGCTCAACTAGATAAGAGCAGTGGAAACTACATGGCTAGAGTGCGTTCGGGGCAGAGGGAATTCCTGGTGTAGCGGTGAAATGCGTAGAGATCAGGAAGAACACCGGTGGCGAAGGCGCTCTGCTAGGCCGCAACTGACACTGAGGGACGAAAGCTAGGGGAGCGAATGGGATTAGATACCCCAGTAGTCCTAGCCGTAAACGATGGATACTAGGCGTGGCTTGTATCGACCCGAGCCGTGCCGTAGCTAACGCGTTAAGTATCCCGCCTGGGGAGTACGCCGGCAACGGTGAAACTCAAAGGAATTGACGGGGGCCCGCACAAGCGGTGGAGTATGTGGTTTAATTCGATGCAACGCGAAGAACCTTACCAAGGCTTGACATGTCGCGAATCCTGGTGAAAGCTGGGAGTGCCTTCGGGAGCGCGAACACAGGTGGTGCATGGCTGTCGTCAGCTCGTGTCGTGAGATGTTGGGTTAAGTCCCGCAACGAGCGCAACCCTCGTTTTTAGTTGCCAGCATTAAGTTGGGCACTCTAGAGAGACTGCCGGTGACAAACCGGAGGAAGGTGGGGATGACGTCAAGTCAGCATGCCCCTTACGCCTTGGGCTACACACGTACTACAATGCTCCGGACAGAGGGCAGCAAGCATGCGAATGCAAGCAAATCCCGTAAACCGGAGCTCAGTTCAGATCGCAGGCTGCAACTCGCCTGCGTGAAGGAGGAATCGCTAGTAATTGCAGGTCAGCATACTGCAGTGAATTCGTTCCCGGGCCTTGTACACACCGCCCGTCACACCATGGAAGCTGGTAGTGCCCGAAGTCATTACTCCAACCTTTCGGGGGGGAGGATGCCTAAGGCAGGACTGGTGACTGGGGTGAAGTCGTAACAAGGTAGCCGTACCGGAAGGTGTGGCTGGATCACCTCCTTTTTAGGGAGACCTATACCCCTTACATATCGAAAAGCATACAGCTATATAGATAGTAAGTTGGTCTAACCTAGGTCGGTCGCAGACATTTGTTGAAAGCTTTCAAACTATGATTTGGTTCGATATGGGCTATTAGCTCAGGTGGTTAGAGCGCACCCCTGATAAGGGTGAGGTCCCTGGTTCGAGTCCAGGATGGCCCACCTGAATCAATTAAAAATGTAAAATTAGAAATTAAAAATGAAGAAAATTCAATTTTTAATTTAAAATTATCAATTTTTAATTGTATCTGGGGGTTTAGCTCAGTTGGTAGAGCGCCTGCTTTGCAAGCAGGATGTCAGCGGTTCGAGTCCGCTAACCTCCACCTGTGGCGATTGCCAAAACAGAAAAGCTAGTGAGAAATCAGCAACATGACTTAATGTTAAGTCAGACTGCTGAGTTAGTTCTCAGCCAGAACCTTGAAAACTGCATAGTAACGCGAAATTAGCAGGCAGACACAGACATTGAGAGTGCTGAGTGCTGAGTGCTGAGTGCTGAGTGAAATCAGTGCAAAGTGATGAGGTAAGCAGGACTAACTATTTGTGAATGCAAAATTGTAGAACAGCAAATGTTTGAGTGGTCAAGTTAATAAGGGCTAACGGTGGATACCTAGGCACACAGAGGCGATGAAGGACGTGGTTACCGACGATATGCTCCGGGGAGTTGGAAGCAAACTTAGATCCGGAGATTTCCGAATGGGGCAACCCTTAATACTACCTGCTGAATATATAGGCAGGAGAGAGCCAACCCAGCGAATTGAAACATCTTAGTAGCTGGAGGAAGAGAAATCAAAACAGAGATTCCCTGAGTAGTGGTGAGCGAAAGGGGAAGAGCCTAAACCAATTGGTTTACCGATTGGGGTAGTGGGACAGCGAGATCGAATCTAGAGGCTAGACGAAGCAGCTAAATACTGCACCAAAGAAGGTGAAAGTCCTGTAGTCGAAAGTCAAAGGATAGTAGCTGAATCCCGAGTAGCATGGGGCACGAGGAATCCCATGTGAATCAGCGAGGACCACCTCGTAAGGCTAAATACTACTGTGTGACCGATAGTGAACCAGTACCGCGAGGGAAAGGTGAAAAGAACCCCGGAAGGGGAGTGAAATAGAACATGAAACCGTTAGCTTACAAGCAGTGGGAGGACTATTTAAAGTCTGACCGCGTGCCTGTTGAAGAATGAGCCGGCGACTTATAGGCACTGGTAGGTTAAAGCGAGAATGCTGGAGCCAAAGGGAAACCGAGTCTGAAAAGGGCGATAATCAGTGTTTATAGACCCGAACCCTGGTGATCTAACCATGGCCAGGATGAAGCTTGGGTAACACCAAGTGGAGGTCCGCACCGACTGATGTTGAAAAATCAGCGGATGAGTTGTGGTTAGGGGTGAAATGCCAATCGAACCAGGAGCTAGCTGGTTCTCCCCGAAATGTGTTTAGGCGCAGCGGTAATGATTATATCTGGGGGGTAAAGCACTGTTTCGGTGCGGGCTGGGAGACCGGTACCAAATCGAGACAAACTCTGAATACCCAGAGCACACATTGCCAGTGAGACAGTGGGGGATAAGCTTCATTGTCAAGAGGGAAACAGCCCAGACCACCAGCTAAGGTCCCCAAATCATCGCTAAGTGATAAAGGAGGTGAGAGTGCACAGACAACTAGGAGGTTTGCCTAGAAGCAGCCACCCTTGAAAGAGTGCGTAATAGCTCACTAGTCAAGCGCTCTCGCGCCGAAAATGAACGGGGCTAAGCGATGTACCGAAGCTGTGGGATTAACTTATGTTAATCGGTAGGGGAGCGTTCCGTCGTAGGTAGAAGCAGTAGCGGCAAGCAGCTGTGGACGAAACGGAAGTGAGAATGTCGGCTTGAGTAGCGCAAATATTGGTGAGAATCCAATACCCCGAAACCCTAAGGTTTCCTCCGCCAGGTTCGTCCCCGGAGGGTTAGTCAGGACCTAAGGCGAGGCCGAACGGCGTAGTCGATGGACAACGGGTTAAAATTCCCGTACTGATTGTAGGTTGTGCAGAGGGACGGAGAAGATAATTGTCAGCCGGATGTTGGTTACCGGTTCAAGCGTCAAGATGTTGAGAGACGGCGAAAACGTTTCGAGTTGAGGCGTGAGTACGACCCACTACGGTGGGGAAGTGGCATAGTCTAGCTTCCAAGAAAAGCTCTAAACACGTTAACTTACAGTTACCTGTACCCGAAACCGACACAGGTAGGGAGGTTGAGAATACCAAGGGGCGCGAGATAACTCTCTCTAAGGAACTCGGCAAAATGGCCCCGTAACTTCGGAAGAAGGGGTGCCCACCTAAGACGTGGGTCGCAGTGAAGAGATCCAGGCGACTGTTTACCAAAAACACAGGTCTCCGCAAAGTCAAATCGACGCAGTATGGGGGCTGACGCCTGCCCAGTGCCGGAAGGTTAAGGAAGTTGGTCAGGGGGAAACCTTGAAGCTAGCGACCGAAGCCCCGGTGAACGGCGGCCGTAACTATAACGGTCCTAAGGTAGCGAAATTCCTTGTCGGGTAAGTTCCGACCCGCACGAAAGGCGTAACGATCTGGATGGTGTCTCAGAGAGAGACTCGGCGAAATAGGAATGTCTGTGAAGATACGGACTGCCTGCACCTGGACAGAAAGACCCTATGAAGCTTTACTGTAGCCTGGAATTGTGTTCGGGCTTGGCTTGCGCAGGATAGGTGGGAGGCGATGAAGTATTCCTTGTGGGGAATATGGAGCCAACGGTGAGATACCACTCTGGCGAAGCTAGAATTCTAACCCATGACCGTTATCCGGTCAGGGAACAGTTTCAGGTGGGCAGTTTGACTGGGGCGGTCGCCTCCTAAAAGGTAACGGAGGCGCGCAAAGGTTCCCTCAGCACGCTTGGAAACCGTGCGACGAGTGTAAAGGCATAAAGGGAGCTTGACTGCAAGACTGACAAGTCGAGCAGGTACGAAAGTAGGCCTTAGTGATCCGACGGCGCAGAGTGGAATGGCCGTCGCTCAACGGATAAAAGTTACTCTAGGGATAACAGGCTGATCTCCCCCAAGAGTCCACATCGACGGGGAGGTTTGGCACCTCGATGTCGGCTCATCGCAACCTGGGGCGGAAGTACGTCCCAAGGGTTGGGCTGTTCGCCCATTAAAGCGGTACGTGAGCTGGGTTCAGAACGTCGTGAGACAGTTCGGTCCATATCCGGTGCAGGCGTAAGAGCATTGAGAGGAGTCCTCCTTAGTACGAGAGGACCGGGAGGAACGCACCGCTGGTGTACCAGTTATCGTGCCAACGGTAAACGCTGGGTAGCCAAGTGCGGAGCGGATAACCGCTGAAAGCATCTAAGTGGGAAGCCCACCTCAAGATGAGTGCTCTCACCACAATAAGTGGGTAAGGTCACGGGCAGAACACCCGTTCTTAGGCGGTAGGTGGAAGTGCAGTAATGTATGTAGCCGAGCCGTGCTAACAGACCGAGGGCTTGACCTCACAACTCATTTGCTCTACTTATTAATAATTCGCGTTACTTGCAGTCTTCAGGGTTTTGAAGTAGTTAGGAGTTAAAAGTTAGGAGTTAAGAGTTATCAATGAATAAACTCTTTTATTTCTAACTTCTCACTCCTAACTCATAACTCTCCAAGTTTTCCTGGTGTCTATTGCGCGGTGGAACCACACTGAACCCTTCCCGAACTCAGAGGTGAAACGCTGCTGCGGCCACGATAGTTTAGGGGTAGCCCTACGCAAAAATAGCTCGATGCCAGGTTCTATTTTTACAACAAGCCCCCTCATAATATTATGAGGGGGCTTTTGCTATTTATTCCAGAGATTTATCTATAAAACATCAACATTATTTTAAATATTTTCTTTTTTAATTGAACTGTGTATTGAACTGTGTATAAGGTTGTCAAATAATCCACTCAAATATTATAAGATTAAATTTTTCTCATTTTTGATTTTCTGAAATGCCACTCGAACTACAAAATCTCACAGGCGGTTACGCTTTAGTACCAATTGTCCAAGATATTAACCTCACACTGCAAACAGGAGAATGGTTGAGTTTAGTTGGTGCTAATGGTTCAGGTAAATCTACTTTACTCAAATTGGTGAGTCGTATTCTCTCACCACAACATGGAACAGTGCTACTTGATGGTAAAGCAATTCACTCTCAACCCCCAAATCTAGTTGCACAAAAACTGGCATTATTACCGCAACAACAAACGGTTCCCGTTGGGTTAACAGTGCGACAATTAGTAAGTTTAGGACGCACGCCGCATCAATCTTGGTGGCAATGGGAACTAAAGGCTGAAGATTGGCTCAAAGTGGAAACTGCAATTAAAAAGACACAACTAGAAAAACTGAGCGATCGCTTAGTTGAACAACTATCAGGCGGTGAAAGACAACGGGCTTTTTTAGCTCTAGCACTAGCGCAAGAGCCAAAAGTTTTACTATTAGATGAACCGACAACTTTTTTAGATATCAACTATCAATTGCAACTATTGGAACTGCTCAAAGGACTGAATCAGCAGCAGGAATTAACTATTATTACAGTTTTACACGAACTGAATTTGGCAGCACGGTATAGTTCCCGTATTGGATTATTAAAACAGGGTCATATTTGGGAAGTTGGTACACCGGAACAAGTCCTGACACCAAATGCGATCGCACAAGTCTTCGGTGTAGAATCAGTGATTATTCACACGCCTGTCGGATTACAGGTTTGTGCCATTTCTGCTGTTGAAAATCTGCCAAGCTAGCAAAATCTAAATACTTGGATACTCTATTCTGTAAAGATATGAGGGTATCCAAGTGGGGAAATAAGCAGAGGGCTGAACGCTCATCCTAAGACTTGGTTTCTTGTGTCTGTGCGTCGATAATTACACTCCAGTCATCATTTGTCACAGCAGCTTCAAGTTGACGCTGACGTTCGACTTCACTCGCATCTATTGTTTCTGACTCTTTAGAAAGAGTTGTGTCAGCCATTGCTTTCCGCAGTTTTAGCTTTTTCTCCTCATAAGCTTGGCGTTCCGCCTCTGACATTACCGCTTTTGCAGCTTCGCCTACCGTGCTAGCCCACATTCCGCGATCAGTTGCGTTACCAGGTGGTGTACTTTCGAGTTCTGCTATCCACGCATCTCGCAAATCTTCCATTTCTTGACGCTTGGGGAACTTGAATGCTTGCACGCGGACAAAAGCACACTTTTGCTTACCATTTTTAGTGACATGACCGTTTAGGGAAAGCAATACATTCCGAGAATAGCCAATGTGCTGTGTACAGCGTACTGCGTCCAATACTGCGTAAACACCTGCAATTTTAGCATTCTGAGCAGCTGCACTCCAAGTCTCAAGATCAATGATTTCAGTACCATCGTTTGCCAGTTCAGGGGTTATACTCACCTCAATGGCGGTGTGTTCGTCATCGGAACTATACAAAAAGTCATGTAGTCCACGGTGGTTTATGGGGACATTTTGATGTTCAATTGACGACGAGTTGTGCTGAGTTTCCATTGCAGTTGATCTCCGAGTTATTAATTAGCGATGCCAATGGCAAGCGCGAAGCGCTACGTAAATATATGCTCTTAAAATATTGAAGCTTAAATCTACTCACATCCCCAAATTCTTTTTCTTAAGGATTCTGACAAAGTGAAAACAACTATTAGAATTTATATGAATCAATTGATACCTAAAAATTGGATATTCATCAAACAGAGACTAACTCCTTATTTATTTTTACTACCCGCTTTGGTTCTTTTGGGGTTAACTGTTTTTTGGCCTGCACTCCAAGCGTTTTACCTCAGTTTTACTAGCTATGAAGATATTGCCCAGCCACCAGAATGGATAGGTTTCGCAAACTTTCTCAAGCTTTGGAAAGATGCGGTTTTTTGGAAAACCTTGGAAAACACTTTTCTATATCTTGTTGGTGTAGTACCAATTTTAGTAATTGCTCCCTTAGTACTGGCAATATTGGTAAATCAAAAACTGCGGGGGATGAATTGGTTTAGATCGGCATACTACACTCCAGTGGTAATTTCAATGGTGGTTGCGGGAATAGCTTGGAAATGGCTTTACGCAGAAAACGGATTACTTAATCAGTTATTTAAAGCTTTAGGTCTTTTTCCAGAAGGTATTCCTTGGCTGACTAGCCCAGACAAAATTTTTGGTATTGTACCAATTTCTCTTGCCAGTGTGATGGCTGTCACCGTGTGGAAAGGACTAGGCTACTACATGGTGATTTATTTAGCTGGGTTGCAATCAATTCCCGCTGATGTGTATGAAGCCGCTGCAATTGATGGCTCGGATGGGATCAGCAAACATTGGGATATTACCATACCTTTAATGAAACCGTATCTGGCACTAGTGGCGGTAATTTCGGCTATTTCTGCAACCAAAGTATTTGAAGAGGTATACATTATGACCCAAGGGGGGCCACTCAGTAGCTCGAAAACGATTGTTTATTATCTATATGAGCAAGCCTTCAACAATTTGGAAATTAGCTACGCTTGCACAATTGGGCTAGTGCTATTTTTGATAATTTTAGGGTTATCAATTTTGCGATTAGTTATTAATAAACAGGAGGGAGATAATATTACAATTTGATATTTAAACTGCACAAAATCAAACTTGGTAAGACATAGCTATTTAGAAGCAAGGAGAAAAGGGAATAACAAGGATATGAATTTTGGATAATGGTAAAGCGATGCCTACGCCCTTTCAATTCTTTTTTATTTAAAACCGCGTTTGATACTCCACTACTGCACGACTATCATCGGTTAAATTAGTGGAAGCACGCACACGAAATTCGTCGTTTATCCGGTAATTAACACCCCATTGGAAGGGGTCATTTGTTGTTAGTATCTTGATACTGGAAACAGATATTTTGGAAGAAATATCAATCCCAGCTTCCGCTGCTAATTCTAAAGTTGAATTGCTTCTTCCAGCTTCGGGATTTTCAGAAATCACGGTAGGAAATATCCGTAACTCACTTAAACCAAAAGTACTGCCTATCTGGTTAAAAGCTGACTGAAAATTGTTGAACACAGCCGAACCTGCGATGTTAATTAGACCTAAAGTACTGTCAGCACGTCCTTGGGTGTCTACAAATCCACCTCCTAAAAGAGCAACAATTTCGGTTTGACTACGTGACGGACTGCTTGTTAATTCTAGATTTTCGTTTAGTTTGCTAGCTAAACCGTTGATAGTGGCTTCGACTCGAACACTTTCTAAGGATGATAAACCTGTGGTATTTATCCGGCTGAAATCATTACTTTGAGTTACGTCTAGTACTTTGGCAAATAGCCGAATATCTAAGTCGGGGTCGCGGGGTTGAGTGGGACTAAATGTTGCGGTATGCTTATAGCCACGAGCAAGATTAAATTGGGTAGTAAATAAATTTACGCCACCTTTTTCTAACTGGATAGTGCCGTCGGGTATTGGCTGATTGATTAAGCCGTTAACTATGAGATTACCAGTGGCGCGGAAGTTGAGAATAGGTGGACGGGTAATTTGGACGTTTTTGCCTAGTTCTAAATCTAGATTATTAAATCTAGCGATCGCATTTCCTATTCCATTCCCAATTTCAGCTTTACTCTGCTTATTCTCTTTTGTGGGTGATACACCAAGACCAGTATCATTTACAGATGAAGTTGCGTCAGTAGATTCTGCCAGCAATACCTGACCATCAAATAAGTTTACTTTACCACCAATTACTGGGCTAAGGGCAGAACCAGTAATCTGCAAATTGCCGCTAGCACCTCCCTGGTAAAGTCCCTTCAGATTCAACGCTAGCTGATCGAGATTAACTGTCAGGGGATTGTTGATAGTGGCGTTCTCATTGTTGAAAATGGGAATTTCCCCAGCAGCTTCTACCTTTCCACGGCTAAATCTACCTTCAAGATTTTCTACTAAGATGCGGTCAAAATTAAACAGTACTCTACCTGTTACACGTCTCAGCTTACCTGGCAAAGCCTGGGCTGAAAAAGTAGCATTACTAATAGTAGCAATTCCATCTACTTCGGGTTTTTGCAACGTTCCGCGCACCTTGAGGTCTATTTCTCCTTCACCTTTCTCAAATACCACTTGATTAGTTAATGCGTTTAACAGTGCCAATCCCTCGTTTTCCAACTTCATATCCAAACTGATTTGCTCACTGTCTGGTGCGACGGAGGCAAAAGGCAATTTATAAGGAATGCTGCCAGTAATATCAACAGGTTTTGGCCCGGCAACGGCTAAAGTACTACCAAAGTTTAAGCGTCCATTGGCATAGCTGAAACTTGCGATCGCTGACTCTATTTTATTCTGATTTAGTATTCCTTCTACAATTTGCAATTCCCCTCTAGCTTGGGGATTAGCAATGCTGCCTGCTAAAGCTGCTGTACCGTTAAGATTCCCTGTGATTCCAACTGGTAGTTTGACAACATTATTCAATAGTTGTACGGGAAAATTATTCACCCGTAACTGGCCAGATTGTTCATCACCGCCAACGTTACCCGTGAAGGCAATCAGCCTGTTTTCAGATTCGAGTCGTAATGGTCGCAAACTTAAAACACCGTTTTCAAAGTTGCCTTCGGCAATCACTTTGTCGGCAGTATAAAAACGATTTTTTTCTTCCTTTTTACCCCAGGCAAAGTTTTGTCCATTCAAATTAAAATCCACTGATAATCCATTGGCTGTAGCTGTATTTACAGCCACTTCCCCGTTGAAAGTCCCCTTTAAGTCTGCCAAATCTGGTATGGGAGTGGAATTAAGCCGCTGTTCTTCCTGTTCTGCTACCAAAGCTTCAATTTCAGAAAACCGTTGGATTTGGGTTAATAAGGGTTGATTTGGCGCTCCTTGGGAGGTAGTGGTTAGATCCGCTGCTGTGCCGTAGATTTCTGCTGAACCACCTGGCAAATTTTGTAAATCAAATATCTGTGCTACAGATAAAACATCTTGGATCTCTCCCTGTTTGACGTTCAGTTTACCTTGTAGTTGAGGCCCTTTAGGGCTTTGGGCAAAAGTACCGACAAGAGCGTAGCTACTTTTGCCTTTGACAAATTCGCTACTGGCGAGTGTGGCTTTACCTTCACCGTAACGGAATTGAGCAGCTATTCGATCGCCTTTAACTCGGCCAATTTGCGGATCAGCGATCGCAAAATTCCCCGTTGTTGCCAATGTCTGCTGATTAAACAGCAAATCCCCAGTTAACAATCCAGCTATCTTACCAGTACCCAGGCGAGTAATTGGCGGCGGAGTCAAGTTCAATATTTGTAAGGGGAAATTGGCAACTTTGAGCGCCCAATCATTCCCTTGAATGTTGCCTGTAGCTGATGCTTGCTGCCATTTTACTAAGAAGGATTTCGGGCGATTATTGGCATCTAAATTAAAGGCCAGGCGATCGCTATTTCCTGCCAAGTTCAAATTTAAACCGCGTCCCTGTGCTGAATCGATGTTTCCAGTCAACAACGGCTCAAAAGCAATATCTTGAACAACCAAGTCTCGTAAATTAATTTGCCCTACTACATTTGGCAAGGGCAGCTTACCAGTGATTTGACCATTAAAATCAACTCTCCCCGCCACAGCAACCTGATTAGGAAGATTAATCGGTAACTGTTTTAAGTTGTAATTCTCTGCTTGGACGTTGAGATTTAGGGCAGTAATTTCCGGTACACCTGCCTTTGTGGCATTGGCTAATATATTACCAGTAACACTTAAACCGGGAGCAGTTGCTCGCTCAATGGTCAGCCTTTCACCACTCCAAGCGATCGCAGCCGTCAGAGGTTGTTCAAGGCCAGGGATACCTTGGGATAATTGCACCTTTCCAGCAGCACGCACATCAGCTAATTTGGATGATCCTAACGTGCCAGCTAATTGCAACTGACCGCCAAATTGACCCCGCAATTGCTGATTTAATCGATTTAATTCCACACCGGAAGCATCAACTACAGCTTGATAGCGACCATTAGCTACTTGAATATTAGAAGCTGCGATCGTTCCACCTGCAACATCCAACCGTCCTTGACCGCTGGCTTGGATGGTTTGCGGTTGGAACGATTCAATAGAACCAGCCACGTTTGCTTGACCAGTTAAGGCTCCCCGGAACTGCGGGGGTACTGCTGCCAACTGCTGCAACGGTAAATTATTTGCTTGAACTTGTGCCTGATATAAACCATTACCGACTTGGATATTAGAGGCTGTAATAGTTCCACCTGCAACATCCACTCGCGCTTGACCTATAGCTTGGATAGTTTGTGGTTGGAACGATTCAACAGAACCCGCCACGTTTACTTGACCAGTTAACGTCCCTCGGAACTGTGGTGGTACTGCTGCCAACTGCCGCACAGGTACATTCTTAGCTTGAACTTGCGCTTGATATACACCATTACCCACTTGGATATTATTAGCTGTAATAGTTCCACCAGCAACATTGACCCGCGCCTGACCACTGGCTTGAATAGTTTGTGGTTGAAACGATTCAACAGAACCCGCTACGTTAAACTGACCAGTTAACGCTCCTTGGAACTGCTTTGGTAATGTTGCCAACTGCTGCACAGGCACATTTTTAGCCTGAACTTGCGCTTGATATACACCATTACCCACTTGAATATTATTGGCTGTAACCGTGCCACGACCAATAGTAAGGCGACCTTCCCCAGTGCCACGGAGGGTTTTCAGACTGAAATTATCTCTGTTACCTGCGATTTGGAACGTACCCGCCAATGGATTATTTAAAGCTGGGGGAGACTGTTTCAATATCCGCCCCAGCCGCACACCATTAGCTATAAGTTGAGCAGAAAAGCCTTGGTCTTGTAGTTGGACATTAGAAACTACAACTGTGCCGCCACCAATTTGAACTCCTGCACCATCACTGCGAATCGTGGCAATTTCAAATGGTGCTGTGCTGCCTGAGAGGATGAGACGACCATTAAACTGTGCCCCTGCCAACGAGACATTTTGCAGTTGACTTTTGTCTACAAAGGGTTCCAATTTCACCCCAGAGGCAACAGCCACAGCTTGCCAACGATCATTGGTATAACTACCAGTTGCCCGGACTTTACCACCACTTACATTCAGAGCCACATTACGGAAAGAGACGGTGCGATTTGGAGCGATCGCAACTTCGCCAGTTCCGGGGTAAGTTCCGTTAGGAGCTTGGAATTTTACCACAGTTTGGACATTGGTAGGAGCGCCGGTTAGTTGGGCTGTAGCTGAGACATTGCCGATTTGGAAAGCGGGAGTTGTTTCATAAACTTTTGCGATCGCATCCCCTGGAACATTCTTGGCAGCAAAATTTAAATCTAGTCGCGGGGTTTCACCAAGTTGAATTTTACCAGCGCCTGTGATGTCACCACCAACTTTGGCCTTACCTTGAATATCTTTGAGGGTAATTAAAGAGGAACTAGTAACAAGCTCAAACTTACTACTGATGCTATTAAAATCAACTTTATCAATCCGGGCAGTTTGAATTGTTGCAACTGTACCTGAGAGAATTGGTGCTTTAGTTGATCCGGTAATCTGCAAAGAAGCTTGTACTTGTCCAGCGATCGGCACAGGTAGTTTTACTTTGAGAGTCTCTTGGGCATTAGCCAAACTTACCGTATTTACACGCCCTGCTAACTTAAAGCCTGCTTGAGTGTCGATAATTCCCGTAGCCACTAGGGGGATTTTACCGTAGTTGGTAGTAACATTATCTAACTGCAACTCCGTTCCCTGAAAACGGAGATTTCCTTGACTATTGCTCAACAGTTGCGGGACTTTGGGTATTTGAAGTGTTAACCCTTGCACAGCCGCACTGCCATACAATAAAGTATCCTGTCCTGGCATCAACCGAACTAACAAGTCGCCATTGGCTCGACCAGTCACTAAGTTCACTGGTAACTTAATTAGGCGAGTAATATCCGCAGCCAGCAAATCTTGCGATCGCAACTGAAAGTTACCCGCTAGAACCTTAGAACGCGTCTCACCCTGAATCGAAATATTACCACCACTATCTGCCTGACCCCCCACTTCAAACCTGACCAACTGGTTATTCGCTAAAAGTTGGGCAGATCCATTCAGTTGAGAAAATGTTATGGGAGATAAGGACGATGAAGGTAATGTCGCTCCCTTATCTCCCCCTGCTTCCTCTGCCCCCTGCCCCCCGCCCCCTGCTTCTTCTGCCCTCTCCTGCGGCATCAACGCCAGCTTGGCATTGCGAAACCGCAAATTGTCCAAATCGGTTTTAATTGCGCCGCCTTCACCTGACGGCGCTAAATTAGTGGAAACCCAGCGCCCTTGTTCATCTTGGTCAATGTAAATATCTGGATTGACTAAGGTAACATCTAGCTTTAAGTGGCGGTTAAAGATTAGTTGTGGCAGGTCAAAACCCACCTCTACAGCTTCGACTGCGGCCCGATCTGGATCTGTGGGTGTGGCTGGAATAGCTGAAGCCCCAAACTGCACTCCCGTCAACGAAAATTGTGTGACTCTTCCCAGTTTTACCGGACGGTTGAGTGTAGTCGTGAGACTTTGTTGTGCCAAAGGTGTTAATTCTGTTTGGACAAAAGTCCACAACCGCCAAATACCGATGATAACTCCTAACAGTAAAAGTCCGCCCAAAGTAATGCTACCCCGACTCAACACCAGCAACCACAGACGCTTGCGGATAGGGGACGGGGAGAGAATATCTTGATTGGGAGTTTTAGTCATTTGCTTTCACTGTATTAATTACCAGATGTCGCTGGCACACACAAGCATTAACTGACACATTCATTCAGTATGCCATTTCCAGGATACGCCAACTAAACCCAAGACCTCATTGGTTAAGTTACGGTATTTGCTTGATCCAATACTTATGCTTAATAATATTGGGGTTTTCAGGAAAATCTGATCTCAATAGAGTGAAAATTGTTCCTTTGACTTTCGCACAGGCGCAACCTAGAACTTTAATATGAATAGACCTTAAAAAAGACAAATGATTACACCAATGCGTGTCTTTGTATTAATTTTTAATGCTCGAACGGAAAATGAGGGGATTCACACGATTCGGGAAGGCAATCGCAATAAAATTCTGATGTTTGAGTCAGAAGACGACGCCACTCGCTTTGCTCTGATGCTGGAAGCTCAGGATTTTCCCGCACCTACACCAGAGCCAATCGATGCTGAGGAAATCAAGGAATTTTGCGAAAGTGCTGGATATGAATGGGAAATCATCCCAGAAAACAGCAATTTAGTTGTCACTCCCCCAGAACTGAATGTCGAAGAAACTGACTGGCAAGCAGACGCCCAGAAGGAGGATACTGTTGAAGACACCTTCCCTCTCAATCAACAGCCACTAGAAGAACCAGAATTGTCTGATTCTGAACTAGAAAAGATGCGTCGCAAATTGGAAGGATTGCTGTAATTAGTCATTAGTCATTAGTCATTGGTCATTGGTCGTTGGTCATTGGTCGCTAATTGACTAATGACAATAGACGTAGGCGGCTTACTGTAGGACAAATGACAGAGGACAAATGACAAACTTGCAGGAACGTGGGCATCTTTTAACCGAGTTGGTAAATCCTAACAGTCTAAACTTAGACCAACTCAGTTCTCTGGAATTAGTGGAGTTGTTTAATAACGAAGACCAAAAGGCAGTCGCAGCAGTTGCAGCGGCGAAAATTCAGCTGGCTGAAGCAATTGAGCGCACCGCAGAGCGTTTGCGCCACGGAGGACGCCTATTTTATATCGGTGCGGGGACAAGTGGCAGGTTAGGAGTGTTAGATGCTGCTGAGTGTCCACCTACTTTTTGTACACCCCCAGAGTTGGTACAGGGGATTATTGCTGGTGGTGCTGGGGCGCTTGTACGTAGTTCCGAAGATTTAGAAGACAGCATCGAAGATGGTGAGGCTGCGATCGCTGGGCGACATATTACCCAGTTAGATGTCGTAGTCGGTATTACCGCTGGTGGAACAACGCCTTATGTCCACGGTGCGCTTCATGCTGCTCGTCAGCGAGGAGCCATTACTATTTTTATCGCCTGTGTTCCGGCTGAACAAGTTAGCTTTGATGCCGATATTGACATTCGGCTATTGACAGGGCCAGAAATCATTGCTGGCTCAACTCGTCTGAAAGCTGGTACAGCTACAAAGTTAGCTTTAAATATTCTTTCTACCGGGGTAATGGTCAAACTAGGCAAAGTTTATGGCAATCGGATGGTGGATGTAGCGGTAACAAATCAAAAGTTACGCGATCGCGCTTTGCGAATTTTGCAAGACCTCACAGGTTTAAGTCGGGAAGCTTCTGGTTTTTTACTAGAACGCAGTGGTAAATGGGTGAAGCTAGCGCTATTAATGCACTGGACTGGTTTAGAAAAAGACGAAGGCGATCGGCTTCTTTCAGAACACCAAAGTAATCTCAGGGAAGCTGTTGTCAGCTATCAAAACCATAAGCAACCTTGAAAAATATTCCTAAATAAATATTCTAAAAAAAGGCGTGCTACTAAGAGAAGTAGCACGCCTTTTTTTAGAAAAATATTCCCTAGAAAACCTGATATTAGCTAGGATAATTAAGAATAGTAAACTTAAATAAATATTTTTAATATTTATTGTCAATCTCAATAACGAAAGTAGAACACTCTAGAGGATGCTAATCTTTTTTAAACAAAAATTCAGAACTTATACGGATATGATTCAGTATGAAAATTCTTAAAATGATATATCAATACTGCTTACATCACAATGAGGACTATGGCAACCCCCTTAAGTCATAAAGATTAGCAGAAAACTAAAGTCTGCCAATAAAACTCTATGCTAGATAAATTATTTCATAGCATAGTTTTGCTATCTTCTCATCTTCCTTGCTTTTAATAATCTTGATTTAGACTGCTACATAACAAATGTATTTGCACTTATTCACATATCTGCTGACCACTATATAGCTAACGTGGGTTTTTTAAGGGTTGGCTTTTTTACAAAAGGAACAAACTATGTCCCATCGGGAACTTATTTCAAATAATCTTGTAAATGAATTTAAAACTTGTACTCAGTTACAATATAATGGCAAATTAAATATTAAGAGTTCAAAGGGCAGCCAATGGACTTTTTACTATCGCCTGGGACGAATAGTTTGGGCAACAGGGGGAACTCATCCCTTCCGACGTTGGCGTAGACATATAGCTCAAAATTGTCCGCAGATTGATGTTGATAAGTTGCAGTTGCGTTTGCAAGACCTATCAAGCGATTACTGGGATTATCGCCTTCTAGAAATCTTGTATAAAAAACAGAAAATCCAGCGAGATCAAATCAACACTATTGTCGATAACACGATAGCAGAACTATTATTTGACCTCGCTCTGCAAGGAAACTTTGCATCTATAAGTTGCAATCGCAGCCAAGAAGTTATCTTAGAAACTCCAATGAGTTTCACGAGTGCAGAAATGTCTGTAAAGCACATGCAAGACTCATGGAAAATTTGGTCAGAAGCTGGTTTAGCAAATTTTTCTCCTGACTTAGCACCAATTCTGCGGCGACCAGAGCAACTTGAGCAGATGGTAAGTCCATCTGTTTACAAAAACTTTGTGAATTTAATCAATGGCAAGTTCACTCTGCGAGATTTAGCCATGAAAATGAAGCAGAGTGTACTACCACTCACGCGTTCCTTGCTTCCCTATATCCTTAAAGGAATCATTGAATTGGTGGAAGTACCTGACTTGCCTTTAGGAATTACTGAAGTCAACAATAACTCTACCACCACACAAGTAAAAAAGCGGATTGCTCCATTAGTGGCTTGCGTTGATGATAGCCCTCAAGTATGTAAAATGCTAGAGGATATTATCACTTCCAATGGATTAAGGTTTGTCAAGATTCAAGATGCTGTACAAGCTCTACCAATTCTCATTCAGGATAAACCAGACTTGATTTTCTTGGATTTAATTATGCCAGTTGCTAGTGGTTACGAAATTTGTACTCAGTTGCGACGAATATCTACCTTTTCCAACACGCCAATAATTATATTAACGGGCAGTGATGGTCTTTTAGATAGAGTTCGTGCCAAAGTAGTTGGTTCTACAGATTTTCTCACCAAACCTGTAGTGGCTGATAAAGTAATGGGTATAGTACGTAAATATTTACCTACACCGACTGTATTCACCGAAAAGAGTAAATCTAATTTAGAGGTTTGTAATTAGGAAGAATTAGAGGCTATTTTTTACTCTGAATTCTTCTGCAAAATTTATAGAGTTTTTCACCTCAGTAAAAATTAAATTATTGAGGTTCAACTATTTTATATTTCAGATTTACTCCAGCAATCAAGTCACTGGCTCTGTTAATTAATTTTAAATTTTTGATTTAAGACTTATTATCGCATTTAGATTCGGTTACTCTCAGGCATTTTAAAATTTGGAATTTCCAATCAAAAATTCCAAATTCGATGATAAAATTTTTTATATTCAAATACATATTAAGTTATGTTTATTACGTACTTTTTCTGAGGTTGATACATAACAGATTGAATCAAAATTAGACAAATACAAATTTTTGTATTTATAGCAGTCCTATTTGATTTGTAAAATATTGGTTAGGGCAAAGGGGTTAGGGCTAGTCTCTAGTCCCTTCCATGTCTTATTTGGGAAATCATTTAGGATTTGAATATCTAATTTGTTTACATTTTGAAAAAAAAATTAACGAGTAATTACCATGAATACTGTTTTAGTTGTTGAAGATGGCTTAACAGATATGGAAATAATCAGCCGTTACTTACAACAGGCAGGTTATTCTGTAATGAGCGCCACTAGCAGTGAAGAGGCTCAAGACAAAATAGATAAAAATAAGCCAGACCTAATATTTCTCGACGTAATTTTACCGGGGAAGAGTGGCTTTGAAATTTGCAGAGAACTGAAAAATAATCCCAACACTAGCAAAATACCTGTGGTTTTTTGCTCTACAAAAAATAGTGATGTAGATAAAATTTGGGGTAATATGTTGGGCGCTGATGGTTATCTATCAAAACCGATTGATCGAGACGAGCTAGTGGTAATTTTAAAGCGATTAATTAATTAGTAAAAATGTCATAAATCAACAATCATTAGAAGTTACTATTTTTCAGATAAAACCTCTATAAGAACAAACAATAACTGTAAATAGTGGCTAAAGATAAATAATAAAGGACATAAGGATCAATAACTTTGGAAACACAGGAAAAGTTTTTAAGTTTTAATTTGGGAGTAAGTGATACAGCCGTAATTTCGTTACAACATATTACAGAAGTTTTGCAAGTGCCATTACCTGAAATATGTGCCGTTCCTCAAATGCCTAGTAGCGTTTTGGGTATTTATAACTGGCGTGGTGAAATGCTTTGGTTAGTGGATTTAGAGGCAATGTTAGGTTATCCTCCAATTTCGGAAGGGCCAAATTTACTTTCAAGAATGATGGCGATTGTTCTGGAAAACAAGGGTAAATATTTGGGCTTATTGGTGCGGCAGCTTATAGATATTGAATGGCTGGATACTAAGGAAATGAAACCCGCAACTTCTGAATTATTTTATCCGAAAATATCACCTTTTTTACATGGATACTTTATTAATGATTCGGAGGACATGATTTTTAATTTAGATGCCACAACTATTATGCAAGCTCCTATCTGGGGGATTCATAATTGAACATTGGGCAATGGTTAATTAGGTAGAGGATTTTGATAATACTTAATCTTTAATTACCAAATACCAAATCATTTTTAGCTGCCACATATCAAATTATTATCCATCACAAGTTTTGAGGTTAATCAAATGACATTCTTGTATAACAGTAGCCAGGAAAATGAGCATCTAATCTCTGAATTAGAAAATCAGAATGGTAACGCTCATATAGCGAATATTGCTAGCAATGAAATAACTTTATTAAATGCGATCGCTCAGGAATTTAAAACTTGGCGGCGACAGTTGAAAGACATCGCAACTCACATGCGCCAAGCGCCAGACCTTGATACACTACTCAAAATCACTGTAGCGCAAATTAGAGAAAAGATTGGCTGCGATCGCGCTTTAATTTATCAGTTTACTTCCCTGGAGTCAGGTAATGTCTTAGCAGAATCCAGAACACTGGGTTGGACACCGACTTTAGGCGAAAATATTCCCGGAATTATTTTTGGCTTATATACCAATCAAGACTATATAGAATCTGTAGTTATTGACGATATCAATCAGATACAACTTACACCTTATCAAAAGCAACTACTAGATAAATTTCAAATTAAAGCTAGTTTGAGTTTGCCGATTTTAGTAGAAGGTAAAGTGTGGGGATTACTGTCAGTAAATAATTGCTACTCAACACGACAGTGGCAAGAAGTAGAAATTAGTCTACTATCTCAAATTACAACAGAACTGACCTACAAATTGCAGAGCTTTGAATTCCAAAAAGAACAGCAACAGCGGATACTAGCAAAAAAATCAGTAGCTAAAGTCATCGACAAAATTCTGCGAGCATCAAATGTCGATAAGCTTTTTCAAACAACTACTCAAGAAGTACGTCAATTACTAAAATGCGATCGCGTCGGTGTCTATCGCTTCAAACCTGACTGGAGTGGCGAGTTTGTCGCTGAGTCAGTAGGTAATGGTTGGGTAAAAATGGTAGGCCCTGATTTTTACATGGTCTGGGAAGATACCCACTTACAAGACACTCAAGGAGGACGTTATGCCAAAGGTGAAACCTTTGTGGCCAATGACATTTATCAAATGGGTCATTCTCAATGTCATATTGACATTTTAGAGCAGTATGAAATGAAGTCTTACGTCATTGCGCCAATATTTTCTGGAGAAAAACTATGGGGTTTGCTGGCAGCTTACCAAAATTCTGGGCCTCGTGATTGGCAACCTTGGGAAGAAAGCTTTGTGACTCAAATTGGACTGCAATTTGGTGTGGCTATCTCACAAGGGGAATATTTGGAACAAGTGCAGACGAAATCTGACCAACTAGCTCAAATAGTTGAACAAGAGAAAGTTTTCACTAAAATAGTCAACCGCATCCGACAATCTTCAGATGTAGAAAGCGTCTTCAAAACAACCACTCAAGAAGTGCGTCAATCACTGCAATGCGATCGCGTCGCTGTCTATCGCTTTAACCCTGATTGGGGTGGCGAATTTGTGGCTGAGTCTGTAGGTACTGGTTGGACAAAACTGGTAGGCCCTGATATTAAAACCGTTTTGGACGATACCTACTTGCAAGAAACTAAGGGAGGTAGGTATGTCAGAGGTGAAAACTTTATCGTTAATAATATCTATGAAGTAGGTTTAGCTCCCTGTCATATTGAGATTTTAGAGCAGTTTGAAGCCAAGGCTTACATGATTGTTCCGATATTCTTCGGGGATAAATTGTGGGGCTTGCTGGCAGCTTATCAAAATTCCAGCACCCGTGAGTGGCAAAGCTGGGAAGTGAACTTTTTGGTTCAGACTAGCTTGCAATTTAGCCTAGCTAAATCACAGATAGATTATTTAGAATTAGTCCGGGTGAAATCCGATAAACTAGCTCAGATAGCGGAACAAGAGAAAGCTATCACCAAGATTAGTAACCGCATTCGGCAATCTCTAGATGTAGAAGAAATCTTCAAAACAACCACTCAAGAAGTAAGACAATTACTGCGGTGCGATCGCGTCGCAGTCTATCGTTTCAAGCCTGACTGGAGTGGAGAATTTGTAGCGGAATCAGCAGGTCATCTTTGGGTAAAATTGGTAGGCCCCGACATCAAAACTGTCTGGGAAGATACCCATTTACAAGAAACTCAGGGAGGTCGATATATCCAGGGTGAAAGCTTTGTTGTAAATGACATCTATCAGGTAGGTCATTCTCCTTGCCACATTGAAATTTTAGAGCAATTTGAAGTTAAAGCTTATGTAATTGTTCCTGTATTTGCTGGGGAACAATTGTGGGGCTTGCTGGCAGCTTATCAAAATTCGGGAACTCGTGATTGGGAAGAATCGGAAGTCACTTTGTTAGCACGTATTGGTAGCCAGTTAGGACTGGCATTACAACACACCGAATATTTGCAACAAGTACAAGCGCAGTCAGCAAAATTAGCAGAAGCAGCAGCGCGGGAAAAGGCAGCTAAGGAGTTACTACAACAACGATCTATTCAACTTCTAACAGCCCTTAGACCCGCTCTCAACGGCGACTTAACGGTACGCGCACCAATTACAGAAGACGAACTAGGAACGATCGCAGATGCTTACAATAATACTCTGCAAGCACTGCGGCAAATCGTTATTCAGGTACAGGGGGCTGCTCAACAAGTTGCCCAAACTTCTAGTAATAGCGACGCTTCACTGGCTGGACTAACCAATCTGGCGCAACAACAATCTGAGGAAATTACCGCAGCTTTAGGTGACATTCAACAGATGGTAGACTCCACTCAAGCTGTGGTGGCGAACGCAGAGTTAGTGCAACTAGCAGTGCAACAAGCAAATCAAACTGTAGAATCTGGCGATACCGCCATGAACCTAACTGTAAAAGCAATCCAAGGAATTCGTGAAACCGTTGCTCAAACCAGCAAAAAGATTAAACGCCTCAGCGAATCTTCGCAAAAAATCTCCAAAGTGGTGAATTTGATTGGTAATTTTGCCACACAGACAAACGTACTGGCTCTGAATGCAGCCATTGAAGCTACACGTGCAGGTGAATATGGCAAAGGCTTTGCTGTCGTAGCTGATGAAGTCCGTTCTTTATCTCGCCAGTCAGCAGCAGCAACCATCGAAATTGAAAAATTAGTCCAGGAAATTCAAGCAGAAACCGGAGAAGTTGCAGTAGCGATGGAAACTGGTATTCAGCAAGTAGTGGAAGGTACGAATCTTGTTAGCGACACTCGCCAGAACTTAAATGCGATCGTTTCTGCAACCGCCGAAATTAGTCAGCTAATCGAGCGCATTACCGCCGCAACTCAAAAACAAATGGCGCAATCTGTAACAGTAACTAAATCAATGCAAGATGTAGCAGAAATTGCTAATAAAACCTTTGCTGAATCTCAAGAAATTGCTACTGTGTTCCAAGATTTATCAGGAATGGCGCAAGAGTTGTTAACAACTGCTAGCAAGTTTAAAGTGAAATGAAAAATAGTTAGGAGTTAGGAGTTAGGAGTTATTAGGTCAAAGCATTAATTATATAAAGCACTATTTTATGAGCAAATGTAAAATGCTTTGACCTTAATTAATTGTAACTTTTTAGTTAAAGAGAGGAGAAGAGTAATTGGCAGAGAGTGTTATTCAACAGAAGAGTTTTAAATTTGCTTTAGAAATTATTCACTTATATATAAAACTGCAAGAGCAACGGGAATATGTGCTTTCTAAGCAATTCTACGAAGTGGGACAAGTATTGGCGCGAATGTTGAAGAGGCTAGCGGTGGTCAGAGTAGAAAGGATTTTTTGGCAAAAATGTATATTGCATACAAAGAAGCTAGGGAAACTAAATACTGGCTACGTCTACTACAACAGTCAAAACTAGTAAATATTGATTTAACCAATGAACTAATCTATGCAGACGAAATCATTCGGATTTTGAGTTCAATAGTCAAGACAACTGAAAAATCAATTAGTTGATCAACTCCCAACTCCTAACTCCCAACTCCTAACTCCTAACTCTAACTCCCCACTCTCTAATTATGATTACAGATAAAGAAATTCGCGAACAAGGATACATCTACTTTCTGGCTGAAGCCCCGGAATTAGTCCAAATTATTGAACAAGAACTATTTAGCTTATCGGAAGGTTATAGCACTGCTAAAATTCACAACTTAATGCGGGCTACTCATACACTTAAAGGTGGTGCTGCTAATGTTGGATTAGAAGTAATTAAGATGATAGCCCATTTTTTAGAAGATGTATTTAAGGCTCTCTATAATCCAAATGTGGTAATTGATGCTGAATTACAAACACTTTTGTTACAAGCTTATGAATGTCTGAGTATAGCATTAAATACTGAGCTAATCGGCAGTACTGTTAATGATGAAGAATTGCTTCATCGAGCAACTTCCGTCTTTGCACAGTTACAAGAAAAATTGGGTGATGCTTTTGGTGCTGAGTCTCATATTCCCACCTCTGAAGAATTGGGATTTGATATTGTGCAGTCAGTTTTTGAAGTGGGAGTAGAGCAACGTCTAAACAGTATTGCTGATGCTGTTAATAATCCACCAAATGATGCCGAATTAATTGAATTTTTAAAATCTCAATCTGAAGTGTTTTTCGGATTGGCAGAATCTCTAAACTTACCTGGTTTAGGAGAAATTTCTCAAACGATTCTGCTGGCTTTGGAAGCAAATCCCATCCAGGTGCAGAAAATTGCAGAAATTGCCCTTGCAGATTTACAACAAGCACAAAAATTAGTATTAGATGGCGATCGCACATCTGGTGGAAAACCTTCTCTAAGTTTACTAAAACTCACAATTGTGGAAAATCATGAGTTATTTGAAGAATTGCAAAATAATTCATCTCCTGGCAGTTTTTTCACCCATGAAGAACAATTTTACCAGTTTATCACTACATCGGATCACAATAAAAATGAATCGGTCAATCCAACAACTGCCAAGTTTTATTTAAAGGTAATTCGCTATATTTTTGGCTGGTTCAATCACCAGATGCAAATACCAGAAGCAGAACTCAGTTTGAATTTACTAGTTCCCACATTAGAAAGAAAAAGTCTACTTAAGTATATCGAAAACTGGCTGAAAAAGTTTCTTGATTTTGTCCAAGATGAAGAAGATAGTCCAAGTCTTTATATTTATAGACGTGGTATCATCTTAATCATTCTATTTGCAGTTGCAAAATTTCAATATTCTCTTAAATCATCTGATACCTATCTCTCAGTAATTAAAATTTTACAAAACCAAATTTATAAATTAGCAAAAGAATATAAAAATTATCCTCCTGTTACTAGCGAAGAGAAAAATTGGCTTGATAGTCCCAGACTACAAACACTCTTAGTTATTAAAGAGATATCTGTATCACCCCAAACAACTGATAACTTCCTAGAAGCAATATGGGGAGAAGAAGTTAACCAAAATATTGCTGCTGAAATCGTGACTTTCCAGACTGATGACGATTTTTCAGAAAAGCTTGATTCATTAACTGTCAGTGAACAGGTAGTTATCAATGTTTCTGAAACAGCTATTGAAGTCATGCCTGATTTAGCTACACAAATCAACAAAGAAATAGAAGATAAATCACAGTACGTTCAAACTAAAAACTTTCGCCAACCTTCATTTATTCGAGTAGATACAGAGAGACTGCAACACCTTAATTATCTAGCAGGAGAATTGCTGATTTACCAAAAACGGCGTGGATTGCAAGATGAACAAGTCAAAGAAATAATTGAGCAATTAATACAGCAACTCACTAGACATCAAATAACTTTAAATGAATTACGCGATTTACCTTTACAAATACAAAATATAAGCTCACAACAAACGCAAAGTTTTGCAGTGGATTTTGACTCTCTAGAAATGGATGTATATACAGAATTTCAGATGACATTGCATGAAGCAATAGAAGAGACATTGCAACTACAAGAAACCACAGAGTCTCTTGACTTGCTGCTGACCCAAGCTGCTCAAATTAGTGACAAACAAGAGAATTTAACTCTTAATATTATAGATAGCTTAGTAGAAGCACGAATGTCACCTTTGGGCAATATCCTGAATCGCTTCCCCCACATGGTAGATAAGTTGGGGAATGTTCATGCCAAACTTGTAGAATTGAAACTTATTGGTAGTGAAGTTCTAGTAGATAAAGCGATCGCAGAAAAGCTGTACGATCCTTTGTTACACTTAGTGCGTAATGCTTTTGACCACGGTATTGAAGCTCCGCAACTTCGTCGAGAGCTTGGTAAAGCAGAACAAGGTTTAATCGAAATCTGCGCCTATCATCAGGGTAGCCAAACTGTTATTGAGGTTCGGGATGATGGTCAGGGATTAAATTTAGACAGAATTCGGAGAAAAGCTGCTGAACTTTATCCCATACAAACTCAAGAAAAAACTAGAGCTTATGCTTCTAATCTGCCTGAATCTGAACTTTTAGATTTGATATTTGCGCCTGGGTTTTCTACTGCTAATAAAGTGAGTGATATTTCTGGGCGCGGTATGGGTTTAGATATTGTGCGTACTCAGATGCACGCACTCAACGGCTCAATTTCAGTTCAATCCTTACCCAATCAAGGAACAATCTTCATACTCAAAATTCCTTTTTCTATGACTACAGAAAAATTAATGCTAGTTCAAGCCAAAGGTGTTGTTTATGCTCTCCTTTTGGACAGTGTAGAAAAAATATTGATTCCCTCCGATCAACAGATTAAAGAAATTGAAGGGAATAAAGTCTTGCATTTGCACACAGACAATGATGAGACTATGGTCAGCCTTCGTCAACTTTCAAAGTTGATTGCTTATAATGGTTCATTCTTTAATAGTGCTACTTCATACAACACATCAAATACTCAAGATCCTAATTTAACGAAGAATCCGGTGCTTTTACTACGACGAAATCAGGGAAAAATTGCTTTAGAAGTTGACCAAATAATTGGTGAACAAGAACTGGTAATTAGACCTTTAGGAAATGCGATCGCACCGCCAAAATATATTTATGGTTGTAGTAGTTTAGCTAATGGTAATCTCATCTTAGTGATTGATGCTTCCTTGCTAGTAAAATATAGCGAGATCCAACAAACAACACTTGATATTAGGGCGCTACCAGTAGCTTCTTCTTCAAATAAAAAAGTCTTGCCGATATCGGGACATATTTTTTCATCTACACCATTACTTACTGCATATACTTCCACAACAACTATAGAAACCCAGCCAAATAAATCTCAAGAGCCAGATAATAAATCACCAAAAGTTGTTTTAGTAGTAGATGACGCAATTAGTCTCCGGCAAACTCTCTCTCTCTCTCTACAAAAAGCTGGCTATCAAGTAATACAAGCTCAAAATGGTGTAGAAGCTCTAGAAAAGTTGCACTTACATCCAGAAATTCAAGTTGTTGTCTCCGATTTAGAGATGCCACGAATGAATGGTTTTGAGTTGTTGAGTAATTTCCGTCAATACCCCAATTTAGGCAAAATACCTGTAGTTATTCTGACTTCTCGTAGTGCGGAAAAACACCGCCAGCTTGCCCAAGAATTGGGTGCAAAAGCTTACTTAACTAAGCCTTATTTAGAGCATGAATTCTTGTCTACAATTAAAAGTTTAATTAATAGCAATACAGATGATTTAAATCATTTGCTCATGGTGACAAATCATTAAAATTAATCTGAATTTTAGTTGAGTGCTATTGGTAAGTTATCTGTGAGAGTTTAAGTTCAGTTATACCACACTGGTGAAAGAAGCATGGTGTAGTTATGTAGTGTATCAATCCTGGGGACGCGATCGCCTTAATTACCAGTTAGATTATTTGGATCTACACCTAGAGAACGTAAATACTGCGCTAACTGTTCAGCCCTTTGCCGTTCTTGTTGTGCCTGTTCTGCATCTGTCAAATAGCGATTTCCTTGCTGATCATACCAACATAAAAACTCCTGTTGTATCCCGGCAATTACAGCTTGGTGTCGCCCAATACCTAACCCTACCTCTGGCATCCAATAGGGTTCACCTATTTGTAGTTGGTAATTTTCATCTATCAACTTATACACTTCAAAGGGTTGATGTTGGTCGCGTCGCCAAAACTCATGGTTATAAATTACGTAGTACAATACACCGAGTTTTCTGTAGATATCTAGCTTCTCGTCATATTCACCGCCTGGGGTATGGGATACCATTTCTAATGTGAATATTGGAACTATCCCATTTTCTTCCCAAACTGCGTAACTTTTGCGTGATTTGCCACCTTTTTTCCGTTCTACTCCCACACTCAAAAAAGCATCTGGTACTACAGGTACTCTGGGATTTACTCCAGTGGTGTGATACACTCCCATATCTACTCCGAAATACCAATCCATACGATTTGCCCAAATGGAGTTAAGTAAAAAGAGTAAAATATTGGGCAAAAAGTTTTGATCTTCGTTATCCACTGGTGTATCATCTGAACAGGGAAGTTCATCAGTAGTTGGTAACGCATTTTTGAGATCAGGTGAGAGCATAACCGTTGTCTCGCTGGCGTTTAATGCTTTTATTATAAATGAGCGAACAAAAGTTTAACGTTTGGGTGTAGCTTCACCAAACTTAATTAAAAGTGCGATCGCAACACTAACAAGCAAAATTAACGTCATACTCAAGGCTGAACCAAATCCCCAATTTTGCGTTGCTCCAAGAAACTGGTTATAAACTAACCGCGCCGCCGTCATACTAGAAGCACCACCGAGTAATTCTGGATCGACAAAATCCCCCAAACCTGTGATGAATACAAGCATGGAAGCAGCTGCAATTCCCGGCAAAATTTGCGGTACAGTTACTTGGAAAAAAGTTTCCACAGGATTTGCACCTAAATCAGCCGCGGCTTCTAGCAACTGCTTGTCTAGCTTTTCGAGAGAAGCATATAAAATCAAAACCATGTATGGTAACAAGCTGTAACTCATCCCAATCAATACAGCTTGACTCTGGTTAAGTAATTGCAAAGTAGGCAAGCCTAAATTGCTGAGTAAACTATTCAATAAACCAGTAGGACGAAGAATTGTAATCCAAGCATAGGAGCGAAGTAAAGAAGAAGTCCACAAAGGCAAGACAAAGCTTAATAACAGCAAATTTCGCCAACGCTGTGGCGCTATCTGAGCAATCCAATAGGCGACGGGGAAGCCCAAAATTAAACAAATTATTGTGGTGCCAAACGCAAAAAATAGCGATCTCCCAATTACTTGCACATAAAGGGAGTCAAATATTCGGATGTAGTTTTTGAATCCGTTGGGATTGACCAAATCTCCCGGTCGAATGTCTGCAACTAAACTTAACTCGAAAATTATCAAAGTTGGCAACACCAACAAAAGCAATAACCAAATGCCAGATGGTGCAAGCAATAACAAGGGTTGGAGCCAATTTCTGACGGGGCGATGCAATTCTTCTATTTTAGAAATCTCATTTTTTTCCAAATTAATCACTCCTAACTTTTAACTCCTAACTCCTAACTGTTTTAACTGCTGGTCAATTGAGTCCAATAACGATCATAAACCTCTTCAAATTCTCCTACAGGAGTAACACGTTCACAATTTTGTAAAAGTGACTCTGGCGGAAACAAATTAACGTTGTTTTGGATTATTTTTGGCAATTGTTCAAATCCAGCGCTATTAGGTGTAGAAATATTTAGACGTTGAGTGATTTGGGCTGCTATTTCTGGTTGCAAAATCATGTTAATCCAAGCATAGGCTCCAGCTTGGTTTGGGGCTGTTTTGGGAATCACAATAGTGTCTGTCCATAATGAAGAACCACTGCGAGGAACCACATATTTGAGTTTAGGGTTTTCTTGAGAGATTTTCACTGCATCTGCTGAATAACACATTGCTAATAGTAAATCTCCTGCCAGAATTTGATTTTGCCAAGCGTCGGTGTCAAAACGTGCGATCGCAGGTTTTAGTTCCTTCAACTTTTCATAAGCTTGTTTGATTTCTTGTTCATTTTTTGAGTTGTAAGAATAACCTAGCATTCTTAACGTCGCACCCATCACCTCTCGAACATCATTGAGCAAGGTCATCCGCTGATTAAGTTGCTCTTGATTTTGCCAAAGATAATCCCAGTCTTGTGGTGGATTTTTGATTTTCTCGGAATTATAAAGTAAACCTGTTGTTCCCCAGTTAAAAGGGATACTGTAGCGGTTATTGGGGTCATAACTAGGATTCTGGAACCGGGGAAATAAATTCTCTAGACCAATTAAGCGATCGTGATTTATTTCTGTTAGCAAACCTTTGTCTACCATCTTCTGCACCATGTAATCAGATGGGTTGATGATGCTGTAAGTGCCACCGCCTCCAGCTTGCAACTTAGCTAGCATGACATCATTGGAATCATATACATCCGCTAGCACTTTTATGCCAGTTTGGGTGCTAAAATTTTTCAGTAATTGATTGTCAGTATATTGCGTCCAGGTAAAGATATAAAGTTGGTCACGCTGACCATTAGTATTAGAATTAGCACGTACTTCAGCTAGCCTCCAGCCACAACCAGCTAAAGATAAGCCAGAAAGCGCTGCCACCCCTTTTAAAAATTGGCGTCTGTTAGTCATGAAGTTAATAGTTAATCATCTTCTGTGTTGTTGCCGATTGATTTTAGATAGGCCTTTAATTGGAGTGCTCATAGCTAGTTTAAACATTAACTTAAGTGTATCTACTTGTGCAACTGTTAATAAGTTACGGTTATCGGCTAGTTTAAGGCACGATTTTTAATCTATTTAATCAAGCTTGAGCTATAAAAGACCTGCCTTGAAAATAGGGATTGGGGATTGGGGACTGGAAAAGAAATATTTTCATTCCTTCGTTGTGTTCGCGTAGCGTGCGCTTTGCGCTCACCGTGTTCATGGAGTCTCTTGCAAAAGTCCCTAACACCCCACCTCGCTTGCGGGGAACTCGGGAAGCGCGAAAGATTCATCCTGACCAGATTATTACGACTTGATGATGCCAGAGATGGATGGCTACGAGATGCTGCGACAGATTCCTGAGTTGCAGAATATTCCAGCGCAGCGATCGCTTCTTCAGCTAGTATTCTCAAACATTGCCTCAAAACTTCAGAAACTCGCCCAGACCAGAAATTAAATTTATCAAAAAATATAGTCAGCTTTTTAAGCATTTATTTACCACTAAAACTGTTGTAAAAATAACAGGATTAGGATTAGCGATCGCTCGTCAAATTGTCGAATCAACCCACGGCGGAAAATTGAGTTTTAACTCAGCTATGGGTCTAAGTACTGAATTTATCATTTAAATCCCAGTATAAGTTTTGTATTTAATGTTAAACACGCTTCAGATATCTGGGAATACTAAACCTGGAAATCTTAAGGATTTAGCAGTATATATGGTTAGCACTCTTGTCAATATTCCCGGATATCGCATCAGCGAAGAACTCTACAATGGTTCGAGAACCGTAGTTTATCGAGGGTATCGAGAGGCTGACTCATTACCTGTAGCCATTAAACTGCTGAAAAATCCATATCCAGATTTTAACGAACTCTTGTCGTTTCGGAATCAGTACACCATTACCAAGAATCTCAACTCTCCTCTGATTGTCCAAACCTACAGCCTCCAAGCATACCAAAATGGCTATGCGCTGGTGATGGAAGACTTTGGGGGGATTTCTCTCAAGGATTGGGAAGTTAAGGGAAGGGGGCAATCTCTACAGGAGTTTTTAGAAATTGCGATCGCACTCTGCAATATCTTAGATGTACTCTACCGAGAGCGGATTATTCATAAAGATATCAAACCCGCCAATATTTTAATTAATCCCGAAACCAAAAAAATTAAATTAATCGACTTTAGTATTGCATCTTTACTCCCACGAGAAACACAAACTTTGATAAATCCTAATGGATTAGAAGGGACACTCGCTTATATTTCCCCGGAACAAACTGGTCGAATGAATCGGGGGATTGACTATCGAAGTGACTTTTATTCTTTGGGAGTAACTTTATACGAATTACTGGCAGGAAAGTTACCTTTTGAATCCAAAGAGCCGATGGAGTTAGTCCATTGTCATATTGCCAAAAATCCACCGAATTTAAGTGAAATAAAGGAGATAAAAATTCCGCAAGTTTTGTGCGATATCGTGATGAAACTGATGGCGAAAAATGCGGAAGACAGATATCAAAGTGCCTTGGGACTGAAATTGGATTTAGAAAAATGTTTATATCAGTTACAAGTTTCTGGTGAAATTCAAAGTTTTGAGATCGCACAACGGGATGTATGCGATCGCTTCATCATCCCCGACAAACTCTACGGACGAGAAACAGAAGCAGAAACTTTACTGCAAGCATTTGAGAGAGTCAGTCTTGGTGCAACAGAAATGATGCTGGTCGCAGGTTTTTCGGGTATTGGGAAAACCGCCGTTGTCAACGAAGTTCATAAACCAATTGTTAGGCAACGCGGTTATTTTATCAAAGGGAAATATGACCAATTTCAACGCAATATTCCCTTCTCTGCATTTGTGCAAGCATTCCGGGATTTAATGGGGCAATTGTTAACCGAAAGTGATGTCCAACTAGAGCAATGGAAAAATCAAATATTAGAAACTGTTGGAGAGAATGGTCAGGTAATTATTGAAGTCATTCCCGAATTAGAAAAAATCATTGGTGAACAACCACCAGCAGTAGAATTATCAGGAACAGCAGCCCAAAATCGCTTTAATTTATTGTTTCAAAAATTCACCCAAGTCTTTACTAGCGCCGAACATCCATTAGTGATGTTTTTAGATGATTTACAATGGGCTGATTCAGCATCATTAAAGTTGATGCAGCTATTAATGGCTGATACAGGTCATCTTTTCATCATTGGTGCTTATCGGGATAACGAAGTCAATCCAGCCCATCCATTAATGCTGGCTTTGAGTGAAATCCAAAAAAAACAAGCAGTCATTAATACTATTACTTTAACACCCCTGAGTCAATCCCAAATCAATCAATTAGTCGCTGATACCCTAAAAAGTACAGAAAATTTGGCATTACCCCTTTCACAATTAGTCTATCAAAAAACTAAAGGCAACCCATTTTTTGCCACCCAATTTCTCAAAGCCCTACACGAAGAAAATCTCATTCAATTTAACTTGGAGTTAGGCTGTTGGCAATGCGATCTGTCCAAAATTAATCAACAAGCCTTGACCGATGATGTCGTAGAATTTATGGCGTTGCAGTTAGAGAAGTTACCCTTAGCAACCCAGAATATTCTGAAGTTAGCTGCTTGTATTGGCAATCAGTTCGATCTAACAACATTAGCAATTGTTTCAGAACACTCAGAAGTAGAAACCGCAGCCAATTTCTGGAAAGCATTGCAAGAAGGATTGATTTTACCGATCGGTGATGTTTATAAGTTTTATCAACAAGAGTCATTAGTCATTAGTCATCTGTCATTAGTAGATAGTCAAAAACAAATGACCAATGACAATGGACAAATGACAGTTTCTTATAAATTTTTGCACGATCGCGTTCAACAAGCAGCCTATTCCCTAATTCCTGATGACCAAAAACAAACGACTCATTACCAAATCGGACAACTCCTTCTACAACAGATTTCCGCACAAGCTAGAGTTGACCGGATTTTTGAAATCGTCAATCAATTAAATCACGGAACTGCTTTAATTACCCAACCAACTCAACGAGAAGAATTAGCTGGACTCAATTTAATTGCCTGTCGCAAAGCTAAAACTTCAACCGCCTATCAAGCAGCGCGTGAATATGCGACAGTGGGATTGTCTTTGTTGGCAGAAAATACTTGGCAGCAGCAGTATGAAATGACCCTCGCCTTATATGAATTAGCTGCGGAAGTAGCAATGCTAAACGGTAACTTTGAGGCGATGGAACAGTTCATTGATATTGTGATTCAACAGGCACGCTCCTTACCTGAAAAAGTCAATGTTTACTGTATTAGAATTCAATCTCATATTTCCCAAAGTAAACTGACATCAGCGATCGCGATCGGCCAACAAGTCTTACAACAGCTTGGCGTTACCTTTCCTGAAACACCCGCACCATCAGATATTCAACAAGAAATCCAAGAGATTGAGGAACTCATTGGAGATAGGGAAATCGCTGATTTGCTTCACTTGCCTGAAATGACCGATGCAGAAAAACTCGGTACTCTTCAAATTGTCAATATCATCAGCCCGGCAGCTTACCTCACTGGCTCTGCGCTGTACCCATTGCTGAATAGTTTGTCCGTTAAACTATCAATTCAGTACGGTAACACATCGACTTCTGCTTTCGGCTATGCGAACTATGCCAATATTCTCTGCAATTTCTTCCAAGTCGTAGATACAGGATCGCAGTTTGCTTCCCTGGCACTCCAGATTATTTCAAAACTCGATGCCAAAGCAAGTAAAACAGATGTTTTGATGATCTTGGGGTTATTTGTTGTACACCGCAAATCTCACATTCAAGAAACACTACCCCTCTTGCAAGAAGGTTACACCACTGCCGTAGAATTTGGGAACTTGGTACTTGCTGGGTACAATGGCCACAGTTTTTGTCTCAATTCTTTTTGGTGTGGTCAATCCTTGGCTACCTTAGAGCAGGATATTTGCGCCTACTGCCATAGTTTGATGCAATTAAATCAATTGACAACCGCAAATTATAGCCGGATCTATTGGCAACCTGTTTTAAATCTGCTAGGTCTTGCAGAACATACCACCCTTTTGTCTGGGAAAGCCCTTGAAGAAACGGAATTTCTCCAGCAGCTAGAGTCTGCCAAAGATGGATATGGATTGTATATTTTCCATTTGTATAAACTAATGCTTTGTTTCTTGTTTGGAGAAATTGAGCCAGCGAAAAATCATGCTATTGAAGTCAGGCACTATTTTATGGCTGGTGCGGGATTAGTCACCGAACCAGTATTTTATCTTTATGATTCTCTGCTAACTTTGGCACAATTAAATCCACAGTTAGATGAAACATCAGAAGCATTGCAGAGTGTAATAGAAAACCAAACCAAGTTACAGCAATGGGCGGATCATGCACCCATGAATTATCAACATAAAGTTGATTTGGTAGAGGCAGAAAAATGTCGAGTGTTAGGACAAAAAGCCGAAGCAATTGAGTTTTACGACAAGGCGATAACTCTAGCCAAAGCCAACGAATATACCCAAGAAGAAGCACTTGCTAACGAACTGGCAGCAAAATTCTACCTAGATTGGGGCAAAGAGCGCATAGCCGGAGAATACATGATTGCAGCCTACTATGCCTACGCTCGTTGGGGTGCAAAAGCCAAAGTAGCTGACCTAGAAGCTGGCTATCCGCAACTACTTAGACCTATATTAGAGCAAACCCGTTCTCCTTTCTCCACTCAGGAGACTCTGTTCACATTGGGTAGTGTCACCTCCACCAGTTCGGCCATATCCAGTAGTAATGTTTCTTTGGTTTTAGATTTAGCTACTATTCTCAAAGCTTCTCATACTATTTCCGCTGAAATCGAACTGGAAAATCTACTTTCATCGTTACTTTCGATCGTCATCGAAAATGCGGGGGCTGATAAATGCGTGTTCATGCTCTTGCGAGACTCGCGCCTGTTAATCAAAGGGTCAATTACCACAGGTTCAAAGGCAGTTGTCTTGCAGCGTATTCCCATTGAAGATAGCCAGGACATTCCCCACAGAGTGATTTACAAAGTCTTGCATGACAAGCAAACTGCTGTGCTGGTGAATGCAAGTGCCGATCGCACCTTAGCCAATGACCCCTATATCATCCGTCAGCAGCCCAAAAGTATCTTGTGCAGCCCGATTTTGCATCAAGGTAAGTTGGTAGGCATTTTATATCTAGAAAATAATCTAGCAACGGGGGCGTTTACAAGCGATCGCGTCGAACTGCTCAACTTACTCTGCGCTCAAGCCGCGATTTCTTTGGAAAATGCTCGACTTTATGAGCGATCGCAGCAATATGCCCAAGAATTAGAACAGGCATTACGCAACTTGCAAAACGCCCAATTACAAATTGTTCAAAGTGAAAAAATGTCTGCGTTGGGTAACTTAGTTGCTGGTGTAGCTCACGAAATGAATAATCCTCTCGGTTTTATTGCTGCTAGTATCAAACAAGCCAAACCTACCCTGGCTGATATTGTTAAACATTTGAAACTCTATCAAGAAAATCTACCAAATCCAGTCGATGAAATTATAGACCATGCTGAAGAAATCGACTTGGATTATACCTTAGAAGACTTGCCCAAGATGATTGATTCCATGTCTATGGCGTGCGATCGCCTCAAAAACATCAGCACCAGTTTAAGAACTTTCTCTCGTGCCGATCAAGACTACAAAGTGCCATTTAACATTCACGAAGGTATTGATAGCACAATTTTAATTTTGAAACATCGTCTCAAGGCTAACGAACAACGTCCCGCTATTAAAGTTGTTACAAATTATGGTAATTTACCTCAAATTGAATGTTTCCCTGGTCAATTAAATCAGGTATTCATGAATCTGATTGCAAATGCCATTGATGCCCTAGATGAATCTAATTATGGGCAAAGCTTTGAAGAAGTTAATGCCAATCCTAACCGCATTAACATTACAACCTCAGTTGAAACTAATCTAGTTAAAATTGCTATTGCGGATAATGCCAAGGGAATGAGTGAACAAGTCAAATCAAAAATATTTGACCATTTATTTACTACAAAAGCTGTCGGTAAAGGAACAGGATTGGGACTCGCGATCGCGCGTCAAATTGTTGAAGAAACCCACGGCGGAAAATTGAGTTTTAACTCGGTTATGGGTGAAGGTACAGAATTTATCATTGAAATTCCGGTGTAAATTTTTGCTCTTGTTTATAAACAACTTTATATATAGGACTCATATTTGATTTCTGAAAAAACTCAGTACAATTAAGAAGCCTTCTTGACTGTTGCCTGTTGCCTATTGCCTGTCTACGCAAATTCGTTCAGAAATCAAAGCGGATTCCTATATCAGGGAACACTATATCTGTAAATTAAATTGTTAGGATTTAACAGTATGGTTAGCACTCGTGTCAATATTTCCTGATAACGATTTTGAATTTTGGATTTAAAATTTAAAACTAATTGAATATTATTTACTACAAAATTTGTCAGTAAAAGTACAGATTTGAGATTAGCGATCGCTCTTCAGATTATCGAATACACCCACAGTAATAAGTTGAGTTTTAACTCGATTCTAAGTGATGATACGGGATTTTTTATTGAAATTTCGGCGTAAATTTTTGCTCTTGTTTATAAACAACTTCACTATCTATCTGGGAACACTATATCTGTAAATGATTAGGATTTAATAGTATGGTTAGCACTCTTGTTAATATTCCTGGATATAAAATTAGCGAAGAACTCTACAATGGTTCTAGAACTCTGGTTTATCGAGGTTATCGAGAGACGGACTCTTTACCTATAGTAATTAAACTACTAAAAAATCCTTATCCGAGTTTGGGCGAACTCTTGTCGTTTCGCAATCAGTACACCATTGCCAAAAATCTTAACTCACCTCTAATCATTCAAACCTATAGCCTGGAACCATACCAAAATGGCTATGCGTTAGTGATGGAAGACTTTGGGGGGATTTCTCTCAAGGATTGGGGAGTAAGGGGAAGGCTAGAATCTTTGATGGAGTTTTTACAGATAGCGATCGCACTGTGCAATACCTTAGATATACTCTACCGCGATCGCATTATTCATAAAGATATTAAACCCGCCAATATCCTGATTAATCCAGAAACCAAACAAGTTAAATTAATTGACTTTAGTATTGCATCCCTACTACCACGGGAAACTCAAACTCTGATGAATCTCAATGTGTTGGAAGGAACACTTAGTTATATTTCTCCAGAACAAACAGGAAGAATGAATCGGGGGATTGATTATCGTACTGACTTATATTCTTTAGGTGTAACTTTTTACGAATTACTCACTGGAGTTTTACCCTTTCAATCAAATGATCCGATGGAGTTGGTACATTGTCATTTAGCAAAACTTCCACCAATGTTAGGGGATAGAGAAGAGATTCCCAAAGTTATCTGTGATCTCGTGATGAAATTGATGGCAAAAAATGCTGAAGACCGTTATCAGAGTGCATTAGGACTAAAATTTGATTTAGAAAATTGCTTATCTCAACTCCAAGAAACTGGTGAAATTAAGCGTTTCCCAATTGCTCAACAAGATGTGTGCGATCGCTTTATTATTCCCGACAAACTTTATGGAAGAGAAACCGAAGTATTAACCTTACTCCAAGCATTTGAAAGAGTTAGTCTTGGTGCAACAGAAATGATGTTGGTAGCTGGTTTTTCCGGTATTGGTAAAACCGTTGTAGTTAACGAAGTTCATAAACCAATCGTCAAACAACGTGGTTATTTTATCAAAGGGAAATATGACCAATTTCAACGAAATATTCCCTTTTCGGCATTTGTCCAAGCCTTCCGAGATTTAATGGGGCAATTATTAGCAGAAAGCGATGCTCAAATCCAGCAATTTAAAACCAAGATTTTAGCGGCTGTAGGTGATAACGGACAAGTAATTATTGAAGTCATCCCCGAATTAGAAAGAATTATTGGCAAACAACCACCAGCGCCAGAATTATCAGGAACGGCGGCACAAAATAGATTTAATTTACTATTCCAGAAATTTACCCAAGTCTTTACCAGTGATGCACATCCATTAGTGATGTTTTTAGATGATTTGCAATGGGCTGATTCGGCATCACTGATGTTAATGCAGTTATTAATGACTGATACAAAATATTTTTTCTTAATTGGTGCCTATCGTGATAACGAAGTCAACCCAGCACATCCGTTAATGTTGACTTTGAATGATATTGAAAAAACAGACGCAACAATTAACACGATTACTTTAGCACCTCTTAGTCAAGGGCAAGTGAATCAATTAGTTGCTGATACACTTAAATGTACAGAAAATTTGGCACTACCTCTTTCTCTACTAGTATCTCAGAAAACTCAAGGTAATCCGTTTTTCGCTATCCAGTTTCTCAAAGCATTACATCAGGATGGCTTAATCGAATTTAACTTTGAGTCAGGATTTTGGCAATGTGATATTACTCAAACAAATCAACAAGCGGTTACAGATGATGTTGTTAAGTTCATGGTATTTCAATTAAAAAGACTGCATCAATCAACTCAAAATGTGTTGCAACTAGCGGCTTGTATTGGCAATCAATTTGATTTAGCAACTTTGGCAATTGTTTCGGAATCATCAGAAATTGAAACGGCTGCTAGTTTATGGAAAGCTTTACAAGAAGGTTTAATTTTACCGATTAGTGATGTTTATAAGTTTTATCAACAAGAGTCATTAGTCATTAGTCATCTGTCATTAGTAGATAGTCAAAAACAAATGACCAATGACAATGGACAAATGACAGTTTCTTATAAATTTTTACATGACAGAGTACAACAAGCTGCTTATTCTCTAATTCCTGATAACCAAAAACAAGCAACTCATCTCAAAATTGGCCAATTACTTCTAGAAAATTCCTCTCAAATAGAACAAGAGGAAAAACTGTTTGATATAGTCGGGCATTTGAATTTAGGACAAGAGTTAATGACCCAATCAAACGAGCGAGAAGCCTTGGCTCAACTGAACTTGGCAGCAGCAGGTAAAGCTAAAAGTTCTACTGCATACACTGCGGCCAGAGTCTATTTACAGACTGGGATTGAGCTACTCACAGTCAACTGCTGGCAAGATCAATATAAATTGACCCTGAGTCTCTACGTTGCCGCCACCGAAGCTGCCTACTTAAATGCTGACTTTGATGGCATGGAACAGATAGCGGTACTGGTGTTGCAATCAGCCCAGACGATTTTAGACAAAGTTAAAATTTACGAAATTCAAATTGCTGCTCAGACAGCCCAGAGCAGAATATTAGAAGCGATCGCAGTGGGTAGAGATGCCTTAAAACAATTGGGGGTTGAGCTACCTATTGAGCCAAACAATGCTGAGATTGCTAAATCTCTACAAGTCCTTGCCAGTCAACTCGAAGGCAAACGAATTGAGGAACTAGCTGATCTCCCAGTGATGACTGATCCCCAAGCAAAACCAGCCATGAAGCTATTAGGAATGTTGTTTGCACCCGTTTTCCAAGGAATGCCGGGTTTATTGCCCCTAATTAGTTCCAAAATGGTGAGTCTATCGCTTCAGTTTGGGAATACGCCCGCCTCCACGGTGGGGTATGGGCTTCACGGAATGGTGCTGTGTGCCTTTTTGGGAGAGGTCGAAACAGGCTATGGCTTTGGGCAATTGGCGCTCTCATTGCTGGAGAGGTTCAATGTGCCAGAATTCAAATCCACAATTTTAATGTTGTTTGGCGGCTTTATTCAGCATCACCAAAAAGCTCTCTCGGCAACAATACCGACAGTGAAAGCTGGTTTTTCGTCTGGTATGGAAACTGGCGACTTTTTACACGCTGGTTATAACTTATGTTGTTACAGTTATGCAGTCTTTTGGAGTGGCTCTGAATTAAACAATTTGGAGTCAGATATAGCAAGTTATAACGCCGCCTTGACTCAGGCGAAGCAACATTCTGCCCAGACCTATGTAAGTATAATGCGGCAAGCGGCACAGAACTTTAGGGAAAGCCAGATTCAACCGGATTGCTTGAGCGGCACTATCTACGATGAAACGGTGATGATTCCCAAACATCGCCAGGCTAATGAACTGACGGTGATGGCCGAACTCCATGTCTACAAACTGTTGCTTGCCTATTCTTTTGGTAATTACAAAGCTGCGATCGCTTACATTGAACAATGCCAGCAGTATTTACTCGCAGTATCAGGATTGATTTTTGTACCGATTTTCCATTTCTATGCAGCCCTGACGCACCTGGCGCTATTTTCCACCCAGTCAAAAGTTGAACAGGCCGAAATTCTTGCCCAGGTAAAAATTCATCAAAGCACTCTGCACCATTCGGCGCAAAATGCTCCCATGAATCATCTGCATAAATGGCATTTAGTTGAAGCTGAAAAACAACGAGTGTTGGGCAATAAAGCAGAAGCACTTGAACATTACGATCGCGCCATCTTCCTCGCCAAAGAAAACGAATATGTTAACGAAGAAGCACTTAGCAATGAATTAGCAACCAAATTCTACCTTGATTGGGGTAAAGAAAAACTTGCCCAAGCATATATGCACCAAGCATACTATTGCTACGCTCGTTGGGGCGCAAAAGCCAAAATAGAAAACCTAGAAAAACGCTATCCCCAACTACTCCAATCCATTCTGCAACACCAACGAATCAGCCTCAACCCCTTAGAAACTGTTAACTTCCGTGGGACTTCCTCATCTACTCGCACTTCTAGCACTGACAGCAGCAGTATTTCCGATACACTAGATTTTACCTCTGTCCTCAAAGCCGCTCAAGCTATTTCCAGTTCTCTGGAATTAGATCAACTCATTACCAGCCTCACCCGCATTATCCTCGAAAACTCCGGCGCGAAAAAAGTTGCACTCATTCTTCCCCACAATGATACTTGGCAAGTTAGGGCAATTACCTCGATTAATCATCAGGAAATACAAACTATTCTTGACCCACAATCACTAGATACTTGTCAAGATATTCCTGGAAATATTATCAATTATGTCAAAAATACCAAGCAAACAGTCGTTATAGACAATTGCAAAACAGATATTCTTGGGTTAATTGGGGAATATATGCACCTAATGCAACCCCAGAGTGTACTATCTACCCCGATTATTAATCAAGGGCGTTTGGTAGGAATTCTTTACTTAGAAAATCAACTGACTCAAGGGGTATTTACTAGCGATCGCCTTTCTGTTGTAAACTTCCTCTGCACTCAAGCCGCAATTTCTTTGGAAAATGCCCAATTATATAATCATCTCCACGAGCGAGAAAAGTTTCTCAGTAGTATTTACGAAGGTATTGGCTGTCTGATTTTTGTGCTTGATATCCGGGATAATGGTAAGTTTGAGTACACAGGATGGAGTAAATTGTGCGAACTTGCAGTTGGTATACCTGCTTCCCAAGTGCTAGGTAAAACTCCGCAAGAATTACATGGTCATCAAGGTGCAGTAGTATATCAAAATCATCTGCGTTGTTTCCAAACCAAAATACCTATCACCTATGAGGAATGTCTAACCTTTAATGACCAGAAAGCTTGGTGGTTAACTACACTAAGCCCATTAAAAGATGAAACTGGCAAAGTTTATCGCATAGTTGGGACAACTATTAATATTAGCGATCGCAAACAAGCTGAGTCAGTGATCACAGAAAAATCTCAAGCACTGGGAACAGCCTTAGAAGATTTACAACAAGCCCAATTACAAATTGTTCAGAGCGAGAAAATGTCAGCACTGGGTAATTTAGTTGCTGGGGTAGCCCATGAAATGAATAATCCTTTGGGCTTTATTGCTGTGAGTCTCAAACAAGCTAAACCCACTATTGCTGATGTTGTTAAACACTTGAAACTTTATCAAGAAAGTTTACCTAATCCGGGTGATGAAATTATTTACCATGCTGAAGAAATCGACTTAGATTATACCTTAGAAGATTTACCCAAGGCAATTGATGCAATGGTGATGGCGTGCGATCGCCTGAAAAACATCAGCACTAGTTTAAGAACCTTCTCCCGTGCAGATAAAGATTACAAAGTGCCATTTAACATCCACGAAGGTATTGACAGTACGATTTTAATTCTCAAACATCGCCTCAAAGCTAACGAACAACGCCCAGCAATTGAAGTAATAACTGAGTATGACAATTTACCCCAAGTTGAATGTTTTCCTGGACAATTAAATCAGGTCTTTATGAACATCCTTGCCAATGCCATTGATGCCTTAGATGAGTCGAATTATGGGCGGAGCTTTTTAGATATTCAGGAAAATCCTCACAAGATTACAATTCAAACCTCATTGAAAGATAATCAGGTTCAAATAACGATTGCTGATAATGCTAAGGGAATGAGTGAAGAAGTTAAGCAAAAGATATTTGACCATTTATTTACCACGAAATCTGTCGGAAAAGGGACGGGGTTGGGGTTGGCGATCGCTCGTCAAATTGTCGTGGAAAAACACGGGGGTTTGATACACTGCAACTCCTGCCCAGGACAAGGCACAGAGTTTGTGATTACAATTCCAGTGCGGCAATGAAGAGTGCTGAGTGCTGAGTTAAAAGAAAGACCACCCACAAGGGGCGGGGCTAAAACCCAACTACATAACTACTGAGTACTTCTTAATTTACTCAACACTCAGCACTCAGTATTGTAAATAGGAGGTGATCATGTGTACTGAAGCATTCAATCATGAAATATCGCTTTTACGTCAGCAAAACGCTCAATTGCTGCAACAGCTAGAAGCATTGCAAGAACTTTATTCAACTACATTGTTAGCCCAACAGCATCAAATTTGGGAATTAGTTACTCAGGAAGTCCCCCTATCAACAGGATCGCAAAAGTTACGACTGATAGAATTACAGTCGAAATTGGAGGATTATTCTACCTTTGTGCGATCGCCAGAGAAAATTCACGAATGGCATCGCCAAGGGAAGGCAACTGACTTGGCTGAGAGTGAAGCGAAGTATCGTCAGCTAGTCGAAAATATCAGCGACCTGATTTTTTCTATGTCACTACAAGGCACTTTTACTTATGTCTCACCGCAGTATAAAAATGTTTTAGGCTGGGAACCTTCAGAACTACTTGATCAACCCTTTGCCCCCTTAGTTCATCCTGATGATTTACCCCTAGCCCAAAGAAGCATCCAAGAAATGATGGAAACCAATGGGCAGCGGATCATAATAGAATTTCGCCACCTGCAAAAGGATGAAAGTTGGTGCTGGATGAGGGCAGTGGCTTCGCCAATTTTCGACTTAAACGGTCAAATCAATGGTTTTCATGGTGCTCTCAGCGATATCAGCAGTCGCAAACAAGCCGAAGAATTAATCAAAGCCTCGCAAGCAGAATTACTCGCCTTATTCAACGCTATACAGGATGTGATTCTTGTCTTAGATGCCGAAGGACGATACCTAAAAATCGCTCCTAGTAGTGCGCCCTTACTCTACCAACCTCCTACGGAACTGGTGGGCAAAAAAATTCATGAGGTTTTCCCCCCTGCTTTTGCCGACTATTTTCTCAACTCTATTCAAGAAGCACTATTAACTAAAAAAACTGTGAAGCTAGAATATAGCTTGCCAATAGGCGACCGAGAGGTTTGGTTTGAGGCGAGTCTTGCCACAATGAGCGAAAACACCGTTGTTTGTGTCGCCAGGGATATTAGCGATGTCTATGACGAGCTTCGCTTACGCAAACACATGGAAGACCAACTGCGACAACAAACAGAAAACTTAGCACAAACTCTTCAAGAACTCAAACAAACTCAAGCACAAATGATTCAGGCAGAAAAAATGTCCAGCCTGGGTCAACTTGTTGCTGGAGTTGCCCACGAAATCAACAATCCCGTTAATTTTATTCACGGTAATCTCAGCCATCTTGAGGAATATACTCAAGACCTACTGCGAATAATTCGCCATCAGCAGCAACAGTCTGTTAATGAGTCGGAATTTCAGGCTTTGTGTGAGGAAATTGACCTAGATTACATCCAGGAAGACGCACCGAGAATATTGAGTTCGATGAAAGTTGGCACTCAACGCATCCGTCAGATTGTGCTGTCGCTACGAACCTTCTCACGTATGGATGAAGCTGAGTTTAAGGCAGTGGACATTCACGAAAGCATCGACAGTACCCTAATGGTATTGCAACATCGCCTCCAAGAAAAAACAAAACTTCCAGCCATTCAAGTCATCAAAAACTACGGCACATTACCTTTAGTAGAATGCTATGGCGGACAACTAAATCAGGTGTTCATGAATATTTTGGGGAATGCCATTGATGCTTTAGAAGAAGGCAGAAGGCAGGATAGCGTAGCAGTAGCGAGTCTGCGAGCGTCGGTGGGAGGGGATTCAACCCCAGATGAGCGGGAGACAATTAAAAATGGACAAGTGATAATGCACAATTTAGCATCTAGATTGTCAACTCCGATTATCACCATTCGGACTTCAGTGGTAGATTCAGGTTGGGTAAAAATTGCGATCGCTGATAACGGAATAGGTATGTCAGAACAGATTCAAAAACAAGTTTTTAATCCGTTTTTCACCACCAAGCCTGTGGGTAAGGGAACAGGTATGGGAATGTCTATCAGTTATCAAATAGTTACAGAAACACATGCTGGTAAACTGGAGTGTCAGTCAACGCCAGCAGAAGGAACAGAGTTTATCATTACAATTCCGATTCAGCATTAAAATAATTCGTAATTCGTAATTCGTAATTCGTAATTCGTAATGACGCTCTCTACGTTCGCGTAGGGTGTCGTTCGCGGTAGCGTTGCGTAGCAAAGACAGACGCTAAAAGCGTAGCTTGCTTAAGAGGATGTTTGAAAAGTCATGATTGATGTATAAAATTTTTTTTTACTCAATTACTCAATTGCGAATTGGTTTCATGGAGCCAGTGACTTGATTGTTGGAGTCAATCTAAAATCTAAAATCTAAAATCTAAAATTGTTTGACTATTGACTAATAGCTAAACAATCAGTTTCAGCCCACCAGGCATAAATAGGTGTGTCGCGGTCAGGTAAAGCGCCAAAAGTATTAGGTTGCAACACATTGATCCTAATGCCATTTGTTAATTCCACAACATAATTAACGTGTGTGCCCAAATACATAACATTGACCAGTCTTCCTTCAAAGCAGTTAGCTGGCAAATTGGGTGGATAAAGCGAAAGTTGTATTTTTTCTGGGCGCACACTTACCACCACAGCTTGTGATAATTCAGATGGTGTATCTTCAGAGCGGCTAATAATAATTGAGAGTCCTGTTTTCGTTGCAATTTGCACATTAGAGGAGTCTACGCCGACGATTTCACCGCTGAATAAATTAGTATCGCCAATAAAATCAGCAACAAAGGATGTCTGGGGACGTTCGTAAATTTGGCTGGGAGTGCCAACTTGTTCAATTTTGCCTTGATTCATCACGGCAATGCGATCGCTCAAAGACAATGCTTCTTCCTGGTCGTGTGTCACCATCACAAAGGTTAATCCCAATTCTTTGTGTAAATTTGATAACTCAACCTGCATTTCCTTACGCAGTTTTAAATCTAACGCCCCTAAAGGTTCATCCAGTAATACGACGGTGGGACGGTTGACTAGGGCCCTAGCTAAAGCGACCCGCTGCTGTTGACCACCAGAAAGCTGATTGGGAAAACGCGATCGCAAACTTTCCATTTTCACGAGCTTTAAAGCTTCTTGGACTCTACTTTCAATTTCCGATTTGCGTAATTTTTTTAGCCGCAGTCCAAAGGCGATGTTATCCCAGACATTCAGGTGGTTAAATAAAGCGTAACTTTGAAATACAGTATTGACGGGTCGGCGGTAAGGCGGCACATTAGTCATAGACTGACCCTGAATTAATACCTTGCCAGCGTCAGCGATTTCAAACCCAGCAATTAAGCGCAGTGTTGTTGTTTTACCACAACCGGAGGGGCCTAAAATACTAAAAAATTCTCCTTGTCTAACATCCAAGTCGATTCCATGTACTGCTGGTTCTTGGTTAAAAAACTTGAAGACATTACGCAGTTCAACATCAAGTGGCTGAAAACTTGTTATCCCCCTCTGATTCTGCATGACAATTTGAGCCATAATCCTCAGTAGAATGCCGTGATTTTATGAGATTTTGTCAATTAATGTAGTCTTTTGGGCAGACTAGATTTGACACTTTGGTTTATTGTATCCGCCAAAAACAATTGTTCAAGAATATACTCACCTGATTCTTTTATGCTCAGTACCAAACGTTGACACAAAGCAAACTTAAGCACTTTACTTGTACTCAGGCGTTCTTTGATTAAGCTAATAAGTATTAAAATTGCATATTAGCAATTGCTAAAAGGCTGGCTAAGATTGTGTTTATTCATTTTGAATTTTGAATTATTTATGTCTTTATTCCCATCAATTGGCGGCAAAAAAGATACACGTACCGTTGGACGTGGTTTACAGCCGATATTTTTAATTATATTTACTCTACTGATGATCACTGGGATCAGTGTTCGTTTGGCATATTTGCAAATTACTGAAGGAGCAAGCCACCGAAAACGAGCCGAGTCCAATCGAATTCGGATGATCCCCAAACAACCAGAACGAGGCAATATCTTTGACCGCAATGGCAAACTTTTAGCCAGTACTCGCTATCCTCGCTCTGTATATTTGTGGCCGATGGCACATACCAAGCCAGCATGGTCGGTTGTGGGATCACGTCTATCTGAAATTCTCGATGTTCCTCAAGAAGAGATGGAAAAGAAATTAGAAGAGGCAGGTGCTAACTCTTCTTCACTGATTCGGGTCGCTCGTGACTTGAACGAAGCGCAAATCACAGCATTGAAGGAGTATCAAGCCGAACTCCAAGACGTGGAAATTTCTACAGAAGCGGTTCGCTACTACCCCCACGGCAAGCAATTAGCACATGTATTAGGCTATACGCGAGAACTTACTGCCGAGCAGTTAAAACAAAAGAAGCAGGAAGGCTACAGATTGGGTGATGTGATTGGTCAAATGGGAGCCGAAAAAGCTTATGAGAAAAGTCTGCGGGGCGAATGGGGTGGTCAGCAGGTAGAAGTGGATGGTGCAGGTCGACCGCTCCGGGTTTTGGGGGAGAAACAGGCAAAATCTGGTAACGATTTGCACTTGACTATAGATTTAGATATGCAAAAGACAGCAGAAAAAGCTTTGGGCGATCGCGACGGTGCGATCGTGGCCCTTGATCCCAAGAACGGTGCGGTTTTAGCAATGGTATCTCATCCCACCTTTGACCCAAATATTTTCTCGAAGCAGAAACTCACCCAAAAAGATTGGGAATTTGTCCAAGGTGCCGACCATCCTTTGGTGAATCGCGCCCTGAGTGCCTTTCCACCCGCTAGCACCTTCAAAATTGTCACCACCACAGCCGGGCTAGAATCAGGTAAATTTTCTCCTAACACAGTCCTACAAACCTACGGCTCCTTAACTTTTGGCGGTACTCGATTTGGTGAATGGAATCACACCGGATTTGGGCCATTGGGTTTTGTCGGAGCATTACAGTGGAGTAGTGATACCTTCTTCTATCAAGTTGGTCGGGGAGTCGGTGGCCCAACTTTAATTGAATGGACTCGCAAGTATGGATTTGGTAAAACAACTGGCTTTGAATTTGCCAACGAAGAAGCAGAAGGTTTAGTTCCAGATGAGAAATGGAAGCAGAAAGCTTGGAAGATACCTTGGACTGTAGGCGACAGCATTAATATGTCAATTGGTCAAGGTGCTTTACTAACTACACCTCTGCAAGTCGCCATCATGTTTGCCGTGCCTGCTAATGGTGGCTACCGAGTCCAGCCACATTTGCTTAAAGACAATGAAGAAGCAAAAAGCTGGCGAGAATCTTTAAATATGAAGCCTACAACCATAAGTGTTCTCCGTCAGGGACTACGGAAAGTAGTATCCGAAGGTACGGGTAAAGTTTTGAAGCAGCCAACAATTCCCCCAGTCGCGGGTAAGAGTGGTACCGCCGAAGCCTGGAAGGGTCGTGTTAAGCAAAATCATGCTTGGTTTGGAGCCTATGCACCAGCTGAACAGCCAGAAGTTCTGATTGTGGCATTTGCGGAACATTCCGGTGGTGGCGGTGGTAGCATTGCTGCGCCCATGATTTTACAAATTATGGAGGAATATTTTCAGCGCAAGTATCCGGGGAAGTATCAGAAACCAGTACCGCAAGGCGGAATTAAAAATTAAAAATTAAAAATTAAAAATGAATACAGCATAAGGGTTTTGTTAACTCATCCCCCGGCTTCAAGCCGGGGGATTTCGAGTCATTGGTCATTGGTGCTAATGACCAATGACTAATGACTAATCAAAACTTTCAATAATTAACTCTTATGATTAACAAGTTATTTTTAACCTTTTCATAACCTAAAATTAATCAAAATTTATCCGGTATCAGCTCTAGACTTTTTGAAGTAGACATTGTACAAAAAAGCTAGACCGTAAAGGATGCAAATTACATGAGTCGAAAAGTCAGCAAAGTTTTTAAACAGTCTGGCGTAATTCCTTATAGAGTGAACAATGGCAAAATTGAAATCTTGCTAATCACGACCCGTAACTTTCAACACTGGGTGATTCCGAAAGGAGATATTCCTAATGGCATGAGTCCGCCTGCTTCAGCAGCTAAAGAGGCGTGGGAAGAAGCAGGGGTGATTGGGCAAGTAAATGCCAATGAATTGGGCACTTATAAGTACCGCAAACGAGGCAAAATTTACCGGGTCAAGATGTATTTGTTACCAGTCGAGATGCTGAGTGAAGATTATCCAGAAGCAAGTAAAAGAAAACGGCAGTGGGTAGAAGTGAATAAAGCTATCAGGCGGGTTAAGTTTAATTCACTCAAACGAATCCTGAAAGGTTTTTTCCAGGTCAAATCTTACTTTTGTGCATTTCAACAATAATTTGTAATGACGCTCGCGGACTCGCTACCGCTGCGCTAACGTAATTCGTAATTAAAGTAATAGCATAGGAAGCAAGATACACCCAGCATCTCGTAGAGAGCGTAATTAGTAATTACGAATTGCTAATATTATCTGTTGCTTGAATCAAAGCACTACGAATTCCTGGTTCACTCATCGAATGTCCAGCATCAGGAACCACAATAAATTCGGCTTCTGGCCAAGCGCGATGTAATTCCCAAGCTGATATCATTGGGCAGACAACATCATAACGTCCCTGAACAATTACAGCCGGAATATGGCGGATACGGTCTATATTTAAGATTAATTGATCTTCGGTTTCTAAAAATCCCTTATTCATAAAGTAATGGCATTCAATGCGGGCAAAAGCTGAAGCAAATTCACTTTCGCCAAACTTTTGCATAAGTTCTGGGTCTAAGAAAAGTCTACTTGTACTACCTTCCCAAATTGACCAAGCACGCGCTGCTGTTAATTGAATTTCTAAGTCGGGACTGGTCAACTGCTTGTAATATGCTGCGATCAGATCATCACGTTCATCTATGGGAATCGGTTTGAGATATTCTTCCCAAGCATCAGGAAAAATATAGCTAGCACCCTCTTGGTAGAACCATCGCAACTCTTTTTGCCTCAGCATGAAGATACCACGGAGAATTAGCCCCGTGCATTGAGAGGGATGGGTTTGACTGTAGGCTAATGATAAAGTGCTACCCCAACTTCCACCAAAGACCGCCCACTTTTCTATACCTAAATGTTGCCTCAGTTTTTCAATATCACCGACTAAATCCCAAGTGGTGTTTTCTCTTAATTCAGCATGGGGCGTACTTTGACCACAACCGCGCTGGTCAAACATCACTATCCGCCATTTTTCTGGGTGGAAATATTGCCGATAAAAAGCTGGACATCCACCACCAGGGCCGCCATGCAGCACAACGATGGGTTGACCTTGGGGGTTACCTGACTCTTCAAAATGAATGGTATGAAGGTCAGAAACCTGTAAACTACCTTCTAAGTAAGGCTCGATCGCTGGGTAAAGTTCTCGCATTTTCGATATTTTATCAGTAACGTTGTCATGGCGATCGCTAGCTTTTTGGAACCAACTTCAGTAATTCATGTCAGTACGATTGAATACTATTTATATAAAAGCTACCGTACTCTTCCTGTCAAGGAATTTTAACAGATGTGTCCAGTCGGTGTTCGTACTAGTCATTCAACTCATGCCTTAGAAACCGGCTTGGCAAAGCTTTGGCTCATATTAGTGGGAGTTAACCAATATCAGGACGAGCAAATACCCTGTTTGCGTTACTCAGCATTGGATTGCCAAGGTTTAGGAGAAGCATTAAACGCCGCAACTCAGGGATTTCCGCAAAGGGATGTGAAGATTCACAACGATTTTGCTAATCAGCAGCCCCTATTAGAAGATGTCCGTACCAGTCTCAAACAAGTAGCATCTGCTACTAAATCTATTGACACCGTTCTATTTTATTTTTCTGGACATGGGATGCTAGAACCATCGAGTCAGCAGGTGGTATTGTGTCTCAAAGATACTCAAAAAGACAACTTAATAGAAACTGGTTTGAAGTTGCAAGAGTTATTGCAATTATTGGAAAATTGTGCCGCCCAGCAGCAACTTGTGTGGCTGGATGCTTGTCATAGCGGTAGCATGACGTTATTGGGTGCTAGGGGAGAAACACCAATAGATCCGCAACTCAACCCTACACAAGAATTAGTGGAAGTTCTGCGACAACGCGCTGCTAAGAGAAAAGGATTTTATGCCTTACTATCTTGCGATCAAGGGCAACAATCTTGGGAATTTCCGCAATTAAAACATGGAGTATTCACTTATTACTTAATTCGGGGACTGAGGGGAGAAGCGGCTGATTCCCAAGGCATTATCGAAGCGGATGGACTTTATCGCTATGTTTATCACCAAACCCTCGCATATATAGATAAAGCTAATCAGCAACTACGGGTGATTAATCAGCTAAAAAAAGGTCGTGGCGAAAATCAAATTCATCCAGAATATCCATCTCAAACGCCGAAGCGAATTGTCGAAGGAATCGGAGAAGTAATTTTAGGACTCAAACCAGACAAAACAGTGTCCACACGACATCCACGACAGGCGTTAGTTATAGAGGGACTTCCTAAGAGCAAGAGTGCTTTGGCTTTAGGAAAAATACTCAGTACATCTGGTGGCTTTGAGGTAAATTATTGGACTATTAGCGAAAAAAACCCTGCTTCGGATGTCCGCAAAGCGATTCAAAAATGTTTGTTAGTTGAATCTTTTTCCGAGTCACCCACTAGCAGCAATTCTATAGAAGAAACCGCAACTGTATTTTTATACTTGCGAGGGCAGATTCAAGAAACTGAGCAAGGAGAAGCAGTATTAGTACTTTCTGATAATGTTGTACTTAATCGTTCCTGGTTGAGAAAACAGCTGCGCCGATGTCGATCGCAACAAATTATCATCTTGGATTGCCCTGTGGGAATGCACACATGTGCATCTCTACGCGATTGGGTAGAAGAATTGCAATTGGGACTCGACTCTGAACAATGTTTAATTGCTGCTGCTGCGCCACCTCCAGAGGGTGAAAGATTTGCTTCTTCCTTGGTAGATACCCTCAATGTTGCTATTCAAGCATCTGGACTCACCGCCGCAGCTTGGATTACACAATTACAAGTAGAATTATCACGCACCGATATCGAATTATATTTCTGGTTATTTGGTTCTCAAGGTGTGATTGAAGTCTTACCAGGAAAAACTTTGTTTTCGGGCGATCGCTCTGAACAAAAAACTGAAGATATAGATGATTTGAGTTCAAGGGTAGGAATAGATTACACTCAATTGCGGGATTTACTTAAAGCTGGGAGATGGCTAGAGGCGGATCAGGAAACTACAACTCTCATATTGAAGATAGCTGGTAGAGAAGAAAAACGCTATCTTGATTTAGAAAGTGTAGAAAACTTTTCCTGCATCGACTTATGTACTATTGATACTCTCTGGGTTAAGTATAGTCATGGACGCTTCGGTTTCAGCGTCCAGAAGCGGATTTGGGAAAGTATTCGAGATGTTTCTGCCAGCGATCCTGTACTAGCTTTGATAATTGGTAATGGTAATGTTGCTGCTTCCCAAACTTGTATTGATTTTGCCAATCGCGCTGGGTGGCGTTTAAAAGATTCCTGGATTGATTATAGTAACTTAATTGTGGAAGAAGATGCTCCTAATGGGCAGTTACCATACTTTGGTTTTTTTGAGCAGGTTTGGCGGTTAAAGCTATTAGGTGTTTGGGAATGGCATAGTGCGATCGCTACAGCTTCTTGGTGGCAATTATGTGTGGCTTTATTCTCTCGCATTGAAACTTGTCAAATTAAATAAGCTTGGGGATTGGGAATTGGGGATTGGGGATTGTGGGGCCCCCTCTGGGGGTAATCTACCGTGTATACACAAGTCCTAAAAACCTAGCTTGATAAGACTTTCCTCGTTCCCAGTCGGAGACTGGGAATGCATTCATTGAGTCTCTGACTCAATGCCAGATTGGAGGCAGAGCCTCAATGAGGAGCGTTCCCAGTCTCCGACTGGGAACGAGATAACGAGATAAACGATAGAACAATAAAAAATCAAACTTTTTTTGACTTGTGTATACACGGTAGCTGGGGGTAATGGGGATTGGGAACCCCAACCAAATCTGTACTCATATTTTCTTCTCTAGTCCCCAGTCCCCAGTCCCCATGCTCCAGTACCTAGACATCTCCCTCAAAATTCGGAACTTCGAGACGAGAACCTGGAATGTTGCGTGAGAGTCTATAACTTGTGTGTACACACGATCCGCTTGCAATGAGGAGTAACGTGGATATATTTTCTACACACAAAGATACTACTTTCAAAAAGTTTGCTACAAGTAGTGTTATTTATGATTGTCATAATTAAAACAATTGACTCTCAACTATCAATGGTGAACTCTACCCTCGTTGTCACACTCTATGTCAACCCTATGACGGGGAATGATACCAATACAGGTTCACGGTTGAGTCCGTTTAAAAGCCTCAGCCGTGCCTTAAAAGTAACCAAAATCCCGACGATAATTTATCTGGAATCGGGGACTTATAACGCCGCTAGTGGTGAGGTGTTCCCACTGATCATCCCTGAAGGGGCGAAAGTGGTGGGTAATGAAGCGAACAAAGGTGCAGGGATTTTAATTTCTGGGAGTGGTGAGTATCAAAGTCCCAGCTTTGGTATACAAAATATTACGCTGCTCTTGGTAGATAATGCCAGTCTTTTAGGTGTTACTGTTACCAATCCTTCACCCAAAGGTACTGGTATCTGGATTGAATCGGCTGCACCTACTTTAGCTAACAATACTTTGAGCAACTGTGGGCGGGAAGGTGTGTTTACCACTGGCACTGCCAAACCCACAATTTTAGATAACATATTTGTGCAAAATACTGCTAGCGGGTTAGTGATGGCAGGTCATAGCCAGGGAGAAGTACTGGGGAATGTATTTCAAAGAAACCGTTTAGGTATAGCAATTAGTGACTTTGCCGCTCCGGCGATCGCAAATAATAAATTATCAGAAAATCGCACGGCGATCGCACTCTCTCGCAACGCCCAACCTGTGCTGCGTGAAAATCTCATTGCTAAAAATACCCAAGGTGGTCTATTAATCAATGGCAATGCAGTCCCCGATTTAGGCAATACCCAAGATCCCGCTGATAATATTTTTCGTGATAATAGTGAATTTGATTTACAAAATGCTACTACCAAAAAACTGATTTCCGTAGGTAATCAATTAAATTCTTCTCTAGTCAAGGGCTTAGTCGAATTGATCCCAAAGAATAAAGTAGCAGTTAGCACTAGTGATTCTAACGCCACAACAGAATCCCCATCTGAAAAACTCCCCGCGTTTCCCCAACTAGATGGACATTGGGCAGAACCATTTATTCAGGCATTAGTGAGGATGGATTTAACTCATGCTTTTGCTGATGGTAGCTACCAGCCAGATAAACCCATGACTCGCGCCCAGTATGCAGTTCTAGTGGCGATCGCTTTTAACCCATTTCCCAAAATCCCGGCCCCTGATTTTACCGACGTACCCAAGGATTTTTGGGCTTATAGCGCGATCCAAATCGCCGCTAGCGGTGGCTTTGTGGGCGGATTTAGCGATCGCACTTTCCGCCCCAATCAAAATGTGCAGCGGCTACAGGTGATTGTCTCCCTGGTAAACGGACTGGGACTACCAGCTGTTGATAGCGATGTTTTAGAACTATATAGCGATCGTCATACCATTTCCGAATACGCCCGCAAAGCTGTTGCTACTGCTACACAACAAAAAATTATCGTTAATTACCCAGATCCCAAACTGCTTGCACCTTCACGTCCTGCAACACGCGGCGAAGTTGCAGCAATGGTTTATCAGGCATTAGTCGCTATTGGACGAGCGCCTGCGATTAAATCAGTCTATGTGGGGTTGCATTCTAGAAGTTGACAAGTAGAATAGGAAACACTGCTTATCGGCTTGTAACTATTGGAAAAAAACCATGTAGTTAAAAGCACGTTAGGCTAATATGCGATGGGTGACCAATCTTAGACCTATTGCCTAAAGCTAATAGCCCCATGTTAACAACACTTCCAGACACCTCTGCCAACTTGGCGATCGCTTTATTAATTAACTATAGTTTCGATCTCAGTGGATATAGTGCCAATGAGCTAGTTGAACGTTGGCAAACGCAATACCCACTGAATTGGCTACACCTGGCAGTGATTGAGGCACTCTATCAAGGTCGTTATAAAGCGGTTTCCGTGCAGCAAATCTTAGTATTTTGGCAGCGCCGGGATCAGGCTACATATCATTTCAACATGGAATTTGAACGCATGGTTTGTAGCAAGTTTCCCCAAAGCTTAACCTCGTCGCCTGTAACAGCCTTACCGCCAGCTAAGAAAAACCCCACTGTCGAGAGAGTGACGAGTCCTCAGTTACCACCAGCGAAGATTCGCAATGGCTATCAATACAGCAATACTGCAACCCTACAACTCAAAAGTTCTGAACCAAAGACATCTTTGAGTGAAGAAGAAAAGCAGGTAGATAGTGATCATAAAACTGTCTTGAAGTCTCCGCTTTCTGGGAAATTTACCTCTTCGGCAACCCTTGAGCGATTATCTGCTGTCAGCCAAAGGCAAACTTTACAAGAAAGTCCACCGCCTTCCCCATCACCAAATCATCATCAACGACAGCCAAAACTGCTACCACCGGCTGCTATTCATGCTCCTATCGGGCAATTTACTCCAGAAAAAAGCGATCGCTCTGACTCTTTTACATCTAAACTCAAAGCGATGTCTGGCGAACAGAATGGAAGTGTGGGGAGTGGGGAGTAGGGATTGGGGACTGGGGATTGGGGTAAGGTTTTTAGACTGTAATTAACTCCTTAAAGCGCTCATCATCGGCAATATCATCAAAATCTAGGTCAGTTGTTGCGTCTTCTTTATACCTGGGATTAAGTTCAATTGCTTGTTGGAGAGATAGCAGAGATAGTTCAACTTGTCTTTGCAGTGCGTAACAGGCTGCTTTGTTGTAATGGGCACTGGCATAATCTGACTTAATTTCTAAGGCTTTGTTAAAACTAGCGATCGCTTCATCATCGCGTCCCAGTCTCACCAAAGTATAACCGCGTTTATCCCAGATTTTGGGAGAATTTGGTTGGAATTCTAAAGCTTTATCCAAGGATGCTATTGCCTCTTCATATTGTTCTAATGCTACTAGGGAAAGACCGCGATTTAACCAAGCGACTGCATCATCAGGCTTGATTTGTGTAGCTTTGTCAAATGAAGCAAAGGCTTGCTGATGCTGTTGTAAGTTCCCAAAAGCAACGCCGCGATCGCACCAAGCTTGATGATAATCTGGCTGAATCTGAATCGCTCTATCATAGGAAGCGATCGCATCTTGGTAGCGTTTCAACCTTCCGAGAGTTAGACCTCGTTTTAACCAAGCCACAGGTTCATCAGCTTGGATTTTAACCGCTTGGTTGTAAGCTGCGATCGCATCTTCATAGCGCCTTTTAGAAAATAGCGTATCTCCCTCTTTTACATACTCATCAGCAGTTAATTCGGGTTGTTGTGGCTGTTCTTTTATTTCTTCCTCAACTTCAGAATTAACTACCTCTGGGGTAGATTCAGGTGTAATTTCAGTTAATTCTTGAAGGATGAGATCCTTTCTTTCTTGAGCATCCAATTGTAACTCAGAGAGTTGAGAGACAAACTCAGTTTCTAATCTTTCTAACTTCTCCAAAATGAGAATCTTTTGTTGTTGAGCATTCCATTGTAATTCTGAGAATTGCGAACTAAACTCAGAACCAGATTTCTCTAAATTCTCAATAATTAGCTCTTTCCGCTTTTGAGCATCTACTTGTAATTCCGATAGCTGTTCAGCAAATTCTGACTGTAATGCTGCTAAACTCTCAAAAATCTTATTTTTTTGCTCCTGAGCATCTACCTGTAATTCTGATAATTTAAACTTCAATTCTCTATCTAAACTTTCAAATGTGATATCTTTTTGTTTTTGAGCTTCTACCTGTAATTCTGATAGTTGTTCAGCGAATTCTGATTGCAATTTTGTTAAGCTTTCAATAGCTATATCCTTTTGCTTTTGAGCATCAGACTGCCATCCAGAAAGTTGAGATGTGAATTCAGACCTTGATACTTCTAAATCAGCAACCGCTAATTCTTGCTGTTGTTGCACACCTAACTTTAAATTAGCCAGTTCCGCTGCCATCACAGATGCTAATTTACTTAGATTCTCCAGTGCAATATCTCTTTGTTGTTGAGCATCAAACTCTAACTTAGACAGCGCCGAAGCAAATTTTGACTCTAAAACTTCTATATTTCCTTGAGATTTTTTGAGTTCAGTTTCTAATCTACTTAATACCTGTGCTTTAGCTAAGTCTAGCTCAGAAGTAAGGATAGATACATTTTCTTCTTGTTCATTTTTAATTTTTTGTTTTAAAGCAATCGTTTCCTGCTCTAATTCATAATTGATTTTTTTAGATTCTTGAATAACATTTTCAGCCTCTTGCTTAACAGTAGTTAGCTGATTTTGCAAATTTTCCATTCCCTGCATTTGTTGCATTGCTCTATCAACAATTTCACGGATTACTGCCCGTCGTAGAAGCCAAAATAAAGCAATGATTGCGACTGGAAATAGACTTAATATAACTAGCCAGATATTAATTAGAATAGTTGTACGGCTAAAAGCCCTCTTTAAATCAGATTGAACTTGCTTTTCGGCTCGTAATCGCGTCAATTCTTCCCGTTCCTGATTCGATAAGACTGGAGTAGGAGTTAGTGCTGGGGAAGGTGATGGTGCAGATTGTCCACTGGCAATAGTAGCATTTAGCACTAAAGGGAAAAAAACAATAGTGCTTTTTACAATTAAAGCGAAAATAGCTTGATTTTTGCTCTTCATAACAACCATCTCAGTCTCTTGGTCAGTTTTTGAAGCGGCGTGCCTCTCTCCAATCTATAACAAAATTCAGTAGTTAATAACTCAATACGGTTCGGATAAGCATTTTGAACTCAGAATTACCTTTGGAGAAAAGGTTACTGGGTTTGGGTTAAAGGTTTTTATTCCCCCTTCCCCTTGAACCCAACCGTATTGCTTACAGCATTTTTCATGTATTTGAACCGAATGACACTAATAAATATCCAAAGGCTTGTGTAGTCTCGTTCCCAGCCTCCAGGCTGGGAATGTATTTAAACTGGGCTTCTGCCTCTTGTCAAGCTACTGGAGGCGGCAGCCCTTCCAGAATGGTTTCCCACTCTTTTCAAAAGCGGCTCTGCCGCAAGTCTTGAGGCGGAGCCTCAAAGACAGGCATTCCCAGTCGGAGACTGAGAACGAGACAATATCTAAAGGCTTGTTCTGGGCTGGCTTTCACGTTAAGTTGACACCAATGAGCATTGCTGTGCCCCTACCGCATAGTCTATTTACCTGAAAATAGCTGTAATAATTATAAAGGGTAGGCATATTGCCTACCCTACAAATAAAGTCATTTACAACACAATCATTATTGAGGATTTTATCGTTTGCGCTTCAGGACTGAACTAGCCCCAAAAGTACCAAAGTTCAAGTTAGATAAAATTGAGACTTTGGTAGTAAAAAGTACAAATGAATGTAAAGAATATATAATCCAATACAGTTCAGAGCAGCCCAAAAGCCTCATGTAGAGACGCGATTTATCGTGTCTTCAAAGACCAATTATCTACACCAATAACCCTTAAACCAAGCATATTTACATATAAGCACTGGTTGAGTCAGATAATTTTTTACCTTACTCAAGAACTCAGCACTTTTCATAGTAGGGTAGGCATCTTGCCATCCTTAAACTAACATCAGATTATGTAAGATAAGCAGATTACTTTACCTAAAATTTATTTAACAAAGGCGGTAGGAAATGAGTCGCATAAATCCCTATACACTGCAAATGCAGATTACCAGAATGTTTGAGCAGGGACAATCATTATTTGCCACAACTAAGGTGCAGGATTGGTTAAAAGAACGCAAACACAATCCGCTAGATTATGAGATTATTTTTCATCAAAAACCTGCGCCTCCTGGTTCAAAAGAAGTCATGGTAGTGGAGATTGAATTACGCCGTAAAGATGGACAACCTGTAGATCCTTGGTTGCAAGAACAAGCAAATCTTCATGCCTGATTTTAGCAAATAGCAATTTTCAATTTAAATTCAGTTTATCTGAATAGAATTTACCAAAATATAGCGTTCCCAATTGCGGAACGCTTTTTATATAGGAATCCGCTTTGATTTCTGAACGAATTTGCGTAGACAGGCAATAGGCAATAGGCAATAGGCAATAGGCAATATAGGACTCATATTTGATTTTTGAACAAAACTCAGTACACCTTTATTCCTTCTTCCCAGTCCCCAGTCCCTAATCCCCAGTCCCTTACCTCTACGAGTGATTCAGAAATCAAATCGGATTGCTATAGGCAATAGGCAACAGTCAAGAAGGCTTCTTAGTTGTACTGAGTTTTTTCAGAAATCAAATATGAATCCTATATTATTGGCAAATTCTACTTCTGCCTCTGTGATTTGCTCTTTCTGTGGTAGCTTGTGGGAAATTACTATGTATGTATATTTATTGAAATCACCCGATCAGGTGATTCTAATGGGTGAGGTATAAGAAACAAAAAATATCGTACCTTGAGGCTATCAATGATTGCTTGGTACACCAATTTGTAGCCTTAAAAGTTAGGAAGTAGATAATGACTGTAAACCAAATTATTGGAGATTCACAAAAACAGATTTATGGTAATTTTGGCAAACGTTTTTTTGCCTGGATGATGGCTCAAAGTAGCAGCAAGTATGATCAAATTGTAGGCGATCGCAAACGTTCTCTTTTTGCCAATCTTCAAGGTAAAGTGTTAGAAATAGGCCCAGGAACAGGCCCTAACCTTCCCTACTATCCTAAAGATATCCACTGGATAGGAATCGAGCCAAACCCACACATGCATTCCTATCTGCAAAAACAAGCAGAAAAGCTGGGTTTAAACATCGACCTTCGCATTGGTAATGCTGAATGGCTAGATGCTGAAGATAATAGCATAGATACTGTTGTTAGTACCTTAGTTTTGTGTTCAGTGCCGAATATAGATTATACATTACAGGCAATTTTAAGAGTCCTAAAACCAGGTGGACGCTTCTTATTTATTGAACATGTTGCCGCACCTCCAGGAAGTTTATTACGACAACTACAAAGCACAATTCGTCCGATTTGGAAAGTGATAGGTGATGGTTGTCATCCAGATAGAGAAACTTGGATAGCCTTAGAAAATGCTGGTTTCACTAGTGTGAATTATGAGCGATTTGATGCACAATTGCCAATTGTCAGCCCTCATATTATCGGCGTAGCGACAAAGTGAAACAGTTTTTTAAAGTTCTTGAATAAAAAGATGAATAAGCCCCAGGTTTGAGCCGTGGGGTTTCTGACATCAGAGATTTTATGGATTTTCGCGCAGGAAAGTGCCAATTTGATCTAGTTCCTGCTGATTGAGGCGAAATTCTCCAGCACCGATGATTCCTTCTACCTGCTTTGCATTGCGTCCGCCCACGATCGCAGCTGTCACCGCCGGATTGTTTAAAGTCCAAGCGATCGCTACCTCACCGGCCGAGCGATCGTGTTGTTGAGCAATGTGCTGCAACACCTCGACTAGCTTCAGGTTACGAGATAGACGTGGCTCCTGAAATTCACTGCTATTCTTACGCCAATCATCATCTGGGAAATTGGCAATCCGCTCAGGTGTCATATTTCCTGTGAGCAAGCCAGATTGCATCGGTGAATACACAATCACACCTATATTATTTTCCTGACAAAAAGGCAGAATTTCCTTTTCGACATCGCGCTTCACCAGTGAATAAGGTGGTTGCAATGAAGTTACTGGTGCAATCTTCTGGACACGTTTCAACTGTTCTACATTAAAGTTTGAAACCCCGATATAGCGAACCTTGCCTTCATCCTTAAGCTTGGCGAGAGTTGTCCAACCTTCTTCAATTTCTGAGTCAGGGTTAGGCCAGTGGATTTGGTAAAGATCAATGGTTTCAATATCGAGTCGGCGTAGACTAGCTTCAACCTCCCGCCGCACAGAATCCGCCTTCAGGCTGCGACCAATTTCACCCTTTTCATCCCAGATCATTGAGCATTTAGTGAAAATGTAGGGGCGACTAGATCGACCTTTGAGCGCCTTAGCCACAACCTCCTCCGAATGTCCCAAACCATAGATAGCTGCGGTGTCAATCCAATTAACGCCGAGGTCGAGAGCGCGATTGATCGCTTCAATCGATTCCTGATCATCCTGCGCTCCCCAACCAAAAGCCCATCCACCTCCACCGATCGCCCAAGCACCAAAGCCAATTGGGGTAATGTGAAGCTCCGAATTACCAAGCTGTTTGGTTTGCATATCTACTTTCTTCAAGAATCTGTCAAATGTTAGTTTAATCTGCAAAAGTTTTCTCAACAGCTATCTGAGGTGTGAATTACTACTGGTGTAAACACAACGGACAAGTACTAGTACCGCAAGGCGGAATTAAAAATTAAAAATTAAAAATGAAGACAGCATAAGGGTTTTGTTGATTGGGAATGGGTGGTTTATTTCCGCCGTGCTGTACTAGTTGTGTAGCATTACTAAATCCTGAATCTTGTGTTTATCACTAGATTTACTCGAAGATAGTAAAAGTTGTCAGTGTTCATTAAAATATATAAAGAAGTATGTCAGAAGATTTGAAAGGCAAAGTTGCGCTGATAACAGGTGCAAACAAAGGTATCGGGTATGAAATTGCACGCCAATTAGGTTCTAGAGGTGCTACTGTTCTTGTTGGTTCAAGAGATATAGGACGTGGTGAAGAAGCAGCGAATAAACTTCGTTTAAATCAGATCGATGCTCGATCAGTTCAACTTGATGTCATCGACCAAAAAACAATCGATTCTGTGAGTAAACAAATCGAGAGCGAATTCGGAAAACTTGACATCCTTGTAAACAATGCTGGAATATTGCTTGATAGCGATCGCCTTCCACCTAGTCAAGTTGATATTCAAACACTGCGAAAAACTTATGAAACCAATGTATTTGGAGTGTTTGCAGTTATAAAAGCCCTGCTGCCACTTTTAAAAAAGTCAACAGCAGGGCGAATAGTGAATTTATCAAGTGGTTTAGGTTCTCTGACTCAAAACTCTGATCCTAATTATGAGTTCCTTGATTTTAAGCTTCTTGCATATAACTCATCAAAGACAGCAGTGAATGCGATCACAGTTTTGTTGGCTGCTGAACTTAAAGATACCCCGATTAAAGTCAATGCTGCTGACCCTGGTTTCACAGCAACAGACATTAATCAATACCAAGGGTATCGCACTGTTGAGCAAGGAGCGATCGCAGCAGTGAGACTTGCTACTTTACCTGACGATGGTTCTAGCGGAGGGTTTTTTGATGAAAATGGCGTGATTCCCTGGTAGAAAGTAGAGAGGAATTGGGCATTGGGAATTGGGCATTGGGTAGGAAAAGGGAGAGTTAAAACTTAAACTTTGAGCCTCTTAAGATAAAAGTTCATATCTTACTCTTTATGCCCCATGCCCCATGCCCCATGCCCAACATCAATAAGGATTTGAATCAATCCGTCCCCTTTTGACACTCCTGAGATAGTACCCAGAGGTTGGTCTGTTTCTCAAGTTGAAGGTGTCGCCACTGCGAACTTTCCAAATTTTGTAATTGGAAAAGGTTAAAGGCGTTCGGGGTTCACAGACTTCCGGTTGATGATTGCCAAGTACAAAATACGCTGCACCCCTACCCATAACTTTCACCAAACCGTTTTTATCCACAAGAACCGATGTACTTTCACTAACTGCTATGCCTAAAACACTGCTAGATACACCATCCTTAATTTGACGGGCAATGAAAGTCATAATTCGACCCATTCTTTCTCGCCTGTCGAAGTGTGTATCTACGATAGTTCCCTTCAAATTACTCCAATTGAAAAAGTTGTAAGTAAAAGTAATGTCTCGGTAGGGATCTTCGAGTGCATCTCTAGTTTCAATGCCTTTTTCAGAAGAAGCGCAAGCATCATAGACACAATCACTTTGGATCATCGCACCCGCACTGGTGCCACCAACACCACCTCCCTTAAGGTAAACTGACTTAACAGCAGCCTCAAGCTTGGTATCCTTCCAGTTGCGGATGTATTGACATTGGTCGCCGCCAGCAAAGAAAATCACATCAGCGTTTCTGACTTTTTCAAAAATCTCGGCTTTGTTTGCTTCTTGTCTGCTGCGAATCAGAAGAGTTTCCACAGAATTTACACCCTTCATAGCAGAAATTAGCCGATTGTAATCGTGATTACCATTAGTGCGGAGAACTACAACATTAACTTTAGTACTGGAATTGCTACTTCCCCGAACTTGGTTAATCATCCACTGGATAGCATCATCGACATCGGGACCTCCTCCACCTAAGCTTAGGACTGGGCCCCCTAAAGAGGGACGGACATCAGATGAAGGAGAAGGAGAGGGGGAGGGGCGGACATCAACAGTGTCACCCAGGAAGTAGCGTTTCCAGCTTGCAATAAAACGGGTTATTAGGAAGGTTCCCATCTTCAACAACTTGATTCCTGTACTTTTCAAGCGCCTTGCTATGCTTGGGAATGCCTTTGTCATACTAAACTTCTGGAGCAAACTGCAATTATTGCTAGGCTGTTACGCATTTTAGTTGCTTATTTATTCGTGAAATTCGTCTTTTGTCATTAGTCATTTATCAGTTGTCCTTTGTAAATAATCAATGACAAATGACAGTTTTAACGAAAAAATGTACAACTTAGACGCGTACTAGCTTAACTCTGGCACTAGAGAGGGTAGAATTTCCAGCGTACAGACCTTGTACTGTTTTTTAACGCCATAACCCAGAATAATCATGAATTATCTACACTACTCTGCGAAAATCTCCATATTGCTTGTGTCCTTTATAGCGCTTCTCCAATGGAAGCAATACATCACAATACACGGTGAGGGCACAGCATTGCTGTGCCCTACGATCGCTTGAGCGATAACCGCTATAATTTCGACCAGATGAAATCCAAAATTGAAAACCAAAAAGGTAACTCTGAATACGGTTCGGATCAACTGGAGAAGTAGGAGGAGAAAAAAGAAAAAAGAAAAACTCCCCCTACTCAAGAACTGCTTGCCTCAACAAATAATTTTACTTAACCAAAAAATATTGGTTATTTTCCAATCATTAAGCCGAATTACACGCCTTCACGCTTTCGCTATGCAACGAAATTAAGAAATTAAAACGCTTGCTGATTGGGTCTTTCAACAAAGAAGGAGAGAGGCGATCGCGATCGCTGCTTTCAAATAATACGCTTAACTCTTGATAGGGATTGTTGGTTGTTGAATCCCAGTTGATTTGCCCAACGTACTTGTCATTTTCGCGATCGAGCGTAACGTTTAAGTTGTTGAAATTGACCTAATATCTTCATCGCATCTCTAAAGTCAACGCCTTCTTTGGCGGAGCCTTTAGGTGTTGTTCCCTATAATTGCGGAATTTGAATTCGCAGCCCAGGCACCAGTACGGTAAGATCGGGCCCAATCACATCTCGATTAGCCTCATAAATTTTTCTGAACCTATTGCCATCACCGTAAGCTCTTTCGGCTATTAAAAAGAGATAGTCATTTGGTAGCACAACATATTCTTTCCCAGGTTCAGGTCTGTTTGTTGGCAGTATTGGAATGTAAAGTATCTGCCCAAGTAAAAGAGAGTTAGGGTTCGGCCCAATTACATTTTTATTAGCCTCATAGATTAACGTGAAGATACTTTCATCACCGTAAGCTCTCTGGGCTATCTTTGATAAATCGTCACCTTGTCGCACAACGTATGTTTTGCTTGGTATGGGTTCTTGAAGTTGTGGTGCGGTGAAATCTTCAGGTAGGTTGGGCAAGTTCTTCAGAAAACTGATACTTGGGGAGAAAAAGTACTCACCCCCCTTGAGAGTTACAAAGTTTGCAAATTTGACATCAGATTTTGCGGTTGGTTGATCCCGTTCTTTTAACCAGTTTTGGGCTGGCTGTGGCACTTCTTGAATCACCGGATCGCTTTGACCAGGTTGGCTTTGACCGCCAACTGCATCCAATCCGGTTCTGTCGTAATTTTTATTTGGTACACCATCGCGCGACCCGGACATATCCGGTTCAAGGAATCTGGGATTGTTAGACCAGAACCGCTGAATAAACTCAAATTGTTCCCAAATATCAGATTGGTAGCACATGAATAGCAACCCAACACCACTTGTAGGTAATCGATCGAGATTGCTATAGTCGCTGATCTCTGTACCATAGGTGACTCCGCGCCGTGTAATCCGATGTCCAAGCTCCTGTTCTTGGCTCTTAGCAAAAGGCCCGTCTTTACTCACCGATTCTAGTCGGGGATTAGTTGTGCGAAGATGCGCTTGGAATGGACATTTCAATCCAGCAGCATCATTACTATAGTCAAAGTCATTTAGGTTTTTTTGCCCGTCTTTTTCTGATTGGACAAGTGGTGTACCATCTTCAAAACGTCCTACTGCCATCGCTCCAGCTTGCTGAGGAGAGATGCCTAATGCTTTACCCAAGGCAACTTCGGCTTTTTTAAAGCCTTGAACATTTTGCTCAAGTTTGCGAAAGACAAGAAAACTACCAAAGCTAACATTTTGAGTACCATTCGGATCTTGAACCAGGGCAAGATTGAGTCGAGCGCTGAACAGATTTTTGGCGATATTGCCTTCTTCTTCGACTACATCTTTCTGAAAAAAGAGCGGGTTGCCAACACCATCTGTGAAGCCAAAAGGCTCAACAACATGAAGATCGTCAGTATTCTCAAACTTGCGACGGATTACGAGTCCTGGCTCAACAGTAGCAATAGTGGCAATGTTTTGAAGCTGGTTAGTAATTTCTGATTGTTTTTTTTCCACCTCTTCTAAACAATTGGCCGCTATGATGACCAATGCATCAATCTCGTTCTGAAATCCTCCTTCCCAAGCGCTAACTGGTGGATCTAGAAGTGCATACTGTCGCGTCTTCATGCTGTCTTGGAAGACATCACTATAGTCATCATTTAGTTGTTTTTCGTCAGGTGTTTTTCGATCCTGAAGATTGGGACTTTTCGGCTGTTGAGAATTAGGTAAACCTAGTTTTGCGTAGCCTGACGAAGATAAAGAGAAGTGGACAAATACACCTGCATCACATTTTTCATTTCTCCAGGCAACAGCATCATCTAATTGCTTCTTGGTAGAGATAATATCTTTGTTTGCAAGTTGAGCAATCCATTGCTTAAGCGATCTGATTCTGTCCAGATTGTCTTTGGGATTGGGAAAAGTTAAGAAAATATGTACAGAGTTGTTTCTTCCATGTGATTTGAGAATGTTGCCTTGCAAGTCTTCAAGAACATCTTGATACTGTTGGTCGTTCTGGTCAATAGGTTCTTTGTTGGAATTGAGGTCTAGTGGCATTGTTTACTCCTTCAAAAATTAAGATTCCGATTCAGTGCTTACTAAGAGGATGTTTTAAAAGTCCTCTGGTCGATAGCAAAACGTTTTAGATCCCCCTAAATCCCCCTTAAAAAGGGGGACTTTTAGAGATTTTGCCCCCCTTTTTAAGGGGGGTTGGGGGGATCAACAAGTGCCTAAAATTACTGCCAACCACTTTTAAAACATCCTCTAAGCGATCGCGTTTCAGAGGTCTTGTACCAAATCACAACTTCTGTCCGGTTGTAAACTTCCTGATTCGATATCGGAAATGGGTATGCCAACTACCACGCAGCGTTTGTTAGTTGGATTTATTCCACTGGGGTCTAAAGTTGCCAAATAAACTTTATAAACAACTGTGTAGTTCCTGCCGAAATCTGGCTGCGCTCGACGGATTTCCAAGATGACTTCGTTCTCACTGAGAGCTGTTGAGGCGACCTCAACACACTTTGCAATTAGTTTGTCATGCTGCACTGTAATGTTGTTACTCATGGTTATTGATCTCCTAATTTTGGTTTTCTCTTTGTTTGGGATTACAGTTCTTTAATCCGAATGTTGCGGAACTGAACTACTTCGGTATGGCACTGGAAGCCAATGAAACCTTCTGAACGCTTCTTCTTACCGTCGCTGGGATCGGCAAATCCCAAGAGTTCCGAGAAGGCTCCTTTACTAACTAATTGACCATTGAGTTTGACCTCAATCTCATTACCTTGCACTCTGATTTCATAGCTGTTCCAGTATTCTTGATTACCAGAGTTGCGCGGACTTAAAACTTTAGCAGCCCATTTTTGAGCGGGGAAAACTTCATATACTGCACCTGTTTTTTGCAAGGGACTACCATAAACGTTATTGCGGAAGTCGTAACCACGCTCATCGATTTGAATTTCGGTGCTGGAGTTATAGAAGCTATCATCAAGAGCCTTGGGTTCTGGTGTTCGCAGGAAAATACCAGAGTTAGCTTCGATGTCGAAAGCTTTCCAGTCCAACTTCAGGATGAAATTCTGGAATTTTTTCCGAGTAAACCAGAGAACACCCAGGGCGACATTCTTATTACCAACACCTGCACCAAGCACAGCACCACTCTGATTTGGGACATCAAAGAAGTTTTGGCTACCTGATGCTGCAATTTCCCAACCATCAGCCTTGAAGTTACCGCTATAAAGGGTTTCAAAACCTGGTTCGTCGTCAATCGTTTGAACTTGGGAGTAGCGTTCAATAATTGAGCGAGCAATTTTACGAGATAGGGTTAGACCTGTGGGTACAGGATTCGCTGAACCAACGGTAGTGAAAATAGATTGATCTACGCAATAGGCATTAGATACGTGGTGGAAACGACCATTTACATCTGTTACCGATGTGGTGAAGTCATTACCAATCCACAATGTCCCTGATTCGTGATAGGTGGTACCGATTCCATCTTCCCCGCCACTAAAGAACTCAATCGGTGCATTGGGGTCTTTTTTGGTGGCACTGCCTTTTGGTTGGCCAGCCAACGCCTCAATGAAAGCAAAAGCTGCTTCAGACTGAGCGTCTCGAACTTGTTTGTCTGCGGGCGTTTCTACTAGGTTTACAAATGCTTTAGGTACGCGCAGTTCCCGTCCGTTCTCAAAGTACACATCATCGCCAGTACCCCCGAAGGGATTGACACTGATCCAACTACTATTAGGATTACCGATTGGGGTTGTGCGATCGCCAAAGGTTTCGCCACAGGTGCGAATGCCGATCACAACCTTGTTCTCAATCGTCCCGGTAGTTTGAGCGGCGAGAATCTTCTCAAACTCCTCAATGTTCGGTACTACCCGATAGAGGAACTCTTCGGGATTATTGGGGGCATTAGGAAAGGCTGGGGTGAATACATTCGGGGCAGCATAAAACTGAAAGTGGAATTGTCCAGGGCCTTTGGTTGTTTGTGTTGAGCCTGGGATGTGGAGAGCAGCAGTCTGTAACTCTTTTTCCAGTTCTGATGGGACACCCAAGGCGGGGCGGGCAATCTTCCAAATGAAGTTGCCACGAACGTGAACCATCAAGTTTCGCCCGATCAACTCGGAGTTAGGCTGCAACGCTTTGGGGCGTGGGAATGAGTTTAAAGCCAGGCGTGTTGAGTTGACGGTATTCCCTGCCAGCACGATCGCAGCGCTGGGTTTGACATCCAGACGCACGATCCGAGCTTGACTCTTGTTGTTGGGGTCAAACGGATTTTTTAAAGCCACCACAATTTGGGTGACGACGCCGTTACTAGTTTCTAACTTGATTACTTCGGCGTTGGGCACGAGAAACAGCCGTCGGTTGGCATCATTTTTATCACTGGCTTCGCGGATGGCATCGAGCAGCAGAGGTAAGCTGCTAAACTTGTCCATACTAAACAAGCCAGACCCCGGCGATTGACCTAGCACAGCGATCGGTGGATCTTGCACTGTTGTTAGTGACGGCACTTTGCTCAACACGCTTTTGGCACGGTCTTTGAGAATATCGAACAGATCACCATTGATAAAGTCGGCGACGGGCCAAGTGCCGATTTCACGCTCTACATATTCATAGCCGTCAGGCTGCCCTTTGAGCCGCAGATATTCTACAACCTCGGCGGGCCACTGTTTGAGATCCTCTTCGACCAGGCGCGGTGTCCAGCCGCCCCAAAACAGCGATTTGCCACCCACACAACGGTGATGGTCATTTAGCCTATTAGCACCGGCATAGTTTGAGGGTTCGCTGATATTTCTTCCCTGGGAATTTGGCTCAACCAGTGGTTCCAAAACTGAGTTAAATAAGTTACCAACGCGAGTCAGATTTTGAAAATGTTCGCTGATCAGGAATGGCCCAGATTCCAAAACTAGAATCCGTGGTTGTTGGTTTGGTAAGTCCTTACCAAACTCAAACAACTTGGTAGCTGTGTATGCACCATACATCCCTGAACCAATCACCACAGCGTCAAATTGACCACCTGCTTGTGCTGCGAGGATTTCTTCCCAAGTATTGCAAACCAAACGAGCAACTGCATCTAATGCAAAAGTCGTTCTTTGCACATCAGGTATTGGCAAGGCCTGTCCTGAATCAAAAAGTCTATTTAAAGGCATGACAATTTTCCTTAATCATGATTTGTTTTCAACAAAATTTGAATGCAATTTTTACTGTGCATTTAAATTCGGCTGAAGTTTTCCATTGATTGTTTACTACGCGGCTGTTTATTAATAAGTGCCGCAAGAGAGTTAGGACTTAAATTGACAGAAAGATAATTATGCAGATAAGCTGTAATCTGCTTTCTCACAACCTTCTGTGATTGCGATATTTCCTATTTGCCTTACAACTTAAACAATAAGTCCAAGTCAACTAGGAGGCAGCATTATGAGCGGAAAATACATTTCCAATTTTGGAAATCGGAGTGAGGCAAAAGTTCTTTACCTTATCAGGATTGCCTAGCCACTTAATGATGACGTAATTGAAAAAAATCACATCTGTAAACCCACTAAATTTACTCTGCTCAAGGAATTAAATCAGTTATTAGTTATTCACTTTTTGCTGACGCAATGAACGTTGAAGAACTATCATCCCTTAATTGAAGATTTATGCAAGTTCAAAAACATTACATTTATGCACTTCGATTCAGCAATAGTTAAGGACAGCTAAATTTAGCTGTCCCTGATGTCATATATGAAACAGTGTATTCTCTGGACTACCAGGCGATTTGCGATCGCTCTTGCACCACTCGCTGATATACTTCTTCAGTTTGCTTGGCTAATTTCGGCCAGCTAAAGCGTCGCTCTAAATCCTCATAAGCGTTATCCACCAGCCATTGCCGATATCCTGGATTTTTCAACACTTCCAAAATTCCCCAAGCTAAAGAATTGGGATTGTTCACCCAAGTCACAATGCCTGTTTTGGTATGTTGCACCACTTCTGGAAAACCACCTGTATCAGAAACTACTACAGGAACACGAGAAGCAAAGCTTTCTAAAGCCACAATTCCAAAGGGTTCGTAAAGACTCGGAAAAACGGCACAGTCAGCGACAGTTTGAAATTTATCTAAGTAATCATCGGAGAGAAAACCGGTAAAATAGCAATGATGCCAAATTCCTAAATCCCAAGCTTGGCGCTTGAGATGGTCAGTATTGCCGCCACCGACGATCACAAATTTAACATTACCTCCCAGTTCCGAAAGGATTTTGGGTGCAGCATTGAGTAATACAGGTACACCTTTTTCGTAGGTCATGCGACCGAGGTAGTAAACGATTTTCTCATGGTCTGTGGCAAATTGGCGGCGAAAATCCAGAGCATGAAAATCTATGTGATGTTGTTTCTTTTCGGCTCGGATACCGTTATAAATGACATCGATTTTGTCCCAAGGACTGTGTAGCGCTCGTTCTACTTCTTGGCGCATATAGTCGCTACAAACAATAATCCGCCAAGCGTTGTAAGCGAGCAAGGTTTCTTTGCCATTTATATAGCCTTGGATGTCTGTGTGAATACCGTTATAGCGTCCGTATTCTGTAGCGTGAATTGTGGCAATTAGTGGTATTTTAAAATTATGCTTGAGAGCGATCGCAGCATCTCCAACTAACCAATCATGGGCATGAATTAAATCAAAGGGCCCTTCCTCCAAGATCAACTTACCACCGTGATCTCCCATACTCAAGTTTAGATTAACTACCCAGTGGAAAAAATCGTTACTATGTCCAACTGGCACGCGATGTATGTGTACTCCCTCAACCACCTCATACATCGACGCTTGACCAAACTCCGCTGTAATTATATGGACTTCATGCCCTAGCTTTACTAGTTCCGGGTACAACTCCGCTACATGACGCGCAATTCCTCCAACAATCCTTGGTGGAAACTCCCAACTCAGTACCAGTATCTTCATCTACTAGACTCCCCAACACTTTATAAATATCTAAATAACTACATTTACCTAAAAATACAAGTCTGGCGAATGCAGTGAGTACTTTTACTAAAATTTTGAGATTTTTTAACAGTAATTTTGGTAATTCGTAATTCGTAATTCGTAATTCGTAACTCAGGCTTTAAGAAGGGGTGACGTCACAGACAGCATGAACTTGATCGCGCCCTTGCTGTTTGGCTACATAGAGCGCTTTGTCTGCTGCATTAATTAAGTCTGGCGGCGAAATTTCGCAATTTGGCACAATGCTGACAACACCTAGACTCACGGTAACGCGATCGCACACACGAGACTGAGCATGGGGAATGGCCAAGTCCCATACTGCTTGTCGAATAGTTTGAGCTACATGGATTGCTCCTTGAATCTCTGTATTAGGCAGAATCACAGCAAATTCTTCCCCACCGTAACGGGCGACTAAATCGGCTGGACGCTTAACAATATTTTTGAGGGCACTTGCCAATTGCCGCAAACAATCATCTCCTGCTAAATGACCATAGCTATCATTGTAAAGTTTAAAAAAATCGACATCGAACAAAATTAAAGATAATGGCACTTGCTCGCGTTTGAGTCGCTGCCACTCAGCTTCCAGATACTCATCAAATCGGCGGCGATTAGCTATTTGAGTCAAACCATCTAGGGTAGCCAATCTGTGTAGTTCTTCATTGGCAGCTTGTACTTGCTGGTAAAGTACAGATTGATGAATCGCGATCGCTACCTGACTTGCTAACTGTTGCAACAAATTAACTTCAAAGGCTTGCCAGTAACGAGGTGCGGCACACTGGTGAGCAATCAGTAAACCCCATAGATGCTCTCCATTCAAAATCGGCACTATTATAGCAGCCTTAATTTGATAGAGTTGTAATAACTTAAAAAGATCGGCTGAAAAATCAGATTCCTGAATATCATGGAAGACTTTAGGTAATCCCTGGTAATAGTTGCTAAAATCTTGCTTGAGCGAAAATGGATGCATTGTCAGTTCTAATCTCTGGGGGTAGTCATCACCCAATGACTCCGCCGCAAAATTGCCACTTCCGTCAGGTTCTAACTGGTAGATAGCTACGGAATCTGAACCCAAACACTGGCGAATACTGTTGACTGTTGTATTCAGAACCTCTTCCAAATCCAGTGATTGCCGAATCTGTTGAGTTACTTCAGTAATTAGCCGTTCCCCTTCTGCCTGTTGTCGCAGCATTGCTTCGGCTTGTTTGCGAGTGTTAATGTCTTCTACTGAGCCAAGAATCTGCGTCGGACTACCGTTAGCATCTCTGGCAAATACAACTTCTCGTGTATTCAGCCAACGCCAATCCCCATTTTTGTGTCGAAATCGATATTCGGTGGAAAGAACTTCATTGTCTTGCAGATTGACGAAGCGACTTGGTACGTCATAGCAGAGATGTCGGTCGTCTGGATGAAAGCAATTTATGAACCACTGCGGATCTGCTTGACAAATTTCCTCTGGGGAGTAGCCTAAAACTGTCACACTTTTCTCGTTAAGATAAATGCTTGTTCCTTTTAAGAGGTCAAACAAATACAAAATATGCGGTACGGTATTAGCAACCTTTTGGAGAAAGTCTTGACTTGAGCGCAATGCTTCTTCAGCTTTGTGGCGTTCGCGCAGCGCTGCTTGATATTCACTAATATCTCGTCCCTCAGAAATTAGTAGCAATACACGCCCTGCTTCATCAAGTATGGGACGTAGTGAGAAATCAATCGTGATAATTTGATGATCTCGACCTAAAACGTCAACTTCATAGCGAATAGGTTGACCGTTAGTAGCAGCAGCGATCGCAGTTTTTAATTGCTCTTGTGTCTCTAAGGAAATTGTCCACCATTTTGCTTCCCAAAATGGCTTACCTACCACTTCTTCTCGACTAATCCCAGCAAAGTCTAGTGCTGTTTGGTTCGCTTCTAGTACTATTCCATTCGGCTCAAGCAATCCGATAAACTGAATGGTTTGATTGAAAATCGCCCGGAATTTTTGCTCATTTTCACTTAGAGCTTGTTCTACCTGTTTACGGTCAGTAATATCTCGTCCAACAGATTGAAGTTCTATAATCGTACCTTGGTCATCAAATATCCCTCTAATAATCCACTGCGTCCACCGCACCCCTTGGCAAGCTACGACGCGATTTTCAATGGTGATAACGGGATTTTCTAAGCTGATGGAACTTACCAAACTAAACACACGTTCTTGGTCTTCTTCAAACACAACAGGTTTGTAGTGCTGACCGATAATTTTGTCTCGCTCCAGTCCAAAAAATCGACAGTAAGCTTCATTAACAAAGGTAAAAGTGCCATCTGGTAAGCCTCTAGCAATCAGTTCTGTTTGGTCTTCGAGAATGGCACGAGAACGCGCTTCGCTCTCTTGCAGTGCAGCTTCTACTTGTTTACGAGCGCTAATATCAAGCACTAAACCCTGAAGTACCTGAGTTTGTCCATCGGCATCAAGAACGAGATTAGCTTGATTTCGTACCCAAATTATTCTGCCATCGCGCCTAATCATCCGATACTCGATCCTCAAAGGCTCTCCGGTAGCAATCGTAGCGTTTACAGCTTGCCAAAAGCGATCGCGATCGTCTGGATGAGTGTAATCTAACCAACTATTCAAAAAACCATGATTCCAATCTTCGGGAGCAATGCCTAATAATTGTTGCAGTTGCGGACTAATATAAGCTTCTTTTACAGTGGTATTTATTGGTGAGATATAAACAACGCCCGGAATTTGTTCTACCAGAGTGCGATACTTTTGTTCTGCCTCAGAGAGTTTTTCTTGGGCCCGCTTGCGACTCATGATGTTTTGAATTTCTACAATAAAGTATATTTTGCTGTTAGAAATCCCGCACTAGGGGCACACTCAAGGATGGTTGAGCCAACAGTGAGTCAGTCTGGCTTTGTGAAAGCACTTGAAGCTGCTGTTGACAGCCTGTGTAATTAAAATTAAAGAATACAGAATTCAGAATAGGGAAACTATGGTGTGGGAATATAAAATATCACAGTCAGACGATCGCGTACTTGCTACCACTGCACTATCCGCCACTTGCACTCCCATTCATTCTGAATTCTGACTCCTGGCTCCTGAATTCTATTAGTTTTGATCCAAGCGCAGTACTGCCATAAAGGCTTCCTGCGGTACGTCTACAGTACCCACAGATTTCATCCGCTTTTTACCTTTTGCTTGCTTCTGTAAAAGTTTCTTCTTCCGACTGATGTCACCACCGTAGCACTTGGCTAACACGTCTTTCCGCAAGGCGGGGATATGTTCGCTGGCGATAACTTTACTGCCAATAGATGCCTGAATTGGTACTTTGAATTGATGGCGGGGAATTAGTTCCTTGAGTTTTTCTGCCATTGCCCGCCCGACGTTGTAAGCTTTATCTCGATGCACAATCATCGCCAAGGAATCTACGGGATCGCCGTTAATCATGATATCCAGCTTCACCAGAGGATTTTCACGATAGCCGATGATGTGATATTCCATACTGGCATAACCGCGCGATCGCGACTTCATTTGATCAAAAAAGTCAGTCACAACTTCCGCCAAGGGTAGTTCGTAAGTAAGTGTGGTTCGTCCTTGGGCGAGATATTTCATATCTTTGAAGATGCCACGGCGATTTTGTGACAACTCCATCAAAGCGCCGACATAAGTTTCCGGCGTAATCATCTCGACTTGGACGTAAGGTTCTTCAATTCTTTCGCGATCGTTGGGAGAAGGCAAGCGACTAGGATTATCGATGTACAGTTCCTCACCTTTGAGGGTAATCACCTTATAAACCACCGAAGGGGCTGTAATGATTAAATCTAGGTTATACTCTCGCTCTAGACGTTCCTGGACAATTTCCATGTGCAGCAAACCCAAGAACCCACAACGGAAGCCAAACCCCATCGCGCTAGAAGTTTCTGGTTCGTAGTGCAGCGCTGCGTCGTTGAGTTCCAGCTTTTCCAAGGCTTCCCGCAAATCTTCAAATTGATCGGCATCAATGGGGAACATCCCGCAAAAAACCATTGGGTTCGCTTCTGCGTAGCCTGGTAAAGGTGACTCCGCTTTCGCCTTACTTAAGGTAATTGTGTCGCCTACCCGTGCATCAGCTACAGCTTTAATTGCCGCTCCCAAATAGCCTACTTCCCCAGCGTGGAGTTCATCAACTTGCTTTTGAGTCGGAGAAAGAACACCTAACTCATCAATTTCAAATTCTTTACCGGATGCCATTAAATGGATGCGATCGCCTTTTTTCACAGTGCCATCCATTACCCGGAAATACACAATTACTCCCCGGTAGCTGTCGTAATAGCTGTCAAAAATTAACGCTCGTAAGCGTTCATTTATGGTATTAGGCGGTGGCGGTATCCGCTCGACAACTGCTTCTAAAATCTCATCAATACCAATTCCTTCTTTAGCAGAGGCCAGAATTGCACCACTGCAATCTAGACCGATAATTTCTTCAATTTCGCTAATTACCCGTTCTGGTTCTGCCCCCGGCAAATCGATTTTATTCAAAACCGGGATAATTTCCAGGTTACTCTCTAAGGCTAAATATACATTTGCCAAAGTTTGCGCTTCCACACCTTGGGACGCATCTACTACCAATAGCGCTCCTTCGCAAGCAACAAGAGAGCGGGAGACTTCATAAGAGAAATCGACGTGTCCCGGAGTATCAATCAGGTTCAGCACATACTGCTGACCATCCTTAGCTGTGTAGTTCATCCGGGCAGCTTGCAGCTTAATGGTAATGCCGCGCTCCCGTTCTAGATCCATGTTATCGAGAAACTGTTCCTTCATCTGCCGGTCTTCAACAGTGCCAGTAGCTTGTAGCAAGCGATCGGCGAGGGTTGATTTCCCGTGGTCGATGTGAGCAATAATACAAAAATTGCGAATGCGAACTGCGGGAACGTCAGTCATATACTATCTTTGCCTTAGCAGCAACCAAAGTTAAAAGAGCAATTTACTTAATGTATTTTAATGCTTTCTTAGCCAAGACGCTCCGTTTTCAGTGCTGAGTTCCGAGTGCTGAGTGCTGAGTTAGGAGTTAAGAGTTAAGAGTTAAAAGTTAAGAGTTAAGAGTTAAGAGTTAAAAGTTAAGAGTTAAAAGTTAAGAGTTAAAAGTTAGGAGTTATTTTCTTCCTCTGCCCCTCTGCCTCCCCTGCCCCTCTGCCTCCCCTGCCTCCCCTGCCTCCCCTGCCCCCCTGCCCCCCCTGCCCCCTCCCCCTCTTCACTCCATCTTCAACTTTCGATCTAAATAGGTGGACTTTTAAGAATATTATGAAAGTCTATTTGTCGCTGCTAGTATTCAACAGCTAGGAGCGTACAATAAATGTAAATAAGTACATGTAGGGATCATGTAGGGATGATGGGCAATTACGACCCGTAATTACTCAGAATCACTGATTTATCGGCAAAACTTCTAGAGCTATTGTCTAGTCAGTTATATGAAAAATGTGATTTGAAACTTAAAGCCTGTTACTTTGGTGCTATTTCAGGGAACTATATAACTGTCCCTTTGAAGATTTTTCAGCGAATTAGCCCAAACTATGAATATAACTGCTTTACAAAGCTTTAGACAAAACCAATTCAGAGTATATCAAACCTATGAATATGCAAGAGAAAACTACCGAAGCGGAAAACACACGAACCGATAAGGTAGAAATTGCTGTCCGCCTAGACTCCGAGTTACTAGAGCAAATTCAGCATCTCACCAATGACCCAAGTAAAGTAATTGAGGTGGCGATTCGCCAGTGGTTGCGGGGTGAAATTCTCAGAGATGATGAATTGACGCGCACGCCTGTGCGTACCCCCGTTCCTCCTCGCGGTGAATGGAACGATTGACGCTATTAGTCAGCTGTCAATAGAAATTAAAAAAAGTAAAGTTTGTCAATCTGGTTTCCAGAACACCAAGAAATACCCAATCAAAAACAAAAAAGCTGTAAAAGTTTATGCATAAATTTTAACGGCTTTAGTAAAATTACGGTCGGACACCCTTTGTCTATCCAACTCAATTAATGACTATTACTGCCAATTCCCAATTGCCAAATGTATTTTCCCAAAATCTGGAATCTATTACCAGTAAGACTGATGGCTCATTACCAGCTCTAGGAGCAGAGTTGGTGTATACGCAAGATGGGGCAGGGCGCTATCTGACCTTTTATTGGCAGCACAGCGAACTCCTGGGGTTAAATACTGAAAAAATAGTTGACGAGCTGAACCAGTCCCAAACCTTTGCTCCGGTGGATAAGGTTACTTATTTGGAACGATTGCACCGAATTTTGACGGGTTTGATACCAGAAAGGTTTCAGTGCTGGTTTAGCTATCACCAGGAATTATTTGAGTTGGACTTAGTGATTAGTCCGATTATGCCGAGTTTGGGAACAACTGCCACTACAGTTTTAGTGATGGGACGCTTAGTGCAAGCGACACTCAACAAAAAACAAGTGCGCGTGGCATCAAAAACGCCCACACAAATAGAGTTGGCTTTACGTTCACAGCAACACCAAAAACTGGTAAATCGCATTACCAGAAATATTCGCCGGACGTTGGATTTAGATATTATTTGGCAGCAAACAGTTGACAGCTTGGGGAAAGCACTGCGGCTAGAGCGCTGTATTATTTGTCCTTATCAGCCCTCTAGCTCAAAAGTACAGGTGAAAGCTGAGTATCGCCAGCCAGAACTCAAATCAATGCTTGGCTCAGAAATAGATATAGTTTCTGAGCCTGCTTTTGCTCAAGCCTTGGCAACCCTAGAACCAGTTGTGATGGAAGTGCCTGGATATAAAGAGTCTGGACGGCAGAAAACTTTAGTGGTTGCAACTTGCTATCAAGACCAAGCAAATGGATTGGTTGCCTTGAATTGGCAGGATGAGTGCTACACATTAACAGAATCGGAATTAGAACTAGCAAAAGAAGCAGCAGATCAATTGGGAACTGCGATCGCACATGCTACTTTATATAAAGAATTAGAAGCAGCGCGTCAAAAAGCCGAAGAAGCTTCCCGCCTCAAAAGCGAGTTTCTGGCTAATGTATCCCATGAAATTCGTACCCCCCTCAACGGCATGATTGGCTTCTTGAAGCTGATTTTGGAAGGGATGGCAGATGACCCAGAAGAACAAAACCAATTTTTGGCAGAAGCTCATCAGTTATCCATACATCTGCTAAATATCATTAACGACATTTTGGACATTGCCAAAATTGAAGCTGGTAAAATGGAGCTAGCTTACGCTCCAGTCAAGCTCAATGAGCTATTCAGTGATGTAGAAAGTTTCATGCGTCCCCAAGCAGAAATGAGAAACCTCAGCTTTGGGATGCAAATGCCTGCCACTTCCGATGAAATCATTGTCCAAAGTAACTACCAACGGTTGCTACAAGTGATGCTCAATTTGGTAGGTAATGCCATCAAATTTACCCATGAGGGTGGCATCACCGTCAGCGCCGATTTAGTACTGAAAAAAGCGAAGCCGAACTTTCAAGGTCAGGAATTTCCTGGCATGGTAAGAGTACGTGTGGCAGACACTGGTATTGGTGTTTCTTTAGACAAACAAGATAAACTGTTTCAATTATTCTCTCAGGTGGATGGCTCCCGCACTCGCCAATATGGCGGCACAGGCTTAGGACTGGCAATATCCCAGAAGTTAGTAGAAGCAATGGGTGGTGAGGTACATTTTTATAGTCTAGGCGAAGGACTTGGCTCAACAGTCACATTCACCGTGCCACTGTATCAACAACCAGTTATGGTTTCATCTAGTGATAGCGACTCAATAAGTAGTGCTGAGTAATGAGTAATGAGTAATGAGTAATGAGTAATGAGTGCTGAGTTTGGATACTTGGTAATACTGGGTTTTGAGTTTTAAGCTTTAAAGTTTTTTAGTAATTATTTAGTAATTATTGTTTAATAACCATATTAGGCATGGGGCAAAATAGTTCCGAGTTGTGAGTAAGGAATCCTACTCATTACTCATTACTCATTACTCAGCACTGATTACTCAGCACTCTTGAGGGGTATTGGGAAAAAACCTTCCTTGTTCTCACCTCCTTGCGTTCTCTCAGTACTTTAAAGGCTAAAGTAGAGTAGGAGGGCTTGCACAACAAATTGTTCAGCTAATCTAATATCAAGTTGCTAAAACCAGCAGTGGTTTAGTCAAAAGTCATTAAAAACTGACACCTGACAATCTAGCGGCAATTAGATTTAGGATCGATTTAACAAAGCTGGAAAATAATATTTTGGATAATGGTTAATGAGCAACGCCGCATCTGGCACAGAGATCATTATTATTCAATGCCCAATGCCCCATGCCCCATGCCCCATTCCCAATGCCCATCATTCACTTAGCAGGTCTAAACTATGGAACTCACAATTGACAACGTTGAAACAGTCTTAGATGAAATGCGCCCTTATCTTATGTCTGATGGCGGCAATGTGGAACTCGTAGAACTCGATGGGCCTGTTGTAAAACTGCGCCTACAAGGTGCCTGTGGTTCTTGTCCCAGTTCTGCAATGACCCTGAGAATGGGAATTGAGCGCCGCCTTAAGGAAATGATTCCCGAAATTGCAGAAATTGAACAAGTGGTGTAAAAGTTAGGAGTTAGGAGTTAGGAGTTATGAGTTTTGAATCAACTCCTAACTCCTCATTCTTAACTCCTAACTATTCTTATGTCCCATCCTCTTTACATCGCTTTTATCTGGCATCAACATCAGCCGCTGTACAAATCTCCTGGCAGCGGCGTTTCGCTATCTCCAAGTCAGCAGTACCGTCTACCTTGGGTACGTTTACATGGGACTAAAGATTATTTGGATTTGGTATTGCTATTAGAGCGGTATCCTAAGTTACACCAAACGGTGAATTTAGTACCATCGTTGATATTGCAACTGGAAGATTATATTGCTGGTACTGCTTTTGACCCTTATCTCACAGCCAGCTTGACACCGGATGAACAACTCACCCAGGAACAGCGGGAATTCGTTATTCAACACTTTTTCGATGCCAATCACCACACGCTGATTGACCCCCATCCCCGCTATGCAGAACTGTACCAGCAAAGGCAGGAAAAAGGGCAAGCTTGGTGTTTAGCAAATTGGGAGTTGCCAGATTATGGCGATTTGCTAGCTTGGCACAATTTGGCTTGGATCGATCCGCTGTTTTGGGATGACCCAGAAATTGCTACTTGGTTAAAACAGGGGCGGAATTTTACTTTAAGCGATCGCCAGCGCATTTATTCCAAACAGCGAGAAATTCTCAGCCGCATTATCCCTCAACATCGAAAAATGCAGGAGGCGGGACAGCTAGAAGTTACCACCACGCCTTACACTCACCCGATTTTACCGTTACTCGCTGATACTAACTCCGGTCGGGTCGCTGTGCCAAATATGACACTACCTAAGCAGCGATTTGAGTGGGCAGAAGATATTCCCCGCCACTTACGGAAAGCTTGGAACTTTTATAAAGACCGCTTTGGACAGATCCCTCGTGGTTTGTGGCCTTCGGAACAGTCAGTAAGTCCGGCAATACTTCCACATATTATTGACCAAGGGTTTAAGTGGATATGCTCAGATGAAGCTGTCTTAGGGTGGACGCTGAAACACTTTTTTCATCGGGATGGGGCGGGGAATGTGCAGCAACCAGAACTACTGTACCGACCCTATCGCTTGCAAACCGCCGAGGGTGATTTGTCAATTGTGTTTCGTGACCACAGATTATCAGATTTGATTGGCTTTACCTACGGTGCGATGCCAGCAAAACAGGCAGCTGCGGACTTAGTGGGACATTTGCAAGCGATCGCTAAAATGCAAAGAGATAGTCACAGTGATCAACCTTGGCTAGTTACCATCGCCTTGGATGGGGAGAATTGCTGGGAATTTTATCCCCAAGATGGCAAACCTTTCCTAGAAGCTTTATATCAAAGTTTGAGTGATGAACCCCACCTGAAACTTGTTACCGTCTCCGAATTCCTCGAAGAATTTCCAGCCACAGCCACCATTCCCGGAGGACAATTACATAGTGGTTCTTGGGTGGATGGGAGCTTCACAACTTGGATCGGCGATCCCGCCAAAAATCGTGCTTGGGATTACTTGACAGAAGCTAGAGTTATGCTGGCAAGTCATCCCGAAGCGACGGAAGAAAACAACCCAGAAGCGTGGGAAGCATTGTATGCCGCAGAGGGTTCTGACTGGTTTTGGTGGTTTGGTGCAGGACACTCATCAAATCAGGATGCCATCTTTGACCAGTTGTTTCGAGAACACTTGTTTGGCATTTACAAGGCATTAAATGAACCAGTACCGCCCTATCTCAAGCAACCAGTGGAAATCCATGAAGCACAGGGAAGCCACATTCCACAAGGATTTATTCATCCTGTCATTGATGGTAAGGGTGATGAGCAAGACTGGGACAAAGCTGGACGCATAGAAATCGGCGGGGCGCGGGGGACGATGCACAATAGCAGCGTCATCCAGCGACTTTGGTATGGGGTGGATCACCTCAATTTCTATTTGCGCCTGGACTTTAAAGGTGGCGTTGCACCAGGGCGGGGTTTTCCAGCAGAGTTGAATTTGCTGTGGTTTTATCCAGAAAAAACAATGGTCAACAGCCCAGTTCCCTTGGCAGATGTACCAGATGCAGCCCCACTGAATTACCTTTTCCACCATCTTTTGGAAGTTAACTTGCTGACACAATCGATTCAGTTTCGGGAAGCCGGAGACAATTATCAATGGCAACCCCGTTTCAGTCGCGCTCAAGTAGCTTTAAATAGTTGTTTAGAATTGGCAGTCCCGTGGGCAGATTTGCAAGTTCCGCCAGATTATTCCCTGCGCCTGATTTTGGTGCTTGCGGATGAAGGACGTTTTGCCAACTATTTGCCAGAAAATGCTTTGATTTCCATTGAAGTGCCTTAGAAATTAGACCTCTTGCAAAAGTCTCTAACACCCCTCCCCTTGGTAAGGCCTCGGTGTACACACAAGTCGAATTACCCCCCTTAATCCCCCCTTGGTAAGGGGGGAAACAGGAAATCTAGTTCCCTCCCCTTTACAAGGGGAGGGTTAGGGTGGGGTAAAATCCTGGTTAATCAGCTAATTCAGACTTGTGTGTACACCGTAGCCTTGGTAAGGGGAGGGGAGCATTTGCTTTACTCAAATGCGGGGTGGGGTTCTTTATTTTTGATTGATGGCAGGAGGCAGGAGGCAGGAGGCAGGAGGTAAAAGTATTACTATTCCTAGCCTTGGGGTTTTCAAAATGTCCTAACCTATGTGGCTACGGCTATATGTAAGAGGTCTATTGGGGGTCATACCAAGTCTATTCCTGAGAGGATCGCTAGATTGCTCCCGATGTAACCCATTGCTAAAGGAGATTGACCCTTTAATAACAACAAAATCTGATTCAGGATTTCTGGAAGAGTTGCACCATACAACCGCCAGAGCTTTTTCTCCAGTTGGGTTAAAATGCGATCGCCTGCAATATCGTCAGTACCCGGTCGTAGCAACCAATGGGTTCGCAATATCTGGAAATGACGAATATCATGACTCTGGACGACTTGATGAATCTCTTGGGCAGTATGTTCCACCAATTCATCTGTCACTATTTTCATTACCAGAGGTTGCAATGTAAATGAGGGTTCATAATCGCTGATCCATTTTTCTAAAAGCGATCGCCTTTCCAACCCCACAATCCCCTCTAAAACCATCCCTGGGTCAACGGATATGAGTAAATGGGTTTGCAATCGAGAAAATGAGACAGGTTCTTGCCAAATAGCCAACCAGTAGAGAATGTCTTGCTCTAAGCCAGAAAGTTGCTCAAATTGCTGTTTGAGAATCACACGCAAGCGATCGCCCACAATTAGAGTATTCTGACTTAAAAAAGCAGCAATATTCCCGCCAAATACAGACTGAATCAATGGTGTTACCAGTTTCAGCGCCAAAGGATTACCGCGATAAAGTTGAATTAATGCTGATAACCCCAGTTCTTTGCCTGAAAATCTCCTTGATTGTAATAATTCTACAGCCGCTTTTTTTGGCAACCCTTTGAGATTTAAACAGCGAAATGTTTTGCTATTAATTTCGATATTCTTTGGTTGTTCGCGGCTAGTAATGAGAATACAACTTTGATGCCGTTCCCGACTTAATTGTTGGATAAATTGACCATAACTAAGGTTTTCTGCTTGTGAGAAAATGGCATCTAGTCCATCCAATACCAACAAACAGTGATGTTTTTGTAACTGCTGTATAAGTTTTGCCGTACCTTGTTGAATATTTTGGACAACGCCTTGCTCAAAGGAATTTAGGAGGCTATTGAGCAGGGAAATGAGAGATGGGGAAGTTTGTAGAGATTTCCAAATTAAACAATCAAATTTTGACTGAATGCGGTCTACTAAAGCCAGTGCTAGGGCGGTTTTGCCAATACCAGCAATACCGTTAATGGTGATTAATTTACAGTTTTGACTGGTGATCCATTCTTCTAATTGTGCCAATTCCTGATTTCGTCCATAGAAGCTTTCGATATCAGGTGCTTCATTCCAGTCTCGGTAAAGTGTGGGGATGTCTGCAATAGGTTCTAAGTCTGCGTGGGATAATTCTGCGATCGCTTCCCAGTTGACAATACCAACAGCTTGACAGATCGCGATGAAAATTTCTCGCTGAATGCGATCGCCTTGCCAAAATCGGCGTAAAGTAGCTCTAGAGGTATGGGCATCTTGCCACCAACGCGCCGTGCTAGTTTTTGTCCAACCTAGACGTTGACGAGATTTGTCTACAATTGCTAGTCCTGCTGTTGATGCTTTCAGCGAGTTTGACATACATCTATGGTTTAGATTCCGACTTCTTAGATAAGTCGGGGATCTGAGAATGATTTTCAAACAATTCTAATAAACCAATTGTACCCACAAAAAAAGTATAAATTCCATATTGAATTGGCTGATGATTTTTCCCAGGTGCATAAAAAGCGGCAATGATTCCTTCAATGAAATGAGCCGACAATGCCAAGTGAGCAATTATCAAAACTGGATTTAAGATAATAGGTAGATGATTGTTAGTTGTTAATGCTTGAATATTCCATAATTCTAAGCCTATTGCAGTTGCGATCGCTACTATAGATATTACTTTAATTATGGGGAATAATTTTTCTTTGATATATTTCAAATTCATGTTATTTACCAATGTTTTGTTTCAGTTTTGCCAATCTTCCAAAGCTACGGGTTATGTTGGATCTTCATAACAGTATGCCTGTGTATCGTGCAAAGGATAAAGATTTGTATTTGAACTCTCTCTACGTAATAACAGAAGCTTTCAAGTTAACTAGAAGCTGTAGAATCAGGGTTACCTATATTATTTTTATTCTTCGATTTTTTAATATTCATATTTTTTGCTTCAGATGATGAAGAAGTCTTTGAATCATCATGATCTAATGAAGAAGGTTTAGATGACTCTAAACTCTGATTGTTGCCTGATGAATTAATTAATTTACCTTCATGAATAATTTGGGAATTTTCCTGTTTTTCTTGACTTGCAAACTTCCCTGAATACTTAAGACGTTGTAAATCTTGCTTGAATTTTTCATAATTTTCTACACGTTCGCCCAAATTAAAATTAAGCTGGTAATCATTTCTAAGACATCCTATACCTTTTCTAATTTCATCACTATCAAAACTATCATCTGAAAGTAAAAGAGCTTCTAGTTTTTCTAAGAACTGTACAACATCTTCCCGATTAGCATTATTTGGATGATTAGAGAAAAAACTTTCTTCAATATCTTTCAGCTTTTGAGAAGCTTTTTCTCTAGTCCGCTCAAGTTCTGCTAAAGATTTTCGTCTGTCAAGTTCTCGAAATAATATCTTGAAATTGAATTCAAATTTATCTAAAGCGTCAGTATATTTCAGTTCTAGATTTGTGTCTCTCTTTAAAGAGTTAATTACTTCAACAACGCTGCGTGCAAACCCAACTTTATCAAGATAGTGTGGATCTTTTGAACATTGCTTAACGCAAGCGTCTACCGCATCAAACATTGTTTCGCCTAATTCAACTTTCTGCTGAACAAATTCTTCCGTAATATCTCTAGTGTCACGCTCCCTAATACCCCGCACCTCTGAAGCAAATTTTTGAGCAGCTAAAACACTAATAGGTATTGGTATTAAATCTTCAACTTCCGGACTTGAAAGTGTTTCAGGAAAATGAACACCTAATTGCCTCAAATCACCAATTTGCAGGACAAATTCTTCTTTAAGTGGTGGTTTTTTTCGAGGGCCATAACCTTTCTTAGTTAATTCTTTTTTAGCGTTATTACCGGAATCATCACTATCTAGTAAAACAATTACTGCTGGTTGTTCTGAGTCACGTCCACGAGCTAGATAAGTTAAGTATGGAATATTTGATGCTCCCTCAGCAGGAACAATAGTCACTTCGTTCAGATCAAGTGATTCACGCTTGGAAGCTACATCAAAAGTACGCAAGTAAGTTGATACTCCTGCAAGAAGGACTTGATCAACAGGTCCTTCTACCATTAAATTGCAATGACTGATATAAACAGTTTCAGCTACAAAAGCACCAAATGCAGAACGCAGTGGTTCATAGTGATTTCTAGATACACTTTTTACTACACGAGTACCTTCATAATCACTTCCTTTATCTAAAACTCGAATTCTTTCGCCGTGATTTTTATCTATCAAAAATGGTGAATGAGTTACATATACTACCTGAGAGGCTGATTTTCCATCTTCTGAATTTGCAACTTCCTCAAAGATTTTCAATAAATCTTGCTGCGCTCGACTGGATAGGAACGCATCAGGCTCGTCCATTAATAGAATTTCAGGGATATTATTTGGAGGTTTATATGAGCGATGCTGAATGAAGTAACTAAGAAAATATTTCAACCCATTACTACGTTCATCAAAAGAATATTTTGTCCCTGTCCTGTCAACTATTGTGAATTCAAGATTATGATCTTTTGCTGACATAAGTAAGCGAAATTTGCTATCTTGAACCCAATAGTTTGGAAAGTTTAGATTTGCCGATAGTTGTCTATTTATTTTATCTATTATAGCCTGTGTATACCCTACATCATTAGCTTCCATTGAATGAGCTAAATCTAGCAAATTTATCTCATTAACTTCAGCAATTGTACAGAGTAATTGATAAGTTAGATTAACCTCTTCTTCTTGCCTATCTTTATCTTTTTCGTTTAAATTACTATCGGGATCAGATAAAATATTGATAATTTCTTGTATTACATTATTAAATGCTTTATTTTCATTAGAAGTATATGGATTTTTAGAATTATTAAATATTTCTGGGTTCTTATAAAACTCATCTACTAACTTACGAATTCTTTGACGATGAGTATTTGAAAGTATTTCATATCTAGTACAATCAGCTTTTCCTTTGACTTTTTGAACAAGCTTTTGAATTGGTATACTTGAAGGAAGTGCTATGTTACTCTTTAGCCTGCGAGTTCCTGGTAGTATTTTTATAAACTCATCTACTTTTCGAGGATCAACTTCATGAGAGGAATATTTTCCCTCATCTTCAGGAAGGTATATACTGAGCAAGTTACCACTAGTCCTAAAAAGAAAAAATCTATCTAATGAACGGCTTGGAGAAATATCAGATAGTTGTTTTATGTGCTTACACTCTATCTCAGATAAACATGACCATTCTGTACCAAAGTCAGGCAGACGATTTTTGTCAGAAGTTACAAGAAAACGCTCTGAATAGCGACAAAAATCCCTTGAAGAAATTGGTTGTTTTTTAGAGTCGTATTCAATAGCATAGCCAGTAATTGCTTTTTCAATGGCACTTAAAAGATGAGACTTGCCTGATTCATTTGCACCTACAATAGCTGTGATTTTTGGATCTATTGGTACTTGAATATAGGGATACCACATTTCAGTATCATCGGCTTTAATGATTTCCCAAGGCTTTTTATGCACTCTAGGATCATGTTGCTTCATATAGTCAACATTGAATGACTTATAAAATCTAACTAAAACTGAATCGAGACGCATAAGTTTTATCTTTATTAAGATATATAAATATTTACTCAGTATACTTCTGTATTTTTACTATAAAAAGTATTTTAATTGATTTATTTTAGGTAGTTTTTATTACAAGAGTATATTACTAAAATCATACAGGCTGCAAGTAGTATCTAAAAAAATTAGTATACGCTTAAACGAAACTGAATATTTCACCTTAAACTTACTACTGAGCCAATAACTGAGCATAAAACTGAGCATATCTCACTGAAAAACACACCTACGCTAGAGACAGCAAACAAAAGCGCCAGGTAAAGATTATGACTCAAACCCTAGAACAACAACCCAGTGGTTTATATCTGCAAAACTCCAACCAACAGATTGCTTTTCCCCTTAAACACACTGAAGTAAAAGCCAAAATCGCTGGTAACATCTCACGGGTGGAAGTTACCCAAAGCTTTGAAAATCCCTTTACTACAACCCTAGAAGCCGTTTATGTCTTCCCCTTACCCGATGAAGCTGCCGTTGATGATATGCTGATTCGCATAGGCGATCGCACAATTCAAGGCAGCATCAAAAAACGCCAAGAAGCTGTAGCAATATACGAACAAGCCAGAAAACAAGGACACACAGCCGGACTCCTCGAACAAGAACGAGACAATATCTTCACCCAATCCCTGGCGAACATCAAGCCAGGTGAACAAATTGATGTGATTATTCGCTATAGCGACAGCCTAAAATTTGAGGGAGGAAATTACGAATTTGTTTTCCCGATGGTTGTTGGCCCCCGTTACATTCCCGGAATCACCATTGCAGAAAATGCAGTTGGGGGTGGTTCAGCTATTGCATCCATGACTTTAAATCAAGATACTGATTTAGTTCCAGATGCTTCGCGTTTGAATGCTCCTATTTTACCGTCGGGGATGCGATCGCGTCATGATATTAATGTCACCATAGAAATTAATGCTGGCGTTGAGATTCAAGATATTAACTCACCCTCTCACCAAATCCAAATCATCCGTGAAGGAGAGTTAGTAAATGTCAAATTAGGAGGTGGAGACACCATACCCAACAAAGACCTAATTTTACGCTACCAAGTTAGCAGTAATAACACTCAAACAACTACGCTGACTCAAGCTGATGAACGGGGTGGACACTTTGCACTATACCTGATTCCCGCCCTTGAATACCGTCCCGAAGAGATTGTCGCCAAAGATATGGTGTTTCTCATCGACTCCTCCGGTTCTCAAAGTGGCGAACCACTGATGCAATGTCAGGAATTGATGCGTCGTTTTATCAATGGACTCAACCCTGACGACACCTTTAACATTATTGATTTTTCCGATACCACACAGCAGCTTTCACCCGTTCCTCTTCCCAATACTTTCCAAAATCGTTTATTAGCAATCAACTATATCAATCGCTTAAACGCTGGCGGGGGAACGGAGATGTTAGGCGGTATTCGCACTGTCTTAAACTTAAAAGCCACAAATCCGGGACGCTTGCGAAATATTGTTTTACTAACTGATGGCTATATCGGCAACGAAAACCAAATTTTAGCAGAAGTTAAACAGCGTCTCCAGCCAGGAACCCGCCTTCATAGCTTTGGTGCAGGTAGTTCGGTGAATCGTTTCTTACTCAATCGGATTGCAGAATTAGGACGGGGTATTGCTCGGATTATTCGCCACGATGAACCTGTAGATGAGGTGGTAGAAAAATTCTTCCGCAAAATCAATAATCCAGTCCTCGCCAATATTCAATTGCAATGGGAAGGTGATGGAGAATCCCCAATCATGTATCCATCGACACCACCAGATTTATTTGCAGAGCAACCGTTAGTGCTATTTGGACGCAAATCAGACGCGCATTCTGGAAAGTTGCACATCACTGGCATTGCTGCGGGTGGTAGGCGTTATCAGCACAGTTTTCACCTGAATTTTCCACAAACAGGTAATCCTGCGTTAGCGTTCGCGCAGCGTCTCGAAGAGAAGCTTTCCGAAGGAATTGCTCAACTTTGGGGACGTTCCCGCATCAAGGATTTAATGAATCAAATGGTCAGTGGCGACACAAAGGGAGGTGTGGAAGCAGTGACAGATACGGCTCTGGCTTATCAACTGTTATCGCAATATACCGCTTTTGTTGCCGTCAGTGATGATGTTAGAGTCAATCCCAACGAGGATTCGGTATCTGTGCAAGTACCTGTGGAAATACCTGAAGCTATCAGCCATGAGGGTATTTTTGGTAACATTTCTGCTGGCGCGGCTCCTGGGGGTGGAATGGTAAGCAGTCGCCGAGAAGCGAAGAAACAATCTGCACCACTGCCACCATTACCAATATCTGCACCTGCTCCAGCAAAACCGATGGCACGCTTTGAAGATATGGAGTCATTGGTGATGGAAGCTGATATTCCAGCATCAGAGCCGGAACTTGGATTTGCAGATGTTGATGAGTTTAGTAATTTTGACCGCTTGTCATCACTTTCTGAACAAGTGATGCCACAGTTTGAAGAGATGGGTGTGGATGATCAATTGGAAGATTTAAAGGTCTTATTGAAAGAAGAATCTTCTGTCCCTCACTTACAGATTGTGAGCGTCACGGGATTGGATCAGCAGATGATTTCTCTGCTGACTCAATACTTGCAAGCAATTCAACTTCCTAGAGGTTTTGGTGGTGATTTGGTGTTTGAATTCCAGGTTAGTCAGGGACGGGTGAGACAATTGGTGCTGGATGAACAGGCTTCATCGCTGAAGGAACAGACGGTGATTGAATTAATTAGGCGATCGCTTTTAGCCTGGCTACCTTCCCAAACTTTCACCAGTACAGTGCTGTTAACACTTCGCATTCAACCATAATAGTAGAGAGCGATCGCCTTTGATGTCTGCAATCAAACAGGCGATCGCTTTTTTGGTGTAGGTTGTACACCACTCCCTACTCAATACTTTTCGGTTAAAGGGGAAAGGGTAAAGGGAAAGGGTTTAAATTTACCTTTACCCTTTCCCCTTTAACCTTTCCCCAGCCCAAAAGAGAGATTGCTGGGTTTATCCAAAAAGTATTGACTCCCTACTCCCTACTCCCTACTCCCTACTTCCCGTCCTCGTCATCAAACCCCTAGATTGCTCCACCAAACGAATAAACTCACCCCGATAGCCCTCCTGGTCTTCTCCCTTCCCTTGGGTTGCCAACTTCATCACCAAATCATAATTAGCATTCCCCTTATACTCAGAGTCACGCAGCAGCATCCCAAAAGTTGCCACCGCAGCAGCAAATCTCAGGTTTGTGGAAGGTATCTGATCGGCTCTCAAATCAACATCTTGGATGGTTTGGGTAATTAGTTGACTGGTGCTGTCCTGGGGCAATTTATAGCGCAATTTCACCTGCATCAACTCATTACCAGCAGCATCCGAAGCTGTTTCACCAGAACGCTGATACCGCAAGGGGTCTATCTCTGGTAGTTTCACATCGCTTTTCGTGCCGGTAGGAATTATTTCATAAAGCGCTGTCACAGAATGACCAGCCCCAATATCTCCTGCATCTTTCTTATCATCATTGAAATCCTGGTTTTCCAGCAGGCGGTTTTCGTAGCCAATCAAGCGATATGCCTGAACTTTCATCGGATTAAATTCCACCTGAATTTTCACATCCTTGGCAATGGTAAACAGAGTTCCCCTCAGATCGTTAACTAAAACCTTTTTGGCTTCCAATAGGGTATCGATGTAAGCATAGTTGCCATTACCCTTATCAGCCAGTTGCTCCATTTTCCCATCCTTATAATTGCCCGTGCCAAATCCCAACACCGTCAGGAAAATTCCCTGATCTCGCTTTTGTTCAATTAATCGCGTCAGGTCGGCATCACTGGAAACCCCGACGTTAAAATCTCCATCTGTAGCTAAAATTACTCTATTATTACCAGACTTGAGGAAGTTTTGTTTAGCTATTTTGTAGGCGAGTTCAATGCCCTGACCGCCAGCAGTAGAGCCTCCAGCCTCCAAGCGGTCAATCGCCGCCAGAATCTTTGATTTCTGACTACCAGGAGTAGCAGGTAATACCAATCCAGCATTCCCAGCGTAAACTACCAAACTTACCCGATCTTCAGGACGCAGTTTATTCACCAGCAATTTTAGGGACTGTTGCACCAAGGGTAATTTGTTGGGATCATCCATAGAACCGGAGACATCAATCAGAAATACTAGGTTGCTGGGTGGTAAGGTTTCACTCTCTAGGCGTTTACCTTGCAAACCCACCTGTACCAGCTTGTGTTGAGGATTCCAGGGAGCAGCAGCAACTTCAGTGGTAACGGAAAAAGGGCGTTGGCTCTGCCTAGCGTCGGCATCGCCTTTTGGTTGGGGATAATTATAGGTAAAATAGTTGATCAATTCCTCAATTCGCACTGCATCCTTGGGTGGTAATTCCCCTTGAGTAATAAACCGTCGCACGTTGCTGTAGGATGCTGTATCTACATCAATCGAAAAGGTGGAAAGGGGTTCATTACCAACGCGATGAAAAGGATTATCGTCAATCCGATTGTAGTTTTCTGTATTGAATCTGCTACCTGTTTGTGGTTCCGGGGCAACCCTTCCAATAGTGCCACGAGTTTGGCGTGTAGGGCTTACAGGGCGGTTAGAAACCTGATCTTGGAGAGATGAGCCAGAGGGAATGCTAAGGAGTGGGGCTGTGGGTACGGGTTGAGTTTTTCGGGTAGACTCGGCTTGAGTACGTTCTCTGGGAGCCTGAGTTGGAGTGATGGGACTACGAGTTTCCAATTCATCTATCTGATTTCTGAGGATTGCTAACTCCGGTGCGAATTCTGACTGCAAGCGTTGTAGAGTTTTCATATCCCCTTGGGTAACTATCTTGGGGTCAGTCGCTATTAGCTCATTGCTCCGATTCACACAGGCATTCAAGACGGTGGCAAACTCAGTCCGGGTTACAGGAAGAGTACCAAAGTTTTGGACGGGGACTACACAATTATACTTTTGTACCAATGCCTGGAGTGCTTGATAGTCAGGGTGATTGGGTAGAACGGAGCTTGTTGGGGTAGAACTGGAAGGTGTCTGATTAGCTGGAACCGCAACCGTAGCAGACTGACGTAAAATCGCAATTCCTACTGACGGTATCAATAATAACAGTGTCACAATACTGAATCGCTGCCACATTTTGGACGGAATCGGGTAAGACATGGCTAAATCCTCACACTAAATTTGTGTATCAGTTCAAAACCTCGTGGGATGTGTGGAAGCCCTGTCTTTTTAGACGGGATTGCTGATATTTCAAGTTTCCACTTACCTAGAATAGTCTTGAGCAGCCTGGGATTTCATAACCGTTGCAGTTTTGGTAACTGTAGCGGATACAACACTAAACATTCCTGTCTACCATCAGGGGATATGACTACGTTCCAAAGCGGGATCTGTTGAAGGAGGCAGGGGCAGGAGGTAATACTGCTTGGGTAAAGCATTTTGAACTCGGAATTGGGTTTGGGGAAAAGGTTAAAGGGTAAAGGTTAAAGGTTTTTTCTTTCCCCTTTCCCCTTTAACCGAATGGCACTAAGAAAAGCCCAAAGGCTTGTGTCGTCTTGTTCCCAGCCTGGAGGCTGGGAATGCATTTAAAGAGGCTCTGCCTCTTGTCAAGCTACTGGAGGCGGAGCCTCCCAGAATGGTTTCCCAGCCTCTAGGCTGGGAACCAGTTACAGCAAGGGCTGTATCTTTACTTAGTGCCATTCCCCTTTAACCTTTACCCTTTTCCCCCTCTTGCAAAAAGCACTTTTGCAAGAGGTCTAATAGTTCAGGCAAAGCGTAGTAGAGTAAAGTAAGAAATCTCAAGGTGCGTGTAGGCATGGAAACCTACCGATTATCAATTGAACACCACATACAGTGGTAACGTCGATCGCTCCTAAAGCAAGAGTGTCGCCATGACTAACTCAACTCCAATGGATGACGATAAAAATCTCCCCAAGAAGAAGGGCAGGACACTTCCTCCAAAACTGATCATTTGGCTGGGAAAGTTTGTCTGGACGACTATGTGGCAAATAATGATGTCCCAGCTTGCTCCTAGCAATAAGTCGGGAGCATATATTCGTCCTAATAGTCAGTTTCGGAAGTTCATTGGTACAGAGTCAGGGAATCCACACCCACCAGCAGTTGGGCGCTACAAACTCTATGTTGGGCTGGGCTGTCCTTGGGCGCACCGAACTTTGGTTGTGCGATCGCTTAAAAAACTCGAAGCGGTAATATCAGTATGTATTGTCTCTCCTTCTCCCATTGAAGGCGGTTGGATATTCGACGAAGAAGAAGAAGGTTGTCGCACACTAGTGGAATTTTATCAGCGGGCAGAACCAGGCTACAGCGGACGCTTTACAGTTCCCATTTTATGGGATAACCAAACCAAAACCATTGTCAACAATGAGAGTTCAGAGATTATCGTGATGCTGAACTCTCAGTTTAACGAGTTCGCTAACAATCCCACGCTTGATCTTTACCCAGAAGCACTCAAAGAGAAAATTGACTGGTGGAATGAGAAGATTTATCACGCGGTAAATAACGGTGTATATCGCTGCGGCTTTGCCCAGACTCAAGAAGCATATAATCAAGCCTGTGATGAATTGTTTACAACTCTTGATGAGATTGACATAGCATTGCAGACTAATCGATATCTGTGCGGAGACAATCTCACACTCGCAGATGTGCGTTTATTCACGACGTTATTTCGGTTTGATAGTGCCTACTATGGTTTGTTTAAATGTAATCGGCGGCGAATTCGAGACTATCAGAACTTGGGAGTTTACCTAAGTGATTTATATCAGCTTCCGGGTGTTGCTGACACCTGCGACATAGAAACTGTGAAGCACGACTACTACGGAAACCTATTCCCACTCAATCCTGGCGGGATTATTCCCGATGGGCCTGATATGTCCTATCTTAATCAACCACACGATCGCGATCGCATCGGCAAAATGAATGCTTTATAAGGTACATTGAAAACTAATACCTCGATGACTGCATTCTAGAGTTGGTGAAATCGTGAACCAGATTAATCGAGTTGCAATTGTCGGCGGAACTCATGGCAATGAGTTTACAGGGGCCTACCTGAGCCAAAAATTTGCCCAGTTTCCCAATTTAATTACTAGACCAAGTTTTGAGACAGTCACCTTGTTAGCAAATCCTCATGCTTTTGCAGCAGGGAGGCGATATGTAGAGAAGGATTTAAATCGCTGTTTTCTCAAGCAAGATTTACAAAATCCGACTCTGAACAGTTACGAAGAATTACAAGCGAAATCAATCCAGGACACCCTAGCATCAAACGGGGATAAACAAGCAGATTTCATCTTAGACTTACACAGCAGTACAGCTAATATGGGTCTGACAATTATTTTGGTAAATAGTCATCCCTTAAACTTGAAATTGGCTGCTTATCTAAGCCATGTCAGCCCTTTGGTGAAGGTTTATCGCTGCTCTTTTAAATCAATTGAAGAAAACCCATTTGTAAATTCTCTGTGCGAATTAGGCTTTGCAATTGAGGTTGGCCCGATTGCCCAAGGTATTTTAAAAGCGACGCTGTTTCAACAAACAGAAGAACTTGTTCATGCAGTTCTGGACTATTTGGAACAGTTTAACCAGGGTGAAATTCTATCAACTAACGAAACGTTGATTATCTACGACCACTTATCCGTTGTAGACTATCCAAAAAAACCAGATGGAACAATTTTTGGGATGATTCATCCAGAGTTTCAAGATAAGGATTATCAGGCATTGAACCCAGGAGATCCAATTTTTATAACTTTCGATGATAAAACAATTTTTTATGAGGGTACATCTACCGTTTGGCCGATTTTTATTAATGAGGCAGCTTACTACGAAAAGGGAATTGCAATGTGTTTGACTCAAAGGCAGCAAATCAATATCTAGGATGTAGAAAATTTTTTGTATAATTGCTTTTTAGTGGAACTAATGATAGAAATTGAGCATCCAAATCATTAATAGCTTCTATATACAGCGCCATTGCTAAAACCTACTTATATTAAGTGTAAATGTCTCTTGATTATGATATATTGATTACCAGGAATTAAATACCAGGGTAGAAATTTGTCCGCAGGGCTGATAAAGTCGATATTCAAAAAATCTAAATGCCCATTATCTAATTCATCAAAAATATTTTTTACATAAGCAGAATTTGTTTACAAATATGAGACACTAATCTGGGCGATGTCTACAACTGGCTACGCCTACGAAATTCTGCTCTTAAAGTCACTCTTTATCTTCAAAATAAGGAGTTTTAAACCTTCTGGCTTGAATTTTACCCTAAAACTAGGCTTGAATCGAAGTACGAAAGTTGAGCGATAAAGCTCAAATCAACACTATAATTTACGCTTAAAATTGTCCAAATACTTGAATTTATAATGAAAACCAAGCAACAAGGAAACAGACCAATAGCCAGTCTTTCTTTAGACTTGGATAATATTTGGTCTTATTTAAAAAATCAAGGCGCTCCGGGTTGGGAGACTTTCCCCTCTTACCTGGATATCGCAGTACCTCGTTTCTTAGATATTCTCCAGCAATGGAATTTGACAATCACAGTATTTATTGTGGGTCAGGATGCAGCGCTGGAAAAGAACTCTAAAGCAATACAAGCGATCGCTAACGCCGGACACGAAATTGGCAATCACTCGTTTTACCATGATCCTTGGCTACATCTGTATTCAGAGGATGAGATTGAACAAGAGGTGGCACTTGCCGAACAACATATCAAGCGCGTCACTCATCAACATCCGATTGGCTTCCGGGGGCCGGGATACAGCTTTTCTCCTGCGGTATTAAAAGTCCTAGCACGACGGGGATATGAATATGATGCTTCGACTTTCCCCACATTTTTGGGGCCAATAGCACGAGCTTATTATTTAATGACCTGTAAATTGAGCAAGGAAGAACGCAAGAAACGGGAAGCCTTGTTTGGTGGTTTCAAAGAGGGTTTGCAGCCTCTAAAACCTTACCAATGGCACATGGGTAAAGATAAACTGACGGAGATTCCCGTTACCACTATGCCAATTTTCAAAGTGCCAATTCACTTCAGTTACATCATGTATCTAAGTACATTTTCTTCAGAAGTGGCTTTACTCTACCTGCGAATTGCCCTCTGGTTGTGTAAACTTACACGCGTTCAACCTTCTTTGCTACTCCACCCCACAGACTTTGTAAGTCAAGAGGATGTGCCAGAACTATCATTTTTCCCTGGAATGAGCGTGCCTACCTACAAAAAGCTAGCAATAGTCAACAAAAGTTTAGAACTTATATCCAGTCAATTTAATGTTTTGACTGTTGGACAACACGCCAAATTCGTAGCGGGTGCGCGTCAACTGCCTATGTTAGTGCCTCAAAAGAGGTAAAAATATCATCTATGCGAATTAAGTAAGTGGGTAAGAATAAATCAAACTATATTAAGTAATGTAAAATTCAATTGAATTAGCTCTTAGTAAGGGCTTTAGCCCTTAAGAGAGGACTAAAGTCCCCACTACAAACCTTTAATTATTTACGCTCACTTACTTATCAGTCCAATTCGTATCCTTGATTACAGGCAAAATTAACTTTGACCTATGCTTGAGAAGGAGGTAATAGGGTTGGCAAAAAGATAGATTTATTTTTATAATAGTTCACTATTCCAATGTCTTTATTAAAAACCTCTGGTGATATCCCTTCCCTAGAGGTTATTTTTTTAGATGCGATTAATGTCATATAGAAATCCGATTATGAATCGTCAGGGATAATTTCTAGTTATTGATAACTTGTTTGTTGGTCAAAAGTTCTATTAAAAGTAAACTCCTTACTTGGATCGATAACTATTTCAGCAGTTGTGTCGATAGGGTTGTTTGAAAAGTCCTTTGGTAGGTAGCAAAATGTTTTAGATCCCCCTAAATCCCCCTTAAAAGGGGGACTTTTAGAGACTTTGCCTCCCTGCTTTTTAAGGGGGGTTGGGGGATCAACAAGTGCCTAAAATTACATCCAATCACTTTTAAAACATCCTCTTAGTTAATAATCATTAATTATTTGTTTAAGTAATATCCAGCAATTAAACCGCATAAAAATTTCTCAGGAATTTTACTGAACCATCAGGACAATAAATATTACTAAGATATAGATAAATATTGTCAGGATGCTGAATATGTCAGATTTACCGCTTCAGTGCAAAAATTTAAAAGAGCAGGTTGAGTCTATATTACAACTTTTACAACAAGAACCAACGCTACGTTCCCAAGATATTACACCTGTACAAACTTCCTTAAGCAAGGCGATTTCTCCCAAGTTTGAGATTGTGTTTGCGGGTGCGTTTAGTGCTGGTAAATCAATGCTAATCAATGCACTATTGGAGAGAGAATTACTCTACAGTGCAGAAGGACACGCTACAGGTACAGAATGCAAAATCGAGTATGCAGAAGTAGATAAAGAACGTGTTGTTTTGACGTTTTTAAGTGAAGCAGAGATTCGGGAACAAGCAGTTTCTTTGTGTCAGCAACTAGGATTTAAGACAGTAGCTAATATCAACCAAATTGATGTAATTAACTTGTTACGTCAAGGTTCTGAAGCGATTATTCACCAAGAGGGTGGTGAGAGTAAATCAGAACGTGCAAAACAGGCGAAAGCGTTAATGTTATTGCTAGAGGGATATATGGCAAACCGCGATCGCATCAACACGGTTAATAATGCTACATACTCAATGGAGCAATTTCACTTTTCCAACCTCAAGGAAGCGGCTGGATATGCCCGTCGTGGTAGCAATAGTGCAGTATTGAAGCGAATAGAATATTACTGTAATCATCCTTTGCTACAAGATGGCAATGTAATTATAGACACACCTGGTATCGATGCACCAGTAGAGAAAGATGCACAGCTAACTTATGCCAAAATTCAACATCCTGATACTTCGGCGGTGGTGTGTGTGCTAAAACCTGCTTCGGCGGGTGATATGACAAAAGAAGAAACAGAACTTTTGGAATTAATGCGGAAGAATAGGGGAGTACGCGATCGCGTTTTCTATGTCTTCAACCGAATTGATGAAACTTGGTATAATACAGAACTACGGCAACGATTAGATAACTTAATTAGTGGGCAATTTAGCAATTCAAACAAGGTTTATAAAACCAGTGGATTATTAGGATTTTACGGCAGTCAAATTAAACAGACAAGCCAACAAGATAGATTTGGTTTAGATTCTGTTTTCACAGAAAGTATTAAAGGTTTAGATGGTAATGAAGAAACACCGCAATTTGTCTATGCATTTAACAACTACTGTGTAAATTCAGGAAGGCTATCTTCTACTAAATTCAATGTCTCTGTTAACGCCATTGAAACCCCAAATCAAAATTATGTACGGATTCTGGGAGATTGGGGAAATGAACTGATAGAAAAGCTAATTAAAGATAGTGGCACTAATGAATTTCGCACAGCTATTACTCGCTATCTTAGAGAAGAAAAGCGTCCACAATTATTTAAAAATCTTGCTGATGATTTGGAAGATATTTGTATTAAACTGAAAAAACATTATCAGAGTGTACAACGCGAGTTAGATAGTCAGCCTCAAGAAATTGAGATGATGAAGGCACAAGAATTGCAACAACTAAATCAGCAACTACAGCAAGTTGGGAGAGAATTTAGTGAGCATATTAAAGAAGAAGTTAACCATGTAATTAATAATTCTTGTGATGCTTTTGAAGCAGATTTTAAGCAATTGCAATCACGCATGATTCGCCGTTTAGATGAATTGCTAGATACTTTTTCTGTAGCTTATGCTTATCGACGTGCAACCATCAGCCATCCTCGCAACGCTACCGCACCTTTGATTGCTATTTTAGTCGAGGCATTTTATTACTTAGCAAATCAATTAGAAGATATTTTGGTTGAATCTTCTCAGCAAGTAGTTGCAAATTATTTTCAGCGGTTGGTTGAAAAGATTCGCAAGTCCGAATATTATCGCCAGTTGTATCGTTTATTAGATCATGATGGCGGCATTGAACAAGAGATTAGAAATATAGAAAAGCAGGTTACTCAAGCATTAGTTAGTGCAGCTAGTGTAGAGTGCGATCGCTTCGTGCGAGAAAGTCCAAGATTTTATGATGAAGGCACTTTTTCTATATATCAATTTCGCCAAACTTTATTACAAACTTCCCAAGGTTACGACGCTGAAAGTATCATAGAAGCAGAGCCAGCGATTAGGCAGTTATTAAAGTTAGATTTTGAACCCAAAGTTTCCCAAACAATTCGTAAATCTTTCCGCCAAACCATCAACCAAACTCTCAAAACTCAATTGATCCCAATGGCAGATCAGCAAGCCGATGAAATTTTGCAGCAATATCCACAGGCGCGTGCTTATTTAGAGAAAACATTGCAACAAGAGGCTGAAGAAAAAATTGCGAATAATCGCCGATTATTGAATATTGTCGAAGAAAATATTGCAACATATAATTCAGTCGCTTCTAATATTAATAGTTGTTTGCAGGCGATGCAATTATATGATCATTTTTTGCCTGTAATTGGTGATTCGTTTGACACTGATGGGAAGTTTGTTAATAATGGATTTGTGATTTCAGATGTGGTACAAGAGGTTTAATTTTACATATCTGTGAAAATTAGCGGTGTTTAGATCCCCGACTTCTTAAAGAAGTCGGGGATCTAACTTTTTATAATCCCAATTCCCAACTTAATGGTTATGCTTATCAAGCGCCGACAATTTCTTACAACCTGTGGACTCGCTACCTTAGCCACCCAGATATCACCACTTACCGCCCAAGGTAAACTACCCACAAACACCATCCGCAAGCCGCCTCGTCTACAAGTGGGCGATACTGTAGGATTAATCGCCCCTGCGGGTATTGTTGACACTAAAGACATCGAAGCAGCGCAGAAATCAATTTCACAGTTAGGGTTAAAAGTCAAGCTGGGTAAGCATATTTTAGATCGTTACGGCTATTTAGCAGGTAAAGATAGCGATCGCGCCCAGGATGTAAACTTGATGTATAGCGATCGCACCATCAAAGCAATTATCGCCATGCGTGGTGGTTGGGGCTGTAATCGCATTTTACCTTTACTCAACTACTCGCTGATTCGCTCCCATCCGAAAATTATCATCGGGTACAGCGATATTACAACGCTGTTATTGGCAATTAATGCCCGTAGTCAAATGATTACTTTTCATGGGCCAGTTGCCACATCTACCTGGAATCAATTTACAGTGGATTACTTCAAGCGCATCTTATTTAATGGTGAAGCTGTGACTATGCAAAATCTCAACCCTAGCGAAGTGCGGGTGGAGACAATAGCACCGGGAAAGGTGAGAGGTAAACTTGTAGGTGGAAACTTATCAGTTTTATCAGCAATGGTAGGTTCACCTTACCTACCTTCTTGGAACAAAAGTATCCTGTTTGTAGAAGAAATTGGCGAGGATGTTTACCGTATAGATAGGATGTTAACGCAGTTAAAAACCGCTGGGATACTGAATCAAATTGCTGGCTTTATCTTTGGGCAATGCACTAATTGTAGTCTTGGGGATGAACCATCATTTACTTTAATGCAAGTGTTGCAAGACCACATACTTCCTTTAGGAATTCCTGCTTGGTATGGTTCAATGATTGGTCATATTAAAGATAAATTTACCCTGCCAATCGGTGTAGAAGTGGAAATAGATGCTGAACTTGGGACAATACGAATGTTAGAGGCGGCTGTTAGTTTGCTTTAATGCAAGTTTGACGACTCAAGATTATTAAAATAGGACTTACGCGATTTGAAACCTTTCATTGAGCCATAAAACAAGTATGTGCAATTTGTCGGTTCATGGTGAACCAGCGCGTTGTAGCGACTGGCGAACCCGCAAGGGTTAAAGATACCTATGCAATCAAGACTCACATATTTTGTTCACTTCAAGCTTTTGTTAGATTGGAGTTTATGCGGTCTGAAAAAATAATTAGGAATTGGCACGAAATACAACGGAATATGTTCACGTTAGTTGTACGTGAACATATTTTTGCAAACCTTAGCGTTGATGGTATTGTCTAGACTAAATTGCTCATATTTCTTGATATATCTAAAAGATTAGACAAGCCAATTTGTTGAGTTTCTATTGCTAGGTTAAGTAGAAATAACTCCATATTTAGTTCGTTTAAGATTGCCGCATCATTAGAATTGTTACTGTTGTTCGTGCCATCAGAAAGCGTTAACAAGTAATTAGTATTCCCTGCTGTTGGTTGGATGCGTACATAGTAAGTACCTGGAAGCAATACAAGGTTGTTAAACAGATTACCTACAAGACCATTATCAGAATTCGATACAGCAGTATTTCTAGAACTTAAAACATTTCCACTACTATCCAATACTTGCTCAAGTACACTTCTAGAAAAGCTATAGTTAGCTATTCTAAGAGTGCTAGTTTTATTCAAATCAAATCGATAGTAGTCATAAGGATCGGATGAGCCGACGGTTTCCAGTACACGAGTATAATTTGAACCTATGGGAAGTTGGCGAGCAGTGCCGAATATATTTCCGCCATAGTCATTAGCAGCTTGGCGCCCTTCAAATACACCACTAGAATCAAAGTGTTCTACTAAGTTAATACCTTGCAAAAAAGCTAAATCTGGATTGTTGGCTTTATAGTATCCGGCATCAAAAGAGGGTGAAGATTTACGTCCCTCATTTATCCCATTTATTTCAAAATGCTGTAACAACTGGCTATTAGTTAAATTAGTCAAGTCTTGGTTGTTAGCACGATAGTAGTTGAAATCAAACAATGGTGAAAACTGACGTCCTTCATTTATCCCATTGATTTCAAAATGATTCAATAGTTGAGAGTTATTTAAAGAGGAAAGGTCAGAGTTATAGTTTTTATACTGGATTGACCCAAAAAATGCAGCAAAATTACGTCCTTCTGAAATACCAGAGTCTTTGAGATGATTAAATAATTGTTCATTGTTAAAGCCTGTGAGATCACTATTGTTAGCGCGATAGTAGTTAAGACTAACGTTGGGCGAAAAACTACGTCCCTCAGCTACTCCGTGATTCACTAAATGATTTAATAGTTCACTGTTGTTGAAGTTTGCCAAGTCAGAATTACTAGCTCGGTAGAAACTCAAATTAATCAGTGGTGAGAATGAACGACCTTCATTTAGACCATAGCTTTGGAAGTGTGACAAAGCTTGAGCATCATTAAAACCAGCTAAGTCTTGATTGGCAGCACGATAGAAACCGGCGTCAAACACATTTGAGATACTTAGAGCCATATTATAAATATCCAAAAGCTACTTTTACAAAGCGCATTACATAGTAGTACGCAGTATTATAAAGTAAGAGTAAATATCTCCTGATACTAAAAAATAAACTTAATGATTAGAGCGGAAAGACCTTTTCCCCGCCTAGCAGTACAAACACTGGCGTTGGCTACGCCCACCGCAGGCATCGTATTAGTGCAGCAGCAAGTACATTTAGTGAATGTCTACGGCGAGCTACGCTAACGCGCCACAGTGATTTTGATTAGATTTTGATTAAGATTTTGATAGACAGTATGCATTTCTCCTCGCCATGTTACGACTAACAGAAGTAAAGCTCCCGCTTGATCATCCTGAAGATGAGATCAAGTCTGCCATCCTCAAAAAGCTGCAAATCACAGACGAAGAATTGATCAGCTATTCCATCTTCAAGCGTAGCTACGATGCGCGTAAGAAAGGAGATATCACCCTTGTCTATATTCTGGATGTAGAAACGACTCAGGAAACTCATCTACTCAAGCGTTTGAAAAAAGATCCCCATGTCATGTCCACGCCAGACATGAGTTATCGCCCAGTAGCACAAGCACCGAGCAATTTGACAATTCGCCCCATCGTCATTGGTACTGGGCCTTGTGGCTTGTTTGCAGGTTTGATGCTGGCGCAAATGGGTTTCCGCCCCATCATTTTAGAACGTGGCAAAAAAGTTCGCGATCGCACTGCTGATACTTTTGGCTTTTGGAAGAAAAAATCAGACTTCAACCCAGAATCTAATGCCCAGTTTGGTGAAGGTGGTGCCGGTACATTTTCTGATGGCAAACTCTACAGTCAAGTCAAAGATCCTCAGCATTACGGGCGCAAGGTACTAACCGAACTCGTCAATGCAGGAGCCTCACCGGAAATTCTTTATATCAACAAACCCCATATCGGTACATTCAAACTGGTGGGAATCGTCCAAAGTATGCGGGCTAAAATCGAATCCCTCGGTGGTGAAATTCGCTTTGAAAGTCGAGTTGAAGATATCAACATCGAAAATGGACAGGTGCGGGGAGTCACCCTCGCTAGTGGGGAATATATCACCAGCGATTATGTGGTTCTGGCGGTAGGTCACAGCGCCCGTGATACCTTCCAAATGCTATTTGATCGTGGAGTTTACATCGAGCCGAAACCATTTTCCATTGGCTTTCGGGTTGAACATCCCCAGACTCTCATCGACCAATGTCGTTTTGGCGCTCAAGCTGGTCATAAGCTTTTAGGTGCTGCCGATTACAAACTGGTTCACCATTGCCAAAATGGTCGTTCCGTCTATAGTTTCTGCATGTGTCCGGGAGGATTGGTAGTTGCAGCCGCATCAGAACCAGGGCGACTTGTCACCAATGGGATGAGCCAATACTCTCGCAATGAGCGCAATGCCAACAGTGCGATCGTTGTGGGTATCACACCCGAAGATTATCCGGGCAATGCGTTAGCGGGAATTGACTTTCAACGGCGCTTGGAAGAAAAAGCTTTTGAGTTGGGCGGTGGAACTTATGAAGCTCCGGGGCAGTTAGTGGGAGACTTTCTTAACTATCGTCCCTCGACAGCATTTGGCACTGTTAAACCGTCTTATACACCTGGGGTACATTTGGGTGATTTGAGCCAGAGTTTACCAGATTATGCGATCGCAGCCATCCGCGAAGCCCTTCCCGCTTTTGACAAACAAATCAAAGGATTTGCGATGGATGATGCCGTGTTGACTGGAGTGGAAACCCGCACTTCATCACCGATTCGGATTAAACGCAAAGAGGATTATCAGAGTTTGAATACAGTCGGTCTTTATCCAGCTGGTGAAGGCGCGGGATATGCAGGGGGAATTCTCTCGGCGGGTATTGATGGGATTAAGGTAGCGGAGGCGGTGGCTTTAAGTATTTTGAGGAATTGAGTAGTTTAGTGCCGTAGGCATCGTCAAATCTGAAATAGTCAATGGGATACCTACGGTAAGCTGCCCTAGCACAAAGTAAAAACAGTTGAGAGCAATCGGCTAGGTTATCACTGGATTTTAATCATTGCTGATATCTTTTTGTGCCGTTTCTGTAAAGTTAGAGAGTTTTTACTGAGGATATAATCACTACTTTATCAGGAGATTAAATAAGTGACAATTGTTTAAATCTCTGATAAAAATGATACCAAAATACAGACGAGTAAAAAGAAATACATATAAGATTCAAAGTATCAGAGTAGGGACTATTATTCCAAAGTAAATATTTAGTAACTACCGACATCAATAACAATCCATCTCGTTGGAAGTTTCAAGCAGAGTCCAAAATGAAAAACAATTTTTCTTTCATATCAGCTTCAGTTTTATTAGTTTCTGGAATCGCTTGTGCTTCAATTGCTGCACCAGTATATGCTGCACCAGGTGGCGGTAAAACTTCTTCAGCAATATGTAGCCTTGCCGATATTTCACTTGGAGGAGTTTCAGCTACAGCTTGTGACGGCCCAAATGCTGGTAATGACACAGGGGCACAAGGTACTTTGCTCCCTGAGCTAAATAATGGTATGTTTAGCAACTTTGTTGGTACTGGTGTGCAATGGACTTTAGCTGGCAAATCTGATGATCCGAATCCCTTTGCGATTACAGCAGCCAATGACTTTAATTCTGGCGCATGGGGTTTGGGAACAGCATTGTCCAGCAACACGTTTGTAGTTAGCCTCAAAACAAGTACTGCTTACACTGCTTACTTATTCAAAGATTATGATTTCTCTCAAGGTTTAACGGGAGTATTCAATACCATCGGTGTTGCTTTAGATGGCAGTGGAAAGGCAGGGAAAGATTTATCTCATGCCTCATTATTCGTCTCTAATATAGGGAAAAATCCTCCTCCAACTTCCGTTCCTGAACCTGCTTCTTTGTTAGGTCTTGGTTTAGTAGCAAGTGGAATGGTAATGGTTCGCCGCCGTCGCGCTATCTGATTACACGTTCTTAGGGTTTCATGGAATACAAGATTGAAACTACTTCAACCTCTGAAGTAGTTTCAGTCTTGATCATCAAAACCTTGAGGCTACAAGTTACGGATCAGATGATTTCACCTCGCGGATTTTGCTCTTACACTATTATCTGGTATTGCCAATATCAACTCTAATATCAAGCCCCACCTAGATACTTTCGAGGTAGGGCTTTTGCTTTTATCGCTGGAGTAGATATGCAATCATGCATCAAGCGCGATGGCGTACATGCCCGCCGTAGGCGATCGCACTGGGGAATTTAGCCGAACGTTAAAGCTGGTTCTTCACAGAAGTTAAATAGGGCTGACTCACTTTCTGATTCATCTTCAAATACAGCAGATATGTACCATTCACAGGGCGAATCATTCGTATATTCAGCCCAAGCAATTGTTACTGTTTCACCCGATGGAATCCCTGAATCACTCAAGGTAAATGAAGCCCAATCTTCATCATCGAGAGATACCCACAACTCTGTAATTGCCTGTTCGGTGTCATTGGTAACGGTAAACGTGAATTGGTCTGACATAAATAGCCCCTTAGCTATAAATAAATTGCAGGTTGTCAGTCACCGATTATACTGCCGCTTTTTTTAACCGTTGTCATCATAACGGCCAGAATATATACTCAGAAGTGGTTTCAAGCCTTTTTTGACTAAATTTAAATTTGTTAAAGAGTATTAAAAATATCACAGGTAAGACGCGATGAATCGCGTCTTTGTCTTAATACAACTCATATTTCATTAACTGACAAGGCAGTGCTCCGTTATACACCGCAATCCGCCGCGATGATTTTAGTCCAATCGATTGAGACAGTTCCTTATTCCCACTCAGTACAAATGCAGTCCAGCCTTTGAAGCGTTGTTTTAGTACATCGCCCAAAAGTTTATAGAACGCCCCTAAATCGCTATCTTGCCCCAGGCGTTCGCCATAAGGTGGATTGCAGAATAAAATCCCACTGTCTGCGGGGGCGACAACATCGGCTAACTCCATTTGAGAAAACCATACATGGTTATCAACACCGCAGTTTTGAGCATTGTTAATCGCTTGCTCGATTATATTTTCATCGCGATCGCTTCCCCAAATAGGTGCGGGAAGGGTATCTAGTTGGCTGTCCTTAGCTTCTTGAAGTAGCTTTTCTAAAAGGGACAAATCAAAATCGAGCCAAGTTTCAAATCCAAAGGACTCACGAAATAGCCCTGGTGCTATGTTCAGTGCCTTTAAGCTAGCTTCCAAAGGTAAAGTGCCAGATCCACACAGAGGATCGTAGAACATCTGGTTTGGCTCCCAACCCGAAAGCTGAATGAGCGCAGCAGCGAGAGATTCCTTAAGAGGGGCTGCTCCCACCGCAGGACGGTAGCCTCGACGATGCAGACTATTTCCAGAACTGTCGAGTTTAACGGTACAAAAGTCGCGCTCAATATGAACATTGACCCGCACATCTGGGTCATGAAGCTCTACATTTGAACGCTCACCCAGATTTTCTTTCTGCTGGTCAACGATCGCATTTTTGACTTGGAGAGATGTGAAGTGGCTGTGGTTGAGGTGCTGGTTTTTGCCTGTGACATTCACCGCCAGGGTCATGTCTGGCGTTAAATAGTTTACCCAATCGATAGTCTGGATACCGCGATAGAGATCATCGGCATTTTGGCAAGGAAACTCATCGATATTCACCAAGATTCGGAACGGTAGCCTAGCCCAGAGGTTGACGCGATAAAGCAAAGTGCGATCGCCCTCAAAGGCGACACCGCAAAACCCTGGCTCCACAGAATGGGCACCCAGTTGCTCTAACTCCTGAGCCGCCAGGGTTTCTAATCCGCGAGCAACTGTTGCAAAATAGTTCATAATTCGTAATTCGTAATTCGTAATTAATGGTTACTAGTAACTCAATTTATTCAGATCCCCGACTTCTTGAAGAAGTCGGGGATCTTTTTGTTTTGAAACTAAGATTCATCTAGATTTTTCTAAAATCAATCATTGTCTGACGATAAGCATCTGGCAAACCTGTATCAAAACATTTCCCTTTAACAACATATCCTGTCATTCCCTCTTCCTGGCGCAATCTTTCCAGACAGGATGTTAACTGAAATTCACCTCGTTCTCGGAAATTTTTGTTGATATGCTCTGCTAGAAAGTCAAAAATTTTCGGCGTCAGCAAATATAAGCCAAATATACCTAAAAAATCATTTTCTGCCATTTCCTCTACACGCAAATGCTGTTTTGCATATTCAATGGTAGGTTTTTCATAGAGTTGTTTAACTGACAAAATCGAATTTAACTCTTGCCAAACTCCTGTTACACACCCAGCTTTATGAATAATCTCTGCTGGCATTGTAGTTAAACCAACAACATTTTGATTCACTTGTTCGTAAACATCTAAAACTTGACTAGCACAAGATTTTTCAATATCAGATGCATAAATATGGTCGCCCAACATTAGTAAAAATGGCTCATCTTGCACCCAATCTTTGGCACAAAATACCGCATGACCATAGCCCAATTGCTCCTCTTGCAATAAGATGGTAATTTTGCTGCCTAAATCTTCGAGATATTGGCTATATTCTTTATTTTGCGGTGAAAGTTTCTCTAAAAGTTCTTTTTTAGGTGGGTTTTTCAATAAATCTTCAAATATTTCTTTGTCATCGGGCTGCACCACAATCCCCACTTCTGCAATTCCAGCACTAATTGCCTCTTCAATAATTGCGAGAATCACAGGTTTTGCCCTACCATCTCGATCAATAATCGGAAAAAGCTCTTTTTTCACAACTTTCGTAGCTGGAAACAACCGAGTACCGAAACCAGCTACCGGAATCACAGCTTTTCTAACTTGATTTTTCTGCATAAATGGATTGTCACCCCAACTTTTCAAACAACTCCGCCAACACCACATTAGAAAACAAAAACCCTTGGGGATCAATTAAACGCAACCTTCCCTCTACCATTTCTACCCAACCTTTATCAAAATACTCTTGCAAACATCTGCAAATTTCCTCCACCTTCTCTTGCCCATAAGCTTCTGCCAACGCCGCCAAACTCACACCCTCCGCCAAACGCAACCCCAACATTAACGTTTCTAACAATACTTCCTTTAGGGGAGTCAGATCACAATCAATCACACCGCCAGCTTCCACCCACTGGTAATACTCCTTAGTTTTACGCGGACGAGTGAAGCGTTTTCCCTCAACATAACTCGCTGCACCCATACCAAAGCCGTAGTAAGGGCGGTTTTCCCAATACACTCGATTATGCCGGCACTGATGACCAGGTTGGGCATAATTGGAAATTTCATAATGCTCATAACCTGCACCAGTCAAAATCTGCTGCCCCATTTGGTACATTTTGACCGTGGCTTCATCTGTGGGCAAAGGAGTATCGCCAGGTTTGTAGTAACGACCAAAGGCTGTACCTGGTTCGATGGTCAGATCATAAATCGAAATGTGAGTGGGTACTTGCGCCACCGCTTTTTCTAGAGAATCTTCCCATTGAACCAAAGACTGATGCGGCAACCCGGAAATTAGGTCTAAGCTAAATTCGGGAATCTCCACTTGGTGGATTAGTTCCACAGCTGCAAAAATATCTTCAACTGAGTGCGATCGCCCCGCCCTTTGCAATAATTCTGATTGAAAGGCTTGTACACCCAAACTTACCCGGTTCACGCCTGCACTGCGATATCCTGCTATATGTGCTAAATCAAAGGTACCTGGGTCAATTTCCATAGAAATTTCTACCCCAGATGCAATACCAAAATGCTTCTCTAGCTTTCCTACTATCCTTTGTAGCTGCTCAGTTGATAGCAGGGAAGGAGTACCACCACCGAAGAAAATTGTCTTTAGGGGTTGACCAAATGCTGGTGTAATGGCAATTTCTTGACATAGCACCTCAACATATTGGGAGATAGTACCAGATGTTTCGCCCCGCAAGCGATCGCCCACAACAGACACCGGGAAATCACAATAAAAGCACCGCCGTCTGCAAAAGGGAATATGCACATAAGCAGAACTCGCAATTCCAGAAATACTAAATTTTTGACTCATGTTGAGAAAGAATTGAGTTAATCCAACTGCGAATTAGAGACAATAAAAAAGAGTAGTTTATTTACAAATTTCTGTCGTTTTACAAAGAAACAATGAAAAATATTAAGATAAAAGCCTTTGGTTATAATAATTGCAGATATTGTCCTACTAAACCCTTAGTGTAAGTCAATATTGCTTATTGATGAGTTTATCTTACCGATGAAATAAAAAATACTTAACTTTATCGGTAAACACAATTTCAGGAAAACAAGACAACCATGCTTGACGCCATTATCATTTTCTCATTTATCTTGGCAGCGTCGGGAATAGGGTTCTACAGCATTGAACTGTTACCCAATGGGGCGCTAGATCAAGTAACGAATCTAGAAGCTCTACGCTTAGTTGTTGCCGTCTTTGCCGCCATTATTGGTGGTGCGATCGGGCTGAGTTTCCAGACGACATATCGTCGCCTAGAATCACAAGTCAAGGAAATGCCTCTGGAAGTGATCTTAACTCGTGCCATTGGCTTAGTGATTGGGCTATTGTTAGCTAACCTCATGCTAGCCCCACTATTTTTGCTACCTATCCCGGCAGATTTTGGATTTATTAAGCCACTGGTGGCAGTTGTCGGTAGTATTATCCTCTCTGTCACTGGCATGAATTTGGCAGATACTCACGGGCGAGGCTTATTGCGGTTCATTAATCCCAACACCGTCGAATCGATGGTAGTGGAAGGAACCCTAAAACCCGCCAATACCAAAGTTTTAGACACTAGCTGTATTATTGATGGTCGTATTGAAGCCTTACTAGAAACAGGATTTCTGGAAGGGCAAATACTTGTACCCCAGTTTGTCTTGCAAGAACTCCAACAAGTAGCGGATGCTAGCAAAGACCAAAAACGGGTGCGCGGAAGACGAGGGCTAGAAATTCTCAACCGCATTAAAGAAGATTACCCCGATCGCATTCTGATCAATGCAGTTGACTACGAAGATATTCCCACAGTGGATGCCAAGTTAGTGCGCTTCGCCCAAGAAATTAGCGGTACACTGCTAACCAACGACTACAACTTGTCTAAAGTCGCCAGCGTTCAGAAAGTACCTGTTTTGAATGTGAATGATTTAGTGAATGCCGTCCGTCCCAGTTATTTACCTGGCGACAATCTGGATTTGAAAATCCTCAAGGAAGGCAAAGAACCCAGTCAAGGCATTGGCTATCTAGACGACGGCACAATGGTTGTTGTTGAAGAAGGCAGCAATTATGTGGGTGGTGAACTGCGAGTAGTAGTAACCAGTGCTTTACAAACTACAGCAGGAAGAATGATTTTTGCCAAACCCCAAGCTTCAGCATTGGCGTGAAACAATGGGATGTTTAATTCAAATGAAACTTTGTAATCGGTGCAGGTTGACTGCACCGATTATTTATTGATTAGACTTATAAACCTCACTATTGAGGCATCACATTTCTGATTTCCCACCCAAGAACAAAATTTCGTTATTTCAACCACGTTTAGAACTCTGTTGTCGATCAATTTGGTCAGTCAGCAGACAGAGCAATCCATCTATTTCCTGGACTTTTTCTCGTAAAATTTCGTAGGGAGGGGTTGGCGTTCTGGCCAAACTTCCACAGTAACGAGCGATCGCAGTTCCTCTAATTCAATGGGTAGACGACGAGTATTAGTGTCAACTTAAGCTAGAAATGGCTTCTCACTTGGCTTGAGTACCCGTCGGAAACTGAAGTTCCCGCCTAATAGGTAAAGTCTACTGAAGTAGACTCAAGATTTTTGGGTATATTTTATTTAGTCATCTTTAGATGACTTCGGCTATGAGCCAGGAATTTCAATTCCTGGTGGACGTGCAGTTTCACGTTAAACGGTTCGGATAAGCACTCTTCACTTTCCTTGCGCTCTGGAAATTGGTTTTGGTTAAAACCTTTCCCCTTTAACCGAACCGTATTGAGTCATAGCAGAGGTTTATTGATTTGATTGGAGTTTCGTTAATTGACACCAGTTAATCAACATTACTTGTAAAGGATTAACAATTAGTAATTATTCTTTAATAACTGTCTTAAATGTTTGAAATATCTGCTTAACTGTCTTAACTGTCTTTTTATTCTTCAACTTTTGATTTAAATATCTGCTTAACTGTCTTAACTGTCTTCTTATCCTTAAATTTTTGATTTAACTATCTGTTTAAGTGCTTTCATCTACGGATTGCTTTTTTTTTTAAACTATGAAAAGTTATGAGAACACCATAATAAATTACTAAAAATTAATCTGCCAGCATTGGAAAAAAGTAATGACTTAAACAGCTTTTTGAAATGCCTTATCTTTGGTATAGGGAACTTCAAATAAAACGTACATAGCTCGTTATTTGAATTATCAGTATCTTGTATACTCGCCTTAACACAAGCCATCACAAGCAAACCAATGTTGAGACTTAATCCGATTGGCGAGGATATTCATGAACTGCAACGGTACTCAGATCAGCCACGAAATAAAGACAGCAAGAAGACCCAAGAGGAGATTACGCGCAGATCATGCAACCCTTTGAACTGCCAGAATTTTACACGCCTTGGCCCGCACGGCTGAACCCAAATCTGGAAGCGGCACGAGTTCATTCCAAAGCCTGGGCCTACGAGATGGGGATACTTGGCTCAGAAGAGGAAGCGCAAAGCTCGATTATCTGGGATGAACATACATTTGATTCCCACGATTACGCCTTGCTTTGCTCCTATACCCATCCAGATGCACCGGGAGCGGAGCTTGACCTAGTAACCGACTGGTATGTTTGGGTGTTTTTCTTCGACGATCACTTCCTGGAAATCTATAAGCGCACCCAAGACATGGCTGGGGCAAAGGAGTATCTTGACCGACTGCCAGCGTTTATGCCAGTCCATCCCACTGATACCCCTTCGGTTCCGACCAACCCAGTAGAGCGCGGCTTGGCTGACCTCTGGTCTCGCACCGCCTTTACTAAATCTGTGGATTGGCGACTTCGATTCTTTGAGAGTACCAAGAACCTCTTAGAAGAGTCTCTGTGGGAACTCGCCAATATCAACCAGGATCGGGTTGCCAACCCCATCGAATACATCGAGATGCGCCGCAAAGTTGGTGGCGCTCCGTGGTCAGCGGATCTCGTCGAACATGCCGTGTTTATAGAGATTCCGCCCCAAATCGCCTCGACTCGGCCAATGCGTATCCTCAAAGACACATTTGCCGATGGAGTGCATCTTCGCAACGACTTATTCTCCTACCAGAGAGAAGTGGAGGATGAAGGCGAAAATGCCAACTGCGTGCTGGTCTTGGAGCGCTTTTTAAATGTCAGTACCCAGGAGGCAGCTAACCTCACCAACGAACTGCTGACCTCGCGGTTATACCAGTTTGATAACACTGCCGTCACCGAGTTGCCCCCCCTCTTTGAGGAGTACGGACTAGACCCAGTGGCTCGTGTGAATGTTCTCCTTTACATCAAAGGACTCCAGGACTGGCAATCGGGCGGTCACGAGTGGCACATGCGATCGAGCCGTTACATGAACAAGGGAGGAGACAATTCTTCGACATCTACAGTTCTGGGAGGCCCCACAGGGTTAGGCACATCGGCTGCGCGGATTGAATCGCTATACGCCGCCTTGGGTTTGGGAAGGTTCAAGAGCTTTACTCACGTTCCATACCAGGCTGTCGGGCCAGTAACACTGCCGAAGTTTTACATGCCCTTCACTACAAGCTTGAATCCCCATCTGGATGCTGCGCGGAAGCATTCCAAGGAATGGGCGCGTGAGATGGGAATGCTGGAATCACTACCTGGAATTCCTGATGCCGTCATCTGGGATGACCACAAGTTTGATGTTGCGGACGTAGCTCTTTGCGGTGCGTTGATCCATCCGAATGGGTCTGGTCACGAGCTGAATCTGACAGCGTGCTGGCTTGTTTGGGGAACCTATGCTGACGATTACTTCCCGGCACTCTACGGGAATAGCCGCAACATGGCTGGTGCGAAAGTGTTCAATGCCCGACTGTCGGCGTTTATGCCTCTGGATGACTCCACCCCCAGCGAGGTTCCGACTAATCCGGTGGAAGCCGGCTTGGCAGATATTTGGTCTCGCACAGCTGGTTCCATGTCTGCCAACGCACGGACTCAGTTCCGCCGCGCAATCCAAGATATGACTGACAGCTGGGTGTGGGAACTCGCCAACCAGATCCAAAATCGGATTCCCGACCCGATAGATTATATTGAAATGCGCCGTAAAACCTTTGGCTCGGATCTGACCATGAGCCTGTCGCGACTAGCTCAGGGCAACGAGATCCCGCAGGAGATTTACCGCACCCGAACAATGCGATCGCTCGATAATTCCGCCGCCGACTTCGCCTGTTTTACCAACGATATCTTCTCCTATCAGAAAGAAATCGAATTCGAGGGCGAAATCCATAACTGCGTGCTGGTCGTTCAGAATTTTCTCAACTGCGGTAAACCACAGGCCGTTGAGGTTGTCAACAACCTGATGACCGCTAGGGCGCTCCAGTTTCAACACATCGTTGCCACCGAACTGCCAGTTCTTTTCGATGATTTCGACTTGGATGCAAGTACCCGTGAAAAACTGCTCGGATACGTCAAGAAACTAGAGCAGTGGATGTGCGGCGTACTCAAATGGCATATAGCGGTAGACCGCTATAAGGAATTTGAATTGCGTAATTCGTTAGCAGGGCGGCTACTTAGCGGGCCCAGAGGGCTGGGTACTTCAGCCAAGCGTATTGGATCGGTGAGGGTTTAAGGTCAGGTTTTTTTGTCCGTGAGTTGGTTCAAGGTCAGTATGCGATCGCGTGAGATCAGTTTTTTTTAGTAACTAAATAAAGTGGAGGATTAATTTGTGACATATTCTAACGATCCCAATTTGGAAGATCAGCAGCCTCAGTTAACCTTGAGTACAGCAGCGGCGCGTAATTTGGCGACAACGACCAAATCTGCACCGCAGACTCAGGAAATTACATCGAGGTGGTTGTTGAAGTTGTTACCGTGGGTGCAGACAAAAGGTGGCGCTTATCGAGTCAACCGTCGGTTGAGTTATTCCGTGGGTGATGGACGGGTGAGTTTCACCAATACCGGAGCAACGGTGCAGGTAATTCCCCTGGAACTTACTGAGTTGCCCTTGCTGCGAGGGTTTAACAACGTCGAGGTGTTGACCGGGTTGGCAAACCAGTTTGTTCAGCAGGAGTATGCCCCAGATGATGTAATCGTTGAACTTGGCCAACCTGCCGATCGCGTCATTCTGATTGCTCGTGGCAAGGTAAACAAGATTGGTGTTGGCAAGTATGGCGAACAGATCGTGTTCGATGTCCTAGCTGACGGCGATCATTTCGGCGATGAAACTGTGGTGCAGTCGGAGGATACTTGGCAGTACACCCTCAAGGCGATTACTAGAACCATCGTGTTGTCGCTACCCCAAGCGGCGTTTGAGAGGGCGATCGCTCAGTCTGAGGAATTGGGAACTCATGTTGAACAGTTCCGCACCCGTCTGAGCCAGCCACAAACTCCCCAAGGTGAAGCTGCTATTGAACTGGCAGCCGATCATCGCCAAGAGGCTGAGTTGCCAGGAACCTTCGCCGATTACGAACTCACACCCAGAGAATATGAGTTGAGTATTGCTCAAACGGTGTTGCGAGTAAGTACGCGGGTAGCCGATCTGTACAACGAACCGTACAACCAGACTGAAGAACAACTGCGTCTGACTATCGAGGCATTGCGAGAACGTCAAGAACACGAGTTGCTCAACAACCGCGAATTCGGGTTACTGCACAACGCCGACCTCAAACAGCGTATTTACAGCAGTAGCGGCGCACCTACCCCCGACGACTTGGACGAGTTGTTGGCGACGGTATGGAAGGAGCCGGGATTCTTCCTGGCTCACCCCCGGACGATCGCTGCCTTCGGTCGTGAGGCCAACCGCCTTGGTCTTTATCCACAAAGCGTAGATGTCAACGGCGTTCAGGTCACATCTTGGCGCGGCGTACCTATCTTTCCTTCCAACAAGATCCCCATCACCAATAACCGCACCAGTTCTATCCTTTTGCTCCGCACCGGTGTAGAAAAACAAGGGGTAATCGGCTTACATCAAACTGGTATCCCTGATGAATACCAACCCAGCTTGTCTGTTCGATTCATGGGCATCAGCGAAAAGGCGATCATCTCCTACCTCGTCACCGCTTACTACTCCGCAGCCGTCCTCACTCCTGATGCACTTGGCATCCTCGAAGATGTTGAAATTGGGCGCTAAATATCAGCAGTGCTGAGTGTTGAGTGAGTAAAAATTATAGCTGACTGTTGATACCCTGCAAGAAAGTGGGCGGTCTTTTAACTCAGCACTCAGCACTGAATGCAATACGGTTTGATTAAGGCAAGAGACGCGATAAATCGCCGTCTCTACAAAAGATTGTTCCTTGTAGAGACGGCGATTTATCGCGTCTTTGGATCTAGAATTTTCATCAAAAAACCTTAACCGAACCGTATTGGCACTGAATGGCACTTTTATTACTAACTATGAGGATCGGCTGATGACGGATTTTATTGAATCAAATTTAAATGTTGAGAGTGGACAACCTCAACTGAGTTTGAGTAAAAATGCTGCGCGTAATTTGTCCACCACCACCAAATCTGCACCGCAGACGCAGGAAATTTCCTCTCGGTGGTTGTTGAAGATGTTGCCGTGGGTGCAGACGAAGGGTGGCACTTATCGGCTGAACCGTCGGTTGACCTATACCGTGGGTGATGGGCGGTTGAGTTTCTCCAACACCGGAGCCGAGGTGCAGGTGATTCCCCAGGAACTTGGTGAGTTGCCCTTGCTGCGAGGGTTTGACGACATTGAGGTGCTGAGGGCGTTAGCAAGTCGGTTTGTTCAGCGGGAGTTCGCGCCTGGTGATATCATTGTCCAATCAGGTCAGCCAGCCAATCAGCTTTTTTTGCTCGCACATGGTAAAGCGAACAAGATTGGTATTGGCAAGTATGACGAGCAGCCTTTGTTGGATACGCTAGCTGACGGTGATTATTTTGGCGATCGCGTGTTGGTGGATTCAGAAAGCAATTGGAAGTTCACAGTCAAAGCTGTGACCCGATGCACCGTATTAGTGCTACCACAACAGGCATTTCGGGAACTGCTCAACCAGTCGCAAGCGTTGCAAGCTCAACTTGAGCAATTTCGGATTCGCGCCGAACTTCCACAAAACAAGTATGGGGAAGCTGCGATCGCGTTGTCAACCAGTCATAGTACAGAGACGACATTACCAGGAACATTTGTTGACTACGAACTTTCACCCCGCGAATATCAGTTAAGCATTGCTCAGACTATGTTGCGAGTGAATACTCGCGTTGCCGATCTGTACAATCAACCATATAACCAGACGGAAGAACAACTGCGGCTGACGATTGAGGCATTGCGAGAACGTCAAGAATACGAGTTGATCAACAACCGCGAATTTGGATTGTTGCACAACGCCGACCTCAAACAGCGCATCTACACCCGCAGCGGCCCCCCAACTCCCGATGACCTTGATGAATTAGTCACCCGTCGGCGGAAGTCGAGGTTCTTCCTGGCTCATCCCCGCACTATTGCAGCCTTCGGTCGCCAGTGCAACCGTCGAGGTATCTATCCAGACACCATCGATATGGACGGGAGCAAAATAATCACGTGGCGAAATGTACCGATTTTTCCCTGTAACAAGATTCCGATTACCAAGAATCAGACCAGTTCTATTCTTATACTCCGCACTGGTGAGAAAGATCAGGGCGTGATTGGTCTACACCAAACTGGTATCCCGGACGAATACCAACCCAGCTTGTCTGTCCGATTTATGGGCATCAGCGAAAAGGCGATCATTTCTTACCTCGTTACAGCCTACTATTCCGCAGCTGTCCTCGTCCCCGACGCACTCGGCATCCTCGAAGATGTCGAAATCGGTCGCTGAGGGTAGGGTTAGTGCATCTAAAATATCTGTAGCGATTTGCAAAGATCGGGATATGGCGTAAAAACATTACTTCTTCAGTGCCAGAGTTAAGCCATCTGCGATCGCTATTAAACTAAGACTAACTCGCTGGTCTTGATGCAGTTTTTGATTAAAGGCACGAATTCTTTTAGTTCTATTATCTTGCACTTGGGGATCGGCAACCCTACCTGACCAAAGGACATTATCGATCGCAATCAGTCCCCCCGGCCGCACTAATTGCAGCGATCGCTCATAATAGCCATCATAATTGCTCTTATCTGCATCAATGAAGGCAAAATCAAAACTTTCCGCTTCTCCTGTTGCGAGTAGCCGATCCAAAGTCTCTAAAGCTGGGGCTATGTGCAGTTGAATTTTATCCGCCACTCCTGCTTGCTGCCAATAACGCCGAGCGATCGTTGTAAATTCCTCACTGATATCACAGGCTACCACCTTACCGTCGCTCGGTAACGCCAATGCCACCACCAGGGAACTATAACCTGTAAATACCCCAATCTCCAAAGTTTTCTTCGCTCCCAACAGTTGCACCAGTAACGCCAAAAACTGCCCCTGTTCGGGAGCAATTTGCATTTTACCTATGGGATATTGGGCTGTTTCCTGTCTCAGTTGGGTTAAAATTTCCGGTTCTCGGAGAGATATTGATAGTAAATAGTCATAGAGATTTTGTTCGAGTCCTAGTGTTTGAGTTGTCATAACGTGTATTCCTGCTAGATAAATCCTAGATAATTTAGGCTTTTACAAAGAAAGGCAGGGGGCAGGGGGAGCAAGGGAAGAATAACCATTAAACAATTTCCAATGCCCAATGCCCCATTCCCCAACTTTTGCTGCCAAGATTAGAATTAGAATTGACGTGACATTCTCCTAATAGCCAAAGTGCCAGACTCTCTGCCATTAAGCGATCGCTATCTTGCCTTAATCGATGAAATTGTCGAAACCACCCTCAAGGGCAAAATAAGCTCTGTAGAACAGGTGTATCAAATGCTGCTTAAAGGAATCACTTCCGGGACAGGGGAAGTTTTTGAGCTAGCTTTGAGCGATCGCCTGAATTCTCTCCAAAGTCAAGTAGATAGCGAAAAAGACGAACTCAAGAAAGCCAAGGCTACTCGAAGTTTGAGAGCCATTAAGACTATTCAAAGTCAATGGCAACGCTGGCAAGAGCAAAACAAAGCAACAGAAGCGATCGCCTCGGCAGTTACAGAAATTACCACAGCCCCCGCTGACGAGCGTCTGGCGGTATTTATCCGGGTTACTGACCCCAATCAGAAGTATCCCCTAAATTTGCAACAGCTACAGCAGTTATCAAAATCATTACAGCAATTTGCTCAGGTAGATTCTGATTTAGAACAATTGTCTGAAGGGATTACCCGTGGTTTAGCTTCTTGGCAGCGATTGCAAGATAACTTACTCAGTTGGATGTACGAGCAAAAAGAATCTCTGGGATTTGGCGGCGTACCGGGAGAACGTGGCCCTTGGGCAAGTTGGGCGAAACAACTCAATAGTGAGTTCCCCCAAGCACTGCTTCGCACCTTGGCTAGGGAAGAATCGGCAATAGAGTTTGCCGAGCGACAACGAGGAATCACCCTCAGAGATTGGGTGGAAATGGCATTGATTTTACAGTATTTACAACGGGGACTAATTAACTGGTTTGACCAACAAGCTTACGATGTGAAAGCGGGGCCAAAGTTATCCATTTCCACCTTCTTGACCTTTGCAGTGATTTGGAGTCAGTTAGCAAGTGGTTTTGGCAGCATTGGAAAAGTATACGGCGATGCCTGTTCTCAAATCATGCTCCAGATTTTGCGAACCTTTGCCCAGCGTCCGTATTTTCCCTTTTACGGCGGGATTTTTGCCTCTTTCACTGGCACTTATTTGCGAGATGCCCTAGATTATTTGGATGAACCGCTGCGAAAAGGCGAAGGAACCCAAGAAAAGGCACGAATTTTGACTCTTTTAGGCTATTCCCAACGTGCTTTGGGACAATATCAACGCTCTATTGACTTTCATCAGCAAGCGCTAGAGATCGCTAGGAATGCAGGCGATCGCGCTTGTGAAATTGCCAATCTCAACCACCTCAGCCGCACATACGTGCAACAGCAAAATTATGCTGAGGCAATTAACTACAGTCAGCGAGGATTAATACTGAGTCGGCAAGCAGGCGATCGCACAGGAGAAGCAAACGCGCTGGTAAATTTAGGTTACAGCGAAGTAATGCAAGCTCAAGAATTGGAAAACCTAGAACCAGAAACTTATGAAGCCGCAATTAATTATTTAGAACAAGGTTTAAAATTATCAGAAAAATTAGGCGATCTTCAAAGTAAAGCCTTATGTGTCAGCAGTTTAGGAATTGCCTATCTAGTAATTGGACAACACCAAACGGCAATTAAATATCTCGAAGATGGCTTTAAAACAGCGCAAGTTTCCGGTGATTTGTATCTACAGGGGCGGAACTTAGCTTATTTGGCAGAAGCTTATTATCATCTGCAAAATTCGGAAAAGACTGTTTACACAGGCTGCTTGGGAATGTATCTTTTAGAGCAAATTGCTTCTAGTGAATGGCGACAACCAGCAGGGTTACTGACAATTTTGCAAGGACAAATCGGGGCAGAAGCTTTCCAAAAGTTCTTACTGCAACATCGCCCAAAAATTATTGCGATTATCGGTGTAGATGGGTATGATTACATTCCAAAATTATTAGAAGTATACAAGCAAGATATATGATACCAATTTGAAAAAAGAAATGCGACAAATAGACCATTTGTAGAGACGCGATTCATCGCGTCTTCACCCAAGGATGTGTTGCAATCATTAATTGAATTAGTATTACACAGACACCTGAATTTTGCTGTAGATTCAGAAAGTTTGCTTCTTTTTTAGACTCACAGAAGTCCTGCTGATTCATATAATCGTTTGAGCATTGCTGAAATCTTTGTACCATAATCCAAATCCGCTGACCAGCGCCCTGAGAGCTGATCAATTAATGGCGCAATCCCACGTGTGACAAAGCGAAATCTGGGATCTACTACTTCTTGTACCAAAGGTTCTAAACTGGCGTAAGCTTTCAAATGTTGGATGTGTGCCCTAACTCCAATTCTGGCACTTGCAAAAGATGCAGCCTCCGAGCCACCACCAATTGCACCTAAGCCTGCAAAGTTATTTTGCTCAGGTCTAATATCACTACCAAACCGTAAAAATCCAGTTTCTACACACATTTGGCAAAAGGCAATATCATAGTTCACTCCCTCTATACCTGCTTCTTCCCGATAAAGTTTTGGGATGTCAGGGAACTTTACTAAAGCATTTTCATTATTGTTTCTCAAAAATAATTGTAACTGTACTTCTGAAGTATTCCCGTTTGACATCACCCGCTCAAATTGACCAGAGCAAACCATCAAATTCGAGCGCAAGCTAACAGTACGCGTTGCCGCATCCCAACTAACTGCAACATTAAAATCTCGCAGTTCGATCGCTTTAACATAAACTACTTTGCGATAGGTAATCCGATTGACATTAGCCGCTTTTGAAAGGTCAATCCGTAGGCGGTCTACTAAATCAATGGGGATGTAAGCATTACCATTAACTAAAACTCCTTGCTCCGAGTAATTTTGCCCATTAATATTGATATTAATCGGCGGATAATTTGCTTCGGCTGGAGTTCCAGGAGTGGGGTCAATCACACGACTCCAAGTGACTAATCCATCGGCAATTCCTAAAGCAAAATCGCGGCGTCGAGTTTGCAGCAAAGCCCGATCCTCTGGATTGCTGAGAAACCCCACTTGCATCACCAAAGCTGGAAGCGTTGTCTGGCGACAGAATGCTAAACTACCCAAGCCACTATTCGTATCTGCCTTGACTCCGCGATTCGGTAATTGGGGTACGCGGCGCAATAACCCCACTAGCAACTGTTCAGCATTGCTTTTGCGATCGCTATTATTAGCAATATAAAAGACGCTAGCCCCCCGCACAGAAGGGCTGCTAGCTGCGTCAGATTCAATTTCTAGGGCGACATCACCCCGGCGACCACGAGAATTGATCCAGGTGATAGTTTGGGCGGCGCTCAAGTCATCAGGAACCGCCAAAATTTCCAAACTCCGCGCTCTGAGTTCCGTGACAATTAAATCCCGCAGCAGAATCATTTCTTTTGCTTCACTTGTACCACCTGCGATTACACCTGGATCGATTCCTCCCACTTCTTTGCCTCCATGAGCCGCTGATATAAAAATACGTCCCATTTTCAGTATTTCCTCTGATAAAATTTAGTGTAAGCAATTCTACAAATCATTTTTGGTCTAGCAACAAGAATATAATAGCTATCAGAAGTCTAAAGTCATTTGTCCTTTGGTATTTCTCCAAAGTTCATGACCAATGACCAATGACCAATGACCAATGACAAAGCCATGCAAATCCCCCGCTTGCACCCAGAAACAATTGAGGAAGTTAAACTACGGGCTGATATTGTAGATGTCGTCTCAGAATACGTAGTTTTACGCAAACGTGGGAAAGATTTCGTCGGTTTGTGCCCTTTCCACGATGAGAAATCTCCCAGTTTCACTGTCAGCCAGACCAAGCAGATGTATTATTGCTTCGGCTGTCAAGCTGGGGGAAATGCCATTAAGTTTGTGATGGAGTTGGGAAAGCGTTCTTTTGCTGACGTAGTGCTGGATTTAGCACGGCGTTACCAAGTACCTGTACAAACTCTCGAACCTGAACAACGCCAAGAATTACAGCGTCAGCTATCTTTGCGTGAGCAGTTGTATGAAGTTCTGGCAACGTCCGCACAGTTTTATCAACACGCCCTCAGACAATCACAAGGGCAAAAAGCACTTCAATATTTACAATCTAACCGTCAATTCAAAGAAGAAACTATACAGCAATTTGGTTTAGGTTACGCCCCCGCAGGTTGGGAAACCCTTCATCGCTATCTAGTGGAAGACAAACATTATCCAGCACAAATATTAGAAAAAGCGGGATTGATTAAGCCACGCAAGGAAGGGGGCGGTTATTATGACGTGTTTCGCGATCGCCTGATGATTCCCATTCGTGATGTTCAAGGGCGCGTCATTGCCTTTGGTGGGAGAACTTTGACTGATGAACAGCCTAAATATTTGAATTCACCAGAAACCGAACTTTTTAGTAAAGGTAAAACCTTATTTGCCCTCGATCAAGCCAAAGATGGGATTTCTCGACTCGATCAAGCGGTGGTGGTAGAGGGATATTTTGATGCGATCGCTCTTCACGCCGCTGGTATTAATAATGCCGTCGCCTCTCTCGGTACAGCTTTAAGCTTAGAACAAGTCCGGTTAATATTACGCTACACCGAATCGAAACAATTAGTACTCAACTTTGATGCTGATAAAGCCGGAACTAATGCCGCTGAACGGGCGATCGGTGAAATTGCTGAATTAGCATACAAAGGCGAAGTTCAGCTAAAAATTCTCAATTTACCCGATGGTAAAGATGCTGATGAATATTTGCATAGCCACACTCCAGAAGATTATGGAGAACTGCTAACAAATGCCCCACTTTGGCTAGACTGGCAGATTCAGCAAATTATTCAAGACCGCGACTTAAAAAAGGCTACTGATTTTCAGCAAGTAACTCAGCAATTAGTCAAATTACTTAAAAATATAGCTAACAGCGATACACGCAACTATTACGTTTCCTACTGTGCAGAAATACTCAGTTTGGGAGATACCAGACTGATACCTTTGCGAGTCGAAAATCTGCTAACTCAAATTGCTCCGGCTGCGGCTACATACTCTAAACCTGTGTCAGCGAAGAAAGCATGGGGAGGTAGCAAATCCCCTAGTACAGAAGCGATTAATCGCGTCTCTCCACTCCCTACAGAACGCAGCCTTTTAGAACACGCAGAAGCCTTGTTATTGCGGATTTACTTGCATTGTCCTGAACAGCGTCAAGCGATTATTGCCGAACTAGAGGAGCGAGATTTGCAATTTAGTCTTTCCCACCACCGATTTTTATGGCAACAGATTTTAGAAATTTCATCGGGTGATGGAGAAACGAAAAACTTTGCGTCTCTACCAGATTTAATTTCCCGACTGCAAGACCAGTTCTTAGAATTTGACAGCGAGATCGGGTTAATTTCCCATTTATTTCATGTGGATGAAAAAAACCAGAAAGAAATACTTCGGACTCCGCAAGTAGTTCAAGCTGCGATCGCTTGCATGGATTTGGTGATGCTTGAAAAACGTTATCGCCACTTTTTGGAACTATGGCAACAAACCGATCCCGAAACTGAACCAGAGCGCTATCAATCGTATTATCAGGCTTTCTACGCCGAAAAAATTAAGCTTCAGCAAATAGACCGACAACGGTTATTTTCGATCACAGACTTGTTGTAGTTTTGCACTCACGTCCAAGCTAACTCTTGATGTGTCGCGACGTATCCCCGCATCACTCATTGCCTCAAGCACATCCACTTTAATTGCTTAAATTATTTATTGTGGGATGGATAGCGTTCGACTGAGCGCTGTCCACCCCACAAGATTGGGTAATTTCTTTCTTGATAATGCCTAAGAACGAAGATCAGCGATCGCGTTTCGCAGAACGGCGCGATGCGGAAGAACGATTATCGCCATTCGTGGCAGGTGGCGCTGCCTTACGTTTAGCCGATGTCTGTGGTAGCGGTTTAGCAGTCCGAGCCGGACGCTTATCACCTCCAGTCTTGGCTCTGTGTTGCCGTCCATTTGGAATTGGTTCAGCTTTGATGTCGGGGTTGGGGCCAAAGCCAGCAACCACTTCTTTTGGTAAGCGCTGCTCGATCAGTTTCTCAATATCTGTCAATAGATGCTGTTCATCAACGCACACCAGCGACACGGCTTCACCTGATGCGCCAGCGCGACCGGTGCGCCCAATGCGATGAACATAATCTTCTGGTACATTGGGCAAATCGAAGTTAACTACATGGGGCAGTTCGCTGATGTCAAGACCCCTAGCAGCAATGTCCGTCGCCACCAATACTTGTAATGTGCCATTTTTGAACTTTGCTAGAGCATTAGTACGCACTGGCTGGCTCTTATTACCGTGAATTGCCAGTGCTTGAATCCGGTCTTCACCCAACTGCTTAACCAAACGGTCAGCACCATATTTAGTGCGAGTGAACACTAGCACTTGATACCAATTATCTCGCCGAATCAAGTGAGCAAGTAATTGACGTTTCTTGTCACGGTCTACCTGATAAACTTTCTGGGCGATCGTTTCGGCGGTAACGTTGCGGCGTGCTACCTCAATCATCTTCGGGTTATTGAGCAGTCCGGCGGCTAGTGCCTTAATTTTGTCTGAGAAAGTAGCGAAAAATAGCAAATTTTGTCGCTGTTTGGGCAGAAGTGAAAGGATGCGGCGGATATCATGAATAAAGCCCATGTCCAGCATCCGATCTGCTTCATCCAGCACTAAAACCTCAATGTGCGACAGGTTCAGCGTCCCCTGCTGTACGTGGTCTAGTAGTCGCCCTGGAGTAGCGACCAAAATATCCACTCGACCCCTCAAACGCTGTTTTTGCAGATTAATACCGACTCCGCCAAACATCACCATCGAGTTTAGATTTAAGTACTTGCCATACTCGCGCACGCTTTCTTCCACTTGTGCAGCGAGTTCGCGAGTCGGGGTGAGAATCAGCGCCCGGATTGGTGGGTATCCATTAGGCGTACCTTTGCTCTTGTTAGACGACAAACGATGCAAAAGCGGTAGGGTAAAACTAGCGGTCTTTCCAGTGCCAGTTTGTGCGCCAGCTAACAAATCGCTACCCGACAATACAGCCGGAATCGCCTGTATCTGGATTGGCGTGGGTTCCGTGTACCCTCGTTCGGTAACGGCACGGATAATTTCATTGGACAAGCCGAGATGAGAAAAAGACATAAGACTCCAAAAATAACATCGGCCTGTCGCCAATGAGGCGTCAGTCTTAGGCGGACGGATAAAAAATTATTGAAAGGCTGGATCGGCAGTAGCGCCAAGACTGAGAGCGAGTGCCGCAGTACTTAATCCTAACAGATTGCTGTCTATTGTGTTGTTAAAGTTGCTCTGATTCAGTGTTGTGTTAAATTGGCATTACCTGCTTGTAAAGCAAAGTATTGAACAAATGGGAGAAATTCATTATCGCAATCCAAAAGCAACTGATTAATTCACAAATCAAGTCACCTAGTGTCTTCTTGATTGACCATGAGAATAACAATCGTGGTCTGATCGACACCAATGAGGCGCTACAGCTAGCCGAAAGCTTAGAGCTTGACTTAGTTGTAGTCTCCCAAGGTAAAGACGCTCCGATCGCGAAGATTCTCAACTATGGGAAGCTTCAGTATCAAAAGAAAAAACGTCAGAGCCAGAGTGCTAGACCCACGGTAAAGGAAGTTAGATTCGGTCTAAACGTGGGTGTCGCTGATTACAATTTACGTATTGAGAAAGCAGTTCAGTGGTTGAGTAAAGGCGATTCAGTCAAGTTTGCCATCCGTTTACGAGGCCGAGAACATCAATATCGTGACCAAGCAGGAGAACTGCTAGACCGAATTGCCAATGACCTCAGTCAAGTAGGTAAAATCCAGTCGCTGGATAAACGCGCACTAATTGTTCAAGTCATTCCTGCCTAGTTATCTTGCGATCGCTGGAGGATGTATTTGTGGCAGCTTGTAAGAAACCAAATAAGCCGGAGACAGTACTGTAACTTCTATAGAAAAAATAATGAAGATTGTTCAGTGCTGAGTTAAAAGACCGTCCATAATAGTCGGGGTATTTACTAAATACATAAGTATTAAGTAATTTTTTAATTCAATCAGCACTGAGTGTAGTCAACTGTTACTCAAGGTGAATTTGACCTTCTGACCAAACAAGCGCCACGCGCCGGGATCTAACCAATCAATCGGCGCGTTTAGTGATTAAGTGTATCAAGGCATCAATCAAGCGATCGCTTTCCATTGGTATAATGTCTCTCCCATGCATCACATCCTGAGTAATATGAAAATGCACTAACGCTCCTAAAAGAATTCTTGCTGTTGCCTCTGGGTCAGGTATATTTAGCTCAGGAGCGGCCAAGTATTGAGTGAGAGTTTCTGCTACTGGCTTAATCATTGCTCGTACACAAATTTGAGCTAACTCAGGAAAACGACCAGATTCCCCTATTAATACTCGCATAAATGCAGTATGTTCTTGGTCGCTATTCATCAAATCTAATGCCTTGGTTCCTATGTGATGCAGTACGGCGGCTGGTTCTCCGGCAATAGGTTCTGTGCCAAAAATGGAGTTATTCTTTTTGCTCGCCAGTTGCTCTAACAGTACTTTAAAAAGTCCTTCTTTATCTTGAAAATGGCTGTAGACTGTCGCTTTAGAAACACCTGCTGCTACTGCTACTCGATCCATACTTGTACCAGCATAACCATTTTGGAGAAACTCTTGCATTGCCCCTTGCAAAATTTGCTCCACTTTATCAACGGAATTATCGCGATCAACTTCGTCAGATTTAATGCGTACCATTTATTAATCATCCTCTCTTATAAACAATTTTAATAGATGTGGCAATTTCCCCTACGTCATTAATCCCAGTCCTGACAAGCATTCTGGTTTATAACTCAAGGCAAGCTTATTAAACTAATTCGCAGACTCGCTAACGCAATTACGTTTTATGTTAGCGAGTCTACGAGCGTCCGGAGATTTAGCTTAGGCTTCAATTCGCGCTGCCCTTCAAAGGCTAGGACTTAAACCCCCACAGTTCGTTAAATTGAGAATTCTACCTTTGTGCTATTGACTAAACTACTCCGTTTAGTTTAGCATGAATTGAACTGAACAGTTTAGTACAAGTTGCTAATGGGGAAAGGTGAACACTATGGTGCAGAACTGGAAACTAGAGGATTTAAAGTCTCCCCAAAATCTTTTGCGATCGCCAACTACACTAGCAATAATTACATCTCTATTAATGGGTGGAGTTAGTGTTTACACGGTACTAAAGTTTCAGGCTACCGCTAATGAGAAGCAAATAGCGCCAGTAGCTGTTCAGCCAGTAGTAAAAACAGTTACAGCATTGGGACGTTTAGAACCAAATGGAGAAGTGATAAAACTGTCTGCAACTTCTTCTACTGAGGGGAGTCTGGTTCAGCAACTATTGGTAAAAGAAGGCACTCGCGTCCAGGCTGGACAGGTAATTGCCATTATGGATAGTCGCGATCGCTTACAAGCAAGTTTAGTTGAAGCCCAAAAACAAGTTCAAGTTGCCAAATCCAACCTTGACCAGGTAAAAGCGGGAGCAAAACAGGGAGAAATTGGAGCAAAACAAGCTGCTGTCAGCCGTCTGCAAGTCGAATTAGAGGGAAATGTTAAAACTCAGCAAGCCACAATTGATCGCCTAGAAGCAGACTTGCAAGGACAACGAGAGAGTTTACAAGCAACGGTGGATCGTGTCGCAGCCGAAAAGCGGAACGCTCAAGTAGATGTGCAACGCTACGAAGCTTTATACAAAGCAGGGGCAATTTCTAGTCAGCAAGCCGATCAAAAACGCTTGAGTGCAGAAACTTCTACTCAGCAGGTAATTGAAAACCAAGCCAATAAGACAAGAACTGTAGCTACTTTAGAACAGCAAATTAAAGAAGCCAAAGCGAACCGCAACCAAACCCTCGCTAGCTTGCAACAGCAGATTAACGAAGCCAAAGCCACCCTGAACCAAACCGCTGAAGTCCGTCCTACAGATATTGCCAACGCTCAAGCAGAGGTAGACAGCGCTCAAGCGACTGTGGCAAAAATTAAAGCGCAACTTGATCAGGCTTATGTCCGCGCACCGGATGCGGGACAAATTCTGAAGATTAATACAAGGGCTGGAGAAACCGTTTCTAATGAGGGGATTGTGGAACTAGGTCGAACCGACCAGATGTATGCAGTTGCAGAAGTTTACCAAAGTGATATTAACAAAGTGCGATCGGGGCAACGGGTCAAGGTAATCAGCGATTCCCTCCCCGGAGAATTACAGGGAACCGTCGATTGGATCGGGATGCAAGTACAGCGGCAAAATCTCGTCAACAGTGACCCCTCTAGCAATATTGACGCCAGAGTAGTGGAAGTACATGTGCGACTAGATGAAGTATCTAGCGTCAAAGCTGCAAAGTTTACCAACCTACAAGTAAAGGCGGTAATTGAACTGTGATTGGATTTATTCAACAACTGCGGCAGCGAACCCCCCTGGGATGGTTGCAACTGAGCCATGAAAAAAGCCGTCTATTGGTGGCATTGGGAGGCATTGCTTTCGCTGATATTCTTATGTTCATGCAGCTAGGGTTTCAGACCGCCTTGTTTGAAAGTAATACTAAGTTGCACAACAGTATCCAGGCTGATATTTTTCTAGTTAGTCCTCAAGCCCGTAACGTGTTAAATGCGTCCACCTTTACGCGGCGGCGACTGTATCAGGCAATGGATGTACAAGGGGTGAAGTCCGCAGAACCAATGTATGTCAACATTGTCGATTGGAAGAATCCTAAAACACGCCAAAAGACATCTGTACTAGTTATCGGGATCAATCCTGAAAAGCAAGCCTTTGACTTAGCGGATGTGAACAGCCAGATAGATCGGGTGAAGCTACCAGATACCCTGCTGTTCGATCGCGCCTCTAGAGGAGATTATCAAGAAGCGATCGCTCAAGTTGCACAAGGACAACCTGTGACGACTGAAATTGACCGCCGGACGATTACAATTAGCGGCTTATTTTCAATCGGGGCTTCCTTTGCGGCTGATGGGAATCTGATTACCAGCGACCAGAATTTCTTGCGGCTATTTCCTAAACGAGAAGCAAGTAGTGTCAGTATAGGTTTGATTCAACTAGAACCAGGTTATGATCCCAAACAAATCAAAGCAGCTTTAGAATCTCATTTAGATGATGATATTAAAGTTTTAACTAAAGCAGAATTTATAGAATTTGAAACAGATTATTGGAAAAAAAATACAGCTATCGGATTTATCTTCAGCCTGGGTGTAGGAATGGGGTTTATGGTGGGCGTGATTATCGTCTATCAAGTCCTTTCTACAGATGTGAATTCCCACATGAAAGAATACGCCACTTTCAAAGCAATGGGGTATAACAATCTCTACTTATTAGGCGTGGTGTTTGAAGAGGCGATAATTTTGGCAATCTTGGGCTTTATTCCAGGAGCGATCGCACCTTTAGGACTTTATGCTTTAACTCGCAATGCCACCAATTTGCCACTCTATATGACGGTAGCGCGGGCCACCACAGTGCTAATACTAACAATGATTATGTGTATTATTTCTGGTGCGATCGCTACTCGTAAATTACAATCTGCTGACCCCGCAGATATGTTTTAAAAACTGTCATTAGTCATTAGTCATTAGTCCTTTGTAATTAGGATTTACGGAGACTCTAGGAATTATTCTCTACGACAGCGAAATTAGCAATTTTGGCGCAAGTCTTGGTAATAACAAATGACTAAAGACAAATGACAAATGACAAATGACAATCATCAGGAATAATCGAGCTATTTATGACTAGTCAATCCGTTATCTCTGTTAAAAATCTCGACCACTATTTTGGTAATGGTCAACTCCGTAAGCAAGTTCTTTTTGATATCAACCTGGATATTAACGCTGGCGAAATTATTATTATGACTGGGCCTTCTGGTTCTGGTAAAACGACACTTCTCACCTTAGCAGGCGGCTTGCGTTCTGCCCAATCCGGTAGTTTGCAGATATTGGGACAAGAACTTTGTGGCGCTAGTACAGGACAACTTACCCAAGTGCGACGCAATAATGGTTATATTTTCCAAGCGCACAACTTGCACGGTAGCCTGACAGCACTCCAGAACGTCAAAATGGGCTTGGAAGTGCATAAAAATATTTCGGCGGCAGAAATGAAAACCCGGTCAGCCCTAATGTTAGAGGAGGTAGGATTGGGAGAGCGCCTGAATTATTATCCTGATGATTTATCTGGGGGACAAAAACAAAGAGTTGCGATCGCTCGTGCGTTGGTTGGTCGTCCTAAAATTGTCTTAGCAGATGAACCTACCGCCGCCCTTGACAGTAAATCGGGACGAGATGTGGTCAACCTCATGCAAAAACTAGCTAAGGAACAAGATTGTACCATTCTCTTGGTTACTCATGACAACCGCATTTTAGATATTGCCGATCGCATCGTCTATATGGAAGATGGCAAGTTAGTAAATGACCGTGCTGTTGTTGCAGCCAGTTAGGCTACTAGTACAACACGGCGGAAATAAACTACCCATTCCCAATCAACAAAACCCTTACGCTGTCTTCATTTTTAATTTTTAATTTTTAATTCCGCCTTGCGGTACTAGGTCTTCCAATAAATTTCTAACGGCCGATTTTAGATTAAGTTTACTACTCCGTATTGCATCCAAATGATAGATTTTAAATATCCCTTAACTTTTCAAAGTATCGGATAAAAATATCATAATTTTTGAGTGGAAATAACTCTAAGTTTTAAGTAGACATAATTTAGTGTCTACTTATGTTTTGTAGATTAATTATTATACCTGCGATCTGGTTTTTATATAGAATTAATCATCAAAAGTTGGTATTATTCATAATTTTGACAAAAAATACTTATTTTATTGGCTTAATTTGATTCTGATTGTTGGCGCTGTTACAACCCGGAATTTTAAAACGGTTTACTATACTTGAGTACTTTCATCAAACAAAAGTAGTTTGCTAAAAACATAAACCTCTAATTTGGTACAGATGTTAGTTGTTATCCCAGCCAGATAAATCACTTTATCCAAGTTAAATCTCAACAATTTTCAAATTATTTTATGGATTTGAAATTGATAAATCAACAATAACTGACTCAAAAAGTAGGAATTAGCAAATAAATACTGAAATAAGCCTAATTTATTCTTTTTTCTGCGCCACTAGTTAAGAGGTAATCTATGGTGCGAAACTCAAAGCTAGGGTACAGAACGTTCCCTAAATCTATTCTGCGTCCATCTGTTGCTATAGGTATAATTGCATCTTTATTGATTGGCGGAATAAGTTTTTATATAGTAAAACGCTGGCAAAATTATGCAAATCTAGAGACACAAGTGCCAGCAACACAATTGCCACAGTTAAAAACGGTAACAGCTTTAGGGCGGCTCGAACCACAGGGGAAAGTAATTAAACTCTCTGCTGCGGTGTCTGCGGAAGGAAGCCGGGTAGAAAAGTTGTTGGTGAAGGAGGGGGATAGAGTAAAGGCAGGACAATTGATCGCAATTTTGAACAGCCGCGATCGCCTCCAAGCAGCATTAAAAGAGACAGAGGAACAGGTAAAAGTAGCCCAAGCAAATCTAAACCGCACCCAAGCAGGTGCCAAACGTGGTGAAATTGCTGCCCAAAAAGCTGCGATCGCTCGTTTAGAGGCAGAACGCCAAGGTGATCTTAATGCCCAAGCCGCGACAATTGAGCGATTCCAAGCCGAAGTGCGTAACGCCCAAGCAGAAGACGAACGTTATCAGCAACTATATCAACAAGGCGCAATTTCCGCTTCTCAACGGGATAGTAAGCGTTTAAACTTGGAAACCGCCCAAAAAAGCTTGCAAGAAGCACAGGCACTATTAAATCGTACTCAATCAACTAGTCAGCAACAAGTTAAACAAGCTACAGCAACACTTGATGAAATCGCCGAAGTGCGCGGAGTGGATGTAGAAGCAGCTAAAGCAGAAGTCAATCGTGCCGTAGCAGCTATGAATCTGGCAAAAGTTAATCTTAATCAGGCTGAGGTGCGATCGCCTCAAAGTGGACAAGTCTTTGAGATCCATACCCATCCTGGGGAATTAGTATCAAATGATGGCATTGCAGATATTGGACAAACCAGCCAGATGTATGTCATAGCCGAAGTCTACGAAAGCGATATCGGCAAAGTGCATTCAGGGCAGCAAGTAAGAGTATTTGGTGATTACCTCCCGATTGAATTACAGGGAATCGTAGATCGCAAAGGCTTGCAAGTGCGACGACAGAATGTCATCAACACAGATCCCGTCAGCAATATCGACAACAGAGTAGTAGAAGTCCATATCCGACTAGATGAAGCTTCCAGCCGAAAAGCTGCCACTTTAACCAATATGCAAGTTAAGGCAGTAATTGAATTGTGAAATTTGTCATTAGTCATTGGTTATTAATTAGACCTCTTGCAAAAATATGTTTTTGCACTCTTAGGGAAAAGGGTAAAGGTTAAAGGGAAAGGATTTTGAGTTTCTTTACCCTTTCCCCGACTTTTGCAAGAAGTCTATTCTTCTTCGTTACTCCCTCACTCCCTTATCTCCCTTGTCCCCTCATCCCCCCACTCCTCACTTCTTATCATGGGATTGATCAAACAACTGCTACGGCGAACTCCTTTAGGGTGGCTGCAACTGAATCATGAAAAAAGCCGTCTTTTCGTGGCATTGTCAGGTATTGCCTTTGCTGATCTTCTGATGTTTATGCAGTTAGGCTTTCAAACTGCGTTGTATGACAGTAACACCAGATTACATCGTAGTTTGCAAGCAGACATTGTTTTAACAAGTCCCCAAGCCCGTAACTTGCCAAGCTTGTCTACATTTTCTCGTCGGCGACTTTATCAAGCAATGGATATACCAGGGGTGAAGTCAGCCGAACCAATGTATTTCAATAATGCAATCTGGAAAAATCCCCAAACACACCGTGAGACAGGGGTGTTAGTTATTGGCTTTAACCCAGACAAGCCAGCCTTTGACTTACCAGATGTTAACCAGCAACTACAAACGATCAAAATGCCAGATACCGTTTTGTTTGATCGTGGTGCAAGAGGAGATTATCAAAAAGCGATCGCTCAAATTGACCAAGGTAAAACCCTGACTACAGAAATAGAAAGGCGCACAATTACCATTAGTGGCTTATTCCAAGTCGGGGCTTCCTTTGGTTCTGATGGCAACCTGATTACCAGTGATCAGAATTTTTTGCGGCTATTTTCTGGGCGACAGTCCAGCAGTGTCAGTCTAGGTTTGATTAAGGTAAAACCAGGCTATGACCCGAAAAAAGTAGCAGTAACATTGAAAGCCTACCTGAGAAATGATGTCAGAATTTTAACCCGCGCCGAATTTATTGAATTTGAAAATAACTTCTGGAGAACAAATTCACCCATTGGGTTTATTTTCAGCCTAGGTGTATCGATGGGCTTTGTCGTGGGCGTGATTATCGTCTATCAAGTCCTTTCCACCGATGTTAATGCCCATGTCCGGGAATACGCCACCTTTAAAGCAATGGGATATCGCAATTACTACCTGCTAGGTGTGGTACTTGAAGAATCGTTGATCTTGGCAGCACTCGGCTTCTTCCCTGGATTGGGAGTATCTTTAGCACTTTACCAACTGACTCGCAGTGCCACAAATTTGCCCATGTACATGACTGCGATTCGGGCATTACAGGTATTAGTGCTGACTATCATTATGTGTACAATTTCCGGTGCGATCGCCACCCGCAAACTCCAAGCCGCCGATCCTGCTGATATGTTCTAAAAATTGTCATTTGTCATTGGTCATTTGCAAAGGACAAATGGCGGTCATCAAGAGTAATCGAGTTATTTATGACTAGTCAACCCGTCATCTCTATTAAAAATCTCGACCACTATTTTGGTCATGGCTCACTCCGTAAGCAAGTTCTATTTAACATCAACTTAGAGATTAACGCTGGTGAAATTATTATCATGACTGGGCCCTCTGGTTCTGGCAAGACTACTCTGCTGACCTTAGTAGGTGGATTGCGTTCTGCCCAATCTGGTAGTTTGCGGGTGTTAGGACGAGAACTTTGTGGCACTAGTGCTGAACAACTAGTGCAGGCGCGACGCCATAATGGTTATATTTTCCAAGCACATAACTTGCATGGTAGTTTAACGGCAATCCAAAATGTCCAAATGGCTTTGGAATTGCACAAATATCTTGGGTTAAAAAAGATGCGAGCTAAGTCAGCCCAGATGTTAGAACAGGTAGGATTAGGAAATCATTTGCATTACTATCCTGATAAACTGTCTGGGGGACAAAAACAAAGAGTAGCGATCGCTCGTGCCCTAGTCAGTCATCCTCAAATAATCCTCGCGGATGAACCCACCGCCGCCCTCGACAGTCAATCAGGACGAGATGTAGTCAATCTCATGCAAAAACTGGCAAAAGAACAAGGCTGTACCATCTTGATGGTTACTCATGATAACCGCATCCTAGATATTGCCGATCGCATCGTTGACATGGAAGATGGCAAACTCAAGTCAAAAATAATACTATTAGCCTAAAATTGATCAGCGTATTCCATCATTAAAAGTTGATTTATAAAATAAATCTTAATTATGGCGTGACTATACTAAATTTGTGCATTATTTTTATGGTTTTTTGGCGTTAAAGCGCTACTAATAGCAAATTTTAAGATATTTACATTATTTAATATAGTTTAATTTATCCTGGCGGACTTACTTACCTAGTTTAAGTAATTTCCCCATACCGATTTCAACCTAACAGTGTGATATTAGTGTCCAGTTGAAAAAGTGTCCAGTTGATTCCAAGATTTCCTTCAAGTATCATTATGTAATGAGTATAATTACAACGAGTTTCCTTTGTTGCCTAACAAGTGAAACATATAGCAAGCCACAAGAGCGTTTTTGCCATCAATCTAGTTAAATTTTATGCTCATTATCGATGTCATACACATTAATTATTAGAGTTAATACCGATTCACTAATAATTACAGATAAAATGATTCGCCCTTGCAATCCATAAATACTTAGAGAATTTCTTAACATTTATGGTTTACAACAACATCGGCTTTAAATAGGAAACACTAGTAATAATAAGCTAGTCTATTTTCCAACACAAGCAAGGGGTTTTTTGTAGTTCTATGATTATTGAGAATAGCGCTAGTAGTTCAAACAAAAAGTTGCTCGGCTTTGATGTCAAAACCTTGACAGCCAATCGTCGTGCAATAAATGTGTTAAAGGGAATATTTGCTGTTCTCCCAATCGCTTTGGCATTGCCTGTAAGTGCTTTAGAAGTAAAAGTGACTCCAAGTAATCCTAAATTAGGGGATACACTCTCGGTGGAGATCAATCTAGATAATCCAGATAATGGTACAAATCCAACAGTAGCTAGTGGTAATAATACATACCCAGCTTTTGAAATCGCACCCAATCAGTATCGGGCTTTTGTTCCCACAACTCCACTAGAAAAATCTGGAACTAGAACACTTCGGGTTGCAGGGGATGGTCAAGTACAAAACTTAGCAGTGAATGTGCTTAATCGCAAGTTCCCCGTACAACGCATTACTTTGCCACCTGGCAAAGCTGGAGTGAAGGCTACAGAGCATGAACTTCAGCGTGTGGCAGCTTTTAAGGCACTACAAACACCAGAAAAGTATTGGAATGGAATATTCCTGAGGCCAAATGCAGGGCGAATGAGTACAACCTATGGTGTACGTCGCTACTATAATGGTACATTTGCAAATGACTACTATCATCGTGGTCTTGACTACGCTGGTGCTGCCGGTTCATCCGTAATTGCCCCAGCCGCTGGGCGAGTTGCTTTGGTAGGTAGGGTATCCCAAGGGTTTCGGGTTCATGGTAACGTAGTTGGCATTGACCACGGTCAAGGAGTAACCAGTATTTTCATGCACCTTAGTCGTATTAACGTTAAAGAAGGTGATTTTGTGAAAGCTGGTCAACTAATTGGCGCAGTAGGTTCAACAGGTGCTTCTACGGGGCCACATTTACACTGGGGTTTGTATGTCAACGGACAATCTGTTGATCCAACACCTTGGCGAACTAAGGTCTTTAACTAGTAGAGGCGGAGTTAATCACGTCTGTGCATGATTTGTGTATTTTTTGCTGAGAATTAGGCAAAACAAATTGGATTGATACCGTCCCTACCTTGCTTGGCTAACATAAATGATGATAAGCGTTATGAGTATCGAAAAAATTGTAGAACAAGCTCTCCAGGATGGTTATTTGACACCAGCAATGGAAGCAGAAGTCGGTAGAATCTGTGACAATGCCTCGGAACTCTCAATTGAAGAGTATATGGCGCTGGATCGGCTGATGGGTGCGCTATTGACTGGTGAGGTAGTGGCGGTACCTCGCAAACAATTCATTAACGTTATGGAAGAATTGGTACTGACGGAAGCGATCGCACGAGTCGCAGAAATTGAAGCTACCAGCGAAAGTTCTCTGGATGTCGGGGATATTGCCGCTTATGCTCTCAATCGCCTACCACCTCTCTATGCTACTACAGAAGAGGGTGCTAACTTTCAGCGCCAAACGGCTCAGGCACAACTGCAAGACTTAATTTCTCAGCAAGTAAGTGAGGCGATCAACCGTTACCTAGATCGACCCAATTTCTTCCCAGAACGGCAAGCCTTGGGCAAAAACACTGGCAATGAGGTTGTACGCCAAGTTAGTGCTTTACTCCAGACATACGCACCTAACTTTGAGCAAAAATTATAATTTTAAGAGTCATTAGTCATTGGTCATTGGTCATTAGTCATTGCCACTAAGATAAGTACAAAGTTTTGCGTTGCCTAGTTCCCAGCCTCCAGGCTGGGAACACCATTCCTTGAGGCTCCGCCTCCTCTTTCTTAATGAGAGCAGCAGCCGTCTTAGAATAAATTCCCAATCTGAAGACTGGGAACGAGGTTACACAAGCCTTTAGGCTTTTATTAGTGCCACTCAGTCATTTGTTTTAGACAAATGACAAATGACAAATGACAAATGACTCTTAATAAATTAATCACGTACTACCACTGCTGTACCTAAACTAACTTGGTCATACAACAATCGGACATCAGAATTACGCATCCTTAAGCAGCCGTGGGATACAGCCGTTCCTACCAGGTCAATTTCCGGCGTCCCATGAAAGCCAATTTCATTCCGTCCATCTGTCCAAAAACCAATCCATCTGTCTCCCAAAGGGCTATCCGTACCAGCTTCAAATACTTTGCCCGTAATTGGGTGACGCCAGATTGGATAGTGTCGCATGTGGATTATCTGGAAAGAACCTGTAGGCGTTTCCCAACCTTTCTTACCTATAGCAATTGGGTAGCTGGCGATCACCTCATCCCCTGCGTATACGTAGGTGCGGCGATCGCTTAAATCAACCACCACTTGCGTCTTGGCATCTGTCAGCCTATTAGATGCTACTTGTTGGGCTGAAGCCTTAGACCATAGAGCTTTTGGCCAGCTATCCGCAACTGGATTTTGTCTTTCTGCTTGTGCCACCAGCTGCGTCTTAGTTGGTAGGTCGGTTGCTTTAGCAATATTTTTCTTAATGGATCGAGGCTGAGTTTGAGGCTTAATAGTAGAAGGCTTAAGTGTAGATGCCTTTTGATTAGTTACTTTCGCTACAGGGTTCTTAATTATTTTCGACTTAGTTTGAGACTTACCAGCAGAAGACCTGAGTCTAGAAGCCTTCCCAGTCGTTGCTTTCGCTACATTCTTCTTAATTGTTTTTGACTTAGTTTGAGGCTTAAGAGCATAGGGCTTTGGTGTAAATTCCCTCTTCTGGGCAGTTGAGCCTTGGGTCACTTCACCAGGTGGCATAGAAGATGCGCCCATAGCAATTTCCCCTAAACTCACTTGAGAAAGATTCTTGTAGACTCCCTCTGGGCGGCTTCCCTTGGGATTGCTTAGGGTAGAATCTCGCCGCATCGAAGTAGATGCAGTCTTCTCAAACTGCTGTCCCGCCGTAGTAATGCGCCAATGGACACCTAAAGATAGAAATGCTGTGCCAAAACAGAGCAACATTACCATCCGCCCTACAGATTCATTTCTTAGCATTGCCATCGCCTATTGTTTATCCCTGACATATCCAGCCGAGCAATTGAATGTGTTCATCATCCTATTATCAAAAATTTATCAATACTTATCATTTCTGCTATAAATCTGCCAACACCTCTGGGCAAACTAAGACTATGCGAATTGTCCCAGCGGCAAAACTTCAAGTGAGAAACCTGATTATTCAAAAGTTCTGGGGATTGTAAGCCAATACTTGGACTTTTTGGTGGAACTCTTGAAATGTAGCAATCAATCATTAATGGTGTAGGTGGAAGAAAAACCATGTTTGAAAAACTATTGCTAGCAGTCACAGTTACATTTTCCCTCAATTTCTTTTTTCAAGTTCGCGTACCAGAGCAACATAACTCTAGTGCTGCCTACGGCCCACAACCAGAACAATCAGCAACTATTCTGGTAACAAAATCAAAAAAATAAATCACTATCTTAACAACCACAGCAACCCAATTTCCAGAAATTATTACCTGAATTTTAAAGGTATCAAGAAGTTAGAATTACAAAATTTTTATCTTCATCCTTATAACCAAATTTAATTATTTTTATCAAGCGTATATACCCAGTTGCGAAAAGTACTAAAATGTGCATATTATAGTAACTTTGCTAGTTGATGGGTGCAAAGGCAACTATGTGAGCAGTATAAGGAAAAAGTGGCTCTCCTTATTGCTATAAATGTATCCAAAATTGTATGCTTCAGTGTTCCAGTAATAAATCCGTCACCTTAGCATGGAACTTATGTCCCATTAGCAGGTCTAATAGATAGGGATGATTTAGAGCCAGTACGATCTATGAGTCAGTCGATTACTGTATCCTGGTCAACGGTTGATGCAAAGTATCCAGAAGCATCAGTGCAAGTTGACAAACTCCCTAACCACGATTTAATTTTGCGCTGTCAAGCGGGACTGCGACCAGATCGTGTTGCGTTTGCAGAACTATTACGCCGCTATCAAAGTCAAGTTGATCGAGTTCTCTACCACTTGGCTCCAGATTGGGCTGACAGAGCCGATTTGGCTCAAGAAGTTTGGATTCGAGTGTATCGGAATATTAACCGATTACAAGAACCTGCTAAATTTCGGGGCTGGTTAAGCCGCATTGCCACCAACTTGTTTTACGACGAGTTACGGAAACGCAAGCGGGTTATGAGTCCTTTGTCGCTTGATGCTCCCCGCTCCTTAGAGGACGGCGAGATGGATTGGGAAATCGCTGGTGATACTCCCGGTCCTGAAGAAGAACTGACAACTAGAGAATTTTACGAGCAATTGCGGGAAGCGATCGCGGATTTACCAGAAGTTTTTCGTACTACCATCGTCCTGAGAGAAATCGAAGGCATGGCTTATGAAGAAATTGCCGAAATCACTGGAGTTTCCTTAGGAACTGTGAAGTCAAGAATAGCCAGAGCTAGATCGAGATTGCAAGCTCACTTGCAGAATTATCTAGACTCCTAATTTACAGTATCTTGCCTCTGTCGAATGGCAGAATTTAAGCATAGATTAAGAATTACCAGAAAGACGTAGATTGCTTCTGCCCTAAGGAGGAAAATTGGCTAATTTTCCCGAATTTCCAGCCCAGTTTACCCGTGTATGAATTGGTAATAATGTTAAGATGACTACTGATTCTCAGTTTTACGACCGTTCACCTTTGCAACTTCCTCAAGATTTGCCAGATGGAATGGCCAAGCATACCAATGAATCAACGGGTCTTATGGATATGGTGAAGCGCGATCGCTTCGAGTTATTGAGTGCTTACCTCGATGGTGAAGTCACAGCTACCGAACGCAAGCAAGTAGAAGAATGGCTGGCAAATGATGCCTCAGTTCAATGCTTGTATGCCCGACTGTTAAAGCTGCGCCAAGGCTTGCGGACGCTCCCAGTGCCAGCAGCCCAACAATCACCAGAAGTAACAGTTCAGCAAGTTTTGACACGTTTGCGCCGCCGCTCTCGTCTGAACTGGATGCTGGGAAGTGCAGCCGTTGCTGCTTGTGTGATCGGCGCAGTATCTAGCTTAGTACCTGGTGCTTCGAGAGTACCACAACTGGCACAACGACCACAAACAGAACCGATACAAACATCGTCAGCGTCTATAGTTCCCCCTTCGCCGCTGATGGTGGGATTAAATAACCCGGTAATTGAAATACCTAAAGCAGCAGTAGCTTCTCCAGAAAATCCGGTTTATCGGGTACAGCCGCAACGCCAGGACTCTAGACAAGACATAAACTAATCACAAAGTTAACAGTTCACAGTTCATGACTGTATTTTGCAGTTAAACCTGAGCCACTCCACCAACCGTCAGGTTGGAGGCAGCCTCTTAATTGCTCAACTCGGTCTAGAGTCATTAAATAAACCCAAGCCCAACCCAGAGAGAGCGACTGTGAATCGTAAACCTCAATCATTTGTCGATTATAGAGGTTTGCTGTTGGTTGTCTAGTTGGCTGGTAACTTTCCAGCACATCTAATTCATTTAAAATCTTTAGGTTGGGAAAAAAAAGTAAGTATCCGTGAACTTGGCTATCTCCTAACGTCATCGCCGGGTATCCCATTGGTAGAGCAAACAATTTACCTTGTGCAAAAGCTAATTTGACATCAACGACTTTACCAGCACAATATCTTTTATAGTTAGCTTCACCTGGTTTGAGCGTGCCATAGACAAAAACCCGCACCAAATCAGAAAATTTTATGTTTGATTCAACCATTTAAACTTTCATTTAAATGACTTTTGCTATACCCGAAAGGCTGTAGTTTGTGCATAATCAGGCTGATGCTTAATTATATAAATCTTTGAGTACTTGACCTACAATATAGGTTAACCTAGCAGGTTAACCTAGACAGACCCAGTAGGAGCATTTTTGGTGGATTCTCGATATAACCCGGCAGCAATTGAGGAAAAATGGCAAAAGACATGGGTAGAACTTGGCTTAGATAAGACACCCACAGCTAGCAACAAGCCAAAATTTTACGCTTTATCCATGTTCCCTTATCCATCGGGCAGCCTACACATGGGTCACGTCCGTAATTATACGATTACCGACGTGATTGCCCGCCTCAAGCGAATGCAAGGGTATAGGGTAATACACCCAATGGGTTGGGATGCCTTTGGCTTGCCAGCAGAAAACGCCGCCATTGACCGTGGTGTACCGCCAGCAAAGTGGACTTATCAGAATATGGCCCTGATGCGGCAACAATTGCAGCGTCTTGGTTTATCCATTGATTGGGAATGTGAACTTGCTACCTGTTCGCCAGATTATTACAAGTGGACGCAGTGGATTTTCTTGCAGTTTTTGCAAGCGGGGTTAGCTTATCAAAAAGAAGCAGCAGTAAACTGGGACCCTATAGATCAAACTGTACTGGCAAACGAGCAAGTTGATAACGAAGGACGTTCCTGGCGCAGTGGGGCAATAGTTGAGCGCAAATTATTACGCCAGTGGTTTTTCAAAATTACCGACTACGCCGAAGAATTGCTCAATGACTTGCATAAATTGACAGGTTGGCCGGAACGCGTCAAGTCGATGCAGGCAAACTGGATTGGTAAATCTACAGGTGCTTACTTAGAATTTCCTATCGTTGGGATAGACGAAAAAATCGGTGTTTACACCACACGCCCAGATACCGTTTATGGTGTCAGTTACTTGGTGTTAGCACCAGAACATCCTTTAACAAAACGTGTCACTACAAAAGAGCAACAAGCGGCGGTAGAAGTCTTTATTAAAGAAGTTTCCAATCAAAGTGAGTTGGAACGTACCGCTGAAGACAAACCTAAGCGGGGTATCCCTACAGGTGGTAAGGCAGTTAACCCATTTACAGGCGAGGAAGTGCCTATTTGGATTGCTGACTATGTACTGTACGAGTATGGTACTGGAGCAGTGATGGGTGTACCAGCACACGATGTTCGGGATTTTAAGTTTGCCAAAAATTACGATTTGCCAATTGATTTTGTCATTGTTTCTCCAGATGATGTTGCAGGTTTTGACTTAACTCCAACATCAGAAAATGATGAAGTCACGCAACTCATCCAAATTGAATATAACCAGGCATACACTGAACCAGGAATTTTAATTAATTCTGGGGCGTTTACTGGTATGGCTTCCACAGAGGCTAAACAAGCAATAATTGAATACGCCGAACAACAAGGTTTTGGTAAAGTGCGGGTGCAATATCGCTTGCGGGATTGGTTGATTTCACGGCAGCGTTACTGGGGCGCACCGATACCTGTAATTCACTGTCCCAACTGTGGGATAGTGCCAGTTCCTGACAAAGATTTGCCAGTAGAGTTGCCGGAAGAGGTGGAATTTACTGGACGTGGTGGTTCACCTTTGACTCAGTTGGAAAGCTGGGTAAATGTGCCTTGTCCGACTTGTGGCACTCCGGCGAAGCGGGAAACTGACACGATGGATACTTTTATTGATTCCTCGTGGTATTTCTTGCGGTTTCCTGACGCTAAGAATGAACAACAAGTTTTCGATTCTAATAAAATAAACGACTGGATGCCAGTTGACCAGTATGTGGGTGGGATTGAACACGCGATTTTACATTTGTTGTATTCGCGGTTCTTTACTAAGGTTCTGCGGGATAGAGGGTTACTGAACTTTGACGAACCCTTCCAACGCCTGTTAACTCAAGGTATGGTACAGGGTTTAACTTACACAAATCCTAACAAGGGTGGTAAAGATAAATGGATTCCTTCTAATCTAGTAAATTCAGCCGACCCCCGTGACCCTCAGACAGGTGAACCGCTGCAACGTCTCTATGCCACCATGTCTAAATCAAAGGGCAATGGTGTAGCACCAGAAGATGTAATTTCCAAATATGGTGTAGATACAGCACGGATGTTCATCTTGTTCAAAGCGCCGCCAGAAAAAGACTTGGAATGGGATGAAGCCGATGTGGAAGGACAATCCCGCTTTTTAAATCGGGTTTGGCGTTTGGTGACAGATTATATTGCGGCTGGGGTATCCCGTAAGAAAGCTCAACTCTCTGATTTAACTAAGGCAGAAAAGGAATTACGGCGGGCAATTCATACGGCTATTCAAGCAGTAACGGAAGATGTGGAAGATGAATATCAATTCAACACAGCGATTTCAGAATTGATGAAGCTAAGTAACGCCTTAACTGATGCTGACGGGAAAAATTCACCAATTTATGCAGAAGGTATTCGGACTTTGGTGGTTTTACTAGCACCATTTGCACCACACATTGCTGATGAATTGTGGCATTTATTGGGTGAAAATAATTCAGTTCACACTCAAACTTGGCCATTATTTGACCCTGCGGCTTTGGTAGCTGATGAAATCACTTTAGTGATTCAAGTTATGGGTAAAACTCGCGGCTCGATTCAAGTACCAGCACAAGCAGATAAAGCAGCGTTGGAAAAATACGCCCGTGAGTCAGAAATTGCCCAGCGTTACATCGAAGGCAAAGAGATTAAAAAGGTAATTGTGGTGCCTGGAAAGTTGGTGAATTTTGTAGTCAGCTAAGTACAGCTTTGCATAAAATCGTGGCGAATTGAGGGTTGAAATTTAAACGCAGATGCGCTTCTCCTTACCGCAGGGTAGTGGGGCAGAAAATTCGCTACGAATTAATGAAATGTAGTTCTAAAAACTACCAGTAGGAAAAAGATCATGTATGAAGACTACATCATACCTGATGGAAATTTTGCCGAAGCGCTGATTCGAGCAATTCGCTTTCATTACTTGGAAGAAGTTCACGCTCTTATTCTTGTTCAAGAAGATATCAATGCAAGAGACAGTAGCGAACTGTATTGGACTCCTTTAATGTATGCAGTTTTTGAAGAATCTCTAGACATGGTTAAATTGCTAGTTAAGGCTGGTGCAGATGTCAATATCAGAGGCTCAAATCCAAATGAATTCCCTTTAAATCTATCTGCCTATGCTTGCAAGAATGCTTTTTCTCATAGTAATGAATTTGCTGGGAATAAAAAGATTTTTGATTACTTGGCTCCACTAACTTCGGCAGAACTGCAAGCAATTGCACAGAGAACACTAAATCGGAGGAATTAGCATGATGAATTCACTGATATGAGAATGTGGTTAAAGCATTTGTCTGAATATCTCTTGCAAGTGCAATGCAGCACAGATATTAAAACAAACTATTTTACCAGCAGTTGACTTCTCTGATATATGTGTATTTAAAAACATCTTTAAATATCGTCCAGAGAGTTGGAATATTTTATTTATACACGAAAAAGCGCTTGAGAGTTTTGCTCACTCAAGCGCTTTCCCGTAAAAGCTTATACCAACTCACTCGTTTGATGCAACATTTGAAATCTGCAACATTCCCTGAGGAGGGAGCATTACGGGGATAACTTGTGACAAACATGTGGTGAAATGGTATCACTCCTTGCACTAACTAAGAATATCTCTTTTGCAAGAAGACCGGGGATCTAGTGAGTGACAGTTTATGAACTGAACACTAGTTAAAAACGACTCACCATGAATAGTAATTAAAAAGACTAGGCACGATTGTAGCAATTTTGTAAGTGTTAGTATAAAAACTTATAAGTTATAATGTAGACGTAGCCCATTGTAGGCATCGCTTCCTACTAAGTTCAACATCATAACGTACAGCAATTAGTAGCATCAATATCTCAACTTCTGTGGCAAATAAATCGCTATTGAGTAAGCCAGAAAAGTCTTGGATATTAGCATAGAAGTAATTTGGACTGAAATAAATCATCACCTCCTTTATAGACGGAGGCATTCTTTAAAGAATGGCAACCCAAGAACAAATTTTCGACCCAAGTACATTGAAAAGTTTGGGTTAGGTATCTTCTATCTCTTAGCAAACGGTAACATCCAAGTCTTCCGCATAGTGTAGGTGGTTACTTCCTTCGTGGAAGCAAAACATTGCTTTTTCACCGACGATTCCCGCGATATTCAAAACGATTTCATGTGTTTTTATCAAAACAGGCGAAGCGAATTATAGGTAAGATTTAAGAATTGATCATATCTGTGTCTCATCTAGATAGACGTTTCAGCCTTAGCTAAAATAGCCTCTCCCCTATGAGCAAACGCCTTAACCTGGCGTCTAGGTGTGTGGTAAAATTGCCTGGAACAAAGGTTTTATCTGAGTTGGAGTCTCTGTATAAATTGGAAAGTTCAAGCTGACCGATCAGTAACTCTCATGATACTTTTCCTATAGATTTGGAAAATATACAACAAGGCTGGTGACAAACTGTGTGTAATTTGTAGATGAATATCTAGGATTTGCTATCAGACTTAACCAAATTTCCACAATTTTGACTTTTATTTGACTTTTAGGATACACACATGAACGATAAGCTGATGCTGATGATTCCAGGCCCAACTCCGGTGCCAGAAGCTGCCTTACTGGCATTAGCCAAGCATCCGATTGGGCACCGTACTAGTGAATTTAGCAACATATTGGCAGAGGTGACGGAAAATCTCAAGTGGTTGCACCAAACTCAAAGTGATGTGCTGACGCTGAATGTCAGTGGTACGGGTGCTGTAGAAGCCGGAATAATTAATTTTCTGTCTCCAGGCGATCGCATTTTAGTTGGCTCTAATGGTAAATTTGGTGAACGCTGGGTAGAAGTTGGTCAAGCCTACGGTTTGAATGTAGAAGAAGTTAAGGTGGAATGGGGAAAACCCTTAGACCCCGTAGTATTTGCTGAAAAACTCCAAGCAGATACCCAAAAGCAAATCAAAGCCGTAATCATTACCCACAGCGAAACCTCGACGGGTGTCTTGAATGACCTAGAAACCATCAACCGCCACGTTAAAGAACACGGTGAAGCTTTAATTATCGTTGATGCGGTGACTAGCTTGGGTGCGTTCAATCTACCCGTGGATGCTTGGGGTTTGGATATAGTCGCCTCCGGTTCCCAAAAAGGTTATATGATTCCGCCGGGATTGGGTTTTGTTTCTGTTAGTCCCAAGGCTTGGGAAGCTTACAAAACTGCGAAGTTGCCAAAATATTATTTGGACTTAGGCAAATATCGTAAAGCCACAGCCAAAAATACAACTCCATTTACTCCGCCTGTAAACTTGATTGTCGCGCTGCACACCACGTTGCGAATCATGAAAGAAGAAGGCTTGGAATCAATATTTGCTCGACATGAACGGCTGAAAAATGCTACCCGCGCCGCTATTCAAGGGTTAAATTTACCCCTGTTTGCAGCAGATAGTTCCGCTAGTCCAGCGATTACGGCTGTAGCACCACAGGGAATTGAACCTGATAAGATTCGGTCAGTGATGAAAAAACGCTTTGATATTGCCCTAGCAGGTGGTCAAGACCATTTGAGCAACAAAATTTTCCGCATTGGTCACTTGGGTTTTGTGAGCGATCGCGATATTCTCAGCTGTATAGCCTCCTTAGAAGTTACCCTCTCAGAACTTGGCTACGAAGACTTTACCCCTGGTTCTGGTGTAGCAGCAGCAGTTAGAGTGTTTACACAATAGTCATTGGTCATTGGTCATTTGTCATTGGTCATTGGTCATTGGTCATTGGTCATTGGTCATTGGTCATTAGTAAAGGACAAATTAAAAGAGCGAGTTGATAATTTAACTCGCTCTTTTAATTTGTATATAAATGAGTAGAAACCGCCAGAGTCAATAGATTCAGATATCAACTTTTGCACAACGTAGAGTTGATGTGACATGGCTCAATCCTCCTAAATCATACCAAGTTGTCCTAGATAGTATTAATTTGCTCCCGGAACAGTAGCACTGCGTCTTTGACACCAAAGAAACTAACTTTGTCAACTTAGTATGATACCAAATTGGTATAAATAGTGTTTGTTTGAGATTCCGTTAACGGTCTTTTGGTAAAGACTTTAAATCCAAAACCCAAAATCCAAAATTGGTATGACCTATGCCGTCTCCAGCCAATCATAAATTTGTTCTAACTGCTCTAAAGTAATTAACCCATACTGCCAAAGAATCATTGCTAAAGGGCCTGGGTCTTGCTCACGGTGTCTAAGCACCACCGCCAGTGAGGCTGTGGAAATCGCCAAATCTTCTTGTAAAAAATGAATCAGTCGAGAATATTTTGATGGTGACATTTGTATCTCACCTCCTTGTGCAGAATGTATTGTCATATATCAGTTCACCATTGCTCGGTAGACAGTAGCCAGTATTTAATCTGTCACTGTGCCGTTATCGGCTATACACCCACCCCAGCACAGCTTTTTTTGATTTGCCTTAGAGAGGCTTCTCATAAAAGGTCTAAGAAATAGAAATTTTACTACAAACCATCTGCTTGAAAGTCGAGCAGTATTTTTGCTTAGTTAAATTAACTCCATCTCGTTGACTTTTGTGCTTTATTTAATCACACGTGTAGTAACGAAGATTCCATAGCCTATACTCTCTTATTGGCGACTATTTACACTTACGCCCAAGGGAATATTTTTGCAACCAAACCTCAAAAGCGCAATTTTAGGTTGGAGACATTAGAATTTTACATCATTACCACAGTTTTCAAATATTAGCGTTACAAGTGACTGTTTTACCACATAAAGTGATTTTTTTTACAAAAAAAACATATATTTCGACCGTGTAGCTTCTCAACAGAGTAATTACCTAAGTCTTTATGGTCGCAAAGCACTGAAGTCTCAAAACTCGATTTTGACAGTATCGCCCACTTTCAACTTCAATTCGGCAGCTCTTCCAGAGCGAAGTTCAATTACCTTATCTATTGGTGTGTTTGGGCCATAGGTAGGACAAGGCTGACTTGCACAAGGAGGTGCAGAAGCTTGAATATATTTAACGACACCGTTCTGTAAAAATACCATATCCAAGGGCACTGGTACATTCTTCATCCAAAAACTTACTGGCTGTGCTGAAGGGAATCCAAACAGCATCCCTCGGTCATCTGGCAAAGCTGGTCGATACATCAAGCCCATCGCTTGCTGTTCTGGGGTCTGCGCCACCTCTAATTTAATTATTGTGCCATTAGGAACAATGGCTTTAGCAGAAATTGGTAGTGTTTGACCTAAATTCTCTGGTGCTGGAGTTTGAGAACTAGAGTTGAGGCTGGGAGGTTTAGCTGTTGTTGGCATAGAACAGCCCATCAGAAAAATACTCAGCAATATCGAGAGCAAACTTAGCCGACGACTCATATAGTTGTTCGATTTTGTAATTTAGATTTCAATTTTACAGAATTTAAGCTGGAAAACCCACGGCTTTTATTTGTCCCGTAATACACCACAGTTTTCAATCTCAATTAGACAAGGGCAAAATCCCCTTATTAAAGATAGGCAAACTTTCACCACAGTATATTAGGATTCTCTTAAAACATACCCTACGCCGCGCACTGTCTGAATGAGGCGCTTTTGACCTTCATCTTCAATTTTTAGGCGCAAGTAGCGGATGTACACTTCAATTACATTCGACTCACCCAGAAAGTCATAACCCCAAACATTTTCTAAAATTTGTTCGCGGGTTAACACCTCACGGGGATGTTCCATTAAGAATTTTAATAGTTCAAATTCCTTCATTGTCAAGTCAATTGCCCGTCCGCTATGTATAGCACGGCGAGTTGCAATGTCTAAAATCAAATCTCCAAAGCGCAATTGCTCCGTGGTATCCACATCGGGTTTTAAGTAGAGGCGAATTAACTTCAAAAAGTCTTCTGAACGGTAAGGCTTGAGGATGTAATCATCCGCTCCAGCTTCTAGACAGGCTACACGATCATCGACTGTATCCCTTGCCATTAAAATCAATACAGGCGATCGCATACCAGTGCTTCTCAGATTTTTACACAATGAGAGTCCTGATTCTCCTGCTAGCATCCGATCTAAGACAATTAAAGCAGGTTGGCGATCGCGACAGTGTTGTAAGCCACTGGTCGCATCATGAGCCAAAATTGATTCATAGCCGGCTTCTTGCAAATCGCAAGCAAGCTGATTTGCTAGGCTCTCATCGGTTTCAATCACCAAAACACAGGGACTTGAAGCAACTGTCATAACAATTTGGGATATTGGATTTGGGATTCGTAAAGATATTCCAGAGAAAATCTTTACATCAGTCATAAAGTGCAATTACGAGTTTTTAGTGACGGAGCAATCCTGATTTGACACGCTGCTAAGAATCTTTTAGCACGTTCAGGTGTCAGCTATCTAATTCTCCGATGCAATCTTAATAACTAACTCCAAATACCATCCCTACACCAGTAATTCTGGAAGGAAATCAGTAAATCGGGTATTGGGCATAGGGAATAGGGCATGGAGAAGAATTAATAACCAATCCCCAATGCCCAATGCCCAATGCCCAAGAACTACGGCAATTCTACCGAAGTTGGTTTAGCGATATGTGGCAGACCCCAACCTAATTTTTCTCGCAAAATTCGGAAAAACTCCGGCGGTTGCAGGCGAATAAATCTGGCACTATATTGCGATCGCTCCATATATACTCGATCTTCTGGTAGGATATAACACCCGCCATTGCCATCTACTACCATCACCAGTCGAGGAATATTGACTGGGTAGATGTTGACCGAATCGGTATCCGGAAATACCAATGCTCTCGAAGCTAGAGAATGGGGACAAATGGGTACCAGCTGTAAAACAGGTACGCCAGGAGTCACCACTGGGCCACCAGCACTCAGCGAGTAAGCTGTAGAACCAGTAGGTGTAGAAACAATCACACCATCCGCCGCAATATCTACTGGCGCATGACGCCCTATGGCAATTTCAAAATGGCACATAGAGGTCAAGGGTTCCCGATGCAATACCATTTCATTTAAGCAGAGAGCTTCCCATAGCACTGAATCTCCCCGAAACACTTTGACGGTGAGCATAGCTCGTTCTTCAATTTCATACTCACCCGCCATCGCCTGTTCTAATGCTTGGGGCAATTGATTCAGGAAAGTTTCTGTCAAAAATCCCATGTGGCCGGTATTCACTGTTAGCAGTGGAATACCACAGGGGGCTACCTGACGAGACGCTGCTAAAACAGTGCCGTCTCCCCCTAACACCACTGCAAACTCCATATCTGAGTCAAAACCAGGGGGTGTCAGACCGTCAATGGGGGTGTGGCATACAGAACTCTCAGGTGTAGAGTAGCCCAGTATTCCACCGATACTCGATGTGATACATACATTCCAACCGGCTGCGGTTAGCTTGTCTTTCAACTCGATAGCGACACGGCCCGCTATCGGTTTAACGTCATTGTAGATAATGCCTGCTTTCGGCACACTCAAATATCCAAGTTTAGGCGATGCTCTGTATTATGTAATCCTTACACATTTTTGGTCATGTAGTCATTAATCTAGAGTCAAATATCCAGAGTCTAGAGTTTTATGACTAATGTCTATTTTGTAATGACTATTGACTATTGGCTTTTGAAGACTGTTTAAAAGGTGTTTTTTTAGGTTTCTGCTTTTTATTTTTATTTTTCTGGTAGTCTACCTCTTTGAGCTTCTTCATTATTCGGCTGAAGTACTCTTGTAGATAGCTTTCTAGGGTTGTGGTTTGTTGTGGATCTAAACCAAAGACTGTATATACTTCATCCATTGAAGCATTTAACTGTTTACCACTAGCTAATACTTCTGTAAACGCTAGCCTGTCAGCGACATTCCATCCCCACTGAAAGAACCGCATTAAGCCCCGCACAGCACGCAACAAGTTTATTGGCATCCGTGTTATTCTGGCATCTTTTCCAGATAAGCGTTCGCACAGGTTGATGATTTCTTCTGCACTCCATGCACGAGTACCGACTACAGGAAAAGCTTGGTTTTCGGTTTCTGGTACACTCAATGCTCGGATTGCAAACTTAGCAATGTCCTGAGTGTCCATATAGGCGATGGGAGAAGAATTACCTGTTACCCAAACTGGCTGTCCTTCTAAAATAGGAATCCCGTATTGGCCAATTAACCCTTGCATAAACCCAGCTAGCCGCAAGATGGTGTAATTCAAGCCTGACTCAGTCAAGAAGAGTTCTGTACACCGCTTAATTTCCATTAACGGCACTTCTGGGTATTTATCAGCATCTAAAATCGAAAAGAAGATAAAACGCTCTACACCCGCTGCTTTTGCTGCTTGAATCAATGCTACTTTGCCGTCCCAATCCACTTGTTTAATACTCAGTGAATCTGTTGGGCGGGATGTTGACGCATCAATAACTTGGGTTACGCCAACTAAAGCTTCTGCTAGGGTATCGGGGTAACGCAAATTTCCGGGTACGAGTTCTGCACCCCATTCTTTGAGAAAAGCTGCTTTTTTACTGCTGCGAACAAGACAGCGTACTTTATATCCCTCATCGATTGCCCGACGAGCCACTTGTCTTCCTAAGGTGCCAGTGGCACCGACGATTAATAATGTCATGAGGGTTGTAATAAATTTTAATGTTTTATGAAAAGAATGTTATCAGAATAACCTATGCAAACAAAAGTTTACATCTTTTCTCAGAAAATCAATTTATTTGGATAAACTCATGGGAAAATAGCTGTCCGGTTAACGGACAAGCTTTTTTCTCATTTTGATGAAAAAGGGAATGGGGAATGGGGAATGGGGAATGGGGAATGGGGAGTGGGGAGTGGGGAGAATAAAATAACTCCTAACTCCTAACTCCTAACTCAGCACTAATTATTCTTCTCCGCCCTGAATTTTCAGTAACAATGCGCCTAGTGCCCAGCCTACGAAGATTAAACTGAAAGACAATAGAGCTGCATTCAAAATTTCGCCGCCCATTGGTGTGATTCTCCTTATGCAAAGTGGTGTGTAAACTAGGTCTAACAGAAGCTCTTGAATTGTTACTCTATAATTAGACCTGTGTAAATAATTTTAAACTAGTTTAGCAAGTAATCCCTACTGGTTTGGGGGGTAATCCCTACTGTGGAGTGGTGGAAATAGGGAAATGTGAGAAAACTTGATGATAATTATTATGAATAAATTTTATGTATCAAAATAATCAAGGTAATTTAATAAATTTTGCTAAAGAGAATCGTCCGCGCTTGGTGTTGACGCTAGGAGATCCTGCGGGAATTGGGCCAGAAGTGATTTTGAAAGCTTTAGCAGATACGGAAATTAGTAAAAAATATGACGTTACAGTGGTGGGTAACGGGGATTTGCTGGTACAGACTTATCGCAAACTGAATTTAACAGAGAATTTAGTAGTTTTGGCAAATCCAGATGAGTTGTCAATCAGCGATGTGCAGTTGGATGGGGAAATAAAAGGTGAAATTATCTCAGGAATAGGTAATGCGGCCAGTGGTGCGGCTAGTTTTGCCTATATGGAATATGCGATCGCACAAACACTCGCTGGTAAATTTGATGGTATTGTCACGGGGCCGATCGCTAAATCTGCTTGGAAAGCCGCAGGGTATAATTATCCAGGGCAAACGGAACTTTTGGCGCAAAAATCAGGTGTTGACCGCTTTGGGATGTTATTTGTGGCGCGATCGCCCCATACTGGTTGGATACTCCGCACTTTATTAGCCACCACACATATTCCCTTACGTCAAGTAGCCGATACATTGACACCACAATTGCTGACACAAAAACTAGATTTACTGGTGGAGTGTTTAGAGAAAGATTTTGGGATAGAAAATGGGAGAATTGCGATCGCAGGTTTAAATCCCCATAGTGGCGAACAGGGACAATTGGGACATGAAGAACAGGATTGGTTAATTCCCTGGTTGGAGCAAGAGCGGCAAAATCGTCCACAATTGCAACTAGATGGGCCAATACCGCCAGATACGATGTGGGTTAAACCTGGTCAAGCTTGGTATGGAAATTCTTTAGGACAAAATCCTGCTGATGGCTACTTGGCACTTTACCACGACCAAGGCTTAATTCCTGTGAAGCTGATGGCGTTTGATCGGGCAGTTAATACTTCCATTGGCCTTCCTTTCGTTCGGACTTCACCGGATCATGGAACAGCGTTTGATATTGCGGGTAAAGGAATTGCTGATGCTACAAGTATGAAAGCAGCCATACATTTAGCGGCTGAGTTGGTTAGCCAAAGGCAAAGATGATGCTTAAAAGAATCAATTAACCTATTTATTTTTATAACCCGAAGATATTTTTTAATTTTGTACTTTTGTAACTTGTGCTTCCACCTGAAAAACAAACTTGCTTTATCAAACTCATTTGTCTCTTCACTTTCATCAATCAGGTCTTGGTTTTTCTCCTTTAATTCGCGCATATACTGCCTGAGTATACCCCCAACAGCGATCGCTCTAGTTTTATGTAGTTGACGGGTTAACTCTAAAAACCATTCTCTATCACCCACCAAATCTGACTCTTTCACCTGATAATTAGGAATTTCTGGAAAGTTAGCATCTGAGGCTTGAGCAGACACGAAATTACCAAATAAGTTTGTATCAACGTTCCAAATTAACGCAAGTTATAGGGTCAAGCCTCAGTAAAAGTATTTAGGTAAACACTAAGACTAACACTGAGTACGATAAGTCATTCTTTGTGAGAAAGTCCTCCTGAAATCGGGAAACTTAGGAATTAGTAATCTCATCGGGGGCTTCAAACTTATAACCATAACCCCGCACAGTTTTAATAAACTCCGGTACGCTAGTATCAACTTCCATCTTCTTACGCAACTGACCAATATGGACATCAACTACCCGTCCATCTCCTACGTAGTCGCAACCCCAGATTTTTTGGATTAGCTGTGGGCGACTCCAAGCCTGATTCGGATGACTTGCCAAAAAATGTAAGATATTAAATTCCAGGGCTGTTAAGGCGAGAGGTTTATCGTTAAGTGTTACCTCCCGACCTTCTGGATTAATTGCTAGCTGCTTGAAAACGATCCGTTGTGTTGGGGAGGGGTTGATGTAGCGTATCCGCCTCAAAAGAGCTTCTACTCTCACTTCAACTTCTGCAAGACTAAATGGTTTAGTCATGAAATCATCAGCACCTGCGCTTAAGATTCTAATTTTATCAGCCTCGTCAGTCCTACTAGTCAGTATCAGCACTAAAACATTAGTACGACTCTGCATTTCTTGGCAGAGGTTATAACCAGTAACATCCGGCAAATTCCAATCCAGAATTACTAAAGCTGGATTAAATTGCTCAAACAAGGATAAGGCAGTCTTACCATCTGCTGCGGACTCTATTTGATATTTCCGACTTAAAAAACGATAGACGAGATTTCGCACACCGAAATCGTCATCGACGATCAGAATTTTAGGAGTAGTAGCGGGAACTGTAACCATAATGCTGCCTATTATTGATTGGGCGATTCGCTGTTGCGTCAGTTTTGCTTTACGTGTTTCTGTTGAGAGTGTATTCACGCGCGTCTCTGCTGAGTACGATCGCTACTGTAGTACTTGTGTACAATTAATTTTCCATGAAGTTTATGAAAACTTCAGCCATTGTAATGCTTATAAAATGTATAAGTCTTGTATGATTTTTGTATAATTTTGAATTTGGATTGTATATTTTTAAACTTTCATACTTAAAATAAGTGTCCTTGAAGACAATCTCTATAACCGCAAATAGTCCAAAGAAACACTAAACACCACTGCAATTGCTATAACTTTGGAAGAGCAAGCGCATTCTCTGATGAATTAGATATCTATCAAAAGGCTCACAAACGAAGTCATAAGCCAATCTAGATTCTAAACTCCTATTTAACCCAACCGTATTTTAGCCAACGACTATGTCTTCTTGAAGAAGGTCTACGAAAATCTACCCTGGTGCATTTACATGTAGTTACCCTCTTAAGCATATACTATACTACAAGTTTCAGCCTGAGACTATGATAAGCCAAGGACTGAGAGCATCACCAGAAGGTATAAGGGCAGCAAAAACAGCTTTAACAGACAAAACTTGGAGTCAGCATAAATTAGCAACAGCTTTAGGAATTACACGTCAACCAGTTTCCAAATTTTTTGCAGGTGAGTCAGTTTCCCGCTCTTGTTTTGTCCAAATTTGTCAACAGCTAGGATTATCTTGGCAAAAAGTAGCTAGCCTACCTGAAGATGTAGCATTTGATGCAACTCCTAAAGCGCAATTCAAAGGTGCTGACCTCGATACATTGGTGCGGGAAGTGCGCCAAAAGCGCCAAGACAAAATTCAAGACCAGTGCAATACCATGCAAATGTTGGACATTTCCCAGACAGTCCAACTGATGGATATTTACACTAATATTAATGTCTTAGAGAAGATAACTAGCCTGGAATGGCGAGAAATTTCTGACCTGTTGAAAGACTTCAAATCTGAATCGAACTTTAATCAACTTGGAGGATATAAGCGTCAGAGACGATTACCAGGCTTAGAGGCGGTATTGCAACACTCAAAACTAATAGTGCTGGGTAAACCAGGGTCAGGTAAAACCACATTTTTACAATATCTTGCAATTGAGTGTAACAAAGGCGAGTTTCAGCCAAACCGCATCGCAACTTTTATTAGGCTGAAAGAACTTGCTGAAGATGCTAAAAGTGACAGCCAATTCAATATATTGAACTACATTAGCGAAGAATTTCTGAGTTGCGGTATTGAAAAAGAATCAACTAAAATTCTGCTGACTGAGGGCAAATTACTGATTTTGCTAGATGGATTAGATGAAGTACCAGCAGAAAATGCAGATAAAGTCACAGTAGAAATTCGTAGATTTACCCAGAGTTTTTACAAAAATAAGTTTGTTATTAGCAGTCGAATTGCTGCCCAGAAATATAGATTTCAGGGATTTACCGAAGTTGAGGTGGCAGACTTTGACCAAGAGCAAGTGGAAGTTTTTGTCAAAAAATGGTTTGTTGCGGTTGCTCTTAATTCTAGAGAAGATGGGGAAGCCATAGGAAATTTATTTATTAATCAGTTACATCTACCAGAAAATCAGCATATCCGAGAATTAGCGGTCACTCCAATACTGTTACATTGGATTTGCATAGGGTTCCAAATAAAAGATGGATTCACCTTAAGTCCAGCCAAGTTATATGAGCAAGCACTGAACATTTTAATGTTCAGATGGGATGCAATTAGAGGTGTTAAACGCGATCGCGTTGGTTGTAATTTGACTCCATTAAGTAAAAAAAAGCTCCTTTGTAAACTTGCATTTATAACTTTTGAGCAAGAAGATTACTTCTTTGAAAAGGAAAAAATTCTGCAACTTATTGCTGACTATCTAGATACATTAGAAGGAATTAACTTAGAAGGAACTCAATTGCAGCTAGATCGAGAAGCAGTTTTGAAGGCAATTGAAGTACAAGATGGGTTATTAGTGCAAAGGGCACAAGAAATTTACTCTTTTTCTCATTTGACGCTCCAAAAGTATTTCACAGCTAGAAAAATTGTTGAGATTTCCCAAGTCCAATCTTGGAACAGTCTGGTTAGTCACATGACCGAAAAGCACTGGCAAGAAGTATTTTTACTAACTGTTAGTATGTTGTCGAATTCTGATGAAATACTACAGATAATGAAACAAAAAATTGATTTATTAATGGCTAGCGACGAGAGATTACAATATTTTTTAAACTGGCTGCGTCAAAAATCTAGTTCAATCTCTACTAATTACAAAGCAGCAGCCGTTCGTGCTTTTTACCTCGTTTGCGTTGAACAAAGCTCTTGCAATAGACCTCGTACCTTTGTCTATACTTCTGGTTATGATCTTGAGTACGCCCTTGTTGGTAACATAGCTTTTGACCCTGAGCTTGCTCTTGATGAGTTTCTGTTTAGTACTGTTGCCTGTGTTAACGAACTTGATTTTGCTTTTGAGCATAGTCTTAACGATGCCCTTGATCATGTTCATGCCTTTGCCATTGCCTTTGATGAAGCTATTGACCTTGTTGTTGATCTTAAATTGAAGCAAGTGCTGCAAAAACTTAAAAAACAACTGCCACCTATAGACAGCAATCTAGATAAATTTAGGGATTGGTGGCAAGCTAAGGGTAAAATCTGGGGTGAACAATTAAGAAATATACTGATTAAATATCGCAATATTGGTTATTACTGGCAGTTCAACGAACAGCAAAAAGAATTACTTCAGCAATATTACGATGTCAATAAGTTGCTGGTAGATTGTCTCAATAGCGCTGCTTATGTAAGTCCAAGAGTACGGCAGGAGATTGAAGAGACATTATTATTAGCGATCGCTGATATTGAAAGGGTACAAAATTAATATATTAAAAGCTGATTTTTTCCTTTTCAAATAATTAGTTTTCTGAATTGTTTGAAGATTTCAAACAATTCTAATTTGACTAAATTAGTACAACATCAGAAATAGAAACTTTAAATCTATTTAATTGTATTAATAGAAAATTTTGTATTTCCATAGTATTAAATGGTTGTATTCGCAATTGATTAATTGGTAGAAATTATTTAAATTACCCAGTCTATCTGAGGAGAGATTTCGAGGATATTCATACCAGCGAAAGAGCAATTAAATATATTGAGTTAGTTAAATTGCTATTAATATCGTCAGCAAGGAGCAGTTATGGCAAATAATTTAGTAGGCGGGATCATTCCCCCACAGCCACCAATAGAAGCACAATCTGATGCTCATGTCTTGAAGTCTCGCCTGGAATGGGGCGAACCAGCTTTTACAATTTTGGATGTGCGCGATCGCAACACCTTCAACCAAGGTCATATTATGGGAGCGATGCCCATGCCAGTAGATGAATTGGTAGAACGTGCAGTGCCTTCTTTGGATAAAAGCCGTGATATTTACGTTTACGGTGCGAATGAAGAAGAAACTGCTCAAGCCGCGCAGCAACTACGTTCTAATGGATTTGAGCATGTCTCCCAACTCAAAGGTGGTCTTGGCGCATGGAAGGCGATTGGTGGTCCAACAGAAGGCATTATTGAATCAAAAACTCCCCCAGGTGCAGATGACTACAATGTTGTAGCTCGGCTACAAAATCACCAAGAAAATCTGCAAAAGGGAGGGACTAGCGCCACGGAAGCCATTAAGAAGGGAGCAAGTAACCTCAAAGAAGGCATTCAAGAGGGAGCAAGTAACCTCAAAGAAGGCATTCAAGAGGGAGCCAGTAATCTCAAAGAAGGTGTTAGTGAATCTAAAACTCCTAGAGACACTAATGATTCCAACGTTGGATCTTAGGTAAAAAGCACTTGAGTAAGTAGGTGTGAATAATTAAAGTTTTGTAGTCAGGACTTTAGTGCTTAGAAAATAAAATAAGGACTAAAGTCCTTACTACGAGCTTGCTTACCTATCAATTTAAACTTGACAGTTCAGTAGTCTGGAGCGACGAGCAGTCAAAATTTATTGTCCCTACTTCTCATTCCCTATTTCATCAGTGTTCAAACAAATCCTTAAATTGCAACAAATCTAAGGAAACTATAGTTGGTAGAAATTGAAAACATTCTTGAGCAATTTCCCAACGTTCTTCTCGTTTGAGCATTTCTATTAGCTTCTGTTGCACACTAAGTAAGTAGCGCACATCATTGGCAGCATAACTTAATTGAGCTTCAGATAAACTAGCGGCGTTACCCCAATCAGAACTTTGAGAGCTTTTATCCAGTTCCACTTGTTCTAATTCTTGCACCACATCTTTTAGTCCGTGGCGATTTGTATAAGTACGGGCTAACTTGCTGGCAATTTTGGTGCAAAAAACAGGCCCAACCTGAATCCCCAGATTGGCTCGCAAAGTGGCAAGGTCAAAACGAGCAAAGTGAAATACTTTTACGACATTCGCCGCTTCTAAGAGTTTTTTTAAGTTTGGAGCGTCTGCTTGTCCTTTGGCTATGCGGATTGCAGTCACTTTCCCCTCAAGGTTGCACAGTTGGACGAGACACAAGCGATCGCGCAACGGCAATAATCCCATCGTTTCTGTATCAACTGCGATCGCCGTCGATTCTAAATACTGTTCAAGGGCTGCGTCACTAAGGTCGCGATCGCTCACCTGAAAATCTGGTAATGTCATGAATTGTCCAAAAATAATAGCAGTGTCCAACAGACAAAAGTATTGTCAGACAATACATTATTATTGTGCAAACAAATTAAAAATTAAATCTACCTAGCCCGAAAGAAAAGTTGTGTAAGGTAGACTTCGCCTTGATTATTAGTAGCAACGCCAATTCCAGTAAGGTTGTAATTTCCTTTAAGATTCTTTAGGTGTCCGGGGCTGTTGATCCAACCAGTAACAGCTTCCTCCACGGGGTTGCTATATCCCCGATTGAAAGCAACATTTTCCGCCGCACTGTTGTAGCGCAGAGTGATAGCTTTGACTCGCCCTTCAAAGCCTTGATGGCTAAATGGGGTTTTACCTTTAGCCATATTTTGACTATGAATTCTTGCCTGTCGAGTGATACTAGCATTTAGGGTCAACTTTGGCAGTCCTTTAGAAGCCCGATATCGATTAATTTGGTCAAATACTGATTTTTCTAGCTCCGTAGTTTTAAAAGTAGGAGTCGATATTGCAGCCTGACTGGAAAAAAGTGACAACAGCTTATTACGGGTGGATGTATTCGTAGAAGTGTGATTTGGTATCGGAACAGTCGTTAATCCACTAGCAAGGACAAGCGCACTTAAAGCGATGCCAAAAGCAGTTTGTCGGAACATGGAGAATTGCGTAATGTGTAGAGATATAAGACTTATACTCTACCTCATTGTTCCGACGATATATACCACGATACTATTAAGGATTGATGAATTTCGGCAATTTGGCTATATCCTTTACGAGGAACACAAATAATCATTTGTTATTGTCAATACTTCAATAGGTCAACTTCCAATACGGTTCGGATAAGCATTTTTCATTTTCCTTGTGGTCTGGGGAAAGGGTAAGGGGAAAAGGGTAAAGGATGTATTCAAAACCTTTCCCCTTTTCCCTTTCCCCTTTAACCGAACCGTATTGGGTCAACTTCATGAAAACCATGCTTACTTTTGCTGAGAATTTCAGATTTTCATGCATTACTAAAAAAATAATGTAGTATTCAATAGACAAATGTCATTGAAACTACATTACTCAATATTTGACAAAAGATTAGCTAACAAGGAAAAAACCAAAATTTTGCTACACTTTTGGGATCTATCTTGGTGTCATAAATATTTGTGTGAAGTAAACTTTGCCGGAACTGGTGACAGCAACACCAATCCCCGTCAAGCTATAATTCTGATTTCTGATATTGGCAAGATGCCCTGAACTTTTGAGCCAACCTTGTACAGCTTTCGTAGCAGGATCAGCATATCCCTGGTTGTAAGCGACATTTTCACCAGCTGCTTTGTAAGGAATACCAGTTGCTACAACACGCTGTGCAAATCCAGTATGTCCAAAGCCAACTTTACCATTAGCCATATTCTGACTGTGAATCCTGGCTTGATTATCGATGGAAGAATTTCGAGTCAGCGCTAGTCGCCCTTGGGAAACTCTGTAGCTATTAATTTGGTTGAAAACTGACTGTTCTATCGCGGCAGTGTCATAGCTCAATGCTGCAATTTTAACAGTATTATTTGATAGTTGTGAAGATAGCGGCGTAAAAGTTTGATTTGTTACAGGAGTAGCGATCGCCCCACTACTAAGAGCAATAGTGCCTAAAGCAACGGCATAGATTGTTGTTTTAATCATTTGCTGAAAATAAAGTTCCAGACAATCTAACCAAACTACTGCCAATGTGACAAATTGCTTATAAGTCTATATACTCCTGTTTCTGGCGTTTTTCGTTCAAAAGCTACCAAAAAACGGTTACATTCACGACTTTACGAAAACTTTGTAATGTTCATGAAAAATTCACATCTATCACTAGTAGTATTTTTTCTGTACAAATGGCATAACTTTCTCCACTAAAACCTCTGAGTGCCTAGCTTTGGTTGAGGGTTTCTAACTCTTCCTGTACCACACGCAACACCCGCGCAATATATTCTGCACGCCACTGTTCCCGTTCCTTAGTTACTTTGGCATCCGGCTCGTAAGCTTCAATCTCAGTAGCCGATAAAATACCTTTAACCTCTAGCAACCGTTCAATGGTGTCTAGCCGCTCATGCAGCACGGATACCTCGCCAGTTAAAGCCATGACGATCGCTAACAATTTATCAGTTTGCGGATTTTCTAAGTAAACAGGCCGTTTACCCTTGGCTATTTTTGTCATCCTAATACCAATTCTCCAAAAATCAGACCACACATAGAAAAGAAGGAAACTCAGAGAAAATCTGACTTCCTCAATTACGAAAGCGACGCAGGAGCGTCATTACGAATTACGAATTACGAATTACGAATTACGAATTACGAATTACGAATTCTTACTTAGTTGCAGCAACTACAAACCAACTGCCTTGGCTGCCTGAGTTACTTACTTTTGCTTTCCATGCCCCATTAGGGACAAATTTCTCAAATACCTTATCTGCTGTAAAACCAGCGTCAGTAGCTAGCGGCACTAAATCCAAATCGCGTACAGCACTCCAGAAGGGTTCGTTGTTGTTAGCGGTTTCCCAATCATAAATAAATTGTGTATAAATATCCATGTGACGATATAGGGGTGCTTCCACATGGATCATCATGCCGCCAGGAGCCAGTAGACGATAAGATTCTTGCATAACTTTACGCACAGATGGCGGGGGAATTTCATGCAGCAAAATGTGAGAAACCACTAAGTCAAATGATTCATCCGGAAAGTTAGTATGTTCGGCATTTTGTTGAGAGAAGTGTACCCGTTTTCCCAAGGCTTCGGCTCTTGCATGAGCGTAACGCAACATAGATGCGCCTACATCTATAGCATGGACTTCTGCATCTGGAAAACCATCTGTGTATGGTAATGTGCTATTTCCAACAGAACATCCCATGTCGAGAATTTTTCGGGGTCGAAAGTCAGGATACTCTGGTAGGAGGTAGTTCTGGACTATAGATAGCCCCATATCATCATTGAGCGGCCCCAACCAACCTAGACCATAAACGTAAGCGCCGCGATCGTAGGTTGCGCCGGCAGCGACATCATCATCTGTGAATTCACTGTGATATCCTCCGGGCATACAGTGAATGTCTACAGCTTTTTGATGAGTAGGTATTTGAAAGTTTGGGTCGAGGGTTAAAGTACCCAGTTCATTACCCTTGTCCTTGGAACGCTCAATTAACTCTGGTAGCTGTCTGTCAACATTGGCATTTACAGCATCCCATAACATTTCCTGGTTGATGCGCTTAAGGGCACTAGTCCAGCGATAGTAGGGTTCGTGCTGCATTACTTCCCGAATTTCATAACGATTCTGGGGAGGACGCTGATGTTCTTGTTCAAACTTCGGCTTGCCTAGTTTTTCATAAACTACCTTATTACCAGGAGAGATATTCCTGAAAATGTGCATTTTCAGACTTTGCACAAAGTTTTGGCGTGCCAACTCGTCGTGAGTGGGTTGCGGTAGCATCGCGTGTTGGAATTGTTGATCCATCATTGCTTCCTCCCAAGAATTGTAAGTATATTTATGCAGGATTTAATAACTTAGCTACTGTTTGTACATCCTTATCACCACGTCCAGAGCAGTTAATTACAATCCGAGGACTGTCGGTTAGTTGGGGACAGAGGGTTTCGAGGTAGGCGATCGCATGGGCTGTTTCCAATGCTGGGATAATTCCCTCCAATTTCGATAATCGCTGGAATGCTGCCAAAGCCTCTGCATCCGTCACACTATAGTATTCAGCGCGACCAGTATCCTTTAAATAGCTATGTTCTGGGCCCACACCGGGATAATCTAAACCTGCACTAATTGAGTGTGCCTCAATGATTTGCCCATCTTCATCTTGCAGCAGGTAGCTCATTGCTCCATGCAATACACCAACTCGTCCTTTTGTCAAGGTTGCGGCGTGTTTTTCGGTATTGACACCTTCCCCGGCTGCCTCAACCCCAATGAACCGTATAGAAGGCTCATTCATAAACTCATAAAATAGTCCCATAGCATTGGAACCACCACCCACACAAGCCAAGAGAATATCAGGCAATACACCCCATTTTTCCATTGCTTGGGCGCGAGTTTCTTGGCCGATGACTGCATGAAAATCACGTACCATCATCGGGTAAGGATGGGGCCCTGCTACCGAACCGAGGATGTAGTGAGTGGTTTCCACATTTGTCACCCAATCGCGGATTGCTTCAGAAGTGGCATCTTTCAGGGTTCCTGTTCCTGCCTCCACTGGACGCACTTCTGCCCCCATCAACCGCATTCTGAACACATTTAAAGATTGGCGTTCCATATCATGAACGCCCATGTAAATTACACATTCCAGCCCAAAACGAGCGCAAACTGTAGCTGTAGCAACTCCGTGTTGTCCAGCGCCCGTTTCGGCAATAATCCTTTGCTTACCCATGCGTTTCGCCAACAATACCTGACCAAGGGCATTATTGATTTTGTGAGCGCCAGTATGATTTAAATCTTCGCGCTTTAAGTAAATTTGCGGCCCCGTGCGATCGGGTCGGGCATAATGAGCAGTCAAGCGTTCAGCAAAATACAATGGTGTTGCACGTCCCACATAGTCTCGTAATAACTGCTGTAGTTCTGCTTGAAAACCAGGGTCATTGCGGTATTGCTCATAAGCTGTTTCTAATTCAGCAAGGGCAGGCATGAGCGTTTCAGGTACATACTTACCGCCAAAGCGCCCAAAGCGACCTAGCATATCGGGAACTTGAGCAGTTGAACTTGGAGATAGGGGAGTGGTAGTCACAGGCTGTTTTTGATGACGGGAATGACTTAATTATTATAGAAAGTCTGGGGTATATCTGGGGGTTGGGGATTGGGTACTGGGGAGCAGGGGGATAAGAACCAATGCCCAATGCCCCATGCCCAATGCCCCATACCCGATGCCTAATCCCTTGCAATGGATTTGTGATGTTAGCCTAGAAATTGATATCCCAGCAGAATGGTTGCGTAGAAGTTTCCACTGCCTTTGAAATTTTTCTTAACATTCATTTTATGTCTTCTTCCAATCCCAAATCTTCCGACAAAGGCTTTGTCTACCGCGAATTTGGCAACGACAACTCCGCGGCCATAGAAAGACCAATTCCAGAACTACCCCCACAACAACAAAATCTTAAAGTACAAGCTTCCCGCAAAGGACGCAAAGGGAAAACCGTCACAGTAATTAGTGGTTTTCAAGTCAAACCGGAAACTTTGGCAGATTTGGTGAAGCAGTTGAAAACCCAGTGCGGCACAGGTGGGACAGTTAAAGATAACGAAATTGAAATTCAGGGCGAACACAAGCAGAAAATTTTCGATATTTTGACCAAGCTAGGTTACAAAGCCAAAATCAGCGGTGGCTAATGTTAAGTACGGTTTACCGCATCTAAATCATGACCTAGATGAACAGAGAGAATGTTATCTTTGAGAGGTACAAATATGCTTGAAAAGTGATGAATAACTTCACCAACAAGCTGTCTTTTGTGAGATTAATAGGAGGTTTAAATGGATTTAGTTCGGATTTTGTGTGCCATTTTCGTGCCGCCTTTGGGAGTTTTTTTACAAGTAGGCTTTGGCGTAGACTTTTGGATTAATATACTTTTGACGCTTTTTGGTTACATTCCTGGAATTATTCATGCAGTGTGGATAATTGCTAAGAAATAATCTTTGCAGGGTAGGTTGGAGGCTCTGCATCCAGTGATAAATTGAGTCAGGGCCTCAATGAGTACATTTCTATACAGAGGATGGAAAGAAGGTAAATAAATTACCTGCTTTGTATTTATAAGTTTTATTAAACAAAAATCTATAATAATCTCAAGCGTATTGGTTCAGGTTTTATCTGGCGGTAAATACCGAATTAGCTCTCATTTTTTAACATAGCATAAAGTCTAAACTCCAAAAGCAAGGGGCAGATGTGTAATTGCCATTGCACAGTTGAGACATTCAAATCTTTGATCAACCCAGTGCTTATATCTAGTACCCAACCATGCACCATAGGCGCTTTTCGTTCATATAGTACCTGACGCATGATAGAAGTTTGGTAAAGATTTTTCACTTGCGCCACAACATTGATTTCTGCCAAACGATTGAGACGTTCTTCTCTTGTTGGCAAGGTATCAATTTCTTCTTGTTTCTGTAAATACAGTTCCCGAATCGGATTTACCCAGTTATCAAGAATTCCGATGGTTCTCCCTTCTAAAGCCGCCTTAATTCCTCCACAATCGTAGTGACCACAGACGATAATGTGTTCTACTTTAAGATGTAAAACTGCGTATTCTAAAACGGCTAAAAAATTTATATCCGTTAGAGAAACTTGATTGGCAATATTACGATGTACAAATAACTCTCCGGGTTCTGTACGGGTAAATCTTGTTAATGCCAAACGACTATCAGAACACCCAATGTATAGAAAAGGTGGTGTTTGTCCATTAGATAATTCTTCAAAGTAAGTTGGATCTATAGCTAGCTTTTCGGCAACCCAAGCCTGATTATTTCTGAGTAGTTCGTGAATGCTGTTATATTTCATCTTTCGTTAAATTCGAGAGAGAATCTCATCAATATTTTAACTGATCTACAATTTCTTCTAAATCAAGATGAACTTTTTCAGAGCTAAAATCTTAGTAAAGATGATATTTTTTCTACAGCATTAAGATAATTATTGTATAAATTGTCAACAGCTAAGTTAGTAGTTAGAGCAACAATAACTATGTATAAATTGAGTGAACTAGCTCAATCAAGTAAAATCTATATCAACTAAACTTTAAGCGTTAAGACTGCCGATTTCAAATACTAATTTAGCATTTCTATATATTTTTACAAAGCAGAGAAAGTTCTGTAACTAGAGTCTATATAGAGGATTTAAAATCACACCCCAAACCTTGCTTTTGGGTCAAGCAAGTGTGGCGGAAATTTTGAGTACTTACCCCTTCAATACACAGAGACATTTTCTGATAATGGTAATATAACTTAACTAAAGATGCCAAATTTGAGGTTGAGATATGTAAGTTATCAGCTTCAATCGGGGGCAACAACTTTGCTATCGTTATGGTGGTTGATCGACCAACGATGATCAATAGTTACAGAGGAAAACTCGCAAATTTCTTCTAGTCGCTTTTGCTGCACAGCAGCTTTACGGAGAGTAATAATTAGCTGATTCACCTGATGCCTTAAATCTGGATTATCATTGACTGCTAACATAGTTTGTCTTTCTAAAAGTTGAAGTATAAGTTCGTAGTGAATAGGTGAAGGTAGAGGAATTTGCTCCATGAAGTTAAATTTTGATTTCATATTTGGGATTTTGTATTAATGAGAGTTTGTCTCTTATTAATGAATTGTTACATAATAAATAACTAGTTGCTTATGGCTTTGATTTGATTAGCAATGAAGATTTGGCAAAGATATTGATGATACTTGATGGCAAAGTGTTGCGTGTCTACGCATAGTGTGCCCAATTGCCCAACTATTGTGTGCAGTTAGTTGCCCTGCGCCCCTTATTAGCGCAGGAGAGGTGTAATTTTTCAGAAATTCCTCGGTAATATACGGGCGATCGCAGCGCCGGGATCTGGTTGTTTTACCAAAGATTCTCCAATGAGTACAGCGGATGCACCTGCTGTAAGCACTAAACTCAAATCTTCTGGGTTGTGTAGTCCTGATTCGCTGACAACAAGGATGTTTTTCTCTTGCAATTGGCTACCTCTTGCAGCCAAAAGTTGGCAAGTGGTTTGCAAGTCAACAGAGAAATCTTCTAAATTGCGATTATTGATTCCTATCAAGGAAACCCCATCTAAGGCTAACACACGGTCAAGTTCTGCCAAACTATGGACTTCAATCAAGGCTGCCATTTTTAGATTGTTAGCAATTTTGAGGAAGTATTTCAAATCTTGATCGCTGAGAATAGCTGCAATCAACAAAATAGCATCTGCACCCTGAACTCGCGCCAAGTATATTTGGTAAGCGTAAACGATAAATTCTTTGCACAGTAGGGGCAAATCTACGGCTGCCCGAACCTTTGCTAAGTTATCAAAACTACCTTGAAAGAACTTGACATCCGTCAGCACAGAAAGACAACTGGCACCACCTTGCTGATAAGATTGGGCGATCGCTACTGGGTCAAAATCTTCTCGTAAAATGCCTTTGCTAGGTGAAGCTTTTTTGACTTCGGCAATCAATGCTGGATTAGTTTTACCTTGGCGCAAGGCGGCGACAAAATCACGGGTTGGCGGCGCAGTAAGTACTTGCTTAAGCAATTGCTGCAAAGGAACCTTTTCCCGCATTTGGTCATACTCTACTTCTTTCTGCCAGACAATTTCCTCCAAAATGTGCTTTGGCGCGGCATCAGGCACGACAGCCTGATAACGCAATATAGATACATCAATAGCTGGGTTAGGTGAACGGCGGCGAATTTGCATAATTAGTCATTAGTCATTGGTCATTGGTCATTGATCATTAGTCAGTGGTCATTTGTCCTTGTTTATTAGCAAAGGACAAATGACAAAGGACAAATGACTAAATGGCTCGTTTATAAGCTTCGTCTAGGACTTCTGAGAGTGTCGGGTGGGCGTGAACTAGGTGTGCGAGGCTTTGGACAGATTGACGGTTTGCGATCGCAGCTGATGCTTCGTGAATTAAATCTGAGGCGTGCAGTCCGAAAATGTGGACGCCCAAGACTTCTCCTGTATCTTTGCGATATATCACCTTGGCAATACCGTCGGCTTCATTTTCTGCCAACGCTTTGGAATTTCCTTTGAAGTAACTCCGACTTGTGGCAATTTCAAACCCTTCGGTTTGTCCCAACTCCTTAGCTGCGGTTTCTGTTAAGCCCACATAGCTGACTTCTGGGTGGGTAAATGCTGCTGCGGGGATGCTGCGATAGTCTACTATTCTTTCCCTCCCAACTATATTTTCTACTGCGATGATGCCTTGAGCAGAAGCCGCGTGTGCTAACATCATCTTCCCATTCGCGTCGCCAATTGCCCACAGATGCGGCACTACTTCGCCAGATGACAGCACGGCCATGCGATCGTCAACGGGGATAAAGTTCCGCCGATCAACTTCTACACCCACAGACTCCAAACCAAGATTTTTGGTCGCTGGGATGCGTCCCGTAGCCACCAAGCAAGCATCTACTTCGATGACATCTACATCTTCTTTGGTTTTAAAATCTGCTAACTCAATTACCACAGGTGAACCAGGAGTGACTTTTTTGGCGTATATCCCCACTTTCGTTTCAATATCGCGAGGAGTAATCAGCACCCGTTCAGCAAGTTTGGCAATATCGCGGTCAAATCCTGGCATTAACTGATCTAGGGCTTCAATCAAGGTGATTTCACAACCCAAAGCTGAGTAAATATCAGAAAATTCTAAGCCGATGTAACCACTACCAATAATCGCCACCCAATCTGGTAACGACTCTAACTTGACACCTTGATCGCTGGTAAAGACAGTTTTGCCGTCTACTTCAATTCCTGGAGGCACAAAAGGAATTGAACCGGGGGAAAGAATGATGTCTTTGGCTGTGATGGTTTTTTCACCACCGTCTCCGGTGACAGAGACTTTTTGTGCCCCAGCAATTTTTCCCCAACCCCTGATGATATCGACTCCTAGACGTTTGAGGCTGTTGGTTAAGTCGCCTTGAATTTTCGAGACGAGATTACCAGCATGGTTAGCGATCGCTTGGCGATCAAATTCCACGCTTCCAACTTGAATTCCCAACGACTTGAGGTGGTGGGCATCACGTAACTCCCGCACACGTCCAGAGGCCGCCAGCAACGCTTTAGAAGGAATACAGCCCCGATTAACACAGGTTCCTCCCATATCAGCAGCTTCAATAATCGCTGTTTTCAGACCGCAACTTACGGCGTGTAAGGCTGCGCCATGTCCGCCTACACCAGCGCCGATAATTACTAAATCGTAATCAAATTCTTGACTCACGTTAGTTTCCCCGTGTGCTTCGCCTATTTATTCTCAACTTGACCGACAATCAGCGCAACCCCTTTAACAGTTATCAGTTATCAAGGAAGGCAGGAGGCAGAGGGCAGAAACTCTTTATATCTGATTTTGAGTCCTGCATTTTGTACCTTACTTATTTGCAAACTGCTGTATCAGTGAACACTAGGAACTGGTAACTGATTTAGATCCCTACCATACGCCTGATAACTATTTACTGATTTAACGTTCGGGTTTTGCTAACTTAGATTATGATTCAATCACTTCTGGCGAAAAGATGGATGTTTTCAGTAATTATAGTCAAATCTAGATACTTATTTTTTTAGACTTTAGAGTGGGGACTGGGGACTGGGGAGTGGGGACTGGGGACTAGGAAATAATATTAAAAATACGGCGTTGCTGAATCAAGGGATGATTCTTGTAGGGTGGGCGTCTCGCCCGCCCTGAAATACAAGGGACGGGCAAGATGCCACTGGTGTCAACTTAACGCGAAACCGCACGTCCGCCAGCACGTCCGCCAGGGATTGTAAATCCCTGTCTCATAGCTAAAGTCCTCTGAAGAGGACTAAAGATTGCAAAAATTTTCAGTCTACTTCAGTAGACTTGAGCAATTAGTCAGGGATTTACAATCCCTGGCGGGTGAACAACACCCAATCAGTACGCTATTTTTGGCAAAAGTAGACACCAGTGGCTTTTCGGCCCATCCCGCAAATAAATATGCAACGCCAAAAATACTATTTTCCAATTCCCAATCCCCAGTACCCAATACCCAATCTCCAATCCCCAATCCCCACACCTTTTTCTTTACAGCGCGTTAGCTGAACACCTAAGCTGGATTTAGGATTGATCCAAAAGATTTACGCAGGCGATCGCTCGATGTCTATTCCCCAAATTAGTGAATTTACTATCCGCCGTCATGCCAACGCCAAATCTTTCCAGCGGGGCGAGGCATACTATAAGGCTGGTGCTGTCAATGCTATTACCCAACGTGGTCATCTGGTTCAGGCAGATGTTATGGGCACTCAAGCTAGACCTTATCATGTCAACCTGAATTTCGATAGCAGTGGGTTAACTTCAGTCAACTGCACCTGTGCTTACGACTTTGACGGGTGGTGCAAACACATTGTAGCCACGATGCTTGTCTGTGCGCGTAACTCAGAAAGTATTGAGCAGCGCCCCACCCTAGAACAATTACTAAATCGCCTGGATTATATCCAAACTCAAAGGCTGTTGCAAGAGTTGGTAGCTGAATACCCACCAATGATTGAGGCGATTGATCGCCATGTAAGTTGGATGACGAATCCTGCTGACAAGCTAACAACTATAAAATCCCTGCGCCGCAGTACTATTGATCCGATTCCGTTTCGGCGGCAAGTACGGCAGATTCTCAAGAATACCGTGCGCTACTTTGAGGAGGGTTACGAAGAAGACCCAATTGCTGAGGAATTGCTGAGTGTAGTGCAAACTGCCGTAAATTTTAGCGAACGGGGAGAGGGTGAAAATGCGATCGCTATTTTGGAAGCGATTACTTCTACCTGTGTGGAAAATTGGGATGATGTTGCAGAATACGGTGCTGAAAACGATGAACTTGTGGAGGAATTGAATCATGCTTGGTGTGAAGCAATTCTCAGCACCGAACTCACTCCAGAAGAAAAAGTTGATATTCAAATAAATTTAGAAGCTTGGCAAGATGAGTGGAATGTTGATTTTGGTCTAGTTATGGAAGCTTTACGCCAAGGTTGGGATTATCCACCATTGCTACAAGTTCTCCAAGGTAATATTACTGAAAGGGGAGCTTGGGAAGAAGATGTGCCAGACTACGCTGATGATTTGGCACTAATTCGCCTGAAAATTCTTGAACGTCAGGAACGTTCTCAAGAATACCTGTATTTAGCAGAAGCAGAAGGGCAAACCCAGCAATATCTGACAATGCTAGGGCGTTTAGGTAGGGTGGAAGAAGCAATTGATGCTGCTCAAACCCAGATGATCTCAATGGAAGAGGCTTTTGCCCTAGCGAAAACACTCAGTGTTCAGGGGGCATTACAGCAAGCACTAGATATAGCCCAGAGTGGATTAAATTTACCAGGTAATTCTCAGTACGAATTGGGGATTTGGACAAGTGATTTAGCTCTGGAGTTAAGTAATAATGAAGCTGCTTTATTAGCAATCAAGGCGGCTTTTCAAGTGAAGCCCTCCTTTGCTGACTACCAAAAGATGGCAGAATTGGCTGGGGAAAACTGGGAAAGTGTCAAAACAGACTTGCTGAGGATTATCCGTACTGATAGCGTTTGGGGAACAGAATCAGCCAAGGTGGATATATTCTTGCATGAAGGGCTAATTGATGATGCAATTGCGATCGCTAGTGAACTCAGTTCTTATGATTCAGAGTTGATTCACCGAGTTATGGATGCTGCTATCTCTCACAATCCTAGTTGGGTGATTGCTAATGCTCGTCGCCGTGCCGAAAAGATTATGGATGCAGGTAAAGCCGAATACTACTATTACGCGGTTGAATGGTTGAAAAAGGCACGTAATGCCTACTTGAAATCTGGCAAGAAAGCTGACTGGTTAAGCTATCGGGACAATTTGATGCAAACCCACGCTCGTAAACGTAAATTGATGGGAATGTTTAAGCAGCGAGATATGGACTAAATGTTTTTGCTTACCTTCTAAAGTCATAAGTGTAACCTCAATACTTGTCGGGTTTTGGGGAATTGGGTTTGGGGAAAGGGGAAAGAAAAAACCTTTACCCTTTAACCTTTTCCCCAAACCCAATTCCGAGTTCAAAATGCTTTACCCAAGCAGTATTGAGTGTAACCTGAGTTTTTCCATACACAAAGCCCTGATTCCTCTAAATACTTGAGGTCTATTTCTCCCGCAGCAATAGATAATTTCAACATATCTGCTTGCTGATGCAGATTGAACATTGTCAATACTTTTAAGTCTGCAATAACCAGATAATTTCGCTTTTAAATTGAGATTTACCCAAGATATCAACTTTAGCGACAGAAGATGAAGTAAGATTCACATCTGAGGCAGTCCCCGTATAATCCCATAGTTTCTGACAAAAAATAGTCCAGTGCGATGATTGATAAATATCCTCAGAATCTTATAGTGTCCTGCTTACCGCTGAGTATGCTGGTATTTCTCAGCAACATATCTTCTAGTCCACTGCAAGCTCAGGCTGTTGATACTACACAATTACCAACTAGTAATTTCATCCTGTCACAACAATTCCCACCACCGCAGGATGTCCAACCACCCGCACCTTTGCCAACTCCCTCACCTGAACTGCCACAGCCACTTCCCCCACCAGCAGAATTATTTCCGCCCTCTGCCCCAACTCCCACACCTGAAGAACCAATCCCCGGCAACTTTCCTCAAACTATTGTTGTGGAACGGTTTGAAGTTGTTGGTAGTACAGTCTTCAGTCCCGAAGAGTTAGCTAAAGCCACTGCTGAATTTACCAAACGACCGATATCGCTGACTGAAGTTTATCAAGCACGTTCTAAAATTACTGAGTTATACGTCAACAATGGTTACATTACTTCTGGTGCCTATATTCCACCCCAAACAATCCAATCTGGTGTTGTCAAAATTCAGGTAGTCGAAGGTAAATTAGAAGACATCCAGATAACTGGAACTCGACGGTTAAATCAGAATTATGTCCGCAGCCGACTAGCAATAGCGACATCACCGCCTCTCAATCGCCAGCGTCTACTAGAGGCACTGCAACTTTTGCAACTTAATCCTTTGATTCAAAATGTGACTGCGGAACTCTCCGCAGGATCACGGACTGGTGCAAGTCTTTTAGAAGTTAAAGTCAGCGAGGCAAAAACCTTTAGTAGCCAAATAGTTCTTGATAATGGGCGATCGCCAAGTGTTGGCAGTTTCCGCCGCCGATTACAATTAAATGAAGCCAACTTATTGGGACTGGGAGATTCTCTGGGTGTAGCTTACACTAATACCGATGGTAGCAACTCCTTTGATGCCAGCTATACATTACCACTCAATCCCCGCAATGGAACCCTCACCTTAAACTATGGCATCACATCCAGCAATGTCATTGAACCTCCTTTCAACGTTTTAGATATCCAATCGGATTCTCGCTATTACGAATTAACATTCCGCCAGCCCATAGTTCAAACTCCTACACAAGAATTTGCCCTTGGGTTGACAGCCTCGCGACGGGAAAGTGAAGCTTCTTATATTGAAGGAGAGCGACTACCTTTCCCCGGTTTAGGTGCTGATGAACAAGGACGTACCAGGGTCTCTGCGTTGCGATTTTTTCAAGAATGGACGAGTCGTAACAGTCGTGAAGTCATCGCCCTGCGTTCTCAATTCAGTTTGGGCATAGATGTATTGAATCCCACGATTAATCAAAATCCTCCCGATAGCCGTTTTTTTGCTTGGCAAGGACAAGCGCAGTGGGCCCGCCTTTTAGCTCCTGAAACCTTATTTTTACTTCGTTTAAATACGCAACTCGCATCCAGAACACTTTTGCCTTTAGAGCAATTTGGCTTAGGTGGGCAGGATAGCATTCGCGGCTACCGTCAAGATTACTTACTGACGGATAATGGTACTTTTCTTTCTGCTGAAGTTCAAGTACCGATTCTGCGCTTACCCCAGATAGATAGCACCTTACAGGTTGTCCCCTTTGTGGATTTTGGTGTTGGCTGGAATAGTTCTGGTAGAGAGAATCCCGATACTAATACTTTAGCTGCTGTTGGTCTGGGGTTGCGTTGGTCACAAGGCGATCGCTTCACCCTTCGTCTTGACTGGGGAATTCCTCTAGTATCTGTTAACTCAAATGAGAGAACATTACAAGAAAACGGTCTGTACTTTAGTTTACTCTATAATCCTTTTTAAAATTTAGAGGCTTATTCTCCTTCATTTCTCTACAAAAGTCTGTACTAACGGAGATTCCCGTCATTGAAGCAACTGGCGTGGGATTCAGAGGATGCTTGGTGGGCTGGATGTATGATAGTTCGACTCCACAAAAAATTAGGCTCATTAAATTCACGGATGTCGAGAATAATAACTCGCGAGTGTATTGAGTTTTCGCACTACGAACAAAAATAGTTAATTCAGTATCTAGGGACATAGTGTTTTCTCTAAAAGTCCACAAAACATCACCGAAACTGGACTTTCTGTTATAAAACGTTCAAACACCTGCCCCAGCAACATCTCGATTCTCAACCCAGTAGATTTTCATCTCTTTTGAGCAAACTATAAATCAAGCTATTACACAACATCTTGAAAGGTCTAATTCTAAGGGTAATAGACTTATGAACAAAAAATTTGGGTATTTATACTGAAGATATCTACGTATTGTCACTGTATTCTTGTCAAAGAAAGAACCGAACTACCACATTATTAAGAAAATATAAAGGTATGGATTAATACGTAGAATTTAGACTAAAACATCCATTAACTTAAGATTCAAGAGATTTAAAGAAAAGATATGTCAGATAAAGTTGCTAAAGAGTTGGCAGATTTTTTGCTGCAAATAGAACAGCGATCGCAGTTTCATGCAGGTTATCCATATAATTTAAGTTCTGACTACAGTGCGATCGCAAAATTTTTTAATTTTCTGTTAAATAATGCTGGAGATCCATATATTGAGCCAGATTTTGGTCTTCATTCTCGTAAGTTTGAGCAAGAAGTATTATCTTTTTTTGCTCACCTCTATAAGATTCCAGAAAATCAGTTTTGGGGTTATATTACTGCTGGCGGGACTGAAGGTAATTTATATGGAATGTTTTTAGCAAGAGAAATCTACCCTAATGGGATTCTTTACTCCTCAGAAGACTCTCATTACTCCATACCCAAAGCAGCCAGATTATTTCGCATTCAACATAATGTTGTTAATTCACAAATTAATGGAGAGATGAATTATGAACATTTTGAAAAATTAATTAGTGAGAATCGTAGTTATCCAGCGATCATCAATTTAAATATTGGCACTACTGTCAAAGGTGCGATTGATAACTTAGACAAAGTTCTAGAAATTTTAGAGCGCAATCAGATTAAAGATTACTACATTCATTGTGATGCCGCTCTTTCAGGATTAATATTACCGTTTCTAGATGGCGCTCCACAAGTTAACTTTCAAAAACCCATAGATAGTGTAGCCATTTCTGCTAAATTCATTGGTTCTCCCTTGCCTTGCGGTGTAGTTTTGACTAAAAAGAAATGGGTAGAAAAAGTTGAAACAGCAATTGAATATATTGGTTCAACAGATACAACAATTCTGGGGTCTAGAAACGGTCATACCCCTCTGATTCTCTGGTATGCAACGAAAACAAGAGGCTATGATGGATTAGCTAGAGAAGCAAAGACCTGTATTGATAATGCCCAATATCTTTTCCAACAACTTCAAATCAGAGAATATCCATGTATGCTCAATAATTTTTCCAATACCGTAGTCTTTCAAAAACCTTCCCAAAGGTTAATTAAAAAGTGGCAGTTAGCAGTTTCTGAAAATTGGGTACATATTGTAGTCATGCAGAATATCGATAGAAAGAAAATTGATATTTTTGTGAGCGAACTTTTATTAGAAGAAGGGTTAGTTAATAATGCAGATGATTTTCAGCTACAGTCAGTACTACACTAATATAGATTCTCAAGTGAAATTGATCACCCAATTTTACAAAGTGTTTCTCTAAACAGAATTTGATCCCAAGATTTTATCTCTTTAAAAAGTTTTTGGAGCATAAGTTAGCAGCAAGTAGTCTTTCTACTTCTGCACGTTCCATCGGTGATAAGAAAAAATACCCTTGTCCATAATCACATTGTAAAGCCTTCAATTGTGCTAATTGCTCTACAGTTTCTATCCCCTCTGCTGTTACAGACATATTTAAATTATGGGCTAATGTCACAATCGCTCGAATAATTTCTAAATTTTCTCCTCGACTACCTATACTGGTAACAAAAGAGCGGTCAATCTTAATGGTTTTGATTGGTAGGCGGTGCAGATAACTCAAGGATGAATAGCCAGTACCAAAGTCATCCATGTGCGTCTCGACATTCAGCGCTGTTAACTGAGAAAGTACAGTGGTAGCTAATTCAAAATTATCCATCAACAAAGTTTCAGTAATCTCCAATTTCAAACAACATGGCTCCAGTCCAGTTTGCTGCAAAATATGTTTAACCTGTTTAAATACATCGGGTTGCGTGATTTGTTTACCAGAAAAATTGACGCTAATTGTCAAAGGTGGTGAAGTAGGAAATTGTTGATGCCATCTGTGCATTTGGTGGCAGGCTTCATAAAGCACCCATTCCCCGATACTAACAATCATTCCCGTTTCCTCAGCCAGGGGAATAAAATCTTGTGGGGAAATAAGTCCTCGCTCTGGATGATACCAACGTATCAGTGCCTCAAATCCAATAACTTTGCCAGTTGTCAGTGAAACAATTGGCTGGTAGTCAAGACGAAAATCTTCTTGCTTGAGCAGCGCATGACGTAAAGCAGTTTCTAACTCCAAGAGCAAAGCTGCACCCTCGTGCATCTTTGGGTCAAAAACCTCATAACGCGCTTTCCCAAGTGCTTTGGCGCAATACATTGCTACATCGGCATCGCGTAGAATCTGTGCTGCTTGCTCATAATCTCTTTTACTTAAAGCGATGCCAATACTAACATTAGTAAACACCCGATGCTCGTTTAATTGAAATGGCGAAGCTAGCACCTTTTTAATTCGCTCGGCTACATGTATAGCGGTGCTGATATCTTCAATTTCCTCAAGTAATATTGTGAACTCGTCTCCACCAAAACGGGCAACTATATCTCCGACTCGCAGAACTGACTTTAGCCGATGAGAAATTGCAATCAAAAGTTGATTTCCTTGTAGATGTCCAAGGCTGTCATTAACAACTTTAAAGCGGTCTAGGTCTAAGAAGAGGACAGCAAATAAATAATTATTTTGCTGTTTACTATGTTCTATTGCCTGCTGCACCCGTTCCATAAATAATCTTTGGTTAGGCAATCCAGTTAGTCCGTCATGAAGACTATTGTGTAGTAATTGCTCTTGTGCTTCTTGACGCTTGATAATGTCTTGTTGAAGTTGTTGATTAACTCTAATAAGTTCAATGGTGCGCTCTAGCACCAACTGCTCAAGCTGATAACGGTACTGAACTAATTCTTCCTCTGCTAGCTTCCGCTTAGTGATATCACGGACAATTACAATATATTCCCGTAGCTGGGAATTAAATGGCTGTGAAATAGTCGATTCAACAATTCGTAAACCTTGGTTTATTCTTAAACTTTGCTCACTTCTAATAGACCATTGTTCCGGTGTACCGCGATAGCACATTAGGAGTTGATTCAAGTTTTTCCCAAGCAACTGTTGAATGCTTGTTTCAAATAATTCTTCAGCAGCAGCATTGGTTTGACAAATTATACCTTTTTCATCTAATACTAAAACCGTATCTGGAACAGTATCGAGAGTAGTGATAAATAAGTTTCTTGCTTGTTTGCGTGCCTCATCAATAGCAATAATTTGTGGTAAAGTTGTCCAGCAAGCGATCGCTACCCCTGTAAAAGATAGTGTCACTAACAGAATAGCTAGTAAAGAGTTTTGAGGATTAGTAGAAAGTCTATCTAATAAATCGCGGATAACCCAACTGATTGTGGCAGTAATACAAATTAATGATACTAAAACAATTACTTGTAGTACCACAAAGTCTGAGTTGTTTTTAATAGCTCTAGTGTCGTAACGCTGTGTCCACCATTTGGGGTGTAATGGTGCAAATCTTAAGCGACGTAGGGCTACATCTCCGATCATCAGAATAATGGGTAATAATAATCCTACTAAAAAATCTATCCAATTCCAAGCTAAACCTCCCACTATGAGAACTACTAGTTCTACTAAGAAAAAACCAAGTGACCACCAAGGCCATAACACGTGTGGTTGTCCCCGACACAGCCATAATCCCAGATGTAGTCCCATAATGGACATGAGATAACAAGTACCTGCTACTGTGACAAGTTGAGATATATTTCCCAAATTGAGACAAAGCAAACTGAGTAGAAAGGTAACTAAAATAGCAGGGCCAAGGACACCTTGACGGGAAACTAATGCAAATATGGGAGAAATCTGTCTGTCTAAGGCAAGCTGGTATAACATTCGAGGAGAATTGGAAACCGCTGTAGCAGAACTTAGAAGGCAAGATATAGTAATTAGAAGTGTTACTAGAAAGGAGGCAGATTCACCCCAAAAAGGTTTAGAAGCCTCTACCAGATTTAAGAATGCATCATCACCTATTGTTGGATTTGGAGCCGAACACATTAATACCCAAGAACCACCTAAAAAGACTGGAGGAATTAACCAAGCCGCTACGGTTAAGAAACTTAAAGTTTTATATGGGTGGCGGCTATCAGCAACAAAAGAAGAAGTGGTTTCACAAGCAAAAATTGAGTAGCTACCTAGAAAAAACCACTTTGCCCATTCTTCAAAGCTCAGGCTATGTGTGCTAATTGGGAGAAATTTAAAACTAGAAGTTGAGAAGGCTAACCATAGTACACCTTGAATACAAAATAATAACAGTAATAAAATTGCTGGGAATACAAAAAATAAATGCAGGAGTGCTAAAGCACGCGTGCCACTGAATGCCAAAATAAAAGGAATCGCTGTAAATAAAACTTTTAATAAATTTTCTGGGAAAGAAATACCTAATGGTTCAAAATTGACTTTAATGAGGTTGGTGAGAATAATTGCGTATAGTGCTGGTGCTGCTGCCCAGCTAAAAAAATATCCTAGTGCTACGTAACGGCCTAAAGCAGGAAAGTTCTCTAATAGCCTTGTGGTATAGTTTGGTGTTCCTCCGGCGACATCTGACCAATATCTACCTAGACTTTGTACCTGCAAATTAAGCAAAAAGGAAACGATCGTGCCAAAAAACCAAACTAAGATAGCTTTAGGCCCTAACGCTGCATGAATAATGGGCGCAGTACCAATCCATCCAACATGACCCGTTAACCCAAAGCCCCAGGTTTCGAGATAACTCAGAGTCCGTGGTAGGCGCATTAGCAAGTGCTGATTTTTCTCTGCCCGTGCAGAATCGTTACTAACCATTTTTTCTTAGTGAGATTTACTGACCTTTTCACTCAATAACTGAATCTCACTGCTTATAGCTTCCGTATAACTGCTGAACTTTAGGAAAAAACAACTTAGTTATTACTGAATTTGGGATTTTAAATTTGAGATTTGAGATTGACTCCATGCCTGAAGTTTTTTTCTTGAATAAAGAATTTTAGATTTGAGATTTTTCCCATGTAGCTTGCTTCTCACGAAGCCAGTAGAAATTATCTTTATTCAGACCTTGATTAAAATCGAAAAGCTCAGATTTCCGACCTATTTAATAAGTCGGAAATCGTGTTTTTCATGAATGATTAAGTAGGGCTATAGTTTTTGCAACAACTCCTGAGTTAACTGAAAGAAAGCTTTTGAACCTGCTGATTGGGGAGCATTTAAAACAGCGGGCATAAAACTATCAACAGCCTTTGCAACATTGACATCAACTGGGATTTGTACTTTACAAATTTTTTCTACACCAAAATCTTCAACAACGCGGTGCATAACTTGTTTATAGTATCTGCCAGTGAGAAGATTAGCGCTGGACATACTAAATACAATTCCCAACATTTTTATATCTATCTTGGTTTCATGTCCGTGACTGTCTTTTAATTGGGCAATTCGTCTTTCTAGCAGTTGAATACCTACTACAGATAATGGTTCTGGTTTAGCAGGAAGTATGTAGAAATCGCTAGCAGCTAAAGCGCTACGAGTCAATAGATTATAGCCCGGTGCACAATCGAGAAGGATAAAATCATATTCTTGACGGACTGGTTTTAAGATGTTGTTAATCAAGACCCTTTCAAACCGATTCCAAATCGTTTCAAAGTCCTGTTCACCCAAAGCAGTTGCTTGTTTATGGAGCATTTCTGAAACAACAAATTCATCATACAAATCGATATCTCCCGGTAATAAATCTAGTCCTGGAAGATTACAAACCTGGGATTGAACGATATCTTGAATTGTGAGTTTTGCTTGTGGATCTGGATTGATAACTTGGTCTATCAGATACCTAAATGTCTTGCTTTGTTTACGACGCTTGGCAAAATCTAAAGGCGACATCAAGCTGAGTGTGGCGCTAATTTGGCTGTCTAAATCAAGGACGAGCACCCGTTTGCCATGATTTTTAGCTAAACAAGTCGCTAAATTGACGGTGAGAGTGGTTTTACCAACGCCACCTTTCATATTTGCAGTAGAAATTACATATCCCATTGATTGAGTCCTCTATTGACGCATTCCCATCTACTGGTCTGTCGCGGATTGTCCGTAGTTTGCTCTAAATCGCAAACTATGAACCTATTAAATAAAACTTGACAGACTACTAGGTAGCGTACACCCCTCTTGATATCTTAAAACTTCCATTAAATTTAATATTTTCGGAAATTCAAAAGAGTGATTTCAGCCATATTTACTCGATTGAGGCAGCAATATGTAGTTGGATCTTTAGCTGAAATCGGGCTACCAGGCTCCTGTGCCCCATAATGCAAATGTTTGGCTTAATGGTGTAACAGCGATCGCTCTCATCAAAGCAATTATAGAGGTATTGACAAATACAGTAGCCCTAAATCAATTGTGAGAAAATAATCAGGTTGTGAATATCACTAAGTATTGGGTGCAAAATGTGGATGCATTTGCTAACTGAATTGAACGAAGCCGATCAATAAATTCGTGAAATCAAAGGCGCATTTACACACAAACTTATAAGGTAATTAAAATGACTTACGATTCAGAAGATGTAGAACAAATCCTTCAAAAAGCACTCACTCGTAAACAGGAAGGTGAATTTTCACGAGAACAGCTTTTAGAAATGGCATCTGAGTTAGGTATTTCTTCTGATATTTTGGAAAGAACTGAACAAAAGTGGTTGGCTCAACAAGAAGAGGAACGTTTGCGACATACATTTAATACTTTCCGACGCAGAGCCTTTTGGACACACTTGGTTTCCTTCCTAGCAGTGAATTTATTCCTCATTCTCTTGAATTTAATTACTAGTCCTGGTTATTTTTGGGCTATTTTCCCAGCATTAGGATGGGGTTTAGGACTATTTTTTCATTGGTGGAGTGTTTTTCAGAGTAAATCAGAGGATTACGAGATCGCCTTTCAGAAATGGCGGGCACAGATTTAACTTCTCCCTACTTTGAAAAATAAAGACACTAAGAGTTGACATACTCACCGAGAAAGAAGGGTCGGTGATTCTGGAGTAATAAGTAATAAGTAATAAGTAATGAGTAAATAGCCATTTCTCATCCACTCATGACTCATTACTCATTTAAAGTCCTGTCACCTATGAGAAAAAGCCGTCCTCAAAGGACGGGACTTCTCTACGAGACGCTTCGCGAACAGACCCAAGTTTTTGGTGAAGCATTCAGGGGGAAAAAGAATCAGGGTAAGCAGAGGGGAAAGAGAAAAAGTTTAACTTAACTGTATTAGTATTTAGTTCTCAGTTTTAATTAATACTTTTTCTCTCCTACCTCCTACCTCCTGCCTTTTGCCTTTTGCCTTTTGCCTTTTTATAGGTGTTGGCAGTAATCTTTCACCTATGAATGGGGAAATTTCCGTACTTGATATTCTCCTGAGTCCACAATTAAATATGATTCTCTGAGCGCTTGAATGAAGTTGTCTTCAATGGTCTGCAAATGTGCTTGGGGTATGGCTTTCCACTGTTCCAGCGTTGCCCAACGAATGATCAGGATAACTTCTGTGTAGTCATTGGGGCTGATCCAAACCTCTTTACCGAGAAATCCTGGATACTCAGCCAGCGCTGTTGTCCAAATTTGTGCGTCCTTCTGGATAAAATATTCCCGTAAATCCGGGGCAACCTTAAACTTGAGAAGTTCTATAAACACGTCCTTTGAACCCTGTGTTTCTTAATTTGCCAAAATAGAGATGTAGGCTAGAGTAACTACGCTTTAAGCATAGCTTGATTGCCTAAACTCAGGAGCAAGGGTCGGCTGGTTAATAAGTAAGAGGAAGGGAATATGGACAACAACAATTGGTTGCAACAGCTAATGATGGTGGGTCTTGGAACAACGTCTTTAGTCGCAGAAAAACTACGGCAAGTCAGCGATGATTTAGTTAAAGACGGTAAACTCAATCCTGAGCAAGCCAAGGCGGTAATGGATGATATTGCCCAGCAGTTAAAGTCGGAACAGGGAAACTGGGATGTCCAAATGCAGCGGCAAATGCGAAATATGATGCAGGATTTGGGGGTGGCTCGCCAGTCAGAGGTGGACGAATTAAGGGGTAGAATTGACCGTTTAGAGCGGCAAGTGCGCGATTTAGAAAATAAGCTTTGGCGTTAGAATACCCTTTGTGATTTAAACTAAATGTGTCCTGTTGGTAATCTTTTTGCCAGGATACTTAAGTAAGGAGAACTGATTTTGAAACCAATTTTCCTCAGCGTGGCGTTCATGCTGGTGTGTGTTGTGCTGTTGATTGTGGGGCAAGTAGGCAGTAAACAGAATACTGCCATTGCTGCCGAATTAACTCAAACACCGTCAGCGCCCACAACTGTAACTGAAAACAATATCTTAATTGCGAGTAATACTATGTCTGATGCGAATGCCGTAACCACTCCTTCTGGATTGAAGTATGTTGAGTTAAAAGAGGGGACTGGAGCGACTCCTCAACCTGGACAAACAGTTGAAGTTCACTATGTTGGCACTTTAGAAGATGGTACTCAGTTTGATAGTTCACGCGATCGCGGCCAACCCTTCAGCTTTAAAATCGGCATTGGACAGGTAATCAAAGGTTGGGATGAAGGACTTAGCACTATGAAAGTAGGCGGTCGTCGCAATTTGATCATCCCCTCTGAGTTAGGTTATGGCGCTCGTGGTGCTGGTGGCGTGATTCCTCCCAACGCCACTCTACTGTTTGATGTGGAATTGCTAGGAGTTAAGTAAAAATTGGGTATGGGGCATGAGGAAGAGGACACGGGGACACAGAGATAGTATTTGATCGTTTCTTTGCCTCGCTGCTTCTCTTCGTCACCTTGTCTCCACTATCTCCCTCATCTCTCCCATTCCCAATGCCCAATGCCCAATTCCCCATTCAAATTTTTAAATTTTGAAACTTTGTAAACTGTGGATTGAACAAAAGTTTTGCAGTACCCGTAGGCCCGTTGCGGTGTTTAGCTATAATTACTTCTGCAATGCCGCGATCGGGAGTATCGGGAGAGTAATATTCATCGCGGTATAACATTATTACTAAATCAGCGTCTTGTTCAATGGAGTTGTGAACAATAATATTATTTGCAACAAAATTATGCAAACCAGGAACGGTGAGGTCAAACACTTCTTCCTCGCCGCTATATTCAATTGAAACTATTTCATCCCAATAAACATCACTTTTGGCAAGAGTAACCAGTTTAGACGATTGAACAATGTTGCCAACTTTTAAAGCTCTTTCTCGACTTAAATTTACTTTGTAAAGAGTAGAGCCACAATACGAAACTCCAATGGAGGCTTGTAATATCCGTGTGGTGAAGCCAATAGCTTGCATCGCAGGTACAACCTCTATTTTCCAAACATCCTTCGGAATTATATCTTTATTAGGGTTGTGAATACTGTTTTGAAGATGTTGAAAAATATCTTGGAGTGAATGTAGCTTATATTCTCCGACTGCTCCAACATGCATAATAAATAACTGAAGATCGGGCTTACCAGTGATTATTACATGATGTTGATTTCTGCCTTTCCCAACTTGAGGAACTTTCCTGAGTGTTGCATTAATGCCTAGTCTTAACAAAAGTGTCTGTATATCAAAAGCTAGTCTCTGGCTACTCGTTGCATAATATGCAATAGGTCTTAACTTTTTTCCTGCAACCAATTTTATACAGCCATCTGTACTCCAAAGGTGTCTTAGAAAGCAACCTATTGACTCTTGAGGTTGTGAGAACAATTCTTGAGGTACAAATTTTTCATAAGACCTTAAACCAAAAACACCGAGAGAGTCTAGCCATTTGGCTATTGGATTTCTCACACGATGAGTTAGATGTTGTGCTGCGGATAAGTAAACTTGATACCACCCACGTTCAGGTGAAATTCTAGGAACAATTGAATCTCCAAAAACTTCTGTTGCCAAGAAAGCAACATTCTGAGCTAAATCTATCTCTCTGGTAGTGTACTGTATGACATGACGTGGCAATGTACAACCGTCGCCAATTAAATGCCCTAATAATGCGACTTCGGCATAAGTCATAGTTTGCTTACCAGGACTGGGGAGATGTCTGGGTAAACATAGATGTTGTTTAGGAGTTAATTCATCAAGTCTTTTCCAGCCATCAATTGTTAAAAATTTGTGATTACCTGTGGCACGGATTTTCCGGCCCAATCTAGTTGTTAAAGTAAACAGAGGCTTTACACCAGTGGAAAAAGCATTGCTAACAATTGCTTTTTCTAGCTGCATTGTAGCTTCGTTCAATGCCCAAACTGCAAAACCAGATTTATCTACTAATTCCTTAATTGGCACTTGCAGTCCGCTATCTGCTAATGTCACCAGACTATCGCCTGCTAAACAACCGGATTCTCTCAAATCAGATAACATCGGGCGCTTGTTTGTACGTGCTTCAACCCCTCGACTCAACTGAGATAAAGCAATAACTGGTACAGATAATTCACGCGCTAACCCTTTGAGTTGACGAGTAATTTTTGATAATTCTTGAACTCGATTATCACCTGCTCCTTCCATCAATTGCAGATAATCTATTACAATTAATCCTAATTCAGTTCCAACTTCTGCTTGCAATCTTCTTGCTTGACTACGCATTTGTGTAACTGTAATATTCGGCGTGTCGTCAATATAAATTGGCATCTCGGAAAGGATACCAATAGCACGGCTTAAAGGTTCCCATTGTGTTTGACTGAGGCGACCAGTTCGCAGATAACTACTTTCAATTTGTGCTTCGCTAGCTAATAGCCGTTGCGTCAATTGCTCTTTTGACATTTCCAAGCTGAAAACTGCAACTGGTAATTTATAAGAAGCAGCGATATTGTGAGCAAGGTTTAAGCAAAATGCTGTTTTTCCCATTGATGGTCTGCCAGCGACAATAATCAAATCAGAACGTTGAAAGCCGCTGGTCATGGCATCTAAATCGTAAAATCCGCAGGGAATCCCAGGTAAGGCAATACCTTGATTTCTATCTTCAATATCCTGGAAATTATTAATTAGAGTATCAGAAATATGAACTAAACCCGATTGGGGACGTTCTTGAGTAACGCCGAATACTTTCTGTTCTGCCTGATCTAAAACAGTTGGTAACTCGGTTTCTGTCTCGTAACCCAAATGTACAATTTCATTGCCAGCTTTAATTAACTGTCGCCGCAGGTATTTTTCCATCACCAACCCTGCTAAGGCGTCGATATTAACGGCTGATACTGTGCGGTCTACCAGAGTTGCTAATTTATTTCTGCCACCAATTCGGGCAAGGATTTCATGGTCAGTCAGCCAACTGGTGACTGAGAGTAAGTCTGTGGGTTTACCTTGAGCGTGCAGCCTTACAGCTGCTTGATAAATATCTTTGTGAGCGCTAATGTAAAAAGCTTCGGGAAGAAGGCGATCGCTAACTCGACTAATCGCTTCTGGATCTAGCAAAATACCCCCCAAAATCGCTTCTTCGGCCTCAATATTTTGTGGGGGGAGGCGATCGCTACCATCGCCTTTAAAACTCAGTTCTTCAGCCATAAACGATTTTAGTTTTGAGATTTTGCTAGAGACGCGATTAATCGCGTCTGTACAAGAGTTAAATGTGATTTACTTTTACTTCTCTTGCTCCCTCGTCCCCCTTCTGAGTTAACTAGCGACGACTTGAATATCCACTTGTGCCGCTACATCAGAATGCAGCTTGATTTCGGCTTGGTAAGTACCAAGGTGGTTAATATCGGGGATGGTAATTCCACGCCGATCCACTTCTTGACCGGTGGCTGCCTTAATTGCATCTGCAACATCTTGGCTGGTGATAGTACCGAAAATTGCTTCGTTTTCACCAACTTGCTTGGCAATTGTCAAGCTACCAACTTTTTCAAGAGATTCTTTTTGCTCAAGAGCTTGTTGTCTGAGTTCTAATTGCCGTTGACGTTCTTGCTCACGACGGCGTTCTACTTGCTTGAGAATACCAGGAGTGGCATTAGTTGCCAATTTCTGGGGAATCAGATAATTACGAGCGTAGCCGGGAGCTACTTCCACTAAGTCGCCAGATTTCCCCAGCTTGCTGATATCTTGATTTAAAACTAACTGTACGCGTTTCGCCATCGTTTTTCCTGTAAAATCTGATTAATTTGGGTAAGGCTTGATAGCTCACAATGTCACTGCTGTATTCCAAGCTTCTTTGCCTACACCCTAAAGCTTACAGATCGTAGCGAAAGGAAGGGTGCGATCGCAACTATTAGCGCGAGAAAATTGATGGAGATTGGGAAATGCCCAATGCCCAACGCCCAATCCCCAATGCCAAATGCCTAAAAGTTATTTCTCATTTCCCTTATCCGCGCGAAGGTTTGCACTCCATCGCTACTCTTAACAGTTGATTGTAATGATGGCTGATCCCAACGTAAAAAGGGATTGGTTCGCTTCTCCACTCCCAGCAGCGAGGGGATTGTAGCTTCTCTTCGACTACGGTAAGCCTTCACTTCATTGAAGCGTTTTTGTAAGTCGGCGTTATCGCTATCCACAGTTAGGGCAAATTGCAGATTTTTTAAGGTGTATTCGTGGGCACACCATACGTGCGTATCATCGGGTAGAGAGCGCAGTTTGCTTAAAGAGTCCACCATTTGGGTAGGTGTTCCTTCAAACAAGCGACCACAACCGCCAGAAAACAAGGTATCACCACAAAATAATTCCCCTGTCTCACCAGCTTTTTCGGGGGGAAAGTAGTAAACGATGTGAGCGCGGGTATGTCCGGGGACGAAGATAACTTCAGCTATGCGGTCTGCAAACTGGACGCGATCGCCTTGTTGCAAAAACACCTGCTGTCCCGGAATTCTACCACGATCCTCGGCTCCTCCATAAACTATCAGTTGGGGGAATTGTTCCATTAATTGCTTATTACCACCCACATGATCGTTATGGTGGTGCGTGTTGAAAATTGCTACCAACTCAGCTTTTAATTCTGCCAGTTTCTTTAAAACTGGTTGAGCCTCCGCTGGATCGACAACAGCGGCAATATTTTGTTTGTAGTCGTGTAACAAGAATATGTAGTTGTCTGAGAGTGCTTCCAGACGGATTACCTGCATTATCTCTGCCTCCCTTACAACATAAATATTTGGTCTTGAGTAGCAATACTACATTCCAGTGAATAATAGTGCTACTTCCACAAACTATATCAAGTATTTATACTTTGTTTATTATAGCTATATGCAATATTCACTATGATATTATACAACCGTGCTTAGACGGTATTTTTACTTAAATAAAGTCAACTTCAGATGAAATTATCAGTAAAATTTCTCTGGAATAGCTACAAATATAAAGTTAGATTTATTTTATTGTTTTTTTGCTTAAAAATAATAAATTGTCAGGTTTATATTTTGCTTATCTCTACTCTATCAGATTTGGCTATAACTAAAAATAGAGTAAGATTTCCTAAAAATAAATACATATCTAATTTCCAAACTAAACAACAATTGTTAATTTGATTTATGCCAACAGAAACTAGAGGATTTATTACAATTTTAACTGGACTTTACCCTTTTCAAGATTGTATTCATTTTTTGGCGGCAATTAGAAAGTTCCATCAAGATCCAATCATTATTCTAATTGACCAAGTTCCTACAGGACTTTATCCTTTTTTGAAGGCTTTTAAAAATGTAATTTTAAAGCCGGCTCCGGCAAATGAAAATACTGTTTTAGCATCAAGGCAAGCAAAACTGGCTCTATATGCGGCCTCTGAGTTTGATAAAACGATTTACCTAGATTCAGATATTTGTTTACTTTCCGATATCAACGACGTATTTGACTATTTAGATGAATATGATTTGCTATTAACTGAAGATGTACAACCTTCTATTCTTAAAGCTACAAATTTGTTGCGCGGAAAGCAAGAAGACCTTTTGCCAAATGTTTTGCCAATTCTGCAATCTGTAGGGTTTCCTTTGCAAGCAGATAGTGTGCAATATAATAGCGGTTTGATAGCTTTTAGAAAAACAGAAGTAATCAAGGTATTTTTTGATGAATTTCAACGTTATTTTGAGATTGTCAAAAATAACCAAGATAAATTGCTTTTAAAAGATCAAGGGGCTTTTGCATCTGCGATCGCATCTGTACAACCTCACATGAAAATTCTACCACCCACCTATAATTATCTCAGTAAGTGGCAGGATGCTTATAATATTCAGGATCAAATTAAAGTTCTACACTGCACCTATCCTTATCGACCTCAATATGCTAAAAATATTAGTCGTTCCTTATATACAAGAATCTTTGATAGATTCGCTAAAGTATTTTTACCGAATCAAGTTACAAATCCTTGGCGCACTAAATAAACAAGAGGGGAAAAGGTTAAAGGGAAAAGGGGAAAGGGATGAACAGGTCGCGCCACTTGCGGGCAAGGTTTTTACCTTTTCCCCTTCCCCTTTCCCCCTTCCCCTTCCTCATAAAAATAAGTATAAAAATAGTGAAAAAGTTTTCCAAGATATCGCTATTGGTTTCAGATTTATCAAGTGCAGCTATTTTGCGTGCATACTTGATAGCAACAGCCCTAAGAAATTTAGAATATGAAGTTGAAATTATGGGGTTTTTGTTTGGAAATAACTTATATCGAAATTTACCATCAGAATTAAAAGTTTATAGTTTACCGGGCAAAAATTTCCCAGATTTTTTTGGAGAAGTCAGCAAATTTATCCCAAAAATTGATGGAGATATAATTTATGCTATAAAACCACAAATAGCGAGTTTTGGAGTTGCCCTACTAAATAAAATATTTAGCCGAAAACCGTTAATTTTAGACATAGATGATTGGGAACTCAGTTGGTATGGTGGCGATGATTGGCATTATCGTCCCACACCTAAACAATTAGCTAGGGAATTGTTGAAAACAGACGGTGCACTCAGGAATCCTTATCATCCTTTGTACGTCAAATGGATGGAAGGTTTAGTAAGTAGCGCTGATGCTGTGACGGTGCATACTAAATTTTTGCAGCAGCGCTTTGGCGGTACATTTGTTCCTAATGGTAAGGATACTTCTTTATTTGATCCTGCTCGATATGATGCTGAGTCCAGCAGAAATCGTTATGGTTTATCTGAATATCGTATTTTAATGTTTCCTGGTGCACCAAGACCTTATAAAGGTCTAGAAGATGTGCTTATAGCACTCGATAAAATTAATCAGCCAGACTTAAGACTAGTGATTGTAGGTGGTAGTCCTTATGATGATTATGATCAGCAACTCCAACAAAAGTGGGGACGCTGGATTATCAAATTACCAAAGTATCCAGCTGATGTTATGCCTGATTTAGTAGCAGCGGCTCATATTGTAGTCGTTCCCCAGCGAGACACCCCAGAAACTCGTGCTCAATTTCCCCTGAAGTTGACAGATGGAATGGCAATGGCTAAACCTGTATTATCAACGCGAGTTGGAGATATTCCCAAAATTTTAGGTGATACTGGTTATTTAGTAGAGCCTGCTTGTCCTGAACAGATTGCTGAACAAATTCAATTGATTTTTCAGAATTTAGAGTCGGCAAATCAGCAAGGTATCAAGGCTAGAAAAAGATGTGTGGAACACTATAGCATAGAGGCTATGGCTTCTACACTCAAGTCAGTAATTGCTAGGCTGTGAATCTTGATTTGGGATTGGGGATTGGGAACCCAACCAAATCTTAATCATATTTTCTTTCCCAGTACCCAGTACCCAGTACCCTGTCCCATGTTTATTTAATGATTAGCTTTAGTTGGCAATTATTTTGTGAATAATATTAATAAGTGAAAGTGGCATAAAAATATCCAATGTCTACCAGAAAACTACTACTAAGATTCGCTAAACCCTATCCAGGTTTGATTCTGCTGACAATATTGTTAGGATTTTCTGGAGCTTTATTTAATGGGATTAGCACAGCTTTAATTGTGCCAGTGGTTTTAAAAATTGTGGGGCAAGAAGTAGATTTAAGCACGGCCCCTCCCATTCTCAAAACGATGATATCTCCCTTTGATAATACTCCAGAACCTTACCGGATAGGAGTAATGGCTGGGGCAATTATATTTACCATTATTTTAAAGAATTTAGCGACTTATGCCAGCGCTTTAGCATCTAGTTCTTTAACCCGAAAGCTGACATCAGATATGCGCGAAACCGGGTTAAGACTATTATTAGAAATCGATATAGATTATTACGCAAAAACGAAAGTTGGTGATTTAATCAACCGTCTTGGTGGAGAAATTGGTCGGGCTGCAAGCGCTATCGGCAGTACAGTCAGGATAGTTATCCTGGGAATCACAATTCTAGTTTTTGTTGGTTTATTGCTGTCAATTTCTTGGCAGTTGACAATTGCTGCTACGCTTTTGCTGTCATTGGTGACTTTAGTAAATCAGTATGCGATTTCCCGGTCTAGAAATTTTGGGAAGCAGCTTAGTGAGATGTCTAAAGCATACTCCATTTCTGTACTGGAAACTCTGAACGGAATTCGGCTAGTAAAGGCTACGGGAAATGAAGAAAAAGAATATCGACGGATTAAAAAATTAATTCGCGATCGCGAGTTAGCAGATTTCCAATCTCAGGTTAATTCGGAAGCGATTACACCTCTGAGTGAGGTGATGGGTATTACAGCTTTACTGCTAATTGTAATTTTGAGCAAAACCTTTTTTGCTGACCAGGTTTCTTCTCTTTCCACTGTACTCCTGACATATTTATTAGTGCTGCTGCGAGTGCTGCCATTAATTTCTCAGTTAAATACTATTCGCAGCAACTTTGCCAGTACCGCAGCCAGTGTGGATGTTACCAATGAGTTTTTAAGCCTGCACGATAAGCCATTCATGGATAAAGGTAAGCTTCCCTACACAAAATTAGAAGAGGGAGTGTCTTTTAATTCTCTTTGCTTTGCCTACCCTGGTCATGAAAAGTTGGTACTCAAAGATGTGAGTTTATATTTACCACGTGGCACGACATTAGCATTAGTAGGTGGTTCTGGTGCTGGTAAATCCACTTTGGCAGACCTTTTACCCAGATTTTATGACCCGATCGCTGGCAGTATTACCATTGACGGCACTGATTTGCGGGAGTTTGATCTTGTATCCCTGCGAAAGCGGATGGGAATCGTCAGTCAAGACACCTTTCTTTTCAATGACTCAGTACTGAATAACATCGCATACGGGCGAGCAGAGGCTACTGAGGATGAAATTATTACAGCAGCCAAGCGAGCAAATGCTTATGAGTTTATTAGTAAATTGCCTCAAGGATTTGACACCTTGATTGGCGATCGCGGCGTCATGTTATCTGGTGGACAAAGGCAAAGATTAGCGATCGCCCGCGCCCTCGTCCAAAATCCCGAAATTCTGATTTTAGATGAAGCCACTAGCGCTTTAGATACTGTTTCGGAACGTTTAGTACAAGCTGCACTCGATGATTTGAGTCGCGATCGCACCACCCTTGTAATTGCTCACCGCCTTTCTACAGTCCAAAAAGCCGATCAAATTGCCGTTTTAGATCAAGGACAGGTGGTAGAGGTAGGAACCCATGAAGAACTTTTAAAAAAGGGTGCTTACTATTCACGCCTTTATTCAATGCAATTTAGCGATCGCCCTAATAAAAACTTGATTCAGACACAAATCCTCAAGGCAATTCGCCTAAACTCCAAAAAATTTGCAGAATATCCGGAAGCTGCTAAACACAATCAAAGCTGGCTTCGCATCTCTCATGAAATTCGGACGCAGATGAACTCAATGATTGGGTTACTGCGCTTATTACTTGATGATTTGGTAGACAATTCTCAAGAGCGCCAAGAATTAATTGAAGACTCTTACAAATCAGCTTGGAGAATTCTCAACACCATTGATGTTTTTGACGATGTTATTAACTTGCAAAAAAAAGGACAATTAATCTCAATACCTGAGCAAAATCAAGATATTACAAGTACCTATTATGAAGCATTTAATCATATCTCTATTGAGTTCCGGACTTCTCTTAACCTCATCCTTAGCTCTCTCCGTTCTCTCGCTGATAATTTGATATCTAGCACAGAAGAACAAAATGAATTAATTAGTGAAAGTTATGAATATTCGATAAGCCTACTAGATAATTTAGAAAAGTTTGAAAATAGTATTAATATCTAAAATTTATGAAAAATACTGCTGTAAAAAAACACTACATTTTTTTTATTGGTGAAGAGTTGCCACAGCCAGAGGCTCACTTAGTACAGTCTACAAATGCAGCTAACGCCGCCGCTAACTTGGGATACTCAACAGTTTTGGTATATCCTGACAAAGGAGCAAAAGCCTTTAATCTAGCTAATTTAGCTCATCCTTTTCAACCGAGACAAACACCAACAGAACTTGTTAAATATTACAATCTCCATGACAAGTTAAAAGTTGCTCCCTTACCCATGCCTTGGCCGATTGATCGTTTTCGGAGCAAGTTTACTGACTCTAACACCATTGCCAGCAAATATTATTTACCATTTCACATACTTCCAACTATTAAACTTGTCCACAGTCGCAACTGGAATTTTGTAAAAGCTGCCATCAGAAATGGCGTTCCTGCAATTTACGAACACCACCACCATGAAGACAAGCCATTTGAACCAGAAATTGTCAACAATCCGCTGTTACAAATTGCTGTTAGCGTTGTAGAAACTGTCCGCGAAAGCATGATTAAAAATGGGATGCCACCAGAGAAAGTGATTAAGTTACATAATGGATTTAATCGCTTATTTATGGAGAGACAACCGGAAAAAGCAGCAGAATGGCGTCAAAAACTATTGCGAGATGAAAGCCAACAATTGGTAGTTTATGCGGGAGCACTACAGCAATTTAAAGGTATTGATGTACTAATTGATGTAGCTAAAGAAATGCCTCATGTGCAATTTGCCTGTGCCGGTGGTAAGCCCACAGAAGTTGAATATTATCAACAATTAGTCAAAGAAAAACAGATTCATAATATTAAGTTTTTGGGCTATGTCTTGCATAATGAGTTAGCATCTTTGCTACAAGCAGCCAATGTTTTAGCTCACCCTCATTGTTCGGGAAAAGCGGCAACTTTCACATCTCCCTTAAAGCTGTTTGACTACTTCGCCTCTGGTACTCCCATTGTCTCGACAGAAATTCCTTCATTAGTTGAGTTTCAAGATACTCAAGCGATCGCAGCTTGGTGTGAACCAGATAACCCCAGCAAATTTGCCGAAAGTCTAAAGCGGGTTTTAGAAACTCATCCCAGAAAAGTAGATGGTTATCCAGATAGCATCGAGTTTGTCAAGCAGTTTTCTTGGGAAAATCGAGCGGCAAAAATCCTTAGTTATGTTGATGAATCTCTACTACCTCAAATGATTGTGTAAGAAAAATCACAAATGACAAATGACAAATGACAAATGACAAATGACAAATAACTAAAATGACTATGAAAACTGTAGGTATGATTAGCAGCTATCGAGGTTTAGAAACTAGAGCCGATTGGCTATGGCAACAAACCCCGAATCAATTTGGAGTTTGGGGCAATATGCAAATGCAAGCACTAGCAGAAAAACCAGATTTTCTGCTGATGTATCAATTTGATTTTCCCCAAGCATCGCCACAAAAATCTTGGTTAGATAGTTTTCGCAAAAAGCAGCAAAAACCAGTAGTCAATGTTGATTCTCTACTACGGGGTGTAAGTAAAGAGCGGATTATTTATTTACTAAGAGAACCGCCTTTAGATGAAATTGTCGAAATCACTAATCATAATTACCAACACGCCCAGAAATATTCTGGCTACATTTCTGGTCCCGATGATTTTGCTCCCACCCCTGACTATATGCCGGCTATTTGGTACCACTCAAATTCTTTTCAAGATTTAAATGAAATGCCACCACCCCAAAAGGTTGCACCATGTAGTTGGATTACTTCAGGAATTAGCCGTACAGTTAATCATCGCCAGCGTTTAGACTTTTTGCAGTCTCTACAATCTAGTGGCATTAAGTTTGATTTGTATGGGCGTAACTTACCAGGATGGGCGAAAAAATCGGGAGAACTAGGTAACAAATGGTATGGCATGGCGCCATACTATTACAATCTGGCAATTGAAAATTATGCTGATAATAATTGGTATGTAAGTGAGAAACTTTGGGATAGTTTGCTTGCTTGGTGTTTACCAATTTACTATGGTGGCCCGGCTGCTGATAAATTATTGCCACCGGGTAGTTTTTTGCGGTTGCCCAGTTTAGATGAAAAAGGCATTGCCTACATCAAAGAAGTCACAGCTACACCTGATGCTTGGTATGCAGCCAAAGATGCGATCGCAGAAGCACGTCAAATTATCTTACACAAATTAAACCTACTTAACTGGTTGTCAAACTTTGTTGATCAACACTCATAAATTATGAATGGTATTTGTACCCTTGGCAATGATTATGTTTTCGATCAATTGGTGGCTTTGCTCAACAGTATTGATGTTATCTTAGGCCCAGAAACTCCTGTTTGTATCTATCCTTTCGATGATCAAACACAGCGAATTACTGACGAAATAGCTAAACGCCCTAATGTATTTCTTTACGATGATCTAGAATCAATCAACCGCTGGGATCAGTTTATGCTCTCAGCAGCACCAGAACGATTAAATCGCAGTAAATCCCGTCTTTATGGTGCTCACCGTCGTTTTTGTGCCTTTGATGGGCCATTCGATAAGTTTATCTATTTAGATGCAGACACTTTGGTGATGAACTCACTAGCAACAGTGTTTGAAAAGCTAGATAGTTATGATTTTGTTGTCTACGATTTTCAATTTAAAGACGTTAGTAAAATATATAATGTTAATTCTCCCAAATTACGAGAAGTTTTTGAGCAAAAACGCATTGATTCCGAAATATTTTGTTCCGGCTTCTATGGCGCAAAGCGGGGAATATTTAACTCAGAACAAAGAGATTTGCTGATATCCCATTTACAAAATGGTGAGGCGGAACTTTTGTATGAAGGTGCTGGCGAACAACCATTGATAAACTACATGGTAATGAGGTCTAATCTTTCTATTTATAACTTTGCTCGTCAACTGCCAGATAATCAAAAAACAGGATGTTCTGCCACATCTAAGCACTTTGAGGAACGGGAACATCTTCTTTATGACAAAGGTAATCGACTAACTTATCTTCATTACATTGGTATTCCTCCTAATATCAATCAAGCAGTCTGTGCTGGAGAGAATATTGAGTTTCCCTATCGAGATTTATTTCTTTACTATCGTTACCTACACGAACCAGAAAAGCGCCCAGTATTTACAAATCCTCCTAAGAATTATAATGACGCTCCAGTAGCAAATTTATTTACAAGAGCTTTGCGAAAATTTAAGTTAATTAACCAAGGATAATTTATGAGTAGGGGAATTTATATAGTTGCCAATGACCGGGTTATCGATAATGCGATCGCTTTACTCAATAGCATTCGTTACTATGACCCAGAAGTAATCATTTATCTCATACCATTTAATGAAAATTATCACAAAGTAGCAGAACAACTTGCTACCTTACACAATGTCCAAATTTTCCCAGATTTAGAACTTATTGATAAATTTACCAAACGCATCGGAGAAATTTTTGATAGAGATTTTCTCGCCTTACCCAACAAAATGCGTAAGCTAGTAGCGTGGTTTGGCCCTTTAGACGAGTTTATTTATATTGATACGGATATTGTCGTTTTTGAAAAAATCGCCGACAATTTAGACAAACTTTCAGAAGTTGATTTCTTCTGTTGCGACTACCATCATGCCAATGACAAACTGCGAAATATTTTTTCACCATTGGTAAAAGAGCAGCAAATTTTTTCAGATGTCCAACTTCAAGACGTTTTCAACAGTGGTTTTTGGGCTTCGAGAAAAGGAATTATTACCGAACAGCAAATGGATGAAACTTTGCGAGAGTGTGCAGCACATCGTGAATATTTCGATTTTTCTGAAGGAGTTACAGACCAACCAATTTTAAATTATCTTGTGCTTAAGTTGATTGCAAAACGTGGGAATCTCGTTAAAATTCCTGGGGGTGGGCCTGGTAGTTGGGCGGGTTCACAAAATTTCCAACAGCAAGATTACGCCCTCTATGACCGAGGACAACGACTAAAATATCTTCACTGGGCTGGTACGCGGATGAAAACTGGTAGTCCCTATTGGCAATTGTGGGAACACTATCGCTATCTTCATGAGGGTAAATTTGCTTTCATCCCCAAGCTAACTCGCCGTTTATTTCCCTTTGTTGCTGCTCGTACTTAATATTAGGAGTATCCCAATGATTGATGGCATTTACATCCTAGCGAATGATGTTGTCTATGACCAATTAGTTGCGTTGCTCAACAGTATAGAAGCTAATGCTGGTAGGAAAATTCCTATTTGTATACTTCCATATAATGAGCGATTAGACAAAGTAAAGGTAGAGATTGCATCTAGAGATAATGTCACCTTATTTGAAGATTCTGATTCCATAGCTTACTGGGATAACTTTGCTACTCAGATATGGAAAAATTACCCCAGAGCACAAAAAACTTGGCGAGAGTGGGGCTTTCCAGAACTATATGAGCTACCAATGCACCGCAAATTTTGTGCTATCGATGGCCCATTTGATAGATTTATTTATTTTGATGCAGATACCTTGTTAATGGGGCCTATAGATTATGTATATGAAAAATTAGATAACTACGATTGGGTAGTCAATGATTTTCAGTATAAGTCTGATTTAAAATTTATTTTTGATGGTTCGCTAGAGCAGATACAACAAATTTTCAACTCAGATAATTTGCAGTCTCAAGTATTTTGTGCTGGTTGGTTTGCTACTAAGAAAAATATTTTTTCTCCAGCGATGAGAGCCGATATACTTGAAAAATTAGCAGCAGGTGAAGCCGATGTCATGGCTTTCTTAGCGCCTGACCAATCTTTATTTAACTACATGGTGTTGAGAAGCAAAATTTCCTATTATAACTTTGCTTTTCATGACTGCGAACAGGCAACTGGTAATCACTGGGGTTCTCAATTTGATGTGGTAGATAATATCCTCTACGACCAAGGGCGGAGGTTGACATATTTACATTATATGAGTATATCTTCTTCAAATTTTGTGAGGCTTTGTGGGGGTGAAGATGTTGATATTCCTTACCGCGATGTTTTCTTATATTATCGCTATTTAAAATCACCAGAAAAACGTCCTCAAAGCTTTACGCGTCCAAGCAAGATAATGCTTCTGCAAAAGTCTACTAGTAGTTTTATTCAGCAAAGAATCAACAATTTTAAGCTAAACTATCGCAATTTTAAGGATAGAATTACTAGTTAAAATAAGTCAAAATAGAGTTTTTCTCATTCTTGATTAACTAATATAATTCAGTTGAAGCAATCCTATCCAGTTTGTGAAAGGAATGGCACTAAGAAAAGATACATCCCCTGCTCTAACTGGTTCCCAGCCTCTAGGCTGGGAAAGCATTCTGGGAGGCTCCGCCTCCAGTAGCTTTAATTGAGGCAGAGCCTCTTTAAATACATTCCCAGCCTGGAGGCTGGGAACGAGACTACACAAGCTTTTGGGATTTTCTTAGTGCCATTCGGTTCTGAAAGTTAGTGGTTTTTAGATACCTGAATTATCAAATAATTCGGGTATCTAACCTTTTCACATATCTAAGAAAAAGAATCTAAATCTAAAGATTGCATACCTTCACGTTCGATAAAGGTCATCATACTTCCCAACTGCAACCAAACTAATAAACAAGTAAACAAACTAATTGGTAGACCTACTCCTAAAGCCAAGGTGGAGGGAAAGCCAAATATTTCTAAGCCTGAAGACAGAAATAGGCAAGTGCCACCAGTTATGCCGATAAATGGCACAAGTAATTGTTTCAGTGAGGAACGTGGTTTAGTATTCTCTGCTCGTTCGCTTGGCCATTTCTGCACAATTACTTTTAAAGTGCCAGATAATGCCAAACCAGATGTTAATGCTGTCAAAAAGCCAACAAGTAAGAGGAAATAGGGTGGTTGTAGAGGAAAATAGTACATTAAAACTCCTGATTTATATTAAAGGTTTTTAGTTTTTACTTGCTGACTGGTTTCCAGTAAAAGGCGCAAGGAATGTAGATTTTGGGAGAATAGCGGCTGCACCTTCTCTGGATAAATCTGTTAAAATCTCGATCGCTACATTTAATAAACGATCTGGTTTTAAGTCATCTTTAACCAGGTTCCACAGGCGTTGGACATCTTCGGTGTGGAGGCGGTCATCTTCGGTGAGAGCAAGCACCAGCTGTCGCCGCAGAAACTTCCCTTCTTCCGAGATTAAATATTGGAATCCCATCTGGGCTGTGGGCAATACATCAAAGTTGCTATCGGTACGAGCGATCGCAATTAAATTCTCTAACCGTTGCCACTGAAATTTACCATCTTTGAACAACACATTCAATAATCTTCGCCGTAATTCCGGCGATTCACCCGTCAGCAACCGCCGTGCTATGTAGGGATAACCCACTTCAATAATTTTGAAATCCGGGTTAAGGCTCAGGGCAATACCTTCCTGAGTCACCAAGGAACGAATAATCAAAGCAAACTTTGCCGGGACTCGGAAAGGATATTCATACATCAGTTCCGAGAATTCATCGGTAATAGTTTTGAAGTTAAAATCCTTGACATTCTTGCCAATAGCGTTTCCTAGCACTGCTTCTAATGCTGGCACGATCGGGCAAATATTCGTGTCTGGAGTCAGAAATCCTAATTTTACAAAGTCTTCGGCTAAGTCGGTGTAGTCTTTATTTACCAAATGCACTAGTGCATCTACCAGTGTTTCTTTGGTACTTTCCTCCAACTGATCCATCATGCCGAAATCAATGTAAGCCATACGACCATCGGACACAGCAAACAAATTGCCGGGATGAGGGTCAGCATGGAAAAAGCCGTGTTCTAAAAGCTGTTGCAATCCTGATGTAACACCAATTTGGATGATCGCTTCTGGGTCTAAACCTGCTTCGCGGATGCGTTGAGTGTCCGTCAGCTTGAAGCCGTTAATCCATTCCAGGGTTAAAACGTGGGTGTTGGTGTAACGCCAGTAAATACCTGGAACTTTTACTTGTGGGTCGTTGTGGAAATTGCTGGCAAACTTCTCGGCGTTGCGGCCTTCATTAATATAGTCAATTTCTTCAAATAACTTTATGCCAAACTCGTCCACAATTAAAGTTAGGTCGTGACCGAGATTTAAAGGCAACCAAGGAGCTAGCCAACCTGCTGCCCAACGCATCAGATATAGGTCGCGGGTGATTACCGGGTGTAAGTTGGGGCGTTGCACCTTCACGGCAACTTCTTCGCCGCTGACCAGACGACCCCGGTATACTTGACCCAAGCTAGCAGCCGCTACTGGATGAGGTGACAGTTCGCTAAAGCTCTCGTGGATTGGACGGCCTAGTTCAGTTTCGATAATCTGGTAAGCGATCGCATTATCGAAAGGTGGTAACTGGTCTTGTAACTTGATCAGTTCTTCTAAAAAATCTTTGCGTATCAGGTCAGGCCTAGTAGAGAGGGCTTGACCAACCTTAATAAAAGTCGGGCCGAGGCGGGTGAGCAGTTCTCGCAACTGGATAGCTCGTTTACCCTTGTTCTGCTCAACTTTATCTTGCCATTCGTCCCACTTCAGATTGAATATAAATCCTGCAAAGGAGGAGATAATTCTCAGCAATCGCCCCCAGGCTAGCCAAGGACGGTAACTATAGTAGCGAGCGATCGCATCTGGATTATAGAGTTTTAGTTGAGCAGGTTGATACTGACCCACGCCTTTTTTTGCCTCTTCAACTGAAAAATTTACAATGCTTTTTTCCTGACCCACAAGTTAGTTGCAAGTTCAAGATAGCTAGTAGTCTTTTATCTAAAACAACTGGAACCTTACCCTTCAGGGATAGTGTTCGAGGCGATTTTAGCTTATTGACACTGCCTAAGATATGTTTATCTTTTTCTTAATTATACTTTATAAAACTACAACTTATTTTCCACGTTTTGGATGATTTTATCTTTTCTTAACTTTACTTTATATAAATATAAATATTTACCTATACAAGATCCCCGGCTTCTCACGGAAGCCGGGGATCTTGGTGTTATCTTTATTTATACCTTGCGATTTCAGTGAAAAATAAAAGATTCTATGTGTCTACAAAGAAATTACACTGTCAATTAACACCTTGCTAATTGGTATAGCAATCCCATCTGATCTATGAGAATTTACGAATAGAAAAATCCTAATTTTGCAAGCATTACAGACTTTATTCTTTCTCACATATCATTTAGGACTACTATAGTGATTTTTCACAATTACTAATTACCAATTAGCTACTTTTAATTATCATGTAGTGCTATTTAGATTTGGCCTCCAAGTTTTCTAAACGACTTCTCAATTCCTGGTTTTGTTGTTTGAGTTGGTCGAAATCTTCACGCAATTGGCGCAGGTTTTTTTCTGAACCAATATTCTTTTGCACTTTAGAAATTTCTTCCTCAGCATAGCGACGCACACGCCCATCAGCCGTTTGTTCAGCGAGCGATCGCAAAATACCCACTGCTTTGGGTGTTTCCATTTGTCCTAACGCTGCGGCTACAGCTATTTGGGTTAAAAAGAAGGTTTCTTTGGCTAGTTCTGTTAATTTTTCTAAAATACGTTCCAAATTAGCCGGACTTTGACCTACAGAAATCTTTCCTAAAGTGCGAATTGTCGCTAGACGTAAAGGTTGTGGCACACCAAGTTTGGTGTATTCGATGAGCAGATTTAAAGCTGTTTCCGAGGTTTTGAATTCAGCTAAACCGGCAACTGCACCACTCCGCACGATTTCATTCCAACCCGCCTTCTCTTCTAAAACAGATTTCAGCAACTTTAATACTTTGTCTTCTTTGGGTTTTTCTTCCAAGTTTGCCGATGAGATCGCCCCGATCGCACGAGAAGCTGCTGCTTCCACATAGTAGCTAGGATCGCCTTTTTGTAAAACCCCTCTCACAATCTTATAGCTTTCAGCTGTTTTAATTTGAGCAAGTGCTTCCACTACAGATCGTCGCACGTAAGCATTTTTATCTTTTAAAGCCGGAACTAAGCCATCAAAGGCTTGATCTAAGTTGATTTTGGCCAGTTGTTTCGCCACTTCCACACGCACACCCCACAATGGGTCATTTTTTAGCGAAGCAGAAAGCGCAATAGTAGCTTCTAACCCGCCTTTTTTCGCCAAAGCTGTTGCTGCATAAACACGTGAAATCGGGTCAGGGTCAAATTCTAACTGTGCTTTTAACTCTGATATTGGATACTCCAAAACTACTGTTTTTAAGTAATTATTTCCAACATCAAAGCTGATAAATTGGGGCTTATTTTCTAGGGGAAAGTAGAAGCTTTGTTCACGTTCATTCACTCGCACAGTGAAAGTTTTGAGTTGTGAGTTAGGAGTTATGAGTTTGGAATTATTTTTAACTCCTAACTCCTCACTCCTAACTTCTTCTTGCGTATAGCCAAAACCAATAGGTATTTTTAAATCAAACAAATCCTTACTGCCATTTTTACCTTCAGCAGCTTGGGTTTGAGTTACTGTAATTTTTGCTAACTTAGCATCTCCATCCCAAGAATAGGCCACTTTAAAATCGGGATGACCACCACGATAAACGTATTGGTCAAAGAGGAACAAAAGATTACGTCCGGTAGCTTTTTCAATCGCCCTGAGTAAGTCTACTGTTTCTACGGTTTTGTGAGCATTATCTTGGATAAATGTTTGGATAGCTTGCCAAAATAATTCATCTCCCAATTGGGCCCGAATCATGTGATAAACACAAGACCCTTTTTCGTAGATGTGGCGATCGTAAAGTTCAATAGCTTCTCGGTAAACGTGCGTTACCATCGGTCGGCGATAACGGCTACTATCTTCACTTAAGTAGCGACGAGCCTCCAATAAACGATAGTAAGCTGCTTCTTCTGAACTATATTCCTCTTCTGTCCACATCACCTCAGAGTAAGAAGCCATCCCTTCTTTAATCCAAGCATGAGACCAATGCTTAATCACCACCAAATCACCAAACCACTGGTGGGCGAGTTCGTGGACGACTAAACTTTCGGTGTTGCGGTTATCTAAAGCGGCGCGTTCATCCAGCAAACATCTATCTGTTAACAGAGTTGTGGAGGTGTTTTCCATGCCGCCAAAGATGAAGTCATCGACGCAAACTTGGGCGTATTTCGGAAAAGGGTATGGATAACCATATTTTTGGCTCAAAAATTCGATCATCCGGGGAGTTTTGTCCATGCTGCGTTTAGCATCTTCCTCCCGTCCCTTTTCTACGTAGTAGGTGACTGGTTTACCCTTCCACTCATCCCGAATTTCAGCAAAATCACCTACTGCTAAGGCCATCAAGTAGGTAGGATGGACTTGTTGTTGTGACCAATGGTAGATTTTGTAATCACCATCTTCTGTAGTGTCAATCAATTCGCCGTTAGAAATAGCCACGAGAGGGTTGGGAACACGGACGCGAATTTCCGAAGTAGATAGTTGTCCTGGATAGTCGAAGCAGGGGAACCAAAAGCGAGAGTCTTCGTCTTCTCCCTGAGTCCAAACTTGCGTAGGCTTGTTTGGGTAATGCTTGTCTGGTTGAATAAAATAAATACCGCGTTGCGGTTTTGCCACTGAATAGGCGATCGCAATTAGCAAGCGTTTACCAATTTGGGTCGCCTCAGAAAGTTGAATGGAAAGCTGTTCCCCATCGTAGTCAAAACTTTGTGGCACCTCGTCCACCTGCACAGACTCGATATTCAGGTTTACAGCATCCAAAGTCAAACGATCAATGCCATTACGGATTGGTAAGAGGCGAATGCTACAACTACCCTGATAGCTTTGCTTGGGAATATCCAAGCTGAGATCGAGAAAAATATGCTCTACCTGTCCGGGGCGATCGGGGTTGTACTGTGGTCTTGCTCCCGGTAACTCAAAAGGTTTGTGTCCGTTATTATCTGTATCAAAATAAGACTTCGACATTGATCCTTACTGACCTTGTAATCCTGAAAAGTCTGGCTTGGCTGGATGTTGTTAGGCAAAATAGCGGTGTGGTATTTCCCAAATTAACAGGGCATTATAGAGGTGATAACTCACCTTGGGGATTGGGGGATTGAAATTAATCTCACCCGAATTTCCGAAGTCCGCCTGTCGAACCTTGGACTTTTTTCCATATCCCTACCGCATTTACTTTTTCTGATGTTTTGCACTTTTTTGTCACTGAGTCAAGAGTCTCTTGCACCTCGATAGATTCTCATTAAGTACAAATACTCCTAATTATTCTTATAACTTAGGATAGCTTGCTGCTGTTGATCAGGCTATTTTGTTTGAGATGAACAGCATATCATTTGCGGATTTGCTCATCATCTCTTTGAAGTATTTTTGAGAGTAATTATTAGACTGCTAACTTATAGGACTACTAATTTTATCAGTAAATACCGATCAATGAGCGGAAATTATTAATAAATCCGAAAACTCTACAATGACACTTGTATAAATCTCGGTGACAATCTGAGCAAAAGAGGATAATAAAATGCCTGAAAGTAAATCAAAGTTTCTCATTCCTGCTATTGGTGCTGCTGTAGTTGTTGTAGCAGGAAGTATAGCGACTTATACGTATTTTAAAGGTCCATCAGGAAGTAGTTCAGACGCTTTAGGTAGTGCTAAAGTAGTACCTTCAACAGCATTGATGGCAACTTATATTACTACTGATACTGAAAGTTGGGCAAAATTACAGCAGTTTGGCACTCCAGAAGCACAAAAGTTGGTGGCAAAAAATCTGGAAAATTTCAATAAGCAAATGTTCCGTGATGGTAACGTTTCTTATGAAAAAGACATAAAGCCTTGGGCTGGTGGTGTCATGATTGCTGTATTACCACCAAATCCTGTGAAACCTGCACAGTTCAACGTCCCCTCTGGGGCACCGAGTGTACCAACAAATTTACAGCAGGAACAGAATATCCTCATAGTGGTAGGAATCAAAGACAAGCTGAGTGCCTTGAATTTTGCTAACAAATTGAAGTCACAAAAGGGGGTGAAATTCCAGGAATCTGACTATCAAGGTCAAAAAATTCTCGAAACTACAGAAAATGGCAAGCCTACTTATAGTGTAGTTTTAAATAATAGTCACTTAGTATTAGCGCCTGAAAAACAAGCTGTAGAAAAAGCAATTGACACCTTTAAGGGACAGTCTTCTTTTGCCAGTAAAGAAGGTGCAAGCAACATTCTTAAAGGAGTGGATGTCAAAAACAGCCTTGCCCAAATTTATGTACCAGACTATGCAGGGATGGTACAGCAATTAGCAGCCGGAAATCCGCAGGTAAAGCAGTTACCTCCACAAACCTTGACACAACTGAAACAGATAAAATCTGTGGTGGCGGGTGTTGGTGTTGATGATGCAGGAGTGCGGGTAAAAGCGATCGCTAATTTAGATCCGCAACTAAATAAATTTCAGTATCAATCAAGTCCTGGGAATATAGTCGGGAAATTTCCCACTGATACCTTTGCTTTGGTTAGCGGAAATGGCATCAGCCGTGGCTGGGAAGCACTAGTAGAACAGTCAAAAGATTATCCAGAAATGAAGCAAGGTCTTGAACAGGTACGAGGACAACTGAAATTTGTCAATATAGACCTGGATAAGGATATTTTTGGCTGGATGAATGGGGAATTTGCCTTTGGTGCGATTCCATCAAATCAAGGAGTATTAGCAAGTGTTGGTTTTGGGGGTGCTTTAGTATTTGATACTAGCGATCGCAAAACTGCCGAAGCCACCTTAACAAAATTGGATACCCTCGCCAAAACCCAACAAATTAACGTCGCTAACAGGAATATCGGTGGTAAAGACGTAACTGAGTGGCAAATCCCCCGACAAGGAGCTTTATTAGCACATGGTTGGCTGGATCAAGATACCGTATTTGTAGCTGTTGGTGGCCCTGTTGCTGACGCAGTTGCCAATAGCAAGAATCCATCTCTCGACAATAGCGATGCCTTCAAAGCCGTTACTGCTTCTTTGCAAAAGCCTAATGGTGGCTATTTTTACCTAGATATGGATAAAACTAAAACTATACCCCTGATTAATAGTTTTATCTCGTCTAACCCCGATACCATAACCATTCTGAGTTCTGTTCGTGGTATTGGTTTTACCTCTACTAGCCCTGATAAATCTACCAGTGAATTGGAAATGTTGTTAGCTCTCAAGCCTACTGCGAAGTAGGGCATGGGGCAATTCAATTTTAAATTTTGGATTGACAATAGCGTAGCGTAAAGCCTCTCGTAGAGAAGGTTTTACGCATAGCTCTCTACAAGACGCGACGCGCAGCGTTTTGTAGAGAGCGTCTTTTGGATTAAATTTCAATCTAAAATCCAAAATCTAAAATTCTTACTTCCCTGTTCCTCTGCTCCCTCATCCTCCCACTCCCACCCCTACTCACAAAACTTGATTATTCCGAGATTCCAAGGTTTGGTTGAGCCTATCTAAGGCGCTAGTCAATCTTTCCTGAGCTACAAAGTTAGGGTCTGCTAGGGGTTCATCGGCGACTTCTTCTTGTCTCTTGAATTTTTGTAAAGCTTGAATTGCCACAAATAAAACTAAGGCAATGATTACAAAGTCAACTATTGCGCCAAGAAACTCACCAATCTTGATTCCTGGACTAATGGTGATTGTTCTCCAGTCTTTGCCACTAAAACTAACCAAGGGATTAATTAATGGCATGATCACATCTTCAACAAAGGAAGTGACAATCTTGCCAAAAGCACTACCAATGATGACGGCGATCGCCAAGTCAACTACATTGCCTTTAAGGGCAAATTCTTGAAAATCTTTTAAAAAGCCACTTGATCTTCTTCTTGCTCTGGCCATATTTGACTCCAATAAGCTGAACTTTGACACTCAGTTTTTTGCCATTCTTGTTGAGACAAATGTTGCTAAGTATCAAAATTTTACCAGTCTTGAATAAAATTCTCTGATAAATATAAAATGTAAACCAGCATCATTTAAATCTTCTCAGAAGTTTGCTGCTCTGCAAATGTCAACCTTCTATAATATTTGTTGCTTGAGGCAAGCCAAAGGAGTGCAGACTGCCGTTACATAATTCAATTCATTTCTAGACTGCCGTACAGCAAGTATGTCATAAGTAGAAAAGGCTGTTAAATGCAAATTGATTTATGACTGCTGCTGTAAACACTAATCTTGGTTTAGCTTCCCGCTTGGTAAATGGCATATTGGCAATCCAACCTTTAGCTAACCTAGCCAAGCATCAAGCTAGACAAATGATGATTAAACGTGCCGAGAGAATTGGTGTGCCTTGGACGCAAGAAGTCGAAACACTACAGGCGCGTGATTGGAAAGCTGATCTAGCTCAAGTAGAAAATCCTCAGCTTTCCTACCCAGAATACTACTTACGGCCATTCCATGCCTACGAAGGTGGAGACCTCAGTTGGAAAGCCGCTTGGGAGCTAGAAGTTGCTGCTCGTACTGTCCATGCCGGAATTTGGCAGGATGCTGGAGCGCAAGGAGATGCTAAACTACGCCAAAGTTATCACGATATTCTCAAAGTTCAAATTCCCAATCAACCACAAGACATCCTAGATTTGGCTTGCGGTGTGGGTCTGAGTACTTTTACCATGCAAGAAATTTATCCCAATGCCAAAATCACAGGCTTGGACTTATCTCCTTACTTCTTAGCTGTTGCTCATTACCGCGCTGGGCAACGCCAAGCTAAAATAAACTGGCTTCATGCCCAAGCTGAATCTACTGGGCTACCTGATGCCTCTTTTGATTTAGTTTCGATTTTTCTGATGTGCCATGAATTACCCCAGTCAGCAACCAGACAGATTTTCGCTGAAATGCGGCGTGTGCTGCGTCCGGGTGGCTACTTGGCAATCATGGATATGAATCCTAAATCTGAAGTTTACAAGAAAATGCCAGCCTACATTTTGACTTTGCTCAAAAGTACTGAACCGTATTTAGATGAATATTTTGCTTTGGACATTGAGCAAGCTATTATTGAGGCGGGTTTCCAAACTCCTACTATCACCAACAATACCCACCGTCACCGCACAGCGATCGCTCAGGTGAGTGGTTGATTCATCTCTACTATTGTGGGCAGCAATACCACCCTTGCTGCTGCTAGGCTACTACTACTTGCGGGTGCCATTTGCCCCACCTTTGTTAAAGTTACTAATGTTCTTTATCATCGGGGCAATATCTGGTATTTTAGCCCTTAGCCTCGAATGGATTTTTGAAATTGTAGCTAACTGGGTTTCAGACTGGTATCACATTGAGCTATGTCTACCGCCAAGCCGATGCGCGTCTACGTTTTTTGGTGTGGCGTTGCGGCAGCTTGTAGAAGTAGGTCCAATTGAAGAAGGCTGCAAATTGGCTGCGGTTGTTGTCCCAACCTACTATCTGCAACGCAGGTATCGATTACTTGCATCTACGGTTTTCCTCTTCACCATAGCCGTTGCCCTTGGATTCACTGCCGAAGAAAACTGGATTTACCTTTTTCACGGTACAGCATCAATTCTTGACCGTACTATCGGTACGCCAGTTCACGCGATGTTCTCTGCACCTTGGGGATACGCATTAGGAATTTATATTTCTTCCCACACTCGGTTAAATCGAGACAAAAAGTTCATTTTTCGGGCTTGGCTAAATTCTGTAATATGTCATGCCCTAGTTAATGTCCTATCTATTGCTTGGGGTTACTCATTACCCCTACGTTTCCTGAGTTATGGTTTCTTTCCATTTCTGTTGTGGATGTTTTGGCGACTGGAACAATTACTGCGAAAAGTGCAAGGTAAACCCGTAATTACCCTAATTTCCGACCGTACAATCCAGCGCCGTTATTGGCAGAGGAGTTTAGTAATTTTTGCCCTTATGCTGGGTGGAAATGCTATTTTTGGTCTGTTTCTCTTAGCGAGGAAAATTAGTCCTTTGAGTCCGTCAAAGCTTTTTGACACTTATATTTTGTGGTTTATATTTAGTCGCTGTTTACTAAATCTCCTTTTTGGAGTTTTAGCTTGGGGCATTTATCGCTATTTGCGACATTCCGCCCGTCGTCGATATTTTTAAAATATGATTCAGGAAAAGGCTAGTACCGCAAGGCGGAATTAAAAATTAAAAATTAAAAATTAAAAATTAAGACAGCGTAAGGGTTTTGTTGATTGTGAATGGGTGGTTTATTTCCGCTGTGCTGTATTAGGGGGTTTATGTGCAAACAACTCCAGTGGGTTAGATGACTGCTGACCTACAGCTATTTGGTGGCGATTCTCATTCCAAGACACTTCGTGAACACAGAAATCGCTATGAGATTATTGATCCAGAACTACTTGTGATCTTGAATACCAAATTTAGGAAAAGCACCAAAAGAGACATAATTCAGAAACGTCACAGCCAAGCGACAGTGACGTTTCTGATGGATAATCTAGAATCGAAAATTTAAACTTCAAAATTTATAAACTCCCCAGGCCGGATTCGAACCAGCGACCAATCGATTAACAGTCGATCGCTCTACCACTGAGCTACTGAGGACCACTCACGATTTATAATCTTAGGGCTAAAAATAGTATTTGGCAAGTACTTTCGCCAATATTTTTTTTAGATGCTTAATCTATATAACTTTTGCAGCCAAAATCCATTCAGGAACTTAAGCAGAGACTCTTAAATACTAAATATTCACTGTAATCCCATTCGTAATTCAGCCAGACGTTGCCGCGCTTTAGCATCAATGGCATTAGCTAAAAACCTACTCTTAGATTGTTTGCGCGTATGATACTTTTGTCGCATCCGGCAGACGGTAGCTTCCACTTCACCACAGAGTTGTTGTGCCGACAACCATTCAGCCCCATACCCTTGTATCATCAACTGCTGTGCCCGATCTGATGTAGCAACAATTACACGCGAAATCAAAGATTGAGCTATTTGCTGGCGAAAAGAAGCGCAGGATTTTTCGATATAAGTATCTGCTGTTTGCCCAAAATCAGTGTAATAAACAGATAAAAGCTCAGTAATAATTTCTTTATTACTAGAGGTGTTCTGATATTGGGCATCAAAAACTATCTGAGTTGTGTAACCTTGAAACGCACTATAACCGGTCATTGCTTCCACAAGTTCGCCCCGTGCAGCCTCTAATCCAACGCTATCACGCGTTTTTTTAAGGCAAGGCCAAGCGCCTATGATATTGTAGCCGTCCACTAACAAAACGGCTTGGAGTAAGGAACGGGGCATGGTTTTTAATCACAATTTTCTAGAGTTAACAAAATTCATTCATAAGTTTTATAATAATTGATGCATAGTCTGTAACACTATGCTACACAGAATAAAAAATACGGCAGCCTCACAAAACTCAAACCTCAGATAGACGCACCAACTTAAAACGCGCCTTTGTTTAAAAGGCGCGTTACAGTTCTTTTTTAGTAGTATTCAGGAGTGCTAAGTACAGTGAATTTTACTTACTCAGCACTCAGCACTCGTTACTCAGCACTCAATTAAGAGGCTTCGCTGTGTACCTCCATCAGACGTTGTTTAAGGCGTTCAGCTTCACCTCTATCCACCAGAGAGCCTTTTTCTAGCAAAAAAGCGCCGTCACAGTAATTTAACTCATCTAATCGATGTGTCACCCACAGGGCTGTAATACCTCGGCTTTTGACAAGGCGGCGAACACCAGCAACTAAATCCAACTGGCTATCTGGATCTAGTAAGGCAGTGGGTTCATCTAATAATAAGACTTCACAGCGGCGAGCGATCGCACCTGCGATCGCTACTCGCTGTTTCTGTCCTCCAGAGAGTGCATAGATAGGGCGTCGTTGCAGGGTAAGCAAATTCACCGCCCCTAGCGCCTCCTCAACTCTTGCTCTGGTAGCAGCAGGTGGTAACTTTTCTTCTACCAATCCAAAAGCCACATCAGCACCAACAGTTGGCATCACTAGTTGATGATCTGGATTTTGGAAAACAAAGCCAACGGGGTGCAAAACCCGAATTTCACCAGATTCAGGAGCTAATAACCCCGCCAGCAGTTTCAGTAACGTAGATTTTCCGCTGCCATTTGTACCCAAGAGCATCCAAAACTCACCCTTGGGTACTTCTAAAGAGCAAGATTTGATAACTTTCTCTCCATTAGGCCAACTGAAATTTAAATCCTTGACCTCAATGCCCACTTGAGCCATTTGTCAACCTTGGTTACTCAGCAGCTACAGCGAAAAAGCCTGGTGGTCTTCCACCACCAGGGGTTGTACCATCTTTCTGAACAATCTGCACCCCAGAAATTTCACTAGCGCGGACAGCAATTTTTTTCTCTGTCTTGCCCTCACACTTGAGTTCTACAATGTCAGGGTTCCCAGAACGGATTGCTGCCAAAATTAGCTGATAGACAGCCTCAGCATCCTCTGCTGACTTACGTTGTACTGAGATTGGGAAAGCAGTGTTTCTGATGCTTAAATCGATGGTAAACATTTAGCAATAATCAAATTTAACTGTGGACTCATTTTAGCGTCAGCTGACTGATTCTAGGAAAATGGGTATTGGCGATTGGGATTAGGGGAGAGGTAACAGGTGATAGGGAATAATCTGTTACCTGTAACCTATTCCCTTCTTGTCTTCCGACCTCAATCTCAATCAAAAATTAATTTTTATGACAAAAGCACTAGAAAAATTAGCGATTTACACCTAATATGATTAAAGGTGTGTAAAAAATTGTAAACTTGGTTAACAACCTGGTTAACTTTCTGCTTATAGAAGGCTTTTATTTAGCCATCTATAATACAGATACAACCTGTACTTATAAACATTTGGAGATTTGCTCTCATGACCATCGCAGTTGGACGCGCCCCCAGTAGAGGGTGGTTTGACGTTCTAGACGACTGGCTCAAGCGCGATCGCTTCGTATTCGTAGGTTGGTCAGGGATACTATTGTTCCCCTGCGCCTTCCTAGCACTAGGCGGTTGGCTGACCGGCACAACCTTCGTCACCTCTTGGTACACCCACGGATTAGCCTCCTCATACCTAGAAGGTGCTAACTTCCTGACAGTGGCAGTATCCACCCCCGCCGACAGCATGGGACATTCCCTATTGCTGTTGTGGGGACCAGAAGCCCAAGGCAACCTCACCCGTTGGTTTCAATTGGGTGGTTTGTGGCCATTCGTGGCACTGCACGGAGCCTTTGGTTTGATTGGCTTCATGTTGCGGCAATTTGAAATTGCCCGTCTGGTAGGTATCCGTCCTTACAACGCCCTCGCATTTTCTGCTCCCATTGCAGTATTCGTCAGTGTATTCCTGATGTATCCCTTGGGACAATCTAGCTGGTTCTTTGCACCCAGCTTTGGCGTAGCGGCAATTTTCCGATTCCTACTATTCCTGCAAGGTTTCCACAACTGGACACTCAACCCCTTCCACATGATGGGTGTTGCGGGTGTATTGGGTGGTGCTCTATTGTGCGCCATTCATGGTGCAACAGTGGAAAATACCTTGTTTGAAGACGGTGATGGTGCTAACACCTTCCGCGCCTTCAATCCTACCCAGTCTGAAGAAACCTACTCAATGGTGACAGCAAACCGTTTCTGGTCACAGATTTTCGGTATTGCTTTCTCAAACAAACGCTGGTTGCACTTCTTCATGTTGTTCGTGCCAGTCACAGGTTTGTGGATGAGTGCCGTCGGCATCGTCGGTTTAGCACTCAACCTACGGGCTTATGATTTCGTCTCCCAAGAATTACGGGCGGCGGAAGACCCTGAGTTTGAAACCTTCTATACCAAAAACATTTTGCTGAATGAGGGTATCCGCGCTTGGATGGCTCCTCAAGATCAACCCCACGAACAATTTGTATTCCCTGAGGAAGTTCTACCTCGCGGTAACGCTCTCTAAGAATAAAAAGCCGACCATAAACTGAATAAGAGTTGTGGTTGCCGAAAATTGACACCTCCCAAATTAAATAATCTTCTTGTAATAAGCCAATAAAACGTCAATTTTCCCCATTCTCCAGTAATCCCCCACCAAAAGGTGGGGGATTTTTTTATGTATATGGTTAATACTCTAAATTTGTATGTTATGTTAGGTGAAGGTTATAAACCCAGAGTAAATGCTCTGCCCTTTTGAAACTAAGACCGCTTAGGCAATAAGGAGGTGATGCCCATGATAGAAAGTAGTAAATGCATGGGTCATCAGGTTGCAGTTAGCCGGCTGTGTGCCGGGGCTGTTCTCTAAAAGTTAGCCTTAGTTATCTTTGAGATACTAAGTTAGCTCAAGTAGCTAGGCAAGCTCGGAGTTCCTTCCGGCAGTCTGGTTGCAACCTGAAGACCCGCTAGACCGCCCTGACTTAGACCAACCGATCTAAATCAGGGCGGATAGTTTTTTATAGGTTAATTTTGTTTTATTATGCTTGCTTTTGAAAACTTAGATGGCGATGCCTACTGTGGGTAAAACCAATAGGTTTAAGTTTTCTTAAAAAGAAAAATATCTTGCATCAAACCTTGGGGCATGAATAGATGTGAGCAACAGCATCTATCAAGTCTGATTTAAATATGCACACACGCATTATGCCTTAGTCGATCCTCCAATACTTTCTGTGTAGAGAATAAAAGGGATTTGCCTTTGTCAGATGCAAAATATAACAGATATATAAGTAGGAATTTTTTGATATGGCACAACTACTGACTGAAGCGGAAATTCAAGAACAGGCAAAGGTTCTGTCAGGTTGGACTGTTGAAGACTCTAAGTTGCAGATTACCCGCACATTCAAAGATTTTATCGAAGCAATTGAATTTGTGAATAAGCTGGTGGAGCCGGCTGAGTCAGCAGGACATCATCCAGATATAGAGATTTCCTACAACAAAGTGAAGATTACACTCACAACACATGATGCAGGCGGGCTGACGCAGACAGACTTTGATGTAGCGCAGGCGATTTCCAAAATTCACTAAGCAATTTTTTTTGACATATTGCACCAACTGACTGAAAGTAACCAAGACGCGAACTTAGTAGGTAAGCGTGAATAATTGATTGTAATAAGCGGCTCTAGCCCTATTTCCAAGGCTGGAGCCGCTTATTGCAAACCAATTTAATTAAATTTACATTGCGTAACTTAGGTTGATTTATTTTTTCTCTAAGTGGAAAAAGTTGTTTTTGATGACAATCCGCTAAGTGTCTAAAGCTTTCAGCAACTTAGCTAAGTAGGAGCAAATGCCCTAAACTCTACTCCCTGCTTAGATATTTAGATAACTATGTGTGACAGTTATTAAGCCGATCGCTCCAATCTTGCCATCTAGATCAGATGTTTTATAATGTTATGATATAAAGATATGTTTTTGCATAAGTTAATCACATAAGTTTTTAACCTCAAGTTAATCGTTTATTAGCTTTGCAAAAACTAAAATTGTAGTAGTGGCTACTATGCCTCATCCACAGGTTTCAATGAGATGTCGCATTTTTGAGAATTAGGTGCAACGAAACCAATTATCTAAACAAGGTGTGAGGAGTAAAGTGATGTCTAATCTTTTGTGGAAATCCTTAGTGGTTAGCCCAGCAGTTTTGGGAGCAACATTGTTAGTTTCGGCAACAGCAATTGCCGCCCCAAATACAACCACTGAAGTATCGCCAGCCGGACAAGTAAGTGCAACTGAAGTTGTCCAACAGCCAGAAATATTGGCGCAAACAACTATAGATCAAGTTAATCGCTACAGTAACGAAGGCAATCAAAATAACTCTCAGTCTCAAGTAACATCGGTTTCTCAATTTTCCGACGTACAACCCACCGACTGGGCATTCCAAGCATTGCAGTCGTTGGTTGAACGCTATGGTTGTATTGCAGGTTACCCAAATGCTACTTATCGCGGTAATCGTGCCTTGACTCGTTATGAATTTGCTGCTGGTTTGAATGCCTGTTTAGATCGAGTTAACGAATTGATTGCCACAGCAACAGCTGATTTGGTTACTAAACAAGATTTAGCTACTTTGCAGCGGTTACAAGAAGAATTTTCCGCAGAATTGGCAACTCTACGCGGTCGTGTTGATTCCCTAGAAGCGCGGACTGCTGAATTGGAAGCTAATCAGTTCTCCACTACCACCAAACTAGTTGGTGAAGCCATTTTTGCTGTTAGTGATGTGTTTGGCGGTACTAGTGGTGACAACAACAACACTGTCTTCCAAAACAGAGTACGCTTAGACTTGCAAACCAGCTTTACGGGTAGAGATGTTTTACATACCCGTCTTGCTGCTGGTAATGCAGACGCTTTTTTACTTGATACTCCTGTAGCAACTGCTGAAGGTACACAAACCTTTCAAGTCGGTAATGGCGATGGTGGCAACAGTGTCAAAATAGACCGTTTAACCTATGAAGTTCCCATAGGCCCAGCCAACGTTTACCTCGCAGCTAGTGGCGGACGACACAGCCATTACGCTGCTGTTAACAACCCCTACTTTTTCGATCAAACTGACGGTGGTAATGGTGCCCTGTCTAGCTTTGCTTCTGAAAGTCCCATTTATCGGATTGGTGGTGGTGCAGGTATAGCGCTCAACATACCCTTTGGTCAAAACAGCGGTATTTTGGGAAATAGTTCAATAACTGCGGGTTACTTGGCATCAGAAGCGAATAATCCTGGTCTTGGTCAAGGTCTTACCAACGGCGACTATGCAGCTTTAGGACAGTTTAACTTTAGTGTAGGCGATCGCTTGGCTTTAGCTGCTACCTACGTCCACGCTTATAATGGCGGAGCTGGTAATTTATTTAACTCCGGTTCTACGTCAAACGCAGATCTTGTTGCAGTAGGTACTGGACAAGGTAACGCTTTACTAGGTGAAGGTTCCAGCAATTCCTACGGTCTGTCAGCTGCGTTTAGACCCAGCGACAAGCTCTCAGTTAGTGGCTTCGTCTCTTACCATGATGTCACCGGCTTCGGTGCAGGTGATGATTATGAAGCTTGGAGCTACGGTGCTGGGGTTGCTTTAGTTGATTTTGGTAAACAGGGTAACGTTTTAGGTATTTTCGCTGGAGCAGAACCTTATTCCCGTAACCGAGCAGCTTTTGCTGGTAGTGGTAATGATGTACCTTATCACTTTGAAGGCTTCTACAAGTATCGCGTGTCAGATAACATCTCTGTTACCCCTGGTGTAATCTGGTTGACCTCTCCTGGTCAAAACAGCGATAATGACGATGCAATTATCGGTACGCTCAGAACAACTTTCACCTTCTAGAGTGTTGACTATCCACTAACAATTTTGAACTCTATTTCTCCCCGCCATCAGGCGGGGCTTTTTGTTTTGAGTAGCAGCAATGGATAAACCCCAGTATTTAACCGGAGTATACTAGAAAAGTTAGGAGTTGTGAATTCTACAAGTGACTTACGCCGTGAGTAACTTTTTCTGAGCGAGCTTTTCTAATTAAAGTTGGCTTTATTAAAGTTACATATTGCTTAATATCCTAACTCTGCGGATTTTGAACTTGGGATTTTATATTGAAGAAAAAATATAAAATTCAGATTGAATGACTATTAATTCCTAACTCCTAATTTATAACCCCTAACTTATTGCTACTTGTGGAACTATCCTGTAAATCGGAATACGCAATTCTCGCCTTATTAGAGATGGCTGCTCATTACGAAAGTGGCGAACCGCTGCAAATTCGACACATTGCAGCACGACAAAATATACCTGATCGTTATCTCGAACAACTACTAGCGACCTTGAGGCGTGGGGGTATAGTCAAGAGTCAACGCGGGTCAAAAGGTGGCTATCTGTTAACGCGAGAACCCCGAAAAATCATCCTTTTTGAGATTTTAGAATGTTTAGAAGGGTTAGAGGTGCAGACTGGTGAAGAAAAGGTTAATTCCAAAACAGTAGACAGTTCGGTTATAGAAGAAATTTGGCAAGAAGCAAGTCGCGCGGCAAATTCAGTGTTGCAAAAATATACGCTCCAGGATCTTTGTGAAAAACGAGATTCCCGGCGGCAGTTGGATATAATGTACTACATTTAGTCAAGAGTCATTTGTTATTTGTTGATAACGAATGACCAATAATTAATAACTAATAACTAATAACTAAGGACTAAATTATGCGAATAGCTCGTAACATTACAGAACTGGTTGGTCGTACACCCCTAGTGCAGTTGAACCGCATTCCTCAAACAGAAGGATGTGTTGCGGAAATTGTGATCAAGCTGGAAAGTATGAACCCATCAGCATCAGTTAAAGACCGGATTGGGGTGAGTATGATTAACGCTGCTGAAGAAGAGGGACTGATTACTCCTGGGAAAACAGTATTGGTAGAACCCACATCTGGAAACACAGGAATTGCCCTCGCAATGGCAGCAGCAGCCAAGGGTTATCGATTAATTTTGACAATGCCAGAGACGATGAGTGGGGAGCGTCGGGCAATGTTGCGGGCATACGGGGCAGAACTGGAACTAACACCAGGTATGGAAGGTATGAGTGGAGCAATTGGACGGGCACAACAAATAGTTAATACTACGCCAAATACCTATATGTTGCAGCAGTTCCGCAATCCAGCTAATACAAAAGTACATCGGGAAACTACAGCGCTTGAAATCTGGGAAGATACTGATGGACAAGTAGATATCATTGTGGCAGGGGTGGGCACAGGTGGTACGATCACTGGTGTAGCGGAGGTGATTAAAGCACGCAAGCCTGATTCTAAAGCGATCGCTGTTGAACCAGCCAATAGCCCTGTTTTATCTGGGGGACGACCAGGGCCACACAAAATCCAGGGAATTGGTGCTGGGTTTATTCCCCAAGTATTAAAGATAAAATTGATTGATGAAGTGATTACTGTCACGGATGAAGAAGCGATCGCATACAGTCGGCGTTTAGCAAAAGAAGAAGGGCTACTATCTGGTATTTCTAGTGGAGCAGCTTTATGTGCAGCAATTCGCGTCGCCCAACGTCAAGAAAATAAGGGACGTTTAATTGTGATGATTCAGCCCAGTTTTGGCGAGAGGTATTTGAGTACACCGTTGTTCCAAGACTTGGAGGCAAGATTAGCCACTAGCGTCAGTTAACGATACATTGAATTAATGGTCAATTCTAAGCACGTTTCTAACCATTACGAAACTCTCAAAGTTAGTCCAAGTGCAAGCCAAGCGGAGATTAAGCTTGCTTATCGCCGCTTGGTTAAGTTATTTCATCCTGACAGTAATCAGGATACAGCCGATCATGAGCAGATTATCCGCATCAATGCAGCTTATGAGGTCTTAGGCGATAACCAAAATCGCCGTAATTATGACCAAGAACTGCAAGATGACTCTCAAAAATTAAATAGCGATCGCCAACAGCGTACAGCATCAGCGCAAAGGCATCACCAGACAAGACGAAAAACCGGACGCGATGTTGATGAGCAAGTTGAGGAATGGCTGCGCCAAGTTTACCAACCAGTTAATCGTTTGCTTTGTAACATTCTTTATTCGTTAGAAGAACAAATGGAGCAATTAGCTGCTGATCCGTTTGATGATGAGCTGTTAGATGAATTCCAGGAATACTTACAAGCCTGTCGAGATGACCTTAAACAGGCACAAAGTACTTTTCGCTCCCTACCAAATCCCCCTAGTCTAGCAAGAACAGCGGCTCACCTATACTACAGCCTCGATCAGGTAGCAGATGGACTCGAAGAATTAGGTTACTTTCCTTTGAATTACGATGAGCGTTATTTGCACACAGGTCAAGAACTATTCCGCATAGCTACGGGATTACACTGTGAGGCACAAGCGTCTGTTACATAGTAATTGGGCATGGGGCATGGGGCATGGGGCAATGACAAATGACAAATGACAAATGACCAATGACAAATGACTAAGAAATTAGTTTATGCTGGAAACAGAAAAAGATTAAGAAATTTTAAATTCTGCTCATAGTGTACTCATGCAATGCATTGTTAATCGCCGCGCCCAGTTTTCAGCAAGTCATCGTTATTGGTTGCCAGAACTGAGTGAAGCCGAGAATATTGAGAAATTTGGTGCTTGCTCTAGATTTCCGGGACACGGACATAACTATGTTTTATTTATCTCCCTAACCGGGGAATTGGATGAATATGGCATGGTGCTGAACTTGTCTGATGTGAAACACGTAATTAAACGGGAAGTTACCAGTCAATTGGACTTCTCTTATCTCAACGATGTGTGGGCAGAATTTCAACAAACTCTGCCTACCACTGAGAATATTGCACGGATTATCTGGCAGCGGCTAGCACCTCATTTGCCTTTAGTCCGTGTGCAGTTATTTGAACATCCTGAACTTTGGGCAGATTATATGGGAAACGCAATGGAAGCCTACCTCACCATCAGTACTCACTTTAGCGCCGCCCATCGGCTAGCTCATCCTAAGCTCAGTAACGAAGAAAACACTGAGATTTATGGTAAGTGCGCTCGTCCCCACGGTCACGGACACAACTATCATCTAGAAGTCACTGTCAAAGGGAAAATTGACCCACGTACTGGGATGATTATTGATTTAGGTGCCCTGAATCAAGTGGTAGAAGATTATGTGGTAGAGCCATTTGATCACACCTTTTTAAACAAAGATATTCCCTATTTTGGCGAAGTTGTGCCCACTGCTGAGAATATCGCACTTTACATTAGTCATTTACTGCGATCGCCCATTCAGGAATTGGGAGCTAAACTTTACAAAGTAAAACTGATTGAAAGTCCCAATAACTCTTGTGAAATTTACTGCACGGAGTCAGAATTAGACTCAGCCAGTACAACCATGAATCAGCCAGTATTGGCAAGCGTTTAAGTAATTTAAAATCCAGGCATAGGACATAGGGAATTTATATCATCCCCATGCCCATGCCCAAGCTAGAAAAGTTTGTTCTACACTCTTAGCAGTAAACATTGGGCCATTTGCCAAATAAATATTTTTCTCAGATACCACGTTTAAGACAAGACGCGATGAATCGCCGTCTCTACAAATTGGTACGGTGATTTATCGCGTCTTTGTGATCTGCAAAGAGATTATGGGACTAGTGGTATTGTTTTAGGTGATTGCACTTAAATTGCTGAAACTAGGATAACGCTTTACATGACTTCTGGAGCGCTGCCTTCTAATCCTTTTGTGGCTGCGGGGATGATTGAAGATCCCAGGCTGTTTGTCGGTCGTAAAGATGAATTACACGCGATCGCATCTCGGATGAAGGGCGATCAGCCTACAAGTATAAATATAGTTGGTGAGAAGCACATTGGTAAATCTTCGTTGCTGCATTATTTTGTTCGGACTTGGGAGCAGCGAGTATTACAAAACACTGATCGTTATGTGGTTATTTATTTACCGTTACGGGGTGTAGATTGCCAAACTGAAACGGGTTTTTATGAGGCTGTAGCTGAAGGTTTACTGAATCACGTTCCGGGATGGCAACAACGCAGTCTGCAAAATTGTTGGAAGACTAAACCGCTTAATCGTCAAGCTTTTTCAGATGCGGTGAAGGAATGGAAACAGCAAGTAAAGCTACCCGTTCTCTGTCTGGATGATTTTGAAAGCCTTTTGAAATATCCTGATAAATTTGATAATGGATTTTATGACAATTTGCGATCGCTGATGGATAGCAACGCCTTAATGCTAGTTGTGGCTTCGCGTAAACAACTGGATGTTTATGCTAACGAGCATCGGTTTGTCTCTAGTTTTTTCAATCTTGGTAACACTATTTATTTGAAAGAACTAACTACAGATGAGGCTATTGAACTGTCGCGCTTACCAAGTCGCTCTACTAATGGTGCAGCTTTGAGTGTAGACGAACAGAATCATGCCCAGCAATGGGGTAATTGTCATCCTTATAAGTTGCAATTGGCCGGTTACTATTTGTGGGAAGCACGTCAACAAGGCAAGGCAATCAAGTGGGCGAAACAGCAGTTTGACCAACAGCTTGCAAATTCTAAATCCAAAGTAAAAGGAAAGTGGTGGCAATTATGGCTGCATTGGTTAGTTTGGGATTTACCAGTGCGCCTGGGTAGAATAGCCAAGTTTATTGGTGGGGCTGTTGATGATGTGAGCAACTGGATTATCGGGATGGTAATTCTGCTTTTGCTCGTTTTGGTTTTAGTGGGTGTGCTGCACTGGGATGAAGTTTGGGATTTTGTGCGTGACAAGTTGGGGATAAAGTAGCCATGAGTAACAAGTCTTCAGCATCAGGCTTTTGGAATTATGTGGCTGAATGCTTGCGCCTGCTGTATTGGATTTACTTCAAACCTTTTACCTTTGAACGTTGGCTGCGTGATATTCATCCAGAACTGAAGCCGAGAGATAACCCTTTTGATAAACGAGCTGAGTTTCGCACTAACCGACGCTTGCATCGCTATGCTGGGCAAGTTTGGTGGCTAATTGCTGTAGTCCCAATGTTTGCTGTATTGCTGGTGGCACCAGTTTACACTCTGGTTAGTGGTGAGTCATTTAACTGGTTTATAAGCTGTGTTTTTTTGGTCGGCTGGTTTATAGGAAGGTTTTTTGACCGTGGCGGTAATAAAAATAAGTTAGTTATTTTCCTTGCTGCTGTCCTTAGCATATTTTTGGCATATCAATTTTTGTCAGGCGTAGCGTTCGTCGTGGCGTTCGTCGTGGCGGTAGGCGTGGCGGTAGGCGTGACGGTAGGCGTGGCGTTCGTCGTGGCGGGAGGCGTGGCGTTCGGCGTGGCGTTCGTCTTGGCGGTAGTCGTGGCAGGAGGCGTGGCGGGAGCCGTGGCGTTCGTCGTGGCGGGAGCCGTGGCGGGAGACGTGGGGTTCCTCGTGGCGGGAGACGTGGGGTTCCTCGTGGCGGTAGGCGTGGCGGTAGGCGTGGCGGGAGGTGTGGCGAGAGGCGTGGCAGGAGGCATGGCGGGAAGCGTGACGGGAAGTGTGGCAGTAGGCGTGGCAGGAGGCGTGGCAGGAGGCGTGGCAGGAGGCTTGGCGTTAGGCGTGGTGTTTGTCGTGGCGGTAAGCGTGGTGTTTGTCGTGGTGTTTATTTTAGGTGTGTTGCGGGTTTACTTTTGGTTGGGAGAATTACTGTGGATACTCACCTTGTTCTTATTGTCTCGCAATGGAAAGCGGGTAAATTGTTTGCGATATCTGCCTCCTCGCTTTGATGAATTGATTATTTTGCCTCTGCCTTTTATGGATATGATGATTGTAGAGGCTTATCGAAAGAACCCAATCGCTGCCCGTGAGACTATTAATTATCTAATCTCTTCCACCAACCAGCAAAAAGTTGCAGCACAAGCAATTTCTGGTATTGCTGTAGATATTGTCAACCGTTGTCAGAGGTTGAGCGATATTGTGGAGATTGCCAACCAACTAGCGTGGATTCCCTCACCACCACCAAAAGAACTTGGCATTGTAGTGCCCCAATTTTTGGATATTAGTCAGAATGTACGGGCATCAGAGGAAGCAACTTCACTTTATCGTAAATATGAGTTACTGAACATTCCCATCAAGGCATTACGCCACCTGGGGCAAAGTCTAGCTTTGGCAAAAGATGCTCGCGTTGCTGTTTCTTTTGGCAACACTGCACAAAACTGGCTAACTATACTAGAGACGGCGCAGCGCACTTTAAACGAACAGGCACAGCGATCGCAAGAGATTCGACAAGTTTATATTGCTGGTAACTCACTAGACCCGGAAACAGCAAAGAATCGTTTTAAAGGGCGAATTGATATATTTCGGGAAATTGAAACTTTGGCACTTTCTGAGCAACCGCCAGTGCTGTTACTCTATGGAGGGCGGAGGACAGGGAAAACCTCAGCGCTGAAATATCTACCTTATAGAATTGGCTCAGGTATTGTACCTTTGCTGGTAGATTTACAAGGAGCAGCAGCAGCTACAACCTTAAAAGGATTGGCTGAAAATTTAGCTCAACAAATTATCGAAGCTGCACGGCGATTACCCCGCAAAGTATTCTTGCCTAATCCAGATGCGAATAAACTAGCTGAAGATCCATTTCCCGCGCTGCAAACTTGGTTAGCAGAAATAGAACGCAACAACTCTGGTAAGCAATTTCTCCTTTGTTTGGATGAATATGAACGCCTGGGTGAGGTAGTAGAAGCAACAAGCAGCCGTGCGCCACTCAATTTTATTCGTAACCTGCTGCAACATCAACGCAAGTGGATTTTACTTTTTAGTGGTTCGCAGGAGTTATCTGAACTTGATGATTACTGGAGTGACTATCTAATTAACACCCGTGCTTTGCGAATGACTTACCTGCACGAGTCAGAAGCCCGCGATTTGATTCAACAGCCAGTAGAGAATTTCAGCGATATCTATGAACTAACGGCTGTAGATGAAATTATTCAAGTTACTCGCTGTCAACCTTATCTTGTTCAGTTGGTGTGTTATGAGGTGGTGGAGTTGCTAAACCGTGATATCAGAAGAAACAGGCGAGAAGCAGATACAGCAAAAGCTACTGCACAGGATGTTAAAGAAGTTATACCTGTTGTGCTGGAGCGAGGCGATCAGTATTTTCGGGAATTATGGAAGAGTTTAACAGAGAGCGATCGCTCTCTCCTGCGCCGAATAATCCACGGGGAAATTCCCACGCAGCAAGACAAAGGCGTTGTCCGCAAACTAACGCGAAAAGAAATCTTGACTCCAGAAGGCAATGCTTTTCAAGTGCCTTTGGTACAAAAATATATAGAACAGTTGCTAGAAGAAGAATAAGCGGGGTTGCATATTTGCGGGATGATTTTATTATTTTTGTGGGATGGGCATCTTGCCCGTCCCTTTTATTTCCGGGCGGGCAGGATGCCCACCCCACAAGAATCATCCCTTAATTCAGCAACGCCGAGTAAGCTTAATTCGTAATTCGTAATTACCGCTTGTTAATTTGTTTTGATTGCAATTTTCGTTACAAACACTACGAGTTTTGTTAGCAACGCTACGAGTTTTGTTACAAACACTACGAGTTTCGTTAGTAACGCTACGATTTTCGTTACAAACACTACGAGTTTTGTTAGCAACGCTACGATTTTCGTTACAAATATAACGATTTTTGTTACAAACACCACGATTTGGTTACAAATAACATAATTTTCGTTACAAACATAACGATTTCGTGCTGTAGTAGCTTGCTAAATTCAACTTAACTATGAAATATCACAGTCAGTAGAGGCAGAAACGCCAACAGAAAGCCATGCCACGATTGCAATTGAGCTTCTGGGGTTGCTTCTGGTGGTGCTAATAGAGCTTCTACTCTTTGTTCTAAACGATCTGCACCAGAGGAACCTAATGCAGCACAGCAAATTTCTGATAAGACGGGGCCGCTACTAACTACTAATAAAAGTGATTCCGCTAATACCAGAGGGTCTACTTGCAATGCTGCATAACCGTCGGCACGGAGTTCGCGCAAAGCTAAAAGTTCTTCCCACAAAGGCTCTGTATTTGGCAACCATGCAGTGCAGGAACGCACCCAACCCAGCCAGAAAAACCAGAATGTATCCCTGTAATGGTGATGCCCTTGCTCATGGGCTAAGACGCTTTCTAAATGAACCGGTGAGAGTGTTTGCACTAATCCTTGACTAACCACGAGTTCTGGTTGCCAAAAACCGATTTGACCTGCAAACAACGCGCCCGTTTGCAGCAGTCTGGCTCGTCTATCGCCAACATTCACTAAAGGGCAGTTACGGGCAGATTCTACAGACTGCCAACCCTGGAAGGCAAGTTTAATGCATGAAATGGCAAAAAATGCCAAATAAATGAATGCTAGTAAATAGCTAATTGAGCCTGTATACATCCCGCCCATTTGTCCTTGAGGCCCCATGAATACCACAGCGATCGCAGTCATGAAAATTAGCAAGGGCGGGAAGAGAAACAAAAATAGCGATCGCTGCCACCGCAGACTCCAATTGCCTTGGGGTTGATTCCAAGCGGATCTTAACAACCAGGCAACTGCCAAAGCAATTAAAATCATCATTAGATGCATCATTGTTCCTCCCTGGCTTGGCGTGCAGATTGAATACGTTTGGCGATCGCTGCTATTTGCTCACTAGCTGCTTCATCTAAGCTATCTGCAAAAGCAGCAATAACATCAGGATTTCCCACCGCCAGAAATCGCTGTAACTGCTCATGAGCTTTGATGACATCTGATTGCTGCTTACTCAGCATTGGCCGCCAATAGAATGCCCGCTCTTTCTTATCGCAGGCCAGCCAACCTTTATCAGTGAGGCGACGTAAAACGGTGGTGACAGAAGTATACGCTAATTCGCGATTGGGATCGGCGAGGATGCGATCGTGTACATCCTTGACTGTGGCTGAACCAAGTTCCCAGATAATATTTAAAATTTCCGCTTCCAAGGGGCCTAAAGATAGTTGTTTAGGGCGGTAGTCGGGTAAAGGTGCCATAGCAATTTCGATGGGGAGTGGGGAATGGGAGAAACGCAATTAATCGCGTCTGTACTGGAGAATGGGGAATGAGTGGATATCCGTCTCTTTGGGCTGTAACTTTTTGAAGCTGTAAATTTTCCCCATTTAAAAATTTTGTTCTTGTTTTAGGTTACAAGATAGTGCAGCAAGTCTGAAAGTCTAAAAGCATAAAAATGGGCTTTTGGAGTATTTATTAGGGATTAAGGACTCTTAAGATTTAGTTAAAACTCCTAGCAGGTTTCTTTCCGGCTCCCAGTAGAGACGTGATTAATTGCGTTTCTACCGACTCCCATCTATGTATTGAATGAGATACATTTTGTATTTTGATGGTAAAAAATGCTCCAAGATCAATTGTGACTATAGTTAGTGACACCAACTAGGTAGAATGTTATTTGCGGCAGTTGTATTAAAGCAGGTGTATCCAGCGCGTGAAGCTATTCGTATATCACACTCCTGAATTGACTCCAACGGATAAAGCGCCAGAATGTGCGATCGCAGTCGATGTCTTGCGAGCCACTAGCACAATTGCGACAGTTTTGGCATCTGGAGGCGAAGCTGTACAAGTATTCAGCGATTTAGATCAGTTAATTGAAGTTAGCGAAAAATGGCCCCCTGAAAAACGCCTGCGGGCTGGAGAACGCGGCGGTGCGAAAGTACCTGGCTTTGAGTTAGGAAACTCTCCCCTCGACTGCACACCAGAATTAGTGCAGGGGCGTCGCTTATTTATCAGTACCACCAATGGTACTCGTGCCTTACAAAGGGTACAAGACTCCCCAAATCTATTAGCAGCAGCCTTGATTAACCGGGCGGCGGTGGTGCAATTTCTCCTAGAGAAACAACCAGAGACAGTGTGGATTGTCGGTTCTGGTTGGGAAGGTAGTTTTTCTTTAGAGGATACAGTTTGTGCAGGTGCGATCGCTCATAGTATTTTGCAGCAAACCCAGTTATCACCAGAAGAACTAGCTGGTAATGATGAAGTTGTTAGTGCGATCGCTCTTTACTCTCAGTGGCAAGATAACTTATTAGGATTATTCCACCAAGCTAGTCACGGTCAACGATTGTTGCGTCTTGACTGTTTAGATGATTTAAAATATTGTTCTCAAACTGATATTTTAGATGTCTTGCCAATACAACATGAAACGGGAGTTTTAAAAAAGGGATAGGGGACTGGGGACTGAAGAAGGGAATAGGGTAAAGGTTACAGGGTACAGATTATTACCTGTCACCTGTCACCTGTCACCTCTCCCCTAATCTTCATGCCCTATTTTCAAATCTGTGAGCATTTGTCTGAGTCTTTGTCGCCAATGGGGGGGATAAGTCCCTAGAATTGCTGAAATTTTTCCACAAGCAAGCACAGAATAGGCTGGGCGACTGGCTGGTGTTGGATAGTCGACAGTTGTAATGGGGACAATACGTTCAACTTTTAAAGGGAAGCCTAGCTGTTGGGCTTCTTCAACAATGGCAACAGCAAAGTCATACCAACTAGCAACGCCGCTATTAGTGTAGTGATAAGTGCCGCTAATTTCTGGAGTTAGCTGGGGAATCGTCTGGGCTATGACTGCGGCTATATCTTGCGCCCAAGTCGGGCTACCAATTTGATCCGCGACAACACGGATTTCTTGGCGTTCTGCACCTAGCCGCAGCATGGTTTTAACAAAGTTACTTTTGCCAAAGTTTCCATAAACCCAAGCAGTACGGAGAATGAGGTGATGGGCGCAAGTTTGCCGAATAGCTTCTTCTCCAGCGAATTTGGTTTTACCATAGATACTCAAAGGATTAGTTGCATCGGTTTCCTGGTAAGGGCGATACCCATTACCATCGAAAACATAATCGGTCGAAATATGAATTAGGAAAGCTCCTAATTTTTGGCTTTCTTGGGCAAGAATTTGGGGTGCAGTAGCATTAATCGCGGTAGCAAGTTCGGGTTCACTTTCTGCTTTGTCTACAGCAGTATAAGCAGCAGCGTTAATGATGATTTGCGGCTGCTTTGCTCTGATAAAGTTGCGGAGGTTATCGGGTTGGGCAAGGTCTACTATTGGGCGTGCTACTGAGATCACATCGCCATAGCTTGAGAGGATTTGTTCTAGTTCCTTACCCACTTGACCATTGCTACCAATCAGCAAAATTGATTTAGTCATTAGTCATTTGTCATTTGTCATTTGTCCAAGAAAAGCCATGCCCACTCTTTAACTTGGTTTGAATTAGTTCGATGAAAGACAAAGTTTTTCCACATACTATAAAAGTAAGCTTAGGGTATAGCAATAGGCTGGGTATCTGAAAACCAATGACCAATGACCAATGACCAATGACCAATGACCAATGACCAATGACCAATGACCAATGACCAATGACTACGTTAATCAAATACTTCAGCAGTTCTCAAAGATTTCCCAGCTTGGTCTTTAGCTGATAAAATCGGTGATGCATTCAGAGGCCAATCTATAGCTAAATCTGGATCGTTCCATAGAATTGTGCGATCGCCTTGGGGTGCGTAATAATCTGTAGCTTTGTAGAGAACTTCGGCTATTTCTGAAAGCACGAGAAAGCCGTGGGCAAAGCCTGGTGGTATCCACAGTATGCGTTTGTTCTGAGCGCTGAGTTCAGAACCTACCCATTTACCAAAGGTAGGAGAGCTTTTTCTAATATCTACAGCTACGTCAAAGATAGTACCCACAATAGCTCGGACAAGTTTACCTTGGGGTTGGTGGATTTGGTAGTGTAATCCCCGCAGAACGTTTTGTTTTGAGCCAGAGTGGTTATCTTGAACAAAGTTAGTAACAATACCAGTCTCTTGGGCAAATTTTCGATCGTTGTAGGCTTCAAAAAAGAACCCGCGATCGTCTGCAAATACTTGGGGTTCGAGTTCTATAACTTCGGGAATTTTGGTATGTACAATGCTCATTAATATTATTTCGAGTAATCTGCCACAGTGTTAATTGTGAGAGCAATTTAATGCTTGTATTTTACAGCTAGCAGGGAACACTTCGACTGTGGCTTTTCCTGTTTTTAAGTTAGTTCAATTTGACAGTCATCGCCAATTAGAAATCGCAAGGCTTTGGGGCGACGGGGTGCAAGAGTCAATTGTGCCCTTTGTCCAATGACACTATCGATTATCCGCTGATGAATTCCGGCAATTTTAGCACTTTCTAAAATCACACTGTGTTCTAAATCAGTATCAATGAGCGTCACGTTATTAGCAATACTACTATAAGGACCAATAAAGCAGTTTTCTAAATGACAATTGCTACCAATGACTACTGGCCCCCGAATTGTGCAGTTAATTACTTGAGATTTGGCACCGATTTGGACTCGCCCAATAATATGACTTTGGGCATCAACTTCACCAATAACTGATGCTGTTAAATATGTATCGAGAATCAATCGGTTAGCTTCTAATAAGTCATCTTTTTTACCAGTGTCTAACCACCAGCCTTGGAGATTGTGGGCTACAACCTGCTTATTCTGATTAATTAGGTATTGAATAGCATCAGTGATTTCTAGTTCACCTCTGGTGGAAGGTTGGATATTTGCGATCGCATCAAAGATGAGATGAGAAAAGAAATAAACTCCTACCAATGCCAGATTTGAAGGAGGAACTTTGGGTTTTTCAATTAACTGTAATACCCTTCCTGTTTCATCGACCTGAGCCACACCAAAGGCGCTAGGGTTTGCAACCGAACGCAAGAGAATCAAAGCATCTGGTTGTTGTTGGCTAAATTGTTGCAGAAAGTAACGTAACTCACCTAGTTGAATCAGGTTATCGCCCAAGTACATGACAAAGGGAGAATCTCCTAAAAAGGGACGGGCGATTTGGACGGCGTGAGCAAGTCCGGCTGGCTGTTTTTGTACGATGTAGGTGATGTTCGCTCCAAAGTATTCTCCATTTCCGGTTTTACCTTGGACTTCTGCCCCAGTTTCCGGGCTGATGATGATGCCAATATCAGTAATACCAGCCGCGACCATTTCTTCAATGCCATACCATAAAACAGGTTTATTCGCAACTGGTACGAGTTGTTTTGCTCCGCTATAGGTGAGGGGACGTAAACGTGTACCTTTCCCGCCAGAGAGAATTAGTGCTTTCATAAGGATTGAGGATTAGTTGTAAGTCATTAGTCAAGATAATCTGAAATCTGGACAAAATCCTAAATTCTCGCATCTAATTCTGGTGTTATTTTGTCTTTCATAAGTAGCGGGATAAAACTTCGACGGTTGCTTTTCCTGTTTTTTCCCAACTGAATTGTTGGGAGTGAGTGATACCTTGGCTAGAAAGGTGCGATCGCAGTGCCGAATCAGTTGCGATCGCCTGCATCGCCTCTGTAATTTCTCCGACGTTGTAGGGATTGATAAGTATCGCTGCATTTCCGGCCACTTCTGGTAAGGAGGAGAGATTGGAGGTAATGACAGGAGTACCACAAGCCATTGCTTCGAGGACAGGTAAACCAAAACCTTCCCAAAGACTGGGGAAAACCAGAGCGATCGCTTGATTGATGATTTTTGGCAATTCGCTGTAAGGAATATAGTCTAGGAACTTTACTTGATTAGTTATACCTAGTTTCTCAACTTGCGCTGTTAAAACTGGAGTATAACGGCGATCGCTGGGTCCCGCTAACCAAAGCTCGTAATCTTTACAGTTAGGTAATGCCGCAAAAGCGGCAATTAAACGTTCAGGATTTTTGTGAGGATTATGCCGTCCTAAATAAAGGAAATAATTTTGCTTTGGTAAATCCAAGCAAAAAAAATTTTTGACATCATAAGCTAGTGGAATTGCAGTTATTTTTTCCTGGGAAACTCCCAAAAATTTGCTTAAATCTTCAGCAGTTGCGATTGAATTACAAATAACGTGTTTTGATTGTCTGATTACAGCACGAATATAATAGCTGCAATAAAGCTGCTGTGTCACAGAAAACCATTGTGGAAATCTAAGAGGAATTAAATCATGAACAGTAACTATATAAGAACAAGAAGAAAATAAAGGAGCCTCTGGAATAGGAGAAAATAGTAACGTAGAATTCATTTTATGATATATATTCGGCAGTTTAAATTGCGTCCATATCAGGCGCTTTAAATGCCCTTTTATGCCAAAATCTGTCGTAATATCTGGTGGAGAATAATAACATTTAATGCCAGATATTTTTAATGGACTTAATACGTCAATATCTAAATTTTTTAGCTCTTTTAATAAATTCAGGCTATAATTTAACCAACCTGTTGGTTGAGTTGGTGCAAAAGATAAATTTGCGAGAACAGGCATAATAAAAAATAATTTTTATTAATTAGATACAGATATTTTAACAGCAGATTTTTACACGGCAAATAATAAAATGATAATTTTCAGACTGTTAGGATTAGCTGTGGTTATAAATTCACCAAAAAATTTATAAAATATATATATACGTAATATTAATTGTTCCCACAAAGGGCGATGTTTTTGATAGTAATAAATCTGGCTACGTCTATATTCAATAGCCATTATATTAGCAGCCTTTTGAATCGAATATCCTTTCAAATGAATCAAAGATACATCAGGAGTGTAGATAATTTTATATCCTCGATACTGCGCTCTTTGGCATAGATCTGATTCCTCAAAATACATGAAAAATTTTTCGTCAAATCCACCTAAATCATGAAATAAACTTGAACGAATAAAAAAAGCAGCCCCTACAACAATATCGACTTCTTGAATTTCTTGGAATTTTTGCTCAATCAAACTTTGCTGAGATACATTTTGATAAGCTTGGTGCATTTGACGAGCTTCATATTCACCTTTAATTCCTAACGCTGGTGAAACTGAAATTTGTAAGCTTCCGTCTGGATTCAGCAATTTTGGCCCAATAATTCCTACTTGTGAGTCTGCTTGCATCAACTGAATTAGATGCGGTAGAATATTACTAATAAGTACAGTATCAGTATTTAATAAGAACAAGAATTCTCCAGTAGCAAATTTTGCACCGATATTATTCCCTGCCCCAAAGCCTCGATTTTCTATCTCTTTAACTAGGCGGATGTGGGGGTAATTTGCTGCTACTAATTCAACGCTACCATCGCTAGAAGCATTGTCTACAAGAATGATTTCATAGTTAGGTATATCAATAAACTTTTGTATAGAGTTTAAGCAATCTAGTAGAATCTCTGCTCCATTATAGTTAACTAAAATAATCGATACTGAAATAGTTTGTTGCTGGTTCATTTTTTTTGGATATTGCTCTTAGCCACTTTAAACATGGGCAACACCTTGGAAATAGAGTTTTGAAGTCGTTGGATATCGAATAAGATTTTAAAAATTAAAATTCGTAGTGCTATGCCTTCAGAACGATATCCTGTTTTGAAGCTTTGGTAACAAAGTTTAAGAATACCAAAACCAAAATCTAAGCGGCGATCGTCAAAAGGATTAGACCAGCTTGAGTTTAATTGTTGGTAAAATCTAGCTTGAAATGCTTTACTCAAGTTACTATGAATTAAATAGCTTTTACCTGCGATACGATATTTTTTCTGGAACCACAGCATCAGTTCAGTGTGAAAGTTACCAGCATTTTGCATTGCTCCCACCACATTAGAAGTATGGAATCTATAGCAGACTAATGGTTGCCGGATATGTCCAATTTTACCTTTTTGAATTGCAACCAATGCTACCCACCAGTCGTGATGCCAACCAATTTCATTTTGTTGGGGAAAGGGTATAATATCGGTAATCAGAGAACTACAAAACAACAACGAACACCCGGTGACGACGTTGCGAAGTAGCAATAATTCCACCGTAGCTTTTTCAGGTTGGCGTCCTTCAAAATCCCAAGTAGAATTATTGATAGTTTGGTCATCACTGTTTATTAGCTCCAAATCAGAATGAACTAATACTGCATGTTCTGAGCGTAAAGTTTTGAGTAATATTTCTAATTTTTCTGCTTGCCAAATATCATCTTGATCTGAAAATGCGATCGCTGTAATTTTAGGATCTTGAATACAGTATTGTAAACCCCTTTCAAAATTATGGTAATGTCTCAGGTTATGGCTGTGAAAATGACAAACAAATCGTGAATCATTTTCGATATTTTTTTGAATCGCTGTTTGATATTCAGGTTGTGAGCAGTCATCAACAATATGACAAACCCAGTTGTGCCAGGTCTGGTTTTGAATTGACTGGATCTGTTTCTGAAAATATTCAAGCTGAGGATTATAAGTTGCTAAGACAATACCAATTTTTTCTTTATCCTGCATTTAAGTTGAATATATAAGTTTTACCTTTTAATAGCACAAACAACATTTTCTTCAGATATATTAATAACTTTTTGCCAAATCTCTAAAATCATTAATATCTGACATTTAAAAGTCTCTTAATTTACCCTGCTATTCTTTATTCTCTCTTTCAAGCTTTAAACTAATATATTTAGATTCTGAGGATACAACATCATTATGATAAAGTTTTTAACCATTGCCAAGTCTCTTGAATGCCAGTTTCTAGTTGAACACTAGGTCGCCATTGAAGAACAGTACTTGCCTTGGTAATATCAAGAACATTTGTAGGTATATCAACTTTTCTTCCCTCTATATACTCCACTTTAAAGTCATTTTCAATCACTTTACGAATTGTGTCCAGCAAATCATTAAGAGAAACTCCTTGACCGCTACCAATATTAAATATTTTTTCAGTTAAATTAGGATTTTGAACATTATAAAGAGCTTGAACAACATCTAAAATATATAAATAATCCCTAATTATTTCTCCATTTCCCCAAATTTGAATTGGTAAATGTTTCAGGATACGATTCAGAAAAACGGTTATAGCACCAAGCTTACCTGTAGGATTTTGTCCAGGACCATAGGGGTTAGCAATACGAAGAATACTATAGTCAAGACCATGTAAATAGTTATATAAATAGAGATATTTTTCAATAGTTAGTTTAGTAATCCCATAAGAACAAATTGGTTCAGTAGGATGTGTTTCTAAAATAGGAAGCTGCTTTGGTAATCCATATACTGTTCCACCAGAGGAAGGAAAAATAATCTTTCTTACAGAAGCTTCAACACAGATTTCTAAAAATTTGAGTGTATTAATCACATTTGAATTTACATCTCCAATTGGGTTTTCATTTGATGTACTAGGAATGGTATGGCTAACCAATTGGTAAACAATATCAACATTTTTTAAAGCTATTTTTAATAAGTCTTGATCGTTGAAATCACCATAAATATATTCAACTTCATCAAGAGGTTTTATGTAAGGATTATGTGAACGATTATAGACTCGTATTGATTGTTCTTTTGCCACTAAAAAATTAGTGAGATGTGAACCAATAAACCCATTTCCTCCAATAATTAGAACAGGCATAAATATAATTAATCTAAGAATTTGCTATTTTTCAATAAAACTTAATTTTCTTGGCTGCGTATAAACACATTTTTAACAGCAATAAACCTTCTTTAAAGTGTTGAATATTAGAGCGCCCATAGGTTCTGGGGTAATAACGGACAGGAATATCAGAAATATGTAGATTTAGCTTAGATGCTCCAAACAACAAGTCAAAATCTCCAAAAGGATCGAAATCGCCAAAGTATTTGCGATTGTCAGCAATTTTTTGATAGTTAACTTTGGATATAGCTTTCGTTCCACATAAGGAATCTTTAATCCGGTTATCAATTAGATAAGAAAGTAAAAACGCAAAGAAACGATTTGCCGAAAGATTTAATAAGGGCATAGCCTCCTTAGAACAAGGATAGATCAAACGACACCCATTAGCAAATTCGCATCGATTTGAGGCTAAAGTTTCAAAAAAGTGTGGCAAGTCTTCTGGGCGTACAGTTAGATCAGAATCAAGAATGATTAGGATATCGCCAGTAGCTATCGCAAATCCTTCTCTAACAGCATTTCCTTTTCCTCTTTTTGTTTGTTGAAGAATTTTAATATCAATTGTTTCGCCATACTTAGCTTGTACTTTTTGAATTTCATCCCAAGTATTATCTTGAGAGTGACCTTCAATAAAGATAATCTCTGTATGTTCACCCATTTTAGGAAGGCGAGTAACACAGCTTTCTATATTTCCTGCTTCATTCCGTGCTGGAATAATAACAGAACAAGTTTTTAGTCTGGTTTGATATTTAATTCTAGACTCATAAGGACTTAATCGAGCCACAATAAAGTTCACTAAACCGAGTTTATTAAATCCTGGCAAGGGACTGATAAAACGGTTCAAAAATGGTGCTATTATTGGAACTTTTTTAGGTAAAAGTACTTTAGAACCATGCTGGATTATCTCAAAACCAGATAATTCTAATAAGTTACTTGTATCCTGATAACTTAACCAGTTAAGAGGAACAGTTGGCATTTTTTGCTTTAGAAAAAGGGCAAGTTGGAGAATAGGATTCCAGACAGGGTTATGAAAGCTAATAATTAAACGTGTTGAATCCGTACAAACTGAGCGAATTTGCTTAAAAGCTTTTTGAATATCCTCAAAATAGCTAATAGTATCTGACAAGATTACATAGTCAAAAGTTTCCTCTATTTCTGTATCCTCTATGTCAGCTGTTTTAAAGTATAAATGAGGAAACTTTTCCTGGGCAGATTGACACACTTCAGGGACAATCTCAATACCTACACCATAACTCGGTTGAACTGTATTTAACAATGAACCAGTACCTGCACCAATCTCTAAAACTCGTTGTCCTGATGGTACTAAAAATCGATACAGAGACTCAATACTCTCATAGTAATAACGATTTTTTTTATGCCAATATTCAAGGTTGTAATTGTTTGTTTGAAGAGATGATTTGCTTAAATTTTTATGAGAAATTGAAGTTAAAAAGTTCATTGATAGTCAATTGTTAATTTTTTGATTTATTCGGATTAGCGTTGAGCATAAATTTGGAGAGAACCTCCAATTTCTTTAATCACTGGAATATTGCTGAGGAAATGACTAAATTTTTGAAAGAATGGAATCAAACTGTCAGGAACACCTGGATGTAAAAAGTCAAAAGGTTTGACCCATATTCGACTAAAACCATTGCGTTTGAGAATAGAATCAATTTGCCATCGGAAAAACGCTGTTTCATCAGGAGAATTTTGCAAGGCACGCCCAATAAACTTAATATTTTTCTCTACGGCAATTTGAGGATTGAGCATATTGGGTTCGGTAAAGAAGAAAGATCCCCCAGGTTTCAGGACTCGCAGCATTTCTGGGAGTGCAGTTATTAAATCAAAATGATGAAGAACAGCATTCCCTACAATTGCATCAAATGTCCCATCAGGAAAGTCGAGCTTGTTAATATCTCCCACTACCACTTTGGCTTTAGGAAAGTCAACTAAGCGTTCGTTGGCGATCGCCACTTGATTAGGCGAAATCTCAACCCCCACGATAGTAGCACCAGAGGTAGCCAAACGTTTTGTAAACTCAGCATTGCCAGCACCAGGCTCCAGCACAACTTTACCAGGGCTTAAACCACCGTAACGGATAGCTAATTTGGCTCGTTCGTCTAGGCGAAGCTGTCCTGCTTTGGTAATTGATCCCCACCAAACACTTCCCAAATCTGTCGCTAAAGCATTAAAATGTTCTCTTTCGCGATCGCTCCGACTATTCACGCTCATAATTTAGTCTTTCCTAACCATTGTGAAAACCATATAAGCCCACCTATGAGGAGGGGTTATTTTGCTAAACAAACGAATCATCTGTGTAAGCAAACCACAAATTAGTTTACTCTCAGCCAGCTTTGGCAAGCCGAAATTATGATGTAGTATAAACCGAAAGAAGTTCCAAGGTTCTACAAATTTAGGTGCAAGCCCAGAAGTTTCTAGATTGTCTATTTGTTGAATTAACCTAGTAATGCGCTTTGGAGTAGACTTTATCACATATTTTTCAGCTTTAACCAACTTGCCAAAAACCCAAACGACAAAATTTAGACCGTTTGATTCAATAACAACAACCTGTCCCCCCACTCTGGTGAGCCGAGTCATCTCCTGAATCAGTTTAATTTGCTCAGACGGATTAATATGATGAATTACGTCTCGGCAAAAAACTAAATCAAAAGATTGATCAGGAAGCTGAACATTAGTCGCATCACCTACCATAAAATGAGCATCAAGAAAGTTTTGTTTAGCTAGTTCAATTTCCTCATAATTAATATCAATACCAGTAAAGGCAAAATTGTTACCAATAGCTTTCAGGTTAAATAAATTGCTACCAGTGCCGCATCCTACTTCCAAAACTTGAGAATCTGGGATAATGGGCAAATAGTTTAACAGTTTTCGTTCTGCCTTAGAAATAAATGCGTTTTCGGTTTGCCATCTAAATCGTTGTTGACAAGACTGAGCAAAATAATCGTCTTGATCTCTTGTAAAAAACTTAGACATTGTTAATTTGTTGTATATCTTAACTCTGACTATTTATTGGCTTTGATTCATATCTAGGTTAAGGAGTAAACGATGCTTGTTCCAATCACTTAGGCCACGATCAGTAACCAATAATGTAGACTGTGGTAAATAAATGCCTAAACCAATAGCTTTTGCGCCATTAAGTTGATTAGCTTTAATTTTTACTGTGTCATGCCATAGTGTACCTTTATTGACCATTCTCTTAGCATCATCTTGCTCATAGTCTGCCTGAGATATGATATTTTTTGATGCATCAAGAATATGAACAAAATTCAAATATTTCAGAGGCTGATCCTTTAGGCTTTGCCAAACAAGTTCAATTGTTAAGCCATCCTCTGTATGGTTAGTGAAAGCCCCCAACAAAGTAAACTGCTTACCAAAACGAATATCTCGAAATACAGGATAGCTTTTAGTTATTAGCGCCTTTGCTGTTTCAGCATCTATCCATTTGACCGGGTTAGCATCAAGGAAAACCTTTCTCCATTTATATTTGCCTCTTAATTTATTCAAAGCCGTTTCAAGTTTTACTTTGTCAATAATTTTTAACAATCTCAAGGATGTCTCCGATTCAAGGGCTAAACCAGCATCATCATAATTGATAGTACTTAACCAAGCATGAAAAAGATTAGTTTCGATAGCAAAGTTTGGCACTTCTACATTTTCAAGGATGTTAATTGATTTAAGTTTATTTCTAATTGGTTTATCTATCAGCAAATAATCGCTCGAAAGTATCTCAGAAAATTTAAAAGTAGATTCAGTAATCCAATTTAGTGGATAATGAAGATTAAAAGAGTTCAGATGAGGATACAACATTTTTTCATACAAACCAACACCTCCAAATAGACCAGTGACATAACCTGTGCCTACAGAATAAACATTTAAATCAACTTTCTTTTGATTAGCATTTTCTATCAATGATTTAGCTTGCTTTATCTCATTAGCTAAAGAACCAGACGTGAGGTTAACACCTAAAATACGTTGTAACTCAATCGGCGGATTAGAAATAAGTAAAAATAACAATAATAACATTGGAAAAACCAATGAAAATATCATACTTTTGAAATATTTATGAGATATTTTACTACATAAATTTTTGATTCTTGGAAATAATAAGACAATACAAATTAGAGCAAATGGGAAAAAATAACGAATCTGCGATTGGTGAGTTCCCAGCAACCAAAACCATAAACCAATTAACAAAACACCCAATGCACTGATTAAATCTACTGGTAATGCTTTGAAAGGCTTGATATTGGACTGCTTGCTCATACTCCAAAAACTAAATATTACACTCAAAAAAATGAATGTCAACCAATGCCAACCAAAGGACATGTGTATTTGTGCAATTAAAAATTGTAAATAATCTTGATTTATATTTGATTCTTGTTTTAATATTGTTACGGCATTCTTGCCATACACCATGTTTCTAATAGAAAAATAATGAGATGTAAAAGCCAGCAATAATCCTATTCCATAGATGCAAATAAATGTAACTATACTGAAAATTAAATACTTCCGAATAATAATATTTCGTTGCGATTTATATCGCACAATTCCATATATCGACCAAACAAAAAAAATGGTAGCCATCACCAAACCACCTGATGGCTTAATAAATAAACAGAATGTACTGGTAATAATTCCAGAAAATGTCAAAGGTATTGATGCTTTCTGAACACCCCGTATAACTAAGGCTGTTGCTAGGGCTGCTACAGACGCAATAAAGTTATCTACAAGTCCCCAGTACGTCGGTGAAACAAGTCTGCTGTCTATACTGGGTTCAAAATGGTAAAATAATGGTAGCGTAGCAAATGCTAAACATAAAACAACTAATAACCATTGGTCTTTTAAAGTTACACAATAAGGCTTTGCAATTATCCATAGTGCTAATACAAATAAAATAATGGGTAAAAAAATCGATCGGAAGAAAAATTCATGTGGATTATCCGAGAAACCAAACGGATAGGACATTAGAATCGTTCCGGGAGGTCTTGTTGTTGGTTCAATATTCAGCGGAGAAACCCAAGTCTGAGGTTCAATAAATTGGAATTTATGAACTGTATCCCAAAAGTTTTTAGCCTTCTGTACATAAGTAAATGCGTCCCAGATAGGGGTTTGCTCTGTTAAGGAAATACGCTGAAATAGTAAAATTCCTAGCGTTGCTAAAGTTAAAACGAGAATTAGTAAAGGTAAATATTTTCTTTTCATTTTTAAATACATCGTGGGGAAGGATAAATAGATGTTATCCATGACTTTTTTTTAGCCTTATTCCCATTTAAAGAAATAATCTTTTTGAACAAGGATTAAAAATCCATTGATTTTAGTTATGCCACATTAACTAGTACCGCACGGCGTAAAGAAGCCACCCATTTTAAATGTTTGAAACCCTTGCAAACCATCAATTACGAATTACGCCTTGCGGTACTAGTAATTTATATTTAATAACAGTTTAAGTATCTATTTTAGAGGCTTGAGAACTACAATATCTTGCCATGAGTGGATTGCACCTTTACAATAATCAACTATTTCAAACCAACGGCTCCAATGATTCCAAATATATGATTCGGGAATGAAAGTGATCCCGTATTCAAAAGATGAAGTGGTTAAATGACCTTGCTGTAAAATAAAAGCATGTTGATTTTCCGCAAAAGCATTACGTGCTTTGTTGAATAGTTTTTCTTCAACAGAAATCATATCGCGGATCGTTTTTTCATTGACAGATCGCTCCAACGCACGCGCTCCGTGAATAGATAGCAATAAATATCCATTAGGAATACAAATGCGGTGAAGTTCACTCAAAAATTCATCTTGGCTAATTTCATTCAAGTGAGTAAATACAGAATTGGCAATTATTCCATCAAATTGATTATCAGAAAATGGTAAGGGAGGATGGACAGATGTTACTACTGATGTCATGTAATTAAGATTGTCGTTAATCCACTTTACATGACGTGAATCGATATCACAGCCAGTCACTTTATAAGGATGTCCTTTGAACATTCTCGCTAATCTACCACAACCACAGCCAAAATCTAGAAGATTTTGATACTCAGTTAGTGGGATAGGTGAAGCTTGTGAATATGCTTGAAATAAATCAACACCGTGGGATGCAAAATCTTTTTGGTTCTGTAAGCCAGAAACGTTATACATCAGTTCTTGAGGGGGAAAAGGAGCAACGTAAGATGTTAAATCTGGCTTTTCAAAAACACCTACACGATTTAACCAAGCCCATTCCTCAGCAGAAATACGACAGCCTAAGCTATAATCAATCTGATTCATAATTTATGATCGTAATTTTTACAAATGTTGTCTGTATCCACGGGTTTAATACTTTTTCCACGTCATCGATTATCAATGAAGTTAAAAAAGTAAAACTGCTGTCTCACAAAGGTTTCAGCTTAGGCATTCCTGTTGCGACAAAAATGGATAAAGTCGAGCTTAGAAGCTGTAATGAAAATATTCATTCTTGTGACTATGCAGTGTATAAATTTATTTAAGCCTATTTTAGGCTTTGATAAATATACTCCAGATCATTAATATATTGAAACATTGTTTTGCTAGGATGTAGTTGAATATTACGTTGTAGATTATCAATTAACACTGGCTCGTCTAAACATCGCTGCATTTGTTGAGCAAGATGACAATAGTCACCCAGTGCAAATAATAATCCATTGTGTTCATCTTTTACTAGCTCAGACATACCTCCCAAATCTGTGGCGATTACTGGTAAACCTAGATGCAATGCAGCATATATAACTAAAGGGGTGTTTTCATACCATCTGGATGGTACTACTAAAAAGTCCACCTCTGCAAGCACATTGGCCATTTGTGAGGCTGGAAATGTCCCCGCAAAAAATATATTAGGATTGCTAGCTGCTAAATGCTGAAGATGCTTACTGTAACTGGGTAAATGGCTTAGGTTTCCATAAATTATTAGTTTGGCTTTTGATGACTGCTGGAGTCGTTGAAATGCTTGAATCAGCAAATCTGCACCTTTGTGTGGAGAAAGAGTACCAATAAAACCGAAATTTACGATATCTCTTGGTTGCGATCGCTCTATTTTTGCTAAGGGTTCAATACCGTAAGGTAATTTGATTAATTTATCACAAGGTAGACCATTACGAGTAAATATTTCCCGCATTAAATCAGTAGGAACGATAATCAAGTCTGCGAAATTTACATGCTCAAGTATCCTCTGTTGGCGCTCAGGTAAAGCTTTTAAAGCATTCACAGCCTTAGATGTTACTAATTTTGAGTGTAAACTAGAAGCGATCGCCATTCCTGCTTTCAACACCTCATCTGACAAATGGCGACTCCATTTGATAATTTCTGGTTGAGAACTATTATTCAGATAGCAGCGCAAGCATTCTATACCATCTGCATCTGGCCCCTGACATAACTGATTATTATATTTAAGTAACTGAATGCTTGGACAAACCAGCCAAAAGTCTGTAGCAGAATAAACTACAGGCATTCCTATAGATTTAATTGCTGGAATCACTTCAGTGGAGAGAAGCAAGCAATGATTAATATGTACTAAATCTGCTTGCCAAGCTTCTAAAAAACTCAAAATTATCTCCACTTGTCCTACAGACTTAAAGTCAGCTACAATGGGATACTTTTTTTGAGGAGTTATGCAAATCCTCAAAACAGTTACACCTTCATATTCATCTTCAACGCTAAACTTATCTGAAGTTCCTACTTGCAAAGATGGCTCACTACAAACAACTGCAACTTCATGTCCTCTTTGCATTAACTCTCGCGCCATCTGCAAAGTTAAAATTTCTGTGCCGCCAGAGTATTTAGGAAGAAATTGATGCACCAAGATAGCTATACGCATGATTGCAATACATCTTGATAAACTTTGATAACTTCTTGAGTCATTATCTTAGTTGTTCGTGGGTATTCAGTTGTTTGCGACATTTTTAATGATGTCTCTGGATTCTGAATAATTTTTTGCATTATTTGCTCTAATTCCTGGACATTACCCATTTTAAATGTATATCCATTTTTGCCTTCTTCAACAAATTCTGTCATTCCTTCTACATCTGAAACTATTACAGGTGTATGACTTGCCAAAGAATTTAATAGAACGAGCGGACTATTTTCATACCAACGGGATGGAATTACTAAGAAATCTAGATTAGAAAATATTTTTAACATTTCTTCTTTCGGAAAAGTCCCGCAAAATTTTACAGTATAGCCATTTGCTTTTTTGTGTAAATTAAGCGAGTAATCTGGATCTTGCTTTTCTGAACCGAATAAATATAATTCTGCTGCTCCATAAGGAAGACGGCAGAAAGCATCAACTAATATATCTACTCCTTTATGAACTGTCATCTGTCCAATAAAACCAAACCTTATCGGTGCATTTATTGGTCGAGTTGATCTTGTCAATATTGGCAAATCAATACCAAATTTGATGTCATAAATGGGTGCCGTTAGCCCATTCCGCACATAAGCTTTACGGAGAAATACAGTAGGAGCAATTACAGCTCGATAATAACGATAGTAATAACTTAAAAGGTCAGGTCTACAAGTTACATCTAGTACGGTTCCAGCAATTACTCCCCGTTGAAAGCCAGGAATTTTAATTAATAAATTTAGTGCTTTTGCTGTTATGAGAGACTGAGGATATTGCCCTACATAACGTTCTGCTAAAGTTGCTGTTGAAAAACTACTCCTTGCTTTCAACAAACACGCCAAGCAATTTGTCCTTTGACGGTTAGGGCCAAGGCATAGAGAACCATCAGCTGCTTCTAATTTATTATTAAAGCAGAAACCATAAAAATCTGTTAATGTCGCAACTGTAGGAATTTGCAGTTCGTTAATTACTTCTAAAAGAATAGCAGTATGATTAATTAAGTGCGTAACATGAACAATATCTGGCTGAATATCAACTAATAGTTGTCGTAATAATTGGCGTATTTCTGGTTGATAATAAGTATCTTTAATTCGAGTATTGGGAATATAGTTTTTATCTATACAATAAACAGGTAGACCATCATATTCATAATATGTAATGACATTATCAATCTTTGCTTCACCTGGAAATCTTGCAGAAACTATTATTGGTTCATGTCCTAGCTTTTGCAGGTTTATTGCCAAGTCTAACGTGTAAGTCTCTGTGCCATAGAAATGCTCTGGGAAAAAGCAATGAACAAATATCGCAACCTTCATAAATTCTCCTGTAAAAGCTCACTGTAGAGGCTGCTATAGCTTCTAATCATTGCTTCTACAGAAAACAATGCCTGTGCCCTTTGGCGATTTGCAGAACCAATTTTTAATCGTTTCTCACGATTCTCTAATAAATCAATAATAATTTCAGCTAGTTTACTACTATCCCCAGGAGGAGCAAGTAATTCATTATTATTAATAATTTCTGCGATTCCTCCAATGTTGTAACCAACAACTGGAATACCCATATTCATCGCAAAAGGGCTAACTTGTCCAAAGCTTTCTTTCCATACTGGTGCAACAAAAATACTCATTTGTTCGTAGAATGAAGGTAATTCTTCATAGGCAACATAGCCTGTAAAAGTAAATTTATCAGCAACTTTTGCTTTGTTAACAGCATCTTTATAAACTTCTAAAAAAAGCCCACCACCAACAATTAATATTTTTGTTTTTGGTCTTTTTTGAGCTACCTTAATAAATACATCAATAGAATTTTCATTTAGCTTATCTGCTTCTAGACGATAAACCATACCAATGCAATCTTTTGGGATACTTTTCTGGTTCTCTCTAGAAAACATATCAAAATTAGAACCAGGATAAATAGTCAAATGTTGAGAATGATCTAGTCCAAATGTGTTTTTAACATAATTACTTACATAGACGTATTTATGACAAATTTTAATTAAATAAGGTTTGACAGGGGTATTAATATTTTCTACGACTCTGCAATTATTGTATTTTTGAACGGCATTAAATACATTTTCATACCAAGGAGTATCACAATCTCCCCAAAAATGTATATGCACTATTTCAGGGCGAAACTGGTTTAAATATGATAGAATGTCTTGCTCTACAGTCAAATTATGAATAGTTAATCCAGTATAACTTGGAGGATTAGGAATATAACTTGTAACTACTTCCTGTTCATAAATATGACCAAGGTGTTCAATTAAATCAATTACAAGACGTGAGGAACCTCCAGTCATAAAATTTGCGATCGCATGAACTATACGAGGTCGATTTGACTGAGGATCATGCAATATTTTAACTTGATAGGCTGTTGATGAGACAGTGGGATTTATAAGATTTACAACACTATCTGGTTTTTTAACAAAACCCAAAAAACTTTTTAGCTTAAACCACTGGGTTCGGATTGTCCAAAATTTGCTACTTCGTATTGCGGCAATAGTAGCTTTTAGATGTTCTACTTCAGCTTCAGATTGTTGCAATTTAGACAACATCGTAGCTTTTAAGTACTCTACATCCGGTTGGGTTTGTTTCAGAGAAAGCATTGTAGCTTTTAAGTACTCTACATCCGGTTGGGTTTGTTGCAGAGAAAGCATTGTAGCTTTTAAGTACTCTATATCCGGTTGAGTTTGTTGTAATTTAAATAACATTGTAGCTTTTAATTGCTCTACCTCTGTTTGAGTTTGTTGTAATTTAAATAACATTGTAGCTTTTAATTGCTCTACCTCTGTTTGAGTTTGTTGCAGAGAAAGCATCGTAGCTTTTAATTGCTCTACCTCTGCTTGAGTCTGTTGCAATTGAGGTTGTTGTAATTGAGACAGCATTGTAGCTTTTAATTGCTCTACCTCTGCTTGAGTCTGTTGCAGTTTAGACAGCATTGCGACTTTTAAATTTTCTACCTCTGCTTGAGTCTGTTGCAATTTAGACATTGAAGTTACTTCTCCATACTGAGAAATAGTCAATTTGTAAAGAAATTCTGATATCTTGCTTTTGTCAAGTTCAAATTGACTCGTGTCCCAAATAGGATACATCGAATCTACTATATCTAGAAATTGTTTTGTTAAATCTGAATTGACGTTATCAATAAAATTTTGTAGTTCGTCTGTAGCATAATTTCTTAGTGGTGGTGGAAACATACCTTCTTCTTCTTCATTACAATTTTGTAGGCATTGTTGTAAAACTTTTGGTGTATGGTAATGTTCATAATGCCTTCGAGAATAAGCCGCTTGTTCCTTCAAAATCTCAGGAGTTAATGCTTGCAAATAACTATATAACTCATCAGGTTTTTGCCAGAAAAAAGCTTCTGGATAAACGATATCAATCCCACTTAATACACGAGAATTATAGTTTTTATGCCCAATAAATGGTGTACCTGAACCCATAATTTCAATAGATGCTCTCCCACCACCTAAAGGGAAAGAATTAAGATAGATATCTATCTTTTGATCATGTATTGCCTGCCATAAACTTTTTACCCAAGGAATGTAAATGAATGATTCTTGGGGAATACCTCTTTCTTCTAAACCTCGCCGAATTTGCTCTAAACCGTAATGCGATAGTTCTCCAATGTGTACATGTGTTCCTTGGGTAACATCTAGAATTTTTGGAACTTCTTCAATATAGCTGTATGGATAATTTTGCTCAAACTTGTTACCACTACCTGAAGAGCAAGTTCTTAGTTTGGCATTTGCTATAAATGGTAATTCATCTGAACGTGTCCCGGAATCTTCAACTACCAAAGGTATATATTTAGTATTAGCAACACCCAAATTATGGCGACAGTTGTAAAAACCAAAAGCGTGTGGGTCAATATGTTTTGCGTGAGATAAATATAAGCCTAAACACAGTTGATGATCGCAGTGATGGTAAAAAAATAATTTTTGGACGAGATTAGGTTGTACAGCTGCAATAGCTACAGCATCTTGCCAATGATTGAACAAAAAAACCTGACTTAATTTCTTTTCTGCTAACTGATCTTGCAACCAAACAAGTTTCTCTGACAAGCTACTTTGTGGTGCCCACTCGATTTGTACATTTAGGGATGAAAACCTATTTAAAATAATTTTACGATTAACTGTATTAAATATGTCTGTAATTAAAATGATGTGTTTTTTATGCGGCTGCGCTTTAATCAAATCTTCTAAGACTGCGGTGTGTCCACCTGTTTTATAAAGTTCAGTAGCTATATATATAATGTTTTCGTTGTTATTATTAGAGTGTGAGTCGATTGTCAATAATTGTTTTTGATACTCTAAAGCTTTAGCACCAATCTGCTGGCATAGTTTATCTAAGGTTGCCGAACCAAATACTTTAGCTGTGGCTCGATTATCTCTAATAATTTTTTCGACAAAGTTAACAAGCAAACGCAGAGGACTTTCTAAATCCCCCGATTTAATATATTCAGCTACTTGAGATTCTATATTCAAAATATAATTATTATACATAGCTCCTACAAAATCGCTAAAATCAATTGACTGCTAAATTTAATACAAATATCATCCCCAATAAAAGGATTTTGGAAAACAAAATAAGGATCGTAACCACATACCATCCAAGTCTCTTGATTTTTAAAATCTATATGTATCTGATGGCGATTAATTGAGCTATCCCCTGGATTACAGTTGATTTTCTCCAATTCCAATGCTTCTGTTTTTTGAAGACGGATAATTTCAAAGTTAGGATTTTTATGGAGGGAAAATAAAAAGCCAGGGTCTATCCGTAAGTATTGCGGTGATTTTGACAACCTAACTTTGAGATCAATAAACTCACCAAATCCAACAATGGTTGAAACTAATAAGCTGTGAGATTCCTGAAAATCTAATGTATCTGCATATAATAGTTGCAAAGTGAATTGAACGTTGTTTAGCTGTTTTTCAGATAAAATTTTAGTAACTAATGACGACGAGTAAAAACTCACTTTAAAAATCCTCGTTGAAATAACTTATAATTATTGATAGTTGCTCCTCTGTAAGATGGGGATGTAAGGGTAGACTCAGAACTTCCTTGGCTAGTTGTTCTGCGATCGCAAAACTTCCTTCATGCCATCCACTACCAATATAAGCACCTGACAGATGGGGTGGAATTGGATAGTGAATCAGTGTACCAATGCCAGCTTGGCGCAAATGTTGCTCTAGGCTGTGTCTTTTGGGGTGACGTACAACAAATAAATGCCATACTGACTCAGCCCAGTTAGGTACAAAAGGCAAGGTTAGGTTAGCAGTTTTGACTAGTCTTTGCAAGTATTGTTCCGCTATGTAAACGCGACGAGAATTCCATTCATCTAGTTTAGTTAGTTTCACTCTTAAGAATGCCGCTTGTAATTCATCCAGTCGGCTATTGTAACCCTGAATTTCATTTTCATACTTTACTCGGGAACCATAATTATGCAGTAAGCGAACTTTATCAGCTAAATCTACATCGTTCGTTGTTACTGCTCCTCCATCGCCGATCGCTCCCAGGTTTTTGGTAGGATAAAAACTGAAACCTGCTGCATCCCCCAAACTACCTACACGACGATCCTTAAATCGTGCCCCATGAGCTTGAGCAGCATCTTCAATCACTTTGAGATTATATCGCTGTGCAATTGTGTTTATAGCATCCATGTCTGCTGGTTGACCATAAAGATGCACTACCAAAATAGCTTTTGTGCGTTCCGTAATTGCAGCTTCAATAAGTTGAGGATTAATATTATACGTTCTCTCATCTGGTTCCACTGGTACAGGTGTTGCTCCAGCGTAGGAAACTGCTAGCCACGTGGCAATATAAGTGTTGGCTGGCACAATTACTTCATCACCAGTACCGATGTTCATTGCTCTCAGGATGAGATGCAAAGCATCTAAACCATTACCTACACCAATACAATATTTTGTTTGGCAGTAAGCAGCAAATTCAGCTTCAAAAGCTTCGACTTCTCTACCAAGAATATACCAGCCAGCTTTCATCACCCGTTGGTAAGCCGCATCAAGTTCTTCTTGAAGTTCCAAATAGGAAGCCTCAAAATTGAGAAAAGACACTCTCATTATTGCTCACCCCGGACAGATGCTAAAAATTTTTGATAATCTCTGTAATAGTCAGCCTCATCATAAACGCTAGAAGCTAAAACCATGCATACAGAGCCAGAAGAAAAATTATCAATTTCTCGCCATGTTAGTGCAGGAATATATAATCCGTAATAAGAGCGATTCAAATGATAGCACTTTTGCTCATATCCATCGTTTAAAATTACATCGAAGCTACCTGACATAGCTATTATAAATTGATTACAATTCTTTAAAGCGTGCCCAGCCCGATTAGCACCACCAGGTACATCATATAAATAAAAAACCCTTTTAAACTCAAAGGGAATATGCCTATTTTCTTCAATAAATGTGAGATTACCACGGGGATCAGTAATTTTGGGTAATTCGATTAATTTACAGTTTTCAAGGCTCATATAACTTCTTGACCTACGAGAGGAATTTCATAAAACTCCTGTACCACTCCACCACCTCCAAATTCTGATTTAAATTGGTAAAGGCTAGCTTTCAGATATTGACCCTCATTTTGGTTGCTGGTTCCAAAATCAAAATAACTTGCACTTTGTAATTGCGCTTTTTTTAGGCAGTGTTCAAAAAGCAAGTCTAATGCACATATTTGATTGCCCAACTGACTCGAACCAATATACTGGGCGCGTAAAACCTTAGGCCCAGAAAACAAAACTATACCTGCCACAACCTCATGCTCATATAATCCCACGACAAACTCGATATTCTTGGGAAACAGAGAATGAAGGTAAATGATTTCATTGAGCGAATGAACTGGTAATGCGCCAATTTTTCTCGCAAGATTATCTTCAAGTAATTTCCAAAAATCTTTAACAAAGTCAACCCCTTCTTTAATTTGAACTCCATATTTTAGTGCTTTCTCTAATCCTCTTCTACGCCTTTTAGTTGATGTTGGTCGATTTAGTAGGTCAATAGCACAGGAAAGATCGCAACGATAGCGAACTGCACCCATACGAAAAAGTGCATACAAATCATCAGCAGCTGGTACTTGATGGTAAATGTTCGGCACTACCTTATATCGAAGTGCTTCAAATCCATAATTAGCATAGTAATGCCACAGTGCTTTAAAAGCCTCAAGCATATTTGCACCGCGTAAATTGCCTGTATGCAACAAACCACCGTAAGTGATGCCAGGATGACTAACTACTCTTTTACTATTAGATGGATCTACCGCTGCTGGAAATAAACCGACTAGTCGATTTTTCTCATCCTTAATCATTAAGGATACATCCTGAAATCGATCAGCATGGTAGGAAAGATAGCGACGAGTTTGGAGGAATGTAGCCATTGGTGCGGTAGCTAAAAATTCATCCCACATAGCAAAGTTATCTTCGGAGTAAGGGAAAATTTTTAGAGAACTATTGTCTGCTACATACTCCTCAGCTATATCCATAGTAATTTGTCTCTCACTCCTGTAAGATTGCAACTCCAAATCCTGTTTCTCCGTAGTTATTTCCGTTGTAAAACATATAAGTGCCGTATTTTGTTTTTTGGATGCACGCCATACTAATCATTTGTGAATCCCAACCACTATCAGACACATCAATACCAACTTGCTGATCTTTACGAAGCCAGGTTTGACCATCTTGGGATTCAGCATATCCTAATCGATAGCCCTTGCTGATATAACGGATGGAATACCACATTTTGTATTGACCATCTTCTTTAACTACAAACGGCCTACCAAATCCATATTCATCTTCATTAGCTAAATCTAGACAGACAGCACCTTGTTTCTCCCAGTCGGTTTGATTTTTAGATTCTAGGTAGCGCATATTGTAGCTAGGAACTTGTTTACCATTAACATCAATCCATTTGCTACCAGCTATATACCACATTTTCCACCGTCCATCCTCAAGATGAACATGAGCTGCTGTACGTACAAAAAGTTCGCGATCGCTTCTCTCCAAAATCGGTACTTGAGAATATCTTTGAAAACTTTCGCCATTATCTTCACTAATTGCTAAACCCATCAACAAGAAGTAGCGAACCTTTACACCTAACTGCCAGCCTACATAATATAAATACAAACGCTCTTGATATTTTAATAAGCAAATAGGTGTGACACCATTATCATCAAAGGTTCCTGGTTGACCAATATCTAACACAGGTTTATCAGAAACTTTTAATATCTGAAGTGGGTTTCTTGCTTCTAGATCGACAAATCCAACACGTCCAACTTTATAACTATCTAAAAATGCTACATAAACTCTGATCCTTTCCTCATCTAGCATCATGGAAGTAGGAATATAAGCATGGGAAATAGCCCAATCCTTTTGCCCATTAGCTACATAGACTAATCCCAGCTTTTTCCAAATCATTAACCTACTCCGGTAGTTTGAAGAAGCGATAAGTGGTTAGCTTTGCAGGTTCTATATGTGGTATACGGTAAATCTCTCCTACTTTTGTATCCTTGCTTATAGTCACACTAGGCCCAATCCAGCAATCTCTCTCAATTTTGAGATTGTTGCTAATAGTTGAATTTACACCGAAAAAACAATTTTTTCCCACCTCAACAAAACCAGAAATAACGACATGGGAGGAAAAAAAACAATTATCTTGAATAATTGAATGATGCCCAATATGATTTCCACTCCAGAGAACAACATTATTTCCTAATTGCACAAATGCTTGAACAACATTATTTTCAAATATAAAACAATGCTCCCCTAATTTGACATTTCTCCAGATAAAAGCTTTGCTGCTGATGTAGCTTGCTAGGCTATATCCTTTATCTTTAGCCTGCTTGCATAGCCTAGTTCTTAACCGATTTAACTGGGTATAGACAATGGCTACAAATATCTCATATTCACGGGGATTATAAACTTCTTCTATGGATTCAAAAGGAACTACAGGTATTCCAAATAAACTATTTTTCTTGAGATAATCTTTTTCTACGCTAAATGCTACTACTTCGTATTCTGAATCATAAGTAAAATACTCATAAGCAACTTCAGCAAAAGCACTGTCACCCACAATTATTAATTTGCGATTTTTATTTATTTTCATAACTTAAATCAAGGTTTTCTAATGAGAATATCTTCCCGCCTATTTGCCATCGGTAAATCTGATTTTTGAGGTAAAATATAGGCATCAAAGCCTTGATTTCTCGCTCTAGTAACTAAAGCTAAAACTACGGAGTCATCAATTAGATGGTGTTCAATTTTATTAAATGATACTTCTGGCAATTCTTCTTTACCTGTAAAATTTTGGTGAAATTTAATTCCATTTTTGCTACTAAAAAAACGCTTCCTTTTAGAGATATTGGGTATATCTCCTATCAGCATCTCCCCGCCATCAGACATTAATTCAAGGGAGCTATCCAAAAAATTCCATATATTTGACTCAACAAAGATATAATGTAGTACACTATAAGTTAATATGACATCTACTTTACCTCTATATTTATTAAATAAATCATTACAATCAGGGTAATAACCAATAATTTTTTTTATAAATGGTTCATTGGGTAAATGAGATAGCATTTCATCTGAATCAATTAGAATCAAAGTGTGTTCATTTTTTTGACATAAATCAATCAGCATGAGAGGTAATTCACTACAACCAGGCCCAATATCAAGAACCACCTTATTCTGTGTATATAACAAGGGCAATTTCCTAATAATATCCTCAAATATCAAATGCTCTTTACCTTGTCGGTAAGAGTTAGGAAAACCTATTTTTTCATAGCAGCTTAACGAATCATCTTTTGCCATTTTCTGAAAATCGCCAAATGACAAATTAGCAAATCTATTGTAATCATTCATGTTTAAGTAATTTAATATTATGAATTGATCATGAGTGAGTGTAATTCAAAGGATTGGTTATTTTTAAAAAATCAAATTCTACATTTGCATACACCATACCTGGAAAACGATCTAGTGGATCTTGTGCTAAATTGGATTGAAAAACAAGAGCATTTTCTATAATATCTATAAAAATATGTTGTTGATTGATAAATACAGGTAATTCTATACCGATTGTAATCGTATAAACTCCTGAGTTTAAAATATTTGTACCTTTTATTTCCATAACATAAACTTCTCCTGCTTTTGCTGAAGGCATTTCTATTCTCTTAGCGGTAGTCACATAAGCAATCAGCATTTGCCCTTTTAAATCTCTCAATGAATACCCAACACAAAATGAGGGTAGGTCTTTTTTAAAGAGAATAGAAACCTGAATAGTAAAGTCTTCTTTAAAGTCAAGTTGTTCAGTAGGACGATACTTGCTGTTGAGCAGCTTAATATCCAGGATTTTTGCACTTTCATCACCGTAGCGGTGAGCACCTTCAGCAAACTTGCCTTCCTGAACAGTAGAAACAAATATTTCAGATACAGTAGATTGCCGATCTAAAGTATTATCTTGCGTTGCTTTTTCATTTTGACTAATAGCTAGAATATTCTTATTTATTAGTTCGACTTGTTGCTTCAACTCCTGATTCATTTCACTGTTAACAATACTTATATAAGTATCTACCACCTCTGAAGCTTTACCAATTTTCAGCAGTTTTCCTTTTTCGAGAAACGCACATCGCTGACAAAGGCTTTTAACTGAACTAGTATCATGGCTAACAAACAGCACCGTCACCCCTGTTTCCATCATCTGCCGCATTCGTGCCATGCACTTCGCCTGAAAAAACATATCCCCTACAGCCAAAGCCTCATCCACAATTAGGATATCTGGGTCAACGTGAATCGCTGAGGCAAAAGCCAACCGGACATACATACCACTGGAATAGGTTTTAACAGCCTGGTCGATAAAATCTCCAATATCAGCAAAAGCAGCAATTTGATGGAAGCGCTTATCCACCTCTTGTCTGGAAAGCCCCATGATTGCCCCATTCATATAGACGTTTTCTCGTCCCGTGAATTCTGGATTGAAGCCAGCGCCCAATTCCAGCAGGGCAGCAACACGTCCATTCACTTGAACTACTCCACTGCTGGGGGTTAAAGTACCGCAAATCATTTGGAGCAGAGTGGATTTACCTGCACCATTACGTCCAATGATGCCTATAGTTTCACCCTTCACCACCTGGAAGGAAACATCTTGCAATGCCCAAAACTCTTGAGCATAGGTTCTTTCTGGTAATAAAATTTCTTTTAACCGATCCGCTGGTCGAGTATATCGCTTGTAACATTTCGAGACATTTTTGAGGGAAATTGCAATTTCTTCTCCCATAGTTTTATTATCAATCCTCAAAATTTCTAGTTATTAAAGCACCAATGTTTCACAATACATCAGCAAATGCTGTTCGCAAACGTTTATACACATAAAATCCGCTACAAAACATCACAAATGAAATTATTGAGGCCACTCCCCATTCACCCCAATGTTCAACCTTTCCAACTAAAATTAAATCACGATAAACTTCAACTATGGCTGTCATGGGATTGAGCCAAAATACCATACTTCGCCATTCCTCTGGAATTGACGATGCCGGATAAATAATCGGTGTCAAATACATCCAAATATTTAAAACCACTGCTAAAGTCTGGGGAATATCTCGCAAAAATACCGTTAGTCCTGCTGTTAAATAGCCTAAACCTGCTGTTAATAATAACTGTGTGAGCCAGATCAAGGGTAATAATGCCAAGGTAGGATGTAAAGTATGAGCATTTATTGCTACAAAAAAAATCAACATTATTAAACCAAAAGCACTTTCAATAAATGTTGATAAAATTGGTACTAATGGTAGCAAAGCTAGGGGAAATACCACCTTCTTGACTAAATTATGCTGTTTTACTACTGAACTAGCAGACTGTGTTAAACCCCCTGAAAAAGCAAGCCAAGGAAGTAAACCTGCAAACAGCCATAACCCAAAGGTGAAGTTATTTTCTGGTAAGCTTTTGATACTTAACTTTACCTTCAGCACAACTGAAAATACATAAGTGTAAATTAACAATTGTGAGAGTTGATTTAGCAAAGGCCACAAATTTCCTAAAATAGAACCCTTATATCGTGATTCTAAATCTCGCCTAACCAAAGTTCTCAGCAAGTCAAACTTTGTCCACCACTTTGGATTGATTGGCAGTATGCGCTTCAGTCTCGCTGCTTTACGTACAAATCCTTGCATTGTTTGTAATAAATCCTGCTTCCTTGTTCACCACTCATACACCAAATTTCTCTTTATAGGGCTTCATAGCCATGAGAGTAACGTTGTCTTCTTTGGAGAATACATCATTAACTATAAAATCGTACCGAAATTATCTTGGCAACGCTGCTTTCTTTTTTTGCTTAACTCAAGGTATCTGGATCAACTCCCTGCGATCGCAAATATTCTGCCAATCGCTCTGCCCGTTGATATTCTTGTTCAGCCCGCTGGCGTTCTTGTTCAGCTTTTTCTTTTGATGTCGGCACCCAACCTGCTGCATTATACCAACGCAACCACAAACCTGTTGTCTGTTGATAAGAACCTTGCCAAAGACCCAATCCGAGTTCTAACTCTTCCAACCATAAGCGGTTCTCTGATAAAGATATTGCTTCATAGCGAGTGCCTGTGAGTTTAAAGGCACGCAAATGATTTTCATAGCGATCGTAGACAATGTAATAAGGAACCCTCAAAATGCGTTCGTATACTTCCCACTTGGTTGGAGGTCGGTTTACTTCCCGCAGTGTTTTTCCTAAATCTTCTTGTTCTGTACCTGGTGAAAGTAATTCAACTATTAAAAATGGATCAATTCCTTCTTGCCAAATGACGTAACTTAAGCGTAGGTCTTGCTGTTGGCTAGCACTAGGTAATCCTAAAACCATGTACCAATCAGGACGCTTGTACCACAAAGGATGACGGGGATCATAGTAAAGATTTAAGTCGCTAGCAAGTAAAATTTCCTCAGATGAATAAGTCAGAGGTTGACAAGTTTCATTGAGCAAATCAGCCTGAATTCGGTGAAATTCATCTGGCAAACCTGATTCCCCAACTAATTCACTGGGTAAATCATACATCGTAGGCATGGTTTCTTGTGGCGGACGCGGTGGATCTGTTTGATACATGACTACTACCTTCGTTGCTTAACTCAAGCTATCTGGATTAACTCCTAATGATCGCAAATGTTCCGCCAACCGTTGCGATCGCAGCCGTTCTTGTTTCAAGGACAATTGCGCTTCCGATACCTGTTGCACCTTGACAAACATGGGTATTGACCTGCTTGGTTGTTGATTTAATTTTAAGCTGTTAAGTCAGGAGTTAGAAGTTAGAAGTTTAGAATTTTCTTCTTCATCTCCCTCATCTCTACTGAATTTGTGAGAGCAGAGTCACGGATTCCGCTACACTGAGACTTGGTTTATCTGAATTGTGTAATCAGGCATGGAAATCGGACAAAAGGTTAAAGTCTTTCGTTTGCGCGATCGCGTTTCTCCCCCAGTTGTGAAAAAACTCGGACAAGTGGGTATCATTCAAGGCTACAAAGTCACCGATGGTGCTGGGATCGGTGTAGTGGTGCTGTTTGACGACAATACTTCCACTTGGTTTTTTGAAGATGAAATTAAACCTGTGTAGTTTTGAAGAACTTAGATCCAGGTTTTTCTTGGCATCTGAAATCTCAAGCACAGGCTGAGAGTCTTTGTTGAGTGCTAAGTTGGAGTTGAAAAGCTCGGCGGTGAAAATAGGAATCAAGTAATGGCTCTAATATTGACATTTTTGGGCAAAGGCGGCATCGCTCGTACCAAAATTGCGATCGCCGCAGCCAAATTATTGGCAAGTCAAGGCAAGCGTGTACTCCTAGCAGGACAAGCAGAACCAACATTGCAAATCTTGCTGGGTACTCCCATTGCTGCCGATCCTCAAGAAATCGCTCCCAAGTTACACGCGGTACAGTTTCAAGCATCTGTACTGCTTGAGCGCAACTGGGACGAAGTAAAGAAACTTGAGGCGCAATATCTCCGCACCCCCATCTTCAAAGAGGTTTTTGGTCAAGAACTGGTGGTATTACCAGGGATGGACAACGCCCTGGCACTGAATGCTATCCGCGAATATGATGCCAGTGGCAAATATGATGCGATCGTCTACGATGGCACGGGTGACTCTTTAACCTTGCGAATGTTGGGCTTGCCAGAATCTCTGAGTTGGTATGTCCGGCGATTTCGGCAATTGTTTGTCAACTCCGATTTGGGGAAGACGATTACTGAATCGCCCTTGATTCAACCGCTGATTAGCAGTTTTTTCAATATCAACTGGACAGCAGATAACTTTGCAGGGCCTACTAACCAAGTCAATAATTTCTTAGAAAAAGGGAGAGCCGCTCTTGCCGATCCTAAGCGTCTCGCTGCTTTCTTAGTGACCACAGGAGATCCTCTTGAGGTAGCAAATGCTCGTTATTTGTGGGGTAGCGCTCAACAAATCGGCTTAACTGTCGGTGGTGTTCTGCTTGTTTCTACTGAAACGAATGTCAACTTGTCAGAGGAATTTATACCTCTACCTGTGAGCGTCGTTCCCGACTCGCCAACAGGTGACTGGCAACCATTGATAGACGCCCTACCCAACTTTGAAGCACAAGCGCTACAGGCTCCTAAACCAATTGAAATAGACATCCACAATCGTCAGGTACGCTTATTCTTGCCAGGATTTGACAAAAAGCAAGTCAAGCTTACTCAATATGGGCCAGAAGTCACTGTGGAAGCAGGAGATCAGCGGCGCAATATCCCCTTACCCCCGGCTCTGAGTGGTAGACCCGTTGCTGGAGCAAAGTTTCAGAATAATTATTTGATAATTTCGTTTTAAGTTATGGGAATGGGGACTGGGGACTGGGGACTGGGAACTGGGGAATAGGGACTGGGGAATAGGGAAGAAACTTAATCACCAATGCCCAATGCCCAAAATGCCCAATTCCCAATGCCCAAAATGCCCAATTCCCAATGCCCAATTAATTAGTAAAAATTATGTCAGAATCAACTCCCATTACCCCAGACCCCAACCCAACTGAGGCATTAGCAAATAATCCCGGTGAGCAAGCAATAGCAACGAGCGATCGCAGTGCGAAAACTAGGCAACTGCTGGGGATGAAAGGTGCATCTGCTGGGGAAACCTCAATTTGGAAAATCCGTTTGCAGCTCATGAAGCCCATCACCTGGATTCCCCTAATTTGGGGCGTAGTCTGTGGTGCGGCTTCTTCTGGTAACTATACTTGGACACTGGAAAATGTGTTGAAGGTAGCAGCCTGTATGTTACTGGCTGGGCCATTGATGACAGGTTACACCCAAATTCTCAATGATTACTACGATCGCGAAATCGATGCCATCAATGAACCTTATCGCCCGATTCCCTCTGGTGCAATTCCCCTACCCCAGGTAATTATTCAGATTTGGGTATTACTGATTGCTGGCTATGGTTTGGCATTTGCGCTGGATGTGTGGTCTGGTCATGAATTCCCGACAATTACAGCGATCGCAATTATCGGTTCTTTCATCGCCTACATTTATTCTGCACCTCCCCTGAAACTCAAACAAAACGGCTGGCTAGGTAGCTATGCCTTGGGTGCAAGCTATATCACCCTACCTTGGTCTACAGGACACGCTTTGTTTGGCGAACTAAATTCCACAATTGTGATTTTGACAATGTTCTACAGCTTGGCTGGATTGGGTATTGCCATTGTCAATGACTTCAAGAGTGTAGAAGGCGATCGCCAACTAGGATTAAATTCACTACCCGTAATGTTTGGCATCACCACCGCAGCATGGATTTGTGTGGTGACAATTGATGTATTTCAAGGATTGATTGCAGCTTATCTCGTCAGCATCCATGAGAATTTGTATGCAGCAATACTAGTACTGTTAATCATCCCGCAAATCACCTTGCAAGATATGTATTTCTTGCGCGACCCCGTGAAGAATGATGTTAAGTACCAAGCTAGCGCCCAACCTTTCCTTGTTCTAGGAATGCTCGTCACTGGTTTAGCGCTGGGTCATGCTGGCGTTTAACTTCTACTTCTATAGTGAGAAGTTAGAAATTAGGAGTTAGGAGGTAATATACTTCTAACTCCTAATTTGTATCAGGACATACCGTGTTTAAACTGATATCTTTCCTCATTCATGGGATTGAGCCTTTATTAGTCCCGATTTGCTTTGTTGTAGCTTGGACTGTAATTATTCTCGTTGTTTGGAGTCTCTGTGCGGCGGCGCGAGATAGTTTGACAACAGCCAAGCAAATGCATCAAATTCCTTGTACTGGTTGCCAATTTTTTACCGACAATTATCGTCTTAAATGTACTGTACGCCCATATATTGCCAATACAGAAGAAGCGATCGATTGTTCTGACTATCAACCGAAGACCAATCCTTATCTCTATTAGGGAGTGGGGAGTGGGGACTGGGGACTGGGGGCACAAGGAGAATGACAAATGACAAATGACAAATGACTAATGACTAATATCTAACAATATTTTCAAAACACCCCGACTCTGAGCGTGTTCAAAAGCTGCAAGCCCTTCAATAAGAGGGTAGGTGGCATGAATCAGGGGTTGCACGTCAACTTTTCCTGTAGCTAGTAGCTGAAGGGCTGGGGCAAAGGGGCCACAACGAGAACCGATGAGGGTGATTTCATCTACTACTAAAGAAGAAGCATCTAGACTGAGTTTGCCAGAATAAGTACTTTTCAGTACAAGCGTACCACGGGGACGTAGGGCGCGTCGGGCGATCGCAAATCCTTCTGGGTTGCCAGTACATTCTACTGAGATATCGAAATATCCATCTTTCACAGCATTAGCTAAACCAGTTTTAATCCCCCGTGCCTCTAAGTTAGCCAGTTTGTCTTGATGACGTCCCACAGCTAAGAGTTCACAGCCGGTTAAGGCTAATGTCTGGGCTACCAACTGCCCTAGTTTGCCATCTCCAACCACTAGCACCCGATTATTTGGATGTAATGGCACTTGCTGCTGAATTTCTAAAGCTGCTGCTACAGGTTCAGTAAATGTTGCTACTTCTGTTGGCACATTCTCAGGTACGGGATGCAGATTCTCTATCGGCAAACAGAGATATTCACCAAAGGCTCCATTCCGGTTGACAATACCCAAAACTGTACGATTTTCGCAGTGAGTTGATTGTCCGCTGCAACAAAAGCGACAATGCCCACACACAGCGTTGATTTCTCCAACTACGCGTTTATTAACTAAGTGTTCTGGCCCTTGTTCAACGACGCCGACAAATTCATGCCCCAAAATACCAGTGTAGGGATAGTAGCCTCTGAGTAATTCCAGGTCAGTGTTACAGATACCGGCACGCAAGACGCGTACTAAAGCTTCTCCTGGTGGCGGTTCAGGAACGGGAATATCTGTACGTAATTGCAACTGGTTATTTTCGAGCCAAAGTCCTTTCATTCTTTTTCACCACATATTTGGGTCTGAATCCTAAAGCTTCACGCAATGCTTTAAAGTAATGAGTTTCATAGTGGATGAAAAATGGGTATTTACTCATTACTTATTACTTATTACTCATTACTCCTTCTTAAGAGCGCCTTTAGGTCGGTGAGTATGTCAAATCCTTTGCCTAATTATGTTGTCATAATCACTTTGAAAAATGTTTACAAATATAAGGGCAAACATTTGTACTGATATACCCATACCTATGTCTCTGTAGAAGGTATTTCTTTAATTTTGGTTACATCAACTTTGCTTAACCAAGTAACTAAGTCTTCTGAGCCAAGTGCAATCTCACTTCCCAAGGTTTTGATATAGAGAAGTCCATCACTGATAATTAAATCTCTAATTGGATACCATGAATCTCGTGTTCTAATCAGAAGTTCTAACGGAATCCCTGATCTTGAACTATGTTTGCAATATTTCCACCAGGCTCGCCATAGAATGACACATTTAGTACAGTTCATCTGATAGCCTTTGGGAACTTCGCAGTATTGATACTGATAGAAACCCCGACTATCTACTTCTCCTTTGAGGATATAACTATATTCTGCTAATGCCTGATTGATCAATTCCCACTGGGTTGATTTTGGAGAAATCGAGAATTCAGATAAAGTGTTAGATAATTGAACAGTGGCAATTACGCCTTCAGATTTTGCTGTCAGTTGGTTGATTTTATACACTGTTTGCGCTGTCAAAACAGGATTTGACAACAAAATATCTTTTTTTTGAATAGAGTTTTGCACAAACTCTCGAATTAAATCTAGATTAGACAACATAAAATTTTTTATACTAAATTAACCAGTGTAATGAAAGTCACAACACTACTTAAATTAATAACTACACTGGTTTTGCACTTAAATCAGGATTATTACCAGCTTTATTTATACTCAATTCTTTGTTGAACTAGGGTTTTGTTAAGTTTAATATCGGTTATGCTATTGTCCACTAGGCTAGTTGACAAAATCACTGTTTCCAGGTCGACGATCTGCAAATTAAATTTTTACACCTTCGAGAAAAGGTTGAAATACCGGAACTAATTCGGGACGACTGACAACAAGGGTGGGAAAAGAGCGATCGCTATAATCTTCTCCTGCTGACAACGGAAACGGTTCTGACTTAAGTGATGACCACACACCACCAGCCGCCTGGACAATTACCCAAGCCCCCGCTATATCCCAAACTTTTGGTGTCGCCTCAATACCACCTAGAGTAGCCCCAGTGGCAACTGTCAAAAAGTTATAGCTGGCTACACCCAACATCCTAATTTTGCAGGGAAAGCCGTTTTTGATAACTGCGGTGCTACGAGAACAAAGGTTAAAAAAGTGATTATTGCTGGGACTATCAATACTAGTGTGGATGGGGTGGTGGTTGAGAAATGCTCCTGTTGGTGTTGCCAAACCAGATGAACCTGCCCAGAAACCATGAAAAGCTTGATTCAAGGTTGGTGCGTAAACATACCCAAAAATGGGCGTGCCTCGATACAGTAAACCCAGAGATATTGTCCAGAGAGGAATGCCGCGTGTGAAGTTGGTTGTACCGTCGAGAGGATCAATTACCCAGCACCACTCAGTACCGGGAAATGACTGATCACTCTCTTCGCTCAAAATACCGTAACCAGAGAAATTAGAAGCGATCGCATCTCGAATTTCCTGATCTGCCCATTTATCTGCTTGCGTCACCAAACTACCATCAGCTTTTTGGGAAGCTTGTACTTGCCCAAAATCTTGCATTAGTTGCTTGCCTACTCTGGTAGTGGTAGTTTGGGCAAAATCCAGAATTGTTGTCCAAAAATCATTCATTGGTTATTTGTCATTTGTCATTTGTCATTTGTCATTTTTCCCATGCCCAATGCCCCATGCCCTATACCCTATACAGTTTAGTCTAAATCGCTTTCTAAAACAGATGCGATCGCTTGTTTGGCACTTGTTTGAAATTCTGTGACGTTCACCCGATTCAGAAACCAAATCGATGCCACCATTCCCAAGGCTTCTAGAGCAAATACCAGTCCATAAGCTAACTCTGGGCTAGGTAACAGCTGGCGTCCAATATCCAAAACTGTACCTCCGATTACTACCGCCACACCTCTAGAAAGAGACTGCGCTAATCCCCATGCCCCAATGAATGTACCTGCGGCTTCCGCTGCGGTAAGATCCAACATCAAGCTAATTGCAGCCGTTGTTAAGAAACCTGTGGCTAAACCGAATAAAACCAAACCTAGTTTGAGAACTGCTGCGTTAGCTGTGAATCCTGATATACCGAGCAATATTGCACAGAATGCTACCAACATACAGCCTAGACGTGCAGTTCTGCGCTTACCCAAACGCGGGACTATAAAAAAGCCCGTAACGCCGTAGGCAATCAGTAGACCCGTTCCATAAAAAATGTTTAATTTGGTACTTTCCGCTAGGGGCATTTTAAACACTTGACCCGCATAGGGTTCCAAAATCGGGTCTTGCATAAACAAACTGATAGTCATCACCAGTAAAAAGGTGAAGAATATACCTGTTTGTGGGCTAGCTGTCAAGATTTTCCAAGCATTGCCTAGAGTGATGCTATCTTCCCGATTCACCAGTGTGGAACGGGTTGAGTATTGGGAGTACTTTTTTTCTACGCCGAATGTTGCTGCGATCGCTAAACCAAATACAATTGCTGGGACGATAGTAAACAATCTGTTGATTGCTGGCTGCAAGGTTTCTACAGTTGCTTCTGGCGTTAACTGTTTCAGCAAGCTGGCACTAATAATCGCCCCAACAATAATCCCCACCATTAGCATCGACCAAACCACACCAACTACTTTAGAACGGTTATCTTCTTCAGATATATCCACCAATAAAGCAGCAAAGGCAGTACCGCTAGCACAAATTCCTAGACCGTAGACAGCAAATACTAAAGCCAAAAGTCCTGTCCAGCCGATTGTTTGGGTTGTCCATACCCAACTACCTGCACTATTTCCAGCAAGATTCATCTGCCACATTACTTGTACAGCTAAAAATGCTGCGATCGCAAATATTGCCGCACCCACCCAAACATAAGCTGTGCGGTGGTATCCCCATAAAGGTTTAGCATCGGAAATCTGGCCAAACCAGATCCGTGAAGGAGCAACAAATAAAGGCAGTGCTAAAACTACTGATACCAGCGTCGCCGGAATTGCTATTTCTTGAATCATGACTCTGTTGAGTACCCCCAGAGTCAAGATAGACATCATGCTCAATCCCATCTGAAATAAACCCAGCCGGAACATGGTCAGCAGGTTTACTCTTGGCACAGATAGGGATTTTGTTTTGGTATCAAATACTTCACCGCTTGCCATAGCTACTTTTTCGTATAGTTTATAGGATTTAATTTCTCTCTTTTAATAAAGATAAACCCTACCCGCTCGAAATCAGCGAACGAAAAGTTGAAGTTGCGATGGCGTTTTGCCCCGCCAGAGGCGATCGCAATTATTTAGCAGCCAGTTATACCAACACCTTGATTAGCGTATGCTTCAGCCAAGTTATGATTAATTTTGATGGCTTGTGAGAAATCAGGTTTTTAGGATGAAGTAGTGAAACGAGACTCCATTTACTATCAAATTTTTAAGCGGTTTCCTCGGTTACTCTTTGAACTGGTTGATCACCCTCCTCTTCAAGGGCAAAACTATCGATTTGAATCACCTGAAGTCAAAGAAACCGCTTTTCGCATCGATGGTGTGTTTTTACCTCCAGAGGATGCAACATCGAAGGTAATCTTTTTTGCTGAAGTTCAATTTCAAAAGGATGAAGCCCTCTACCATCGGTTCTTTACTGAGTCGCTGATGTACCTGAACCGGAATCGTTCTCAGTACGATGACTGGTTCTGTGTGGTAATTTTTTCATCACGCTCTTTGGAGCCAAGGGATCAAAAAACTCATCGAATATTTCTTAACAGCGACCAAGTGCAGCGAATCTATTTAGATGAGCTAGGCGCGACTAATCAGCAGCCAATAGGTATCAACTTGATGCAGTTGACTCTAGCATCGGATGAAGTGATGGCACAGCAAGCAAAGCAATTAATTGAGCGAGTAAAATTAGAAGAAACGGACACACTGCCGCAAAACGAAATACTAGACATCATCACCACAATCGCCGTTTATAAGTTTTCTTCGTTGAGTAGAGAGGAAGTTGAAGCTATGCTAGGACTGACTTTGGAACAAACAAGGGTTTATCAAGAAGCGAAAGCCGAAGGTCGAGAAGAAGGTCGAGAAGAACGGGAAGCTGAAATGTTGAAACTTACCGTGCCTTTGTTATTAAAAACAGGGATGAATGTGGAGCAGATTGCTCAACACCTCAATGTTGATATAGAAGATGTTCAGCTTGCCGCACAGTCAAGCACATAATAGAATGGTCGTTTCACGTCTGTTGTCATATTTTTGCAAAATGAGGAGAGCTTGATTAAAATCCTCCATTGCCTTTTTATGGTTTTCAGAGCGATCGCGCCAAAATGTGACAAATTAAGATGCTCATGACTTCATCGGAGTTGGAGCTACAGCAAAGATGACAAAATCGCAATACCCTTATCATCACCAGTTGTTCTTTGCCAAATCTCTTTATTACTCAAAAATTGATTGAGATCAGTTTGGGTAAACTCCCTAGTACGGATACCCTGAAAAAATTTACTCAAAGCTCCTGATATTTTTAACCCATCGTTACTAACAAGCTTTTCCCCAGCACCATCTGTAAAAGCAGCTACCCCTGTAACATTCTGAACATCAATAAAACCGTAGTGAATATCCTCCTCAGTCAGATGTTCAGTCAAAAAAGTAGTTTGATTTGCAAAATCACCTTTACCTAAAGGCCCAAGCAATTCCAGATTTTCTCCTTTTTCAACGACTATAAAACCATCACCAACTTTCAGCCAAAATAATTGATTTATACCAATTATTGTTATTAACAATGTACATCTAAACAAATCAAATGATTCCTGTTTCTCCTCTGACAACTCCTTAAGTATTTCAATGGCATACTTTATAAAACGATGAGCATATTTTTTTTCAATCTCTCTGTCTTCTTGTCGATCTTTATCTAATATTTCTTGGTTAATATCTTCTATAGATGCTGTAAAACGATTTAAGTATCTAACTACAGCACTAGAGCCAAAATGAGACAATCTTGCGCTTCCAGCGCCATCTGCGACAAAAAGAACAGGTCTTGGAATCAATACAGATAATGCTGAATCTTGGCAGGGGATAGGAGGATCGACCCGTAAATGCGAACTTCCAACAACAGCATCAAAGACCCTTCGCCATTTCTTCCAAGTTGTCAAATTCTCTTGAATATCTATAAACTCTTCTGAACCACCTAATGCTTGCGTAATGCTTGCAGGTTCAGATGTTTCTGAAGTAGCTTTTTCAAGCTTAACGTATTCCTGTGTAATAGTTTTCTCTGTTTGCTCACTGACTCCTTGAGAATCTGAATGTTCAATGTTTAAGTTAGGATAATTTATAAGTTCAGTATCTTCTTGCTCAGGCAAGATAGATACTTCAGCCGATAAAGATTTAGTTGGAGATGACGTTTTTTTAGGAGATTTTTTTCTACCAGTGCCAGAACCTGTATTTTTTATATCTTTAGCATATTTTATACACTCATCTGGTATGACCTCCTTGCCCTCTTTTTTTTGAATTTCCTTCAAACGCTTCATACTTTCTAAGTAGTAGGTAGTAACACCATCTACTGTCGTATTTGTTATTATGTGCTGACGAACTCCGGGAAATCTATTTATAAAGTCATTATATTCTGGTTCTTTAAATAGTATCTTTTGCTCTACTGCCATTAACTCATCTCCATTAACTAAATTCTCCTCATCAACATTCTGAAAACTCTGAGAAAATAACCTAGTAAAGCAAGTCTTTAGATTCTGAAACAATCTGTTGATAAATTCAAATAGCATACTTAAAAGCTTTCCCAGTCATCAGTTGATTGCGTTGCTTGAAAACTCACTCCGGGAGTAGATTTAGTAATTACTTCCCCCACACTTTGAGAAAGCCATTTGAAAAATTCTTCAAACTTTAGACCTGTAAGTTGTTTGGGTGGGTTTTCAGAGGAACAAAATTCAGCAAGTTTACTAAGATTACAACGCTCACCAATACCAACTGCAATTACAAGCATTTTATTCATCTCAGCTAGCTTACGCAGCTTAGTTGCTGCAACCTGATAATTATCAGTTGGTTCACCATCAGTCATTAGTACTAACCAAGGCTGGTAGTAAGAAACTCCAGACTTTTTATATTCTTGTTTGCGTTTTTCTAGAACCTGAATTGCTTTATTTATAGCTTCACCCATAGGCGTATTTCCAGTAGGAGTTAGGGTAGGCACTTCTACTTTCTGAATAGATTGAATTGGGACAATTTCTTGTGCTGTTCCGCCAAAAGTAATAATACCTACATCAACGGCATAAGATGCAAAATCATCTTCAAGAACAGCTTGAATAAACTGATTAACTCCCTGGTTTAACTCGTTGATTGGTTCTCCACGCATACTCACACTAATGTCTAGAACTAACATACATGGGCAGCGTGAAGTTGGATTGTCAATTAGATCGTCATAATAATTAGTAGGCATTGAATTATCTCCAATTTTTAATAGTAAAATTTAGGAATTTTGACTCTGCTTTGGATCTTTAGGCTTCATTTCTTTGGCATTATATCCTCTTTGCATTGCATGAAAGTATTTTTCTAAGGCATCTTTCCAGTCTGCAATAGATGCACGTTCCGATGGCTGATTAACACCATTCTTTAGTGTTTGAATAAATAGACTCTTGACGTTATATGTCAAATGACTCCAAATGTTGTACCAATTCCCTTTTGGAATCGCTCCTTCATATCCGGGTCTTGCACCTCCCTCACCATAGGGAAAACTAGCATTTTTTAAATTTTCTACGGGATTTCCACCACCAATATTGTCATAAGGATGTCGGCCAAGCATCAAACATTGAAACATAAGAATTGCCAGGGAAAAAAGATCGCTTTCAATTGTTCTCGTTATATATTGGAAATCCTTGCCATGATGTTCTACCGGAGTCATTTCAGGTCTACCAACAGGACAGCGATAAACCTTATTATCTTTTTTAACTTGATAGCTATCAGCATCGATTAAAGAAGGCTGAAATGTCTGCGGATCACAAATAATATTTCCTAAATTTATATCACCAATATAAACCTGATTTTTATGTAATTTATCTACAATATCTAATAATATTAAAAGCATTTTTACTATGTTGATTCGGTCTAAATTCGGAAAGGATTTTTCATATAACATTGGATGTGCTAATTTTGTCAAAGGTATGCCTTCAACCCTCTTCATTGCATATCCAATATAGTGAGCATTTTGATCAAAAACTAAAATTCTAGGCCAAGCAATATTGGAGTGTTCGGCTAATTCCGTCATACTTTTTTGTAATTCTATTTTTTCTCGAAATTCTGTGCCTTTTTCTTTTAACTTGTCTGGATGAAATATCTTGACGACTTTATTTGGTTCAGAATCAACTAAATAAACATTTCCCTGACCTCCTCCACCAACTTTTTCTCCTAACTTACGGCTGTTACCTTTTCCATCATAGACATCCATAAATTAGCTCCTATCTCGAAAAAAGCAAGTGTTCCCCAACCATAAAAAATAACAGCTATTAACAAACGGGTATCCTGATATCAGAATAGTTTTACGAACTGCTGCAACACTCTTATTACATATCTTTCCCCATTTCTGAGGTTTTATAACATTTAATTATAAATTATGAGCCAAATCCTTGATTTATCACCTGTGCCAGGTCTGATGTGCTATGTGTTTTATGTTTAATTTCTAGCTAGTTCTGGAGAGTGATGACGATCGTGCTACGAAAATACTGCATCAACTATTCAGAGTTATTGTACAGGACAGACTTCAACAACTGGCAATTAATGAAGTTCTGAGACTATGGTATTGCACTGTAACTTTATTGGGTGCAATCAAGCCAGATAAAAATATCAATATTAAAATGTGGTTTTAACTACGCTATTCAATTTAATTAGTAAGATAAACTTGCTGTATGTATGTCATCAAAATACTTACCTTCATCTAGTAATCAAAAAGGCATAAGCAATGAGTAAAGAACCAGTCAAAGTAATATTGTGGGAAGAAAATCAAAAAGATTTTCTCAAAAAGTTCTATGATCTCCAATTTACTCCCAGAGTAGGAGAGGAAGTTTACTTAAAAAAGGAAAGATGGAAAGTAACCAGAGTTGAGCATGATATCGAAATTAGTGAGATTAATGTCTACATGGAATTAATCAAAAAACCCAAGCAGGATAAATCATCTAATTCATAAATACAAGTAAATACACTCAAAAATAGCAATCCTATTTGATTTGTGAGAATTGCAACCCGCAGATCCCCGACTTCTTCGAGAAGTCGGGGATCTTGTTTATGCGAGTTTGATTCAGGTTTTAAATTTTTATGCAAGGCGCGATGTCTACGACGGGCTACGCCTACACACAACACGAGTTGTAGCCAAGTTGTGGCGATCGCACCCAATCTTGTCTGTAACGATACACTATAAAAGTAAAGAAATGTAAATAAATTAAATTTTGCAACCGTGGAAAACATCACATTGGGGCAAAATGGCCCAGTTGTTACACCCTTGTGCATAGGCACTTGGGCTTGGGGTGATAAACTATTTTGGAATTATGGCGATCGCTATGGCCCAGAACAGTTACAAGAAGCCTTTACCGCAGCCTTAGAAGCTGGTGTTACCTTCTTTGATACTGCCGAAGTCTACGGAATGGGACTATCAGAGAAATTTTTGGGAGAATTTCTGCAACAGACACAACAATCTGTACAAATTGCCACAAAATTTGGCCCTCTACCGTGGCGATTTACAGGCCAATCCGTCTCTGATGCTTTAACAGCCAGCCTCAAACGCTTGCAATTAGAGCGAATCGCCCTGTATCAAGTGCATTGGCCTTTTGCCTTCTTTTTAAGCCAAGAAACTTTGATGAATGCCCTCGCGGATGAAGTGAAGCGGGGCAGAATTGCCGCAGTCGGTGTGAGTAATTACTCAGCAGAGCAAATGCGAGACGCGCATCAAATATTGGCGGCCCGTGGAGTACCTTTAGCTGTGAACCAAGTGCGTTATTCTTTACTCAGTCGTCAAGTTGAAAGCCAAGGTATTATCACAACTGCGCGTGAGTTGGGTGTGACTATCTTGGCTTATAGTCCTTTAGCACAAGGATTACTCACTGGAAAGTACAGTATTGATAATGCTGAAACCCCCACTGGTGCGAGGAAAATAGACGCGCGATTTAAGAAAGAAGGTCTACAAAAAATTGCCCCAGTGATATCTTTGCTACGCAATTTCGGAGAAAAATACGATCGCACCCCTGCCCAAGTTGCTCTCAACTGGTTAATTTCTCAAGGAAACGTTATTCCCATTGCTGGGGTGAAGACAGCCGAACACGTGCGACAAAATGCTGGTGCTTTGGGCTGGAGATTGAACGACGATGAAATTGGAGAGTTAGAACAAGTTAGTCGTCCTTGGCTGTAGTATTTTTGATTTGTCTCAAAAAACAATACAGTTCAGAATGAGCAACAAAACCCTGATGTAGAGACGCGATTTATCGCGTCTTCAAAGACCAATTACCTACACCAATAACCCTTAACCCAAGCGTATTGGTCTAAAAAAGCCAAAAAGTCAAGAGTATAAAGTCAAAATCTTAACTCTTGACTCTTAACTCTCAACTCTGCTAATTTTTAGATTTTGAATTTTGGATTTTGGATTGAAGAAAAAATCTAAAATCCAAAATTGATTAACTGTTGACTAAGAAGCTGATTCCCTAGCTGTAGGTTAACCTAGCTTTTTACTAGGGGATGCAGAAGATTCACGACCACTTCCACTTGTCCGCAGTTTGGGCTTGGGTGAAGAATGTCTTTCTTCATCTCCATTGCTGCTATCTGATTTCCACGCAGCACGAGGGCGATCGCTAGAAGATGATTCACGACGCTTGCCAAGTCTGGGTTTGGGAGCAGAGGATTCTTCTTGGGGAATTTCCACGTCTGAACTTAACCAAGCGGGGCGAGTTTGATCGTAAGCGATTTGTAGTGCAGCTGCGGCGATCGCTTGAGCATCATATTCTTCAATCAATTCGCTGACAATGGGCAAGAATGAAGCCAAACGCTCACCTGTCAAAGCTTCCCGCACCAGTTCTTGCAATTTCAGAATGTGTTTTGCTTCAATCTGGGCGCGTGTGGGAATCGTCAGTACTTGCCAACTTTGGCGGTTATGACGTTCAAATGTTTGCTGTTTGCGGCGCTCAAATGGTTGTACTAAAGAAATTGCTGTTCCTTCTTTACCAGCACGACCAGTACGACCAATGCGGTGAACGTAAGTTTCTACGCTATCGGGTAAGTCGAAGTTGATCACATGGGAGAGTTGATCGACATCTAACCCTCGTGCTGCAATATCAGTTGCTACCACCCAGCGAACTTGACGGTTACGGAATCTGATTAATAACCGTTCCCGCGCTTGTTGGGACAAGTCACCGTGGTATTCATCGACACTATGACCAGCGCCTTGTAACTGACTGGTGAGTTCTGCGGCGGTGCGTCTGGTGCGAACAAATATTAAAGCTGTTTCTGGATCTTCCATTTCCAGAATTGGCTGTAAAGCTTTGGCTTTTGTCCAGTGGCGGGGGATCAAGTAAGCTACTTGATTAATCTTGTTGGGAGCGGCTTTTGGCTGCTCAACGGTGACAGTTGCAGGTGATCGCAAGAACTTGTTCACCAACATCCGAATTGATGGTGGCATTGTTGCGGAGAATAAAGCTGTTTGGCGATCTACGGGCGCTTGTGAGAGGATTTTGATCACATCGTCGATAAAGCCCATGCTCAACATTTCATCAGCTTCATCTAACACAAACCACTTCACTTGATCGAGCTTTAAACAGCCGCGATCTAGCAAATCGATCACCCGTCCGGGAGTACCCACGACCATGTGAACGCCACGTTTGAGTTGTAACATTTGACGGTCAATTGATTGACCACCGTAGATTGCTAACACTCGCAATCCTTCATTACCGATAAATTGCGCTATCGCATCGTGAACTTGCATCGCTAATTCACGAGTTGGTGTTAAAACTATGGCTTGTACGGCTCTTTGATTAATATCTAGCCGCTCTAAAATTGGCAGTGAAAATGCTGCCGTTTTGCCTGTTCCTGTTTGAGATTGACCGACTACATCACGACCATTCAGCAATTGGGGAATTGCTTGGACTTGAATGTTGGTGGGTTCGGTAAAACCGATTTTTTCTAGTTGTGCGACACGTTCTTGGGAAATGCCTAGTTCTTGGAATGAAAGAGTCATTAATTCTCCTAAATTTTTTGTAAGGATTTTTGGATTAGTCATTTAGTCATTAGTCATTAGTCATTAGTCATTAGTCATTAGTTATTGGCTAGTTAGTGAGCCAAGGGCGATAGCAAAGCCTCAACTTTTGGAGAAACTATGCTCACGAGTGAGTCTCCGAACTTCAGGTAAACCCTCATGAAAACTGCTATTAATGCAGCATTGACCTTAATATAAGGATGAATCTGTAAGGGTCATTTAACAAATGGACTTTGGACAAAAGACAAATGACAATTTAGTTATTGACTACTTGACCATAGAGGTCGTATGTATCAGCGTGGTGAATCGCTATTGGCACAATGGTTCCTAATTTTGCCTGGCCTTTGACATACACTAGACCATCAACCTCTGGGGAAAATCTACCTGAACGACCGATTAATTCACCACTTTCAGGATTTTCTTGCTCAATCAGGACATCGACGATTTTGCCTACTTCCTGTTGATTTTTCTTTTGAGAAATCGGTTGCTGGAGTTCCATCAGTTGGTATCGGCGATCGTCCATCACTTCTTGGGGCAAGTGATTTGGTAGTTTGTAAGCTGGGGTTCCTTCCTCAGAGGAAAAGGTGAAGACACCAACATGATCGAATTCATGCCGCTGAACGAACTCTAGTAGATGCTCAAAATGCTCGCTTGTTTCTCCTGGGAAACCAACAATAAATGTTGTCCGCATAACGGCTGTTGGTAGCGCCGTTTTAATGCGATCTATAATCCCATCATTTACGCGTCCTTGCCAAGGACGATTCATGGCGCGGAGAATATCTGGATGGGAATGCTGCAAGGGCAAATCCAGGTAAGGCAAGACGTTGGGTGTTTCTTGGATCGCCGCAATCACATCTGGGGTTAGTCCCGTGGGATAAGCATAGTGCATTCTGATCCACGGTATATCTACTTTCCCCAAAGCGCGAAGTAATTCTGCTAATTTTGGCTGACCGTAAATATCCAAACCGTAATTAGTGGTGATTTGGGAAATTAGAATAATTTCCTTCACCCCTTGACTAACTAACTGCTCCGCTTCGGCGACGATAGATTCAATAGTACGCGATCGCTGGTTCCCTCGAAGATGAGGAATTATACAAAATGCACAACGATAATCACATCCTTCTGCAACCCGTAGATAAGCTACGCCCTCGGTTGTAGTACGATAGCGCGGTGTAGTCTCGTCGGCAATGTAGGTTGGTTCGATACTAACCTGTTTGACCCGCTCGCCAAGTTCAACACGCTCAATTACATTTACAATTTTGTGATAATCGCCAGTACCCACTACGGCTACTGCTTCGGGTAACTCCTCCAAAAGTTGTTCTTGGAAGTGTTGCGCCATACAGCCAGTGATTACGATCTTTTTATTTGCCTCTGCCAGTTCTACCAAAGTTCTGACAGATTCTTGCCGCGCAGCTTCAATAAAACTACAAGTATTAACAATAACGTAATCTGCTAACTCTTCATTTGTATCTACGCCGTAGCCTGCTTCTACGAGCATTCCCAGCATGTGTTCTGTATCAATTCGATTTTTCTCGCAGCCCAGGTGAGAAATGGCAATTGTTGGCTTATCACCCATATTTTGAAAGTATCTTCATTTTTTTCTTCTTGTAGTCAAACATTGCAGCGCTAATTTCGCTTTTTTCTATCACTATCCTTCAGATAACAGTATGCAGTAGATTTCCACTGTCAGTAATTGTCCGTGGACTTATGACCCTATCAATAAATAAAAATAGAGGCCATGTTATGATATTTTTATCAATCTGTTCCCCAGGGTAAATTGAAGTGTCTTTGGGTACATTTGACACTTGTAATCTTTTTTAACAATTCGCCTATTGGTATTTTACATTACCACAGCGTGTGCGTTGTTAATTTACCCATCGGGAAGCCGCCCAAAGGGCTTGTTGTGAGAAGTCGCTACCCTCAGGGAAATCGACGAAAGCGACTACGCCTATAAAGCAGTAATGCTACCCTGGCGATTGGCAAGTCCTACGACAATGCGCGGACGAGACGCCTAAACCACGGAAAGCTGCCTTGCGTCTAGTGAGTGGCAAACTCCTCTTGTAGCCAGGTTTTATCTTAACATATCTTATGGGAGGTTTCACGCCAATTTCCATCTTAGGAAGGAGGCAGTAAACCGACTATCATAAAACACATTTGACTAGTTAATGAAAAGTCAAGAGTCAAGGGTCAAGAGGAGCCAGTCACGTGCGGGGTTTTCCCCGTTGAAGAGCCACCTCCCTATAGAGATTTTCTCTGTTCAGGGGAGTGGTGTTGAACTGGCGTTCAATAGTCAAAAAATTCTGGACTCTGGACTCCGCGAGGCGGATTAAAGACGTGGACTTATATCAGATATTTAAAACTCGCTCACCAATTATTGGCGTGGTTCACCTGCTACCACTGCCTACCTCACCCCGTTGGGGAGGTAGCCTAAAAGCGGTGATTGACCGTGCCGAACAAGAAGCCGCAGCCCTAGCAAGTGGAGGGGTTGACGGGCTGATTGTCGAGAATTTTTTCGATGCGCCGTTTACTAAAAACCAAGTCGATCCAGTGGTTGTGAGTGCCATGACCATTGTGGTGGAGCGGATACAGAATTTGGTGACTTTGCCTATAGGCTTAAATGTTTTGCGAAATGATGGCAAAAGTGCAATGGCGATCGCTAGCTGTGTGCAAGCGCAATTTATCCGCGTCAATGTCCTCACAGGGGTGATGGCAACCGACCAAGGATTAATTGAGGGAGAAGCCCATCAACTACTCCGTTATCGACGGGAGTTAGGTTCTGATGTTAAAATCCTGGCCGATGTGTTGGTGAAACACGCCCGTCCTTTGAGTTCTCCAAATCTCACAGTCGCCGTGAAAGACACCATTGAAAGGGGTTTAGCAGACGCAGTGATTTTATCTGGTTGGGCTACTGGTAGTCCTCCTAACTTAGAAGATTTGGAACTAGCTTGTGGCGCAGCAAACGGCACACCAGTGTTCATCGGTAGCGGGGCCAATTGGGAAAATATTGATACATTGATGCAGGCAGCAGATGGTGTAATAGTTTCCAGTTCCCTGAAACGTCACGGACGTATAGAGCAACCAATTGACCCTATTCGCGTCAGTCAATTTGTGGAAGCTGCCCGTCGCAATTGGAACTCCAAAGGTGAAAGCAAATCAGCAGAACAAGTGAAGTTACATTCTTAGGGAGTGGGGAGTGGGAAGTAGGGAGCAGGGAGAGCAAGCAAACAATTATTATTCCCCATTCCGCAATTCTCCATTCCCCATTGCCCCTAATCTCCAGAGGGGGCCCCGAGTTCCCCATTCCCCATTCCCCATTCCCCAATATTTATGATTCGCCGTCGTTCTACTCCTTGGATTCATAAATGGTCACGTCCATTGATTGCCGCGATCGCTGGATGTGGTGCCCTGATCACAGGTTATCTCACCATAGAAAAGTTAACAGGAGGCAGTGCCGCTTGTGTGGCAGAAGCTGGTGCTAAGGGCTGTAATGATGTGCTTTCCAGTCCTTGGGCAACGGTTTTTGGTCAGCCGTTAGCTTTGTTTGGATTTTTGGCATACATCAGTATGGTGGTATTGGCTTTAGCTCCCTTGGTATTTAAATCAGGGGAAAACAATAGCCGCAAACAATTGGAAAATTGGACATGGTGGTTGCTGCTGGTGGGTGCGATCGCGATGTCTGTCTTTAGCGGCTACTTAATGTACGTGCTGGCATCTCAAATCAAAGCTGTTTGTCCTTACTGTATTGGTTCAGCTTTGTTCTCTGTGAGTCTTTTGGTACTGACGATTATCGGTCGGACTTGGGAGGATATTGGACAAATCTTATTTACCGCTCTGATTGTCGGCATGGTGACACTGATTGGTACTTTAGGCGTCTATGCTGGTGTGAATCAATCACAGGTTACACCTGGAACTCCTGGACAACCTGTAAAAATTTCCTTTACTCCCAATGTCAAACCTAACCCAGCATTTGGTTGGGGAATTACCACTACTTCTGGTGAAGCAGAAATAGCTTTAGCACGCCATCTAGCGAAAGTAGGCGCGAAGCAATACAGTGCTTACTGGTGTCCTCACTGTCATGAACAAAAGCTGCTTTTTGGTAAAGAAGCTGAGGAAATAGTCAACAATGATATTAAGGTAGAGTGCGCTGCCGATGGACTCAAAGCTCAACCCGAAGTTTGTCAAGCCGCAAAAATTGAAGGCTTTCCCACTTGGATTATCAATGGTAAAAGCTATAGCGGAGTTCAAAACTTAGAGGAACTAGCGAAAGTTTCTGCCTACACAGGGCCTCGTAACTTCAAGTATTTCAAGTAATTGACTTGAAAAGACTTCATCTGTGGTTACCAATCCATTAGGAAGCCAACACAAACCTAGCTGTACGGTGTAGTTTACATTTAATAGTCAACTGGATGAATACAGCAAAGTCTGTTTCCAGTTGGCTTTTTTGTTTTTGGTAATAGTTCATTCATACTTCTTTCCTCTATGCCTTCTGCCTCCTGCCTTCTCTGATAATAAGTGTTGTCCAATACCCAATTATCAATTTTCCTACGGATTTTATTTGCAAACACCTGACGCTAAAGGAAATTAATCAAGTATATTTACTTTAAGATAATGTATACTTTAATTTCTTTTTACAGCACTTGGGAGCCACCTTGGGATGTAATCATGTCAGCGCCGAACCCAAAGGTGTGTCTGTTGGGAGTTACCGTAATTCTCAGTAAAATACCTAATTGATCACAAATGTGCAATTTTAATTGAGTAAGCTTAACCAGACAAGGTTTTCGGCATTTATTAATCTGTGCTGATCGCTATAAAAGTCCCGGTTGCCGTTTGGTCAGATAATTGGCCTCAATGTATGGTGTTACATCACAAATACTACGATGTCTTAAATAACCTTGCTGAGTTGAAAAAACTCTTAGAAACTCTATTTAGCTCCTCTTTGAGCTATGTTAGTCCGATAGTTAATAGCTATAGGAGATAGAGAATATTTCTGCCTACTAGGTAATGGGAATGAATCAACAGCTAGGCAAGCGTTTTGTAAAGTTAATCTTTGAACTGAAACAATCGCTTAGTCGAGGACACAGAGAATTGATTACTGCGGCCAGCGTTGCAGCCTGCGTCCTACTTTTGCGCTCCATCGGATTATTGCAATCTTTGGAGTTGGCAGCTTTGGATCAATTTTTTCACTTACGTCCAAATGAACCGCCAGAAGAACGTATTACGATTGTAGTGATTGATGAAGCCTATTTAGACGAAGTAGGTTCATGGCCGATTCCAGATGCGAAGATTGCCCTGTTGTTGCAAAAATTAAATGTCCACAAACCCCGTGCTATTGGCTTAGATATCTACAGAAATTTGCCAGTGGAGCCTGGGAATAAGGAACTGCGTAATGCTTATAAGTCAATGCCTAACTTGGTTGGGATTGAATTACTGGCAAATGATAAAAATAAAAGCATTGGAGTTTTACCTCCACCTGGGCTGAGTCGCCACCAAGTGGGTTTTAATAACGTACTGTATGACCCTGATGGTAAAATACGTCGCAGCTTGTTATATTGGCATATCAATAATAAAGTACACGAAAGTTTTGCCCTGAAGCTGGCTTTATTGTATTTAGAGTCAGAAGATATTACTCCTAGCAAAGCAAAAAGTAATCCTGAGTATTTGCAATTGGGTAAGGCAGCATTTACTCGTTTTGAGGCTAATGATGGTGCTTATGTGGGAGCTAATGCTAGAGGCTACCAAATTTTGACCAATTTTCCCAAACCCAAATGTCAAAGTTCATCTGGAGAATTTTGTAGTTTTCGCCAGGTATCGATGAAAGATGTACTGGCAGATAAAGTCCAAGAAAACTTAATCAAAGATCGGATTATACTTATTGGCTCCACCGCACCCAGTCTCCAGGATTTTGTATTTATTCCTTACTCCAGCAGTCTAATGGGTACGGCAAAACCTGTACCTGGTATTCAACTGCAAGCTTATTTTATTAGTGAGTTAATCTCTGCTGCTGTTGATGGAAGACCATTACTCAAAGTCTGGACTGACTTGGTGGAATACTTGTGGATTTTTGTCTGGTCTTATCTAGGAGCCGTGACGACATGGCGGATGCAAAATGCAACTAGGAGCCTGCTTAGTATCCTAGTTTCTTGCTTTGTATTTACCCTAAGTGCATACGTTGCTTTCTTGCATGGTTGGTGGATACCACTCATTCCCTCACTGTTTTGCTTTGGCAGTTCAGCTATTTGGATGATCAGTCATATTGCCCACATGCAGGAAGAGTGGAAACGTTCTAAGGAATTTTTGCATCACGTCATCAACACGATTCCTGATCCAATTTTTGTGAAAAATGAACAACACCAGTGGATTGTTTTAAATGAAGCATATTGTCGATTTATCGGTTATCCAAAAAAGTTATTAATTGAAAAGTCAGACTATGACTTTTTCTCTAAACATGAAGCTGATGTGTTTCGACAACAGGATAATCTGGTTTTTCGGACTCAGCAGCCCCAGGAACATGAAGAAGAATTTACAAATGCAGATGGACAGACTCATCAAATTGCCACTAAGCGATCGCTACACAAAGACTCAGCTGGCAATTTCTTTTTAGTTGGGGTTATTCGAGATATTACTCAGCGCAAGCTGATGGAGGATCAGCTGAAGCGTACTGCTGCTGAACTATTTCGCTCTAACAATGAATTAAAACTCAAAGAAGACCACTTACGTTATTTAGCGTATCACGACCCCCTCACTGGTTTATCCAATCGCAAATTCTTTGCTGAACAACTTTACGAGTCATTACATTGGGCCCAACACAATAACTTGTTGCTGGGACTGCTGTTTATTGATCTAGATGGCTTTAAGCAAGTCAATGATACCCTGGGGCACGAGACGGGCGATCGCTTGCTAATGACTATCGCTGGAAGACTCAGCAACTCTTTACGTTCTAGTGATACAGTTTCGCGTTTGGGTGGCGATGAATTTACTGTGATTTTACGGGCAATTCCTAATGTTCAAATAGCTGCTAAAGTCGCCGAGAAAATTTTAAGCAGTATTACCAAGCCAATTGTTTTGGACGGCTATACAATCCGAGTCTCTGCCAGTATTGGCATTAGTGTTTACCCGTACAACAGTCAAGACAGTGAAACTTTGATGAAACAGGCAGATGCAGCAATGTACCGTGCCAAGCGTCTGGGTAAAAATCGCTACGAGTTTGCTTAATTAGTCAAGAGTCAAGTCTCCAATTTATTTTCAACTTAGTTACAATTTTTACCTTCTTATTAGGAATGTGTACTAGAGATACCTCCAAAGCACTATCTTGAAAAAGTATGGGATATCTGATGCTAGGTGTTTTTTTAGCCAAGATAGAGATATAGCAAGGCTTTTCTGCCTGAAGACTAAACCCAAGAACATCGGTGAGAAAAGAGTTAGTCATCAGAGCTAAATAAAAAAACAAATCCACATTGTAATATTTTTTACACGTGAATATGCTACTTGTACTGTTTCGGTTTATAGCGATATTTCATAATTTCATGGCTTGCAAAATCCTTGCAATATAAGTATTACGTTATTTTATCTTTACAGTTCTTTACTCTAGAAAAATCATAACTATACAATAAAATAAGTATTATTTAATATTTTCCTAAACCATTCATTTCGCAAACATAGTGTTTATACTTAAAGAGATTAAGATATTATTAATAAATAGTGAATTGAGCAAAATGCTCACAGTCATTCATCAACATATCTAACTTTAGACTGATGTAAAAACAGCTTATTAAGAATACTACTTAAGTATAAAGACTATTTAATACCAGCTAATTAAGGTTAATCTATAAGCAAATACCATAATTACTTGTACACTAACAGCAATAATTTAATAAAGTTAAAATATTTTTTTCAAAAATATCAGTAAATATACGACAGACAGAAAAGCACGTTTGAAATGAAAAACTAGTAAATTTACTGGCAGCTATGAAAACTAACTTCCGAATCACAAAGTTTATAATATTCTGTATAAGTGCTTACATACTAATACCGAAAATTGCCACTTGCACAGGTATATTCAGTACAGCAAGTGCTAATACTTTTGGCGCTACTAGTAACAAAACTTTAATCGCCCGCAAAGTCAATTCTCAAAATTCAAAAGACACGTATATTCCACCAAATTATGGTGGTCCCGACAGTCAGCATGGTAGCGGCACTCGCTGATGGCAATTTTGAATTTTAGATTCTGGTGAAGCAGTGTGATGAGGTAACTATTGTCTTGAGCATCATTCCTTTAGTTGGAGATACTCCATCGCCCTTAGCATCAAAGTGGCTCAGGCTTCTGTTGATAGTGTTTATATAATCTTCTTACTTTGGGAGAATTAGCGAGTTATATACAGTTTAAGCGAGTCTAAGCGCACCTTGTCTTAAAGCTGTCTACGCGCAGCAGCGACCACAATAGAAGAGATTACAAGCCTTCACTAGAAACCACATACCGCAAACTTAAATCAAGACAATAGTGGAGATTTCCACCAATGATGTGTTTGTACAAGTGTGTGAACTTGCCAATTTGGGTCTGGTTGAGGATAGTCTAAACGGTAGTGTCCGCCTCGGCTTTCGGTTCTAAAAGCAGCACTTTTGAGAATTAAATCAGCTACATCTAATAAATTGCGGGTTTCTGCCCAAAGTCCCAATTGCCGTTCAACATCTGGTAGGTCAAAACTAGCTGGTTCTGCTGGACGTAAAGCAAGCAAGAATTGACTTAAAGGCAAGGCAGCGAAATCTTGCTGCCAAGATTCAATAGTAGCGATCGCAGTTTCCAACTTTGATTGTTCCCGACAAATACCAGCACTTTCCCACACTAGACGTGGTAACTTCTCTCTTAGTACTTCTAGCTGTGCTTGCTGGATCTGCCACTCACTGGCATCAGGACTAAATTTCCGTAATGGTAGCACTGATGTTTCTGCTGGCAACCCAATATTTTCCAACTCAATTTGGCCCATCTGGGCCCCAAACACAATACATTCCAACAGAGAATTACTAGCAAGGCGATTTGCCCCATGCACCCCCGTACTAGCGGTTTCACCCACTGCGTACAAACCAGGGATATTTGTACGATTCATTAGATCCGCGACAATTCCACCCATCCAGTAATGGGCAGCTGGTGCTACTGGAATTGGTTCATGGAAGACATCAACGCCCCAATGCTGACAAACTTTAATGATGTTGGGAAAGCGGTGAAGAATCTTGTCGGCGGGGATGGGGCGCATATCCAACCAGACATGGGCAGTAGCCAAATCAAGGGCAGTACGTTGTAAATGGCTGAAAATTGCTCTACTGACCACATCTCTAGGTGCGAGTTCACCCGCAGGGTGGTAGTCAAAGGCAAAACGCCGCCCTTCATTATCGATAAGATGTGCCCCCTCGCCGCGTACCGCTTCGCTGATGAGAAAACGATCAGCACCAGGTTTAGTAAGGGCAGTGGGGTGAAATTGGACAAATTCTAAATCACGGAGGATGGCCCCAGCCCGATATGCGATCGCTACTCCATCACCTGTACTCACAGCCGGGTTAGTAGTTTGGGCAAATACCTGACCACCGCCGCCAGTTGCTAGTACCACAGCACCAGCTCTTACCCATGTGATTTTACCTTGATAAAACAGGCTAATTCCGTGACAGCGACCAGTTTCAGGTTCAATCCACAAACTCAAAGCTAAAGCTTGCTGAATTACTTGAATATTCTGGCGACGTAATACTTGAGCGGTGAGGGTGGTAGTAACTTCCCTCCCTGTGGTGTCCGCAGCGTGGAGTACACGGCGGCGAGAATGGGCGGCTTCTAAAGTTAAAGCCAAAGCTTGACCTTGACGGTCAAAAGCTACCCCCAAGTTAACTAGGGATTGAATACAGCTAGGGGCATGTTGGGCGAGAAATTCTACAGCGGTGCGATCGCATAAACCTGCACCCGCCTGGATTGTATCTTCAATGTGCAAGGTAGGAGAATCTTCTGGAGCTACCGCTGCGGCAATGCCACCTTGTGCCCAATCACTGGCGGACAAAGTGACAGTTTCTTTGGTAATCAAGCCGACTCGCAGGGATTCTGGTAGACACAGCGCTGTGTAGAGTCCGGCGGCACCAGCACCGACTACTAAGACATCAAATTGGCTAGGAATATCTATCTGAGACAAGGTAATGGGTAGGGGGAAGTGAGTATTTAGAAGTTAGGAGTTAGGAGTTGTGAATTTTTAACTCATAACTCCTAACTCCTAACTCATATCATGTCCCACTTCTTAGAATCAGAAGTGGGCTGCTATTTGCTACATTAACTGCATATACAGTTATCTGTAGATACCGTTGTTAAAGCGATCGTCTCCCTCATTGAAGGCAGGCTCTAGTTCTGTCACGGTGAAATTATCGAGGTTAGCTTGCAGGGTTTGTTTTTGGCGATCGCTCAATCCTGGAAGATCCAATACATCCTCTACATTTTTGTAGGGAGCATTTATGATGATTTTCTTAGCCAGGGTGGGATAAAGTCCTGGAAACTGCTGAAAAGCTCGGACGTTGGTATTATTCAAATCAATTTTTTTACCAAATTCCGTTCCTAGCTTCTTATCTGCCCGATTCTGCCGCTCAATTGCCAAAACTGGGACTTGGGGAAAAGCAAAACTGTTGAAACTAGCAGCTTGGGCTATCTGAGTTGTTCCCAACCATCCCCAGCAACCAAGTAACAAACTAAACACTGTTAATAAACGCGCCAATCCTTTCACGATTTTCTACCTCTTTCCATCAAACAGCAATAAAAGTTTTAAGCTAACAGTGGTCATTAGTCATTAGTCATTAGTTATTAGTCATACTCTGCGGGAAGTCGCTAATGCGTCTACGTGAGAGCGCTAAGAACAAAGGATAAAGGACAAAGGACAAAAGCTGATAGCTTAATTAACACAGCAGTCATCAGAAACTAATATACAGCGTATTAATATCCACAATATTTACCGTTACTGGGTTTGACTGTAATTTTGCCAAAAATTTTCATCGAGGAAGAGTGCCCGCATGGCTGCAATAGTCTTCTATCCATGATCCTGGTAGCATTCCCCGCTAGACGAAATCTTTTCGGGGTGGCTGATTCTACCTGCCAAGCAGACACAAAACCGTCAGATATCTAATACCGAAAACCCTAGTAAGAAGGCTTGATGGTGATGAACTGTTATGTAATATTTCTTAACCAATTAATTATCTACAGCCTCATTCTTGATGTGCTGTAGACTGGGCTGGAAAAAGTTTCGATAAGAGAAGGCTACACGATGATTACAACCTCTGGCCTGGTTCACGCTGCGATCGCAGCTAACAAAAATAGGCTGTCTACCAAAATTGTGCTTAAAACTGCGCCACCAAAGGCATACCAGTGTCTTTGATTTCGACCTAAAGCTAAAATCCCGACTGTTAGTAGCACTAAGGCAAGAATTATTGCCCAACTTTGTCCCCAGGGTGTTTGTACTTGCATGAGGGCATTTTGTAAGATTTGCGGTGCGCTATCTGCATCTACTCTCATAATTTGCCGCCAATAGGGCATCAAATCTACTAGATAAAAATATACATCTGTTAAAGCTGTACCGAGTAAAGAACCTAAATAAAACCAGCTACCCACCTTGCCCCAATTCTTCATTAGACACCAGCAAGCAAACGGTAAACCGATAGATTCCACTGGCAGATGCCATAAAGGTTCCCAACGTAACCAGCCCCAGTAAATCGCTCCTGCTAACCAACTACCGCTAAATCCTAAGAGCAAATCTCCCCAGACGTAGGTTGCAGTCCGTGACATTAAGCTAAAACTTAGCCACACCCAAAATGCTGTAAGCGCTAAACTCAGATTTGGTAGCGATCGCACTATTGGCGCTTCTATAAATACTGGCACTGATACCAAAAACACTGCCGCCGCAAACACTAGCCAAGTTTGTCGCTCAGAAATAGATAAGGGGAGAGAAGGAGACAAGGAAAGTGTAGATTCCAGTTGCCTGATGCCATTCTGCCCAGTGTCAGCTAAATTCAACTCGGTATCAATAGAAGGGGTAGAAGCAGTGTAGGAGGACAATGTATTATTAATCAAAGTTTTTAATATTTGTTACTAAACTTTATCTTATTTAAGATATCACACTTTAAAATCCCCCCCTGGGGCATTGTAATTATACTGAAATTTCGGGGAGCGCGGGCGCAAACTAAACAAAACGTTCTGCACTAGACGAATCCATTAAATTTGCACTATATACATAACTCCTCTTTCAGGAGTGCTGTTAGCGATAGTGGGGCTTTGAGTCAGTGCTGAATGCTAGTTAAAAAGTGAACTGGTATCAGTCCGCTAAATATTAAAGTTTGATGAATTACCAAAATTGCGTTGACTTATTGAGGTGGGTGTAAGAACATAGTCAGCGTCTTCGATGATGTTATTGATTCAGTCAAATTGAATTTTCTACAAGATGTAGGTGCAAGAGAGAGTATATAAAAGAACATCATCTAAACAATTATGTCTATAACAGAAAAAAGGTATTAATTGTATATGGAGTTTATCCAAGCTTTTATTTTGGGTATTGTTCAAGGGATTACAGAGTTTTTGCCCATCAGCAGCACTGCACATCTTCTGATTGTGACAAAGGTATTTGGTTGGAAAGAACTAGGTTCTAAAGATTTTGTTGATGCAATTCAATTTGGCAGTGTTATAGCAATTGTTTGGTATTTTTGGTCACTGATTTCTAGTATTGTCAAAGGTGGAATCAAAGCACTAAAAGAGAAAGACTGGCAACGTGAGGAATGGAAAATTCTTGTTGGTATTGCAGTAGGAACAATACCTGCTTTAATTACCGGCTTTATTTTAAAAGATATTCTACCGGAAAGTGCATTAATAATTGCCATAATGTCAATTATTATGGCGATTTTACTAGGGTTAGCAGAAAAAATTGGCACTCGCAAGCGAGGTTTCGATTCATTGCAGATTCGGGATGGTATTTTAGTTGGATTGGGACAAACACTTGCTTTGATTCCGGGTGTTTCTCGTTCTGGTTCAACGTTGACAACTGCCTTATTTTTAGGATTAGAACGCGATACAGCAGCGAAATTTTCATTTTTGTTAGGGTTTCCAACGCTTACTATTGCTACCCTGTATAAAAGCCTAAAAATATTCAATTTATTTCAAGCCCAACAGTTGCCAGATAACATTGTTGGACTGTTAATTGTAGGGATTATTTCAACTTTTATTTTTTCCTACCTATCAATTGCATTTTTGATCAAATACTTACAAACCAAAAACACGTTGATTTTTGTTTGGTATAGATTAGCATTCGGTAGTGCTATTTTAGCTGCGATCGCAGCAGGTTGGAAAGGATAATAGTTATTAGTCATTAGTCATTTGTCATTAGTCATTTGTCCAAACTAAATGACCAATGCCCCATGCCCCATGCCCCATGCCCCATGCCCCATGAATACAATTCATCCTGCCCGAATTACCAAGGTTCTTCCAGACTCAATAGCCGCAGAGATTGGCTTTGAAGCCGGGGATGCGATCGTTGCTATCAATGGTACACGTCCCCGCGATTTAATTGATTATCAGTTTTTGTGTGCTGATGAAATCTTGGAACTAGAAGTTTTAGACGCTGCTGGTAAAACTCATAGCCTAGAAATCGAAAAAGATTACGACCAAGACTTGGGGCTAGAATTTGAAACAGCCCTATTTGATGGTTTAATTCAATGCAATAACCGCTGTCCATTTTGCTTTATCGACCAACAACCACCAGGTAAGCGCACCAGCTTGTACTTTAAAGACGACGATTACCGTCTAAGCTTTTTGTACGGCTCTTATCTTACCCTCACCAACTTGCCAGAAAGAGAATGGCAGCGGATTGAACAAATGCGCTTGTCTCCGTTATATGTTTCTGTTCATGCTACAGAACCCGAAGTTAGAATTAGGCTGCTGAAAAATCAGCGTGCGGGACAAATCTTAGAGCAACTCAAGTGGTTTAAAAAAAGGCGGCTACAAATTCATGCTCAAGTAGTTGTTTGTCCTGGTATTAATGATGGTAAACATCTGGAGCAAACTCTCAAAGATTTAGCGTCCTTTCATACTGGTGAAGTGCCTACTGTGGCATCGGTGGCAGTTGTGCCAGTCGGGTTGACACGGTTCCGTCCCCAAGAAGACGAACTCACACCCGTAACCAGGGAAAAAGCTAAAGAAGTGATTTCTCAAGTCAAAACACTATCAGGGCAATTTCGCCAGAAATTTGGTTCCAGCGTTGCTTGGTTAGCTGATGAATGGTTTTTGATTGCAGGTGAGGAATTGCCAAGCGAATCTGAGTATGAAGAATATCCCCAAATTGATAACGGTGTTGGTTCTATTCAATTGTTTATTAAACAATTTGCAGCCGCCGCAACAGAATTACTACCGTCAAAAGTTTATCCTCAGAGAAAATTAACTTGGGTAGTAGGCAACGCAGTAGAAAACGCATTTCAACCTATCTTGAAACGTTTAAATTCTGTTGAAGGTTTAGAAGTAAATATGCGTGCTTTATGCAGTGATTATTGGGGACAAAATATCACTGTCACGGGTTTACTAACAGGTCATGATTTGCTGTTGAACTTACAAGGGCAAGATTTGGGAGAAGGAATTTTACTGCCAAATGTAATGCTCAAACATGGTGAATTGGTATTTTTAGATGATATGAGTATTGAAGAATTAGCGTGTAAATTAGATACAAAAATCTTACCAGTAGCAGGAGTTGAAGATTTAATCCATACCTGTATTCTTTAAACTGGATTTTGCTAACTCTTTAGTCTAGACAATTTAACTACGTTCTGCAAGAGCTTCTTGCTTAGTGCTTTGGAGAACGCATTTTTAACCTAGTTTTTTGATCCCTTATGGTGTAGACTGAAAATCAGCAGGTAAATTTTAGCGATAGCGTGCAGGCAATTAGGCTAATCAGCTAACCAATGCTAGCTAACTGGGCATTGCTGCTGGTATGTACAGCAGTTTAGGGTTAGCAACATAAAAATAGCTCTGGTAAAAAGCTGATCAAAAACAAGGTAAATTTAAATCCTTACCATCTTTAGCCACCTGCCCCAATAGAATTGAGGGCAATCCACAAACTGCACGTGTTTGTGTGGTCAATTTTAGATAGATAGCTTCTAAGGTTAGTCATATTTAGGGAATAGCCTAAATACGAAGTTTCATCGATTCACCGACCAAATTAACTTTGCCTAGTCCAAGTCTTTGGGCTAAAAATTTTTGGCATTCATACATTTGGATGCAACACACAAAGTTTACAAATTTTGATTTGTAAGCTTCTTGTTCACTATTACACTTAATTAAATCTCATGACTGATTTTAACCTTATCCGAAATATCTGCATCATAGCAGTAGCATATCTATCCAGCATCTATTTTTGGATATCTTTATCTCAGGATTCAAACGATTAAAATAACTGCTAAAAGATTCACTCCAAAGAATATTTTAGTAGTTTGGACAGTTTAAGTGATAAGTTTGTCTTTAAGACCATAGATAAGCATATCATTTGATAATCTAATCTGTCAAGAAATAGGGCGGATATCTCAGGAAAAGGCAGCTAGAGAAAACTTATACCAGGAGTTCAGCCAGATAGCAAGGGACCATCCCAATTTTGGAAAAACACGAATAAATCTCCACCATCAATATTTTTTGTCTTTGCTTTTGTTACCAAGCTTGTAAGCTGTTACGCATAAAAGATTGCATATTTAATCATGTAGCTTGTTCCCTGTTGATTTTCAACGGTCAGCGGTCAACAATCCTGATGATTAATCGTGTTTTCTGAATGTGTTTGAACTTAGCAACTGGTGACAGAGTGTCGTAGAGAGATTGAAAGTAGATTTACCAATTTGGGATGCTCTTGATAGCAACTTGTACATTAATTTCCGAAATGGATATTTTTTCGTCAGAAATTTTCACAAATAGAGACTTACAAATTGGGTTACTAGGGCTAGTAGCCGGACTTTTTATTTTCATAGTTGGTCGTTTCATGATTTCATTGACAAATTTACTCTGGAAACGTTTGGGTTTTCTCCAAATTACCGATATTTACCAAAAGTTAATCAAGCCAAATGAAGACTTATTAATTGTGGTAGCTGTAATTGGAATTTTTGAGGTTGTTACATCCTTTTTACCTAGAAATCAGTGGACAAACTCATTAGAAATTATTGTGAGTTTAACTCTGGCGATCGCAGTCAGTTGGTTAGCCTCTAAATTATTTCAAAAGTTCTTTGATTTCTATTTATTAAATGCTGCTTTCAAAACTGGGCAAAAAATCAGCAGTGAGCTACTGATTCTCTTCAAATGGGTTGCCAATCTCATCATTATCTTTTTAGCGATTCTTACCTATGCTCAAACACATCAAATTAATCTTTTAGGATTGCTAGCTAGTTTAGGAATCGGTGGTTTAGCAGTAGCCTTTGCTGCTCAAAAAACCCTAGAGCAAGTTTTGGGTGGCATTGTTCTTTATCTTGATCGCCCTTTCGTGATTGATGATTATATTGGTCTTCCCGATGGAACTTTTGGACGAGTTGAATCTATAGGATTAAGATCCACCCGAATTAGAACATCCGGTAAGGGAACTGTGATGATAGTTCCCAACAGTTCCCTGACTCAAGTAAATATTGAAAATTTTACTGGTGCAAAGAAAGTCATGTCTATTCTGTATTTGACCTTCTACCGAACGCTCAGTAGTGAAGATCGAGCCTTAATTCGCCAAGTTATTCTAGACAGCACAAATGGTATTTTTGGGATTGATTCGCGGAATACAGAAGTGGCTTTTAAGAGCATAAATAATTCCATAGATCCAGACAAAACTCAAGCACAAGTTACTTTCTTTATCTTAGGCTCTGGAGATGTCTCTATGGAATTACGTCGTCAATTGTTAAATATGGCAACTGAAAGCATGACTCAGTATTTAAAAGAATATGGTATTGCTTTTGATATAGAAGAACCAACAATCTATGTGGACTCGCCCATTACAATTTAGAGATAATGACGAATATTTCACGGATTATTCTAGAATTTCTTCAACGTGATAGCACAATATCAGCGCTATCTAGACTTGGAGTCTTTCTAATTTTTATTTTGCTGTCTTTACTGATAGGAAGATATACTCCTACATTCTTACGAATTATTATTCGACGTTTTGCACCGCAGCAAGTAGCCAGTATTTATAACAATTTAATTGACCCAATTAGAAACTTATTTAGAATCACAGGTAGTTTAATTCTCATTTCATTATCTTTAGCGTGGATTGTAGAATATGAATCTATCTACAGACTTATTTCCCCCATCGTTGATTTAGCTGTTATTGTCAGTATCGCTTGGCTATGTTCTCGTTTATTCCGACAATTTATTCGAGTATATGGAATTGAAATATTACGGAAATTTGGTAGAGAAGTAGATGAATTACTTTTAGTATTTGAAACTTTTGCAAATGTAATTATCGGATTTATTGCTGTTCTGGCATTTGCCCAAAGTCAACAATTTAATTTAGTTGGATTATTAACTGGATTAGGAATTGGTGGATTAGCTGTAGCTTTTGCGGCTCAGAAAACCCTAGAGCAATTGTTGGGAACAATTGTGTTGTATTTAGATCGCCCCTTTGTTCCTGGAGAATATATTCGTTTACAGAAATCTCAACAAATTCCTGAAGGTTTATTTGGCCGAGTGGAGTCAATTGGCATCCGTTCAACCAAAATTCGCGCTGCTGCTAAAAGTACGTTGTTTATTATTCCCAATTCAATATTGGCAAACTTAGAAATTGAAAATATTACACGAGGCAAGAAAGTTATGGTGCTGCTCTACCTCGATTTTTTAGACTTGCTGCAAGACCCAGAACAAGCTCTGGTTCAACAGGTAATTGTCGAAAGTACTAATTCGCTATTTGGTATCGATCCAGGCAGCACCAGTATTACTTTTTTAACCCACAACAATGCAGAAAAACAGATAACTAGAACAAGAGTGACATTTTTTATTTTGGGTTCCAGTGAGAACTCTTTGCAATTACGCAAACGCTTGTTGGAATTAGCAAATGAAAAAATTTCTAAAAAGCTAGTTACTAATGGAATTAAATTCACGCTGCAAGAGCCAACAATTTATGTAGAATCGCCCGTGACAATTTGAGTATCAATCTTGGCATTTTTTATTGGTTTTGATAGGCTAGATTGGTGAAAGTAACTCACTAAGTACTTCTATAGGAATCCTATTTTATTTAGGAAAAGGTAGACTAATAGTAGGTTTACGGAATTCAGGCTATAGTATCAGTAAACTTACCAGGAATCAAGCCAGAGTCCTAGATGTATGTACTAATGAATTCTTACTAATAACTCAATTAATAATAAAATGAGGAGTGACTGGTGAGGCATCAAGAAAACCAAAAAGATATAAGTTTAAAAATTAAAGAATCTAGAAGATTATTTATTTTAAGTTGTGAAATTGTAATTTTAAATTTTTTGAGTATTTTGCCAGTAACGGCAGCAATCGAAGAACCCGTATTAAGCGTAGTGTATGGCCAAGAAAATGCAAATCAATGGACAGGGATTAGCGATCGCTTAGAGGCAATAGGGGTGAAATATTGTGTAATCCCCATAAATGATGTCAAGAGTATGGCAGATTGGGGCGATCGCCGAGTATTGTTTTTGCCAAACGTCGAGACATTAACACCAACCCAAGCGATCGCTCTCGAAGAATGGATGAGTAAGGGAGGACGCCTGATTGCCAGTGGCCCCGTAGGTAGTTTGTCATCGCCAGGAGTACGACAGTTATTGCGATCGCTATTGGGAGGTTATTGGGGATTCAGCCTCAGTGAAACAGAACAGATTAAACCCACAAAAACCAAGATTCCAGAATGGGCAAATCAAACTGAACTCTTTGGCAAAGTGCGCGGCGGCGTTGTGATTCCTAACGATATGGGTACTCAATCTCCCGCGGTTTGGAATTCCAAAGATAATCCGGCCGCAGTCGTGACAACTGAGCGTTCCACCTTTTTGGGCTGGCGTTGGGGAACAGATACAGCCTCAGCCGCCGAGTTAGATAATGCCTGGTTAAAAGCTGCTGTCAATCACTATCTGACAGCGCCAGCACCATCAAATCGCATGAAAAAAATAGCAGGAGGTTCCCAAAACTGCTCTACGACTGTGGCAGCTGCGCCGAGAGAGCAGGGGGGCAGGGGGGCAGGGGGGCAGAGAAGCAATTTATCTCCCTCATCTCCTCCTCCTAAAACTGCCACTGCTCCCATCCCTAGAGCGATTCCAATGGTCAAACCCCCAACTTCCCAGGAGGCTATTGACCAATTGGAAGAAGCGGTGCGTTTAGATGTGGCACCCAACTCCAATGAGCCGATTGACAACAACCAAGCGATCGCCCTCCAGCAAGAGCTAGAAAATCTCATTGGTCGGGTGGAAAGTGCCCATTTAGCAGTGTTAGCAGATGCAGCCAATGTTGGCGAAACGATATCTGAGGAAAAGCAGTCTTCAAATGTCAAAGAGCAGCCATTACAATTAGCCTCAACCCAACTGCGATCGCTAGGCACGAGTAAAGAGCAAGCATTGGCACAAGCAAGGCTAATTGCCAAAAACTTACCTCAATTGATTGCTCAAAAAAATTACGCTCTGGCTCGTCAGCAGTGGCTAATCGCTAAAACGACCTTGTGGCAACAGTTTCCTGTTGATCGGAAACTAGCTCAACCAGAAATTCGCGCAGTTTGGTTAGATCGGGGCACAATTGTTCGTGCTGGGAGCAAGGCGGGGCTGGCACAGATTTTTGATCGCCTCGCCCAAGCTGGGATTAATACCGTCTTCTTTGAAACTGTTAACGCTGGCTATACTATTTATCCGAGCCAAGTTGCAAAAGAGCAAAACCCATTAATTCGTGGGTGGGACCCATTGGAAGAGGCGGTGAAATTAGCCCATGAGCGAGACATGGAATTACACGCTTGGGTTTGGACTTTTGCTGCTGGGAACCAACGTCACAATGAAATTCTCAACATTAATCCTAATTATCCAGGGCCAGTACTAGCGGCTCATCCCGATTGGGCAAACTACGATAACCTTGGCAACATGATTCCCGCTGGTCAGGGTAAGCCATTTTTCGATCCAGCCAACCCCGAAGTGCGGCAGTACTTGCTCAAACTGTATGAAGAAATTGTCACTAAATATAAAGTGGATGGTCTACAGCTAGACTACATTCGCTATCCTTTCCAAGACCCATCAGCAGGTCGAATCTATGGCTATGGCAAAGCTGCAAGAGCGCAATTTCAGCAACTTACTGGCGTAGATCCAGTGAATATTTCCCCTAGCCAAGCAGACTTGTGGCAAAAGTGGACAAAATTTCGCACCGAGCAAGTTGATAGTTTTGTCGCCCAAGCATCACAACAGTTAAGGCAAAAGCAACCGAATTTGATTTTGTCGGTTGCAGTATTTCCTTTGCAGGAAGCAGAACGGATTCAGAAAATTCAACAAAACTGGGAAACTTGGGCAAGGCGTGGGGATGTAGATTTAATTGTTCCCATGACTTATGCTCTAGACACTTCTCGCTTCCAACGACTGGCCCAACCCTGGATTGCATCTAAACAATTGGGAGCTACCTTATTAGTGCCGGGAATTCGCTTACTTTCTTTGCCAACAATCGGGGCATTCGATCAACTCCAATTGGTAAGGGATTTGCCAGTTAGTGGTTATGCACTTTTTGCCGCAGAAAATTTTAACAACGATCTACAAAAAGTTTTTAGTAGTACCCAAGGTAGGGTTCAATCCACAAAAAGTGAACCGATTCCTCACCGCCAACCTTTTCAAACTGCTGCCATCCGTTACAGTGCGCTGCAACGAGAATGGAAATTTATTTTCCAAAATGACCAAGTACAAAGGCCTGCTCAGAAAATATCAGATTTTAACAACCAGGCAGAAGTTTTACGCAGTGCTTTAAATCAGCTTGCCGCTTCCCCTTCTCCTAGTAAGTTACTAGTGGCGAGAGCCTCTCTAAGTCGTTTCCAGTCTCAATTTCGGGTATTGATGAGCCAAGAAATTAAGTCGAATTCCTATCAAGTCAAAGCTTGGGAAAATCGGCTTGTAACCATAGAAAGGCTATTACGTTACGGCGAACGACGAGTGCAGCTGCGTCCTTAGTCAAGAGACAGGGAGCAGGCGGAAAATTCCTCTCCTATACACCCTTCCCCCTGCCCCTCTGCCTATTGTGCCCAATCCTCAACTAGCTGGATATAAGCTGGTTTGTAATTCTTAACACACTTTTTGTAGTGTTTTTATCCCAAATATTACTACTTATTTAGCGTCAAAATATTAGAAAATACTTAGATAACCAGCTTTAGATAACTATTATTTGATAATAGCTATCGTAAAAATTTATGCAAGCTTTACCTCAGCTTATCGGGCTACAAAGCTTAGAGTCAATAATTGACTGTTCGTTGCCAATGGTTGTACCGGAAACATCACTATTAGATGCAATCTCTACGAGGGGCTACGCCTACGCACTGATGGTAGCGCGGGGCAAGAGTGTCTTGATTTCTTCATCTTCGCAGATAGTGGGGTGCTTCACCAAGCATGATATGGTACTGCTTGTAGCTTCTGGAACTAGCTTGAAAACAGCCAATATTTTTGAAGTTATCCATACCTCGGTCATAACATTAGACGTGTCAGAATTTTCGGAAATAGCCTCAATATTTTCACGTTTGCGCCAGCAGCAGTGTGATCTATTGCCAGTTACAGATAACCAAAGTCAGATTCTTGGTAATATTACCCCTGAAAGTATCTCTCAAGGATTAGCACAAAAAATAGAGAAAACTAAAGACAAACCTAGTATTGGTTCCTTTGAGGTAAAATATCAGATTCTCGTTGAGAGACAATTACTCAAGTACAAATGGTTACTAGCACGCGCTATAGTACGTAAAGATACGACAGGCAAACTTGTTCGCCTAATTAGAGTTTCTAAGGAGGATTTGGACTTCTACTGTAAGTGTGATACCAAGGTAATGCAGACGAATGCACCCAAATATCACATAATCATGACTGAGATATTGAATGATGTGTTGATTATCGGTAAGTCAGAAGCGGGAAAATTAGAGTATAGACCAACATCCTTCAACTTGGTCAAATACAGCCGACAATTACTAGAAAAAGTACAGATGAATCTGGGCTATCGGCGTTTGATTTATTTCACCAGTCAATATAAATCTGTAACCTGCTGCATGGATGAAAAACTGCTGGGACGCATCTCGACTAACTTGCTCTCAAATGCGACTAAATATTCCTCAGATGATAGCATTGTCAAGTTTAGTCTCCTTTGTCAGCATAGGCAAGCAGTATTTGAAATTCAATATTGGGGAATTGGTATTCCAGAAGAAAATATAACATATCTGTTTGAATCCTTTGATCGCGCTAGTAATATCGGTAATATACTAAGTACTGAATTAGGAATAGCAGTTGTAAAAAACGTGTACATATATCTAGAAAGGCTAATTTTTGTAATAAGTAAACTGGAATTTAGTAGAAAGTCTACTGTCATTTTTAATTAAAAAATAAAATATAAATTGAGGTAATTATGCCAAGAATTTTAATAATAGAAGATGAGGAAGCAGTCCGTGAAAACATTTTAGATTTGCTAGAAGCTGAAGATTTTGAAACTATTGCTGCGGCTAATGGCAGAATCGGTGTAAATTTGGCTATCTCTGAAGTTCCCGATTTAATTCTCTGTGATATGATGATGCCAGAAATTGACGGTTATGGCGTGCTAACAACGTTACGTCAAGATCCATCAACGGCAACAATTCCCTTCATCTTTCTAACTGCCAAATCAGCCAAATCTGACTTCCGTCAAGGCATGGATATGGGTGCTGATGACTATATAACTAAGCCATTCACTCGGGCTGAGTTATTAAGTGCCATCATGAACAGGCTGGAAAAGCACGCTACCTTAAAAAGGTATTTATCTCCTCAGACTGTAATTAACAACTTGTCTCCAAAGATGCAGTTGTTAGAAATTAGCTTACATCGGGCTATCAAGCAACATAAATTTCAAGAGTTTGAAATTTATTATCAACCAATAGTTGATATTGCTTCTGGGAAGATAGTAGCTGCTGAAAGTTTATTGCGCTGGCAAAGTCCGGAGTTGGGGATGATTTACCCAACAGAATTTGTTCCGTTAGCAGAGTCTACAGGTTTAATTGTTCCTATTGGTAAATGGGTATTAAAAAGGGTCTGTCAACAAATTAAAAGCTGGCGCGATGTCGGAATAAATTCCTTGATTGTTGCTGTAAATCTGTCAGTAATTGAATTTAATCAACCAGATTTTATTCATAACCTCGTCAATTTGATAGCTGTCAATGAGTTGGAAGCACATTACTTGGAACTAGAACTCACTGAAAGTATGATTATGCAAGATGTAAATAGTGCGATCTCTACTATGAGCAAATTGCAATCATTGGGTGTGAAAATTGCGATCGATGATTTTGGAACTGGCTACTCTTCTTTAATTTATCTAAAAAATTTACCAATTAACACCTTAAAAATTGATCGTTACTTTATTCATAATGTTGCTAACGATCCACAGAAGTCAGCCATTACTAAAGCATTAATTCAAATGGCTCACAATCTCAATTTAGATGTAGTTGCTGAAGGTGTAGAGACGGAAGCAGAACTGACTTTTTTACGCCAACACAACTGTAACTCTATGCAAGGTTTTCTATTTAGTCGTCCCTTGCCAGCAGCAGAGTTTGAAAATTTTTTGTTAACTAAAAAATGTTTATATGTTTAAATATTGGGCATGGTGAATGAAGAAGAGACAAAACGGCAGACAAGGAAGAGAGGGAGACAAAGAATAGAAGAGACTTATTCAATAATTCCTTCTTGTCCCCCATCTCCCCAGTCCCGAATCCACAATCCCTTAACTAATTAAGAAAAATCAAACTTTAGACTGGCGACAATTATTAAGTCTCAAGTCTAAAGTAAGAAAATTGTGTATAGTTTCTACCGCCATGAAAGTCCTTGCGCGTTTCTTGCTGCCAGTTTTTTTACTGACCTTGACAGCAGCCTGTAATCAGACTCGCGCTTCCTTAGATAATCCCACACCACAAACCTCTGTACCTTCTACCCAACCGTCACAAAATCCTACACAGCCAAAAAATATTGTCCGTACTGAAGCACTTTCACCTACACCCATCCGAATCAATCTGAAGAATTTACCAGCACCCTTCGCAACAGAAAGTGCCTCTAAGCGGCCAGAGGTTGTGCCGATTCCGCAAAATCCGGTGCTGCGAGTACCACCAGGATTTACAGTAAACGTCTTTGCTGAAGGTTTAGATGCGCCACGCTGGCTAGCTTTAACCCCCAGTGGCGATGTACTCGTGACTGAAACCGGGCAAAATCGCATTCGTCTGTTGCGTGACAGCAATGGGGATGGTGTCGCTGACGTTCGAGAAACCTTTGCTAGTGGGGAAAACGGACTCAATAGACCCTTTGGTATGGCTTTCGTAGATAATTCGTTTTTTCTGGGGAACACAGATGCTGTGGTGCGTTTTCCCTATAGTCAAGGCCAAAACCAGATTACAGGTAAGGGAGAAAAAATTGCCGATTTGCCCGCTCAAGGCTATAACAACCATTGGACGCGCAATGTCGTTGTCTCACCCGATCGCAATAAATTATATGTTTCAGTTGGTTCAGGAACCAATGTAGACGAGGAACCCCTGCCACGAGCTTCAATACAGGTGATGAATTTAGATGGTTCCCAGCAGCAAACTTTCGCTTCCGGCTTGCGTAACCCTGTTGGTTTAGACTTTCATCCTGTAACTAAGGAACTTTATACCACTGTCAACGAACGGGATGGAATCGGTGATGAATTGGTTCCAGACTATTTGACACGGGTTAAACAAGGGGCATTTTACGGCTGGCCCTATGCTTATCTAACACCCAACAACCTCGATCCGCGGCAAAAGACGGATGACAAAAGTAAACGTCCTGATTTAGTCGCCCGGACTCAAACGCCAGATGTGCTGTTCCAGGCGCACTCCGCAGCATTGGGTTTGCAGTTTTATGATGGTAAAACGTTTCCCAAAAAATACCAGAACGGTGCTTTTGCTGCTTTTCGTGGTTCTTGGAATCGCGATCGCGGCACTGGTTATAAAATTGTATTTGTTCCCTTCGATGCTAAAGGGCGATCGCTTGGCTACTACGAAGACTTTCTCACAGGATTTTTGCTAAATCCTTCTGTACCAACCACTTGGGGACGGCCTGTAGGTTTACTCGTATTGCCAGATGGCAGTTTATTACTAACAGAAGAAGCCAATAATCGAATTTATCGGATTCAGTATACGGGGGAGTGAACAATTCACGCCTTCAAACATTTAGAAATTTACGGATAGGATCTGTTGCCTAAAGTAAAGTTAGAGCAGTTGTCATCGATAGAGATGTTGTGACTGCACCTCCCTATCCAGGTTAATCTCGTTTACGGTAAATTACTGATAAATACTAATACTTATCTGGTTGAGAAATGAATTATGACTCCCAATGAAAATAATACTCAGTCAAATATCAACGAATTGTCTCCACATTCAGGTACACGATATTGGGGTGAGGTAGAGGTAATCGAGGAGGGAGAAACCTATAGAATTAGTCGTGTGGAAATCAAGCCCAGGCATGGAATTAAACCACAAATTCATTATCATCGCAATGAACATTGGGTTGTAGTTTCAGGTGTGGCAAAGGTGACTTGTGGCGATGCGGAAATATTACTGAATCGAAACGAATCAACTTATGTCCCCGCAGCAACACTACATAAAGTAGAAAATCCTGGACATATTCCGCTAATTATTCTGGAAATTCAAAATGGTGAATATCTGGGTGAAGATGATACTGAGCGCCCTTATGACTTAAATTTAGTCAAACCTGTAGCTGAAGGACAGTAAAAGCAGGGGAGCAGGGGAGCAGGGGAGCAGGGGAAATTAGGGACACAAGGGGACAAGGGGACAAAAGAAAACTCCTAACTCCTAACTCAGCACTCAGCACTCAGCACTCAGCACTCAGAACTGTTTTGCCCAATCAAAACCACCCTTCTTGTTCCAAGGTTTCAATTAGCTGCAAGCCACGGGGATCGCCTACTCCTAATAGTGAGGCTTTGGCGTCTTCTCTGACTCCCAAATCTTGATCTTCGGCAAAGGCTTGAATTAGGGCATCGATCGCAGTGGCATAAACTACATTAGAAGGCAATTCGCGGCACAGTTGACCAATTGCCCAAGCACTGTTACTTCGCACTGCTGCTACGGGATCTTGGACTAAGGCTTCGATTAAAGGTGGTGTTGCCCCTATCACTGCTTCATAACCCACTTCTGCCATTTGTGCTAAGGCGCTAGCAGCCCACAAACGCACTGCGGAAATGTCTGTTCTTAAGGCGTTTGCTAGGGGTGCTAAAGAACGGCGATCGCGACAGTTTCCTAAAGCCCAAACTACACCTTTACGCACGTAGCCATTCCAATCACTGTTTAGTTGAGCAATTAACGGACTCACTGCTTCTAAACTGGGATTGCGTCCGATGCCATAAGCTGCACTTACCCGCACTAAGGGACAGGTATCAGTTAACAGGCGAATCAGATGGGGGGTAGCACGGGCATCTTCTATATCACAAAAAGCACGTGCCGCTAACATTCTTTGCTGAGGCTGGGGATTTTCCAGCAAGGCTAGCATCACTTCTGGATCGGGCTTGGCCACAACTGATTCGGCAGTTAGCGGCTCTATTTTATCTAAGGGGCTTTCTAGCTCCTCCTCAATATCGAGTAGGCTTAGATCGTCTTCGTCATACATAATTTGATTTCAATCCCGAAAAGGGATTAACACATAATCCCCCGCGCTAATAAGTTAAAGCTTTATATATATTAGTTGGGTTCTTATACATTTTCCTTTCTTCCTCGTTGAGTTTTATCCAAACGAGAACCTTCATAACTCAGATGCAACAGTATATTATCGCTATCCTTGAGTTTATTTTTCTGCACTCAGGAATTTTACCATCCAGATGGATTGGGTTTGATAACCTAACTGATTATAAAGATTCAATGCAGGTTTGTTTGATTGAAACACTTGCAGGCCAATTTGGCGATCGCCTCTTTGAATAGCCCAATTTTCCACATATCGCATCAAGGCTGTACCAATACCCCGCCGCCGATGTTCTGGTACAACGTAGAGGATAAAGATGTGAGCATGACGATTACCATGTACTTGATCTATAGCATTGCCTACCCAGAGGCAGGCGATCGGGGCAGAGGGGCAGAGGGGCAGAGGGGCAGAGGAGAGAGATTTTTTATTGCTCCCCTGCTCCCCCGCTCCCCCGCTCCCCTGCTCCCCCTCCTCTTCTACCCACCACAAGGGCGTATCGCTAGAAAAGTATTGCTTAACTGTTTGCTCTAGGTGGGAAAAATCCTCATTGGGAAAAAGATCCTGGTAAGTTCGCTGCATGAATTTAAGCAGCAGCGATCGCTCCAAAAGGGAGCCACGGCGAATAATATATCCAGGTAATAGTTGCTCAGACACGCTGATGTTTATTGACTTAGCTAGCTAAGTTATGTGCTGCTGGAGGTAAATCAATTGGAGTACGTTGAGAAGTTACTTGTACCTCTTCAATTGGTGCGGGTGCTGCCATATCGGACGGTAAAAAGATCCGGGCGCTGACTGCCACTAGGGCAAAGACAAATACCAGTACTACAAGCAGTGGAGCGATGTATTGACGAAAAATAGCCATATTTTAATTGCAAGAAGCTAAGAACTTTTATGAGAACCTAGCTGAAGATTTGTGAAGTATTCTTGATTGATTTTAGCAATTTTTTGTACATGGGAATGGGGCATTGGGAATTGGGCATGGGTAAGAAGGGTAAAGGGGAATGGGTAAGGGGGAAAGGGAAAGGGGTAAGGGGAAAAAGGTAAGGGGAAAAAGGGAAAGATTAAATTTATTCCTTTTCCCTTTAACCTTTAACCTTTTCCCCTCTCTTGTTGCTTCCCCTACTCCCTCTGGCGATCGCTTTCCAAGTCGTCAAGAACTCTTTCGCAATACCAATTCTCCGGCATCCCAGGATAAGTTTCCTTTGCCTGTTCAATTAATCGTTCGGCTGCGGCAGTGTCACCAGATAATTTAGCGATTAGCCTGTTTTTGAGATAGCTATCAGATCCACCATCGTCTACCTGGGTTGGTATCCCTTGATTTATGGTTGATGGAGTTGATGGTCGGGATTGTTCTCTTCGCAACTGCCAAAATAAAACGTAATAAAGTGTACCAAAAATTAAAATTAGGCTGAGTGTTCCGAAAAAAGTTAGGAGGTTAAATGCTAGAAATCCCAGAACTAACTGCGAGAGAACATACCCCAGTAATAAACCGGTAAGTAAGAGGATGAATGTGCCGACAGCAATAACTACTTGATTCCCCATATATCCTCTTCTTCGTCCTCAAGTCCTGGTCTGGATATTGCCACTGGCTGAGGGTTCCAGGGGGCAAATACTGGTAATAGAAGTAGTCCTGGTACAGCGGCGGCGATGGTAATTAAGAAAAATATAGGCCAACCCGTGCTTTGAGCGATCGCGCCTCCAGGGGCCGCCAGAATATCGCGGCTGACAGCCATTAAGCTGGATAATAAAGCATATTGGGTTGCGGAAAACCGCTGGTTACAAAGACTCATCAAAAAGGCAACAAAGGCTGCTGTCCCCAATCCACCACAAAATTGTTCTACGTTGATGGCAAGTACCATAGCTTGGTAGTTTTGACCGATGTATGCTAGAAAAAAGTAAGCTAAATTACTTACTGCTTGTAGAATACCAAAAACCCAAAGCGATCTATTGATGCCAATAGCACTCAAAATTGAACCACCTGCTAAAGCGCCAACAATCGTTGCAATTAACCCCATCCCCACTTGAATTGCCCCAATGTCGGTTTTGGTAAAACCAGTTTGCAGCAAAAAAGGCGTGGTCATATTGCTCAACAAAGCATCACCTAGCTTGTATAGAGTGATGAATGCAAGCATTAAAATAGCTTTGATAATCCCTTGACGCTGAAAAAATTCCTGAAACGGCAAGATAACAGCATCAGCTAGAGAACCTGGAGGGCTAATTTCCTTGGGTTCTGGTGCGAATAAGGTGGCAAGAATACCAATTACCATTGTCCCTGCCATAAACAAGTAAACCGATGACCAAGGCAGATTATCAGCAAGTATCAAAGCTAAAGCACCTGCGACTAATAGGGCTATTCGATAGCCTAAGATAAAAACTGCTGCACCAGCCCCCATTTCTAGTTTTTCTAAAACGTCGGTACGGTAGGCATCAACAGCAATATCTTGAGTTGCACTGATAAAAGCGATGACTATGGCGTTGATGGCTAGTAGCTGTAATGCTTGTTTGGGTTGTTGAAAAGCCATGACTGCGATCGCTACAATCAAAGCAATCTGCGTCAAAATTAACCAACCCCGTCTTCGTCCCAAAACTGGCAAGGTGAACCTGTCCACCAACGGCGACCATAAAAACTTTAAGGAATAAGGCAAACTCGCAAGGCTAAACCAACCAATAGCGGCCAAATCTACCTTTTCTACAGTCATCCAAGCCTTTAAGGTATTACCGATTAACAATAACGGTAAACCCGATGAAAAACCTAAAAATAATAAAGCCGCCATCTTGCGACTACCGAAAACTCCCAGCAGCGATTTAATTTTCCTCATATTTTCAAATTTTTGCCTCTTTTGAGGAAATATCAATAAAATACAACGAGGAAATCCAGAAGTATATCATGTAACTAGTACCTATAAGGGTTTGGATTATCGGAGTGGCAGCAGTTCCTATTAATCCCTATCAGGGAATGAAACTCGCCATCGCTGTGTGATTTTACCCAAACATGACAAACTACCAAGATTTACTTGGGTTAAATACAAATTCAGGATAACCTTATAGCGTCAGCGTTTTCTTAACTTTCCTGAATTGGATAAACCTGATGTCCCCTGATTTCTACTCTGTGTGCAGCAAGGCATTTTTCCCAACCTTCACGCGTACCAATGTCGCTTTTTTGGTTAAGTAGCCCTAATTCCTGTTCTTGTTGGGTGAGTTTAGCAAATTCTTCGTAGCCTGGGTAGTCGCTAGTAACAAATGTTTCCTTCCGGTGCAAAATCGGTGGATTTGCCCTAGTTTCGTAGTCTCGATGAGTCACAAAGAGGGTTTTTAAATCAATACCTATACTGGCTTTTAACGCCGGATGGGGATCAGTGTCGAATTCAGGGTAAGACAGATAGGATATTTGCGGTTTATCAGTGTGATACTTAATTAATGTGGCTTCATCAATACGCCCAATGGTACGACTAGTGCAACCTTCACAAATTCGTAGTACGGGATCGAGTGCTGCTAATGCCGAAACATGGACGTAAAGCGCACCACGCGTGTGTTTACCAATTTTGCTTTTTTCGCAAGCAGTTTGAATCACCCCAGGTTTACCTAAACTGAAAAGCTTTTGATCGGCTACAAGACACGCTTCCTCATAACTGCTGAAAAAGGCTTTGATATCGTGACGCATTTCTGGGGCTAGCTTTTGCCATGCAGGACGTTTATCAAAGTGGGTGAGGGCGAGATAAACTTGGATATCGAGAGAACGACGATAAGCGATCGCATCCCATTCAGCCTCATCAGTAGCTTGCAAAACTACACCGAATGCACGGCGGAAGTTACCAAATTCCCTCAGTAATTCTTGTTCATTTTCCAATTCGCCTTTCACGGGTAGTCTACCGCGCTTGGTAAAGAAAGCCATTAATGGTTGCAGCTGTTCTTGATAGTCTTCAAACCGCTTAGTGGGAATGCGGACTCGCGGTGTAGAAGTGCTAGAAAAGAAGCGGATAGCTTTGTAACTTTCTTTTTCCGTTTCGTCTCGAAAAACAAAGTAAACGCCTAGTGCGATCGGTACTGCATCTACATTTAGGACTTCATCAATATAGGTTTTGAGTTCTTGTTGTTCGTAATATTTCTGAAAAGTATTGCGGCGCGTCACAATGCCATCATTGTAAGCAAGTTGGGTTTTGCTGGGAGCATTAATTAGGATTTGAGCCGCGACAATTAAAACTTTCTCAGTGAGTTCCCAAGCTTGGATGAGGCTTTGACGGCGTTCTTCAGGGTCTTCAATAACGTTGAGGACATAACCCAGGTTAACTACATCGGCGGGGGTGCGTGGTACATCGGGATAGTAGTAAGGGTCCCAACCTGCACTGGTGTAGCCTAAGTTTTTTACTCGCTGGACATCGCCACCGTAGCCGCAGCCGTAGTCAAAAAAAGTGGTGTCTTGATTGAGGATTGACCCTTCTATTGCCAATCGCACGGGGCGAGATATGTCAGTGCGAGCGATCGCAGCTCTATGACGCTCAATTTCTAGCGCTTCAGGCATAATACTAATTCGTAATTCGTAATTCGTAATTCGTAATTCGTAATTAAGACAGTTAGCAGCTAATATTCTTTCAAGGTTTAACAGCTAGTTCAATTAAATCTTCAATTTTCTTGATATTTGGATCGCCTGCTAAATAGCCAATACCGCGATGTAAATGTAAGCGGAATTGGGTGGCGAGGGTTTCTTTGTCGGTGGGATAGCCGTCATTGTGACAGCGTTGCTTGAGGGCGAGAAGGAGTATATCAGACATTTCACCGCCAAAGACGCGCCAACTCATTTCGACGTTGCTATCTTGGGGAATTGGGACGGGGGAAGGTGTGGTTGCTTCTGCGAGGGAACGGCAAAACGCCCAACGGCATAGGATATTCCATTGGTCGATTTTGGTGCTGCGCTTAAGTTTGGTAAGTTGGTCTTTGGCTGTTTGGGAAAGCTTTATTCTTTCGATTGGGGATTCCATAATAATTCGTAATTCGTAATTCGTAATTCGTAATTGATTTAGACTGAGACTCTAGTTTTTCTTTTAGATGCGGGAAACATAGATATTATGATTTAAAAGAAAAATATGGTAACTAATAGTAGCATTACTGACTGGACAAGAAGTTTTGCGGTAAGAATTGTTAAAGCTTGTTGCTTTTTAGATGAAAAACCTGGAGTTTATCGAATTCTATCTAAACAATTACTTCGTTCCGGTACTTCGATTGGTGCAAATGTTCGAGAAGCACAGTCTGCCCAATCTAATAGAGATTTTATCAATAAATTAGAAATTGCTTTTAAAGAAGCAAGAGAAACACAATACTGGTTGGAAATATTAATTGAATCCGAACTAGTGGATAGACACAAATTTCAACTACTTCTCCAAGAGGCAAACGAAATTGGCAAAATTCTAGTTGCTTCCACCAAACGACTCAAAGGTAAATAACTACGAATTACGAATTACGAATTACGAATTACGAATTACCAAAAGTAACCTGGTTGGATAGTTGTTTGGCGGGTGGAGGAGTTGTATTTGAGCAGGTATTCACGGGCGATCGCTTCATTTTCTCGCAGTGTTTCTACTTCTTTCTTTCCAATCTCAGTATCCGTAGATAACAAAATCACTTGGTGGCTGGCGGATGGAAAGTAACGTTCAACTAAGTTACTGCGGTGAGAAGAGTCTAGTCTACCTAGTGGCGTATCGATTGCTACTGGTAGGCGATGTCCAGAGACTTTGGCTAAACCCCAGAGGAATGCGATCGCAAGTAATTGTTTTTCACCTGCTGATAAACGATGTTTAGGCACAGGTTTACCATTTAAATCATAAAGCAAAAGACTGAAAGTCTTGGTATCAATAGTGATACGATGCACTAAATCTGATTTATGGAGGAGATAAAGGAAGCAATTTTTAACTTCCTCCTCTAATTTATTGAGTTTTCGCAGAGTTAATTTTTCCCGAAAAATCTTGAGTGTTTTTTGAACTTTAGCCGCAGAAGTAATAATATGTTCGCTATTTTTATGTTTAATATTTTCTACTGTATATTCACTTAATTCTTTTTTGGACTTAGCAATAATAGTTTCTAATTCAGCTAAACGGCGGCGGATTGTTTCATAATTTGCTTTAGCTTCAACAACTTGATTTTGTGCCGATTCTAGTGCTTGACGCAGCTTTGTATAATCTTCTGGTGCTGCTGCTGTTTGCACTTGTCTTTCTAAAGTATGGATTTCTTCTTCTTTATTTTTGAGAATAGCTAACTTCTCTTTTGCAGAAAGTCTAGAATTTTGTAAGTGATATATAAGATTATCTAGCTGACTTAAAGTTTCATCATCAGCTAATAACCAAGGTGCTTCCGTCTGGAGAGTCTTTACATATAAACTATCTACATCTTGGATTAAAAATGATTGGATTTTTTCAACTTGTATAGGAGAAATATCTACTTGATTTAGCCAAGCGAGTAAACGCTGATCTCGTTCAAGTAACAAATCTTTGGAAATTTGTACTTGTTGATGGCGAAATTCCTTTTCTCCCTGTGTCTGCGCCTGATTAAGCAAATTGGGAATTAATGCTAGAGGTAAAACATCAGCCGCCAATTCACACATTGACTGACGTACTTGTTCAATTTCCGCAGTTTTTGTATTTTGCTGTAGTTCTAATTGATTGCGTTCTGCTGCAATCTTTCCACCTTCAGAAATGAATTTATCAAAGGCTTCTTGCTGCTTTTGTTCTAACTCTTCTACCTGATTTTTGAGAATTTCTACTTTCTCTTCTGTGGTTTGATAATCTTCTTGTTGTTGGGTTAACCTAGTTTCAATTTCCTCTAAGTTTGCTAAATCCTTACTATTACCAACTTCTTTAAGTTTACGATTAACTAAGATATCTAAATCAACTGCTAAACGATCTGCTAACTCTAGCCCTAAAAGTCCGCGAATTGCGTCTACTACAACTGGTGGTGGTGTTTCTTGTTCTGCGAGTTCTTTAACTTGTTCACCATCAAAGAGAAATAAGTTGGAAATACCTAATGGCAAGAGATTTTCAATATACTCATCCCAAATATTAACTAAAGCATCAGGCCATGTATCACTGTCGCCTAAAATACCTAATGTATCCTTACCATCTTTAGGATTTTTTGTCCAACTACGCACAACACGGTATTTTATTGGCTTATCATTTTCAATATGTTCAAAAAGTAATTCAATTCGGGTGTCTGAAACTGGATCTATTTTATTGTTAACACATTGATTGAGAAAATCACTATAACTTAAATTCCCACGGGTAGAACATTGGGCACGGGGGCCATAAAGGGCGAGACGAATGGCATCCATAAGCGTGGTTTTTCCGCCGCCATTCATCCCACCTAATAAAATAATTGGGTGTGAGCTTTCCTCATCAATTTTTGGGTTAAGATTGATTACCTGTTTCCCACTGTAGGGGCCAAAGTTTTGTAATACTAGTTCAAGAAATATCATTAGTTTTTAAGATTAACATGAGTTCGACAGCGATCGCAGAAGCAGAAAGCTTGTGATGAAAGGAATCAAATAAAATTAATTAGATGGTTTTGTCTGACGCATTGATAAAAAATATTGTCTATGAAATATAGATAATACCATCACTAACTGTTAAGAAATGCGATTGTATCTGTCTCTGTGTTGGTAAGCGTGGCTAGATTTGCACACCTCCAGCTTGAAAAATCTGTTCGGCGGTTAAATTCAATTCTGGGAAAGTAGGCGAGACAATATGGGTATCGCCTTTAAATTGAGTAACTTGGTACTCACCATCAATTAATTGATAAATGGATATAGTCGGCAGCTTAGGATTGCCAATAAACTTCCTAGCACCTATAGCCGCATAATCTATAATCCAATATTCGGGAATACCTATAGCTTCATAATCAGCTAATTTTTTGTAGTAATCATCTCGCCAATTAGTACTAACAACTTCAATTACTAAGGGAATAGATGTAGCTTGAGATACAGTTGATTCTTTTTTCCATAAAGGCTCATTCACTAAATTTGGTCGATTGATTATTAAGATGTCTGGTGAATAAGCTGATTCACTTTCAAATGGCTTGACTAATACAGTTTTTGGAATGAAGTAAGGTAAATTTAGACGCTTGATATCAGCAGATATCTCTAGTGCCAAGAAACCAACAACATCCTCATGATCTCCCACTGGTTGTGCCATTTCAACAATCACGCCATCATGTAATTCATATCTCCCACCCTCAGGCCGCCAAGCTGCAAAATCTTCAAAAGTTACTAATTTGTGTATGGCTTGAATCATAGAACCTCGCTTTTTTTAAGATAACCCAACTTTGTCAAGCGTTCTTTAAGTAGTTTGGTTGACTCCCGTCTTCTATTATTCTGAATTTTTCTTTTTAAATTTCATACTTGCCCAAGTTACCTCTTCATCATTTTCAGTTTTACCTTCATCTACTTCATTGATTGCTGGAACATCGCCCAAAGTCATCTGCTTGACTTTTGCAACATCACCTTGACTAACTGCTTCGCTTAATTCCCGTTTCAAACGAGCATTTTTAATCGCATCTTCAGGGGAACGTGAACTCGTATTAAAACATTTTTCTAGGGTTTCGTATATTCCTACGCGACGAGTTTTTTTGCGATACTGGCGTTCTGTGTCTAACAATTTCGCCATGAGTTCCAAGTGCATCGCGTCACCTTCACAGATTTCTTCTAATACTATCCATTCATCACGACCTAGTAGGCTATAGTCTGCACCAGGACGGGGGTCTTGAAATTCTTCGCCAGTCACTTCTTGATAAATCCGGGGTAAGCTATCATCAAATTCGTGTTTTTCTTCTAGCCAAATGCGGCGAATTTCGCTCATTTCTTCTAGAGTAATTAGGGTGATATCGCGCATATTTTCTGGCGCTGTCCGACGGGTTTTTGTTTGCGCTTCTAATAATCGTCTTAACCAATGTTCTCGCCAATATTTAGTATAGGGGCCAGGTATTGGTTCAACAGATATTTCCCCATCTTTGTTACGCTCAAAAAGTTGGACTTCACCCCAAATTCTTCTAAAGTCTCTCTTATCCCAGTCCTCTTTAATGTCTAGTTCATTACGAATATCCAATAGAGGTTGCATCCATTCTTTGTCTTCATCATTCTGGATCATCGCTTCCATCGATTTATCCTGACTCACCAATGTGCAAACCCAACAGCCAAATCGGGAATCACCACAACTAGGAGTAGAAGTATCAACAACTAGAGGACACTCATTATCTGCTGTTGCACCTCGATACAAAGTAAATAAGTCTTTGTTGTTTCCTCCCCAAGGATTCTGCCACTGCATCAAGTAAAGCCATACTTCATCATTACGCCAGTCTTCGATAGGAGTATAAACGAGAGAGTTAATCAAACTCGATCTAGGACTCAGGCGATCGCGCACCCGTCCTTTTTCGTGCTTTTCCATAACGGTCGCACGTTTGTTGCTTTCAGCCTTACGCATACCTAAAACGAGAATTACTTCACCATTATCTCGAACCATATTACGGATAAAGGTATTCGCAGGCTGTATTTTCAGCCGTTCAGTACACCACCGAAACCGCATACGCGGCGCAGGATAGCCTTTGCCAATTAAGTTTACCCAAAAGGTATCTTTGACTGCGGGATAAAGCAGATGAGTTTCAATTGGCATCTCTCTTTCTTTTGCAGCAGATGCCAGCTGCTGCATGGATGTGCGAACCCAAGCAGAAACAATTGGATTTTCTACCTGAGTATCTGTTGTAATAACATGGATTGTTTTAGTTCTTTTTTCTGGAGGAAGAGCAGCGATCGCATTCCAAACAAGTTGCAATACAGCACTCGAATCTTTTCCCCAAGACACGCCTAAAACCCAAGGTACTTGGTCTAAACAATACAATTCTTGAATTTCGGTGGTGAGAGCTTGGATATAGTCCACTAACTCTGCTACAGTACGTGCTTGCTGACTTTTATTTTCTGGTTGTTGTGCTGTAGTCATTTCTCCCTACCTCTAGAAACACTGGTTTAATATCTGGACAAATAGAATTTGCAGTAACACAGACAAAATCCACTTCCGTGGGTTGAAAAAAGTTTTTAAAAACTTTAGAAGTGATATATACTTTTTTAGAAAATTAAACTACATAATACGATTCTGTTTTTAAAATTTAGCATGAAAGATAGTGCATCTGACCCAACTGCTGACATAGCTAGAGAATACCTGGAACGGGAAAACAAGGAAAAACAGGTACTAGCTTTACTCCTAGAGAAGTTTTTAGGGAGAAAAGATCAGATTCTCGTTCAAAAAACCGAAATGGGTGGTACTGAGGCTTATGTTAGCTCTGTTACACTGGAATGGTTTGCAGGTCGGGTTCACTTCGCCTCTGGCTTACCTCTGTTTCAAAAAAAATATAATCCAGAGACTGATAATGTCGAGATTGATGCGGATAGTATTGATGAAATTCAACAACGTCCCCTTGATTGGTCACGTCAAGCGCCACTAGTACAGTATTTGGCGGCTCGACACAACCATAAGTTTCCGCCAGTGCTGGTAGTAATTAATCAACCGTGGGTGGATAATCCTAAAGCTGCTGAGTGGGATAGTGAAGGACGCGCCACAAAGTCTACTACAGATTTCATCCCCTTAGATAAAGACGCTAAAGTAGGTCTGCTAAATATTTCTGAGGATGATGTAACTATTTATGCACTGGATGGTCAACACCGATTAATGGGTGTACAGGGGTTAATGGAGTTAATTAAAACTCGCAAACTCCAGCGCTATAAAAAAGATAAAGGTGCTGATGACAGTTTTATAACAGTCAATGATTTGATAGAAAAGTACCAAGTAGACCTTGCTTACTTGCAAAACTTACCCAAGGAAAAAATTGGTATTGAGTTCATCTGTGCGGTAGCGGCTGGGGAAACTCGCACTGAGGCGAGGCGAAGGGTGAGATCGATTTTTGTTCATGTCAACCTGATGGCTGCACCCTTGACTAAAGGTCAGCTAACACAGTTGAATGAAGATGATGGTTTTGCGATCGTTGCTAGAAAAATTGCAGTTACACATCCACTATTAGAACAACGACAAGAGCGCAATCCCCGTGTTAATTGGAATAGTGCAACAGTCGCTTCCAATTCTACAGTTTTGACCACTTTGCAAGCTCTCCAAGATATGTCTGAGCGATATTTAGTTCATAAGTTTCCTCACTGGAAACCCTTGGAGAAAGGTTTAATTCCCATGCGTCCAGAGGATGAAGAAATTGAGCAGGGAATTGAGGAATTTAAAAAGCTATTTGATTCTTTGGCTAGTCTTTCTAGTTATAAAATTTTAGAACACGAGGATACACCAGCTTTACGGCGCTTCAGCTTTGAGAAAGATGGAGGTGAAGGAAATATGCTTTTCCGTCCAGTTGCTCAAGTTGCATTAGCGCAAGCTTTGGGAATTTTGGTTTTTAAAAAAGGTTTTTCTTTAGAAGATATTTTTAAGAAACTGCGGAAGTTTGACCAGCAAGGTGGTTTTAGTGGTATGGAATATCCCCAATCTCTCTGGTATGGGGTTTTATATGACCCAAATAAAAAGCGAGTGCAGGTTGCTGGACGAGATTTAGCGGCAAAGTTATTGGTTTACATTCTGGGTGGAATTCAGGAACAGATGGAACGTGCTGAACTTCGTAAGGCTTTGGCGGATGCTAGAACTGTAGAAGATAAAACTATAAGTTTTGATGGTGAGTTTGTTGATCCAAAAGCTGTAGGACTTCCAACGATTTTATAACTAGCAAATCTAATGATAATTTCCAATATTCTGTCAATATTTTGTGGAGTTACACAAAACCAAATTCAACATCATAGTTCTTAAATTCTAAGGCCCTTGTTCTGCAATTGTTCTACTCATAAAACGATTTGAACCTAAAGGATCATGCTCAGAGCAAATAACACGTAGATTTGTTGGGTTCATTGCACCTTCAGGATGCCTGGGAAATACAGTCAACTGTGAATTATCTACAGTCTGCTCACAACCTCCCTCGTATTCGCAGCATCTACGTACAGACAAAAGTCGAACAATCCAAAAAGGATGAGGAATACTTTGCTTTCCCAATTTTGTATGATTTAATATACGTGGTTTCAGTGCAACATCATACAAAGAAGTTCGATCACTTTTGTGAGAGTTGCACCAACCACATGCTATACGAAGGTTATCTTCTTCATTACCACCTTTTGAAAAGGGTACGGCATGGTCAACTTCAACAGAAATATCCCGTTCTGTTAAACCATGCAATGTCATGTAATCAACAAACTGAGGAAGAGGAGCTTCCTGATAGTTGATATATCCCAAGAACTTATTTTCAGCCCATGTGGTAAATGTATATCCACAAATCCAACAACGCTGTTCTGTTCCGTAGATATCCCATAACATTTTTCTATTTTCTAAACTCAGAGAAATGCGTTTTCTCTCTCTTCTCCGTTGAACTTCTTTATCTACTAATCTCGCAATATATTTTGTAATTTTATTTCGCTCATCTTCAGAAATTCCTGGGAAAATAAGAGGTACTCTTTTCTGAACTGTTTTTACTATGTAGGCGTAGCCTTGAGAAGAATTAGCAAATATATCTGGATTGCAGATGGACTCAATAAACCACTGTGTCCACAATATATGTATGTCAGCTCTTAGTAAAGTTCCTCGACCGCTCATGATAAAGTCAGGCACTCTCTGATTTGCAATATTACTGAGACTCGTGATATCCCAAGAAGCTTCAAGTTTGTCTGCTGTAGTGTCAAGAAAAGAGCTAATTTCTGCAAATTCCATAGCTATAATGAAACTTAATTGCCAAGGGGGTCACGATATTGAGTTGATCTTGGTAGTCTTTGTGGGTCTTTTCTATATTCCACCCAAAGCTTTGACCACCTTTTTTTAATACCAGGTACATCTTTTTTCACTCCTTTTAAATTCCATTCTCGGTTAAAGTAATCACGATCAACATCTTTCAACCATTGATTAACAAGAATAGGGATATCATTTGTACTATCGATTTTAATCTCCCGTTCACATAGAAATTGAAAGAAATCTGATGCAAGAATAGTCAATGATGTTTGGTTAAAAATATTTGACTTAACTGGAGAACCCCAGTAATGAGATGCTTCATCATTATTTCGAGAAGCTAGTTTATCACGTACTGAAGTCCAAAATAATATAAATACTTCTCTCCAAGAGCCATCAAGCTTACGCCAGTAGTTGAAAGCATCTTCACACTCTTCAACTTCCCAATTCTCAACAATTTTTGATTCAGGTAGGTAACAACGTCTCCATTTATCAGCGTAATCAACACTTTCATGAAAAAGTTTACCTCCTTTTAGTTCCCTAAAAATTTTTACTATAGATGCAAGAACATTCCATTTTAGACGGTCTTTACTATCTGAAGCAAGTCCCCTTTCAACTAAACCATAAAATGGACTATTTTGAGATCGAGTCAGAAAAGTTACTGCTCTTGATTCTTCAAGTTTAATCCCTGCTAACTCAAGCCTATCTGATACTCTAGTCAATTCTTCATTAGAAAGACTGGTAGATATAATTGTTCCTAGCAAAGCGGTTTTGATCGGTGTTGCTTTCTGATTTACAACTACAAATTGAAAAACCTGTTCTGCTGGGTCTGTATTCATAAGTAGTGAAATTGGCAGTTTACGAGCTGCATCAGCTTCTATTTTTCTTTGAGCTTCTTCTGGTTCAATTTTATCATCTATAATTGCTTTTTCTATTAACTCCTTATATGCATCTTGTATGACTAGTTCTTTAACAGATTTAATCGCTGCTCGAAGCCTATGTTGTCCATCAACAACAACTATAGGACGTAAAAATGAAATCATTGCTTCTTTTGAATAGTCTAGAAATTTGTCTTCATTAAAACTATCTTTTATCTCTTCTAAAACGGAAATATAAGCAGCAACCTCTTGCCAAAAATCTAATATATGGGATTCATCAGTTAATGAAAGACCTAAAGCTCCATCATCATCTGATTCTTCAGTAATGTCTTGATCATTTTCATAAAATTCATCTTGTGAAGCCTGAAAACTATGCAAGATTTCTGCACGTTGTTTAAGTTCTAATATAATTTTATCAGGGACTATTTGAGTTACTAGTCCTGGGACTCTACGCTCTAAATCTGCTTTTACTCTTCTTAGTAAATCTAGTAAGCTTAGTTTCTCTAAAAATTCACTTTTTACAGTTAGAAAACCATGTTGAATGCTCTCAGTGATACTATTATCAATTTCACTTGGTTCAAAAATAACTAATTCACTTGCTTGACGTAATGCACAAAGTAAAGGATTTTGAATTATATTCTGTTCATTACGATAAAAATCACTAATTTCTTTGATGCGTTTTTTATTTTCTTCCCGTTGGAAACCAGTCGTTTCTTTTGATTGCTCTCCAATTTTCTTTTTCTGTGGTACACCTGCCCACATATCAATTTCTATAGCGGAAGCAGCAAAAAGTACCAGCCAATCACCAGAATTTGTTTGTCTTATGCGAACGGCTTTATATTTAAAGTTATGCATATTTATTCCTGTATTATATAAAACGACTTAAGTCAAAACTTGTTTCTTCTTGTAGCGTTTCATTGAATCTTTCAGTCATCAAAATTAGAAGCAGTCTTTCTGAATAGTCTACTGCCCCTCGTAATTCCTGTTGTAATATCTCAAGCCCACCATTAGCATATTCTTCAAACATACGAATGCGTTGATTTTCATATTTTTCGTTTTCATAAGATAAAATATTAAGTTCTTTAGCTTCAACAATTGCTAGTAGTTTGATTACCAAATCATATCCCTTAATTAAGAAATGTTCTTGTCCAATTGGTGACGGTTCTCTTTTAGAAATTTCACCCAAAGCCACCCGCTTTTTATGCTTGACACCCAAAGCTGCTGCAAACACAATCACATCAGCATAGGTTTGAAAAGGCCCTGTTCCACCATCTGAAGACGTTAATGTTAAATCCTTTACTAACTCAGCTTTATCTTTAGCAACCCTGATTCTGCCAGTTTCCGCCATTGTTATAATACTTAAGGTGTAGCTATCTTAACCGAAAGTTAGAAGCGATCGCACATCTTACCGCATTATTTTATACTAGTATGTAGGCGATCGCTAAACAAACAAATTATCTACTAACATAGTCCATCTTTCCTCTCTTCCCTCTGCGTCTTCTGCACCTTTTTTGCGAAACTGGTTCGTAAAATACACAATCATACAGTCTACTCAAATAGGAAATTGAACATTCTCATACACCAAAGATATTGGAAAGCGGAAATTAACGCTGGTTAAATGAACTTCATCCCCTTCTTCATAAGGATGTAACTCCCAGAGTCCTCTATCATTTAACCGGAAACAATCTAAACCAATTTTTTCAGCATCGATAAGGACGTATTCTTGCAAAGTCTGAATGCGACGATACCGCGTAAATTTTTTACCTCTGTCGTAAGCTTCTGTGCTAGGGGAAAGAACTTCAACAATTAAACAAGGATATTGGAGAAATTGAATAGCTTGTTTATCGCGTTCATCGCAACTCACCACAACATCGGGATAATGAAAAGGCCCCTTCTCAGATACACCTACTTTTGCATTTGCCATAAAGGGAAGACACTCACTCCCTCTTAGATGAATTTTTAACGCTGAAGCTAAGTTTAAAGCAATATCATTATGGGGAAGAGTACCCCCAGTCATGGCGAAAACTTCACCATCAATATATTCATATTTGATTTCTTGGCGTTCTTCCCATTCCAGATATTCTTGGGGAGACATATAATTTCTATCTGAACTCGCAACCATAACTTTATTCCTCTCTTTTTCTCAAATTTAACCAAGAAAAAACCTTTGCGCCTCTCCGTGAGTAATTACCCATTCCGTTCAACTGCGATAATTTCCGTATATTCAAACTCATTCGGACTTTGTTTCACCAAAGGATATCTTTCTTCACCCAACTCAATATAATCTTGTTCGCAATCTGGCTTAGAAGAATAATACGTAAGCACATATTCTCTACCAATTCTGTTTGTCATCTCAGCTTCTACTTCACCCCGCCACTGAGTTTTAGTAACTAAAACTATCAACTGATTCGCTAATTGGGGAATTGTCTTCGCAATGTGTCGCCGCGAATTCTCATCCAAACTACCGAAGGGTGAATCCATGACAATTGGGAAAGTGCTACTATCGGGAATCATCATCATTTTTCGTTTCTCACTCCATTCCCTTACTTTGTCAATGATGCTGGCAATAAAGGATAAACTGAGAACTTGATTTTCACCCGTAGATGCTGCAACTGGTGCTTCTATACCTGTAGTATTTTCTACTAATGTCAGTTCATATTTTTCACTAATTTTAGGAATATAGGGAGTAACAGAAATCTCTGTGAATATCTCTTGTACTCGTTTTTCTAATTGCAGACGAAATTGCTGTTCTTGACGATTTCTAACTTCCGTTAATCGTTCGATTGCATCTTGAGTAGCGTTAATTCGTCGCTGTGCTAGAGTTTGCTTGTCTTCATTCAGCTTTTGTTTAGCAATTTGTTTATTTAAACCTTCAATCTCAGTTGTAAGTTGAGAAATCTGCTGCTGATTTGCACCATGTTCTCGGTTCAATTCATCAATTTTACTTTCAATTTCATCTAAGCGTTTTTGTAAACTGCTAATTTCTTCATTAGCATCTTTTCGCAACCGTTCTTGAATATTGTCTAAATCACCTTCAATTTGAGATATGCTTTGCCTTAACTGATTAATTCTACTTTGTTCTCTATCAACCTCTTCCCAAAATCCTATTGCTTGCTTATCAATTTCATCTACTTGAGCTATCATCCGAATTGCAGTTTCTTCTACCGCTGAGGAACCTGCTTTATTTAACCAAGTACTCACATGAGTATGAGAATGATTACCCTCGTGTAATTCTGCGCCACAAATACAGCGCTGAGAATTGAGTAAATCATTCACAAATTCCCGCGATATTCCTGATGTTAACTCGCCACGCTGCTTCAAATCATTGATAATTCCTCGAAACTGGGATGTAGTTTCCGACAATAAAACTGTATAACCCCGCGCAGAGAGAACTTTTTTTAGCGCTTCCTTTGTTTTTTTATATTCTTCTTGATTCGCCGTCTTCTGCGATTCTAAATCTTGCCATCTTTCTTGCAATTCTTTAGCTGCGCTAAGTTCTCGTAAACGGTTACTTGTCTCTTTTTTAAAAGTTTGTTGATATTCTAACTCTTCTTTAATTTCCGTTTGCCGTTTGGTAATCCGTTCGCGTTCCCGTTCTATCTTTTCTTGCTGTCGTAATAGTTGTTTGGTTTCAGAATCACCAATTGCTTTTAATTCATTTTCTAAAGATTTTTTAGCATCTCCCAAATGTCTGATGGAACGGTTGATTACTTCTACACCCAAGAAAATTTTTGTCGCTTCAGCAATTTCAGCTTTTTTGTCAGAACGAACTATTTCTTCAATTCTTTCGCCGTCAAAGAAAAAATATTGATGTAAAGTAGCGGGTAAAATTTGATTAATTATATCGTCTGGTTGCTGAGTTGGTATATTCCATTTACCATCATCCGCACCAACCCACATTGTTAATTGAGTTTTACCAGCGTCAAAATCACCTTCGTTTTTATAACCCCGACAGGCGCGTTTAACTCGATAGCGTTTACCTTCATGTTCCCAGCCAATTTCTACCCAACATTCTACAGCTTGACCTTTTTGAGCCTCTGCGATCGCACGCTTATTAACTAACTGCTCTATCGATGCAAATGCTGCACTAAATTTATCATACAATACCCAAGTAAAAGCATTTAGTAAACTGGTTTTTCCAGAGCCATTATTGCCATGAATAATCGTTGTGTTTTGAACATCCCCTCCAGCCAGGAGCATCTCTGGTGTCGTACCATAAAAGGAGCGAAAGTTGCATAGCTTGATTGAAGTCAGCTTCATCGCACCTCTTCCTTAATAATGTCCAAAATATTATCATTTATATGGCTGTTAATCTTCTTATCTAGCCTGCCTTTTTCCAGCTTCCATACCCGCTCAATAATTCGCCGTACCTCCGGCGAAGCGCTATTTATTGGCTCCTGCACATCATCGATATTCGCATCTTGTGACATCTTCGGTTTGGAAATTTAGTTTTTCTATATTTTAACTTTCTCTAGTATTGCATTTACCTCCGTAAAGCCACTGTTAGCCTTATCTTTAATTTTGCCAACACTATTTTTTCAAATTTATCATTTTCTTTGAAAAAAGACTTTATTATTGAATTGTCTTCTGTTATTATTAATATTAACAATCTAGATTATAATGGGATGTAAGTGAAATTTTTAAAGCAACTTACATCCCATTATGATCTAACTCATAATTTTATTATTTCATATTTAATGCTTCTTTTTTCAAAACTCGAAAAATTTTACAAAATAATACAACTATATAGTTCATCATCAAATATCTAATAAACCATAGCACTTTTGTAAATCAAGTAACTTCATTCTTGCTTCCCCTGCATTATCAGCTAAATCAGCAAACTCTACAAAGCGCCGTAATTCTTTTTTCAATAAATTACGTTCAACTTCTATAGTTTCTCTATCTAAATCTGGTGGCAAAACAATCATGTCAAATATTGTTGCGCGTTCCTTAGCTGGATGAGGACGTAAAACTCGCCCCCGTCGCTGAATAAACTGGCGAGGATTACCAGAACTTGATAAAATCACGGCAGTTTGAATTGCTGGAATATCTACACCTTCATCTAAACAACGAATTGCGACTAAACCTTGCAACTCTCCACTTTCAAATTGATGGCGCAAAATTTCCCTTTCTTGTAAAGTTGTTTGAGCCGTATAGGTGCTTACTTTGTATCCCAAATCCACTCCCAGAATTTTAGCAACAGCTTTAAGTTGGCGTAGCGATGAACGTTGTCCCGCATCTTGGGAACCATCACTACAATAAAAAAGAGTGTGACTAGTTTCGCGGCGAGTAATCATTAAATCCCGCAAAGCATTTAATTTATTTTCCGCCGCACCAATTAATCTTGCTCTTTGCATCAATAAAGGCTTTAAATCTTCATTGTCTTCAAAACTTCCTGCTTGTCCATTTTCTCTATCTCGATAAAGTAGCGATCGCCCAATTCTTTTAGTTAACTTTAAATAGGCAATACTTTCGGCTTCAGTTAACTCCACCAACACCGGATAATACAGATAATGTACCAAAGCACCTTGAGCGATCGCATCTCTCAAAGTAAACTCAGGCTGGAGAACTGGGCCAAAATAATCAAATAAAGATTGCGTACCAAAATCATCAAAATACCTCTCCGGTGTGGCAGATAAAGCTAGTCTCAACCCAACACTACGCGGCAAACTTTCTTCTAACTTAGGTGCGCCTAAATTATGCGCCTCGTCCCCAATAATTAAAGTTTTGGCGGGAAAATATTTGAGTTGAGACTGAAACCCATCTCCAATTAAAGTGGAGTTTGTAGTAATCACGGTGACAAACCGTTGAGAACCAGAACGCAGATTATAAATTTGCGTAGAAAGTTGACTTTGCCAAGTGCGTAAATTCTCGAAAGCTAAAATGGGTTGCAAATTAAATTTTTCACATTCTCGCGCCCATTGGGTAACAAGATGGCGGTAGGGACATACCACAACCAGAACTTGTAAATTAATCTGCTGATATAATTCACAAGCGATCGCTAATGCGGTAATCGTCTTACCACTACCAGTAGCCATTTTCAGCGTCCCTCTGCCATTGTTGCTAAACCAGCTAGCGATCGCTTGGCGCTGATATTGCCGCAATTGCAGAGATGGAGGCATTCTTGGGCATCCTGGTAATGGTTGCGTATAATAACTGCCCTTACTTTCCCTTGCATAAGGTAATTTCAACCGGAAAGTGGGCAGTTGTTGCACTGGGTTTTGCGTCAGGTACATATTTATTTAGTCATTGGTCATTGGTCATTGGTCATTGGTCATTGGTACTTATCTTTCCCATTCCCCATTCCCCATTCCCAATTCAGTTGTAACCACGCCAAACACCAATGAGTGAACCTTGTACCTGCACTTGCATAGCGCTGACTTCTATGGGATTGTACTTGGGATTTGCTGGTTTTAGGGTGACGCGATCGCCTTGGCGATAAAAACGTTTTAATGTTGTACCAAATCCATCTACTCTGGCGGCGACGATGGTGCCATTTTTTAAATGATTTGGTTCTGCTACTGGACGCAAAAATACTACATCGCCATCAGCAATTAAATCTTCAATCATGCTATCGCCAGCTACACGCAAAGCATAAGTTTGGGGAGGTAACTCAAAATTAGAAAAGTCTAAATGATCTACAGCATCAGTAAACGGTTCTATTAAACCACCAGCCGCGATCGTGCCCAAAATTGGTACACCTTGTTTAACAGGACGCAAAATCCGAATCGTTCGCGCTTGTCCTTCAGTCCATTCTATATATCCTTTAGTGCGTAAATGTTCTAAACGGCTTTGAATTGGTGCTGGTGACTTCAGGTTCATCGCTTGCATCATTTGCCGAATAGAAGGTGAATGCTGGTGCGATCTGATATATTCTGCCAACCATTCGTAAAGTTCTTGTTGAGCTTCAGTTAGACGTTCCATAAATTTGTGGGAAGTAATTATAAATGTCTCTAGAACATTAGTACTACAAAAAACTCCCCATAACAAGAGAAAAGTAAAAATATGAAAGGCAAAAGCAAAATTATTTTCTTCTCTTTTGCCTTTTGACAAATAAGAATATTACATACAGGTTACAGGTTAGAGGGTACAGGTTACAAGCAAGAAAACTATACCCTATCCCCTGTGCCCTATTCCCTCACTCTGCCCCTAAAATACTTGCAAGTAAAGCTTTTTGGGCATGGAGGCGATTTTCTGCCTGTTCCCAAACTCGTGATTGGGAGCCTTCAATAACTGCCTCGGTAATTTCTTCACCGCGATGGGCTGGTAAGCAGTGTAAAACAATTGCCTCTGGGTCAGCAAGGCTCAATAGCTGCTCCGAAATTTGGTAAGGCTGGAAAATTGGCATCCGGTTATCGGCTTCTGCTTCTTGTCCCATACTTGCCCAAACATCAGTGTAAAGTACAGCAGAACCCTTTGCAGCTAATTCTGGATCGTGAGTGAGGAGGACTTCAGTTTTGTTGTTAGCGATCGCTCTTGCTTGTTCTACAATCCTAGAATCTGGTTCATATCCACTAGGGGTAGCAATTCTAACATTCATCCCCACTAAAGCACAGCCCAACATTAGAGAATTAGCCACATTATTCCCATCACCCACGTAGGTTAAAGTTAACCCAGCAAGGGTGTTAAAGCTTTCTTGAATCGTCAATAAATCAGCTAATACCTGACAAGGGTGTTCTGCATCAGTAAGTGCATTAATTACTGGAATATTGGCATAGTGAGCAAAAGTTTCCAAATCCTGCTGGGCAAAAGTGCGAATTGCCAAAATATCCAAATATCGATCTAACACCCGCGCCGTATCCTGCAAAGGTTCGCCGCGACTAACTTGAGTGACATTAGGGTTGAGATCAATTACCTGTCCACCAAGTTGGTACATTGCTACTGTAAAACTTACCCGCGTGCGAGTTGAAGCTTTGGAGAACAACAACCCCAAAACTTTATTACATTGCAACTTCAACTGTTGTGATTTAAGTTGAGTTGCTAATTGCAGGAGTTCTTGAAGTTCCGTTGGACTGATGTCCGCCAGACTTAATAAATCTCGTCCGATCAACACTGCCATGCTTCCGATGTGTAAAGAACAATTATATATTTCTGTTGCTTTACCAGCCGGATCAAAAAAATACAATTTTAGAACTGTACTAGATATTTTTGCCTCCGGCCCAGGATTTGAGCTAGCTTTTTTTATGAATTTATCAATTTTATCAGTGATCAGAATCACCGAAGAAAGGCAGAGGGCAGGAGGCAAGAGGTTTTAGAAAATAGTTTTTACCTCAGCAATCAAAGGTTTGAGAGCAACTAAATTTGACGCACAAAAACCCCAATATTGCCAAAATCTCTGGTCTTCTAACCTAATTTCTGAACAGGAAAATATTTTTTAGGGATTACACCTAGACAAATAAATTCTTTATGGTACAATAATAAATTGTGGTTGCTAATTGAAGATAACCCCAAATTTGCCAGCATAGCACAGTGGTAGTGCATCCGACTTGTAATCGGAAGGTCGCGAGTTCAAATCCCGCTGCTGGCTTGGACTAAAAAAATGGAAAGCTTTTACCGGATTAATGGTAGACTCACGAATTGGATGTCAATAATTTCTACTGTCAGTAGAACAATTAATGATTTACCCAGCGTTTAGCGCGTTTATGCTCATACATAAGCTTATCAGCCTCTTCGATCAATTGTTCTAGTGAAACGTTTTCATTTAAGACGCATTGTGTCACACCAACACTTATAGATAGTTGGTATGAGTGATTATGCTCTTGATTAAAGCGATCAATATTTGATTGTAGTCGAGGATAAAATTCCTCTGTAGTTCGGGAGCAGACAGGAACAAATATGACAAACTCATCTCCTCCTAGACGAGCAATAATATCCGAATCACGGAAGGATTGCTTTAGTAATTCGGCTGTGTCAACGAGCATTTTATCTCCGATTTCATGCCCTAGAGAATCATTAATCTGCTTTAAACCATCTAAATCAACAAACAAAAGACAGCAGAACATTAGTGTGCGTTGGGCAATTTTGAATTGCTGATTTACCAGCCAAAAGAAACCACGTCGATTATATAGCCCTGTCAATTCATCAGTTAAAGATAGCTGCCTTACCTCTGCTTCAGCTTTCAAGCGTTCCTGAATTTCATGCTCTAGGCGTTGATTTTGCTCAAGAAGTTGTTGGTGTTGCTGTTTGATAAGTAACTGATTTCTGACTCGCATTAGCACTTCAAGTTCTTGAAATGGCTTAGTGATATAGTCTTGTCCACCTAATTCAAAAGCCTGCACTTTATCATTGATTTGATCAAGGGCACTAATAAAAATAATCGGAATTTGATCTGTTGTTTTTGATGATTTTAACTGTTGACAAACCTCGTACCCATTCATTTCGGGCATATTAATGTCAAGCAGAATCAGATCCGGTGGATGTCGCTCGGCGGCTTGTAATGCCATTCTCCCGTTGATGGATTTACGGATGATGTAACCCTGCAACTCTAATATTTTGGCTAACAACCGTAGATTATCGGGGGTATCGTCCACGACGAGGATATTCGTTTCCGAAGGGGATTTAAGTAAATTAGCCATAATCTTTTGACTGAGTTTGGGTGAGATTTGCGATCTGCGCTTCTCCTTGCGGAGAGGCTTCGCCAACGCAGCAGCGCTTTGCGATCGCCTCCAGCTCGAAATTATCTACTAGATATTTCAGAGCATTGGCGAGAACTTGCTCCTGGTTGGGGATTTGAGCGATGAGATTGTAGAGTTCGCCATCATTGAGATCCAAAGCTGCTTGATGCACCTGAATAATCCACTCTGGCGACATTACCTGTAAATCTTTGGCTGTTAGGGATTTCTGAATTAAAGTTTGCTGGTCTAACCCCGATAAAGCTTCTTCGCGGTAGCGGTAACGGACTCCTAAGTAGTGTGCAATCTTCTCAAATAGGATAGCTTCTATAAATGGTTTATTGATGTGGTCGTTGCAGCCTGCTTGAATACTGGTGGTGTAGTCTTCCTCAAAGGCATAAGCCGTCACTGCAATAATCACTACCTCTTCACCTACCTCCCTGCCGCGAATTTGCTGGGTAATTTCGTAGCCATCCATCACGGGCATTTGAATGTCCATTAAAATCAGGTGGGGATGCCATTTTTCCCAGAGAGCGATCGCTTCATTTCCGTTCTCGGCAGCACTGACCTCGAACCCAACTGATTCCAATAGCCTGATGAGCAACTGACGATTTTCTTGAAAATCTTCCACCACTAGAATGCGATAAGTGGGTTGTCCGGGTTCTAGACCGATAACAGTGCGAGTCGTTTCCGGCGCGATGATATCTGCTGGGTTGCCCAGACTCAGTAAAACCTCACAAATAAAAGTTGACCCCTGATCCAAGATACTTCGCACTGTAATATCACCACCCATTAAACGGGCAAACTGACGGCTAATCGATAAGCCTAAACCTGTACCTTGAGTATGGCGACCTCGTTCTGTTTGCATAAAGGCTGCAAACACAGTTTCCAGATCAGACTGAGCGATACCACATCCAGTATCTTCAACTTCGACATGAAGGGTGATAATTGGTTTGGAATCATTGGTATCTCTTGAATCAAGTGAGTTGATGCTGTCCACTTTCCCAGTCAAAGCTTCTAATCGCAGAGTGACACTACCTGTTGTCGTAAATTTGATCGCATTGCTTAATAAGTTGAGTAGAATTTGGCGCAGTTTTGATTCGTCACCATACACATAGCGAGGAACGCTGGTATGCTGTTCTGCGATCAAATCAATTCCTTTCTCTAAAGCTTTAAGGGCAACCATATCTCTGATAGAGTGGATTAGTTGCTGCAAATCGAAACAATTTTCCGTTAGCTGTAACTGACCCGCTTCAATTTTGGACATTTCCAAGACATCGTTGATCAAGGTTAGCAAGTGTTCTCCACTGCGACTAATGATGTCTAAATCTTCCTGAAACTCAGATGGAATCTTATCGCTGCGGTTCATCAACTGAGTAAATCCCAAAATGGCATTGAGAGGAGTCCGCAGTTCGTGGCTCATTTTAGCGAGGAATTGGCTTTTGGCACGGTTGGCGATCGCGGCTTGTTCTGCCGCTTCTTCTAGGGCTATCTGGGAAAACTCCAGCAGTGCCAACATTAGCGTATTTCGCATCTCGGTAGCGGCTTCCAGTTCCGCAATCTCCCAAGACAAGGAAGTTTCTTTCACAGTTTCCTTCCACAGTTCAAAGGACTTTCGGGGACACAATTCCATCTCACCAATTTCATTGATTTTCACCGTATCTTGGGGGTTGCCCACCCAATTCACTGTCTGGATTTGCTCTGGTCGAAACCAGATAATGTGGTAAGACTTTTGTTTAACATGATTGAATAAAATTGAAATTGCGAGAATGCCGCTAGCTTGATCTTTAAATGCCTTCGCTTCTGGATATAAACGTGATAGGGAATCAGTCGCAAACACTTGTTCTTCCTGGTGTTGCACCAACCACGTCACCAAATCCTGCACTTGGGTAATCGATGGCGTTTGACCAACTAATGTCAGATGACCATCAAGTGAAATCGCCGCTCCTTGAGCATGAACTAGCTCCAGTAATTGAAAAGTATTTCGGCTCAACACTTGCTCAATAAAATTGGACTCCTGTAATAACATCTGTTGCAGTTCATCCTGAATCCTTTTCACCTGTGTTCGGTAAAAATACAATTGTTGTTCTTGTTTATGCACCAGTTCAATCGAGGCAAACTGTCCTAAAAATTCACAGGCTTTACGAGTTTCATAATCCACTAGTTTCGGGCTGTAGTGGTGACAGGCAATTAATCCCCAGAGGCGTTTGTCGTTGAGCAACGAAATCGTCATCGACCCAGCAACCCCCATATTCTGTAAGTATTCAATGTGATAGTGAGACACTCCTCGTAACAGAGAATTACTCAGATCGAGGGGTGTATCCGTCAGAGGATGGTTGCTGGGAATCAGAGGGATAGGGGTGTAATTGACATCGGGAATGAATCGCATCCACTTGCGGCAAAACAACTTGCGGGCTGGCGTGGGAATATCTGTCGCCATATAGTGCAGTCCCAAGTAGCTTTCTAAATGCCTCTGTTTCTGCTCCGCAATCACCACACCACTATCGTCTGCCTTAAAGCGGTAGATCATAACTCGATCAAACCCAGTCATTGCTTTCACATCTTTGGCAAGGGTTTGAGCCATATTTTTTAGGTTAGTGGCATTACGGAGATTGGCGATCGCTCCTTGCAGGCGGTGATAAAACTGGGTTGAATGGTTGCTGTTGCTGGATTGCTGAGGTTCTAGTTCCAGGATCAACCCATCTACCATCCGGTACATCACACCTCTAAATGTCTGATTTTTCCGTTGCCAATCAGTCTGGGCAACCCTCCGCCGGGTTTTTAGTTGAAACGGATTGCAAAGCTCCAGGTTCTCTTGAGCTAGATACCCAGTAAGTCGTTGCACTTGATCGCCAGAAAACAATCGTTGCAATGGTTGACCCAGCAATCCTTCTGCCGAAATCCCAAAAAACTGTTCCACATTTTCACTAATCTGCAAGATTCTAAGGTGTGGCTCTTGCAGCATCAGCAAGATTCCATGCGGCTGAATATAGCCCGGAGCATACACCGATTCATCACTGCACACTTCTAAAGCCGTAAGTACTGAAGGGGTCAGCGAGGAGAGTGAAATAGGATTTGGTGACTGCATAGCTAAGATAAGCGGTTTTGGAAATCAAAAGTAGTAAATCTAAATTGAAAATTCTCACAAGGTGAATTACCTTGAATCATTTGAATAATTTGCTAAAAATGATACTCAGTAAATGAAAAGCTTTTTCAAAATAGCGATGTCTAGTTGGGCTACATTTACACAAAAATTCCTATCTAAATATAAATTTTTGCTTAACTCCATCTATGTAAAATGCCCATTTGTAGTATTTTTGAAAAAAATATAACCCTTGTATAACAAGGGTTATAAGCAAAAAATGCGACATCATTTTGTGAAATAGCGACATTTAATTTATGAATGGATAAGTGTGTATGAATACGTGGATAAAAAGTTTTACCCGATTAATTCAAGTTGCTATATTTTATTAATGCGGTAAGTCCTAAACTTTATATTTTAATCTCTAACTGAACCGTATTATTTTATATTCAGGACTTCTACCAATTCGTAATTAAGAATTACGAATTACGAATTAGTACAAGTTATATTATTTATGAATTCGCAAGTTGTCGAAAGCGTTCCTGAACTTCTTGAATCGAAAACAAAGTTTCAAACTTCAACCCAGCAGACTGGTACAACTCACCTCCTCCTTGCTGTCGGTCTACCAGTGAAATTACTAGATTTACACTATAACCTGCATCTTTAAGACGCTCAACTGCTTTCAGAGCAGATTGTCCAGTTGTAACCACATCTTCCAAAACTACTACTTTTGCACCTTCTGGTAAACTGGGACCTTCTATATAAGCTCTCGTCCCATAACCCTTGGCTTCCTTGCGAATAATCAGCGCTGGTATCGGTCGGTTTTCATAAACAGAAACTACACTTACTGCTGTCACAATTGGATCAGCCCCCATTGTTAAACCACCTACAGCCTGTGTATCTAAAGGTAATAAAGGAAACAGTAGCCGTCCAACTGCCAAAGCCCCTTGAGGATGTAGTGTCACCTGTGTCTTGTTGACATAATAAGAACTACGTAGCCCAGAAGAGAGGAGAAAATCACCCTCTTGATAAGCAAGTTGGCAAAATAAATCTAGTAGCTTGTGGCGCAAAGTGGTCAAATCAGCAGTGGTTGCCCAAATATCTGAGTGGGTAAGAGTTTCAGTAGGATACGTCATTACAAAACATTAAAAGTTGTGCTACACCAAAGGTTGAACTCATCAGAGTTCTGAACTTAAGCATAAATTAAGATTCGCCCAAAACAAAAATTGAGGAGTGGGAAACGTGCGTATAAAATTCAAACCCCTTGGTGGTTTATTAGTGCTACTTGCTGCTGGTATTGCTTTTCCCTCAGTTGCATCTGCCCAAACGGAAACACCGAAAGCTGAAACTACGAGTGATGTATTTGAACGAGCCTATTTTCGTCACGATCGCAATTTCTACGAAAATAGCAGCCTCAAACGCCAGCTAGACTCATTTCTAGGATCTGGTTCTGGTTTCGGTGGTTCTTTCCCAGAAAATGAAATTGCCCGCGATGCTGAGTTGGTTAACACTTTATATCATGATGTCTTGACTCAGCAAGTTGGCAACGATCCTTATATTCGCACCCCTGATTTACCAAATCCTTATGACACATCACTGATGATGTCTCCTCGTTTGAATAGCAACAAACTCAGAGTAGGAACTGAATTCAGGTTTGAAACCTTACCATCTCGGTAAGATTGGGGAGTAGGGAGTAGGGAGTAGGGAGCAGGGGATAATAATTACTAACCAACATTTCAGCAACGCTCAGTACAAGTTTCGATGCCTATCCCCCATGCCCAATGCCCTGTGTTACTACTTTTTAAAGATTCAGTGCGCCCTGCTGGAATCGAACCAGCCTGAAGACGAATTATGAGTTCGTTGCCTCCCCAATCGGCCAAAGGCGCTTGTTTTGTTGGGTTATGGGTTGCTATGAGTAAATTACTTTAACTCTGATGTCAACCTTATTTGCTAATTTTAGAATGAGGAAAATACCTCATTGCACTGAGTTTAGCCAATTCCATGAATATAGCACAAATTTATCACGTGTGAATACTGGACAAGAGTTTACCAGATTTTTATACTACATAATTTGATCATAGATATAGTGCAAACTAATATTGATTAAGTTCCTTTAAGGATTGAGGTCAAAAGCTTCACTATTCTTAAATAGACCAGCATTCTATTGTGATAGCTTGTCAGCGATGAAAATAAATTCTACTGTACTTCTTACTTTGATTTTGTTAATCCTGATGATGGGAGCAGGTTCTGTGAGCGCACTTCTGGGGTTTGAGCTGGGGAGTTCAGCACTTAAAGGCGTTACCACACCAGATGGGCGACCCACAACCAAATTTGCCAGCAATAAGGCAAATAGCTCTCAACAGGGAGGGCTAGTGCTATTAAAAGAGGAAGAGATACTGAAAATTGTCAAGGCGCGAATTGAGGGTAAGACCAAGGCTGCTAAATCGGAAAAGCTAGAGGAAGATGATGAAGAAACCAATAGCAGCAAACAAAAGCCAGAGGAAAAAACCCCAGAAGTGGTTGAAGAAAAACCCCAGCCAGGTTTTCCGGTTACTGCCCAAAGTGAGGGTGTAACCATGACTGTGGAATCTTTTCGCTACTCCGGTGGTGATTTGCTACTGAAAGTGAAAATGCAGAACAAAGGTAAGGATTCTGTGCGCTTCCTTTATAGTTTTCTAGATGTTAGCGATGATAAAGGACGAACCTTGAGTGCCAGTACAGAGGGTTTACCAACAGAATTGCCTGTAAATGGGCCAGCATTTTCAGGTACAGTGAGCATTCCCACAGCTTTACTTGATGATGTCAAGAAAATATCACTTGCTCTTACTGATTATCCCGCTCAACAATTGAAGCTAGAGGCATTGGATATTCCTGTAGAAAGGTAATTGGCATTGGGCATTGGGCATGGGGCATTGGGCATGGGGCACTTGGAGAGAGGGGAGTAAATTCTCTCTTGTCCCCCCTCATATCCCCCACTCCCCATTCCCCTATTCCCCTAAATGGAGGGCGTGAGTTTTACACGAGCTTTGGTGGTGATTGGTTTTCCTAATTTAATTTGGACAGATGTGGCGCTACGGTTATTGTCAGTGCTACTACTGATTGCCATAAATGCCTTTTTTGTGACAGCGGAATTTTCGATGGTGAGCGTGCGGCGATCGCGTATTCACCAGCTAGTTAAGGCTGGGGATATTCCAGCGATCGCAGTAGAAATGCTACAACGCAGTATTGACCGACTGCTATCTACCACCCAGTTAGGCATTACCCTCTCTAGTTTGGCACTGGGATGGATTGGCGAAAGTACGATTGTCGTGCTGGTAAATGCATGGTTTAAATCCTGGCCTTTACCTAGTGGGATGACTACCTTCCTGGCCCATTCCTTATCAATTCCCATTGCCTTTTTCTTAATTGCCTATTTGCAAATAGTGATCGGAGAATTATGTCCCAAATCCTTAGCCATGCTGTACTCAGAACAGCTAGCGAGGTTTTTGGGGCCTTCGGTAAAAGCGATCGTGCGTTTTTTTGGCCCCTTCATTTGGATTCTTAACCAATCAACTCGTTTTTTATTACGGATTTTTGGCATTCAATACACAGGTCAAGGCTGGCGACCACCTGTAACCCCTGAAGAATTGCAACTGATTATTTCTACAGAATGGGGATCTACTGGTTTACAGCGTGCGGAGCGAGAACTGCTCAATAATGTCTTTGAGTTTGGGGATGTCATGGCCCAAGATGTGATGATCCCTCGCACCAGTATTATCACACTGCCAAAAGATGCTACCTTCCAAACATTACTCAAGGAAATGGCTTCCACTGGTTACTCTCGCTATCCCGTGATTGGTGAATCTTTGGACGATGTTCGCGGCATTGTTTATTTTAAAGATTTGGCACAACCTTTGGCTGTAGGAAACCTAAGTTTAGAGACACAGATCCAACCTTGGATGCGTCCCGCCCGGTTTGTTCCAGAACATACGCCCTTGAGTGAACTTTTGCCCATGATGCAGCAAGAGAAACCCGCTATGGTCATGGTAGTGAATGAATTTGGCGGTACTGTGGGACTAGTGACAATCAAAGATGTCATTGCCGAAATCATTGGCGACGCCGGCGAACCTGAGAGCAGCGACGATTTACTGATTCAGATGTTAGATGAGCAGAAATTTTTGGTGCAGGCACAAATTAACCTTGAAGACCTCAACGAAGTTTTACATCTCGATTTACCCGTGACAAGAGAATACCAAACACTGGGAGGCTTTTTGCTGTATCAGTTACAGAAAATTCCTGTTAAAGGCGAAACCTTCTGTTATGAAAATCTCGAATTCACTGTGGTATCAATTGTTGGCCCACGCCTGCATCAGATTCAACTGCGACGGTTAGAAGAGTTAGGAGTTGAGAGTTAAGAGTTAGGAGTTATGGATTTTAACTCAATATAGTTCAGATAAGACCAAAACACTTGTAGAGACGGCGATTTATCGCGTTTTAACCCAAGCGTACTGGATTTTAACTCTTAACTCCTCACTCCTCACTCAAGAAGCATAGGCCACTGGATCAACAAGTCCCAATTCGGCAAAAGCTGCTAGCCGCAAGCGACAAGAATCACACACGCCGCAGGCGACATCACCACCGGCATAGCAAGACCAAGTTAGTTCCCAAGGAACTCCCAATTGGTTCCCCAGTTGGATGATTTCAGTTTTTTTCAAATCTATTAGGGGTGCAACAATATTAATTGGTTGTCCCTCACGCCCCTGTTTGGTTCCCAGGCGAAAGACTTCCTGCATTGCCTGGATATAATCGGGGCGACAGTCAGGATATCCTGAATAATCTAAGGCGTTGACACCAATATAGACACGCTCTGCTGCGATCGCTTCGGCGTAACCCAGAGCAAAGCTTAAAAAGATGGTATTACGAGCCGGAACATAAGTGACAGGAATATTTTGAGACATTTCATCTAGCGATCGCTCCTGGGGTAAATCAATGGCGTCATCGGTAAGTGCTGAACCACCCCATTGTCGTAAATCAAAATTAACTACCTGATGTTTTGCGATCGCAGCCTTTTGACCAACAGTAAGGGCTGACTGTAACTCTCGTCGGTGTCGCTGCTGGTAATCAAAGGAAATAGCATGACATTCACAGCCATCGGCCTTAGCTTTATACAGAATTGTGGAAGAGTCCAATCCCCCAGATAACAGAATTACAGCTTTCATCTCGATTGCAACTTTTGGATTTCAAATCGCCAAATCAAACCTTAACAAGATCCCAGGAAGCAATACTAAGGATAATTTACACTTAGGTCTTACTGAATTTTTTAAAGCTAATAAAAAGACATATATTTTTTGTAGAAAGTGCAAAATCCCAAGCAAACCCGAAATATCTATACAAAAGATATTTGGATTACGGGAACCGATCACAAACTTTGAAATTCTTCATAAACATAGGCTCTATGTTACCATCTGGATGGTTTTAGACGGATCGTAACCGGCTTTCGAGTATAAACGCCAACGGCCGTAGCGTCTCTAAATTTGGTGGTTGAGGAGAGAATAATAGTGCAAAATAGCATGTCAGTGGCAGAACCGAATCCATATACACAGCGCAACCAGCCACGACCAATCCGCATAGGCGTGATTGGAGTGGGTAACATGGGACAACACCACACTCGCGTGCTGAGTTCAATGAAAGATGTTGAACTAGTCGGAGTGGCAGATATTAACGTCGAGCGAGGATTAGAAACTGCCAGCAAGTACAAGGTGCGTTTTTTTGAAGATTACTGTGACCTGCTACCCCTTGTGGAAGCAGTTTGTGTAGCTGTTCCCACCCGTCTGCACTATGCCGTGGGTATCAACTGTCTGTTAGCGGGAATTCATGTTTTGATTGAAAAACCGATCGCAGCCAGTATTTCTGAGGCAGAGTCTTTAGTAAATGCCGCAGCTGAGTCTGGGTGTATCCTGCAAGTAGGTCATATTGAGCGTTTCAACCCAGCTTTTAAAGAACTGAGCCAAGTGCTGAAAACAGAAGAATTGCTGGCGCTAGAAGCCCACAGAATGAGTCCCTACTCAGATCGGGCAAATGATGTTTCAGTTGTACTGGATTTAATGATCCATGACATCGACTTGCTTTTGGAATTAGCTGCTTCCCCAGTAACAAAATTGACTGCTAGCGGTACTCGCTCCCTAGACTCTGGTTATTTAGATTATGTAACCGCCACCTTGGGGTTTGCCAATGGTATTGTTGCTACTCTGACTGCCAGTAAAGTCACCCACCGAAAAATTCGCCGGATTGTCGCCCATTGCAAAAATTCATTTACTGAGGCAGATTTTCTCAAGAATGAAATTTTGATTCACCGACAAACGGCTGCCAATTCTCTCACCGACCACCGACAAGTACTTTATAGGCAAGATGGTGTGATTGAAAAAGTCTACACCAGCAACATTCAACCCTTAAGTGCAGAATTAGAACATTTTGTCAACTGTGTGCATGGTGGCAATCAACCCTCAGTAGGTGGTGAACAAGCTCTCAAAGCCCTAAGACTGGCAAGTTTAATTGAACAGATGGCGCTGGAAGATCGAGTTTGGAATCCATTAGACTGGCAATCGGAACCAAGGGTACAATCATTGACACCGACAGCCTAGAGCAAGAGGGGATGAGGGGATGAGGGGGACAAGGTAAAATTTTCTCCCTACTCTCCCACAGCCACAACCTCAAAAAAAATCTAAAATATGTTTTTAAATTTGCCATCAAATCTTTAGATCCTCCCAAGTCCTGATTACAAAAGCGACTAAGGGGGATCTAAAAAATTAGAAAACAAAACCTAGTACCGCAAGGCGGAATTAAAAATTAAAAATTAAAAATTAAAAATGAAGACAGCGTAAGGGTTTTGTTGATTGGGAATGGGTGGTTTATTTCCGCCGTGCTGTACTAGTAGTAGTCTGTCCCATTAGTTCTGAAGGGTTATAAAAGTTTGTAGTAAGGACTTTAGTCCTGTATTTTTAAGCACTTAAGTGCTTACTACAAACCTTGCAAAATTAATGGGACAGACCACTACCTTCCATTCGTCTTGCTTTGTTTCTCCGTTGCGATGCCAACTTTAATAATGCAGCAATTTCAGGAATTGACTAAATGCTTGAATGGATAACTAATACTATCAACTATTTTGGCTATTGGGGAATCGCCCTACTGATGTTCCTAGAGAACCTGTTTCCCCCCATTCCTTCAGAATTGATCATGCCACTAGCTGGATTTACAGCAAGTCCATATCAACCAGGAGGGGCAAAGCTAAATATCATTGGTGTGTTTTTCGCAGGACTTTTGGGTTCTGTATTGGGCGCACTTATTTGGTACTATCCAGGTAAGTTTTTGGGCGAAATCCGTTTAAAGCGTTGGGCTGACAAGTATGGCAAATGGTTGGGTATATCTAGTAAAGATATCACCAAGGCCAAAGAGTGGTTTAATCGACAAGGTAGAACAGCAGTATTAATTGGTCGTCTTGTACCGGGAATCCGCACCTTGATTTCTGTTCCCGCAGGGATGAGCAATATGCCCTTGCTACCATTTTTGGTTTACACAACATTCGGTAGCGCTGCTTGGGTGGGTTTGCTAACATACTCAGGATACATATTGGGTAGTCAGTATGAACTTGTGGACAAGTACCTTGCTCCTGTATCCAAAATCGTACTTGGGGGTTTGGCTCTAGCATTTGTTTTCTGGATATTCAAGCGCCAGTTAAGACGTACTAGAAGATAAAACACGGACGCTTTTGGTTTGAAAGCAGTGAAAGCAGGGGTTACATCTGACCAAAATTCGCCTACACTATGCCAAATAATACTAGATGTGCGAAGGCATGAGCTTATCGGAGATATCGCCGGAATTCATTTTTGACGTATTTCTAGCTACACTTGACGCAACCTAGAATTTCTGGTTGCTCGCATTTTTGTAAGATGAGCATGACAACTTTTTACAGTTAAATTTGAACTAGGAGCTTTCATGACAGACCAACCTTCCGCCGCTACCCCAATCAATGCCGCTGCTATACCGATGAATAGGCAGCCGTTAGCATCGACTCCCATCAATGCTGTTAATAATAATCCTCCCAAGACAGGCGGTGTTCCGGGAAAAACCATTCTCAGTGTTGACTTAGGCAGAACTTCCACAAAAACTTGTGTGAGTCGCGAACCCGGTAATGTGGTGTTCGTACCTGCCAACGTCAAGCAGATGTCAATAGAGCAAGTACGCGGTGGTGTTTTTGAAGCCAGAGCCACTGATCCCTTAATGGATTTGTGGCTGGAGTATCAAGGAAATGGATATGCTGTTGGTCAACTAGCAGCCGATTTTGGGGCGAATCTAGGAGTTGGCCAATCTAAGGTAGAAGCTGCACTGGTAAAAGTGTTAGCAAGTGCTGGCTACTTTAAACTCAGAGACGATATCTCAGTAGTACTGGGTCTGCCTTTTCTTTCCTTGGAGCAATTTGAAAAGGAAAAAGCACAATTGATTAGCCAAGTAGGTGGCCCTCATGTGTTGAACTTCCGAGGCGAATCTGTGTCGCTGAACGTCAATAAGGTATGGGTAATGCCAGAAGGTTACGGCAGCTTGCTGTGGTCTGAAGCTCAACCGAAAAAAAGTCCTGGTAGCCCCGATTTTACAAAAATATCGGTGGCGATCGTCGATATTGGACACCAAACCGTCGATCTTTTGATGGTAGATAACTTCCGTTTTGCCAGAGGTGCTTCTAAAAGCGAAGACTTCGGGATGAACAAGTTTTATGAATTGGTGTCCGCCGAAATCGAGGGAGCAGATAGTCAATCTCTAGCACTGATTTCCGCAGTCAACAAACCCAGAGGTGAACGCTTTTACCGTCCTAAAGGCGCTAGCAAGCCCACCAACCTAGATGATTTTCTTCCCAACCTCACAGAGATGTTTTCCCGCGAAATCTGTAGCCGTGTGCTAGCTTGGTTGCCAGAACGCGTCACCGATGTGATTCTTACTGGCGGCGGTGGTGAGTTCTTCTGGGACGACGTTCAACGTCTACTCAAAGAAGCAAAGATTAATGCTCATTTAGCAGCACCTTCCCGTCAGGCGAATGCTTTGGGGCAGTATATTTATGGAGAGGCACAATTATCCTCCAATCGCGCTGCTAGGGCATAAAGCTGATGTTCCAATGGTCAAAAAAGGTAGTTAAATCCGTCACGTTCAACCCAGAGCTTGCTGATGAAAGCTTGTTAGCGCAAGTAGAAAGTTATTTGGAAAAACAACCAGACAAGACTTTCAGCGATCTCTGTAAAGAAGCCTTGTGGCAATCTTTATGTGTACCGGAATCTGTACAACCTGCTCCACAAACAGCAGCAACAACACCGATTGATCAACAAATCGGTGAACTGCAACGTCAAGTGGCTGGACTTGAGGAACGTTTTTTTGCCAAGGGATCTAATCGTTTGGAGGCGATGGAACATCATCTATTGCAACTTTCTCAACAAGTTGCACAACTGGCGCTCATAGTCAACGATCGCTCGTTCGTTCCGTCTCCAACTCAATTAGAAGTAGTAAATAATACTTCTTATACTGTTGCTACCCCTCCTCAAGAGGTTGACCCCGTAATCAGTCGCCTTAGTCAGTTTCTCGATGATTTTTAAGAAACCATCAAGTTTGTGAGCAGTTTTTGCTCATGTTAACAATCCTTAATAGTTAATACTATTAAGGATTATTAATGTTTATATATGGAAATATTGGGATTATTGAGATTTGTATAGATGGGGCGATCGCTCATAACTGAAACAGCAGATTTTACCCAATAGTAACTGTGAGCAATAACCTAAAAATACCGGACTTTGATGCCAATCTGATCGTGTCCGAAACTGAAAATATTGCCAAATTTCATGCTGGGATGTTCTGGAATGATTCTGTAAAAACAGTTTTATCCGTCTGTTGTAATTCGCCTGAATTATTTCCATATTTAAAAGTATGCAATTCTCGCTTAGATTACATTACTAAGTGGTTAAATAAGTATTTTGGCGGTTATAATAATCGAGCCTCAAAGCGAACTAGTAAGAAGATAGGCACTGTCTTTGACAAAATTATCGACACACAGCCTGAATTAAATATACAATTTTCTAGAATCCTCAAGTCTGCTTCATGTTAACGATAGATACCTGCAATTCTAATAGTGTAAGCTTTTTGAAACAGTATGTTACAAAGACGCTATTCGCTTTATAAATGTGGGAGGCTTAAACGGGTTTATCGTTAGACATTGCATTTGTACAATACACAAATTGGCTCACTTTTGTCTTGAATATTATTAGTACATATTTTTACTAGATTCTTTTTTTACTCTGCACACTGTATAAATGCTAGAATCCTCAAGTAGACAGTTAGGATACCTAGATGCCAGTTGTAGCTAACTCAATCAAGTTTGGTACAGACGGCTGGCGGGGCGTTATTGGTGACGAGTTCACCTTTGAACGCCTAGCCCTGGTCGCGCCAGTTGCCGCAAAAGTATTATATGATACGTATTTTTCTACAGTGGGTAGCCGGACAATAATTGTCGGTTACGATCGCCGATTCATGGCAGAAGACTTTGCTCGTGCTGTCGCCGATACTGTCAGTGCTGTCGGCTTTGATGTGCTACTGAGCGAAACTTATGCCCCAACCCCAGCTTATAGTTGGGCAGCAAAAGAACTCAATGCTTTAGGGGCACTGGTAATTACAGCCAGCCATAACCCTGGCTCATATTTGGGTTTAAAAGTCAAGGGTTATTTTGGTGGATCAGTACCACCAGAAGTCACAAAAGAGATAGAAGCGCAGTTGTCGGTTGGAGTACCATTAGCAGCTACCCCAGGTAAGCAAGAGAAATTCGATCCTTGGCCCAGTTATACCCAAGCGCTAGAAGGTAAAGTTGATATTGCCAAACTTCGAGAAGCGATCGCATCTGGTAAATTAACGTTATTTGCCGATGTCATGCATGGCGCTGCTGCTAGTGGATTGGCGAGACTACTAGGCAATCAAGTCAAAGAAATCAACTCAGAACGCGATCCCCTATTTGGTGGCGGTGCGCCGGAACCCTTACCAAAATACCTTTCAAAGCTATTTGAAGTCATCAAGACTCACCGAGAAACCGATAAATCAGGTTTAACGGTGGGGTTGGTATTTGATGGAGACTGCGATCGCATTGCAGCAGTAGATGGAGAAGCCAACTTCCTAAGTTCTCAAGTATTAATCCCGATATTAATCGACCATTTAACCCTGCGGCGCGACTTTAAGGGTGAAATAGTTAAAACTGTTAGTGGTTCCGACTTAATGCCGCTTGTAGCAGCACTACATAACCTGTCAGTCTTTGAGACCGCAGTTGGTTATAAATATATCGCTGACAGAATGTTAGTAGCAAAAGTTTTACTGGGTGGCGAGGAGTCGGGTGGAATTGGCTATGGTAGTCATATTCCCGAACGTGATGCCCTATTATCAGCATTGTACGTACTAGAAGCGATTGTAGAATCTGGTTTGGATTTAGGTGAATATTATCGCTACTTGCAGAAACAAACAGGGTTTACCTCAGCATACGATCGCATTGATTTACCCTTAGCAAGTATGGAAGTGCGATCGCGTCTTTTGCAACAACTGCAAACCCAACCATTGACGGAAATCGCAGGGAAAGCAGTGATTGATTGCCAAACAATTGACGGCTACAAGTATCGCCTCGCTGATAAAAGCTGGTTAATGATTCGATTTAGCGGGACTGAACCAGTTTTACGCCTATACTGCGAAGCCTCGACAATTGAGCAAGTGCATCAAACTCTTGCTTGGGCGAAACAGTGGGCAGAGTAAAATTCATTATTAGTCATTAGTCCTTTGTCCTTTGTCCTTGGTAAATGACCAATGACTAATGACCAATTACCAATGACTAATGACCAATGACTAAATTACTTGTAGTAGCCACAGGAAATCCAGGTAAGTTGCGGGAAATGCAAGCTTATCTGGAAAATTCTGGTTGGGAATTAACCCTCAAACCTGAAGAATTGGAAATTGAAGAGACGGGCGAAACTTTTGCCGCCAATGCTTGTCTGAAAGCGTCACAAATTGCTAAAGCTACGGGAAACTGGGCAATTGCTGATGATTCAGGCTTGCAAGTAGATGCGCTGAATGGCTCACCAGGGGTGTATTCTGCACGTTACGCCAAAACCGACTCAGAACGCATTGCTAGGATATTGAGCGAATTAGGCAACGAGGAAAATCGGCAAGCTCAATTTGTTTGTGCAGTAGCGATCGCTCGTCCTGATGGTGCGATCATATTACAATCTGAAGGTATTTGTCGCGGCGAAATTCTCCATGCACCTCGTGGTGATAGTGGTTTCGGCTATGACCCAATTTTTTATGTACAAGAGTTGCAATTGACCTTTGCTGAAATGACAAAAGAGTTAAAAAGGTCAATTAGCCATAGAGGGAAGGCTTTTAAAGCTTTACTTCCGCAACTAGAGAGAGTTAGGAGTTAGGAGTTAGGAGCTAGAAGTTAGGAGTTAGGATTTATGAATTATGCTAAATCTTCATTCATTAGTCCTGACTCACAACTCATAACTCTTGTACAGACGCGATTAATCGCGTCTCTACTCCTAACTTTTTAAACTGCTTCAGTGTTCTTTTCGCCGGTACGAATCCGAATCACTTGTTCAACAGGCGAGATGAAAATTTTACCATCACCAATTTCACCAGTGCGGGCAGCAGCAATAATTTTGTCCACCACCATATCAACCTGATTGTCGTCAACTACGATTTCCACTTTGAGTTTTTGCAGAAACTCAACGGTGTACTCAGAACCGCGATACCGTTCAGTTTGGCCTTTCTGCCGTCCGAACCCCCGGACTTCAGAAACAGTCATACCGACAATACCAGCGTTAACTAAGGCAATTTTTACCTCATCTAGCTTAAATGGGCGGATAATAGCTTCTACTTTTTTCATCTTCTTTACTCCTGACTTCTACTAGCTTCGTTTATATATCTAACCAGATCCGCTGTCTGAAGCTGTAACTAGCAGTGCTTTTCCTAAAAGATATGTAATAATTGCCACTTTTTTAAAATGTAGATGCTTTGCTTGATGGTTTGGGACATGAGAACCAGCAAAGATTTAGAGAAACACTAGGTAAGCGTAAAACTCAGTCCCTTTAGGGATGAGATATAAGCGACGGCTCGACTGAGCATTCGCCAAAGCCTCGTGTAGTTTTAACCACCATGATTTTTAGACCAGAGAGTGCCAATAACTTGGATAATCTTTGAGCTTCTAACATAAAGAAGTTTCTGTCAATTTAGCATTTTATGTAGCTTTTATAACCTAAAAATAAATTAACTCCACTATTTAGCAGATTTGTTTGGATATTTAGAGAGTGATTGTAGACAAATTGCATAGTAGCCCGAAAGACTGCTGCTGCTGACTGTGGGAGTGTCAACTAACGTTTCTGATGTTCAAACAAGGGACGCACAACGAAATATCCAGCACTAAAGGCAGTAAGCATGATTAACAAGATGGTAATAATTAACCACCAACCATTGAGTCCCTTGGCATCTGGCTCAGTAGTGGAATAATAACTTACTTGTTGTTCTTCTATAAAAACTTGTTCTGGTATCGGGAAATTCATTTCCATTACAGGTGTAGAAAAGTCTTGGCGGCGGCTTTTTTCGGGTGCGGCTTTGGGCACAACGGGTGGATGTGAACGAGAAACCTGCTGAGGTGGACGCCCTTGTGTTACAGGCTGTTTGGCGGCATTTTTAACGTCGCTAACAGCTTGGGTAGCTTGATGATAATTAGGTGTAGCATGGGAATCCACAAAATTTTGCAAGCGAGAAAAAGACTCAACGACTTTGGTAATTTCTTGACGTAATAGTTGATTTTCTTGTGCTAGTTGCTGATTTTGGGTGGTGAGTGCATTTAGCCTCGCCTGTGCTGCTTGCAACTCTGTTGACAATTCCCTGTATACAGATAGTGGTACAGAGGGAGGGTAGGCTTGAGTAGTCGGTGTTGGCGAATTTCTGTGAACAGAACCTATGGTTGTTCGCATCGGGGGCTTGGTATTAAAAATCAAGGTAATTAGATCGTACAGAGATGCTAACAGAGATAGTCACCCCTGAAACTATGCCCAAGAATAATAGAAAAATATCGAAAGGGCAAAGATTTTTTATTGGGGGATTGGGGATTGGGGATTGGGTATTAAGAAAACTTTTCCCTAGTCCCTAGTCCCTAGTCCCCAACAATGGGAAGAAGTGTCCTACAGGGCCTTGCCCTTCGCCAATATCTAGAGCGTAAGTGAGTGCAGTAGTTACATACTCCTTTGCTTGTTGCACCGCCTGCCACAAGTCTTTTCCCTTAGCCAGATTAGCAGCGATCGCAGCCGATAGTGTACAACCAGTACCGTGGGTATTTTTTGTCTCTACTTGCTGGCAAGTCAAAACTTCCAACTTATCGCCATCAAACCAGATATCAACGCCACGTAAATCTCCTTTCATACCTCCGCCCTTGACTAAAACAGCCTTCGTCCTTAAAGTCTTGTGAATAATTTCAGCAGCAGCTTTCATATCCTCCAAGGAATTAATTTGTAAACCGCTCAAAATCTGGGCTTCATAGCGATTGGGCGTGATTATAACCGCCTTGGGAATCAGGGTATGGCACAGAGTCTTCACAGCATCATCATCAATCAATTGTGCTCCTGTACGTGACACCATTACTGGATCAACTACTAGATTATTGATTTGTAAAGCTTCCACCTGCTGGGCAACAGCAAAGATAATTTCTTGATTGAGCAACATTCCCGTTTTGGCAGCTTGTACGCCAATATCCTCAACTACTGCCTGAATTTGCGCTACAACAGCCTTCATTGGCATAGCATCAACCCTCCTCACTCCTAGAGTGTTTTGTGCCGTGACACAGGTTATAGCGCTAGTACCGTGGACACAGTGAAAAGCAAAGGTGCGTAAATCGGCTTGAATTCCTGCACCGCCACCGCTATCTGAACCAGCAATGGTTAAAGCAACAGGTATTCTGGAGTTTATTGCAGTATTCATAATTATGAAGATTAAGTAAGTTAACGCCATCAAACCAAACTATCTCAAAGATTGGCTCTCTAGGCTAAAACCCTATTCCCTCCTACCCGATCGCAACGATAAACATTTACGGCAACCTGACTTGATAGTGCTGACTAGAGAGTGCTGAGTAAAAAATACTAGTCCCCAGTCCCCAATCCCCAATCCCAATCTCTAATCCCCAGTCCTCAAATTTTTAGAGAAACTTCATCAAATTCTTGCACAAAGCGCTCTCTATTCCCATATCACTCAGGAAATTAACAGGACTCACCACGACACTTCCATAGAGTTTTTGTTTTTGTTGTAAAAAAACTTACCACATTACGGGCATTCACTGATATCAAGTGCTGTTTGTAAAGGTTACTTTTAACTAAGTTCACAACAAGATATCAGTTACACCGCTTAAAAACAGGTTCGACTCAGTTGTTACATTAATCCCCTTAAGTTAAGGGGTCAACCTACTAAAGTTTCAAGCAAAATTTAACTTTGGCCACTGTAACTTTAAGTCCCAAGTTATCAGTCAGGGGTGTATTTTACCATGCCTATTTGGCAATCTCCTGACCTAAGACAACGGATAAAGTCCAGAGGAATTACCATGCAAAATTATGATCGCTGTATCGAATATGGCAGATGCTAAAGCTGGCTCGCAAAGAGTAGCGATTGCATCTGCTCCAGATGAAGATACGATTCAATTCGACTCCATCCAGCCTTGCTAATCAGACTATGTCTGACAACAAGCAAAAGAGGCGAAGCGTCTACCCGCTAATCGTCCGATTACCCTCAACAAAACCCTGACGATTGATGGTATCGATATCCCTGGTTTAACTATCAACGGTTGACAGGAGAAAAAATTTTCAATTTTACAACAGCGTTTCTAGAACCAACGCGATTTCTAGTCGCGATTGGACAACTGTGACTGTCTTGAAAAGTCCAGACAGATAACCCATTCAAATAACTACTTAGCAACTGATGAAAGTGGCTGAGAATTTATTACCAATTCACCTTACAAAATATTCGGAGTAAAGATAATGGCTGGCAAAACATACTACGTTTCTGGAACAGGCAATGATAAAAATAATGGCTTGAAAGAAGATACTGCATTTCGCAGTTTGGGTAAAGCCTTCTATGAGATGAAAACAGGCGATACAGTCTACGTCATGAATGGCACTTATGACAAAGGAGGGAACATTTTTAACAAAAATGGCTCACCAGACAACTGGACAACCATCAAAGCTTATCCAGGACATACGCCTAAGATAAAAACAACTACAACTGGGATTAATATATTTAGTTCATCTTACGTGCGGATTGAAGGACTTGAGCTAGAGGGCAATCGGGAAAACATCACTCTAGAATATGCCTTAAGTCAAAAGGATAATGTTAACAACCCCTTGACCTATGCTAATGGAATTTATGTATCAGCATGGAAAGATAGCCAGGGAGCGGGCGGTACTAATTCTCATCACATTGTCATTGCTGAGAATACAGTCCGTAACTTTGCAGGTGGAGGCATTGCATTAAGTGATACAGACTACATCACTGTTGAGAAAAATGTTGTGTCTGGAAACGCTTGGTATTCGCCTTATGGTAATCAGGGAATCACCGCACTTCGCGGTTTTAATTTCGATAACAATACTACTGACTACAGGATAATTTTTCGAGACAACATTGTCTACGATAATCAAAGTCTGGTTCCCTGGATAGTGGTAGGCAAAATCACTGAAGGGCACGGTATTATGCTTGATACCACTATGGAGACTAAAGGCGGCTCACCCTATACCGGTAAAGCACTAATTGCAAATAACACAAGCTACAACAATGGGGGTGCAGGCATTGAAATTTTTAAAGCTACAAATGTCGATGTCCTCAACAACACAGTTTACCAGAATGGTCGTGTTCTTAAAGAGCATGGAGAGATTGGTGTTTCTTATTCAGACAAAGTAGGTGTCTACAACAACATCTTGTACGCAACCAACAATCAAAAAGCGAACAGCATTAAGTTCGCCAAAAATATAACCTTTGATCGCAACCTTGTTTATAACTCGAATTTATTCCAAGCTTCAGATAATCTAAAAGCTACGGGATTGCAGAACATTTTGGGTAAAGATCCTCAATTTGTTGATGCGGCCAAAAAGAATTTTGCGCTCAAAGCTGGAAGTCCTGCGATCGATGCTGGTTCCAATGTCTTTAATGCCATAACTGGGAATATTCCTCTGGATGGTGATGGTAATGGTACTGCATTGATTGATATTGGCGCATACGAAGCTCCTCGCATCACTATTACTGCCCCAGAAATTCAAGTTCTCAATGGCACTGTTGACATTGCAGATGGCACCACTACCGCTATTAATTTTGGCGACACCACTGTTGGTGACACCCTGACTAAAACCTTTACCATCAAGAACACCGGTACATCTGCACTCAGCCTAAGTAACCTCAAACTTCCCGATGGATTTAGTTTGGTCGGTACTCTTCCGACGAGTGTGGCTGCTAATGCTTCCACCACCATATCGGTGGCACTCAACACCACTACACCAGGCACTTATAGTGGCAGCCTCAGTTTAAACAACAACGATAGTGACGAAAGCCCCTTTGACTTTGCGATTAGTGGCACAGTTAAACCCGCTCCTGCCCCAGAAATTCAAGTTCTCAATGGCACTGTTGACATTGCAGATGGCACCACTACCGCTATTAATTTTGGCGACACCACTGTTGGTGACACCCTGACTAAAACCTTTACCATCAAGAACACCGGTACATCTGCACTCAGCCTGAGTAACCTCAAACTTCCCGATGGATTTAGTTTGGTCGGTACTCTTCTGACGAGTGTGGCTGCTAATGCTTCCACCACCATATCGGTCGCACTCAACACCACTACACCAGGTACCTATAGTGGCAGCCTCAGTTTAAACAACAACGATAGTGACGAAAGCCCCTTTGACTTTGTTATTAGTGGCACTGTTAAACCCAAAATTATCAATGGTACCGCCGGCAATGACACCTTTATCACCCGATTAAACAATGGCAATGACATCATCACGGACTTTGGTGGTGTAGGTACTAACTCAAATCCTTCAGCTGCGGTGATTGCGAAAATAGACACTTTGCAATTTATTGGGGCTGGTTTGACTGCGAGAAATCTGCAATTAACTCAAAACGGCACCAATTTAGAAGTCACCTTTGAAGATGTGGCTAATACCAAAGTCACTCTGCAAAACTTTAAGTTAGAAAACCTGGAGAACTTAGTTGCATTACCAACAAGACCCGCCATCGGTAATATCCTATTTGACGGACAGACTAACTTTACCGACAACTTTGATGTGATTAATGCCAACTCCACTCAAACTAGCGTTTTCAACAAAAACACCGTCACCTTCCTCAATGATTTGAACAATAACATCGTCGGTTTTGACAACTCCAACGATGTGATTAATGGTCAAGGAGGTAATGACATCATTGATGGGAAAAGTGGTGATGATCTGCTGCGGGGCGGTAATGGCAATGATCTTCTCATTGGTGGACAAGGCAATGATGCTCTTGTGGGTGGTCTAGGTGCTGATTCTTTCCTTTACAACACCAATGCTGCCTTTACTAATGCTGCTGTGGGTATTGATACTATCACTGACTTCAACCGCTCTCAAGGAGATAAGATTGTTCTGGATAAGACCACCTTTGGTGCCATTACTTCTGTTGTGGGAACGGGTTTTAGTAACGCCAATGATTTTCAAGTCACCAGTCTAGGGGCGGCTAGTAATGCTGTGATTGTCTACGATCCTCTGACTGGGAATTTACTATACAATCAAAATGGCAGTGCTGCTGGTTTAGGCAGTGGGGGTCAATTTGCAAAACTCACTAGTGCGCCTACTCTGACTGCTTCCGATTTCATCGTTCAAGCATAGTTGGGCCCGGTCAACTGAGTGGAAGTGTAATCCAAATATGAACCCACTTTCAAGATAGTTTTCAATTCAATAGACTGCACCTATAGGGGCACAATAAATATATTGCGCCCCTACAATTTGGATAATACTAAATGAGTCGCATTTGAGTAGTGCGATCGCTAAAAATCTAATTAAAGATGGTACTTTTGAGTAGCAATATACACGAATTACAGCTATTTATAGATAGATGAGCCGTTATTTCATTGCCCTCCTACCATCCCAGGACATTCAAGACTACGCCAACCAGATTAAACAAGACTTTGCCGATCGCTATTCTAGTAGTGGAGCGCTAAAGTCTCCGCCTCATATTACCCTGCAACCGCCCTTTGAATGGGCAGATGCTAACTTACCACTACTAGAAGCATCCTTGAAGGAGTTTGCTCGTGAACAACAGCCACTAGTAATTACACTCAGGGGGTTTGATGCCTTTGTGCCTCGCGTCATATACATTAATGTCGTCAGAAGTCAAGAACTTTTGACTTTGCAAACTAATTTAATGGCTTATACAGAAAGTAACTTGGGAATTGTTGACCAGGTTTCTAAAACGCGCCCTTTTACGCCCCATATAACGGTTGCGTTTCGGGATTTAACAAAGCAGAACTTTAAAGCTGCTTGGCCAGAATTTGAAAAGCGTCAATTGCATTTTGAGTTTACTGCCGACAAATTAACACTGTTGCTTCACGACGGTAAGCGCTGGAATATTAAATCGGAGTTTGCTTTTTTGACTTGATGATAATTTAGGGTTTAACTTTCAGTGAGTTTCATCCGTAACAGGAAGAATTATTGTAAACTCTGTTCCTTGTCCTAAAACAGAATCCACCTTGAGCGTTCCCCCATGTCGCTCTACGACAATTTGTTGAGCGATCGCTAATCCTAACCCTGTTCCTTTACCCACAGATTTAGTGGTGAACAGGTAATCAAATACCCGTTGCTTCACTTCTTCAGTCATGCCGATACCATTGTCGGCAATCCGAATTGAAACTTGTTCTCCATCTTCAGAGAGACGAGTTTGAATTAAAATCTGATGGGGGGTTGCTTGAATATTTGCTAAATGGCGCTGCCGATGAGACTCTTCTAATGCATCGATCGCATTTGCTAGCAGATTCATAAATACCTGGTTTAGCTGGCCTGCAAAGCATTCCACTTGAGGTAAATTGCCATAGTCCCTCACCACCTCAATTGCGGGGTAATGTTCATGAGGTTTTAGGCGATGTTTGAGAATTAAGATGGTGCTGTCTATGCCATCATGTAAGTTGAAAGGAACTTTGTAATCCTTATCAGACCTGGAGAAGGTGCGGAGGCTAGTACTAATCTCATTGATGCGATTGACTCCTAGCTGCATTGAGTCGATTAATTTGGGCAAGTCTTCCCGTATATAATCCAAATCAATTGCCTCAATTTCGTCTTCCAAATCTTGTCCTGGATTGGGTAACTTTTCTTGATATAAGTTAATTAGCCCAAATAAGTCTTGCACATAATCTTGGGCGGGTTTCAAGTTCCCAGCAATAAAGCCAACGGGATTATTAATTTCATGGGCAACTCCGGCAACGAGGTTCCCCAGTGCTGACATCTTTTCATTTTGAACTAGCTGAAGTTGGGTTTCTTGGAGATGCTGGAGTGTCTGTTCTAGTTGGGTTGCCTGTTGACGAGTTTTGATTAGTAAATCTGTCTGTTGGAGTGCAACCCCCATTTGGGCAGCAATTTGTTGGGCAAATTGAATCTCGGAAGTTTGCCAGTGACGAGGTTGATCGCATTGGTGAATACAAAGCAGTCCCCAAAGTTCGTTGTTTTGCATAATTGGCACAACCAGCAAGGCTCTGATACTGAATTGCTCCAAAATCACCCGATGGCACTCTAGCACTTCATCTGCTTCGATGTCTGCCATTGCACAGAAACGTCCCTCTTTATATAGAGTTGCGTAGTTTTCGCCGAAGCAATGATCTTGAATTTTGATCGCCAAGGCAGAAGGAAATGCAGGTAGTACATCTTCGGCAATAAATTCGCCGTATTCGTACCCCGATTCACAATGAAACTGATAGATTCCCACTCGATCGGCGTTCAGAATGGGACGAATATTCTGGGTGACAGCACAAAATATTGCATCCATGTCTAAAGATTCTCGCATCTGGGTAACAACATTAAACAAGGTCTTCTGTTGGGCGAGCGATCGCTCCAATTGTTGAGCATAAGTCTGCGCCTTCTGATAAAGGCGGGCATTCTCCAGAGCGATCGCAGCTTGAGTACAGAGCAGATTCAGGATTTCGACGCGATCGCTTGTAAATACCCCAGTGGTTAATCTATTCTCCAAATACAAAATTCCCAACAGTTTGCCTTGATGAATAATCGGTGTACACAACAAACTTTTGGGTTGTTCACGAATAATGTAGGCATCACCCATTAATAAAGGATGGGTAGTTGCATTGATAATAGTCGAGGGTTGCCAGGTGCGTTTAACATTATTAATTAGTGAAATCGGTAGATCCTGTGAGTCTTCTAGAGGCAGCGATTGCATTACTGTTGATGATTGGCCAACTGTAGTAATTGCCTCAATCAGCAACCTTTGCTTTTCGAGTAATAGCAATACACATTTATCTGCTCCAGCATTTTCAATTACTACATTCAGCAATGTCGAAAGCAGTTTTTCTAGCTGAATTTCACTAGAGAGTGTGTGGGAAGCTTTGAGGAGTGTTGCTAAATCCAGTGCAACTGACACACCACTACTAGCAGATGTCGTGGAGTTGACATAATTTAAGTTGAAAGTGCCATTATCATCTGGGCTAATTGTGACATCAGCCATCATCTGTATTTTCTCTTGTTGCAGAATGGGAGCTAAAAGATGGGGATAGTCTCGTTCTAAATCCTCAACCTTGGCTTTTGCTCCCCAACGAGAGTATGCATAGTAGGCATTGAGTAAATAATCCTGAGCAATTCGTTCTTTGCCCCATCCCAAGTAAAATCGGGCTGCAAGTTCGTTGGCTAGAGCTTCTTCATTGAGGTATTGATTTTCCTGAGCTAAAGCAATGGCAAAATCATAATATTCAACCGCTTCAACTTTATTGCCCAAAACGCGATGACATTCCGCTTCCACTAAATAATACTTGTGCAGGTGATTTGCTGGAATATGGTCAGCCCATTTTTTGATCTTTTCCTGGTTGGCAATTACCTGTTGCTGAATGGATTGTTGTTCTGCTGGAGAAACTTCAGCATAGATAGCCAAATGTGCCAGAGAGTGGTATGTGTGGAAAACTGGAACTAGGAATAATCCTGTAGCACCACCCAAGTAATTTTTGATTGCGATCGCAGCTTCAACTGCTAGCTCAAACTTACCAAATGTATAGCAGAGGATTAGTTTGCTGACGTAGAAATAGCACAGTGCTGTTTGATCGCCTGAGCGCTGGAGGATTGGCAACATTTTCTCTTGATCGAAGGCATTACCAATCAGTTCCCATGCTTTTGGAGCATCGCCAATTAAATTCAAAATCCCTTGCTGAAAAATAGTTAAATGGCTGAGAAGACCTTCCTGTTTAAGATGAATCAGTTGATCACGGAAGGCAACACTTTCCCGCCTGAGATCACCCAGTTCTTTGCCAACAAACCAAGAGTGCATGACGTAAACGAATGCACAAATGGTAGCCGATTCTAAATCTCCTGTTTCCAGTCCACTTTGATAGCCTTCTCTGAGAAATGCTAAGGTGTTTTGGAGTGGCTGCTTCCAATGCCACACACTACACTGAACTCCGACATAGGTTCTGGCTTTCATTTCTTTGGCATTTAACCGTTCGAGCAACAAGTACGCCAGTTGTGCAAACTGATAGCCACACTCAATATCTCCAATTACCCCACATAGCATCAGTCCGTAGTAGGCATAGCCATTTGCTGAGTATGAGATATTGCCATATTGAACCGATAAATTCACCTGCTCAAGAATAATAAATGGTAAAAGAGATGGCGCGACAACATAAGCAGAAGAAGAGACATTTGCAAGAATCCTGATGGCGGCTATCTTTTCCGGCTCCGTCATCTGGGGTAAAGTAATTAAATCTAATGGTTGCCTACCTGCCAAGATTGAGTTAGTTGCCGCACACGCTTGGGCAATATTCGATTCACTCGGTTGCTGAGGAAAACTGACTCCGAGACACTCCAAAATCTCCAGGGCAATTTGCACTGCTTCTAGAAATTGATGTTGGGCTTGAGCTGCTTGAATTCTGATTTCATAGACTTTGACTGTATCTAACAGAGTGCTGGCATTTTCCAAAATTACTGCCGCAAATTGTGGCATCTGCTCTAGATTGCCACACAAATAAGCAGTTTCGGCAGCAGTTTCATAAAGAGCCAGAGTTAGCTGATATTGTGTTTGCCAGCGTTCCTGTGTCAGTAAGGTAATGCCGGTGGTGACATAATCAAATGCTGCTGTGTATGCAGTTGCGGCTCTTGCTTTCTTTCCAGCTTGCAGATTTAGTTGAGCAAGTTCAGTCTGCTGCGATCGCTCACTAATCAGATTTTTGCCAATATTAAATTGGTTGACAATTTCAAAAAGTTTTTCGTCTTGCTGTGCCAGAGTTGTATTCTTCAGCAGTAGTTGCCCAATTTTTAGGTGAGTTGCTTGTTTTTGCTCCTCTGGGATGAGAGAGTAGGCGGCTTGTTGGACGCGATCGTGCAGAAATTTGTAATTTGGTAATTGGCATGATTCACCTGATCTAGGCGATGTCTGGCGACAAGACGCTCCGGGACTGGGTATAAATTCCTCAAAATTTGGTGCAGGATTTAGACCCGCCATCAAATTATCCCAGTCCCCATTCCCTAATCCCCAATCCCCATTCCCCGACTTCTGGAAAAACTTATAAATTTCACTGGTTGGTAAAATCAATCCCTCTTGCAGCCCTCTCCACAAGTCTACGGCGGTTTCATCTGGGGATTTTTCATAGACAATGGCCAGGGTTGCCAGGTCAAAAGAGTTACCAATACAGGCAGCTAGTTTTAAGACACATTGGGTAGAAGTAGGCAACTTTTGGATTTGATGCGCCATAAACTCGACAACATCATCGGTGAGCGTCAATTCTTGAATTTGAGCAATATCCCCTTGCCAGTAACCCTTCTCAATATCAAAGGTAATCAATCTTTCTTCATACAATGCCTTGAGTAACTGGGTGACGAAAAAGGGATTACCCTTGGTTTTCCGATATACCAATTCCGCCAAGGGTACTGCTAGTGTTGGGGGACAACTAAGGGTATCGGCAATCAAATGATTGAGGTCGGATGGCTTGAGGGGAGTTAGGTTGATAGTATTAATTACCGCTCCAGTTTTGCCAATATCGTTCAATACCATCATTAGGGGATGAGCAGGGGAGACTTCATTATCTCGGTAAGCACCAATGAGTAATAGATAGCCATTTTCTGCCTCACTCATCAGTAGTTGCATCAGATCCAGTGATGCCGAATCTGCCCATTGCAAATCATCCAGAAAAATCACCAAGGGATGCTCTGGGGTTGTGAGTACCTGAATAAACTTTTGGAACAGCAGATTGAAGCGATTTTGAGCTGCACTTCCTGAGAGTTCAGGTGTAGGAGGTTGCTTACCAATAATCCGTTCGAGTTCAGGAATGACCTCAATAATCACCTGGCCGTTTTCACCCAAAGCAGAGAGAATTTTCGTCTGCCATTGTTCTAGTTGGGCATCTGTTTCGGTAAGTAGTTGCGCCATCAAGTCCCGTAATGCTAGGACAAAGGCCGAAAAAGGAATATTCCGCCCAAACTGGTCGAATTTACCTTTGATAAAGTAACCTCTCTGCCGGACAATCGGCTTATGGACTTCATTGACGATCGCTGTTTTGCCGATACCAGAGAAACCCACTACTAACATGATTTCTCTAGTACCACTACTAATCCGTTCAAAGGCTTGCAGTAGGGTAGCGACTTCGGTTTCACGACCATAAAGTTTTTCTGGAATGAGGAAGCGATCGCACACATCCCGTTGGGCAATTGGGAAACTTTCAATCCTACCCGTTTCCTTGAGTTTAGCCAAACAAATTTCTAAATCATATTTCAGCCCTAATGCACTCTGATAGCGGTCTTCAGCATTTTTCGCCATCAATTTCATTACAATGTCACAAAGAACTTCGGGAATCTCCTTTTCCCCCCTGCTCCCTGCCCCCTGCCTCCTGCCTCCTAATTTTTCTGGCTGTTTAGCAATGTGACAATGAATCAGTTCCATCGGATCATTAGACTGGAAGGGCAATTGACCCGTGAGTAATTCAAAAAAAGTCACCCCCAAGGAATAAAAATCACTGCGATAGTCGATACCCCGATTCATTCGTCCTGTTTGTTCGGGAGAAAGATAAGCAAGAGTACCTTCCAAGACCTGAAGATTTTTAATTTCCTGGGTTTCTTTGGGCAGCAGAGAAGCGATGCTGAAGTCAATCAGCTTAACTTGTTTTGTCTCTGGATGAATGACGATATTGGCCGGCTTGATATCTTTGTGGATTACCCGGTGCTGATAGAGTCCGTTGAGAATATCAGCTAGATGAATAGCGATCTTTAGAAATTCACTTAATTTTAGTGGCTGTATTTTAGTATATTGCCCAAGTGAAATGCCTCCAAAATCTTGCATCACTAGTGCATAGCTATTGCGATAGGTTTCTAGACTGTAGGGTTGAACAACACCAGGTAAGTCAAGATTTTTGGTGATTGTGTACTGATTGCGGAACTGCAACAGTTCACTAAAGGATGGATAATCACGTTTTAGGTATTTGATGATCACAGGCCGCAGGTCTATATCTCGAATACCCCGATAGACAATAGTCTTAGAACTGAAGTAAAGTTGCTCAACAACTTGATATCCTTCGATTACAACTGTCCAATCTAGTTCTATTGTCATATATGCTGACCTCATTCCAACAATCTATTCTCAATGGCTATAATAATTAAGTATTCCCAATACTCAGTTTTTTGTAACATCATAATGTATTTATCTGGACAATTTTTTTGAGTATGTTTTTTTTGATTAAAATTAGTTATCTATTATATTTTTTTAGTAATAGAGCTATTAAAATCAATAAGTAAAAATTACTACGTGGATAAATTGTGAGACATTCATCAGCTTCTTAATTAAAATTAACTCATCCCACAGCTAGAAAAAATCGCTTGTCCGACAACATACTCCCGCGATCGCTAGTTAGTTTTCTGTAATTGCCGTGAGAAAATCGAAGTCAGTGGTTATTGCTACTAATGACTAATGACTAATGATTAATGACTAATGACTAACCCTGCTACTTTATAAGGATAAGCTCTGGAATATGAAAAGAGAGTTTGTTTTTCTTTCTAGTCATCATTGAGCGATATTTTTGTGAGGGACGCTGGCGATATTTGATATTGGAGCTAATTTTGTTTTGGATTAATTGATGATTTATATATTCTCTCACCATCGGTGCTACAGAGAAAAGAGTAGCATTTTTATCTACTAAACAGCGTTCTTGTAAAGATTCTAAAGCATCAAGTAATTGTTGTGGTGATATGGCAGATGATATTTGCGATCGCAGTTCTGAAAATGAAGCTGGCTGAAAATTACTTGCTAACCAGTTAATAATGATATTTTCTGGATCTGATAGGTGGTTAAAATAGTCTTTTAAAAGCTGGCTAATCTCACCAAACACTAATATTCTTTGGTTCAAAAAGTCCGAAATATTCCCATCAAATAACTTGTGAATTTTACAAGAAACTAAATTTAATAACAATGGATTACCTGCATAGCTCTCAGTGAGTTGATACCAATCACTGCTTGAACCACAAAAAGCACCCTTGGCTTTAAATAATTTTTCTACCTCTATTACTTGTAAGCCTTTTAGTTGCAATGTCCTAACAGGTAATTTTTCTCCTGTCAGATGCCTAATTTTTCTTGGTGTTTCCTGAGTTGTAAGCACTAAGCAGCTTTGATGAAACGTTTCTGCCACTCGCCTTATGAGTTCGCTATAACCATCATAACCTTGACGATAATATCCAATATTATATTTACCTAAAGTATCTTGTAAAATTGTCTCTAGATTATCTAATATCAATAAACAACGAGCGTTTTTTAAATAATGAATCAACTGCGAAATTCTGCCGTCTAAAGTTTTTGGTAAATTATTTTCCTGCCCTTCTGATAAAATTTGAATTAGATCGGCTAACATATCTTCGACTGGTGGAGCATTGCGAAGACTGCGCCAAATCACAAACTCAAACTTATCTTGAATTTGCTCTGCTAGCTTTACCGATAAGCTAGTTTTACCCATCCCATCCATACCAAACAAAGTCACTACTCGGCAGTGTTCTTTGAGAATCCAGTGTTTTAGGGTCGTTAGTTCTGCTGTGCGTCCTAAGAATGCAGAGATATCGGGTGCTTCGCCCCAATCAGTTAAATTTTGGATTGAATGCTGATTACTAATTACTTCATCAGTGCGAGGTAGTTGATAATCACTGGGTTCAAGTAATAAATTAAAAGCCCGGAAACAGGTGTTTAGAGTTTGCTTGTCAACTCCCACTTGGCAGTGAAATACCTTCATCAGTGTATCTGGATCTAAGCCAGTGCGATCGCTTAAATCTTCCAAAGTGTAACGCTTATCTAAGTTTTCCCAACTTTGTGCTTGACATTTCGCCGTTTGAAGTTTCTGAAATCCTTGAGGTGTCAGAATAACACCCCGTTTGCGCCTGCGTTGTAGTGGATTCATTACTGTCCTTTCAGTTTTGTATATACATTCATAAACAGGACTTACGCAGACAACAGCCGAAACCCTAATTCTTAGGTAAGTATAATTCCTGAATACCCCAGAGCGCGTATAGTTTTGCGTAAGTCCTCATAAAGTAATAGTCAGTAGTTAGCGCCTATAATATGCCGCCAAAAATCTACTCCACTCAAGAGGGTGCTACAAAGATGAGATATGCTTTTCCTGAAATTAGGTTTGTTAAATATTATGAATATTTTGATTAAAAATACCTTTTTTGCAGAATTAACAGAGAGAAAGCAGAAGTTTTGCTGAAGTTATTGGTAGATGAAATCCTTGCTGGTTAAAGCTTTGAGATATTGACGACTAAAAAAGTTTAAGTTTATGTCTTAAGTTCCTTAACTTCGGTTGTTAGGGCAGGGTTACACGTGCAAAATACAAAAAGTTTTCTAATTCAAAAATCCAGTGAAAAATTTAAGTCGCATTTTTATAGTTCTCCTCACTTTTATTCTCTGGCTAGGTGGGCTGAGTCCGGCTTTCGCAGATGACAAAACAGTATTAGGTGTAACCAGTCTTTACAGTACTTCAGAGCAACAAGAACAAGGAGTTAAAGTCTATAAGGATATACTCCAATACGGAATTGCTACCCCTTTTTCTCTGCCTCCAGATTTTCAGATTCCTGCTACTAAAGCAGAGTTTGATCAAAAAGTAGTACCAGGACTAATCAAAGTACTTGGAGATGGTTCAGTTACTAAAGCTTGGTTTGACTTTCAGGCTGGAGAAGCTCAAATTGCTACCAAAGAATTGTTTAGTATTGATGCTCCTTTGGGGCAGAAAATATATAGTGTAGTAGCTGGAAAGCCTTTACAGCAATGTCCTCTCAAAATTCAAGATACTCAGATTGATTTCTTTCTAGATTCAGACAAAGCAGTTGAAAGAGCTAAAGAACTAGATGAGCAAGGTTACTTTATCTACGTTTCTCCTGTTAAGGAATTACGCAAGAAAGTTCTTGATGCTCTGTATGAGCAATATAGTGGAAGTAATAATCCATCTTGTTTCTTGGTTAACGGTACTACTCAGAAGATTACAGTTGATTTCCAAGATCCAGATATTTACCCTTTACTTCCTCCTCAATTGCAGTCGCCAGGAAAGAACAAACCACTCGTTTTCTTACCTAAGAGTGGAAATGAGTTTTTATACGTTGTTAATGCTAGACAATTACCTAGCTAGTACTCCACCAGATTAATTTTGATAAGTGCTTAGTGGGTAGCACAGCTAGCTGTGCTACCTTGCTGCGTAGTATCATCATCAATGGTTAAGAATAAGCGATCGCGATCGCTCTTTCTTTAATTCCCGGTGTGTAATCGCCTACCCCAAACGTCTCAAAGAAGCTTGTCATCACACATCGCTTAACTTTTGCAAAGCCTTGCAAACAAGAAATGTTAGATTTAGTTATTTCTACTTACTTAGTTTTTGTAAGACAAGATACATTAAATGGTAGTTTAGTAGCAAAGGAACCAAAAAGCATGGCCGTTAGTAGCCCTGAAGTCATCCGTCATATATTGATTGGACTGGGATATTTAGCTCCTGAAATTGATCCTAAGCCGGATCTGACTAAATTTGCTCCCTGGAAGCGGAATAACAACTCCTTGACAGATGATCCTACTGAAGAAGCAATTAAAAAGTTTCAGAAACAGTACTCACAAAAACTTGTGGTTAATGGTAACGCTGATTCAGAAACTCGAACTGTAATGGAAGATACAGTCAAAGGGCTTCAGAATAGATTGAAGTTTCACGGTTTTGCAACCAATGCCGAAATTCCTCCAGACAGGCCTTTTTATGGGCCGGCTACTTATACAGCAGTCAGAAAATTTCAGAAATCTCAGGGTTTAACTGAAAATGGCATTGCTACTATTGAACAGCGTCAAATTCTACAGCAACCTACTCTCACAAATAAGCCCCAACCCCAGCCCCAAACACAACTCAGACTGATAGATTTGTTGTTTCAATTCAAAAAGAATCCTCAAAATACTTCTTACATTGCAGCCCTAAATAACTTACAACAAAATCTACCCAAGGACGTTTTACACAAAGTTACTAACAAATGGAGGGGAACAAATGATCAAAATCCTGAGATTGTCAAGCTGACGAATCTATTCACTTATTATGATGACAACAATCAAAATCATCGTGATGCACTCAATCACTTACAAAGTCAGATTACCCCAGCCATCTCTCAAGCATTTTTAAGTCTCTGGAATAAGAAGTAAACAAATCTGACTTTTCACGTTATGTGGAAAAGGTAACGATTAACCTAACCCCCTAACCCCCTTCCCGATGCGGGAAGGGGGAAATTCAAAGTCTCTCTCCTTTTAGGAGAGAGATTTAGAGAGAGGTTTTCCAGATTCCGTGAAAAGTCAGGTAAACAAATAGAATGTAAAGTAAAGTGCTAAGTGCTGACTACAAACCCTCAAAACTAGCTTGACATCCGAAAATTAAAAACCAGGTTTCTGATCTCTGCTGAGTCGGAAACCTGGTTTTTTAACAATTCAGAATTCTGATTTAATACTCAATTCCCGGTTGCGCTTTAACACCTTGATCGCGGAAAGGGTGCTTAATTAAAGTCATTTCGGTTACTAAGTCAGCACGCTCAATTAAAGCAGGTGGTGCGCCTCTACCTGTGAGTATAACGTGTTTATTAGCTGGTTTTTGCGCCAAACCCGCTAAAACGTCTTCTACTGGTAAGTAAGCCATTTTGAGGGCGATATTGATTTCGTCTAACAACACTAGATGAAAGTCTGGGTTGCGAATGTATTCTAATGATTTTTCCCATGCGGCGCTAGCTTTGTCAAGATCGCGATCGCGGTCTTGAGTTTCCCAGGTAAAGCCTTCGCCCATTGCGTGAAATTCTATCTGGTCTTCCCAATAGCTGAAAACCCTTTTTTCGGAAGGTTCCCAGCTACCTTTGATAAATTGGATGATCGCTACTTTATATCCATGACCGAGCGATCGCAACACCATCCCCAAAGCCGCAGTAGTTTTACCCTTACCGTTACCAGTATTTACAATAATTAACCCTTTTTCTGGTACCGCTTCTGCTATCCGCTTGTCTTGCACTTCTTTGCGTCGCTGCATCTTTTTGCGGTACTGTTCATCAGTCAAAGATGAAGACATTACCTCATCAATCAAGCGCCCAATCTCTTGGTCTTGGTTCAATTCTGGTGGTGTATCGTTTTTCATCAAGCTAGTATGCAAATAACTGTTAAAAGTCTTGAGAAGGAAGCGAAATTATGCTTATAATTTTATTTTAGCTAAATCATATAAGTTGAATATCTCCACTAATATTTTATAGGAAAATATTGATCATGTCTTAGTCATTTTTAAGATGATTTGCATACAAGTGTGTAAAACTATATGATATACAAACTGAACTTATAATTTGAGTTTAATATTACTGTTTTAAATATTTTAATATGTTAATTAAAGCACTTTACCCAAGAAAACTTTGTTATTTTCTCTTTGGATACAGTCATCAGTTAAACTACAAACTGAGGGCATTAGCTTAACTATCAGGGGTTACGATATCTGATATCGGTAGTTATAGATTTATGGATGCTTTGGTATGAAATTATCACCCAAACTTTGTTATCTCCCTCATTCTTCGTCTTCATCCAATTCATCATCCTCACTCCAATACTGTTGAGGTGCATTTCCGTGAACTTCTAAAATTTTTGCTTTTTTGATTTTGTTATCAGGTGGATTAATTGCTTCTAACTGCACATCAAATTTCCAATTGTCACCAAAATCATAAAGATAGGTCATTTTACCACCTGGTTCGAGAGACACATCACCAATCTGCACTTGGTCTGCAAATGGGGGTGTTTCCATATAGGCATGACCGATTTTTATTATGCGGCCAAAACGGTCTTTATAACTAAACTCGTACAGGTGATCGTAGTCAAAGTCAAAAGCATCGAGAATTATCTCTGCTAGCCAGCTTAATGGTTTTTTTGCTGGGATAGCAATGCGTCGCCAAGCCTTAAAAAGGGATACTTTGAAAATATAAATCCCATCGGTGAAGCCTTGCTTGGGAACAAGTAAATTATGTTTCCATTCTGGAAAAAGAGGTTGCAAATGTGACTGCAATTTTCCAAAATTCACATTTACATCATCCTGTAGTTCTCCTCGTATCCCCAATGGAAATAGTAATTGCAACAGAGCATCTCCAAAGGGCAAGCGTTGTAAACTAGTTATGCGCCATCCTTTGCCTTCTTGTGGTTTCCCATGTTTGATAGATAAAAATCCAAATAACTCTAACAGGGCAACATTATGCAAACCGGGATAATAACTAATATTGTTTTGATCTTCATATTTAGTAAATTTTAAACCTTTATCTGAGACACGAGGCCAAAGTTGAATACATCGAAATAAATTCCCTAATGAATCTTGATGTTCACCCAAAACTTCGTTATTTCCCCAAATCAACCAGGCTTCTAATAAGTTGAAATAGCGTTCTGTTGGATTGAGGCTTGACCAGGATTGTAAAGTTGCTGCGTCTAAAACTAAAAACTGCTTCTTCCCTTGGGATCTAATTTGGGCTATTCCAGAACTGCGTAATAACAGATATAGTCCATTAATGTATGGGTATGATTTCTGTACGGGGCGTTTGAGTTTAATTTCAATTGGGTGACTTAACCGAGAATTAACTTCTGATAGGACTTTTAGCGGTAGAAGGTTATTAACACTACTAACTTCTACTCCATTTGGTTGTAAGAAATCTATCAGAATTTGAAAGTCATGCAGAATTGTACCGGGTTTATTTTCATCAATACTGAGTTCTTGTAGGAGTTGTTGTTGTGACTCTGTTATAGAAGGCAGTTCAGGATTGAGTGTGCGTTCTAGTCGCGCAAATAAATCTTCCATAAATAAAAATTCTAAATTCTAAATTCACAATTTAACCTTCTGTGTAACCTGTTTTATTTATACTATGACTACAGAAGTTAACCTGATAAACATTGACATACCAAGTATCACAACAGGGCTATTAACACCGTAAGTTTAATGAAATGTGAATGATAATATTTTCACCTTCTACTTGACAATCCCAGGAATTTGATATGAATAGTAACACTCGCCTACAGATAATTTTAGCTGATACACGTATTAATACAGTATTACCTGCGATCGCTCAACTAAATCTACCTAACTGGTGGTTAGCTGGTGGCGCAGTCCGAAACACCGTTTGGTCTTCAATTTTTGGCAATGACTGTGGGTTAGGAATTAAAGATTTTGATATTGCATTCTTTGATATAGAGGGGAACCGTTCTCAAGAACTAGCAGCAAAGACGACTCTCACAGAACAATTTCCTCATGACCAGTTTGATGTCAAAAATCAAGCCAGTTTTGCTCGTTGGCGCCTTGGTAGCAGACCCTACATTAGTACAGAGGATGGCATCACAGATTGGCTGCACACCGCTACAGCTGTGGGAGTTCGACTAGATACCCAAGGTCAATGGCAATTTTTCACACCCTACGGATTAGATGACCTATTTGGTGGCATTATTCGACCTACGCCAACGCATACTCATAACTTAGATGCCCACAATAAAGCCTCTGGGTTTTTGCAAAAGTGTCCTTATCTGCGGTTGGCATAAAAGTTACAGTCGGGTTGTAGCAACTGGTTTGGGTGACAAGGAAATAATCGCTTTTTAATTTATAACCCTTGGATACAGAAGCACAATGTTAATAATTTTCTACGTATTGGGAATAATTAAACTAGAACCCCGAACGGGGTTAATGCTAGTTTTGTAACTTTATAGTCGAAAATCAATGCCAAATCGTACTGGATACCAAATCAACTCGACTCTCCACGAAGGAATCCAAACAATTATTTATCAAGCACAAACGCCAAAGACGCAACAGCGAGTTATCCTCAAGCTGCTTAAAAATGAATATCCGACTCTCGAAGCCTTTACTCGTATTAAAAATGAGTATCAAATTCAGCAAGATTTAGACCATCCTAATATAGTTAAAGCTATCAGTCTAGAAACCTTTGAAAACCGTGTAGGACTATTATTAGAAGACTTTGGTGGTCAGTCTTTAGCTCAACTGCTACAAACAATAAAACTTGACTTAATTAACCATTTAAAAATTGCTATTCAACTAACTAAAGCTTTAGATTATTTACATAAAAATCAGATTATTCATAAAGATATTAAACCTAATAACATCATAATTAACTCCCAAACAGGTATTGTTAAACTCACTGACTTTGGTATAGCCTCCCGTCTCAATAAAGAAAATCCCCAATTTAATAACCCTAACTGCGTTGAAGGTACACTTGCCTATATGTCTCCTGAACAAACTGGGAGAATGAATCGCATTCTTGATTATCGCACTGACTTTTATTCCCTTGGTGTGACTTTATATGAAATGTTAACTGATAAAACACCATTTTTTAGCCAAGACCCCCTAGAAGTAGTTTATAGTCACATTGCAGTTCAAGCGATAAACCCCCAATCATTAAATTCACAAATTCCTACCGCCGTTTCTGAAATTGTGATGAAGCTGATGGCAAAAAATGCGGAAGATAGATATCAAAGTGCTACAGGATTATTAGCAGATTTAGAATCATGTCTCAATCAGTTAGAAAACAAGGGAATAATCACTGATTTTGTTCCCGGTCGTTTAGATATCTTGAGTCAGTTATTAATCCCTCAAAAATTATATGGTCGTGAACAACAAGTCAATGAACTGTTAGCTGCATTTGAGCGCGTTACATCTGGAACTAGTGAAATGATGCTAGTTTCTGGTTATTCTGGTATTGGCAAATCAGTTCTAGTGAATGAAGTTAATAAGCCCATTACTCGCAGACAAGGGTACTTTATTTCTGGTAAATTTGACCAATTAAAGCGAAATATACCTTATGCTTCTTTAATTCAAGCTTTTGCTTATTTGATGCGGTATTTGCTGACAGAAAATAATGAACAGATAGAAATATGGCGGAATAAAATACTATCAGCTTTAGGAACAAATGGTAAAGTTATTACTGACGTAATTCCAGAAGTAGAATTAATCATTGGTACACAGCCAGAAGTTGCCGAAATTGGGGCAACAGAATCACAAAATCGCTTCAATCATGTTTTTAAAGAATTTATCCAAGTTTTTACCCAAAAAGAACACCCCTTAGTCATATTTTTAGATGATTTACAATGGGCAGATTCAGCCACATTAAATTTAATCCAACTGCTCATAACTGATACCGATAGCAAATATTTTCTATTTATCGGAGCATATAGAGATAATGAAGTTAATTCGGCACATCCTTTAATTCAAAAAATAGAAGAAATTAAAGATAGTGGCACGGTAGTTAATAATATTATATTACAACCTTTAAATTTAGAAAACGTAACTAAGCTAGTTGCCGAAACTCTCCAAGAAGGAGAACCTAAACAGGATAACGACATTAGATTATTTAACAATAAAATTATTCAATTAGCCGAATTAATTTGTAACAAGACAGGTGGAAACCCATTTTTCATAACACAACTAATTCAGGCACTTTATCAAGAAAATTTACTAAAATTTGACTTTGCCAATGCTAGATGGCAATGGAGTCTAGAGGATATACAAGCAATTGGAATTACTGATAAAAATGTAGTTGAGTTAGTTGCCAGTAGAGTTGAAAAACTACCAAGTTTCACCCAAGATGTTTTAAAACTAGCAGCTTGTGTGGGTGACAGATTTAGTCTGGATGTTTTATCGATAGTCAATGAAAAATCACCTTCTTTGACAGCTAATGATTTACACTCTGCTTTGCAAGCGGGATTAATTCTACCTTTAAGTGAAGCTTACCGTATTCCTTTAGTTTTTAATCAAGAAGAAGCAGTTAATTTAAATCTCGACACTTCACGGGTAGGTTATAAGTTCTTACATGATAGAGTACAGCAAGCAGCATATTCATTGATTCCAGAAGAACTCAAAAAATCTACTCACCTGAAAATTGGGCAATTGCTTCTCCAAAATATACCTAAAGAGGAAATAGAAGCTAACATTTTTGATATCGTCAATCAGTTGAATGTAGGTATTGTTAACCTGATAGAGCAATCTGAAAAAACTGAATTGGCACGATTAAATCTAATTGCAGGGCGAAAAGCTAAAGCTTCGACAGCTTATGAAGCGGCTCTGAAATACTTCACAAATGGGATAAAACTTTTAAATATAGATGCTTGGGAAACTGAATATACCTTAACTATTGGTTTATATGAAGGAGCCGCAGAGGTAGCTTATCTGGGCGGTGATTTTGAGCAGATGCAACAATGGGCTGAGGTGGTGCAGCAAAAAGCCAAAGTTCTTCTAGATAAAGTGAAAGTCTATGAAGTACAGATTATTGCTTCTATCATTCAAAGCAAGCAACTGAAAGCCATTCAGATAGCTGTATCAATTCTGCAATTGTTAGGAACAAGTTTTCCAGACGAACCCACATCAACTGATATTCAGCAGGGGATGGATGAAATCGCTGCTTCTTTGAAATGTAAAGCCATTGCAGATTTAATTAACTTACCATTAATGACTGATCCTAACAAGATTGCAGCTATGAGAATCTTAATGGGAGTTCTCCCGGCAGCTTTTCAAACTGCTCCTGCAATGATGCCAATTATTGTCTGTAAAATGGTCAATTTGTCCTTAAGATATGGAAATACGGCTGTATCTGCTTATGGTTATAGTCTTTATGGATTACTTCTTTGTGGAGTTCAAGGAGAAATTGATTCTGGCTATGAATTTGGTAAATTAGCTTCACGTTTGGTATCACAATTTAATGCTGAAGAACTCAAGGCTAAAATTCTGACGGTTGTTAGCGCTCATGTTATGCATTGGAAAGAGCATATTCGTGAGACATTAACATCATCAATGGCAGGATATTCTAGTGGTCTGGAAACTGGAGATTTAGAATATGCTGGCTATTGTGGTTACATTTATCCCTATCATTCATTTTGGCTGGGTAAGGAACTTTGGGTTCTAGAAAAAGAACTGATAGCTTATTGTGATTCGCTGAAAAAAATCAAGCAACAAGTAGCTTTTACTTGGAACTCAGTATATTTGCAAACAGTTCTGAACTTGAAAGGAAGTTTTGAAAATGTAGACTGTTTAATTGGAGAAGCTTACGACGAGCAAAGTATGCTACCAATTCATCAGCAAGTAAATGATCTTTACACAATTAACCATTTATTTGTTAATAAACTAATGCTCTCTTATATATTTGGGGAGTATTTTAAAGCTGTAGAAAATGCTGCGATAGCAGAAAAATCTTTAGGTGGTGTTACAGGGTTGTTTGTTGTTCCACTGTTTTATTTCTACGATTCTTTAGCTCACTTGGCAATATATCATACTGCTAAAGAGGCAGAGAAGCAAGCTATTCTAGAAAAAGTCCGAGCTAATCAGCAAAAGATGGAACTCTGGGCTACTCATGCTCCTACGAATCACTTACACAGATTTTATCTCGTTGAGGCAGAACGGTATCAGGTTTTAGGTCAAAAGCTGGAAGCAATGGACTACTATGAACACTCTATTGCCAAATCTCAAGAAAACGGTTTTCTTCAAGAAGAAGCTTTAGCTTATGAGTTAGCTGGAAAATTTTATCAATCTCTAGGTAAAGAATTAATTCATCAAACGTACATAACTAAAGCCTATTATGCCTATATTCGTTGGGGTGCGATCGCTAAAGTTAAACACTTAGAATCAAAGCATGTTTTTCTAGTAGGACAAACTACTCCTATAGAAAACAGTACTTCAAAAATAGATACAATTCATCTTACCACTAGCACTACTACCAATAGCAGCTTGAGCGATTTTTTAGATTTTAATGCATTCATTAAGTTTTCACAAGCGATTACTAATGAAATTGTTTTAGAAAATTTGTTAGGCAAGCTGATAAAAATTTTACTAGAAAATGCTGCCGCGCAAAAAGCAGTACTACTCCTAATTAAAGACAATCATCTGTATATCGAAGCTTCTGGAAATGCTGCTGATAATGTGGTGACAGTTTTACGCTCTATTCCTGTTGAAACTTATCAGGATTTACCGCTCTCTGTGATTAATTACGTTTTCCGAACTCAGCAATATCTTGTATTAAATGATGCTATCCTCGCAGAACCTTTTAACCTTGATATCTATATTCAGAAATTTCAAACAAAATCAATTTTTTGTTTGCCAATTATGTACCAATCACAGCTTACTGGGATTATTTATTTAGAAAACCAGTTATCATCAGGAGCTTTTGTTCCAGAAAGGGTAGAAGTATTAAAAGTCTTAGTTTCTCAAATGGCTATTGCCATCGAAAATGCCAGCTTATACACAAGAGCACAAGAAAAATCTAAGGAATTAGAACAGTCAATAAAAGATTTACAAGAGGCGCAACTACAAATTATCCAAAGTGAAAAAATGTCTTCTCTGGGGAATTTAGTTGCAGGTGTTGCACACGAAATAAACAACCCCATTGCTTTTATTACAGGTAGTATTGCCCAAGCAAAAGATATTGTTAAAGATTTAATCGATTATCTGCAACTATACCGAGAAAAATTCCCAAATCCTGGTGCAGAAATTGAAGAAAAAGCCGAAGAAATAGATATAGATTTTCTACTAAAAGATTTACCAAAAATGATTGATGGTATGACAGTGGGGACACAGCGTATTCGGAATATTAGTACATCTCTCCGTACTTTTTCTCGTGCCGATACTACATCTAAAGTATTAGCGAATATCCATGAAGGTATTGATAGTACTTTAATGATTTTACAGCATCGTCTGAAAGCTGATCATAATCGTCCCGCCATTCAAATAGTTAAAAATTATGCATATATTCCATCAGTAAAATGTTATTTGGGACAATTAAATCAGGTGTTTATGAATATTATTGCCAATGCAATTGACGCTTTAGAAGAAGCAAATATAGGTCGTAGTTTTTTAGAAATTCAAGAAACTCATCCTAATATTATTACTATAGAAACTTATCTACAAGTAGATAACGAAAACGTGGTAATTAATATTAAAGATAATGCCAAGGGAATGACAGAAGAAGTTAAAAACTCTATTTTTGAGAATTTATTTACTACCAAATCTGTAGGAAAAGGTACGGGATTAGGATTATCTATTAGTCGGCAAATTATAGTAGAAAATCATGGTGGAAGCTTGGCTTGTGAATCTGTCTTAGGAGAAGGAACACAATTTATAATTTCTATTCCTATTTTAGGAGAATAAAGAATTCTGATAGTTGTAGCCGCAGAAACCCGATTTTTTTAAAATTTTGGGTAAATTATCACGAATAATTTAGGATTGATATAGTTATTATATTTGCTTTCTTACAATTGATAACATAAATTTATCCTCTATTAATAAAACCATGTAAGTAGTAAGTTTATTACTTAATCAAATCTACATAAACTTAGTTGTAATTAATACCTGAAATTGATCATATACCTGCTATAACTAATTGTATACATCAAATCGTGTCCTAGTTTTATCATTCACTATAAAACAGATTTTCTGGCGTATACAAAATGTAATTGCTAGAAAGTTATGCAAATAGTTTAGCTATTTTAATGAGCTACAACTATCAGCTAAAGATTTAGTTTATGGTAAAGTGCAAGATGCGAAAATAGTAAAAATTAAGGTGGCTATCCTGTGGAAAAAAGAAGAGACAATGGGCGAATAGTTAAAAATGCTATCTCGTTTCTGTTAAATCGAATAACTCTAGTTGTGATTGCAGTTGCTCTTGTGCTGTTTATTGGAGGTAGGTTTGAAATAGCAAGTGCAACTCAACCTAATGCAGAATTAGAAATTCAAAAATTAACATCTTGTTATGCGCTGGGAACTGACGCTATTGGTAGAGGAAATCTACTAGAAGGAAAGAATATTTATCGGGATTGTTTTACTCAAGATTCAGTCCTCACTGCTATTTTTCCTGATGGCGCAAGTGAAACACGTTATGGGACAGATTCTTGGGCAGATTTTGTCTATTCAGTATTTCAAGGAAATGGATATCAAGCTACCCAACACCTAATAGGTACGATAAACATTTCAGTTGAGAATAATAAAGCAACAGCAACCTCTTATCTCCATGCGACTCACAAACGTTCGGAAACCAGCATTGATGTCGCTAATGGCACTTATGAAGATAAAGTCATCAAAACAAATGGGCGCTGGAAAATTCGTAATCGTACTCTCAAGCTTATCGATTTCTTGAATCTCAGTTCCCCAACTACTTCTTCTTCAAGCACTAATGCCAGAAGCACTAATTCCTCAGCTACTTTTGTCAGACCAAATATACCTCATTTAAAAGAATAATTCTTCAGACATGAATGGCACTAATATGGTTTGGATAAATATTCTTTACCTCCCTTGTGTTCTAGGAAAAGGGTAAGGAGAAAAAGTAAGGGGTGAATTTAAATATTCACCCCTTTTTATTTTGCTACCTAACCGAAACATAGTGCGAGATAAAAACAGCATAGAATATCCTAATTTAAGCGTTAGCAGACCTTTAGAATCACCCTTTATTCTGCTTGATGTATGAGTAGAGAAGTTCGCGATCGCTCCGAGGATTTACAATTAAGCATGGACTATTCCCATGACTTCTATTACTTACAAGAGCAACAGTAATACCCATTCGGGGACAAACCCCTAAGCAACTGGTGCTAACCACCCGAAATTCCCCCCATAAACCCTCAAATTTCAAACGAGATTTCAACCAATTTTCTAAGTCTTCGGAAGCACTTGAGCCTGACTGCTCGTTTGCACATTGTGAACACACAAGCACCAAACCAGACTCCCATCGGGGAGAAACAGTTGGAATGGAAGTTTCTAATGGGCGAGAATTTATTACAGGCGATGGTTGCTGAGAATTAGATGAAAACTCCTTGAACATACGTCGGAGTAACGCTTTAATACGCTGGATCAATTTCTTCATGGACGACCCCCACCTATTTCTCTGACAGGATAGTGTAAATTTCCTGTTTAGTCTGTTCTAGTAGATCGTCCAAGAAATGCTAGCCTATGCCAAGTCGTTTGTAGATGATGGAGAATTTTCACCTTCTCTCCCAGATTTACCCCATTGAGGGATTTTTGGATGCAGATGGTAAACCAGAAGTGAGGATACGCCAGGGGCGAAATTCTAAAAAGCCTACCAAACGCCACCTTTCATTGAGAAGATTCCAAAAAGCTTTGGGCGCTGCTCCCTCAATGGAAGCTTCCGGCGATAGCAAGAAAACCAAGGTCATAGGCGGTTCAGATTTGTATCGTAAGTCTCTCTGGCAGTGGGTGTTTACCAGAATTGAACCAAAAGCGATCGCGGCTCAAAAACGATATTGGTAAACTCCTGGGTGAACAGCTAGACACTGAAAAAGCTGCGGGCCATCCTGTGAAACTTGTCAGGAATCGTGTTGCAGCCAAAGGAGCGCGGCTGTTATTTAGAGAATTGGTCAAATCACTAGTACCGCAAGGCGGAATTAAAAATTAAAAATTAAAAATTAAAAATGAAGACAGCGTAAGGGTTTTGTTGATTGGGAATGGGTGGTTTATTTACGCCGTGCTGTACTAGTGTGACGAAATGGAGATTTAGCCCTGACAGAGGCGGAAGGTAAACCTTTGCGTTTATCAGGGTGATTTAATTTTACTCCCTGCACCCTGCCCTCTAAATTGTTAGAGTGAAGTACGAGTTGTGCTAAATAAAAAGTAATTTTTAGGGATTTCTAGGAAACTAGTAAATAACTATATAATGAAAAACTTTCAGGAGGAGCGGTAGTGAGCCTACAAACTCTCGTTGACCAAGCCACCATCCCCCCAGATTCAGGGTCAGTAGCATCTAGTCCCTTTGATACAGATAGCTTTAATGAAGCTGTCATGTCCACCTACGGCCGGTTTCCCTTAGCCCTAGAACGGGGTGCTGGATGCCGGGTTTGGGATACACAGGGACGAGAATATTTAGACTTTGTAGCGGGAATTGCCACTTGTACTTTAGGACATGCCCACCCAGTTATGGTAGAAGCGGTGACACGCCAAATCCAAAAGCTGCACCATGTCTCTAATTTGTACTACATTCCTGAGCAAGGTGAATTGGCAAAATGGCTTGTTGATCATTCCTGTGCCGATCGCGTATTTTTCTGCAACTCTGGAGCTGAAGCTAACGAAGCCGCAATTAAACTGGCGCGGAAATATGCCCACACAGTATTAGACATTGAAAAACCAATTATTTTAACCGCCAATGCCAGTTTCCACGGGCGGACTTTAGCAACCATTACCGCTACGGGACAACCGAAGTATCAAAAGTATTTTGATCCCTTGGTTCCTGGTTTCCACTACGTAAATTACAACGATATTAACGCTGTGGAAGTGGCAATTAGCGAGTTGGATGAAGGTGATTATCGGGTAGCAGCGATTCTGATCGAGCCATTGCAGGGAGAAGGCGGTGTGCGTCCAGGAGATGTTGCTTATTTCAAAAAGCTCCGGCAGATTTGCGATGAAACTGGCATTTTATTGATTTTCGATGAAGTGCAAGTTGGTATGGGGCGCAGCGGCAAATTATGGGCTTACGAACATCTCGGCGTTGAACCGGATATTTTCACCAGTGCTAAAGGCTTAGGTGGCGGTATCCCCATTGGCGCAATGATGAGCAAGAAATTCTGCGATGTTTTTCAACCAGGGGAACACGCCAGCACCTTTGGTGGCAATCCTTTTGTGTGTGGTGTGGCACTCAGTGTTTGCCAGACATTGGAACGGGAAAATATTTTGCAGAATGTGCAAGATAGGGGCGAACAATTGCGATCTGGATTGAGAGCGATCGCAGCCAAATATCCTCAACACATTAGTGAAGTTCGGGGTTGGGGTTTAATCAACGGTTTGGAGTTGCGAGCCGACATTGCGCTAACCGCAGCCGATGTCGTCAATGCTGCCATCAACGAGGGCGTATTACTTGTACCAGCCGGGCCAAAAGTTGTCCGGTTTGTACCACCGCTAATTGTCACAGAAGCGGAAGTAAAGACTGCCTTGGAAGCTGTGGAAAAAGCGATCGCAACTCTCACAAAGTAGGCAATCTGAAAAAAAATTATAGATAGTAGGGGCACACAGCTAGCTGTGCACCCCTTTTTCATTCTGGGGAAATTTCCCGATAAGCTTGCCGACATTGCTCATAATTATCTGGCAAAATCTCGGCATTACCAAAACATAACTGCTCGTGAGTGGTAATTAAAGTTTCATAAGGCTGTATGGGAGTCACTGCCGATCGCAGCAGTTGCAGATATTCTCCATCGGTGCGGCTGAGTTTGTGGGGTGCGATCGCATTTTGATCTAACTGCTGCAACATCGCTAAATAGACACAACGGCAAGCCTCACGGTAGTTCCCCTGACGGTAAAATTGTTGCGATCGCTCCAACAACAGGGCTATAGATGACTCATTAGAGCGAGTTTTTACCCGAAAATCAGTGAAATTGCCAGTTCTATTCAGCCAAGAATATACATAAGGACTGAATTCTCGCCACAATCGCCAGCCCACCCAAGCTATAAACAATCCTAGTACCAGCCAAAATAGGAATTTCAGCAACTCACCAAGCCAAGGGCTAATCGACCATCCAGTAGGCAATTCTGGCAAAGCCTGTCCAAAGCGGTAAAACTGGTATTCCCACCATTCTCCCGCTTGTTGTTGAAATTGGGAAAGCTGCCAACTCCAGCTAGTTTTTTCAAAAGTATCTGTAGGCATAGAGGGGGAGTGGGGAGTGGAGAGTGGGGAGTGTGGGGAAGCAGGGGAGGCAGGGGAGGCAGGGGAAGAAGAACTATTAATATTGCTTATGCCCCATGCCCAATGCCTAATGACTAATGACTAATGACTAATGACTAATGACTAATGACTAATGACTAATGACTAATGACTAATGACTAATGACTAATGACTCTTGACTTTTTTATCATTATCCAGCCGATAACAACAAGTAGCGCACCGAATGCCAGAAATCCTAGATCCCAAGCTAACTCATTTGGCCCTGATTTCACATGATGGATACCGAGGATTTGGTGGTCAATTAAACCTTCAACCAAATCGAACAACCCAGTACCAATAAGTATTGACCCAATAAAGGTCTGTGATGACCAAGGAACATCATCACGCCCTCCTGCACGCCATAGCAACACAAGTCCTACCACGGTGAATACCCAATTAAAGGTATGAAATAACCCATCCCATACCATGTTCAAATCTATATTCGCCATGTTAGTCAGAGGTCGAATGTGACTAAGCATGTGATGCCACTGGAGGATCTGATGCAGTAAAATTCCATCAATAAACCCTCCAAGACCCACACCAAGAAAAATTCCAGCAGTAATTAGTGGTGCGCGTCGGTTGAGGTTTTCACTTTTTGCCTCCATTGTCAACCTCATAGATAGATAGGCTTTTTTACCAAAATACAACTCTTTTGAGAGAAATATCTTCTATCTTGAGGCAAGTAGGAGCAGTGAACTTTATTTAATCAATTTTCAGATTTAATCTGCATACCCACTTTAACTGGGTCGAAATCTTGGGGAAAATTGGTGCTGCGATCGTAGTCTGCTTTTTCCAGGTTCGCTCCTTTGAGATCAGCTTGGCGGAGATTAGCTGACATCAACAATGCTCCCCTAAGATCGGCATCCTTCAGATTAGCTTGACTAAGATCAGCAAAGCTCAAGTCAGTTCCTCTAAGATTAGCGCCACTCAGGTTAGCTTCACTCAAGTCAGCATAACTGAGGTCAGAACCTTTCAAGTTAATGCCTTGCAAATCAGCATTACCTAGTTCTGCTTTACTAAAGTCCCGTTTTCCTGCTGCATAACTTTCCACAAGAATAGGGGCACTATTTATAGGCTGTTGAGAATTGACTTCAGGCATATAACAGCCTCACAGTTTATGTCGTTATAACTAAGGATAAAAATTTTCCCACTCCATCCTTTTTAAATGTAATACATTAGTTCCTTCTGCTGTCGCATTGATCTTCGTTCGCAAAGGTCTTGGAGTGTATATTTTTCTAAAACGGAGTTAGCGGCCTGACGTGCTTCCTGCCAGACTTCCTGAATTAGTTCACCTTCTACCGTGTTGGGAGTCGGCTCACAATCAGAGACAACAATATCTGACCCTTCCATGCAGCTAAAAGCATCGAATACTGTAATCTTCTGGGGGTCTCGCGCCAGAACATAGCCACCTTTGGCTCCGCGTATACTCTTAATTAAACCTCCACGTCTTAATGTTGCGAGGAGTTGTTCCAAATAGCGGTTCGGGATGTCTTGCAATGCCGCTATTTCTCGAATTTGCAAAGCTTCACCTTTAGGGTAGCAGGTTGCCAACTCTAACAGAGCGAGAAGCGCGTATTCTGATTTATTAGATATCACCACAGGTGTAATATTTTTAACTCACACTTAAAGATACAAAGTCTTTGAGTCTGTTTCTTTAAGCTATTGCTAAAGAAAACTTTACAATCAACTTATTGTTGACCGGCTAACTCTACTTTAAAGACCTTTCAGCATAGCAGCAATTACTTTTATTTTTTAATTCAATAAATAAAAGTGATTGATTATTGTACAGTCTTCCTAAATGGAAAGTGGCTTCAACGCCTAGTGTGTCTAGCCTTCAACTCAATGCCGCTATAGATGCAAATTTATTGAAAATGGCAAAATGACTGTAAAGTTAGTTCCCACGCCGATCGCACTTTCGACAATAATCTCGCCGCCATGCAAATCTACAGCTTGCTTGACGATGGACATCCCTAATCCCATTCCTGGGATATTACCTACATTACTAGCGCGATGGAAGGGTTCAAAGATATGTTCAATGTCAGAAGCGGGAATGCCAATACCAGAATCTTGAGTTTGGAATATAGCTTGATCGTTAGCAGTGGTGACAGAAAATTTAACTATGCTACCAATGGGAGAGTATTTTAGACAATTCGAGAATAAATTACTCAAGATTTGCCGCAGTAGTTTAGCGTCTAAGTTAGCTGATGTGCATTGGTACTCACTGCTAAAAGCGATCGCATGTTGTGAGCGATCGCTCTGTTGTAATTCTTCTAAGAGATCACCACAAAATTCCACCAAATTCAGAGGTGTTGGATTAAACTCTAACTTGCCTGTTTCATCCTGATTCAGCACCAATACATCATCCAACAACTGGGTTATATGCATAACGGATGTTTGAATGCGACGCAGGTGGGTATTTTGTCGCTCATCGCTCCAGAGATGGCGATAATGTTCTAGTAATTCCGCAGAAGAGTGGATGGTAGCCAAAGGGTTGCGAAACTCATGGGATGTAGTGGTGAGCAAGCGGGATTTCAGTTCACTAAACTGCCTTTCTTTGGCAAGTGCTTGTCGCATCGCCTCTTCTGCCCATTGCAGCTTGGCTTGGGTTCGCTTGCTTTCGCTAATGTCCCGCACTAGCCAGCGCAGACCAACTAACTTACCTTGTTGATTACGGATAGCAACCACCTTAACCGCAGCAATAATGGGTGTTTTGTCACGCGGTCGCAGGTTTACTTCCCACTCTTGTATTTTCCACTCTGAGGTTTCAGTGCGATCGCGCAGATGATTCAGTTTCAAATGAAAAGCTATTATTTCTTTCTCAAGCACAAAAATCTCTAGAAGTTTACCCAACAGGAAACTTTTGGAAATGTTGAGTAGAGTGGTAGCGGCTGAGTTAGCTTCCTGAATTACCCCTTTTATATCAGTGACAAAATAAGCGTCTGGTACTTCCTCAAATAGTTCTTGGTAGCGTTGACGCTGTGCTACCAAAGCCTGTTGAGCGTTGGATAATTCTTCATTCTGCTGCTTTAGGTCTTCATTAACTAATTGCAGTTCTTCCAAAGCTAGGTGAACTTCTCTGAATACTGCGGTGACGAGTTCAATATCTTCCTGTGCTTTTTGCTGTTCACTCTGGCGTTGCAAAAGGGCAACGCGTTGCCGCATATTGTGTATTTGCAAGGCTAAATCGTCCAAATTCACGCTCTTGCTCCTAATTTGGATATCTAAAGTTGGGTTTTCTTTTAGATTCCCTACTTAGAGGATCTTAGCTTTTGGAGTTTAGCAGTTATGTCAAGTTCTTATGAACCCTTATAGTTAAGGCTGATGCAAAGACGTAAGGAGAGGATACAATCAGGTTCAGATAAGGTTTTTTGATGACACCCCCTAGTTCGCAAAGACGCGATAAATCGCCGTCTTTACAATAATCAGTCCTTTGTCTTGACGGCGATTTATCGCGTCTCTTACCTTGCCCGATAGAATAAGATGTTCTTTGAAGCATTGCTAACAAAAGCTCTCCATCCAAAACATGAATGAGCCTGAGCAATAGCACTCTCATTCTGTATAACGGTGAGAAACAACTATTAACTATTGACTTTAGACTATTGACTATTGACTAATAGATGAGGGTAACAAAAATATGGCTGCAAAAAAACTTTTGATGCTGATTGGCGATTATGTAGAAGACTATGAAGTGATGGTTCCTTTTCAGGCATTGCAAATGGTGGGACACACTGTCCATGCAGTTTGCCCAGACAAAAAAGCTGGCGACAAGGTGCGGACAGCAGTTCACGACTTTGAAGGAGATCAGACTTACAGCGAAAAACCTGGTCACAATTTTACTTTGAATGCTACCTTTGCAGAAGTCGAAGCCGCAACCTATGATGCCTTAATCATTCCCGGAGGACGGGCACCAGAATATATCCGCCTAAATCAGCAGGTGCTAGAAATCACCCGTTACTTTGCCCAAACAAACAAACCGATTGCTGCCATCTGCCACGGCTTGCAGTTATTGGCAGCTGCTGATGTATTGCAAGGTAAGAAATGTACTGGTTATCCTGCTTGTAGTCCAGATGTTAAGAGTGCTGGAGGAATTTATGTCGATATCCCTGTTGATGAGGCAATAGTGGACGGTAACTTAGTGACAGCACCAGCTTGGCCTGCTCACCCCCGTTGGCTGGCAGAATTCCTCAAAGTACTTGGAACTAAGATTGAACACCCAGAACTGAGTACAGTTGTTTAAATTATCAGTAGCATTACGCTGCGCTATGCCCTAAAGCGTCTCCCCTTCTCTACGAGACGCTATTTGCGTAGGGAGAAGACCTTACTTATTCACAACAGACGACTGAAAATTATATATTTTTGGAATAGAACTAAATGCAGTAAAAACTACTATTTTTTAATAAATTGCCGTGGGTTGAATTTGCAGCTAGGATGTCAAAAGCAAAGCACCAATACAATCTGATTTATCCACCTGACAAGCCACGTTTAGGACAAACTCTCAGTAAATGGAATACTTATTTACATTGGGTGAAACAATTTGAAATTTTGCTTCTAGAATTTTAAATTTCTTAGCAGTAAGTGAAGCTATAGTGGATTTAGCAATGCTGCTGTTAATGTGGCTAAGGTTAGTCCTGCTGCCAAATTATGTGAAGAATTAGTTTAGAAACGCACTTCTTATCGATGACAGGCAAAAACGCAAGACATAATGCATTTCTGCGGCTAGTGTCTGGTAATGGGGCAGCTTCTGGATCAGAATCTCGCTACTCCCTGCCCCCCAGTAAAGAAATGGTAATTGGACGCGACCCCAGCTGCCAAGTTGTCTTGGATGCCATGAAATACCGAATGGTATCTCGTCGTCATGCAGTGGTTCGTCCCCTCTCTGTATCCCCAGATAGCAAATTTAGCTGGGTGCTTTGTGACTTGAATAGTGCTAATGGCACTTATTTGAATGGACAGCGCTTGTATGAATGTCAAGAATTGCACCCAGGCGATCGCATTTCTCTAGGTGCTGATGGGCCGCAATACGTTTTTGAGTACGAGTATACCTTACTCACCCCGGCGACGACAGTGAACCAAGTTACACCACTGCCTTCGGCGACAAACTACCACGGTCACACACAATTAAAGCAGCCAGATTCTGTTAGCTTCACCCAACTTTTTCCGATTATTTCCACTGGTAAAGATTTAACAAGTAAGGCTTATCTTGTACCGGGAATACTGACCGTAATTTTTGTGGTGCTGATGTTTGCTACAGTCGGTCGGCCCCAAGATAATCAAGTGATCGTCGCAACTTACATCGCCTTCGCTGCCTACTATTTTGTTTACCAACTTTGCGGCAAACAGAAGCCTTGGTGGGTGCTAATGGCTGCGGCATTAAGTACGACACTGATTTTAATAAGTCCGGTGTTGGATCTATTTATCTTCGTGTTTCGCGGCATTCTTCCTGGAAACTTGCCCTCACCCCAAGAATCTATTACTTTCACAGAGTTGTTGGTACGGATGTTTTTTGGCGCTGGGTTGATGGAGGAATTACTCAAGGCATTACCTGTAATCGGCGCATATTTTATCGGTAGTGGATTACCTTCACCTTGGCGGGAACGGATTGGAGTCTTGGAACCTCTAGATGGTATTCTCTTGGGAACGGCTTCTGCTGTAGGCTTTACTCTCTTGGAAACCCTCGGACAGTATGTGCCAGATATCACTCAAAATGTTACTGCACAGGTGGGTATAGGCGCAGCTGGTCAACTCGCGGGTTTACAACTGCTAATTCCGCGAATTTTAGGCTCTGTAGCCGGACACATGGCTTATAGTGGCTACCTGGGTTATTTTATCGGGTTGGCTGTTCTTAAACCCAGTAGAAGTTGGCAAATACTTTCTATTGGTTATCTTAGTGCCTCTGCGCTCCACGCTCTCTGGAATGCTACAGGATCAATCAATGCTTTGCTGTTGGTAGTTGTTGGGGTGTTATCTTATGCCTTTTTGATGGCAGCAATTCTCAAAGCACGGGCGCTGTCACCGACGCGATCGCAAAATTTTGCTACCCGATTTCTAGGCCCAAAATAGGAGAGGGAGAGATGGGGGAGATGGGGAAATAACCAATGCCTAATGCTTAAATATTTACCTCTTGGGATAGATGGCCTAGTTTGAAAATTAGCGTAATGTTAGCTACTATAATGGAGTAATTATACCTACGAAAATAAAAGTCATTAGAACTGCTGTAAAATTCTTGACTTGCGACTCTTTCTTTGCCCCTCTCCATCGTGCAAACCAACATCTTTGCAAGAGACGCGTCTAAACAGAGTGAACGCAAAGCCTGGGTTGTCCGAACACAACGTATGATAAAAAGTTTTTTCTTTTCCCATTCCCCATTCCCCATTCCCCATTCCCCATTCCCCATTCCCCATTCCCCATTCATAGTTCAGACTGAGAATTATTGAGTTGAGTAAAAGCGTAAGAAGCGATCGCTAAACTAACCTTGGCTTTCTCTACTTCTGATAAAGCTGCCCATTCGCTATTGTTAAGATTACTGAGTGCAGATGCAGTATTGTGTGATTCACTACTTCGCATAGCGTAAGCAAAAGGACGAGCCAAAACTAAAAGATCCTCTGTTCCCCAAGTTGGTAGTACTGTCTGAACGCACTCAACTAGTTGCTCACTCATTAATTGGCGAGCAGCAAATATTTCAGCAGCTTTGGTGGCGATGGTATTGAGCAATGCTTGGGGGACACAGGCGGAAAATGTAGTGCGTAATGTTTCTTGAAGATTCAGTACTACTGCCTGTTGTAGGTTGTCATTGTCGTCTGGCGTAGCAGTAATACCAGACCAAAGTGTATCTAGATGGTTGTAAAAATCTTGCGATCGCTTCGTCAGTTCAACGCCCTGCAAATCTTCCATTCCGAACTGTTGTTCTAGTTCCTGAAAATAAGCTTCTGATTCTTCATCACCTGGATTCCAGGGATAGTTAGCATCCTCTGGTTCGAGTAAGGTTTCTAATAACTCTAAATCTACTTGAGATGGCAAAGAAGAGAAAGTGTCTGAGCCGTTAATTTTATTAGCCATTTTTTCTGATCTCACGATTATTTGGTGGTATTGACAGCTACAATTTCTCAGAGGAGATTTCCGCAAAAACTGTTGATTTTTTCTCTAAAAAAAAGCAGATTTTAAAAGCTGATGATTAATATTAAAATCCATTTATGCAATAGCTCTGCTAGGAGTCTTGAATTACAAACTCCCAGGTTTCACCTCTAGCACTTCCAAACTTTACCTGCATTCCCGATTTCAATGGGACTTCCTCTCGGAGGATTTGTTGCCAGCCATTAGGCCCTAAAAACCAGGTTGTTCCGTAAGTGGAAAAATCTTGCAAGTAATAAGTTCGCACCAATGTAGCATCAGTAAGAGTATTGCGGCAAAAGATTTCGGCGTGGCGTTTGGATACAGATGGTTCGGGGATGACAATATCATTATCTTTCGTGCGGCCGATGCGGGTGACTCCATTACGTAGTAACCAGGTTTTACCTTTTGGGGTGAGCGATCGTAAACTTGCAGTCGGAAGCGGGGAACCTATATCAGGAATGGCTGTATCTGGTAGTTCAGTAATACCTTCATCCAGATTCTTAATTAGTTCGCCATTAAAATCTGGATGCAGGTAGAGAACAGGCAAAGTCCAAGCAGGTTGATTAAATTTATACAGTGTTAACAACTCTTGTCTAGCCTGTGCTACGGCTTCATCAATTGGCTTGTGCGATCGCAAAGCTTCGGTAAAGGCTTGAATAAAACTGTGGCTTTCGTGGTCAGCGATTTCATCGCGCATCCCCAAAACCGCAGGCACTCCATGACGAATCAGTACTTCTGCTAAACTGCTGGCAGGAATAGCTTGATGATTGATTGCAGCTGGTTGTGCGCCCCAACAGGCGTTGAAAACAGCTAGTTTCACACCTGTACGGGTCAATACTTGCGCCAATTCTATTCCATTGAGGGGCATGTCTTGTCGCAAAAACAGTAACCCACCATCTGGGTCTGGCAAACCATGTCCAGCGTAAAAGAAAACATTGTATGCTTTGGTTTCTAATTGATCAATCAACTGTTGTGGAGTTGGTTGGATGAGTTGATTCACTACACAAGGTGCATATCTTTGGGAATTACCAGGCGTATCTACAAGAATTTGCTGTAATATAGCAGCTTCTTGTTCCAGTTGCAGCTTCTTGTTATCATGACCTAAAACCAGCAGGATACTTAAAGCTTGGTCAGTTCGCAAATACGGTAAGGCGTCAACTTCACTGCTGGTGCGACTAAATAGCAAATCTTGGGAAAGAGACATAGCCGATTGCCCCGGCTCACGTTGCATAATTTCCCAAGGGAAAGCAATGAGATCCGGGTCGCGAATTTCTAGTCGAAAGCGCAAACGTGTATGCTGACCCATAGCAATACCACGGCTGCGTTCTAGACTCCCAAGAATTTGCCCGTCGAATACCCAGCGCCATAAATTCATTCCCAAGTATTGCATCAGACGACTGCTGTAGGGGCCAGTAGTTTGACCTGAAGGGGGGGAAATCCAATCTATGGGGAATGGGTTGGCTTTTTGAGATGTTGGGTTTGGGGAGATATCTAGGCGATCGTGACCAGCAAACATCTGCTGCCATTCTTGCCAAACTTGGGTGAGTTCAACAGGCCATACACAGTCACGTAAGACGTAGCCACTGGGATATGGAGCCTTGACCACCCAAATGGCGAAGTTGTCAGTGCCAGTATTTCGGAGACGGGCGATCGCCAAATTCAGGGATGGCATGGATTCATTAAACTAAAAGCTACAAAAATAATTTCAATAGAAGAAGAATTCAGAAGCCAGAATGGGCTAAACCTTAGCTATCCGCTAACAGAATTCAGAATAAATGAGTAGGGGATTTAAACCCGATATTAATTGTTTTGCACCAAATTAGAAATATGGTGGGGTCTTAAACTCGGTTATTTATCTACCAGTCGTACATAATTCATTCTGAATTCTGACTCCTGACTCCTGAATTCTGTTTTGATAACAATTCTCCAAGGTGAAAATTTTCTACTTTTTTGACCTTGTAAGTTTTTACTCTGATTGTTACCTGTTATTATTTCAGGTTTTTACCAGTTTATCGAGTATTTGATGAAGTTGGACTGGTGTTAGGTGATTGAGTGGCTGGATCTGGTGGTTGTGTGACGGTTTTACATGGACTTGGTGCGTCTGATTGTAAAACAGAGACGCCAAAACGGTTCAGTTGGGAGGAGTCTAGTAATACTGTTGCTGGCAAAGGTTTTGAATTTGCTGGAACTGAGGAAGTTGGTGCTGGGTTATTAGTATTAGCTGGAGCTTGTGTGCTTTTATTGGCACAGACTTTCATAAACACTGAAAAATTCCCAGGAGTACTTTGGGGATTTGATTTTCTCTCAATAACTTCTAAAAAAGTCCCACGAGGAAGTGATTGGTTGTTTCCCAAGGAGATGTCATTGTTGGTTTTAATTACCCAACCAGGAGAAAGTTTCGCAAGCGATCGCGTTTCGGGTGTCGCTTCGATGGCAGGGTTTTGAGTTTGTAATGGATTGGAAAAAACTGGAGAGGCTCCTGATGGCGATCGCAATTGCTTGACGAATAATCCTAGAGCACCTGCTGCTAACACAAATATTAACGGAACTATCCACTGTAGCGGTAAACTGCGCGTTTTGGCAGGCTCAGTATCGGGAATGACCTGAGTTTTGTGGTTTTGGCCACCTAAAAGTGTTGCGTCAGGCTTTCTGGAAGCAAAATCAACAGTTTTAGCAGAATAACTCTCTGGAATCACTGCTTGGATGGTGATTTCTGGTTCCCAGTATTGAACTTGATAGTGGACTAAAGCGATGGTGACATTATCGTGTCCATTTTTCGTATTAGCGATTTCGACTAATCTATCCGCAACATTTACTATATTTGCTTCCCCAACTAGAATCGGCAAGATTTCTGTTTCCCAGTACTCCTCCACCCGATCAAAATCACTCAAACCATCGGATGTGAGCAGAAAAACAGCATCTTCATCGAGCATAAACCGTGCCGATGTGGGATGCAATGCAGTACTCGGCCCCATGCCCAAAGCCTGGACAAGAGAGCCAGCAGAATTTTGTTGTATGGCTTCACGGTAGATAGCATAACCTAGCCGCACTTCGCGGGAGGCAACATCATCGTCGAGGGTAACTTGATAACAGCCGTGACGTGTAATCCAGTAAGCACGACTATCACCAACGTGGGTGATGTACATTTCGTGAGCAACAGGCAATGCCATGACTAAAGTCGTGCCCATGCGTTGACGCCCTTGGCGATTTTCAACGTCGTTGCGCTGACTAATTTTGTCATTGGCCATTGCCACTGCCTTGTCTAGGTCATTCAGCAGCAGTGATGGATCTATGTGATCGTAGGGAACTTTTGTGAGTTGCTGTACCTGCTGCTGGATCGTTTCAATGGCTAAATTTGAGGCGACATTGCCACCCTCGTGGCCACCGATGCCATCACAGACAATTGCTAAAGCTGTTGGCTGGGGTGGTTTGCTTACCAGAGTCCCACTAAGAGGGCTACAGGCATCTTCGTTCCGTTGGCGACTTGGGCCAGTGTCGGTTTTGGTGATAATTTTGATCGTGGGTGTTTGCGATCGCCCTAATTGTGCCAATCCCCGATCCAAAACTCCGATTAATTGATCGGTTGAGTTTATCTCTCCCTGAATTAAGGAAAGGCTGATGCGTTCGACAAATTCAGTTATGGCTGGTTTAGCATTCTTGACTAACTGCTGCCAAAATTCACCTAATTGGGGCAATTCTGGTGATACTTCGGTATCGAAACGCAAATCCAACAAACGTACTAATGATCCTTCTACCCGTAATACAGATGAGTCAAGTAAGCTAGAGGTGACACCTTCACTCGCAAGAGGTTGCCACAGATGAGCTATTTGCCATAACCAATTCAGTTGGCGCATCGATGTAGCATCATGCCAAGCGGTGGTTAACTCGCTGCCCAAATGCACTTGTTGGAGAGTGTCATCTACTAATAGTGGCGGTTTTTCTAGGAGTAATATTTCTCGATGGGACGGCCCGTCAGTTACAAAAAGCACACCGTATACCTGTGGTACGTGTAAACGGTAGGGGATGAGTCTCAGGTAAGCTCTTAGGGGCTGTAAATTATCTAACTCAGGCGTTAGCGATAATAAACCAGGCTTTGTATCTAAAAGAAGAAATTTATCAACGACTAAATAGCGATCGGCTAATATTTCTCCAGGGCTACCCACACTTGGGCCATCTACCACAGCCCAGAGGTAATTTTTAGGTAGGGGCGTGGAACATCGCTGGCAAAACTTATGAGTCAGGGGGTTGGCAGCCTGACAATTTTCGTTTGGACAGTAGAGCGTTGCCGCGTCATTTTCCATAGTTTTCGCACCGATCAGCGATTGGCAATTTCTTTAATAACATTAGTAGGGACAATCTAGACCGCTCATCTTTCTTAAACTTGACATACCCAGACTTTAGATGATGATTTTAGCTGGCGGATATCAGCAGGTGCTAATACTTACTTATCCAAAGAATACGCTCCCAACTCAACCCTACAGCCTCATCATAGCTTTTATTGCCCTGTGACTCTTCATCGCCAAGGCAACTAACTCCAACCCTGTTCCCAAAGCATAACCCAAGCATAACTGTGCTATTTGCTTTTACTGAATTACCCCATCATCAAGAAGCAGATAATGTTGGTATTTATTTAGTTTATAAGTAGGATAGCAACAATTAACTTTAATTAAGAATTAAGAATAGCAAATATAATTTGGGCAAAAGTACCTGACGTATCAAGAAAATCTCTCTCTAAATTCTCTAAATCTCTCCCCTAGTAGGAGAGAGACTTGGGATTTTCCCCCTTTCCAGGTCAGTAAGAGGGTTAGGGGGTTAGGTTTTTGGTGGACTTTTGCAGATGAACTGAATTGTTAAAAAGGTTCAGCCAGCCTGCCATCAACTCATTCGCTTATTGTTTGTCGTCAATGGCAACTTGGGGGACTCCCATGCTGTAGTTGGTGACACGGGCAGAAAGATTGTAGCTGATCTCGCCGAGTTGCAGGAGCGATCGCAGATAATGCTCTAAGTCTGACCCTACACGGCGCAAGTTATAGTCGGTGAGGTCTGCGCCACTAGATGCTTCTACTAGTTCATCAAATTTTCGATAAACTTTTTGCAGCGCATCTTCATTCCAGTTAAATTCGTTATCTGGGTCAATATCTAACGTTAAGACTTGTTGACTGGGAACCAGTTCGCCATCCCGGTCAATCTCGCCTGCAAAAATGCGGACATGCCGGGTTGTGGACTTGAGCAGCATCGGGTTATCCATAAAAGGGTGTAAGATTTGGGTGAATTACACTGAAATTATTGTAGACGCTATATTCAGCGCTTGAATGCTCTCAATTTACAAGCTTTGAACACAATTTCAAAAGAGTATATTGAATAGGCATAAGTAAAAATATCACCTGTACTGATTAGCGTGCTACTTCTGTTATGACTTGAAGACAAAGTTAACTGCTAGTACTGACAGTAGTCCAATTATTTTTATGTAAAAATTTCCGGGCTGAGTATTTTTATTTGGTGTACTAATCTTACCTACTGCTAAATTTTGTTTTACTAATCAAGCCCAAAAGACAGTAGGGGAAAGCACTTGGCAGTAATAATTTGATCTGTGTACATTTTTTTGTGGAGAACAAAAGTTTTGAAATCAATAATTATGCTCATCAATTTATCCTGAATTTTCTATCGCAAAAAACGTACATCAAGTAATTTCACTGAATAGGGCTACATCGACTGCTGGCTTTAATAAACTCCCAAAACTTCAGCGGTTTTACTTACGTATAAACACCAAAATTAGAGTAACAAGTCAAACTGTTGTTGACGTTAACATAAAGTTGATGTAAAAACCTTTAAAAAGGTTCAACAACTTCTTACAGAAACTTTATTGTGTAGAATCTTAAAAACTGAATAATAGTTATGGCTTACCATAAGCTACATCTGGCACAGAAACGTCAAAATCTAGACACTGAAAATCTAGCTTGAAAATACAACACAGGAGAGTGAAATGGAATACAAAGATGATTGATGAAGAAAAATTCTTAATTCAAGCACTTTGGATTCAAAAGAGATATAAAGAATTTTGCTGGACATCTACCTCCTTACCCTCATGACAACCAAGTAAAGGAATCTCAATAGCTATGAACTCCAAAGCATTACCACGCCAGATAAATAATCTCGAAGTAGGTGTTTATGAGTGCGAAATCCATCTCAAATTCAGGTTGATTGAGGAAAAGAGTTTATTGAGCGATCGCGAGCAACTATTACAGGTGCTACTTGATGCTTTAACCGAAGGTTCTGATGACTTTCTAGAGACGCTGCAAGCGTCCGTTAAAGCACAGGAAGTGTCTGAGTTTAAAGCCTCTCCTCAAATGCGACGCCAGCTTATGCGCTTGCGTAATGCTGCTGAAAATCCCCCAACTTAAAGGTGTAATTTAAGTAATGAAAAAACGTGAATTGGGTATCAAATCAAATGTTGATCCCATATCCCCGTTGCCATAAAAACTAAACAGCTAGTAGGATTCATTAAATATTGTGGTTTCTACTTTTTGAAGGTCTTATTTAGCAGCACAAAGTCCCAGGAACAGTTTCCGCTATTAAAAACTTTGTAGCAAAGGGTACTGGTAGAATCTGAGAGCAAATTCAGCCGGGTGCATTTTACCGAGTTTTTATAAAAACATTGCAGGAAGAATAAAATCCTGTGTCTTTACAGATGGGGAATTGGACAACAGGCGCGAATCAAATGGAAGCCTAAAAGACCAAAGTAAAAATAAATAACCTTTCTTTTAGCTTTTTGCTTGAGCTAAGTGCCTAGTTTGCTGAAATACTTATGTTTTATATCTTACTGGTAATAGGTTATGGTTTAGCAGCCAGTTACCTATTACCAATTACCCAGGGGCAGGGGAGTAGGGGAGCAGGGGGGAGATGAGGGGAACAAGGGGGACAAGGGGGGAATTATTGAACAATTCTCTCCCCTGTCTTCCCCCTCTTCCTTGTCTACCTTGTCTCTTCTCCATACCCAATCCCCAATACCTATTTAGCAAGACCGTGTTCTAGAGCAAAACGAACTAACTCTGTACGGCTATTGGTGCCGGTTTTACTAAACAAACGGCTGACGTATTTTTCCACATTGCGGACGCTGGTTTCTAAGCGACGGGCGATTTCTTTGTTCATCAACCCTTCGGCGACCAAGTTCAAAACACTTTGTTCTCTGGGAGTCAAATCAATTTTGAAAGGCGCTGGCGATTGAGAAATGGCATTTCTTTGAGTTAACAATGCCTTAATTTGGGCAATCTGATTGGCTAGTTCAGCAAGATCAGGGGTTTCAGAGTCATCTCCTGTACTTGTAGTCTTAGAAGCGCGGCGGGCTAGCAAATTTTCGACTATGGCGACTAACTCATCTGGATCAAAGGGTTTGGGAAGATAGGCATCAACACCAGCGTGATATCCTTGAATGCGATCGCCTGTCATGCCTTTAGCAGTTAAAAACACTACTGGGAGTGCTTGGAAGCGGGCATCTTCTCGCAGTTGCTTCAAGAACTGATAGCCATCCACCTGAGGCATCATCACATCGGAAATCACTAAGTCAGGTGTATTCATCTGCATCCATTCCCAACCTTCAAGGGCGTTACTGGCGACTTGAACGCTGAAACCGCTCTCTTGCAAATAATCCTTCACGGCTTCCCGTATCCCTGGTTCATCATCCACCAGTAACAATTGTGCTGACATTTAAGATTTCCTTGAGTTTTCCTTTTTCCAATTTAGCGAAAGTTGACAACCATTGTGCAAAGTATGGTTTTAAAAGTGAAACCCATGCTCACAGATACTTTGCAGCCGCACTTAGGGAAGGTTGGCTTCCAATCTGGTAACAGGTTAACCATAATAGTCATAATCAAGACAGAAGAAACTGCAAGATGACCAAAAACGAAAAGCATACAGAGCAACTAAATTTATTTATGGGAATCATTAATTTTGAATTTTGAATTTTGAATTCGGAGCGAAGCGACGTGACTGCTATTACCCTGAACCTAGAACCATTAATCAATCTCACTTCTGAGCAGTTTTACCAGCTATGTCAAGTCAACCCTGATGCTAAACTAGAGCGCACCGCATCAGGAGAATTAGTAGTTATGGCGCCGACTGGTGGAGAAACTGGTAGTCGAAATCGCAGATTAACTCAACGCTTGGGAACTTGGACAGATGAAGACGGGACTGGAGAAGCTTTTGACTCTTCAACGATGTTTCAACTTCCCAATGGAGCTTTACGTTCACCTCATGCAGCTTGGATTCCTTTAGCGCGATGGGAAGCACTGGCTTCTGAAGAAAGAAAGACTTTTCCTCCCATTTGTCCAGACTTCGTAGTAGAACTGCGGTCTGATTCCGACACCCTCAAGTCCCTCCAAGACAAAATGCAGGAGTATATGAAGAATGGTGCGCGGTTAGGCTGGCTAATTGACCCCAAAGGTAAGCAGGTGGAAATTTATCGCCAGGGAAAAGAGAAGGAAGTGCTACTGTCGCCAAATCAGTTATCGGGAGAAGATGTGTTACCAGGTTTTACTTTGAATTTACAAGGAATTCTCTAATAACTTAATCTTGGACTCAACTTCAATTGCACCTAACATTCTTAACGAAGCTTTCTGTGCCTCAGTTAACCCTCTGACTCCGGCAATATTCATTCCTTCGTAAGGTCGTGGGGCTTGAAGCGTTTTGTAACACGCACCAGTTTTGACATTCCATAGTTTAATCGTTTCGTCGTGACTCGCACTTGCAAGCATTTCACCATCGGGGCTAAATTTCACTGACCACACCCGATTTCTATGTCCTGTTAAAATTTTGAGACATTCTCCAGTATTTACGTCCCATATCCTCACTGTATGGTCATCACTGGCTGTAGCAAGTTGTGAACCATCGGGGCTGAATGCTACAAAATAAACACCACTGGTATGCCCTTCTAAGGTTTTGATACATACACCAGATGGTAAGCGATCGCTATTATTTATCGTTAAATCCCACAATTTTGTAGTATGGTCATCGCTGGCGGTAGCTGCAATTTTACCATCAGGACTAAAAGCGATCGACGATACACCATTGCAATGCCCTTTAAGAGTGATTAAGCATACACCTGTATTTATATCCCAGATTTTCGCCGTATAGTCTCCGCTGGCGCTTGCCAAAGTTTGACCATCAGGACTAAAAACAGCACACCAAACCCAATTAGTATGACCTTGTAATGTTTTTAAACACTCACCCGTTTGCACATCCCACAATTTTAAAGTTCGATCAGCGCTACCAGTCAATAAAGTTTTGCCGTCAGGACTAAAATTTACCGACCAAACCCAATTACTATGTCCGTGCAAAGTCAAGAGACATTCACCTGTGCTTGAGTTCCATAACTTAACTACGGTACTGCCACTTGCTAAGGTTTTACCATTGGGACTAAAGGCAACCGATACAACTAAACTTGTATGTCCTGCCAAAGTCCTCATACACGCACCTGCCTGAATATCCCACAATCGCACTTGACAGTCACCGCTACCACTTAGCAAAGTTTTCCCATCGGGACTAAAGGCAATTAATCGAAATGCATTAGTGTATCCTTTGAAAGTTCTTACACATTGTCCAGTCGTAGTATTCCATAGCTTAACAGTGTGGTCTTGACTGCTGCTAGCAATTATTTTCCCATCAGGATTAAAAGCAATTGACCAAACTTGGCTAGTGTGTCCTTGCAAAATTTTCTTGCAGATACCCGCAGCCACATCCCACAACTTGATGATTTTGTCATGACTAGCACTGGCCAGGGTTTTCCCATCAGGGCTAAAGGCGATTGATTGTACAAAAGAAACATGTCCCTGTATGAAAGTATTGAGTAGTTCGCCCGTTCTCGCATCCCATAACTGGATAATATAGTCATTGCCTACACTGGCAATAGTTGTTCCATCAGGACTAAAAGCAACAGCCTGTACAAAATTGCTTTGTCCTAGGAAAGTTTTGAGTAACTCACCTGTAGATACACTCCATAACCTGATAGTGCTGTCATTCGCACTACTAACTAGCATTTGTCCATCAGGACTAAAGGCGATGGAGTGAGGTTGGGTGCTGTGTCCTGTAAAAGTTCTTAATAGTTTACCTTTGGCGACATCCCATAATTTAATAGTGTGTTCATCACCAATGCTGGCAAGTATTTGGCTATCTGAACTGTTCGCGCAGTGTTGCAAAGCAAAAGCTACATCAAATACCCAACTTGTATGTCCTTGAAAGGTTTCTAAGCAAATGCCTGTGTTAGCATTCCATAGCTTTACACTTTGATCATCGCTACCAGTAACTAGTATTTGACCATTGGGACTAAAAGCCAGTGAAATAATCCAAGAGGAATGTGCTTTCCATCTCGAAAGTGGTTTTCCGTCAGCTACTTGCCATAATTGCACCTCACCCGCAACGCCACCAGCCGCTAAAATTCTTCCATCGGGACTAAATGCTACTGCCAAAATACTGTCAAAAGTTTCGCTAAAAACCGACTTTGATAAATCAGCATTTTGGAAGTTAATGCAATTTAAATTAATATCTTTCAGATATGCTTGCCAAAGGGTGAGGTTTGAAAAATCGGCATTTTGTAAATTTGCTGAGATATGGCAGAGTATATTTAAAAGATTTCCTCCAGCATACCCAGTTTGAATTGGAGGATGATTTTGTAATTTACTAATAAATTGATAAAGATAGCTTTCTAGTCTAGTTTTATTTTCAAAATGTGCAAATAGTTTATTAGCTAATGGTTTTAATAACAAACATATCTGTGAGTCTCGGATATAGTCTTTAGCGGTTGCTTTAATCAGGGCATAAGAATTAAAAATCGAAATATTACTTGTGGTAATTTCATGAAATACAGCCGCGACTAATTTTTCTGTTGTGTATTCCATAACAATAGGTTGTTGAGTAAAAGTTACACTATGATTAGCAATAGGATGACTTGTTTCAATTAGTGACCTTCCTTTTAAAGACTCTAGTGATTCAATAAGTTCTCGTGTCGATATCTGTGGTATAATATCGTTTTGTAATTCAGCTAAAGAAACTGCTTCTCGATTAATTGCTAACCAGCACATAACCTGCCTTTCTAAAGGAGATAAACGTTGACATTGTTGGTCTAAAAGTTCCCAAATGTCACCAAAAACAGAGGTATTACAGTCTAAGAATTGCAAGACATTTCCAGCAAATAATTCTTGGGTTGTATTTGCAACTATCTTTAAAGCTAAGGGATTGCCGCTATAAATTGCTGTTAATAACTGCTCATGTTCTGGCGAAGCAGAGAAACCTTTATCTGTAAAAATTTCATGGATCTCTAATTGACTTAACCCTGTAACTTGTAGAGAACGAATGGGTAAATTTTCCCCTTCTTGCAATGTCAATCCTTTCAGCTTTTCACGGCTAGTTAATAATAAGCAGCTTTGATGAGATACTTGGGCGATATACCGAAATAGCTGTCCGTAACTTTCATATCCTTCTCGATAATTGCCAGCATTTACACCACTAACGAGAATTGTTTCAACGTTATCTAATATCAGCAAACACCGTGATGAAGATAAATATTTTATTAGCAACGCTAGTTGTGCTTCGTCGGTGTCGGGTAAATTTACTTCCTGCTGATTAGATAAAAATTTAATTAGGTCTAACAAGATATTTTGTATCGGCGGTGCATTGCGTAGAGAACGCCAAAAAACATATTCAAAGGCATCTTGGTTATTTTCTGCAACCTTAACCGCAAGGGTAGTTTTACCAATACCACCCATCCCTAATAAAGTTATCAGACGAGTGCGATCGCCAACAATCCATTGGCTTAAGGTTTCTAATTCAGTGGTACGTCCATAGAAGCGGGAAACGTCAATCGCTTCTCCCCAATTGATGCGATTTCTGAGCGGTTGGAGGTTTAATCTTGGGGAGATATCTGCATCACTCTGCTGTTGTGCAGCTCGTTTCAAAACTGCGTGCAGATTATTCTTGGTAACTTTTTCATCTAAAGCTTGAGAGAGCGATCGCCATAGTTGCGAACCAACGTCTTTGATGTGACCATGATCATATCTGACTTCTCGCGCCATTTCTAGGTAAGTTTTCCCTTCCCAGGCGTAGCGAAATACCATCTTTTGTACTTTCGTTAAGCATCCTCGCTCCAATAATTGCTCAACTAGTGCGATCGCTTCTTCAATGGTCATTTATTTCTGTAGTAATACATGTTCACTACAATATTCCCACTATAAACCTGATGGTTTTCATAAAGTTTACGCCAATCTATCAAAAAGACTTGACATTTCTACCTGACTTTTCACGTTTGGCTAGTTCTTCAGTGTGTTGGTACACCATATTTCGATGTAGAACCAAGCTACCTGTAGCGGATGCATCAGAAGGTATCGCTTTTTCAACTATCAATGTATTTACGTGGTAATACCAGTTTAGATACGATATTTACACCATAAAGTTGATTTTTTCCAGAAAGGTTACGTAAATTTACCAAAAAGTCCGACATTTTCCCGACTTTTTCTCACCATAAAATTTTATACAAGGTTGTAGAGTATTGATGTGATTCAGTTGTAGTACGGAAATATACCCAAGATTAAACACAGGTAAAGTGTTTATCCAAATCCTGAAAATTTTCGAGTGCGATAAATTTTTCATCTAGTTGAGCCATAGCAGTTGTGAGCGACGATGCTTATTCGTTTGCTGTTTTTTTCTGACTCATGGTTTGAAATCGGGATGCGATGCGATCGCACTTAAGTTATCGGGGTTTGGGAGGGGTGCGATCAGTAGATCGAGAAAGTATAGGAAAGGTGCTATCAGCCTGACTTCTATGATTGCAATGGAAGTTTGAGAAGTTTAAGTGCCACAGTTTAGCAAGTGGCATATTATCAATCACAGTCAAAATTCTAGAAACACAAATAGACAAGGAATGGAATCAATGGATAATAATTTAAAGCCACCCCAAGCAAATAAAGGTGATATACAGAATTTATTCTTTCCAGGTAAGCCTAGTTGGTCTTCAAATACCATTACTTACAACTTTATGCCTGCGATCCCAGCAGTCTATATTCTAGGCGCACCAATAGACGCATTTCTCGATGGAGGTATTCCTGATCCAGTTAGTTTTAAAGCATTTGATTCTCGTCAGAAGGCTGCTGCTGCTGAAGCACTCAATTTATGGGCTGAGGTTGCAGATATTCGATTTGTACAAAAGCCAGATAGCATTCTGAATCTAAGTAATTTCGTCAACATTAATGCAATCAAACCTTATTTAGATGCAGTTGGGCTATGGGGTGATTTTGCCAATAAAATAACGAAGTTCATAGAAAATACTTTTGGAACTCCGCTTGTTGATGGCGCTGATCTCCGATTTGGAACTGCAAATATAGGAGGTTCAGGAGGTGCGCTGCCGCCTTATACTGCTGAAAGTGTTGGACGTGCTATTAGGGATGCTTTGGTAGAATTTGTTGAGCAGTTCATCAAATCTATACCTATTATATCCAGCTTATCGCTGACTAATGATAACTCATCATCTCTCAACTTCAGTGCAAATTTGGCTATACCTGGTGTACCTGATATTAGTATTCCTATCCCTGATGTGCCTAGTATACCTGGGTTACCTGGATTACCTGGGTTACCTGAACTTCCAAAAATACCGAATGCCTCTGATGTGATTTTGCAATTACCTGCACTCAAACTTCTCCCTTTTGGAGATGTTTGGTTAAACAAAAATTATAAGGAAAACCAGCCTGAAAATATTGGAAAAAAAGGTTCTTATGGCTTCCTCACACTAACCCATGAAATTGGACACGCTCTAGGTCTAAAGCATCCTGGAAACTATGATGCAGGAGGTTCTCCTAGCCCTGGACCGTATTTGCCAAAAGATAAAGATTCTGTTCTGTATAGCATCATGTCTTATGACTATAAAGATGCTGACCCTAATATCAAGCGAGATAGAGATGTCCAGCCTCAAACTCTCATGCTCTATGACATTGCTGCCATTCAGTCGCTTTATGGTGCTAATTTCAAAACTCGCAGTGGTAACAATACTTATACATATCATGATTTAACCCATCCCTTTATGGAGACGATTTGGGATGGTGGTGGTATTGACACCATTGATGCTTTAAAGCAATTAAAAGCAACTGAGATTAACTTAAACGCAGGCCAATTTAGTTCAATTGGTCCTATCAACACAACTACCTACATCAAAGATGGAAAAACGTTCCATGACCCTCTAGAAAGATATAATCTAGCGATCGCCTTTGGAGTCACGATTGAAAATGCGATCGGTGGAAAAGGCAATGACACTTTAATTGGCAATGGTGTCAATAATGTCCTTGGAGGTGGTGATGGAAATGATTACTTTGTTGGTGCGGCTGGAGCCGATACCTTGAATGGAGGAAATGGTTTAGACACAGCTTCTTACTCAAACTCTAGTGCAGGAGTGTCAGTAGACTTGACCAAGGGTACGGGCACCGGAGGAGATGCTCAGGGAGATATACTTCAGTCTATTGAAAACGTCGATGGTTCAGCCTTTGCGGATAATTTGACTGGTAACGCATACAATAATCTCCTCAAAGGTTTGGGTGGTAATGATGTTCTGAGAGGTAAAGCTGGCAATGATAGCCTTTATGGCGGTGCAGCAAATGACAAACTCTTCGGCGATGATGGTGATGACAGTCTTTATGGTGAGGCTGGCAATGATGAGTTAGCAGGTGGCGATAACAAAGATCGCCTGTATGGAGGTATAGATAATGACACTCTGAATGGTGGTCTAGGCAATGATAGCCTCTATGGTGAAAGCGGGAATGACTTCCTCTATGGTGATGCTGGCAATGACGAACTAAGCGGTGGTGACGACAGCGATCGCCTCTATGGAGGTATAGATAATGACACTCTAAATGGCGGTCTAGGCAATGATAGCCTCTATGGTGAAAGCGGGAATGACTTTCTCTATGGCGATGCTGGCGATGACGAACTAACAGGTGGTGCTGATAGCGATCGCCTCTACGGAGGTATAGACAATGACCGTCTTTATGGCGGTGCAGGGAATGATAACCTCTTCGGTGAAGATGGCAATGACCTCCTAAAAGGTGATGCTGGCAATGACGAGCTAGTGGGTGGTGCTGGTGTTGATACTATATACGGTGGTATTGACGCTGATACTCTATACGGCGGTGCTGACTATGATTATCTGTCTGGTGATGCTGGCAATGACCTACTGCTGGGAGAAGCAGGCAATGACTACCTTGACGGTGGAACTGAAGTCGATACCGTCAGCTACGACAACTCCCCCAGTAGTGTAGTTGTAAATATTGATGAAGCACAGAACTACGGAAATCCCGGCGGAACTTTCCACACAACCATAGTTACTACCAGCCTCATACCTACCGACACAGAGCCAAGCTTTACGATCGCAGCAGGCACAGCTAAAGATGGCTTTGGCACTATAGATACCCTACGAAATCTAGAAAATATCATCGGCTCTGGATTTGATGATGTTCTAATTGGCAACAGCCTAAATAACCGCATCTCCGGCTTAGTCGGGAATGACCTGTTAGTTGGCAATGCTGGCAATGACTCCCTTGACGGAGGCGATCGCATTGATACCGTCAGCTATCGCCGCGATCCTAGCCGAGTCATAGTTAATTTAGAGCAAAACTACGCTAAAGATGGCTTTGGCGGTACTGACCAAATCTTTAATATTGAAAATGTCATCGGTTCTGCCTTCAATGATGAAATCATCGGCGATGCCAAAGCCAATATTATCCACGCTGGAGATGGTAATGACATTGTTAACGCCAGAAATGGCAACGACATCATTTTTGGCGAAGGTGGTAAAGACACTCTCTCTGGCGAAAACGGTGACGATTTCCTAGTTGGGGGTACTGATGCCGATCGCCTCAATGGTGGAGAAGGCAACGATACGGCTTCCTATTTCACCTCAGCGACGCGTGTATCTGTTAGTCTCACAACGGGTACTGGTTGGGCTGGAGATGCCAAAGGCGATCGCCTCCAAGCCATCGAAAACCTAGAAGGTTCAGAATTTGAAGATTTACTCTTCGGCGATGCTGGAAAAAATATCATCAGTGGCTTGGGTGGCAATGACCTCATCTATGGTGAAGCTGGCGACGACTGGCTGGATGGCGGCACAGGAAGCGATCGCCTTTACGGTGGATATGGCAACGACAAACTATATGGTCAAGCCGATGAAGACCTCCTCAAAGGTGAAGCTGGCAATGACAACCTCAATGGAGGAGACAGCAACGATCAACTCTACGGTCAAGATGGCAGCGACACCTTAAATGGCGATGCTGGCAATGATTATCTCGAAGGTGGCACAGGCGATGACTACCTCGATGGTGGCAATGGCAATGACCAACTTTATGGTCAAGAAGGCGATGACTATCTCGAAGGTGGCACAGGCGATGACCTCCTCGATGGTGGCATCGGCGAGGATTTCCTCACTGGAGGAGACGGGGACGATCAACTTTATGGTCAATCCGATAAAGACACCCTATATGGCGGGTTAGGTAATGACCTGCTGGATGGAGGGGACGGAGATGATCAACTTTATGGCGACAACGGTAACGATCGCCTCTACGGTCAAGTTGGTGAAGACACCCTATATGGAGGTTTAGGTAATGACCTCGTAGATGGTGGTGACAATAACGACCTACTTTATGGCAACGACGGTAACGATCAACTTTACGGTCAAGCTGGTGATGACAACCTCGATGGTGGAGCGGGAAATGACGCTCTCTACGGAGGTACTGGTATAGATACCCTTTTAGGGCAAGCAGGTGATGACTACCTCGATGGTGGGGCGGACGATGACCGACTTTATGGCAACGAAGGTAGCGATCGCCTTTACGGTCAACAAGGTGATGATTTACTTAACGGCAATACTGGTGATGACTACCTGGATGGTGGGTTAGACAATGACGAACTCAATGGTAATGAAGGCAACGATCGCCTCTACGGTCAGCAAGGTTACGATATCCTGGATGGTGGTGCTGGCGCTGACTTCGTGGATGGTGGCTTAGAAGATGACTATCTCTATGGCAGAGATGGTAGCGATCGCCTTTACGGTCAAGCAGGTCAGGACTATCTTGATGGCGGCAATGACGATGACCGCCTTGAAGGGGGCACAGGCGATGACCAACTCTTCGGGCAGCAAGGGCGTGACTACCTCGATGGCGGTATCGGCGAAGACTTCCTCTATGGGGGCGATGATGCTGATAAGTTGCTAGGGCAGACTGGCAATGACTACTTAGATGGCGGTTCTGGCGCTGATCAATTAGATGGTGGCGACGGCAATGACCAACTATATGGTCGAGACGGCGATGATACCCTTGATGGCAGTGTTGGCAATGATTACCTTGAAGGTGGAAATGGCAATGACCAACTGACCGGGGGTAACGGTAATGATTTCCTCTACGGTCAAGATGGTAGCGACACCCTCAACGGCGGTGCTGATAATGACAACTTATATAGTGGAATCGGAGATGACAATCTCTTAGGAGGCGATGGCAACGATCTACTCTCTGGTCAAGAAGGGAATGACATTCTTGATGGAGGTACTGGCGATGACTACCTAGATGGTGGGTTAGGTAATGACCAACTCTTAGCTGGATTAGGCAATGACCAACTCTACGGTGGTGGCGGCAACGACATTCTGGATGGTAGCGCTGATAATGATTATCTAGAAGGTGGATTGGGCGATGACCAACTCATCGGCAGCGAAGGTGACGACCAACTCTTTGGTCAAGAAGGTAACGACACTCTTGCTGGAGGCAATGGTAATGACAATCTTCAGGGTGGCGACGATGCCGATATCCTGCAAGGGGAGGATGGAGATGATTATCTCTTTGGTAATGACGGTGACGACCGTCTTTACGGTGGTGCTGGTAACAACTCACTAGAGGGTGGTGCTGGCAACGATCTGCTCTATGCCGATATCCCGCAGTTGGAGGGAGATAATTATCTCTTGGAGCCGATCTACAACAGAGGTGGCAACGACTATCTTACAGGCGGCGACAACATCCTGAATGGTGGAACGGGTGAAGATACATTGTACGGCGGCAGCGGTCGTGATATGTTCGTGCTGGCTAGCGAGAGTGGAATTGACACCATTTTCAACTTTACAGTCGGTAGCGATTATCTGGGATTATTGAATGGTCTGACCTTTGAACAGATCACCATTACTCAAGGCATTGGTAATAATACCAGCGATACTCTAATCAGTAAACAGGATGGTGAAGTTCTAGCCACACTCATTGGAGTAGAAGCCAATACCCTTGGTCTGTGGGATTTCGCAAATCTAGGATAATAATTAGTGTCTGTTCCAATACGTTTGGGTTGCGCTTTGCTGAACCCAAGCGTATTGATTCATAGTCGCTCAATTATCTTGGCATTCTCTGGCAGCTTGGCGTCTCTTTGCCCAGCAGTACGCGCCCTAGCTGTGAACAAACCAATGGGAGTATTTAATAAATCTACTAGGGTGGCTTGACCCGCAATCGCCTTTTTAATATCTCTTGGTATTTCTTTGAGTAACCAACGTGCCAAACGATAGCCGTATTCTTTGGGTGTCATATCTCGCATTAAATCTACACCATGCAGTTCGTGCAGATAGCGATTTGAGCGTCCATAGCGCCGCCATTGACTTTGCAGTTCTTGAAGTGTAGCGCGATGGCGGTGCTGAACGATCGCATTCGGAGCAAATTCCAAACGCCCAATATTTTCCCCCAAAATCCGCCAGCAAATATCGGCATCGCCACCAGTGGTAAGATAGGGACGAAATAAACCCGCTTTTTCTAAGGCAATGCGTCGAATCGCCAAATTAGCGGTTTGACCATAGGGACGAAAGGAATGTTTAAGGGTATGCTTTTGCGACAAAGTTTCTTGACGCTCTGCATGTTGTTCTAGCAGAGTTGTACCTGGTAGTGCCAAAATTTCACCAGCGACAATCACCACTTCTTTATTGACAAAAGGCTGAATTAATGCATTTAACCATTGCGGTTGGGGACGGCAATCTGCATCGGTAAAAACTATAATTTCCCCTGTAGCGGTGCGAATCCCAGTATTACGAGCAGAGTATGAACTTTGAATTTGGTTTTCGCTTAATGGGCGAATTGTAATTGGGCAATTTTCGGCAGATGTTTTGAGGTTGGTGAGAGTGCGATCGCTACTATTATTGTCCACCAACAAGTACTCTACCCGATCTTTTGGGTAGGTTTGAGACAACAGACAATTGATTAACTCTGGTAAATCCGCCTCACCATTATAAATAGGAACAACCACCGACACCATTGGTAAAAAGCTGGTGGCGGTGGTTGCATCAACTGGCTGATGATTCATAAATCTGAGATTTTGGAGATGGGATTACTACCTAGTATTCCCAAAGAAAAATCCTGGACTGGTAAATTAAGGAGTTTTTATAACTCCAAAAATCTTGATTTGGGAATACTAAAATTTCAAGTCACCAGCGCGGCTCATGGGTCGAGTGGGTTGATTTGCCGGCGGCTGGGCGAAGTTGTTATTTGATAAAATTGCGATCGCACGGGCATATTGTGGATCACTCTTAGTTCCAATTAAATCTGGATTAGAAGCCAACTGCCGCTCTTGAGCCTCTGTCAAGTCTAGCTTGATATCTGGTGTAATCCCTTTATGGTTAATATCCGTTCCCGCAGGTGTGTAGTAATGGGCAATGGTGACAGCCAAGCCTGAACCATCTGCGAGTTCATGAACTGACTGCACTAAGGCCTTGCCAAAGGTTTGACCACCAACGACTACCGCGCGTTTATTATCCTTGAGTGCCCCTGTGAGGATTTCACTAGCACTCGCTGAATTACCATCTACCAAGACCGCCAAAGGACGATTTGTGAGAGCAGTACGATTGGCTTTAGTTTCCTCACTGCCGCCTACACGGTCTACTGTCTTGACAATTCCGCCGTCATCGTACCACATCCGAGCAATTTCAATACTCGCCTGCAACAAACCCCCAGGATTTCCCCGCAAATCCAAGACATAAGAATCAGCTTTCTTACTGTTCAAATCGCGGATGGCTCGTTGCATTTGTTCTGCGGCGTGGGCGCTAAATTCCCGCAAACGGATATAGCCAACGCGACGATTCCCTTCTTGCTTGAGGGTATAACGTACCGTTGGCACTTCAATATTTGCTCTGGTCAGTTTTAAATTAAAGGCATTTTGCCCTTTTCGTCCCAACCGGAGATTGATGGGAGTACCCGCTTTGCCGCGAATCAGCTTGGAAGCGTCATCCACTTTCATTTTAAGAGTGGGTTTGCCATCAATGGCCAAAATTTCATCGCCCGCTTTGATCCCAGATTTCAGCGCCGGAGAATTTTCTATGGCTTCGACAACAGTTAGCCGCTGAGTTTTTTCGTTCAGTTCCATCCGAATGCCAATGCCAGAGACTTCCCCAGATGTTTGGCTAGTCAGGGCTTCAAACTGTTGGGGGTCCATGAACCGAGTGTAAGGATCTCCCAATGTTTGCAAAGCTACACGGATGGCAGCATAAGCTTCTTCACGAGAAGAGTAGTCTTTGCTCAACAGGCTTTGTCTGGTTGCTTGCCAATTTTGTTGATTAAATTTACCATCAACATATTCATGATTTACCAGTTGCCAAACTTGGTCAACTATCGCTTTTGGGCTGTCTTGTAGGGTTAGAGAGGCACGGACAGCACGAGTCCAAGCGGGGCCGAACACTGACATCGTAGCAGTCGTGGCGATCGCTCCACCAATCAAGGCTACTTGGAGCGGTGAGTAACTTTTCGCAGATTGGTTCATGTATAATTAGCTGGAATAATTGTGTTGTTGACAGTTTAGCAATCAGGCTTTCCAGAAAATTTTAAGTTTTTATACCCCAAAATCAACTATGTTCCTTCATCATTTTTATCGTTGAATGATGCCGAAATACTGCATTAGTTATTAACAATCATTTCTCAGTTTGTTTGCCTTCTCCGGAAGGCAAAACTTACTATGTGACACTTTGGTTAGCGTCATGTTTGCATTCTAGATTACTTTTATAAGATAGCACTTTGCTCACTCAATTGCAGCCTTGTTAGACAGTCATTAAATCAGCTTTTCTTACTTAAGTCATGAAACGCAAATTTACCATCAAATCATTAATTTCTATTAAAAAAAAATCGGCTAATTTGTGGCAATTGTTACAAAAACTAACTGGTATATTGTATGTTGTCCTGGGTGCTTGGCTGATTTTTACTACTATAACCTTAGTTTTTGCTTCTTCGCAGCCAGTAGATGCCTTCTTTGTGCTTGGTGGTAGTATTAGCCGAGAAACTTATGTTGCCCAACAAGCAAAACAATACCCGCAAATCCCAATTTTAATTTCTCATGGTTCCCCAGATCCCTGTATATTGTTAATTTTTCAGGCGAAATTAGCAAGTTTACAAAACGTTTGGTTAGAAAAGTGCGCGAATTCTACTTTTGAAAATTTTTATTATGGTATTCCAATTCTGCGGCGTTGGGGAGTGCATAAAGTCATGTTGATTACCTCGCAAAGTCACTTACCCAGAGCCTTATGGATGGCACAGATTCTTTTGGGCGCTCATGGTATTTGGGTAGAGCCAGAAATTGTTCAAGAGGTGGGTGTTCCTGGCAATAATGAATCTTGGGTCAAAACTGGATTAGATGTAACACGCAGCTTATTTTGGGCGATTTTAAGTCAAATTATTCAACCGCAATGCTCAAATGTGACAAGACTTACCCAAGTAGATATGCAAGCTTGGGAAAATCGAGGTTTTCATTGTGAACACCAAGGTGGGTTGGGGAGATAACTTAGAGGTTGTTTGAAAAGTCTAAATTATTACTTGCCTTTGTGACTAGAAGTCGCGACTACACATACAAAATCCGCCTACGCGGGTTATATGCTCTGCAACTTGGTCGATGATCTCTTGCAAATTATTTTGAGCATCGTTAACGGGAAGCGAAGACATCATAACTTTTTTAGCTCACAATAACTTTAATTTAGTGTATTTGCATAGTATTTGGATTCATAACCAATATCAAATTTGCTTTATATGAACACTCCAAGATGCATCAGAGGTTGAAATATAGCAATCCTAAATAATTCGTCAACAACGAGATACCCGACTTCTCTAACAAATCGGGTATCTGAGTTTTGTGATTTTCACAAATAAAATAGGATTGCGATAGGCAATCGTCACCCACGAACCCACAAGGCTTGTCATTAAACATCACTTCTGCTGATTGTATCCAAGGGATAATTAATGCAATATTTCCCAATCTTGCAGCATCAAAATAGCATCTTTATACAAAGACAAATCTACCTGGTTAACTTCTATTCCCTCTCCGATTCCTTGTAGAAGAGTGATTGTCAATTTTCCTCCCAAGTGTTCACGGAATTCGGTAAGCCCCCTAAATATACAATGCGGATGATCTAGTTGATCTAACTGCTCTGTCAGTGCTGATACGTACAAAGTAAAGCCTAGTTTTTTGAGCGTAGTTAGAACCCTTTGCCACTCAGATTGCAATAATTGACCTGTTAAATATGAATAGGTCGTATCTAAAGCAATGCCGATCGCTACAGCTTCACCGTGACGTAGGCTGTAATTAGTTAAATGCTCTAGTTTATGAGCCGCCCAGTGTCCAAAATCTAAAGGACGCGATGAACCCATTTCAAAGGGATCGCCGCCACCAGCAATATGCTCTAAGTGCAACTGTGAACAACGATAGATCAGCCTTTCCATTATGTTCATGTCCCGATTAGCCAATTTATCGGCATTAGTCATAATGAAATCGAAGAAGTCTGCATCTTTAATCAGCGCTACTTTCACTGCTTCTGCAATACCCGATCGCCAATCTCGATCATCAAGGCTAGTGAGAAAATCAAAGTCATTCAAGACAGCATAAGGTGGCATGAATGTACCCAAAAAGTTTTTCTTGCCGAAGGCATTGATTCCATTTTTTACCCCGACACCCGAATCGTTTTGCCCTAATACTGTTGTCGGTACTCGTAGCAGTCGGATTCCTCGATGAGCCGTTGTTGCTGCGTATCCTGCCATGTCTAGGACGGCTCCACCTCCAATTGCTAAGACGTAGGAGTGACGGCACAATCCAGATTCATTGATCTGTTGATGAATTTGCTCTATAAATCTAGAATCATTCTTAACTGCTTCTCCACCGGTAACTACTATTGGTTTACCGCTCAGTGTTAGTACATCTTCATAACGCTGGGCGTAGGCTGATAATTTTTTGAGCAATCCATCCTGGTACTGTAAAAATCCTCCATCTACCACTGCTAGGACTCGTTTTGGTGTTGCCTCCCCATCTGCGGCGATCACTTGTGCGAGTAAAGGATTATCTAACTGAAATAGACCTCTAGTAAAGTGAACATCATAATTGAAGGTCACACGGACAGATTGGTTAATTGGTTGCAGATTAAGAGCAGTCTTTTGTTGAATAGCCATTTGAATATTATTGATTTTTAAGTAACTGTAAATGATGCACTAGCTTTAATAGAAGCTAACAGTAAATGAATACAAATAATTTATTGAACATTTCAAGATAAAACTATCCAATAGAAAATATTAACTAATAAATAAATCATGCATTTGAAGCATATTTACTTAGTAGATAAAGTTCAAAATAATATTAGGTTACAATTTTTTTGATGCCTAGACTTGATATATGAGGTTGGCACTGGAGATCATTATTACATAGAATTCTACGTTTTTTCCGTTAGATAATCTGAGAATTTATCTAATCAAAATGGTATCTTTACAGTAGCTTCTTTAAAATTCGGAGATTTTTATAGATTCAGTGAAGTTATAATCTCATCAGTATATTCTCTAACTGCTTCATCCCAAAATATCAAGTTTAGTGGTAGATTTTATACTTGGTTGTCACAAAAAAGTTGGGCAACTTGTCCTGAATTTATCATGAGTAAAGTAAACAAGTTACTGCATAACTGGCTGTTAAAATCTGTTTCGGAGAAAGGTTTGGCTTGGCTGGAACAGAAGCAGGCACAGATTGCTAGCGGCGCTGCTGAACGAGTGTTTTTTACAGCTTTTAGTGCTGTGCCGCGTTATCTAGGTAAACAAGATTTGCAGCTAACATTCCAGGACTTGGAAGCAGCACAGGATGTGATTCCCGGTTGGTATCCTGGTCATTGGAGTGTAGATCAAGCAGGTCGCACACTCTTGCTTTTAGCTTTGCCTCACGATGATGCTGAGAGCTATGTGCGATCGCTTGATCAAGTCTTCTCCACTGCCGATATGGGGGAGTTAGTTGTACTTTATCAAAGTTTGCCGCTCTTACCACATCCAGAGTTACATCGCCACCGTACTGCTGAGGGAATTCGCAGTAATATGAGTAATGTATTCCAAGCCATAGCATTACGTAACCCTTATCCAGCAGATTATTTAGACAATGCTGCTTGGAATCAGATGGTGCTGAAGGCTGTGTTTGTTGGCAGTCCGTTGCATCTAATTTGGGGTCTAGATCGGCGTGCTAACCCAGAATTGGCAAGGATGTTGGCAGCCTATGCCCATGAACGTTGGGCAGCCAAACGCTCAGTTACGCCAGAACTTTGGCGACCTGTAGGACGGTTTGCCGATAGCGCTATCATCACAGATTTGGAAAAAGTACTAGCTAATGGGGATGTACACGAGCAAGAAGCAGCAGCTTTAGCTTGTGCTGAGTCTCCTTTACCCGAAGCACAAGCATTACTTTCTCGTTACCCAGATTTAAAGTCATCCATTCAACAAGGTAATCTGACTTGGAGCAGTTTTAGCCGCGATACCTGCGGCGAAGCACGCTAACGCTTGTCAGTTTACAAATAAAAGAGAGCGGGGAGAAACGCAATTAATCGCGTCTGTACAAGGGAGACGTGGGAGACGAGGAGGACAAGGAAAATGCCCAATGCCCCATGCCCAATGCCCCATGCCCAATGCCCAATGCCCAATGCCCAATAATTAAAACCATGATGTTTATCGATCCTCACATTCACATGTGTTCCCGTACTACTTACGATTACTTAGTAATGCGGGAATATGGAATTGTCGCCGTTATTGAACCAGCTTTTTGGTTAGGACAACCTCGAACCAATTCTGGCTCATTTAAAGACTACTTCAGTAGTCTTGTGGGCTGGGAACGGTTTCGTGCTAGTCAGTTTGGCATCCAACACTACTGCACAATTGGACTAAATCCGAAAGAAGCTAACAATGAAGCATTAGCAGCAGAAGTTATGGAGCTGCTACCACTTTACGCCTGTAAAGAAGGTGTTGTTGCCATTGGTGAAATTGGCTATGACGATATGACAGAAGCAGAAGATAAGTACTTTTGTCAACAGTTAGCATTAGCTAAAGAACTCGATATGTTAGTACTAATTCATACTCCTCACCGCAATAAAAAGGCTGGTGCTAGTAAGAGTATGGATCGCTGTATTGAATATGGCTTAGATCCCTCACAAGTCGTTATTGATCACAACAACGAGGAAACCGTTGAAGAAGTATTAGGACGAGGTTTTTGGGCAGCTTTTACGATTTATCCACAGACGAAGATGGGTAACGCCAGGATGGTAGAAGTTGTCCGCAAGTATGGGCAAGATCGCATCATTGTAGATAGTAGTGCTGATTGGGGTATCAGCGATCCTTTGGCAGTCCCGAAAACGGCTCAGTTGATGTTAGATAGAGGCATTCCCGAAGAACATGTGCAAGCAGTTTGTTATGAAAATGCCCTAGCGGCTTACAGTCAAACTGGGCAGATGAAAGCTTCAGACTGGCTCAATCCTCAATCTGTAGATCAGCGTCAGCTGTTCAGTGGTAATTCTGTGTTGCGGGGACAGGAACCAGGAATCAAATCAGTTTCAGATTTTGTGTTGATTGAGTAGAAAATTATAAGGGGGCATTGGGAATTGGGGATTGGGTATTGCAAGATAGATTTTCATCTTTGCGTTGTCAATGTAACTCATGGAGTCTCTCGGTGATTCATCTGTAATATGCGGGTTTGTTTTGAGAAATTAATAGGCACGGAGGCAGATAAGTGAATGTTGCAAGCTTAAACTTTCATAGCTGGCGGGGTTATCTGGAATTGATGCGTCCTGCTAATATTGTTACTGCTTGGGCAGATATTCTTCTTGGTTTTGCTGCTTCTGGCTCTGGAATTATTTTTGTTCAATTAATTAATGGAGAATCAAATTTTCTTGTACTAATTCCATTAGCTTGGTTGTTATTGGCTACAACTGGTTTATATGGTGGCGGTATAGTTTTTAATGATGTTTTCGATGCAGACTTAGATGCAAAAGAGCGACCAAATAGAGCAATTCCTAGTGGTCGCGTATCTCGTCAGAATGCTACTTTGTTGGGGAGTATACTATTTGCCATCGGGATTATAGCTGCTTTTCAAGTATCCTGGTTGAGTGCTGCGATCGCTATATTTATTGCTCTTTCATCCCTTTTATATGATTCACTTGCCAAACATCATCCTTTTTTTGGCCCTTTAAATATGGGTTTGTGTCGTGGCAGTAACTTATTATTAGGTGTAAGTGCAGTACCCACAATAGTTTGGGAACGTTGGTATTTAGCGCTAATTCCTGTTCTTTACATTGCTGCGATCACTGCAATTAGTCAGGGTGAAGTTCACGGAGGGAAGAAGATTACGGGAGTACTAGCGCTACTGCTAATTGCAATAGTCTTGACGGCAGTTTTAGCTTTAGGATTCTTAGAAGAGTACACTGCGATCGCAGCACTACCATTTGCTATTTTATTAGCTATCAGAATCTTACCTAACTTTATCAAAGCTGCGCGGGAACCGATAGCCGAAAACATCCGCAATGCCGTGAGAATAGGCGTTTTATCTCTAATAGTTTTAGATGCAACCGTTGCATCTGGTTTTGCTGGGTTGTATTACGGTTTATTAGTTCTAATCTTGCTACCAATTTCGATGAAGTTAGCAAAAGTATTTGCTGTTACTTGAAGTTGAATGTACACACCCAGTAATACCATTAATCGGCTGTAGGGGCATATAAATGTGCATTGGTGTCAACTTAACGCGAAACCTCACGTCCGCCAAGGATTGTAAATCCCTGTCTCATAGCTAAAGTCCTCTGAAGAGGACTTCATAGCGCGAAAATTTTTAGTCTACTTCAGTAGACTTGAGCAATTAGTCTCTTAATTATATTCCCTGGCTGGCGGGTGAACAACACCTAATCAGTACGCCATTTTTGGCTTAAGTTGACACCAATGATAAGTGTGCGCCCCTACCCATGAATATGTGGCAAGTATTTTGTGAAATAGTTTAAGCCAAAGAAAACAGATTACATATACAAGGGATAAAGCGAGAAAATGAAAATTACAAAAAACAATAATTTTCACTTAACTTATTGCAGTAATATTCATCCTGGTGAAAGTTGGCTAGAGGTTTTCGCCAATTTAGAAAACTATATTCCCGAACTCAAGTCACGTTTATCGCCTACAGAACCTTTTGGTATTGGCTTGAGGTTATCAGATTTAGCTGCAAAACAACTTTTAGAAAGTAATAATTTAGCTCAATTTCAAGCTTGGCTGACTCAACAAGATTTATATGTTTTCACCTTAAACGGATTCCCGTATGGCGGATTTCATCGGCAGGTGGTAAAAGATCAAGTTTATGCACCAGATTGGTCTACACAAGAACGCGTTAATTATACATTAAACTTGGCACATATTTTAGCTAGTCTATTACCTCAAGGACTTGATGGTGGAATTTCTACATTACCATTATCCTATAAACCTTGGTGGGTAAAAGACCAAGCAACTTTCGAGATAGTTCTGAAAAAGAGTTGTTTGAACATAGCATCAGTTGTTGCAGAAATGATTCGTATCCATGAAGAAACAGGTAAGATACTACATATTGATTTAGAACCTGAGCCTGATGGATTAATTGAAAATACCTCAGAAGTAATTGATTTTTATCAAAACTGGTTATTGCCAATTGGCGGTAACTACTTATCAGAAAAATTAAATATTGAGCAGCATTTAGCAGAGACTAAATTTATAGAACACGTTCGTGTTTGCTATGATACCTGCCATTTTTCAGTTGAATATGAGGAACCGCAATCTGTATTTGCGCGTTTGCAATCGGCAGGAATTAAAATTGGCAAAATTCAAATCAGCGCCGCAATTCAAGTAAAAATACCTGCTGAGGTTGAGAAACGTAGCTTAATAGTTGAACGCTTACGTCCTTTTGCAGAATCTACTTATCTTCACCAAGTAATAGAACGTCGCAGTGATGGTACACTCCATCACTATCCTGACTTAATAGCTGCATTACCATATTTAGAACAATCTCTAGCTGAAGAATGGCGCACTCACTTTCATGTGCCAATTTTTATTCATGATTATCAAATTTTGCAATCTACGCAAGATGATATTTCTACTGTTTTACAGCTACTTCAGACAAATAATGCTTGCTCACATTTAGAAATTGAAACTTACACTTGGGATGTATTGCCGTCAGAAATGAAGATAGATATGCTGACTTCTATTCAGCGAGAATTTGAGTGGGTATTAAAAGAATTCGTCGCAAATTAAGAGGAAATTAATTTTATGCAGAAAACAGTTGTTCTAAATGTCGTGGGGTTAACGCCCAGTTTACTAGGAGAAAATACGCCGTTTTTATCTTCTTGGGCTGATAAAGGGCAAGTGGTTCCCATCAAAAAAGTGTTACCTGCTGTAACTTGTTCGGTTCAGGCTACTTATTTAACAGGAAAATTGCCTGATGAACATGGAATTGTCGCTAATGGTTGGTATTTTCGTGATGAATGTGAAGTGAAGTTTTGGCGACAATCTAATAAATTAGTCCAGGCTCCTAAACTTTGGGAAATAGCTAAATCAATCGATCCAAACTTTACTTGTGCCAACCTTTTTTGGTGGTACAACATGTATTCTTCTGTAGATTATGCCATTACGCCGCGCCCAATGTATCCCGCAGATGGGAGAAAATTACCTGATATTTATACTCATCCTAGTGATGTGCGATCGCAAATTCAATCTGATTTAGGAAATTTTCCTCTATTCGATTTTTGGGGGCCAAAAACTACCATTAGTTCTAGTCAATGGATTGCCAATTCCGCAAAATGGGTTGAGGAACGTTACAGCCCGACATTATCACTAGTTTATTTACCACATTTAGATTACTGTTTGCAAAAATTCGGCAACAATCAAACACAGATTCAAGCAGATTTGCGAGAAATTGATGCTGTTTGTGGCGATTTAATTGAATATTTTCAAGCACGTAATACTCAGGTAATTATTCTTTCTGAGTATGGCATTACCCCAGTTTCTAAAGCGGTAGATTTGAACCGCGTACTACGGGAAAATGGACTAATTGCTATACGAGAAGAATTAGGGCGAGAACTGCTTGATTTTGGTGCTAGCATTGCCTTTGCGGTTGCCGATCACCAAATTGCTCATGTTTATGTGAACGATCCGGCTTATATCCCGAAAGTGCGATCGCTTTTAGAAGCGACTGAAGGCGTAGCGCAGGTATTGGATGAAGAGGGGAAACAAGCCTACCATCTCGATCATCCTAGATCAGGGGAGTTAGTGGCGATCGCACAATCTGACGCTTGGTTTACCTATTATTATTGGCTCGATGATGCAAAAGCGCCTGATTTTGCTAGAACTGTAGATATCCACCGCAAACCTGGTTACGATCCTGTAGAACTTTTCCTCGATCCACAGATTAAATTTCCTCAAGGAAAAATTGCTCTCAAGTTACTTAAGAAACAACTAGGTTTTCGCTACTTAATGGATGTGATCCCTCTGGATGCTTCCCTGGTGCGTGGCTCTCACGGTAATATCACCACTTCCCCAGATGAAGGGCCTCTATTTATCACCCATCAAACTCACCTCGTTAATGAACATCAAATTGAGGCGACAGATGTTTGTTCGTTGATTCTCAAACATTTAAATACCTGAAAGGCAGCATAGAGGCTGTATATTGCCTCTGCATCTTACCAAAATGCAAAAAAATTTATGGTAATTCATAATCATATCGAGTATGATTTATATATAAACTCGTAATGACTATGAATTAACGTGAGTTCGACAAGTCTTATTTGACCTCTCCCCCAACCCCTCTCCGACACGGAGAGGGGAGCAAAAAGCTGAATTTTTCGTTGCTCCTCCCTTTCCGTTTCGGAGAGGGAGGCTGGGAGGGAGAGGTTCATCGAACTCACGTTGAATTAGTTTGTTATATCAGTAGGTATACATCTACTGACTAAAATGTACTGTGGGCAATCTGAGTAACTTACATGGAGAGCTTCTTGAACCATGACTGAACCCCAAAATTTGACAACTGCTGATGGTATTCCTGTTAGCGATAACCAGAACTCACTCACGGCTGGAGCGCGTGGCCCTGTATTAATCCAGGATTTCCACCTCATAGAAAAGCTGGCTCATTTCAACAGAGAACGTATTCCTGAAAGAGTTGTTCACGCTAAAGGTGCGGCTGCTCATGGTACTTTGACTATTACCAATGACATTACCCGCTACAGTAAAGCCAAACTTTTTTCTGAAATTGGCAAGAAAACGGAAGTTCTCTTGCGCTTTTCGACAGTTGGCGGAGAAAAGGGTTCAGCAGATGCCGAGCGTGACCCTAGAGGTTTTTCCCTCAAGTTTTATACTGAGGAGGGTAACTGGGATCTTGTAGGTAACAATACCCCTATTTTCTTCATTCGCGACCCTTTGAAGTTTCCTGATTTTATCCATACCCAAAAGCGCAATCCCCAAACCAATTGCAAAGACCAGAATGCAAAGTGGGATTTTTGGTCACTCAGTCCAGAATCGCTTCACCAGGTGACGATCCTCTTTTCAGATCGGGGAATTCCCAAAACCCATCGCCACATGGACGGTTTTGGTAGCCACACCTTTAGCTTAATTAATGCTGAAGGCGATCGCGTCTGGTGCAAATTTCACTTTAAGACTCTGCAAGGACATCAAACCTTAACTGAGGAAGAATCAGCCAAGATTAAGGGCGAAGATCCCGATCATGCAACTCACGATTTGTTTGAGGCGATCGCTAACAAAGACTATCCTAAGTGGCGGATGTGTATTCAGGTGATGACTGAAGAGCAAGCGGAAAAACATCCTGACAATCCTTTTGACTTAACCAAAGTTTGGAAACAAGGGGAATATCCTTTAATTGAAGTCGGGATATTAGAGCTAAATCGTAACCCTGAGAATTATTTCGCCGAAGTAGAGCAAGCCGCTTTTAGCCCTAGTGCAGTGGTTCCGGGCGTTAGTTTCTCTCCAGACAAAATGCTGCAAGCTCGAATTTTTTCTTACCCAGATGCTCAACGCTATCGCTTGGGTGGTAACTATCAGCAACTACCCGTTAACCAGCCCAAATGTCCAGTGATGCATTATCAGCGAGATGGCTTTATGGCATCGGGAAACAACGGCGGTAGCGTTCCTAACTATGAACCGAATAGTGCTGAGGGTACGCCCAAAGAAAATCCAGCTTATGCAGAACCACCTAGTCATTTGGGCGATGTCACAGTCGATCGTTACAGTCATCGTGAAGGAAACGACGATTACACCCAAGCAGGTAATCTCTATCGGTTACTAACTCCTGAACAGCAAGAGCGTCTTGCTAAAAATATTGTCGGTAGTCTCTCTCAAGCAAGGGAAGACATCCAAATGCGCCAACTTTGCCACTTCTTCCGGGCAGATATTTCTTATGGTCGTCGTGTAGCTGAAGGATTGGGCATTTCAATCGATCCATCAATGTTTTCTCATGATGCTCAACCTGTAGGAAACTGGTAGCCTTATCCAATTTTGTGGGGTGGGCATCTTGCTATAGGTGTCAACTTAACGTGAAACCCTTGTCAAGATATGATACTGAGTTCTCTGGCTTCCCATCACTCACCGCGTTACCCCACCCTAACCCTCCCCTTATAAAGGGGAGGGAAAAAATTTCCTGTTTCCCCCCTTTATAAGGGGGGATTAAGGGGGGTAAAACGGCTGTGGGATAAGCGTTTGAACTTAAGTTGACATCAATGGCATCTTGCCCGCCCTAAAGCAAATTCATTTGATTAAATTACAAAATAAATCGAGGTAATTAAATATGAAATTAACAGCAACAGAAAACGGATTATTAATCCCTAAAGAACTATTAGGAGAAAACCAAGAGTTTGAGATTATTCAAGAAAATGAAAAAATTATTATTACTAGCATCAAACAAACATCTTCTATTTGGGATTTAGGTTCAAATCCTGTGGAATGTGATGTAACAGATGGTGCAATTAACCACGATCGCTATCTCTATAACCCGTTAACGGAGATAAAAGCCTCGTGAACGGAGCTAAAAGACTCGTTGACGGAGATAAAAGACTCGTTGACGGAGTTCAGAGGCTCATTAAGTAGATAAACGAAAATATTTACAGTAATTGCGATCGCTTTATTTTGCTTTGCTACGATAGGAAATTACCTTTTAATTGTTCAACTCCTTTGCTTGGCTAATGAAAAAAGGTTTAAAAATCATTATCTCAATCATTTTTTCAATAATTATTACTGTATATCTAGCATGGTCGGCTTTTAACTACTATTGGTTTCGTGATTTGATTCCGGCGAAAATTGGGATAACCTACGCCATACACATTGGCGGTGAGAGTGGTCTTCTAGAGGGTTGTGGCGCAGCTATCTTTCGACTATCAAATGCAACTGCGGATGCCATTTCCCGCGAAGGGCTTGATTTTTTTAACGACGCTATCTATTCAAGAAAAAGCAAAGAGCGCCGCTACACCTATAGTTCATGGAAAGAAACACCAGTTCCGAATTCATGGACGAGTGAAGTCTCTTGGCCAGGTTTAGGTTGTTCGGGTGCAAGTCGCTCACTGTTCTCTCAAATCCTTCTCGCTGCTTCTAAAAAAGGAAGCTACTACTCCTCCAAAGACGAAGCAGAGATTCTTGTTATTCCAAGCTTTAAATTGGTAGTCTTTTCTTATTTTGGCTAGTCCCGCCAATCCAAATGCAAAAACCTCTTCCCTTTTCAGCGAGACACTGCGCGAAAATAGGAGAGGTTTTCTCCTGCCTCCTGCCTTCTTCAACCACTTGGTTTATTAAATACTTCTAAAATGTGTCGGCAAATTTGTTTGAGCTTATCCTCGATTTCACCAGAAGGCGAAGATGCGCCGACAACATTCCAGTTTTCTACCGTAGAAAGTCGCCACGCTTCACCGCGATGATCAAATCCAGCTATCTCCACACCGATCGCACGCCGGGAATTATTGATGGGATCTTGATAAAATCGGATTTGAATCAAAATACTACGACTTCGCCAAGATTTGCTAATACCAGGAAAGTGAAAGCCAATATCTATAGAATCTGGATCGACTAACTCCCTGGTTTCCGGGTCATTTTTCCAGGGTTTGAGATCAGATTTGGCATCAGGAAACTCGAATTTGAACAAATTAACTACCGTAGCAATGTTGCTGGCGAGTTCAAGGTTCGTTGCCTGTTCAGCTGCGTTCACTAAAAAACACTCCTATAATTGCGTCGGCATCTTCAAGGATGTGAAGACAGAAAAACCGCCAGAAGGCTTATATTATTGGTGTTTCAGCTTATCAAGAGCTTTGATATTTAGCAACTCTAAATCATCTTTCCCTAACAATCCTCGTTACTAAACAGATGCCAAAAATCACTTCTTTTTGGGACTGGCTAACACCTATTAAGTAATTGTACTTAAAAATTCTTCAAAAGCAGACGGAACTCTGCCCTTTGGAAAAAATATCAAGATTTTCTGCAAAATCCTTGGCTGACAAGAACAATTGACTGCGCTAGCGATCTAAAATGACACTGTGAATCGGTAAACCAAAAGCAATTAAGTTGAATATATGGTGCGTCAACGCTCGATTTTTTCATTTTTTCTAGTACTATTGGCCACATTCCTGATTAGTTGTGGTGGCCCTGGTGTTGCGATCGCACCCCCGACTTACACAGCAGTACAACTTGAAAAAATTCAGGCTTATGTTCCTGAAATTCAAGCTGTGCGCGATCGCTCAGAAGAATTGACAACCCTGATTAAAAAAGGTGATTGGATCAATGTGCGTAACTTTATACATGGCCCGATAACAGAAGCAAAGCTGAATCTGACTTATGTAACTCCCAACCTTCTACCCAAAGACCAACCCAAAGCACGTCAAATAACACGAGATTTTTTTAACGACCTGGTTAAACTCGATAAAGCTACTAGTGCTAGCAATCCTCTAGTTGCCTTGAATCAATCCCAAGCTGCTTTCGCAGAGATTGACAAATTCCTCGATCTGCTTCCGAAAACAGAAGAAAGTTAGGAGACGCGATTAATCGCGTCTGTACAGGAGTTAAGAGTTAGGAGTTAGGAATTTTTAACTCCTAACTTCTAACTGCTCACTTAAAGCACACAAGTCATGAATGTAGTTATTATCGGTTGTGGTGTGGTTGGGGCTGCGATCGCTTACGAACTGAGTCTAGTAAAAGGGCTGAAAATTACAGTTTGCGATCGGCAACCACCAGCCCAAGCTTCCACGGGCGCTGCACTTGGCGTTTTGATGGGCGTAATCAGCCAAAAAATCAAAGGTAAAGCTTGGCAGATGCGACAAACTAGCATCCAGCGCTATGAAACCTTGATTCCTGAGTTAGAAGCTTTAACAGGTCGCAAAATTCCTTTTAATCGCCAGGGAATTCTCAGTCTGGGTTTGCAAGAGGAGAATTTAGCAGCATGGGAAAAGCTTGTAGAAATTCGCCACTCTCAAGGCTGGAATTTAGGTGCGATTCGTTGTTTAGGGAATCACGGTAACTAGTCCGTACATAACTAAACCAGTCCGACAGCAGATTACTGTCATTAAAAAGACTGAACTCTCGGTCAGATGCAAGTGCAAGCCTTGCCATTCAGACTCAGAATTGACTCCTTATCTGCCCACGCCGAACAAGCTCGGTTCTTGTAGAGCGAAGCTGGGAACAGGGCGCAATCAGACAACCGTTGCGGGTTGACACTGGCGCTAACAGGGAGTTCCCATGATGAAATAGAGCCTAGAAAAACGACTTACCAGCAGACAGGGCGCAACCCAAAACCCCTGACCTCACTGGAGTTCATTCCCGCCGCATCTCTAAATAATAGCGGTAAGAGTCTAGGGAATCCAGTAGTCGAATTGGCTACATCTAACGGAACAATCAATCTCTCCGAGGGAACGAATAAAAACGAGTTGTGGGTCTAGGGGCGGATTCGTTCCCCATGTAGACCAGACGAGCGGACTAACCCCCACAATTCGGGTAGGACAGACCGTAATTGGTCTGAGGTGTTCAGAATACACAAACTCCAGAAGAGAAAATGATTAGACACAGTTGCAAAACTAGTGAATCTTGGAGAGCTTTACCGTGGAAGAAATTCCGCCGAAATCTTTTCCGCCTTCAAAAGCGCGTGTACAAAGCGGTTCAAGTTGGAGACAAGCGGAAAGCTAGGTCACTCCAAAAGCTTATTCTCAAATCCACCTCGGCTCGATTTCTTGCAATTAGACTTGTATCTCAGCTAAATGCTGGTAAAAAGACGGCTGGTATTGATGGTAAGAAATCCCTCACATTTGAAGAACGCTTCAACCTTGAAGAACTACTGAAAATGAATAGTGAAAATTGGAAGCATCAAAGACTACGGGAAATCCCTATCCCTAAGAAAGATGGGACTACCAGAATGCTTAAGATACCTACCATCGCGGATAGAGCTTGGCAATGCCTAGCAAAATATGCACTTGAACCAGCACACGAAGCCACTTTCCACGCTAGGAGCTACGGGTTTAGAACTGGGCGCTCTGCTCAGGATGCACAAAGATACATCTTCTTGAATCTCCGCTCCATCAGCAATGGAAAAGAAAAACGAGTAATCGAACTCGATATTGAAAAGTGCTTCGACCGGATTAACCACTCAACAATAATGGACGAACTCATTGCCCCAAAAGGCTTAAAACTCGGAATATTCCGATGCCTCAAGGCTGGAGTTAACCCAGAATTCCCAGAACTTGGAACACCTCAAGGGGGAGTGGTTAACCCACTATTAGCAAACATCGCGCTTAATGGAATTGAAAGTATACACAGATATCATAAACACGGACACAGAATCACTGAAAAAACTTCAGACAATGATATCAAAGAACCATCAGTCCGGTACGCGGATTACATGGTTATTATACTTCAACCCGAAGATGATGCGACAGAGATACTTGAAAGAATCAGCGAGTTCCTCCGCAAACGCGGAATGAATGTAAGCCAAAAGAAAACCAAAGTTACCGCCGCGACAGATGGGTTTGATTTCCTCGGCTGGCACTTCAAAGTCCAGAAAAACGGAAAGCTTAAAAGCACTCCCTCAGTGGATAACTTCAAAGCATTTCGTAAGAAAGTAAAACACATCGTCAACAACTCGAATTATGGTGCTAAGGAAAAAGCCACAAGGCTGGCTCCAATAGTTAGAGGCTGGAGAAATTACCATAAGTACTGCAAGATGGACGGCTCCAGGAATTCCCTGTACCACATCGAAACAAGAGCTTACAAGGTATTTAACAAGGAAACCAAGCAAACACGCTATTCTAGCAAAACATTACTAGATAAAGCGTTTCCGGCGATTCCTTACTCCGAAAATAAACACGTCATGGTCAAAGGAATAAAATCCCCCTATGACGGGAATACAGCCTACTGGAGCGAACGCAACAGTAAACTCTATGATGGCGAAACCTCTAAAGCTCTTAAGAAGCAAAACCATAAATGTGCATCCTGCGGCTTAAAGTTCATCGATGAGGAACGGGTTCACCTGCATCACATCGACGGAAATCATGCCAACTGGAAGAAAAATAATCTTGAAGCAATTCATGAGAGTTGCCACGATTACAAGCATATGAGCAAAAGCGCAAGCTAAGAACATCGGGAGCCGGATGCACAGAAATGGGCATGTCCGGATCTAACTGAGAGGTGCGGGAGATAATACTCCCCATCGACTCAACCAAATTTGGGATACAGCTAAACTCCAGACTATCTGTCCTCACATTAATAACGAAAAAGTTACTGGCGCTGTCTATTCTCCCCAAGACCGCCAGATCGATCCAACTGCGCTGACGTTAGCTTTAGTTGAAGCTGCCCAGCAAAATGGTGTAACTTTCAAATTTGGCGTGACTGTTTTGGATGCCCAAACTTCAACACCTGAATTTTGCAATCAACTTGAGACTACAGAAGGAAAAATAACCGCAGATTGGTTTGTCATTGCAGCAGGATTAGGTTCAACACCCCTAACAGCAAAATTAAATCAGATAATTGATATCCGCCCTGTACTTGGGCAAGCATTGCAAATGCGTGTCGGGTATCCATTAGGTAATCCTGATTTTCAGCCAGCGATAACGGGTAACGATGTCCATATTGTTCCTGTGGGTGGTGGAGATTATTGGGTAGGCGCAACAGTGGAATTTCCCAGCAATGGCGATGAGATACCGCCAAATCAAGAACTGCTGGAATCTGTTAGAGAACAAGCGATCGCATTTTGCCCAGACTTAGCCACAGCAAGTATTCTTCGCACTTGGTCAGGGTTACGTCCCCGCCCTGAAGGACGCCCAGCCCCAGTTATTGGTAAGTTGCCAGGGTTTAGTAACATCCTCCTAGCTACCGGACACTATCGCAACGGCGTTTTACTAGCACCCGCTACAGCTTATGCGATTCGTGAGATGATTATTTCTCAGGGAATGGGGGGATGAGGGAGCAGGGGGAGCAGGGGAGCAGGGGAGCAGAGGAGCAGGGGAGCAGGGGAGCAGAGGAGCAGGGGAGCAGGGGAGCAGGGGAGCAGGGGAGAATAATAATTCCTGACAAATGACAAATGACAAATGCCCAATATAGGAAAATAACGTGTCAATAACAGAACATAAAATCAATGTAGATTCACTGGAATGGTTTTATCGGGAATCTTTACCAATCGGCAGAAGTGACTTAGCGCCTGTGTTGCTGCTACATGGCTTAGTTTCACAAAGTTACAGTTGGCGTCATATTATACCTGCATTGGCGAATCAGGGTACAAGAGCGATCGCTCCTGATTGGATTGGTTACGGCTTTTCTGCAAAACCAGAAAAACGAGATTTTGCTTATACTCCTGATGCTTTTATCACAGCTTTAGAAGGATTTATTAAAGCTTTAGAACTGGAAAATTTTTCCTTAGTTGTCCAAGGTTTTTTAGGTTCTGTAGGACTACAATATGCCTTACGTCATCCAGAACAAATTGCCAATTTAGTTATCTTAAATACACCAATTTCAACTGCTGCCAAATTACCTTGGAAAATTAAACAAATGGGCTTACCTTTGGCAGGTGAAGTAATGACCCAAGACCCCCTATTAGTTGACCGAACGCTAGAAGGTGGAAGTCGTTATCGCATAGAAGATAAAGATTTAGATATTTATCGAAAACCATTTTTGAAAACTTCTGCATCTGGTCGAAGTCTCTTAGCAAGTATTCGCAATTTACAGCTTGACTCAGCCATGACAGAAATACAATCTGGATTTAAAGAATGGCAACAGCCAATTCTGATTCAATGGGGTATGATTGACCCTTGGCTACCTGTAGACATTGCTCAAAATTTTGCAAATTCTGCACCAAATACCGAATTAATAAAACTTAATAACGTCGGACATTATCCTCAAGAACACTACCACGAGACGATTTTAGAAGACCTTTTACCCTTTGTGCGTCGTAAAGATGCTCATTGATAATATAGCTTTGGCAAAAATCGATATTATAAAAATGAACCCACAGATAAACACAGATAAATCATAGATATTTATCTGTGGTAAAAATAAATTTGGGATTTTTGCTAGATTTATCAATGTTATCCCCGCCTACATTTGTGAACTTTTTATTACCATTAAAAATGCATCACAAGTACAAGTAAAGGAGATTAGAGTTCATGGCTTATTCATGGTTTAAAGCCTTTCATATTGTTGGATTTGTAGTTTGGTTTGCTGGTTTGTTCTACTTAGTACGTCTTTTTATCTATCACGTTGAAGCGAACCTTGAACCTGAGCCAGCGCGAACGATACTGAAAAATCAGTATCAAATTATGGAAAAGCGTCTCTATTACATCATCACTAACCCAGGAATGTACGTGACGATCGCAATGGCAATTGGTTTAGTAAGTACTGAACCGGATGTTTTAAAAGAGGGTTGGTTGCATATAAAACTGCTGTTTGTCGCTATTTTAATTGGCTACCATCATTACTGCGCTCGGCTGATGAAGAAATTAGCAGTAGATGAATGTCGCTGGAGTGGTCAGCAATTACGTGCTTTAAATGAAGCGCCTACAGTTATGTTAGTAGCGATCGTCCTGCTGGCTGTGTTTAAAAATAATCTACCTACAGATATCGCTGCTTGGGCTATTTTTGCCATGATTATTTTGATGGCAGTCACTATTCAACTTTACGCCAAAAAACGCAGGCAGGATAAAGAGAAGCTGACAGCACAGATAGGGCAACCACAAGAACAAAGTTAAAAGGGCGATTAGAAACTGCAACTACACAAGGCAAAACCCACCTCAGTGGGTTTAAAACCCTCAATTTTTTTCAGTCCGGCTGCGCGGACTACCCTGTGGGAAGACGCAAAGCGTCTATGTTTGTATAGCCGTGAATTCTATTTCGCCCTAGCTCTAAATGATAACTGTGCGCCCCTAGCACTAATTACTTCATCCTGGAAACGTTTTCAGTAAATCATCCCCAGGAATCACGGTAGTGTAGAAAGCATATTTGCGATTAGCGACATAACGACGATCTTGTTTAATAATCGCCATAAACTCTCTATGTCCTTCACGGGTACGCCCCACTAAACAACCCGCACTAGCAAGGCGAATATCATTTCGGGGAAAATCAAAGCCGTAGTGCTGATTCACATAAAAATTATCACCTGTATCAAGTTTGTCGCCAGTCCGTTTAAAATCTTTGTTGAAATCTCTACAAACAGTTATATCTCCAACTTGTACTAATGCTTCGTGAGGTTCTGCTGTACCGTGAGTGCCAACAGCCCAAGCTTTGTATTGCCCAAACTGAATCCTAGCTGCTCCTTTGGAATTCATTGGTGTATAAGTGTAGTACTTCCCTGGTTCTGTAGTAGCTTCCCAGTGATCTACGATTTTAGGAACACCATTTACGACTTCAATGAGAATCCGTCGATCATTAAATTCGTTGGGTGCATCATTGTTGAGAGTCCAGTCTGCATTTATACCCTCTACATAAACAATGTTGTATTCTTTTGGATTAGTGAATACCTCATAATTCTTGGAGAGCATATATTTTACAATTTTGCTGGCAATGTCATTACCAAGCTTTAAAGGGGGTTTAGGAAGATCATCTGGTTTGGTTTCAATCAGTTTCTTGGCTGTGACTGCTCCTAAAAAGCCACTCTCTTCAGTCTTTATTAATTCTTGAAATTTTTTGAGAGAGATCACAGAAACAGGGCCAAATTTCCCATCGGCTGGGGGTTCTAGCAAACCTAAGCCAATTAACAATATCTGAATCTGACGAGCTAAGTCTGCGTCATCAGCGATCGCCTCAAATCCCCATTTCTCCTCTTTTCCCAAAAAATCTTGTAGTTTCATATTGCACCTGCTTTATTTACCTATAGCTAAGTATAAACATCATGACAAAAATTGACGATGTTTGAAACTATACGCTTATCCAAAAAGCTCTACCGCTATATCTGTAGTCAGTAGCAAACCTATAAATTAAGTTTTAAAGAATACAAAAAATATCCTTACATCTTGGTATACATGTAAAAAAAGAGGAATTAAATTTGACTATTTTAGAATTTTCATTACTAATTTGGATTGGTTCATTTAGCGCTGGCTTGTTAGGGGCGCTCACTGGGTTAGGAGGTGGAGTAGTAATTGTTCCCTTATTAACCTCAGTATTTGGTGTTGATATTCGATATGCCGTTGGTGCTTCACTTGTATCTGTAATCGCTACCTCTTTGGGTACAGCGTCTACCTTTATTAAAAAAGGCTATACCAATTTGCGTTTGGGAATGTTTTTAGAAGTAGCGACAACCATCGGTGCGATCGCTGGAGCAATGATAGCTACTCTTGTCTCTGTGAAAGCCCTAACTATCGTGCTAGCGATCGCCCTCATTTATTCAGCATACCTTTCACAACGACCCAGAGTAGAACATCCTGAAGTTGAAGTAGCAGATCCCATCGCAAATTATCTGAAACTCAATAGCAGTTATCCAACTCCTGATGGAATGATGTCTTACCAAGTTCATGCAGTACCAATGGGATTTGGTGTGATGTTAATAGCTGGAGTGCTTTCTGGGTTGCTTGGTATTGGTTCCGGGGGATTCAAGGTATTGGCGATGGATCAAGCTATGGGTCTACCCTTCAAAGTTTCTACCACTACTAGCAATTTTATGATCGGTGTCACAGCAGCAGCATCAGCCGGAGTTTACCTAGCACGAGGCTACATCGATCCGGGACTATCTATGCCAGTAATGTTGGGGGCATTACCTGGTGCTTTCTTGGGCGCACGAATCCTGACAGGTGCTAAAACGCAAATTTTGAGAATTATCTTCAGTCTTGTGCTAGTGGTAATGGCTTTGAAGATGGTCTACAACAGTTTAATAGGGGGGTTGTAAAATGTATAAATTTAATAGTAGCTTTCGCTGGACATTTCTGGCACAGCCTGATAAAGGAGTGGTTACACTAACCTTACCGCAGGAAGTTAAAGACTCTCATATCGAACAATTAGAACAGCGCACTAGTACAGTAGCACAATTGCCTAATAGCTGTGAAATTGATGCTAACAAGAACGTGACGAAAACATTAAGTGAACAGCAATTAGAGAATTTGCTCAGTAACCTCATGAAATATGGCGTTTTGATAGCTAGTGCTGTGGTTTTGCTAGGCGGTATACTCTACTTAATTCATCACGGTAATGAACCTGCGGGATATCACTTTTTTCAGGGAGAACCATTGGAATTTTGCTCACCAGCAGGTGTAGTAAAAGCAGTTATATCAGGTAGCTATCGCGGCATTATTCAACTTGGACTTTTACTACTAATTGCTACTCCGATTGTTCGCGTTTTTATTTCCCTATTGGCTTTCCTACTACAGCGAGAATTTATCTATGTAATTGTTACTTTATTAGTAATGGCTAGTCTGATTTACAGTCTTGTAGGAGCATATTATTAGTAATATTTCCAATATTAAGGTATTGTATTAAGTTTTTACCCCTAACCCACGAATATTGAAATTCACCTAAAAGTAAAATTTTTAACCTTATTACGATCCTTGTAAAAGATCATTTATTGAACTTATACTCTGTTTAATTTGTTCTGTCAGAGAAGTTCTTAATACGTCAAGGGTTCCGGTTGAAATATTGAGTAATCCTAAAGCATATAATAGGCTCGAAATCCCAATAAACAGAGCCAATAATCTCCCAAAACAACCGGGATTAATTTCAATAAAACCTAATTTAGATTGCCCAATTACAGCAATTGTTATAAAAACAATTGCTGTTATTAAAAATGTGTTATTTGGAATAAAATCTGTCATGTCTTTATTAAGATGACTCAGTACTTTTATTGTAGCTATTATTAGTTCAATTTTTGGCTTCGTCTATCTTAAAAAAGATAAACTTTTGACTAATCAACACCCAACCTATAAGGATGCTTTGGGTATTCTAATATCAGTGTTGGATCTCATGGTGTGCTATAATTATTGAAGATATATTTTTATTTTCAAATCTATTGAGCTAAAAATAGTGTTGATTGTCTCAATGGTATATAAATACTTTTATTTTGCTCAAGTGGCGAAGGACTAACCCAGATTAGGCAAGAAGGGAACTTACTTATCCAACTCTGGTAGAAATCAGATATTGTTAATTTGTAGCTGATTTAAACCTCTATTTTGCTGAAACTATGCATTGGTAAAACTTTCAGCATCAAAAAGCCAAAATGTTATCACTCTTGTACTAGACTTTGATTTCGTTTATATACTAAACTACACTAAGACGATAGGAATAGTGGGTTTTTATGGAAAGCGTCCAAAACGTTAGTCAAGAGTTGAATGTAACAGGAGATACAGCGCCAGAGCAATTACAACAATCTACTCCAAAAGAGTTCAAAAAAGACATTTTCAAAAAACTTAGAGGTGGATTTTTCTTGGTACTGGGATATTTGTTGTCACCACTATGTTGGTGGAATGACTTACTATTCAATCTGCCAATAGCTTATGGTTTTGGGTATGCATGTAGTTTACTTTCCCCAAAATTACTTCTACCTTGTTCAATTATAGGGTACTGGCTCTCTAATATTGTGGGAATTCTCTTGATGCAATTCGGTTCTAAGGACATTTTTCAAAAAGAACCTCAAGAGCATAATCTCAAAAAAGAATTATTCACTGGCCTAATTTCCTCAACAGTTTATACCCTGTTGATTATGCTCTTGATCCAGTTGAAAATTCTCGATTCTCCCATTTTATTCTCTAACAGTTGATTTAGTTTATCACCTTTCTACAAAGGAATTGACTATGGGGGTTCACAGATGTCATTGGTGTCAACTTAACCCAAAAGCCTGTCTAGAAAAAGCTTTTAGATATTGTCTCGTGTCTCGTTCGTGTCTCGTTCCCAGTCTCCGGCTGGGAATGCCATCTTAGAGGCTCCGCCTCCCTTGCTGGCGGCAGAGCCGCCAAGAGCAGCATTTCCAGCACAGAGGCTAGAAACGAGATTTGAAAAGGCTTTTAGCTTAAGTTGACACCAATGCACATCTGTGAACCCCTACTATGTATATCTAGCAGATATTTCGTAAAAAGCAATATCAACTTTAATCAAATTTTAAAATTTCACTTAAGTTCAACAATTTGGGAGCCTCCTTACTTACAATTAATGGCAACTTACCATTCCATTTCTCTATTGCTTGCCTTTGTAATATTTCTGGAGTTAAACCATCGCGTAATAATCTGTGGGCTTCAGCTTCTCCTTTGGCTAAATTAACTTTTGCCTCAGCCTCTTTTGTTGCTTTCAGGGCGATAAACTCTGCTTGTTTTGCTTCCTGTTCAGCAATCTGCTTTGCCTCCACCGCCTCACCAAATCGTTCTGAAAAATGGACATGAACTAGAGAAATATCATCAACTGCAACGTGATAGCTACCCAGTCGTGTGGACAATGCATCATCTACTCCACTTTTGACTTCTCCTCGTTTAGTAATAATTTCTTCAGCAGTATACTTTGCCATTACTGCTTTTAGAACTTCTTCAACTGCTGGGTTAATAATCCGAATAACTACATCTTGTTCATCTCCAATTTGTTGAAAAATGGCATTTACTTCCTGGGGAATAACATGCCAATTGAGAGCTACATCTGTGAAAACATTTTGTAAATCTTTGGAAGAAGCTTCAGCCGAAATTTCCTGTTTTTGGACTCGAATACTCAACTTTTTCACAGTATTAACTACAGGAATAATCAAGTGAAGTCCTTCTCCTAATATCTGGTTTTGGACTTCGCCAAATTTCATTAATACACCACGTTCTCCGGCATTTACAATCACACAAGGCGTGAGGAAAAGAGTTATCAGGCACAAAAGAGCAGTCAGTTTACCAGCACTATTAAAAGTTGTATTTTTTTTCATCTGTGTGAAACATGTATGCGTCTTGTATGGAGACACATATTTAGGAGTTGTAAGCTTCTTCCTGTCATGCTCTTATAACTTTGACTCTAAGTCAATTTTGATATCACTCTAGCTAAGTAACAAAACACTATTACCAATAAGTAACTCCCTGACTGAGCAGTTAATGTATTGAATATACAGGTATATAGTTAAGCCGCCAATGTGTACTTTACTACCCCAACTTGGAGCTAATGAAGATTAGGCTAGCTTTATTTTTACCTAAATTACTGTAATCATATCGAAAAATCGTAGTATTGAAAAGGCAAGTTTGCCCTTAACTCATGTATTACATTTAGCTCGTTTTTTTGTTTACCAAACTCATTAGCTGCTTATCCAACCCAATGAGGTAATCTCTACCGTAAGCTCCATTCTCTAAGCCTGTGACAAGATTATGGGGAATGTCTTGTGTAATTTCTTCGCTACAAGAACCAGCAGCCAGTGCAATTGCCGCTACTGTATCTACATCCCCGGTAAAAGCAATACAATCTTGTAAAAGTTCGCTCATGCTGTCATTTCGCATCACCGCAGTAATTGCAGCCCTGACACTCATCCAGCCTTTGGACTTGACTTTACCTTCCCAAGGTTTAGACCACTCTCCAGATACATAACCTTTGAGAAATAGTCCTAATTTGCGTTTTGCTCCCAGTCGATAGATAAAATAATGTGACATTAGGGCAGCCGCAACGGCAGCATTGATTCCATCAGGTGTATTGTGGGTAATTGCTGCTTGAATTGTTGCTGCCTCAATGACTTTTTCTGGTGTGGGATAGATGCCAATGGGTGCTGCACGCATTGCCCCTCCGCTTTTGTCACTATCAGGGTTAATTTTGCTTAAAAACTCTTCCCCATCTTGAATTTCTCCCAGAAAATGGTAGAAGCTTCGAGAATAACCTTCCCTCTCATCGCGCTTGAAGGCTCTAACAAAACTATCGGCTAAAACTTCTGGCGTCCACGGTGCTTGAGCAACAATTACTTCGGCAATGGCAATGCTCATCTGGGTATCGTCAGTATAGCTGCCAGGAATGAGTCGAAAACGCGGATGCTTGACGTATCGACTCAAATCGTTGTTAACAATCATCTCATCAGCATATTCAAAGCCTGCACCGTAAGCATCTGCGATCGCTAACTCTAGCAGCATATTGGTATTAAATTAAAAACGGACGCGCCAGAAAAAAGCTAGAAACTGATTTAGCATCTACCGGTTCTCCCTCCAGAATCGCTTTCTCCAATTCTTCGGGAGTCAAAAATACAGTTTCGATATCCTCGTCTCCATCTTGTGGTGGTGGTGTCTCCAGCTTTTCCAAATCTCGCGCCAGAAAAGCATAGATAATTTCATCAGAATAGCCGGGAGCTAAGAAAAATTCGCCTAGTTTGTCCCATTTTTTGGCACTATAACCAGTTTCTTCTTCAATCTCACGCTGTATTGTCTCTAAAGGTTCCTCATTTGCTTCCACAGTTCCCGCCGGAAATTCTAATATTCGTCCCTGAATTGCAAAACGATACTGGCGCACCAGCACAAGTTTACCCTCTGGTGTCACCGGTACAGCTAAAGCACCACCAGGGTGACGAATACATTCCCATTCTCCTTCCGATTTATTAGGTAAACGCAAGCGATTAACTTCAAAATCAAACTTGCGTCCTTTATAAAACAGGCGTTGTTTTAGTAGTTGTGGTAATTCTCTACCTAATGGCATAATAAAATCTGATTATCTGTGAATACAGAGGCGAAATCAGCGTTCTTCTGCGTTTAAGGATGGTGATTTTAATTGCCCATCCATAAATGTACATCTGAACAGTCTACCTCTTTCAGCAGTTCTTTAATAACACACCCAGAAACTGGTTCTACCCAATCTGGGGCAATTTCTGCCAGTGGTACTAACACAAAGGCCCGATCCCGCATTCGGGGATGGGGAATCTGGAGATTTGGTGTATCTACAATAAAGTCATCAAATAATAACAAATCCAAATCCAGGGTTCGTGGCCCCCAGCGTTCCTGTCGCACCCGCCCAAATTGTTGTTCAATTCCTAACAAAATTTCTAATAACTGCTGAGGTAGCATCTCTACCTGCAACGTGACGCAGCCATTTAGGTAGTCTGGCTGTGGTGGCCCGACGGCTTTAGTTTGATACCAATTGGATTTGGCTTCTAAGAGAATACCTGGGGTTTGGGCTAAAATCTCTATAGCTGCTTCTAAAATCGTCTGTGAATCGCCGATATTACTACCAAGGGCAAGAGCGCTTCGTCTGGATTTGGTGTAGGCGTTGCTCGCCGTTGGCATCCTACTCTCCTTAATTGAGCCATTTTCTGGCTGTTTTTGCGGCTACTTTACTGCGCTTGTTGCAGAAAATGCCAATAGCTTTTGTATTCAGAATAGTTATCAAAATTGCGGCATTTTTACAAAACTAAACTAACCAAATCTAAAAAACATTATTTTATGGTGAATTTAGTTAATTATTTATAGGATATTATACTAACACAATGGTGGTGCGCTAACCCCAAAGTTGATTGATGGTGGTTATATAGTTACTACTTTGAGCGAGGAACTGACGTGGGGAAGCTTACCTCCTGGTTCAAGCGAAGACCAACCAATTTGAGTGACTCTGGACAAGGAGGAACAAATGAGAGCTTACCACCAGCACATCTGGCGCAGGCGAGGCAGTTACTGAGCAAAATGAAAATTTTACCATCTAGGATGAAGGCCAATCAGGCAACTGGCGGGAAACCACTCTATCGTCGCTTATGGTTTTGGGCAGGCTTGGGTATAGGTGGTGGGATATTTGCTTTGATCTACGGCATTAATTCAATAGACCAGACTTTGCCAAATCAGGCCGAGTTGAATGCTGTACTCAGAGAGCAAACACTCACTATCAAAGCTGCCGATGGCACCATATTACAACAACAAGGTGAAGCGACCAGAGAACAGCTAAAGCTAGAACAAATACCAGATAATTTAAAAAAAGCTTTCATTGCCTCAGAAGATAAAAGATTTAGGGAACACAACGGAGTTGATCTGCAAGGGATTGCCAGAGCAGGTTTGAATAATTTGCGATCGCAAGGTGTGGTTGAAGGTGGTAGCACCATCACCCAACAGCTAACGCGGATTCTCTTTTTGAAACAAGAGCAGACAATCTGGCGCAAACTCAAAGAAGTCCGCCTTGCCCAAAAAATGGAGCAAGAATTAACCAAAGATCAGATTTTAGAGCGTTACCTGAATCTGGTTTATTTGGGGGCTGGAGCTTACGGTGTAGCAGATGCATCTTGGGTATACTTTAGTAAGTCGCCAGACCAGCTTTCTTTAGCGGAAATGGCAACGATTGCTGGATTAGCTCCTGCTCCTAGCTTGTACGCTCCAGACAAGAATCCAGAAGCGGCAAAACGGCGACGCGACTTAGTATTACTACGGATGCAAGAAGATGGAGTTATTACACCAGAACAAAGGCAAGCAGCTGTTCAGGAGTCATTAACCCTCAAAAGTAGTTTACCTAAGCGAGTGCAAGTAGAATCACCCTACTTTACCAGCTACATCCAAAAAGAATTACCGAAGTATGTTTCTTCTGATGTCCTAGCGAGTGGGGGTTTAGTAGTAGAAACCACGCTAAACCCGACTTGGCAAAAAGTAGCAGAAGAGGCAGTTGCCAAAACATTACGAAATCAAGGACGCTGGGAGAACTTTAAGCAAGCAGCAATGGTGGCCATTGACCCCCGTAACGGTGAAATTAAGGCAATGGTGGGGGGAAAAGACTTTGGCAAAAACCAGTTTAATCGAGTTACCCAGGCACAAAGGCAGCCAGGATCGACATTTAAAGGGTTTGTCTATGCCACTGCGATCGCTAGCGGTAAAAGCCCCTACGATGCCTACCAGGATGCACCCTTTGTCGTAGATGGATATGAACCAAAAAACTATAGCGAAAGGTTTCGAGGTTCCATGAATATCCGAGACGCTCTCACCAGTTCGATTAATGTGATTGCGGTGAAAGTGTTGATTGATATGGGATTTACCCCAACGATTAAACTTGCCCATGATATGGGGATAAAATCTGAACTCAAGCCCACCTACTCCTTGGCTCTCGGTTCAAATGAAGTCAATTTGTTAGAGTTGACTAGCGCTTATGGCAGTTTTGCTACTCTTGGCTTGCATACAGAACCTCATGGCATTACCCGCATCCTCAACCGCCAAGGTAAGGTGATTTGGTCAGCTAATTTCAAGCCTAAACGGGCCCTTGATGCTGACAGTGCTGCCATCATGACTTGGATGCTACGCAACGTCGTAGAAGCGGGAACTGGTGCTGCTGCTCAATTAGGTAATAGACAGGTTGCTGGCAAAACCGGCACTTCCGACGAAGCCCGCGATTTATGGTTTATTGGCTACATTCCCCAGATGGTGACAGGGGTTTGGCTAGGTAACGATGACAACCGCCCCACTTATGGCAGTAGTGGTAGCGCGGCTTACACCTGGCGCGAATTTATGAAACAAGCGGTAGAGGAGATGCCAGTAGAAAAGTTTCCCAAACGACCCAAGTTAGATGGTCGCAAAGGTACTATCAAAGCCCAGTCTATTAAGCCCAAACAAATCCTAAATCGTTCTATCTCCTCTAATGATGACTCAGGAGAAAGTGCTGACAGCAGCAGATCATCTAGGAGACGTAGAAGCAGGAGGAGCTATTCTCAAGAAGATCAGCAACCAAGTAACTATACCCCAAGACGGAGAAGGCGCAATCGCAGCGAAGAATCCAGTTCTAGTAACTCTTCCTCAGAATCATCCACTCCACGGCGACGCTCTAGAAGAGTAGAATCTGATTCTCCCCCGCCTCGAAGAACTCGGCGATCTTCCTCTCCTGCAAATAGTTCTGGTTCTTCAGGTTCTTCATCGTCACAGCCATCCTGGCGGGATAGACTTAGACCTTCGAACTAATTAGTTAAAGATGGGCATGGGGCATTGAAAAGAGGCAAAGAGGCGGGGTGTGGGGCATTGGTGTCAACTTAACGCAAAAACTATGTCCCGCAAGGAACTGAAGTTCCAAGAATCATAGCGAAAGTCATCTTCAGATGACTAGATATCCCCAAAAATATTCAGTCTACTTCAGTAGATTTTAGCTATGAGCCAGAGAATGAATTCTCTGGCGGGTTATGAAGCCCACAGCGAAGCTATTTCTAGCTTAAGTTGACACCAATGGGTGCGGGGTGCTGAGGAGAGGAATTTTCACCCTGCACCCTGCTCACTGCTCCCTACTCTCTCTCCCTCTACCTTTTTCTCTTCAATATGAAGTTGCTCAAACTAAACTACAGGGGGATGTTAGGTGATACGCTCATTTTATAGTGTGTTAAGTACTGTTACCTAACCTTGGAGAATATACTCATGCATGTATTTATGCAAACGGCAGCACCAGCGATAGACGCTGCCCCTCACTTTCCCTTGGCTTTTACCTTGGTGTATGTCGTTGGTTTTATTGCCGCTGTAACCATTGGTTCAATAGCTTGGTACAACTCAAAACGCCCCGCAGGCTGGGAAAGCAAAGAGCGCCCTGATTTTGTGCCTAAAGTTGATAAAGAAGAAACTCCGGGTGTGGGTAAACCGAAGTCATAATTTAGTCATTAGTTATTAGTCATTAGTCATTAGTCATTAATTATTAGACTATGGACTTTTGACTATTGTTTAGTTTTGCACTTCAACCCAACGGCGGTAAAGCTTTTGAATTTGTTTGAGAAGTGTAGTGTGAGCCGGTTGAGTTGACTCATTCGGCTTCGCTATATCTTGCAGTTCCGTTAGGAGTCTGGCTTCTTCGACGGCGACTTCGCCATCGCTATAAATTAAGCCACTGATAGCTTCAATCAGATTTTCGCAATCTTCCAGGCTGGGGCGATCGCCTAAATACTCCCGCACCCATTCATAGCACTCTTTTGGCTGTACAGGAACTAATTCGTACAGCCAAGGCTTAATTTCTGGGTCGTTAGCTAAACCTTTTGCTTGAGCTATTTCGCGGAGATATTGCCGTTCTTCTGGCTGGATTCTGCCATCAATCCAGGCTGCTCCAATCAGGATTTTAACTAAGTTTTTCACATTGGAAGGGGTAACCATTGCTGCCTCCTCTGGTAGATTCAGGCCTCCACCAAATCGTACAATCCCAAACAGTATTCACTCGGAATTATTGGTTTTTCTTAAGCGCACCATAAAAAAGCCATCCATGTCCTGTCGATGGGGCCAGACTTTAAACCAACCTTGAGGCGTGCTATGGGCAGAATCAGGTAACTCAACGCCGCTAGGAGACTCAATTTGCCAATCAGGTGACTTAGTTAAAAATGCCGAAATTACTTCTTCATTTTCTGCTGGATGCAATGTACAGGTGGCATAAACTAGTACACCACCAGGTTTGACAAAAGTTGATGTATGTGTTAATAATTCTTTTTGCAGCACCGAAAGTTCGCGGACTGATTCTGGTGTCTGTCGCCAACGTGCATCAGCATGACGGTGCATGGTTCCCAAACCAGAACATGGGGCATCGAGTAATACGCGGTCTGCGGTGTTTTGAAATTGGTTGAAGTGGCGACTGTCGCCAGTGTAAATTTGAATAGATTGTAAATTCAGCCGTTGAGAATTTTCTTGGAGTTTGCGAAGACGAGAAGAAGTGCGATCGCAAGCCCAAATTTTTCCCTTATCTGCCATTAACTCCGCAATGTGGGTTGTTTTACCGCCTGGTGCGGCACAAACATCAATTACCACCTCACCTGGTTGCGGGTCGAGTAAATGACTTACTAATTGGGCACTACTATCTTGTACAGTCCACCAACCCTCTTTGAAACCAGGTAGTTTTTGAATTGACCCTGCACTACCAATCAATCGTAAAGCTTGGGGTAAATGAGGAATCCGTCTGACCAAAACACCAGCAGATTGCAACGCCGCCTCAACTTCCTCAATGGAAGTACAAAGCGGGTTGATACGCAAATCAATTGTTGGTGATTGATTCATCCATTCACACAGTTGTTCTGTCTCGGAAAAATCCAGTTGTTCTAACCAAACTTGAATCATCCAGTCAGGAAAGCTGTGTAAAATACCCAAGCGTTCCACTGGGTTTTCTGGAAGTTGTAACGGATCAAAATGGGGGATTGGGGACTGGGGAGTGGGGAGTGGGGAGTGGGGGAGTAACAATGAGTTTTTCTCCTCTGCCCCTCTGCCCTCTTGCACCCCTGCTTTTCTAAGATATTGGCGTAATAGACCGTTGACAAAACCAGTTAGTCCAGAAAAACCGTTTTCTTTAGCGAGTTGGACGGTGGTGTTAACAGCAGCTGAGGCGGGAATACGCTGTTGATAGCGCAGCTGGTAAAAACCCAGATGTAAGATGGTGCGGAGGTCTGGCGGTTGTTGATGAGATTTTTTTGTGGCGATTTGATCGATAAGAGTATCAAGAGTGCGCTGCCTTCTGACACTCCCATAAACCAATTCTGTCAATAAGCGGCGATCGTTATCAGGCAAATTAACTTTTTGCAGTACTCTATCTAGGGCAACATCGGCATAAGCCCCCTTGTGAACATCTCGCAGAGCAATAAAAGCTAGTTGACGGGGGTTTGTCATGGAAACATAATTCAGGAGTCAGAAAGCTTTTGTATTCTAACTCCTAACTCTTTACTAATTCGTAATTCGTAATTCGTAATTTGTAATTGTCGAGTTTAACCCGCATTTCTCACAAGCTCAAGGCGTTTGATGGAGCAGAAGAGAAGTAATGAGTAATGAGTAATGAGTAAAAACTTCTTACTTCTTACTTCTTACTTCTTACTTCTTACTTCTTACTTCTCCCCTGCACAAGCGCAGGCTTTAAGAGGTGTGGTGAGAAATCCGGGTTTAATTACCCCTTGTTTCAATACCTTAGCCAAAAAAATAACTCTTCTACCCCTCTGAACGGTTACGATATAGGTTTTGTGGAATGGTCACAGATGTCACAAAATGAGCAAACTTACAGTTATTATGTTGTATGCAAATACTACATACATTTGTCTAAAAAGGTAATATGTTAACTATTTCTGGAAATTTTAAAATCATTTTTTCATAAGCTTCTCTTGCCGCCTCTCGTACCTCAACATTACTGTCTTGCAAAGCTTCAATTAGTTGTTCTGCGGCTCTGGAATCTCCAATTTGTCCTAATGCCCATACAGACTCTCTACGAATACCTGCATCATTATTTTTAAAGGCTTGGATTAATGCTTCTACAGCATTCAACATAAAAAGTAAAAATGCTACTGTCCGTTTAATTGTTGCGTCGCTACTTTCTAAAGCATCTATAAAATAGTCTATTTCGTTATCTTCTACTTCAATTAGCCCTTTTTGATATAAAGAGAGTTTACTTGTTGGGCGAGTTTGCCAATATTCATTCTCCAGCTTTTTAATACTCAATCCTATTCTCTGACAATCATCTTCTTGATAGATAAGTTTTACGGTTAGTAGTCTAATATCTGAATTTTCAGTATTAATGCCTATTTTTTGAACTAAATGTGCTAAAAGTTCCCGCATTTTGGGATTTTTAAATTTAATCAAGTCTGTGACTATTCGACTTATTGATTCCCACGATGGCTGGCTTAATAAATCTTTTATCTCAGAATCTTCAAAGTGATATGAATTATATTTATACCAAATTTTAAGACCTTCATCCTTTGTCTTTCTAGATTTATACCAAATTGAGCATACATAGTCATTTTTTTCATTATATTCTGCTATAGTCAGCATCATATTTTTCAAGCTGGTGTAATACATCTGAGAAACCCAAAATCCATCACACCAACAACCAAACTCTATCCAATATATTTTTCCTTCTTTACTAACTATAATATAACCTTGGTCTGGTTCAGGACTAAGAAATATCTTCAATGAGTTTGGGTAAAAATCATTTGGATATTTCCAGCTATTTTCTTCTATACCTGGTTGATATTCTACTGATATCTCTTGTAGAGGAAGAAATGTAAAACCATCAAAAATCCCGTTATATTGACCAATATCATCTGCTCCAGACCCATTTCTCCATTTATATAGCTCACGAACTTCTGTTGGTAACTCAATTGGCCAATCTTGAGTTATCTGGTTTATCTCAGCATCCGAAAGACCAGGTTGTAATAGTGATACTTGTGATGGAAAAAGTTTTTGTTCCCATTTTAGTATTCCTTCTAACGCTTGAGTTAGTAATGACATAGCAGTAATCCATAATTGCTGTTTAGAATGGAATATAAAATGTACTAGCACATTGGGTTATTTTGCCAGTTTTGCCAAAATTTTTATAGTGGTATTGTTGTTTATAGTTGGTTTTATTTCAATCCGGGTTTAAATCTCCGACTGGAACCAATACGCTTGGGTTAAGAATTTTTAGTACTGATTTTTGACCTGTAGAGACGCGAAATTTCGCGTCTCTACCAAGGATTTTGTGCTTAACTGAACAGTATTGCGACCGGAAGTGTCTTTAATTACGAATGACGTTAGCGCAGCGTTAGCAAGTCCGCGTATCCTTACGGGGAAGCAAGCTACGCGCAGCTTCTCGTAGAAAGGGTCATTAGAAATTACGAATTATTTTAACTTCCTGATCAAGACATATATGGTTCTACGCTGGCAATTTCAAACTCACACGCTCTAGAAACCTGTTCTGCTGGTAATTTACCAAAGCTGATTAATGGTAAATAAGTCGGGTTTGCCATTAGTTCTTTTGCCAATAAGAACCCAGTAATTGTCCAAGTTTGATATTTCCGAGCTTGTTTCCCAATCAGTCGCCCTTTCTTCCCGTCGTAATACTCTGGCCATTCATCAGTACTGAGGCGTCCTTGGGCAGTTTCAATCGCCTTTTGTGCAAGACTTGTTCTATTAGTTTTCACCGCCGCCGCTGCCAACATCCACATTAAAACTGGCCAACTACCAGCATTATGGTACGACCAGGGGATATTTTTGGGGTCACATCCAGTTACGATTCTGTATTCTTCATGTTCCAAAGCTGGGAAACAAATTTTCATCGGCATATCTCCCACCAAATCATCCCATCGTTCCTCAATGAGAGTCATAATCGCTTGTGACTGTTCTTCTGTGGCTAAGTCTGAAATGATTGCCATTAAGTTTCCGAGTGAAAAGAAGCGAGTATCTAGCTGCGACGGGCCAACATTACCCGCTAGATAACCACCTTTTTTAGGCAGCCATTTATCTAATTCATAATAGGGAACAGAATCTACATATATATTGAACAGATTAACAGCAGCCTTGCCATATTCTTCACTTTTGAAGCGATAAATTGCATTCAGGCGATTAATATCTATCCAATAATGCTGGCGGATATGAGCGCATAAAAGAGGTAAACGATTATCAATGGCTTCAACAATATCAGAATTTCCTTGACAAATTAGCAGTTCACGAGATGCACGCAATGCCGTGTAAAAGAGAACTTGTAGTTCTAAAGGATGCCCATAAATACCCATACGACGGTCAATCATACAAGCGCCATCTGGAACCAACAGCGTTGGGTACATATCAAAACGATTCGCCAAGCAGATTTCCATGATTAACCTGATACCATTTTGGAATTCAGGTTGATAGGCTAGAGAAAAATCATCTGTGGCGACTATATAAGCACGCAATAAAATAATCCACCATAGGCAAGAATCTACGGGTGTAACTCTAGCGATCGCATGTTCACCAAAGTCTGCTTCTAAATATTCTTGTCCATTTTCTGATACTACTTTAAAGCTAGCTGGGATTAATCCTCGTCCTGGCTTATAGGCATCTAATGCCTTTTCTTTAGGCTGTAACTTTAAGGTTTCTTCTAAGAAGTTACGAACAATATCTGTTCTACCTTTGATTAGAAAAATTAGGGCTGAAGAAACAAAATCCCGGACAAAGCACTGATCGTAATTGAGCGCCTCTACAGAGGCATCGTAAGCGGCTACTGTCCCAACGGGGCGTCCCTGATAGTAGAGAATTGATTTTTCTAGTGCTAGCCAAGCTTCTTCCACTTCTTTGAAATTTTCAGTAGTTTCTAATTCGTTTAGGTGCATCGCCAGAATAACTCCATTGGGATTGTGAATTTGTGGTAGATGCGTCTTCATTTATTATTTTGCTATTCTCAGCATAACAAAAACAATTCTTTGAATAGCAAATATAATTTGGCAAAATAATCATCAACTAATAACGAATAAATATGCTGAGATTTATGCAACTTTATTGTTAGTTAGTTTGCTGATAATCTATTACTTTTTTGGTGAATTATAGTTGTTGTTTTCCACCACAAGTAGTAAGATGATTCCTAAAAACAGTCACACAAGATATATTTTTAGATTATTTATTGTTCCGTTGTATGCCCGGAATCTTTGCTTTACGAAACAAAAACATATCTTCAGTGCTGTTTAGGGTTTGTGTGAAGTTAAAACTGGTTGCAGTATATTTACCTGAGCAAGATTAGTTTTTGACACGAAGAAGTCATATTATTCCCCTATAACCTAATAATTTATAACGTTTTGTCAAAATATGCAAGATGAGCGCTCAAAAAATTTAATATGTCAATACTTCTTAAGGGTTAAATATATTACCCTACTGACAGATGACATGGGGTAGTCATGGGAGTAAAGTCAACAAATCCCGGCAAACGGAATGATCACCAATGCTATCGAGAGTGATCAAAAATCCGAGTTAGATTCTGTTGCGGAATACCAATACCAGTATTTTGAATCTGAATCACAGCATAATGGTCACTACGGTATAAGAAAACAGTCACCTTTCCTGTTTGTGGTGTGTATTGAATTGCATTGATAATTAAGTTAACAGAGAAGCGATGCTCATTACTGTTCTCCCAAAGCAGCCTTGAAAACTTGTTCAGCAGTCAGATTTAGCTCTCTGAAAGACGCGATAAATCGCCGTCTCTACAAGTGTTTTGGTCTTATCTGAACAGTATTAATCTATAAACTGATATTGTTGGTTGTTTATTTGACTGTATATATTTTTATGCTGACTTGTCTTCTGCTGCCAATTGATGAATTTGTTGTGTATACCAAATAATCTCAAGCATTCCTTGTTGATCTAGATCATTAGTCTGTGCTATTTGGGGTTGTAGCGTAATACCGCTAGTTCGATTTGTCAGAAGTTCAATCGGCAAGTTTGGTGCAATTGCAAGCGGTCGTGCTAAACCAATCACATCTACGCTTCTTTCTTCAATTGCTTGTGCCATAGCATCGGCTGAACGAAAACCACCAGTTAACATAATTGGTAGAGAAATTGAGGAGCGAACTTTGCGGACGTATTCCAAAAAATAAGCTTCGCGTTGGCGTGTACTTTCTTTTTGAGTAATATCTGTCTGTCCCATCATCGCCAGCTTTTCATAAGTTCCACCAGAGATTTCTATCAAGTCAACACCAACTTGTTCTAAAACTTGGACAACATTAATAGATTCTTCTTCAGTAAAACCACCTCGTTGAAAATCGGCGGAGTTGAGTTTGACACTAATCGGAAAATCTTGACCAAGAGAATTACGTATTCCTTGATATACTTCTAAAAGGAAACGCATTCGCTTTTCAGGTGTTCCTCCCCAGTGATCATTACGTTGATTAGAAAGCGGCGATAAAAATTGGTTAATTAGATATCCATGAGCAGCATGGATTTGTACACCAGTAAAACCAGCTTTTTTCGCGATTTTTGCTGTATAAATGTGACGTTCGATTAGATGTTTAATTTCCGCTTCAGTTAATGCTCTGGGTTGAGCGAATTCTTTATCAGAAAGTTGTAGTGAAATTGATGATGGTGCTACAGGTTGTGGTGATAAATAAATTGGTGATTGCCGTCCTGGGTGATTAATCTGCATCCATATATGACCACCTTGTGCAATGCTTGCAACTGCCCATTCTTGGAGAAGTGGCAGATCCCGTTCATCTTCAATTACAACATCACGTGGTAAAACCAAAGCTGTCCGAGCAATCATGACATTACCGGTAATCATTAAACCGGCTCCTCCCAATGCCCATCGCTTATACAAGCGGATAATTTCTTTTGTGGGGCTGTTTTGATCGTCAGCTAACTGTTCGTTCATGGCAGCTTTAGCTATCCGATTTGGCAATTCTGCCCCACAGGCTAGTTTTAAAGGTCGGTTAAGGATGGTAATATTATTATTCATATTCTGACTAGTATCAATAAACTGCTAACATAAACGACTGCAATTGAGGGCGCTTGTTTAACTCTGGCGCGATCGCAATTCTCGCACCACCCACCACTATATCGGCTAGTCGTAACGAAGGATGTAAGGCAACTTATTTATCAAAATTAATATATTTGTGAGCATTTAAATGCTCCTGGAATTCTTTATAAGCTTGATTAATTGCTTGCATAGAATTTTTTGCGATCGCAGAATTATTAAGATCAGGATGATACAGCCTTGCTAATCGAAGATAAGCAACTTTGACAACATTGTGATGATCGCCCTGATGTACGCCCAAGACTTCCCACCATTCCCCAGATAATCCAGAATTGAGGGTAAATTCATTCCAAATCTTGATGCTTCCGCCATTACCGCCACTTACCAACGTTTTCCCATCAGGACTGAAAGCAACGGGATTACACCCAGAAAGATTTTGTAGTAGTTCCCCAGTGTGCAGGTTCCAAAGTTTGATTGTACCGTCTCGGCTGGCACTGGCGAGGGTTTTTCCATCAGGGCTGATGGCAACAGACAAAACCGCCTTTGAGTGTCCAGTCAGAGTAGAAAGTAATTCTCCAGTTTGGAGATTCCACAGCTTTATTGTGCTGTCGGTGCTACCACTAATCAGAATTTGACTGTTAAGACTGATGGCAACTGTATTAACTGCACCCAAATGTTCAGTGAGAATATAGCGCTGTTGCCAAGTTTTGACATCCCAAACTCTAATAGTTTGATCGGCGCTACCACTAGCAAGGATTTTACCATCGGGACTAATGCTGACAGACAAAACTGCATCTGAATGTCCATTTAAGGTGCGTTTTACTGTTCCCGTGTAGCGTCCCCAAATTCTAATCGTTTTATCGGCAGCACCACTAGCAAGAATTGCCCCATCAGAACTGTAGGCTACTGAGTTAACAAAACAATTATGACTATGAGCAGAGTTTAAATAAAAGAATGTGCGGAGAAATTTTTTTGTGTCTATCTGCCAACTGCTGATTTTGCGATCGACACTACCACTTGCAATCTGCTGTCCATCAGGACTGATAGCAACAGATAAAACTGCTTCTGCTTGTCCAGAGAAGGTGTAAAGCCATTTTCCGGTTTTCAAGTTCCACAAATTAACTTGTCTGTCATCACTGCCACTGATTAAGGTAGTACCATCAGGACTGATTGCGATCGCATTAACTGCCGCTAAGTGACTCTTGAGTGTGCGTACACATCTCCAGGTTTCAGGTAGCTGGGTTGTCGGAGATATTTTTTCTGGTTCAATATTGGGAGTAGAAGGTTTAGGCGTAACAAATTCTGATTTTTTCTTGAATTTAGCCTTAAGTGCTTGTAACTCATCCTCGATTTCCAAAACAGCAAATTTTTGGTTGAGATCCTCACCAGATAAAAATGCGTCTAATTCCATCACTGCTTCGGAATAGTAGCTCATCTGCAAAACTTTTTCTTCCATCCGCTCAAAAAGCTGTGCTGGAGTTTCGCTAATTCCCGATTCGTCTAATAGTTTGGCAATACCATAGGCGGCAAGTCCCACTATTGCACCAATTCCTGCCATCGGTACTGCACCAATCCCAAATGCCAGCCCTACTTTAGGTGCGACTAAACCCATACCACCGACGACGCTATAAACACCAGCACCGCCAACTGCACCAATTCCCATTGTAGCGATCGCAGCTGCATCTCCTTCTGCTACGGCTTTAAAAGCGCCATAAGCAGCTGCACCAGCCACAGCGCCAGCAGCCACTACAGGAGTTGCACCAATTCCAACAGCGCCAAATCCGCCTGCTAGCCCCATTCCGCCAACTGTTGCGGAAACACCAGCACCTGTTATGGTTCCGCCTGCAATGAATGCTGCGCCTGTTTTAAAATTCTGTGTCACTGGTTTTTGTTTTTGCAGAGGAACAAACTAGGAAGGCAGAGTGCGATGCCTACGGCGGGTTGCGCCTACGCATTTTCATCCTTCCTCAGTTGAGATAAAGTCTTTTTAGAATAGCAAATACCCTCCAGTAAACTTACTGGAGGGCTATCTATAATATTTGACAAATTTTTACCATCTACAGCTTAGTCAAAAAAGACTTTTTTTACTCCATAAGCTGCAAGTCCTGCTGTAGCTACAATTCCTGCTGCTGGCAATGCTACAACCGTCGTTGTTGTAAATCCCAAAACACCTAAAATTCCAGGAGCGGTAGAAGTAATTGTAGCTACTGTAATTGAACCTAGACCAGCAGCAGCAGATGAAGCTGCTGCGATAGCACCTATAGCCTTAGAGTTTTCAGAGTTTAGCATTTGTTTATTTCTTTCCTGTATTCTTTAGTCTAAAAGCTTCTTCAAACCATAAGCTGCTAGTCCAACTACAGCACCAGCAGCTACGACTGGGGCTGCTCCAATAGCAATACCACCGAATGCTCCTGCCAGTCCCATGTTACCAACCACAGCTGCCACTCCTGCACCTGCTGCGGCTCCGCCTGCTGCGAATCCTGAAGCTTCTTTGATATCATCTTCTTTACGCTTTTCAGCCATTATTTTTTCGCTTACAGTTAATAGATTTAGAACCAAATTAACAAAATTTTTTTTATGTTTACATTTGTACTTTTACTGAAATACTGAATGAATTTTTCGTAAAGCCGAAATACTCAAATTAACCTAGCTTATTTATCTAAAATTAGAACTTTTATTACAAATCTTCAGGTGTTAAACCTGTCACTTTAGCAATTCTTGCTAACATCCTAGGCCCAATCTCTTGACCATCGTGAAAGGCAAACACAAAATCAACCCAGTCAGGACGTGTCAGAATTTTATGCGAACCTGATTGGCGTTTAATCTCCCAACCAATACGCAGCAAAGCAGCTAGGACACGCTTTGCCTTTGTGCTAGACCACTCACTCATGCTGCGGCAAATGAAACGCTGACTAGCTCTGGAGTTACTTCTCCATGTTCCAGCTTATCTGCTAACACACGCAGAGCTAATGCTTGAACTCTAGCAACTGCTTCTTCTGGTGTCTGACCGTAAGCCAGTATACCAGGAAAACCAATCACTTCAGCCAAAAAGCGTCCATCCTCTTCTTGTTCAATCTCTATTGTGAAGTTCATAGGTAAGCCAGTGATTGTAATAAAAGCGATTCCTCGATAAAACAAATGCATTAAATTGTTCGATAGTTACCCGCCTCGAACTCAGCGATGTCTACGACGGGCTACGCCTACGCTTCTTGTGCAAAAGCTTCCAGTTTGCCATCAGCAATGTCTTTCTCTAATTGTTCATCCCACCGTTGATAGTCTAAATCAGCAAACCATTGAATTAGCTTCTCATACTCGTTGGGTGGCAGTTGAAGAATCGCGGACTCAATTTGCTCAAGTGTCAGCATAAGGATACATCACCTTTACTCCAAGCAAATTATAGCTTTCTCAACTAATGATCTCGACCGTGGTTGTATGCTTTGCATCTCGATCTGAAATTCGCATCTATTTGGATTAAGGCAGAAATTTATTTCTGTAACTGAGACGATCGCCATCTTGACACACACACTATACCCATTATGTCAAATAAGCCTGCGCTTTTATTAATCAGCAAATAGGCGAACTTGAACCAAAACCCCCACGCAATCGGGGAATTCTCGACAATCTCGATGAACTCTACCGAAAATATAGAATAACATTTGGGTGTGCTTCAAGAAATTGTGTACAAGAGTTGAAAATGACGATATGGCAACATCTAATATCCTCAAAGAACCACTGCTTTTGCGTCTGAGTCGCTTTTTTGGTGGACTGCGTGGCGATTTCACGGGAGGACTAACAGCAGCAGTAGTAGCATTGCCTTTAGCTTTAGCCTTTGCGGTAGCCAGTGGTGTGGAACCAAAAGCGGGACTTTACACCGCGATTGTGGCGGGAATTGTCGCCGCAATTTTTGGTGGTTCGTCAGTACAGATTACAGGGCCAACAGGTGCAATGGCTGTGGTTTTGGTGGGAATTGTCGCCAAGTACGGGCTTGAGAAGGTTTGGATTGCTGGGGTGATGGCTGGAATTATCCAAATTGCTTTGGGGGTTGCCAAACTTGGACAGTTAGTAAAGTTTATTCCTTATCCAGTGACGGCAGGTTTTACTAATGGTATTGCCGTCATTATTTTTTGTGGTCAGTTAAATAATTTCTTTGGTTTAAAATTACCACGTAGCGAACATTTTTTGCCCGGACTTTGGCAAAGTGTAACTCATGTAGAAGCTCTAAACTGGGCAGCGGTTGCTTTAGCAGTTGTGGTGATTGCAACCAATGTTTTATGGCCCAGGATTAATACGACAATACCAGGTTCTTTGGTAGGGCTGGTGTTAGCAACTGCGATCGCATCTTCTTTCCATCTGAATGTACCAACAATAGGCACTATTCCTCAATCTTTACCGATGCCTCAAGGTATTCCCCACTGGAATGATTTTAGTGTGATTCGGGAACTAATTAATCCGGCTTTGGCTTTAGCTGCACTGGGAAGTATTGAATCGTTGCTATCGGCGGTGGTGGCTGATGGTATGACTGTTAGCGAGAAACACAATAGCGATCGCGAATTAATTGGTCAAGGTTTGGCTAATATGATTGTGCCATTTTTTGGTGGCATTCCTGCCACAGGTGCGATCGCTCGGACTGCTGTCAATGTCCGTTCTGGCGGCAAAACCCGACTATCTGGGGTCATTCACGGTGTTGCCTTAGCGATAATCGTTTTAACTTTAGCACCCCTAGCAGCACAGATTCCTTTAGCAGCACTTGCTGGGATTCTGATGGTGGTTAGCCTGCGGATGATTGAGTGGGAAGCCATTGGTTTATTGATGCGTGCTACCTACTCAGACTTTGCGGTGATGATTCTCACCTGGCTAGTGACAATCTTGTTTGACTTAGTTCTCGCTGTCGAAGTGGGATTGATTGCAGCTGGAGCGTTATTCATCAAACGGATGAGCGATTTAAGCTTAGTTAAAATACCTGAAACCGAAGTATTTCCTCCTGGTACTCCTCTGGAATTAGGTAAGGAAATTGCCGTTTATCGAGTAGATGGCCCCGTATTTTTTGGTGCTGCTGAACGGTTTGCTACCTTCCTCCGCGATGAACCGGAAGTAAAGTATTTAATTCTCCGGTTGCGATTTGTGCCAAATATGGACACAACTGGGTTAGTAGCCTTAGAAGATATTTATCATGACTTGGAACGGCACAATTGCCGCTTAATTCTCACAGGGTTACAACCCGAAGTCCAACAACTACTAGAACGTACAGGATTGTTAAATACAATTGGGTTATCAAATTGTTTTGAAACAACCACAGATGCGATTTGCTCTATCTCTCCTCAGATTGCATGTTCTCAACCTGTAGCAACTGATTTGAAAACAAAAGAATTGATGGAATTAAATGACTGATGTAGCAGTCCTAAATCATATCATGTTCGGTTAAAGACTCATTATTGGTGTAATTGGTCTCTCAAGACACGATAAATCGCATCTCTACATGAGCGATCGCCGCGAGCCTTTAAATATTAAAATAAAGCCTGTATTCATTATTGAATCAGGCTTTTGAGGTCTTTTATTCAATTTGTACGGACAACTTCAGTTTAATTACTGAATAGCAAATCCTTCCGGTCTGATAGCATCTTCCAAATCAACACCCATCAGGTTAGCTCCCTGGATGTTTGCATTTGTCAGATTTGTATTTTCCAAGTCTGCGTTTTGTAGGTTAGCAGTTTGCAGGTTAGCTCCTAGGAGGTTGGCTTTCTCTAGGTCTGCATCAAATAGGTTCGCTCCCACTAGGTTTGCTCCCAAAAGGTTTACCTTGCCTAAATCTGCTCCTTGAAAGTTAGCCCCTTGCAAGTTTGTTTGCTGTAAGTTAGCTCTTTCTAAGTCTGCATTTTGTAAGTTAGCACCTTCTAAGTTTGCCGCTTGCAGGTTTGCATCCTTTAACATTGCTCCAGTCAGATTACAGCCGACACATTCATTGGTTTGTAATAAATGTCTAACGTTATCTGCTACAGAGACTATTGGGGATAGGACTGGTGCTGTCACAGGCTCCATTGGCGATTCAACTGGAGCTAGTTCAGATTCCGTAGGTATTGTTAGTGTTTGCGCTCTAGCGCTGGGTTGGATAAGCAGAGTAAATCCCGCGACAAGTACCAGAAACACTGCTTTGACGAGCCACTGAGTTAATTTTTTAGAGTTTGATTGATTCATTAGTTCCTTCATAATCTGATTCCTATTGGTGGGCTTGCTTTTATAAGAGCCATCGATAATCTGCTTTATTCTCACTTTAGATAACTTGATTGATAAGAGCAAATATTATTGTTATTCATATTGATAAATTGAAGTGATTAATAAATCTTTTTGGATGGGAAGCGATCGCTGAATTTTTTTGCTTACATCAGGGACATTGCACCCATCAAGAATTGCGCGTGGAGCATCCACTAGAGGAGTAGTTTACCGCCGTAGGCAATCGCCTCATACTTAGTTCCCAAGCATCGCCAAACTAGGTAAAAGTCGATATGTTTCACTTTTAATCAAGATAGAGAGTCCCAAGTAAATCAAGACAAAGGGGAAGATTTTCCGACCATAACGAGTTAGAACGGGTGTCATCAGAGGATTACGAGTCAGGTTGTAAGAGAGTAAGCACCACGTACCAACAGTGAAATAGCAAACACAGACAATTACACCCAAACTTGGAAGATTGCAGCTAGCAAACAACGGTACATAGATCCCAATGTTGTTTCCTCCATTGGCAATGGTGACAGCCGAAACGCGGTAGGTTTGAGGATCGCGGATGGTTGCAAATAGTGATTTCTTCTGGCGTCCAGATTTAGTAGGAGTTAAGTCAACTGACACAGCTTGCACTGTTTCTTCTTCTTGTTCTCGACTGATGAAATTACTGATACCGATAGCAATGGGAAGCAAACCTAGCAAACCAATCCAGGTGCTAGGAATAAGCATACCGCCGAAGAAACCAGGGAGACTAGCACAAACTAAAGTAGTGAATCCCAAAAATTCACCGAGAACAATATGCTTAGGACGAAAGCTGCGATTGACTTTTCCAAAGAAGGCCGTTAAGTATAAATTGTCGTCAAAGGTGGTTGCAAAAGCGACAGAAATTCCAATAATTAATGTACTAATTAGCCAACTCATAATTGTTGCTCACGATAATTCAATGCTGTTTGTCTTACATCCTTCTCTGCTTCTCAATGTGAATGCAGTTCAGGATATTTTGTGACTGTTGTACTTAACGACAACCAATCGAGGTTCGCTAGTAATCAGTCAATTTTCCAATTTGTAGGAGTTTTGGAGGCGATGCCTATAGCGCTAAACTACGCCTCTAATCAAATTGGTGATTTTTTTCTCAGCAAGGTACCTTGGGAGCTAATGAAGTCAATATTATGGCTTTCAACCAAATAAGAGCAAATACTCTTGTTTTTTAAAACGATAAATAAAAGTGATTAATAAATTGACTATATGTTTTGGGCTTTCTAGATGACAACTAAACCGTATGGAGGAAAGTAGCAGTTCGTCATACCTAATACTGAGTTAGTATCTGAGAAGTTTAAGAGCGTAGTTTACCGCCGTAGGCATCGCTCCTATTGAAGAGAACCCTTGTCAGATGCTAAAGCCTGGGATATTCTTGGCAGCTAGCATTCAACATCGGTTAATATGACTAATCGCCCTCTAACTTCAGTTTTGAGATGTACAGTAATGTTTGATTTTAACTTGTAATTATGCTAACCAGTGTTGACCGTTTATTATTTGTCCGGCGAGTCCCGATTTTTAAGGAATTGCGGGATGATTTTATTGTGCGGCTCACTTCAGTGATGAACGAATTGTCATTTCCAGCTAATTACACCATCTTTCGACAGGGAGAAGAAGGGCGATCGCTCTATATTGTCGTGTCAGGTCGAGTTAAAGTTCACATTGGCAATAAACAATTGGCAGAGGTGGAACAGGGAAAATACTTCGGGGAGATGGCAGTATTTGATACTCAACCTCGTTCCGCCACCGCAACGACTCTGGAACCTTGTGAATTTTTAGAACTGACGCAAGAGCAGCTGTATGATGCGATCGAAGAAACTCCCGAAATTGCAGTGAATATCATTCGTGAATTATCCCGTCTGATTCGCAGATTGAATGATGATATGAATGTGACCTCTTTGCGGAGTTAATAATCAACGAAAATCGGCGGTAATCCCATCATTTCAAGGTGTGGAAGGTATAGCAACCCGCCCATTTAGTCATTAGTCAGTGGTCATTAGTCATTTGGTACTAATGATATAGCGGTTCCCAATTGCATGAAATACAGACCTAACCCCCAGCCCCTTTCCTTCAAGGAAAGGGGAGTAAGATTCAAAGCCTCTCTCCTTTTAGGAGAGAGGTTTGGAGAGAGGTCAAAACTGTACTGCACCCAAGCGAGAACCGCTATATTTCCTCACGACAATTCATGAAAACGAGAGAATGCAGGAGCTTATCGGAAAGACTTGCGATGTTTTCGTAGCCGTGAGATCAGTTAAGTCAATCTTGAACTAGGGACTAGTACCGCAAGGCGGAATTAAAAATTAAAAATTAAAAATTAAGACAGCGTAAGGGTTTTGTTGATTGGGAATGGGTGGTTTTTTTACGCCGTGCTGTACTAGAGATTGGAGACTGGGAAAATAATTCTGAATTCTGTATTCTTCCTTAAAAAACTTTCAAGCAATATTCCTGCCTATTGTTATGCTACCTCTATAGTGTCGAGGAAACATAGTAATGTTGAAGGTTTTTGCTGACCGTGGTGGAACATTCACAGATATAGTTGCTGTTACTAATAATCAAGCAATTATAGATGGACTTTCAAAACATCCTGAACGTTTTTTAACTGTCCCTTTGTCTAATCATCAATGGATTATAGTCTACAAACTACTTTCAGAAAATCCTGAACAATACCAAGATGCAGCCATCCAAGGTATTCGAGATATCATAGGTATTGCTAACAACGAACCCATTCCTACAGAAACGATAGAAGTTGTAAAAATGGGGACAACAGTAGCAACAAATGCTTTGTTAGAAAGAAAAGGCGATGCCTGCGGCAAGGACTCCGTCCTACGCGTCGTTCTTCTCATCACCAAAGGGTTTAAAGATGCGCTGCGAATTGGCTACCAAAATCGTCCTAATATCTTTGCTCGCCATATCATTTTACCAACCATGCTTTATGAGCAGGTGATTGAGATAGATGAACGCTATGATGCCAAAGGAAATGAATTAATACCGATAAATACTGAACAAGTCAAAAGTGACTTACAAGCAGTTTATCACACTGGAATTCGTAGTTGTGCGATTGTTTTTATGCACAGCGATCGCTATCCCAATCATGAACAACAAATAGCCCAGCTTGCTCAAGAAATCGGCTTTACGCAGATATCCGTATCCCATCAAGTTAGTCCGTTAATGAAGTTGGTTAGCCGAGGAGATACAACAGTAGTCGATGCTTATTTAACTCCTATTCTGCGGCGCTACGTCAACCAAGTAGCGAGTCAGTTACCCGGAGTCAAATTAATGTTCATGAAATCTGATGGCGGTTTAGTCGCAGCCGAACAATTTCAAGGTAAAGATAGTATTTTAAGTGGCCCGGCTGGCGGTATTGTTGGCGCAGTTCAAACTAGTAAAAGAGCAGGTTTCGAGTTAGTTATTACCTTTGATATGGGTGGAACCAGTACAGATGTTGCCCACTTTAAAGGAGAGTATGAACGACAACTAGATTCGGAAATTGCTGGGGCGCGGATGCGAGTTCCTGTATTAGCAATTAATACTATTGCTGCTGGCGGTGGTTCAATTCTCTTTTTTGATGGTTCTAGTTATCGTGTCGGCCCTAAATCTGCTGGCTCAAATCCTGGCCCTGCTTGTTATCGGCGTGGCGGGCCATTAGCGGTTACTGATGCTAATGTGATGTTAGGCAAAATTCACCCACAATATTTTCCCTCAGTTTTTGGAATTGATGGAAATTTACCTTTAGATAAAGATATTGTCATTCAGAAATTTACACAATTAGCCCAAGATATTCAAGCCGCTACATTAAATCATTCTACTCCCGAAGAAGTAGCCGCTGGATTTATTGCGATCGCAGTGGAAAATATGGCGAATGCAATTAAAAAAATCAGTCTGCAACGAGGTTATGATGTTACCCAATATGTGCTTTGTTGTTTTGGCGGTGCAGGTGGGCAAGTTGCTTGTTTAATTGCCGATACCTTGGGAATGAAAACAATATTTTTACATCCTTATGCTGGCGTTCTCTCTGCTTATGGAATGGGATTAGCTGATGTGCGGGCAATTAGAGAAGGGGGAGTAGAACAACCTTTAGTTCAAGCATTAATCCCTCAATTACAGCAGTTAATGAAATATTTAGAAACTCAAGCTAGAAGTGAAATAGATGAAACACTGAGTCAAGTAGAAATAGTCCGAAAAATTAACTTAAAATATGAGGGAACTAACTCTACTATGACTGTTAATTTTGCCGATAATGTGGTAATGATGCGACAAGAGTTTGAAATTGAACATCAATCTCGCTATGGTTTTATTCAATTAGAGAAAAACTTAATTGTCGAATCAGCTTCAGTAGAAGTAATTCAGAAAATGGATACTCCCGAAGAAGCATTAATTACTCGTACCCGTTTTCTAGATGAAGCTCCCGTATATGTTGAGACAGTCAGAATGTTTAGTCATAACAAATGGCATGATACTCCTATTTATCGACGGGAAGATTTGCAACCAGAAGATAGTATTAATGGCCCTGCGATCGTCGTCGAAAAAATTGGCACAATTGTAGTTGAACCTAACTGGAACGCCAGATTAACTGAACGTAATCATCTGATTGTAAAGCGTAAATATGGATGAATTCATCAGGCTTAATCTGTATTTGGAGGAGAATAAATATCAGTTATATTTGTGAAATATTTGCGTTTTTTTAGAAAAAGGAGTCAAAAATGCACATCAAATCTCAACCAGATCCCATCCGTTTAGAAATATTCAAAAATCTCTATCAATTTATCGCCGAACAAATGGGAATTGTGTTACAAAATACAGCCACATCAGTGAATATCAAAGAGAGACTGGATTTCTCCTGCGCTATTTTTGATTCTTCTGGATTATTAGTAGCAAATGCCCCCCATATTCCTGTACATTTAGGCTCAATGAGTGAAAGTGTCCGTAGTTTAATTAATGATAAAGGCGACACCCTAAAACCGGGAAATGTCTATCTATCTAATAACCCCTATAATGGCGGAACTCACCTTCCTGATGTCACTGCAATTACCCCTGTATTTTTAGAAAGTAGTGAAAATAATCCATCCCCAATGCCCAATGCCCAATGCCCCATGCCCATCTTTTTCGTTGCTTCTCGTGGACACCAAGCCGATATCGGTGGAATTTCTCCTGGCTCAATGCCTCCCAACAGTACCACAGTAGAAGAAGAAGGAATTCTCTTTGATAATTTCCTTTTGGTTGAAGAGGGAAATTTTCGAGAAAACTCAGTAAGACAGCACCTCTCAAATCATACTTATCCGGCTCGTAACCCTGACCAAAATATAGCTGATTTCAAAGCACAAATTGCCGCAAATGAACGGGGAGTTCAAGAACTTCGTAAAATGGTTTCACAATATGAGCTTGATACTGTTCAGGCTTATATGACATTTGTGCAAGCTAATGCTGAGGAGTCTGTTAGACGTGCGATCGCAGTTCTCAAGGATGGCTCATTTACTTATAAAATGGATAATGGAGCACAAATTCAAGTTAAAGTGACGATTCACCTAGAAAACCGCAGCGCTACCATCGATTTTACTGGGACTTCTCTACAACTAAATAGTAATTTCAATGCTCCCAAAGCTGTAACTCAAGCAGCAGTCTTATATGCCTTCCGTACTTTAGTTGATGATAATATTCCTCTCAATGCTGGGTGTCTTAATCCTCTAGAAATTATTATCCCGGTTGGCTGTATGCTCAACCCAACCTATCCCGCAGCAGTAGTAGCAGGTAATGTAGAAACTTCTCAAACCATTGTTGATGCTTTATATGGTGCTTTGGGTGTCATGGCTGCTTCTCAAGGAACGATGAATAATTTTACTTTTGGTAATGAGCAATATCAATATTATGAAACTATCTGCGGCGGCTCTGGAGCGGGGATTAATTTTGATGGAACTGATGGTGTTCATTCCCACATGACGAACTCCCGCTTGACCGATCCAGAAGTACTAGAAACCCGTTATCCTGTTCTTTTAGAAAGCTTTAGTCTTCGTCCCGATAGCGGTGGTAAAGGAAAATACTTGGGTGGTAATGGAGTTGTTCGCCGCATTCGATTTCTAGAACCGATGACAGCTAATATTCTTTCTGGTCATCGTCTCGTTTCTCCCTTTGGATTAAATGGTGGGGAAGCAGGAAAAGTAGGACGCAACTGGATACAACGTCAGAATGGAACCGAAGAAAATTTAGACAGCACAGCAACAGTAGAGATGAAAACTGGAGATGTTTTTGTAATAGAAACTCCTGGCGGTGGTGGATTTGGTAAATGCTCGTAAAAGGGACTGGGGATTAGGGATTGGGGACTGGGTTTAAATAATCAAAAATTGCTATAGGCTAGCTTCAACTTCCCCAGAAAATTGAGCATAGCTGAAACCACAGCATCCGGTGATTCAATCAAGAAGCCATGACCACCACGTTCGATGACTACAAGTTCAGCATTGGGAATACCTTGAGCAAGTTGCTGAGAAAACTTTAGGGGAGTGAGAATATCTTGTTTACCAACCACAACTAAGGTAGGACAATGAATTTGTTGGAGAAGATTTGTTGTGTCACTACCAAGGATGGCTTGGCTGTGATGATAGAGCGAATGAGTTGCAGGCGGGAAAGGATATCTGATGGCAAATTCAATCAGACCTTCGATCATTCCAGGAATCGAGTAAAACGCATCTGTAAATATCCAGGGCAATACGACTTTTTCATAAAGTTTTAAGTCTACATTACTAGGAAGTTCGCCCCAAGTCTCAATGATGCTGTTGAATAATGCATCACCTTTTGCTAAAGATGAAAGTAGCATCAGACTTTTTACCTTTTCAGGGTGCGCTAACACTAGTTCTTGGGCTATCTGACTACCCATTGAATGACCAGCTAGATGCACCTGATTAATTCCGATGTGGTCAAGCAATCCTGCAATGTCATCAGCCATCTGTTCCAAACTATAGGGACTTTCGGGAGCAGAACTTCTCCCCATACCTCGGTTATCCAAGCGAATGACTTGATATTGCGAAACCAGCGATGGCATAATCAGCGACCAATAAGCATGATCACAAAGAAAGCCAGCTATTAATAGCAAAGGCTCACCCGTTCCCTTAATGTCGTAGAACAAATCAATCCCGTTAATCTGAACCTTGGGCATAATAAATAATTCTGCTAAACCTTATTTTTAAGTAGGGTATAGACGAGAAGCATTAGTGTCAACTTAAGCTAAAACCCTTTTCAAATCTCGTTTCCAGCTTCTGGCTGGAAATGCACTTCAATTGCGGCTCTGCCGCCAATCAGGGAGGCTCCGCCTCAACGATGAGCATTCCCAGTCTCCGACTGGGAACGAGGCAAACTAAAAGCTAGTTCTAGGCTGGCTTTTACGCTAAGTTGACACCAATGGCCGAGGAGGCGATACTACTATGTCTTGAATTTCTCGTCTACCGGAATCTGATAGCCGTTGGCGAGGCGATTGGTCATGTTGGCTGTGGCTGCGATCGCCATTAGTTCCCCAAACATAGTATCATTCATACCCTTGGCACGCGCCGCAGCTGTGTGCGAGGCAATGCAGTACTCACAGCCATTGGTCGCACTGACTGCAATATAAATCAGTTCGCGCATTAGTGGATCAATCTCACCAGGGCTGGTCATCACTTCCTTTAGCGTTTGCCATGTTCGTTGTAAGGTGGGGGGATGGTTGGCTATGGCTTTCCAAAAGTTATTGATATAGTCATTTTGACGTGTAACGCGGATGTCATCATACACTGCACGTACTTCGTCGCTGGCTTCTTCGTATTCGATCAGCTTAGTCATGTTTTGATTCAGGGTAACTGAAACTTTTATGGGGACTCTAGATAAATTGGGGATTGGGAATTCTTCTTAGGCTAACGCTTATATAACCTCAAAGGCATGGCGGTGGTGAAAAAAATTTTGTACTCAACGCTTGAGCAAGAGTATGAGCGACAGGCAATTTGCAGAGGCGTAGCGTCCTTGTTATCGAGGGTGATCTATACGAATTATGAATTAGTTATTTTTCTGTGATTTTCAGTTCATCAATATTCCAAAAAGTTGGCCCCAAGGCAGAAAACTTGATGGGATTGACACGTTCACGCACTGCCTGAAATGAGATTGGATTCACAAGGCAGAATATCGGCAACTGTTCAGCAACGATTTGCTGAAATCTGTCATAAATCGCCTTTCGCTTGTTCTGGTCTAGTTCTTTGACTCCTGCGCTAAAAAGACTGTCAATTTCTCTCTCCCATTCAGAAACTACCCATCCTTGGAGTGGGGGTTTTCCTGGTGCAGCACCTTGGTTGAACTGATGAAATGAGCCTTGACTAGTCCAAAATAAAGATAGAAGGTTAGGTTCAACATCTGCACCAGGAACACCAAACGCACCTACATAACAATCCCAATCTCGACGAGAGAGTAGTTTTTGCAAGACTACATTAAAACTGACTACCTGCATATTTGCTTTGATACCAATTTGACTGAGGTCTTGTTGGATTTGAACTGCGGCATCGATTCTTGATTGATCTTCCGATTTCACCAAGAGATTGAATTGCACGCGATTTCCATCTTGGTCTAACAGTTCTTTTTGGGAGTTGTACCTAAAACCAGCCTCTAACAACATCTGCCTGGTTTTCTGGGGATTATAATCATAAACTTTTAACCCTGCTGCTGGGGACAAGTAATAGGGACTTTGAACAGCTATTGGCGAATGTTGGATTTCACCTAAACCGCGATAGATATTAGTTTTCATGCGGTTGCGGTCAATGGCATAAGCGACTGCTTGCCTAAAAACTAAGTTATTAAACCATCGAGATTTAATCGGATCTATAAAAGGCTTACCTTTGCGATCGCGAGCTTGGTTGAGATTGAAACCCACAAAGCTAAAACCCGCAGTGGTTCCACCATTGTAAATAATGTATTTGCCTCGCTTTTCCTCTTTCTTGAGTAAGCCAAATACTGCTGGTGTCACATTTAAATTATCCAGTTCCCCTGAGCGAAATCTGAGTAACTGATTTTCGGTAGAAGCAATAATTTGCCAGACAATACGTTCAATATAAGGCTGAGGATTTTTTTGAATATCTTTGCGCCAGTAATAAGGGTTACGTCGTAAAATCACCCGTTCAGAAGGAGTATAGCTTTCTATTTTGTAAGGCCCATTGGAGATAATTTTTTGCGGATCAGTATTGGTTCCCCACATTGAAAGAAACTGAGGATTACCATTGGCATCATTGGATAATACAGAAGAACGCAAGGCATGAGCGGGCAAAATTGCTAGTCTTTCGGCATATCTCAAAAAAGGGGCAAAAGGTTCCACAAAAGTAAACTCAACTCGCAGATCATCTAGTTTCTGCACTGATGGGAAAGTTTCTGTGTTGCCAATACGTAAAAAATCTCTATATAAAGTAGGAATTTTTTTATTAAGATAAATATCTCGATAGGTAAAGACTACATCATCTGCCGTGAGAGGTTCACCATCTGACCATTTTAAACCTGTTTTTAATGTAAAAACAATTCTCTTTTGATCGGCAGAGATTGACCAAGATTCTGCTAGTCCTGGCTCCAATTTGGTAGTGATAACATTCTCATCGATCAATCCCTTGTAAATTAAAGGAAAAACACTGTAGGGAGAGTCATTAATGGCATAGTTAAAAGTAGTCGGGTCACTTAGCGAAACTAAAACTAATTGAGCTACCTGAGATACTTTGCTTTTCATCTGTGTCGGGTGACAGCTTGTGAGCAAGAAACAACAAGATAGCAGCAAACCAACTACCAAATTCAGAGGTCGAACAACAGCAGCGATCATCTCTAGTTATCTACCTTACAGCTACTATCTACACAGTACAGTATGGTATTGAACAGTTAATAGCTGGGGCGATGCCTGCGGGGGCAAGGCCTACGCACTGGGCAGTGTTTTCAGCTGGTTTTACAAAGGCTGTTTTGGGGCGGTTAAGGCAAGAGACGCGATAAATCGCCGTCTCTACAATAATGAGTCTTTCGTCTTGACGGCGATAAATCGCGTCTTTGTGATGATTTAACGTAACTATTTCATTAATTTTACGTTGCGTAACTTAGTTTGATTTCTTCTTGCCCAGTTATTTAGCTGAAATAGCAAGAAGCCTCACGTCTCACCCGTCAGGGGAGCGTGAGATGAATTGCGCGTGAAACACGACGACAGTCCTCTAACTGATATTGAGCGTAAGCGAAATCAATGGATTTGGACATGGAGGAGACGAGCAAAATATTGTGTTACTATGATTTATAGTAAATTGATTTTGCTCTAAATGTTAAAGGTAGTTAAAGTCAGATTATATCCAGATGCCCAACAACAGCAATCACTAGCACAAGCTTTTGGTTCTTGTCGTTGGCTGTGGAATTATTGCCTGAACTTGATGAACCAAACATACAAAGAAACTGGTTTTGGACTATCTGGATATGAAGTCAAAAAGCTAATTCCGCAACTTAAAAAAGAGCATGACTGGCTGGCTTTGACTTACTCGCAGTGCTTACAACAAGTCTGCTTAAATCTGGGAGTGGCTTTTAATAACTTCTTTGAAAAAAGAGCAAAATATCCGAACTTCAAGTCAAAGCATAATAAACAGTCAATACAGTATCCTCAAAATGTAAGGATTGCTGACAGTTACTTAACCTTCCCCAAGATAGGGGATGTGTCAGCAATAATTCATAGACCTATTGAAGGAAAAGTTAAGACTGTAACTATATCTAAAAACTGTTCTAACCAATACTTTGCAGCTATTCTATTTGATGACGGCAAGGATAAACCAGTTGGTAGTACGGATGGTAAAGCTATAGGTGTTGATTTGGGACTGGCTCATTTTGCTATTACGAGTGATGGATCTAAGTTTGACAATCCTAGAATACTAAATAGACATGAGAGAAATTTAAAACTCAAACAGCAGCAATTATCTAGAAAGCAGAAAGGTTCTAATAACCGTATTAAATCTAGAAATATTGTTGCTAGAGTTCACAGAAAAATTACTAACTGCCGTGAAGATTTTCTGCACAAACTATCTCGTAGGATAGTTAACGAAAACCAAGTAATTGTGGTCGAAAATCTTAATATTAAGGGCATGATGCAAAACCACTGCCTAGCTAAATCCATCCATCAGGTTGGTTGGGGAATGTTTTGCACAATGCTGAAATATAAGGCAGAAATGGAAGGAAAGATTTACCAAGAAGTAGATAGATTTTTCCCTAGTTCCAAAACCTGTCATGTTTGCCTAAACAAGAAAGGTAGTTTACCTCTTGATGTAAGATTCTGGACTTGTGAGAATTGCAAAACTAAGCATGATAGGGATATTAACGCCAGTATTAACCTTCGAGATGAAGGACTACGGATTTTGACCTCTGGAATGGGGGATAAAGCCTGTCGCCCAGATGTAAGTCGGAGTAATAGAGGACGCAAGAAATCTACTACTGCGCTTTCTGCTGGACAGGAAGCCCACACTGTACCGTCAGGTCAGTGTGGGTAGTTCACTAGAAAACTAGAAAAATTAGGCTAGAAGTACTATTGTTACGTCATTTTCAACACTTGAGCAAAAATATAAACGTATCCAAAAGGAGTTAATGGCTGGGGCGATCGCTCTTGGCGGTGTTCTGCTAATTGGCACTTTGTGGTACTGCCTAGTGGAGGGTTGGTCATGGGAAGATGCGGCTTACATGACAGTTATCACTCTCGCAACTGTGGGATATGGAGAGACGCATCCACTGGGTAGTCGAGGACGATTGTTTACAATTGCCCTGATTTTGTTGGGTGTAGTCAATATCGGTTACATTGTCAATAGATTTACAGAAGCGATTATTCAAGGCTACTTTCAAGAAGGAATTCGGCTACAACAACAGAGGCGGTTAATGGAATCCCTATCAGAACATTACATCATCTGTGGATTTAGTCGAACTGGTCGTCAAATTGCTAAGGAATTTCGGGCAGAAGACGTACCTTTTGTAGTGATTGATTCGGACATGGAATCGGTACAAAGGGCGCAACTAGAAGGTTATACAGCATACCAAGGTGACGCTACCCTAGATGACACACTTCTGAAAGTTGGTATTGAACGGGCGATGTGTATTGTTGCAGCACTCCCTTCCGATGCCGAAAATTTATATATTGTTTTATCAGCCAAAACACTGAATTCAGAAATTCGGGTGATTGCCCGCGCAAGTACAGAAGAAGCTTTGCAGAAGTTACGACGCGGTGGCGCAGATGAAGTGATTTCCCCCTACATTACTGGCGGGAAACGGATGGCTGCTGCGGCACTCAGACCCCAAGTGTTGGATTTTGTAGACGGGATTTTGACAGGTGCAGACCGTCAGTTGTATATGGAAGAATTTTTACTCGACCCGGCTTTTTGTCCCTTTGTGGGTCAGAGTTTGCAAAAAGCGAGATTGCGATCGCAATCTGGGGCATTAGTTCTGGCAATTCGCCGTGTTGATGGGACTTTAATCGGTGGCCCTACGGGTGATACGGTGTTAATGCCAGGCGATCGGCTAATTGGTATGGGTACAGCAGAACAGTTGCGTAGCCTGAACCAAATTCTCGGCCCAATTGGTTCTCAGAAATTGCGACGACCGAAAAGTAGCTAGTTTTTTATACCAAGCTTTAAATAATCTATATATAGTGTAATTGCATACATTAAAAGTATAACTTCATGCAATAAAACTTACATTAAGCATCACCACAATATTCACTTTTACTTTGGGATTTTACACCACACAGACTATTGCTGCTCCTCTGGCAACTGCCAAAAGCTTTACAGATTGGTGTGAGCAGAAATCAACTTTACCTCCCCAGACAAAACATACTGTTGAGGTACTGCTAGAAAAGGCCCAGACTAAAAATTGCAATCAGGCTAACCAAAAGCTGAGTCATTTGACTTATCTTGATCTCTTTGGAAAGGAAATCAGCGATATCAAGCCTTTGTCTTCTCTGACTAATTTGACTTTTCTCTCCCTCAACTCAAATAAAATCAGCGATATCAAGCCTTTGTCTGCTCTGACTAATTTGACTTCTCTTTCCCTGAGATCAAATCAAATCAGTGATATCAAGCCTTTGTTTACTCTTACTAATTTGACTCATCTTTTGCTCCACTCAAATAAAATCAGCGATATCAGGCCTTTGTCTACTCTGACTAATTTAATTGTTCTCGACCTCGGCTCAAATAAAATCAGCGATATCAAGTCTTTGTCTACTCTGAATAATTTGACTATTCTCCCCCTGAATTTGAATCAAATTAGTGAGATTAAGCCCTTGTCCACTTTGGCTAATTTGACTTTTCTTGATCTCGGCTCAAATAAAATCAGCGATATCAAGCCTTTGTCTGCTCTGACTAATTTAATTGTTCTCGATCTCGGCTCAAATAAAATCAGCAATATCAAGCCTTTGTCCGCTCTGACAAAATTGACTTTTCTTAATATTAAGAATAACTCGATCTTACCCCAAAATTGTCCTGTAAAACCAAAGTCTATTTGTCAATTTGATGCATTCTCTAGCCACTCCAAAATACTAGCTTTACTTTCTACCAAACCTTTGTATACTAAAGCTTCTGGTGTCATTGACTGAATTGCAGCATACAGCTTAGACCGTAACACTGGGTCTTTTCTCACTACGCCACAATCTCTAAAGTAAGTACGAATACTAAACAGGGCTGCTGCATACTCCGGTACTCCCCAAATAACTTGGCGCTCAATTCGCAGATAAAGCTGGGGATGCTGTGAATCAAAGCTTCTACCTTCCCATTGGCTAACTGACACACCAGGCGGTGGTTCGGGATGGTGGTTAAGGCGAGTGTCGGTACTCAAACCCCAAGCAAAGCGCACCATTGGTTTGTGGGTAATCATTGTATGAGCGATCGCACCCCCTCGCCGATTTATTTTTTCCATCCCAGCCACAGGTGCATGTATCGTCGCAAAATCCTTGCCAATTTTTTCCTCAGCTGACCAGTGGTTAGGATAGCAGAGATGAACTGCACTCAGCCAGTTGCTACCATCAGCAGAACGGCAAATAATTGTCAGGTCTTCCTGTACCTGCGTTGCTAAAGCATCCAGAGTAGAGACGTAAGTGGGAAAAACTGGACTACCCTCGACTTTCTGTAACTGCAACTCTGCATCTAAATAGATGGTTTCTTTGGTGAGTTGGCTGTGAAATACCACAGTGTTATCTATTGACTTTTGGCACTGAAAATGATTTGGGTGTTCTTGGGTGAGGCGATTAATTATCAAACGAGCGATCGCACCTGCCACAGCCTGAGAATAATTGCAGGTTTGGTAGTACTTGTTCAACCGTTCCCCACGGGCTAAAAGTTTAATCTGACGGTAGTGGGTAAAATTATCATCAATTTGAAATACCTGCTGATCAGCCGGAGTGTTACCAAAACAGGAACCAAAAGCCATCATCCCCGGCTTGACTTCGTAGCGTCCACTCATGAGGGGGAAATAGCAAGCCGCACTACTAGAGGCTTCGACTGTCCTAGCTTCCTGGAAGAATTTGTTTGGAGACACAGGTGCTGCTATGCGTCTTTACATACCCATTTCTAACATACATAAAGGTATGAGGGAGAAATAACCCATGCAAATGACCAATGACCAATGACCAATGACTAATGACTAATCAATTTCTTTCCACCCATGCATAGATGCTATGCCTTTTGTAACCCATTCGATCACAATTGGGGGAGCTTCTGATATCAAGATGCTAGGATAAACTGCTGCACCCCAATCGGGATGAATTAACACACGGCATTGATTTTTAATCACTGGATAGTTGAGCAAAGCTTTGACAACTGCTGTGTCATCGTGGGGAATTGCTCCGGGATGAGACAGTAAAGGATAGCCTGTACGAGGGTCGATTAGGTCTGTTAAATAGCCGCGATCGCGCAGATTAAATGCTAAATCACAGCCAAATCTCATAAATTTTTCTCGCAGGCGTTCTTTCTCTGACTCTACTTCTGCTGTTTTTTCGACTAATTGATAACGCGATTGTTGCAAGACAATCACTACTCGTAAAAATGGCTGCCGTTTCCAATCTGGTAATATCCGTTCGCAGTTGGCACAGATATATTGACTGGGAGCATGAATTGAAATTTGAACCGCTTGTCCTGTTTCGCCAACTAAATTAATGGGACAGGCTTGCTCCGAAGTGTAAACTTTGGGATAGTTCACTAAATTGATTCGGCTTATACAAGTTTTTTAATTTAATCTACGGTATAGATGATACCTCTTAAAAGTTCAGAAAAATCATCTAATTTATATATTAAGTTACTTTTTTTAGAAGTAGTTGCTAATAATTTGGTAATTTTAATCCGAATTTTATCCTTTATTAACCTGTTCTCATGGGATTTGCTGCGATCGCTGTAGGTATTGGCATAGATGCAGCGTGTGTTAGACAAGCGATGCCTATGGCGGACTACGCTTACGCTCTTAAAATATCTTCGATCAAAATCCCAAAAAAAGACCTCCATCTCAGAGAATTTGCAGTTAAAACCAGAATGGTCTAACTGTCAGCAAAGTTGGGTTAAACAGTCGTCTGGTGAAGCAAAGCGCGTCGGAGTTTCGCTTAAAGGTGAGCAGAAAAGACAAAGGCAATCTTATCTGCTGGGAAAAACTTAGAGCTATTAGCCTAGTTTCGATAGCACTCAATTAATTGAGTTTTAAAGAATTAACAGGCACTTCATCCCAAGAATCGACAGTCCGCAATCGCGCTACCCAACCTGCTGCCTTTTGCATCTCAGTCAAATTATTCTCAAAAGAATCATGACAATCTTTGGCTTGAGATTCATTACAAGTGGCAATACAGGCATGAATCATCCCAGACGGATCAATTTGCTCATTTACCCAAATAGTCATGGAATATTTCCTCGGAAACTGTAGCGAAAAAAGCTATTCGTTATTTTAGAATACTATTAGAGTCAAAAGTTATAGAGTAAAATTGGTAACAAGTAGTGAACTAATCCCAATTATCGAATCTACTCCTCTTACTCAACACTCAAAACTTTTTCTGCTATTCTCAGTTTGGCCGATCGCGATCGCGGATTTTTCCCAATTTCCTCTTCTTGAGCAATAATTGGTTTTTTTGTCAAGACTTTTAATAAAGGTGAATTTCTTAAACCATGCTTCACCGGACGGTCTTCCAAACTGTGAAAACTGATAATCGCAATTCTGCCGCCAGGGACAAGGGCATTTGGTGCTTTATCTAAAAAGGTTTCGAGAGATTTTAACTCATCGTTAACGACAATTCGCAGAGCTTGAAAAACACGAGTAGCGGGGTGAATTCTCCCATAACGGTATTTGGGGGGAACTGAAGAAGCGATCGCATCAGCTAATTCTGTAGTCGTGTGCAACGGTCGCCGTTCTACAATACGACGAGCAATGCGCCGCGATAATCTCTCCTCACCGTACTTAAAGAAAATATCTGCTAATTCTGCTTCATCCCAATTATTAATCACATCAGCAGCAGTTAGCGATCGCCCCCGATCCATTCGCATATCCAAATTCGCGGCTTGGCGAAAGCTGAAACCCCTTTCTGCTTGGTCTAAATGGTAAGAACTTACCCCCAAATCGGCTAAGATACCGTCGAAAGTGTTGGGGGGAAATTCGTAGTCAGCAAAATTGCTGTAAATAAATTGTACGCGATCGCCAAACTCAGCTAATTCTTTCCTCGCTGCTGCTAAAGCATCCTCATCTTGGTCAATTGCCGTTAATTTTACATCTGGTGCGGCTGCTAAAATCAAGCGGCTGTGACCTCCACCGCCTACCGTCGTATCAAGATAATGACCTCCTGGAGATACCGCTAGACCTGCAATCACTTCTTGCGGTAACACTGGTAGATGGGAAAATATCGGTTCTTCAATAGCTAGCTGACGATTCATGAGACTTAGGGCAAAAAACCACAGATGAACTTTAATTATGTATTCTTTTGTTTGTGTCTTTGTGTGTTCCTAATTAAAAATAGTTTTTAAACCACTAAGAGACTAAGTACGAGAGGCTTCATAGCCTTATTGCCCACCCCCAATACGGTTCGGTTAAAGGAGAAAGGTTTTGAATACATCCTTTACCCTTTTCCCCCGCCCCTTATCCCCAGAGGGGGCCCCACCTTCCCCTTTCCCCAGACCACAAGGAAAGTGAAAAAGCTTATCCGAACCGTATTGTATCCACCCCTGCTTCTCGATCCGTCACCTTAGAAACTGTGGATGAATCTAACCCTGTGCGATCGCTTAAGGCTTCAATGGTATAAGTGACACCAAAATTTTTCTCATTCTCCCAGTTTCGCTGTGCCTCTTGGAGTCGCTGCCATCCTAATGTTGTTAGTATGACTTTGCGTTTACTTCTTGATTGCTGCTGATTCATTAGGGTGTAATTACTCGCAAGAAACACATAATACAGAATCGGCTATGAAGTAACGATATGTCTGTTTCATTCGTTGCCTATTTCTCAAAGCACTAGCTAAAGACGCATATAAAAATCCTGAACTTCAGGATCTTTTGTGATTTTAATTAACTTTGCCAATCACAATACTTTTGTTTGTTGAGAAGGCTGAAAAAATTGCTAATAAAAGCTGGCAGTATATTGTTTTGTCAAAGTTAACTTGACAATCGTTAACTTCCAGAACTTCCCTGGTGTTGACTGGCTTTATAGTGCAATTATTGTTGTAGATGCAATGGCAAGCAGTTCTAATACCACAGTTGTTTATTTCTTCAACTTGCACTCAAAACTGTATGGGTTACTACTGCAAAATTAGAGGGGTTATCACTGCGAAATCTGAGTGTGTATCGGTATTGACAGTTGTTTCACAGTCACATTTGGGCAGAGGTATTTATGAGTTCAATTGACAACAATAATCTTCCCCTTTGGTTACAGAACAGAGATACAGTTCTGGAATATAGTCAGAATGTTCAATGGCGCTATGGTAAAAAGCCAGACTACACTCGTTCTAATGAAAAGCTAGCTAGTGAAAGTAAATACAATCACCCTCAAGGTTCACTAGCAGCACTTGTACAAAATTTAGTGCGAAGTTTTGATGTTGAAGCAAATTTCAAAACCAATCCTGCTGAATGGTTGACTATTGTCCAAGACAAGTTTCGCATGAGTACCAATGGTGGCACTGAATACACAGTTGCAGATTTAGTCCAATCAGGTACTTATAAACTGTTGATTGGCAATACACAACATTATCGAGCTTCTGAGGAAAATTTTGAAACCTCAACCAATCTATTTCATACAGCATTCCCTGATGGTTTCTTATGGGAAGTAGTAGAAATTTATTCAGCACCACCAACCATTACTTTCAAATGGCGACACTGGGGATATTTTCATGGTGCATATAAAGATTATGCACCGACTGGCCAGATGATTGAGGTTATTGGCATAAGTGTCGTTCATATCACAAATGATCTCAAAATTTTGTCTTTAGAACACTATTACGACAATAATAACTTTCTAGACAAATTGACATCTGGTGGCAAATTAGCAAATTTATCTCAGTCAAAACAACCAGAAGGCGGAATACAACCTCCTGGTTCTCTATATCAAAAGTTCTGGGCTTTCATCAAGCAAGTTTTCACAAAAAGAAAAGAACTCGCAACTAAAAACTTTCCAGCCAGTTCTTGTCCTTTTGCTGCTTTGTTGAGGTAATGTAAACCACCCAGCCTTGGCTTCGCCCTTCCCATTCCCGTAAAGAAGGGTAGGCTGGGTTCCTAGTTTCACCGCCTCCCCCACTCTCCGCATCTTCCTTATAAAAAAATCCGATGCCTTAATTAAGTGCAGATCAAGCTTCCATATAATAGTTGAAGAAGTGCAACAAAATTAAACATCAAGTAAAGTCCCTCCTCTGTCACTCCCTCTCCAACATACCCCTGTATGGGCAATACATTATAGACGCCTTAAGGGCCGTTTTCTTAAAAGTATTGCTCCTGCAAGCTTAACTTTGGCTTGGCAGACTAGATAAATCGGGTCTGGTTGGCATCTACGCGGTTCAATTCAAAATTTTGCCTTTGGCACGCTACACGAATACAACAGGAGAACACGAAATCTATGACCAGACTAGAAACCCGCACTGAACCGATGGTGCTAAATATGGGGCCACACCACCCCTCAATGCACGGGGTTTTGCGGCTAATCATGACTCTGGATGGCGAGGATGTCGTTGACTGTGAACCAGTCATCGGCTATTTGCACCGGGGAATGGAAAAAATTGCTGAGAACCGCACTAATGTTATGTACGTCCCCTACGTTAGTCGGTGGGACTACGCGGCGGGAATGTTCAACGAAGCTGTCACTGTTAACGCCCCAGAAAAGCTTGCAGGTGTCGCTGTTCCCAAACGCGCTAGCTACATCCGCGTCATCATGCTGGAGTTGAACCGCATTGCTAACCACTTGCTATGGTTTGGCCCCTTCCTAGCTGACGTAGGCGCACAAACTCCCTTCTTCTACCAGTTCCGGGAACGGGAGATGATTTATGATTTGTGGGAAGCTGCCACAGGTTATCGGATGGTGAATAACAACTACTTCCGCGTTGGTGGAGTAGCAGCGGATTTACCTTACGGTTGGGTAGATAAGTGTCTGGAATTTTGCGACTACCTATTACCTAAAGTTGATGAATATGAACGCTTAGTAACCGATAACCCCATATTCCGGCGACGTGTTGAGGGTATTGGGACTATCACCCGTGAAGAAGCAATTAACTGGGGACTTTCTGGCCCAATGTTACGCGCATCTGGCGTGCAATGGGATTTGCGGAAAGTTGACCATTACGAATGCTACGACGATTTCGACTGGGATGTGCAGTGGGAAACAGCCGGTGATTGCTTTGCCCGTTATGTAGTGCGGATGCGGGAAATGCGCGAATCTGTGAAAATTATTCGCCAAGCAATTAAAGGACTTCCTGGCGGCCCTTACGAAAATCTGGAAGCAAAACGTCTAGCCGCAGGTAAAAAATCTGAGTGGGACGCATTTGATTACCAATTCATCGGTAAAAAAGTTTCCCCCACTTTCAAGATGCCCAAAGGTGAAATCTATGCCCGTGTAGAAAGTGGTAAAGGTGAATTGGGGATTTATTTGGTTGGCGATGATAATGTCTTCCCTGCACGTTGGAAGATTCGCGCCGCAGATTTTAACAATCTCCAAATTGTTCCACATTTACTCCGCGGGATGAAGGTTGCAGATATTGTGGTGATTCTCGGTAGTGTTGACGTAATTATGGGGTCTGTGGATAGGTAGAAAATATCTATCTAAACATTTTTTAGAGCAGTTGTATTATGCAACTGCTCTTTTTTTATAATTTTTTAAGACGCAATGAATCGCCGTCTCTACAATAATTAGCCCTTTGTAGAGACGGCGATTTATCGCGTCTTTGTTATATTGCTAAATCTACCGAAATGAGAAAGCATTTAAGCATTTTGAGAAAGCAATATCTCCTTTTGCTTGCTAAATCTACCGAAATGAGAAAGCATTTAAGCCTTTTGAGAAAGCAATATCTCCTTTTGCTTGCTAAATCTACCGAAATGAGAAAGCATTTAAGCCTTTTGAGTAAGCAATTAGGCATTTTGAGAAAGCATTTAAGTATTTTGAGAAAGCAATTAGGTATTTGAAGAAAGTAATTAAGCATTTTGATAAAGTAATCAGCAAATATACTTGACGATTAAAAATCTCACTTGCATATAAATAAGTCAGCTTTTAGATAACTCAATAACTTTCCGTAGTATCTCTGAAGCTTAACCTTATTGATCCCCCCCCTTTTTAAGCTACGGTGTACACACAAGTCGAAAAAAGCTTGATTTTCCATTCATTGTTTTCTCGTTGATCTCGTTTGATCTCGTTCCCAGTCTCCGACTGGGAATGCCTGATTTAGAGGCTCTGCCTCTAGTCAGATATTGAGTCAGAGACTCAATGAATGCATTCCCAGTCGGAGACTGGGAACGAGGAACGAGGAAAGGAGGAAAGTCCTATCAAACAAGGTTTTTAGGACTTGTGTGTACACCGTAGCTTTTTAAGGGGGGAACCAGAATCAAAGTCCCCCTTTTTAAGGGGGATTAGGGGGATCTAAAATGTTTTGCTACCCTGAAAAAGATTTTTCAAACATCCTCTAATATTTGTAACGAGGAATACAAACTAAATTCTTACATTAGAGTTTGAAGTATATTTATTGCCTCAAGCTAGGGAAAGACAAAACATATTATTTGTAAATTTCCAAAATTCTTAATACTAAATTTATAATTTTGAATTATCTTTGGTGCGAATTAAAAATTGTAGTTTCTTAATAATTTATTTTAAATTTACTAAAAAGGTTGACTACGATTATGTTTCGTTAAAATGGAATTGCTGCTATAAATACAATAATGTATTTAAATAAAGTGTAATAAATTACCATATAAGTCCAGCAGCATTTACTTAGTCGTAATTTTAGAACCGTGCAAATTCATCCTCACTCCGAATTTAACCATAGCCGCGATCGCCGTGAACAGGGTTTGCAAAATTTGCTCAATCGCCTTGTTAGATCAATGCAGCGCGATGAGTTAGTCCGGCAAACGACCAATCAACTCAGAGAATCGCTTCAGGTTGATCGGGTGGTGTTGTATTATTTTTACGGGCAGTGGGAAGGACAAGTGACTTTTGAATCTTTGAGTTCTAAAGAATTCTCAATACTTGGTTCCACTGGCCCAGATGATTGTTTTAACAACGAGTATGCTGCTTTATACTTAGCAGGACGGGTAAGAGCGATCGCTGATATTGAATTAGAGCCAATCCAGCCTTGTCACCGAGATTTTCTCCGCAATATGCAGGTTCGCGCCAACTTGGTTGCACCAATTGTCATCCCCAGAGGATTATGGGGATTGCTAGTAGCACATCACTGTCAAGGGCCTCATGATTGGTCACCATCAGATATAGAAATGATGCAAGCAGGGGCACAAACTCTAGCAACGGATTGCAATATTTTGGAGAGTTAAAATAATTCGTCATTTGTCATTCGTCATTTGTCATTCGTAGTTAAAAGGGCGGTTAGAAACCGCGTCTACACGAGACTTTACCCACCTCCGTGGGTTTGAAACCCTCAATTTTTTCTAGATAAGGAGAAAGAATTATGAAATTTGGTTACACGGTTATTTGGGTAGACGATGTAGTTAAAACCGTTGAGTTTTACGAAAAAGCCTTTGGTCTAGTTCGTCGCACCCTCCAGGATAAAGGACAATCTATGTGGGCGGAAATCGAAACCGGAAACACCACATTAGCTTTCTCTTCTAGTAGCGAAGCACAAAAGTTATTTCCTGGTGGCTGCCATCCTAACGACGCTACACAACCACCGACATTAATTCAAATATCATTTATCACTCCTGATGTTGGTAGCGCTTACATGAGAGCGATCGGGGCTGGTGCAAAAGCATTAGATGCTCCTAAAACCCAGCCTGGAGGAAAAACTATTGCTCGTGTCCGCGATCTCAATGGCGTGCTGGTGTCGTTGGTGAGTGGCTAAGTAGTAAGTTGCTTTGAACACGATTGATTGGGCTGACGATCGCTTGATACAGAAAAAAACGCGATCGCAGTTCTGAATCTCCGTTCCGAGTCATTTCCAATTCGCAATTGCGAATTGCGAATTGCGAATTGCAAATTGTTTGGTCAAGGCTCTGGTTCTACTGCCAACGCTGTTAACTGAACTGCTAATCATTGCATACGGCTTTACTCCTGAGCAAGGGTTCGCACTTCTTCCACTGACAATCCCAAAGCTTGGGCAATCTGTTCAATGGTCAAATTCATTTGCAATAATCGGGGTATGGCATCTCTTCTAGCTTGTTCTGCAAGTTCTGCCCGTTGGCGTTCTTGTTCAGCTCGTTGCCTTTCTTGCTCGGCGTGACGAGAAATTTCTGTATAAGTTAAAAACCGTTCTCCATCAGGGCGATATAACTGTAAGCCCTCTGTTGATAAAGCAAACCGAATTTTTAAACGGGGACTCATCCAATCTTCCATTTGGGGGATGACATCTAACCCATCCTCGCTACGCAACCATCCACGCAAATTATTTTTCTCAGGATCGTAAATGTAGTACTCTTCCACGCCATAGCGATCGTAGAAAAGTAATTTCTTGTCCATTTCAGTTTGGGTGTTGCTCGGAGAAAGAATTTCAAACACTACTTGCGGTGCAATTCCCTCCTCTTTCCATTGTTGGTAGCACAAGCGATGTCTACGACGGGCTACGCCTACGCCTTTTGGTCTACCTAATACCACCATCACATCTGGGGCGTTAACAATTTTGTTGCGTCCCTCTACTGGATACCAAAACAAATCCCCGGCGACAAATACATTTGGATCGTCAGCAAATAGCCACTCGATATTCTGCTTAATTTCTACAATCCAGCCAAACTGTATGGTACTGTTAGCAATTGGTTGTCCGTCACTATCTGGGTAGATGACCTCTGGCTGGGTCGGCGGTTGGATTTGCAATACCATAGCTTCGCCCTCAGAAGGATATTTAATCGGGATGCTTCCAAATTAGCAGACTCTTAAGGATGTCTGCGGCATGAATCTGGAATGATAACTAATTAAAACAGTACGATTGTTCTACTATAAACTGATTAAAGATAGTATTATTAAGGACTGTTTCATAAGAAACTCCTTCTTTGCCGCCCAATATGTCAGACCAACAGCTAGCAGCATCCTTGAATGGACATCTTCCCAACCCCAGCCACAACAGCCAGAATACCATTCGGATTCGGGGTGCTAGGCAGCATAATCTGAAAAATATTGACTTGGAATTGCCACGCGATCGCCTAATTGTATTTACTGGCGTTTCTGGTTCTGGTAAGTCTTCTCTAGCCTTTGACACCATTTTCGCTGAAGGGCAACGTCGTTACGTAGAATCCCTCAGCGCCTACGCACGGCAATTTTTAGGACAGTTGGATAAGCCGGATGTGGAGGCAATTGAAGGTTTAAGTCCAGCAATTTCTATTGACCAAAAGTCAACGTCTCATAATCCCCGTTCCACTGTCGGTACGGTGACAGAGATTTACGACTATTTGCGGCTATTATTTGGTCGGGCTGGCGAACCCCATTGTCCGATATGCGATCGCTGTATTGCACCCCAGACAATCGATGAGATGTGCGATCGCATCATGGAATTACCAGATCGCACCCGCTTCCAAATTCTTGCACCCGTTGTTCGGGGTAAAAAAGGCACACACCGTAAGCTTTTGTCAAGTCTGGCATCCCAAGGTTTTGTCCGCGTGCGAATCAATGGCGAGATCCGCGAACTGTCAGATTCGATTGAATTGGATAAAAATTTTACCCACACCATCGAAGTGGTAATTGACCGTTTGGTGAAAAAGGCTGATATTCAGGAGCGTTTGGTTGATTCTCTGTCTACGTGTCTCAAGCAATCGGGTGGGATTGCCAGTATTGTCATTAGTCATACCCTGCGGGAAGGCGAAGCGCCTACGTCATCTGTCATTAGTGATAACCAAGACCAAACAACAAATGACAAAGGACAAATGACAAATGACAAAGAAGAAGAATTAGTATTTTCGGAAAATTTTGCTTGTCCAGAACATGGCGCGGTAATGGAGGAACTATCGCCGCGATTGTTCTCCTTTAACTCGCCTTATGGTGCTTGTCCGCACTGTCACGGAATCGGGACTTTGAGGAGATTTGCGCCAGACTTGATCGTACCGGACTGGGAAGCGCCAGTTTATGCTGCGATCGCGCCTTGGTCAGAAAAAGATAATTCGTATTATCTGGAATTACTCTATAGCGTCGGACAGATTTATGGGTTTGAATTACAGACAAATTGGAGCAAGCTAACAGAAGAACAGCAGCAAATCATTTTGTTTGGAGAGAAAGATGAACGAGCCGCAGAAGCACAGAGGAAGCAGAGTTTTAAAGGTGCTATTCCAATTTTGCAACGACAATATGAGGGTGGTTCGGAATTAGTTAAGCAAAAATTAGAGCAGTATTTAATTGATCAACCTTGTGAAGTTTGTCATGGAAAACGGTTAAAACCGGAAGCCTTGGCAGTGAAATTGGGTCAATATGGAATTTTAGAATTAACTAGCGTCTCAATTCGGGATTGTCGGGAGAGAATTGAGCAATTTAAGTTAAGCGATCGCCAGTTACAAATTGCTGATTTAGTTCTGAGAGAAATCAAAGCGAGATTGCAATTTTTGTTGGATGTAGGTTTAGATTATCTTACCCTTGACCGTCCCGCCATGACCCTTTCCGGTGGCGAAGCCCAACGGATTCGTCTAGCAACGCAAATTGGTTCTGGTTTAACGGGAGTCCTCTACGTTTTAGATGAACCGAGTATTGGTTTGCATCAACGAGATAATGGCAGATTGCTCAAAACTTTAACTAAGTTGCGCGATTTGGGTAATACATTAATTGTCGTTGAACACGATGAAGAAACAATTCGTGCCGCTAACTATATAGTTGATATTGGCCCTGGTGCAGGAATTCACGGCGGAAATATTATCGCCCAAGGTGATTTTCAGGCGTTATTAGCAGCGGAAGATTCTTTGACGGGTGCGTATTTATCAGGAAGGCGAGTAATTACCACGCCAGCAGAACGCCGAGAAGGAAATGGGCGCAGTTTGGGAATTAAAAATGCTCATCGCAACAATTTACAAAATATAGATGTAGACATTCCGCTAGGTAAACTTGTCTCCATTACTGGTGTGTCTGGTTCTGGCAAATCTACCCTGATTAACGAATTACTGTACCCATCTCTGCAACACCATTTAACAAAGAAAGTTCCTTTACCCAGACATTTGGATAAAATTCAGGGATTAAACGCCATTGATAAAGCGATCGTTATCGATCAATCTCCCATTGGACGCACACCACGTTCTAACCCTGCAACTTACACAGGAATTTTCGATGCCATTCGAGATGTATTTTCCCAAACAGTAGAAGCCAAAGCTAGGGGTTACAAACCGGGACAATTTTCTTTTAACGTTAAAGGTGGACGTTGCGAAGCTTGTAGTGGACAGGGTGTGAATGTTATTGAAATGAACTTTCTCCCGGATGTTTACGTGCAATGCGAAATTTGTAAGGGTGCAAGATACAACCGCGAAACGTTACAGGTGAAGTATAAAGATAAGTCTATTTCTGATGTCCTGAGAATGACAGTTGAGGAGAGTTTAGACTTTTTTCAGAATATCCCCAAAGCGATCGCACGTTTGCAAACTTTATTTGATGTCGGGTTAGGTTATGTCCAATTAGGACAACCTGCGACAACCTTATCTGGTGGGGAAGCGCAGCGGGTAAAATTGGCAACAGAACTATCTCGACGTGCCACAGGTAAGACACTTTATTTAATAGATGAACCGACAACAGGGTTATCTTTTTACGATGTCCACAAATTGTTAGATGTGTTGCAACGATTGGTAGATAAAGGTAATTCAATATTAGTCATTGAACACAACTTAGATGTAATTCGTTGTTCTGACTGGGTGATAGATTTGGGGCCAGAAGGTGGCGATAAAGGCGGAGAATTAATTGCTGTGGGAACACCAGAGGAAGTTGCAAAAAATCCCAGGTCTTATACTGGGCAATATTTGCAGCAAGTGTTGCAGCAGTATCCAGCAATGAAGAAGTCGTAGGATGCTTTGGTGAAAGCTAACGCACCTTATGAGTATATTCAAGGTGTTAAATTTATCTAATATCATGCCCGGTTAATCCTGACTTTTCACGGCATCTGGAAAACCTCACTTCTATTTCTCTCTCTTAGAAAGCTACGGTGTACACACAAGTCAAAAAAAGATCAATTTCGCATTATTCTCTCGTTTATCTCGTTCCTATGCAGAGCATAGGAATGCTTGATTAGGGGCTGCTGCCTCTAATCAGATATTAGAGTCAGAGACTCAATGAATGCATTCCCAGTCGGAGACTGGGAACGAGGAACGAGGAAATGCTTATCAAGCTAGGTTTTTAGGACTTGTGTGTACACGTAGCTCTTAGAAAGAGAGAGACTTTGAATTTCCCCCTTCCCGCATAGGGAAGGGGGTTAGGTTTTTCGTGGACTTCTCCACATAACGTGAAAAGTCAGAGTTAATCAAGCTCAATAAAAATGTTCGTAGTAAGACTTTAGTCCTGGCTTTGGGGACTGAAGTCCCCACTACAAGCTGTTTATTATGGGTGATTTAGCGGAGATCATATAACGGAGATCATATAACAAAGTAGTTATGACTTTATAGCATTTTTGTCAAGTCAAAAATTGCAAGTATAAGCTTTCTCTTACAGAAAACTTATGCTTCCACTTTCATCAATTAAGGGAGAGGTTTAAGGTGTGAAGAATGGAGCTAAGCGGATTCGAACCGCTGACCCCCTCAATGCCATTGAGGTGCGCTACCAACTGCGCTATAACCCCTTAAAATCCATTATACATAATGGCTTAATTATTAGTACTTTGTCAAGCTTTTTATGGAAACTAAATTTTAAATATCTCATCAACCACCTAACACTCGCTACGACACTTGCAACAAATAGGTCATACAGTGCCCCATCAAAAAGTAAACTACTAACATGGCAGCAGCAGCCAGAGCAACTAATGTACCAGCCAACATGAGAGAAAATTCTTTACTCTCATAGGCTCTTTCCATTAAGTGCAGCGACCACGCTACCAGGGCTACATCAAAAAGTAAAATAGGAAGCAACATATTTTTTAATATTTGTTAATACTTGTAAAATAATATTAACACCCTTTCAGGGAAGTGTGTCTAACCTCAGATAGATGTCATTAAATGCTAAATGGAGGTTCAGGAGATTAGTCTGACTGGCACATTGCGATCGCGCAAGTAATTCTTAATTTCTGCTACGCTTAATTGTCCGTAATGTAACAGGGATGCGAGTAATGCCGCTTCCGCTTTGCCTTCAGTTAGGGCAGTGTAGATATGTTCACAATTACCTGCACCACCAGAAGCAATGACTGGAATTTCTACAGCATCGGCGATCGCCCGTGTAATCTCGATGTCATACCCAGCTTGGGTTCCATCAGCATCCATACTTGTAACTAGCAGTTCTCCGGCCCCCCGTTTTTCAACTTCTTGTGCCCAAAGTAGAGCATCTAAGCCTGTGTTTTCCCTGCCACCCCGCACATACACATCCCAACCTGGATTTTCCGGGTTATTTCTGCGTCTGGCATCAATAGCAACAACTATGCACTGATTACCAAAGCGATCGCTGGCCCGATTAATCAAGTCTGGATCACGCACCGCCGCAGAATTAATACTAACCTTATCTGCGCCCGCTCGTAACAAAGCTTTAACATTTTCTAAGGATTGGATACCACCACCCACAGTCAATGGAATAAAGACCTGTTCAGCAGTTCGGTAGACCACATCTAAAATTGTAGCTCGGTCTTCATGAGTAGCTGTAATATCCAGAAATACTAACTCATCAGCACCGGCTTCGTTGTAAACCTTGGCCAGCTCTACCGGATCGCCTGCATCTTGGAGATTGACAAAGTTAACTCCTTTTACAACCCGTCCCGCCTTCACATCTAAGCACGGTAAGATTCTTTTAGATAACATAATAACTTTTGTACTTCTGGGTAATTGACCGGAATTTAAATTTTAAATTGGCGCGGGTATTTCCAAACGAAAATTTTCACAGAAATGGGGCATTGGGCATTGGTTCTTCTTTGTTCCCCTACCTCCCCTGCTCCCTGCTCCCTGCTCCCTGCTCCCTGCCCCCACTCCCACTCCCTAGTCCCTTAAAAGTAGATAGCTGAAATTATGGCGATAATATCCTCGAAAAAACAGCCTCCAGAACCCAACGGAGAACCAAAGCAGCGTCGAGAGTCGGCGAAAGCACCATCCACAGACAATATTTTGCAACCTGAAGCTGCTATTGATGAAGAAGATAAGCAAGAAGAGGGTATTCGACCGCAGCGATTTGCCGATTACATTGGGCAAAAAGATTTAAAGGATGTGCTAGATATTGCCATCAAAGCGGCCAAGTCTCGTGGTGAGGTACTGGATCACTTGCTGCTGTATGGGCCGCCGGGATTGGGTAAAACCACAATGGCAATGATTTTAGCATCGGAAATGGGGGTAAATTACAAAATTACCAGTGCGCCAGCCCTAGAACGTCCACGAGATATTGTCGGGCTACTGGTAAATCTTAAGCCAGGGGATATTTTATTTGTGGATGAAATTCATCGCCTCTCGCGGATGACAGAAGAAATTCTCTATCCGGCGATGGAAGATTATCGCTTAGATATTACTATTGGGAAGGGTTCCAGCGCTCGTATTAGAAGTTTGCCGCTGTCAAAGTTTACCTTAGTAGGGGCTACAACGCGTGTAGGTGCTTTAACTTCACCACTGCGCGATCGCTTCGGTTTAATTCAAAAACTGCGATTTTACGAAGTTGACGAACTGACTAAAATTGTACTGCGAACTGCTCAATTACTTAAAACCCCCGTTACAGAAGATGGTGCCGCAGAAATTGCTCGTCGGTCACGCGGAACGCCACGGATTGCCAATAGGCTACTAAAAAGAGTACGTGATTATGCGGAAGTAAAAATATCTGGTGAGATTAGTGAAAGTATTGCATCTGAGGCATTGCAACTATTTCAAGTAGATCCCTGCGGTTTAGATTGGACAGATCGCCAAATGCTGAGTGTGATAATTGAACAATTTAACGGCGGGCCAGTGGGGTTAGAAACAATGGCAGCAACGACGGGTGAAGATACCCAAACCATTGAAGAGGTATACGAACCTTACCTCATGCAAATTGGGTATTTAACTCGGACTCATCGTGGCAGAATGGCGACTAAGGCAGCATACAAGCATTTGGGATTCACGCCGCCTAATGAACAGTTGTCATTATTGTAATTATGGGCATTGGGCATTGATACTCGTAAATGAGCCTTTGAACTCCATTCCTCTGCCCCATGCTCAATGACAAATGACAAATGACAAATGACAAAGAACAAATTAGGTAAACCTAGATGATTAAATTGATTGGTATTGTTCTCAGTCTGTTACTTGTGTTTGGCTGGGGTACTCCAGTTATGGCACAATCTCAACCGCCCAACATTACTGAAGAACAGTTAAAACAAGGTGATGAGTGGGCAAATCAAGCATTTACAGCGACGAATCAAGGTGATTTTGCGACGGCTGAAACTTACTGGACAAAAATTATTGACGAATTTCCCACTAATGCGGGGGCGTGGAGTAACCGGGGAAATTCGCGGGTGAGTCAGAATAAGTTACAAGAAGCGCTGGCAGATTATAACAAAGCTATTGAATTAGCGCCGAATGTCACCGATCCATATTTAAATCGGGGTGCGGCATTGGAAGGGTTGGGAAAATGGGACGATGCGATCGCAGATTATAATCATGTCTTAGAACTCGATCCTAATGATGCGATGGCATATAACAATCGCGGTAATGCCAAAACAGGTTTAGGAAAATGGGAAGATGCGATCGCAGACTACAAAAAATCTAATGAGATAGCCCCAAATTTTGCCTTCGCCCGTGCAAACTATGCCCTTGCTCTTTATGAAACAGGTCAAAAAGAGCAAGCAATCCGCGAGATGCGAAATATCGCCCGTAAATACTCCAAATTTGCTGATGTGCGTGCCGCCCTCACAGCTGCATATTGGGTAAATGGAGAACAAGGTGAAGCCGAAAGCAACTGGGTTGCAGCTTATGGACTTGATAGCCGCTACAAAGATATCGACTGGGTAAAAAATATCCGCCGTTGGCCTCCCAGCCTAGTTACAGCTTTGGATAAGTTCTTAAAAATCCAGTAGGCATTTGTAACTCAGCAAAAATTTTTTCTTTGCCTATATACCTGTTTTCTGGTATACATCATTGTAAATATGCAGAAACAGGAATTATGACTCATTTTGGACTGATCTGCCCAGCAGCAACTGGTCATCTTAACCCCATGACCACGCTAGGGTACGAACTTAAAAAACGTGGTCATCGTGTCACCCTATTCGGTATACTTGACGCTCAATCTAAGACACTAGCGGCTGGATTAGAATTTTGGGCAATTGGCGAGTCTGAGTTTCCCCGTGGAGTGATGGCGCAATTGTTTGGCCAATTAGGAGAACTTAGTGGATTAGCTGCCCTGCGGTATACGATAGCTTGGATACAGAACATGGCAGCTATGTTTCTTAGGGAAGCTCCACAAGCCCTTAAAGAAGCTGGGGTAGAGGCATTGCTAGTAGATCAGGTTTCACCCGAAGGAGGAACAATTGCAGAGTTCTTAGGCATCCCCTTTGTCAGTGTGTGCAACGCCATGATGATTAATCGGGATCTCAGCGTTCCACCTTTTAACACATCTTGGAGCTATAGCTCTACCTGGTGGGCATTTTTACGCAACAGAGCAGGTTATGAATTGTTAAACTATGTTAGGCAACCAATCCGGGAGGTAATAGATGAGTATCGCCGAGAATGGAAGTTAGCCCCTCATTTTAGTGCCAACGACTACTACTCTCAACTAGCTCAGATCAGCCAACAGCCTGCCGATTTGGAATTTCCAAGAAAGAATTTACCTAATAGTTTCCATTTCACAGGGCCATACCATAACACAGTCACAAGGGAACCCGTATCTTTCCCCTTTGAAAAATTGACTGGGCAACCGTTAATTTATGCCTCAATGGGGACTGTACAAAATCGCCTATTGAAAATTTTCAAATTTTTTGCCGAAGCTTGTAAAGAGTTAGATGCTCAATTAGTTATTTCTTTAGGTGGTTCTGCAACTCCAGAGTCTCTACAAGGGCTGCCCGGAAATCCACTGGTTGTTGCTTATGCACCCCAACTGGAATTGCTGCAAAAAGCTACTCTCACCATTACCCATGCTGGCATGAATACCACTTTAGAATCTTTGAGTAATGCAGTGCCGATGGTGGCAATACCAATTACCAACGATCAACCAGGTGTAGCAGCACGTTTAGTTTGGGCTGGTGCTGGTGAAATGATTCCCCTAGCCCGATTGAATGTTCCCCGATTGCAAACTGCTATAGAAAAGGTGCTAACGGAAGATTCATATAAGAAGAATGCAGTTAGGTTACAACAGGCGATTCAGAAAGCAGGGGGGGTTGGTCGGGCCGCTGATATTATTGAACAAGTAATATTTACAGGAAAGCCTGTCTTAACTGAAACATAGCAATGAATAGCTTTCATGTGGGCAAGATGATCTATTCTGTAGCTGATGGCCATTTAATTCCAATTTCCAGAACGGATTTTTTGGACATCTTCAAAAAGAGCCGACTTAAATTCTAATCCTAGTAACTGTTTTAGTTTAGGGCTGGCACGATCTAAAACTTCCTGCTGCATATCATGCAACGGGTTTTCAAGAGGACGAACATACTTAGGAGCATAGTTACCAAGGATCGTCAAGCAAAACTTTTCCTTGCAGTTTCTCCTTCTCGGCTAGTTGGAGAACAAGCGATCGCGCTTCCAATGCCTGTGTTGGATTTAACACTTCAGGAATCAGGATATAACCTTTTCCTGTAATAATTTCATCTACTAAACTTGCAACATCTTTCATGGTAAATGCCTCCCTGGCGATCGCATTCTCAAACTTTCTAAACAAAACTAGTTTCTCGAACTACCTGATTTTGCTGGCGTTTCCCAGTCACCACCATCTTTACGCCACCTGCTGGGCTAAATAGCAAACCCTTACGTACTGGCTGCACTGGTTTGCTATCAGCCAGTTCCATTTCCCAGAGAGACAGTACTTTTGCCAACACCAGTTTCATCTCAAACAAGGCAAATGCCATTCCAATACAGCGACGGTTCCCGCCACCAAAGGGTAAATACTCATAAGGAGAAAATTGCCGTTCCAGAAAACGCTCTGGCTTAAATTGCTTCGACTCTGGATATAAATCTTCTCGATGATGGGTCAAATAAATAGAGGGAATGATCAAAGTCCCAGGTTCAAAGTTATATTCCCCAATTTGTAGCGGTGATTTGACCAATCGATTTAGTCCCGATACCGCTACTGGGTAAAGGCGTAGGGTTTCAGAACAGACAGCATTCAAATAAGGCAATCGGAAAATGGCATTTGGGTCTGGTTGTTCACCCAACTTATCTAATTCTTGCAGCAGTTTTTCCCGCACCTGGGGCTGATGATGAATCCAATAAAGTGCCCATGATAAGGAAGTTGCAGTAGTTTCGTGACCCGCTACTAATAGGGTCATCAGTTCATCACGTAATTCCAAGTCTGTCATCGGCTCTCCCGCCTCATCACGAGCAGCCATCATCAAAGATAGAATATCAGTCCGAGATGGATCAGGTTGTGCTTTGCGATCGCGAATCTGGGCATAGATAAGTTCATCAATTTGCTGCCGTAAACGCAAGTATTTCCCCCAAGGACTCCACGCTCCTAAATCCTGTCGCAGTGATGGGAAAAGAAGTAGAACTGTTCTTAAGATAGGGATTTTGGGATTCAGGATTGCAATCAGGAGTTCATAAAGTTTGTCGTAACGTGGCCCATCTTCTAGACCAAATACAGCTTTCAAAATTACTTGGAAAGAGATTGCTTGCATTGATGGCATAACTGCAAAGGTTTCTCCAACCTGCCACTGATTAGTTACTTGCTCAGTGATATTGCAGATTAATTCACCATAAGCTAGCATTCGTTCCCCATGTAAAGGTGGTGTCAATAGCTTTCGTTGTCGCTGATGAGGCTTTCCTTCCAGCGCTAGTAGTGATTGGCGTCCTAATAAAGGCGCTTGAATACCTGCTGATTCACCGGAGTCTAACTGTTTTGGATCTGTAGTAAAAATTTGCCCAATCGCTTGAGGATTGCTAATGAAAACTTGAGGAGCAACATTTTGTCCTAGCTGAAGAGTGAAGATATCACCATAGCGTTTAGCACAGTCTTCGATGTATTCTAAGGGATTAGTAAGCCATTGATACGTCTGTACCCAAGGGTGAGTTTGAGGGCCGTTAGGCAGTTTAAGTGCAGACATTTCTATTAATCTCCCAATGATTAAAGCAAGATTGTTATCAGTCAGTCATTCATACACCCGTAGCTTGATTAATCTTAGAACACAGATTGGGGAGATGAACTGACCAATTTTTGAATCTGTCTTGGGGTTAATTCTTGCACATTAGGTAAAACTACTGCTGCTCCTGCTGCTATCAATGTCTCATTATAAGCATCACTACGCGCTGCTGTTTCCTGGACATGGGGAGGTAAAACGCCTACACCAAGCCAAGTGCGAGTAGAATCTAGACTCCGCGCTTTCTCAACGGTATACATATCTGCTACCGTATCTCCTACATACACGATCGCTAATCTTTCCTCAATTCCATTTTCTAACTCACGAACTGTAGCGAAAAGTCCCGTAGGGTCAGGTTTCCCTGGTGCATCTTCCATCGCAATCAACACTGGAGATGCCAAACCCAGGCGTTTTTCTAATACGTAGTTAGCGGAAGCACGAGTTGCACCGCTAAAAAATCCCCAAGCAATCCCAGCTTCGGTAAGTTGTTCTAAATAGCTAGGTTGCAATAATAAAGGTTCATTACAGATATACCCTGTAAAATTATTTGGGTCAGGGCCGCGGTAACGGGATTGAAAAAAAGCAACGATCGCACCATAATCTAGTTGCAGTTGCTCACGGCTCTGTTGTTGAGTTTCAAAGTAGCGGTAAATTAATTCCTGCGATGCTTCCCAATCGTTATTCCACACGCCTTCAGACTTCAGTTGGTCAATATCTAGTGGGGTTGGACGATATGCTTGGGTAGTAAAATATTCTACCGTATCTGCGATCGCCCGGCGATAGGAACCGCTAACATCGCGCACAACGCCATCAATATCGAAAATAACGATCGCTTTTACAGAAGTTGGTTGAGTCATGGGGTAGGAAGCAAAAGAGTTTTACATCATCATAAAACGTGAAATCATGACTCAGGTAAAAAATCGGGGTCGAGGGATTGCTCTGGCGTGAAGGGAGATTGTTCGGGGAAGGTAGCCAAATGCAATTCAGTTTCATCGGCAGCCAAGAGTCTAGCATCGTCATAACATAGCCTAAAAACCTCATCAAAATATGGTTTGAGGCTAGGACTTTCTTCTAGAGCTTGTCTAATGCGTTTGCGATGCTCCCGAATTGTTGCTCGCCAACTACCAGAGCGCTTCTCGGCTTGATATTTATACTTCAATAGGTGCATTAGCACCACTTCCAAGTTGCTTCTAAGTGCTTTCTTTTCACTCCTGCCCATTGTTTCAATTTCTTCAATCAAATTCTCCAAATCCAGTTCTGTGAGCCGACCTTGTTTGAGCAGTTCTGCTGTGGTTTGAATCCACAGGTAAAAATCTTGCTCATACAAATCTGAACCAGATGTTGTTTGAGATTGGGGCAGTTGGGCAGTCATAAGCATCTTTAGTTAGCGCCGACTACACCTTATGCTAGCCCAATCCAATCACTGTTTGGTCATTTGATAGGGTATTGCGTTAAAATAAGCGATCGCTATCCTAGTTAAATAATGCCCGGAAATTCCCGGAGGTGTGATTGACCAAGTTTATTTTGAAAATTCTGTGGTTAGACGAGAACGTTGCTCTAGCAGTGGATCAAGTTGTAGGCAAAGGCACCAGTCCCTTGACTAAGTACTTTTTTTGGCCCAGAAATGATGCCTGGGAAGAGTTAAAAAAGGAATTAGAGTCCAAACATTGGATTACTGACCTGGATCGTGTTGAGTTGCTTAACAAAGCAACAGAAGTGATTAACTACTGGCAAGAGGAAGGCAGAAACCGTCCAATGGCAGAAGCTCAGTTGAAATTTCCAGAAGTTGCCTTCACAGGTAGCGCCTGATATTACAAAATTAGCTATTGTCCTGTTCTACAAGCTGCCACAGTTTGATAGTCTTGTCCCGGCTGCCGCTTGCAATTAATTGTGTAACTTTGCTCATAGCAACAGCAGATACTGAGTCTACATGACCAGAGAGAGTAACAATCTCTTCTGCTGTGCTTACCCTCCAAAGTTTAACTGTTTTGTCGCAACTTGCACTTAGGAGCGTTTCGCCATCGGCAGTAAAAGCCACAGCCACCACAGACCAAGAATGGCCTACAAGTGTGCAAATTAGCTGACCTGTGTTTACCTCCCACAATTTAATAGTGTTATCATCACTACCCGTCGCCAAAATTTTCCCATCGGGACTAAAAGCGACTGTCAAAACCGCCCATGCATGACCCGAAAGGGTGCCTAAAAAGCTATAGCATGGGCGGTTTTCAACAGGGCAGGGGGCAGAGGGCAGGGAGAAAAGGGAAATGTTCTCCGCCCCTTGTGGATAGTTTTTTAACTCAATACTATTCATATCCCCCTGCTCCCTGCTCCCTGCTCCCCTGCCTCTTCCTAATGCAGATATCTGCCACAGGCGAATTGTTCTGTCATAACTAGCACTGGCTAAAAGCTGTCCTTGGGGACTAAATGCTACTGAATTTACCTGTAATTGGTGTCCAGTTATGGTGCAAATTTCTCTGCCAGTATTGACATCCCAAAGTTTAACTGTCTTATCCCAACTACCACTAGCGAGAATCTGCCCATCTGGACTGAAAGCAACTGATTTTACAGCGTGTGAGTGTCCCAATAGGGTGCAGATTTCTTTTAATGTCTCAACCTCCCATAATTTAATTGTTTTATCGTCGCTAGCAGTTGCCAAAATTTGACCATCAGGACTGAAGGTAACTGATTTTACGGCTTGGGAATGTCCTGATAACCTAGCTAGGACTTTTTTGGTATTTAAATCCCACAATTTGATGTTTTTGTCATCACTAGCACTGGCTAAAGTGTAACTGTCGGGACTGATGGCAAGGTCATTCACACTACTCAATGTCCCAGAATGCCCAGTTAGGGTATGCAAACATCGCCAAGGAGGATTTGGTAATTTCAAATTTTGAGTTTTATATTCGATACCCATTGCTTGCATAACTTCATCAGCCGATTGAAAGCGCTGGTCAACAGCATTTTGCAGCAACTTGTCGAGGATTTGTGCCAAGCGATCGCTTATCTTACTAGTAAGATAATCTCGCCAAACCCAGCAATCATTTGCAATATCAAATAAATCAAAGGGAGGAATCTGGGTAAGTAAGTAAATACAAGTTACACCCAAGCTATATAAATCACTAGCAAAAACGGCTTTCCCCTTTATTTGTTCTGGTGCAGCGTATTCTGGACTGCCGATACTAGTTTCAAATGTTAGCTGATCGATTTCTGTGACAATTTTCGCAGTGCTAAAATCAACTATAACGAAATTTCCCTTTTTGGTAATTGGGGATCTACGGATGATATTGTGGGGTTTAATATCGCGGTGGATGATGTGGCGTAGGCGTAGCCCGCCGCAGGCATCGCTAATAAACTGCAAAACTGGCAACAAATCTTCTAACAGTTGCCAAATCTGAGTCTCATTAAAAGCGCCTTCTTCTTCAACCACCTGAGCTAAATTAGTGCCTGCAATAAACTCCTGCACTAAATAAAAATGCCCTTTCTGTTGAAAATAAGTTAATAAGGTGGGAATTTGGGGATGCTTTCCTAATTCCTCTAGCTTTTGTGCCTTTTGCTGAAAAGTTTCCAATGTTTCGTATTTCAGCGATAATTCTTGAACAACGCAAGGAACTGGCGGAAACTGACCTTCATCAACAGCAAGGAAAGTTTTACAGAATCCCCCTTTACCAATCTGCTTGAGTAAACGATAACGTTCTTGTAAAAGCAAAATTTATCCGCCAGAGTTACAGGTAGCCAGAGCGAATAGAATTCGCGGCTACACAAACTAATACCATTTCACTTTAATAATGATACAAATACGTGGGCAAGGGTTTAGCAGTGCTCATTGGTGTCAACTTAAGTTAAAAGTCTTTTCAAATCTCGTTTCCAGCCTCTGGGCTGGAAATGCTGCTCTTGGCGGCTCTGCCGCCAGCAAGGGAGGCGGAGCCTCTAAGATGGCATTCCCAGGCGGAGACTGGGAACGAGACATGTATCCAGATTTTCGTGAAATGGTATAAGTCCGCCTTTGCGGACTAAGGAAAATTGAGGGTTTGAAACCCACCGAGGTGGGTTTTGCCTGTATAGACGCAGTTTATCAAAAAAGTAAAGGTTCAAAACCGTACTTCGTGCCGCTACGCTAACGCTCGTTGTGGGCGAAAAAATCCTTGTATCTCAAGGTAGGTAAAAACCCCACCCCTAGTATTGGGCTGAGTTTAATTGCGTTAGCGGAGGGGGCGTTAGCCCATTGCGAATTGCGAATCGGATTTATAACCGCCCTTTTAACGTTAAGTTGACTTATCCGCCGGAAAATTCACAACTATCGGTGGAATACCGTTTTCTGTGGTTGGTTGTGCTTTAGTAACTACTGGTTGTGGATGCAAAGGTGTTGGTGTCAATTCCCCCTTACCAGTTTGATTCCATAAAATCATGGATAGTAGCCCATCTACTAAGCCGTTATTGCTACCGTTGCTGCCAACTAAGACATCTGGTATCAAGCGGACATTGCGATCGCCGATAATCTGCATCAGTTGCATTGCTGTATAACCTTGTGACCCCAAAGCTTCCACACCAGCGCGATAGGTTTCAGCTTTGGCGTTACCTGTAGCACGAATACCTTCAGCCTCAGCAATTGCCCGGAGTTTTGTCCCCTCGGCTTCACCATTTGCCTCTTTGATTTGGGCTTGGGCTTTTAGATCGGCAATATGTACACTCTGCTCCGATTTCACCATTTCTTGCTGGATATTAGCCAGTGCCGTTTCCCGGACAAGTTGCTGCCGTTGGGTTTGCGCCATCTGCTGGACTTCATAAGTCTTGCGTTCTTCTTCGGCAATTTTCCGGTCTGTCTGTGTCTGCATTAACGACGCTGGTGGCTGAATATCACCAATGAGGGTATCGATCGCTTGCACGTCATAAGCCCGCAATGCTGTTTTTATATACTCAGCAGCCTCAGATTGTCGTTCGCTCCGAGCGGTCAGAAAGTCTAATACAGTATAGTCTTGGGCTGAGTTGCGGAAATAATTACCGATGGTAGGTTCCAATACATGGTCTACCAGATTTTGCATTGCACCTACACGAGAAATTACCTTCGGCGCATCTAAAGCACCCACATGGATAATTTGCGCTACTTCTAAATCAAAAGCAAACCCATCACGCGATCGCACTGTCAAGGAAGCTAGTTGAGCATCATAGCTGTGACGTTCGGTGCGACCTGACCAGTTTAAGACAATGTTGGTCGTTGGCACTAGTTCCATCTTCATGATCCGGGAATTAATCGGGTGCTTACCAGGATATAGCGGTTCGACCCATACGCCCTTATGTCCCTGATTAACCAAGTTACCGTGGGTGAAAGCTGCACCGCTGACATCTTGATGTGCCTTACCCACGAAAGAAATTACCACACCCACATACCCAATGGGAATTTCCGTCATCGGCACTTGTTCAACTTGGACAAACCAAGGGTTCAAGTTCCAAGAACCAGAAAGCAACGTTTGCTCTTGTAAGCCTCTCCGCCCTCCGCCATTAATAAATTTCTGACCATTTTGGAAGTTGTCGTGTCCGTCAATTGTGGGGCCTGCAAGTTCACCGGCAGAGATTGGCAAACCATCTAAGGTAGTGACGATGCCAACTTTGTCCGATGCCAGACTGTATACCCGCAACTGTTCTGGAGTCATGCCATGAGCGCTGGCATTTGATGCCATGATGACTTTAAATAGGGCAGTGTTGATCCGGTACGTACCTGCGGTGAGAAAACCCATTTGCCGCCCTTTTTCCCCGCCTTGGGTAAGGAATTTCCGAGCATCTTGGAAGTTGTCACAATCTACGATTTTACCCAAAATCCGCTCTGGGGGGTTGGATGCGCCATCTGCTGCCACAATTAAAGCGATTTCCCCTTGGGGAACGACAATTACCGTCTCTTTTTTTACAGAATACTGCCAAGGCCAATAGCCCCAGTGCCAACCAGGAGCTAAAGTATCTGCCTGTAAGCCAGCTTCCGCGTTGAGGGCAATCAAACTGCCGGCGGGGAGTCCACGCCCGGAAAGGGTAAATTTCCTAACTACAATACCTACTTCGCGTTCACCAATGACTACAAGTCCGCCAAAGAAAAGGGGGACGAATATGATGAAACCGCCCACAAGGACGATGGGAACCATTACAAAAGGATCAATTCCAGCAGCTTGATATTGATTCCTGCTAATTTGTAATTGGGCAATATTTGGTTTGGTCTGATTTCGCTGGACAGTTGCCGAAGTAATTTCTTTTGCAGTAGTTATTTTTACGGTAGTAGCATTAGCAGAATTAATACTACTAGCCATCGCTAATGTTGCTACGATAGATGCTGCAAAAAGAGCTACCTTATTTTGTTTACGAGTACCAAGCAAAGATGAAAAGCTTTTCATAATTTGTGCCCATTTGGGCAACTAATTAGTTAAGTTAACACTTCAGCAAGGCTGACCTCGATTTCTTAAACTTGACGTAATTTTTTTAAAAGTTAATAAATAAGGAGTCAGAAAGGATTCGCTTTGCGCGTAGCTATCGAGCGTCTTGATTCTGACTCCTGAATTCTGACTCCTGAATTCTGAGTTCTCTTTAATAAATATTTTGTAGGTTGGGCAATATCCAACCTACAAAGTGGAAATATAAAGTTAAATTAGACCAAACCGCCAGCGGCTTGAAACCGAGCGCGGGCACGTTTGAAGGCTTGGTTTGCCTGGATTTGGGCTTGGCGATCGTCTCCTGTAACTTGATTCAGACGCGCTTCTGCTTGGTTGTAAGCAGTACGGGCTTCATCAAGGTTAATTTTGTCGCCACGTTCAGCGCCATTAACCAGAATTGTCACTTCATTTTCTTCGACTTCGGCAAAACCGCCCAAAAGAGCGATCGCTTGCCAATTCTGATTTTTAGCGGCGCGGACTCGCATTACACCAGTATCCAGGGCGGTCAAAAGTGGTGCGTGTCCAGTTAAAATACCTAGTTGACCAGTAGTGCTAGGCAAAACTACTTCTTCAGCTGGGGCATCCCATACTGTTTTGTCTGGGGAAATTACACGAACGGTTAATGTCATTTGTCTTTTGTCCTTTGTCTGTTGTCTTTATGTCCTTTGTCTTTTGTCTTTTGTCATTTGTAATTGCCATTAGTCATTAGCACTTGAACTAATGACTAATGACTAATGACCAATGACCAATGACCAATGACCAACGACTAATGACTAACCTTTGATTTTTGCAGCTTTAGCGATCGCTTCGTTGATGTCACCAACCAAGTAGAAAGCCTGTTCTGGCAGATCATCCAACTCACCAGACAGAATCTTTTGGAACCCTTTGATGGTGTCTTCCAACTTCACGTACTTACCAGGAGAACCGGTGAATACTTCTGCTACAAAGAATGGCTGAGACAAGAAACGCTCAACTTTCCGGGCCCGCGCTACGATGAGACGGTCATCTTCAGACAATTCATCTAGACCAAGAATGGCGATAATGTCTTGGAGTTCTTTATAACGTTGCAGAGTTGATTGCACCGCCCGCGCAGTATTGTAGTGTTCGTCACCTACAATGTTGGGCTGGAGCATGGTGGAAGTTGAGTTCAGCGGGTCAACTGCGGGATAAATTCCCTTAGCTGCCAAACCACGAGACAGTACTGTTGTACCATCCAAGTGGGCGAAGGTGGTAGCAGGTGCGGGGTCGGTGAGGTCATCCGCAGGTACGTACACTGCCTGAATGGAGGTAATGGAACCCTCTGTAGTTGAGGTAATCCGCTCTTGCAGTTCACCCACGTCGGTTCCCAATGTCGGCTGATATCCTACCGCTGAGGGCATCCGACCCAGTAGCGCCGATACTTCCGAACCTGCTTGTACAAACCGGAAAATGTTGTCGATAAACAACAGCACATCCTGCTTGTTCACATCGCGGAAGTACTCTGCTACTGTCAATCCCGAAAGACCAACCCGCATTCTGGCTCCGGGTGGCTCGTTCATTTGACCGTAAACTAGAGCAATTTTTGATTCGTTGAGGTTGTCATTGTTGATAACCCCAGACTCAATCATTTCGTTGTAAAGGTCATTACCTTCACGAGTCCGCTCACCCACGCCTGCAAAAACGGATACTCCACCATGCTGGGTAGCGATGTTGTTGATCAACTCCATCATGATCACGGTCTTACCAACACCAGCACCGCCGAACAGACCAATCTTACCGCCGCGTCGATAGGGAGTCAGAAGGTCAACAACTTTAATCCCAGTCTCAAACACCGAAGGTTTGGTTTCCAGGTCAGTAAATTTGGGAGCAGAACGGTGGATGGGTAGAGTCGCCTCAGCATTTACTGGGCCTCTGTTGTCCACAGGTTCGCCAAGGACGTTGAAAATTCGACCCAAGGTGGCTTTACCAACTGGTACGGTAATTGGAGCGCCTGTATCGGTGACTTCAAAACCGCGCACTAAGCCTTCGGTGGAACTCATTGCAACAGTTCTCACCTGGTTGTCGCCCAGCAATTGCTGTACTTCAACGGTGATGTTGATTTCCTGTCCAGCTTCGTTGGTGCCTTTGATTTTCAAAGCGTTGTAGATTTGTGGCAATTTCCCGCCGGGAAATTTAACGTCTACAACTGGGCCAATGATTTGGGTAATGTAGCCAATGTTTGTTTTTTCTGCGGTTGTGACCATGCTGCGCCTAATGAGTGAAGCTATATTTCAGATACGGTCGGAGAAGACATAAAATTAAGCAATGTCACCTTTCAGATTAGCACTGAACGACCCTACTCTACGCCATAAATTGATCCTTAAGACTGGGGCTTGGGGATCAAAATTAAGGTAAGTTTTAAGATGAGGCTAGGAAAGACCCAAAATCAAAACGCCGTGTCAGGATGGTGCAGAGGCGGCGGGCTTCAAAGTCAGTTAGGAATAATTCTAGGCTTTGTATCATGTCCGCATCATTAGCTATGCTAATCACAGTTATTACATCCCATACGCCAGTTGCTCATAGGGGAAACCCAGGCGATCGCATTGAGTAACTTTGAGACTAAATGGCAGCGAAACGAGCCTCATCTACCTTGAGAGTTGTACCTGTGTTGAAGGAGGCAGAAGGCAGAAGGGAAACCTCTCCCATAAAAAAATATTTAATTCTTGCAAATGTATAGAAAGTAACCATACAAAAATCTGCTGTCCTGCCAGAAGACATTCTGTAAAATATTACAAACTATGAAAATTAGTTCATGAACACATAAAAAATACTACCCTTTTGCAAGCAGCCATAACATTAGTCCAAAAGTTAGATAATTTTCAGAAAAATAGGTAGAAAAAACTGTTTTCAGTTCAGCCAAGCCACTCTTGCTTCATCTTCACACTTTCACTGAGCAACAGCTTATGAATTTCTCGTCAGCACGACAATATTTTTACCAAGAGATTCAGCAGTCTGACGAGCACATTGACTTAGCAAAGGCAGCTTTGTATATTGCACAAGAAGAATATCCCAAGCTAGATCAAGAAGAATACCTCAATGCCCTTGATACAATGGCATGGGAGTTACAAGAACGCCTCCCTGATTCACGATATCCTCTGCGGATAGTTCAAAGTATTAATCAGTATCTTTACGAAGATTTAAAGTTTTCTGGTAATAAAACTGACTATTACGACCCGCGCAACAGCTTTTTGAATGATGTAATTGACCGCCGATTGGGGATTCCCATTACCTTAGCACTGGTTTACCTAGAGGTTGCTCGACGGATTGATTTTCCGATGGTGGGTGTGGGAATGCCAGGACATTTCCTCATTCGCCCGGATATTCCAGATATAGAAATTTTTGTCGATGCTTTCAATGGCGGTGAAATAATATTTGCCCAAGATTGCGAAGAACGGCTATCTCAACTTTATCAGCAACCTGTGACGCTACAACCAGAATTTTTAGCCGTAGTCAGTAATCGGCAATTTTTGGCAAGGATACTGACAAATTTAAAATTTATTTACCTCAAACAGCAAGAGTTAGAAAAAACACTGGCAGCGGTTGAACGAATTTTATTGCTGTTTCCTGGTTTAACTTTAGAATTGCGCGATCGCGGCTTGATTTATTATCAACTAGGTTACTACCCCCAAGCCATAGACGACTTACAAAAATATTTAGTAACAGTTCCCGATGCCGAGGATGCATCTGTGATTCGGCGGCTACTTATCGAGTTGGATGAAAAGTGCTGAGTTGAGGAGCAGGGGAGCAGGGGAGCAGGGGAGCAGGGGAGCAGGGGAGCAGGGGGGAAGTTGCAGTAAGTTTTTCCCCTCTGCCCCTCTGCCCCTCTGCCCCTCTGCCCAATTACGAATTACGAATTACGAATTACGAATTATTTTCTTCTTCTGCGACTCGTTTGAGGCGGCGCAGCTGGGCTTGCATATCTGCTTTTGTCCAAGATGCGGCAAAGGTGTTAAAACCCCAACTTACTAATGGGTTAGGGATATCGTACTCAAAGCGGTTGAGTAGGAGCGTTCCCTTTTCTATGGGTTGACATTCCCAGCGATCGCGTCCTTGAAAAAATCCCTGAAATTCCCAGACTACTAAACCCGGTTGTCGTTCTACAACTACGCTATTCAAGGTGGGTTTTAGTAGAGGAATTTGAATAATAAAACGACTTTCACTGCCGATATCCGTACTCCAAGCTTCGCCCACAGGTTCGCAACGCAGGATGGGATTTAGCCAGCGGTGCATAAGGGTTAAATCGCTAATACAGCGCTCCACCACCGTAGCTGTAGCATTAATTTGAATCGATTGTTCCAAAACTTGGGACATTCTACTTTTTTATGCTGTTGCTCCACTTAGAATAACCCAAAATCAAGCACTTTCAGCACATTAATTGAGTATTGAGCATTTATCCAAATCATAAATAAAATGAGTTTACGGGTAATTTGCTGGTAAATTGATAGGCAAAACACTAGTAAACTTACTGGGGTGCAACATTATTCATTCAAACACCCTCTAGGCATCTCATAAGTATCTCCAGTGTTTTTGGTAAACACCTAAAAACCTTAATACCGGAAAACCATGAACACAACTTGGCAGGGAATAACCCAGTTGATAGATATTGGTTTATCGATGAGGGGACAGCAATTTTTAGCACAGTCGCCCAGCCTACAACCGGTGCAACCAGCAGTGAATCAAGGAATCGCTGATGTGCAAGGTATTGTTCAACAGTTGATTCTGTTTACACCCCGTCTACTGGGGGCGGTAGCAATTTTACTAGTAGGTTGGCTAATTGCAGCGATCGCAGCAGCGGTGACGCGAGGAATCCTCAGTCGAACAAACATAGATAACCGTATTGCCTCTGGGATAACGGGTCGTCAAGATGTTCCCCAAGTGGAGAAAATCATCTCCACTTTAGTCTTTTGGAGCATTATCCTATTGACGGCGGTAGCTGTTTTACAGACATTGGATCTGGAGATAGCTTCTCGACCCCTGAATAATTTTCTCAATCAACTTATTGGCTTTTTGCCAAAGTTGGTTGGTGCGGGAATCCTTTTGGGAGCCGCCTGGTTTTTGGCGACCATTGTGAAGATTATCACTGTCCGCTCATTACAGGCATTCAATCTGGATGAGCGTTTGAATCCAGAACCAGAAGACAGGGCACCCAGCCTTAATCAGCTGTCTCTAAGTGAAACGATTGGCAATGCTCTGTATTGGTTTATATTTTTACTGTTTCTCGCACCAGTTTTAGATACTCTCGGACTCAGGGAGGCTCTACAACCAGTACAAGCTTTAATAACAGAAGTTCTGCTAATTCTGCCAAACATTTTAGCGGCAATATTAATTGCTGTAGTTGGCTGGTTCATAGCTAATGTAGTCCGGCGGATTGTAACGAACTTGCTGGCGACAACTGGCATTGATCATTTAGGTAGTCGGTTGGGATTATCTGCAAGTGCGGGAGTGCAACCTCTATCGAATATTCTTGGCACAGTTGTCTATGTTTTGATTTTGATTCCTGTGGCGATCGCAGCCCTCAATGCCTTGGGGATTGCTGCGATATCCGTGCCTGCGATCGCAATGCTACAACAGGTTCTCAACGCCCTACCTGCAATCTTCACAGCCATAGCAATTTGGATTGTTGCCTATTTTGTTGGGCGGTTTGTTGCAGATTTGGTGACAAGTATCCTCACGAATTTAGGCTTTAATAACATTTTCACGATTTTGGGTCTGACAACACCCACTAGACGAATCGAAATTTCAACAGAACCAACAGTTGAACCTACCCCAACTCGCACTCCATCGGAAATTGCAGGTATTGTTGCCTTAGTGGGTATCATGCTGTTTGCAACGGTGGCGGCGGTGAATATCTTGAATATTCCAGCCCTGACAGCATTAGTGTCTGGAATTGTGATTATATTCGGGCGGATTTTGGCAGGATTGGTGATCTTTGCCATTGGCTTATTCCTAGCAAATCTGGCTTTTAACATCATTACCAGTTCTGGCGATCGGCAAGCACAGATTTTGGGACAAGTGGCGCGGATTGCCATCATTACCTTAGTCTCTGCAATGGCACTGCAACAGATTGGAGTTGCCAGTGATATTGTGAATTTAGCCTTTGGACTTTTACTCGGTGCGATCGCAGTTGCGATCGCCCTAGCCTTTGGTCTGGGAGGGCGCGATATTGCAAGAGAGCAAGTTCAAGAATGGCTAAACTCTTTCAAAGGTAGAAACTAAAAATTGATGAAGGCGCAACTTCATCTGTAAATCTCGGAAAGTGCAGCCGTAAGCATCAATAATAGTGCATAACATCTATCGGCAATTTTAACTAAGAGCTTGAAAGTTAGAGCTAAATACGGTTTAGATAAGACTCGATCCCCCCAACCCCCTTAAAAAGGGGGGGCTAAGAATGGCTCTATTTCCCCCTTTTTAAGGGGGACTAAGGGGGATCTTTAAGAACTATGCACCTTAACCGAACCTATTGAGTTGGAGCAAGGAGACAGGAGGCAGAAAGCCTGACGCTCACGGACTCGCTAAGACTGCGCTATCTGCCCCCTGCCTGACTCGATAAACCATCAAAGTGTAATTGAATGAACCAGAGCAATCTATCGTTACCATCTGGGTGTGTCCTTCGCAAAGCAATCTCTGCGGATCAGTGGTCGATTCGATTGCTGGTATTCTCAGCAAAACTCGACCCAACCCAATTAAATTGGCAGCAATTTTGGGTAATTGAATGCGATGGAAATCTCGTAGCTTGCGGACAGCTACGTAATTTCTCAGGGGCACAAGAACTTGGTAGTTTGGTCGTTGCATCAGCTTGGAGAGGTCGCGGTTTAGGTACTTTGCTAACCCAGCATTTGATTAATACAGCAACGCAACCACTTTATCTTGAATGTTTAGGTCAACGACTGGCGCAGTTTTACAGTCGCTTTCACTTTGTGCCAATATCTTTTGAAGACTTGCCAAAATTTCCCAAGACAAGAGGCTTGTCTACGCTCAAGGGTAAATTTAGATTCTCGCAATTAGCTAAAAGGCTGCTCAGAGTTCCTGTGGTGCTTATGGAATATCGGGGTCAGACTAATTCGTAATTCGTAATTCGTAATTCGTAATTCGTAATTCGTAATTCGTAATTCGTAATTCGTAATTCGTAATTAAGATATGCAGAACTAGGCTTGAAAAAAAGCTATTTACAACCCTTTACTTTCCCCCTTCCCCATTCCCCATTCCCCATTCCCCCTTCCCCATCCCCCATTCCCCATTCCCCATTCCCCATTCCCTATTTTCAAATCGGAGGTTTAGCAAAAATCGTTAGTAAGACAGGCCCTAGTAAATAATGGTGATTCAAACACAATAAGCCAGCGGAGGAACCAAGAAGTTGACGTTGATTAGGGCTGTAGAGTCGAATTCCACGGGGAGAAATGGGCAATAATTGGGGTTCTGTCTCTTTTGTGGAAGTAATGTCAACCAAATAAAAGTGTCCGCCGGGAGAAAGTACCCGTGCTATCTCACTAAGCACCTGTTTCGGTTCCAGATAGTGTAAGAAGCTGATAGTGCTGAAAACAGCATCAAATTGACCATCAGCAAAGGGAAGAGACTCAGCTTTTCCCTCAATATAAATTAAACGTGGGCGGTGGCGGTTACTTTGTCTTGCTACCCGCAACATATTAGCAGATAAATCCAATCCCGTGGCTCGCAGATCGGGAAACTGAGTAGCAAGGCGCTCCAGTAAGCGTCCAGTACCACAACCTATATCAAGTACATTTGCTGACTCTGGTAAATCGACGTATTCCAGCAACCGTTTGTGAACGGCTCGATAAAATATTGAAGGAAAGAGCCAGTCATAACTTGGTGCCCATAGGTCAAAAAGTAGCTTTTTATTACTGAAAAAGTCATCAGTCATTAGTTTTCGCAGTTTCCTTAAAGCTTGATGCTTTTTTAGCTGCGCCTCCAAAAAGTTGGTTAACAATACAAATTCACTATAGCGATTCTGAATTGGTTATAATATCTGGCTTTTGTCGGGTTAGTTAAGATAGTCGGTGCGTTAGTCTGCGGCATAAAACAACGCATCGACTATCTTACGACAATGCAGTTTGGCACAAAAGATATGTTCGCTTTGACAAATTATCGGGAACTATAGCACTTGAATTTGTAGTTAATAGTGTGCCTAGAAACTCATTCTATCTCTGTAGAGAACTAAAGAACGAGCAATTAGTGCATAAAACTATAGAACCTAACCGTATCTATTTATAGAGGTTCAACTACAAAAAACTCAATCTAGTTTGAAATTATCAAGGTGAAAAATTATGACAAACTTTATTCAAGTTCGGTTACATAATGATCTATTGCATCCAGTCCGCGAGTGGTTGGAAACGATAGAAATTCATAACTCCAAATTGGCTCATTTCCTGTGCAAAGCTATTCCTGCTCAGTGTCCCTTTGAGCGAGACATCACGCTATTTGGTCGGAAGTTATTGCACATTCCACCGATGTGTAAATTAAATCCCCTATACGAGGAAGTGGTTGGTTTGCGTTTTAAAGCGCTCTGTTATCTTGCCGATGAATGCGGTGAAGATGTCACGGCTTATTGCTAATAGACAGTTGGATTATTCTTTGCTCAAGCAACCATCGGTAATTGCAGACTTACGGTTGTTACTTGCCTGGGTTTATACTAAGCTAACGTACACCTAATTAGATGTTTAGCTATTAATTAGCTGGCACCTCGAAGACAGTGTTTCCAGACAGTATTTTTGCTTACCGTATCCTGCTGAAATCATTAACATCATCATGACGCACATCTTACTGGTTGAAGATGAAGTCAAACTGGCGCGATTTGTCGAATTGGAATTGAATTATGAAGGCTATCAAGTCAGTATTGCCTACGATGGATTGACTGCACTCACCGCAGCGCGGGAGTTGCATCTGGATTTAGTAATTTTAGACTGGATGTTACCAGGTTTGTCGGGGTTGGAAATTTGCCGCCGCCTGCGAAGTATTGGTGATAAAGTACCGATAATCTTATTAACCATCAAAGATGAAGAGAGCGATCGCATTGCAGGCTTAGATGCTGGTGCTGATGATTACCTCGTTAAACCCTTCAGCGTTGATGAATTATTAGCCAGAGTCCGCAAACACCTGCAAAGAAGCCACCAAGCAGATGCCGCAGATATTTTAGAATTTGAAGACCTGAGTTTAAATCGTCGCACACGGGAAGTGTACCGAAATCAGCGGTTAATTGAGTTAACTGCTAAGGAATTTGATTTACTAGAATATCTACTCGCCCATCCGCGACAGGTAATTACCTGCGATCGCATTTTAGAGCAAGTCTGGGGTTACGACTTCATGGGCGATGCCAACATTATTGAAGCTTACATTCGCTACCTGCGCCTGAAACTTGAAGCCAATAACGAAAAATGCCTCATTCAGACTGTGAGTGGTGTTGGTTACACATTACGTGATTGAATTTGGGGATTGGGCTGAAGAGGCAGAGGGGCAGAGGGGCAGGGGAAGCAGGGGAAGCAGGGGAAGAAAATTAATTGCCCCAATCCCCAGTTCCCAATCCCCAAAATCCACTATCTTATGAAGATTTGGGGCTTTTGGCAATCTCAGTAAAAACTCATCCAACTCGGAGTTAATTATATTAGGATGCACAAAGCTGTCATAATCTAAAATCTAAAATCCAAAATTGCATGACCTATCTAGAAACAGCAGCGCAATTCTATAGCGAAGTTGCCCAAACCCCGCAAGTTGGACTTTGTTGTGTGCAAAGTACGCCCCTGCAACTACCAGGATTAAAAATTCCTTTGCCAATGCAGGAAATGAACTATGGTTGTGGCACCACTGTTCACCCCACCGAACTAGGAAACCAACCTACTGTACTGTATGTCGGTGTTGGTGGCGGCTTAGAAGCGTTGCAATTTGCTTATTTTTCTCGCCATGCAAGTGCTGTAGTTGCCGTTGAACCGGTTGGGGCTATGCGAGAAGCAGCCACACGTAATTTGGAAATTGCTGCTCAAGAAAACCCCTGGTTTGACCCCAGCTTTGTAGAAATCTGTGAAGGCGATGCTTTTAACTTACCTGTTGCTGATGCTAGCGTCGATATCGTGGCACAGAATTGCCTTTTCAACATCTTTGAGCCAGAAGATTTAACTCGCGCTTTAAAAGAAGCATATCGGGTATTAAAACCAGGTGGACGTTTGCAAATGAGCGATCCAATTGCTACTCGTTCAATTCCAGTACATCTTCAACAAGATGAGCGACTGAGAGCCATGTGTTTATCAGGCGCACTCACATATCAAGAGTATACTGAACGGATCATAAATGCTGGTTTTGGTCAAATTGAAATTCGCGCCCGTCGTCCTTACCGTCTCCTAGATTCTCAGACTTATAATTTAGAAGAAAACCTACTTTTAGAAAGTCTGGATTCTGTCTCTTTTAAAGTTGCTATTCCAGAAGATGGTGCTTGCATTTTTACTGGTAAAACAGCAATTTATGCTGGTTCTGAACCCTTCTTTGACGATTCAGCAGGTCATCTACTTCAGCTAGGTATTCCCGCAGCCGTATGTGATAAAACCGCTGCTAAACTTGCTGCTATTAAGCCACTAGAAATAATTGTTACCAATTCAACCTGGCATTATAGCGGTGGTGGTTGCTGTTAATATCTTAATAAAGAATTCAGGTGTCAGAAGACAAAGTAATTCTGTGCAAATGGGTAATGAATGGACAATTGAATTCTGGATTATGACTTCTTCTTTATAACCCCAAAATGTTGTTAATTAGTCTGTTTTTAGCTACGCTTTTTTTAGCATATTCAAATGGTGCGAATGATAATTTCAAAGGTGTAGCAACGCTGTTTGGTAGCCGAACAAGCAGCTATCAAACAGCAATTTTGTGGGCAACTTTTACAACCTTTGCTGGCGCAATAACTGCGACTTTTTTCGCAGGGGCATTAATTAAAAACTTCTCAGGGAAAGGACTAGTACCTGATGCGATCGCTAACGCCCCAGAGTTTCATATAGCAGTAGCGATCGCAGCTGGTTTAACTGTACTCATTGCCACTCTGATGGGGTTTCCCATTTCCACTACTCACAGTTTGACAGGTGCTATTCTTGGTGCTGGATTAGTAGCATTCGGACTTCAAGTTAATTTCGCACTTTTGGTAACTTACTTTATTTTACCTCTATTACTCAGTCCAATCATTGCTATTCCCTTGGGAGCAGGAATTTACAGTTTATCTAACTATATTAATTCAAAATGGCATCTACCAGTCAATCAAAAAATGATTGATACTTGCCATTTTATCAGCGCCGGAATTGTCAGTTTTGCGAGAGGATTAAATGACACTCCTAAGATTGTTTCACTGATCCTGATTATTGAATATTTCTCAATTCAGGGAGGAATGATCACAATAGCGATCGCAATGGCACTTGGCGGTTTACTCAACTCCCAAAAAGTTGCAGTAACTATGAGTGAAAAGATTACCTCAATGAATCATACTCAAGGCTTATCAGCAAATATAGTAACTGGAGTTCTGGTCATTGTAGCTAGTCGGTTTGGACTTCCAGTTTCCACTACTTATGTTTCAGTTGGTTCTATTTTTGGTGTAGGATTAATTGGCAAAAAAGCCAATACGCGTATTTTTTATCAGATCCTACTATCGTGGATTTTAACTTTACCGACTGCTGCAATTATTAGTGGAATAACCTACAGATTATTGCAAGGTTAGAAAAATTGAATATAGTTGTGTGATTTGTAAGGAATAGTAAATAATGCAATCTCAATATACAGCGGTCAAACCGTTTAACCACAAACTCAGTTCACCTTTGACAAAAAAAGGAATCACTGTTTTACAAATTAATCTAGGTAAGCGTTGTAACCTCGCCTGCACACATTGTCATGTGGAAGCTGGGCCAAAACGTACAGAAGAACTTTCTCCTGAAATTTGCGAACAATTGATTTCACTAATCCATAAATTTCCCGAAATTAAAATTGTGGATTTAACTGGTGGCGCACCAGAAATGAATTATGGATTTAAACCACTAGTAGAAGCAGCAAGAGCAACTGGTAAACAAGTGATTGTCCGGTCTAATTTGACCATTTATTTTGAAGATGGATTTGGTGATTTACCAGAATACTTTGCTAAACACCAAGTAAGAATTGTGGCTTCTCTACCCTGTTATCTAGTCGATAATGTTGATAAAATGCGCGGTGCTGGTGTTTTTGATAGTTCAGTCAAAGCTTTACAGTGGCTTAATCAACTCGGCTATGGTAAAGACGAAAATTTAATTTTGGACTTGGTTTTTAATCCCCAGTTGCCCAATGGTGAAAATTTCTCCTTAGCTCCCGAACAGAGTAACCTAGAACAAGATTACAAAATGTTCTTGCAAGAACATTTTGATATTGTATTTAACAACCTCTTCACCATTACCAACCTACCAGTTGGTAGAACTAAAATGCATTTAGAACGGAGAAAACTGTACACCAGCTATTTGCAGTTTTTAGAGTTGCATTTTAATCCCAGCACAGTTGAACATTTAATGTGTCGCGATGAACTTTCAATTGACTATCTGGGTAATGTATATGATTGCGACTTTAACCAAATGATGAATTTGCCAGCAAAAACTCGCAATGGTGAAACCTTGACAGTTGGTAGCTTGTTAGAAGCTGGGAGTTTAGACTTGATTAGTGAAATACAAACTGCTGCTTATTGCTATGGTTGCACCGCTGGATCTGGTTCTAGTTGTAGTGGTGCTTTGCTTTAAAGGAGGCAGGAGGCAAGAGGTTGATATTGCACTTTTGATCCCAAGTCACCACTCAGAACTGTTTCGGTAATCAAGCCTCATCTGCTGAAAGCTAAGAATTAGGAAACTCTAACTCAGCGTTTCCCCGTGCCAACTGCGCCACTTCAGATGGTAGGTGTTGCTCTAACCAATCTTCCAAATCAGCCATTACCTCGCGGTAATTTATGTCACTCTGAATTTCGTGATAAGCTCCTGGATACTCAATTCTCAGCTTATCTTGGCAATTTACCCGTTGGTAAAAGATGTCACTTCCCGCTGGTAAAGCTACTCGGTCTGCGCCACCGTGAAGAATCAAGAATGGTAATTGCCAATCACCTGCGTGAGCATTAATCCAATCAACTGTTGCAAAAAATTCTGTAGCTAGACGGGCAGTAGCACGGGTATGTCGCAGTGTATCTTGGGCATAGGCGGCTAAAACTTGCGGATCTCGTGAACCAGCGCTGAGGTCAATGCCTGTATTTAGGGTGAAACGCGGCCACACCCGTGAGAGCATTTTTCCTAAAAGTACCCGAATTGGTGAAACCCCAACTTTTCCCAAAGTTGGCGCAAGAGCGATCGCACCCTGCAATAATGATGCTTGTTGGGGATAGCGCAGAATGTAATCTAAAACAATTACTGCGCCTAAACTGTGACCCAAGAGAAAAACTGGGCATCCAGGATTCTGAGTCTGAATTAACTGTAAAAAAGCTCCTAGGTCGTCGCGAAATTCACTCCAAGCGTTGATATAGCCTTGCTGACCTGGTGAGTTTCCATGACCACGCAAATCAAAACTATAGACAGCGTATTGCTTAGGTATCAAATGCTGAATTACATTACCGTAGCGATCGCTATGTGCTCCAAGTCCATGCAAAATGGCTAATATTGCCCGGACTTTACCCTGTGGATGCCAGCTTTGATAATACAGGTGAAGTCCTCCAACACCTGGGAATCTACCTTCTCTATGAGAGAGTATGCGATCGCTATGGTCAATCATAGGGTTAATTTTTTACGTATTTTCCCAACAAGCTAATAAAAAGTCAAGATTTATCTGATGTACAAGAATTCAAATTATAAAGATTGGGTAAAGAAGGTTACATGACTTTGCTTAAGTGGTAAAAAAAGAACGGACAAGAAACGACGACCAACATTCTATTCTTATTCACAGAAAGCAGTTCTTGCTGGAGGAAATAAGTATTAACAGAAACTTTAGTTCTCAGTAGAAAACCCAGTTTAAAAAGAAGATATTGATACGAGCGTTAAGTGCAGCAAGATACAACGCGAAGCTACTGCGCTGGAAGGGTTTTACTGGCTACAGAAAGTAGCGATCCCAATACGGTTCGGTTAAAGAGGAAAGGGAAAAGGGGAAAGGTTTTGAATACATCCTTTACCCTTTCCCCAGACCACAAGGAAAATGAAAAATGCTTATCCGAACCGTATTGGTAGCGATCCTTACTTCAATCCCACATTTTGAAGCGTCAGTTCTGTCTGCCTCGTGAATATCTTTCATCTTCCTCGCTAGGAGAAAAATGAATCAAAATCCTGTAACTCCTGCCTTCGAGGTGAACGCTTCCCGCCAGTTTACTCCCTGGCTATTCGAGCAAAATCTGAGTCTGGCGTTTACCACTTATCAAGCAGGGAAATTATTTTTCATTGGCTTGCAATCTAGCGGCAAACTATCTGTTTTCGAGCGCACCTTTCAACGTTGCATGGGTTTGTATGCTCAAGGTAGCAGCTTATACATGAGTTCGCTATATCAACTGTGGCGCTTTGAAAACACCCTACAACCGGGACAAGTTCACGACAACTACGATGCCGTCTATTTGCCCCAAGTGAGTTATGTGACTGGAGACTTAGATATCCATGATATCGCCCTAAGTAATTCTCAAGCAAATAATGATTCAGAGAATCTAATATTTGTCAATACTTTATTTAGCTGTTTAGCAAGAGTCAGTCAAACCCACAGTTTCATTCCTCTGTGGCAACCGCCGTTTATTAGTAAATTGGCAGCAGAAGACAGATGTCATCTCAACGGGTTAGCAATGCGAGATGGTCAACCCAGATACGTCACTGCTGTGAGTCAGTCGGATGTGGCAGAAGGATGGCGGGACAGGCGGGCCGATGGTGGTTGCGTCATTGATGTGGAAAGTAACGAGATAGTCACCACAGGACTTTCCATGCCCCATTCGCCTCGCTGGTATAAAGATAAGCTGTGGTTACTCAACTCTGGGACAGGAGATTTTGGCTACCTAGACTTGAAACGGGGCAGCTTTGAACCTGTGGCATTTTGTCCGGGATATATGCGTGGTTGTGCATTTCATGGGGACTTTGCGATCGTCGGAGTTTCTCAGCCTAGGCACAACAAGACTTTTAGTGGTTTGCCTCTAGACGAGAAATTATTGCAAAAAAATGCTGAACCTCGCTGTGGGCTATTAGTGATTGACCTGAAAAGCGGGGATATTGTGCATTCGCTGCGAATAGAGGGGGCGGTACTGGAATTATACGACGTGGTGGCACTACCAGAGGTGCGTCATCCAATGGCGATCGGTTTTAAGAGTGATGAAATTCGGCGAATAGTAACGATGGGATGAGAGACGTGAAATTTCACGTTTCTACAGCCGACAAAAAAAATCATAAGGAGAATCAACAACAATGGCTAATGCAGTTTTAAATCTATCTGAACTTAACGGCAGCAACGGCTTTGTGATTAACGGCATTGCTGCGTTTGACAACTCAGGCAGTTCTGTCAGCAGTGCGGGGGATATCAACGGTGACGGCTTTGATGACCTGATTATCGGGTCAAGCTACGTGGTGTTTGGCAGCAATAGTGGCTTTAATGCCCAATTCAACCTCTCGTCCCTGGATGGCAGCAACGGCTTTGTGATTAACGGTATTCTAAGTGAAGGCTTAGGCAGATCCGTGAGCAGTGCGGGGGACATCAACGGCGACGGCTTTGATGACCTAATTATCGGGGCACCTTTTGCCTCCCCCAACGGTCAGTCTGCGGCAGGGTCAAGCTACGTGGTGTTTGGCAGCAATAATGGCTTTAATGCCCAATTCAACCTCTCGTCCCTGGATGGCAGTGACGGCTTTGTGATTAACGGCATTGCTGAGTCTGACAACTCAGGCAGCTCTGTGAGCAGTGCGGGGGACATCAACGGCGACGGCTTTGATGACCTGGTTATCGGGGCAAGATATGCCGACCCCAACGGTCAGTCTGTGGCAGGGTCAAGCTACGTGGTGTTTGGCAGCAATAGTGGCTTTGATGCCCAATTCAACCTCTCAACCCTGGATGGCAGCAACGGCTTTGTGATTAACGGCATTAATCAGCTTGACTTCTCAGGTTGGTCTGTCAGCAATGCAGGGGACATCAACGGCGATGGCTTTGATGACCTGGTTATCGGGGCAAGATATGCCGACCCCAACGGTCGGTCTCGTGTAGGGAAGAGTTACGTGGTGTTTGGCAGCAATAGTGGCTTTGATGCCCAATTCAACCTCTCGTCCCTAGATGGCAGCAACGGCTTTGTGATTAGCGGCATTATTGATATTGATGCATATAACGGATCAGTTTGGTCTGTCAGCAATGCGGGGGACATCAACGGCGACGGCTTTGATGACCTAATTATCGGGGCAAGAGATGCCTCTCCCAACGGTCAGTCTCGTGTAGGGGAGAGTTACGTGGTGTTTGGCAGCAGTAGTGGGTTTGCAGCCAATCTTAACCTCTCGTCCCTGGATGGCAGTGACGGCTTTGTGATTAAAGGCATTGCTGCATATGACAGATCAGGCAGTTCTGTCAGCAGTGCGGGAGATATTAACGGCGACGGCTTCGACGACCTGATTATCGGGGCACTTCGTGCCTCCCCCAATGGTCAGTCTGGGGCAGGGTCAAGCTACGTGGTGTTTGGTCGCAGTAGTAGCTTTGGTGCCCAATTCAACCTCTCGTCCCTGGATGGCAGTGACGGCTTTGTGATTAACGGCATTGCTGCGTATGACAGTTCAGGCAGTTCTGTCAGCAGTGCGGGGGACATCAACGGCGACGGCTTTGACGATCTGATTATTGGGGCACCAGGTGCCTCCCCCAACGGTCAGAATAGAGCCGGGTCAAGCTATGTAGTCTTTGGTTTTGCATCTCCTACGCCGACAAATAAACCTCCTGTCGCGGTTAATGATACGGCTACCACCGACGAAGACACTGCCGTTAACATAGATGTCTTAGCTAACGACAGCAACTTCTTAACGTTGTCGGCTATTAATGGTAGAACAGTTGTTGTTGGCACTGCCATTACTCTGAGTTCTGGTGCCTTAGTTACCCTTAATGCCAATGGCAGCTTGACCTACGACCCGAATGCTCAATTTGAAAGTTTGGCTGTTGGTGAAAGCAGTACTGACAGCTTTACGTACACCACCAACAATGGCAGCTTGAGTAATACAGCTAGTGTCAACTTGACCATTAACGGAGTCAATGACGCACCTCAGGTTACTTCATTTAACCTCTCGTCCCTAAATGGCAGCAACGGCTTTGTGATTAACGGCATTGATGCGAATGACAACTCAGGCAATTCTGTCAGCAGTGCTGGGGACATCAACGGTGACGGCATCGATGACCTGATTATCGGGGCAAGACGTGCCTCCCCCAACGGTCAGTTTCGCGCAGGGGAGAGTTACGTGGTGTTTGGCAGCAATAGTGGCTTTGATGCCCAATTCAACCTCTCATCTCTGGATGGCAGCAACGGCTTTGTGATTAACGGTATGAGATATGACAACTCAGGCAGTTCTGTCAGCAGTGCGGGAGACATTAACGGCGACGGCTTCGACGACCTGATTATCGGGGCACCAGGTGCCTCTACCAACAATCAGTATAATAATGTCGGGTCAAGCTACGTGGTGTTTGGCAGCAATAGTGGCTTTGATGCCCAACTCAACCTCTCAACCTTGGATAGCAGCAACGGCTTTGTGATTAACGGCATTGCTGCGTTTGACAACTTAGGCGGTTCTGTCAGCAATGCGGGAGATATTAACGGCGACGGCTTCGATGACCTGATTATCGGGGCAATAGGTGCCTCCCCCAACGGTTATAGTGTCGGGTCAAGCTACGTGGTGTTTGGCAGCAATAGTGGCTTTGATGCCCAACTTAACCTCTCAACCTTGGATGGCAGCAACGGCTTTGTGATTAACGGCATTGACCAAGATGATTTCTCAGGCAGTTCTGTCAGCAGTGCGGGGGATATCAACGGCGACGGCTTCGACGACCTGATTATCGGGGCACTTCGTGCCGACCCCAACGGTCAGTATGTGGCAGGAGAAAGCTACGTGGTGTTTGGCAGCAATAGTGGCTTTGATGCCCAACTCAACCTCTCAACCTTGGATGGCAGCAACGGCTTTGTGATTAACGGCATTGCTGAATATGACGGCTCAGGCGGTTCTGTCAGCAGTGCGGGGGACATCAACGGCGACGGCTTTGATGACCTGATTATCGGGGCAAGATATGCCGACCCCAACGGTCAGGATAGAGCCGGGTCAAGCTATGTGGTGTTTGGTAGCAATAGTGGCTTTGATCCCCAATTCAACCTCTCGTCCCTGGATGGCAGCAACGGCTTTGTGATTAACGGCATTAATCAGGTTGACACATCAGGCGGTTCTGTCAGCAGTGCGGGGGATATTAACGGCGACGGCTTCGATGACTTGATTATCAGTGCAACAAATGCCGACCCCAACGGTCAGTATGCGGCAGGGTCAAGCTACGTGGTCTTTGGCAGCAATAGTGGCTTTGATGCCCAATTCAACCTCTCATCCCTAGATGGCAGTAACGGCTTTGTGATTAACGGCATTGCTGAATATGACAGATCAGGCGGTTCTGTCAGCAGTGCGGGGGATATTAACGGCGACGGCTTCGATGACTTGATTATCGGTGCACCAAATGCCGACCCCAACGGTCAGTATGCGGCAGGGTCAAGCTACGTGGTCTTTGGCTTTCAAACTACGGCTACCACTAATGAAGATACCGCCATTAACATCCTTACTAGCAATATTCTACGTAGATACACAGATATCGATAGCGATATCTTAACTATTAGTGACTTCACTAGCCCCACTAACGGCACACTGTCACTTAACGACAACAACACTCCAGACAACCCCCGTGACGACTTCTTCATTTACACCCCCAATGCCAACTTCAGCGGCACTGATAGCTTCATTTTCACTGTCAGCGACGACAATGGCGGTAGCATTACTAATACTTTCAACCTCAATGTCAAGCCCGTTAACAATGCACCCATTGCCGTCAATGATAGTCTGACTACTGGCTTTAATACTGCTGTAACCATCCTTGCTACTACTCTACTGGCTAATGATACCGACATCGATAGCAGTAACCTCAGCATTACTGGGGTTAGTGGTGCAACTAATGGTACTGTTGTGCTGAACGATAACGGCACTCCGGGCAACTCGACAGATGATTTCATCGTGTTTACCCCAATTAATGGGTTTAGTGGTGATGCCAATTTTAATTACACCATCAGTGATGGTAGCCTGACTAGTACTGCTAGAGTTGCGATCGCTGTTGGTGCTAATATCTCTGGTGGTGGCGGCAATGATAACATCTCTGCTGGTGAGGGTAACGATAATATCTCTGGCGGTGGCGGCAACGATACGATTGCTGGCAATGGAGGCGACGATACCATCTCTGGTGGTGGCGGCAATGATAACATCTCCGGCGGCAATGGCAATGACTTGTTGCTTGGTGGCAATGGCAGCGATACGATTGCTGGCAATGGAGGCAACGATAACATCTCCGGCGGCAATGGCAATGACTTGTTGCTTGGTGGCAATGGCAGCGATACGATTGCTGGCAATGGAGGCAACGATAACATCTCCGGTGGCAATGGTAATGATACTTTTGTCTTAGGCCTTGGTGATGGAAATGACACTATCGCCGATTTTACTGGAACAGGAATTGGTTCAAATCCATCAGCAACAGTGATTAGCCAACTGGATACGTTGCAATTTATTGGTAGTGGTTTAACTGCCCGAAATCTGCAATTAACTCAAAATGGTGATAACTTAGAACTCACTTTTTTGGATGCGGCTTCTACGAAAGTTACCTTGCAAAACTTCCAATTAGAAGACCTGGATAACTTACCAACAACTGGTAATATCCTGTTTGATGGACAAACCAGTGTAACTGACAGTTTTGATGTCTTCAATGCCAACTCTACTCAAACTAATCTCTTTAACAAGAACACTGTTACTTTCCTCAATGACCTTAACAATAACGTTGCGGGTTTTAATAACTCCAATGATGTAATTAATGGTCAAGGGGGTAACGATATCATTAATGGTAATAGTGGCGATGACCTTTTGCGGGGCGGTTCAGGCGATGATATTCTCATCGGCGGAGAAGGCAATGATACTCTTGTGGGTGGCAGAGGCAATGATATTCTCATCGGTGGTGTAGGTGCTGACTTTTTCCTTTACAACAGCAATGCTGTTGGTATTGATGCGATCGCTGATTTCAATAGTTCTGAAGGTGACAAAATTGTACTGGATAAGACTACCTTTAGTGCGTTCCCGCTTCGGGTTGCCGTAGGCATCGCTTCTGCTTCGGGAACAGGTTTCAGTAATACCAATGATTTTCAAATCACTTCTTCAGCAGCGGCTAGCACGGCAAAAATTGTCTACGATTCTGTGAGTGGGCAATTGTTCTACAACCAAAATGGCAGCGCGCCTGGTTTTGGCAGTGGTGGTCTATTTGCAACTTTAACTGGTGCGCCAACTCTCACGGCATCAGATTTTATGTTGCAGGCATAGTCCGATAACTCTTATCAATTCACTTGCAATTCATCTACCGTACCTAAAAAGTACAGTGGATGAATTGCCGTTTTAGATAAAAATAGCTTATGGCTATGGAATAATTACAGGGAATTGGATTAACCTCATGTATTTAAAATATCCTGAAATAATTCCACAACTTCTAACCGTAGGTTGGTTAATGATATAACCTCAAGAATTATGATTAGTTTATGAATTCAAAGAGGGTGTTATCAAAAGTTCTTCTAGCGAATCTGTTCAAGAAGACCTAGCTGATGAAGTAACTTCCGAAGTTCATACAGAATCTAGCCATCAGCAGGAAAATAGAACACAATCAGAAACTTTGCCGCCTTTGACAGCCGCCGCAATCAAGCGGGTAAAGGAGGGTGTAGCGGCGGCTAGCGATCGCGCTGTTCGTCAAATTATCGAAAAAACTCTCAATCACCTAGAAACTATTAATCAGGGGCATTCCGAACCCAAAGCTAGCTCTGGGCTGCGTCGTTTTGTAATGCGATCGCTCATCCATTCCTTTTTTAAGGTACGAGTAGAACACCTCGAAAGAATACCTCAGCAAGCTGCAATCTTGTCTGTCAACCATCTCCACCACATCGATCCCTTACTCCTCCTAGCCGAACTTCCCACCCAACCTTACTATTACATCCTGGGTGATGCTCGTACCCTCTATAACAAGTGCTGGAAACGCTTTATCCTTGATTTTGCGGGGGGCGTGATTCCTTTAGAACGGGTGTGGAAAGAAGAAATTGCTGTCATGGAAGCGGCTAAAGCAGGAAGGCAAGATTTAGTTGACCTAGTAGCAGCAATTAAACAGACAGTACCCACAGGGGAAGATATACATACACTGCGACAAATAGACCGGATTATTCTGGCAATTTTGACTCGTGGAGATGGGATGATTCTCTTTCCCGAAGGACGACTAGGAACTACTGAGGCTCAGTTGCATCTCCCCTTGAAGCGCGGGACTGTGATTTATGCCTTACGGGCTGGTGTACCAATTATTCCAGTTGCGCTGATTGGAACTCATGACCTCTATTGGAGAAAAGAGTTAACAATTCGGATCGGTGAACCGTTACACTTTGCCCAAACAACCAGACCAAAGCGCCAGGAAGTTGACCTAGCTTTAGAAAAATTGCAGAATGCGATGCTGGCTTTGTTGCCAACTGACTATCAAGAACCAACAGGATTAAAGCTGTTACGTTATTTCCTCAATCATATATTGTGGTGAGGGATTATTGTTCTAAAAAGTTTGTAACTTTGAAATTTGATGTTCCCTCCCAACAGTGGTTTAAAAATGCGCTTACTTGAGCATCTGCTGAATCAGTTGATTCCCTAGAAGCGTTAAATTGTACTGCTGTCACAATGTACTCAAAGATAATTACAAACTGCTTTTGGGGTGAAATTCTTTCGACTACAATTGTTTCACCTATCTTAGGGATTTGAGGCACATTTACCACAAATGTCTCAATTTTTGGTTTATCTAATGGATTTTTGAAATTGAAGTATTTACAGTAAACAATAATTTTCACTTAGACAACCACCAATAACATTATAGATATTCAACCTCACATGACTAAAAGTCACGCTCAATAGAAAACGCCTAACTCATGACTACAAGTAACGAGTGTATGGCTTGTAGACATCAAAGTTATCCTTAAATTGAAAAATTGTTACTATTATAATAGGTTATTAAAAAATATCTACCAGCTTATAGCAATTATCCAAAATTAGGCTACAGATATAAACCTGGAAAACCAGATTAAATCTAACGAGTCTGAATTACGAATTACGAATTACGAATTACGAATTAGTATTATTTTCCCTGCCATAGCTGTCGCAACGACTGAAAAATATTTACAAATTTCTCTTCTAGCCAGAGCATAACATAATCAAGCCATTCCAGAACTTGCTCTAAGGGGTGCTTCTCATACCCATTTGAAATTGCTTTAATTTCTATCCAGTCTGGCTGTGCCTCAACTTGACTACTTTGGTGAAATTGCTGTTGTAAAATTTCCCCTTTTCTACTCTCGCTTTTAGTTTGAGAAATGCGAGCTTCGGTTTGTTTTGCAGAGGCGACTTTTCCAGATACTTTTTGACTAGAAACGAGATTACTAGTTGTTTGTTTTCTTCGCACCAAGCCAGAGCCGACTTTAGGCTGTTTTACACTCAAATTCTTTTGTGGAAAATGCCCTACTGATAAACTTGGAGCTAAAGCAGGATTTGTCCTTTGAGAAAGTGTAACTGAGTTGTCAGCAACGGTTTCGGTGTTACCAAATAAATCATTCCACGTTAGCCAAGGATCATCTGTTAAATCCTGATTCTCTAATTGAGGGCTTTTAGAAAAAGCTTTTAGAAAGCGTGATGAGAATAGTTTACCTGGCAATCTCTCATCACTGGTTGTTGGCTCAAGTGTTTTTCTACTACCAACACCAAAAAAGTAATTAAGCGCCGCCTCAATCAAAGCCTGAATATTTAGTGTATGAGTTTCCAAACCATCAGCATTGGGTACAATTTCTCCCCTACCAGCTAATTGCTCTTTGCCATAAAGAAATATGTTTAACTGAGTTTGAGCAACTTGGACAATTTCTTGACTACGTTCTTGTGCTGGGACTAAAGCATTTGATTCCAACTTAGCAACGGCTATATCTAAAAATGCTAATAATCTATCCGTATTAAGTAAATCTTTTGGTATACCCTCAGCTAAAACTGGAATTTTGACTGTATTTCCGTCAGTTAGTTTTGCTAATAATCGGTCAATTTGTGGTAATAGCTGCGTTTCTTTTTGAGCGATAATCAACCGCCAAGACTGCCAATATTTAGCAACTTCGTTAATAATTCGGTCTTCTAATTTTGTCTGCTGTTGGGGTGTTAAAATATCTAAAATTTCATTATCGGCAGTAACAAGTACTAAATTCCGATTCATCAAATTTGTGGCAATTCCTCGCACTATTGGAAGATGCTGTTGAAGGTCATTTTCCAAGTGTGAAGGGTTGAGACTTCCGGCTTGATTCTCTGGAATATTTGATGATTGAGTAATATTAGAGCCATGATTAGCGAATTTCAGCCGAAAAACTCCCAATGAAGCCAAGACATTGAAATGTTCAGATGTTTTCGTAGGAGTGGAGGCGGGTTCATCTAATGATAGATAATTGACTGCCTCTAATACATTTTGAATGGGAGTATCAGCATTTGGCAGAGTTTCTGGCTGGAAATCGGTATCATTTGGTTGTAACTTTAGTCTAGTTTGTGGTTCTTTAGTGTGTAGCGTTTTCCCAGACGATTCCGATGACTGAAACAGTAGATACACTGGATAAAGTAGTGCCTCGACACCCCACTTAGTAGCAACTTGCAAATGCCGGAAGGTGTGTTCCCACTGTTGTGTCAACCGCCGAGATTGCTGGTGGACAAAGTTAAATAGTCTGCTTTGATAACGTCCAGAGGAACCAGAAGACATAGTAGTAATTTTTTAGTTCAAGTCTTGTTAAGTTGTGAGACTCGCGCCAAACAATAAAAACGACCAACACCTCATATTAGCGAATATATGACCCCGACTGTCTCTCAATCCCAAACCAAATTTATCTCACAAGCAATTGAGCAACTGCGCTCTTTTTGTCAAGTTAATCTTCAGTCTACTTGGCTGTATCAGGAATCTGACCTGATTATTACTGATGTTGTAGCTGCTGATTTGTCTCATTGGCAACCTGTCGAGTTGAATGCAAAAGAACATATCGCTTGGACAGGTGGGAAAAAAGTGCTATGGCTAGTGCAAAGATTGGTAGTTCCCCAAGATTTACAGGGTTATTCCTTAGCTGGGTTATCTTTGCGGCTGGCGCTGGTTTGGTGGGCGGATTCTGCTGAGATTTATGTAAATGGGGAGTTAGTGCTGGAGGGTGATTTATTTGATTGTTCGCCGAGAGTGCTTCTCAGTCGGGGGGTGAAACCAGGGGAAGAATTTATTGTAGCTTTGCGGTTAGTGAGTCCGGGACATTGTGATGGTGCTTTAGTGCGATCGCTCCTAGTTTACGAGTCTACTGTTGATAATAATCCCGATCCGGGCTTTGTGGCTGACGAATTAGCTGTGGTGCAGCTTTATTTGGAAAAGTTTGCGCCGGAAAAGTTGGATGTTTTGGCGACGATGGTGGCGGAGATTACGAACCCCAGAGGCGCAGAGGACACGGAAGAGAAGGAAGAGTTAGTAAAATCGTTTTTATCTCTACGCCAAAACTTAATTCAATCTGAAATCTTAGCCCCCCTTTTGAAGGGGGATCAAAAATCTAAAATTTTCTTATTGGGTCATGCTCACTTAGATTTAGCATGGCTATGGCCTGTGAGTGAAACTTGGAATGCGGCGCAAAACACTTTTGAATCGGTTCTGAAGTTGCAAGCAGATTTTCCTGAGTTAATTTTCTGTCATTCGACTCCCGCCCTTTACGCTTGGATTGAAGAACATCGCCCGGATTTGTTTAGGGAAATTCAAGCACAGGTAGCCGCTGGACGTTGGGAAGTTGTCGGCGGGATGTGGGTGGAACCAGAACTCAACCTAATTTCTGGTGAATCAATAGTCCGTCAGCTATTGTATGGTCAACGCTATATCCAGGAAAAATTTGGCAAGATTTCAACTATAGTATGGGTTCCAGATACTTTTGGTTTTTGTGCAACTTTACCGCAGTTTTTCGCGAATGCCGGTATTGAATATTTTGTGACGCAGAAGTTGCGGTGGAATGATACTACTAAATTTGATTATGGGGCTTTTTGGTGGCGATCGCCTGACGGTAGCGAAGTCTTTAGTTTGATGTCTGCACCTATCGGTGAAGCTATAGACCCAGTTAAAATGGCATCCTACGCTCTTGAATGGCAATCCCAAACTGGTTTATCAGAATCCCTCTGGCTTCCCGGTGTCGGCGACCACGGCGGCGGCCCCACTCGTGATATGTTAGAAACCGCCCAACGCTGGCAAACATCACCTTTCTTCCCAGACTTAGAATTCACAACAGCTGAAAAATATTTACAGCAAATTGTAGAAACGCGATTCATCGCATCTGTCAGTAATTATAATTCCCCCCCTGCCTCCCCTGCCTCCCCTGCTCCCCCTCCCTTCCCCACCTGGAATGACGAACTCTACTTAGAATTCCATCGCGGTTGCTACACTACCCACGCAGATCAAAAACGCTGGAATCGTCGTTGTGAAAATTTATTGTATGAAGCTGAACTATTTGCTACCTTGGCAACCGTAAGCTGTGGCGTGACATATCCCAAAGCAGAAATCGAAGCAGCTTGGAAACAGGTCTTATTTCAACAGTTTCACGATATTTTACCTGGTTCTTCAATTACCCAAGTTTACACAGATGCGTTGCCCCAGTGGCAGCAAGTGGAACAAGTAGGAACGAAGATATTACAAGAATCACTTTTAGCGATCGCATCTCACATTACACTATCAGAACCACCAAAACCCGATAGCTTGCCTATTTTCGTTTTCAATTCTCTCAACTGGCAACGTTCTGAGGTAGTCTCTGTAGTTTTACCCACATCACAAGAATGGCAAATTTACGATACTTCTGGAAAGCAGCTTGTCTCCCAATTCTCTGAACCATCAACGCTATTATTTCTCGCCACCGAAATTCCACCCGTAGGCTACCGCATATTTTGGCTTTCTCCCCCATCCCCCTCATCTCCCCCACCTCCCCCCCTCCTCCCAGACTGGATTTTAGAAAATGAATTCCTACGAGTTGTTATAGATCCTGATACTGGAGATTTATCAAGTGTTTTTGATAAAACTTATCAACGAGAAGTTTTGAGTGGGGCGGGGAATCAACTACAAGCTTTTAAAGACAGTGGTCAATATTGGGATGCTTGGAATATAGATCCCAATTATGCTCAACATCCTTTACCCTCAACAAATCTTCAATCGATTCAATGGTTAGAACCAGGCCCAGTGCAAAGTCGTGTGCGCGTGGTGCGTCAGTTGGGCGAATCGGAATTTTGCCAAGACTATATTCTGCAAGCTGGTTCACCTCTGCTAAAGATAGCTACTACCGTCAATTGGCAAGAAAATCATGTATTAGTGAAAGCTGCTTTTCCTCTAAATATCGAAGCAGACTTTGCTACTTATGAAATTCCCTGTAGCGCAATTAGCCGCCCAACTAAACCACAAACCCCCGCAGAACAAGCAAAATGGGAAGTCCCCGCTTTGCGTTGGGCTGATTTGACAGCAGAAAATATAATCCAAAATCCAAAATCTAAAATCCAAAATTCTTATGGTGTCAGTTTACTGAATGATTGTAAATACGGTTACGACAGCAAGCCAAATCAACTCCGTTTGACACTGCTACGCAGTTCCAATTGGCCAGACTCACAGGCTGACAGAGGTTTTCACGAGTTCACATATACCTTGTATCCTCACGCTGGTAGCTGGGAATCAGCCCATACGGTACGGCGTGGCTATGAATTGAATATCCCATTGCAAGTGATATTGAATCCACTCACAACTCAAAATTCAGCACTGACTCAACCCCCCATTACCGCTAACAGCACTATAAAAGGGGTGAGTTTCCTAGATTTATCCGCTGAGAATTTAATCTTGATGGCCTTGAAGCCATCAGAGGATGACCCACAGCAGTTAATTCTGCGGTGTTATGAATGTCACGGAGAAACAGCCGAGTTATCTTTGCAAAGTGATTTAGGGTTGAATCTAGGAGAAACAGTAGATTTATTAGAGCGTTCCTCTACCACTGAATTCTCATCTGGGCAACAAATCTTGACGATACAGCCTTGGAAAATCGCCAGCTTCAAGGTGATACCGACGAAAAATAATTCGTAATTCGTAATTCGTAATTCGTAATTAAGTTTTGCAATGGGGATTTTAACCCCAACGCAAAACTTGTCGGGATTTAGAAGCGAGAGACTTAGACTTCTCACAAATGTTAATCCCAGTAGGCTGGAGTGAGCCACTATTACTGTGTCAGTGGTCAGTTGTGGTTTTCCAAAGACCACTGACAAATGACAAATGACAAATGACCAATGACCAATGACCAATGACCAATGACCAATGACCAGTGAATATTTTAATCTTCATGGTCATCAAACGGATCGTTCAATTCCTTGCTAGGAGGGCCAAAGGAGGTATAAATTGAAATTCCAGTGATGGCAACCACCACGGCAGCCATAGAAATGCTAAGAACTATTGCGGGTTCCATAATTGAGAGATTGATTATGAGTGCTATTCTTATAGAATATTACAGAAGATTAAAAAAAGCTTTGGCAAGTAATCTTAGGTGAACTATGGCACAAAGGACTAGGTTGGGAGATATCCTGAAACCACTTAACTCTGAGTATGGGAAAGTGGCTCCAGGTTGGGGTACTACCCCTGTGATGGCTGTTTTTATTTTGCTATTTTTCGTGTTTTTGCTGATTATTCTGCAACTTTACAATCAATCACTGTTGGTTCAGGATGTATTTGTCGATTGGCGCAGTTTAGGACGCTAACGGATAGACAGCTATCAAGTTTGGATAACAAGTTAAGTTACACCCGGTTCATCCGGGTTTTTTTGTGAATGCTCAGTCCACACTAACTATTGAGTATTCTTATAATATGTGAGTTTCTGTAGTAGTTCCATAGTTTACAGGAGACAAAAATGAATATATTTGGTATCGGTCTGCCAGAAATGGGTGTAATTATGGTAGTGGCGCTGTTAATCTTTGGCCCCAAAAAGCTACCAGAAATTGGTCGGAGTGTGGGCAAAACAATTCGTAGCTTCCAAGAAGCTTCCAAGGAGTTTCAAAGCGAGTTTCAAAAAGAAGCAGAACAGTTAGAAGAAGTTGTCAAAACTACTGCTGAATTGGAACCTAAGCAAATCTACCCTGCTAAATCTGAGCAGGATACTGCTAGTTCTTCTCAACCTAGCTAGTAGTTTGTCAAGTTGAAATTGATGGTTAAGCAAGTTCGTAGTAAGGACTTTAGTCCTTAATTTTCTAAGCACTAAAGTGCCTACTACAAACCTTAAAAACTATCTTGACAAAATACTAGTAATGTGTTGCACATCAATTGACTGTAGGCAAAATGACAGAAGCTGTTACGCAACCAGCTTTGGTGATTCCCCAACTAATTGTTGGGTTGGGGAATCCAGAAGCTAAGTATGACCAAACACGACATAATATCGGCTTTGCGGCTGTAGAAACTCTCTCTCGTTCTTGGCGCATTTCCTTAGCAGAAAACCGCAAGTTTCAGGGTGAGTATGGCGAGGGTATGGCCCCAGGTGGAGGTAAGATTCGCTTACTAAAGCCGTTAACCTATATGAATCGCTCAGGACAAGCAATACAAGCGGTGACAAATTGGTATAAATTGCCACCTGAGTCAGTGCTGATAATTTATGACGATATGGATTTGCCCTTGGGAAAAACTCGTCTACGCTTATCTGGTTCGGCTGGGGGACATAACGGCATGAAAAGTGCGATCGCACATCTTAGTACCCAAAACTTTCCCCGTTTGCGAATCGGTATTGGTAAACCCAAAGGTGCAGCTGATAACGATGATTCCGGTGCTATCTCCCATGTGCTGGGGCGATTTTCCTCTGCGGAGAATCAGCAGATGTCTCTTGTACTTCAGTTCGTGGTTGAGTGTCTTGAACTAAGCCTCAAACAGGGAGTGGAAAAGGCGATGAATGTTTGTAATAGCCGCACCATTAATAATTCTGAGTCTTAGGGTTAGATGAATACTGCCCTATCAGCTTGCGAAAGGAAGCTAACCGATGTTTAAAGGCGCTTATTTTGGTTGATGGGTAGCGCTTTTAGCTTCTTCCATCCAACCAAGATAAAGCCCTTAACGTTCTCTGTGCTTAGGAAAAGCGACTCATCTATACCCTAATTGTCGGTGCGGCATAGTTTTCTTATAGGTTTTATTTAAAACGTCTGGTTCGTCTAGCTGCTACTGCCTTACGTTTGCGTTTTTCTATCGGTGTTTCAAAGTGCCGATGATATTTCACATCAGCTAATATCCCAGCTTTGGAAACCTGGCGTTTAAACCGACGCAAAGCTGAGTCTATTCCTTCGTTCTCTCCTAGAAGCACCTGGGTCATTCTTGACTTTTCCTCATCATCAATAGTTTCTATTCTAATATTACTCTCAACCTTAGTAAAACCCCCCTGAGCTAAAGTCATCGTTAAGAGACTATTCATCTAGTTGGCGCTGGTTATGTGTGCTTCTAAATCGTGAAATCGGCACTTAACCAAAAGTTAATTTAAGCGCTCTAAGAGGATGTTTGAAAAGTCCTATTGTCGGTATCAAAAATTTTAGATCACCCCTAACCCCCCTTAAAAAGCTACGGTGTACACACAAGTCGAAAAAAGATCAATTTCTCATCATTGTTCTCTCGTTTATCTCGTTCCTATGCTCTGCATAGGAATGCCTGATTAGAGGCTCTGCCTCTAGTCAGATATTGAGTCAGAGACTCAATGAATGCATTCCCAGTCGGAGACTGGGAACGAGGAAAGTCTTATCAAGCCAGGTTTTTAGGACTTGTGTGTACACCGTAGCCTTAAAAAGGGGGAACCGGAATTAAAGTCCCCCAATTTATCGGGGGATTTAGGGGGATCTAAAAGTGACTAAAGTCACAGCGAAACACTTTTCAAACAACCTCTAATACAGTCTTAGCACTATTAGACCAGATGAGAAATTCATAATGTCAAATTTTGCTGACTTTAATATAATCTGGTGAGCAATGTAGTTTTTACTACTATAATAAACCTCATTTATTCGTAAGAAAAAAAATCCCCAACTTCTTTGATAAATTGGGGAACTATGACTTTTAACTCTCACTAATTAAATAGGATTGCTATACTAAATATGAGAAAATATGATTAGGTTTGCAAATTTCAAAAGTTGATTCTACCCTCATTAAATAATTTATATCCGGCTGCTAATGAGGCAAAAGCAACAAATAAATTCCATAAGCTAGTTGATCTGAAAATTACTCCACCACTCAAGAAAACTAGTACTACGCCAATACCTAATAAAATCCATCCAAGCTGACTAGCTTCTCTGCGAAAAAACACCAATGTAAACACACCTGACATAATTGCTAATACGGAAATTGTAGCTGGTAATCTTCTCGAAAAAGGTATATAGTAACCGCTAACAAATATAATATTTTGACCAAAAAAGTATAAACCTGTGAAAAGTAGAATTAAACCTATAACTTTGATTAACAATCTGCCCATAATATTTTTACATTTTTAATGGTTGAAGCCAATTTTAACCCGATTTATAGTGGAGTTTTTAAATTACTACTAAATTTTACGTTAAGTTAATTAAATTTAAGTGAATATACTGTATGTAAGTCCAGCCTGTCTGAAGATATCAGTACGAGTAACCTTAATTACATCAAGTAGTCCTTGCCAGGGTGTAATCAAGGTGCTTTAATAGCGATGTCTGACGACAAGAAGCAAAGCTTCTACGCATTCTGCTGTTTTACAGAATGCATACAAGACGCGCAGCGACTCAACATCGCTGCTGGTGTTGATAAAATTACAGACTCAAAACATAAAACTCAAAGATATGACAAGCTAGTAGCATATCTTTGACACTAAATTCTCCCAAAGCTGAATAGGAGCATACATGGAGCCAATTATTGCTATAGTTTTAGCCCTTATAGGTTATGCATTAGGTTCTGCAAAACTGATTAATCAAGGAAATGAAGCCCTAGTCGAACGCTTGGGGCGGTATCATCGGAAACTTAAGCCGGGGCTGAATTTTATCGTTCCCTTGGTCGATCAGATTGTGATGGAAGATACTACACGAGAGCAGTTTACAGACATTAAACCTCAAAATGTGATTACCCAAGATAATATTTACGTCGAAGTGGACGCTATTGTGTACTGGCGCATCAGAGATATTGAGAAAAGCTTTTACGCTATTGAGGATCTGCAAGGAGCATTAACACAGCTGACCACAACCACACTCCGGGAAATTATTGCTCAGAATACCCTAGAGCAGACCAATGTCTCCAGAGCGGAGATGGACGCAGCTATCTTAGACCAGTTAAATAATATAACGGCAGATTGGGGAGTTGAAATTCTCCGGTTAGATATTCAGAGAATTACTTTACCTGAGAGTGTGCGAAAGTCTAGAGAAGAGGAGCAAGCTGCCGTCATCAAAAAACGGGCGTTGATTACCGAAGCAGAAGGGGAAAAGGAAGCTGCTATTAAAAAAGCAGAAGGAACTATGGCTTCAGTGCAAATTATTTCTCAAGCTCTCCGTGCCAATCCAGATAGTAGGGACATTTTGCGGTATCTAGTGGCTCAAGATTACGTAGATGCTAGCCAAAAACTCGGTGAGAGCAATAATGCCAAAATTGTCTTTGTAGACCCAGCTAACTCAAGTGAAATGTTTCAGGAGTTGATAGCCGAGTCAGTAACTCAAGAAGGTAACGGCAAAAAAACCGAAGAACGGTAATAGCTAACAATCACGCTGTGTAGCTTGTCTCAATAGGGCATCGGCTACTAGTGAAACATCACGCATTTCTTGAACATCGTGAACTCGGAGGATATCAGCGCCATTAAAAATAGCAGCACAACAAGCTGCTGCCGTTCCCCAAACTCGTGCTTTGGGATCTGGTTGATTTAAAATGCGACCAATGAAACTTTTACGAGATGCTCCTACTAAGATAGGGCAGTTGAGTTTTGTTAGCGATCGCAAATCGCGAAAAATTTCTAAATTTTGCTCATAGTTTTTCGCAAAACCAATACCAGGATCAATAATAATTTTATCCAGGTCAATGCCCGCAGTAGTTGCTGCCTCAATTTGCCGAGCCAAAAAACTATAAATTTCTGTGAGCAAATCTTGGTAATCAGTCTGTTGTTGCATTGTCTGTGGTGTTCCTCGGATGTGCATTAAAATCATCGGCACACCTAACTCTGCAACTGTTGGCAACATTTCTGAGTCAAAAGTGCCGCCAGAAATATCATTAATCATATCCGCTCCAGCTTCTACACATGCCCTAGCTACAGCAGCACGAGTAGTATCTACAGAAATCGGGACTGAAATTTCTGGTCTTATTACTTGTAGCACCGATAGAACCCGGTCAAGTTCCTCCGCCAGAGTTATTTGCTTTGCTCCTGGTCGAGTCGATTGACCGCCCACATCAATCATGTCAGCACCAGCGGCTACCAGTGCTTGCGCCTGTACTAAAGCAGCAGAGGTAGTGTTAAACTCACCCCCATCGCTAAAGCTATCAGGCGTCACATTCAAAATACCCATCAAATAAGTCCGCTGTCCCCAATCGAAACAGCGTCCTCGAATTATCAAGTTCCTTGGCATAAATCTACATTAGGCATTCCCATGCTCTGCATGGGAACGAAAAGAAGGCACATTACACTGACTGAAAATTCACAATCCGAGCGAAACTCTCAGGTTCTAAACTTGCTCCTCCCACTAAAACGCCATCAATTTCTGGTTGAGCCATGATTTCATCGATATTATTAGGCTTGACTGAGCCGCCATATTGAATTGATACATTTGGATTAGTCAACTGGCTACGAATCAAGCCAATAATCCGATTAGCTTCCCCTGCTTCACAAGTTTCACCAGTACCAATCGCCCAAATTGGTTCGTATGCAATTACCAAATTACTCTGATCAATATCTACCAAGCCTTTGTCGAGTTGGAGAGCAATCAGTGATTCAGTTTCTCCCGCATCTCGTTGTTGTTTAGTTTCCCCAACACAGAGAATTGGAGTCAAACCAAACCTTTGAGCAGTTCGGAGGCGCAGATTAACGGTGGCGTCCGTTTCCCCAAAGTATTGCCGTCGTTCGCTATGACCGACAATCACAAAGCGCACGCCACTTTCTGTCAGCATTGGGCCAGAAATCTCACCCGTATAGGCTCCATATTCTTCCCAGTGGACATTTTGCGCCCCCAGTTGGATGAGGCTACCGTGCAAAGTCTTGGACAAAACGCTTAAATCAGTGAAAGGAGGGCACAATATCACTTCTCGCCCTTGGGGGGTTTCCTCTAAGTGGGGCAGAAATCCTCGGAGAAACTCTTGGGTTTCTGCCTGAGTTTTGTACATTTTCCAGTTGCCGGCAATAACGATTTTCCGCACAGGTAATTTAGTCAAGATCCTAACGCGTTATATTAGATGCATTTTTCAGTTTATGACTTTTTGTTAGTCATTAGTCATTAGTCTCTGGGAATTGGGAATTGGGCATTGGGCATTGGGTAAAAATTATTCTTATCTTGTTCTCTTTGTCTCGTCTCGCCAAAGCCTTGCTAAAAATAACTAGGATGGTAGAGGGAGTGTATATAAAATCCAAAATCTAAAATCTAAAATCCAAAATCCAAAATTTCAAATTAATATGACTTCGACATTGCCTGTGCCTGAACCTCATCAAAGCGATTCTGCTAACACTGACCCAAATTCTCTCAGTTGGGAAGAAGAACTAGATAGTGCCATTTTCAGTTTTGAGGACATTCAAACAGAACTGAATTATAAACAAGCACAAACGGCGCTACGAAACTTGGTAGCTAATCTCGACCTCACTCCCCAAGAAAAAACCGGCTTAGAGACGGAAATTGCTGAGTTGGAAACCATGCTGGGAAAGTTAGACCGGATGGTGGTGCAGATTGCGGCTTTTGGCATGGTGGGACGTGGGAAGTCTTCGCTACTCAATTCTTTGGTTGGGCAAACAGTATTTGAAACTGGGCCGTTGCACGGTGTCACCCGTGCTGCACAAAGAGTTAATTGGAGTATCAGCGAGGAAATGATTGGGGAAACTGAACGTGCTTTGCGAGTCACTCTCCCTGGTGTAGGTCAATCGCAGGTGGAATTAATTGATACTCCTGGGTTGGACGAAGTAGATGGTGCAACCCGTGCCGCCTTAGCTGAACAGATTGCTAAACAAGCGGATTTGATTCTGTTTGTGATTTCTGGCGACATGACGAAGCTAGAATACACCGCCCTTTCTCAGTTGCGAGAAGCAGGTAAACCGATCATTTTGGTGTTTAACAAAGTAGACCAGTATCCAGAAGCAGACCGGATGGCAATTTATCACAAAATCCGCGATGAAAGGGTGCGGGAATTACTTACACCTTTAGAAATTGTCATGGCTGCGGCATCGCCATTGGTAAAGACGGCGATTCGTCGCCCTGATGGTACGAGGGGTATACAGTTGCGTACAGGGAATGCCCAAATCGATGAACTGAAGCTGAAAATTTTGGAAATTCTGCATCGTGAGGGTAAAGCCTTGGTTGCTCTTAATACCATGCTTTATGCAGATGTTGTCAATGAGCAATTAGTTGAGCGAAAACTGATGATTCGGGAGCAGAATGCCAATCAGTTGATTTGGAAGGCTGTGATGACTAAGGCATTAGCGATCGCACTTAATCCCGTAACTGTGGTAGATATTCTGAGTAGTGTGGTCATTGATATTGCTCTAATTTTAGGTTTATCTAAACTCTATGGCTTCTCGATGACCGAAGCCGGGGCTGTACAATTGCTACAAAAAATTGCCCTGAGTATGGGCGGCATCGGTGCGAGTGAATTATTAGCAAATTTGGGCTTGAGTGGATTGAAAACTTTACTTGGGATCTCTGCAACAGCTACAGGTGGCATTGCGCTAGGCCCTTATCTATCGGTGGCAATCACCCAAGGGGGAGTAGCTGGTGTTTCTTCTTACGGTATTGGACAAGTTACCAAAGTTTATTTAGCCAATGGCGCGACTTGGGGGCCTGATGGGCCGAAAGCAGTAATTAATCGGATTTTGACAAACCTGGATGAGACTTCAATTCTCAACCGCATTAAAGATGAATTACTCTACAAGGTAAAACTCAAAAAGTGATATATAGCGGTTCTCGTTTATATGCAATACACTTTGACCTCTCTCCAAACCTCTCTCCTAAAAGGAGAGAGGCTTTGAATCTTACTCCCCAACGCTAGTAGGGAAGGGGTTGGGGGTTAGGTCTGTATTCCACTCAACTGAGAAGCGCTATATAAACTAACCTATCCAATCTTTTCAGATAGACTAAAAAGCCCACCTTTGGCTACGGGCGGGCAAGACACGCACCCTAGTTATGCAATTTCAGTATGGAACAGCTTATTTCAGAGCGCAGTACCATCAAACGCACTCTTGTAAGCATCAGCAGTTTCTATCCCAAAACCTCCAGCTTCCACATGACGAACTAGCGATTGGATGATGGGTGTAGCAATACTAATACCAAATAAAGCATTGAAACCTGCGACAACAACTGGTGCCGACAAAATGACTGTAAATTCTGGAAATAAAGCTAACACAGCCACCAAAACCAAAAAAACAATTGGTGTTGCAATACCTGCTGCCTTTGCTGCTTCAAAAATTAGATTTTTATACTCTTCAACAGTAATATCACCCCGATAAAGATCCAAAGAGTAAGAAATTGCCGTTACTATAACCTGGGTGAGAATAGCTGTTCCTGTTGCAGTAATACCAAGTTTGGCGATTGTTCCAGAATTGCTGACAATAGAATCTACCGCATTATAAACCCGAATATAAAACTGTTCGCCAACGGTCATTACTTTGGCACCTCGGCGGAGATTGTCAACACCTACTTCCCAAAGGATATTATCAGCAGCATTTGATCCACCTTTAGAACGTGGATTGATGTGGCTACCATGCTTATCTCTAAGAAATTGACGAATTGTATATTCTTTGGCTCCAAGCTTTGATGTGCCAGGAATTTTCTCAAAAAGCTTCATGACATCTGCATCCGAGCGAGGTAAGTCTCCCACGCGAACACCAGCACGATATCTCAGCCTATTTGCAATCTTGGGCATCTCTTGAGCTAATTCGGCAGCTGTCTTTGGTAAATTTTGCAAAGCATCAGCCATAACCATGCTGGATGCGGCAACTCCAACAGCATTTTGTTGAAATGTTTTACTAACATTTTGAACAGTTTGAAAACCTGATTGTGCTGCGATAGTTGACAAATTTTGTAAATCATTAACTGCATGGACACTTGAAATAGTTATCTCGGCAGTAGCGTTCTTCATTCCATCAACTACTTCATCCATCCCATTTACTACATTATTAGCTGCTTCTTGAGCTTTATCCCTAACCATATCTACCAACTTCTGTGCTTGGTTGATAAAATCCATGTTTTAATAACCTTTCATTTCTGCTGTGGAGTGTTTGCTCCAGTTTCTCTTTCTAAAACGAAGAACCACCTCAGCATTCATGACCAATTTACTTCCAAAATTGTTAAAGAGATAGTGATCAATTTATATAGTTTGTGTATGCTAACTTCATAAACTGAACTATCCGACTATAGCAATCCTACTAAATCAGTTCTGGCATTGGGAAGTAGATGGCGGTATCAGGTAGTCCAAAAGACTAAAGGATTTCTCCCTTACGGCGCTAAAAAAGGTGACTCGGAAAATACATGAGTAGTACAAAACAATACTTCCGACATAGAGATTAATCAGCCATAACTAGATTTTGGATAGATACACTCACACACCTTATTTTCTTAAGATCATCTCAAGAATAAATAATTAGGAATGTAGTCATGGCTGAACAACAGAAACCAAAATCTAATAATCAAGAAGCTACACCTACTGCTTCTGGTGGTTACCAAACCCCCGTAGACGAAAGTATTCGCAAAACTGGCGATGCTGAAAAGAGTGATGCTAAATCCACTGCTACTCCAGAAGCACCAGGAGAAGATTCTGTAGCAGGTAGCCCCAATCAGGGAACTGAGTCACGTTAATCAGTTTGAACTTTCCCAAATGTTAACAAGAAAGTTGTAAACCTAATACAGTAAAAAACGAGTGGATATGTGGTGTAAGAACCACAATTATCTACTCATTTTTTTGTGTCAAAAACTGCATCATCCCTACATAGGTGCGTTAGCGTGGCTTACCACAGGTTTCGCAATCCGAAATCCCAATACATCCATTAGCATAAACATAAGAGTTAAATCTACGTAATAACACGGTACTGTTTATACGTAATAACACTGTACTGTTGAATTTAATGGTCGTCAGCAGCTTGCTATTAGAGCTAAAACTGATGTGATTATATTAGCTACACTTTTGCGAGTATTCCATGAACAAACTGTTAGAAAAATTTGTTGCAGGCGGTTTTAGCTTGGCATTACTGCTATTGTGTGGCGTCGGAACAGCTTCTTACTTAAGTATCCAAAGGTTGACGGAAGAAAAGCGATGGGTAGTTCATACTCATCAAGTCATAAAAGCCCTAGATCATGTACGTATCGGCCTCGGTAATGCTGAAGGAGCACGAAGTAGTTACATTATCACCAAAAACACAGTTTACCGAGAAATTTATCAAGGTGAGAAGCAGAAGGTCTATGAGGTGCTGAAAGTCATCCGACAGCTAAGTAGTGATAACCCTAGCCAACAAGGGCGGCTTGATAAACTTAAACCCCTGATTGCACAGAAATTTTCCCTGCTTGAGCAATCCATTGATTTGGTTGGGCAAGAACGTTTAGATCAATCTACTCAAATAGCGATCGCAGATCGGAGTATAGAGATCCGCGAACAACTCCAGGCAATGGACAATGAAGAAAAAACTTTATTGCAACAGCGGACAGCATTAACAGATGTTCTTTTTCGCCAAATCGTGATTGTAGTTGCTTTGGGGTATGCTTTGAGTTTCCTTTTGCTAATTGTGGTTTACTTACTGCTGCAAAAGCAAATTCGCCTTAATAAGGCTTTATCACAAGAAGCTATTCGTCTGGAACAACAAGCTGCAAAAGCAAAACTAGCAGATATTTTAGAAACTATTACAGATGCCTTTGTTGCCCTCGATCGCAACTCATGCTACACCTACGTCAATCAAAGAGCGGGACAAATGTTCAACAAGCAACCCGCAGACTTAATTGGCAAAAGCATTTGGGAAGTATTCCCCGAAGCTGTTGAACATCAGTTTTATCATGCCTATTTCCAGTCTTTGGCAGAACAGCGAGTCATTCAGATGCAGGAATTTTATCCACCGTTTGACCGCTGGTTTGAATATTGGATGTACCCCTCATCGGAAGGAATATCAATTTTCTTTCAAGATATCACCCGCCAAAAATTGGCAGAAATTGCTCTAGAAGAAAATGAAAGACGCTATCGCTCACTGGTAGTTGCCACTTCTCAAGCTGTCTGGATAGCTGATACTAAAGGAATGCCAAAAGACTTTTCGTCTTGGATCGCTTTAACTGGCCAAAGTGATGCCCAAGTTGAGGGGTGGGGATGGCTTAATGCAATTCATCCTGAAGATCGGGAGTTGTCAGAGTTGTTGTGGACTCAGGCACTAAAGACCAAAAATCTTTACTTTAGTGAACATCGCCTACAGGTTGCAGATGGTAGCTATCGATTTTTTGCCGCGCGTGCAGTTCCCGTCTTAGATGCTGATGACGAGATTCAAGAGTGGGTGGGTACTCACACAGATATTACAGAACAACAAATTGCACTGCGCGATCGCAACCTTGCACAACTTGCACTACAACAGGCTAATGACGAACTAGAAATCAAAGTACAAGCGCGGACGGCAGAATTACAAAAGCTGAATGAGGAACTAAAACGCTCTAACCAAGAGTTAGAGCAATTTGCCTATGTGGCTTCCCACGATTTACAAGAACCATTGCGAGCCGTGACGGGCTATACCCAACTATTAGAAAACGAATATCAAGACCGTCTAGATGAGTCTGCACAGGAATACTTCGCTTATATTATCGATGGGGCAAAGCGGATGCAGCAGTTGATTCAAGACTTGCTAGCTTATTCTCGCATCGGGACTCGCGGTCAAGAATTTGTTCTCGTTGACTGTAATACTGCACTCAGTTTAGCTCTTAATAATTTACATGTAGCGATCGCTCAAAGCAAAGCCATCATCACCCATGATCCTTTGCCCAAGTTACTCGCAGACAAAACCCAAATGGTGCAATTATTCCAAAATCTGATCAGCAATGCCATCAAGTTTTGCCGACAAGAGCCACCCCAGATTCACATTAGCGCCCTCCTTAAGGAACCAGAGAAAGCAGAAGAACAACTCCCCACTCCCCACTCCCACTCCTTACTCAGCACTCAGCACTCAGCACTCAGCACTCCTCACTCAGCACTCCCCACTCAGCACTCAGAATGGCTCATCTGGGTACAGGATAATGGCATTGGTATTAAACCTCAGTATCTTGAACGGATTTTTGAAGTTTTCCGCCGTCTTCATACTCGTCGAGAATTTCCTGGTACAGGTATTGGTCTAGCTATCTGCAAAAAAATCGTCGAGCGGCATGGTGGTCGCATCTGGGCTGAGTCAGAACCGGGCATAGGAACAGTATTTTATCTTACCCTGAACGCAAATTAAGGTATCTTTAGTATATATACTGTACACCTGCTTAATAACATCCTGATAACTGCATGATTCATCATCAGGCATTGCGACCCATTGAAGTTTTGCTAGTTGAAGACTCTCCTAGTGATGCTAACCTAACCATCAAAGGCTTTTTAAATGCTCAAATCCCTAATAACTTGCATTGGGTTGAGGATGGTGAAAGTGCGATCAACTACTTACGAGAGCAAGAAGAATTTACTAATGTTCCCCGTCCCGACTTAATCCTACTCGATCTAAATCTTCCCGGAATGGATGGGCGCGAAGTGCTAACAGAAATCAAATCAGACCCAAATCTTAAATGCATTCCTGTTGTCATAATTACTACTTCATCTGATGAGCAGGATATCCTACGCTCCTATAATCTTAGTGCTAATTGCTACGTAACAAAACCTATTGATATTTACCAATTCATTCAGGTTTTACAGTTGATCAAAGATTTCTGGCTGACAGCAGCAACATTACCACGAAAATAATAAGCTTGCAAATTTAGATTTTTGCCTACAACATCAGAGAATTAAACCCTGTCTGACAAATAGGAAATCAGGTGATTATCTAATAAATTGATATAACCCTGCACTATGGAAAAGCTCACAATTCACATTCTATTAGTAGAAGATAGTGCCAGTGATGCTCATCTGCTACGCCGGATATTTTTACATGCAGATCAAGAACAATGGCAGATGTTACATGTTGAACGGCTATCTGAGGCAATAGATGCTAGCAGGGAAAACTCCGCGTCCACCCTTGAGAATTCTCAGATAATGAGTCGAAGGCAACGAAGATTCGATCTAGTTTTGTTAGACCTCAGCCTCCCAGACTCTATTGGACTCGACACATTGAAAGAATTTCGGGCAGCAGTACCAGATATCCCAGTTGTTGTATTAACAGGCCTTGATGATGAAGATTTAGCACTGCAAGCATTGGCAGAAGGCGCACAAGACTATTTAGTTAAAGATCAAATGACTATACAAAGGTTAGTGCGTGCCATTCGCTATGCCATTGAAAGAAGCGAAATTCTCAACCAACTACGGGAGAGTGAAGAACGCACCCGTCAAGCGCTGGCAAAAGAACAGGAACTCAACGAATTAAAGTCGAACTTTGTAGCAATGGTTTCCCACGAGTTTCGCACCCCTATGACTACGATTCGGACGGCTGTGGATATCCTTGAATACAACAGTGATAAACTAACTGATGGTCGAAAAACTAAATATTTTGATCGAATACAAAATGCTATCAACCAGATGCTTCATCTCTTGGATGAGATATTATTCTTGAGTAAAACAGAAGCAGCCAAACTCGAATACAAACCTACACTTTTAAATTTAGAAAATTTCTGTAACGAACTCACAGACATTCTTCAAGTTAATGCAGGTAGTCAGCACAGCATTATCTTTACTTTTCAAGGGGAATCGACCCAAGCCAAAATGGATGAAGACTTACTAAATTGTATCTTAACCAATTTGATTTCTAATGCCATCAAATATTCCCCTCCGAATAGCACTATTTGGTTTGATTTGATTTGCAAAGATCGCCTCGCAACTTTCCAGGTCAAAGATCAGGGGATGGGCATTCCTCTCAAAGACCAAAGCCATCTATTTCAAACCTTCTATCGCGCCAGTAATGTAGGCGTAATTCAAGGAACAGGATTGGGACTCACTATAGTGAAAAAATGTGTGGAGCTACATAGTGGCCATATTCAATTAGAAAGTGAGCAGGGTATTGGTACAACAGTAATTGTGACTCTGCCACTACAATGATTAGGCAAATAAGATTTGGGCATTGGGCATTGGGCATGGGGCATTGGTTATTAATTACTCTCCTCTACTTCCCCTGCTCCCCCTGCTCCTTCTGCTCCTTCTGCTCCCTCACTCCCCCGCCTATTTTACTACTTGGGGATTTGGCGTTGGACAAGTTTTATTAGCAAAATCACATTGATAAATATAAGTTTCTTGCCAACTCAAGGGAATTTCTAATAAGTCTCGTGTCCCTGTCATACCTTGCCCAATAAATAGCAACAAAGCAATACAGTTTAAAATCGTATGGACGATACGCCAGCGATTAGATTTATCTTGATAAATATCTTGAACAATCGCTAATGAAAAAATCATCAGCAGTGCTGCGGTAATGCCAATATAATAATGTGACCAGTACCACTCATTAGTGCGACGATATACTCCATCCTGACAGCCTAGAATTACTAAACCTGCACCAGTTAAAGTTGCAAAAACTGCCCGCCACACCCGCTGCTTTGCCCGAAACAGGAATACTAAAGAGGCGATGGTTGCAGCAAATATTAACAGTATAAAAACAACTTGAAAAGGTGTTTGATTCCACAATTGATTTTTGATAATGTTTTTGCCAATAGGATAGCTTAATCCGATTAAAGTTAATCCAACAACTGCACTTGTTAGCCATTCGCCTAACTGCTTATGTTCTGTACCCACCACTGGCGGAATTTTGCTCTTACTCCCGGCTAGAGTTTGCAGTCTGCGTTGGCGTGTTTGCCAAGCAAAATTAACTACTGTACCGATGAGTGGAAACACGAATATGACTGCGATCGCTGGATGTACAAGACCAAGAAAATCTGTTAATTGCATACAACACCTTTCAATGAATCACTAAATTCATCTCAAAGGACAATTTAAAGCATCGTACCATTACTTAAATTAATTTCAGATAAGAATTCTGTTTAATATTTATTTTTTTTATTTTTAGCTGATTTTAATCAATCAAATATTTGAATATCTTATAAAAAACTAGAACTTTAGTCAAGAATAGTTTATGTATTCTTCAATACAGGGAAATATTTTGTAATATAAAGTATTATTAGAAATATGTTGTTACATTTTTTTTTAAAGATACGTCAAAAAAATCGGGTGAAATGCTTTTTTCGCAGATAACATTCAGGTGCAAAAGGGCGAAATGTCAAAATTAAAGTTTAGCTACAAACCACCGCAAAATACTGTATCTAAGAAAGTTATTCGATTCCACACAGCAACGCTGATTTTATTAGGCGTTTTTTTCTTATCTGCCATCATTGTAGTAGGATGGTTCGCTGGTGAAGATAGAATTAGTGGGGTTTTTGCTCAAATCAATTACTGGCAAATGCACCCACCAATGTGGTTAGAAGTGCCAAGAATAGATAGTAAATATTTACTATTACCCACTGTCGGATTATTGCTAATTGTGTTTGTGGTGACGAAAATCTCCCCACAACCCCGGATTTGGTCGCAACGTTTAATAGTGGGAATTTTAATTATTTTAACTTTGCGGTATATTCTGTGGCGATCGCTATCTACCTTAAATTTAGTAGATCCTTTGAATGGAGTATTTAGTCTAGGGTTATTTTTTGCAGAGATGTTAATGCTACTCAATACTACTATACAGCTGTTGTTCATGTTGAATATCAAAGAACGTCACCGCGAAGCAGACATGAAATCATTAGCTGTAATTAGTGGTAGCTTTGTACTATCTGTTGATATTTTAATACCAACCTATAACGAACCAGTTTTTATCTTACGGCGAACAATTATTGGTTGTCAAGCGCTAGATTATGCAAAGAAAAGAATCTATCTTTTGGATGATACCAATCGTTCAGAAATGAAAGATTTGGCAGAAGAATTGGGCTGTCACTATATGACGCGACCTGATAACAGTTATGCGAAAGCAGGTAATTTGAATCATGCGATCGCTAAAATAAATGGAGAATTAATTGTAGTTTTTGATGCTGATTTTGTCCCCACCAAAAACTTTCTGACTCGCACTATTGGCTTTTTTCAAGATGAAAAAGTTGCCCTTGTACAAACGCCCCAAAGCTTTTATAATGCTGATCCTATAGCCCGTAATTTAGGCTTAGAAAATGTTCTCACCCATGAAGCAGAAGTATTTCATCGTCAAATTCAAACAAGTCGTGATTCTTCAGGTAGTGCGATTTGTGCTGGTACATCCTTTGTCGTTCGCAGAAGTGCTTTAGATCAGATTGGAGGTTTTGTAACTGAGTCTTTGAGTGAAGATTATTTTACCGGAATTCGCCTATCTGCTCAAGGCTATCGTTTGGTTTATTTAAATGAAAAATTAAGTGCAGGTTTAGCAGCAGAAAATATTATCGGCTATGCAACCCAACGATTAAGGTGGGGACAAGGTACACTCCAGGCGCTATTCATTAAATCTAATCCTTTAAAAATTCCTGGGCTAACCCTCATGCAAAGGTTAGCTTCTTTAGCTGGATTGCTATATTGGTTTGGTAATATTTCGCGTGTTTATTTTTTACTTATCCCATTAGCATATTCATTTTTTGCTGTGATTCCTATCCGTTCAACAGGAGCAGAATTGTTATTTTTTTTATTACCTTACTATTTAGTAAACTTAGCAACCTTTTCTTGGCTAAATTATCGTTCTTGTTCAGCTTTGCTATCAGATATTTATTCACTAATAATATGTTTTCCTTTAGCAGTAAATACCATCCAAGTGATGATTAATCCTTTTGCAAAAGGATTTCAAGTTACACCCAAGGGTATGGTTAAGAATCGCTATATTTTTAATTGGAATTTAGCCCTACCATTGATAATTTTGTTTATCGCTACTGCCGTTAGTTTATGGCTAAATCTGAATATTGATCCCGAAACTACGCAACAAATTACAGGTATAAATTTAGGTTGGATATGGAGTGTTTATAACTTAATAATGATTGGCATTACCCTATTAATTTTAATAGATGCACCGAAAGCAGATATGTATGAATGGTTTGATTTGCGGCGAATAGTGCACCTAAGAGTTGGCGATCAAAATTTGTGGGGTGTGACTACAATGATTTCTGAAGCAGGTGCTGAAATTGCTCTAAATCAAAAGTTACCCGCCTATTTATTTATTAATAAGCCAATAGATATAGAAATTATAGAAGAGAGTTTAAAGTTAACTGGTGAGGTTATGAGTACTGGGTTTAAAGATGAATTTTCCACAGTACGTATTAGGTTTCAATCAGTAAGCTTAAATCAACATCGCCGACTTGTAGAAATCCTCTTTTGTCGTCCGGGACAATGGAAGCACCAGAATGCACCAGGAGAATTATATTCGTTGTTATTGCTATTTAAACTTTTGCTGAAACCACGAATTTTATTTGAGCGAAAAGTAAATGTAAGCGCAATGAAAGTTTCTCAAATCTGATTTTTTATATGATATGCTTCTAATTCTGATCCAATGAGTGAAAATTTTCTACTTTCCAGAGCAAGTAATGATTGTCACCATATACAACATTTGTTTTATACTTGTAATTTGCTTCTATTTGCTTGCGCCAGATATCTGAAGGATTTAGTAAAAAAATATCAGTGAACTCATCAGGAATGTTAGGGATAGTTTGGTCTTTTACTAATTGAAACTGCACTTTTGACTGTAAAAGATAACTGAGAGAAAAGACATTCCCATAATTAATACCAGAATCATCACTAATTAAAAGTGGACGATCGACCTGATTAATAATTTTCGCAACTTGTGGATTACCATAGCTAATAACCTTACTCCACCAAGTTTCTGCCTGGGAACTCACCCCACAAGAAACTAGCCCACAAATAATTACTAGTCCCATAATTGTTTGCCAGATTCTTCGGCGTACAAGACTCTTACTATGTAGCTGCGTAGCCAATAGGTAAGCAACAGTTAGTTGAATACCCAAGTAAGAAGGCAATAAATAACGTTCGGAAAGTGAGCGTATACCCCCAAAAGTTACATCTGGTAGCACTAAAGGTAATGCAGGAATCATAATTAAAGTTACGATAAATAACCAGATTTTATAGTTAGTTGTTCGACAAAGAAAATAAATAGAATATCCAATAAAAATTAAAAAAGCTGGCGTAATTACATAGCTAAACGAATTTTCAAACCCAAAATTTAAATCAAGAAAAATCCGGCTCAACTGTAAAAACCAAGATTTAATTAAAATCTCTAGGGGAACTTGCATTTTTGTCCAGGTTGTTGAACTGTCAAATTGCAAAAAGTTATCTATCACAACTAGAATCCAAGGTATGAAGGCAAAAAATCCTGCTAAAGATGCTAATAGATAAGCTTTCACTGTCCGATTCAACCTAAATCTGGCAGTGGCAATTACATAAATTCCATGAGCAATCGCTACAAATCCAGTCAACAAAAATGTATAAAGACTGAGTGCCAAAGTAACTGCATAGATTCCCCAATTTAATATGCGTTGTGCTTTGTTTTTTGATTCCAGACGTAATGCTCGTAGTAACGAGGCACTGCATAGTAATATAGTCACTATCCAGAGAATATATTCTCGTGCTTCTTGGGCGTATACTAGGTGAATAGGAGAGATTGCCATAAGTGCGATCGCAACCTCCGATATCCATACCGATGCTTTAAATAATTCTCGGCATAGCCAGTAAATACTCGGAAAAATCAACAAGCTAATCAAAGCAGATAAACTTCTGATTACCGTCACCGAATTACCAAATATTTGCACCCAAAACCGAGCGATTACATAATACAGTGGTGGATGTTGTGGATCTTCTGTTTCCAAAGACTTAATTGTGTCACTCAAGCCTTTCTCCATATTTGGACTTTGGAATTTGGCAAAACTTTCCTTATTAATTATTCGGCCATTAAATATTTGTTGCCTTGCTTCATTTGCCGTATAACCAGAAATCCGCAATGAAGTGAAAGTCTCATCGTGCCAGTAAACTTTGCTGTCAATGTTAAAAAAGCGAAAAAATACACCAATCATTAATAGAATGACGATGAGAAACCGCAACTTATTTAGAGCAAGTTTGAGATGCCGCATAACAAAAATTTATAATAATTTTTACAAATAACTTTATAACATTTACCCACATCACCAAAAGTTACAGGGTGAGGCATCTAATCTGAAATTTATCACATTATAAGCTGGCGGTTAATTTATTATTAGGTGAGATATTCCGTCGGCGCAAATTACGATTTTTAACCAATTTCCAGACCGAATAATACTTATCTTCATAAATCATATCTGTTTTAAATTTATACTTTTTTTCTATTGTTTCGCGCCGACTCTCTGAAGGATTGAATAAAAATATATCCGTGAAACCATCAGGAATTTTGAGAGTTTTTTGGTTGTTCACCAATAGAAATCGTACTTTTGGTTCCAAAAGATAGCTCAGAGAAAAGACATTCCCATAATTATTGCCCAAAGCATCACTAATCAAAAGTGGACGATTACTCTGATTGATAATTTGGGCAACTTGTGTATTGCCATAATTCATATCCTTATTCCACCAAGTTTCTGCTTGAGAACTCGCCTTAGAAGAAATCAAACCACAAATAATCACTAATGCCATGATTATGTGCCAAATGCTCCGGCGTGCCACGCTCCCATTATATAGTTGCGTAGCTAGTAGATAAGCAACAGCTACTTGGATTCCTACATAAGATGGTATTAAATACGGTTCTGGAGATGATCGTATACCTCCAGTAATTAAATCTGGCAGTATTAGAGGTAGTGCTGGTACTACAATCAATGAGATGATAAAAGACCAGACTTTATAGTTAGTTGTTCGATAAAGAAAATAAATTGAATATCCTACTAAAGTTAAAAAAATTGGTGTAATTAAATAGCTTAGAGAATTTTCTGAACTCAGATTTATATCAAAAAAAATTCGGCTTAACTGCATCAGCAAAAATGGAAATACAGATATGAAAGATGACTCCGCGGTTGTTTTATCTGCTGAAATCAAAAACTGAAAAAAGTCACCAATTACAACTGTTATCCAAGGCATGAAGGCTAAAAAAGCTACCAGTGATGCTAGCAGATAAGTTCTGACAGTTCCAGTAAACTGAAATTTGGCAGTGATGATCACATAAATTCCGTGAGCAACTGCTATAAATGCACTCCAAAGAAATGTATAAAGACTGATGGCTAAAGTTACTGCATAAATGCTCCAAATAGCGAATAAATCTGGTCGTTGTCGTTTTTTTGCTAGCTCACCTTCTAGCCGTATAGCTCGCAGCAGAGACGCACCAGATAGTAAGATTGTGACTAACCAAAGAATATATTCTTGTGCTTCTTGAGCGTATACTAGGTGAATTGGAGAAATTGCCATGAGTGCGATCGCTACACCAGGAACCGATAACGGCACATTAAATAATTCTCGGCATAGCCAATAAACGCAAGGGAAAACTAGTAAACTGATACAGGCTGATAAACTTCTAATCGCCGTCACCGAATTACCAAATATTTCCATCCACAATCTGGCTATTATGTAATAAAGCGGTGGATGGTAAGGATCTTGTTTTGCCAAAGTCATGATTGTGTCATTTAAGCTTTTTTCTGGATTTACACCTTGAAACTGGGCAAAACTTTCTCCGCCAATGACGCGATTATTAAAAAGTCGCTGTTTTGCTTCATCAATTGTGTAACCAGAAATCCGCAATGAGGTATAAGTTTCATCATGAGAGTAAACTTTACCATCAAGGTTAAAAAAGCGAAACAATATACCCATCGCCAATAATAAAATAATTAAAAATCGCAACCAACTCGGAGCAAATTTGAGATGGCGCATAAGTGGTTTTCCTAAAATTTTTCTCAAATCATCTGATTAAGTGGACTGGATGAGGTGTCTCAGCTACGCCCGTAGTAGACATCGCCAAGACTTCAAGCGGAGCCTATTTGTTCAACATCGCCAACCGTACTTTAATTTAATTGGGAAGATTGGCAATTAACACCTCTCCTTTATTAACTACAAAAACAAATGAGCAAGGTTGTATCAAATCCCGCAAAACTGGACTTAATTTTAAAACCAAGATATCGATGGAGTGTAAAATACACCAAGTGTAGCCGCATCTGTGGTAAGGCTAATAGGCTAATCCACAGCTATAGTGCATTTAGCGATACGCCCTTAGTATTGTTGACTGATCAGAATTCGAGATAGCAGTTTAAAGTAGCTGTATCAGCAGATTGAGAATACTCTCTGAGCAAAATCAACTCTTGCTTTTAACCTATGCGAGGCTAGATCGCACAGATGCCACAGCAGAATTTCTTGCGTTCGATTCCAAAAGGGTTATTGAGGATGCCACTCCGTGTAGCTCTTGTAGTGCCATTCGTCATGCAAATCTCTGCTGCTGTAGGCTTAACAGCATTCTTATCATTAAAAAATGGTCAGAAAGCTGTTAATGATGTTGCTACTCAGTTGCAAAATGAACTTACGACTCGGATTCATCAACATGTCACCGATTATATAGAGATCCCCCAACTCGTTACTCAGATTAACGCCAATTCTGTCCATATTGGTGAGTTAAGTTTAAAAGATACAAAAAGTTTAGAACGCCATTTATGGCATCAAATGCAGTTATTCAAGCCCTTAAGCCCGATCGCTTTTGCAACTACACAAGGAGAAATTCATTCGGTTGATCGCTTTAAGGATGGTTCACTAGTCATCCGAAAAAAAGATCAATCAACAAGTGATAATTATTACACTTATACCACTGACAATCAAGGTAATATTGTCAAGTTACTTCAAATTAACCAAACCTTTGATCCTCGCACTCGCCCCTGGTATACAAATGCCGTGAAAGCAGGTAAAACTACTTGCACAGAAATTTATTCATATTTCTCTTCATCAGGTCTAGCATTCAGTGCAACCCAACCTCTTTATGACCAGAAAGGTACTTTGCTTGGAGTGACAAATGCAACGTTATCTCTTTCGCAACTGAGTGAGTTTTTGCACAGTTTAAAGATTGGTCGCTCAGGAAAGACATTTATTGTCGAGCATTCTGGAGAGTTAGTAGCAACTTCAACGGCGGAGCAACCATTTATCCTAAGTTATAAGGGAGGAAAAAAGACATCAAAACGGCTCAAAGCGATCGCCAGTAGCGATCGGATCACTCAGCTGACAACACAGTATTTGCAGTCACAATTTGGTAACTTTAGAAACATTTCTTCTAGCCAACAGCTAGAATTTGAAATTGATCATAAGCGGCAATTCGTACAGTTAATGCCCTTTGCAGCTGACTGTGGGCTAAATTGGGTGATTATCGTGGTGGTTCCAGAAGCCGACTTTATGGAGCATATCCAAGCCAACACCCGAACCACTATTTTACTGTGTTTCGGAGCTTTGATAATAGCTACAGTCATAGGAGTGATTACTTCTCATTGGATTACTGAACCAATTCTCTGTTTGAGCGTTGCCTCTAAGGAAATCGCCAATGGGAAGTTAGACCAAACCGTTACAGTAGAGGGTATCAACGAACTAAGAGTTCTTGCTCAGGCTCATAATCAAATGGCTACTCAATTACAAGAGTCATTTGCTGGAATATTAGAGGCTAACAGGCAGTTAGAAGCTGAAATTAACGAGCGTAAGCAGGCAGAAGAACAGTTACGACATAATGCGTTTCACGATGCACTGACAGGTTTACCCAACCGAGCTTTCTTTATAGAGCGCTTAAAAAACACACTCCAGCGAGCCAAGCAGCAGGAGAATTATTTATTTGCTGTGCTATTCCTCGACCTGGATCGGTTTAAGGTGATCAATGACAGCTTAGGACACCTAAAAGGAGATCAATTTCTAATTGCTATTGCCAATAGATTAGAAGTATGTGTACGCTCTACGGATACAGCCGCACGGCTTGGGGGAGACGAATTTACAATCCTGCTTGACGAAATCCAGAGTCTCTCAGATGCCATCAAAGTAGCTGAACGAATTCAACAAGAACTGACATTACCCCTTGAGCTTGACGGGCAAGAAGTATTTACAACAGCAAGTATTGGCATCGCTCTGAGTTCGACAGTAGACTATGACCAACCAGAAAACTTGCTAAGGGACGCTGATACGGCTATGTACCGAGCCAAAGTGCTGGGCAAAGCCCGCTATGAAGTATTCAACCCAGAGATGTATACTAACGCTCTGGTCAGATTGCAGTTAGAGAACGATCTACGGCGAGCGATCGAACGCCACGAGTTTCAGCTTTATTATCAACCGATTGTTTCCCTCACTAATGGCAGAATTTTAGGCTTTGAGGCTCTGCTGCGCTGGCAACATCCTGAGCGTGGTTTGATTTGTCCAACAGATTTTATCCCCCTAGCAGAAGAAACCGGACTGATTGTCAAGATTGGCTATTGGGCACTACATGAAGCGTGCTGCCAAATGCAAAATTGGCGGTTGAGCCATCGGATAAACTCGTTAGAAAAAATCAGCGTCAATCTCTCAGTCAAGCAATTTTCTCAACCGGATTTGATTGAACAAATTGGGCAAATTTTACACTCTACTGGTCTTGATGCTGGCAGTCTCATGTTAGAAATTACTGAAAGTGCAATTCTAGAAAATGGCGATGAGGCAAATGCCGCCCTCTCAGAACTTCGGAAGATGGGCATTGAGTTATCAATCGATGATTTCGGTACAGGCTACTCTTCATTAGGTCGTCTCCATAACTTTCCGATTAGTGTGTTAAAGATTGACCGTTCTTTTGTCAGCCCAACAGATGGTAATGGCAAGAATTTAGAAATTATTGAGACAATTATTACACTGGCACACAAATTAGGTATGGATGTAACTGCCGAAGGAGTGGAGACAAAAGAGCAGCTAGCATTTCTGAGAAACTTGAACTGTGAATGTGGACAAGGATATTTTTTCTCGCGTCCATTGGATAACGCGGCAGCAGTAGAATTAATCTTGAAAAATCCTCAGTGGTAAGGGTTTTTTGAGAGGATTTGGATAGCGCCATCTCACAAAGTCTGCAATATTAGATATAGTTAAAAAATCAATAGTCTTAAACTGCCGATCAATAGCTGGAAGGCTGCATATTTTCGCTCCAATGTTCAAGTATGCCTGCAAAATTTTAGGAATTTCAACAGTATATGAATCTAGACAATTTTGAGGCAGTTCTAGACAAAATTGTGAATTTGGATAAACCAAAATACTTGGATGCATCAAGCCATTCTGCCGAAAATAATCATAAGCGCAAGTAGCTTGCCAGGGACTTTGTGTTAGTAATGATGCACAGCCAAAGAAATATTGGTTTTTACTCCAGATGAGATAATTTGCCAGCCCTTCCCAGAGTAGTAAAAGTGCCTGACTATTGCGATATTCTTTAGTTATACATGTACGCCCAACCTCAACTGATGCCTGAAGCACAGAAGTGGGAATCGCATTAAGATTAAATATATCGGCAGCATCAAAGCCTAGTCTTTGAGAAGCCATTGTATAGGTTTGCATCCGATAAGTTCCAATGGTTTTACCCGTTTGTCTGGAGATCAAGATTAAATGATGGCAAACCGCATCAAACTTATCTATATCCATCTGGGTAAAGTTAGAAGTAGAGAATCCTAAACCCAGTTCAAGATTAAAAACTTCAAAGCGCAACCGAAAAATTGATTCTAGTTCTTCTTTGGTTGATGCCAGGCGTAGGGTATATTTTTCAGTTTGAAGGACGGGAAAATCTTCAAGAGTGGGAGGAGGATTCAGTGAGTAATTGATGTTGCGTCCAGAAACTTCCATCTATCTTCCTACTTAGATTTGCGAAAATATTCTACTAGGATTTAGGCACTATACAAATAGCTCACATTATGCATTAATGTGTCGAAGCGTGATTGAGGCGGTTTTCGATAAAAGATCCTCTACAGAGATTTTTTACTCTCTTGGATTAGAGGTAGAGTGCTTTTATTATGGACATTAATTCCCAAAAAATCTGGCAATAAGATACAAAATTTTTCTTTGATATACGCTATAAATACAAGTCATACCAATTTGAAAAAAGAATGCGACAAATAGACCATTTGTAGAGACGCGATTCATCGCGTCTTTAGCAAAGATGTGTTGCAATCATTAATTGAATTGGTATCAGCAAAGAAAGTAAGGGCAGAAAACCCCCGGATGAATCCAGGGGCTTGAATAATTTTGGTTGCGATGCTTGCGGTGTTGGTGGGTACGCGATGTCTACGACGGGCTACGCCTACGCAATCTGCGGTAGATGCACTCTAAAATACTTAATTAATTACGGTGATTATTGCTGTAGTGAACTCTTGTACCTGCCCAAAGCAACTTCTCCCGTAGCGTCTGATAGTAGGAATTGTTCTCGCGCAAAATAATAAATTTAGCCCGACAATCTGCCATCCGCACATCAACGCGGTGTCCTGGCCAAATCGAAGTCCCCAACACTCCATCTGTCCACAGCTTGGTACTCAAATCGTAATCCCCCAAAGGCCAAATACTCACCACAGAACCAGGGGGTAAAACGAGGGGGCGACTAGAAAGGCTCATTGCACAAATGGGAGTAACAGTAATCGCCTCCATACCATCATGCATAATTGGCCCATTAGCAGAAACGGTATAACCAGTAGAACCTGTAGGAGTCGAAATAATCAACCCATCCCCGACGTATTGATCGACTACCTCACCGTCAATTTCCATTTCCAGAATTGAAGTAATCATTCGGTCAGCGGAGGCGGGTTTGACACAGAATTCATTCAAAGCCAGGTAATGTTCACTCACTGGTTCCAAATTAGATCCATGACCCTCATACACCGCAGCTTGCAACATCATCCGTCGTTGGATAGCATAGCGATCCTCAAACAGCCGATCCCAAACTTTCTCCGTATCCTGAAACTCTTCCACTGACTCAGTTAAAAACCCCAGATGACCTCCCACATTCACTCCCAGAATAGGGATGCCCGCTGGGGCTAAATGTCTGGCACCAGTTAAAACAGTACCATCGCCACCGAGTACCAAAGCGAGATCGATTGGTTGACCCGCTGAAGCCAAAAAGACAGGATAGGGGTTGTCTTTCGGCCCGCTAGGCCCCATCAACACATGGCACTCGCGACTTTCTAGTTGTTTAGCACAGATTTCTGCCCATTGTTTACTCCGGGCATCCCGCGCTTTATAAGCAATGATTACCTGCTTTAGTTGCACGCACAGTTACCACTTCAGGAGATTAAACTGCTCCATATCGACGGTATCGCGGTTGCGATAAATGGCAAGCACGATCGCTAAACCCACCGCCGCCTCGGCTGCGGCCACGGTAATCACAAATACTGTGAAAACCTGACCCTTAATTAATGTTGAGTCGAGGAAGTTGGAAAATGCCATTAAATTCAGATTAACAGCATTGAGCAGTAACTCAATTGACATCAGCACCCGCACAGCGTTGCGACTGGTAATTAAACCGTAGATGCCGATGCAGAATAAAGCTGCTGCTAGTAATAAAAAGTACTGGAGTTGCATGAATCTAAGTATCTCTCCTGAAAAATCTGGCTGTTTATCTGCGAATAAGGTCGCAAATATTACTCTTTCGTTTCACTGGTTGTTGATACCAGTTCTCTGGGGCGTTCTTGTAAAGTCAAAACAGTTTGCCCCACATCGGATCGTGTCAGTTGGTCTGGCAAATACTCACGACGTGCCAAAATAATTGCTCCTACCATCGCTATCAGCAGCAAAATGGAAGCCAGTTCAAAAGGTAGTAAAAAGTCAGTGAAGAAATGCTCTCCAATCAAAATTATAGAACTTTCACCACCCGCCACAGGAGCAGTTGAGTAAGCCCAAGGAGTAGCCAACACCATCGTACTTAAAAGACCAAACAATCCTACACTGACTAAACCTGTAAGTACTTTTCGCACCCAAGAGTTGGGAAATGCTACAAAATCCTGCCGCTTGTTCACCAACATAATGGCAAACAAAATCAGCACGTTAATCGCACCAACGTAAATTAGTATTTGTGCGGCGGCAACAAAATCACCATTCAGTAACAGGTAGATTCCCGCCATGCTGATGAACACACCCCCCAGCATAAAGGCAGAATAGACGATGTTGGAGAACAGCACCACACCAATGGCCGCCCCAATCATCATCACGCCCAGTATGCCAAGTGATACAAACTGTACTCCTTCTGCTAGATTCACTGTTTTTTGTCCTTAGTCAATTGTCATTGGTCATTGGTCATTGGTCATTGGTCATTGGTCATTGGTCATTGGTCATTGGTCAAATAACAATTGGACAAAGGACAAATGACAATGGACAAATGACAAACGACATTTATTTTTCCGTTTGTTCCACCAGGTCTTCTGGACGCGCACCTGCACGTGGCGCATCGGCGGGCAGTCCATGTGGTTCGAGGACGCCCTTGGGTAGGTAAACTAGTTCGCGCAGTGGTGTAACCATTGGGTCATCTGTTACCTTATAGGGCAGGCGACCTAGCGCTACGTTGTCATAGTTCAATTCATGGCGATCGTAAGTGGCAAGCTCATACTCTTCTGTCATGGATAGACAGTTAGTTGGGCAAAATTCCACACAATTACCGCAAAAGATACAAACTCCAAAGTCAATGCTGTAGTGGTTGAGTTTTTTCTTTTTGCTGGCTTTGTCGAATGCCCAATCTACTACAGGTAGGTTAATCGGACAAACGCGAACGCAAACTTCGCAGGCGATGCACTTATCAAATTCAAAGTGAATCCTACCGCGAAACCGTTCGCCAGGAATCAATTTTTCGTAAGGGTACTGTACGGTAATCGGACGCCGCCGCATGTGATCGAAGGTAACAGAAAGCCCCTGACCAATGTAACGCGCAGCTTGTACTGTTTCTTTGGCGTAATCACCAACTTGTTTCAGGAACTTGAGCATTTATGTTTCACTCTCTCTTTTTAAGCTATCAGCGTTATTTGTCCCTTGTCCTTTGTCCTTGGTCATTAGTCATTTGTACAAATGACTAATAACTAGTGACTAATGACTAACCACCAAAAGCGAAGGGAAAGGCTAGTTTCAGAGCGGCGGTTAATAGGAGATTAACCAAACCGACTGGTAACAAAAACTTCCATCCTAAATCTAACAGTTGGTCAATCCGTACCCGTGGCACTGTCCAGCGCAACAGGATGGCGACAAACACTAGTAAATAGGCTTTGAAGACGGTCATTGTGATCCCCAAAGAAGCAGTTACTATCTGGAACACAGGATTTAGTTCACTGACTCCCAGCCAACCAGCGATGAGGTTGAGGGGAATAGGAAAGTCCCAACCGCCCAGGTAGAGAATTGCTACTAGCAGGGAAGAAAGGATCAAGTTAACGTAGGAACCCAGGTAGAACAGACCGAATTTCATCCCTGAGTATTCAGTCTGATATCCTGCGACGATTTCTTCTTCCGCTTCGGGTAAGTCAAAGGGTAATCGTTCGCATTCAGCTAGGGCGGCTATCCAAAAGATCAGGAAACCGATTGGTTGTCGCCAAATATTCCAGCCCAGAATGCCGTAGCCAGATTGCTGATTGACAATATCAACGGTGCTGAGGCTGTTAGACATCATAGCGATCGCTAACACCGCCAACGCCAAAGGAATTTCATAACTAATAGATTGCGCTGCTGCCCGCAAGCCCCCTAAGAGGGAGTATTTGTTATTAGATGCATAGCCAGCCATCAACAAACCAATGGGCTGAATACTTGACAAGGCAATCCACAAGAAGACGCCCATGCCCACATTGCTAATAACGATATTCTGCCCAAAGGGAACGATCAGGAACGACAGAAACACCGGAATTACAACAATAATTGGGCCGAGGGTAAACAGCCAGGGGTCAGACTTGGCTGGTACTATATCTTCTTTAAATACCAACTTCAAACCATCCGCTACAGGTACCAGCAACCCAAAAGGGCCCTGGTATTCTGGCCCAATTCGCTGCTGTGCAGATGCGGAAATTTTTCGTTCTAGCCAAGTGGCTACCAATACCCCCACTGTTGCCCCAATCAGCATCAGTATCATTGGCAGTGGCATCCAAATCGCTTTGGCTGTTCCTGCTGGTATACCTAAATCCCGGAGGGATTCAATAAAAGTTCCTTGGAGGTCAATTCCTGAATTCATGTTTCCGCTCTTTAAGACATCGAGTCATGGTGAGTTACAACTATTAGTTAAATTAATACCTGTAAATTCACCCATTTTTAATTTTTGCCCAGATGACGCTTGATTGAAGATTTGTCGCTAATTCCCATGCCTAGTATATCCTTGGATGGTTTTAGCCCTCTGAAGCGAGATGAGAACTTCTACTTATGGTTGGCATTGAGATTGGCTATTGAGAGGACAGGAGGCAAGGGAGCAGGAGAGCAGGAGAGCAGGGGAGCAGGGGAGCAGGGGAGCAATTACAGCAAGTCTTTCCCCTCTGCCCCCCATCCCCTCTGCCCCTCTGCCTCTTTTCAATTCCCCATGCCCCATGCCCCATGCCCCATGCCCAATTTACCGTTGGTCAATGGGGGTATAAGTAACTTCGTGCAGACCATTATAAACCTGGGTAGGACGGAAAATCCGGTTTTCTGCTAGTTGTTCTTTCCAGTGGGCTAGCCAACCGGCAACGCGAGCGATCGCAAATATTGGTGTAAACAAGTCTGTGGGAATCCCCATTTTCCTATACACCAAACCGGAATAAAAGTCAATATTTGGATAAATCCCTTTACTACCGAGTTTTTCTCCTACCACTCGTTCCATTTCTTGAGCAATGTCATAGAACTGGTCATAGCCAAACTTCTCAAACAGTTGCTCTGCTAATCCTTGTAAAATTATGGCTCGTGGGTCTTTCACTTTATACACACGATGTCCAAAGCCCATAATCTTAGATTTAGTTTGCAGACAATGCTCTATGTAAGGACGGACATTTTCCACAGAGCCAATTTTTTCCAACATCTGAATTACTTCTTCATTCGCTCCGCCATGCAGGGGCCCTCCCAAGGTTCCCACAGCACTAGCAACCACAGCGTAAGGATCAGTCAAGGTGGAAGCTGTCACCCTGGCACTGAAGGTAGAAGCATTCATTGTATGCTCGACTTGAAGGATCAAGCAGATATCAAAAATCCGCGCCATTAAAGGATCGGGTTCTTGCTCATTGAGCATGTATAGAAAGTTGGACGAATAGTCTAAGTCATCACGGGGACGTACCGGGTCATTGCCTTTTCGCATCAGTTGGAACGCCGCCACCATTGTGGGAATCGTTGCTATCAGGCGTACCACTGAATCTCGAATGTAGGCAGGATTATGTAAATCCCGGAGCGAATAAAACAAGCCTAAAGCAGCAGCAGAGGCTTGTAAGGCATCCATTGGATGACCGCTTTCTGGAAAGCATTTCATCATGTCCCGAATGCGGTACTTTATTCGCCTGTGGTAACGAACTTCATGCTCAAATGTTTTCAGTTCTTCCTTGCTTGGCAGTTCGCCCCAGATTAAGAGATAAGCAGTTTCTAGGAATGTACTTTTTTCTGCTAGTTCTTCAATCCGGATGCCACGATATTCTAGTATTCCCTTTTGCCCATCAACATAGCTGATACTTGATTGAGCGGCGGGAATGCCTTCTAAACCAGGCTTGTATTCGCACACCATCATGGCAACACCATTTGCTTTTTGAAATATCTGATCAAGCTAACTTACCAGAAATTTATTGTCGCCATAACAGTAGCCGTTCTAACAACAATCGAAAATGTTGAAAAACTGTTATAGCAGGTACTTGGGTGGTGTCAACCAAAACATCTGACTACGACCCAGAGCAGAACCCGTTTCTGGTAGTTTTATCCCAATCATACCTGCTTTTTTCAAGACTAAGCTTTCTTTGACTTCTCCCCATAAGAGAATTTCTGCCCAATTGCTCAAACCAGGTTCATGTCCAACCAGCGCCAATTGGGTATTTTGTGAATAATTCCTCGGCTCTAACCAGTCTTTTAGCCAACTAGAAATTTGACCATCGGGGGCGAGGTGGCTAGATTCCTCTAACTGGGAGCTTAGTTTTTCTGCTATGAGGATTTCAGCCGTTTGGCGGGCCCGCACTAAGGGACTGGTGAGAATTAAATCAAAGCTTAAACCCAATTTAACAAGTTTCTGGGCAACTTTCTCAGTTTTTTGCCTTCCTTCTTTGGTTAGGCTGCGTTCCTCATCCTTGATGCCTAATCCTTTGTCTTCGGCGATGCCATGACGAATTAAATATAGTTCCATATTTTTAGTTTTATTAATGTAGCGGGGCATAACCCGTGCTTAGTTAGGAGTTAAGTCTGGTGTGACTTAATCTATCCTCATCTTAATCATTATTACGTATTCGTTGATCTGCCATCTGTTCGGTGCAACGCGGCGTTAGGTGTTCTAACGTGTTATGGATATGGCAATAGGTTTAAACCTTGAATAAATCTGTAATCCCGTTGGTTTTTTGTGATAAACGAGTAATTGCACACTATTGCTGTAGCTGCAATGAGACTATCAGGAATAGCCAAATTATGACTGAGCCGATAAGACCGCAATAAATCAACTGCTGTATCAGATACAGCCTGGTCAATCTTAATAATGTAAAACTGCTTGAGGAAATTTTCTAGTGTTTTTAGCTCTGCTTTGTTACGACAACCAACCATTAATTCCATTTGTGTGATTATGCTAATTGCCAAGCCAGAACTTGCTTTCAGATTTTGCAAACACTTTACTGCTTCGAGAACACCGCGACCTGTATCAATTAGAATATCAGTATCAACGATGGTTGAGTTAGTCATGTGACTTTGACCACTCATTTTCTCGAACACCACGCACCCAAGCAGTGCTATCAGCTAAATCTTGGCGATCGCTCCACATCCCAATAAAGCTATCATTTATAAAGTCAATATCAGGTGAGTCAGATGCAGGTTCAACTCCTCCATATTTTTGTCGCAAAAAAGCAATAAAGTCGATTACTTGACGCTGTGCTTCCGCAGGAAGAGACAAAAACTCGTTGAACAATTCTTGCTGTGTCATTCTTATGCCTTGAAAAATTAAAGGTGATAACTATAAAATATCTTGACACTAAAGATAAGCTGTATATTTACTCGATTTAGCGTATGGGATAACGGTTGTTATAAGCTAAATAAGCTTACGATTATTGGTCAGCGTTAGGATAAAAGTCTAAGTCTAAAATCTCATCAACAGAAAACGGACAAGCGATCGCAAAGTTATCTTCTGATAAACTTGTTTCCACCATTGCCTCTCGCCGCGCTCTTTGATAGATAGTATTTATCCACTCAGCATCATTTAAAAAACGCCGCAAGCTAGGACTTTCTTGCAGTAATTCATCTATATTCAGTCGCTCACGGGTAATAGTCACTTGCCATCTGTGACTGCGACGTTCGGGTTGATACTTCCACTTCAACAAATGCGATAAGACGAACCGCAACGCACTCTGCAACGCTCGCTGTTGACTCTTACCCAAGTCCACCACTTCCTCGATTAAGTGTTCTAAATCAAGCATGTCCCACTGATGCGACTGTAAAAGCTCTCCTGTCTGCTCTACCCACTCACAAAAATCTTGCTCATACAAAGTTTGTAAGATTTGGAGTTTTATAGACTTCATGGCGCTCCTTGTTCACAAATAAATAGGTAAACGCAAATTAATACCAATTCAATTAATGATTGCAACATATCCTTGGGTAAAGACGCGATGAATCGCGTCTCTACAAATGGTCTATTTGTCGCATTCTTTTTTCAAATTGGTATAACTTTGATTTCGTTCAGTTGTTGTCATAAAATCCAAATTCCCGACTTTTATCAAAAATCGGGAAGGGATGCTATCTGACCAAACACTTTGATCGCTGCATTAGTTAGGAGTTCTCCGCGTCTCCTTCGGTTCCCTCTACTCCGACTGAATCGGGTTATCTCTAGGATTAACCAACCTCAGCAGTTTTTGCTTAATTTGAGTGTCGAATACTTCCCATTTCATTTTCGCATAAGCGGAATTTTCGTTGCTGCCAGATAAGAAGCCCATTGGAATTTCAAAGCCGCCTGCACTTGTTCTTCCACCGCCGAAAAAGCGCCCTGTGCTATCTTGACCAAAGGCTTCTTTGATGAATTCATCGGGGTCAAGGGTAAGTTTGCTGGTTCTCAGGGAGCCGATGACTATCTCCAGTTCATCATCTTCATCGTGAACAATGCCATAAACTACGGCGGTGTGGACATTTTCTTCGGTGACGAGAAAATCAGCCGCTTGGGGGATGGCATCGCGGTCATCGTAACGTAAATAACCGACACCAGCAATGGAAAAGTTATTTTGGACGATGCGATTTTTTAGCGATCGCTCGATCACATCCATTACCCGCTTGGAACGGTTGGCCTGTAAAATGGCATTCAGCAGTTGAGCATCATAAAATCGGCTTAAATACGCCGCTGCCATAAAGTCTTCTTCTTGCGCTTGCATGAGCCGATTTGTATCCGATCGCAAGCCATGCATTAAGGCTGTAGCGCATTTGACGTGTTGATTTATGCTGCTATCTAATGCCAGTAATCCTGTTTGAAGATACTGCGTAAAAATTGTTGCAGTCGCTCTTACGTAAGGGCGAATATCCTCAAACTCTGATTGGAGATCACCTTGGATACTGTGATGGTCGATGAGTACTACTAGGGGAATTCCAGCTTGCTGTACCGCTGATAGTAGCTGTGAAGTGGTTCCCTGGTTATCAATTAATACAAAACCTTGATAAGATGACAAATCTTTGGTTTTCAAGGTTTGCGTTGTCCAGCGTTGGATAGGTAAATTAGTCAACCTTACCAAGGCAATATTTTCTTGATGGCTCAATGCACCAGCATAAATGATTTCACATTTGATATCATATTGCTGGGCAATTAACTGGTAAGCCCAGGCACAGGAAAGGGCATCAGGGTCAGGAAAATCTTGCAGAATTACGAGCTGGCGATCGTGTCTGTGCGCCAGAAGGGTTCTTTGTAGTTCTTCTGACTTTTGTTGTGCCAGGGAATTACCGCGGTGACTGAGATATATAGCCCCATCACCTACCGATGGCGGTAATGATGGACTTTTAAATGCAACTTCCACTGGCGCTTTCTCGATTTCAGGTTCCTCTTGGTTTGGCTCTGTGGTCAATGACAAACTCTCAAACTGAGTAACGGGCGAATTCAAGTACATAGGGAACTTTTTTAAAGTGTGAGGCTCCTTTAATTCAGAGATACTACGAGCAGCAGTTCACTGAATTTAGCCACATTATTTTGATCTTCGCAAAAATATTAAGACATTGCACTATACATCTAAGTATATTTTTTGTCAGTAACAGCGCTTAACTTCAACTAAATTCCACTCAAGGGCGTACACCAAGGAAGTTTAGTAGATCGGGCTGTATGTGGCAGCATAAATCTGTTTTAGGAGCTTTTTCTCTCTTCTGTAAATTGAATCAGCGGGATTTTTATCTGACTTAGGGTATATTTTCTATCTTATACTTTAGGATTAGTCCTTGATATTTGAAATATTCTTATGCTTAATATTCTCATTATTGTGACTATTGAGCAATTAACAATTATTTTTGATGAACAACGCCTGTTTCGTATCCCCTTTGAAAATTCTGATAATTCTGATAATTTTAGAGCGAAGTCCAGTGAAAGAAGGCAGGGAAGACGAGAAGTAAAGAAGAAACCCCATACATTAAGTAGAAGCTTGAGGATTGACGCACTCGCCTTCGTTGCAAGCCATATAGCCGCGAATTTTTCTCACACTCCATAACTAATAGTTATTGGCTATGTCCCAAAGAAAGAGGGTATTTCTTCTTTCTCCTTTGCTTTTTTGCTCAAAGACCTATAACATACTTTTGCCACTCTGTGTGCAGTCCACTTTTAAGATGTTTGCTGACCTCGAAATAGAGGCTGCTATAAGGTTGGCGGGGAGGATGACGCAAAGGCATGTGAGCTTCGTGGGGAGTCCGACTGCCTTTTTTGACATTGCAACGGACACAAGCTGTCACAATGTTTTCCCAGGTATCGCCACCGCCGCGCGATCGCGGTATTACATGATCTAGTGTCAATTCATCCCCTGTGTAACCACAGTATTGACAGGCATGACTATCACGGTGCAATATATTTCGGCGAGTCAGAGGAATTTCTTTATAAGGAACACGTACATAATGACGTAACCGGATCACGGTAGGCAGCGGGAAATCCGAGTAAAGGAATTTACCGTTGTGTTCCACGCGTTCTGCTTTGCCCTTGATTAACAGAACCGCAGCGCGACGCCAGCTCGTTATATTGAGAGGTTCGTAAGAGGCGTTTAAGACTAAAACCTTCCCCATTTATCTGCGCTCAGGGTATTAGCTTTACATAAATATTAACACAATTACACCCTGCTAGGGAGATGAGAATAAATTATACTTTCGGGAGAATTTGAAAATTGAGTTAGGAGTGAGGAGTGAGGAGTTAAGAGTTAGGAGTTAGAAGTGAGGAGTTAAGAGTTGGAAAGTCAAATTTATCACTTGATTAAATTACTTACTTAGACTGACGTAATCGCGCAGCGTCTCGTAGAGAAGAACGGAGTAAAAACTTGAGCCGTAAGATTAACTTCTAACTTCTAACTCCTCACTCCTCACTCTTAACTTTTACTTTACTGCCCCAATATCTTGTATCAATTCCAATATGAAGGGTAAACTTCCTATTTAATCTGATCTCGCTTTTAGGAGCGTGTATAGATAGATAACTTGAAGTTTAGCCGTGGTGGGATAGGAGTCAGTACAAATGTTAAGTCGCAAAGAAATCCCCGGTGTAGTTCCTAATCAGCAGTGCGACCCCTACGCGTGGTTTTCGCAACGAGCTTGGGTAGAAATTGATTTAGGAGCATTGTCTTACAACGTACAGCAATTGGTGCAGTTTTTATCGCCGAATACCCAGTTGATGGCAGTAGTAAAAGCTGATGCTTATGGACATGGAGCGGTAACAGTCGCCCAAACTGTAATTCAATCGGGAGCTAGTTGGCTGGGAGTCGCTACAGTTCCAGAAGCTATTCAATTGCGAGAAGGTGGGATTCAAGCACCCATTTTGATTTTAGGAGCAACTCATACACCAGAGCAGATTCATGCGATCGCACATTGGAAACTCCAGCCCACACTCTGTAGCCCTAAACAAGCTCTAGTATTTTCCGATACCTTGGAATCGATGAATTATGGTTCTCCAGTCCCCGTACATATCAAATTAGACACGGGAATGTCTAGGTTGGGAACTAATTGGCAGCAAGCTGGCGAATTTGTGCAATTAGTCCAGCGCTTACCACATCTATCGATTGCCAGTATTTATTCCCATTTGGCAACAGCAGATGATCCTGATCCGACGGCAATGGAAGAACAGCATAAACGATTTGAGGAAGCGATCGCTCAAATCAAAGCAATGGGAATTCAAGTACCTTGCTTGCACTTGGCAAACTCAGCGGCTGCACTCACAAATCCGGCATTGCACTACGATATTGTGCGAGTAGGTTTAGCCGTTTACGGACTCTACCCAGCAGCACATTTGCAAAATGCGATCGACCTCAAGCCCGTTTTGCAACTTAAGGCAAGAGTTACCCAAGTTAAAACAATTGCCGCAGGAACATCTGTCAGCTACGGTCATAAATTTATTGCCCCGCGTGAACTTCGCCTTGCCGTCGTGGGAATTGGCTATGCTGACGGTGTTCCTCGCAGTCTTTCCAACAAAATGCAGGTGTTAATTCGCGGTCAGCGGGTGTCGCAAATTGGCACAATTACAATGGATCAGTTGATGCTGGATGTGAGTGCCATACCCAATATCCAAGAAGGAGAAGTAGTCACCTTGCTAGGGGAACAGGGAAAAGAACAAATTTCAGCGGATGACTGGGCAGAACAATTAAACACTATTTCTTGGGAAATTCTGTGTGGTTTCAAGCATCGTCTGCCTCGTGTTGCAGTTATGTAATTGGGCATGGGCCATTGGGCATGGGGCATAGGAAATTAATTTCTCCCTTGTCCCCGATTCCCTATTGCTATAATTATTTTCTTATGATAAGTTAGTAAACTGATGCGGATGTGGCGAAATTGGCAGACGCGCTAGATTTAGGTTCTAGTTCCGAAAGGAGTGAAGGTTCAAGTCCTTTCATCCGCATTTTTAATTTCTGAAAACTGCATGAGCCAACAGACTCATGCAGTTTTTGAATTAATTTATCCTCAACTGCAAGCAGGGAAGTCAGAAGAGCTATATCTTGCTGACATAACGCCGTGTGCGACTTTCTCTCAGACCTAACCCCCAACCCCTTCCCTACAAGGGAAGGGGAGCAAGAATCAAAGCCTCTCTCCGTTTCGGGGAGAGGTTTGGAGAGGGGTTTCAATAATAAGTCGCACATCGCGTGGCATAAGAAAATTATTGTCTGTGTTTTTTACAGCAGTTTTCATGTAAATAGCTGTAAGATTAATTTTCTGTCTAATTCAACCTTTGATTCTCAAAAAAATTAGATCGTTCCGCTCCGCTACACTCAAAAAGGGTAAAGAGAATAAGAGCAAAGGGCAAAAGAGCTAAAGTGTAAAGGGCTAAAGAGTCCTCCCGGCAGCGCACACAATACGAAAACCAATATTGTTGCCGTGGACGACGCGCGTGAAGCTGCCGTTGCGATACGCGGAACGGCAGTACCCAGGATTGAAGATCCAGGAACCGCCCCGCAGCATTTTATATTGATTATCATTATCTATCCATGCACTTCCATCTCTAGGCGCTCTTTCATAGCTGTCATGCCGATTATCTTGACACCACTCCCAAACATTCCCATGCATGTCGTATAATCCAAAGCCGTTGGGTGGAAAACTGCCTACTTCTGTTGTTTCTCCACGCTTTTTTCCTTTTGGCTCAGAAGCGTAAGTATAATTTCCATCGTAGTTAGCTAACTCAGTTGTAAGCGTCTCGCCAAAGTGAAAGGGTGTATTTGTGCTTGCACGACAGGCATATTCCCATTCCGCTTCACTCGGTAGACGATATTGCTTATTTGTATATTTGGAGAGGCGATCGCAAAATTCAACTGCATCGTCCCAAGATACTTTCTCTACTGGTCGTTTATCTCCTTTAAAATAAGATGGGTCTGCTTTCAGGTCACGGTTAAGTTTGGGTAGTGCTGCTACTCTCCTCCATTGCGCTTGGGTAACTGGATATTTACCCATGAAAAATGATCGAACCATTACTTCGTGCTGAGGTTTTTCTCTTCTAAACCTATCCCAACTGAGTTTTTGCACAAGCCTTTCTATCTCTTCATCTTCTGTACCCATCAGGAATGTACCATCGGGGATATGCACCATTTCTAAGCTGACACCATTTCCTAAGTCTTCGGTGAAATATTGGGCTTTGCTTGTGTCTCGTTTCACCTCTTGACCACTTGCATTTACCTTCACAATCTCAAACTGAAAAATCTGTAGTTCACTTTGATGTGCTGTAGGTGCTGGTTCAGAAACTCCTGATCTCCCACCGTTTGGCAAAGGTTCAGGACTTTTTGGAGGTGCAGAAGACTCTCCTTGTCGCAGAAAAATTCTAGAAAATGCTTCAATTGCTTGCATATCAGAACCCCTAGCAGCCACATTCACGCGAATCCATAACTGTCTAGCTAATTCCCAATCTCCTTTAACTTCAGCTTCATAAGCATCGACTTTTATCTGGGTAATATCAGCTAGGGTGGCATAGTCGGGCAACAAAATTAAGTGTAATTTGGTAGCTGGTTCGGCTTTAGCATAAGGATGTTGTGGATTTTTCTGGTAGGTTTGATTGATTGTAGGTACTGTCGATTGTAAATATCTGTCCAATCTTTCTACTGTGGCGCAGTTTCCTGCACCTGCTATCCTCAACCCATCTAACAACGCCTGAGTAAATGAGCCGTGTTGCAACTGGTCAATTTCATAAGACTTTTGACTGGGACTGCAAGAGTAAAAAGTGACTACTCCCTGATGTTCTTTACCAATACCCTCTCCTCCCCTGCTTCCTTCATCGCGGCAAGCATCTAAAAACAACACTACATTATCTGCTCCACTACGGCGCAATCTTTGGGTAACATAATCAACAGGGATTGCCGTATGTTCTACATCCCCTGGATCGCTATCTATGAGCATGAGATAATCACGGTCAGCTTCACGACAACCATGACCAGCAAAGAAAAACCAGAGATTATCCCCTGGTGCTAATAGTGGTTTTTCAAAGTTTGCCCTTAAAAACCGCCGCAAATTACCGTAAGTAGCCTGAGTGGGAATGGGTGGAGAAGTCTTAATTGGGGGAGAATCTTCTGTAAACAAAAATACTTTGTCAAACCGCACTTCCTTTTGAAACCAATCGCGCATAGCTTCGGCATCTAGTTTGGCGTAGTTTAGGTGCTGAAGATTGTTGTACTGGTTAATGCCGATCGCGATCGCCCAATTTTTAGCCATTTCTGCGTTCGTATTGACTAATTTATTCTTCCTTATTGCAAGTTTACGTGTTGCTACTGAATAATAGTAATACACTGCTCATGCAGTTTATAGTCTGAAACTAAAAAAATTGCCTGACATAACTAAACCTCAAATTATTAGACCTCTTGCATAAATCAAAAATAAGAAAGAACCCCACCCCGCCAAAGCTACGCTTTGTCTCCCCTCCTCGCTTGCCTACAGTGTAGACACAAGTCGAATTACCCCCCTTAATCCCCCCTTGGAAAGGGGGGAAACCGGAAAATCTAGTTCCCTCCCCTTTCCAAGGGGAGGGTTAGGGTGGGGTAAAACCCTGGTTAATCAGCTATTTCAGACTTGTGTGTACACCGTAGCCCCGCTTGCGGGGAGGGGTTGAGGGTGGGGTGTTAGGGACTTTTGCAAGAGGTCTACTAATGAATATGTTGTGCATCTACGATTATCTGTACTTAAATCAAGAATAATTTCAATAATTAAATTTATGTCAGCAGAAAATTCCACCCCCAAAGCCATCTGGATTCTTACTGAAGAAACAGCCCAAACATCAAGTACAACTAGTGAAACATTGATAAATAGTGGAGCAAGAAGCAGTAGAGATACAGGAGGAATACTGGGAGTTGAAACTACAGAAGAAATAGTTGTCAGCCGAAAAAGAGACGAAATAGTAATTACTAGACACAAAGTAGAGGTAACGAAACTCAAGCAAGAGATGAAGGGATTTCTGCAAGCAATGCGGGAAATGCTTGATGAAGCTGATCAACCAGATTCTAAGCTTCAGCTTGATGAGGTTGAACTCTCAGTAGAAGTTAATGGCGAAGGACAAATCAGTTTATTTGGGATTGGTGGTGGGAAGGCTGGGGGAAAAGGAGCGATGACTTTTAAATTCAAGCGCAAATAAAAATAAATGCTCTCTTAATGCCTAATGTAGAGATGTGGCCTAGTTTACAGCCGTAGGGATAGCGATCGCACAATATCAACAGTAAGAATAAATTAGCGATCGCACAATTTTTTTGAACAACAACTCATTAAAGTATAAAATCTTACTTAAAATATTCTAACTTTTGAATTCTGAGTTCTGGTTTTATTTTTATCCAAAAAATCAGTATTATCCCCGTAGTCATAACGTGGGTATTTAATTAAAAGTGGCTTCATATAGTTCTTATTTGCTTAAAAACTAGATTGTATTTAAGTGTAAATACAGTAGTTCAAATATATTAACCTTTACAAAATCAGTATTATTCCTGTGGTCAGAATGGGGTTACTCAATGGAAAGTGGCTTCATCTACTCTTGACATTTTTATGTCTTATTTCTCGAAAGATGGTCATAAATCTCAGTAACAGTAAATAAATTAATAAGAATTTACGAATTTACTAAGATTTGCTCATCTGAAAATAACGCTACTGTCGTTGAGTTTCACCACAAACCTAGATGTAAACTGATGTACTTTAAAATACAAAAGTTTGATGCTTTTTACTTGATTTAAATTGTGGAAGAACTCTATACGAATTTAGCTTACACATATCGAATTTAGCTGAAGTAAAAGCAAAATGAGCACAACTCCTATAGGTAGCTACAGGTTGTTCCAGAAACTACATCCGCTATCTCTGTTGGCACAATTAACCAGTCGGCGTGCTACAGGGTGCTTAAGCATATTTACTGGAATAGTTTCTTGGTCAATTTATCTAGAGGACGGTAAACTTACTTATGCCTCCTATTCAGATAAACTGTTTGAACGGCTTGACAGTCACTTGCGACGCTTAAGCCAGCAAATTCCTGCTCTCAACAGCGCCACTCGCGTGCAAATGCGGCTGATGTTTGAGACGAAGAATGAACATCAATCAATACCAAATGCGGATTACCAAGCTATTTGTTGGTTAGTAAATCAGGACTATATTACCACTGTACAAGCAGGAAGCCTGATAGACGAATTGGCAAAAGAAGTGCTGGAATCATTTCTGTGTTTAAAAGAAGGTAGCTATGAATTCAGTCCAGAAAGCTCTTTGAATGAACTACCAAAGTTCTGTCGCCTGGATTTGCGCTTACTTGTTGAACACTGTCAAAAGCAGTTACGAAATCGGCAAAATATCCAGTCATCAATTCCATCTGGTGGCGGTTCTCAAGTTTTGTCTGCAACACAATCGTCTCAAGTTCAGCCACAACTGCAAATAAAACTTGGACAAAACTTGTCGATACCAATTAATTTTGATATCCCTGAGAATAATAAAATTACTCAGCCATCTGTTGGTAAAAAACTGTATACAATTGCTTGCATTGATGATAGCCAAACGGTTTTGAATTCTATCAAACACTTTTTGGATGAAAACACATTTTCAGTTGTGATGATCAACGATCCAGTAAAAGCTTTAATGCAAATTCTGCGGAGTAAGCCCGATCTAATTTTGCTAGATGTTGAAATGCCTAGCTTAGATGGTTATGAGCTATGTTCATTATTACGTAAACATTCAGCTTTTAAAAATACACCAATCATTATGGTGACTGGTAGAACGGGCTTTATCGACAGAGCAAAGGCTAAAATGGTCAGATCATCAGGATATCTGACTAAGCCTTTTACACAATCAGAATTGCTAAAAATGGTTTTTAAGCATCTTGATTGATTGAAATAAGTCAAATAAAAATAACAAAATATGTTTAATTTATTTTTTTAGGAGATTTAATAGTGAGCCTGACTTTGCTTGGCACAATTTTAATTGTAGAAGATTCTCCCAGCGAATTGGAATTAATGAGCCATTATCTCAAAGAAAGTGGTTACAACGTAATTAAAGCAAGTGGTGCAAAAGAGGGTTTAGAAAAAGCTGTGTTAGAAAAACCAGATGCGATCGTTACTGATGTAGTTATGCCAGAAATGAGTGGATTTGAATTGTGTCGTTCTCTGAGAAGAAATCCAATTACTGCAAAAGTGCCGATTGTGGTTTGTAGTTCTAAAAATCAAGAAATTGACCGTTTGTGGGCGATGAGGCAAGGTGCAGATGCCTATATAACTAAGCCTTACACCCGCGAACATCTCCTACGTACTATTAAATCAGTGGTAATTTAAATCAATGACTAGTACAAACATTACTCTTGCTTCCAAAGCAACCCAAAATAACTTAGCAGATGGTTATCTGAAGTTTCAGCTAAATCAACAAACTACTGCTGTTTTATCAATGAAGCATACACAAGAAGCTATTCTTGTGCCAGTTGAATCTATCACTTCGATGCCTAATATGCCCCCCTGCATATTAGGATTAATGAATTGGCGGAGTCGGATAATTTGGGTAGTTGATTTGCCGAAAATGCTCAATTTAGAATCCTTAGATTATCGACTGCGGCAGTACAATGTAATCGTTATCCAAGTAGAATCATTAGTGTTGGGCTTAGTTGTACAAGAAATAAAAGGTACAACCAAGTTTCTAGTTGATGATATTCATTCTCCTATAGGACAAGTGACATCCAGTTTGGTTCCTTATTTATGTGGGTGCGTTGTGCAGCAGGAAGAAATATTACTGGTATTAGATGCACAGGCGATTGTACAGTCTTCTATTCTCCGCAGTGATTAGGGTTTACTACTAAAAAAAAGATTTTTAGTGTCTTATTCACATACTTAGGAGAATTAATTTTATGTTTAATAAAACCAACACAAATCAAGGTAATAGCGCTCAAAATCGAGCATCACTGATTTCATCCCAAAAAACCATTGGAACTGTAGTAAAGTTACCCACTAAACTGACTACTGAAAGTGCTAACAATTCTTCTTTGAATCAGGGAATTGCTTATTTTACAAGGTTAGGATTGGTTAAGAAAGCGACTATTTTAGCGATCGCAATCGGTACTATACCAGTTTTGGGCATCGGTGCGATCGCTTTTGGTTTTGCCAACAAGTCCATTACTAAGCAAATTACCCAATCTCAACAAGCTGAAGCCACTGGTTTAAGTGATAAAATTAACCGCTTCATGCTGGGACGCTACGGAGATATCCAAGTAATATCAAACTTGCTATTTTTGACAAGTCCTCAAGCTAGTGTCAGTATCACTACTCAGCAAAAACAAGCAGTCCTAGATAGTGTTGTCGAAGCCTACAAAGCTTATGACAGCATTGCTGTTTTCGATCGCCAAGGTAACTTGATTGTGCAATCCACAGGCGAACCGCTGGAAAATCAAAAAGACCGCACCTATTTTCAAGACGCTTTACAAAAAGATACTCCTGTCATCAGCAAACCGGAAGCAGCAAAAAACACTGGTGTAGTGAGTATTTATCTAGCTGCACCCGTGAAAGAGACAAGGACGGGACAAACCATTGGCGTGGTACAAGCACGTATGCCCGTAAAATCTTTAGAGGAAGTAATCAAAAACTACGTAGCTAATGGACAACAATACCATTTGCTTGATGCTTCGGGAACAGTTTTCTTGAGTCCCCAAAAGGAATTATTGGGGAAAGAGGCCAAGGGAGAGTATTCTAATTTACCTAAACTCCTAGCAGCCAAAAAGGTAGATAGTTTTATAGAAGTTCCCAAAACTCAGAAAAAACAAGAACTAGTTAGCTACGTACCAGCTAGTAGTATAGATGGCTTACCTGATTTAAACTGGCAGGTACTTTTAGCTACAGACACCGCAACTGTATTTGAGCCGCAAAGACAATTGTTGTGGATTATAGCCATCGGTACAGCAGTGACAGCATTGATTGTAGCTGCGATCGCATCTCGGTTAGCTAAACTGACTACACAACCCATTCTTAATGCCACTGCGGCATTAGCAAAGCTAGGTCAAGGTAAATTCAATACCCGTCTGGAAATTGAAAGAGAAGACGAATTAGGGGTATTGAGTGCAAATATCAACCTTATGGCCGAACAATTACAAGTCTTAGTTAAGGAGCAGCAACAGGAACTAGACGTTGAAGGGGTAAAATTATTAGCAGATATTACTCTAAGAATTCGGAAAATTCTTAAAACTGAAGATATTTATCACGCAGCGGTTAAAGAAGTTCAGCGATCGCTAAAAACAGACCGGGTAATCATTTATAGTCTGAATCCAGATAATCGGGATGGTGTTGTCGTTGCGGAATCGGTAACTGGTGATTGGCCGAAAATGCTGGGAGTGAAAATCGACGACCCTTATTTTCGAGAACATTATCTAGAAACTTATCACGATGGAGAGGTGCAAGCAGTTGCCAATATTCATCAAGATCAAAGCCTGAAAAATGCCGACGCTTACATCCAACTGCTCGAAAAATTTGCTGTCCAAGGTAATTTAATCGTACCGATTCTTGCCCAAGAAAAACTTTTAGGCTTATTAATTGCTCATCATTGCGAAACTCCTCGTGTCTGGCAACAGTCGGAAATTGACTTGTTTCAACAGATAGCAACTCAAGTCGGCTATGCCTTAGAACAAACCAAGTTACTAGAAGAAATAGAAAAAGTTAGAAATGTTACCGTAACCGGGTCAGACGAAACACTGCAACAACAACTTTTACAACTACTCAACGACGTAGAAGGAGCAGCCAGAGGCGACTTGACAGTACGTGCAGACGTAACCGCAGGGGAAATCGGCACTGTTGCCGACTTCTTCAACTCCATTGTCGAAAGCCTCCGGGATATTGTTACCCAAGTTAAACAAGCTGCCATCCATGTAAATAGTGCCATTGGCTCTAACGAAGGAGCTATCCGCCACCTAGCAGAGGAAGCGCTTACCCAAGCTGCCGAAATCAACCATACCCTTGATGCTGTTGACCAAATGACCCAATCCATGAAAGCTGTAGCCGAAAGTGCCGAAAAAGCTGCTTTCATTGCTAACCATGCTGCTCACACCGCCACCAAGAGCGGACACGCGATGGATTTAACAGTACACAACATCCTTTCTTTGCGGGAAACTGTGGGTGAAACTGCCAAGAAAGTGAAACGCTTGGGAGAGTCTTCGCAACAAATTTCTCGCGTGGTGTCCTTGATTAACCAAATTGCGATTCAAACCAACTTACTAGCCATCAACGCCGGGATTGAAGCAGCGCGTGCAGGTGAAGAAGGTCAAGGTTTTGCTGTAGTGGCTGAAGAAGTCGGCGAACTAGCAGTCAGGAGTGCCGCAGCCACCCAAGAAATTGAACAAATTGTTGAAAATATCCAACGAGAAACCAGTGAAGTAGTCCAAGCAATGGAAATAGGCACTACCCAAGTGGTAGAAGGGACTCGAATTGTGGAGGAGGCTAAACAAAGTCTGAGTGAAATTTTGGATGTATCGTCTCAAATTGACTCCTTAGTGCAGTCGATTTCCACTGCAACCGCATCTCAGGTTGAAACATCCCAAAGTGTTAGCCAATTGATGAAAGATATCGCTGCCATATCACAACGCACCAGCGATTCTTCTCGCCAAGTTTCTGAATCTCTGCAACAAACTGTGGATATTTCCCAGCAGTTGCAAGAGACTGTCGAGGCTTTCAAAGTTAGTTAAGTTTGTCATTTGTCATTTGTCTTTTGTCCTTTGCTATTTGCTAGTGATGAATGACGAATGACTTTTGTTATTTGTTTGTTGTCATTTGTCCTTTGTCCTTTTAATAATGACCAATGACCAATGACAAATGACTTTTGTTATTTGTTTGTTGTCATTTGTCCTTTGTCTTTTTAATAATGACCAATGACCAATGACCAATGACTAATGACTAATGACCAATGACCAATGACCAATGACTAAGGACAAAAACTATGCTACAAGACAAAGAATTAGAAATCCAGATGCAGTTTCTAGAAGAAGCAACAGATTACTTAAATACCTTAGAAGGGGTATTATTGGAAATCGATACTAGTAATCGCATCGATTTGGATAAAATCAATGCTGCACTCCGAGCTACTCATTCTATTAAAGGTGGCGCGGGGATGATGGGATTTAGATCGCTAAGTGATTTATCTCACCGTCTGGAAGATTCCTTTAAAGTTTTAAAAACTAAAAAAAATTCTTTAGAAATTGATACTCAGTTGCAAAGTTTATTGCTATCTGGAGTTGACTGGCTGCGTCAGATTGTAGACTTACTTGCACAAGGGAATGTTGTCGAAGATCAGTGGTTAGCAACTTTTTGTTATCCCATCTTCGATGAGTTGCACGATCGCTTGGGCGACCCCACCCCAGAGGATGCATCAACCATGCTATCCCCAGAAGATGGGCAAGACGTTATTCCCTTGCTATTTGCCACAGAAGTAGAAGAGTGTTTGCAGCGTCTAGAATCTGTATTGGCAAATAGCGAACAAGCCGGATTGCATGAAGAAATTGTCATCATGGCAGCTGAATTGGGCGGCTTGGGTGAAATGCTCCAATTGGCAGCTTTTAGCAAGCTTTGTGAGTCAGTAACACAGCATTTAGAAACTGTAAATAGCGACGGGGAACGCGTTTCTGAAATTGCTCAGTTAGCATTGCAAGCATGGCGGCGATCGCAAGCTTTGGTGCTGACGAATCAACTAGATAACTTACCTACAGAAATCCATTTGGGTGGTTCTACGCAATTCCCAGCCCTATTACCAGCAGAAATAATACCACAACTTCTTCCCACAGATGTCCTCGACACAGAAGTAGCGTCAACAGCTGTTTGGCAAGCAGAGATAACTCCAGAAACTTGGGTTAAAGATGAAGCGATCGCAGCCAATTTTACATTTGTGGATGCAGAATTTGCCGATGACGTAAATTCTGTCAATGTCACTGAACACAATACAATATTTGCTAGAGAAGATAATCCTTCAGATGCCAGATTTGGAGAAAGCAAAGGAGAGCCAACTAAAGAACGAGACAGTCATGAAAATAGCGTCCGAGTTCCTAGCAAACAACTAGAGCAAATTAATGATTTATTTGGCGAATTGATTGTTCAGCGAAATGGGTTAAACTCACAACTAGAAAGATTACGCAAACTCGTTCGTAACCTGAACCAGCGAGTCCAAGTTCTCGACCGAGAAAACCAGGAATTACGTATAGTCTCCGACAAAATTTCCACTCAAGCTGCTGGGGTGAGGGGGCGAGATGAAAATAGCCAGCAAACACAAGGTACAGACAGTGAATTTGATGCTTTAGAGATGGATCGCTATAACGATTTCAACCTGCGATCGCAGGAAGTTATGGAAACCATTGTTCAGGTGCAGGAAGTCACAACAGATGTGCAACTCAGTGTAGATGATACAGACCATATTGCTCGTAAACTCAACAAAACATCAAAACAGTTACAAACCAAACTAAATCACATCAGAATGCGACCTTTGTCTGATTTAGTCGAACGTTTTCCTAGAGCTTTGCGCGATTTAAATGTAGAATATGGGAAAAATGTCCAGTTAAAAATTGAAGGTGGTAATACTTTAATTGAACGCAGCATTTTAGAAGCTTTAAACGAACCTTTAATGCATCTGTTAAGGAATGCTTTCGATCATGGTATCGAAGACTCTGCCACGCGTCGCCTTTTGGGTAAACCAGAACAAGGATTGATTGAAATTACAGCCACTCACCGCGGTAATCGCACTCTCATTACTATCCGTGATGATGGTTGGGGCATTTCTCTGGAGAAAATTCGCACCCGCGCCCTAGCTATGGGACTGGATACTTCTCTACTCGCTAATGCTAGTGATGAAGAACTGTTATCACTAATTTTTGAGCCAGGTTTTACCACCTCCGAGCAAGTGACAGCATTATCTGGTCGCGGTGTCGGTATGGATGTGGTTCGCAACAACCTGAAACTAATTCGAGGAGATGTCAAAGTTGATACCGAACCAGGAGTTGGTACTACTTTCACCCTCTCATTACCGTTTACACTTTCCGTTGCGCGAGTTCTGCTGGTAGAAATCAACAAGATTCTATTAGCATTTCCCACAGATGTCATTTCAGAAATATCTTTACTCCAAGACGAGCGAGTTTTCCAAATGGCTGGTAGCGAAGTTTTAAATTGGCAAGGAACTATGCTGCCACTGATTCGCTTAACTCGTTATTTAGAGTTTAATTGTCTACGTTACAATAGCGCAGAATTGGAAATTCCGGCAGCCATTAGTACTAACAGTGTGTTAGTAGTCAAAGGTAATAATCAGCCAGTAGCAATTCAAATAGATCGTTGCTGGGGTGAACAAGAAGTTGCTATTCGCCAAGTCGAGGGAAATATCCCTTTACCGGAAGGTTTTAGTAACTGCACAATTCTCGGTGATGGCCGAGTAGTGCCACTAGTTAATGTCAATGAGTTGCTGTATTGGATTGCTACAAATAAAAAGACACCGAGAGGAACTCAATTACCATCAGCAAGGTTAAAAACACCGTTCCTGATATTTGACGAAGATAAAATATCAGCAGCATCTATTAAACAGAAAGGCACAATTTTAATCGTAGATGATTCGATTAATGTTCGCCGTTTCTTAGCTCTAACCCTTGAAAAAGGAGGGTATCAAGTAGAGCAAGCTAAAGATGGTCAAGATGCCTTAGAAAAACTCCATAGTGGATTGAGAGTTGAGGCAGTAATTTGTGATATTGAAATGCCTCGCCTTGATGGTTATGGCTTTTTAGGTAAGGTAAATTCAGACGTTGATACCAAAAACATTCCAGTTGCGATGCTGACTTCTCGTAGCAGCAATAAACATCGGCAATTGGCTATGCAATTGGGTGCGCGAGCTTACTTTTCTAAACCTTATAATGAGCAAGAGTTATTGCAAACGCTGGAGGAAATAATTCATCCTGTAGCAGAAAAGGTAGCTTCTAATTAATAATTCACAACTAGGTTTCAGATATTTTTGTAGGGTGCGTTACGCCAAAGGCTAACGCACCGTTTTTAGTGCCTTGGCGATTAAAAATCACGGCTATACAAACAAAACCCACCTCCGTGGGTTAAAAAACTGAGTTATATCAGTAATAATTGCCCAGCTTTTGCGTAATACTATTTGTGTAAATTGAAATAATTTAATGCTAGCGTGACATACAGCGATCGTTTTCTCAATGACATCAGCAAGTTTGAGGGAGCGATTTGTTTTATGAGCAACCCCATACCAAATTACAACACCCTCAAATTCTTTCCACCCAGTCGGCTGATTGATGAAATTTTAGAATGGTTGCGGCGTAATTGATTATATTTATCCGTTGATAACAACAGCTTGTCCATTTGTTACTAATACAGAAGTGGACATTAGCAATAAAGTTGTTGTCGTCAGCACTGCTTGTTCGTTACCAACACAACCTGTTTTGTTACTAACACAACCTTTTTTGTTACTAACACAACCTGTTTTGCTACCAACACAACCTGTTTTGTTACTAACGCAACCTGTTTCGTTACCAACACAACCTGTTTTGTTACCAAAGCTTATCTATTTGTGGCAAACGCTTATGCGATCGTAACCACAGCTTAAGTAAAACTTATATATACAAATCCTATACTATTACCAGCACAACTCAGATTTACAAAAGGTTGGTACGATGCGATGATCGGAAATACTATACCTGTATCTCAAGTGTGGAAAGGTATTGATGCCGAGTGAACCACCTTTGATTCAAGTCAAAGCTATGAATAGGCGATCGCTATTCGCTGCATATTGAAGCATTTCTAGCGATACGGGCAATATTTCACAGCCTTTTGAAAATTATTTAATTACATTTTAAATCTGTTAATTATTAAAACCTGCTTTGCAAATTAAATTTAAACATTATGATGTATCTATGTAATTGTACAAGTAACTTTTTTATTCTTTGACAAATTAATACCAGGAGTTTTAGGTGATAAAAAATAATAGAAAAAAGGCTGTCGCTCAAGCTATTTCCACAGCCGTTGCTTTGGGCTGGGTAATAATGCAAGTGGAATCAGCACGAGCTGCTACCTTGACGGTTAACAATCTCAATGACAGTGGCGTTGGCTCATTGCGAGATACGATCAACATTGCAACTAGCAATGACGTGGTAGAGTTCTTATTGGACAGTAATCCTAGTACAATTACCCTGACTAGTGGGACACTTGCGATCGCTAACAATTTTACTATTAATGGCCCAGGTGCTAACTTACTAACCATCAGTGGCAATAATCAATTCCCCGTGTTTGCCATTAACGCCGCCGATGTTACACTTTCTGGGCTTGCGATCGCTGGTAAAATCAATGCTTACAATTCTAGTAGCGTAACGTTTACCAATAGCACCATCAGCGACGGTAATGCTGGACAAATCAGCGTTGGTGGTAATAATATCAGCATTCGCGATAATTCTAGTATAGAAGGCGGCACTATCGTCGGTAATTCTGGGCAAATTAGCAGTGGTGGCAATATTTCAGTGTCAGGAGGCAACATAACTATTACACCTGTTACTCTTATAGTGACGACAAGAGTACCCGAACCAAGTGCGATCGCTGGTACTATACTTGCTTGTAGTCTGGCTTGGCTGGCCAAGAGAAAGCAAGCAGCATTTTGCAAGACGAAGGTATAATTACGTATTAAAAAAATTCCCAAATAGTTAAAATAGTCAGCCCGCACAAGCGGGCTGACTATTTTATAGGCAATTAGTTGGACATAATATCAATTACCTGAAACTAAAATATTTCCAGGAATCCTTATTAAGCCTCAACTTTTACACCCTTCCAGAAGGCGACATAGCCTTCAATATTCTTAGCTTTCTCCTTAGCGCTGGGATAGTACCAAGCAGCATCTTTATTGATTTGCCCATCAACTTCAATACTGTAATAACTGGCAACACCTTTCCAAGGACAAGTGGTGTGGGTGTTGCTTTCTGCGAAGTACTGCTTGTTAATGGTGTCAACAGGAAAATAATGGTTGCCTTCCACAACGACAGTATTATCACTCTCAGCTAAAACAGTTCCATTCCAAATTGCTTTCGGCATAAATGACTTTGTAAATAAACTATACACATAACATTTTGACACCATCAGCTTGTTTGTAGCGAATTTATGGAACCTGTAACGCTACCAAAAGAGTTCATCGAGTCACGAAGAGGCAATATGTTGTCGGGATTTTCTTCCAGTATTAATTACAATCACTTTTATTTATGAATTTGAAAACTAAAAGCATTTGCTTCTATCGTCAAGATTTTCTAGGATATTGATATGCAAAGTTAATTAGCCAAAAAAAGTTGGATTTCGGTTTATAGGCTCAAGCAAAAAAATATCTAGATATTTGAGTGAGCTATGCCTACGGCGAGCTACGCTAACACACCTTCTAGAAATGTTTACCAGCGAAGGATTTTATCTAGCATATATTTGCCTCTATTAAATTCTTACTAAACCTTCTCCGAATTCCCAACTGCTAAAATTGGGATGAATTTGATTAACCCGTTTGGGTAATTAACAAATCAACCCATCAGGTGAACTCACTATAAGAGGTTGAGATTAATATAACAGCAGATTCTATTACTAGAGAACTCCAAGAAATAAATTATCCAATATTGTGGGGTGGGCCGAAAAGCCACTGGTGTCAACTTAAGCCAAAAATAGCGTGCTGATTGGGTGTTGTTCACCCACCAGGGATTTACAATCCCTGACTAATTGCTCAAGTCTACTGAACTAGACTGAAGATTTTTGCGCTATGAAGTCCTCTTCAGAGGACTTTAGCTATGAGACAAGGATTTACAATCCCTGGCGGATGTGCTGGCGGACGTGCGGTTTCGCGTTAAGTTGACACCAATGGCGAGACGCCCACCCCACAAGAGTGAATTGAATATTTTTTTATTTGTTAGTTCTCTAGAGAATACTGATTGCATTTTGTTCTAATTGAGGATAACTCTATGAAACTCACAAACTTGATAAATTCTGCACATATTGTTGCTTGGTTTAATTCTATGCCTAAAATCACTAACCCTCATCCAGGCAAGAATCATCATAGCCAATCAATAAACATAACTGCAAACTCTGACACTTTCCCTAGACATTCAAGGAATGTCAATTCCCTAAAATCCTTTGATACTGCTTTTATCGCCTATTACATGATGGGTTTTGGTAATTTTAAATAATCTAAATTGCCTTGACATTTTTGATGCTTCACTTAAATTATTTACAAGTTTTTGCTAATTAATCTAGTTCTAATGAGGATAAAATTATGAAACTCACAACCTTATTCAATTCTTCACTTATCATTGCTTCTATTGCTTTTATACCTGGAATCGCTGGCGCTCAAACAGCTAATAATAACAATAGTGGCGGACAAATAAATACAGATGTTAACTCTAATGCTTTACGCAAAAATTCTATAGAGGACAGCTATCTGCAACCCTTCAATACTGCCTTTATAGCTTATCAAGGTTATTTAAAAGAGCAGGGTATTCCCAGTGGAGGCGCTTTGATATCTGCATACCAAATAGGAAGCCTGACTGCGAAAGATGTGGTTCAGGCTGCTATCAGGGCTAACAAGTTACCAGCCCAAGTTTTAAGTGATTCAAGTTACCTCAACGCACTTGAATTGCAGTTGACATCATTCAGCAACACTAATGATTTATCCGAATAAATATAAGTTTACCAAGCTCGTAACGGATTTATTAAATGCTGTACTTTCATCCGATTAAATTTAGCCTTTTAGCTTAACTTGTGGGAATTACTAACTCTAGTATTTATCTAATAAAAGCTTTACTTCTGCCTCCAATTCCCAATTTTTTATGGCTGACCACTCAGCTTGACGCACTGCTAAAAATGCTTGCGATAAGTCTGGATTTAAAGCATTTAAAAGAATATTATTCTGTTTTAGATAGTCTAGAGCTTCGCCCAGGCTTTGTGGTAAAAGGTCAATACCATTGGCATGACGTTCCTCAATTGGCAGGTGTCCGGGATCTTGTGCAACAGGATTTCCCGGTTTTTGACTTCGTTGCACACCGTCGAGTCCGGCTGCAATTACCGCACCTAAAGCGAGGTAAGGATTGGCTGATGCATCAACGGTTTTTAACTCAAAATGGCTGGAACCGTTGAATCCAGGATTGCTGGGCACTCTCACGGCGGCTTCACGGTTGTCTAGTCCCCAACAACGGAAAGCACCACTCCAGCTATGAGGACGAATGCGGCGGTAGGAATTAGTACTAGGAGTAGTTAACGCCATCAGTGCTGGTAAATGATCGAGTATACCAGCGATAAATGCTTGGCCTATTTGAGAAAGACCGCAGACACCTTGAGGATCTGGTAAGAGATTTTGCCCGTTACGCCAGAGGCTAAGATGGATGTGGCAACCGCTACCAGCGGCATCTGGGAAAATTTTGGGTAAGAAAGAGGCTGTAAGATTGTGGTAATGAGCGATCGCTCTCACAGTTTCTCTAAAGGTAATCTGCCTGTCAGCTGCTCGTAAAGCATCAGTATATCCCATAGAGATTTCCTGTTGACCTGGGCCAGATTCGGGATAATATTGCTCTACAGGAATCTTTTGGGCGATGAGTGCCTCGACTATCTCATCAATTACTTCTCGATGCTTATCCATTGCCTGAGTCGAAGCAAAAACTGTCGAATCTGCGGGTACAATTCCCTCAGATGTTTGCCGTAATAGATAAAATTCATTTTCAAATGCAGCCCGAATTTCCAACCCCTCGCGTCTCGCCGCCTCAATCATCCGCACCAGGAAATTGCGAGGACATAGCGCCCAAGGACTGCCATTAAGTACCATATTTCCCATTACACGAGCATGATTGGGAGCATAAGGTAAAGGAGTGAAGCTAAACCAATCTGGTACTAAGCGGATTTCGCCTACCGGGCCTAGACCAGTTTCGGGAATGACAGCATCATACATTACAGGGACTCCCTGTTGTCCAGCAGAAATGCCTACACCATACTCAAAGTAGTGGGATAACATCTCGATATGAACAGCTTTGCCACGAATAATGTTGGCGTTGTCACACCAAAGGATACGGACAAACCTGATTCCAGCTTCCTGAAGAGATTTTTTGACTTTCTTGAATACTTTGTTTGCAGCCATCAGTTAATTTATCCCGCTTTTGAGTTGATTTGACAATTTCCCCACCTCATTTTCATGCTCAAGTTAGAATAACTGAAATTACGAAGGCAAGAAAAGTAGGTGGTGAATACATCCCACATCCCCAAATTACCCATACCACCGTCTCTTTTGGGGTCAGAAGTCGGTTCTTTTACTGAGTTTACAGTCACTCAACGAATGCCTGCGATCGCTCGCAAAGTTATTGCTGAAAATAATTTCTCGTCTGAGATTAATACCAGCTTGGAAAACTTAGCTACAGAACTGCCGACTGGATTTTTGCCACCCATTTTAAATGACACTGCTGGAGATTGTTCCGCCTGGAATACATATTTAGAGTTTTACAAGGATCAACGTTGGATAGATGTTCCCTGGTTTTTTGCCGAAACTTATTTTTTTCGGTTAATTCTAGAAATTACCAATTATTTTCGGACTGGTGTATCGCAAGGTGTCGATCCATTTGAGTTACAAAAGTCTCAAAGTTTAGAAGCATCTTTGGATTCGATTATTCTACTGTGCGATCGGGCTAACAATTGGTTAAATAATTCCCAACTGAAGGGAGAATCAAATCAAACAGCTTTAATCGCACTATTATATTTTGCTTTGTGGGGAAATCGAGTTGACTTGAGTTTATGGTCAGCATCCGAGAGCGAACGCAGTCGTTTTGATATTCAAACCCAACTAGCTCATATCTTAGTAAATGATGCCTCTCAAGTGATGAAATTGTTAACCAACTCTCAAGGGGGACGGATTGATTTTGTTGTAGACAATGCTGGTTTTGAACTTGTTTGTGATTTATGTTTAGTAGACTTTTTATTAAGTAGCGGACTGGCCGATCGGGTTTACTTACACTTAAAGCCACATCCGACTTTTGTATCTGATGCCATGATTAAGGATGTACATTACACAATAAGTTTTTTAGCCGCTAGTGGAAATCAACAACTTACATCCTTTACCCAAAGACTCCAAGACAATATTGCATCAGGGCGTTTAGTGTTATCTGAAAATTACTTTTGGACATCGCCTTTAGCCTTTTGGGAAATACCCAACTCGCTTAAAAATGAGTTAGCCAATGCGAGTTTGGTTATAGTCAAAGGAGATGCCAATTATCGCCGATTATTAGGCGATCGCCACTGGGACTTTAGCACCAATATTGCAGATATAGTCTCTTACTTACCTATGCCAATGGTAGCTCTACGCACCCTGAAGTCAGAAGTAATAGTAGGTTTAAAACCAGAAGTGATTGAAAAAGTAGCCAAATCTGACTCTTCTTGGTTGACAAATGGACAGTGGGGTGTGATTCAGTTAGTGGCTTAGAGGTTGTTTGAAAAGTCCTTTTGTCGGTATCAAAAGTTTTAGATCCCCCTAAATCCCCCTTAAAAAGGGGGACTTTGACTCCAGTTCCCCCCTTTTTAAGGGGGGTTAGGGGGGATCTAAAGTGCCTAAAGTTACAGAGAGAAACTTTTCAAACATCCTCTTAGACAATTCTAAAAAATTGAGATAATTTGTAAGACAAGTATACGTATCTTCACTAATTAAAGCGTCGTCTACCCTACCCGTATCACCACAACCAGCTTAGGATAGACTAAAAGCAATTTTTGGGGAAAATGGTAGAAAAAATCACAGCTGTGTTTAATGGCAAAGTGTTCTATCCGGCTGAACCGATCGCACTGCCAATCAATACCCGCGTGCGAATCAGTATTGAAATTTTACCGCCAAGTGAACATGAAACGGTATCATTTCTGCAAACAGCGCGATCGCTCAACCTCGAAGGGCCAGCTGACTGGTCTGCCAATATAGATAAATATTTATACAGTAAGTAAATTATTAAGTAAACTTTTCATGCATTCTGAAGTCTTTCTTGATACATCATTTGCCATTGCCTTATCTGCACCGAGCGATCGCTTACATGACCGTGCCTTACATCTGGCTAAAATGTTACAAGCAGCAGAAACTCGTTTGGTAACAACACAAGCTGTGATGTTGGAAATTGGCAATGCCTTATCCCAACAACCTTATCGTCAAGCGGCAATTATATTATTAAATTCTCTAGTAGCAGACTCCAAAGTAGAAATTGTCCCCCTCTCCCAGGAACTCTACGAACGTGCTTTCCAGCTATATCGCGAACGAACAGAGAAAGAATGGGGATTTGTCGATTGCGTATCTTTTATTGTGATGGAATATAGCGGAATCACTGAAGCACTGACTGCTGATGAGCATTTTCAGCAAGCAGGCTTTCGAGCATTGCTGCGAGAAAATTTGCCTTAAAAATTGGAGATGGGGCATTAGTTATTCACAAATGACTAATGACAAATGACTAATGACAATTAAATATTTCGTTACAATCGGTGTGTGCATTAGGCATTCAAGAGTTATCAGCCATGAAATTGATTTCCGATCCACCGATTCCTGTCAAAATTCAAAAGATGAAGGAACGGGTGCGGTGGATGCATCCAAGTTTTGTGCAACGGGGAATTGACCAAACCAGTATAGTTATTGACGATGGCAGGCAGGATAATCCAGAATTTTCCTTTATGGTTATCGGTGATTCTGGCACTAAGTCCCATTCTCGACACCACCCCCAACGACAAGTTGCCGAACTGATGCTTCCTCACCGCGATGATTGCAGTTTTGTGTTGCACACAGGCGATGTAATCTATGTGGTAGGTTCTCAAGAGTATTATTCAACAAACTTTATCGAGCCTTACCGGGAATTTCTTGTCGGTGGCGATAACCCGAAAAGCATTCCTTATGACCGCATGGTGTTTAATCTGCCGTTCTTGCCAGTACTCGGTAATCATGATTACTACGATGTGCCGTTGATGTACCGTTTATTTACTGGCACAACATCATCACTACGTCGCCTGTTCCGCTATAAAGATATTGAGATTGGCTGGCATGGATCATATCAAGGTAATGCCTATGCACGGGCATTTATGGACTACACCCAGGCGATCGCTTCCCCACAAGAGTTAGAACGTCATTTAGATCGCCACTACACTGCTAAAACTGACACAGGACGCTGTTTGCGTTATCAACCTGGACAGTTTACCCGCTTACCCAATCGCTATTACACCTTTCGTTACGGCGGGATAGACTTTTTTGCACTGGATTCTAACACTTTTAATACACCATCACCCTTACCTGCAACTCAAGAAGGGGAAATTTACCGCCGAGAATTGCAAAAGCGTCGCCATGAAATCGATCAAGAAGAATTGCAGATTTTGAAAATATGCGATCGCCTCAACCCAGATAAACCAAGCGAAGCGGAACAACTTGATGACCTTAGCGCCAAATTAGACCAAATCAACGAGATCAAAATCGACATTGAAAAACAACTAGCATCTCATAAAATGCCTGCCATCGACTTTGAACAACTTGAATGGTTGCGAAGCAGACTAATCGAATCTTGGAACACCTCCGAAGTGCGCGGACGTGTAATATTTTTCCACCATCCACCATACGTTACAGAAGCTACCAAGTGGAATCAGGCACAAACCTTGGCGGTTCGCCATCGCTTGCGCTGGGTGTTTGAACAAGTAGCACAAACTCTTGGCTCTCTAATTAAAGAACGTCCCATAGTCGATTTGATTTTAAATGGACACGCTCACTGTTTAGAGCATCTTTGCACAACTGATACCGGATTTGCTGACTCTCACATTAACTGCATTATCTCTGGTGGTAGTGGTCATCGTCCCCGCTATCAACGCCGAGGAGGGACTGAATTGATGGAGACTTTTGCTGAGATTGCAGGTAAACCCACTCGGAAAGTTGCAGATTCAATGCTTTTTGTGGGTCGTCATGACTACAATTTCCAGAACCGACTGCCTTACTCATGCGTGCGGATTGATGTTCTAGATGGTTGCCCGCCCAAGTTTATCATCAGACCGCTGATTACTGAACGGGTTAAGGAAGATTGGTATAACAGTGAACTTGAACCTTTTGTGATTTAAACGGGATGCGTGATGAATCATAGACGCGATGAATCGCGTCTCTACAAATTACCCATGTTACTCAAAAATCAAATCTAAGCGTTGCTGGGTTGCTTTGAGTGAGTCTGCTGGTGAACTTTTACCCAACAATACAGATTCAATTGCTCGACCTACACTGTCAGAAATGCGATTGTAACCAGGAAATATGGGACGCGATCGCCCATATTTAGCTTGATCTAAAAATACCTTCACCTGGGGTATTTTATTTACAAAATCCTGATATTTTGGACTTTGACGAGACTTCAAATTCACCGGTAAATAGCCAGTTCCCAATGCTAATTCTGTCTGAAATTCTTCACTCAAAGCATATTCGACAAACTTAAAAGCTGCTCTTTCGCGTTCCGGTGTGGTTTTGAAAAAGAAGAGATTCTCACCGCCAATCACAGTAGCAGGTTTTTCTCCAACCGGAATCGGAAAAACATCAAAATCGACACCAGTCTCTTGAAATTGCCCCAGAGTCCAAGGGCCATTTAATTGCATTGCGACTTTACCAGTCAGCAAGTCATCCGTCTCATAACCCCGTTCTGGGCCAGATAAAATAGCGGAACCATCCGTAATTAAATTACGCCAAAATTGCAAAGCTGCGATCGCTCCTTGATTCTCTTGCAAATCTACTGCTGCCGCATTCTGTGAATCACCACTCACCAACTCGCCGCCACCACTCCACATAAACGGTAGCCAGGTGAATACTGTAAATTCTCCCTTTCCCAAAGGCAGAAACATCCCATATTGATCAGTTCGTCCATCACCATTAGTATCACGAGTTAATTTCCTCGCAACTTGTCCAAACTCCTGCCAAGTGCGGGGTAATTCAGTAATACCCGCTGCCTTAAACAAACTCGGACGGTAAAAAATACCAACATTATTCGTAGCAAAGGGCACAGACCAAATATTACCGTTGTATTTCATCGATTCATACAAAGCAGGGTCAATTTCGGCTTGAATTGAAGATTTTTCGAGCATTTCATCCAAAGGTAAAAGTGCGTCGAGTTCCACCAATTGACCTGCGATCGTCGGATTATACCACAACAAATCTGGGGGTGCATTTCCTACCACCGCTGCTAAAATCTTGGGCGTTTGCTGATCCTGTTGTCCAACATAAAGTGACTCAACTTGAATATCTGGATGGGATTGATTGAATTTATTTACCAGCTTTTGCAGTACATCCCGATTTGGCGGCGGATTTACACCTTGCCACAGGGTTAAATGTATTATTTTATCTTCCTTAAGACCAGGTAGAATACTTTGACATCCAACTAAAGCTACTATGCCCACTAATAATACAAGGAGTAAGCTCCTAAAATAGTGTGACACTTTCTTACTTTTTCGCTTGGCATGGCGAGGAGGGTAAAAAAAATCGTGCATGATGTTAATTAAATTGGGTATTGGGCAAAACAGTTTCGAGTACTGAGTAAAGAAGTGAGACTACCCACTCAGCACTACTACTTCCCCACTCCCTTTTAGCAAATGCACTTTTGCATCGGAGCAAAAGTTAGGTATATCCTAAACTTGAATAGAGTTTTGATAATTTCAGATTATGGCAGGACACAGTAAATGGGCAAATATTAAGCGTCAGAAGGCCGTAGTAGATGCAAAAAAGGGAAAAACTTTCACTCAGTTATCTAGAGCGATTATCGTTGCTGCTAGAAGCGGTGTACCAGATCCGGCGCTGAATTTTCAACTCCGGACGGCAATTGACAAGGCAAAAGCAGCGAGTATCCCTAATGATAATATTGAACGAGCGATCGCTAAAGGTGCAGGCAATTTTGGCGGCGATAGTGCTACCTTTGAAGCGATTCGCTATGAAGGTTATGGCCCTGGTGGTGTAGCGATTTTAATCGAAGCCCTCACAGATAATCGTAATCGCACTGCTGCTGACTTGCGTGTAGCTTTTAGTAAAAATGGTGGCAATCTTGGTGAAACAGGTTGTGTTAGCTGGATGTTTGAGCAAAAAGGCGTTTGTCTAGTGCAGGGTGTGGTTGACGAAGAACGGCTTTTAGAAGCATCCCTCGAAGGTGGTGCCCAATCTTATGAGATGAATGAAGATGAGATGGCTGAGGTATTTACTGATATTGGGAATTTAGAAACCCTTAGCCAGACACTCAAAAATCAAGGCTTTAAGGTAACTGATGCCGAATTGCGCTGGATTCCTAGTAATAGTGTAGAAGTTACTGATCCCGATCAGGCGCGATCGCTTTTCAAGTTAATTGACACTCTAGAAACCTTGGATGACGTGCAAAATGTCACAGCTAACTTTGAAATAGCCGAAGAACTGATGGAACTCAGCATTTCTTAATCAAAATTTATGTCGGCATCATAGCCAAATTGCAGTTATTTGGATGATGTCTTAAATCTTATCGAAACAGAATTCTGGCTCCTGAATTCTTCTTCAAATAGTCAAAGTTTTGCATAAAAAAGGCTCAAGCATTTCTGCCTGAGCCTTTTCTAGATTAAATTAAGTTACTTTCGTCGGTTTAACTTAGTAGCGGTTACGGTTGTAGCCACCGCCACCACCGCCACGGTTTCCACCGAAGGAACCACCACCACTTCTGTCTTCTCTGGGCTTGGCTTTATTTACTTTGAGGTCACGACCAAGCCACTCAGCACCATCAAGAGCTTCAATGGCTTTCGTTTCTTCATCTTCTGAACTCATTTCCACGAAAGCAAAGCCACGTAAACGACCTGTTTCACGGTCAGTAGGTAGTTGAACACGCTTTACAGCACCATATTCTGCAAATACAGCACTTAGCGCATCTTGTGTAACATCATAGGAGAGGTTACCAACGTAAATTGACATTAAATGTCTCCAAAATCATAAGTTTGTAGAGATTTAGATTTCGGAGAGAAGTCTGTAATACCAAAAGGGAAAAGCCTGTCAATACTAAAAACAAACACTGTCGCCGAATTAATTCTCATTTCACTTCCCATGATGACATGGCAACTTACTTTCTGGGGAAATGTTTGAAAAACTGTTATAAAAAGTTATATAAAGTTGCTGCCTAGTACAGCACGGCGTAAATAAACCACCCATTCCCAATCAACAAAACCCTTACGCTGTCTTCATTTTTAATTTTTAATTTTTAATTCCGCCTTGCGGTACTAGTCCCCAAACCTGTGAGGCTATAGCGAACCGCATCGATGATATAAACTAACTCTCCACTCTCTTTTCTAAATATTGACCAATCATCAACTGCTCACCAGCACGGGAGATAATGGTTTGTCTGGTGCGGTATTTACTGCCAATTAGCTTTAACTCTTCCTCAAACACTGAACCGTTGTATTCAGTTCGTAAACACAGTGTTTTCGGGTTGGAGAAATAATACTGGGCGGTGACTGGTTTGGATATGGCAAAACCGCGATCGCGATACAAAATGTTTCCCACAACCCCAAATATCGTCGAACCTTGCGACTCTTTCCTTGCTTTCAACACATCCGTACTTTCCCATGTAACTACTGCACCACAGATCAAACTTCCTGTGTCAGCCAAATCGTGCATCTGAGCTAGATTTTGCAATTCATTACAGCCCGGCTCAAGAAAATTGATCGTAACTATACTCTCCATTTCCTTGGTTTCTCCTTCAGGTAGGGTGTAGTAGCGCCGTTGCGATCGCCAATTACCCGCTGATTCTTGGAAAAATTCGGAAATCTGGGATTCATCAGCAGTTTGTGCAATTTTTAACAGAGATGTCACGTCTTACCTTCCTCACCTAATCCAAATATATTTTTGGCAAAAGTTAATTCTTGCTGTTGTTGCCATAACACTGATCGCCCTGTCTCTTGCCATCTTACGCAAGGGGGTAAGAAAAAATAGTGTTTGCCATTACATTATAGACACAAAAAGCAATAAATCTTTAATATTTTTAACAATCAAAGTACTGTAAATACTAAAAGTTGCAGTAGACTATAATCTAGTACTGAATGTATAAAAACAAGAGTAATCTTTTTTTAAGACTGCCCATTATGTTAGGATATGAAACTTTTTGGCTCATATCTTTAGAAAAAGCCAGATTTAGCCTATGGGTAGATTCGAGAAAAATGACAAATATTTATACTAAGTTTATAATTTGTTAACTGCAAGAAGATTATCTACCTCTGCGTAAGAAGTAGAGCGGTGAGAAGTTTTGGACTTTTGTGGGAAAACAGTAGTTTTTGATGCAAAAAATTACTGTCAGACAGCTTATTCATTCTCGCCGTTTTTTGTTAATGATATCTCTCAAAATTACTTGATTAAAACACGGCTGTTTAACCCCAAAAGCTCCCCAATAGGAGAAAAATAAATGATTTTGGACACAAATAAGCCGCACAAACAGGTGAAAATGACAGATCCAGTAGTCGCTAAAAAGCTAATTAATATCCAGTTAGATTCAGTTGTGAAGACTGAGGTGGCTACCGCAGATTTAAAGAGTAGACTTCTTGCAAAAAGTACTTGTGTAATAAGTAGGAAAGGTAAAGAGGGAAATTATTCCCTTTCTTCCAATTCTGTAAGAAGTTTATTAATTCCCTGTTTGGTAGGTATAGGACTGCTGACGGCGAGTTGCGGATCACTGCCCAAGGAATCAGCAGGAGCACAATCTCAGCAACCTGGTGGTGGAGAACGCGGTGGTGGAACACCTGTAGATGCGGCGATCGCTCGAACTGACTCCCTGCAAACACAACCAGAATACACAGGTAATACAACACCTTTTCGGATTGTATCAGTGCGATCGCAGGTAGAAGCCCGATTGTTGGCTTTGAACCTTGATGTGGGCGATACAGTAAAGCTTGGGCAAAACGTCGGGCAGTTAGATGATGCCATCCTTTTGACCGAATTAAAGCAAGCAGAAGCAGAACTAGCAGCCCTGAAATCCGAAGTAGCTAGGGCAACTAATCAGGTAAGTAATGCCCGTGCAGACGTTGAACGGGCGCGGCTAGAAGTCGTACAAGCTCAGGCAGACTCAAGACGACAACAGGATCTATTCAAAGCCGGAGCGATCGCCCAACAATCTGCCGAACAAGCACGTACCCAGGCGCAAACAGCCGCCCAGGCACTACGGGCAGCCCAAGAGCAAGTCCGTACAGAACAGCAAGCCGTCGCCGCCGCCCAAGGTAGAGTACTTGCCCAACAGGCATTGGTTGCCCAAACCAAAGAGCGGAGGTCTTATGCTCGACTCACATCACCCATCACTGGCGTAGTCACAGAAAAGGTGACAGAACCAGGCAACCTTCTGCAAGCAGGTAGCGAAGTCTTGAAAATTGGCGACTTTAACCGTGTCAAAGTCGTTGTGCAAGTTTCCGAATTAGAACTGGCACAAATTCAGGTTGGGCAGTCTGTACAAGTCCGCTTAGATGCCTTCCCCAACGAAACATTAATTGGCAGAGTTACGCGCATTTCCCCAGCTGCCGATGCCACAGCTCGTTTGATACCTGTAGAGGTAGTGATTCCCAACAATCAAGGGAAGATTGGCAGCGGATTACTGGCGCGAGTCAATTTTGAAACTCAGACTCAACAGCGAGTAGTAGTGCCACAAACAGCTATTCAAAAACAAGCCGGGGCAGCCAAAGGAGCAGGGACAGCGAAAAGAGCAGGTGGAGAGCAAGAAAACCCATCTGGAACGCTATTTGTTGTGAAAGATACAGAAGGTAAGGCAAAAGTAGTGGCGCGTGCTGTCACTTTAGGAAAAAGGGTTGATGGCAGAGTGGAAATTCTATCTGGCTTACAAGTCGGGGAGCGCTATGTTGTTCGCAGTGGTCAACCCCTAAAAGATGGAGCCTCTGTACGTTTATCAATTCTTTCCGAAACAGCAGAGTCATCCCCTAAAGGGAATTAAAAATTCAAAATGTCTTTTGGGATTTTCCATTTTGCCTTTTTAATTGGAGCGCAGCGACAGTAATGCAGCAAGTAAAAAACGGTGGCGGATTTAGTATCAGTGCTATATCAATCCGCCAACACATCGGCACACTCATGCTCACTCTCGCAGTGATAGTGCTGGGTGTCTTTTTTGTCGTCAAATTACCCGTGGATTTACTACCATCAATTACCTATCCTCGGATTGGTGTGCGAATACAAGCACCTGGAGTTTCCCCAGAGGTAGCAGTTGATGAAGTTACCAGACCCCTAGAAGAAGCCTTTGCGGCTACCGAGGGTGTGGTACAGATTTTTTCCCAAACTCGTGAGGGACAGATAAATTTGGATCTGTTCTTTCAACCAGGTGGCAATATTGACCAAGCTTTAAACGATGCGACAGCTGCTTTTAACAGAGCTAGAAGCACATTACCAGATGCCATCGAAGAACCACGCTTATTTAAAGTTGATCCTTCCCAATTGCCAGTTTACGAATTGGCATTAACTTCGCCCTCTCTAGAAGGCGTTGATTTGCGGGTTTTTGCCGAAGAAGAACTAGCCCGCGAACTGAGTGTTGTCTCCGGAGTCGCAGGGGTAGACATATCGGGAGGAGTTCAAGAAGAAGTTAGGGTAAATATTGATTTGGATCGGTTGCAAGCTTTGGGTGTCGGTTTAACCGATGTCCTAGATGAACTCAGAGATCGCAACATAGATATTTCTGGTGGTCGGATTTTAGGGCAGAATTCTGAACCCTTAACCCGTACCGTTGGGCGGTTCCAAAATGCCAATGAAATTAGCAATCTTTCTTTTGAAGTCTCTTCTGCTCCTTCTTCCCCAGTCACCAGTACCCAGTCCCCACTCGCCAGTACCCAATCCCCAGTCCCCAACCGCCGTGTCTATTTGCGTGACTTTGCTGAAGTCATTGATGGCTCAGAACAACAACGGGTGTACGTTCTACTCAACGGGGAAGAAGCTGTAAAAGTCAGCATCCAAAAGCAGCCCGATGCTAACACCATTAACGTTGTTGAAGGTGTGAAAAAACGCTTGGAAGAACTCCGACAATCTGGGGTAATTCCCGAAGGGACAATTCTTACACCCACCTTGGATGAGTCGCGGTTTATTCGCAACTCTATCTCCAATGTTACCAGTTCTGGGTTGATTGGTACTGGACTAGCTGCGATCGCAGTTCTCCTATTTCTTGGTTCTCTACGACAAACTTTCATCATCGTCCTAGCCATCCCCTTAGCAACCCTAGCTGCCATCATCTTGATGGGGCTATTTGGCTTATCTATCAACGTTTTTAGTTTGGGTGGTCTAGCGCTGGGTGTGGGTATTGTGGTAGATAACTCCATCGTCATGTTAGAGAACATTGCCGAAGGGGCTGGGATGACTCCCGGTAAGGATAATAGAACCCGCTTGAATTCGCAGCAACTAATTTATCAAGCAGAAAAAAGTAGCCAAGAAGTAGAATCAGCTTTAATTGCTTCTACTAGTACAAACTTGGTAGCTGTATTACCGTTTTTGCTGATCGGCGGTTTTATCGCATTACTATTTAATGAGTTAATTCTCACCATCACCTTTTCAGTTGCAGCTTCAATTTTGATTGCCGTAACCGTTGTACCAATGCTTGCTTCCCGGATGTTGGCATGGAAGTTTTCTAGCCGTCTGAGCGAATTTTGGTTTTTACGAAAGTTTAATAGCCGCTTTGATGCTTCTACGAGGGGATACGGCAGTTTTTTAGCAGGGATATTACGCTGGCGGGTGGCTACGGTAGCGATCGCTATTATCCTTTTTGGCGGCGGCAGTTTGTGGATGGCTCCGCAAATTCCTCAAGAAATTCTCCCCCGCATCAACACCGGACAAGCCAACTTAAACGCCCAATTTCCTCCCGGTACACCTTTAGAAACCAACCAAAAAGTAATGGTTGCGGTGGATGAGATTATCCGCAAGCAGCCAGAAACAGAATATGTTTTCTCTACAATTGGTGGCTCCCTCTTTGGAAACGCTACCAATGCTAATGCCCTACGAGCTTCCAGCAATATTACCTTGAAGGCGGGTACTAATGTCCAAGCTTATGTAGAACGAGTTACCCAAGAGTTAAATAAGCTAAATTTAGCAGGAATTCGCCTCCGCCTTTCCCCCGGTCAAGTACGGGGTTTGATTCTCAGCAACTCTCCGATACGTGGTGCTGATGTTGACGTGATGCTTCAGGGAAATGACGTAAATAATTTAGAACAAGCTGGTCGTCAGGTACTAGCAGCCTTGGAAGAACAAGCTACATTAGCGAGATTTCGTCCCGATGCAGACGATCGCCAACCAGAAATTCAGATTCTTCCTGATTGGGAGAGAGTTTCAGCTTTGGGTTTAACTACCACACAAATTGGGGAAACAATTCAGACTGCTCTTGAAGGTAGCGTACCAACTCAGTTGCAACGCGGCAACCGTTTAGTCGATGTTCGCGTCAAGTTGAATGAAAAATCGTTGCAAGCAGCTTCTCAATTGCAGAGGTTGCCGTTGTTTGTGGATAACAATCGCCAAATTCGCTTGAGTGATGTTGCCAAAATTGCTGAAGCTCAAGCTCCAGGAGAAGTTCAGCGAATTAACCAGCGTCAGGTTTTCTTAATTGCTGGCAACTTAACTGAGGGAGCTAGCCTTAGTGACGCCCTAGAACAGGTCAGTACGGTACTAGATAGTCTAGATTTACCTGAAGGTGTCAGCCGCTTACCTAGTTCAGCAGCAGAATCTAATCAGCAACTCCAAAGCTCACTACAACTATTAGGTGGATTAGCTGCCTTTTTAGTCTTTGTGGTGATGGCGGTGCAATACAATTCGCTTATTGACCCACTGGTAATTATGTTTACAATTCCGTTGGCATTAGCTGGGGGGATTTTTGGACTTTACATCACCAAAACTGCCATTGGGGCGACAGTGATTGTCGGTGCGGTTTTGCTAGTGGGTATTGTGGTCAATAACGCCATCATCATGGTTGAATTGGCGAATCAAATTCTGGAACGGGAAAAAGTTGACCGGAAAACTGCGATTTTGAAAGCGGCTCCTCAACGCCTAAGACCAATATTAATGACAACTATTACCACCGTTTTAGGTATGTTTCCCCTAGCGTTAGGAATTGGGGAAGGCTCAGAATTTCTGCAACCATTAGGCGTAGTGGTGTTTTCGGGTTTATCTTTGGCAACAGTGCTGACGCTGTTTATCATCCCCTGTTTTTATACCCTGTTGCACGATTTGCTGGGTGGAAAATGGGCGAAGCCAGTGTTAATTCGGTTGCAGGGATTTACCAAAAAACTTACAAACTAATGAGCATTTAAGTTGCAAATAGTTCTTCTGGTTTGATTCTGACCGATAATTGCCAATATTTTGAGAGTGAGGAAGTTATAACTCATAACTTCCTCACTTTTGTAACTGTTAGCTAGCTAACAGAGTTTTTTCTAGAGAAGTCCAACGGAAAGCGCGATCGCCACCTCTCTCAATAATTACTTTTACTCGTGGTTCTAGCTGAGGCAAATTCGTTAAATACTCAACTTCCTCATTAGAAAGAATATGCCCTTCAATAATCCACAAGACCAGCCCCTTTGACTTTGGTGGTAACTGTTCTAGATGAGAATTGAGAATTGGGGGTAGATAGTGTACCTGACCTACTGCTGCACCGCTACCAGTACTTTTTTTACCAAGATGAGGAGGTCTGACTCCATGAATTCTTGTGAGATACGCAGCTACGTCACCCAGTCCCTTAGCGGTAATGTGAAGGGTGGTATAGCCAGCAGCCCGTAGTCGGCGCTGATATCGACCTTCATAACCCCCTTCCAGAGGTACATACACTCCAAGAGCGCCAAATTTTTCCAGATCGCGGATCAAACCGTTGCCAGTGGTAATTAGTGCCATAGATTTTCGTCTTATCCCACTTAGATATCTCTATTATTTACCCTGAACCGATAGATTAAAAGCATTTTTTTGGGCATTGGGCATTGGGATTAGGGGAGAGGTGACAGGTGATAGGTGATAATCTGTACCCTGTACCCTATTCCCTGCTCCCTTACTTCTTCCCCACTCCCTAAAAATAACTCTATAAATTACTGGACAAACATAAATAAATAATTTATATTATTAGATTGTGACCAAAAACGCAAAGTAGTGAACTTCTCAACTGTCATTCTGGGGTAGTGTTAGCATAAAAAACTAACGAATAAATCCAAATTGGATAATCTGACTCAGATTGATCATAGACTGGTAAACTAGAAAAGCTTTCAGGTCAACATTGGAGCTTATGTAAGCTCCAGAGTAAGTTTACTCCTGTGCCTCTGAAAAAGTAGGCAAAATCTTAAACAATAGTTTAAGGTGTTTAGGGAAGTAAAGACTGAGCAGCAATGTTGGTTTCATGGCATTACGTCAGTCTCAGTTAACGGATACTGGGCGGTAAAAACCGCTTAAGTCCAACTGCAACACGGCAGTAGCCAATCTCCGGGAAGCCGCCCTTGGGGCGTGTAAAAATCGGAAAACCCGCCGACAGCGCTGCCTCCAGAAAGTGCCAGAGCAATTGCTTGGACGAAAGCATTGCTGCACACAGCTTAAAGCTGTAGCGCCTTGCATTGATTCCAGAAGTTACCCCTTCCCAATATGAAGGGACTTGTGGCTGTTCTGGTGATCTAGTGAGTGAAGCTAAACAGATTCACCAAGCAGTACGGACACGGTTTGTTGTGTCCGAAAGCATTTGGAGCGGCTTATTGAAGCCATTCCAAATTTCGCAGGCTAACCCAGCCTAAACTGATGCGTACAAAGCGTGTCCTCTAGAGTCCAATTCCAAGGTCAGCAAGTAGAAAGGAGAACCAGTTATTGTGTCTGTAGGTATTCTCGGCACCAAGCTGGGCATGACCCAAATATTTGACGAAGCAGGAGTAGCTATTCCTGTGACTGTCATTCAAGCAGGGCCATGCACTGTTACACAAGTTAAAACGAAACAAACCGACGGTTACTTTGCCATTCAAGTTGGTTATGGCGAAGTCAAACCCAAGGCACTAAACAGACCACTACTGGGTCATTTGGCTAAATCATCTGCCCCTGCATTGCGTCACTTAAATGAATATCACACCGATAGCTCTAGTGATTATGCTTTAGGTCAAGAGATTAAAGCAGATATTTTTAGCGCAGGTCAAATTGTCGATGTAGTCGGCACAAGTATTGGTCGCGGCTTTGCGGGAAACCAGAAGCGCAACAACTTTGCTCGTGGGCCTATGTCACACGGTTCTAAAAACCACAGAGCGCCGGGTTCTATTGGTGCTGGTACAACACCAGGTCGTGTCTATCCAGGTAAGCGGATGGCAGGGCGTTTAGGTGGAAAACGCATCACAATTCGCAAACTGACCATAGTAAGAGTTGATGCAGAACGCAACTTATTGCTAATTAAGGGAGCTATTCCTGGTAAACCAGGTGCTCTAGTAAGTGTTGTGCCTGCAAAAGTAGTGGGATAGTCAAAAGTCATTAGTCAAAAGTCATTAGTGATTAGTCATTGGCTAAGGACAAATGGCAAAAGACAAATGACAAATGACAAATGACAAAGGACAAATAACAAAGAAAGATGGTTGAAAGCGTAGTTAAAAATTGGCAAGGAGAACAGGTCGGCGAGACGACCTTCGAGTTGCGCGTTGCCAAGGAAGAAACAGCGTCTCATATTGTGCATCGCGCCTTAGTACGGCAATTGACCAATGCTCGTCAAGGAAATGCCAGTACGAAAACTCGTGCTGAAGTCAGAGGTGGCGGACGCAAACCTTGGCGACAAAAAGGTACTGGTCGCGCTCGTGCAGGTTCTATTCGTTCACCATTGTGGCGTGGTGGTGGTGTGATCTTTGGGCCAAAACCCAGAGACTTCAACCTCAAATTGAACCGCAAAGAGCGACGTTTGGCACTGCGGACAGCATTTGTCAGCCGCATTGACGATTTGATAGTAGTAGAAGAATTTAGCACCGAGCTATCTCGCCCCAAGACTAAAGAATTAGTAGCAGCTCTTGCCCGTTGGGGAGTAGTACCAGAAAGCAAGGCACTGTTAATTTTGTCTGAAATTGCGGATACAGATAACGTTTATTTATCAGCCCGCAACATTGAAAATTTAAAACTAATTGCAGCCGACCAGCTAAACGTTTTTGATTTACTGCACGCTGACAAAATTGTAGTTACGGCATCAGCCCTAGAAAAAATTCAGGAGGTCTACAGTGCCTAGCTTTGACCCCCGCGACCTTGCCGATTTAGTGCGTCGCCCAATCGTTACAGAGAAAGCGACCATCTTGATGGAGCAAAATAAGTACACCTTTGAAGTAATTCCAAAGGCATCAAAGCCAGAAATCAAGGCTGCGATCGAAGATTTATTTCAGGTCAAGGTTGTAAAAGTCAACACCACCCTACCACCGCGTAAAAAGCGGCGCGTTGGTAAATTTATTGGTTATAAGCCCCAATATAAGCGAGCGATCGTCACCGTCGCACCTGGGGATGAAGACAAGATTAGACAAGTTCTATTCCCAGAAGTCTAAAAAAGTTAGGAGTTAGGAGTTAAGAGTTAGGAGTTACTATGCTCAAAACTCAGCACTCAAAATTTCAAACTCAGCACTTAGCACTCAGCACTTAATAAATATGGGTACCCGTTCTTATCGCCCTTATACCCCCAGCACTCGCCAAGTTACAATCTCTGACTTTGCGGAAATTACCAAAACCGAGCCAGAAAAATCCCTAACAACCTCGAAGCATCGCGCCAAAGGTCGGAATAATCACGGACGGATTACTAGTCGTCGCCGGGGTGGCGGACACAAACAACTTTACCGGATCATCGATTTTAAAAGGGATAAACATAATATTCCTGCCAAAGTCGCAGCAATTGAATACGATCCTAACCGCAATGCCAGAATTGCCCTTTTGTATTACCAAGACGGCGAAAAACGGTACATTCTCCATCCCAACGGGTTGAAAGTTGGAACAATAATTATTTCTGGGCCAGAGGCTCCCTTTGAAGATGGTAATGCTTTACCGCTCTCGAAGATTCCTTTAGGTACTAGTGTTCACAACGTAGAATTCACTCCTGGTAAAGGTGGTCAAATTGTCCGTGCTGCTGGTGCTAGCGCCCAAGTCGTGGCAAAAGAAGGTAATTATGTAACTCTCAAGTTGCCTTCAGGAGAAGTCCGCTTGATTCGACGCGAGTGCTACGCCACCATTGGGCAAGTAGGCAACACCGACGCGAGAAACCTGAGTGCAGGTAAAGCCGGACGAAATCGCTGGAAAGGTCGCCGTCCTAAGGTTAGAGGTAGCGTCATGAACCCAGTGGATCACCCACATGGTGGTGGTGAAGGTAGAGCGCCTATCGGTAGATCAGGGCCTGTAACTCCTTGGGGTAAACCCACATTGGGTGCGAAGACACGCAATCGCAAGAAACTTAGCAGCAAGTTGATTGTGCGTCGTCGTCGTAAATCTTCTAAACGCGGTCGCGGTGGTCGTGAATCTTAAAGAGTTAGAAGTTATGAGTTATGAGTTGAATCTAACTTATTAACTCCTAACTCCTTACTCCTAATTCCTAAATCCTAAATCCAAAATTGAACTATGGGTCGTTCTCTAAAAAAAGGTCCTTTCGTTGCGGATCATCTCTTAAAGAAAATTGAAAAGCTCAACGACAACAACAGAAAAGAAGTTATTAAAACTTGGTCAAGAGCTTCGACAATTTTGCCTCTAATGGTAGGTCATACTATCGCTGTTCACAACGGACGCCAACACGTTCCAGTTTTTGTAAATGAACAGATGGTAGGACACAAATTGGGTGAATTTGCCCCAACACGCACCTACAGGGGTCATGGAAAAAGCGACAAAAAAGCGGGTAGGTAGTTATTAGTTATTACGTCATTAGTCATTAGCTAAAGACAAGTGACAAATGACAAATGACAAATGACAAAATTGGAGAAAATTATGGCTACTAATACTACTGAAGTAAAAGCGATCGCTCGTTTTATCCGCATCTCGGCCTACAAGGTGCGTCGGGTACTCGATCAAATCCGCGGGCGATCTTACCGAGAAGCGTTAATCATCCTGGAATTCATGCCCTATCGCGCCACTGAACCCATATTGAAGGTTCTCAGAAGCGCTGCTGCCAATGCCGAACACAACGCTGGATTAGATCGGACTCAACTAGTGATTACTCAGGCTTATGCCGATCAAGGGCCGCCGTTGAAGCGGTTCCAGCCAAGAGCGCAAGGTCGAGCTTACCAAATTCGCAAGCCGACGTGTCATATTACTGTGGCCGTTGCAGCCGCCCCAGAAAAATAAGCACGTTTACACGAATAAATTGCGTAAAGTAAGAAATTTTAGAGGAAGCATTCGTGGGACAGAAGATTCATCCAGTTGGTTTTCGTCTGGGTATTACACATGAACATCAATCCCGTTGGTTTGCTGTTCCTGATCGTTATCCAGAACTTCTACAAGAAGATTACAAACTGCGTCAATATATAGAACAAAAGCTGGGTAGACAGGCTCAAAACAACGCCGGAATTTCCGAAGTACGGATTGAGCGCAAAGCCGACCAAATCGACTTAGAAGTACGCACAGCTAGACCTGGGGTAGTAGTAGGTCGTGGTGGACAAGGTATTGAATCCTTACGTACCGGACTCCAAGGATTGTTGGGTAGTAATCGTCAAATTCGGATCAATGTAGTTGAAGTTCAACGAGTTGATGCTGATGCCTACCTAATTGCTGAATACATTGCTCAACAATTGGAACGTCGGGTTTCCTTTCGGCGGGTAGTGCGGCAATCTATTCAACGTGCCCAACGTGCTGGTGTCCAAGGTATTAAAATCCAAGTTAGCGGTCGCCTCAACGGTGCAGAAATCGCCCGGACAGAGTGGACTCGTGAAGGTAGAGTACCTTTACATACCTTACGGGCTGACATTGACTACTCTTATTGCACAGCAAAAACTGTTTACGGCATTTTGGGTATCAAAGTATGGGTGTTTAAGGGAGAAATTATTCCTGGACAGGAACCAGATCCACTACCACCAGCAAGCCGCGATCGCGAACGTGACCCCCGCGATCGCGAACGTGAACCCCGTCGTCGTCAACAACAACGTCGTCGCCAGCAATTTGAAGACCGTTCAAATGAAGGATAAATCGTCATTAGTCATTAGTCATTAGTAAATGGCAGATGGCAAATGACAAATGACAAATGACAAATGACAAATGACAAACCATGTTAAGCCCTAGAAGAACTAAATTCCGCAAACAACAGCGCGGACGGATGGAAGGACTAGCCAGCCGTGGTAGTACCCTAAACTTCGGTGATTTTGCACTCCAAGCTCAAGAACCTGCTTGGATTACCTCGCGTCAAATCGAGGCTTCCCGTCGGGCAATGACTCGTTATATTCGTCGGGGTGGACAAATCTGGATTCGGATTTTCCCTGATAAACCTGTAACCATGCGTCCTGCTGAAACCCGGATGGGTTCGGGTAAAGGTAATCCAGAGTTTTGGGTAGCTGTAGTCAAGCCAGGACGAATTTTGTTTGAAATCGGTGGAGTTTCTGAAGAAATCGCTCGTGAAGCGATGCGTTTGGCTTCATTTAAACTGCCCATCAAAACCAAGTTTATTGTGCGCTCTCAACCACAGGAGCAGGAGTAGCTTATGCCTCTTCCCAAGATTTCAGAAGCTAGAGAATTAAGCGACGAGAAGCTATCTGATGAAATTGTCGCGATCAAAAGACAACTATTTCAGTTGCGCTTGCAAAAAGCCACCAGACAATTAGAAAAGCCCCATCAGTTCCGGCAATTGCGCCACCGCCTAGCCCAATTGCTGACGCTAGAAACAGAACGCAAACGGGCAGCAAGTCAATCGGCTAAAGAAAAGAAGTAGGAGATTATGGCAGTTAAAGAACGAGTTGGCTTGGTAGTGAGCGATAAAATGCAAAAAACTGTGGTAGTGGCCATAGAAAACCGCGCTCCTCACCCCAAGTACGGCAAGATTGTGGTTAACACCCAACGATATAAAGTTCACGACGAAGAAAATCAGTGTAAAGTAGGCGATCGCGTTCGCATTCAGGAAACTAGACCCCTGAGTAAAACCAAGCGCTGGAAAATCACAGAAGTCCTGAACGTCAAGCCTGCTTAAACCTCATCGTTGTTAGAAACTAACAACATTACAAGGGAGAATAATTGTGATTCAACCCCAGACTTACCTGAATGTCGCAGATAATAGCGGCGCCCGCAAACTAATGTGCATCCGCATCTTAGGCGGAGGAAATCGTCGTTATGGTTTTATCGGCGATAAAATTATCGCCGTTGTCAAAGATGCTACACCCAACATGGCTGTCAAAAAGTCTGATGTTGTGGAAGCAGTAATTGTCCGGACTCGTAAAGCTGTATCTCGTGACAGCGGCATGAGCATTCGCTTTGATGATAACGCCGCTGTGATCATCAACAAAGACGGTAATCCCAGAGGCACACGGGTTTTTGGCCCAGTTGCACGGGAACTGCGCGATAAAAACTTTACCAAAATTGTTTCTCTGGCTCCGGAGGTGCTTTAATGGCAACCAAACAGGGTACGCCCAAAGTATTCCACAAAATGCATGTCAAAACTGGCGACACAGTACAAGTGATTGCTGGCAAAGACAAAGGAAAAGTTGGTGAAATTATTCAAGCACTGCCCCAACTGAGTAAAGTCATCATCAAAGGTGTCAACATTAAAACCAAGCACGTCAAACCCCAGCAAGAAGGGGAATCAGGGCGAATTATTACCCAAGAATTCCCGATTCATAGCTCTAACGTGATGCTTTATTCCACCAAGCAAAACGTTGCCAGTCGTGTTGGTTACACCTTTACCTCAGAAGGCAAAAAGGTCAGAAAGCTCAAGAAAACTGGCGAAATTCTAGATAAATAGTCATTAGTCATTGGTCATTAGTCATTAGTTATTAGTAAAAAGACAAATAACAAAAGACAAAGGACAAATAACAAAGGACAATAAAAGTTCCCTGACCAAGCCCAGGGATATCAGGACAAAAAACTATGGCGACAACAAGACTCAAAACCTTATATCAAGAGACAATCGTCCCCAAACTGATCAATCAGTTTCAATATACCAACGTTCATGAAGTACCGAAGTTGGTAAAGGTTACGATTAACCGAGGTTTGGGTGAAGCAGCTCAAAATGCGAAGTCACTAGAGGCATCCATCAACGAAATTGCCTTAGTAACAGGTCAAAAACCAGTGGTGACACGGGCGAAAAAGGCGATCGCTGGCTTTAAGATTCGTCAGGGGATGCCTGTGGGGATCATGGTTACCCTCAGAGCCGAACGGATGTATGCCTTTTTCGACCGACTAGTTAGCCTGTCATTACCCAGAATTCGAGATTTTCGCGGCGTTAGCCCTAAAAGCTTTGACGGACGCGGTAACTATACTCTGGGTGTCAGAGAACAGCTAATTTTTCCAGAAGTCGAATACGACAGCATCGATCAAGTACGTGGGATGGATATTTCCATCATCACCACAGCAAAAAACGACGAAGAGGGACGCGCCTTACTTAAAGAATTAGGAATGCCCTTTCGCGATCAATAAGTTCATCTATAGAGGGAACGATGGCGGCTAACGACACAATTGCAGATATGCTGACGCGCATCCGCAATGCCAACCTGGCGCGGCATCAAACTACACAAGTGCCAGCGACAAAAATGACCCGGAGCATTGCCAAAGTGCTACGCGAGGAAGGCTTTATTGCTGAAATCGAAGAAGCAGAAGAAGGGGTAAAACACAATCTGGTGATTTCCCTGAAATACAAGGGTAAAAACCGTCAGCCTCTGATCACCGCCTTAAAGCGGGTCAGTAAGCCTGGCTTGCGTGTTTACTCCAATAAAAAAGAATTACCAAGGGTACTAGGCGGCATTGGCATTGCCATTATTTCTACATCCAGTGGTATTATGACTGACCGCGAAGCGCGGCGTCAGAACTTGGGTGGCGAAGTGCTTTGTTACGTTTGGTAGTCATTGGTCATTAGTCATTTGTCATTAGTCATTAGTGAAAGACAAAGGACAAAAGGCAAAGGACAAATAACAAAGGACAAAAAGTCATGTCTCGTATTGGTAAACGTCCAATTACTATTCCCGCCAAAGTTGAAGTGGCGATCGATGGTACAAAAATTGTGGTGAAAGGCCCGAAAGGAGAACTTTCTCGCACTCTAGCAGCGAACGTTTCACTCTCTCAAGAGGGAGAAATATTACAGGTAAATCGACGGGATGAAACTCGTACCTCAAAGCAACTGCACGGCTTGAGCCGGACTTTAGTTGCCAACATGGTCGAGGGAGTTTCCCAAGGTTTTCAGCGCCGTTTGGAAATTCAAGGTGTTGGTTACAGGGCACAACTTCAGGGGCGTAACCTAGTTTTAAATATGGGTTACAGCCATCAAGTGCAAATTGAACCACCAGAAGGAATTCAGTTTGCTGTAGAAGGTACCACTAACGTCATTGTCAGTGGCTATGACAAAGAAATCGTAGGTAACACAGCCGCCAAAATTCGTGCTGTTCGTCCACCAGAACCTTATAAAGGTAAAGGCATTCGCTATGCGGGTGAAGTGGTCAGACGGAAAGCTGGTAAGACTGGTAAGGGTGGTAAGAAGTAGAAATGAAACTTACTCGTAGAGAATCAAAAAATCGTCGTCATCGACGCGTTCGTGGCAAGGTTATTGGCTCCCCAGAACGTCCGCGTTTAGCGGTGTTTCGTTCTAATGAGCATATTTATGCCCAGTTAATTGATGATACTCAGCATCAAACCATCGTGTCCGCATCGACCGTAGAACCAGATTTGAAATCTAGTTTAGCCTCAGGTGCAAACCGCGACGCATCGGCGCAAGTTGGCAAGTTGATCGCAGTGCGATCGCTAGAAAAAGGCATTACCAAAGTAGTCTTTGATCGCGGTGGTAACTTATATCATGGTCGTGTCAAAGCACTAGCTGATGCAGCACGCGAAGCTGGTTTAGATTTCTAAAGTCATTAGTCATTGAGTCATTAGTCATTGGTCATTAGTGAATAAACAAAGGACAAATGACAAAGGACAAATGACAACTGACAATTGACAAATGACGTTCACCAGAGCATAAATTATGGCAACAGAGCGTAAAAGTAGAACAAAGCGTGCCAAAAAAGAAGAAACCACTTGGCAAGAGCGGGTTATCCAAATCCGACGCGTAAGTAAAGTGGTCAAAGGTGGTAAAAAACTCAGCTTCCGAGCGATCGTTGTCGTTGGTAACGAACGCGGTCAGGTTGGAGTTGGAGTAGGCAAAGCTTCAGATGTAATTGGCGCCGTCAAAAAAGGCGTAGCCGATGGCAAAAAACACCTCATTGATATCCCAATCACCAAATCCAACTCCATCCCCCATCCTATTGATGGTGTCGGTGGCGGTGCAAAAGTGATTATGCGTCCAGCCGCACCTGGTACTGGGGTAATTGCTGGTGGTGCTGTGCGAACTGTGTTGGAATTAGCAGGAGTTCGTAACGTTTTAGCCAAGCAACTAGGCTCAAACAATCCGCTCAATAATGCTAGAGCCGCAGTTAATGCCTTATCTACACTGCGTACCCTTTCTGAAGTCGCCGAAGATCGGGGTATTCCTATTCAAAATCTCTACATCTAATTTAGTCATTAGTCATTGGTCATTAGTCATTAGTGAATAACAAAGGACAAATGACAAATGACAAACGACAAATGACAAACGACAAATGAGAACTTGATAAATTATGAGACTCCATGATGTTAAGCCGCAAAAAGGCTCAAAGAAACGCAAGAAGCGTGTAGCTAGAGGTATTTCTGCCGGACAAGGTGCCAGTGCTGGTCTAGGTATGCGGGGTCAAAAATCTCGTTCTGGTAGTGGTACTAGACCAGGTTTTGAAGGTGGTCAACAGCCATTGTACCGCCGCTTACCTAAGCTGAAGGGCTTTCCGATTGTTAATCAGAAGATTTACACTACGATTAATGTAGAGAAGCTAGCTTCCCTTCCCGCTAATACGGAAGTAACTTTGACCTCATTGAAAGCCGCAGGTATCCTGACTGCTGTCAAAGGGCCATTGAAAGTTTTAGGTAACGGGGAATTGAGCATTCCGCTCAAAGTACAAGCGGCAGCTTTCACAGTTTCAGCTCGTAGCAAAATTGAGGCAGCTGGTGGTAGTTGTGAAGTCTTATGAGTGAGCCGGAACAGCGCACTTAAATGCAAGCCAACTCGCTGCCAGTGCTTGGTTCACTATAAAGGTAGCACTCTATGATCAGTCGAGATAAAGCCCCAACGGCTCAAGAAACTTTTATGCAGATGGCGCAGGCAGCTGGCCTCAGAGGTAGGCTGCTTGTTACCGTCGGTATTTTAATTTTGGTTCGCCTGGGTATCTTCTTACCCGTGCCAGGGATTGATAGACCAAGATTTGCCGAAGCCATATCGGGCAGTAATTCCATATTCGGCTTATTGGATATATTTTCCGGGCGAGGACTTTCGACTTTGGGAGTCTTTGCTTTAGGAATTTTGCCCTTCATTAATGCGTCTATTATCATCCAATTGCTTACTGCTGCGATTCCATCTTTAGAAAATTTACAGAAAAATGAAGGCGAAGCAGGTCGGCGAAAAATATCGCAAATTACCCGCTACGTCACTGTAGTTTGGGCGATTCTGCAAAGTACAGCTTTTTCGGCATTATTCCTACAGCAATTTGCCTTAAACCCAGGGCCAATCTTCGTAGCTGAAACTGCGATCGCTCTGACTGCTGGTTCGATGTTCGTCATGTGGGCATCAGAACTTATTACAGAACGGGGCATTGGAAACGGTGCATCATTGTTGATTTTTGTCAATATTGTCGCGTCATTACCAAAAGCTTTGGGCGATACCATCGACTTGGTACAAGTCGGCGGTCGGGAAACAGTGGGTCGCGTGATCGTGCTGATCTTAGTTTTCCTAGCAACAATTGTTGGTATTGTGATTGTTCAAGAAGGAATGCGCCGCATCCCAATTATTTCGGCTCGTCGCCAAGTAGGTCGGAGAGTTTTGGCAGAACAGCGTAGCTATCTGCCCTTGCGCCTAAATCAAGGCGGCGTAATGCCAATTATTTTTGCTGCTGCCATCCTCAGCTTGCCATTGCTGATCGCCAATTTTACTAAAAATGCCGAATTGGCGAATATAGTTAACACTTATTTGAGTCCAGGCGGTTCTAGTTCCTGGGTCTATGCCTTGGTGTACATGGTTTCCATAGTTTTCTTCAGCTACTTCTATTCTTCGTTGATTCTCAACCCAGTAGACGTGGCGCAGAACTTGAAGAAAATGGGTTCTAGTATTCCTGGAATTCGTCCCGGTAAGGCAACTAGTGAGTATATTGAACGCGTGTCCAACCGACTCACTTTTTTGGGTGCGATCTTTTTGGGCTTTGTTGCAATTATCCCCACCGCAGTGGAAAGTGCTTTGAATGTGAAAACTTTCCAGGGGATAGGTGCTACCTCTTTGTTAATTTTAGTCGGTGTGGCAATTGAGACAGCCAAACAAGTCCAAACTTATGTCATCTCTCAGCGCTATGAAGGAATGGTGAAATAATAGTGACGCGATTAATCTTCTTGGGGCCACCTGGAGCGGGTAAAGGAACACAAGCTCAAACTTTGGCTGAACACTTGAATATTCCCCATATTTCTACGGGTGAAATATTAAGACAAGCCATGAAAGAGCAAACTCCTTTAGGAATAAAAGCTCAAAGCTATGTTGATAGCGGCGAGTTAGTACCCGATCAGCTAGTGCAGGACTTGGTACAGGAGCGCCTCGATCAACCAGATGCCAAAAATGGTTGGATTCTTGATGGTTTTCCCCGGAAAGTTACTCAAGCAGCTTTTTTGGAGAAGTTATTGGAAACAATACATCAAGGTGGCGAAAGGGTAGTCAATTTAGATGCACCAGATGAAATTGTCATCGCACGTTTGCTAGCTAGAGGACGAAAAGATGATACCGAAGAGGTGATTCGTCGTCGTTTAGAAGTATACCGCGCGGAAACTGCACCTTTAATTGATTATTATGGCGATCGCCAAAAACTCCTAACAGTCAATGGCAATCAGTCCCAAGAAGATGTCACTGGTGAATTACAAAAGGTAATCGCTTCTTGAAAGGGGAGTAGGGAGTAGGGAGTGGGGAGTAGGGAATTCACCACTTATCACTCACTATTTCCCACTCACCAGTCCCCACTCCCCCTAACAAAAAAAAGATCAATTTTAGCTAAGATATATTAATAAACTGTTGATATATTTCTTAAAATGTGTTTCTTTGCAGATGAAGCGCTGCAACTGAACACGAAATTGTTGAGTTGAGGAAAAAACAAATTGTCTAAGCAAGATTTGATTGAAATGGAAGGCACGGTTACAGAGTCCTTGCCCAATGCGATGTTTCGCGTTGACTTGGACAATGGCTTTAACGTGCTAGCACACATTTCCGGCAAGATTCGCCGAAATTATATCAAGATTTTGCCCGGCGATCGCGTCAAGGTAGAGTTAACCCCCTACGACTTGACCAAAGGCAGAATCACCTATCGCTTGCGTAAGAAGTAAGTATATGTAGAGAATTTTACCATAAAACCATTTTTTTGACTGTTTACTAGTCATTTAACTGGATTATTTTCCCTAGAAATGCTATAATTTTATATTTGGAGTCAAAAAATAAAAGGCATGAAAGTTAGAGCCTCAGTCAAGAAAATTTGTGAAAAGTGTAACGTGATCAAACGTCGTGGTCGCGTGATGGTGATCTGTGTGAACCCCAAGCACAAGCAACGTCAAGGATAAGGCTCTTACCAACAGAGCCAGTTGCAGGACGCATATCATCATTAAAACGAAAAGACGCGATTAATCACGTTTTTCTAACCAACAGTAATTGCGAAAACAATAGGGAGAGTTCATTGTGGCACGTATTGCCGGAGTAGACCTTCCACGCGATAAGCGCGTCGAGATCGGTCTGACTTACATTTACGGAATTGGGTTATCACGCTCTCAAGAAATTATAGCGGCTACTGGTGTGAACCCAGACACCCGCGTTAAGGACTTAAGTGATGCTGATGTAACAGCCCTGCGAGGGGAAATAGAAAGCAACTATCAAGTTGAAGGCGACTTGCGGCGCTTGGAGTCTTTGAACATCAAGCGCTTAGTTGACATTGGTACTTACAGAGGCCGTCGTCATCGGATGGGCTTACCAGTCAGAGGTCAAAGAACTCGCACAAATGCCAGAACCCGTCGAGGAAGAAGGCAGACAGTGGCTGGGAAGAAGAAGGCTCCAGGGAAATAATTTTGCAACGCTTGCTAATCTGAGCAAGTTTTACCTTAAACCAACGAAACAAGTATGGCGAGACAACCAACTAAAAAATCCGGGAGCAAGAAGCAGAAACGGAATGTGCCCAGTGGGATGGCCTACATCCAGTCTACTTTCAACAATAGCATTGTCACCATTACCGATCAAAATGGAGATGTCATCTCCTGGGCCAGTGCTGGTTCTAGCGGTTTTAAGGGAGCAAAAAAGGGAACTCCCTTTGCAGCGCAAACTGCTGCTGAAAGTGCAGCCCGTAGAGCCATTGATCAAGGAATGCGCCAAATTGAGGTAATGGTCAGTGGACCAGGAGCAGGTAGAGAAACCGCTATCCGGGCGCTTCAAGGAGCAGGACTGGAAATTACACTCATTCGGGATATTACCCCGATTCCTCACAATGGTTGTCGTCCACCCAAGCGCCGTCGAGTTTAAACACTAAGACTTGGGCAGTGAGGACGAAAAGTTACAGCCAGCAATGACAGCTTGGGCGTCTAACGTGCAAACTGTCATCAAGTGAAAACTTGGGCGACCAAAAGCGTGTCAGATTTTCCCACAGGGAAAGCTGTTAAGCTTCAGGATACCCAAAATATTATCAGCGCCTGCAAGCTCAATAGGGGCGTCAAACTATACCGTAATTTCATACTAGTAGTTTTGATATACCTATAATCTACAGGACATAAATTCAATTCGGGAGGCAATTGACTTGTCTGCTAGCAGCACCTTAGAAAAAGGGAGGCTCATCCGTGGCGCAGTTTCAAATTGAATGTGTAGAGTCGAATACTGACGAAAGTCGGAACCATTACAGTAAATTTGTTCTGGAACCTCTAGAGCGTGGTCAAGGAACAACTGTTGGCAACGCACTGCGGCGGGTTTTACTATCCAATCTAGAGGGTACGGCAGTTACAGCAGTGAGGATTGCAGGCGTTTCACACGAGTTTGCCACAGTTCCGGGCGTGCGGGAAGATGTACTGGAAATCCTCATGAAAATGAAGGAAGTTATCCTGAAAAACTATTCCTCACAGCCTCAGATTGGTAGATTACTCGTTAACGGCCCAGCAACAATCACTGCGGCTCATTTTGATTTGCCCAGTGAAGTAGAAATAATCGATCCGACCCAGTATGTAGCCACCATTGCTGAGGGTGGAAAACTGGAAATGGAATTTCGGATCGAGAAAGGCAAAGGCTATCGCACTGTAGAGCGAGGACGTGAGGAAGCCACATCGTTGGATTTTCTGCAAATCGACTCGATATTTATGCCAGTGCGAAAAGTCAACTACAGTGTTGAAGAATCTCGTGGGGAAGGCTTGATTCCAAAAGACCGACTACTGTTGGAAGTTTGGACAAATGGCAGTATTTCCCCTCAAGAAGCACTATCTTCCGCCGCTGCGATCTTGGTAGATTTATTCAACCCGTTGAAAGACATCTCCCTAGAACCAACAGATACAGGTTCGGAGATTCCAGACGACCCAACTGCCCAGATACCCATCGAAGAGTTGCAACTTTCTGTGCGGGCATATAACTGTCTCAAACGGGCACAAGTTAACTCTGTGGCAGATTTGTTGGATTATACCCAAGAAGACCTCTTAGAAATTAAGAACTTTGGGCAGAAGTCAGCAGAAGAAGTCGTGGAAGCTTTGCAGCGACGCTTGGGCATCACCCTGCCAATGGAAAGAGGCTCTAAACACCCTTAAGAAAAACCTTCATAATTCATAGTGCATAATTATGCGTCACCGTTGTCGCGTCAAAAAACTCAGTAAACCAGCTGATCAACGCCGTGCTTTACTGCGATCGCTCGCCACCGAGCTGATCCGTCATGGTAAGATCACCACCACTTTAATTAGAGCGAAAGTTCTCCGAAGTGAAGTGGAAAAAATGATTACCCTAGCCAAAAATGGCTCCTTATCAGCACGTCGGGAAGCCCTTGGCTATATCTTCGACAAACAACTGGTTCACGCTCTATTTGAGCAAGCTCCTACTCGATATGGCGATCGCCAGGGCGGTTATACCCGCATCCTGCGTACCGTACCGCGTCGGGGTGATAATGCAAAAATGGCAATAATTGAATTGGTTTAAGTCATTGGTCATTGGTCATTAGTCATTAGTCATTGGTCATTAGTGAATAACAAAGGACAAGTGACAAAGGAGAAATGACAAAAGACAAAGGACAAAATCTGTATGTTAGAAAGCCACCAGCCTACACAAACTCATCGAGTAGCCTTGGTAATCCAATACCTGGGCACTCATTTTCATGGCTGGCAACGGCAAAAACAACACCGAACAGTCCAAGAAGAGATCGAAATTGCGATCGCGACTATTCTTGGTTACCATGTGACACTACATGGGGCTGGGCGAACCGATTCTGGAGTTCACGCTGCTGCTCAAGTAGCCCATTTTGAAGCAACAGGTTTTATTCCGCCTCACAAGTGGGCAACAATCCTCAACAGCTACCTGCCGCCAGATATATTAATCAGGGCTTCAGCTAGTGTCGATAACCGTTGGCACGCTCGCTTTAGTGCAGCCTATCGACGGTATCGCTACACAATATATACTGAAGATCAGCTTAACTTGTTTGTAAGACCCTTCAGTTGGCATTATTATTATGCACCCCTGGATGAATCTTTAATCCAAGCTGCCTTGAAACCTCTCTTGGGAAAACATCACCTAGCTGCTTTTCACCGTGCAGGCTCAAAGCGATCGCATTCCTGGGTAGAGGTGCAAGCAGCAGAGTGTCGTCGCAGTGGGCCATTTATCCATATTGAAATACAGGCAGATGGATTTTTGTATGGCATGGTACGGCTGTTGGTAGGGATGCTAGTACAAGTAGGTTCTGGACAACGAACACTTTCTAGCTTCACCGAACTCTGGAAAGAACAACGTCGGGAAGAAGTGAAATACGCTGCACCGCCTCAAGGCTTGTGCTTGTTGCGAGTCGGCTATCCCGATTTTCCCTTTCCAAAAGAGATTTGGTACGACACCTTGCCAAAGTTCGTCACTAGTCAAGAGTCATTAGTCATTGGTCAGTAGAGACGCGATTAATCGCGTCTGTACAATGGTCATTAGTGAATAACAAAGGACAACTGACAAATGACAAAAGACAAATGACTAATGACAAATTAAAAATGACAAAGGACAAATGACAAATGACAACGAGTAAAACATACCTTCCTTCTCAAGCGTCTCTTGAGCGTGAGTGGTACATAGTAGATGCCACCGATAAGCGCCTAGGTCGCCTCGCCAGCGAAATTGCTCAGATCCTGAGAGGCAAAAAGAAACCCGAATATACACCCCACCTAGATACAGGTGACTTCGTAATCGTCATCAATGCCGAGAAAGTAGCAGTCACAGGCAAAAAGCGCACTCAAAAGCTTTACCGTCGCCATTCTGGTCGTCCCGGTGGAATGAAAACCGAAACTTTCGCTAAACTGCAACAGCGCATACCAGAGCGGATTTTAGAACAAGCTGTTAAAGGTATGCTACCTAAAAATAGCCTGGGTAAGCAGTTGTTCACCAAGCTGAAAGTCTACGCTGGACCCACGCATCCCCACGATGCCCAAAAACCTAAAGAACTACAAATTAGTACAATTCCTGGAGAAGAAAATTAATGGTAGTAGCAGATGCTAATAGCGGTCGCGCCGTATACTGGGGTACTGGCCGTCGTAAGAACGCAGTAGCAAGGGTACGCTTGGTTCCAGGCACTGGTCAACTGATTGTGAACGGTAAAGATGGAAACTTGTATTTCCAATTCAACCCCAACTACCTGGGAGTGATCAAAGCACCCCTGGAAACTCTGGGACTAGAAAACGAATATGACATTTTGGTAAAAGCAGAAGGCGGCGGCTTGACCGGACAGGCTGATTCTGTTCGCTTAGGAGTTGCTCGTGCTTTATGCCAACTAGATCCAGACAACCGCCCACCTTTGAAAACCGAAGGTTACTTGACTCGCGATCCGAGAGCAAAAGAGCGGAAGAAATATGGTTTACATAAAGCCCGGAAAGCACCTCAGTACTCTAAGCGTTAGGGAATTGGGCATGGGGCATTGGGCATGGGGCATCTCCCCACTCCCCACTCCCTAGCTTCAATTGAACGCTAAAAGTTATAATTCATATAGATTCATCACAAAAAGAACAATGGCTAAAGCTGATATTCACCCCCAGTGGTATCCAGATGCTAAAGTTTACTGCAACGGTCAAGTTGTTATGACCATTGGCTCTACAAAGCCAGAATTGCACGTAGATGTTTGGTCTGGAAATCACCCCTTTTACACTGGCACTCAGAAGATTATTGACACTGAGGGTCGAGTAGAGCGCTTCCTCCGTAAGTACGGTATGAGCAGCACTCAAACATCTGGCGACGAACAAGACAAAAAGTAGCGAGTTGGCTCTGCTGTTAACGACGGCCCTGCATCAGCTGGGTCGATTTTCATTTATATGCTCGAGCCAATTTGTTATTTTTTAAGGAGCGATCGCAATCGTCATGGCTGAATCATACTTACTGGACAAACTAAAATCCGTTGAACAAACTTTTAATGAATTAACACGTCGTCTTGGCGACCCCGATACCGCTAGCAATCCTGATGAGTATCAAGAAATTGCTAAGTCTCGTTCTTCTTTGGAAGAGGTGGTTAATACTTATGAGATTTGGAAAACAGCCCAAGAAGACTTAATCGGAGCGCGTCAGGTTTACAAAGAATCTGCAAGTGACCCAGAGTTGCAAGAAATGGCATCACTGGAAGTAAAAGAACTTGAAGAAAAAATAGAACATTTAGAGTCTCGCTTGAAAGTCTTACTGCTACCACGCGACCCCAATGATGAAAAGAATATCATGTTGGAAATTCGCGCTGGTACTGGTGGCGATGAAGCAAGTATTTGGGCTGGCGATTTGATGCAGATGTACACCCGCTATGCCCAAACTCAAGGTTGGAAAGTTTCTCTAGTGAGCGAATCTCGCGGAGAAATGGGTGGCTGGAAAGAGGTCATTCTAGAAATCAAAGGTAATGACGTTTACAGCCAGCTAAAGTTTGAAGCTGGAGTGCATCGTGTGCAGCGCGTGCCGGCAACCGAATCTGGGGGACGGGTTCATACTTCCACAGCTACGGTAGCGATTATGCCAGAGGTCGATGATGTGGAAATTCACATTGACCCGAAAGATATTGAAATGACTACAGCCCGTTCTGGTGGTGCTGGCGGACAAAACGTCAACAAGGTGGAAACAGCCGTTGACTTGATGCACAAACCAACGGGAATACGCATTTTCTGTACAGAAGAACGCAGCCAGTTGCAAAACAAAGAACGGGCGATGCAAATTCTGCGGGCGAAGTTGTATGACATCAAGTTAAGCGAACAACAAGCAGCTGTTACTTCCATGCGGCGATCGCAGGTTGGTACAGGATCGCGATCAGAAAAAATTCGCACCTATAATTATAAAGATAACCGCGCTACCGATCATCGGTTAGGTCAGAATTATTCCCTTACCCCTGTTTTGGATGGTGATTTAGAGACACTTATCCAATCTTGTATATCTCTAGACCAACAGGAACGTCTGGCGGAGTTAGCGACTTCTGCCGCTAACTAATACCAATTGAATTCAATTAATGATTGCAACACATCTTTGGTTGGATAAAGACGCGATGAATCGCGTCTCTACAAATGGTAATAATTTTTGCTGTTAAATATCCTGTAAAACCACTTGTTGTAATGTTGCTTTTAACACAGACAAGTGGTTTTCTAATATTGCGTGGAGTGTATCTTCTATTTCACTGGGATAATGGTAATAGGCAAATTCGTACTTCATAACGTAATTTAACTTTGCCCATTCCTTCAAGGTTTTACAGGTATAAATTAGCTTTTCCACTTCTTCTTGCCAACGTGCAAAAATCCGGTAGCTAAAAAAACTGCTGCATATATTGCCTTTTGTATCCCAGTAGGAAATACACACTTGATGCTTCAGAAGGTGGATTTTTTTGATTTGCTTAACATCGTAGCCTTTAACTTTTAAAGCTTCTTTGGTTTCTGCGTCAGAAATGTTCCACCGTTCTGGTTTAATTTTATTAGTGGCTATAAGGTTTTTACCTTTGCGGCGATATTGGTTAATTTTGCGTGGCTTGCGAAACATGATGCACCTTCGATATTATTTCTTCGCAGCAAAGTCTAGCTACTAGCACAACTGCCGTAGCAAACTAAGTTTTTTGGGTTGGTTAAAGATAGATGGGTTCGTCTACTAGCTTGATGTCTGTAGTTGCTGATTTACAACCAGAGATATAGTTTAATACTAAAACACAAGGCTGTCAATATAAAAGTAAACTTGTAATATTGAAAGTAGACTTGTAAATAAAGTTGGCTAGCTATATAAGCAGTGAAGATCGAAAGCAAACAAAAACTGATTGAAATCATTAAACTAGCTCGCGGTTCAATGAGTCAGCGAGCATTTGGTAAGCTTTTGGGGGTATCTGCTACTGCTGTTCAGATGTGGGAAAAAGGTGTGAAGGTTCCAGATACAGAAAATTTGGCTCGAATCGCATCGAAAGCAGGCTACACAATGGAAGAGTTAATCAGCTGCATAGATGGCAAGCCAATTCCAGAAACCTCAGATTTGAGTCTGATTCTTAGACAAATCCAGCATATGCCTTTGGCCCAAGTGGCTCAAATTGTGCAAGCTGCGGCGGAGAGATTGGCGGCTGTGGCTGAAGCATCCGGGGATGAGGCGAAGGCAAGTTGAATATTTGTTCAGGATTGAATTTAAATCATTAAAATATAACGTTTCTTGTTTGTATGCAATACACTCTGACCTCTCTCCAAACCTCTCTCCTTTTAGGAGAGAGGCTTTGAATTTTACTCCCCTTCCCTTGTAGGGAAGGGGCTGGGGGTTAGGTCTGTATTGGACTCAACTCAGAAGCGCTATAGCTCGTCGTCTCTTGCTGTCAAGATTCAACCCTATGGACAAACCTTTTTTGTATGACCAAGACTTCTATGGCTGGACACAGCAGCAGGCTAAAGCGTTAGAGCAGAGGCTAGTTATGGAACTAGACTGGGAACACCTGCAAGAAGAAATTCAAGCTTTGGGGAGACAGGAGTATCGAGAACTTGTGAGCCGTCTGAGTGTATTACTTGGTCATCTCTTAAAGTGGGAGTATCAACCCGAACAACGTTGTCGCAGTTGGTTTTTAACAATTCGAGAACAGCGCCGCGCCATTCATAGGCATCTGCGGCAGAACCCTAGCTTAAAGTCTCGAATTGAAGAAGCCTTGTTAGATGGTTTTGAAGCGGGAGTCGATTTGGCGCTACGAGAAACTAACTTACCATTACGAACTTTTCCAAAGGATTGCCCGTATTTATTTGATGATGCGATCGCAGACAATTTTCTGTGCGATACTCGTCAAGACTGGGAAGGATAATTACTACCATTTTTATGACGCTCATTTGTTATTTGGAGATACCTTAAGTAGAACGAGGTCAAAAAAATTATATACTTATAAGTTTTACTTCAAGTTAGTTAGATATAGTTACATCTATGAAAGAAGTAATAGAAAATGTAAAACAAACTATAGCGCAAAAACAAATACTTTGGGCTTATCCAATTGCACTTAAATTACAAAAATATCACTATAGTTTGGCAATTCAATGGGCAATAGAATGCATACAAATATATTCATCCGAGATTGAATCGGACAAACTCTCCCAGCTTAATAAATATATTCAGCAAGCTTTGTCAGAGCCAAATTTTTTAACTCCTTTACAGTGTAATGAAATTAGTCGAGAAATATGGTATTTGCCTGAAAGGGAAGAAATTCAAACTGCAATAGCTCGACTATGGGGTTCTATCGCAGCTTTTAAAGATGGAGAAGATTGTGGTGGAGTAATAGAAACCACTATGGCAGTCGAATTAGTATTACCTGATATATCCGATCGTCGTCTATTAGATCGATACCTAGAAGCTGCTGTAATAATTTTTGAAGAATACGAATCACAAAACTAGGCGTGTGAGTAGTAAAATCGCATTGATTCACCTGGCGATCGCTAATTTTGGCTGAGTTAAAGGTTTTGATAGAAATACATAACGGCTGCACAAACTAAGTCCGTCTGCGTGGACTCCAGCAAGTTGAAACCCACGGAGGTGGGTTTTGTCTGTATAGCTGCGATTTCTAATCGCCAGGTTTAGGATATTTTTACTGGCAGTTAAACAATAAATGGTTTTAAAATGGTGCAATCTTAAAATATTTAGGGGTGCACCTATGTCGCTACGCAATGAGCCATTAGATTGGCAACTTGAAACGAACAATCCTTATATACCAGTTTATCATCAAGGGAATTTGGTGGGATTTTTTAAACCAGAATATGCCAATGAAATTATTAAAATTTTAAATGAAGAAGAAGTTTTAAAGAAAGCGCTGAAAATGGCTTGTACTGATTTAATTAAAAAAATCGGCGGCGATACCAGAAAAGTCAATTATTTAATGGAAAAATATGTAAAAACTAGTGAACGTCCCAAGTATGGAACTAGAGCGATCGCAGTTTTACTTCAAGATAGGCAAAAAGAGCTTGACTTGAGTAACCAGGAGTTTGCTAAATTTTGCGATACCTTCAAATTATCTCCTACGGAACTGAATAATATTTATGCCGGAGAAGGATTTGATGATAGTTTATTACCGCCCCTTTCACGTATATTAGGTATAGCAAAAGAGCAATTGCTGAAAGTGCGAGATGGTTCTGAAGAATCAAGTAACACATGAACAGCAGATCAAAATTTCAAATGATAAAAAGTTGTGAAAACAGACATCATCATTTTTAATTCATAATTCGTAATTCGTAGTTTGTAGTTAAGAGTCAATTAATTATAAATTATTAATTAATCCATTGAGAGTACGAAGGAAATCAATTTATTGATAAAAAAAATAAATTTGATTCTTTCTTCAAGCTACTGCATTTCTGTGTGGGGTAATAATTACGAATTACGAATTAAAAATTACGAATTATTTTGACTGGGGTGCTGTGGTTTTATACCCAAACAGGAATGTAGATACAGGCAATATCAAACATTACCGCGAGTTTTTCACAAGTGGGCGCGTCAGGCGCATTTATTTGGATGAATTAGGTGAAGGTGCATTGCTTCCACTTGGCATTGCAACTGCTAAATTAGTAATTGCAACCGACGATATAGCGATCGCACAAGCAAGGCAGTTGATAGACAGAACCAAGTCAGAGATAATCTCACCATCAAAACAGCAACAATTATTACAATTTATAGAGACTATTTTGGCTTACAAATTTCCTGCAATGAGTAGGGAGGAGATGGAAGAAATGTTTGGCTTAAGTGAGTTAAAGCAAACCAGATTTTATCAGGAAGCCTTTCAGGAAGGTGTTGAACAAGGTATTGAACAAGGTGAGGTTAGAGGTGAGATTAAAGGGAAGCTCAAAGCAGTACCAGCAATGTTGGCAGCAGGGTTGACTGTAGAACAAGTAGCAGAGGCGTTAGATTTAAGTGTCGAAGAAGTTAGACAAGTAACACAAAGCCACCCTTAAGATAGATGTGGTAAATTTTATCCGTAGCTCAAGCCAAATTTGCTTTGCGCCTCCCCGATTTTCTCACGACGAATTTATAGTTAATTTTTGTTAATATTAGAGGCGGTGTTAGTACTTCGTCCTCAACCACCCACTCCCTACCTGAGAGAAACTTAATGCTGCGACTAGAACATATAAGTAAAATTTATCCCACAGGCGAAGTTCTCAAAGATATCAACTGGGAAGTTAAACCAGGCGATCGCATTGGCTTAGTCGGTGTCAACGGTGCTGGAAAATCTACCCAACTCAAAATCATCTCTGGGGAAATGGAACCCACCGCCGGCGAAATCATTCGCCCCAATAGCTTACATATAGCCTACCTAAACCAAGAGTTTGAAGTAGACCCCACCCGCACCGTTAGAGAAGAATTTTGGACTGTCTTCAAAGAAGCCAACGAAGTACAGTTATCTCTGGCACACATTCCACAAGAGATGGAAACTGCTACCCCAGAGGAACTGGATCGACTGATCGACAAGTTGGATCGCTTGCAACGTAAATTTGAAGCCTTGGATGGCTACAACTTAGATGCACGCATCGGGAAAATCTTACCAGAGATGGGGTTTGGGCTAGAAGATGGCGATCGCCTCGTCAGCGCTTTCAGTGGTGGTTGGCAAATGCGGATGAGTTTAGGTAAAATTTTGCTGCAAAAACCCGACTTGTTGCTGCTGGATGAACCGACTAACCACCTAGATTTAGAAACCATTGAGTGGTTGGAAAATTATCTCAGAGGGCTGATTACGCCAATGGTAATAGTCTCCCATGACCGGGAGTTCCTTGACCGCCTCTGCACCCAAATTGTGGAAACAGAACGTGGTGTTTCCAGTACTTACCTTGGTAACTACTCGGCATATTTGGAACAAAAAGCCGAAAGTCAATCAGCACAACTGAGTGCTTACGAACGCCAACAGAAAGAATTAGAGAAACAGCAAACCTTTGTTGATAGATTCCGCGCCAGTGCTACCCGCAGTACCCAGGCAAAAAGCCGGGAAAAGCAACTCGACAAAATTGAGCGTATTGAAGCACCCATTGCTGGGGTAAGAACTCTACATTTCCGTTTTCCCCCTGCACCCCGCAGTGGACGCGAGGTAGTAGAAATTAAAGATTTAACTCATCTTTACGGTGATAAAATCTTGTTTTTGGCAGCAAATCTGCTAATTGAAAGAGGCGATCGCATTGCTTTTCTTGGCCCCAATGGTGCTGGAAAATCTACCCTTTTGCGCGTCATTATGGGTATGGAACCACCTACAGAAGGTAGCGTTCAATTAGGGGATCATAACGTTATTCCCGGTTACTTTGAGCAAAATCAAGCTGAAGCTTTGGACTTGAAGAAAACTGTCATGGAAACTATCCATGATGAAGTTCCCGACTGGGATAATCAAGAAGTCCGCACGCTTTTGGGACGCTTCTTATTTACTGGTGATACTGTATTTAAGGCAGTTGGGGCATTAAGTGGAGGAGAAAAAGCTCGTTTGGCGTTGGCAAAAATGCTCTTACGTCCCGCGAACTTACTAATTTTAGATGAGCCGACAAACCATCTCGATATTCCAGCTAAAGAAATGCTGGAAGAAGCTCTCAAAAATTATGATGGTACGGCAATTGTAGTTTCCCACGATCGCTACTTTATTTCTCAAGTAGCTAACAAAATCGTCGAAATTCGTGATGGTGAATTCCGGGTTTACTTAGGAGACTATCATTACTATCTCCAGAAAATTGCCGAAGAAAAAGAACAGGCAAAGTTAGCTGCAATAGAAGCCCAAAAAGCTGCTAAAAAAGCTGCAAAAGCTTCTACGAAAAGGAAATGATGCACTGCATAGTGCCTTAGTAGTAGTGATAAAACGCTACTACTAAGTAATTACTTGTTATTAGAGATCAAGAACATTACAGAAAAATTGCTAAAGTTTAAAAAAATCTTTCAAAAAACTGCAAGTTCTTTCATAAAAGAAATTAATAAGCAAAAATTCACTTGCGGCGTGGATTAGCAGTGGTATCATTCGGGTATTACAAAAAGTAAAGGGCAATTTTACTATGACCAAAGCACCTGTTGCTCCTGTGGTGCTAGTCATTTTAGACGGATGGGGCTACTGCGACCAGAAGCGAGGAAACGCTATTGTTGCTGCTAAAACTCCCATCGTGGACAGTTTATGGACAGCCTACCCGCATACCCTCATCCACACATCAGGAAAAGCCGTAGGGTTGCCAGAGGGTCAAATGGGCAACTCGGAAGTTGGTCATTTGAACATTGGTGCTGGGCGAGTGGTACCGCAAGAACTGGTACGCATCTCCGATGCGGTCGAAGACGGTTCTATTGCCTTAAACCCAGCACTTGTCAAAATTTGCCAGGAAGTTCGTTCTCGGAATAGCAAGCTGCATCTAGTAGGCCTTTGTTCTGAGGGAGGGGTACATTCTCATATCACCCATCTATTCGGACTACTTGACTTAGCCAAAGACCAGCGAATTCCAGAAGTTTGTATTCACGCCATCACCGATGGTCGTGACACCGCCCCAACTGACGGTGTAAGAGCAATCACACTGCTGCAAGATTATATAGACCGTACAGGAATTGGGCGCATAGTCACCCTCTGCGGTCGCTACTACGCGATGGATCGCGATCACCGCTGGGATCGGGTCAAACGCGCCTACGACGTGATGACTCAAGATGCTGTGGGTGATAATCGCAACGCCGTAGAAATCTTGCAAGCATCTTACGCCGAAGGGGTAAAAGATGAATTTATCAACCCCATCCGAATTGCACCCGGCGCAATAGAACCAGGGGATGGGGTGATATTTTTCAACTTCCGCCCCGATCGCTCTAGACAACTGACTCAAGCTTTAGTCAGTCCAACGTTTAACGGTTTTGAAAGACAGCAAATCACACCGCTGTCCTTTGTCACGTTTACACAGTATGATTCAGATTTACCAGTGGCTGTAGCCTTTGAGGCTCAGAATCTCAGTAACATTCTGGGAGAAGTGATTGCCAATCATGGTCTGAATCAGTTCCGCACCGCCGAAACAGAAAAATACGCCCACGTCACCTATTTCTTTAATGGGGGACTAGAGGAACCTTTTGCTGGAGAAGATCGGGAACTAGTAAGCAGCCCGATGGTAGCGACTTACGATCACGCCCCAGCGATGTCAGCAGCAGCAGTTACAGATGTTGCGATCGCTGCGATTCAAAAGGGTACGTATTCTCTAGTTGTAATTAACTATGCCAACCCAGACATGGTAGGGCATACTGGTCAAATCGACGCTACTATTACAGCAATTGAAACAGTTGATCGCTGTTTGGGACGCTTGTTAGAGAGCGTTATCAAAGCCGGTGGTACAACAATTATTACTGCCGATCACGGCAACGCTGAGTATATGCTAGATGAAGGGGGTAATCCCTGGACAGCTCATACCACTAACCCAGTCCCCTTCATCTTGGTGGAAGGCGAGAAAGTCAAAATCCCTGGATATGGTACAAATGTCGAACTGCGAAGCGATGGCAAGCTATCCGACATCGCTCCCACGATTCTAGAGATTTTACAGCTGCCTCAGCCACCAGAAATGACCGGGCGATCGCTGCTGAAAACAGCAGAATATGAGCTGCAACGCACTCGCACCCCAGTGCAAGTAGGACTGTAAAATAGTGCTGAGTGCTGTTAGCGATAGCGAGGCGTTTAGCCCGTGCTGAGTGCTGAGTTAGGAGTTTTTAGTGAACTCCTAACTTTTGAATTGTGAATTCTGACTTCTGTTTTTTGAAACTTTTTATAAAAGAGATTCCTACCATGACAGCTACTAATATAGTGCAAGGCATTTGGGCATTTTCCGCCACTGGTTTGATTATCTTGGTTTTACTGCATAGCCCCAAAGGTGATGGCATTGGAGCGATTGGCGGGCAAGCCCAGCTATTTAGCAGCACCAAAAGTGCAGAAAACACTTTAAACCGAATTACTTGGGCTTTGACAGTAATTTTTCTTGGTTTAACAGTAGTTTTAAGTGCTGGTTGGCTGCCTAAATAAGGATAGGTAAATGGGGAAAAGAACCCAACACCCGATACTTAACACCCTCATAAATTTAATTTCACAACGGATAATGACAGTTCTTGCCTTATTTCTTGGCACAGGGCTGTTAATCCTTTTTACTAATATCCAATCGAGTGATGGGTTTACAATAATACCAAAATATGTATATTCAGACTTAATAATCTCTCTCCCCACCTCCCCATTATCTTCCCCAAAACCCCATCCCTTACCGCCCACACTCGCACAGTGGCAAGATAGCACTAGCAGTGGTGACTACTTCTCTCAAGTCACAACAACCCAAGTAGGCTATTTAGTCTGGTCGCAATTTCCCATTCGAGTTTACGTAGAACCACCAAGAGCCATCAGCGAAAAACAAGCTCAAGTATGGGTTAACGGTGTCTTACAGGGTGTACAGGAGTGGAGTACTTATTTACCTTTGATAGTAGTAGAACAGCCAGAAATTGCTGATATTACGATCGCGCGAAAAGCGCCACCTTTACAAATTTCCCCTGGTAGTAATATACCCCGTGCGCGATCGGCACAAACTACTTACGAGTTATACACCAGCAACAAAGTTTTATCCCACCGCTTCACCATCTTGCTAAGTCCTACTCAAACAGGTGAATATCTCATTGCAGCAACCCGCCATGAATTTGGTCATGCACTAGGAATTTGGGGTCATAGTCCGCTACACACTGATGCGCTATATTTTTCTCAAGTTCGTAACCCGTCGCCTATTTCTCCCAGAGACGTAAATACTCTAAAGCGGGTTTATGAACAGCCAACTACTTTAGGATGGTCTTTATAGCGATTCTCGTTTATACACAGTAGGGAACATTGCTCATGGGTTTCAAATTAAGCCCAAACCCCTTTAAAACCTCGTTTCCAGCCTCTGGCTGGAAATGCACATCATTGCAGCTCTGCCGCTATTTCTTGAGGCGAATGAAGAAAAGCTAAACTGCACCTGATGCATCTGGAGAACACTGATATGCATAAAAATGCGTAGGCGCAGGCATCGCACTTCATCCCTTTCCCTACGCTCTACGACTTAGCGGTAGAGGTCGTTGTGCTAAAACTTCTTTATAAAGTTCTTCCAGCAGAGTAATATTTTTACTAAGGGTATAGCGGTCTAATATACGCTGTCTGGCTTTTTGCCCCAGTAGGGTTGTTAACTCAGGATGATCTTGCAACACTGGCAAGAGGGTTCTTAATTGCGATCGCGCTGTTTTGGTACTAATAACTACACCTGCGCCCTTTTCCAATACTTCTCCATCAGCACCCACGTCTGTTGCTAAACAAGCCAACCCACATGACATTCCTTCTAACAGAGATAGGGATAAACCCTCTACCAATGAAGGCAAAACAAATACATCTGCGCCCCGCAAAATTTCGATGCGTCGGTCTTCATCAGCGACAAATCCTAACCAGATAATGCCGTACTCTGAACCATAAAACGGCTCTAAAGAAGATTTCAAAGGCCCGTCGCCAACAATTAGCAACTTACTACCAGGCGCCATTGCCGACTGCTTCCAAGCGCGGAGGAGGGCCTCGACATTTTTCTCTGGGGCTATGCGACCCTGATAGACAAATAAGCGTTCGGCTTTAAATTCTGCTTTGACTTGAGAAAATCCTGGAGAATACTTGGCGGTATCAACACCGTTGGGAATTACAGCAATATTTTCTTCCCGCACGCCCATCCGTGCCAATAATTCCCGCTGAATTTGGGAAAATACTATCACGCGATCGTAGTTAACTAAAAAAGGTGCATAGAGCTGATAAGCCAAAAGTTGTGTCCCCGATATCAATTTTGCCCCCTTCCCAGCAAACGGTGTGTGAAAAGTGGCAATTAGGGGCAATCTCAGTTCCTCACAGATTTCTGGTAGAACAAAATCTAGAGGAGATAACGTCAAGGAAGCATGGACTACATCTGGCTTGATTTCCCGCAGTGAATCGGTTAAAAGTTTGGTCGCTTTAAAAGTGGGAATTGTATAAACCTGTGACTTGTAAATGAAAGGCAGGGAAACCTCTCGAAGATTTGGCCAATTGTCAGGTTCAGACTCTTCCTGGGCGAAGTGAAGAAAGCTAACTTGATGTCCCCTATCTAGCAAGGCATTTGTAATTTCTCGACTGTAGGTGACATTGCCGCAAAAGGGTGATTTTTTTCCAATCCAGGCTATACGCATTCTTTATTTAGCTGTAAGAAAAGCGGGTTTAATCTATTACTTGTATGATTTTTGTGATTTTTCTTTTATCTAGCTATACTTGCTGGTTTTTATTTATTAAAAATTCCCACAATACTCTAGTTTAAAAAGCTATATTCTAAGCTGATTAAACCAATGGATTTATGGCTTTATTTATTCTACTTATAAGTTGTTAATCTCTGATATTTAAACAACTTATTCTGACTAATGTCAGATTCATATCCGGCAAGTATGTGATAAATTTTCACTGGACATAGTTTACCATGAACACAAAAGCTTTCAGTAAATTATTAATTACATCAAGGTAATGAATAATAACTCCTGTTAGCTGATAACTACTTGTGTGAGTTATACCAGGTTAATATACCTCCTGAAAAGACGATCGCAGCTAATCCCAAAAAAACTACCTGTAATCCCAGAAAGGTTTCTGCAACACCAGCTAATGCCAAAGGTAAGGAAAGGGCAATATTAATTACATTGTTCTGCAAGCCAAAAACTTTACCACGCATTTCTGGAGGTGTTTCTGTTTGGATTGCGGTTTGCATAGGAATTCCCACTAGTGCCCCAAATATGCCCAATAGCGCCACTAGTAACAAAACTAGCCATAGTTGGGTTGTAAATATTGATAGACCAATCAGGGATGCTGCCATGCCCATACAACCGTACAGACTTAGTTGGGTGTATGAGAAGCGTTGACCAAATTGACCGAGAATTGTTGCTCCAGCAGCGATGCCAACACCGCCAGCTGCTAGTAAAAAGCCAAACTGTGAGGCTTTCATATTGGGAATTATTTCTGCCATGCGAACAGCTAGAACTGTTAATGCTGCAAAGACAGAAAATAAGATAATCAGTTGAAGCAAAGCATTGCGGACGCGATGATTTGCTTTGAGATAAGCAAAACCGTCCCGCAAGTCAGAGAATACGTGAGGGAATTCTGTATCGGGGTGGTGGTGTTTTTCCTTAGTTGCCAGAAGGAACAAAATTAGTCCAGCGATCGCATAACTGCCACCTACTAAAAGTTCTTTGCCCAAACTACCACTACCACCAATTTGCAGCCAAAGTCCATCTGCGATCGCTAACAACGGTTCTCCAACGGCAAACCCAACAATCACCGATGCCATCATCGTAGTTGTGTAAAGCGAATTAGCCGAGAGTAAATGCTGATCTTCTACCACTAAAGGAATTGCCGCCTGTTCTGCCGGGGCAAAAAACTGTGTCAAAGTCGACACTAAAAAAGTCACACCCAAGATGATTACAAAACCCACAGGTAGCAGTCCTATGGGTTTCCAGTCATGAGTCAACCACAACAGGAAGGGAATTGACAAAACCAGGATGCCGCGCCAAATATTCGTTGCTACCAACACAGCTTTTTTTGACCAGCGATCGACAAACACGCCAGCAACGGAACCAAACAAAACGGCTGGAATAGTAAAAGACATCATCAAGACTGACACCCAGCCACTAATACTCTGATTGCTTGCTTGAAACTGAGTATTAATCAAGGCAATCATCAGCACCAAATAAACTTTATCTGCTAATTGAGAGAAAACTTGACCGCCCCAAAGAGCCAGAAAATTAGGGTTTTTTAATACAGGCAAAAATCCTTGCTGTTTTACATTCCCTGCAATAGCTTCTCCACCTGAACCAGATCCATCTAATTTCGGTGGTTCTTTTTCTGGGATAGTCGCTACTGGCAAATTCTGCCCGTTGCGTAGGTCTTGCCCGCCGCAGGCATCGCCGTTGCTATCTGCTTCAGCAGTGGTTAATTTGTTTTCAGATTGTGTTTCTGATTGACTTGGAACATCAGTTTTTGGGATCTCCGCTGTCCAACTTTGATCGTTTTTAGAAACGTCTTTTGGAGACATTTCTTGGCTATTTATTTGACTAAGTGTAGACTTGGGAATGGCACTCAAGTGATTCCTGACTGTAGGATCTGATACCCTATTCTGTTTTTTGACGAGGCTTGGTGACAAAGGTAGGATTTTTTTATCCAAATCAGACGGTTGCATCATGGTTGGCAGCAAAATAAGAGTCGATCAAGGTAGCAGAGCGAATAGGGCGACCTAATTGGTACTGAGCATACTGGCGCAAAATCTGCTCAACAGATAACCAGTTATGATCTCTAGCACCATCAATTTGCATTATCTCTGGTTGTGACAGATGTTGAAGCAAAGCCAGTTCCATAGCACCTAGACGGCAAGAAATCACAGGTATTTCTTGCCGATGCATAACAACTGTTTGGGCATTGGGCATTGAGAATGGGGCATTGGAAATTGGAAATTGGTTGTTAATCTCCTCCTGCTCCCCTGCTCCCCTGCTCCTATGCTCCTCTCTTCCCCTCTCCTTCTGTCCCTCTCTTCGCAAACGTTCCCTAGCTTCTAAGGAAACCGTTCCACCCGCAGGGATACTAAATCCTACCTGCCAGTTTGGGTCTGTAAAATCTGGCTTAATGGGGCGCCCAGATATGCAACAGATTTGCACTTGCGGCGTCAGTCCTGCTAAGGCTAAAAGGTGAAACACACCATGAGCTAAATGAGCCAAAACACCAGATTGATTTACACTAGACACCGCCTCTAACCGATGAAGATGTTCAGTGAACAACTCATAAAGTTCTTCTTGGGGTTGTTCGCTCAAAGCTTCACACAGAACTATTTCTGCTAAATATTGACTGGCTGCTAATTTTCCCAAATCTTTAGCTAAACCAGGATAAGTTTTTAACGTCTGTGCTTGAGTAATTTTATCAAGCGATCGCCCTTTCGCAATCAATAGTTCATTCACAACGAACATCCCACTCCTACCGCCCAGGCTGGAGTTGTGCTTACGTGATCCTGGAGCCACTGCTCGAATCAGACCGAATTCACGTGTCAAAATCGTGACTATTTTATCCGATTCTCCCAATGCCTGGGTTTTAAGATTAATACCAGTTGCTTTGTAGGTTCTACTCATTAGTCATTAGTCATTAGTCACTAATCATTAGTAGTTATTAGTCATTAGTCATTGGTCAAGGGTCATTAGCTTAGGACAAATGACAAATGACAAAGGACAAAGGACAAATGACTATTCACCTTTTCCCAGGTTATCGCGCTGGCGGATCAAATCGATACCGCGAGAGGTGCCTAATCTAGTAGCACCCGCTACAATTAACTCTAGGGCTTGATTGATAGTACGGATACTACCCGAAGCTTTAATTCCCACCCTTTCTTTTGCCAATTCCCGCAAAAGTCGTACATCTGCCACTGTTGCACCACCATTCCAACCTGTACTAGTTTTTAAGAATGCTGCTCCCGCCTCCATAGCTATTTCAGCAGCTATTTTTTTCTCCGCATCTGTCAACAGGTTAGTTTCCAAAATTACCTTGACCGTTTGCCCAGTCTCTTCACAAATTTCGGCAATCTCCCGGTGGACTTCTTCAGTTTTGCCAGCTTTCAACCAGCTCAAGTTCATTACCACATCCAACTCAGTGGCCCCACTATCCACCGCTTCTTGAGCCTCATATAGTTTCACTGCTGAAGTTGTCGCACCAGAAGGAAAGCCAATCACCGTACAGACTTTCGGGTTCTTACCGTGGAGAAGTTCAACTGCTTGCTTGACATGAGCGGGGAACAGACAAACCGCCGCAAAATTGAATCTGTATGCTTCTTCACACCATTGCTCAACCTGCTCTGGAGTAGCCGTTGACGTTAACAGAGAGTGATCGATAAATGGCGCAATATCAATGTCTGGATAGTCTGCTGCCATCGTGTCTTCTGCCAGTGATTGATTATTAAACTTTATAAAAAATTAAAACATTTCTTATATATATATTAAACCACATTTATTACGAGTTTATCCTGAAAACAAGCTACTGACTTGTCTTAAATTTTGGTTTTATAGATATGCCGGAATTACTGTAAGTATTTAAGTTGACGTTATGTGGTAGTAAGGTTAGTAATATCAACAGTATTTTTCACACCAGTTTCTAAGAAGTTAATAATAGTTTTAGCTAACGCTTTCGATGCCAAATATGGCACGCCATTACCAATAGTTTTAAACATATTCGTTAGCGACATATTCTCTGGAAGTACAAAATTTGCAGGCAAAGATTGGATAGATAAAGCTTCTGCTACAGAAATTCTCCGAACTTTATAAGGATGTAAATGTACTTCATTATTTCCATAGCAAGCTGTTGGAGAGTAACGCCATCTATGCAGACGCTTGAAAGACTTTCTGGAATTATCTCCTTCATCAACAGCAGCAAATTTTGTGATACCTGCTCTTGGTTGAAAATAGTGTTCAGCATTAGGATGCTTCAGAACGTTATTTTTTCTAAACCAGTATTCAACTGTCAGTTCTTCAGGTATACCATCAGGACAAGGTATTAAATAATTTTCTTTGAATGTCTCACACTTACACCAGGGGTAAGCAAAAACTTTTTCTTGAGGATATACGATGTAATCATTCCAAGGAAAATATCCATTATATGGTAACTTTTCACTACTGAATTTTATTCCTATATCCTTAAGAAAATTATTCTTGAAGCCAATTAGTATAATTCTTTCTCTATCCTGCGGTACACCATATTCGATAGCATTAATTAACCGCTCTGTTAATATATATCCTGCTTCCTGTAATTGTTGCTTGAGCGATTCAAAAAATAAACGGTGTTTTGCCGTTTTCCATAAACCTTTAACGTTCTCAAATAAAAAGAAGTCGGGAATATTTTGGCAAATTAATTCAATATATGAAGCGGAAAGCTTGCCATTATCTCCTAAACTCCCTCTATTTTTGCCACCCATAGAAAAATCAGGACAGGGAGGCCCACCTATGAAACCAATTGTCTTATGAGATTTGCGGCAATCTTTGACTAATTCTTGAAGGCGTTGTGCTTCTTTTCCAGCGATAAGTTTTTTTACATCTGCTGCTTCACCGTGATGATATCCATATTCAGGCGATCGCATTTTCAGAACTTCCCGTGAATGGCGATAGGCAGCCATAAATGGGGCGAAGATTTCATTGACATAAACAATATCAAAACCGCTGGTTTCAAAACCTAAATCTAGGAAACCTGAGCCAGCAAAAAAAGAGAAAATACAAGGGCGATCGCTCATTGAATGACTAGTATTATAAAACAGTCTTATTAATATCAGATATTACTAAAATTGGTTATGTCTTTACCTCTAGGGAGAATTAAGACTAACTATCCCAATTTAATCTTAGGGTTAGCAAAACCAAATATACTTAGGGTTTCTACGTAAGTACCAATCAAAAACGAACAATTGGAAGATTGCTTAAATAGTAAAAAAAATTCACAATTTCACTAAGTAGCTAATATCAAAGTTTACTCAATCTTTAAGGAAAATCCCTGACAGAAAAGCAGTCTGAAGTCACAATTAGATATAGGAGTTTTCAAGCTCCAAATGATGTTTAAGACAAGTATTTGTCATTAAATAAAAAACCGGGGTACTTCGGACTAATTTTTATGCGGATTTTAATTTACTCCTACAACTACTATCCAGAGCCAATTGGTATTGCCCCACTGATGACTGAATTAGCAGAGGGACTAGTGAAACGTGGGCATGAAGTGCGCGTAGTCACTGCTATGCCTAACTACCCTGAGCGTCAAATTTACCAGGAATATCGGGGCAAGTGGTATCTCAACGAATACAAAAATGGCGTTCAAATTCAACGCAGTTACGTTTGGATTCGTCCACAACCCAACCTATTAGATAGGGTGTTATTAGATGCGAGTTTTGTTGTCACTAGTTTTGTACCCGCCCTCATTGGTTGGCGTCCAGATGTGATTCTGTCAACATCGCCATCCTTGCCAAGCTGTGTACCAGTTGCTCTTTTAGGATGGTTACGTGCTTGTCCTGTGATCTTAAATCTACAAGATATATTACCAGAAGCAGCCGTCCACGTCGGTCTACTGAAAAATAAATTACTTATCCAGTTGTTTACATTATTGGAAAAATTTGCCTACCGCACTGCCAGTAAAATTAGCGTCATCGCCGATGGGTTTGTGGACAATTTGCGAGGTAAGGGCGTAGAAGCTGACAAAATTGTACAAATTCCCAACTGGGTTGATGTAAATTTTATCCGCCCTTTGCCTAAAGAAGATAACCCTTTCCGGGCAGCACATAATCTAAATGGCAAATTTGTAGTACTTTATTCTGGTAATATCGCCCTAACCCAAGGCTTAGAAAGCGTTGTCAAAGCGGCTTCTGTATTGCGTCATATCCCAGATATTGTTTTTGTCATCGTTGGAGAGGCAAAAGGTTTACAACGATTGCAACAGGAATGTCTAGACTGCGGCGCAGATAATGTTTTGCTACTGCCATTTCAACCCCGCAAAGATTTGCCACAAATGTTGTCAGCTGCCGATGTTGGCTTGGTGGTGCAAAAGAAAAATGTTGTATCCTTCAATATGCCGTCAAAAATTCAAGTGCTACTTGCCAGTGGAGGGGCTTTAGTTGCCTCTGTCCCCGATAATGGTACGGCAGCAAGAGCCATCAGGCAAAGTGGTGGTGGAATTATTGTTCCTCCAGAAGATCCTCAAGCCTTAGCTATGGCAATTTTAGATTTGTACCAAAACCCCGAAAAAGTCAAAACTCTGGGTTACAAAAGTCGTCAATATGCCGTTGAGCAATATGCTTTTGAGCAAGCTTTAAATCAGTATGAGTCCTTGTGTTACTCATTGACAGCAGATCGTCGAGCAATTCAGTCTACAGGCATAGTTACGAAACAAGAAGTTTAATCTCCGCAGCTAAGTTACATTTAACTACCACAAGGCTAGAATCGGGCAGTGTCAAGCCCTCAAATCTAGATATAGAAGATTTTGAGGGTAGCTAAATTTTATTAGGAAATATACAGCAATAGAAAAGCAGGTTTCCAAGTACATTGTTGAACCGAAAATTCCACGGCTTCGCTTCATTCAATCCGTGGAGAAAGGATCTTAAGTATATAAAATCACCTAGCAATAAATGTACGGAAATTGCACTTTTGGTAGACCAGTTATGAGTATGCTGTGTTGTGTCGTAATTTTTAGCAGATAGTCTAAAGGCTAGATGTGGCCTTATCTGCGAATTACTAGCTTTCCATTACATATTGTGCTGTTTGATGAATCTGCGATTATTTTCGCTGGAAATTATTTCTGGAAAGCTATTGGTTGATTTATCGCTGCATAATAACCATCCGCAACTGCATCGAAACAGTCAATTATCAAACTAGCCCCATAGACACCTGTTTTTTTGTTAGTATTCAAAAAAACCTATTGACACATTTGGTCAGATCAATTGTTTGTTGTTTGTAAGTAAATGTAAACAATTGTTTCAAAAGGAAGAAAGCACCTGAGGTTTAATGACTGATTATTTCCAAGGAAATTTCCCATTGCAATCTGTCCCACTGACAAAGAGTGCGGTAATAAGCCACGGCCAAACCGAAGAGGCGAGTGAAAAATTAGCTGCAACGATCGCTGTTGCAGCATCAGACCGCAAAGCAGGTGAGATTTTATTGCTGAAAGTAGCAGAGGTGTCTTACCTGGCTGATTACTTTGTGATGATGACTGGCTATTCTAAAGTACAGGTCAGGGCGATCGCTCAAGCAATTGAAGGAAAAGTTGAAACTGACTTACAACGCCGTCCCTTAAGGACAGAAGGAAAAGTCGAGGGAAGTTGGGTACTACAAGACTACGGTGATGTGATCGTTCACATCATGATGCCCAAAGAACGGGAGTTTTATAATTTAGAAGCGTTCTGGATTCATGCAGAGCGTATTTCCCTTCCAGAATCTGATGAAGGTGAGGGTAAACCAACATGATTAGGTCTTCGGTTTCTAATTGCCCAGTTCCTACAGACCAACAACCGCTTAATGAATACGAAGAGTTAAAAACTTCCTGGCTGTTTCGTGATACTACTTTAGATTGGCGCGAGTATATCACGAAACTTGTTTGGATTTGGGGTTTATCTTGGCTTTTCGCAGGGCCTATAGCTGCGGCAAGTTTTGCACCTCACAAGTATATTGCACATTTTATTCTCTGTGGTGCAGCCGGAGCGAGTGTCGGGTTAGTGCTTATACTGGTAAGGTTGTACTTAGGCTGGTTCTACGTGTGCGATCGCCTTTGTAGTCCCACAGTCTTTTATGAAGAGTCCGGCTGGTACGACGGCCAAACTTGGATAAAACCACAGGAAGTCCTCAACCGCGATCGCTTAATTGTTGCATACGAAATCAAACCCATTCTGCGGCGGTTACAATTTACCTTTGCTGGCTTGGCGGGAATGTACGTTATTGGTACTATAGTTTGGCATTTGTTTTAAAAGTCATTGGTCATTAGTCATTAGCTAAGGACTAATGACCAATGACCAATGACTAAATTAATTAAATAAAGGTGATAAATATAAACCCATGACAATGGGAAAACGAACTCAAGCCACAGCACTGGAAGTCCGGTTGCTGCGGGAAGGTATTATTGAATCCAGGCATATAGTCCAAGCTGTTGTCTGCGACGAACGAGGACGGGTTTTAACCGTTGCTGGAAATTCTGAAACTGCTGCATTTATCCGTTCAGCCCTCAAACCATTTCAGGCACTCGCAGTCACCACCACAGGTACACTGGAACGCTATCAACTCAGCGATCGCGACTTAGCAATTATTACAAGTTCCCATAAAGGCAGAATAGATCAAGTCCGACAGGTATTTAATATTCTTTGGCGGGCTGATCTTGACCCGACTATACTCCAGTGTCCAATTCCTGAAGATAAGCGGAGTCCTTTAGAATACAATTGCTCTGGAAAACACGCAGGGATGTTAGCTGTTTGTCAGCAACGCCGTTGGCCCTTGAATAACTATTTGGATCGCAAGCACCCAATACAGCAGTTGATTTTGGGCAAAGTAGCAGAATTGCTGCGAATGCCAGCGGAGGAATTTATCAGCGCTCATGATGATTGCGGCGCACCAACTTATCTGATGCAACTAGGTCACATGGCCTCTTTGTATGCCCTGTTAGCTTCTAGTACTAACTTGGATATGGAGCGTATTGTCCGTGCGATGACTCATCACCCCGCTTTGGTAGCAGGAGATGGAGAATTTGATACGGAACTGATGCGCTTAACTCCAGGGGAACTAGTCAGTAAAGCTGGTGCTGAAGGAGTGCAGTGCATTGGTAGACTCGGTGAAGGTATGGGATTGGCAATTAAAGTTATGGATGGGGCAAAACGGGCAAAACATGCTGTTGCTATTCACTTACTCCAACAAATGGGTTGGATTAGTCCCAGCGCCGCACAAAGCCTCTCCGAGAAGTTTGTCACCTTAGGAAAATACAAGCGTTTAGAAGTAATTGGAGAATTATCATTTTTGTAGTTGCCAAACTCTTGACTATAGGTTACTATAAATAAGTCGAGAGCAACGCGGGATAGAGCAGCCTGGTAGCTCGTCGGGCTCATAACCCGAAGGTCAGTGGTTCAAATCCACTTCCCGCCACCAAATGAAAGACAACACAAAAACCCTACAATCAGTTAAGATTGCAGGGTTTTTGTTTTATTTTGATCTATTCTGGAAGAAATAGCCATCAAAAAGGCGCGGAGAATCATGGTTGTGAAGTTGCAGCGACCAATTTTAGTGGGAGGATTGGGACTGTCCTTTTCCCTGTGGATGTTGGACAGTTGGCACGATTCTATAGTGCAGGTGAGTGAGTTTGGTTTGTTGAGTGCTTTAGCTGTAGGCGGCGGTTTGTGGTTATTCCAACAAAATCGCCCGAAAGACAGTTTAGAGCAGCTAAATGGTATGGTTGTGGATCGGGTGACTGTGGAAAGTGCGATCGCTAAAACTGAAACTGTAATTAACCAATTAGCACAAGAAGCAGAAAACCATCCGGCATTACAAACACTCAGAGAACAAGTTGCCCAATTGTTGCTGGAATTAGACAGACAAAAAATTAAAGTGGCTGTGACTGGCGGGAAATCCGTGGGTAAAAGCACTTTAATTCAAGTGCTAGAGCAAAATCTAGAGACACAAAATTTCGTATCTCTACAAGAGACAGCACCTTTATTTAGAGAAGTCGGTGAAAATTCAGATGCGGCTATTTTGGCAGAAGTAGCAAAATCTGATTTTGTGCTATTTCTGACAAACGGTGATTTGACAGACTCAGAATTTCAAACTTTACAGCAGCTAAAGGCAGCAAATCAATCCACAATCCTGGTTTTCAACAAACAAGATCAGTATTTAACTGATGAAAGCGCCAGCATCTTTAGTCAATTAAAACAGCGGATGCAGGGAAATGTAGTTGCAACCGCGGCCTCTCCCATTGCCATCAAAGTCCGAAAGCATGAGGCTGATGGTTCTGTGCAAGAGTGGATGGAACAACCAGCAGCAGATGTCCAGCAGTTGACGCAGCAGTTGGGTGAAGTTTTGGTACAGCAAGGACAACGCCTGGTTTGGGTGACAACCATGAGAAAAGCTGGGTTGTTGAAAGCTGAGGCGAAAAACTGGCTGAATGGAACCAGACGCGATCGCGCCACTCCAATTATTGAACAATATCAATGGATAGCTGCTGCTGCTGCCTTTGCTAACCCAGTCCCGGCCCTTGATATTCTGGCGACTGCGGCAATTAATGCTCAAATGGTAATGGATTTGGGTAATATCTATCAGCAGAAATTTTCCCTCGAACAAGCACAAACCGTAGCTCGAGCAATGGGAAGTTTAATGCTGAAACTGGGTTTAGTGGAACTTTCTACAAAGGCTATTAGTACTGTTCTTAAAAGTAATGCCGTTACCTTTGTGGCTGGTGGCGTAGTCCAGGGAGTAAGTGCAGCTTATTTGACCAGAGTCGCAGGGTTAAGCCTAGTTGAGTATTTCCAACACCAGGAAATAGCAATAGATTCTGGAACTGGTTTGAATTTGGAGAATTTACGGCAAACATTGCAAAAAGTATTTCAGCAAAATCAGCAGATTGGTTTTTTGCAGGGGTTTGTTAAGCAAGGCATGAAGCATTTGTTGCCAGAGGTGCAGCCGGTTGAAGTAGTTGGTGTTCAGAAGGCGTTAGGATAATCTGACGCAGAGAATTACCATATTTTAGATTTTGGATTGCATGATTCACAATCCAAAATTGGCTGACACTTACCTGGTGCTGTAGGTAAACCTAAAATTTACCCAAGCCTATGTTTAGACTTGGGTGTATCTAACAATTATTGTGAAAGTTGGGAGTTAGCAAAAAATTGTGAATAAGGGTAATTTAGCTAAACAGCACCACTGTTTCTATTAAACAGAATAGCTATAGTTTTGAAAATTAGCTTTAAATCGTACACCAAACTCCAATTTTTTTGGTACTGCAAATCCAGACGAATTACATCTTCAAAACTACGGACTGTAGAACGCCCGTTTACCTGCCATTCGCCAGTCATACCGGGTTTCACATCTAAACGTTGCCACTCTGGTACTTCGTAGCGTTCTACTTCATCAGGTGTAGGTGGTCGAGTACCTACTAAACTCATTTGTCCTTTGAGGACGTTCCAAAATTGTGGCAGTTCATCAAGACTAGTTCGCCGTAAAAAACGCCCTACTTTGGTAATTCTGGGATCATTATCATTCTTGAAAAAAGCACCTTGCACTTGGTTTTTGACTTGGGATTTCTTCGCTTCCGCATCCACACACATAGAGCGGAATTTCCAAATCTGAAACCGCTTACCCATCCAGCCACAGCGGGTTTGACTAAAGAAAATTGGGCCGGGATCGTTAATTTGAATAGCGATCGCAATCGGAATAAACAAAACTCCTGTAATTAATAAACCGACCACAGATCCCACAATGTCTAATAACCGTTTCATCCAAGATGCCACAGAAGGATGAGTAGTGGGTAACTGCTCTACTTTACGGGAAGTTGTCTTCCGATTATCTACTAAGTCTTCTTGTTTGATTAACGACCCATCGTCCACAAGCTCTAGGGGAAAGACCTGATCCAATCCGGTGAGTTTTAAGACTGCCATTACCTGAGGTGTTACATTCCGCAGTGTTAATGTAATCCCTTTGGTCTGGGCGTATTTAAAATTACTGACCAGGGCCCCTAAACCACTGCTATCCATAAAAGTAGTTTGGTGAAAATCAATAATGATTTGCTTGGGATGTGAATTGGGCTGGATTAAGCCTTGGCAGGTTTGCTTAAACCCTAAAGCCTCCAGCACGCTCAACCGCGCGGGCACCTGCACTATAGCCGTGTCATTTATGGAATTAACTGGAAAATCGACCTCTGTCGGTTGGCTAGTCATGAAGCTTTGCACTTTCGTTGCCATGTATAATGTAATCTGCCAAACATTATTTTGTCCTACAAAATTACCTAACCTAATATTGGAATCAGTAGTAGTAAGGACTAATTGCTATTTACCGGGGCTGAGATTGGAGATCGCTAGCGACGATTCACAATAGAACAAGAAGCCAAAAAACATCCTTGCTGTTGTGCCGACGCAGCGCGATCGCGTTGCTCTCATCAAATGATTGCTAAAAATACGGTTACACCTACCGCACGCCTGGTTGAGGTCTTTTCTGCCATTCAAGGGGAAGGACTGAATGTAGGGACGCGTCAGATATTTATTCGTTTTGCTTTGTGTGATTTGCGCTGTCACTTTTGTGATAGTGCCCACACTTGGAATGCACCTGCAACTTGTCGGATAGAGCGATCGCCTGGATTGCGCGACTTTGAAATCCACTCTAACCCTGTCCCATTACCCATCTTAATCGAATGGGTGGAACAGCAAAATCTACCTTGTCTACACGATAGCATTAGCTTAACTGGAGGCGAACCACTTCTTCATGCCTCATTTCTAACGCAGTTTCTACCCCAAGTGCGAGCCATAACTGGTCTACCTATATACTTAGAAACTGGCGGACATCGCCCAGAACAACTAGCAATGATTCTCCCCTACTTAGACTCTGTAGGTATGGATTTCAAATTGCCCAGTGTTAGTGGCGAAAGTCATTGGCAAGAACATAGTAAATTTCTCCAGTTATGTTATGACTCATATTTAAATGTTTTTGTCAAGATAATTGTGTCTCAAAACACAGATCCCGCCGAGTTAGAACGTTCAGCTTCCTTGGTGGCAGAGGTTAGTCCAGATATCTCAGTATTTTTACAACCTGTTACGCCTTTGGCAGTATCTGAACAATTTTCCCCAATACCTATGCTTGCGCCTTCGAGCGATCAGGTTTTGACGTGGCAAGCTTTGATGAAGGGCTTTGTCAGGCACGTGCGTGTAATACCCCAGACGCATAAAATGCTGAACCAACTGTAAAATTTGAGTTTGATGAAGATGTAGTCAAGAAAAAAGTAAGATTTTATGAAATGGTTAGGGCGGTTTTCTCGACTCATCGCAACTGCCGTCCCCCAAATTCAACTTTGGGGTTTTCAGCCAACATTCTTATAAATAGGACTTACGCAAAACTATATGCTGTAGGAGCAATTCATGAATTTCCCCTACCTGAAAATCATTCTTTTCGGTTATTGTTTGCCTAAGTCTTGATAAAGTTGCTGCCCAAATCTCCAACTTATTAAAAAATCAGGGATTTAAATCCATCTAAGCCTCCGGGGTACTCCCGCCACAGCGAAGCTTGGCGGTGATAGCTTGCGGTAGCGAGTCTTTGAGCGTCGGGGGATAGGAGGGCTGGCTGAGTGGGGTTCAATGCCCCCGAAGTCAGCATTCTTTTTGCAATCTTCACAACTAAAAGCCTTGTATGGTAAGCGTTTCGGGTTACTATTGTAATAGCAGAGTAGCGGTAATTCGCACTGCTAAACTACTGAACCGATGAATTCATGGTATGGGGCTCTAGACATGAATCGCGGTCTAGGTAAAACTGTGTGCGTAATAGGTTGAACATACTTTTCAAAGAGTTTGTACTTGTTCAAAACAACGGTCTGGACGGGTCGTTGCTGGCTGTGGAGGATACTGGGTTGCCAGTCCTGTGAATCAGCAAATTCTAATCGTGAGGTTAGACGCTCCCGCTACACCGCTTGCGGTGTAGCGGGAGAGCGTCACTACAGCAGTAGCTTAATCATTGCTATTTTTGAATTTACGTTGCAACTGTTTTAGCGATTGATACATATCTGGCAGGCGGCCATAAACAGCAGATACCTTGAGATATAGTTTGTGAGGAATGGCTGGTGTTCCGCAGACAATTTCTCCTGGTGCAACATCGCTGTGAATTCCAGTTTGAGCAGATGCGATCGCCCCATCTCCCATCTTCACTTGATTGGCTATGCCTGTTTGTCCAGCTAAAATAACGCGATTTCCCAGTTTAACACCTCCCGCCATCCCAACTTGACCTGCGATCGCACAGCCAGAACCAATTTGGCAACCGTGACCTATTTGGACTAAGTTATCAATTACTGTATTGCGACCTACTCGTGTTTCTCCGACTGCTGGGCGGTCAATGGCGGTGTTGCAGCCAATTTCCACACCATCTTCTAAAACTGTATAGCCGGATTGTTCCATTTTGAACCAACCAGCACGGGTAGGAACAAAACCAAAGCCTTCTGCACCAATGACAGCACCACTGTGAATGACGCAATCTGCACCGATGCGGGTGCGTTCGTGGATGGTACAGTTGGCGTGTAAGGTGGTGCGATCACCTATTTTGACATCTGGATAAATCACTACATTGGGATGAATGATTGCGCCATTGCCAATTTCTACCCCTTGTTGAATCACAGCATGAGGGCCAATATAAACATCACTACCAACTTTTGCGGTAGAGTGAATCACAGCTGTGGGATGAATTTCTGGGGTAGGGCGATATGGTTGGTAAAAAAGTGCGATCGCTTTGGCAAACAATAATCGCGGATCTGGGGTTGCTAGCCAAACAATACCCCTCTCTTGTGCAAGCGCCTGTAATTTTTCATCTTGGGGCAAAATTAAAGCACTAGCATTGGTATTGCCGACAAAAGATTTAAATTTTGCACCTTCTACGTAACAGAGAGTACCGATGCTAGCTTCATCAATGGCTGCTACCCCTGTAATTTCTGGGTCTTGGTCTGGGTTGCTAGTCAGGCTATTATTGGTGGCCGCGTCACCAAATTGACGGAGGATTTCGCTGAATTTCATTGTTGGGTGTGTTCAAAATTGATCTATGATGGCAAAATAATTTTCCCTCTTTATGTTCCAATACAATAATTTTGTAGACGCGTAGCAGTAAGCTAATCAGATTTTTCTTAACTTCGCTTCAGGTTGGAATACTTTACCGACATTCTTCTTTTGATGGCTCTCGTTGTAAAGATGAGCCTATCAGTAGTGTTTTGAGGCGTTGATTATCTTCGGCTGCGATCGTTTCACCATAGTGATGAAGTTGAAAAAGTTGGCAATAACGGTTTTGTTTGGCGCAAATCAAGCAGCCATAGGCATGATTGCCGTTAGTACCGCACAGCCGATGTCCCATCACTGGGCCGAGGGAAATACTTTGTTCACTAGCAACTGTGCTGAGAATTGAGCGCAGTTTTGACTCGAACTCCAATGACAAGTATTGCTTACGTCCTGGTTGTGTACGATCCCATTCTGGAACGATTAACTCTTGTTTTAACAGACTCGCTTCAATCTCCTCAGACATGACAAGCCCAGACAAAATAACATGACGGGAAACATGAGGTAACAGTGTGCGTGCTAATTGCCACATTAAAGCTTCATCAAACCACTCTTCAACCAGTGGACGCAGATACCAACAACACGGAATGCCAAGTTTTACTAAATCTTGTAGCAACTGTACCCGACTCTGAATTGAGGCTTGCTCATAGCCTGGTTTCAAGGGTGGTAGACTGACAAAGACAGTGACTCGAAGTGAATTAGGTCGCTCTAGAGTTGTTTTGAGGCGCTCTAGAAAAGATTGACCAGGATGGACTTTAGTGGTGATGTAGACTATGTTGGCGGCTTTGCGGTCAATCAGTGCATCCAGAATTGAGAGTACACGTTCTCGATGGGCTGGAATAAAGGGATCAGAGTAGTCGCATAGTGAAATCGGAAAACCCTTTTGTCCTTCCTCTGTAGCAAAAATGCAGTCTAGCAAAATATCAAGCAGGTCAACCGGAGATGAGACATCCTGAAAGTTTTGTGGATAATGATGCCAGTCACGGTCTTGATGACAGACACAATAGGCACATTCAATTGGACAACGATTCTGGGCATTTGGCAGAAATGGATTGAGACTGAAGTATTTAACAGCACGCTCCTCATCAGGAACACCAAGTACTGGAAAACCATGCAGCATATACTGGCTAGCGTGTAACGTAATTTCAGACGCAGTATTTTTATCAGTGATCATATATTTTTCATGAAAAAAGTAATACACCCGGAAAAATTTGCCTTCTCTAGGGTGGCTGGTGTGAATGTGGAGTGGCAAGGTGGGAAATGCGAAAGGATTAGTATGAATTTTGATAAGTAAATATAGTTAAGTAGCGATCGCTTCTTCGTAGATATTTTGTAAATGGATTGAGGTTAACACGCAGAAAAGTCTGAGCGCTGAAAGTCGGCGCTCAGGTTAGAGAGACGCGATAAATCGCCGTCTCTACAAGGAATTTATCCATCAATTATTTATTGACAGACTACTAGTACAGCACGGCGGAAATAAACCACCCATTCCCAATCAACAAAACCCTTACGCTGTCTTCATTTTTAATTTTTAATTTTTAATTCCGCCTTGCGGTACTAATCGCTAGTCGCCATTGCTATTCCTGCTAAATACCCGGTTGTCCAAGCACTTTGGAAGTTAAACCCGCCGGTGACGCCATCAATATCTAAGATTTCTCCGGCAAAATAAAGACCAGGAACTAATCTACTTTCCATTGTCTTGAAGTTGACTTCTTTGAGGTTGACGCCGCCACAGGTAACAAATTCTTCTTTGAAGGCTCCTTTGCCGTTGATTAAGTATTGTCCCTGAGTAAGTTCTTGCACCAGTTGATTTAAGGTTTTACTAGATATTTCTGCCCAACGGTCTTCTGTAGTAATGCCTACACGGGCAATGATATATTGCCAGAGACGATGGGGTAACTCAACGCCTCGATGCAATGCGATCGCTTTCTTTCCCCATTCATCCTTAACTGCTAAAACTTTTTCTCGCACTTGTTCTTGTTGCAAATCAGGTAGCCAATTAATCAATAATGTGGCTTGATAGCGGCTTTCGTGCAGAACTCTTGCACCCCAAGCAGAAAGTTTCAAAACAGCGGGGCCACTCAAACCCCAGTGGGTAATTAGCAATGGCCCAGTTTGTTGTAATTTGGATTTTCCGCCGGCAGATAACCGCAATTGGGCAGGGTTAACGCTAACTCCAGCTAAATCCCGCAGCTTTTGATCGACAATATTGAAGGTAAATAACGAAGGTACTGGCGGTTCAATTTGATGACCTAATTCTCGGACAATTTTATAACCCGCAAGGCTACTACCGGTTGCCAAAAGTAAGCGATCGCATTGAATTGTCTCTCCCGACTTCAAAAGAATATCAAACCCCCCATCTGCTGAGGTTCGTTTCACTGAAGTTACATGTGTACCGATACGGAGTTTTACCCCAGATTTCGCCACCGCTTTAATTAGACATTCCACAATGGTTTCTGAAGTGTTGGTGACAGGAAACATCCGGCCATCAGCTTCCGTTTTGAGATAGACTCCACTAGCAGCAAACCAAGCTACTGTGTCTTGAGGCCCAAACCGAGTCAAAGCACCCCGCAAAGCTTTTGCACCTCTGGGGTAATTTTGCACTAATTCCTCCGGATCAAAGCAAGCGTGAGTGACGTTGCAGCGTCCACCGCCAGAAATTAGCACTTTCGCTAGAGGTTGGCGACTGGCTTCGAGTAAAGTAACTTCGGCTTCAGGATTAGCTTTAGCACAAGCGATCGCGCCAAAAAATCCCGCTGCCCCACCCCCAATAACTACAATTTGTAACGGTAGCAAGTTCTAAAATTTCTCAATAGCACGTACTTTACTAGGCTAGCCGTTATCTTCACTCTTCAACTAGTTCAAATTCCTCTTTTGTTGCACCGCAAACGGGGCATGACCAATCATCTGGTATATCTTCAAACATTGTTCCCGGTGCTATCTCGCTATCTGGATCGCCTACTTCTGGGTCATATTCATAGCCGCAAACAGTACATAGATACTTTGCCATGTTCCTTTCCCCTAGTAAATTGTTGGCATTGCTTCAATAGTTTTTTTCGCCCAGGAGTGGCGCGGTATATACCCAATAACTCTTTATCAAAGGCCAATGACAAATGACAAATGACCAATGACCAATGACAAATGACTAAAAACGCCACCATGTCCTTTGGGCGTAACTGATAATCCCAATTGCGATCGCCCCAAGTAGCAATAGCCAAATTATTCCACCTGGAATAAAGGTGAGAATACCAAAGCCTCTCAGTACCCAGACGGCGACGCTAACGCCAAGAAGGATACCAAAAATCTGGATTAATCTACGATTTAAAGAAGATTGACTCACTTACTTTTCCTCTCAACTCAACAGACATTACATTTAATATTGATAATTAAGATATGAAGTTACGATGAAGTTGCAGTTTCATCAGAAATAATACGTAAAAATCGAGATATGCTATCCAAAAGTTGGGGTCAGGTACTTGATATTAGTTCGTCTTTGTGCAATTCTAGCTGTTAATAATGCAGTTTTTCATCTACAAGTATTACTTTGATAAAACTCACTTAAGTACTAATTGTGTTAATTGTGAGAAAGAATACAGTTTTTACAGTAAAGTGACTGAAATAATTAGCAAAAAATCACTGTTTCCGGAAAAAATAAGGATTAGACTGGAACTAAATTTAATGGGTTGGATTTAAATCAAGTTTTATGGCTTGTAATTTCAACTCCATTTAGGTGGATGAGTTGAGGAGTAACTTAAATCATTATGTCTGCGTCTTATATATCAGACTCAATTATTGCAGGTTCAGGTATGGCTTGGAATCAAGACAAGCAAAAGTTGCTGGTACAGGGTGAAATTTTTGTAGAAACGCGATCGCACAAAACATGTGGTGGTGCGGTGACTGCCTGGATGTATTTGCCGATGGTGCGATCGCATGTTTGGCAGCAATTAACTGATTATCCCCGGTGGGTACAATATTTTCCCGATATCACCCAGAGCGAGGTATTACATAAAGGTGAAGTCAAACGTCTGTATCAAGCAGCACAAAAAGCCTTCTTCTTTTTCACAGCTCAAGTGGAAATTTACCTCAACGTTGTAGAAGTGCTGGGGCAGCAAATTCAATTTCGCATGGAAAAAGGGACTTTTGAGGACTTTAACGCCAATTTAGAACTCAAAGATTGTGGTAATGGCACGATACTTGCTTACACTGTCCAAGCTACCCCTTTGATTCCAATTCCATCAATTTTCATTCAACAAGCAATGAATTTAGAATTGCCTGCAAATATGCGTAAAATGCGACAAGTTATTTGTAAGGGTTAAGGTAATTCGTAATTCGTAATTCGTAATTCGTAATTCGTAATTAAGTAAGTCGGCGTAATAAAACCAAACTGTGTAATTGAAGAAGGCAGGAGGCAGAAGGAATACTGTTTTCTGCTCTCTGCCTTTCTAGATAAATGTAAACAAGGCTCAAACTCTCTTTCCCCCTACCTTGTCCCAACGACTCTACTTACTACCCTAGGAATGTTTCACAAAAAAACGCCAAGAGGCTTTTGCTTAGCTTGGCGTCTTGGCGTGAGATGAGCTTCAATTAGCTAGTAAATACCTCGACAGGTAAGCGACTAAAAGAAAGACGCTCATTTTGGACATCTACAAAGATGGTGTCGCCGTCGTTGAATTCGCCGCGCAAGATGGATTTAGCAATTTGAGTTTCCAACTCTCGCTGAATCGCCCGCTTCAGTGGACGCGCCCCATACACGGGGTCGTATCCTACTTCTGCTAAAAAGTCAAGTGCAGTATCCGAGAGTTTCAGGGATATTTTGCGATCGCTCAATCTTTGGCGCAATCTCTCCACTTGCAGTAGTACAATTTGGCGCAATTCCTTCTTATCTAAGCCGTGGAAGATGATAATTTCGTCAATCCGGTTCAGGAATTCTGGACGGAAACTATTTCGCATCGCCTCCATCACCCGACGGCGCATTTCGTCGTAGTGGGCGTTATCTCCAGCGACATCAAGAATATACTGCGAACCGATGTTGCTGGTCATGATGATAATAGCGTTCTTAAAGTCCACCTTATGACCTTGGGCATCAGTGACGCGACCATCATCGAGAATTTGCAAGAAGATATTGAAGACATCGGGGTGTGCTTTCTCGATTTCGTCGAAGAGAATCACTGAGTAAGGACGGCGACGAATCGCTTCTGTAAGTTGTCCGCCTTCTTCATAACCCACATATCCTGGAGGCGCACCAATTAAGCGAGAGACGGCATGTTTCTCCATATATTCCGACATATCGATTCGCACCAGCGCATCTTCGCTATCGAACATAAACCCCGCCAGCGCTTTCGCCAACTCGGTTTTACCCACACCTGTAGGCCCAAGGAAAATAAAGCTAGCGATGGGACGATTCGGATCGGCTAATCCAGCGCGCGATCGCTGAATTGCATCTGCTACAGCTGTAACTGCTTCTTCTTGTCCAATCACGCGGTGGTGCAGTTCATCTTCTAAATGCAGCAGTTTATCTTTCTCAGATTCCACCAACTTGCTGATGGGAATTCCTGTCCATTTAGAAATAATTTCGGCAATATCAGCTTCAGTGACTTCTTCCCGCAATAGTGATTTACCACTTTTTTGAGTGCTTGCCAATTCAGATTCTACTGTTTCCAATTGACGATGCAAACTGGTTAAATTGCCGTATTTCAACTCCGCAGCGCGGTTAAGGTCATAGTCGCGTTCTGCTTGCTGAATCTCTAAATTAACTCGTTCAATCTCTTTTTTAACAGACTGAATTTTGTCAATAATATCTTTTTCAGACTGCCATTGAGTATTCAGGGTTCTTTGTTCTTCTTTGAAATCAGCAATTTCTTTTTCGAGTCTTTCTAGACGTTCACGAGAAGCTGCATCGCTTTCTTTTTGCAGCGATAGCTTCTCCATTTCCAATTGCAGAATCTTGCGATCGATTTCGTCGAGTTCTTCTGGTTTGGAGGTTATCTCCATTTTTAATCTCGCGGCGGCTTCGTCTACCAAATCAATGGCTTTATCGGGGAGGAAGCGATCGCTAATATAACGACTCGACAATACGGCGGCTGCAACTAAAGCGCTATCAGAAATCTTCACCCCGTGGTGGTTTTCATAACGTTCTCTCAACCCGCGCAAAATCGAAATGCTATCTTCTACACTGGGCTGATCGACATAAACTTGCTGGAAGCGTCTTTCTAGTGCGGCATCTTTTTCGATATGTTTGCGGTATTCATCTAGAGTTGTCGCCCCAATACAGCGCAATTCGCCCCGCGCCAACATTGGTTTTAACAAGTTACCCGCATCCATCGCGCCTTGGGTTGCACCAGCGCCGACAACGGTGTGAATTTCATCAATAAATAAAACAATATTGCCGCCAGATTCAGTAACTTCTTTTAATACTGCTTTCAGGCGTTCTTCAAATTCACCCCGGAATTTTGCCCCCGCAATCAAAGCACCCATATCTAAAGAAATCAGCTTGCGGTCTTTGAGGGATTGGGGTACATCACCTGCGATAATGCGCTGTGCTAATCCTTCTGCGATCGCAGTTTTCCCAACACCTGGTTCACCAATTAGCACAGGGTTATTTTTAGTCCGGCGAGAGAGAATTTGGACAGTGCGACGAATCTCATCATCCCGTCCAATCACTGGATCGAGTTGACCTTTACGTGCAGCTTCGGTGAGGTCACGCCCGTATTTTTCCAGTGCTTCGTATTTGCCTTCTGGATTTTGGTCGGTCACTTTTTGGCTCCCACGAATTTGTTTAATAATATTTTTTAGCTTGCCTTCGTCTAAACCGAATTCTTGGAATAAAGCTTTGCCAAAGCGGTCATCTTTAGCGTAAGCCAGCAATAAGTGTTCAATTGAAATATATTCGTCTTGAAACTCTTTGCGATACCCATCTGCTCGGTCTAAAAGCGTATCCAAGCTACGTCCCAAGTAGACAGAACTGCTGCTACCAGATACTTTCGGCTGACGTTTAAAAAATTGTTCAGTGCGATCGCGCAGTTTTTGGAGGTTAACACCCGCTTTTGTGAGAATCCCTGTTGCTAGACCATCTTGTTCTAGCAACGCCTTCATCAGGTGTTCACTTTCTATCTGCTGTTGTTGATATTGTTTAACAATATCCGGGGTATGGGCGATCGCTTCCCAGGCTTTTTCTGTAAATTGATTAGGATTAGTAGGTTGCATATAGGCAGGCTTTTAGAGAAACCACTCTAGGCGCACAAGGCACAGAGAGACAAATAGTCTCCCATAAAGACATTGTAAAAAAAGGTAAGCTCTTAGCTGGATCGGTCTTCACGTCTTTGTAGAGTAGTAGTATTACCGCCCTTGCTGGTTTTGCTACCGTTTTTTGGTTCGTCTACAAACAAATTTCCCAGGCTCAAGACACACTAAAGCGATCGCCCTGAGCATCCTAGCACCATAATCATCAGAAATTTAATTTAAATTAACTTATTACTGAGATTCAGTAAATTTCTGTTAACAGAGTGCTAGCACAATGAATATAATGAGTTTCTAGGGAGTCGCAGCTAGTTTTATGGATAAATTGAGTAAAATGAATATATAATACTACGATCTGTCATGAAAAGATTCTTGTCAGAAAATGCATAAAAACTAAATATAAACCAGTAAAATTATCTATCGTTATTTAATAGTGGTGAAAAAGGTGAAAGATATTCATATAAGAAGTTTAACAGCCGAAGAACGTCAATCTCTGTTAATGAGAGAATCGAAAGAGTATATGCGCGGCAAGAAAAGCCTAAGCCAATTTCAGGAAGCTGAACGTAAATATGGTACAGATTATGGTTCAGTTACCCTCGAATTAGCTAGTAAAGATAAGCTCATGCCAAAGCTATGGCGTTTTTTGGCATCTCCTTGGCGGCAAAACAAAGATCAAGACTTAATTAAACTCAGATAGTATCTATCTATGTGCTGAAATTGTAGTTTTAATTAGTAATTGAATGTTGTACTTGGTAATTACGCGCTACTAGCATAACTCCAGCTAGGCGATTAGCAATTACAAATAACAACTCTTGTGTGGCTTTAGAATCAAAAGTTGTCACGTCTCTGCTGTAGAGACACAAAACTCCTAAACTATCCGTACCTCCGATTATTGGTATAGTAATCAATGTTGCATAATCTAAAATACGGCCAGTTCTATCTTTGCTAAAAACGTATTGCGGATCATCCGCGTGCCACATATTATTTATGCGTGATAAGTGTACAACCCGTCGTTTTTTGTCAATGAAAGTACAACCCGCACACCCCCGATTTGGATTAGAGTCTTTACCAATATAGAAACGTACTTTATTTCCATACTCATTTGGTGATTGTGATTGACACCAAGTAGTTAAAAAATCTGGATCACTAGGATCTGGTGCATAAATGGCAATACCACAACCATCTAGAAGTGGCATGATGTTGAGTGTTTTTTCGATAAATTGCTCTAAGAGCCGCTTGAGTGATTCATGAATGTTTGGATTTACATCTAACTTAGGCAAAAGCAATAGTAAAGATTCATCCAGTTCGTTAAGCTTGATTGCGATTTGATGCGCTTTATGATAGTGTATTGCAGTCAATGAAAGCGGCAACAGAGTAATTAATAGAACTAAAGCCAAAACCCATAGTTTGACAGGTAGTGGCTCGTTAATTAAAGGCAATAGCTTTTCTGAAAAAACTTTATCTGCTTGGTTGCCAATAACACCACTAAAAGCCGCAAGCGATAAAGACGCTAGAAAACTGATAACTATTTTTACCCAGTTGGGAATTTTTGGTAAATTAAACGCCATAGCTGCTGATAGGCATCTAAAGAGGTGGTCAGTAGACCTTTAATTACAGTATAAAGGCTATATAAACAACAACAGGTGTACTTTACAGAATCTCACTGAGATATATCTAACAGTTGTTGCACAGTCATCTACATAAACCTTCCCTGTCCCCACACAGAGTTACCATAATTCCAGGTCGCCTAGTGGATGCTGAAAATGATTGACCCCTACGACTTTGAAGATGATGACTTTGACTTTGAGGATGAAGAGTTATTTAAAATAAAACCCATCAGCCAAATGACTGAAGGTGAAAAGCTACAGCGGTTTAAGCGGTTCTTCGACAGCAGCAGTCGGGCTATGTTGCAAGATTGTCTATTTCGGATTGTCGATTACGAAGATGGTACGGGTACGTTAGAAATTCTGTGCCCTAATGAAGTTGTAAGGCAACGCCTTTCTAAGAAAAAGCGCAAAATTACCAACAACATCAATACCTGCTGGAGTCATATAAGATGGTTTTCGCTATGTGTCCAGCAAGATAGTGAGTTGCATTGCCAGAAGTTTACCCGTAACGGTGATTTGGCTTAGTTGGGGATTGGGGACTAGAGATAAAGAAAGTGTTTTCCCAATGACGAATGACAAATGACGAATGACAAATGACAAATGACTAAAAAACAAAAATTTCCTTACCTAGTTGGTTCTAAGTGGACAGCACAGCAAAAAGTTGATGGCTGGCGGCACTTCCAAGTAGTAAATCGTAAAAATCAGGCTAAGTGGGTTTATGCCGAAATGGTTTCTGCTTGTGATCCTAAAGTCCGTTTCTGGATAAATGCCAAATTATTACAAGATAACTCCCAGTGGCAAGCTGGCTGGCAAACATTACAGGAAATCCAGGAAATTGAAACTGAAGTGTCCTGATTTGCCTCTTTCCGAATTCTCTGACTGGTAATGCCTATTAGTGTGCTGCTGCCTTCTTCACAGGCGGCAGCCAAAATATTTGAATAATATTAGACAATATCTGGTAATTTAATAATTTTTTACAAAATCACACTAACTTACTCTCAAGCAGCAATTAAACTGTTGTGACTATCGACTAAAAACTGGCAACTTATCTGCGATACCTTCTCTACGTTCGCGCAGGGTGTCGCAGACGGACGCTACGCGTAGCTTGCTTCGATGAAGTGGTACGGTGAGCTACGCTAACGCAAATTCCAATATTATTTTCAGCATAGGGCTGCATATACCTCGCTTTACTCTTCACCCTGCGCCCCAATGCCCTGAAAACACGTTGTATAAACATCAGTTAATTCCATGAAAAGCATTTAAAAAAGCCTATTATAGCTTTTTGTATTTTGTAACTCTTTTTATAAAAGTAAGTAATAAAAACTTTTTTTTAGCTATTTTTAGAGCTATTGAAGTCTTTTAAGTTTATAAAAGCCTAAATACATATAATTAATTTTTAATTCATCATATTAGACCGTTTTACAAATCAAGAGCCACTTTCTTTTCTATGTAACTTGCCCAATAATGAAATTCACAGACCTCACGCATCGCCATCTCAGGACAGGTGAAGGCAAATGTTTGAGCCACAAGTTTGACAAGAAGCTATAAGAGGGAAACAACAGTGAAACTAGCAGTCTACGGAAAAGGTGGTATCGGCAAATCCACAACTAGCTGTAATATATCCGTCGCCCTAGCTAAACGTGGCAAGAAAGTGCTGCAAATTGGTTGCGACCCCAAACATGACAGTACCTTTACCCTGACTGGGTTTTTGATTCCGACAATTATCGACACCCTCCAAGAAAAGGATTATCACTACGAGGATGTCTGGCCGGAAGATGTGATTTATAAAGGCTACGGCGGTGTTGATTGCGTAGAAGCTGGTGGTCCACCTGCGGGTGCTGGATGTGGCGGTTACGTAGTGGGTGAAACCGTAAAATTACTTAAAGAACTCAACGCCTTTGATGAGTACGATGTAATTCTTTTTGACGTTCTGGGTGACGTAGTTTGCGGTGGTTTTGCAGCACCACTCAACTATGCAGATTACTGCCTGATTGTTACAGACAACGGCTTTGATGCTTTATTTGCTGCCAATCGGATTGCTGCTTCAGTCCGCGAAAAAGCAAGAACTCACCCACTGCGTTTAGCTGGGTTAATTGGCAACCGCACATCCAAGCGCGACTTGATTGAAAAATATATAGAAGCTGTGCCAATGCCAGTTTTGGAAGTTTTACCTTTAATTGAAGATATCCGTGTTTCCCGTGTGAAAGGGAAAACTTTGTTTGAGATGGCAGAGCAAGATCCTTCCCTAGACTACGTTTGCGACTACTATCTCAACATCGCCGACCAAATTCTAGCGCGTCCTGAAGGTGTTGTACCGAACGACACACCAGATCGGGAGTTGTTCTCTTTGTTGTCCGATTTTTATCTAAATCCGGGTAAACCCCAGGTTCCTAATTCAGAAGAGGAACTAGACTTGATGATTGTATAAATCACCAAGTTCTCAGGATGGGGGACAATAACATGGCATTCTTTCATAGCTTTACGGATTCAATAAAGCAAAAGTGGTTGCAATTTTTCCAGAATAATCGAGACTGGATTACCCTGCACATGCAAGTGGAATCAGTGTACACCCCTGATGGCGGGAAGCGACCACCTTCTTACCTCATCCTGGGAGTTCTTAACGCCCTAGAACCAAAGCTAGCGCAGTTAATGTTGCCCTTTGCCAAACTTAATCCTGACGCCGATACCCTAATTGACGTACTGGATTTGCATTTTGACCCAGATTTAGCTCTCGGTAATCGCTTCGTCGTCAACCCAGATGTCGAGAGATTCGTGGAAGCAGCAGCAGATGTCATTGACGAAAAGCCTGAAGATGAAACATTGACACATTCTCATACAAATGGCTTTGCGGCGGTGGCGGTAGTTCAAGAGTTCACAATGGTGGATTCTGAGGATGAAAGCTTTGGGATCAGCGAGTTGGAGGAAACCGAGGATGGCTTTGGCGATATTTCCTTGACCAACGGACACAACTCAAAAGATGAGTCTCTCCAAACCTCTAGTTTAGAAGCAGATGAGTTTGGGGAAATTGCCTTCGATTCAACAGCTGCGATGGAAGTAAAGCTGGATGAAGAGGAGGAACTTGAAGATAGTTCACTAGATGAGAATGCGTTTAAAGACGTGTTATCAGATGTCTGGGGTGATGAAACAGCTTTGCAGAAGGCTGAAGAAAGTAACGATTTTTTGGGGGAAGAACTGCCAGCAGGCGTTTTTGATGAATCAGAAATTGCCCGTCTCTTCCCCAACGCTTAATTATTGCCGTTCCTCACAATTTTAAGTTTTAGATTTGGGGTTTTGGATGAGGAATTAGGGAAATTGTCGTTAGACAGAGGATACTTTTGTTGTCCCAGCCTTCAATCCAAAATTATCAATCTAAAATCTGAAATTGGTTGAACTGCCATTAAATATCAAGGGGAGAAAAAACCAAAATGACTGTCGCTCAACAACCAGAAGCTTTAAGCTTTGAATGTGAAACTGGAAATTACCATACCTTTTGCCCAATTAGCTGCGTGGCGTGGTTATACCAAAAAATTGAAGATAGCTTCTTTTTGGTGATTGGGACAAAAACTTGTGGCTACTTCCTGCAAAACGCGATGGGGGTGATGATTTTTGCTGAACCCCGCTATGCAATGGCAGAGTTGGAAGAGGGCGATATTTCGGCACAGCTGAGTGATTATGAAGAGTTAAAGCGGTTGTGCTTGCAAATTAAACGCGATCGCAATCCTAGTGTAATTGTCTGGATTGGCACTTGCACCACCGAAATTATCAAAACAGATTTGGAAGGTTTAGCACCAAAACTAGAATCCGAAATCGGAATTCCCATCGTTGTAGCGCGGGCAAATGGTCTAGATTACGCCTTTACCCAAGGAGAAGACACCGTATTAGCAGCGATGGCTAACCGTTGTCCTGATAAGGCTCCGGTGGCGGAAACAGAGAAAAGTGAACGAAATGCGATCGCTAAATTGCTCAACTTCGGTAAAAAGAAAGAAGATGTCGCCCAAGATGAATCTGAGTACGTGGATCATCCACCCTTAGTTCTCTTTGGTTCCCTTCCCGACCCCGTAGTGACTCAGTTAACCTTAGAACTGAAGAAACAAGGCATCAAAGTTTCCGGCTGGCTACCCGCGAAGCGCTTCACTGAACTGCCAGTATTGGAAGAAGGGTATTATGTCGCTGGTGTTAACCCCTTCCTCAGCCGCACAGCTACCACCTTAATGCGCCGCCGCAAGTGTAAACTCATTGGCGCACCCTTCCCCATTGGCCCCGATGGTACTCGCGCTTGGATTGAGAAAATCTGCTCGGTGTTTGGTATTACTCCCAAGGGTTTGGATGAACGGGAAGCACAAATTTGGGCAGGTTTGGAAGATTATGTGAAATTGATTCGTGGTAAATCTGTATTCTTCATGGGTGATAACTTACTGGAAATCTCCCAAGCCAGATTCTTAATCCGTTGTGGGATGACTGTTCACGAAATCGGCATTCCCTACATGGATAAGCGCTATCAAGCTGCTGAGTTGGCATTGCTGGAGAAAACTTGCCAGGAAATGAATTCACCTCTGCCAAGGATTGTAGAGAAGCCGGATAATTACAATCAACTTCAACGGATTTATGAGTTGAAACCAGACTTGGTAATTACTGGTATGGCTCACGCGAATCCGTTGGAAGCACGGGGTATTAATACTAAGTGGTCTGTGGAGTTCACTTTTGCTCAAATTCACGGCTTTACGAATGCGCGTGACATGTTAGAGTTGGTGACTCGTCCGTTGCGTCGGAATAATAATTTGAAAGATTTGGGTTGGGATAAGTTGGTGAGAGAAGAAGCGAAGATTTAAATTTCGGTTTCGATTGAGCAACAGCATAACACTATGTTACAGGCGAACTTTCGAGTTCGCCTTTTTTTTCGTAGAGGCGCAGAGAACACAGAGGAAGAGAGAAATGGAGATAAACAAAAATGCTAAAATTTTTATATTACTCTTAGTTTTTTACTTCTTAACTTAATGGAAATTACAAAATTGTCTCCCCAAGGACAAGTAATTATTCCCCAATCTTTGCGAGAAGCTCATCAATGGGAAGTGGGCCAAGAATTTATTATTATTGATATGGGCGATGGAATTCTTTTAAAGCCTAAGAAAGTTTTTCCAGAAACTAAATTAGATGATGTAGCAGGTTGTTTAAAATATCAGGGAAAACCCAAAACTATTGAGGATATGGACAATGCAATTCGCCAAGGTGTAGAGGAATCATGGCATGATTGCAGTTGATACAAATATAATTGTTAGATTTTTAACTCAAGATGATGAATTACAGTTTCAAACGCCAATTTACGACAGTTTAACACCTATATAAACACGGTTTTCACGACATTGAGCAGGAGCTAGCCCAAGATTAGCTATCGCCTTACTCATTAGACATCTCCGAAAACTACATAAGTATCCTTGACTCCGTTAATACCTTAGCGCATCCGTGCCAATTTATTTTTATCGCGCTTACTGTAGGCGCTGTGATCCACATCCTACAATCTTTTGACCTCCGATTAGTCAGAATGTATTGACCGATGTTACAGATGTTATAGTAGTTATACTGTTGCCATATTTTTCACTCAGTAGATATAACCCAGAAAATACATAATTCATCATTTTCTATAAAATTACAAGGAAAAAATAATGAGTGGCTTTTCTCAAGTTCAAGAAAAATGGATAAGTTATGAAAAAGATTATGAACCATATATAGAAATAATGACGGCAGATAAACTGGAAAAAGCTTTTGAAAGAACTGAAAAAACTTTTAATCAAGCTCTTATTGAAGAAAATTCTAAAAGATTGCTTGATATTATGAACAGTTTGAAAAAATATAATAAATTTTTCAGGCTACCTAGTATTGCATACGTAGAAATTGAAAGAGAAGAAGATAATGATGATGATAATCCTATACGAAACAATTACATCATAGGAGGCAGGCATAGAGTAACTGCATTACTGAAATTACTGGAAAAAGAGAATAAAGATAAATCTCATTTTAAAGTTCAGGTAGAAATGAGAAAAGTAAATAATTTTTTGGATATTATTGAATTAATTATTGCAGATAACGAAGGAAGAAGTATGTCAAAAAGTGAAGAAATTTACTTACGGCAGCTTCAAGACATTTTACCTTTAATTCAAGATCCTAATATAACTTTTTCTAAATTTATAAATCAAATTTTAAATAATAACGCAGTCAACAAAAAAGGTAAAGAAAACATCATTTCTGCTTATGTAGATTACCAGAAAAATAATTTAGGCTTCAATACAATTATAAAACTACACGGAAGTAAAACATACACACAGTTAATAATTAAATCGCTGTTAAGTAATCTTTTAAATAGAAACCCTCAATTAGGTAAATGGGACGGAATAAAGCTAGAACGTGCAATAAAATGGTGTTGGGGAGGTTACAAACAAAGCCCAATTACAAATGTAATTAACAAATCAAATATTCTTTGGCGTAGTAAAAATAAGCCATTTATAGCAACATTACGGGAAAGTCAGAAATTAAGTAATGGTGACATTTATATAGGTAGATGCTATAAGGAGATAGCAGATTACGCGGTAGAAGAATGGGAGTTTGCTAATAAGCCTTGAGGCAAATAACTGAGAATCTGGCTAGTCAACAGAATGTTTGGACTAGCGATGGCTCTTTTTAACCAGAGATGCAGAGCGATCGCACATACAAGCATTGAACGCGGCTTGAAATCTGACTTCAATTAATAAATCGCAGATGAGAGAGCGATCGCTATTTTCAATAAGTTCAATTAACTAACAGCAAAGTCTGTATATTTACGCACAGAAGGTAACTGAAAACCTAAAACAATATCTTCTTTTGGGACACCTAATTCAACCAATTCATTAGCAATTCCTACCTCTGTCCCATCTTGCTGAATCCAGATTTTCTCGTCAATAATATCTAGATGGAGAACAGGCCCATATATGCGGTCTTGCTCGTGCCAACCTACATAAACTAATTGATAATGATCGTGTTCTGTATCATAAATTGTCTGTGCTTGAATGCGATTATCCCAAACAATACTAGCGTGTTGTTGAAGTAAATTCTTAATATATTGTCGATATTCGTTTAGCTTTGCCATTGGTCTATTACCTCCTGTTCAATATTATAAATTAGTAAACAGAGTTGATTAATTTGAATAACAGATTGGATAAATGGAAGTATAAAAAACTCATTGTAAACAGTACTAGGAACAGCTAAATATAAAGTGCGATTGGCTTCTTTTTTTTGTAAAGCAATTCGGTAAATAATAAATTGTCCTAATGCAGCATAAAGTTCTGTAATTTTTGAAGGACTCAAAAAACTTTTAATTTCAACAGCTATTTTTTGTCCTTGTTTTTCGGCTGCAATAACTTTTTCTGCTCCTAAATCAACATATAGCTCAAGTGTTCCCGCCTGGAGAGCATAAGGATCATGAGTGATTAACCACCCTTCTTTCTCAAGTGCTGTTTAGACAACTGTATGAAAAGCATCTTTAGCAGACACGGGTTTAATTCCAATTTATGGCGGTGCTTGATTTAAAAATTTCCATTTCAATAATACATTGACAACTTAGTGAAACAACAATTAGAAGTGAAACGCAGAGGGGCGCAGAGGTAAGCGCAAAGTAGCGCAGAGGTTTTAGAGAATTTGTGATAAAAATTTGCGTGTTCTTTCTTCTTTGGGGTTGCTGAAAAATGTGTCTGGGGTGGCTGACTCAACGAGGGAACCGCTATCCATTAAAATCACTCGGTCGGCGACTTCACGAGCGAATCCAACTTCGTGGGTGACTACTACCATTGTCATCCCATCACGGGCTAGACCTCGCATTACATCCAAAACTTCGCGTACCATTTCTGGATCTAAGGCTGAGGTGGGTTCGTCGAACAGCATAATTTTGGGTTGCATGGCTAAAGCACGTGCGATCGCAACCCGTTGCTGTTGTCCACCAGATAACTGTCCTGGATACTTCTGCGCCTGTTCTAAAATTCCCACTCTTTCTAAGAGTTGCATTGCCGATTCTTCAGCTTTTGCTTTTGGCGATCGCCGTACCCAAATTGGTGCTAAAGAGATATTTTGCAGCACTGTCAAATGAGGAAATAAATTAAATTGCTGAAATACCATTCCCACTTCTTTGCGAATCGTTTCAATATTTCGCAAGTCATGGCTGAGGGTAATGCCGTCGATTTCAATTTTTCCCTGTTGATATTCTTCTAAAGCGTTAAATGTGCGGATAAAGGTAGATTTTCCTGAACCAGACGGCCCCATTAATACTACTACTTCTCCACGATTGACTGTCAAGCTCACACCCTGAAGAACGTGGAATTTTCCATACCACTTATGAACATCTTCAGCAATAATTATTTTTTGTATATCTGACATATTATTCAAAGCCCGAATAATCAATATTATTTTGATAACAACCAATAACCAATGACTAATTACTCAACTGTCTCTCTAACCGCCGAGAAGCCAACGACATGGAGTAACAAAATACCCAGTAAATAAATCCAATAAATAGATAAACTTCTGCATAACGTCCAAGAAATTGTGGTTGTGCCAAGATTGAACGGGCAATACCTGTTAGTTCTACTAATCCCACCAAAGATAATAGTGAAGTGTCTTTAAATAAGCCAATAAACTGACCAACGATCGCAGGAATAACGGTACGTAAGGCTTGAGGTAAAACGATTAACAAAATTACTAAGGCTGTATTTAATCCTAACGCTTTTGCAGCTTCAATTTGCCCGCGAGGAACTGATTGGAGTCCACCACGCACGTTTTCTGCCATGTATGCAGCACTAAATAAAACCAATCCAGCAATTGCTCGCAATACTCGATCTAGACGCACATCTGCTGATAGAAACAAGGGAAGCATTACCTGAGCTAAGAACAAAATACCAATCAGTGGTAATCCTCTAATAATTTCAATGTACAGGATAGAAAACCAACGCACTACGGGTAAATTGCTTGTGCGCCCTAAAGCCAGTAAAACCCCAATGGGAAAGGAAAGCACAATACTAACTGCTGCCATCAGGAGGGTAAGTAGCAAACCATTCCACAAATTTGTAGATACTGGCTGCAATCCAAATCCACCGCCAATTAGCCAAAGAATTATGGGGAAAGACAATAACCATAATAGGGAAAGCCAAGGAGTTACTACCTTAGTAAACTTTCCTCCAAGCCAAAAACCTACAAATAGTAAAATTGCAATTAACAGTAACCAAAGGCGGGATGTAAAGTCTAGTGGTAAAACAAATAACAAAATGCCGATGATAAAAGCAAACAAAGCAATTCCACGTTTTGTTAACTGTTGCTTGCCAAAGAATATACCTACCGTTATGGCGGCTAAAATCGAAGCGATCGCCAGCACAATCCAAATTCGCCAATATAGCGTTTGCGGAAATCTACCAACTAAAAATAAAGGTAAATTAACCTGAATTACTGCCCATTGTGCTTGAGTTGTTGCCCAAGTGATAATTCCTCGCACTGCCCAAAATAGCAACACCAAATAGGCAACAGTTAACAAGCTGTTGTACCAAGTACTAAACAGGTTTTTACGCAACCACAACAATTTTAGATTTTGAATTTTGGATTTTGGATTACTTGTCATCTTAATTATTTATTCTCCCTGTATACCTCTGCTAGACCAATTAAAAAAAAGATTGCGACAGATTGAAAGCAAAAAGCAATTACCACTAAATCTTTCTCTACGAGACGCTACGCTAACAAAATCTAAAATCTAAAATCTAAAATTGTATTATCTCTCTTTAATTTGTACACTGCGATTGAATAAATTCATCACTACAGAGATGGTTAAACTTAGGGTGAGATAGGTGAGCATAATCAGTAATATCACTTCTACGGCTTTCCCCGTTAGGTTAAAGGTGGTGGAGGCGACAAAATAAATATCGGGGTAGCCGATCGCGATCGCTAAACTGGTATTTTTGGTCAAATTAAGATACTGACTCGTTAACGGTGGAATGATAACCCGCAAAGCTTGGGGAAAAATCACTAACCGCATTGCTAACCCTGGTTTTAATCCTAGCGATCGCGCTGCTTCCCATTGTCCCTTCGGTACTGATTGAATCCCACCTCGAACAATTTCCGCAATAAACGCACCTGTGTAAAAAGTTAATCCCAATAACAAAGCTGAAAACTCTGGGGATAAGGTAAACCAAGGAAGCTCTAAGCCATTTTGACTAACACCAATAAAACCCCAAAGGGATATCTTATTTTCTGTTTTGGGAAAACTAAGAAAAACAGCAAAGTACCAAAACAGCAATTGCAGCAGTAAGGGCGTATTACGGAAAATATCCACGTAAACCATCGTAATATTCCGCACTAGCCAGTTGTCAGAAAGTCGGGCAATCCCAGCACCTATCCCTACAATTGTCGTGAGAAAAATCCCTGCAACCGCCACACGTAAGGAGTTAATTAACCCCACCCACAAAGCATGACTGTAGGTGTCAGTGGGTTTGTAGCTAGTCAGCGTCTCGCCAATATCAAAAGATGCTTGTTGCTTAAGAAAATCAAATCCAAACTGAATACCTAATTGCTGCAAATTGCGCTGAAGATTTTCCCACAGGATTACTACTACAATTGCTGCTAAAAATATGGCAGCTAATTGCAAGGCAATCCTCCAAAAGCGGACATCACGCCATATAAGCGGTTTTGAGTTTGTCATTGGTCATTTGTCATTTGTCATTTGTCATTGGTCATTGGTCATTTGTCATTGGTCATTTGTCATTGGTCATTGGTCATTTGGCATGAGTTATTCTCCTCATCTCCCTAATGTCTTCTACCGGAATGGTGGAGAATAAAGTAGTCCGCCTTTGCTCCAGAGTTGATTTTGACCACGAGCTAGATTTAGTTTTGTCTTGGGGCCGAGGTTGCGATCGTAAACTTCGGCGTAGTTACCAACGTGTTTAATTATTCTGGCTGCAAAGTCGTTTGTTAAGCCTAGTCCTTCCCCAAGGTTGCCTTCGGTTCCTAAAAAGCGCTTAATATCTGGGTCATTACTAGCAGCAAACTGACCTACGTTCTGGGAATTAATGCCCAACTCTTCAGCTTTTACTAGGGAATAAACCACCCACTTGACAGCATCACCAAACTTAGTGTCTCCTTTGGCAACAGCTGGTGCAAGGGGTTCTGAAGAAATCACTTCATCGAGAATCACGTTGTCTTCTGGTTTGGGTAAAATTGTACCCCGCGAAACTAATGCTGAACGGTCAGCCGTAATGCTATCGCAACGACCTTCGGCATAAGTAGCAAAGGTAACGTTAACGTCTTCAAAGACAACGGGTTTGTAGGTGATGCTCCTTTTCCGCATTTGGTCTGCTAAGTTCTGTTCAGTCGTAGTTCCAGTTTGAACGCAGATAGCTTTACCTTTCAAGTCTGCTAGAGACTTAATGTTGCTATTTTTGCGAACCATTATGGCTTGTCCATCGTAAAAGACTACAGGTGCAAATTCTAGACCTACAGAGGTATCGCGGCTAAGTGTCCAGGTAGTATTGCGACTGAGAACATCTACTTCTCCAGTTTGCAAAGCTGTAAACCGCTCTTTGGAATTGAGATTGCGAAATTCTACTGCATCTGGGTTGTCGAATAAAGCTGCGGCGATCGCACGACAAATATCTACATCAATGCCGCTGTATTTACCGTCAGTTCCCACAAAGCTAAACCCTGGCACTTCACCACTGACACCGCAAGTTAATTGACCACGGCTTTTAATGCTATCCCAACGATTTCGAGTTACTGGTGCTGTGGAAGTACTCGCTGGAGTGCTGGGTGTATTTGTTGTTTGCCCTGAATTTCCACCACAAGCAGCGATCGCGCATACTAAAGGTGCGATCGTTAGAATCAAAGCTGATTTACGCATAAACTTCATAATTACTAGACCAGAAATAATGTATTGCTCACTGCAATCATTCAGTGAAAACAATTTGTTGCTTGTAATATAAAACTTTACCAGTCTATGTGCTATTTTTATTCGCTTTTAAAAGCGCAATAACCGTTTTTACTTATATTTTCAAAAGCCTCAGATGCTGTATAGAAATTATTTAAAATTGACTTTAGCTTTCAAGTTTGATTTAAAATCCTGCTACCATGCTTGTCCTAGCAGTACATTCATTAAAACCATAAGAGAATATTAAAATTTAAGTGAGTTAGTGCTATATCCTTCACCACGGAAGATTTAAAAACAAGTCGTTATCGCTTCTTTAATAATGAGAAAGAATCCTTCATAAAATATCATTCACAGCGCAGAATGATCATCTGTTTTTTCTATCTTCATGCCCAATGCCCAATGCCCCATACCCAATGCCCCATGCCCTAATTGCATACTTCTATGTGATTAGAAGTATCCACACCAACCCAAACAACTACCCTTAGCAGGTTAAACTAGGTCTGGTAACAACTGCTCCACGTTCCTTATGAGGCTTTTATGGGAGCTAACCTCGAACAGATTGCCAACTATTTAGACAACCTTGGTTGGGACTACCGTTTTGATGATGAAGAAGACCGAATTATAACAGGTGTGGAGGCTGATAACCTAGAAGATTTCCTAATAGTTGTCCAGCTGGATGAAGAGGGAAAATTTTTTCGCGTATTTGCCCCTCAAGTTCTAGCAGGAATTCAAGACCATCCTCACAAGGGAGCGATCCTACAGACAATGCTTGCCATTTCCTGGGAAACCAAAATGTTGCAATGGGAATATGACCCATCCGATGGCGAAATCCGTGCCATTATTGAGTTCCCTCTAGAAGACTCGATTTTGACAGAAAAACAATTTCACCGTTGTCTGAGTGGGTTAATTCAGATTGTCGATGGTATAGCAATACCTCGCCTGAAAGAAGTTATGGCAACAGGTCTTGATCCGGGGAATATAGAACTTGGTGAAAGACTGTTACTCAGTATCCAAGAAGAAGCTCCAGGATTGTTAGATTTGCTGGAAAAAGCAATGGAGGCGAGGAAAAAGCGAGGAAGTTTTCCTAACGAGTGAGACGGATCATCACTTAAATAGCTATACTCCAAAGTGATACCCTCACTATATACTGAAATTTTCTGGGGCTGGATATTATGACATCCTATGCAACCTCCTCTGCCAAAGCGGAAATGAGTGAACTCCGGCGGTTGAAAGGCTTATTACCGCCAGAATTACAGAGCTGGGTCACGGTTGAAGGCACAACTGAGGTCAATCCACCCCTGGTTCGTTGCGAAGAAATTGGTAAAGACCAGGTAGAAATTCAAATTGACTTGGTGAAATGGGATGCCCTCGCAATGGATCAGCGTAATCTGCTGTTCTGGCATGAAGTTGCTCGCGTTCAAAATGACACAATTCCCAAAGATGGTTGGGAAATGGCAGCACTAGCCATCGGTTTAGGTGGTGCTGTAGGCGAATTGTGGGTACAAGATGGATTGCTGCTGGTGTTAGCTTTGTCGCTTTGTGGCGTGTCAGGCTGGCGACTGTACCAAAAGAATAATGGGGAAAAGCAACTAAAAGAATTGCTCAATGCTGATGAGAAAGCGATCGCTTTGGCAACTCGTTTTGGTTATAGCCTCCCCAATGCCTACAAGAGTCTCGGTAGCGCCTTAAAAACCCTGATTGACAATACTCCTAGTAAGCGCCAACGGTCGAGATACGAAGCAAGACTTTCTGCCCTCAAACGCAGTGCCAATAAGGCAAAAGCTAAATCCAAAACTACAGATGAAGGCGCACTCTAGAAACCAGAAATTGGGTTGGGTGGTTATTGTCCACCCTACAAAATACCTAAATTACGGGACTTAAGGTATCTTCAACAAGTGAAATTTATCATCCATTACTAGAAAACAGGGCATCAAACCCTGTTTTCTAGTTTCTATTTCTCTATGAAGATGCACATCATAATACCCCCCTGTAGTCTCCCCAAGGCATCCTACGGTGTACACACAAGTCGAAAAAAGATCAATTTCTCATTGTTCTCTCGTTTATCTCGTTTTATCTCGTTCCTATTGCTCTGCATAGGAATGCCTGATTAGAGGCTCTGCCTCTAGTCAGATATTGAGTCAGAGACTCAATGAATGCATTCCCAGGCGGAGCCTGGGAACGAGGAAATGCTTATCAAGCTAGGTTTTTAGGACTTGTGTGTACACCGTAGCCAAGGCATCGGGGGGACGGCGATAGCCGGGGGGTGAATTATATGCAGCTTCACAAAGAAACGGTATAAGTACGTGTTCGCTTAATTATTGATAGTCGTGAACATTGTTTCCCCTAAAATCCTAATTTTTCCAACACTGGCTTTGTGGAAACAATGTGGCGTTCTAAACCCAATTCTTTTGGACTAACCCCAAGTGCCAAAGCAATCAACTGGGGTAAATGTAACACTGGTAAACCTAGCTTTTGTTCAATTACCTTTTCTACCTCTGGCTGACGCGAATCTAAATTTAAGTGGCATAGAGGGCAAGGTGTAACTATACAATCAGCACCAGATGCTAAAGCGTCCTGAATATGCATCCCTGCCATCTTAAAAGATTGGGTAGTGGCATAACTAGAAAGTGGCCAACCACAACATTGTGTCCGACCTCGGTAATAAATTGGTGTTGCACCCACAGCCCGAAACATATTCTCCATCGCTTCTGGTTGGAACGGATCGTCATAGGGCATAGATTTTTGGGCGCGGAGGAGATAACAGCCATAAAAAGCCGCACATTTTAATCCAGTCAACTTTCGGGTGACACGTTTGGTAATTTCCTCTAAACCGTAATCTGTCACCAAAGCGTAGAGAAGATGTTTAACGTCAGTACTACCGCGATAAGGCGAACAACCTTCTTTATGCAACAAGCCATTAACCTGTTCAATGTAGACAGGGTTAGAAGTCTGACATTCTTTCAGGTGTTCGTTGACATGACCGATAACACCTTGACAAGTGCTGCAATGGGTAAGTAAGGGCAGATTTAATTCTTCTGCTAAAGCAATATTTCTGGCATTGACTGTATCTTCTAGCAGTTGGGAATCTTCTTTAAATGTGCCAGAACCGCAGCAAGCAGCTTTTTTAAGTTCAACCAGTTCAATACCTAGTGCTTGGGTAAGAGCTTGAGTTGACTGGTAAAGTTCCCGACAGGCCCCTTGGGCAACACAACCGGGGAAGTAAGCGTATTTGAGTGTCTGAGGTAGCATAGAAGTATGTTTGGGTTAGAGCGATCGCTCTAAACAATAACTGTTTTATCATTCCTTGTTAGCACCGAATTTCTAATGTTGGATGTTTCGCGACCCTTTAACCATCTAGGTTCAAAGCCGCAGCATCTACATATTTTTATTTCTAGCAAGGCTGTAAATACTGATAGAGACATTGTAAAATTTTTTAGCAATAATTGGAAAACAAAAGCATTTACACGGTGTCGGCGATGGTGTAGCACCCTCCACTGCCTAAGTGTTGCCAGAAAACTTGCCAATTCTTTTTAGAAGAAAGGTTTTCTAACAGAAAAATCCTTGGCAGTATCCGGGTGATCGCGCTTGACGATAAGATGTATATGCTAAAAACAATGTCTCCTCGTTAGAGAAGATCGTAGCAAGTGGTTAAGGACTTTTATTTATGAGCCAAGCGGAACTTTTTGAAAAGGTCAAGAAAATCGTCGTCGAACAACTCAGTGTTGACCCCCCTGAGAAAGTCACACCACAATCCAAGTTTATGGAAGACCTGGGAGCAGATTCCCTGGATACCGTTGAATTGGTGATGGCCTTGGAAGAAGAATTTGATATCGAAATTCCCGACGAAGCTGCCGAACAGATTACATCGGTTCAAGACGCAGTAGATTACATCAATAACAAAGTTACCGCATCAGCTTAATTGGAGATGGGGGATTGGGGATTGGGGATTGGGAAGATTTTTCCCCGCACCTAGTCACATGGAGGTGATGCTCCTAACGTAGCTAACGCCAGTCGCTCATGGTGCAGCCCTGCGGTATTGGGGTTTCCTCAAGTATTCGCGTAGCGTCTCCGAACAGGAGAAACAAGTGGGGTGGAAGCCCCCAACACCAAGCTGGCTGACGCTACTTACTCACTAACCCCGAATTTTTTGCCATGCAGCTTTTTCGCCATTTTTAACTGAATCATGACAGATCATACACGTAAACGCGTTGTTGTAACTGGTGTTGGCGCGATTACACCTATAGGTAACACAGCAACAGAATATTGGGATGGATTATTAAGTGGACGCAATGGCATTGACTACATCACATTTTTTGATGCGTCTCGCCATGATTGCCGGATTGCTGGTGAGGTGAAAAACTTCGATCCACATGATTACTTGGAGCGCAAAGAGGCCAAGCGGATGGATCGATTTTCCCAATTTGGGGTCGCGGCAGCAAAACAGGCTCTAGCTAACGCGGAGTTAGTGATCAATGACCTGAATGCAGAACAGGTCGGTGTCATGATCGGTTCTGGCGTTGGTGGCATTAAGGTATTAGAAGACCAGCAAACTATCTACCTCAACCGTGGCCCCGATCGCTGTAGTCCATTCATGATCCCGATGATGATCGCCAATATGGCCGCAGGGTTAACGGCAATTCACACGGGTGCTAAAGGGCCAAACTCCTGTCCTGTAACTGCCTGCGCCGCTGGTTCTAACGCCATTGGAGATGCTTTTCGTCTCATTCAAGGGGGATATGCCGAGGCGATGATTTGCGGGGGTACGGAGGCAGCTGTTACACCATTGTCGGTAGCTGGGTTTGCCGCCTGCAAGGCACTCTCTTTTAGCAATGATGACCCAACTAAAGCTTGCCGTCCCTTTGACCGCGATCGCAACGGATTTGTTTTGGGTGAAGGTTCAGGAATTTTAATTCTAGAAGAACTTGAACATGCCATCAGTCGCGGCGCTCACATTTATGCCGAAATGGTCGGCTATGGGATGACCTGTGACGCCTACCATATTACTTCGCCGGTACCTGGTGGATTCGGAGCCGCTAGAGCGATCGAACTAGCGCTCAAAGATGCCGGACTAACTCCCGAACAGATTAGCTATATTAATGCCCACGGCACTAGCACCCCAGCTAATGATTCAACTGAAACCTCAGCAATCAAAAAAGCCTTGGGAGAATATGCCTACAAGGTAGCAATTAGCTCCACCAAATCGATGACAGGTCATTTATTGGGCGGTTCTGGAGGTATTGAAGCAGTGGCAACAGTACTGGCGATCGCTAATGACCAAATTCCACCGACAATTAATCTGGAAAATCCTGATCCAGAATGTGACTTAGATTACGTGCCTAACTTTAGCCGCGCTCAAAAAGTCGAGGTGGCAATATCCAATTCTTTTGGGTTTGGCGGTCATAATGTCACACTGGCCTTTAAGAAATACGTTTAAAAGAAGTCAGGAGGCAAAAGTCAGGAGGCAGAAGGCAGAAGGCAGGAATCAGAATTCATTAGTTTGATCCGACTATGCTCGTTTGCCCAATGCCCTATGCCCAATGCCCCATGCTTCATGCCCATGCCCAAAGTATCAGAAATAACATTCCGATATAAAGTAAGCGTTCAGCATGACCCAATTATCAGCTTGATTTATCACCAGAAACTCAGGAGATCCCGCTTGTCCATCGACAAGCGGGAGTGGGATGATGAGGATACTGTGGGGAATCTAAAATAACCCCAGCAAGAGAAGCTACAAAGAGTGCTAACCCGTCGTTAAAAACAAGAGATTATGGCTGTTGCAACCCAATCCCTCGAAGAACTTTGTATTAACTCGATCCGCTTCTTGGCTGTTGATGCCGTAGAAAAAGCAAAATCGGGACACCCAGGATTGCCAATGGGCGCGGCTCCAATGGCTTTTGTCCTCTGGGATCGCTTTATGAAGTTTAATCCCAAGAACCCCAAGTGGTTTAACCGCGATCGCTTTGTCTTGTCTGCCGGTCATGGTTCGATGTTGCAGTACGCCCTGCTTTACTTGACAGGTTACGATAGCGTCACCATTGAAGATATTAAGCAATTCCGGCAGTGGGGTTCTAAAACTCCTGGACACCCAGAAAACTTTGAAACCCCAGGTGTGGAAGTCACAACTGGCCCCTTGGGTCAAGGAATTGCCAATGGAGTTGGTTTAGCGATCGCCGAAGCACACCTTGCCGCTAAATATAATAAACCCGATACCAAGATTGTTGACCATTACACCTACGTAATTTTAGGTGACGGTTGCAACATGGAAGGAATTTCCGGTGAAGCTGCTTCTTTCGCGGGGCACTTGGGATTAGGCAAACTCATCGCTTTGTACGACGACAACCACATTTCCATCGACGGTTCCACAGATGTGGCATTCACCGAAGATGTTTCCAAGCGCTTTGAAGCTTATGGTTGGCATGTTCTCCATGTCAAAGATGGCAATACGGATTTAGAAGCGATCGCCAAAGCAATTGAAGAAGCTAAAGCTGTCACCGATAAACCATCAATGATTAAGGTGACAACCACCATTGGCTACGGTTCACCCAATAAACAAAACACTGCTGGCGTTCACGGCGCTGCTTTGGGTGCAGACGAAATTGCTTTGACTCGTAAACAATTGAATTGGGAACACGAGCCTTTCGTTATACCCGAAGACGCTCTCAACCACACACGCAAAGCAGTTGAACGCGGCGCAGGTTACGAAACCGAATGGAACAAGACCTTTGCCGACTACAAAGCTAAGTATCCCCAAGAAGCGGCTGAATTTGAACGTTATGTAAGCAGCAAACTACCTGATGGTTGGGATAAAGTACTACCCACCTACACCCCCGAAGATAAAGGATTACCCACCCGTAAACACTCAGAAACTTGCCTCAACAAATTAGCGGCAGTTTTACCTGAATTGATTGGTGGTTCGGCTGACTTAACCCACTCGAACTTGACCGAAATCAAGGGCAAAGGCGACTTCCAAAAAGGAGAATACCAAAACCCCAACATCCACTTTGGTGTGCGGGAACATGGTATGGGCGCAATCTGTAATGGTATAGCACTGCATGGTTCGGGATTAATTCCCTACGGTGCTACCTTCTTGATCTTCACAGATTATATGCGTGCTGCCATCCGCTTATCCGCCCTTTCTCAAGCTGGTGTGATTTGGGTGATGACTCACGATTCCATTGGACAAGGTGAAGATGGCCCCACGCACCAACCCATTGAAACTCTCGCTTCCTTACGAGCCATTCCTAACTTAACGGTATTCCGTCCCGCAGATGGTAACGAAACCTCTGGCGCTTATAAAGTAGCGATCGAGAAGGCGAAGGAAAACGCTCCATCTCTGTTGGCGTTCACCCGTCAAAATGTTCCCAACTTGGCAGGTACGTCAATTGAGGGCGTAGCGAAGGGTGGATACACCGTGGTGGATAGCCAAGGTACACCCGATATCATCCTGATTGGTACTGGTTCAGAATTGAGCCTCGCCGTCACCGCAGCCGAAAAACTCACAGCCGAAGGTAAGAAAGTCCGTGTCGTCTCACTACCTTCATGGGAACTGTTTGAAGCACAGGATGCGGCTTATAAAGAGTCAGTTCTGCCGAAAGCTGTCACCAAGCGTTTGTCTGTAGAGGCTGCTAGCAGTTTCGGTTGGCACAAATATGTCGGTACTGAAGGCGATTGCGTTAGTATCGATCGCTTTGGTGCTTCGGCTCCAGGTGGTGTTTGTTTAGAGAAGTTTGGCTTTAGCGTTGATAATGTGTTAGCTAAGGCTAAACAATTGTTGGGTTAATAGCAACAGAATATTCTCAAAATTTTGTGAGGTGGGCTGAAAGGCCCGCTTTTTTTTAACGCAAAGGAACGCAGAGGTTCGCTGAGTAAAATTGTTTATAATTAAGATAATTATTTGATAAATGGAGGGAATTATGCCAGAAGTTGCTAATTATCATCAAGAAGTGAGTAATCGCATATCACCAATCGTTGAAAAGCTAATTAAAGGTAATAGCTTATATCAAGTTAAGTTAAACCAACAGGAAATGATAGAAATGTTAGTAGAACTTTTTGGGCAGTTATCACCAGAGGAAATCAGAGCTATAACCGAGCATGAACTGACACGCAGAATTGATAAGATTCTTGTCTTAGAAGCGGTTTCTGGTACGTTAAATGATTTGACCCCAGAGCAAAACAAAATGTACGATGATGCAGTAAAGCGAAAATAGACAAAGTGGCTTATTTATTAGATACAAATATTGTTAGTTACATTTTGAGGAGAAATGCAACTGTTAGTAGGAAACTACGGGATGCTAATCGTTCAGGACAAGAAGTTTTTATCAGTTGTATAACTTATTATGAAGTTAAAAGAGGGCTTTTGTATGTAAATGCTACGAGGCAAATAGCAGAATTTAATCAGTTTTATAGAAAATATGAAGTTTTATTCTTGGATGATATAGAAATTATTGAGAGAGCATGTGAAATTCATGTGGATTTACAACGTAGGGGTTTGAAGATACAAGAACAAGATATATTGATTGCGGCTACAGCGATCGCACGCGGATTAATTCTGGTTTCTAATGATTCTGACTTGCTGCGAGTTGAAGGACTAAGCTTGGAGAATTGGCTATCAACAGATTCTTAGAAATAAGAGCTTCGGTAAGTAGATTTTAAGCTAAGTATTAATGATTATTTACTGAACTATTATGACTTATTTTGACAGTGCATATACTCTAGAAGAACTTGAAAAATTTATTAATCATCGACCTAGATTAACAAAACTTCATATTTACGATTGCCGCGATGTGGAATATTTACCTGATAGCATTGGCAATTTCACAAGTCTAAGGGAACTAAAGATTTGTGATTGCTATTCGCTCAAACAAATACCAGACAGCATAGGAAAGTTGACAAATCTTGAAAAACTACGAATAGGAGGTTGTTATGGAGGTTTTTTTAAATTAAAAAAACTTCCTGATAGTATTGGACAGCTTAAAGCTTTAACACATCTTACCATTAGCGAAGCAGGAATAGAATCATTACTTGAGACAATTGGTAATCTTGATAACCTGGAATATTTAGAAATTACCATGAATTACCCATTACATCAGTTACCTGATACAATCGGTAATTTGAAAAACCTAAAGAATCTTTCTCTTGAATATGGTCACTTCACATCTTTGCCAGAATGTATTGGTGAATTAAAAAGTCTTGAATTCTTAAATATCAGAGGAAATATTTTAAGAGATTTACCAGAAAGCATTGGCAATTTACAAAATCTTCGATATATAGATGCTCGTGACAATATGTTAGAGTCTTTGCCAGATAGTATTTGCGATTTGAAATTACTGGAGGATATCGACATAAATAATAATCCCAAGTGGAATTGGAATTATATCCCAAAACATATCCTAAAACTATTGGAGTAGAATCGCCGATACTCTGTCAATGAACGCGGACATTATCTTATTGAACCGATGGGTATAGAATTGGGAATTTGGCAAGGCCGCTATCAAAATCTAGAGTTACCCTGGTTGCACTGGTGGAATAATTAAGGTGATTTGCTACAAGAAGGATAGGAGTGATCGCAGCAAACAGAAGCGCGATCGCAACGCTTGGCTGCTAAACTAAGAGAATTAAATATTAACCTCGACCAGTTAGTTTCGTTATTTTGGCAACTATCTTTAGATAGATAGGGTAAACAGTACGCAATCAATCATCAGAAATCGCTTGCTAGTACTGAAAAAATAAAACTTTCATATCTAAAAATCTATATTGCATCTTTAGTTGATTTTGTCAATGTGTAATCTCTAGTATCGTCTAATAAATCAGCAAGGCCTTCTCAGGACTTAATTTATATTCATGCTTTCAGTGGATGCAGTTATGTCTTTATAAATGCGATTATATATATGTCCTCAAACAATAAATAGTTGCTGTTGTCCAAATGAAAAAATATGATTTTCTCTGACTCCAGTAACTTCGGTTTTATCCAATTGTTTGATGTTTTGAGAAGGTAACACAATGAATAATATCCTAAAGCGCACACTTCTACCCAGCCTCATGGCTGCAAGTTTAGCTGGTGTAACTATAATTCCCGCTAAACCAGCTGCTGCTGATGATCAAGTATTAAGAGATGCAGGTATTGGGGCTGTTACCAATGTAGTCACCGGAGCAGTTAGGGGAAATGGTAGTGTATTAAACAATGCTGTTAAAGGTGGTGTCACTGGTGCAGCTGTCAATGGTGCAAATGGTCTGAGAAACACTCGCAATCGCCGTAACCGGAACGTTGTTCAAGATGTCGGAGTCGGTGCAGGCGCTAGCGCAGTAACTGGTGTAATTACTGGCGATAGCAAAGATACATTAGGCAATGCTGTTGATGGTGCAGCCGTAGGTGCAGCAATCCATCTATTAACCAATGGCAAATAATTAATCAATTCATCAGCCGAAATATTTTCCAACGGTTAACGAAATTATCCCTCCCTAATTCCTCTCGTTCCTAAAAGGAGCAAACCCAGCCTCTCTTCCCTACTAGGGAAGGGAGGTTGGTGAGTTAGATTTATTTGAGATATATACCACCGTCAAGATTCAGATGACCTTAGACTTAATAGTAAACTCTAGCCCTTCAGTGCCTTTCTAAAGTTTCGACGATAGGATTGATTTGTAATAAACAAAGCTGGCCATAGCAAAGATAAACCAATACGATTGGTCAAAGTTGGATTAAAATTTGTCCGCCCAAACCCATTCCAAAACTTCCAAACGCCGCCTCCGTAAACCACTAACAAGGCAAAAATAATCAAGTTACCCATTATTCCTATCAACTCCGTTAGTAACTGACAGAATTTAAGTTAAGTTTTACCACACTAGGTAAGCACTTTATAACCTAACACCGAGAAGGTATCACTAAACTCCTCACTCTCGGACATCTAAGTTAGTTAAACACACATTCTCTTATTACAGTGTAGATTAGCCTCACGCATAGCAGCTAGTTATCAGCGCTGGCAAGCTAGCTAAAGAATGTAAAAGCGTTATTTTTGGGGTGTTTGGGCGACACATTTTGCTTGTATAACAATTAAGCCATTAGTTTCTAAGACAGAACAACGCTTTAAAATGGCTAAGAAAGCAGGATTAGTTCCTTGCTGTAGCTTTAATGAAATATCTTTTGCTATCGATTGCCACTGGATAAACCAAGGATTTATGGTGATATATTCAGGTGTAAATGCTGATTCATCCAGTACAAAAAAGTCTACCCCATATTTCTGAATAAAGTTTTGTGCTTCTGCTAAATTATCGCTGTATTGAGCACGAATCAGATCAGTCCCTCGTTCAGTAATCTGGTTATCATAACCCACATGATAAGGAGCAGAGTTAGGGCGAACGCATCTAAATATTAAAGATAGATAATCAAGATTAACTTCCCCAACACTAGACCACACAGGACTTTCAGATAATTAGGTATAAAGCTGAATAAGAATGATAATCGTTGTAGAGGCGTGAATTTGTGGCAGCCGTCGGCTGCCAAGCAATATAGGTTCGTTTTTGTAGTAAATTCATTGTTTGCATTAAACAACAAGAACCAGATTATAGTTGAATGAAGCTTAAACCCAAAATTACGATTGCTGACCATTTTGGTGTAATAGAAGATCCACGCATAGATCGTACTAAACGACACAAGTTAATCGATATCATGACCATTGCCGTATGCGCGGTGATTTGTGGGGCAGATGGATGGGTGGGAATCGAGACTTATGGTTGTGCGAAGTATGACTGGTTAAAAAGATTTTTAGAACTCCCGAATGGCATTCCGTCACACGATACTTTTGCGCGAGTATTCGCACGAATAAATCCTCAACAATTTCAGTCCTGTTTTGTAGATTGGATGAAATCAATACATCAGATAACTTCAGGAGAAGTAATTGCAATTGATGGTAAAACATTACGTGGTTCCTATAATGAAAGTAGTGAGCAAAGTGCAATCCAAATAGTGAGTGCATGGGCAACTACAAATAGATTAGTGTTAGGACAAGTGAAAGTAGATGAAAAATCGAATGAAATTACAGCAATCCCAGAGTTGTTAAAAGTATTAGATATATCTGGATGTATTGTGACAATCGATGCAATGGGTTGCCAAAAAGAAATTGTGAAGTTAATTACGCAGTCAAATGCAGATTATGTAATTACGTTAAAAAAGAATCAAGGAAATCTTTATGATGAGGTTGAAGAACTCTTCCATTCAGGAATAGTTACAGGTTTTGAGGGGATTGAACATAGCACATATAAAACAGATGAAATAGGGCATGGTCGTCGTGAAATCCGCCATTATGTGATGTTATCTCAAATCCAGTCTCGGCTTAACCCAAATTCAGTTTGGTCAAACTTTAATAGTGTTGGAATGGTAGAATCCGTTCGTTCGTTAAATGGTGAAACAACGGTTGAAACCCATTATTTTATCAGTAGCCTTGAATCAAATGCTAAACAATTTGGTAATTCTATTCGCAGTCATTGGGGAATTGAGAACTCACTACATTGGATATTAGATGTTGCTTTAAGAGAAGATGACTGTCGGATTAGAAAAAATAATGCTCCACAGAATTTTGCAATTCTTAGACATATTGCAGTCAATCTTTTAGGTCAAGAGAAGCGTGTCAAACGTGGAATAAAAAATAAACAGTTTCTCGCTGGGCTAGATAACAATTATTTAGCAAGAGTTTTAGCATTAGCATAAACTCATATATCAGAAATTAAATTTGAATATTTAGGAAGAGTTTTACTTTTCCTCTAGATGAACATAGCTTTATAAACTCGAATCTTGAGTTATTTTAGTATCAATAAATAATTATTTAGCATCAGATAAGCTAAATCATACTTTTTCGAGACAATTCATTTATTTTATTCATAACCTTATCGATTTTTGCAATTATCTATGTCATTTTGAAATCTCTCTTAAATTTTATTAGTAAATAAGGTGCGTTTCCCCTAGGAGCAGAGTATTCCCAGCCGATCAAGATAGACCTTTTAGAAAACGTAGGGACATTATCTATATTTTCTGACAAAGAGGCAATGAGAATGTCTTTAGGTTGTTTCTGAAAAAACTCATAAATTAGTGGGTTTTTTTCTACCCGGTAGAGGCTAGTTGGGAAATTTTTCAACAAACATGGATAAAAGAAAAGTAAAATTCCTAATAAACTTGTAAATCCTAACACTAATATCTGTCGCCTAGATGAATACTCTCGATGCTGCTTTGCCCATTGAAAAACTGCATCTAAAATTGCCACTATTACTATACCTGTGGCAATAATCACTATAAATTTTAGAGTATACCTTGTGTATCGGGCTGGAGAATAAAGTTTATAAAGTAGTAAATGAGCAAGCCCAAACATTACCACAGATGCCAGAGCAATGTGAGGTAAAACTTTGACCTTATCAGTAACTTGCTTAGTTAACGGAAAATGTTGAGGATAGTGGAGGATAATAGGTAAAAATAATCCAATTATGTTTAATGGATGTTCCAAAACATTTGGAATTAGGCCACTGTGCTGATTCAGCAACCAAAACCAAATTAGATCATCACTGAAAAAAGGGATTCTTCCTGTTTCTGCAAGTCCTGGTAATTCTCTGGCTGCAACTCCTGCAATACTAGGCCCAAATTTAGAGTAACTTAAGGCGTAAGGCAACATAAATATTAGACAAGTTACCAATCCAGTAACGGAAAATAGGTAATTACGGCGATTATTAGATAGCTGAGGTAGCTTTTCTTTCCAATGCCAAAGCCTTAATATTAAAATTCCGGCGATGATTAACAAAAACGGTGGATAAAACAATCCTACTAATGCGATCGCACCCAAACATGGTAGTAGAGATTGCCGTAATAAATAGTATAAAAACGCTATAAAAAATACAAAAATAAATGATCTAGGCGACGCAGAAACTAAATCGTCCCTCATGGAGAGGTTTTGAGCCAGTAAGAATGTACTGATAAACCCTGCTGTGGGCACTGGAAATATTTGCATACATAATGGAAACCAATAACAAATACTAAGTATTTTTAATAAAACTGGCAATAATTTACTAAATAAGAGTGGCTCAATACCCAGCATTGCTACTATTTTATAAAGATGAGAAAATCCCACTGGGGTTACTGATTCAAAATAGTCGGCGATTAAGTCATTTGGTAGTATGTCTGGCTCTAAAAATCGCTGCATCCAAAAAACATATACTCGCGCATCATCTTGCACTGCATATTTGTTACTGAACGCTTGCTGTAGTTCTAATAAACTATAGAATATGGCAAAGATTAGGCTTAAACCAAACCAAAATCTCATCTTAAACTTAGATGTATTGGCTTCAGTCGCCGTCAAAAACTTATGCAAGCTTGTTATCTGCATTTATATAAAGCCTTCTCAGTTTAAAGGTGCTACAAATGATCAGCACTGACGTTTATTTTTCCTTGTTATAACTTTCTGGCATACCCACTGGTGATAAACCTGCGATCGCTCGTAAGTTTTGGCAACGAATCAACTCAGTAAAATTTAAGCTGGAACGCCCTTCAATTTTGGCTACCGCTTCAATGGCAGATAATAGGTGCTGCGCTGCTTCTGCTTCTGAATAACCGCGCCGCTGTGCTATTTGAATTGCTGCTGCATCGGCATTTAACTCTGACTCTGGAGATTTATTAGTGCGCCAGATCCGCAAAGCCGCGATCGCACTTAATCCCCCAGCGACACCTACACCCACCAAATCTGACTGCGCTGCTTCCAAGCATCCACTCAACAGCCCCGCCAGCACCACACCTTGATAAATGTCGGGTTTAAACCACTTCACCCCCGTCAACCAGCTAACCATCTGCAACAACAGCAAATCTCGTTGTGGCTTTGTCAAGCGACGCCACAAATCGAAATTAATATATATCGGTCGCGCTTGATTCCAGGGTTGGGGAAAAGAGGCATCAATCACTTTTGCCTGCTCCGGCTTACTAACAAGTTTTGTCGTCATCCGACCAGAAGCAGGCATCACATCTAACAAACGGCGAATTTCAACATTTGGCTCCATAAATTTAATTATTAGTCATAATGTGCATAGTAACTAGATGTGTAAAAAATAAATTTTTCGTGTTAACCTTTGATTTGTGAGATGCTCTCGCAGTCTTGAATAGATTCAGATCAAGCCTAAGAATATTGATTAAGCAGTTTGATAGTGTGGCGGGATTTTATAGTATTCGTTTGCCGCCAAATTCAAAACCTCAAAGTTTTGAATCACCATTGAGACTACACTTTTAACGACATGGATGCTTTTGTTCCTATCCCGCCTGAATGGACGAATAAAGCAACACACGCTTACGAGTTTTGCTGTCCTAACTGCCACTCCAGTAGCCTGGAAGCTGAAAAAGTTTGGCTAAATCGGCGATCGCCTGTACTTACAGAAGACCGTCGTCGCAAATGGCAAGAGTTTTATTACTGTCACTGTGGTTCTGTGTGGTGGGCTTGGAGTAGCGATCGCCCCCCTCAAGATATTACGACGGTTCCCATAGATTGAAAAATCTAAACAAAACCCCACCTTGAGGTGGGGTTTTGTTGATCTAATTCTGAGCGTTATTTCCCATTTTAGAAGGAGAAAGTGGTACGCAGAGTACCTACATAGATGGTATCATTAGCATCGTTGTGATCAGGGTTGAAGATCACCAACAAGCCAGGGGTAACGGCAATATTATCGGTTAAAGGCAAGCGATAAAGAGCTTCTGCATGATAAGAAGTGCTCGAATCTTCAACCCCAAAATTAGTGTCGGTCACTTTGGGTGATTGGCCAAAAATCAAACCAAGCAAGCTACCTTCTCTACCAAGGTCTTTAACACCAAGGGTAGCAGCCCAGTAGAAGACATCTGTACTCTGTCCTGCTTGAACACCATTTTTAGCTTCTATATCGCTGAAGCCTGCCCAACCGCCAATAGTGAACTTAGAACTGGGTTTAAAGTTAGCTTGTACACCGTAATGGTTGGATTCAGTCCGAGCATCAAATGTATTATTAGCTAGGATACTGCCAGTATCACCAAACAGGTCTGGAGCATCTCCTACGCCACCATCTTGATAACTGCGAGCGTAGGTCAAACCAATATTGAAAGCTTTGTTTGGTTGGAAAGTTAATTGACCAAAGATGGTGCTATCACCATTGAACAACCCGTTACTACCAGCAGGGTTTTGAGCATTTGGAGCTAAATAAGCACCACTCAAGCTGATAGCACCTTTAGGATTGAACGTAACAGTTAAACCACTACCACCAGCACCTTGGCGATAGATGGGGCTGAAACGTCCATAGCGAGAGATAGCGCCCCTACCAGAACTAGCAAAGTCAGGGTTGAAGTTATTAACGTTTTCGTATAACTCAGCGCCAGTGGCATCAACTTTTACACGTATTGCTTCACCAAAGTTAAAAGCGTAGTTAACTTTATCGATTTCAACACTGTTGCCAGTATCTTCTTCAAAACCCAAGCGGGTCATGAAAGTACCAGTTTGTCCACTATTATTGACGATATTCCCAGAATTCAACCGGATTTGCAGTTGGTCTGTACCAGTGAAACTGCTATACAAGTTCAAACGAACACGGTTAGCGAAAGTGGTGTTGCTTTCTAAATCAGGGTTATTGCCAGAGTCAGCGTCTTGATCAGCCGCTGTGTCACCAAAAGCCTGAGTCACATTAAAAATTGCTTCCCCAACCAACTTGGTAGTAGTGGAGAATTGATTGGCTTCCAACTCAGAAGTGCGGGCTTCTAGAGCATCCACACGACCACGCAGGGTTGCTAGTTCAGCAGAAAATTCTTCTTGTAAGCGCTGTAAGGTAGCTAGGTCTTGTTTGCTGACCAAATCGGCAGTAGCTGTAGCAATCAGCTCGTTAACCCGGTCTAAACAGGCGTTCAAACCTGCGGCAAATTCATAACGGGTCAAAGCACGGTTACCACGATAGGTACTGTTGGGATAACCTGCAATACAGCCGTAACGCTCAACTAGGGATTGTAAAGCTTGGAATGCCCAATCTGTGGGCTGCACATCCGAAAATTGCGAAACTGATGTTACCTGGCTCATGTTGTTAGACTCTTGAGCTTCAGATAACTGGGCAACATTTGTTAACTGCTCGTTGACTTCAGCTGCTAATGCACTATTCGCTGCGAAAAATGTAGCAGCGACAACAACCGGACTAATCTTGAAAAGATTCCAGAATCGTTTTGTCATGTTTTTCCTTTCACTCACACCTACACAAATCCAGTGATTATAAAATGCTTATAACACTTTATTTTCGGGGATTTTACTCACAATCACAGTGATGATTATACATTTAACTTGTGATTATTACAAGTAAGTTAGTTAGCATATTGCCGAACTATATTTTTTAATTAATTTATTTGGTAAGCGCAACAATCTGCGACGTTTGTGACGTAAGACTCTTCTTCATTGCTCCAACTGTTGTAGGAGCAGGGTAACTGTTACTTGCTTGGTATTTAACACTTCAGCAATATTTTGATGGCTAACATTTAAATCAATTAGCTTGCCATTATCTACATACGTCTATATTTTTGACTTAAGTACAACAAAAACTGCCAGTAGCTACATAATTATCAGGTAATCTTGCTATTTCCAATGATTAAGAAACTCCAATTGTTTGTATCAAAATTTACTTATACATCTAAAAATCTATTATTCTCAATCAGAGCTAGGGACTAACTGGAAATCTTCTGACGGCAATAACTTCTGTTTTAAAGTATCTATTCGGTGAGATAGACGCGGAATTTTCTAGTTGTTTATTGGTTACTTTAATTGTGTAAGTTTAAGAAGAGGTAAGCTTTTTGTAAAATATTCAGTTAACTTATTTTTATTTGGTCTTTTCTGAAGACTAAGTAAGTATGTCGGCGCAAATAATTAGAAGAGACTTCCCGCAGGGTAACCCAACATTTGTTGTGGTTTGTTGGGTTACCCTGCGGGACGCTACGCAAAAGTTCAAGGTAGGAAAAAGTTAGATGAACTATCAATTAAGAGCGTTGACCGGTGACAATATATGCTACCCTTTGGCCGATATTAGTGGCATGATCTGCCATGCGTTCCAAACAACGAATTGCCAGTGCTAACAGTACAATTGGCTCGACCACACCAGGCACATCCCGTTGTTGTGCTAAAGTCTGATAAACGCGATCGTAGGCATCGTCTACAGTATCATCTAGGTGCTTTAAACGGCGTCCGCTGGCTTCATCAAAATCTCCCAAAGCCTTCAAGCTAGTTGCTAGCATCGCCTGTGCGTGAAGGGACATAGCTTCAATGTCTGGCAAAGATGTATGAGGCTCATAAGGAAAAATTTTAATCGCAATCTCAGCTAAATCCTCAGCATAATCGCCAATGCGCTCTAAGTCTCGCACCAACTGCATAAAGGCACTTAAGCAGCGCAAATCCGGAGCCGTAGGCGCTTGCAGCGTCATAATCGCTGTACAGTCTGATTCGATTTGACGATAAAAGCGATCAATTTTTTTATCTAATCGAGGAAGTTCTTCAGCTGCTGTTAAGTTACGAGCAAATAACGCTTGGTGGCTGAGGCGAAATGATTGTTCTACCAAAGCACCCATACGTAATACATCCCGTTCTAAGCGCCTAATGGCGCGTGCGAGTTGGGGTCTTTGAGGATTGGGACTGTAATGGACAGCTTTCACACTTGTTGTCTCAAAGGTGAAGATATTATTAACTATAGTCTTGGCTTAAGGAGTTTGCCATAACTTCAGGAAATTGGAGTTGCATCCACGCACCCCCAGTTTCGGGATGGTTCATTGCTTTGATTGAACCACCGTGGGCAATTAGAATTTGCTCAACGATCGCTAAACCTAAACCATTGCCAACGATCGCTCCTATGGAGTTACTATCTTGGGGAGAGTGGGTTCGCGCTTTATCTCCTCGATAAAATCGCTCAAAAACGTGGGGTAAATCTGCCTCAGAAAACCCAACTCCAGAATCAATAAGATTTATTTCCAAGATTGGGGAAGCAGCATCGCCCTCATTGTTATTCGTTGATCGGATTTTTGCTTGGACTTGAATGCTTGTACCAGGAAGACTGTACTTAATGCTGTTGTCTAGCAAGTTGAGAAAAACTTGGTAAATACGGGCTTGATCTGCCTTAATCCAAAGATTTTCTGGGCCAGAATAAGAAAAAGACAGATGTTGGCGCCCTGCCAAGGGTTCTAGTGTTTCCCAAACAGATGCAATGAGCGATCGCAATTCTACAACTTTGGTTTGCAATTGCATCGTTGGGTTTGCTTCCATTTGAGTGAGGTCTAGCCAGCTTTGCACTAAATTAATTAGCCGATCAACTTCCTGCATCAAGCGGTTAACCCAACGATTTAAAGGTGGTTCCAAGCGGGTTTGTAAAGTTTCCGCAACCAAGCGAATCGAAGTCAGTGGCGTTCTGAGTTCGTGTGCTAGATCAGAAAAAGAGCGATCGCGTACTTGATTTATATCCAATAGGGGTTGACGATTTTCTAAAAACACTCCCACTTGTCCATTGGGTAAAGGCAAGCTAGATGCCCGTAAAGCCAAAGATTTTCTTGTTGCCATCTCTGCCGCATCATCACAAGATGGGTGAAATATCCATTCTCCCGTCTGTGGTTTTTGCCAATCACGAGTTTGCTCAATTAAATGGTCAAGTTCGTAAGATCGTACCAACTCCAGTAACAAGCGCACCTGTTCTGGTTGCCACCTTTGCAGATACAAAATTTCCTGCGCCTGTCGATTACACCACAGCAGTTGATTTTCCTCATCTACCTGCAAATATCCCACTGGTGCAAAATCTAGCAGGTCTTGGTAAGTTTGCAACGACTGCTGCAAATCTTGCCGTTGCTGCTTCACCATTGCTATTTCCTGCCGCAACCCAGGAATCAGCAGCAGTCCCATCTTATAAGAATGGGGGGTTAACGGTCGGATTAAGCGCCCCAGGTAGCGGTTAAGTTGAACCTGTTGCCAAATCCAAAACCCAATGCCTACCGCTAAACCCAGAAAAAATCCCAATAAAAGCATTTGAGTTGTTAGTTTTTTGGTGACTACTAAAAACTAACAACTATCCCAACTAATTATCCAAACCTATAGCCAAAACCTCTTACAGTCACAATATATTCGGGATGACTGGGATCTTGCTCTAATTTTTCGCGCAACCAGCGAATGTGAACGTCTACGGTTTTACTATCGCCGACGAAATCTGGCCCCCAAACCTGATCGAGCAATTGTTCCCGTGACCATACCCGCCGGGCGTAACTCATAAACAATTCCAGCAGGCGGAACTCCTTGGGGGAAAGACTCACCTCTTGACCACGAACCAGCACTCGGCATTCTTGGGGATTCAAAGTGACATCCTTGAATTTTAATACTGGTAGTTGTGGTAAATTACTTAGGCGTTGGCGGCGGAGTAAAGCGCGACAACGAGCCACTAACTCGCGCATACTAAATGGTTTAGTCAGGTAGTCATCTGCTCCCACCTCTAATCCCAGAACCCGGTCAGTTTCACTACCCTTAGCACTGAGCATTAAAATAGGTACTGGGTTGCCTTGATGACGCAGCAAACGGCAAATATCTAGCCCATTGATTTGCGGCAGCATCAAATCAAGAATGACCAGATCAAAGGGCGGTTCCCCAGAATTGGTTTCAAAACTTTTGAGATACTCTATAGCAGACCGCCCATCCGGAGCAGTTATCACCCCATAACCTTCTTCTTCCAGAGCTACAGCTAGCATTTCCTGGATTAATTCTTCATCTTCTACTACTAGAATACGGCTGGTTTGCCCAATGTCCGTTCTAGCAGAATATTTGGTCGATTCAGTGGTATACATTGATATCACAAAAGTCTGGGACTGTGCTTGTATCAATTAGGATGATGAGTCTATTATCTCGCCTAACTGTAACCGCGCTTCTACTAGGGTTAATTCTTTTAGATTTTCTTTACAAAGAGTAACATACACCACAACGGACTCATAAAGTATCAAACAGTGTGGCTGCAAGCTTGTAATAGTCTTTTAATTAGGGACTTTGCATTTTCAAATTCCTAAATAGCCTCGATTCTGTCCTAAAAATAGGGAAAACATTTTCTGACGGAATTGCACGAATGGTTGTCTTGACAAGAGCAGATTAAGTTAGGTATATTTATTTTAGTACAAAAGTACTACAAATTGAAGGAAAAATATACCTAAAAAACATAAGGATATATATGTGGAAAATTCGTACACCATCTCAGTATCCTATGTTGATCATTTCAGTATTTCCACCGCGTTAAAAATGTTGATTTAAAAGCTACCCTGATGTCTGCATAGGGTAGTCCTTGGTATGGCTTGCTACCCAATAAATCATTTGCCTATTGAAGGGAGTTGGAAGATGACTACAGTTGGAGTCAAGGACAGCAAACAACAACTAATGCAAGCATTTCAACAAATTATTATCCAAAGAAAAAAGCTGGAATCTAAAATAGCAACCAAGCAAGAGGAAGCAGAAAAGGCAAAAAGTCAAGAAATACTGCAAGCGGCTTCTGCATATACCGTTGATAGTATTGTCAAAGGTTTAGCTGATTTACAATTGGAGTTTGGCAGTATTCTCAACGCATTATCTGAAAAACTAGCTCAGGAAAATTCCAAGTTAGATGAATTGAACCGAGCTATAGAAATTGAAACTCAACGCCTACAAGAGCTTCAACAAATCAGAGTTGTAGCAGATACTCTAGACGTTTTAAGTCAAGAACACCAAGAAAAATTAAAAATTCTTGAACAAGATACTATCAGCAAAAGGGAAGCACTAGAAAAAGAAATTACAAGCAGGCGGAAAGAATGGCAAAAAGAGCAAGCAGAGTATGAGGAAAAGCTCCAACAATATAACGATTTATTAGCCAAAGATCGCCAGCAAGAACAAGAAGAATCTCAGTATAAGTTAGAAACTACTCGTAAACTAAATACAGACAGCTACGAAGCAATAAAGCGCCAACAACAAAGAGAAATACAAGAAAATTCTCAAAAGAAAGATAAAGATTGGGCAGAACGAGAAAAGATATTTGCTGAACGACAACCACTCTTTGCAGACTATGAACAAAAGGTAAGTACATTTCCTAATGAACTAGAAGAAGCCGTTAAGAAAGCTAGAGAAGAAGCAATTAAAGAAACAAGCCAAAAAGCTAAAATTGAGGCTGATTTATTTGAGAAGGAATGGGAATCTAACAAACAGAGTTATGAACAGAAAATTCAATCTCTGGAAGAAACAATTAAGAAACAGTCTGAGCAAATAGAAGGCATTTCTGCTCAATTGCAAACTGCACTAAAACAAGCACAAGACTTAGCTATGAGGGCTTTTGGTAGTTCTAATCCTAAATAGTTTTGAGTCTGTAGCATCTTAACCATTTTTAATTCCTGAAGAGGAGGTTTGTTGTGGTGGTAAAAAAACCGACTGATAAGAATACTAAAGTAGAAATTCTTCAGGCGTATGAGGAGTTAGCTAAAGAGAAAGCAGCGCTGAAATCAGAACTCGATCAAGTTGCCAAAGAAAACCAATCTGGAACTAAAGAACAGCCTAAATTAGAGCAAAAAACACCTATGAATCAGCTTTCTAGTGTCCAACAAAAGATGAACAATACAATTGAAAGCTTGGCGAAGATTCAATTAGGTTTTGGCAGTGCTGCTAATGAGTTATCAGAACAGCTAACCACAAAAGCCTCTAAATTGGAAGAAATCAGGCGAACTTTAGAAGAAGAAATTCAACAATTAACACAGTTGCACAATTTAGAAGTTTCTGATGATATCTTGGATACTCTCATCCAAGCCTATGAAGATAATACTAAAGCTTATCAGGAAGAATATAGCCAGCGTTCTGAAGTATTATTTCAAGAAATATTAGAGCAAAGGAATACTTGGGGAAAAGAACAAGAGGAACAGCAAAGGGCGATAAAAGAACGGAATGAAAACTTGCATAAAACTCGACAACGTGATGCGTCAGAGTACAAGTATAATTTAGAACTCCAGCGGCAACGAGAAAGTGACGAATACGAACAAGAGCAGAAAGCACTATATAAGCAACTGGAAGAATTATTACAAGAAACGGAAAAACAGTGGGCTGAACGGGAGAAAGCAATTTCTGAGAGAGAGAAACAATTTGAAGAGTTAAAAGCCAAGGTAGAGGCTTTTCCGAAAGATAAAGAAGCAGCTATAAAAAAAGCTACAGAAGAAGGCAAAGGCATCGCCCACTACCAAGCTAAAGTAAAATCTGATTTATATTCTAAAGAAGTGGAAGGGCAAAAGCGTTTCTATGAACAAAGACTACAATCTCTAGAACAAACTATTACGAATCAAGAGACGCGGATTCAAAATCTTTCTAAACAACTTGAATCGGCTCTCAAACAAGTTCAGGATTTGGCAGTTAAAGCTATTGAAGGTACTTCAAATGTTAATTCATATCAGGCAATCAAAGAAATAGCTTTGGAACAGGCAAAGACTCAAGCAAAAAATAAATAAGCTGATTTATTTTTGATGTTTCTTGTAGAGACTTAATTTAAGTCTCTACAAGAAAATATAAAGTTTTTTATTCGGTTTTCTTTGGTTTTTTGATATCTGGGGGAGGTTGTACTTTCTTCTTCTTCTTCTTTGTTGTTGTGCTAGCTTGTGTTTGCTTGAATGCTTTATTGGAATTTTGTTCTTGACTAGACATAATACTAAATTTTAAAATTTACTACAGTATTATCTACATCACGGGTATTGTTGATTACAGAAATATATCACATAAAATTTATGTTTCACTAAAAAAGTGGTTCTATCCCTCCCTTTACGTAAAAAGAATAAATAAGATGAATCAAACTGTAGAAATGTGTTGAATACAAACACCTAAAATTCTTAGAATGTAAAGTTTTTTAACATTGTAAATTATGTGCGATCGCTAAATCGCAGTTCTAGCTAGCGAACAAACAAAACTTATTGACAATAATGGCAATAAGCTCAGTATCTTTGGGTTTAAACGCTTTGATCGCCCCCCATAGATGATAAAAAGCGTGAAACGCTTATCAAAATTGAGTTTTGACTGTTTGATAAAAATTCAGGATTTGACTCGATAGCTGAAAAATTGCAACAGTCTGCGGTAAGACCAATGCATACTTAAGAAAATCAGACTCACCAGGGTCAGCAGCATAACACCTAGAATCGTTCCATACGCCTTAGTGTGCCACCAAAATCTATTTGCACCTAGTCGCACAAGCTTCCACAGGTTGCCTATATCCACACTTTCGGAATCGTGAATGGTGATTGGTAAGGATGCTGCTATGTTTTGTTGTGCAATTGTCATTTTAATTACTCCTTTGAGATCCAAACGCTAAGGCATTTGATATTAAAATACGGTAAGTCGATAGACTTGATGTTATATCTCTAATATCTCATAGCTTGATGCAAGAAGCAAGTTTTAAGGGGATTGGGCATTGGGTACTAGGATTGAAAATTAGGTATTTACTAGAGTGAAAATTATTCTCTAGTTCCCAGTTCCTAGTCCCTAGCCCATAGTCTCCAGTAAAAATGCCTAATCAAGTTTGGTTATCACAATTGCAAAAACACCGAGCGATCGCAGTCATCCGCGCCCCTAAAATCGAATTGGGACAGCAAATGGCAATGGCTGTAGCATTTGGGGGAATGCAGCTAATTGAGATTACCTGGAATAGCGATCGCGCTGGGGAATTAATCAGTCAATTACGTTCGGAATTACCAGCCTGTATCATTGGCACTGGTACACTATTCAACGTGCAGCAGTTACAAGAAGCGATCGCATCAGGGGCACAATTCCTCTTTACACCCCACGTTGATCCAGCAATGATTCAAGCAGCGGTAGAAAAAAATGTGCCTATTATACCAGGAGCGCTGACTCCCACAGAAATTGTTACCGCCTGGAGTCAGGGTGCTAGTTGTGTAAAAGTGTTTCCCGTGCAAGCATTAGGAGGGGCTGAGTATATCAAAAGTTTGCAAGGGCCGCTGAGTCAGATTCCCTTAATTCCTACTGGCGGCGTCACACTTGAAAATGCTAAAGAATTTTTACAAGCTGGAGCGATCGCTGTAGGTTTGAGCGGTGAATTATTTCCTCAGAAGCTTGTCACAGAGCGAAATTGGGAAGCGATCGCATTTGGGGCAAAAAACCTAATGCGACAGTTAGGTTAACTTAGAATCAAATCATCAAAACTTAACGTCTATTAAAGTAATAGATAGGGAAATAAAAGTGAAAGCTGATAAGTTTCTCAAGACTTCATGATTTGAGTGTGAGTGTATCTAAAATGAAAAAACTGATTTATTCTGACTGGGTGCGTCGCTTACAAATACTCCTCACGGGTACAGCATTGTCCTTAAGTGTTTTTACTACTACTGGAACGAGTGAAGTTTGGGCGAATTCCAAAAATCAAGTGATTGCACAAAAAATCCAGACATTACAACAATCGGATCGGCGCTGGATTCAAATTAATCTTTCAAAGCAACGATTAATAGCTTGGCAAGGTGACAAAGTTGTTTATGGAAGTGCTATTTCCTCTGGTAAAAAATCCACTCCTACTCTTGTTGGTACTTTTAATATTCAATCCAAGTTCAAAACTACGCGGATGCGGGGAAGGGGTTACGATGTTGCCAACGTTCCTCATGCGATGTTTTATCAAGGTAATTACGGTATTCACGGAGCTTATTGGCATAAGAGATTTGGAACTCCAGTAAGCCACGGGTGTGTAAATCTTGCACCTAAACATGCTAAATGGCTATTTGAGTGGGCATCAGTAGGGACACCAGTAGTTATCCATAAATAGTAAGTGAAGCAGCCAGAAGGCAATTGAAGTACAACTAGAAATAACAACAAATCAAGATAATTTAAGTGATTCCCAGCATAAAATCTTGCTGGGAATCTTCGGAGTCGGAATTACTGAAGTTGAAATAAAATATAGAAGAGGGTATTCAACAATTTACCCAAAAAATAAGCGTAAATCCTGACAATTACTGTGTGAAATTACAAATGCAAATATGAATTCGGGGAAAGTTTGCATTTAGGTATTGGTCATTAGTCATTGGTCATTGGTCATTAGTCATTAGTCATTGGTCATTGGTCATTAGTCATTGGTCATTAGTCATTGGTCATTAGTTAGGACTCATCATTTATCAAGGACAAATGACAAAGGACAAGTGACAAATGACTAATGACTAATGACCAAATTGGACGCAGATTAGCTTGGGAATTGTCTTAAGAAGCATTAGCGGATGAATTGCGTAAATCCTCCACAGAAAGGAGTAATAACTCTGGAAATTTGTAGTTTTCCAGACAATTACTTCACTTCATAATTTTTGCGTAGTTTAGAAGGTGAGGCATAATGCAATCTTGGATTCGCAGTGGTAAGATTCGTTCCTCAGGGAATTTTTGTACAGGCGTGGCGCTGATGGTGGCAACTCTATTTTCTTGGTCATCACCTTTAGCAGGTACACCCAACTTGACTACAGCAACAGCTGCGCCAGTGAATGAAAACAGCATCACTGCATCTAATATCAGGCAAACATCCCAACCTCGCTGGATTGAAATTGACTTGTCAGAGCAACGCTTACGTGCATGGGAAGGTAATAAACTTGTTTATTCATACCGCATTTCTGGAGGTAAGCGATCGACCCCTACACCCATAGGTAAATTTCGGATTAATTCTAAGTATCGCACTCACCGGATGCGAGGCAGGGGCTATAATATTCCTGACGTTCCTTACACAATGTATTTCTACAGAGGCTACGCCATCCACGGCGCTTACTGGCATAATCGTTTTGGGACTCCAGTTAGCCACGGTTGTGTAAATTTACCTGTTCAGCAAGCTCGCAATCTTTACAACTGGGCTAGGAATGGAACTTTAGTAGTGGTGCGGAAATAATTCGTAATTCGTAATTCGTAATTCGTAATTAAGAGTTTTAATAACGAATTATCGTGAAGATGAATTAATCATTGTGGCAATTCTTACCTGTCCATATATCCAGGTAAGAATTGCCAAGTGTGACGCACTCTACATCACTGCTAGACTAAAAACACATCTTCGAGGGATTTAGGAGCTATGAGCTACTCAACTACTCAACTACTTACCCTGGAGGAGTTTCTGAAGCTCCCAGAAACAAAGCCCGCGAGTGAATATATTAATGGTGAGATTATCCAAAAGCCAATGCCGAAAGGGAAGCATAGTCGATTGCAGCTAAGACTCTGCAATAGCATTAACGAAGTAGCAGAAAGCCAAAAAATTGCTTATGCATTCCCAGAGTTGCGCTGTAGCTTTGGTATCCGCTCAATTGTGCCTGATGTAGCGGTTTTTAAATGGTCACGAATTCCATTTGATGCTGATGGGGAAGTTCCCAACGATTTTTTGCTGTGGCCAGATTGGACAATTGAAATCCTCTCCCCAGAACAGAGTTCAAACCGAGTAATTGGCAACATCCTTTATTGCTTACAGCATGGTTGCCGACTAGGGTGGTTAATTGATCCAACAGATCGCTCAATTTTGGTTTTCCGTCCGGGCCAACAACCAGAGTTAATCCAGGGAGAAGATTTTTTGCCTGTATTACCAGAAATTGAACTTGCACTAACCGTCAATCAAGTTTTTGGATGGTTAAAGATGGATAGCTAACAATAACTTGTTGTACATTACATCTAGCTCAACTGTGCCACAAGTTGATTCTCCAAAAGTGTGTCATTTGTTAACAAGTCTTCAACGGTGATTCGCAAAAAGCGTTGTTCATCAACTTGAAAGAGGATTTTGATGCGATCGCTTCCAGGATATCCGGCTGGTGTCAATTGGGCAATTGTCCTCGCGCCTTCTTGATCGTTGAGGGGTTTGACGCTGGTTTCATTACTGTCCAGACGGCGAGTAATTAAGCGATCGCCATCAAAATAAACTTCAGTACTACCCGTATCTGCTCCCAATTCTCCCATAATTAACTCAATACTGGGCTGATTTTCTACAGAAGCGCCTAAGACTAATTCCACTGGCTGAGTCATTGGATATGCTTGTCCAGCTTTAATTAAAGAATGCCATTTGTGACGCTGGTTGCGACGATCCCAGTAGCGGATACCATAACTATGGTAGAGAAAGTCTTTGATTTGTATCCCTTGGGCTAACTGTAATGCACCTTGAGCGATCGCTTCAAAGGGACGTTCGCAACGGATTTTTTCTGGCTCAAAATACTGTTTAATCCATGTCTGCACTGCCGGCAATTGCACAGTTCCACCAACTAACAAAACTGCATTAATATCTGGAAGTTCTATCCCTTGGCGTCTTGCTTGTTGCAACAGTGTCGTCATCGACTCATCTAGTAACTCAAAAAATGCGTGTTCTTTGAGAATATCTTCAAAAGTATCGCGGTTTAATTCTAGTTCATAGCTTTCAAATGTCTCATCATCAAAATAAACTTCACTCGCTTGATTTTGAGTTGATAGCTGAATTTTTACTCGTTCTGCCAATCTTGTTGTCAACGGACTTACCGCCAACTCTTGAGTTTTGGCAAAGTAATCTACTAACCAATTATCGATATCAGTACCGCCCAGATTTTGCCCAGCTTTCGCCAGTACACGGGCAGTTTTAACTTTTTGTTTTGAATCTTCAGCTAAGGACTTATTACCCCACTTGAGGATAAATCCCAACGGCTTAGTGGTTGCTTGCACGCCTTTATCCAACCGCACAAGGGACAAATCTAAAGTACCGCCACCAAAGTCAATCACCAAGAGAATTTCTTGATCTGCCAAGCCATAACCCAAGGCGGCGGCTGTTGGTTCATCCAGCATTCGCACTTGTTCGACGGGGAGGGATTGACAAACTTTCCCCAACCAGTGACGATAAGCTTCAAAACTGTCTACGGGTACAGTTAACACGAGAGAATCTAAGCCACCTTCCAGAGGCGCTAGTTGTTCAATTACTTGAGTCAGGAACCATTGTCCGACTTGTTCAAAGGTGACAATTTGCCCATCTAATTCGGGTAAAAAACCTTGGATATCTGCACCAATACCGCGTTTGAAGCTGCGGAAAAATCGCGTTTCGCCCTTGAGGTCAAAACCGCGATCGCGTACTTGTTGCCCGACTAAGACTTGATTTTGGGTTGCGTCTTCAACATAAACCAAGCTGGGAATCAGTGGCGGATTGAGACTTTGTTTAATTGATAAACCTGGTAGAGTCAGGGTTTCTGGCTGCTGGGTGACAGGGTTCCAACGAGCAATGACTGTGTTGCTAGTACCAAAATCTATTGCGATCGCCATATTTTATATTTATTCTCTCGCACGAAGATGCCAAAGCTGCTTTCTTTGTGATTATTCTCTATAAGCTACCAAGAATGCAATGCGCCCAGACGCTTGCTTCTTTGCATCCCAACCCAGATATCGATTCAGTCTGTTGCAGCTAACACTTCGTTGCATAAAAAGTCTCAATTTTCAACAGTATAAGCTACTAACTAATGCTTCCGTTCAGTGCAGCGAAGTGTTAGCTGTCGTCTGATGTCAAAACTAGTTTAGTCTGGCTTGTTTTGAAATCCGTCTAGTTATTTCAATTTCTTGCTTGATTTTATCTGCTTCGTCTTGAGATTCCTCTGCTAGTTCTTCAAGATTATTAGCTATTGACAATACCTCACGTGCTAACTGTTTCGTTTGTGCTGATTTCTGATCATATTTTTGAGATACTTCTGTAATTTCAGAAAAAATATCTTTGTATTCTTCCGGCGGATTTTCCAACCACTTCTCAAACTCGCCTTGTGGTTTTTGAAGAATAGCAAGAGTTTTTTCCCAGGAGGTTTTAAGACGCATATCTAACGTCTTAATCTCCTGATTTTTTGCCTTGAGTTGTTTGGTATTGTTTACTCCAGCTAATTCGTAGACTTTAGCTTTTAGCTCTTGAAGTTTCATGATTACTATCGAGCGTCCCAAATTTAGATCATTTTGTCGATCACTTATTTTAATTTCTGAGCCAGTCTTTCATTCTCTTCACGAAGACGCTGACTCTCTTGAACTAATGTAGCAATTTGCTGTTTCTGCTGTTCAATTAAAGCTCTTGCTTCATCTCTTTGCTGCTTATACCGTTTGGTATGGGCAACTCTTCCACCTAAACTCTTATTATTTTGAGCTAATTCCTGTCTTCGCTTCTCAACTTCATTGTATTTCTTTTTAAGCTGCTCCAGTTCTTTAACCAATTCCACCTGAGCTTTACTCTTTTCAGCTTCAGATCGGAAGGCTTCATTTTCCGCTTTTAACGAGGCAATCCGTGCTTCTAATCTTTTAATTTCTTTATCTTTGCCAAACAGTTTCTCTTGTAATACTTTGATCAAACCCAGAAGCTTGGATTTTTGTTGCTCTTGTTCATTACAAGCTGCTTCAAGCTCATTAGCGCGATCGCGGAGACGGCCAGCCCGATTCTGTAGAACTTTAGCTGTACATTCATACTTAATAATAGCAATAACTCTGCTACGCTCTGGTTCATCGAGTTGTTGAACTTCAGGGCTACGCCAAAGATCATCGTAGTTGGTACAATCATGGCGTAGATCCTGGGTTTTGACGTGTCCAGGCGCCGCAATTAAATCAGAGTTTTTCAGCCGAACTCGGTCATGCCAGTAGTCAAACAATGCCTTGCTGTCGTCCATGATTGTGCGATCGCTTGTAAAGTATTTATTTATCCTTAAAGATAGAGTAACTGGAAGTTGATATGTAGCCTTATTTACTTAGAACTACTTTAAGAAATCTTCATTTTGTTACATCATCTGCTATTTTTGCCATGATTTAGACGGGATTTGATAAATGCTTACCCTGCAATTGAACTAAGAATTCTATTTTTGGGGGACGAGTTTAGGCAATACCTGCTCAAGGATTCGTTTTTGACCATTAGGGGTGAGAGCAACTTCATCTTCTGCAACGGGTCGAATATCTTTACTTTTGATTAGCCTAGATATAGCAACATTAACGTTTTTAGGGTTCTGGCTGACAGCATGTTCACGTAGTTCAGCCCGACTCAAGCGATTATTGGCTGCATGATATAGCAGCAAAAGCACTTCATCCGTTGCATAAATATCCCTTGCCAGAACTAGAGGTTTTCCATCCAATTCATGAATTACTGAATGTTCTAGTTGAACAATTTGGGCAATGGTTTCTGCAACAACCTTTCGATCTCGATTCCAAACTAGGCGGAGAAATTCTGCAAAAATCCATTTGCTTGCATGAAGCACCAGCATTGAATCCATATAGTTTGCGGTGTACTCGGTTGATATGTGAACAGCACCGCGATCGGAGCGAAATCCATATACAACCTCGATCACTTTAGTCAAATGATAACGATCCTTCGATCCAAGTTGATGAGGAATATTTTTGTTTAATAAATCCTCACGAATTTTACCAGGTAATTTTCGATGATCAATCTTTCCGGTATCCATTTGAAGCAAGCAACGCGAAATTGCTTCACAAAATCGCCCACCGTCTAGTTCTGTTGGTTGCCAGTCGCCAGCTAGAAATCGTTGCTGCATTTCGACGTAGCATTCAACCACTGCATGGGCAAAGTGAGAGTCAATAATTGTTGAAAGTTCTTGAATTAATTGCTGAGATGTCCTTCTCATAGTTACACCCCACCAGAATTTTCATAAGATTCATCAATAGTTCCATTGCTTTGTGTGGAGCTTATCAATCTTTCGACCTCAGCCAAACCAGGAGATAGTAATTGGAAACCATCCTGCACTTTAATTAAGCTTCCTTGTCCTGAAGTTGCTTGTAAGCGTCTTTCTAAATTACGCTCATCTAGTTCGATGCCGAGTCCGAAATACAAGAACTGTTTGAGCTTGTAGCTTGAAACCGCTATCTCAGGATTGCTTGTTGCCTTACCAATTGCCCATAGACTAAACAAGCCCTTCTGCATGACTGTGCAATCTTTAATGGCTGCATAAAAATCAATATTCGAGGCAAATAATTTCCAACTAGCTAACCAAGGCTCCACTTCTTTGGACATTCCATTATTCTTGCGCTTGCCATTCTTGCTGCTGCTTTCTGAATCTTCCTCGCTTTTGGCATTAGATTTAGAACTACGTGAGGCTGTACCAGAGGTTAAATCCCACTTGCCTTTTATCTTGTCATCAAATACTTCTGCGAGAACTTTTCGCGCTTCGTCTTTTCCTGAAAGACTTAGCCCAGCCATATTTCTCTCAACAATCAAGTCAGGACTTTTACTAATCCATGTGACGATGTTGTTATCATGGAATCCAACTCTTTTAAGAATTTCATTCAACTCAGCACGAGGAATTTCCTCCCGTCCATTGATATCTAACGAATACAAGAGAACCAGATAGGTCAACCTGCGTGCAGCATCTTTCTTGTTTGCAGCTTTGAGCCTCTTCTTGTCCATTAGCTGTAGTTGTTCGCCGTTGTGCCGGAAAATCTGTTTTAACTTGGCGGTATCGCCTTCATGAGCAGTAGGAAGTTGAGCAACTACATCAATAGTAGATTTATTGTTCTCGTCGCTGGATTTGTCGTTGAATAAGGAAAGTTGTTGAGGTTCGGCATTACTTAAATTACGAATCACAGGACGACCATTAGGTGGTTTTCCAGGTGTCATTTGTCCACCAACGATCGCGGCGATCGCAGCACCACCCCAGCTAATACCTACTTCGTTGCTCAGAGATGCCTGAATCTCTCGTGAGTAGCCTTTGCTAGTTTCAACGAATTTTAATGTATTCATTACGTTAGGTAGACTACCGCCATTGCTTGATGCTGATCCGTTATGCCCTTCACCTATTGGGGTTCCACACATTACACATCGTTTTGCACCGGGAAGAAGTATTTCATAGCAGTCTTTGTTTTTACATCGAATCTGCTGAGGACAGTTAGAACAGTAGAATCCATTGCTAGACAAGGGATGTTGGCAGGAGGGACATGTTTGCATATTTTTAAGTCTCCAAAACTCTATTTGAACTGCATTTTACAAAGAGGTTCAGATAGAGCGCGACTATTTAGCAGTATTAGAGGCTATAAAATGAAATCTTTAGGAACTATATTTAGCAAAAGTTTTAAACTTTTTATAAATTACAGGTCAATACTTTTATATTATTGACTTTTCAGGGTGAAATATAGTTTATGGCGCATTCTTATGCTGCTCTTCCTGCCTTCGAGCGACTTTTACTATTAATTGCAACCTTTGTCAGATACCCAGGAGTTGGTTGTATTGATCCTATGCAATCTGACTCTAATAATCATGATACATTGCAATTAGTACAATTGTACCTCCAGAAAGTAGCAAGTGAATTGAATATAGAGCTACCCCTTTATTCGCGTCATACCATCCAAAGTGATTTGAAGACTCTTCGTCGCTATGGACTTTTGGATAGGCGACCTTACCGCTGGGGTTACTATGTTGGTAGAGGTCTAATGAATCGGGAGGAGTTACAAGTTGCGCTCAATGCCCTACACTCTCAGGCAAGATATCAGGAAGACCCTCAAATTAACCGGATCTATCAAAGACTAATGCGGGATTAGGAGGGTTAAACCTGAAAGATGAGATGCTTTATCCGGTGAGAACCCAATTAGACCGAGTTATTGTCTACACCGATCCGCTGGAAATGATGGCCAAGGGCAAATATCAAAGCCAAGGTACGTTATTTGAAAAACTAGATGCACTTGAAACGGCAATTATTAAAGGGCAAGCAGTTGAGCTTTATCGCTGTCGTAATCCGTACAATCCCAACAAAACCAGATATGAGCAAGTTTATCCTTTACAATTGATTTATGCAGATATTGCCTGGTATTTGTTGCACGAAGACTATAAAGACGGTCATCTCGTAGTGTCACGTATTGATCGCTTTAGTGATCACTTCAATATTCTGGATAGAAAAGGCCGCGGCTTAGATAGCCAATTGAAAAGCTTACATATCGCTCATCGGCTGTTAAAGGCAGGTTGTGGCTTGAAGTTGGGTTTAAGAGAAGAGCAAAAAAAGGAGATCCGTGGAGAACTGGAGCTTGTAGAAGTGAAAGTTCGATTTTTCCCTGAAGTAATGGGATTTATCCAAGAGGGAGAAAAGCGACATCTTCACCAAGAAATCAAACCAGGGCCTACGGGAAAAGATGGCAAATTTGCTTATGTAGATTATATTGTTAAATTGCCTAAGCGATCGCTGGAGGAGTTTTGTCGCTGGGTGTACCGCTTCATGGACAATGCTCAGTTCATCTATCCTCAACATCTAGCCGAACAACACCAGAAATTTGCTCGTGCATTAATAGATCGGTATTCTTCCAAAGCTATATAAATCAGGATTATTGACCCACATGACTTTATGCTGGGCGAAAGTAAAAGTGGAGGCATTGGCTAATTAGTAAAGAAACCCAATCTAACCCGAAATTCCGGGTTAGTAGTAGTTCATGTTCAATCTTCATGCCGTAACTGCCATACTGCACCAAAAGCGGCCCCGGCCCCAGCCACCAATCCGGTACTCATTCCTTGGATAGTTTTTTGAGTTGGATCTTGGGTTAGGCACTCACTGGTAACTTTACTGTCTCCCAAGCAGAGATTGCTTTCTGCCCAACCAGCAGTACCTCCTAAAATTACACCAGTCATACTACAGGAAATAATTAGCAGCAAAAGACGTTGTGTTTTTCTAGCCATAGATAGATATAGATATGTCAGAAAAAAGATAATAGTTTCTCTCAACTACTTTACACATCCATCCAGTAAATGTCAGCTGGTTTATGGCTGGCGAGTCCAAGCTATTCGCCTTGCGGTAGTGGGTAAACCAGTTAGTAGTAAGGACTTTAGTCCTTAATTTTCTAAGCACTAAAGTCCTTACTACAAACCCTGAGTTCTTGCCTCATGATGCTCAATAAAAATATCTACTCAATCTTCAAGTTGAAAGGCAAGCGGGTGTAAACCTCTTGTGGATCGTTCATCCTTTGCAGAATCTCTACCTCCTGTTGCAATTTCTGGAATTCAGTGGTGAGGGGATTGGATTGTTTGAGTTGCGTACCCTCAATTCCGAAAACAGTCCGCGCTTCTTGTGTTGCCCGCCCAAAAAAGCGTTCTCCTGATTACGACCTTGGCAAGGCCGACTCATCCGCCTCGCTGTTCAAATTAGCCTATTTAGGCAAAACTTTAATAAAACAAAAAAATCTGTGTATTTAGATACTTTTTAGAGATTTTTTTCGTAAATGTCATGTTATTGTAACTTAAGCAAAGCCTTGCTCAGTCAATTCCAGGAGTCATGAGTATCGAGTGGTTGATTCATGATCGATAGTAAAAAATTTCGGTTGAAGTGGCAAAATTACTGGTTTAAAACCTTTGGTAGATGGCGCTCCTGTCCGCTAACCTGTCCAATAGAAAAACCTCATCATCGGCATGTTTTTTGGAGTTGGATCGGTAGTTTTTTAGCCATCACAGCAACGTCCTACCTTGCTGTCAAAACTAATTCTCCCTTGCTGATGGCTCCTTTTGGTGCTACAAGTGTCTTGATCTTTGGTGTCCCTGACAGTCCTCTGGCTCAACCTCGTAATGTCATTGGGGGTAATCTTTTAGCTGCTATAGTGAGTCTAATAATTCTGCATTTTTTCGGTTCCTCTCCCTTGGCAATGGGAATGGCTGTTTCTAGTGCGATCGCAATTATGCAGTTTAGCGGAACTGTACACCCACCTTCGGGTGCTGTTGCATTAGTTGTTATGATGACGAAACCGGACTGGCAATTTCTGCTAACACCTGCTTTTGAGGGATCGATGATTCTAGTGCTATGCGCTGTGATCTTTAATAATTTAGCAGCAGAAAGGACGTATCCAAAGCACTGGTTATAACATTAATCTCTAGAGCAAAATTAATCGTATCAAGTACAAAATTTAGGGGCAATTCATGAATTGCCCTTACAAAAAATTACTCAATCTTCAAGTTGAAAGGCAAGCGGGCGTAAACCCCTTGTGGATCGTTCATCCTTTGCAGAATCTCTACTTCCTGTTGCAATTTCTGGAATTCAGTGGTGAGGGGATTGGATTGTTTGAGTTGCGTACCCTCAATTCCTAAAGCAGTCTGCGCTTCTTCTGTTACACGCCCAAAAAAGCGTTCTCCGAAGCTGCTAGTGCGGGGATATTCTTGCACTTCCCAGTCTTCTTCTAGTTTCGCCTGCTTGGCAGCATAAGCGATCGCAGTATTCAAACCACCAATTTCATCCACCAAACCAATTTCTTTGGCCGCCACACCCGACCAAACCCTTCCTTGGGCAATTTCTGCTACTTTTTGTTCTGGGAGTTTGCGACCTTGAGAAACTTTATTCAGAAATATATTATAAATCCGGTTAACACTGCGCTGATAAAGTGCCAACTCTTGAGGCGATTTCGGACGCGAAACTGTTTGACTATCAGCATAGCGTGCGGTTTTCACCGAATCCCAGGTAATGCCATTATCATTAGCTAGCTTTTGCCCATTAAATAGCACTCCAAACACACCTATTGAGCCTGTGATGGTATTTGGTTCGGCAAAAATCCGATTGGAGTCGCTAGCAATCCAATAACCACCAGAGGCGGCAATATCACCCATTGAGACTACAACTGGTTTTGCCTCACGAGTTAATTTCACTTCTCGCTGCATGACTTCAGATGCGGTAGCGCTACCACCAGGACTATTAATTCGTAATACAACCGCCTTCACATCTTGATCTTGTCGCAGTCTGTTGAAGATTTTGGCAAAGCGATCGCCTCCTACTTGCCCATCTTCTCCTTTCCCATCGACAATTTCGCCTTCAGCATAAACAACAGCAATTTGATTTTTTGAGCTACGTTCTACACCCAAAGATTTGCCGGAAACTTGGGCGTAGCTATTTAGGCTAATTTGACGAAATGTTTTGTCTTCTTTATCGCTATCTGTCAACTTTTTGAGGTCAGTTACCACTTCATCGGGGTATTGTACTTGATCAATTAAACCGCTGGTTTTGGCTTGTGTGGCTTCTAGTAGCGCCTGATTATCTGCGATCGCTTGCAACTGGTTAGGTTCAATTTTCCGACTTGCGCCTACAGCAGTGCGCCACTCTCCCCAAACATCATCTAACAATTTCTGAGTTTGTTCGCGGTTTTCTGGACTCAACTTTGTCAGGAGAAACGGTTCAACTGCTCCCTTAAATTTCCCCACTCGCACGACTTGAATACCAATGCCATATTTCTGCAATGCTCCCGCTAAGAATACCGGTTGTGAACTCAAACCGTTGACTTCCATCATTCCTAGAGGATTAAGTACAATGGAATCTGCCACTGAACTAACGTAATATCCTTTTTCGCTCCAATCACTGCCATAGGCGACAATTTTTTTCCCAGCAGCGCGAAACTCTTCCAGTGCTTTCCGAATTTCTTTCAGGGAGGCATAGCCGACGTTACTAGCTTGGCTTGTGCTTGTCGCATCCAGGTAGATCCCGATAATTCGCGGATCGCGTCGAGCCTTTTCCAAAGTTTCCACAACTTTGCGGAGTGTTATTCTTTCTTCATTCACACCTGATATTGTGTTTTGAAACAGTTGGTCTGAACTAGGTTCGCCATCAGTAATTTTCATTGACAAGTCAAAAACCAGCACTGACTTATCTTTCACATTTGGCCCAGTATCTTTAGAGGAGGTAGCAGCCAATATCAGGAGAAACAGTCCAGTAGTTCCCAAACCACTGAAAATAATTAGTCCTAGTAAGGTGCCAACTAAACTAGCAAAAGTTTGTTTAATAAAGTTAGTCATTAGTCATTAGTCATTGGGCATGGGGCAAAATAGTTCCGAGTTCCGAGTTCCGTACATGGATAGCGGGGCGTTTAGCCCGTTCTGAGTAAAAAAGTAAAAGTGAGATTCCCCACTCAGCACTCAGCACTCATGACTCAGCACTCTTGAGGGGCATTGGGCATTGGTCATTCACAAAGGACAAATGACTAATGACTAATGACCTACTTAATTTATTCTATGCGCTGTAAACTTCCAGAGTGCTTTAACTGATACAAGGTGGTGTTGCCAGTGCAGAATAAGACTGTGGTGATTTCGGCGATTAATACTTCAGCGAGTTCTGCAACTGCTGTCTCTGATGTTGCTGCTGCTTGCAAGAAAGGCATGGCTAAACCAGCTATATCTGCTCCCAAGGCGATCGCAGTTGCAACATCCAATCCATGACGCAAACCTCCTGAAGCAATTAAGGGGACATTTGGTGCGATCGCTCTAATAGTTGTAATGCACTCTGCTGTCGGTAAACCCCAATCGGCAAATGTCATCCCTAAGCGACGTTGCAAAGGATTTTCTGCCCGTTCACTTTCTACTTTTGCCCAAGAAGTACCCCCCGCACCCGCCACATCAATTGCTGCTACTCCAGCGGCGATGAGTTTCTGTGCGATCGCTGCTGAAATGCCGTTACCTACTTCCTTCGCAATCACTGGTACTGGCATTTTTCTGCATAAATCAGATATCTTGTCAAGCAAACCCCGAAAATTAGTATCACCTTTGGGTTGAATGCACTCTTGTAGAGGGTTGATATGTAAAATCAGGGCATCAGCCTCTAGGATATCAACTACGCGCAAACATTCATCTAAGCCGTACTTATAGTTAAGTTGCACAGCCCCTAAGTTGGCAAATAACAGAACATCGGGCGCATACTTGCGGACAGCAAAAGTATCAGCCACTTGGGGTTTTTCTACCGCGACTCGCTGGGAACCGACACCCATTGCAATTTTGTAGTGTTGCGCGACTTGGGCCAAACGTTGGTTAATCATTGCGGCTTGTTCTGTTCCGCCAGTCATGGAAGAAATTAATAAAGGTGCGCCCAGGTGTTTCCCCAGGAAAGTTGTGCTGACATCAATATCATTGTGGTTTAGTTCGGGTAAGCAAGAATGGGTGAAACGATAACGTTCCAGTCCATTGGTGATTTGATGAGACTGAACATCTTCCTCTAAGCAGATCCGAATGTGATCCGCTTTGCGATTCTGAGTTTGTGCAGAGATGTTGGTAGGGGCGTTCACTGGTGGGTATGGCTAAAAGTATTGGCTTGCGATCGCTATTGTTACATTGTCTGCAACCGTATTTGTATAACAAAATTATTTATTTTCGCTATCTTTCGGGTACGTTACGCTATTGATAACAGAACCATTCCCCCATTTTATGAGTTAATTAATATGGTTTTACAAACAGAAAAGCGTTATTACACCCCAGAAGAATATTTGGAATTAGAAGAGAAAGCTGAATATAAAAATGAATACAGAGATGGAGAAATTATACCCATGACTGGGGGAACAACTAACCACAACAAAATTGCACTTAATTTTTGTCGCAAGTTTCCCTTGACAGTGCAAGGGCAAGATTATGATATTTACATAGGCGATGTAAAATTATCAATACCCCGTTATCACCTTTATACTTATCCTGATGTGATCGTCATCAAAGGTAAGCCTATTTTTGAGGGAACAGGTACAACAATTATTACTAATCCCTTATTAATTGTAGAAGTCTTATCAAATTCAACTAAAAATTATGACAAAACAGATAAGTTTAAATATTATCGTTCAATTTCTGGTTTTCAGGAATATATCATGATTGACCAGTATAGTTTTGCTGTGGAACAATTTACAAAGCAAGCAGAAGGTCAATGGATTTTTAAGGAATATGAAGGTGAAGAGGCAGTTTTAGTCTTAGATTCTATTGAATTTCAAATTACCTTGCGTGATATTTATGAACGAGTTGATTTTGAGTTGATTGAGGAATAAAATCCTTTTTCGCAAGAGAGAGACGCGATAAATCGCCGTCTCTACAAAGGATTGATTATGAAATTATTGATCCTTAAAACGGCGATGTCTGGGTAACAGGCTCTTTTTCTGTTTTTCTTGCAAACTGCTGGCTTGTTTCAAGACTGGAATACACTGGTTAATCATCCAGATTAAAACCTCGATTGGTGAGTCTCCTTGCTGAATGCGGTTTTCGGCATTTACGCCAATTAATATTGTTTGCAGAATTAGTAAGAAAGCGTAGGCGTAGCCCGTCGTAGACATCGCTCTTTGACTTGCACTTTGACCCTTGTTTTTCATTTCGTACCACCTGAATGAGTTGTTGAATACAGCATCTCTTTGGGGTGGTGAACGCAATCAAGGCGGATAAAATCTCGTTCAAATCAGGAATACATGGGTTTGGGGTGGTAAATTCAATTAGGGGTAGCCCCAAACTTTTTGGGATTTGTCTTTGACTGTCATGCCAAGAAAGACTTACGGTTCTGAGGTAAAAGCACGGGTGAAGCGTCTTTTAGAGGCTTTAGTTGATTTCGCCAATTGGGAATTTGAAAACAGTAAGTTTGATATTAAGTTCAAGTGGGAAGCAGAAGACAGTGCCAACCCGAAGCTGATAATCGAGACAACCCTGGTAGCTTTGGAATATCTCACAGAAAAAGATAAACATTCAGGCAAGTTAACCAAACCGCAAATTCGAGAAGCGCTGGTTCTGCTGAAAGACTTTTTGAAGATTCTAGAGGACAACCGCACCCAAACTAGGGGTGCTGATATTTGGCACTGCACGCTGAGACTGTGGTCAAAGGATAAGAAAAAGAACCTGGATCAATTTGAACAGGCATGGGAAGCTAGTAGACCAGAAAAATCTAAAGCTTTACAGGCAAATTCCGAGAAATCAGACGAGTCTTACTGGCAAGAAATCTGCAACGCTATGCTGGAAAAGCACAAGCGTCTCACCACAAATGAGTTGCTGTTTGCTGATGATGAGATGAAATTTGAGCTAGAGGCAATTCATGTCCCTTTAGCATTGGTAGAGCGTAACAAACCGAAGAAGTGCAGCGAGGATATTTCCGCAGAACAAGGTTCGCGGCTTTACGAACCGAGTTATGAAGAGAAGCAGCGATTTGAACATGAGGCTTTTTTAGAGCAAATTATCCGTGATGGTGTTGGTAAAACTCAAGGACAACGCATCGCTTTAATTGGGGAACCGGGTGCGGGAAAAACTACTCAGTTGCAAACTATAGCTTTTTGGATATTAAAGAAGAATCTGGGTTTACCAATTTGGATTTCTTTGGCAGACTTGCAAGGAAAGAGTTTAGAAAATTATCTGTTGCAAGATTGGCTAAAGAATGCTTTAGAAGTGGTGCGTGTAAAAGAAGAACAGGAAAACGCTTTCGCAGATTTATTCAAGAATAATCGTGTGTGGTTGTTGTTGGATGCAGCAGATGAAATGTCTTCACTCCAACCATTAACTGAGATTTCCCAGCAGTTGACGGGATGGGTGAAAAATGCGCTGGTTGTGCTGACTTGTCGGGTGAATGTTTGGGAAGCAAACGCCAACGCTTTAGAAGATTTTGAGACGTATCGGTTACTCAATTTTGAATATCCGAAACAAGTGCAAGAGTTTATCGGGCGTTGGTTTCACAACAAGGATGCAGACAAAGGCGAAAGATTATGGCAGGAATTAGATAAAGCTGAACGTCAGCGCATCCAAGATTTAGTGAAAAATCCTTTGCGGTTAGCGCTGTTGTGTAGCACTTGGCAAGGTTCCGATCAAGGTTTACCGGAAACTAAAGCCGGACTTTATCAGCAGTTTGTGGAAGAGGTTTACAAGTGGAAAGAAAACCGCTTCCCTACCACCGAACAGCAGCAAGAGGAATTAAACGCTGCGTTGGGACGTTTAGCAAAACGGGCAATCGATCAAGAAACGTCACGGTTTCGGCTACGACATAAGTTTGTGCGTGAGGAATTAGGTGATGCAAAACAGCAAAATTCTTTATTTTGGTTAGCGTTAAAGTTGGGATGGCTAAATGAAGTTGGACTGGCTGCGGAATCAGCAACAAAAGAGAAAGTTTACGCTTTCTACCATCCCACATTTGAGGAATATTTTGCAGCGTTAGTGGTTGATGATTGGCACGAGTTTCTGAATCATGTTCCCGACAACCCCGCGCTAGGCGTTTATCGCATTTTTGCCCCGCAGTGGAAAGAGGTGATTTTGCTGTGGTTGGGACGTGAGGATGTGGAGAGGGAGAAGAAGGAAGAGTTTATTCAGGTGTTGGTGGAATTTGATGATGGGTGCGGAGAATACAGAGCTTTTGATAGAGTCAGAAGGGGATTTTACGAGTTTCGCGCTTATTTTCTCGCTGCTGCGGGGGTTGATGAGTGGAAAAATTCTTGCAACGCAAATGCTATTGTGGCGGAAATCGTTAAATGGCGCTTTGGCGAGTTTAAGGTTGAGCAAAACAAGTCGGTGGGATTTCTCGAACCAATCGAAAAGGGAGCAAGGACAGCACTATCTCAGACAAATCGTACAAAAGCGATCGCTCCTTTGCTCGAGTTAAGAGGCAATTCACAACTGGATGATTCTACCCGAAGGCAAGCGGCAGGAAGCTTAGGAGAAATTGATCCAGGCAACCAAAGGGCAATTAATGCCTTAACAGAGTTAATGAGCAACCCACAGATAAATAATAATAGTCAATGGTTAGCAGCATGTATCTTAGGGCGAATTGACCCAGGCAACTCTATGGCGATTCATGGCTTAGTCGAGTTAATCCGTAACCCGCAGGTGAATGAATATACCCAAAGGCTAGCGGCATCAAGCTTAGGAGAATTTGATTCTGGGAACCAAAAAGCGATCGCTGCTTTGGTGGAGTTAATCGGCAATCCACAACTGGATGATCATACCCAAAGGCTAGCGGCAAAAAGCTTAGGGAAAATTGGCTCTGGCAACCAAAAAGCGATCGCTGCTTTGGTGGAGTTCATCAGTAAATTACAACTGGATGATCATACCCGAAGGCAAGCGGCAGAGAGCTTAGGGAAAATTATGTCAGAGGAGCAAATGCCGAGTGTTGTCAACGTCTTGAAGGATTACTTATCATCTGAAACTTACGAAAATGACTTTGGGCGATTTGATAATTGCTACCAAGTTATCTGGAAGTGCGCCCAAAGTATGCCCTACCCCGCTTTTTATCAAGCTTGGCATCAAAAAGAGAAAGTGAAAGATGGAGAGTAGGAAAGAAAAATACTTCCTCCAGCTAAAACATAAGCGAAATGTAGAAGCAGCAATCCCTTGTAAAGACGCGATTCATCGCATCTCGTAAGCGTCTCGTAAATCTATCGCGTCCGATATTTCCGCAATCCAGGGAATGCGTCTCCCCTAATAAAACAGATATCGTAAACAGAATGGGAATGCGTAGGCGTAGCCCGCCGCAGGCATCGTTTTTGCGATCGCCCCCCTTGTAGAGACGGCGATTTATCGCGTCTTCTTCCTTCCCATCATTTACATAGCGCGAATAATTCCGAGTTTTTTGGGTTGGCAATTACATCAATGCAAAGCAATAATTGCATAAATTTTTATATCAAAAATGTAATTATGAATAATGATCCTCAACCAGAAAAAAAACCCAAATACAAAGGTAAATATCGAATTGATTCAACGCGTTTACCAGCATGGAGTTATGCTAGTAACGCTGGATATTTCGTTACTATTTGTACCGACGGTAAAAAATGCTTTTTTGGTGAGATTGTACAGGGTGAAATGCAGCGATCGCCAATTGGAGAAATTGCTCATAAATTGTGGTATGAGATTCCTAATAGTTTTTCTAATTGCCAGATAGATTCGTTTTGCGTCATGCCTAATCATATTCATGGGATTTTGGTTATTAATCAAATACGAGAAGACGCGATGAATAAAAAACAAGAAGACGCGATGAATAAAAAACAAGAAGACGCGATGAATAAAAAACAAGAAGACGCGATGAATCGCGTCTCTACAAGGGGGGATATTCAACGGGGTGGGGTTACTGGGTTATTTAACCCGATGTTGTCTAAAAATTCCCTTTCTAAAATTGTTAGGTGGTACAAAGGACGATGTTCATTTGAAATTAATCAAATATATGAAGGTTTTGGATGGCAAGAAAGGTTTCATGACAACATAATTCGTAATGAATTCGCCCTCGATCGCATTAGAAAATATATTATCAATAACCCAATCAATTGGGAACGCGATTGCGAACACCCACCCCATCCCCCCTTGTAGAAACGCGATTCATCGCGTCTTCTTGCTAATTCATCGCTATTTACGCGTATAACGATGCTTCACCCCAATAGGGAAATATTCAGCATCACCCATTGGCGCTAACGTAACTTGTGGTGTTTGATATTCTACCGGAACATAATTAGCAAACTCGCTATTTAAACGTAGCAGTTGTGAAAGAATAGAAGATGCGATCGCAACTCTTTGATCTTCACTACCCTCTACCCCTGCTCCTAACTCCACAACCACAGATAAAAATCGATTCTTGTCTGCATCTTCCTTCACCTGCAACACAAATTTACCTGTCACCCATTCTTGAATTCCTGGTTGTTCTAATCCCACCGTCACATTTTCGGGATAGATATTTGCGCCAAAGTAGGAAACTGTAAAGTTAGAACGCCCAAAGACATAAACGAAAGGTAGCTGATGAATACCTCTAGATGATTCTTGAGTGTCAGAACGCAGATTTTCCAGCGGGTTAAATCCCCATTCTGCTAAAAATTGCAGCATGGCATCATAACTAATTATTCCGCCAGTATCTAAAATGTCATAACGCACTAAGGGAATACCGTTATCTCCCGAAAACAGCAATCCGCCATCGTGAACTTCAAAAAAGCGACTGCAAGGATCATATTGTACTAGTGTGGGTAAACGCGATTCCCCAAATAAAGCTCTAGCTGCATCGGGATTTTCTGCCAAAAAACGACGAATACAGATACTTAACGGTGTTTCATTACCTAAAACTCCCGCATCCGCAGTGCCGTAAAGTGATGCAAAATCATAGCAAGGATTTTGTGAACCAACTCTTTCGCCAACTAAACTCCGCCATTCTTCACTAAATACTTCTCCCGCCATCACTAATTTAATCTGATATTGCTGCCACTCCACACCACGGGCGATACCAGTATCAATGACATCTTTTAAAAATGGTGGGTATCCCAATAAAACCACTTGTTCAAATGCTGAACCTAGTTCTTGGACAACTCGCAAGATTTCTTCTTTATTGTTACCAGGAGTAATTACAGTGATGGGATAACCTTTGCTAGCAAGATAACGACAGCAATTGGTAGTAAACATCCCACCTACCCAAGTGCCCAAAGTGAAACAAATTACTGCTAAGGTACGTCTCGTATCTGCATAGAAACTATCGTGAAAAATCTGTTCAAAACGTGTGGCGATTTGGAGTTCATCTGTGAAAAAACGAGGCCAAAATGTCGGTTTTCCACTGGAACCTGATGAAGCAGCTATCATGTCGCACGCTTGGAGTTGACCGTTGCGGCACAAGTCAGCTAAGGGATAACGCAGTATATAATTTTGTTTAGCGATCGCTGGGAGTTTTTGAAACTCTTCCAAGGTTTGAATAGTTGCGGGATTAATTTCCCTTTCTGCTAAAAAAGCCTTGTAAGCTGGCACATTCGCCGCCACATCGTGAAATAAGCTCAAAGCTGTCGAAGTTTGAGTGTTGAGATGCCGTTGCAGTATCGTTTCTAGGGGGGTAGACAAAAAGTCTTCAAATGCTTTAATTACTTGCTGCTGTCTTGATTTGCGGCTCATAACGCTTGTTGTTTATCCTGAAGTAGACCAACACCGTTAAAATAATTCGTAATTCGTAATTCGTAGGATATCCGAAAATAAGGGTATACGCGTTGTAGTTACTCAATAAAACCTTAATTTATCCTTGGGCACCATGCAGCTCTATTGCAGTAAACAACACACAAATAATGGTAGTAACCGCTTTTGTACCCATTGCGGTGAGCCATTACCTCTTGGTGTGGGACAGGTTGTGGATAATCGCTATCAAATTATCCGTCAATTAGGGCAGGGCGGCTTTGGACGCACCTATTTGGCTGAGGATATAAATAAATCCCATCAAACCTGTGTGTTGAAGGAATTTGCACCCCAAGTACAAGAACATCAAGATTTACAAAAAGCTAAAGAGTTATTTGAACGAGAAGCCAATGTTCTCAAAAAACTCCAGCATCCACAAATTCCGCGTTTTCACGCCTCGCTACAAGTGAAAATCGGTAGTAAAGATTTTTTCTTTCTAGTACAAGATTATGTGGATGGTGATAATTATTACCAATTATTAGAACAGCGGGAAACTCAAGGAAAAACCTTTAGTGAAGAGGAAGTAATTACTCTACTGCAACAGATTTTACCAGTGTTATCCTACATCCACTCACGAGATGTAGTTCACCGTGATATCTCTCCCGATAATTTGATTTGGCGGCGTTCTGATAATCTCCCGGTGCTGATTGATTTTGGTGGTGTCAAGCAATTGCCAGCTTCTCAAGGTTTTTGGCAGACTAAGCTAGCTGAAAATAATACTTTGCTAGGTAAAAAGGGCTACGCCCCAGAAGAACAGCTACGTCAGGGAAAAGCATTTTTCAGTAGTGATTTATACTCTTTGGCGGTAACAACATTAGTGTTGCTCACAGGACAAGAACCGCAAAAATTATACGACAGCTATCAGGGAATTTGGGGATGGGGAAAACAAATCAGAGTTAGTCCTCAACTGGAAGCGGTGTTAAAAAAGATGCTGGCTTATAAACCGAGCGATCGCTACCAACGAGCCGAGCAAATCCTCAAAGATTTACCATCGTCAACTGCGATTAAATCCCCAGGTAATTATATTACTAGCAAAATCAAGACAATGGTCGTTGCTCCAGGAAGACAACGCGCCAGTGCTGTTGTGAGTAGATTCCAGAGCAGAACGCAAGCCATTGCTAAACCAATGTCTTTACCTATTTGGATTCGCCCTTTTGTGATGAGTCTTGGTGGGACGGCTTTAGTTGTTTTAACTGGCGCGGGTGCTTGGGCGGTAGTAAATGCAGTCATTCGCAGCGTAACTTCAATTACCATTCCAACAATTTCCTTACCAGAAATTCCCCAGTTTCCAAATCCGATTGGTAAACCAGTCAGCGACAAAGGAAAAAACAGCAATCTCCAGGAAATTATCAGTCGTCGTCAAGAGCTAGAAATTTCTGAAGGATTTTTTATTCGCTCAGTAGATGATTTATTTTATACAAAAAAACCAGAATTAAAAGGACGTAGCCTGACATCTAAACCTGAAGACGCTAGTTTACGAGATGAATGGTCTGGTATCGCTAATGATTTATTGAATAAACTAGAACAGGCTAACCTCAGTACCGCAGCTCGTCGGCAATTGGGGAACTATAGTCAAAAAGATTACGATACATGGAGACGACAAGCGCGATCGGGGCAGTTTGGGAACTATACATTTGATCAGCTGACCAAAGACACAAATGAAAAATTTGATCGGTTGTTTCCTGATCAGCAGCGTCGAAAACTCAATCAACAGACTTTCGGTCAAATTTGGTATGCGATCGCAGCTGATCAAGTCAGTAAAGTACAATCTGGCAAGTAAGGGGACTGGGGACTGGGGACTGGAGAAGAGTTACTAATAACAAATGACAAATGACTAATAACTAATGACTAAAATATATTGTTCTAAAGGACATGAAAATACTCCAGGTAGTCGCTTTTGTCTCCAGTGTGGTGAAAATTTGTTGGATACGCCCATGAGTTATGGTATCCAACCAGGATTAACTTTAGGCGATCGCTATGTGATTGTACGTCAAATTGGCCAGGGTGGCTTTGGACGTACTTATTTAGCTGAAGATGTCAACCGTTTCCGCGAACTTTGTGTTTTAAAAGAATTTTCTCCCCAAGTTCAAACCGCTTACGTTGTCCAAAAAGCTGAAGAACTGTTTGAGAGGGAAGCAAGTGTTCTTTATAAACTCCAACATCCCCAAATTCCCCGCTTCCGAGAACTGCTGCGGATGAACTTAGGAGGCAAAGAATATCTGTTTTTGGTGCAAGATTATGTAGAAGGGGAAACTTACAACTCATTGTTAGATGCTCGGATAAAGCAAGGTTTGCGCTTTACAGAAGTAGAAGTACGCCAATTATTGCAGCAAATTTTGCCAGTGTTGGAATACATCCACTCACTAGGAGTAATTCATCGAGATATTTCTCCAGATAATTTAATGCTTCGCACTGTTGACAAACTGCCAGTATTAATTGATTTTGGCGGTGTCAAACAAGTAGTAGCAGTAGTTGCTTCCCAATATTACCAACCCGGCGTAGTTGCATCTTCCCCATCACCAACTCTACTAGGTAAGATAGGATTTGCGCCTCCAGAACAGATGCAAACTGGGTTAGTTTCTCCCCACAGCGACTTGTATGCTTTAGCAGCAACCATGTTGGTTTTACTGACAGGGAAACAACCTCAAGAATTAATTGATACCTACACTCTTAGTTGGCAGTGGCGACGGGAAGTAAGCCTGAGTCAAACTTTGGCAGAGGTATTAGATAAAATGCTATCTGCAAGACCAAGCGATCGCTATCAATCAGCCCGTCAAGTACTCCAAGCTATCAACTCGCCCCCAGCTAACTTTCCCCCAACTCAATACCCCACACCACCACAACCACAAGCCACATCCGCCACCATCGCCGTCTCTCCACCTCCCCCATCCTCTCCATCTCCCTCATATCCCCCATCTCCTCAGCCCACAAGCTGGTGGACACCAACAAAAATCTTCCTTGTGGCGGCGTTAGTCGTTGGTAGTGTTGGATTAATTTCGTGGGGATTGAATAGCAGACGAGATGTCGGTGAAGTCGAACCTACACCTACAGCCAGCCCAATTCCCACCAGTGAACAACCAACCGATCCCTTAGCGCAATATTCACCAGCAGAACGGGAACGCAAAGAAAAATTAAGCGATCGCCGTCAACAGTTGGGTATTAGTTCTAACTTCTATGTGAATTTGGTAAATCAAGTTTTTTGGGATAGAAATCCCAGCTTGCGAGGACGCACTCTCAGCAATGGCCCTGAAGATGAAGGTTTGCGGGCAGAATGGGATAAAACAGCCTCAGAATTATTAGAAAAACTTGCACCATTGAGTTCCAATACACGACGACAGTTGGGAACTTACACAACTGCTGAACGCGATCGCTGGAAAGTGGAAGTCAACAAAATTAACGTTGGTAGTCGTTCTTTGTATGATTTAGGAGATGCGGCTTTCTTACGTGTATTCCCTGAGCAGCGGGGTAAAAATTTTCAAGATCAGCCCATTGGACAAGTTTGGTACGGATTTGTTAGCGATAAACTCAGTGCTATCCTCGCCGGTAGTGCTTTCCAGAAAATTGTCTTTGATCCGGGGGCTACTGGCAAAACAGTCAGCGGTACTCTCCAACCTGGTGGTGGTAAAGTATTCATTGCTGGACTTGCCAAAGACCAATCTCTAGACTTGAACCTACAAGCAAATTCCCAAGTTTTGTTATCAGTCTATTCACCTTCTGGCAAAATTCGATTTTTAGAAGATTCTACCCAGCGTAGTTTGTCAACTAAATTACCAGAAAACGGATTTTACGAGTTTGTTGTAGTTTCCACAGCATCGAAACCAGTAGATTATAAACTCAGCATTACAGCCGAAAATCCCACTCCTCCCCCATCGCCAACACCAACGCCTACAGAAACACCAACGCCTACAGAAACACCCACGCCAACTCCCACACCCACAGAAACACCTACACCAACTCCCACAGAAACCTCCACACCTGAACCGACCCCGACACCGACACCGCCGCAGGAGACAACGCCCTAGTACCGCAAGGCGGAATTAAAAATTAAAAATTAAAAATTAAAAATGAAGACAGCATAAGGGTTTTGTTGATTGAGAATGGGTGGTTTATTTCCGCCTTGCGGTACTAGTTGTCTTCGATTTCAAAATGTTTGTAGTTGATTGACTTTTTTGGTTGATTACTTTGTCCTGGTGTCACATACTTGATTGCGAGATTGATGCTAGTTTATTTTTGCACCAACTCCTTGATCCCAATCGCGATACAATCTATGACACTCAATTTATATTTACTGCGACATGGAGAAACTACTTTTAGTCAAAGTGGTAATTTCTGCGGTGAAACTGATGCGGAGTTGACTTCTGAAGGGATGCAGATGGCAAAGAGTTTTGCCGATGTTTATCAAAAATTGAAGTGGGAGGCTGTTTATGTTAGCCCGATGAAGCGGGCAATTGCAACTGCCAAGCCATTTTGTGATGCTATCGGTATGGATATGCAGTTGCGTGACGGACTTAGAGAAGGTAGTTACGGCGAATGGGAAACTAAGAGTAAATCGTTTGCCCAAGAGAATTACGCAGAAAACTATGTAAAATGGTTGACAGAACCAGCTTGGAATGCACCCAAAGGTGGAGAAACTGCGGTAGATATTGCTAACCGTTCTATGCCTGTAATTTCTGAAATTCAAGAAAAACATCCCCACGGTAATGTTTTAGTAGTTTCCCATAAAGCCACGATTCGGATTACGCTTTGCAGTTTACTGGGAATTGATTTGGGACGCTATCGCTATCGGGTGAATATTTTGGTTGCGTCGGTAAGTATGGTTAAATTTGATGTTCATGGGCCTTTGTTAGAAATATTAGGCGATCGCCATCATATACCCGATCATATTCGCTCTCGTCCGGGAACATAATAGTCCCTACTAGGTATTGAGCCGAGATGCGCGACGTGAAAGTTGTGAAAATTTGCGTTGTCCAGATCCCCGACTTCTTTAAGAAGTCGGGGATCTAATTTTTCACGAATGATTTAGGACTGCTATAAAAACCTTTTTAAATAAAGGTTTCAGAATTTGTGTTGCCGAAACTGACAAAAGAGGGATAGTTAATTAGTGTAGATAGGAAATTTGTGTAGTAGTATATTGCCTAAAAAATTTGGCAAAGTATATTAAATATTGAAGGAACTATAGGACTTATAGGACTCATATTTGATTTCTGAAAAAACTCAGTACAACTAAGAAGCCTTCTTGACTGTTGCCTGTTGCCTATTGCCTATTGCCTGCCTACGCAAATTAGTTCAGAAATCAAAGCGGATTCCTATACTAATCAAAGTCTGTCGGTAAATCTGGTTGGCGATAATGTTGAAAAAGTCGCGTGATTTGCGTTGGTGTCACACGTCCAATAGAAAGTTCTGGTAACGCATTTTCAGGAAAAAAACCTACATCTTCAGTTTCAATACTTGATGATGGAGAACCACCAATGAGTTCACAGTGAAAAAACAGTTTGTAGACATAAAACGGCAATGGTGGATGTCCCTGTTTGTTTCTGTCATAGACTGCTAAGAGTTTAATAGCGCGTGCTTGATATCCAGATTCTTCATATACTTCTTTCACAACTACCTGACTGGGCGACTCACCAACATCAGCCCATCCACCAGGTAAACTCCAGCAGCCGTCTACTCTTTCCTTGACTAACAATATAGTGTCATCACGGAAAATAGCTGCCCGCACGTCAACTTTGGGAGTTGCATATCCTAGTTCACGGCTAAATAAATCGAGGATATAGCTGTGTTCTACATTCGAGTAAGTCGCCATAATTTCTGTGGCGATCGCTCGTAATTGTTTGTAACGTTCAATATCAAACACGCCCTCAGAATAAGTTAACCCATTTTGAGCGATCGCTTGTAATTTTTGCGTCCATTCCAGCCATTTAGGTTGCATATATTTTTCTCATGTAGTGGCTTGGGTATTGGGTATTGGGTACTGGGTACTGGGGATTGGGTACTGGTAAGACTCTTAGCCAGTCCCTAGTCCCTAGTCCCTAGTCCCTAATTACGCATCATCTAAAGCTGCAATTCCAGGCAATACCTTACCTTCAAGTAACTCCAAGCTAGCGCCGCCGCCGGTGGAGATATGGCTCATTTGATCGGCTAAACCAACCTTTTCCACAGCCGCTACTGAGTCGCCACCGCCAATGATGGTTGTTGTGCCAGTTTTACCGATTTCTGCAAGGGTATGAGCGATCGCTTCCGTACCTGCCGCAAACTTATCAAACTCAAACACACCCATTGGCCCGTTCCAAATTACCGTTTTGGTATCTGCAAGGGCTTCTTGGAAAACTTTTACTGAGTCTGGCCCAATATCCAAACCCATCCAACCATCGGGGATATTCTCAATGCTAACGGTTTGAGAATTGGCATCTGGGGCAAAGTTATCTGCCAATACCACATCTGTGGGAAGCAATAAAGCAACGCCACGTTCCTTAGCTTTAGCTTCTAAAGACTTCGCTAGTTCCAGCTTGTCTTCTTCCACTAACGACTTACCAACATTCAAACCACGGGCTTTGTAGAAGGTGAAAATCATCCCACCACCAATGATCAGCTTGTCGCACTTCTCCAGCAGTGTTTCAATTACGCCAATTTTGCTGGAAACTTTGGAACCACCAATAATTGCCGCTAAAGGACGTTGGGGATTTTCAATGGCGTTTTGCAGATATTGCAATTCCTTCTCAACCAAATATCCAGCCACAGAAGGGCTGAGGAATTTAGTCACGCCTTCTGTAGAAGCATGGGCGCGGTGTGCAGTACCAAAAGCATCATTTACATAAAAATCAGCATTAGCTGCCAATTTTTTCGCAAATTCTGGGTCGTTCTTTTCTTCTTCTTTGTAAAAACGGACATTTTCTAGTAACAGCACTTGGCCATTTTGCAAAGCGCCAACTTTAGCTGCAACTTCATCGCCAATAGAGTCATCAGTTTTAATGACTTCTTGCCCCAGTAACTCAGACAGACGCTTGGCAACGGGAGTTAGGCGTAATTTGTCATCCACACCCTTGGGACGGCCAAAATGGCTGGCGAGAATGACCTTAGCTCCCTTCTGCGTCAAATCTTGGATGGTTGGTAGAGCGGCGCGAATGCGAGTATCGTCAGTAATGTTGCCTTGATCGTCCACAGGCACGTTAAAGTCAACCCGCACTAAGGCACGTTTCCCAGAGATATCAGCCGAAGATAAACTTGCTAAACTTTTTTTGGACACACCAAACTCTCCTGATTGCCTTTTTGTTATTGTTTTGAAAGTAGAACCATCAAGATTTTACCGGAGTCAGGGGTACCCAAGTGACAGATATATTTAAGACAGTACTATTTCCTATCGATCAAAGTCGGGAAACGCGGGAAGCTGCTGACGTTGTTACCAACGTAGTCAAAAAGTACAGCAGTCGCTTGGTGCTGCTGTCTGTGGTAGAAGAACCACCTCCAGATGCGCCTAGTGCCGATCCGATGGTGTCGCCAGAGGTAGTTGCTAAACTGCTAGAAAATGCCCAATCTTTATTTTCTGGGCAAGGAATTCAATCCGAAATCCTGGAAAGGCAAGGCAAACCAGCTTTTACTATCTGCGATGTTGCTGATGAAATTGGAGCAGATTTAATTATCATGGGCTGTCGGGGTCTAGGCTTGACTGAAGAGGGAGCGGATGATAGTGTTACCACCCGCGTGATTAACCTTTCTCCTTGCCCAGTGCTGATTGTGCCTTAGAAGTGTGTTGCTCAATACTAGTAAATTTGTAGTTGTAGTGCGATCGCTAATAAAAAGTTCTGCGGTTGTTCCAAAAAGGCGGCTGGGGTAAGGTTGTCCTAGATTTAGTTATGCTAAATATAGGCATCTAGTTTTAGCCTTAATCGAGCATTATTGCCTCCTGACTCCCAATACGGTTCGGATAAGCATTTTTCATTTTCCTTGTGGTCTGGGGAAAGGGTAAGGGGTAAAGGGTAAACGATGTATTCAAAACCTTTCCGCTTTTCCCTTTCCCCTTTAACCGAACCGTATTGTCCTGACTCCTGCCTCCTGCCTCCTTACTGAATTTTTTGATGATTATCTAATTTTCTAATTCCTCCAAAAACAATTAACCAAACTACTACAACAACCCAGTGAATTAAAACTATTACAAACAAAGATCCTGTTAGGGTATATGCAACAGTACATATAATTTCTAAAAATGCAGCTAATACAAGAAAAACATGATTATAAAATGTGGATATTCCAGCTTTAAAAAATGTTCTAGCATTCAATGGATGATACAAAATAAATAATAATAGACTCACTATTGCCCACAAAGACCATTGAAACAAATTGTTGATTTCGCTAGGATGAGGAAGCAAAAAAACGCGAAAAAATAGTTCTTCAACAATTGCAGGTAAAAATAGACAACGCAATATTAACAAGCATTTATCAATCCAATTTGCAGACCAAACTTCTATCTGTAAAAATCCAAATTTCCAACCATAAGGTAGAGCAATAATACTATAAATTATCAGCAGTACAACAACAACTAAGCAATCTTTGAGCCTTGGAAGTACTAAGGATGCTAAAGTGCGATTTAAAAGAATTGAAAATGGTGAAATATTGCTAAAGGGAATCTTAATTTGTCCCAGAAGTACTGTTGGAGCAATGGGTGTAATATTAGGTTCCCAACCACCAACTTGATTAGTCCGCAATACTTGCATAATTGCACCATGCTTTAAAAATATTGCGGCAAGGTCGTCGTGTGCAAGTCTAGGCATTATTGTTCGCCATGTTGTCAAACCAGCCCAAATACTACGATCTTGAAATGCTTCCGTCGTTTTTCCTATTCCCGTACCTGCGAGTATTCCTGCTTGACTTTGCCAATCAGCGCGAACTATACCCAAGGGTGCTAACTGTTGTTCTAAAGATTGACCTAATTCAACTAGCTGCTGAAAGCGTAATGTTTGCGGGTGATTGGGGTTTGTGCGTATCCAAGTTTGAATTTGAGGAGTTATAGCAACTTGGTTTTTAATTGCCAATATTGCAGCATAAAGTGCTTGGTTTGAGTCTTGGACGCATGAAGTCGCAGGTGACACCATTGCACCACCAGTTCCATCACCAACCCGATAACGTGCCATTGTTACCTCTAATTGTTGCTGGAATTCTTCTAAAGGCGAAAGTTTAACACCATCAAAATCATAATCCTGCGTTACCGGGTCGAATTTGATGAGAATATCCGATACTGGACGTGTTGCTAACCAACCACGTTGTAAATTACCCATATAATCAGCCCATGTATGCGTTCCGGCAATAATTCCATCAGGGTTATGGGCATAAATTTGGTGGTATTTAGTCTCGAAGCGTAATTCGTTAGTAAATTCGTCGCGGATAACTTCTGCGATCCCAAAAGCAAAATGTCCGGTGATAGTATAAGGTACTCCCACTGATTCACCTTTACTTCCGCCAATTCCACCAAATAGGTGTAAGACAATAGCTTTATTGCCTTCTTGCCATTTTGATATAGATTGATTAAGTAAATTTTGCGTTTCTACAGGTTTTAATAATACAGTATTCAATTTACCTTTATTTTTCTCGGTATTTTGCCAATTTACATCTCGGATGTAATTTAGCCCTAATTCTTCACCAGTAATGATTTGATTGGGTTGAATTTGAAATAGAGAACGAGGTGCAAGTGCTACTACGGTAAATACACCCTTTGCATCGGGAGCGCCATAAATATACCACCCATTTTCACCAGCAGGTGATTGTTCGATTTGCTGCAAACTTGAAGGAGCAAAATTTCGCTGATCTATTATTTGTTGGGGAATACGAATAGTTTCTTGAAGACCATCAAACTTATTTGAAATCGGATTATAATGCTGTACTAAAAAATAATCGTTATCCTGTTTTGGCTCTGGAGATAAACTATTTTTATAACTAGATTTAATCGGTTTAACTATTTTTACCAATCCATAAAATCTACCAGTTGCCAAAATTGGTTCGCGTTCAATTTGCAAAATAGCTTTTTCTTTAATTGCATCAATGATTGTACTTGAATCTAAAGCAACAATTGTTTCATCATCAGGATTTGCACCAGCCAAAGAGCGTAAAATCCCTACCTGACGAACTCCATTTAGTCGAAAAGGATGAATATTTCCTTGTTTTTGACTTTTAATCACTTCCGGAGTGAAATTTATATCTTGTGTTACCGCTTGACCCAAAGCAAGCAAATATTTATTCTTTTTCCATTCCAAACGCACAATTTTACCTACCAAATTTTGGGCTGTAGGTGGTGCATATTGAACTTCCATCCACACCCAATCTAAACCATCTTGTAATTTCTGTTTCGTTGGTAAAATTAACCTTCCTACCCAGTCACCAATAGGTTTATAAATGTTTGCAGATGGAATTTGGGCAACGGGATAAAAACCAGATTGATTAAATTTTTGTTGAATATGGATTGCGTAATTGCTTTCTTGCTGTAATAACTGGGGTTGTGTTGAGGAAAGTTGCCAGACTGCAATTACTGCTATGAACACTAGCGGTAAAAATCTCGTAAATATTAGCCTTGTTGTTCGACTCAATCCACGGAAAATCATATATTATCAGCAACGAAAACCTGCTGATAATCTTACTCTGAAATATACTGTTTTGAGTCTTTGCGGTAATCCAGGGCTATTTCATTCTCAATGTAGGCGATAGATAAAACATCTGTAGAAATTAAATATGCTTTACTTAGAATCATTGTAGAGACGTAGAAATGCTACGTCTCTAGATTTTTTCACCAAATATCTAATGACAAACAGAAAGTTCTGAGTGTCGGAAGCCGACGCTCAGAACTTGGGAAAGAAATCTGGCGTGTAAACATGCAATGTTTATTTGCCTAAGAGCTTAAAAGCGATAGTTGCGATCGCGCACCCACATACTAACTGGCACTGCTTTACCCTGTGGATCTACTTTCGCCTTCACCACAATGGGCGGTACTTGTCCCCTACGGGCGCGTTGGGCTTGCAAGTCGTTCCGAATCTGCTGACGTTGGTTTTCTGGGATGTAATATGTTTCCAAACCGTAGTTAACAGAGCCATCCTGATAAACACCTCTTAAAGCTACTTGGTTGGCTCTAAGAGTCGTGGGGCGATCGCTAGTTACTCGTAACGGTCTCCAAGCTCTAGGAACACCCCTACCAGAGGATAGTTGCTCTTGCAAGATCACATAGATGTTAGTTCCTTCAGGCAATCTTCTGCCACTTCCACGACCTTTGCTGACTAATGGTTGCCAACCAGGCAGTCTGCTCAAATTTGCGGTACGGGATATGTTGTAATCTAACGCTAAGGTATTACCTTGAAGCACATTGCTAGGATCTACAGGTACGGTTTGCAAAATCACCGTCTTACCTGTCACGTCTGTATAAACCGCTTGGGCTGGTACTGCCATAATTAACCCTGTTTGCAGCGCTAGGGGAGCTAGTAACCGCCAAAAAGGTAAGGGCTTATTCGATTTTTGTTCAGTGGCAATCAAGTAATCCCGAAAAGTCACCTTACTGGAGAATTCGGCTTCGGGAGACAAGGTTTTATTTTTAGATTCAGAAGAACTATTAGTCATGAGCGTAGTCCTAAAAAGCAGAGGTCTTGAGGAGGTCAAAGTAATGAGATTAGGACTGACGCAGAGAAACTTTAAAAACTTTAACTCACAGAGATTTTCAGTTAGAAGTTAAGAGTTAGGAGTTAGGAATCATTCAATTTTAGATTTAGTGAACTTTTCCTGAATTCTGACTCCTGAATTCTTTCATCTTTTGCGCTACTTTTTACTTGTAGAGCTACCACCAGGTAGGCGGCGTTCAAACCAGAGTCCGGCGCTAATTAAAGCAGAACCGCACAGGACAAAGACCAAAGACTTAAAAAGTAAGTCTGTATCGTACTCCTGCACGCGACTGATAATTTGCAGTGTTAATAACAGCATACCGCCCCAAAAGGAACTTCTGTTGCTTAATTTCAATCCTTCTTGAATTAGTCCCCAAGCTAATGTTGCAAGAAGTACATTGAAAATAAAAATGCCAAGTTCATCAATTCGGCTGATAGTTTGATGCCAAAAAGGTGCTATGACAATAAAGGCAAGAAAAGTACCAATAACGGCAGTCGTGAAAATCACTTCGCGACGCGGAGGGTTATTTCTTTGGCGCAGTAGAAACAACCATTGCAATACCGCCAAGCCGCTGAGAATCCCCAAATCGATAATCGGCAGAGACTCGAACAAGTTTGTCAAATTCGTTGGCTGATTAAAACTATATGGAGATTCCCAGACCCAACGAAAAGACAGAATGTAAAAGACAACGCCGAAGCTTACCAACGCTAAATTACGGGCTAGAGATTGAAACAGCCTGTAATTTATGGTTGGAAACAGCAGGTCATCATAACTCCAGAATAATGCAGGTGGGAGTGCAAAAGCAAAAGATGCCACCCAAGGGGCTATATCAGCATAATTCAGCAGTGGCAGAGGATTAAGGTTGGCTTGTAAGGAACTAGCAAAAACAAAGGCTGCTAGACCAAAAATCCAACGCGATCGACAGAAGTAGGCTAAGGGTACAAATACCAGCCATGCCAACAATGGCATATGCTGGACTACTAGACGCGACCAAGTTAACTCTCCTGTTGCGTACCACAAGTCTTCTAATCCCGTCCAATAGCCAATTTCCACGAGGACAATTGACAGAACTCCTAAAGAATTTAAAGACAAACTGAAGGCCATCACCACAACACCCAACCCCCAGGCGAGAAACAGTTGGGAAGCTGAACCAGTGATATTGAACATCTGGGCCATTAGCAGTAAATTTGCACCGAAGATGAAGGCGCTTAAAATTAGCAACCCTTCTCCCAGTATGCGTTTGCTTCGTTCTGGCTTCTTTCCTTCAGGTGGTCTCCAACTGTAAAATCCAGTGATTGCGATCGCAAAAAACAAACTTATCATCAAAATAAATTTGACTTCTCGCGATCCTCCCTGCCAGTTTCCTGATACAAAGGTAATTATGCCTAAGCATAAAAGCACACTGCCTACAGCAATTGCGATCGCTTTGTTGCGATCGCGTGCAGCAGCTTCCAGGTTTTTAAATTGATAACGCTCTGCTATTTGCTCATATTGCGAAGAACTAATTAATCCTTCATCCCTCCATAATTGCGCTTGTTTGCGTAATTTTTCCTGAAAACTATCTAAGAACATGACCTTCTCCGGTGCAGTGGGGTAGCTTGGCCATTGCGATCCCAATGGCGGTCATTATATTTTGAGTATGAAGCCAAAAGCCTTAATTACATTGTTCTTGTGTAACAGTTTTATTTGGATTGTGATACAACCTATAAATTCGTAATTCGTAATTCGTAATTAAGAAACTTAAGTTACAGATAATTGAAAATTGGTATTATATTTATTCACATGGAAAAACCTTCTAATTTATTACTTAAAGTCTCGCGACGTTTGTTCACTAATCTAGATGATCAAGAAAAATTTATTGAGGCTTTGATGAATCCTCAGCCTTTTTCACCAAGTATTCTTTGGTGTCAAGAAAAGTCAGAAACTTTGCCTTTAGCAGTGGAAACACCAACTTCTTGGCAACCACAATTTATAGACCGCTTATCTTTGGGAGAAAAACCCGGACGGCATCCCTTGCATGAAAAAGGATATTTTTATTGTTTAGATTTTTCTTCGGTGTTTGCAGCTACTACTTTATTAGCTATTCCTCAGTCAGTGCGTTTAGTTTTTGATATGTGTGCTGCACCAGGAGGTAAAAGTATCTTCGCGTGGAAAGCTTTACAACCTGACTTACTCATCAGTAATGAAGTAATTGGCAAACGTCTGGGAATGCTAATTTCTAATTTGAAACGTTGCCAGATCAGCCCTAGTGCAGTGGTTAATAGAGATTCGAGTATATTTGCCGAAATGTTTCCCTGCTCTAGCAATCTAGTAATAGTAGATGCTCCTTGTACTGGACAATCTTTACTTGCTAAAGGTGAAAAAGCGCCCGGATGTTTTCACCCAACTGCTATTAATAAGAGTGCAAATCGACAAAAGCGCATTATAGCTAACTCGGCGAAAATTGTTTCATCGCAAGGCTATCTTGCTTATATGACTTGTACATATTCACCCGAAGAAAATGAGCAAGTATGTGAATGGTTTTTGGAGCGCTTTCCCCATTTTCAGGCAATAGAAATTAGTAATTTAGCCAAATATCAATCGCATTTAACTACGATGCCTTGTTATCGGATGTTTCCTCAAGATAAGTTAGGTGCTGGTGCGTTTACAGTTCTGTTTAAAAATACTAATGACAATGACAATGAGCGTAAAGAAATAGATTTAAATACAATATCTTCGCTATATATCTACCAAAATCTAAAAAAGTAAAATTATACCACAATACAGTTCAGATAAGACCAAAACACTTGTAGAGACGACGATTTATCGCGTCTCGAAAACCTTCGATTGATGGTCGTACCCTCAAAATCCTGAATCGAGGCAAAAAGTTCAAATTAATTCTTTTGAGACTGCGCCTGAGTTAAGGAATTTCTCAATATTTCGGCTAACACCTGTACGTGTGGTTCTTTAAGTATTCCAAGGTGAGATCCGGGAAGGTAATGGATATTTAATTCTCCAGTTACTATGTCACCCCAGCCGAATTGAGGATCGTATTGTGTGCCAATAGCTTCACTTCGATTTTGATCCTCTGTCCGCAAGAGAATAGCTTGACCAAGGTAAGGTGAGAAGATATATTCACTAATGGCTTGAGTATTCGCATCTATACTCTTTAAGTGCTTGTCATTCTCAGGTAAATTAAGTAACTCTTCCAAGTAACGGTTATATTTATTTTGGAGATGCCACTTACGCCAATAGCTCCATTTCACAGCCTTTTGCCAAAGATAGCTAGGCCCTTGTTGAACCATATTCTTTAAATGCAAAAAACCTCGCTTGAGAAATGATGCCCGCCAGCTATAACCTGGACGACAACTATCAAGCATAACTAGAATACCAACTTGTTCGCCTTGCTCTTGGAGTTGTTGAGCCATCTCGAAAGCAACTATACCTCCAAAAGAATAACCTCCCAAAAAATAAGGCCCCTTGGGCTGAAGGGTCTGTATTTCCTGAATATAGTGAGTTGCCATGTCTTCAATCCGCGTATGGAAAGGGTATTTTTCATCTAACCCTTGTGGCTGTAGTCCGTAGAATGGTTGCTCTGAACCTAGATGCACTGCCAATTCACGGAAACACAAGACTTCTCCACCCAGTCCATGAATACAGAAAAAAGGTGGCTTGGAACCATTGGGTTGAATTTCTACCAGGGATGACCAGGCAGGTTTTGATTTGTCCAAGGTATTTACTGAAGTCAAGTTTTTTGTTAAATCTTCTTCTTGGCAGATGATTTTAGCTAGAGCCTCTACGGTACCTGACTGGAAGAGAATCGCAAGAGGTAGATTTTTATTAAATGTCTTCTCAATTTGCCAAAACAGTTTTACTGCTAATATCGAGTGTCCTCCTAGCTCAAAGAAGTTATCTTTGACACCAATGGGTTGGACATCTAGAATTTGTTCCCAAATTTTGGTCAGTTGGAATTCTAATTCATCACGAGGAGCCACATAGGTGTTTTCTGAATCAAGCTTTGTTGAGTTTGGTGATGGTAAAGCACGGCGGTCGATTTTGCCGTTGGGGGTTAGGGGTAGAGTGTCTAGTAAAACGAAAGCACTAGGCACCATATATTCTGGCAATTTTTGTTTGAGAAAGTGCCGCAGTTCGTCTATGGTTGGTGTCTGTTCTGGGTGAGGAACGATGTAGGCGACTAGTCGCTGGTTTTGTGGATTATCAACTCTAGCTGTGACGACAGTTTGCTGTATGCCAGGGTGTTGTGCTAGTAAAGCTTCAATTTCGCCAAGTTCGATGCGGAAACCACGAATTTTTACTTGATGATCAATTCTCCCGATGTATTCAATGTTGCCATCGGGAAGATAGCGTGCTAAGTCTCCAGTTTTGTAAAGCTTTTCACCTTCGTTAAAGGGATGAGAAATAAATCGCTCGGCTGTTAAGTCTGGACGGTTGAGATAACCTGTAGCAACTCCAACACCACCAATATAAAGTTCGCCTTTCGCACCCAAGGGAACTGGTTGTAAATATGAGTCGAGGATATAAAGTTGAGTGTTTGCGATCGCTCTCCCAATCGGTACACTTGTTAAGTTACTCTCTGTTTGACACTGCCAAAATGTGACATCAATTGCTGCTTCGGTAGGGCCGTAAAGGTTGTGTAGTTCACATCCCATCCGCTGAAAAAACCGCTCTTGAAGGTCAACTGGTAAGGCTTCTCCACTACAAAATACCCGTTTTAGAGATTTGCAACGTTCTAGCCCTTTGGTTTCTAGAAATATTTGCAACATGGAGGGTACAAAATGCAGTGTTGTAATCTCCTCTTGGGCGATGGTGTTGATTAAGTAAGTTGCATCTCGCTGCCCACCTGGTTGAGCCATGACTAAACGCGCCCCTGTCAATAGGGGCCAGAAAAACTCCCAAACGGAAACGTCGAAACTAAAAGGCGTTTTTTGCAGAACGCTATCAGTTGCATTTAGTTGGTAAGCGTCTTGCATCCACAGTAAGCGATTGCAAATTCCCCGATGGGTGTTCATTGCGCCCTTTGGTTTGCCGGTGGAACCAGAGGTATAAATTACATAAGCAAGATCCAGAGGGTTGACGCTGGAATTGGGATTGCGATCGCTTTGTTGTAAGATTGTTTCCCAGTCGGTATCCAAGCAAATTTTCTGAGTTGTTCCGGGTAGATGCTCCACTAAATTTCTTTGGGTGAGCAGCACTGGGGCTTGACAATCCTCTAGCATATATGCTAATCGCTCTTGAGGATATTCGGGATCAAGAGGTACATAAGCGCCCCCAGCCTTGAGAATCCCTAACAATCCGACAACCATTTCTAAGGAACGCTCAACACAAATGGCTACGAGTACATCTGGCTGGACTCCACAGGTTTGCAAGTAGTTTGCTAGCTGATTGGCGCGACAATTTAGCTCATTGTAGGTAAGATGCTTGTCTGCAAATTTTACAGCGATCGCATCTGGTGTTTTCTCTACCTGCGCTTCAAATAACTGGTGCAGACATTGAGATAAATCGTAGTCAGCTTCAGTATTATTCCACTCTCCTAGTAGCTGATGCTGTTCGGCTGCGGTTAACAGAGGTAAATCTGAAATATGCTGTTCTGGATTGGCAACAATACCTTCAAGTAAAGTTTGGAAATGCCCTAGCATTCGAGCAATAGTTGTAGCATCGAATAAATCTGTGTTGTATTCAATTCCACCTTTGATCCCCTCTGAAGTTTCTTCCAGGTCGAGGGTGAGATCGAACTTTGCTGCGCCGTTATGGACTTCTAGAGGGGTAATGTTCAATCCCGGAAGTTCCCAGAGTTCCCTTGGAGTATTGTGGAAGGCAAACATTACTTGAAACAGCGGTGAATGGCTCAGATTTCGTTCTGGCTGTAGTTCTTCTACTAACTTCTCGAAGGGCAGGTCTTGGTGAGCATAAGCTCCTAGTGTTACTTCTCGAACTTGACTAAGTAACTGCCGGAAACTTGGGTTGCCTGAAAGGTTAGTACGTATGGCTAAGGTATTGACAAAGAACCCAATCAAGCCTTCGGTTTCAACTTGGTTGCGACCAGCAATCGGAGAACCAATGAGAATATCTTCTTGCCCAGTGTAGCGGTGCAGTGTTGTCCCAAAAGCCGCCAGCAATGTCATGAATAGGGTGACACCCTGCTGATGCGAGAGTTTTTTTAGCGATGCACTCAGGGTTTGGGGTAGCATCAGGGATTGCACTGTTCCCTGGTAAGTTTGAACTGGTGGCCGTGGTCGGTCGGTTGGTAATTCTAATACAGTATTAGCACCTGCTAACTGGGTTTTCCAGTAGTTGATTTGGCTAGAAAGTATTTCATCCGATAGCCATTGGTGTTGCCAGACAGCAAAATCGGCATACTGAATGGGCAATTTTGCCAGGGGGGAAGGCTTACCACTCAACAAGGCTTCATAAACAGCTGCTAACTGTTGCCAGAGAATACTTATTGACCACCCATCTGAGGCGATGTGGTGCATGACTAACAGGAGTACATGCTGCTGTTCGTCTATTTGGAGCAAGGTAGCTCGCAGCATCAAGTCAGTTTCTAAGTTGAAGGGGCGTTGCGCCTCTTGATTTAGCAGAGATTCCACTTGTTCCTGTGTTACCTCAATTACCTTGAGTTCCACTGGCCGAGGCGTGCCAATTACTTGTATGGGATTACCATCAAGTGATGAGATAAAGTTTGTTCGCAGTGCTTCATGATGGACAACGATCGCATCTAGTGACTGTTGCAATATATCTGCATTTAACTTACCTGTTAAGCGCTGTGCATTTGAGACGATATATGCTCGGCTGTTGGGTTGCAACTGCTGCAAAAACCACACTCGCTGTTGGGCAAAGGATAAAGGGGCTGACTCGCGGTTGGCTACTTGGGGAATAGTCTGATTTTGGGGATCATTTTCTTGAGTCTGATTTTGGGCGACCGCTTGAGCTAAAGTAGCGATCGTGGGATTCTCAAACAAAAGTTGCAACGGTATTTCTATCCGAAAGGCTTGGCGAACCCTAGACATTACTTGAGTGGCCAGCAGTGAATGACCTCCCAATTCAAAAAAATTGTCGTGAATGCCTACTTGTTCCAGACGCAAAACTGTTGCCCAGATGGTAGCTAAGACTTCTTCTCTAGGATTCTGAGGTGGGACAAAGTTAGTTGATAGGCTAAGAGCAAATGTATCCGGTGCTGGTAAAGCCTGACGGTCTATTTTCCCATTGGGATTTAGTGGCAAGGTGTCCAAAAATACAAAGGAAGCGGGCACCATGTATTCAGGTAGTTGACCTTCCAAAAAGCGACGCAATTCAACCTGACTAGGAATTTGCTCTGGACTAGCAACAATATATGCCACGAGTTGCTTGTCCCCAGGAACATCCTCTCTTGCTATGACTAAAGCCTGTGTCAGTGCCGGATGTTGACCTAATCTGGCTTCAATTTCTCCCAATTCAATACGGAAGCCACGAATCTTTACTTGGTAGTCAATCCGACCAAGGAATTCGATATTACCATCGCTCAAATAACGCGCCAAGTCCCCAGTTTTGTAAAGACGTGCCCCAGGTTCAGAGTTAAAAGGGTTGACAATGAACTTCTCTGTGGTCAATTCTGGACGGTTAAGATAGCCTCGCGCTAAACCAATACCGCCTATATGCAGTTCACCTGATTCACCAATAGGAACTGGCTGTAAGTTTTCATCGAGGATGTGAATCTCTGCATTAGTAATCGGGCGACCAATGGGAGCAATGGTGTAATTAGTGCCGCGCTGGCAAGTCCAGAAAGTGGTATCAATGGAAGCTTCTGTCGGGCCATAACAATTATGTAGAACATTATCCAAATTCAATTGAGCAAAGAAACGTTCTATGAGTTCGCCAGGTAAAGCTTCACCACCACAGATAATGTGTCTAAGAAATCGGCAATTCTCAATTCCCTTCTCTTCCAGTAAGACACGGAGGATGGAAGGTACTAAGGCCAAAACGGTGATTTGCTGCTCAGTAATTACCTGTACAAGGTAGGCAGAGTCTTTATGTCCACCAGGGCGAGCCATGAACAATTGCCCTCCAAAGCACAATGGCCAGAATATCTGCCACACTGAAGGGTCGAAACTAAAAGAAATAGTCAGTAAAACTTTGTCTGCGTGAGTTAATCCAAAGGTTGTTTGCTTCCAGTGAAGTTGATTGCAAATCCCACGGTGAGGGATCATTACACCTTTGGGCTGTCCTGTAGAACCAGATGTGTAGATTACATAGATAAGATTCTCAGCCGTCGTTTCATTTACAGGATTTTCTTGACTGTATGGGATATTCCCTTGCCAGTTTGAGTCCAGACAAATTACTTGCGCCTGATGCGGTGGCAAGTTCTTGACCAATTTCTCTTGGGTTAACAATACTGGTGTCTGGGTGTCTTCCAGGATGAAGGCTAAACGTTCTGAGGGATATGTCGGATCTAAAGGCACATAAGCGCCTCCAGCTTTCAGAATTCCCAGTAGCCCTACGATCATCTCCAAGGAGCGCTCCAGGCAAATGCCCACAAGTACATCAGGCCCAACACCTAAAGTACGTAGGTGGTGCGCTAGTTCATTTGCCCGCTGGTTTAACTGCTGATAAGTAAGTTGTGTATTCTCATATACTACAGCAATGCCTTGGGGCGATCGCTCCACTTGCATCTCAAACATTTGATGGATGCATAGAGCCTGATGATGAACGACTTGGGTATCATTCCATTCCTGTAGAACTTGAGTATCGATGATGTGAGTTAAGCTATCTGACGGAATATTTTGCTTATAATCTGAAGTCTGGCTACTTATCTGCATTTTCTATATATCAACTCCATCAGGAAATGCCACTTTTTTATTTTATTATTTATTGTATATTTGTTTATACTAACTGAGGCTGAACACAAATCCTTCACAGTAGAAGCTACTGGCTCAGAAACAAAGCCTAGATAGCCTTCAGAGCAGGTCGCTTTGTGTAGTTTGCTTCCTCTAAGACATACCAGTTCTGCTTTTTAGCAATAAGTGTTCATATACATCTTCAAATAAAACAGGTATTTAAAGGTCTAGCAAACTGATTGACAATAAACATAATAATTCTCATATTTTCAATCTTAAATTATTAACTAGAAACACACATAAGACTTTATATTGGCTAATTTACTTTAGTTCAATAGTTTAAACATAGTTTTTTGTTTCTTTATCAAATTACAATAGATAAAATTCAATACTGAAGAGACTCTATCCTTTTTTATAAAAAACTACTGAGATAAAAAATTATTATTACCAAATCTTCATTGTGCTTCTGCATATGTAAAAATCGTGTAAAGCTATAATTATGATTTGCTAAAATAGTTAAGTAAATCAGTGTAAATATTTGTCATTGTAATCAGATAGGAGCCAGAGAGAAGTTAGAGCGCGGGCTTCCTCTTTCGGGCTATGCCAACACAGGCATAGAAACTTTAAAGAGGCAGAAAATAGGAAAAAAGAGGGTTTTAGCCTCGTTTATCTTTCTTTAGATAGTTACATTTTTGATGCTGACTCAGTGAACCCATCGTCAAGTGAGTTTCATCTCACTATATATAAAGCATACATAAGGCTAAAACCTTGCACATGGATTTTACACCCATGACAGTGTAACCTATTATACAGAATAAATCTTTACTTCTTCTCCCAGCAAACACCCATTCAAGCTCTTTGGCGAAAAATTAAAGACTTGCAGCAAATCCAGCGTTGATTGTTTTATGGTAATACTACCGTGCGAAAGGTCTAATTTTTTTGATAATCAAGATCATAACAGTCCAAAATGTATCAGAAAAAATAACTCTTTATCAGGAGGCAAAAATGTATAGAATGCAGATTTGACAAGACTAACAGAAATCACACATTGCTAATACTACTTCCAGTTATTAGAATTTATTTTCACTAGTCTGTGACCAATTATCTAGAGATGCCCATGCAGCTGACCCAAGTTCAGCCACGATATTTATTTATGTTAAGCTTTGTAACAATTATCAAACTTTTGATGCATTTCGTTATATGTTATGTGTGTAAGTTTTGTTAATCAGTAATTATGCGTAAAAAAACAAAACCTGTTCTAAGCAGAACTGAGTCAGTATAAGTAGATATGCTACAGTAATTCGTAAAGAGATATCATTGTATCTTTACTCTGGAAGCAATAATCTGCAATCACTAAGCCCAACTATTTATTACCTACCTTAAAAATTCTAATATTTTTGCTTTACCTGCTCTACTATAAAATGCCAGGAATTGTATTTAACAATAACTTAGCTCAACAACAAATCTTTTCCTTGGCATTAAAGCTCAAAACTTTCAGAAAAAACTGGATGCTATCCTGCAAAAAAAATCTAAGACTTCGGATAGTCGCCACACTCAAACCAATCCTGGAAGATGCTTTTGATCAAGAACTTAAAGTTACTCTGAAGAAAATGATTAATATGTAGACTATAAAGGAGAGATTTCTTTAAAAGTCAAACGTGAGATAGCCCAATTGTATCGTTTTTCATCAAATTTTAACTACACCAACTGTTACTAAGTATGAGTAATCAAAGCATTGCAACAAATAAATTGAGTGAAGTGCCTTTAGATTTACGTGCATCTTCATTGGTCAAGGTACGCAAGGGTTCGTGGTGGTTAAGATTAATCACACTGTTTTTAGTAGACTATACTCTTTTATCCTTAGCTTGGGTTTTCGCTGGATATCAATCTGATTATGGCAATTTTGCTTGGGATATACCTAGTAATTACTTACCAATTTTAATCACGATTGGGATTCAAATAGGATCGCTAGCTCTCGAAGGTATTTATCGAGAAGGTCAAAAACGCTATGACTATTTGAATATTATCAAATCGCTAACTTTTGCTCATGGATTAATACTACTTGTTTGTGTTTTGTATCAACCAATTATTGATATTACACGTCCAAGACTAATTTTATTATCTTGGTTGCTGAGTATATTGTTTATTTGTACTGGTAGATACGCTGTCAATATTACTCTTGAATATCTCCGTAAGCAGAAGAAAATAGTTCGTTCTTCTGTCTTCATCATTTGTGATCCTCAAGATCATGAGCAGATTGCTAGCTTTATCAAAAAAGAAAAGCACTACATTGTATCTGGAACTGCACATGCTAATGCATTAGACAGATATCAACGTCAGCAAACCTTGAATCAACTTAATCAATTAGGTGTAACAGAAGTTTTTATATCTTGGGATGCTCTAAAAAATAGAATGTTTTTATGCTGGTTATTTCAAGCATCTGGCATCCAAGTACATATTTTACCGATGGAATTAAAGCCAATTTATAAAAATGTAGAATTTAATAAAATAGGGGGAATGCCTTGTCTTAGCTTGGATTGTCCGATAATTACAGGTAAAGATTTTTGGATAAAGCGTAGTTGTGACTTCTGTTTGGCGACTTTATTTGTAATGTTGTCCTTTCCTATTTATATAGCTATAGCTATAGCTATAAAACTGGACTCTTCCGGCACAGTGTTTTACAGACAAACCCGTATAGGTTTACATGGACAACAGTTTAAAGTCTGGAAATTCAGAACGATGAGGTCTGATGCGGAAAAATTACAGAAAGAATTAGAAGCTTTAAATGAAACGAAAGATGGAATTATCTTTAAAATTAAAGATGATCCTCGCATTACCCGTGTTGGAAAATTCCTGCGTCGTTACAGCTTAGACGAATTACCCCAACTTTTTAATGTTATCTTCGGAGAAATGAGTATAGTAGGACCTCGCCCTTTACCTACTAGAGATGTAGATAAGTTTTCTGAACATCATTTTATTAGGCATGAAGTTTTACCTGGTATTACAGGTCTTTGGCAAGTCTCAGGCCGCTCAGATATTTTAGATTTTGAACAAGTGATAAATCTTGATCTTAATTACATTGAAAATTGGTCTCTTGGATTAGACTTTGAAATTCTGCTCAAAACAGTTATGGTAGTTTTGAAAAAAGAAGGTGCCTACTAAGGTCATAAAAACGAAATCATAGCAGACAGCAATCAATACTTGTTTATACAAGTATTGAAATTTTTAGCGCAGTTTCTCACACATTAAATTTAGATTTTCTAATTTGCTGAGTGATTAACTGCCTGCAAGTCATGATATTTATAGGTATGGGTGATTCATAATTAAGAAAATAGGCTAACAAAATAGGCTAATTAATAATTTTAGAATGGTAGAAAAGTATAAATTCATAAGTAATTCCCTCTCAATGATAGTTAATCGGTTAGCACAAAGCATTACAGCCTTTGTATTAACTGCTGCTATTGCTCGTACTCTAGGAGCTGAGGCTTTAGGTCAGTATCTATTAGCATATAGCTACTACTTTATCTTTGTGGGTATTGCTTCACAAGGTCTCAAGACATTATTTACCAGAGAATTAGCCCGTGAGCCACAAAAAACGCCAGTTTATTTAATCAGTGGTACCTGGCTGCAATTAATATTTAGTTTCTTCAGTTATGGGGCATTGGTGATTGTAGTCTTCTTACTTCCCTACAGTCCCACAACGTCGACTATTTGTTACATAATGGGTTTAACGATCATTCCCTTTGCACTTTCCAACATAACTGAGGCAATTTTTCAAGCTCAAGAAAAGATGCATCTGATTGCCATCGCTACAGTTCCAGTATATGTCTTACGCCTAATAATAATGATTTGGGCGATGCAACTGAAATACGGAATTGAATATCTGGGAGCGATACTATTTTTTTCAGAAACACTAATTCTTGTAATTCAATGGATTCTTGTAACAAAATTAGTAAAAATACAATGGCAGATTGATGGGGATTTTGTATTTAATACAATTAAAAGCGCTCGGACATTTTTTGCTATTGAAGCGATAGCTGTAGTCTCTGGCAGAATTCAGATTCTGATTCTTTCATTATTAGGAAATGAGTTTTTAGTAGGTCTATTTGGTGGAATATTACAATTGCTACAGCCCTTTTTGATTATTGCTAACAGTATAATTTCAGCAATGTTTCCAAGACTTTCAAAGGCCGTAGATCAAGGACGTGACAAGCAGAAGCAGATCACTGAAAATATGATCGAAGTTTTACTAATTATGTCATTACCCTTATTTATAGGGATGTTGTTTTTTGGCAAAGATATACTAATTTTTATATATGATGCTAGCTTTGCTCAGGCAAATATAGCCCTTCGTTTAAGTGCTGCATCACTGCTATTATTGCCCTTCATCCGCTCACTCTCATATCTACTTGTAGCCAATGGTTTCGAGATAGTTAACCTGCGTGAAGTGGTTATTACCACTACATTAGGAAGCTTGGGAGGTGTAGCATTAGTTTCCAAATATCAGTTGCTAGGTGCAGCTATTATGGCATTATTAATGACTACTCTTGGTTTTGTCCAGTATGTTTTCTTCACCTATACTCGCCTATTTTCATTAAATTTATGGCGAATTATGCGCCGGCCATTACTAGTAAGCATTTTGATGCTACCTGTATTCGTATTACTACAAAAAATTAGCTTAGACTTTATATTCACTTTAATTAGTGCAACTTGTGCCTATGGATTAATTGTGACTTATCTGGGTATCCGTGCCTTTGGAGGTTTCCGTTTTTTGTGGGATAAACTTTTAAAAGTGCAGTAAATGTTTACATAGAAAATCTTGCTAGTAATACATCTAAATTAGTTGATTGAATAAATAATTTAAATAAAAAGATAAGTTTAATTATGATTAAGGTTGCTCTCTTACATTTTTGCTTTGAAGACTACACCATCGAATTAGCAAACAATCTGGTTAAATATGTTGATTTAACGCTAATTCAGCCGGAAAAAGTCTCAAATGTCTGTAGCAATGTTCTTGACTCCAGAATCCGTGTCATTAGCTTTAAAAAACCACGGATTCGCGACCCACGCAACTTATTGTCTATGAGCGCTATGATGCGTATCATCAAAGACATACAGCCAGATGTTTTACATGTGCAGGAAACTAACGATCCTTGGTACGATTGGACTCTGTTACTCAACAAGATGCCACCATTGGTGACAACTATCCACGATGTATTTCGTCACCCAGGGGATAATATGAGCGTATTTGGTTCTGAGTATACCAGACGTATTAGTTTCTACCGTTCCCAACAGTTGATTGTCCATACTCATCAACTAAAAAAGGTTCTCATGGAACAATTTCGTATACCTCAAGAGAAAGTCAATGTTTTACCTCATGGGGAACTTGGTAGTTTGTATCAGCGTCGAGGTAATAAAAATATTCAAGTCCGTGAGCCATATACTTTGCTATTTTTTGGACGTATCTTACCCTATAAGGGATTAAAATATTTGCTTGATGCTATGCCCTTAATTGCTGAATCTATACCTGAAGTCAAGCTGATTATTGCTGGAAGGGGAGGAAGCATTAGCCAGTATTTCCCTAATGGTTATGATGAAAAACGCTACGAGATTATTAATGAGTTTATCCCCCTTGAAGAAGTAGGTAATCTATTTCAACGGAGCACGGTAACAGTTTTGCCATATATTGAAGCCTCTCAAAGTGGTGTGGCAGCCTTATCTTATGGAATGGGAACGCTGGTCGTAGCTTCTGAGGTGGGGGGATTGAGTGAGATAGTTCAGCACAAAAAAGATGGTTTGTTAGTTCCACCCTGTGATGTTACCGCTCTAGCGGATGCTATTATTTGTTTGTTACGCGATCGCAGCTTGCAACAAAATATGCAAACTGCGGCACTAGCTCGTTGTCAGCAAGATTTAAATTGGTCAAATATTGCCGCTCAAACGGCCGAAATCTATCATAGAGAAATGAATATGCAAAAATAAATATTAGTTAATTTGCAGCGATCCTAAATAAATAGCTTGCGAACAAAAGAACGAAGTATTCGATTATATCGAGTAATACTATGGAGCTAATTTTGATTAAAAACTAAGCTACTACAGCATAAGTTAACATAGTACGTTTTAAATACGTAAGTATTTTGCTTAAATTAACTAAAATCTACCTTTACCTACCAAACAATCGAAAATCACCTGTATCCGTCTTACCCTTTAGGCTCCTGAACAAAATATTGTAGAAGATCCCTAGTTACAAGGCAAAAATTTTGTCAGCCAATTTTATATGTTGTGCAAGTCATTCTATGCAGTGTAAGTTCTTGTTTAAATTCGTTGTTAACCACCAAGTTTTTTCCTTCGATAAAGTCTTTATATACAGATAAGTGTTCACGATCTATTTAGCATTGCTGTATGAGAAAACTACTAATTTTTGCGGAGCAGGGATTCACAATTGTATCTTTGCTGCTGTATTCAGGGGCAATCTTAAACGTCATTCTGTCAGGAGGAGCAGGACAGAACGATTTGGCAGAATATGATAGCTCCTTAATTCGGGTTATTTTTTTCTTAATATACTTAGTTACCTTCTTATTAATAGTTCTGCGTTGGAAAAAAACTCTTTACTTCTTTATCTTAAGTAACGACATTTGGCTTTTTTCTTTAATTATATTAACAGTTGCTTCTATCACCTGGTCTTTCGAGCCATCAACAACATTAAAAAATAGTTTTACATTAGTTAACTCCAGTTTATTTGGTATATATTTTGCCTCCCGATACACCTTAAAAGAGCAATTACATCTACTTGCTTGGAACTTTGGAGTTATTATAGTATTGAGCTTCATTTTTGCTATAGCCTTGCCTAAATACGGCATACAGACCGATCTTGGTAGCCCAATGTGGCGTGGAGTATTCTTGCACAAAAACGGTCTGGGAAGCCGGATGGTAACTAGTGGTATAGTTTTTTTTATCCTTGCTTATCAGGCTAAAGGACGTAGTTGGCTTTTCTGGGGAGGGTTGAGCTTATCAATACTACTCTTAATACTTTCCGCTTCCACTTCATCTCTACTTAATCTATTAATTTTAATCTTGGCATTTTTTGCTTTTCAAATTTGGCGTTGGCCATACCAGGTCATGATACCAACACTAGTAATGGTGGCAACTATCATCCAAACTTTCTATTTTTGGTTTTCCAATAACTCTGATGTCCTGTTCACTTCAATTGGTAAAGATTCTACACTGACAGGTCGAACAGAAATTTGGCCATTAGTGATCGATAGGATTTGGAAACATCCTTGGCTTGGTTATGGTTATGGCGGATTCTGGCAAGGATGGGATGGCGAATCTGCTTATATTTGGCGCATAGTTGGATGGGTGCCAACCCACCCCCACAATGGTTATCTAGCTATTTGCCTGGATTTGGGTTTTTTAGGGTTAGGGCTATTCTTGTTAGGATTTTGGCGCAGTTATCTGCAAGGATTCGCTCGGTTGCGTGCTAGTAAAACAGCATTAGATATTTGGCCACTTATACATATGACATATATAGCCTTAGCTAGCCTTACTGAATCTAGCTTGCTGCAATCCAATAGTTTGACTTGGATGCTTTATGTGGCTGTATCTTTCTCAGTGAGAAGGAAATATGAAACAAAATTAAAATCATGAAACAAAAAAAACAAAGATAGCCCAATTATGGAAAAAGTGCAGCATATGTGTCGAACTAAAACTATCAATATTATCCTGTTAGGTCCTAGCTTACTCCAGCAGGGAGGAATTTCCAATTACGAAAAACTTTTTTTGGACTATGCTCCTTCTGAAGTTAACATACGTCATATTGTTACTCACCAAGAAGGATCTACAGCGTTCAAAATAATAATATTTTTGAGTGCTATATATAATTTTTTTTGGATGTTAATTAGTGAAGAAGTTGATATTGTTCAACTTGAAATTTCTCAGCGGGGTAGTGTCTTACGACAAGCAATTATGGCACTTTTAGCTTGGGTATTTCACAAACCGATAATTCTACATGCTCACGGCAGTCAATTTCATGTTTTCTACGCTGAACTTGCAAAATGGATACAGCAATTACTAAGTTGGGTATTTTGCAAGTGTCAGCGCTTAATTGTCTTATCAGAAAGTTGGAAAACTTTTTACATAGAAAACCTTGGACTGAAACCCGAACAAGTTGTAGTTTTTTATAATCCAGTAAAAATTCCTGCTGAAGTTCCACTCCGTTCAGTCTCTAAGAAAGTGAACTTACTTTTTTTAGGACGAATTGGCCAACGAAAAGGAGCATTTGATTTGATCAAAGCCTTTTCTCTTTTACCTACTGAATATAAAACTAAATCAAGTATGATAATGGCAGGAGATGGAGACATAGAACAAGCACGAAATTTAGTTACGACTTTAAATCTAGAAAATTATATAAAATTACCTGGCTGGATAGGGTCAGATGAACGTGATATTCTTTTAACTGAAGCAGATGTTTTTGTGTTGCCTTCTTACAATGAAGGTCTTCCATTAGCAATGCTGGAAGCAATGGCTTGGGAGTTACCAGTCATAGTTACACCAGTAGGAGGCATACCTGAGATAGTTACTCAATCTGAAAATGGATTAATCGTTAATCCAGGTAATGTTGAGCATTTGTCAGATGCTATTAAGTCTTTGATTGCAAATGAGGATTTAAGGCTTTCTCTAGGAGCTAAGGCGAGAGCAAGTGTTTTTCCCTTAGACATCAAAAAACATTGGGTTGATTTTATAGATTTATATCACTCAGTTTTAAATTAAGATGCTATGGAAGAGCGCTATAAAGGCTGACTTTTTTGTACTTTATGAAAAAATAACAACTGGATAGTTATGAAAATTAGCATTTTTGGTTTGGGATATGTCGGTGCCGTAACAGCAGCTTGCTTGGCACGAGATGGACACGAAGTAATTGGAGTAGATGTAAACCCCGAAAAAGTGGATTTGATTGCCAAGGGGGAGTCACCCATTGTAGAGCCAGGGCTGAGTCAGTTGCTGGTTGATGGAGTTGCAGGTAAGTTAATCACAGCTACTACAGACACTGAAGCGGCAGTGCTAGCATCAGATGTTTCTCTGATTAGTGTTGGTACACCTCCAATAGAGAGAGGAGAACCTGATCTTACTTACGTTTGGAATGTGTGTAAGCAGATTGCGAAAGCCTCCATCCATAAGACTGAAAACCATGTGGTTGTATTGCGTAGCACTGTCCCTCCAGGAACATTAGAAAAGTGTCAGAATCTTATAGATAGTATTACAGGTAATAACTCTATCCATCTAGCATTTAACCCAGAGTTTTTACGCGAAGGTTCGGCTATCAAAGATTACGATCAACCACCCTACACCATTATCGGTACTGAATCTCCTGTGGCAGAAGCAGCAGTACGGCAGATGTATGCCACAGTAGATGCACCGTTCACCGTAGTCAAACCATCTGTGGCAGAAATGGTTAAATATGTGGCCAATTGCTGGCACGCAGCCAAAGTGGGCTTTGCTAATGAAATCGGACGAGTTGCCAAAGCTTTTGGCGTAGATGGACGGGAAGTAATGAACATCATCGTGCAGGACACGAAGTTAAATATTTCCCCTGTGTACATGCGTCCTGGCTTTGCCTACGGTGGTTCCTGTCTACCCAAAGATTTGGGTGCTTTGCTTTACCACGCCAGAAATATGGATGTACCAGTCCCCCTACTAAACGCCCTTCCAACTACTAACAGCGTTCAAGTTGATTTGGCTGCCCAACAGGTGTTGCGCCTTGGAGTCAGACAGATTGCTGTCTTGGGATTGGCATTCAAACCAGGTACAGATGATTTAAGAGAAAGTCCAGCAGTACTCTTAGTCAAGAAGTTGATTGGAGAAGGCTGCCAGGTGAAAATTTACGATCCCGCCGTATATGAGGCTCGACTAATGGGAACCAACCTTGCCTACATCCAGAGTAACCTCCCTCATTTTGAGGCGTTGCTAGTACCAAATTCCCAACAAGCTTTGGAAGGAGCAGATTTGGCAGTAGTTACCCATGCGACACCAGAGTTTCGCCAGGTACTCATCGAGGCCCCCAAAGAAATGCAAATTTTGGATTTAGCCGGGGTCTTTAATCAAACATCTAAGGAGCTAGGTTATCATGGCATCGCATGGTAGTAGGGTACTGATTATTGTCGAGAACCTCCCGCTTCCCTTTGATCGACGTGTATGGATGGAAGCTACAACCCTTATAAAAGCTGGGTATGAAGTTTCTATAATTTGTCCCAAAGGTAAAGGGTTTGAACAAGAATACGAGGTAATCGATCAGGTTCACATTTATCGTCATGAAATGCCACCTGATATCAGTTCGGTCTCAGGTTATCTACGAGAGTACGGTACAGCGCTTTTTTGGGAGTTTCGCCTTGCCCATCGGGTATGGCAAGAGCGGGGTTTTGATATTGTCCACATTTGCAATCCTCCAGATTTGCTGTTTTTGGTGGCAGGATGGTTCAAAGTGTTCAAGGGTGTAAAGGTCATCTTTGACCATCATGATATCAATCTGGAAATGTACGAAGCTAAGTATGGACGACGAGACATTTTTTATTATGGACTCTCATTGGTTGAGCGATTGACCTTTGCGACAGCAGACGTAGTTATTTCAACGAATGAATCTTACCTCTCAGTGGCACTTACCCGTGGAGGTAAGAATCCAGAGGAGGTTTTCGTTGTTCGCAGTGGGCCTGATCTTTCCCGTTTTCAACCCGTACCGCCCAACCCAGACTACCGTAAAGGCCGAAAGTATTTGGTCGGTTATGTTGGTGTCATGGGAGAACCAGAGGGAATCGACTATCTGCTGCAATCGGTGCGCTACATTGTCTATGAAAAAAAACGTCAGGATATTCACTTTATGCTCATCGGTAGTGGACCGATGTTTGATAAGCTTCAGGCACTATCTGAAGAGTTAGAAGTTAAAGAGTTTGTAGAATTTACCGGGCGTATTCCTGATAATGAGCTTTTAGCAAGACTTTCTAGCTGTGATATATGTGCTAATCCCGATAAAAAAATGCCCTACAATGATCGTTCAACTATGAACAAGATCATGGAGTACATGGCTATGGGAAAACCCATTGTTCAGTTTGACCTTTTGGAAGGAAGGCGATCGGCAGAGGGAGCATCTGTTTATGCCAAAGGCAACGACGTGGTAGATTTTGCTGATAACATTCTTGAACTTCTAGAAGACACTGAGCGAAGAAAAAAGATGGGAGAGCTAGGTAGACAAAGAATGGAGGAGAAACTAGAGTGGCGACACCAAGTACCTAAGCTGTTAGAGGCTTATCAAAAAGTTTGGCGGCGTAAGTGATAACATGACATCCGCGTCTGGTCGTCACAATATATTTAGAACTCGACGAGGCTAATAACTATATCTGAATTCAAAATTCAAAGATTCATGCCCTCAATAATTGAACAAAGCAACTTTAACACTAATGGTAAAAAAGTTTGAACCGAGTGTGTTGCGAAAGGATAGATTTCTGGTGCGATGGTTTAGATTATGAAAGTCTTGTTTAAAATCCAGAATTTACCACAATCTCTGCTCAACAGTAAAGCAGTTATAGCTTTTCTTGGCTGGAGATTAAGCCATAGTTGCGCCCAAGTTTAAAAGTTTAAACCCTGGACAGATGAGGCAACAGTACTTTATTGCAATTGATGATTGTTGCAAGCTTAATTCAGTATATATCATCATTGCATGTACTTTTAGTAACACTTTGCAATACTAATCAGCATTAGCTTTTAGATTCATGAAACCAAAGCTTATAGGTGATTTAAGCGATTTGTAACTCAGATAGTTTATACTGTCCACAGGTCGTATTTTAAAATAGTACTAGTCTTATCAATAGCTACGCTTTGTAACTACTCTAAGTAAGTCAATATTGAGTTTATCGCTTAAAACCCGTACTTTTGAAGATTCATGTCAGAAAAATCTATGGAATCTAGAGAATCTATTGATTTAGACCTTAATCGTTACTTGTTGATATTGAAGCGTTGGTGGTTACCGGCTGTCAGCATATTTGTGGCTACAGTGATTCTGAGTGCTGTATCTACAAGGTTTATGAAGCCAGATTATGAAGCAGAAGGAAAACTGTTATTCAGACTTCCCTCTTTTAAGGTAGCAGGAACTAATCTTTCGCCTGGTTCCTCTGAAGGAGGAGACTCAGGAGATTTGAAACCATTGGTAGCAACTCAAAATCCTATAAGCAGTCAGATAGAAGTTATTACTTCCCCCAAGCTATTGCAGCGGACAATAGATAAATTACAACTCAAAGACAACGAAGGTATACCTCTAGAGGTACAAGCTCTAAAAAAAGCCCTGAATCTAAAAATTATTGGTGGGACAGATGTATTGCTAATTAGCTATAGCAGCTCTGACCCCGAAGAAGCAGCGGCAGTGGTCAACACAATAATGAGCTTTTATTTAGAAAATGATATTCTGACAAACCGCTCTGAGGCAGCAGCAGCTCGTCAATTTATGGCCAAGCAGCTTCCTAAAACTCAAGCCGCTGTTAATAATGCAGAAGTAGCGCTACGTATATTTAAGCAGAAGCATCAGATTGCAGATTTATCAGAGGAGACAAGGTCAGCCGTTGCGACTATTGGAAATCTAGATAATGAGATGAATAGTGTTAAAGCTCAATTAAATGAGGTAAATGCCCAAACCAATCAACTCCGTCAGAAAGTAGAGCTAAATTCTCAGGAAGCGATCGCAGTAAGTGCCCTCAGCCAGTCACCTGCAGTACAGGGAGTCCTTACACAACTTCAAGAGACCGATCGGCAGTTAGCGGTTGAGCGTAGCCGTTTTCTAGATGACAACCCCGTAATTATTAACCTAGAAGCAAGAAAAGCTAGTTTAAATTCTCTCTTACAACAGCAAATTGGTCAGACCATTGGCAATCGAACACCAGTTCCTCAGAGCCTGTTGCAGATTGGAGAACTGAGACAAAACCTGATACAAAATTTTCTACAGTCAGAAATACAGCGCTTTGGGTTAACTCAAAGACTCTCTTCTCTATATAATTCTCGTTCTACCTACGAACAGCGGGTGAAACTCATACCGCAGTTAGCACAAAATCAGCGCGAGTTAGAACGGAAAGTTGAAGTTGCAGAATCGACCTATCAAACTCTATTGAAAAAGGTTCAAGAATTACAGTTAGTTGAGAATACAAATACAGCGAGTTCCCGGATTATTGCTCAAGCTTTAGTGCCAAAAGATCCAGTAGTAGGCAAAAAAATAATTGTTTTGGTGCTGGGAGTGATGTTTGGTTTATTTTTTGCCACAACAACTGTGCTCTTACTGGCTATGAGAGATAGATCTCTAAAAACACTTAAAGAAGTTAGAGATATATTTGGATATACTTTGCTGGGCATTGTTCCTTTGTCTGTTAAGAAGCTTCGCTCCCGTTATTCAGATGCAGAATCAACGGTTCAAACAATCGCCGTCAGAGATACACCCCACTCTTTAACCAGCGAAATGTACCGGATGATCCAAGCCAATCTGAAATTCCTGAGTTCAGATAAAGTGCTTAAAACTATTGTGGTAACTAGCGCAATTCCTAAAGAAGGCAAGTCTACAGTTTCAGCTAATTTGGCGGCAGCGATCGCTCAACTAGGACGTAAAGTTTTACTAATTGATGCAGATATGCGAGTTCCTTCTCAGCATCATCTATGGCAACTAACCAATGCAGTTGGTTTGAGTGAGGTTCTTGTAGGTCAGGCTGAATTTGACATTGCTGTATCCAAGGTAATGGATAACCTTGATGTTTTAACTGCTGGAGTTAGACCTCCCAACCCACTTGCCCTGCTTGATTCAAAGCGGATGGCATCACTAATTGAGAATTTCTCATCTCAAGATAACTATGATTGTGTCATTATTGATGCTCCTCCCCTCCTTTTAGCAGCCGATGCTTTGACTTTGAGCCAAATGACAGATGGGATTTTGTTAGTAGCTCGACCTGGGGTAATTGATTCTAACAGTGCCGCTGCTGCTCAAGAAATGTTAGAGAGATCCAGTCACAACGTTTTAGGTTTAGTTGTGAATGGTCTCATTGATAAAAACGAATCTAGTAGTTATTTCAACCATGCGAAAGAATACTTTACTTATCAAGATTTGACAAAAGCGGTTAAGCGACAAAAACGTATTCCAGACAAAAGCTCTGTATAGTATAAATTAGGATTTTGTCTCACAAGTCAATTGAACACCATAATGTTTAATTAATTATCCATAAATAATAAGCCTGCTTTCGCAGGCTTATTATTTATGTAACTGTAGACTTCAATCTGAGGGAACGTTACCTAATTTCATATGCCCCAATATCATATGTACCACCAGCAGGACGAGAGTTATCGGCATAATCAGTTTTCAAATCCTTCCAATAGTAACCCCTGTTGATCGCCGGACTCGTTCCTTTGAGTCTAAAGTCACCATTTGAGGCATTTTGAAACTGTGGATCTGCAATAATATCGTTAGCTCCGCTCGCCTTCGCATCGATCACCGAACCGTTGGGGTAAAGATTGTAGTTATAAGTGACGTTTTTATTCATGTAGCTGCTGTTCACATTTTTGCCAGCAACACCATAAACAATGTTATTGAAAATCTTGACATCATTTGAATAACCAGCATAGAGTTGCCCTTTTTTTGACAGTTCTGGACTTTGCTGATTCAAATATGCTGTGTTGTTGACAATATCGATATGCTCACTTTCATGGGCATGAATACCTGAACCGCCATTCCTGTAGGTAATATTGTTTGCAATTAAAGTCCGTCCTCTATATGCACCATTTGCACCCTGTTTTGAAAGATCGACAATAATGCCATTACCGTCTGTGATCTTTCCACGTTGAATCCAGGGAACGTAATTGCGATTGTTGTAGACCCTGTTTCTTGTCACGAACATCTTGTATCCCTGGTTGTTGTCAGAATTCCGACTCTTCAAGAACGAAATACCGCTCGTACCATACATACTATACCAGGCGTTATTGAACACTGTGTTATTATCAATCTTCACATAATCAGCGGACATTACTGAGATACCTGCTCCTCCGCAGTTATTCACTTTGTTGTTTAGAATATTTATGTAACGAACAGAACTATTGCGTCCGTCAATACTTATGCAGGTTCCGTTTGTACGCGCATTTGATCCATTAGTCTTCTGACTTAATGCATAAGAAAGGGTTATGTTTGCATTGTCCCCTATGACCTCTAGCCCGTCGATCTCAATATATGAAACTCCATTTGACAATAGAATACCATTCCATGTATTGTGCCGAATTTTTGGGAAATGCCCAGGATATGCTTGATACCTAATCCATGCATTTGCCCTTCCAGAACGTCTTATATTGACGACACTCCCACTTCCCCCTGTATTTTTGTATTCTCCATTCATAATCAATACTTTGTCGCCAGGGTTGGTAAGATTTGCCGCCCTCTGAATTGTCCTAAAGGCAGATGAGGTAGTGCGTCCGCTATTTTTGTCATTTCCGCTACCACTAACATAGTATGTTGTAGCAGGTAAAGCTTGGCTGATCAGCTTACGACTAGGTAATGGCATTTCCTGATCAGTGGGAGACTGACGAACATCTTTAACTAAAGACTCTGTTATTCTCTCTCCTTGAACCAAACCTGTTAATGCCCAAGGAAGCACAAGAGATGCGCTCAAACTCAGAAAACCGAAACCATGAATCATCATAGGGAAAAAATAGGGTATGTTGCAAAAATTTAATAGTCAACGGTCAGTAACTCTAGCCTTAGTTCCGTAACGTTCAGTAACTCAGTATTGGATACGGTCGTATAACTGCCATTTGTAAGTTTATACACGTTTTTTTAGGTTTGCACCTGGGGATTTTCGCGTAAATATGGCTGAACTGCCTTTTCAGCTTGTGTTTCAAAAAATGGCAGCTATTTGGTAAAAATACTGAATAAAATTTATCAGTATCCACAGCTACTCCATTAATGGACACCAAGCAACCGTACAAATGGCGTCATTTCCAATTCGACATCATTCTACTGTGTATACGCGGTATCTTTGGTTAAGATAGTATATCTGTCATCAATAAGTTAATTTACTTAAATATTTCTTATGATAATAAGAATCACTGAATGAATAAAACAACGTATAGAGTTGCTTTTCACACCTCTATTCTCTAAAATATTCTCATTATCATAAGAAATCTGAGTACCTACAACAAGGTTTTCAAAAGCCTGTCAATGCACATTAAGAATTGTTAATGTCTAAAACATGTGTCAATGAGTAATACTACTTAAAATAATTTGTGATTCGTAATGACGCTTAAGGTCTTGCTAATGTAATTCGCAATCAAGTTTTGTAATAGGGATTTAGACCCCACCACAAAACTTGCTGTTTGTTAGTTACTGGGAACTTAAACCCCCAGAATTTGTTAAATAAGATTTTTATAAAAAAGCTGATAGAAAACACTATTTTGGAGGAAGTGATGCCTTCTCTGCAAGACGCAACGCTGTTTTTCAGACACCTCTATTCTGGATAGACTTAAGAGCGATCGCTTGTGGTGGTGATTGAAAACCCAACTTAGACGCCTGAAACCCTTATTATTGAGTCAAATTTCAAAACTTTTCGTGACTATTGAGCTTTGATTCAAGGTATAGTGCAATTGTGGAGACGAGGAGAATTGACCAACGCCCCCAATTTGCATCTATATATTAAACTAGATTCCGAACAACCTCAGAATATTAAAAATAACACCTAGAGGGCCAGCTATGGTGTTTGTAGTATCCCCAGTCTTAGCTAAACCAGATCGGTTGACTACTACAACATCATTATTACGGAGTATGGGATTAGTTTGCTCATTAATCCCAGCGGAGAAATCCACTTTTACTATACGTTTAGTCACAGAACCATTGGGGTTGAGGCGAATCAAATCAACAGCATCGCTACTAGCTCTGGCATCATTAAATCCGCCAGCAGCGAGTATAGCTTGATTTAAAGAGCTATTCGGCTGAACGTCTGTTAATCCTGGTCTTTTAACTTCGCCTACCACACCAACTTGAATGCGTGCAGGAGACAAAGTAGTGGTAGCTAATTGAGTAGCTTCTGCGGGGTTAATTTCAGTTGCCGTCGGAATAACAATCGTATCTCCGTCTTGTACGATGATGTCTTGATTGGTATCACCACTCTGCAAGAGTTGCCAAAGGTTGATATCTATGGTTTGTTCTGAGCCACTTCTTGTCGGTCGGCGTAGCCTGAGATTACGAACATCAGCTTGCGCTGTAATTCCCCCAGCTAGTTGAATTACCCGTGTTACATTTGGTAGACCATTGGGAGTGGCAGTACCACTGTTAGCAGTTGCACCCGCCTGAGCAGCATCTGTGCTGGCTGGGGTGACAAGATACGAACCGGGACGGTTAACTTCACCAATAATTGTTACCGTGCGGGGTGTTGTTTGGCTGGCGGCAAAGTTAGCTGCAAATATATTGCGAGATTCAGCCACATTGAAGTTGGTTGCTGTTGGTACAACTATAGTGTCTCCATCCCGCAAAGTAATATCCTGTGATAACCTGCCTGTTTGGATGAGTTCCTTCAAATTGATGGTGACAGCTTGCTCTGAAGAACGTCCTACTTTACGCCGTAATTGAACTTGAGTCACATCCGCAGCAAGAGTTACACCCTGCGCTGTTGTCAATGCGGCTAATACAGTGGGGAATTGTACACCTGGATTGTCTCCCGCGCCTCCGCTCAAGTTTAGAGTGTAAGCTCCTGGACGTGTCACCTCTCCGGCAACGAAAATATTGATGGGACGAGACGATAATAAATTGACTGAGATTAAGGGACGTTTGAGGAAGCGAGCATATCTTCTCGCAATTTCGTCAGCAGCCTGTTCAGTTGTTAGGCCGAGGACTGACACACTACCAATTAAAGGTAGGTTGATTGCTCCACCTGGGGGAATTTGATATTCACCTGTATATTCAGGTACTTCAAAGACATTTACACGGATGCGATCGCCGCCTCCTAATGAATAATTAGTATCTATTTGTGTTTCTGTGGTTGATGGTTGTGTAGCTGGTGGGAATGGTTGTCCCTGAGCTAGACTGGCAGATGACACAGCGGCATTGACAGCAGTTAATAAAGCCACACCCACAACAGGCTGAGTTAGGAATTTAGACAAACTTTTGTTAAGCATATTTACCTGAGACTCTGAAACTACGATCAATAAAGTACTGTCTAAACATTTTTATTTTGACTATACCTAAGTATTCAAGTTCCCCGACACTCTTATTTTCCTAGAAAAGTGTGATTTTCCGGAGGGAATTTGTTTATTGAATTTAAATTTTTAGTGAAGTTAGCTTAAAGTTAATGCTGCTTGAATATGGCAATTATCAAAAAATATAGGATTTACGCAATTAAACACAGTTTATACAATAAATTTTATCTTAGTCAATCAAGTACTTACGAATAAATTTTTATTGTCAAAGTTAATTTGATGACATTTAAAATCTGCAATGGGTAGTAAGAGACTACCAAAATTATGGGCAAGTTCATTAAATAAATACAAATAAACTTAAAAAGAGGTCAGAATTTTATTTTTTCTGGGTTGGGTTGAGCAAAGATAATTCCAAAAGGCAGAAATTTTGAGTTTTGTTCTTCAAGTCAACCGACAATTTGCTATTTGGTAACAAAACTAATTTAATGAGTTATCTTTTCTTTGTATTTGTTGAATAAAAAACTCTTCTAGGGAGTGACGCGACAAGTTCATGGTAATAATTTTACCCTCCATTAGACGAAGACTGGAAAGAAAATCATAGTAATCATCTTGTAGTGTACCGTGCCAGGAACCATCAGGCTCAAATATAAGAGTGGGTATCCATTTTTTGAGAATTTCCCCATCACCACCTTGACCTTTGACGTGATATGTATTTTTTCCGCCCAAGAGTTCATTGAGGGAACCAGAGCAAATTAGTTCACCTTGAGCCAGGATGGCAATGCGATCGCAAATCTGTTCTACTTCACTAAGAACGTGGCTGTTGAAAAAAATCGTCTTACCAGCGGCTTTGAGCGCCAAAATAATTTCCCGCATTTGGTAGCGTCCTACAGGATCAAGCCCAGACATTGGTTCATCCAGAAAAACTAAATCTGGCTCGTTAATTAGTGCCTGTGCCATGCCAACACGCTGTAGCATTCCTTTGGAATAGCGACGCAGCAGCTTTTTACGGGCATCGGCTTGGGATAAACCCACTAATTCCAGCAGTTGGGGAATACGTTGGCGTTGGACACTTTGGGGAATTTGGAATAGCCCAGCCGCTAGCTGCAAAAACTCCCAGCCAGTGAGATAGTCATATAAATAGGGATTTTCCGGCAGATAGCCGATATGTTGCTTAACACTGCGATCGCCTATTGGTTTACCCAACAACGATCCCCGTCCAGAGGTGGGATGAATAATTCCCAGCAACAATTTTAAAAGTGTGGTTTTACCAGCACCGTTTGGCCCCAGCAACCCAAAGGTTTCCCCTTTGTAAACCGTTAAAGAACAGTTTTTGAGAGATACGACTTTTTGATTTAGCCAAAAACCAGTGCGGTAGACTTTTCGCAACTCAGAAGTTAGGACTACTGGCGGAATGTCTGTCGTATTAAGTTGAGAATTAGGGTCATCTGCAACAGACTTCATCTCGGTTAAATCACTATTTATCAGCTTGGGATTAATTACAAATTACCCGGTAGGCTGATAATAACCATCAACAACTGGTGTGTCAATTATTGGGGAGTGGGGAGTGGGAAAGAAGCAAGGGAGTAGGGGAGCAGGGGAGTAAGGGAGCAGGGGAGCAGGGGAGCAGGGGAGAAGAGAAGTTGTAGAAAGTTAAAGTTTTCTCCCCTCTGCCCCTCTGCCCCTCCGCACCTCTGCCTCTTTTCGATGCCCAATATCCAATATCCAATTTGACTCCTTTCATAGAACTCCCTTAGAACTGGGAATTATGCCAGCACGTCGGGGGTCAATTTCCACCGCCAGCCGTGTTGCTCTTGCAAACGCCTTAAATGTTGCTTCAATGATGTGATGGGAATTAATGCCATCCAATTGCCGAATGTGTAATGTCATTTGGCTATGGTTCACCAAAGCCACAAAAAATTCTCGTACCAGTTGGGTGTCATAGGTTCCTACGCGCTGGGTAGGAATTTGCAAGCCGTAGCTGAGGTGAGGGCGTCCAGAAAAGTCTAGTGCTACCTGAACTAAGGCTTCATCCAGTGGTGCAAGAAAATTACCAAAGCGGACAATACCTTTTCTATCGCCTAGTGCTTGGTTAAAAGCTTGTCCTAAAGTAATGCCTACATCTTCGTTGGTGTGATGGTCATCAATTTCCCAGTCTCCCTTGGCTTGGACATCTATATCAATCAGCCCGTGGGAGGCAATTTGATGCAACATGTGATCTAAAAACGGAATGCCTGTTGCTGCTGTGCAAGTTCCTTTACCATCCAGGTTGATAGTAACTTGCACACTAGTTTCACCAGTGGTGCGGTGAACAGTGGCAATCCGAGAAGTTTCAGTTAGGCGATCGTAGTTTGAATTAATTTTGCTGATTTGCATGGGAAATAGGGCATGGAGAATAGGGCATGGGGCATGGGGAATGAAAAATGGACAAGAATTTTACTAATACTCAATTCCCAATGCCCAATCCCCAATGCCCCATGCCCAAATTATCTTACATTCCCATAATTTCATATCCTGCATCTACATACAGAATTTGTCCGGTAATCCCGCTGGACAAATCACTACATAAGAAAGCGGCCGTATTGCCCACTTCTAGCTGAGTGACAGTGCGTCGTAGAGGAGCTACTTCTTCTACATGATGAATCATATCTAAAATTCCACCCACTGCTGAAGATGCCAAAGTGCGGATGGGGCCTGCGGAGATGGCATTCACGCGGATATTTTGCGGTCCTAGTTCACTAGCCAGGTAACGCACACTCATTTCTAACCCCGCCTTAGCAACTCCCATAACGTTATAGTTGGGGATTGCCCTAACACCGCCTAAATATGTCAGGGTGACGATGCTACCTCCCTCTGTCATCAGAGGTTTGGCTGCACCACTTAACTGCACCAGCGAGTAGGTACTAATTTCTAAGGCGGTGTTGAAGCCAGAACGAGAGGTTTGGCTAAAATCTCCAGTTAAATCCTCTTTGCTGGCAAAGGCCAGGCAATGAATGAGGATATCTAGCTTTCCCCATTGTTCGCGGATTGTCTCAAAGGTAGATTTAATTTGGTCTTCATCTTGGACGTTACAGGGAAGAAATAAGCTGGGGTTGAGAGGTTCTACCAACTCCGCAACTTTTTTCTCCATCTTGCCGCGTTCATCCGGTAGGTAGGTAATGCCCAGGTTTGCTCCAGCTTTGTGCAGTTGTTGGGCGATGCCCCAGGCGATCGAGCGGTTATTGGCAATACCTGTAACAAGGGCATTTTTTCCAGTCAGATTTAGCATAGAAATTGTTAATGCGATCGATCATTAGGAGCATACTAGAATCTGACACTAGTTTGTCTTTGTTTTATACAGGATTTGCAAAAATGAATATTGCTAAGGGTGTTTTCTGTGAGAAAAATCTTGATTTTTTATAAAGATATTCTCAAGATATCTTTATTTGTTCTTCAAAAAAGCTTTTAAATACAGCTATTGGAACTACTTATCAACAATTAGTAGCTGAAAGGATCAACAATTATGTATCATTATAAACAAAGAGTTATGAAGAGATTAGTTTGAGTATAGGAAAGTACAGAAAGGTTGACGGTGCTTTATTCATTTTTCGGGTGTATTCTTAGGTAATCAGTTTTTGTTTTTCCGGCATTGGGTAGGGGAAGGGAGATGATCGTGACACAAGATAAAGCCCTAGCAAATGTATTTCGTCAGATGGCGACCGGGGCGTTTCCGCCAGTTGTGGAAACGTTTGAACGCAATAAAACGATCTTTTTTCCTGGCGATCCTGCCGAACGAGTTTATTTTCTTTTGAAAGGTGCTGTTAAACTTTCCAGGGTGTACGAGGCAGGAGAGGAAATAACGGTAGCATTGCTGCGGGAAAATAGTGTTTTTGGTGTATTGTCATTGCTGACAGGAAATAAATCGGATCGATTTTACCATGCGGTTGCATTTACTCCTGTGGAATTACTGTCAGCACCAATTGAACAGGTAGAGCAAGCACTCAAGGAAAATCCAGAATTATCAATGTTAATGCTGCGAGGTCTGTCTTCGCGAATTTTACAGACGGAGATGATGATTGAAACTCTTGCTCACCGAGATATGGGTTCTAGGTTGGTAAGTTTTTTGTTAATTCTTTGTCGGGATTTTGGCGTTCCTTGTGCAGATGGGATCACTATTGATTTGAAGTTATCTCATCAAGCGATCGCAGAAGCAATTGGTTCAACTCGTGTTACCGTTACTAGGCTACTGGGAGATTTGCGTGAGAAAAAGATGATTTCTATCCACAAAAAGAAGATTACTGTGCATAAACCTGTTACCTTAAGTAGGCAATTCACATAAAAACAATTGGAAAAAGGGGAATCGGCGCGTGTTCTATTTTGAAAAATGACACTAATAGCTAGAGGTAAATCTAAAAATTGAGTAATTTCAGCTATTGCCAATTTCCACTTCTTTCCAGACAATGCTTAAAAGTAGTAGGCTGTATCTGGAAGGATTTCGGTAGCTAAAGATGACCACCGGATACATCCTAATCGCAGCAATTTTAATCCTGGGAGGCGTAATTGCAACCGTGGGCGATCGCATCGGCACACGAGTTGGCAAAGCCCGCCTCTCACTTTTTAAGCTTCGTCCAAAAAATACTGCTGTACTGGTCACTATTTTTACGGGTGGCTTGATTTCAGCATCAACTTTGGGGATTTTATTCGCTGCCGACGAAGGCTTGCGAAAGGGAGTCTTTGAATTAGAAGATATTCAAACAGACCTCAGACAAAAACGAGAACAGCTAAAAACCGCAGAAACTCAAAAAAGTCAGATAGAGAGTGAGTTAAGCCAAGCCAAAATTGCCCAAGCAAAGGCACAACAAGACTTGCAGGCAATCAACCAATCTTTGCAGGCGGCGAATGCCAAACAACGCCAAACACAAGCTCAGTTAAACCGCACCATTAGTCAACAAGCCCAAACTCAAACTCAACTCCAACGCACTCAAGGTCAGCTAGAACAAGTTGTAACTCAGTACCAAAAAGCCATAACTGAATTGCAAAGCGTTTACAACCAGAGAAAGGAGTTACAGGCAGCAGTTGAACTACTGAAGACAGAACGTCAACGACTGTATGCTGAAGCGAAGAAAGCCATTGACGAAGCCAAAGCAGCGATTGAAAAACGCGATCGCGAACTTGCTAACCGCCAAGAAGTTATAGAACAACGCGATCAAAAAATTGCTCAATTGGATAAACTGATTCAAAAGCGTAATCTCGAAGTTGCAGCGCGAGAACAAGTGATTGCCAAACGGGAATCTCGTCTTAAAGAATTGGAAGGACAACAGGAGCAATTAGAACAGGAAGTTGCAAGGCTGGAAAAATATTATCAGTCCTACCGCGATTTACGTCTGGGTAAGCTTGCCTTAGTTCGCGGTCAAGTTTTGTCCGCGGCTGTAGTTCGTGTTACCCAACCTGGTGCTGCTCGTCAGGCAGTTGTACAACTCTTACAAGAAGCCAATCGCAACGCCAACCTGGAATTGAGTGAGCCTGGTGCAAATCCTGCAAATGCAGAGCTAATACGCTTCACCCAGGAGAGGGTTGAGAAATTGAGCAAGCAGATTGAGGATGGTCAAGAATACGTGGTGCGAATTTTTTCCGCTGGTAATTACGTCAGGGGAGAAAAGCAGATAGAATTTTTTGCCGATACAGCCCGGAATCAATTGGTTTTTTCGGGAGGCGCGGTGCTGGCCACAACTAATACTGATTCCAAAAGCATGACATCCTATCAGTTACAGCAGCGGTTGGAAATACTAATTTCTGCTTCTCAATTTCGTGCCCGTAACGCCGGAATTGTCGAAAATGTCCAAGTAGACGGGACTTTTTTGCGCTTTGTCAACCAATTAAGACAGTATAATCAACCCTTGGAGATCAAAGCGATCGCAGCAGAGGACACTTATACAGCTGGGCCATTGAGAGTAAAATTAGTGGCAACAGTCAACGGAAAAATTATTTTTAGTACTTAAAAAATTATTTGCACACTGTTATTATTCAGGAGGCAGGAGGCAGTTATTGCAAAATTTAAACATATTGAACAGCAGCCAAAATATTTGCTGTGATTGCATTTATTAATTTCTAATTTTTAATTTTTTATGGCTTTCCGTGAATTTTCACCAACGCAACCAGTCATCTTGGGGTTTGATCCAGGTCGAGATAAGTGTGGTTTAGCGGTGATGGGACTGGATCGGCAACTGTATTATCATCAGGTTGTGCTAGCCAAAGAGGCGATCGCTACCATTGAGACACTGCGTCAAAGGTTTCCTATCTCTTTGATGGTGATGGGCGATCAAACTACAGCCAAGCAGTGGAGACAGCAACTATACCAAGAATTGACAGAACCGCTGAGTATTATTTTAGTGGATGAGCGCTATACAACCTTAGAAGCACGCGATCGCTATTGGCAAATGTTCCCACCCAAAGGGCTGATAAAGCTATTGCCACAAGGTCTGCGACAGCCACCAAGACCGATAGATGACATTGTTGCCATTCTCTTAATCGAAAGATACTTAAATCGCCTCACAGAATCAGCTGCTATGAGTTATGAGTGAGGAGTAAGAAATTAATTTCTTCATAACTCATAACTCATAACTCATAACTCATAACTCATAACTCATAACTCCTAGAGTTCCGCCCGAATAGTAAAAGCATAGTCTCCTCCAGGCTCTAGCTGGTAATCTTGTTGCTCCAAAAATCGACCGAGGGGTTCTTTAATTAAGGCGCGGCCTTGGGAAGGCTTGACGGCAAGTTCTCCCCGGCGAAAATGCCATTGGAAATGCCACTCAAACTCACCCGCACTTACTTCGCCCTCAAGGAAGCCGTGTTGCCAGGATTGGCGAGTAATTCTGACATGGGCAATGGTTTCTGGCAGACGTTTTGCACTCACAATGCTTTATGTCAAGTGTGGAATAACAGCCGATCATGTAGGCTACTTATTTTATTTACCAAACTTAGCTTAATTAGACAAACTGACAAAGTAGGTATTTGTAGTTGACTAGGTTGTGTTACGACTTCAGGATATTGGAGTTGCGGCTATAACCAAATACGGTTCGGTTAAAGGTTAAAGGTTAAAGGGGTAAAGGGGAAAGGTTAAAGGGGAAAGGTTTTAAATAAATTCTTGACCCCTTACCCTTTAACCTTTTCCCAGACCACAAGGAAAGTGAAGAGTACTTATCCAAACAGTATTGGGCTATAAGCTGCGCGGACTTAATGCTGAAAAATTTAGTTTAGCAGACTATCCTGCGGGTAATTTTTGTTAAATTTTTAGGAATGAATGTATCCGAGAAACTGCATATCGGATACTCCTTTCATCAGTATATTGTGGATTGATTGGGATTTCCTTAAAGTATTTCACCACAATTACAGCCCGATAAAGCTTCGAGTATTTAAATTGTTTTTCTTGGATATTAAAACTCATAATATTCTCTAGTGGATGTTCAATAATTTGGTTAATACGAGGACTTTTTCGTTCGATAAATACCTTATCAATACTTTTATAAAAGGTACAGGTAGTTACAGGTGATGTGGCAAAATAAGCAGCGATCGCCATCATAATCAATATAAATAAAATTAATAAAAGTAGATATTGGCGCTGATTTTGCTGTACCAATAGGGAGGTTTGACCAGAGTTGATAAAATTGTTAATTTTAAAGATAATTTCCTGATTCTCTTCATACTTAACATGGGATAAAAGAGGAAAGTTTCTAAAAGGAGTCACAATCATAACTTGATAGGTTTTCCCCCCCTTGCTACCAGTCTTTGTAAGAATGTATGCTTCCTGGAGATCAAACATTTTGAGTTTCTCCAGACTTCCCAACAAATTAAACCGTCTTAATTCACAATTCATTTGGTTTGGGGAGAGGCGATCGCAAGTTATTTTAACTGAAGCGGACTCAAAAAATAAGCAGTAAATCAAAAAGCCGAAACAGACAGTAAAAATGCACCATCCGGTGAACCAATCTCTGAGTGGTCGATGCTTTAGCTGCAATCTAGTACGGGTTTCCTCGACAACTTTCATCGGTGTATGTGTATAGAATACTGAACCCCTGAGTAGAGTATTCCCCTCGTAGACCATTTATATATCCTCAAGTCTAAGTACCAGGGAGGATTTATGATGAATAGCTACAAAAGCTTTGCCTAACTGATAGATAATTGGGGCAGAAAACTATAGCTAGAAGCATGGAAACCAAACAGCTAGGAAAAACTGGTATCTTTGTGAGTGCGATTGGTTTGGGTGGTATGCCCATGTCAATTTCTAATCGCCCTCCCGAATCGCAATCAATCGAAGTTATTCATCGGGCGTTGGATTTGGGTATTACATTTATTGATACTGCCGATTCTTACTGCAAAGATGAGTCAGAGAAGCATCACAACGAGCGGCTAATTCACAAGGCACTTACGAGTTATAAAGGCGATGTTAGTCAAGTAATTGTGGCAACCAAGGGCGGGTTGATGCGTCCCGATGGCAACTGGACAACCAACGGTAATCCAGAACATTTGCGCCAAACAATTCAAGTCAGTTTTGAGGCGTTGGGTGGTGCTAAACCCATTGATGTTTGGCAATACCATGCGCCCGATCCTAATTACACCATTGAAGAATCCCTTGCGCCAGTGAAAGAAGCAGTGGAGGGAGGTTTGATTCGGTTTGTGGGAGTTTCTAACTTTTCCGTTGAACAAATTAAGCAGGCGCGGGATCTGGTGGATATTGTCTCGGTGCAGAATCAATACAGCCCTTGGCAACGACAGCCAGAAAATGACGGCGTGTTGAAGTATTGTGAACAGCAAGGATTAACATTTTTGCCTTGGAGTCCCTTTGGTGGTAGGCGTCGCCATCAGGATTTGCAAGATATTCCTGCGATCGCTAAATTAGCTAAAGAAAAAGGCGTATCAGTGTATAATATCGTCTTGGCATGGTTGCGTTCCAAGTCACCTGCTATTTTGCCGATTCCTGGTGCTAGCAAGGTTTCCAGCATTGAAGACTCAGCACAAGCTATCAATGTGAAACTATCTGATGAAGAAGTGCAAAGAATTGATCGGGCAACTTAATCATTCCACTAAATAACGTAGATTGAGTGAAAGTTGCCAAAGATTTACGCGCCATCTTTAGCTAGATAAACAATTCCAAATTTCAAGTCAACATAATTTTAAAGAACTTCATCAACCCGGTTTATTAAAAAAAACCGGGTTTTTAAGAAAGTACGACATACATCAAGTTTAATTTGATGTAGTATTTTCATCTAATTAATCTAAAATTTATGCTGCTAAATTCTGTAACCAATAGGTTAAAGCAGATGGTAAAGATGTTTGCTATTTTGCTACTGGTTTCCCCTTTTGGCTGGCAAAATTCAGTGAACGCGCAGCCACAGTCAAATAAGCAACTTCTGCCGTTTTTTGATAATGTAGATAACCCTGTTCCTGTTCGTTTTCCCCCAGGACAACAGGTAGATATCACACCAACTCCACCACTCCTAAACCCTTTTGACAAGGCTGTACTAAAACTCTGCGGCCCCATTGGTACAAAAGTTAGTCCTAATAATTTTAAACAATTGTTATCTTATTATCCAGATGTGCTGCAAAAACTTCAGCAAGTTAGTGGCAGTGAACTACGTCCAGGACGTAATAATCAAGCACAATTTATCGAAGATTTAACCAATATTTGGTTCCAACGTCGGGGGTTTGAGCATATATTTTGTGGTGAAATATATAACGCCAATGATATTGGTGGCTTACATTTTCACGGCAGATATTTACAGTTACAAAATGAAGGCATAGGCGGACGGTTGCCAAATAATCAGGGACGAGAGGAAGTTGTTCCGAATGTAATTTATACAATGGGTGTAGTAATTAAGCAGGAAAATCGGACAGTAAGAGATGTCATTAAAGGCTATGGCTATCTCAGTAATGCCGAAGAAATGCTTTTAGATGCCACCAAAATATTTAAGCTCCAAGGCAATAATGAGGGAGCATGTATTTATAATGTACGTGATCGAGAAACAGGTAAATCCTTTCCTACAGTTTTTGTTAGGAAAGACAAAGCAATCATCACCTATTATCCTGATGCTACTCCTCAAGGCGCAAAATGTAAAAGTTAAAATTTATAGATTGCCTGTAATCAGCGCATAAAGAAAAGACATGATTTTAGAAACACACCGCTTGCTAATGCGTGACTTTGTAGAGACAGATTGGCAGGCGGTTTTGGTTTATCAATCTGATCCTTTGTATTTGCGTTACAACTACTGGACACACCGCACACAAAAGGATGTTTGCGAGTTTATTCAGATGTTTATTAATCAGCAAAAAGAGCAACCACGGACAAAGTTTCAGTTAGCTATTATCCTCAAAGCAGAAAATCAGCTTATTGGCAATTGTGGTATTCGTGTAAATGACCCGGAAATGCGGGAAGCAAACATTGGCTATGAACTAAACACTCAGTATTGGGGAAAAGGTTATGCAACAGAAGCAGCACAAGCAATTTTAAAGTTCGGCTTTGAAGAACTGGTAATGCATCGTATCTGGTCTTGGTGTGTTGCAGAGAATGTTGCTTCTGTAAGGGTATTAGAAAAAATTGGTATGCGTCGTGAAGGTCATCTGCGGGAAAAAGAGTTAATCAAAGATAGATGGTACGACAATTTTCTTTACGCTATCCTTGACCATGAGTGGAAAGCAAAGTAATACTGCTTCTATGAGCTACCTCAGAGACAATATCGTAAATTCCTGAGAAATTGAGGATAAGACAAGTTCAGAGGGTCGCAGAGATGACCAACACTATCCTCAATTTCCAAACAGCTACCGGACACGAAGTTTTAGCAGCAGCAGGTAAAAAATATCTGCGTCCTGGTGGACGAATAGCTACAGATAAATTATTTGAGTGGGCAAACTTTCAGCCTGGAGAGAGAGTTTTAGAGCTAGGTTCTAGCTTTGGTTATAGTGCGATCGCTTTAGCAAAAAGCTACCATGTCAAAGTAGTAGGCGTTGAAAAAAATCCTGATAGTGTAGCTTGTGCGCGTGCTAATATCTGCGCTGCTGGGTTAGAAAATCAAGTTGAAATCATTGAAGGTAATATTTTCAACCTAAACACAATCACAGGAAAGTTTGATTATGTATTGGCAGAAGCGATTCTCACAATGCAATCACCATTGGGAAAAGCCAAGATTTTAGCTGAAATTCACAATCGACTTAAACCGGGAGGTAAATTTCTCTCCCATGAACTATTAGCTAGTGACAAAGAAGAACAAATTCATGATGACTTAGCACGAGTAATTCGAGTTAATTCTACACCACTGTCAGAATCAAACTGGATGACGGCTTTTGCAACAGCAGGATTGCAAGTACAAAAATGCCAAACTGACTCAATGAATTTATTGAATTTAGGGCGGATATTTCAAGATGAAGGCATCTTTAATACGACTCGGATTCTGTGGAATATATTAACGCAGAGAGATATCCGCAACCGGGTTTTAGAGATGTACCATATTTTCAATAAATACCATCACGAATTAGGCTACATCATTTTGTGTGCTGTTGTCCAATAATAGAATTTGTTCCCAAATATATCGCCTGATAAATACCAATATTCTTTGAATAGTTCAGGACTTAGACATCTGGCATATTATTTTCAGTTCGTAGTGTTCGCGCAGCGTCTTGCAGAGTCCTCTCTTCTCTACGAGAGGCTTCGCCAACGAGACGCTACGCGAACAAAATAAGGGTTAAAGCCCTTACTACAAACTACAAATCCGATTTTTTTGTGACACTTGTGTAAGTCCTATAGTTATCAGCATTTGTTTACAGTTCATCATCCCAAAATACTATGACAAACTCAATCACAATTAGCCCATCCTTTATTGTTCAACTCCAAGAGAAAATTGAATATCCGAGTGCGGGAGTTCTCAGCAAAGTACTGCTGAAAGATAACGCTTGTCAATACACTCTATTTTGCCTAGCAGCTAATACTGATATTTCAGAGCATACCTCTAGGAATGCCACCATTAACGTCATCGAAGGCAGAGGTTTACTCACTTTATCTGGAGAAGATATTGCACTTAAACCTGGTGTTTTTATCTTTATGCCTGCTAACGCATCTCATGCCTTAAAAGCTGAAGAAAACCTGACATTTCTACTTACGCTTTCTGAGAAAGTCGCAGAGAATAATTAGTTATTTATGGAGTCTGGAAATATGCGATCGCTACTTTTAACTTTTGCTCAAAATTTAAACTTCTCTGAAACTCAGTTGGAAGAAATACTATCGCGACCTCTAACTGAAGTTCTCAATTCACCTGAATTACAACAAGAACTAAATAGCTTAGATACCAATTTGCTTAAGGAAACTTTACCCACAGCAGGAGGAGTTTTAGCTAAAGAATTACCACCTTTTTACAACTGGCTAAAAAATGAGTTGGGAGTCAAGCGGGTTCCTGATAGTCCTGATCACACCACAACATGGGTAATTGGTTTCGTCCATAATCAAGAAAGTTTAACTCATTTAGTTGAGTTGCACCGTCCAGTACCTTGTCCGGCTTTAGAAGCTTCTATTCCCCGCTTGGTAGGGATGTTTGAAGGTGTCGAAGACGCGCAAGTTCGGCAAGAATGGCAAAAAGCGATCGCAGCTTTATGTCTAGTTCTAGTTGTCGCTGCACGCGAACGAGATAGAGAAGCTGTAGCAGTCTGATAACTCTTTACGGAAAATTAAACTTGTGAAACCTGCTGAGGCAGGTTTTCTCTATGTAATAGCGAATACTCTAATCTATATCTCCAGAAGCGATCGCATCTAATTTATCAGCATCAAGTATGGTAATCGTTCCACCCCGACGATAAGCAACTATTGACTTGAGACTTTTAATTAACCGCACGCATTCTTCGTAAGTAATGCCACTACTTCGAGCCATACGATAATAAGATAATTTGACTTTTAAGCACTCGCCTTGTGAGGTAGATTCAGTTCCAGATTCGGCAGCAAAATATTGAATTAATCTGGCAAGGCGAACAATAGCTCTTTCAGAAACTAATCCGTGGACTGTTTCATGTAATTGCTGAATCCGACTGTTAAAAACCATCAGCATTCGTAATGCAATTTCAGGATTTTCCCCAATAGCTTTTAATAAAGCATCTCGCTCTACAGTGAGAATTTCACAATCAGATTCAGCAGTTACAGTTGCCGGAGAAATTCTATTTCCTAACAAAGCAGGAGCCGCAAAAATTTCTCCAGCAGTTAAAGCGCGGAGAATCGTTTCTTTCCCCGTTGTTGCTGTTTTGGTAACTTGAATTGATCCACTGACAACAGCATAAAGTTTAGGTGGTAAGACATCACCTTCATGCAGAATAATCTCTCCTTTGCGATGGTGTTGCACCTGAGTGTAAGGTTGCAAACTTATCTTCTCTGCTGTTTCTAAACCTGCAAACACAATAATTTGTGAGAGTTGTTCCAGGGATGCCTGCATGATTAGCCTGATATTGCCAAGGCTGGACGATGATTAATCCAAGGGTTAGCCGCTTCTAATTGTGCTGCTAGGCTGATGAGTGTGGCTTCTGCGGCAGGTTTACCAATTAGCTGCACACTGATGGGCAAACCTTTACTATCAAAGCCTACAGGAATTGCGATCGCAGGTTGTCCAGTTGCATTCGCGGGTGGACAAGGGGCAACCCACTCAATAATATTTTGGAATGTCTCTTCTGCACTCAAAGAAGCCCATTCCCCAACGCGGATGGGTGAATGTAGATAAACTGGCAATACCAGCACATCCACGGTATCAAAAAACGCCACGATTTGCCGTGCTACTACCTGCATTTGGGAAACTGCTTGCAGGTATTGGGCAACAGAACCAGTGCGTGCAAATAGCCAGCGATTTAATGGCTGCAAGGCTTCAACAGGAAGTCCCGATGCAGCTACCCCAGCTTGCCAGACGATTTGAAATGGTTCAACTAAAGCACTGAAATCCGGGGATTTTTGTTCAACTTGGTGGCCGAGTTGTTCTAATAACTCAACTGTTTGGCGGACACCTTGCTGACAGTTGGCATCAGCTTCTCCCAAAGGAGAAATAGTAGTGTCAAAGGCAATTCGCAAAGCACCGAGTTTTGTGTGAGTGGCGGCGAGAAATGATGGTTCAGGATCGGGCAACCAGTAAGGATCGCCTGTGACATAGCCAGATATAGCATCCAAAAGGGCAGCAGCATCAGCGACGGTGCGGGCGATCGGGCCATTGACGGCAATTCCAGCGAGGCGTTCGCCTACGGGTGCTTTACTCACCCTGCCTCTGGATGGTTTGAGTCCCACCAAACCACAACAAGCCGCAGGCCCCCGAATCGAACCACCACCATCAGAACCTTGAGCGATCGCACACAATCCTGCTGCTACTGCGGCGGCTGCGCCACCACTGGAACCGCCAGGGGTATATTCTAAATTCCACGGATTTCTAGCTGGGGGAAAACCTGTAGGTTCGCTGTAAGGTAATGAACCTAATTCGGAAGTAGCTGTTTTACCGAGAATAGTAAATCCAGCTTGCTTAATCCTTGTTACGACTCCATCATCATAATTAGGGATATTGTTCAGTAATGCCGGATTTCCATAAGTACAAGTAACACCCGCTACAGCGTTGAGGTCTTTAATGGAAATCGGCACACCAAAAAATGGTGGTAATTCTGAGGTAGTTGTCAATAATTCTGTTTTAGCTTTAGCATCTGCGATCGCTAATTCTGCCGTCACCGTAAAATAACTTCCTAATTGGGGATTCAACTGCCCAATCCGTTCTAAATATATTTCCACCAACTCTAGCGGTGATACTTCCCGGCGACGAATTAATTGTGCCAACTCTAGGGCTGGGGTAAATGCTAAATCAACTTCATTCATAGGTTAGTGAATGGATAATTTTATCTTTCCTGGGATTTTGAAACTGAAATTGTTACTTTAGCAGGATTTCCGGGAACTATACATTTTATAGCTCCTGAGATTTGTGACTAATTTAGGATGCTCAGATGCAACAGATGTGGTTATGTTCTTACTCAAGCCATTTTAATTGTTTCGCATAAACTTTCGACAAATCCCTAAGGGGTATTTATGGCTAACCTAGAAATACTTGTTAGTGAATTGCCAACACTGATTCAGAGTCTAAAACTGACTATTGGCGATTCTAACGAAATCATGGAACAAATTATCCTGATCAATAATGCTCAGGAACAACTACGGAATCTTAAAAAATTAATTGCTCAGGAATTGAGATTTGATCACAGCAAAAATTCTGCGATCGCTACACTTCCTCGAATCAGTACAGTCGCTACTTTGTTTATCCCTAACCTAGGATTAGTAGATCCAGCCATAGCTGAAAAATTCGGGAACTCAGAAACTAAAATTTCATTAGCTGATTTACAATCCAAAATTGATAGTTGGATTGAATGGGGTTATTTTTTGCAAGCAATAGCCGCTGATATTCTTAGTGATATGCAACTAGTCAATCAACTAAATTCTGATATTAGTCATCCAAGCATAGCTACTGAATTTAAAGCACTTGATGACAGCTTAAAGATTAATTCAGACTTTGGAAAACCTAATATTATACAACGTCAAATTCAAAATATTAGCAACACAAAAAAAGAATTATTACAGTTACAGCAACAATTAAATTATATTTTTCATACTATTAAAAGCAGTCGTAGCTTATTAAATATTTTATTAGGAGTGTCTGCTTTTTATGGTAAATCTGGCTTCGCTTTGGAGTGGTTAGATGATGACCACGAATTAATTATATCGAGTGAGGGGAAATTTCAAGAATTAACAGATATTCTCAATGATTGTGATTTTTTCCAAGAACAGATTGCTGCTTTAATTATTCAGAGTAACGTTTTAAGTGAACAGGCAGAAGAAGCCCTGAAAAAGATTGAACAGGAAAGTAATAAAGAAGCAATCATTAGTCAGAAAGTAGAAATAGTACCAAAGTTTTGGACACCAAAAATAGTCCGTTCGGCTTTGATTATAGCCTCAAGTTTATTAATCTTGGGTTTTGGTGGTTGGAAAATTAAAGAGCAAAGTCCACAATTACAAAAGATTATTCTAAGTTTAACTCAACAAGGAAGTGCAAGTGCTAAGTTTAAATCTGCTCAAAAACTCGGAATGGCAGCTGCTTCTTTAGTTCAAAATCCACCGCATCCTTTAAAAGTTTGGCAAGAAGCAGAAACTAAATGGCATCAGGCAATAATCTTATTAGATAGTATTCCTGATGAAACATCAATTTATGACCAAGCTAAGAAGAAATTGGCTTATTATCAAATTAACTACAAATCTATCAGTAAAAGAGTATTAATTGAAAAGAACGCTGTAGCAAAGTTAGAATTAGCAAAAAAACTAGCAATAGAAGCTAATTTGATTCTTCACAATCCACCTCATTCGCTACTAGTTCGGCAGCAAGTACAAGGTAAATGGCAACAAGCAATTCATTTATTAGAAGCTATTCCAAAGAGTACCTTTGTCTATATACAAGCTAAAGAGTTACTTCCTATTTATAAAAATAATTATGCAGGTACTAGTCAAATATAGGAATTAATCTGTTTTGCAAACATTGAGAGGCTCAAAACCCCGACTTCTTTTAAGAAGTCAGGGTTCTTTTTGCTCGTAACTCCTGCACAAATTGCTACATAGCGGTTATCGATAAAATGAGGTATATCCTCAAATATTTTATGGATAATTTATTGCATCATTGCTTTGGTTGCTATAGCAATCTATATATTGAGAATTAATCCACCCCTCCCTTCCTACTATTCTATTATTTGAGCTATTAGTAACACGCACGTTAACCCAAGGTGTTGGGCGACCTTGAAGTGATACAATATCAGGCTTGAGTAATGTGATATTGTTCCCATTCTCTAAACCTGCTGTTGACTTTCCGCCAGGTGTGGTACGTAAAGCTAATTGCCCCGATTGTAACCCAGTTACTTCGCAGAGTGCAGGCTTAACTTGAGCTAAATTGCTAGTACATTTTAGGTTGCTACTACGCATCCAACCTTCTAAGCCTTTTTCTTTAGGATTATCTGCATCGATAACACTAACGTAAATCCAGTTTTCAAAACCTTTAGCTAGTACTTGTAACTTTGCGTCTTCATATATATTAATTGCACCTCCATCTTCAAATTCTCCTTGCGGTTTTCTTAGGTATAAAAAAAGTGCTTCTTCATATCCTAATTTCTTGGCTTGACAAGTCACTTGTTTGTTATCATTTTTGGGGGTTGCAGCGCTTGCTATTGGTAACAAATCAAGAGTAGAAAGCCACAGATAAAATACAGTAAAAGAAATTTGAGGTAGAGATTCCAGAAAACTTACCATTTTTGAGCAAATATGAGTTTTACCTACCTTATCCGTGATAAAAATTATAGTCGAGCATAATTTTACCTAATTTGCATTCCTCTGCGAACCTACCCTGCGGGAAGGCAAAGCAACTATATATTGACTATGTGTAAAAAAATAAAGAGGCAAATCGCCCTCTTTTGACGCTTTACCTCTCTCAACAACAGATAATTGCAACTAACAATTACAACTTAGAACGGTCAGTCAAAATCTCATAACCTGTCTCTGTCACTAATACTGTATGCTCAAACTGAGCCGACAAAGAATTATCCATAGTGACTGCTGTCCAACGGTCAGACAATGTTCGCGTGTGTCTAGAACCCGCATTTAAAATTGGCTCAATTGCTAGTGTCATCCCCGCACGGAGTTTAACATTTGGCATCTCGCGGGTACGGTAGTTAAATACTGAAGGTTCTTCGTGCAGGTTACGACCGACACCGTGTCCAGTGAACTCTTCGACTATAGTAAAGCCGTTAGCTTTCACATGGTCTTCAATTGCTCCAGCCAAGTCAAGTAGGTATACACCAGCCTTTACTTGTTCAATCCCCTTATATAAAGCTTCTTCTGCTACGCGAATTAATTTAGCAGCTTCTTGTGTCACTTCACCGACAGCAATTGAAATGCAAGAATCACCATGAAAGCCTTGGTAATAAGCACCTGTATCTACTTTTAATACATCCCCTGCACGAATAACTTTCTTTGGACTGGGAATGCCATGTACAGCTTCATTGTTAATGCTGGAGCAAATAGAACCTGGGAAACCGTGATATCCTTTGAAACTCGGTGTTGCACCCATTTCGCGGATACGTTTTTCTGCATAAATATCTAAATCAGCCGTAGTCATTCCCGGCTTTACTAGCTCGGAAATTTCTTTTAAAACAGTTGCAACAATTGTCGCTGATTGCCGCATGATTTCAATTTCACGTGGCGATTTAATTTCAATTCCTCGGCGTTGTTTTTTCGCAGGTGCAGGCTGAGTAGCTTGAGAAAGTAAGTTACTGAAAATGTTCATAGGAAATTAATAATTACTGGTGGCTCTGCCGCTGAAGTATGAATGCTTTCTCTAGATTACTTGAGAAATAATATCTATAATTTTAGTTATCTTAATCTCTGATTGGTATTCTTCCAGTTTAGCCGCTAACGTATATAGAATAACACATTCACATACCCCTAATGTGTTGGACTTGAATCAAAACTGCTATAACTTATTTTTGTATACACGCTATGGTATCTAGATCAATTATCTTTAATTGAAACATTAGACGGCTAGCAAATACTTAGTCGAAAAGTTTCTAATTCTTGATGGCAATCTCTCCAGTCATACCTGCTTCCGTATGTCCCGGTATTGAACAACGCAAGCCATAAGTACCAGATTTCAGAGGCACAAATACCCACTCGGCCTCAGCACCAGGCTTAAGTTCTAGTTCGTGAATGGCTCCTTTGATTTCTACTTTGCCTGCTTGGACTTTTTGTGTCCAGATGCCATCGGCAAAATCTTTAGCAGTAAAATAGTGCTTCAGTTGGCTGGGATTGGTAAGTTGTAGTTGATAGCGTTTACCAGCCTCGAATTCCAAATGATTTGGCTCAAACTTGAGTTCGTTAGCCGAATTACCCAAGCTAATTGTAATTTCTGTAGCTGGTTGCTTGAGCAAATCGCTAGACAAATTCGCTGCCATTGCTGGAGTAACAGCGATGAAATTTAGTGCTAGGAACAACGTTAATATTACGTAGCTCCGCCGTAATATTTGTAGCCAAGCAGTAGTTGTGAAATTAAAAGATGTAACTATAATTTGGTATAAAGGGCTGTAAGTTATCATCAGTAGTTCTCAAAAGGCAATGCTATTAATAGGTGGCGGGAAAACACTTTACCCATTCTTTATATTATCCATGCCTAATGTCCATCTCTACTAGTGTGTCAACTTTAAATTGATGGGTAAGAAAGTTCGTAGTAAGGACTTTAGTCCTTATTTTTTAAGCACTAAAGTGCTTACTACAAACCCTCAATAACTTGACAAAGTACTACCTAATGCTTTTTTCTGCCAATACAGATGGCCCAGCAGTAACGACCACGATTTGATCTGGGTGGAGTAACTCACGAGCCGCTTGATTAACTTGCTCAAGGGTAACTTTCTGGATTTTATCAGTGAAGGAGTGCAATTCTAGTTTATCTAGTCCATAAACTTCATTGATCAGAATTCTATCTGTTAATTCTTCAGGGTTTGCCAGGGAAACGTTGTAGTTGCTGATGAGGGTGCGTTTAGCTGTTTCTACTTCCAGTGCGGTGACACCTTGTTGATGGATTTGCTGTAGTATTTGGCGAGTACTAGCGATCGCTTTACTGCTATCTTCAGGACTAGTTTGCATTTCTATCAAAAATGTCCCTGAATTCTTCCCAGCTTGGAAGGAGCTATAAATTCCATAGCTCAAACCTTGGCGATCGCGCACTTCTGCACCCAGTCTACTAGATAAGGTATCGCCTCCCAAAATTTGGTTCAATACTAAGGCTGAGTGAAACCGAGGATCATAACGGTTAATACCCGTGTAACCCATATATGTAACGGCTTGGGCTTTATCTGGTAAAACCGGGTTGACACTCACTATTTTCTCCGGCATTGCCACTGGGGGATATTTTAATGTTGCTGCTTGGCCACGAACTTCCCAGTTACCAAACTCATTTTTAATGAGCGATCGCACTTTGTCTAGATCAAAATCTCCCACCAGCGCTAGCACTGTCGTGTCTGGACGATAATGTTTAGCTTTGAAATCAATCACATCCTGGCGCTGAATCTGCTGTAAACTCTCCTCTGTGGGAAAGGTGTGTAAGGGATGTTTTTTCGGATAAATTGACTGAACAAATATTCTTCTAGCTACTTCTGATGGCTCATCTAATTCCTGTTGCAGATCAGTTAAAGTTTGTTGACGATGCAATTCCAATTCTTTTGCTGGAAAGGTACTATTTTTAACAACATCAGCCAATATCTCCAGGAGTATCGGCAAATCCTCGGCTAAACTATCACCCTCAATCCGCACACCTTCGCGGTAGGCTTCAAAGTCTAAACTCGCCCCTCGTTCTGCCAATATCTTGGCAATAGTGAATACATCTTTACTATCAGTGCCACTTAGTAAATTTTCTGCCACAAAAGCAGCCAGTCCAGCTTGCTCATCTGGATCGAATTCCGTCCCGGCTTGAATGTGCCCGCTCAGAGTAACGGTGGGAGTACTATGATCTGGTAACAGTAATATCCGCAGTCCGTTAGTAAATTTAAATTCCTGTGGCAAGACTTGAGCGATATCTTTGACGGCAAACAACGCATCTGTAGCCAAATCCACTGACGGTAAATACTTCCCTACCTCAGAAGGAAGCACAGGTGCGCCAGGAGAGAAATTTTCTGTAGTTTGGGCTGAGTCTGGTTTGTCACCAACTTCTGTTATTAACTTTTGGGTTGGTTCAAAAAAGCCTACTGTCCGTACTTCTTGTGTTAGGTATTTGTTAATCACAGCAACAACATCCTTTGCCTTCACCAGACGAACAGCTGCTAAATAGCGGTCTGTGTAGTGATAATCGCCAACAGTTGTCTCATCAGTGCCCAATCGCATTGCTTGAGAGGTGATATCACGGTTACTCAAAATTACATCTGCTGTTAACTGGGTTTTGGCTCGTTCTACTTCCTCAGATGTCACACCTTTTTCTGCTACATTAGCGATCGCACGACTCAACACTGAGTCAATTTTTTTCAAATCTTGTTTAGCTCCAACCGTTACCAACACCTCATACCAGCCAGATTCTCGCAAACTGGTAACGGATGCTGTAACTTCACTAGCTAAACCTGATTCCACCAATGCCTGATAAAGTCTAGAATTCCGTCCCTCTGTCAAGATGTAATCCATCACATCCAGCGCAGGTACATCTGGTTGATTTGCATCCGGTAGCGGATACACAACTTGTAAAAGTCTTCCTGCTCCAGGTTCTCGCAATATTATGGGAGTGCTGTTAGCGGTAGCGGGGCGTTTAGCCCGTGCTGAGTGTTGAGTGCTGAGTGATGGAGAAATAACTCCTGCCTCCTGCCCCCTGTCCCCTGCCTCCTGCCTCCTCGGTAATTTGCCAAACACCTCTTTAATTGTTTCCAGGGTGTTTGCAGTTTGAAAATCTCCAACAATCACTAAGACGGCATTATCAGGAGTGTAAAAGTTGCGGTAATATTTTTGTACTTGTTCAACTTCAAATTTTTCGACATCAGCTTTGGTACCACCTACAGGCAACCCGTAAGCATGATTGGGAAACACCGCTTGCATGACGGCTCGGTTGAGGCGATATTCTGGGCTATTTTCGTAACCTTGCAACTCGGAAATTACTACCCGTTTCTCACTCACCAGTTGTTCTGGCTCAATTTGGGAATTTTGCATTCTGTCCGCTTCCAGCACTAAGAGCGCTTTTAGCTTGTTTCGTTCCACAGTACCGTAATATGCAGTTTGGTCATAGCTGGTAAAAGCATTGGAATCACTACCCAAAGCACTAAACAAACGTCCAAATTGAATCGGACGATTTTTCGTGCCTTTAAACATCATGTGTTCCAACTGGTGGGCAATGCCATTCACGCCCGGTTCTTCATTCCGTGAGCCAACCTTGTACCACACCTGCACCGTCACCACTGGCGCAGTATGCACTTCTTTTGTCAGGACAGTTAGACCATTTTCCAGCACTGTCTTACGGACATTTTCTGTCAGTGTTGAGGGCATTATTCTTTTTGCTATCAAGGTTGACTGGTATTTTTCTTTGTTAGATGTGGCTGTATGTTGGCTACGAGCAGGTTGATCACTCAGCAAAAAAACCGCTACTAGCCATAAGCTTAAAAGTAATAACGGTAAAGGATATTTATAAAATCTGGAAAATCCATACATCTATTTAGCAGATATATCTGTAATTTAAGTTACATAATTATTTTGGAAAGTGACCATAATTTAATCTGGCAAAAAAATCTGTTACCTCAGTAACAACACAGAAAAACAACATATTAGCAACAAAGGTAATAAAAAAGCTAAATTACGGGAGTTTTGCTAAAACTCGAATGAATTCCAGAGGTAAACCATCGGTATCGGCGATGAAAGCTACTTCGTAAATGCGATCGCCTATTTGTTGTTGTGTCGGTTCTAAAAGTACCTTCAACGGTTCTAATTCTCCAGGTTGACTCTCAGCAGCGGTTACTGCACGTTCTTGTAAATTTGTCAACCAGCTAGGTAAATCTGGTGTAATCTCAGTTAAATCGAACGAGAGATGATAATACCCGACATAATGCTCATCAGCAAAGGCATCTGGGGCTGGTTTTGGCTCAGGAATTTGGATCAGTTCAATTCTCCCGCCCAATCCTTCCATCCAGCAAGCCAGAGTGTAGCCGGTAGTAAAACGTTCCGAAATTGTAAACCCTAAAAGTTCGTAGAAAGCGATCGCTCGATAAATATTCGCAGTCCGAATAGAGGCGTGGTGCATATTAGTCCTTAGTCCTTAGTCCTTAGTCATTTGTCTTTTGTGATTCACGAATGACAAATGACTAATGACAAATGACCATTACTCAAACAACCTGAAATAAGGGTAGCGTACAGGGACACCAGGCTCTTTTTCCAAGTCAAAATTAATCACTTCCCAACAGGGATCATCTGAGTTATCGGGGCTAAACTCCACGGGTAAACCGTACAAACGCGCAGCAGTAGCTTCTGGTTGTCCAGAACGCCAAGGTGTGCTGCGTTCCAAATAGCCGCTCATTAATTCCTGATAGCGTCGAGCAATAATAACTCTTGTTGCTCGATAGCCTTGGGTATACAGCTTGTCTAATGCTTCGTGAATTTCAAAGCGAATACCATCAGGATGAGTATGCTGTCTATACCATTCATTATTCCACCTCCGCCAATGACGCCCTGATTGCAAATGGATTAACTCTCCATTTTTAGGATCAGCTTCAAACGCGCCATGACGCGGACACAAATAGGTATCTGTCAAAGTCAGTGCCGGAATAGTCTGGCGACAATGGGGACACTGTATTTCCGGCCCAAACATCGGGTACTGAAAGCCTGGATTCATCATGAAGTGCGTACAAACATAATTTTGTCTTCACCAGCACTAGTGGATTGGATTATACACTTCGGCTCCACTACTTTGGGTTACTTGCTCACTGCTACACAGACACGGAGTTGCAGTAGTAGAAGCATTTCTCACTAGTGTTTTCCTCTCCGTAGAGGCTTGACGCTGTGATATCCTGGTTGTGCAACCAGCCTCAAAGGTTGGAGTTTCTCCAGTGTTCCTGGGTACCATATTAATATTCTATCGTGTCTACCGCTTCTTACTGGACATCTCCCGATTTTTCTCAAGCTGCCTTCATCGCAGCCAATGCTGTTGTAATGGGTTCGGTAAATATAGCACCAGGAGTGAGCATTTGGTATGGAGCAGTGGTTAGGGGAGATGTAGAACGGATTGAAATTGGCGAATGCACAAATATTCAGGATGGTGCAATTCTACATGGCGATCCTGGTTTTCCAACAATTTTAGAAGATCATGTGACCGTAGGGCATCGCGCTGTGATACATTCCGCTTACATTGAGCGTGGAAGTTTGATTGGCATTGGCGCAGTGGTTTTAGACGGGGTACGAGTGGGTACTGGTAGTATTATTGGTGCTGGCGCAGTGGTAACAAAAAATGTACCGCCTCTGTCCCTAGTGGTGGGTATTCCTGGCAAAGTGTTACGCCAAATAACAGATATTGAAGCCGCAGAACTTATTGAACACGCTAAACGTTACCAAAAGTTAGCTTTAGTTCATGCTGGCAAGGGTACTGATATTGGTTTTAGCAAGGCTTAGGGGACTGGGGACTGGGGAGTGGGGACTGGGGAATAGGGAATAGGGAATAGGGAATAGGGAATAGGGAATAGAGGGACAAAGGAGAAATTTTTGATTAATGCCCCATGCCCAATGCCTAATGCCCCATAATTTAAACATTCTTTACATTTGTATTTGGAAAAATTGCCCACTTCAGCTAAAAATAAAAATGAGAGCAGTTGACAAAACTTTAATTTCTACTTAAGAGAGGGGTTCTAGATATGGATATCGATTACCGCATAGCGATCGTTTTAGCACCAGTTGCGATCGCAGCTAGCTGGGCAGTGTTTAATATTGGCGCTGCGGCTTTAAGACAAATTCAAGGCTTTTTGGATAGAGAAGCTTAAATTCATTAATCGGGGATTGGGCATGGGGCATGGGGCATTGGGCATGAGGCAGAGGGTTACAAAGCTTGGAGCAGAAGAGAAAGAGGTGATTTTTTATTCTCCCCCTTGCTCCCCTGCTCCCCTGCTCCCCTGCCTCCTGCCCCCTGCTTCTTCCTCATCCCCCCACTCCCTATTCCCCACCCCTTAAGACTTGGATATCGATTCTGTAATACAACCCTTGCAACGCTTTGGTGTCCATCTGGGACTCAATCGCATTGTTAATCTATTGGCAAATCTCGGCAATCCCCATCACCAAGTCCCGGTAATTCATGTTGCTGGCACTAATGGCAAAGGTTCAGTCTGTGCCTATCTTTCCTCCGTACTAACTGAAGCTGGTTATCGTACAGGACGCTACACTTCCCCCCATTTAGTCGATTGGACGGAACGTATTTGTCTGAATGAACAGCCAATTTCTTCTGAGGAATTGAGCCAATTTTTAGAAAAAGTCCAAGCTGCTATTCGTGCTGGTGATGATTCCGCAACTCAGTTTGAAGTAATTACGGCAGTTGCTTGGTTGTATTTTGCCCAGCAGCAAGTCGATGTGGCTGTGGTAGAAGTCGGACTAGGAGGGCGCTTAGATGCTACAAATGTTTGTTTGGAACCCTTGGTTACAATCATCACTTCCATCAGTCGGGAACACTGGCAGCAACTTGGCCCTACCATCGCTGACATTGCTAGAGAAAAAGCAGGTATTCTCAAACCTGGATGTCCCGTTGTGGTTGGAGGATTGCCAGCGGATGCGGAAGAAGTTGTGCGATCGCGTGCTTTAGAATTACAATGCCCGATTTTTACGCCTCAACCCGCCCATCAAATTGCTACAGGATGGGCAGAATATCAAACTATTCAAAATTCTAAATTAATTAAATACCCATTACCGTTAGCGGGACAAATTCAGTTAACTAATTCAGCTTTGGCTTTAACTGCTTTAGAAATTCTCCAACAACAGGGTTGGCAGATTTCTGAAGAAGTCATAATTAACGGCATGGCAAAAACTAAATGGCCAGGGCGAATGCAATGGACTACCTGGAAAAGCCATAAATTATTACTTGATGGCGCTCATAATACCGCCGCCGCCCAAGTTCTTCGCCAGTATGTTGATAGCTTAGACGCAGTGAACCATGAGCCAGTAAATTGGGTTATGGGAATGTTTGCCGATAAAGATCATGCTGATATTTTCACCGCCCTGCTGCGGCCAGGCGATCGCCTTTTTTTAGTACCAATACCAATAGAACCTTGGCCCGGTAGAACTTCCGCTGATCTAGACTACTTATCAAGCCTAGCTTACAGCCTTTGTCCCCAATTAAGCGATCGCCAAATCCATCCAGATTTATTCACAGCATTAGAAGCCGCAACCTCAACCGCCACCAAAGACGATTTAATCGTTTTATGTGGTTCCCTTTATTTAGTCGGCGATTTTTTATCACCCACCAATATAATTCGTAAATCATAATTACGAATTACGAATTACGAATTACGAATTTATCTATTGTTCCACTCTTGCGCCGCATCTTCTACAGCTTTATCTACAGTCTTTTGGTCTAACATTGCTGCTTGTAAGTTCTCATAAACTGCTTTTTGCAGTTTCTTGGAATCTTTCAAAGTAGGAGTTAATATTTCTGCTTTTTGCAATTGTTCAGCAGTAATAACTCGTGCTTTTTCAACTGTTGAAGCATTAGCTGGAACATCTTTAAAGTAACTATCAGATAATGCCTTGACTGTAGAAGGTAAGACATTTGCAGCCTTAGCAAAAGCTAACTGATTTTCGTCATTGGTGACAAATAAAGCAAACTTCACAGCGCCGTCTGGTTGTTTGCTATCGCGGGGAATAACTATGTTCATCACTGCGACATTTTTCTTACCTGTGTCCCCAGTCAGTTGAGGTGCTATTCCCGAAGCTTGAGCAATTTTCGGGGCATTATTTGCGATCGTTTTCAGGAACTCTGGGCCAGAAGCTAAAAACACAGTCTCTCCAGATTGGTATAAATCGATCGCGTGGCGATGTCCTTGGGTTAAAGCCTCTTTGGGAAGCAACCCTTTTTTATACAAGTCTACCCAATACTGAAACGCTGCCTTACCTTGTGCTGAATTAAACGCCGCTTTCCCCTCAGCATCTATTAGGGTGACTCCCATTTGCACGAAAGATTCCAGCACTTCACCGGAATCTTGCGGTACGAAAGTCACAAAAAAGGCATATTTCCCTGTCTTATCTTTAATTTGTTGGGCTGCTTGTGCCAATTCTGCGTAGGTTGTAGGGACTTTATTGATACCTGCCTGTTTTAATAAATCAGTGTTATAAATGGTTAACCGTGTGGTGAGATACCAGGGAATCCCAAAACTCTTGCCATTAAGGGTACTTGCTTTCCATATATTCGGTAGATAGGAGGAACGTACATCGTTTGGAACTTTCGCATCTAAATCTAACCAGGCATTTCGTCCAGCAAGTTGGGAAGCAAAACCTGGATTGAGGTTAACTACATCAGGTGGCGTTTTTGCTGAGACAGCTGTTAATATTTTGTTCTCCATCGCCGCCCAAGGTACATCGACCCAGTTAATCTTTATACCTGGATTTTGCGATTCAAAATTCGTAATTAGGCTTTTGAAGTAGTCGGTAAATTGAGGTTGGAGTTGCATAGTCCAAAACTCAACAGTTGACACTCCTGAAGTAGCTTGTTTTGTATTTGTACTAACATTACCTGTGCTGCAACTTACCATCCAACTGGTTAATAAGCCAAGTAGTGTAAAAGCAACAAGTTGTTTAAATTTTCGCAATTGAATCATTTTCCCAGTATTTTTACGCTTGCTCAGTGTCAAAAGCTTAGATCAGAATTGTCGAGATTATAGGCTAAATAAATTACTTAGCACCAAGTCCGTTTTTAGTATCATTTAAATTTTCAATTTAGCAGTCCAGCGGGCACAACTGTGGTAAAAACCTTCAAAAGTCTGTTTGGCAAATCGAAGAAAGGGGTCGGCATTGAACTTGCTCCCGAACGGGTAAATGTAGTTCAGTTACGCAAGCAGGGTCAAGGCTTAAAACTAGAAACCTTTACATCTGTAGCAGTTCCAGAAGGTGTAGTTACCGATGGTCAAATAACCGACCCCGCAGCAATGGCGCAATTAATCCAGCAGGCGCTAGCTGAGAGCAAAATCAAAACTTCTCGTGTTGCTACTGGTGTACCAGGGCGAGATTCCATCGTTCGGATTATACCAGTGCCAACGGAGTTAGATGACAAAGAACTGCGAGAAATGGTGCTAAACCATGAAGCAGGTTTGTATTTACCCTATCCTCGTGAAGAAGCTGATGTAGATTATCAGAAACTTGACTACTTTATAGACGAGGATGGCATTGAAAAAGTACATGTACTTTTAGTTGCAACCCGCAAGGAGATAACGGATACCTATATAAGCACTTTCGAGCAGGCAGGATTGCAAATTGATGTTTTAGAAATTAACAGTTTTGCCCTGATTCGGACTATTCGCGAGCAACTGCGGCAATTCGGGCCACAAGAAGCAGCAGTACTAGTTGATATAGAGTTCGACAGTACAGAAATTGCCATCATCGTTAACGGAGTGCCGCAATTTTCGCGCACAGTCCCCATCGGGACTTATCAAATGCAAACTGCCTTAGCAAGGGCAATGAGCTTACCCACATCACGAGATATGGAACTGTTACACGGAATGGTTATTCCCCCAACTCCTATAGATGGCGGAAAAACCGGTGTTACCGAAATTGATCCTGGTATGGCAGCCATATTAAGAGTATTGGGAGAACTAACAGATGAACTGCGCCGTTCCATCGATTTTTACCTCAATCAAAGTGAAAATTTGGAGGTAGCGCAGATTTTATTAGCTGGGCCAGGAGGTGGACTCCAACAGCTAGATGAATTCTTTACCCAACGCTTGAGCTTGCCAACTACCCAAATCGATCCAATAGGGTCTTTGTCCTTAGAAGTTGACACTGATAAATATCCACAGGTACAACGCTCTGGTTTGGCGATCGTACTCGGTCTAGGAATGCGGGAGGTGTAATAAAATGTATAGCCTAGATGTTAACTTTCTTAAAGACCGCCCAGCATACCAGAAAAAGCCTGAGAGAAAGGGAGGAATAGGTCTAAAGCTGCCTACAGGAAATTTAACACCTGTGTATGTGGGTGTTGCATTAGGTGTAGGTCTTCCAGCTTTATTGGGAGTTAGCTGGTGGATATTGCAAGGGAAGATTGTTGAATTAGATGTTCAAATATCACAACTAGACCAAGAAAGCAAGAGGCTAGATACAGAAATAGGAAATCTGAATAAGATCAAAGCTGAGACGAATGCCATTAAAGGTGAAACTCAAGCTTTAGTGACTGTATTTGACCAGATTCGTCCTTGGTCAGCAATGCTGCAAGATTTGCGCGATCGCATCCCAGCAGCAGTGCAAATTGAGAATATCAAGCAGATTCCCCCTATTGCAGTAGCAGCAGGTCAGCCAGTAGGCAATCCCGCGGGAGGATTAGAAATCACCGGATTGGCTCGTTCATTTAACGATGTCAATGATTTCCTATTGAGTTTGCAGCAGTCTCGCTTCTTGAAGTCCACAGAAAGCAGAATTCTGACGGCAACGTTAGTAGATGCTCCCTTACCACCAAGCGTAGGTCAATCTCCTGCTGGTGTAATAATTAAGCCACCCCAAGTAGTTAAATACACTATTCAATCAAGTATGAACGATGTTCCAGCTTCGGAATTAATCCGGGAGTTGGAAAAAAAAGGCACAGTGGGCTTAGTTACTCGAATTCGTAATATGCAACAAACAGGAGTCATTTCAAAATGACGCTGAGTGATGATTTAAATTTTGCTGAACATGGTGGGGAATTCGATTCGGAAACGCCAGCCCACCCCGTGGTATTTGGTATTGCCTTCACACCAAAAATTATTGGGATCTTAGTGGGGGTAATTGGTTTAGCAGGAGCAGGTTATATATTGTTAAACCTGCTGATGCCAGCTTGGGAAAGCTATCAGCAGCAGCAAGCAAAAAGCACTGAACTGCAAGGGCAAATTGAGCAAAAAAAAGCCAATATCAAACAAATTGACAAAGTTAAAGACGAACTAGCACAGGCAAAACAGCAAAAAGTTCAGGTTTTAGATTTATTTGCTAACGAAAAAACCTTAGATACATTGTTGTTGGATCTGAACCGCTTAATTGAGTCTGGTAATACTCCAACTTCTATTAATGCAGTGAGAGCCAAACTGAAGAAATTTGTGCCCGTTTCCCAAAAACCAGAACCAGTTATCGATGGAACTCTAGGACTACAGGTTGACGGTAAGCTGCAACGCAGCATTATCAATGCCGAAATTACCGGAACTTACGAACAAACACAATCGATAATGCGTAACATTGAGCGGTTACAGCCTTTGTTAATAGTTAAAGATTATGTGGCAACTTTGGCTCCAGTAGAGACAAGATCCCCATTAGATAAAACGCCGATGCAGGTAGGGCCAGCAGCGATTAATACATCATTCCAATTACAGGTATTGATGCCACTTAGTCCAGAAGAAATAGCGGCGGCGGCAGCTAAAAATGCCCCGAAAAAGTAGTCAACTAAAGCCAGGGCGAATAGAATTCGCGGCTACAGTAGCGTTCGCCCTTGGCGTTCCCGCAGGGTAGTCCGTCTCCGCGGACTAAGAAGAAATTGAGGGTTTGAAACCCACGGAGGTGGGTAAAGTCTTGTGTAGACGTAGTTTCTAAGCGCCTACGCACAAATTGTCTGTAAACAAGGTTTTATTAGGTGAGGAATGAACTGTGAAACAGCTTCACGGTAATAGTTTTATATTGAGTACTGCTGCTTTTGTATTTTTGGCAGCTCAACCAGTTTGGGCACAAATCAGCCAAGTTACTAATGTACAGTTAAATGCAGTTGATGGTGGAATTAGCGTTGCTTTGAAAACTTCTTCCGGGTCACGCCCCCAAGTTTTCACTACGAAAAGAGGCAATGCTTTAATTGCAGATATTATCAATACTCAATTACGATTACCACAAGGTAATAGTTTTCGTCAAGATAGCCCAGCACCAGGAATTACCTCTGTTGAGGTTAATCAGCTTGATGCCAATAGCATCCGGGTGACGGTAACTGGCAGTAACAACGCACCTGGCAGTCAACCCGTGGTGCGATCGCAAAATGGAATTACACTCAGCTTTAGCCCATCCACTGGCACTACAGCATCAGCACCAACGCCAACAGCGCCAACATCCACAGCACCACCTGCTTCTACCCCAGCCCAATCTGGTCAAAATTCAGGTGTTCTCGTTCCCAACCCGCAAGTCACCATTGACGGACAACCTGCACAAGCTGCTGGGCCAGGTCAACCTCTAAGTCAGGCTCCACCTTTCTTACCTAGAGCCGTCGCCCCACCGGTAGGAGATATTGCTATTTCAGCTACAGATGCTTCTCCTAGCACTGTTGACTTAGGAACTCAGGAACGTGTACCTCGTCTAGTACTGCGAGATGCCCCAGTACGTGAGGTTTTGTCATTGCTTGCCCGTGCTGCTGGTTTGAACCTGGCTTACGTCGGAGGTGAGCAACCTGGTGGAAGTCAGCCAGGTGCCGGTGCTAATGCACCAGCAGTTTCTCAAACTATTTCTTTAGATATAGAAAATGAGCCAGTGCAAGATGTATTTAACTACGTTTTGCGCCTCAGCGGTTTAGAAGCTAACCGTAGTGGTCGTACAGTTTTTGTCGGGGCTAAACTACCTAATGCAACACGTGACATGGTTATGCGTAACTTGCGACTCAATCAGGTGACAGTGGGAGTTGCTCTGAACTTTTTGGTCAGCTTGGGAGCAGAAAGTGCAGTCAGCCGCGAACGACAAGTTACCAGTGTTGATGCCATACCGGTGGGTACTGGAGTTGCTCCCATTACTCAAACTCAGACGACTACAGAAACTAAAGTTGAAACTCAGCGCGTTGATTTCAAAGACTCTAGTCCATTACTTAGAGGTTTGCAGGCATTAGGAGATGAGCGCACCAATTCCCTTACCTTAATTGGCTCTCCTAGACTCATTGAGATTGCAATGGCTCAACTCACTCAGCTTGATATCCGCCGTCGTCAAGTAGCAGTTAACGTCAAGATTATTGATGTTAACCTCAATAAAATCGATGATCTAAATACCAGCTTTTCCTTTGGTGTTGACAACACCTATTTTGCCAATAGTAACGGTTCAGCAAGCTTAAACTTTAACGGTTTAAGCTCTTTCCCCAGACGTTTTATTGCTAATTTGACGGCTCAGGTACAAAATCGCAACGCCAAGATTTTGACTGACCCAACCTTAATTGTGCAAGAAGGTCAAACAGCTAATGTCAAGCTGACTCAAGAAGTAATAGGAAATGTTAAGAACGAAATAACTCGTGGTGATGATATTTCTACACAAACAATTACTGCCGAGAAAACGGAGGTGGGATTAACTTTAGGTGTCAAAATTGAGCGGATTGATGACAATGGTTTTGTTTCTCTGTCTGTGGCTCCAGTTGTTAAAGCACCCCAGTCTTCAGAACAGCTTGTTGTAGGAGAGAGTAGTCAAACAATATTTTTAGTATCTGAACGCTCTCTGAATTCTGGCTTGATTCGCCTGCGAGATGGTCAAACACTTATTCTCAGTGGCATTATTCAAGATGAAGACCGAACAACTGTTTCCAAGGTTCCTATTTTGGGCGATCTTCCACTGATTGGAGCATTATTTAGAAGAACAAATAAAGATAATCAACGCAAAGAAGTGATTGTGTTGCTTACACCTCAGATTATGGATGACACAGAGAATTCTGCCTACGGCTATAACTATGCCCCTAGCCCTGAAGTGCGGCAAATCCTTGAGCGTAGGGGGTTGAAGGTTCCAGGTAGATAATAAAGATGATATGCAGGTGAGTGAGTTCTGGCAAAGGCTCAGATCCCCGACTTCTTTAAGAAGTCGGGGATCTTCTTGTTCACGAGTAGGATTAAATTTAAATGTCATTTAACAATAAAAATATCCAATCACAATAGAAGTAATAGTAGTGGGTAAATACTAATGACTTCAGAACAAAAATTATTAACAAAGTGGCGTTCTCTTCCACAAGACAAGCAAAAGGAAGTTTTAGATTTTGTGGAATTTATTGGTTTTAAAAACTCTGCAAATAAAATCCCATTGGGAGAACGTTTGCAGCAAATTCATACTAAGATTGTTGCTTATGGTAAACATTTATTAGATGAAGATGAAATCGAAAAATAACTCGCCAGTCGCAGAAGACGGCTAGCAATTACTAGCTTCAGGTACTCCTCTAAGTCATCACCTTCCCAAGTACCTATAGTTTTCAGATGTTCTAGAAGTGAGCTTCCTATGAAATTAACAGTAGTATGACTAGCAAATTCTACTTGATGTTGTGTTGGTTGCACTTGGTTTTGCTTTGTTTTAAAAAAATGTAAAAAATTAAGTATTTGAGTCAAAATTGCATCTAGTGCTGATTGAATTTTCTGGATAAGCTGTTATTTGATTTTCATATTTATGCCTCTTGAACTGACATTGTTTAGTAGTATAAAACAGCAAGTAGGATTGTGGCTAAGTTGGTAGACCTCCAGCTTTAAAAATCTGTTCGGCGGTTAAATTCAATTCCGTAAAAGTAGGCGAGATGATGCGATAGCTGCCTCTAAATTGAGTAATTTGGTATTCACCATCGATTAATTGATAAATAGATAGAGTAGGCTGTTTGGGGTTACTAGTGAACTTTTTAGCGCCTAGACCAAGATAATCTACAACCCAGTATTCAGGAATTCCAATACCCTCATACTTACCTTGTTTTGTGTAGTAGTCATCATCCCAGTTGGTAGTAACTACCTCAACTACTAAGGGAATTGATGCTGCAAGGCTTACAGTTGATTCTTTTTTCCATAGCGGCTCATTCACTAAATTAGGGCGATTGAGTAATAGCACATCTGGGGAGTAAGCAGATTCCGACTTAGTTGGTTTAATAAGCGCAGTTTTGGGGATTGTATAAGGTAAATTTAATCGGTCAAATTCTACTGTTAGTTTTCTTGCTACAAAACCAATAACATCTTCATGGTCTCCCGCTGGTTGTGCCATTTCAACAATCACGCCATCATGTAATTCATACCTTCCGCCTTCGGGCCGCCACGCTGCAAAATCTTCAAAGGTTACTAGTTTGGGTATGGCTTGAGTCATAATTTATCGCCCCTAGTAGTCGTTTCGATCATCCCGCTTCCTGATCTTGGCTCGATTCACATTCAGCCACATAGTCCTTATTGACATTCTCCCCACTCTCCTGTTTTCTTGGCGATGCCTGCTACACAGTATTTACTAAGTATTTTTTCCTACTTTTGGGGTAGTTTTTAGGGAAACAAGTACCCTAAAATTACAAAAAATCCTGAAATCTATATAAATTAATGCTTTCATCTATCCACATCAGGCTACAACACCTTAGAATGATTCATTGAAAAGTCGAGCCGATGGGATGTACAGCCGTTTTGAGTAAAAATACTCCCAAAGGATGATTTTTGTATTTCTGCGAACAGAGATTTCAGTACTGATGTATCAAGGTGCATCCGTAAAAAAAATCTCAAGTAAACCTTCAGGAGATTGACATGAACAAAGGTGAATTAGTTGATGCCGTAGCTGAAAAAGCTGGTGTTACCAAGAAACAAGCGGATCAAGTCTTAACTGCCGCTCTGGAAACGATTATTGAAGCGGTTTCCTCTGGTGATAAGGTAACGTTGGTGGGATTTGGCTCATTTGAATCACGGGAACGTAAAGCCCGCGAAGGTCGCAATCCGAAAACAAATGAAAAGATGGAAATTCCAGCGACGAGGGTTCCTGCCTTCTCAGCAGGAAAACTGTTTAGAGAAAAGGTAGCACCCCCAAAAGCATAGGTTCTGTCTTCGGGAACCCTTTTTTAATGCGGCAACCTGCACACGGGGGAAATTTAGCCTGGGCAGCAGCACTGGCTGACTGTCCCCCTGATGCTATTCTGGATTTTTCTGCTAGCATCAGCCCATTGGGGCCTCCAAACAGCGCGATCGCTGCTATACTGTCCCAAATTGGTAATCTTAAGCACTATCCAGACCCAAACTATAGTGAACTGAGACTAGCTCTCAGTCACTTCCATCAATTACCTTCTGAGTGGATTCTGCCGGGTAACGGCTCCGCAGAATTACTCACTTTAGTAGGTAGGGAATTAGCTCAATTAGCCGCGACAATTTTAATCACTCCAGCCTTTGGTGACTACTACCGAACCTTGGCAGCGTATAACGCTAATGTGCTGGAGTGTCCTTTGTCATTAGTCAATGGTCATTGGTCATTGGTCATTGACGAAGGACGACGCCCCAATGGCTACTCTACGAGAGCACCAAAAGCGAACCCGCAGGGTAGGACAAAGGACAAAGGACTATTGCTGAATAATCCCCACAACCCAACCGGAAAACTATTTTCGCGGGACTCTATATTGCCCTACCTGGAGCAATTTGCTTTGGTTGTGGTGGATGAAGCATTTATGGATTTTGTGTCACCTAATGAGGAACAAAGCCTGATTCCGGTGGTGCAAGAATATCCGAATTTAGTAATATTGCGATCGCTGACCAAATTTTACAGTCTTCCTGGGCTGCGATTAGGATATGCGATCGCACACCCCGACTGCCTAGCTAAATGGCAGCTATGGCGTGACCCCTGGCCTGTAAACACACTAGCGGCGGCGGCGGCAATTGCGGCACTCCAGGATAAGGAATTTCAGCAGCAAACCTGGGCATGGCTACCAACTGCACGAAATCAACTCTTTCAGGGTTTGGCTAAAGTACCGGGATTGCAACCCCAAGCAAGTGCTGCTAATTTTTTACTGGTTGAGTCCCAAGAGTCTACGTCGCAGTTACAGCAACAATTACTCAAGCATAATCAGATTTTAATCCGCGATTGCCTTAGTTTTAAAGAACTAGGCGATCGCTTTTTCCGGGTTGCTGTACGTGAAGAGTCCGATAACCAACGCTTAGTCACAGCGCTAAACTCAGTGCTAAGTGCTGAGTGCTGAGTGCTTAGTGGGGAGTAGGGGAGATGAGATAATTTTTCACTCTCCCCAATGCCCCATGCCCCATGCCCCATGCCCCATGCCCAATGACAAATGACAATTGACAAATGACAAATGACAATTGACTACGATGTTGTAATTATTGGTGGCAGTCTTGCTGGATACTACGCTGCTCTTGCTGCAACCCAACTACGTGCCACAGTTGCCCTGGTGGAACCTAAAGTAGACTACGGGTTCACTCATCACCATGCTCTTACCGAAATCGGTAAACTGGCGCAGAAGTTGAATGATGCTGCTGGTTTTGGTATTTATGCCACACACACTAATACCTCAGAAGAACGCCACATATCTATGGCATGGCGAGAAGCAATGCTGTATGCTCAATGCGTCGCCTCAAATCTCAAAGAACAGCATTCTCCAGCCATCCTAGCCGCACAGGGAGTCGATGTCATCGTTGGCAGTGGTCAATTTCAATCTTCACCCCAACTAGCTTTTGCCGTTAACAATCGCCTTCTACGCGCCCGTACCTATTTACTAGCCAGTGGTTCGCGTCCAGAAATTCCAAAGATTGACGGATTGGAAGCTACAGGCTACTTTACCCCATCTAATATTTGGCAATGCCTTAATCAAGCGACATTAAGCAAAAATTGGGTAATTATCGGTGGTATTCCTCAAAGCATTGAAATCGCTCAAACTTTAGCGCGGTTTGGTTGCAGTGTGACGTTGGTAGTTAAGCATCCGTATCTTCTACCCAATATTGACCCTGAGATAGCCATATTGCTTCAGGCACAGTTGGAAGTCGAAGGTGTGCGCGTCCTCACCGATAAACCAGTGACTCAGGTGAGGGTAATTGAGAATAAAAAGTGGATTCAAGCAGGAGATAAGGCCATTGAAACTGATGAAATTTTAGTGGCAACTGGACAACAGCCGAATCTTGAATCTCTAAATTTGGCAATGGTAGGCGTTAAATGGCATCGGCGTAGCTTAGTGGTGAATGATAAACTGCAAACCACTAACCAGCGCATTTACGCTTGTGGTGATGTAATTGGCGGTTACGAATTTGCGAATGTCGCTAATTATGAAGCAAAAATTGCCCTGAACAATGCACTGTTTTTCCCCAGATTACGAGTAAACTATCGCTCCATTCCTTGGGCAATGTTTTCTGTGCCGATGCTGGCCCAAGTTGGTCTGACAGAGGCTCAGGCAAAACGCCAATTTCGTCGAGATGAAGTTTTAGTTTTGCGACAGTATTTTAAAACGGTTGCAGCAGCTCAACTTCGGGACGAAACCACTGGTATATGTAAATTAATTGTGCTACAAAATGGTGAAATTTTGGGAGCTTCGATATTAGGGACAGAAGCTGGAGAATTAATTAATTTGATTGCCTTGGCAATGTCACAAAAAATTAAAGTCAAAGATTTAGCGAATTTATCTCCCGTCTATCCCAGTTTCTCAGAAATTCTGGAACAAACAGCAAGAGAGTGGAGTAAGCAAAAGTTAAATAGCAACATTGCTTTGCAAGAGTTTTTAGAAGGCTTTTTCCATTTCCGCCGCAATTGGAATTTGTGAGTTAGGAGTTAGGAGTTTGGTTAAGGCAAGAGACGGCGATTTATCGCGTCTTTCAATCTAACCGAACCGTATTGGGTACGAGGTCATTGGGAGTTCTTTAAAATCCCTGCATGATAATCCAAACTACCCCAGCCGCTACTAGAGGCACGCTGAGGTTATCTGTGCCGTGAGGTGAGACTGCCTCTGCTAGGGTTGCGAAAGTAGCAGTTACCACAGCCGTTAACAAAGCCCATCCTAAAGCTAAAGGTGTTGCTAAGGGACTCAGGAACGAACCAGGTAGCAACAACAGCACCAAGAAAATCACCACTGTACTCGCTACAAACATCGCTGCTGAACCTTCCCAGGAACGTACAGAATTGCCCACTTGGTACTTATGCTGTCCGAAGCGTCTACCGATTAATGCTGCTAGTGCATCACCCCAGGTCATTGCCATTATCCCAGCTACAGCGATCGCAACACTATCTACTGGCCCATCTGGTCGCCACAGTAACCCAAACAACAGCGTCACTGAGATAGCAAAATAAACTGTGCCAGGTGAGCTATCCTGGCTATCCATTGCGCCGATGAATCGGTAGCGGTAAAACAGGTAGTTGAGTCCGATAAAGGTAGCAAAAGGTATAATTCCGATTTCCCAGCGATTAAATAGCAGCAGGATGCCGAAAACCCACATTCCTGCACCAATATGGATTACTTTGCGGGTCAAATCTGGCTTTACGCCCAATAGCCTACGCAGTCCTTCGCCAATAATAAGCAGACTAGTTGCGTAAATATAAGAAATTGCTAGCCCGATAAAATCATTGTTTGTCATTTGTTATTTGTCATTGGTCATTTTGCTTCCTGGCTTGTTCACTTCGTCCGATCGCTATTTTTTCTAAAGTTCTTTTCTATTAACGAAACACTACCAATACCTTGAAGAATACCACGACCGATTAAACCTAAACCCCTACCAATTATTTGGGTTAAAATGAAGACTATACCGCTACCTACAAAGGCTACTAATGTTTTTAAACGCGGTGCGATCGCATCACTAAATTCTAAAAATAATGTCACTACTAAAGGAATATTAGAAAGTTTGGCTAACTCCTGATTTCGAGGAGCATAAACTGAAGTCTTGGCAATACCACGAGGCGCTATTACAAATAAATCATAACGGCTTTCAAAAACTGCTTTTGGCTCATCTATATAATTTTTTAACCGATATTTCCATGATAAATCGTTTCTAAACCGTTCAATCTCTCTTGTAGAAATAAATTGGCGACTATATAAATTTTGCTTAATCGTTTCTACATCTGCCAAAGAGTTGAGTAGTGGTTGCACTACACCATTCGCCACCTGAATCAACAAGTTCTCTAAAATCATTAATGCTTGGGACTTGGCTTCATGGCTCACTGCGGGATAAGAGCCATTATCAATATACAATTCTGTTTGAAATAGTAGATAACAATACAACTCACAAACTAGCGGAATTTGATTGAGGATATCTCTTTGTACTACTTCTGTATTTTGCAGTAATAAATTAACAATTTCTATGTTTCTATCACCTAATTTTATTCTAGAAAACCTTCCAAAAAAATCTGTAATTGCTGATTCCCATAAATCGCGCAACAAGATAGATTTCACTTCATATAATTGATTAATCTCAATTTGAGAAGTACGCAGTTCATCCAACTGATCAGCTAATTTTTGTAGGATAAGATAAAGTAATTCTCGTTTTTTATCTTCGCGAAAAATGTCAATTTCTAGAGCTACATCTGTGACATTCTGTAAAGGAAATTGAAGTTTGGTAATGCAAGACGCAAACAAGGCAGATTGTAGCGCTCCTGGACTAAGTAGAGGTGACATTTGCCTTTGCTGAATAGCACTACTCAACGAAGGAGTCAAAGGCGGCTCATCAGCAACCGGAATATCTTCCTCTCGCCTTTCTTGTGATGAAACCAACAACCGATTTAGCAACCAACGAGCTGCTAGCAGTTCTCGCCGCTGTCCAGCTAGAATTGCTCGATCTAGTACTGGTAATCCAGGAACTTGTAATTGGTCTGTGACTGCGGCTAGGGTAGCGTCAATGTAACCAATTCCTGACAAACGTAAATTATTTCGCAGTTTAGAAAAAGGGAGTGGGGGATGGGGAGAGACGCGATTAATCGCGTCTGTACTAGGGAGTGAGGTTGTGATTGCTTCTGTGTCCCGAAACCAATAGGAACCACCATCTGCAACTTCTTGCATGGCGGCGACTAATTCAGGAAGTGGTGTACCTTTGGGGCAGTAGCCATTTACACCAATAGATTTTGCAGCTAATAGCAATCCTGGTTCTTGCACAGAACTGAGGAGCAAAATTGGCAGGTTGGGATATAAGGCTTTGAGTTGCCGACAGAATTGTAAACCTAGTTGTTGGCTGATGCTAGAGCGACCATTACCTAATTCCAAAACTACCAAATTTAGCTGGTTGGGGTCTTCTTGGGCAATTTCTGCTAAAATTTGCAAGGCGGCGGTATCAGTTTCTACCACTGCTATTACTTCTAGGTTAGGAATTGCTTCTAGAGTTACCCGTAATCCCAGACGAAAAATCGGGTCTTGGTCGATTAACAGTAATTTTAGATGGCGATCGCTCATAGTCTACTTAATTACGCAAGCACTGTTTTTTACCAATCAGAAAACAGCTTTGATACAAAACTTTGTCTTCCTCATTGTCACCTGTTTTCGCAAACTGATAAATGGATCATAATTGCCTTGTGCAGCCTTCACTGTGTAATTAGATGAACTTGAGTATTCGGCACTGGTTGGCGGAACGCTATATCGCAATCAATCAAATCAGAGGATTTTCAGCGGGACAATTGGCAGGTATTGCCTACCGGATTGTTCAGGATATGGAAGTCAAAAGCCTCATGCCTTTTGATATCTGTACCTTGGCAGAGGTTTTAGAACTGCCTTTAGGGATTGTTTGGGAAGAAATCAGTGTCATTTCCCAGTTGACAGAAAACTTGTTGCGAAGTCTCAGCCAAAAAAAACCGTTAAAACGTAATGAAGGCACATGGCTAGCGTTTCAAATCGCCTATCTTCAAGCTTTGCAAGCAATTTTAGAGCAAGAAGTAAGCTTACAAAGACCGTGGCTAGACCGAGCAAGTATACCAATCCAAGCACAAATACTTCAAGAGGATGTGGGTAAACTCATCCTCCAAGATTCGCAACTGCAAGGATTGCTGAAAACTCTCAGCCCTGGTAAATTGACTGATACTCAAGCTGAACAAGCATTATCTTTGGTTGCAGATTCATTACTGGTGCAACAAATAAATAACGCTGCTATAGCTTGGTTAGTTGCCAATGGTGCAGAGGAAGCTGAAGCTAAACTCTTAATACAGCGTTTAGTCAACTCACTTCCTGGTGAAATACTCGTAGTTGTCACCGAGAATGCTGCCCCTTTAGCTCAACTGCAAAAATTTTTCCGTTTGGGAATTTCATTATCTCCCAGCTTGATCACCCCAGAAATTGGTTCTACAATCGCTGAAAAAATTGATTTGCACCGAGAACATTATCGTGCAAGTTTGATTAAAAATCTGAGTATGCCTTTGCTGATGGAATCCTTTGCCCTTAAGGATCTTTATGTGGCGCAAAAAGGCTTACCAATAGAAGAAAATATTTCTGAGCAAGATAAAAAAACTGTTAAACCAGTTGATTTAAAGACTTGGGCGCAACAACAGCTAACTGATTTAGAAACGATCGCTGTCATTGAATCGGAACCTGGTTATGGAAAAACTAGTTTTTGCCAACTCTGGGCAGCACAGGTAGCAGAAGAATTGTACCCTACTTGGATGCCTATATTAATTAAGTTACGGGATGTAAAATATGGCAAAACTTTTACTGAAACCCTAAATTCTGCTTTTCCTGTTAATCTTTCAACTTGGTTAGAGCAAGAAAATCTGCCTTGTCTATTGCTGCTAGATGGTTTGGATGAACTGCCCCCTTCTGCTCAAGGTATCAGGGCAAAAGCCATTTTTATTCAGCAATTACTGAACTTTAAATCTCAGCATAGACACAAAATTGTGTTAACGAGTCGGTCAACAACATTACAGGAAATCGCCCCAGAGATACCGTTGCCATTGAGGCGAATTATCATTCAGCCCTTTGATGTGGATGAACTCAAACAATGGTTTCAGCAGTGGGCAAAAGTGCAATCGTTAGCGATCGCTCAAAATTTCTTTACATTGTTAAAACAGGCGGGTTTATTTACCAGCCAGTCCAAGTTAAGAGAATTATCTGCTCTGATCCGCCAACCCTTAATGCTGCATTTATTGGGCATTTTACACCGCGATGGACTACTAGATGATGAACTATTGCAATTAGCTGCTAATGCTCCAAAGTCTTCTCTGTTATGGGAAATTCATCATCGCTTGAGTCGATGGTTGTTGGGTTATCCGCTAACTGGTGGGATCAAGACGATGCTACTGCGTTCAGGATCGGCTCATATTCATCGGACTCCAGAAGCGATCGCTAATTTACTCGCTAATCGTCATCCCCAAGATTTACTTGAGCAGATGCAAGCGATCGCTCTCAAAATTTTACACTCGCAACGTCATCAAATTAATTTGGCTGGTGAATTTAATCCTCTACCAGGGTTTTATTTTAAAATTCGGGATTTAGAAAGCGCAGCCAAAAGTAGTTTAATTCAGTTCTCGCATCTCAAGGTAGGAGAATCTCTTTGTGCAGATGCCATTGCTGCCCAACTTAAATTTCTAACTCAGTACCAAGATGAGGCTTATGGTAGCCTTGCTTTTATGCTTGATTCTCCTAGTAGCGTTGCCCAATATATTTACAATTTATTGGGTTACGGGATACTTAGCCAAGAAATTGAAGAACTGGCAGTTGCAATTTTACGCCAAGAGCAAAAGCACAAATTTTCCTTTGAAGTTTTGTTCCAACGGCTTTTGTCTTTTTGGCGTGCTTACTGTCAAGGGCGTTGGCTAGACGAAGGAATAGCCCACAAAGCTTTGACTCATTTCCACACACTGCAAAACCCGGTGAATGTTGAGCAAGTGAATGCTGCTGTGGGACTAAATGTGTTTTTATTGCTTTGTGCGTGCTACCGAGAAACAAAAATCCCTTTTTGGCCTTGTGGCAATCCACTCAATTTAACAGAATTCAATCCAGAGGCTTTAAGTGTGCTGGTTGCTAGGACAAGTGTTTTGCACAAAAACGCCTTTGCAACCCGAATCAAGTCTCTGGCTGGACTCAACCTATCGAGAGCCTCTTTGCTGCAAGTAATGTTAACTGGGATAAATCTTGAGCAAACAAACTTATCCAATGCGGAGTTAATCGGGGCGAATTTGGTTGGAGCTAATTTGCAACAGGCAAACCTCGCAGGCGCAAACCTGCAACAGGCAAACCTCGCAGGCGCAAACCTGCAACAGGCAAACCTCGCAGGCGCAAACCTGCAACAGGCTAACCTTATGGGGATAAATCTTAATTCTGCCAATCTTACTAACGCCTGTTTATTTGACGCCATTCTTACTGAGGCTAACAAAAAATTAGCTACCGATAATGGTGCATTGTTCTCTAAAGAGTCATTTCAAAAACTGAAAAATTTGCGTGGTTTACCGCCGCAGGCATCGCAGCAACCCTTCTTAAACACCGTCCAAATAGCGACAAACACAGATGCTAATTGGAGCAAGACGCCTGCGATCGGACTAATTGAAAGCTGCGAAGGAACTATTTTACCAATAGATTTATACGAAGATGATGCCGATGATGAGACAGTTTTTGGCAATAATGCTATTGGGGAATAGGGCATTGGAAAGAGGCAGAGGGGCAGGGTGCGGGGGGCAGAGGGGAAAACTCTTCTCCCTGCTCCCTTCTCCCTGCTCCCTGCTCCCTATCCCTCTTGCGGATTCCGGTAGCCAAAAAAGTTAATACTGTAGTCAGTAATCTGCACTCCTGTTTCTTCTTCAATTTTGCGGATCAAATCTTCTGGTAGTTCCACATGAACATCAAGAATTTGATTTGTATCCACACAGTTTATATGACTGTGAGAGTCACTGATATTGCCGTACAAACGCCCATCACAGCGTTCAATACATTCAATGATGCCTTGACTGGATAATGCTTCTAAGTTTTGATAAACAGAAGTATGACCGATTTCTTTGCCTTGTTGATTCAAGCGATCGTAAATCTCTCTGGCAGCGAGATGTTCATTTGCCTGCCAAAGTAGTTCCAGAATAAAGCGACGCTGACGACTGACGCGCATACCCAGAATTTGACAGCGCTCAAGCGCATCTTCTAGGGAACGAATTGGTTTTGTAGTAATTGTTTGTTTTTGCATATTACAGCTTCTTAACTGTTGGGGGAATTTTCCCGTCTAAATGTTTATTGGTTATTTAATATATGCAATCATATTGCACACCGCTGTTTTACCTATGCTTGTGTTTTGGCTTTTGATGCTGCGGAAGTCATAGGTGGCGATAATGATTTTTTTTGCTTGTTGATGGCTACTTTGTCAGACCTTAATCTAAAACAAACTCATTACAACTTTAACTTAAAATTGCTGTAAATGTCCACCTTGGGGCAAGTGTTGCCTTACCCAAGTAGGCTAATTCTAATGGCATAGTGTGTAAATCGTGTAGTAATTTATTAGTTAAATGTGAGTAATTATAACAATAATAAAAGTAATATTTAACTTTATTAAAAATCGGAAAAGTGAGCGGCGTAAGCGTAGCCAGCCACAGGCATCGCCATCGGCTTATATCAAGGCTAGTAACTGGAATGTATTTTGTTATAACCAGCAAAAATTAAGCCAAAGTATCAAAGAAATTTGATCAGGTTAGACTTGCATCTAAACCTTGTATAGGTTGACCAAATTATCAGCAAAAAAGTATCAGTAAATACTAATTGATTTGTGAACAAGACTCTGTGCTACTAAAGGTCAATCTAGCGCCAATCCCTGAAAGCTGCTACTGTAGATTCTCGATCCTACAGTTGAGCAAAAAAAAGTGGCTGCTGAGTCAAAGACAATTGCGATCGCACTCAATAATGACCTGATTAACAATCTGGATATATCTCCTGCGTCAAGGGTGATTGAACAACTGCTGCAAGATGGGGCTGCATCCCATGAACAGCAGCTACGCTTTGATATCAATTACGATCTCGAACCTGACGATCCACGGGAACTCTCAGAAATTCCAGAGGTGCGGCTGTGGTTTGTGCGCCTAGATGCCAAATACCCCTGGTTAGCATTTTTCCTAGATTGGAAAGCTGGAGAATTTGCTCGTTATGCCGCCATGCTTGTACCACACCAATTCAGTTCCAAAGAAGGCATTCAGTACAATCCTGAAGCCTTAGAAATATTTTTGATGCACAAAATCTTTGTCTTAGGTGATTGGCTCAAACAGCAAGATATCCCCAGCCTCTCGCGGCTGAAGTCCATGGCCCAAATGCTAGGTTATGAATTAGATGATGCTTTTTTTGAGATATTTTAGCTGCGTGAAAGTTAAGTTGGCACAATAAAACAGGAGTCAGAATACAGAATTCATAATTGGTGAATACTCTACCCATAAAGGGATAGAGTTTTAAGGCGTCTCTAAGAGTTGTACGGTTTTAACCAACATTCGTCACCCACTCGTACAGAATTCATACTGAATTCTGACTCCTGAGTTCTGAATTCTTCTTATAAAATCAAACTAGTACAGCTTGGCGTAAATAAGCCACCCATTTTAAATGTCTGAAACCTTTGCAAACAATTAATTACGAATTACGAATTACGAATTACGAATTACGAATTACGAATTCCGCCTTGCGGTACTAGGCTAAAACCCCATTCCCCATTCCCCACTCCCCATTCCCAACTAGCTGCAATTGAACAATGCGGATTTTGCTAGTAGAAGACGATCCAGAGCAAATTGAACCGCTCCATGACGCCTTGACTCGTTCAGGGCATATTGTGGATGCCGTCGAAGATGGGGCAACAGCCCAATGGTTGATGGGTGAAAAAGATTACGATCTGCTGATTTTTGACTGGATGTTGCCCGATGAAGATGGTATCTTTCTGTGCAAACAGTATCGTCAAGCAGGAAAAGCGGCTCCTATCTTGATGTTGACGGCAAAAGATACCACTGTCGATAAAGTGATGGGGTTAGATGCCGGAGCCGATGATTACCTTGTCAAACCTGTAGATATTGAAGAATTACTGGCACGGGTGCGGGCATTGCGACGGCGATCGCCCCTGTGGTGTGGTGATGCTTTGCAAGTCAACGGGCTATCGCTCCATCTCGACACCATGCGCCTGGAATGGGGAAGCAGTAGCTTGAAATTGAAAAGCCGAGATTTTCAGCTACTAGAGTACATGATGCGCCATCCTCGCCAAATTCTCACCCACGATCAGATCGAACAGGCACTCTGGGAATGGGGACAAGAACCTGAGAGTAATGCCGTAGTTGCTCGCATCAAACGCTTGCGTCAACGACTGCGCGAGATTGGCGTAGAAACTTGGATTGAAACCGTTTATGGCACTGGCTATCGTTTAGAACCTCCTGCGGGGTAATCTATGGCTTATCGGGTTCAACGGCTCTATCAACGCTGGCAAACTTTGCCGATTCGAGTACGGGGAACAGCGATCGTTGCCATTCCCATAACCTGCTTGTTTATGGCTCTATCAGCCTTTGCTTGGCTAAAAGCCAGTCTGGTAGAAGATGAAACCTGGGTGCAGCATACTCAAACGGTACGCCTAGAAACAAAACAGCTTCTCAACGCCTTGATTGATGCTGAAACTGGAGTTCGAGGTTATGGGCTAACTCAACGGGAGGAATTTTTGGCTCCTTATAAGCAAGCCCAGACAATTATTCCTCCATCCTTGAATCGATTAGAAAAATTGGTACAAGACAATGCCCAACAAACCCAGCAAATTCAAAAAATTCGCACACTGGTTGATGATAATTTAGAAATCTTTCAGCAGAAATTAACCTTACAGCGAGAACTGAAACGAATTCGTGGACAAACTGATACCTTGGTTCCCGTAGCGTCCCTTTATGAGTGGTTGGAGGAAGGGAAATTAACGATGGATCAGGCGCGTCAACAAATAGATCGCTTCGCTCAAACCGAGGAAGAATTATTAGTACAACGCATACAACATCAAGATTTTTATCGGCAAATTACCTGGATTGTGTTGTGTATTTCTGTTGTATTCGGGACGATCGCAGCTTTGTTTGCAGTTCATCTTTTCTATAAACTGGAGCGAGAGTTAGCGAACCGAGAAATCAATCTGCGAGAAACCAATCAGCGCTTAGAAATAGTCTGCGATCAACTCCAGCGATTTACTGCCAATGCTTCTCATGAACTCCGGGCCCCCTTAGCAGCAATCATGAGCAATGCCCAAGTTGGGCTAATGGATTTAGATGAGCTAGACGACTCACCAATGAAACTGCGAAAGCGCATTGAGAAGATTATCAGCCTTACCAAACAGATGAGTACATTGGTGGGTGATTTGTTATTCCTGGCGCGACACGAAGGATTATTGGCTCCTGACTCGATGGAATCTGTGAATTTAACAGAGCTTTTACGGAGTATGTCTACTGAATGGTTGTCACAGGCAAAAATCCATTCTTTAGAACTCACCAGCCAGTTACCCGATACGGCTGTTGTAGTTCAGGGTGATGCAAATTTGTTACAACAAGCGATCGCTAATCTCCTCAGCAACGCCTGTCGCTATACAACCGCTGGTGGAACCATTGAACTGAGCCTGATTAGACAGCTAGAACAAGCCTTAATTCAGGTTACAGATACTGGAATTGGCATTCCCAGCCATGCATTACCTCATGTATTTGAAAGATTCTATCGAGCCGATCCAAAACGTTCTAGAGCATCGGGTGGATTTGGACTAGGATTAGCGATCGCCCAGCAAATTGTTCAGGTTCACGGGGGACAAATCAGTGTCACCAGTATTCTTGATCGAGGCTCAACCTTTCAAATTACCCTGCCACTTTTGATGCACAAATCCAAATAAATTGTGGTCATTTTTTGGTCATACTTCCTGTTTACATTTTATGCAGTGAAGTTCAAACCAATAAATTCTTATGAAATCCACTGTTGCTATGACCTTTACATCTGCACTCTTAGCGGTAGTTATTCCCACCGCTCAAGCACAGATCCCAATTCGTGATTTGCAGCGCGATCCAGGAGTCAGCGTTTCTGGTGAAATTCGCAGTGTTGTTGGCAATGAATTTATTTTAGAGGACGGTACTGGACAGATTATTGTCGATGCCGGGCCACGTTGGCATCATCAGCTAAATTTGCGCCAGGGTGAAAAAGTAACTGTCGTAGGAGAATACGACGACTATGATTTTGATGCCTTTAGCATCACTCGCAGTAACGGAGAAGTGATTCGCATTCGCAATGCGGGAGGCCCACCCCCTTGGGCTGGTGGACGGGGACGGCGCGATCGCAAATAAGCACAAAGCATTGAGAAAAATCTGTTTTTTGTAGAGACGCGATAAATCGCGTCTTCAAAGACCAATTATCTACACCTAACCTCAACCGTATTGGTTTTTAGCCTGGTTGTAAATACTGAAATAACCGCAAAATCTAGCTGTCACAACCAGGTTTTGCGGTCATTCACAAACGTATAACAATAGACTTATTGCAGAAATCGGGACAAACTGCCCTTTAGCCACCCCAAATCTTTTCCAAAACGGCGTTTGGTGAAACATCCGCCGTTTTTCCCGTGGGGGATGCAATAGCCAGGAATTTATCGTTTTTCGGCAACAACTTAGCTGGATCGGTAGGCCCAAACAGAGCGATGGTATAAGTTTGGACTGCAACACTCAGTTGTAGTGCCGCATTATCAGTAGACAACATCAAATTTGCCCCGGCGATCATAGCAGTTAACTTGCCAATATCATCTGGGGAAGTCACCTTGATATCTGGAGAAGACCCCAGAAGCGATCGCACAAACTGCTCATCGTCAGTTCCCTTAATCACCACCACAGGCAGATCCGGCTGCTTGTCTTGGAAGCCTTGAATAATTTGATGCCAACTTTCGACAGGGTAGATTTTATCCTGTTCTTTAGCCTGGGATAACTGGCCAAAACCGCCATGAATCAAGATATAGCCTGTTTCATTCACCCCTAAGCGTTTTTGTTCCTTTTGTGCCCACTCAATATCTGGTTTGGGCACATTTACTGCTAACTCTGGGACAGGACTATTTATTTCCAATGGTTGCAGCAAATCGTGATATACTGCCGCCGCATACTGGGATGCTTTGAATGGCACAGCGTGGGTCAGAAAAACCGAACCTTTGCCTTTGTAGCCAATACGTATGGGAATTCCCGTCAACCAGAGCAAAAGACCGAGCAACCAAATTTGCTTAACAGCAATGACGACATCGTATTCGCGATCGCGAATGTTGCCGATCAAGTTACCCCAATCTGCCAGACTATTACGGTCTTGAAAATCAAAGTTCAGCACCTCGTGAACTGACTTGCTCACTCGGTAGGCAGCCTTTGACCGGGGTTCAACAACGACATCTATCTGAGCGTTAGGGTAATGGCGCTTCAGGTCATCTAGAGTCGGAAAGAAGAGAATTTGGTCGCCAATTCCGCCAGGTACAAGGGCTACTACTCGCATAATATTTATTGACGCTTACTCGCTCCCTATTTTAGGGGAAAATATATAGCTTAAAGATTGAGGAATTCTGTGTATTTACTAATTCCAGCTGCGGGCATCGGAAAAAGAATGGGGAGTAACCGCAATAAACTCCTGCTGAAAGTGCGATCGCAACCAATTATTGCTTGGACTCTATTAGCCGCAGAAGCCGCCAATACAATCAGTTGGATCGGGATTATTTCTCAGCCTACCGATTGGCCAGACTTCAAGGCAATTCTCGCCGATCTCAATCTGACTAAACCAGTAGAATTCATTCAAGGCGGCTCCACCCGCCAAGAATCTGTTTACAATGGCTTGCAATCTCTGCCAATAGCCGCAGAACAAGTGTTGATTCACGATGGTGCTAGATGCCTGGCCACACCAGATTTATTTAACTCTTGTGCCGAAGCCATTCGCCACTGTCCCGGTTTAATTGCTGGTGTACCCGTCAAAGACACCATCAAAGTTGTCAACGAACAAGGCATAATTCAAGAAACACCCGATAGACAAAAATTGTGGGCAGCACAAACTCCCCAAGGATTTGATGTCAAGTTGTTGAAACAGTGCCATGCTGAAGGAGTTCGTCAAGGTTGGGAAGTAACCGACGACGCCGCTTTATTTGAAAAGTGCGGTATTGAAGTGCGAATTGTCGAGGGAGAGGAGACAAATTTAAAAGTCACTACTCCTCAAGATTTAGCGATCGCAGAATTTATTCTCACAAGTAGAGGGATTGGGGATTAGGGACTGGGGACTTGGGACTTGGAACTTGGGGGAAAATTCCTCTTCTCTTTACCCTTCCTTTTGCCCAATGCCTCAATCCTCAATTCCCAGTCCCCAATCCCCAATTTAAGAGTTTCAAACAATATTTTGACAATTTACGATATAATGCCACACACTTATTGATTGTTAGTTGTCATGTACTAATGACCAATGACTAATGACCAATGACTAATAACTAAATGATTACAGCCACAGCGACGAAGATAGAAGCAATTCTTTATTTAAAGGGTAAACCCTTGTCGCTCGGCGAAATCGCCGAGTATGCTGCCTGCGATCGCGCCAGTGTCAAAGAAGGCATAATTGAACTCATGGACAACTATGCCCACCGAGATAGCGCCTTAGAGGTGGTAGAAACTCCAGATGGTTACAGTTTGCAACTCCGGTCTGATTTTCATGATTTAGTGCAAACGATGATACCAGTAGAATTGGGTGTAGGTGCATTACGGACTTTAGCTGCGATCGCCCTCAATAGTCCCATTCTCCAGAGCGACTTGATTAACTTGCGAGGTTCAGGAGTATATCAGCACGTTCCAGAACTCGTAGAACTTGGTTTCATCCGCAAACGCCGAGACAGTGATTCTCGTTCCTACTCACTCCAAGTAACCCCGAAATTTCATCAGTATTTCCAAATCGAACAACTCCCCCAAATACTTGCCACCACACAAAAGGAAGAACAACTAGAACTAGAACTAGAACTAGAACTAAAGGGAGTAGGGAGTGGGGAGTAGGGAGTGGGGGATTAGCTAGATAACGGGGATGAGGGAGCAGCGGAGGCAGAAGAAGAACTATTCCCCATTCCCCATTCCCCATTCCCCTCCTATTGACTTATACCAATGATGAATGCGCTACCCTTGTACTATGGTTTAAAGTAGAGTTAGCAATTAAGCTAAATAAAACTGCCAATGGTGTTTAATCCTGACTTTTTGAATGACAACTCCGAGGAACACCCTAATCAACTTCTTTCCGACCACTCTGAGGAATACCCTAATCAGTTACTCAAATATCTACAGCATCAGTCTCCTGATGTTTTAGCTAGGGTTGCTCAGTCCGCCAGCCCCGAAATTAAACAAATCATCTCGCAAAATGTCCAAGGGCTAGTAGGAATGCTCCCCGCAGAGAATTTCAACGTGCAAATCACAACAGATCGGGATAACTTAGCTGGACTTCTAGCGTCGGCCATGATGACGGGGTATTTTCTGCGCCAGATGGAGCAGAGAATGCAGTTAGAGCATTTGTCTAATGGTCAATAATCAATAGTCAATAGTCAAACATTCTGGGACTATTGGCCAAATAATTCGTAATTCGTAATTCGTAATTCGTAATTAAACAGGTTACAGCAACCCACACTGTAAAAATTCAGTGTTTAACAAGACAGTGGAGAGTTCAAGCTTCCACTGATAGCGCACCGTAAAGCCTTCTCTACGAAAGGTTCCCCCAATGCCTAGAGCAAGTCCGTGAGCGCCTTGTAACTACGAATTACGAATATTCTGACTACTTCTTTTCAGGATAAGCTCCTGATTGGACTTTAAAGGTTTGAATTTTACCGCTACGGTTGACTTCGATCGCTAAAACGTCGCCAACTTGGCTGGACTCTACCAGCTTTTGAACTTGGGCTGAGGTTTTGACTGGTTTACCGTTAACTTTTTGAATCACGTCTCCAGGAAGCAGTCCTCCACGCTTGGCTGGGGAATCGTCTGTGACTCCTTTAATCACAATCCCCGCATCTTGCTGAATATTCAGTTGATTTTCTTGATTAATCTGCTGTTTTCTGGTTGGAGAAAGGTCTGCCATGTCAATACCCAAAAAGGGATGTACGACACGCCCTTTGGTAAAAAGTTGATTGGCGATGCGGGCGGCGGTTTCAATGGGGATGGCAAAACCGAGTCCTTGAGCATCAGCGCGGATTGCTGTATTAACACCAATCACTTCGCCTTGAGCGTTTAACAACGGGCCACCAGAATTACCAGGGTTAATTGCGGCATCAGTTTGGATGAAGCTAACTCGCTTATCTGGGACACCAACTTGAGTGCTAGTACGATCCGTAGCGCTGATAATGCCGATAGTGACAGTATTATCTAGACCCAGAGGATTGCCAATAGCGATCGCCCATTGTCCTGGTATCAAGTTTTGTGAATTTCCCAGCTTTACTGTTGGTAAATTATCGGCTTTTATTTTCACCACAGCCACATCTGTCACAGAATCCACTCCCATCACCTTCCCCTCTAAAGTCCGACCATCCTTGAGGGTGACTTGTACTGTATCTGTATCGGCTACCACATGAGCGTTAGTGAGCAATTCTCCATTTTCGCTCAAAATGAATCCCGATCCTGTACCGCGCTCAATCCTTTCTTGGGGAATTGGTTGCTCATCTTCTCCAAAGAATCGCCGCAAGAGGGGATTTTTCAATGCATCAGAGATGGGATTAGCTACTTTGCGAGTGGCATTAATTCGCACCACAGCCGGGCCAACTTTTTGGACTGCCGTCGCAATAAAATTCACGTTATCGCCCCCAGTAGACCCAATTGCTCCGTTAGGAGAATTGGGAACTACGGATTCTGGTGGCAAAGCCATTGTTACATTTTTTAACTGTTGAAAGGAGCGACTTTGTGGCAGGAGATAGCGACTGCCCAACAAACCTGCACCACCGCCAATCACCAGTAAAAACACATAAACCGCCAGTTGCTTTAAGGATAACTTCATAATTGTTTTGCTCAAGGACAGCAATGCAGTTGCTAATTTCTAAGTGTAGTCAAGCTAACGGCAAGTGGACAGATCAATTTACGAATAATTAGGGATTGGGTATTGAGCATTGGGGACTAGGAGATCGAAAGTGGGAACTAGGAAATAGGGATTGGGGACTGGGGACTGGGGACTGGGGACTAGGAGATCGAAAGTGGGAACTAGGAAATAGGGATTGGGGACTGGGGACTAGGAGATCAGAAGTGGGAACTAGGAAATAGGGACTAGAGAAGAGTTTTCTAATATTCAATCCCCAATCCCCAATCCCCACTCCCCACTCTTCCCATCTAAAATCTAAAGTTAATGCGCTTTTGACGTTTATACATGACTTTACCTTTTCGTCAACTGTTTCTCTGTAGCTTAGTTAGCGCCTTGGGCCTAGTATCCATACTGCCAAACACCAATAGCGCCAATGCTGCTGTGGGTGGCTGCCCAACTCCAGCCTTATCTCGCTTCCAACGCCATAAAGTTGTTCGTGGCGAAACTTTGGAGAGCATAGCGCAGCGCTACAATCTCATTCCTACAACTATTATTGGCATGAATCCAGCTTTGCAGAACGGTGCGATCGCAGCCGTTGGTAGTGTACTTCAAATTCCTCCCTACAATGGGATTGTAGTCGAAGTACCTCGTGGTCAAACTTGGCGACAAGTGGCGGCACAATACAAAGTTCGTGCTGATAGTCTTTTTGAGGTGAATGGTTGCCAACAAGACCCCAGAGTTGTGTTTGTTCCGGGGGTAAATTGGTCGCCAAATGGTGTTGTAACGAAATCTCCTTTACCTGCTGATACAGGTACACCAAACCCTGCATCCCTGTCTGGATACCCCTTGGCGCAAGTGGTAACTGTGGCATTACCTTACGGCTGGCAAATTAATCCTGCAACTGGTGAAGTTTTCTTCCACAGTGGTATTGACTTATTAGCACCAATTGGTACTGATGTGCTAGCGATCGCACCTGGAACCGTAGCTTTTGCCAACGACCAAGGTTCTTATGGCAAGTTAGTCATTATCAACCATAGTGGCGGACTCCAAAGCCGCTACGCCCAGCTTGACACTATCAAAGTTACCGTCGGTCAGCAACTAAAAAAAGGAGACTTACTAGGAACGGTAGGCACTAGTGGAAGACCAACTTCCACTCAACCACATCTCCATTTTGAAGTGCGTTCTACCTCATCTCTGGGTTGGGTCGCGCAAGATCCCAAGGGTTATTTAAAGAAATGAAGGAATAGGTAATGAGGGAGACTACTAAACCCAATGCCCAATCCTCTATGCCCAATTCCCAAATTCGCTAGATTTGACGATGTGCATTCCTGCCTCTGCAAACCTTTTAAACGCTTTATCCGCCTGTTCTGTGTAGTCCACAACACCGGGGACAACAACAGGAGAAGTGCAATCTTCTAGTAGATAGATTTTTTTCGCAAGGTTAGCATCTACCTGTTTAATTTCTGTTAATAAATCATCAATTGTCCAGGCTACACAATGACTTTTAGCTTGACCACCAATAATAACAACATCAAATTCTAACAGTTGTTTAATCAGGCGCGTATTCTTTTGAGCAAGTGGACGTTGTTCAAAATCTTCCAACACCTCTGGACGTAAGATGGAATAGTTTTCTGTTAAAGGATTTTCACCTTTGATTTCAAATTGCGTCTGACTCTGACGCGCAATACCGTGAAAAAATATCGCTTCTTCTACCGATGAAACTAAAGCATGACCAATACCCCCCAACATAGAATGATAAGGCCAAATTGTGAGGGGATATTTACCATCTTGACTGAGTTGCTTAACGTAATGGTAAGCGTGTTTTTCTAATAATTCATAATCCCCATTAGTAACACTGTTAGCAACGGCTGGGTTAACTTTCCAAATACCTTGTTCAATATCTACTGGTGTGATGCTAGTCGCTGCTGGAGTGGGATGTTCTCCGGCGGCGTTCACCCAAAATATCGGATGGAAGATTTGCGTTGCTGTGTGGGTATCTAAGGTCGGTACAATTTTTGTAATTACCCCCAAGTTTTGATAGATAAACTCACATAATCTGACGTTATCATCCACCGCCGCATTTCCGGATTTACCACCTACAAATAATTCAAAACCAGGAATGCAAAAGGTGTTTTGGACATCGATTAATAGTAGACAAATACGAGTTTTATCTAAAGATGCTGGTTTAATATCGTGTTGTTTTGCCCAGATTTCAGCTTCGGCAGCACGTTCTTGGTAAGGTACGCGTGAAACTTCGCCGACCTTATCGGATTTAAAGTGCAGAGGAATGGGTTGGGTTGTTTTTTGAGTGTTCATTTAAAATCTGTAATTATTTTCTAATTATTAAGCTTGCCTTAGTTAAAAATAATCGTGAATTTAGTAAACGTCATCGTGAGAGCCTAAAGTTAGCAATAAAATTTCTTCCTCTCCTGATTCAGGGTTTGTAACGAATTTAAATAAAATTCGATTACGATAATCAATTGAACATGAGTATCTACCCGATGAATCGCCTTTTAGCTTGTGACTACGTAAACTGAGTTGAAATGGATCTTCAGCGATCTGTTGTAATACTTGCTCAATTTGAGAACGTAACTCAGGATTTTTCTTGACTAGACGCTTAAAAGCACCAACAAAAGTCGGACTCCAAACCAAATTTTTCACTCATCTAACTCCGCCATCAAATCTGCAACTGAACCACGCCGGACATTACCCTGAGCATAATCACTCTCTGCTTGCGCGATTTCTTTCAATAAGTCATCCCGTCGCTGTTGTTTGAGGCGCTTTTGGATAATATCTACAAGAATAGCCTGAGCTTCTGGATCTAATGCTTCTACTGCTTCTATGGCTTTCTGGAATGTAGATGTTCTTTCTAGCATGGGCGTCAAATAATTTGGTGATAAGTCTAATTTAGCTGGCGCTAGGGGCGATCGCTCCTCGTCCTCTTGGTTAAATAGTATATTTGTATTATGGAAATATAAATTTAGCGATCGCTACTCAAGCTACTCAGATAAAAATATTTTTAAGCAATTAAATCGCTCTTTATTACCTCACCTGTGTTATTTTAATTTTTTTTCTATTTAATCGTCCAAAAGAGCCGCTAGCTGTGGCAATCTGGGAAACAGAGATTTATCAAATCTGATATTTTAGCTACAGCAAATTTACCTAGTCAGGTTATGCAAACTCTGCCCGCAGTAGACACTTCAAATCCCACATCAAGTCAAGACACCTTTGATACAACCATCAAGCGGCGTAAAACCCGTCCCGTAAAGGTGGGAAATGTCACCATTGGCGGTGGCTACCCTGTTGTGGTGCAGTCAATGATTAACGAAGACACTCTTGATATTGATGGTTCCGTAGCTGGTATTCGTCGTCTGCACGAAATTGGCTGCGAAATTGTCCGCGTCACAGTGCCAAGTATGGCTCATGCTAAAGCTTTAGCCGAAATTAAACAAAAATTAATTAAAACTTACCAAGACGTGCCAATTGTGGCTGATGTCCATCACAATGGGCTGAAAATCGCCGTGGAAGTCGCCAAGCACATCGAGAAAGTACGGATTAATCCGGGCTTGTATGTGTTTGAAAAGCCAAACATCAATAGAACTGAATATACTAAAAGCGAATTTGACGAAATTGGCGATAAAATCCGCGAAACCTTAGAGCCTCTGGTAGTTTCTTTGCGCGATCAAGGGAAATCGATGCGAATTGGGGTAAATCACGGTTCCCTTGCAGAGAGAATGCTATTTACTTACGGTGACACCCCCGAAGGAATGGTGGAATCTGCCATAGAATTCATCCGCATTTGTGAATCTTTGGATTTCCGCAACTTGGTAATTTCCATGAAAGCCTCACGAGTACCGGTGATGGTAGCCGCCTATCGCCTCATCGCCAAGCGAATGGATGACCTGGGTATGGATTATCCATTACATTTAGGCGTTACGGAAGCCGGTGATGGCGAATACGGGCGAATTAAATCTACGGCTGGTATTGCTACCTTACTTGCTGATGGCATTGGCGATACCATTCGCGTCTCATTGACAGAAGCACCAGAAAAAGAAATTCCCGTTTGCTACAGCATTCTCCAAGCTTTGGGATTGCGAAAAACGATGGTGGAATACGTTGCTTGTCCTTCCTGTGGACGCACTTTGTTTAACCTCGAGGAAGTGCTGCACAAAGTTCGGGAAGCAACTAAACACTTAACTGGTTTGGATATAGCAGTTATGGGTTGTATTGTCAATGGCCCCGGAGAAATGGCAGATGCCGATTATGGCTATGTTGGCAAAACACCTGGTTACATTTCTTTGTACCGTGGCCGAGAAGAAATTAAAAAAGTCCCAGAAGATAAAGGTGTAGAGGAATTAATTAACCTTATTAAGGCAGATGAACGCTGGGTAGAACCATAAAGCAACTACGCGAGCGGGCATTGGAAGAAGCAGAGGAGCAAATGAGCAGAGGGGAAAGACTTACTGGAACTTCCCCTCTGCTCCCTACTCCTCAATTCAGTGTGTCGTCAATTTAGAAAATGCGTTAAAATAAGCTACATCAAAGAAAATAGTGACCCTAACTCACCACCTGATTAAAGCAACGTGATTGCCAATAAATATAATCTGTCTTTAAAGCAGATGTATTGTCAGAGGCAAAGAACTGTAAAGAGCTAAATTTCAGGAATTTCCAGGTACAGAATCGAACATATCGTGTCTGTACACACATTAACTACTAATAAGTTAGGTAAATTAAGTAAAAATCATACTCAGACCCTACCCCCTGTTAATTCTGGGGATTTGGATGTGAAAACACACCACCTACACTTCGCAAGGAGTGAAGGTAAGGGCATAAGGGTAGCGGGGAATGGCACACCTGCTTCCTGCCGATAGCCTGTCAAGGCTTGTCGGACTGAGCAATTAAGTCGCCTTCTCAAGCAAATTATATGCTGGCAGCCTTGAGAGTATCAAAAAAATCCAGGTTAAGCTAGAGAAGAGAATTAGAGTCAGCTTGCATACCCCAGTGGGTCAAGAGCAATACTAAGTCTCAGGTGGCAATATTATAATTTTGGCATTGTCCTTACTCCATGCTGCGAATCATTACTCAGCAGGCAGACGTCAGAGCAGAACTGCAACGGATCTGCGATCGCACCCATGACGAACAGGTGCTTCACAAAGAAGCAACGGTACGAGAAGTTTTGCAAGCAGTGAAGCGCCAAGGCGACAAAGCTGTATTGCATTACACAGCCGAATTTGACAAACAAACCCTGAAAGCAGAAGAACTCCGAGTTACAGGCTCGGAATTGGATGCAGCCTATCAACAGGTGTCAAAGGAATTGCTTGATGCAGTTCGGCTAGCTTGCCGCCAAATTGAAGCGTTTCATCGTCAGCGAGTACCGAAAAGCTGGGTACACTTTGGCGACGATGAAGTAGTGCTGGGCAAACGCTACACTCCCGTAGACCGAGCCGGGTTGTATGTACCTGGTGGCCGTGCCGCCTATCCCAGTACTGTGCTGATGAATGCAATTCCGGCTCGTGTTGCTGCTGTACCCCGCGTGGTGATGGTAACACCACCAGGACCAGGGGGTGCAATTAATCCCGCAGTCTTAGTAGCTGCCCAAGAAGCAGGGGTGCAAGAAATTTATCGCATTGGGGGCGCACAAGCGATCGCCGCTTTAGCCTATGGCACTGAAACCATTCCGAAAGTGAATGTAATTACTGGGCCTGGTAACATTTATGTCACCCTAGCGAAAAAACTTGTCTACGGCACAGTTGGGATTGATTCTTTGGCAGGCCCCAGCGAAGTGCTGGTGATTGCCGATGAAACCGCAAATCCAGTGCATGTAGCTGCTGACTTGTTGGCCCAAGCCGAACACGATCCAATGGCGGCAGCGATTTTGCTGACGACAGATGCAGCTTTAGCGAAGAACGTGCAAGTAGCCTTGGAAAGACAGTTAGTGGATCACCCACGGCGAATAGACACAGAAAAAGCGATCGCTCACTACGGCTTGATTATCGTTGTGGAATCGCTCCAAGCAGCAGCAGAACTCTCAAATGAATTTGCTCCCGAACACCTGGAATTAGAAGTCAAAGACCCTTGGGCACTCTTACCACAGATTCGCCACGCTGGGGCAATCTTTTTGGGTTACTCAACACCAGAAGCTGTAGGAGACTATTTGGCAGGCCCTAATCATACCTTGCCAACTTCTGGTGCTGCCCGCTATGCTTCGGCATTGGGGGTTGAAACTTTCTTAAAACACTCCAGTATTATTCAATACTCCCAAACTGCACTGCAAAATGTGGCTGGTGCAATTGATGTGCTAGCAACAGCAGAGGGTTTACCTTCTCATGCTGATTCAGTACGACGCCGAATTCAGCAAGAAGAGTGATTTGGAATGCTTAATTTTTCTTCTTGTACTGTTGGTAAAAGTAACTCGCTAGCTTCAAACTAAAAGTTTAGATAGCGATACCTACGGTAAACTACGCTAACGCACGCCATTTTCTATCCTACCTTCAGCCGCCCTTTAAGCGTCCGGTAGTTTATTGGAGAGGGTTTTCCTCTCCAACGAACTCGTGAAAAGCTTCTCCACAATAGTTGCTACAACCCACTAGCGTAAAAGTAGCGTGAAACTTACCTATGGCACAGCCTCAAATATATAAACTAAATTGGCAAATAAAAAATTGCTTTAGTGTCGCTGCCGGCGGATTTTGCTAGATACTTATGTAAGGGGTCTACTCTTTAGGAGACGAGAGCGGTGCTAAATAGTGTTTTGGTAGCTCTGGACGGTTCGGAAATTTCAGAACGAGTAATTCAGACTTTAGATAATTTGGCTTTTTCAAAAGACGCCAAGGTTATTCTTTGCCATGTGTTTCCTACGCCAGAGTCAGAGATGGAACTACCCGCTGATCGCCCTCAGCCAGAGTCCCCAACATTTTCTTATTTTCATATTGAAAAACAACTGCAATCCTATCAGGAAAAGTTATCAGTTACCAGTGATTTAGAATTAGTAACTGGTGATCCTGCTGAAGAAATTATTCGCCTTGCCAATATTTACAAAACTGACTTGATCATAATTGGCAGTCGGGGATTGATGGGGATGAAGCGAATTGTTCAGGGTTCTGTTAGCAGTCAAGTTGCAGAAGAGGCGAATTGTTCAGTATTAGTTGTAAAACCAAGGTAAAAACTTGCAAGGGGAAGCAATGACTATAACCACCCCAAAACTAACCTTTGAAGAATACCTGAAATATGATGATGGCACTGATACGCGCTATGAATTGATCAATGGAGAACTAATTCCCATGAGTCTGGGAAGTGGGCAACATAGCGCGATAACAGAATTTCTCAATGTTTGTTTTTTTCCGCATTTAAAATTAACAGTTTAAAAAGTCTTAACAGCCGAAAATTAAAAATAATTTAAGCATTTTGACCTATGCGAGTCTGTGTTAACTGCGTCTCTGTGGTTAGATAAATTACTTTTAAACCACAGAGGCACAGAGAGAAAAAAGAGATTTTTCGAGTCACCTTGAAAGAACTAGTCCTAGAGACAAGGAAAATCCCCCTTCTACATTCAATCGATTTAACGTTCTTGAGTTGCGAGAAACTGACGCAAGCTTAACAAACTCAGCGTTTGACCCAAATTCAAGGGCAAAATTGAAACTCCTTCCAAGCGGGACTGTACCCAACCTTCTCCCCAGTACCATTCATGGAACCCATCAATGCCTCCGCTGAGTACCAAGCGGAGACAGTTGGATTTGGCAACATCCACCTGATGATGAATCGCAACTGGCCCAGTCCAGGTTGTAAACTGGAATCCGGGAAGCAGTTCTTCTGGCATTCCTGGCGCAAAACGTTGCCCTAAGAGCCATTTTTCTAATTGCACCGGATGCAGCAGACTGTCACGAATTGCATCTGTTGATGCTTCGATTTCGATCCGTAGTTGACTTTGTTGAAAATTACCCAGCATTTTTCTAGGATTACCTAAAGATGAGACATCGCTATTTCTAATATTGCAAATAGTTTTTGTCATTAGTCATTAGTCCATTGTCCTTTGCAAATAACTAATGACTAATGACCAATGACCAATGACCAATAACAGCAGTTTATTTGCGTAGCAGCCTACTAAGTTACTTTTCTACCAGCAGAGAACTTAGAATAGAAAAAGTGAACTTGTTAAGAAATGTAAGGTTATTCATGGCGGATCAGTTAATTCGTGCAACAGCAGCCGAAGGTGGAATTCGTGCCATAGGTGTGATCACCACACGTTTAACAGAAGAAGCGCGAGGACGCCACAAGCTTTCTTATGTGGCAACGGCAGCACTGGGTCGGACGATGGCGGCGGGCTTGTTAATGGCTTCTAGTATGAAGCGAACTGGATCAAGGGTCAATGTCCGGGTTAAGGGCGATGGGCCTTTAGGTGGCATATTGGTAGATGCAGGTTTAGATGGCACGGTACGCGGATATGTGGGGAATCCATCTGTAGAATTGCCTCCCAATGCCAAAGGTAAGCTAGATGTTGGTGGTGCGGTAGGTGATGGCTATCTCTATGTTGTGCGGGATATCGGTTATGGTTATCCTTACTCCAGTACAGTAGAACTAATTTCTGGCGAAATTGGCGATGACGTAGCTCATTATCTGGTGAATTCTGAACAAACACCTTCAGCTTTAGTTTTAGGTGTATTCGTGGGAGCAGGGGGAGTAACTGCGGCTGGAGGATTACTAGTACAAGTATTGCCCAAAGCTGCCAGAGACGAAGCCCTAGTAGAAACGTTAGAATCGCGGGTTGCTGGTTTAGCAGGATTTACGCCATTGTTGCAAGCTGGGAAAACCTTACCTGAAATTCTTGGCGACTTGTTGGGAGATATGGGGCTGGTAATCTTTCCCGAACGGCAAATGCTGCGCTTCCAATGTGGTTGTTCTTTCGATCGCGTTTTGGGAGCACTGAAGATTTTGGGAGAAGCCGAACTGCAAGATATGATTATTAAAGATGATGGTGCTGAAGCAACTTGCGAGTTTTGCGGCAACGTCTACCAGGCAAGTAGCGATCAGTTAGCTCAACTAATTGCCGATTTGCAAGCTGAATCTACCGTTTCAGGATAAAGTATAAAAGGGCACTATTTTTTTAGATCGCTAATGGTATCTGTGGGGAGAGAGCCTGAAAAAAAGTAGCTTTTTAATTATCAGAAAGTTACTATGACATCAATGGAATTATCGACCTAAAACAGAGCGCTATTCAATTATTTTGGTGTGAGAGATGACAGAGCGGGATATTCCAGACAGTTGGTCTTCAGCCAGTGGAAGAGAGCCAGATCAAAACAAAAGATTATCCCGAACAGAACAATTCGGTGAAACTCAACCATTTGATGTCCCTGCTACTGGTTCCACCTCCAAGTCAGTGAAGCGGCGAAAAAAAAACCATAGGGAAGGATTACCTATAAGTAGTAATTCAGAAGAAACTGCCCAACTCAGTAATACTTCTGGGAAATTGCCACGATGGATGAAAAGCTGGGTATTGTGGCTAGCATTGCTAACTTTGATTCCCGGCAGCGTAGCATTCTTGGCAATGGCAATGCTGCTAAAGTTGCCAACTGCCCCGAATTGTCCCTCGATTTTTTGGCCCCTAGCTAGTGCTTCTGTGCGGCTACACTGCGCTCAGTTGGCGGCTTCTAAGCAGACAGTGAACGACCTATTACAAGCGATCGCTCTGGTGAAGCAACTACCACCAACTCACCCCTTGCATGGAGAAATTGATCGTTTCATCGAAGAATGGTCGCGGGATATTTTGAAGCTAGCTGATCAAAGTTTCCAAACTGGGAATTTAGAGGAGGCGATCGCTACTGCTCAGAAAATACCCGAAGATGTGGCAGCTTATAAGCTAGTCGATGAGCAAATTGGCAAATGGCAGTCAATTTGGTCAAAGGCAGAAGAAACATACAACGGTGCGATCGCCGAAGTAAAGGAACGGCGCTGGCAATCGGCATTCATGTTGTCCGCCAAAATGCTGCGCGTAGACAATCAATACTGGGCGAGTACTAAATACGACCAATTAAATCGTCTAATTGCCACAGCACGGGAAGATGGCGATAAGTTAGGAAAAGCTGAAAGTTTAGCAAAAAGCCAAGTTGTTGATAATTTATTAGAAGCGATCAAGTTAGCCGAGTCCATTGGTCAGGAAAGTTACCTTTACCAAAAAGCTCAGGAAGCAATTCCCGCATTTGGACGCCAAATGCTGGAGTTAGCACGGGCAAAACTAGACAAGCAAGATGCCGATGAAGCACTGAATATTGCTAGACAAATTCCAGAGATTACGAAACTACAGGGCGAAACAGATGACTTTATCGCCATAGCTGACGCGAAAAGGAGTGCTTGGATAGGTAACGTTTCTGGTTTAGAGGCAGCGATCGCTCAAGCACAACAAATTGATCCTTCCAGACCAGTGTATAACGAAGCACAACAACTGATTGCTCGTTGGCAACTGGAAATTGAAGATGTTGCCCATCTGGAAAAAGCGAGAATATTGGCTAGCCAGGGAACAGTGAATAATTTAACAGCAGCGATCGCTCAAGTACAGCTGATTCCTGTGAATAATCCCAGGGGCACAGAAGCTAGACAAGAAATAGGTCGCTGGCGTGCCCAAGTGGAGACAATTGAAGACCAACCTTATTTAGAACGCGCCGAACAGATAGCCATATTCGACGATATCAATTCCTTGCAAGCTGCGATCGCTCAAGCTAGCGAAATTCGTAGAGGTCGGGCATTATATCCAGAAGCACGGAAAAAAATTCGTACTTGGGTAGGAAAAATTCAGCGAATTCAAGACCAGCCTTACTTAGATCAAGCGCAAGAACTGGCTCAGAGTGGAAATCTCACCGCCGCCATTAGCGCAGCCCAACAAATTGCTTCGTCGGGAAGGGCGCTTGCTGGAGAAGCACAAGCTGCGATAAATGACTGGGAAGGGCAAATCCGCACTAGAGAAAACTGGAGAAAAGCTCAAGAGGTGGGCGCAGCTGGTACACCAGAAGCTTTGGTTGAAGCAATGCGACTAGCAAATCGAGTTTCAAACAATAGCATTTTACGTATGGATGCAAATTTGGCTATTGACCAATGGAGTCAGCAATTGTTAGAAATAGCACGCTCTCAAGGTCAGTCTGATATTGCTAGAGGGATTGACATTGCAAAATCGGTTCCGCGAGGTAGTGCTGCTTACAGTGCAGCACAAGAGCAAATTAGGATTTGGCAGGAATTTCTCAATCCTCAACCGGAACCTCAGCCTCAACCCGAAGTTCAGCCTCAGCCTGAATCTTTACCATTTCCTCAATCAACAACTACTAATGGTCAGTGAGCATCTATATTTTAAAAAGTTTTAATTTCTAATTTTCGAGGAGCACAATACACTTGGTTTAAGAAAAATTGTAGTGACTGTCTTTAGAATCAGCGAAGCCCAACAAATACCAAGTATTTGTTGGGCTTCGTTCCTCAAACGCTAGTTGAAGGCAGTTCCTTTTCCTGTCAGAGATGCTTACGCACAAGGACTTGGCTCCTCAATACCTGCGAAATCTAGGCGTGGGATGAGCTTAAACTCTTTATTCTCCGATTCCTTCTCCCCATTCTTTAATTACAGAAAATAGTGATGAGTAATCATCATCAGCAAATGACATTTTCACGGCTGTTTGCAAGATTTCCCGCACACCTTTAATACTGCTAAGATCCAAACTTCGAGATTTAGCTTCTGAGATAAATAATTCTGTATCTTTGAGCAAGTGTTTTGTGGGGAAATTGGGATCAGCATAATTGCCATCCAACATCCGTTGTAGCTTTTTGTCAAAGGTAGGTGCGTAGAGTGGACTGTCACGCAATATTTGCATAAACACATCTACATCGACGCCCTGACGCTGGATAAAAGCTAGACTCAGAGCAAAGCTAGTTGTTAGGGAAGCTATTAGTTGATTTAGTGCCAATTTGAGCGCCGCCGCAGATCCCACTGGCCCTATAAGTAAAGGTTCTGTCCCAAAATTTTGGAGTAACTTTAAATGGCGTTGATATTGTTCTGGCTCGGCACCTACCATAACACTCAACTTGCCAGCTTTTGCTTCTGGGATACTCCCTAATACAGGTGCTTCTAAATACTCACCACCACCCCCAACAACTGCATCTCTAATTTCCTGGCTTTCTGTGGGAGTAATTGTTCCCATTTGGATGATCGTGCGTCCTTCCAAAGTTTGCCAAGCAGTATCTGAAAGCAACACATTATAAATAGCCGGGGCATTAGTTAGCATGAGGATTATGCACTCAGCAGCACGAATGGCGTGGCGGGGATGTGTGACAATTTCAGCCCCAGCGGCTTGTAGTGGTGCTAATTTTTCTGGGGTACGATTGTAGGCAACTAGCTGTATATCTGCGGCTAATAACCTTTGAGCCATTGGTAGTCCCATCAGTCCAATTCCCAGAAATGCCACCTTCATTTTTCACGTTCCTTTAATACAGCGTCACCGATAGCGTTCGTGTAGCGTCTCGTAGAGAAGCGTTAGCGAGTCATTAAGCGTCATAGCCCATCGTGGACATTGCGTTTGCATTATTTAATTCAAATTTGTTGGGAAGTAGTTATTTGAGACTTAAGATACAATCCCAAATCCCAGTTTCCTACTCCCTAACTCTGGCAATCAACCACCAGCGGCAAAAGTCACCATAATTATCACTGAAAGTAAAATCCCAGGGGTAAGTAGTGTTGCTAGCATTAGCAGATCATGAGTGGACATAATTATTACTTTGGTAGTGTGTTTAACTTTACAGTAATCACTGTTATGCTAGTCTAAATAAGACTGATACTGCATTCTTAAATAGAGTTTTAACTTTTCAAATTTACCTTTACTCTGGCAGAGTCAATCCTTTTAGTGTCTGAGAAGTTTCTGTATTGTTCAGACCTTTGCTCTGAATTAGGACTCCAAAGCCGCCTAGTCCTGTGGGATCTATAAGTTGGTGTAGCGCGTCCCGGCGCTGTAATAACTGCGAGAGGAGTTGCTTTTGATAAGAAAGGGCAGCAATGCGATCGCCTAACCCCAACGCCATCAAAAATAATCCCTGCTGAATAAAACCAATATTCTTTAAATTGTACTTCTCGCCCCAGCGTTCCAAAGCCGTAAAGTTAACATGGGCAGTGATATCTTGTCGCCCAATATTAATATAAGGGTTGTCATGGAAACGATGATGGTAATAACACTGTAGCGTTCCTTGCGATCGCCTGGGATTATAGTAACGATTGGCGGGGTAACCATAATCAATTGTTAACACATAGCCGCGCTGCAAGCGGTCTGCTACTATACTCAACCAGTCTAAAGCAGCTAAATTAATTTCACTACGGTAGCCATCTGGATATGTACTTTGGGTAAAGTCCATTTCCACTAAGTCTAAATACTCAGCTAATTGGGGCGTTGAAGGTTCTCCTGTGGCTTCTATAAATAATGGGGATGGGGCATTGCTTGCTTTCTCATTCTTATCTGTGGTTACATAAATTTCTCGCAGTTCCCCCTTCTCTAGGACGAATTGATGAACGGGGAACGCATCTACTAACTCATTAGAAAAAAAGCAGCCTGCGATCGCATTTGGTGGTATATCCTCTAAATTGCACCAACGTACAGGGAAATCTTGCAAGCGTTGCTGCTGTTCTGCTCTTAAAGCTGGGGACTTTTCAACAATGATGTATTCCAGCGCGGTAAAAAAATCTGGGTAGCGTAGCTGATGATATTTGAGGATATGCAATGCCAGCAATCCTTGACCTGCTCCCATTTCTACTAGAGTAAAGGGTACAGGGTTTCCTAAAATTTCCCACATTTGGAAAAATTGTTCTGCTAGTAACTCGCCAAAGTCAGGGCAGAGGTTGGGAGAAGTGAAAAAATCACCACCCTCAAAGCCAATTTTGACTGCATCGCTAGAATAGTAGCCGTGTTCAGGGTGGTATAATACCATATCCATGAATTCGGCGAAAGTAATTCGTTGTTGGGGACTAGTGGTAATGTGATTTGCGATCGCTGCACACAATGCTGAATTTGAATCCATAAAATTTAATATTGGGGAGAAAAGAAAATAAATGAATTATGGATGATGCAAAACAAAATTCATAATTTCCCTGTTCAGCATCTATGTTCCTTAACCCGGACGGGAAGGATCAACTTTATTTAGAACAATTTTTACAGCATCTATGATTACATCAGGTTGATCTACCCATACAAAATGACCGCTCTTACTTGCTTGAAGTTGAGTACAATTCGTTGATAACTTTAGTAACTCTATATGCATTTGCTTCCGCAATTGGTTAGCACCTCGCAGAGGAATAAAAACAGTCCAAAGAGAAGGTTTTAAAAAAGAATTTGCTTTGATATTAACTATAGGCAGATCACCAAACTGGTTAGCTATTCTCACCTCACGTCCACTAACGCTGAGATTTAACATCTCTCGAATCATTGTAATCCAGTGTTTAGGACGACAAAACGAACGTTTGATTGAATTAAGTAAGTGCTGAGGAAATTTACCTAATTCCGGCTTCAGCAGTTCAAATATTTTGCATATCCTCATTAATCGAATAATGCCAAGTATTGAGCCGAGAATAGACATCACAAAGCCCGATATAAAAAAGAGTTTCAAAGCTTGCAACTGAAAAGACATTTTGAGCATTTCAGTCTCATGTAGTCCGTCTGTGAGTACCATTCCAATAACCTTCTCAGGAAACCGATGGGCATACAACCGGACATTGTAGCTACCAAAAGAATCTCCTATCAAAATGTAGGGTGGTTCAATTCCTGCTTGAGTAAGCAGCGTATCTAATTCTGTCACAATTTGATTGCTGGTTCGGGGATGTGGGCTGTGATTGCTCCATCCATAACCCGCTCTGTCATAGATACATACTCGCGCTAACTTGGCCAATTCTTCAACTAGGAGATAGCCCTCAATTCCCCCTAAACTGTGGTCTAGGACAATTGTTGGATTAGTGTTTCCTGCGATGTAGAGATGTAAACTATATCCACCCACATCAAACATTTGACCAGGGGGCAGTTTTCGATCTTCAAACCAGCACGCGATCGCTTGATAAAATGTTGTAGCAACTAGCAGAAAAACTCTGATTAGGATCAACATAGTTAAGTCTTCTTGCTAGTTAACGGCCGCGCCGCATTGTGGAACGATAGCATATTATGTCAAATTTGATCCAGTGCGGTCAAAATAACTAATATCAGTATCAGAAAATTAGGTATTGATTTTTTAGAGGCGATCACAAAACCCATTTTTGCAACTCATTCCTTGGTTAATCGAGCATCAGCATTCTATGGAGTTCCTTAAAGCAACGCTTCAGAGGATATTTGAAAAGTTTTAGGCGAATATAATTCGCTACTACACAAGCTAAGTCCACCTGCGTGGACTAGCAGAAAATCGATGCCTTCTGCCCTCAGCAAGAACTGCCTCCTGCCTTCTTGAAGCTATGAACTGATGTTAAACAGATAAGAATTGATGCATGATTGGTGATTAGATGAGTTTGGGCTACCAATTTAGGAGCAAAATAACGCATCTAAAAAACCACCACTTTGTTAACTGTTTGCAATGAAGTATCAAGTTGGGGACAAGTTTTTACAAGAACTGCCACTGATTTTAGCGGGGCCAATCCTCCAACATACTGAACCAGAGTCAGTGACGGTATGGGTAGCACTGAAACAGTCTTGTCAGGTAGAACTTAAAGTTTATGACACAACAGATGATGGTAAAGCAATAGAAAATTGCTTATTGGATGGGGAACGCTCTACCTTTTCTCTGGGTAAGTATCTTCATGTTGTTGCGATAACGGCTCGGTCTACGGTTGGACATCGCCTAACTGGAGGTCACATATATGCATACGATCTCCAGTTTACTGTTGCTGACCAAACCCCGCAAACTCTGCAACAAGCATTATGCTCAAACTCCTCTCCTACAGTCAGCATTAGCTACTTCGATCATCAAAAGCCAACCTTTGTTTTGCCGCCTAACTGTCTGCAAGATTTACAAATTGTCCATGCTTCCTGCCGTAAACCTCATGGTCATGGATTTGATGCACTGCCAATTCTTGACAGTCTGATCGAGGCTTCGGCTAATCAACCCCAACACCGCCCTCACCAGCTGTTCCTCACCGGAGATCAAATTTACGGCGACGATGTATCAGAACCGTCGTTGTGGGTTGCCAGTACTCTTGGTGATGCACTCTTGGGTTGGGAAGAACAACTTCCTGTGAATGGAGTATACTGCACTCCCCAGCAACTACCCCCTGGAGAGCGGTCTGAAGTTGCGACAAATCAAGCAGGCTTGACCGCAGGATTACATAATAAACCTGAGAAAGTTAACAGTCATCTTTTCAGTCTCGGCGAGTATTACGCTACTTATTTACTAGCTTGGTCGCCAGTATGCTGGCCAATCGCATTTCCCAAAGGACACCAAGTAATGCGCGATCGCCACGCTATCAAGGACTGGAATCGGGCAGTATGGCATTTGCGACAATTCATTTATACGCTTTGGAAAGTGCGTCGCGCCCTTGCTAATATTCCCATGTACACCATCTTTGATGACCATGATGTTAGTGATGACTGGAACCTAAACCAAGCTTGGTGTTTGCGAGTGCTGGGGCGTCCTTTAGGGCGGAGAATAGTTCAAAATGCATTGTTAGCCTACACGGTATTTCAAGCGTGGGGCAACACACCAGGGCAATTTGCTGAAGGTCAATCTGGTGAAAAGCTGTTGATGGCTGCACAAGCTTGGTCAGCTTCCCAAGGGACGGATGTAAAGGCTGATGAGGCGATCGCTCGTTATGTAGGTATGCCAGCCAACGATCCGCACACAGGCTTACCTATCTTAGTCCGAGACGGTGCAGTATTTATTCTGGATCGACATCCTGAAGCACTGACTTGGCACTACATAGTCAGAAGCGATTGCCATGAAGTAATTGTGCTTGATACGCGTACTTGGCGGGGTTATCCAGCCGATCAAAAAGCGATCGCGCCCCCGATGCTGTTGTGTCCACAAGCCTTTGAGCAACAACTACTTTTACCTTTACAAGAAATAGCTGAACAAACTCAGATTCAAACTACATTTGTGATTGCACCCACTAATGTATTTGGACTACAAGTGATTGATTGGATTCACCATTGGCATTTAAAACGGGAGAAAGTTTTTTCAACAGATGTTGGAGATGCCTGGAACATTAATGTTGAAGCGCTGGCAAAATTCCTAACCACCTTGTTTGAGGAACGTCAACAAGTCATTATTCTATCCGGGGATATTCACTACAGTTCTGTTGCTCACTTGTCTTATGCACGTACCCATTCCAAATTACAGTCTGTATTAGTGCAGTTAACAGCTAGTGCATTAAAGAATGAAGAGATTTTGACACGGCTAATTCACACACGATTGAAAGATTGGCTGTTACCAGAAAAGGTGAGACATTGGATAGGGTGGCTCAATCCACCCAATATGGTAGAAATTTCCGAGAAGCAATTACACCATAATCGCCAGATGGTAGCTAACTCTGACTGGCATTGTGTGCTGGAGTGGATACCCCGAAACAGTGTTCAAACTTCTGCCTATACAGCAGATATATTTTCGTTGATAGCTCCCTGGAAACGAGCCAAAAATGCCAAATGGAAATGGTTACAACCTGTGATGTTTTGGAAATCTCGTTGGTTTCAGGAGGGGCGGGAAGTAGTTGGATTGAATAATTTAGCTCTGGTTCACTTTGAGTTAGCAGATGGGAGTAGTTCTTGCAAAGTTATTCAAGATTTGTATTGGTTTTCTTCTTGGTATCCAACCCAAATTGTTTACAGCCGCTTTGAGAGCCAGTTAATGCCCAATCAGTCTTTATTACGATAACCAGCTTTGCCGATTAAAAAAAGCGCCCCCATCTCTGGAGGGCGCTTTTTATTTAGCTAATACTGAAGTATTAACCGTTGATAGCAGGAGCAGTCATTGCTACAGGTGCAACTTCACCAGCAGCCAAATCTAGGGGGAAGTTGTGAGCGTTACGCTCGTGCATTACTTCCATACCCAAGTTAGCGCGGTTGATTACGTCTGCCCAAGTGCTGATGACGCGACCTTGGGAGTCAATGATTGATTGGTTGAAGTTGAAACCGTTCAGGTTGAATGCCATCGTGCTGATACCCAAAGCGGTGAACCAGATACCGACGACAGGCCAAGCTGCGAGGAAGAAGTGCAGTGAACGGCTGTTGTTGAAGGAAGCGTATTGGAAGATTAAACGACCGAAGTAGCCGTGGGCTGCAACGATGTTGTAGGTTTCTTCTTCTTGACCGAATTTGTAACCGTAGTTTTGTGACTCGGTTTCGGTGGTTTCACGAACCAAGGAAGAAGTTACTAGTGAACCGTGCATTGCTGAGAACAAGGAACCGCCGAATACACCAGCCACACCTAACATGTGGAAGGGGTGCATCAAGATGTTATGTTCTGCTTGGAACACAATCATGAAGTTGAAGGTTCCAGAGATACCCAAAGGCATACCATCAGAGAAAGAACCTTGACCGATTGGGTAGATCAAGAATACTGCGGTAGCGGAAGCCAAAGGTGCGCTGTAAGCTACGCAGATCCAAGGACGCATACCTAAGCGGTAAGAAAGTTCCCACTGACGACCGAGGTAGGCAGCGCAACCGATCAAGAAGTGGAAAACTACCAACTGGTAAGGGCCGCCATTGTACAACCACTCATCTAAGGAAGCAGCTTCCCAGATTGGGTAGAAGTGCAAGCCGATGGCGTTTGAAGAAGGAACAACTGCACCAGAGATGATGTTGTTTCCGTAGATCAAAGAACCTGCAACTGGTTCGCGGATACCATCGATGTCCACAGGAGGAGCAGCGATAAAGGCAATTACGAAGCAGGTGGTCGCAGCTAGCAGGGTAGGAATCATCAAAACACCAAACCAACCGATGTAAATACGGTTGTCAGTGCTGGTGATCCACTCGCAAAAGCGATCCCATACGCTAGCGCCAGAGCGCCGTTGTAAGGTTGTGGTCATTGTTTTATAAGTGCTATTTTTTGTTAAATATGGAACAAGCAAATTGATTTTGCCTGTTGAAATACAGTCTACATGAATTTACTTTGACGCGATCTTTGACTTAATATTCTGTAACAGTATTCTTTAAAAAGATCATCGAAATATAAAGTTTTCCTACTAGATAAAAGTATGTGTATTGAGGCTTTGTAAGCTACTTCAAGACCAAACTAGCTATAACTTTCAATAGATGCGATCGCCTAGTTAATTGTCTTTACATTCCTTTACAAATAAGCTGTTAGAAAGATTTTAAGTTCTGTTGATTTGTAACGAAATAATAAGTTGTAAGTTGTCTTAAAGTGGGCGTAAATAATTAAAGGTTTGTAGTGGGGACTTTAGTCCTCTCTTAAGGGCTAAAGCCCTTACTACGAGCTAATTAAATTGAAATTGACATTACTTAGGGACTTCCAAATAAAAAAATACTCAACTACTTCTTGTGGGGTGGGCGCCCGCCCGTATGCAAAGGCGGGCGAGACGCCACTGGTGTCAACTTAACGCGAAACCGCACCTCCGCCAGCACGTCCGCCAGGGATTGTAAATCCCTGTCTCATAGCTAAAGTCCTCTGAAGAGGACTAAAGATTGCAAAAATTTTCAGTCTACTTCAGTAGACTTGAGCAATTAGTCAGGGATTTACAATCCCTGGCGGGTGAACAACACCCAATCAGTACGCTATTTTTGGCAAAAGTAGACACCAGTGGCTTTTCGGCCCACCCCACAAGATTGGGTAATTTATTTTTTGGAAGTCCCTTAATATAGTTTGATTTATTCTTGCCCACTTACTTAAAAATCAAAAATCAAAGTAAATGTAGGGTAAACTGCCTTCAGGAGCGAATAACCAAACAGCGTAGAAACAGATAGGCACGAAGACAAGCTTAAGAGGCCAGTTAAACTCTAACTTCAGCATTCGGTTGAAGGTATAGACTATAGCCATAAGGGCAGCTAAAGTTAGAAGTACCCAAGTGAGTTGGTATTGACTCATATTTAAGGCATCTACATAGACTTTTTGAGCAAACTGGGCATCAGCTGGATAACCCCAAAGATGGCGAATTACCAAAGAAGAGTCTTGAAGATTAGGTAGACGGAACCAAATCCAAGAGGTAAAAACCATCAATTGAGTTAAGAACCAAGCGACAAAGATACCTAGAGGATTTTGCCAGAATTGTTCTAGATTTTCAAAGCGATCGCTCATAGTATCTGTAAGTCGATGAACCACCAAGGCTAACCCGTGGAATATGCCCCAAACTACATAACCCAAAGCAGCACCGTGCCAGATACCAGCGATTAGCATCACAATAAATAAATTCCAGCAGGTACGGACTAAACCCCGACGGGAACCACCCAAAGGAAAGTACACATAGTTACGCAGCCAATCTCCTAGAGTCATATGCCAGCGCCGCCAAAATTCTGAAATATTGGTGCTGAAGTAGGGAAAGTCAAAATTTTCAGGTAGAACTAAGCCGAAAAGCATAGCACTACCACGGGCAATATCTACATAGCCATTGAAATCTAGATATAACTGCAAACCGTAGGCGAATGTAGCTAACCAGAGATCGGTACTACCCGCCCGTTGCAAATTACCAAAACATAAATCGACGAAAATTCCGAGGTGGTCTGCAAAAATACCTTTTTTGACTGCGCCCCTAGCAATCAACCACAGCGCCTCAGCTACTCTATCGCTACTGGGAAAGTTTAGTGTATTGAATTGATTTGCTAAGTTGTGATAGCGCGTAATCGGGCCGGAAATTAGTTTAGCAAAGAATAATTTGTAGGTGGCAAATTTGACAAAATTATCACTAGCAGGGGCACCACGATAGACATCTACTAAATAGGCAATGCATTCAAAGGTGAAAAAGGAAATTCCTAATGGTGCAATCAATTTAAAAGAGCTATCTGGTGAGTTTGTTTGCACATGAAAAACAAACTTGAATAAAGGGGTAAAATACTTAAAACCTAATAACAGTAAAACATTTAGAATTATACCCACCCACAAAACTTTTAGACGGCGACGATTCCAATCACCTTGAGCAAATTGCCACTCTTCATTAGAAATTTGCCAATCAAGAGAATGTTTTCCTGGTGATGTGTTTTGCCCAATCTCCAGCCCTACACGGAAATTAATAAACGTCAAGGCTAATAGTAATGGTATGTACTGAATATGCAAAGATGCATAGAAAACTAAACTGGCAATTAGCAGCGTCCACAATCGCAATTTCTGTTGTGCCAAAGACCAGTAAATTCCTAATACACTCAATAAGAACAGCCCATAGAAAATTGATATAAAGTTCATTTTTTAGTCATTGGTCATTTGTCATTGGTCATTGGTCATTGGTCATTTGTCATTTGTCATTTGTCATTGGTCATTGGTCATTTGTCATTTGTCATTGGGTATTGTAGATTATTTTCCCAAATCCCCAATCCCCAATCCCCAATCCCCAATCCCCAATCCCCAGTCCCTACTTCACTGGCCAAGGAATCATCGGGTCATTAGCCAGCTTTTTCGAGACTTCGTATGCGCCAAAGCGGTTGAGGTGGCTAGGATCAGAAAAGTAGTCATTTACTTTTATCCACTGTTGGCTCAAATCACGATAAATAAAGTTGGGATTAGTAGCCAAACGCAACATATATTGCTGAAATTCCTGCTCATATTGCCTACGCACTGGATCTAAATAATCTCCTGTCAGAGGCATATTGACAAACACTAAGGAAATTTTCTGAGATTGGGCAAACTGAAGCACTTCTTGAAAAGCAGCATCTTGCTGTCCTTCTACTTGGAAAGATTTATAGTCGTTGTCGTAATTTCCGGTAACTCTAGAATATTTTTGATAATATCTAGCGGGATTGAAGCGAATAGACAAAGGTAGAAAGCCATCAAAGTCAACTGATTGCCGAGAAGTACTTTCATCCGAAGTACCGTCTGTTAGCTGTTTTTCTGATGCAACTGTCTGATTATGACCAAGTATGAGTAGTTGTTTTTGCAGTAAACTTTTTATTTGATCGCGATTTGGATAGCTACTGGAAACAGATGCTAGAGCTTGATTCAATGACTCATTAACAGCTTGATACGTACTAATCTCCGGTACGTCCTCATTTGTCTTTTTATCTCCCGAATTTACCGTATTTTCGGCTAAATCATCGCTATTTGCATCTGTTGGTGTTTTTTGGAATGCTTGTTTATAACCAGCTGATGCAGCGATGGATTTAAAAGTAATATCCTCGCGTCCACCATTGAAAGCACGAGCGCCATCTGCCCAGATAATTATTTTGGGCAGTTCTGATGGTTCTAATACGTGGCGAATCACAAAGTCTACAACTTGTGCAGTAGCACCATTGATCCCAAAATTAAACACGTCCAGATTTGGATAGCCCTGAGTCGCTAAAGCTTTAGAAAGTGCTGCTGGATCTACTCCTCTGAGGGCGCGGGAGGAGCCAATAATCAATACATCTGGCGGATTACCAGTTCTCGCTAAACGCTGTTTATACAGTGCTAGTTGTTCATCTAACTGCCTGACATTGAAACTTGGCATCTGCGATCGCGCTGCTAAAAGAATAGCTGTTGCGGTTGCTTTTTCTTTCAGTGGGGCGGCTGCCAAATTTTTAGTCGGGGTATCATCATTTTGAGTAAATTCCGAAGCATTAAATACAGAACTCTGATTTGGAGGAGATTTTGTCTTGGAAGTGCTGCTAAAAAATGTTGTTTTTTCAGTCTGATTTTTTTCAGATGTCAAAGATGCCTTGTGCTCAGAAGATGATGGGAGGATGGCACTAGCGACTTTTGGCGAACTTGGCGTAGTCCGTGCAATAATTCGGCCCAATACCCAATCAGTTTGGAGAGTGAGTAATAATCCCAGTGTTCCCCAAACTAAAGCAATCTTAATTCCTTGAACATCATGGTTATGTTCCGCTGACTGGTTGCTTTCGGTAAATAACTGGCTTCTCAACAGGAATTTTTTCGCTGTTGAACTGGCCGTTGTCATCCAATCTCGCGCTACTTCGGTTACAAAACTTTGAACTTCTTCTGTTGTTAAGTCGGGGCGCAAAATTGGCTCACTAGTCTCAGAGGTTACCAGGTCGTTAACGTATTTAGAAGTAGCAGCAAATTCTGGGGTTGCTTCTGGCACTAAACGTTGGCGATGTTCAAGATCAACGCCATAATGCCAAAAAGGTTCTTTATTCCCAGCCCGGCGACCGTAGATACGTACTCCCATCATACCGGGAATTTTTAATTGGCGAATAAACTGCGTAATTTTACTTGCTACTTGTTGCCGCCCTGGACAAACAGGTGCATCACACATAATGTGCAATAAATCATTTTTGTTCAGTAAAAGTACGCGAATTCCACCTGTCAATAGCCGCCAATCCAAGTCAGGATTGAGTAAGCGCTCTAGTAAAAATATGATGGCTGGTTCATCGCCAGTATTTGCCAACTCTAGTGGTGATGGGGCAAAGGCGGGATGTTTTGCAGCGGGTAAAGCCAGCCAATCAATCCAAGTGGGTTGCTTGTCGCCTGCTTTTTGTCCGTATACGGTGGCGGCGAGAATGCCTTGAGGTGCGATCGCTTCTAGCTGGGGTACAATCGCCTTTAAGCACACTTCCTTGTCTGGGATTGGGGCAGTTCCTAAAGGATCAAAAGCTGGGGTACAAAAGATATGTAGCGTTGATTCTTTCAGAGAAACTTGGACAGCAACTTTTAACCCTGATAGTACCTCAGTTAATAATCGAGCGATCGCTTGTATATCCCCCCAACGCGCCCACTCTTTGAGCATCACTTCTGGTGGTGTCAAATCCACCCGCAGCAGCCAATCATGTACAGTTTCGCCGCTCACCTGGGAAACAATAACTGCATCTTGGTAGCCGGAAAGCTTGAGATAACGCAACTTTTGTGCTATTGGTTCAGCAAGCAAGGATGCATCAGGGCTATAGCTCGACTGGCAAAATATCCACAGGCGATTTTCTTCTGGCTGAGAATTCTTTGGCTTGTATAGCTTAATCTTTGCCTGTACGGATACACCTAAAGTACTCAGAGTTTCGCTGAGATATCGAGCGATCGCTTCTGGGTTGCCTTGGCGTGCCAAACTTTCATTAGAGACAATTAACGCTCCACCCGATTGTTTGGATTTTTCCGAGTCTGCTAGCAAGGCTTGCTCCACCTGCTCCAGATGTTTATCTATTTGATTCAAGTAAACCCGATGGCACCATTTGGGGCGCTGTTCCCCTTTTCTTCGGCCATAGACAAATACTTGATATATTGAGGGTTGTTCGTTACTTGTGAGGATATCTAAGTTTGTTTGCTGTAGTGCTTGCAGCAAATCAGACAAAGTGTGCCAACGCTGCGGACATTCTGTACCTTCACAAAGAATATGAAGGTCATTTCCCCGCAACCGGACTTTCACCCCGAAAGTGTTGATCCCTGTTGCTTGGCTTACCCATTGCACTAAGGATTGCTGGCGATCTGGTAATACTGTTTTCATGCTCAGTTAACTTTACAGGAAGCGATTGTTGGGGGATAGTGCCTGCACTTGTAAACTAGAACCATAGGTCTATCACACTCTGACGTTTTTTTTTAACAATTTTGTTACCTTCGTAGCTCACAAAATCGGCCAAGATAGTCTTGTACAGGTTGCAAGTCTGACTAATGTTGAGTTTTGCGTTTATTTTACTAATAGGGAGTCAAAATTCAAAAGTTAGGAGTTAGGAGTTAGGAGTTAGGAGTCAGAATAATTCTATATGACTGGCTGATAACTTGTCCTTTAAAACCGGACTCGCGTCCCAATGTGCTAATGTAACGCGCCTGATAGGCGAAACAAACAACAAGCTTATCTCATTTCAACTCCATCCCTTGAATGTTGGAGTCATCTTAACTCCTAACTCTTAACTCCTGACTAATAACTCCTTTTGCCTCATATTCCCATAACCAAAAATTAGCAATGCCTCCTACCAAGCAACAACCCGCAACTAACCCCACATCCAATTTGGATTTTTTTAGCATTCCCCAATCTTTCCTTTTACAAATAGGTACAGCGTCTATATTACTGCTGCTCATTACCGGAAAAACTACAGTAAGAGCACTAGAATCCATCGGGGAAGCCAGTGAAGAATTATTTCGAGGCGATCGCCTACCCAACCTCGACTTCCCAGATGAACACGAAATCAATCAAGATGAGAAGATATACACCAAATAATTATTTGCTCAGGAACAACCCGGTGAGCATTAAGTGCAAAACCTAGAACCGTAAACAGTAATTAGCTTTACAAGAATAGAGAATATGGGTTCCCTTTTATACTCTTCGTCTCAAACTGCGGATATATACCCGGTGTCGGAATTATTTTTGCGTCATCGTCTCCAGGTAGTGGAAGAATTGTGGGAGTCAGTTCTCCGGCAAGAATGCGGTCAAAATATGGTAGATCTGTTGCGGCAGTTGCGCGATCTATGTTCACCAGAAGGACAAGCAACAAATGACCAAGCATCCTCAGCCGTTAAATTAATTGAACAACTAAATATCAACGAAGCAATCCGTGCGGCTCGTGCTTTCGCTCTATATTTTCAGTTGATCAACATCATAGAGCAGGAATACGAACAACGGCAGCAATTGAGCCGCTATGAAGCAGAAACAGAGGCTACAGATTCAGAAAGAGCATCTAATGTCAACTATTCTTCCAATCAAAGAGAAGATGATGCGCCTGTTAGCAAGGGAATAGCAGCAGAATTGTTGACAAAGAGTTATCTAGAAAAAGCGCCAGTCAAACCAAAGGGGACTTTCGCTGCCTTGTTTCCCTATTTATTCAAACTGAATGTACCACCCCAGCAAATTCAACGTCTAATTGCACATCTGGATGTGCGCTTAGTTTTCACAGCACACCCAACGGAAATTGTTCGTCATACCATCCGCGATAAACAGCGCCAGGTGGTACAACTCTTACAAAAACTGGATGCCTTGGAAAACCATTCTGGTGGTACATCTGGGGGATATGCTTGGGAAGCAGCAGATGTCCGCGAACAATTGCTCGAAGAAATTCGCCTGTGGTGGCGCACAGATGAACTTCACCAGTTTAAACCCACGGTGCTAGACGAAGTAGATTATGCCCTGCACTACTTCCAAGAAGTTCTATTTGATGGCATTCCCCAACTTTATAAACGTTTCAAACATACCCTATCCAATACCTTTCCTTGGCTAGAACCACCGAGTAAAAACTTTTGCTCTTTCGGCTCTTGGGTAGGCTCAGACAGGGATGGGAATCCATCAGTCACACCTGAAATTACCTGGAAGACAGCTTGCTATCAGCGCAAAATGGTGATCGGGAGATATATTCAGTCAGTGAAAAATCTGATTGAATTGTTGAGTGTATCGATGCATTGGAGTGATGTTTTACCAGACTTACTGGAATCTCTAGAATTGGATCAGTCCCAGTTGAGTGAGGTATACGATGCACTGGCGCTGCGTTATCGACAAGAACCCTATCGGCTCAAACTGGCTTATGTGCTGAAACGACTGGAAAATACTCGCGATCGCAATCTAGCTTTATACAATCGAGAAACGCCAAAAAATCAAGATAGCCCCCTGTATCTTTCCGGAGCCGATTTTTTAGCAGAACTGCGGATGATTCAGCGCAACTTGACAGAAACAGGTTTAAGCTGTCGAGAATTAGAAAATCTCATCTGTCAAGTAGAAATTTTTGGTTTTAACTTGACACAGCTAGATATTCGCCAAGAATCATCCCGCCACGCCGATGCATTGAATGAGATCCTGGAATACCTGCAAATATTACCTCAACCTTACAACGAACTCTCTGAGGAGCAAAGAGTCGCTTGGCTCACCGGAGAATTGCAAACTCGTCGGCCATTAATTCCGGCAGAATTGCCATTTTCTGAAAAAACCAACGATGTAATTGAAACTTTTCGCGTTGTGCGATCGCTCCAACAAGAATTTGGTCTAAATATCTGCCAAACTTACATTATCAGCATGTGCCGCGACGTGAGCGACGTGCTAGAAGTGTTGCTATTAGCCAAAGAAGCCAGACTTTTTGACCCCGCCATTGCCGTCGGAACAATTCAAGTTGTCCCCTTATTTGAAACAGTAGAAGACTTACAACGCTCCCGAAGCGTCATGCGGAAACTGTTTGAACTGCCGTTATATCGCGCTTTATTAGCCGGCGGCTACGAACAGACAAAAACAGAGAGCGTTGTCGTGGATGAAAATTCATCCTCCCTTGCCTCCCCTGCCCCCTCCCCCCTCACCCCCAACTTGCAAGAAGTAATGCTGGGGTATTCTGACAGCAACAAAGACTCTGGTTTTTTAAGTAGCAACTGGGAAATTCATAAAGCCCAAAAATCACTGCAACAAATAGCAGAAAACTATGATCTAAGTTTGCGAATTTTCCACGGACGCGGCGGTTCTGTAGGACGGGGTGGTGGCCCTGCTTACGAGGCGATTTTGGCTCAACCCGGTCATAGTATCAATGGGCGAATCAAGATTACCGAACAAGGAGAAGTTTTGGCTTCCAAATACTCCTTGTTGGACTTGGCTTTGTACCACATGGAAACCATCACCACAGCTGTGATTCAAGCTAGCCTACTGCGGACAGGGTTTGATGATATTGAACCCTGGAATGAGATTATGGAAGAATTAGCAGCGCGATCGCGTCAACATTATCGTGCTCTAATCTACGAACAGCCTGATTTTGTTGACTTCTTCCACCAAGTAACCCCAATTGAAGAAATTAGTCAGCTACAAATTAGTTCCCGTCCAGCCCGCCGTCCATCTGGTAAGAAAGATTTAAGTAGTCTGCGAGCTATTCCTTGGGTATTTAGCTGGACACAAACTAGATTTTTGCTGCCTTCCTGGTACGGTGTTGGCACAGCTTTACAAGACTTCTTGAACGAAGAACCAGAAGAACATTTGAAATTGCTGCGCTACTTTTATGTTAAGTGGCCGTTCTTCAAGATGGTGATTTCTAAGGCTGAGATGACCTTGGCAAAAGTAGATATGCAAATGGCACATCACTACGTCCAAGAATTGTCAAAGCCAGAAGATCAACTTCGTTTTGCCAAGGTATTTGACCAAATTGCTAGCGAGTTCTATCTGACAAGGGATTTGGTGTTAAAAATCACCGATCACAATCGACTGTTAGATGGTGATCCTGTATTGCAGCGATCTGTGCAGTTACGCAATGGCACAATTGTCCCCCTGGGATTTATCCAAGTTTCACTGCTCAAGCGCCTACGCCAGTCCCTAAACACTACTGCTACTTCTGGAGTCATCCACTCTCGTTACAGCAAAGGTGAGTTACTGCGAGGAGCATTGTTAACTATTAATGGTATTGCCGCTGGGATGAGAAATACAGGTTGATTGGGAATGGGCAATGGGCAATGGGCAATGGGGAATGGGGAATGGGGAATGGGGAATAGGAAGAGTAATCTACAATACCCAATGACCAATGACTAATGACTAATGACAAAAAATAGAATTTTAATTTGCACTTTTTTGGCGTTGTCATCAGGTTTTTTTGGTGCTTACACCAGTGGGCAAATTACCATAATGCTGCATAGCCAAAAGTGCCAAAACCAACCTTGGGGTTTAAAGGAGATGTGTAACGCTTGGATGACACCAGGAGCAGTATGGCAAGGTAGCACAACAGGACTATGGACAGGGACTGTTTTAGGGGCGTTTGTTGGTGGTTTGGTGACGCGACAAGCTCGTGATTAGTCTGTTGACTAATTAATCAAACGTGAATTCGATGAATCTCTCCTTAACTTGAACTAAAGTTCAAGTCTGTGCCTTTGCACTTACAACAAAGTTATCTGTTGAGGCGAATAGGGGAGCTTAATAACTCTCTTTCCTCCCCTACCTCGCCTGCTTATCCGAATCGTGTTGTCCCCACTTGTGACTATCCATTAGTCAGATTTTTCTTAACACTTTCGTTTACCGCTTTTGCCTGAAATTGGCATTAAAGGGTATGTCCAAAGACTTATGAAAATCTTCCTGAACTTTGCGAGTTAAGCGGCGGGAGACTTGGCGGACAATTTGGTTAAGTACGCGATCGCCTGTAGATTGAACTAGAGACTTGGGTAATCGCTGAATAAACCGGGGAAAGTGAATATAAACTATTAAATCCAATTCCCATTCAACCCTTGTAACCTCCCCAATACTAGAGGAAACATCCGTTTCTATTAACTTGAGGGCTGCGTGGTAGTCTACGTCATAACCAGGCGGCTGATAGTCAGGAATGGGGATTGTACGGATGCGGTAAATACCTTCCTCTGGGGGTAACAATTCTAAACCAATTTTCGGTTCTACTTCATAACCGAAAGAACCAAAACGACCAATTACTAAAGCATAGCCATTTTCCCCAAGTGATTGTACCTTCATGGGTTCAGCACATCGCGAAAACCATGAGGCATGAGCATTGAGATACTCAGCAACCTTCTCTACTGGGGCAGCCATTTCCATACAGTCTTGATAACGACCGTAAAATTTTGTGAGCGTCGCTACATTTGCTTCTGTTAATGTGTGCTCGGCTTCTTCTTGGCTGGATGGTACAGGTAAAACTGCTTCTGTTATTTCCCAGGATTTATATTCGCTTTTTCTTGAAAGCATAAATGCATTACTGTATACTTTGGCGTTCGTCTATATTAATGATTCCCCACGCGCCTGGGTCATTTCGCATTCAAATCCCATTTTACTGAAACCTTATTAATCTGCCATCAACTCCATAGAATTACTAAAATAAAGAACTGAACAAGCACACAATAGTTTCCCAGGATAGCATTTCTCATGAAAGCATTTGTAGCAGGGGCAACGGGTGAAACAGGTCGCCGGATTGTGCAAGAATTGATAGCGCGGAATATTCCCGTCCGAGCCTTAGTGCGGGATATAGAGAAAGCTAGGGGTATTCTCTCTCCTGAAGCCGAATTAGTTGTAGGCGACGTATTACAACCAGAAAGTCTGGCTGCTGCGTTCGGAGATAGCACAGTTCTGTTGGTTGCAACTGGCGCAAAACCGAGCTTTGACCCCACTGGCCCCTATAAAGTGGATTTTGAAGGGACTAAAAATTTAGTAGATGCTGCTAAAACAAAGGGAATTGAACATTTTGTCTTAGTTTCTTCTTTGTGTATTTCGCAGCTTTTCCATCCACTGAATTTGTTTTGGCTGATTTTGTTGTGGAAAAAACAAGCTGAAGAGTATATCCAAAAAAGTGGTCTTACTTATACGATTGTCCGACCTGGTGGCTTAAAGAATGAAGATAACCTCGACCCCATTGTGATGCAGAGTGCAGATACACTGTTTGAGGGTAGCATCCCCAGGCAGAAAGTCGCCCAAGTTGCTATTGAGGCGCTGTTTGAAGCTGATGCACGGAATAAAATTGTTGAAATTGTTGCCAAACCTGAAGCTAGCTCCAAAACTTTTGGGGAATTATTTGCTAACGTCGCCTAATGAACCAGTGAAGAGTTAACGCTAAGGGGCGCATCTATGCGCCCCCTACAAACAGTCGGTATGTATTGAATGGAAGTGAACTTTGCCAGAATGAGCGCGTCAATTATTGTTGTTAGCAAACAGAGCAAATTTGAAGGAGTTAGACTCTGAAAGGCTTTGAATTCAAAGGTGTTGAAAAACTTATTGGCCCAATAGCCGCGCTTCTCGGCTTTGTGTATTTATTGCAATGGTATATTGGAGACTTGCGATCGCCTTCTGATCCCATCTTTGAAAATAAACAGCCGCCTTTGGTCATGAAACAGGGCGACCCCTATATTCGCGCTTTAATGCGAACCATCTCGGCGAGTGAGGCAAGTGGGAACCGCCCCTATTCGCTGTTATACGGTGGACAGCAAGTCAACGACCTCAGCCGACATCCTGAGATATGCGTCACAATTGTCACAGGCCCCAACACAGGTAATTGTTCTACCGCTGCTGGCAGATATCAAATTATCAACATTACTTGGTATCGTTTAGCCCCCCGTTATCATCCAAATCCAATGCAGATGATGTTTTGGACTGGTTATAGTTTTGAAGCAGAATATCAAGATGTAGTAGTTTACCGATGGTTAAATGATTCTAAAGTTTGGGGAGTTGATATTTCTCAACTGTTGCGTCAGGGAAAGATAAATGATGTTTTGCGGCGACTCTCTCCCACCTGGACAAGTTTAGGATATGGAATAGAAACTAATTCTGTTAGTAGCTCTTTACCTAAGATTTATCAGAAAATGTTGCAAGAAGAATTAACCGCAGTTAATCAACCAACAGCCCCGAATTTGACACCATCCCCAACTCCTTCTAGCAAGGCAATAAAGAAGCAGTGAGGTTATATTAATTTTTAACTTGCTGCGGACAAAAAATATTTGATATTTTCCACAAATGCCAAGGTATTTTCAAAGTGGATATTATGTCCAGCATTATCAATTATTATCATCTGGGCAAATTCACATCTTTTAGCCATTTCTGTATTAATAGATATAAATTTTTTATCATATTCACCAACTAATAAGAGAATAGGAATTGTATTATCTTTTAGCTTTTCCCATAAAGAGGGTTGGTATCCAGTACCCATAAAGCGCAGTGACTTATCTAATTCCTGGGGATTGTTCTGTAACCTAATTTCTACCATGCGATCATATTCTGGATGATTTTTGATACAGGCAAAAATCGGCTGATCATACCAATTTGATAAAAAAGCAGCAAAATCGTTTTTTTCAAAACTTCTTGTTACCTTTCTACCTATTTGCGTATCAAGTTTAATGCGTTCTAATCGTTCTGCTTCTGTTGGCAAACCTGGGGAAGCTGACTCTAGTACAACTTTATAAAAACGTTCTGGAAAATTCAGGGTAAGATATAAAGCTAATCTTCCACCCATTGAATAACCAACTAAAAAGCATTTGGCAATTTTTAACTCATCCAGCAAGTTGATTAAGGCATGGGCAGTATTTGTCATTGTATAGTAATCATCCCCAGCCAAAACTTGGGTTTTTCCATGTCCAGGGAGATCAATTGTTAAATAATAAAATTCATCAGATAGTAATTTTATAGCTTCATCAAATTCATCTATATTACCCATGAAACCATGCAGAAAAAGAATCAGTGGTTTTTCTGGGTTGCCCATGAAAGAATAGAAAAATTGATAATTTTTTCTGACCATAGTCTGGTTAAAAACCATCTTTGCTACACAGCATATTATCTTATGGAGTAAGTTTCTTTTCTCGTTCCCTTTTTATAAGAGGAAACGAGGTAAAAGCAGAGAAAGTCTATTAAAATAGATTGTCTACAAGTTCGCAACATGATATTGCTGAGGTGAATATCATGATGCACTATTGAATACCGAATGTATCCTACATTATTTTTTTAATTTTTAAGGTAAAAATCGATCTAAAGCAGCTTTTAACTGTTTAATTTCAACGTCAATATTACCCTCTTGTGCGGCTCTACCAATGCACTCGGTTAAATGTTCATCCAAAACAATTCGCGCTACCCGATCCAATGCGCCTCGCACTGCGGCAATTTGCAGTAGAACATCAGGACAAGGGGTACTTTGCTGCACCATTGCCTTAATACCACGAACATGTCCTTCTATACGCGATAATCGATTGACAATTCGCCGTAGAGATTCTTCACTATGGACGTGAGAATGAGCCAACTCTCCAGTCCCATGAGTATGATCTGTCTGCTCTTGCTCTGTATCATGATGGTGGGAATATTCTGCTTGCTGGGGTGTTGGCAAGGATTCCTTACCTAATCGGTTTGATCCATTCATGGGTTATCAAAGGACTTGTAGTACTAAAATCCTAGCCTAGTACTCGACCAACCCAAAATTTATCAGTGGCGAGTGGCGAGTAGGGGGATGAAAGAATGTTGTAATTTCGTTTATCTCTTTCCAAGACTCGTTAACGGAGTTAAAAAACTAGTTCATTTCCCCCACTCCCCATTCCCTGATTCGCCCTAATACCATTTCACGAAAAACCTGATACAGATGTAAACCCTGAAAGCTTTGCTGCATCTAAGTTTTTAATTGCGTTAGCGGAGCGGGGCGTTAGCCCATTGTGAATTGGTATAACTCCACTACTGACGATTGGCTCTTTCTTGGGGAATAATCTCCGTTACTACCCTACCGCTAGGACTGCCACCTTTGACAACAATATTTTCTGTTTGCAGATTACCAACGGCTGTTTCACCCGCAAAATTTATTTGTGGGTCAACTTGCCGATAAAGTACATTTCCCTGAGCTTCAACTAACTTATTGTCTAAATACCAAGTTAATGAATTGGATCTTAGAGACTGGCGACGCTGACCAACGGCGTTGACGTTACCTGTTAAATAAACAATTTTTCGCGGTATTATCATTTGACCTTGATTGGATGTCACTGTGACATTTTCGGCACGGTGGAACATTCGTGTAGGCGAGTTTGTGGTGACACTTTCTGTGTTCATGTCCCAGTTCATAGAGTTACTAGCTATTTGCAGTGGTGGGTCTAGTAATTCTAGTTGAGCATTTTTCTGGACAGTGGCAATTTTTGTTTTTAAGTTGACTTCGGCATAATTTCCTTTGCCGCGATCGCTAATTTTATTATCTTTGTAGCGATCAATTTCTATGGGGCGATCGCCAATCAGTTTTTCTTCTTTAATATTCCAGATCAAATGCTCGGTTCTGACTTGTAACTGGGGATCAGCAGAATTTGCTACTACCCCTCCAGAAAATTCCATCCGCTGTTCGCGGGTTTTAACTCGCGCTTCTTGCGCCACTGCTTTTAGTTGTTTATGAGTGCCGTTAATCTGGTTGCGGACAATCAACAAATCTTCTTGGGGACGCCATTCTAATTCATTACCTTGTAATACAATTCCATTACTAGGATCTGTGGCAAATATCTTACCTTTAAGAAACAACTGCTTCCCATCTTGCTCAATGTCTGCTACATCTGCCTTGATTTGGTAAATTACTTTGCCATCTTGGTATAGTTCACCATAAGGACTTTCAGCCTGACCAATTTGTTTTTCTTTGGTGTATTTTGCGGTTTTAGCCCTGACTTTCCAAATGGGTCTTCCCACTTCATCTGCTTGTTCTAGGGTGACATCAAAGAAAGTCAAATCGCTATCTGGATTAGATGAATCCGCAGTATTTTGTTGGGAAGCTGGAGGGGATTTACCCCCACAGGCAACTAAACCAAATACCAAGAAAAAGGTCAAAGGTAAAATAAGAAAAGAGGGAGTGGAGGAGAAATTTTGAATTTTTCTCTTGCCCCATCTCCCCTTTTGATGAAATTTATACGCCATTATTCTTGGATTTCTAGATGTCCATCACTACTTCTGGGGTCTTCCAAAAAACCGATACCAGATAAAGGCCGGTATGGATAACTTTGGCGAGGGGTTTTTTGAATATCCTCTTTGATGGCTTCTAAATCGATGTAGCGATCGCTTACATTAATTAAGCTGTCACTGGTCATCGAACGCAAGCTCACTACTTCTACCCGCACACCACGATAGCTCACTGAATTAACTGCATAAGCTAAATCCCCATCACCGCTGACTAAAACTGCGGTATCATAGGAATCTACTAGTGCCATCATATCGACTGCTATTTCTACATCCAGGTTAGCTTTTTTAGAACCATCTGGTAGCTGGACTAAATCTTTAGCAATGACTCGATAGCCATTGCGACGCATCCACAGCAGAAAACCCTGTTGCTTCTCGTTTGTCCGGTCTACACCAGTGTAGAAAAAAGAACGCAGCAGTCTGGAACCTCCAGTTAATCGGCACAATAGCTTGGTGTAGTCGATTTCGATTCCTAGTTGCAGTGCAGCGTAAAATAAATTTGAGCCATCTATAAATATGGCAACTCTACCCCGATTCTCCAAAACTTGTTCTGGCGTAAAGATCGAATCGTTTTCCAAATTATTCAACATCATTGTGATACCTCAATTTTTATCCCTGTTATTTTTGATACAAATTACCAACTTTTAGATGCTAGTCACAGCGGCTTATGATAATGTTCCGAGGCTAATTTAAGTTCAGCCCCGATAAATTTTTTGAGAAAATAAGAGATTGAACAAAATCAGACTTTGATAAGGACTAATCGTTTTTCGGGGGTTCTATTCGCTTAAAAATAGGTTTGGGTGTACCCAACTCTTGTTTACTGGATAGTATTCCCCATGTAGCATGGGTGGCAAAAGGGGCGGTAACTGAACTTTGTATTTGATCGTTAAAGTTTATTCCAAAGCCCAGCTGCTGATAAATATCGCTACTGATGTTCGGAATAATTGGGGATAGCAGATAAGCTGCTAGTCTAACTGATTCTAGAACTGCGTAGAGAACTTTTTCCACCGACTCCTGCTGTCCCTGTTTATATAATGACCAAGGAGCTTGTTCATCAATAAACTTATTACTGGCTTGCACCAATGAAAGGATAGCCCCGCAGGCTTGATTGAAAGCTAGCTCTTGGTATGCTTGTTTCACCTGTTTCCCTAGACGTAAACCAATTGCTTTCAAAGGATTTTCGTCAGGAATTGCTTCATTGCCGATTGATGGGACTTTATTCTCAGCGCAGTATTTCTTCACCATGTTCAAGGTGCGATTGAGCAAATTACCTAAATCATTTGCCAAATCTGCATTCAAAACATTAATGAACCTTACTTCATTAAAATCTCCATCTTTGCCAAATTCGATTTCCTTAAGGAAGTAATAACGAACGGCATCACTACCATAGCGCTGAACTAACGCGATGGGATCAAGGGTATTACCCAGACTTTTGCCCATCTTCTGCCCATCTTTGGTCAAAAAGCCATGCCCAAATACTCGCTCTGGCAAGGGTAAGTCAGCCGACAACAGCATTGCGGGCCAGTAAACTGCATGGAAGCGGAGAATATCTTTACCAATTAGGTGCAGGTTGATTGGCCACCATGTTTCTAAAGCATTTGCTAAAGTCGGTTCTGCATCTGGTTCTAGTAATGCTGTGACATAACCTAGCAGCGCATCAAACCAAACATAAAGGGTGTGCTTGGGATCAACTGGTACGGGAAAACCCCAATCTAAATTCACCCGCGAAATGGAAAAGTCTTGCAGTCCTTGATTGACAAAGCTGAGAACTTCGTTGCGCCGACTTTCTGGTTGAATAAAATCTGGTCTTGATTGATAAAATTCTGTCAGCTTAGTTTGATATTTGGATAAGCGGAAAAAATAGTTTTGTTCGTCTCGCCACTCGACTTCTTTGTTAGTATGAATTGGGCAACGGTGTCCTTCTAATAGATCACGTTCTTCTTTGAATTCTTCGCAGGATACGCAATACCAGCCTTGTTGTTGTCCCTGGTAGATATCACCAGATTCCCAGACTCGCTCAAAGAATTCTTTGACGATCGCTTCATGACGAGGTGCAGTAGTCCGACTAAAGCGATCGTATTGAATGTCTAGTAACTGCCATAAACTCACGAAGCTAGGGACAATTTCATCACAAAACTCTTGTGGTGCTTTGCCTAAGCTTTCTGCCGATCGCTGGATTTTTTGCCCATGTTCATCTGTACCTGTAATTAGTAATACCTGATTTCCTAGTAGTCTGTGAAATCGCGCAACTACATCTGCTGCGATCGTCGTATAAGCACTGCCTATATGGGGAACATCGTTTACATAATACAGGGGTGTTGTTAGTGCAAATGTCAATTCTTTTTTATTCACTAGATTCATACAAAATAAAAATTAACTTATTAAAACGTTTTACACCTTAGCTTTCAGCGGCAAAACCACGCAATTATACAATAAAATTCCTATTTTTTCCAATAACACCTTCATATTAGCAAATTTATTAGGTCAATAATTGTTTTGTAATATGCATCAATTCTGATAATTTTTGACTATAAAGATGAAAATTAACTAATCATAATGTTTTTGAATACTTTCTATTAGAAATTCTTGTGATCAAGAATACATAATTGAGAACGTGAAAAATCTATTTGCTTTTGTCGATTAGATATTTCTATCTTAAGACGGTCATGGCAATAGTAAAGAAATGTAAAAATTAAATTAAGATAAACCGCCATATTTACCGGAAAAATATATTGATTAGGTATGAGTCGAAATAGCCCCCTAGAGATTTCTCGCGCTTTGGTGGCGGCATTCTCAACGCAAATGTTTCGCTATTACGAAGACCGCATTCCCCAGGATGCCAGCGTGTTGGTAGTTAGCAATCACCGCAGCTTTATGGATGCACTGATTTTAATGGCGGCGTTATCGAATCCGATTCGCTTTGCTTGCCATCACTATATGGGACAAGTGCCAGTCATGCGGGAGATTGTCACCGGACAATTGGGGTGTTTTCCCTTGGAGGAGACTCAAAACCGCCAGCAAAGCTTTTTTTCGCAGTCGCAGTTGCTATTGCAGTCCAAGCAGATGGTGGGAGTATTTCCAGAAGGGACTGAACCAATGGTGAAATTTACTCAGCCAAACCAGGTGGGTGAGTTTCAGCGGGGATTTGCCCATTTGGCATTGCGAGGGAATGTGCAGGATCTAGCGATTTTGCCGATCGCGATCGCCTCCTTAGAAGAGGTAAACACGAATGGCTTCCCACTAAGGCTTTTGAGTGTATTTGACCCCTCAGAACCTTTATTTAACCAAAGTGGTTGGCATCCTTTGGTAATTTATCGTCGGGTTGCAGTGTTAATCGGTCGTCCTTATTGGATTACGCCCCAACATCATAAAAAATATCATGGCAAACAAGCCAGAACTGTTGTGGCTGAACTGACAGAACACTGTCATGGTGAAATTAGTAATTTACTGCGCCAAGGTTGCTATTAGAAGGATTCAATTTTGGATTTTGGATCGTCCGAACAATCAACAGTTCAAAAGTTTTATACCATTAACAAATGACCATTGACTACTGACCAATGACTAATGATTATCTCTGAAGTTGAGTTAAAGCCTTGTTTCCTGACTCCTGAACGAGTACAGCCAGAGTATCCTCTGTTGGTATATTTGCCAGGAATGGATGGAACAGGTCAACTATTGCGATCGCAAACCACTGGATTAGAAACTGGCTTCGATGTCCGCAGTTTGGCGATCCCCCGTCAAGACCTTAACAGTTGGGATGTGCTAACTAAAAGTGTCTTGGACTTGATCCACGCAGAATTAGAAAAAAGCTCTCAGAGGCCAGTTTATCTGTGTGGTGAATCCTTTGGTGGCTGCTTGGCAATGAAAGTAGCAATCCAAGCACCACATTTATTTAAGCGAATTATCCTAATTAACCCAGCTTCATCCTTTCAGCTTCGCCCTTGGTTGCATTGGGCATCCCAACTAACTTACTTAGTGCCATCAGGATTGTATGATGTTGGCGCACTAGGGTTGTTGCCGTTTTTAGCATCTTTGCAACGCATTTCCCGGAGCGATCGCCATGATTTGCTGAAAACTATGCGTTCTGTACCATCAGAAACCGTTCTTTGGCGGTTATCTTTACTGCGAGAGTTTCATATTGACGAGGAACAATTAAGTCGCTTAACTCAACCAGTTTTGTTGATTGCCGGTGGTAGCGATCGCCTTTTGCCTTCTGTAAGTGAAGTCAAGCGCATAGGGAATATCCTACCAAATAACAAGATTGTGGTATTACCCCATTGCGGACATGCTTGCTTACTAGAGCAAGATACTAATCTCTATGAAATTCTTAAGGATAACGAATTTTTAGAAAGTAATGCTGATATCAGTACCGGCTTAGAAGTTAGAGGATAGGGTGAGGTGCGATCGCACCAATTGGGATACTCAATAATTCCACTTTCTACCCGCGTTTTTCATCTGATACTGGTGGTTTGCCTCTGTTTTCATTGTCTTCCTAGATCAAACGCGGGGATTTGAGGATGTTTTAAAAGTCCTCTGGTCGGTAGCAAAACGTTTTAGATCCCCCTAAATACCCCGATAAATTGGGGGACTTTTAGAGACTTTGCCCCCTTTTTAAGGCTACGGTGTACACACAAGTTATAGAATCACACACAACCAGTCTGTCGAATTACCCCACCCTAACCCTCCCCTTGCAAAGGGGAGGGAAGTGGATTTTCTATTTCCCTTTACAAGGGTGGATTAAGGGGGGTAAATCCAGGGTTTAGGCTTCATTACTAAAATGTGTGTACACCGTAGCTTTTTAAGGGGGTTGGGGGGATCAACAAGTGCCTAAAATTACAGCCAACCACTTTTAAAACATCCTCTGAGAGTATGTTCCTATTTTTGATGGATTAACACAGTTTTTAAAACAAGAAAATAGTTAATCTGAAACTGATAATTATGTTTATAGAGGGATGTAGAGCCGCTCAGGATTCGCTAAAAGAAAGAGAGAGGCTTTAGAGAATGGTGTCAAAGAATGGCAGACAAACCCCAAGAAATAGAAGTGAAAAAATCAGGTAATTCATCCACAGAAACTTCAAAAGTCGGAATTCAGGCTCAATCATCAGTAGAAAATGAACCATCTATAATAGAGTCTTTTGTTAAAACTGTTGCTGATACTGGCATGGCAGTTTTAGACACAGTAGTGGGTGTGGGAGAAGCCACCGCGAAACAAACACACAAGTTAATTGAGCAAACAACTCAAACTAGCGGTCAGTTTGTTAACCACCTCAGCCAAAATTGGTTGATTAGAAAAGTATCTGGAGTGTTAAATCTTAACTGGCTAATTGGTAGTACTGACATTGTTGATTTGGAAAAAGCAGAAGCAGCAGTAAAGAAGCTAAAGCAAAAGTATCCCAATGAATCAACTAGCCAGATTGCTCACCGAATCATGCTGGAAAAAGCAACTAAAGCTGGCACTGTTGGACTAGCAACTAGTATTTTGCCGGGAGTAGCAGTTGCATTGTTGGCAATTGATTTAACAGCAACAACAAAATTGCAATCAGAAATGATTTATGAGATTGCATCTGACTATGGGCTAGATTTAAAAGATCCTGCCCGGAAAGGCGAAGTTTTGGCAATTTTTGGTTTGGCTTTGGGTGGAGGCCGTTTATTAAAAGCTGCTGGATTAGGGTTGCTGCGAAATGTACCCTTTGCTGGTGCAGCGATCGGAGCTAGTTCAAATGCGACAATGATCTATTCATTGGGGTATGCTGCTTGTCGATTCTACGAAGCCAAGCTGGATGAATCAACATCCCTCGAATCGCCAGAGACATTGGCAACCTTAAAAGCCGAAAGCGAAAAGTATCTCGAAAGTGCGATCGCTCAACAAACTCTCATGGATCAAATTTTAGTCCACATGATCCTAGCCAGTCATCCAGAAAAGACTTGGGAAGAAATTTTGCCAGAATTAAAAGCTGTAAACATCAGTCCTAAGTCCTTGGATGCCATTGCCCAAAATATCAAATCACCTCAACCTTTAGATGTACTCCTAAATCAGCTAAATCGTGATTTTGCCATACCTTTGTTAGCTCAGTGTTACAAAATTGCCCAGGCTGACAATCAGACTACACCAATTGAGCAAGAAATAATCTCAGCGATCGCCAGCAAATTTGACATTGACACAAATACAATTGGGGCATAGGGCATGGGGCATGGGATAGGAAATAAATAAAGTACAGTTCATAGCTTCATTAACGAGTATCAAAGACTCATTAACGGAGTTCCGAGGTGGATTAACGAGTATCAAAGACTCATTAACGGAGTTCCGAGGTGGATTAACGAGTATCAAAGACTCATTAACGGAGTTCCGAGGTGGATTAACGAGTATCAAAGACTCATTAACGGAGTTCCGAGGTGGATTAACGAGTATCAAAGACTCATTAACGGAGTTCCGAGGTGGATTAATGAGTATCAAAGACTCCCTTACAAGTCCTATTTATACCAATTTGCTAAATTATAGCCACTGATCCCTGCTCCCCAATGCCCCATGCCCAATTCCCCATGCCCAATACCATGAAACAAGAATTTTGAGCAATACTGGTACAGGAAGGAATATTTACACAAAATCCCAAAATGACAATTCAACTTAGTGATAAGCCTTTGCTAGAGTGGGCAGGCGATAGTTTGGCAATTGGATTATTTGAAGATGCAGTAGAGTTAACCGGAGAACTGGCAACTTTAGATCAAAAGTTTTCTGGGGTTTTAAAAGAACTAATCACAGAAGAAGAATTTAAAGGGAAAGCTAACAGTGCAATCTTCACCCGTGTAAATGCTGATAGCCCAGTGCGTAAATTGATTATCGTAGGTTTAGGAAAACCAGATGCACTAAAACTCGACACTTTGCGACGTGCTGCTGCTGCTGTAGCCAGGGTAGGAAAAAAGCAAAAAAGCAAAATTCTGGGATTTAGTTTTCCATTGTGGAACAATGATCCAGCCGCTAGTGCCCAAGCGATCGCAGAAGGTGTCGAATTAGCGCTTTACCAAGATATTCGCTTTAAATCAGAACCAGAAGAGAAAGGTTCACAAATAGAAACCGTAGATTTACTAGGATTTGGTGGACAAGAAGCAGCCATCACCCGCGCCAATCAAATCGTTTCCGGGGTAAATTTGGCACGGCAGTTAGTAGCAGCACCAGCTAACGCAGTAACACCAATTACTTTGGCGGAAACTGCTCAAGCGATCGCCAAAGAGTACGGCTTACAAGTAGAAATTTTAGAAAAAGAAGATTGTGAAAAGTTGGGTATGGGTGCTTTTTTAGGAGTAGCGCAAGCTTCCGAATTGCCACCTAAATTCATTCACCTAACTTACAAACCAGAAGGTACACCCAAAAAGAAACTAGCAATTATTGGCAAAGGTGTAACCTTCGATTCCGGTGGACTCAACATTAAAGGTGCTGGTAGCGGCATCGAAACCATGAAAATGGATATGGGTGGTGCGGCTGCTACCTTGGGCGCGGCAAAAGCAATTGCTCAAATTAAGCCAAATGTTGAGGTTCACTTTATCTCGGCGGTAGCTGAAAACATGATTAGCGGTCGCGCCATGCGTCCTGGAGACATTCTCACAGCATCAAACGGCAAAACAATCGAAGTGAACAACACCGATGCTGAAGGACGTTTAACCCTAGCAGATGCCTTGGTGTATGCCGACAAATTGGGATTAGATGCGATCGTTGATTTAGCCACCTTGACTGGTGCTAACGTCATTGCCTTGGGTGATGATATTGCGGGATTGTACACTCCCGATGATGCTGTCGCTTCCCAGATCGAGAAAGCTGCCCAAAGTTCAGGGGAAAAGATTTGGCGGATGCCAATGGAAGAAAAATATTTTGAAGGGCTAAAGTCTGGGATCGCGGACATGAAAAATACAGGCCCGCGTCCAGGTGGTGCTATTACCGCTTCCCTTTTCCTCAAACAATTCGTTAAAGAAACTCCTTGGGCACATTTAGATATTGCTGGCCCCGTGTGGGCAGATAAAGAAAATGGCTACAACAGCTCAGGGGCAACTGGCTACGGCGTTCGGATGCTAGTGGATTGGGTACTGGGTGCTGGGGAGTAAGAATTTTAGATTTTAGATTTTGGATTTTAGATTGAAATTTAATCCAAAATCTAAAATTCAAAATCCAAAATTGAATTGCCCCATGCCCAATCCCCAACCCCCAATACCCAAATTCGTGCTATCTTGAGCTTGCCAGTAAAAATTGTTGCAATAGTAACAGAAATAATTTGGCTGTCAGAAAGTTAAGCTTTTTCGGGCATTGCCATCTGGTAAAATTTGTAAGGTTTCTAGAAGCTCTTAGCAATGAGATCGACTCGCGTAAGGATCGCAATTGACGCAATGGGAGGGGATCACGCACCCGGTGAAATCGTTGCTGGCGCATTGCGAGCACGGGAAGAATTGGGTGTAGATATATTGTTGGTTGGTGATCCCCAACAAATAGAAGCTGCCTTGCCACCAAAAACAAGTTTAGGGCAGATGGAGATCGTGACTGCTGAAGAAGCGATCGCAATGGATGAGGAGCCTTTAAACGCAGTTAGACGCAAACGCAAGGCTTCTATTAATGTGGCTATGGATTTGGTCAAGCAGCAGCAAGCAGATGCCGTATTTTCTGCCGGACACTCTGGGGCAGCTATGGCATCAGCTTTACTCCGGTTAGGACGATTGCCAGGAATTGATCGCCCAGCCATAGGGACAGTTTTTCCCACGATTGTTGCTGGTAAGCCAGTGCTGGTACTAGACGTTGGGGCAAATGTAGATTGCCGCCCCAAATTTTTAGAGCAGTTTGCCGTCATGGGATCGGCTTACAGTCAGTACGTCTTGGGTACAACCGAGCCTAAAGTGGGTTTGCTGAATATCGGTGAAGAAGACTCTAAGGGCAATGATGCAGCTGTTCGTGCCCACCAACTGCTGCGCGAAAATTCCCAAATTAATTTTATTGGCAATGCCGAAGGGCGTGATGTGCTTTCCGGTCGCTTTGATGTGATTGTCTGTGATGGATTTGTCGGGAATGTATTATTAAAATTTGCCGAAGCCGTCGGAGAAGTAATTCTGCAAATTCTGCGGGAAGAATTACCCCAAGGATTGCATGGTCAACTCGGTTCAGCACTCTTAAAACCAAACCTGAAGCGGGTTAAACAGCGAATGGATCATGCAGAACATGGTGGCGCTTTGCTGTTAGGCGTGGCAGGAGTCTGTTTTATCGGCCACGGTAGCTCACAAGCTCCTTCAATTTTTAATGCAATTCGGATGGCAAAAGAAGCTGTTGACAACCAGGTGCTACAACGAATTCAGTCCCAATATATCCTAGAGCGCGAGAGCGGTTAGTCATTGTCATTAGTCATTGGTCATTGGTCATTAGTCATTAGTCATTGGTCATTTGTAAAGGACAACTGGCAAAGGACAACTGACAAAAGACAACTGACAAAAGACAAAGGACAAAGGACAAAGGACAAAAAGCTGATAGCTTGGGAGATTAGGAGTGCAAAATTTAGGCATAGCAATTACCGGAAGTGGCTCGGCAGTACCAGCAACTTCACTACACAACCAAACGTTAAGTGAACTAGTTGAAACATCAGACGAATGGATTACCACAAGAACTGGGATTCGTCAACGGCGATTAGCACTGCCGTTTGAGTCCTTGAGTGTACTCGCTACTGCCGCCAGCAGTAAGGCGATCGCAGCTTCGGGCATTAAACCAGAAGACCTAGACCTGATTCTGCTAGCGACTTCCACCCCCGATGATTTGTTTGGTAGTGCTTGTCAAGTACAGGCTCAATTGGGAGCTACCAATGCAGTGGCCTTTGACTTGACAGCTGCCTGCTCTGGCTTTGTGTTTGGTCTGGTTACAGCAGCCCAATACATTAGAACAGGTGTCTATAAGAATGTACTGTTGATAGGGGCAGATATCCTCTCTCGCTGGGTAGATTGGCAAGATCGGCGCACTTGTGTACTGTTTGGTGATGGTGCTGGGGCAGTAGTATTACAGGCTGACAAAAGCGATCGCTTATTGGGATTTGCCCTTAAAAGTGATGGCACTCAAAACCATCACCTTAATCTTGCCTACGCAGGCACTTCCCAAGAACTGCTCACTGATGTACATATCACCAAAGGCACTTATCAACCAATTACTATGAACGGCAAAGAAGTCTACCGCTTTGCTGTGCAAAAAGTGCCAGAAATTATTGATAAAGCATTGTTTCAAGCCAACCTCAGCGTTGATCAAATAGATTGGCTGCTGTTGCATCAAGCCAATCAACGGATTATCGATGCTGTTGCCCAACGCCTAAATATCCCAGAACATAAAGTTATCAGTAATCTTGCCCAGTACGGCAATACATCTGCGGCTTCCATCCCCTTAGCTTTAGATGAAGCAGTACGGCAAGGCAAAATAAAACCCAATGACATTGTTGCTACATCCGGCTTTGGTGCCGGTCTTACCTGGGGCGCAGCAATTTTTAAATGGGGAAGATAATATTTTGTCCTTTGTCATTAGTCATTTGTCCTTTGTTAATGACCAATACAACTCTTGGAGAGGCTGTGCCAACGGCAAAGCTAAGTACAAATGATAAATGACCAATGACTAATGACTAATGACCAATGACCATTGACTATTGACAAATGACAAAAACTGCATGGGTGTTTCCCGGACAAGGTTCCCAAGCGCTGGGAATGGGAATGGACTTATTAGATATACCATCCGCTAAAAACAAATTTGCCCAAGCTGAGGAAATTTTGGGCTGGTCTGTAACAGAAATCTGTCAAAACGAAGAAGAAAAGTTATCACAGACGCTATACACTCAGCCAATTCTTTATGTGGTAGAAAGCATTCTTGCTGACCTTCTTCGAGAACGAGGACACCAGCCAGATTTAGTTGCGGGTCACAGTTTGGGAGAATATTCTGCCCTTTATGTAGCGGGTGTCTTTGAGTGGTCGGCTGGTTTATATCTAGTAAAGCGTCGTGCAGAACTCATGGATAGTGCCGTCGGTGGTATGATGGCAGCTTTGATGAACTTTGACCGTGAACAGTTGGAAAAAGTCATTGCCGAAACGCCTGATGTAGTGCTGGCAAATGACAATAGTCCGGCTCAGGTGGTAATTTCAGGCACGACTGAGGCTGTACAAGCAGTGATGACTCAAGTTAAAGCAAAGCGTGCGATTCCCCTAAAAGTTTCTGGAGCATTTCATTCACATTTAATAGCACCAGCGGCGGCTGAATTCCAAGACATTCTAGAATCTGTAGAATTTCAGCCAGCTGTTGTACCAGTTTTGTCTAATGTAGAACCAATTCCATCTATTGATGCCAAGATTTTAAAGCAGCGCCTAAACAAACAAATGACTGGTTCTGTAAGATGGCGAGAAATTTCTCTACAATTACCAGCTAACGGCATTGAGCGAGTGATGGAAATTGGCCCTGGTAAAGTTTTAACTGGCTTGGTTAAACGTAGTAGCCCTGATTTAGTATTACAAAACATCCAGAGTGCTGCTGATTTACCCGTTTAAGTTTTTTTAGCTTCTACTACTCAGTCTCTCGATATCCTAATCAGTTATCGCTTCAATTGCTGGACGTTGTTCGTTTGCTTTGAGGCGATGTTTGAGAATTAAAATCGTACTATTGATACCTTCGTAGATATTAAATGGCAAGCCGAGTCGTGGAAAGAGAAAGCCCAAAAAGTTATTCTTGGAATATCCCGCTAACCTGACGGTGTAGTAGGAGAAGGTGTCAATTTGGAGTATTCCTTTTGAGCAAATGACGGACAGCCTGCTCGATATCGTTTTCTTTAATTAAAGACTCTCCCACTAATACTGCATTTGCACCAGCTTCAGCTACCAGAGATAAATCAGTGTGTGCATATAATCCAGATTCGCTAACAACTGTGACACCCAAGGAGAGTAACTGCGATTTCCTAGCTGTCAAAAGGTTTTGAGTAGTGCTAATGTCGATTGTAAAGTCTTGTAGGTTTTGATTATTAATTCCTATTAAGCGAATGTCGTTTAGTTTCAGCACCCGATCCAGTTCAGCTAAAGTATGAATTTCCACTAAAGCATTCATTCCTAAATAGTGAATCACCCGCAAAAAATCTTGGAGTTCTCTGTCTGTGAGAATTGCTGCTATTAGTAGTACTGTATCTGCGCCTGCGGCCCTGGCTAAATAAATTTGGCAGGGGTCGATAATAAACTCTTTGAATAATAAGGGCAATGCCACTCGCTGGCGGATGGCATTCAGAATCTTGAAACCACCATCAAAAAATGACGCCTCAGTTACTACTGATATACAAGCTGCACCGCCTCGTTCAGATGCTTTGGCGATCGCCACTGGATCAAAGTCTGCACGGATCGACCCATTACTAGGTGAGCCTTTCTGCACTTCTGCAATTAAGCTGGGTCGGTAAGGGCATTGCTGCAAGGTAGTCAAGAAATCTCGCACCTTTGGTGCAGCAATTAACTGGCGTTGTAACGAAGCCAAAGACATCTGTTGGTGCAATTGTGCAACTTCTTGCTTTTTCTGCCACACAATCTCTCTGATAATTGGTTGCAGACGGGTTGTATTAACGGCGCTAGAATAAATCATAAATCTGAGAAAAATTTGGGATTGAGGACTGAGAAAGGCTGAGAAGATAAGGCTGTATTGGTGTAGGGTATCTAATGCGAATTCGTAATATCGATAGGCAGAGGTTTTAACTCTCTAGCTATGAGATTTTTCGATTACTCATAAAAGCTCTGTGGATGGATACAGGCTTGGATACTATCCTGGGAATAATCTTCGGGTTCCACTTTTCTTAGTGCAACTTCAGACCGTACATAGTTCTTTACAACGTGTCCCTTTTTGTTGTTATCTCGGTATGACTTCAACAAAAAACCCCAGCTAAATTACTGAGGCTTGAGAGAGAAATCATGGCAAGAAATTATGGTAGACACCGATACGAAATCAAAAAATCTTAGCTAACACCCAAGGCAATCAAAACTAGACTGATGACAAGTAATGTAGCGAATGCCCCTTGGAGTGAGTAGCGATAGTATATGGTGGTGTGGAGAAATTACTAGGGAAGACAGCAAATAAGTTGAAGTATTTATGAGCGGCAACCGATTCACTGCTACTAACGTTAACAAGCTCTTCAGTGGAAATCTCTAAATCGATAATCTGCATATTATATACTCCTTAATTAATAGAATGAGAGCGAAAGTGAAGTGGCACTTTTTTAGAGCAGAAAGAAATAGAAAGCTCCTCTTCTATCTGTGAAATTGATAATGGGCGGTTCCTATTTCCTTTAACGCACAGCCGATGCCAAATATTCCAAAACGGACATATCTATCTTTTGACTGAGCTTTATCTCTCTTTTGACTGAGGCTAATATTTTGGCATTGACAACAATAAGTAAGTAGATTAATAAGCAAATAAAGAATGAGAAATTCGGCATTCTTTTAATAAAAATTATTTTAATTTTATGTCTAACATTTTGCTTTTCAAACTTGATTTTTTAGGTTTTTTAAATAAAAATCATATTATAAGTTTGGTGGTTTTTTGCTAATTTATCACCTGAATAAGTTTGTAAAAATTAATTCTTGTGGTATGAGATCATGGCAAAAATACAGAACATAAAATTACAGTCATGTAGTTAGTGTATGTTCTGAGGTATTCCTTCCACTGAATTATCAAATTAATTTTGTCCCAACCCAAATACTTATGCTATTAAAACAGAAATAATTGTCTGATTATCAAGAGATTTTGGTCGGCTTAGATTATCGCCAGAGATTAGAAAAGATTGCTCGTAAATATACTAGGGGCACAGGCTTATCCTGGGAAGATGCTGTTCAAATCGCCTATTTAAAAGTCTTACAGGCTTTTCAAGCTGGAAAGTTTCGGCAAGGGGAAGTGGAGCAGTTTTATTACTGGGCTGTTACTGTGGCTCGATGTGCGATTATTGATTTTCTTCGTAAAGAAAGTCTGCGGAAGTGCCAAAGCTTAGATTGTAATATTCCTGGAACAGATATAACCCTGTTAGATACAATTCCTGATGAATTTAGCACATTAGAAGCAACAGAGCGTGCAGATTTAATTCTGAAAGCATTAGAGGCTATTTATCAACTTGATAAAGATTATCCACAGCGAAAGTATCTCAAATTATGGCAAGGTAAAGTTGATGGTAAAACACAAACTCAACTGGCTGCTGAATTAAGAATTAGCCAGGGTGAAATATCCAAGCGATGGCAGGAACTCTTAGAGCGCATAGCTGAGTCATTGGGACTATTGAAAATTCCAGATGTCAAATGTAAAATGCAAGAGACTTACCAGCCAAAGAAAGTAGCCACTCGCTCAACAAAGCAATGGTAAGCTAATAAAATTTAGCCTTATACCTTTAGGCTTATACCTGATCATCAATATTATAAATATCAGCATATTTGAAACCATTAATACGTTAACTAATATATGGGTTGAATAACATCACATCTTAAATCCTGGTTTGGCTCCTCAGTCACCCGTGTATGAAATCACTAATTATATATGCAAACTTAAGTAAATTCATATTTTCAATAGGTAGTATTTTAATATGTTAATGCCACAACCTGGGGAAATTTGGGAAGTGAGTCGCTCAGTACAAAGCCCTCTAAAGTTCTCAAGTCAAGAGCAACAGAGTTTGTATTCCCTCGCGGCACAAAATTTTTTAGCAGGCAACTCACCACCGCGCTATGTAATGATTGTCAAGGAACCTGAACTATCCATAGGAATAGAGCAGCAGTGGTTGATTGTTTCTGTAATGTTGCTATCAGTAGAAACAAATTTTATTAGTGATATAAATTTGCTAATTCCTACCGAAATATCTGGATTAAGTCAAGATTTATTGGCTGAAACTTGGCATATTATGCCTGCGCTAGTTTGTAACTTACTACAGCCAGTTGGTAAACGAATCTCCCGCCAGATTTATGATTATCTGCTGACGGTAAGAGATTATCATCATGGGTTAGTTTGTCAACTACCAACAATATCAGAATCAGAAATCCAGTGCTTAGGATTAACAAATGAGAACTTACGCCCTGCAAAAAACTCAAAAATTCAAGATTTTCATCAAGTAGAAGAAGCTTGGAGTGATGTATTGACAGTTCCAGTAGCAGCTTACCATACTTATTTTAAAAGTATAAAATTTACAAATACAGTGTTAGATGAGGCATTGCAACTAGAACAAGATTTGCAACTTGATATTGACGATTAAAAATTAGGCCTTACTGAGTGGAAATATGAATTTGGATCACCCAGAGGCGGAGAGAGTAAGAGTTGAGAGAGTTGGTTTTTGAATTTCATATTCAAATTCAGGAATGCCAAAAATTAAACTCTAAGTAAATGGGCGTGAATAATTAAAGGTTTGTATAGCGATTTTTATTTAAATGAGGTACATAGGTAGGTAGGGTAGCACAGCTGTGCTACCCTACGAGGATCTATATTGATCTATAGTTAATTATTTTTTCTGTACCTTACCTGTACAAAAGCCCATTACTACGAGCCAATTTAATTAATATTACATTGATTTTTTCTGGAAACCAATAGCCAGGAATGAGACTTTCAATCATCAAGTTGTGGCAAATGACAGACTCGATAATCTCACCACTACTAACGCCTGCTGGATGGAAGGTCAGGTACACAAGATGGAAAAACTTTGACTGGATTTTCTCCAAGTATAGAGAAAAATTACCATTTGCATACACAAGTATATATAGGAATCCTACTTGAATCTTGCTCAATATAGTGAGAAGTTAAGCTTTGTATGTCAAGCTTCTAGGCAGCTTGATTATTCAAAAATCAAATAGGAGTCCTATAGCAGTCCTAAATTATTTATGAAATTTTCTGTAATTCTGTACATGATAAATTTCACAATTTAGGTAAATGGTTTATCGACAAGTTTTTATTTTCGGAGAGTAAAGGAAGAGGGTTATGGGGTTTTGTTGCTACCAGGGGCTGGTAGCACATCAATTGCAAACAGAAAGGCTGTATTCAGTGCTTCCGGGCTAGCTGCCAAACGAGGATTGAGCGCACGTAAAACGGTGAGATACGCAGCAGCAGTTTGGAGACCACCGCCACTGATAGTAGCAGATTCCTCATTGGATATTTCGTTTAACAATTCGTTATTTTCGATATCAATAATTTGCATATTCTTTGCTCATTAATTAACAGAATGAGAATGAAGATTTCACACGAATACTCAATGCGAGATATTCCCAAACGAGACTGAACGGCTAAGAAAGAAACTGTCTATTGTCTATTTTTATAGGAGGTGTAATAAATGCGCCCAGCCTAATCACGCTGACGTGGCGAGTATCTTATCCAATTTATTGGAACTGAGCAGGGCGCATTCTTCACCTCAGCTTATGAAAATAAGCTTATGGGATGACAAAAAACGATTATTAACCTTCTGTCAGTGCGCCAATTGTAAACAGCAACGTAGTATTTGCGTCAGCAATGTTAAATGCTGTTGCTACTGTATTATAATTAGCACCAGATGCGAGATCACCGCCTTTGATGCTAACAAATTCTTCAATGGAGATTTCTTGGCACAGTTCGTTATTTTTGAGGTCGATAATTTGCAACATCATTGTGTTCTCCTTAATTAACAGAATGAGAGTGAACAGTGAAGGTGTAATAAATGCGCCCAGCCTAATCACGCTGACGTGGCAAGTATCTGATCCAATTTATTGGAACTGAGCAGGGCGCATTCTTCACCTCAGCTTCTGAAAATAAGCTTATGGGATGACAAAAAACGATTATCAACCTTCTGTCAGTGCGCCAATTGTAAACAGCAACGTAGTATTTGCGTCAGCAATGTTAAATGCTGTTGCTACTGTATTATAACTAGCACCAGATGCGAGATTACCGCCTTTAATGCTAACAGATTCTTCAATGGAGATTTCTTGGCACAGTTCGTTATTTTTGAGGTCGATAATTTGCAACATGTTGTGTTCTCCTTAATTAGCAGAATCAGGATTAATAATTCAGTGGCACTTTTTCATAGCGAAAAGGTACACACATCGCTAACAGTCACAGTTCACATCAAGGTAAATATTCAAGTAAAATGTTTGCTGATGGTCAAACTTCCTTGTCTATTTATGTGTGAACTTAGTAGTGAACCGTTCCTACTTTCTTGAACGAACACTCAATGCAAAATATTTCAAAAATTGATCGCAAAAATTGGCACTAATATCTCATATTGAATGGCTGATAGTATCAGAACCTTATTCAGGTATGGGAGACATAAGTAGGTGGTTTCCTATTTCATTCATAATAGGGACAACACCTGTTTTGCAATATGCCAATTTTGGTTACTAGTTTTGGAATATTTTACGTTGACTATTCGTTCAAGAGAGTAGATTAGACAAAGCAAAGCAAAATCAAGCACAGTCTAATCTTCTTTATTTTTTGAAAGACAATTCATTTAGCATTAAGGAGTCCTTTAATGGCAAACGTCAAAATCGATGAACTATATCTTACATATTCTGATTTGTTGCAAAATTCTGAACACTATCTTAATGAGGTAGCTGATCATGAGATGCAATTAATCAAAGGAGGTTTCCTTGGTGGAAATGGTGGAAATGGTGGAAATGGTGTAAATGGTGGAACTAATAGAAATGGTGGAAATGGTGGAAATGGTGGAACTAACCGAAGTGGTCGCCGCTATCCAATTGAACTTTCCGGCTTCCTTTACGAAGACGAAGGGTTCGGAAGGTAGTAAAGACTTTGTTGGCGAAATGCGATCGCTATCCTCAAAGCTTTGAAATGTCGTAGTCGCTGACACCAGAAATTGCGGTTTACATGAATTCGCTAACAGAGTCAGCAAAACTATCACCAGCCGCCATGCAAAAGCTGAAACGCTTATCTATAAGCAGCCTCATAAAAATTGTTCAATGATTGATCCCTCAATTTACCTTTGAGGGAAACTAAGGTGAAATTGCTCGGCAGACTCCAACCTTGAGTTTTTTCTAGTAGGTTGAATTAGTTTACCGAGCAACTTCTTTCCATCCACTCACGATTGGTGACAAGTTAAGGCTGTAACTCAGTTATCTGGATGCCTAAGCAAGGAAATCACCCTCTTGACTCGGCTATAAAACCGTGCATGAAACGTTAAATTCACACGGCTCCTCAGTGATTCGGTGCTTTGTCAAGCACACTATAAATTCCGAGTTAAAAGGGATTCAAAAGAGTCTGATTTTTTGCCCTGTTTGAATAACAATTCATTTGCATTAAGGAGTAATTTAATGGCTAACATCAAAATCGATGAGATGTGTCTTGTATCTCATAATTCATTGCAAAATTCTAATTCGGCAAGCTTTTTCAATGATATAGCTGATGAAGAAATGCAATCTATTATAGGAGGGTACTGGGTAGAGTACTGCGAATGGGTATGGTATTACTAAGAGTTCGTTCATAGTTGACTAGCATAACTAATCAACTGGGAAATTAATTAGAACAACATTGCGACTATCCCCGACTTGCTATTGCTAAAGTCGGGGCTGAATAGCCCTTAATTAAGGTAGAAGCAAATTACAATGACTTTCTGCCCATTTTGAATGACAATTGATTTGCAATAAGGATTACTTTAATGACTAACATCAAAATCGATGAACTGTTTCTTATATCTGATAATTTACTGCATAATTCTGAAAGCTTTCTCCATGAACTAGCTAATGATGAAATGCAATCTATTAAGGGAGGTTGTATGGAATGTTCCCACAACTACAACGGCAACTACAATGATGAATGGTGGTACTATTAAGTGTGAGTTATTAGTCCTCTATAAAAAATTTTGCAAGTTTTGGAATATTTTGTGTTGAGTCTTGATTCAATCATCGAGTCATTACTCAACGATAAAATAAGGGTTTCATCGTGCCAGGGTCAATATTTGCAATTCTTTTAGTGCATAGTATGTACGTACTCTGCACTAAAAAGAAATTTTATCTGCGTCTGCTTCCCCCTTCTTCACCCTTGGCTTACACCCTAAAAGTCCCTCCACTTCCGTTCGGTTTAATCAAGGTTGGCAATCGGGCGAGTTTTCTCTTTCTTAACGCTGATTCACCCTTGTTGTAGGTAACGCTCAAGCGTCCGGACACTCACGTTAAAAAAGTCTGCTGCAAAGATTTCTAGATTTAGTTTTCCCAAATGGGTGAAGCAATTCATATCTACAGCTTTTTTGCGTTTGATCTGGGTGTTGCGATCGCTTATGCTAAATTCAGTTTGATTTGCATTATCTTCTGTGGACAAAAACCGCGAACCATTCATCAGTCTGGCACTTTACCACGCCTTTAAATGGTCAGTCGTCAGCCCCATGCTTCACACTTACTTTCGGGGCCGGATTTATGGTACGGAAAATGTCCCTCAATCAGGGCCGCTACTGATAGTAAGTAATCACGCTAGTTACTTTGACCCACCGATTGTCTCTAATTGTGTACGTCGTCCAGTAGCGTACATGGCTAAGGAAGAATTATTTAAGATTCCTATTTTGGCGCAAGCGATTAAATTGTACGGTGCTTACCCGGTGAGTCGGGGAAATGCCGATCGCAATGCCATCCGTTCCGCCCTAGAATATCTCAATAATGGCTGGGCTGTCGGTGTTTTTTTACAAGGTACTCGCACCCCAGATGGTCGAATTACAGACCCCAAAAGAGGCGCATTGCTGCTGGCGGCGAAAGCAAAAGCCCCAATATTGCCGGTGAGTGTCTGGGGTACTGAGGATATTTTACAAAAAGGCTCGAAAATACCTCACGCAGTTCCCATCACTGTGAGAATTGGTAACTTGATTGATGCTCCTAGTTCCAGCAATAAAGAAGAATTGGAAGCTTTGACACAAAAGTGTGCCACGGTAATTAACCAGATGCATGATTTGGGAAGATGAGTTAGAAAAGCTCAGATATATGCTTTAGGGAGGTAGCGATCGCTCCTTAGCCTCTGTATGTTTAAGGTCAATATGCTCTAGCAATGAAGTCTAACTTTGTGCTTAAATGCAACTGCTAGGCAAATCTACCATCTATAATTCACCCTAAACAGCATTATGAGCGGCTTTGAAGCCAAGAATCTTTGGGAGCGATTAAATAATCTGGCGTTAGTCCGCTTTTTGCTTTTAGTTGCTTCTGGCTGGGCAATTGTACAGCTTTTAGCTTATTTTGAAGCAGTCATTGTTATTTTCACATTCGCTGCAATTTTGGCCTTTTTACTCAGCTATCCCGTACAAGGACTGCGGCGTTTTTTACCCCACGGTGTAGCTGTTGGTCTTGTTTTCTTGCTCAGTATTGTGATTATAGGCGGTCTGATAATTACTGTGGGCTTAACGGTTTTATCTCAAGGACAACAATTAATTGATAGTATCACTGCGTTTTTAAATTCTTTAGTACCTCTATTAGAGCGAATAGAAGGAATTTTGCGAAGCCGTAATTTGCAGATAGATTTAAGTTTCATTGAAGAACAACTGCGGAATCAAGCTGTATCAACTCTTGTGACTAGTTTGACTATTCTACAAGGGTTTATGACGAACTTTGTGACTTTTGTCTTAATTGCAGTTGTGGCTTTCTTCATGTTATTAGATGGAGACAAGCTGTGGAACTTTATTTTAAAAATTGTACCCAAACATCGCCGCAATAGATTTACAAATATAATCAGAAAGTCATTTTTAGGATTTTTTAGAGGTCAGTTATTATTAAGTGCATTTCTGACAAGTACGACTTTCCTGGTTTTCTTAATATTACAAGTACCTTTTGCTTTAATATTGTCAATAATAGTTGGAATTCTTGATATCATTCCTGGCATAGGAGCAACATTAGGAGTAAGCACAATTACTCTATTTGTGTTGTCTCAAGGTGTTTGGTTAGCATTGAAAGTATTGATAGCTTGTATTATCCTTCAGCAGATACAAGACAACTTGATTGCACCCCGGATTATGCAAGGTGCGCTGAATCTTAATCCTGTAGTGGTGTTTTTTGCTTTGCTAGTAGGCGCTAAAGTAGCAGGATTACTAGGAGTTTTTATATCTATTCCCATTGCTGGAGTAATTGTATCTTTATTTGAGATTGATGAGATGAAGGCAGAGGTTTAGTCATTTGTCATTTGTCAGGAACTAGGAAGTAGTGAATAATGTAAAAATAGCTATCTATAAATCAATATTGGGAAGTGATGTCGGATTTAAGAGCAGAATTGACAGAAATTTTGGATGAGGCAGAGTGGGAGTGGCTAATTCCTCATGTACAACGAGATGCAGTTATTTTGGTGGCACCTGATTTAAACTTGATTGATGTTGGAGTAGCGATCGCTAGTGACAATATTCCATCAGTGGAACAGTGGATTGATGAACAATTGATTACCAAACCCACGACAGTACAAGTTGGAGAATGGAACCTTAACCGCAGTAAGCGATTTAATACCCTGATTGTGCAGCCTTACGTTTTAGCACAAGAAATAGCCGCTGCTTAACTAACTTCTGTTGAAGAAGAATTCAGGAGTCAGAATAGTTAAAGAATCAGAATAAAATTTGATGAATAAATTATACTGGATTCATTCTCAATTCTGACTTCTGACTCCTGGGTGCTGAATTCTTACAATTACGAATTACGAATTAGTTTCTGTGTTGTTTTCGATGACAGTTGGTGTTGGGGTAGTTTCTAAAGAAATGTGGCTTGGTGTGCCAGTTATTACTTGGTTATTGCCACGCACTAGCTGGCTGACTTGACCGATTAATTCGCCTAATTTACCTTCGTCAAGTAAAGTATTGATTAAAGAAAGTCCGCTTGTGGATAGTAGCAATTTGTTAATATCTTGACTACCACTACTACCATTCGCACCAGGAAATGAATAAATGCGAGTATCTCCTAAAACTCCCGGCTGTGGTGCTAAAGCGGTGACAATTTCTGGTAGTTTATCGGCTAATTCTGGCCAAATAGTGGTGATAATTTTGGCAGTGAGATTGGCGTTACTAATGGAATTTTCGGCGGTAATTTTTGCTTGAATACCTTCTGCTTCTGCTAAAACTCTATCTCGGTTAGCTGCTGCTAGGGTGCGAATTGCTTCAGCTTCTAAGTCTGCTGCTTGTTGGGCGATTTCGGCTTGACGACGACGGCGGAAAGCATCGATTTCTACTACGTTGCGATCGCCAATACTCCGTTCTTCAGCTTCTCGTTCCGCAGCAATCACCGATAGGCGTTTGTTGCGTTCGGCTTTTTCAACTTCACCTGCTGTCTTAACTGATTCCTCGGCTTTGGCTTGTTGTGCTTGTGCAACAAAGCTTTCGCGTTTTTTGTTCGCAATTGCGATCGCTACATCTTCTTGAGCTAGTCTTGCCAATCGTTCTGACTCAGCTATCTGCACTTGTGCTTGTAGCTTTCCAGATTCTACACTCTGTTGACGTAAAATCTCTGCAAGCTCAGATTCTTGTTTTTGCAATGTTTGCGCTACATTTAGCTGTTTATTGCGTTCTTCTAGGGAAATATCAGCTTCAATTTGGCTTTGCTGCACCGATAATTTTTTGCGAATTTCTTCTTCTTCAATTGATTTTTCTTGCAAAATTTTAGTCCGGCGTACTGTTGCAGCTTCCCGATCTTTGGATTCTTGAATTTCGCGTTCTTTCTGTGCTTTTAGTGCTTCTACTTGCAATTTTTGCTCCAATTTAGCACTTTCTTGCTCTTGGGCAATTTGTAGCGATCGCTTTTGGGCATCTAGTTCTTTTTGCTCAATTGTCACTTGTGCTGCTAACTCAACTTCCCTTTTTTGTTGAATTGAGCGCTGAATAATTTCTGTTCGCAAACGCACACCTTGAGCATCAAAGAAGTTATCTGGATCGTAGGTAACACTTTCTAATATTTCGGAAATGGCGATGTTATTTAGAGTTAATCCGACTTTTTTCAAATCGGTGCCAACTAAGTTCAACACCTCCTGAGCAAACCCCAATTTATCAGAGTCAATTTCTGCTAAATCCTTAGTTTTAGCTGCTGCTCTAATTGCATCATCTGCTCTTTTTTCTAAAGCGTTTTTAATATCTTCAGGAGTAATTTTAATGCCACTTTGAGATAGTCTAGCGGCTGCTGTCAAAACATCGTCTTCGGAGGCATTAATACATACATAAAAAGTGACTCGAATATCTGCTCGTAAGTAATCTTTAGTTCGAACTGCAAGTTTACCAGTACGTTCCACATCAATGGAAATTTCTCGCAGAGGTACGCGAGTTAGCTGATGAAATCCTGGTAGAACAATACAACCTCCATACAAAATCACTGATTTCTTTTTGATAAAAAGACCCCCAGTCCTAACGAAAGCTTCGTTATTGGGTGTCACTACATAAACCCGCGTATAAGCAAACAGGCTAAATAGTAGTAATAAAACTAAAGCAGCAATAATTCCAGGAAATACTAATCCCCCATTAATTTGGGCAATAGTCGGCTGGATTCTGACAGGGAGTGTCTGAGAAATTAATGTTGTTTGCTTTTGTTGTGGTTGCAAATTAATTTGTGGAACTTCAGCTATTGCGACACTCGGTAAAGACTGGATAAAAGTTAACCAAAAAAGCATATTTTTTCCTCTCACTAAGTTTAATTTCTCTGGGATGAGTTAGTTAACCAGTGTTCTTGATCAGGACTATCTTTAGCAATAACTACATAAATTTGTACCTTGTGTTCAATGATTAAAACTTTTTCCCCACGTTGTGGTGCAATAGTTGCCCAGTCTGGTAGAACAGCGCTAACTGTCAAAAGATTACGTTTTGTATCCAGCACATCTATTTGTCCAATTCTGCCCAGATTTTCCATAGGAATGTAAGCAGACGTAACAATACCAACACAACCTATCAAGCGATCGCTACTTGCATCCTCGCTAAACTCGGCAAAAATCTTGCCAATTGGTCGTGCTATCAATCCTCCCAATACTAAACTGATAATCAGTGAACCAAATAATATAATACTCCCAATAAAACCAGTAATATTACTATTTGAATTTCCACTAATCCAAACATTTAACATCCAACCCAAAAGGCCCCACAAACTCATATCTGTTGCTAGTAACAATATGAGTGGTGCTTTCCCAATACCTACCCATCCCAAAAATTGTCCAAAGCCCAATTCGCTATTGCTATCTGCATCGAGGTCTGCATCTACATCAACATCTGCATCAATCTCTTGCCCTCCCCCACCGGAAATTATCATAAATAAGAATAGCAAGACACCAATTCCCAGAAATATCCAATAGGGCAAGTTGGCTGGGCTAAACAGCATAATATTTCGTAAATGATATGTGCTGGTAGTTGTGTAACATCTAATCTATTTACTAGATTAATACTACAATTATAAATATAATAAACTACATTACTTGTTTCCTGAGCATTTCACCATCAAAATATAAATTTAATTTTTATTTAATGAAACAATAATCTTCTTTAAGATTTGAATAAAATATTAACCCAAGTTTAAATAAATAAAAAATACTTTGATTGCCGACAAGCATATAATTTTCAGATAAACAGTCGCATTATCATATAGGATTCATATTTGATTTCTGAAAAATCTAAATATATTAAGTATATGTAATGGCGTGGCAAGCTAATAATGTATTAAACGTGAATTATACATTCTGTATTCTCTTTGAACTTTTTTTCAGATAAAAACTTAGTCTGTATATAATGTATTATAAAAGACATCAAGTGAGAATTAAGATGAAAGCAGACAGATGGCAAAATAGCTCTCGACTACCGATTTTGAGTTTTGCGGAAAATCTGTAGCAAGATCCGTAGAGTGTTTTTGCTTAGGGCGTTGCACAGCCAACCGAAGCATCAGACTAAAATCCAAAATTGATTGACTATTGACTAAAGCAAAATTTTCTCCTTTAAGATTTATCCATCTAGGAGCTAGAATTGTTACGATAATTTCAGATTAGATGTTGAAATCCTTGATCCAATCTGAAACCTTAGAACTATTAGAATGGCCTCGCCTCTGCCAGCATCTTGCCACCTTTGCGGCAACTAAGCTGGGGGCGACAGCTGCGCGTCATCTGAAAATACCTGATTCTCAGACCCAAAGCGAACAGTTGTTAGAGCAAACCAAAGAAGTCTACCAACTGGAAAGCCGCCTCACCACAGGACTGTCATTTGAGGGAATTCAAGATATTGGCGATTCCTTAGAACGGGCAGAACGCAGTGGAATTTTGACGGGGGATGAACTGTTAGCGATCGCAACCACCCTCGCTGGTGCGAGAAATTTGCGCCGTGTCATTGACAATCAGGAAGATTTACCGATACTCACTGGGTTGGTTGCCGATTTGCGGACTTATCCAGAACTAGAACAAGAAATTCACCGCTGTATTGATGAACGGGCCCAGGTAACTGACCGCGCGAGTCAAAAACTGGGAGAAATTCGCACAGATTTGCGGCGATTACGCAGCCAAATTACTCAAAAGCTGCAAAATATCTTACAAGCAAAATCTGGAGCAGTTCAAGAACAGCTAATTACGCAACGGGGCGATCGCTATGTCATCCCCGTAAAAGCACCCCAAAAAGATGCCATCCCCGGTATTGTCCACGATACCTCTACCAGCGGTGCGACGTTGTACGTGGAACCGAATTCAGTAGTGCCTCTAGGCAACCAACTGCGGCAGATTATCAGAAGAGAACAAGCCGAAGAAGAAGCGGTTCGCCGTATTTTGACGGAACAAGTAGCCGCAGTCAAACCAGATTTGGAGAGATTATTAGCGATCGCCACCACTTTAGATTTGGCAACCGCTAGATCACGATATAGTTACTGGCTAGGAGCAAATCCCCCGCGATTTATCCAGCGGCAAGATAATGAAATCATTACCTTGCGGAACTTACGACATCCCCTGTTAGTGTGGCAACAACAGCACGAACAAGGGCAACCAGTAGTTCCTGTAGATTTGCTGATAAACCCGCTAATTCGAGTAGTGACGATTACCGGGCCAAATACTGGCGGTAAAACTGTAACCTTAAAAACTTTGGGGTTAGCAGCATTGATGGCCAAAGTGGGTTTATTTGTCCCCGCCCGCGAACCAGTGGAAATACCTTGGTTTGATAAGGTGTTGGCAGATATTGGCGATGAACAATCCTTACAGCAAAGTTTATCCACATTCTCTGGCCACATCCGCCGGATTAGTCGGATTTTAGAAGCATTGGAGACTGGGGACTTGGAACTGGGGAATGGGGACTGGGGAATGAGGACTGGGGAAAAGGAAATTCCTAATCCCCAATCCCTAATCCCCAATCCCCAATCCCTAGTCTTACTCGATGAAGTCGGCGCTGGAACCGATCCAGTTGAAGGTAGTGCTTTAGCGATCGCCTTGTTGCAATATCTCGCCAACCATGCCCAGCTAACAATCGCCACCACTCATTTCGGCGAACTAAAAGCCCTGAAATACGAAGACGAGCGGTTTGAAAATGCCTCTGTAGAATTTGACGAAAGTACTCTCTCGCCTACTTATCGTCTGCTGTGGGGCATCCCCGGACGTTCTAACGCTTTAACCATTGCCCTGCGCTTGGGATTAAAACCAGAAGTGGTACAACAGGCAAAAACTCAAGTGGGAGAGGCCACAGATGAAGTTAACCAGGTGATTGCCGGGTTAGAAGCGCAACGCCGCCGCCAGGAAACCAAAGCTGCCGAAGCCCAAATTTTGTTGCAGCAAGCGGAACGTTTATATAAAGAAGTATCAGCAAAAGCCGCAAGTTTAGAGGAGAGGGAAAGCAGTTTGCGGGCTTCACAGGAAGTAGCTGTAAAACAAGCGATCGCTCAGGCAAAAGGTGAAATTGCCCAAGTAATTCGCCGCTTGCAGAAGGGTACACCCACAGCCCAAGAAGCCCAGCAAGCCACCAATGCTTTAAATCAAATTGGCCAGCAATATCAGCCAGCAACGCCAGTAAAACCAAAAGCTGGATTTATGCCCAAAGTAGGCGATCGCATTCGCGTTCCCAAACTGGGACAAACAGCCGATGTGATCACCGCCCCTAATGAAGATGGGGAATTAAGCGTTCGCTTTGGGCTAATGAAGATGAATGTGAAGTTGGAAGACGTAGAATCTCTAGATGGTCAAAAACCCGAACCAATCGTCAAACCCAAACCAGCCCCACCAGCAGTAACCCCGCCACCGCAAAATGTCCCAGAAATTCGGACTTCCCAAAATACCATCGATTTGCGTGGTAAACGAGTGGCTGATGCCGAATACATTTTAGATAAAGCCATTTCGGAAGCTACAGGCCCAGTCTGGATTATTCACGGGTATGGCACTGGTAAGCTGCGACAAGGAGTTCACGCCTTTTTGCAACAGCATTCCAGAGTGAAAAACTACGAACCAGCAGAACAAGGAGACGGCGGCAGTGGTGTTACCGTTGCTTACATCAATTGACATACTAACCGAGAAAGAAGGGTCGGTGATTCTAGAGTAATGAGTAATGAGTAATGAGTAATAAGTAATAAGTAATGAGTGATGAGTAATAAGTAATAAGTAAATACCTATTTCTCATCCACTCGTTAATCATTACTCATTTAAAGTCCTGTCACCGATGCGCTTTTAGCGTCTCGTAGAGAGCGTCATTGCGTTAGCAAAGCGGGGCGTTAGCAAGAGTGCGAATTGCGAATTGGTATAACCTTTCATCGTCACCAAAAGTTGCCAAGAACCTTAATTATGTCTACCGACTTATCCAACAACGATCGCTTTCAACCCATTAACCTCTTTGAGTACGAAGAATTAGCAAAAGAATGTCTGTCTCAAACGACACTCGATTACTATAGCAGTGGTGCTTGGGACGAAATCACATTGCAAGATAATCGTGATGCTTTTGAGCGAGTCAAGCTGCGACCTCGGATGTTAGTCGATGTGAGCGATCGCAATCTAACTACCTCTATTTTAGGACAACCCCTGCAACTACCTTTGTTAATCGCACCGATGGCTTTTCAATGCCTAGCTCATCGAGACGGAGAAGTTGCCACGGCTCTAGCTGCCGCATCAGCTGGTGTGGGCATGGTGTTAAGTACAATGGCAACAAAGAGCATTGAAGAAGTGGCGACTGCATGTAATCAGTTTCCAGATTCTCTACGATGGTTCCAGCTTTACATCCATAAAGATCGGGGATTAACTCGTGCTTTGGTAGAAAAAGCCTATAAAGCTGGTTACAAAGCACTTTGTCTAACTGTAGATGCACCTGTTCTCGGACAGCGAGAAAGAGATAAACGTAATGAGTTTTCCTTACCCCTAGACTTACATCTGGCTAATCTAGCCACCATCTCAGGACTAGATATTTCCCATGAAAAAGGTGAATCTGGATTATTTACCTATTTTGCCCAACAGCTAAACCCAGCAGTCACTTGGCACGATTTGGAATGGTTGCAATCTTTATCTCCACTACCTTTAGTGATCAAAGGAATTTTACGAGGAGATGATGCTGTGCGGGCTGTAGAATATGGAGCCAAAGCAATTGTTGTTTCCAATCATGGTGGCAGACAACTCGATGGTGCGATCGCTTCTTTAGATGCCCTAGCTGAAATAGTAGCAGCAGTGGATGGTAAAGTAGAAGTGCTGTTGGATGGAGGCATTCGTAGGGGCACAGACATTCTCAAAGCCCTAGCATTAGGAGCAAAAGCAGTACTCATCGGACGACCTATTTTGTGGGGACTAGCAGTAGCAGGACAAATTGGCGTATCTCATGTCATCTCACTCCTACAAGATGAGTTAAATGTAGGAATGGCACTTAGCGGCTGTGCCAAACTACAGGATATTGACCCTAGTTTATTGACTCTGCCACGTTTTTAAGCCAGATAATTCTTAAAACTGTTATTCCAGCAAAACTTTGAGAAATAATTTTCAGACTAGTTACAAAATCACTCAATTAGAGTATACTAGTTAAGGTTAGATACAAGGGCGGGTGGCGGAATTGGTAGACGCACCACACTCAAAATGTGGCGGCCTTACGGTCATAGGAGTTCGATTCTCCTCCTGCCCACTACCAGACAAGTGATAGAGAGGTTAAAAATTTATGCGCCTGAAACGATGGGAATCTCCCCGTAAAGAAGGCAGAAATGACAAAGGCAGAGGCGGTTCTGCTAGAAAACGTCAACTCAAAAAGCAAAGGCAAATGTTACTCCAAAGACTCAAGGAAAGTAACAAACCAGACAATAACAAAAATGAGAGAGCAGGGGAAGATAAGTTTATCTTCCCCTTATTTTTTTGGCTTTTATTTCAGAAAAAAATAAAATTTAGATATTTTTCAATGCATAGACTAAATTAAATCTGTAATGAATTTAGAAATTCATAAGAAAAAATTATTCTTCATTCTTAAAATGATACTAATTTAAATTAAACCTTTTAAGCGCATACTTACGTATCCAATCGGCAGACAGACTATCTGGGATTTGACGTTACCACGTAATTATAATATGTAGCAAATGCTGCTCACTTAAATATATATCCATAGGAATTTCTCGCAATTGTAATGCTTGCATGAACAAATCAAAAATTAATTATGAAGGAAGTATGAATTTTGCCAAACAGCGCCTAAAATTACCAGCTTAAAACAGTAAGCTAGGACGAAACAGCAAAGAATCCTAGTATTACCGATTAAGCCAAAAATATACTAAGAAGGTAATTGCACCTCCATGTGTTAAATTCCAACGATGACACAAACCTACAAAAAGTCAGGAGTAATCCAATCCAAATTATTCAATATTCGGAATGGTCTAGGTAATCTATGGATTTTTTTCTTGGACACAGGAGTTATTGATGGTGGCGAGAGTGCTTCTACCTACTAAAAAAGTGCTTGATTTTTCTATTACTGCTTTACGCTTTGACGACCAGGTACAAACAATACTTAAGTGGGCGAATAGGCGTGAGAGTAAAGCTGTATATGTAGCCAATGTACACATGCTCATTGAAGCTCATTGGAATCCAGAGTTTGCCACCGTATTACGAAATGCAGACATAGTTACTCCTGATGGTATGCCTCTCGTATGGATGATGCGAAAAATGGGAGCGCTTTACCAAGACCGTGTGGCAGGGATGGATATTTTCCTCGCATTGTGTCAGCGAACTCAAACACAAAATCTGAGTATTTTCTTTGTCGGTTCCCAAACAGAAATTCTTTCTAGAATGCAAAAAAGGTTAGAGCAGGAATTTCCGCAGATGAAAATTGCGGCGATGGAACCTCTACCCTTTCGTCCCCTGACTGAAACTGAAGACGAAGCTTTGGTTCAAAAGATTAATTCTAGTGGTGCCAGCACCGTCTTAGTATCTCTGGGATGTCCCAAACAAGAAAATTGGATAGCTCAACATAAGGGTAAAATACAAGCTGTAATGATTGGACTGGGTGGAGTTTTCCCAGTTTATGCAGGAATTCACAAGCGGGCACCCCGTATAGTTCGAGACTTAGGACTCGAATGGCTGTATCGGTGGATTCAAGAACCGCGACGGCTTTGCGGTCGCTATGCTAAGACCATTCCACTCTTTATATGGCTGGCTACGAAGCAACTACTATCATCAAGTCGTATTGCAGCGGTCTTCCTTCACGAAACTGGGGATTAAGGAAAAGAAAATAGGGTGAGAATAACGACTGGCGTCAAAAGAAATAATTTAGCTGCCCCTAGCTTTGATATTCAAAGCTAGGGAAGGAACTGAACGCAAACAGCTAGAAAGATTAACTCAATATCTGAATATTAGTAAACAAGTAAAGTTTTTAGGTAATCTGTCTCGCGAACATACATGGAGTAACATACAGGACTGCCATGTGTTAATTCATCCCAGCTTGCATGAATCTGGAGGATTTGTGTGTTTAGAGACAATGGCAGCAGGGCGACCAGTGATTTGCCTAGATTTAGGAGGGCCAGCAGTTCAGGTTACAGAGGAAACTGGTTTTAAAATTAAGGCAAATACACCTGAGCAAGTAGTAAGTGATATTGCTAAGGCGATGACGTATTTGGCTAGTAACCCAGAGCTAAGATTATTGATGGGTCAAGCCGGGCAGAAGAGGGTGAGGGAAACTTTCAGTTGGGAAAGTAAGGGTAGGCAGTTAATTAAACTCTACGAAGAGATTTCAACCCAGAATAAATCCTGCTTGAAATTGAGTTAGAGCTATGGCTTTAACTATAATTAGTGATAACGTCATAGTATATATATCTTTTCAACTGCTACTTTAGTGATACTGATAACATAGGGAAAAAACTAATTAAATTTGATCAAAAATTGGCTGTAGTGTCGCGAATTATAGAAAAATCAGCTATAGAACAGTAAAACTACTATAAATCAGGATGTAATTGCTTTGCATGATCTACTAGTTGGTTCTTTCCTTTCACTATTCAGAGAGTTAACTGCATGAAAGTGCTGTTGATACATAACCGTTATCAACTTGCAGGCGGTGAGGATGGTGTAGTAAAAGCGGAACAATCCTTGCTGAAAGCAAATGGTCATCAGGTATCTTTACTAGAAGTCAGTAATCATGATATTAAAAATACCTGGGATAAAGTTGCAACTGGTATTAGTGCAATTTACTCACATTCAGCAAAACAACAAGTTCGCATCCAAATTTCCCAACTCCGCCCTGATGTCGTCCACGTACATAACTTTTTCCCTCTACTCTCTCCTTCTATATATGATGCTTGTCGAGAGTATGGTCTAAGTATTGTCCAAACTCTTCATAACTATCGGCTTGCTTGTCCCAAAGCAATGCCTTTTCGAGATGCAAAAGTTTGTGTGGATTGCTTTGGACAAAGAGTACCGTGGTCTAGTGTTGTACATGGCTGCTACCGCAACTCACGTGTACAAAGCTCGGTGATAGCAGCAATGAACAGCTGGCATAGGTTGCGAGGTACTTGGCAGGAACAGGTAGATGCTTATATTGTCTTTACCCAATTTCAAAAAGACAAAATGTTACAGGCTGGACTGCCAGCTGAAAAGTTCTACATCAAACCTAATTTTGTGTTTGCTCCAGACTATCGAAACCAAAATGGTGGACATAGTGACTACTTACTTTTTGTTGGTAGATTGTCTGAAGAAAAGGGAGTTTCTGTTTTAATTGATGCGTATATACAGAAGAACTTATGCACACCACTAAAAATTGTGGGTGATGGCCCTTGGCGCCAAAAGTTGCAGCAACAGATTAAAAATACCAGTTCCGAAAATTTCATCGAATTTTTAGGGTTTCAGGATAAGCCAACAGTGTTGGCACTAATGCAGAATGCACGATTTTTAGTATTTCCTTCCATTTGGTATGAAGGTTTTCCCTTGACTATTGCTGAAGCTTTTGCCTGTGGTCTACCTGTACTGGTGTCCAAATTAGGTAGTATGGTAGAAATTGTAGAGGATGGAGTAACTGGTTTACATTTTGAAGCAGGCAACTCTACAGATATGGCAGCCAAAATAGAATGGGCAAACACTCATCCTGAAACTATGAGAACTATGGGCAAAAATGCTCGCCAGGTTTATGAGAATAAGTATGCTCCCGAAGCTAATTATCAGCAGTTGATCGCAATTTACCAACAAGTCATCAATAAGAAGAAATAGTGTGTCCCTAGATAGGAGGAACAGGCCCCAAGGCGTTCATCATTAAGTGAAGCATATTTTAGATGCATAAAGAATCGCGATCGCAGAATTTTCTGCCTTAACCCCAAAGATTCAAGGGTTAACCCCAAAGTCATGAAAGAGTCTAAGTGCAACGATTTCGACCAATCAATACCCAAGGTTAAAAACCTCTTATCTGAAATCAACTATTAAAGTACTTGACATTAACCCAGGACTAAATGCTATATTTACTATAGTGAATTCATTGGGGCGTCGCCAAGTGGTAAGGCAGCGGGTTTTGGTCTCGCCATTCCTGGGTTCGAATCCTAGCGCCCCAGTAAATCTAAAGACAGGCTGTTATGCCTGTCTTTTAGAGTATTTAATTGTATTTTAAGATGCGTCTCAATGCATCTGATTTTATAAATCCTACTTGTCAGGCGATTTGAGAGCTTGATCCAGAATTTGCCGAGCCTGTTCTGCTTTAGATCGCGCTTCTTGGTAACGCACATTAGCTTGGGCAAAATTTTTGAGAACTTTAAAACCTTCCTTGAGTCGAGTAATTTCCTCTTCTGTTACCGACTCATCGGTGAACAGAACATCAACCGCTTTGCGAATTTCCAACGCTTCAGATCGTGATTCCTGAACTTTCAGCTTGAGTGTGGCCAGGTTACTCAAAACCTGCACAGCTTGTGTAATGGTATCCTCACCGTTAGCAGTATCAATAGTTGACTCTTTAACCTCAATTAATTGTTGAGGGCCAAATCCTTCTTCCAGTTCCGTAGGTAGTTTACCTGCATCCATCAGTTCCATCAACTGATCCATTGCTTTGTCACGGGCTTTGGCTGAATCTTTTCCAGAAACGGTAAGGATAATTTCTGGGCTTTGAGCAAGAGTGTATTGAACCATATTTGAGCAGAAAATTTGCTGATTTAACCAAGCTGAGGAGAGTAATTATATCATTTTGCGTGTCAGATCATTTGTTGATTGTCTAGTCAATTAAAGAGTTGAAGACCGAACGTCAACACTTTGAATTTTGAATTGTTACCTCTACCCTTGCTAAGTCGCTCAAAATAAAACTTTATACTTAAGAAAAGGAATAATTTTCAATAGGAGGGGAGAGCAATGGCTCCCAGTCCCACCATCATGCAGGCTGTGGAACAACTGGGTTATCGTGTCACTGTTGGTGATGTGGCAACTCAGGCAGGATTGAACGTCGCTGAAGCTAATCAAAGCTTGTTAGCCCTGGCATCTGATGCTGGGGGACATTTACAGGTAGCGGATTCAGGTGATATAGTTTACCTTTTTCCACAAAACTTCCGAGCAATTTTGCGTAATAAATACTTTCGGTTACGATTGCAGGAATGGTGGAAAAAGGTCTGGAGTGTTCTGTTTTACCTGATTCGCATTTCTTTTGGAATCTTCTTAACTGTTTCCATCGCCCTGATAACTGTTACCATCTTCATCATTATTACCGCTGCCAATTCAGACCGTGATGGCGACAATCGTGGCAATAATTCCGGTGGTGGGGGGTTCTTCTATTTTCCTAATTTATTCTGGTATCTTAGCCCAAATTATGACACCCACTACCAGGAACGACGACGCGGAAGCCAGGAAGAAAGTGATCTAAATTTCTTTGAAGCTGTGTTTTCGTTTTTGTTTGGCGATGGTAATCCTAATGCCAACCTAGAAGAACGTCGCTGGCAAGAAATTGCTACGGTGATTCGCAGTAACCGTGGTGCAGTGGTAGCAGAACAAATTGCCCCATATTTGGATGACATTGGCGAGGGATATACAAGAGAGTACGAAGATTATATGCTGCCCGTTCTGACGCGATTTAATGGGCAACCAGGGGTAAGTCCAGAAGGGCAAATTGTTTATTACTTTCCAGAGTTGCAGGTGAGTGCAACTAAAAAGCGCCGTCATGCAATATCAGATCACTTGGAGGAATTTCCCTGGCGTTTTAGTGCCGCAAGTTCAGGGCAAATTATGCTGAGTGCTGGGTTGGGGATACTAAATTTTGTTGGTGCCTTAGTACTGGGAAGTTTGTTGAGAGATGGCACTGTTGCCGTCCAATTAGGTGGATTGGTAGCTTTTGTACAAGGAATTTATTGGCTGCTATTGGCTTACGGAGCAGGTTTCTTAGGTATACCGTTATTGCGTTATTTCTGGATTCGCTGGCGTAATCGCAAAATTGGCGATCGCAATCGCGATCGCCTTTCCAGAGCAAGGCTACTAGCAAGTCCTGATGTACCTTTGCAACAAAAAATCGACTATGCCCAACAATTTGCCGCAGAAAAAGTCATTGGCAACAAAGATTTAGTGTATTCCAGTGAAACTGACTTACTCGACCAGGAAGCTGAACGTTCTGCACAAATTGACGCTGAATGGCAAAAACGCTTGGAACGGGGGAGTGGGGAATAGGGGACAGGAAATAGGGAGCAGAGGGAAAATTCTTCTCCTCTGCACCCAATCCCCAATCCCCAACCCCCAACCCCCAACTACTTCGCCTGAATTGGTGTTAGGGCTACACCTTGATAATAATGTCCCAAAATTTGTAGGTGGTTCACTCCTTGCCGTGCCAAATTATACGCCCCCCACTGACTCATGCCTAAACCATGACCAAAGCCAAGCCCTTGGAGTACAAAATTGCCATCGGCTCCCTTCGTGACGCTAAAGCGGGTACTTTTTAGCTTCAGCGCTGTCCGCACTTGCTCGCGCTGTAAAACTTTTGTGCCCTTGCTACCGACAATTTTCAAGACTTTAACACTGCGGAAAGGCGAGAATGTTTCCGGAATCATCGCCGTGACATTACCCACTTCAGGGAATTTAGCGCTAATCTCACTGGGCGAGAAGGTTTTTACCCAATTACACGCGCTGATATTTTGATCGTAGTCTTGAACAGCCCGTAGGTACGGCAAGGCATTTCCCCAAACGTCTTCCACGTTTTCGGTATGTCCTCCAGAACAAGCGTGGAAAACTGAGAGAATAATCTTGTTGTTATAAGTTAGTACTTGCCCTGCTGTTTCATCCACTGCTTTATAAGTAGCAGGAGATTCACTGATCACGCCTTTGTAAATTTGCCAGCGATCGGGGGTATTACCTAAATCGTAAATGGGATTATTCCGTTGTTTTTCTCGTTCGTAGAGGGCATAAGTGCGGGCTGCGATCGCTTGGGCTTTTAGTGCTTCTTGGGGCCAGCTAGCATTCATTTCGCCACCGAGAACGCTGTAGAGATATTCTTGATCATCAACCCAGTTAACAGCAGTTAAGCCTTTTTCTGTGGGGACAACCAGAGTTCTGCCTCGATACCAGCGATCGCCAATATAAACGAATCCTTTACCAGTTGGCTCAATCCAAAATAAACCAGACTGCCACTTATCTAAAGCAACTCCACCAGGAATGGCTTGGGCATAATATGCACTCATCGCTGGTAACTGTCCAAGAGTCCGGCCAGTACTATCCTTGACAATCCCAGTGGTGGAACTGCCCACTTTTACCTGATTAACGCCCCTCTCAATTGCCACGCGCAGAATTACAGACGCTTGGGCTGGGGCAACCAAAGCTATCCACAATAAGACACTGACCCACCAATGACGTACTTTAATCTGGGAAAATAAAGAGCCTAAGTAAAGTTGGAATTTCATGCTGATCATCTAATCACACTAGTATCTAATTGACGCTTTGAACTATGGCGTCTACTACTTTAAGATGAGACACTTCTCCAACGCAGGAGGTTGCCACCTCCTACTAATTATGCATTTTGCTTTAGCTATCAGGTAGAAATTAGGTGAAGAGGGCAGGGGAGATGAGGAATGCCTCTCTGCTTCTTCAATTTACGATGCCAATACCTTTTGAGAATTGCTCACTTCATTAGCGATAATTCCAATCAAATTCAACTTACTCAAAATTTCTGTTGCTTGAGTCAGTTCAGTTCGGGTCACTTTCCCCATCCGCTCTACCATCACAATACCGTTGCAAAAAGATGCCACAATCCTGGCATCAACCGTGCCTAAAATAGGTGGAGCATCTATCAGTACTAAGTCATAATTTTGTTCAAACAACTCTATTAATTCTTTCATCCGTTGAGAACTGAGCAACTTAACCGTATCTTCTGGTTCCGGCCCAGCAGTCAAAATATCAATGGAGGGGTGAATGGGCTGGATGTAATCTTGAAAATGAGTAGTTGTCTCATCAACTAATAACAGAGATAGTCCCCAGTCATTGGATAGCTCTAGGATTTTGTGCAAGCTAGGATTGTGTAGGTTAGCATCAATTACTAATACTCGTCGATGCATCCGGCTAGCACTAGCCACAAGCCCTAATACTAAGGTTGTCTTCCCTTCCCCTGGTAGTGCTGAAGTAAACATCAGCGACTTGAAAGGCAAGGGATATTTTAATATTTGAATATTTTGGTAGATCATGTCCAAAGTTTCATGGACTGGCAATTTAGGAGTGGCTTCTATTACAGAAGAATCTGAGCTTCGCCGACTATTCCAAGGCAGTCCCAGCCGCCGCTTTTTGACACCACGCGATGGTAGTTTTGGTACTGATCCCAATACACGTAGGTTCGTCAGTTTCTTTAAATCTCCCGCACAATAAATAGCGTCATTAAATTTTTCCAAAATTAGGGCTGCTAAGATACCTAAAATTGGCCCAATTGCTGCTCCCCCCAGCAAAAGTAATAATCTGTTGCTCCCCATATAAGTACCCAGAGTAGGTTCGGTCAAAACTTGCCAGTTATATCCTTCCTGAGCAATTTTCAGCCCCAAGGATTGTTGCGCTTGGAGCAGTTGTTCAAGAGTTTTACGACTAGTTTCTACCTTTGGCAGTAGACTGTTGTACTCTGCGATTAAGCTTGGGTATTTGTTTAGCTCGGAGCGGAGTCGCTGTTCTGACTCGGCTAGATTTTTTTCATTGGCAGTTAGTCCTAAGACAGTTGTCTGTACCAGAATTAACTCGTCTACTAGCTTTGGCTCAACCCCTACGATTTGCCCTTGTAAGAGTGGTTCACTTTTACTGCTATTAGTAATAGTTTTTACTTCTTCTCGTAATAGCGACAGTTGACTTTGGCGTTGCTGCTTTAGTTTTTGTACTGATGGGTAATCCTCTGTATAGCGCAGCCGCTCTTTAGCCAAAGCTAGTTCAGTATTTTGAATTTCACTCAATAGCGCTTGGTAGCGGCTTGACTGATTTAAACGAGAAGAAATTAGTGTATTTTGCTGGGATGAAGATGCTATTTGTTGCTCTAGGTTACTGTAGCGAGCGTTTACATCTTGAAGGTTGGCACGAGTGGTTTGTAGCTGCTGTTGAATATCGGCTAAAGATTCTAGCAGGATTTTACTTTGGACTTCAGGATCGAGTAATTTATGTTTCTTGCGAAACTGTTCCAAATTTTTATCAGCTTTACTCACCTCTTTTTTTATCTCAGGTAGGCGAGCGTTTACAAATGCTAATCCCTGATTCAGACGTTCTTTTTGTTGCTCTTTATTGTAGTTTTGATAGACTTTTTGTAGAGATTGAAGTACTCTTTGCGCTTTAACTGGATCGTCATCATTGAAAGAAACTTCAAATACTTGATTAAAAACTTTATTAGCTCCTATGCTTTTCTCTTCTAGAGTCACTTCCAGAGGTGCTTTTTTGCTCTGTTCTTTTTGACCATTGATATCTTCTAAGGTGATATCAGGATAATTAGAACGAAGTGAATCTACGGCTTTCTGGAGCAGCTTAGAACTCAGCATAAGTTTCATCTGAGTAGTGGAATCAGTAACCTGAGTATCTACCCCAACTGGGATATTATTTGACTGTGCCCCTTCAGATAAATTGGAACTCACCAATATCTGCATATTGCTCTGGTAAGTAGGTTTGGCAATGACAGCTAAGAGGCTAGCCGCTGACATAACTACACAGGAAACTCCCAAGATGAGAAAGCGTTGACGAAGCAAAATAGTAGATAGTTGTCTGATGCCAACTGCACTTTGTGCTGAAGTAGTAACCTGTTGCTCTTTATTCAGACTAGTCTTAGCCACTATCCATCTCCTCTAATATCGAAACACTATATTTATTTGGAAGATTTATGAAAAATGTGAAATGATTTTTTTACACCTAATAGCTGCAATAGCATACTGAATTTTTCTTCCAACGATGACAAGCTCACTTGGCAGAATATTATGCCAACTGGCGCTTTCATGTTCATCAATTCATGCATATAAATTCTTAATCAGTGTTGGAAGAATAAATTTTGAATAAATATTTTATTTAAGGAAGAAAAATCTTGACGAAAAATTAATTATTTTTCCTAAGTATTTAAGTAAAAACTTTTCTGATTCATAACTGTACTATTACAATCAAGTTATTTTGATAACTTGTAATTTAAAAAACATATTGATAAAAATATTTAAACCATACTATTTCTATATTCTTGATACACTGAGCTAACCGTAAATCGTTGGTTAACTAGTTGACTTACTCATAAAATTAAACTGCTGTCTATTTGCTGGATGTTATGAGTTGAACTACTAAACGCCAAGATAAAGCCTGGTTAATTTTAGATTTTAGATTAGAAGGGTTCAATAGGAAATCTAAAATCTAAAATCCAAAACTTAAACGCCTACCTTGGTTAACTCTACTTCCCGTCGCCTGGGTACTTCATGAATCATAAAATCGTGAGCCATATCAGTACGGGGAAAAATAGCACGGGCTTCTTTAAGGAGATCCTTCAATTCCAAGGTATTTCCGGGAGCATAGCGGGGACTAAAATGACTCATAATCAACCGATGTGCCCCAGCAGCTAAAGCTGTTTGCGCTGCCATTGTGGTTGTGGAATGCAATCGCTGAAAAGCCATATCTGCATCTTGATGGGCAAAGGTTGCTTCGTGAATTAATACATCTACATCATGAGCTAATTCCACTGCCCCATCACAATAAATTGTGTCTGTACAATAGGCAATCTTTCGCCCAATTTCTGTGGGGCCGCACAATTGGGTGCCATCAATCACCCGTCCGTCGTCAAGGGTAACTGTTTCACCGCGCTTGAGTTGACCGTAAATCCGACCAGCAGGAATTTGCAACGCTTTGGCTTTTTCCACATCAAAGCGTCCTGAACGGTCTTTTTCGGCTACGCGGTAGCCGAAAGCGGGAATGCGGTGATGCAAGTTACCACAGCTAACCGTGAAGTCCTCGTCTTCATAAATTACCCCTGGACGGATGGCGTGAACTTTAATTGGGTAAGAAAAGTGGGTGTGGGAGTAACGTGAGGCGGAGTGAATGTAATCATTTAATCCAGGTGGGCCATAGATATCGATTCGTTCTACATTGCCAGCCAAGCCGCAAGTAGCAAGAAGTCCCATCAAGCCAAAGATGTGGTCGCCGTGCATGTGGGTGATAAAAATTCGGGAGAGTTGACTGATTTTCAGTTCACTCCGCATAATTTGATGCTGGGTGCCTTCGCCACAATCGAATAACCAGAGTTCTGCCCTTTGTGGTAATCTCAGAGCGACACTGGAAACATTGCGCGATCGCGTGGGTACACCGGAACTCGTCCCTAAGAATGTTATCTGCACAGTGTTCTTTAGTCTTCCTATTGCTCAATTTGCAACTCTATATTTCTATAGTGGCACGGTTGATGAGCAAAATACTTTTTAGAGCCAGTACCTTCGTCAATTTACGAGACTTGAGAATAAGGTTGATTTTCCCAATAAGCCAATTGGGTTTTCAGGGTGCTGATATGGATAATATGACGTTCGACTAAGGTTTTTAGTTGTCGTGCCCTTGCAGTATAAATTTGTTTATGCACTAGTGCCTGACGAACCTCCTCTTCGCTGGAGTTAGTCAAAGCAACTTGCATTTGTTTTTCCCAAGCGATCGCAAGAGCTTGGACTTTTTCATAATCTCTTTGAGCAATTTGCTTGGCTGTATTGGATTCAGCGATCGCTTCATGTAAAGTTTTGAGGTAATGATTCCAGGTGTCTGCTAGCGCCTCAATATTTTTGTTGTCTAGTTGGGCAGTCCTTAGATATAAACATCGTTCGATTTGGTTAAACAAGTTATTTACTTCTAGCATATTTTTATCCCCAGCTAACATTAGGTTGATTAACTATGGCAGTGTTTAATAATTCGTTAAATGCCATATTTATCTTACTGGCGCAGACTTTAGTCAGATTTATAACTTCTTCCAAAGCTGAAAGTTTTGTATAATTTATATTTGCTCTTTGATGTTTAATTTCTTGTTGATATTTAAAATATATAAAACTTGATTAATAAATTCATTAGCTTTTTCTGACAAATTAGTTACATTTTGTGTCAGACAAAGTTATAGCTTTGTGAAGCAGTGATTTCCGAAAAATCTATGAATTAAAGTCTTTATTAAGCCTGTGTCTTCTCTACATATTTTGTAACAATCCTAAAACCCAGATTTGAAGAGGGTCTTAGAGGATATTTTAAAAGTGTTTCGCTGTAATTTTAGGCACTTGTTTATCCCCCCAACCCCACTTAAAAAGGCTACGGTGTATACACAAGTCTGAAATAGCTGATCAACCAAGGTTTTACCCCACCCTCAATACGGTTCGGTTAAGGTTTTTTGACGAAAATTCTAGAGCCAAAAACGCGATAAATCGCCGTCTCTACAAAAGATTGAATGATAAATACTCAAGTTTGTTGATAATTTAATACGGAGTTCTAAAGTTTTTTGGGTACTTGCGATCGCACTCGCAAATGTTAAGGAAAATATAACTAATGGTTAAGCATTGGTTTGTTTTCGCCTGATTATATCTTCGCAAAAAACTGGGATACTCTAGTAGCAATTTCTTACCAAAAAGTAACTTAAGAACAAGTTGATAAATACCAAATAACTGCTGTATGATGGCAATAATTTCTTTTTTGAAATCTAAGCTCGACTTTATCCATTTTCTCTGAACACGATTGCTAACGCTGAAACCTTAGTGGGACTGTAGTTTTACTTTTTCGATTTCACCGATAATCAGTGACATGGTAAAAGTTTTGCCAAAAGACTAGGGTTTTTGCTGTATAAAGAGAAGCAAATTCTTAATTTTGGATAAAGTCGAACTAAGTACACCTCTTAATACAAGAACAAACTTACACTCAATGCTTGATTTGAGTTGAGACAGATAGATTGTTTTTCACAGCCAAATGGCTTGAGAAGGACTTCAATTTATTTGTTTCTCATATTCTTTGGGATGCAATACTGCTTGGGTAAAGCATTTTAAACTCGGAATTGGGTTTGGGGAAAAGGTTAAAGGGAAAAGGTTAAAGGTTTTTTCTTACCCCAGACCTCTTGCAAAAATCGTTGAATCACCCCTCCCCAACCCTCCCCTTGTGAAGGGGAGGGGGCAATATTTCAAGTTTCCCCCCTTTATAAGGGGGGATTAAGGGGGGTCTATTCGACTTATGCAAGAGGTCTCCCTTACCCCAAACCCAATTCCCCAAAACCCGACAAGTATTGCTTTGGGATGGCACTGCAACTGAATTCAGTCTCTATTTGCAACTAAGGACAATGTTCATGAGTTCTATCCGAAAAGTCTTGCAGACACTATGCCTTATTGTTTTTATTGCATTCTGCCTTCCTTCAGGAATCGCTTATGGTGTAGAAGTTACATCTTTAGTAGGAAGTCCTACACAACTGACGGTTGCTACCTTCAATGTCGAAAATCTTGATCCTAAAAAGGAAGATGTTTCTAAAGTTGATCGCAATTCGACTAGAAACGTCGATGATGATGTCAGAAGCGGTAAGTTTACAGCTTTGGCAAACCAGATTGTTACTAATCTTGAAGCACCAGACATTATTGCTTTGCAAGAAGTACAAGACAATGATGGGGCTGAGTTGAGTTCAGTGGTTAATGCTGCTGTGACAGCTAAGACTTTGATCGATTCAATTCAATCTGTAGGAGGCCCAAGGTATGAATATCAAGAAATTCCTCCTCAAAACGGACGAGATGGAGGCCAACCAGGCGGCAATATTCGAGTAGGTTTTTTGTTCAATCCTCAACGAGTTAAGCTACAAAAACTTGAACGCTTTGCGGATGACCCAGCTTTTTTAGAAAGTCGCAAACCTTTAGTGGGTGAATTTACTTTCAATAATATTCCTATCACTCTGATAAACAACCACTTTGCTTCTAAAAGCGGAGGAGCGGCTTCTAACCCAAAACGGATAAAGCAAGCAACAATTGTGAACGAATTTGTTGCAGATCGTTTAACTACTGACCCAAATGCAAATATTGTCGTTCTTGGCGATTTGAATGATACTCCAGACTCCCGGCCGATAAAAGCTCTTGCAGGAAATCAGTTAGAAAATTTGGTAAACAAAATTCCACTAGCAGACCGCTTTTCTTTTGTTTTTCAAGGAAGTAAAGAACAAATTGACCAAATCCTGATTACTCCAAACTTGCGTAACAATGGAAATCCTGAGATCAATGCTGTTCACGTTAACGCAGGTATTTCTAGGTCAGCCAGCGATCACGATCCTGTGATTGCTCGGTTTACTCTATCAGCTGTTGGAGAAGCTACTCCTATTACATCAGTCCCAGTTACCAATCCTGAACCAGTAGTTACATCAAGCACGATTCTTTCTGGTATTACTGGAGATGATTTACTGGAAAAACTGGATAGCCTTTACTCTCCTCGTACTAGCCTCGGATATGGTAGCGCTCGTGACTTGCTCTACACCAAAATAGATAACCAAGGCGGTATATTAACAGACATCTACGCTGGTTACAGTGTGCCGCTCAACCAAAATTCAGACAAACCCAGAGAAGAAGCTGCACGACACAGAATCAATGCAGAACACGTTTGGCCGCAGAGCATGGGAGCTGAAGGCCCAGCAAAAAGCGATTTGCATAACCTCTTTGCTTCACGGATGGAAATTAATAGCGATCGCGCCAACTTTCCCTTTGGAGAGATTCCTGATAATCAAACTACGTCTTGGTATCTCGACGATGAAGAACTGAGTTTCAAACCTAATCCCCAAGATATTGACAAGTACAGTGAATTCAAACGGGGATTTTTTGAACCACGGGAGGCGAAGAAAGGAGATATAGCTCGGATAATTTTCTATTTCCGCACAGTCTACCCAGAACTAGCGAATGCAAGCTTTTTTCAGAAACAAAAGGATACCCTCTGTAAGTGGCAAGGAGAAGATCCAGTTGATGCTGGTGAGGTAGCACGCAGTAATGCGATCGCTAACACACCCCAAGGTAATGATAATCCCTTTGTGTTAGATCCTACTCTGTCACAACGAACCTACTGCAATTAAAAAGTATCAGAGGTCTTAACTCTATCCTGCTTGGAAGAGTTTTAGACCTCTGATATTTTTGGTATAGCGGTTCTCCACAAGGGTGAAGTGCAATTTTGACCTCACTTCCATTCCTCTCTCCTAAAAGGCTACGGTGTGCACACAAGTCCTAAAAACCTAGCTTAACAAGACTTTCCTCGTTCCCAGTCTCCGACTGGGAATGCATTCATTGAGTCTCTGACTCAATATCTGACCTGACTTTTCACGGCATCTGGAAAACCTCTCTCTAAATCTCTCTCCTTTTAGGAGAGAGACTTTGAATTTTCCCCCTTCCCGCGACGAGTTGGGGGTTAGGGGGTTAGGTCTATTTGCATACCTGTACTCACCGGATTGAAAATGGCTATAAGTAATTATTCAGTTACTACATCAGAACAATATAAAAAAGTCAAATTCAGTCAGCTATTTTGCTGATTGCTTTCTCATTTTGGTGTATTTAGAAAGCAAAAAGGCTGATTGCTTTCTCATTTCGGTAGATTCAGCAAGCAAAAAGACATATTGCTTTCTCATTTAGTTTAAATGCTTTCTCATTTCAGTATATCGCGTATTCATTTCAGTAGATTCAGCAAGCAAAAAGACATATTGCTTTCTCATTTAGCTTAAATGCTTTCTCATTTCGGTATATCGCGTATTCATTTCAGTAGATTCAGCAAGCAAAAAGGCATATTGCTTTCTCATTTAGCTTAAATGCTTTCTCATTTCGGTATATCGCGTATTCATTTCAGTAGTTCGCGCATTATTACATCCCCTCTGCTTTTTGCCTTCTGCCTTCTTCAGATTATTTATTACTGAACCAAAACTTAGTTACAGGCCAAGACAACTCACAAATAGTTCCTTTAGAAGAAAGAGGCACTCGTTGAAATTTCCCTTTGAGTTGCTCTGCTAAATTTCTAAACTGTTGTGTGCCACGACCTTCTCTAGATGATTTAATTCCCAAGCCATTATCAACGATGCTCAGAGTGTACCAGCCTCCAGATGATGAGCAGGTGACTTCGAGGCGGGTGACTCCTGTGGCGTGTTTACCGACATTGCACAAAGCTTCTTCTAAAAATCGGCAGAGTCCTTGCTTTTGTTCAATGCTTAAGAATCGTTCATCTATCGGCTCAAAAGTACGGATTTTAATTTTAATGCTTCTAAAGCAGGGAAAGTCTCGCGCTAGAGTATAGCTGTAAACTTGATAGAGAATTTCGTGAAGAGGGTCTTGTAAATTTAATACTAAAGTATTTCCTAAATAAAGACTACTGTCTTGAGTTGGCGGTTCTCGTTGTAAAAACTCATAAATTCCTCGGAGTTCGTGGTTTAATTTCTCCAGTTCTTTTTCCAGTTCTGGGAGCAATTCTTTCATTGGTAATTCTTGGCATCGAACCAGTTTCAAAACTTTTGCGAGACTTTGTAATGGCCCATTGTGAATTGTTTCAAATGTGCGTTCAATGACATCTTGTCTAGCTTTGAGTCCCGATCGCAAAACCTTGTCACATTGATATAAAGCAGTAAGTTCTATACCATTTACAGCTAAGACAAGAATTGTTGGAATTACTGGAACCCACCAACCCCAAGTTAAGAGTAAATAACTAGTAACCACTAAAGTAGCACTAGTAATACCGACAACTATTAGATTTGCCAAAGTAGATTTAGTCAATCGAGCGATCGCAATTCCTAAAAAACCCCAGGCAAAAATCCACAGATATTCCCATTCATCTTGCCAAGTGTCTAAAAGTGGTCGATCGTCAAGTACTGCACTGACAATTTGGCTAGCAGCGTGTGCTTGAATTTCCTCTCCATAAACTCGCCTTTTCGCAAGTTGCTTAGATGTAGTTACAAAGTCTTTACGGCTGGGGCCAGTTATGCCGATAATGACAATGCGATCGCGCACCCAGTCTGAATTAAATTTGTTGCTTTTAATATCATTTAAAGATACAGTTCTAAATCTTGCTCGCCCACTACGAAAATTGAGCAGTGTTTGAACACCAGTTGCATTGGTTCGTACATAGCCACCAGAGTTGGGGAAAAATCTTGGTAGTGCAGTATTCCCTAGCTTTATGGGAGTGCGATCGCTAATACCGTTTTTTAAGCTAATATCTTCATGAGCTAAATAAGCTTCGGCTAAACGTAGAGAAAAAGATAACTTGTATCCTTGAGTTGTTGGTATTGCTAATAAACTTCGCCTTAGTTTACCATCACCATCCGTGATCTGATCTGCAAAACCAATTTGTTTTGGGGATAAACCTGGTGGCGCAGCAATTTGCTTAGGCAATACTTTTTCAATCACAATTAAATTTTTGATATTTTTAAAAGCTGCAACTAGTTCTTCATTACCAGGATTAACTACTAAATCCCGATAAATATCAAGACCAATCACTCTAGGTTTACATGCGTGTACTTTCCACAGCAGTGCTGCCAAATCCCGATCTGATATTGAAGAATCTATTAAATAATCTTTATCAGAGCTAATATTATCTTCATTAATTCCCACAAGCACGATTCGTTCATCGATAGATTCTTCAGGACGCAGACGGAGAAGACTATCAAAAGCTAGCCACTCTAAAGATTGCATTGAACCAGTAAGATGAGCAATTATCACCAATGCAATAACTACAATTCCTGGTAATGCACCTACACGCCAAATGCTAATTTCTTTTTTGATTATTTTCCAAAGTCCAGGCTGCATAAGCTTGTCTCCTAGCCTTTAGCTAAAAGTAATTAGTAAGCAAATTTAATAAATAAAAAAATTAACTTCTATTAAGCACTAATGACAGACAACCCTTAAATATTGATGATTAACTAATCAATTAAACCTTCTTCCCTAGCTCGTATTTCAGTTTGAATACGGATATTTTTACCCTCATCAGGATAAACATCTAAAGCGTCTTGTAACTTACTCCAGTAATGACGCACCATTCGTTCAGATATACACATTCGCTCGGCAATAGCTTTATCTTGTAATCCTTCCTCAAATGCAAGAATTAGTACTCTAAGCCACTCTGGTTTAAATTCTAATCCTGCATAAATTCCTTTGATATCTTTCGTATGAGTTAATCCCTGTAATGCCCAATCAACTCTGGTTAACATTTCTTGGGTGGAAAGACTTTTATCAGCGACTGTAAAACCTCCTTTATGACTATCAATATCAGGTCTAATTCTCACTAGTGTTCTGACATGAGCGGTTTGGACAATAATATTTAAATTGGGATGGTGTTTCATGAGAGTTCTGAGAAGTTGAACACCTGTATCAGGTCGTGCTGTCATCCCATAATCTTCTGGAATAGAAAGATCCATAACCACAAGGTCTAGCCCAGGGTTAATAATTTGGTTGAGAGCATTATTAGCATTTATGGCAGTAGCAATTTCAGCACTAGGATAATGTTTTTGTAAGATGTCTACCGTTCCACTTAAAACTGATTCATGGTCATCAATTACCAAAATTTTCAGCAATGACTTATCGGATACTTCTTGTTTCATAATTAACAGCCTGCTGATTGAATATACAATTTTAATTTTCCTCTTATTTATCTACATTAGCCAATTATTTGCTGTCAGATTATATTGTTTGATGACGGTTAAATATAGTAAATATTAAAAATATGTAAAGGGCAACTAAGAGGATGTTTAAAATTTTTTTGGTAACATCTAAGCCTCGACAACCTAACCTCTCAGCCCCCTTTTTTACAAGAGAATGAGGGTTTAAAAGCCTCTCGACCTTTCGGGGAGAAGAATGGAAGCGGGGTTTTGAGTATACTTTACAACTTTTCAAACAACCTCTAAAATAATTACCAATAAAAATACCAAGAAATGCTGAGATTTTTAGTGCGACTAAAGCATTTACCTGATGTTAATAACCGAAAACTTTCACAAAGATAATTTAATTCTGGTAGGCGAGAATGTAAAACAAATGTAGAGACATTAGGGTAGGTAATCTCTACAATTAATTGTCCTATGTTGCTGTGTTGTTTTAAATTGATATAAATTGATGTTGGTGTCAAAACTTCTGTTAAAGATATAGTCAGTAACTCATTTAAAGCCGTTAAAACAACTAGACTGCGTTCAGCTGGCTCATGTCGCCAATAGACTGGCATATCGATTTGAAAATATAACTGCGAACTCGATGCTAGCCAAGGTTCTAATAGACACTCAATAGCTAGCGGAAAGCTATCTTGAAGGGATGCTGGAAATAAGCGATCGCTCAATTGCACTAAAGAGTGATGAAAGTTATCAATGTGCTTTAAGCATTCTTGAATTCTATTGTCTGATAAATTTAAATTATCTCCTGACAACAAATCTAAGTTGCGACGGATTGTAAAAGAGTCTTGTAATAAATTATCCCGAATTTTCTCTGCTTCTATAAACAGCTTTGTTGACTGCCTAGAAGACCACCATTGCAATGCTTGTTGAATACTATGATAAGATGTCAGAAACCGAACAATGGACATAACGTAGACAATTCAAAGTATAATTTGCGTACATAATTCCACGCTCACATAATCTTGTTATGTCAGCTATTTTAGTAGCATCAGAAAAAAGTTATATGCAACCCACGGCATATTTATGCCAAAAAAACTGTCAACGTTTGCAAAATAGTTGCCCAAAAGCGCTATGATGATTTCCGAAAACTTTACAGTAGATCGCTAACGCATTTCATGGGATATTTCTCGCCATTGCTAAATATAAAAAGGACAAAATTCTCTTACCTATCTATGCCAGTCAAGAACAAGTTGTGGTGGGTAAACACTAGACATTACATTCATATCTGCTCATAGATCAGTGGTAAGTCTGGCCTTTCTCAACATAAATTGTAGCGCTGTCTCTTCTTGGGAGATAATATTAGCTTTTGCATCCATCCCTGATTGGATATGGCACTGATGAGCGTTATTACCAAATGTCAGCATTTCCGGTTGAATAGTCGCTTCAAAATAGCCAGCACCAGCAGCTGATGTCGGTACGTTAATATTGTTAGTTTGAGGTGTAATTACATCTGGAGAAATGGCACTGACAACAGCATTGAGAGTACCATAATCAGGATATGGACAGGCATTAACTCGCAATTGCACTTTTTGACCAACTGCAACTTTTTTAATCTCTGCGGTCGGAATCATTGCTTTAATTACTAAAGGAGCATTCTGAGGAACAATTTCAGCAATAGATTCGCTAGCACGCACCACTTGACCAGGGTTTCGCAAATTGAGCTTGAGAATGATACCGTCACTGGTAGCGCGAATGATACTATTTTGCAGGTGAGTTTCAATTTGTTGAAGTTCTTTTTGATATTGCTTGAGTTGGGTTTGCATTTCAACTTGTCGCTGCATCAAAGCTTGTTTTTGTTGGTTTAAAGTAGCGATAGTTGCTTCGCCTCTAGCAATTTCTTGGGCAATGCGTTCTTGAGCGATCGCAATGATTGCCATACTAGGATTAACTACAACTTTAGCTGATTGCAATTTAGCCTGAGCAATCTCAATAGATATTCTTTCAGCTTCAAGTATTAATTTACTCTGCTCAACAACTAGTTTTTTTTGTTCAAATTCACGCCGGCCAATTGCGCCAACTTGTGCTAGTTGCTCATAGCGATCGCTATCCATCTGGGCAAAGTCTAAATCAGCTTGGGCTTTTTGTAAACTTGCCCTAGCTTTTTGCAAACTTGCTTTGGAAACCAGGAATTCGCTTTGGGTAGAAACTTGTCGTTCTTGATACTCTCGTTGGTTGCGTGTCAACTCTGCTTTTGCAGAAGAAACACTCCGCTCAATGAATCTTTTTTCAGCGATAATCTGAGTATCTAAAGCGCCGATTTGGGCATCAATTTGAATTAGTTGCAATCTACCCTGTTCGATATTACCTTGCAGTTGGCTTTTTTTGATTTGCAGTTGCTCCGTATCGAGACGAGCGATCGCTTCTCCCTTTTTGACAATCTGATTTTCTTTCACAAAGATAGTTTCAACAGTTCCCTCAATAGATGGTTGCACTAGCTTGGTGTCGCCTATGGGCCGAACAGTTGCAGCCGTTTCCACCATGACATTGTATTTAACCCATGAAGAGAGAGCGATCGCAGAACCAATCGTTCCGACAAGAAATATTCCAGCTAATGATGTCCAAGCACTAATAGGAGGAAGAAATTCATCCTTTTGAAGCGATGGTAGAAATTTTTGATTATGAGTGTAAAGCATGTTTCTCCGAATAATTGGAAATATTTAAGGAATTAAAAAGTCTATATGATCTCCGGGTTTGGTTCGCAACTCTTCCAAAGAACCTTGAATTTTCAACTTACCTTGATCTAGCAATACAATCCAATCAGCGCGATTCACTACCTTCGGACGGTGAGTAATTAAAATCGTAGTTTTACCCCAGCGATGCTTAAACAATTTATCTAAAACTTCTGCTTCGCTTACTGGATCAAGTCCACCAGTAGATTCATCCAAAATGAGAACTGATGGATTTGTCACAATGGCTCTTGCTATTGCTAATCTTTGACGTTGACCACCAGAAATATTCGCACCAAATTCACCTAAAACAGTTTGATATTTGTCAGGTAACTTACTGATAAATTCATCAGCTTCCGCAACTTGGCAAGCTCTCACAATTTGCTCAAAGGTAACCTGTGGTGCGCCTAAGCGAAAGTTTTCCACAATAGAACGACTCCAGAAGTGAGGCTCTTGGGGAACAAGAACTACCTGTTGACGCAAACAATCAAGAGAAAGGTCTTGGAGGTTATAAAGTCCAATCCGAATATTGCCAGATTGTAGCGGATATAAGCCAGCAATCAATTTAGCTAGAGTACTTTTACCACAACCTGATTTACCGATAATAGCAACAACTTTTCCACCAGGGATAGTTAAAGAAAAGTCATCGATTAAATCAAGCCTACCAGCATAGTGAAAGTTAATATTTGTACAAACAATATCCGCATCTCCCGGAATTTCTGCAAAAGGCTTTATCTCATCACCTTCATTTTCGGAAGTAGCGTCTATAACTTCTGTAAGGCGTTGTGTAGCTGTTTTTGCACGAGTAAATTCTTCAACAAAACTGATTACAGTTGCAATTAAGCCCAGAAAATTACCATTCATTGAGTTAAAAGCAAGTAATTGCCCAATACTCAGGTTTTCTGCTGGGTTAATCACTAAATTACCACCGAACCAAAGCAAAATAACGCCACCAATACTAGCAACAAAGCTAGAGAAAGTATTATTGATAATGCCAATTTGAATCGTGCTAAATGTCACATTAGCAAGACGAGCAAATCGGCTTTGAAATTCGTCCCAAAATTGTGGTCTGGATGTGGTGGTTTTGAGAGTAAGAGCACCTTTAAATGTTTCTACTAAAACCCCTTGTGTTTCAGCTTCTTGAACTAAAAGTTCACGAGTCTTTTGGCGCAAAGTAGGTTGAAAGACTACTGTAGATATACTCATCACTACAGCAATGAATACGGCCACTACCGTAAGTTTCCAGCTATAAAAAGCCATGAAACCAAAAGAAATCAATGCAATAAAAAATTGGCTGGGCAGACTGATAATTAAATGAGCAACTAACTGATTAATTTGGTCAATATCTCGCAGACGGCTAACAATTTCACCACTACGACGAGCTTCATAATAAGAAAGAGGTAATCGCAGAATTTGCCGCCCAAATTCTAGAACTAGCCCTAATTGCAGACGTTGTGCAAAGTGAGCAATCAAGTTAGACTGTACAAACGACAGACTACGCGAAACAACATTCATCACCACAACTGCGATCGCTACAGTCGTAAGTAATTTTGTATCACCTCGAACCAGCACATCATCAGTCAAAATTTGCAGCAGAAAAGGGGAAGCTAAAGACAGCAAACCCAACATTAGGTTCAGGGGCAAAACTTGAGCTAAAATGGCGCGATAAATCCAAACGCGCTTAAAGAAACGCCAAAATCCGCCAACTTTCTCATCCTTTTGGGCAAAAAAGCGTATTGGATCAGGTTCCAATAAAAGTATCAACCAATCTGTCCAACCTTCTGCTATCTCTTGTTGAGAAAGATAGCGAACCCCTACAGCCGGATCTGCAACTAAACATTTTTTGCCTTTTTTACCATATAAAACAACCCAATGATTCCCTTTCCAGTGAATAATTGCCGGTAGAGGCGCTTCATTCATTCGGTTGAGAAGTTCTGGGGAAGTTTTCACTGGACGAGCATTAAACCCAAGTGTTTCTGCTCCCCGCTTCAACCCCAATAAAGTAGTTCCAAATTGCCCAGTACCTACAGCTTCACGAATGCGGCTGAGAGTAAAAGTACGTCCATAATATTTGGCAATAGCAGCAAGACAAGCAGCTCCGCAGTCTTCTTCACTATGCTGTTTAACAAACTGGTATTTCATCGGTAAATTGCCCTACATAATGACAACTGCTACCCTAAAATGTTGTCAATCTATTGCGATATTTTTTAATTCCTAAATACTATGAAATTCATCTGCTATCAAACAAGCTAACTGATGATTTTCACCATAATAAAAACATCAGAAACAATTTATCGCAAAAACTTAAGCTTCTCCCGCCTTGCCCGCTAAATCCAATTGTAGTTTGTGAAAGCGAATATCCAGTTTCTTGCTTACTAGAGAAACTAGAATCACCATCAGAAATATTGCTTTCATTAATGGCAAAAGTTTCTATATTTGTCCTTTGTAAGAAAAAATAATCGGGATTAGAAAATAAACTACCGGCAGATACAATTTCTTGCTCTTGTTCAGATAAATCAAGAAATAACTCACATTTTTGGTATTTGATATCGTTAGACATAGTATTAGCTCTATACTTTGGCATTCTAAACAGTTTGCAACAGTATGAACAGCAAAATAATCAAATATTTTGACGTAGTTACGTTGTAAGCACCCAAAAATAATCAATGTTGAAAACCACAAAATTACAACAACGAAATATCAGATACTACTTTGGAATAAAAGATGACCCATATAATCGTCTTATTATGGGTCATCTGTGGAATCTTTAGTACCAAGTTGTTTTTAAGTGTGCCGCTAATGTTCCCAATGCTGAAGTTTTAAACAACGCCTCTATGGATTATTTTTAGTGGTCGTCTAAAAGGTCAGGAATGTGATTAGCATCTAAGGCTAAGAAAGCTAGTCCAGCAGTCTTAATATTTTTAGAACTCCCATTAGATTTAGCAGTGCTGCCATGTGGCCCTGAAGAACTACTGCCATTTAGAATATTTTCACTAGCGTTGTAAAAAGTAGCATCTATTTGAAAATCGACACCACCAGCTACAACTTCTTGTTGCTCGTTTGATAAATCTGTAAACAATTCGTGAGACATAGCTGCAAACTTCCTACTTTTGATTTGATGAACGTTTAGTATTAACTACATGAGTTCGTGACTAAGGCTTGAAAGATTGATTTTGTCATTCTATCCAAGTCCTTTGTTTTGAAACTCTTTTCATCGAACTCATGCATTAATTGATTGTCGGTTTTTAGCTACTAACTTAATAGCTGTATACTTTGGAAATATCAGGAGTGTCATGAGCACCTAAGGCTAATAAAGCTAGTCCACCAGTCTTAATCTCTGTAGACTTACCGTTAGAATCAGCGGTACTGCCATGAGGATCAGAACTACTATCGCCATTGAGAATATTTTCCTGTCCTGCGAAAAAACTGACATCTAGTTGAAAATCAACACCACCAGCTACAACTTCTTGTTGTTCGTTGGATAATTCGGTAAACAATTCATGAGACATAGCTGTAAAACTCCTAGTTTTTGTTTTTATTGAATGAACCTTTAGAGCTACATGAGTTTGTGGCAGAGAGTTAGAAGATTAATTTTGTCGAACTCATGTATTAATTGATTGCTGTTTTTTAGCTGCTCAACTTAATGACCGTATCCTTTGGAAATTTCGGGAATGTCATTAGCACCCAAAGCTAAAAAAGCTAGTCCAGCAGTTGCAATCTCTGTAGACCTACCATTTGAGTCAGCAGTACTGCCACTAGGATCAGAACTAGTACCACCATTGAGAACATTTTCCCGCGCTGCGAAAAAAGTTGCATCTAGTTGAAAATCAACACCGCCAGCTACAATTTCTTGTTGCTCGTTGGATAATTCGGTAAACAATACGTTAGACATAATTACAAACCTCGTAATTTTGAGTTGATGAACATTGAGTATTAGATACGTGAGTTTGTGACGGAGGCTGAGAAGATTAATTTTGTCATCCTATCTAACTCCTTCGTTACTAAATTTATTTCATAAAACTCACGTATTAGTTGATTGCTCTTTTTTAGCTGCTCAACTTAATGACCGTATCCTTTGGAAATTTCGGGAATGTCATTAGCACCCAAAGCTAAAAAAGCTAGTCCAGCAGTTGCAATCTCTGTAGACCTACCATTTGAGTCAGCAGTACTGCCACTAGGATCAGAACTAGTACCACCATTGAGAACATTTTCCCGCGCTGCGAAAAAAGTTGCATCTAGTTGAAAATCAACACCGCCAGCTACAATTTCTTGTTGCTCGTTAGATAATTCGGTAAACAATAAGTTAGACATAATTACAAACCTCGTAATTTATTTAGATGAGTTTTTAGCTATTAGTTGATTGCGCTTTTTGCGCCTCAACTCGTCGCTTGTTAATACAATAGAGGTAAGCAATTAGAATAGTCATTTGCTTTTTATGCAAACTTAGTTTCCATGTTTATAAAAAGTTGTTGCACAATTAAGCCAGTAGTCTGTCCTAAAAATACGTATGGATAAAAACAGGTTTTTATCCTCTGTCTTGAGGATGATAAATTGCAATAGCTGTTATTGAAGAAGAATTCAGCAGTCAGAATCTAATCAGTTAGGGATTTAGACCGGCGCAGGAATTGAAGACCACCAAATCGTAGATTTGGTGGGGTATTAAACCAGGTTATTCAGATGCTTGAGTACTCGCTAACGCTGCGCTATCCACCAGTCCTACAGAAAACATTGTTGTTGAATTCTGTTTGATAAACTTTTGCCCAATTATCTGTGGGAAAACATATATAGGATTACTATTTGATTTTTGAATAAAACTCAGTACACCTTTATTCCTTCTTCCCAGTCCCCAGTCCCCAGTCCCCAATCCCCAGTCCCTTACCTCTACGAGTGATTCAGAAATCAAATCGGATTGCTATAAAATTAAAATCTTGTATTTTGTATGCAATAGCCCCTGACAGAGACATACAAAAATCCTGTACTGGAACTAAAAGCCAGTACAGGAAAAATTAAGATAATCAAATAATTAGAAAAAACTTATCAGATTTACAACTTGGTTGTTTGTTTATGCAATATTATCTACAAGCCGATCGCGAATTGTTTTGAGTCGGTCTTGAGTCTTAATTGGCTCTCGCGGTGCTGGCAATTCGATGTTAGGCCAGTTAGGTAAATCATTACAGGGGCATAACAATGCCGGCATCCCGACGTTTCGTGCAGCTACTGGCATATTGCAACGACCACAAGGCAGCATATCCCATGCTGGTGTCAACAGTTCAGCAATGGTTTCATGTGTACCCTCTAGGTAACAGTCACCCGATTCCGGTGAGATAATTTTCTGCCAGCACTCTTCAAATTCTTCACTATAGCGATCGCCATTTAGCACCGATTGAGGCAAAAGGCTTGCCTTACCGTTGCCCATAATCACTTTCTTACCCAACTGAAACCAGTAGGCAAGGTATCCTCTAACTTCTTGTTTGGTTGCCATATTACAATTTTAGATTTTAGATTTTAGATTTTGGATTAATTTGGATCAAGAGTTAAGAATCTTGACTCCTGAATGTTCCAGCATCCTCTCTATTTGGCAATGGCGAACCAAGGACGCTGAGATTAAGAACATGACCACCAGTAACTAAATAAACAGTTTCGCTGAGTACACTTATCTGGCGCACTAAAGAACCTAGGCGATCGCGGAACATCCTTCCAAGGGGATAAGCTGGTATCACACCCCAACCCACCTCTTCTGCTACAAACACTATATCAGCAGCAACCAAATCCACCGTCTCTAACAACTCTGCAAGAATGTTTTCCCAGCCAGATTCGTCCTGTTCCAGGAGATTAGCAACCCAAGTTCCTAAAGAATCAACTAAAAGGCAGGTATAGGGTTTCGCATCAGCCAAGGTAGCAGACAACTCCACGGGTACAGATAAAGTTTCCCAGTCTTCGGGACGACGTTGTTGGTGATCTAGAATGCGTTGATGCCACTCTTGATCATCTGGGTTATCGGTGGCTGTTGCTACGTAAACAACTGCTTTTCCTGACTGCATGGCCAGAGTTTCCGCCCATTCACTTTTACCAGATCGTGCTGGCCCTGTTACTAAGATGATTTTACCCAAAATGGTTTCCTGAGTATTTTAACAATATGCTAGGGTTGCAATTTATCACTAAAGTTTTTTCTTTCATCGGTGAGATTTTTGGTTTCAAATAACTTTTAAGGGATAAAATTAGCACCAGCATCATTGATGCCACAATTGGCAAAAGCCGAAAATCCCAACAACCCCATTCTGAATTATTCAATACTACTGGGGACAGCAAACTTTAGGATGTTTTTATGAACGCAGGCTTAAAACGCATTGAAGCAACTCTACACGATTTAGGCAATCGCGGCACTGCCTCTGCCGCTGAAACAGGTGATTCGACGACAAAACGGCCTTTCTCTTTTAGAATCAGCGTCGGAGCCAACGAACCCACAGAAAATAAACAAACTCCATCATCTCAGAATGGGGAACTAAATACACAAGAACAAACAGTTGACTTGGGTGTAGATACTGAAAGTGATTATTCTCACGAGCAAAATTTCTTTCCTCACCACGACTCTGTGCAGACCTTTCAAGCAGAAGATAATGGTGGCAAAACACCCAGCCTACCCAAGTTGAAAACTCCGACCTTTAGTAATCATCGCCACGGTGCTAATCCAGGATTGGCGATGAATCTATTGCAAGAAATTCAGGAAACTGTCGCCAGTTGGCAAACAGAATTGCAAAATATTTTGAAGCAAATTCAGGATATTTACTTAGAAGGCCCAATTGTCAATGGCTGGTTAGAATCCAATCCCACCGAACCAGAACCAGGAGGAACCGCAACACTGCGCCATGCAGAAGTTGACCGTCTGATGAACTACGTAGAAGAAATTTGCGCCAGTGGTGGAAAAGTATCTTATCAATCATCTATTACTGGCTACCGTCTCTGTGGTGTGGACGACACTGGTAAAGTCTGGTCGCGTCCATGTCCAGCAGATCAGGTTCCCAATGTTAGTATGGCGATCGCTCGTTACCAAAAGTTACGTCAACTGTTAGGGCGCAAGCAATCCTTAGAAACCCGCCTGAGTCAACTAGCTCAAACTCTTGTAGTTTTACACAGTCATATTCAACAAACGTGAAGTTTTAAAGATTATTTCCGAAGAAACTCGGTTGGTGGGTCGGTAACTTTTGGTTTAGATTAACTCTCAGCAGTTGTGCGTTGGATTTAAGATTTTAATCTAAAATCCCAAATCTCAAATCCAAAATTAAATCCATGCCAGACACCCAAATCTCTGCCATTATCTGTACCCACAATCGAGATACCTATTTAGGAGCTGCAATTGATAGTCTTTTAGCGCAAGATTTTGCTGCTGAATTTGAAATTGTGGTAATTGATAATGGATCTAGCGATCGCACTCGTGAAGTTGTAGAAGAAAGGGCCCACAATCCGCGCCTGAAATATGTTTTTGAACCCACCATTGGTTTATCTGTCGCTCGCAACACGGGCGCAAAAGTAGCCAGTGGTGATATTCTTGCTTATCTGGATGATGATGCTGTTGCCTGCCCTCACTGGCTACAAGTTTTATATTTTGCCTATTACAATAACTCTAAGCTTGCGATCGCAGGAGGTAAAGTTACTCTCATCTGGCCCCCAGGAATTCAACAACCACGGTGGCTATCTCCAGGCCTAGCTGCAAATTTGGGTGCATACGACTTGGGTGACAGTAACATCTACATTGAGCAACCTGGCTCAACACCCAGAGGCTTAAATTACTCCATCCGCCGCAGTTTCTTAGAAGAAATTGGCGGTTTTGATCCACATCTCGGTCGAGTGGGGAAAAATCTATTATCAAATGAAGAACTGCAAATGACCGAATTTGCCCTACAGCGTGGTTGGCAAGTCGCTTATCTTCCCGAAGCACTAGTCGCTCACAATGTAGCCCCAGAGCGCCTCCAACGCTCCTGGTTTTTAAACCGAGGCTGGTGGCAAGGTATCAGTGAATGTTATCGAGAACAACTCGCTGGTAAAGCTGGGATCGCTCAATTGCAGCGAGGTAGCGAACGGTTTGTACGCGGCTTGTATAAGGCATTGCAATATTTCTCTGATCCCGCAGAACGGTTTGACAAACTTGTTTATGCTTACGGTCAGATTGGTTACTTAAATGCTGCTATTCAAGGTCTTTTATCTACATCAAATAAGAAATAACCAATAACATAATTTATACACGTATGTCATCTAAAATACCAGTTTCAGTACTAATTCCAGCTAAAAATGAACAAGTAAATTTGCCTGCGTGCCTTGCTAGCCTTAGCAGAGCAGATGAAATATTTGTAGTAGATTCTCAAAGTACCGACAACAGCATTGAAATTGCTAAAAGCCACGGTGTAAATGTCGTGCAATTCAACTTCAATGGACGCTGGCCTAAAAAGAAAAATTGGTCTTTAGATAATCTACCTTTTCGCAACGAATGGGTACTAATTGTAGATTGCGATGAGCGCATCACCCCCGAACTTTGGGAAGAAATTGACCAAGCAATTCAAAACAATGAATATACAGGTTATTATCTGAACCGCCGTGTATTTTTCTTAGGAAAATGGATTCGCTATGGTGGTAAATATCCCGATTGGAATCTACGTTTATTTCAGCATAAAAAAGGTCGCTACGAAAATCTAAATACAGAAGATATTCCTAATACTGGTGATAACGAAGTTCACGAACACGTGATTTTGCAGGGGAAAGTTGGGTATCTCAAAAATGATATGCTTCACGAAGACTTCCGCGACCTTTACCACTGGTTAGAACGGCACAACCGTTACTCCAACTGGGAAGCCAGTGTTTATTTTAATATTCTCACAGGTAAAGATGATAGCGGTACTATCGGCGCAAATCTATTTGGTGATGCCGTACAACGCAAGCGCTTTTTGAAAAAAGTGTGGGTACACCTGCCATTTAAACCCCTTTTGCGGTTTGTTTTATTTTATATAATTCAACGTGGTTTTTTGGATGGCAAAGCAGGATATATCTATGCACGCTTGCTGAGTCAATATGAATATCAAATTGGCGTTAAACTTTACGAATTACGCAACTGTGGTGGTCACTTAAATACTGCAACTACCCCGAAGGAGGAAGCAGGGGAGCAGGGGAGCAGGGGAGCAGAAGGAAAGCTATTGACCATTGACTCCTAACTTATGACAAATGACCAATGACAAATGACAAATGACCAATGACAAATGACAAATGACCAATGACAAATGACAAATGACCAACCTTTCGTAGATTTACGTAAATATGACCAATCTTGGTTTGATCGGGGGCGTCCAAGTTGGTATGTATTATTATGGTGGTTTGTACAAGCGATCGCCTTTCCCCTCACTCCTCAACCGTTAAATATTCTGCGTTGTGCTTTGCTACGATTATTTGGCGCTCGTATCGGCAAAGGCGTATTAATTCGACCCACCGCCCGCTTCACCTATCCTTGGAAAGTCACTATTGGTAACTACAGTTGGGTTGGAGATAACGTAGTTTTATACAGCCTCGATCAAATTCATATTGGTGAACACTGCGTAATTTCCCAAAAAAGTTACCTGTGTACTGGTAGTCATGATATCCAAGACCCTGCTTTTGGGTTGAAAACAGCGAGTATTACTATTGACAATGGTGCATGGGTAGCGGCAGATTGTTTCGTTGGGCCAGGAGTACAAATCGGGGCTAATGCTGTAATTGGCGCTCGTAGTAGTGTTTTTACTAATATGCCTTCTGGGCAAGTTTGTTGGGGAAGCCCCTGTCGTCCTAAGACGGTTCGGTTGAAGGAGACAGAAGGTTTTACCTCGATTGGGGATTCAGATCACTCCTGAATAAGCAGCCCCAAATTCAAAATTTGGTGGTCTTAAACCGCCCTCTGATTTGCTCAGGTTTGTAGTAGAGGCTGGAGCCACTTACTACAAACCAATAGAATTAAATTTATTTACATTGCTTAACATAGTTTGAGCTATTTTTGTTTACTTAGTAAGGGCGTACAGCTAGCTGTGCGCCCCTACTTTTGCCACATATTTATTTGCTTTTGGGAAGAGAATAAAAGTGCGATCGCAGCGTTTACTCTCATAATAAGTTAAGTATTTGTCAAAATCGGTAATTATTATATTCAGAAGATTTTGATTGATCGGCGATAGGTGAATCGGTAAGCTAAAATTGCAAGTAGCGTAGGTTAGTAAAAACCACAGGCATCGCCGACATTGAATTCTCAACTTGAGAGTTCTAACCCAGAACAAAACTCAGTACACCTTTATTCCCTATCCCCTATTCCCTATATCTACGAGTGATTCAGGAATCAAATCAAATTCCTGTTTTCTGGAAATAGTTTACTTTTAATTAAATCTTTTTGCTTTCAAGTCCAAAATTCGTGCATATCTAAAAAATTTAGCAGAAGATGTGATATGCCAAATCAGCCAGGATATAGTCTAATTAGTAATTTTTTTACCATTCCAACAAGTAGGTGATCAAGTACCGATTACCACCCAATTTTCTCATCTTGCAAAAGATTTTAAAGACAAACAAATTTGATAAAATTTTAAATAAATTTAATCAGAGGCAAGTATGAATTTTAATAAAAATGAAAAACCTGTTATTTTAATAATTGATGATACTCCTATTAATCTAGAAATATTATTCGATTTTTTAGAGTATTACGGCTTTAAAGTTTTAGTAGCTGAAGATGGGAAAAATGCACTTAGTACAGCAGAACATGCCTTACCTGATCTAATTTTATTAGATGTATTAATGCCAGGAATTGATGGTTTTGAGACTTGCAGACTTTTGAAAAAGAATCCAGCCACTCAAGATATTCCTGTAATATTCATAACTGCCATGAATGACAAGGTGGATAAAGTCAAAGGTTTGAATCTTGGCGCAGTAGATTACATCACTAAACCTTTAGAACATGAAGAAGTTTTAGCTAGAGTAAATACCCATTTACGTTTACGAAACCTCACAAAAAAACTCACAGAGCAAAATAAGCGTTTAGAGATGGAAATCTTTGAGCGCCAGCAGGCAGAGGAAAAACTGCGATGTCATTCAGATGCATTAGACGAGTGGAACAATCGCTATCAAGCAATAATTCAAGCGAGTGGTCAGATTATCTATGACTGGCATTTGCATACCAACGATATTATATATGGTGGCAATGTAGAGCGAATATTAGGTTACTCTATGCCTGAGATGTTAGGAGGTTTAAAGCATTGGCTACAGCTAATTCATCCTGATGATAGAAACTTCTTTAACAAAGAGATTAACCGCGTTTTATCCACAAAAGAGCGTTTCCACCTTGAATTTCGCATCTGTCGCAAAGATGGCACTTATATCACAGTTGAGAATAACGGGTATATATTTTTAGACTCTACAGGCAAAGTTGCTCGGATGGCGGGCTTTATAATTGATATTACCGAACAGCAAGTTGCGCTACGCGATCGCAAAAATGCAGAACAGAAAATCCGTGAACAAGCTGCTTTGCTCGATATCACCACAGACGCGATTATCGTTCAAAATTTAGGTAACCAAATTGAATTTTGGAATAAAGGGGCTGAACATCTCTACGGTTGGATGCTAGAAGAAGCACTAGGCAAAAATGCCAATCAGCTTTTATATCGAAAGCAAAGTTTTTGCCAACTGAAAAAGATCCAGGAAACTTTAGCTGAGAGTGGTTCCTGGCAAGGTGAGTTACATCAAGTCACCAAAGAAGGCAAAGAAATGATCGTTGCTAGCCGCTGGACACTAGTAAATGATGATGAGGGACAAGCTAAATCTATCCTGATTGTCAACTCCGACATTACAGAAAAAAAGCAACTCGAAGCACAGTTTCTCCGGGCCCAGCGAATGGAAAGTCTTGGCACTCTGGCAAGCGGTATCGCCCACGATCTCAATAATGCACTGACACCAATGATGATGACAGTACAACTTTTAGAAGCAAAACTTCCTGACGAAAAAAGTCAGCAATGGCTGACAATTATGGAAACAAATGTTAAACGTGCGGCAGATTTAGTTAAACAAGTGCTGTGGTTTTCACGCGGTTCTGTAGGTAACTTTAAAACCTTACATGTGCGGTATTTAATTTCAGAAATTGAAAATATTGTTAAGCAAACATTTTCCAGAGCTATTGAAATCCGCATTGATGTTCCTGGGCAAAACCTGTGGAATATCTTTGGTGATGCTACTCAATTACACCAAGTGCTGATGAACCTCTGTATTAATGCTCGTGATGCTATGCCTTATGGCGGAATTCTAGAGATTTCTGCAAAGAATTTCTGGGTTGATAGCAACTATGCCCGAATGAATATTGATGCTAAGGTAGGTTCTTACGTAATGATTAGCGTCTGTGATACAGGTACAGGAATTAACAGAGAAATAGTAGATAGAATTTTTGAGCCATTTTTCACAACCAAGGAACTGGGTAAAGGCACAGGGCTTGGTCTTTCAACAGTTGTTGGTATTATCAAAAGCCACAATGGTTTTGTGAATGTAGTTACTGAAGTGGGCAAGGGTACAGAGTTTCAAGTTTGCTTACCCGTGACCCAGACAATCGATGCAGATAAGAAATTAGCTGGAGATCAGGAATTACCCGCAGGTCATGGAGAATTGATTCTTGTTGTTGATGATGAAGATTCAATTCGAGAGGTTACTCAAACCTGGTTAGAAAAAAATGCCTATAAAGTTTTGCTGGCTAGTGATGGTATTGATGCGATCGCACTCTATACAAAACATCAACAACAAATTAGTGTAGTGTTAATTGATATGATGATGCCATCTATGGATGGGCCAACAACTATCAATGTGTTGAAAAAAATTAATCCCGACATCAAAATTATTGGTGTTAGTGGATTAGCCTCTAATCATGAAATGATTAAAATCCTCGGTAATAACGTCAAAACACTTTTGTCTAAGCCTTACACCTCAAGCGACTTGTTAATAAATTTACAGATGGTGATTAACACAAATTAGAGTTTGTCATTTGTCTTTAGTTCAAAGTGAATAATCAATGCCCAAGCAAAATGGTAAGTAGCAGTGGTAATATATTTTTATGGCTGCTCTAATCCTTACTATTGATGAACAAACTATTGGATGAAACGCTGTCAATCAAAACTGCTGAACAGATAAACAGCAGAGCTAGTACTCCGTTTGATAATGCTTACAAAGCAGCATTATCCACTGAGGGAGCAAGATACATTCAGGGATTTTTAGCTTTTGCTGGGAAGCCATATAGACCGATTGAACACAGTTGGATTGAGGTAGGCGACGCCTCCGATGTCCGCATTATCGATCCCACATTACCGCACCTGAACAAAAAACCCGAAGAACTCTGGTATTTTGCAGCACAAAGGCTGACCGTTAAAAAACTGAAAGCCATCATTGAAGAATCCAAAGAAGATTATCCAGAAGATGAACCATTGCCAATCTATGGTGATCCACCTTATGAATATTACGGTGATATAATGTTGGGTGGTCAAGACTATTTAGCAGCATATCAAGCCGCAGAAGCTAAGTGCAAAGAAATCAACGAACTCAACCCTGAAAGAAATTAAAAAAAGTAAATTAAATAATTTGTAATTACAATTTGTAATTACGAATTACGAATTACGAATTACGAATTATTTAATACGATTTACCATCGCTGCCAAAGTATTCCCTATAGCCACAAATTTTGTCTCCACGGACATCAAAGGAAACTGCTACCCGATTTTTATAAAGCTGTCCAAACAAAAGTCCCTCATCTCGAAACTCAAAGACAGCCGTCGTTTCACTACTAGTAACACGGTCTAAACCAGTCAGGTTCAAACCAGGATTGAAGGATTCAAAAACGTACTCGAAAAATTCTCTAGCTCGCTCTTTTCCGACATTTGAACCGTGGAATTTACCCATTGGAAACCAAAGGGTAAAATCTTCTGTAAGCATATCTAACAATGCTTCCCACTCTCCTGTCGCCATCCCATGCGTAAGATGCTCAAATGCCTGTCGAGCAACTTTTAAAGTATTTTCTGAATCTTGTGTCATTCTCACCCCTGACTGGATATAAATTAATACCGTATTACTTAAAACCTCACCACCACTTTGCCACAATTCTGACCACTGAGGAGATATTGTACAGCGTCGGGTATTGATTCTATGCCTTGAAACTGGGTTGGGTCAACGGCAACTTTGAGTTTTTCTGTGTAGAAAAGGTTTAAAAGGCGATCGCGTGCCTCTGTCATATATTCTTTATAATGTGACATGAGAAAGCCTCTCACGGAAGCTGCTTTCCAAAATAACTGGTGATAAAGGCGTGGCTGTGTAATTTGTTCTGCACTATTTACGTATTCGGAGATGAAACCCACCACTACTAATCGTCCCCGCACCGCCAAGTTTTCAACGCAGGTATCAAATACACTTTTACCTACACAGTCAAAAATTAAATTAATCCCATTAGGGTATTCTTGCTTGAGGACTTGATTGAGATTTTCTGTACGATAGTTGATAATGCGATCGCACCCTAGTTCTCTTAGTAACTTTGCCTTCGCCTCAGAGCTACAAGTACCAATGACATGATTACCAGCTAGCTTTGCCAATTGCACCGCAATATGACCAGTTCCTCCTGCTGCTGCTGTCACTAAAACCACTTCATTACTTTTCATTTCCCCTACTTGTTCCAATGCCACCAAAGCTGATACACCTGTAGGCATTAGTGTTAGCAATTCTGGTGTTGCTTCCCGCACCTTCACTGCTAAGTTTGCATCGATAACCTGATATTCTCGATAGCCGCCACCCCGCCAAGTCGTTACTACAGCATCACCTATTTGGAAATCTTTGACATTTTCACCCATCGCGATAACTGTCCCTACAGCTTCCACACCTAAATCGAAGGGAGGAATTAAGTTAATATAGGGAACATCACCATGACAAAGTAAGGTGTCAAAGCCACCGTTAACGCCAGCAAATTTGTTTTGAATTACAAGTTCACTAGCCGCAGGTTGGGAAAGAGGAATTTCGACAACTTCAACGGCAGATTTAAAATCTTGATTAAGTTGCTTTGCTCTTAATTTTCTGTAAGTTTTTGAGTTCATTTACCAGTCTTATATAACAAATATAAATGGAGTATGCGTTATGCTTTCAGCTAACGCACCATCAACAATCTAAGGTGCATTACTAATACTTATAAAGCGTAAGAATTCAGGAGTCAGAATTAAGAGTAGTTAAAAATATGGGAGAAGATTTGATACATAAAGGTACTAATCATGCTGTACTCCTGTTAAATTCTGACTTCTGACTTTTGGGTGCTAAATTTTTACTATAAAGCTTTATCCCACTCTAACTGATGAGCTAAACCATACTTGATAAAATCTTCTTTTTTAGCTTTATCGCTTTTACCAAAAACACCTAAACTGTAAGGATTATCTTGCATCCGTTGTCTGATTTGTTCTTTCTCAAATCGAATGACTTCCTCTCTAGGTTTATCCGGTTTAAAAAAGTCTACAACCAAGACAGTTCGATCATAATTAGTGTAATTATGAGGACAGTGTGGATAGCTGTGATCTAAAACCAGAAATTTTCCCTCATGCCAATAAAGCTGTTCATGGCATATTTTCATAGCCACATCTCCCTCTGGCACGATTAATCCTAGATAGCCACGATTCATGTGAGGATTATAGTTCACATGCAGCTTGATATCTAAGCCTGGATGGAATGTACCATAATACACGTTTCTAATTATCTCATCATTACCAAAGTTAACTTTTTCTATCACCTGAGCTAAATTTGGGAAATATTTCTCTCTTAATGCAAGTGCTTTTTGTGATGCATCATCTGACCCATAATCAGGATATTGTATTTGATACGCTTTAATATATTGTTCAATAAACATACCTTGAAATAAAATCCCAAAAGCACTATATTTTGCATCACCTTTGGTTTTAATCGTTTGACTTTTCGGCCCCAAAATATCATAAGTTAATTTTAACTCGTCATCAGATGCATCCTTAATAAAGCATGTAAACTCATCTCTAATGACTTGCCAGTTATCTTCAAAATTTTTAAGAAAAGTAAATTCTTTTGGGTCTATATGATACTCATTAAAACTTTCCATTGTCTTTTCTCCTGAAGGTGATTTCATAAAAAACCGTTATATAATGATGGGATTTGGTCTTCGTCTCGATTCGATGTTGGAATTTCTAACTAAACTCATTTTAGTGTGAGGTCTACTGTGTCTGAAACTCCCGTATTAGATCAAATTATCAAAAATGTGCGGGTAGTTCGTCCCCATCAGGATGCAATCGAACTACTTGATTTAGGAATTAAGGATGGAAAATTTGCTCAGATTGCCCCTAATATTAGCCCAGACACAGGCAAAGAGGTATTTGATGGCAAAAATTTACTGGGCTTTCCTGGAGTCGTAGATGCCCACATGCACATCGGTATCTATCAATCTCTCGACAAAGATGCTGTAACTGAAACCAAAGCAGCCGCAATGGGAGGCGTGACTACCAGCTTAAATTATATCCGTACAGGGCAGTATTACCTTAACAAAGGCGGCTCCTACCGCGATTTTTTTCCAGAAGTGTTGGCTTTATCCGCAGGTAATTTTTTTGTAGATTACAGCTATCACATCGCACCTATAGCTAGCCAGCATATCGACGAAATACCTTTATTGTTTGAAGAACACGGTGTATCTTCGTTTAAAATCTTCATGTTTTATGGCGGCTATGGATTACATGGTTTGTCAGACCAGCAAAACCTCTTTTTAATGATTAATAAAGAGGAACGGTATGATTTCGCCCATTTTGAATTTATTATGCGCGGTCTAACTCGCTTGATGGAAAAACATCCCGAAGCGCGAGATACTATAAGCTTGAGTTTGCACTGCGAAGTTGCAGAAATTCTCAATGCTTATACCAAAATAGTTGAAAACGATTCTAGTCTGAGCGGATTACACGCTTACAGTGCAGCACGTCCTCCTCATTCCGAAGGTTTAGCAATTTGCATTGCTGCTTATTTAGCAAACGAGACTAACTGTGCAAATATCAATTTGTTGCATCTAAGTTCGCGTAAAGCAATGGAAGCAGCTTTAACTATGCAAACTGCTTTTCCTCATATCAATTTTCGGCGAGAAGTTACTGTTGGACATTTGTTATTAGATGTCGATAGTCCTAATAGAATTTGGGCAAAAGTCAACCCTCCTATTCGTCCCCGTGCCGATGTGGAATATTTATGGCAAGCAGTACTCAACAATCAAGTAGATTGGATAGTTAGCGACCATGCTTGCTGTTCTGCTGAACAAAAAAGAAGTGCTAAAGACCCGAATAATATTTGGTTAGCAAAGTCTGGTTTTGGCGGTACAGAATATTTACTTTCTGGTGTATTTAGTGAAGGTAGTAAGCGGGGAATGTCTTACAACCAGATGGCTAAATTGCTATCTTGGAACCCATCCCGACGCTTTGGTTTGTTAGAAAAAGGTGATATTGCCATTGGCTATGATGCTGATTTGGTGCTGGTAGACCCAAATGAAAGCTTTGTGGTACGTGCGGCTGAGTCAGAATCACAACAAGGTTTTACACCTTTTGAAGGAGTGGAATTAAGTGGAAGGGTGAAGAGTACGTTTTTGCGCGGAAACTTGATTTACAACAATGGAAAAGTTCTAGGTTCACCTATTGGACGTTATTTAAAAAGACCTTCTAGAATGGCCACATAGAAACCTTGCTGTTTACAAACTATGTGTTTATTAGTGTGGATATGATAATACTGTTGCAACTTGTGATAAATCCCTATCAACGCGGATAAAGAATAAGCAACCATCATCTGTTCTATGCCAAGGGGTAGTGGTAAAACTAGGAACATAGCCAAACCAATCCTTTACAAATCGAAAATCTCCTATATCACAGTATCCAGCCAAGCAATATGCTTCTTCATTATAAGATTGAATCATTGGATAACTGCCATCATAATGCGGCAAGATACCAAGCAACCATACTCCACCGCCGTTACTATCTTTTCTTAAATACTTTTTTTTAGATACTTCAAATTGAACTGTATCTGTCTTGCTCCACGGTAGCAATTTACTATTCAACGCAGGGATGAAGTCACATAGTCTAGCATCTGGATGATCATTTGTTGCATTTTTATATTTCAATGGAACAGGGCCGTTCTCCATCCAGAGGATTTCAACTTCTTCATTACCTAGAACTTTCCAAGGGCCTATTTTCACTCCTGCGGGGATAAAGGAGTAGCCATGCTTGTTTAATTGCCATTCACCTAATTGAATGGCGCCCCTGAGTATAAAAATCTCTAAATCGGCAGTAAAGAAGCCAGAAGGTGCTTCAAACTGAGGCGGTAAAACTACTTTTGAAGTGGATGCACCAGAGTCATGGCATGTTAGTGTTCGGCGGCTTCCAGGGACTACACCCTCTGGCATTCCACTGACTCGCCACTGTTGTTCTTCTGGCACAGTATTGGTGTCAAAAAACTGGTATTCGCGAGGTACGTGTTTGGAGATTGCTGTGCGCCTTCCTGATAAGTTCATGCGCCCTCTTCCGTCTCCACCCCAATCCTCTTTTACAGATGCTACGTGCAAAAAATCATCAGTTTGGTTTTCTTCTGCGAAATTAAAATTTATATTCTCTTCGCCCACGACTTCACATTCTCCTGTTTATATGCCAATACGCTTGGGTTAAGAGGATGTTTGAAAAGTAATTGTCTGTGATTTTAGGCACTTGTTGATCCCCCCTAACCCCCCTTAAAAAGGGGGGAACCGGAATTAAAGTCCCCCTTTTTAAGGGGGATTTAGGGGGATCTAAAACTTTTGATACCGAGAAGAGGACTTTTCAAACATACTCTAAGGGCTAATTGTACAAAACTATGGGTTTTCGAGTTTTTGAGACGCGATAAATCGCCGTCTCTACAAGTGTTTTGGTCTTATCTGAACTGTATTGGTTTATATGCTTCTCATTAGGCATTTTATTTTATTTGTTAATTCAGCAAATTACCTTTTTTGTGCTAAGGTTTGTAGCCATTCAATCAGTGGTCTTAAGGTTCCTGGTAATGCTGACTCACTGACAGTCACCGTATGCTGCTTACCGTTATCTTCCACTGTTAACTTATACTGAAAGCGATCGCTCTGGGGATTTGGCGAGGTAATCAGTTCAGGTAGTCTAAATAAATCTGCAACTTCCACCAGTCGGGGAAGTGTCGCTGCTTCATGTGGTGGGAGAGTATCTGTATCAACGGTTGTCTTTTTGCTAATTCCGGCAAAGCCACCTGTGCGTTCAAATGATACTCGCATTTTTTTGCTCTCCGTTGTGTTATTTGGTTGGGATAAATACAAATACTGGGAGATGATAGTTATCACCTCCCACTTTAGCAACAACAAACAACAGATTATATCAGTCGTGAGTGTTGAGTGAGGGAGTGGAAGGTATTGACCATTTATTCCTCACTCAACACTCCTAACCCCTAGATAACTCCTACCTTTTGCCAAGCGTTCTGTACAGCTTTTTGCTCATCACTGTCATTACCGTAGAGTTCGCCAGCAACTTGAATGGTGACGTTGGCAGCTTTTTTAAAATCTGCTTTGGCACGCAAGCGATCGCGCAAAGCTATGTACCAGATTTTACCAGCTTTCTCCCAAGCATAGCCACCAATCTCAACAGCGGCTAGATAAAAGGCATGGTTAGGGATTCCTGAGTTGATATGCACCCCAGCATTATCTTCAGCACCAGTATATTTATCTTTCATGTGACCTGGTTGGGGATCTTTACCCAGTACTGGGTCATTGTATGCTGTTCCCGGTGCTTTCATGGAACGGATGCCAACACCTTTGACAGTTGGTACTAAAAGACCTTCGCCAATTATCCAATCTGCTTCTTGTGCAGTCTGATTTTTAGTCTTTTGTTTCACCAGACAACCAAAGACATCAGAAAACGATTCATTGAGTGCCCCTGGTTCTCCATAATACTGTAAACCCGCTTCATACTGAGTTATCCCATGAGCTAACTCATGTCCAATCACATCAATTGACTTTGTGAAACGCTGAAACATTTCTCCGTCGCCATCACCATAAACCATTTGGTCGCCGTTCCAAAAGGCGTTGTCATACTTAACGCCATAATGCACGGTGGAGTCTAAACGTAGTCCTTTGTCGTCAATGGAATTGCGATCGAATATCTCATAAAACAATTCATAAGTAGCACCAGCAGCATCGTAGGCTTCATTCACTGCTACGTCGCTGCTTGGTGGATCTCCTTCACCTCGCACCAATGTGCCAGGTAGTTGCTGGCCATTTTTTGCATCGTAGATGGTGCGGCGCTTTTCACCCGGAGAAGGTGCAAAGGAGACAGTACCTATAACATCTCTCCGTCCGCGAAGCTGTGCTGAAACATTTAATGTATGAAAAGCCCAACTCCGTTGCTGGGGATTGCCATTTACCACGACATTTTCCAACATGTGGGGCGGGATAATACAACAAATCGGGCATCTAGAGTAAAGTGGATGCTCATACTTAAACCCGGCTGATTTCTTTTTATTTCGAGCCATCCAAGATATTCTCCTTTTAAAACTAGGTGATGGCAAACAGTGGCTTTAACTCCACTTTTGAAACGAGCAGAAAAACGAATCCAAATCGCGTGCCCCTGGTTTTTTTGAATAAAATTTTCTACTCTGTATTTTCAGATAGGTCTGCGGAGGATTGATAGTACCCTCACGGGTACTTCTGATGTGGAAATATTGCATAAAAACACAAGGCAAGCTTATATACCGCAAGTTTCAGCTAAAATCCTTGCGTGAGTTAGCAACACCTCCTTTACAGACCTAATGCGTTTATATATTAGTTCTTCTTAAGAAAGATCATGTTATTTATTGCTGTTTTGTTACTATCAAGCTCTTAATGCTATAAATACCCATAGGAGCCAAATTCAAGCATCCAAAACCTCACATTTTCACAGCCAGCCACCAAACACCGCCAGTCCATAATATTTCCAAGGCACTGCAACTATCTTAAATCCAACTTTGCTCAACATTTGTAAATGAGCATCCAAAGTAGCTAGCTGATCTTGACTGGAGTAACCTTGGGTGCTGCTAGCGCCAAGCTTGGCGCGAATCTCTGTTAAACTAGTTCCCTGTTGAACTGACCATTCCTCTCGTGCCGCCTTGTAAGCTTCTACTAAGGCTGGTGATTCTGGTAAAGTGGGGTCTGCATTCCAAAAACAGCCGTCTTGAGTCAGGCTAGTAGCAATTCGCTCAAATAACTTGAATTTCATCTCATCTTGGAGATGGTGAATCGCCAAGGATGAGACACAGGCATCAAATTCACTACCAATATCTAATTTCTCTGGATTATTTGCCCACTCACCAAAATCTGCTTGTATGCCAGTCCAGCGTTTTTGATGTCCAGCTGCTGTGATTTTATCTTGGGCAAATTGCAGCATTCGAGGTGAATAATCTAGGGCAATTACTTGGGCATCTGGATAGTGGTTGAGTATCTTAAGACTAAGTTCACCTGTACCGCAACCTAATTCTAAAATACGCCGACTTGTGGAAGGTAGACAACGGGTAATTACCTCCAACATCTCATCATATCTGGGTAACAGTTGGCGAATACCAATGTCAAAATCAGCAGTGTTGGCGAATACCTCTCCGGGAAATAACTGTTGCATGGGTATTGGAATAAATAGACACACTTCTCCATATTAATCATCCATCATTACCGAGGTACGTGCTACATCGATAGAAACAAGTTTTTGTATTAAAAAATATTCACTCAATATACTTTTGGCAGAATACATACATCACATTTTATGTTATGTGCAAGAAAATTATCTCTTAAATTGAAGCTGAAATCCCATGAATTTAAAGGAAAAAGCCAATTTAACTCTTTTTTAAGATTTGTAAAGATAAAAATGTTCATATATTGAGTTAAACTGATGTGTGTGATTAGTAACTCTGATAAATTAAAATTCTTGGTTTCCAAAAGTGACTGACGTTGGTATATTCAATACTGAACAGAAAGTTAACTAAATCAAACTAGAAGTCCACTGGCATTCTGAGTAAAACAGAGTGTAGCAAGTTTAGCGATAAAAGGTTCGAGACTAATGCTAAAAAACAGCGAACTGAAGGTTAATCAGGGCTGTAATCTTAAATGGAAGCCCGGAGATCAACTGTTTATCCAGTTTTCTCTGTTAGAAATTTTGCGAATTAAAACAGTTGTAAAACCTCTATATCTATAGGTAGATATAGCAGAGTTGATCGTGAAGCTAATCTGCATTCAGGTTAATTTTCTACGATTATATGCTGGAGTTAATCTAAATTAGGGTTAACTTGCTCAATTCAGGTCAACAATCCCAAAAGAGCCTAAGCGTTATGGCAATAAGTTTTTAAGGGGACTAGTTGATTAGTCTTGAGGCGACCTCGAATCAGAGGATAAGCTGACAAAATTTAGACAAATAACGATGTTATTTAGTGGCATCGCTCGCTAATAATAATAAGCTTTTCTAGTAAAAGCTTGCTTTAGAATGCCTAAATTTTTTGGCGTTTCTGAGCACAATTTGTTATTGCCATACATCAGGGTCAATCTCAAATATCGCCTTAATTATCACAAATTTTTCACTTCTATCAAGGTCAGAAATAATGAGTAATGTTCAAGCATCGTTTGAAGCAACGGAAGCTGAATTTCGCGTGGAAGGTTACGAAAAAATTGAGTTTAGTCTTGTGTATGTGAACGGTGCATTTGATATCAATAACAGAGAAATTGCAGACAGCTATGTGAAATTTGGCCGCTGTTTGACGGTGATTGATGCCAATGTCAATAGACTATACGGCAAGCAAATCAAGTCATATTTTAGACACTATGACATTGATCTGACTGTAGTTCCCATTGTGATTACTGAGCCGACTAAAACCCTTGCAACCTTTGAAAAAATTGTTGATGCTTTTTCTGATTTTGGCTTAATCCGCAAGGAACCGGTGTTAGTAGTGGGTGGCGGTTTAATCACTGATGTAGCTGGGTTTGCATGTGCTTCTTACCGTCGCAAGAGCAACTACATTCGTATTCCTACCACACTGATTGGTTTAATTGATGCAGGTGTGGCGATTAAGGTTGCAGTCAACCATCGCAAGTTAAAAAATCGTTTGGGTGCATATCATGCTCCTTTGAAAGTTATTCTTGATTTCTCCTTTTTGCAAACATTACCAACGGCTCAAGTTCGTAATGGCATGGCAGAATTAATCAAAATTGCTGTTGTTGCCAACTCTGAAGTTTTTGAATTGCTGGATGAATATGGCGAAGAGTTGTTGCGTACTCACTTTGGACATGTGAATGGCACAAGTGAACTGAAAGCGATCGCACACAAACTCAATTACGAGGCAATTAAAACTATGCTGGAGTTGGAAACTCCTAATTTGCATGAGTTAGACCTCGATCGCGTCATCGCCTATGGTCACACTTGGAGTCCTACCTTAGAATTAGCCCCGATGGTACCGCTATTCCACGGTCATGCAGTCAATATTGACATGGCTTTATCTGCAACCATTGCAGCAAGACGTGGTTACATTACAACTGGAGAACGCGATCGCATTTTGAGCTTGATGAGTCGTATCGGTTTATCAATCGATCATCCTTTACTAGATAGCGATTTGCTCTGGTATGCAACCCAATCTATCAGCTTGACGCGAGACGGGAAACAACGCGCAGCTATGCCCAAACCCATTGGTGAGTGCTTCTTTGTTAACGATTTCACCCGTGAAGAACTAGATGCAGCCTTAGCTGAACACAAATGTCTGTGTGCTAAATACCCTCGTGGTGGAGATGGAATTGACGCTTACATCGAGACTCAAGAAGAATCCAAACTATTGGGAGTGTGAAAACATGACCAGTATTTTAGGACGAGATACCGCAAGACCAATTACGCCACACAGCATCCTCGTAGCACAGCTACAGAAAACTCTCCAAATAGCAGAAGAGAGTAATATTCCTTTAGAGATATTGACATCTCTGCGCCAAGGTTTGCAATTAGCAGCAGGTTTAGATCCCTATTTGGATGATTGCACTACTCCCGAATCGGCCGCATTGACAGCACTAGCGCAAAAGACCAGCAAAGAAGACTGGAGTAAACGCTTTAGTGATGGTGAAACGGTGCGTCAACTAGAGCAGGAAATGCTCTCAGGACATCTTGAAGGACAAACACTAAAGATGTTTGTGCATATTACCAAAGCCAAGCGCATCCTGGAAGTGGGAATGTTTACAGGATATTCAGCCTTGGCGATGGCGGAAGCGTTACCAGATGATGGGAGACTCATTGCTTGTGAAGTAGACTCTTATGTGGCTGAATTTGCTCAAACTTGTTTTCAGGAGTCTCCCCACGGCGACAAGATTTTTGTAGAAGTAGCACCTGCATTAGAGACACTGCACAAGTTGGCGGCTAAAGAGGAATCATTTGATCTGATCTTCATTGATGCCGATAAAAAGGAGTATGTAGAGTACTTCCAAATTATCTTGGATAGCGACTTACTGGCTCCCGACGGGTTAATCTGCGTTGATAATACGTTGTTACAGGGACAAGTTTACTTACCATCCGAACAGCGTACTGCTAATGGTGAGGCGATCGCTAAATTCAACCGCATCGTCGCCGCAGATCCTCGTGTAGAGCAAGTTCTGTTACCCATACGAGATGGGATAACCCTGATTAGACGCTTGGTGTAACAGGCGTTTATCAATTCAAAGCATCACAAAAAGGCTACTTTATAGCGGTTCTTATTTGGATGGAATATCCGGTAGGGGTGCATATCTGTGCATTGGTGTCAACTTAATGTGAAACCCTTGTGAAGACGTGATATTGAGTTCACTCGCTGACCATCACTATGCGCGTTACCCCACCCTAACCCTCCCCTTGCAAAGGGGAGGGAACTGGATTTCTTTTTCCCCCCTTTCCAAGGGGGATTAAGGGGAGTAAAACGTATGTGGAATAAGCGTTTAAGCTTAAGTTGACACCAATGATATCTGTGCGCCCCTACAAAAGACAGCATTCCACGCAAAGGAAAAACTTATGGCTCAATCAATCTCCTTATCACTCCCTGAATCCACAACGCCCTCAAAGGGTATAAGAATAAAAATAGTAGCTCTATTCAAGACTCTGGGAACTCTAGTATTGCTGCTGATAGCCTTACCCATCAACGCTTTAATAGTATTGCTATCTCTGCTGTGGAGCATTCTATTTACAAAAAAAACTGCCATAGCTGACCATCCCCAGACTATTTTAGTCAGTGGCGGCAAAATGACCAAAGCATTGCAACTTGCTCGCTCATTCCATGCCGCTGGACACAGAGTTATTCTGGTTGAAGGTCACAAATACTGGTTATCTGGGCATAGATTCTCAAATGCTGTGAGTCGTTTTTATACAGTTCCAGCACCACAAGATGACCCAGAAGGCTACATACAGGCGCTATTGGAAATCGTCAAAAAAGAAAAGGTTGACATTTATGTGCCCGTGTGCAGTCCTGTAGCTAGTTATTACGACTCTTTAGCAAAACCTGCACTGTCAGCATACTGTGAGGTTTTTCACTTCGAAGCTGAGATAACCAAGATGCTGGATGATAAATTTGCCTTTACCGATCAGGCGCGATCGCTTGGTTTATCTGTTCCTAAATCTTTTAAAATTACCGATCCTGAACAAGTTATCAACTTTGATTTTAGTAAAGAAACGCGCAAATATATTATTAAAAGTATTTCTTACGACTCGGTTCGTCGCTTAAATTTAACCAAACTCCCTTGTGATACCCCAGAAGAGACAGCAGCCTTTGTCAAGAGTTTACCCATCAGCCCAGAAAAACCTTGGATTATGCAAGAGTTTATTCCTGGGAAAGAATTATGCACCCATAGCACGGTTCGGGATGGTGAATTAAGGTTGCATTGCTGCTCAGATTCTTCTGCGTTTCAGATTAACTATGAAAATGTCGAAAATCCCCAAATTCGGCAATGGGTGCAACATTTCGTCAAAAATTTGGGATTGACTGGACAAGTCTCTTTCGACTTTATCCAAGCTGAAGATGGTACAGCCTATGCCATTGAATGTAATCCCCGCACCCATTCGGCGATTACAATGTTTTACAATCACCCAGGTGTTGCAGAAGCCTATTTTGGGAAAACTCCCCTAACTGCACCTCTAGAACCTTTAGCTGATAGCAAGCCTACTTACTGGATATATCACGAAATCTGGCGACTGACTGGGATTCGCTCTGCAAAACAATTGCAAACTTGGTTTCAGAGGTTAGTACGAGGCACAGATGCTATTTATCAAATAAATGATCCAATACCATTTTTAACTTTGCACCATTGGCAGATTACTTTACTTTTGCTACAAAATCTGCAAAAACTCAAAGGCTGGGTAAAAATTGACTTCAATATCGGTAAACTTGTGGAATTAGGAGGGGACTAAGTAATTCGTAATTCGTAATTCGTAATTCGTAATTCTGATGTCCGCCAAATTACCCATAATAAACAGTTTGTAGTGGGGACTTCAGTCCCCAAAGACAGGACTAATGACCAATGAACTCTGTTGTATTACTTGTCCAACGTTTCATTGATAGCGGTTATTAATAAATCATTTAGAGCGATTCCTGCTGCTTTCGCCATAGATGAAATCACGCTTTTGGGAGCAAAAGAACAATATAATCCGGCTTCTAAGAACCAAGGTTGTCCCTTTGGGTCGATGCGGAAATCAAATAAACTGTAGTGGCGACAACCTAAAGCCTGATGACACTTCTTAGCCACTTCTTGAACCTTTTGGGTAATTGGATCACTAGGGTCTACAATCCAAGACTTAATATTATCTTTAGCAGCAAAACGCAAATCGCCATCGTCCGTTTGTTGAAGTTTATCAACATAGTTGCGGATAGGTTTTTCGTGGGGGTCTACCAGATACTCTTCAAGGGGTAAACCGATTAGCTCCCCGTCTTTTACAATGATGCCGCATCTGACTTCTCGACCAAGTTCGATAAACTCTTCTACAATCACCTCATCTGCATATTCAAATGCTTTCTTTAAGGCAGCATCATATTCAGTCACATCTTTAACTAAGACTACTCCTAACGAGTTGTCAGAACTTACAGGTTTGACGACTGCTGGAGGTGTAATTGTCGGAACATCTCCTTGGCGAAGCAATTCTCCACGAGGCACTTTCACCCCTGCCGCTTCGACAATTGCTTTGGCTCTGGCTTTGTGGGCTGCTATGGCCATGATATCTGGAGTATTCCCTATGTAAGGAATGTTGAGCAGATCGAATAGAGCGCGGTATTGAGTCATTCCAGGAATACAAAACATTTGTGGTAACATGATGTCAATGTTTTGCCCTGTTATAAACTGTATGGCATCAAACAGAGGAATTGGTTTTGTGAGAGCAATATCTTCTCGACTAAGGGAGTTAGGAAATCGCCACTGGCGATCAGGTGTGATGTATGCAATTTGAAAGTTATAAAGTGATTTATCTGCTATTGCTACTAAACAGTCTTGGGCATAAAGGCGTGATAAATCACAGTAAAAATCGTTGTGTGCAGATCCAACTAAATGAAGGATATTAAGTACTGGCATAATTCATCTTCCTGAGTAATTTTTAATGGTTATTCAATGCTGGAGAAAATATTGCACTTCTCTTATCATCATATAGTTAATATGGCTGAAAAATTTGTCATATAAGTTTTTTGTTTGTTACTTTCAAACAATAGTTAATTGAAAAAGATTTGGTAAATTATTACTATTTTTTCTGAAATTGAGATCAAAAATAACTCTCAATCACCCCATAAAATATTTAGATACCATTTAGAAATTCAACCTTAAATTGTAGGGTATATTATCACTGAGAGTACGGCACTTGGGAATCTGGTGCGTTACGACTAAATTAGACGTGTATAAGAGTTGCAATCGAGTCAGTCGGTGCAAAAGTCAAGTTTTGCCTCCTTATTCTCCTGATTTATCCCCTATAGAACTGTGTTGGTCGAAACTGAAGCAATTTCTCCGTTCTTGTGAAGCACGCACACTGGAATCACTCGACCAAGCAATGGCTCTTGCTGTAAATTATATTACTGAAAATGATGCCTTCGGTTGGTTTAACCACTGTGGTCTATTTACCTGAAAATTGCTGTAAAGAGTGTATTCCATTCAATTGAAAACCGCTGTCAAATCTCACAGTATCTTTTTGGTAAGTACACCACTTTTAAGTGCGTACTTCTCATTTTATATGTATATACTTTACTATTTAAATAGTTACAAATTAGGTCTAATCAATCAGAACTCTAAATTTGGAATTCTAAATTCTTCTAAAAACAATTAACAACGAGGTAAACTTATGTCTCAAAATACAATTACCCACTTAATTCACGATCGCAATGACCGCGGCCACGCTCAAACAGGCTGGCTCGATAGTTATCACACATTTTCCTTCGGTAGTTTTTACGATCCCAACCGCATGGGATTTCGCTCTCTGCGAGTTATTAACGACGATCGCATCGCCCCTGGCGCTGGATTTCCTACCCACAGTCATCGTGACATGGAAATTCTCACATACGTCTTAGAAGGTGCTGTAGAGCATAAAGACAGCTTGGGTACTGGGTCGGTGATTCGCCCTGGTGATGCCCAAATTATGAGTGCTGGTACTGGAATCAGCCACAGCGAATTTAATCCCTCACCAACTGAACCACTGCACCTGCTACAAATCTGGATTCTTCCCGATCGAGAAGGAATAACGCCAAGATATGAACAAAAAGCTTTTCCTCTCGAAGAAAAGCGCGGTAAACTCCGCTTAATTGCCTCTAAGGATGGGCGCGATGGTGCTGTGACAATTCACCAAGATGTTGAGTTATATACATCTGTTTTAGAGTCAGGTGATGTTGTTAATTATCAAGTCAAAAGCGATCGCTATGCCTGGTTACAAGTAGCCCAAGGCATAGTCAACTTAAATGGTGAAGAACTCAGAGCCGGCGATGGTGTGCAGATCAACGGCGAAGAACAGCTAGAAATTAGCACCAACATCGGCGGCGAAATCTTGCTTTTCGATTTGGGCTAATATTCCAGCTAAAAGGGTGGTTAGAAACCGCCTCTACACAAACAATACAGCAAGGGGCTTAAGCCCCTTGTTTTGTCTTAGTCCGCGCAGGGATACTATGCTATTACATCTGACTGGAATACCAATCTGGTTTTTATCCCATAACCGAAAATAAAATTAGCTTAAATGTATGGATTAATTCAGCATTATTTGAAGTTAAAAGCAATCAGAATATTGCCGAATGATTTGGTTATTTCTATTTATTAAGTTATAGCATTGCTATATGCTAATTTTAAATGTGATAATTTTTATTTTTAATTCACTATATTTAGCTATTTATCTATCTAAAGGAGGTTTAATGACTTGCCAAAATGGCAATATCAATTCGTATCATATTTTAGAATTATTGTACACATCCTAGAGCAAGATGACCAGAAGTAAGAGTAGCTCTAAATTAATTCTGGTGTGTCGAATAACTGCTTTCTATGGAGGTTTAGCTTAGTGCTAAACCTTTTTCATGGCTTCCATTATCGTCTGATAAAGATTCTTATAATATTTGTATACTCCCTAACAGCAACCGAGTTATCAATTTTGGATAAAGTCGAGCTAAGAGGATATTTAAAAAGTATTGGGCGAATATAATTCACTACTACAAAAACAAATTACACCTCTGTGAACTAATACAAAATCAGTGCTTTATAACCTGCTGAGGCATGTTTTCCCTGTGTAGCCGTGATTTCAAATCGCCGATATAAGTAATAAATTAGACTTCTCAAAAAACCTCTAAGACTTGGTTTATCACCAAGTCTTTTTGTTAAGTGATTGGTTAAATATCTGGTAAAATATCAGACATAATTACATATAGTAATTGTTGCTATTTAACTAGCTTTGCTGACAATATGTCTTTTTCTCAGTCCCTATATTTGTTTGCAGATTATGCTTGTAGCTTCATCTTTTAATTAACATGAATTCCTATTAAGTATAATTTAATGTAAATTGTATAAAGCACTGGTGTTAGATTAATATTTAGCTTAATGCAAGCTTTTTTATGTCAATTAATTCTTGATTTGCCAACACTTTGGAGAATTTTTGTAAACCCACTAGAGACAGATGAACTGAAATCAAAGTAATTCTAAATTAGCTAGGTATGGTAAACACTTGGTATATATAGGGCGTGGCTTTTAGCCATGCCTTTTTCGTGAGTAGCATCAAGTAAGTGAAACGTAGAAATAATAAGCAAAATACTTACACTACAATCTCTATGTCTAATGTAAATAAGAGATTAATATCAGATTACAGAAGGTTTCAACTGATACTAAAGAAGTAGAAAATATCGTCCAACTTGTCTTTTTAGTATTAAAAATTACCATCTATAATAGACTAAGCAACAAAAAACTACCAATACCATATATAGATCAATATTTGTATCATTCTATGGATAGTAGAAATAACTATTTTACAGAGTTATTATTCAGCCTGTTAATGCCTGAAAAACGTGTATGCACCCTGGAGTAATACCCAGGGTCTTTTTTTATAAAAGCTTAGATCAGCAAAAGATAACCTCTCATTAGAGTAACGGTAAATTGAACATAGATCGGTTCGCAAAGCCTCTCGTACCACTTCGTGGAAGCAAGCTACGCATTAGCGTCTCTGAAAGAGAAGAGAAGGGGCTTCTCACAGGGTAACCCAATATTTAGAGCGGTTTGCTGGGTAACGCATTGCCTTAACCCGACTTACGAATATTCTTAACCGAGCAGTATTTCATGAGAATCTATAATTCTTCTTCAAATTTATATCTAGCTGATGAGATATCTGTTTTTAGAATATTTATACACATCTTCTAGGAAGATAAACTGAAGTCAACGTAATTCTAAATTGACTAGATATGGTAAATACTTTGTATATATGGAGACTTGGTTTAAAACCAAGACTTTTCATTCTTTAGGTAGATTTTTATATATTTATTAAATAAACCAGTCAACATTTTACCAAGTGATTGAGTACCAGATGCCTGAATATTTATACACATCCTCTAGGATGATGATCTGTAAACAGAGTAGAACTAAATTAATTTAGTACGTTGTTAAGCACAGCAATTATTGAGGTTTGGTTCACAGCCAAACCTTTTTTTTTAACAAGTAACCAGGAAATCTTATATCAGATATCAGAATATTTGGACACAGCCTATAGGAAGATGAACTAAAGTAAGAGTCGGTCTAAATTAATCTTGGTGTAGTAAATGCTTGGTATATATAGAGGCTTGGTTAAACCAAGCCTTTTATTATTAATTATCAGGTAATGGTATATCAGTCTTCAGGATATTTGGATACAGTCTATAGGAAGATGAACTAAAGTAAGAGTGAGTCTAAATTAATCTGGGATGTCTGCTTAAGCACTAAATATATAGAGGTTTAGATAGAGGTTTAGCTGGGTGCTAAACCTTTTTTTGAGCAAGTGACGAGAAATAAACGACACCGAATAGCCCGTCGTAGACATCGCTCTCATTCATGACACTGGGTAAATTCCTGTCCAAGCATAGCTTGCAAAATAATCATCAATATTATGCGTTAATTGCATGGCTACGGATTTACTATAGCTTCACAGATGCGATCCTAATATGAGGGAATAAAGATGGATACCCCTGGTGTTGACCAGGGGCTTTTTATTTAGGGACTTCCAACAAATTAGGATTTACGCAAACAATAGCCGAAAAGAATGATTTTACGGTAGGGGCAATTCATGTAGACGCCTAGGGGTTACTCTTACGAGAATGCTTTCAGCGAATCCGCAGGTATTGCCCTTACAGCGCGTAATTTTGCGTAAGTCCTAAAATAAATTATCCAATCTTGTGGAGTGGATCGGAAAGCCATTAGTGTCAACCCATCTAGAATACAAGTAGTTAAACTTGTTTGATTGACATTCTTACTGTAGCTTTAGCCATAGTAAGGATGTCAATCAGTCATCTGTTGACAGACCGTAAAAACTAATGAACTTATTTGAGCTTTTGGCAGGGGAAGACGATCATCTAGCCGTTGTTACGCCTGGGGAGCGATCGCTAACTTATAAGCAATTGCGCGAGAATGTTGTTGGACTAGTATCCCAACTCAACAGCTTTGGATTGAAACGGGGGGAACGCATAGCCATTGCTATGACTAACGGTTCACCAATGGCTATTACCTTTTTGGCTGCCTCTCTGTGTGGCACTGCTGCACCCCTAAATCCTAAATATAAGCAAGATGAATTTGCCTTTTACTACGAAGATACTCAGGCAAAAGCACTGATTACATTGTCTGAAGATCCAGAAGCAGCCATTGCCGCTGTCACACCTGACATGATGGTGATTAATGCCAAGGTAAACACTGATGGCACATTAAGCTTTGAACTGGGGACTGGGGATTGGGGACTGGGGATTGGGGACTGCGAAAATTTGGTTGGGGACAATGATATCGCGATGATTCTCCACACTAGCGGTACCACCAGTCGTCCCAAGCGTGTACCGATTCGTCATCGCAACTTAATCGCTTCAGCCCGCAACCTCATTGATGCTTACTCACTCACAGCAGATGACACTACACTTTGTCTAATGCCTATGTTCCACGTTCATGGATTGGTGGGCTGTTTACTAGCAACTCTGGCATCAGGCGGTACACTAATTTGTCCCAATGGTTTTAATGCCCTGGAGTTTTGGAAACTGGTAGATACCTATAAACCTACCTGGTACTCCGCAGCGCCAACTATGCACCAGACAATTTTGGCCCGCGCTAGCCGCAACACAGAAATTGTCAAAGCTAACCGCTTTCGTTTTATTCGCTCTAGTAGCGCTTCCTTGCCCCCAATTATCATTGAACAGCTAGAGGCAACTCTTAATGCTCCGGTGGTGGAAGCTTACAGCATGACTGAAGCATCTCACTTAATGACCACCAATCCCCTACCACCAAAAGTGCGGAAACCAGGAACTGTAGGTTATGGCTTTGGTGTAGAAGTGGGCATTATGGACTCCGAAGACAACCTGTTATCTCAGGGAAGCTTGGGCGAGGTAGTGGTCAAAGCACCCAATGTTATAGATGGCTACGAAAACAACCCGGAAGCTAACGCCACAGCTTTTGTGAACGGTTGGTTCCGCACAGGGGATCAGGGTACTATAGATGCAGACGGCTACCTCCGCTTGACTGGACGCATTAAAGAATTGATTAACCGGGGTGGGGAAAAAATTTCTCCCTTAGAAGTGGATGATGTCTTGCTACGCCATCCCGCCGTCGCCGAAGCTTTGGCCTTTGCTGTCCCCCACAAATCTTTAGGAGAAGATATCCACGCCGCTGTTGTCCTCAAGGTAGAAGCTGGCGAAAAAGAACTTTTAGCTCACTGTGCAACTATGCTGGCAGACTTCAAAATTCCCAAACAAGTTCACATTTTGGATCAACTACCTCGTGGTGCTACTGGGAAACTGCAACGGTTGGCTATGGCGAAATTGCTGAATATCGGGGAGTAGGGAGTGGGGAGTGGGGAGTGGGGAAGTAGGGGAGGCAGGGGAGCAGGGAAGACAGGGGAGCAGGGGAGCAGAGGAGGCAGGGGAGCAGGGGAGCAGGGGAGGCAGGGGGAGATGAACGCAAAGTCAGAGAAGAAAGAAATGATTCCCAATCCCCATTCCCCATTCCCCATTCCCCATTCCCCATTCCCCATTCCCCATTCCCCATTCCCCAATCCCCAATCCCTAGTTCAATTTTGAATTGTGAAAACTTTGTTTTTGATTAAAAATTCTTGAATACTATTGACAAATTCTTCTAATTCTGAAATTAAGTTAGTAGTATCTCTAAGCTCTTGACAGTCAGCTAGTTGTTCTAGTTTGTCAGCGGCTATATACATTGCTGTGGCTCCAATATTGGCAGTGGCACCTTTAAGGTGATGAGCTTCTCGCGCTATTTGCCCAAAGTTATGAGATGCGATCGCAACTTTAATGATCTCTAAACGGGGTTTAATATCTTCAACGCATATTTGCAATAGATTTAATTCAAATTCTTGATCATGTCCCGATATCTGATGCAAGTGTTCCCAATCAATTGCTAGGTCGCTGGAAACTGTCTGTTCATACACAACTGCCTCTTGTTGTGAACTGATCACACCTGTCCAATGCTCTAAGGTCGCAGCCAATTGATCTTTAAACACTGGCTTACTCAAATAGTCATCCATACCTGCATTGAGACACATTTGTTCGTCTTCTTTCATCGCATTGGCCGTCATCGCAATCACTACCGGACGGCGACGCAAGGCAAAGTCGCCCTTTTGCCAACGATGAATTTCTTTTGTGGTTTCTAAACCGTCAAGAATTGGCATTTGGCAATCCATTAAAATCAAATCGTAAGGAATTTTTTCTAATTGCTGCAAAACTTCCTTTCCATTAGCAACGACATCGGCTTTATAGCCCAAACTATCGAGTTGTTTCAAGGCTACTTTCTGATTCACCAAATTATCTTCAGCTAAGAGAATTCTTAACTTGGATTTAGTAGCGGCGTTAGAGGGAGAGGAAGTAAGAACGGCTGAAGTCTCTGTAATCTGGATTTCTTCAGTAGCCTCTAGCCCTGATTCCGGCTGAGTTTCTAAAATAGTGATGATGGTGTTGAGGAGTCGTGATGGCTTAATGGGTTTGACCAAATAAGCAGCAAATCCAATATTTAGTGCCTGCTGCACTTCCTTCCGTTGATTAGTAGATGCAAGCATAATCAAAGGTATCTCAGCAATTGCCGAATTGGCTTGAATTTGTTCTTCTATTGTCATGCCATTTGTTTGAGGTATTTGCATACCAATCAAGGCAACATGATATGATTTCCCTTGCTCGTAAGCTTTCTGAATAACTTTGAGAGCCGCAGCAATACTGTCAGCTTGATCTACCTGCATTCCCCAATAAGTAGCTTGATGGCGGATAATTTTGCAATTAGTAGCGTTGTTATCTACTATTAACAAGCGGCGATTGTGCAAAAGTCCGCGATCGCATTTTGGCAAAACAGGCTCAATTTGCTTGGTAAAAAGCACCTCAAACCAAAACTTAGATCCTTTTTCTACCTGACTTTCTACCCCAATCACTCCTCCCATCAAGGTTACAAGTTGTTTACAGATGGCTAATCCCAAACCAGTACCACCATACTTGCGAGTGGTAGAAGCATCAACTTGGGTAAAGGGCATAAAGAGTTTGCGTTGGTCTTCAGGGCTAACGCCAAGACCTGTATCTGTGATGGCAAAATGGATTGTGGCTGTAGTAGGAGAAAGCGCACGCAATTCGGCTTGTACTAATACTTCGCCAGTGCTGGTGAACTTGATCGCGTTGCTGATTAAGTTCATGAGAATTTGCCGCAGTCTACCAGCATCTCCTTGGAGGTGGGTGGGGACGTTGTGCTCAATCATGGCGGCAATTTCTAATCCTTTGTTATGGGCTGAAGGAGCCAATAATTCCACCACTTCTTCTATACAAGTGGATAGGTCAAAATCTAGAGTTTCGAGAGCCATTTCTCCAGCTTCAAGTTTGGAAAGATCCAAAATCTCGTTGATTAAACTTAAAAGAGCGTCTCCACTACTCCGAATTGTTTCAATAAAATCTCGCTGTTCTGCATCTAAGGGAGTATCTAAAACTAAACTGGTCATTCCCAATACAGCGTTCATTGGAGTGCGAATTTCATGACTTATATTTGCCAAAAAGGCACTTTTAGTCTGAGAAGCTAATTCGGCTTGGCGACGGGCAATTTCAAGTTCTTGTCGCTGACGAGTTTCTGCTGCTAATAGTTGGGCTTGCGCTAAGGCAATACCTACTTGGTCGGCTATTTGCCGCAAGAGATGAGTTTCAAAGCTAGACCAATGGTGGGAATCGTCACACTGATGAACTATGAGCAAACCGCAAACTTCTTCTTTGACAAGAATGGGCACAACCAAATTGACTTTGACCCCAAATTGTTGCATTAATTCTAGATGGCTTTGTTCAACTTCTAACAGATCCAAGTTAGCCAGTCCTAAAACCCTTCCTTGACGGTACTGCTGTAGATAGTATTGTTGTAGATACTCCGCTTGGAAGTAGGGAGGGGTGATGCTTTGCTCTTTGATTGCTGGTAAGCCAGAAACTACTGCTTCTATAACGGTGGTTGCAGACTCATCTGGCAAAAGCTGATAGATCAAAACTCGGTCAGTCTGGAGGATCTTTTGTACCTCCTCGACAGTGATTTGGAGAATTTCTTCGATTTGTAAAGACTGGCGAATCTTGAGGGTGATTTCGGTAAATAATTGCGATCGCAAGTTTTGGCGTTGTATTTCTTCTTCAGCCTGTTTCCGCTGGATAAATTGCCCCACTTGCTCACCAATCGAATTCATCGTTTTTACCAAATCTTCGTCAAGCGGCTGGATTTCACGATTGAAGCAGGTAATGACACCAAGGATTTTGTTACCGCTGCGGATTGGAAAACCAAAAGCCGCGTGTAGTCCTACTTGAGCAGCAATTTTGAAGTTAGAAAAATTAATATCTTTAACAATATCAGCGATCCAAACAGGTTCAGAACTAGCCCAAACCCGACCAGGTAATCCAATTCCTGGCGCAAAGGTAGTTTGCCGCTTTAATGCTTCAAACTCTTGCATTTCAAGGGATGCTTTATGCCATGTATCGAGAAAACGCAGCACATTTGCCTGCTGATCCACCATCCAAATTTCACCCAAATCCCATGCTAAACTCTCACAGATCCCTTGCAAGATTTGGCGAGTAGCTTCGCTGATGGTGGCGGATTCGGCTAAAACGCGGGTTGCAGCATATTGTGCAGTTAGATGCTGTTGTGTGCGTTTGCGATCAGTAATGTCAGTGCCAGTACCAACAATGTATTCTACTGATCCTTCATAGTCTTTTAAGAAGGTATTTGACCAGGCAATCAGTCGGCGACTACCATCTTTCATTACCCAATGGTTTTCGTTCTCTAGAAAGCCTGTACCAGTTAACAATTGCTCAAAAACTGCTTTGGCTGAATTCACCTCTTCAGGAAGTAGGAATACATTCCAGAAATACCTACCCCTCACTTCATCGAAAGAGTAACCCGTTATTTGCTCACAAGCTTGATTGAAACGAACGATTTTCCCTTGAGAATCGAGAACTGTTACCAACGCGCTGGCTGTATCAAGGACTGCTGAGATAAAGTTGCGTTCTTGATTTAAGGTTTCTTCTGTCCTCTTCCGCTCAATTACCTCACGATAGATGAAGTAGTAGACTACAGCAAGAATGATAAAACTTAGGCTGATAGCGATCGCAAGTGTCAAAAATGTGTTGCGAATTCTGGCTTGTTTTGCTTGTAACCGCTGTTGAAGCTTCCTCCTTTCCTCGTTTTCCATTTCGTTGATCGCCTTGCGGATATCACTTATGAGATTTTGTTCATCATTTCTCAGTAGTACTTGCAACGCCGCCTCTAATCCCTTGTTCTGGCGCAAGTCGATAGTCTGTTTTAGTTCAGTAAGTTTAGTTGTTATCAGAGATTCAAGCGTTGCAATCTGCTTTTGTTCATCCGGTTGATCTGCCGTTAGACTTTTCAGTTGGGCAATTTCTTGATCGACGTTAGCAATTGCTGCTTGATAAGGTTTGAGATAAATTTGTTTTCCAGTCAGAATGTAACCACTTTGTCTAGTCTGAGCATCCTTGATGTGAGACAGTAGTTCTTCTAAGCTGTTGAGTTTTTTGTAAGTGTTTTTTACGATACTGCGATTATTAATAGATCCTCTTGTATTTTGATAAGAAACCGCGCCAATCACAACTAAAATTGCCGACGCCAAAGCAAAACCTGCTGCAATCTTTTGGAAAAATTGCTTGCGTACCCTCTGTGATTGTTTATCTTTCTTGGTAAAAAGTACTAAACTTGCTAAATTTCGGCGCAATTCCAGTTGCTTAATGACTTGACGGCCTAATGTTCGTAATGCCTCCAGTTGTTCTGGATTAAGTTCTCGTGGTACGTAGTCAATTACACACAGGGTTCCTAGCGGGTATCCCTCTGGATTGGTCAGAGGTACACCAGCATAAAACCGAATATTTGGGTCAGATGTTACCAGTGGGTTTGTAGCAAACCGTTCGTCATCTGTTGCATCAGGTACAACCAAAATATCAGGCTGGAGAATAGCATGGGCACAGAATGCTAAATCTCGGTGTGTTTCTAGGGCTTCCATTCCGACTTTTGACTTGAACCACTGACGGTTTGTATCAATTAAGCTAATTAAGGCGATAGGAGTCTGACAAATATACGAAGCTAGACGGGTGAGGTCGTCAAATGCCGCTTCAGGTGGGGTATCGAGAATCTTATACTGCAAAAGCATCTCAATTCTCTTTGCTTCGTTATCAGGTAATGGTGCTTTCATCCTTAAGCCTTATCTACATTCTGGGAGAGGTAGCAGAGCAGGGAAAAAGCAGGGGAGCAGGGGAGCAGGATAATATAACCAATGCCCAATGCCCAATTCCCTATGCCCAATGCCCAATTCCCTATGCCCAATTCAACAAACTTACTTTAATTAATGACAATAGTTTAGTTAAAAGCGTTAGCGTAATTTCACTGAGTTCGACTTTGTGAAATAATCGTTCAAATGATCAAGTCTCTACTGTATTTTTTCTGGGCTGGTTTCTTTGAAATCGGCGGCGGCTACCTGATTTGGTTGTGGTTGCGCGAAGGTAAGCCTTTCTGGTGGGGCATATTGGGTGGAATTGCTTTAGCTTGCTATGGGGTTATTGCAACTCTCCAATCGGCAAATTTTGGCAGAGTGTATGCGGCTTACGGTGGCGCGTTTATCGCAATGGCAATGCTTTGGGGTTGGAAGATAGACAAGGTAATTCCAGACCGCTATGACTTAATCGGAGCATGTTTAGCTTTAGTAGGTGTTTTAATAATCATGTTTGCACCCAGAACTTAAGTAAAATTTCTAGATTATTTTTGAACAATAACTTTTATATTGTTCCCTTTTAAACAGATAATAACCTCACCCCAAAATGTAAAACTTTTTTAACTACCAAACTGCGAGAAGCAGTCATGCAGATATTTATGCGTTTTTGCAGGAGATATTAATATAAATCATGAAATATTTGGGTAAATTCTCTGGTAATTTACCATAATTGTCAGAATTTAAAATTATTTTGCTTTGTAACAGTAAGTAACTAAAATTTTGGGATTTTGTGGCGGTTGAATAAAATGCTATTCTTCAAAAAATAAACATGCAACTATTGCATATTCATACCGTTTTTTATCTTGGCAACTACCAGCAGGATTATATTTTTGTTAACATTTCCACAAAATTAACGTTAAGTAACTTTCAAGACAAAAATGTGTAACTAAAAGTAATCAAATGTAGTTAAGGATACAAATCATTGGTGCTTAGGAAGAAAAACAAGTGTTGAAGAAAATTGTGATGATTGGGGCTATCACTCTACTGTTTTTGGGAGGGCCGCTGATGGGCAATGCTTTTGCCCAAACACCAGCCGCTACTCCACCTGCTGCTGATACTGGAGATACGGCATTTATGCTGATTTCAGCAGCCCTTGTGCTGCTAATGACACCAGGATTAGCATTTTTCTATGGTGGATTTGTGCGATCGCGCAACATCCTAAACACATTGATGATGAGCTTTGTGTTGATGGCGATCGTGGGAGTTAGCTGGATTCTCTGGGGTTATAGTCTTTCCTTTGCACCAGGTTTACCGTTTATCGGTGGATTGCAATGGCTGGGATTGAATGGTGTCGGCTTAGAGATAACCGATTATCTGAAAGGGTCAAATCCCCCTGAGGTTCTTTCTTATGCTGGAACGATACCTCACCAGGGATTCATGATCTACCAAGCCATGTTTGCCATTATCACCCCAGCTTTAATTTCTGGGGCGATCGCAGAACGGATGAGTTTTCGCGCTTATTGTCTGTTTGTGCTGTTGTGGTCAACCTTTATTTACGCCCCCCTGGCACACATGGTATGGGCTAAAGGTGGATTTCTAGGTTTATATGGTGGCTTGGGTGCTCTCGACTTTGCAGGTGGTACAGTAGTTCACATTAGTTCTGGCGTTTCAGCCCTGGTAGCAGCGATCGTCCTTGGGCCTCGGAAAACCCATCCCGATCGTCTTAGCCCGCCGCACAACGTTCCGTTTATTTTACTAGGTGCTGGCTTATTGTGGTTTGGTTGGTTCGGCTTCAACGCTGGGAGTGCTCTAACTCTTGCTAGTGGAACTTCTGGTAACTTAGTAACAAATGTGGCAACAACAGCCTTCGTCTCTACGAATACAGCTGCGGCGGCTGGTGCATTAATGTGGCTAATTTTGGAAGGATCATTACGGGGTAAACCAACCGCTGTAGGAGCAGCTACAGGAGCCGTTGCTGGATTGGTGGGTATCACTCCCGCTGCCGGATTTGTCACACCCCTATCAGCGATTTTAATTGGTTTGATCACCGCCTTTGTTTGCTTCTATGCTGTGAGTTTCAAGCATAAAACGCTAATTGACGATGCTTTAGATACATATCCCGTGCATGGTGTTGGTGGTACAGTGGGGGCAATTTTAACAGCAGTCTTTGCCACGACTCAAGTCAATGGCGGAGGTAAAAACGGAGTGTTGCGCGGTAATTTTGGTGAATTGGGAGTTGAACTAGCAGCAATTGCCATTGCTTATGCGATCGCAGGTGTTGGTACGTGGATTATTCTCAAGGTTATCGATGCTACAGTCGGGCTACGAGTTAAAGAGGAAGCTGAATTGCAAGGTTTAGATATCAACGAACATGGTGAAGAAGGTTACAACTCCGAGTTTGGCGATCGTCCCACTTAGGAGTGGTGAGTGGTGAGTGCTGAGTGGTGAGTTAGGAGGAAAGAACTTTCTGTTTGCTTCCCCAATCCCCAATCCCCAGTCCCCAGTCCCCAGTCCCCAGTCCCCAGTCCCCAATCCCCAATCCCCACTTTAAGAGTGTGTCATTTGCGATCGCTAGCGTTAAAATTTGATTCAAATAATTGGTAAATTTCGCTAGTTGTGTCTACATCTCTTAAAACCTTTCCTATCTGGGCATTTTTCTCGCTGTTAACCAACGGCATCCTAATGTTGGCGGTCATCCTGCTAATTTGGCAACAGCAGAGATTGTCCGCTTTTTTTGGGATAGTAACATCCCCAGAACCAATCAACCTGAACAACTCACCCCAAATTACTACACCTGATTTGGGTCGCCGTCACCAACTCAGTTATCAAGAGTGGGTAGACATCCTCAAGCAAGAAGCCAAGGTCGCTGCTGACCAACGTCCTCCCGATTTAACTATCCTGGCGGGAGATTCTCTGAGTTTGTGGTTTCCCCCTGAGTTATTACCCGAAGGTAAAAATTGGCTCAATCAAGGAATTTCTGGCGAAACCAGCAATGGACTCTTGAAAAGATTGAAGATATTTGACCGCACCCAGCCAGAGGTGATTTTTGTGATGATTGGCATTAATGACCTAATTCGGGGGATGAGCGACAGGGTAATTTTAGATAATCAACGGCAAATTATCAGTTACCTGCAAAAGACTCATCCCACAGCGCAAATTGTTGTCCAATCGATTTTGCCACATGGAGCAGAGGACGCAACTTGGCAAGGACGAGAAAAACTTCTGGCTGTTGCCAATAGTCGCATTCTCAAGTTGAATCAGCAATTGCAAAGCATATCTACCAAAAAAGGTGTCAAATTTCTCGATTTATACCCGCTGTTTACCAACAAGCAAGGAAATCTCCGCAGGGAATTTACTACCGATGGCTTACACTTAAGTCCTGAAGGCTATATAGTTTGGCGTTCTGCATTGCAGATTTATAGCGATATCGAATTAAAACCCCAGCAAGAAAAAGAGGGGAAAAGGTTAAAGGATAAAGGGTAAAGGCATTAAATCATTTTCCCTTTCCCGCTCTTTGATAATATCTTTGAATACAACTGTGTATAAATCGCGTCTGGGCGCGAGAAAATAAGAAATAGTGGTTTAAGTAGACAAATCTAATGGATACAAAAGCTTTTAAGCGCAGCCTCCAACATTCAGAAAATTACAATCGCAAGGGTTTTGGTCATCAAGCAGAAGTTGCTACCCAGTTGCAATCTGAGTATCAGAGTAACTTGATTCAGGAAATTCGCGATCGCAATTACATCCTGCAACGAGGCGATGTCACAATCCGACTAGCACAAGCCTTTGGCTTTTGCTGGGGTGTAGAACGAGCTGTAGCTATGGCCTATGAAACCCGTCAGCACTTCCCCAAAGAACACATCTGGATTACTAACGAAATTATCCACAACCCTTCTGTAAATCAGCGAATGCAGGAGATGGAAGTAGAATTTATCCCTATTGAAGGCAAGAATAAAGACTTTTCGGTTGTGGGAACTGGCGATGTAGTCATATTACCCGCCTTTGGGGCTAGCGTTCAAGAAATGCAGATACTTCACGATAAAGGCTGCAAAATTGTTGATACAACTTGCCCTTGGGTCTCTAAAGTTTGGAATACAGTAGAAAAGCACAAAAAAATCGACTATACATCAATAATTCACGGTAAATATAAGCACGAAGAAACAGTTGCAACTAGTTCTTTTGCTGGCAAGTATTTAATCGTGTTGAATTTGCAAGAAGCAGGTTATGTTGCTGACTATATTATTAATGGTGGCAACCGAGAAGAATTTCTGACAAAATTTGCTAAAGCTTGTTCAGCCGGATTTGACCCCGATCAAGATTTAGAAAGAGTTGGTATTGCTAACCAAACTACGATGCTGAAAGGCGAAACTGAGCAAATCGGCAAGCTTTTTGAGCGGACTATGTTGCAAAAGTATGGCCCCACTGAGTTAAATCAGCATTTCCAAAGCTTCAATACTATTTGTGATGCCACTCAAGAACGGCAAGATGCAATGTTGGAGTTAGTGGAACATAACTTAGATTTGATGGTAGTAATTGGTGGGTTTAATTCATCCAATACTACTCAATTGCAACAAATTGCTTTTGAACGGGGAATTCCTTCTTATCATATTGATACTGTTGAACGGATTAAATCAGGAGATTCCATAGAACATCGGCAATTAAATGGGCAGTTAATAACTACAGAAAGCTGGTTGCCGGATGGAAAAATTGTTGTGGGAGTTACTTCTGGTGCTTCTACGCCAGATAAGGTAGTCGAAGATGTGATTGAGAAGATTTTTGCTTTGAAAGCAACAGCAGCGCTGGTTTAAGGGTGATCAATTATCAAGTAATCAAGTTCGTAGTAAAGACTTTAGTCCTTATTTTTTAAGCACTAAAGTCCTTACTTGAAAAGATTTTTTAAAGGGACATTGAGTTTACTAAATTTAAATCAAAGGGAAAAGGAATAATAGTCACTCACTAGCTGAACTTGCCTTTTCCCCTTCCCCTGTGATGTCTCTTTAACCAAAGCGTCCACTGATGTAATCTTCAGCTTCTTTTGTTTGAGGTGAACTGAACATTTGGGCTGTAGGATTAAACTCAACTAATTTACCACGACGTTTACCCTGCTCGTCAATTTCTGTATTGAAGAAAGCAGTGAAATCTGCGACTCTAGAAGCTTGCTGCATATTGTGTGTCACCATAATGATGGTGTATTGCTCCTTGAGTTCTAAGCAGAGTTCTTCCACTTGGCGGCTAGAAATCGGGTCGAGAGCAGAACATGGTTCATCCATCAATAATACATCTGGCTTCATCGCGATCGCACGGGCTATACAAAGTCGTTGCTGTTGTCCGCCAGATAATGCAGTTCCCTTATCTTTGAGCTTGTCTTTAACTTCATCCCAGATAGCAGCGCGTCTGAGGGAATCTTCCACCAATTCATCAACGTTACCTTTGTAACCGTTAGCAAGCGGTGCAAAGGCAATATTTTCATATATTGACTTGGGGAAAGGATTCGGTCTTTGAAAAACCATTCCGATTTGGCGGCGTAATTTGACCGAATTTATCTTAGGATCATAAATGTTGCGATCGCGATAATTCAGTCTACCCTCTACCTTAGCTCCAGGGATTAAATCATTCATCCGGTTGAAGCAACGCAATAAGGTACTTTTACCACATCCTGAAGGGCCAATAAAAGCAATAATTTGTTTATCAGGAATCTTTAGATAGACATCTAAAAGTGCCAAAAATCCCCCATAGAAAACCTTCACACCTTCAACATTAAAAACGCTATTACCTTGTTCGATTGTGGCACTATCTGCTTTACTTCTACTATTGCTATAAGTCATTTTTCTATTCTCCAAATGTCTGTGAATGTATTAAATTAGATATTTAATTACCTAAACACGATGTGCAACTTATTTTTAAAACCCCGCTTCCATTCCTCTTCCCGAAACCGGGAGAGGCTTTAAGTCTTGCTCCCCTTCCCTACAAGGGAAGGGGTTGGGGGTTAGATTTGAGAGAAAGTTGCATACTGTGTTTACCTAACGGATTGAAAAACGTTGCCGGATATAAATTGCTACACCATTCAAAGCTAAAATCAACAGTAACAACGCAATAATTGTCGCTGCTGCTGCACTAGCAAAACCCGGTTCAGGACGAGTGATGTAACTGTAAATTTGAATGGGTAATGCCATAAATCTCTGGAACAAACCAGGGTCAAAGGTGAGAAAACCTACAGCACCGACAACAATTAGAGATGCTGCATCACCAATAGCACGAGATACAGAGATAATCACCCCTGTCAAAATACCAGGAACAGCATAAGGTATGACATGACTGCTAATAGTTTTCCATTTGGTTACACCTAAGCCGTAAGAAGCATTTCTCAAAGAATCCGGGACGGCGCGAATTGCTTCTCTAGAGGTGACAATAATAACTGGTAAAGACAACAAAGATAAAGTCAATGCACCAGAAATCAAAGCGGGGCCAAACCCAAGCAAATAATTGAAAACTCCTAAACCCAGCAATCCATAGACGATAGAAGGTACACCCGCCAGATTACTGATATTAATCTCAATAATCGCTGTCCACCAAGCTTTGGGTGCATACTCTTCGAGATATAAAGCTGCTCCTACACCAATTGGGACAGTTACAAAAATCACAACAAGTCCCAACAAAATGCTGCTAACAATAGCAGGACGGATACCACCTTGGTCAGGAAAACGAGAAGGGGTATCTGTGAGAAATCCTGGGGACAAAAATCTACCTAATCCGTCTCCCAAAATATCAAAAAGGAGCAAAGCTAGGACAAATATCCCAATCATTAAACCGAATAAGAAAATTACTTCAAATACTTTTCCTAAGCTCTCTCTTTGGTCAACATTATCAGTAAATTCTGCCCCAGCTGTAAAGGAATCATCTTCTTGATAACTCGTAGTCATATTTATTATTCGTATTTTTCCTTGTAACGATTAGCAATCCAGTAACTAACAATATTCAAAGATAGGGTAATCACAAATAAAACCGCACCTACAGCATATAAAGTCTTGAAATTGAGACTTCCACGCGGACTATCTCCGCCAGAAATTTGTGCCATATAAGCTGTCATTGTTGCGATTGATTCTGCAAAACTAATAGTCAGCTTTGGCTGTAATCCAGCGGCGATGAGGACAGTCATTGTTTCACCCACAGCGCGAGAAATACCCAAAATAATCGAAGCGATAATTCCCGAAAGTGCGGCTGGTAAGACTACTTTAAAAATAGTTTCTAGTTTAGTTATACCTAAAGCGTAAGCTCCTTCGCGCAAAGAACGTGGAACTGATTTAATAGCATCTAAGCTAATAGAACCAACGGTGGGAGTAATCATAATTCCCATCATTACCCCTGCACTCAAGGAATTGAATATTTCTAAAGGGATAATATGCCGCAGCAATGGTGTCAGAAACAATAGTGCAAAGTAACCATATACTACAGTTGGAATTCCTGCTAAAAGTTCCACGGCTGGGCGTAAAACTGCTGCTACTTTGGGTTGAGCATATTCACTCAAGTAAATTGCAGAACATAAACCCAAAGGAATCGCAACTGACATAGCAATAGCTGTAGTTAAGAAAGTGCCATTAATTAAAGGCCAAATGCCAAAATGCCTCTCTGCAAATAGAGGTGTCCATTTAGTATCAAGAAAGAATTGAGCAAAGGAAACTTCTTGGAAAAAACCAAATGTCTCCTGAAAAATAATTATGACAATACCAAAGGTAGTCAAAACAGAAACTAAAGCGCAAGCAAATAAAATCGCTCCCACAATTCTTTCTGATATATCTTCAGATATATCTTTGTCTAGTGATTGTCTAGGTAATAAATAAGGATCGTTTTGAGAAGTGAAATTTTGCATAAACAGTTAAGTCTTAACTACAAATCAAGTTACATCTGAATGGGTATTTGTCTAAAGAAAGTTTGTAATTGGTTCACTGGGTTTGGCTTTTTGAAATTTTGTGCCAGTTTCACCAGTAGCAAATTTTTGTTTTACCTTGACGTAAGCTTCATCAGGTAGTGCTACATATCCAGCACCATCTACCCACTTCCAAGAATTTTCTAGATAAAAATCTACAAATTCTTTGACTGCTGGCTTGTTATCTAAAGATATCTTGCTGACATATATGAACAGGGGACGAGACAAAGGTGTATAGGTGTTTTTGAGGACATTATCCAACGGAACTGGTTTTTTGCATTCTCCTTTGAGATTTTCGATAGCAACTAAATTGAGTTTTTCTTGGTTTTGAATGTAGTAAGATATCCCTACATAAGCCAATGCTGATTCATCTCCAGAAACACCTTGCACTAGCAGATTTTGATTATGACTAGGAGTGTAGTCGGTGCGGCCATTTTTGGCTTTGCCAGTAACAGCTTGAGTTAAATAATCAAAAGTTCCTGTATCAGAAGCCGGAGCATAAAGTTTCAGTGGTAGCTTAGGAAATTTAGGATTAACTTGATTCCAAGTCAAGATTTTGCCGTCTGATTTAGCACTCCAAATTGTGTTCATTTCCTTAATGGTTAGACATTTAGCAAAGTCGTTTTTACGATTTGCAATTACAGCTACGCCGTCTAAACCTATAGGTAACTCTATAAACTCAATATTCTTACTTTTACATTTTTTTATTTCTTCATTTCTGATGGTACGAGAAGCGCCAACAATATCAATATCACCATTACAAAACTTACTGAAACCGCCACCAGTACCACTGGAAGCAACACTAACTTTTGCGTCAGATTGAACCTTTTGATATTCTTCTGCAACTGCTAAAGAAATAGGAAAACCTACTGCCGCACCATCAATACTCACTTGACTTTTCAATTCTTGTCCACCGTTACAAGCAGTGATGCTACTGGCAATAACCATTAAAGATGTGAAAAAAACGCTATCTTTAAATCGGCGATGAAAGCTCATAAATTATCAATTGTGATAAAGTGACTATACAAATAATGCTGCATGAAAAAGTCAAGTTCATGCTTTGCTAGCAGCTTGAACTTTGTCAAAAATTGCCCCATTTTCAAAAAACTTTTTCTGGATAAGCTCCCAACCACCTAAATCTTGAGAGGTAAATAAAGTTTGAATTGGCGGTTGTTTTGAGGCTACTTCTTGGGTGACAGTGGGGTTAACAGGACGATATTGTAATTTAGCAAATTCCCGTTGAGCTTCTGTGGAGTAAAGAAAATTCACAAATGCTTGTGCAACTTCTCTTGTACCGTGTTTATCAACGTTTTTATCAACTAGAGCTACAGGATTATCGATGGAAATATTAACTTGAGGTACAATATAAGGCAGTTTTAGTCCACCTATTTGTGCCAAAATTACTTCATTTTCGTAGTTAATTAAGACATCTCCCTCACCTTTTTGGAAGAATGAATCACTAGCTTCACGGGCATCTTTTGTCAATACCGGGATATTCTTATAAACTTTGGTGACATAATCTAATGCTGCGGTTTCGTCACCACCCGTTAAACTCACAGAACTCCAGAAAGCCAAGAATTCCCAGATAGCAATACCAGAAGTTTTTGGGTTAGCTGCAATTATTTTCACATTATCTTTTGCTAAGTCTGCCCAAGTCTGAATGTTTTTGGGATTACCTTCACGAGTGACGATCGCAGCTACAGATTTACTGACAATACCATTTCTCGGATATCTGGTTTCCCAACCTGATTTAATCAAATCGGCTTGCTGAATTTTGATCACATCTAGGGGAAGTGCCAAATGTACTATATCTGCTTCTTGCGAACCGTCAATGACTGTAGCCGCTTGAGCACCAGAACCCCCATAAGTCGCCTCAATCCTGACGTTTTGGTTGTGTTCTTTCTTCCAGCTTTCGACAAATTTGGGAATTATCTGGTCATGTGCAGCTTTGGTGACAGAGAAAGAAGCGAGTTTGATATTAACATCATTTTTGCTAGCTGAACTACTTTCAGAGCAGGAGGCAACAGCTATACTCAAAAAAATACTTATTAAAAATAGACTTACAAAGCTTTGTACAGTGTGTCTATTCAACCAACTTCTAATTGTGTGTTGATAGCAGAATTTTATAGTCCGCAAGGCTTTTATGGCATAAGCCTGTATCCCTTCACTTAGGAATTTACTTAATTGTGTTGGTTGTTGCGACTTGCTCATCAGAATTTACCCCTAAATCTACGGTATTTCTAGATGTATACCGTAATTAAAAGAATTATAGGGTATATAGAATAATATTCATCATCTGGATTAAATTTTTTTTACTAGGTGAGCAATTTGTCATCAAAAGTCTGATTTACTAAGGAATTTCAAGAAATGGGTTTTTTCTGCTGCAAAGGGAGACAATCTGATTGCATACATAAGATTTCCTCAAAAATATGTGATAAATAATACAAAATAATAGTGTAAACTCGAATTTTTTTAGCCAATAAAGCTTTTTTTAAAACAAAGTAGCTGCACGACAGCATCTTGAGTATCATATTTTGCGATCGCACTCATCACCGAATTACAAGTATGATGTTAATTGCAATGCGATAGCTCCTATTGCAACTATCTATTATCTGTGCGTAATATCTAACTCTTAAAAGCATCAATTCTTACAACAATTCTCTAAATTCTTCACGAGTTATTTGGCAATCGCGTAGTATTTGTGCCAGTTATACTAAATTCTCTCATTATTGAAAGAGCGATCGCTCCTACTGTGAGAAAATATAATCAAGCGATCGCTTTTAAAACATCAAAAGATAATTAGCATTTATCCTACTCATTAGTTGCTGCTTCCAGCCAAACTTCCACTTCATCCGCTAGTAACTTCTGCGCTGCATCCATCATTGATGTTGCAATATCTTTGAGGTCTTCGCGGTTGTTCAAGTAAGTTTTTAACGCTTCCATTGGGTCAATACTGCTACTCGCACTCAATTCAGGAATTCGGGGTCTGGCTAATTGACTCACTAATTCTGCTTGAATTGTGTAGGTATGAGCGGGACTTAAAGCAGTATGTAGAGAGGAACTGTCAATTAAATCCATCTGTTCAGAGCGGAGTTTATAAATTAGCCGCACTACAGCATCTTGAATATCATACTTGGCGATCGCTTTCATTAACACCGCTTGCGGATCATCTGCTTTCGAGATATCCACCTCAACGGTGTGGAAAGTCCGAACTGTTAAGGGACAAAACTCCCACTTAGCGCTTCCCCGCTCCAGTTCCAACATTACATAGCCTTTGTCTTCTTTTTCTTCACTAAAATCTACCCGTTCAATACTCCCTGGATAAATCACCGGTGGGTTGTTAGATTTATTCAGATTTTGATGGCGGTGGACATGTCCTAACGCTACATAATCAAAACAAGGTCGTGTCAACAAAGATAGGGGTAGAGTAAAGCCTTTACCAACTGCCAAAAATCGTTCTGCGCCCAAGGTTGCATTGTCAGCCATCAAGTGAGCCAAAAGGACAGTTGGCACATCGGGGTCAAGACGGCGAACCTCCCCTTCTAAAACAACTCGCAGACGTTCCGTTAATAGTTGGTTGACTTCCGCCAAAGACAAACCTTCAGTCTCTTGGCGAGTCATCAAAGTTGAACGGGTTAACCAAGGCAGGGTGATTACTTGCACTTTGCCATTACGGGTTTGGATGCAGTGAGTAGTTAATGTATCACCAACAACAAACCCTGGCACTCCCAAAGTGCGATAAATATTTAAACTCGCCCCTCCCTGTCCTTGGGAATGTTGGTCGTGATTGCCTACCAACAATACTGTTGGAATATTGGCATCCATAAGACGGCGAAACTGGTTGGCAAAAGCATGTTGTACATAAGGCGGTGGTGTCGCATCCGGGAAAGCATCACCACCAAATATCACCATATCAACTGCATCTGTCAGCGCTCGGTCAATACATATAGACAAGGTGTTGACAAAATCCTCTAATCGTGTATTTAATCCAGTCACCGGATTAATTCGTCCGTGGGAGAAGCCGCTTCCCATGTGGATATCGGAGAGGTGGAGGATCTTAATCATATTTGTCCTTTGTTCTTAGTCATTTGTCCTTTGTCTAATACTAATGACAAATGACTATAGCGGTTCTCGTTTCTATGTAATACATTTTGACCTCTCTCCAAACCTCTCTCCTAAAAGGAGAGAGGCTTTGAGTTTATCTTACTCCTCAACGCTACAAGGGAAGAGGCTGGGGGTTAGGTCTGTATTCCATGCAATTGAGAACCGCTATAAATAATACCAATTCAATTAATGATTGCAACACATGCTTGGGTAAAGACGCGATTCATCGCGTCTCTACAAATGGTCTATTTGTCGCATTCTTTTTTCAAATTGGTATAAGTCCTTAGTCCTTTGTCTAAATACTAATGACCAATGACAAATGACAAATGACAAATGACTAAATATGAATTCCACATTCTGTTTTATCGCTTCCCCGCCAGCGTCCGGCGCGTTCGTCTTCGCCTTCGGCTACTTTGGTGGTGATGGGTTGGTCGCCAATGCTGGGATAACCTTGGTCGTGGAGGGGGTTGTAGATGACTCCATGTTCAGCCACGTAAAGCCAGCTTTCTTTGCGTGTCCAGGTAGCTATAGGATTTACTTTCAGGCGACCTTTACCATCAAATTCAAATATGGGCATATTCGCACGGGTTACTGCTTGGTCACGGCGGCGTCCGGTAATCCAAGCGACGCTGTTGAGTTCGTCCAGACCCCGTAGCAGTGGTTCAATTTTGGTAATGTGGTGGAATTTGGCAATATCCTTGTCCCAGAGTTTGTCGCCGTATTTGGCTTCAAAGGCTTCGCGGGTGTCTACATCTGGAGTTTTGAAAGTTTGCAAATCCAGGTTGTAGATTTGTATAGCTTTGGCTACTAATTCTAGGCTTTCAGGGAAGTGGTGCAAGGTGTCGAGGAAGATCACAGGAACGGGATGCTTCAGTTCACTATAAAGAATATGGGTAATTATCATGTCATCCACGTTAAAGGCGCTTGTTTGCACCAGTCCCGTTGGGATATTTTCTATAGACCATGCCAGTATCTCTTTGGGAGTGGCAGTTTCAAATTGCTCATTTAATTTTTCTAGGTCAAAAGCGATCGCTTGGTTTCTAGATTCCGTGGATGCTGTCATGATAATCTTCTATTCAAATATTTTTACCTTGATTAAGATTTATTTTATCTTATCAAGGCACGTATTCCGCTCGGAGTTCAGGTATTTATTCTGTTCGGAAATTACTACGTTGTGGAACTGGAGAATGGGAAGTCGGCAGACCAGAAGAACAAATCATTAAAAGTAAAAATTGATACTTAAGTTCAAAAATAAGTATTTACTAAGAAATTTTACGGTAATTTAAGTTTTACAATGGTTTTATAGATATTTATACTGATTTTGATATGGTTAAGGGACTATTAATAAAAGGGATTTTACTTAAGTGAACAATACAAAATTCAGCAATCCATTAGGCCAATCTATAATTATGGGCGCTTTAATGATGTTAACAAGCGTTGGCATCATCACAATAATGAACTTTTTCTAGATCAAAATTTCTAATTTTAGCAATAAGACTTCACATAGTCCCGTTCAAAACTGAGTGGGACTTTTACTTTTTTATCCAGATAAATCAGTGTGTATTAACTTTCTTCTGTGACTTTCGGCAGAGAATAATTCTGAAGCCGTGTTTTTACGTAGTTTTGCTGGGCTACGAGATCCCCGACTTCTTCAAGAAGTCGGGGATCTGACCACCGCTAACCACTCATAACTAACGATACAGAATACTAGTAGTCTGTCAAGCAAAGTTTGCTGGGTGAGGGCTGGGGAAAGGGTAAAGGTTAAAGGGTAAGGGATTTAAACCTTTCCCCTTTACCCCTTACCCTTTACCCAGCAAAGTTCCTTTGACGGACTACTAGTGAGCAACTGGCGCTTTTACTCCTGCACCACCTTTACCCAAGAATAGCAACAGAGGTAATGAGCAAAGGAAGGCCACGCCTACCACTCGAAAGCAATCTGCGTAAGATAAAACAGCAGCTTGGGTATCTACTGTTTGACTTAATAAAGCTAGTGCTTGTTGTTGAGCCGTTGTCGCATCCATACCTTGACCTTGCAGTGCCCCATTGAGCGCATCGAGGCGCTGATTGGTTTCCGGATCATAAGGACTAAGTTTTGCTAACAGGATGTCTCGATGAAAAGCTTGTCGTCGGTCAAGCAGAGTGGTGAGTAGGGCAATGCCAATGCTACCACCCAGTTGTCGAGTGAGATTGTAGAAACCAGAGCCGGCAGAAATATCTTGTTTGGGTAGTCCCCCTAATGTTGCCAGACTTAAGGGAAGAAACATCAACACAGTAAAAGCCCCACGCCATACCAATGGCCAAAATAAATCATCTATGCCGGTTTGTGGGGTAATTTCTGCTAGTTGAAACATGACTCCAGATGTTCCCACAGCACCCATTGCAATTAAAATTCGGGCATCAATTTTGGTGGACAGTTTGCCTAATAGAACCATGACGATCGCAGATGCTAAAGCCCCAGGTGCTAACAATAGTCCTGTCTGCGTTGCTGTAAAGTGCAGCACACTCTGAGCGAAAATCGGTACAGCAAAAAGTGCGCCATAAAGTCCCATTCCAACCACGGCTGATAACACACTTCCAGCAGCTAAAGAACGGTGACGTAAAACTCTCAAGTCAACGGCAGGATGGTCTATTTTCAACTCGTACCAAATAAATAATCCCAATCCGATAATACTGGCGATCGCTAACGTGGTGATGAAACCGGAGGAAAACCAGTCTTCTTTCTCTCCTTCCTCTAACAAAGTTTGCATACAGCCAATAGCGATAACTAAAAACCCAATCCCGAACCAATCGACAGCTTGGCTTTGTGTCTCGCTTTTGTCTTTATCTTTGGGCAAAAATACCAATGACATCGCCACTGCAACGATCCCGAAGGGAATATTAACAAAGAAAATCCACCGCCAGCCCAAACCATCTACCAAAAATCCCCCTAAAGTCGGGCCGATGGCTGGCCCAGCAATTACACCCACTCCAAAAACTGCTTGTGCTAAACCTTGTTCAGCAGGTGGAAAAGTCTCGAACAAAATCGCTTGGGCTTTAGCTAGCAACCCTCCACCACACAAACCTTGAAGAATTCGAGAAAAAACTAGCATCGGCAGATTAAATGCCAACCCGCATAAAACCGAGGCCAGGGTAAAGCCAATCAACGAGAAGATAAAGTAGGTTTTGCGTCCAAAGTAATCTCCCAGCCATGCAGATAAGGGAATTAAGACGACATTTGCGATCGCATATCCAGTTACTACCCAGCCAACCTCACTGACAGTTGCACCCAAACTAGCCTGTATATCTGTTAGAGCAACGTTAACAATACTGGTATCAATTACTTCTAAGATCGCACCAAGGGAAGCCGTAAAAGCGATCGCCCACTTCAATGGCCCGTGGACATAACCAAATTGATCAAAACTAGAACGTTTAATGTTGGTAGCCATCAATAATACTAATTTGTAATTAAGAAGCCCAGATGAAATCCAACTTTCTTTTCGATAATTGGTATCAGAGCGATCGCAAAGCTAAAACTAGGCACTTCATCTATACGATACGGTAGCGTATCATATAGAAAAGGTCAAGGAAAGCAGCAGCGATCCCACTCCCTAGTACCGCAAGGCGTAATTCGTAATTCGTAATTCGTAATTCGTAATTCGTAATTCGTAATTAATTGTTTGCAAGGGTTTCAGACATTTAAAATGGGTGGCTTATTTACGCCGTGCTGTACTAGTCCCTAATCTCTAGTCCCTAATCCCTACTCCCCATTCCCTATGTCAAGTTCTTCTGGACGCCCACGTAGCATCCACGCCGACCAAGCCATTCTCCAAGCAACCCTAGATTTGCTTGCAGAGGTAGGATATGAAAGCATGAGTATAGAAGCGATCGCTTCCCGTGCTGGAGTTGGTAAAACGACCATCTATCGGCGTTACACTTCCAAAGAAGAATTAGTTGCAGATGCGATCGAAAGTTTGAGAGATGATTTAGTGATCCCCGATACTGATAGCTTTTGGGGAGATATGGATATCCTGATTAATAATGCCGCCAAAAAAATAGATAGTCCCCTTGGTCGTCAGACACTTGCGCTGATAATTAGTACAGCGTCTAGCAATCCTCAGTTTGCAGAGGTTTACTGGACAAAATATACAAAACTCCGACGTGAAGCCTTTTCTAAAATACTTGAGCGTGCCAAGTCTAGAGGCGAAATTCACAAAGATGCAGACGTAGAACTAATTATCGACCTTGTAAGCGGGTCACTATATTATGCACTGATCTTCAAACCCACAACCGAGCCAGTAGAAGCATACATGCGCCGCACCATGAATCTTCTTATGAAGGGAGTAGGGAGTAGAGAGACGGAATAACCAATGCCCAATGCCCCATTCCCCATTCCCCATTCCCCATTCCCCATTCCCCATGCCCAATTCCAACTTGTTAGCAAAATAACTTTTCACTATAGGTCATAAATGAGATGATGGAGAAATTAGAGAAAAAGGTGAACAATTGTTATTTTTCTCCTTCCGCTTCTGGTTGCAGAATGGCATCACAGTATTGAATGAGGGTTGTCAAGCGATCGCAAATCGTCTGAAGTCTCGTTTGTGCAGTAGATGCTTGCCGCGCTCCTTGGAAAAACATTACATCTATTTCCAACAAGCGCAATTGCTTGCTCATCTCCGTTTGATAAGACTGCACTCGCCAGTTTTCATCAGCCAAAGGCACAATCTCTTGTCCAAAAAAATGCTGCAACGAGGCTATACGCTGTCGCAGTTCAGGCGCAACTATTTGGGTAGTTGTGGCATCGGAGCGTAATTGCTCTAGCAAGGTTACGAGTGCCAGATATTTCTCACGGTTTAAAGACATCCAGTGCTAGTTAAGATAGTATTAATGTCAAGTAATTTTTCTTCTACAATAAACTTTCTTAAGTACTTATCAGCACTAAAAGCCTCAAATCATGGTTTGAGGCTTTGTTTGCCATCAATGGATTTTCAAGTTTATGATCCTTGAAACCCGCAGTGGATGACTACCGTCTGCAATTGGAGAATCATCCTTACACTGTTTTTTCTACCCTTCTCTGGGCGACAGCATCTTCTTAGAGCGATGCTGCCAGTTTTATTTATCATTCAGTTATCTACCGATCCTATCCAAACCCAATTGTATGAGCAGTCTAGCTATAAATTCATCAGTTGATCTCGCCATTCCGGAATGGTTAAAAAAATGTTTGAAGGAGTCATCCACAACTAGCGGTGTAGGGGAAGATGACCGAAGGCATAGCGATACAGTCTTGATTGGTCGCGCATTTGAATTTGCTTACCAATTGCATCAAGGTCAATACCGCAAATCTGGAGAACCATACATTGCCCATCCCGTTGCTGTAGCCGACTTGCTGCGTGACTTGGGAGGTAGTGCTGCTATGATAGCAGCTGGATTTCTCCATGATGTCGTTGAAGATACAGAAGTTACAAGTCAAGAAATAGAAGAACGCTTTGGCCCAGAAGTGCGGCAATTGGTCGAAGGTGTCACCAAGCTTTCTAAAATCAATTTCACCAGCAAAACCGAAAGCCAAGCCGAAAACTTCCGGCGGATGTTTTTGGCAATGGCGCAAGATATTCGGGTAATTGTGGTGAAATTGGCAGATCGTTTGCATAATATGCGAACTTTACAATATATGTCAGAGGCCAGCCGTCGCCGCAGTGCCCAGGAAACGCGAGATATATTCGCGCCCTTAGCCAATCGCTTGGGGATTTGGCGAATTAAATGGGAACTGGAAGATTTGGCTTTTAAATATTTGGAACCAGAAGCTTTCCGCCAAATGCAGGAGCATGTTTCCGAAAAACGGACGGCGCGAGAAGAGAAATTGGCTAGAGCTACGAACATGTTGCAAGAGCGTTTGCAGCAAGCCGGAATCCAGTTTCAGGATATCAGCGGTCGTCCCAAACACCTTTATAGCATTTACCAAAAAATGCACCGCCAGCAAAAGGAATTTCATGAAATTTACGATTTGGCGGCGCTGCGGATTATTGTTCAAACTAATGAGGAATGCTATCGGGCGTTGGCGGTGGTTCATGATGCTTTTCGCCCAATTCCTGGGAGATTTAAAGACTACATTGGACTACCAAAGCCTAACCGCTACCAGTCGTTACATACTGGGGTGATTGGACTAACTGGCCGTCCTTTAGAGGTGCAAATTCGGACAATCGAAATGCATCATATCGCCGAGTATGGGATTGCCGCCCATTGGAAGTATAAAGAAACCGGTGGTTCTAGTATTAGCCATTTAACAACGACAGATGACAAGTTTACTTGGCTACGGCAACTGCTGGAATGGCAAACCGATCTCAAGGATGCCCAAGAATATCTTGATAGCGTCAAAGATAATCTATTTGAAGATGATGTCTATGTCTTCACCCCTAAGGGGGATGTTGTTCCTTTAAGTCCTGGTGCTACCACTGTAGATTTTGCTTATCGCATTCATACAGAAGTGGGGAACCACTGTTCAGGGGCACGGGTGAATGGGCGAATGGTGCCACTGTCAACGCGGCTGCAAAATGGCGATATTGTCGAGGTTTTAACCCAAAAGAACTGCCATCCGAGTTTAGATTGGTTGAACTTTGTCAGAACTTCGGCAGCGAAATATCGGATAAAACAATGGTACAAGCGATCGCGCCGGGAAGAAAATGTTGCCCGTGGACGGGAGTTGTTAGAAAAGGAACTTGGTAAAACTGGTTTTGATAGTTTGCTGAAGTCGGATGCGATGCAGATTGTTGCTGAAAAGTGTAACTACCATAGCGTGGAAGATTTACTTGCCGGTTTAGGTTACGGAGAAATTACGTTGAACCTAGTGCTAAATCGTTGGCGAGAAGTAGCGAAGGGACAACAACCAGCTTCCACTGTGTCGCCATTTATCCCCAAAGAACCAGCGACATCAAAAGCTTTGCGAGATGCACCTCCAACTACCTCACGCTCCACAGATTCGCCAATTTTTGGGGTGGAAGGTTTGGTATATTATTTAGCTGGATGTTGTACCCCGATTCCTGGCGAACCAATTATTGGTGTGGTGACGCGAGGTAGGGGCATTTCAATTCATCGCCAAGGCTGCCATAATTTGGAGACTGTGGAGTATGAGCGCTTAGTACCAGTTAGGTGGAACCCAGGCGCCGAAAATAGTGGTCGTCCGCATACATACCCCGTAGATGTTCAAATTGAAGCTCTTGACCGCGTAGGGGTGCTAAAGGATATTTTGTCACGCTTGAGTGACCAAGGGATTAATGTTCGCCATGCTCAGGTGAAAACCTCTGCTGGTCAACCTGCATTGATCGACTTAGGAATAGATATACGCGATCGCTCTCAACTAGAGCAAGTGTTCATCCAAATTAAAAAAATGAGCGACATTTTGAATATCCGCCGCGTTGGTCAAATTGACGAGTAAGTACCCCAGTAGGGTGCGTTAACGCAGTGTAACGCACCAGTTCATACCAATCTGAAAAAAAATGCGACAAATAGACCATCTTGTAGAGACGCGATGAATCGCGTCTTTACCCAAGGATGTGTTGCAACCATTAATTGAATTGGTATTAGGATCATGATTGAGCGATCGCTTCGCAAAATAGGTGATGGTTACACACATAATACGACAACTCAATACAATTAAAATTGTGATTGTATTTATATAGATATATTTTGCAGAGAAGCGATTAATCGTGTCTCTTAGTTTTTACGGACACCCCAAAACTAGTTTGATTTTTATTCGTTAGATATTCTGAGGTTTTTAAGTGATGTAGCAGCTAACTTTGACATACTTTAAATTTATGAAAGTTTGATAAAGTATGTCGAAACTTCTGGTTAGTCAATATCACACAGAAGTAGAAAGAATTATTCAATACGGCGGTTCACGTAAAGAAACATCGATTCGGGTTGCATTTCAAAACTTAGTCAATGAATATTGCAAACCTAGAGAATTTAGACTTATTCCCGAACTAGATTACAAAACACCTAGCGGCAAACTTGTTTATCCAGATGGCACTGTTAAAGATGCTTTGCGTTTGGATTGGGGCTACTGGGAAAGCAAAGATGAATATGATAATTTAGATCAAGAAATTGAGAAAAAGCTCATAAAAGGCTACCCAAGTAGCAACATCCTATTCGAGGACTCCCAAACAGCAGTTTTAATTCAGGGTGGACAAGAAACCATGCGCGTCCCGATGAAAGATGCTGACGCGCTAGATGGGATAATTACATATTTTATAAATTATGTTCGCCCAGAAGTTAAAGATTTTCGTGAGGCGATTGAAACTTTTAAAGAAGACTTACCGACTGTTTTAAATGCATTGCGTGACTTAATTGATAGTCAAATCGAAACAAACGCAGCTTTTAAAATAGCAAGGGCTAAATTTTGGGGTATCTGCAAAGAATCAATTAATCCTGAAGTTACTTTGCTGGATGTTAGAGAAATGATGATTCAGCATATTTTAACTGAAGATATCTTTATCAGCATCTTTAATGAATCTCAGTTTCATCGAGAAAATAATATTGCTCGTGAATTAAAAGGGGTGATAGATACCTTTTTTTCTGGTAGTACTAAAAAGAATACTCTTGGTACTATTGAGCGTTACTATGGTGTCATTAGAAGAACTGCGGCGAATATTTACAATCATCATGAAAAGCAGAAGTTTTTAAAAGTGCTTTATGAGAACTTCTATAAAGCATATAATCCGAAAGCGGCTGACAGGCTAGGAATTGTCTATACGCCGAATGAAGTTGTGCGCTTCATGATTGAAAGTGTAGATTATTTAGTTCACAAAAACTTTGGAAAATTGTTAGCTGATAAAGATGTCGAAATTTTAGATCCGGCTACAGGAACAGGCACTTTTATTACTGAATTAATTGATTATTTGCCTAAAAATACTCTGGAATATAAATACAAGAATGAAATTCATTGTAATGAAGTAGCAATTTTACCTTATTATATTGCTAACTTAAATATTGAATACACCTATAAGCAAAAAATGGGTGAATATCAAGAGTTTGAAAATATTTGTTTTGTCGATACATTGGAACATACATCATTTGCAGGAAAGCAAATGAGTTTGCTTTCGCTACTGTCAGCATGGAAACAATGCAGATTATTTATCATATTCAGGCTGCTCAGAATTATAGCCATTTTCAATCTGGTGAGGTAAAAGTATGCAAATAGACCTAACCCCCTAACCCCCTTCCCGAACCAGGAAGGGGGAAAAATTCAAAGCCTCTCTCCTTTTAGGAGAGAGGTTTGGAGAGAGGTCAAAATTGTACCTCACGCTTGTCGAGAACCGCTATAAGGTTAATTGTTAATATTCATAGACTGCAACATTTTTTCTCGCTTCTTGCGGGCAATTTCTTGTAAATCAACAGTTCTATCAGTTTCATCTACAATTTCACCAGTTATCACTTCAAGCACATCTTCCAAAGTGATGACACCAGCGATGCTTCCATATTCGTCTACCACTACTGCAAGATGTTCACGAGCTTCTATGAAGTTTTTCAACAGTTTATCTGCCCTAATTATCTCAGGGACAAAGTTAACTTTTCTAGTCAGACTAGAAATCTTTTGATTGTTACTTCCTTCAACCATTGCTGTCAGTAATTTCTGTTTTAAAGCATATCCAATGACTTCATCAAGAGATCCATCTATTACAATAATCCTGGTGTGTTGAGACGCAATAATGTTGGCTTTCGCTTCAGCAAGAGTCATATCCCCGTAGATATATGTCAGCATGATTCGGGGTGTCATTAAATCAGATGCAGCCACATCATTTAATCTAAACACCCGCTGAATCATTTCTGCTTCCTCACTTTCGATAATTCCCTCTTGATGCCCAATCTTCGCCAACAGCTTTATTTCAGCCTCATTGGTGGTTGGTCGTTTTTGCCCTTTAGAAAAAGGTGCAGTAACATTTTCTAGAATCCAAACTAAGGGTGTGAAAGCAATAGCAAGTCCAGCTACAGGTATAGCCGCAAGTATAGCGATTTGTTCAGAATAACGCTCTCCAATTGTCTTTGGGATGATTTCACCAAAGATGATAATCAAGAATGTTAATACTCCTGAAAATACACCAAGCCATCTATCTCCTAATACTTGAGTAGCAATATTACCTGTGAGAATACTGCCAATGATATTGAAAGTATTGTTGAGGATTACAATAGCGGCAATAGGTCGATTCATGTTTTCACGAATCGCTAAAAGTGTTACTACTGAACGGTTATTTGATTGTGCTAATTGTCTGACTCTTAGGGTCGAAACAGAGAACAGGGCGGTTTCTACACTAGAACAAAGCGCTGAACCCAAAAGAACAACAAACACAATGATTACAAGCTGTAGCATATAGTTTCCCAAGCATGGGAAGCGAAAGTTGAGCTTAACTGATAGCCAAAGGAGTTGCTATCTTGTTATCTTCTGAGTTTACCGCTTTCCTAGTTTACAGCAATTTTCAGGTAATTGAACCACAAAGAAAGGTAAGCTAAACCGATAGTGATTGTTAGATTCAATGCCAGTATCTTACTCAATAAATTATATTACTGAAGATCCTTAATCATCTTCTAATTTCAGTAATTGTTCATCAAGAGTTTGTATCCGCCCACGCACAATTTCTTCTGAGAGAATTCGCTTCCGCATTGCCTCATTGAGTGCTCCTTTTTCTGCCAAGAGTAAACGTCGGCGAATGGCTTCCAGTTTACTGCTTTTGCCACTTCTACCTTCCACCTCATCAGGGCGACGATTATATAGTTCCCGCAGTGTTTTTTCTGCACTGGCAATTCGCACCTGATAAGCTGAACGCATCTCTTCATAAACGGCTTTTGGTAACACCCCTGATTTCAACAAACTATCTAATTCATCTTGTGCTGCTTTACCCGTCATCAACTGGGCTTGCAATTCTTCAACCTGTTGTTGAGCTTCTGAAAATTTAGATAATTTTAAGCGTTTTACCACCCAAGGCAAACTTAAACCTTGTCCAACTAACGACACCAGTACACTACCAAAAACTAAAGCGATGAGGACATCTCGCCCTGGTAGTGTTGGAGGTAAACTCAACGCCAGAGCCATTGAGAGCGAACCTTTGATGTTACCTAAAAAGAGTAGATGTTGCCAGCGCAATGGAATTGGACGGTCAATCAAACGAATCCCTGCTAGTAGAGGATAGACTGTAAGAACTCGCCCAATTTGATAAGCCAAAACTGCAAGTAGAATTGCAGGTAAAGTTTTCCAGAGCGTTACCAAGTCTATTTCTACACCAATCAACAAAAAAATAAAGGTGTTGACGGTAAAACTGGCATATTCCCAGAAACTTAACAAGGTGATGCGATTAGAAGCAGAAGTATTGCCAGAAAGCCCTAAATTCCCGAAAATTAATCCAGCTACAACTACGGACACAGCACCTGATACGCCGAGAAATTGCCCAACCTGAAAAGTTCCTAATGCAACTGCAACTGTCAACAGAAGACTGCTAAGAGCATCATCTAAACGGGCGAATATAGGTATACTCAAGTAGCCCAAGACTAACCCCACAACACATCCCCCTAGAGAGATAAATAGCAGTTGTTGGATTCCCTCTATAAATGTGAGTGAGCCTGTTGAATATACTTGCAAAATCAAGTTGAAGGAAACTAGGGCAGCTGCATCATTGAATAGAGTTTCTCCTTCAACGATAGTGGAAAGCCTTGAGGGAACTGGTATCTCCTTAAATACAGCAATCATTGAAACTGTATCAGTGTTTGCCAGAATTACTCCGACAAATAACGCAGGTATCCAATCCAGTCCCAGCCCAAATTTTAAGAGGACGGCAATAATAGCGCTAGAAAGCACAGCCCCTGGCCCAGCTAGCAGGGCAATTGGTTTAAAGGTGCTGCGTAGGCGGCTGACATCTGTATTAATACCAGCCTCAAAAATGAGAATTGGCAAGAAAAGATTCAAAACTAGGGTTGGATTTAAACCAATTGGTCGAGACAATAGCTCAGTAATGGGCAAACCTGCTAATACTAAACCTGTAACGTAAGGGATTCCCAACCGCCGGGATAGCAGAGCTACACATGTAGCAAGGAGCAAGAGAATAATTGAAACTTTGACTAATTCGGTAACATCCACTATTGCATCTTGGAAAGTTAGTTTGACTTGACTGATAGATTCTCTCCTCATTCATGCCAAATTAGCAAGTTCAGCGTGTGGGTTCAGAACGTCGAATTTCCTCCACTTGACCAACTTCAAAAATGAGAGTGAATGGTTGCCCCATCTCTCGTTCGATAAATTCTTCTAATAACTCTACTTGCCGGGGTGTGACAGGTTCCCTTGCGCGGACACTCAAACGGACTTCTGGGGGATTTGTCAACCAATTGGTATTGCTATTGAGCAACTGCAAGCGTCCAAAGGTGACAGTTCGATTTAACAACGCTCGTCGTAGACTATTTTCTAGTTGTGCCTGTCGTACAAGTCGGGCAAAGCTAACTCCCAAGGGAATTACCAAAATAGCCGTCAAAGCCATAGTCCAAATTAGGGGTTGACGGGCCCGCGCCATTGAAGTGTAACCTACTGCCACGAATGTCACCATACAGGAGAGGGCGATACCTAGCAAGTTGGTGAGATAAAGGAGAGTTGCCCCGAAACTCAGTGACCAATTTCCCTGTGCCAAACCTAAGCCAATGACACAGATGGGAGGCATGAGGGCAACAGCGATCGCAGTTCCCGCTAAACTAGTAGAGATTTTCGTCTCAACTTTTGCGTAGCCACTGATACCGCCAGCCGCTACTGCAATTCCCAAATCTAATAATGTTGGTCTTGATCTAGCCAGGATCTCGCTACCATATCTCGGCAATCCCACCAGCCAACCAAGACTAAAGGCGATCGCTACTGCTAATATAGTCCCCACTGCTACAGCAATTATTCCTTTGCGGAATAATGTAATATCTGCTTGCAAAGCACCAAAAGCTAACCCGCGAATCGGCAACATCAGAGGGGCAATAATCATCGCGCCAATAATCACGGCCGCACTATTAGACAATAAACCTAAAGTAGCGATCGCACAGGAGCTAATAATCAAAATTATGTAAGCTGAGTCTAGAGTCGATTCTGCCAGCAACTCTGTTTGTAGCTGTTGGAGTTGTTCTGGCTGCGAACCCCGGCGGCGGAAATTTTTAAAGCGGTCTCGAATGTTATTACCCAAGACCTTCCTCCTAAATGTTCGGTTAACTGTAAAATCTTCATTCTCTGCTAATTAAAGTCTTACATTGAATTGGTGTCATCTGAAAATAGTCATATCTAAGTCTGCCAGACATACAGAATTCACAGCTTTATTCTGACTCCTGACTCCTGAATTCTGTTTCGATAAATGCAAAATTATACCAGGAATTTACTTATGGTACTTGAATCCGCGATCGCTGAGGAAGTGATTACAAACAATCTCAAGCAGTTTTTGCTGGTACTTTCGGTATCTTTAGGTGTGGCAACACTACCGCAGATATTTAGCTGGTTTCGCAATATCCCTTATACCTTACTACTGGTGATTGTCGGGTTAGGTTTGGCGTTGGTGGATGTCCGTTTAGTAACCCTTTCCCCCGAATTAATTTTGTTCATTTTTTTACCACCGCTGCTATTTGAAGCCGCATGGAATTTGAAATGGTCAGAACTGAAGCGAGATTTAGTGCCAATTTGCCTGTATGCAGTGTTCGGGGTGTTAATTGCGATCGCTGGGGTAGCGATCGCTCTCAATCAATTCGTTGGTATTTCCCTAACTACAGCTTTACTCATTGCAGCCAGCCTATCTGCCACTGACCCGGTTTCTGTCACCGCTTTGTTCCGCCAACTCGGCGTAGGTAGTCGTCTTACCACCTTAATGGAAGGCGAAAGCCTATTCAATGATGGTATGGCTGTAGTTGCCTTTAGTTTTTTGGTGGCCTTATCTTTGGGAACTGTGGAATTGGAATTCCAGCCAATTTTATTGCAGTTATTTACAGTTGTTGGCATTGGTGTAGGGGTAGGAGCTTTCATTGGATTCGGGATTTCCTACCTCACCCAGCGCTTCGATTTGCCTTTAGTGGAGCAATCCTTAACCCTAGTTTCCGCCTACGGCACTTACCTAATTATCGAAGACTTGGGTGGTTCTGGGGTAATTGGAGTTGTCACCACAGGTTTGATTTTAGGCAACTTTGGCTCTCGTATCGGCATGAATCCCCGCACTCGGATTATTGTCTCCGAATTTTGGGAATTTTTGGCGTTCTTTGTTAACTCGATTGTCTTCTTGCTAATTGGCGACCAAATACGCTTTGCTAGTTTAGGCGAAAACCTGCAAATCATAATGTTGACAGTGGTAGCAATGATTTTGATGCGAGCAGTTGCTATTTTGATTCTCACCAGATTTAGTACTAGCATTACCAAATCGGACATTTCGTTACCAGAACAAACTATCCTCTGGTGGGGAGGATTACGCGGTTCCGTCTCCATTGCCTTGGCATTGAGTGTACCAGTAACATTACCAGAGCGAGAAAAAATCATTGCAACGGTATTTGGAGTAGTTTTATTTACTCTACTTGTCCAAGGATTAACCATCAAACCATTGCTAGAGAAACTCAATTTGCTAGGTGATGCACCCTTACGTGAGCAATATTTAGAATTCGTTGCCCGTCATGTTGCCTTAGAACGCGTTCTAGAACATCTCCAGGCAGACAAACGCCCAGGTATTGACCCAGAGTTTCGTCGTTATCAAGAGACACTAATCAAAGGTGAACTTGCAGATTTACGGATAGAAATTGACAAATTACAGGGTGAATATCCCAATCTTCAAAGCTTTACAACAGAGCAATTTCGAGGAGAACTGCTGGCAATTGAGGCAGATACTTATGCAGAATTTGTCAAATCTGGTCGGTTAAATAAAGAATTAGAGTCTATGCTTGAGGGTGTTTTGCCGAATCAAAAAGAAGGGTGATTCTGGAGTAATGAGTAATAAGTAATAAGTAATGAGTAAATACCCATTTTTCATCCACTATGAAACTCATTACTCCTTACTCATTACTTTAAAGCATTGCGTGAAGCACGGGGCTTCACTTTGGTCAAGACAAAAGACTAATTATTGTAGAGACGGCGATTTATCGCGTCTTTGTAATGATTTATCGTCATTATTCGGGGTAGAAGCTTGAGGTTTGTTAAGCATAGTCAGTATCAACAATGGTGCTTGGAACAAGAAAAACACCAAATCGATAATTCCGAAAGCGGGATAAATATTGGGGTAAAGAAAGAAAAAGAAAATGACTCCTTGCGATCGCGCAAAGATTGCTAGCACAGCATTAGATGTGTAGCGGTACGGGTCATTTCCTCCCGGAATGTAGAACAGCGACAGCAGAACCACTAGTAAGCCAGCAAAGGAAGTCCATACCGGGTCTTCAGTAGGTCTTTGGTGGAGTAATTCCAGCAACCAATTCGGTGCAAAGATAGCGGGTATACCCATCACGCAATTTTGGATCACGCCTAACCAGACGATCGCCCGGAACCAAACAGCATATTTATTCATAACTTGGTTACAAAGTTTTTAAGTATTCGACTAATGCTTGTTTATCTTTGACAGGTAAATCCGTGCCATAGATATGTCCTTGGTTACTATTACCAGGAACACTAATGTCATATTTAAAACCTACACGTTGCGCTTCTTCTCCTTCGGAAATAAAGCCAACTTTGTTTTGGTCATAGACATCAAATCCTCGATAAAAAGATTGGGGACGATTCTCTGGTTTTTCTAACAAGTCTTGTAAGGATGGCACCGAACCGTTATGGAGATAAGGCGCTCTTAACCAAAGACCATCAAGAGAGACAGAAACATAACCATTGGTCTTCCGCAACTGGTTGAAGTCCCAAGAGTAACCATCACCAAATTTGTTGTAAGTATCTGCTGCTTGCTGCGTCCACATATCTAGGCGGTGGCGGTCAGTTCCCACTTCTTCAACAGGAATCACCTTACCAGTTCTTTCGCCGCCAAATGCATGACAAGATGCACAAGTTTTGTTAAAAATTGCTTTTCCTTGTGTAGCTAGTTGCTCATCAACTGCAAACGGATATTTAGGAGGCGGTAGTTCCGAAATATAATCTTCTACTCGTAGCAGATCCTCTACTGGTAGAGACTCTTTAGTTGCACCGTCACCAATCGCCCCAGTCTGCACCGTTTCTCGCAGCGAAGTTTCTAAACCATCCCAATGCAGGGCAAAGTTTTGGTGTTGCTTTTGATTCCACAGAGGCATCATATCTGAGTTACCAATGGTGTCATCTTTAGGCAACTTTAAAGTAGTGAACTTCACAGGATTAAACGGGTCAATCCTACCTGGGCCCCAATTGGGGCGAGAATCAGTCCAAGCAAAGTCTGCACTTTGTTGTAACAGCCCTTTTTTTGTTTGGGGAATAATTATAAAACGATAAAGCAGGTTTTCTAACCAGTTAAACTCATGACTATATTTGATTTCATCAAGGATATAATCCGGTTCAAATCTGGGGTCACTAGCAGCATTACCGAGAAAGCGGATATAGCCTTGCGAATCAAATCTATTAGCAGGGCCAGCTGCAATAATTGTTGGCTTATCTTTGAGATTTTCTCGATAAGTAGCATGATGACAAACAGCACAAGTTATCCCAACTCTGGGAAACCCAATTGTTTTTTTAGAAAAACCCACTGGTAGCTCTTTACCTTCTTCCCAGGTAATTCCCAGAGAAGTATAACCGCCTGGGCCTGGTAGCTTATCGGGAAATATGCGCGGTAATACTAACCAAATCCAATACGGTACACCTTGCGCTTGTTCTGTACCAATAGAACCATATTTAAAATGATCCTCTGGTAACTCATAAACTTCGCTAGGAACTTCGCGGAAAAGGTTGTACCATCCCACATAACCAACAACCCCAAAAAGAAGGACAATAACTACAGCAATTGAGGTGATTATTTTCCCTAATTTTGACTTAAGTATTGCCATAAACTTAGGTTTTTTCTCGCTAAAATATTTTTCAAAGTTTCTTCATGTACTCAACGATCGCATCTTTCTCTTCTGGGGAAAGATCAACACCGTATAAGTGACCGCTATTACTATTACCATCAAGTTTTGTATCAAACTTGAAGTAATTTTTACCATTTTCTTCAGCTACATCAGAGATAAAACCAACTTTTTTTCTATCGATAACGTCGTAGCCCCGATAAAATTCTTGTGGTCTGTTCTCTGGTTTTTCTAGTAAATCTCGTAAGGTAGGGACTGAACCATTGTGCAAATAAGGGCCGCGTAACCAAACACCATCAAGGGGCATATTCGCATAGCCATTAGTCTTGCGAAAATTCTTAAAGCGCCACGGATAACCTGCATACAGCGTATTTTGGTTAGAGATGGTTTCATAAGTAAATGAATCTAGGCGATGTTGGTCTGTACCAATTTCTTGAATTGGTACAACTTTGCCTGTATATGCGCCACCAAAAGCATGACAACTAGCACAATTACTTTCAAAAAGCGGTTTTCCTGTAGCTGCTAAAGTTTCGTTAACTTCATAAGGATATTTGGGTGGTGGTAGTTCCCACAGCCAATCGGCAATTCTCTGAATTCGAGGCAAATCAATTGTTGTGGGTGTGACTCCAGTTCCTAACGCTGCACTTTTATTACGTTCATCAACAGATGTGTTATTGCCATCCCAATGTAACTGCAATCCCTCGCGGGGTTTTTGATTCCAAATTGAGGGGAAATCAGAAGTACCAATCAGTTCATCTTCACGCAATTTATCCATTGGGAAATGGAATTGAATTGCTTTATAAGGATTAAAAGTATCTACTCTTCCTGGCCCCCAATCTGGTTGTTCTTCCACAAACTTAAGTCGATATGCCTGATTAATTAGTGCATCTCTAGTTTGAGGAATTGCAATGAAGCGATAAAGTAATTTTTCAATGGGATTAAGACCACCACTAATTTTTTCAATTTCTGGTAACATCCGGTTAGCAGTAAAGCGCTCATCCACACCAACTGCTGATAAAAATTTGATATATCCCTGCAAGTTCAGCACATTAGCAGGCATCGTAGTCATGACTTGATGTTCACTATTAGGGGTATTTCGCAGTGTCCCTGTATGACATACAGCACAATTCAACCCAACTCGATCAATAAAGACTCGCCGTTGCGAAAAACCGACAGGTAAATCTTTGTCAGGTTCTTTGATAAATCCCAGAGAATTATAACCTTGTCCGGGTAATTTATCTGGGAATAATTCTGGTAAAACTTTCCAAATCCAGTAAGGGATGCCATTGATGGGTTCGCTACCAATTGAACCATATTTAAAGTGGTTTTCAATATCAGCATAATCCACTGGGGAGTTAGATAAAACAGGCCAAAGGAAAAATACTACTACTGCTACAATGCCTACAATCACAACCCAAATCCGCCGGAAGATGCCCTTTATTCCCTTGACTGGGGTAGGAAGTAGGGTAGGGTTAGTTTGTTCAGTCATAAAACACTCCCCATGTTGTCGAAATTATCTGTAAGCGAAATTGTCAATGTGATACCCATCGCTTTTTATTTAGATGAATTGGCAAACTGAGTTGGATGAAATACTGACATTACTTCTTCCATCATCTCTTCATAACTATTAAAGCGATCCTGCTCGTAACAACCCAAGGGATTTTCAATTACATTCAACAGACATTTATTACAATAAGTACAAGGTTTATCTGCTAGGTCTTTACCTTCTTGAAAAGATTTAACTAGGTAATTGTTAGCAATTAGGGTACGAGCCATTGTGACGCCATCACAATACTGATCGTTAATTGCCTGACGAATATATGAAGCTTGCTGTAAACCACCAGTGCATAATACGGGAATATTAACGTGCTTTTTAATCTCTCTGGAATCTAGTAAGTTTCTGCCTTGATTCTCTATTAATAACTGCTTCATTTTGGTGTCTTTGACATCATCGCCACTAAATGCTTGAGGAGGCAATTGCTTTTTTACACGGTTCCATAAAAGATTGAAAAGTGGATGTAGAAATGATTTGCGAAATAAAATGTAGTTGCGTGTGGTTTCGACGCCACTTGACAACATCGCATCATAAGTTCTAGTAATAACATCAAAATTAAAATCACCAATGGGATTGAGTGGGTGAGGAAATAAGCTACCAGTTGATACATGGATGCCATCAGCCCCGGCTTCTTCTGCCCATTTACAAACTTGGATAGAATCTTCTATGGTATTACCTGGTTTTTCCCAAAAGGTGACGGCGTTGTTATAGTCAACGGCACTGATTTTGAATTGCAGGTGAAAGTCGTTACCTACTTCTTTACGAATTGCTCTAATTACATCTAGCAAAAACCGCGCTCGATTCTCTAATGATCCACCGTATTCATCTTGGCGATCGTTAATTCCAGAACTAAGGAATTGGTTAAAAAGATATCCATTAGCACTGTGCAATTCTACTCCATCTAACCCCGCTTCACGGGCCCGTCTAGCACCATCAGCAAAATATTGGATTGTTTCTTTAATCTCTGTTAGTGTCATTGCTTGACACAAAAAGCCGTGAAATGGCTCAGTTTGGCTAGTGGAACTTAAGGCTTTTTTTCCTAAATTTTCTACACCAGCAATATCCTGCTGTCGCCCCGAATGACTTAATTGCAAGATAAATTTACAGTCATATTCGTGGACTTTTTCGCCTACTTTTCGCCAAAAAGGAATGCGCTCATCACAGTCAATGGTGGCGTAATTAGGCATAATTCTTCCCCGGATGGCGACTGGTACAAAGGAAGTAATAATAGCCCCTACACCACCACGAGCAAACTTTTCTTCCCAGTTGATTCGGGCTTGGGTTCCTGAACCATCATAGTTATCCCATCTTCCAGAAATACTAGAGCGAAAGATCCGATTTTTTACTGTGAGATTACGGAATCTCAATGGTTCAAAGATAATATCGTTTTCCATCTGTTCCTCTGTCTTTTGTGTTATTTCGACAATAAAATTAGGTGTCAGAATTTTTTTTAGCACGAATAGCCTCGCCAGAGAATTATGATTTCTAGTGTCTCTGGGAGGGTAATGTTTTATGTCTACAAATCTACAGTGGAGGTTTTCGGATACGAAAGCTAAGTATTAAGTTTTTGTTACTTATATTTTCCTACCCAGTTTCAGCATGGATGTTTATCCTTATTGGTTTTTACAGTTATATAAAGTCTTTTGCAGTTTGTAAACCTACAACATGAACAAACAAAATCTTAAGAAAAATGAAAACTTTCGTCTTTATTTCTCTTAAAAGGTTAAGTCAACCTTAAGATTAGCTTCTAACAATTTGTTACAAACTTAACCAAGTATCTAGGGAATGGATATAACCATAGCAAATTGGTTATTGAACACTATTGTAAGTTTACAAATTTTTAAATTTTTAGGTTAAAAATGTATAAAAGTTTATTGATGACGTTTTGCAAACTTGTGTAGTAAGTTCATATATAACGAACCTCAGTAAGGTACATTTAAAATCATCAAAATATCCCAAGACTAAATCTGGAAAATGGGAAATTAGTGATGAAGTATTAGTGTACCTCTGCAAATGTGAGGTGCTGTGGAGAAGGTTTAGGTCTTACAAACAAAGAGTTTTATGAAAAAGACAAGTCTAATTTTTAAGGGCTGTCTGCTCCTCTTATTCGTGACTATGTTTATAGTCTGCGGCTTTTATGGAACGCCTACAGCTTTCGCTGATGAGTATAGTGAAACACCTACGTCCATAAGTACTAGCTATTCGGATGCGGGTGTATCTGAATACCCTGATAACTGTGAGGGTATCGGTTATCTCCCAGACTACAAAATAGAGAATTTGACAGATGCTGAGAAACGGGGTCGTTGCACCTGGTACTTATGGACTGGCGGTAACGCCAAGTACTATCGTGATTTAGCGAAGCGGACACATGGTGGTGTTGATCTGCTAAAGCTGATTGATTCGCGTGTGCATGATGAACGATTCCAACGCTATGGCGCTATTAACGATCCTGGATGTGAGAAAGCAACAACACCAGATGAATACGGTTTGTGGCTAGATAAGTGCAAAGATCCACTTTCAACAGGCGTTATTGGGTTGCGTAAGTTCCAAAACCCCAACTTCGACTCGGCAAAATGGAACCCTGTGGAATATGCCAAAACTTCACAAGTTGAGCCTCCATACGTGATTGGACAGTCTTGCGCCATCTGTCATGTAGCGTTAGATCCTCTCAACCCACCTAAAGACAAGGAACATCCGAAATGGGAAAATCTCGTAGCAGCATTGGGTAATCAGTACATCAAGGAAAGCAAATTATTTGCATCCAGTGTTGGGGCAAATAGTTTTGTTAAGCAAGTACTTGACTCTCAAAGACCGGGTACATCTGATACTTCACGGATTGGTAACGATCACATCAACAATCCGAATGCGATCAATGCCATTTTTAATTTAGGCGATCGCCCCACATATCCAGAAGTGATGAACGATGGTTCAATCAAGGATGTCAATCATATTCTCAAGGATGGTGCGGACTCTACAGGAGTGGCAAATGCCTCACTACGCGTCTACGTCAATATTGGGATGTGCGGCGATTACTGGACGACTCTCCATGAACCTTTATTAGGCAGAACTCCCCAAAAACCTTTTGATATCGAAAAGGCACGGAAAGAGTGCGAAGGCTGGAGACAGACAGAAGCACGCATGGCTGATGCCGAAGCATTCTTGAAAACCATCAAGCCGATGCACCTAAAAGATGCAGCGGGTGGTGAAGAGTTCTTAACGAAAGATGAGGAAGTTCTCAAACGTGGCAAACTGGTTTTTGCTAGTACTTGTGCTGGTTGCCATTCCAGCAAAAAGCCACCTGCTGAAATTGCTGCTGACGCCGAACAGGCTCAGAAATGGTATGAAGAATCTGTACTCAGTAGTAATTTTCTGGACCACAACTTCTTGTCTGATGATCAGCGTTATCCAGTTACACTAATTGGTACTAATGCGGCGCGATCGCTAGGGACAAATGCCACTAAGGGGCATATTTGGGATCAGTTCTCGTCTAAAACCTACAAAGAACTACCGTCACCAGGTAATTTGACGCTGTACAATCCCTTCAATGAGAAAAAACCCATCGAATTTAAAATACCAGATGGCGGTTTGGGATATTACCGCACACCTTCGCTAGTTAGTATTTGGGCAACAGCACCACTTCTGCACAACAACACACTAGGACTTTACAACGAAGATCCTTCAGTGAAAGGACGTGTAGAAGCCTATACGGATGCAATGGAAAAGTTGCTGTGGCCTGAAAAGCGTGAGGGTATTATCAGCAGGACATCTCAAGATACTAAATTAGAGCTTCCTCCAGGAGATCCAAATCCCAGATTTAGGATTCCTATTCCTAAAGGTACGCCTGTGAATTTGCTGGCAAGCATCAATATTAGAGAGGCGATTACATCTCTCAATCTCAGCAGCCTTTTCCAAGACTTGAAACCGGGCGGTGGAATCAAAGATAAGTTGGCACGTGTGCTATTAAGAGCCAATAAATCTCCCGACTTCGTTGAAGATGAGGGTCATTATTTTGGCTCAAATCTGCCAGATGAAGATAAGAAAGCCCTAATTGAGTTTGTGAAAACTTTCTAAGACAAATTGTCTGGATGCTGCACTCGTTCCCATGTTAAATATGGGAACGAGCAAAAATATTTATTAAATAGTGAGGATATAGATGCAGTATTTACCAATAATCTTTGTTCGTGGATATGCAGGTACACAAAAAGATGTTGAACAAACAGTTAATGATCCATTTTATGGGTTCAATAGTGGTTCAACACATATTCGAGTAGACCAGAAAGAAAATCCCCAAAAGTTTGTTTTTGAGAGTCCATTGCTGCGGCTAATGACCGATCATGGTTATCAACCGATTGTTGACAATCAGAATGTGAGCAATCAGATTAAAAGATTGTCTGGTCAACTTCATAAAACTATTTGGATCTACCGATTTTATGATGTAACTACACCTAGTTTTGGCTCCTCAAGTGTAGTTCGTCAGGAGATGGAGGAGATAGCTAAGGGTTTAAGAGACTTGATCAAAAATGTCAAGCAAACGACGGGTGCAGATAAAGTTTATCTCGTTGCCCACTCAATGGGAGGTCTTGTTTGTCGCAGCCTGATTCAAAAGATTTATCCAGAAAAAGGTGAGCAAGCTGCCCATCACATTGATAAATTCTTTACCTATGGTACACCTCATGGTGGCATTTATTTTGAGGTTGGGAGTGGTTTGCTGGAAGAACTAAGGGACAGGTTCCAATTGAATAATTCTGATGATTTTGGCCCCCAAAGGATGTACCAGTATTTAACACCTTATGTTAAGCCAACCGATAAGTTACCTAATAATTTTCAACTAGAAAAGTTACAAAGTATAGAGAATGCATTTTCGCCAAGCCGCGTTTTTTCTCTAATCGGCACTAATGCACATGATTATGAAGAGGCTTTGGGTCTTTCACGAAAGGCTGTCGGGGTGAAAAGTGATGGTTTAGTTCAGATTGATAAAGCCTACATCACTGGATCTCATCGGGCATATATTCATCGCGCTCATGGTGGGCGTTATGGTATATTAAATTCGGAAGAAGGTTATCAAAATCTGCAACGCTTTTTGTTCGGTGATATTCAGGTGAAACTGTCTCTGAGTGATGTAGAGTTAAAAGACCGAGACAAGAATTTTTATCAACTGGAAACTAGGGTTGCTTTGCGTGGTCTTCCTACTCCTATATATGAGCAAGCGATCGCTCATTATTGCCCAATCACACAAGAGTTAACCAGAACAGATAAACCCGTTCCTCTGTTTACAGCCTTTTTAATCCCAAAAAACTCAGCTAGTGATAATAATGTGTGTAGATATGCCCTGCGTTTAGCACTACATTCTTTCACAAAACAAGAGACAAATTGGTTACGTGACAGTCATCTCGACCAAGTACCTTTGTGGACTGACTATCTAATTACTGATGTTGTCGCAACAGATGGTACATATAAGGCTAAATACAGTTGGAATTCCGTTGAAAAAGAGCCAGTAACGAACTTAAATCCCACTTCAGAATCCAGTTCAAATGTATATGTTGCATACGTTCCCCTACCTGAACGTGGGCAAAGAGTCTTAGGTAAAAATGTGGCAGTCCGCTTGGAAATTTCACGATGGCAATAAATTACAGCAGAATTCAGGAGTCAGGAGTCAGGAGTTAGAATGGGCTACGCCTCGCTGCGCTAACAGAAGTAAAATATCTGGCTTTAAGACTTAGCTTGTGTACTTCACTAATTTTAAATCTGCTGTAAGTAGTAGTGTGCGGAATGCTTGTTGTGTAGTCAGTGATTAGTTTAAATTAATTAGCGCTTTTTAATTATTGTGAAGAGAGAATCATTAAGGTTCAAGAGCGTTAGGTTAATAATAGCTAATAACTAATGATTCATTTTTTAAGCTGTTAACAAAGAAAAAACTATGCAGAGTAATCGCAAACAAACGGCTCTTATTACTGGTGCATCTGGTGGCATCGGTTATGAATTTGCAAAGTTATTTGCTCAAGATGGTTACAATTTGGTGTTGGTAGCTAGAAGCGTGGACAAGCTGAATAAAATCGCCGATGAATTTAAAAATAAATTTGGCATTGTTGCCAAAGTTATTTCCAAGGATTTATCAAATCCATCAGCCCCAGAAGAAATTTTCACTGAGCTAGAACAAGCATCTATCAGGGTTGACGTGCTGGTAAACAATGCTGGGTTTGCTACCTACGGATTATTTAACGAAATTGACCTGAATGCTGAAATGCAAATGCTACAGGTTAATGTTTTATGTCTCACACATTTAACCAAGCTATTTCTTAAGGGTATGGTTAAGCGGGGGTCTGGAAAAATATTAAATGTGGCTTCGACTGCTGCTTTTCAACCAGGGCCGCTGATGGCAGTATACTACGCTAGTAAAGCCTATGTATTATCGTTCACAGAAGCGATCGCAAATGAGTTAGAAGATACAGGTGTTTCTGTAACAGCGCTTTGTCCAGGGCCTACCGAATCTGGTTTTCAACAAAGAGCCGCAATGGAAGACTCAAAGCTAGTAAGCGGTCAAAAAATTATGACTGCGGAAACAGTAGCCCAAATCGGCTATCGTGGTCTATTAGAAAACAAAACTGTTGTCGTTCCTGGAATTAAAAATAAGCTCCTTGCTGAATCTGTAAGATTTACTCCCAGAAAGCTAGTGACTAAACTAGTCAGAAATATGCAGGAAAGCAAATAAGTTTTACCATCGCAATCCTAAATCAAACGCGCAGAAACAAGATCCCGGACTTCTTAAAGAAGTCCGGGATCTGCGGCTTACGGGACTGACAAATAAAAAAACATCCCAAATTTTCTTGTGGGATGGGCCGAAAAGCCACTGGTGTCTACTTTTGCCAAAAATAGCGTACTGATTGGGTGTTGTTCACCCCCCAGGGATTGTAAATCCCTGACTAATTGCTCAAGTCTACTGAAGTAGACTGAAAATTTTTGCAATCTTTAGTCCTCTTCAGAGGACTTTAGCTATGAGACAGGGATTTACAATCCCTGGCGGACGTGCGGTTTCGCGTTAAGTTGACGTGAGTTCGATGAACCTCTCCCTCCCAACCTCCCTCTCCGAAACGGAAAGGGAGGAGCAACGAAAAATTCAGCTTTTTGCTCCCCTCTCCGTGTCGGAGAGGGGTTGGGGGAGAGGCCAAATAAGACTTGTCGAACTCACGTTAAGTTGACACCAATGGCGAGACACCCACCCCACAAGATGGATAATTTATTTCTTGTCAGTCCCTATAATCCTCACAAATCTTTAATTCAATACGCTTGGGTTAAGGACTAATTGTAAAAAATTGTGGGTTTTTGAGACGCGATAAATCGCCGTCTCTACAAGTATTTTGGTCTTTAATTACGAATTACGTTAGCGTAGCGGGGCGTAGCCCATTAGGAATTACGAATTATTTTAATCTCCCTGTGGATGCTCATCCCACAAGGTTGTTAGTTCCCGCAAACTTTGATGATTGCCATTTCCCAAAATCAGATGATCTAGTACTGGAATGCCCAAAAGCTGCGCCCCTGCTAACAACTGACGCGTCAATTCTATATCTTCCTGGCTGGGTTCAAGGTTCCCAGAAGGATGGTTGTGAGCAACTATTACCCGCGTTGCGCCTTGACGAATAACTTCTCGAAAAATATCACGGGGAGAGGCTAGGGTTTCGGTTGCTGTGCCAATAGTAATTACCTGCGTACCCAATAAGCGATTCTTGACATCTAACAGCACCACTGCAAAACGTTCTTGTGTCTGCCACATCAAATCTTGACTGAGGGTAGCAGCAGCAGCAAGTGGGCTATCAATTAATGTGCCATCATTGGGACGAGATTGAAAAGCGCGTTTACCCAATTCAATTGCTGCTAAAATACTTGTCGCCTTCGCTGGGCCAACACCAGGAATTTGCATCAACTCAGCAGGACTAACTTCTCGCAGAACTGCCAAAGGATCACGTTGGTGTTTGCCTAATTCGCTCAAGATATATTGTCCCAAACCCACAGCAGATAGTTTTCCTGGCCCTTGACCGGTGCCTAGAAGAATTGCGATTAACTCCGCTGTGGCTAAAATTTTTGCACCATGTGTCATTAATCGCTCACGCGGACGCTCATTTGTAGGTAAGTCAGCAATTCTGAGGCAATAGGTCATAGGAAACTAAGAAAATAGTCACTAAAGATGTAACTATCTTTATTTATCCCTTGTTTGCTCTCAAAAACATCTTTATTTGAGAAAATCTTTAACCTTGGTCAGTTTCTATGGGTAATCTCATTTGCAACCTTCAAAGGGAACACTAAAAATAAGATGATTTAGGCGATCGCTATGTTCGATGATTTATTCAACAATCTGAAAGGTTTTATTGACTCTAAAATTCAAGAAGTCGGTAACGATCTGCAAAAACGCTTCGGCGTTCCCGAACCCGCAGAGCCATTTGTGCTGATTCGTCGATTCACACCTGTCGATTCTACGGTGACAAAGGGATGTATTGCAATTGTGGGAGAAAGTTGGCAAATTGAAGCTTATGACGATAATAATCAGAGCTTTTTTACGAATAGTGCAGATCCTTTGCGAAATGTCATCTTATTTGAAGTTGCAGAACCCGATGTCCAAGAGTGTGTTCTTGCTTGTCAATTTAACGCCAAAGCGCTAAACACAGAAAAACCAATTAAAGTTAGTTTAGGTTTTCGGAGAACGGGACAGTGGGGTACATGGAGACACTTCTGGCCAACAGAAGTTTTACTAACGGAAGATTTTCAGCCTTACGAAGCGCGTGCCTATTTTAAAAAAGAAGCAGATGTTGCCACAGTTCAAATAGGCGTGCAATTTGAGAGTAGTGGCATTCTTCAAATTAAAAATATTGAATTGTTGCAAGCGCCTGTAAAGTAACAATCATGAGCAATATCTAGAACGCCCAAATATGACAAAAGGCTACTATTTCAAAGGAAATACTAAAAATAATCTAATTTAGGGGGTAAACTACGCTATGTTTGACGAGCTATTCAACAATCTGACAAGTTTTATTCTCTCTAAAGCTAAGGAAACCCTTAAGGAGCTAGAAAAACCCTTTGCTATTCCCGAACCCGCAGAGCCATTTGTGCTGATTCGTCGATTCACACCTGCCGATTCCACTGTGACAAAAGGAGGCATTGCAATTGTCGGAGAAAGTTGGCAAATTGAAGCTTATGACGATAATACTCAGCGCTTTCTAACTAATAGTACAGATCCTTTGCGAAAAGTCATCTTGTTTGAAGTTGCAGAACCCGATGTCCAAGAGTGTGTTCTTGCTTGTCAATTTAATGCGAAAGCGCTGAATACAGAAGAATCAATTGCAGTAAGTTTGGGTGTAGCTAGACCACCAGAATCGAGCGGAATGAAAGCAATTTCATGGGGTACAGGAGTTTCACCAACGGAAAATTTTCAGCCTTACAAAGTGCGTGCCTATTTTAAAAAAGAAGCGAATGCTTCCAAAATTCAAATCAGTGTGCAATTTGAGAGTAGTGGTATTCTTCAGATTAGAGATATTGAATTGCTGCAAGCTCCCGTCAAGTCACAATCATGAGCATCTGAGTTTAAAATCATAATTATATTACTTTGTCAAGATAGTTTTGAGGGTTTGTAGTAAGCACTTTAGTGCTTAGAAAATAAGGACTAAAGTCCTCACTACGAACTTGCTTACCCATCAATTAAAACTTGACAGACTAATAGTGCGTTCGCATAATTCAACAATCTAACATTGCACGCGATCGCAAACTCCTTAATCCTCCATCTTCGCTGATTACTGATAAGTTTGCGTTGCTTTTAGCATGTGGTAGGTAATAATCAACTGAGTCAAAGCCAGAGGATAACTTTGCAGTGTTTCTCCAGTTGTACCTGCAATTTTACCCAGTTCTGGATTACTTTCGCGATCGCAAATACTTCGTAAATGGGGCATATCAGAACAAATAATATGCTCTAGCTTATTTACCTGTTCTAAGGTTGCATGACCATCAACTTCTAAGACATCCACAGGCTTACTCATATCCCTGTCTAGCCCCAAACGGATTGCTGAGTCAGAATTACCATAGCCAGAGTTGACAATCTCAGTAAAATCTGGGTGGGGAATTGTCGGGCGAAGTACCAGACGGACATTTAAATGGCCATTGGTTTCATCATCTTCTCCGGTGGGTGGATAAAAACTAATGACTATATCAGACCATTGCCGCTGCGGACGGATAAATTGTGATGAGTCTGGTTCACGCTTTTCTAGTTCCGCTAATACCTGTTCAGCCGTGTAGCCGCGCTTTTGGGTGTCTCGCTTAACTTTCCACTTAGCGCGTAGTTCTTCTGGGGGTGCAAGGTAAACTTTCACATCGTAAGAGTCACGAGCCGCACGAGTCGAATAACCGAGTAATCCCTCAATAATCACGAATTTATTCGGCTTGATATACTGCGGTGGCTCAAATGTGCCGGTTTTATGGCTATAAACTGGCTTCAGAATTGGTTGTCCCGTGCGTAGCAACGACAGATGTTGCTGCATAATATCTAAGTGATTGCAGTCCGGGTGGAGGGCAGTGATGCCAATTTCTGCACGTTGTTGGCGATCGTAACGGTGATAATCATCTGTACAAATGAGCGTAACATTTTCTGGGCCGAGTACCTGAGCGATTCCTCGCGTTAGTGTTGTTTTCCCAGCCGCGCTGTCGCCGACAATACCAAGAATTATTGGACGGCTCATCATACCTCCCACAATAAAAACAAGTTTATTAATAAAATTCCCTACAATAGTTTTCATTCTAGAAGGGTTTAGGCGAGTAACTCAAGCAAAGGCTTGGTATGCAATATCTCTACATATATAGCAATCCGATAGCGAAGCGGTAGCGAGTCTTGTCTACGACACGCTACGCGAACGAGCGTCTTTGATTTGGAGAATCACTTGTAGAGGTAAGGGACTGGGAAGAGGGAATAAATATGTACTGAATTTTGTTCAAAAATCAAATATGAGTCCTATAGCCCAATACGCTTGGGTTAAGGGGCTAATTGTACAAAATTGTGGGTTTTCGAGACGCGATAAATCGCCGTCAAGACAAGTGTTTTGGTCTTATCTGAACTGTATTGCTTTATTACCATGCTGCCAAACTAGAACTCGTTTCCCATCATTGAAGTCAACATGAATAAATTGAGTATTATTTACCCACTCAGTGCTGAGTGCCTCGGCAAGCGAGTAAATAAAAAAAGGGGGGAACCGGAATCAAAGTCCCCCAATTTATCGGGGGATTTAGGGGGATATAAAATTTTTGATACTGACAAGAGGATTTTTCAAACATCCTCTAAGTTCAAACCCCTTTAAAGTGTGAAAATTAGTAATAATAGAGTCAAACCTAATTCTTTTCACCATGAGCAACGTAAGCAGAATCTGTAACAATTCCCATTAAACTCACAGGTGCATTTGCTGAAACGTAATAGTAATCAACTCGCGTTGCTAAATTATCAATTTCTCTATACCTTCCCTTAACATAAATTACGAGAACGGTTGATTTTTCCAGCCAATTCAGTACTAAATCCACTTGCTCTTTAACTTTTTCTTCCCGTTTGTTAGTTGCATCAGTATCAGAAAGCCCAGCGAATTCTTGTCCTGAAAGCAGATTAGAATTTATTAAATCCAGTATAAAAACATCACCTATTGGATTTTTAGGTTGTCTTCTCTGATTCCAAAACCTAACTTTTTGAAAGCCTCGTTTTTGCAACAGCTTACAATCATTAGTCTCTAGATCATTGCTAGGCAAGTAATAATCTACAACTGTCGAAGCTATCACCCTTTCACGTTGCAAAGTTCGCGTAACTGTTGCGACTTCTGATTTTATTAAATCAGCAACTTTATTATCAATTTCCTGACGAATTACCTGGCTAGCAATTTTTTTAGCATCGTCTAAGTTTTTGCCAAATACATAGGCTAAAAATCCACCTAAAAATGCAAATACTACTAAAGTAAATTGCATCGCACCCACAAATTTGTTAAAACTTTCACTCAATTGACCATTTGTTGCCTTGAGAAATTCCAACTGGCTTTTGAGTAATTCAATATCATTAACATTTTTGGCAGGTGTTGGTAATGGTGTAGGAGTTGGACTTTGGGCAAGAATCCAATCCCCAAGGTGAAATATATCAATTGAGATTAGCCAATCCATAAGACATTTGCTCGATTTTTAACCCGACAGTTGGAGAATTTAATTTACGGCTATTGAACTTAAGCCAAAACCCAGTGGTGTTGATACTATTTATGAGTAAACCCTGCAAAAAACAAGGTAATCCAGATTTTCGGCATTGAGTCAGTTATATTATAAATACATTTGTAGGGGTGCAGACATTGCCTACACCCCTACAAAAACATGATTTTCGTCAAAAAGGAATCTAGTCTATTTATGAATAGTCTCCCGCTCTTTATCAACAGGTTCCTTATCTTTGAATAAGTCAGCGGCAGTTAGGAGTAACTCTCTTAAAGTCTGTTTGATTTGGCGCTCTTTTCTTGCTAGAGATGTACCAGCTTCACCCAGTTTATCTTCTAGCTGCGATCGCTTCTGTCCTACCTGTACAGCTACAGACTCAGCTTGGGGACGAGCTTTATCATACCAGTGTTTAGCCTCGTCTAGATAATCTTGAACCTCCATATTACGTCCGCCATAGCGTGCAGCCATATTAGCTCGGACAATGGCTAGCTGCGCTTGCAGTTGCGCGTAACGTTTCTTTAACAATCCGACTTCTTCACTATCTTTAATGGCATTGACAGCAGAATCAATTGCAGTTTTGGTACTAGCTGGTTTTTCCCTACCCGTCTCTTCAATCTCTGCCAAAATTACATCAACCTCTTGCTGGAGTTGTTCTTCTTCACCATCCAGTTGAGCCTGTAGCCGCTTGATATCTGTTTGAGTTTGAGCAATGCTTTCGTGCCTTTTGCTATTAATCCCTTCCAGCGCTCCTTCAATGGAAGCTGTTACTTCATCTTTGAGTTCGCTACCTTTTTCTTGGAAGTTTTCAATGACAGCAGAGACTGCATCTTTAACAATGCTACGAACTTCACTAGAACCTTGTTTAAACTCAGACGATACTTGAGAAACTGCGGATTTGACAATTTCTCGAATTCGCTCAGTTCTTAATTGTCCAGTTTCTTTAGCTTGTTGCAGGTCTGCTTGAATTTGTTGTTTGATATTGTTAGGCATTTTCAACTCTTGGAGTTTAACTAATTGGGATAAAAGTTTCTAGAAGTGTTCCTACATCCACATTATGGCGTAGCCCGATCAGGCTTGGCACTGCCTTTAGATAGAAAATTGCAATCCCAAAGAGGTGATGTGTAAGATGTTGCCCATTTGTGAGATGATGAATATTTAGTGGTAGTAATTGAGAGTAAAATATGTGGCAAGTAAATATTACTTGTTCGGGCGATGCCTGGAAGATTTATGGTGTTGAATTTAAAGCGATCGCAGAGAAATATCAAGGTGAATTAATTGGTTCCAAAAAAATGCCAGATGGTACGCGGATCATGTCCTATAAAATTGAGGATGTTAGCGATGCAGAAGCCTTTCAAGAAGATTGTGCAAATTTTGCTGGATTTACAACAGATTTTGAATCCCTCTAGTATTGGTTCTTACACTTAATACTTGCAACCAGTATGTCAAAATCGGGAGAAATTAATTGAAAAAGTTACTCAGATTAGTATTAGTAACAATTTTGTTATTAATCAGTACTTTTACTTTGCCTGCTAGTGCAGCAGATACAGTTAACGGTGAACAAATATTTAGTGTTCATTGTGCTGGTTGTCATATTAACGGTAGCAACATAATTCGGCGAGGGAAAAATCTCAAAAAGCAAGCCCTGAAAAAGTATGGTATGGATTCAATTGAGGCTGTTACATCCATAGTAACCAATGGTAAAAATAATATGTCAGCTTACAAAGAGCGTCTCACTGAACAGCAAATTCAAGACGTTGCTGCTTATGTTCTCGAACAAGCTGAAAAAGGCTGGCGTTAAAAACTACAGACCCGATTAATCGGGTCTGTACGTTAGAAGTTAGGAATTATGAATTATCAGTTATGATTTATCTATTAGTAATTCTTAAGTCTTGCCATTCCTACTTTTCACTCATAAATTGAAAATGAACTTACCCGCAGCTAGCCGTCTCCAATTTACTCCTGATTTGAACATCTGCCGCATATTAAATGGGATGTGGCAAGTCTCTGGCGCACACGGACGGATCAATCCCAATGCCGCTATTGAGACTATGTTCAAATACTTAGATGCAGGCTTTATCACTTGGGATTTAGCAGACCATTATGGCCCAGCAGAAGACTTTATTGGTGAGTTTCGCTGCCAACTAATTGATACTCGTGGTAAAGATGCTTTATCTCAGGTGCAAGCCTTTACGAAATGGGTACCTCGTCCAGGCAAAATGACGAAAAAACTGGTTGAGGAAAATATTGATATTTCCCTGAGAAGGATGAATGTGGAATCGTTAGATTTGATGCAATTTCACTGGTGGGAATATCAGGATAAAAATTATCTGGATGCTCTCAAATATATGGCGGAACTTCAGACTGAAGGTAAAATAAAGCATCTAGGTTTAACTAATTTTGATACGGAAAACTTGAAGATTATTACTGAAGCAGGTATTAAAATTGTTTCTAACCAAGTGCAATTTTCCCTAGTTGATCGCCGTCCTGAAGTTAATATGGTGGAGTTTTGTCAACAGCATGACATAAAGCTTTTTACTTACGGTACAGTGTGTGGCGGTTTGTTATCAGAAAACTATTTGGGGAAACCGGAACCGCGAGGATTTGATCTCTCCACTGCTAGTCTGAAAAAATATAAAAATATGATCGATGCTTGGGGTGGTTGGCAATTATTTCAAGAATTGCTAGCTATCCTCAAAGAAATTGCTAATAAACATGGTGTAAGCATTTCCAACGTGGCAGTGCGTTATATTTTAGATCAACCAACGGTGGGCGGTGTGATAGTTGGTGCAAGACTTGGTGTCTCTGAACATATAGAAGATAACGCCAAAGTATTTAGTTTTAGTTTAGATACAGACGATCGCGATCGCATCAATGCAGTATCTCGCCAATCACGCGATTTGTACCAGCTAATAGGCGATTGCGGCGACGAATATCGGCGATAAGTTTTGGGCGAATATAATTCGCTACTACACAGGCTAAGTCCACCTGCGTGGACTAGCAGAAAATCTAGTTTGATAACCCGCGTAGGCGGGTTTTGTATGTGTAGTAGCGACATCTAGTCGCAGAGGCGAGTAATAATTTGGACTTTTCAAACAACCTCTTAGACCTCTTTTGGAGGTTGCCAAACAGAGGCGCGGATGATGGCTGATAAAAGCAATAAGTTATAGATAGCCCATGCACCATTGAGGAAGTGAACCCCAGGATAATTCAGATGACCGATCGCTAATTGGTAAAGACTCCATAATATTCCCAAGATGGTCAGTACAAAGATAACCACCTGTGGCCAAACTAGCCGGAGATAAATCCCAGATTGCCGTTGCTTGGGTGTTACTTGGAAATTGAGTTTTTGTCCTGTGAACACACTCCATACGGCTTGGATTAATAAGGGAAATAAAGCGATCGCGTATTGTTCCGATCGCCAAACTTCTCTAGCTGGAATGCCCCAGGTAGCTGCGATAAAAGTCAGCCTGTTGATAATAAAAGCTGGAAAAAAGTGTAGAGCAAAGTCAGGGCCGTAGGTTTTAACTGGAATAATCTCTGTAAAAAAATAGATAATTGGGCAAGAAATAAAAACCAGAGTTGCAAAACCAGAAAAATAGCTATACATCGTCTTGAAATAGTGCAATCTTTGCCAAAACGTTAGCCCTGATTTGGTGAGCGGATTTTCTCTCAGTAGTACTTGAATAGTTCCTTGTGCCCAGCGTAGCCGCTGTTTCAAAGTAGAACTCAGGTCATCTGGTGCTAAACCTTCTGCCAAAAGTTCATTGTGATAAATAGATTTCCATCCAGCACCATGCAGACGCATAGCGGTATTCATATCTTCTGTAATACTGTTACTAGATACACCACCAATTAATTGAAATTCATCTAAACGTTTTTCATCTTTGGCAAACTCATCAGCAAAATGTTGTAGTCCAACACTAATCAATGCTTCCCGCCTCAGAATCGCATTTGTGCCTGTATAAAAAGCGGCATTCATGCCATCTTTGCCTTGTTGAAGTGGCCCATAAAATAAATTTGCTCGATGCCCAAAGGGATCGCCCGGAGGAATATTGTAAAAATCCTGGCGAGTCTGAACAAAAGCAATTTGATTCTGGTCGTATTCTCCTGTGAAAAGATTATAGGTGTAAAAATAAGGCAGAACTCGCTTAATAAATTGGGCTTTGGGAATATGGTCAGCATCTAGGGTAAGAATAAACTGTCCTGAAGTTTCTCCAGAAAAAATCGCGTAATTGAGATTACCCGCTTTAGCGTGGTGGGGTACACCAGCTGGTTTGGGACGAGCAATATAGTGAAAACGAGCGAGTTCAACTAGTTCTAGTTCTTTCTTGCGAATCGCTTCTTCTAAGGCTTTGCGTTCGGTAATTAGGCGATCGCGAATAGTATGATGTTCTGGAGGTAGCCAAAGTATAAGCGATCGCAAACTTTGCACAAATCCAGCAGCAGACTCGTCAACCACTGATTCTGATGATGCTTGCAGCCATTGTTCAGCGGCTTGAGTCTTAGATGTCAGATTTTCCAGTTGCTTCAGACGCTCCAACAAACAACAGTGTTCTGCATCAATCCGTTCCGCTTCTAGCTGTAGTTGTGGCGACTGCAAATCCTCAATACACAATCTTTCTGTCATCGCTCGCATCGCAGGTGAATTACCATCATCCAACACATAAACGCGTAACTTTATTGGTGGATAATCCATTGCCAGAGCAGCTTTGGCAGTTTCTTCTACAATTTCCGGTGGCTCGTTGTAGCACGTTATAAACACATCTACTGTTGGCCAGGTGGATTTGGGTATAGGTGGGATCATTTGGTCGAGAGACTTAATCTGTCGAACTAAGGGACGCCACAATCCAATCACAAACATCACGCCACCGAAATAGCTATAAATTTCTGCGATTAGCAAAGGAATCGAAATCCAGAGCGCATCAAAATTGATGGAATGGGTGATGCGCCATTGCAAATACCAGATACCAAAAATTAAATTTATTTCTGCTAGATATCGAAATAATAGGGTTCTTTTTTTGAGTGACGAGCGACTGTTGCCGGAAAAATTTGCGGAGTTTTCATTAATAGAAACTGAAGTCATCTTACTATAATTTTAGATTTTAGATTTTAGATTTTGGATTGTGTTAATGCAGCCTCTCGTAGACAAGATAAAGAGTTACTGGATAGGTTTGTGACTCTTGCATCTATCACAATTACCGATTGCAAAATCACATTTGTTATCTCTGTCATCTCCATTTAAATTATCTGGATACCCTCAAAATAAGTATTCCCTAGTTGAATTCATTACTAACAGCCTATTACTCGACATTACTGAGTAGGGTGAAGATGTGGGGAAAATACAGTTCGGTTAAAGGGGAAAGAAAAAAGGTTTTTACCTCGTTCCCAGTCTCAGACTGGGAATGCCGTCCTAGAGGCTCCGCCTCTTTTACCAACTCAGCACTCAGCACTTTTCATTGGCGGCAGAGCCGCTAGGAGGAGCATTTCCAGCCTCTGGCTGGAAACGAGGTTTTAGCTTAAGTTGACACCAATGCTATCTCGCCCGCCTTTGCCTACGGGCGCTCGTGTCGCCCACCCCACAAGAAGTAGTTGAGTATTTTTTTTGGAAGTCCCTTAGCTACCTGAAACCCAGTAACTTCCAGAAATATCAGAAATTAACCTGGTTCTTTGTTTGGCAGTATTGGGTAGACCCCGCCCAGAATCTCCTTGAGCAACAGCCTGCCACCAAGGAGATTTCATGGTGTTCGTCGGACGAATCAGGGGTTGCCGATTCATCAGTTTGTATAGCAAGGATTGCAAAATCATACTGTTGGTGCTGCTGGTGAAACCAACTGCTGTTTTACCTGTGGTTTCGTAGAAGCCCTCATAAAATCCAGCTAATGGATTGTATAAGTCAGTCGTTCCTTGGAGTAATTGTTGACTGTACTTGTTTTCTGGAAGCAGGGCATGATAAGCAAAAGCGACTGCTGTACTTACCAATCGCCCTTTTGGTACTGGTTGACTATCGTCTCCTAAAGCCACCCAAGACTCTCCCTGTCCAGTAATTGTGCTGTGAACAGTGTAAGGTTTACGATCAATCAAGGTGGTAGCTGAGGCTGTGAGGGTGCCGGTGCGACGGTAACGTTCAGCTTGCGCCTGGAAAATTGGCTCAAAGAGCGATCGCATTTGTGGATCTAATCCAAACTCCAGTGCATAGAGTACAAAAGGATTGCTAACTGTGTATTGGTTAACTTTGGAGTTAGTATCTGTGCGATGGCGTTGAATTGGGACTTTCAATCCCTCCACTGAGGCAGTTTGATATTCACCTCCAACAGCAGAACCATCAACATTAAATCCCCATAGTTGAAAAGCACGAGCGGCATATTCCTCATAACCCAAGCGGGTTTCAGGGTTGACGCGGGTAAGATATCGCCCATCTTGCGCTTTGGTAACAGTGGCACTGGAAAGAATACCTTCGCGCACCACACGCAAGTATGACCAATCCAGGACAATTTTATCTACAGCAGCCGTATATTCTGGATGACAGCTTTTTAAGTTGTAAAGGGCTGCCAGCATTCTGCCTAAATCTAAAGCTGACCAACCGTTTCCTTCTGGGGCTGGATTTCCACCATAATCTACTGGTTGCAGCGATCGCGTATCATAACCCCGACTCGGCAATTCTCCGGCAAATAACGGTAACTTTGTCAAAGCTGCTAAAAGATGTCGGGTGCGCTGATCAAATTCTTTAGGGGTAATTATATCGAGCGATCGCACTGCATGGAGGGCTGCGAGATAATCTCCTAATCCCCAAAAAGTTGCGCCTTTGAAATCACTGCGATCGTCTATCAGCCCACTCTTGGAGTGATAATTTGCTTGAAAGTATCGCCAAGCCGCTTCCGCATAACGCCGTTCAATAACCGTCAGTGGTCGATCTAGTTTTAGGTTAGATGACGATTGGGGACTATCCACTGGTGGGATAGGTGCAACGGCCACTTCTGTAGGTTTAGAAGTATCCGCAGGGGTTGCGATCGGGGTTGTAACAGTAGAATTCGGTTGATTTGAGGGTTTTGCAGCAGAAGCATTTTCACTGGGCTTGCCAGTAGAGACACTTGCAGAATTGGAAGCAATTAAAGGGTGATTTCCCTTAGATTTGTAGTATAAAATCTCCAAAATTAACCCATTAGTATTACCTGTCAAAGCCTTGTTGGGTTGTTTTGATTCTTCATAGATACCAGCATAGTAACCACCATCATCAGGACTGCGGAGATCCTTGACTGCATCAAAAAGTTTTTGGCTGTATGCATTATCTGGAAACAGATAGTGCCAACCAAAAGCAGCTTTTGTACTGATGCTGCGAAACTGTGGGTAAGGCTGATTGGCATCGGTAATAGTTGCCCAATTTACACCATTTGCATAGACGGTGTTGTAGAGAAAATAAGGTGGTTGGTCGATATTATCTTCTGTAACCGCAGTTAACTGACCTGTGGTATCAAAACGCCGTTTTTGGACATCTAAAACCCTGGCAGCAAAATCAGCTAATTCACCTTGGAAGCCAAATTCAATCCCATCAAGGATATAAGACTCACTCACAACATAATTATTAGCGTTAGTGCTTTGAAAGTCACGGGTATCAACGGGAATTTGCACACCATTAATTTCGACTAACTTAAAGGGTTCTAAAGCAATAGCCTTGGGTGCAGAGAAACCCCAGAGTTGATAACCCCTAGCGGCGTATTCTTCGTAGCCGAGTCGTCCTTCTTGCACCAGTAACGTTTTGTTGTCTGAGAGAACAGTAGCGCCAAAAAGTTGTCCATCTTTGAGCGATCGCGCCACTTGCCACTTTGCTACAATTCCTTTGAGCCAATCATTATATTGAGGATGACAGGTGCGAATAACATCAAAGGCAGCCAGTATTCGCCCGATATCCAAAGCAGACCAACCAAGACCGCGCTCCAGTGGATTATTACCATAATCAACCATCTGTGCGGTGGCTGCATTATAGACTTTATTTGGCAAGGCATCCTCAAACAACTTCAAGCCGCTAAGGGTCGTCAAAAACTTATTGAGGCGGGAATCAAAGTCTGCTTGGTCAGTAAGATTCAACCAGCGTGCAGCATTCAACGCCATCAAGTAGTTACCCATATCCCAGAGTGTACCGGAAGGATAACCCCCAGTAGAATTAGTAAATCCTGTTGCTGGCTGATAATTTTTGACAAAATACTGCCAAGCCGAACGAGCATAAGTTTGTTCTTCAGATGTGAGTGGGAGTGTAATATTGCTACAGCTATTGGAATTTTGGGATAAGACTGGTGTCGGGATGTAAAACAACAATTGCAGAAATGTTCCAACTAGGAACAATGCAATCCATCTCAACAGCTTTTGTTGAGGAGGTTTGTATAGCATAAGCAAAGAAGGAGTTAGGAGCGTGTCTGTACAGCTATCGATAGAGTCGAGTAGCGCTAGTGAATGATATTCGCAAAAGTTCTAAATATCAGGGTGAATTACACGTAAATTTTGTATCTTGTTTCCTTAAACGGGGTCTGTATACGGAAAAAGTTTATATTTTGCCCAAAAAGAGATGTTATGGAGAAAGTTTCTATATATTTAGAACGAATTAAGTAAATAAACGGATAATTATTGGTATATTTTCAAAATTTAATAAAGTTTTTTATGCAATCCTAGAAAAATCCTCTGTGGGCAAAGGTCGGTGGATATTACAAAGAGAAATATAGAATCTGGAGATGGGTGTTTCGAGAGTTTATTAGTTGTTACACTCGTTGAGTTTGGATTTTTGATAAACTATGTAGTAAAGTTTGTCAACTTTTCGAGGAGTTATGAGATCAATTGAGGAACTGACAGAAGAGCTATTATCTCTTCCTGACGTGTCTAGGGCACTGTTGGCAGAGAAGTTAGTCGAAAGCCTAGAATTTGGAACCGATCCAACCATTCAAACAGCTTGGACTACTGAAGCAAAGAAACGACGAGATGAAATTCGGGACGGTTCTGTACAATCAATTCCTGGAGAAGAAGCTTTGGCTCAGGTGAGGCAGTTACTTCAGCAATGAGGTATGTATTTCATCCTGAAGCTCTCACAGAATATGCTAATGCCGTTCAATATTACGCAGAACAGCGTACTGAGGTAGCGCAGGCATTTATCAATACAATTGAGGATACAATTTATCGGATTAGAGAATCCCCTACTCGCTACGTTGAGATTGATGAAGATGTTCGACGATGCATGACACGCAAGTTTCCGTATGGAATTCTTTACACGATTGAGCAAGACTATATTCTTGTCCTAGCAGTGATGCATTGTAGTCGAGAACCTGGATACTGGAAAAGTCGTAGATAATCGCAGTTCCCAGCAAGCAAACACTATGATGCACCAGAACCTACCAAAATGGTTAGTTGAGTCGCAAACAAAGATTTTTGGCAATGCGATCACTTGTTATACCAAGTTTTTCGCCACTGCTGCATTTGCTTAATTTCTGTATTTTGTGCGTTGATAATTTCTTGGGCTAATTGCTTGACTTCAGGGCGCTTAGATTTACTCAAGACATCTTTTGCCATTGTTACAGCGCCTTCATGGTGAGGAATCATCGCATTGATAAAGCGCAGATCAAATTCAGCATCAGCTGCACCTAAGTCTTGGCTCATCATCATAGCTTGCATTTGGTCGGATGACATCTCCATCATGTGACCCATTTGACTGCTATAAGCCATTGGTTTATCTCCGGCGCTGGGATACCAAGCTTGTCGCCACTGCTTCATCTGAGTGATTTCTTGGTTTTGCGATTTGATGATATCGTCTGCTAGTTTTTTAATTTCAGGGCGTTTTGATTTCTGCTGCGCTTCTTTAGCCATTTCCACAGCCCCTTGATGATGCGGTATCATAGCGTCGATAAACCGTAAATCAAAGTTAGCATCGGCTGGGCCTAAATCCATTCCCATGCTGTGATTCATGCCACCACCGTGGTTCATCATCTGCTTGTCATTAGCATTGCTGGTGGTTGCTTCTGGCGCTTGGCCTTGGTTCTGGGAAGCAGTACTGGCGCAGCCTGTGATTAACCCACCGCCTGAAGCGATCGCAGTCAAGGTTAACGCCAAAAAGCCATTCCTCAAAGATAGCAGTTGCATAAGTCTCACCTAACAGTTTCCTAATTCTATATTGACAGCCAGAAATGAAATTAGGATGAATCTAAAAATCCCCGACTTTTTGAGGCGTCGGGGATCTGGTTGTTTATTTATCACTCAAAATTGTGTACGCTTCATTAACTAAGTGCATTTTCTCTTGTGCTTGTTTTTGCAGTTGCGGCTGATTCACAAACAAATCTGGATGCCATTTTTTTACTAAAGTTCGATAAGCCTGTTTTACCTCAGCCAGAGATGCATTTGTTTGCAATCCTAAAATACTGTAGGCGCGAGTAATTTTATCTTTTTGTGTCTGTGTTTTAGGTTGGTTGGGTGCTTCGTTGCTTTGAGTTGTATTTTGCTGTTTACCAGTTTTAAAACCAGGCGCTCGCATCTCTGCTTTCATTCGCGCTATTTCTTCATTGAGTTCCCAATCACGAAATTTCGCCTCCACCTCTTCTTTCCGTGGAGAGGGAGGAGCTTTTGGCGGTGGTGGTGGGGAAACAGATTCTACCCTTGTCGCATTATTTTTAGGAGTATTTTCCTGTTGTCGCTTAACATCAGGATCTTTTTCAGGGGAAATTTGAACTCTCTTTGGCTGTGGCGAATATTTTCTCTTGGTGTTGCTGTATTTAGGTATTTCTTTATAAGGTTGGTGATTTGAGAGGATCTTGACTTTTTCTAACTCTCGTAATAAATGATTAAAACCGTTTTGTAACTGTTGCAATTTTTCCCGTTTATTAGTAAATTCTAGTGGTTCTTGACTGACTTCAAAGCAAATTACTTTATCGGCTTTCTGTTCATATTCAGTCAAAATTGATAACCCTTGACTGCTGAAGTTGGATAAATAATCTTCAATTGCAGTTATACAAAGTTTAGCAACGTCCTGATGATAAGATTCCTTTGCTAATTGTTCGTCTTGTTTTTGGATATTCTTGTTTAACAAATAAGAAATACTCCCGACGACAGCAGCACCCACCGGGCCGCCTAACAACCAACCAATACCACCACCAACCGCGATGGAACCAGGTTCACTCAAATCATCACTATTACTTGGCTTTGGGGGTAGTATTACTTGTGGTTCGCTAGGAAAAGGAATTATTAAATCTTGCGGTCGTTCTTCTTGAAAAAAATCGTAAGCTTGATAAAGCCATTTCACCGCAGCCAATTGCAATTGGGTTAGGTCTTTTTTAAGAGTATTTGTTTGCCAAACTTTAAAGTTATTTTCTGCCAATGCAACTGCCGCATCAGCTTGATATTTTGTCAGGAGCTTGGGTAATGCTAGCCAATTGCGTAACTCTCCTACGCTAGTAGTAAAACCTTTATAAATTAAGTTAGCTGCCTTTTGTTTAATTTCAATTTTGCTATTTTGTTTATCATCAAAGGATTTTATTTCAATAGCAATCGGGTCAATTTTAGTTTTTAATGAGAGTTGGATTTGAGAAGCGATCGCTTCCACTCTTGGCAAACGCACACTACCACGATTTGGTTGCAAAATCCCGACAATATTTTGCAAAGCTGTTTCAAATGCTGCTAGCCCGCTACTATTGGCAGCAGCAACATCGCCTTTTAATCTGGCTCTTAAAGCAGGTAAAGCATCAACGCGATATAAATTACTAAAACCTGGAGGTAATTCGGCTCGAAAACTTTCTGCAACAAACAGCAGACGATTTTGGACTTGTTTTTGGTCGTCGGGTTCGAGTAAGTTAAGAAAATTAGCAACAAATATAACTGTTTTAATACCGCGATCTAATAGCCAATCTCGTAAGTTTTCCCGCTCACCCAAAGTCATTAATTTACGTGCATCTAATAATTGGATAACTAAATCTGCGCTTAAAAGTTTTTCTCTGACTAAATTATCTTGTTCATCTCGATCATTTGTTCCCGGTAAATCGAGAAATTCTACTCCTGTTTCCAAAAATGGATGTGGACAGAAAACTTCTACAGATGCTACATCTTTTCGCATCTGCCTATTGCCATCCAAAATTGCAAATTGCTGTAAAATTTCTGTGCCAGTGCGATAGATTTCTGTACCATCTACCAACATGATGCGAGTCCGCACATCAGAGCCATACTTCACAGTAATCGATGCGCCTGTAGTGGGAATTAAATCAATTGGTAAGGTGCGATTTCCCAACATGGCATTCAATAGGGTAGACTTGCCATGATTAAAAGGCCCAAATACTGCAATCCGAAAGCTAGGATTAACCAGATGATTGCAGATGGTAATTATATCTTGATGTAGTTGCGATTTGCGTTCTAAATTCAGCAACGCAGATGCAGATTTGAGAGAATCTGCTAAATCCTTATAACCTTCATACTGTTGTTGCATAGTTCCCCTATTCCTCGTTCCCAGCTTCTAGCTGGGAATGCAATTCGTTGAGGCTCCGCCTCATATTTTTATAGTTATTGGAGGCGGAGCCTCCCAGTAGGCATTCCCAGCTAGAAGCTGGGAACGAGAGCGAGAGTAATGAAATATATTAGCTATAGTAAGCTAATAAGTTGCTATATGCTGCCTCGATTTTTTGCAACTGAGCTATTACATCTTCCTGTAAATCTTTTAAACGTTTGAACTCACTCTCACGATTTATTTCACGAGTTTCTTTCTGCTTGACTAGATTATCTAATTCAGATTTGCGAGATATAATATCATCGTTAATCCGCTTACCCACTTCTCTTTCATAAGAGTCAAAACACTCTTTCACAGCATTGTATACAACCTGAGATTGTTCATGTGCGACTTGTGGTAGGTGTTTAACTAACTCTTTTTTTGCTGTTTTAACTAACTCTTTTCGCGCTTGATCTGCTTGCAAAAATCCTACTCCTAAACCTAGTAGTGCAAACCCGATAGGGCCAAGCAAAACCCCTGTCACTGCTGTAATTATCCCGCCAATACCAATTACAGTGAAGTAGTTTAACAAGATATTTTTCCAATCAAATCCAGCCCCCGCCATTGCGAAACCAGCAAGATTTCCCTTAGACAGTGATAACAATCCCATTGCCCATTTTGCCCAGCCGGGAGAGTTATCTTCTTCAGCAGTAGTAGTGGTATTTACTTTGACGTTTTGTCCGGTGAGCTTTTCTGTTATTTCGTCTGTGATTTGACTGTAGGAAGCACCATATTGTGCTGCTTTGCGAGAAAGTTCTTTAAAAGCTGCATTGATATCTTTTTCAGCAGTTAATGTCCAAGCAGCAGATTTGTCAGTTATATATTGCTCAAAGGCTTTTTGTAGTGCGGTATTAAATGCTTCTCGTTTACCACTACTGAGAAAATCAAACAGATTTAATTCCGGCTGATAGCGTAAGAAATCGGTTTCAAAGGTGTTACCTAAGTTTAAAACGTAGCTACGAAAAGACTCAGAAATTGTTCTTGACTGAGTATCTCTTGTATTGATAATTTCTTTTTTGAATTCATCCCGAATACCTGTGAGTTTGTTAAACTCTGGTTCTACTGAATCAATCCGTTTTTTCAATTCATTGACATCTTGATCAAGTAATGGTATTCGTCTAGCAACTGCTTCGCGGGTATGATTGCAGGCAAGTCTTGCTAAGGTTCTGACTTGACGGAGTTCTGCGATCGCACGTTCTCTGGTAAGAAAAGTATTAAGCGCTTCCATAAACTTCGGAAAGCCAGTCCCCTCTAAATCAGCTTGGGGATTTTTCAACCGCCGCCTGAGTGCTTGAATTGACGAAAGCTCAAACACGCGTTCGTCATAAATATTCTGACCTTCTACAGTACAATATTCTGCTAAATTCGCATTAAATACTTGCCTTAATCTATTCTCAGATGCTTTTAATTCTTCGACATCATCAGGATCAATCAATGATTCCCGCACCTGATCCCAAGCATTAACTAAGAAGAAAACCGTCAATCCTCGACCTTTAATATAATTTTCTAGGTAGCGACGCTCACCCAAGGTACAAGGTTGAGAAGCTCTCATCACAAACAAAATCGCATGGCAATTATTTACATAACCCAAAGATAATTCATTTCGCGCTTCTGTATCATTCAATCCTGGGCTATCGACAATTTCAATTCCCTTTTCTAGTAGCGTTAATGGATACTCAACTACTGCGTAATCTACATCGGGAAATGCTTGTTTTTTCTCCTGCTCTAGTTTTTTAGCTTCAGCCGGATCAATGGTATATTTATATTTAAAGTTCTGAAAATCTAGTTGTTGTGGACTTTTACCATCATTAAAATGAATGGTGACTTTCTTTTCTGGCCCATAGCGTAAAACTGTTAATACTGCGGTACAAGGATTAACATCACTCGGTAATAAATTTTCACCAATTAAGGCATTAAGAAACGTGCTTTTTCCCCGTTTCATATCGCCTAAAACCAAAAGGCGAAATACACCTTGGCGGAGGTTTTTACTAGCTACTGTAATATCTTCAACATCTCGCTCTAAACTGAGTTTTCCTGATGAAGAATCACCAACTAACTCAGCTTTACTAATTGTTTCAGCCAGTTTACTCAAACATACAGAAATCTCAGAGCGCACTTGAGCAACACGCTCTAAATCTTGGATAAATCTGTCAGTTGCTACCTGCTCACTCATCATATTTACACCTCTATTAAGAATTAGTTTTTTTAGATTCCAAAAATAATTTGTAAGACATCCACCCCAGTGCAGCAACAATAATAAACCCAGCTAATACTGCGGCTATTCTGACTGCAACTAGTGTTACTACACCAAGAGCAAACAGCTTTCCACCCAGAATCACTTTTTGCATCCAAGGTTTCTGGGAATTTTCTGGCTGATGCTTCACAGTTTGATGAAAAGCTGCATCGGTAGTATGGAGGTTAGTTTCCATTTCTCGGAGTCGCAATTCAACTTCTCGTTCTCGTAGTAAACGTTCCCGGTGTTCAAGTTCTTTTTGGCGATGCCTACGGCGGGCTTCGCCTACGCTTTCAGATGTCATCGGTGTCCACCCCATCTAAGACAATGAAATGATGTCAATATTCACTCGACAATCATGCAGTATAGTAACTTACACAAATATTTTTTAACCCCAGTAAAATTACTATTTTAATTTTCCTAGCCTACAAATCTAAAGCTGGAAGTTAGCCACCATAAAATACACTCGCTTTCCAGAAATTTGTAGCGAAAACGACTATCACCGCTAGTATGATTTCGTCCTAGTAGGAAATTTTGGTTAGTAATTAGGTGTAAAATCTTCGGCTCTCATGTTTGCGGAATTAGACCGTAATCGTGAAATGCGCTCTCACCAAAACAATAACTTGCGTGAGAAGTAAGAAATAAAAGCCAGTCGAATAAACAGCAAAACCTAGAGGAAATCATCACGTTTTCATCCCCTTTAGTTGTGCAAATGCAAATGACAGACGAGCAGTTTTTTGACTTTTGTCAGGTTAATCGTTACTTATATACTTCTGCAATTAAACTGGTTCAGAAAGTTGCTCATCCAGACGGCGAAACAAAAATACCCAAAGTGGTAGGGAACTATTAATCGCAATTAGTCGCACTAAATGACCAGTTGTGACAATTTCAACATTATGATTCAACGCCAGAGAAACCAGGATCATTTCTGCTGATCCTCCTGGGGCTGTGACTAAAAGACAGGTTAACCAGTCCCAAGAGGTTAATTGCATCGCAAGTATAGCAGCGATCGCTCCGGCTATGAGGGTCATGGCTACAGAGATCAAGGCATAGCCCACAGTCCGCTTCCTAAAGTTGGGTTTGTCTCCCCAATATTCACCAATAGTAATTCCCAGGAGCATTTGACCCAATAAGTTTATTATTGGCGGCGGACTAAAGCTAATATCACCCACAAAAGGCAGCCAATGCAGCAAAGGATTAAACCCGATACCAATCAACAATGCACCAAAGAAATCGCCTGCGGGAATTTTAAATAATATAGCTGGATAAACTACTAATCCAGTAATTACCAGTACTAACAAGAGTAATTCTAGTTGAAATGGATCGAAATTAAGCCAAGCAGCGTTGATTGGGAGTGTTTGTGGATAGTAATTGCCAGTTGATGTCCTAGCGACGAAGGGAATTAGAACAACTACTGAGGTGACGCGAATCGCCTGAACTAGGGCAACCAAGCTAACATTTTTATTGTAATCGGCGGCGATCGCTGCCATAATTCCGACACCACCAGGAACGGTAGCCAGCATTGCTGTCATGAGGTTGGTTTTGGTGACGCGGGAGTAAATATAACCGATACAGCTGCCACTCAGCAGTAGAAACAAGGTAAGAAAAATAAATACGGGAATACCAGAAGCAACACTAGCTAGATTACCGTGGGCATTAGAAGCGCCGACAGTTAAGCCTACAAGTGCCATTCCGACTTTTCTTGCAGTGCGGTTAGGTTGGGGAGAATATTGATAAAAAACTCGACACCCTTGAAGAACGACTGTACCAGCTGCAATCCCGCCAAAGATCCAGGCAATCCTGCCAATTTGAAACTTGGCGAGGAGTAAACCCAGAGGCAATGCCAGAAGTATTTCCAAGACAAGGACAATTAGTTGCTTCGCAAATAGCTGTTGTTTGGTAACAATAGGATTTTCATGAGTGTGTTCTTCCAGGCTGGGAGCAACACTTAGGCTGTGATTCATCTATATAAGCTTTTTTATTAATTTAACTTATCTATTCAAGCTAATGCGATCGCATATAGAATCCGCTTTGATTTCTGAAATTATTGGCGTAGATAGGCAACAAGCCTCTTCAAGTTATACTTATTTTTTTCAAAAATAAAATAGGAGTCCCATAACAGACCCACTTCTCAATTTACACAAGAATGGCTATAGAGAGAGGATAGGGGGACAACTGCCGTTGTCCCCCTATAGATAATTTGTATTCCTTTCAATGGTTCAGCCGTTTAATCTTCATCAAGGGCTGGGAAAGCTTCTTCAAGCTGCCACAACCGATCTTTATTTTCAACGAACCAAATACGAGTTTCTGGAGTTAATTTGCTCCAAATGTCTTCAACAGGGATGTGAGGAGATGCATATTGGTACTGCTGACCAAGTGATTTGAGATTGTCTGCTACATCACGGGGAATTCCAAATTGTTCCCAGTCAACTGTGATGTGTCTTCCCGAAACTCCGGCTGTGGGGTCGAAAATCAATTGTGCTGATCTGACTAAATCAGCAAAGTGTTTCGGTTTGAGTTTGGTGATCTCCTGAATTTGGAGTGATTCGTTATGTTCTTGAGACATGATCGCCGCAGTGCTAAAGATTAGTGATTCAGTTGAACTTACTGCCAGAGATTTTTATCCCAATGTTTTTACTTTAGCGCAGAGCCACTAACTTGATCATGACTTAACCACACAAGGGGTTTGAGAAAATTGTTTAAAGTAAGCAAACTTCCGGCACAATGTACTGGTATTTTGTCAAGCTAGTTTTGAGGGTTTGTGGGTTAATCATTTTCGATCAGAACTGTAACAGCTGCGATCGCAATCAACATTTCATCATTTTTATCGTTGAGTTCAGGAATTGCCCGCCCTTGAACTACCATCCCCCCAGATTCTACGATGAGGGTTTTCCGACCAAATGGTAATACAGCTAATACTTCTTCTTCTCTAACTTGTTCTGGATATGGAACTGCTACCTGAACCTCTATAATCATTTCATTGGGATGACTTAAGCCAGCAACTTCCCAAACACCAGGTAAAGCATTGTGAGCGATCGCATTTCGTACCGCCCTAGATGCTGCTACTGTTGGTTCTTGTCCATGCTGATCTATTCCCATCCCCATTTCAATAATCAACCGTTTACGTGCCATTACTACCTCCGGTAAATTCTGCAACGATAAATCAGGAGTCAAGAGCCAGAATTTAGAGTTATCTGAATACTGACTTATGACTCCCCAAGAGAGCATATATATTATGTATGGCCTTCTGGGGAGAAGGGAAAATTAGTGGCAGATTTTGATTCGTTTTGCAACTTCTGCTTGAGGTGCTTTAGAGCATGTGCTGCAAGCGACTGAGACGCTCTGAGTAACTTTTCATCACCTTTAGGGCAAACATAGGTGTTTCCTGAACGGCAAAGAGAAACTTTTTCTCATCAAGGAAACCCAGTTTGGTATCTACCTTGGTAATAGCTGTGTAAGTTCTTTTTGCTACTCCTACAAGTACCCCGGCCCCAAAAACTTCGCCCGTTTCAATGGTTTCTACAACCTTGCCATTGACTACTATATCGACTTCTCCTTCCAGAATGCCGTACATTTCATTACCAGGCTGTCCTTCTTCAAAGATGACTTGACCTGCTGAAAATCCTTTAGGGTCGGGCTGTTTTTGAAAGATACTGACTGTTAATACAGGACTTAGCATTAGAGCAACCCCAAAATTATTGGTTTTTAGACGAAACTTTTTGATAGCTTTAGGCGAACCCAGAAAAGTATACTACTTTCTGTTACTTAAGCTCAATTTACGCAAAATTTCTGATTTGCTAATCGTCTAGAAACCTTTCCCTGGTTTTACTATGCAGGCAAAACCGTCCCTCTCTGAGTCGGAGCTACGGTGTATACACAAGTCTGAAATAGCTGATTAACCAAGCTTTAACCCCACCCTAACCCTCCCCTTGTAAAGGGGAGGGAACTGGATTTCTTATTTCCCCCCTTTACAAGGGGGGATTAAGGGGGGTAATTCGACTTTTGTATACACCGTTGTTATTTTGGCGATCGCATTTGCTGATTCGGAGTTCGCATTTGCTGATTCGGAGTTCGCATTTGCTGATTCGGAGTTCGCATTTGTTGATTCGGCGATCGCATTTGTTGATTTAGCGATCGCATTTGTTGATTCGGGGTTCGCATTTGCTGATATAGCGATCGCATTTGCTGATATGGCGTTCGCATTTGCTGATATGGCGTTCGCATTTGTTGATATAGCGATCGCATTTGCTGATTCGGAGTTCGCATTTGCTGATTTAGCGATCGCATTTGCTGATTGCACTTATTCTCAAACAACAAATCGATATAAAGAATGAGTAAAAATACAGATAAACTCGTAATTATTTCGTTGAACTTTTAATGAAATAAATCCACAAAACTACCCATTTCAGACAAAAGGATACTCCACTATGTTGAAAAAGTAATTCTTAAAAAAAAGGATATCTCATGTCTTTAAGAACTCGTGGTTCTGCTGCTGTTGACAAAGCCCAACTCCGTCTCGCCTTGCTTAAATCCGTTGATGAAAATCTGGATTTAGGACATGGATTAACTATCGAAGCCTACAACCACCTCATCAACACTACCCGTTCGACGCTAGAAGCTCATAACACGCTTGTATCCAATCTTGAAGAATCGCGTAAAACAATAATCCAGATGGATAAAGCCCTCTCAGAAATGTCTGAACGAATGCTAAGTGGAGTTGCAACTGTCTACGGCAGAAACAGTATAGAGTATTCCAAGGCTGGCGGCTCTAATGGAAAAAGAAATAAAAAATCTAGTTCAAAAGTTGCTCCACTTGTAGCGGTTCTTGCTACTCAACCTACTCAAGCTGCAATTGCGAATGCGTCAATTAACGGTAACGGCACAACTCCTTTGCTGCAATAATCCACTCCTTGCATAAATATAGTAGCGTGTCAAGACTAAATTGTTGCATTAAATATAAGTTGGGTTTCCTTACGTCAACCCAACCTACCTTTAATTTAGATCCCCCTAAATCCCCCTTAAAAAGGGGGACTTTAAGAGACTCTTTGCCCCCCTTTTTAAGGGGGGTTGGGGGGATCTAAGACTTTGAAAACACGCCCTACGCTCTTGTGGAAAAGTCCTATCTTTATTTTTGCAACTTTATTATCGAAAATTCAAGGTAGGGAGAGGTTTATCAAACTCGCTCTCAAAAAGCGAATTTTGGTTTTCCTGCCATCTTCTATAATTGATAAAACCTGCACACCTAATTCTAGGCATGAGACTGTGACCGAACCAGGAAGTTACAAAGATACTGTTAACCTACCCAAGACTAATTTTGATATGCGGGCAAACGCCATCAAGCGTGAGCCTGAAATCCAAAAATTTTGGGAAGAAAATAAAATTTACGATCGCCTCTCCAAAAATAACCCCGGCGAATTATTTATACTGCACGATGGGCCTCCCTACGCTAATGGCTCACTCCATATTGGTCATGCCTTAAATAAAATTCTCAAAGATATTATTAATCGCTACCAACTGCTAAAAGGCCGTAAGGTTCGCTACGTCCCTGGTTGGGATTGTCACGGTTTACCAATTGAGTTAAAAGTTTTGCAGAACATGAAGTCAGCAGAACGGCAAAACTTAACGCCTTTACAACTCCGGCAAAAAGCGAAAGAATTTGGTCTAGCGACGGTAGATGACCAACGTCAAAATTTTAAACGTTACGGTATTTGGGGTGATTGGGACAACCCTTATCTAACTCTGAAGCCGGCTTATGAAGCGGCTCAAATTGGCGTGTTTGGTCAGATGTTCTTAAAAGGTTACATCTATCGCGGTTTGAAGCCGGTTCACTGGAGTCCGAGTTCTAAAACCGCTTTGGCTGAAGCTGAGTTGGAATATCCTGAAGGTCACGTTTCCCGCAGTATCTATGCAGCTTTTGCAATCACAGGTTTGGCGGAAGCTGTAAAACCACTGTTGGCGGAATATCAGTCAGATTTGGGTGTGGCTATTTGGACAACTACACCTTGGACAATTCCGGGGAATTTGGCTGTAGCGGTGAATGCAGATTTGAATTATGCAGTGGTGGAAGTTTCACATCCAGAGGGAGAGGCGCAGTGTAATTTCAAATACCTAATCGTTGCTGCTGATTTAGTAGAACGTTTATCTTCAACGTTGGGAGTTGAGTTAACCGTAAAAGCTACGTTCAAAGGGAATGACTTAGAACATACTACTTACCGTCATCCTCTATTTGACCGCGAAAGTCCGATTGTTGTCGGCGGTGATTACATCACAACTGAGTCGGGTACTGGGTTAGTACATACCGCACCCGGTCATGGTCAAGAAGATTACATTGTTGGTCAGCGTTACGGTTTGCCCATCCTTGCACCAGTGGATGACAACGGCAATTTTACCGAAGAAGCGGGACAATTTGCAGGTTTGAATGTGCTGGGTGATGGGAATCAGGCGGTGATTGATGCATTAAGTGCGGCTGGTTCCTTGTTGAAGGAAGAACCATATCCCCACAAGTATCCTTATGATTGGCGGACGAAAAAGCCGACGATTTTCCGCGCGACTGAACAATGGTTTGCTTCCGTGGAAGGATTTAGAGAAGAAGCACTAAAGGCGATCGCAACGGTAAAATGGATTCCAGCCCAAGGTGAAAATCGGATCACGCCAATGGTAGCGGAACGTTCCGATTGGTGTATCTCTCGTCAGCGCAGTTGGGGTGTACCCATTCCCGTTTTCTACGACGAAGCCACGGGAGAACCACTGCTGAATGAGGAAACTATCAACCACGTTCAAGGAATTATTGCCGAAAAAGGTTCTGATGCTTGGTGGGAACTTTCAGTTGAAGAGTTGTTACCAGAATCTTATCGTAATAATGGCAAGTCTTACCGCAGAGGTACAGACACAATGGACGTATGGTTTGATTCTGGCTCATCTTGGGCAGCTGTCGCTCAACAGCGTCCAGAGTTACGCTACCCTGCTGATATATATTTGGAAGGTTCCGACCAACATCGCGGTTGGTTCCAGTCAAGCTTGCTCACCAGTGTAGCGGTAAATGACATTGCACCTTACAAAACTGTACTAACTCACGGCTTCGCTTTGGACGAACAAGGGCGGAAGATGAGTAAGTCAGAAGGAAATGTGGTTGACCCCAATACAATCATTGAAGGCGGGAAAAATCAAAAAGTAGAACCGCCTTACGGTGCAGATATATTGAGATTGTGGGTATCATCGGTTGACTATTCCGGCGATGTCCGCATTGGCAAAAACATCATCAAGCAGATGAATGATGTCAGAGGCAAAATCCGCAATACGGCGCGGTTTTTGTTGGGTAGCTTGGATGATTTTGACCCAGAAAAAGATGCAGTTCCCTTCGAGGAATTGCCGGAACTTGACCGTTATATGCTACACCGCATCACCGAGGTGTTTGAGGAAGTTACCGAAGCCTTTGATACTTTCCAATTCTTCCGCTTTTTCCAAACGGTGCAGAATTTCTGCGTGGTGGATTTATCCAACTTTTATTTAGATGTTGCCAAAGATAGGCTGTACATCAGTGCAAAAGATGCTTTCCGCCGTCGCAGTTGTCAAACGGTGTTGCAGATTGCTTTAGAAAATTTAGCACGAGCGATCGCACCAGTACTATCCCACACAGCCGAAGATATCTGGCAATATCTCCCTTACAAAACACCTTACAAATCGGTGTTTGAAGCCGGTTGGGTGCAGGTTGAGGAAAAATGGCGTAATCCAGATTTAGCGGAATTTTGGGAAACGTTACGACAACTCCGCACCGATGTTAATAAGGTGTTGGAACAAGCCAGGATAGAAAAACTCATTGGTTCTTCTCTGGAAGCAAAAGCTTTGATTCATATCCCTCAAAAACAGTTAGGTGATGCTATCAAAGCCTTTAACCCTGCTAAAGGTAACGGGATTGACGAACTGCGGTATTTATTGCTGACTTCCCAAGTGGAATTATTAGATTCTGCTCAAGGGTTGCAAGGATTAAAATATACAGCGCAGACGGAAGACTGGACAATTGGGGTAGTGAACGCAGATGGGCAAAAATGCGATCGCTGTTGGAACTACTCCACCCATGTGGGAGAATCAGCAGAACATCCGCTAATTTGCGAAAGATGCGTTGCAGCCTTAGCCGGAGAGTTCTAAAAGCAAGAATCCCACAGCGCTTGCAGATTAAAAGTCACCGAAACCAAGTCTTAAATAGCTGATTACCAGCGTTTTCCCCCACCCTAACCCTCCCCTTGTAAAGGGGAGGGAACTAGATTTCTTTTTCCCCTCTCCTCCAAAACTGCACTCACATTCAGAAAACTTGCAAAGGGGAGGGAACTAGATTTCTTTTTCCCCCCTTTCCAAGGGGGGATTAAGGGGGGTAATTCGACTTGTCTGTACACCGTAGCCGGTTATTAAGGATAGGTTGAAAACCCCAGAGAAACAGCAATATAGTTGCGTATTTCGTGCTTTAGCCCATAAAGGTTTCCCCACAACTCAGAATAAAAATCCGCAAATATAGCATGTGTTCTATTAAGTGTTTGATTTTATTCTGGGTATCCTAAGAAAGACAAGGTTAAATGATATAGACGAAAGAACAAAGCTTATCACTGTGGTCAATTCTGAAGAGAAAAGCTGGTATGCACCCACATACCAATGAGATCGCAGATGGTGACAACTTTGATTGAGAAAATTTTCCCAGAAGTGTAGCCTGAAAATCTGAACTTCTGGGAGTAGTATTTTTCAGACTAAGACATAAAAATATGAGAAATTGAGGAACAGCCATGCTAGGAAATGAGCGGGAAAAAATACGCCATTTGTTGGTCATCCAAGACCTGGAAGGGCGACGAACTGTCCCTTTACGAGAGACGACATATTCTCTGGGGCGGCATCCCGCAAACACTATTGTCTTGGCTTCCCGGTCAGTATCAATGCAACATGCAATTTTATTCCGAGTAACTGTTCCAGAGACAGATCAATACGGCTTCCAAATTATTGATGGCAACTATAAGGGTAAAGGAAGTACTAATGGCTTATTTGTGAATGGTGATAAATGCTTTTCTCATAATCTCAGGAACGGAGATGTTATTGCCTTTGGCAGTAATAAAGCTCAGGCTAAATATTATGCTATTTCTAACCTCTCAGAACAAGCATTTTCAGAATCTTGTGATGTTGAAGACTTATCTGGTTTCCTATCAGAGCAAGCCAATCCTGCCAATCCTTTTCAAACCTTAGCGATCGATCCCAGCTTTGAAGCCGCTAGTGAATCCGCCTTAGCTCGCCTAGCATCCTTCCCTGAACTTATCCCCAATCCAATTATTGAGATGGATTTTGAGGGAAGAATTACTTATCTCAATCCAGCCGCAGGTATCAAGTTTCCTAAACTTCGGGAAGTTGGTACAAAACACCCGATTTTAACAGGACTCCTGAGTGGAGTTAACAATCTAGAACAAAATTCTTTTGTGCGGGAAGTGGAAGTAGGCACAGAAGTTTTTGAACAATCCGTTCTCTACCTTCCTGAAAGTGATTTAATTAGAACTTTTATTGTTCGGGATATTACAGAGCAAAAGCAAGCCACAGCCGAACTTCATCAGCGCGATCGCTTGCTACAAGCAGTTGCGGAAGCTGCCAATTATTTGCTAGGAGAAATGAATTATGAAACTGGTATTGATCGAGCCTTAGCTGTACTGGGTGAAGCTGCCAAGGCAGATCGGGCTTATCTTTTTCAAAACCATCTCCATCCTGCTACAGGGGAAACAGCCGTCAGCCTACGGTTTGAATGGACGCACTCTTTTTTTGAATCTACCCACCACCATTGGCAAAATCTGCCTTATCAAGCTTCTGGATTAGCTCGTTGGTACAATGTTCTCTCTACCGGCCAGTCAATTAGCGGAATTACCCAAAAATTTCCTGTCGCCGAACAAGAATTTCTAATTCGAGATGGCATTCAATCCCTTCTTTTAGTGCCTCTTCGCTTGGAAAATGAGTTTTGGGGATACCTTGGTTTAGCAGACTGCACTTTTGAGCGTCATTGGTCTAGGCACGAAGAATCTAGCCTTTTGACTATGGCCGCCAGTATCATTAGTACGCGGCAGCGTCAGCAAGTAGAAGAAAAGATTCGCTATCAAGCCCTCCATGACGTGCTGACAGGGTTGCCCAATCGCCTACTATTTAACGAGCTGCTCAGTAAAACTCTGCCCAACGCCACTCGTAATAGTGAAAGTTTAGCCGTGATCTTCCTCGACCTGGATCGCTTCAAGGTTATTAATGACACTCTGGGGCACACTCTGGGAGACCAATTGTTACAAAGCGTCGCTCAAAGGTTAAAAGACTCACTTAGAGGCGGAGACACCATAGCCCGTTGGGGAGGCGATGAGTTTACTATCTTACTCCCACGAGTTAATGATATTGAAGAGGTAACGCTGGTGGCGTGCAGAATCTTACAAGCTTTAGAGGATGCTTTCCATCTACAAGGGCATGAACTTTATGTGACTGCCAGCCTCGGTATTGCGTTGCTTGATAAAAACAGTCCTGACGCCGAAACACTAATCCAGCACGCCGATGCTGCTTTGTACTATGCCAAGGATAAAGGGCGAAATAACTACCAATTCTACAGTGTTTCCCTGAGCGCTAAAAATCCTGAACTCTTGACTTTAGAAAAGAGCTTGCGCTATGCCCTAGAACGCAATGAATTTACAGTGTACTATCAGCCTCGTGTGAACATTGCTACAGATGAAATTACTGGTATGGAGGCTCTGTTGCGTTGGCAGCACCCAGAGATGGGATTGGTTGCACCTAGTGTCTTCATTCCCCTGGCCGAAGAAAGTGGATTAATTGTCGCCATTGGCGAATGGGTGCTGCGGACAGCCTGTATTCAAAATAAAATCTGGCAAGATGCAGGATTTCCACCCATAATGATGGCTGTCAATCTTTCTCTTAAGCAGTTCCGCCAACCCAAATTGGTGGAGACTATAGCCACAGTTTTAGAACAAACGGGTCTGGAAGCGCGTTTTTTAGAATTAGAAATTATGGAAACCACAGCCATTGAGGATTTAGACTTTACCAGAACGGTGTTAGAGAATCTCAAGCAGATGGGTGTTTATATCTCCATTGATGACTTTGGTACGGGTCATTCTTCGCTCTCGCGCCTACAACTTTTACCACTCCATAATTTAAAGATAGATAAATCTTTCATTCAATATTTGACGCAGGATGTGAAAGTAGCTCATATTATCAAGGCCATAGTTACCTTGGGACACAGCTTGGGATTGAAGTTGACAGCTGAAGGGGTAGAAAAAGAAGAGGAATTAGAGTTCTTAAAATCTATCAATTGCGAGGAAGTACAAGGCTTTCTATTCTACCGGCCGCTTTCTGTCCAGAAAGCAACAGAAATCCTTGAAAGTAAACGACCAAAACTGTAGTACAAAGAAAAACTGTTTGTACCAGTGACGATACAATAGCATTCAGTGTCGCTGCTGCAACCTTTTTCGTCCTATGCTCCCAGTCATCTATTCCGACGAATTTTTAGATCACAAGACTGGAAAATACCATCCTGAAAAACCAGAACGCTTGATAGCGATCGCAAATGCTCTAAAAGCAGCTACATTTGCAGATAAAATCTCTTGGCGATCGCCTACACCCGCATCAGAACAATCATCCCTGATGCCATCGTTGGTTAGGGCACATAGCCCAGCCTACATCAAAAAACTTTGGCAAATAGCTTCTAGTGGTGGTGGCCCTTTGGATGGAGATACACCAGTTTCCCCACGCAGTTATGATGTGGCACTGTTGGCAGTCAGTGCATGGTTGGATGGAGTTGAGGTTGTGTTAAGTTCAGCGAATCCAGCTTTTGTCCTAGCGCGTCCCCCAGGACATCATGCAGAAAGTGATGCGGGGATGGGCTTTTGTCTATTTTCTAATGCTGCGATCGCAGCTTTATTTGCCCTCGATCAACCCGGAATTAACCGCGTCGCCATCCTCGATTGGGATGTACATCATGGTAATGGTACTCAAGCGATCGTCGAAACTGAAGCACGTATCGCCTACTGTTCTCTACATCAGTATCCCTGCTATCCCGGTACTGGGAGAGCGGCAGAACGCGGTTTTCATAATAATATCTTAAATTTACCAGTACCCCCCGGTAGTGATATTGCACTATATCAGCCATTATTTGAAACACAAGTCGTACCGTTTTTAGCTAACTTTCAGCCAGATTTACTGATTGTGAGTGCTGGCTATGATGGCAATGCCGCAGATCCTTTAGCAAGTATCAATTTGCAGCCACAAGATTACGCTTTATTTACTGATTATTGTCTAGGAATAACTCGTAAAATTCTGTTTGGCTTAGAAGGTGGTTATGACTTTGATTCTCTTTCTCAATCAGTTGTAGCAACAATTGAACGCTGTTTACTTTAGGAACTTTCTTTTTTTAGGTAAAACTTCGGAACTTATTATTGAGTGACTTTCGTATATGCACTGAGATCATAATAATCCTATTGATTTGTGGTTCAGATTCCCGGCTTCTCCCAGAAACCGGGAATCTTCTCATATATTTCCTTGGGATTTCACAATATAATCTGCAAGAATCGGCAATTTGTGCGTATTGATTGTCATAATTATTTGTGAGCTAGTTAACTAATTTAACAACCGTCTTTACGTAAATTTAGGGTGACATAACTTTTGCTCTCAACTCAACCTAAGTAATTTCTTTTACAAAGGCTTTTTAAAATTCATCAAATCTTCAGAAATAAAAAGTTTAAATAGTGTTCTTAAACAGCTAAAGTTTTGTTAAGATGCAATTGCTAGCAGTTTCTTAGCGAAATTCACCTATCGGTGTGTGGAGAAATAAAAAGTACTAGCAGCACAAATTTCAAAAGGTGAAGCAATGACCACCTACATTTTTTTTGATGAAGCCCTACGGATGCTGACCAACGCCTATTTGATGTCAATAGTACTGTTGATAGCAGGATCGGGTATAGGTTTGGCGGTAATTGAGACGATAGAAAAGACAGGAGAACGCTAAGTTCATAAATGGCAGTGTAGTTCTTGCCAAAAACCATTGGTTGCAAGTGTTCGCCGCGAATAAATCCTGGGAACACTAAAGCATGAATGTCTCACAGCGTAACAGTCTTACCTGGAAATCTACCAAATACACAGGTAACTGTCGCGCTGGTGGGACTCTAACCAAGGAGTTACTACAATGGGTCTATTCGACGCTGTGTTGGGCACAGAAAGCCAAACCCAAGCAGCACTCAATCCAGCAGAAGCTTTTGCTGTCATTATCTTGGTGGCAACAGCCTCAGACGGTTATATTTCTATTGAGCAAGCAAATTCTATCATTTCTGTGCTGTCACGGATGAAACTTTTTAAAAGTTATCCCCATGAGATGATGAACAGGCTGTTTGACAAAATCTTGGGCATTCTTCAGGGAGATGGTTTTAATGCTTTATTTAATGCTGCAAAAGATTCTCTATCTCAAGACTTACGGGAAGCAGCCTTTGCAGTAGCTACCGATTTAGTCTTAGCTGAAGGGATCGTAGCTGAAGAAGAAAAAAACTTCTTAAATGATTTATATCAAGCTTTAGGGGTTTCTAGTGAGATAGCAATACAAATTGTGCAAGTAATCTTGATTAAAAACCGGGGATAGGATGATAGAAGATATGCCTAATTAAACTATATAGATAGCTTATAAACAAAGCGTGCCAAAGAAACTTAACTTCTTTGGCACTATTTTTGGTGTTATTGTGACTAGTAAAGCACGGCGGAAATAAACCACCCATTCCCAATCAACAAAGCCCTTACGCTGTCTTCATTTTTAATTTTTAATTTTTAATTCCGCCTTGCGGTACTAGGCTTAGATTCGCGCCTTTTTCGATGAGTCGTAAATCTTGTTGATCAATGCAGTATTGTGTCATAATCCGATTTTATAATTTTGAACCTTAAATTGTAAATTACTTATTATGCATTGTTCTGCCACCCTAACCGAACTGGTTGAAGTTATTTTTGCCCAAACTCTAAACTTATCTGAAACTGCCTTAACAAAAGTAAGTAGCGGTATCCAAACAGATAGCCGTACCCTCAAGCCGGGTGAAGTATTTGTCGCTTTCCGAGGCGATAAGTTTGATGGACATGAATTTGTGCCAACTGCGATCGCCAAGGGTGCAATAGCTGCAATCGTAGATTTTGAATACGAAAATCCGGGATTCCCTGTATTACAGGTAAAAGATACCCTCAAGGCATATCAACAAATTGGCAGATGGTGGCGCGATCGCTTTAATATTCCTGTAATTGGCGTAACGGGTTCGGTGGGTAAAACTACAACTAAAGAATTAATCGCCGCAGTTTTAGGAACGAAGGGACGAGTTCACAAAACTTATGGAAATTACAACAACGAAATCGGTGTTCCGAAAACTCTCCTAGAACTTGGCGCAGAAAATGACTACGCCGTGATTGAAATGGCGATGCGCGGTAGAGGACAAATTGCCGAACTGACACAAATAGCGCGTCCAACAATTGGAGTGATTACCAATGTGGGGACAGCGCATATTGAGTTACTCGGTTCCGAAGAAGCGATCGCTGAGGCAAAATGTGAATTATTAGCCGAAATGTCTGCTGATAGTGTGGCAATTCTCAACCACGACAATCCTTTATTAATGGCCACGGCGGCGAAAGTTTGGCACGGAGAAGTTTTGACTTACGGCTTTTCTGGCGGAGATATTCAAGGGCAGTTAATTGATAACGAGACAGTGGAAGTTGCAGGAATCCAACTACCTCTACCTTTACCCGGTCGTCACAATGCGACTAATTTCTTAGCTGCTTTAGCGGTGGCAAAGGTGTTGGGGATAGATTGGGCAAGCCTCAAAGCAGGTGTGATCGTGGATATGCCGACAGGAAGATCGCAGCGATTTACCTTACCCAACGATGTGGTAATTTTAGATGAAACTTATAATGCTGCACCAGAAGCTATGATAGCAGCGTTGCAATTATTGGCAGATACACCCGGAAAGCGGAAAATTGCTGTGTTGGGTGCAATGAAAGAATTGGGAGAGCGATCGCAGCAGTTGCACCAGCGAGTCGGAGAAACAGTACGAAAATTGAATTTAGACGGCTTGTTGGTTTTGGTAGATGGACAAGATGCCGAAGCGATCGCTCAAAGTGCCGAAGGTATCCCATCGGAGTGCTTTGCAACTCATGCTGATTTGGTGGCTAGGTTGAAGACATTTGTGCAAACAGGCGATCGTTTATTGTTTAAAGCTGCCCATTCTGTGGGATTAGATCGGGTAGTTAATCAGTTACGTGCAGAATTTCCCAAATGAAAAACTCCACGCCACTTGCGGGATGGAGTTTTTGGGCATGGGCAAGAGTCACCTGTTTGCCCAATGCCCCAATAGAAACTCTCACAACAATCCCCGATAGCGAATAAAAACCACAATCACCGCCCAGGACCCCAACGCGACTTTGACTGCAACTAGAATATTCAGCAAGGGGACAATCCCCCCACTCAAAAGTGCGCCCATTTCTCCATGCGGTAACTCAACTCCAGCCAGAGTTATAGCCGCCAGTACAATGAAAACAAGAACCGAAACTTTCTCCCATGTAGCGGCGTGGTAGCGCTGGTAAATCCCTTGCATCCACTCTGGTGATGAAGTAATAGCAATCAACCCGATCGCAGTTCCACCTGCGACTCCAGCCGCAAAACCACCGCCAGGGCTAAGATGCCCCCGAATAGCTAGTTCAATACTTACCAACGCGGCAATAGTTGCTCCCAAACGCGCCAGCACAATGGATGGTTGATCTGTGAAACTATAGATCGCACAGGACGGCTGTTCATTCGCCAGCAGAAAATTAACTCCCATAATTGCGATCGTAAATACTACTACCTCGAAGATAGTGTCATACAACCGATTCCTGAGAATGATAACTGTAACCGCATTGGGTATGCCACCATCTTTAACAATCGATTCAACGATCGAGAAATCCGGTACGACTGGCGCTGAATTCGGCAAGACGAGCATTTTTACAAACAGCGCTATCCCTGCTGCAATGTAGATCCATTTCATTTATGCTTCTCCCCTTCAGCTGGTGTACTTACATAACTCAGGATTGTCGCTGGTGATGTAAGTTCAGTTTGCATAATCTCATAGATGCGTTTCACCCTAATGGCGGTGTGATAAAACTGTTTGTCGTCCTCACTGGTTGCCTGGTCTGGATCAGCGTGTTCTCGTCTGACACAGGTCGCATGAACTTCTTTATCCATTAGCGCCCGTTGCAAAGCTTGGGTATTTGGGTAGGGAACCAGTTCAAGACGCATCTGGCGTTTACGAAAAATTGTGCGTAAGTCATCCATCATTTGCCCAAAATGCTGTTCGTCATCTGCCTCGTCTTTGACCAAGCCAAGACGCATCACCAGGGATGAACGTACTGCCACCGCATAAAGGGTAATTGCCAGCATAGTACCCACCAATGCTTCGGTCAAAGCCACATCAGGCGCTCCTAAAACCGCATATACCATTGCCGACACCGCTCCCAATATGCCGCGAATTACCAGCGCATGGTATGGATTTACCTGAAATACCACCATACACGCAGCCAACGGCAGTAGGGCGATGATTACATAGAGATAGCTATCATTCATAGTTACCCTCGCTACTAGAACAGTAAGCCAATACATACCCCAGCACCGTATTCCAGATGGCCAAGGAGATGAGAGCGAGGATGAGCAGCGGCCATTCACTGGGTATCTTTAAGAGCAGCCCGATGATGATACTCATTGAACCAAGGGTGTCTGCAACCGAAAGACTATGGAGTTTGAATAATAGCGATCGCTTGCCCAACAAAGGAAAGGTTCCCCAAAACCAGAAGAAAAGTCCTAAACATATACATATATAACCTAAAAAGTCAATCATACTTCATTCATTCGTTTGATTACATGAGCCAGCAACATTAAGCCAGCATTTCCCACACTTAGGATGATGACCCCGACAACACCAATCATCCAATCATCACGGAAGACGGATATCACCAGTATCATGATTGAAGTTTTGGTGGCAGCACTGGCAAATGCGAGCATTTTTTGCCAAATATCATCATCTTGCCATGCCTCATACATGGGGATGAGCAGTGCCAAAATCATGGCAATCAATACTAGATTCAGGATCATACTTTTCTCCTCCGTCGCACCCAATGTACTTCGTACCAGCCTGCTTCGTGGTATTTCAAAACAATGGTCTTTGGCGTAAAGGTAATTAGGAAGATATCTAGGAATACAAGCCCTGGTGTGCGTCCTGGTTTAACTTGTTCCATCGTTATATCTTCGTATTTATGCGGGCGGAGGATGAGTTGAAATGCCTCAATATACGCCTGCGGAATCGCCACCATAATTTCACCCAGCACACGCAGCCAATCTTTTAATGATTGTTTAGCTGTGCGACCACCCGGCAATAGGAGGGCGATGCTGATGCCAATGATGATATTTGCCACACTGAAATCGGCAGTGAGCAAAAACCAGATAGTCAGTCGCAATATTAGATTTAAATACCCAACCATGCAAATCCCTTCCAGAACAATAGGATTAAAATCAGACTCATGACACCGATCAAATGGTCAAATTGTTCAAGGACACGCGGTAGCTTGAGTGCTGAGTGTTTAAAAATTAGTAAATACGCCAACCATCCAATGCCGATGGTTGCGAGGGGTTTAATTATATTCTCAACGGTGTACGCCTCGTAATACGCAATATTAGCTAGGAACAGCCCACCGAGCAATAGAATCATGGCTGCCCAGAAACCAGGCTTTACCTCTGTTTTTCCCCCACGCGGCAGAAATATGAATTTGGCAAAAGATATTGCTGTTCCAAGGGCGGCAATATTCATAGCGATCGCTTGCCAAGGCAGCAAATTCTTCGTTGTCAACACTTTTGCCCCAAAGCCAGATAACAAGGGAAAGCCCGATATTGAGAAGCTGGCTATAACTAAGGCAATCCAAACTGGGGTAGCGATCGCTTGATGTTGCAGTTCCTTGAAATTTCGACTCGGTAAAGCCCCAGCAATTAGAAAAAGTGCCGATTTCACCAGTCCGTGCGTCAGCGCATAAAAACCACCCACGGACGGCGCAGCGAGGATAAAGCCCAACTGCGAAACCGTGTGAAATGCTAGCATCCGCTTGGTATCTTTTTCAAAGACTGCATAGAACACTCCCAAAAGCGCCGTGCCAACTCCAAAGGTTCTTACTATCGGATCAACCTCTGCCACCATTAGCGCACACCGCACCAATGGATAGACACCAGCTTTTACCACAACTCCCGATAGCATCGCCGACACTGGCGTTTCCGATTCGGAGTGAGTCAACGGCAACCATAATCCTGATACAAAAATTCCTCCTTTTGTCAAGAGTCCCAAAAAAATCAGGGCAAGGGCTTCTGGAGGTGCTACGCGCAAACCTTCAAAACTAAAGGAATTATGCGCCTGATATGCCAACACCGCGCCAACCAGATAAAAAAGCATTGCCACGTTGCTGATAAACAGATAACGTAAGCCAACCCAAATCGAGCGGTCAGTCCGGGGATAGGCAATCAATAGAAACGCAGCAATACCACTCACCTCTAACGCCACGTATAAACTGATCAAATCCGAACAGACAAACGCGGCATTGACACTGCCGTGCAAAATGATCAGTTGTGCGTAAAAAAAAGCTGTCTTATCGCTGTGCCAACAGTAGAGGATGACTGCTGCCGTCACCAACGCATTAGTTAATATAAAGTAGCCGCTTAATTGATCGACTGTTAAAATAACGCCAAAATTATCTATTAACTGTAGTGTCAGTGGCGACTGAGTGACAAATAGCTGCAATGCATATCCTGTCGAAGCCAAAGCCACAGACAAAGCGAGATATTTGTCAACTTTTGGGAGCAGATAAATAACAAACCCCAAAAAAAATGGTAGTGCAATCCAGGCGATGGTAATGCTATTCATGGCGTGTTATTCTTCTCGATTTCGTTGCTTTCCAAAGTCGGATTATCTCGTGATAGCTTCATAACGCCGACTAGCATTAACGCCTGAATCGAAAATCCGATCACAATCGCCGTCAATATAACCGCCTGGGGAACCGGGTCGGCATATCTGATATTTTTGACGTTGGAAATAATTGGTGTGAACAAACCACCTCGTGATGCAATTAGCACGTAATAGGCGATAACCCCCGTACTCATGACATCCATAGAGATGATCTTCATAACGAGGTTCTTTTTAAGGATGATGCCAAAAAATCCGCAAAATATTGTTGCGAATATGCACGCTTCTAACACGGAAATTGCCTGTTGGATGAGGGTTGAAGGTAAAAGAGAAAAGAAAATTCGTCTCTTTTACCTATTTTGTTTTTAAGAGGATGTTTTAAAAGTGGTGGCTGAGGTATCAAAATCTTTAGATCCTCCTAAATCCTCCTTAAAAAGGAGGACTTTGATTCCGCTTCCCTCCTTTTTAAGGGGGGTTAGGGGGGATCAATAAGTACCTAAAATACACAGCCTAAAACTTTTCAAACAACTTCTAAGGGTAAAAGCAACTAGCTGATTAAATTGGCTTCCTCTAAAGCTTCTTTTTCTTCTGGTGATTGTTTGAATGCAAACCGCAATAAAGGCGGTGCTAAGAAGGTTGTCAAAATCACCATAATAACGATCGCAGCTTGCAATGGTTTATCAAGGGTACCACTAGCTGCACCAATGGCAGCAAACACTAACCCAACTTCGCCACGGGGAATCATCCCCACACCAACCGCTAACCGATTAATTCCAGGTTGACCAAAAACCGACCATCCTGTGACAACCTTACCGATAATTGCTACCAACATTAAGAAGATAGCAATAATTAATCCTTCTCGATTTTCTGGAACTAAAGGATTAAGAACGCCTAAATCAACTTTCGCGCCAACTGTCACAAAGAAAACTGGTACTAGGATATCAGCAATCGGTTTAACCTGCTCATCTAGCTCTTTGCGTTTATCCGTTTCATCCAAAACTAAGCCAGCCGCAAATGCGCCTAAGATAGCTTCTAAATGAATGGCACTCCCCAAAAAAGCCATGAAAAAAGCAAAGATAAATGCTGGGATAATTAAGTTACCTCGCGTTTGCAATTTATCAGCAATGGCAACAAAACTTTGATTGAAATATTTACCTAATAAAATCGAGCCAATGAGAAAGACTGTAGCGCTGACAATTAGATAAATGACGTTGAAAATATCAACCTCACCAGTTTTAGCAAGACTCGCAACCACTGCCAATACAATGATGCCTAAAATGTCATCAATTACCGCTGCACCGACAATAATCTGACCTTCACGAGATTTTAACTGCCCAATTTCTGACAAAACTTTGGAGGTAATCCCAATACTAGTAGCTGTGAGCGCTGCACCTGCAAAAATCGCTGGAATTACTGGCGCATGAAACAATAAAATCAGCCCCGCCGTGCCAGCCGCAAAAGGAACAGCTACCCCAACACAAGCAACAATTGTCGCTTGATAACCAACTTTCTGTAATTCTTTTAAGTCTGATTCTAGACCAATTTCAAATAACAGAATGATCACACCTAGTTCGGCGAGTACAGAAACAACTTCGCTCTGGCTTTGAAAGATTGATGTGACTGCATCAGGACTGAGGTTGTTAATGAATTGCAGGATAGCCATGATAATGGAGTCACTACCAGTTGCTCCACTGTCGGGAAACACTACCAAATGCAGAGCAGAAGCACCCACAAGCACGCCACCAACTAATTCTCCTAAGACAGGTGGCAAGTCAATCATTCTAAATAATTCGCCACCAATTTTACTAGCCAGATAAATGACTACTAAAGTTAGCAATACTCCAGTCAGCACAATAGGAGCATATTCTGCCTCATTGGTTGTTGCTAGTAAAGGTGGTTGTAAACCCACAGGGAAAAAATTCAACCAGGCAAATGAATTAACTATTGGTTCTGAAAAAATCATGTTTTCTATTTGTGTTGCTGATTAATTCCAAAATAATTCATGATTTCTAGCTCGTAATTCGTAATTAATAATTAAATTACGAATTACGAATTACGTTAGCGTAGCGGTAGCGAGTCTGCGAGCGTCATTACGAATTATTAATAGGTGTCAGTCTAGATGCTAACCCCAGGAGTATTAGCAGAACTTGCATGAGGATTAACTAAAGCAACGGCTTGTTTAAGTGCATCTATACGATCTACAAACATGTGATGCTCTGGTACAAACCTCGAAATGCCAAACTTGTCTAAGCGCTTTTTGACTTTGCTAGTTGCACCAACAACTAACACATGACGACCTTGTTCACTAGCATCCTTGATGGCGTTTTCAATTGCCAAAGATGCAGTCACACCCAACATTGGTACATCAGTCAAATCCATAATCAACACATCAGAGTCTGCCATTGCTGAATGTTCACGAGCGATCGCTTTGGAGACTCCAAAAATCATCGGCCCGCTCAGGTAAAATAGCAGGACACGTCCATTAGCTAGATCAAGCCATTTTTTCTCTTCGTCATTCAAGACAATTGCATCATCGGCATCGCTAATTGTCTTCACTTCCTGAGCTTGTAATTCAGAGAGGCGATCGATAGTTAAGATATTAGCAATGAAGACTCCCACGCCGACGGCAACAATCAAGTCAACAAATACGGTCAAAAACAACACACCGTACATGATGATTGTGCCTTTCAGCGACACCTTGTGAGCGCGTTTCAAGAAGCTCCAGTCAAGAATGTCAACCCCCACCTTGAGAGCAATACCAGCCAATACCGCCATTGGGATAGGTTGAGTGATACGCGCAGCCCACAAAACTACAACTAACAAAATTAATGCGCGAGTTAAACCAGAGACAGCTGTTCTAGCACCAGTTTGGATATTAACTACCGTTCCCATCGTGGCACCAGCACCAGGTAGCCCACCACACAAACCAGATACTAAGTTACCGATACCTTGACCAATCAATTCTTTGTCAGATTTGTGTTCAGTACGGGTCAAACTGTCTGCAATTACTGCCGTTAGTAGAGTATCAATACAACCCAACATCCCTAACATTGCCCCATCAACAATCATGATTGTCATTTGGGATGCAGTGAAGGTAGGCATTTGTAATGTGGGCAGTCCTACAGGAATTTCCCCAATTCGTCTGATATCCGTACCACCGAATATGGTTAAAGAAACTATAGTTCCAATAATTAATGCCACCAGCTGCGGAGGAGCAAAACGCTTGATTTTGGATGGCATGAAGAAAATAATTGCCAACGTAAGCAAGCCCAAAGCTGTTTCGGCAGGATTAATCTGAGTTAATAACTGAGGCAGATTTTGCACCATCCCCAGTACGCCACCTTTAGGGTTTGGTTGTCCGACAAAAGGAGCAATCTGCAAAATTATCAGAATCACGCCAATCCCAGACATAAACCCAGAAATCACGCTGTAAGGCATGAGGGTAATGTATTTACCCAACTTAAATATCCCAAAAAAGATTTGAAATATTCCCGCTAGCATAACTACGGTAAATGCCATTGCCAAGCCGTTTTCGGGGTTAGCTGCGGTCATGGAACTGACAATTGCAGTCATAACCACGGTCATTGGCCCAGTTGGCTCAGAGATTAGGGTTGGTGTCCCACCAAATAAGGCTGCGAAAAAGCCGACGCAAACTGCACCATAAAGGCCAGCTACAGGCCCAGCACCGGAAGCAACACCGAATGCCAGCGCTAGAGGTAACGAAACGATCGCAGCAGTTAAACCACCGAATAAATCGCCTCGTAAGTTTCTAAAGTTGATCGTATTAGTCAATGACATACTGGGGTTTTGGTTACAAAAACAGCAAAATAAATTTGGGTTTCTCAAAATTGCCAGCTACTTTGAGTAAGTTTGAAGTTTTATTGCCATGAGAAATTAGACAAAGAAAACTTTAATTCTTTGCAAAGCAGCAGGGCTATGGTACTTTTCTAGATGGCGAGCCGCTGAATACGAATCACCAATCGGTAAGGCTTAGGCCAAAGACAGTTCAAAAATTTGAGTTGAAAAACTTACAAAGATCGCAAGTTTTATTAATCGTCAAGTTGAATGGGATCAATAATAGCTTACAGCCTTAGATGACAATGTTGTTAATTTACAAGCCATAATATTAAATAAATATTAAATTGCTTTCATAGATAAAAGGCTATACGTGTTGGCTAACTTTGATTACAATAGTATGTGGCTTGTTAATCCAAAACAACGAATCTACCACTAGAAAGCCAAGGTTTTATACTGCGGGACTTTGTAGAATCAGATTAGTTAGCGGTTCATAAATACGCTAGCGATCGCGAAGTTGTGCGTTATTTGACTTTTGGCCCAAATAGTGAAGAAGATACCAAAAATTTTTTGCAAAGAGAAATATCATCGCAAGGCGAAAAACCCCGTCAGCATTTTGCCTTAGCAGTGACTTTGAAAGCCCAAAAGCAATTAATTGGTATCTGTCGCATATCCATTCAGGATACTGATAACAAAACAGGCTATATTGGATACTATTTCACTAAGTAATTCTGGGAACAAGGATATGCAACTGAAGCTGTAAAAGCAGTTGTATCATTTGGTTTTCAGGAGTTAGACTTACATCGCATATTTGCAACTTGTCACCCAGAAAACATTGCCTCAGCAAGAGTTATGCAAAAAATCGGAATGCAACAAGAAGGATATTTGCGAGAACACCATTGGATTAAGGGAAAATGGCGAGACTCTTGGCTATATGCCATCCTTGAACATGAGTGGAAAAGTGTCAATCAATTTGGGATTTGAGATTTGAGATTTTTCTATAGTTCAAACTAGTTCCTCTGAAACCAGGTTTGAATTTTGAATCTTTCACTCCAAAATCCAAAATTTAAAGTTCACTAATTGTCATTATATCGTTGAGAGTACGTGTAGATTTCAGGAGTTGTTGGAAAGACCAGGGGTGTTACTGTAGCGTCTTTGAAAAAGAATTGCTGCCAAATTAGTTACCAAGCAGCTGATTGCTAGTGACATCAAGATATAAGTAGGAGCCATCACCACGCCAATCTGGAACCAGGTATATACATGCAGTATCATTACGGAAGCGAAAAAGCTAGCAATTCCAGCAGATTGCCATACTTGAGATGATGGGCGACGTAATGCTACTAGGCTCATCGTTAAAATTGTGATCAGCAAGTTCGCTGGTACAAGAAATGCACAGATACCTATGCAGTTGCCACGAGAGAATTCAGCTAAGGTGTTAAAATCGAGCATTAATTTTGTTGGGATAGATGTTAGCTTTTTAAGAATTTAATTTACTTTATTTTAAAATAACGAAATCTATATTAACAGATGAGTGAGTAATCACATTGCGAATATAACATAAATTAAACTATTGAGTTACGTTTTGATACTACTCAATAGTTAGTTAATTCTAAAGATTTTAGATAGGTAGGGTGGAAAATACCCACCCTAGCTAAATTAACCCGGTAAAATTACCGTATCGATAACGTGTACTACACCATTATCAGCTTCGATATCTGCTGCTAAAACTGTGGCATTTTTAACTTCAAAACCATCGGAAGAATCAATTTTAATGGGTGAACCTTCCACAGAATTAACCGTTCCGATCTCTGCCAAATCAGCCTTTAGCAGCTTTCCTGGAACGACATGATACTTTAAAATCCGCGTTAGCTGGGGAATATTCTGTAACAGAGTTTGGATAGTTCCTGCTGGTAACTTGGCAAAAGCATCGTCATTTGGTGCAAAGACAGTGAATGGGCCAGGACTTTTTAATGTTTCTACTAAACCAGCAGCTTGTACAGCCGCCACCAGTGTTTTAAAAGACTCAGCCGTAACTGCAATATCAACAATATCAGCCATATATCTTACCTAAATCTCTGCAAAAGATTTTAGAGGATAATAAACCTCTTTTAAGTTTTATTAAATAAAATAAATTTTGAAGGAGGCAGGAGGCAGAAGGGGTTGAATCCCCTACTGATTTAGCAGCCTGAACGAGAGTTCAGTGGGGGTCTTAAACCTGCTCCCTATGGTCGCGGCAGGAAACAGATAGCGCAGCGGTAGCGAGTCAGACGCTCCTGTGTCGCTAACGCTGCACTATCGAGCGTCGGGCAGTTTTCCTCCAGCAAGACTGCCCTCTGCCTTCTGCCTGACTCGATAAAATTATCAATATTTGGCAACTACTATAGTGATTTAGTCTCTCATCAACTGAGGGACGGTAGAATATACCTAATTTTCGTAGCTTCAAAAGCCAAACTATGACGATGCATTCCACACTCCAACGTGCATTTACTAACCGCCGCGTTCTAAAAGTGATCAGCGGTTTAAATAATTTCGACGCTGCTAGCGTTGCTGCTACTGTCAAAGCTGCTGAATTAGGCGGTGCTACTTTCGTCGATATTGCCGCCGATCCAGCTTTAGTCCAGCTAGCTAAAAGTTTGACAAATTTACCTGTTTGTGTATCGGCAGTAGAGCCAGATAAATTTGTACAAGCAGTGGCAGCGGGTGCTGATTTAATTGAAATCGGTAATTTCGATTCCTTCTATGCTCAAGGACGCCGCTTTGAGGCTGTGGAAGTGCTAGCGCTGACTAAGCAAACTCGTGCTCTCTTCCCAGACATCACCCTATCTGTCACCGTTCCCCACATCCTGGAACTAGATCAACAGGTACAGTTAGCAGAAGAATTGGTGAAAGCTGGAGCGGACATTATCCAAACCGAAGGCGGTACTAGCAGTAACCCAGTTCACCCTGGAACTCTAGGATTAATTGAAAAAGCTGCTCCCACCTTGGCAGCAGCTTTTGAGATTTCCCGTGTAGTGTCAGTGCCAGTATTGTGTGCTTCAGGCATTTCTAGCGTCACTGCACCTTTAGCGATCGCATCTGGTGCGGCTGGTGTTGGTGTTGGTTCCGCCATCAACCAACTCAATAGCGAAATCGCAATGATTGCCGCTGTGCGTGGCTTAGTAGAAGCCTTAGCTACTGCAAATGTAGTAAGGAGTTAAGAGTTATGAGTTAGGAGTGATGAGTGATGAGTGATGAGTTGAAGAAACTTATTTATTCAAAACTTTTAACTTCTAACTCCTAACTCCTAACTCCTAACTCCTAACTTCTAACTCCTAACTCCTAACTTCTAACTCATAACTTCTTTCAAGGCATAAATCACCTGATCTTGCTGCTGTTGTGTCAATTCTGGGAACATGGGTAGGGATATAACCTCATGGCAAGCTTGCTCTGCTATTGGTAAGTCCCCAATTTGATAGCCCAGATTTTGATAAACTGGCTGCAAATGTAAAGGATGGGGGTAGTAAATCATTGAACTTACGCCCTGTTCTTGCAATTGACTACGCACCCAATCTCGATATTTGGCGCTAGAACCATTGCGCCCTTCGCCTGATATGCGAATAGTGTATTGGTTCCATACCCCAACACCTTCAGGTAATTCTTGGGGCGGGACTATCCCTGGAATTTGACTGAGGAACTGATAATAATAGTTGGCGATATCTCGTCGGCGATCATTCCAAATATCTAAATAACGCAGCTTAATCTGCAAGATGGCTGCTTGCAGAGCATCCAAGCGGCTATTTACACCGATTTCCTCATGTAAATATCGAACTTTACTACCATGATCTCGTAATATTCGGAGTTTGGTAGCGATCGCTGGATCATTAGTCGTTATTGCTCCGCCATCACCACAACCACCAAGATTTTTGGTAGGGTAGAAACTAAAGCAACCAATATGTCCAATACTTCCTACTTTCTGATCAGCCCACATAGCCCCTGTAGACTGAGCGCAATCTTCAATTATTGCCAAATTGTGAGATTGAGCGATCGCCATTAATGATGTCATATCCACAGGTTGTCCAAATAGGTGAACCGGGATAATCGCTTTGGTTTTGGGTGTAATGACCGCCGCTAATTGCTCCACATCTAAATTAAACGTAGTAGCGTCAATATCAACAAAAACAGGCTTTGCACCAACGGCGCTAATCACTTCAGATGTAGCAATAAAGGTGAAAGGCGTTGTAATCACTTCATCGCCTGCACCAATGTCCAAGACTCGTAACGCTAAGTAGAGCGCATCAGTACCAGAATTACAAGCCACACATTCTGTAACAGTATTATAAGCGGCAAACTGTTGTTCAAAGCCTTCGACTAAGGGGCCGCCAATATAGCGGCCAGAAGCTAAAACCTCTAAGACGGCTGCACTTACTTCTGCTTCGATGGTGGTGTATTGCTGCTTGATATCAAAGGCAGGGATGGGATTTACACTTTGGATCATGAGTTCTCATTTTATCGGAAGATACAAAGGATGCACTTCGACAGTCAATTTTTGCTGATTGAATTGTTAATCAATATAGGAGCTACTAAAAGACTATCGCCCAAGATACGCATCTATTAGGGTTTTTACTTAAATTGTGACGCGGTAAACTGCCGCACATTTAATTTACAGATAGTAGGCATACTAGGTGTTTGCCATGTTAAGGTCGTACCATTTGGAATTTTGAATTGATGAAAGTGATATATATCAACCAAGATCCAACACATCGGATCAAAGTTCCTCTTGTGTGGGCTGCTGTGAGAAGAAAATACTAGGAGATAGAGAACCCATGCAGGAATTGATCAAGCTGGATTTTGTGGATTTAGCTATTGCTGTGGGATTGATGGCGATCGCCATTGGTTTATCTGCCTGGGAAAAATTAGGACTAGAGTTAAACTTAGCCCTTGCTACTGGGAGAACCATCTTACAACTTCTTGTATTGGGATACATTTTAGATTTCATCTTGGCTTTAGACAATGCTTGGGCAGTTTTGGGGTTATTAGTAATAATGCTGACAATTACGGCGATTGTCGCACGAAATCGCATCAGCCAAAAAATTCCTCATGTGTTGCCTTTGGTGTGGGGTGCAATTTTAATTAGTACCGCCCTGACAGTGCTTTACACCAACTTCTTGATCGTTCAACCAGAGAGATGGTATGAACCACAGTATATAATTCCTTTAGCAGGGATAGTTTTAGGTAATGCTACCAATGCAGCGGCGATCGCAGGCGATCGTTTTGTCAGCACCATTAATTCCAGCCATCTCGAAATAGAAACTCATTTAAGCTTAGGTGCAACTCCAGAGCAAGCAGTTAGCCAGTATCGCAAAGACGCCATTAAAGCCGGATTGATTCCTACTCTGAATCAAATGATTCTCATCGGTATGGTGGCAATACCAGGAATTACCACCGGACAATTATTAGCAGGTGTTAAACCCCTGGATGCTGTATCTTATGAAATTTTGATTATATTTATGGTTGCTTTCGCTAACTTGTTGACAACACTTTTAGTTACGAAGGGGTTGTGTCGTCAATTTTTCAATTCTGCCGCGCAGTTGGTGAGTTAAGGTAGGGGGCAGGAGGTAGAATTCCCTTCTGCCAACTGAGCCTCCTGCCCTCTGCCTTTCTTGATAACTTATTTCTTTCTGTTGCGATCGCCAACGCACCGACCAATTAGTTTAATACAAAGGGCGTCAACAAAGTCGATTTCTAATTAGCAGCACAAGATGTAGCGGTGAGCGAGGAGTTATAGGGCGACGCAATAGGTACTTGAGCAACCAGAACCACCTTCCCATTGGCATCTATTACCCATCCTTGGGCTTCCACAATTTGAGTAGGTTCATTGACAGAATTAACTTTCTGTGATTTTTCTTCTGTATTTGGCTGCGCTTGAACACCCATTTCTTTCTGAATACTGTCAGCACGATTCTGACTCTCTGGAGAGAGTGTGATCCAATCTGCTAGCACCGCATCAGCTATCAATAGCTCTGTGGGATCGGGTGCTAATCCTCCACGCCCAGTAGCAACAAATGAACTACTGGCTATTTTTCCACCAGAATTACAACCAGCCGTAATTTGCTGCGAAGCATCATCTAGATTTACAGGCAATTCCACTAATCCTTTACTGGGGTCAACATCCGGCGAGTTGATTTGTACAGTGCCATTTAATAAAGGGTTTTGTTGAGAAAATGCTGTGATGTCACTTGTTCGTAGGTTTTTCGGGTTTATTTCTTCCGGATCAAGTCTCTCTACCTCTGCACGGGTGCGGGGTACAAACCCAAAGATATTTTTAGCGGTGATTGTGATTTTACCACCAGAACCAGAGAAGGCATTGGCAGTGATATCGCTATTTGCAAAGGGAGCAGCGACCATAAAGCCATTAGGTGCTTTGATCGTGATATTACCGCCATCTCCACCAAGTCCTGTCGTACCTGCGTTAGTGGTTATTTTACTTTCGCGGCCCATCAGTAATAAGTCCCGCACCTGTAGTGTAATATTCCCGCCTCGACCTGACTCGGTTTCAGCTGTGAGTTTTCCCTTATTGTCCAAAAGTATGGAGCGAGCGATTATATTTAAATCACCTGCTTTCCCTAAATTAGTGGGATCTCCGATATAGATTACATTTTTTCGAGCTTGGCTGCTCACACTTATTGCAGCCCCATCCTTGATAATCAATTGCCCTGTAGTTAGGGTCAAGTTTCCGCCATCTCCAGGCCCTTCAGTTCTAGAAAACAAGCCACTGAGCCTAGAACCATTTGGTGAGGTTCCAATTAGTTCTACCGACTCAGAGGCGTTCACCGTCAAGTTTCCTGCTTTTCCTGTATTTGCTGGTGTAAGTTCGTTAGGAATATACCTATATGTGCCCTCAGAGCTTGTTGATATTCTTGCCCCTCCTTGGATACGCAACTTTCCAGTGTTAATTGTGATGCCGCCAGCGTTTTTATCGCCATAAGTTGCACTAAATAATCCACTGGATATTAAATCACTACCATCTCGGAAGAGGGGAATGGAAGTGCCGCCGATCAGTTCCACGGAATCTGAAGCGTTTATGGTCAATTGGCCATACAATTGTGCTCCACCTCTGACTACCAACTTCTTAGTAGTGACATTCATGTTTCCGAAGTTTCCGGTGGAGAAATTCTGAACTAACAGTCGCGCATCTTGTTCAACTAATACAGACTCTGAGGCGTTCACTGTCAAATCCCCTACTGATTGTCCTCCAGAGGGATCAACTACAGTTAGCAGACTGCCAGCTACCCGCACAAGCCTGCCTTGCATGTGAATATTGCCGCCATCCTCTCCATGAGCGTCTACAATAGATCGAATTTTATTTAACTGGATTAGTTCGATGTTCTGGAAATTTTGAACACCTTCATATCCCAATGCCCAACCTTGGTTTGTTGGGCTTAAACTTACCAGGCTATTACCAGCGACGCTTCCTAACTCAACTCTTCCATCCTTTGCTGTGATATTTCCCCCCTCTAGCGTTATATCGCCGCCTATAAGTGCCAAGGTTTTGCCTTGCTGCACCTGTAGACCAACGCCTTGCCTAAAGATATTAACTGCGCCATCTGGTTTGGCTTGGGATTGATTGCGGATGGGAGCAGCAGTTGCTCCAAATTGCAAACCAATGGGAACACTTAGTGTCAGTAGAGGTGTAGTTTGAGGAGATGTAGCACTAAACTTTGTACCATCAGCAAAGTTCAAGCTACTTGCCGTACTTGCCACAAATGAACCGCCGATATTTAAAGAAGCATTTGACCCAAAAACAATGCCGTTAGGATTAATCAGAAACAGGTTGGCTGTGCCGTTAGCTTTCAGAATGCCATCTATATTAGAAATCGAATTACCTGTTACCCGACTGATGATATTTTGAATATTTATTGCATTGTTAAAGTGGGCTGTACTTCCCGCGGAGACAGAAAACTGTTCAAAACTGTGGTACAAGTTTGTACCACGAACTGCCCCACCATCAATCTGGTCTATAGACTGACCATCGATTAGCTTTGGCGTAATGATTGAACTTTCAGATCCAAGTGTGCCATCCCTTTGTATTTGGGCTAAGGCAAAATTCTCAAAGAAACTGAGCACTCCAGCAATTGCTAAAGTACTCACTATTCCTAACTCCCAGCACCAACTGCTTCGGTTTCCAGACATTAGAAACTTGCACCCAAAAAGTAAGAGTATATTGAAATACTGCTCCTTGCTAATTAGGTATAGTGATACTTAAGATTATCTCTGTAGCCTAACTAGTAAATGCAAAGTTCAGCATTTTTATACTCACTAGAATAAACTTTTTACAGTACAAAGACTAAATTATTTAGCAGTTGCAGCCGAAAGGGTCGCCAGTTGACGGGCAAGGGATACACCATGAATTTTCCATTAGAACAATTTCCTGTTCTGTGCCTGCATTACCAGATTTGATTTTATTTGGGTCAAGATTGCACTGCCACTGAACTGTCAAAGCTCTATCATCTAATACACCGTATTTTTCAAGCAATGCGTATAAGCCGGCGTTATTAACGCTTTCAAGTAGTTTCTGCTCAACTTCTGCTTGTAACTTCTGTAATGTTTCAGAGTCCATAACTGTTTCCATTTCCTAAAGGATGTGTATCATTGTTGATTCGGCTTGGCTAGGAAAAATTACGCATAGTGTCACAAAAATTAATATTTTAATCCTGGACTGCCTTTATACATACGCTTGGTTTAAGGGTTATTGGTGTAGATGATTGGTCTTTGAAGACGCGATTTATCGCGTCTCTACATATAGGTTTTGTTGCTAATTCTTAATCCCTGTCGCCGCAATACCCTGAATGAACTGACGCTGACCGATGAGAAATAATACCATCACTGGAACTGTCGCTATGGTCACTGCTGCCATCATCAAGGGCCAATTATTCGTAAATTGCTCTTGAAACTCTGCCAATGCCAGCTGCACCGTTCTTAATTCTGGTCGTGTCGTAAATACTAAAGGCTTAAATAAATCATTCCATTCACCGATGAAAGTGAACAAAAATAGTGTTACCAACGCCGGACGGGCTAAAGGTAACATCACTCGCCACAAAATTTGCAGTCGGTTCGCCCCATCTATGGCTGCGGCTTCCTCTAATTCCACGGGAATTGTCTGGAAATACTGACGTAACAAGAAAATCCCAAACCCGTTGACCGCAGTGGGTAAAATCAGCGCCCAATATGTATTTATCAAGTGTCCCCACTTCAAAACCAAAAAGATGGGAATCACCAATAACTGAAAGGGAATCACCAAAGTTGCTAAAACGACTAATAGCAGTGCTTGGCGTCCCCGAAACTTCAGGCGTGCTAAGGCGTAACCAGCCAAAGCAGAAGTGACAATCTGAAACGCCGTCACAGCGATCGCTACCAAGGTAGAATTAGCAAACGCCAGCAAAAATTTTCCCTGTTGCCACGCAACGCGGTAATTTGCTAAAGACCAGTTATTTTTGGACAAATTTTCTGGGCTGGCGGCGTTCGGTGCAAAGGAGGTGAGAAAGACCACAAACAGCGGTAGTAGAACGATAAATGCCCCTAGCAGTAAGACTACTAGACTCAAAAAATCGCCAGATTTTAGATTCGGGTTTGGTTTAGACATAACTCAAACTGCAAAGCATTTGTTTCGCTAGGACTAGAGCATCTCCTCCAGCAACAGTTAATCTATAAACATAGTTACTTGTTAAGTTAAATTAAACCACAGTGATTGTTACCCTCAGTTCATAGGGTAAATTGAATCCTGGTGTCAAATAATTCAGGTTTACAGGAGTAAACATAACCATGCCGCAGCTTACAGACGAATTTAAAGGATTAGATTTCAAGAGCGAAACATACAAAGATGCTTATAGCCGGATTAATGCGATCGTGATTGAAGGGGAACAAGAAGCCCATGAAAATTACATCACCCTAGCCCAACTGCTGCCGGAATCTCATGATGAGTTGATTCGCCTCTCCAAGATGGAAAGCCGCCACAAGAAAGGATTTGAAGCTTGTGGACGCAACTTGGAAGTCACCCCAGATTTGGAATTTGCTAAGGAGTTTTTCTCTGGACTACACCAAAACTTCCAAACTGCGGCGGCAGAAGGTAAAGTCGTCACTTGTCTATTGATTCAGTCTTTGATTATCGAATGTTTTGCGATCGCAGCATATAACATTTACATCCCCGTCGCCGACGCTTTTGCCCGCAAAATCACTGAGGGAGTAGTAAAAGAAGAATATAGTCACCTCAACTTTGGAGAAGTTTGGCTCAAAGAACACTTTGCAGAAGCCAAAGCTGAACTTGAACTTGCAAACCGCCAGAACCTACCCATAGTTTGGAGAATGCTCAACCAAGTAGAAGGTGATGCCCACACAATGGCAATGGAAAAAGATGCTTTGGTAGAAGACTTTATGATTCAATACGGAGAAGCATTAAGTAACATCGGTTTCACGACTCGCGATATCATGCGCTTGTCAGCTTACGGACTCATTGCTGCTTAAAAGAGTGCCCAGTAACGAGTGCTGAGTGCTGAGTAATTGAAATTCAGAACTCAGAACTCCTAACTTTTAACTCCCAACTCTACTAAATTCCACGCCTCAAGATAGCATAAGCCTAATAATCACTACATGTTTGGTCTAATTGGACATCTGACTAGTTTAGAACACGCTCAAGCGGTAGCTCAAGAATTGGGATACCCAGAATATGCCGATCAAGGGTTAGACTTTTGGTGTAGCGCCCCACCGCAAATTGTTGATACCATTATTGTCACCAGTGTAACTGGGCAACAAATTGAAGGAAGATATGTAGAGTCTTGCTTTTTGCCGGAAATGCTAGCTAGTCGCCGCATCAAAGCCGCAACGCGCAAAATCCTCAACGCCATGGCCCATGCACAAAAGCACGGCATTAACATCACAGCTTTAGGCGGATTTTCCTCAATTATTTTTGAAAACTTTAAGTTAGAGCAGTTTAGCCAAGTCCGCAACATCAAACTAGAGTTTGAACGCTTCACCACCGGAAACACACATACTGCCTACATTATTTGTAAGCAGGTGGAAGAAGCGTCAAAACAACTGGGAATTGATCTGTCAAAAGCGACTGTTGCTATATGTGGGGCAACTGGGGATATTGGTAGTGCAGTTACACGCTGGCTAGATGCGAAAACAGATGTCCAAGAACTTTTGTTGATCGCCCGTGATCAAGAACGTCTCAAAGAGTTGCAAGGCGAATTGGGGCGAGGGAAAATCATGGGTTTGACAGAAGCACTGCCCCAAGCTGATGTTGTAGTTTGGGTTGCTAGTATGCCCAGAGGCGTGGAAATTGACCCCACTACTTTGAAACAGCCCTGTTTGTTGATTGATGGTGGTTATCCCAAAAACTTAGCAACCAAAATTCAGCATCCTGGTGTACACGTGTTAAATGGTGGAATCGTAGAGCATTCCCTGGATATTGACTGGAAGATTATGAAAATCGTCAATATGGACGTGCCAGCCCGCCAGTTGTTTGCTTGTTTTGCCGAATCAATGCTGCTGGAATTTGAGAAGTTATACACGAACTTTTCGTGGGGACGGAATCAGATTACCGTAGACAAAATGGAGCAGATTGGTCGGGTGTCAGTAAAACACGGATTTAGACCGCTGCTAGTTTAGTCATTGGTCATTAGTCATTAGTCATTAGTCATTTGTCATTGGTCATTAGTCATTTGTTATTTGCAAAGGACAAAAGACAAAGGACAACTGACAAAGGACAACTGACAAAGGACAAAGGACAAAGGATAGATAACTTATAACTCGTAACTTATAACCCCTACGATGGCAACTACCGAGCGTAAACCGCTACTGCTAGATTTTGAAAAACCCCTAGCAGAACTTGCAACCCGAATTGATCAAATTCGGCAACTTGCAGAAGAAAATGGCGTCGATGTTTCTGGTCAAATTCGCCAACTAGAAGCACGTGCCATGCAACTGCGTGAGGAAATTTTCACGAGTCTATCCCCGTCTCAGCGATTGCAAGTCGCTCGTCATCCGCGTCGCCCCAGTACTCTCGATTACATTCAGGCTATTAGTGATGAATGGATGGAATTACATGGCGATCGCTGTGGTGGTGACGATCCGGCTTTAGTTGGTGGTGTCGGTCGTCTGAGTGGACAACCTGTGGTGATGTTGGGTCATCAAAAAGGTCGGGATACTAAAGATAATATTGCCCGTAACTTTGGAATGCCTTACCCTGGCGGCTACCGCAAAGCCATGCGGTTGATGGAACACGCCAACAAGTTTAGTATGCCGATACTAACTTTTATCGACACACCAGGAGCTTGGTCTGGGGTAGAAGCAGAACATCAAGGTCAAGGAGAAGCGATCGCTTATAACTTGCGGGAAATGTTCTGCTTAGATGTGCCAATTATCTGCACAGTCATTGGGGAAGGTGGTTCTGGTGGCGCACTTGGTATCGGCGTAGGCGATCGCCTACTCATGTTTGAACACTCCGTTTATACCGTTGCCACTCCCGAAGCCTGCGCCGCCATTTTGTGGAAAGATGCTGGTAAGGCTCCCCAAGCCGCCGTGGCTCTGAAAATTATTTCCCACGACCTGAAAAAATTGGGAATTATTGACCAAATACTGCCCGAACCCACTGGTGGCGCTCATTCCGACCCTCTAAAAGCCGCTAATACTCTTAAGCAAGTGCTGCTAGAAAACTTGGACGAACTCAATCGTTTAACCGCTCCAGAACGCCGTCAACTGCGTTATGAAAAATTCCGCAAAATTGGTGTTTTTACAGAAGTTGCCCACTAACAGCACTTCATTAATGATTGATTAGCCGATCAGCAATGCTATAATTGCCTATGTGCTTAAAGATTTTTAACAATCTAGCCATAGGCATTTGCATGTTTGGTAAATCTACTCAACTTAATTGAGTGGGTTTTGTATTTTGTAAATAATCTAATTTGAATGTACAGCGTGGTTTTCCAGGCAATGATTTGTTGTCTTCACTGCTAAAACCCACAATATGGGTGCTATTGTGCAGCATCATAGCATTTGCCTAATGAAAATCATCAGATTTTTAGACTCCTTTAATCTATCCAAACCGAGAAATGTAAATAATTGGGTGGTAATAGGCTTTGGGAACTGCCAAAAAATTGGGAGACACCATGAGTGTTGAGCAAAAACGACGCGCCCTGATTACTGGGGCAAGTAGTGGAATTGGGAAAGCAACGGCTTTAGCCTTTGCGAAAGCGGGAATAGATGTCGCCTTAGTCAGTCGTTCTTTGGATAAGTTGGAGGCTGTAAGAGAAGCCGTTGAGCATACTGGGGTGGAAGCGAAAGCTTACGCTGTAGATTTAGCGCGGATCTCGGAAGTAAAAGACAAGATCCAAGCGATCGCCCTTGACTTTGGTGATATAGATATTCTGGTAAACAATGCGGGCATAGCCTATACAGCCACTTTGAGCGAAACTCCCCTAGAAGACTGGCAACAGGTAATTGACTTGAATCTGACTGGCGTGTTTGGGTGCATTATGGGGATTTTACCTTCAATGCGCGATCGGGGCACAGGCACAATTATCAATGTCGCTTCAATTGCCGCCAAGCAGCCCTTTCCCGGTTGGGGAGCATATAGCGTCAGCAAGGCTGGTTTGATTGCCCTCACTCAAACCCTGGCGCAAGAAGAACGCACCCACGGCATTCGTGTCACAGCTATTTGTCCTGGTGCAGTCAATACCGAACTTTGGGATACAGAAACAGTCCATGTCAACCTAGACCGTTCCAAAATGTTAACCCCGGAAATTGTGGCTCAGTCAATTCTTTACGCTGTACTTTTACCACAACAGGCAGTGATTGATGAATTGATCCTGATGCCCAGCGCTGGCGCACTCTAATTAGTCCTTCGTCCTTTGTCTTTTGCAAATGACTAATGACCAATGACTAATGACCAATGACCAATGACTAAACCATAACCAAGACTGAATCATGACTATCGCTAGTTCCAACGGTTCCAATTACTCTCAATCGCCTCTGATTCCCGACTTGGCAGAAGCCATAACTCCTAGACCCGATCGCAATACTCATAACGGGCGACCAGCAGATGTGTGCCCACCAAAAGAGGAACAGATGGAGGAAATGAAGGACGCCGTGCGGACACTAATATTGGGTGTTGGTGAAGATCCAGAACGCGAAGGACTCCTCAAAACACCCAAACGAGTAGCCGAGGCAATGCGGTTTCTTACCAGTGGCTATAATCAATCTCTTGAAGAACTAGTTAACGATGCCATCTTTGATGAAGGGCATAGCGAGATGGTACTAGTTAGAGATATTAATTTCTTTAGTCTGTGCGAACACCACATGCTGCCATTTATGGGTAGAGCACACGTTGCTTATATCCCCAACCAAAAAGTTGTGGGATTGAGTAAGCTGGCCCGCATTGTTGAGATGTATTCTCGCCGCTTGCAAGTGCAGGAGAGATTAACGCGCCAAATTGCCGAAGCAATTCAGACCATTCTAGAACCTCAAGGCGTTGCCGTTGTGATGGAAGCTAGCCACATGTGTATGGTGATGCGGGGCGTGCAGAAACCAGGTTCTTGGACTGTCACTAGCGCAATGGTTGGTGTGTTCCAAGAAGAACAAAAAACTCGTGAAGAATTTTTTAACTTGATTCGTCACCAACCGGCATTCTTTTAATAAATGGGGAATGGGGAATGGGGAATGGGGAATGGGGAATGGGGAATGGGCATAGACAAGGTAGCGATTTATTTAATAATTCTCCCTCATCTCCCTCATCTCCCTCATCTCCCCCTACTCTCCACTCCCTACTCCCTACTCCCTAATTTCTCAAACAACTTGGCTACTTTATCTAAATCCTTATCTCCTGGTGTCCGTTCCACACCACTAGATAAATCTATGCCGCTAGGATTAACCTGATTTAGGGCTTCCACAATATTATCGGCTGTCAGTCCTCCTGCTAAAAACCAAGGACAACTAGGGCGAAATTGTTCTAGCATTGTCCAATCTAAAGTTTTGCCTGTACCACCCAGATGTTGCGGATGGTAGGCGTCAAGTAGCAAAGTATCCACATATTTTGTGTAATCAGCAGTTGTGTCAAGATGCTCAATACTCCGAATTCTCAAGGCTCTGATAATTTCGACCTTGGGTAAAGATTGACGCAATTGGTAGCAAAATTCTGGTGATTCGTCTCCGTGTAACTGGACACCAGTCAACCCAGAATCAACAACTATCTGGCAGATTTCAGGGATGCTAGCGTTGGCAAAAACACCAATTCTGTCAATATTTGCCGGGAGTTCTGCTACTGCTGCCTGAATTTGCAACGTGGTAACGTAACGGGGTGAAGTTGGTACACAAATAAATCCTAGTGCCGTTGCGCCAAGAGAGGCGATCGCTATAGACTGCTGTGGTTGAGTGATGCCGCAAATCTTAACGCGCATGAATATCTGACAAATTTAAATAATCACTTGAAAAGTCTAAACTATCTAAAAAACTTTTGGGCCTTGTAATTTTATAATCTTGTTGGTCTACGATTAACTTTTCGCTTTAGGAGACAAAAGCTTGATTTCCTCTATTTTTCTAGCACTAGCTGCATCTGTTCCTGCAACACCTGCGTGGAATCCTACAGTAGCGATCATCATCAGTGTCAGCAGCTTAGTAATGGTTTTACTAAGTACTAGGATTGAAAAACCCCTAGTTGGCCCCAAGTTCCCTATCCTGCCGATTAGTATTCCAACATTCGTTGGTGCGATGGCTTTTGGTCATATTATTGGCATTGGCATCGTTTTAGGACTGACTAACATCGGTCGTCTGTAGTTTTTGATGACCGCGGCGTTACTTGTAACGCCGCGGTCAATACAAACACTCTTAAAAAGAATTTTGGGCAGGGGGAGTGGGGAGTAGGGAAGAAGCAAGGGAGCAGGGGGCAGGGGGCAAGGGAGAGAATAAGAAATTAAAATTATCTCTCTTTCACCTCTGCTCCCTGATCCCTACCCCTCTGCCTCTCCTCAATGCCCAATGCCCAATGCCCACACCCAACAGCCATTAATTGTCTATTCTAGAAAGTAAGAGCATTGCGTCACTCGGCACTACCGAATTGATGCTCAATAATAAATTTGTATACAAGTATGCGTAGTATTCCAGTATAAAAACTACTGGCAATATCTAGTTTTAGGACAATGTAATGCAAACAAATTGGAGAATTGGGTCTTTATTTGGAATTCCCCTATTTTTAGACCCATTATGGTTTGTGATTTTAGGGTTGGCAACCCTCAACTTTGGGGTAGCTTATCAGGAATGGGGGAATCTTATAGCTTGGAGTGCTGGAATAGTTATGGCACTGCTGCTGTTTGGTTCAGTATTGTTACATGAACTGGGTCATAGCTTAGTAGCCCGATCGCAAGGGATTAGAGTTAATTCAATTACCCTATTTATGTTTGGCGGGATTGCTGCCATTGAAGAAGAATCTAAAACTCCTTTCAAAGCGTTTCAAGTCGCGATCGCTGGGCCTTTGGTAAGTATCATATTATTTGTCCTGCTCCGTCTAGCAGCTTTTGCGATACCTGATACGAATCCCCTCAGTGTCATGGTTGGAGATTTGGCGAGAATTAATTTAGTGGTGGCTCTATTTAACCTGATTCCCGGCTTACCTCTAGATGGAGGGCAAGTGTTAAAAGCAGCACTATGGCAAATCACAGGTAATCGTTTTCAAGCCGTACACTGGGCTGCAAAGGCGGGGCAAATATTGGGTTATGCTGCGATCGCGTTGGGATTTGTTGTAGATTTTATTACCAAAGAGTTAGTAGTTGGTTTGTGGATTGCGCTGTTAGGTTGGTTTGCTGTCCGCAACGCCAACACCTATGACAACATGACCACATTACAAGAAAGCTTGCTCAAGGTAGTGGCGTCCGATGCAATGACCCGTGACTTTCGGGTAATTGATGCTGACCAGACATTACGCTCCTTTGCCGATTTATACCTCTTGGAAAACTCTCCTTCACAGGTTTATTTTGCTGCTTCTGATGGACGTTACCGGGGTCTAGTTTCCATTGACGATTTCCGTTTAACCCAAAGGAGTGAATGGGAAACCGAAACCTTACACAGCATAGTGCGTCCATTGACAGAAATACCTACCGTTGCAGAGTCAACATCAATGGCTGAGGTAATTAACAAGCTAGAAAATGAGCAGTTACCTAGAATTACCGTGCTTTCTCCCGCTGGAGCCGTAGCTGGTGTAATTGACCGGGGAGATATTGTGCGATCGCTGGCACAAAAGTTAAATTTACGGATAACCGATGCTGAAATTAAGCGCATCAAGGAAGAAGGAAGTTATCCACTAGGGTTGCAACTGGGAGTAATCGCGAAATCAGCTACAAATTAAACGTCACAACTTCGTCATAGGTTTGCAATCGATACGTCAAAAGTGTGTGTGATATTTAATTTGGTATTTGGTTACAAAATGCTTTTTTTGGGTAAAAGGTAGGATTTCCTACCTTTTTTTATTTTTAAAAGCATGACATCACTGAATAGGTGGGCATTGGAATCCAAGCAAATCTTACTCATCTTTTCTTTCCTAGTCCCCAATACCCAGTCCCTAGTACAACACGGCGGAAATAAACCAATCATTCCAAATCAACGAAACCCTTATGCTGTATTCATTTTTAATTTTTAATTCCGCCTTGCGGTACTAGTAGTCTGCCAACCCAAAAATGCGCTTGTGAGGACTGGGAAAAGGGTAAGGGATTTAAACCCTTTCCCCCTTCACCCTTCCCCTTTACCCCGCCAAGTTTCCTTGGCGAACTACTAGTCCCCAATCCTAAAAAATTAAATTAAAACTTCCAGTTGAAAGTGAGTAAAATGTAAGTACGTGATATAATACGTCTCTCACTTACCCTGGTTTTATGGCACTGCCAATTGTTGCAATTATCGGACGCCCAAATGTGGGCAAATCCACCCTGGTTAATCGACTCGCCGGGGAACAAACGGCGATTGTCCATGATGAACCGGGAGTGACACGCGATCGCACTTACATGCCGGCTTTCTGGAATGGCCGCGAATTTTTAGTGGTAGACACCGGTGGTTTAGTTTTTAATGATGATACCGAATTTTTACCACTGATTCGCCAACAGGCAATGACAGCCCTTGCAGAAGCGTGTGGCGCTATTTTTGTAGTCGATGGTCAAACAGGCCCCACATCGGCAGATTTAGAAATCGCCGAATGGATGCGCCAACAACGCGTACCTGTACTACTAGCTGTAAATAAATGTGAATCTCCAGACCAAGGCTTAATGCAAGCTGCCGAATTTTGGGAATTGGGATTGGGCGAACCTTACCCTATCTCCGCAATTCATGGCAGTGGTACAGGAGAGTTACTCGACGAATTAGTTAATCACATACCTGCTGTTGAAGACATCCCAGAAACTAATGAAATCAAAGTAGCAATTGTGGGTCGCCCCAATGTGGGCAAATCGAGCTTACTCAATTCTTTTGTCGGGGAAGAGAGGGCAATTGTCAGCCCAATTTCCGGCACAACCCGTGATGCTATTGATACCGTTATTGAACGAGCCGGACAAACCTACCGCTTGATTGACACCGCCGGCATTCGCAAAAAGAAACACATCGAATACGGCACAGAATTCTTTAGTATTAACCGTGCTTTCAAAGCGATTCGCCGCGCTGACGTGGTTTTATTAGTCATAGATGCTGTAGATGGAGTTACCGAGCAAGACCAAAAATTAGCTGGGCGGATTATCGAGGAAGGTCGAGCTTGCATCATCGTCGTTAATAAGTGGGATGCCGTCGAAAAAGACTCTTACACAATCTACGACTACGAAAAAACTCTGCAATCACGGTTACATTTTACCGAATGGGCAGAAACAATCTTTGTGAGTGCCTTGTCAGGACAACGGGTAGAAAAGATTCTCGAATTGGTGAAAACGGCCGCTGAATCACACAAACGCCGTGTCAGCACATCAGTAATTAACGAAGTTTTAACAGATGCCGTCAGTTGGCATTCACCGCCAGCATCTCGTGGTGGGCGTCAGGGCAAGATTTATTATGGTACACAAGTAAGTAGCCAGCCACCAACGATCGCACTATTTGTCAATGATTCTAAACGCTTCAACGACAACTACCGCCGCTACATTGAACGGCAATTTAGGCAACAGCTAGGATTTAAAGGCACACCAATTATTTTGCTGTGGCGGAGCAAAAAAGTCCGTGATGCCGAAAGTGGTAATGTTAATAGAGCAACTCGCGTCAAAATAAGTTAGGAGACGCGATGAATCGCGTCTGTACAAGAGAGACGCGATTAAATTGTGTCTGTACAAGAGTTATTGGTTAAAGCGAAAATTGCTAATTATAGAACCCTATCGAATTGAGTTTGATAGCGGCACACGGTAAAAGTTATGAGTTAAAGTCAAAACTTCTAACTCCTAACTCCTAACTTCTAACTCTAAAATGGATTTATTGCGATCGCTGCCACTTGGACTTTATCTAGAACAACCCCAAACTTGGCTGCATAAAATTGATCCGCGAGTCAAGTTCGCCTGGTTGATGAGCTTTTTAACAAGCTATGTTTTGGCCAACAACCTTTGGCGTGTGCTGCTAGTGGTAGTATTGATTATTGCCACCTTGATTGCCAGAATTCCCCGACGAGTATGGCAGCAGCAAATGGGCTGGCTATTAATGCTATCGTTTTTTATCTTAGCGATCGCAGCCATCAGTCCTGATGGAATGGGTATAGATTATCAGCCACGTTTGCCAGCTAATGAACAAATCTTAACCCAGCCAGCATCCTCCAATAATCTTGTTCAAGAGCAAGTAGTTGATAACAAAAAATACAGCTACGTACTATTTCACAAAGGCCCCGTCAAAATAACTCGCTACTCCTTAAGTTTGGCAGTACGCCTGAGTACACTTATATTTACCGTGATTTATAGTACCAACCTATATCTGTTGACAACCGCACCAGAAGAAATCACATCTGGCATCGAAAGCCTAATGCAACCCTTGCGACGCTTCAAGTTGCCCGTCACAGAAATTGCTTTAACTTTAACCTTGTCCTTGCGCTTTATTCCCCTAGTTTTAGAAGAAGTGCAAAATTTATTCCGCTCCGTGATGACAAGGGCAATTAATTGGAAAAAGCTGGGATTAAAAGGAGCATTCAAGGTTTGGATGACAGTTGCAGAGAGACTTTTGGAAAATCTGCTCTTACGAGCCGATCAAATGGCGAATGCCATGATGGTACGGGGTTTTACCAGTCCGAATGAGCATCGAGTCCAGTGGCACGACTTACGATTAAAAGGGCGTGACTGGCTGGCGATCGCAACTTTAATCTTATTCTGGGGAATACGGGTAACTATAGGAACTCAGGTCTAATTTTGCCCCGAATAATGGCAAGAGGTAATACAGCAGAATTCAGAATTCAGAATTCAGGAGTCAGAATGGGCTAAACGCCACGCTACCGCTAACAGGCGTCAGAAGTAAAACATTAAATTGCCGTCTCTACCAAAGACTGATTATTGTAGAGACGGCGATTCATCGCGTCTCTTGCCTTAACCGAACTGTATTGAGGTATAGGTAACGATATGGTAGGGTAAATTGAACAGCTACCCAGCCATAAAATTGATCCCCTAGTATTTCCTGTAGATTTTAGGTATTAACCAGCATTGCGCGAACACTACAAACTAATTTTAAGATTTTTGACCGAGTACCCTTATGAATCTCTGCACAAAGCTCAGACACCAATTCCAGCACTGAAAACGCTAGATAATCAATAGAAGATAGTTTTATTTTCTGTACCCAATCCCCAATCCCCAATCCCCAGTCCCCAATCCCCAATCCCCAATCCAGATTTTGTGCCATTCAGCGACAGTTGTGGCAGTATGGAAAGAAGTTGAAAAATTTGCCGTTGCCTTTGGAAACTTCAAAGGATGTTTTTCCTTTCTACGCCGAACTTTCAACTAGAAGATCAGGACTATTTTGTGCCTTGTCCCTACAGATTGGTAAATTGAAATCACCAAAGCAGATGGTGATGTTTATCAACCAGCCTCTACTACGCTTCGCGGCTTCTGTTGTACCATTCCGCTTCACTACCACTAGCTTCATCTGCCCATTAGAAACTAGATCAAGGTCTTCGTAACCGCAGTTTCGCATTTTAAGCAAATATTCTGGCGAATGTTGGTATTATCGTCTGAATGTTTGGAATTCACTGCGAAAAGATATATATACTCCCACCTTGACAACACCTTGACTCTTAAATGAATCCAGAAAACGCAGAAACTTACATAAACCATCCAACTTGGGGTTTACTCTACAAAATCTGTATGGTTGATGAAAACCAGGATTTGTTCACCACACTTTATGCCCAGCGCTTATTTTTTTTGGTGGCAAATGACGTTAAAGGTGTCAAATTCCAGTCTCTAGGACGTACTGAGGCGAGAATGATGTTGGAAAATCGCTTACGTACCCTGCGGCGCAGTGGGCATTCTCAGGAGTACGATCAGCTTCAGAGTGTTTTCCAGCGCACCTTCCAATGAACAGTTCGATTTCCGAACGTATTCTTTCCATTCGCTCCTCACTGCCAACTTCAGTCAAATTGATTGCCGTTAGCAAACAAGTTTCTGCCCAGGACATTCGGTCTGCATACACCGCAGGAATTCGTGATTTCGGGGAGAGTCGTATCCAAGAAGCTGCCAGTAAACAAGCCGAGTTGCAAGACTTACCGGATATTACCTGGCACTTTATTGGACATTTGCAAAGCAATAAAGCCAAAAAAGCCATCGAACAATTCCATTGGATTCACTCCGTGGATAATTTGAAGCTGGCACAGCGCTTAGACCAATTGGCGCAACAGCTAGGAGTGAGTCCCCAAGTTTGCCTGCAAGTGAAAATTCTCCCCGATCCCAACAAGTCTGGTTGGAGTGTGCCAGAACTTTTGGCTGATTTACCCACACTCAATCAATACAAAAGTTTACAAATTCAAGGTTTGATGACAATTCCGCCTTCCGGATTAAATGATTCCGAAATTCTTAATGTGTTTAATCGCAATCGTGAACTAGCAAAAGAAATCCAGGAGCAAAATTGGTCGCATATTAAAATGCAGCACCTATCTATGGGTATGTCAGGCGACTACGAACTGGCAGTGCAAGCAGGCGCAACGATGGTACGATTAGGAACCATATTGTTTGGCGATCGCTCTTAGCCGATTAATCATCAGCCTTTGAGGACGGTATTAATAGAGATCAGGATTTGTTGACAAGAATTTTGTAACAGACTGGTGCAATTGGAAACAAAGGATATAGTATTGACAAGAGCAATCGCCAAGGCAAAATAGGGTATAAAGAAGTTTCCTTCGGATAAACCTTAGGATATAATCTTGACTCATTATTATGTTTAGGCGATGCACAGACCTTTCCAATAAGTGTCAGTTCATCGCCAAAACCCGTAGTATGGGCTACAAATAGCAATACACTTGCTGAAGTATCCACCGATGTAGCGAGCGCTCCTATCTCAACTAATCCTCAGCCAAGTCAATTCAGGCTATTCGCACCAGGAGAGTACACACAGAATGAACAACATTTTTTCCAAACTCAGAGACTTTGTGGGTCTAAATGAGCAAGTGGAATACGAGTATTACGAAGAAGAACCAGAAACAGACAATAATTACCAAAATCTGTATCAGCAAGAAAATCCCCAACCAGCACCACAAGAAAGCACAGCCGCTCAAAATCGACGCTGGCGCGAACCAGTGCCTACAATGGGAGATGATATAGCAACAGGTCAAAAGCCAATGGGGAATGTGATTGGTATGCCAGGAGCAATTAACGGAATTTCGGAAGTTTTGGTACTCGAACCACGCACATTTGAAGAAATGCCCCAGGCAATTCAAGCGCTGCGAGAACGCAAGTCAGTGGTATTAAATCTGACAATCATGGACCCAGATCAAGCTCAACGAGCAGTAGATTTTGTTGCGGGTGGTACTTACGCACTAGATGGACATCAAGAGCGCATCGGCGAGAGCATCTTTTTGTTTACACCAAGTTGTGTCCAAGTTAGCACCCAAGGTGGCGTTCTTCATGAAGTACCACAACCACCTGCACGTCCCTCCCGTCCGACAACAGGCCCTTCAAATCAAAGTTGGGGCAACGAAACTAATCGGATGGCACAATAAAGTTAAATTAGTTATTAGTCCTTTGTCCTTTGTCATTTGTCCTGGGTTTTGATCATAGTGACAAATGACAAACGACTGATGACTAATGCCTAATGACTAATGATCAATGACTATAAAATTTGGCTTAATTGGTGGTGGGGTAATGGGAGAAGCACTCTTATCCCGCCTTATCACGCGTGGAATTTATCAACCATCAGAAGTCATAGTTAGCGAACCGCTATCTTCACGCCTAGATTTCTTAAAACAGCACTACGATGTTGTCGTGACGACAGATAATAGCCGGGTTTTCACTGAAGCAAAAGAAGTTGTCTTTTTGGCAGTGAAGCCGCAGGTATTTAGTGCGATCGCTCAAGAATTAGCAGATATTGATATTCTTAATAGAGAACATTCACCGCTAATCATTTCCATATTGGCGGGTGTGCCTTTAAATCAGCTGGAAGCTGCATTTGTGCAATTGCCAGTGATTAGAGCAATGCCCAACACCCCAGCAACTGTGGGAGCGGGAGTTACCGCGATTTGTTCAGGTGCATATACCAATGCCTTGCATCACCAAATAGCACAGCAAGTTTTTTCTGCTGTAGGCGAAGTGGTGGAAGTGTCAGAAGCGCTGATGGATGCAGTCACAGGGTTATCTGGTAGTGGCCCGGCTTACGTGGCACTATTAGTAGAAGCACTTGCTGATGGCGGAGTAGCCGCAGGTTTACCTAGAGCAATTGCTAATCAACTAGCCTTGCAAACCGTACTGGGAACAGCGAAACTGTTGCATGAAACCAAAATGCACCCAGCAGAACTCAAAGATCGCGTTACTAGCCCTGGCGGTACAACCATTGCGGGAATTGCCAAGCTAGAACAGGCAGGATTTCGTTCAGCCTTAATTGAAGCAGTCAAAGCTGCCACAGAGCGATCGCAAGAGCTGGGAAAATAATAAAGAGTCATTGGTCATTAGTCATTGGTCATTTGCAAAGAACAAGTGACAAAGGACAAATGACAAATGACTAATAACGAAGTTGACAAAAGACTCGTTAATATAGTAAACAATCTGGTTGCAAATGTGATTGAGTGAATTATCCTGCACCGTCTCCAGAACTTGACTTAGGGTCTATATTTCCCTTTGAACTGGATCAGTTTCAAAAAGAAGCGATCGCGTCCCTGAACGCCGGACGCTCAGTAGTCGTATGTGCCCCCACCGGTTCGGGCAAAACATTAGTCGGAGAATACGCCATTTATCGTGCCCTGGCGAGAGGAAAACGTGTCTTTTACACGACTCCCCTAAAGGCGCTGTCGAATCAAAAATTACGTGACTTTCGAGAAAAATTCGGGTTTGATCAAGTCGGACTGTTAACTGGAGATGCTTCCATTCACAGAGATGCACCGATTTTAGTGATGACCACAGAAATTTTCCGAAATATGCTCTATGGCACACCCATTGGGCAAGTCGGCATCTCATTGGTAGACGTTGAAGCGGTGATACTTGATGAGTGCCACTACATGAACGATCGCCAGCGTGGGACAGTTTGGGAAGAATCAATCATCTATTGTCCTCGTGAAGTCCAACTAGCAGCCCTCTCAGCAACGGTTGCTAATAGCGATCAACTCACGGATTGGCTAAATCGCGTTCACGGGCCAACAGACCTGATTTACTCCGATTTTCGCCCAGTCCCCTTAGAATTTCACTTTTGCAATCCTAAAGGGTTATTTCCCCTGTTGAATGATAGCAAAACCAAAATTAACCCCCGCCTTCAGAAAAAGAAAGGGAGAGGGGGAGAAAGGGACAGGGGGAGAAGTGGTAGACCTGAAGCTCCTGGTATCATTTATACCTTGAGCCAGTTAGAGCAACGGGATATGCTCCCAGCGATTTACTTCATCTTCAGCCGCCGGGGATGTGATAAAGCAGTGGCGGAAGTCGGAGATTTATGGCTGGTAAATAATGAAGAGTCCCAGATTTTGCGGCAACAGATTGATGACTTTTTAGCCCGCAATCCTGAAGCAGGGCGTTCTGGACAAATTGCACCCCTGTATCGGGGAATTGCTGCCCACCACGCCGGAATTTTGCCTGCTTGGAAAGCACTGGTAGAAGAACTATTTCAGCAAGGGCTGATTAAAGTGGTATTCGCCACCGAAACATTAGCAGCGGGAATTAATATGCCCGCCCGGACAACGGTAATTTCTACCCTTTCTAAGCGTACCGACACCGGACACCGCCTGTTAAATGCTTCCGAATTCTTGCAAATGGCGGGACGCGCAGGCCGCCGGGGGATGGATAAACAAGGTCATGTGGTGACAGTCCAAACTCCCTTTGAAGGAGCCAAAGAAGCCGCGTATTTGGGAACATCCAAGCCAGACCCCCTTGTAAGCCAGTTTACGCCCAGTTATGGCATGGTACTCAACTTGCTGCAAACCCACACCCTAGAGCAAACTAGGGAACTGATAGAACGCAGTTTTGGGCAGTACATGGCAACCTTGCATTTAAGACCAGAATATGACGAGATTGCCGAACTTGAAAGACAATTAGCTCAATTGCATGAGCAAATCGCCGCAGTTGATGAAAATGAACTGGCGATTTATGAGAAATTGCGGCAACGCCTGAAAGTGGAACGCCAGATATTAAAGACCTTGCAAGAGCAAGCACAGGAAGATCGCCAAGAAGAATTGGTGATGATGTTGGGCTTTGCAGTGTCAGGAACTCTATTGAGTCTCAAAGGCAAAAATATCACAGTGTCTTCACCAGTAACCGCAGTGTTAGTAGGAAAATCACCTGGTTCTGGTCAAGCTCCTTACTTGGTATGCTTAGGGCACGATAACCGTTGGTATGTGGCAACCACAGGGGATGTAGTCGATTTGTACGCTGAACTGCCGCGAATTGAAGTGCCGCCTCATATACTACCACCGCCAGAGATGCCTTTGAAGCCAGGACAGTCACGCCGTGGTAACGAAGAAAGCTTTGCGATCGCTGTGCGTATTCCTGATCCGATAGAATCCTTGCATCTAGCACCAGAAGTAGCAGAACAACTCAGTCGCACTACCGCCGTCCAAGAGCAATTAGAAGCCCATCCCCTACATCAATCAGGCAATGCTGCCACGCTTTTCAAGCGACGGGCCCGCTATGTCGAACTAGAAGCCGAACTTGAACAGTTGCAAGGGCAAGTCGAGCAACAGTCACAACGTCATTGGGAAGAGTTTCTGAATTTAATTGCAATCCTGCAACACTTTGGCGCTTTAGATAATTTAGTTCCTACCCAATTAGGGCGAATTGCTGCCGCCATTCGAGGCGAGAATGAATTGTGGCTAGGTTTAGTATTCGCTAGTGGTGAATTGGACAACTTAGATCCGCACCATTTAGCCGCCGCCGCCGCCGCTTTAGTGATGGAAACGCCCCGTCCAGATAGCAAAGTTAACTTTGAGCTTAGTAATGAAGTCGCAGAAGCCTTAGCCAAATTGCGGGGAATTCGTCGTCAAATGTTCCAACTACAACGGCGCTATAACGTAGCACTACCGATATGGTTGGAATTTGAGTTAATTGCCATAGTGGAACAATGGGCGCTAGGAATCGAGTGGACAGAACTCTGCGAGAACACCACTTTGGATGAAGGCGATGTGGTGAGAATTTTACGCCGCACGTTGGATTTATTATCGCAGATACCCCACGTTCCCCATTTGCCAGACTCTTTCCAACGAAATGCCTATCGGGCGATGCAGTTGATTGATAGATTCCCTGTGAATGAGGTGGTTGAATAAACAGGGCGCTCTGACGCAAAACTAGTAGTCTGTCAAGAACTAATTGACGGATAATTCCCTGTAGAGACGGCGATTTATCGCGTCTCTCTAACCGTAAAAATGAATTTGACAGACTACTAGACGATGTAGGGGCAATTCACGAATTGCCCCTAGTAATAGAATTTACATTTGACCAAATAATAGTAGTGGTAATTAGTTAAAAATGCTTTTTTGGTTTCGTATATCTTCTATACGTAATTAATCACGTATATTTAACATAAGTTATAGTCGCTATCAGCACTATTCAAGCTTAGTACACCAAGTTTCCAGTACCGCGCAACTGACGCAAAGAATTTACACAGTATGGACAGTCACAGCCAAATGTCTGAATTGCAGCATCACTTTCCTCCTCAGTAAAGTTCAACATAGCAATATTCTCATCTGATACTGATGTGACAATAGTTGAGGAACGTGTAGAGGTATACGGCTGTTTTCTCTCTGAATCTCGAATGCACACAAAATCTTTTCCACCATGTGGGTTAGTGATACAGGTACGACCGTCTTGTGTGTGCATTAATCGCTGAGTAATACTAGCATGGGCAGGATTCAATACTGCCAGCGTAGACATCAGCGACACAAAAATTGAGGAACTAGAAAGCAAATTCAGGATAATTTTTTTGTTCATAGATTTCCTTGAGAAAATTGTCTACTAGCTTAGGGTATTCGATTAACTTTTAAACTTCAAGTTAATTTTTTCTGAGAATAGCTGGCTTGACACTTGTTACTCAAGAAAGTTCCATGTTTACTCAGTTTGATCACAAATTTTTTGCTACAGCAGAACTCAGCAATACAATTGATACCAATTCTATGTGAGGTTGCGCTTTATTCGCATAGCAGCAATACGCTGAAAGCGTTTTCGTAAGAGTAGCCGCTTCTCTACAAGACGCTTTGTGTAGCTTGCTTCGACCTAGGAGTATGCGTCTACATGAATTGCCACCACAGTCTGTAGTTTTGCATCAATCCTATAGGCACATCTTCCAACATAAATGGTATGAGAACTGCTATTACTGTATTTACAAGATTATAAATCTTAATTTAAACCAAAAGATAGTATAAATATTTAGCAATAAAAATGATATAGATTCTCGTTCTTAATTTCTCAACTTGTAAAAATTTCTTTTTTTCATTAAATTTGTAAAAAGGCTTATATCTTAAGTACTTTACTAGCATCAACAGAAAAAATGAAGCGGAAAATACATTTAGAATCTTCAGGTTGTTCCAACTGTGGACATGATCATCACGAGAATCATAACCATTTTCATAATCACAATCATGATGAGAATCATAACCATGACCATAATCACGATCACGGTGGAGAATTCAATCTTAAAAATGAGGTATTGCCTTTAATAGTGATTCTAAGTTTATATGTGCCTGGTGTAATTTTTGAAGATCAATTACACAATACATTCTATTCAATAGGTGAATATCTGCTTTTTATACCTGCCTATTTATTAAGTGGATGGAGTGTTTTAAAAACTGCTGGGCGCAATATACTCAGAGGTAAAGTATTTGATGAAACATTTTTGATGACAGTGGCGACATTAGGGGCGATCGCAATTCATAAATTACCCGAAGCTGTCGGAGTAATGTTATTTTATAAAATTGGAGAATTATTCCAAGATATTGCTGTCAGTCGTTCCCGTAATTCGATCAAATCATTATTGGAAGTCCGTCCAGACTATGCCAATATCCAAATAGAAGGAGAACTCAAGAAAGTATCGCCAGAAACAGTAAATATTGGGGATATTATCGTCGTAAAACCCGGAGAAAAGATTCCCTTAGATGGCGAAATTATAGATGGTAATTCGCAAGTTGATACATCTGCATTAACTGGAGAATCTGTGCCGCGAACAGTGAGGCAAGGAGAAACAGTTTTGGCTGGGATGATCAATAAAATGGGTGTTCTCAGCATTAGAGTCACAAAACTCTTTGATGAATCTTCCATTGCCAAGATTTTAGACTTGGTGCAAAATGCCAAAAGTAAAAAAGCAGAAACAGAAAAGTTTATTACTAAATTTGCCCAATATTATACACCAATAGTAGTTTTTACATCTTTAGCAGTTGCAATATTACCTCCTTTATTCATTTCTGGTGCAACTTCTTCCGAATGGGTTTATCGTGCCCTAATTTTACTTGTTATCTCCTGTCCGTGTGGACTCGTTATCAGTATTCCCTTAGGTTACTTTGGAGGTGTGGGAGGTGCAGCTAGACGTGGTATTTTAGTTAAAGGCTCTACTTTTTTAGATACTTTAAATGCAGTCAATACAGTTGTTTTTGATAAAACTGGAACCTTAACTAAAGGGGTATTCAAAGTAGCAAAGATAGTACCAAAAAATGGCTTTGACGAACAAGAATTATTGCAATTAGCTGCCAAGGTAGAATCACACTCAAATCATCCCATCGCTCAATCTATCCGCAAGGCTTATGGTGGAAAAATCGATGAGTTTGAGATGAGAGATTATGAAGAGATAGCAGGCTATGGAATTAGAGCCAAGGTTGAAAATAGGGTAGTGATAGCGGGAAGCGATCGCCTGCTCCACAGAGAGAATATTGCTCATGATAATTGCCAGTTAGAGGGAACAGTTATTCATCTAGCAGTTGATAATATTTACACTGGATATATTGTCATCGCTGATGAACTCAAAGAAGATGCAAGACTTGCTATTCAAACACTCAAGCGAATGGGTGTAGAGAGAACAGTAATGTTGACAGGAGATAATCAAGCGATCGCTTCTCGAATTGCTCAACAGATTGGCATAGATACCTACGAAGCAGAGTTATTACCTGAAGAAAAAGTTCATGCCATTGAGAAGTTACTCAGCACCGCCGGCAAGCATGGTAAAGTTGCCTTTGTTGGGGATGGCATTAATGATGCACCAGTACTCGCTAGAGCAGATGTTGGGATAGCGATGGGCGGGTTAGGTTCAGATGCAGCGATAGAAACTGCCGATATTGTGATCATGACAGATGCACCATCAAAAGTGGCAGAAGCCATACAAATCGCTAGAAAAACCCGCACAATTGTTTGGCAAAATATTGGCTTTGCTTTAGCAATTAAAGGTGTATTTATTGGGTTGGGTATTTTAGGTATAGCGACAATGTGGGAAGCTGTCTTTGCTGATGTCGGAGTAGCCTTGCTGGCAATTTTAAACGCAACTAGAGCGATGAAATAAAATTTTGGGAAATCGGGAATCTGTAATGAGGAAATTGTAGTAGTTAAACGATGAGTACTTGTGACTCATATTCTGCTACCCAAAATAGAACTTATGCATTCATCGATCAAAGGTATTGCTACAGCTACTTTAGCTTTACTGCTAAACTATTCAGCAAATCCAGCCTTTGCACTACCGCAGAAAATTAATCATCCAGTTACTGTTGCTAAGTCGCAACCATTAACAGACACCTTGATTGTTCCTGGGGAAAGAGTTGGGCCGATTACACGCACAACGACTAAGAAAGATTTAGTAAAGCTATTTGGCGCGTCTCGTCTCGTTGATAAAACCATTTCAGGCCCCGAAGGAATAGGTAGTTTTGCAGCTACTCAGTTAAACCTAAATCAGGGGCGATCGCTCTTAGTAGTTTGGAGTGATAAGACTCGTACCAAACCTCTAGATGTGCGTAACCTGGCTTGGGCTTGGAAAACCCGCGAAGGTATTGGTGTTGGAACCCCATTAAGCGAATTACGCAAGAAGTTAGGTAACTTTAGACTCTATGGATTGGAGTGGGATTACGGCGGTACTATCTTGTTGGATAGTAGTAAATTATCCCGTTATCAAGGCAAACTCATTTTACGAGTAAACGCTGCTTCCAATGCTTCTGAAAAGTTCCCCAATGACTACCAAGCAGTGTTAGGGGATAGTACTTTTTCCTCTAGCAATCCCCACTGGAAACGTCTGGGAGTGAGGCTTACAGAAATTATCGTTGTATTGAATCCTAGTCAGGAATGATGTACTTTCACAGATTGCTTGTTGGAAGCCTTGCAAGGAAAAGCAGCGGCGATCGCACCAAAAACTAGATACACTTCAGCCAGAATGGGACAAGCGCCATATTAGCGATGAACTAGATAAAATTGAGTTTGCATTGCAATCATGAAACTTATGTAAATATACAGTTATTTGGCAGATGGAAATCAGGATTTCCCGCCCAGAAAACAAGGAAAATAGAGATATTCAGTTAATTGGTGTTTGTTTATACTATTTCAAAATTTTGTAGTCGTTATACTCATAACTTAGGTTCTACCTGGGAATTAGGAAGTGGCTTTGCCACTTCTTTTTATTAATATGGTGGCTCAGTAAAAAATAAGTTAAAAGTTAAAAGTAACTTTATTGAACTTTTAAACTTTATTAATTATACTTTTTCATAAAATATCTGCTATCCATACATTGTAGGGACGTATATCTGTAAGTCCCTACAAACGATTAATTTATTGCAAATATTTTTGACAATGGTAGATATAGCGTCTGTTTAATTGACCAAGAAATCTGACGGAATTCTGGTCATCTAGACATGATGTTAAGTAAGTCGGTGGGAACAAACCAAATTATGTTACGAAACTTAAATAGGCTTAAAACCCTTATCAATGACTGATGACCAATGACAAAGGACAGCCCCCACCAGTTAGCTTTAATTGCGCCGACTTACTTAGTCATTACTCATTGTATCTTGCCATCTTTCACGCTTGGGCTTGCTCTCTACATCGCGCGATCGCATTTCTTTCCAAGTCCCCCAAATTAGAGATTGCTGTTTTTCAACATGGTTAATAAACTGTATAATTGAGTGATCTGCTTTGATGGGAGTTTTCAAATCAAACTGAATTGTTTGCAGAATCTTGATATCACCCATGAGAAAGTACTTAGCTGTAATCTTAGTCAGCCATAGTACAACTCGATTGCATAACAAACCAAAAATTCCTTTACGTTTTTTAGTCATCAACAGAACTTGGCCTTCAGTTTTTCCCCCTTCGTGGAGGCGAACTGCAACCATCATGTGGACATGGAAGAAATCAGGGCCAATTGTCACAATGCCAATGCTACCGTACCAATAGCAAATACTGTAAGTTATGACATTTTTGTAGAAAAGACGGATGAGCTTAATCAAAAAGAAATTGTCTTTGATGGGTGTAGTATTACTGAAGATAATCGCATTCTCGTTAAGTTCGTGTCTTTCAAAAATAATTTCTAGTGGCAATTTGTGAACTGTATTGAGGTGTTGAGCATCAATCGCATTAATCATCACCACATTGGGGTGACAGTTCAGCAAGAAGTGGGAATGGATGGCGACATCACACTCTTTTTGTTCTAACTCTGGAACAAAAGGTAGAGGTTGTTGTGGTATTTCTCCAGTCCAAACCCAAATCATCCCATATTTTTCAGCAGTGGGCCAAGTTTGTAATTTTAGGGAAGGTGGTACATCTAAACATGGGATATTAATACACATCCCCTCAGCATCAAACTTCCAGTGGTGGAAAAAACAACGTAGTGCATTACCCTCAACTTTGCCTTCAGCAAGGTGAGCGCCCATGTGTGGACAATAGGCATCAAGGGTAACTACTCTTTTATCTTTACCACGGTAAATAACTAGTTCTCTGCCCAAAATCGTGATAGGTTTTACTTCACCCACCCGCAGATTTTGAGAGGGTATTACCCAATACCATCCCTCAATAAAACGCTCTGGATTATTGAAAATTTTAGGTTTACGGATTGAGCTAGAAGTCTGCGAGTTGAGATTCATTTTATGGTTTCACTTGAAGTGAAGCAGTTAATCTAGAAGTAACATGGGAACTCAAAAAAAACAGTTACTTTCAGTACCATGACAAACAGTTACCTAATCAATGGATAAAATCAATAAGGTATTATTTTGAGTATTTATTATCAAAAGTGTCAAATTTTTGCTAGGTAAATATCAGTTTAGATCAACAAATATCCATCATCAATGGATATTTGAAAAATTAAAACTTAGTAAAATCTCTAGTCAGATAAAAAATTTAACTACTGATATAAATATTTTGCCAATCTCTCAAACACAAGAGATAATTTATAAATTAAAAATAAAATTTATGTAGGTGTGTTAGGCGCTTATTTCGATATGATTGGTGGTTACGAAAAAGATAATTTAAGTGCCTAACGCACTGCCACATAACACAGTGCGTTAGGCTAAAGCCATATCACACCCTACTTAAGATTTGCTTTATAAATAGCCTCAAAAATATGTAATAATAATTACAAGAATTGGGAAAAGTTACCGTGTTAACTCAAGATAAAAAACTGCTTTTAATTGGTCAAGTAACAGATTTAACTGGAATCCCCATCAGGACAATTCGTTATTACGAGAGTTTAGGTTTAATCAATTCATCAAGACGAACAGAGGGAGGCTTTCGCCAGTTTTCATTGGATGTGCTAACTCGTCTAGCATTCATTAAAAGGGCACAAAATCTTGGTCTTAGCCTAGAAGAGATTAGAAATATTCTTCAGGTTTATGATCAAGGACAAACTCCCTGTGGTGAAATTAAAGAAAAGCTTGAAGAGAAGGTATTGCAGATTGATCAGCAAATTGATCAGCTGTTAACTTTACGCTCTGAAATAAAGGGATTACTTTCAGGCTGGAAGAATATCAGCGACCATCATGAGAAGACAATTTGTCCGATTATTCAAAACACCTTTCAGTGCTGACACCAATCAGGAATCAGGACTTTTATAGAGAAGAAACCACCACAATTCTAGTCCGATAAAGGCTAAACCAGCGATCGCAACCCCAACTTTCAAGCCCAAAGGTTGCTCGATGCGCTGGAATTGGCTGCTTTGCTCTGGTGAGTGGGCTGGCATTTCTGCTAATGTTACACCTGATGTGCCAGTGAGCAGCACTAAAGCTGTAAGGCTTCCCCAAAGCGTTTTTTGACTGAACATTTGCTAAATTATCCTGCAATTATGAGCTAATTTTTGGTTGAAAGTTACGCAATCTCAGGGCATTGCTAACAACAGAAACCGAAGAAAGAGCCATCGCAGCGCCAGCGATAATAGGATTGAGTAACCAACCAAAGATAGGAAACAGAATTCCCGCCGCAATGGGAATACCAATAACGTTGTAAATAAAGGCAAAGAAGAGATTTTGCTTGATATTGTTGATGGTGGCGCGACTAAGTTGAATAGCTGTGACAATTCCTTGCAAATCGCCAGAAATTAGAGTGATATCGCTAGCTGCGATCGCAACATCTGTTCCCGTACCAATAGCAATTCCCACATCAGCCTGTGCTAGGGCTGGCGCATCATTTATCCCATCACCTACCATTGCGACAATTGAGTGCTGAGTTTTGAGTAAGAATTTATCAGAATTCTCTCCCCTTACTCCTCTGCTCCTTTGCTCCCCTGCCCCTCTGCCCCTCTGCTCCCCTTGCAGAGATTGGATAATTGCCGCTTTCTGATCTGGACGCACTTCGGCAAAGATTCGCTGGATGCCAACTTGCAGAGCGATCGCTTCGGCAGTTTTACGATTGTCTCCGGTGAGCATTACTACTTCTAAACCTAACTTCTGTAAGGCTTTCACCACTGCTGCTGATGAAGGTTTGAGGGCATCGGCAATACCCATTATTCCTTGTAATTCGCCATCTACAGCAATCAAAATGACTGTTTTACCAGCCGCTTCCCATGCATCTTGATACTGCTGGAGACTGATGGTGTTAATTCCAAGTTCTGTTAACCAGCGTTGTGTACCAATTTGCACAAGCTGATTTGCAACAACTGCTTGCACGCCACTACCTACATTAGCTGCAAAGTTCTCTGCCTCTGTTAAACTCACTTCTTGAGACTGGGCATATTTCACTACCGCTTCAGCTAAAGGATGCTCAGAATTTCGTTCCACCGTTGCTGCTAACTGTAAAAGGTTGATTTCATTACCATTAGCTGTGCCGTTGACAGTGACAAAGTCTGTAACCGTCGGTTTTCCCTGAGTCAAAGTGCCAGTTTTATCTAGAACGATCGTTTGAATTTTGTGTGCTAGTTCTAAGCTGTCAGCGCCTTTAATCAAAATGCCATTTTCTGCACCTTTGCCCGTCCCCACCATTACAGAAGTGGGGGTAGCTAAACCCAAAGCACAGGGACAAGCGATAATTAGTACACCTACCGTTGTCATTGTGGCTAGGGTGAGGTTGCCCGTGAAATTAAACCAAATGACGAAAGTGGCGATCGCGATCGCAATCACAACTGGTACAAACCATCCTGTCACCTGATCTGCCAAGCGCTGAATAGGTGCTTTAGAACCTTGTGCTTGTTGCACTAGTTTGACGATTTGAGCCAAAAACGTATCATTTCCAACTCGTGTCACCCGAAACTGAAAAGCACCCGCACCGTTAATCGTCGCCCCAATTACCTCATCTCCCGGCTGCTTTTTAACTGGCAAACTTTCACCAGTCACCATCGCTTCATCTACTGTCGAAGCACCTGTAATCACTTCGCCATCTAGGGGAATCTTTTCACCGGGACGCACCAAAATTACATCGTTAATTCTGACTTCGGCGATGGGAACATCAATTTCCACACCATCACGAATGACTCTGGCATCTTTGGCTTGCAGTCCGATGAGTTTACGGATGGCTTCAGAAGTTTGTCCCCTAGCACGATTTTCCAGTAACCGCCCCAACAAAATTAAGGTAATGACAATGGCGGCAACTTCATAATAAATATGAGGTATCAAGCCCTGAGCAATAAAAAATTTCGGGATAATGGTGACAAACAAAGAATATAGATACGCTGCACTTGTACCCAAAGCAATTAGCGTGTCCATCGTCGCCGTATGGCGCTTGAGAGATTTCCAGCCATTCCGGTAAAAAGATCCACCACACCAGAACACAACGGGTGTTGTCAGCACTAACTGTACCCAAGAATTTTGCAAGAAGCTTGGAATTAAGGGTAAGTTCAGCCCAGTCATCATCGGCAACGACCCCAAAAGTAGGAAAATGCTGATTAAACCTCCCACCATTACTTTGAAGAAGAGTTGGCGTTGTAATGCTTGCCTACTTGCTTTTTCTGCATCATCTTCTTCAGAAAGCAATTCTTCCTGGAGTGAGTAAGAAGAGTATCCCGCAGATGCGATCGCAGTTTGAATTTTCTCTAAATTTGCTAAAGAGCGATCGTACTTGATGGTAGCTTGTTCTGCTCCAAAGTTAACGTTGCAGTCTCTTACCCCAGGAACAGAGCGAATTGCCTTTTCGATGTTGTTGGCGCAAGCGGCGCAACTCATGCCTCGAAGTTTGAGTGTGAGAGTATCCATGTTGGGGATTGGGGATTGGGGACTGGGAATTGGGGATTGGGGATTGGGGATTAGGGATTGGTCATTCTACCAGTACCCAGTCCCCAGTCCCCTTAAGCAACTGGATAGCCAGCAGCGGCCAATACTTCCTTAATTGTTGTTTCTGATGCTTGAGTTTCTACACTGACAAGCTTGGTTGTTGGATCAGCCTGAACACTAGCATTAGCATCGACTGCCTGAAGTGCTTTGGTGATGGTGCTTGCACAAACAGAACAAGACATATTAGGTACTGTGAGTTGGAGAGTCATAGATTTACGGGATAAAATGAACAACCTAGCCAAACCAAGCTGGATGACTGAGGGACATCTGTCAACAGTCAGAAATAACTGGAAAGAGAGTCGCCTTGAATTTATCCTAGACTCTCTAGCCGGCTAGAGAGTCTAGAGATTTTTAAAAGTTTTTCGTTAAACTTCAAATTTCTTTACAAGTTTGGTTTAGCTGAGTAACTTATATCTTGCACCAGGCGACTAGAAGTCGCGGCTACACAGACAAAACCTGCGGAGGCAGGTTGAAAAGCCTTGATTTTGCGTTAGTCCGCGGACTTGTCTGCGAGGCGCTGTTCGCGTTCGTTTGTATAGCTACGATTTCTAATCGCTAGGGCTAGGTGCAAGATGTAAGGTAACCGTTGCCCATCAAAAATACAACGTACTACAAAACACTTGTCATCCGCTGAAAGTGTGTGTTATTAAGGCTATATAACCACATTAGTCAGAATTAACCTGTTGTTTTCTCAGAATTGTAGAGAAAACAACCCTCCGCACCACTTGAGACGCGGCTGCTGAACCCAAGTCTCCTCATTATCTTCACAACAAAGAGTCTTTTTTAAGACTCTATTTGGAGTTTTCATGCAGCCAAAAAATCTGAAACGTCTCTTGCGTGCTTTAGAGCGGCAAGGTTTAGATGTAACTTATAACAATTGCACTTATTCAGTTCGTCTAGTTAATTCTCCTGATGCCCCTGTAGCAGAAGTATTACTACCAGAAGATTTTCCCGTAGAAGCTAAGGCACTGAAGCAGTTAGCGAATTTAGCAAGCGTCCGCCACCCGTCAGGTGGATGTGTTTGTCGTGCCTGTGCCACGCCTGACTTTCACCCAGGTGATGCGGGTGTTGCCATTGGTTCAGTCGTAGAAACTGTAGGTCAAGTCATCCCTGGTGCTGTCGGTTCTGACATCAATTGTGGGATGCGCTTGCATGTTGCTGATTTGACAATCGACGAATTTCTGGCAAAGCGCGACCAATTTGTAGAACGTATGAAGGGGGATTACTTCTTCGGTACGCGTGACGTGACGATGACTGCTCACGCAATGCGATCGCTATTTCAGCATGGAGTTCCCGGTTGGCTGGATGTCATGCTAGATAAGCCTACGGGGAGTGTAGTCAAATCTGATTTGCAACAACTTGCCCAAGAGAGCGATCGCATCTTCTTAGGTGGTTCAATGGATGGTAACTGGAAACTGGCGCCTGAAGAATTAGTTCCCGATGCTGGACTAGTACGCGATGGCGGACTGGCAACTATTGGCGGTGGTAATCATTTTGTAGAAGTGCAACGGGTTGATAAAGTCGAAAATCGCACACTTGCCCACGCTTGGGGAGTGCGCGAAGGACAGCTAGCTTTTATGATTCACTCTGGTTCTCGAAACGTGGGTAAATATATTGGGGGAATGTGGCGAGATAAAGCTAAGGCCACTTGGCAAAAAGGTCTGAAATACCCTGAGTCTCAGATTTTTCCTCTCTCTACTTATTCTCACCCCGAATTAGTCGCCAGTTACCTACAAGCTGAAGCCACTGCTGCTAACTATGCCTTTGTCAATCGCCTGCTGTTGGCGGAATTACTACGTCTGCGTTTACGAGAAGTATACAAAGATGTGGAAGCACCTCTAGTTTATGACTTGCCGCATAACATCACCTTGCCACCACTTGAAGATGTAGAGACGTTGTATACAAAATCTTTCCAATCTAAAATCCAGAATCCAAAATCCAAAATTGAGAAGTGGATAACACGCAAAGGCGCTTGTCCCGCCCATTTAGGGCAACCAGTGATTATCCCAGGTTCAATGGGTGCTTATTCTTATCTGATGGTGGGTAGAGGCAATCCAGCATTTTGTAATTCGGCCTCACACGGGGCGGGAAGAATTCATTCTCGCTTCGACCTCAATCGCAGAGGTGCATCTGAAAGTGAGGCAGAACTGGGATTAACTGGGGTAGACTGCATCACCCTGCGTCAAGAACGCCGCATTGAAGAAGCACCCGCTGCTTACAAACCAATTCAGTCTGTGATTGATGTGCAGGTTGAGGCAGAAATGGTTGATGTTGTGGCACGGTTGAGTCCGGTGTTGACGTTTAAGGCGTAAGGGTTCCTACGCAGAAATGTAGAGACGCGAAATTCCACGTCTCTACTTTGGTTTTATTGGTAGACATCTCCAGAAATTAAATATGCGTTATCCAGAATTCTTGTAGAGAAGCAAAATTCCGCATAGCTACATTCCTTTTGGAGATGTCTACTTTACAGTTGAGAGACTTCCAAATAAAAAAATACTCAACTACTTCTTGTAGCGTGGGGACACGATCGCCCGTAGCCAAAAGCGGGGAAGACGCCATTAGTGTAAACTTACGCCCAAACCCCTGTCAAAAATAAGTAAAGTTCAGTTTTTCTTATATTGTCTTGGCTATCGACATGATACATGATATATTCTACGGGATTAAAAAGTTAAAGTTACTTAAGTAAACGTTTTAAATGTTTAAAAAGTCGCAAGCTATATACTCTAAACCCCCTCTTCAAACCTTTCCCCCACTCCTGAGAGGTCTTGAAACCCCCATCCCTTCAATAGTTACCAACTATACTTTTTAAACATCCTCTAACACTTACTATGGCAGGCAGGTTTTTGTTATGGAGGTAAATAATACTGCAAAAAATCACAAAAGTGCATATTTAAGGAATCTGTGAAGCCGCGATCGCGCCCAATAGAGTAAGTACAATTAGCTCTAGCAATGCTTTTAGTAGAGTCTAGTTCACAATATAAGCTATCTATCTATAATAAATCTTTAATTATAGCTTATATATACAGCAGCATACTGAATTTAAAAAATAGATTAATAGCAATTATGAGTCCCATGAAAATTACTATGTTAGGCGAAAGCTTAGACCGCCAAGGTGGAATAGTTTCTGTGGAAAAACTCATTCTTGAAAAAACTACATCTGATATTCAAATTACACATATTACTACTTTACCGAATGGTTCTACTGTCCATAAGGTGTTAGTGTTTTTGCAAGCAATAGCTAAGTTATTTTGGAACTTATTAAACCAAAAAACTGACCTAATTCACATTCATGTTTCTGATAGAGGTAGTGCTTTTCGTCACTCAATTACTACTATTGTTGGTTGGCTATTTCAAAAACCAGTAATTATTCATACTCATAGTGCTGATTTTCATTTGTTTTACTCTAAACTTCCTCAATTGCTTAAGCAGTGGCTCAGTTGGTCATTTCGTAAATCTACCCATTTTATTGTTTTATCAGATAGCTGGAAAAAATTCTATATTGAAAACCTTGGTTTGAAATCAGAGCAAGTTATAATTCTCCCTAACCCAGTAAAAATTCCCGCACAAATTCCACAAAGAATAGATTCCAAGCAGATATTTTTCTTATTTTTAGGGCGCATTGGTGAGCGCAAAGGTGCATTTGATTTAATTAAGGCATTTGCTTCTATACCTGCTGCTCAACAAAGCCGAGCAAAGTTAGTTATGGCGGGGGATGGAGATGTAGAAAAAGCTCGCAGTTTGATTCCAACTCTAAATCTTATTGACCACATCACTATTCTTGACTGGGTAGATCAAGAAAAACGCGACGAGCTTTTAACTGAAGCTAATGTATTTGTGTTGCCTTCTTACAATGAAGGTCTGCCTATGGCACTACTAGAAGCAATGAGTTGGGGTTTGGCAGTTATCACTACCGCAGTAGGAGGAATACCCGAAATAGTTACTCAAGACCAGAATGGTTTATTAGTTAATCCGGGGGATATTCAACAATTATCGGAAGCAATGCAATCCTTAATTACAGATGAAAATCTGAGAATATCTCTGGGAAATAATGCACGACTCAGCGTTAAACATTTGGATATAAAGGATTATTTTGTATCTTTGAAATGCATTTATGAAGCAGTTATAGATTGAGAGCATTCTTGATATAAAGATAGGCAGTTTTTTTAGTTATATAGTTACCCTTATAGTTAAGGGATTTATGCAGTCTATTAAATACTGAACTTAAAAACTAAGCAATTCATCCTCTAGAAGGAAAGCAGGTATTAAAAAGTATGAAATTAATATTCTTAACAATTAAGGGAATGCTCAAGTCACTAGTTTTATTGTTCATCTCTTTTTCGATTTAGTGTGTTCGCTAATAAATGAGGTTCAGAAATGAAAACTTTTCCTGAAGTGAAATTACTTGACACAAGATTCCATAAAGTTAAAGTACAAGAATTAATAGATTATTTAATAGAAGCAGCAAAAAGTAAAAAAAAGACAATTGTAGAACATGTGAATATCAAAGCTATGAATTTAGCATACGAAAAGTATTGGTATCGAGATTTTTTGAATAAGGCTGATTTAGTGTTTTGTGACGGATTTGGTGTATTACTAGGAGCTAGATTAAACGGTTATTCAGTGCAATCTGCACATCGCATGACAGCACCAGATTACATAGAAGATTTAGTATTAAAATGTGAGAGAGAAAACCTTTCTTTATTTTTGTTAGCTGGAAAACCCGGCGTAGTCGATAAAGCAATTACTAAGTTAGTAGCAATTGCGCCTAATTTGCGTATACACGGACATCATGGTTATTTTGATAAATCAGGAAAAGAGAATAATTTGGTAATAGACAAAATTAATAAATTTAAACCAGATATTTTATATATTGGTTTTGGTATGCCGTTACAGGAACGCTGGATTTTAGATAACTTCAATAAAATTGAAACTACTGTATTTTTACCTTTAGGTGCTTGTCTAGATTTTTATACTGACTCTATATACCGCGGTCCACGTTGGTTAACTGATAATGGACTTGAGTGGTTAACACGCTTAATTACGGAACCTACCCGTCTCTGGGATCGTTATATTGTAGGCATTCCATTATTTTTTTATCGTGTACTTAAACAGCGAATTACTCAAGCAATGCTCACAAATCGCTGAGTAAAATTTTTCGGTTTTTCAGTATTAACTATAAGACTACTATTTTGTTTTTCAAAAGATACGTAGTGGTGTGACACAGCTAAAATAGTGCATTAGCTTTGCCACGCCACATCAAATTTTGTTCGAAAAGAAAAGAGGAATTCTATATGCTAAATTAATAGCTGAAATTCTATGTTAAGGCTAATAATAATATAGTTTATGATGAATATCAATAAGTTTGATTTTTTACCTTTCCATTAAATTTTTGGCATATTACTGAAGAACCATTTTTTCTAAAATTAACTGATCGCGTCGCTAACGCTTCACTATCTAGCGTCGTATGTTTCGGTGGTTACCCAATCCCCAATTCCTTTTACAAAGCTGGCTTCAAATATACGTTTTGTGAAAAATTTTTGCTGCTTGTATAAATTTAAGCATTATTTGTCTTCTTTCTTAAGTAAATTGATAGCAAAAGTAAAAGCTAAAATTAAACTAAACTTAAATAAGTAGCCAATTTAAGCCGTGTCTGGTGCTAATAGCCATCAAAAAAACCTTTTTACCCATTTATTTACACAGGTAAATCCAATCAATAGAATATGGATCGTCGGAATTTTCTAAAGTATGTCACTTTAGCAGGATCTAGCTTTGCCTTAACTAGTTGTTTTCAAGGTAGAAATTCCAATTTACAGCCGGATGTGTCCCTCTCAGTGTCACCTATGGCGGTAAATGAACCTCTGAAGGTGGGATTTGTTTATATGGGCCCTGTAGGTGATTTTGGTTGGACTTATGCCCATGATTTGGGTCGCAGAGACATGGAAGCCAATCTCCAAGATAAGGTAAAAACTACCTTTGTCGAAAATGTCAACGAAGGCGCAGACGCTGAAAGGGTGATTCGCCAACTAGCATTAGATGGTAATAAGTTGATTTTTACAACTTCCTTTGGCTACATGAACCCAACAATTAAAGTTGCCAAGGACTTTGGTGATGTTATCTTTGAACACTGTACAGGATACAAGCGTGCTGCTAATGTTGGTACTTATTTGGGACGCTTTGAAGAACCGCGTTATTTAACCGGTATGATTGCTGGCAAGATGACAAAATCAAATGTAGTTGGTTTTATTGGCGCATACCCAATTCCAGAAGTAATTCGAGGAATCAGTGCATTCACTCAAGGAGTGCGGCTAACAAATCCCCAAGCAAAAGTTAAGGTACTTTGGGTACAAAGTTGGTACGATCCAACTAAAGAAAGAGAAGCTGCTCAAGCTTTGGTCAATTTAGGTGCGGATGTACTAACACAGCATACCGACTCTGGTGCAGTTGTCCAATTTGCTGAGGAAAAAGATATTTATGCTTTTGGCTACAACACTGATATGAGTAAGTTTGGTCAAAAAGCTCACCTGACATCACCTATTAACAAATGGGGCAAATTCTATACAGATAAAGCCTTGGCTGTAATGAGTAACACTTGGAAGCCTCAAGATGTTTGGGATGGTATTGGTGAAGGGATGGTGGATATTTCCCCGATGAATCAGGCGATTCCATCTGATGTGCAACAACTGGTGAATGCGAAGCGTGATGAGTTTATTCAGGGTACTGCACATCCTTTTGATGGCCCGGTGAAAGATCAAAAAGGGATGGTGCGAGTGCCAAAGGGTAAGGTGTTGGATGATCGGGGACAACTGGCGATGGATTGGTATGTTGAGGGAATCGAAGGGTCAATTCCCAAAGCCAAATCCTAGCACTGCTCAAAAATACACAATACTAGGGTTTCTCTTTATTAATTTTTTAATTTAGTTATATAGCGGTTCCCGCTTGAGTGAGGTACATTCCAGTGCGATACACAATTGGAGCATCTGGCATTGTCCACAGCCTAAGTCTGACGCTTTTGAAGGTGACTTACTCCTGCCTCTTTCCTCCTGAATGATGTTGTTAAATTAGGAGCAGCTGAGTTATCAACTAAAAACTTTCTTCAAATTTTCCGGCTGTGTTACCGCCAAATATTGAGCCGACATTTCCGGTGTGATTAGTTCTATCATGACTTTGTTTTCTAACCAGAACTCAATAACATCAAAAAAAGAGTCGCGGTTACAACGTAATACTTTCCAACCTTCCCGTTCGCCAATCAACTCAATTTTTTCCTGACTAGAAGAAACCGAGACTGCTGCATGAGTCGCTGTGAACCCAGAAGGAGTAACATTTTCTGTAAATATACACTGCTTATCTCCTTCACCAGGTATTAGCTGAGTTTCTAATGGATAAACTTCAATTCCTGTTCCATGTTCGTCAAGGGGAAAAACCATATAGCTACCTGGGTGAGGGAAAAAGGGAAAAGCCTGCCCATTCAATACTTCAGCCAGAACTTGGGCAACGTGCAGGGGATTTTGAACAGAAATTGATATGTGATGAATCATACTTAATTACCCCTTACCCCATAATCATGATGGGGTTTCTAAATTTTTTGTTTTGTGGAGTGCTTATCTTCCACGAGAGCTTGATCACTTTTCACCCCATTTCTATTGATTTATGCAAAGAGTAAAATAAATTTTATTGAAAGCGGCAGGAAACTTCATCCCCGGACTTCATGCCGCTTCTTTGCGAGAGGCTGCGCCAACACCAATCACAGCTACGTAGACTAAGGTGCTATAAATTACATAATACATAATTGATGCTTGTATTACTCTGAAAGATTTTAAAAATGAAATGATGAAAGTAATGTGTAGAATATTGGCTAAAAAAATCGACTTTTTCATCAAAACAATTAGCTCTAACCGACTCAGAAACACTTGATGAGAATAAGCTATTATTCTCTATGTGACAATGAGAAAATTTTTTCAGAGTCAGAGTAAAAATATATTATATGTTTTTTCACTAATTGGTCATAAAAACACATTTTTTATAACCAATTAGCTCAAATATCTAATTAGTATTGACTCTAGTTGGACTATCCGAATTGGCTTAACTAGGTAGTCATTCGCATTCCCTGGTAGCTTGCTAATTTCCTCTTCTAAAGGTTCGCTAATGGTCATCATTACAATTGGCAAATCTTCCCAAGAAGACTCTTGTCTAAGGATATTCAGCAAATTCAATATGCGAACATCCTCTACTAACTGGAAATCAAAAAAAACTAAATCTGCTTGGAGGTTCTGCACCTGTTTCAAAAAGTCGTTTCTATTATCTATCCACTTGACTTGGTAGCCAATTGTGTGGAGATAATCTTGCAGCACTGTGGCAGTATTTTCTTCTTCTTCCACAAGCAAAATGGTTTTATTTGTGGGGATGATTGGGGAAGAGGAAGACAAGGAGGACAAGGTAAAATTTGCCCCCTCATCTCTCGGATGCACTGGATTTGGTAGAAACAGAGTGAACTGACTACCTTTTCCCAAAGTCGATGTTACGGTAACATCTCCACCATGCAAACGCGCTAATTTGCGCGTTAAAGCTAAACCCAGTCCAGTGCCTTCATACTGCCGATTTAGCTGACTGTCAAGCTGTTTAAACGGTTCAAATAGAAATTGAAAATGATTTGAGTCTATGCCAATTCCAGTATCTGAAACTGTAAATGTTATCCCTTGCGGTGCTTTTTTGACTACCAGTGATACCTGACCGACTGAGGTGAATTTAATAGCATTAGTGAGCAGGTTGAGTAGCATTTGCTTGATGTGCCGCTCATCAGCAATACAAATATCCGCTTCTAGGTGAATTTCATGTGTGAGTTGCAATCCCTTTTCTAAGGCGCGATCGCGAACTGTCCATATGACATAATTACACAAATCTGACACTGGCAAAGGTGACAGTAACAGTTCCTCTTTGCCGGCTTCTACCTTCGATAGGTCAAGGATATCGTTAATTAATGCCAGCAGATGTTCACCACTACTATATATACAACTTACATATTCGTTCTGCTTTTCATTGAGAGAGCCAACTATTTCTTGTTGCAGTAACTGTGACAAACCCATAATCGCATTTAGAGGCGTCCGCAACTCATGGCTCATGGTTGCTAAAAATTCACTTTTTGCCCGACTGGCGGCTTCTGCTGCTTCTTGGGAGGCACGCAGTTTCAACTCTGTTTGCTTACGTTCAGTAATGTCCTCAATCATCGCTAAAAAAAACTCAGGTTCACCATTGCTGCCTGGTATAACAGAAACTGAGATATGAGTCCAAACTAAGCTACCATTTTGATGCCGGCAGCGTCTTTCCATCTCAATCCGATGTCTTTCAACAAGCTGTTCCTGATGTTTGGAGGGTTGTAAGTTATCTCTCGAAGTTGTCTTTAAGTCTGTGCGAATTCCTGACATCAGTTGCTTGTAAAGTTTTAAATCCCCCCTTTCTGTGGAAATGTAATCTGTAAACCGCTTGCCGTATAAATCTTCTCGGCTGTATCCTAAAATCTCGCACAGCGCCAGATTAGTATCGACTATCTGCGCTTTCATATCTATAAGTCCAATGCCGATAGAGGAACGCTCAAAAATCGCCCGAAATTGCGCCTCACTTTGTCGTAGTGCTTCCTGCACCAAGTTTCGCTCACTCGCTTCTATAGCCATCGTCACGAAATCTGCAATCGAGCCAGCAAAAGTCTCTTCCTCCAAAGTCCATTGGCGACTTTCGCCTATGTGTTCGTGACACACTACGCCTACCAAACGACCCTCTAGCCAAATCGGTGCATCCAGTAAAGATGTGATGCCCAAAACGGAAAGATAAGACTCGGATAATTCTTGGGTTCTTGTATCATTTCTGGCATCATGTGCGGCAATGGTACGTTCCTCTTCTAAAGCCTGGAAATAAGCAGGACAATTTGTTTTTAAAAGCCAGTTACCAAAGGTATGCTCTTTAGTCCTTACATCATATAAATCAATGCATTCAATTTTTGAACGTTCTTCATTATATAACCATACCCCAACTCGCTCCACCAAGAGTGTCCGAGCAGCAGTTTCTGTGATTTCCCTCAAAACCGCATTGAGATTACCTTCCTGAAATGTCTTGCTTCTTGCCAGTTCCACCAGAGACTGGCTTTGTTTTCGCCGACTATTTTCTCTGATTCGGAAAGCCTCTTGGGCCTGGTTGTGCTCTGTAATATTTCTAGCTGACACCACCTGCATTAGTTGCCCTCAAGAAGAAATAATTTTGCCTTGCAGTTCTACGGAAAACTAGAACTTTCTTTGTATAACTACAATTACTTGATATGGTTTTTCATAACCGGAAAGTATAATTTTTCTAATCAAATTTTATGATTGTGGATAATGAGTTACAAACTAGATTTGGCTAGTCGCTTCTATTACTTCATATCAGTGGTTTTTGCTAGGGGGTAATTAACATTTTTAAGGATTACATTATTAAGTGATTCTACTGTTAAACAGTATAATTAGTAATAAAATTTTGAATTTGGCACTGGGTCATAGGGATTGAATTTTAGAAAAACTCTTCCCTATCCCCAGTGCTTAGTCCTAGTCCCTAGTTCAATTTATTGCTTAGTGCTTACTATCAAAGCACCCTTGATTCTCCTAGAGAAAGATGCCTAAAGACTTAAATTTTGCAAGAATTGAAGCAATGGCAGCTTTTGTGGAGGTGGAGCGATGACGGATAGTAATGTGAGAATTGTTTCCCTGATTCCCGGTGGAACGGAGATTTTAGCGACACTAGGTTTGGTTAATGCTATTGTGGGGCGATCGCACGAATGCGACTACCCTCCAGAAATCCACAATCGCCCGATTTGTACCCAAGCACGCTTAAATTCCAATGCCTCCAGCAGCCAAATTCACGACGATGTGAATAATTTATTGCAATCGGCTCTCAGTATTTATGAAATCAAAACAGATGTTTTAGAGAAATTGCAGCCTACCCACATTCTCACTCAAGACCAGTGTGATGTTTGTGCTGTCAGCTTACACGAAGTGGAAAAAGCAGTTGCTACACTCATTGACAGTAAACCTCAGATTATTTCTTTACAACCCAATATTCTCAAAGATATTTGGACTGACATTGAGCGAGTCGGCAACACCTTTGACGTAGACTCGGTAAAAATCTTAGAAAATTTAGAAGCTCGTGTCAAAATTTGTCAGCAAAGACTCCAAGGACTTTCTTTAGATGAACTGCCTACTGTCGCCTGTATCGAGTGGACTGATCCTTTGATGGTTGCCGCTAATTGGATTCCTGAATTAGTTAATTTAGCAGGAGGACAGTCTTTATTTTGCGCTACAGGTCAGCCTTCTCCGATCCTGCGGTGGGAAACACTATTAACAACTAATCCCGATGTAATTGTTTTTATGCCTTGTGGCTTTGATTTAAATCGCACTCGCAAAGAAGCCAATTTATTAACTCAACGTCCAGAGTGGGAAAAACTACATGCTACTAAGGCTGGTAGAGTTTACATTACTGACGGCAATTCTTACTTCAATCGTCCAGGGCCTCGACTGGTGGATTCTCTAGAAATTTTGGCAGAAATTTTGCATCCAGAAATTTTTCAATACGGCTACAAAGGAACCGCTTGGGAACGTTTGTAAAGAAACGTGAGTTCGACAAGTCTTATTTGACCTCTCCCCCAACCCCTCTCCGTCTCGGAGAGGGGAGCAAAAAGCTGAATTTTTCGTTGCTCCTCCCTTTACGTTTCCCAGAGGCAGGCTGGGAGGGAGAGGTTCATCGAACTCACGTTAAAGAAGAATTCGAGTGGTTTCAAGCCTTGGCGGGTTCCAATACCCACAAGGAGTAATTCCAATACTACTCGGGTTTTGCATTTTGAACCCAAAGTTTGGTTTTGGGAAAGGGTTACTGGATTTGGGTTAAAGGTTTTTAATTTCCCTTTCCCCCCGCCCCTTATCCCCAGAGGGGGCCCACCTTCCCCTTTCCCCCTTAACCGACAAGTATTGGGAGTAATTCTGATTCCTGGATTCTGAATTCTGAATTCTTTTTTAAGGTGTTTGTTCTGAATCTGCTGATGGTTCATTGTTAAATAACAGCAGGCGTGCAGCGAGAATGGCAAATCCTACAGCTGCGATCGCTTTTAACACACGCGTAGGTAACAATTCGGCTACTGCACCCCCAGCCAAAGATCCCAACAGACTTGTCAACAGCAATGCGCCTGCTGCACCAAAAAATACTGCACGGGGAGAATTAGAACGTCCTGAAAGTGCGATCGCCGCTAGCTGACTTTTGTCACCCAATTCTGATAAAAAAACTGTAATAAAACTCAGTCCTAAAAGATGCCAATCCATATTATTTAGGGGAATGGGGAATGGGGAATGGGGAATGGGGAATGGGGAATGGGGAATGGGGAATGGGGAATGGGGAAGAGTTTTGTAATACCCAATGACTAATGACAAATGACTAATGACCAACCAATACATCCCAAAACAGCATTAGCGAAATCATCAATAACATCACGCCTGCTGATTTTTCTACAGTTTTTGGGCTGAGTCGCCTGGCTATCCAACTACCTAAAAGCACACCTAATAAGCTGGTGGTTATCAGCGCCGCCGCAGATCCGATAAATACCACCCACGGCGAATGAGATTCTGCACTCATTAAGAGGGTGGATAGCTGAGTTTTATCTCCAATTTCTGCTAGAAAAATGGTTACAAAAGTTGTACCAAAAACTACTAGTGCTGATTGCTGCTTTTGAGGACTATCGGCAACTACAGGTTGAACGATCGCAGGAGTCAAGTTCAAATCAGTGCTGTCTTTTAGTTCTAGCTCGATCTCAGTCTGAGATATGCCAGAAATCTCCAAAGGTGCAGAGTCAAGTTTCACAGGCAGTAGTTTTGTTTCTAGGTTGCTTTCATATTTCTATCATATTCTCAGATTGTTGTAATAAATTGCAACTACATACAAAAAAAAGGAGGGTGGAAGTGTCAAAGTCCAACAGCTTTGTCGAAGCGTAGTATTTCTAAACTGCGATCGCCATAAACCCCTTCTATCTGCTGGCGACAGCAGTCAATGGCAAAATCGTTAACTTCTTCTGGTTCAACTCCATACATATCTTGAAACACTTCTGTTTCCACGCGGCAGAAGCGAGGACGATTGGCGTAGATGCGACATTCTCGCGTGGTATGGTCGAAATTAACGCACCATCCCCCTTCGCCTACCATGCTGAGGTAGAGTTCTAGTTCTGGTGGTGAGAGATAGTCTTCCAAATCTGGACGCTCTGCTGGATCAAGATTACAACAGGCTCCACATTGCTTTACACATTGCCAATTTGACATTTTTGATTAGGGATTGGGGATTTGGGACTGGGGACTGGGGATTGGGGATTGGGGATTGGGGATTGCGAACCAATACGGTTCGGTTAAGGTTTTTTGATGAAAATTCGAGATCACAAAGACGCGATAAATCGCCATCAAAACGAAAGACTGATTATTGTAGAGACGGCGATTCATCGCGTCTCTTGCCTTAATCGAACTAGTCCCCCAGTCCCCAGTCCCCAATCCCCTATTTTACGTTTTTATGTCTTTTCTTATAATTTTGTTAAGTAAATTAAATCTAATAGGCCATAGCCAGATATGATCAATTGCGGGTTTTGTAATTAAGTTATTGAATTTTTTAAAACAATTAAGAGGAGAAAAGGAAAAATGTTTGACGCTGTGTCTGACTTGTTTAACGCTTTTCTAAGTATCAATTGGGAAGTTATTTTCCAATTGCTGTCCGTGGCGCTAATTGTGATTGCTGGTCCAGCAGTAATCTTTGTGCTGGCATTTCGCAACGGCAACCTATAAGAGTGCTGAGTAGTGAGTGCTGAGTGCTGAGTAGAAGAAAATTTTGGAATTTAAAACTCATAACTCATGAATCAGCACTCAATACTGATAACGCCTGAAGGGCAGCTTGGATAATATTGTCATACTGTGGTTGAGAAATATCAACTTCTTTGGCGTTTTGCCGATTAGTGCCTAGCAAACCTATTGTATGTCCTGGTTGCATAGCTAAAACTTTACCTTCAGAATTTTTAATTCTTAATTCTGCTTCAATACCGTTTTTATAGAAACCACACGTATACTGTCGCTGATTGTACTCAAAGGTAGTGCTTGATGTGGTAGGTGGCGAAACAAAAAATTGTTGAAGCTGAATTGGCAGTCTGACACCGATTAACTCTAGCTCGATGGTGGTGTTACCGTTAAAGTAATTTTCTCGCAGTTTGTAAGCGACATCCACTCGCGATGGTAGGTGGAAATAGTCGCCCCAACGCCAGGCGATCGCTTTAATTCTGTACTCTTGATTATCAATAGTTTGGGCAATTGTCAGTTTGATGTGACCCTTACCAACGATTTTTTGCTCAACTACTTGGACATTAGGTGTCCAGAAAACTGGATCGGGGTTTTCCATACCGCAGGGGTGTAGGGCATTAAGCTGTTGATAAAGTTGCTGATTGATGTGATTGAGGTTGACTTCGGCATCAATTTTGAGCAGAGGCTTGAGATGCTGGGGTTCAAGACACTGGTTAGCAAACTCAATCAAACGCGATCGCAACATCTGTAAATTCTCTGCTGGTAGAGAGAATCCCCCGGCTGCTTTGTGTCCACCAAATTTGCCTAGTAAATCGTGACAATATTCCAAAGCTTCAAATACATGGAACTCTGGAATTGAGCGTGCTGAACCGCGTATATGTCCCTCATCCTCATAAGTACCGATGAACACGGGAACGCCGTAGCGTTCTACTAAACGGGAGGCGACAATCCCAATAACGCCATGATGCCAATTGGGTTGAACAACAATTAATACACGGTCTTTTTGTAGAGATGCAACAAATTCTGCTTCTACATAAGCGATCGCTTCTTGTTCAATTTGCTGACACATTTCCTGGCGAGAAGCATTTATTTGTTCGCACTGCATTGCTCTTTCCAGCGCCACCCCCATATCATCTGTAGTCAGCAATTCAATCACAGTCTGAGGATTACCAATCCGACCAATAGCATTAATTCGCGGCCCCAGGCGAAACCCGATATCTTCAGGCTTGAGCGATTTTGGATTTTGGATTTTGGATTTTGGATTGGGAATTTTCTCCTCTGCTCCCCTGCTCCCCTGCTCCCCTGCTCCCCCTGCTCCCCCTGCTCCCCCTGCTCCCTCATCCCTCGCCTGCACTCCACCTACCTGAATTAACGCCTGTATCCCAGCTAAGTTGGATTTGGGTAAATGCTGTAAACCGCGTTTCACCCAACGGCGATTTACGCCAGTTAAGGGGGCTAAATCTGCGATCGTTCCCAGTGTAAACAGCGCTAGCATCGGCTGAATCAAGCCTTTAGTCTCCCCTAGCTGTTGCGCTAGAGACACTGCCAAAATATACGCAACACCAACACCAGCAACACCCCGATAAGGTGAGGATTCTGCTATTAGTTTGGGATTGAGAATAGCGTTAGCTGGTGGTAATTTTTGGGGGATATCATGGTGATCGGTGATAATCACTGCAAGACCAAGTTCTCTAGCTCTCGCAACTGGTTCAAACGCAGAGATGCCATTATCTACAGTCAGAATTAATCCTACACCTTCGCTGTGGAATTCTTCAACTATGCGTTTATTGATACCGTAACCTTCGTGCATCCGGCTGGGGATAGCATAATCTACTTGTGCGCCTAAAGTGCGGAGACTACGCAAAAGTAGAGCAGTGCTGGTCATTCCATCAGCATCGTAGTCACCACAAATCGCAATTTTTGTTTGAGAAGCGATCGCATTTTGCAACAACTCCAAACTAATCGCCAAATCTGGAAAATCTTCTAACGGTGAAGGCAAAACTAAAGACTCTGGATTTAAAAATGCTTGTACCTGTTCTGGTGTTTCCATACCCCGATTAATCAACAACTGGCTGATAATCGGTGAAATATTTGTCAAAACAGCCAGATTTTGGGCAAATTCTGGTTTTTGTGGATAAATTTGCCAGCGCTGATCAGGTAAGCGTCTGCGAGGTTTGGATACTTCAGATACAGCTCGGTCTAGCACAATAAAAGTTAGGAGTTTTCAGTTATGAGTAGTTGTTTCTTAACTCATAACTAATAACACTATTTGCGAGCTAAAACACGTTTATCTTACCATCATCCATAATATACAACGAGCGATCGCCTGGAGAGCGCCAAGTTGGACGGAGTTCTAGCCGCAATGTGCCAAAGTTAGGTTTCGAGACAATTGCTTGTAGTGATAAACCTGTTTCGCTCCAAAATATCAAAGATGTATTTGGTTCTGTACCCTCTATTTGTTCTAGATTTAATTTCTGTCCTGGACTCAAAGAAATTGCACCAGTCCCGGAGGGCTTTTGGATTTTAATCAGGTTGGGTGTACTATTTACGACTTCAACTCGGATGTGTTGCCCAGGTGTAAACTGAATTGGGCGAGAACCACACTTAGAAGCACAAGTTCCAGCAAAGGTATAGCTGGGGTTATTGATTGCTGCAACTACAATGGTAGCTGCGACTAAAGCAAATGATAGAGGTCTAAACATAATACATAGTACAAACACTGTACTGAAATATTACTTTAATCAATCCCATCAAACCTCAGTATATTTTCCAGAATTACTATTGGTAATTCCCAGTATTTATGTACAGTGGTATTCAAGTAGGTGAGGCTTTATGTAATCGGTAGTTTTACCCATTTCAATACTTTGGGATCTTTATCATAGCGATAGGTAGTGCCGTCTCTATTAGTGATAGTTTCCCCTTTGCTTGCCTTACTTCTAATAGTAGTAACGGAATAGTAGGTTAATTCGTTCATTTCTTTATGAGATAACCCTTCGACTATGCTTGTTTCTGATTGAATTAGAGATTTATCTTGAGACGAATCATCTATTTTTATTTGAGTATTTGTGGAAGGAATAGTGACAATTGCTTTTTGAGTTCGATAATCCTGCACAGTCAAAAGTTGCCAGCTAGAATCTTGTGAAAGTTCTAAAACCCATTGATGGTAATTAAATAGACTTTCTCGATGTCCAACACTAATAAATGTTGTTTTTGTCGCTTGTAATTGTTGATATAAACTTCCTTCATTTTTTAAATCTAAAGCACTTGTTGCTTCATCCAATATAGTAAAGCTAGGATGAGTAATTAACAGTCGTGCGAAAGCAAGACGTTGTTGTTCTCCTATCGATAATATATTTTCCCAAGGAACTTCTGTATCAAAGCCATCGACTCGACTCAGTAAGTTTTGTAGGTTAACTTGTTGCAAAACTTCTTTGAGTTCTGCGTCGGTCATTTGACGACTGGTATTAGGATAGAGCAATTGTTCGCGCAAAGTTCCCAAAATTATATATGGGCGTTGGGGTAAGAATAATACTTCTTTTAAAGGAGGTCGCACCAAACGACCAGTTCCCGCATTCCACAAACCAGCGATCGCTCTCAATAGAGAACTTTTACCTCGACCACTGGGGCCGACAATCAATAAACCTTCTCCCGGTTGAACAGACAACGATAAATCTTCAACGATTACCTGTTCATAGTTGGGCGTTTGTAAGGTGACATTTTCAAAAGCAAGATGGTTTTCTTCTATTGTTTTAATAGTACTAATATTTTCGGGTTGCTTAGTTACTTCTTCTAAAGCATCTGAAAATTCAGATAAACGCTCAACATAGCTAGAAAATCTTCCCGAAGTTCCAAATTCACTAATTAAATCTGCCATAGCGTTAGCAAACAAACCAGTAGCTAAACTGGCTTGGCCAACTTGTCCGAAATCAATTTCACCATTAATATATAATGGCCCAAGTACTAGAAACGGAAATATTTGGATAATAGCCTGATATCCTCTGTTAAAAATTTCCTTACCTCTCTCCCAATTAATCTTGCGTTCAGCATTTTTTAGGAGATTACTGAATCGGCGCTGAATTATATTTGATTCTTGCTTTTCTCCTTGAAAAAAAGCGATCGATTCAGCGTGATTACGAACATGAGTTAGGGAATAACTATATTCAGCTTTAAGTTCAAGTTCCTCTTGATTAATCTTATTCAATTCTTGAGTAAAATAAATAGCAATCAAATTTCCTATGACCGTATAAACAAGCATAACAATAGCGATCTGTTGGGAAATTGACCAAACAATTACTAAAAAAGCCGTCATTTCCAACACTTTTTCTAAGAAAGTAGCTGAAAACGAGAGAGCATTACTGGTAACGGGTTCAATTTCTTGAGCTATACGTTGATCTGGGTTATCAACATCAGATTTAAAATTGATTCTATAATAAGCACGCTTACTCAAATATTTTGATAGTGTGCGATCATTTAACCATTTGTACCAATCAAGAGCAATTTTTTTTCTGACAAATTTAGAAAATCCTACCAAGAAGGTTACGCAGATCAGGCTAACGCCGTAAATTGACAAGGTTTGAGTAAACTTAGTAATATCTTTCTCTTCAATAATGACATTGACTAGATAGTTACTAATGAAGGTATTGAAGGCAGCTACGCCCACGAGCGCGATTATTAATAATATCAAGAGAATGAGCATTCCCCATGCGCGAATCACATCTGAAAATGCTCTATCTCCTGGCTCTGTTGGATACCAATAAGGCCCTGCGATCGCTCTAACATTCTCCCAAAATCGATTAAAAGCCGATAATGGAGAAGTAGTATCTTTTAAGGTTTGATTGCGAAGAACTTGAGCTTGCATATTTTATAATAAGTACGTCGAAAATTTTCTATGACTGTATAACTGAAGTAAAGGCAAATATAGCCGGAAAATTTTACTGGATAAGCTTTTTAGCTATTGCTTTTTTGGAAATTATCCTTACCTAGTTTGCTTTTAGTTAACTAAAAAATAAGAGTTTGAGTAAGACATCCTCTCAGACCTTAGAGGATATCTGAGGTCGGTACAGCTGCGATGCCTGCGGCGGACGTAGCCAACGCAACTTCATCAATCACATCAGGTAGTTCATCTTCCACAAATCGTAGGCGAGGGTAGAAGTAGGTAAAACAAGTTGCTGAAATAGTCAAAATTCCCATGATGATGCACAGAAGTCCCATACCACGACCTGTGCCGACACCAATAATTTGTCCGATACTACCTGCCAACAAACCATCAGTAGCCATTAAGGGTTCAAACACCTTTTCTGCCAAAGGCCCGATCGTAATATAGCCTAGGGGTAAACCTACAGCTTCGATCGCTCCTTTAATAGAAAAGACTCTACCCTGCACTAATGGTTCTACTTTCGCCTGAAAAATAGCTTGTGTTGAACTAGCAATTATTGGTCGGATCAAAAAGAATAAGAAGATGCCGACAATGAAGACATAAATAGAAGCTTGCAAACCGGCAACAACAAGAAACACACCCGTGAGCAACATACAGCTATATATCGTATTCATATTACGCTCTAGACCTCCCCAGATACCAATCAGTAAACCCCCTGCTAAAATAGCAACGCCAAAAAGTGAAAGAATAGTCCCTAAAACTGTTACGGGAGCAAAAGATAACACCAGAGGTATAGTAATAACCTGAACACATCCTACAAGAAAAAGGCTATAAGCTGAGATAATTAATACTCCTAGTAGTCCTGGACGAGCCAATAAATAGGTTAATCCATAAGTTGTTTCTTTGAGAAAAGAACTTTCCTCAATTGCAATAACAGGAGTGCTGGATTTAGGAAACTGAACTAGCAGCAAAAGAGTAATACTCAAAAATACGGTAGTTAAATGCAGCACGATAATCCCTTGCAGAGAAATTATCCCTAGTAAGATACCTCCTAAAGGTGGTGCGACAAGCCGCGCCGTACCGTTCATGAAACTCAGCATTCCATTCGCACGACCAAGGTGCTGTTTTGGTACTAATAGGGTTATGGAAGCGATGAAAGCAGGTATCTGAAAAGCCATGAAGATAGCACTGAAGGTATTAGCTAAGTAAATGTGCCACACTTCCAATCGACCGATGATAAATAAAGCAGCGATCGCTACTGTTGCTAAAGTTGCAAATAAATCGCTGAGAATCATTGTCCATCTCCGATCCCACCGATCCACTAATAACCCAGCTACAGGTGCAAGTAAGATCAGAGGTAAAGTATTGGAAAGGGTAATAAGAGCAAATTGGGTGACAGAACCTGTCTGTTCATAAACCCAAACATCCAAAGCAAATGCGGTGATGCTGCTACCAATAGATGCAATAAGCTGTCCCACCCAAACAATGATAAACAGTTTCATCTCACGGAAAATAGTCAGTGGCGTTTTTTCTATACTTGCTAACACGATCAACTCCTAAGTGTATGCATGTTCAAACTTTTTATTTCTTGATATTGGTGCAATAGCTTTTGCGCCTGACGATCCCAATCAAACTTTTCAACTGCTTGGCGGTTTCCAAGTTCTCCCATTGCAATTCTGAGATTGTCATCTAAAAGCAGGCGCAGCATTGCGTCGGCTAAAGCATCCACATCCCCGCGTTCGACCAATAACCCTGTTTTCCCATCCTCTATCAGTTCAGGGAAAGCACCCCCACGGGTAGCAATAACAGGCAATCCCATCGACATTGCTTCGATAATTGGCATTCCAAATGCCTCATTCCAAACAGATGGAAAAATAAATATATCTGCTTGCTGATAATATTCAAATAGCTCGAAATGGGGAACTTTGCCTAGAAAAAAAACCGAATTGGTGGCGTTAGAAGCAATTCGCTCTTGCAATTGCGATCGATAGCTACCTTGGTAATAAGGATGAAGATTCTGAATTTGCGGGTCTTTTCTATCAAGTGTGTACCACGGGACTAATGCGGTTTCTGAACCGACAAGTTTTAGCTGTACTTGGGGATAACGGGATACTACTTTATTAAAGGCATTAATTAAAACGTGTATACCCTTCTCTGGTGAAATTCTGCCCACAAAAAGAATTTGTTTAATATCTTTTTTATTGGCTTCTTTATTGTGATGATTAGGGACGGCGAAGTGACGAGTATCTGCACCATTATATAAAGTTTGGCTGTTAACGTGAGGCAAGTATTTCCGAACCTGATTTTTTAGATAATCGCTGCATCCAATTACTAAATCGACTGACTTAAGGTGCTTTTCTACGATTATGGGATCGAACAATGGGAGAAAATCGCTATGTATATGTAAGACAATTTTTGCTTGTGGGTTATAGGCACGCATGAGGGGAACAAATTGAAAAACAATATTTATATGAATTACATCACATTGCTGTGCTTGGATATCCTTGGCGACTTGTCGGTAAAATTCACAATAAAATAATTTAGAAGCATAGAAAGGTCGTTGAGGATGAGATATGTTCCAGATATCAAGAAAGTTTAATGGTTCTAATATTTTATCAACCCATGATTCGGGAATGCGGCGATAGGTAATGCCATCTTCGTGATATTCTAATTCTTGATAGTGACCTTTTGAGCCATAGAATAAAACTTCATGACCAGCACGAGCTAAACGTCGCGCCAACGCATAAGATACTAAGCGGATTCCTCCAGTTTTAGGTGGTTCGGCTAGGGTGACAGGATAATCGAAGAAGGCAATTTTCATAATTAATTAGATGTTTGTTTTAGGTAAAAGCTAAATAAAATAAGTTATTAGTTGGGTGTTTTAAATTAAGATTTTTATCACTAAAAGGCGTAAAGAAAAGAGCAATTTTTTTAATAGAAAAGTTAAATACTTGTGTTTTATTGTGTAAAAATATTTGAAGATAAGTAAAGCTAGTTTTTAAGTTTTAAGTTAAGAAATTGCTGATGAAAACTATTTGTTTAACCTCCGGTCGATTGATGCCAGTATTGGGAATGGGGACTGCGGGACTGGGTGAAGCGATCGCCCAGCATGAAAATGAAATTGCTGCTTTGCGTCGCGGAATCGATTTAGGGATGACGTTGATTGATACAGCAGAGATTTACGGTGAGGGTAGGGCGGAAACGTTAATCGGCGAAGCGATCGCTAATTGTCGTTCATCAGTCTTTCTGGTTAGTAAGGTTGCGCCTCGTAATGCGATTGGGCAAGGGGCGATCGCAGCTTGTGAGAATAGTTTACGGCGCTTGCAGACAGATTATCTCGACCTTTATTTGTTGCATTGGCGGGGGCCTGTACAGTTATCAGAAACTTTGGCAGCATTTGAGACGTTGAAACAATCCGGCAAAATTCGAGATTATGGTGTTGGCAATTTTGATGTTGAGGATATGGAAGAAGCCAGTGCTTTACCCGGAGGTGAAGCCATTGCGACAAATCAAATCCCCTACAATTTGCAGCATCGCAATGGTGAGTGGAAGTTGTTATCCTGGTGTCGGCAAAGAGAAATCCCGATCATGGCACATTCGCCTTTGCTACAAGGTGAACTACTCAAACATCCCAAATTACAATCAATTGCCCAACAGCGTGGGGTAACAGTTGCACAAGTGGCGATCGCTTGGTTGTTGCATCAAGAGGCGATCGTCTTTCCCAAAGCCAGCAGTATCACCCACGTTGAACAGAATAGTGCTGCCCTCGATTTGCAGTTAACAAAAGAAGAATTGAGCGCTTTAGACGTTGCTTTTCCCCCACCATCTGCACCTATTGCCCTGCTTGAAAATTGGTAACGGAATAATTCGTAATTCGTAATTCGTAATTCGTAATTAAGAAGTTTCTGGGGAGAACAGGCGATTTACTTTTGTCTGTTCCCTTTCATTTAGAACCATTAAATCTTTTTGCTAAATCTTCAGTTTTCTGTTTGTAATATTCTTTTGTGAGAATTGGGGGGTATTTAGGAGATTCACCTGTATCTAAGCAATTTTCAATGCAGGCAATCTCTGTATCATCACCAGGAGAGAGAAAGAAAGCTAAGGAGTATCTTTCGGGAAGACTACGGGCATTGGCTGGCATTAGTACCCGATGTTTGGTAGCAGGGAATTTATCGTTTGTCCATCGCTGCATGACATCTGCAATAAATACTATTGCTGTGTTAGGAAGTGGGGGTGCAGCAATCCATTCTCCGGCATTGGTGCAAACCTCTAGTCCGCCATTTTCATCTTGAAAAAGTAAGGATAGACTACCCCAATCTGTATGTTCCTCGAAGCGGGCTTCTCCGGGTTGGGGAGGTTCTGATACTTCATAGTAGCGATGCAACAGCCCATAGTCGGCTTGTTGAGGATGGCGATCGCTAAAGTAAGATTCTGGTAAGTTTAGGGCAATGGCGATCGCTTTGAGAATACGATTACCAGCATCATGACAAGCTGTGAATAATTGCTGCACAGCATCACGAAAAGCGGGATGCTGTCCCAGGTGATGATGAACCTGCTGCGCCACAGGGGAATCTGTATTGATCTGTTCTGTTAAAACAGCTTCGCCAAAGACGAAGGCTTCTCGAAAGTCACCGTTATATTTAGTGTAAAAGTATCCAAGAGCCGCGCCATCCTTCCAAGCGAGTTGTCTTTTTTCTGCCTCTGGTAGCGCAAAGAAGCCATTAGCATTACCAAAGGCTTGGTCAATTGCATTTTGGGGAACACAGTTTTTCAAGTAAAAGCAGCCAACTTCTTGAATGGCCTGTAAGACTTGATCAGCAGTAAATTTATGGAAATCAAGGATGGGAATTTGTGTTGAAATTGCAGTTTGTTGTTCGAGTTCTTTAATGAAATTCATAAATTAAAAGTCGGTAAGTAGGTTGGCGGAATTATTACCCCCCTTAATCCCCCCTTATAAAGGGGGGAAACCGGAAAATCTAGTTCCCTCCCCTTTCTAAGGGGAGGGTTAGGGTGGGGTAAAAAAATATTTGATACATCAATCATGACTTTTAAAACAATCTCTTAGATTTCAGCGATAAATCGCTCACTACGAACCTCAGAAAATAATTAATGCGATGAATTACCAGACTTAACTACGTCCATATTTTGTGGCTCGGTCTTTTGTTCTTTTGAGGAGATGATCGCCTACAAATGTTGGGGGATATTTAGGAGATTCATCGGCTTTTAAGAAACTTTCTAGACAAGTAACTTCTACTTCGTAATTAGGAATCACAAAAAAGCTAAATGAGTACCTTTCTTTTACTTTATGGAAATCAGTCGGTACGGAAACGCGATGAGGTGTAGCGCAAAACTTATCGTTTGTCCATCGTGACATCATATCTGCCGGCATCACCAAAACGGTATTAGGAACAGAAGAAGTAGTAATCCACTCTCCTTGAGGTGTGTATACTTCTAGTCCTCCTCCTTGATCTTGAAATAGTAAGGTGATGCTGCCTAAATCAGTGTGTTCAAAAAAGCGAGTTTGTCCTGTTTTTGGCGCTTGGGAAATGTTGGGATAGTAATTGAAAACTCCGGCGTGGTTTTGCTGAGAATGTAAATCGGTAAAGTAGGAATTTGGTAGTTGCAGGGCGATCGCCAATGCTTCTAGGATATTCAAAGCACATTCTTGGCTAGCTTGAAAGAATTGCTGCAAAACTTGACGAAATTCCGGCGGATTTTCTGGCCATTGATTAGGGACATCTAAGGACTCTGTATAATCGTCAGCCCCAGATTTGTTGGGGTCAAATTCATTAGCAAAACTAAAGGACTCATGTAATTGTCCTGGTTGTTCGCCAATGAACATTTTCTCAAAAGGTATGTAACCCCGACTTCGCCCAGTTACTGCTGAGGCTACTTTCTCTTTTTCTGCTAATGGGAGTGTAAAAAACCTCTCGGCTTGGGTAAAGGCTTGGTCGATTAAAGTTTGGGAAACTCCATTTTTTAAATAGAAACAGCCCATTTCTTCAATAGCACAAGAAATTTGGTTAGCAACTGCTGTTTTGGTATTGCTGTCACCCACAATAAAAGGGTGAAAGTCAATAATGGGTATCTGTGATGCAACAGTTGTTTGCTTTGCCAGTTCATTGATTGAGGTCATAGTTAAAACATTCCTAAAAACTGATGATTTTTTCTTGGTAATTGATAGTATTTATCTAAAAATAGAATTCTCTGCCTGATTCAAAAATTATTCTTCACGCATTAAATCACAAGTGCTACATAGCGGGATTGAATTAAATTCATATTCATGTGTTCTACCAAGATAATCTTTAACAGAACCTACAACACCTGTTCCATTTACATCTATACAACAAGTGTTGATACTTCCATCCCACAAAACCACAACTCGCTTTTTCGCTTCAAAAATGCAAGGTTTATACTTTTCTATCGTACTAGTTAAGCTTCGACCTGATGTAGTTTTAGAATTAACTTGTCCAGCCCAATCATGCTTTTCTTGCTGATGAGGATTATAGGTATAGACGATAGACAAAGGAATAGAATTTTCCTTAAACATTTCTTGAATACGCTCTTTCTGCCCAGCAAGATGTTCTGACAGATAAATGTCACGCACACCTAATTCAGACAAGCGCCATGCCTTTTCCTCATCAAGGAGTATACCGTTGGTGATAAAATTACATTCTATTCCCTTCGTTTTCGCATAAGAGATAAAATCGAATAATTCTGGATGAAGTAAGGGTTCTCCAAAATTGTTAAGAAATAAATCTTTTTGTCCACATTGTATTGCTAATTCAACAACATCTACAAATGTAGAAAATGACATATTTCCTTTTGCTCTACTTTGAGATGGATGAGGACAGTAAGAGCAAGTTAGATTACAAAAATTGGAAATTTCAACTTGATAAATATACATCGTTTTGAACTCCTAAAATGTCAACAGTTATTCAACACGATTGCTGATTTCTAACCGGAGTGTTTTGTGGTATACGGCGCGATCGCCTCCTGCAACAAAGGTGTCAATGCAGTCTTTCCCACGAGAAACCGCAGCCGGTGCAGAAGTACAGTAACCACCAAGATGCTGCCAATCACTCCAGACTGAACCATCCCAACTCTTGCGGTACATTGCACCATCACAGCCAACAGTAAAGATATCTAGCCGATTTTTCGCAACAGAAGTAGCAGCGACACCATACTGGCAATACCCTCCCAAATTTTCCCAACCACCCCAGGTTGAGCCATTGCACCGCTTATGATAAATCGCACCATCCCCCCCTAAAACAAAGGTATCAATGCAGTCCATCCCGTGAGAAACCGCAGCCGGTGCAGAAACACAGTACCCTCCGAGATTTTCCCACTCATCCCAGGTAGAACCATTCCATCGCTTGTGGTACAGCCCACCATCAATGCCAACATTAAAAATATCTAGCAAATTCTCACCACCAGAAGCGGCGGCGACACCATAGTGGGAATATCCGCCAAGGTTTTCCCAACGACTCCATTTTGAACCATCCCACCATGTCCGGTAAGTAGCGCGATCGCTACCCAAAACGAAGGTATCAATGCGATTCAATCCCCAAGAAACCGCAGCCGGTGAGGAAATACAATAACCACCAAGTCTTTGCCAATCGCTCCAAGTTGAGCCATTCCACCACTTATGCCATAAAGGGCCAATACTCGCTGTGAGTAAAACATCCAGCCGATTCTCTGACCAAGAAGTGGCTGTAACACCATACTGGCAATATCCGTCTAAATATTCTCCATCAGTAGAAAATATTGGCATATCTTCTTTAGAGGCGGGACTCATCGCCGGAAATGGCATACCCCGATCCTGAGAAATTGCTGCTGTAGTTGGATAACTGGTTGTCATTGGCCTCTTTTCTTCCTTTGCGTTCTTCGCGTTCTTTGCGGTTCGTTAAAAAAACTGACTTTGAGAAAGAGTTAAGCCTTAACTGACCCTTATTGCATAACACTTGTGGTAAACTGCGCGATCGCTACCCAACACAAAAGTATCAACACGCTTTGGCGCAGAAGCAACCGCAGCCGGCGCAGCAATAGAATAGCCGCCGAGATTATTCCACCCAACCCAATTAGAACCGTCCCAATACTTCTGGTACACTGCACCGTTACGAGCAATGATATAAATATCTAGGCGATTTTCCATTCCCGAAGCAGCCGCCACACCATACTGAGAATAACCACCAAGTTTTTCCCAACCACTCCAGCTTGAGCCATCCCAGTACTTTTGATAGATGGCGCGATCGCTCCCTAAAGCAAAGATATCAATCCGGTTTAATCCCCAAGAAACCGCAGCTGGTGTAGAAATACAGTAGCCCCCCAGCCTTTCCCAATCACCCCAGATTGAGCCATCCCAACACTTTTGGTATATGGCTCCATCCCAGTTGACGATAAACAGATCCAGCCGATCTCCCCAAGAAGCAGCCGCGACACCGTACTGAGAATATCCACCAAGATTTAGCCAATCGCTCCAGGTTGAACCATTCCAGCTTTTATGATACACAGAGCGATCGCCTCCAATCACAAAGGTATCAATCCGATTGTCTCCTCTGGCGATCGCAGCTGGTGCAGAAACACAGTAGCCTCCCAGCCTTTCCCAATCACTCCAGACTGAGCTATTCCACTTTTTGTGGTACATAGCGCTATCCTTGCCAATGCTAAAGACATCCAGCCGATTTTCTGCCCCAGAAGTGGCAGCTACACCGTACTGAGAATACCCACCAAGATTTTCACCATCCATTGCAAAGGATGGCATATCTCCTAACGAAGCAGCCCCCATCATCGGGTATGGGGTTGGTGGAGGATAAGGCATACGTACAGAAGCGTCTTGAAGTTCCATTTCAAGCGGTGGCATCTCGTTAGATATTTCCTCTGCGGTTGTTTGGCTTGTTGTCATTTGCTTTTAATTTTTTCAAAACTAAGTTAATAACTTGGAAGCTGAATTAATTACGAATTACGAATTACGAATTACCTAGAGTATTTAAAATTACCTTGGCAGCTAGTTTATGTCCCGCAGGATTCCAATGACCATCAATATCAAAGTAAAGCTTTTCTTGATTGCTATTTTTTCTAAAATCATCAGTTAGATTGACACAAGTTACATTTTGTAATTTCACAATATTACATAAACGTTGATAGCCAATCTCTTCATTTTTGAGCAAATCTACATTCTCAGGAAATAACTGGACATAATCTTTGATATAAGTTGATTCTTTTGAAGGTACGAGAAAAACAAACAGCTTAACTCGATTTTCTTTAGTCAAACGAATGATTCGTGATAATGCCGCTTCTACTTTGATAACTCCATCAGATGTCAAATAATCGCTATCTACACCTACTCCTGACTCAGGTGCTGCCAGCGATAAATTAAATAGAGTTAAACCATTCTTTGCTTCTTTAAAAATAGAATTTCCAGTTTTTACTGGCAAGCTTTTTTTACTATTTTTAAAAACCAACTGGTAGAAAAAGGTTTTTTCATACCAAGGCGAAAAACTTCTTTCTTTGAGTGTATCATATATCTTTTGACCAATATCCGATGAATAATTAGTCAAATCATTAGCAACTATAGATAAGATGGCTGTCTGAGGTTTATATTTGGCGATCCATTCATTAAATAATGTTTCATATTGAGCAAAAGAATAACCGGGAACACCTAAATTAATTACTGGCTGGTGCAACTCTGATTCTACCAACCTGGGAAATATTTTTTCTTCACTGACCCATTGACCCCATGTAAATGAATCTCCAATAAAATACAAATTAGATTTTGTGTAATCTCTCCCTATATTGCGAAATGCATAACTATCGGTATTAGCAACTTCTGCAACTTTTGCTTCTTGCCAAACAGTTTTGAAGTCTTTCAGGTTTGATTTAGGTTTGTAGCCTAATTGAGCATCCGGTTGAATAAATTGATAAAAAATTTGCGCCTTGGACTTTTGTGGGGCAGCAACTCCAGTAGTAATGGCAAAAGTTTCGATGATTAACAGCCCAACCATAACTCCAGCCAGCATGAGCAATAAATTTTGTAGCCAAGGCTTTATTTTTCGCATCAATTATGAACTCTTTACTGAAAAGTAAAATGAAGCAAAGTCATGAGAGTTTGAGAGAGTTTTGCATTTAATTACGAATTACGAATTACGAATTACGAATTACGAATTGTTGACACAGTGTTTTAGCAACAATCTCCCCTGCTAACTGATGTCCCAAAGCATTCCAATGTCCTTCGCAGCGAAAAGTATTATCAAACCCATGTAAGCAGACATTATTCTGCTCGGCATAAGCCTGAAAAGATTCTCCTAGATTAATAGTAGTAAAACCTTCACGCTCTCCTAATGCTGCAATCCGCTTTTCTGGGTAAAACCAATCTGTTAACCCTGACACTTCCTGATGATGACGCACGACAGGATCGGGATTAACTTGCAGGGGAGTTGTTAGCGTTACTACAGCAAAATTCGCTTTTTTAGTAATTGTTTCATTATGTATTAAACTAATTAGTCTTTCTGTTTGTTGCCATGCTTTTTGCCATTCAGGATCAGTTGCAGTGTTGTATACAAGCCATTCTGTTTGCTTTAAGAAATTCTGCCATTCAGGGTCAGTATAGGGAGAAAGTGTTGCAGGTTGGTTTGCTAACTGGGGGTCTTGTTTTTTCTGATCTTGGTGAGGAAGTGGTAAAGCGTATTTTGCTTGTTTTAAAAGCTGTAAAATCCGTAAACGATCTTGAACTTGGAGATAAGCCTGATGCCACCATGACTTTTGTGAACGATAAATATCCATATTTACAAACGAGTCATCAAGCACCCAATTATCATCTCGATCAACAAAATAGGGTTTCATGAGGGCGCTATTATCCATAGCAGTCTGACTCACCATTTTTTCGGTGAGACTGCGGGAGTTATTGATGACATCATTGCCAGGATAAAAATTCAGAAGTACGAGGTCTGGTGAATAGTTCCAGACCTTTTGTTGCAAGGCGATCAGTTCTTGATCGGTTCCATAACCATTGACTCCGAAGTTCATCACTTCTACGTCACGACCTGCTAGAGTGGGACAATTTTTCAGTTCACGTTCGATGACGGCGGCGATTCCTTGTGGTTGTGGCAGTTGGCGTGCTTCTGTAAAAGAATCTCCCAGCAAGGCAATACGGAGAGTATTCTCTGGCTTAACCTGGGAATGTTCTCGATCGCGAAAGCCCTCACTGTTGTATTGGATATAGGCTTCCCCTTCGTCATGCACCCACCCAGCCGCATAAGGTCGTCCTGCCCAACCTCTATGTTCATCAAAGGTATAAAATGTCTTGTATTCAACGCCAGCAATGCGTAAGCCAATTTCTACGACTGCCAGCCCTAAGACAATTCCGCCTAATAATAAAGCTAGAGTCAGCATCACCGCTACCCACCGCTTTAATGATAATGCCGATGTTACCACCTCACATTCCTCAAAATAGTGTGTAAATAAAAGGTGCAAGTACGGATGACTGGGCGAACACAATCAAGATACCTAAGAGTAACAGTGTGACGATGAGTGGTAGCAGGAAGAATTTGCGGCGTTCTTTCAGCAATCCCCATAAATCTTTCAGCAAGTCTTGTGTTGTTTCAAGCATTAGAAGGGTTTCTCCATTTTGTTTATAGGTTTAACTTGATTGATAATGCGATAAGTTTTTACGTCAGCATCTAGCTTTCTGGCCATCGCATCATGATGAAACACGCCTCGCATTACTAGACCGATTGGCGTGATTAAGGTATAGAAAATAATACTGAGAATTATCCGCGTATTAATCCAACCTAAAACCAGTCCAATTCTCATCCAAATTTGGTAAATACCATTGAGTGTAGTGGGGGCAATCAGCGCCCAAACCCAAAGGATGCTAGCGATCGCCCACGGTAAAATGGGTAAGGGTTCGTGATGGAGCAAGGGTAATAGACTACCAAATAAGCCTGCCGCGATCGCACCGCCAAGCAGTCCAAAATCCCGTAGTCCTTTCCGATCGAGTTGTTGTATTTCGTTCATCGGCGTTAATCTAATTCAAATTCTGTTTTCCAAGACTCATCTTTCTGTACCTGGGGTTGGTTCGATTTGGCGAGGAGAAAGTTCTCCAATACTAAATAATCCATCTCGGTTCTCATAAAACAGCGATAGGCATCTTCTGGGGTACACACAATTGGTTCACCCCGGACATTAAATGATGTGTTTACCAAAACTGCACAGCCCGTTTTTGCCTGAAAATGTCGCAGCAGTTCATAGTAGCGAGGATTGGTTTGCTGATGAACCGTTTGAATCCGCGCGGAATAATCTACATGAGTTATAGCGGGAATGTGCGATCGCTTCACGTTTAACTTATCAATGCCAAACAACTCTTCCTGTTCTGGTGTCATGGAAATCCGCAGTTCGCTGTTGATTGGTGCAACTAAAAGCATATAAGGGCTGGGACGGTCAAGCTCAAAGTAGTTAGAAACCTGTTCTGCTAAAACAGAAGGGGCAAAGGGACGGAAGGATTCACGGTATTTAATTTTCAGGTTCATCACCGATTGCATTTTGGGACTGCGAGGATCGCCGACGATCGAACGACCTCCCAAAGCTCGCGGGCCAAACTCCATCCTGCCAGAGAACCAACCCACAACATTCCCTTGCTCTAAAATTTCAGCAAGTTCAGGCATGAGTTTGTCATCTTCTAGGTATTGGTAAGGTGCATTCACAGACTGGAGATAGTCTTGAATCTCTGTTTCCCCAAAGCAAGGGCCTAGATAGCCGCCTTGCATGGCATCCCCATCGTGAGGAATGCGCGGCTTTTCATGATACTGATGCCAAATAGCTAATGCTGCCCCAACTGCTCCCCCTGCATCTCCGGCTGCTGGTTGAATCCAAATATCTCGAAAATCTGTTTCTCGCAAAATGCGTCCATTGGCGACGCAATTCAGGGCGACTCCACCGGCTAAACAAAGATAGTCTGTGTTCAGTTCCTTCTTAACCGTTCTTGCCAAACGCAAAACGACTTCTTCGGTAACGTGTTGGATAGAACAAGCTATATCCATTTCTCGCTGGGTGAGTTTACCCTCGCTTTGGCGTGGTTCACCACCAAACAATTGATGAAATTTCGGGGTAGTCATGGTCAACCCCGTGGTGTAGTTGAAGTAGTCCATATTCAACCGAAATGTGCCATCTTCCTTGAGATCCAAAAGATGGTTGAGGATATGGTCTACATATTTGGGTTCACCGTAGGGCGCTAAACCCATGAGTTTGTATTCCCCAGAGTTGACCTTGAAACCCGTGTAGTAGGTGAAGGCAGAATAAAGTAGCCCTAAAGAATGGGGAAAATCAATTTCCCATTGGGGAGTTAGTTGGTGGTCTTCTCCTAACCAAACCGAGGTAGTTGCCCATTCTCCGACTCCATCGAGGCACAGCACCGCCGCCTTTTCAAAGGGACTGGGGAAAAAGGCAGAAGCAGCGTGTGCTTGGTGATGTTCGGTAAATAAAAGTTGGGGCAATTGTGCTTTTTTGCAATTTCCGAGGGTCGCCAGTTCCTTTTTTAACAGCGTTTTGAGGTAAAGCTTTTCCTTTAACCAAACTGGCATTGCTGCAATAAAAGAACCTAATCCCTTGGGTGCGTAGGCGAGATAGGTTTCTAAGAGTCGCTCAAATTTGACCAATGGCTTATCGTAGAAAACGATTTGGTCTACTTCTGATAATCCAATACCTGCTTGTTTGAGACAATAGGCGATCGCACCTTTAGGAAATCTCGCATCATGTTTTTTGCGGGAAAAACGCTCCTCTTGTGCGGCGGCAACAATATCACCATCCACAACTAAGGCGGCGGCACTATCGTGATAATAAGCTGAAATTCCTAAAATACGCATTTTTTATATAAAACTCCTATTTTTATTTATTCTTTATTCCCTGTTCTATAACCCTATATCGCTCAATTTCCATAGACCCAAACTCTTTTGTGGGTAGTCTTTTCTTTCCGTTGTTTCTTCATCAATGATTTCCAACATATCGGGAAAGTTGTAAGGAGGTAATTGTAAATCGATTGCTCGCCAATCACCCGTAACAATATCTTTATTTTCAGGTATCCCCGGATAAATTGTAGTTAAAAGATATGTAGAATTGCTTTTTTTGAAATTTTTAATTACAGCGATCGCATCTTTAAATGAGAGATGTACTAGACAATCTCTACAGAAAATTAAATCGACTTGTGGCAGTGGATCTGTTGCTAAGTCAAGATTAATAAATTCTCTGGCTTCATTGGCGTAACGACGTTGATTGTCGGTAATTAAATCAGCAACAATATCACATCCAATATATTTGTTTATATTCAGTTGTGCTTCTTTTAGCCAATAAAAATCTCCACAGGGAGCATCGAGCATGGTTTTGACATTAAGTTTCTCCAGTAGAACTGGTATTTTTTTTATAATGACCGATGTTTGTTGGAGATTAGATCCTCTGCCAGAAATAGATTCGCGATCACCCCACCTATTACGATAATATATATCATTAAAAACTTCTTTTCTGTTTTTACCCCGAAACGATAAAAGCATTAATTCATATTGCAAATTAAATGAGAGATAATCAAAGAAAGATTTGATGGGATGTAAAATTGTATTCTTACTCATATTTTTTTATAAGAAAAATTCTAAAGTTAACTAAAACTGAAAGTAGACAAAGGGTTGAGGATTGATTGCTGCAAATCGAAGTGTTATTGAAACTAACATTCCATAGAAAACGGCAAAACTCCATTTAGGAATTTTTTGCCACCAGTCCGCGAACCAACCTTTATAAGCTGCCCAGTGCATAATAACTAAAGGTATAAAAACCCATCCAACTTGAATGTTTAAGTTTTGAGATCCAAGAGAATTAAAGAATAAAAAGCTTTTCTCCACTTGCACAGCACTGATGATATTGTTACTCCGAAAGAAGATTGCAGACGCACAAAACCAGTAAAACGTGAGGGGAATACCTAAGATATTTCTAAGGGTCTGGAATCGCTTATAGGGAGTAATCCAGGATGACCATTCTTTGTGAACAATTAAAGCAATGCCATTCAATCCCCCCCAAACGACAAAATGCCAAGCTGCACCATGCCAAAATCCAGAGGTAAGCATCAGAATCAGAAGATTTCTAGAACTAAAGATTTTTGTGCGTTCTTCTTTTGGCCGCATTTTCATCAAAGGACTATAAATATAGTCTCGCAGCCAGGTGAAAAGCGTAATGTGCCAACGTTGCCACAACTGAGTGACATTTGCAGAAAAGTAGGGAAAATTAAAGTTGAGAGGTAGCTTATATCCAAGTAAACCTGCACAGGCGATCGCCATATCAGAATAGCCAGAAAAGTCGCAGTATATTTGTATAGCGAAAGAAATCACAGCAATCCAGCAACTCAAGGCGGTATACACTTCTGGATTCGTGAAATACTGGTCTACCAAGGGAGAAAGATTATCCGAAATACAAGCTTTCTTGAAATATCCCACCAGAAAAAGTGTTAAGCATCCCTGAAAATCAACCTTGTTTAAAGTTTTTGGAGTTAGTAGTTGAGGCAAAAAAGTAGATGCGCGGACAATCGGCCCTGCAACTAATTGAGGGAAAAAAGACACAAATAGAGAAAAATCCCAAAAACTTCTAATAGGTTTGAGTTTACCCAGATAGGCATCAATTGAATAGCTCAGAGTTTGAAATGTGTAAAAACTAATTCCTGCTGGCAGAATGATTTGAAGAGTATTAATACTAACAGATAGACCCAAAAAAATTAATAAGTTTGAGGCAGAGTCAACGAAAAAATTATAGTACTTAAAAAATCCTAATAAACCTAAATTTACAATTAAACTGAGTGCCAACCATCCTTGGCGCTGCTGCTGATTTATTGGTTTATTCAGCAGCACATCCCAAGAAAATTTGTGTTGTACTGCCTCGCTTGTTTGAATTTCTTGCCCTACTATTGAACTATCAGACTGTGGTCTAGACAGCATCAAACCAACAAAGTAATCAACGACTGTCGAAAGTAAAAGCAAGGAAAGAAAGCGCCAATCCCAAGCACCATAGAAAATATAACTACAGACTAGCAACCATGATTTACGATGATTGTGTTTCTGTAAAGTCCAGTAGACACAGAAAATAATAATAAAGAAAAAGATAAAACGAAATTCTGTAAAAACCATGTTTATTCTCAGGTTGAATTAACTAAAACAGAGGCTAAAGAGTAAAAAATATTCTATTTTCATGTTTTATTTTGGGATTTTCCTATGATTAACTGACTTCTAGATATAAGGGATTGATTATATGGATCGTTTGGAGATGAATTTAGATATTTAGAAAACTCTCCTGCCAAAGTGCGGGTGAATTCTTGAGCGCCTTGTTGATTTAAATGCCTCGCATCAGCCCGGCGATCGACTTCATATAACGTGGTGAAAGTATTAGGCTTATTAAAAGCAAATAAAGTCGGAATATATCCTACATTGTAAGCTGTTGTAATAGCAGAATTATTGAAATCAGTATTTAGAACTGGAGGAATGAAGAAAATAGGTTTAACTTTAATTTGACCAGTTTTCTCTTGGCTTTCAACTCTAGAAGCTATATTTTGAATGATTTTAATTATAGAGGAATTAATTGGATATGTAGATATATTTCCTCTAACAAAAATTCCTGATTTTGATTGCTTTAGTTGTTCTTGATAACTGTCCAAGTAATTTGATATAAAAAATTCTCTCCGTTTATCACTATTTTCCAACCAGTCCATTGCATAATATCCAGCTTCTTGTATTAATTTTTCAGCAGATATTCCTTTTGGTAATACTTCAGATTGTTGCTGCCAAAAAGTAGAAAAATAACCAATACCTAGCCATCGATATAGAAAGCTTACTGAATTTGCGTAAAAACCGCTAATCTTCTCTTTTAAAGTAGAGGTTGATTCAGAAATTAGTTGAAAATTTTCTATCGTTTTAACAGGAGTATGCCAGTAGACATTTTTAGTCGCAGTTGGTGCTTCCTCCATGAAAAAGTCAACTAAACAGTCTAAAAATATCCATTTTAAATTTGCTGGCTTTAAAGCTAAAATCTTTTGCAAATAAAAATCCATCTCAACTGCATTGGCTGCCATGATTCCAAAGTTAAAAGATTTGATACTTTTACCATTAGATGTCATAGTTTCATCAAATACTTTGGGGATAACTCCTTGATATGTGGTACTAGGCCCTAAAAAAATAACATCATAATCATCTTTGTGTTTAGCAAAATATTGGAACTTAGTACTGATGTCACCAAGATTTTCAGGAGTAACAGAAGAGGGTAAAACTATATTAATTAATCCAGAGGTTGAAATCAAAGCAAGCAGAAAAATTATGCTATAAAAAAACATAATTATTGGTCTTGGTACTATTTTTTTCAGAATATCTATATTCATTGTCGGTTTTTGAAGAATAAATTATTTTAATTCACGCAAATGTTCATAGAGAAGGAAGTCTATTTTTTAGAGGAAGTTAAAATTGATGTATTATTATTATTTCTTTGGATGTAAAAATCGCTTGTGAGAATGGGTGGATATTTTGCAGTTTCATTTGCACCTAAACAACTTTCAGGACAGGAGATTTCGGCATCGTTATTAGGAGACGCAAAAAATGCAAATGAGTATCTTGGTTGAATAGATTGGGATGCAAATGGTATTGCAACTTGGTGTTTTGTGGCATAAACTTTATCGTTTGTCCATCGTTGCAAAATTTCTCCTGCCATGACGACAACCGTATCAGGAATCAAAGGAACTGGAACTCGCTCTCCAGTTTTTGTGCAAATTTCTAAACCTTCTACCTCATGCTGAAACACATAAGTAATAGTGTTGCCATCTGTATGTTCTCCCAGGCGAATATTTTGAGCTTGCGAGAGTTGAGATGCACCTGGATAGTGATGTAACCCCACAGCATGATTTTGCTCAGAATGCAATTCAGTAAAATAAGACTTTGGCAGTTTCAAAGCAATAGCTAGAGCTTCAAGAACTTTCAGCGTACTTGCGTGACAAGCTGCGAAGAATTGCAACATCACTTCTTGAAACTCTGGTTGATTTTGTAGCCATTGGTTCGGTTGATGAAAAGGATGATCTAGCCGATCTAATTCCTCTGGATTCATTTCTCTACCAAAGTAAAATTGTTCGCTGAGTATGCTTGACATCCCCACAGGGATATATCCTCGATGACATTTTTCTGTTAAAGCTATCTGTTTCTTCTCTTCTAACGGCAGTGCAAAAAAACTCTTGGCTTGAGCAAATGCTTGAGCGATTAAAGTTTTGGGAACATCATGATTTTTTAGGTAGAAACATCCTATTTCCTGTAAAGCACTGGCGATTTGATGAGCAATTAATTCTTTAGCAATCGTGTCACCTACTAAGAATATCTCGAAGTCAATGACTGGAATCGGTGTTGAAACAATTAATTCTTTTGAAAATTCTTTAGTTGAGTTCATCGTTAAAAATAAGTAAAGTTATCAGTAAAAACAGAAAAATCTATTTTTTTTCCGATGTATAGCTTCCTGTAGCGACTTGATTGATATATTCATGAGTGCGAATTGGTGGATAGTTGGGAGTTGCATTTGCCTTGACGCAATTTTCTAAGCAAGTAATTTCGGCATCGTAATCGGGAGACTCAAAATAGATAATCGAGTACCTGGGTTTACTAGGGAATTTGGCAGGTAGAGGAACTCGATGTTTGGTGGCGGGAAACTTATCGTTTGTCCAGCGCTGCATTAAATCTGCAAGGATAACTAGCACTTTACCAGGGACGAAGGGGGCTGCAATCCATTCTTCAGCATCGTTGCAAACTTCTAATCCAGCTGTCTCATCTTGAAATATTAAGGTGATACTGCCGTAATCTGTATGTTCAGCAAACCGCGTCTCGCCGGGGGAGGGGGGTTGCTGTAGAGATGGATAGTGATTGATGGAGGTGTTGAAGTTGCGTTCTTGATGGAAATCGGTGAAGTAGGACTTTGGTAGTTTTAAGGCGATCGCCAACGCTTGTAAAATACTAAAAGACGCATCACGACAATTTGTAAAAAATTCCAATAGCACTTGGCGAAACTCTTTTTGATCTTGAGGCCATTGATTCGGTTCACCAAACTGCTGATGAGTTATACCCGCTTCTGCTGGCGCAACGTCTAAACCAAAATTGAATGCTTCTAGCAATACCCTCTCTTTCCCACGAGCAACATAGCCTCGACTAGTTCCTGGAGCAAGTTTTACTTGATTTTTCTCCTCCTGTGGTAATGCGAAAAAACTCTGCGCTTGGGCAAAGACTTGCTCAACCAAGGTCTGAGGTACACAATTTTCGAGGTAAAAACAGCCAATTTCTTGAATAGCACACGAGATTTGATTGGCAACTGTTTCTTTAGCAGCAATATCACCAACCATAAATGGATGGAAATCAATAACGGGAATCGGTGTAGAAATAATTAATTGGGGTTCACGTTCTTTGATTGGGTTCATTGGTAAAAAACTCCTTTTTGTAATTTTGCGCGGTATCCAGATCCCCGACTTCTTTAAGAAGTCGGGGATCTAATATTTTTTAATTATTGATAGGATTACTTTTCAATTCATAAATATTCCAAAATGTTCCTTGCAAAGCAGAGTGTTTTACGCCCTGAATGCGATTTCGCATAGACACCATTGATAAGGAATTTACTAGATAAATAAACGGCAAATATTCCTGACTCAACTTTTGAGTTTCTGCATAAATTTGTTTTCGTTGTGCTTCATTTGCGGCTGCACCTTGAATGTAGAGATCATCAATCTTTTGTTCCCAATCTGCTACCTGTTGTTTAGTAATCGGTATTTGTCCGGCTTGGGGTTGGCGGTTAAAAAAATGCCAGTTCCCTTTAGTAGACCAAATATTTATTGCTTCGTTGGGTTCTACTGTCATTGGGAAACCATCAATAATCTGACAATCCCAATCCAGACGATTTGCTAATTTGTCTACAACCAATCCCACTCCAATCAAATTCAAATCTACCTGAATTCCTATCTGGCTCAAATCCTCTTGAATTAAAGGAGCCATGTTTTGCAACACCTTATTACCAACATTAGCGGTAAGCGTAAATCTGACTCGATTCCCATTGCTATCGAATAACTCACCTTGATTGTTGTATCGAAAACCTGCTTTGAGAAGTAATGCTTTTGCCTTCTCTTGGTTATAGTTGTAGACTGGTAAACCTGCTTGCTGAGAAAGATAGTAAGGACTTTGCACTGCGATTGGTGAATTTTGTAGCGCTCCTACGCCTGCAAATAGGTTGTTGACCATACGCGGGCGATTCATGCTATAAGCAACGGCTTGGCGGAATGCTACTGTATTGAACCAGCGAGATTTAATCGGATTAATTAAAGGCTGACCATTTCTTAGCCCTGTATTCAAATTAAACATCATCGCTGTGGTTCCTGTTTGAGAACCACCGTTATAAATTGTGAATTCTCCCCTTTTTTCTTCTCGTTTCAATAATGAAAAATAATTAGGATTTACGTCAATAAAATCAAGCCCTCCAGAACGAAATTGAATTAATGCTGTATCATTATTGCTAACCGTATTTAAAACAATGCGATCGATATAGGGTTGAGTATGATTTTGAGGATCTTTACGCCAGTAATAGGGATTTTTGCGAAAAGTTATCCGCTCACCTAAAATGTATGATTCTAATTTATATGCACCGTTGCTCACAATTTGATTGGGTGGAGTATCTGTTCCCCAGATTGAGAGAAATAGCGGTCTACCTGCGGAGTCTTTTGTGGTGATGCTGGAGCGCAGAATATGAGCAGGTAAAATTTCTAGTTTTGTTGTGCGAATAAAAGGAGCAAAAGGTTCTGGAAGGGTAAATTCAACACGCAAGTTATCCAATTTTTTCACTGTAGGAAAACTGCGATTTTTGCCTATTTGTAAAAAATCTTTGGCATAAGAAGGAATAGCCGGATTCGTGTAAATATCTTTATAAGTAAACACCACATCATCAGCAGTTAGTGGTTTACCATCTGACCATTTCAGTCCTTTTCTCAGTGTAAAAATAATGCGCTTTTGGTCTTCAGAAGTTTGCCACGATCGCGCTAATGCTGGTTTAATTTCTCCTCGACCATTTTCACGAATCAGTCCTTCATAGAGGAAAGTCAAAATTCCGACTCCCTGCTCCATCAACTGAGGGTTAAAGGTGTTGGGTTCGGCAGAACTACTAAGAATGATTTGAGATCCAGCTACTGCTTTGTTGATCAAGTTAGTTTGGACGCAACTAACTAGGACAAACGCCAGGATAAATCCTAGTAGAACTGGCGATCGCCGACGGCGCATAGCAGTAAGTGTGATCAATCTTCGCATAGCTGTACTCTCGGAAACTTCTTTTACCTACCCTACATGGCGCTGTATCCCCCATCCACCATCAAAATTTCCCCCGTCACATAAGAAGCCGCTTCAGACGCGAGAAATATCACTGGGCCGATGAGTTCCTCTGGTTTTCCGCGTCGTTGCATAGGAATCACAGCACTTAGATGTTGCTGATCATCTTGTGGCGATCGCCGAAATGTTTCAGTACCTTCCATAATGTTGTCGATATAGCCAGGCGCAAAAGCATTAACTCGAATCTGGTGATTTGCCCATTCCAGTGCTAGCGATCGCACTAGTAAATTTACCCCTCCTTTCGATGCTGTATAAGCCGCCGAACCACTAATTCCCACTACACCGCCAATAGAAGAGTTCATGATAATTGAGCCGCCTATCCCTTGCTCAATCATTTGTTTTGCAGCTAGTTGGGCGCAGTTGAAGTATCCCTTCAAATTGACGTTGATGATGTTATCCCACTCTAATTCTTCTAAGTCAGCCGCCGATTTGATGATGTCAATGCCGGCATTACACACCATAATGTCAAGCCTGTGATAGTGCGCCAAGGTTTGCTCAATCAGGCGTAAACAATCTTGGCGATTTCTAACATCGGTAGGAATTGCGATCGCTTCGCCTCCAGCCGCTTGAATTATTTGTGCGGTTTTTTCTGCTTCGGTTGCTTTAATATCAGCAACTACAACCTTTGTACCTACAGCTGCTAATCCTTGAGCTATGGATTTACCGATACCTCTTGCAGATCCGGTAATAATGGCGACTTTTCCTGTTAGGTCAAAAAGGGAAGGTTTCACGGTTTTTTAGTCAATTAGTAAGGGTTGTCATTTGTCATTTGTCATTTTTTATTGATAAGAGACTAATTCTCTATTTCTGCCTTTCTTTGTAAATTGCGGATAGTTTCTGCTTGCTCAACTATGGTGGTTTTCTCAAATAAGGAAACTAAGGGTAATTCTATTTGCCAAGCTTTTTGTAATTTATATGTGAGTTGTAGAACCAGAGCAGAATGTCCTCCTAGGTCAAAGAAGTTATCTTGTGTGCTGATATGTTCTAACCATAAAAGTTCTTTCCAAATAGCTAATATGGTTTCTTCAATAGAGTTACTGGGTTCAGTAAATTCATTCTGAAAGTTATTCGCTATTGGTAATTTGTTATTTTGAATTGGTAAACTTTCACCTTCATTTAAAAAGGGAAGTTCTCTCAGACGTTGGTCAGGATTAGTAACTATGTATTCAAGTAAGTTTTGAAAGACTGTTACCATTCTGGCGATAGTAGCAGGTGTAAACAAATCCGTTCTGTAGACTAAAGCGCCTTCAATTCCCTCTGTTGTTTCTTGGAGTGTGAGATTTAAATCAAATTCGGCTGTATCTTTGGTATCTGTGGCAATGAATTCCTCCTTTAAAGTCAAATTTGCTAGTTTTAAATCATCTTCTGGAGTGTTTTGGAAAACAAACATCACCTGCGCTAGTAGTGTGTGACTAGAGTCTCTCATCGGTTGCACTTGTTCTACTAGTTTGATGAAGGGCATTTCTTGATGTGCATACACTCCTAAAGACACTTCTCGCACTCGCCGCAATAGTTCGCGGAAGCTGGGATTGCCTTCTAAGTTGGTGCAGAATGGCAGTAAATGAACAAAGAAACCAATCAGTCCTTCTGTTTCGGGACGGGTACGATTGGCAACTGTTGTACTCACAATGATGTCTGGTTGTCCTGTGTAGCAGAAAAGTAATATTTTGAGTGCTGCTAACAAGGTCATAAATAAAGTTACGCCTTCCTGCTGACTCAAGATTTTGAGTGCTTTGGTTAAGTCTGAAGAAATCACCAAAGGTTGACGCGCACCTGTGAAGGTTCGCACATCTGGGCGTGGATAATCGGTTGGTAGTTTTAAGACTGGAGGATGAACACCTAGATGTTGTTTCCAGAATTGCATTTGTGAGTCTAAGGTTTGCCCCTGCAATAATTGTCTTTGCCAATGTGCAAAGTCTGCATATTGAATGGGTAACTTTGTTAGTGGGGAGGGTTTACCTTGAGAAAAAGCTTCGTAAAGGGTTGCCATTTCTTGGGTTAACACGCTAAAAGACCAACCATCAGCGACAATATGGTGTGTAGTGACAACAAGTAAATGCTCGGTTTCACTTAAACGCCAAAGCTTACTTCGCAATAACGGCCCCCGCGCCAAATCGAAAGGCTGCTTAATATCTTTCTCGGCTTGTCGTTTCGCTTCCGATATGTTTTGTACGTCTATGACAACAAAATCAAATACAGGTTCGGGGGAAATTACATAAACAACTTGTCCGTTTTCAACTTTAAAAGTGGTTCGTAAGGTTTCGTGTCGGCGGACAATTTCTCTTAAACTCTCCTCTAATGCTTTCACATCCAGCGAACCTGTGACGCGATAGACTAGCGGCAGATTGTAAACAGGATTACCAGGATAGAATTGCTCGAAAAACCAAAACTCTAGCTGAGTTAAGGAGATTGGCTGTGTTGCATTTGGCGATCGCAAGGGTACAATTTCCGGCAAAGTTTCTTGTTGTGAAGCCGTTTCGACGGTTTTCGCTAAAGTTGCGATCGCTGGAGATTCAAATAAACTTCGCAGAGATAATTCTACCTTAAATGTTTTGCGTGTCAGAGAAATAACTTGAGTAGCAAGTAATGAATGTCCTCCTAAATTAAAGAAGTTGTCGTAAATTCCAACTTGTTCTACCCCCAAAACATCCCTCCAAATACCCGCCAAAATTTCTTCGGTGGGAGTCCGGGGTGCAACAAAAGTTTGAGCTAATTCTGGTCTGCTGGTCGTCGGTTCGCTCAAAGCGCGACGGTTAACTTTACCATTAGGAGTCAAGGGAAAGGACTCCATCTGCACAAAAGCTGATGGAATCATGTATTCTGGCAACTGGTCTTGAATAAAATTACGCAACTGTTCGATGGTGAGAGTCTGTCCTTGAATTGGTACAAAGTAAGCGACTAAATATTTTTCCCTAGCACTTTGCCCAAACACCTTAGCCACTGCTTGGTTAATTTGGGGATGTTTGCTCAAAACCGCTTCAACTTCACCAAGTTCAACCCGAAAACCCCGGACTTTTACTAAATCGTCTATGCGTCCCAAAAATTCAATGTTGCCATCGCTGAGGTAACGTGCCAAATCTCCAGTCTTATATAATTTTGAATTGTCAAACGGATTTGGAACAAATTTTTGCTCTGTCAAATCTGGGCGGTTGAGGTAGCCACGAGCCAAACCATCACCGCTAACGTAGAGTTCCCCAGGAACGCCAATCGGCACGGGTTGAAGATTGCGGTCTAATAGATAAACTTGCACGTTGACAGCAGGCTTACCAATTGGTGGATAAATTGGCCATTTATCTGGCTCTTGGCTAAAGGTATAAGCTGTAACTAAATCTGCTTCTGTGGGGCCGTATAAATTGTAGAGTCTACAATTCTCCAGACGTTGGAACAGCTTAATCATTGGTTGAGTAATCTGGAGTTGTTCGCCACAAGCGATCGCTTCTCTAATGTTCTTAAATAAATGTTCTTCCTCTCCGTATATTTCTGCTAATTGTTGCCAGAGAGTGACAGGAAGGAAGACTTTGGCAATTTGTTCTTTAGCAAGTAACTGAATTAATTTATCTAAATCCTTGCGATCGCTTTCGCCAATCATATATAGTGTGCCACCCAAACCCCATGCCGCAAACATTTCGTGATAGCTGACATCAAAACTAAGGGAAGCAAACTGAAGAACACCTACACCTGTTGTCATCTTCGCTTGATGGTGTTCTATTAAATTGGTTAGCGATCGATGGGGCACAAGAGTACCTTTAGGAGTTCCTGTAGACCCAGAAGTATAAATTACATACGCTAAATTATCTGCTTCTGTATCTGTCTGAAGATTGATATCAGATTCTTTGGCGATCGCATCCCATCTCTCATCTACCAAAATTAGATGATGATGGAAATGTCCTTCCAGCAATGGCTTTAAACTAGCTTGAGTTAAGACAACGGTTGCACCAGTATCCGCCAACATGAATGCTAACCGTTCTGGAGGATAGGTAGGGTCAAGGGGAATGCAAGCACCGCCAGCTTTGAGGGTTGCTAATATGGCAATTGCCGCTTCTAGAGAGCGTTCTAGACAAATCCCTACAGGTGCATCTGGTTTAATACCCAAATGTTGCAGATGATGTGCTAGTTGATTAGCGCGTTGATTTAACTCTTGGTAGGTCAATTGTTGATTTTCATACACCACCGCCACAGATTCGGGTGTTTTTTCAACTTGCTGCTCAAATAATTGATGGATGCAATCATGGATGGGTTGGGCTGCTTGGGTAGCGTTCCACTGTACTAGCAGTAAATCTTGCTCTGCTGGTGTGAGTAGCGGTAATTCGCCTGGACTGCGATGAGGATTAGTCACAATTTCCTGCAACAGTGTGAGCAAATGACCAATCATCCGGTCAATTGTATCTGCGTCAAAGCGATCGCGATCGTAGTTGATTTTGATTACCAGTTCATCGCTGGGAATTGCCACCACCGTTAAGGGATAATTCGTTTCTCCGAGGGCTTGGCGATCGGCTATTTTTAAATTCCCTGGAAGTGCTTGCAAGGTTAAGTTGACAGGATAGTTCTCAAACACCACAATGCTTTCAAACAAAGGTTGATTCCGAGGAATCTCACTCACGCCTTGAATATCTACCAGTGAGGTGTAAGAATACTGCTCCCGTTCTATATGTTCTTGTTGCAATTGCACTAACCAAGGCAATAAATCAGCTGTTTCAGGGATTTTTACCCGTACAGGTAGGGTATTAATAAACAACCCCACCATCGACTCTACGCCAGATAAATTATGAGGACGACCGGACACTGTAGCCCCAAATACCACATCAGACTCACCACTGTAACGACTAAGTAACAATGCCCAAGCTGCCTGTATCAAGGTAGAAAGGGTCAGATGATGTTGTTGGGCAAAAGATTTTAAAGTAGCAGTTGCCTCGGCTGATAGATGTTGGTGTCGAATATAAATGGTTTGCTGGTGAGCAATTTGCCCTCCAGCTTGTTCCACAACCAAAGGGGTAGCAGCAGTAAAACCATCAAGAGTTCGCCGCCAAAATTCCTCTGCACTAGATAAGTCTTGCTGCTGTAACCAATTAATGTAATCTCGGTAAGAGCGAGTTGGAGCTAAATATAATGGTTGATTATTGGTAATGGACTCGTAAAAAGCAAATATTTCTTTAAAGAGAATCGGCCAACTCCAACCATCGAGCAATATATGATGAAAGCTCCAGACAAAATGATAAGTTTCGTTTGCTAACCGAAATAAAACAAACCGCATCAAGGGAGCTTTGTCAAGTTCAAAACTTTGCTCTTTATCTATATTTAAGAAAGAAATAATTTGTTTTTGTTGTTCCTCGGTTGATAGTAAATGCAAATCCCTGTTAATCCAAGTTAAATTAACCTGTTTACGCACTACTTGGACTGGCTGTTTGCGGTTCTTCCAAACAAAAAGAGTTCGTAACGCTGCGTGTCTCTGTACTACTTGTTGCCAAGCTTGCTCAAACGCACTCTTGTTTAAATCGCCATGAATAGTAAAGCGAAACTGCTCAAAGTATATTCTTGATTCTGGCTGATAGAGAGTATGAAATAGCATCCCCTGCTGCATTGGCGAAAGGGGGTAGATGGCTTCGATATCTTTTGTTTTATTTTGATTTTGTATAGCTACCATTGTTAGATTTTTTATAAAATATATATTTTTAATTAACCGCAGAGGCGCAGAGAGCGCAGAGAGAGAAATGCAATTAAATTACTTAAAAAGCTGCTGTAGATAACCCGCCATCTACTGCAATAGTTACACCTGTTATATAACTAGCGCATTCCGAACTTAAAAAAGCAACTAAATTAGCAACCTCACTAGAAAGACCACGACGACCTATAGGAATTGTGTTATCTATTCCTTCTATAATCGCCTCAATATTTCGGTCTTCCTTTTGGGCGAATACTTCTAAATATTCTCTATGCCTTGGAGTATCAATCAGACCAGGATTGACACAGGTAACTAAAACATTCCACTTAGCAACTTCTGTGGCAACAGTTTTAGTAAAGTTGATTAATGCAGCATTGCACACTCCCGATTTAACAAGACGACTAGAAGGTTCTTTTCCTGATGTGCCAACAATATTGATAATGCGCCCCCATTGCTGATTTTTCATCGTCGGTAGCACCAGATTCGTCATGCGAATATAGCCCATTAACTTGCCTTCAAAAACAGTTGACCAATCTTCATCAGATAGATTTTCTACTGCTTCATTAGAAAATGTAGCTCCCTGAGAATTATTGACCAAGATATCAATTTTGCCAAATTGCTTGAGAGCTTCTTGTACTAGTTTTTGAGAATCACTTGCATTTTGAACATCAGCAACAATGGGGATAACTTTTGCTTGAGAACTAACCAAACCTTGATAAGCTTGTTCTAAACGCTCAGAATTTCTCCCACAAATTATTAACTGACAACCTTCTGCTGCCAGCTTTTGGGCAACGCTATAACCAATACCAGCACTTGCTCCTGTCACTAAAGCTACTTTCTGTGTTAATCCTAAATCCATGATGAATATTCCTTTAAGAAGCAGTTAGCGATCGCGCGGTTATTTCACTTAAAGAAACTTCTTTGTAAGATAAAAGAGAACTAGATTGAATCAAAATTTTAATCAAAGTTACTGCTTCATCAGAGGAATTATATCCTCCACAAAACACATTAACCGGAGCATAATAAATACTACCATATTCTAGTCTTTGCTGTTCGTCTTCCACAGACATCATCAACTGTCCATTCAAGATTATTCCCATTTGTTCGCTAGCAGATTGTTGTATTGGGATAATTCCTCCGGGGGGAATTTCAGTAATCACAATCTCAAACCAAGAAGCAACAATAGATTGACATGGTAAACCAGTAATTTCATCTTTTTTAGGCGATACCTTGAGAAACACTTCGTCTGCTTTTTCTGATGGTAAGGAATTTACGATCCGTTTTACATCGAATACTATTGCTGTTTCTGGAAAAATATTTACAGAACCGTGAGGAACATAAGCATTGGCAATGTAAGCTTGTTGTAGCGGTTCAATAATTTCTTTAGTTCCGTTGACGTTCATTTCTAAACGACCAGAAATTATCATCCCCATCTGACTTTCTAGATGTTCATGTAGTGCAAAATTAGCTCCAGGAGCAAGATACACTAGTTGAACAAGTGTGTCTTGACATTCAAATGCTATTAATTCTACATCTGAACCAATTTTTGTAATTTTGGGAGTTGGGAAAAATTTAGACATGACTTTCTGCTAATTTTTTATAAAAAATTGACCAACTCATAGGGATTTTTCCATAGGTGGAAATAAACTCCAAATCATAAGCATCAACAGCATTTTTATTAGTAATAGCTAGAGTAGCTAAACCCTTTTGTACTTGAATTGCCGCATCGCTAGTAGAAGGAGACAAATCAACCTGAATTTCTGATTGGTCTTCGGAGTCTGGTAAAAGTCTTGACAACAAAGGTAAAGGTGCAGGATGGGTAACAAGTCTAGCTCCTTTAAAAACTACCTCTGTATTTTTCTTCTTAGCTAATCCATAAACTGGAGTAGGATAGATAAAAATGAAACCTAAATCAAAACTTGGCTCCATATAAAACTCATTAATCATTTGGTAAGCATGAGGAACCAGAGCTAGATCAATCTTGTCTTGCAGCAAAGCTTCTTTGACATCTGGAAAACCATCAAATAACTGAATTTCTCCAGTTAATTCTTCTGACTCTAATTGTTTGATTATATAGTTAGAAGCATAGTCGCTACTAGTACCGCTAGGCCCCAATGTACCGATAATCAAACTTTTTGTAGGAGGAATAGGAGGTCGAAATTCAATCGAAAACTTTAGCATCGTTTTAATCAAGGTCGTATAGTAGAAAAAATCAAGTTAAAATTACTAATTTTTAAACACGTTCTGCGCCAAATATTAATTTTCGATCTATATATTGAGACTTACTTTGACTCAAAATCAATGCAGTTAGTACCAAAGCCGTACCAATCAAACCGCGTACTCCAAACTTCTCACCAAGTAGCCAAAAGGAAAAAACGGACGTGAGTACCGGATCGAGGGTACACAATAGCGCCGCCTCGGAAGCTGAAATCCATTGCTGACCTATTGTTTCTAGCCAGGTAGTACCAGCAGTCCCTACCAAAGCGAGGTAGAGGACAATGCCATAGTTATTGTTCAGGGTCTCAAATTGCTCGGTCATCTCTGGCGCTGCCCAGACGATACTTAATACTGCTACAATCCACAGTTGGATGGCAGTGAGGGATAGGGTTGAGTGGCGTTGTGCCGTTTCCTGAAGCACCAGCATATAAACCCCGTAAATGAAGGTTTCAGCAAACAAAAACAAGTCACCCATGCCTAAAGAGCCATTTTCCCAGCACATAATACCAATGCCTGTGAGGGCAACTCCGGCGGCGAGTAGAGTTTTAATCAGCAAGGGCTGACCGAATAACGCTGCCAATAGAGGTACAATAATTACATTTAGGCTGAAAATGAATCCTCCCCGGTTGGCATTGGCAGTTTCCAGCCCGATCGCTTGGAAGGCGAAGCAGGCGAAAAGTAGAAGTCCTAAAACTGTGCCATCACGTAATATTTGAACGTTTAAAGAGCGTAAGTATGGGGTAAATATTGCGGCTGCAACAGTAAAACGGCTGGCGGTGAGTACAGCTGGTGAAAAGCTAGTGACTGCATCTTTGGTCAGTGGGAAGGTTGTCGCCCATATTAGACTGACGATCGCGATCGCAATTATGCCCCGAATGTGGAGGGCGTTTTGCGTTGATTGATTGCAGTCATCTAGTTTCATGTTAAAAGTACCTAAACAGAATTAATTACACACATTGCTTCCCTATTCCCTATTCCCTATTCATATACGTTGCAATGCTCCAGAACTTCTTAGTTCTGCTAAGTTGGCATTGCCAGTACAAAATAAAGCTGTTTCGAGTTCAGCAATCAGAACTTCGACCAACTCATCAACGGCGGCTTCCGATTTGACGGCTGCTTCTAAAAAAGGTCGGGCTAAACCTGCTAAATCGGCTCCTAAAGCGATCGCTTTGGCAACATCCAATCCATTGATTAACCCGCCAGAAGCAATCAAGGGAATTGTCGGCGCGTTCTCCCGGATGGAATTGATGCACTCGACGGTTGGTAAACCCCAATCAGCAAAAGTTTGTCCCAAACGGCGCTGCTTGTTATCTTTGGCGCGTTGGCTTTCTACTTTTGCCCATGAAGTTCCACCTGCGCCGGCGACATCAATAGCTGAAACTCCTGCATCAATTAACTTTTGTGCCATCGCCGCAGAAATTCCATTTCCCACTTCTTTGACAACAACCGGAACAGGTAGTTGCTGACAAAGTTGGGCAATTTTACCCAATAGCCCCCGGAAATTTGTATCTCCCCGTGATTGCACACATTCTTGCAGGGGGTTGAGATGCAAAATTAGTGCATCCGCTTCCAGAGAATCTACAAGGCGTAAGCAATCATCAAGTCCACATCCATAATTTAGTTGCACAGCCCCCAAGTTCGCTAACAACAAAATGTCAGGAGCAAAGGAGCGCACGGCAAAGGTAGAAGCTAAATGAGGCTGTTCAATCACAATTCGTTGCGAACCAACTCCCATTGCTAATCGGTAGCGTTGAGCAACAGTTGCTAAACGAGTGTTGACTAGCTGCGCCAATTCGGTTCCCCCTGTCATGGAAGAAATCAGTAGGGGAGCGCCAAGATTTTTCCCCAGGAAGGTAGTTTGCAGATTAATGTCACTGCGGTTAATTTCCGGCAGACAATCATGAGTAAAGCGATAGCACTCAAATCCATTAGTTACGTGCTGACATTGGACATCTTCTTCTAAGCAGACACGTAGATGGTCGGCTTTGCGAGTCTCAATTTCAGTTACAGCATTGACTGATGGGATAGTGGTAGTCATAATGGTTTCCGTTGACGACGGGTTATTGGTAGTTTGGTGTAAATAGCCTCCTGAAACTTAGCAACATCAAATTCGGCAATACTAAATACTCCGATTTTTTCAAACAGCCGCGAGGAAACGCTGTCTTGACAGATGTAGTTAACGCGAATGTCCTCATGTAACGATTCCAAAAGCAGTTGGATGTTCGCTAGCCGCGCCTCTTCAATGGCTTTACTGTGAGGATCGTTTGGGTCAAGAACATGACCATAACTGCGAACATGAAAACGGCACTCTCTTGGCCCGGCGGGAACTAAGGAAAAAGTTTGGACGTGTTCGGGAAATACGCTCAAAGAAAAAGGCATTGGGATTTCTTCTTGCGCTGACATTGAGCAGAAGGCTGAAAAACATAGCGTTTCGGGCAAAGAATCGTTTTCAGCAGCAAAATCTTGTAATTCCTGCTCACGCTCCCAAGAATGCCGAGCGATCGCTTTGGCGCAATCATAATATTGTCGCTCGATTGGGGTTAAGCTGGGTGAAGCCGGATCGCGCATCGGAATAATCATGCCGTTGATGCCTTCACAATCACTCGACACTCCAAACCGACGAGTTAAACCTTTGTGCATCATGGGAAAGTGGTAATCTTCTAAGAAGTTTTCCCACAACAGTTTGTAATCCACCTCAACATTAATGTCATAGCGACCAACTCCACCAATCGGCTGCATATCTTCCAATTGGTAGGGTTCTAATAACCCAGGTAAATACCAACTATCGGCTAATCTTGAGCCTTCCCAACTAAAGCGAATGAAAATAAATCCATAAAAAATGTCAATATCGATGGGTTCTAAACCGTAGTTGGGTAAACCAAATTTTGGATAGCTTCCCCGTTGTGTGACATCCTGAAGTTTGCCAGCGAACAATTCACCGCTTGCAGTGCGGATGACGTAGGCTCGTTCACCAACAATATCCAGCCAAGTGAAGTTTCCCGGTTGTGGAACTTCGTTGATATGGCAAACAAATTGCCAAGTTGGTTTAATTAAATGCTCAACTTCCAGCGCAAACAATGCTGCATCGCCATAAATCCAGATTGGCAATGCTTGCCTTCTTTCAGATGATTCGGGATATTCTATGTCATCAGCATCAATTTTGGAATACTCAATAGACTTTCCAATGATTTGCTTTTGATCGTCATTGCTGTAAACTCGTTGCAGCACTTCATTTAGTTCTGGGGTTGACCCATCACTATCAACAGTCAGGATAACGTGTTTGAGTTCCGCAATCAATGACTCTAATATTAATTGGTGGCGATCGCTTCTTCCTTCTGAGGTAATCTCTACAATTAGCTGTTTTATATTCTCTTCTAAATAACCAATTCTCAACCAGAGGCGGATTTGTTCTGGAAGTGTGGCGCTTTCTCCATCTGCATAGCCTGGACTCACAGAATTAAGCAGATTTATAATTTCTACCCCGATATTTTGATGGCTTTCAGGTTGTGATTCTTGCTTGAGATGACTATTTTCTGAAAGCTTGGCAAAAATCCCCTGATTTTCATCAATTTTGACCTCAAACTCCTGCAAACTGTAGTTTGTCAAATCAAAATCAGCACCAAACTCTCCTCTATTTGCCCCTGGTGCATTCTTGCAATGACCATCTATACCATAAGCCCATCCATGATAAGGACAAAGAACCGATTTATCTACATTTACACAACCGTGACCTTCAAAGACTGGTGCTTGGCGATGAGTGCAGACATTGAGGAAAACGCGAATCCTTCCATCTGCTTGGCGTACAGCCACTAACGGTTCCTGAAAAACCTGAATAGTAATAAAATCTCCAGGCTTGGGAATTTCTGCCGCGCCACAAATAAAATACCAGTTTTTCTCTAGTTCCGATGGTTCAACAAAGATTGAACGAATAATTTTAGCAGTAAAGTAATTATAAACAGTTTTAATATTGACTTCTGACTGATTTTGTTGGTTATATTCAGTAACTCCATTTACTAAATATTTATAAATATCTTCAACAGTAGGATTGCCTTTTGCTGATAATAAATCGGTGATAAAACTAGTCCATCCTACCTCATTATTCTTTGCAAGATTATTTCCCACAGCAACAAGCAAATATTGTTGTCGTCCCACTTCAACAAAAAGTTTACACAGTTCCTTTTCTTTCACTAAAGTCATTTCAGCTTTTCCTAATCGATCATCATATTCGGGAGTAATTGTTATGGAATTGTGGCAACAATAAAGAATTGATGTACCCTAAATCTTCTAATTTAGTCAAAATTTTATTTGCGCTTTGGGAAATACTTTCTTGATTAGTTTTGCATTCAACATCAGGTTCAAGAGGTATTTCATATAAATCATCAATTCCAGTGAAATTTTTGATTTCGCCAGCCCTGGCTCTTTTATACAAACCTTTGACATCTCGTTGTTCACAAACTTCTAATGGGGCATTGACGTATACTTCAATAAAATCCCCAATCTGTTTTTTAACTTCTTCTCGAATTGCTCGATATGGCGAGATAACAGAAACCAATACTATCACATTATTTCTAGTTAGCAGGTTAGCTACAAAACCAATTCGCCGAATATTTTCGTCTCGATCCTCCTTGCTGAAAGTTAATCCTTTACTTAACTTTTGGCGAACTACATCGCCGTCTAGTACTTCAATTTTATATCCTTGCGATCGCAGTTCTGTCTCCAAAAATTGACAGATGGTAGTTTTACCAGCACCACTCAAACCAGTTAGCCATATTGTTACACCACGCTGTTGTTCCACCATTCTACCCTGACATTTTTACTAAACTGCTGGCCTAAAAAAGTGTGTTTTCCGAGTTTTAATCCTCCTTTTTCAAAATAGTATACATCAGCAAGAAGCTCATCTATTTTTCAAGCGTCCTGAAGAAGCTGCTAATAACTAATAGTATAGATAAATTAATAATTAGCAATTAACTATTAGTCATTAGCAATAGTGAATATTAATTTTCCAGAATTGGTTCAGGAATGACTGGTACTGGATGGTCTAGACGATAGGCATTCCAGGGTTTGAGGAAAGAATCTCGCTTCATGCCAGAAAATCGTCCTAACTGTTTATGAAATAGACTTTCATAAAAATCTAACTCTTTCTTTAAGAAATAAGGGGCTTTTTCTCCATAAACTTTCACGAACATTCTGTAGGTATTATAATGTTTAGCTGCTACATCATCTGAATAAAACATCAGGTCATCTTCAATGTCATTTAAAACTTCCAGAGGCCACATCAGCCTTAATTCTTCATTTAATTCATCTTCTGGGTAATTTAAACCTAACATTTTTAACAAAGTACAATGTAAAATCCGATAATCAGAAGAACGTAATTCAGCCGCTTTTTTAATCATTCCATGAGTGACATGAGAGGCTGCTAATAGTTGAGTTTCTAATTCAAAATATTCTTCCAACTTCTGCATATACAATTCAACCTGACAATGCTTGAGATTATACTCTTCTAAAACAGCCAAGATCATTTCTTGCTTAGAACGCCAAGGAGAGTGTTGTAGTGTTCCATAGCCTTCACCTTGAAGTTTTTCAACTTCATCATCGGTTTGATAAACCAGAGCTTCAATAAAACCTAAGATGGGATAAAACCGAAAGAAGTCATTCATTGAGAGGTTATAAATGGGAAAATAATAAAGTACAAATTCTCTCAATACTCTGCTAGACCGACGCATACTTTGATAAGAAATGCAGGAGATTTTGGAAGCAAGTTTATTAACTAAAACTCCTGAATCACGCGCGGTTGTGAGTGTAGCTTTCGAGATTGTCATAAATAATGAATATGGTTGGTGTGAAAAATTCAAACAAAGGACAAAGTGAGGAAACGTCTTCTCTTAATAGAGATGAGTTGTCAATAACTTCATTCAATTTCTGCTAGCAGTTCGTCCAACGCTTCTTGGCTTAAACCAACTTCTGGGAAATCTGAAGGGGTATAACCTCCTGCTTCTGGGGATAAGCAGTGGTCAATAATAGCTTCTAAGACTTTCACATAGTTGTTAGCCAAATTTTCTACAGTAGCCTGGTGATGGAAAGCTTCGCTATATTTCCACTCCAGCTGCAATCTACCTTCAATGACTAATCCATTCACATTCAACAAATGGCGGCGTTGTCCTTTGGGGCTGTGAATAGAGCCGCTAGACTCTTGGGCATATTTCCAACCAAGGGGCGCTAGGTGCGTTTGGTCGAATTGACCCAAGTAGTTGAAGCTAACTTGAGCTTGAGGGAGTAGCCCAAGTTGCTTGTGTATGGTTGCATCGTTGCTCAGATACCGTAGGATGCCATAGCCAATACCTCGGTTGGGGATACCTCGCAGTTGCTCCTTAACCGACTTGAGAGCCTCTCCAGGATGGTGAAGGTTTCCAAGTTTTAAGCAAACGGGGAATAAACTGGTAAACCAGCCTACTGTCCGGGACAAATCTATATCCTCAAACAAGTCCTCCCGTCCGTGACCTTCTAATTCAATCAGTAGGGAGTCATAGCCTGTCCATCCAGCAAAACTTTGTACTAATGCGGTCAAGAGTACATCGTTAATCTGGGTATTGTAGGCTCCAGGGACATCCTGTAACAGGGTGCGAGTCTGTTCTCTGCTCAGTGATACAGAAACAACACGACTTGAACCGACAGTGTTTGCTGAGGCAACAGCAGGGTAATCTAACGGTAAAGGAGCAACTGCGAATGACCTTGAGTGCAGCCAGTAATCTAGCTCTGAGTGCAGTCCTTGAGTACTGGCATAATCCTGCAATTTGATTGCCCAATCTTTGAAGGAAGTTGTTTTTGCAGGGAGTTGGATGTTGTTCCCACTATCTAACTGTTTGTATGCCCCAGCTAAATCTTCCAGCAAAATCCGCCAGGAAATCCCATCTACAGCCAAGTGATGGATAACGATGAGCAACCGTCCAGGGGAAGATTTGCCTAAGTTAAATAGTACAATCCGTAGCAACGACCCATCTGTTAAATTTAGCGATCGCTGTATTTCATCTGCCTTTAACTCAATGGCTTTTGATTGTTCTGCTTGAGTCAGGTTGGATAAATCATCCTTGACTAAGGATATTGCATTGCACACATCACTGTTGTACTGTTGCCATTGCGCTGCTTGCTGCAAAAATCGCAGCCGTAAAGCATCGTGATGGTACACCAGCTTTTGTAATGCTTGCTCTAATAATTCCGCTTGTATGTTTGGCGGAACTTCTAGCAGAACAGATTGGTTAAAGTGATGGGGTTCGGGTAAATTTCGCTCAAAGAACCAATGCTGAATTGGTGTTAGGGGAACAATGCCCTTAACTAAGCCCTGTTCTGCCTCCTTAGAGGTAGTTGTCACAGCTACAGCAGCTAATTCAGCAATGGTTTGGTGCTGAAATAGCTGTTTTGGAGTTAGTTTTAATCCAGCAAGATTTGCTTTGGCGATAATTTGGATTCCAATAATGGAATCCCCACCCAATTCAAAAAAGTTGTTGTGAATACAAACTTGTTTTAATCGTAAAACATCTTGCCAAATTTTTACCAAGATTTTTTCAACGTCGGTACGGGGAGAGACAAAGCCAGTTGAGTCATTTAACTCCAACTCTGGTACTGGTAAGGCACGACGGTCTACTTTACCATTGGGGGTAATTGGCAATACCTCCAGAACTGTGAAGGATGCAGGAACCATGTAGTCGGGGAGCTTTTCTTTGAGGAACGATCGCAACTCGCTACTAATTGGCTGTTTTCCTTCGGGGATCAAGTATGCTGCCAAATTTTTAATTCCTGGTTTATCTTCCCTAGCAATGACAATCGCATCTCCTACTTGGGGATGTTGAGTTAAAATCACCTCAATTTCAGCAAGCTCAATTCGGAAACCACGGATTTTAACTTGGTTATCAATGCGACCAATAAACTCAATATTTCCATCAGGTAAGTAACGCGCTAAGTCTCCTGTTCTGTACAACTTTTTGCTAGAAGTTAATTGTGCTTCAGCAATGGGATTTGAGATAAACTTTTCCTCGGTTAAATCTGGGCGGTTGAGATAACCTCTGGCTAAACCATCACCTCCAATACATAGTTCACCAGGAACGCCAATCGGTACAGGTTGGAGATGACGATCCAGAATATAGATTTGCGTATTAGCAATTGGTTTCCCAATTGGCAAATTTGTTGCGCCTTCTGGTACTTCCTGGACTAAATACCAGGAAGAGAAAGTAGTATTTTCTGTTGGGCCGTAAACGTGAAGCAGTCGCTTTGGAGGCTGATTTTGCAGTACTGTCCGCACCCAGTTTGGTTCTACTGCTTCTCCACCAAATAGAACAGTTTGGAGATTTTTAAAGATTCCCGGTACTTGACTTACCAACTGGTTGAATAAAGCTGTAGTAACAAACAAAAAGTCAATCTGCTGGTTTTGCAGTTGTGTAGCTAGTTGTGGCGGCGAAAGCAGGACTTCTTTAGTAATACCTACTAGCCTAGCTCCATTAAGCAAAGCTCCCCAAATTTCAAAGGTAGCAGCATCAAAAGCTGCATTCGAGGCTTGAGCAACTCGGTGATTAGCTGTTAACTTCACGTAGTTAGTGTTACAAACTAACCGATTCACAGCTTGATGAGTAACGCCTATGCCTTTCGGCTTTCCTGTAGAACCAGAGGTATAAATTACATAAGCAAGATTATGATTCGATATCTTACTGGTGGGATTATCTGGACTATATTTGCTAATTAACTCATCCCAATCAGTATCTAAATATACTACTTTAGCGTTAGTTTTCGGCATCTGTGCTAATAACTGTTCTTGAGTCAGTAGTATTGATACCTGAGAATCATTCAGCATATCAGCCAAGCGTTCTTCAGGATAGCTGGAGTCTAGAGGAACATAAGCACCACCCGCTTTGAGAATTGCCAGCATTCCGATAATCATCTGTAGCGATCGCTCAACGCAAATCCCTACCAGTATTTCTGTTCCAACTCCCAAGCTTTGTAGATAATGCGCTAATTGATTGGCGCGATCGTTCAATTCCCGATATGTCAGAGACTCATCCTCATACACCACAGCGATCGCATTACTGTTTTGTTCTACCTGTTCCTCAAACACTTGATGGATACATTTAGTGTCGGGATATGGTATGTGAGTATCATTCCATTCCACTAGCAATTGATGACGTTCACGCTCAGTTAGCAATGGCAATGTACCTACTGATGCTTGAGGATTTGCCACAATTCCCGCTAATAATGTCTGGAAATGACCAGTCATGCGAGCGATTCTATCTTCATCGAATAAATCGGTGTTATATTGCCAGAACCCTTGTAAGCAGTTATCTTGTTCCCACATTTGTAATGTGAGGTCAAACTTGGCATTAACGTTATCTAGATGTAGAGGAGTAACAGCTAATTCAGGCGTTTCTAATTGCTCCATTGGCGCATTCTGCAATGCAAACATCACCTGAAATAGGGGACTGTGGCTGAGACTACGCTCTATTTGCAAAGCTTCAACAATCTGTTCAAAGGGTACGTCTTGGTTGGCGTAGGCATCCATACAAGTAGAACGTACTTGCGTTAGTAGTTTTGAGAAACTCGGATTATCTTCTAGTCGAGTTCGCATCACCAAGGTATTGACAAAAAAGCCAATTAACCCTTCTATTTCTTGATGGTTGCGGCTAGCGATCGGTGTTCCTAGCAGAATATCTTGCTGACCACTGTAACGGAATAGTAGAGTCGCATAAGCCGCCATCAAGGTCATAAATAAGGTAGTTCCTGACCTGTGGCTGAGTTCTTTCAGCGATGCCGTCAGTTTTGCATCTAGCTGGAAGGAAAAACACCAACCCCGGAAAGTTTGTACAGAAGAACGAGGCCTATCCGTAGGTAGTTCCAAAAGAGGTGGTGCGTCTGCTAATTGTTGCGTCCAGTAGTTGATTGAAGTTTGTAGTGCTTTTCCTTGCAACCATTGGCGTTGCCAAATCGTAAAATCTGCGTATTGAATCGGTAGTTGTGGGAGGGGAGAAGGTTTGCCGACCAAGAAACCTTGATACAAACTCGACAATTCTTTGATAAATACTCCCATTGACCAACCATCACCAATGATATGGTGCATGGTCAATAACAAAGCATAAGACTCTGACTTGAGTTGTACTAAGGTGACTCGCAGCAACAGTCCTTTGGTGAGGCCAAAGGGTTGTAATTGATCTTGGGTTGCTAAAAGTTGCAATTGTTCTGACTGTTCTTGTCCTGACAATTGTTGCAAGTCTACAACCGAGAGTTTCATCGTTGCGTGGGGAGCAATTACTTGTACAGGCGTTCCCTCCACCGCACTAAAAGTAGTCCGTAGAATTTCGTGCCGGCGGATAATCTCGTTGAGGCTGCGTTCTAAAACTTCTATATCTATACGCCCGTTAAGACGAACAGCCTTAAACATATTATAGAAAGGGTTGTCCGGCTCCAATTGTGCCAAAACCCATAGGCGTTGCTGGGCGAAAGAAACAGGGAAAGTCTGAGATTCTGTTTGATTTCCCCGACTAACTCTCGCAATAGCACGTTTACTATCTATTCCCTGTTCCCTATTCCCTATTCCCTGTTTTTGATATCCCAAAGATTCTGCTACTCGCCAAGCTACATCACTTAAGAAGTCAGTGCTGTAATACTGCTTCCAACTATCTGCGGTGCTAGCATTAATACTCTGATGTTCATGGAATTTCACATCCCCCACCATTCTAGACTGGGCATAAATCCCATCGGTCATACGCTGCTTTTTCTCTTTGTATGGTTGCAGCATATCAGGATGGAATTCCACCCCTAAAAATTGACATAAGCCCTCAACACTTGTCTGCGGCTGGCTAACTATGTCTTCAAATTTGACTTGATACTGGCGTTCTTGGGGAACTTGTTGCAAGAATTCGAGAATATTTTGATGGCTAATTAACCAAACGAGTTCAGCGAGTTCTCGCCTATTGAAGGGATGTTGATATGGAAATGTTTGCTCTACTCTAGCTTCTTCATAAGAGCGCATCGTTGCATAAGGATGACGCACAAGGTGTATGTAGAGTGGGTTTTGGAAGTTTATCTCCGCTCGTTTGAGGGTCTCTAAATCTATGGAGTAGGAGGGGGTCTTATCTACCAAGATTTTATCACCCAGCGATCGCTGTATAAGTTGGTAGAACTGCTTAGTAGTAAGATTTTTTGCTTCCAATTCTTCCATAAGTGCGATCGCCTCTTCTGGACTGCACCCACGGATTTGCATAATTGTCCGAATCGTCCCTTCCATCCAAAAGCTGTAACGTCCAGAAAACGCTGCTTTTCGTTCCCCAAGTGTATTGAACGTCAGCAGTTCCAATTCTGGAGGCGCGAACAACTGCGGATTTCCCCCCAGGATGACGCGCAGTAAGGTAGAACCACTGCGATGAGGCGAGAGGATAAAGATAGCTGGCGGGTTTTTGATTGCGTCGTCATCTATTGGGGGAGCAATGGAGGGAATAAGCGATCGCATTTGCAAAACTTTAGCTTCATCAATACGCTCTTGTGGTATTTCACTAATTGCAGTTATTTCCTTACCCAGGAGTTTTGCTGCTGTTTGTGGGTAGTGTTCTTCTATGTAAGCTGCTAGTTTAGCAACTGTCTTAGTATCAAATAGGACAACAAAATGAATAATCTCGTTTAGTTGTGCTTGCAGTTTATTAATTAGAATCGCTCCTCGAATCGAGTCGCCACCTAGTTCAAAGAAGTTATCATCAATACCTACTTTGTCTAGTTTGAGGGCTTCTGCGAATAAATGTGCGATCGCCTTCTCTATAGGAGTGCGAGGAGCAACAAATTCTATATCTAACTGAGGACGTTGGCGCTGTTGTCGTGATGCAATCTCTTTGAGGATGAGTTCGGGACTGTAGAGATTCCGAGCAATGCGCTCAAAGAAGTCTGCAAAGGAGGCTATTTTTACTGAGCTATCAGATTTTGGTTCTTGATTGGGATTTCTATCTACGGTAAATCTGTCTGATATAAGTACTTTATCGGATTCGGACGAGGTTGCTTTTACAGCTTCTTTAACTACGATATCTATATCGGATATATGTACTCTATTTGATTCGGACGAGGCTGTTTCTCTTAGACTTCGATGAGACTCTTTAACTACGGTATCTACATCGGATATATGTAATAAATTACTTTCGGATGCGGTTTGAGATGGCAACTCGAATAACCAACCACCATCTTTCTCCTGCTGAAATTGTCTACCAATACTAACCAGAAAATCCCAAGCTGGTTGATTCTTCTTCGTAGGTGTATAGAAAAGCTTGACTCGTTCCAATCCTCTTTCTTGAGCAAGAGTTCCCAAATAGGCAAGCATTTTATGCTCCACACCCCGACCAAGTACCCGACAACTAAGCAAAAATGTATCTACAGATAGTGCATTTTCTTGAGATTCAAATAAGAGCAGACCGACTAAGCCATAATCTCCAAAGCGGTCTTTTACCTTGACTACCCGACACTCTAACCTTTCTAAATTACAAAGTTGTTGAATTTCAACCTCAGACCGTCGGATTGTTGTGAGGTTAAACTGATTGGTGCGTTGGGTAAGTTGAGCAACCCGTGAAAGTTGCTCGTTTTGCATTGGCGAAATCTCAATTTCTAAATTCAGTTGGGCTAGGAAATCGCTAAAGGAGAGAGAATCTTGTTGCAAACGCTGGCGCTGGACATTCTGTTGATAGAGATTAGTTCTTTGTTGGTCTTCTTGGGTGGTTTGGAGTTGGTCAAAAGCCCAAATATGCTGTAAAAATTGCGGGATGCGATCGGGTTGTTCTGGAAGTTGTAATGTCAGAACTTCTGGACAGTTTGCTCTAACTTCAGCACACTCAACTGGATTGTCATCAATGAAGATGAAGCTATCTAAACTCAGTTGCAGTTCGTCAGCTAAAGCTTTCAGATTCTCCGATTTTGATTGCCAGTTAATGCGCCAATTAACGAGATGATGGCGCTTAAGCACCATATCTTGATGTTGGTCAAAGACTGCAAACACATCCTCTTCTTGATTCTTACTACACAAACATATCAACTTTCCTGCTGCTTGCTGTGCAACGATAAATTCTTGTAGCCCTCGAAATGGCGGATCAATTTTCACTCCAGCAACTCCATCCTCTCCACAAACACCACTCCATAGGGTGTAGTCGCAATCAAGAGCAATCACCTTGCAAGGAGAGCTTTTCAAAGCAAAGATTTTCCGCGCCAGCATTGTCCCCAAGGCACAGAAAAAGGTCGGCGTGTAAGGAATATGCCCTAGTTCGTCACCGTAGGGGTCATAGTACTCTTTTACGGGGTAGGTACTGGTTAATTCTTGGCTTTTTATCAAGTATGCATTACTTAAATTCTTGAGTTCATCTGCTAATAATTCTTGCATCTTCTCATGGAAGATGTTACTTGCTGCCTCATTAGTTGGAGAGGGAGGACAGATACAGACCAAGTAAGGAATTGGCGATCGCGTTGTTGCAGTTTTCAAAGCACTGCCAAAATCCTTAACGGTTTGCTCTAGTTGGGCTAAGTCTTTCCCAAGTTGTTGTGATCCTGAGTTGTGATTCTGGTTGAGGCGAGTAGCGTAAATATTAAAGAGTCCTGAACCGTGTAGCAGAGACTCTTCATCGACAACAAAATTAAAGCCTTTGTCTTCAAGCAAGCGCATGACCTGTTTAAGCGTACTGCCTTCTTGGTCATGCACCTCCATGACTATCTGTTTAATCAGTGGCCAGTGATTGTCTTGAATACCTTGGAGAATTGCTAACTCGCTTTTTTCAGCATCTAGTTTCAGTAAATCAATCTTTTCAATCTTGTATTCTTCGATAATTTCTGAAAGAGTTCGCAGTTGAGCCTGATAAGTTTCTTGCTCTAGTCTATCCTTGAGAAATTCATCAGCTAGGCTTTCTAACGACTTTTCATCCAGAGAATTATCGCGTTGCAGCATATTAATAATGACTGAGCGAATAGCTTTTTCATCTTGCTCTGTATCAGCTGCAAAACTTGAGAAAACTGAGGAGCGAGGGTAGAAAGTGAAGGTTTCTTCTCTGGACTCGCCACCTAATCCACAGTTAAAAAGATGGGTATTTTGACAATATAGCTTGGCATTAGTCTGTAACTTGTCAAAGGCGTGAGGTGCAGGTTCAAAAGCATAAATAGTCCCTTTTGGGGATTTTTGTTGGGCAAATAAAGTAAATAGACCAATATTCGCTCCGACATCAATTATGCAGTCATCTTCATTGAAAACAATTCCATGCTTTAAATAGACGCGATCGCCAAAAATTTCTTGATACAGATACTCGGTTTCGTACTGATTAAGGTGAGCTATTTCTAAGTGATTTGGTAAGGTGTGGCGTAAGCGATCGCCAAAAATTTCTTCTTTTAAATAATCGTCAACTCTTAATTGCAGACGATTCTTGGTTCCTTCCCAATCCTCAAACCTAACCAAAACTACATTGACTCCATTTTGATTGTTAGCCAAAAGACTGGCTGGATTGAGAAGTTCTTGAAATACCTGATTGTAAGGAGCAAACTCTATTGAATAAGGAATTCCTATTTCTTGGAACCAATATGACAGGAAATCCTCAACTATTTCACTTGTAAACGTTGCCGCGATAACAATTTTCTGCTTATATATGTGTTTTAATAAATCTTGTTCAGTCATAAATCTTATTCTAATTAATTACTTTTATATAAAAAATATGTTTAATAAAAGCATCTCAACCAGTCTTAAAATAAGGTAAAAAATTAAAAAAATGATTTATATTTTGTAGTTATACATACAATAAATAGATAATCTCAGTTTTTTAAATCAAACACAATACCAGTTAAGACATTTAAGAAGACATTCAATAAAACATTTAAGCAAGTTAAGCAAGTTAAGCAAGTTAAGCAAGTTAAGCAGATATAGCTATTACAGCACGGCGTAAATAAACCACCCATTCCCAATCAACAAAACCCTTACGCTGTCTTCATTTTTAATTTTTAATTTTTAATTTTTAATTCCGCCTTGCGGTACTATAGTCATGAAGGTGAGGTAGACCTGTTGCTGCGTTTAGCCTCTGAAGCTATTCAAAAGAGTTTAGTCAAGCATTTTGAAGACATCAAAGACCCAAGAGTAGAGCGAACCAAAAAACATCAACTCAGAGATATCTTAGTGATTGCAATGGGAGCATCTCAATTTTTAAAGTGGCTCAAACCGACAATAATCCATTGAGGTCAGTACAGCGATGGGCTAGGACTTGAGGCACATTTTCTCGTTTCCATTGTGCCCCGGAAATTTTTGTTTGACGGTCAACCTCCTTAACGGCAGATTCAACTGAACCAGAACCAATTGAACTAGAGGTATGGAGCTTTGAAACTATCAATTATCACTGCAACCTACAATAGACCTATGCAGCTTGCATCTACTGCACTGCCAAGCATTCAAAGTCAAACTGACCGCAATTTCGAGTGGATCGTCATCAATGATGGCGCTAATCCTGATACCAAAGATATTATCTCTAGCATTAGGACAAAAGCTGATTTCCCCATCAGTTATATTGAAATGGAACACCCTGAACCGAGCAGTGGCTTTGGCTTGTGCTACGCTCGTAACCTGGGACTAGATGCAGCTGGTGGTGACATTGTTTCATACCTGGACGATGACAATAGCATTGCTCCTGAATTTGTTGCGTCAATGCGGCAGTACTTTGAACAACATCCCAATGTCCGATACAGCATGGCAAGACAGCAGCGCCGCCGCGATGTCATCCGTAATGGTAGTGTTATTCGCCAAGGAAAGCCGTTTGTTTCGCCTAGCAATTGCTGCTCCTTACAGCAGCTTCTATGGCAACAAGAGATATTCGACAGCAATGGTTTCGTCCACTACCGAAGCAATGCTCCTAGATGGAACCCCCAGTTTCAAGTATTCGCGGACTACGAGTATTTGCTGCAATGTGCTTGCATCTGGGGTGAAGGTGGCTTTGGTCTCAATAACAGCATTCTTGTTAACTATATTCAGTCTTCTATCGGTATTATTGGTAGTTCCAACTATGAGCAATGGGCAACTGAGCTATCGCTGATTATCAGTAACCAAGCTAACTATTTCATCCTTCAGGACAATGCTGTTGAATCCTTAGAGCAGCTTGTAAACACTTATAGTACTAAAGGAAAAATCTCATTAACGCCAAAAGCATTTGCCCTTCTTTAAATCTAAAGAAGCTTGTCAACAGCGCTGAATCTAGCTGGAAGTAGAGAGTCAGGAGGCATCTTTATTCTGGCTCCTGACTCCTCAAAACTTTAAAAGTGAAACTTAAATGGCTATTGGCTTAATAACTAGTTATTGAACAAATCCAAATCTGTCACAGCACCAAGACTACTAGAAGATACTAATTTGGCATATTTCGCCAACACGCCTTTAGTGTAACGGGGAGCCGGAGGTTGCCAGTTAGCACGACGACGAGCCAATTCTTCTTCAGATATATTCAACTGCAATAAACGAGCGGGTGCATCAATAGTAATACTATCGCCTTCTTCTACAAGCGCGATCGCACCACCAACTGCTGCTTCTGGAGCAACATGACCAACCACCATGCCGTAAGTACCGCCAGAAAAGCGTCCGTCGGTAATTAATCCCACCGCATCACCCAAACCAGCACCGATAATTGCTGAGGTGGGAGCCAACATTTCTCGCATTCCAGGGCCGCCCTTAGGCCCTTCATAGCGGATGATTAGAATATCACCAGCTTGAATCTTACCCGCCAAAATTGCATCTAAAGAGGCTTCTTCGGATTCAAATACTCTTGCAGGCCCGGTAATTACTGGTTTTTTCACGCCAGTAATTTTAGCGACAGCCCCTTCTGTTGCCAGATTACCTCTGAGGATGGCTAAATGTCCTTGAGCATACATTGGATTATTCCAAGTCCGAATCACATCTTGATTGACAGATGGTTCTTCGGGGATGTCTGCTAATATCTCTGCAATGGTTTGCCCGCTAATGGTCAGGCTATCACCGTGTAATAAGTCATGCACAAGTAGCATCTTCATTACTTGGGGAATGCCACCAGCTTTGTGCAAATCTGTAGCGACATATTTACCACTTGGTTTTAAATCACACAAAACGGGAACACGGGCGCGGATTGTTTCAAAGTCGTCTATAGTTAAATCTACCTCAGCGGCACGAGCGATCGCTAAAAAGTGCAGCACTGCATTCGTCGAACCACCCACTGCCATAATCACAGAGATAGCATTCTCTATAGATTTGCGGGTGATAATTTGGCGGGGCAAGATTTGTTTACGGATAGCTTCGACTAGCACAGATGCCGATTTTTCCGTGCTGTCGGCTTTTTCGGCATCTTCGGCTGCCATTGTTGAAGAATAGGGTAAACTCATCCCCAACGCTTCAAATGCTGAAGACATGGTGTTAGCTGTGAACATTCCCCCACAGGAACCAGCACCAGGACAAGCCCGACCTTCAACTTCTAATAATTCCTTTTCGTCAATTTTTCCAGCACTGTATTGACCAACAGCTTCAAAAGAACTGACAACAGTTAAATCGCGTCCGTTGTAATGACCGGGTTTAATTGTGCCACCGTAGACAAATATTGCCGGGATATTCATCCGGGCCATTGCAATCATTGCCCCTGGCATATTTTTATCACAACCGCCAATGGCTAGTACACCATCCATACTTTGTCCGGTACAGGCGGTTTCAATGGAATCAGCGATGACTTCCCGCGACACTAGGGAATATTTCATCCCTTCTGTTCCCATCGAAATCCCGTCGCTAATGGTAATCGTGCCGAACATTTGTGGCATCGCCCCGGCGGTTTTTATCCCCACCTCTGCCCTTTGCGCCAGCTGATTTATCCCCATATTGCAGGGCGTAATGGTGCTGTAACCGTTGGCAATACCGACAATGGCTTTGTTGAAATCTTCATCTTTAAAACCAACTGCACGTAGCATAGCCCGATTTGGCGATCGCTGCACTCCTTGCGTCACTACTTGGCTTCTCAAATTCTCTGACATAGTTACATCATCCTCTGACTTGCATGTATGAGTATGATAGGTAGCAATTTTTGACATGTCCAATATATATTTATGAATATTTGAGACTTATAAAATATCAAAACTATGGAACTGCGACACCTGCGCTACTTCATTGCTGTAGCTGAGGAACTGCACTTTAGTAAAGCCGCAGAGCGACTTCACATCGCTCAACCACCCTTAAGCCAGCAAATTCAGCAGCTAGAAGCAGAACTAGGAGTAGAACTTTTTCAACGCAAAACTAAACGACAGGTGCAGCTAACGGAAGCCGGACAAGTATTCTTGCAAGAAGCTTATCAATTGTTCGCTCAACTGTCCAAGGCAATTGATCTGACTCAACGGACAGGTAGGGGTGAGAAAGGACAATTACAAGTAGGTTTCACCAGCTTAGTAACTTACGATTTGCTGCCTGTGATTTTGCGGCAGTTTCGAGAACAGTTTCCAGAGGTAGAGTTAGTATTGCAAGAATTAACGACAACTCAGCAAGAACAAGCGCTATTCAATCACCGCATCCATGTAGGTTTTGCCCATCCACCTTTAGAAGACAACACTTTCAATCAAGAATGCATTCAGCAAGAAGGACTAATTGTAGCTTTGCTAGAAACTCATTTCTTAGCTAAACAAGAAAGTATTTCAGTGCGATCGCTCTTGAGAGAAAATTTTATTATGTTCCCTCGCCATTTGGGCCCCGGACTTTACGACCAAATCGTAAGTCTTTGCCAGCAAGGAAATTTCAGTCCAAAAGTGACTCAAGAAGCAATCCAAATGCAGACAATTATTGGGCTAGTATCAGCAGGAATGGGGATTGCGATCGTACCGTCTTCTTTGCAAAATCTTCAAAGGGCTGGTGTAGTTTATCGCACTTTAGAAGAAAAAACACCGTTAGTAGAAACGGCTGTAGTGTGGCGACAAGAGGATATGACACCTGTTTTACGGGAGTTTCTACAAATTGTGACAAGTGTCTGTGGTTAATTAATCAGGTGAACTACTCAGACCTGCCTAAGGCTGAAGTTTATCGCTCCCAATTTATCGGGAACAGCCATCAATTACTCCGCAGTTTTTTTGGTCTTACTGGAATCAGTAGAGGCGCTTTGATATCGCCATTAAGATCATTAATTTGGTCTTAAGAATCCCCTAGTTTTTCGAGCAAATAGAGCGCAGCGAGATTTGTTCAACTAGGGGAGTGTCAATGTGAGTTAGCGCTTGCAACCCAAGTTTTATCTACCAACTTTAGAACGGAATATCATCTGGATCTGGTTCTTCCTCCTTCACTGCGGGATAAGTGGTTCGCTCATAATTTGTGGGTTGGGGTACGGGTTCGTAACTTGTCGGTTGGGGGGTAACGCCAACAGGATTTGTCGCTGGGGTAGGTGCTCCCCGTGGTGACTCGTAACTGCTAACGTCTTTCTGTGGAGGACGAGATGCTGAAGATGTTTGTCTTGGAGCCGTTTCAGTGAATGATGGAGTTGCGGTTGCTGAGGGTAATGGATCAGTATTAAAACTACCTCCAACAGGTTGAATTTGTTGGACTGTTAATTCAGCACGTTTTTCTTTAAAACCTTCTTGACGCTCAACAGTAGTCATACCTAAACGTCCTACCAGGATGACGCGATCGCCTTGGTGGTAGTTTTGCTGAATTTCTGTCGCTAAATTTCCCCAGCCGACAACTTTCAGAGTGGCTGGCGGATCTTCTGGTTTCTGGGAATTGGGAAACTGAACCAGCATTTCCGTGACTCCCAAATTATCCGCTGTATAGCGGAGTTGCGGCTCGTTAATAATTTCCGCCATCAAAACGCAGCTGTTCATTAAAATTACTCCTGACTGCAAAAAGTACTGATTGAAAAAGAGGGGGTTTTTCTATGTAGTGCTAACTAATATCTAAATAGGTTTAATTTTTTGCATTTTTTAATAATATTTGAACAAATTTTTTAACAGAATTCATGAGTCAGAATGGGCTAGGGCTTGTTTTCAAACTACTCGTTTACCCTCCTAATTTTTTAGATCCCCCTAAATCCCCCTTAAAAAGGGGGACTTTAAGAAATTCTTAGCCCCCCTTTTTAAGGGGGGTTGGGGGGATCTAAGACTTTCAAAACACGCCCTACGCCCCGCTACGCTAACAGGAGTCAGGAGAACACTTGATGGATGAATATACCAATCATACTAAACTCCTTATCAATTCTGACTTCTGACTCCTGGGTGCTGAATTCTTTTTAGTTATTTCTAGCATAAAAGCCAAGCGATCGCTTTGAACAGCATTGAGTATACTGTTCGCCACCCTCGCTTGACTAAATTGAGCATTCAATTCTGCATAGAGTAGTATAATTGTACCATTAATTCATCAAATAGAAAAAATTAAGTCTTGACATGAGAGGGAAAAATACCGAAGGCAATCAACCTGGCTGGCAGATCGCGCAAGATAGGTAAGCGCAAGAACGCAGGTGGTACAAAGTTCCGATTTGAGCTGAGAACGGGGGCAAATACCCGCTTTTGGATAAAAGTTTGAAACGCCTGAATGATGCGTGTGGGCAACTCTCGTTGACGCTGTACTTTTGCTAGGTCGCTGGGTTCTACATGTCGATTCTTGAGGGGTTCGCTGAGTACATTCGCTGCGACGACAGCATCTTGAATCGCGTAATTAATGCCAACTCCACCAACGGGGGACATTATATGAGCTGCATCACCAATGAGTAAGAGTCCCGGAAGATACCAGCGTTTGACGCGGCTAGACTCGACTGAGAGAAAAGCTATTTGTGACCAATCATGTAAATTGTGGATGCGTTGCTGGAATTCTGGCACTACTTCAACAACAGATTTTTTTAATTCCTCCAAACCCTCAGCCCGTAATTTTTGATAGCCTCCTTTCGGGATAACATAAGCAAGTTGCCATTCATCACCACGGTCAAGCATAGCGATGATTTTACCTTGACCAAAGCGCCCCATTCCTCCCTCTGGGTCTTCTGGCTGACGCGGTAGGCGAAACCAAAGGATATCCATTGGTGGTGAGGTTTCGATTGACTCAAACTCACCCAGATGGCGTAAACGTGAGTGGCGACCATCTGCACCCACTGTCAGTATTGCCCGAACTTCATGCCAACCACCCCCTCCCCGATAGCGGACACCTTGAATCGTGCCATTTTCGGTAATTAATTCTTGTACATTCGCACCCATCACCAGATGAAAACTAGGATATTTTTGTGCTTCTTGGGTGATGAACTCCAGAAATTTCACCTGGGGAAGCATCGTAATGTAGGGGTAGTGGGTTTTCAGATGACTAAAATCTGCCAAAGTGACAGTATCTTGAGGAGTTTTAACCCTAATTTGGCGCATTTTGGCATGAGGGAGTTCTAGCAAGCTATCGCTAAGTCCCAATTCTTCCATAATTTCCATCACCGATGGATGAATCGTATCGCCGCGAAAATCGCGATCGAAGTCTTTGTGTGCTTCCAGCAGCATCACAGAAATACCTTGACGCGCTAACAACAGCGCTAATACTGCTCCTGCTGGGCCTCCACCCACAATGCAACAATCTGTGGTTTGTACGTCTACAATGTCATGGCTAAGGTTAATACTTGGATCTTGAGAAAGATTTTTAGGTATATCGGTATTCATCACAACACCTCCTGACCAAATAATTACTAATTCGTAATTCGTAATTCGTAATTAAATGGGTACAAGCCCCCACAAAATCTGCATATTTGGTGGTCAACAAGACAGTGGTGGGTTCAGAGTAAGCACTGATTGTAACTACGAATTACGTTAGCGTAGCGGTAGTGAGTCCGCAAGCGTCATTATCAATTATGAATTATGTTGACAGGCGTAAAATTCAGGATAGTTTGCTTTTGATAGTGCAAGCTGTTTTTTTAACTTTTCGTATTTACACAGAACGTGTATTATGATGGGCGCTAAAGTGTCATTGGTCATTTGTCATTAGTCATTTGTCCTTTGTCCAATGCCCCATGCCCAATCCCCAAATTAGTTGTGTCTCAAGTTGTTTTAGAAAACGTTTATAAAAGTTTTTCCCCACGTAAAGGGGAAAGTGTTAGCTCACAAGCCCAATCTCCCCTCACATCTGGGGAGAATGATGCAGCGCAAGAGCGTGCGGGAAGTGTCAACGTCTTGCGGCGGATTAACCTAACGATCGCAGATGGTGAGTTTATGGTGCTGGTGGGCCCTTCTGGTTGTGGTAAAAGCACTCTACTACGGTTAATCGCCGGGTTAGAAGTGATGACTGGCGGCAATATTTGGATAGGCGATCGCTTAATCAATGACTTACCACCCAAGGAACGCGACATCGCAATGGTGTTTCAAAATTACGCCCTCTATCCTCACATGACGGTGTATGACAACATCGCCTTTGGGTTACGCCGCAGGGGAAGCAGGGGAGCAGAGGAGCAGAGGAGCAGAGGAGAAAATACTCCCTATCTTCGGACATGGGCGGAAAATCTTTTTGTGGGAGCGACCAGAAAGTTACCTAAAGGATTGCGCTACACTTCTGATAAAGAAAGAGCGGTGAATGAGCAGGTGCGTAGTGTTGCTCAACTGTTGCAAATTGAAACATTGCTGAATCGCTTACCCAAACAGCTATCTGGGGGACAAAGACAACGGGTTGCATTGGGACGAGCGATCGCACGTGACCCCCAAGTATTCTTAATGGATGAACCGCTTTCTAACTTAGATGCCAAACTCCGGGCGGAAACTCGCGCTCAAATTGTGAAATTGCAGCGCCAACTGGGGACAACGACGATTTACGTCACCCACGATCAAACAGAAGCGATGACAATGGGCGATCGCATTGCAATTATGTCTGAGGGTAAAATTCAGCAAGTTGCTTCTCCTCTAGAACTCTACAACCGTCCTGCCAATCTTTTTGTAGCAGAGTTTATTGGTTCACCACCGATGAATTTTATTCCTGTGGAATTTCATGCTCCACAGTTGATTACTCATTCCCAGTTACGTTTCACCCTACCAGAAATCTGGGTAAATGCCTTACAAAAATATGATCGGAAAACTCTAATTTTAGGCATTCGCCCAGAACATTTGAACTTGAGTATGCCTGCAACTAAAAATCTACCAGTGCAGGTAGATTTGGTAGAGAATCTCGGCAACGATTCCTTTCTCACTGTTAAGATTGCCGAACCTGGTTCCCAACCCGCTGCTACAGCCAATTCCCTACAAGTGCGAATACCACCAGACAGATTTGTACAACCTGGTGAGCAACTTTGGTTATCTCTAACTCCAGAGAAAATTCACTTTTTTGACCCGGAAACTGAGTTAGCAATATTTCCCTAAAATTAATCGACAGAGAAACACAAATTTACCAAATTTTGAATTTTGGATAGACACTATTTTTTTTGTGAGTTGGGTTAAGGCAAGAGACGCGATGAATCGCCGTCTCTACAATAATCAGTCTTTTGTAGAGACGGCGATTTATCGCGTCTTTGTGATGGTTTGTCGCGTCTTGATTGTGTCACCTACTCTCCATAATGTGTGCCTGCCACTTTCCCTCGAAACACAATGTAATTGTAGATGTTGTAGAACAACATAATTGGAATAAGAAATCCAATGAAAATAATCATGAAGACTAATGCACTAGGTGCTGCCGCTGCCTGATAAATGGTAATGCTTGGGGGGATGATATAGGGAAAAACAACTAATCCTAACCCCACAAAGCTAAGTAGAAAAAGCAGCACTGTCCAAACGAGGGGAGTAGTTTCTGCTTTGCGGTTCAGGCTTTGAATTAATAACCAAATCAGCAGCACACCTAACACTGGAATGATTGAAAATAGATAAACTTCTGGCTGGTGAAATAACTTTGCTCTGGCATTTTCATATACAACAGGGGTAGCGATCGTGATTAAAATTGCACCTAAGAGCGTTGTCCAAGCAGCGAGTTTGGCTGTGCGGTAATGGGACGTTTGCAGTTCTCCCTCAGTTTTTAAGATGAGATAGGTGGAGCCAATCAATACATAACCCTGAATCAATGTCAAGGCAACCAAGAGCGATCGCCAATCGAACCAATCCCACATACTGCCGATAAAGTGACCCGCTTCATCCACCTTAATGCCTTCTAAAATAGTGCCCAAGGCGAATCCTTGAAATAGCGCCGCCATGAAACTACCGACTCCAAACGCCACATTCCAAAACACTTTGTTTGTAGAATGCTCTCGAAACTCAAAGGCCACAGCCCGAAAAATCAAGCCAAAGATCATCCCAAAAATAGGAATGTAGAGCGCATTTAAAATAGTGCCATAAGCTAGAGGAAATGCCCCAAACAACGCACCCCCCATCAACACCAACCAGGTTTCATTTGCATCCCAAACATTACCCAAACTCGTCATTAAGATGTCGCGTCGGTCGTCATTGGAACTGGTTAGTGATAAGATGCCTACGCCTAGATCAAACCCGTCTAACATGACGTAGAGAAATAAAAACAGAGCCAAAATGACAAACCAAACCTGCGCTAAAAAGTGTTCTAGATTGTCCATACAATTACTTATTGACTTACCATACTCAACACGCACCTCTCAGAGGATATTTTAAAAGTAGTTAGCCGTGATTTGAATCGAATTATTACCCCCCTTAATCCCCCCTTATAAAGGGGGGAAACAAGAAAATCCAGTTCCCTCCCCTTTACAAGGGGAGGGTTAGGGTGGGGTAAAAATATTTGATACATCAATCATGACTTTTAAAACATCCTCTCACTACTCAGCACTCCTCATTGCGAATTACGAATTACGAATTACGAATTACGAATTACGAATTGATTTCATTGCTCTGCTTCAACAGGACGTTGATCTGGAACAAATTCAGCCGGAGTAGTTTCTACACCAGGTTCGGTGTCAACGCCTGGAACCGGAAGTTCCAGATTCGGGCCTTGACGAATGATGCGACTACCAAAGAATAAAGCACAAATAAACAGGGTTGTATAAATTCCAGTAAAAATGACCAAGGATGTTAACACCTCACTAGCAGGTAGGTGAGAAACTCCGTCTGCGGTGCGAATTTGCCCGTAAAGCACCCAAGGTTGCCGCCCAACACAACGCACAATCCAGCCTGATTCGACGGCGATGTAGCCCAATGGAGCCGCCAAAATCCAGATTCGCAGTAGCCATTTCTGCTCGGCGATCGCTTCTGGTGAGAGTTTGCCCCGCAACCACTGAATCACACTGAGTCCCATCAATGCAGCTAAGAAGAAGCCAATACCGCTCATAATACGGAAGGAATAATAAATCAAACCCACCATCCGGGGGCGATCTTCAGGCTTCCAATGTTTCAGTCCGAGAACGGGTTTAGAGAGGTTCTTTTTAAATTCCAAAATATAGCCTAAGCCGTTGGGAATTGAGATTTCCCAATCATTTTGCTCAGTCTGGTTATTGGGCAATGCCACCACACTCCAGGGCGCGGGTTGGCCGGCAGGAGAGGTTTCCCATTTGGCTTCCATCGCCGCGAGTTTGGTAGGTTGATAATCAGCTACTTGTTCGGCGCTGAGGTGTCCTACATAGATTTGTAATGGGGTGACTGCGATCGCAGTTGCTAAGACAATTTTAAGCGATCGCGCAAAGAAAGCCTGATGACGCTTGTTGAGAATATACCAGGCGCTAATTCCCCCAATCACAAACAGCGAAGTTTCCAGCGTCGCCAAAAACATGTGCGAGACGCTGTTGAGCATGAAAGGATTTAAAATTGCCTGAAAGTAATCATCTACAACAAACTTTCCATTCACCATTTCTCCGCCAGCCGGAGTCTGTAACCAAGAATTTGCCGCTAAAATCCAGAAGGTAGATAGGTTTGCGCCAAAGGCAACCATAATCGTGGCGAAATAGTGAATCACTGGGTTTACTCGTTCCCAGCCAAACAGCATAATCCCCAGAAATCCGGCTTCAAGCATGAATGCCATTGAAGCCTCAAAGCCTAAAATGCTGCCAAAAAAGTCACCTACCGCTTCGGAAAATGGGGCCCAGTTCGTGCCAAATTGAAACTCCATCGGCAAACCGGATGCTACACCAATACCGAAGTTCAACACATATAACTTTGCCCAGAAACGAGCATGGTGGTAGTAATCGGGATTGCGTGTTTTGAGCCACATTCCTTCGACAATGACCAGATAAATCCCCATCCCAGTGGTGAGAACAGGCCATAGCATGTGAAAGATCGCCGTCAGTGCAAACTGCATCCGTGAGAGGGCAACGGTGTCGGAGAGAAAATCCATGAACTAACCTCTGAATTCGTTTAAATCTTTACTTGCACAGCATCTTTGGGTTATAGCCGAATGCATTAAAGATACCACTGGGAAAGAAAAGAGGAGTACGAAAGTTAATTAAGGTAATACCAATTTGAAAAAGACAATTTGTAGAGACGCGATTCATTGCGTCTTTACTTGACACAGCGATCGCCACAAAATGTAATCATTAAAACTGGAGAAAAAATGGGCAACGCAAGCGGAGCGACAATACTAACTATCACCGCTCAAACTACTAAGGAAATATTACTTTTTAAGCGTGGGTTATTCTGCTTTCTGCCTTCATGAATAACTTGTAGAAGTGCTAAAAGATAGTGCAGATGCTTCCAGTAAATGGGGATGGTGGTGTTGCCAGAAACTCAAAATCTGTTCGCCAACCTGTTGAGGATAGAAGTAGTGAAAAAAATGATATCCTTGTGGGCATTCCCAGAGCTTATCTTCTGGCTTGAACCAATTCAACCAGTCATGTAATACAGTTGAGTTGACTACCGGATCACTCTTACTACCACATACCATCATTGGCATAGAAACTCCACCCTTGGGTAAATAAACCAACTTAAATAAAGAGTGGGATGAGGGAGATTGTTCTAAATCTTTATCTAAGGCGGCTACTAATTTTTTAGTAGTATGAGGTGGTTGATTTCCAAATAGGCTGCGAACGCTACTTGCCAAAACTAGCTCACGGCTGATGCTAAAAAGTTGTCGTTGAAAGTAATAGTGAGCGTGCCAATTGTTTGCAGGTTGAGCAGCTACAGCTAGCAGAGTTAGCGATCGCACTTTTTTAGGAAATCGACGAGCAAAGATTAAGGCGATCGCACCACCCATCCCATGTCCGACTAAATGCACGGGGCCGCGCCATTCTAAAAAGTCATACAACAACTCCACAGCTTGATCTATGGAACTGGCTTCATCTTTGGTTTGCTGGTATTCCCACTGGGCGATGCTTATATACCCAGATAAATATTCAAGTAATGGTTTATCAAAACGCTGTAAAGCAGGACTGGCACTTAACCACAGAACATCAAATGAATTAGACATAAATACCTATAACTTCTAAATTATCAATTTCACTCAATACTTGTCGGTTAAGGGGGAAAGGGGAAGGGGGAAAGGGAAATTAAAAACCTTTAACCCTTTCCCTTTAACCCTTTCCCCAAACCAAACTTTGGGTTCAAAATGCTTAACCGAGTAGTATTGCAATTTCACTAGTTGTCAGATCCCCGACTTCTATAAGAAGTCGGGGATCTCCCGCACCCAAGGCTTTCTACAAACCAAATTCTGTCTTCAACTGAGCAACCCAAGTTTTAATTCGCTCATCTGTTAAATCAGATTGACTACCTTCATCAAGTGCCAATCCGACAAACTTGCCATTTTTCAAAGCTCTAGAATTCTCAAAGTCATATCCCTCAGTTGGCCAATAGCCAACAGTTTTACCACCCCGCTGGGAAATCTTTTCTTCCAAAATTCCCATTGCATCCTGGAAATTATCGGCATAGCCATACTGATCTCCATCACCAAAATAGGCAACCAACTTACCACTAAAATCTATTTCATCCAGATCAGGCAAAAAGCTTTTCCAATCGCTCTGAAGTTGACCAATATCCCAAGTGGGAGAGCCAATAATCAGCAATTCATACTCATCAAAAGTGGTAGTATCCGCCTCGTAAATGGGATGTAATGTTACAAGATCACCACCAAACTCATCCCGAATTTTTTCAGCATCAGATTCAGTGTTGCCAGTTTGAGTACCGTAAAACAGACCAATTTTCTTCGACATATTTTCACCTGATATATTATGATGTGTGATTCTTCTTTGGAGATGCTGCGCGATGGTGCAAAGCACCCGCCAGATGCGATCGCAATAATTGACGCAAGGATACTTATTTGCCTAGTTCGTGCAACTCAGAAAAACAAACTGCTATTAGTTAGCAGCAGGAAAGCAAACAAAGCTCCTCCACAGCTACCTACTGTCCACCCAGCATTGAATTCACTCCAAGACTTAGCTGTTTTAAGGTTTTCCGGTAGCTTCCCTTGGGCAGGTTTGCGCCCTTGGAATGACACGTTGCCATACAGCCACAAACAAATCGATAAAATTAACAGCTGTTTGAACAGCCATCTTTGTCATGGCGTTACCTCCTGAGAAAGTTTTCAAATCGCTGAGATATACAATTAGCTTAATGAATATCTATCTCAATAAGCCTGAAAATATCCTATCAGACTTATTGAAAATTCTTTTCATTAATACAAATAAACTTTTGTAAAGTATTTCAGTAAACAAGCCGAAAACTAGACTAATAGCGAGATGAAACTTGATTTTGGTGGAGTTATATGGTGATATCCAATGACAAAACAAGTGCAGTAACTTTATCGAATTACCGTACTTTTATATTAATAACGCACTCTGCAAGAGCAGTTTTCAGGTATTTAATCAAGAAAATTGATTGATAAATAGTGCGATCGCTGCTAAAAATATCGATAACGCTTGTAGAGACGCGATTTATCGCGTCTTGAAAGACTAAGTGCCTTACGATATCCTCACAAAATGTTCCTGATGATTACTAGTTACAAAAATTACTTCGGTAAAGGAAGCTAGAGGAAGTAAGTTTTTTGTGCATTTATGAAATTAATCCAAATACTAAAAGTAGCTGTAATTCCTGTTTTGACTGTATTTAGCTTTGTGTCTGCATCAAACATAGCACTAGCCGACTACTTAAATAGTCAGGGTTCAGGAGGTGATTACCGTTATGAATTATGGTCTAGCGATGATAATAGCAGTTACTATTTGAAAGTTTGGCTATATGAAGCAAGTCCAAACAGTGACTCATATACCACAACTAGAAGTTTTACCTCTAGTAGGGAAGCTTTAATTTATTTTGATTGCAGTTACGCTGAGAGAAGTTTGCCAGAATGCCCTAATTAATAATTCGTAATTGCTAATTCGTAATTCGTAATTAAAAAATTCAATTACGAATTACGAATTACGAATTACGAATTACACTTCTGCGGGTTGATATTCTTGTTGTCTTTCCACAAACGACTGAACACGGGTGCGGTAGTTTCTCACAGTCTCATCTACCCATTCGCGATCGTTGCTATTTGCATACAAATGCACCAGTGGTTCGCTGGCATCTGGTAAAACTAACAGCCAACTGTCATCGTAGGGTTGACAAATTTTCACTCCATCGATTAATTCTAGGTTTTGGGCTGGGTGAGTTTCGACTAAGTAACGCATCAAAGCACCCTTGGCTGTCCACGGACAGCGGACTGTATAAGTTTTGTGAATTACGCGGGGCAATTCCGATCGCGCCGCCGCAAGCGATCGCTCCTGTATAGTCAACATCTCAATGATCTTGGCAATACAGAACATAGAATCAAATCCCGGATGCAGTTGCGGGAAAATAAAACCAGTCTCTCCACTACCTCCCAGTACCACATTCGGGTTTTTCTGACAAGCTTCCATTAAAGCTGTGGGGTTGGCTTTAGTGCGAATCACTCTACCATCATGGCGACGGGCGACTTGTTCAATAGCACTGGAAGCATGAACTGGTACAACTACTGTTCCTCTGGGGTTAGCCGTCAAAATCATGTCTACCATCAGTGCTGTTAAAGTTTCGCCACGAATTGGGTAGCCTGATTCATCAACTAAAATTAGCTGTTCCCCATTAGCGGATACTTGCACACCAAAGTTAGCTTTTAATGCCTCCACTACATGACCTAACTGAGTTAGCAGTCCTTCGCGATCAGTGATTGACATCGCACTTTTATTGACACTGGCATTCAATACCACGGCATCAGCACCAAATTTATCCAACATTTGGGGTAAAACTGCCCCCGATACTGCATAAACATAGTCAATCACCACTTTGGCGCGGCTGTTGCGGAGTGTATGAACATGCAACAATTTCTCAAAAGCAGTGCAGTAGCGCTCCATGACTTGGCTAGGATAAGATACATCGCCAATTTCATGAATTAGCGCCCGCCGCATATCCTCCTTAAAGTAAGCCCCTTCAATTTTCTTTTCCAGGGCTTTGGTGATATTAATACCCTTAGCATCCATGAATTCAATCAGAATGTAGTCAGGACGATCGGGGTGTACCCGCACATGGATACCACCAGCTACCGACATTGTGGGTATAACTGTGCGGGCGATGGGGATAGCTGTAGCATCGAGGTTTTGAATATCAATACCTACTGACATTAAACCAGCAATCAGCGATCGCGTCACCATCCGAGAGATATTACGCTGGTCACGAGAAACCGTTACCTTAGAACCAGGTTTTAAAGTAGAACCGTAAGCAGATCCCAATTTCACGGCGAATTCTGGGGTGATGTCGATATTAGCTAATCCTTGGACACCACGTTGACCGAATAAATTCCGTTGGGCGGTGTTCCCCCAAATCAAGTTAATGTTTAAAACTGCCCCTGACTCAATCTTTTTACTCGGCCAAACGCGCACGCCAGGGCTAATTTGGGCTTCTTCTCCCACCGTGGAAAGCGAACCTACAACAGCAGCTTCTAATACATGGGCGCGGCGGTCTACACGAGCGCCACGGGAAATTACACAGGCGGAAAGGTGTGCTTCATCACCAATGAATGCCCCATTCCACACTATGGGACGTTTGAGATTCGCATCAGCGCCAATAGTGACATTATCACCAATTACGGTTCCTGCTTCAATTTGTACTCTTGCTCCGATGCGGCAATTGTCACCAATCACTGCTGGGGTTTCAATTATAGCCGTCTGGTCAATGTAAGTATTTTGACCCACCCATAACTCATGAGAAACTTCTTTGTAGGCAAAATCGAGATTTACCTTCCGATCCAAGGCATCATACTGAGCCTCACGATAGGCGTCTAAGTGACCAACATCACACCAGTAACCTTGAGCAATGTAACCATACATTGGCTCATCTTTTGCTAGTAGTAAGGGAAATAAGTCTTTGGAAAAGTCACATTCAACGTTTGCTGGCAGATATTCCAAAACTTCTGGTTCGAGAATGTAAGTACCAGTGTTGACGGTATCAGAAAAAATTTCACTACTAGAGGGTTTTTCTAAAAATCGCCGAATCCGTGCTTCCTCATCGGTAATCACCACTCCAAATTCAATCGGGTTAGGAACCCTGGTTAAAATCAAAGTCGCTTTTGACTTATTTTGTTTGTGAAATGCGATCGCTGCGGTGAGGTCAAAATCTGTTATGCTATCGCCGCTAATGACTAAAAAGGTTTCATCAAGGAGTTCGGCTATGTTTTTTACACAGCCGGCTGTACCCAAAGGCTGATCTTCTTCAACGGCATAAGTCATCTGCACGCCAAATTCGCTGCCATCTTGAAAATAATCTCGCAAGACATCAGGTAAATAATGCAATGTCGCAATAACTTCTGTGATTTGATGTCGTTTGAGGAGATTGATAATATGTTCGGCAATTGGTCGATTTAGAATCGGCACCATCGGTTTGGGGAGATCGCAAGTTAACGGGCGAAGCCGCGTTCCCGAACCGCCTGCCATCAGTACTGCACGCATAAATCCTCCTTAACTAGTTACAGCCTTCGCTGCTTCAATAACCATTGAGATATATTTTGTTCTTCTTTCTCTAGTCTCCTATGGATATCGATATTTGAGGAACTTCCATAAGATGCATCTGGATTGGGGTATTAAGGATTAGTTATGAGGCAATATGGTTCGGTTAAAGGTGAAAGGGGAAAGGGGAAAGGTTTTAAATACATCCTTTACCCCTTAACCTTTTCCTAGAACATAAAGCAAGTGAAGAGTGCTTATCCGAACCGTATTGGGTTATGGGGTACTTCTACGAATGGCACTAATAAAAGCCCAAAAGCTTGTGGTGTCGTCTCGTTCCCAGCCTCCAGGCTGGGAATGCATTTAAAAGAGGCTCTGCCTCAATTCAAGCTACCGGAGGCGGAGCCTCCCAGAATGGATTCCCAGCCTCTAGGCTGGGAACCAGCCAGAACAAGGGCTGTATCTTTTCTTAGTGCCATTCAGTACTTGTACGTATCGCAGTTCCCTAGCCTATTAACTCTGCTGGCAATGATAAAGTTCATATTCATAGCCATCTACGTTTGGCAAAGACTTAGTATCAGATATCACGCATGTTTTGACGGCTTCTGCTACAGGGGCGTGAAAGTTTACCAGCCACAAGTCAAAAGGTCGTGGTAACTTCTTTAAAGTATTTTCTAGAGCAATGGTGGAAAGATTCGGATCTTGATCTTGATGGGCAAGGAGAAACAAAAAATTTTGGGGTGAATTGGCAAGTTTAATCTCTCTCGCTACACCCATCATTTCCCCAGTGTGGATGTAAGTTTTATGGGTGGTGGCAATCAGTACTGGTACTGGCGATACTTGTTGGATTAGTTGCACAAAAAGGTCAGGGCGATAATATTTTTGATAGCCAAGATTACAAAATACTGTAACTGCACTGACAAATCCCGTTAACCAAATTAACATCACGGCTTTTTTTCCGTTGATTCCCCATTTGCCTATGCTTTTTATGCCGTTTTTTTCGTGTTCTCTCCCCATCAATTCCTTGGGAGGATGCCAACAAACTGCGAGACTTGCCCCTAGTAAAACAACGATCGCGGGAAAGTAAACAAAGTTATATCTAGCACCTCTGGTCAGATCGATTCCCAAAAAGTAGGTAAAAATAAAGAATAAAGCGATCGCACTGATCACGACTCCACCAAGCACCTGAATCATAATCCGGCTTTCTGGTTGCTGTAGTTGAATCTTGATCCCCCGCAGCACGATTGGTACCGCCCAAATAAAGAAAATCAGCGTCACCAGTCCAGAAGGAATCACAACCAATAGCTGTGAAGATTCAACTGGTAACAGGCAAATCATTGCCATCCATGTTCCTAAAGCTTGAAAAATTGGGCTTAACCAATCTAGTCCAACGCGTGAACCTCGAATCCACTCGGTCAAATTATCACGGTTTCTATTCTCTAATAAGATTGGTATCCAAATTAAACCCGCCACCAAAGTACCTGTAGCAACGCCATAGATGCGCCGCCAGGGAGGAGAGAAGAGGAGAGAAAATTTGCTGCTACTCTGCAATTGAAGCCAAGCAAGAAAAATCAAAACTACAACTTCTGTGCAGAGGGTGAGGGTGAAGAAATAATGAGTAGCAATACCTAAAGCATTAACTCCTACCCAGAAAAGTGCTACCCATATCGGTAAAGGTGTGCGGTTTTGAATATGACGTGTGGCAATTACTAAGCAGGTGAGGGAAGCAGTTACCCATAAGATTGCCAAAGTGTAATGACGTGCTTCTTGTGCTACAAATATGCCGTAAGGAGATACTGCGATCATGGCAGCAGTCAAGTGTCCCACTAATGGCGAACGAAAGGCTACGCTACCTAATACGTAAAAACATGGAATTGAGGCAGCGCCGATGATAGCTGGTAGCAATCGCGCCGCAAACAGCGATACTAATCCTCCGTCGCTGGGAAATAATTTCATCCACAAGTGAGCCAACACAAAATACAGTGGTGGATGACTATCTTGTGTAGCTAAGTTATGAACCACATCACCAATACTAGCCGCTGGGTTTAGTTGTAGTGGTTGCAATAGGATATCAGGTGCGATCGCTTGATCTAGAGGTACTGCTAAAAAAGTATTCCCTAAGCTAAACACCAAGGTGGAAAACTCATCAGTCCAAGGAGGCTTTGCAGTCAAGTTGGCTAGGCGCAAGCTGATACCGATGATCAACCACATCAAGTTCAGTAAGGGATGAAGCCAGAAAGAAGGGAGGCGAGTCTGCCAATTATACCAATGCTTGTGTTGTGAGCCAGAGGTTGTGTCTGTCAAAGACAGAAAATGGCTGGCAGGTATAGGTAGCAACGAGATAATTTTTTTGTAAAAATAAAATGCACCTTGGAAAAAAACTCTCATTGCCCGATCTCACACGAATTGATTTGTAGGTTTGACACTTCAGATTTAAGTTCGTTCTAAACTATAGGACTCATATTTGATTTTTGAACAAAACTCAGTACACCTTTATTCCTTCTTCCCAATCCCCAGTCCCCAATCCCTTACCTCTACGAGTGATTCAGAAATCAAATCAGATTGCTATTCCCTGATTGTGATTATTTAACATCGGTGACACGCCAGCTAAGTTTCAAGTTAATCCAGAAATTCCAAATAGTAGCAATTGCGATCGCAATAAAGTTGGCAATATAACGGTTAGGAATAAGAAAATTGAATACCAGATTTAATATCAGTACATTCAATACAAGTCCACCAAGGCAAATGGCGTTGAATTTTAAAAACCGTTTTAGGCGTTGATGCCATTCTTGCTGTCTGGCGCTGACATCGGCAAATGTCCAAGCGTCATTCCATAAGAAATTATTTAAAATCGCAATTTCACCAGCAATTATTTTACTGCGCGTCAGTTGCCAAGCCAAGGTAGTCGGATCACTGAGCAAGTAAAGCACTCCCATATCGACAAATACACCGCTAAAGCCAACTAACCCAAAGCGGAGAAATCGACCAAAGGGAAAATTGACTTTTCTACTCAATCGTCCTACCCGTCCTGTGGAAAGCCGCAACCGCACTAAGTGGTGGATGTAATCTATATATTGCTTCCATGTAACCTTACTCTCACCCTCTTTGCGTTCGCAGAAGACATAGCCAACTTCGGCAACTTCGCCTACGTTTCCCCGGCCGATTACTTCTAGGAGAATTTTGTATCCGACTGGATTGAGTGTTGCATTGGCGATCGCACTCCGGCGCACCATAAAATAACCACTCATGGGGTCGGAAACTCTTCCCAGTACTCCCGGTAAGATTACCAAGCCTAACAACTGAGCGCCACGAGACAATAAACGCCTAACAACACTCCAGCTACTAACACCACCTCCTTCGACATGACGGCTGGCTACTGCCAAATCTGCTCCCTGCTCAACACTACGCAACAATTCCATCAGCACCTCTGGTGGATGCTGTAAATCTCCATCAATCACTCCCAACACACTCCCCGTACCTACTTGCCACCCACGAATCACCGCTGAGGACAGTCCCCGTTCCTGTTGGCGTCGCATCACCCGCAACTGAGGGTATTCTGTCGTCAAGGATTCCGCTATTTCCCAAGTTCGGTCTGGACTATCATCATCTACCACTATTAGTTCATAGTTTCCTGGAATAGATTCATCCAGTAACTGGCTCAATATCCTGACTACATTCTTGATGTTGTCACGCTCTTTATAGGTAGGAATTACTAAAGAAAGATGAATAGATTCACCACTTGTACCTACACGGCTAGGAGGCAACTCTGAAATCTTTAATGGGCCAGTTGGTACTGTTAAAAGTGAGTTGGATGAGTTTGTCTTCATATTCCAAATTGCAGAACGAGGATATTTAAAGTCCGTAGAAAATAGAGCCAAACATCTGCTGACTTTATTTACTGAATCTAGTTACTCAAAACTTGAGAAATACTTTTGCTACAGTTAGCTGTTCTGAAAGTTTAGTAATTACCGTACTTCGATTCACAGTATTTTTTCAAAATTCATCTAAATTTTACATTTAGCCACTTACTATGATATATATGTATTACTATATAGATTTTTACAAAAGTATACTGTACCATCAAGTCAACTAAGTCAGCAAATATACAGTTGAACAAGCGTGTTTTGATGATTTTTAGTACTACTAGTACAACACGGCGAAAATAAACCAATAATTCCAAATCAACGAAACCCTTATGCTGTATTCATTTTTAATTTTTAATTTTTAATTCAGCCTTGCGGTACTAGGGGTAATCTTGAAGGAGTATGAAGTATCCTAAGATTTGGTAATATACTTGTACATCATTATTAATAATTTTATCAATAAAGAATTTCGTTAGGAGATATTTTTTTTGATCACAGTTATCAAAAGATAGAAAGAAAGCGCCAATGCCGATTATATAAGCTTGTTGTAAGCGTAAAAATCTACTTGTTGATGGAATCAGTATTGAGTTAACCAAATATCACAATACAGACAAAAATCAAATCGCAAAGTGAGAGTCATGAGTGCAAGATAAACCACGCCTACTATTTACGTGGTTGGAATTAGTCCGATGAAAGACAAAGTTTTACCGCCCACCATAAAAGCAAGTTCAGGTCATCGCAAGAGATGGGGTGTGCACCAAAATCCTGTTTAACCAATGAACAGTCAAGGTTTAGTGATATAAAAAATAAACTTAATAAAACTTAACTGCTTAATAAATAAGTATACTATTGAGTAGATATCGGATTGTAAATATGTCAAAAGTAACACTATAAAATCCCCCAATAGGGCATTGCAAAAAAGAGAAAAATTTTGTTTGTTATTAAATTGAAGGCGTCGATGGCGTAGTTTTATTGCTTGTTTTGAGTACGTGAACATCTTAAGAATACAGGGTAGATCATGCATATTCCTGATGGATTTGTTTCTGTTCCAGTGGCAGGGGCTACTAGTTTAGCGAGTGTGGCAGCACTGTTTATTGCCTTTGGGCGATCGCAAGAAGCTTTTGGTATTCGTCGTGCGCCCATATTGGGACTAACCACCGCCTTCATTTTTGCCGCCCAGATGATCAATTTTCCGGTAGCAGGAGGTACTAGTGGTCACTTGTTGGGGGGAACCTTAGCTGCGATCGTTTTGGGCAGTCCTTGGGCAGGAACGTTGTGTATCGCCACAGTTTTAATTATTCAAGCTGTGTTATTTGCTGATGGTGGTATTACTGCCTTGGGAGCAAATATTTTGAATATGGGAGTGATTGGTGTTTGGGTAGGCTGGGTTTTAACCGAAACCTTACAACGGTTGTTTGGCGGATCTAAAGGGCGCTTACCGTTGGCTGCTGGTATAGCAGCGGGTGTAAGTGTAGTGGTAGCTGCTATAGCTTGTGCTATTGAGTTAGCCCTCTCAGGGACTGCACCCGTAGCCATAATTTTACCAGCCATGACTGGTGTGCATATTTTGATCGGTATTGGCGAAGGGCTGATTACCGGGGGTGTGCTGACTTATCTGGCCACCGCTCGACCAGATTTATTACCAGGGGAACAGCAGGAGTTTCGTGGCTGGTCAGTGCCTATTGTCACCATTTTCTTAATTGCGGGAGTACTCTCACTATTTGCCTCAGCATGGCCTGATGGTTTGGAGAAAGTTGCCGAAAATACGGGCTTTATTGACTTAGCCGAGAAAGTGCGGATAATTGTGCCGACCCCCTTAGCTGACTATGGGATTGAGGGTCTAGGGGCAATTGGCACTAGTATCGCCGGACTGGTGGGAGCTGCGGTTTGCTTTGCTGTTGCCTTTGCAATTGCCAAGGTAGTGAAACCGAAGAATGCTTAAACTTTCCTTACCGCTACGCTTGCAACTGTCTCTAGTGATTGTGGTGGGGGCCGCTTTATTAAAGCATTCTGCCTGGTATGGACTAAGTGTATATGGCGCGATCGCAATTTTATGGGCTTGCTTCTTGCGCGTACCAATTCGCCAATTGGGAGGATTACTCGGCACAGAATTGATTTTTTTGTCATTGCTGGCATTGCCCCAAGGATGGGAACGAGCCACTTTTTTGCTGGTTCGTTCGCTGGTTTGTCTGGTTACCATGAATAGTTTTTTGCTAACCTTACCGCCCCACAGTTTTGGCATTGCCCTCAAAACCTTACCAGTACCAGCACCTTTAAAGGAAAACTTGTTGTTAGCTGGGCAATACATGGAAATTTTGCTCTCAGAAGTAATCCGAATGCGGCGCAGCGCCCAATTACGTGGTTTGACTGGAACAACAGGATGGCTGCGCTATGCCAGTGCTGCTATGATTGGAGCCTTGTATCTTCGTAGTCTAGATAGAGCAGAGCGAGTCTACGCGGCAATGGTAGCTCGTGGTTACAACGGACAATTGCCCATAGATTCTACCCTCAGACCAAAAGAACGTTTTGCCCTATTAGTAGCTTGGGCGATCGCTGCTGTTGTTACCCTAAGTTCTTACAAAATTTAACCCACTCCCCACTCCCAACCTCTTTACGCAGTAATATTGAGTTTGTAAATTTTGAAATCATTAACTTCTAATCCCCAAACATCAACCAGTAACCCCCACACAGCCGTAGTCGAGGTTGAGAACCTGGTGTATGCATATTCTCGCCAGGAGCCGGTATTACAAGAAATATCTTTTACCTTGAATAAAGGCGATCGCGTGGCGTTGATGGGAGCAACAGGTTCCGGAAAAAGTACCTTGCTAGAGAACCTGATCGGCTTAAAACAACCGCAATCTGGGAAAATTATAATTAATGGCATCCCTGTAGAACCGCAAACTTTATCCCAAGTGCGTCGTCAAATCGGCTTTAGCTTCCAAGATGCCAACGACCAATTATTTATGCCGACCATCTTAGAAGATGTTACCTTTGGGCCACGTAACTATGGTGTGTCACCAGCAGAGGCAAGCGATCGCGCCCGACAATTATTAGCTGATTTTGGTCTAGAAGCCTACGCCAATCGTTCCGCCCACGAACTCTCTGGTGGACAAAGACGCCTAGCCGCTCTAGCCTCAATTTTAGCCCTAGAACCGACAATTCTAATTTTGGATGAGCCAACCAGCGGTCTTGATCCAGCGTGGCGGCGTCATTTGGCCCAAGTGTTGTTAAAGTTACCCGTGCAGGTGATATTAATTGCCTCCCATGACCTACATTGGTTAGGCAGAGTTACTCAACGCGCTTTAGTGCTGGCTGGTGGTCGCATTCAAATAGACAGTGATATTCAGCCACTTTTGCAAGATGGTACTACTTTAGACCAGTTGGGTTTGCCGATAGATTGGTGATTTGGGTATGGGGCATGGGGACAAGGAGAGGCAGGGGAAGCAGAGGAAGAAAAATTATTAATTAATGCTCAATGCCCAATGCCCAATGCCCAAATACCTTATTTATTAGTAATATTGGATACTATATTCTCGGTCTTATTGCTGTTGGGGTGTTAATGTCTGTTTTACATAAATATAGTGTTCTTGCTCCTGTTAGTCTGAGCATCGCTTTGTTAATTACTAGTTGCAGTGAAGATAAAGTCTCTCAATGCCAGCGACTAATTCGAGTTGTAAATGCCGGCACTTCTCTGATTGATCAAAATAAAGGAACGCAAGTCATAACTAGCATACAGCTATCTAAAGATTTAGAATTTGTGACTAAATCTATTGGGGAACTGAATTTAACAGACCCCAAGCTGAAAGAATTTCAAAGTGGTTTTGTCAAAATTTTTCAAAATCTCAGTCAAGCGATCGCTAAAGCTGGTAAGGCCCTGGGTGCAACCAAGACAGCACAAGCCTCGGCATCTGGTAGAGAAAAAATTCAAAAGGCTAGAGCCGAAATTGATTCAACACTGACAACAGCAGCTACAACTGTTGGTAAGCAGTCAGATACGTTAGTCAATCAGATGAATAAGTATTGTAGCGAGCCAGAATAATCTAACTTGGGGTATATGAGGAGCATTGCTCTACTTGGGCTTTCTTCCAAAAGTGGATGCTCCCCTACGATAAATCTATATGTATCAGGATTTTCGGGAATTGGGATCACAAGGGCAATTTCTAGCAGTGCTATTTTTGGTTGATAATTTAGAAGCAGATATTTACGATCGCTGCTGATAATTGTGTAAGCAAACCTATTGTGACATCCAAACTAATTATTTTTTTTTGATTAATCCCAATTTTTAATAGCACCTTTGCAATCTAAAGTTTTAATGACGACAGAATAACGCTCTTGTGCGTCTTTGCGGTCTTGCTCTTGTGATAGCTCCTCATGACTATCCTGCAAAATCTTCTCAGCATGATATCGTAGGATTTGACCGTATTTACTATTGTTTGTGTAGCTGGCAATAGTAGCTATAGCTTCTAACAACCTAATAGTTACTCCTGCATCCGACTTTCCATACTGCCGAATTTGGTTAAAAGCACGGTCAACCAATCCTTGAAAATCTACTCCTTCGGCAATTATGCGTAATATTTTATTGTTATCGTAGCGGTAGGGTGAAGGTAAATTTCTTTGAACTAAGTGACACAATCCAGCGCTAATTCGGTCAATACAGCGAATAGCAGTAAATGGATCATTTATTCCAGGAGAAATGGCACGCAGAGCAATTTCTACTAGTTGATCAATTGGAAACTCTACATCTTGTTGCTCTGTACGTTCTTTACCTAAAATAAAGGCATCATTGATTTGTTTGGTAAGTTTTTTATTTACTTTTTCACCAGGGAAAATTAAGACTAAATCGCCACCTTGAACCAAAAATTTTCCCGGTCGAGTCTGAAGACGTACTAGCAAATTATGTTTACAAGCAATGTCTATCAATTCTTCATGATCGATCGCTTGTAAATAACCAGTGCCATTAACTCGAATTGGTAAAGCTTCTTCCTCAAAAGACATTGGAATTTCTTCAACTCCAAGGCTATCTTCTGATTCACCACACCCAATTTTTTCTGGAAATAGCCGCTCAATTGCTGAATGTAAATCTTCACTAACATTTTGGATTACATAAGATGCCTGAATTATTGTTGAAGCATGATGAATAAAATAAATCAATACACCAATACTAATAATTGCCAGTAAAGTGCCGATTGTAACCGAAAGTTGTGGCACAAACTCTTCATATCCATCTCCTTCTCCATGAATTGTCCGCAGTACGAGTAAGCAGTAGATGAACGTCGCAATGAATGTACCAAGTACAACCTGATTACCTGTATCCTGCATAAAATTACGCAGTAGGCGGGGGCCAAAGTTAGAAGCAGCAAGCTGAAGCGCCACGATTGTAATTGAAAAAGCTGTAGCAGCAACGCTGATCATCGAACCTGCAACAGTTCCGAGTAGCGATCGCGCCCCATCTGCTCCACCAGTATATATCCACCAATAATCAATTTCTACCTTGTCTGTGCGGTCAAGACTTAGCATGATGAAAGCTAGAGCAAGAGATGCTACCGCCATGACAGATGGTATAAACCAGTAACTTGAGTGGATCTGATCCCAAAGTTTGCTTAACTTGACGTTTCTCATTTTTCGTTAATTTTAGAATCTACCTTATTGTTGCCATCTTGCGAGAAACGCTCTTGAGCAAGTAACCTGAGTGAATCGCTAATTCGGCGGGGTTTTGGTACTTCACCTTTACCAGATGGCCAACCTTCACGCTGACGGGAGCGGTTTCCATCTGTCTCTTCGGTTTGGTCATGAAATAGAATTTGTTGAGTTGGAAAGGGCAAATCAATGCCATTGGCGACTAATTTTTTCTTGATTGCAGACAGTACTTTGTCCCGTGATTGGAGAGAGTCTATCCTTCGCGGTGGATTAATCCACCAACGCACACGGATGTTGACAGTGCTTTCGGCAAGTTCCATTACCAGCACATCAGGAGCCGGTTCTCTTAAAACCTCGTCTACGCTATACATTGCTTCTAACATCAACTGCTTGGCTAGATCAGTGTCATCGTTGTAGCCAATGCCGACATCGTACTCTAATCGGCGATTGTCAAAGGCAGTATTCACTGTGACAGAATTGATAAATAATTCCGAGTTAGGAATCACAATTCGCCGACCGTCATAAGTTCTGATTGTTGTTGCGCGTGTCTCGATATTTTCAACAGTTCCCTCAAAGCCTTTAAAAACAATTTGGTCATCAATTTGAAAAGGTTCAGTCAGCAGAATTAAAATCCCAGCTAAGAAGTTTTGTAGAATATCGCGGAAAGCAAAACCAATTGCAACACCGCTAATTCCCAAAAGTTGCACTAAATCACCGGCTCTAAATGTAGGAATTACAATGGAAAGGGCGATAAACAAGCCAATCAAAATTGTTAGCCCTTGCGCTAATCTTCCTAGTACTAGTCCCAAATTTCGCGCGGAGCGCCGATTGCGAGTTAAACGCTTAACCAGTGCCTTAATTCTGCTAGCAATAAATAAAAATAAAATGAAGACAATTAACCCTAAGACAATGTTCGGTACTAAAGCTATGAACCCATTAATCATGCTTTGAACCTTGTCCCAAGCTGTGGATATTTCTGCATTCATATAGTTTATTCACCAATTAATCTTTGCTAACGTTAAAGCGGATTCCTATAGCACGTTGACATCAACTAGAGGTGTCACCCACCACATCAATCGGTTCTTCTGCATTTCCTTCTAATCGAGCCAGATTTGTGCCGTGATGAGATTTGGCAATATCGATAACAGCTTTTCCGTTTCCCCGTGGCACTTGAATAATGAGTTGACGCATTCTACCTACCCTCCTGCGTTAACCATCTTGCTTTTTCAGCCGATAACTCTACTACCCAAAGAAATATTTATCAAACAGAATTCAGGAGTCAGGAGTCAGAATTCTTCTTCAATTTCTGAAAAATGTAAATGTATAACTTACAATCTCAGTCCCCACCCTTCCCACACCCCCCACACTCTTCACCCTATGAGTGAGAAATTCGGGCTTAATCCCTCTTTCATACTTGGCTGTGAAATTTTTTCATCGGGACTGCCTTATGAAACCTGAAACTCCTCGCTAATTTTTGGTAATTTTTATCACTCCTTTTTTTGTAAATCTTCCTGATATACACCAAGTTTCTCCGTCAAAAGAAATAGTGGTGCAAGTCAAATGAAATACCATGAGTGATATTAGTCTACTGATGGCGAGTGTGCTAGTAACAGCGCCAATCTCTGCCCTCAATTTACCAGAACAGCCTGTAATTACTTCAGACAATCCAGTGCAGGAGTCAACAGAGGAAAATTTACCTCAAGTTGTCTCACCTGCTGAAATTACACCGCCTGAATTTGTGCAGCCAGATATAACCACTTCATCAGCTATAAATAATAAGTACGAAAATATACTTAAAAAAAGCAGAGAGAAAATTCAATTTATCAGTTCTTCTAACTTACCTGAATTAAAAAATACTCAACCTGTAACAGAAATTGCACAGAACCAGAAGAACATAGAAGAATTCTCTCTATCTCCCCATCCCCCAGACTCAGACAACCCAATGTCTCAAGTCACCTCAGTGTCGCAACTTGAAGATGTGCAACCATCTGATTGGGCTTTTGATGCTTTGCAGTCTTTGGTAGAACGCTATGGCTGCATTGCGGGATATACTGATGGTACTTATCTGGGGAATCGTACCATTAGCCGTTATGAATTTGCGGCTGGTTTAAATGCTTGTTTGGAAAAGATTAACGAAGCTATCGCTAACAATCAAGTTAATACTACTGTTAATAATGAAGATTTAATCTTGCTGCAAAGGTTGCAAGACGAATTTAAAGCAGAGTTACAACAATTACAGCAGCGTATCGAAACTGTAGAAAACCGGACTAGTGAATTACAAAGTAATCAATTTTCCACAACTACCAGATTATTTGGTCAAGCCATTTTTAGTGTTCAGGGAACCAATAGCCCCGATGTAGATTTGTTTCCGAGAGATGGAGTCCCTGAACGCCAGGGAAAAACCAATCTAACTTTCACAAGTAGCGCCCAACTAACCTTAGCAACGTCGTTTACAGGGCGAGATTTGCTGTTAACAGGTCTATCTGCGGGGAATTTAGGTTCTACTGCATCTTTGCTATCCACCAATATGGGACGCTTAGGTTTCGAGTCAAATACAGACAACAATCTAGTTGTTAGTGACTTATCTTATCGATTTCTGGCCTCGGATAACTTGGGAATCGTCGTAGGTACGGCGGGAGTCAACCCCATCAACACCTTTCGCGGTATTAGCCCTTTAGAAGGTTCTAGCGACGGTGCAATTTCTCTATTTGGTCAGCGGAACCCGATTTTAAGTATTGGTAACGGCACTGGTGGTATCGGCTTTGATTGGCAAATTAGCGATCGCATCAGTTTACAAGGCGTTTATAGTTCAGAAATCCCCAGTTTTCCTGGCAACATCAACCAAGGTGGACTATTTGGCGGCAGATTTACTGCTGGCGCTCAGTTAAGTTTAGCACCTACTAATAACATCGATGTCGGCGTACATTATCTTTATTCCCACTCCCCAGATGGCTTACTAGGAAGTGGTATCGGCGATTCTCAACTAATTTCGCCTTTTGCAGATCCTACAGCTTTCGATACCCACGCAATTGGTGCTACCGTTGCTTGGCGAATTAACCCTAACTTGCAGTTGGGCGGTTGGGGTGGCTTTACTTCCTCCAAACCAGTTAACCTTTCTGGAAGTGTGGAAACTACCAACTGGATGGTGTTCGCGGCTTTTCCCAACTTGCTGCGTTCTGGGAATTTAGGGGGAGTTCTCGTCGGACAACCGCCCAAAATTACTTCTAGTACTTTACCCGAAGGCTTAAATTTTCCCAACTTTTCTGATGGGGGGACAGCAGGCGGACGTAGTGACACATCAGTTCACGTAGAAGTTTTTTACCGCGCCCAACTGAGCGACAATATCGCCCTGACTCCTGGCTTATTCGTCATTTTCAATCCCGATCACAATTCTGCTAACGATGCATTAGTCGTTGGGACATTAAGAGCTACTTTCCGGTTTTAATTTTGTACTGATGTAAATGTAATCAAATACGCTGTTTAGATACTGGTTGATTCAGTATTATATGCTTTCATTATCCAGTGATAGCAAGGAAAAATCGTGCTTAAACCTATGCGTATTTTTTTCATAGGTGATTAAAGGAGCAAATTTTTCATGAAATTAGATTCATTCACTAAATTGGGTTGTGCAGTTGTTAGCAGCAGCAGTTTAGCCGCAGTTTTCATCGGTCTAGGTGGAACAAGTGCTTTTGCTCAAATTACAATCCAAAGCACTGGGACATTATCAGGCACTATTCAACTTCCGAGCATTAATCCCAATTTCAATCAAAGCACTACTCGTATTGATACAGACAACACAGGAACTTACTCGCGGAACTTAGGAACTAATAATAATCCTAATTACGTTCCTGTATACAAGTCAGATTATGTACAAGTAAGAACACGTAATGATGGAAGTCTGCATTATTTTGTTGACTTTAAAGGCATTCCGATTGTCTCATTCAACGGCGTTCTGACTTCGCCGATTCTCTCTGAGGGTGAATTGACACCCTATAAATACCAGGGAAGATTGGCAGGAACTACATTTCAAGGAGTAGTTCAGGATGAATTTAATCTCACAAAAGCCTTATACACTGGAATTGTCACCGATCCCAAGACTGGAAATCAGTATCAGGGCACTTTTGAAGTGAGTGGATATGGAGTGCGATATAGCGATCGCAATGGTAGTGCAACCCCCACAGTCTTTGATTTCAAGTCCGATCTCCCAGGTTCCCCAAAGGTGACATCTTTGGAAATGACTAACTCACCCCTAGCGAGAATAATAATCAAAGTACCTGCAACTGCAACTCTCATAACTCCCGCGCCCGTAGTTGACGGTGGTAGCACACCCACTCCCCCGCCCGTAGTTAGTGGTGGTAACACACCCACTCCCCTGCCAGTAATTAGCGGTGGTAGTATACCCATTCCCCCACTAGTAATTGATGGTGGTAGCACACCCACTCCTACGCCTGTAGTTAATAGTGATAGTGCGATCGCTCCTGCGCCTGTGGTTAGTGGTGGTAGTGCGATCGCACCTACACCTGTGGTTAGTGGTGGTAACACATTCACTGTTACACCAATAGTTGATGGTGGCGCTTCCTCGACACCTACAACCTACACATCTGGATCTAATTCTCCATCACTCTCTACTACACCTAATATAGAATTCAGTAGTGGTAATTCCCTGGAAGTCAACCCTGCAACCCTAGCTCAAGCTGCTTGTTCACAGGATTCTGCCAAGAGTTGTGCAATATCCACTTCACCCAAACAAGCGATCGGCCCCCGTAGTCGAGTGCTACTGCGTTAGTTAAACGCGATGTGCAAGTTAATATTCTGACCTCTCTCCAAACCTCTCTCCTAAAAGGAGAGAGGCTTTGATTTTTGCTCCCCAACGCTAGTAGGGAAGGGGTTGGGGGTTAGGTTTGAGATAAAGTCGCACATGGCGTTAGTTAAGGACTTTCACATAAAAATATCCAACCGGGTGGGTCGAAAAGCCATTGGTGTCAACTTAACGCAAAACCGCACGTCCGCCAGGGATTGTAAATCCCTGTCTCATAGCTAAAGTCCTCTGAAGAGGACTTTATAGCGCAAAAATTTTCAGTCTACTTCAGTAGACTTGAGCAATTAGTCAGGGATTTACAATCCCTGGCGGGTGAACAACACCCAATCAGTACGCTATTTTTGGCTTAAGTTGACACCAGTGGCGTCTCGCCCGCCCCTAAGCAAAAGCTGACTTAGACAAAAACTTTGGGTACTTCTGGAACTCTAGCAAGGCAAAATGAAATCAATATAATAGCCAGGACAGGAGCAACATTGCAATTAAAAGAGTCCACCAGAAGGTATTCGCGGCGTTTTTGCTGCTCAGACTTCCTTTCGGTGGTAGATTTTACCCTGATGATTTTCTGGCTATACTAGTGACTTAAGCCGATTGATTGACAAATTTTATCTCCCAGCATGAAACATACAAAAACTCTAAACTTTGGACATAATTCAGTGTGTATTTACTTTTAACTGACACAACAATATTGTCTGATGTTGGAGAAAATTAATTTTCTTGGGGGACTGAAAAAAATTTATTAATCAATCACAAGAGTGAATATACATCAATCAAATATCTTCCGAGTAAGCACCTATGAAAGAAGAATTGATAGCCAGAGTTGTGCAGGTCTTGCAAATTAATATGAGATGGATGACTTGGAATTTATTTCTGGCTTTTATACCTTTGGCTTTGAGTGTGTGGCTATTTCGCATGAGACGCGGTGGCACTTGGCTTTGGTGGCTAGGATTCTTAGTTTTCTATGCTTTCTTACCAAATGCACCATATTTGTTGACCGATGTAATTCATTTGATAGATGATATCCGCACGATTCAATCGGTTTGGATGATTACTTTAGTCCTCATTCCTGTATATTTGCTAGTAATTCTCGGTGGATTTGAAGCTTATGTAATATCGTTAATTAATTGGGGTCACTACTTACATCGCATCGGTAAAAGCCAGTGGATTTGGCGCGTTGAGTTGATTACTCATTTTCTCTGTGCGATTGGCGTCTATTGGGGAAGATTTTTGCGTTTCAACAGTTGGGATTTGATTACTCAACCCGATGCCATACTAACCAAAGGTGTTGAAGAACTTCTTGGTAAACAGCCATTAGTGATTATTGCGATCAGTTTTGTGATATTGGTCGGGCTGTACTGGATTATGAAACGAGTGACTTTGGGTTTAGTCAGGCAACCAAAAAATGCATATCCTATTAAGACACAATCAGCCGATACTAACACCCCAAATGCTGGATGAGTGAAGGTTTTTCGTAAGAATTCAGGAGTCAGAATAATTAAATAATTAGGAGAAAATTTGATACATAAATGTACTAACCATGCTGCATTCCTTTGAAATTCTGACTTCTGGGTGCTGAATTCTTACGGTTTTTCATCAAAATCTCACATTTTATTATCTGTTGATGATTGATGAACTCAAAAATTTAGCAGAAAATTACCAACTTCATATATCAGAAAGACGCGATGAATCGCGTCTCTACAAATGGTTTATTTGTTGGATTCTTTTTTTAATTGGTGTTATAATTAAAAACATTTTAAATTTTTATATAACTCTGCTAATTTTAGATTTTTCCTTCAATCTAAAATCTAAAATTGAATCACTCTTAACTAATGCAGTTTTCGTCGTGCGGCTGCTAAAATTAGACGTTGTTCGGCACGAGCGATCGCTTGATATGTTCGCTCCACTGCTTCCGGTTCCACGGAAATGGAAGTAATACCCCATTCCACTAACTTATCGATGATTTCTGGATAGAGGGCTGGTGCTTGACCGCAGATTGAACAAGGTATGCCGGCATTTTTAGCCATTTGGATCAATTGAGCGATCGCACTCATCACTGCTGGATGACGTTCGTTAAATACTTTTGCTAGCTGTCCTTGTTCTCGATCCACTCCGAGCAATAATTGAGTCAGGTCATTTGTACCAATAGAAATTCCGGCTGCACCTGCTTTGACATATTCTGGCAATAAAAATAGGACGCTTGGCACTTCTGCCATCATCCACAATTGAAATTGCGCCACCTCGGTTAAAAGAGCTTGCTCAACTTTACGACGACAAAAGACAAATTCTTCGACAGTCCGCACAAAGGGCAATAGTAAGTTGACATTGCTGTAGCCAGCTTGCTGTACACTCGCCAAAGCTTGCAGTTCCAACTCAAATACTGCGGGATTTCGTAAATAGCTAAAAGTCCCGCGTTCACCTAACATCGACTGGGGAGAGGATTCTAAATTATCACTCAATGATGGTAAATCCTGCGATCGCCAATCTAAAGAACGATAAAAAACTGGTCTTGGTGCAAAGGCACGGGCAAACTGCATAATCTGCTCAGACCATAGCTCTAATAATTCTGCCTGACGCCCGCTTAAAATCCAACTATTAGGATGTTGCCCGTTCAATATATTTAGTACCATCAATTCTGAGCGCAACAATCCGACCCCATCCACAGGCAAGCTTTGCACTTGTTCTACTAAAGTGGACTGACTTAAATTAACCAGCAGTTGGGTAGCAATCATAGGTCGATGAAACGTAACAGCAGGATGGGGGGCTTTTGGCTTGGGGTGATGAGGGGAAAGAAGATTTTCTTCTCTTCCTTTCTCCATCTCCTCCTTTGAATCTCCTTTGATCCGATAAACTTCTCCTCTGTCGCCATCAAGCAGCAGTCGTTCGCCATTTTGAATTAAAGTGGTCGCAGATGTGGCGTTTACTACTGCTGTGATACCTAATTCTCTCGCCAGAATTGCCGCATGGCTGGTTAATCCCCCTTGTTCTGTGATAATACCAGCAACTTGTTGCAGTAATGGCAACCAATCAGGTGTAATTGTTGGTACTACTAAAATCACTCCCTTGGGTAATTGTTCGGGTTTCTGTTGCGGATTAATAATTACCAGGGCAGTTGCCACAACACGTCCTCCGGCTGCTCCTAGTCCCCGAATGAAGTGTAAGTGGGGAATTACAGATTGAGGAGGACTAACTTGTGTGATGTAGAGTTTGCCAGATGTATTGTGCCCAGCAATAGTCCATTTAATGGTGAAGGTTTTACCCAGTTCACTCACCAGTTGAGTTCCTAGAGCAATTATTTGTTGTAAGTATTGTTCTTGTAAAGAGTACTGTTTTTGTTGCACTTCCTGAAGTAGATAGGTACTCAGACAAGTGTGTTCTGTTGTTAGCACTGAGTTCGGCACGGGTTGCGAAAAAGCTCTAGGCGTTGCATCATCAACACCATAAGCCAGCATTTTATTGCCCAGTTGTTGCTCAAGCACAACCCCAGTTTCTTGTTGAATATAGTAGATATCTGGTTGGACTTCACCAAGAGCGATCGCAATTCCTAATCCCCAAGTAGCCTCAATTTCCCACCCAGAAGGGTTGGCTGTGAGCGAGCCACTGGCGATCGCATTCTCAACAGGTTGCACCAAAACGGCGAGATTAATTTGTTGCAGATTAATTCCTGAATGCTGCCAATATAATAAACTTCTCGCTCGAAATATCTGGCTCCAGGTGCGCTTTAGGGCAAAAGCGATCGCTTCGGGTTCGCACTCGCAAAATACCGACTCCAGCAACCCAGATATATTTTTCATGCCTGGGTTAGCAGTTGATACTGCTAAAGTCGGTCGAAGAATCAAACAGCCAGTTTGCCATTCTCTAGCTGCTTGGAAAATTGTACTCACCCACTCCTGTGGCACAGTCGCAGTGAGAATTTCTTGGCGCAAGCGACTAGCCACCTGCTGAAGTTGACGCCAATTAGTGACATCCAGGTGTAATGAAGAATGGGGTAAGTCAGCCACTAATGACTCTGAACTATTGAGATTTTCAAGAAATTGTCGTAAATTTTCCGCTGAAACCACAAAACCAGGCACTACCGGATAGCCACGCTGGATAATTTTGCTCAAGTAAAACGCTTTGTCACCTACCTTGGCGCGGTCTTGTAGTTTAATTTGGTCTAGCCAGTAGAGTTTATCCACTCAATTTGTTAGTTGTCAGTTGTCTATTTGTAGCCATAGCTATTCCCTCCTGGTACATTATCAGCCGTCAATCCACTGACTACTGAATCAGCACTCCTCAATAGGAATAGTTTCCAGCATTTACGTTGAATTTACCGACCTTGTTAGTGGCTAATTGCTCGTTACACGATGTATTACTGTAATTCAACTCCTTTGAAAATCAAATTTTTGCCTTCATTTTGCCTCCTTTCCCTAAAAGTAGGGGTTTAGTTCTTTTATGCTGACTTTTCACGGCATCTGGAAAACCTCTCTCTAAATCTCTCTCCTAAAAGGAGAGAGACTTTGAATTTCCCCTTCCCGCATCGGGAAGGGGGTTAGGGAGTTAGGTTTTTCGTGGACTTCTCCACATAACGTGAAAAGTCAGCTTTTATGAGATTCTACATGGCCGTATCATATTTAATTATTAGGTGTATGGGTTAAATCTAGCAATTTAAGGTAAAATTTTATAGCATGAGTTATTTAAAATAGCCCAAAAACTATTTAATAAACTTAAGATTCATATAGTTTGCCTACATTATGATCACTGCCATAATTTCGCAATGCAAACCTCAATTTATTGACAGAAAGAATATATTACTGAAAAATAATCCTAATAATGGAAGATATTAATTTAGTGGCTTAAAAAGCATTACTAAGTCGATAGAATCCAAGTACGAGATAGGCTATCGTACTAAACCCATTGGATTAAACTCCATTAATAAAAATATTACCAGTTAACCTAGTATATAGAATACTCTATACCAGACTACGCATTGTCAAACACTTACTACCTTGCAACTGATGATTGGCTGAATATAAGCTTCCGGCTATGCATTGCATTGCTTGTTGGAGCAATAATCGGCTTAGACCGCGAAATTAGACGCAAACCAGCCGGTTTAAGAACTCACATGCTGGTGAGTTTTGGTTCAGCCATTTTTATTTTGACAATTATGCAAACAGGAGGACTACAAACCAATCCTGATGAAGTTAGTCGGGTGATTGAAAAGGATGCAGTTAGCCGGGTGATTCAGGGGATTGCAACTGGTATAGGATTTCTCGGTGCTGGAGAAATTGTCCGCCAATCTTCCCAAGAATCACAGCGACTTGAAATTCACGGACTTACATCAGCAGCGGCGATTTGGGTTTCGGCTGCATTGGGAATTGCTGCTGGCTGCGGTTTATGGCAGTTAGGATTAATCGCTTCTCTGCTGACTTTTGTAGTTCTCAACGTTTTTAAAAGGTTAGAATAATTTATACATTACTGTGGGATTATTTCTCCTGCTTTCACAAAAAGAATTTGTGAGGACTTCAACCATTGTGAATCAAAAGAACCCAAGTGAGTGGTAGTAATTAGGGTTTGAAAACGATCTTGAATGGCATCAAGCAATTGATTTTGACGAGATAAATCGAGTTCGGCAAGAACATCATCAAGCAATAGCAACGGTGGCTCTTTGACGACTTCTTCAATTAATTGTAATTCGGCTAATTTTAAGGCTAGAACTAGCGTTCGTTGTTGACCTTGAGAACCGTATTGACGAGCAGGTGTCTGATTAATAGTTAATTCTATTTCGTCGCGATGGGGGCCAACAAGGGTAGTGCCTTGGTGCATTTCAGCGATCGCTCGCTGCTGAATTTTTGCTAAAAAAGCTTGTTGCACTTCCTCTAGACGGTTATCCTCTAAAGGAATATTTGGCACGTAATTAATTTGCAGAACTTCTGTACTGCCGCTAATACTGGCGTGCCAAGCACTTGCAATAGGAGCTAATCTTTGGATGGCGCGATCGCGTCTTCTAATTACCCTGGTTCCTGTGGTCGCTAACTGTGCATCCCACACCGCTAATTCTGAGTGTAGAGATGTTGCATCCAAGGTTTCTACATGGCGTTTTAAAAAGGCATTGCGCTGGCGTAACACATGGTTATACTGCTGCAAAATGTGAGCATAAACTGGTTCGAGTTGAATTAAGAGTGTATCTAACCAGTTGCGGCGACCTTCCGGGCCGCTGCGTACTAGGTCTAAATCTAAGCTGGAAAATTGGACTGCATTGAGAACGCCGAGAAAATCCATTTGACGGCGGATAGACTCGCCATTGATAGCAACGCTACGGCGACCATTGCGCCGGAGAGTTAAAGTAAGGTCACTAACGCCTGTTTGTCGCTCAAGGGTGGCATTAATTTGGGCTATGGCTTCTCCTTCTTGAACCAAATCGCGATCGCGGGTCATTCGGTGCGATCGCAATGTCGCCAACAACTCTACAGCCTCCAACAAATTCGACTTTCCCTGAGCATTATTACCTACCAAAATTGTTTTGGCAGCAGTAAACTCAACCTGCTGGTCTTGATAATTGCGAAATTGTCGGAGGTTTAGAGTTTTGAGGTACATGGTAGGGATTGGGGACTGGGGACTGGGTACTGGGTAATGGGGACTGGGGGATGAGGGGAATTATTGAACAAGTCTCTCCCTTGTCTCCCCTCTCTTCTCCATGCCCTATGCCCAATTTACACAGCCTTCTTGCCCATAATTCGCAAAAATATCTTCTCTGCTTCAATCCACACAAACATTAAGGCACTGAAGCCAATACAAACTCCCAATTCCTCTAGAGTCAGGTAGTGAGTACCAAAGAAATCTCGCAGGGGTGGGACGTAAACTAGCATCAACTGCAAAATCGTGGTGACGACAACAGCCGCTAATACAAAGATATTGGAGAAGGGATTCATCTCGATAGTCAGTCGGTTGTTAGAGCGAATGGCGATCGCATGACCCATTTGGGCAATACACAAGGTGGTAAATACCATTGTTTTCCAAGCATCAGGATTGCCCTGATACCCGGCAGCATGGGTATGTTGATAAGCCCACCACATTAAGGCAATGGTGATAATGGCAAAAATTATCCCAATGCGAATCATATAAGAACCTAATCCCCTGGCAAAAATACTTTCGCGGGGACTAAAAGGCGGACGTTGCATTACATCCGGTTCTGGAGGTTCCACAGCTAATGCCAAAGCTGGTAAACCGTCTGTCACCAAGTTCATCCACAGAATTTGTAAGGGGGTAAGGGGAACGCCTCCCAAACCAATTAGAGGTGCAGCTGCAATTGTCAGAACTTCACCAATGTTACTGCCCAGGATGTATTTAATAAAGCGGCGGATGTTGGTGTAAACAACTCTGCCTTCTTTGGTGGCGGTGACAATGGTGGCGAAGTTGTCATCAAGTAACACCATGTCACTGGCTTCTTTACTGACATCAGTGCCAGTAATGCCCATCGCAATACCGATATCAGCTTGTTTGAGGGCTGGGGCATCGTTAACACCATCGCCTGTCATCGCTACAAATCTGCCTCGGCGTTGCAGTGCTTGGACAATTCGCAGTTTGTGTTCTGGAGAAACCCTGGCATAGATGCTTACCAGGTCAACGTTTTGCTCTAATTCTTGGTCAGTCATCCGCTGCAACTCTTGACCAGTGAGCAGGCGATCGCCTTCTTGGGCAATTCCCAAATCAGTAGCGATCGCTCGTGCTGTTAATTGGTGGTCGCCAGTAATCATCACTGGGCGAATACCTGCTTCTCGGCACTCTTGGACAGCTGCCCTCACTTCTGGGCGTGGCGCATCTAGCATTCCCACCAATCCCAGCCACACTAAGTCTTGCTCAGATGTTTCGTCTGAACCTTCCGGTGGGATGTCCGCGAGGGGTTTGTAGGCAAAACCTAGCACCCGTAAACCTTTACTGGCCATTTGGTCATTTTCTGCCAAAATTTTCTGGCGTTGTTCTTCGGTTAAGGGGGCTGAATGATTACCCAAATGAATTTGAGCCGAACGTGCCAAAGTTAACTCTGGAGAACCTTTGGTAAACATTAAGTAAGGTTCAGATTGGAGAAAATTAGCGATCGCTGGGTCAACGCCTCTCGAAGACGCGTCACCTGTGGCGACTCCCTCCACCTGAGAAACCACGCTCATCCGCTTCCGTTCTGAAGAGAAGGGGAACTCCACTACACGAGGTAACTTATTGTTCCACTGGTCTTTTTCGATTCCGGCTTTCCCCGCCAGAGTGACTAACGCCCCTTCTGTAGGATCTCCCAAAATTGCCCATTCACCTTGTTCTTTTTGTAAGACCGAATCATTACAAACAGCACAGGCGACTGACAACGCTGTGATTTCTGGAGACTCCTCCAGGGAAATTGTTTGACCATCTAACTGAAAGTCCCCTGTGGGAGCATAACCTTCGCCGGTGACGCGAAAAGTTTTGTTATTGGTGGAAACGGATTGTACCACCATTTTATTTTGAGTCAGCGTGCCGGTTTTATCAGAACAGATAGTGGTTACAGAACCCAGTGTTTCTACTGCTGGCAGTTTGCGAATCAAGGCATTCTGGCGCACCATTCGCTGGGTTCCCAGTGCCAAGGTGACGGTAATTACAGCTGGTAGACCTTCTGGCACCACAGCAACCGCCATACTCAAGGAAACTTCCAAGAGTTCTTGGATGTTGCTAAAACCTCTTGCTTGGATCACACCGCCGACGACAACGATCGCCACCAGAATCAAAGAACCCGTAACTAGGACATTGCCCAGTTGAGTCATCCGCTGCTGTAAAGGTGTAGGTTCACTTTCCACAGACTGCAACATCGTGGCAATTTTGCCTAATTCTGTTGTCATGCCAGTGTTAGTTACTAGAACCTTCGCCCGTCCTTGGATGACTTCGGTTCCTTGAAATACTAAATTGATGCGATCGCCTAAATCTGTTTCTTCTGGCAATTTTAGGGTTGCCTGTTTATTCACAGATTGGGCTTCACCCGTCAATGCCGACTCACGCACTTGTAAATTCGACTGTTCGATCAAGCGTCCATCTGCGGCTATCTGCATCCCAGCTTCTAGCAGCATGACATCCCCTGGGACTAGTTCCTTGGCTGCTATTTCCACCAGTTTAGCGGCGCGGATGACTCGCACCAAGGGAGAAGTCATTTTTTTCAGGGCTGCCAAGGCTTTTTCGGCACGGCTTTCTTGGACGTAGCCGAGTATGCCATTGAGGATGACAATTGCCAAAATAGCGATCGTATCTTTAAATGGCACTTCACCGGGCTTCAAACTGCCCGATTGCAAAGCTATCAAGTCTAAAATCCCCGAAATCAGAGCTACGCCAATCAGCATCAACAACATAATGTTCTTGAACTGATCCAGCAGAATTTCCCAAGTGCTACGGCCAGCAGTTTCTTCGAGTTCGTTGGGGCCGTATTTTTGTAATCTCTGTTGAATTTCTTGGGGTGTTAAGCCACTGTCTGCGTTACTATCGAGCAGGTCTAACGCTTTATCAACTTCTAAACTATGCCAAACGGCGGCACCTTCAGGCAGAGAATTAGCAGACATCGTGTAAGTCACAGGAAATAGTTACAAAATTCGATCATAATTTAGTGATGGCAGGAATTCCATCTTCTAAAGTTACATTAAGGCGATCGCCCAGTTGTATGAGTGTATATGTAATTTTTAACATTTGTAAATTTATTCTTTTTTTAAGATAGTATTATTTCTCACGAAAGAGTTTATCGGAACACATTTTACTGATAATTATGAGTAATAGAGCTTTGAAGCTTTGTTACAGAGGATATGCCACAATTAATTTCAGGCTGCCATTGCTTTCATTTACATCCCGTAATCAATAGTTAGGATGCATGGCCCGATTGCATTTCTTCATTTTTAATTTTGTCGAAAGTTGAGCCATTCGCTTGTGTATTTCCCCGCTCAAGCGAATTGGCGTGCCAGTAGGGTTACCCGATTTAGCAAACTTTTCAAGACGAATTTTGAATTTTGAATTGCCCAGGCGTGCTAAACCATTCAAGAAATATGCTTAATATAAGTTTTGCACTCCCCACGACCGCAAGCCAGATGTTTGGGCAAAAGACAATTCGACCGCTTACTGCTGCTACCCTGTGTGGCATTACTTTCATCAAAGATAGGCTACTTGCCATTGACAGTATTAAAGGCCATCTACTGGAGATTGATCCGACCTCTGACAACAGCAAAATTCTCAATCCCCATCAAGTTAAAGAATTTACTGATGTCACTGGTCTAGCTGCATGGGAAGATACCCTGTGGGTGAGCCGAGAAAATAGTGTTTACTTGTGCAAGCTCAATGCTTTGGGTCTAGAACATTTTGTAACATTGCCTTATCCCGCTGATGGCGTTGCTGTTTGGGAAACAGCAGTTTATGTAAGTTGCCAAAGGCTGGGCTACATTCTGGTTTTTGACCGCGAAACGCGAAAAGAGATTACCAGATTTTATGCTCCTGGAGTTGGGATAGAGAATTTGGCTGTAACCCAGGAAATGCTATGGATTTGCGATCGCACTGAACAATCAGTTTACGCGATGGATAGAGCAACGGGAGAACTTCAATTTAGTGTCCTAACACCATTTGAATGTCCCACAGGTATTGCAATCCATAAAAATGACGAAACAGGACAAGAAAGTATTTACGTTGCCTACGCCTCAGAGGAGCCTTATATTCGGGATAATCCCAATGCTGATCCGAGTCATGAGCTAACCTTCCGCGATCGCACTTTTATTCATCCCCTGTATTATCATTACCAGCCAGATAAGTGTTACGCCCTCTCTAATGGCTATCTCATTGAAATGTCTTATGCTGAGGAAATTGCACCCTTAGACGAGGTTTATTTACCTGATGTGGAATGGCGTATCGCCCTACCATCGGAAACTGAGCGTCAAAAGGTGAAACACGTTGAAGCCATTGGTATACCCTTTACCGAAGAAGTGATAGAGGGGCAACGTGTAGCAGTATTTAAATTTGATTCTCTTACCCCAGGAGAACGGCATATATTTGGCTGGAAAGCACTTTTGGAAGTTCGGGGCATTAAGTATCGCATCACACCCAGAGATGTGGAAAACGTTCCCGAACTGTCTCCAGAATTGCAAACACGTTACCTAGTGGATGACGACGATTTAGCAATGGATACTACCATAGTTCGCCGTGCTGCTAGAGAAGCGATTGGTTCTGAAACCAATGTGCTGCGGAAAATGTATAGCATCCGCAACTACGTTTACGATCAATTATCTTACGGTATTAAACCTTACATTGACACGCCAGATATCGTTTTAGAACGGGGCGTTGGTTCCTGTGGTGAATATGTCGGCGTCTTACTTGCCCTAGCCCGTTTAAATGGCATCCCCTGCCGCACCGTAGGCAGATACAAATGTCCTCCTCATAGTGACTTACTAGGAGTACCGCTACAACCAGACTTTAATCATGTTTGGCTAGAATTCTATGTCCCGAATTTTGGCTGGTTGCCAATGGAATCAAATCCTGATGATGTGGGTGAAGGTGGCCCTTATCCAACGCGCTTTTTTATGGGCTTATGTTGGTATCACATTGAAATTGGCAAAGGCATCACCTTTGAAACCGTGACAAGTCAAGGTGCGCGACTAACCAAAGAAGATATCCCCATCGGTGATTTGGCGATTAATCATATCCGGTTCACAATTCTTAAAGAGTTACCAGATTTTTGAATTCGGGTATTGAGCATCCTGGAAAGGCGCTGAGAAAGCGAGTAGGGTGTGTTATGCCGTAGGCTAACGCACCTTAATACTCTCTGCTTAACCACAATTTTCGTCTATTTCTAAACTCTTATTCCTATTCAAGTATTCTTCAAATAATTCAAAAAATTTCTGTAGTGCCTCAGGCTCATCTACAGAATAGAAAAGAATTATTTTAGACCATGACTGACCTGAGTTAATTCCATATTTTTCTTCAATCCATGATTGAAAACCTTCAAATTCCCTTTCTGGCTCTGTTGGGAGTACGCCAACTTCTTTTCGAGCAAAACTATATCCTCGCAAAAGCATATCTAGTATAGTAATTGGTGAATTAGCTCCTAAATACATTCCTGGTCTTTTCTTTATATTATTTAGAATCTCATTGTAAATATCAAACTTAGGGAAACTCATATCCTCACTAAGCCTTAAAATATCTTCACTTTCTTGAACTTTTGAATTATTTTTCTGCTTTAAGAACTGCTCAAATTCTTCAAAAAACCTATTAAAAGCAGTTCGTTCACTTCCAGAGCCAAAGAGAATTATCTCAGCCCAAGACCGACTCACATTAGTTTTTGCTCTTTCTTGTATCCACTCTTGAAACCCTTCCATTCCACAAGAGGCTAGGTCAGTAAATCCTAGTGTGATTAGACCATCTATATAGCCAGTTAAGAATGAATCAAGACAAGTAATTGATGGCTTGTCTATGTAGATAACTGGATTTTCTTTAATGTTTTGGAGAAGTCTAAAGAGATTATTCATGCTGATTACTTCAATTCAATTTCAAGTATTCCTCAAACAATTCAAAAAATTTATGTAGTGCCTCATGCTCGTCTACAGAATAGAAAAGAATTATTTTAGACCATGACTGACCTGAGTTAATGCCATATTTTTCTTCAATCCATGATTGAAAACCTTCAAATTCGCTTTCTGGCTCAGTTGGAGGTACGCCAACTTCTCTTCGAGCTAGACTATATCCTCGCAAAAGCATATCAAGTCTAGTAATTGAACTTCTACCTAAGAACATACCTGGTCTTTTCTTTATGCCCTTTAAAATCTCGTCATAAATATCAAACCGAGGAAATATCAAATTCTGACGAAGCCTTAAAACGTCTTCACTTTCTTGAGTTTTTGAATCATTTTTCTGTTTTATAAACTTTTCAAATAGTTCAAAAAAACTATAGAAAGCACTTCTTTCACTACCACAGTAAAATATAAGTATTCCAGCCCAAGATTGAGCCACATTAGTTTTTTTTCTTTCTTGTATCCATTCTTGAAATCCTTCCATTGGGTAGCCTTCAGGAGTTAATCCTAAGTCACTTATTTGACCTAAATACCCACCTACAAAGAAATCAAGACAAGTAATTGATGGCTTATCTATATACATGACTGGATTTTCTTTAATCTTTTGGAGAAGCGTAGAAAGCTCATTCATGCCAGCAACCTCTAATTTGATGAATATTTAGTAATTGAACAGCCGTATCACGCGTTTATTGAAGTCAATCTTTCCTATCACGAGGGAATGAATTATCTGGCATTGTATCAGCACGAACCACATCGCTAATCCATTCTCCCTCAACATTGTTGTTAGAATAATTTGCATAATCATCCCATGTCATAGTGTCACCAGTTGAGTATTCATAAATGACTCCACGATCTTGATTATTACCATCTCCATCATTTAAACGAATCCAGGTTACATAATCACCAGATGGAGGATAACCACCACCGAATTCAATACTTGGAGGTTGAGCTAAACTTCTAATTGCCCCTGCTACAGGTCGCCAACTTCGATAATGATGAGTTACAAATTTATCGGGAAAACCAGGCTTCCTATAATGTACTGTTTGGTGAAATTTGTAATTATAAAGAACTGAAGATTGACCTTGTGGGCCACAAACCAAATTAAGTGGGAAAAAAGAACAATATCTCTCATCAGCTTTATTTGGAACCTGCTCATTTTGAGCTTTAGTTGTGCTAATTGCAGCCTTTGCAACAGAAGCTAATTCCAAGCCAGTAGCGGCACATTTAGGTTGAACAGCACAAGCGTCTGAAGACAACAGCAATGCATAAACAGGTTGAGGTAAAATCCCCTTAAATATTAGAAATAAAATAAACGCCGAAATTCCTACTAATCTAAATACAGATTTATTTGCGGTTAATCGCACTAATCTTAACTCCTTACAACCAAAGATAAAAATCGGTGTATCTGACATCTAGGTTGTCTGATAGGAGAAGAGAATTAGTCCAGTAAAAATACGAGTATTTAGTAGATTTTTTTGAAAATTTAACCAAGGTAAATAAATAAACTATAGCAGTTCTCAGTTGTGTGAAATACAGACCTAACCCCCAGCCCCTTCCCTACAAGGGAAGGGGAGTAAAGTTCAAAGCCTCTCTCCTAAGAGGAGAGAGCTTTGGAGAGAGGTTAAAATGTATTGCATCCAAACGAGAAGCGCTATAATTAGCTATTAACTCTTAAACTTCTTAAACTGGGCAGTGGATACGATTGATGTTGCTTAAAATCGGCAAATTCACAGATTGAGTTAAATGGACAAAAGCGGCAGTGAGATCCAGGATTAGGAGGGAAAATTTTACTGAAATTGCTACTTTGTTCCTGATATTTTTGTAAATCGTGTTGGTGCTTGTGAGCAATGTTCGCCAACTCAAATTTTAAGGATTCTAATTCACTATTATTAATGCTAATTAGCTCAGACTTTTTACATATTTCTAAATTATAAAATGATGCCACAGCTTCTCGCCCAGGGTAAAGATAACGAGCTGCTAATAAATAAACTAATGCCTGTCGTTGGTCAAAAGCCGACTTACCAGTTTTGAAATCCAAAATATGTAAAGTGCTATCAGACTCAATGAAAACGCAGTCCATAGCCGCATATAAGCGGAAACAATAATCCTCTTGTTCAACTACTATCGGTTTAGGAAAGCCTTCATCACCCGGAGTTAATTGGATAATATCTTTATCCAAAAGCAACGGAGCATCATGATATTTTTTCAAAATTTGCAGCACGCGTTGCTGGACTTGATCGCTTGAGTTGGCTAATTTAAGTAGCTGTGCAACTCTTTCTACACCATCTGCTTGCTTCAACAGATGCCTGTGATGATGAAACTCATAAACGCCTTTTTGGGCGAGTATCCCAATCCGCTGGGGTGCGGTGGCTTGCGCTAACAGCGCCTTGACTTGTGGTTCGTGTTGCCGTGCCTTGATAAACCCCCGTCTCATCTGGCAATGCCAGCGTTCTTGCCCGGTTGCTGGGGCAACTAGAGACCAAAGGTGATAACTGGCAAAAGGTCGATCGGGGGTTGACATTGCTCAGAAACAGTGAGAGAAAATACGGTGGGGAGAAGTTTAAGCTAAGGCTTCCTTAGAAAAGAACTTCGGAGGATACTTGCTGCTACACACGCTTTGCGGGAAGCTTTTAATAGTACTGATAATGTACGGGAGCAAGTGGCAAAAATGAGCGCTAGTAGCAATTCCAGCAAGATAAAATTTGGTACCGATGGATGGCGAGGGATTATTGCCGATGACTTTACTTTTCCTAATGTGCGGAAAGTAACAAGGGCAATCGCCACTTACTTAGAAACAGCCTACACAAAAGATAGACCAGTACTTATTGCCTACGATACTCGTTTTTTAGCTGACCAGTTTGCCCAAACAGCGGCCCAAGTCCTAGCAGACTTAGGTTGGACTGTGAAAATTACTGATCGGGATTGCCCCACACCAGTAATTGCCTACAACGCCCGTCACCTAAATTCCGCAGGGGCGTTAATGTTTACTGCTAGTCATAATCCAGCACCTTACTGTGGAATTAAATATATACCCGATTATGCTGGGCCTGCCACTCCAGAGATTACTGATACTATTGTGGCAAATATAGAAAGTGCATCTGATGAGTTGCCTGGAAGCAACCCATCAGGTTCAATTTCAATTTTCGATCCGAAACCTGATTACCTGAAATTTATCTACACTCTACTTGATGTAGAAAAGATCAGAAGCGCTAATTTAAAGGTAAAGTACGATGCTTTGTATTCTACCTCTCGCGGATATTTAGATGAAGTTTTGCAACATAGTGGCGTTCAGCTAGAAAGTTTCCACGATTGGCGGGATGTTTTATTTGGGGGTGGGATGCCAGAACCCAAAGGAGAACAATTAGTTGAGTTAGTGGAAGCAGTAGTTCGAGATCAAGCTGATTTGGGCTTGGCGACAGATGGAGATAGCGATCGCTTTGGCATCGTCGATGAACAAGGAAACGTCCTGACTCCGAATACTGTGCTGCTACTTTTAGCACGTCATTTAATCAAAAACAAAGGTAAAACAGGCGCTATTGTCCGCACTGTGGCGACAACCCACCTGCTGGATAATTTCGCTGCTAAAAATGGGCTGCAAATTTACGAAACAGCAGTTGGTTTTAAATACATCGGCGAAAAAATGCGCGAAACTGATGTATTAATTGGTGGAGAAGAATCAGGCGGATTGAGTATTATCGGGCATATTCCCGAAAAAGACGGGGTATTAGCCGATATGCTGGTGGCAGAAGCGATCGCTTATGAAGGCAAACCGCTGAGTCAACTTGTCAAAGAAGCGATCGCTGAAGCCGATGGCCCACTTTACAACAACCGCCTAGACTTGCACCTCACAGAGGCGCACAAAACCGCCGTCATCGACTCCTTTACTAAAAATCCACCTACAGAAGTAGCAGGAATTAAAGTCAAGGAAGTGGGGCGTAAAGACGGTATTAAGCTCTATTTAGAAGAAGGTAGCTGGGTTTTACTGCGTCCTTCCGGCACAGAACCACTGGTGCGCGTCTACCTAGAAACCAACACTCCCGAAAAACTCACCAAAATCGCCCAAGAGTTAGAGAGTGCCATTGCTAAACTAGAGGCATAAGAATCAAGAATTAGGAGTTAGGAGTTAGGAGTTAAGAGTTGTAAATTAACAATTCTTAACTCTTAACTCCTTTTAAACAGTTATGAGTTCTAAATTAATAACTCCTAACTTCTCAATCGCGTCTCTCCTCATTTCGATCAAATTATGAAAAATCTCGCTCCTTTTTTGACATCTCTAGTTGTAGCAGTTTGGGTAATTGCGATCGCAATTATTTCAGTCCAAAATGCCACACCCGTATCGTTAAAATTCTTAACATTCCAATCGATTCAGATACCAATGGGTTTAGTGCTAGCTTTTAGTGCCGTTGTCGGGTTAATTGGTATGGCACTGCTGCAACCTCTGTGGGGACTTGCTGGTATTGGGCAGGGTAATTCTCGATTGGAAGACGATGCGGAATTTTTTGTTGACGATGAAGACTTTTGAGGTTTGAAAAAACACACAGAAGTAAGCCAGTTAAGTACTCTTCATCTGCTAATATGCACGAATGTGCATACAATAGATTTAGATGGCGTATCAGTGGGATAGGGATAAGGCAGCAGCTAATCTTCGCAAACATGGAGTTGACTTTGCTGATGCAGTAACCGTGTTTTCTGACGATTTAGCAATTACTATCGCAGATGAACGTTTTGATGAAGAGAGATTTATCACTATTGGGATAGATGCTTTCAGCCGAGTTTTAGTAGTTGTGTATACATGGCGCAATGATGAGATTCGATTGATTTCTGCCCGCCAAGCTACGCGCTATGAACAAAAGCAGTATGAGGATGGATAAGTGATGGAAGCTGAGTATGATTTTAGCCAGGGCAAGCGGGGAGCTATTGAATCCACACCAACAGGCAAAACTCGAATTACAATTCGCCTAGATGATGAAGTACTAGCATGGTTTCGTGACCAAGTTCACGCAGCAGGTGGAGGAAATTACCAAACTTTGATTAACGATGCCTTGCGTGAGTACATTCAGCAGCGTCGTGAACCGTTAGAAGATACACTAAGGCGAGTATTGCGAGAGGAACTTGAGCGTATTGGAAAATAAGGCTCCAGTAGCCAAAGCAGCAGCACCCAAAATCAGTGGAATCATGAAATACTCCTGATGTGATTAGTATTTGGTTAGTACTCGTCTACGGGTTAAACATAAAACTGAGGCATCACCTTATACTTATCTTTCCCTGAGATACCAACTAATAAACATTCAGAAGCTATAAATTTGATACTGTAATGAATGCAGTTGTCAATCCTTTTGGTGTTGAGTGCGATCGCACCTGTGGCTAACACCTCAATGCAATGGACAAGCGATGTCTACGATGGGCTACGCCTACGCACTCGGCTTGACGCTAGAATATTAATCGCAATCTTGTGGAGATGATTGGTAATGAAAATTAAAGCAGTTATCTGGCAAGAAGACGGTGTGTGGTGTGCTTCTGTACCCGCTCTACCTGGATGTCACACTTGGGGAGACAGCTATGAACATTTGTTAGAGATGCTGCAAGATGCAGTTCAAGGTTGGTTGGAAGTTGCTAGCGAACGAGAAGAACTTGACCCGGAGAAACAGTTGGTTGAAATATCGCTATGAAAGCGGTTTCAGGTAAAGCACTTTGTAAAATTTTGGAACGGAAGGGTTGGGAATTGAAACGGATTACTGGCAGTCATCATATTTACGTAAAAGAAGGTGTTGATGTAATCCTCTCCGTTCCGGTTCATAGTAATCGAGATTTACCGATTGGAACGTTGAAAAGCATTATGAAAGATGCTGGACTTACCGAAGAAGATTTGGACTAAAAGCGATCGCAATTATCCCAAGTTCATATAACAGCAGTTAAGTTGGGCAGTTTTGGGTTAGTTGTAGCTTCAGGTAATCAATAAATTCCAGAATTTCTGTATCAGTGAGTTGTAGACGCGATCGCTTGCCATATCTTTGCTGCAAATACTCCCTTCCCTGCTCTGGAGTCCAATTTAATTGAGCTAAATATCTGTCGGTTTGAGCTATCAGAACTTTTAAACTTACTTTTTGCCCTAAAGCTTGCCAGTCTAATTCCCTATGTCCATCCCAACTAACACCTATAGAGCGATAAGTTACTGGATCGGAAATATTACAAAAAACTACATTACTATCTCCTGATCTGACGCTAATAGTAAGTGGATTACGCAGTTGTTCAGGAGTAAGAATATCTAAAGATAACAACAAACCTTTAGAGAAGTAAGATTCACTTCCCGAACGGATAATATAGAGTTTGTCTGCCAAAATATATAAATCAGTTTTTTCAACTACTCCAAATCTAGTTTCAACCCTTCTATTAACTTCTATCGCTGTAATTACCCCAGTCAACGCTTTTTCATAAATTGGGATGCGTTTTTCATCTTCAACAAGCATATACCAACAGTGATCGGGTTCTTTGCTGACAAAAACATATTGAGGTTTTGGGACTGCTCCAAATCCTAATTTAACTTCCATATTTTTGATGAAGGTTTTGGTAAATATATTTATTGAGCAACCAGTCATGACGATTTTTACCGTCAAGCTATTAGTTGCTTTACAGATATAATTCCCTAGCCAACAAGCTAATTAACATTAAGGCAGCAAAAATCACAAAATTTGGTGCATCTATAACAAAGTTTCTGGATCAACACCTAGCGCATTCAACCTTTCAATTAACATTTTTACTTTTTGTTCTGCTTCCACTCGTCGCTGTTCTTCAAAAGCTGTGCGTTCTTCCGCTTCCCTAATGCGTTCTTCTGGTGTCAGCAATCTTTGCCCTTCTTCGTCATACCAGTACAGCCATTCCCGCACTATACCTTGATAAATTCCCCGTTCTCGCCCAATTCCTAAACCAATTTCTGGTAGCCAAACGGGATTTCCTGACATTAAGATATATTCCCCATCAACTAGGCGATACACTTCCAAAGGTGTCTTTTTACGCCGAAGGGGACTATATACAACGTAGTACAAAATTCCTAATTCTTTAGCATAGAATTCTTTCTTGATGTTATATTCTTCCCGATATATTTGGGAAACAACTTCTAGTGCTAAAATTGGCAGTTGCTTTTCTTCCCACAGCACATAACTTAGGCGTAAATCTTCATCAATGAAGCGTTTAACTCCTAAGCTGAGAAATCCATCAGGGACAATAGCTGGTTTTTCTGGGTCATAATAAATACCCATATCAACACCAAAGAACCAATCCCAGCGATCGCACCAAACTAAAGCTAGTGTCGTTTTCAGCAAGCCGGGAATTAAATTTTGGACTTCATTATCCACAGGGGTGTCATTAGAGTCCGGTAGTTCTTCGGAAGATGGCAAACAATGGAGCGGATTGTAGTTTAACATGAGCGGTTTTGCCAAATCTGATTCTAGATAGATTGTAGGTAATCTATTGATGTGCGATCGCATATCAAAAATCAAAAACCATTTTTAGCCTAGTCGTAGCCCCTCGTATACATCGACTTATGTCTTTTATCTCAGTATGAAAATACTTATAAGTGTCAAATCTTTACATTAAACTCGTGGTTTTTCGGTACTGACTATCAGAGTGTCTAACTGACAATAGCAAAAAAGGGTGGAATATTGTTCAACTAGAACATTCCAGAAGTCGCAAAGTATTCAATTTCATGGTGAATTTGGTAGCTGGGCTGATTACCTATATCTACCAGGAGAAAAAGTTTTCTCTCAACCTGGACTCCGAAAATGTGGCGCAGCTGGAACTTAGCTGATTTTTAGCCCGATTTTGAGTCGTACTTAAGTATCAGATATGTCACCACAGATCCATTCACGAATTTTAATCAAACACTTTTTAACAGTTTTTTTGCCGTTGTCAGCATTAGTTGGAGGTGTTATCGCGACTATCTACTACCAACAGGTACAAACTGAGAAGGTTGTATTAGAAACTAATGAACTTGGCAAGGTAGATTTACAAACCAAAGTAATCAGCGGAGATTTTCATTCTGTTATCTCAGATTTGATGGTTATCTCTAAACAAAACGAGCTACAAAGAATTTTAGAGGGAGTGGATAGACAACAACAGGCACTTTCCCAAGAATTTTTATTATTTTCTCGATATAAAAAACTTTACGACCAAATCCGCTTTTTGGATCAATCAGGAAAAGAAGTTGTCAGAGTCAACTTTAACCAGGGTGAGCCAGAGATTGTCCCTGAAGAAAAATTGCAAGTTCAAGCCAAGCGCTACTGGTTTAATGACACTTTGCGGCTGAAGCAAGGACAAATATTTGTCTCTCCCCTTGACCTCAACATCGAACGAGGTCAGGTTGAACAACCCCTTAAGCCAATGATCCGCTTTGGAACTCCCGTTTTTGATAGCCGTGGGCAGAAACGAGGCGTTGTAGTGCTAAATTACTTCGGCGCAAAACTGCTAGACAATTTTAATCAAGCTTTTGCTAACGCCTCTAGTCAGGGAATGCTACTGAATGCCGATGGCTACTGGTTAAAAGGGACAAAGCCTGAAGATGAATGGGGATTTATGTTTAGCGATCATCGCAAAAACCGCACTTTTAGCCAAGCTTTTCCCCAAGCATGGCAGGAAATTTCTCAAAAAGAATCGGGACAATTCCAAACTGCTGAGGGAATGTTTACCTTCACCACAGTCTATCCACTTGTGGAAGGGCAAAAATCTAGTACGGGAGCCGGACAAGCTTTTGCACCAAGCCAACATCAAATTGATACTAAATCCTATCACTGGAAGATTGTCTCATGGGTATCGCCAGAGGCGTTGACGACCAAATCAAACCGATTTTTGAGTCAATTGCTACTGCTATATGCTGGGTTGGTAGGACTAATTGGCATTGGTTCTTGGCTACTAGCAAGAGCTAGTGTCAATCGTCAGATGGCCCAGCTAGAGTTAAAACAGTCTGAAGTTCAATTGCGAGAGCTAGTTGAGCGGGAGAAAATTCTTAAAACTCGTCTATCTAGTCAAATTCGTAACTCGCTGGATCTAAATACGATTTTGAGTGCAGTAGTGGTTGAAGTTCGGGAACTGCTACAGATTGATCGATGCCAGTTTTTTTGGTGTCATCAAGAAGATGAATCTACTAGCTTTGAACTGAGTCAGCAAGCTTGCGCTCCCGACTTGACAGAACCTTTAGGCTGTTCTCCTATCCAGAATGTGGAAGCCCTGAGTGAAGCTGTCATGCAAGGGAATTTGCTCTGCTTTGATGACATTGCGACAGATTCGTGGCTTGATTTCAAGAGTCGGAATTTACTAGTGACATTGGGCTTTAAGTCTCTACTAATAGTTTCAATTCAAACTCAGTCGGGTTGTTTGGGTGTGATTGTCTGCGAACATACTAGAGCGCTTCGTCCCTGGAGTGATGATGAAGTGGAAATTATTCGAGGTGTGGCTGACCAGTTAGCGATCGCTATTGACCAAGCGCAATTGTATAATCAAAGCCGCGCTGCTACTGCTGCTGCTACCGCTCAAGCAGAACAACTCAACCAAGTTTTGCAGAATCTCAAACAGACTCAATCTCAACTGATTCAGACCGAAAAAATGTCGAGTTTAGGTCAATTAGTGGCTGGGGTAGCTCATGAAATCAATAACCCAGTTAACTTTATCTACGGCAACCTAACCCATGTAAATGAATATACGCTGGGCTTATTGGAACTGGTAGAACTCTATCAAAAGTCCAATGTTAATCCAACATCTGAAGTACAAGCTCATATAGAAGCGATCGACCTTGACTTTATGGCTGAGGATCTGCCTAAAATCCTAACTTCAATGAAAATGGGAGCTAATCGCATTCGTGAAATAGTTCTATCCTTGCGGAATTTTTCTCGACTTGACGAAGCGGATATGAAACCTGTCAACATTCATGAAGGTATCGATAGCACACTACTGATTTTACAAAATCGCTTCAAACAAACGTCTGGAAATGCCGGAATTGAAATAATCAAAGAATATGGTGATATTCCCTTAGTAGAGTGCTATGCCGGACAACTGAATCAGGTATTTATGAATCTGATCAGTAATGCCATTGATGCTCTGGATAGTTATAACAGTAAGCGAACTATTGAGGACATAGAAGCTAACCCCAGCCAGATTGTAATTCGTACTGAGTTACGCAACTCGGATCGCTTAACTGTACAAATTGCGGATAATGGCCCTGGTATGACCGAAGTAGTTAAGCAAAGATTATTTGACCCTTTCTTTACCACAAAATCCGCAGGTAAAGGCACTGGATTAGGATTAGCAATTAGCGCTCAGATTATCACAGAAAAACACAACGGAGCTATTTGGTGTATTTCGGAACCTGGACAAGGAGCAGAGTTTTGGGTAGAGATTCCGATTAATCAAAGTTCTAAACTAGCTACTGCAAGTACTGCGACTCTATCCAGAATTTGATGCTATTCTGGACAAATGAAAAATGACATGACTAGTGATAGCGAACGCGCTGATTTTGATAGCCCTTGGAAAGAAATTCTAGAAGCTTATTTTCCCCAAGCAATGCATTTCTTTTTTCCAGAAACTTCTGCATTAATTGATTGGGAACGTCCATACCAATTTCTAGATAAAGAATTTCAACAAATAGCTCGTGAAGCTGAACAGGGTAAGAGATATGCTGATCAATTAGTCAAAGTTTGGCAAACCCAAGGGGAAGAACTTTGGTTATTAATCCATGTTGAAATTCAGGCACAAAAAGAAGATAATTTTTCTAAGCGAATGTTTACCTACAACTTTCGCATATTTGACCGCTTTGATAAACCAGCAATTAGCCTTGCAATTCTCTGTGATTCAAACCGCGAATGGCGACCAAGCAATTATAGTTACAATTATCCCAATACTCGCTTAAATTTTGAATTTGGTAGTATTAAACTTTTGGATTACGAAAATCGCTTTCACGAGTTAGAAAATAGCGATAATCCATTTGCGACTGTCGTCATGGCGCATTTGAAAATGCAGCAGACACGCTCATCACCCGAACAACGCAAAATCTGGAAATTTAGCTTAATTCGCAGACTATATGATTTGGGGTTAGGAGAACAGGATATTCGTAATCTTTATCGATTTATCGATTGGGTTATGATATTACCAAAGGCATTAGAAAATCAGTTTTGGGAAGAGTTTAAACAATTTGAGCAGGAGCGGACTATGAGATATGTAACTACAGGTGAGCGCATCGGCTACGAGCGCGGAAAAGAAGAAGGGAAACAAGAAGGGAAAAAAGAAGGTGAACAAGAAGGTGAACAACGACTTATTTTCAAGTTACTACAAAGACGTGTGGGAGAATTATCACCAGAATTGCAAGAACGCATCCAATCTCTTTCTTTAAATCAGTTAGAAAACCTTGGTGAAGCTTTGTTAGATTTTACTGCTATGGAAGATTTACTTAACTGGTTGCAAACAAATCAATCAGCTTAAAATCTCTTTTTATGAAAATTAAAAAACAATACGGTTCAGTTAAGGGCTATTGGCAAAAATTTTGGGTTTTCGAGACGCGATAAATCGCCGTCTCTACAAGTGTTTTGGTCTTATCTGAACTGTATTGAATTATAAAAAACACCTCTACTCGCTTACCCCATACAGTATTTTTTTAACTTAGTTCAAGAGTAACAAAAAGGGCGGGTACAAAACCCGCCCTCGAAGCAATAAATATTTAAACTAAACTAGCGATCGCAACTTAATTACCAATTTCTGGCGCACTCAAAGAAACCTTTAGCGTTTCTTCTTTTTGCTGTGCTAATGTCGGCACGGAATCACGCAATCTTGCTGTCAATTGTACAGTTGTAGCGTCGTACATCTGAGTCAGCAATTTTGGATAGAAACCAATACCAATAATTGGAATTAACAAACAGGCAATGATAAATACTTCACGGGGTTCGGCATCTATCAAAGCTTGGTGAGACACTAATTCCTCGTTTTCTTTACCGTAGAAAATTTCTCGCAACATCGACAGCAAATAAATCGGAGTTAAAATCACTCCCACTGCCATCAAGAACACTACGATAACTTTGAAGGTAGAGCTATAAGCATCGCTAGTAGCAAAGCCCACAAATACCATCAATTCTGCCACGAAACCGCTCATCCCTGGCAATGCCAAAGAAGCCATTGAACAAGTGGTGAACATGGCGAAAATCTTCGGCATTCTCTTCGCAACACCGCCCATTTCATCCAACATTAGGGTGTGGGTGCGATCGTAGGTTGCACCAACCAGGAAGAACAAACTCGCCCCAATTAACCCGTGGGAAACCATTTGCAATACTGCCCCACTCAATCCCAAATCGGTGAAGGAGGCAATACCAATCATCACAAAGCCCATGTGAGAAATTGAGGAGTAGGCAATTTTTCGCTTCAGGTTTCGCTGGGCAAAGGATGTCAAGGCAGCGTAGATGATATTAACTACCCCCAAAACCACCAACACTGGTGCAAAATAAGCGTGGGCATCGGGGAGCATTTGGGCATTCATCCGAATTAAGGCGTAACCGCCCATTTTCAGGAGAATACCTGCTAATAACATGTGTACGGGGGCTGTAGCTTCACCGTGGGCATCAGGTAGCCAGGTGTGCAAGGGAATAATCGGCAACTTGACGGCGTAGGCAATTAGGAAGCCAGCATAGAGGGCAAGTTGGAAATTCAGGGCGAAATCTTTTAAGGCGATCGCTCTCATGTCGAATGTCACCGTATCGCCGTAAAATCCCATTGTCAGGGCAGACAGCAAAATAAACAGCGAACCGCCGGCGGTGTATAAAATGAATTTGGTCGCTGCATATTGCCGCCTTTTGCCTCCCCAAATCGACAGCAGAAAGTATATCGGTACCAGTTCCAGTTCCCACACCAGGAAAAATAACAGCATATCCTGGACAGCGAACACGGCAATCTGACCGCCATACATCGCCAAAATCAAGAAGTAAAATAGCTTGGGCTTGAAGGTGACAGGCCAAGCTGCTAAAATCGCCAGCGTGGTAATGAATCCAGTCAAAATAATTAGGGGCATGGACAAGCCATCAGCCCCTACTGACCAATTCAAACCCAATTGTGGTACCCAGGGGTAACTTTCCACCAACTGCAAATCTGGATTGGAGAAATCATACCCAGTATAAAAAGCGTAAACAATTAGTGCAAAATCTATCAGCCCTACGACGAGGGAGTACCAGCGCACTGTTTTGCCTTCTTTGTCAGGGATGATGGGAAGAAGTAGCGACGCCGCTATCGGAAACAGAATAATCGTCGTCAGCCAGGGGAAATTAGCTATATTCATCACAATCAATCTGCTATCAAAATCATGTTTGGCAAAAAGTCACTAGTTATTAAGTAACAGCTTTTTGGGGATTTCGTCTTCCTCGTTAGGTTGATTTAATTAAATTGGCAATCCCCGGTTTCTGCTGTTGGGAGTCTCTTTTGACCTTTGGGCGTGCGGAATGTGGGTTGTGATACTCCCAGGCAAGTCAATAATTTACCCTAAAAAGTTGGTAAAATCCTAGTTTAGGGGTGCGATCGCGTAGTCAAATCCTAAAAATACAAAATGCTGTTTGACCGTTATTGAAAAAAGCGATTTTGTGCAAAAAAAGCATACTAGGAGAACTAAACATAATGATAATCGCACAAATTGAAAGTCAGATCCGTTATGTCACCAACGTAAATGGAGAAACAACAGATGTACTCGTACCTGTAGAACTTTGGCAACAGCTTATAAGTTCCATAAATTCTGATAACGTCAGTGGTTTAGCTTGGATTGATGAACAAGAGCCAAAAGCACAAATATTAGCCGATTTGCAAGAGTCAGTGCGACAAGCAGCAGCAGGACAAACTTTCCCAGTTTCAGAGCTTTGGGACTAGAGTAAGCGATTTGATTGAGTTTTTTTTAGTAAAATAGACAGTGAAAGTTGATAAAGGAAATTTGATTATGTCATCTCCAGCGATCGCTACTGTAATTAAGATGATGGAATCTTTATCTGAAGATGTACAAGAAAGAGTTGCAGAACATCTCCGAGAGTACGTGGAAGATTTGCAAGATGAATTGAAATGGAATAAATCATTTAATAAAACTCAACAACAGCTGATTGCATCTGCCCAATCTGCTAAAAGAGAGATTGCGGAAGGACTTGCAAAACCAATGAACTATGAAAACTTATGAAGTCTGCAACTCTTCCTTCGTTTTGGGATAAATATCAGTCCCTTAACAAGCAAGTTAGACAGAGTGCGAGAAAAGCTTATCAGTTATGGAGAGAAAATCCTTTTCATCCGTCTTTGCATTTCAAATGTATAAATAACGAGGAGAATATTTGGTCTGTCAGAATAACTCGCAATTATCGAGCAATTGGGGTTTTGGAAGGTGACACAGTTACATGGTTCTGGATAGGTAGCCATGACGATTATGAAAGCTTTTTTTCATAACACGATCGCTATTTGATTTACCACTTATAATAAAATTCCATATTTTGAATAACCCATTGCTAAAGCAGAAACACAAATAAGAACACTAAACTACATATCTAATAATCTCCAATTCTGTTCCATTATTAACAGCTAACTCTGCTTTTTCTAAAACCTGTTCCGTAACTGCATCACTTAAATAATATTCACCGCAGTTATCACAAAGTTCTGCTGGAACTTTTTTTAATATAATAATACATTCATCTCTTTCTAATGTCACAGTTACTAAACCTAGTTTAGTTTCTCCATGCTGACAAATTACGCATTTCATCATTTTTGTCTCCTAGTTGTAAAACCAGCTATCCCTCTTCTGTCACTTTCCGATAAGGCGATCGCTAGAAGCCTCATGAGGCAATCAATACAAGCTATACTATTAGAAAAAAATCGGTCTTGTATTTGTTATTAGAAAATAATCGCGCGATCGCAGGCTATACAAAAGCTCTAGAATTCAGAAATGGCAAAAGTTTTTGGAGAGTGACAGAAGAGGGGTAATCCGAGCATCTGGCAACCAAACTAGGAAATCAAGAAATAATGTAGGGGTGGACGATCGCCCACCCCTATGAAAATCAGGTAACACCAAAGACAATCACTAAACCCAAAACCGCCCCAAACACAATCAAGGCGTAGAATTGAGCGCGACCGTTTTCTAGGTACTTCAGACCTTCACCGCTGACAAGGGTGAAAAAGCCTGTGAGGTTAACAGCACCATCGACAACGCGGAAGTCAACTTCCATAACTTGTCTAGCTAGGCGACGCAAGCCGAGGACAAAAACCCGATGGTAAATGTCATCAAAGTACCACTTGTTGAGGGATAAATCGTAAAGTGGTTTGATTTGAGCAGCGATCGCAGCTGGGTCAATTTTACGGCGCAAATACATCAGCGAAGCCAGGGTAATCGCAATTAAAGAAATTCCGACTGAAGCACCCGCCATGATGTAGAATTCCGTCGGATTGAACTCGGCAGCCTTTTCTATAACTTCGGAGAGAGTTTCGCTAGGAGGAAAGATAAACTCTTCAAAATAATTGGCGTAGGGAGTTCCCACCAAACCAATCAAAATCGAAGGCACAGCCAACAGTGCCAACGGCAGCGTCATTGTCCACGGCGATTCGTGGGGGGAGTCGCTGTGATGCCCGTGGGAATCATGGGAATCATGCTGCTGACTAGTTGCCGCCAATTCTCCTTTCTTCATCGCCCCAGGCCCAAAATTCGGGGCTAGTTCTTCTGACTCTAATTCCAGGACAATTGTCGCCGCAGCCTTCTTGAGTTTTTGCTTGATTTTCTCGTCAGTACCCCGGAATTTGCCTTCAAATGTCATGAAATACATTCTAAACATATAAAAAGCAGTAATCCCGGCAGTTAGCCAGCCGATGAACCAGAGGAGTGGATTAGCTTCAAAAGCCTTCCCCAGAATTTCATCCTTTGACCAGAAACCAGCAAAAGGCGGAATACCAGAAATTGCCAAGCAACCAATCAAAAAGGTAATTGACGTGACGGGCATATACTTTCGCAGTCCACCCATCAAGCGCATATCTTGAGCTAAGGCGGGGTCGTGTCCAACGACACCTTCCATACCATGAATTACTGAACCTGAACCCAAGAACAGCATCGCCTTGAAATAGGCGTGGGTCATCAGGTGGAATAGTCCAGCACTGTAGGAACCTATTCCCATTGCCATCACCATGTAACCAAGTTGGGAAATGGTGGAGTAAGCCAAGCCCTTTTTGATGTCGTTTTGGGTAATGGCAATGCTAGCCCCCAAAAACGCCGTAAACGCCCCAGTAAAGGCAATGACATTCATTGCGACAGGGACGCCTTCAAATACTGGGTACATCCGGGCAATGAGGAAAACACCCGCCGCCACCATCGTTGCCGCGTGAATCAAGGCAGAAATGGGGGTGGGGCCTTCCATCGCATCTGGTAGCCAGACATGGAGGGGGAATTGGGCTGATTTCGCCACTGGCCCTAAGAAAACTAAAATCGCCAACAGGACAGCGAGGAAATTGCTGATAGAACCTGATTGCACGAGTTGGGCGAGGCGATCGCCCATGATATTAAAATCAAAGCTTCCTGTTGCCCAGAACAGCCCCAGAATGCCGAGTAACAAACCAAAGTCGCCTACGCGGTTGGTTACAAAGGCTTTTTGTGCCGCATCGGCTGCTGACTTGCGATCGTACCAAAAGCCGACCAGCAAGTAGGAACACATCCCAACCAGTTCCCAGAATATATAAATCTGTACTAGGTTGGGGCTGACCACCAGACCTAACATTGAGGAGCCAAACAAACTGAGATAGGCGTAAAACCTCACGTAGCCGGGATCGTGAGCCATGTAGCCATCGGTGTAAACCATGACTAAACAGGCTACTGTTGTGACAATCACCAGCATTAGGGCTGTCAGGTGGTCAATAGTGTAGCCCATGCTCAGGTGAAAATTGCCAGCGGCCGCCCACTCAAAGGTGCGGAGATAAGCCGGGTGTCCTTGAATTTGACTCCACAACAAGGCAAAGGACAGCCCCATAGCTGCTGCCATCATGGAGATAATCACCACAGCGTTAAGCTGCCGTAGGCGGTTTGTCACCTGATTAAACGAGATTAACCCTAGACCGACCAGCATTGCCCCAAAAAGAGGGAACACCGGAATCAGCCAGGCATACTGATAGATTACTTCCATCACTGACGCCTACTTTTAGAATTCTTGAATAGCGTGTCGAAACTGTTAATAATTGTGACACACACCCTTTAGCATAAAATAACCCACCCAAAGGTCATTGGGTGGGGTGTTAAGCATGGTTTTAGATTTGGTCACTCGTCATTGGTCATTTGTCACTCGTCATTTGTCATTGGTCATTTGTCATTTGTCCTATGCCCCATGCCCAATGCTCAATGCCCAATACCCAGTATCCATCAAGCTGAACGACACTCTAAGTCCACTGTTTTGGAACTTTTGTACATTTTGGGGTAATTGCTGTAGCTGGCTTTAATCTCTTCTAAAGCTAGACGTAAATCTTCTCTGCCGCGAAAGCATTCCAAGCGATGGCGAATGGTACCATTTTCAATCAATAGTAAAGTGGGTAGTGATTTTAGCCTATAAGTAGTAGACAATTTAAAATTTTGATCGGCGTTAACGCTAACTAATTTAATTTCTTCCCCGCATTGGGCTTGAAATTGCAACAAAAGTGGGTGGATAATCCGACACAAGCCACACCAAGGTGCTTCAAAATTAACTAAAACAGGAATAGGAGATTCTAAAACTTCTTGAGTAAATGTCCGCTCACTAACCGACAACACCATGACGCCTCTTGGATTATTAAGGTTTTTATATCAAACTAGCTATCACCACTGAATTCAGTGGTGCTGAGTTCCGAGTCCTGTTAGCGGTAGGGGGCGTTTAGCCCGTGTTGAGTAAAAGTCCATAACTAAAGTTAAGAGATTGAATGAGGAACTCGTTTCTTTTTCTTTTGGAGTACAAGGGGGCTTGGGACTAATTGCCAAGCAATGAATACTAAATTGCTTGATTTTACTCAGGACTCAGGACTCAGCACTAACTTTGGTGAAGGATTGGTAAATCAGTAACTGCCGATAGATGCTTTCAGGACACCAGCTTTCAGGACACAGAATAATTAAAGAAAAATTGAGCGCATTATTATGTGTTTCTGAGAAATAAGCCACCGTAGAAGTCGCGTTGGCTTTTTTTGATGTTAAACTACTGACCGCTGTGGCTGCCTGGGGGTTGACTGAATCTGCCATTAACTCCCAAGGAAAGGCAACTGACTAACGACTACCAATATAGAATCTCAAGCTGACTGAACGCACCCCCACTGATAGATGTTTGAATTTATCCTACATTGATTTGGGGTAATTGATAAGCTTAAATTTCCATCTATTTGGGATTTTCTGTTGACATTGGGGATCACCTAAATTTACCATGCTATCCTACTAGTTGCTTCCAGTAACAGAGGGTGCGACCACCAAAGCAAAGCTATAAAAATAGCAACTCCCAAATATGCAGGACGGAGAAATTCCTGCCATTTGAGAGATTGACGCCCGTCAATAATTGCTTTAAAGGGAATAATTGAAGTCCGCTGTTTGGCAAGTTCAAAAGCTTCCCCATAGCGATCGCTCAAACGGCGATCCCCATGCCAAACCCCAAACAAGTGATGCAATACTAATCCAATGGAAGTCACAAGGGTAAAGGTAGTACCCAACCACAGAGTATGAGCAACACACCAAATTATTTGTCCTACCATCTGGGGATGACGGGTAATCCGAATAATTCCTGTTTCGTAGAGATGAACTTGGGGCTTTTGAATGGCAGCAATTTCTAGTAGATTGAAGGTAGCAGGATATAAAAACAAAAACGAGATTGCTGACAGCAGCCAAACAAATTCTCGTACTCCTGGCACCCCTTGTACCTGCCAAAGTTGCAAACCATCATAGCGGTGCCCAAAAAAGTAAATAATTAATATCACAGCCAACGGTAGGCTGACTAATGCAAAGAGAATGCGATAAAGCCTTGGGCCAATATACTTTTCTGCCCAAGGACGCAAAGCAGCGCCTCCACTGTGAGCGATCGCAAAAACTATTTGTAACCCCAGTATGACAAAATGACTGGGTGTCAACCAAGAAATCAGCAGCATATACACCGGTGAAGTAATTTAAAGAAAATTGAATTCAGTACAACCAATACCACAAAGTATTCAAAAGGGGACTTTAGTCAAGATGTTGTGCTACTGTCTTTTTCGAGTCAAGCCTTCAATTTCAATATGCAACAAATCATGTCCGGCTGATTGCTGCCAAACCGGATTTATTGCGTGCATCTGCTCCTTTAAAAGTTTGTGGGTTGAGCCTTATGTCTGACCTTCCTTTCACTTTAGATCAGTTACGTATTTTAAAAGCGATCGCTGTTGAAGGAAGCTTCAAGCGTGCCGCTGATAGTCTTTATGTCTCCCAGCCCGCCGTGAGTTTGCAAGTGCAAAATCTCGAACGGCAACTCGATGTCCCCTTATTTGACCGTGGAGGACGACGCGCCCAATTAACCGAAGCCGGGCATCTACTCTTAAACTACGGTGAAAAAATCCTCAGTCTGTGCCAGGAAACCTGCCGTGCCATTGAGGATTTGCAAAATCTTCAAGGCGGTACTTTGATTGTCGGTGCTTCTCAAACCACCGGCACTTATCTTTTACCCAGAATGATCGGTATGTTCCGACAAAAATATCCCGATGTGGCGGTGCAATTACACGTCCACTCCACCCGACGGACTGCTTGGAGTGTTGCTAACGGACAAGTTGATCTAGCGATTATCGGTGGTGAAATTCCTGGGGAACTTTCAGAATCTTTAGAAGTTATTCCTTACGCTGAAGACGAACTAGCGCTGATTTTACCTGTCTTTCATCCCTTTGCCAAACTTGAAAAAATCCAAAAAGAAGACCTATATAAATTACAATTCATTGCCCTAGATTCCCAATCGACTATCCGCAAAGTAATTGACCAAGTGTTAGCACGCTGTGAAATTGATACCAGACGTTTGAAGGTGGAAATGGAATTAAATTCCATTGAAGCCATTAAAAATGCTGTGCAATCTGGTTTGGGGGCTGCCTTTGTTTCAACAAGTGCGATCGCTAAAGAGTTACAAATGGGCGTTCTACACTTTGCCAACATTGAAGGCGTCGTTGTCAAACGGACACTGTGGCTGATTTTTAATCCTAATCGCTATAGATCCAAGGCCGCAGAAGCCTTTAGTCAAGAAATTTTGCCCCAATTTGCTAACCCAGGATGGAACCAAGATATGTTAAAATTAGCACAAAAAAACATAGTGTTAACTACATTAGAGATAGCAACGCCCATCTCCTCCAGCGAAGAATAAAATTAGGTCATTTGACCAAATAATTCGTAATGACGCTCTCTGCGTTCGCGCAGCGTGTCGTTCGCTGTAGCGTTGCGTAGCAAAGACAGACGCTAAAAGCGTAGCTTGCTTAAGAGTAAGAGTACGCGGACTCGCTACCGCTGCGCTAACGTAATTCGTAATTATTAACCTATCGCTGTTCGTACAGGGTACTGTAGGCAAGCCAAGGGTTTAACATCAGAAAAAAAAAGGTTCCTGTTCCTCATTAAGAAATTTAGTTTCTCTGTAACCTGAACTAATTACGAATTACGTCGCTTGCTTCTCGCCTTCTCTACGAGACACTACGCGAATGGCGAGTATTATCAATTACGAATTATTTTGACTAATCACGAAAATGGAAGTTTACTGCACTCGTCCACGTTGTCCACGACCGCAAAACTATTTTGCTGATTTAGATGATGTTACGACACTAAAAACAACCCAGCAAAAGTATTGCACTACCTGTGGAATGCCACTGATGCTAGATGGTCGATACGTGCCAACGAAGCTGCTGGGAAGGGGCGGGTTTGGAGCAGCCTTTTTGGCACGCGATCGCCGAATACCGGGAATGCGTCAATGCGTAGTTAAGCAGTTCCAACCAGCGGGAAATTTAACCTTAACTCAACTGCAACAAGCACAGTTGATGTTTGAAAGAGAGGCAGAAGTTTTAGCACAGCTTGGTAACGATCACGATCAAATTCCTGACTTATTTGCCTTCTTTCCAGTGATAGTTAATAGCTTGCAAGCAGGAGAGCAAGACCAATTTTTTTACTTGGTACAAGAATACATCAATGGGCAAAACCTAGAGGAAGAATTAGTTCAACAGGGCAAATTTTCTGAGAAGCAGGTGTTAGAGGTATTGCAAGAAATCCTGAAGGTATTAGAGTTTGTCCATGACAGAGGCATTATCCACAGAGACATTAAACCTTCTAACATCATGCGTCGTCGTGATGGTAAGCTTTTTTTACTAGATTTTGGCGCAGTTAAACAAGTCACAAATGCTGCATCTGGTTCTGCGGCTTCTTCCACAGGAATTTATTCTATGGGATTTGCACCACCTGAGCAGATGGCTGGGGGTCAAGTATTTCCATCTACGGATTTATACGCTTTAGCTGTAACTCTGATTACCTTGTTAACAAATCAGGAAGCAATTCAACTATTTGATGCCTATAGCAACCAGTGGAAATGGCGAACACAAGTTAGTGTCAACCCCCGCCTTGCTGACATTTTAGACAAGATGCTCCTACCCGCCGCTAATCAGCGCTTCCAGTCAGCCCAGGAGGTTCTACGTGTACTTAATTCACAGGCGGCTCAAGCCCCTACACAACTGAACTCGCCCTCTGCAACCCTCCCGCCACAAACACCCAAAGGTTCTAATCCTGTCGTCCCCCGTCGTCCACCAATTCAACCAGCATTTTCTACACTGGAATTATTGGGTGGGGCGGCGTTTAGTGGATTTGAGGGTGCATTGATCGCGATCGCTCTCTTCAGTCTAGTAAAATCACCAATAGTTACTCTAAGCGTTGCATCTGTAATTTTGGGGATGCTGATATTTGCTCAAACCAGACGGTGGATTGAAAAGTTCGATTTATTAATTATTCCAACAATTACTTTTGCGATTATTTTTTTTCTCCCCTTTTTACGCGGGGGGCTTGACATTTTGTCAGTAGTTATTTTAGCAGTTGCCGCAGGCTTAGTAGCCATTTCACTGACAGCCGTATTTCGACTTATTTATAAATTATTATCTCTCTTACTTTAAAAACTCCTGGTGCTAACAGCCACATAATGTCTCAGAAAAACGAAACACTTAGTCTTTTTTTAGCCGTTATCATCACTATTGGTTTAATATTTGGTGGTCTATGGTTTCTTATGGAACGGTGGGCGCAATTGAGTGGAACTGTTTCTAAACCTTCGGAGACTGGTAATACAAGTAATCCCATAAACCAGTTTGTCAACAGATGTAACGTGGCAAATCTTCCAGAGGGGACATTTAACTATGGTGGTAGCACAACCTGGGCACCCATCCGTAAAGATGTAGACTTCATACTGCAAACTCAATGCCCTCGGTTTATTTTACGCTACACTCAACCTCCTTCAGGTCAAGCAGGATCGGGAACAGGCATTCGGATGTTGATAGATAATCAACTGGCTTTTTCTCAATCTTCTCGCTCAGTGAAAGCTGAAGAAAATACAGAAGCTAAACAAAAAGAATTTAGTTTGAAAGAAATACCAGTGGCGATTGATGGCATTGCGATCGCAGTTAACCACAATCTCAATATCCCTGGTTTAACTGTCGCCCAACTCAAAGACATCTACACGGGCAAGATTACTAATTGGCAACAGGTAGGTGGGCCAAATTTGCCAATTACAGTCTACTCTCGCAGCAAAGAAGCTGGAGGGACAGTAGAATTTTTTGTCGAAAATGTTTTAAATAAAGAGAATTTTGGTACCAACATTAGTTACATTGGCACGACTACAGAAGCAGTACGAAAAGTAGCAGTGAATACTGGCGCAATTTACTATGCTTCTGCCCCAGAGGTTGTACCCCAATGTACGATTAAGTCTTTACCACTAGGGCGGACAAGCAGTCAATTTGTGCCTCCCTACCAGGAACCATTTATACCTCAATCTGAATGCCCTAGTAAGCGTAATCAGTTGAATACTAAGGTATTTCGTAGTGGAGATTATGCAATTACCCGCAATTTATTTGTAATCGTTAAACAGAATGGTCAAACAGATCAGCAAGCTGGCGAAGCTTATGCAAATTGGCTGCTGACACCTCAAGGTCAAGAACTAATCGAAAAAGTTGGATTTGTCAGAATTAAATGATCAGAATGCTTAGATTTAGCCAAATAATCAAATAATAAACATATTTACTTTATTCAAATTTGTTCATGTCACAAAAGAATGAAACCACAATTTTAGCTTTGGCCCTGCTGCTGACAGTTGGCATAGTTGGCAGTGGTTTTTGGTGGTTTACTAACAACTCTGGGGTCAAAATTGGTAATACCATCACTCAAAACCCAGAAACAGTCAGCCAAGACCGCCTTAGTTTTGGGGAAAAAACCTTTACTTCCGGTGAGATTTCCCCAGTTAAAAAAGAAGGAGTACAGGCGATCGCTAATAAAAGTTATGATAAGGCGATCGCCAATTTCACAGCTGCCCTAAAACTCAACCGTAACGATCCAGAAGCTCTGATATTTCTTAACAATGCCCGGATCGGTTCTTCCAAGAGCTACACTATTGTGGCTTCTGTACCATTTGGCACCAACCCCAATGTTTCTTTGGAAATTTTACGTGGTATTGCCCAAGCCCAAAATGAAATCAATACCTCTGGTGGAGTCAAGGGAGTGCCGTTGAGGGTAGGGATAGCTAATGATGACGACAATCCAGAAATAGCCAAACAAATTGCTTCCAGCCTAGTCAGCAATTCCGAAGTCTTAGGTGTAGTTGGGCCCAATACTAGCGATTCCACCTTAGCCGCAGGTACTATCTATACCTCTGGACAACTTGTAGCAATTTCTCCTACCAGCACATCTGTCAAAATTTCTAACTTTAGCCGCTATGTTTTTCGCACGGTTCCTAGTGATTTTATGGCTGCTAGAAGTTTAGCTAACTACATGGCGAGAACCTTGCAGAAAAAAAATGCAGTGGTTTTTTTTAATTCTCAGAGTAACTATAGCCAGTCTTTAAAATCAGAGTTTGTTTCATCTGTTTCCCTAGAGGGTGGACAGGTATCCAGCGAATTTGACTTATCCAAGGCGGGTTTTAGTGCGGTTAAAAGTGTAGAACAAGCCACTAAACAAGGTGCAGAAGTGATAATGTTAGCTGCTAATACTGAAACTCTCGATAAAGCGCTGCAAGTGGTTCAGATTAACCAGAAACGTTTAACTCTGCTGGGAGGAGATGATGTTTACACCGTTAAAACTTTAGAAATCGGCAGAGAGCAAGCTGCGGGAATGATAGTGGCAGTTCCCTGGCATATTGAGGGCGATCGCAAGTCAAATTTTCCTCAGAAATCGCGACAGTTATGGGGCGGTGATGTGAGTTGGCGAAGCGCCCTCAGTTATGATGCCACTATCGCTCTAATTGCGGCATTAGAAAGTAATCCCACCCGATCAGGAGTCCAACAAGCACTCTTGTCCTCTGACTTTTCTACCAGTGGCGCTTCTGGCACAATTCGATTTTTAGCATCAGGCGATCGCAATGCCCCAGTCCAACTTGTAAAAATTGTTCCTGGTTCCCGCTCCCGCACTGGTTATGACTTTGAACCAGTGCGTTAATCGGTAAGAAAAAGTTAAAAATTAACCAATACTTAACCTGGAAAAGCTCTCAACATGGGAAATTGAGCTTCATGGGGAAAAAATCTTACTGTCAACTTATTCTCACAAGCACTCAAACCTTGAGACAAGAGACAAATAATCTAGGTGAAATTTACTATACCTTGGCTTCTAAAGTAATCAGAAGTTAGGATTTGTCATAATTTGCTAATAAAATACCCGTCCTCCAAATACAATCTCAAGTAGCAAGCACCTATCAAGCACTTATATTGAATGGACGCGGGGGTAATTTACTATGTCCCAAAAAAATGAAATACCTATTCTTGTATTATCAATACTGATTACGGTTGGGCTAATAGCTGGTGGTTTTTGGTGGTTCAGTAGAAAGTCTGGTTTGGAGCTAAATACAATTAATTCTGGTAATAATTCTGGTAACACCAACACGCCCCAAGCCGCATCAGGAAAACCTAGCAGCGGGACTTTCTCTTTAGTAAAGGATGTTCCCACAGGATTATTCAATTACGGTGGCAGTACATCTTGGGCACCGATTCGACTAATAGTTGATTCCGCAATTCAAGCCGCGCGACCAGAGTTACGGCTGCGTTATGTAGAACCCAGCAATGCATCTCCTGGTTCTGGTACTGGCATCCAGTCGTTAATAGATGGTCAACTAGCCTTTACCCAGTCCTCTCGACCAGTTTTAGATCAAGAATTAAGTCGTGCCCAGCAGCGTGGATTCAGTTTAAAACAAATTCCTGTGGCAATTGATGGTTTAGCGGTTGCAGTTAATCCCAACCTGAATATCCCAGGACTAACGGTAGAACAGTTAAAGTCAATTTACATAGGCAAAATCAATAATTGGAGCCAGGTGGGCGGCCCCAATATCCCGATTAAGCCCTATTCCCGCCGCATTACTGATGGCGGTACAGTCGAACTTTTTGTCCAAGACATCTTGGGTGGTCAAGCTTTCAGCTCCAATGTGGAATTTATCTCCACAACCACCCAAGCCTTGCAAAAATTGGCTGGTAGTCCTGGCAGCATCTACTACGCTTCTGCCCCAGAGGTGATTCCTCAATGCTCAATCAAAGCCTTGCCGTTGGGGCGGACGCAAGGGCAATACATTGCTCCATACCAAGAACCTTCTGTCCTCCCGTCTGAATGTCCTGGTAAACGGAACAAGTTGAACATCGAAGCTTTCCAATCAGGAAAATACCCAATTACCCGCAATCTGTTTGTGGTGGTCAAACAGAATGATCAGACTGAGCAGCAAGCAGGTGTCGCTTATGCCAACTTACTGCTGACTGAGCAGGGACAGGAACTGATTACCCAAGCAGGGTTTGTCAAAATTCGCTGACTCCTGCGATCGCTTCCAATAGGGCGTAGCCCATCTCACTCAAGACAGAGTGGCGGAAATCGCCGCTCTGAACTCTGCCTTAACCAGCTCTATTAATCGATTCTGCTGGCAAGCAGATTAGATTATCCCCTTGAGTCAGGATTAAGCCACGTTGACGTAGCTTACCCATCAAGCGGGTGACGGTGACACGAGTGGAACCAATCGCGCTACCAATTTGGGCATGGGTTAGGGGAAAGGGCAGACAATAACCGCGAATCACATCAGGATCAGTGTCGCTCATTGCTGGCTCTCCATATTCCTCAATTAACAATGTGAGAAATCCTAAGAGTCGGTCAATTGTGCGGCGTTGTCCCAAGGCACTCAGCCACAGCAGCTTACGCTGGTGCTGATACCTAAAAGCATCCATAACTTCGCGACGAAAGTGAGGCCAATTGTCTAAATCGTGCCAGTACATCCACAGCACCGCAGTTTGATCAACGTGGGCGTAAGCCTGGAGTGTGAATGGTGATTGAGCAACAATTTCAAATGGCTGTCCCGCTCCCACAAAACCCAAGAACGCTTCTTCTGGAGTTCTGTTGATTCGTCGAGACGTTAGCTGACTAGCAGTCGCACTAACTTGTGCGGTTCCTACCATACGGATCGCACCCCTTTGCACCAAATACAGCAATCCAGGCCGGGCTGGAATGCGCTCATCTTTGCTAAAGGTGCGGCAGCGGTAGTGTTCTTGAGCCCAGTCAAGAATGCGTTGCCAAGTCAAAAAAGGCCGTGATGCCTCAGAAAAGGAGGATGGAGATTGCATAGGTAACAAAGAGCGTTCGGCTGAAGACAAAGACGTAAATAAAAGGGTGCAAGGAGTGTCTTTGTGTTGGCGAGGCAGGCTTAACGCCTAACAGCGCCAGCCAATCCAAAGAATAGAAAGCAAATTACTCTCTACTCTTTTGTTATACTTCCTACTGTACAATGATGGTAGTAAAGTTTACTTACTATTCATCGATTATTCATCAAATTTTATCCTCTTCTCATTTTTCTTCATCTAAATTAAATTTATACCGCAAGATAGATGACAGAAATGTAACAAATATATCTTACATGCTGATTTAAGAAATATTACGTGCATTATAAATTACCAATTAGCAAATATACATCAATAAAGCTGCTAGTGTACAGTTATTTAATAAAAACACTAAGCATTGATACTTACAAAGCAGAAAACGAATGCATAAAAGATGAGAAAATTCCTCTATATAAAGGTAGAGATGATCATAGAGTTTTATACATCTCAAGTGTGTCCCTGCGACTATCAAAATCTCAGAATCGAAAAGCAATGGAGCTTGCCAGTGCGATCGCCTCAGATATATCAGGGATCTGTGGCGACGTTTTTAGCGTCCAAATAGTTCCCCCTGGTTGGATACATTTTGAACTAACTCACTCAACCTTAGCGACTTGGTTACAAAGTCTCGCAGTCGGGAGTTCGGGGGGAGAGGGGGAGATGGGGGGCAGGGAGCAGGGAGCAGGGAGAGAAATCAATTCAAAATTCAAAATTCAAAATTCAAAATTAAACAACTTCTGCCTCCTGCCTCCTGCCTCCTCAGCGCCCAATTCTTTATTTGCTGTTCAATATGCTCACGCACGCTGCTGTTCCCTAGTGCTTTTAGCTCATCGAGAGGGGTTGATTAAACTTAGAGAACCAGTTCCAAATACTAGTTCAGCTTTTTGGGATGTTATCTCTCCTAACCCTCTACCTTGGCTTAATTGTGACGGAACACTGCGGTTAAATCACCCAGATGAGCGTCAGCTAATTGGCGAGTTAATACAAGTGATAGACGATATGGAGTGCCCTGATGTTAACGGTTCTGTTAAATGGGAAAAAGTGGCGCTGAATTTGAGCCAAGCTTTTGAAAAGTTCTGGTCTAATTGCCGGATTTGGGGTGAGGTAAAAATTAAATCACCAGAGTTAGCCCAAGCCAGACTCGGATTGCTCATGGCTACTCAGTCAGTATTAAGATTTGTCCTAGAGGAAAACCTGGGTGTTTTTGCGCCTGTGGAGTTATAAATCGGTAATGTCGCTTAGGTAAAAATAAAAACTTTAATATAGCTATTGACTCAATGCACCACCTCGGCTACATTAGCAGGTGTGTGAGGAGCGAACCAGCTAGGGCACCGAGACGAAACACGGCCAGTCGTCGGTGTCCTTTCTGATTTATATGGGTTAGGTTTAAAGAAGTGCCCTCACTACAGTAAAAACTTTTCAATTGCGACTGCTGCCCCATCTTCTTCTACGCTAGGAGCTACCCACCTAGCGATCGCTTGTACCGCTGCTGGTGCGTTGCCCATAGCTACACCAAGTCCAACATACTCCAGCATTTCCACATCATTGAAGTTATCACCAATGGCCATAACATTGGCTAACTGTAATCCTAATAATTCTTCGGCTAGGTAACGTACAGCAGTACCCTTATTCACAGAGGCGTTCGTTGCTTCAAAAAAGGTAGCAACAGATGTTGTCAGATAAAGTTCAGCGGGTGTGTATTGGCGGCGCAAATTTCCTAATAGCTTGTCAATCACATCAGTGTCATCACACAAAGCAAGAATTTTTGTCGGTTCATTCGTTAAGGCTTGACGCAAATCACCCACAGGAATCGGCGTGATACCAGAACGTTCTGCATACATTTGGGTTTCTCTGGTTAACTCACGGACGTATAGCTGATCATTGATGTAAAAGTGGACAGATAGAAGCGATCGCAACTCAGGTTGTTCAAAATAGTCGAGTAACTGGTGGGCAATTTCCCTGGAAACAACCCAATGACGATGAATTTTTTGGGTGTTCGGGTCTTGAATCCAGGCTCCCTGATAAGCCATTAATGGTAGTGTAGAGCCGATGTTTTGGTGAAAGTGTAAAGCTGAACGATACATTCGACCGGTAGCGATCGCCACTTGAATTCCTCGTGCTTGCGCTGCAAGAATAGCTTGCTTGACACCTGTACTAATGGTGTTAGAGTGTCCGGCGATCGTGCCATCTATATCCAAAACTAGTAGTTTAATGTCTTTTGCAACAGCCTGATGATCGGTAGATGCCAAATGTGTGGCAGATACTTTCTGCATAATTTCCTAGATTTTAACTTCCAGTAAGAGGTTAACAGGCTGTAGCGACCAGTGGGGAATAGTAGAAAAAATTGGCTTCTCTAGTCAACCAAATTTCCATACTGTGAGGATGCTGTGTTACACAATTAAATTGTTAAAATTCTGGCTAATAGGCGCAATAAAAAACCCGATTCTCGAAAAAATCGGGCATTTTTATTTAAATTAAATAGACTGACTGATAGATGGGATGGTAAAAACCTACCTATTCAAAAAAATCTATGAATTAGGCATCTTGAGCCAGCTTTTTTTGCGTTGTGACAACAGACAAAGCCCAGCAATTAAACCAACTCCAAGAGTGGCAGAGGGTTCTGGTACTGATTTCACATCATCGTAGTTATAAGTTACTTTGATACCTGATTTGGCATAAGTATCAACATAGGATCTAATGTTGCCCGATCCTGAAACTACTGATTCAGCTAAAGCTGTGAACAAAAAGTCTATATTGCCATTACCAATGAATGACTGCAAGAATTGCGTATTAGTGAAAGACTGTATACCCGATTGTGTGGCAGTTAAGTTAGAAACAGTCTTTCCAGAGGTGCCACTATAATCAGTGATACCATCATATTTAGCAGTTTGGTAACTGTAACTATATCCTGGATTGAGTGCAAATAGAGACTGATTATTTAGTTGTAAGCTGAATTCGCTGGTGAGATTTAATGCCACCAGGCTCGCCGTTTGACTCCTATTTTCAAAACCTGCATTTCCAAGGATATCGCCAGTAAATTCTATTGTTACACCTTGAAGTGTGCCTAAAGATGAGTCAAACTTTTGGACGCTCAGTGGTGCTTCAATGATATCTGTCAAATCGTAATTAATGGAACTAGTGTACGAGAGAGAAGCTGCATTAGCTACTCCAGAAGTCGCAACGATTCCTGCCAAAGTTGTGGCAGCAGCTAGAGTGTTGAATAGTTTTGTTGTCATGATGGAGATGCTTTTCTGAAACGAATCATTACGGGATTACTAACTTATTTCTAACTCTGAAAATTTGCTTGTAGTCTTGATAAATACACGTAACTTTATGTAAAGTTATTATGTTTAAGTTCCTTCGACAAATAGACTTTTTGATTGGTATATATAAAGTTTTGTTAAGGCAAAGAGGCTTTGATAGGGTAATATTATGTCGAAAAATTAAGCTAGTTTTTGTTGGTTCCTGAGATGTAAGCTAGGTCAACCTAATTAAACATAAAAGGTTCAGGAGATAGATCCCCGACTTATCACCAGAAGTCGGGGATCTAGTTACTATCTGGTTAGTATGTTTATACTCACGTACTTAATTGGGCTAGTATCCCTGCTAAAAGTTGGTTCTACTTGGCTTCCGTACTAAAGCTACAAATGCGTAGACATCGCTTTGTCTAAAATGATATGTAAGAGCAATTGGTACGTAAAAATTGGGCTATTGTCGCCAAAGCCAAGCTAAACGAGCATCTGAAATTGCTAACTATGTGACAAGGCTTCTGGCTAAAATAGGGCTATGTCTGAAACTTTCACTTCTGCAACTGCAACACGCCCCACGTTCATCCTCGTAGATGGACACTCCTTGGCTTATCGTTCATACTTTGCTTTCGCCAAAGGGCGAGATGGAGGACTGCGTACCAAAACGGGGATTCCTACCAGTATATGTTTTGGTTTTGTGAAGTGCCTGTTGGAGGTAATGGCAACACAACAGCCTGAAGCAATGGCGATCGCTTTTGATTTGGCTGAGGCAACTTTTCGCCACGAAGCCGACGAGACTTATAAAGCCGATCGCCCGGAAACGCCAGAAGACTTCATTCCCGACTTAGCAAACCTGCATGAGTTGCTGAATGGCTTCAATCTACCCTTTTTCACTGCCCCTGGTTTTGAGGCTGATGATGTTTTGGGAACCTTAGCACAGCGAGTAACTGCTGCTGGGTATAGGGTGAAGATACTGACTGGCGATCGCGATTTATTTCAACTAATCGACTCTGACAAAGAAATTACTGTTCTGAATTTTAGTCCAGATGCTCTAAAACGCTCCACAAATAGCATCACAGAATTTGAAGCAGAACAAGTCAAAGAGAAGATGGGCGTTTTCCCTTCACAAATTGTTGATTTCAAAGCTCTTTGTGGTGATAAATCAGATAATATTCCTGGTGTCAAGGGAATTGGAGAAAAAACTGCGGTACAACTGCTGAATACATACGGTTCACTTGAAAATGTTTATGCTGCCTTAGATGAAATTAAAGGTGCAACTCAGAAAAAACTGGCAGCGGGTAAAGAAGATGCCGAGAAGTCTCGCTATTTGGCAACTATAGTTTTAGATGTTCCGATAGAATTTAATTTAGAAGATTGCAAATTAAAAGGCTTTGATACAAGCGTCTTATCACCAATTTTAGAAAAATTAGAATTTAAGTCTTTTTTAGGCAGGATAAACGACCTTCAGCAGCGTTTTGGTGGCAAAGTTGAAGAAAAGCAAGAAACTAAAACAGACGTAAATAATTCCAAGTCTACTAACTCAGAATTCAGTGGTGATGAAGATAATGATTTGTGGTTTTTCAGTGCTAGTGATACAGCAGCAGTTCCACAACAATCGACTTCTCCAATTACACCACGTATCATCAATACCGAAGCTAAATTAACTGAGTTAGTGAAAATTTTGCAAAAATTCACTAATCTAGAAACACCCGTTGCTTGGGACACTGAAACTACCGCTTTAGAACCAAGAGATGCTGAGTTAGTAGGAATTGGTTGCTGTTGGGGAATGGAACCAGATGAGGTGGCCTATATTCCTGTGGGGCATAAAACTGGAGAAAATTTGCATAAAGATTTGGTGTTAGAAGTATTACGCCCAATTCTCGAAAGTGCGGATTATCCAAAAGCTTTACAAAATGCCAAATTTGACCGATTAGTTCTCAGGTGTCAAGGAATTAATTTGGCGGGTGTAGTGTTTGATCCCATGCTGGCAAGTTACATTCTAAATCCCGATTCAAGTCATAACTTGATGGATTTGTCGCAGCGATATTTGGGATTGATAGCTAAAAGTTACTTAGATTTAGTTCCTAAAGGCAAAACTATCGCTGATATAGATATTCCGGCTGTCGCTGATTACTGCGGGATGGATGCCTATTCTACCTTTGGTTTAGTGGCAAAATTGCGTGAGGATCTGGAGAAAATTCCGTCTTTGTCTAAGCTGTTAGCAGAAGTGGAACAGCCACTAGAAGCAGTTTTAGCCGAAATGGAATACACAGGTGTTCGTATTGATTCAGCTTATTTGCAAGAACTTTCACAGCATTTAGAAACTGAGTTAGCCAGGTTAAAAGAGGAAGCAACTGAAATAGCTGGAGAAAATTTTAACTTAGGTTCTCCTAAACAATTGAGCCAAATATTGTTTGAAAAGCTGGGGTTAAGCACCAAACATTCTCGTAAAATACAAACGGGCTTCTCTACAGACGCAGCAACACTAGAAAGACTTCAAGAAGACGATAACACTGGGTTTGTTGAGGCGATCATTGAGTATCGTACTCTATCTAAATTAAAGTCTACTTATGTTGATGCATTACCTGCATTGGTGCGTCCAGATACCCAGCGAGTACATACTGATTTTAATCAAGCAGCGACATCAACTGGTAGGTTATCTTCTTCTAATCCGAATTTACAAAATATTCCCATTCGTACAGCTTTTAGTCGCCAAATTCGTAAGGCATTTTTGCCAGAATCTGGTTGGTTAATGGTGGCTGCTGATTACTCACAAATTGAATTACGAATTTTGGCTCATTTGAGTCAAGAGCCGATATTAGTGCAAGCATATCAGCAAAATGAAGATGTTCATACTGTTACCGCGCGGTTAGTATTTGAAAAAGAAAATATCACCTCAGAAGAACGAGGGATGGCAAAAACTATCAATTTTGGCGTGATTTATGGAATGGGTTCTCTCAGGTTTTCGCGCTCAACTGGGATAGATAAAAACATTGCCAACGAGTTCATTAAGCGGTTTAATGAACGATATCCAAAAGTTTTTGCATATTTAGAACGAGTGAAAAAAGAAGCGATCGCACTTGGTTATGTAGAAACTATTTTTGGTCGCCGTCGTTACTTTGATTTTACTAATAACAGTTTACGTAAATTAAAAGGCAGTAATCCAGAAGATATTGATCTGAGTAAATTGAAGAATTTAGGTGCTTATGATGCAGGTTTACTACGCTCTGCTGCTAATGCACCAATTCAAGGTTCTAACGCTGATATTATCAAAATTGCAATGGTGAGATTGCATGAGGTTCTGAAGAACTATCAGGCGCGTTTGTTGTTGCAAGTTCACGATGAATTAGTGTTTGAAATCCCCACTCATGAGTGGGAAGAATTACAACTACAAATTAAATCGGTGATGGAAAACGCAGCGAATTTGAGTGTGCCTTTGCTTGTGGAGGCGCGTGTCGGTGACAATTGGATGGAGACGAAGTAAGTTTAACTGGGGATTGGAAAAATTACATTAATAATTCGTAATTCGTAATTCGTAATTCGTAATTCAACTGATAGCATCATTAGTAATTACGAATTACGAATGCTAATGTTATACCATTCTCACTCATATAAGGAATTTTAATATGCATCGTCGTTGGCTCTTATCTGCTTTAGCAATTTTGTTGAGTATAGTTTTAGTTGCTTGCACTACTGCAAATACTCAGCAACCACAAACCAAAGTGGAAAATACCACTGAGGCGACTAACGCGAACTCTCAACAATTATCAAAAGGCTCGGCAAAAAGAGTTGTTACTCTTTCTTCTCTTTCTGCTGATATTATCTCTCGACTCGAACCAACAAAAATTGTTGGAATTACTGGGAGTAAATTATTTAAGAATGATTCAAGATTCAAGGATATTCCCCGCGTTAGCGAAGGTCAAAGTCCGCCAAATTTAGAGAAAGTGGTAGCACTAAAACCAGATTTAGTTATTGGTGCTGAAGGTTTTTCTAACATCCCAATTCAAAAACTTCAGCAGCTAGGAATTTCGACTTTGCTCACTAAGGTGAATAGCTGGGAATCTCTAGAAGAACTTACTAAAAAGCTGGCTGAGTTAATTAATGCCGATCCTCAGCCTTTATTAAATCGTTATAAAACTTTCTTGCCAGATAAGCCAACTCAGAGTCCTTCTACTCTAGCGCTGGTTAGTCGTCAACCAATTCTAGCGCCGAATAAAAACAGTTGGGCAGGGGATTTACTGGCGAAATTCCAGGCGAAAAATATAGCAGCAGATTTACAAGGAAAAAGCCCAGTTGGTGGTTACGTGACGCTTTCGGCTGAGAAAGTTTTAGAAGCAAATCCAGAGGTGATAATTTTAGTTAATCCTCCACAAGGAAATTCTGAAGTAGCGCTTTTAGATTCTTTGAAAAAGGAAGCTTTTTGGCAGAAATTGCAAGCAACTAAAAATAACCGAGTCTATGTGTTTGATTATTTTGGTCTGGTAAATCCAGGTAGTATAGATGCAATCGAAAAGGCTTGTCAGCAGCTTAAGCAAGCGTTGTTTGCACCATAGGGTACTTAGCTCAATAAATATAATTTAAAATCCTGTTTTAGGTTCTATTTTGAAATGCTTGTCATTCATGAATAGGGGAGCGGAGCCTCCCAATAGGAATTCCCAGTCTCTGACTGGGAACTAGGCAAGAAATATAAAATCGACTGTGCTTTTAATCTTTTGCAGGACTAATTGGTTTTTGACCAAAGGGGATATTCTTTTTACCTTCAGGAGAAGCACCCCCAAGACTGCGGAAATACAGTCCTCCAATGGTGAGTAAAAATGTCACGTATCCTACTGCTTGCACAAGATAGAGATTGTCTCTATAACCAAATAAAGATTTGAGAATAATCCCAGGAAACTGTTCGTCAGGTAAGATTGTGGAAGTATTGGAAACCATTGGCCCCAAAATACAAGAGTGGACTTTTGTAAAATGTTCGTAATAGAAACAAAGGTTTTCTGTAGCGCGACTGCTAAGGGCAAGGTTAGCCACAGCTTCGTCAAAATGTTTTAAGGCTGAAACTACCAACCCAGCGACAATCAACACTAATAAAACGCCCATTACCTGGAAAAACTGACGGATGTTAATTTTGACACCCCATTTAAATAGCAGCACTCCAATAGCGGATGCCGTTACCAAACCAGCAATAGCGCCCAACGCTGGCATTAATCCCTGTTGAAAATTAGCTGCAACAAATAGAACAGTTTCAAAGCCTTCGCGGACAACGGCAATTAAAATTAAGGTAAAAACACCCCAACCAGCATTTGAGTTTTGTGTCAGCGCTTCTGTTACTGCTCCCTCAACTGTCGCTTTCATGAATCTGGCTTGTTTAGTCATCCAGATTAGCATCCAACTGAGCATTGCGATCGCTAATACACTAAATACACCTTCCAAAGCTGGCTCAACTACAGTGGTGTATTGAGGATTTGCAGCTCCCAGTATTTGAATTATCCAACTGAATAACACGCCTATTAAGGCACTCACGACAATGCCAACGCCGACACCAGCATATACCCAAGAATTGAGTCGGGATTGTTTAGCTTTTTTCAGCAAAGCTAGTACAATACCAACAACAAGGGCAGCTTCCACTCCTTCTCGAAGTGTTATTACAAAAGTAGGTAGAGCAGTACTAAAATTCATCTTTTGTCCTTTGTCTTTTGTCCTTTGTCATTAGTCCCTTGTCATTAGTCCTTTGTCCTTTGTTTTTGTCTAATGACTAATGACTAATAACCAATGACTAATGACCAATGACTAAGGACTAATGACTATTAACTAAAATCGCGTAGCATCTTTTTCAATTCGAGATTATGCATCTCTTCTTGTCCAATCATACCGCGTGCGAATTCTTCAAGGTAAATGCTGGCATTGGTGACAGTTTCGAGCAATTTTTTATACAGTTCCAATGCCTTTTTTTCATGGGATAAACTTTCTTCCAAGATATCCTTGACTTTATGCTGATAAGTTTCTTCCATTGGGGCAATTTTCAGGGAGGGATGCCCATCTAAACCGGTAAGAATTTCTCCCACTTGTTCGGCATGAAGTAAAGATTCACTTGCCTGTGCTTTAAAAAAAGCCACAATTGGAATACGGTTAGGGCCAGTTACCATCAAAGAATAATGTGTGTAGCGCACTACTCCTGCTAGTTCAAATTCCATGATGGCGTTGAGCAGGTCAATAGTCTTTTTATGGTCAAGTTCTTGCATCAGCTGTTAGTTCAAGTAACGAAGAGAATGTAATTAGTTGGGAGTTAGAAGTTAGGAGTTAGAAGTTAGGAGTTTGGGACTCATAACTCATAACTCATAACTCGTAATTCATAACTCTTAACTCTTAACTATTTTAAACTCCTTACCCTATACTTCCCATTAAATCAAAATGTTATTGCTGTGCTTGGGTATTGGATTTGTCAACGACTTTTTGAGAGTTTTCCTCAATGGTTTTCACCAGTTTGGTAACATCATTAGGTGTTTTGACTGCTTTCGCTGGTGGTATGGCGGTGGGCCAAACTTTTATGAGTTCAGCGAAACTAGCATCGATCGCTTTGTGTGCTTCGGGATTTGCTTGAGCTACTTGACTAGAAATTCCTTTGTATAAATCATTGGCGTAAACAACAAAACCACGGGAGTCTTGATACTCAATTGGTGCGGTTATTTTACCATCTGCGATCGCAGCGCCATATTCGGAGTTAGCTGAATCTAGCAATTCGTTAATCACCTGTAGTACAAATCCTGGTTTTGAGCGTTCGTCTGCTGGCAAAGCTGCGATTGCTCCATCAACTGCTTGCACTGAAGAGGTAAAGTTAGTTTTAATTTTGCTATCCTTTGGACTAGATTTCACTAAATCTTGCAAACTTACCAAAGTTGTCTTAAATTCTTTAACTTTGCGCTCATTAAGTTGATCTTCTACGTCAACGTAAATCTCCTCAACTGGATGCCCAATATGAGGTTCTGCCTGTTTCGGCTGGTTCTGATCAAGAAGTTCTCGTGCTACTAAAAGATGCCCTTTCATTAAGCCTAATTTAGACATATAGTCAACATCTTTTGCCTCACCTGTGAGTACTACTTCTTGAACACCAACCTGGTCTTTAATTTGGTCGAACTGTTCTTGAGTAATTACTTTTTTAGTAACTAAATCTTCTGGGCTACCATAAGGACGAGCTGCCTGGATTTTGTTCGATAAAGCTGGGATACCTAGCTTGGCTTCAAACTTATCCAATTCTGACAATATAGCGCTGTTAATGTTAATTTTTTCTTTGCCACCGTGACCAGTATGAGTGTTATTACTTGCTGCCTCTGTAGCTTGAGGGCTAGCAACTGGTGTCGATGGATTTTCTGCGGTCGGTGTACTAGTACAGGAACTCAAGGTAACTATTAATGCTGCTGCTGCTGTTAAACAGATATAACGAAGTTTTATCATTTTTGCTTCTCACACAACTTAAAAGGTATTAATTGAAAAATTTCAAACTATTACTAGTGGTCTGTCAAATTCATTGTGACGGTTAGAGAGACGCGATAAATCGCCGTCTCTACAGGGAATTTATCCATCAATTATTTATTGACAGACTACTAGGATCTAGTTTGTTTGACAGATTGTCATAGATTTTACTGTTGCATATAATGATATTTTTTATCAACTATTCTCTAAAATTTTCATGAATTAATTACGAATACTAAATAATATTGTCAGGAGTTTTTCATAGGATTTTGGGAGATCCTCTCAGCAAGTACGTCAAATTGACCCATGCAACCGTTTTCTGCGATCGCATCCTGATGGGGATGGAACATATATTTACCTGGATAGCGAAAAGCAAATTCTAAGATGTGCCTTTCTGCTACACCCATCGTAATCACATCACTTTTTTCGCTAGGAGTCATACTCATGCCATAGCGATAGACATCAAAGAAGTTGGCGTGGAGATGAAACGTTACTGCCGGATCGTATTCAATGATGTTGAGGACATATAGTCGAATCAACTGATCTTTGTAAATCCCAATGGGATGATGCATGTAATAGTGGGGCAGACCATTGAAGGCGTAATAGTCATTATGGCTATCATCATTCACGTCATACCCACCCATCACTAATACGATTTCATCAGCCGGGGGACGGGGAGTAGGTGGATCGATGATGAACATTCCGTACAGTCCCTTAGCGATGTGGCGGGTGACTGGTTCGATGTGGCAGTGGTATAAGTGAACCCCATAAGGTTCAGCATCAAATTCGTAAATCGTGGCTTTGCCGTTGCTAACTGGGCGAATACCATCCATTTCTGCTGGATGAACACCATGAAAATGTAAAGAGTGAGAATGCCCCGCGTTGTTGAGAAATAATACCCGGATGCGATCGCCTTGTTTTGCCCGTAGCGTTGGCCCTGGTATCCGACCGTTTAAATCCCAGATGTTGTAAGAGACAGCACTATTGAGTTTTATGATGGAAGTACCCGCAGTTAACTGAAATTCCCGGATAGTCCGCCCATTTTCTTGCTTCACCGTCCCATAATCAAAATCCCTTAACATCTTCATCGGGTTAGTAACGTCGTCTGGTGCTTCTATATTGAGTGGTGGCACTTTGACGATTGACTGACTTTGTAGATTTAGTATCTGCCAAAGTCCAGCTGCACCAGTTACTCCAGCACCTGCTAGGCCCAGCTTCAGTAATTGACGGCGGCTCCACGGTTTTCCGTTACCCAGAGCGGAGTTGTTGGGCATGACATTTAATTACGGTTAGCGCCAAAAAGAATTGCAAAAGATTTTCAATTGCTTTTAAATATTAGAGGAATTAATAATTATTGTCAATAATTTTATAGTGCTTCAAAATTGCTACTGAAGTTATTAAATCTAGGTAAAGTGAGAATTAGTAGCTGAAAAATCCAGCCAAATTTCCGGAATTTTAACGCTATTCATCCTATAAATAATATTGAGAGAAAACTAACTGTTTCATGCTTGTTGTTAATATATTTATTACCTTGTCAGTACTTAGAGTACAGACAATGAGTATAATAGCACCTTGGATATAAACGCCAGCAAGTAAGTAGCGTTAATCTGTAGTGTATTTAATTGGTTTATAAACAATATAAATCGCGGCTAAATAAATTTTGATAAGCATTTTTAGGTTTTATTAAAAAATATTATTTAATACTAGTCTTACCAAAAGTTTAGGGAAATTTTAAACCAATAGTTATCACTTAGATAGACTCTCATTCATACTGAATTCTGACTGGAGGCGGAGCGTCTCTGGCTCCGCTCCTGAGTTCTGAATTATTGTTGATAAAATTAAGATTTACTCAGAAATTAAGAAAGTAATGCTAACAAAAATTGCTGTTGAAAAGATTCTGGAACGTGCCTTGATGGGGTACGACTTATCTCCCGAAGAGGGGGTGGTATTGTTACAACAAACTGACCCGGAGGCGATCGCAGCAATACGTACTACATCCGATACACTTCGCCAAACACAGGCAGGCGATACTGTCACCTATATAATTAACCGCAATATCAACTTTACTAACATTTGTGAGCAGCACTGTAGTTTTTGTGCTTTTCGTCGAGATGATGGTGATACCGATGCATACTGGCTAGATTCGGCGCAAATTTTGGAAAAAGCGACAGATGCAGTGCGCCGAGGTGCGACGGAAATCTGTATGCAGGGGGGATTAAATCCGCAAGCGCAGGTAAACGGCAAATCTTTGCCCTATTATCTCAAGGTCGTAGAAACGATTAAACAGGAATTTCCCCAGATACATCTCCACGCATTCTCTCCCCAGGAAGTGCAATTTATCGCCAGACTTGACGGACTTGAATATGCTGATGTGATTACTGCTTTGTGCGATGCTGGTGTTGGTTCAATGCCGGGAACAGCAGCGGAAGTGTTAGACGATGAAGTAAGGCGGATACTATGTCCAGAGAAGATTAATACAGCCACTTGGCTAGAAATTGTCAGCACCGCTCATAAATTAGGATTGCATACCACTAGCACCATGTTATCTGGGCATATTGAAACCCACGAACAGCAAATCGGGCATTTAGAAAAATTGCGATCGCTCCAACAAACCGCCATCAATCAGGGATATCCAGCAAGGATTACAGAGTTTATTTTATTACCCTTCGTTGGGCAAGAAGCACCCAAATCCTTACGTCGTCGTGTCGGACGCGATCAACCAGTTTTGAGTGATGCACTACTTTTAGGGGCTGTGGCGCGGATTTACTTAGGTAATTGGATTCCTAACCATCAGCAGAGTTGGGTAAAACTGGGGCTTGCAGGTGCGACGGAAGCCTTAGTTTGGGGTTGCAACGATATCGGCGGCACATTGATGGAGGAACACATTACCACAATGGCAGGAGCTTTGGGCGGTACGTGTATGGAAGTGGAAACCTTGCAAGCTGCGATCGCTTCTTTAGGACGACCTTACCAACAACGGGAGACTCTTTATCAAAAAGTCATTAGTCATTAGTCATTGGTCATTAGTCATTGGTCATTAGTCATTTGTTATGGGGTATTCTCCTTGTCTCTCCCATCTCCCCACTCCCCACTCAGCACTCAATTGATCCCCAAGTTACCAATCCAAGATAGGATGGACGTTGATTTACGTATACTTTTACTTAATGCATATGAAGCGCTATTGGTCGCGTTTGCTTGCGCTGGTTTTGGTTGTAGCTATCGGCTTAATGGGCTGTTCTGGTAGTCCGGATAGTTTAAGTGGAGATTACCGCCAAGACACCTTGGCTGTAGTCAATATCATGAGACAAGCTTTAGAACTATCAGAAGATTCGCCAGACAAAGCAGCAATTCAAGCAGAAGCGCGTCAAAAAATAAATGACTTTTCAGCTCGTTACCAACGGGCTAACTCTGTTTCTGGTCTTGGCTCCTTTACAACCATACGAACAGCCCTCAACTCCCTGGCTGGACATTACAGTTCTTACCCAAACCGTCCCGTACCCGAAAAACTCAAAACTCGTCTAGAGAAAGAGTTACAGCAGGTAGAGACGGCACTGAATCGTGGCGGTTAACTATTAACTATTGCCTACTCAATCATCAAGAGTCAGGAGTCAAAACTTTTGACTCCTGACCGATGATGATGGAGTAATTTGTCAACTTGAAATAAACCTGAATTTTACATTTTTCACTAATTTTCACTAAATTAATTGACACTCTCTTAGCTAGAACCAGGATATTCTTGGTTAAAAATCTTACTCGTTTTGATAGGTTTTCACTAACTAAGGTAGAAGCATAACTTACCCAATAGCAGACTAAACTTACTCTCTATTCAGGTTTTTTATACTGCCATTTATGCATTCACCAAACTTAGCGATGAGTGCTGAGTGAATCTAAGAAGTATTCAATACTTGGTAAGAGCAACTCCCCTTGTGGGCGTTCCTTCAACTCAGCACTGGCTCAACGCACCGCTACCGCTAACAACACTTTTCATATTTTTCCATAAAAATACGGCAACACAAATAGGCCTTTGGGAGTCTTGAAAAAATAGGTTTCAAAACCCTTACAAATTAACTATAGAACTCCTACTGTGATTTTTTAAATATATGTAGAGTAAGCTTTGCCTACCAAAACCTGGATATGTGAGGCACAGTTATATCTAACATTACTTAAAATTTTTCACATATCATTTAGGATTCTTATATATAATTTGATACACGTTGCCCCTAATTATCTGGGTTGGGGTCAATGATTAATTATTGTGTTCATCTACTGGTAGGTATGTCTAACCGTCCCTTGAACGTTGGAAGATCAACATTATTATTTTGGCGGCGCCTATTCGCTGTTGTTTTTACTAGTAGTTCTTTGCTTCCCAACTTTGGGAGCCAACCAGCAAGGGCGCAAGTAACTGAGTATTGTCAGTTATCATCCGCGGCGGCGCAAGAAAAAGAAAACTTACGTTTATCAGCCCTCAAAGGCAACCAAAATGCTCAAACGCGTTACCAAAATATATTACAAAAACAAGCACAGGAATTAAAGAATTGCCGCACTCGAACTTGGCCGCAAGTCCAAGCCCTCTGGTTGCGCTTGTATCCTTGTGACATTCAGCCAGGAGCAATTGATCAGGTTATGGATCGGATTGTTAACCGTGGCTATAACCAAGTTTATTTAGAAGTATTTTACGACGGACAGGTATTATTACCAGCAACAGCCAACCCGACGGCTTGGCCTTCTGTGATTCGCACTCCAGGAGCAGAAAACATCGATATACTCACCACAGCAATAAAAAAAGGTCGAGAACGCGGTTTGAAGGTCTATGCCTGGATGTTTACGACAAATTTCGGTTATACTTACGCCCAGCGACCAGATAGAGAAGAAGCGATCGCTCGTAATGGTAAGGGTCAAACCAGCCTATATGTCGTAGATAACGGTTCTCAACTATTTATCGACCCCTACAACACGCAAGCGAAACGCGACTACTACCAATTAGTACAAGAAGTTTTGCGCCGTCGGCCAGATGGCTTGCTATTGGACTACGTGCGTTATCCCCGACAAGCTGGAAGTGATTCTATCGCCACCAAAGTTTCAGATTTATGGCTATTTAGTCCCGCAATCCAAGAAGCTTTATTTAAACGAGCACAAAATTATAAAGGGTTGGACTTAATTCGCCGCTTTTTGAGGAAGGGATTCGTCACTGGCACAGATATAACGGAAGTCGATAAACTTTATCCCCAGGAAGGAGAACCCCTCTGGCAAGGACGTATTACCACACCAGCGGAAAAATCAATCCGGTCTGCAACCGATAGACAACCACTTTTACAATGGGAGTTGTGGCAGCTTACTGTTGCCCACGCTATGCAAGGAATTTTAGATTTTGTCACCATAGCTAGTTACCCAGCAAAGCAGCAAGGTATTTCCACGGGAGTGGTGTTTTTCCCCGATGGTAATCAAACTGTAGGACAAGGTTATGATTCCCGTTTGCAGCCTTGGGATCGATTCCCCATTACATTAGAGTGGCATCCAATGGCTTATGGAACTTGCGGTAATGTCAGTTGTATTGTGGCGCAAGTGCAACGGGTTTTGAGTATGACTAAACCGGGTACTCAAGTTATTCCAGCTTTAGCCGGCAAATGGGGAGAATCAATTAGTAATCGTCCATCCCTGGAAGCGCAAATGCAAGCACTTCGCAAATTTTCTCCCCAATTGAAGGGAGTCAGCCATTTTGCCTATTCTTGGCAATACCCTCAGCATGATAACGATCGCAAATTCTGTCGCACTCAGTAAATAACAGAATTCAGGAGTCAGAATTCAGAATTCAGAAGGAAAATTTTCTTAATCTCTCTTATCCCACACTCATTGATTCTGAATTCTGTATCTTCTTCAATTAACTTAAAGCCAAGTCTTCTGGTGTATTACAGTTAAATAACATTTCGGGTTCTGCTAAAGGCAAAACTTCTACCGGATATTGCCGAAGCCACTGCTGAAACGATCGCCCCCCTTGGTTGATAAACTCTAGAAGTTGGGGCAAACAGCGACGGCGATAGAAACCACATAGAGGTTCCCAGCCTTTGGGATGATGAGCTAAAGCTGCGATCGCATTATCCCCCACGCCATCAAGTCTAGTTACCCAATCTTGCAACACCTCAACCCGCAACCTTGGTAAATCGCAAGCTAGCAGCAGCACCCATTCTGTCTGTACTTCGGCTAATCCTTGGGCAAAACCAACTAAAGGCCCGTGGGCTAAAGATTCTCCAGATAAAGGCACTTCTCGGATAAACTGACAACCAGGCAAAAACAAATCTTGATAGCGTTCCGGCCAGGGAGTTACTACATAAACAACATCAGCACAGTCTTTGGCAATCCCACAAACTCGTTGCAACAATGGCATCCCTTGAATGGGAATCAAGGCTTTATCTTGACCCATCCGAGAACTTTTACCGCCAGCTAACACAATGGCGGTTAATTTGCTACATGAGTTAATAGTCATTCGTCAACAAAAATATAGGTTAGAAATATATTTTGCACTTGTGTGCATCACTCGCCAGCGATTTAAATCGCTGGCTAATAGCCAAAGTCCATTGAAACTGACATCTTGCATCAATCCCAACAACCGCCTCAGAATGAATTCTGAGGCTAATAGCGAAAGTCTTCTAAAGAAGACTAACAAAGAGTTTCAGTCCACTTGAGTGGACTAGCTTTGCACTTCGAGTCTTGGCGGGCTAGAATGCCAATTGAAATGGACTAAAATTCTTGTTTAGTCCTCTAAAAGAGGACTTAAGCTATTAGCCAGGGGTTTATAACCCCTGGCGGTTGGGGATCTCAATAAGAATATTGAGTATTTAATCCCTTCTTGAGAGCGATTTCACGCCCTCACCTGACTTTTCTCGACTTGCTGTAATAAATGCTCTACATTTGCTGCTGGTGCAAGACACTTCAAACCTTGGCAAACTAAGCCAATGCTTCCCTCTGGTAAATCAGATGTGATAGCAAATGCAGCCACCGGCAAATACTTGGGGATCAAAGCGTTGATTTGCTCGGTTGTACTGCGAATCAAGGTGGAGTTACGATACCAATCCAAAGCTGTAAACAAGCTGGGACAAGCTTGAGGAGCGCGATGCATCACACTCTTAAAAGCTTTCAAACCAAGTTCCGCTAAATCTAAATAATCTAGATTATCGGTGAGTAGGGCGAGACGGACAAGATTAGCGATCGCAATTCCATTAGCTGATGGTGTAGCATTATCCGCATAACTGCGCTCTCTGACAATTAAATCTTGACTAGAATCGCTTGATGTGTTATGGTAACCGCCTAACTCTACACTCCAGAGAAATTCGTTAAATTCATCTTGGATAGCGATCGCATTTTCTAACCATTGCTTCTGCTCAGGGTTGGAAGCTTGTAAATCTAGCAGAGCTTTAATAAACAAAGCGTAATCTTCAGACTGAGCTAAAACAGTCGCTTCTCCTTGATAGTTAAGTCTCTGGAAACGCCCATCTACAAACTGATTTTCCAAGATAAAATTTGCGGCTCGTGCTGCTAATTCTAGATACAACGGTTGTCGGAAAACCCCAGCAGCCCTAGCCAGCCCAGAAATCATCAAGCTATTCCAAGCGACAATCATTTTTGTATCTGTCACCGAGGGAATGCGACCTGGCCAGTTAGTGGTTTTTGCTTCCTGGTTGTTACGAGCTGGGGGAAAAGTTTCTATTGACTCAGAACTAACGCCATAACGAACTGTAAACAGCTTTTTCAGTGCCGCTTCCAGTGTTGCACTCAGTTGACCTGTATGGCGTCTTTGCAAAACATTACGTCCTTCAAAGTTACCGTTAGGCGTCACCGTAAACTGCTGTTCTAATTCCGTTAATTCTTCAGGCGTTAATAGTTGTTGTAGTTCGCTGTAACTCCAGACATAAAAGGCTCCTTCTTCTGGTTCTACCGCCGTGGGTTCAGTGAAGCTGTCGGCATCTTGAGCAGCATAGAAGTAACCTTCAGGTGCGGTCATTTCCCGCTTCAGCCATTGTACAGTACCAGCAACCGCCCTCTCAAACGCTGGTTCTTGTACTCCCGTACTCCACAAAGAAGCTATGTACTCGACAATCTGTCCATTGTCGTAGAGCATCTTTTCAAAGTGAGGAACTGTCCAAGTCGGGTCAACAGTATAGCGATGAAAACCACCGGCCACATGGTCATAAATGCCTCCCAGCGCTAAGTCTAGTCCCCGTTGGGTAGCAACTTGCTTGCCATCATAGCGAGATTCAAAATTAAATCGATTTCCCCGCAGTGCTAATTCTGTATAGGGAATCATCGGAAAACTATTACCGGATTGACTAGGGGCAATTACACCTGTACTGGTTTCCCAACCTTGGCGGAGTAATTCATGGTCTTCAAGCTCCGTTGTTGTATCGTCTTGCAACACCGCAGACGTGAGCAGAGACTCAATAATTAAGGCTTTGCGTTGCTGTAAATCTTCTTTTTCTGTATCGTAATAACGGCGAAGCGCTTGCAACACCTGTAAAAATCCTGGACGACCATAACGCGGGTCTACAGGGAAATAAGTACCAGCGTAAAACGGCACTAAATCTTCTGGGGAAAGAAAAATATTTAAAGGCCAACCCCCTTGACCGCTCATCATCTGCAAAGCTTGCATATAGATGCTATCGAGGTCAGGTCTTTCTTCCCTGTCTACTTTGATGGGAAGATAATTGGCATTCATGTAGTCAGCGATCGCAATATCAGAAAAAGCCTCGCCTTCCATGACAGTACACCAGTGGCAACTGGAGTAGCCAATGGAGAGAAAAATCGGTTTATTTTGTGCCCTTGCAGTTGCAAGTGCTTCGTCACACCAAGGCCACCAATCAATGGGGTTTTCGGCGTGTTTGCGGAGATAGAGGCTCTTAGCTTCAGCAAGACGATTAGTCATGTTCAAATGCAAGTAGTTGCCTTCTTTGCTCAGTCTATCCTGTTCCCAGGAGTGTTAGCCGAGTCGGCTATGTACATAAGCAAGAAACCCTACGCGCAAATTACCCCTTGGGTAGGAGTTAGCAATCCATCTTTTTGATATCGCCTAAGTAAGTTGGTGTAAAAAATTCCGAGTTTGTAAACAGTGCTTTAGTGTTAAAGCGCCGACTACAAGGAAATGATTTTTATATGGTTAGGTTTATTTGCGCCGACTTACTTACACCTGTGCAACTTATGAAACATTGTTATTGAAAAGATCGCAATAGCAAGCTAACAATATTTGGTGGCGTTTCTCGTATAGGTGATGCTGTCTTTGTCTGAATTAAAGTATTTGGGCTAAGTCCTGCTATCAGGTGGAGCAAGAAGGTGATGATGGCGGCTTGTACAAGTTTTTCCAGCATGGCACGTCTCTCTCTGAGTGGATAGCATTTCAAGTAGGACTGGTTATTCTAAATACACCTCGTACTATCGATTTACCGAATCTAACAAAAATAACTTGATAATTGCTGAGGGAAATTATAAAAAAATGTTTAAAATGTTACTGGATATTTAATATAATTCCCTAGGCAAGTCGGATTTCGGTTATCGGTCTAATCACACACATCGCCAAGGTTGTGCAGCAAAGGCAGAAACATGAGATGGCGAGAGTTGGAGTTTTTTAATCAGTTCTTCCCTAAACCGGGATATTCTTTTAGACAGCTTTTAAGACTAAAAAGTGCCCTTAGAGGTTGAATCTATTGCAAAATGTGCTTTTGCTCCCTTGTTCGATAAAGCAGAATGGGAAAGATTTGCTTCTATCTAGCTGAGAACAGTAGAGATAAACCCCAGTTTCGTGCTGTCACCGATAAAATGTATTTAAAGTAGCCACAAACACGCTTCCATGATTCCTATCGTTATTGAACAATCGGGTCGAGGTGAACGCGCCTTTGACATCTACTCACGGCTGTTACGTGAGCGCATCATCTTTTTGGGACAACAGGTTGACAACAACATTGCTAACTTGATTGTTGCCCAACTGCTGTATTTGGATGCTGAAGACCCGGAGAAAGACATTTATATGTACATCAATTCTCCCGGTGGTTCGGTGACGGCTGGTATGGGCATTTTTGACACTATGAAACACATTCGCCCTGATGTCTGTACAATTTGTACCGGATTGGCGGCGAGTATGGGTGCTTTCCTCCTCAGTGCAGGTGCTAAGGGTAAACGAATGAGTCTACCCCATTCTCGGATTATGATTCATCAGCCTTTAGGGGGTGCTCAAGGACAGGCGACTGATATTGAAATTCAGGCGCGGGAAATTCTCTACCACAAGCGGCGGCTAAACGACTATTTAGCTGAACATACAGGTCAACCAATTGAGCGGATTGCTGAAGATACTGAACGTGACTTTTTCATGTCACCAGAAGAAGCCAGGGATTATGGTTTGATTGACCAAGTGATTGACCGTCACGCCGCTGGTAGCCGTCCAGCCGTTGCTGCTGTTAATTAATAATCACGATTAAATGGTGATTTAACACTTTTAATTCCCTTAAACCCCAAAAATAACCCCTCTTCATAACTAGAAGAGGGGTTATTTTTGAAATGGGTAGTCTACTCAAGTATTTAACGTGATGTTCGATGAGTGATAGTGTCCATCTAAATTAGACGTAAAAAAAGACCTCTCCCTGGTTTTACTACGCAAAACCGTCCCTCTCCGACTCGGAGAGGGACAGACTTGAACTTTAGTTCAAGGCAGGGAGAGGTTTATCGAACTCACGTTATTTAATACCGATTTGAACAAATGACAAATGACAAATGACCAATGACAAATAACTAATGACAAATCAAAATCCCGCTATTGGGTCTGGCTCAGATTGAAGGAATTTGAGGAATCCGTGCAATTCTTCTTCAGTTAGCAAAGTGCGCCCCCGCTTACCGTAAGTTTTAATCAGATGCTCTCGTCCCTGTTCTGGTGTCCAGCCTAAACGCTGAAGTTCGACATCTGTTTTAGCAATTACATCCGATAAATCCACGGGTTCAGCTTTCTTCTTTCTCTTTCCTGTTCCTGAAGGGGTAGGGACATCCTCTTGAGGGCTGTAACTCCGGGGTATAAATGGTGTGACATTATTAGCAGAAATTGCTGGAAAGGTTTGATTTTCAACCTGGTTATCAAAGGTTATTTCCAATTTTTCAACTGGAGGATCAAATTCTAGCTCCCGATTGGGGGTAACAGGAAAGTTTTGATTTAAATCCTGGTTATAGGTATCGCTTGTTAGGGGTGCAGTATTGCTGTACTCGTACTGTTCGTTACTGCTTGTTACTACTTCTGGTTTAATGTTCCGTTCTTTAGAAGGCGGTATAGATATTTCTTTGTCGCTAACTGGTGGCCACTGACTACTAACAAAATCTCCATCTTTTGCAGGAGAATAGGCAGCGGACTCATTCAATCCACCTTTGGGATTCAAGGGAGAATTTTGCTGTACCGGGGAAATTGGACTTGAGGTAAATGCCACTGATTCTGGTGGCGTATTTGTAATACCCAAAACTATCAGTGCCCTAGTTCTGGCTTGGTCTTCTGCTGCTTCTACTGTTTCTGCTGCTGCCATACCCGTAGCACGGGTTACGCCTTCAATTTGTACGCTTGCCCGAACAATATATTTTCCTTGAAAAATTTGTACTAATTCAGAAATCAAACTGCCCTTGGGATACAAGCTCTGGAATTGAGCCAACATAATACTGCTACCAATCTAAATCTTTTGGGGACTGGGGACTGGGGACTGGGGATTTGGGGATTGGGGACTGGGGACTGGGGACTGGGAAAGAATTATTTTAATCCTAATCCCTAGTCTCTAATACTTAATCCCTAATCACCAATCCCTAATCCCCAGTCCCTTTTAAAGTAATATTTTTGCTTTGCCTTGTGTCCCAATTGTAGCAGTAGCTGTTTTTTGACGAAATTTTTGGCTAGTGCTAACTTACCTGGGTAGTCTTACCTGCAATGCTATACTGGTGAACCAACTTGATATCTAGAACTATTTTCTGGAAGTGCGCTCTAAATCTACAATAATGAAGATAAGGTTCGCCCTCACTGCTTATTAAGCTGCTCACCTAATTGTTACCGATTCTACATGTGGGACAATTGGGTTCACGGCAGTTCCTCCTAGTTAAAAATCAGAGTCTAATGGCGTAAAATTACCTTCACTCTAGACAATCAAACACCTGTAGTTTCCACGCCACTTGACGGCAGTTGCTCCACTTGGGGAGACCCCAAGACCGCACTGCCTCCTCCACTTGGGGTGACCCTAAGTAGAGCGGTGGCTCCCCTGCATAGCGCTTTTGGGTAGTATGGATTCTCTAAACCCAGCTTCTCAAAAACCCGTCGCGTAATTACCTAGCGGGGCTAAATTTGAATCAGGCGTGCAATCTTAAGTTTGGTTAGGTGAAGGGATTTAAACGCAGGCGAATTCTGAGAGCATCGTGCAGTGAGAAGTTCGTAGACGCCCAGAGTTGTCCGTGGGTCGGCTTTCTTTGCTCGGAACTGCGGGAGTAGTTTCCCACTCTTGCTGGGTCGGGCTTCCTTCCCTTGGAACTTAGGAAGCCTTGCCTCTGGGCAATTCGTTTCCAACTTGTTTCTGTAAGCCGTGAGGGTATACAGAAAAGAACCAGATTAAACAAAAAATGATGTTTTGACCAAAGGTCGGTTCACTGCATGGAATTTTCAATCGCTACACTCCTTGCCAATTTCACCGATGATAAATTGGTAGCTCGGAAGGTTTTAGAAAAGAAACTTGGCTGTGAAGATGAAAAAAGTTTACAAAAACTTCACATTGCCTTAGATGTTCTTGAAAAAATCGGTATTTTAGTGAAGGAACGGGGCAAGTACCGCCGTATATCAGAAGACGGAATCATTGAGGCAAAACTCCGTTGTTCTAGTAAAGGCTTTTGCTTTGCTATTCAAGATGTGGAAGGAGCTGAGGATATTTACATCCGTGAAAGTCATCTGAGTAATGCTTGGAATGGCGATCGCGTTTTGGTTAGAGTTCTCAAGGAAGGCAGTCGCCGTCGCTCTCCCGAAGGGGAGGTGAAGCTGATTCTCGAACGTTCTAATCACACTTTACTGGCACGAATTAAGCAGGTGGAAACTGGTTTCCGAGCTGTGCCTTTAGATGATCGATTGCTGTTTGAACTCAAGATTCAACCTAATGAGGCAAAGCTGGAAGAAGCGATCGATCACCTGGTTCATGTGGAAGTTTTGCGTTATCCGTTGGCACAATATCCTCCCCTCGGTCGAGTGGTGCAAATCCTCGGCAGCGATGCCGAAGCTGCTGCTGATATAGATTTAGTTACGTGCAAACACGACCTTTCCCGGACTTTTCCAGATAATGTCCTGGAAGCAGCTACCAGATTACCCAAAAAGCTGCTCAAAGCAGACCTAAAAAATCGGCTAGATTTGCGTAATTTGTTTACTCTCACCATTGAAGGGGTAAATGGCGATACTAAAGTTATAGAAAACGCTTTTAGTTTAGAAAAAAACTTAGCCGGAAATTGGCTGTTGGGCGTTCATATCACTGATGTTTCTCACTATGTCCAACCTGACGAAGCCCTAGATCGAGAAGCTCTCAAACGGGGTAAATCAGTTTATCTGGGAGAATTAGTGCTGCCAATTTTGCCTCCACTGGTGGCAGAACGCTGTTCTTTAGTACCTGGGAGCGATCGCTTAACCATCTCTTTTTTAATTACCATTGATCCCCAATCGGGAGAAGTGCTGGAGTGGGAAATTCAACCCAGTGTAATTAACGTAGAGACTGCACTGAGTACAGAACAAGCTCAAGCAATTCTCACAGGTGAAGCTCAAGACAAATCATCACAGGTTTCCCAAATCCTGCAAGACCTCCAAGCCTTGCAAACAGCCGTCAAACAGGTGCGGTTGAATCGTGGTAGCCTCCAGTTAAATCTGCCGCCTAGCCAAAACGCCTATTATGATGAGGGGATTTTAGGCGCTGTGGTGGTGAATGATTTACCAGTGCGATCGCTACTCACGGAGTTAGTGCTGCTAGTTAACCAACTGTTCGCAACTCACTTAAATGCTCTTGGTGTTCCCGCTATCTGGCGAGTCCAAGGTACACCCGATGTTGAAGATGTTCAGGAAATGCTGAAATTGGCAGTCAATTTAGGCGTTGACCTCACATTAGATGCAGAAGTCGATATTCAACCCTTAGATTATCAACATTTGACCACAGCTTTTGCCGAATCTCCTTCTGAGCAAGTTCTTACTTACTTATTACAAGATACACTTAAGCCGTCCGCGTACAGTACCACCAAAGGATCTCACTTTGGTCTAGCACTACCGCAATATGTCCACTTTAGCGCTCCCTTGCGACGGTATCCAGATTTGCTGATGCAGAGAGTGTATTACACGCTACTCGAAAACGGACGCGATCGCCGCAATACCCGTGTCAGAGAGCGCGTTAACCTGCGCCACTCCTCCAGCCATGAGGAAATTAACTGGAACGTTTTACCCCCAGAATTGCAACAAGAACTGCAAAGCGATTTAACTAGGGTAATTGTCCAAATCAACGACCGAGAAAAAGAAGTCCAAGAAGCTGAAGCTGATTTAGCTGGACTGCAAAAAGCCCAACTGATGAAGCAGCGCATCGGTCAGGTATTTCAAGGCGTAATTACCGGGGTTCAATCCTACGGTTTCTTTGTGGAAATTGAAGTACCAGCCGCCGAGGTAGAATCCAGCAGTAATCCTGGTGTGCCTTTGCGGGTAGAAGGATTGGTACACGTCAGTTCTCTCAAAGACGATTGGTACGAATATCGCGCCAGACAACAAGCACTATTTGGGCGCAAAAATCGCGCTTCTTATAGATTAGGCGATCGCGTCGCCGTCCAAGTTAAAAGTGTCGATTACTACCGTCAACAAATTGATTTGGTAACAGTCGGCAGCGATGGTGTAGCCAAAGGTTTGACTGGCAATGATTCTCGTGAGGAGCTTTCAGACCTCTACTTACCAAATGATATGGAGCCTGATGACCTAGACCCTTACTCAGAGGATGAGTAAAATTAACTAAAATTACGTGTCAAATAACACCAAGCCTTTAATCTTAGGCGTATCGGGCGCATCTGGTCTGATTTACGCTGTTCGCGCGATCAAATTTTTGCTAGAAGCGGAGTATAGTATTGAATTGGTTGCCTCTAAATCAACTTACATGGTTTGGCAATCAGAACAGGAAATTCGGATGCCACCAGAGCCAACTCAACAAGAACAATTTTGGCGAGAACAAGCTGGAGTTGAACTTTCGGGTAAACTCCGCTGCCATCCTTGGAGTGATGTCGGTGCCGGAATTGCCAGTGGTTCCTTTGCCACTCTGGGGATGATGATCATTCCATGCAGCATGAGTACAGTGGCAAAGCTAGCAGTTGGCTTGAGTTCCGATTTACTAGAACGGGCAGCGGATGTCCAACTCAAAGAAGGGCGAAAGCTGGTCATTGTCCCGCGTGAAACGCCTTTTAGCCTCATCCACCTGCGGAACTTAACCTCTTTAGCAGAAGTTGGAGTTAGAATTGTTCCCGCTATTCCCGCCTGGTATCACAATCCCCAAACCATCGAAGATTTAGTTGATTTTGTAGTTGCCCGTGCTTTAGATCAACTAGATATTGACTGCATCCCAATTCAGCGGTGGGAAGGTCGTCGCTAACGCCCTCAGTGGACTCATCGGAAATTTCACAATAGTCCTAAAAGGGTAATGATAGAGATGGCTGATAGTGTCAGTAGTCGGTGAACGGTAATTAGTGAAGAGTAATCAGACTGATAACTGACAACTGACCACTGACAACTAACCACTGATAACTGACAACTGACAAAATTGCTATGGCTGTAATTCGCTTAATTCTATTGGTGGCAGTACTGGGAGGACTAACACTGTTGTTAGTCCAAAATTTCTCACCTGCCCTATCGCTAGTATTTTTGGGCGTGCAAACTCAACCATTACCACTAGCGATATGGATTTTTTTCAGTACTGCCACTGGTGCTTTCACATCTGTATTGATTGCTACCTTGTTTAAATTATCCAGTTATTTTGTAGGAGGACAACGCCAAACTCCTAACAGAGCAACTGCAACTTCACCGCGTGCCAAGACAACTCGGAGAGAAGAACCTACATCTCGTCCTGCCAGCCCTCCACCACCAGCTAGTAAAAAAGAAGAGGCTAGCAATGATGTATTTGATGATTGGGAGACAAATGGTAGAGATGATGATTGGAATTTTGATGAAAATTCAGAGGAAGCGCCTACCCCCAATCCTCAAGCTCAACAGCCTAGAGACTCTAAAACTTACGAACGTCAATCAGAAGCCAAAAGCAGTTCTCAGTCTGGTTCAGTTTATTCTTACAGCTACCGTGAGCCAAAAAATACAGCTGCGGGAAAAACTGAATCTGTTTATGATGCTGATTACCGAGTAATCATCCCCCCTTATCAGCCGCCGACTACCAATCAAGCCGATGATGATGATTGGGACTTTTTTGAGGATGATGATGATTTTGAGGATGATGATAAACGCCCCCGTCGTTGAGATGTAGTAGGCTACGTCTCTACTTGTTAATGCCACACTGCTCTCTAGACTCCTGCTTGACCTTACCAGTCATGGCAGCTTCCTGCAAAGTCATGAAAGCATTAAAATCTTCTAAGTCATATCGGGTAGTCAACAGTTGTCGTAGTTGATCTTCAGCTTCCACTGTCAAATAGCCAGTAGCTAAAGCTCTTTGTACAACGTCACGAATTCGAGTCATGGTTGACACCTCATTCATACTATATTTATTCATTCAGGCTTATTGGGGTGAAATATGCAGTATTCTTTGTGCCGAAATTTCAACTTTGCAAGGTTTTTTTTAGCGATCGCAGCGAATAAGTCATCATTTACACCTTTATAAGAAACATTTAATTGAGCGGGGCTTGTTATAACTGAACTTTTAGAATAACGACCCTGTGCTGTTAAAAACACAGTATTGTGTATACTTAAAATTACCTAACAGGGTAAAAATCCTGATTATTTAGATAGACAGATATTGTTTGGATAAAGTTTCAAACAAGCTATATTAATTTTTTTGTTAAGCAGAGCGATCGCTATGCAGCAATTACCAAGTTACTTCAGGGAATTTACTACATTCCTGATAAATTCGTAATTTATTACTTATGGTAATTTCACAGAAGAATCGTTAATTTATTGCCTAAGTTACTTTCAATACATTAATAACGGTAATGACCGCAGTTGATTCATAGTAAATAGAAGATGAATCTGTAGAAGTTAAAAATAATTGAACGTTAGAAAACTTATACGTAAATTTGATATCCGCAGAGAGAAAAGCCTTGACATCAGTTGAAAATAAATTTCTTGGAGATTTACAAACAATTTGATTTTTCATTTTTTCTGGTTTAAGAACTTCCCAGATTAAAACCTGATTAGTGATTGCCTTTGTGACTACCCATAGTGCGATCCCTCTTTTATATATCTGGTTGTGAGATAGATGCAAAACTCCGTATTTTTAAATCTTAGATTGAGTCATTGAGTTTATAATTTTAAACTGTGACTCAGAACTAATAATTGGAGCGAAGCAACTGGTGAGCAGCTTATTACAAGGAGTCAACCTGTACTTAATTGGGATGATGGGCGTTGGTAAGACGACAGTAGGTCACTTACTAGCAAAGGAACTGGGCTATGGATTTGTTGATACCGATGATGTTATTACCCAAGCGACAGGTAAATCTATCAATCAGTTATTTGCCCAAGAAGGTGAAGCGGGATTTCGCCAATTAGAAAGCGACGTACTTTCACAAGTCTGTGCTTTTACAAAGTTGACTATAGCAACTGGTGGGGGCATTGTACTGCGGCGAGAAAACTGGGGTTACTTGCACCACGGGTTGATAGTGTGGCTAGATGCGCCAGTAGAGCTAATTTACAGCCGTTTAGCTGAGGATATCACAAGACCACTTTTAGAAGATGCCGATCCTAAAGGTAAGTTGCGATCGCTCCTTGAACAACGAACCCCACTTTACTCTCAAGCCGATTTGCATATCACCGAGCGAGAGGGGGATACACCTGAAGACATTGCCAAGCGAATACTTGAGGCAATTCCTAGTGTTCTCAAAACACAAGTTTCTCATTAAGAAAACTCAAATTACCAAATTTTGCTCATCCGCAGGACAAATCCTGGTAATTCTGGATTGCCACTAACTACTTCGGGATTATCCAAAATTTCAACTTCTCGATTCGGACGGTAAATGTAGACTTTTCGATTCTGCCGATCAATTAACCAGCCTAGTGATGTACCGTTATCAATATACTCCTGCATTTTCTCTTGTAATTTGCTCAGGCGATCGCTGGATGAGCGTAACTCAATTACAAAGCTGGGACAAATTGGTGCAAATGAAGCTTTTTGTGCATCTGTTAAGGTATTCCAGCGCTCCAGTTCAATCCAAGAAGCATCAGGGGAACGCATTGCTCCATTGGGTAGCGTAAAACCTGCACTGGAATCAAAGCCTATGCCAGTGTCATCTTGTTCAGTCCAATACCCAAGCTGTGCAGCAATGTTAAAGTTACGGTTGCCCGTATCTGAAAAAGCTGGTGGCATAATGATGACTTCCCCATTGGCAGTACGCTCGATTCGTAAATCTCCATTGGCTTGGCAGAATTCGTAGAATTGCTCATTTGTCATCTGCACCAGCGAGGGGAAATTTACTGTTAGGGGTGTGCTTTCAGTTTGAATTAGCAGCGTGGTCATTTTCATTCCCTAGCTCCAGCCGAATGATTTCAATTCTAGAGGTTTGAAGGAGCGATCGCTTGCTTATTGTGTCGGGTAATCTGGCAACAGTGATTTATTTAGTATTCAGTTATTCCGAACACTACCATCAGGCATAATGTTGTACTGAATATTGCTCCTTAAGCAGTTTATTTATAATGTTGGGTTCTGCTAACGCTGCACCTAATCTTGTATCTTAAAAATAAGTTTTTGTAAGTGATACTTATACAAAAAGCTTATTTTGCTCTTGGCAGCCACAAGACATTGTTACAGGTTACAAAGTCTTCTACACTTACTGAAATAGGTTTTAACTCTCAACGGCGGCTCCTCATGACGGTCAACGATTCTGAATACATCAGGCAAGCTGAAGCCACTCGTGTACGTGTACTAAGCGAAGCACTACCTTATATTCAACAATTTGCCGGTCGCACTGTTGTTGTCAAATATGGTGGCGCAGCAATGAAAGATAGCGCACTCAAAGACAAAGTTATCCGCGACATTGTATTCTTATCCTGCGTGGGCTTGCGTCCGATTGTAGTTCACGGCGGTGGCCCAGAAATTAACAGTTGGTTAGATAAACTGGGCATCGAACCACAATTTAAGAATGGTTTGCGAGTCACTGATGCCGCCACAATGGATGTGGTGGAAATGGTTTTAGTTGGTCGAGTTAACAAAGAAATTGTCGCGCTAATTAACCAAGCTGGTGGATTGGCTGTAGGACTTTGCGGTAAAGACGGTAATCTATTTACAGCCCGTCCCCAAGGTCAAGAAGGCATCGGCTTTGTGGGGGAAGTTAGCAATGTTAACATCAAGATTTTGGACACCCTCGCTAGCAATGGCTATATTCCGGTAGTGTCCAGCGTCGCCGCAGACGAAACGGGACAAGCTTATAACATTAATGCTGATACTGTAGCTGGAGAAATTGCCGCAGCATTAGGTGCAGAAAAGTTAATTTTACTGACCGACACCAGTGGAATTTTAAAAGATTACAAAGACCAATCTACTTTGATTCCGAAAGTAGACATCCGCGAAGCCCGCGAGTTGATTGCTAATGGTATAGTCAGCGGTGGGATGATTCCCAAAGTGAGTTGTTGTGTGCGATCGCTTGCTCAAGGAGTCCGTGCAGCACACATCATTGATGGCCGCATTCCCCACGCCCTATTACTAGAAATCTTTACCGATGTTGGGATTGGGACAATGATTCTGGGTTCGCAGTTTACCTCTTAGGAGTGAGGAGTGAGGAGTGAGGAGTGAAGAGTTCTCCTACTGCTCACCCACTTCCTTAGCGGGGATAGGTAATGATAACGCGCGATCGCCCGCCACTAAATGGTGTCCGACGCCATGAATTATTGATAATCACCGGATTAACTATGGTTGAGTCTCGAATTGACGGATTAACCAGAGTCGGATTAATCAGGGTGGAATTTCTCACGTTTTGTCTGAATTGGGGATAGGAATAATCGCGGAAATGATTGCGTTGTGGGATTAATCCTGTTGCTGGGTCTACAGGCATAGGTGTAGGAATCGGACTACCATAAATAAAGGAACCGACAGATGGCGCTCGCCTAACTCCATAACCACCATCAATGACGATTACACGCTGGGCGGAAGCTGGAGCAATGGTTACACCCATCACTGCTAAAGTCATACCTGCTAGGAGCCAATTCAGTTGTGAATGCTTGATTTTCAACATATTTTGCTCACCCGCATAAGATACCGGAATTTTTAATCAGAAAATAGTCGCAGCTACTTACTTAAAATTTTAGAAGTTTATCCACTTTCAGATTGCCAGCTTTTGAAAAGATTCCAAAAAGATTGCTGGCATTGGCAAAATAAAAATAGTGCTAATTTTTGTATAAGACGTGAGTGCAGAAAGTTTAGAAATTGCTAAAACCCACTACCAGACTGGAAAAATTGCCTTTGAAAATGGGCAATATCGCGAAGCTGTAGAAAATTTAGAAAAGGCCAGTGCCCTGTTAGCTCGTAATTCTCGGCTTGGGGGTGAAGTAGAAATTTATCTGGTGACAGCTTATGAAGCAGCTGGACGCACCGACGATGCGATCGCTCTTTGCGAAAGACTCAAACGCCATCCCTATTTTGAAACCGGCAAACAAGCGCGACGGATGCTTTACATCTTAAAAGCACCAAAGCTGAAAAGACCTAGCGAATGGATGACCGAAATCCCTGATTTGGCCGCACTACCCGATAATGAACTCAAAATTTCTGTAGCTGCTAAATCCACTAAATCTTCTGTTCAGCAAAAACCTAAACCTACGGAGCCAGAATTCGTTGATCTCAGTCAGGTCAATACCAGAGATAATCGCTTTATCTGGGTGGCGCTAATTGCCATTGGTTTAACCATCTCGTACTTGCTTTGGTTGAATTTCTCAGGAACCCCTAGCTGATATCAATTTTGGATTTTTGATTGAATTGGGGATTGGGAAGATTTGAATGAGGATTCAGACCCAAACCAAATTCTTACTCATCTTTTCTTCCCCAGTACCCAGAGTGATCAAAATGGTGTTCCAGGAAGTTGAAACAATACTAAGAAGTCAAGATTGGTTAAAAAGTTTGACTTTTGGGGAGATTTATAATTATGAATTTTTCAATTTTCGGAAAGATTTTTTTGTGGTTCATCAGACCATTTAGTTTGGTATTGAGAAATATAAAACTAAATGGTCGAAATCGAATGAACCGTGTCTTTCCTATGCGAAGCCCTATTCTGTGGCTAGTGCTGTTAACATCCCTGCTACTTTCTGGCTGTGTAAAGTACGATGTGGGGGTTAATTTTGACAATTCAAATAGTGGTGAACTAGTACAGCATATTAAGTTGGGAGAACGATTAACTAGTTTTAGTGGTGATTCTGTATACGAATGGTTAAACAGCATAGAACGCCGTGCCCGTCAACTTGAGGGCAAAGCGCAACGAGTTTCCCAAGAAGAAATTATTGTCACCATTCCTTTTAGCAGTGGTACGGAATTGCAAGAAAAGTTCAACGAATTTTTTAACTCCCATGCGAATCAACCCTCCGAGCCTGTCCAGAGCGAATCTGACTCAGAACTGCCGAAAATTGAATCAAACGTCCTCTTAGAGGAGAACAATTTTTTACTTTTAGTCCGAAATCGGTTGATTTATGATTTGGATTTGCGATCGCTATCTCTAATTGCCAGCAAAGGTAACGTCTTGACTAATGCTGGTTCAATTCTCGATTTGGAATTTAGCCTGAAGACTCCTTGGGGAGCCAAAAACATCCAACTAACTGAAACTGCAATTGAGCCAGAAAAAAATGGCAATCAATTAGTGTGGAAACTCCAGCCTGGTGAGCTAAACCACATAGAAGCTGTTTTCTGGCTTCCTAGCCCTCTTGGTATTGGTGCGTTGTTAATTATCTTGTTTGTCTGGGGAGGATTGTACTTGAGATACAATTTCATGCCAGATCCCAGAATTCAGTTTCCTCCTAAAGCAGCAGTGATACAGGAACAGTAGACTATATTCTGTTGAATTTTGTTAGCGAAGCCGATGCATTCTCCATCGGCTTTTTTAATTCACATTCAGACTGTTGTTCGCCGCCATACCAACGTTCAGCAAGTGCATTGAGTTGATGAAGGATTTCAATGAGTTCTTGACCCCGTTCTGTAAGACCGTAAGTTACTTGGGGTGGGATAGTTGGTTCATACTGGCGATAAATAATTTCTGCTGCTTCAAGCATCCTCAGTCTTTCTGTCAGCATTTTGGTTGAGATGCCCTCGACTTGGCGCTTCAATGCACCAAAGCGAGTAGGCCCACTATTACCCAACACCCAGAGTATATACATTGTCCAGGGCCCTGATAATAGGGACATCAAAATACTTATTGGGCAAGCATCAGGATTTTTAGAAGCAGACATCGATAAATTAGCCAAAATTATCCGGTAGTTACTTTATGGTAACTACTTTACTTTAGTAACTAGTTACTTTTAGTATCTAATGTAATGCTTTGAAATAAAGACTTAAAGAAAAGTAAAAGCAGTAAATCCTAGTTAATCAGGAGATATTTGGTGGTAAACATTCTACATATTGATTCCAGCCCCCGTGCTGAACGATCGCACTCAAGAGAACTATCTAAGGAATTCGTCAGTGCTTGGAAAGCAAAGCATCCTGAAGATGCGATCGTCTATCGAGATTTAGGGCATTACCCAGTTCCTCACGTTGATGAAGCTTGGATTGCGGCGGCATTTTCCCCACCAGAAACCCATACCCCAGAATTAACTGAGGCAATTAGGATTTCTGACGAACTGGTTGATGAGTTTTTGGCAGCAGATCGCTACGTCTTTGGAGTGCCAATGTACAACTTCAATATACCTTCCACTTTTAAGGCTTATATCGACCAAATCGTTCGCATTAACCGGACTGTTGCTTTAGAAGCTCAAGGTTTTAGAGGGTTAGTCGAGGGTAAAAAGGCAGTTATCATCACAGCCCGCGGCGGTGACTTCAGCCCGACATCTCCTGCTTCTGCATACGACTTCCAAGAACCCTACCTGCGGACGATTTTCGGTTTTATTGGGATTACAGACATTCAATTTATTAACGCTAACAGCTTGAATGAGGGTGATGCCCGTACCCAATCTCTATCAGAAGCACGGGCAGCAATTCAAGATGCGATCGCCCAGTGGTAAGAGGGCAGGGAGCAGGGGAGAAGTTGTAGTAATTTTGTTCCCAATGCCCGCGTCTTCTTAGGGAACTCCAAGAAATAAATTATCCAATTTCACTCCTGCAAAACGACTTTCTCTCCCTCTATTCCCTGCTCCTTGTCCCTGCCTACATAGCGATGGGATATTTATTTATTTGGAAGTCCCTTATGGTGACAATCGCTCAATATTCCAAGTGCCATTATCTAAACGCCTGTAGAGTAAGCGATCGTGCAGACGGCTAGGGCGTCCTTGCCAAAACTCAATTTCTGTGGGGATCACTCGTAAGCCTCCCCAATGGGGCGGTCGGGGGATTTCCTCATTTTCATATTTGCTATTAAACTCTTGCAAGCGCCGCTCTAAGACTTCTCGGCTTTCTATCACCTCACTTTGATTAGATACCCACGCACCCAAGCGACTCTTACCAGGGCGACTTTCAAAATACTGGTCGGACTCAGTTTCGGAAACTTTCTCCACATACCCCACAATTCTGACTTGACGTTCCAGTTCTGCCCACCAGAAGACTAAAGCCGCCTGGGGATTTTCTGCCAGTTCTTGTCCTTTATGACTGTTGTAGTTGGTGAAGAAGGCAAAGCCCCGTTCATCAAAATCCTTAAGTAAAACCATTCTGGCAGAGGGCTTCCCATCTGGTGTGGCAGTGGCAATGGTCATGGCATTGGGTTCAGGAAGTTGTGCTGCGATTGCCTGATCGAACCATTTTTTAAATTGGATAAAAGGATTGAGGTCTACTTCGAGTTCGCTCAAACCTTCCAAGGTGTAGTCCTTACGAAGATCAGCTACGGTTTTGTCCATTGTGATTTGTTTCCTTACTATCAGATACGCTTATATATATCTTTGTTAAAAATATCTATCATGATGATCAGTGCCATCAAGAATTTTACAAATTCTCTCAAAGAATATCTAAAATAGGTTGCATCAAATGCGCCGTTCAGCCTCCCTTCAACGCTTGTTAATTTATGGTCTGAGTGGCCCAATTATCGCTCTTAATGTGTGGCTGCTGTCTGTGCTTTTTCGCTATTTTCAGCATCCCATTACCGTCTTGAGCATTGCGACAATTCTGGCTTTTCTCCTAAATTACCCGGTTCAGTTCTTTGAACGTGCCCGAATCACCCGCACTCAGGCGGTGATCATAGTTTTACTTGCAACATTAACCCTATTTGGGATTCTGGGCGTCACCCTAGTGCCGTTGATTATTGACCAAACAATCCAACTGTTAAATAAGATCCCTGATTGGTTAACCGCCAGTCAAGCAAACCTAGAGCAGTTTGAGATCCTGGCAAAGCAACGACGCTTGCCAATTGATCTGAGAGTTATAAGCAGCCAAATCAACGCCAACATTCAGAATTTGGTACAACAGCTAGCTTCTGGTGCAGTGGGATTTGCTGGGACATTGCTCTCAGGATTGCTTGACATAGTGTTAGTGATTGTGCTTGCATTTTATATGCTTTTATATGGCGATCGCGTCTGGTATGGTCTGATCAATCTTTTGCCTTCTAATATTGGAGATCCCCTCACTACATCCTTACGCCTAAATTTCCAGAACTTCTTCCTCAGCCAGTTGTTGCTAGGTCTATTCATGGTGGTAACTCTAACACCAATTTTCTTAGTGATGAAGGTACCCTTTGCCCTGTTGTTTGCCATATTAATCGGTATCTCAGAACTCATTCCCTTTATTGGGGCATTTCTCGGCATTGGTCTGGTGACGATTTTAGTACTGTTGCAAAATTGGTGGTTAGCAGTTGAAGTTGCTGTGGCGGCAATTCTCATGCAGCAGGTTAAAGATAACCTCTTAGCTCCCAGGTTACTTGGCAACTTTATTGGACTCAATCCCATTTGGATTTTTGTGGCTATTTTGATGGGATTTGAGATTGCTGGGTTGTTGGGAACGCTTGTTGCTGTTCCCATTGCTGGTACTATTAAAGGCACTTTTGATGCGATCAAGAGCGGTAAGTCGGGTGACTTTGTATCAACTGTCACTATTCCCCATGACTCGCCTCCAGATTAATGTCAAAAGTTGCACATTCTGATCTCACAATTCACAATGGTGATTGATTACAAATTTCAGAAGATACTGACTGCCAGCAGGCAATTCTGATTAAAAGAAGTGCAAGCAAATGTATGAACTACACGCTTTGCCAATAGTCAATGAGTTTACTGTTGAATTTAAAGTCTTTTGATTCTCATTAATTAATTTAGAACCTGTTGATGGAAGCTTCCGAGCTATTAAAAACAATCACACTCCTGATTTACCAAGCTGAACAGGGAGAAATTGACCCTTGGGATGTCCAAGTGATTGAGGTGATTGACCGTTACTTAGAACTTATGGCACCGGAGTCAATAGGAAGAGGCTATGAAGCGGACTTGTCTCAATCTGGACAAGCATTTTTGTCAGCATCAATGCTGGTATTATTCAAAGCCAATACCTTGATGCAATTGTCAACAGTAGGAGATGTCCAAGATGGTGTAGAAGATGATGGCCTATTGGAAGGTGAAGATGGTTTATCACATCAGGGTCATCGTCTACCATTAGAACGGCAATTGCGTCGTCGTCCATCGGCAATGCCGCCACCAAAGCGCCGGGTGACTCTGCAAGAGCTAATCAAGCAATTGCAGATTATGGCGAACCAGCTAAAACTAGTAGAAAAAGTCCCTAAACCGATCCGTCCCAGACGCCAACCTAGCGTTCAAAGTATGCGGGAGGCTCTGGAGTTAGCTCACCAGGAAAACCTGACAGAAGTAGCTGGGGAACTGGAGCAGGTGTTGAACTTATCAGCAAGGGAACTGAATTCAGAACAAAATTGGTTGAATTTAGAACAACTTGTAGATTTGTGGACTAAAACAAAGCTTCTCAAGCAAAATGGGTCTGGACATGAGACTAAACACAGTAATTTAGTTAGCGTTTTCTGGGCGCTACTATTACTTTCGGCTCAATCCAAAGTAGAGCTGTTTCAAGAGGAGTTTTATCATGAGATTAAAGTTCGTCTACTTACAGATTCAGCTAAGACCTGTAAACCTTTTGAGCAATCTATGAACTAAGAAAATCAAAAGTCGCCCTACAGATAATTTACAGATTTTTGATTCAATTCCAAAATCCGAGTAAATTGAAAAGATAAGCGATCGCTTGTCATCTAAGTATACTGATGGTTGTAATAACCACTAAATTCCTGTTATTCCTATTTTGAAGGATAACTTACAGCAGAAATAAAAACTGATGATTAAGTATCACTCGATGAAAGTAAACTGGCTTGTGGTTGAGGAATAAATTTTATGAAAGCGATGATTCTCGCAGCTGGTAAGGGTACTCGCGTGCGTCCAATTACCTATACAATTCCCAAACCGATGATTCCCATCCTGCAAAAGCCAGTGATGGAGTTCTTACTAGAACTATTACGCCAACATGGATTTGACCAGATTATGGTCAACGTTAGTCATTTGGCTGAGGAAATAGAAAACTATTTCCGTGACGGACAGCGGTTTGGGGTACAGATTGCCTATTCCTTTGAAGGGAAAATTGATGACGACGGTAAACTGGAGGGGGAAGCAATTGGTTCAGCGGGAGGAATGCGCCGCATCCAAGACTTCTCACCGTTTTTTGATGATACCTTTGTGGTTTTGTGCGGTGATGCTTTGATTGATTTGGATTTAACTGCGGCAGTTAAATGGCATAAAAAGAAAGGAGCGATCGCTACTATTATCACGAAATCTGTCCCCAAGGAAGAAGTTTCTAGCTACGGTGTGGTTGTGACTGACGAAGATGGTCGTGTCAAAGCTTTCCAAGAAAAACCTTCAACTGAAGAAGCTCTCAGCACTAACATCAACACAGGTATTTATATCTTTGAGCCAGAGGTTTTTAACTATATTCCTTCTGATGTGGAATATGACATTGGTAGCCAATTGTTTCCCAAATTGGTAGAAATCAAAGCTCCTTTCTACGCCATTCCTATGGACTTTGAATGGGTAGATATTGGTAAAGTCCCAGACTATTGGCGGGCGATTCGCGGTGTACTGCTGGGTGAAATCAAAAATGTGCAAATTCCTGGTCATGAAGTCGCCCCCGGCATCTACACTGGCTTAAATGTCGCTGTAAATTGGGACAAAGTGGATATTACAGGCCCAGTTTATATCGGCGGTATGACGAGAATCGAAGATGGAGCTAAAATTGTCGGCCCAGCAATGATTGGCCCCAATTGTTGGATATGTAGTGGTGCAACAGTAGATAACAGCGTGATTTTTGAATGGTCGCGCTTGGGTCCCGGAGTTCGGTTAGTCGATAAGCTGGTATTTGGACGTTATTGCGTGGATAAAACTGGTGCTGCGATTGATGTTCAAGCCGCTGCTTTAGACTGGCTAATTACCGATGCTCGTCAGACACCACCATCTCATACCCCTGTTGAACGACAAGCGATAGAGGAATTGTTGGGAACAAATGTAAATTAGGGAATGGGGAATGGGGAATGGGGAATGGGGAATGGGGAATGGGGAATGGGTATTGGGGACTGGGTATTGGGTATTGGGAAAAACTTTCCTATCTAGTCCCCACTCTTTACTCTCTTTTAGTCCCCGGTTCCAAGTCGTCCCCAGTCCCCAGTTCCAAGTCCCCAGTCCCAAGTCCCCAGTCCCCTATTCCTAACTATTTAAGTACGTATATCTTCTGAGACTCTGCTCGTAGGTTTGCAGTAGTCGCTGAGATTCCGCTAGGGTAATGCGTTTTTCTTCTAATGCTTTCTCACAACGCTGGCGAATGTTTTCCACCATATCTTCGGAGTCATACTGGACGTAGCTGACCACTTCACTCATGGTGTCACCTTTGACTATGTGTTCAATCTGATAGCCTTTGGGCGTCAATTGGATGTGAACGGCGTTGGTGTCGCCAAATAGGTTGTGCAAATTGCCCATGATTTCTTGGTAAGCTCCATTCAAGAACATCCCCAAATAATAGGGTTCTCCGGGCTTGTGGGTGTGCAACTCTAAAACCGATTTGACATCGCGCAGGTCAATAAAACGGTCGATTTTACCATCACTGTCGCAGGTTAAGTCTGCTAAAATTCCCCGCCGGGTTGGTTCTTCATCTAAGCGGTGGATTGGCATGATCGGGAATAGCTGATCGATCGCCCAGCAATCTGGTGCCGATTGAAACACTGACATATTAACGTAGTAGATGGAAGCCATGATTTTCTCTAGGTCTTCCAGTTCATCGGGTACGTATTCTTGCTGTCTGGTGATGTTAAGAATTTTTTGGCAACACGCCCAGTAGAGGCGTTCGGCTTTGGCTCGTTCTCTGAGGCGTAAAATTCCTAAGTTGAAGCGGCTGATGGCTTCTTCTTTGAATTGTGCGGCATCATGGTAGAACTCTTGGTAGTTCTCTTTATTGATGGATTGGTAAGTTTCCCACAGGTAATTGATAATCGGGGATTCTCCCTCTTGTGGAGGTTCTGGTGCATCGAGGGGGACATCGCTGGTACTCAGAACATCAAAAATCAATACCGACTGATGGGAAGCGATCGCTCGTCCACTTTCACTAATCAGTGTTGGTACGGGAATCTGACGCTCCGCACAGGTATCTTTTAACTCTGCCACGATGTCGTTGGCATAGTTCTGCATGTTGTAATTTTTCGATGCATAGAAGTTGGTTTGGGAGCCATCATAATCTACGCCCAAGCCACCACCAACATCAAGGTATTTCATATCTGCCCCCAGCATTGCCAATTCCACATAAATGCGGCTGGCTTCTTGGATAGCATCTTTAATCACATTAATGGCAGAGATTTGTGACCCGATGTGGAAGTGCATCAACTGCAAAGAATCGAGCAGGTTAGCTTCGCGTAACTTGTCAACAGCCTCAATGACTTCAGGCATTGTCAAACCAAATTTAGCGCGATCGCCACTAGAGGCTCCCCAACGTCCCATGCCTTGGGTACTGAGTTTAGCACGAACCCCCAAAATCGGCTTAATACCTAACTGGCGATTGGCATCAATCACCAAATCAACCTCTTCAATTTGTTCTAAAACGATGATTGGTGTTTGCCCTAGTCTTTGGGCTAACATTGCCGTTTCGATGTATTCTCGGTCTTTGTAGCCGTTGCAAACTAACAATGCTCCTGGTGTATCCAACACAGCCAGAGCAATCATTAATTCTGGTTTGGAACCTGCTTCTAAACCAAATTGATGGGGTTTGCCAAATTTCACTAAATCTTCAATCAAATGCCGTTCTTGATTGCATTTGACGGGAAACACGCCACGGTAGACACCGGGGTAATTGTAGCGAGCGATCGCTTTATTAAAACAAGCATTCAACCGCTCAATCCGGTCTTCCAAAATATCAGAAAAGCGAATCAACATGGGAAGTCCCAAGTTGCGCTGTTTCATGGAGTTGACCAATTCAAACAAGTCAAGAGAACCCCCGCGATCGCCCTTGGGTGACACGGTAACGTGACCAGCAGCGCTAATGGAAAAATAAGGTTGTCCCCATCCTTCAATGCGGTACAAGGCTTCGCTATCCTCAATTTTCCAGGAGCGAGGTAAATCTCCTGTGGTAGGACTAGGTGGTAACAGTTTTTTGTGCTTATGATTTTTCACTTCTTTTTGTCCATTGGACGGTACTTGTACCACCTCGTCAGATGTAGCAGTTGACTCAACACCCATTTCTTCCTAACCTCTGTTTTTCACCCACGAGTTAACAATTTAGCGCATTCATCTGGGAACGTATATGCACCCAAAGATAATTTCTGAGATAAACTCTGATTGGTCAAGAGTCGTATGTCATTAGTCACTGGTCATTAGTCACTAGTCATTAGTGTAAAACCCTTGGACAAAGGACAAAGGACAAAGGACAATTGACTAGATAAAAACTTTATTAAGCTTTGGGAGATAGCAATGGAGCGCACATTTTTAGCAATTAAGCCTGATGGAGTCCAGCGGGGATTAGTAGGTGAGATTATCCGTCGCTTTGAAACCAAAGGTTTTACCCTGGTTGGTTTAAAGTTCCTGAAAGTTAGTCGGGAATTGGCTGAACAACACTATGATGTTCATCGAGAACGTCCCTTTTTTGGTGGTCTAGTGGAATTTATCACTTCTAGCCCAGTGGTAGCGATGGTATGGGAAGGTGATGGCGTTGTTGCATCTGCCAGAAAGATTATTGGTGCGACGAACCCCTTAACAGCAGAACCGGGAACGATTCGGGGCGATTTTGGCCTGAATATTGGTCGCAACTTAATCCACGGTTCTGATGCTCAAGAAACCGCACAACGGGAAATAGCTCTATGGTTTAAGGATGAAGAATTAGTCAGTTGGCAACCACACTTAACGCCTTGGTTGCGCGAGTAAGACATTAGGGAGTGGGGAATGGGGCATGGGGCATTGGGAATTGGGAATTGAAAAGAGGCAGAGGGGAAAACTAATCTCCCTGCCCCCTGCCCCCTGCCTCCTGCTCTTTTTATTTAGATGCTTCGCTCTTTTCCGGTTCTACTTGGGGTAATTCAGTGCCAACGCGCTTGGAAAATCCCCAGCCTAAAATCAGGAAGATGGCAGTAATCATGATCCATTCTGGGGGAACTAAACTATCGTTCACCACTTTCAACAACAGGCGTAAGCCCACGAACGCTACAGTTATATAGCCGGCATCTTCTAGATTTTCATATTCATCTAGCCAACGGATAAACAATCCTGCCATGAATCGCAGTGTGATAATACCAATTGTTGCACCCGTTAGCACCAGCCATTTTTCTTGAGAAACTGCGATCGCAGTTGTCACGCTATCTAAAGAAAATGCCAAATCTGTAAATGCAATCACGGGTATTGCTTGCAACAACGAATTAAAGCGCGGCCCGTGATGGTGATCGTCCTTTGATTCTTCCGAGGTAAAGTGTTGAAACACCAACCACAGCAGATAAGCAGCGCCTAATAATTCAAATTGCCAGAATTGTTGTACCCAAGTGGCAGTGAGAATCAGGCTGATTCGCAGCACATAAGCAACGACTAAACCAAAGTTTAAAGCTCTACGCTCAAGTTCTTTGTCTTCCAGCCCGCGAGCGATCGCAGCCAGAGCGATCGCATTGTCGGCAGATAACAGCGCCTCTAAAAGCACCAGGATCACCAGAACTATAAGGGCTTCAAGGCTGAAATGAAAGTCGAGGTAATCAAAAATTCGGTCTAGCATTCCGGGTTTCTCAAGCAGAAAAAATTAAAATTTGACAGGAACAGAGATTTGTATATTAAAAAGGGCAATAAATTGTCTCTCTAATTCAGCTTAACGTGCTTGTGGTGCATTTTGAAGAGGGTTGAATGTGTGCGTTCCTAATACAAATGGGGTAGTTTGCGTATAAGTCAATACATCCAAAGTTTTAACATTTAGTGAATGCGATCGCAATGGACTGTTGTCAGTTCGCATCTAAAATTAAAAGATGACAACAAAAATATGGTAAGAATTTATGGATAACACACTTCTACAACGCATCACTCATAATCCAAATATCTGCCACGGTAAACCCTGCATTCGAGGACTTCGTTATCCAGTTGAGTTTATTTTGGAACTACTCAGTTCTGGCATGACTACTGAAGAAATATTGAAAGATTATGACGATTTAGAATCTGAAGATATTCTGGCTGTCTTGTTATTTGCCGCTCGACTTAGCCAAGTCAAAAGCATTCATCGAATTGCCTCATGAAATTTCTTGTCGATGCTCAGTTACCAGTTCGTCTTGCCCGTTTTCTCAAAACTTCAGGTTATGACACGATCCACACCAGAGACTTACCACGGGAAAATGCTACGCCAGATAATGAGATTAATACCGTATCAATTCAACAAAATAGAATTTGAATTACCAAAGATGTGGATTTTGTCAATTCTTTTTTAACAGTTCAGCAACCTTATAAACTACTTTTAATCACGACAGGAAATATCAATAACTCAGAATTGGAATCCCTATTTATAGCTAACTTACAATCTGTAGTTGAATTGTTTAAGCAGCATTCCTATATTGAAATAAATCGAGACACCATTATTGTGCATCAGTAGTCTCTATAAAATTTCTAACATCACACATAGGCTTTAGCTTCTCGTTCTAGACGTTCAATCTCTCTTTTCCACGGCTCAAACTTGTGTTCTCGCTCTTGCAATTGATGTACTGTCGGGTTTCTGGAAGGCTGGGTATCTAGATTAGGCAAAATTCCTTTATCTGCAAGCCAGGCGTGGGAAAATACCTGCCAAAGATAAACATGATCGTGTCTATCGCCACCTAGACAGCGAATCCGTTTGACTGAAAGTGTGGATTCACCAAAAAGGATTTGCTCATTTCTGGAATTTTTCGGAAACAGGCGCGTCTCACTACCTCTTCCACGAAAGAATTCGACTACAAACCACTCACCAAAATCGAATATACAAACCTCTGTTGGATCGCTACCATCATCCTCTAATAGATCAACATCACCTTGGATTTGATACCCTATGGCAATTTGTGATGTCTTGGGTAACAAGATACGAAGCCGTTCAAAGCGGTTACTGTAATTAGCCCAAAAATCCCTGCGACTACATAGCCGATTTGACTCGAAGTTTTCTAAATCCAGCTTGTTCAATATGAGATTTACTAACTTTTGGAAATCACCATAATTGATACCTCCAATCCACTCTCGAAGTCTTTGCCTTGCTTGATCTGAAAGTTTATACCAATTTTCACCATTTCTATAGTTATGTCTCAACCAATCAACCAGTAAAGAATGATTGCTTGCTATATCATTGGAAACATTAGTTAGCAAATGATTAACAGCTTTTATTTGCTGACTATCTGACATTTCATCCAAGCAACTTAACAACCATCTTACTTGCTGCTGAGTTGGAGAGCGAATTGTAGTAAAATAGGGGGTTATATCTTCTATGAATCTGCTGAATAATGTAATCCAAATAGGTAAATCTCCTTTGATTTTGTTTAGAAGTTCAGTTCGGTTAATACGCTGTTCACAAGCAATTTTTGCTAATTCTCTACCTGCTTGTTTACTGCAAAGCGCCCGAATAATTTGAACTGGTAGCAGGTGACTAACTAAGTCAGAATTAGCAAAGATATCAAAAGATTCAGCTAGAGACTTTGCTAACCCCTGTTCTTGATGACCACTATAATAAAGAGCTAAACGCCACAATAGCTGATGTTGCAACCATAAATTAGAAATTGCTACCTTCCAAATGGCTGCTGATGTTTTCCTGCATCGGTCAATATTTTGCTGATCCCACTGTGCTTTAGCATGGATGCAGTAAATCCAATCTAACTTACTTACTCGATCAGCTTTACCCTGTTCAATAGCTTCCAATACTTTATCAACGCTTGGTATTGATATTGTTGCATCTGGTAACTTACTTGCAAGCTGAATAAGTTGATTAGGACTACACTGGGGAGTTTCAGGTAGGGAAGGAATGGAAAACTGAAAATTCAATGTTTTAGTTCCTTTAAAAAGAGGTTTTAGTGATATTTTTCTTTAACTCATCACTACGAAACTGAAAGCGGAAAACTACTTTGCGATCGCCTGGATTATCACGTTTATTGTCAGATTCAATTTCTCCCCGACCAGCAGCTAATATTTTCTGGCTTAAAGGTGCTTTGGTAGGGAAATTCATATCATAAAAAATGTAGTTGTAAACTGATGATGATCGCAACAAGCTTAGTTGTAGATTAGTTTTATCGTCTCCATCTGAGCTAGTATGACCTTCTATAACTACGCGGCTAATTTCCTGCTCAAATTCTGGTTTTGAGAAAATAACCCCACTGTAAACAGGAATAAAGCGACGTAGGAAGGCTTTACCTTCTGGTTTAAGTTCTGTACTTCCCTTGGCAAAAAGAATTGATTCTTGGATACTGACATCCCCAGTTTCCGGGTTGACTTTGACATTAATATTGTTGCTTTTCATTTGTCCCACAACATTACCAATTACTACCCGTTTTGGTACATCCTTTTGTGCAAGCTGGAGTAGTGCAGTGATAAATAGCAAAGCAAAAAACATTAGTAACCCAGACATCAGATCGCCAATAGACAGATAGATACTAGAGTCATCATCCTCTATAATCTCTGCATCAATTTCACCTCGGATAAAATCATCCATGATTGCTTCCACCATTACCAAATTGGCGGTTATCATGTGCAGCAACTAGAACTCTTGCTGTCTCTAGTAAATCTCCGCAAACCCTAGCCATAGAAGTATCTGCTTGTTGGAAAAAGCTTTCCTGTAAGTCAACAGTTCTTTGCATAGAACTTTCAAGGTGACTCTGCCAAGACTCAAGACTATTGTGAAATGTTTTATTCAAACTTATGTATGAATTATCTACTATTTGCACTTGCTGACCAATTCCGCTTGCAAGCTTTTCTAGTTGAATTAGTCGTTGTGCATCGTTTAATCCAGCCGCGCTAACTAATTTGTTAATTTGTTCGACAGATGTCTGAATTTTAGTCATACTTTTGTCTACCTCTTGAGTCAATTCACTACGCCTTTGAGATTCTTCCCGAAAGACTTGATCAAGATTATTCACAATCCCCGATAATCCATCTCGTTGTTTGCCTAGAGTCCCCTCAAGTAAGTTATTTTGTTGTTGAAAGAATGTCTGTAAATTTGTTTGATATTCTTCCCTAAATCTTGTCAAATCATCTTCTACTGTATGGCGAGTTGCTGTGAGTGTTGCGTCGATATTTCCTAAAGTAGCCAGAAGATTATCTTTCGCATCATTCATCAACCCAGAAGCTTGATTACCCACTGTTTGTAGAGTATTGGTTTGCTCCTGAAAGGTTCTATTTGCTTGGGTGAGAATTTGGATAATTCCAGTCCGAGTAGCTTGAAGCATCTGTTGTTCTACTGTTGCGCGTTCTTGTAGCGCTGTTTGAAGTTCCTCTCGAATTCCCCGGAAGGTAGCAGCAGCTTGTTCTGCACTGGCTTCAAAAGCACTTCGCTGGGCTGTCATTCCTTCGATACTCTGAAGTACCGCTCGATTAATTTCGTGAGATGTTTGTTGTATAACTCCCGTAGTTTCAGTTTGGAATTGACTCAAAGTTTGCCCCATATTGTTAGAAAATCCTTGAAGCATCTGTTGTTCTACTGTTGCGCGTTCTTGTAGCGCTGTTTGAAGTTCCTCTCGAATTCCCCGGAAGGTAGCAGCCGCTTGCACTGCACTTGCTTCAAAAGCACTTCGCTGGGCTGTAATTCCCTGGATACTCTGAAGTACCGCTCGATTAATTTCGTGAGATGTTTGTTGTATAACTCCCGTAGTTTCAGTTTGGAATTGACTCAAAGTTTGCCCCATATTGTTAGCAAATCCTTGAAGCATCTCCTGTTCAACTGTTGCGCGTTCTTGTAGCGCTGTTTGCAGTTCTTCTCGAATTCCCCGGAAGGTAGCAGCCGCTTGCAATGCACTTGCTTCAAAAGCACTTCGCTGGGCTGTCAGTCCTTGAATACTTTGGTGTACGGCTTGGTTAATTTCCTGTGCTGTTTGTTGTAAAACATCTTTTGTATCTGTTTGGAATTGATTGAGAGTGTCTCCCAAATTCTTAGCAAATCCTTGGAGTTCAACCAGAGTCTCTTTTTGAAAGCTCTGAATTGTCAAGATGGAACTTGCCAAACTTTGAGATATACCACCCAATTCTCTATGCAGACTCAGCACAGCTTCGGAAGCTTGTTGGGTTAACTCTGCACTTTTATCTAGCCGATCCGCAATCGGTTCAAGTACCTGAATTCGCAAATCTTTGATGAGTTCTTCTAAAACTCTCTGTCCCTGATTTTCTTGAATTTCTCGAAGCTTTTTCTGTTCTTTGAACATTGCTTCCAAGGCTGGCTTAATCTGCTGACCTACAGCTTGACCTATAGCTTGGGCTGATAATTGATTTAAACCTGCGAATTGTTCTGCAATACTCCTACTTACAGCTTGACCAATGCCTTCTGCATTTAGCTGCTTTAACCCAGTCAAGTTTTTTGCTACAAGACTAAGTGCTTCAGCTACTTCATGGTTGTCGTTATCTGCCGTTTTTAAAGTTGCGATCGCCTTCAATTTCTGACGCAAACTATCGCGCCGTTTCTGCCGTAGCGAATCACACCCAAACAAAACTAGAGTAAACAAGCTACCAGAACCAAGCCCCATTAGGGAAGTGGAAAAGGCTGTTTTCATTCCCACCAACAACTCTTTACTGGCAGTCATCAATTCTTTGGTATCTTCTGTAGATAAATTGATTCCTTGGAGTCCCTGTTGTATACCATAAAAGGTTCCTAGAACGCCGATGGCAGTACACAAGGTTGTCACGAAGCGTAGGGAACTACGAGGTATGGCGTGGGCTAAAACAGATGGATATTTTATCAGTATGAAGTTACCATCTTTTTGTCTGAATCTACTGGAGTCATCAGTTCCTAAATGAACTTTTAACCATTGGCGAACTTCGTTTGAAAGCTTTACATTTTTACCATTTTTCAAATTACTCAAAAATTTAATAGAGGCTCCAGTTGTGCCACACTCTGAGCGCCAATACTGAAATAGTGTGCAAAGCTCGACAATAATTGCGGCTATTAAGACAAAAGCAGTTGCCCAATGAAAAGGTTCGTTATCCCAAATAATGTCCCAAACTTTTGCTATTTCCACACTGCACCTTTCTTGTTTATCTTGGTTATATTTTTTTGAATAGCTCTAATTCTTTATCCGCAAAAACTTCTTGAGCTATCCGCATTGGGAGATGCTCTGCATACAGGCGTTCTCCTATAGGTTCTCGGAGACGTAAGCTGTAAAGTGCTTCACCTTCTGATTCTTTATCCTCAATTAAATAAACTTTTTCTGGTGCATAGCTTCGTAACAAACGCACTTGCAAACAGGTTTTTAAATCCCGTGAAGAAATAGATAGGGGTGAATCTTGTCCAAATAATTCACGAGCAACTTTCCAAGCGTGGTTAACCGCCACAATTTCGTTAACCAATTTTTCCACCGATGGGTAAAGTAGTTTTGCGGTTTCACTAATCAATGCTTTTGACCTACTTGCCTGAGCTTTAATAGGTCTATAATTCCCAAAATAGGAACTTTTATTTAACTTTTATTGGTAAATCTATTTTGATAAAAGTACTTTTGGATGCCAAGCCGCTTTTTGGGCAATTGCTTCAGCATTGATAAGTAAATATTTAATCTTTGTAATAAATACTTAAACCTTTCTTATAAATGCTTTAACGTGAGTAACAACTGTTTCAACATTGATAAGTAAATATTTAATCTTTGCAATAAATACTTAAGCCTTTTTTATAAATGCTTTAACCTGAGTAACAATTGTTTGAACATTGGCAATAAAAAATTGAAATTTTGCAACAAATATTTAGGGTGTGTGCAATTAAGATACCTCATATTGATTTGACTATGTAAAATTTGTCTCTCTCCTTAGTAATGCTACGGTGTACACACAAGTCACCAGTTTTATCCCAATACGCTTGAGATAGCGAGAAACCCCTCATGTAGAGACACGATAAATCGCGTCTCTACAAAGAATGGACTCATTAATTATTCCTTACCGTAGGCTTAGTAACGAGAGGGATGTCTGATAGGACAAGGTGAGGTTTTTTACTGTAAAATCAAACAGCGATCGCTAATATTCTGTTTTAGTAGCTCAACATTACCATTGCAAATTCAATACTTTAAGGGCAATTGAATTTACCACCACTAAACTAAAAACTTCACAAAATCTCTGCTAACTTTACCACCAGAGTATTTGCTAAATCCAATAACCTGATATCGTGAGTATCAATACTATCTTCTTCACCAGCTAACAAGCTTCTCACAGCAGATAACCTGTCATTAGTCTCAGTAATTCTCCAAGATTCTTCTAAGTTTACGGCAAAATCAAATAGCGATCGCTCTCCTAAATGCTCTCTTACCCTAACAGCTACAGCATCATTACTTACCAAAAATTCTTTAATAGTATCTAATTGAAAATTACCTAATATTTCGTCATGTCCCCACGTTTCTAGCCAGTCTCCATCTACATCTTCAACGTAAAAATTGACAAAATCAACCCCGTAAGTTAGCCAGTTCTGCTGCATTTGTCGCGCTGTTTCTAAAGCTTCAGCAAATGTATCTACTTGATTGTTGCAGTGAGTTTCTCTTTTGTTAGCCATAAAAGCCGTAATTAGCACGTAAGTATGTAGGCTAGAACACAAACCTTGAGTATCGAATTCCAGAAATTTCACGAAAATTTTAAATATTTGCCACCAGAAAGGTAATCACTGTTATACAGGGCCACGTTGACTAACTGGTTGACAAAATTAGCGTCCTTGGGATTGTAACTTAAGAACAGCCCTCTCTCTATTTCCCACGATCGCAGTGTATTTTGCCAAGCTTGGTACTTTGGGTAATTAAGTTCTTCAGATACACTAGTTACTTGAATGCACAGTGGTTGATTGTTACGACTACTTACAATTAGGTCTGTTGCCATCGATAGGTCGGCGATATAACGCTGCCAAAAACTACCTTCTCGACTTACAACATCTTGGGCTATTGATTTAATGATATCATCATCAACCTGATTAAATTCGCCTGCCATCAATTTTTGTTTCCAAATATAAAACTTGGAGTCACTTGCATTAATCCATCTAGGAAAGAGATAACCATACCAATATCTCTCAATGGGTGTCATTTGCTCGAACTTTGCTTTTTGTTCTTCCAAAGGTAAGGATTTGATGATCAGCCAAATAGTAGAATCTGTAATCACCTCTAATAGAAAGGCAATGACAAAGGGTTTTGCAGTCAGGGAACCTGGCTTGATATTCTTTACCCAACGATTGATTTCATCTAATTTTCTCGCTAAATTATAATCTATCGAGGAGGCTTGCTCGATAAGGGACTTTAGCTTATCCTTAATCTCTTTTCCTTGCAAACGATGCCCTACTTTCAGAAGATAACGCTTTTTTTACACACTGATAATTAAATCTTAACTTGAAAATGTCCTTAGTTAATTTTCTGATGTCATTAAATATTCTCTGAGTCGATGCCCTGTGTACGTAAAACCCCCGTAGTCGAGCAATTTCTTACTCTGCCTGTTGGGCGCGTCTTTCTGCCTGGTCAGCACGTAAACGTTCTTGTTCAGCCAATTCTTCTGATGATAGTATCAATTGATTTTCAGTAGTGAAGAATCTTAATTTACCTTCATAAACTCCCAAATAAAGTTCTAACTGCTGACTCCACAAACGTCCATCAGTGGTTACTTGGATTTCTTGATACTTACCATCAACTAGATGAAATCCCTGTAGTTCCATTGTTACAGGGTCAAACCAAAAATAATCTGGTGTACGGAAGGTATCTTGATAAACTTGTTTTTTTAAATCTTTATCAACTGCTGTCGTTGAACTTGACAAAATTTCCACAATCAGGTTGGGATATTTGCCGTCTTCTTGCCAAACTACCCAACTTTTACGGTCTTTTTTCTCGGTTCCCAAAACTACAAAAAAGTCTGGGCCGCGAAAATGTTCTGATTTTTTCTGGTTAGGACTGTAGTAAATAGTCAAATTGCCAGAAGCGTAGAAATCTTGCCGCTCTCGCCACCATAATTTAAGTATGCGAATCAGCAAATCGATTTGGTCACGGTGCAGGTCACTTTCTAAAAGTGGTTCGCTACTCAATATATCGCTAGGAGGAAAAATAACTTCATCCTCTGAAATATTATCAGAGATCAATTCTAGGGTAGCAGGTTCAGACATTAGCGATCGCTCCGCGATTCTACGTTCATTATTCCTGAAAATTCGGTAACTTGCAGATAGCTTTGAGAACTTTTAATAACTCAATTGCACCGGGAGACTCAATCATATTTAATAATGGCATTAATTGATAAATGGGCTGATTTTCACATCTTAAATAAACAAATTGATAAAGTTGTCCGTTAGTTACCAAACCCCAAACTAATGACTGCTGTTCTAAACTCTTAAAAGCATAAGTGAGTAATTGAGGTAAACCCTCAATTACATTGACCGCACTATTTTTAGTTTCAATTACTAAAACCCAAAAAGGCGGCGCAATATTACTTTGAGGATTGTTGATTGCTAAAATATCCATCCGTCCGGTAATTCTTGTGTCTTCATCTTCGACTGCGATCGCAATGCTATCTTCCATTGTCAACCGAATCGGCACATCGTAAAATCCAGCTAACCGCATTAATGGTGCAATTGTTAAAAATTTAACCAATCCTTCAGAAATTTTGCCTGCGCTTAAATAGCGACGGAAGTCATTTTTGATTCGCAATAAATCCTGTTGTTCAAACTCAGAGAGTGGTTCTAGACTTAAGAAGTCTGTGAATGAACCAGTTGAAAGTTCTTCTAGTTTAAGAAAGCGATGAACATCGTTGAGAGATAAGCTGCTGGCTTCAACGGTAAGCGTCATAATTTCAGGCTTTGCTTGTCAATACTATTTACAATATTGCAACATTCCTGGTAGATAGGTTGTAAAACGTCTTTAATTTTTTTAATCGCTTGCTTTCGGTAGATGAAAATGAATGTAAACTAAATAACTCGGCAATTTATACCTAGCTTATAGCGGTTCTCGACAAGCATGAAGTACGATTTTGACCTCTCTCCAAACCTCTCTTCTTTTAGGAGAGAGGCTTTGAATTGTTCCCCCTTCCCGCGACGAGTTGGGGGTTAGGGGGTTAGGTCGATTTGCATACCTATACCTCTCACCGGTTTGAAAATGGTTTTAACGAAAATCTAAACACCGTCTAGCACAACTAAACTAAAAATAGTTTTCAGTAACAATACCGTTTGTAAATGTAATCATGTCTCAACCAACCATAGAATCAATCCTACAAGAGAATCGTCTCTTTCACCCTAGCTCGGAATTCTCACAGAACGCCCATATCAAAAGTCTAGAAGACTATCAGCGCCTCTACGACAAAGCCAAAGCTGATCCGCAGCAATTTTGGGCAGATTTGGCTGGAACAGAATTAGAATGGTTCCAAAAATGGGATACCGTATTAGACTGGCAGCCACCTTTTGCTAAGTGGTTTGTTGGCGGTAAGATTAATATTTCTTACAACTGTCTTGACAGACATCTCACTACTTGGCGCAAAAATAAAGCAGCATTGATTTGGGAAGGAGAACCAGGGGATTCGCGTACTCTCACATACTCCCAACTGCACCGGGAAGTTTGCCAGTTTGCCAATGTATTGAAGCAACTGGGTGTACAAAAAGGCGATCGCGTTGGTATTTATATGCCGATGATTCCCGAAGCTGCGATCGCAATGTTAGCCTGTGCCAGAATTGGCGCACCTCATAGTGTGGTATTTGGTGGTTTTAGTGCCGAAGCTTTGCGCGATCGCTTAATCGATGCTACAGCTAAACTAGTAATCACCGCTGATGGTGGTTGGCGCAAAGATGCGATCGTTCCTCTCAAGGAACAGGTAGACAAAGCCTTAGCTGATGGTGCTGTTCCCAGTGTCGAAAATGTCCTAGTTGTCAAACGCACTGGACAAGAAACTAATATGCAGTTGGGCGGACGCGATCATTGGTGGCATGATTTGCAAAAAGGAGTATCAGCAGATTGTCCCGCCGAACCAATGGACAGCGAAGATATGCTGTTTGTCCTCTACACTTCCGGCAGCACGGGCAAACCGAAGGGCGTAGTCCATACAACTGCTGGTTATAATCTGTATACCCATATCACCACCAAATGGATATTCGACCTGCAAGACACGGATGTATATTGGTGTACCGCCGATGTAGGTTGGATTACGGGACATAGCTATATTGTTTACGGCCCTCTTTCCAATGGTGCAACCACGGTGATGTATGAAGGTGCGCCCCGTGCTTCTAATCCTGGTTGTTTCTGGGATGTAATTGAAAAATACGGCGTTAATATTTTTTATACCGCACCTACGGCAATTCGGGCATTTATTAAGATGGGTGAACAACATCCGAATGCGCGAAACCTATCTTCGTTGCGTTTGCTGGGAACCGTCGGTGAACCAATTAACCCCGAAGCTTGGATGTGGTATCACAAAGTAATTGGTGGCGATCGCTGTCCAATCGTTGATACTTGGTGGCAAACGGAGACTGGCGGTATCATGATTACACCATTACCAGGGGCAATTCCCACCAAACCCGGTTCCGCAACTCTTCCCTTCCCCGGAATTATTGCAGATGTGGTGGATTTGGAAGGAAACACCGTACCCAATAACGAAGGCGGTTATCTAGCAGTCCGCCATCCTTGGCCAGGAATGATGCGGACAGTTTACGGCGATCCAGAACGCTTCCGCCGCACCTACTGGGAACACATTCCACCCCAAAATGGTAAATATACTTACTTTGCTGGTGATGGCGCGAGACAAGATGAAGATGGCTACTTCTGGGTAATGGGTCGTGTGGATGACGTACTGAATGTATCAGGACACCGACTCGGTACAATGGAAGTAGAATCAGCCTTAGTTTCGCATCCAGCAGTTGCAGAAGCGGCGGTAGTGGGTAAACCTGATGATCTTAAGGGTGAAGAAGTAGTTGCTTTTGTGACATTAGAAGGCACTTATCAGGGAAGTGAGGAACTGATTAAAGAACTTAAGCAGCACGTTGTTAAAGAAATAGGTGCGATCGCTCGTCCGGGAGAAATTCGTTTTACAGACGCTTTGCCCAAAACGCGATCGGGTAAGATTATGCGGCGCTTGCTGCGGAATCTAGCTGCTGGTCAAGAGGTATCTGGAGATACTTCGACATTGGAAGACAGAAGCGTGTTGGATAAATTACGGGAAGGCGCATGAAGAGTTAAAAGGGCGGTTAGAAACCGCGTCTACACAAACAAAACCCACCTCCGTGGGTTTCAAATCCTCAATTTTTTCTTAGTCCGTGGAGGCGGACTTTGCCTGTGTAGCCGCGAATTCTATTCGCTCTGGCTCTCATTTATATATGCGACCCTTACCGATCTGTCTTGTGACGCATTACGCGCCAACACACGCCAATTTATCATAAAGATAAGAACATTATTGAGGCACTTAGGGCCATGAAGGTGAAGCACAAACCCAAATCAGCATTTGTTCAATCTTTTAGCGGCATGATGCTGAGTATCATAACTGTAGTTGGTCTATCACCATTAGTGTTAGCGGTTCCGGGCAAAGTTTCTTTGCATACGCCAGAACAGAATGCACAGAGACAACCACAAAAACTAGCACAGTTTTCCGATACAGGCCCATCAGAGCGATCGCAACTCCTGCAACAAGCCAATGCTTTGTTGAATCAGGGAGACTTGACAGGTGCAGAGGAAAATTTACGTAAATTAATTAAACAATTCCCAAAAGATACCTTTGGACACTTTCAACTAGGAAATGTGCTTTTTCGCCAAAAGAAACCAGAAGAAGCAATTAGCGCCTATCAAGAAGCCATTCGCCTCCAGCCAAAATACGCTCTAGCTCACAATGCGATCGGTATGGTTTATGCAAGCCAAAGTCGCTGGGAAGAAGCCATTGCTGAATATAAAAAAGCTCTAGACATTAATCCTAATTATGCAGAGGGGCTGACTAATTTTGCACTGGCATTATGGCAAACAAATAAAAAAGATGAGGCACTATCTTCTTTAGAAAAAGCTTTAAATATTTTCAAAGAACAAAATAGAGGTGAAAAAGTTAACCAAGTAGAACGAATTTTGAAAGAGATCAAAACGGCTGATGATCCTGGTATTTCCTGAGAATCAGCAGGTAAACCAATGCTGTAAGATATCGTAACAGGTAGGGTGTGTTGCTAAAATCTAACGTGCCCTACATTGTTATTTACTTTTTTTAAAAAATAATTTTTCGCATATTCTCAACTTTTTTCTTAAAATTTGATTGCTCTTTCAACCTATGTAATGGCCCTTTATATTTTTCAATTTCATCTATTAGTTCCTTAACTGCTGGAGCCGAAACTTTTAATTCCATCATTTTTAAAAGTTCACGATACTTACTTTGACATAAGTTATGCTGGAGTTTACTAGCAATCATTGTGTTATTGAAAGACAAAATTGCCATAACTGCTTGAGTTGTGCTGAATCGTTCAATGAGAGACTTATAGCTAGCTTCAGCATTGCGGGAAATTCCATTTCCATTAGTAATAAAAACTTCTACCAGCCCCAAAACATATTTTTCACGTATTTGAAGAGGAACCTGCCCCCTGTCGTTAATAAGTGTCTCTAATGCTTTTGCAAACGGTGGCTCATTATTGAAGTTATCCCACCCGCGATGAGCATTAAGTAAATTATCAACGGCAGTATCTATTTCCGCGGATAAAAGAGTTTCAGGAATATACGATTTGCCTGAAACTATTTCTAAAAACTCAAGGGCAAGCTTTGCTTCTAGTTGATCATTATTTGCAACGAACCTGCCATACTTAATCCCAAACTGCTGACGTGTCTGCTCATCGACTCTATCCCATAGATAAGGTATTAGCCTATGAAGATTTTGTCTTGTCTGTGGTGTTGTATCTAAGCGTGTGTATATGCCAAATAATCCTGATGCTAAATTGTTAGTTTGTTCTTGGTTAAGCTCTATAAAAAATGCTGCTATTTGTCTAGCATCCGATTCAGAAATATTATTTTTTTTAATATTTTTGAGAAATTTCTGTATTTCTATTGTTCCATTAGACAAAGGTAAAGAAATAACTTCTATAATACAGGTTTCCAACCAAGAAACTAGTTTTAAGCCCGTAATCTCGTTCTGATTTGGATGCGCGGCACTTACCCAATTACGCATATATCTGATTGTGTCTAAATGCTTATATCCAATCTCTGAAATTAATCCTATTTTTCTACCACCCTCAATTAATTCACTATCATTTACTTTAACTAAATCATCTTCTGAATTCAGACTTTTACGCTTTTCTGGGCTATTTACGGCATTATCATAAAAATATGAAATATCATATTGCGATACCCGCTTTCTTAACTCTAAGATTGTTTCGTCCCACAAGTAATTTAATGCTGCATCAAATAAACCTGATGCTACAGCAGCAATATATTTAGAAATGTATACAGAATGGGGCTTCTGCTCATCATTAATTTTTGATAGTACATCGGTAAGATTTTTAAAAACAATTACACGCTCATTTACCGAAACTAATACAGAGTCAGTTGGTAAACCTTGTTCTATCAAAAAACCTAATACACTTGCTTCAAAGTTATTTAACTGGGAACTATAGCTTTGCTGTGTAATTATGTCAGACGAGTCCATTTGTTTATTGAGATTACTTTTATACAACGTATTATAGTTGTAATATAAAATAAATACCAACTTTCAGTAGTATACAAAATCATAATTTACAATGAAAATCATAGAAACCTTCGGTTAAAGCCCATGACTTCCCTATCGGCATTAACTTTACCTGATCACACCCAGTTACCAGACTCAGACGGTACATTCGTGAAAAATCTTCAGGAGCATCCGCAAAGTATTTTAATCACAGATTCAATTAAACCTGTTCTAGAGAAACTTCATCCTGATAGTCAATATTGTATTGGACAAGATTCTGGCATCTACTGGCGATTGACAGATCCTCCTGAAAAGGGCGCTGAAGCACCAGACTGGTTTTATGTACCCAATGTACCACCGACACTTAACGGTAAAATGCGCCGTTCTTATGTGCTGTGGAAGGAATATATTGCACCCTTGATTGTGCTGGAATTTGTCTCTGGAGATGGTTCAGAAGAACGAGATAACACACCACCATCTCAAGGGGAAGGTGGAAATGTTGGGAAGTTTTGGGTTTATGAGCAGGCAATTCGAGTGCCTTATTATGGGATTTATGAAGTAACAAAGGCGCAAGTGGAAGTTTACCACCTAGTTGATAATACTTATCAACGGATGAAAGCCAATGACCGAGGACATTTCCCAATTGCTCCTATGGGTGTAGAGTTAGGAATCTGGCAAGGATTTTATCAAAATGCACAGTTACCTTGGTTGCGGTGGTGGGATGCACAAGGAAATTTACTGCTGACGGGTGAAGAACGTGCGGAACTTGAGCGACAAAGGGCTGAAACTGAACGACAGAAGAGGCTCTTAATTACAGAGAAGTTGCGTACTCTGTCTCCTGAACAGCTCAACGCTTTAGGAATTGACCCAGAAATGCTAGATTAGGAAATATTATCATCTATCAAAGTTACATCTTCGTATATTTCTGCGATCGCACAACGAAAATCAACGCTAGCTAAATGCACTTCTTCCCCTTTTTCATAAGGGTAAAGTACCCAATGTCCTTCCTCATTACGGCGGAAGCATTCTACACTCATTCGATCTGGTGAAATTAGCACATATTCTTGTAGCGATTCTAAGTGTCGGTAACTAGCAAATTTCTTCCCTCTGTCATAGCCTTCTGTTGACTCAGAAAGCACTTCGATAATTAAGCAAGGATAACACTTAAAATATTCAAATTCTTTATCTCGTATATCACAAGTCACCATTGCATCGGGATAAAAATAGCGGTTGATGACATCAATTTGTGCTTTCATGTCTAACATATAGACACGGCATCCACTACCCCGGAGATGGTTACGCAGCAGCATAGATACATTTAGGCTAACTGTAACATGAGCGTCACTTGCTCCTGCCATTGCGTAGACTTGCCCATCAATATACTCGTGTTTGATTTCGCTAAATTTCTCGCCTTCTAAATATTCTTCTGGGGAGATATAGTACTCACTTTGGCTAGTGACCATTTTAGTACCTTAGTAGCTTTATCAAACATTTTAACCCATAGAACAAATCTAATGAGCGACAACGCCACCAGTTGGCTTCACCTTTTTGAAGAATAAAACGGCAATGCCACTAAGTAACAATGCAATGCCAATAAAGTAAAAACAATCGTTAAAAGCCATCACAAATGCTTCTCGGCGGACGATGTTAGATATAGATGCGATCGCTTGACTTTGCGCTGTACTCAAATCTGCTCCTCGACTGATAAAATACTGTGTCATTTGGTCAATTCGCTGTTGAGTTTCTGGGTTATATAAAGATATTCCATCGCCCAATCTATTCGAGTGAAATTGTTCTCTATTACTTAATAAAGTTGCTAAAGATGCAATTCCTATAGAACCGCCCATATTCCGCATCATATTAAATAAACCACTTGCCGAACCTGCTTCTTTTGGACTTAATCCAGCAGTAGCGATAGATGTCAGCGGAACCATAATTAGAGGTTGTCCCATTGCACGCACAAATTGCGACCAGCGTAACTGATCTAATCCTGTTTCATTCGTCATTCCAGAGTTCATAAATGCACTGATGGAAAACAATGTTACACCAACAGCTACCATTAAGCGCACATCAATGCGTTGCATCAATTTGGGTATAAGGGGAATAATAAACAGTTGGGGAATACCAGCCCAAATTAGTACTTCACCAATTTGCAGCGCATTGTACTTTTGAATTTGAGCGAGATACAGCGGTAAAATATAAATTGAACCATACAATCCTACTCCCAGCGACACATTGACAATACTGGCTAAACCAAAGTTACGCCTAAACAAAAGTCGTAAATTAATAAATGGTTGCTTCCGAGTTAATTCTATAAAGAAAAATATCGCCAAAAAAATTGCCGCAATTACACTTAAGCGCAAAATCAGCGCGGAACTAAACCAATCTTTGCGGCTACCTTCTTCTAAAACAATTTGTAGGGAACCCAACCCAAGAGCCATTGCAATAATTCCCCACCAATCACCTTGTTTCAGTAAACTAATTTGGGGACGTTCTTGCTTAATTCCATACCAAACACCAGCCAGCATTAATGCCCCTGGAATTACATTTATATAAAAGTTGTATTCCCAACCAAAGTTTTCTGTTAACCAACCTCCCAATGTCGGGCCAATTGAGGGTGCAAATACTGCGCTAAATCCAAATGCAGCCAGTCCAACCGATTGCTTAGATTGGGGTAAAGTTGTTAAGACAACTGTCATAGCGGTGGGAATTAATACTCCCCCACTAAAACCTTGTAAGGCGCGAAATAAAATCATGGAATTTAGATTCCACGACCAAGCACAGCATATAGAAAAGAAAATAAATAGTGCAGTATTTACTAACAAATAACGCCGCAGGGAAAACACCCGTGATAACCATCCTGTGAGAGGAATTACCACAATTTCTGCAACAAGATACGCTGTAGAAATCCAAGAACCTTCTTCTAGAGTTGCTCCCAAACTTGCTTGAATATCTTGCAGCGAAGCATTAGTTATTTGAATATCTAATACTGCCATAAATGCGCCAAGCATACTAGCTAATACACCAATCCACGTTTTGAGCGGGACACGTTCTGGCGGCGCTTGCTGATGAATTACACCTGTATTAGCCATAATGTTTTTCCTGTTTTAAAGTTATTTGTCATTTGTCATTTGTCATTTGTCATTTGTCCTTTGTCCTTTGTCATTGGTCATTTGTCATTCGTCATTGGTAATGGTTTTAAGAGGATGTTTGGAAAGTATTGTTCTGTAAAATTAGGCACTTTTGATCCCCCCTAACCCCCCTTAAAAAGGGGGGAATCGGAGTCAAAGTCCCCCTTTTTAAGGGGGATTTAGGGGGATCTAAAACTTTTGATACCGACAAGAGGACTTTTTAAACAACCTCTAAGCCGATTTACGTTTCATAACATAATTTGGTTTACTCCTACCAATTTATTTAGCAAAAATTCTGATGATTAAATATTATTGAATTTTTCGTCATTATTCCTTTGTCTTGTGACAAATGACTAATGACTAATGACCAATGACAAATGACTAATGACCAATGACAAATGACAAATGACCAATGACCAATTACCTACTTAACTTCCACAGCAACTTCCGCAGACATCCCCGGTGTAATCCGCGATTCGTATCCTTGAATGCTCTTTTGATCGAAAACTATTTTTACTGGAATGCGCTGCACAACTTTGGTAAAGTTACCTGTAGCGTTATCCGGTGGCAATAAGGCAAACTGAGCGCCGGAAGCTGGCGAAATACTGTCAACACGACCAATAAAGGTATGATGAGGGAAGGCATCTAGCTTGATTTCTACTGGCTCTTGTGGCCGCATCTTTTCTAATTGAGTTTCTTTGAAGTTCGCAATTACCCAATAGCTGTTATCCACGATCGCCATTAATGGTGTTCCCGATTGGACTCGGTTGCCAACTTCCACGTTTTTCCTACCTATGCGTCCGGCACTGGGCGCGGTAATATTGGTGTATGATAGTTGCAATTGTGCGTCTTTAAGCGATGCTTCTGATTGCGCGATCGCAGCTTTTGCCGCTTCGTATTGACTACGTTTTACTGTTGTATCTTGTCCGCCGGCGGTAGCTTGTTGCAATCCTCCCTTAGATGCTGCCAATTTAGCTTGGGCGCTGACTACATTTTCTTGCGCTTGTGCTAATTGAGATTGGGCTTGGGCTACACCAACTTTGGCGGAGGCTAACTTGGCTTGGGCTTGTTCTACTCCCTGAATGGCGGCGTTTTTCTGTGCGGAAGCGACATCATAATCTGCTTTAGCGGTGTCTAACTGCTGACGAGCGATCGCACCTGTCTTATATAACTCGTTGTAACGATTGTAATCTGTTTGAGCTTTTTCCAAATTCGCATTGGCTTGCGCTACCTGCGCTTGGGCGGCGGGAATTCCTGCTTGGGCTAGTCTGACTTGGGCTTGGGCTGCTGGTATCCCAGCTTGGGCTTCTTGTACTGCTGCTTGGGCTGTGGAAATTGCTGCTACTGCACCGCTGACATCCCCCTGCGCTTGGGTTGTCTTCCCACTAGTGGTTTGTGAAGTTAAAGCAATATTTGCTTGGGCGGCTTGCGCCTGACTTTGAGCATTTTCTAGGGCGGCGGCGGCTTGCTGTACCTTACTTTGATAGTCCCGTGGATCTAACTCCACTAACAATTGTCCCGGTTGCACGAGTTGGTTATCATTCACAAGCACCTGACTTACAGTTCCGGGAATGCGGCTACTAATTTGGTGAATATTTCCCGCAACGGTGGCGTTGTCTGTTTCCTGATGGGTAGAGGCATATTGCCAATAGTGATAACCAAAAGTACCTGCGGCGATCGCAGCGACACCTAATCCTGCCAAAATTAAAGCAGTCGGTTTTTTCCGCTTCGGTGGAACTTCTTTCTCGATCTCAGGTGCTTCTGTTGTTACAGTCACAGCTTCTAAAGTCTCTGAATCAGGAATCATTTCTTTTTCTATAACTGGGATCTTGTTTTGGTTGTGTCCGTTAAAAGTATTAGCGCTCATGATTCTTAACTCGCTTGTTCGATAATTTGATTGATAGTCGTTTATTTAGAATGCGTAATATTTCCTGAAAAAAATCTTTTTTCCTTAGTATGCGTAGTATTATCTCAAAACCAATTCTGACATCACTTCCCCCGGTTGGGTGATTATTAGGATGAGCTTTTAGGAGAGGTTAGCGATCGCTCGATTCAAGATTTGGGAAAACAGTTCTCGGTCAGCAAAAGAAATACCTTCCATCGCTTCATCACGCACGGCTGCGGCGATTGGCGGTAAGACAGCTTCTAGTTCCTTACCTGCATCCGTTAGCCAAATCCGCCAGATCCGGCGATCGTGGGTATCGCGTTCTCGACGCACCAAGCCGCGTTCTTCCATGCGATCTAGTACACCTGTCAAAGTTCCTCCCACTTGTTTGAGTTTATCCCCAATACTAGAAGTCGGTAAACCATCTTCTTGCCATAAACAGCACAAAACCAGCCAGTGAAATGGCGTCAATCCAAATGGTTCTAGCCTCTCAGTAAATTTGCGACTGAGCAATTGTGAGACTAATTTGATTCTGTAACCTAAATTGTATGGTGCCAGATTTTGCTGCCACGACTCTAAAGCTGGGGAGTGATTAGATGTAGAAACCATTTAGCAAAATACTTAGTATACGTACTATTGTAACTAGATTTAGTGTTTTTTAGCAACTGTTGCTTTTAGGACTTACGCATTGATAGAAAATACCAAATATGGATTCTTTGAAAAAGCACGTCTGTCGTAGGGGTAAAGCACATTGCTCATTGGTGTCAACTTAAGCCAAAAATAGCTTCGCTGCGGGCTTCCTAACCCGCCAGAGAATCAATTCTCTGGCTCATAGCTAAAATCTACTGAAGTAGACTGAATATTTTTGGGGATATCTAGTCCTCTTCAGAGGACTTTAGCTATGAGACAGGGATTTACAATCCCTGGCGGACGTGCGGTTTCGCGTTAAGTTGACACCAATGAGCAATGTGCTTTACCCCTACAGATGACCATCGAAGAACAATTAATAAAAGGCTGAAACGACCCATTTTCGTATATGCATACCATGATTAAGTTGTACAGTGCGTAAGTCTTAGCTTTGCATCTATCTTAGGGAAGAACTTGAATAAACTGATACTCTTTGACTGTATCGATAATACGGTGAGGCCGAGATAATTTAGGGGTCTGGTTAGTATAAACCCAAGCATAGCTCAAAGCGGGTACTTGGGAAATAGAGACAACTGGTTGAGCTTGAATAGGAAGATAGAAATCAAGCATTACTTGGATTTTATCGTCCATTTGCACAAAGTAGATCGGATGAGATTGGAGAATTGAGGCGATCGCAGGTTGTTGTAAAAAAGTTCTAAAAACAGGATTATAGTCGCTTAACAGGCCTATGCTACCTATCGCCGCCAAAGCTAGCCAACAGGGAATTAGCCAACCTGCAATCCAGTAACGGGCTGTAAGAAACTTCTTGCCAAAGTGGTAACGACTAATCCACACCCCAGGTAAAATTAGCCAACCCAATCCCATAGCAAAGCCAATAGTTGCATACTTACGGATATCAGAACCACCCCAACTAATAATCACAATACTCGCCATAATCAGTAAAACACCTAACCCACCAAAGCCATAACTAAGATTCCGGGGAAGATTCTGCTTGGCGAAAAAGTTGGATACATTTTTTTTACCTTTTGTAAGAGGTAATTCTGAGGAATTTCTTGTTTGATAAATATTACCTAGCCAGTTTAAACCTACAGATGCAAGCAAAGCTACGAATGGATAAAGGAGAAGACTATAATGAGGGAAACGAGTAGTAAAAAAACTCAGTTCCAAAAATAAGACAATTGGAAACCCAACTAATATTAAATTGTAGCGACTAATTGGACGACGGACAGTCAAAAACAAACCTAAAAGTCCGAAGAAAGCCCAAGGAAATGATTTTAAAGGAATATTCCATATATAGAATAGCGGGCCATTATCATAAGGGTCATTAGAACTTAGAAACAAAAGAAAGTTGAGCAACTCTTCAAAACTCTGATTTCCATAGTGCTGCCAACTTAACCACAGCCAAACACAAGTAGGTATTAAACCTACGAAAAATCCTAAATATAAAATTGGGTTAGTAAGATGACGATGACGGCGATGTTCCCAAATTAAATAAGGTAATAAACCTGTGATTGGCAAAAAAATCATAAAGCTTCTGACTAAGAAGCCTAAACCTAAACTTAAACCAGCTATAAAGCTCCAAAAATAGCGATATTTAGGATGTAATTCCGTTTTAATAAAAGACCAAATAGCTAAAAGTACCAAAAAAACCATCGGTACATCAGGTGTACTTAAGCGAGAGTATTGCAGCCAGAGAAATTCTACACTTAAAATTGCAGCAGCAAGCCAAGCTAATTTTTTGCCTAGCATAATTTTGCCGATTTCATACACAAGCCATAAGCTCAAAATGCCAGCAATCATACTAGGAAGACGCGCAGTAGTATCACTAACACCAAATATCTGGTAGAAACTAGCAATTAACCAATAAGGGCCAGGGGTTTTGTGATGTGCCTTTTCCCAAGGAGCTATCCAATTACCAGAATCAAACATCAGACGGGCCCGCGAAGCATAAAGGGCTTCATCGTGTGCCATCAGACTATTGTGCCCAGAAGTAAATAATAATAAAGGGAGTATCCAAACTAACAAACTAAAATGGGGTGATGATCCAACTAGGCGGATTTGACGCCAAATATACTGCAACAAGGGTAGTTTATATAACATTTAATTGATAAAAATTGAATGCTGCTACTTAGATTCGTTTAAGTGTCCTGCTGTTATTAAAATATCTTACATAGGGATTGTTGAAAAATACCTGAAATTGCCGCAATTGTCGGAAAAAGTTCTCCAAAGCAGAGATTTATGCAGTTAAAACCGAATCAACGCCTGAAATTAGACGATAAAGACGATAAGCTATTCTATGCCTATCCCCGCTTCGTAACCCATGTGGATGAAGGATTTATTCAACAGTTAACAGATTTATATCGCGATCGCCTAAAACCCAACACCCGTATTTTTGATATGATGAGCAGCTGGGTGTCTCATCTACCAGAAGAGATGGAGTTTGACCATGTGGAGGGACACGGACTCAATGCCGAGGAACTAGGGCGAAATTCCCGCTTAAATCATTACTTTGTCCAAAATCTTAACGAAAATCCGCAGTTACCCTTACCAGATGAAAATTTTGATGCTGTTCTAAATTGCGTATCAGTGCAGTATGTGCAATATCCAGAAGCAATATTTTCCGAAATTTACCGCATCCTGAAACCTGGTGGTGTCGCAATTATCAGCTTTTCTAACCGAATGTTTTTTGAAAAAGCAATTCAAGCTTGGCGAGAAGCTTCAGAATCACAGCGAGTGGAATTAGTCAAAGCTTACTTCGCCTCAATTCCAGGATTTACAACCGCAGAAGTTATAGCTCAAAAATCAACATTACCGAATTTCTTGCAGTGGTTGGGCGCACCTGGAGGAGATCCGTTTTATGCAGTTATAGCTTACCGCAGTTAAATTTATTAGTACAGCACGGCGTAAATCCAGCTATTATCTCAAAGACAAGGGAAAAATCCCCTTGTTAAAGACCGAATGGCACTAAGAAAAGATACAGCCCTTGTTCTGACTGCTTCCCCTGTTTCTTGATTACTATTTCTTAACCTCCACTTCCCTAAGATAAAGATACAGCCCTTGTTCTGACTGCTTCCCAGCCTCCAGGCTGGGAATCCATTCTGGGAGGCTCCGCCTCCAGTAGCTTAAAACAATTCGCAATGGGCTAACGCCCCGCTCCGCTAACGCAATTATGTTTTGTAACGGGGATTTAACCCCAACACAAAACGTGCTGCTTATAGAGGCAGGGGACTCAAACCCCCAAAGTTCGTTGAATTGAGGCAGAGCCTCTTTTAAATACATTCCCAGCCTGGAAGCTGGGAACGAGACGACACAAGCTTTTGGGCTTTTCTTAGTGTCATTCGTTAAAGACCCTTGTTATTTGTATATAGATAATTTCTGTAGATGAATTATTGGCTAATGAAATCAGAACCAGAAGCCTATAGTATTGTTGACCTTCAACAGCAAAATGAGACTATCTGGGACGGTGTTCGCAATTACCAAGCTCGAAACTTTTTGCGCCAAATGGATGAAGGAGACTTAGCTTTTTTCTATCACTCCAGCACTAATCCTCCTGGTATTGCTGGGTTAATGCGTGTGGTGAAAAAAGATATTTCTGACCCAACCCAGTTTGATCCAGAAAGTAAATACTACGACCCGAAATCAAGTTTTGAATCCCCTCGATGGCAAACAGTTGTAGTGGAGTTTATCGAGACTTTTTCTAACCCCATCTCGCTATCAATACTCAAAGAGAAATTTAGCGCCGAAGAGTTAATGTTGCTGAGACAAGGAAATCGGTTATCTGTAATGCCTGTCCCTGAAGCAATAGCTTTGAAGATTCTGGCGATGAAAACCTCCTAATTAAAATAATTCGTAATTCGTAATTCGTAATTCGTAAAACATTTTTAAGGAAGGTTGATTAACTGGACATAATGTCGTGATTTGTGATTGCTTAGTTCACGCCCATTGCACAGGATCTAATTGATAGTAACGTTGCAGTTGCTCATAAAGTGCCGGATGCTTGGATAACAATTGGTGTGGTTTTTCAAAGAATGTCTCAGTCGCTACGGCGAAAAATTCTGCGGGATTTGTTGCACCATAGCTATCCATTACCGTCTTTGCACCTTGTAAAACATCATTACAAAGTTGCTGATATGCTTCTGTCATCACCTTCGCCCAAATAGTATAGTCTGAGTTACTTTGCAGTATAGGAACTCCTTCAGCTTTACCATTTTCTTGATCTAATTGATGGGCGAATTCATGAAGCACAACATTACGTCCATCTCTCCAGTTATTCGTGTCTTGTTTCACCTGTTCCCAAGATACTACTAATTGGTCATTTGTCCACGATTCACCCAGTCTTGCTACACGCCTTTCTTCAACAACATAATTTCCGACAGAATTTTTTTCCTGAACAAAATAAGCATTGGGATATACCAGAATTGAACGAAGTCTGGGAAAGTACTGCCCACGTTCATTTAATAGAAGTAAACAGGCGATCGCAGCAAGAGTCAGTTTCATTTCCTCCGTTACCTGTAATCCTCTACAGCCAATAAATTGCTTTTCTGCTAAGAAAACTTGAATATGCCCCTGAAGTCGCCTGATTTCATCGGGAGAAAGGCAGAGAAAGATGGGAAGATTATTCTCAATAATGGCATTCCAAAGTGGAGGAAAAGGACGATTTTTAAGACGGTTTCTTCGTTTATTGACTAGGCTAGGATTGACTAAAATTCCAGTGATGATCAGCCCAATAATGAGAAAGACAACTATTGTTTTAATCATTTCTTTTGAGCAGTTTACATATTTAAGTTATCGGTCAACTGAGGCGAGGCGATAAGAATTTATAAAAACTATATTTACTGGTAATATCACTGTTATTGGATCAGAATTATACAAGATTGAACTTTAGTGGCAAGGGTTTTTTGCAGCCCTTGTTCAACTTTGACAATCAGTTTGTCAAAAGCCTCTTGATTTGCTGTCAATTGTTCTTGAAAAACTTTCTCTAACTCCGGCTTGATTTGCTCACACATATCCTCAATTTTTTTGTCATTCAAAAAACTCGAACGAATCCAACTAGGAACATCCACATTTGTCTTGATTACTTCTTGAACACTCTTACGATTTAGCTCCATTCCTGCCGCCATAACCGAAGCTCCATATACTAGTGCAATAGGCCAGGTTAAATGTCCAGTCAGTATGAGAGTAATGATGCTAGCCACAGCGCCACCACCAATTACTACATTGACAATAAACGCTACTGTCTCAGCCAGGATGGCATCTCCAATTCGTAGCTCTGGGTTAACAAAATTTGGATCAATACTATCCTCAAATCTTAAGCTGCTTCTAGGTATCTGAAACTTTCGACATATTGGATCGGTTTGTGCGGCTAAATCTGGTTGGATTTTATTACTAAACCAATAAGCACATTGATGATTAATTATCTGCACAGCAATATCGCTTTTGAGCCACTGTTCTGCTCGACCGAATAAAGATGTTTCCAAATCTGCCAAAGTCCGGATTTTGTTTTTTTGCCAATCTTTTAAACCTGGTTTAACTGCGTTGACAATCAAGCCATCTGTCAAAGGTTTAGTTAGTGATTCGATTAACTCCGGGATATGCTTTTCAATCAAACCTTTAAGCTTATTTGAGGTAAATAGTTTGTTGACTTCTTGTTTAAAAGCAGCAGCACGCAGATCCCATCGTCCTACTCGTGCTAAACCCAGTGCAATACAGCGTTCTGGTTCTGGATCAGGGCGAAGCAGCGTTTCTGGTTCGGGAAACATTTCCTGACAAAGAACGTGCGTAAACTTCATGCGAGATGCACCGCCAGTCATTAGCAAAAGTTTCGGCACGATTCCAAGTTTTTCTAGCTTTTCTTTCGCCTCGGTTAAAGAGTTGCGAAATGATTTAATCCAACTATGATTTTCCAGTTCCGGTAAGGGTTGATTTAAAATTTCCTCTATGATCAATTTATTCACTTGGGGAATAAAATAAATCTGTTCGTTGATCGACTCGAAGCCACGCGCAAAGGATTCAGGATCGCTGTATAACTGTTCATTAGAAAAGTAATCTTCTTTAGCTTTGCGGCAAGCAAGTTCACAACGAGCTTGGTGATGTGGATATTCCTGAAATACTTTTTCGAGTAATACTTTTTGTTCGTGGTTGGCGAGAGTCCGGGCAAAAATAGCTTTGTCAATTAGGGATGCACCTAAAGTATTACTCCCGAAATCTATCGGTATCTCTTCTAAACTTTTAACCAGAGTAAAATCTGTGGTTGAAGAACCAATATCGACAATTAACACAGAGCCAACAAGTTTGTCATACTCCAGTTTCCCGGCTTCTTTGGCTTGCATGAAAGCAGCCCGCGATTCTGGTACAACATTTAGTTGGGGAATGCCAGCTTCTTGAAGTAGCTTTTGGTATTCGGTGCGATCGCTAACTGTCCATCCTGAAGGGCAACCAATGTAAAAATAGCTACCTTCACCACCTTCAAGCTGTTTACTTTCTTTCAAAAGTCGGTAGTAGGTTGCTACAAAAGTGCTGATTGTTTCTCGATATTTGGGATCGTTGTTAGGTTTTTGCTTGAAAGAAATCGTCAATTGGGTAACGCCAGCTTGAATTAATGCTTGTTCGCCGACAAGATAACCGAGTTTAGGATGCCAGCCAAGCGCTGTAATTTGGTTCTTCTTGTTATTAATCTCCAGCATTTGCGGAGGTTCGATGCTTTCCACGATCGCTTTCGCTACAGCCGTTTCACCGTGTCCCAAATCAAAACCGATTGTTTCTAAAATTTCCATACCCTTATTGTCTATTATTCTCTAGCTGAGGAATATGCTGGCTCAATTACCCTACCGCGTCTAATTAAGCGATCGCCTTTCAACAAAGCCGGCGTTAGAGTCACGTGTTCTTTGGTATCGGGGTCGATACTTGGCTCAAAGTCAAAATACTCGCGATCGCTATTTGCTCGGTAAATTTGAGCGTTAATTCCCTGAGACATTAAAATCTGTGGCAGAAGTTTCGCCAGTTCATGAGCCATTTGGGGTTTATCAAGTTTGGATGCGCCCACTAGTCTTTGGAGAAAATTCAATAGCTCTGGCAATTCTTCTATTGCTAAGTCGCCATCATGTTTATTTGATTCTTCTACTCTAGCTACTGCTAGGTCGATAGTGTTGAGAGCATCGCCAAGATGATCGAGAAATACTTTGCTATCAACCCTAAGAATCGGTTGAGGTAATTCCAATAGTCCTTTAGATATAGAATTATTTTGCTGATTCTTTAATTCAAGTTGAAGTACAATTTCTAATCCTATAAGTAGAGAGGTTAATAAGATAGCCATCCACACACCTGGGGTAGTTTTAGTTAAGGAAAACAACGAACCTAAGATGCCTATATAAATTAGTCCCTTTAGCAGTTTCAGAATTAATCTGCTGCTAAACAACTTTGTACTTGGGTTAGTAATTTGTCTTTGTTCTGTTGGAGCAACTTGAAGGTAGTTAGCCGCAGCCAGAGTGGCGATAGACTGCCGCAGCGTATCCAGGAAAAAGGAAGCTAGACGAACTTGAGCCAAATTAAGCTTTTCAATGTAAATTCTTTCGAGATTATCGAGTCGGTTTTGAACCAGTTTAACTATTTGCTCAATGCCGATTGTATTATCAATATCTGTCTGAAGTTGCTTGCGTTCTTCGCTAAAAAGTGAAGTAATTGTTTTCATTGCGTTGACTAAGACTTTAACGTTATTAATTAGGAGTGAAATGAACAATCGTTTTTTCATTTCAACCTGTAATCACATAATTACGAAATAATTCATAATTCCTAATTATGAATTAAGTTGATTGCAAATTACTACTCATCAGAAGGAGTAACAGAATGTTTATCTGCGTCATTGCAGACTACGGTACAGGAGATCCGGCATTTACTGAAGTCACACAACGTCTGCTGATGACTTTTCCCCATGCCCAAATTCATTTGCTTTCGGTTCCAGCATTCAGTACCTTAGCAACGGGATTCTGGATTGCCCAACTAGGACTTAACCCTGGGCCTAGCGATCGCCTAATTTATCACAACTGTGCGCCTCGTCAAGATGATCCTGAAGCCCGTCGAGATAATGAAGGTGAAGGATTAACTTATGCCCTTCTATCCAATGGTGTAAAAGTAGTGGGTGTGAATGCGGGCTACACCCTCTCTTTTATCAAAGACTATACAAAGGAGTTGCGAGTGATCAACGTTTCTCGTGGTGGTTCGCAGTTTCGCTCACGGGATGTATTTCCTCCAGCTGCGGCTGCCATTATGAATGAAGATTTTAGCCTTTTGGGAGATAGTTTGAAGAGTGAGCAAATCCCAGACGTTCCACCAGATCGAATTGCCTGGATTGATGGCTACGGCAACATCAAAACAACTATTGGGGCCCATACACTTAACTTGGAGCCTCAAAGCAAGATCGTGATCCGCATTGGAGATGTGGTCAGCGATGCAGTATATTCTGATGGCAGCTTCAAGGTATCTGAAGGAACTTTAGCCTTTGCTCCTGGTAGTTCCGGTTGGTCAAGAGGCGATTCAGGAGAACCATTGCGCTTTTTAGAGCTATTTCTGCGAGGAGGGAGTGCTTGGGAGCGCTTTGGTCGTCCCCGTGTGAATCAACAAGTAACTAGAATTGCCTAAAATCGATCGCCCCCAGAAATTCTAAAAGAAAACTCTTGAGAGGATGTTTGAAAAGTTTTGGGCGATTGGAAATCGCAGCTACACAAGCAAAGTCCGCCTGCGCGGACTAACACAAAATCAAACTCTTTAACCCACGTAGGTGGGTTTTGTCTGTGTAGCCGTGACTTCTAGTCGCCAAGGCTAGTAAAAATTTAGACTTTTCAAACACCCTCTGACTCCTGAATTCTGTTCGATAAACTACCAAATCAAATCCACTCCCCCACGCCTTACAGATAAACACTATCTATGTTTATCTGTAAGGTATGGGTATTAGTGGTACTAACAATGACAATTGGGGTTTGGATATTAGGCGACCAACTTTGGGTAAAACAAGCAGCTTTAGAAAGTTGTTTTCATCAGGAAAACGTGCCTGTAATTTTGATCGAGTCGCTGCATCATATTGAAGTAAGACCTTACCATCGGCAAAAATTAGTCTTACTTTGGTCGGCAATGAGGCATTTTGCCCAAGAGTTGCGACAACTAAAATATTCAGTCACATACAAAATAGCTGAAGATTTTAAAACACCACTCCAAGAATGGATTAGGGAAAATCAAATTACTCAGTTGCGGGTGATGACACCGAATGATCTACCATTCACCCAAATGATTCAAAGTTTAGAACTCTTTTGCACAATCACTTTGATTCCTAACAATCATTTTTTGTGGAGTACAGAAGAATTCAATAATTGGGCGTCAGGTCGTAAGCGCCTGTTAATGGAAGACTTTTATCGGGAAGGAAGGCGACGGTTTCAAATTTTAATGGAGAAAGATAAACCAGTCGGTGGACAGTGGAATTTAGATCAAGAAAATCGTCAACCACCCAAAGGTAAATTAAACACACCACCTGCACAATGGTTTGAACCAGACGAAATTACTCTCGATGTCATTGCTCAAGTTAATTCTCTCACTTGCCCAACTTATGGGGAAATAAAGCCTTTTCGCTGGGGGATAAATCGTCAACAGGCACTTCAAGTATTAGATTGGTTTATTCAAAACCGTCTACCAAATTTTGGCCCCTATCAAGATGCAATGGTAACGGGAGAAGAAACAATGTGGCACGCGCTACTTTCTCCTTATTTAAATATTGGGTTACTCCAACCAATGGAGGTAATTCAAGCTGTACAACAAGCATACTTCCAACAGCAATTGCCTTTAAATAGTGTAGAAGGTTTCATTCGTCAAATATTGGGCTGGCGAGAATATATGCACGGTATTTATCACTATGTAGATGCAGATTACTCAGATAAAAATTGGTTTAACCACACACAACCGCTCCCGGATTTTTTCTGGACAAGTAGAACCGAAATGAATTGTCTACACCAGACTCTCACGCAAGTGGAACGCACTGGCTATGCTCATCATATTCAACGGCTAATGGTGTTGAGTAATTTTGCTTTAATTGCCGGACTTTCACCACAATCTGTAGAAAACTGGTTCCATGCAGTGTTTATAGATGCTTATGACTGGGTAATGCAGACAAATGTCATTGGTATGGGTTTATTTGCTGATGGAGGTGTGTTGGCATCTAAACCCTATGCTGCTTCTGCTAACTATATAAATAAAATGAGTGACTATTGCAAAAGTTGTGTTTATAACCATAAGGAACGTGTAGGTAAAAATGCTTGTCCGTTCAACTTCTTCTATTGGGATTTTCTTGACAGACATCGCCAACAACTAAAGTCTCAAGGAAGGATGAGTTTTATTTTAAAGAATTTGGATAAAATGTCTGCTGAAGAATTACAGTCTATCCGCCAACAAGCTCAAGATTGGCACGCCCAATCATAGGTAACGCAAGGTATATCAGAATCAGTCACTTAACGTACAGTACAGGTACTTAAAATGACAAATACAACCGAGAACACATTTAGTTCAGGGATGACTAATGAAGATTGGTTTAACTTAGGAAAATCTGATGCTTGGGCTGGAAAAGCTAAATTAGCACCAGAAGAAGATTCTCAAGCTGCTAGTATGTACGACCTGGGTTACTGCGAGGGAAAAATTAAACGGCCGCCAACTGAAATTAGTCAGTCTGCTACAGGCTACTTAAATTAGTAGTATAAACAGTATCAGCGCTGTTGTTCAGTATACTACAGCAATACCCCGCTTAATATCATATCCGCATTGATAAAACAGGAGTCAGAATACAGAATGGGCTAAACCTTAGCTATCCGGTGGTGTTCGCAAAAGCGATGATGGGATTATGCGATCGCAATATTTTAGCGAAAAGCGATACACTCGGAAAAATGGTGCGATCGCTTAATATAAAAATATCCGCAACGCCCAGCCAACAGGTGAAAAGCTATGTCAGAAACTATCCTAGCTGCACCAGATATTCAACTCCCACCCACCCAAGCAGAATTACCTTACGATGACGGTATTCCAATGGAAAGCGCACGGCATAAAGCCCAGATGGACTTGCTCATAGATGCTCTGATACCTTGGTTGTCAGAACGAGAGGATGGGTTTATTGGCGGTAATATGTTTGTTTACTACAGTCTGGCGCAGGTGCGGAACAAAGACTTTAAAGGGCCAGACTTTTTTGCTGTGTTGGGAGTCCCTAAAGGAGAACGACGCAGTTGGGTAGTTTGGGAAGAGGGGAAAGCACCAGATGTAGTTATTGAGTTGCTTTCTGACAGCACAGCCCAAGCAGACAAAAACTTCAAAAAGCTGATTTATCAAAATCAAATGCGTGTACCGGAATATTTTTGGTATGACCCTTTTAATCCTGATGATTTGGCTGGTTTTTCTAATGACAAAGGAGTTTATCAACCCATCGCCGCAAATGCTCAAAATCAGTTGGTGAGTCAATCTTTAGGGTTAGCATTGCAGCTTTGGCAGGGAAATTATAAAGGTATTAATGCTACTTGGTTACGCTGGGCAATGTCGTTAGGAGAATTACTGCCAACTCCTGAAGAAAAGGAACGCCAAAGGGCAGACAAGGCAGAATCACAGTTATTACAAACTGCACGCAACTTACTTGAGTCTGGGATGACAGTGGAACAGGTAGCTAGGTTAACAGGTTTGAATAAATCGGAAATAGAAACGTAGAACTTAGAGCAGAATTCAGAATATTTAGAATACAGTTGAGGCAAAAAAGCGATCGCCCCAGTCGCTAAAGGTTGCATAGCTATCTTTTACTCAGTCTTCTTTAGAAGACTTTAGCTATTAGCCTCAGAATTCATTCTGAGGCGATTGTGGCAAGGAGTGCAATATCTGAAGATAGTTTAAAAGCTGGTATAAAAGTACATAAAATTCGTAGGGTAGCACAGCTGTGCTACCCTACTAACCTAGACACTCAGTACTGCTTGGGTGATTTCACTCCACCACTGTTACAGAAGCCCCTTCTACTGATGGAGGTACACCGGGTAATTCAAGACAGTATCCAGCACCATATACTGTTTTGATATAGCGGGGATGGCGAGGATCTGGTTCAAGTTTGGTTCGCAAGTGGCGAATATGGACTCGAATCGTTTCTATGTCGTCATCAGGATCGTAGCCCCAAACTTCTCTGAGGATTTCGCTGGGAGAAACTGTTTGACCGTGGCGTTGCAATAAGCAGTGAAGTAACTCAAATTCCAAGTGAGTCAATTTCACCGTCTCATTGAACCATATTGCCTCAAATCTTTCGGGAACGAGGGTCAATGAGCCATAGTTGAGAATCTCACTATGCTTTGCGGCTTGGGGAATGCGGTCAGTCCGCCGCAAAAGTGCCCGTACCCGCGCCAGCAGTTCTTCAACTTCAAAAGGTTTGGTGAGGTAGTCATCTGCGCCCGCATTGAAGCCTTCCACCTTGTCTTGAGTTTGGCTCAAAGCCGTCAACATTAACACGGGAATCTCAGAGGTGCGATCGTCTCGGCGCAGGCGTTGGCAAACGGTGAACCCATCTACTCTAGGCAACATTAAATCGAGCATGATCAAGTCTGGTTGTAGCTGGAGAGCCAGCGCTTGACCTTTGATGCCATCTTCAGCTTGACTAACATCGTAGCCAGCCATTTCCAAGTTGACGGCAACTAGTTCTGAAATCGCTGGGTCATCGTCTATGACAAGAATCCTCGGCATTCTTAAAAAATTATTACTACTTATTAAGGATAATTAACAACCTTTGATAGATACAAAGATTTTTGAATCAATGATGAAAAAGTTTTTAAATCTTACATAAATATTAAGATTAAATGACTGTGAAATCAAGACTCAATTACACGAAATCTTATAGTCTATGATGTGTTATGCTCCCCCCTACAATCCGTCTTGGTTTTTACAAAACGGTGTGATTATGACTGTATACACCGCTTTGTGGGGAAAACGTCACTGGCAAAGTACTACTAAAGACCCAGAACCGTCTTATCACGAGAAAATCTTTGTTGGTGGCCAAGGTGTGCCAATTTTTGGCTTGGTTGCCATCCCGGAAAATGCTCATAGCACGATTATCGGCACTTATGGCATTACTGGAGAGTTAAAAACAGAATGGTTTTTGAGAGTGCTAGGGCGTAAAGCTTACGCTCAAGGCTACGCTATAGTGTTATTTGATTGGCGGGCCCACGGCAAAACTGCCGAATTATCGCCGACTCTGACTTCTGATGGTTTGTATGAGGGGGAAGATTTTGTTCGCATCGCCGCCGCTGCTAAGGCAATGGGATGTCCGGGTAAATTTTGGTTTACAGGGTTTTCTTTAGGCGGGCAATTGGCGCTATGGGCGCTGAAGGTCGCTGGTGAGGTGATTAGCGAGTATGGAGATTTAGGGCTAGAAGATAGCGATATTGGCGGTGGTATGGTAATTTGTCCGAGTTTGGATTCACAGCGATCGCTATCTTATCTGGTTACAAAGCCCTTTGGCAGATATTTGGAAGCAGGGATTGCCCAAAATTTAAAAAAACTGGCGTGGCGGATTCATGATGCCCATCCTGGAAGCATTGACCCAGAAGCGATTGAACGGGCAAACAGTATTTGGGGTTTTGATAATGAACTGGTAATTAACCGACTAGGTTTTTCTTCTGTGGAAGCGTATTACCAAGCTAGTAGTGCTTTACAAATATTGCCGCAAATCTCGAAACCGACTTTGATCTTATATGCTGCTGATGACCCACTTTTTGACCCAGCTATAATACCGGAATTAGAAGAAGGGTGCGATCGCAATCCTGCAATAGATTTGTTACTCACTCAATACGGCGGTCATGTTGGCTATTTGAGCAGCAAAGAGTGCCAGCGTCAAGTACAAGACCCCGATCTTTGGTGGGCATGGAATCGGGTTTTACAATGGTTAGAGCAACAACGAACAGAGTAATAAGCGAGACGATATTCTTAGAGTCGTATCGTTTGGAAGCGCAAAATAGAGAGGATGGCATTGACCCAGAAGCTACCACAATATCATTGGTAAACCAGCAATAACAGAAGCAATACCCGTCCAGAGAGTAAAACGCGCAATATCTAACTCATCCAAAGCAACGCTCATTTGCCTAATTGCTAATAGCAGCGCTGCTAGTAGCAGTATAAAGAAGGCAAAGTACTCCAAATTAAGAATCATTCATCCTCACTATGTTCTACAAAAAAGTAGTTGTAATAGGTTTTTAACAAGCTTTGGCAAGGGTTTTTTGTTCCAGATTTAACACTTTCTGAGAAAAATTATTTATTACTGAAGAGATATCTACTTCAGAACACTTGCAGATATTAGTCCTAGTTACTTTGAGCAATGCTGTAATGCTAATGTTGTAACTAAAATAAAATTTGCGATTCTCTGTCAAGAGTTTTAAAGTATTCTCTCAGGGTATTTAACGTGGAATTGAGAAGCGTACATCTAGAGTATTAAAACAATTCGCAATTTGCAATTACGTTTTGCGTTAGCGAGTCTGCGAGCGTCCGGGGATTTAGACCCCAACCCAAAACGGTCTGCCTGTAGAGGTAGGGGACTTAAACCCCCAAAGTTCGATAAATTATAATATTTAGCTGGCAACAGTAATCGCGGCTACCTGTATTTATGTTTACAGCTAGACTTAATATCTAACAACACCTATGGCAGATTCTAGGAAAAACACGCGCAGTTGTATATAGTAATGCTAAAGCGTCAAGCCAGATCCACCCATAATAATCGTCGTAATTAAACAAACTATTAAAGTACAACTTTCTTGACTTTTTGACTCAATGACCGCTTCTAATGATATTTGGCAACCTGCACCGACAGATTTAACTTTGTTACCGGATGAGATTCATGTCTGGCGCATAGAACTTGACCAACCAGAAGTACAGCTGCAAAATTTAGCAGCAACTCTTTCCAGTGACGAAAAGGCTCGTGCTGAACGGTTCTATTTTCAGGAACATCGACAGCGTTTCATCGCTGGTCGCGGTATTCTGCGAACTATATTAGGTAGCTATTTGGGTATCCAGCCCTTACAAGTGCAGTTTAATTATCAACAGCGTGGCAAACCAGTGTTAGCAGATAAATTTGCCGATAGTGGACTGGCGTTTAACTTGTCTCACTCCCAAAGTTTGGGTTTGTGTGCGGTGAATTGTACTCGCCAAATTGGTGTAGACCTAGAATATATTCGCCCGATGTCTGATTTAGAAGCTCTTGCCAAACGGTTCTTTTTGCCGAGAGAATATGATATGTTGCGATCGCAATCTCCCAACCAACAGCAAGAGATATTTTTCCGTTACTGGACTTGTAAGGAAGCTTATTTAAAAGCAACTGGAGACGGACTATCTCAGTTAGAGCAAGTTGAAGTATCGCTGACTCCCACAGAACCAGCCAAGTTACAGATATTAGGAGACTGGAGTCTTTTTGAACTAGTACCTGCAAACAATTATGTTGCTGCCGTTGCGATAGAGAATTTTGGCTGGAATTTAAAGTCCTGGCAGTACTGATGTTGACTAAGCTCATCTCCTAGATGAAACAAGAGGGATATGGTGGACAAATGACAAATGACCAATGACAAATGACAAATGACAATCTGCTTACTTATCCTCCTGCATATTTCGCACAATTTTTGTCACCAGGTTTCTAGGTACAAATCTAACGCTTTTTGCAAGTATTGCATTGAGTAAACCAGGAATGACAATGGTTTGACCCTTCATTAAGGCACGAAAACCAACTTCTGCTACTGTTCGTGCATCCATCATCCTTTTACCCTTGAGCAACTTCGAGTCAGCCATCCCGGTTCTTTCATGAAAAGCAGATGCGGTTGAGCCTGGGCAAAGAACTGTCACAGTGACACCAGTACCTTCTAACTCATTAGCGATCGCTTCTGAAAACGATAAAATATAAGCTTTAGTAGCAAAATAAACTGCCATTAAAGGCCCAGGTTGAAAAGCAGCAGCCGAGGAAACATTTAATATTTTACCTTCACCTTGCTTAACCATGTGCTTCACGAATAGCTTAGTTAAATGGGTGAGACACACCAAATTTACCTGTAGCATTTCCAATTCAGTAGCTAGGTCTGTTTCATGAAATAATCCATAGATACCAAATCCGGCATTATTTACCAGCACATCAACATTAATATCGGCGAGTTGCAACTCCGTGAAAATTTCTTCAGGAGCAGTTGATATAGATAAATCTTTAACAATAGTTTTGACAAAAATTCCAAATTTTTCTTGGAATTTAGCTGCAATTTCTACTAGCGTTGGCCCGTTTCTGTCTACTAAGATTAGATTGTAATCATGAGCAGCAAAAATACAGGCTAATTCGTAGCCAATTCCACCAGCTGCGCCAGTAATAAGAGCAGTTTGTTTGCTCTGTCTTTGATGTGTTGTGTTCATGTAAGAATATTGGTGAATTCAACTTGATGAAGCTGCGTTGCATTTACAGTGGTTCTTGTTCTACAATTAAGTACGCGTAATATCTCAACCTACAAGAAATATCTTGAGCTATTACCCTTTCAAATGCTTATGTGATGCATTGGATAGATGTAGCAGTCCAAACGCAAATTTAGGACTTATGCATCGAAGAAGTTAGGCCTTAAAGGAGTTCGGTTATTTTAGACTGCTAGCATTAGGCTTTTGATCACTCACAAAAGCCAGCAGGTAAAATCAACCTTTTATGCCCGATATTAACCATTCTATCCTCAATTGCTTCTGTCAAGGGTTGAATACTAAAAATTTACATGATTGAGCATAAAAAAACAGGGCAATTATATTGCCGCTGTTAGTGTATTAGTTGTTGCTGGCATCTGAAATATTGGCTATTTAGTAGTACTGAGTTTTAAAAAGCTTGGACTAAATAAACTTATTTTTTAGGTTCGTAACGCACCGAAAGTATCCGGGATGGTGCGTTACGTTCCTAACATATCCTACGCAATTTGTGAATTCCTAAGCTAGATTCAAGAAGCCGCTTTGAATCAAGTAAGCTGTATAAGTCATAAACAATTGAGAGTCAATTGGAGGACAAGCAATAGAACTCCCTGCTAGTGCATGGAGAGTATCTTGGCAGCTAATATGGGGTCTTCTAGCTTGCAAGTACAAATCAGGAATAGTCAGTTGTTCATCAGACCAACGTTCCAGTAAAAATGGTCGCAGAGTGTATAAAGGATTGTCAGCAGAAGTCACATTATTGATTAACTCTGATTGCCATTTTTCGTAAGGAATCATCTCAACTGAATAACCAAAAGAGCGTATCCACTCAACTAGCATTTTCAAAGCTGCGGGTTGGGGATGTTGTAAATTGAAAGCCTTACCTATGGATTCTTTTTGGCGTGATAGATAAACAATGGCTTTACTTACATAGTCCACAGGAGACATATCCAACATATAATCTACATCAGGGAAATATCCCATTTGTAGACAGCCCTTGGTCATCAAATTGATAAAGTCATGTGTGTTACAAATGCCTGTCTTACTATCACCAGAAATCAGTGGTGGTCTGTGGATAGTTACAGGAAGTCCACGGTCACGAGCAATTTTGACTAACTTTTCAGCTACCCATTTTGTTTGTGAGTAACCAAGATAAATGCCTTCCCAATGATTAAATTCATCCTGCTCTTTGACAACCTTACCAGCATAAGCAGTGGATTCAAAAACAGCAACACTAGAAACGTAATGTACAGGCTTGACTTTAACTTGACAAGCCAATCTCAAAACTTCTTGAGTTCCTAATACATTGGCTGCTTTTAGTGCAGAGTATGGAAAAACATAATTCAACAAAGCAGCACTATGATAGATGGTATCAATATTTGCAGCTAAAATTTGAAACTGTTCCGAACCAATACCTAACAAAGGCTGAGATAAATCGCCAACAATCGGAATAATTCTGGAGTTAAATTCTTCCTGCCAAATGGCATACTGTTCCAGATTCTTTTGGAGTTTGCTTTTGCCTTCTTCGGCATTAGCAGCACGCACTAAGCAATAGATATCCGCATTAGTTTCTTGTAGCAATTCCCGGATGATGAAAGCTCCTAAAAAGCCTGTTCCTCCAGTTAAAAAGATGTTCTTGGGTTCACCTATAGCTACATTAGATGCAGCGCCGGGATGGATGGTGGGGTCAAGAACAGCCTCAGCACCTAAATCTAGAACAGAGGGTGCAGTATTGGCATTAGAGGCTACTACCTTTGTATCTTGAACTGGTGAACCTTCTTGCACTTCTTCAGCTAAACGCTGTGAAAGAGCTTCAATATTTGGGTAATGCCACAGCAGCAATGGAGATGGTTGAAATCCGAGCAACTTTTCTAAGTTACTGACTAGAATCATTGCTTGGGCTGAATCCAAACCATAGTTTTCTAAATGTTCTGTGACATCTATTTCATCAGTTGCAACTCCTAGCAACTTAGCTAAGTTAGATACCAAAAATACTTGAATATCGTCTGCTGTGAAAGACTGTTTTATAGTCATTTTTAAATCTCCAACAATGATGTAGAACGAACAGGGTGATACTGACTGTAATAATCGGAAGTTTGTAGCCCTTGAATTTTCAAATTTTGGACACGATACAAAAAGGCTGCACCAGTCATAATTTGATTAGCAACATCAACTACCTGACGATTATTTGGTTCAGACAAATAAGAACCGCGTACCCAGTCATTGAAACCGCCCATTGCCGGGCCACACCAAATTTGATAATCGACTTCTCTGCCTTTTTCACCAGAACTAGACCAGCGAGAAGATAATCCTAGATACCAGCGGAAAATCAACGCCATTTTTAGTTTAGGATTATTGACTGCTTTCCCAAGTTTCTCAGGGTTTTTTTGGGACAAATAAGCCGCAGTTCCTTCCCATACTTCAGCAATAGTTTTACGAAAAACTTGTTTTTCTAATTTCTCTCTTTCTGCAAGGGGGATGCTTTCAATGGAATCATAAGCGCGATAGAGTTCAAATAATTTCTGCGCTCGCATGGGGAACATCGTACCCCGTTTGAGAACTTGCAATTTGACTCCCATTTCAAACATATCGGCTGCTGGCGCCATTATCATATCAGCCATTTCTGCTTGGGCTAGTAACTTTTTGGTATGTTCACAAGCCCCAGATTCAACACATGACTGATTAATGGAACCGGTCATTATATAAGCAGCACCCATCATGAAAGCTGCTAATGCTGATTGTGGTGTCCCAATTCCCCCTGCTACGCCGATTCTAATTGGTGTTTGGTAATGATATTGGGCTTGAATTTCATCCCGCAAGGCAATAATAGAAGGCAGCAAACAAACCAGGGGACGGTTATCTGTATGACCTCCAGAATCAGCTTCGACGGTAATATCATCAGCCATCGGAACTTTAGTTGCAAGAGTTGCTTGTAACTCAGTAATTAATCCTTGTTGCAGAAGTTCTTTCAGTATTCTCGCTGGTGCTGGTTGCAAAAATTTAGTAGCAACTTCTCGGCGAGAGATTTTGGCAATGACTTTATTTTTGATTTCAATTTGATTGGCGCTATTCAACCCCAATCCAGCAACACGGTAATAAACAATGTTGGGAGTCAAGTCGAGAAATGCAGATGCTTCTACTGTTCTCACTTGATATTTTAGGTATAAATCCACAGCCCGGCGTTCAATCGCTGGTTCATTGGGACTGTGAATTAAATTAAATGCATAAGGCCCTTGAGGTAAAGCTTGTTGAATGCGATTGATGGCTGCTTCCAAACGTTCTGGAGTTAAACCACCTGCACCAAAAGAACTCAAAATTTGCTCTTTTCCTAGCGCAATTACCATTTCTTCAGAAGCAATTCCGCCAGCCATTGCGCCGGTAACGTAGGCATATTTCACTCCATGAGAGGAGAGAAAATTCGGATCTCCAAATTGTTGAATGCGGATTGGTGCTGCAAATGTTAGCAGTTCTACTTGTGCTGTTGTGCCATTATCACCAGGGCATAAATACCCCTCATTTGTAACACCGATTTTTCCGGCAACTTTCACGATGTAGCAGGGTTTATTTAACACCATCAATTTATCTTTGATGGTTTGTTTCTCGAAAGATACAGTTTCTAAAGAACCTTTCCAAACTTGGTTTTTGTTATATGACCAAGCGGAGAAGTTAAGACCATTATCGTGTTTACTTAGTACCGTATCTACGGTTGTCACGGTAGTTATCCCTCGGATTACAATTATTAAAAAAGGGGAATGGGGAGTGGGGAATAGGGAATGGGGAAGAAATATTTTCCTTTTATCAGTTCACCTTTCCCCTTACCCTAGGTTATTGACGGTTGAAGTATGTAGACTTATGTCAGGATTCGTCGTTAAGCAAGTTTTGGGCGCAAGCTAGTTGCAATTGAATGATTTCGCTCATTTGTTGACTGTAATCTTGTCTAGCTTGTAAGAAGGCAGTATGTGCTTTAGTTATCTTTGAATTATTCGCATTGAGCTTTTGATACTGGGTCTTATTTAAATCGAACATGCTGATGATGCTACTAATTTTTTGAGTGATGACAGGTTGTGAATGAAGAAGATTTTGCTGCCCAATTGCGCTTGACTCAGAAGATTGTAATTGTTCTCTCGTTTCAAAAACGTTATCAATGATATTTTTCGGTTTTACTTCTTCTGGCTGAGGCAAGATGTTAGGGGAGTAAGTTTCTTCTTGGGTTATTTGGTTGGAAGTCTTAAGAAAATCTGTGATTTCAGATTGCTGGATGTTAGGTATATCTGGATGCTGTATTTTGAATCGATCGCATTTAATATCCTCAACCAAATCTTTAACAATCTGGCGATTTTCTTCGCTCAAAATTGTAGCAGCAATTGCTTTTCCACCCAAGGTAACTGTTCTCAATGTTGCTTTATTTGAATTAGCAGTTCCTTGAGCTTTGTTGTAAAGTGGTGATAAATCCACGTTCACTTGATGACTGAGTAATTTTGCTAATGCTTTGACCATTGCAGCATGGTCATCCATCCCTCTACGATTAAGAGAGACGGTGATATGTTCTTTGTTGCCAAGAATTTTATCAATCCATCGTGAACAGACATTACCTGCGCCTGCTTCTAAGAATATTTTGACTCCATCGCCGTAGACACGATTAACTAATTGCGGAAAATCAAGTTCTTGGCACAATCCTTTGGCGATGTTGTGAGCGATCGCATCACTATCAAGTACAATCGGTTGATAGTCGGCAGCTGAGTAAAAAACGATACCAGGAAGATTTTGTGATGGTAAGCTGTTTACCTTCTTGATTTCCTCGTACTGCGATCGCATCGCTTCACAATGTATCACATGGTCGAAGGGCGCGGGGAAGGCATTACAACCTAAAGTTGCAATCACTCGCTTACAGGCGGCATCATCACCAGCAATTAATACTTCTTCTGGTGTGTTGATTTGAGTTAAGTAGACGCGATTCTCATGTTTCAGGCATTCTCTAACTTGCGATGGAGTAGCCATGAGAACATAGGTATTCCAAAGATTGTTGTTTGGTGAATCGGTTAATCCCCAATATTCACGTACCGCATTTTTTGGCCCAGATAACTTATCGCCGAATAAAGGTGATGAGTTTAAAGTATTACTTCCACCTTCAAAATCACTCCAAACCCCTTGGGCAACCATCATACTAGTTTCACCCAAGCTATACCCAAATACGGATTGCGGCTTGACTTTAAAATCATCTCGGAAAATTGCTGTCATGTATCTAGCAAAGGCAATTTCACTTTCAAACATTGCCAGTGAATCATCTAACAATTGCTTTTCGAGAGTTTCTAGTTGCCTAGTCGTCAATTTAGGTAAGCTTCTGGGATAAACCAATTTTTCAACATCAGCAGCCCGATTGTAGAGATTGTTACTTTTTAAATCCTCGAAAACTTTCGGAAATAAGCGGAAGACGGTACGACCAATGCCAATATAAGAATTGACTGCTGCGGGGTAAACGTAAGCAACTGCTCCCGTTTTACCCAATGGTTTCGCGGTGAAATAACTTCCTAGTGGCGTTTGCCAATCTGTACCGTTTTCAAAGGCATTATTTATACCTTTGCGGGCAGATTCAATTTCTTTGAGTAAATCTTTTGTGTTACGTCCTGTAATTGATAAGACGTATTTTGGATTAGATTGCTGTTGAAAAGTAGCAAATGTTTCGCTGGCGGTAGCTGCTAAAGAAGAACTCGCTTCTATGGTATGTTGGAGATTGTTGAGAAGATCGGAGATAGTAGTGCGATCGCTAACTGCGATAGGAAACAGATGAAAAGGCATTTGTTGCAAATATCTGTTGTCGCGTTCCTCTTGGCTGGGTTCTTCCGATAAGATTAAATGGGCGTAACTGCCATCTATACCCATGCTATTAATTGCTGCTATTCTGCGTGTGCCGCCTTTATCGACAAACCAAGGTCTTGATTCCATCGCCACATAGAAAGGGCTACCTTCCCATACTTGCGGTGTTTTGACACCAGACCATTTAGGAGTGGCGGGAATATACCTGTAATAAAGACAGAGAGCAGTTTTGATTAAGCTAGCAATTCCCGATGCTGTATAGGTGTGGCCGATATTGGCTTTGACGCTACCTAATGCACAGTGCAAACCATTGCCCACTTTTGGATAAGCTTGCAGTAAACCTGTAATTTCGGCTTCATCCTCTTGGGGAACGCCACTACCGAAGACTTCCACATAGTTAACTTCTGTGGGTTGAATCTCTGCCATCTCGAAGGCTTGTTTGCAGACATCACTGATAGCTGAAGCATCAGGTTTTACCAAAGCATCACTCAAAGTAGAATCACCTTGTGCGAAACTCATAGCATCAATTACTGCATAGATGCGTTCGTTGTCTTCCTTAGCAGCTTCGTAGCGCTTGAGGACAACTGCACCCGCACCTTCGCCAACCGTCCAGCCATTAGCTTGTTGGTCGTAACCCAAGGTATTGACACCCGTATTAATTGGTGCAAATTGGCTGCGGAATAAGACGTTTTCCACACCGCCGGCTAAATCTACCGCACCCACAACCACCGCGTCTACTTCTCCAGTAGCGAGTAGCATTTGGGCAATTTCCAAGGCTTTGAGGGCAGAATTCTCGCCAGCGCTGACGGTGAATGCAGGGCCAGTGAAATTCCACAAAGCAGAAATCCGACTCGCCATGATGTTGGCGATGTGACTTACATATTCGCCGATTTCTACTGGTTGGTGAATGCTATCTTTAACAATGGTTTCCAGTTGCGCCAGTTGTTCAGCAGGTAGAGAAATTCCTTGGTTGAGTAAGCCATCCTTAACTTGCCAAGAGAGATTCCATCTTTGCTGTAGCTGATGCACAGAGAATTCTGTCTCGGCGGCGACTATAACCGCTACATTGCCACCCTCCTGTAGTTTCGCATCTTTGACGGCGCGATCGCTAACCTTCAGAAGCAACAATTGTTGTGGATTTAATTTCTCTATCTCATTCGGTGGGATTTTGCACGATAAAGTATCGATTTCAAAATCTTTAATATATGCCCCTACTGGTGCTTTCCCGTCTGGTAAACCGTACTCTTTCAGAACACTTTCTTGATTTTCTATCCCATGCCATCTTTGAGGCGGTAGAGAAGTAAAATGTTGTGTTCCATCATAAATACTGCGTTCAAAAGCATCTAAACCATTGCAGTTACCAAAAAAGGCATCCATGCCAACAATGGCGACTTTGGTAGGTGGAACAGGTGGAGTTGATTCAACTGATTCTGCTGTATTTCCTTGTTCTAAAATCAGATGAGAATTAGTGCCACCAAAACCAAAAGCGCTAATAGCCGCCCGTTTAATTGGTGCATTATTATTCGGCCATGTTGTAGCTGTTCTAACAATTTTATCGGCAGAAACTGTACCTTTTTCTGATGTTAAAGGTTCAGAAACATTCATGGTTGCTGGAATTACACCATGAGACATACTCAAAATCACTTTAGTCAAGCCAACCATGCCAGCAGCAGTTAACAAGTGACCAGTATTTGCCTTAGCAGAACCTACTAGAGGTGCAGCTTGATGTTGACCAAAGAATGTTTCGATGGAGTTGAATTCGGTTGTATCTCCTAGCAATGTGCCGGTGGCGTGACACTCTAGATAATCGATGCTTTTTGGACTAAATTTCGCCTCATTGTAGGCTCGTTCAAAAGCTAAGGTTTGTCCTTTAGGATTCGGACTTAGTAAATGCTTCCCTTTGCCATCATTCGATAATCCATTACCGCAGATAGTGGCAAGAATATTATCACCATCTCTGACGGCATCAGAATATCTCTTCAGCATCACCATCCCAACACCATCGGCGGGAATTAATCCTCTAGAGGACTTATCTAAAGGACGGCTAATGCCGTTTTCTGCATATCCTTGAACACCGGAAAATAACATCCGCACGAATAGGGAATCTGCACAACTGATGGCTCCAGCTAACATGACATCAGCTTTGTGTGACCATAAGTAATGAGATGCTAGTTTAATCGCATAAAATGATGACGAGCAAGCAGCATCCAGACATAAATTAATCTGGGATAGAGATAGAGCTTGAGCAACGATAGATGCTGGTAAACCAGATATCATTGCATTGTATAAAGACGCTTTGGTTGCACTTGGTACAGCTAAATTAAAGTCTTCATCCTGCAAAAGTTCTCTGACAGCAGGATTAACAGCTTGCTGGTAAATTGGCGAGAATAATTGATTAGATAATTTTGTTGGGAATGACAAATTACCTAAAATTACGCCGCATTTTGCCAGGACATTTTGATTACCCCAATAACCACTTTGTACGATTGCTTGTTTAGCGGCATACAATGACCATTTGAAGGTGTTATCTAAACTAGCAACAAATTCTGATGGTAGATTGTATTCAGATGGATTAAACTGGAAGTTGCGGATGTAACCGCCTTTGAGAGAATAGGTTTTGTCTGGTGTACCTTTAACTGGATTGTGAAAAATTGTCGGATCTACTCCGATTTCTTCGACGGTTGCAGAGGATGTCGAATCTTTTTGATTAACGATGTTTTGCCAGTATTCTTCAGGATTCTTTGCATCGGGGAATAGGCATGATAATGCGATGATGGCTATTTTTTCCACGATTTATATGCTCCGAGTTTGGGTATTTAGCAAGAGATAATTAAAAGGCAGGATTTACGCTGTTCCCCAAACTTTAAACGAGGCAAATTATAACAATCCTAAGATTAAGCTAGCTTTGATAGTTCGTAGTAAAGACTTGATTGCTTAGTACAACATTTCATAAATCCTCTGCGAACCTTTGCGTTTCCCTTTGCGCCCCTTTGCGTTGAAAATTCAACCCTCAATTCGCCACGATATTCAGAAAATAAGCACTAAAGTCCTTACTACAAACTTTGAATTTCACAGATTACTAGCTTCTGAGCATTTTCATTGACCAAATAATGGCATGAGCGCCAAGCATTCGTGAATAGATTTTACCTTGGCGATCGTGTATGATGAAGTTTGCGATCGCACTGCTTGGTGTCTTAGATAGTACTTCACAAGAAACGTAAAATGTTTCGTTATGTGGTATCGCTTCAAACTGTTCAAACTTTTCTACTTTTCCAGGTAAACAACCTTCTTCATGAAAGTGTTGTGTCCAAATCCATAAAGCGTGCATACTCAAGTCAGTGGTGTAAGGATTTACCCATTGGACTGGGAATTGTCCTTGTTGCTGTGCGCTGAGTTCTGGCCAAAGACATTCTGTAGTGATTTTTTCAGGACTAATGTTTAAAACTCTCTTAACTTCTTGAAAACCGGGGCCGTGAAATAATGTCGCCCCACCATTTTGGTAAAATGCTTTTCCTGTAGCGGTGATGATATTATCTTCTTGGAGGTTGAGAGATTCATAAGTTGGTGCAGATGGGATTTCTCGCTGGAGATTGAGTTGAGCGCTAAAATGAAAATGGATTCTGCCTTCTGGGTTTTTACTCGAAATTTTGGCTTTAAGTTCGATTCTTTCAAGATTAACTTTAGAAATTTCTTCTATTTCTAAAATATGTTCCTTCGCTAATGTTTCATTGAAAGTAATCCCCTTCAGAACTTTGAAATCTTGGTAATTAAACAACCGATAACCGGGATATAATTGTTCAGAAGCATTGATAATCCAGGTCATTGCACAAGTTGCTGGTAAAACTGGAGAGCCAGCAATCGTATGATCGTGCAAAAATGGATTAGCCTCTAATGTCATTTGGCGACGGATACGATAAGTTCGTAGTTCTGAATCTAACTCCGCCGCCAGGGGAACTAGTGGGCTACCAATAACAACTTGTGCAGTTGTATGATTGGAATTATCCATTTCTTTAACGAGCATTTGTGCCCCAACTGCAATGGGAATTATTTCAATTTTTCGTTCTTGAAAAATCTTCTTTAATTCTGCTGTCACCATGCCACTATCCCAAGCGCCCCAGTTGATAGCGACGACATGACATGAGGGATAACTTTGCTTAAATATATGGGCTGATTTGTTCAGAATTTCATTTGCGATCGCATAATCAGATTGTCCGGGATTTCCGTAAAAGCCTGTTACTGAAGAAAACAAAACTAAATGCTGAAGTTGACTAGGGTTGACGCAAGCCAGTAGATTTTCTAAACCCTGAACTTTGGCAGTGTAAACTTTTTCAAAATCCTCTTCTGTTTTCTTTTCAATTAACTTATCAGCTAAGTTTCCAGCACCGTGGATAATTCCTGTAATTGGCCCAAGACGTTGTACAGCAGTGGCTAGTTTTTCTTGTAAAGCTGGCGTATCTGTGACATCGACGCTGATATATTCTGCTTTAGCTCCGGTTTTTTCAATTGCTGCTAGAGTCTTTTTAATCTCACGGCTGGAGGTAATTTTGTTATATATTTTTTGCACATTCATGGGTGTGGGCTTCTCTCCTTGAGAAAGAAGATTTTCCATGATGCATTTTTTCAATGCGGAGTCATCAGAGTTTTGAGCATAATCTGGCTCAGTATCTAATAGTTCGGAGCGACCGAGGAGGATGAATTTGCAGGGTTGCTGTTGGGCTAATCTGATAGTACACTCAGCCGTAATCCCTTTTGCACCGCCGCTCACGACAAAGACAGATGATGGACTAAGCTGGGCTGTTTGTGTCATAAATCCTCGTGAATACCTGCATAAATTGGGTTTTTTGATGTGCAACTGATTCTTGAAACCCCCACTTCCATTCCTCTCCCCCACAGGGAGAGAGGCTTTGATTCTTACTCCCCTTCCCTTGTAGGGAAGGGGTTGGGGGTTAGGTTCGAGATCAAGTTGCACACAACATTAATCAACTTTTTAATCAGCGATAATGGTGACTCGTCCTTGTGAGCCGTAGCCAACTTCACTTATATAAAGGTTGGGGTCGTGAAGTTCGGCGATGATGTTTTGTACTGATTGTTTGGCATCAAGTCTGGGGCTTAGGTCGATCGCACGAGTAAATACTTTTGGCCATTCCCATCTCAGAGTTTTCGTCAATCCAAACAAACCAGCGCCGATCGCACCGAAGTTGACTTTATACTCTAAACCGAAGGCTCCATCAAGGTGAGCAACTGTGCAGAAACAACTACGTCCATGCTTTGCAGCTTCGTTGAGGGAAGGTTTCAGATGTTTCGCCATCAAAAATACGTGCTTGATGATCGCCTTTTCTGATTCGTTATAAGAAATACTTCCGGTGTGATTTCCTACAAACATTGGGTGTAGATGGATGAAAGCCCCAATCGCTCCGCAGTGAGATGCGATCGCTTGCAATTGTTGTTGAAGATGTTCTTCACTCAAGTTTGCTAAGGTGACGCGGGTTACTCCTGTGGGTAAGGGCGCTTGTTGGGCGATGAGCGATTGGGGGAAGCTGATAACTACTACTTTCCAGCCTTTCTCGATTAGGGATTCAGCTAATTTATAAGTGGTGAGGGAACCATCATCGGTGATTAAACCGATGTGTCCCTCTGGTAACGTGAAATCCAAATAATCGGGCTGTGCTAGACTTCTGAGTTTGACCGGATGGCGCTGGATAGTATGCTCTAATTCCGGTGGTTGTTGGACAAACTCAGGCTCAGACTTTTTTTTTTCACCTCCAGCCAACTGCTGTAGGTAATCAACTATTTGACCGATGGTGCGAAGATCGCCGAGTTCTTCGATATTTGGTTTGGGTAAGTTGGGGTACATTTCTTGCATCGCCCCTAAGATTTCCACCCGTTTAATCGAGTCAATCCCTAAATCCGCCTCCATGTCCATTTCCAGTTCCAGCATCTCGACTGGATAACCAGTCTTATCGCTGGTGATGGCTAACAGGGTTTCACCTAAGTTTGCAAATTCATCACTTGTAGAAGGAGCAACTTCTGGTTCTGGGGTGAATGCGACAACTACGCTTGGTTCCGGTGCAATGACTACCTCAACTACTGGTGCAGTCTCTACTGCAATCTCGGTTGCTGGTTGCACTTCGTGAACTGCAATTTCTACAGAAACACTTTTGGAAGCGTGGGATTGCAGATACTCTACAACTTGACCGATGGTGCGTTTTTCTGACAGTTCTTCTAAATTGGGCTTGGGTAAGTTGGGGTACATTTCTTGTAGCGCCCCTAAGATTTCTACCCGTTTAATCGAGTCAATCCCTAAATCAGCCTCCATATCCATGTCCATTTCCAGCATTTCGACTGGGTAGCCGGTTTTATCGCTGGTGATGGCTAAGAGGTTTTTATCCAAGTCAACAATATCTATGGTTGCGCCAGATACAGGTGCAGCAGTTGTGGGTGCTGGTTCTGCAACAACTTCCTTGACTGGGGGTGAGCTAATTTTGACTACAACCTCAGCTTGGGGTTCTTCTACTACTGGGATAGGTGGCGCGACTACAGGCTCAACTGTTTCGACAGTGGCGAAGTGGGGAGTAGGAAGTGAGGAGTAGGAAGTTTCAACTACAGGCTCTACAGCAGCCGGGAGAGGTGCTTGGGTAACATTTAAGCCATTTTTAGCTACTGGCTCAGTTACAGGCAAAGGCTGGCTTTCTACTATCTTGGTCGGTGCATCAGTAACAGTTGTTTCTGTGGTGAACGGAGTGAAATTGCTGAGTTTCTCTGTTAGTTGAGTTGCTCCCTCACCTGAGATGATTTGAGAATACTCTTGCTGGATGAGTTGGAAAAAGCTCTTAGTATATTCCAGTTGCTCTTGGAGATATTGCTCATGGATGCGTAGAGTTTCACCTTGTTGGGAGTGAAACTGCATCATGCTACGCTCTAGGCTTTCCATGACAACTAGCTTCATTTTGGCAGTTTCGGCTGTTGATTTACTTTCACTCAACAAGGAATTCTGCTGCTGCATCAGTTGGAAAAACGCTTTAGCGTATTCCATTTGATGGTTGAGATAAGTACCGTGAACTTGTAAATTCTCGGCTTGATTTTCCTGGAACTGTGTCAGGAGATATTCTAAACTTGCTAAAAGTTGTTCGTAATTTGTAAGTTTTTCTGGTGTTGGTTGCATCTTAGATTCCTGGGCTGGTTGTGAAAGGGTCACAGGATTCATCTGTTGCTCTGGCTGGGTGATGATACTAGCAGTCACACCGTTCATTGCTGGGGTAAGTTTTTTATGTCCGTTAGTCTCTATCACTGCTAAAGGTGGAGTCACACCTGGGCTAGTAAACAAAGGAGCCGCAGTTTCAGAATATTCAGGGGTGGGTAATGTAACTTTGTGTCCATCCTGCAAAGCTAGAGCGAAGGCATTTTTCGTTTTTTCGGATCTGTAGTTGATGCCGTTTAAACGCACATTTAATGTCTTCTTCGTCTCAATTGGGGGGATAGTTTGGGGAAGTTGGTAAGGATCGAGGTTATTCAAAGCCAAACCAATTACCCGTAACTGCACAACTGCTTCTCGCAAGGAGCGATCGCTATTCTTTTGAGTGCTGGGGTTCAAAGATACGGTGATATGAGGGCGATCGCCAAGAATCTCTTTCACCAAGTTGCTGAGAATTCTCCGAGGCCCAAATTCCACAAAGCAAGTACCACCCGCCGCATAGATATTTTCAATTTCCTGCTTAAACAGCACTGAATTAGAAAGGTGCGTTTCCAGAATCTTTTGAATACCTTGGGCTTCCTTGGGATACTGCTTACTGGTAACGTTGCTGTAAACAGGGATTTTGGGACTTTGGAATTTGACTGACTTGGTAGCGATCGCAAAGGATTTTTGAGCAAAGGCAATTAACGGTGTATGGAACGCTGCTGATACAGGTAGCAATACAGCTGTATATCCTTTCTCGTGTAAAGCGTCTTTGATTCTCGCTATTTCTGCGGTAGGCCCAGCCAAGACAAATTGAGTTGGAGAATTTTGATTAGCGATCGCAACTTGCGGAAAATGTCTCAACACTGCTTCCACTTTGCTGATGTCTTCTTTGACAGCCAACATACTACCAGCATCATGATCCGGATCTTCGGGTGCAGCCATTGCTTGACCCCTAGCTTTCACCAGAAACAGGTAATCTTCAGTACTCAAAACCCCCGCAGCCCATAGCGCGGTTAATTCACCAAAGCTATGACCGGCAACAAAATCTGACTTAAATCCAGCTTGTTGCAGTATGCTATACATCCCTGCACTCAACACCCCGATAGCTGGTTGAGCGTATTCTGTGCGTTGTAAGGCAGCAATTTGGACATTCTTTTCAGCCTCTCCAAACACAGGATGAGGGAAAACAATTTCTGACAACGGCTGCAAATTATCTTTGAGCAACAGGCTATCCATATAGCCATGAAGACGGCGCATCAAAGGAAAATTCATCACCAGTTCGCGTCCCATCTCCAGGTATTGCGAACCTTGACCAGAAAATAGAGAGACAACTTTTCCACCCAACTCCATACCAGAGGAACGGTAATAAATCCCTTGGGGATGTTCCCAAGATGCGGCTGTTCCTTTGAGTTTCAGCCAGTCAATGCTAGTTTGCAAGAACTTGCAAGCTTCTTCGAGATTCTCAGCTACAAACCCAAATCTGGGAGCAGAGAGGGGAATTTGTGGCGATTTGCACTCATTGACTAATTGTGCATAATGTGAATTACCTGATGGCGATCGCAGCTTCCCTAAAATCTCTTCCGATTTGCTCAACAGTTGCTCTACTGTGGGAGCAAACAACAACACTTCACTAGCACCACTGTGTAAGCGGTAAGCGGCGTTTTGGTCGGCTTCGTATTCTTCCAAAACAACGTGATAGTTAGTACCGCCAAATCCAAAGGAACTGACACCTGCGCGTCTGGGTGCTTCCCCTTCTGGACGAATCCAAGGTCTAGTTTCGGTATTCAAATAAAAGGATGAATTTTTAATGTTGAGTTTGGGGTTCGGCTCGGTGATGTTAATTGTGGGCGGTAATACTTTGTGATGTAAAGCCAAAGCAGTTTTAATCAAACTCGCCGCACCCGCAGCCGCTTTTGTGTGTCCAATTTGTGATTTCACACTACCCAAAGCGATATGCTGCTTTTTGTCATCATGCACATCAAAAAAGTCTTTTAAAGAACCGAATTCTGTCGGATCTCCAGCCATTGTACCAGTGCCATGTGCTTCCATCAACCCAACAGTAGCGGGAGAAAAACCGGCATCTTCATAAGCGCGTTCTAAGGCTTTAACTTGACCTTCTTTGCGCGGAGCATAAATGCTCTTGTAACGTCCATCGCTGGAAGTACCAATACCTTTAATTACGGCATAGATTTTATCGTTGTCCCGTTCAGCATCTTCTAACCGTTTGAGGACAATCATCCCGATACCTTCACCCAACATCATCCCATCAGATTTAGCATCAAAAGGCTTGACATTTTCACTGGGAGAAACCGCCGGTGTTTTGCTAAACGAGATGTAAGCCATGATGGTGTTATCGGTATCAACGCCACCAGTCAGCATCATGTCAGAACGATGTTCAACTAGTTCGCTGATTGCCATTTTCAAAGCACCAAAGGAACTAGCGCAAGCGGCATCAACTACACAATTCATCCCGCCAAAATTGAGGCGATTGGCAATTCGTCCAGCGACTACGTTCGCTAACATTCCAGGGAAAGCGTTCTCATCCCATTTCACATAAGCGCTTTTGATTTTATCAACGATTTTTTTAGTATCTTCGTCAGATAAACCACTGCTTTTAAGTGCTTTTTCCCAAATCGGATATTCCAATCTGGCAGAAAGTGGCATTCCTAATTGCTTGGCCATCGCCACACCTAAGATGACACCAACCATTTCGCGGTTAAACTCACGTTTTTCGCCATAGCCAGCATCTTCCATCGCCTCTTTCGCAACCACTAAACTTAATAGTTGCGATACATCTGTGACTTCCAAAATGCTAGGTGGTATACCGAATTCCATTGGGTTAAAATCTACCTCTGGAAGAAACCCGCCTCTTTTACAATAGGTTTTATCTTCAGTGGTTCTAGGATTTGGATCGTAATAATCTTCGACGCTCCAGTGAGTGGAAGGAACATCAGTAATACAGTCAATTTTATTTACTATATTTTGCCAGTATTCCCGCAAATTTCTAGCTTGAGGTAATAGAGAAGCCATTCCAACAATGGCGATAGGATTGTGTTGTAATTGTCTGTTAATTTTGTTGATTGACACTGATTTATCCGATTTCATTTTTTTTCCCTCGATAGACTTAATCACAGCCTGTTCACAATTATTTATCAGGCTCTCTAACTCCGTTAAGGCAGTATCAATTGAATAAGCAGACATAGGGCATAGTTAGTACTGTGAATTGTGTAGCTACAGTAATTTCTGTTGCCTACTAAATAATGAAAAACTCTCGTTTTGTAAGCAGTTAGCTATCTTATCTTTGCTAAATGCTTGTTTCCAAATCGACAACACACGACACATACTGCCAGGGGAGAACCTGATGTTTCCAGGCGGCTTTGGCACACTGCGTAGGCGTAGCCCGTCGTAGACATCGCACAAAAATGTTATCCAACGCTAGACTCTTGAAATTGTGGCAATAGGTCAAAGACGTTGTTAAAACTGGTAAAATAGTCTTGGAGTGTAATAGCTGCTTGACCAGTGAATTTAATCCATTTGTAATGGTAAAGATTTTGAGTAATGGTATCCCAATACGGTTCGGATAAGCACAATAAACTTTCCTTGTGGTCTGGGAAAAGGTTAAAGGGTAAGGGGTAAAGGATGTATTTAAAACCTTTCCCCTTTCCCCTTTCCCCTTTAACCGAACCGTATTGAATGGTATCCTACTGGAGTGATGGGAACTGAGGAGTAGCTAAGAGAACAGAAACGTTTTTTCACCCAAAAGCATTTGATTATCTAGGCTAACCACAGCAACATAGCTGTTGTGAATGACAACGTTCTGTATCTTGTTCAATGTCATAGCCAGTTTCAACGTCCGGGATAATATATTTTATGCTATTTAAACCAGGAAAGTTGACAAGCTTGTTACACAAAAGACACCACCTTTAATCCGAATTTATGTAACTTGAACAAGTAATGAAATGGTCACAAGGTAATGACAAAGCAGTTATCTTTAGTTATTTTTAATTTAAAAATCTCAATTGAATAACTAGTTTGTCTAACCACTTTAAAGCATTGAATTAATAAAAACACTAGCATACTTTACAGAAACTAAATCATTTCTTTAAAGTTATTTTATAAACAAACATCCACAATTACTGATGTTAATTTGAATAAAATTAAGCAAAAAAGTATAATTTATGACTCTATAAATGTATGAGATATTTTTTATCTACGCGTTAGCCATAAGTTTGTGCTGAATTAAGTTAACAATGAAAATCTGTTGTCTAGTAAGTCACAATTGAATGAATACATAGATAAATTAAATATCTATAAGTATGTTTTCTCAGAGAAACATCATAATTTAGTCAAAGTTTTTGGTTATTTTTCAATATAAGTCAAGTTAAAAAGCAAAGCGGTTATTTATAAAGCAAATATTAATTTTTAGTATGTTACTTGATAAACATAATCGTGATTGCATCAGTTAAAAGGACGGTTAGAAAGCTAGGGCGAATGGAATTTGCGGCTACTATACAAGAATGCTAAGAGGATGTTTTAAACCCACGGAGGTGGGTAAAGTCTCGTGTAGATGCGGTTTCTAACCGCCCTTTTAACGTCCGTTAACTCACCAAAGGTATCACTTCATGCATTGAATTAGTAGAATCGAAAGCAATAATAATGTCTTATAGTACACAACCTTGCTAATAATAATCTGTTAGTAATATCAAATCTGCTTAATAACTAACTATCTGTTGGTATTCAATTGCTAGACAAAGGATTAGTGACAAGTAACTTTTGCAGCATCTAATCTGACTGTGATGAAATAATTTAGTGAGAGAATCAGGATTTATGCAAAGTTTTTTGGTTGACAATATTCACTTTTTACGCCATACTTAATGACAAGTTTATCCCAATTCTGAGTTCATTTTTATTAGCGCTTCGTTGTTCTTGAGAGTTAAGTTTTCTGGTTGGCGCTATTGTATTTTACGCTACTGGATTAGATATCAAATTAGGATATAACTTAGGAAGCTTTGAAGTAACACCACCATTAATTTTCACGCCACAATAGTAAATTTGGGCGGTAGAAGCGTACAACAATTCATATAAAACCAATTTAGAACCATCCACATTATTAAGTAGAAACCCTAGAGGAAAAATCCTCGTGGTAATTTGCGGATGAGTCTATATCTAATCGACTAAATATAACCAGGCTATCTCCTAAAAAAGCAGAATTGGAATGAAAATATGGCAGCAAATAAAGAAAGCCGATTATTCACAAAACCCGTAGGTAGATCGCAAGTAATTTTGGCAGCTTCTCTGACTCTAGCTGCTGGATTAATCGCTTTTTATAGTTTGGTACCGTTTTGGTCTAAACCTAAAGTTGAGACACCACCAGCGAATCCTCCAAAAGCTGCTACGCCTGTGAAAGTTGCTGTGACAGCCTTGGGACGTTTAGAACCAGAAGGTGAAGTAACTTCTTTGACTGCTCCCGCTTCTAGTAACGGGGTGCGTGTAGACAGACTATTGGTGAAAGAAGGAGATGCAGTTAAAACTGGGCAAATACTGGCGTATCTAGAAAATTATGGTCGTTCTAGAACAGCTTTACAACAAGCTTTAGACCAACTGCAAGTTGCCAAAGCTAAACTAGCGCAGGTTAAATCTGGAGCTAAAACTGGAGATATCGATGCTCAAAAAGCCGCGATCGCACGTTTAGAGCCACAATATAAAGGGGATGTTGCTACCCAAGAGGCGACAATTGCCCGCATCCAGGCGGAAGTAGATAATGCTCAAGCTGAGAACGATCGCTATCAGCAATTATATAAACAAGGTGCGATCGCGGCTTCTGTAGCAGATAGCAAAGCTTTGCAACTAAAAACTACCCAACAGCAGTTAGCAGAAGCTCAAGCCACCCTCAAGCGAACTCAAGACACATTCCAAGAACAACTCAAGCAAGCACAAGCACAACTCACCAGTATTAGCGAAGTGCGTAGTGTAGATGTTCAAGTCGCACAAACCGAAGTCAACAGTGCAACAACATCTGTTCAACAAGCAAAAGCCGACTTGGATTTAAGTTATATAAAATCTCCCATAAATGGCAAAATTTTGAAAATTCACGCCAAAACTGGAGAAGTAATCAACACCAACACCGGATTTGCTGAAATCGGTAAAACATCTCAAATGTATGTGATTGCAGAGGTGTATCAAACCGATGTTCAAAAAGTGCGTGTAGGACAAAAAGCCACCATTAACAGCACTGCATTTAATGGAACATTAAAAGGAACTGTCAAAGAAATTGGTTGGCAAGTTGACAAACAAAGCATCTTCAGTCTCAACCCTGGTTCAGATACAGACCGTCGAATAATTGAAGTAAAAATCTCCATCGATAATCCCGCAGATAGTGAGCGGGTGGCTCGTTTAACCAACTTACAGGTAGATGTCGCCATTCAGATTTAGTAATTGGTCATTAGGCATTGAACATTAGTCATTTGCAAATGACAAATGACAAATGGCAAATGACAAATAACAAATGACAAATGACAAATAAATCCATGATTTTCAAAATTCCTTTAGCATGGCTACAGCTAGCCCAGCAAAAAGTTCGTTTACTAGTAGCTGTAGCCGGAATTGGTTTTATTGTGCTGCTAATGTTTGTGCAACTTGGTTTTCAAGATGCCCTCTATTCCAGTGCAACCGCAGTGCATCAAAATCTCAAGGGAGATTTATTTTTAGTTAGTTCGCAATATAAATCTTTGACCTCAAATCAAAGTTTTTCGCGGACTCGTTTGTATCAATCTCTGGGGTTTAATGGCGTAGAGTCAGTTAGCCCCATGTATTTGCAATTTGCCAAACTAAAAAATCCGGCAACTGGTGAGAAATATTCAATATACGTTATTGGTTTCGATCCAGGTAGACCTGTGATGAATATTCCAGAAGTTGAGAAAAATTTAGATAAACTCAAAACTCCCGATGTCATGCTTTTTGACCGGGGTTCTCGCCCAGAATTTGGCCCAATAGCTGAAAAATTTAATGCGGGAGAGACTGCACAGACAATTGAAATATTTCCCTTCAATTCATTAATTGGTTATCGGGTGAGAATCGGTGGATTATTCACATTAGGCCCTTCCTTTGGTGTAGATGGAAATTTACTTGTTAGTGACTCCACTTTCTTGAGGATAAATCCCAATACTCGTCCGGCAGATATGATAGATGTCGGTTTGATTTCCCTCAAACCTGGTACTAATGCAGAAACAGTACTAAAAAATTTACAAGCAAGTTTGCCTAATGATGTCCAAGTTTTTACCCGCCAAGGCTTCATTGATTTTGAGAAACAATACTGGGCTGTCAGAACACCCATTGGTTTTATTCTTAACTTGATGTTGACAATGGCTGCGGTTGTTGGGGTGGTTATTGTTTATCAAATTCTTTACAGCAATATTGCTACACAGTTCGTTGCTTACGCCACCTTAAAAGCCATCGGTTATGCCAATAGCTATTTATTAAATGTGGTATTTCAACAAGCGTTGATTTTAGCAATCTTAGGTTATATCCCAGGATTTATTACTTCTGTTTTGTTATATAGCTTTGCAGCAGAAGCAACCAAACTACCAATAATGATGACCACTAATAATGCGGTTATTGTCTTAACTTCCACAGTTTTAATGTGCATAACATCAGGAGCGCTTGCGATCAACAAACTCCGTTCCGCAGATCCGGGAGATATTTTCTAACCAAAACAACTTGTTAAAGATAAGCAAGTTCGTAGTAAGGACTTTAGTCCTTATTTTTTAAGCACTAAAGTGCTTACTACAAACTATCAAACTAGCACTTTTCTTTTAATCAAAAATCCAAAATTGGTATAACCCTTACTATATGAACCTCAGCAACAAAACTCTCCTAATTACTGGGATTAATGAATTTGTCGGTTTGCGTACAGCCGAGTTAGCCATAGCCCAAGGGATGAAGGTTCGGGGACTACAAAGTTCTACAGAACAGAACAAACAATTACAGAATTTAGGTGTAGAGATAATTATTGGTAGTATTACCGATTCTACTATTGCTCAAAAGGCTTGTCAGGGAGTAGATATCGTTTTACATACAGAGCAAATTGCCGAAGAAGCTGGTGCAATTAAGCATTTTCGTGATATCAATGTTGGCGGTACTGTCAACATGGCTAAAGCCGCTAAACAGGCTGGAGTCAAAACATTTGTGCATCTATCCAGTGTGATGGTTTACGGTTTCAACTATCCTGATGGTGTTACAGAATCCGGGCCACTTTCTGGCGAAAATAATCCCTACTGTCAAACAAAAATAGAAGCTGAAACAGCAGTATTAGAACTGAATCATCCTCCAGATTTGGGTATTATTGTTATTCGAGCCGGTGATGTTTACGGCCCAGGAAGTATCCCCTGGATAGTCAGACCAATTCTGATGATGCGCCAAAAGTTATTTGCCTGTGCCAATGATGCTAAAGGAGTTATCAATCACGTATATATAGATAATCTGATTGATGGCATCTTTCTCGCGATAGAAAAAGAAACCTACGGTGAAATATTTAATATCACCGATGGACAAGAAACTGCGTGGAAAGAGTATTTTATGCGTTTAGCAGCAATGGAAGATTTACAAGCACCCCTTTCATTATCGAAAGATGAAATCAAGTTGTTTCTAAAGCTACGCGTTCAAGGACAAAAACTTTTTCGGAAAAAAGTTGATATCTTACCAGAGTCTATAGATTTTATGACTCGTCCCTACGCTTGTTCTATTGTCAAAGCACAAAACCTGTTAAATTATAAACCAGCAATCGACCTCGAAGAAGGAATGCAGCGAACACATGAATGGCTGCAAAAAACAGATATTCAAAGCTTGATTAAATAATCCCCAGATTTTTTAGAATCATTGCAAGGAGTTAGGAGAGACGCGATTAATCGCGTCTGTACAAGAGTTAAATTCTCTGAAGTCTAACTTCTGAATTCTGACGTTGCATCTGCCTAACAATTATCTGCAATTAAGCATAAAATAATCCACAGATTTTCCGAATACTTGTTTTCTATGAGTAGTAATCAGCCACGATTAAGCATCGGATTACCTGTATACAATGGTGAAAAATTTATCAAAGCAGCCATAGATTCACTCTTGGCTCAGACCTTTGAAGATTTTGAACTAATTATTTCAGATAATGCATCTACAGATAAAACTGAGGAAATTTGTAGAGCTTACGCCGAACAAGACAAACGTATCTGTTACTACCGTAATGACAGGAATATAGGTTGCGCTCGTAACTTTAATCGCGTCTTTAAATTGTCTTCGGGTGAGTATTTTAAATGGGCAGCCTATGATGATCTACATTCTCCAGATTTTATCAAGAAGTGTGTTGAGGTGCTTGACCAAGATCCTAGCATAATCTTATGTCACTCCCAGGCATATTTCATTGATGAACAGGGGAACTATCTCCAAAATTACAATATCAAACTCAAGGCAGATGCACTAAAACCACAGGAGCGTTTTCACGAATTGCTGATCAAACATTTATGTTATCAATGTTATGGAGTAATTCGCGCCAGTGCCCTGAGAATGATACCACCTATGGGTGGTTATGGTAATGCAGATGGAATTCTCTTGTTAAGGCTTGGTCTTCTCGGTCGGTTTTATGAAATCCCTGAATACCTGTTTTTTCCCAGAAGCCATCCACAACAATCAATGAGTATGTTCTTTCCCAATTACTTGCTGTTTGCTGATAAGAATGACCAATCATTATTGAGTACCATGCCTGATTATTATGCATATTCAGTGTGGTTTGATTCAGCAAAGAAAGGACAAATTTTATTACCACATTGGAGAATAATCTGGGAGTATATACTTTCCATTTGGCTTAGTCCCCTGAGTTTGGATGAGCGGCTGTGTTGTCATAGAAGTCTACATCAGCAGTTAAAAGGGACAGAATATCTTTTGCTGAAGGATTTGCTAATAGCACTGCAAAGATTATGGAAAGGTTCGCAACCTCTATCAATGCAAAAACAGCAAGTCACACTTTAAACAAATCAGTTCAGAAATAAAAGCTGCGATCGCCAGCTTTTTCTCAGTTCAAAATCACCTATTATTTACTACAAAATTATGCTGAAACTATCTCAACTATCTCATGTTTTGCTTGCTACTTTAGTGAGCCTCAGCTTTGCTAAAACAGTGAATGCAGAGCCAACAACAACACTAAGTGTGGTTGTAAATGGAATACGTCACCAAAAAGGTGAGGTTTGTTTCAGAGTTTACGCAAGTGAAAAAGGATTTCCGATGAGTAGTACTAGTGAAGCTCAAAGTGGCTGCGCTAAGATTACTGGCAATTCTGTAACAAAAGAATTTTCCGGTTTGAAGCCTGGAACTTATGCTGTCGCCGTAGTTGATGATCAAAATGGCGATCGCAAACTCAATAAAGACTTTTTCGGTATTCCCACAGAAGGTTTTGGTATTTCCAAAAATCCAACTGTGTCCATACAAACAGGTACACCAAAGTTTCGTGATGCCAGTTTTGTTGTAGACAAAAATACAACTGTCAATATCATCATGAAATATTCACTGGATTCGTAAAGGGGACTGGGGGCTGGGGACTGGGAACTGGGAACTGGGAACTGGCTTTCTAGAAAATATTTGTGATTCCCAATCCCTAATCCCCATTCCCCATTCCCTAATCCCCAATCCCCAATCCCTCATTCTGTCGGAGACTAAAAAATTAATGGAAGATTTGGCGATATTTCTGTCTAAGTCTTTGACAGGTTGGTTGTTTATTCAGGTGTGTTTCACGCTTGTCTTTATATGGTATCTGCGCTCATCTCAAAAAAACTTATTACCAGATGATCAGTTACCCAAAACCGCAGTGATTCTTTGCCTACGCGGAGCCGATCCGTTTTTGCCTAGATGTTTGCGATCGCTCCTAAATCAAAACTATCCACAGTATGATTTAAAATTAATCGTTGATAGTCACGAAGATCCCGCTTGGAAAATTGCCAGTGAAACCATCACAGAGCAAGAAGCGACTAATGTTCAAATTAGCTCTTTGAGAATAGTACGCAACAATTGTAGTCTCAAATGTAGCTCTTTAATCCAAGCTGTCCGTGAGTTGGATGATTCTTACAAGGTGGTTGCCTTAGTAGATGCTGATACTATAGTCCATGTGAATTGGCTCAGAGAATTAGTCAGTCCTTTAAGGGATGCGAAAGTAGGGGCGACAACAGGTAATCGTTGGTATGTACCTACAGGTAGGTATTGGGGATCTTTAGTGCGCTACGCCGGCAATGTATCCACAGTAGTGCAAATGTTTATCTTCCAAATCCCTTGGGGTGGAACTTTGGCTGTGAAAACAGAAGTTCTTCGCCAAACAGAACTGCTTGATAAGTGGGGACAAGCTTTAGGCGAAGATTTTATGATGCACGACATCCTCAAAAAACAGGGGTTGCAAATAAAGTTTGTGCCTTCGCTGTTGACGGTAAATCGTGAAGAGACTGATTTATTCAACTTAATAGATTATCTCAAACGCCTCATTCTTTATTCTCGACTCTATCACCCACGTTGGTTAGCTTTAGTTAGTGAAGCTGTTTCTAGCATTTTGTTTCCGACTACAGTTATCATCTTAGTTCTAGAGTCTTTGTTACAGGCAAAATGGGAAGCTGCGGGTCTGTTGTTAGGCTGCTATGGAGTCTACACTGTCGGATTACTCTTGATCATGCTCGTGTTGGAATTAGAGGTACAGCGAGTGATTCGCTCTAATGACCAGGCGATCGCAAAATTATCAGTTGCTACAATCATCAAAATGTTGATTGCGATTCCCTTGACGCAGTGGGTTTATGGGTTAGCGATGCTATCATCCCTGTGGACATCAACAGTCACCTGGCGCGGTGTCAGCTATCGGGTTCAAGGGCCCTGGAATGTCCGGCTAATTGAATATCGCCCTTATCAATGGTTAGATCAGCCGATTGATAGCAAGGTTTCTCTTTGAATTAAATCGCTAAAATATGAACAATTCGTACTTCGTAATCAAGCTCTCTACGAGACGCTACGCGTAGCTTGCTCCTTTGCAGGAGTACGTGAACTAGCTACCACTATGCTAACGTAATTATGTTTTATAGGAATCCGCTTTGATTTCTGAACGAATTTGCGTAGACAGGCAATAGGCAATAGGCAATCTTGCTACAGGAAAGAAGGCTTCTTAGTTGTACTGAGTTTTTTCAGAAATCAAATATGAGTCCTATATATAAACGGAGGTATCAACCCGTATTCAATTACGAATTACGAATTACGAATTACGAATTATGATGAACTAGGGTATGAAAGTTATTACACTAAACATTCCCTAGTATTCAAATTATATTATCTTATATTTAGTAGAACTATATTAGCTATAACCCTTGTCAGAATACACGCTTTCTCTTATTGATTAGCAAAATGTATTTGCATTAATGGCAAGGGTTTAGACAAATATATGAAGGGGAATTTTGACTTAGTAATTTGGATGTTTTGATAGTTTCAATCCAGGTTTATAAACATCCACTTCAAAATCGACAATTTCGGCTATTTGACAATGCGTAAATCCTTAGTCTAACTGTATTAGTGGGAATTCCTGAACCAAATCATCAGGATGTTCATGAAACATAAGCTGCGTAAATCCTAAATTCAAAACCAGCATTTTCGTGAAATATTCCCTTTTTTTATGACTAAGCAAAAACTTCGCATTGCACTATTTACAGGGTTGTACGCTCCTTTCTTGACTGGAGTTTCCGTCGCAGTTCACCAACGGGTTCGTTGGTTGCTAGAGCAAGGACATGAGGTTTTTTTAATCCATCCACAAATCAACGATCGCTACCCCAAAAATGTTGGTGATCGCCCTATGCCAGGTTTAGAGGAAATCCAATCTTTCCCTAATTTCTCTGCTTACGCATTCCCTACAGAACCACTAGTATTCTATAAGTCTCTTCCTCAACCATTGAGCTATCGTCATTGGAGTGATACCAAGTTGCTGGAGAAATTCAAACCCGACATTATCGTGGTTGAAGAAGCAGCCCAAATGAGAGGTTTATACTCATTTTTCTTGCAAGGTTATGGTCGCCCTATCGGCACTCAATACGCAAAACGAACAGGCACGCCAATAATATCACTCTTTCATACTGATATTGTTGCATATATCAAATATTACTTTGGGGATAAATTCTTTAACTTGGTTCGTCCCATCGTTCCTGTTTTAGTCAAGCAATTTAGTGAGTCTTATGACTTCAATTACTTTTCTTCTAAAGAACAACTCACTAAATACGAAGAACTGAAATGCCAACGCGCTGAATACGTCGCTTATCAAGGCATCGATTGCGAAAAATTCCATCCCCGAAACATTTGTTACAACCCAATTCCTAATGATCACCGCCCGACTCTTTTGTTTGTCGGACGGATCACACCCGAAAAGAATGTCAACCAACTGCTTGATATATTTCCAGTCATAGCTGCCAAAATTCCTGATGTCCATCTGGTGATTGTTGGTAGTGGCCCGCTAGATGAAGAGATCCGGGAGCGTGCCAAAAAGTTTGGATCGGGTGTTACTGTATGGGGCGAGTCCCACGGTACAGAACTTTTAGGTTGGTTTGCTAGAGCGGATGTTTTTGTCAATCCTTCCGTGACCGAGAACTTCTGCACTACAAATAACGAAGCACTAGCATCTGGAACCCCTCTAGTTGCCGTTGTTGCACCGTCAACCTCGGAACAAGTATCTCCTGGTCGTAACGGCTTTCTTGCCCAACCCAACAACCCCACAGACTTCGCCCAAAAGGTGATTGCGATTCTAGAAAATCCCGACTTAAAAGCAGATATGACTCGGCACGCTCGCCCTTCTATACTCGAATTTGATTGGTCGGCATGTATGCAAAAATTTGAAGAAAAACTCTACCAAATCGTTGAAGGATCACAGAAGGTGGAAGTAGGTACTGGCAGTATAAGACGATAAAGATAACAAATAGCGATCGCCAGTATCTATGTAGCGATCGCTATTTGTTAAAGGTAGCCAATAGGCAACAGTGTACTAGTAGTTCGCCAAGTGAACTTGGCGGGGTAAAGGGTAAAGGGTAAGGGGGAAAGGTTTCAAATCCCTTACCCCTTACCCCTTCCCCTTTACCCAGCCATCACGCAGCATTTTTGGGTTGCCAGACTACTAGTATCCATTGGGTTAAGAACGACGTACATTTAAGCAACACCATTCTTTTCGTTTCCACAGAGTAGCGACGACCCAACCATTTTGTTCTAAGGCGTCAGCAACAGCTTTAGATTGTTCTAGTAAAATACCACTGAAGATCGCCCAAGTTTCAGGTTTTGCGATCGCACTCATTTCTGGAATTAATTCAATAATTACATGAGCCAAAATATTGCAAACGATACCATCAACTGGTTTCTCAATTAGTTTTGCTAAAACGTCTACACTTCCCAGTGCTGGTAGTAAACGTTCTGGGCTAATGTCGTTCAGCGCACCATTGCTGATAGTTGATTGCACCGCCAAAGGGTCATTATCTACTGCATAGACTTTCTCTGCTCCCAGTAGCAGCGCCCCAATGGAAAGGATACCTGAACCACAGCCAATATCCGCAATTACTAGATGTTCATGTTTGCCACCAGTACCCACAAAGGACTGAGGAACTTCACTGAGCCGCATTTCCAGGGATTCTAAACATAGCTGAGTGGTGGCATGGTTGCCAGTACCAAATGCTACACCAGGATCGAGACGAATTACTAACCGTTCGGTTGTTTCTGGTAATGGTAGCCACGCGGGGTTAATTAGGAAGCGATCGCCTATTTCCTGTGGATGCCAATATTGTTTCCAGCTAGTCGCCCAATCTTCCTCATCAATTAATTGCCATTGTAGGGAAGGAGATGAAACTCCTACACAGAGGGCATCTTGACGCAGCCACAATGATAGCGCCGCCAAATCTAGTAGCTGTGTTTGAATTGTCGGCAAATAAGCCCTTACTAAAGATGAATCTCCTTTATTTTCACTAGCTGTACCACGACAGCCAAAATCTTCCAGTCGCCAAAAGATCGATTCTTCTAGGTCTGGCTCACATAAAATATTTAATTCCCACCAGGTGTTTGCCATCTTTAGAGTGCTGAGTGGTGAGTGCTGAGTGCTGAGTTTGAGGGAGTTAGGAGTTAGGAGTTAGGAGTTTTTAACTTTTAATTCCTCACGATTCACTCCTGCACAGACGCGATTAATCGCGTCTCTACTTCACTCAGCACTCGTTACTCAGCACTCAGCACTCATAGTGTTACTGTATACGCGTCCCGAATACCAGGGACTTTAATAATCTCATCCAAAATGCCCTCTGGTAAAGGGTCATCTATACTCAGAGCCATGACGGCATCGCCACGGACGATTTTACGACCAACTTGCATACTGGCAATATTCACATTAAAACTGCCGAGTAGGGAACCAAGTTTGCCGATAATCCCCGGCATATCGCGGTGTAGGGTAAACAACATATATTTGCTGGGTGGGACGTTAATTGGGAAACCATCAACGTCAGTGAGGTGGATTTCCCGCTCACCCAACAAAGCGCCTGTGACAGAATGAGTACCTAAAGTACCCGTGGCTTCTAGATGCAGTGTGCCGGCATAGTCTCGAATGGAAGCATCGCGGGTTTCAATTACCCGAATTCCGCGTTCTTTGGCTTCTATGCTGGCATTTACGTAATTTACCCGTTCCCGCAAAGCTTGGTAAAGTAGTCCTTTGAGGGCAGCTACAATCAAAGGCTGACTTTTGTTGGTAGCGAGTTCCCCTTGTAGTCGAATATTGAGTACTTCCACCCGTCCGCCGGCTAGCTGTCCTACTAGATTGCCTAGAGTTTCTGCTAGTTGCATATAGGGCTTGAGTTCTTCCAACACATCGGGGCCGAGTCCGGGAATGTTTACGGCTGAACGTGCTGGTAGTCCTAAAAGAACATCGCGAATTTGTTCGGCAACATCAATGGCCACATTCACTTGAGCTTCCGTGGTAGAGGCTCCCAAGTGTGGGGTGAGGATAACTTCCTTTCCTAGCGATCGCAATTCAGATTCACCCAGTGGTTCTGACTCGAACACATCCAAGGCTGCACCACCGATTTTACCCGCTTTTATAGCTGCTGCTAAAGCTACTTCATCAATGATCCCGCCACGAGCGCAGTTAATAATCCGGGCTGTGGGTTTCATTTTTGCCAGAGTTGTGGCATTGATTAAGTGGGTAGTTTCTGGGGTTTTCGGGATGTGGAGGGTGATATAGTCTGCTTGCTGGAAGAGTAAATCTAGTTCCACCAACTGACAGCCAATTTGTTCGGCTCGTTCTGTAGAAATAAAAGGGTCATAAGCTAGGAGTTTCATCCCCATTGTCTTAGCTACAGCCGCAACATGGGAACCAATTTTACCCAAACCGACAACGCCGAGAGTTTTTTTGTAGACTTCCGCACCAACAAAACTATTGCGATCCCACGCACCGCGTTTTACCGAAGCGTTAGCATCGGGGATGTGGCGAGACAAAGCCAAAATCATCGCTAGCGCGTGTTCGGCCGCAGCAATTGTATTTCCCTCTGGAGAATTGACTACCACAATTCCCCGACGTGTGGCAGCGGGAACATCCACATTATCCACACCCACACCAGCACGACCGATGATTTTTAGCTGAGTGCCGGCATCAATGATTTCTTGAGTGACGCGCGTACCAGAGCGAATCATCAGCGCGTCATACTCACCAATAATTGCGATCAGTTCTGCTGGTTTTAGACCTAGTTTGACATCAACGGTAGCAACTTGCGAAAGAATGTCAATTCCAGCTTGGTCAATCGAATCAGAGACAAGAACCTTAGACATGATTACTTCATTTAAAGCTACAGGTTTTGCTGCACAAGACTTTTTAGTTTAGTCTTTATCTGTCGCAATTCAGCAAAAATTATTCGTTTGAATATCAACTTAACCTTTACTTACACTACGTGCTGGTAGTATCGAAGCGTGAGTGTGCTCCCGCTGGGTACTGCCTCCTAAGTACTTGAAGATGAGTGGCTGTTTGTACCACCCTGTGGCTAAATATAAAGCATGGATAGCACTAAGCACTTATATATTTATTAATAGTTAAGAGTTACCAAAATTTTATCAGCTTAAGCAGCTTCCTTGACGGGATAGAAACGCTTGTATTCTTGACTGGGCTGGAACTTTAGCTGAGGCAATGCTATCCACAATCAGGAAACGAGCTAGTAACTATTATATCTGTCGAATCTTGTCTGTTTATCAATACCACAAGTGGTATCCCTTAGTCAAAGCAAAACATTTCATCATCAAGATAATCGGATTGTGACAGTTAGAATTTAGGCAGCAAATAAATTTTCTGGCTCATGATTCCGGCAGATTTAAGATTGTCTAGTAGTTAAAAGCTAGCAATTAGTGTCAGTAGAGTACTTAATATACAGTAGTAAACTAGTAATTTGTCAAGCTAATTTTGAGAGTTTGTAGTAAGCACTTTAGTGCTTAAAAAACCAGGACTTTAGTCCTGACTACGAACTCGTTCATGCTTCGTAGTTAATCAGACAGACTATTCGTGACATCGCTAGGGGAGAAATCGCTATAATTCTGGTGAGCCAAATAAAGCCAAATATCCTTTGAGTTTTGGGGAAACCAGCCATGTTAGAGTACAACTTGCCAAGGTACTTGCCCTCAGCCGAGGAACTACCAGACTCTGATGAAACGCCTGTGGATAATGAACTACAAGAATTGATACCAGGCTTGCTGAAGGCGATTCTGCTAATACTTTGGTCAGAACGCATGGATTGGCTCTTTGCCATAGATATGGGTATTTATTATCACCCGGATAAACCGCCCATTGTGCCAGATGGGTTTTTGAGCTTAGGGGTAGAGCGGTTTTATGATGAAGAACTGCGTCCCAGTTATGTGCTGTGGGATGAAAATGTTGTACCGATTTTCGTGCTAGAAGTAGTTTCCCAAAATTATCGCAAAGAATACACTACTAAATTGGATGAATATGAGGCTTTAGGTGTACTTTATTACGTGATTTATTCCTCTCGTCGCCGTCGCAAACCACATCTGGAAGTACATAAGTTAGTTAATGGTAAGTATGAATTGCAAGAGGGAAATACCGTTTGGCTACCAGAGATTGGCTTAGGAATTGGTTGCGAAAGGGGAAATTATTGTGGTGTAACGCGGGAATGGATGTATTGGTATGATGAGCAAGGAAAACGGTATCTTACGCCCGCAGAACAAGTAAAACAAGAGACACAACGCGCTCAACAAGAAGCACAACGCGCTCAACAAGAAGCACAACGCGCTCAACAAGAAGCACAACGTGCTCAACAAGAAGCACAACGTGCTCAACAAGCAGAACTACGGGTGCAACAATTGACAGAACAATTAAGAGCGCTGGGAATAGATCCAGATAATCTGGGTTAACTGAAATATTTTGCAATATTTTTAACAAGACTCAAAAAACTGAGTTTTTCAGATTTATGCATTTGTCATAAATCAAGATTTACTACTAAAAGCTGTCAGTAAAAAAAACTATTGCTTTTTAGGAATAACGTTCCTGATTCCACTTTTAGCGCCAACAGTATCACCTTTGTAGCGAGGGATGATATGAATACTGGCGTGCATAATATTTTGACCAGCGGCTCGATTGATGTTCATTCCTATATTAAAGCCATCAGGTTCAAATTCTGATTTAAGAATTTCTTGTACCTTGTTCACCATAAACCAGCAAGCAGATTGCTCTTTAACTGGTAATTCAAAATAACTGCTAACATGACGTTTGGGAATAACTAAAACATGACCATTGCTGATTGGATAGCCATCAAAAATAGCATAAGCTGTTGCTGACTCAGTTAAGAGTTTCAGATTTTTATGGGGATTACAGAATATACAATAATTAGATGAATTACGTTGATGATTATAGTGGACATACTCATACACTTCCCGATTTTCATCTAAGAAAACTGAAGGAAAGGGAAGTTTGACAATACATTGATATGTCGGCTTATTGTGGACATAATGTTCTCGAAATCCTTCTCTTTTGATATCCCTTCTTACAGCATAATAAGCTTTACCTCCTGGCTTTAATAAATGCGATACTTCCATAAGAACATTAGTTTGTTCTTCAGTAAATAAAACATTTAAAACATAAACGCAAACTATAGTATCAAATTTATTATCAGGATATTCTGGAAAATAATAAGGGTCATAGCCTGTAATATCACAACCTTTTTGGCGCAATATTTTAACATCATTACCAAAGCCACAACCAAAATCTAGTATCTTGCCCTGGAGAAGGTTTTGATTTAATAAAAACCGTGCAGGAAATGATAGATAATTTCTTTCGATCGCAGTGAGATGGCTGAACTGATTTTTTTGCTGTTTCATGGAATTTTGGTGCTGATGTCCCAAAATTATTATTCCCAGCATCCCTTGAGTTTATGCGATGTCTACGACGGGCTACGCCTACGCATCAGGGTCAATACCTAGCTCACGTAACTTAGCTGCTAATATATCAGCACGTTGGCGTTCCTGTTCAGCACGTTGGCTTTCCTGTTCAGCACGTTGGCTTTCCTGTTCAGCACGCTGGCTTTCCTGTTCAGCACGCTGGCGTTCTTGTTGGGCTTGTTCGCTGCTCCACAACAGCAAATTTCCTTCTCTATCCCACCAGCGCAGCCAATTCATGGTTTGACATAATCTTTCACCTTGCCAAATTCCGAGAAATAACTCTAACTCAGGAATCCAGTAACGTCCATTGGCGTCTGCTTGCTGCAAGGTATATTGTCCATTTTGCAAGCAGCGTAGCTCTATGCTTGGTTCGTAAGGGTCGTAGGTTACGTAGGTTGGAACTTGGAGAATCTTTTCGTAATAATAGAGTTTACCGTAGGGTGGAGTTGAGCGGACTGAGAGTTCTCCCCCTTCTGTGTCTGAGAGAAATTCCATCACCACAGCCACCGCAGCGCCTTCTAAATTCGGGGTATAGCTGCGACGAACAACATTCGTTCCCACAGACTGCACTTGAGGGACATAAAACCAGTCTGGGGCTTTGACAACAATTTTTTTGTTGACTGTGGCTACAAGTCCAAAATTAGAGCCAATCAGCATTTGAGGTTGGATGCGTCCTGTGCTTCCCAAAGCATCGGTAAGCGCAGCTGCGATCGCAGGTTGTTGAATATTTTCCACTGGATCATCAGGTAAAATGAAGTCGGCTGGAAGTGCTTCCCAAGTAACAATTGGTTCTTTTTGGATAGGGTTAACTTGTAGAACCATAAAACTACTCCTAATATCCATGCACAGTATATTAACGCGATGTGCGACCTAATATTCTGACCTGACTTCCATTCCTCTCTCGTAAAAGGATAGAGGCTTTGATTTTTGCTCCCCAACGCTAGTAGGGAAGGGGTTGGGGGTTGATTTGAGATAAAGTTGCAGATGGCGTTATATTAGTTATTTTTAACAAATCTTCAGCCAGCATCGCTTTTAAAAGAGTGTGACGCTACAGTAAATAACTCATTATCGCAATGGTACTATTCTTCACCTAAAAATTATTGGTGTAAATAATTGATATTTAAAAATGCGATAAATCTTGTATCTAAGAGGATGTTTTAAAAGTGGTTGGCTGTAATTTTAGGCACTTGTTGATCCCCCCAACCCCCCTGAAAAAGGGGGGCAAAGTCTCTAAAAGTCCCCCTTTTTAAGGGGGATTTAGGGGGATCTAAAACGTTTTGCTACCAACCAGAGGACTTTTAAAACATCCTCTAAATAAAGGCTTTGAGCTTATTATAATTGCATTTGTTTATACCTTTTGGTAGAAAAATAGGATTTTATAGCAAAACTATTGACAGATATATGATTATTTAAAATATGCAATAATAAATAATACTAATAATTTTATTTCATAAAAAAGGTTCCTTATAAAAATATGATGTTATGAATAGCTTTCATCACTTTCGGAAAGCCATTGCCATCCTGGTAATTGTCTTCATGATGATTGGATGGCTGTTAACTACTGAAATGTCGGTGCAAGCTCAATCAAGACCAACTGCTCATATTACAGTAGATGGTCGTCAGTTATTTGAACTTTCAGAAGCAGGACAATTTAGCGCGGAAAATCGTGCTGCTGATGCCAACTTAATTTTAAGAGAAGCAGTCCGTTCTTCAGGCGGTGTGAAGGTAGAGATTGTAGAAACTAATCAATTACCTGTAATTCTGGTAAATAATCGTCACCTATTAACAGTGACTCAACAAGATACTTTCACTGGGAGAACAAAACAGGAACAAGCAGAAATTTGGGCGCAACGAATTAGAGAAGCAGTTGAACAAGGTCAAGAAGAACGCAGATTAGATTATTTTTGGCGGGCAATATTACTAGTAGCTTTATCTGTATTAGGCGCGATCGCACTCCATTTTCTTTTGGGTTGGGTTGGGCGCTATTGGTTACGGCGACTGGTTCCTAGAGAAGCTAATCACCCGGAAACGGGAGCGCAACCCAAAGGAATCGAGCTATTTTTACAATTGACGCTGGTTGTAGTGCGATCGCTACTATGGATAGGAATAGCTATCTACATTACCGACTTATTCCCCTTAACGCGAGAATGGAGCAGAAGCATTGCCAATATTCTCTGGATGAGCTTAACTTCCCCAGTGATTACTATTGGTGAAAGTTCTTATTCAGTCATCAATATAATTATCTTCATCAGCTTACTTTTTGGAGTATTAGCGATTGCTGGAACTTTAACTAATCTGCTGCGATCGCGCGTATTACGCATGACAAATGTTAGCCGTGGTGTGCAAGAATCAATTGCCATTGCTATCTATTACAGTCTAATTTTTATTGGAACAGTTTTATTACTACAAATTTGGGGTTTAGACATCAGTTCTTTAGCAATAGTAGCCAGTGTCTTTGGTGTAGCGATCGGCTTTGGCTTACAGGGAGTTGCTAAAGAATTAGTAAGCGGTTTTGTAATTACTTTTGAACGCGCTATTGAAATTGGCGACTTTGTGCAAGTTGGCGAATTTATGGGAACAGTAGAGCGTTTAAATGCTCGCAGCACCTACCTCCGTACCTTAGATGATATAGTAGTAATTGTGCCAAATTCCCGTTTTTTAGATACAGAAGTAGTCAATTGGAACCATCAGAATTCGGCATCTCGTCTAGTATTACCAATACGAGTTGCTTATGGTGTGAATATTAATACTATACGCTCTGCATTATTAGAAATAGCGCTGACAAATCCTGATATTTTAAAAAAACCACATCCTACTGTTTGGTTTCAAGGATATGGTGAAGATTTTTTAAATTTTCAGTTATTAGTTTGGATTTCTAAACCGCGCAAGCAGTTTCAAATTAAGAGCGACTTATATTTTCAGATTGATGAGATTCTCAGACAAAAAAACATCAATATTCCCTTTCCCCAACGCTCTCTACATTTGCGTACTGGTAGCTTACCCTTAGAACTTTCACCACAATTAGAAAATTCATTATCACAACTTTCTGAAGGTTTAATTAATTTGTTAAAAATTCAGTTACAGAAAGACACTGCAAATGGTGCTAATAATTCATCTGCAAAAACTCAAAGTGAAAAATCCGATTCACAGTAAATTGATGGTTATTGGGGAAGAATAGCCATTGGCTGGTTTTCTCTCCCCTTTTGTTTTTTGCAAGTCCCATAGAAATTACCTTGAGAAGGCAGAAGGCAGAGGGCAGAGGGCAGAAGGTTTTATGAAGAAGGGGAAGGGGAAAAGGTAAAAACCTCGCCCGCAAGTGGCGCGACCTGTTCATCCCTTTCCCCTTTTCCCTTTAACCTTTTCCCCTCTTGTTTATCCCATGATCTCAGCAGTCTTCTTCTTATCCAACTTGAGAATTAACACGCCCAAAGGTGGCAAACATAAATCCAGCGAATAAGGACGACTGTGCAAAGACCAATCATCTGTCCACTTACCGCCTAAGTTGCCCATATTGCTGCCGCCATACTGACGCGCATCACTATTGAACAACTCCGTATAAAATCCTTTTTGCGGTACACCGATACGATAGTGAGAATGGGGTTGCGGTGTAAAATTGCAAACCACGATCGCAAAATCATCAGTATCCTTGTCACGACGGATAAAGGAAACTACACTATGGCGATTGTCGCTACAGTCAATCCACTCAAACCCCGGTTCAGCAAAATCCTGGGTGTACAAAACTGGCTCAGAACGGTAGAGATGGTTCAATTCCCGGAAAAACGTTTTTAACTGTTGGTGTGGTTCATGCTGCAATAGATGCCATTCCAAATCTGCCCAAGCATTCCACTCACTCCACTGCCCAAATTCCATGCTCATAAACATGGTTTTCTTGCCTGGGTGAGCAAACATATAGCTAAATAAACAACGTATATTAGCTAACTTCTGCCATGTATCCCCTGGCATTTTGCCGATGATATTGCTCTTACCATGCACAACTTCATCGTGGGACAGAGCCAGCATGAAGTTCTCGCTGTGGTTGTACCACATACTAAAGGTGATATTGTTTTGGTGGAACTGGCGGAACCAAGGGTCCATGCTGAAATAATCCAGCATATCGTGCATCCAGCCCATATTCCACTTCAAGTTAAAGCCAAGTCCGCCTGTGTAGGTGGGCCAAGATACCATTGGCCAAGAAGTAGATTCTTCCGCAATTGAGAGAATACCGGGGAAATAGCTAAAGATAATGTGATTTACCTGACGCAGAAAATCTGCTGCTTCTAGGTTTTCTCTACCGCCGTATTGGTTGGGCAACCATTCTCCTGGTTTACGGCAATAGTCGTTATAGAGCATCGAAGCAACAGCATCAACGCGAATCCCATCAATGTGGTACTTGTCAAACCAGAAGAGGGCGTTTGCTGCCAGGAAATTACTAACTTCATGGCGACCGTAGTTGAACACTAAAGTACCCCATTCTTTATGTTCGCCTTTACGGGGGTCGGCGTGTTCATATAAATGGCTACCATCAAAGAAAGCTAAACCATGTCCATCTTTGGGGAAGTGACCAGGAACCCAATCCACAATTACCCCAATATCATTTTGGTGACATTTGTCAACAAAATACATGAAATCTTCGGGGCTGCCAAAACGGGAGGTGGGGGCATAGTACCCAGTCACTTGATAACCCCAAGAACCATCAAAGGGATGCTCCGCAATGGGCAGCAATTCAAGATGGGTGTATCCCAATTCTTTGACATAAGGAATGAGTCGGTCTGCCAGTTCCCGATAGGTAAGGAAACGTGCACCCGGTTTCAGTTCAGAAACGACAACTACTGGTTCCGTTTCACCATTGGGGAGTTTAGCTGGTTCCGCACTCGAAGCGTGTAACCAAGAGCCTAAATGTACTTCGTAGACTGAGACGGGCTGGGTGAGGGGATCAGTGTGACGCCGCTTTTCCATCCAGCTTTCATCATTCCAACTGTAAGCATCTAAATCAGTGACAATGGATGCCGTTTTCGGGCGGGGTTCCTGGTAGAAACCGTAAGGATCAGATTTTTCATAAATATGTCCTTCAAAATTTTTGATTTCATATTTGTAATGCTCTCCCACACCAATTTCAGGAATAAATAATTCCCAAACTCCGGTGGGGCCTTTACGCATTTGGTTTTTACGTCCATCCCAGAGATTAAAATCTCCCAACAATGAAACATTGCGAGCGTTGGGTGCCCAAACGGCAAAATAAACGCCTTTAACGCCGTCTATTTCCGTGGGGTGCGCTCCCAATTTTTCATATATCCGGTGATGGTTGCCTTCACCAAACAAATGCAAGTCAAAGTCTGTCAAGCGGGGAGAACGGAAAGCGTAAGGGTCATAAATGACACGCTCATGTTCTCCTTCTTTAATCCGTAACTGGTAGTTTGCCAGTTCTGCGGTTTCAATGGTGCATTCAAAAAAGTGAGGATCATGCACCGTTTGCATTGGGTATTCCTTGCGTTGTTCAGGAAGAACGACCCATGCTGCACTTGCATTTGGTAGGTATGCCCGCACAGCCCAGACAGTTTTGCCGTCTTGTTCTATGGGATGAGAACCTAGTATTTCAAAGGGATCGTTATGCTGATTCCAAACGATGCTGTTAACCTGTTCAGGGGCGATCGTGGTCATGGACATGAAGCTACCTAAGTGAAATAACGTGATTGACTAAATCTACTTTTTTAATATCTATATATATTCTTTACATTTATTTGCAATTTTGTCGTCACCGTTATCCTACATCAGAATGGTGACTAGGGACTGGAGACTGGGGACTGGGGGAAAGCTCTTGATTTTTGAAACTGGAGTAATTTATCAAAAATTTAAAAAGGGGAAAAACTGAAATAATGTTTTACGTAAGCGAAGCAAGAAAATCTGATCCCGAATGTTGGGGTCTAGTTTTGGTGGCGGAACTTCTTGCAGCTGGGCTTGCAATTGGACATACTCGGCAGCGGTTAGGAATTTTCCATCAATAGGCGATCGCGCTTCTATGATAATCTTTGTCCTTAATATTTCTTCTGGTGTATCCTCTGGCGGCGGTAATGCTATTACCGTTGATCCCCAATAGCTATTTAGCACAAATAATGTTGCACTAATTACAATTAAGCTCAATAATTTTATTGCCTTTCTCGCTTTAACTCTCCCCATCTCCTAAACTGCGTTCGCAACGCAGGATGAAAATCTGTTTTTTCTATGCCCCATGCTCCATGCCCAATTGCCAAAGTTACAAATTTTACCAATAATAAAAATCTGGCAATATCAAGTGATATTACCAGGTCTCTCCTGATAAAAAATAGACTATGGGGAATGCTCAAGAGCAATTGCCAGCGATCGCGATCAATTGTTTTGCCCTCTCAAAGCTCATTAGTCTAAGCAATTCTAAATACCCAGCGAGGGAAGTATTTTGCCTACAAAATGCTTTACATTCACATAACTCAACTTCCTTGGGCGGGGAAGAAGGTTTGATCTGGGAATAACTTACTGCGGACACTTGGTTGAGGATGTAACCCTCTTTACCAGTGTCCTTGACTTCATGCCCTACTTAGCTGATTTTTGAACAAACTTTAGGCTCTGATACACCAACAAAAAAATGCAGGTTTTTGTGTGAGCCTAATTAATTCAAGCTATGTAGTGAGGAACGCTTTCGCTAAAGTTTAAGATGCCTTATTTAGGAGTAGCTGCGGGTGTAGCTGGGGGAGTAGCTGCGGGAGGTGCATCAGTTGGTTCACCTGTAGCAGCGGGAGTACTAGTACCAGTCCCACCGCCACCACCTTCACAGGCTCCGAGAATCGCAGCCAGACTTAACATTAAAGCAAAACCAAAGATTTTTGTTTTCATAACTCCTCTTTCACCAATTGTGGCTAGAACAATTTTTCGCCTGTTGAATACGATACCGTATTTATTGCTTTTTTTTTAATGTTACAAGATTACATATTTAAAAAAACAATCCTTTGGGGTATTCTCTTTGGGATTGTATATCCTACAGCCATCTGATTAGTTTCTCTTAACTCAGGAGCAAAACGAAAATTACCAATTTTAATAGTTAACTGAGCTATCATAGCAAAAAATTTTAATTTTTTTTTCATGGAGTGTTGCACCTTGCTACCGGACGTTGCCATACTTTAGGTGCGATACCTAAGAAGTAGGCTGTCCAGTTTATAATCACTGATTGGAAACATTGGTGCAGCTACCTATCAGAAGAGTTAAAAGAGTGTAGTCTGTTATGTGTGCTTGTTGCACCGAAGGTGATTGTAACCTCAGCAAAAAAAGACAATTTAGACAATCAATCTAAAGTACAGTATTTCCCATCTAAAAAAATCTATGGTAGTTGCTCGTAAATCTGCTGTTTCTACAAGAGGTAATCGGTTCTGGCAAAATTCTATCCTTTCTTTAGGGAGGCGACGCTCTGCGCCTACTGACTCAGCAACACGGAGCGCTTCTACATCAGCTACCCAAGCCGCACCAGTATCCTCTCAAAGACAACGGCGTTCCTCAAAAAAGTTAGCGGTTTCTCCCACAGATGAGGCAGTTATGCCCAAATCGGTGAAAGAGTTGGGTAAACAAAAAATGCCAAATGTTTATGAGCAGTCGAGTACCAAGCAGAAGAGTTCGGGGGTAGGTTTTCTTCGCTTCCCCACAATACCTAATTCTGGAGCGACACCTGGTTGGTTGCTGCGCTTGTACACCTTTCATCGTTATTCGTCAGTTTTGGCGTTCTTGTTAGTAGCATCGACACTTGCTGTTTATGGCTGCACAGTATATTCGCAAGAGCTTTGGAGTCAGTCATATCGAAGACTACAAAAGCTCCAACGTCATGAGCGAATGCTAACGACAACTAATGCGACACTGACAAATAAAATGGCTGATGAAGCAGAACAACCAACAGCAGGGCTGGTTTCACCAACTCCTCAAGGGATGATTTTCTTGCCTCCAGCATCTCTAAGTCCTAAGCCAGAATCGTCTAATACAACGCCAAGTTCTGAAACGCAACAGCAAACACTCTCGCCACTGGGATACTAATCGTAATTCATAATCGCGAAGATTGTGCTTCAAAGAGATGAAAAACGCTGCAATTTGAGTTTCCACCTCTTGTATCTGTAGTTTTATTTTGGAGAATTGGTAAAAGGTTAAGAGTCATTATTCATTTGTCATTAGTGATTAGGACTCAGATTTGTGGCAAATGACAAAAGACAAATGACAAAGGACAAACCCAATGCAGAAGTCACCAAGCAGAACAAAATTTAGAAAGGTTCGGAATTCAGCTTTTACAAGGCGACAAAAGGGTTATAGACAAGGGCTTTTGGGAAGATTAGCCTCTAAGATCCAAGACCAAACATCCAGCACCAAGTCTCGAATGTTCATAGTCTGGGGCGTATTAATGGCAGCCGGGTTGGGGTTGGGTGTCAAATTGTATAATCTCCAAATTGTCAAGGGGCCAAAGTTAACTGAGCAGGCACGCAGCCAGCAAATGTTGAATTTGCGACCTTTTATGCCGCGTCGCCCGGTGGTAGATCGTAATAGTAATCTGTTGGCGATTGACCGCCCTGTGTATACTTTGTACGCTCATCCCAAGCTGTTTGATAAGTCTAATGAGGATATAGCAGAGCGACTTTCCCCAATATTGGCAAAAGATACTGCTGAATTGGTAAAAACTTTTCAAAGCAAAAAAAGCGGAATTCTACTTGCCCCAGCCATACCAGAAGAAATGATCGATCGCGTCATCTCTTTGCGCTTAAATGGCCTGGAATGGACTCAAAAATACTCCCGATTTTACCCGCCAGACGATTTGGTTGCTGATGTGGTGGGCTATGTGAATATTGACCGCCGTGGTCAAGCTGGTGTGGAATATTCTCAAGAGAAGTTGCTAGAACGTCCTGTGCAAACGGTGCGGCTCAGTCGGTCGGGTGATGGTTCACTGATGCCGGATCATGCCCCTGAAGGTTTTTTGCATTTTGATGATTTGCGATTGCAACTCACTATTGATAGTCGTCTGCAACGAATTGCCCGCGTTGCGCTCAAACAACAGATGGATAAGTTTAATGCTAAACGTGGGGCGGTAATTGTCATGGATGCGTTGGATGGTTCCTTACTCGCCCTCGTTTCTCAACCTACTTATAACCCTAATGAATATGGTAAAGCTAATATCTCGCTATTTAAAAACTGGACGGTAGCGGATCTTTATGAACCGGGATCGACTTTTAAGCCTTTGAATGTGGCGATCGCTCTGGAAAATGGTGTGATCAAAGCCGATGATGTGTTTAATGACTCCGGTTCTATTCGAGTAGCTAATTACACTATCAAAAATGCTATGAACAATGGTTATGGGCAAATCAACATTGCCCAAATCCTCCAAAATTCTAGCAACATTGGTATGGTGAAAATTATCCAACGCTTAAAGCCTTCAATCTATTACAACTGGCTAGAACGCTTGGGGCTAGGACAAAAAGTTGATACAGATTTACCTTTTGAAGCTAGCGGTCGGCTCAAAAGTCAAGAAGAATTTATCGCTTCGCCAATTGAACCAGCTACTACTTCTTTTGGGCAAGGTTTTTCTATGACACCGTTACAGCTAGTGCAAATGCACGGTGCTTTAGCCAATGGCGGTAAGTTGGTAACACCCCATGTAGTGCAAGGGTTGATTGATACCAAAGGGCAGATGCATGATTCACCCAATCGCACTATACCCCGCCAAATTTTCTCAGCCGCAACAGCCCAAAAGGTTGTGGAAATGATGGAAACTGTTGTTACTGACGGCAGCGGAAAGGCTTCACAAATTCCCGGATATCGGATTGCTGGTAAAACTGGTACAGCCCAAAAAGCTAGTCCCTCTGGCGGTTACATCAAGGGTGCTAGAATGACCAGCTTTGTGGCTATTTTACCGGTGGAATCTCCTCGCTATGTAGTGTTCGCACTGGTGGATGAACCAAAAGGAGAAAGTGCTTATGGTTCTACTGTCGCTGCGCCAATTGTGAAGTCGGTGATCGAAGCGCTGATTCCTCTTGAGGAAATTCCGCCAAGTAAGGCGATTGAGCAACGGACGGAAGCGCCGTAGGGATTGGGGATTGGGGATTCAATACTTGTCGGTTAAAGGGAAAAGGGTAAGGGGTAAGGGGAAAGAAAAAACCTTTAACCTTTACCCTTTAACCTTTTCCCAAAACCCAATTCCGAGTTCAAAATGCAAAGCCCAAGCAGTATTGATTGGGGATTGGGGATTGGGGAATAATCCTTCTCTTCTAAACTTAATTTTTCTTTATAACCAAGGAAAGAGGTACAGAAAGCTACTGGTGTGGAAACCTAGATATTAGAGGTGAAAGTAATTTATCACTTTTCCAAAGCTACCGAAGATTCCATGCAAAGCAATTTAGTTATATTTCCGAAAGCTGGGGCTGCGAAAAAGAGCACGCAAACTGAAGACAGAACAATTACCAAGTACCACCGTGCTGAGGAGCAATTTATAGAACTGCTGGCAATGGAGGATTTGGATCATAAACTGGATGTCAAGCCTTCAAGAGCCAGTGAGTTTGAACAGGCACTCTCAACAGCAATTCGTGCTGCGTATGGAAACGATCGCTCTGATGAACAAGCTCACCGTTTTCTGCAACGTATACTTTATCGAATTAATCGCCTAAAACTGTTTTGGTACGATGATTTGCACAATTATACCAACGAGCGATCGCTGTATTTGTACTCATGTCGTGACCAAATCGAAGCTGCTTGGCAACAGTGGGAATTGACGCAAATCGATGTAGCTGCGTTGCAACAATTGGATGTAAAACACGCTTTAATTGAGCGTGCATCTGCCGATTTAAATCCGCCTTTGTCGGAGAGTAGTCGCTACATTCGTGAGGAGATGACTGAAGCTGGCTATCGTCACTTGCTAGCGATCGGCTCATTTGATGGCTTGGTTGAAGGTAGTCGTCTTTGCTACGTATTGGGTGGTGCTGCGAATGAAGTGCAATGCACGCTAGTGCGAGTACTACTAGAAGAATACGGTAATGGTCGTTTATCTCGCAAGCATTCGACATTCTTTGCTCAAATGCTGGCTGAGTTTGGAATGAATACTGAACCAGAGGGATACTTCGATTTAGTACCTTGGGAAGTGTTAGCTTGCGATAATCATAACTTTCTGACTACTGATCGCAAACGCTATTTCCTACGTTATTGTGGTGCATTGACATATTTTGAGGTGGCTGGCCCTGCGGCTTATAAAAACTATCTGGCGGCGGCGCAACGACTGGGACTGTCAGAGGCGGCTATGGGTTATTGGGAACTGCATATCAGGGAAGATGAACGTCACGGTCGTTGGATGTTAGATGATGTAGCTTTGTCTTTGGCAGAACAGTATCCCAATGATGCGTGGGAACTGCTGCTTGGGTATGACCAGGAGAAACTAATGGGCGATCGCGCCGCTGCTGCTGTTGTGCGATCAATACGCCAAGCAGAATAAGCCAATTTACTCTTGTGAGAAATCTCAACAATTAAAACTTCAAAATAGCAGGTTATTCTTAGCGTTTTAATTTGACATTTTTAAGTCATTTTATTGCTAATTCACCTGCAAATAATTTTCTTTAACAGTTCTTTGCTAAAGGAACAGTTTTTTATTGCCTTAATACAAGGTAATTAATAACTTCTTATTAGCTTGATTATACCTTACCCCTGAATTTTAGTCAAATGAAAGATATCTTTTTTTGTCCTGAAGAATCTAATTTCTACTCAAACTGCTTAGAAAACTTTGTCCTCAGAAATTGTAAAAATTACGAATCTATTGTTGAGTTTGGTTCAGGAGATGGCAGCCCTGTAATTAATTCCTTATTGAGAAATAAGTTTGATGGAATAATTCAGGGATTTGAGTTAAATACTTCTGCATGGAAAGTCGCAAATTCAACCATCGATGAATACGATCTCACTAATAAATACATCATCCATAATTCATCTTTGTTTAATTCTTCTCAACCCGATGCCGATTACCTTGTAGCTAATCCACCCTATCTACCCGCACCAGATAGCGATATTTATATGCCACTTTTATTTGGGGGCGTAGATGGAGCCACAGTTACTAACAAGCTTTTATCGTTAGGTTATGAAAATGTGTTGGTTTTAATATCTAGCTTTTCTAATCCAACAAGTACGCTAAACCTCGCAAAAGAAAATGGTTATTCTGTTCAAAACTTCATGGTGTTACCTTTGCAGTTCGGCTACTATAGCTCTGATCCCAAGGTAAAGAAGCATATCGAAAAACTCCGAGAAAATAAGATGGCATATTATTCTGGCGATTATTATTTTTTAGCTGGCGTTTTATTTAAAAAATGCCAGGAGTCTGTAATTGATTTATCTAATCAATTAGCTCAGGTGATGACTAGTTTGTGATAATGCTAAATCTCAGGTTCCCGACTTATTTAATCATTCGTGAATCTTATTGTGCATTACCACAAATTTGATTTTATGCTCCCGAATTTCATGGGGAACCAAGTTTAAACCGAGGGTTTTCAGTGACAGCAAAAGCCGTATCTGGGTAGTCAGTAAATACGCCATCAATACCTAAGCTGAAAAATAATTCATATTCCCCTTGGGGATTTCCTTGAAAATCTAGTGGTAAAAAGCAGTCTTCATTGCGGAAAGTCCAGACATGAACCAGCAAACCAGCCGCATGAGCATCTGTGACTAAAGATGTAGGCGATGTCTGGCGACAAGCCGCTTTGCGTCTACGCAATTTACCATTGCTGTCTCTCGGAACCAGCAAATTTTTATGAACGCCAACTGCTTGTGCATATTTAGCAATTTCTTTTAAACCTGATGCAGTGGCTAAATCTGCATAGGTGCTATCGCAGCCACTAACGACAAAATCATAAGGTTTACCACTGTCATTCAGCAATTGCACCAGAGGTAAATCAGTCTTTGTAGATAAATCTTGTAAATTACCCACTTCAAAAGACTGAATGAAAACAGGTGCATTAGCGCCCTGATAACCGTTGGCTGTCAAAGTTGCAAGTAGGGGTGCTTCAAGGGGTAACCCAATAGATTGAAAGTAAGTTGGGTGCTTAGTTTCTGGGTAAATACCGATCGCCCGATTAATTTCGGCACTTTTAACCTTGACTAAATCGATGATTTCTTGGAGAGTAGGAATTTCTAAGAGTCCATCATAAGTGGTATTTTGCGATCGCAGTTGCCCAATTCGCTCCTTAGCTCGTAGTGTTTTTATTTCTGTCAAGGTAAAATCCTCAGTAAACCAGCCAGTTTTCGATTCGCCATCAATTATTTTCGTGGTTTGACGGTAAGCAAATTCTCGATGGCTAGCAACATCAGTGGTTTCAGAAATCTCATTTTCGTGACGAGCAATTAAAACACCGTCTTTGGTGGAAACTAAATCAGGTTCAATATAATCAGCGCCTAGTGCGATCGCTAATTTGTATGCAGCTAAAGTATGTTCTGGACGATAGCCGCTAGCACCTCGGTGTGCAATAATAATTGCAGGTGTATTTTGCAGAATTCTAGTCATTACTTTCCCCGCCTCAAAAAACTGGCATATTAAAGAGAAAGATATTAACACATAACGGAAAATATAAATCTAGTAGAGCATAAAAAGCATAGTAAACTCTAAGTAAACACATCAAGAAATAGATCAATCAACGTTTATTATGTCTGAAACTTTTTCAAATAAATGTCCTGTTTGCAACCATGATGGCATCCATATTCGTTCATTATCTCAAAAAAATATTATCAGCGAATTAGAAGATTATTTTGCCGAGAAGCCTCCAGAAAAAATTGAAATCATAGACTATGAAATACAGCAATGTAAAAAGTGCTCGCTTGAATATGCTTTCCCTTTAGAAGCAGGTAGCCAGTCATTTTATCAATGGGTTACTACAAGAGTTGGTTATTATCCAGAGTCTAGATGGGAATGGTTTGCGGTTATTGAGCAAATAAAAAAGCGAGAAAGACAAAATCCGATTTCTGTCTTAGATGTGGGCTGCGGAGGAGGTAATTTTCTGGAAATTGCTGCTAAAAAACTTTCAAATACTCGTATAGTTGGCTTGGATACAACTCCAGAATCTGTTGACCAATGTCAGAAAAGAGGATTTGAAGTTTATTGTGAAACAATTGAGAGTTTTTACAATAAATTTTCTAGTGAAAAGTTTAACTATGTCTTGTCTTTTCATTGCTTAGAACATATTAGCCAACCAAAGGAATTTATTGCATCAATGCTTTCTGTTCTGAAACCGATGGGTAGTATCTTGATTAGTACTCCTTATTCACCAATGTCAGTTGAATCAGATTGGTTTGATATATTAAATCATCCACCACATCATATACTACGTTTTAGTAAAAAATCTTACGAAGAACTAGCACGTCAACTAGGCTGTGAGATAAAATTTTATATGCCACCTGCAAATTCTGCGATCGCACGAGCAACAAACAATTTTAGTTTATCTAAATTTGGCAAAAATCAAACAGTATCGAAGTTGAGACTACTCCAAGCAATACTAAAAGATCCTAGTCTATTTTGGAAAATCTTCTCTCGTCAATTAGGGCGCGATCGCGTTAATGGAACTGTTGCCGCAGATATGGTTTTAGTGGAATTCAAGCTATCCTCAAAAAGTAGTATATAAATTATTTAAGATATAATACCAATTCTTTATGAAGACGCATAGAAAGAACCCCACCGCCGGCGGCACCTCCCCTTGGGAATGAAGCCTACACTCTAGATTTACCCCCCTTGGCAAGCTACGGTGTACACACAAGTCCTAAAAACCTAGCTTGATAAGCATTTCCTCGTTCCCAGTCTCAGACTGGGAATGCATTCATTGAGTCTCTGACTCAATATCTGACTAGAGGCAGCAGCCCCTAATCAGGCATTCCCAGTCTCCGACTGGGAACGAGATCAACGAGAAAACAATGAATGGAAAATCAAGCTTTTTTCGACTTGTGTGTACACCGTAGAGGGTTAGGGAGGGGTCAAAATAATATGCAGCTTCACAGAAAACTAGTATAAGAATCCTATTTGATGTTTAAAAAACATAAGTGAAAATACTGCCGACTGTACAAGTCTAACAGCGAACAATGATTTATTGTCACGAAGCGCTGCACGTAAAATGTTAAGTCTACCGATGGATGGAACGATTGGGATTAAATTAAGTAACCTGGAAAAGTCTCTAAGTACAGCTTGGCGAAAATCTAGCTAACATCTCAATTAACTATAGGACTCATATTTGATTTTTGAACAAAACTCAGTACACCTTTATTCCTTCTTCCCAGTCCCCAGTCCCTAATCCCCAGTCCCTTACCTCTACGAGTGAATCCAAACAAAGCAGGTTCGATCATCTTTAAATTTTATTCGTTGATATTTTGTAATAATTCAATGACACAGATTAAGCCTGAAGTAAAGCGCACAGAAGAATTGCGCCAGTTATTGCAACAAGCCAGCTATGCTTATTACGTCTTAGATACTCCAATCATGGAAGATGCAGTCTATGACCAACTATATCGAGAATTACAACAACTGGAAATTCAATATCCAGAGTTGACAGCACCCGATAGTCCGACTCAGCGCGTGGGTGAAAGACCAGCAACACAGTTTACTTCGGCGCGGCATAATATCCCTTTGTACAGTCTGGAGAATGCATTCAATATCGATGAGTTGAAAGGGTGGGATCAGCGTTGGCGGCGACAATTACCAAAAATAGAATCAGTGGAATATGTCACTGAACTGAAAATTGATGGTTCTGCTTTGGCTCTTACCTACCAGAATGGCGTTCTAGTTAGGGGGACAACTAGGGGTGATGGGGTGGCGGGTGAAGATATCACCCAAAATGTGCGGACAATTCGCTCAATTCCCTTACGTTTGAATTTTGAAGGGTTAGAAATTCTGGAAAGGGTGGAAGTGCGAGGCGAGGCGTTTTTACCCTTGGAAGTTTTTAAACAAATTAACGAGGAAAGACAAAAAGCAGGTGAGCAATTATTTGCCAATCCCCGCAATGCCGCAGCTGGTACACTCAGGCAATTAGACTCCCGCATTGTCGCTAAACGGCGGTTAGATTTCTTTAGCTACACTCTGCACATTCCTGGTAGAGATGACACCAGTATTGCCAATACCCAATGGGAAGCGTTGGAATTGTTGGAAAAAATGGGTTTTCGAGTCAACCCCAACCACAAACTGTGTGCTTCGATCGCAGAAGTGGCAAAATATTATGAATACTGGGATACGGAACGGCTGAATTTACCCTACATGACTGATGGGGTAGTAGTGAAGCTGAATTCTTTTAAGCTTCAGGAACAGCTAGGATTTACGCAGAAATTTCCCCGCTGGGCGATCGCTTTGAAGTACCCAGCCGAAGAAGCACCCACCCGTGTAGAAAATATTGCTGTGAATGTTGGGAGAACGGGGGCGTTAACACCGTTAGCTGAGATGCGCCCTGTGCAACTGGCGGGAACAACAGTTTCCCGCGCGACTTTACATAATAGCGATCGCATTACTCAATTAGACATCCGCATTGGCGATACTGTTATTGTCCGTAAAGCTGGGGAAATCATTCCAGAAGTGGTGAGAGTAATCAAAGAACTGCGTCCCGCTGATACCGAACCCTTTGTTATGCCTACCCATTGCCCAGTCTGCGGTCAATTGGTGGTGCGAGAATCAGGTGAGGCGGTGACTCGGTGTGTCAATGCTTCCTGTGCGGCGATTCTCAAAGGTTCCATTGAACATTGGGTCAGTCGTGATGCCTTGGATATTAAAGGCATGGGGGAAAAGTTGGTGTATCAACTCGTTGATAAAGGATTGGTGCATTCCGTTGCCGATTTATATGAGTTGACAGCAGAGAAGTTATCTGCATTAGAAAGGATGGGGAAAAAGTCGGCAGAGAAATTGATTGATGCGATCGCTCAATCAAAAAATCAACCTTGGTCAAGGGTATTGTATGGTTTAGGCATCCGTCACGTTGGCAGTGTGAATGCTCAATTGTTAACTCAGAAGTATTTCACCGTAGACCAGTTAGCTACAGCCAAGCAATCAGATATTGAAGGCATTTACGGTATTGGTGCTGAAATTGCCCAATCTGTATACCAGTGGTTTCGGATTGACGCCAACCAAAGATTGATAGAACGCTTGCAAGCAGAAAAATTACAATTAACTGCCACAGAGGAAACAAAAACAGTTGGTGATGGTAATCAAAAGTTTGCAGGTAAAACTTTTGTAATTACGGGTACACTACCAACCTTAAAACGAGATGAGGCAAAGGCTTTGATTCAAAAAGCTGGGGGAAAAGTGACTGATTCAGTGAGTAAGAAAACAGATTATTTGGTGCTAGGAGAAGATGCCGGTTCTAAATTAGAAAAGGCGATCTCGTTGGGAATTACGCAGTTAAGCGAGGCGCAATTACTAGAGATATTTGAAGTTTAAAATAAGGTAAACGCCTGGAAAAATATATACAGCAGTTTTCTTTTGCATGAAATTCAAAGTCTCTCTCCTTTTAGGAGAGAGATTTAGAGAGAGGTTTTCCAGATACGGTGAAAAGTCAGATTTATCAATCAGTCTGAAAGCACGACCGCTACAATCCGCATTATTTCGTTGACTGATAAAACCTACTAATACCAATTCAATTAATGATTGCAACACATCCTTGGGTAAAGACGCGATGAATCGCGTCTCTACAAATGGTCTATTTGTCGCATTCTTTTTTCAAATTGGTATTACTACTTAAAACTTAACTAAATATAACTTTATAATATCTTTTGCGGAATTTTGATATGTTCTTGTGTATCAAACTTTATTGGCTTATATCGTGTTCCTCTAATATTAACTGTTATTGAGTGAAGTAAAACATCTTGTAGATTGATTATTTTCCCTTTTACTCTCGTTGAAATTAAAGCTGGGTACAAGATATAAACCAATATGAATAATTAACTCTTTGTATATTTACAGAAATTTGTCATGAAGAAAAAACAACAGGTTTTTAACGGTATTTTATTGTGGGTGGGACTGGCATTCCTGGGTTTAATGCTACAAAACTTCTACAACGTATTGCAATATATTTTCTTTCTCCGAGTACCTATAATTGTTGGCTTATTGCTATTGTTCTTGCCAACAATTTCAGTGAATACTGGTTTATCCGCGATGCTAAAAAACTTGTTTATACTTCGCGCTAATAATCAATTGGTTTTAGTGATTGGAGGTGCAGTTTTAGCAGGACTAGCTACGATAGAAGTTTTCGATATCATTTTGTATAATTCCCATCTTCGTTTTGATGTACCTCAGCACCAAGGAATTCCAGAATTTCTCCAATATTTAATCGCTATTATCTTAAGTCTTCCGATTGCCATAAAGGCAACTCAACTTTCCAAGAAAGAAATAAAAGAAGGAGATCATGGCTGGGGAATTATATTTGGCGTTGTTGCAGGAGCTTTCCTGATAATAACAACTCACCTTGCCAAGATATTTTTTAAATCCAATCAAATTTTAGAACAGGTATTATTGAAAATAATTTCTTTTTTGCCAGGAAGAATACAAAGAGGTTATATTGATGAAAGTAGTGATTTGTCTTATGGGATTGCTGAAATAGCAGTATTTTCTATCTTTCTCTTAATTGTTTATGGGTTGGGTTATTTGATTTTTAAACCTCGCCCAATCAGGAATAGATTTGAAGTTCCTGCTCTTTTCTATATTACTCTTATTCTTTCAATCATGGTAGTGTGGATAGGCGGAATTTCTTTCTTTAACGACGTATCTCGCGTTCCCACATTACTATTATTTTTAGCAATTTCATCTGCTTCTTATACTATTTTTAAAGTAGATCATTTTTACAAAATATACTTAAAGAATAATTGGTTAAAACCTACAGAAGAAAAGTGGATTAATATTATCTCTCAACGGCTGAATAATCAACAAACTGAAGATAAAACTTTAGTTGTAGTTTGTGCAAGTGGTGGAGGTATTCAAGCATCTGGATGGACAACTAAAGTTTTGACTGGTTTACAAGAAGAACTTGGATCTGAATTTACCAAAGCCATTGGTTGGATAAGCTCGGTTTCTGGTGGTTCTGTTGGAACAATGTTTTATTTGGATAGATTTGGAGAGCAAGGTTATCCAGAAGAAAATCAATTAAAACAGATTTTTAAAAGCGCTACAGAAGATAGTTTAGATGCTACAGCCTGGGGATTAGCTTATCCAGATTTACTGCGTTTTATTGGTTTCCCTTTTGTTGTACCAAAAGCGCAAGAAGATAATACTGCAACTGAGCAAGACCGTGGTACAGCTATCGAAATAGATTGGAAAGGGGAAATGGAACATCCCGATGCAAGTTTAGGTAGCTGGAGTGAGAAAATTGACCAAGGAATTATTCCTATTCCTATTTTTAATGCAACTTTAGTTGAAGATGGACGGCGTTTTTTAGTTAGTCCGATGACTTTTAGTAAGCATGAGGATTGCAAATCTATAGATTTTAATACCCTTTATCCAGAATATGATATTGATGTGACGACAGCTGCAAGATTATCCGCTACTTTCCCTTATGTGTCTCCTGTGTGTCGTCCTAGTCAAGAAACTAAATGGAATTATCATATAGGTGATGGTGGTTACTTCGACAATTTTGGTATTGGTACTAGCATAGATTTACTTGATAACCTATTAGAATCTGAGCGATGTAACCAAATAAAAAGAGTTATTTTAATCCAAATAAATGCTTTTCCTGATGATGAAAATCTTCAAGAAGAAAAAGGTGCTCCCGGATGGCAGATGGAAGTTATTGGTTCATTGCTTGCTTTATTAAATGTTCGTAGTTCTACGCAGAACGAAGGCAACGCATTAAATATTAAACTCTTGACAGACAAATATAAATGTGGTTACAAGCATGATGAGCAGGAAAAATTGCAGCAATTTTTGAAAGATAAATCTTGTCAGAAAGGCGTAGAAATTATGTATATTCCGATTAAATTTCCTCGTGGTAAAATTAATCCCCCGCTTTCTTGGCAGTTAACCCAAGAACAAAAAAAAGCTATTCAAAATGCATGGGAAGATTGGAAAATAACTAACTCTACTCTTATCTTGAAACTCAAAAAGATGTTCCCAGAGTGATGAATATCTAGTCAGAAATGATTTAGTATTGCTGTAACAATCCTATTTAATTTGTGAAAATTGCAACCCGCAGATCCCCGACTTCTCAAAGAAGTCGGGGATCTTGTTTATGATGAATGATTCAGGATTGCTATAACAAACTAGTTTGTTTTGCACAATCGGATGATTCTCGTAGAGGCAATTCATGAATTGCCTCTACGAAAACGGGGGTAAGTTATTAGGGTCAATACCCTGAGATTGCAAATAAGCAACTAGTCGTTCTTTTTGCTGGCGTTCTTGTTCAATCTGTTCTACAGCCCACGGTAACAAATTACCATCTCGATCCCACCAGCGTAACCAATAACCAGTTCGCGCTTCTTTTGTTCCTTGCCAAGTTCCCAAAAATAAGCCCATTACATCAATCCAATGACGCCCATTTTCGTCGGGTTGCTCTAACTCATAGCGTTTATTTTCTAGTTGAAAATATTCTAGTAAACCGCCATCTGGTTCAAAAATTATGTAGATGGGAATCTGTAAAATTTGCTCGTAGAAAAACCATTTTCCTGGTGGATAGGTTCGCTTTACCGAATATTCTCCACCCTCAGTATCGGATAAAAATTCGATAGCGATCGCAGGGATATCTCCTTCTAAATTGGGTGTATAACTTTTGCGATTACCCACGACTTCATTAACCGACGGTACATAAACCCAGTCTGGTGCTTTGGCAATAAATTGGCCGTTGACTGTCGCACAAAGACCAAAGTTGGAAGCTATCAACATCTGCGGTTGGATGAATCCACTGATTTCTAGGCTTTCACGCAAAGCACCAGCCAAAAGTGGCTGACCGGTATTCTCCACTGGTTCATCCTCTAGTTGAAAATCTTTGGGCAAGGCTTCCCAAGAGATTACCAGTTCTGTTGGTGATTTGGCTTGGCTGAGTTGGGTTGCCATAAACACAGCATGAATTTATTTTTGATCTTATCGCTTTCGGGAAGGGGAATGGGGAATGGGGAATGGGGAATGGGGAATGGGAAAAAATTTCTTTAAAATGCCCAATGCCCCATGCCCAATTCCCAATTCCCTTTAAAGCAGTACTTTAGCTAAAATCGGTTCCACACTTTTAGAAATCTCTGGGACATACACCTGTGAAACGTAGTCGGCAATCATTCTGTCGGTGTTGAATAATGGTGCATTTGTTTTAATGGATGTTTTCATCATCTGCACCCAGCGATGGGGAATGCCTTGGGCATCTTGGTCATAGTATAAAGGGACAATTTCTTCTTCTAACAGCTGATAAAGCGATCGCGAATCAATCCGATCTTGCAATTCTTGATCGCTAGTATGAGCATCTTCACCAATTGCCCAACCGTTAATTCCTTTACCATCTGGCCCTGCTTGGTAGCCTTCGCACCACCAGCCGTCCAAAACGCTGCAATTAAGACCACCATTGAAGCAGACTTTTTGCCCACTTGTACCAGACGCTTCCAAAGGACGACGAGGATTATTTAACCAAACATCCACACCTTGCACCAATTTTTGACCAGTGTAAATGTCGTAATCTTCAATAAAGGCGACTCGGTTAATAATCCCGGAATTGTGACACCACTCCATCAATCGCTGAATAATCCGCTTACCTTCTTCATCAGCTGGGTGGGCTTTACCTGCAAAGATTATTTGTACTGGACGTTGAGGATTACCAAAAATCTTCAGTGCGCGTTGGGCATCCCGCAAAATCAAATCCCCGCGTTTGTAAGGGCTGAAGCGTCTGGCAAATCCAATGGTCAACACGTTGGGGTCGAGTAAGCTTTGTGTTGCTTGAATGAGTTCATAATTTTCGCCACGCAACTCCCGTGCTTTCTTCACCTTATAACGGGTAAACGCAATCAATCTTTCTTTGAGAATAAGATGTCGTGACCACAGTTCCTCGTCGGGAATGTCATCAACTTTAGCCCACATCTTGGGATCAACGGCGCGATTTTTCCAGTCTGCTCCCAAATATTCGTTATATAAATCACCTAACAGCGGTGCAGTCCAAGTGGGTGCATGAACGCCATTGGTAATGTAACCAATTGGTACTTTGTCTTCCGATCGCTGCGGATAGAGAACTGTCCACATTTTACGAGAAACTTGACCGTGCAATTCACTCACACCATTACAAGCACGCGACATCCGCAATGCTAAAACGGTCATGCCAAAGGGTTCCCAAGGATCGCCCAATCGCCTTGCACCCAATGCTAAAAATTGCTCACGAGAAAGTCGCAATTGCGGCCAATAGCTGGCAAAGAAGGAATCTATTAAATCGGGGGAGAAGACATCATGACCGGCGGGAACGGGCGTATGGGTGGTGAATACACAACTGTTTCGCACCTTGGCTTCGATGTCGTAAAAGGATTTACCAGTCTGCTCAATTTCTAAGCGGGCAATTTCTAAGGTGCAGAATGCAGCGTGTCCTTCGTTGAGGTGATAGACAGAAGGTTCAATTCCTAAAGCGTGTAGGGCGCGAACACCACCAATTCCCAAAACTACTTCTTGGGCGATGCGGGTTTCCAAGTTACCACCATATAGGTGTCCCGTTAGCCAGCGGTCAATGGGATCGTTATCGTTGCGATCGCTATCTAATAAATATAATGTGACTCGCCCAACTTGGACTCGCCAGATTTGCACTTTCACAAATCGCTGGCGAACTTGTAGCTGGATAGTAATTGGTTCCCCTTGGTCATTTTTAATTAACTCCAGGGGCATTTGCTGAAAGGGGTTATCAATATAATAATCTTCTTGCCAACCGTGGCGGTTCAAGCGTTGCCGAAAATAACCTTGGCGATACAACAAGCCAACACCAACCAACGGCACACCTAAATCTGATGATGATTTCAGGTGATCCCCGGCGAGAATACCTAAGCCGCCAGAGTAGACAGGTAGGGATTCATGGATGCCAAATTCGGCGCAAAAGTAGGCAATGGGGTGAGATGCAGATACTTGCGGTGCAACTCGACTGACCCAAGTATCTTGCTGGTTGATGTATTGGTCAAACTCACGCGCTAGGGCGGATATCTGCTTTAAGTAAAACGGGTCTTCTGCTAATTGGGTCAGACGCTCGTAACTTGCAGACTCTAAAATTGCCACTGGGTTATGCCCACAGCGTTCCCATTCTTGGGAATCAATTGTTTGGAATAAAGAGATGCGATCGCCACTCCAACTCCACCAGTAGTTATAAGCCAAATCTGCCAAACGCTTGAGCGGTGAAGGTAACTTTTCACTCAAGCGTCCTGCTGGGGTGATTGCACTGTTGTTAGCCATACTAAATCTATGTCCTCGCGCTTAACTTTTTGTCTATTTCACTGATTTATCTGCTCACAATCGATTTCTCTTCAGGTTTATGCCACCGGAGGATTCATAAATGAATCCTCCCCTGAAGTTGGAACAGTTTATCGACATCAAACCCTATCCAATTAAATGGTTTTTATTGTTTTTGTCTTCTCAAAATTATCCCTACTTTTGGACAGATTTGGTATTTTTTTCTATCAAATTCGTTGACATTATTTTAACTTTTTTGTTTTGTTGTTAATATTTTTTAAATGTTAGCAATAAACAACTAAGATTATTGATATGTCTTGATGTATATAGCAATCCGATTTGATTTCTGAATCACTCGTAGAGTTCAGGGACTGGAGATTGGGGAACTCGGGGCCCCCTCTGGGGATTAGGGGCAATGGGGACTGGGAAGAAGGAATAAAGGTGTACTGAGTTTTGTTCAAAAATCAAATATGAGTCCTATATCACTTTTGACTAAAGCTCTTTGCATTCAGACAGTGCTTTTTATACGCTAATCACAGCAATTATACTGTTGTTATCGGTAAACCTTATATCTGTATAACGAAGAATTAAGGATGAATTCTAAATTGGCAAAATGTGCATCCTAAGATTAAGTTTTTGCAAAAGCTCTTACGTATCTAATATAAATTAAAATAAATCTGAATATATCAGAATATGAAGAAAATCCAGATAAAAATTTTGTTTTGTTAACAAAAACAATGCAGTTGAATCGAAGTAATTTCCTCAAGATTCTGATCCAGTCAGAGCCAGGAAAGCCAGCAATATCCAACGGCTTACGAGCTGCTTTAGCGTTAGGGGTTCCCATGCTAATTGGGCAACTCATCAACCAAAGGGAAAGCGGATTATTTGTCGGTTTGATGGCTTACTTTGTCAACTTTGCGAATATTGGTGGCCCTTACCAGATCAAAGCTAAGGCGATGGCGGCGGCTACTTTGGGAATGGCTGTTTCAGTATTTGTGGGTACTATAGTCGCTAGAGTTCCAGCGCTAGCTGTGGTGCTGACATTTCTCTGGGGACTTGCTTCTGGTTTTGCGTCCCTGTACGGTAATGCTGGTGCAAATGTCGGACTGGTGCTAGGGATATCATTTGTTACCACGATCGCACAATCAGGAAACTTGGAAACTGCATTCATGCGATCGCTGCTATGTCTAATTGCAGGTGGATGGGCGATGCTACTTTCTTTGGTAATGTGGCCATTTAAACCTTATGATCCACTACGGATAGCTTTGGCTAATTCCTTAAATGCGTTAGCTAGTTACATTCAAGCTTTTGTAGGTAAAGTTGCAACATCTGAAAAGATTCTCGAAATTAGACAGGCATTAGAGACAGCAAGGACTACTTTAGGTACTGTCAGGATTGGACAGCCAGCGCGGAGTTGGATGGATGAGCAATTGTTAGTGCTAATTCAGGATGGCGATCGCTTACTTGGTTCAGTTATCGCCTTAACCGAATTACTTGAAACTCACTTCCAACAACATCAATATCAAGCAGTCCAGCAATTAGTAGACGATGCACTCGAACAAATATCAGTCATTCTCCAAGCTATAGCGAAAGTCATCTCTGGCAAATCTGCCAGCATCGATCTCGGAAATCTCAAGCGTATCTGTGAGGCACTGAAGGAACAAGAAAGTCTGCAAAGGAAAGCAATTGCTGGGAGTGAGACAGACTACACAACTCTCGTTGCTTTCACTAACCTAGTGCTGATGATCGAAAAGCTGATCAAGCAATTGCAATACACGGCTCAGACAGCGAAATCTCTGGCAGATCACAGCAAAAAGAATCGCCGAGATGTAGATAGACTTCTGTTAATTGAAGACAAACAGCGATCGCTCTTAAGTTTACTCCAAGAAAACTTCACCTTAAACTCAGCAATCTTTCGCCATGCTCTCCGCATAGCTGTGAGTCTAACTGTAGGCGTAATCCTATACAGCATTACCAATTTACCAATGGGGTATTGGGTGACACTGACAATCATGCTAGTCCTCAAACCAAACTTGGGTGCAACTTTTCAGCGGTTTTTCCAGCGAGTTGGCGGGACAATCTTGGGAGCTGTATTAGCCGCTGTCATCGTTGCAACTATCACTAGTAAGACTGTATTAGACATCATCATTTTGCTGACAGTCTTTTTTGGCATTTCCCTGATCAGTGTCAACTACGCCTATTCAGTGGTTTTTTTGTCAATATTTGTCTTACTCATTATTGACATTGGTCATCCCATTGGTTGGGAATTTGCTGGTTTTCGCATATTGAATACATTAATTGGGGCGGGACTGGCTTTTGCGAGTCATTATTTTATATTGCCAAATCGGGAACGCGATCGCTTACCCAGTCAACTCGCCACTGCACTGCGAGAATGTCACAACTACTTTCGGGATGTGATGGCTGTTTATCAGGGAACAAAAGAGCCTGACTCTACAATTATCAGTCAACGGCGACAAACTGGACTGGCAATCGGCAATGCCCAAGCCTCCTTCCAAGGATTGCTACGCGAACCCAAAATGCACAAAGAATTAGTAGAACCAGTAATGACGCTGCTGGTGTACATGGGACGTTTTACTAACGCCGTGACAGTTTTGGCAGTACATCTCGAACATTTTCGAGGAACAGTGCCCCTACCAGAATTAGAAACCTTTGTCCGCCAAATTTCGCTACTGTTAGAGCAGTTAGCTGATTCAATACAGCAGGAAATTACCCCACCGCCTTTACCTGACTTAGAAGCAACGCTGCGAAAAATCCAACCGCACCTGCAAGCACTGCGTACAGCCCGGATACAAGAGCTAGATGTCAATCAAGGACATACACCGATTCGTCAGGCAGTCATTGATTACAGCATATTAGATTTAGAGATTGACCAGATTGTTCGGCGGTTGGCTGCTATGCACTCAGCGATGGTACGGTTGAATTCAGTTCAAGAAAACACATTTAATAACTGAATCTGTCATTTCTTTGAGTCTTTTTTTATTAAATTTCAATATTTCTTTCTTTCCAGTAATTCGGTTTGCGCTTACCATGCGCGATGCCTAGTGGCAAGCCGCAAAGCGTCTACGCAATAACCCAAATTACTTCTTCAAGCACCGTATAAAAAATCAGATAGGGAAAACGTTGAATAGCATAACGACGTATTCCTTCAATCTTGTGTGGGGTTCCTAAATTGGGGTTTTGCTGAATTTTAAGAATAACTTTTTCCAATTCAGACAGTAAATCTAGTCCCAAGCCTACTTTTTGAGCTTCATAGTAAGCTATTGCAGTGTCAAGCTCCTTTCGGGCTTCGGTGTGGATAACAATAAACTTCACGAATACTTTTCTCGTAACTCAGAAAAAACTTGAGATGATGGTTCTCCAATAGCTGTTTTGCTACTAATATCCTCCAACCGTTGAGTTAATTCCGTATCCCAAGCAGTTTCTAGATTATCATCTATACCCTCATCTAAAGAATGAATTAAAAAGTAGGCAATTTCAGCACGTTCTTTTGTAGAAAGCTGAGAAAGTTCTAGTTTAAGTTTTTCGGCAGTTTCACTCATGCTTTGGAGTCTCCCTAAGAATTCTAATTATAGGCTCAACTATCTGATCGTAACTGCTTTACAGGTAAATTGCGATCGCATCCAAAAACCCAAATAACCTTACAGCAGACGATCAAAAAATCTTATAGATATCTGTAAAATTAAGCAAGAGCGATGGCGGAGCCATTGCCTTTTCTCCGAGACGCTCCGCGAAAGGCTAACGCATAGAAGCACAAAACTAATGATACGGATTCCATTAACAGAAGCTCAACTTCATTTACCCGAACTGATTGCAAGTCTGCAACCCGGTGAAGAAGTACAGATTTTTTCCGGCGATCGCACTGTTGCCAGACTGATTGGCGAACTCCAACCACCCCGCAAGCCTCGCCAGCCCGGTAGTGCGATCGGAACCCTAACCATCCTGTCTGAAGACGAAACCCACTTGGAAGACTTTCACGACTACATGCCATGAAGTTTTTGCTCGATACTCAGGCATTCCTTTGGTTTGTACTCAACGATCGCGCCCTTAGTCAAGTCGCCTGTGATTTGATTGTCGATCCCCTCAATGATATCTTGCTCAGTCCTGCTTCCTATTGGGAAATTGCTATCAAAGTTAGTATTGGTAAGTATCAAATTCCTGGAAATTTTTAAATGTGGATGGAGCATCAAATCCAAGTTAACGAATTTGAAATATTACCAATTAAAGTTGCTCATGCAGCGGTGATCGTGGCTCTGCCATTCCATCATAAAGATCCCTTTGATCGGCTTTTGGTTGCCCAAGCACTCACAGAAAAGATTCCGATCATTAGCGTGGATGCAGTGCTAGATAATTATGCAGTCACTCGTTATTGGTAAGTACAATAACCTGGAGTCATTTGCAGTGCTTTATATCTGATGTGTGAGTTCTGCATTTTGTACCTCAGTTACTTTCAAACTGCTGTCAATAATCAACAAGCTCCTACAAACAAATTGGAAATAGTCAAAAAACGTGCTGATTTACTTCGTCTCAATCATCAACAGGTCAAACTTATTGGACGTTACACATCAAAAGCCTGGAAACCTGACCCGCAATCTACTGGAATTCCAGGTTTTCAAGGACTTTATACAAAATCGCAAATTGTGCTTGAGGATGACACCAAAGTAAGCATTTTCGCATCTTGGAATAAACAATCGTTGCGATCGCCAGATGAAGTAGAAAAATACAATAATCAAATGGTTGAAGCAATTGGAGTGGTACAGTTTGAAGCTACACCCTTTCCAAATTCTCAAATCCGCGAATCCTTCATTAATTTAAGTCAATTAAATTTTTACATATAGTAAATGTCTGTTTTAATCACCAACGTTGTTCTTAGAGTTTGAAAAGTATTGGGCGAATATAATTCGCTACTACACAAACGAACGCGAACAGCGTCTCGCAGAGAAGTCCACCTGCGTGGACTAACGAGAAATGAAGGTTTTTAACCCGCGCAGGTGGGTTTTGTCTGTGTAGCCGCGACTTCTAGTCGCCCTTTTTAAACTACCCGCGCATTAATGCCTGATAATTAATAAGGCAATCTACACAGAGCAAAGATGCAGACTCTCCAAAAACTCTTCCTCCCAAGTATGGGCTGCGGGACTTGGGCCTGGGGCAATCAACTGCTTTGGGGATATGACGAAAGTATGGATGACCAGTTGCAAGCCGTCTTTAACCTTTGTGTAAGCAACGGTGTAACTTTATTTGATACAGGTGATTCTTATGGAACAGGGAGATTGAATGGTCGCAGTGAGTTACTCCTGGGACGATTTAACCGAGAATACGTAGGTTCAGACAAAGAAAAGATTTGTATTGCTACTAAGCTTGCTGCTTACCCGTGGAGATGGACACGCCAATCAATGATAAGGGCTTGCCAGTCATCTGCTCAACGCCTGGGAAGAAATGTCGATTTGGTACAGATGCACTGGTCTACAGCGAATTATGCCCCTTGGCAAGAGGAAGGGCTGTTAGATGGTCTTGCCGATGTATATGAGCAAGGACTGGTCAAGGGAGTAGGACTATCCAATTATGGGCCGAAACGACTTAAGAAAGTGCAGAAAAAGTTTGCTGAACGAGGCGTTCCGATTGCAACTCTGCAAGTTCAATACTCTCTGTTATCTACATATCCTGTCACTCAACTCAAACTCAAAGACCTTTGTGATGAGTTGGGAATTAAATTGATTGCCTACAGCCCTCTCGCTTTGGGAATACTAACAGGAAAATACTCTGAGCAAGGCCCTTTGCCCAAAGGCATCCGAGGTCTGTTATTTAGGCAGATATTACCAGGAATGCGATCGCTGTTGGGATGTTTGCGAGAGGTGGCACAGTCTAGAAACAAAACCATGTCACAGGTAGCAATTAATTGGTGTATCTCTAAAGGAACCATTCCCATCCCTGGAGCCAAGAGCGTCGAACAAGCGAGGGAGAATCTTGGTGCGTTGGGTTGGCAATTAGACGCCAGTGAGATTGCAGAGTTGGATAGTGCAGCGGCAAATGCCGACAAAAAAATGGTACAAAATATCTTTCAAACTAAGTAAAATCTCAATATTTCTCAATTTAAATATCACATTGCCAAACCTGGTTTAAATCCGAGAATAAAAATACTGTGATTTTCCATAAATTCCGACATAAATCTCTTAATTATGTCTGAGTTATTAGTGATATAAATTACTATTTTTAGCTGAAAGTACAGCACTTTTATTCAATTTTTTGTTAAAAATAGCTTTTTTATCGACTAGCTACGGAATCAAAACTGCGTAGAATTTATTTTTAGATAACATCTAAAAAAGACTTAAATAAAGGAGTTATGTCCTAATATTTAGTGTGTGGAACTTGATTTTTAACCTTTACTAAGAAAGAATGAATATTGAGTCTAACATCTTGTAGACACTCTTGGTGACAACTTAACCTTATCCAATGTCCACAGTCCGCGAAAGCGGACTTTTTTTTATATATAGGACTCATATTTGATTTTTGAAAAAAATTCGGTACACCTTAATCTTCTGAAATCCTATTGCCTATTGCCTATTGCCTGCCTACGCAAATTAGTTCAGAAATCAAAGCGGATTCCTATATTAGCTGAGAGCTATTAATCAAACTGATTAGCTCGTTATTGAGAAGTGAATTAATGACTTGAATATAAAATTTAGAAAATATAAGAGCCTAGTTATAAAGTAAATATTAAGTAGGGGCATGGCAAGCCTAAAATGCTTCAATAGATTTTTGAGAAAATTGAGATAAATCAATATTTTCTGCTTTTTTCCTAATGCACGACTTTAGCTTTGCCACGCCAGTAGAATGTGTTACGACTGTGTGGAATTTTAGGATGTGCTGTATGAGTTATTTTGTAACGCTTCCTAACACTTCCATAACTTCTGCTTCCGGTTTTACCCTAGCTTCTGCTTCCAGAAATTCAGCTACTTGAGCCTCAATTTCATCCCGAACAATTTGGCGATATTCCAAGAAATGCTCAATTTGGGCACAAACAGCTAAGTAGCTACTCACCCCACCTCGATTATGCTGATACATGTTCCACAAGTTGCGCCAGAATTGCCAGCGCGTCTGACGAAGTAGACCTTGACGCCAACAAATCACCAGCAACGCTCGGAGTACTTTCCAGTTCAATGGTTTTTTGGCACCTTTGCCCTTTTTCGGGTAGGTTGCTTCGCCCAAAAGACGGAAGTGTTTGTATGTACGCTCTAAAAACCGTTCTGGCTCATACAAATCACAGAAGGCCTGCACATATTCACGAGCGATGTCTTCTAACGGTCGAGTTGGTACAAAATTCATCAACGTGGTTTGGTTGATGTTGGCAGATTTATTGCGGAGTCGTCCTTCCTTTTCTAATCTATGCCAGAGGGCTGTATCTGGAAGTGCTTGCAACATACTAAACAAGGCTGTGGGAATTGCTGTTTGCTCTACAAATTTGACAATTCGTGCGCCTGCACCTGCCTTTTCGCCATCAAACCCAATAATAAAACCTGCCATGACTCGCAGCCCTGAGCGGGTAATCTTATTCACCGCCTCACTGAGTGAGTCTCGCGTATTCTGATATTTCTGAGTAAAAGTGAGACTTTCTTCGTCGGGGGTTTCAATTCCCAGAAAAACGGCTCCAAAATTACACGCTACCATCAAGTCCATCAGTTCTTGATCTTGGGCTAAATCAACTGAAGCCTCTGTAGCAAAGGAAAAGGGATAGTTATGTTCTACCATCCAGGGCAAAAGGGACTTCAAAAATAATTTGACATTCCGCTTATTGCCGATGAAGTTGTCATCCACCATAAAAATACTACGCCGCCAACCCAGTTGATAGAGGTAATCAAGTTCTGCTAATATCTGTTCTGGGTTTTTAGTGCGGGGTTTGCGACCGTACAGCACAATAATGTCGCAGAATTCACACTGAAAAGGACATCCGCGCGAAAATTGCACTGACATCTCCGCGTATGCTTCAAACTCTAGCAAGTCAAAGCGAGGAGTTGGAGTGTTGGTGACATCTGGTTTTTCACCGTTAGAGCGAAAGATACCTGTGCGATCGCCCCGTGCGATCGCTGCTACAAATAAAGGTAGGGTGATTTCCCCTTCGTCTAATATCAAGTAGTCTGCTCCGGCGGATGTCATTTCATTTGGTAGCGCCGTCGGGAAGGGACCACCCACAGCGACTTGTTTACCTCTTTGCTTTGCTTCCAATATTTGAGAGAGCAAATCCTCTTTTTGCACAATCATCGCCGACATAATAACCAAATCTGCCCAAGCCCATTCTGCCTCTGTACAAACGCGAACATTACGATCTACTAGCTTGAAATTCCATTCCTGGGGTAAAATCGCCGCTACAGTCACCAAGCCTAAAGGCGGTAGCATTGCTTTACGGTCTAATAAAGCCAGAGTCTTTTCAAAAGACCAAAAACTTTTTGGAAAACGGGGGTATAGAAGTAAAACGTTCATATTTGATGCTTATAAACCTTGATTTTTGTTACTGGTTTACTTCATATAAAACTAAACCAGTCATCAGAACACATTAGAGGAGCTTCTGTATCCAGTAGCTATAATCTCTACTATGACTTATTTAGACAAAGCAATATCTCGTCAGGGCGATTATTACTGTTTTCAGACTAGAAAGATTCCGCCCACAATATGCGAGGCGAAAACCCAAGAGCAAAAGTACTGAGTACTCTCCTTCTTACTCAGCACTCAGCACTGAGTCTGGTAAAGGATTTCGCCGGAAATAAGAGGACTTGTGGGACGCTTCTTGTATTCTGCCTCCTTCAAGACTTGGCAAATTGGCAATTTTGAGGAAATTAACTGTGTTATTTTCAATACTATACAAGGTGTATTTGCACTTTCAAGCTATTTAGACGGGCTGCAACCCGTCTTTATTTATTGCGATCGCAGATATCTATACATAGATAATACGTCTCTTCAATCCTGACTTTTCACGTTATGTGGAAAAGTCCACCAAAAACCTAACCCCCTAACCCCCTTCCCGACGCGGGAAGGGGGAAAATTCAAAGTCTCTCTCCTAAAAGGCTACGGTGTACACACAAGTCGAAAAAAGCTTGATTTTCCATTCTTCTCTCGTTTATCTCGTTTACCTCGTTTTTATCTCGTTCCCATGTTCTACATGGGAATGCTCCTCGTGGAGGCTCTGCCTCCAATCTGGGAACGAGGAAAGTCTTATCAAGCTAGGTTTTTAGGACTTGTGTGTACACCGTAGCCTAAAAGGAGAGAGATTTAGAGAGAGGTTTTTCAGATGCCGTGAAAAGTCAGCTCCAATCCTCCCCAAGTAGGGTGATCCATTACCCGGATCTTTCTTAACATGTGTAGAAGCGATGTCTAAGAGGATGTTTGAAAAGTATTAGGCGAATAGAATTCGCTACTACACAAACCTAGACGCTTTGCGGCTTCCCGCAGAGTAGCCCACCTGCGTGGAAAGCGTTAAAAATCAAGAGTTTTTAACCCACGGAGGTGGGTTTTGTCTGTATAGCCGTGACTTCTAGTCGCCAGGGCTAGTACCGCAAGGCGGAATTAAAAATTAAAAATTAAAAATGAAGACAGCGTAAGGATTTTGTTGATTGGGAGTGGGTGGTTTATTTACGCCGTGCTGTACTATAGGACTCATATTTTATTTCTGAAAAAACTCAGTACAACTAAGAAGCCTTCTTGACTGTTGCCTGTTGCCTATTGCCTGCCTGCCTACGCAAATTAGTTCAGGAATCAAAGCGGATTCCTATAGTAATAATAGTTAGTTAAACGAGCAGAGATGTAGCTAAGTATGGATAACTTCCCTCAAACCAATTCTAGCTACCCTGTTGGGGGTGGTTTACCTGTGATTCAATATTGGGCAGAAAAAACTCTCTCACCACAAGGATTAAAATTATGGCAAACTCTCAATCATAAAAGTGCGTGTTTATCCTGTGCTTGGGGTACGGGTGGACAAAAGGGGGGGTTTGTTAATGAAGCGGGAGAATATTTACAACGCTGTGCTAAAAGTGTAGAAGCGATCGCTGCGGAATTGCAACCAGGAATTAAACAAGATTTTTTCCCAGAAAATAGCATCAGTGAGTTACAAAAACTGACTTCTCAAGAATGCGATCGCTTGGGTAGATTAAGTTATCCTCTCATTCTCAGATCAGGTTCATCCTATTATCAACGCATAAGTTGGGAAGAAGTTTATGATATCGCTACACAAGCCTTCAATTTACCACCAGCACGAATTGCTAGTTATAGTTCTGGACGTTCATCTAATGAAGCTGCCTACTTACTACAATTATTAGTGCGATCGCTAGGTAGTAATAATCTAGCAGACTGTTCAGATTTGTGTCACGCACCCTCAACAGTGGGGTTAAAAAAAGTTTTCGGCTCAGGTACATCAATGGTCAGCTTAGAGAGCCTGGAACATAGTGATTGTATCGTTTTAATTGGTTCCAACGCACCTGCAAATCATCCCCGATTGATGAACGAATTGATAAAATTGCGGGAAAGAGGCGGTAAAGTAATTATTATTAATCCTCAAATTGAAATAGGTTTAGTTAAATTTGCATCTCCTGCATTTCCCATCAAATCTTTACTCATAGGAGGTTCAGATATATCTTCTTTATATTTACAACCAATTCCTGGTAGTGATGTCGCATTATTTGTAGGTTTGCAAAAATCTCTAATTGAACAGAACTTGATTAAAACAGAATATCTTCAATCTTATACACGAGATTGGCAAAAAGTTATAGATTACGCTAATAATAAATCGTGGGATGATATCACTAATACCTGTGGTTTATCCCAAGAAGAAATCACAGCAACAGCTTATATAATTGGTAAATCAGCACGTGTAGTTTTTGCCTGGGCAATGGGAATAACTCAACATGCTAATGGTGTAGATAATGTTTTTAGTATTGCTAATACAGCATTAATTACAGGGAATGCTGGTAAAATTGGTGCTGGAACAATGCCCATTCGAGGACATTCCAATGTGCAAGGATTTGGTTCAATGGGTGTCACTATAAACTTGCGGGAAGAAATCAAACAAGCACTATCTGAACTATTAGGAAAACCTCTCAATGAAACTCCTGGTTATCATACCCGTGACTTAATAACAGCGGCAGAATTAGGAAAAATAGATACACTATTTTGTTTAGGGGGAAATTTCTATGCAGCTAATCCAGACTTACAGCAAGCCAAACAAGCATTGTCGCAAATAGAAACCATTTTTTATGTATCTACTAAACCAAACTTAGGACACTTTCACGGATTAGCCAAACAGCAAACTTTAATATTACCTGTCTTCAATCGCTTTGAAAATCCTCATAAAACAACAACTGAATCAGGTAATAACTTTGTACGGTTAAATAACGAAGGTAAAAGTCATTTACAACCACCTGACGCTGATCTGATTTCAGAAATAGAATTAATTACAGAAATTGCCCATCGGTTACATGGTAAAACACCAATAGATTGGCGGAAGCTGCAAGATACAGTTTATGTAAGAAAATTAATTGCTAAAACCATTCCTGGTTATGAAAAAGTTGGCATAATTGACCAAGACAAACAGGAATTTATCATTGAAGGACGGATTTTAGATGAACCTAAATTTCCTACATCTGATGGCAAAGCACAGATGTTTGTCACACCTTTACCACAATTATCGCTACCTTCTAAAGAAACATTTGGTGTCACAGAAAATCAGCCAGGAATTGTGGTAATTTTAGGAACAGGACGCAGCTATGGTCAACATAATACTGTAGTTTATCGCAATGAAGATAAATATCGAGGAATGCCCAATCGTCACTGTATTTTAATGAATTCTCTAGATGTAAAAAAAGCGGGATTCCATGAACATCAGCGAATAAAAGTTAAAGGAGATAGGGGAGAATTAGACAATATTGAAATTATTTGTGGAGCAATCCTTGAAGGTGTAGCTTTTATGTTTTATCCTGAAGCTAATATTTTATTTAAAGCAAAAATTGATCCACAAAGTGGTACACCTGCTTATAAAAGAGTTCCGGTTTGTATTATAGATTCCCAATCTTACTTTTCCCATTAAGTCTTAGATTTAAGAATTTAAAAAACGGTAGATCAATTAGCAATCTACCGTTTTTTATGTATGTTGAATGTAGTACTCAAAAGTCAAGTGATATTTTCCCTTGCTTTCATGTGAAAGTGAATCTTGAGTATTTATTTCTCCACAGGTGTTAGTTTTAAAGGATACAATGGCTCAGATCCGTTTAATTGCCAAATTCTAAATACCAATACAGCAGCTACAGTTAGCCATACACAAGAAAATGATAAAGTCATTCCCGCTACAGGATAAGTTTGCCAATAAATTGCCGTCACCACTACAGCAGATAACCAAGGGCCTAAAATAACCACAGGAACAGCAGCACCTAATCTCCGTTCTACAGTAAAAATCGTATTCCAAGTATCCCCCAAAGCCAGATGCACCACAAACAAAATTAAAGGCAGCACAAAAAACTGGTGATTCATTTGCTGCCAAACTAATACAGAAGAAATTACCCGCAAAACTGCAATTATCATCCAAACTATGGGAAATACTAAAGGTGGAGGAGACCATCTTGGTCTGATTACCTGGTCATAAGTCTGACGAGAACGGGTATTATCTAAAAGAGAAAAAATTCGTGAACGGATACTTAATAGAGCAAAAAATAATCCGGTTAATAAAGTGCTAAACCAATTGGGAAAAGAAGAATTGGTATCAATCAACATTACTATTTTTTCCATTCCCAGCAATACGAGAACCATGACTACTATTTGTAAGATAGTCCCTAGTGTATAAACTAAAACTGCTCTAACATCTAGTTCTTGTGTAGTAGCTATTGATGTATTTGGAGACTGTTGTTGATTAAGAGTTTTTACCCCCATCACTGCATTGACAAATTGTTCAACTATTCCACTATTATTGGATTTATTCATAATTAAAAGATTGTACGTAGCTTGTAATTAGTAGTAATAAGTCATTATATGATAGTCTAATGGTTCAAAATAATTTTTATAGTATCTTTTAATATCAGAGTTTATAAGTTGCAAATCTAATGTACAGTCTTTCGTAAGTGATATTGAGGAAAAAACGTGGAATTTCAGAAGTTATTGTATATTTTTACTCTAGTAAAGATTGCTACGTTCGCTCTGAGTGTACCTGTATTTGCTCAAATCACACAGACTCCCTCCAATTCTTCACAATCGAGTTGTCGTGCAACTAAAGTAGATACTCCAATTTTCAAAGAACCTTCAACATCATCCAACGCTATCAGAATATTGTCGGCAAAAACAAAGATTGCTTTGGCATATATACCAGTTAGTGGAGATAGATTTGTCAGAATTCAATCTCCGACTTCAGGGTTTATTCAAACCGCTGTGCTGAAATTTTGTCAAACGAATAACAACGCTCAAAACCTGTCGAGTAAACCTACTATTGGCAGTGAATGCCGGCAACTTGTACAACCTCAAACTCTACGTCTCCAACCAAGTACAAAAGGAGCCTATATTGCAACACTTTCTCCAAACACAATATTGTTTGTGAACTTGCTTACAGGTAATGTAGTTAAGTCATACAAAGCTGAAAATTACATTTGGGTAGAAATCGACCTTGCCAGAAGTTTCCCTGGAGAGTTATCTGGTAATGGTTGGATAGCCAATACTGACTTAATAAATACTCCTGGATTAAGCAGTCTGACTTATTGTAGTTAGTAGTCAAACACCTTGAGTTTCCTCATCCTAGTGGTGCAGCAAATGTTACTGGTTATAAGCTAATGGGTAAACCAGCAACACGAGAAAACCGGATTAATTTCTGGCAGGAAAAAGTTTTTGCCTACTTATCAGGGTTGTAGATAAGGGTAATTGCCAGTGCGTTTCTGATTTTATTTATAGTAACGCTAGTCGCGTTTAACTTCGTCTTTGTCTCTCCTCTCCGAATATAATTATGTCAGAGTATCTGAGATACTATCTCGTAAACGCTCCTTGACCTTGGAGATGATTCGGAAGTTAAATCAAGAGTTAGGTATTCCGGCGGAGATTCTGATCCAGCCTTCTGATTCAGTGCAAACCTCTGCTTAATAACGGTCATAACAAAGCGACTAAATATTAAACCGTGAAAAATTCCTCTATTCTTATGAATGTAAAACTTCAGACTGACAAAGACAAGCTACAGGAAAGCACTAGTATAAACATAAATAAAGAAATAGAAAATGAAAAAGTTCTATGTCCTCATTGTCAACGCACTGCTACAAACGGTATTAAATGTAAAGGTATTTGTGTGGCTGATAATGACTATTAATACCAATTTAATATGAGGCTGCATAGAAAAGAGCTTCTAGGATAAAGTTATAAGAAGAGATAGATATTACCTACTCAAGTGTAATTTGGTCGAATATTTCTTGGATGCGAGGACGAGGTACTTTTAGCTTTGCTCTTAATCGATATCGAACCCAAGCATAAAGTTAAGAAGTGAAGCACTATTTTATGCGGTTTCACTTTAATAATGATACAAATCCGCTGCTACGCGTACAGTAATGATTATGCGTATTAATTTAAGTCAAAACACGAGTAAGTTTATAAACCACGTTGAAATATGCGCCTATTACGCTTGCGCTGCGGTCTGCATACCATGCAGGTTAGAAAAAACTTGATTTTGCATTAGTCCACCTCCGTGGACTTTGCTTGTGTAGGAGCGAATTCCATTCGCCAAATACTTTTAGAAATTCTTGATTCACAAACTTGTTCTAATCCACCAGCCTATTTTCTCCAAATTAGGATCTATTTCCTGCCAAAAACTTGCTGAAGAGTCTGCTTCTCTTGTTGCTGCGAGTATTTTTTCTATACTGTCGAAGTTTTTTTGAATCAACTGCTTATCTAGTTTAGGAATATCTAATTTCAGATATTTCAGCCGATTGGGTAACTCTACTTGCTCTCTTGTTGGCAAGTGGGTAATCTGATCAATTTTCTCTAAAATTTTGTCTACTGATGCAATAACTTCTTGCAGGTTCGGCTTTTTAGTTTGTAATTGCAAATCTTTTTCTTCAAAGGTTTCTTCTTGATTACCTAACTTTACTATCACTATTTTGACGAAGAAAATATTGTAATCAATTTCACTTACCTCACCAACTTGTTGATGATATTTTCCAGTTTTATTTATAAGTACTATGTCACCTTTCTCAATTCTGTCTTTCATGATTTCTACAGCCTCTAAATTAAATTGCTAAATAATCTCCTCTACCGAAAATACTACTCTAAAGCCACAAACCCTCAGTCCACCGTCTGACTCATTCCAGCTACGGCTAGCGCTGCGACACAGTTCTGCGTTGAAACTCCAAGAACCACCGCGTAGTACCCGGCGATTAATATCACCGCCAACTTCCCAAGCTGTTCCATCTGAGGGCGCATCGTTGTAATTGTTGTGCCATGCATCAGCACACCATTCCCAAACTAGCCCGTGCATATCATACAATCCAAAGGCGTTGGCGACTTCAAAACTACCGACGTTGGTTGTTTCTTTACGGAATTTGCTTTTTGGTTCGATAGTGCAACTGACTAACTCAGAGGTAATGGTTTCGCCAAAGTGGAAGGATGTTGTAGTTCCAGCCCGACAAGCATATTCCCATTCAGCTTCACTCGGTAAACGATAGTCGCGTCCAGTTTTTTCTGATAGTCTGAGACAGAATTCTACAGCCTCATACCAAGATACATTTTCTACTGGTCTATCTAGACCTTTGAATTTCGATGGATTGGGATTTAAAGCTTGTTTGACTTTGGGTAAAGCTGCTACTACTCTCCACTGTGCTTGAGTTACGGGAAATTTCCCCATAAAAAATGGTTCAACGGTAACTTGATGTCGAGGGCGTTCGTCAGCATCTCCTTCAAACTCTGGTGAACCCATCATATAAGTACCGCCAGGAATCGACACCATTTCTAATGTGACAGATTTACCCAATTCTTCGGCAAAGAAGTTTGCATTGCAACTCATGCGATTTACTTCTCTACCACCTGTGTCTACTGTCACTACGTCAAATTCAAAGGTTTCTAAGGGTGGTAATGGTACGATTACTTTTTGTGGTAGCCGCGGTAATATGGGTTGGGACATCGAAACAATTTTTAGAGCAACTGGTTCAATGTTCGATGTTGCAAATTTCAAATCGTTGATAACTTCTACTGCTGTTTGATATCTTTCGCTAGGCAGATGTTTTAGTAATTTATCTAATATTTTTCCTAAGTCGTCGCTGATAGTAATACCTTTTTCTTGCAAACGTTCGCGCCACAACCACTTAGCATTCATGGCATCATAAATAGGATCATTAACCTGTCCAGAAGCATCTTGGAAGGGCAAACATCGAGTTAAAAGACGCACACAAGTTACACCCAAAGCATACAAATCACTGCCGTGACAAGCAAATCCAGCCATTTGTTCTGTTGGGGCATAACCAAGGGTATAAATTACTGTAGCTTGTCTTCCTAAACTGGTTTGTGTTACCTGTTTAGCACCGCCGAAGTCAATTAATACTGGTTTTTCATCACTTGCACGACGAATAATATTTTCTGGTTTGATATCCCGATGAATGACGTTATGGGTATGAATGAATTGCAGTACTGGTAATAAATCAGCTAAAAGTTCCCAAATTTGTTGTTCGCTATAAATTTGTTGCTGAACTTCTTGTAAGAGAGTTTTTCCTTGAATAAATTCTTGTACGAGATATAAACTAGCACCTTGTTCAAAGTAAGCAAGTAATCTGGGAATTTGGGTGTGATTTTCTCCCAGTTCATACAACCGAAAAGCCTCTTCTTTGAAAAATTCTGCTGCTTTGGTACGTTGTCCTGTTCCCTGAAATTGTGGGAAAAATTGTTTGATGACGCAAGGCGCGTTTAGTCTATCTACGTCTTCTGTAGCATAGGTTCTGCTAAATCCACCTTCACCTAAAAGTCTTAATACGCGGTAACGGTTTCTTAGCAGTTTGCCAAAGTTGCTTTGTCCGCAACTCACACAAAATCTATTGCTATCAGAGTTGAATGGATTTGAGCAATTGGGATTTTGGCAGATTTGCATAATGAGGGGGAAATAGCATCTTCTCCAAAGTTAGTCCCAATATTATCTAATTGAAAACAGTTATGTAGAGAAGCGAACACGGAAGTTTATTCATGTGCTTAAAACTATCTTTAACACGAGGATAGAAGGATGAATAAATTATATTTATTTATACCAATTCAATTAATTATTGCAACACATACTTGGGTTAAGACGCGATGAATCGCGTCTCTACAAATGGTGTATTTGTCACATTCTTTTTTACAATTGGTATTACTTATCTATAATTATGACGTTGTGTTAGCAGAAAATATGGCACATTGCCATAATGTTTGGGCGTTGGGCTTGCCGTAATGCACCCTAAATTTTAATATAGCTGTTGTTCATGAGCCAAAAAAGTTCACGAAGAACGAAATTGCCAATAATCTTTATTGCAAATTAAAACTCTTATTTAAAAGTTTTCTTGTCTCCAGAGGCGCGAATTAATTCAGCTATAATAGCAACGATCGCAGATACGAAAATTAACATTACACTCAGAGCATTAATATCAGGTTTAACTCCTGTTCTAATCCGGCTAAAAATTTCCATTGGCAGGGTGTTAGAACCGCTACCAGCAGTAAAACTGGAAATGAGAAAGTCATCTAGGCTGAGAACAAAGGCTAAGAGACAACCAGCTACAATCCCAGGCATTAATTCAGGTAGCAATACTTTGATGAAAGCTTGGGTTGGTGTAGCGCCTAAATCTAGTGCTGCTTCTTCTAAGTGAGGATCTAAATTAGTCAGTCGTGAAGCAACCACTAGTCCGACGTAGGCGAGACAAAACACTACATGGGCTGCAACTATCGTCCACAAACTCAAAGGGATTGCAAAGGCGGCTAGACATACTAGGGTAGCCACTGCGATCGCAATATCGGGAATAATCAATGGTAGGTAAGCAATACCCCGATACAATTTCTTACCAGGAAATTCGTAACGCGCTAACCCAACCGCCATCAAGGTTCCCAGCACTGCTGAAACTGCCACGGCACAACCAGCAACGATCATACTGTTTTGCAAAGCTGATAAGATGCGATCGTCACTGAACAACTTGCCATACCAATCGAGAGTGAATCCTTGCCAAGTTGCACTGTAGGGTGACTGATTGAAGCTATAAAAGCCAAGTACCAGTATGGGCAGGTACATGAACACAAATATCAGTAGTGAGAAAACCGCTTGCCATGAGACACGCGGTTTTTTGAGAGATGGAGAGATATTCACGTTTATATATGATTTTTATTGATAGCAATACAAAATATCATATTTTGTGTAATTAGTCAATAATTTAACTCCTTTTTCTTTTGCCTAGTGGGGAATTCAATAGACAAGTAGAGGCAATTCATGTAGACGCTTTGCGTCTTCCCGCAGGGTATTGCCTCTACTTGTTAAGTGTGGGAAAACTCCCGCCACTATTTACTAGTTAATTATTACTTTTAAGAAAATAGATAGAACTTCTAAAAAATACTACTTCTGATTGCAAACCATCGAATTTACCAAAATCTGTCCTTTGGGTAGATACAGGTTATCCTTTAGAGTACGGAAAGCCGCCCAAAGAGTGTCTAGATACTTTATTTTTTAATCAATATTTGTAAACAAGTTAATTGACAAGCAATAACAGAGTTTTATCGCCAAATATCGCTATTTAGCTTAGATTATAACGATTTTAGAAAGTTTGTTTTTATAAAAAACCCCATATTATTTAATTGCCCTAAATCACCAAATAATCATAAATAAGAATATAGCTACCTCTTTAGGGGTGGGTAATTTCCGTACTAGGATAGACAAGAAATATAGAAGTAACAGCATAACATTTGAAGGAGATTGTTAAAAAGTTTAGTATCTGAAGTTACTTTCTGATGCCAAGTGAATCAATTACAAGCACTAAAACAACAGAAATAAAAAACTTCTAATTAAACTTTTATTTTTTAGGAGGTTTGTGATGAGAATTGCTCAAGTCGCTCCATTATGGGAAAGAGTTCCACCTCCAGGTTATGGTGGGATAGAGTTAGTAGTAGGGTTACTGACAGATGAATTAGTCCGACGCGGACATGACGTAACCTTATTTGCATCGGGAGATTCTATGAGTCTGGCAAAATTAAGGTCAGTTCATCCCCGTGCCCTCAGACTTGATCCGACTATCAAAGATTTTGGCATTTACGAGATGCTGAATCTAGCTTCGGTGTACGAACGCGCAGAAGAGTTTGATATTATTCACTCCCATATCGGGCACGGGGCATTATCTTACGCAAATCTTGTCACAACCCCTACAGTTCACACGTTGCACGGTATTTTTACCTCTGACAACGAAAAGATGTTTAGTTTTGGTAAAAAACAACCCTACGTCAATATTTCCGATGCACAACGAGAACCAAGGTTAGGGTTGAATTGTATAGCAACAGTTTACAACGGGATTGATGTCAGCAGTTATAAGTTTCACTCCCAACCACAAGATCCTCCTTACCTCGCGTTTTTGGGTCGGATATCTCCTGAGAAGGGAGCGCACTTAGCCATAGAAATTGCCAAACAATCTGGTTGGCACTTGAAAATGGCAGGTAAAGTGGATGTCGTCGATGTGGAATACTTTGAAAAGGAAATCAAACCACTGATTGACGGGGAGCAAATTGAGTATCTGGGTGAAGCCAACCATGCTCAAAAAAATGCTTTGATGGGAGGTGCAGTAGCAACTCTATTCCCCATCACTTGGCGGGAACCATTTGGATTGGTGATGGTGGAGTCAATGGCTTCGGGTACGCCAGTGATTGCAATGAAATTGGGGTCTACTGAAGAGGTAATTTCCCACGGCAAGACGGGTTTCCTCTGCAATAATATTCAAGAATGCATTAGTGCTATTGATCGCGTCATCGAGTTAGACCGCTATACCTGTCGTCAGTATGTCGAAAATCTTTTCAGTGTTGAGCACATGACTGATGGTTATGAGGCGGTTTATCAACAAATAATCGCAGAACGATTTTCTCAGAATGGGCATTTTCGCAGTTTGGTTGAGTTAGCTAGCGATCGCATTTAAATACCTATTCATGTGGTTTTACAGCCCTGGCGAAGGTCATTCAGGGCTACACAAACAAAGCCCACCTCTGTGGGCTGATATAAAAGGGAAAAGGTTAAAGGGGAAAGGGGAAAGGGGAAAGGGATGATGATTGTCGCCCACAATTGGTCTCGCTTTTTACCTTCCCCATAAAATTTGGATTATTTCGCTTTACTTCGGGCGTTAGCGCAGCGGGACGAAGTACGGTTTTTACCTTTCCCCCTTCCCCTTTCCCCCTTCCCCTTCTTCATAAAGACTACTACCAAGTTAGGCGGTTGCTCCATTTTCCTACAGTTCTAGCACTCACTCCTGGAACTCGTTCTAAGTCTTGCAAAGATGTAAATTTTTGCTGTTGACGACTAAGAATTATCCGCTGCGCTAATTTCTTACCAACACCAGGGAGAGTTGCTAATTCTTCCAAAGTTGCAGTGTTAATATTTAGTTGTTTAATTGCTTGTGGTTCACTTGATGAAGAAGTTTTTATTTGGGGACATTGTGTTTGTTCTAATTTAATTTTTTCTTGAATCGCTGGTGGCAAGCCCGGTTTCACTTTGGTATAAAGACGAGCAAATTCTCGCACATAATGAGCAGCAATGATGGGATTTTCAATCACTACAATTGTCTCATCGTTACCATAATTAGCGGCATCTGACCAATTATGAGAACCTGTAATTACTGTTGTACTATCAATAACACCAAATTTGTGATGCAGTAAATCACCTTTGGGTAACACAGGTACGCCTACAGTAGTAATTGGATTAGCCCAAGGATGGTTGTCAACTTCATATTTACATTTATTACTGAGAGCAACCCCCATCATATCCAATGCTTCGCTATAGGGACGATAGGCAAATTGTGGTTCAATTAAAGCGCGAATTTGGACACTTTGTTGATGGCGTTTTTCTAAAATATTTGCAAGCCGCTGATCGGAAAACACAAATAACGCCAAATCGGTTGATTTAATTGCTGAATCTAAAGTTTTGCCAATTAAACCATTACTACTGTTACTCCAAGGTTGAGTTGGAGAAGTAGGAGAAAATTGTACAGTAATTTGGGTGTTACCTAAAGTTATTTGTTTAGGTAAACGCATTGGCTTTTGCAAACCAAATCGACTATCTGGCTGACCTCCCGGCCCGTCACCCCACATAATGTTAAACTCTTCTGTAAATAAAGATGCTAATTCTGGACTGTCAATTTGCAATAAGTTATTGGCATTCCCTAAAGTGTTGGAATTTGTAAAATCACCATAAGTATCACTTAAAGTAAAATTTGCGGAAGTGATAATTACAATCCGATTATCCACAATCACAAATTTATGATGCATCAAGCTACTACCTGCTGAACCATCCGCTTGATCATCAATCCAGGGAATTTGGCCATTTTGCAAAATCATCAAAGCATCTCTTTGATTGATTTCTGCTGGACTAAGTTGATTGTCTTGGTTAATATCGATAAATTGGCGAAACTCTTTATAGCGTTCCTGTTCCCTTTTATCTAACTTACCTACTTCAGCAGATGTTAAGCTACTCCAAGGTCGGCTGTAGTTATTTTCTAAAATTATCCTGACTTTTACCCCAGCTTTTTGTCTATCAACTAATGCTTGGGCAACTTTGGGTAAACGTAATTCTTGCACTGCCACATCTACTGTAGATTTAGCCTGTGTAATAGCATCGGTAATCTGTTTTTCTAAATCATCCCCAAGGCGAGTTTGCTGACGGTAAGATTCTTTGTATTCTGAAGACTCAGAATGGTTAAAGTAAACTTGAACTAATGGGTCTTGTGGTAAGGGTTCTGGACGCTGATTGTAGGACTGGACTCGTTGACAACCAGCAAGGGAGAATATTAGTAAAAAGATATATAAAAAATATCTTTGTCTAGAGATAAGTTGCACTGTAATCTGTTAAAAGTGGATTGGGAGTGGACATATTTATCATTCCCAAAATGTTGTGTTCTGAATTAAGTAGAAAAATAGCTTTCCAAGGCAAGGGAAAAATCTATTGCTAGAGGCAGAATTACAAAGATTTTTTCCGTTTTTTTTACTCAAGCTGATAATATCAGCAGTCTATGTACCAACGTGTATTCTCACCATTAGCGGTTATATGCAAATTTATCTAGATTACAGCGCCACTACACCCACTCGAAAAGAAGCGATCGCAGTTATGCAAACAATCCTCACTCAACAGTGGGGCAATCCTTCCAGCTTACATGAGTGGGGACAACGGGCTGCAACAGTTGTAGAACAAGCTAGAGTCCAAGTTGCTGGTTTAATTAACGCCGCCAATTCGGAATCTATCATTTTTACCTCTGGCGGCACTGAGGCAGATAATCTAGCAATTATGGGCGTGGCTCGGTTGTATGCTGTTCCTCAACATATTATTATCTCTAGCATTGAGCATTCCGCAATTTCTGAAACAGTACGCTTGCTAGAAGTGTGGGGATGGGAAGTTACGCGCTTGTCTGTGGATATTAAAGGCAGAGTCAACCCCTTAGATTTAAAGGCGGCGTTGCGACACAACACAGTCTTAGTTTCTATAATTTACGGTCAAAGTGAAGTAGGGACAGTGCAACCGATCGCAGAACTGGGTAAGATAGTGCGATCGCATGGTGCTTTGTTCCATACAGATGCAGTGCAAGCTGCGGGACGCTTACCCATAGATGTGCAACAACTCCCCGTAGACTTACTTAGCCTTTCTAGTCATAAAATATATGGGCCACAAGGTGCTGGGGCGCTATATGTGCGTCCTGGTGTGGAATTGATGCCTCTATTTAGTGGTGGTGGACAGGAAATGGGATTGCGTTCTGGTACACAAGCAGTACCGATAATTGCCGGATTTGGTATCGCAGCAGAATTAGCAGCCGAAGAATTGCCTACAGAAACACCACGATTGATTGAGTTACGCGATCGCGCTTTTGCCCAATTAGCTGAGATTCCTGGTTTAATTCCTACAGGGGATGCTTGCGATCGCTTACCTCACCATATTAGTCTGTGCCTAGAAAACGCCGATGGCGAAAAACTCAGCGGTAAAGCCTTAGTACGACAGCTAAACCTTGCAGGCATCGGCATCAGTGCTGGTGCTGCCTGTCATAGTGGTAAACTTAGCCCTAGTCCGATATTGTTAGCGATGGGTTATTCAGAAAAAGCGGCTTTGGGGGGAATTCGCATCACATTGGGGCGTGATACCACCGCTGCTGATATAGATTGGGCAGTGATGGTATTGAAGCAAGTTTTGCAGAGACTAACACCGGATTTATCTTTAGTTAAGCGTTAAATTCAATCTCATAAATTACAGACAAGATTGGGGTTGCATATTTGCGGGATGATTTTACTATTATTTGTGGGGTGCGCCGAAAAACCATTGCTGTCAACTTAACGCGAAACCGCACGTCCGCCAGGGATTGTAAATCCCTGTCTCATAGCTAAAGTCCTCTGAAGAGGACTAATACCAATTCACAATTCGCAATTCGCAATGGGCTAACGCCCCGCTCCGCTAACGCAATTAAAAAACTTAGATGCAGCATAGCTTTCAGGGGTTACATCTGGATCAGATTTTTCGTGAAATGGTATAAAGAGCGCAAAAATTTTCAGTCTACTTCAGTAGACTTGAGCAATTAGTCAGGGATTTACAATCCCTGACGGGTGAACAACACCCAATCCAATACTGCTCGGATAAGCATTTTGAACTCGGAATTGGGTTTGGGGAAAAGGTTAAAGGGTAAAGGTTAAAGGTTTTTTCTTTCCCCTTACCCCTTACCCTTTTCCCCAAAACCCGACAAGTATTGACACCCAATCAGTACGCTATTTTTGGCTTAAGTTGACACCAGTGGCATCTTGCCCGCCCTGATGATGCAAGTTAAATGCCGATTAGCTTACCTCACACTCATTTCCACACGAAAATAATTCCCATCTGTATCTGGTTGCTTAAAGGCAACCTTTTTGATTTAATGGAAATTAATATCAAGTATTTCTTGGAACTTTATTCAAAATATTATCAATTATCAAGGTAAAAACTCTCCAAGATGGTGTTTGTAAACTCTAGTTTATAGCTAGCCCTGGCGAGTATAAGTCTCGCCTAAACCAGATAAAATAAGTAAAATTTGCTGTAATATCTTGATTTAGAAAAAACATTATGTTTTAGATGTTAGTCAAGAGTAAAACCAGTTTATGATATTATCGATATATTTAATCAATACAATTATTGATAATTTTGGGTAATAGTTTTAATTCTGGTGGAAGAAAATTATGAAGCGCCGTAAGTTTGTCTATATAGTTGGACTAGCAACTGCTAGTGGGGGATTAGCGATCGCTTGTAATCCTAATCAAACTCCCACCGATACTGCCGAATCGCCTTCAGGGCAAGCTACACCAGCTACGGCTGCTACTGGTGTCTTAGAAAAAGAGCTAGTAATCTACTCAGGACGCAACGAAAAACTCATTGGCGAGCTGATCAAACAATTTGAGCAACAAAGCAATGCTAAGGTACAAGTCCGCTACGGCGATACTGCTGAATTAGCATCAGCAATTTTGGAAGAAGGGGCAAACAGTCCCGCAGATGTCTTCTTTGCCCAAGATGCTAGCGCCCTCGGTGCTATTCAAAAAGCAAATCGAGCAGTACAGTTACCAACATCTCTTCTGAATCAAGTAGATACTACCTATCGTTCACCAGAAGGGAAATGGCTAGGTATTACGGGGAGAGTGCGGACAGTAGATTACAACTCTAAATCAGTAAAATCGAGTGAATTACCATCGTCGATTTTTGGCTTTACTGAACCGAAATGGAAAGGGAAAATTGGCTGGGCACCTACAAATGGTTCCTTTCAATCCTTTGTCACCGCTTTACGAGTTGCAGAAGGAGAAGACAAAGCTAGGCAATGGTTAGAAGGTATTAAAGCTAACAATGCTAAAGTTTATCCTAATAATACTGCGATCGTAGAAGCCTTATCTCGCGGCGAAATTGGTGTGGGATTTGTCAATCATTATTATCTAGAACGAGTCAAACAAGATAACCCTCAAGTTCCTGTGGAGCATCATTTTACCGATGATGTGGGTTCCTTGGTAAATGTCGCAGGTGTAGCAATTCTTAACAGCGCCAAACATCCAAATATTGCTCAAAAGTTTGTCGAATTCATGCTGAATGAAAATGCCCAAAACTACTTTGCTAATCAAACTTTTGAGTATCCTCTAACTTCGGCTGTTGCACCCAAAGCTAAACTAAAATCTCTCCAAGAAATTAAAAAACAAACTCAAAAAATTGACTTGAGTAATCTGAGCGATTTAGAGACAACACTCAAGCTCATGCAGCAAGTACAAGTCATATAACCTGCTGTAAGTTGGAATGCATCTGACAAGAGTAGGAAAAATCTAAATTTTTTGAGAAAGTTTATTGCTTACCAGTACAGGTTAATGGTAAAGGTTGAGAATACCAAGATTATTGCAAAAACTTCCTGGTAAGTATTAAGGTGGAGGATTGGAAATTGAAAAGTTTACCATTGCTGAAAGTTTCAGCGTTAGCTCTAGCTGTAACGCTCGGTTGGGGAATCGGTGTGGCTGTAAATGCTCAAACGAAAACCCTCGTAATCTATTCAGGCAGAGAAGAAAAACTAATTGGCCCCTTAATAGAGAAAGCAAAAAAAGACTTGAATCAGGATATTCAAGTGCGTTATGGCGATACTGCTGAATTAGCGATCGCACTTTTGGAAGAAGGGAAAAATAGCCGTACAGACTTGTTTTTTGCTCAAGATGCTGGTGCTTTAGGCACTTTGGAGAAAAAACAGGTAACACTACCAATAGCCTCTAAACTGCTAAACAAGGTTGATTCCCGCTTTCGTTCTGCTAAAGGGCATTGGCTAGGAATTTCCGGTCGCGCTCGTGTCATTGACTACAACACAAAGTTAGTTAAAGCAGGGGAACTACCGACATCAATTTCGCAGTTAACAGAACCAAAATGGCGCGGTAAAGTCGGCTGGGCACCCACAAACGGCTCATTTCAGTCATTTGTTACGGCAATGCGAGTCTTAGATGGAGACGCAAAGACTCTCCAATGGCTCAAAGCGATGAAAGCTAATGGTGTCAAAGATTACGGTAAAAATTCTGCGATCGTCGAAGCTGTGGGACGTGGAGAAGTTCATCTTGGTTTAGTGAATAATTACTACTTGTATCGCTTCAAAAAAGATAATCCGAACTTTCCTGTTGCCCACCACTACACAAGCAAAGATGCAGGATCAATGATTAATGTGGCAGGAGTAGCTATTACGAAAACCACAGATCAAAAAGCTGATGTAGAAGCTTTAATTGATTATCTGCTCAAACAGAGTTCACAAAATTACTTTGCTCAAGAAACTAACGAGTATCCTCTAGTAAAAGGAATTCCAGCGCCATCAAAACAAGTACCAATCAGTAAGCTAAATCCACCCAATGTTAACTTGACAGATTTAGATGATTTGCCAGCAACGTTGAATTTATTACAGCAGGCAGGAGTTTTGTAACAGTTGAAAGCGGTTCGCCCTCCATTATTTCTCACATTATCGGCAGCGGTAGTGGCAGTTGCCATTGCCCTGCCATTGCTATACTTAGTAATTCGCACCGCAGGTATTGGCGGGGAAGAGTTCTGGGAATTGATTTCTCGTCCCCGCAATATCATGGTTTTTTTCAACAGTGCGGCGATGGCGGCAACGGTGACGTTATTTTCTACACTAATTGCCGTACCATTGGCGTTTTTAACTGTGCGGACAGACTTACCAGGAAGACGTTTTTGGTTAGTGGCGACAACATTACCCTTAGCGGTTCCTAGCTATGTAGGCAGTTTTGCGCTGATTGCAACTTTGGCACCACGGGGTAGCTTTTTGCAGCTGTTGCTTCAACCATTAGGAGTAGAAGAATTACCTTCCATTTATGGTTTTCCTGGGACAGTTTTGGCAATTACTTTGTTTACCTATCCCTATATGCTGCTGAGTGTACGTTCTGGATTACAAGGTATTGATCCATCTCTAGAAGAAGCGTCTCGTAGTTTGGGTTATGGTAGTAGAGAAACCTTTTTTAAGGTAGTTTTGCCACAGTTGAAACCATCATTAATTGCAGGTGGATTATTAGTAGCTTTATATGCCTTGCGCGACTTTGGTACACCTTCGCTGATGCGATTTGATGCCTTTACGCGGGCAATTTTTTTACAATATAAAACTAGTTTTAATCGGAACTCAGCCGCAGCTTTGTCTTTGATGTTGGTGACATTAGTACTGCTAATTTTGTGGCTGGAATATCGAATGCGATCGCGGGCAGCTTATTATAGTCGTGGTTCCGCTTCTCTGCGTCCACCCAAAATTGTCAAGTTGGGAATTTGGAAATGGCCAGCTTTCGGCTTTTGTCTGCTAATCACTAGCTTTGGTGTAGTTTTACCAGTAGGTATCACCTTATTTTGGCTGATTCGCGGACTTAACGGTGGCTACACTTTCCCCAATTTATTCCCCACCATTCTCAACTCCATTGGCGCGGCTGGATTAGCGGCTTTAGCCACCACAATCTTTGCTTTACCAGTAGCAATTTTAGCAGTCAGATTTCCAAGTAAAATCACCGCCATAATTGAACGCTGTTCTTACATCGGTTTTGGAGTTCCGGGAATAGTTGTTGCCTTATCTTTAGTATTTTTTGGTGCCAACTATCTGCCAGCACTGTACCAAACTCTCCCGATGCTGATATTTGCATATTTAGTTTTATTTTTACCGCAATCAGTGGGAACAGTCCGCAGTTCGCTTTTACAAGTAAATCCCCAGCTAGAAGAATCAGCGCGTAGTCTAGGTAGGAATGCTTGGCAAACTTTAAGAGAAGTTACCCTACCTCTGGTACAACCAGGTGTGTTGAGTGGTGCGGTGCTGGTATTTCTCACAGCGATTAAAGAACTACCCGCCACAATGCTGTTAGCGCCTATTGGCTTTAGTACTTTAGCAATGCAAATTTGGCAAGCCACAGAAAATGTAGATTTTGCCGATGCGGCGGCGGCTTCATTAGCTATGCTACTAGTTTCTATGGGTTCAACTTTATTGGTGCTATCTCAAGAGAACGTCAAAAAAGAGCAAGTCTTGAAGGAGGTAGGAGGCAGGGGGCAGGAGGTAGAAGGAGTAAATCACTTATAGAATTCCACCTCTACTGATTTGCAACTTTTCAAGTAATTGAACTATACTACTTCCCACTCCCTATGCAACAAGTAATTCTAGATTTACAAAATGTCACCAAGCGGTTTGTAGAAAGTGCCTTCCCTGCTGTAGATAACGTATCTTTGACGTTGCAACAAGGAGATATATTAGGATTGCTCGGCCCATCTGGTTGTGGTAAAACTACGCTGTTGCGAATGATTGCTGGTTTTGAGCGATCGCAAGCAGGAGAAATTAAAATTGGTGGGCAGATAGTTTGCGATAATTCTACTTGCATCCCAGCCGAACAGCGTGACATCGGCGTTGTTTTTCAAGATTATGCCCTGTTTCCCCATCTAAATGTGGCAGAAAATGTGGCTTTTGGGTTGAAACATTTCAGTAAACAACAAATACAAAAACGCATAGCCGAAGTTATTACTTTAGTGAGACTCGAAGGTTTAGAAAAACGTTATCCTTACGAACTCTCAGGTGGACAACAGCAGCGGGTTGCACTCGCCCGCGCTTTAGCACCCCAACCCCAACTCATGCTTTTAGATGAACCTTTGAGTAATCTTGATATCCAAGTTAGGTTGCGCTTGCGAGAAGAAGTGCGCGACATTCTCAAAGCTGCGGGTACTTCAGCAATTTTTGTTACCCACGATCAAGAAGAAGCATTAGCTATTTCGGATATAGTGGGTGTGATGCGCCAAGGACATTTAGAGCAAATAGGCACGCCAGAAGAAATTTATACTCATCCAGCATCAAGATTCGTCGCCGAATTTGTGACTCAAGCTAATTTTCTTCCCGCCCATCGTCAAGGGAATTTATGGAAAACAGAAATCGGCAGTTTTGAGTTAAGGGCAAATCATACCGATGATAGTGGTGAAATCATGATCCGCCAAGAAGATTTTATCTTAAAGCCAGCCACAGATGCGCCCGTAGTTGTCCGCACCCGAAGGTTTTTAGGGCGTGAATATCAATATTGTTTACAAACTCCTTCTGGTAAAGAACTCCATGCGCGGACGCTGAAAGATATAGCGTTACCTGTGGGTACAAGAGTAGAGTTATCTATAGCCAGTGATAGTGTAAAGGTTTTTCCACAATAGATTTTGCTGTTAACTATTTAGACACTAGTACCGCAAGGCGGAATTAAAAATTAAAAATTAAAAATTAAAAATGAAGACAGTGTAAGGGTTTTGTTGATTGGGAATCAATACTGCTTGGGCTTTGCATTTTGAACTCGGAATTGGGTTTTGGGAAAAGGTTAAAGGGTAAAGGGTAAAGGTTTTTTCTTTCCCCTTACCCTTTTCCCTTTAACTGACAAGTATTGGACCAAGGCTGTGGTTCGGTGGAGCAGTTAGCTGAGAGTCTCCGTTCAAGTGACGACTTGTTGTTTTGGTGGGATTAATTGTTTGGCATTGTAAGGATAAAATTTTCCCTCTCCTCGCAGAAGCTACGGTGTACACACAAGTATTTTAACCTGCACCTTTGATGCATCGACCTGCACCTTTGATGCATCGACCTGCACCTTTGATGCATCGACCTGCACCTTTGATGCATCGACCTGTACCTTTGATGCATCGGTGAAAAGTCAGTTTAATTGACCTAGCCATGAGCTTGGTTGAAGAATTTGACCTTGCGCTAAGTAATTTATAAGCTGAGGTTAACTATTTGTTATCTGCTTCATCTTCAAACAGGATGGTGTTCAGAAGATTCAATTCATTGGATGCCATAAAATAGCGATCGCTAAAAACTGTTGATTTCTGATGAAACTTTAGGGATTTAATCCAGCTTGTTGAAAGATTGCGTGAGGGGTAATTTCCAATTCTGGTAGCAAATCATCAGTAATTATTTGATGAGATCGATAAGTAATCGGCAAGGAAGATGGCGCAAATACAGTTACAGTTCTAGCTTTTGTATCAACCACCCAAACACGAGAAACATCAGCTTTCAGATAATCAGTAGCTTTTTCTGCAATTTCACCAAAAGTTTGACCAGGTGAAATGATTTCGATGACTAATTCAGGTGCGATAGGACAAGCTTCGTCTAATAGCCAATCAGCAGGAAGACGGTTATGAGAAATATAGGTCAGATCGGCTACAGGCATCCAATCTTGTTGATTTCGTGTTAGTTTAATTGCCCATTCAATCACAACCCGACCCTTTGCTTGTGCCCATGCAGACAATAGTATAAATAAAGCACCAGTAGTCGAGCTATGAAAAAATTTTGGTGACATTTCATTGTCTTTATACTTGGGTACAGCTTCACCGTTAACAAACTCGTATGTAATATCTTCTTCGGGAAGTGCGAGAAATTCTTCTAGGGTTAGGCGTTGATTAGAAGACTGAACCATAGATATTATGTGGATAAAAGATGCTTGCTTTTAGTTTAGGCGATCGCTAAAATTCTCCATAAAGAGACTTCCTATTCCACCCCCACTTGAAAGACGTAAATCCCTCAAAATTTTTGGGATTTTGAGGGATTTACTTCGAGGCTATCCGCCTTCCGTGTGTTTCCGGTAAAAAAACGGTCAGAACGAATCTGACTGCCATTTCGCCAAACTTCCACTTTTTCAGGAGTGATTAAATAAGAAAAACTGCCATTATTTGCTCGATATCTGTTTTTACCAATATTCAAAGCTGTGATCTTTATAGGCTGACTTAGGTCTTGCTTTAACTGCCCAATATAAAATAACTGACCATTTTCTTCACAGACTTTTACACGAATGCTTGCAGTCTCACCTTCAATAACAGTAATTCCATTACATTTAGTATCAGTGCTTATAGGTGCAAAATCTATGGGAATTGGCTGTGAAGGTGAAACTTGAATTGCTACTGGAGGTGGCGAAACTGGGCGGTTCGGGTTATCCACTTGCTGAACTTGAGAACCGGAATTAACGCTTGCAGTTAAGGATGTCAACAGACGCAGGGGGTCAACTGCTATTCGACTATTTGGATAAACTTCAAAGTGTAGATGAGGTGCTGTACTATTGCCTGTAGATCCCATCTCGGCAATAATTTGACCTTGAATGACCTGTTGACCCTTACTCACTAATAAACGGCGATTGTGTCCATAAACAGTAATGCTGCCGTCGAGATGTTTTATAGTTATGGCATTGCCTAATCCCCAATTATCCCAACCTGCTTTGACAACTGTACCGGATGCAGCAGCAACAATAGGAGTTCCAGATGCACCTGCAATATCAATTCCTTCATGTTGATATTTGCGGAAGCCTTGAGAAATAAACCCTTGAGTTGGCCAGATTAAGTTAGAAGCAGAAATAGGAGTTTGCCCAATTGGGGAATCGCCTGCTAACTGTGTTAGGGCAGATGTTGCTGTGCTTATTAATATAGTTGTTAAGGATATTAACCCAATTAGTCCATAAGTAGGGTATCGATAAACGATAGCTTTTTTCATACATTGCAAGCTTATTCAAACAATAATTAAGACACTTCTTGACTATTTATTGTTTCAAACTGACTTGGAAAACATCAGGAAATTAAAATAGGGTGAGTTAAGAAAAGCCTAACCCACCCGATAGAACTAAACAATAGAGAAATTAGCCATTAAAAACGCGACTGCGCCACTTATTCAACCGGGCTTCCCCAATTGTGGCAGACCGTCGAGAATCAGCAACTTGCTCTTGCAAAGCTGCAATCTGTTTTTCTTGGGCGTCAGCTTGCTGTTGCAAAGATGTATATTCGCCTGTGCTGGTCACGGAACTAGAAGTCTGCCAACTATTACTAAATTTTGTTGCACCGATGCTGGCAAAGGGTCTTAAGTCTGCTAGTTGTTGTTGCAAAGTTGCAATCTGGCTTTCTTGCTCTTTAATCTTTTGCCGCAAGCCTTGTTCGGCTGCTGTGCGAGTTGCAATAAAGTTATTAACTGGAGTAGCAGCCGTTTCTGGTCTGGGCTTGAATATTTCGGCAAGTATTGCACTAACATCGGTGGGTTTCAGTTTACCGTAAGGAGTGTTGGTAATTAGCGATCGCACTAGTTGAGGTTGATTATTTGTTGCTAGGTTCTGATCACTGCTAGAATTACTCCGCAACAGTTGCAGCATATTGCTAAATTCCAATATTTTTTTGCCGGTTTGGGTTTTATAACCCCGGTAATATGGCACGATGTTATCCCCAAAGGCATCTAGATACTCGTCACTATCAAGATAAGAATCAATATCCGCCTCAAAACCCGACTCGTCTAGAATGTTGCTGTGAAGTACCGTCTCAGAGTAGTCATCGGGAGCGCGACCCAGTAAGTGCTTGAAATTCAGTTCAATTGCCCGATAGCGGTAAACGTTATCAAAAAATCTGGAGCGATACAACTCTGATTTGGCAATTTGACGCACAAACTCACGAACATCGATTATCCCTTGCTTGAGTTGGGATTCTGGAACGACAAGCCGCTCACTTTCCATAATGTAGGCATTACCCAACACTTGCCGATAAACTGCCCGAATGACAATTTCAATGTCATCAACTGAAGCAGTATTCCACAGTTCGATGGGTTCTGTTTGGGGAAATGCTTGATATTGGCGTTGTCTGGTTGCGTCGTCTATGAAGGTCTGCATAATTGAGTTAGTGTGGGTAGAATTGACTAATTTATCAAGTAAAAATAAAATTTCTGGCGTTGCTGAATCAAGGGATGATTCTTGTAGGGTGGGCGTCTCGCCCGCCCTGAAATACAAGGGACGGGCAAGATGCCACTGGTGTCAACTTAAGCCAAAAATAGCGTACTGATTGGGTGTTGTTCACCCGCCAGGGATTGTAAATCCTGACTAATTGCTCAAGTCTACTGAAGTAGACTGAAAATTTTTGCGCTATGAAGTCCTCTGAAGAGGACTTTAGCTATGAGACAGGGATTTACAATCCCTGGCGGACGTGCGGTTTCGCGTTAAGTTGACACCAGTGGCAAGATGCCCATCCCACAAAACTAGCAAAATCATCCCGCAAATATGCAACGCCAAATTTCTATAGTAGGCTGGCAATACTAAATAGCAAAGCCGTAACACACTCTACTGAAGATTTACTAATTACTAGTTATTGATATTAAGTTATCAAGTTTTGGGGATTTTTTTAGTTACATTTTCTAACAAACTGAGACGGCTAACTGTTAATAACTAATAGCTAATCATGATAAAAAAATTAGCAACTAGACATTAACAATTAGCCGTCAACCCCCTTGGGGAGTATTTAAAATTCAAAACTTAATTTTGAATTGGAGTATAGACGCCTGTCAGAATAATTTCCGCAGAATAGTAACCCTTAAACCCGCTCATCAAATCTAGTGTAGAAACCACCGTATTTTATCCAGTATTGTTTCAAAGTATGATGAGGTGTATGTAAACTAGCTTTTGCCTGATATAAAATAACTTGGCGATGAGCGCCCATCCAAATTTTATTAACGGAGTCAACGGATATTACTGTTCCTCCTAAAGAAGCAACACATTGAGAGAATCTTTCAATCGTTGTATATTCTAATGTCTCGAATATAAAAAAGTTACCCGAACAAATCAAGTGGCGGCTGCGAATCCAGCAGCGCATCTTTTTTTCAGCCTGTGGAGGTAACATTTTAGCTTTAACAGATTCAAGCTGAATCAACATAATGCGCTCACCGCACTTAATTCATCAGCAAAACTTTCTCGTTTTTCAAACCGCAATGGGCCAGCAGTTGATCCCCATATTTGCTTGTGGGTTTCAATATCCATACCTTTATCTAGACTTATCCAAGTACGCTCGGTCATTTCTACTTCGCTGACAAGATATGTCTGGCATCCATTGCGCTTAATCAAACATTGATTGCCTGGTTCCACACTGCCTCGAAATATTTCACCTTCTCGTTGAAAAACCATTGAACAGTTATAACGCCGTTCAATGCTCTCTGGGGTGATGGTTTTGAGGATATCTAATTCACGAGCCGCACCTGCATAAAGCATCTGATCTTTCAAGCTGTAATTTTCGATATAAATGCGATCGCCCAAATCGACTAGTTTATGTACTCCCTGACGATAGGGTGTCCATAAATCGTGGTCATACGCTTGTTCAGAATAAAAACCGATAGCAGAAAAAAACTCAATCGGTAAAGGACGAAAAAAAATGTGAATGTGGGCGTAAAGTTGGGGATTTGCAAAAGATTGCTTGTAGTTGCTAAAATCTCCCGCCATCCAACAGGCTAAGGTGAGCAAATCGCTAGCGTTGGTGCTAGATTCACTGGGCGCTATCGTCATATTCAACCTCAGAGTGACAAAACTAGATGATTCCTTTTATGTTTTAACCTGATATTTGCTAACTGGTTGAATTTGACAAAGAACGAATTTCTGAAGAAAAGGAAGCTGTTGTCACGCCTTTACCATCACTGGTTTTAATTGTCGCTACCCGAAATCGCAGATTTGGGGTAGCAAACCAAATTTTTTCTTCAGCAGCAGCGAGTTCATACTCTGTCAGCAGGGTAAAAATCCCATCGTCACTCAGATGATATTTAGCCACTGCTGGGATTGTTTCAGCGTATCCCTTATCCCGCAGAAGTTTTCCTATAGAAGAATTTGCGGCATCAGGAATTGGCACCAGCACAGTACTACCAGAAATGGGCTTATCGTCCCAGTCTGACTCACCTTTCCAAGTCATCCGAAAGGGGTGGGTGATACTGGTGGGGTCTGTGTCATACAATTGACAAATTGCTAACACTGCCGGATCATCGGTGGATAGAGATTCAATGTCAATGTCAGACAGGACTTGTTCAAAGTGGGCGAATGCTAAATGATGACCGCTACGCTGCGATCGCCATCGTCCAATTGAAAGTTCAAAGAATTCAGTAATTTCCATTAGAAAAGCAATCTTAAAAAGTAGCTTAAAATCCAAGATATATCTTGGCTAAAAAGTTATTCTCCTAGTCTATATACTAGCCAACAGTGCCAATACTTCTCGGTTAATCACTTTTAACTCGGAATCTGGTTTGGGGAAAAGGTTAAAGGTTAAGGGGTAAAGGTTTTTTCTTTTCCCTTTCCCATTCCCCATTCCCCATTCCCCATTCCCCACTCCTAACTCACCTAGTTAAGCAACTTCAGTGATACTGATGATTTTGCCGCCTGTCCGATGAATGTTTTGCACTTGTCCAGACAGTTGGTTGTAGTTAACTACATATTCGAGGTTGCCCAAACGAGTACGGAGATTGGCTGAACCTTTGACTGCCTTAATCAAGAAGCGTTTGTCGGTACTGCTTACACTAGAACCAGCCGCAGGAGCCTTGATGGATGTGGGTAAGTTGGAACCAACATCGCTGATCAGTTTGGCTTTGCGATCGCGATCGCTGCTAGCTACCCCTCTGAGTAAGGTAAAGGTGCGGTTAAAGGTAACATTCTTAATTCCGATTTGGGAGCTTGTGCTGCGAACATAAGGAACGATATTCTCGCCAAAATTCTGCTGATATTCGTAGCTATCGATATAGGATTCGATCTCAGCATCATAGCCTTGTTCGTTATAGATGCGGACGTGTTCGGCAATTTCAGCCTGATCAGCAGGAGGACGTCCTAGCAGATGTTTGAAGTTCAGTTCAATAAACCGATATTGGGAAGAAGAGTTGAAAAACAGGGATTGATAAAGTTCTGATTTCGCAACGGTGTTGACGAATTCGCGGACGTTGATTTTGCGATCGCGCAATTGCGATTCAGCAGTGGCTAGTCGCTCACTTTCCAACAAGTGAGCATTGCCCAAAACCTGTTTGTAAACTGCCCGAATCAGTGTTTGTAATTCACTTTCGCTGGTGTTCGGACGCAGTTCAACTCTCGGTGAATCAATAGCCCAAAGTGACATTGAAGTATCTCCTTAAAAACTTGCATTAAATGAAATTTCTGAGCATCCTACCCCTGATAAAGGTAGAATTTCCTATCAGTTGTCAGTTATTTTTGCTACTGACCAGCTTTTGTAAAACTTTAGTTTGTGAAAGTGTGTTAAATATCTTCGTATATGACAACTGACAGCAGAACCGATCAAACCCCAGATCAGCGATCGCTTGAGCTAACTGTTAATGAATCAGGACTTACGCAAACAATAGCCAAAACCCTTACTAATTGTCAGGTAGGGGCAATTCATATAGACGTAAAACGGCTTTTTGCAGGGTATTGCCCCAGAGCACGTAAGTTTTGCGTAAGTCATAGTAACTATCAACACTGGGGATTAAAGACTGGAGATTGAGTATGGTGGAAATTATTTCCCAATCCCTAAGAGAATGTTTGAAAAGTACCTAAAGTCATAGCGAAACACTTTTCAAATAATCCCTAAGCTCTAATCCCCAATTTCTATTCTCTAGTTGACAGGAGTAACACTGGCGATCACACCGCCCTGCTTGTGAATCCGCTGATACTCTTGTGAAAGCTGATTGTATGGCACGAAAAAGACCTGGTTACTGCGGCGAAACTTGGAAATGTTATTTACCACATTTGCCTTGTAGCCAGTGACTTCAACCCGGTAGACCTTACCGTTGTCACCAGATCCCACACCTTGACGAGTGCGAGCAGTAGATGTTGGGTTGCGGAATGCAGCACCCTTGCTAGCTGGTGAAATTACGGGGGTAGGCGTGCTTTGAATTAGCAAACTGTTCAATTTTGGTTGTTTGCCAGCTAAGTCACCTTTCAAGCTGCTGCTAGAAGAACCACGTACCAGTTGGAACAAGTGAGTAAACTGAACCAAACTCTGGATAGCTTCGGTTTTGTAGCCCCGAATATAAGGCACAATGTTTTCCCCGAAGGTTTCTTGGTATTCGTCGCTGTCTAGATAGGAATCAATTTCAGCTTCAAAGCCCTTTGTATCCAGAATAGTGCTGTGTGTACGCGTTTCTTCTAGATCCAATGGCGCACGACCAAGGAAATGCCTGAAATTTAATTCGATCGCTCGATAGCGGGGTGCGCTATCAAAAAAGCGTGAACGGTAAAGTTCCGACTTCCCAACTTGACGTACAAACTCACGAACGCTAATGTTACCCCGTTTGAGTTGGGATTCAGGAACGGAAAGCCGCTCACTCTCCATTACATAAGCATTGCCTAGAACTTGCTTGTAGACTGATCTAATTACGGTTTCAGCTTCCTCATTAGAGCGACTTGGCCACAGATCAATGGGATCGGTGTCTTCAAACAGTGCGACCCCTAATCGTGATGCTGGTCCAAAAGCCATTCAAACTATCTCCCAGTTAACAACTAAATTTTATGAGAAGGATATTCAGCAGATGTTAAAAAACTTTACATCATTGTGACAAAGGAGAGGACATAGAGACTTTAAATCCTTATTAGTCTTGATGATTTTAAGTTTTTGCACCGTTTGCTTTTACATATTGTGATACGATGCCGAAACCATATTTATTAAAATTTGTGAAGCTATATGATACTTTTAAAGAAAATTTAGCTTTTTTTTAGCATTTGATTTGCGATTGGGATACAAGTGATGGTATTTTACCGTCCTCTTGAGCAAAAGTATTAATCGTGCTGAGTACCCTTGGCGTCTCCCCTTCACTACGAGATGCTACGCGAAGGGAGAAGTTAATCTCAATAAGTGGGCAAGAATAAATAAAACTATATTACGCAATGTAAAATTAATTAAAATTGTCTCCTAGTAAGAGATGAAGCTCTGACTACAAACCTTTAATTATTCACGCCCACTTAACTTATCGAATTTGGAAAGTAGCCAGTTGGCTGATTAAATGATCAAAATAGGGAGCAAGAGTTTGCTGCTGATTGGCTTGGCAGCGTTGCAAACTAGCAGCCTTGATGCTTTTTAAGCCTAAAAGCATTGCATCCAATGGAACTTGTAATTCCTGATAAAGCAAGTTCATATAGTGCAGTCCGGTGGGATTTGTATACTGAGTGTGGCCACCTGCAATGCTGTATGTAATACAGCGGAGAAAATGCCAAAAGTCTCGCCAGCAAGCTTGGGCGCGTTCAGGTGGATAGAGACCGCCTCCAGGCTGGATAATTTCAGGATAAGTTGCTAAAACCTGAACTCTTGCTTCATCAACGATTTCGGCTGCGCGATCGCGTAACAATTGAGCAACAGGAATCAACTCAGAATTATCGGGTGACAAGGTTTTAATCTGCGATAAATCTTCATCGTCCAGGTAACGAAAAGCATCATCCGCAGCTTGGAATATGGCGATCGCTGGTTTGGGATGGGACTGTTCCCACTCAGTAAAGCTGACAATTCTAGCTTTGGCTATTAATTCTTTGACGGTTTCGCTTAATTGAGTCATTAGTTTAGGGGATAGGGCATTGGGCATTGGGCAGACAGGGAACAACGAGAATAACCTATAGACTTCTTGCAGAAGTCGGGAAAAGGTGAAGGGGAAAGGGGGAAAGGTTTTGTATTTTCCCCTTCCCCTTTAACCTTTTCCCTTTTCCCACCTCTTGCAAAAAGCACTTTTGCAAGAGGTCTTATGTATTCCCAATGCCCTTGATTCAATCTTCTGATCATGCGATCGCCATTTTTTTACATCTGTAAAATAAAGTAAGAATAGCTTTACCAAATGCACCTATGGAAATCCATAAAATCCAAACTGAACTGAAGAACCCAGATTTTCACTATCGTTTGAAGGCGATCGCAGCCCTCGATGATTATGAATCAGAAGTTGCAGTTCCTCTGCTCACAAGTAAACTTCATGACTCAGAATTTTTAGTGCGTTCTTTTGTCGCCAGGGGTTTGGGTAATCAACAATCAGCGGAATCTTTTGCGGCTTTGATGCAAATTATGAAATTTGACGATACCCCAAACGTGCGGGCTGAGGCGGCAAATTCTTTATCGCTATTTGGTAGAGTCGCAGTTTCTCATCTAGTTCTGGCATTTTATCAGGATGACCATTGGTTAGTGCGGCGGAGCATTTTGGCTGCGATCGCTGAAATGGATTGTCCTGAAGAACTATTTGATATCTGCGTTCAGGGTTTAAAAGATGAAGATTTCACAGTTCAGGAATCCTCTGTTGATGGACTCGGCTTACTAGCTGATTCTAGCCAAAATGCTGCGGCATTATCCCAAATACTAACATTGGTGAATGATGAATCTTGGCGGATGCGGGTGCGAGTTAGCTATGCCCTCAAACGATTTGATGAGCCGGAAGCCAAAGCAGCCCTGAACCAACTCAGACAGGATGAGGATCACCGAGTCGTCGGAGCGGCTTTAGAAGACTTGTTGCCACAATAAGTAGTCGGACACAATTAAATTCATTGGTGGAGATAGGGAACAGGTTAGAGGTTACGGGAAAAAACTTGTGTAATTATTTCTGTCTGATTACTTAGCAGTGTGACTTTGTTCACAATATTGTGATAAAAATTATCAGAAAAATAGTTAATATATTATTTTACCTTAAATCTGACAAAAATATCCGGTTAATCTGCCAAAATCTGGAAGAAAAGATCAACTTTTTCAAGATGAGGAGGCATTTGTGACTGATACACCAACTGGTCAAATGACTTGGCGACTACCAGGTTCCTCAGAATGTGCCTTACATTTGCGGCATAATGCTTCAGAACCTTGGCGATCGTATAAAGAATTTCCCCAATATTTTCTACCAGATCCACCAGGTTTTTCCGAAGGATACGCGACATTTTTAGCACTCCTGAAAAAGAACTGGAAACCTTTATGAAGAGTGCTGAGTGCCCCTTCTTCTTTTTTATCCAATTCATGACTCTGAACTCGCAACTCAGCACTGTATTTATCAAGCACTCAAACTCTCACGAGTTGTTGTGCGGGTATAGGCGTTCCAAACGTCAAGTTCTGAATATGGACGGCTGGAAAGCATAGCTTTAGTTGCTTCTGTGAGTCCTTGAGCAAGAGTAAAATCTGCCCCAGCAATACTTTGAAGATGCTCCATCTCTGCATCACTGAAGTCAGCTGCTCGCAGGTCTGTATCCCGCAAATCGGCTCCAGTCAACCGAGCATTCCGCAAACAAGCCCCTGTCAAATAAGCTTTTGTCAGGTCAGCGCCGCTCAAAGCCGCACCTTGCAAATTGGCTCCAGTCAAATCAGCGCCACTCAAGTAGGCTCCACGCAGATTCGCGCCTTGTAAATCTGCATTTCGTAAAGAAGCTGTATTCAGAAAAGCACCATTGAGATTAGCACCCGGCCCTACCGCTCCCGAAGCTTTGTAGTTATATTCTTGGGGCCATTTAGTTTGTGAATCATAACGTGCTACTTGGAGTTTAGCTCCCTCCAAATTTGCACCACTGAGATTTGCTTGTTGGAGGTTAGCACGGTTTAAATAGGCTCCCTGCAAATTCGCCCCACTTAAATCGGCTCCTCGCAGATTCGCGCCTCGCAAATCAGCCCCACTTAAATCAGCATTACTCAAGACCAACTCACTGAGGTCGGCTCCTAATAGCTTGGCTTTGCTCAAGTTAGCTTGTCGTAAATCGACTTCCCTTAGATTGAATTGGTACAAATCAACCCCATCCACAGGGATTCCTTTTTTCAGGGCTGTTAAGATTTCTGGAGTTGGACTGGGGCGATCGCTAGTAATAAGTTGAATTTCAGTATTTGTCATCAGCTGATTAAAATATAACTTTTGGAGTTATCCTACACTTTAGCGAAATGGGGACTTCATCTCATAACTCAGTATTCAATAACGCCAAAAGTTTGATAAAACGAGGTTTCAAAACAGATGCATTTAATACCGCCCTTGACAATGCTCGACTTCTTCCGCAAGAGTGAGGGAACATGGTTTACGGAACGCTCAGTTCATCATTTTGACTCGGCAGCGGATGAGTCGGGAGAGTCGAATTTGATCATTAAAGTCATGGAAAAGGATGATCCAAAAGTCCAAGAAGTTTGTACAGCCCAAGGGATAGATCCTACTAAAGCAACAAGCGGTGCAAGCTTTGCATGGCAAGCGAATCTAGATACCAGGCTACCGAATACTGATAATGCTGCCATTTTGGTTGATGTTCCCGACGAAACGAGACGTTCTGGAAAACTGATCCGCAACCAAGGTTATGTTGAGAGCATTCCGGTTGTGAGTCGGTATCGATTTGCCGATGATGGAGTGCTGACGATTGATACTGACTATGACAATAATCAAGGTCAGGAACGTTGTTGGTTTGTTACGGATGATTTTCGTGTCAGAGTCAGTACCGTGCGAATGATGAACGGAGTCAACTTGATGACTTATTGTTCTGAGCGTCGCTGTGTTTCCCAAGAATTGCTGGAGCAAATGATCAGTCACAATCATGCTAGGCGTTAGTGGGAGTGGGGAGTGGGGAGTGGGAAGTGGGGAATGGGGAAGGGGGAATGGGGAATGGGGAGTGGGGAATGGGGAATGGGGAATGGGGAAGGGGGAATGGGGAAGGGGGAATGGGGAAGGGGGAATGGGGAAGGGGGAATGGGGAATGGAAAGAGTAATCTACAATACCCAATGACCAATGACAAATGACAAATGACCAATGACAAATGACAAATGACCAATGACAAATGACTAATGACTAATGCCCCATTAAGGAATGTTGCTTTGTTTCTCATAAATGAGACGTGCATGATTGCCATAACTTATTTTCATGCAAGGGTTAACAAATCATGCTCCATGTATAAGCCTTTCCTGGAATTTTTAGAAAAAGAGCTATTTCAGCGGTTTGATTTACAAAGTAGGGTCATTCCCCCTGGTTTGGAATTCAAAGTTAGCGATCGCGGCAGAAACCCAGCAACTATTCGCAGTTGGTGTCACCAATGTCAAGAGTTGCGGAAAATTCGCTATACCTACATTGATGCCGGGGAGAGTGCCCAAATTTTTAACAGCGTGGTTTATCCTAGTCATCACTACGATCTACCTCTGTTAGGGATTGATTTTTTATCCTTTGGTAAAGTCAAAAACCTGATTGTGCTTGATTTTCAGCCTTTATTTCAGGATGAAGATTATCAAAAAAAATATATAGTTCCGCTGAAATCTCTCCACGATAAATACCCGGATTTAGCGCAAAACTTAGAAATGAAGTTTTACGATGCTAATCAGTATTTTTCTAAATACCTACTGTTTGCCAAAACCGACCCTGAAACAGTAGCAACGCGAGTCTTTGAAGCTTTTCAGGATTATTTAAACCTGTATTGGCAAATGTTAGCAGATGCCAAACCGCTCCAAGATCCTGAAGATATCCAGCGGATTGTCAAAGCTCAAAAAGATTATGACCAATATAGTGCAGACCGCGATCCCGCATCTGGTTTGTTTAGCAGCTACTTTGGACATGAATGGGCAGAGCGCTTTCTCCATGAATTCTTATTTGAAGATGCTGTTCCCCTAGCAGTTGGCGCTAGCAAAAGATAATTGGCATTGGGCATTGGGGATTATTAATTTTGAATTCGGAGCGAAGCAACGTGACGCTTTATCAACCATTTCTCGATTATGCGATCGCCTATATGCGATCGCGCTTGGATTTACAGCCCTATCCTATCCCCACTGGGTTTGAGTCCAAGAGTGCTGTTGTGGGCAAGGGAAAGAATCAGGAAGAGGTTGTCACCACCAGTTATGCCTTTCAAACTTCAAAATTGCGGCAAATTCGCGCAGCTCACGTACAGGGTGGCAATTCGCTGCAAGTGCTGAATTTTGTGATTTTTCCCCGTCTCAACTACGATTTACCCTTTTTTGGGGCAGATTTGGTGACATTGCCCGGAGGACATCTAATTGCTTTGGATATGCAGCCCCTATTTCGAGACGATCCAGCGTATCAAGCAAAATATACTGAACCAATTCTGCCCATTTTCCACTCCCATCAACAGCATCTATCTTGGGGAGGAGATTTTCCAGAAGAAGCACAGCCCTTTTTCTCTCCCGCTTTTCTGTGGACTCGTCCCCAAGAAACGGCTGTAGTAGAAACTCAGGTGTTTGCCGCTTTTAAAGACTATTTGAAAGCTTATCTGGATTTTGTAGAACAAGCAGAAGTTGTAACAGATTCCCAAAATTTAGCAGCCATTGAGCAAGCCCAACTGCGATACCTACGATATCGGGCTGAAAAAGACCCAGCACGAGGGATGTTTAAACGCTTCTATGGTGCAGAATGGACTGAAGAGTATATCCACGGCTTCTTATTTGACCTAGAGAGAAAATTAACAGTCGTCAACTAGAGGATATTGTGCAGGAAGTAAGGAGCAATGGTAAATTATCGCAGCCCAAGTAACTGCGATCGCTGTCAATACTTGTCTGGTTTTGGGGGAGTGGGAAAAGGTTAAAATATCAAGCCTTCCACTCCTTTTCCCCTTAACCGAGCAGTATTGTGATCGCTGTATAGTTTACCTGTTTTTGAAATTTCCCTAATCTTATCCATGCTCAAAGTCCTTCCCAAACAAACCGCCTCCATGCACACTCGTGATGGAGTCCGCTTGGATGCAGACATCTATCGTCCCGATGCTGATGGGGAATTTCCCGTATTATTGATGCGACAACCCTACGGACGAGCGATCGCATCCACTGTTGTCTATGCCCATCCTAATTGGTATGCTGCCTACGGCTACATTGTAGTAATTCAAGATGTCCGAGGACGCGGCACTTCTGAAGGCGAATTTCAGCTATTTACTCACGAAATTACAGATGGCGAAGATGCGGTAAATTGGGTAGCAAATCTACCTTCTAGCAATGGCAAAGTTGGCATGTATGGCTTTTCCTATCAAGGAATGACTCAGCTATATGCCGCAGTTAATCAGCCTAGCGCCCTCACAACGATTTGCCCTGCCATGATTGGCTATGATTTGTACACAGATTGGGCTTATGAAGGAGGTGCATTCTGTTTACAAACTAATCTCGCTTGGGCAATTCAATTAGCTACAGAAAGCGCCCGTTTGCGAGGAGATACAGCAGCCTATCAAGCCTTATTTGCCGCTTCTCGGAATCTGCCTTTGACTAATCCAGAAATTCTCCAGCAACTTGCCCCTGATTCTTTTTATCATGAGTGGCTGGCACATTCCCAACCAGATGCATACTGGGAAAAACTTTCGCCTAAACACCACTTGCAATCTGTTGATTTGCCCATGTTCCACATTGGAGGATGGTTTGACACCTACCTGCGGGGTACTTTGCATTTATATAAAGATATGGCAGTTCGTAACAATACACCCCAACATTTGTTAGTCGGGCCTTGGGCGCATTTGCCTTGGGGTCGTAAAGTTGGTGAAATTGATTTTGGTACCAAAGCGGCGAGTCCTGTAGATAGGATGCAAGTCCGCTGGTTCGATCAGTTTCTCAAAGGTGTAGATACAGGATTGCTTCAGGAATCGCCTGTTTGCCTATTTGAGATGGGAAGTAATATTTGGCGTAGTTTCCCCAATTTCCTTACAGAAAATCATAAATACTATTTCTTGTCAACTACCGGACTAGCCAGCATCCGCGAAGACTCAGGAACTCTTTCCAATGCCCCATGCCCCATGCCCCATGCCCCAGATGTATTAGTTCATGACCCTTGGCGACCAGTTCCGGCTTTGGGTGGTCATGCAGCAATTCCTGCGGGTGTATTTGAGCGATCGCATATTGATTGCCGTTCCGATGTCTTAACTTACACTAGTGAACCCTTGGTAGAAAATTTACATTTGGCAGGAGACGTGGTAGTAAAAGTCTCATGTACTGCTGATAAACCTAGTTATGATTTGTGTGCGGTGCTATCAGAAGTACATCCTGATGGGCGTGTGTATAATTTGACCCAAGGTTATGTACATTGTCGAGACGTGGCAAGTAACATCTCTACAACAATTCAACTGCAACCGACTTGTGCGCGAATCGCCAAAGGTAACGCCTTACGTCTAAGTTTAAGTGCGGCGTGCTTTCCAGCCTATGCGATGAATTCTGGAAACGGTGCAGTCATAAATAGCGATAGTTTACGAGATGCTCAAATCATGACGTTGACCGTGAATTGTGGAAGTGAGGGTAATTCTCAAGTTTTATTACCTGTGTAGGCGTAATCCGTCGTAGATATCGCACCAACTTAATTAGGATATAGCAACATTCTTGAGGATAGTCATCGGCCCTTCAGCTTTGAGAAGCTCCATTTCTGCGGCATTTCGCACTAGCAAAGCACCAGCGAATCCCAATGAATTTACAGAGATGGAGTGAAAATGCTCCTGCGATCGCGGTACAATCAACATCCATTCTCGTGTCGCCAGCAAATTGTAAGCACCCAATTGCTTTGCATCTAAACCCACCGCATCTAGCAAAGTGAGATAAACTTCCAGTGTTGCTTGACCCCCTCGCATCCAATCGGGATCTAGCGGTGCGAAAGCGTGTATAAAAGGAAGCCCTGGTAAAGTTGCGTTCGAGTCCTGAAATCGTGCTGCCTTCAACAGAGGTTCAATAGGTATTTGCGGGCCTGAAGATGCAAGTGGTAGAGGAACTAACTGTAAATGCTTGTGTCGCTGACTTGCACCTGCCGTTTTGCCACTATTGTAAAATGCTAAACCATCGAAATCAGCTAGACATGCCCACATAGCCGTAAAATCTTCCAAGGTGAGCAAACTTTCCTGTTCCTCAAAATCACGGGTGATGATTAGCAAGTGATAATCAACAACATTGAATTTATTTAAAATACATACATGCGTATCAGAGATATCCGCTACAAATAAATCCTCTTCGTAGGGCAAGAAAGGATTAAACTCTTGACCAGACGTAGCAGATTGTTTTTTCTGTTTTTCATCGGCTGCTTTTTTGCGATTCAAGTTAGACAAAATCCGCACTAAAAAGCGCACATTATCCTGTTCGACAAACTCAAATTCCGTTGGTATTGACAGCAACGCTCCACATTGCAAAGCATGTTCCGTCTGCTCTTTGACACTTGTCCATAAAGTACCAGGCTTAAGTAAGATTTTACCCTGTGCCATTTTATTCCTTCAGACATGGATGGAACACGCAATCGGAGTACACAGATGTGCGCCCCTACGAATGACTATATTCCATATAGGTAGAGTTCAGTTAAGGTGGGATGCGATGGTTAAAATACCAAATCTTTCACAACAACGCAATACCTCCGCAACAAAACTGTCATAAATAATATCTACATTAGTAATATATCTAAAATATCTTTCCAGACAGCAATGCAAAACCAATCTCGTGATGGAGAACACCCATCAAATAGCATTTTATCAAACACTGTTGACACCAAATACCAAAATCGAGCGCCCTGGAAAAAGGCTGCCGCCTCTCTATCGCTGGTGCTGCTGGGATCAGGTATGACATTAGCCGGTGGCTATATGGCTGGAAATTCTCGGCAGATGTCTGAGAGTGCATCTAACTTGGCAGTTAGTCGAGTCAATGCCGCTCCTCCATTACCAGCCGCCACAGATCCTAATTTTGTGACACAGGTGGTGCAGAAGGTCGGGCCAGCAGTAGTGCGGATTAACTCTTCCCGAACTGTAAGAAGCCGGATACCAGATGAATTCAACGATCCGTTTTTTCGCCGCTTTTTTGGTTCCCAACTGCCACAATCAGGAGAAAGGGTACAACGGGGTACTGGTTCAGGTTTTCTCATCAGTTCCGATGGTCGGATTCTCACTAACGCCCATGTCATAGATGGTGCTGATACAGTGACAGTGACACTCAAAGACGGGCGCACCTTGGAAGGTAAGGTGTTAGGAAAAGATGAATTAACCGATGTCGCTGTTGTCAAGATTCAGGCAGAGAATCTACCTTCAGTAGCTTTAGGGAACTCAGATCAATTGCAACCAGGAGAATGGGCGATCGCGATCGGCAACCCCCTTGGACTAGATAATACAGTAACTACCGGAATCATCAGTGCTACTGGACGCAGTAGTAATCTAATCGGTGCTGCGGATAAGCGAGTAGAGTATATTCAAACTGATGCAGCGATTAATCCTGGTAACTCCGGCGGCCCCCTGCTAAATTCTCGTGGCGAGGTAATTGCCATGAATACAGCTATAATCCAAGGGGCACAAGGATTAGGCTTTGCTATTCCCATCAACACAGTACAACGCATTTCTAATCAACTTATAGCTACAGGCAAAGTAGAACATCCTTATCTGGGAATTCAGATGATGGGGTTAACGCCTCAACTAAAACAAAATATCAACTCAGATCCCAACAGCGGTTTGAATGTGAGTGAAGATAAAGGTGTATTAGTTGTGAAAGTTGTGCCAAATTCGCCAGCCGCTAAAGCAGGAATACGTGCTGGTGATGTAATCCAAAAGCTTGGTGGACAAGCAGTCACAGATGCCAGTAGTGTCCAAAAAGCAGTAGAAAACAGCCAAGTCGGGGGCGATTTACGTATGGAATTACGTCGCAATGGGCAGAATATTAATGTAGCTGTGCAACCTGGTGCTTTCCCCACCGCAGTGCAATAAAAGTTTTGCTATCAATTGAATAAAAGTGAATTTTCTGGGATGGGTATTTTGCCCGTCCCTTTTTTTCAGGTTGCAAAGTTGAGTTGCAATCACTGTAATATCGTGCCTGGTTAAAGACTTATCATTAAGACCGCAGAGAAGAGGGGTTGTTGGGCTTTCTGCATATCTGATTCGGGAACTATAGGATTGATATTTGATTTCTAAAAAAACTCAGTACAACTAAGAAGCCTTCTTGCCTATTGCCTATTGCCTATTGCCTGTCTACGCAAATTAGTTCAGAAATCAAAGCGGATTCCTATATGACATTAGTCACGGTTTAACTAATTACCTTTTTCACTAGTGTATATATCCCTTCAGTTTTATCATTTATTTGTCAAAGCGATTAATATTTCGCGAGATATTAATCACTTTGATGTCTACATCATAGAAGGAAAGTTTGCGAATGAGTATTAAAAGAATACTTGCTAGTTTAGCGCTGATTTTACCAATTGCTGTTACCTTTATTCCTTCCCAAGCCGATGCCCAGATCAGACGGCCAGTTAGGCGACCAGTACCAGTTAGAATAATCAAAAGACCAGCGCCAGTTAGGGTTTATACTCCTGCTCAAGCGAGAAGGAGGATATTGGTTCCTGGACGTTGGGTACAACGAAATCGTGGTCGCCAGTGGATACCAGCTCGCTATGTATATAGATAAAAAGACCTACAACTGCAATAATTTATTGCCTATCAATATTGATTGCAGAGTTCTTTTTTCATAGTTTTTGTTGTTGTTTAAAAATCCCCTTTAGAAATATTCTAAAGGGGATATTATTTCATGTTTTTAATAAAAATAGCACTTCTTTGTTGATTCCTATACAGATCCAGGACAAACACATTTAAATATTGACTAGCCTGAATAAGAGTGGAATGCAGCAAGATAGGCGTTAAATCTCTATACTTCTACAGCCGATTCATGTATTGCAAATATTTGTGGAAATGGTATGAGATAATTAACTATATCGTAAGTGAAGGAGTCAAGCGTCTGGAAGCATTGAGCGTAATTCCTAAAAGCTTCATTAATTAAATCAACAAACGTTTCGCCAATGACTTTGTTATGAAGACCTGGAAGTTTGACATCCTCACCACCGTGAACACACTGTGATTCTGGAGTAATGAGTAATAAGTAATAAGTAATGAGTCAATACCCGTTTTTCATCCACTCATTACTCATTACTCCTTACTCATTACTTTAAAGCCGTGCTGGAAGCACGGGGTTTTAAACCCATTTTTCGGATAATTAGTTTTTTGAATACAAGAATGAAACCAGGGTACATTTATTTAATTCATAGTGTAGGTACATATAGATACAAAATAGGGCTAACTGTAGCACCACGGACACCAGAGGATAGATTAAAAGAACTGAATAGCCGTCAAAGTCCCTACCCATTGAAACTCATTCATTATGTGTTTGTTGCTGACGTTTACAAAGTAGAGAAAGAAATTCATCAAGCTTGTAAGTCATTTAATGTTTATAGGGAGTGGTTTGAATTTCCAAAGAACGCATATTTGCAACAAGTTATTCAGTTAATGGAGCGTAGTAATGTAGCGCAAAGACCAAATAAGAATTCTCAGGGTTACGGTCAATATCAGAATAAAATAAATCTTTCTTTGCCTATAATTCCTAGAGGTATTGAACGTGCAAGTCAAGAGAAAGAGGGAATCTCAAAATATTTAATATCCAGACGAGATGAACCCAACAATCGTTTGAGACAAGGCATAGTAGGGGAGAAAAACAAGAAGAAGAAAATTAAAAAAAGGAAACCTACTGTTTTAGGGAAAATTTTCAATAATAATTTTTTATTTTTAGTAACAATAGTCATTTGTATTATTTTATTTTTATATGTTGTGAGTATATTGATTTGAAGGGGCGTGAATCAGATGATACAGCAAGGGTTTAAAGCCATGAAATTTCAGAAAGTTCAATGAAAATCGGCGGGAATCCCATCCCAACTCTTAGAGACGCTGCGCGAATGGCAGATCGCAATAGTTGAAGGGAATTTTTTCACGTAATAAATAAGAACTCTTGAGGTTTGTTAACCCCAGAATTAAATCGGGTTTTAAAGCAAGAATTTTCTCTAGGGAAGGTAGACTCCCAATACTGCCCAAAACTGGAACGCCAGCAAGTAATTCGCTGCGTATACCTCGAAACTTTTCCTCACAGCCCCCACAATACACTACACCAACTGGCTTTATACCCAGCGCCACTACAGAATCGAGAACCACATTTTCTTCTAGCACAATAACTCGCTGCGGTTTTAGGGGAACTTCAACTTTACCTAAAGTATTGCTAACGGTTTTTGTTTCTATAGGCGTTCGTGCAAGCGTTGACTTGTGAGTTCCCATCGGTGGGTTGTTGTTACAGGCTGCGATCGCTAAAACCACAACTATTTTCAGAAAGAATGGTAAAAATTTGTAATTACTCAGACTGATACTATCAGGACTTACGCAACTGGCTTTATGAATAGCAGTTCTAGCCCTGAAAATACGGTTATAACCGCTTATTATGAGCCAAGATTAGGGAGAGAAACTTTGGCATCAGCTAAAAATGGGGTTAAGTGCTTTATCTTGAGGGCAATTCCACGGACATGGTATTAGTTGTCATCTAGAGATGGATAAGTAGCATAGATATATCAATAGCTAAAAGTAAGCCCCCCATTTACCAGTTGCTTTGTCAAAAAAGTTGACATAGGTAATCTTGATGTAGTACAGTATAATACAGGCAGGATGAGTTAAATTAAAAAAACTTCCTAGCCAATACAGCACGGTGAAAATAAAATTACTATTTGTACGCAATTAGTTAATATTACGAGAAAAATTTTTCAAAATCTCCTACTTAATACCAAATAATTCGATTAACGCTGCATAACTAATAAATATGGATTTTGACTATTTTAGAAGCAATGAAGGCACTCCTACAAATAATACCCGACAAAGCTTGCTTGCTAGCGGTTGGCGACCGTTTAACCGAGAATTAGACTGGGGGTTTTTATGGCAACTATTGCACAGTGACTCCCGCGAGTTAACTCAAAAAAGTTTGAATTTAGCAAGTAATGTTGCTGATATTTTGGGACGAAATAATTATGCTTGGTGGGCTAATTTATTAAATATTGTATCTGATAATACCCGCTACGAAGTTGAAAAGTTTTGGAATTACATCACGCCAGATCCTCAATCACCAGATCATCGCTACAAAGATGTTTTGAGTACAGAAACACCCATTCTCCAATTTGTGAGTCGTAGTAGCATTCCCATTGATTATGTTCTTAACCGACTGCAAGAAATTACTGTACTGCGAGTTTTAGGTGTGTTGGGTAATCCTGACATTATTACGCAGTATTACTCAGAAAGAGATTTTTATTTTCCTATAGATAGATTTGTCAGTTGGGAACGCTTAGATGTTATAAATACTGTTTATGCTTACTGGTCGAAGTATGACGTTTGGTTGCAAATTGACCCCTACGATCGCGGGCGACGACAATATAGTTTAATGGCGAAAAATCTTGCGCCACTGATTAACAAAGCGACTTACGACTTAGCCGTGATGCTGAGTGGATATCAAAGTCGTGTAGGTAAGGTTCATAGTCAATTTTCCATTCGGACATTTCCCGCAGATATACAAAACTTTACTGATTCTGTACAGCAAGCGATTCTGAATCAAAACCAGTTAGCGGTTGTTGTACATGGGAAACCGGGTACTGGTAAAACAGTTTGGACACAGGCAGTTGCAAAAGAAATTCTTGTACCTTTGGGGTATGTAATCTTTATTTTAGATCATGATGCGATCGCTAACTTTGTCCCACCGACTTACATAGAGCGTATTTGTATCGTTATTAACGAAGCTGATAATCTAGCGCAAAATCGTGCTTCTGAAGTGGCGCAATACAATAACAAAACCGAACACATTCTGAGTTTGCTGGATGGCACTTTGTATCAGAGTGTAATTGATGACTCTGGTATTCAGATGCAGCAACGGTTAGTTGTCTTGATGACTTGCAATACTACAGAAAGATTAGATCCAGCCATGTTACGCAAGGGCAGGGTGGATTTAATATATGAGTTTACGCAACTATTTGTATGAAGAATGCAGGGGGCAGAGGGCAGGGGAAAATTTCCGCTACGCTCAATGATTTGCTAACGCTGCGCTATCGACACAAATCTTTTATGCTAGTACAGCACGGCAGAAATAAACCACCCATTTCCAATCAACAAAACCCTTACGCTGTCTTCATTTTTAATTTTTAATTTTTAATTCCGCCTTGCGGTACTAGTGGGCTGCTAAACCTACAACTAAAGTTTTTATTAATACTTCTTTCCTCCTGCCTCCTGCCTCCTGCCTTCTGCCTTTTTTGTAAATCTACTTTCACCAGAGTTGCACCTGTTCTTGCAATACAAGCTGATGCTGTTTGCGCCAAGCTTGGGGAGGTAAACCGTGATGTTGGCGAAATTGACGGGAGAAATGAGACACATCCTGATAGCCCAATGCTTTCGCTATCTTCTCGACTGTCTGATTATTATTTTGGAGTAAAAAACGCGCTCCCGCCATTCGGCGTTTGACAATCCAGCAGTTTACAGTTTCTCCTGTCTGCCGCGCTACTCGGTTTGTTAAGTAAGCAGGTGAGTAACCAACAGCAAGAGCGACATCACATAAAGTAATTCCTTGATGATAATGGGCTTCGATAAAGTCAAAAACCTCTTTTAATTGGGGAATGGAGGGAAAGATTGACTTAGAAGGAATGTTGGCTTCTCTATCAGGGGCTTCTTGATCAGAGGCTACAGCAACACCTCCAGCGATCGCTGTAGTATCATCTGTAAATACTGATTTTGGTGCTTTCTCGAACTTCATAGCGCACCAGTATTGCAGATTAGCTTGCTTTTGCAAGCGAATAGCGATCGCTCTGAGCAGTTCTTCTAGTGTCGAGGGCTTGGTAAGATAGTCATCTGCTCCCAATTCCATAGCTTTGCGAATATCTGATCTGGTACTACTACCAGTTAGAAAAATGAAAGGAATAATTGCTGTAACAGGATCTTGGCGTAGCGTAGTTAAAACGCTATAACCATCCATATCAGGCATTGTGATATCGCAAATCACTAAGTCGGGTGTACTCTTTTGTGCATGTTGGATACCAACACGACCGTTATCAGCACCTATCATATCAAAGCCTTTAGCCTCAAGACCCTTTAAATAAAGATCGCGGGTAACGGTATCATCTTCAATGACGAGAATTTTCTTTGACGATTCGTGCATCATTTTTTATTCCCATAACTTTTTACAAAAGCTGATTACTAGACCCTTTAGTGGGTATCTAAATAGAGATGAAATGAACTATCTGGTTCCGATAGTTATGATTGTTAAGTTGTTAATTAACAACTATCTTCATTTCAACACTCATAACTCGTAACCAGTTGCTAATTTCATTAATGGCAGCATCACAGTAAACGTAGTCCCAACACCAACTTCACTTTCCACAGAGACTTGACCGTGATGTAAATCTACAAGAGTTTTAAGAATCGATAGCCCTAATCCAGTACCAGGTATATGATCAATATTACTACCACGATAAAATGGTTCAAATATTCGTTGTTGATCTATTGCTGAAATACCGATACCCATATCCTTTACCTGAAAAACTAATTTTTCGTTTTGACAATAAAATTTCAATTCAATTGCCATTTTCGAGGAAGAGTACTTGATGGCATTATCGAGCAAATTCTTCAAAATAGGCTCTAACAACTTTTTATCTATATTGGCTGTTAGAGAGTTATCTGGACTTATGCAAATGATTGGATTTTGGTTAACAGTCATCTGCATTTGTGCAACCAAATCATCACAAAACTGAACTAACTCAATAGGTTTTGGTTCAAAGTTTAATTTTTCTGCTTCTGCTTTAGAGAAGAACAAAATATCATCCAACATCAAGCTCAGTTGTTCAGTGGCTTTTTGAATATGATCTAGTAGTGGTTGGATTTTCTTCTGTGTACGTTTATCTACTTCTTCCTTTAGTAAACTATTAGAAAATGAAACAATATTCAGTGGAGTTCGGAATTGATGGCAAACCGTAGAAAGGAAACGCGCTCTAAGTTCGCTAAGTTGTTTGGCTTGTTCTAAAGCTTGATTAAGACCTAATTCTGCATATTTGTAATCGGTAATATCGATACCTGCAATTAATTCAACTGGGTTACCCCCAAAATCCAGGCCTCCATCAAGCTTGGCAACGGCACAGGCTAGCCAGCGCTCCGTGCCGCTTTTTGTCAGAATATTCATTTCCTGGTATTCAAAGTTACCTACTTCACTCTGCTTACGTATCTGCCTGCGTTTTTTGCTCTTAATCAGTCGGCGAAGATCAAAACCTGTTAGCAGTTCCTCTTTTGTATAGCCAGTGAGTTGCTCTACTGCCGGATTTATATAGCAAAGTCGCGTGCCTTGAATCAGAAAAGTACTAGTATCTGTTGTTTCTGCTAAAGTCCGAAATCTAGTTGCGTTTAATCGTAATGCTTCTTCAGTCTGTTTCGATTCAGTAATATCCCAAATACTCCACACTCTCCCAATAATTTTGCCCTCAAGCAACTGAGGTTTAGAATAGTGTGCAAAAACTCTCCCATCTTTCAACTCTAGAATGTCGTAGCTCTCGAAATCAGATTGGCTAGACACTTCCCAAATCAGCCGACTAAAAGCTTGTGGATCTTTAAGTTTATTCTCAAAAAAGGCTTTGCATCGAGGGCATTTCTTAGATAGTATTAGAGACTCTGGAATCTGCCACATCTCTACAAATCTCTGATTCAAGCTCAGAATATCTCCCTCAAAATTAACTGCAACAATACCAATGGCAGTAGATTCGAGAGTAGAACGAAGTAACGAAAGAGATGCTTCTAGTTCTATTTCTTTTGCTTTGAGTTGAGAAAATTCTTGTTGTAGATTATCTTTGGCATCCCTTAATTCATCAGTCCACTTTTGCACGCTCAGTTCTACTATTTCGTCATTTTTCTCACGAGCAAAAGCACAACCAAATTCCATATCTTGTTGTTTTACATAGCTCATGGATATTTCTACTAAAAATATCCGGCCTCCTTTTGTCCGATAGCGAGATTTAAATGTAAGAGAACCCTGTGAGCAAATATCTGACCAATTGTGCAGAGAAAAGTCTACATCTATATCATGCAGCCTCATGGAAAGTAATTCTTCACGGGAATACTCAGTCATCAGGCAAGTGGCATCGTTGACGTAAAGAAACTGCGCGTTTGCTCCTAAACAAAAGGCAGCATCTACAGCGTGATTTATTAGGAAGTGAGCAAACTTCATTTCTACTTCAGGTTGTAGTGCCCATTGATTGTTTGATCTAGCTAGTGTATATTCGCCAGAATTCATATTCCTACTTCCTCCTGGTAATCAATCAGCACTGTAGCCATTAATGAGTTAATAGTCATAACTTACTAAAATCTTTGGTGCACTCTTCGGCTGGTAAAAAATAAAATTAGTTAGTAATTTAAAAAATCTTACTAATTGTCTTAACAAAACTTATCATAACAATAAAATGCAAATTATTGAACCAATTTTTCCTAAAAAAACTAAAACATTAAAAATTTTGTCTTGGAATTAAGCAGCTTTTTATAGCAGCACAAAATATAGACAAATCAAATCTAGATTAGTCAATAGATATGATAGATTAAGAGTTCAAAACTTTTAATCTATCAGTAGGAAAGATATTTTAAATTTAAACTAGCTCTCTACAGAGGTAACTAGTAGTTTATCAACCTAAAATTGCTGCGTTTGGACTGGGGAAAAGTTAAAGGATAACAAATTATCCTTTAATTTTTCGCTCGCCAAGGACTTTGGCGAACTACTAGTACAACACGGCGGAAGTTTGCCCAATCTTTAACCAGTTGCTCTAGGCAACTTGTCTGGTTAGTTGAGATAGTAGGTAGATTCCCACGGTGCTGTAATACTGTAAAGTCGTTTTATTTTCAACATAAATGAATTTGCAGTGCTTGGCTTAAATGAACAAATTTTACTCATCAACTTATTTTCTTAATTTATCTTAACTTACTCTTTCAGGGATTTAACTATAGAAGAATATGCTTAGTCATCTGTCGCAAGAAGTACATTTGTATTAAATATATACGTATATTTTTACGTATAGCGTTGTGTTTGTTTTGTCATAAAGAAACACTGCATTACTATACTAAGTATATAACTTGTTTCAGTAGCAATAAAACATACTTCTTAGGCAATGCATACTAAACCCTTAGTCATCTCTCTAAGGAAATATCACAAGTTAAAAAACGATGTATTTATCGTTACAAATAATTGACTCAAAGAGTTTTTGGTGGCAATATGAAAACCACCAAAGTGGTGTAATTCAACTCATGCTTTAATTCAGGTGAAAAGTTGTGTAAGTTCTAAAGCAAAAGAATTGATCACCAAATCAAAAAATTTCCTATTGTAAATTTGGTCATCTGCTGCTTCTGCGATGCCTAGGTTGGGTTACGCCTAGGTAAAATATCAATCTTTCAAAGTGACTAATTTGAGAATGTCGCAATCATAATAAAAGCGAAAGAATTGACACCCACATCAAAAGATTTTTCATTGCAGATTAGCTTTCAACTATAATAACCCTGATAAATCAAGAACCTCCCCAGGCAATTTAGCAAGTAGATAGGTGCAATTAAAGCTAGCTATATTAAGCTTTGTAAAGATTCTGAGACATGGTTGAATTCAGGTTAGTTGCTAGTTTATATACCCTTACATGATTTAGTTTTTCGCCGCAAACCTACCTTTTGTACTGTAATCATCACCACAGAAGCGAAAAATTTGACACTTCTATCAAAAGATTTTTGATTGCACAACAGTCTTTCTCTGCCTTATTCTGGTCACAAGAAGCACAACCCCGATTGTTGTCTGCTTTTGGTAAAAATTTTTTGCTACCGCGCTCACAAGCATCAATCAGCAGCGATCAACCATTTCTACTAGCGACCAAGTTAGGTCATAGCTGTAAGAAACAACAGAGTTGTTTGTATTAGATATTTCTAGATTTCTAGCGCTGTGATTGTAAACTGAAAAGTCTTTGTGTAACTTTATGTAATTAAGTGAAACTAATGAGTCAAAATTATACTGGTTCAAACTCTCCTCTCATCACTACCGAACCATACAAGGAATTTCCAGCAAATAGATATGTAGAATCTGTATCTGACTCCCGTCAGCTTGATGAATCGGAGAAAAATGGGGGAATTCAGCCTTTTTTAAATGACGAAACACCCCCAACGCTTTCAGTTGCCGATGCGATCGCTCAGATGTTGGTAAATTTGGGAGTAGGTTACGCTTTTGGTGTCGCCGGTGGGGCAATGGCCAGCCTTTGGGGGGCGCTATCCAATAGCAATATAGAAGTGTTGAACTTCCGCCATGAAGCCGGAGCAGCATTTGCAGCTACCGAAGCATACTTTGCCAATAATCGCCCCACGGTAGTTTTTACCACAGCTGGGCCGGGGATCACCAATGCACTGACTGGATTATTTGCGGCTCGTGGGGAAGGTGCAAAGGTAATTTTGTTGTCAGCTTGCACCTCAGCACCACAGCGTGGACGTTGGGCTATTCAAGAAACCAGCACTTATACATTGCCCAGTGGGGGAATTTTTACCCCAGGAGCGCTATTCAACTATGCAATCACTATTGAATCTGCGGCTCAATTACCGCAGATTTTTCGTAAACTGGCTCTGGCTATGGCGCAACCAGGCGGATTTGTGGCACATTTGAGCATTCCCACCGCTGTGCAGACAAGTTTAGTTGAAGATATAGCCTTACCTCAACTAGATATTTCTCCCTTTCCGATGACTGCTTCTAAAGAAGCGATCGCTAAATCGGTAGAGTTATTATCATCCGGCCCCTTTGCTATCTGGGTTGGTTTTGGTGCGCGTGACGCAGCAGCCGAAATCCTCCAACTCGCAGAAAAAACTGGAGCTGCCGTTATCTGCTCACCCCGTGCTAAAGGTATCTTTCCCGAAGATCATCCGCAATTTGTGGGTGTCACAGGTTTAGGCGGTCATGCTTCCGTCTTAACTTATATGGAAGAACAACCTCCACTACGCACACTCGTATTAGGAACTCGCCTTGGTGAACCGACTTCCTTTTGGAGTTCGGCGCTAGTTCCCAAAGGAGGTTTTGTCCATGTCGATATTGATCCCGAAGTGCCAGGGGTTGCATATCCACACGTGGAAACTTTCGGGGTTCGGTCTGATATCAAAGCTTTTGTGGAAGAGTTGTTGCAGCAATTACCAGATGCTCCTCATTCCACAACTTTGTCTTTACCTCGTCCAGAACACAAAGCAATTGAACCTGCATCAGACGTAGACTATCCAGTGCGGCCAGAAGTATTGATGGCAGCAATTCAAAAGATCATTGTTGAGGGTAGCAATGCGATAGTCATGGCGGAGTGTGGTAACTCCTTTACTTGGTCAACCCATCTACTCCAATTTGCCCAAGCCAATCGTTACCGAGTCAGCACCGGAGTTGGTGCAATGGGTCACGCCGTCACCGGAGTGTTGGGTGCAGCTTTGGCGAACAATAGCAAGGCTGTAGGGATTGTTGGTGATGGAGCAATGCTGATGAATAACGAAATCAGCACAGCCGTGAAATACAAAATTCCCGCCATCTGGATTGTACTCAATGATGCGCGTTACAACATGTGCCATCAAGGGATGAAAATCTTGGGATTAAAGGGCGCAGATGCAACACTTCCACCGACAAACTTTGCCATGATTGCTCGTGGGATGGGAGCAGAAGCGATCGTGGTTGTTAGAGAGTCGGATATTGAAGCGGCATTAGAACAAGCGATCGCATCAAGCGTTCCTTTTCTGATCGATGTAGTGATTGACGCCGATCGACCAGCACCTTCTGGTGGACGTAATAAGAGCTTGGCAGCACAAGGAGTGAAATCAAGCTCGGCAAAAAGTGCAGCCAAGCAAGTTTCATTTCCAATGGTTTGATTTGGAAAGTTGGTAATCGAATAAGTACGAACCGCCAACCGTTAGAGAAGGACGCAAAGTCAGAAATAACTAATCTTAACTCTACTAATTCGTAGCAAACTCTCTGCGTCCCTCTGCGTTTACCTCTGAATCCCTTTGCGTTTAAATTTCCACTTTCAATTCGCCACGATTTTACGCAAAGTACCAAGTTTTTCTTAACTTCATCCAATCTTAATCTTCGCCAGTGTTTTTGTGTCTATATCTTTACATTTTGTAATGGTTATTACTTTCTCTAACCAACCCCAAACAACATCAAGAGGTCAACATGCTGCTATTTGAAACTGTTAGAGAAATGGGTCACGAACAAGTTCTATTTTGTCATGGTAAAAATCCCGAAATTAAAGCAATTATTGCCATCCATGATACGAGCTTAGGTCCAGCGATGGGAGCTACAAGACTGATGCCTTATCTTAACGAAGAAGCAGCTTTAAAAGATGCGCTTCGTCTGAGTCGGGGTATGACTTATAAAGCTGCCTGTGCCAACATTCCGGCTGGTGGAGGAAAGGCAGTCATTATCGCTAACCCTGAAAATAAAACAGATGATTTGTTGAGAGCTTATGGACGTTTTGTTGATAGTCTAAACGGACGTTTTATCACCGGACAAGATGTCAATATTACTCCTGACGATGTGCGGACAATCAGTCAAGAAACAAAACACGTTGTTGGGGTATCAGAAAAATCTGGTGGGCCTGCTCCCATAACATCACTAGGAGTTTTTCTCGGAATTAAAGCTGCTGTAGAGTCTCGTTGGCAGAGCAAAAGACTTGATGGGATGAAAGTTGCAGTTCAAGGTTTAGGAAATGTAGGTAAAAATCTTTGTCGGCACTTACATGAGCATGATGTCAAGCTTTTTGTTAGCGATGTCGATCCAGCCAAAGCGGAAGAAGCAAAACGGCTTTTTGGCGCAACTATTGTAGAACCAACTGAAATTTACTCTCTTGATGTAGATATCTTTGCTCCTTGCGCTTTAGGAGGAATTCTTAATAGTCACACAATTCCTTTCATCCAAGCTTCGATTATTGCTGGTGCAGCTAATAATCAATTGGAGAATGAGCAACTACATAGTCAAATGCTTACCAAAAAAGGAATTCTCTACAGCCCTGATTATGTAATTAATGCTGGAGGATTAATTAATGTTTACAACGAAATGATTGGTTATGACGAAGAAAAAGCTTTCAAACAAGTGCATAACATATATGACACTCTATTAGCGATTTTTGAGATTGCTAAAGCGCAGGGAGTTACTACCAACGATGCTGCCAAACGTTTAGCAGAAGACCGGATCAAGAATGGTAAGCGGAACAAAACTAAAGCGATCGCAGCTTAATTATTATTATCTTCAGGAGTGAGAAGTGGAAAAAAATACCTTTGCAACATCAGCATATATTGCGACTTCACCAGAGAGCGCCTTTGACTACCTTTGTAGTTTAAAGAACTTGGATGAATGGACACTTTATAGCCGGATGAAAGAGCAAATTGATGAAGATACCTGGCTCGGAACTGCATCTGGTTATCACAAAAATCTTTACTATCATGTTAAGAAACTAGAAAATCCCCTATTTTATGGTATTGAGTGGCACTGCGGATTAGAGTATCAGAAATATTTTCAGGTTTACCCGGTTTTGCTGTTTCCTACAGACTACATCGAGCCGGGAACAGATGAAAAAGGTGTGTACTTTCATTGGTTGAGCTTTGTCGATCCCAAACGACAGACTCAGATGATTATGCAGGGGATTCACACAGTACATACTTCCGAATGCCGTTCTCTCAAAGGTAATTTGGAACGCAAGGCGGGTCTGACCTCAGCAGCCAAAGGAAGCCACTTTATCGATACAGACACCATTTATGTTGATGCCCCAATTGAAATCGGCGTTGAATACTTAAAAGACTTACAAAACGTAGATGAATGGGCGCATTTACTAAGACCGAATGGTGATATTACTTCTGAATCAGGTGAATTCAAAGATGAATATGACCAAAGAGTAAAAGTTTCTGTGCGAGTTCATAGTTTGAGTAAATACTACTTACTTGAACAAGAACACTTTTATCCAGACTACGAATATTATCAGCGTTCTGTAGCGTTACTTATTCCAACTGCCTACGCTTTCGCTGACCCCGAAGCTTCTGGTTTTATTCTGCATCGAATCACATTTTGGAAAACAGATAGAACTGTTAGCCACGGCAAACTTCAAATTGAAGACTATGGTGCTGAGAGCATGAACATCAAACGTTTACTCGAAGCCAAAGCTGGCAACCTCAAATCATTTGACCGAGGAATGAGCTACCTCCCAAAAATTCAAGAATCATTAGTTAATAGTCATTAGTCATTGGTCATTGGTCATTAGTCTTTGGTGAATTAACAAAGGACAAATGACAAATGACAAAGGACAAAAATATGAAACTGAAGCCACTCACTATTACCATCCTAACTTTTTGTGTTGCCGTTTTTTCGGGAATGAAAGCTGCCTCCGCTGCATCGTTTTCCGTAATCGCCGACGGTCTATATAATGCCGGAGGTCTGAGTTTTGGCCCTGATGGCAATCTTTATGTTACAGAGGCAGGAATCGGGGGAAATGGGGCTTGTGTTCCACCACCAAGTGGTCAAGGCGATTCTTTATGCTATGGCACTAGTGGTGCAGTTAGCAAAATTGAGAATGGTAAAACCGAACGCATACTTACAGGACTTCCTTCTTTAGCATTACCAGATGGTACTGGAGCCGGTGGGCCTCGTGATATCCAATTTGATGCTAAAGGTAAACCTTATGTTCTGATTGGGTATGGGGCGAATCCAGCATTTCGCGATCGCAATTTAGGTTACACTGACCTCGGTAAAATCATCGCTCCCGATTTTAATACTAATTCCTGGACGAGTGTTGCCGATTTAGCTAACTATGAACTCGCCAACAATCCCGATGGTGGTGATGTCGGTAGCAATCCCTTGGGTTTTGTCATCGATGGCAATAAGTTAGTTGCAGTTGATGCAGGTGCAAACGACCTACTTAGTGTTAATACTGATAGCGGGAATTTGCAATCTATAGTTGCGTTTCCCCAAGACATACTGACTAATCCAGTCTTTCCACCCTCTGGTACACCATCCAATGAACCTGCACAGGTTCCATCTCAAGGTGAAGAGGTGCGATCGCAGTTTGCAACTCAACCAGTACCCTCAAGTGTGGCAAAAGGCCCTGATGGCGCTTATTACGTCAGCCAATTTACTGGTTTTCCCTTCCCTGAAGGTGGGGCAAAAATCTATCGAGTCGGTGCTGATGGTAAATCATCAGTTTTCGCCGATGGTTTCACCCAACTTACAGACTTGGAATTTGATACTGAAGGCAATTTATATGCTTTGCAGTACGCCAATCAGTCAGCCTGGAAGGGTGATTTTGATGGTTCTGTCATCAAAATAGCTGCTGATGGGACACGCTCAACTCTTCTGAGTGGCAATGGATTAGAGTCACCTAGCGCCCTGACTATTGGTGCTGATGGTGCAGTATACGTCACAAACCGGAGCGATCGCCCAGGACTTGGACAAGTGATCAGAATTGAGAATACCAAATCTGTCCCTGAACCCAATTCTGCTTTCGGCGTGTTTGCGATCGGTGCTTTGGGCATTGGTTGGTTGCACAAAAAGAGAAGTTACTAAACCTCCCATAAATGGAGTTGTGGCGCTCAAGTAAAGAGTTTCAAACCAATCCTAAGTTCCTCAAAGACTGGGATTAGTCATCTTTTAATAACCATAAAGTTTTCCACTTATTTAATTCTCAATCTCCAAAGGTATGAAACTCAAATCATTTGCTCTTACATCTCTGACATTTTGTTTTGCTGCTATTTGCGGAACACCATCTGTACAAGCTGCAACATTAACGACAATTGTCGATGGAATCAGTAATGCACGGGCTGTTAGCTTTGGCCCTGACGGCAGTCTTTACGTAGCAGAGCCAGGTATCGGCGGAAACGGAAATTGCCAACCATCTCCGAGTACCTTGTTTCAGCCTATTTGTGCTGGTAATAGTGGTTCGCTGGTCAAAGTTGCATCAGATGGAACCACACAGCGTCTATTCAATAACTTTGAATCTATAGCAGAGCAACCCAGTGGCAACCAAGGCGCTGGTATTCAAGACGTACAATTCGACTCTCAAGGGAATGCTTATCTTCTAACTGGGTTTGCTGGTTATCCAGGAAATCGTGATTTAGAATCACTTAACCTTGGTGCTAATTTCCCGATCCCAGAGCAGCAACTTGTTACTTTCCCGCCATCCACACCCGATAAAGTACTGAATACCCCGCTTTTAGCACAACTTTTCAAAGCTGATTTGAACACCGGAGAACTAGAAAGTATTTTCGACTTCGGCAAGTATGAAATTACTAATAATCCAGACGGTGGGGACGTAGTTACCAACCCCTTTGATTTGACCGTTAGTGGTGATACTGCTTATGTCGTTGACGGGGGTGGAAACACCGCCTACAAAGTCAAACTTGATGGAAGTGACTTTCAGGCGATCGCAATTCCCCAAAAAGTCCTTAGTGCCTCATCATTACCACCCCTTCCACCAGGACAAGAACTGCCTCCAGGTTTAGTAGAGGTACTTCCAGGAGGAAACATCGCAATTCAATCAGTACCTACAGGTGGCACAATCGGCCCCGATGGAGCCTTATATGTTGCCGAATATTCAGGTTTTCCATATCCAGAAAATGAATCGCGGATCTTCCGCATCGGCGAAGATGGCAACCCAGAGGTTTTTCTGGATGGGTTTACGCAAATCACAGACTTAACCTTTGATGAAGAAGGCAATTTACTAGTCTTACAGTTCGGCGACGAATCTCAGTTGCAGGGTGACTTACGGTTTCTTCCCGGTTCTCTAATTCAAGTTGCTCCAGATTTAACTCGGACAACATTGGTGGCTGCTGGTGAAGGACTAGAATCATCTGCTGGAATCGATATTGGCCCTGACGGGAAGATATACATCACCAAGCGCGGTGTTGGCCCAGAACTAGGTTCAGTTGTTCGTGTGGATAATGTCGTTACAGAAAGAGTCCCCGAACCTACCTCAATCTTGGGATTATTAGCACTTGCTAGTGTAGGCGCAACTGGTGCGATCGCCAAGCGCAAACGCCAAAACAAGTTGGGTGAATTGCTAGCCAAAGCAGAGATAGTCTAATTCCTCATTACCAGCCTATTCTGTCAGGCATAGCTTACAGAATAGGCTGCTGCCCCACACAGAAAGTTGCATTTCAAACAAGAGGCAGCAGCCCGAATATTAGGGTTCCCCAACTAGGACTGGGAACAAAATTAGTCTAGGAAAGAGTATACACTCATACAACCAGGACTTCAAACTCATGGGATTAGTCAAAAATGTGTCGCTTGCTATTCTCGGTACAGGATTCACCGTGTTGGCAACAGTGGCCCAAGCCAAAGCTGTAACATTAACTTACGACAGAAGTATTGGTAGCCCCGGCTTCGGCCCTGGAGAACTTTTTGTTCCCCAAGGGATAGCGGTGGATAGCCAAGGGAATACCCTCATAGCTAACGGACGCGGTATTAACCCCGCAGATGGTACTCCTAACTACGACCTCGGTAACAAAATTGAAATATTTAATCCTAGCGGTCAGTATATTGGAGCAATTGGCTCCGGCGGCACAGGGCCCGGACAGTTTGACGAGCCAACAACTGTAGACTTTAATCCAGTAACAGGGGATCTGTATTCGGGTGATGTTTACAACAACCGCATCAATCAATTTGATTCTCAGGGTAACTTTATTAGATCCTTTGCAAACGGAGATTTTACCCCTCGCGTAAATGATAGAATTTTCTTTGGCCCATCTGGTTTGACATTTGACAAAACTGGCAACGTTTACGTAGGTGATTTTAACGGCGAAAGAATCCTTAAATTCACACCAGACGGACAGCCAATTGGTGTCATTGGTGGCGCTCTTGGCACTGCACCTGGGGAATTCCAAGGTGTAGCAGGTATAAGAATTTCCCCAGTTAGTGGAAATATCTTTGTAGCTGACCAGTATAACAACCGGGTTCAAGTACTCGATCCAAATGGTAGCCCTCTGTTGGCATTTGGTTCAGCAGGTAGCGAACCTGGACAGTTTCTTCAGCCAATTGGCATCGAAGTGGACGACCAAGAGAATATTTATGTAGCTGATTCTATAAACAGCCGTGTTCAGGTATTTGATAAAAACGGTAACTTCTTGACTTCCTACGGTGAACCAGCCCTAGATGCATCAGGCAACCCAGTCCCGCCTCCAGCATTAACTGGCCCTCCTTTTGGCAACCCCCTCGACCTTACTCCCGGCAGATTTAACTGGACGGGTGGCACAACCCTCAAAGATGACAAGCTGTATGTGGGCGATTTCTTTCAAGGTCGCGTCCAAGTTTTAAACGTAGAAGGCAGAAAGCAAGTACCGGAGCCTAGTTCAGCATTGGGTTTAGCATTGCTCGGACTTGGGGCTGCTACTATCACATTGCGGAAACGTGGACAACAAAAGCCAGCCTTTAATTTAAAGAATTACTAATTCGTAATTAAAGAGTTTTGTAGTTTCGTAGGGTGCGTTATGCCCTTGGCTAACGCACCATCTCAATAATTTCGGTACGTTACGCTTCGCTACTGGCTAATTGTAATTACGAATTACGAATTACAAAATCAAGGTGCTTCCAGGACATTAACATTTCATGCACATTCTGATTTATTCATACAATTATCATCCAGAACCAATTGGTATTGCACCTTTGATGACTGAACTAGCAGAAGGGCTAGTGAAGCGGGGGCATCAAGTGCGGGTAATTACAGGTATGCCTAACTATCCTCAGCGTCAGATTTACGACGGATATCGGGGTAAGTTATACGTTACTGAACAGAAAAATGGTGTCAAAATTCAGCGTAGCTACCTGCGAATTAAGTCTAAACCTAACCTCCTAGACCGTCTACTGCTAGAGTTGAGCTTTGTTTTTACAAGTTTGCCACAAGCCCTTAAGGGTGAACGACCTGATGTAATTCTCTTAACAGTACCGCCGCTACTAGTTTGTTTACCTGCAACTTTGATAGGTTGGCTATACAATTGCCCAGTAGTGCTGAATGTGCAAGATATTCTCCCGGAAGCTGCTGTGCGTGTTGGGCTAATTAAGAATAAGTTGATGATTAAAGCTCTGGAAGCTTTAGAAAAATTTGCCTACCGAACTGCACATACTATTAGCGTAATTGCCGATGGCTTTGTAGATAATTTAATCAATAAAGATGTACCTGCTAATAAAATTGCTTGCATTCCCAATTGGGTAAATTTAAATTTTATTCGCCCTTTACCGAAGGAGAATAACTTCTGGAGAACTACTCATCAACTAGATGGTAAATTTGTAGTGCTTTATTCAGGTAATATTGCTCTCACTCAAGGTTTGGAGACAGTCATAGAAGCAGCAGTTCGGTTGCGTCATCTCAAAGAAATTGTCTTTGTCATAGCCGGTGAATCCCAAGCCCTCGAAAGGTTGCAGAAACATTGTCTTGCTTGTGGTGCTGATAACGTTTTGCTGCTACCGTTGCAAGCGCGAGAAAAACTACCGCAAATGTTAGCAGCTGCCGATGTGGGGTTGATTGTGCAAAAGTGCAATGTGATTTCCTTCAATATGCCTTCTAAAATACCACTGTTGTTAGCTAGTGGCCGCCCAATTGTGGGTTCAGTTCCCGCTACTGGGACTGCTGCGAAAGCTATCAAAGAAAGTGGCGGCGGCGTTATCGTTGAGCCTGAGTCAGCAGATGCTTTGGCTGCGGCGGTGCTGGATTTATATAATCAGCCGGAATTAGCAGCAAAATTAGGTCGTAAAGGAAGAAAGTTTGCGGTAGAAAACTATTCCTTTGAACAAGCGCTAGATCGGTATGAAGAGTTATTTTATGATGCGATCGCAAAAGAAGCAACGACTCTGGATATCTTGCCAGAAATGAGTTCCAAGGAATCACTTGTTGATATTTGAAAATTGGGGATAGGAAAAATGCCTTTGAAATCCTCTTATTCTGAGCATCTGAAAAAAACTGACCAGAGCTTGATCGCCCTACTTAGCGATCGCATATCATTATTAGCAGCATCAGAACAACCTTCTTTAGATGAACAACTGGCTGATGTCGCTCCCCTACTCGCTCAAGCTGGTATTCCTGAGTCTATTTGGGTTGCTGTGCTGAAGAGTTGTCACGCTACTCTGATTCCTAAATCTGCCACAAATCATGTCAGCCCCCGACAAATTACCATCATCGGTGGACGCGGTAGGATGGGAAGATTATTCAAAGAGCAGCTTTCGCTAGTAGGTCATAATGTTAGCGTTCTCGAACATGAAGATTGGGAATATGCAGAAAAACTGTTAAGTCAGACAGAACTAGTATTAGTCAGCGTTCCTATTGAACATACGGTTGATGTTATCAAGCGAGCAGCAAAATATCTTAATCCAACTACAGCTTTGTGTGACATCACGAGTATTAAAACTCAGCCAACTCAGGCAATGCTCGAACATCATTCTGGCCCAGTCATGGGTTTACATCCAATGTTTGGGCCAAATATAAAATCGTTTTTGGGACAAAAAGTGGTAGTGTGTCCAGGTCGGAACGATGATTCATTTGAATGGTTATTAGACTTTATTAAAAATAAAGGTGGAGAGTTAATTGTTTGCACGCCTGAAGAACATGATCAAATAATGGTGATTGTTCAAGCAACGCAGCACTTCTGTAGATTTAGTCTTGGCGTTTTCTTAGCACAAACAAGAGTGGACATAGAGCAGAGTTTAACAATGTCAACTCCTAACTACCGTCAAGAAATTGATATTCTTAAACGTTTGTTTTCCCAAAATCCTAATTTATGTGTTGATATTATGCTGGCTACCGAAGAAAGATGTAATGCTATTAGTTTTTTAGCTAATACTTACAGCCGATTAGCGAAACTGGTGGCAAGGAAAGATAGAGACGCATTAATTAAAGAATTTGAAAATACTCAAAGCTTTTTGGAAGAAAAAATTAACACTTTTCTCCAGCCTTTACACACAACGACTCTCCAGCGAGATTTTAAACCACAGATGCACACAAATATTAGCATTTGAGTAAAAAAATTATGCTGATAGATATCTTTCACGATACCGTTTGCCCTTGGTGCAGAATTGGGAAAAAACATCTGTTTGATGCATTGGCACAATGGCAAGAACAAGAAGTGCATATCCGATGGCATCCTTTTCTTTTGGATAATACCGTTCCTGCTGAAGGTTATGAATTTCGTAGCTTTATGCAAAATAGAAAAGGCATGAAAGCGGAAGAATTGCAACAGATGTTTGATTATACGCAACGCGCGGGTGAGGCGGCTGGAGTTAAGCTAGATTTTGAAAAAGTTCGTTTGGCTGTCAATACTAAGCTTTCTCATCAACTGATTGCACTTGCACCCACAAGCATAAAAAACAATGTTGTAGAAGCTATTTATAAAGCTTACTTTGAAGACGGTTTGAACCTCGGAGATATTAACGTTATTGTTGCCATCGGTACAGCATATCAGATGGATGCTGGCGAATTAAAGTTGCAATTAAATAATCATGCTGTGAGTGATGCAGTTGTTGCTGAATCAACATTTGCTCGGTTAAATGGCATTAACAGCGTGCCGTTTTTCATCATGAATAATCAAGTCAAGGTAAATGGTTCTCACTCGGTAGAGGTGTTCCTCGAAACTTTGAATCGTGCTGCACTTTTAGATATACCTGCAAAAATATGATAGTTGACATCAAGCAAAAAAGTAGATTAATTCATCAACGTGTTGCGGTTACTTTCAACTACGAGGTTTACTTCACTCAAAATTTATTTGAGTTGAAAAACCCGACGCTAGCGCAAGTGGTTACAGCAGATGGGGAGACAAAGCCGAAGAAATTAATTGCAGTGGTAGACGCAGGAATATTAAAGTTTCAACCGGAATTGGTGAAGCAATTAGTCGCGTATACCAAGTTTTATGCAGAAGTACTAGCGATCGCAGCTGAACCCATGATAATTTCGGGAGGAGAAGCTGCCAAAAACGATCGCACTTTAGTAGAGCAAATCCACCAACAGATTGAAGCCACCGGATTATGTCGCCACTCTTACATATTAGCGATCGGGGGCGGGGCGATGTTGGATTTGGTAGGTTATGCAGCCGCAACTGCTCACCGGGGAATTCGCCTGATTCGCATTCCGACAACGGTGTTAGCGCAAAATGATTCTGGGGTTGGCGTAAAAAACGGCATCAACGCCTTTGGTAAAAAGAACTTTCTCGGCACATTTGCGCCACCTTATGCTGTTATAAATGATTCTGCCTTCTTGACAACCCTAGACGATCGCGATTGGCGTTCTGGGATTGCAGAAGCCGTCAAAGTGGCGCTGATTAAGGATGCTAACTTTTTTGATTATATTTACTCTCACAGCGCAGCCCTGGCGCGGCGAGACATGGATACTATGCAACAGGTTATCTATCGTTGCGCCCAGTTGCATTTAGAACATATTGCCAATAGCGGCGATGCTTTTGAAATGGGTTCGTCTCGTCCCCTGGATTTTGGACATTGGGCGGCTCATAAACTGGAGCATTTGACTAATTATCGCTTGCGTCATGGCGAAGCAGTTGCGATCGGTATTGCTTTGGATAGCACCTATTCTTATTTATTAGGATTGCTTGATTGCTCAGAATGGCAACGGATATTAAATACTTTATCGGCTTTGGGTTTCACGTTGTATGTGCCAGAACTAGCCCAGAATTTATCACAATTGGAACATCCTGATTGTTTGTTTCGGGGTTTAACTGAATTCCGCGAACACTTGGGGGGAGAATTGACTTTAATGTTGTTACAAGGGATTGGGAAAGGAATTGAGGTTCATGAGGTGAATTTGTTGTTGTATAGGGAAGCAATATCGCTGTTGAGGGAGTTTTAGGATCGGATTTTAAACGCAGAGGGACGCAAAGGGAAGCGCAGAGTAACGCAGAGGTTTAATGAGATGATCTACTACTTTTGAGGGAGGCGGTGAATTTTAAACAGCGTTACTCGGAAAAGTACTAGATAAGCAGTATAAAAAGCGAATAAATTGACACCCGATCGAAAAATTATTCAATGTATTATCTGCTTGATATCTAGTACTCTTAAGTAAGAAGCGACAAGTTTTTGATTATATTTTTCACAAATAATCCGTAGATTAAAATAGGTTGATTTAGATTGATATCAAGTTATCTAAGTTAGTTAGAGCATTCATAAATATTCTTTTTTCTCTACGATACACTTCGCGTTGGCAAAGCCTCTAGTAGATAAGGCGATTATTTAATCTTCACAACTCAGATAGCATCGTCATATCTACAAACAACTATTAATCATGACAAATGACAAATGACCAATGACAAATGACAATTAGTGAGAAATTACCCATGATTTTTGATTCACGTTCTTATAAAACCCTTGGCGGTGTAAGTGTTTCTCGCTCCATCACTGAAGTGAAGATGGACACTGCCCTTGAAGATATTCTGTTTCACTTAAATTCTCAGCGTGGAGGCTTGCTAAGAAGCAGCTACGAATATCCAGGCAGATACAAAAGATGGGCGATCGGATTTGTCAATCCTCCACTGGAATTGACTACACAGGAAAATGCTTTTAATTTGATAGCGTTAAATGAACGTGGTCAAATACTTTTACCATTACTTTTAGAGTGCTTATCTAACTCGACACAACTTGAGAAAGTTACTCTAGATAATAACAATATTGTTGGCTTCGTTAAATCTACAAAAAGATTATTTACTGAAGAAGAACGCAGTAAGCAACCTTCAGCATTTACTGTTGTCCGCGAAGTTCTACACACTTTTTCTAGTCAAGAAGACGAGCATTTAGGATTATATGGCGCGTTCGGTTATGACTTAGTTTTTCAGTTTGAACCAATTACCCAAATTCTGGAACGTCCTACAGATCAGCGTGATTTGGTGCTTTATCTACCAGATGAATTGATAGTTGTTGACTACTATCAGCAACGGGCATTTCGTCTCCAATATGATTTTAAAACAGCGCACGGCAACACGAAGAATTTGCCTCGAACAGGTGAGTCTGTTGATTATCGCGGAAAACATCTTTTCCCGAATCAAGCTGCTGATCATAAAGTAGGCGAGTATGCCAAAAAAGTTGAGGCTGCACTCGATTATTTCCGCCGAGGCGATTTATTTGAGGTTGTTCCTAGTCAAAACTTTTTTGAAGACTATGAAGATGAACCCAGCAAACTATTTGAAACTTTAAAGGATATAAATCCTAGTCCTTATGGGTTTATTTTTAATTTAGGTGGAGAATATCTGATTGGCGCATCTCCAGAAATGTTTGTGCGAGTTGAAGGGAAACGGGTAGAAACTTGTCCTATTAGTGGCACTATTAGCCGGGGATTAGATGCTCTTGATGATGCGGTGCAAATTCGTCATTTACTCAACTCCCACAAAGATGAAGCTGAGTTGACCATGTGTACTGATGTCGATCGCAATGACAAATCCCGAATCTGTGAACCTGGTTCAGTACAAGTGATTGGTCGTCGCCAAATTGAATTATACAGCCACTTGATCCATACTGTGGATCATGTTGAAGGTATATTGCGATCGCAATTTGATGCTTTAGATGCCTTTCTTTCCCACACTTGGGCGGTTACAGTCACCGGCGCACCTAAAAAAGCCGCCATAGATTTTATCGAACAGCATGAACGCAGCGCCCGCCGTTGGTATGGTGGAGCAGTCGGCTATTTAAATTTCAACGGCAATTTAAATACTGGATTAATTCTGCGGACAATTCGATTAAAAGACTGCATCGCCGAAGTGCGAGTTGGCGCTACTGTCCTTTATGACTCCATACCCCAAGCAGAAGAACAAGAAACAATTACGAAAGCTGCTGCTTTATTTGAAACGATTCGCCGTGTTAAGCAAACGAGTCAGAAAATTGATGAATCCAGTTCCCTAAAATTAACTAAAATCTTCCCCAGTGGAGCAGATGGCAAACGTATCTTACTAATAGATTATGAAGACTCATTTGTTCATACATTAGCTAATTACATTCGCCAAACTGGTGCAAGCGTTACTACATTACGTCACGGTTTTTCTGATTCACTATTCGACACAGAACGCCCTGACTTAGTTGTATTATCTCCTGGCCCTGGTAGACCAAGTGACTTTGGAGTTTCGGAAACTATCGGCGCCCTTCTTTATCGCCAAATTCCTATTTTCGGAGTTTGTCTAGGACTGCAAAGTATCGTTGAAGCTTTTGGCGGAGAATTGGGAGTTCTCAACTATCCTCAACATGGTAAATCTTCACGGATTTTCGTTACTGATTCCGATTCTGTCACCTTCAAAAATTTACCGGAATCCTTCACAGTCGGTAGATATCACTCACTATTTGCCCTACCGCAGCATTTGCCAAAAGAACTGAAGGTGACAGCAATTTCTGATGACAACGTAATTATGGGCATTGAACATCAGACACTCCCCATCGCCGCCGTTCAGTTTCATCCAGAATCAATCATGACTTTAGCAGGAGAAGTCGGTCTGGAAATCATTAAAAATGTGGTACGGGCATATACGCAAATCGAAGAGTCATTAGTCATTGGTCATTAGTCATTAGTCATTGGTCATTGGTCATTAGTCATTTGTCATTTGTCATTTCTCGTTCCCATGCTCTGCATGGGAATGCAATCCTTGAGGCTCCGCCTCATACCAGATTAACAGTGTTTTTAGTTGTAATGGGTAGGCAGAGCCTACCCAGAATGCATTCCCAGATGGAATCTGGGAACGAGAATTGAGAATAAACTCATCACTTCTTCCTTCCCTAAGAATTTTATGATTAAGCAAGTTACGACTTCCCGCCATATTCTTGAAGAGATTGTGTTGCATAAAAGGCAAGAAGTTGCACAGATGCAGCAGGAATTTTCTTTAGCTGATTTGCAACAGCAGTTAATTGCGGCTCCAACTGTCCGAAATTTCCTGGCTGCTTTACAACAAAATCCTCAGCAACCTAGCTTAATTGCCGAGGTAAAAAAGGCATCACCTAGCCGTGGGATTATTCGGGCAGATTTTGACCCTGTAGCGATCGCTCAAGCTTATGAACGAGGTGGCGCAGCTTGTCTATCAGTCCTCACTGATCATAAGTTTTTTCAGGGCAGTTTTGATAATCTGCGTGGTATCCGTCAGCAAGTAGCATTACCCCTACTGTGCAAGGAGTTCATCATTGACCCCTATCAAATTTATTTAGCACGGACAGCAGGTGCAGATGCCGTTTTGTTGATTGCCGCTATATTATCAGACCAAGAACTTCAAAGCTTTTTGCGACTAATTCACTATTTGGGCATGAATGCACTGGTAGAAGTCCATACCTTAGCTGAACTGGATAGGGTGCTAAAGCTTGACGATTTACATTTAGTAGGAATCAACAATCGCAATTTAGAAGATTTTACCGTTGATTTAGGAATCACACAGCAACTTTTAACACAGCGCCAGCAATATTTGCAAAGTTTAGATATCACCGTCGTTAGTGAGTCTGGACTGTATACACCTGCTGATTTATCTTTTGTTGCTGAAGCTGGTGTCCGTGCGGTTTTGGTTGGAGAGTCTTTAGTTAAACAAAGCGATGTAGAACAAGCTGTGCGTAATCTTTTGAGCCTTTCTTAGAATACAGACCTAACCCCCAGCCCCTTCCCTGCAAGGGAAGGGGAGTAAGATTCAAAGCCTCTCTCCTTTTAGGAGAGAGGTTTGGAGAGAGGTCAAAGACTCGTTAACGGAGCTAAAAGCCTCATTAATGGAGTTCAAAGCCTCATTAATGGAGCTAAAAGACTCATTAATGGAGCTAAAAGACTTATTAATGGAGATAAAAGCCTCATTAATGGAGCTAAAAGACTCATTAATGGAGCTAAAAGACTCATTAACGGAGATAAAAGCCTCATTCACGAGTATCAAAGACTCATTAACAAAAAATTTAGCGTGGGTATCGCTAATTGCTAAGTGTTGATTATTCCAGAACTATTAACCAATCATTAACTATTTTTCAGAATGACTTCTATATCTGCTTCCTTTCAAACTTTACGCGATCGCCAACAGTGTGCTTTAATCCCCTTTATCACAGCAGGCGATCCTAACTTAAAAACCACTGCTGAAGCTTTACGTATCTTAGATCGCAACGGTGCTGACTTTATCGAGTTGGGCATTCCCTACTCCGATCCTCTCGCAGATGGGCCTGTAATTCAAGCAGCAGCAACTCGCGCTTTGCAAAAAGGCACGAAATTAGAGCAAGTGCTAGAGATGTTAGAAGCTGTAACTCCTACCCTGAAAGCGCCAATAATTCTATTTACTTATTACAATCCCATTTTGCACCGGGGTATTAAGTCATTTTTAGCGCAAATTGCTGCCGCTGGAGTGCGCGGGTTAGTAGTGCCAGATTTACCCTTAGAAGAAGCAGAAGAATTAATCCAGACTGCTGCATCTTTTGGAATCGAGGTAATTTTACTCGTAGCTCCTACCAGTTCTAAAGATAGAATTTTAGCGATCGCTCGTCAATCTCAAGGTTTTATCTACTTAGTCAGCGTCACCGGAGTTACAGGTATCCGCGCTCAAATCCAAGACCGCGTAAAAGATTTAATTACCGACTTGCGAAGCGTCACCGATAAACCAATTGGCGTTGGTTTTGGCATCTCAGCACCAGAACAAGCGCATCAAGTCATGGAATGGGGAGCAGATGCAGTGATTGTTGGTAGTGCCTTCGTCAAACGTTTAGCTGAAGGTAGCCCAACTGAGAGATTGCAAGCCGTGGAAAAATTTTGTCAGGAACTCAAAGCAGCTATTACCCCAGTATCCCTGCAACAAGTTGGTTCGGCTAAGTAAAAAGGTACATCATAGTCCTCTCTCGAAGAACCTACGGTGTAAACACAAGTCTGAAATAGCTGCATTAGCCAAGGTTTTACCCCACCCTAACCCTCCCCTTGGAAAGGGGAGGGAACTGGATTTCTTTTTCCCCCCTTTGCAAGAGGGAGAGAACTGGATTTCTTTTTTCCCCCTTTGCAAGGGGGAGAGAACTGGATTTCTTTTTCCCCCCTTTGCAAGGGGGGATTAAGGGGGGTAAACCCTAGGGTGGGGTTCCTTTACCTCACTCAACCGAGAACCGCTATATTCAGTTCTCAAAAATATATTTCAACATAAAAGGATTTTAACCAGTGGTAAGCATACAAGACATCAAAACTGCAACCGTTCAACCAGATTCTTTGGGCAGATTTGGAAAATTCGGAGGTAAATACGTCCCAGAAACCTTAATGCCTGCATTAAGTGAATTAGAAGCAGCATTTCATCAATATCGCAACGAGCCGAGTTTCCAAGCAGAACTGCAAAACTTACTGCGTGATTATGTAGGAAGACCCAGCCCATTATATTTTGCGGAACGCCTGACAACAAACTACGCTAGACCAGATGGCACTGGGCCGCAAATATATTTAAAGCGTGAGGATTTAAATCATACAGGCGCTCACAAAATTAATAATGCTTTAGCTCAAGTGTTGCTAGCTAAACGCATGGGTAAGCAACGGATTATTGCAGAGACAGGTGCAGGACAACACGGCGTAGCAACTGCAACTGTGTGTGCGCGGTTTGGTTTGAAATGCGTGATTTACATGGGCATCCATGATATGGAACGCCAATCGCTGAATGTGTTCCGCATGAAATTAATGGGTGCAGAAGTTCGTCCAGTAGAAGCGGGTACTGGCACTCTCAAAGATGCAACTTCCGAAGCAATTCGGGATTGGGTGACAAATGTGGAAACAACCCATTACATCCTCGGTTCCGTTGCCGGGCCTCATCCTTACCCGATGATTGTCCGTGACTTCCACGCGGTAATTGGTGTAGAAACTCGCGCTCAATCCCAGGAGAAATGGGGAGGATTACCAGATATTTTACTAGCTTGCGTGGGTGGAGGTTCCAATGCCATCGGCTTATTCAATGAATTTGTCCATGAACCTTCGGTGCGTCTAATCGGAGTCGAAGCAGCGGGTGAAGGTGTAGATACAGAAAAACACGCTGCTACCTTGACAAAGGGAAAAATAGGTGTATTGCATGGTGCAATGAGCTATTTACTGCAAGATGATGATGGTCAAGTCATCGAAGCCCATTCAATTAGCGCCGGATTAGACTATCCCGGTGTAGGGCCAGAACATAGTTATTTAAAGGATCTTGGTCGCGCCGAATATTACAGCGTCACCGATAAACAGGCGTTAGATGCATTCCAAAGACTTTCGCAACTAGAAGGAATTATCCCAGCTTTGGAAACTGCTCATGCGATCGCATATCTCGAAACCCTTTGTCCTCAATTAAAAGGCAATCCCCGCATCGTCATCAACTGCTCTGGTAGAGGTGACAAAGATGTGCAAACCGTCGCCAAAGTCCTGATTCCTTAATTTTCTTGTCATTTGTCATTTGTCCTTTGTCCTTCGTGAATGACCAATGACTAATGACTGATGACTAATGACTAATGACAAATACCCAATATGATAGCTCTAACTCAAATTCCACCTGAAATCCCCGTTACTCCTGAGTTCTACAACTGGCCAGCTTTATTGCAACAGTTGTTAAATCGGCAATCGTTGACGGTTTCCCAAGCTACAGATTTGATGCAAGGTTGGCTCACAGATGCCATTCCCCATGTCCTATCAGGAGCAATTTTAGCCGCAATCCAAGCTAAAGGCGTATCCGCCCAAGAATTAGTAGGCATGGCCACCGTCTTACAATCCCAGTCCCCAGTCCCCAGTACCCAATCCCCAATCCCCCTAATTGACACCTGTGGAACTGGTGGAGATGGCGCTTCAACTTTTAACATTTCCACTGCTGTCGCCTTTGTCGCCGCCGCCGCCGGGGTAAAAGTTGCCAAACATGGCAATCGTTCAGCATCTAGCAAGACTGGTTCGGCTGATGTACTGGAAGCTTTGGGGATAAATCTCAACGCCACTCCTGAAAAAGTGCAAGCCGCAGTAGGTGAAGTTGGAATCACCTTTTTATTTGCTCCAGGTTGGCATCCTGCACTCAAAGCGATCGCTACTTTGCGAAAAACTTTGAAAGTGCGGACTGTTTTTAACTTACTCGGCCCGCTAGTAAATCCCATGCGGCCAACGGGGCAAATTATTGGTGTGAACGATCCGCTTTTACTAGAGGAAATCGCTCAAGCTTTATCGCAACTGGGATGTCAACAAGCGATCGCACTTCACGGACGGGAACGTTTAGATGAAGCTGGTTTAGCAGATGTCACTGACTTAGCTGTACTCCAAGATAAAAAAGTCCGTTCTCTAACGCTGAATCCTCAAGAACTTGGTTTGAATTTTGCCCCCACTGCGGCGTTACGCGGTGGAGATGTCGAAGAAAATGCCGAAATTTTGAAGGCAGTTCTCCAAGGTAAAGGTACTCAAGCGCAGCAAGATGTAGTCGCTTTAAATACAGCCCTCGCACTCCAAGTTGGTGAAGCCATTCCTGGGGAAACGGATGTTTTAGCCGGTTGTGTTAAAGGTATTGTCCTTGCGAAGGAAATTCTGCAAAGCGGCGCGGCTTGGACAAAACTAGAACAACTTGCGGCATTTTTGCACTAGACAAATCTCTCTTCGTTTCAGTGTACACACAAGTCGAATTACCCCCCTTAATCCCCCCGATGCATTGGGGGGAAACCGGAAAATCTTGTTCCCTCCCCTTTCCAAGGGGAGGGTTAGGGTGGGGTAAAACACCTGTGGGATAAGCGTTTGAGCTTAAGTTGACACCAAAGAGTATTGCTGTGTCCTACGAACGGACTGTATTACACCCAATAACTTACACAAGGAAAAATAGATGATTATCATACTTAAAAGCGGTACACCTGTTGAAGAAATTACTCGCATCAGCCAAGAACTGAGTGAAACTTGGAAAGTCACAGTTGAAAAAAGCGTTGGCACTCATAAAGTTGTCTTAGGGCTAATTGGTGATACCACCAGCATCGATAAATTACAGGTTCAAGAATTCAGTCCTTGGATTGAGCAAGTATTACGAGTGCAACAACCTTTCAAGCGGGTAAGTCGAGAATTCCGACATGGAGAAGCCAGCGAAGTTGTCGTACCTACACCTAACGGTGATGTCTATTTCGGTGAACATCACCCCATCGTAGTTGTAGCCGGCCCTTGTTCCGTTGAAAATGAAGCGATGATTGTCGAAACAGCAAAGCGCGTGAAGGCAGCCGGAGCAAAGTTTCTCCGTGGCGGAGCCTATAAACCCCGCACTTCACCTTATGCCTTTCAAGGTTATGGTGAAAGCGCTTTAGATTTATTAGCAGCAGCGCGGGAAGCTACTGGTTTGGGTATCGTCACAGAATTGATGGATGCTGCGGATTTATCAGCAGTGGCGAGAACAGCTGACATAATCCAAATTGGAGCTAGGAATATGCATAACTTCTCGCTGCTGAAAAAGGTAGGCGCTCAAGATAAACCTGTGCTACTCAAGCGGGGGATGTCTGCGACAATTGACGAGTGGTTGATGGCAGCAGAATATATTTTGGCGTCTGGAAACCCAAATGTGATTCTTTGTGAACGCGGAATCAGAACCTTTGATGGTAAATATGCCCGGAACACTTTAGATTTATCAGTGCTTCCGGTATTGCGATCGCTAACCCATTTACCGATTATGATTGATCCTAGTCATGGTACGGGTAGGTCTGAATATGTTCCATCGATGGCAATGGCTGCGATCGCAGCTGGTACAGATGCCTTAATGATTGAAGTTCACCCCAATCCCGCCAAAGCTTTATCCGATGGGCCTCAATCTCTCACCCCTGATAAATTTGACCGCTTAGTTCAAGAAATGTCAATTATAGGCAAAGTAGTCGATCGCTGGTCTACACCTACGTTTGATCGCATTAATGACAGCCGCATTCTCTTCACACCAGAACTATCAAAGTAGATAGAGTGTAATCCTAAACGATTTTTTGCAAAAGGCTAAACCCGATCAACGGATTTTTGAGACGAAAGAATCCGTTGATCGGGTTTTCATCAACTACCCCGCTCTGCTAATGCTGAGGGCGGGGTTTGTAATGAATTTTATTACTTAGGATGGTTTTGAGTTAAATAAAGTTGTATTTAAGATTACAGATAATGAAAAACTAGATTTGTGGAAAATTAATTTTCCCCTACTATCAAGGAGTAATAATGGTTTTAAGTGAATATCAACGTGCTGTAGGCGTATTTACTCATCGTCAAGACGCAGAACAGGCACTACATGAATTGAGAGATTCTGGCTTATTGATGGAGAAAGTATCTGTAGTTGTACAGAATGCAGACCGCAATCATGAGATTGCCAATGATGAAATTAAAGAGCGCACTGGTGATAAAGCTGACGAAGGCGCAACAGTAGGAGGGCTTTCTGGGGGCGCTGTTGGTGGGTTAACTGGTTTATTAGTAGGTCTTGGGACTTTAGCAATCCCTGGAGTTGGACCAATAATGCTAGCTGGCGCAGCGGCAACTGCTTTCGTTACAACCCTTGTCGGTGCAAGTATTGGTGCTGCTACTGGAACTTTTGCTGGCGCACTAGTTGGTTGGGGAATATCCGAAGAACAAGCTAAAACATACAACGAGCGAGTAGAGCATGGACACTATTTCATAATCGTGGATTGTACACCTGCTGAAATTCCTAAAGTAGAAGCAATTCTACAACGTTGGGGTATAGAAGAGTTTGGCATTTACGAGTATTTCAACAATGAGCAGAGAACTACAAATTATCTGACCACGACAACTTCTGCACCTGCCATTCCTAATAAAAGCGGAATTTTACCTAAATATGCTGTCGCTTACTTTAATAACTTAGATAATGCTGAAGCGGCAATTAACGATATGTATACCGCCGGTTTTCCAACAAACCAGATTTCCTTAATTTGCCAAAACTTGTCTCAATTGATTGGGTCAACAGACGTTAATGTAAGTGAGCGTTTTGACGCTATGAGACTCGGAATCCCAGATGATTGGGCACGCTTTTACAACGAGCAAATTGAGCAAGGCAATTACATACTTATCGTTAGTGGCACAGACAATGAGCTTGAACAGGCTAGCTTAATTCTAGGCAGTTATGGGGTTCAAGAATGTCAAATTTATGACCCGATGTTAATTCGTTCTTGAAAACGATTACCAGAAAATTTAACAATTTTGTAGAGCAAACAAAGAGACAGCAATACTTTCAAAATGCTACAGTCTTGATATGTATCTGTTACAGCTTATAATTCCGCATAAATCCAACTATTTCAAGCGTGTCAGAAGAGGAAAATATGCTTTATCAAGTAGAGTAATTAATAATATTCGCCCGTTTTACGGGCGAATATTATGACTAAGTAATTGTGCTAACTAAATTACATCATCTAAATCTCCTCAGACATTTAGAAATGTAATTAATAGCCCTCGATAGTATAACCAGCAGATTGAACTATCTGTTTAATTGACTCTTCAGAAGCCGCAGCTTCTACAGTTACAGTTTTTGCATTAACGTCCACATCTATTTTGGCATCAGATTCCATAGTCTGAATAGATTTAGTTATATTCTTGGCACAGTCATCACCTTTAATATTTGAAACTTTTAATTTAATTGCCATTATTTACCTCTTTACATCTTGGATTTATCTTTAATAAATAGAATAACGGTTGAGATAGTGAGTACACATCTTACTATGGTGATGTTTTTATATCCAGCTACTTCTGCCCAAATTTCACAGCATATATATATCCCAAAAAGCAGCTATCTTATGGCAGATATTGAAACATTTGAGAAGAGTGAAATTTAGAGTCACTAGGATATCATCTAGATACTATAGGAATCCGGTTTGATTACTGAAATCACTTGCGTAGGTAGGCAATAGGCAAAAGGCAATAGGCAATAGGATTTCAGAAGATTAAGGTGTACCAAGTTTTTTTCAAAAATCAAATATGAGTCCTATAGAAAACAGGGCATTAAACCCTGTTTTCTAGTCATTATGCCTCCCCTCTCTACTCAGCTTCATTGCTTTGAGGAAAGGGATTCCCGTGATTTAATTGAAAATATTATAGAGTATCTAACTACCTATTTTTTTTGAGTTCGTGCATACTTCTCACGACCTTTGTTACTAAATTTCTGGGCGTAAATCTTACGCTTTCAGTCAATAGCTTATTTCTCATCCCAGGAACAACAACAGTTTTGTTTTTCATTAAGCCCCGATAACCAATATTCGCAACGGTTGCTGTATCCATCATTCTGTTAACGTTTGCAATCTTGGAATCTTCCATTGCAGCAGTTTGTTGAAATTCTGATGCTGTTGGCCCCGGACAAAGAACAGTCACGCTGACACCTGTGCCCTCTAATTCATTAGCGATCGCTTCGGAAAATGATAAAACATAAGCTTTTGTAGCGAAATAAACTGCCATTAGAGGCCCTGGTTGAAAAGCGGCTGCTGAGGCAACATTCAATATTTTTCCATAGTCTTGCTCGACCATATCCTTGAGGAATAACTTAGTTAAATGAGTCAAACTGACCATATTTACCTGTAGCATTTTTAGTTCAAGGTTGAGGTCTGTTTCACTAAATGCTCCATAAGTACCAAAGCCAGCATTGTTAACCAGCACATCAATTTTGATCGATGCTTGCTGTAGTTCTGTGAAAATTTCTTCTGGCGATGTTGGTATAGATAAATCCTTAGTAAGAATTTTCACAAAAATGCCAAACTTTTGCGGGAATTCATTTATAATTTCGGTAAGCTTTTCTTCATTCTTATCGACTAACACAAGATTGTAACTATGACGAGCAAAAATCTGGGTTAATTGATAGCCTATTCCACTAGCCGCCCCTGTAATTAGAGCAGTTTTTTTTTGCCGAATTTCAGATGTTTTATTCATGTTGCGAAAATTACTAACGTGATAATTAATTTAAGCTTCATAATTTTAGCTACAGCAATATATAATGTTTGCTGTAGCTATTTTTATGGGGACAATAAATGATGCTATCCACCTGAAATTGAGTATGCTTCGATTCAGCATATTAGGCGCACATATAAAAATCTGTATCTATATAAACAAGAGCAAAAATATTTAATCTCATCATCAATGCCACAGCATAATTCTGTTACTATAACTGACGTGCAAGCAGCACAAGAGCGAATTTTGGGAATTGCCCACCGCACGCCTGTGCTGACTTCTACAATTGTTAACGATCGCACCAATAGCCAAGTATTCTTTAAGTGCGAGAACTTTCAACGCACAGGGTCATTTAAATTTCGAGGTGCGTACAACGCCCTAGCCCAACTATCGGTAGCAGAAAAGCAAACAGGTGTTCTCACCTATTCATCGGGAAATCATGCCCAAGCGATCGCCTTAGCTGGAAAAATCCTAAATATTCCCACCACCATTGTCATGCCTGATGATGCACCCATTGTCAAACAAACTGCCACTCGTGGCTATGGTGCAGAGATAATTTTATACAATCGCCAAGAAACAAACCGAGAAGAATTAGCCCAAAATTTAGCAGATGAGCGCTCTTTGATACTCATTCCCCCTTACGATCATCCCCATGTCGTCGCCGGACAAGGGACAACTGCTTTAGAACTGATCCAAGAAGTTGGTCAATTGGACTTATTATTAGTTTGTTGTGGTGGTGGTGGATTACTTTCAGGATGTGCGATCGCAGCCAAAGCACTTTTACCTAATTGTAAAGTAATCGGAGTTGAACCAGCCCTTGCTGACGATGCTACCCGCTCCTTTCACACCAAAACTCTGCAAACTGTCAAAAATCCTAATACCATCGCTGATGGTGCGCGGACTCCTAGCCTTGGTAGAATTACTTTTCCCTTAGTGCTGCATTACGTCGATGATATGGTGACGGTATCTGAAGAAGCGATTCTTCGCACCATTTTTTTCTTATGGGAACGCCTGAAAATTGTCGTTGAACCCACCGGAGTCCTCGCCGCAGCAGCTTTACTTGAAGGTGTGGTGACAGCACCAGAGGCGAAAATTGGTGTGATCATCAGTGGTGGAAATGTAGATTTGGCGCAAGTTGGTAAATTGTTTTCTGTGGGATTGGATTGAAAAGTTAAATTCCCAATTGACCGTATTAATATATTCAACGAGGAAGAGTATCATCTAAGCGAAGTTGAAGACGGGGCAAAAGCGGTGATTTTATTAATTGATTTAATCGATATTGCTGTTGAGTATAAGTGTCTTCAACTAGTTGACAGACAGTGAATTATTATCCCTCGCGGGGATGGAAAAATTGAGCGCAGTTGGCAGTGCGATCGCACTTGTAATGATGCGTTGGATGTGGGCGATGTCTACAATGGGCTATTCGGCGATCGCACTCTGAAAAATTGTGTCAAATCAGTGATGTCTGGCGACAAGAAGCGTAGCTCTCTACGCAAGTCAAATAAATAGCTTAGTGGCATGAGGATGAACAGCAAACCTAAGAATACTGACCTGCCCAGATCAATCTGTCCCGTTCTTCTAAACGTTCTGATTGATTAAATTGGAGAATTGCAACAGTTACGCGCCCAACTGCTGTTAATGGTGCAATCTCTGCTCTATTCAGCTGAAAGTGATCGCTCCATTTTTGAGTCCTTGGATTGAAAAAGGGTGTTAGTTTCCCCGTTTCAGGATCGAGTGACCCCAAATCAGTACCCTTTGCACGATTACAATATGGACAGGCGAGAGCTAGATTTTCTGCTTCGGTAGTGCCACGATGTTTTTCGGCAATAATATGTTCCATCTCAAAGCTAAATAGTGCCGCACTCTGAGGAAATAAGCAGTACTCACACCTTTGGTTCGCTCTTTCAATTACGAGTTTCCGTAATTGGGCTGATACATAACTCATGGATTTTGGCGTAATTGCTCGAAGGTATGAGCTTTTGCCATACGGACAAGATGTTCTATGGTCAAATAGCGTTCTAGTTCCGCTTCACCTTTGGCTGAAAGTGTTCCTGCTTTACTTTGTGCTAGCAAATCACTGACACGAGCCTGGAATTCTGCTGAGGGTCGGATTGCTAGAATTTGTTCTGGTGTAGGCTGACTGGCTAACAACCCAATAATCTGTTTCTCATCGAGAAAATTGCCAGACTGTTCGCTCAATAACTCTTTTAGACCGCGTTCTACTATCTCTTGTAAACGGTCTTGGAACTGCTGTAATTGCTGTCCTAGCTCCTCAGATACCTCAACAGTGATTTGCATCATCTAGCTCTGTTATTTTTTAAATCTATCTATTAGCTATAAGTCTAGCTATAAATTTATCTATTAGTTTGATTTTACAAGTATCTGGTATAACTAGTTACTGAGATCGCACTGCTGATGATGCGGTTAATGTGGGCGATCGCTCTTGTTTGTTTACGAAAGCCTTAAGTTGAAATTAACTTGCTAAAGTTGCCTTGTGTGAGTAAGGGAAAACACGCAAACTATAGAAGAAATCTTTGAATCAGCTAATAAGCATGTCTTAAATATCGCGGAGAGTACTGTCAGATTCTATGTTAATCATATTTTTGGCAAGCTAAACATTAGCGATCGCATCAAGTAAAAAAAAGGAAAAATGCTCATGAAGCAAGTAATTTTAGTTTGTTCTCTATTTGCTGCTCAGATAGTGTTGGCACCAGCTTTTGCTGCTCCCGCAGGAAGCTACACTCGGACTTGCAGAGGCATTGAAGAATCAAGATATAATAATGGCGGGCAATACATCGATAGGTTGTCAGCAAGTTGTCAGGATCGACGGGGTAGATGGGTAAATACATACTTAGACAACTATCGTTCTTGTAAAGCACGTACAATTATTAACAATAATGGGCAATTACAATGTAAAAAATAGTCAGTCTTCTTCTAGCTACACAGTGTCATTGCAAATGTAGCAAAGTAAAATCAAGTATAAACCTTGTATGGCGATCGCACCCCCTAATATTCATATCCTCAAAAATGCGATCGCTCTCCTACCAACTGTCTCAAAGAAGCGATGTCTACGACGGGCTACGCCTACGCACAGATGATGAACGGTGTGATATAGGCGATCGCACTTTTGATGATGGGGTTTATGTGGGCGATCGCTCTTGTTTGCTTACGAAAGCTTTAAGTTGAAATTAACTTGCTAAAGTTGCATTGTGTAAATAAGGGAAAGTACGCAAACTGTAATTATGTAACAACTAAAGGTTAAGGAAAATACCAATGCTCAATCTTAGAAAACCAAGCCTGCACATAGGTTTAATGATTCTTGCTTTTTGTGGTTTAGCTTTGGATGCGGGTTCTACTAGCAAAGCTTTTGCCTCAATCTCGAACTCTGTTAGTTATCCGAAGATTACTAACTCTTCTGTGCTTAGATTTCACACTTTATCAACTAATTCTCCAACCCAGTTAGCTAGCAAGGGCAGAGGTGCAAGACCAAGACCAAGACCAAGAAGGGCCAGGAGTTGAAATTAACTTGCTAAAGTTGTCGGGTGTAAGTAAGTTAAACTATACAAACTGTAATTGTGCAACAACTATGCTGAAGTTATCCCTCTTCTGTCACTTTCCGGGAGGGCGATCGCTAGAAGCCTCATGAGGCAATCAATACAAGCTATACTTTAAAAAAATAGGTCTTGTATTTGTTATTAGAAAATAATCGCGCGATCGCTTGCTATACAAAAGCTCTAGATTTTAGAAAAGGCAAATCTCTTCGGAGAGTGACAGAAGAGGGATATATCTCAAGTAACTTCAAGCCTTTTACTTTCAGTAGATGAAATTCGTGTAATTCATACGGAATAGGGTATTAATAAAGGATTGTCATGAGCAATACAATTGATAATTTAAAAGTTTATCATCGAACTTTAATGAGTAAATATGTAGATATAATTCAAAAAAATACGACGCTTTCCAATAAGTCTTGCTCTGTTTTAAAAGATTACTTACACATAACTTTTAATGATATTGAAAATTCTTTAACAAAAAAGCTTAGTATACCTATTCTGGGTAGAGTTTTTGCATTAATTATTAAAGCTATAGTTTTCTTGTTTTTATGTGCTTATTGTATTGAATTATGGATTATTACTATCGTAATAGCTAAAACTCCCTTAATAAATAGATTTGGTAGATTTCTGACTTTGCAAAATATAAGTTTACACATTAAAGCAAAATCTAATGAATTAGAAAATGTATATAAATTAATATTAATTAATAAGCAAGATAATCCTGATTCAGGAAAAAATAGACTTTGGCTTGAACAAGCTATTCAAGATTGTAATCATTTGTCTTCTGTCATTAACTTAAATAAGATTGTTTTTATAAGTAAAGTTATATGGAGTTGTTTTAGTATATTTGGGTTATTAAAAATATTGTCAGATTTTTTTAAAAGTAACAATGATCTATTTTTAACTACTTTTATAGTTTGTATACTATTAATAGCTATCTCTCCTCTTATACTATTTCCTTTTATTTACAAAAGAGTATTTTTTGTTAAAAATGAAATTTACGAGTTAGAAAATAAGTTATTTAAAGCTATTGAAATAAATAGAGGAATACCTCTAGAAAATAAGGATTTTTCATGGGATTTTTTGATATATATAATAAACTTCATGGCAAGATTTTTGTTAGTTTCAGTTTTGTTTTCTTCATTGAGAATAACTAAATCTATTTTTGAAGCAGGAGATATATTATTATTATCTGTAGCTGCAATAAGCTTTACGACATTATTTATAACACGGCAATTACGTTAATCTTATTTAAAATTTGGCATTCAAGAGTTAGAAATGCTGCATCTACGCACTCCCAATATTCATACCCCCGCTTTATGCGATCGCCTACAATAAAGCTGACCCCACACCTTCCACAGCCCCCAAAGCCAAAAGTGCCGATCGCTGCGCTGCTGTTAACCCAGTCACCCCCCTGATGTTCATCCCTTCATAGAGACGATCTACCTTCAGGGTTTTCATGCACTCACCTGTTCCTACATCCCAAAGCTTAATCACATCATCTTGACTAGTACTGGCTAAGATATTACCGAGAGCATTAAATTTAACCGAGCATACTCCACTACTATGACTATGCAAAACTCTGACACAGGTAAAGTTATTGAGATCCCATAAGCGAATTGTTTGGTCAGAACTGGCAGATGCCAAGGTACAACCATCAGGGCTAAAACTAGCTGACCATACACCAGCAGTATGTCCCTGTAAGATTTTTATGCAAATAAAGTTATTGGTATCCCATAATCGAATTGAGCCATCAAGACTAGCACTAGCAAGTATTTTACCATCTGGACTAAAACTCACTGACCAGACTCCATCAGTGTGACCTTCTAGTGTTTTTATAGATTTACCTTCACGCACATCCCACAACTTAACCAAGCAGTCGCCACTACCTGTAGCTAAAGTATTGCCATCTGGACTAAAGCTCACTGACCAGATTGCATCCGTGTGACCTTCTAATGTTTTTATACATTTACGCTTGTGAATATCCCACAGCTTCACACTTATATCCCTACTAGCACTAGCCAAGGTTTGACCATCTGGGCTAAAGGTAACTGATGTTACTCCACCGCTATGGTCGTTAATGGTTGTAATACAATGACCAGAAATAACATCCCACAGTTTAATACTTTTGTCATCACTGCCACTTGCTAGTAAAAAACCATTAGGACTAAAGCTAATTGACCATACCCAATCTGTGTGACTTTGGAAAATTTTAGTACAGTATCCAGACGCAATATCCCATAGCCGAACCAAAGCATCAAAACCACCTGTCGCCAATATACAATTATTAGCGTTAAAACTGACCGAATGCGCCCCACTGAAATGACCCTGCAAAATTCTCACACACAGACCTTTACTTACATCCCACAAACGTACACTCGAATCGCTACTGGCACTAACTAAGGTTTGATTATCTGAACTAAAAGTGACTGAGAACACGCTACCAGTATGTCCGTGGAAAATTTTAATGCAAGTACCTTGTTGCACGCTCCACAACCTTACACTTGAGTCATTACTAGATGTAGCTATGGTTTGACCATCTGAACTAAAGCTAACTGACCACACCCAATCTTTATGACCGTGGAATGTATTAGTGCAAGTACCTTTACTCACATCCCATAGCCGAATAGAATGGTCACTACTGCCACTGGCAAGAGTTTTACCATCTGGACTGAAGCGAACCGACCATACTCTGCCAGTATGACCTTGCAAAGTTTTTATACAGATACCTGTACTGGCATTCCATAAGCGAATATCATAATCTAGACTACCACTTGCCAGAGTAGAACTATCAGGATTAAACCTGACTGAACATACCGCACTAGTATGACCATGCAGTGTTTTGAGACACTTACCTAGACGGACATTCCACAATCGAATTGAAGTGTCTTGACTACCACTTGCTAGAGTTTGTCCATCCGAACTAAAGCTGACAGAACAAACAATATCTGTGTGTTTATCTAAAATTTTTAAGCATTCTCCCGTTTGTATATTCCATAATTTGACCAATCCATCATGACCACCACTTGCCAGGGTTTGCCCATCTGGACTAAAAGTAACTGTCCAAACCCAACCTTTATGTCCCTTAAATCTCAACAAGTTTTTTCCATCCGCCACTTGCCACAAATGAATTTGCCCACTTATATCACCTGTAGCCAACAGTTTTCCATCTGGACTCAAAGCAAGTGAATAAACACTCTTCAAGCTTTTAGCAAATACAGACTTATCAAAAGCAGTATTTTGGAAATTAACTTCAGCTAAATTGACACACTGTAAGTCCGCTTGCCAAATGTTCAAATTTGAGAAGTCATACCCCTGTAAATTTATTTGCAAATGCGCTAACAAGTTGAGGACATTGCCTCCCGCATATCCTGCTAATAGTGCAGGTTGATGCCTTTGCTGTTCTATTACATCCTGCAACAACATTACTAACTTTTGTTGATTGCCCAACTCTATTAACAATTGCTCTAACAAAGGTTGCACAATTAATTGCTTTTGTGTTTCCCTAATATAATCTTTGCTTATTGCTTTGATTAAAGCATGGGTTTGAAATAAGCGTAAACGGACAGTTTTTTCTCTTACTAATTCTAGACAAACTTGTTCAACCAATCGCTGTGTGGCATATTCCATCACAACTGGTTGCAGGAAGAAATGCTCGTCGCTTTTTTCAATTAAAGAACGTTGTAATAAGGATTTAATTGCTTGCGGTAACTTACCTTTAGAAGAAGATGTCATGACATCAGCAGCTAATTCAGCAAAGGATACTGGCTCTCGATTAATTGCCAGCCAATACATCACTTCCTCTTCTACCGTAGACAAACGCTGGAACTGCCGTTCTAACAAATCTCGGATGTCCTCAAAAATTAGTATTCCCTGTTCCATATACTCTAAAACCGGGGCAATTCTACCGTTGAAAAGCTCTTGAGTTCCGGCTGCGACCATTTTTAGTGCAAGGGGATTACCACTATAATGGTTGATGAGTACTTGCCATTCTTGTTCTGTACCTGTGAATTGTCCTTTCTGCTGGAATAAATCTTGTCCCTCAGCAGAATTTAATCCCTTTAATGGGAGCGATCGCACTCCTGTTCTGTCTCCTTCTAGGGGTACAATTTCTCTGGGTTTTTCTCTAGAAGTGAACAGAACGCAACTAATATGAGGTACTTGGCCAAGGCGCTTTAGTAATTGACCATATCCTTCGTAACCAGGACGACATTGCCCTGCTTGTCCACCAGAGAGAATAGTCTCAACATTGTCTAAAATCAGCAGACATCGGTTTGATTGCAAACATTCCATCAACTTCGATAGTTTGCCATCAAAGCTTTCGGGTACTACCATCTCCTTTCGCAACGCCCACAGCAAAAATTGCAGTATGTTTGTTATTTGCTCCTCTACTGGTGGTGCATTTAGTAGGCTTCGCCACACCATGACTTCAAACTCGCTTTGAATTTGCAGCCCCAACTTCACTGCTAAAGTGCTTTTGCCAATACCACCAATTCCCAGCAGTCCAACTAAACGACATCGTTCTTCTAATATCCACTGTCGTAGCTGCAATAATTCTTCACTGCGACCATAAAACACAGATACATCCGGGGCTTCTTGCCAGTCATACTGTGGATTTGTGCGTCGGATTTCTAAATCCCCAGATGGGGGGCTAGGTCGAGTATAATCTTCTTTACACAACTCTAAATTAAAGGCAGCGAAGGCAGACTGCAAGGAACTTTTATCTACAGGTTCCAAACGTGCCAGAATTCTAGATATAGTGTGTAGAGCTAAACGGGTGCGATCGCTCAGTTCTTCTAATGAAAAGCTATCTCCAGCATTCTCATCAAATTCGATTTGAGCTTTAGCAGCTTGAAATTTATCCCAGCCTTTTAGGGTAAGGATTACACCTCGTCTGCGTTTGCTTGGTTGTTTCATCAACGTCACCTAAAACTGAGCAGATGCATCTCCATAAAGGAAATTCTCAAAGGAAAATAAAAGAAGATAGTTGTGGAACAATAATTCCAGATTGACAAATTAAATAAAATATGAAAAACATCACATCATACTTTATCTTGATTCGAGCTAACTTCTTTATTTAACCCAATTGGCATCTCTAAAAAATGCCAATGCCTCTTAATAACTGGCTTTCAAAAGACAATATTGCTTTGTGAAAAAATTAGCCAGTTTCAACGCTAAATCAGGTATTGATGCAGTTATTTTTGATAATAAGGCAAAACTAAGTATCTGTAAACGTAAATTTTATCCCTGGTGAAACCGAGCCATCTGATATTTAGTAAAACTGTGGCATAGCTTTTTACCCCACTTCCATTTATCTCTCCCACAGGGTTAGACGCTTTGAAACCCAGTTTTAGTTTTTCTCTGCTTGGATGAAAATCCTCTACCATTTTCTTGGAGAGAAAGCTTGCTCGGTGGGTTAGATTTCTGAGATTTTAATATTAGCAATACTACTTTTCAAACGTTTTCTTAAACAAGTTTTCGTTTATTTAAACTACATCCGTATATAGACAAAATGTTTTTTCCTGCGTGGTCTGTTTAATTAGTAAAGTGCTAGAAGTGACATTTGTGATCCAAAATTTGTGTTGATAATGAAGTAGCGATATCTACGACGGGCTACGCCTACGCTGATTTACCACAAAAATTTGGCTGAAAAAGCAGGAACATCAGGGTTTTTGCCAAGAATATTTCCACATGATAATATTGTTTGGTTTAGGTACGGATACTCAGTATGATTCCCATAAAGACTGTTCTAAAAGATTCAGAGCAAGTCACTCGGTTGTTTTCTCATCTCGAATTTGATGGAAAAAAACTCAATCATCAACCGGGTAGTGTATTGGGAAGTACTGCATTGATTGCGGGAACCACCGTTGGGGCTGGGATTCTCGCCCTACCAGCCGTTACCCTGCCGTCTGGTATTGTGCCGTCTACATCTGGACTAATTGCTGTTTGGCTCTACGCTTTAGTTTCAGGGTTATTGGTTGCGGAAGTTACCTTAAACACAATGCGAAAAGAAGGGCTTCCAAGTATAGGTTTTTTGGGAATTGTTGAGAAAATCCTTGGTAAACTGGGAGCGCGAATTGCAGGCAGCGCATATTTATTCATGCACTATGCTCTATTGGTAGCATACGTCACCAAAGGTGGAGAGATTTTAGGATCTGCGGCGGCAAAAGTCTGGGGTGTGCAAATATTGCCTATGTGGGTGGGCACAACGACTTTTACGCTCTTATTTGGTGGGATTATGTATCTTGGGCGAGAAAAGTTTATTGAGAAATTAAACAGCGCCTTTGTCGGAATTGTCATTGTTTCCTTCTTAGGACTATTATTTCTGGCAGGAGGGCACATTCAGAGTACTCAACTAGTATTTCAGGACTGGAGTGCCCTTGGTAGTGCCATTTCAGTAATGTCTGTGGCGCTATTTTTTCAAAACGTTGTGCCGCTGGTTGTGACGCAACTTGAAGGGGATGCTAGCAAAATTCGTCAGTCCATCTTTATTGGTTCTGTAATTCCTCTAATTATGTTCTTGGCGTGGAATGCCGTAATTTTAGGAAGCGTCAGTCCCGATATGCTATATGGCGCATCTGACGGTACAAGTATTTTTGACCCACTGCAAATTCTCCGAGCAGGTGGGGCTGGGGAATGGTTAGGAGTGCTAGTATCCATTTTTTCAGAATTTGCGATCGCAACATCATTTATTGGATTTGTGTATGGATTGCTAGATTTGTTCAAAGATATTTTTCTCCTTGCACAAGGTGGACTTTCTAGACGCCTCCCCCTCTATTCGCTGGTTCTTTTCCCTCCTATGACTCTCGGAACGCTTAATCCCAGCATCTTTTTTACTGCCTTAGATTACACTGGAACATTTAGTATCTCAGTTCTCGGTGGAATTATGCCGGCATTAATGAGTTGGAAGCAACGTCAAGAACAAGAAAACTTAGATAGCATCAATCAACCACTGGTTCCTGGTGGAAAGGTGACACTCATTGTCATGATTGGAGTAGCATTAGCCATGATGGGAAGACAAATTCTGTCAATTTACCATCAATAAAATTTTGATGTTTTATAAAAGTATAAATTTGTAGTATAAATATGCCAACCACAATTAAATGAGTGATTCTCGCCTCGTCAAAATCAGCAAATATCTCAGCAAATATTTGCGACACACACCGGATGCAATTGGAATTAAACTTGCTCCCGGCGGTTGGGTTGCTGTTGATGAACTACTTAGTGCTTGTGCTAGAAACAAATTTCCGCTCACCCGTCAGGAATTACAGGTAGTAGTTGAATTCAACGAGAAACAACGTTTTTCTTTTGATTCTACAGGTAATCTTATTCGTGCAAACCAAGGACATAGTGTAAAAGTCGATTTACAATTAGAACCTGTTGTTCCGCCAGATGAGCTTTATCACGGCACGGGACGCAAATCTGTAGAGTCAATTCTGCAAACAGGACTTTGCAAAATGTCACGGCATCATGTCCATTTATCAAAGGATATAGAAACAGCACAGATTGTTGGTGCAAGACATGGAAAACCAGTGGTTTTTGCTGTAAATACTGCGGCAATGCATCAGGCGGGTTACATCTTCTATTGTTCTGCTAATGATGTTTGGTTAGTAGATCATGTGCCACCTGAGTATCTACAAAAAATTTGAATTTCAATATAGTGGTTCTCGGAATGTTGAAGTACATTTTCAAAGAAACTAACTCTGTAAAACAAAGATTTGAGTGTACCTCAGTTGTTCAATAAACGCTGCTAAAATTGTTCAGAAAAGGTAGCAAATCCTTATCTCTAATATGGATAAGGTGAACACCAAGTGGGCATTGCAGCTTCTTACCCATTCCCCATTCCATTTGGGAGCATCTCACTTTTGTAAAAAGCCTAGCGAATGGAATTCGCAGCTACACAGGACAAAACCCGCCTACGCGAGTTTCCAATTTCTTGAGTCCGCGCATCTGGTATTGGGTCTGACAAAAGAATTCTTTTAGCTGTTGATCAACCTGGTTGGCATACAAGTAATGATCTAGATTTACCAGAAGGTGTCGATTTAATCTACTTACCCGCTTACTCACCTGAATTACAACTTTTCAGTTAGGTTGTGGCCTCTAACTAACGAGATTGTAGCCAATTGTTCCCCAAGTTCTTTAGATGAACTCGAAGAACTAATGGTGTTTCGTTGCCAAGAAATCATGAAATAGCACGACTTAATCTCTGGACTAACTTGCTACCACTGGTGGCCAACAACCAGGGCGGCTTAATTATAAGTAATCATCCAAACTTGATATAGGAATCCGCTTTGATTTCTGAACGAATTTGCGTAGATAGGCAATAGGCAATAGGCAACAGTCAAGAAGGCTTCTTAGTTGTACTGAATTTTTTCAGAAATCAAATATGAGTCCTATATTACTCTGCGTAACTACCCTGAAGTAAGGCGAAGTGCATCTGCGTTAAAAATCTCATCTAGATGATTTTACATTCTTTCTAATACCTGAATTCCTAACAAAGATAGTCCCAACTTCAGGGTTCTAGCAGTCAAATCACATAAAACCAAGCGGGATGTTCGCTGTGGTTCCTCCGCTTCTAACACCTGAACTCCCTGATTGCGATCGTAAAACTGATTAAACTTTTTACTCAGTTCATACAAATACTCACATAAACGGTTGGGCAGCAAGTCTTGCTCTACACTACTAATAATTTCATCCAGTTGAAGTAAATATTTTGCCAGCGCTAATTCTGTTTCATGCTGCAACAGGACAGCATTGTTTCCCAACTCCTTAAAGTTAATATCACCCTTGCGGCTAATCCCCTGAATCCGGGCGTAAACATACAGCATATAGGGCGCAGTATTACCTTTGAGATCCAGCATTTTGTCATAGCTGAAGATGTAGTTACTGGTGCGGTTTTGGCTTAAGTCTGCATATTTAACTGCACTGATGCCAACTACCCTAGCAACTTCATTAATAAATTCTTCAGTTTCTTGACGTTCTTCTTCTTGTAATCTAGTTTTTAAGTCTGTATGGGAACGAGAAACAGCTTCATCTAACAAATCTCGCAACCGAACAGTATCCCCAGAACGAGTTTTGAATTTCTTACCATCTTCTCCTAGCACCAACCCAAAGGGAATATGGACTAATTCCACATCATCAGGAATCCATCCGGCTTTGCGTGCTACCTGGAAAAATTGGGCAAAGTGGTTTCCTTGTCCAGCATCGGTTACATAAATTATCCGCTTTGCTTGATCCTGCTGAATCCGGTAGCGGAGAGATGCTAAATCTGTTGTGGCGTAGTTATAACCGCCGTCTGATTTTTGCACAATTAAGGGTAAAGGTTCACCTTCTCTATTTGTAAACCCTTCCAGAAAAACGCATTTTGCGCCTTGGTTTTCTACCAGTAATCCAGATTTATCTAAATCTTCTACAACGCCAGATAGTAAAGGGTTATAAAAAGATTCACCCCGTTCAGTTAACTTGATATCCAGCAACTCATAAATTATTTGAAACTCCCTACGTGATTGTTCACACAGTAGTTTCCAAGCATGGATTGTATCTTCTGCACCTGCTTGTAATCTGACGACTTCTTGGCGTGCTGTCTCTTGAAAAGCTTCATCTGCATCAAAGCGTTGTTTGGCTTTGCGATAAAAAGAGACTAAATCACCAATATCTAAAGCATTTGCGGTAGTAAGCGCGTCTGGGTAAACTTCCCGGAGATAGGCGATTAACATGCCAAACTGTGTACCCCAATCACCGACATGATTTAACCGCAGTACATCATGTCCTTGAAATTCTAAAATCCGAGCGATCGCATCGCCAATAATTGTAGAACGCAAGTGTCCAACATGCATTTCTTTGGCAATATTTGGACTGGAAAAATCCACAATTTCCCGCTTTGGCGTTTTCGCGGCTGGAACTCCTAGTCTGGGATCTGCTTGAATCGCATTGAGTTGTGCTTCTAAGTATGCCGTTTTGAGTTTTAGATTGATAAATCCTGGCCCAGCGATTTCTGGTGGTTCGCAGATTTCGGATACATCTAGTTTCTCAACGATCGCACCTGCGATCGCTCTTGGTTGCTTTCCTAACTTTTTACTCAGGGATAAAGCCACATTCGCCTGATAATCCCCAAATTTAGGATTGCTAGCAGGAACCAAAATTGGATCTACTCCAGCGAAGTCAGCGCCAAAAGCCGCGACTAAAGCCTGCTCAACCTGCTCTTTTAGTTGTTCTTGTGTAGCATTCATATATAAATTTTATCTGGGAGAAGGGGAATGTAGCTCTGGAAAAGCTTGATTATTTCACTCTAAAGTATAGTCATCAAGTCCAAGCAAGAACTGTCATCCTAAAATACAACCCCCAGATTGTCTACCATCCTTGGCAGAACTTACAGATTCTAACGATACCCCACTGGATGTTGACAGACTAATACTACTTCATCAAGTCAACGAAATTTTGTTACATAGTAAGCACTTCAGTGCTTCCGGCGACGACTTCAGTCTTGACTACAAACTTATTTAATCAGGTTTCCTTGACTTGATCGAATACTAAGTTTATCAACGTAGGTACGGAGATAAACTCTGTTTGTATAGCGGCGAATAACCTTCGCCAAAGCTTAAGTTGACACGCACGACACTATACCCATACTTATTGACCTCATTCAAATGAAAATTCCTATAGATTAAGCTTTTAGCTTTTTAGTATCGAAATTGCACATCTTATTTTCATAAGAAGTATAAGTTCTTCATAAATTTTTCATCATCTATCAGTTTAAATGCTAAGTACTAATAACAGTAAATGAACTGATATAAAATAGTCTGTTTTAAGTGAAATTACTTTAAATAAAGAGCTATTTGAATATACTAAAAAAAGCTAAATTATCGATTGACTTTGCAGAAGAATAGCTGTTAGAAGTAAGAGACGACAGAACACAGATAGTTGCTCCCAAAAGCATTATCTAAATTGTTTTCCCTACTAATGACTCTTGATATGAAACTTAATTTACTCACTGCCTTGATTGCCGCTACAGCTACCTTAACCGGATTAGTTTCTAAAGTAGAAACTGCATCTGCTGCTGATTTTAGCTGGGATAGTTCCTGGACTCAACCAACGGTATACAATAAGTCTCAAACTGGTTTTAACGACACTCCTTTTCAACAATTTGTCCAAGCTGAAAGCGTTGCCCTCCCAAACAGTGGACAATTTAAATTAGACCCCACTCAATTAAACCTAAAATACGACCATGATGTTTCTGTTTACTTTATCAATGAGGGCGCAGGTTATAGAAACCAGTTAGCCTTTAATGCCACAGGAACTACTAACAAGTCTGGGCTGCTTTTTAATGATATTTCTTGTGAAGGAGACGGGTGTGTTGGTGGTTGGGGCGGTAATGCCCTAAAATTTGGTGATGGGGTCAATATTGGCAATGTTACCGCAGGTACTCAACTCGACTTATGGTTGAGAGCTGATGGTCTCAACCGTGGCAACTCTGCCAATATATTTGGTACTGAAACTGTCTCTAATGCTGACGGACTACAGCACGCCGTTGCTTATGCTTACAACAACTACATCATACTGGCATTCGAGGATTTATACGGTGGTTTACACGCTTCAGGGGTAGATTCTGCAACTGGGAAGTCGAACGAAGGTTCTGACCGTGACTTTAATGATGTTATTGTCGTTCTTGATATCGGCGAAGCAAATGTTAGAGAGTTAATTGGTGCTACCGTTCCTGAACCATCTGTTACTCTGTCAATGTTTGCAGTGGGAGCAATTGGGATGTTTGGATTGCGTCGTCGCCGTCAAACTCGCACTTCTAACTAAACTTTAAAACGTTGTTAATATAGGGTGCGTTTAATATCAGAAGTGATTGATCGCATATTCACCCGTACAAGTGTATGGGTGAATTTACGTGTGTAGTGGCATTTATATTTTATCTACCGCGATCGCGTTCTAAATCATCAATCACTTTTTGCAAATACCACTCGTCTGACATCCCAGGATAGTAATCCTGCTTTTGCTCAATTAATCGTTCGGCAATCTCCCAGTATCCCCCCACCATTCGTAAAAGTCGCTGACGTAGCAAGTTATATTTTTGCTTTTTTGACTCTGGACTAAATTTCTGGATCTTTTCTAGGCTACTTAAGACTTGTTGATAATTTCCCCAATCTTCTTGTTCACAAAAAATACTCGCCGCCTGTTGATAATTCTCCACGGCATTTTGCATTTCTTCTAAGCAAGTATAGGCAATGCCGCGATTGTAGTAAGCATGAGCATCATCAGGATTAATTTGCAGCGCTTGGGTGTAATCTTGAATTGCATCGATATAATTGCCCATTGCCCGATAGGCATTACCTCTGGCAATATAAACTAAGGCATCTTCGGGTTGTATTTGGAGTGCTTGATTAAGGTCTGCGATCGCTCCTTGATGATCTCCCAATACAGAACGGGCTTTGCCTCGGTTGCGATAGACAATGGCATCTTGGAAATTTAGTCGCAATGCTTGATTAAAATCTGCGATCGCTTCTCGATAATTTCCCATTTTACAACGCACAACACCACGGCAGCAGTAAGCTTGGGCATCTTGCGGATCGGCTTTTAATACCCAGTTTAAATCGGCGAGTGCCTCTTGGGTATCTCCTTTTTCAGCCTTGTCTAATAATTGTGTGAAATATTCCTTTGTAGATAAAATTGGCGCATTAGTGGAATGTGGTTGCTGTACAACAGATTTTTCTGGGGGTTGTAGCTGTTTAATTAGTTCCAGACACAGACGACAATTCTCTTTATCCTGTTGCTCAAGATATAATTGTGCAGCTTTTTTAAAGTTAGCGATCGCATCTTGAATATAACCCTGTTTGCGCCGCACCATCCCCCGTAGATTATAAGCAGCAGCATAATTGAGATTAAGACGAATAGCCCGTTCCACATCCTCCAGCGCCCCCGGCAAATTTTTCAGCGCCACCCTGGCTAATCCACGACAATAATACGCCTCTACACTTTCAGAATTTAGCTTCAGGGCTTCGGTATAATCTGAAACAGCCTTAAGGATTGCTCCTGAGTCATAATATGCCAAACCCCGTTGCAAGTAAGCTTCGCTAAAGTAAGGTGTCAGTTGTAAAGCATGGTTAAATTCCTCAATTGCTCCAGCGTAGTCTTTTCGCCTAGCCTTTTCCAATCCTCTATTGTAGAATTCGTCATTCATGGCATTTGTTTGGTTGATTCAGTTAGTTGAATTCCAGCAAGCTTGCTTTATAGCCTAAGAGATTCTTTGAAAAGTCTAATTTATTACTCACCGAGCGACTAGAAGTCGCGGCTTTACGAGACTTTACCCACCACCGTGGGTTAAAAACTCTTAATTTTGTATTAGTTCACGGAGGTGGACAATGCTTGTGTAGTAGCGAATTTTCGCCCAATACTTTGCAAACATCCTCTAACCTATCTACTCACCCTTAATATTCTAAGTATCCAGCATAGCTTTGCTTAATTTCAGATTTTTTGTTAAATAAAAATAACACGGTATCCTAAGTTGTTATAAATGGAAGTCACCCAATGAAATATTTTACACCTCTAGATTTTATAGTTAGATGTAGTGCAAATATCAATCATAATTTATAGCAATGAAAATTAGAACTATTACAACAGGTATATCACTTCAATCTCTACAAGAACAGGAAAAAATTAAGCAAGCTGCTGAATTTAATCGGCAAGCGCAGATTTTTTTGGAAAAACAAGGCTATGAGGTACAAACAACTAGAATTGCCACTAATACCTGGGAAGAATATCTGCAAGAGTTCTCCACAATCGAAATTATCAATCAAATTCAAACTCTAGAACAACTTTGCCAAAATCAGAATATCAGCTTTTTCAATATTGGTTATGCCAGCAAACCCGAAACCATAGATATAATTCCAGATATTAACAAAAAGACATCGATTATTTATTGCTCTAGCAAAATTGGCGATAGGGAAAATGGCATCAATTTTGAGAATGCTAGGAAATCCGCTAAAGCTATTAAACGTATTTCCCAAGAAAGTGAAAATGGCTATGGCAACTTTCGTTTTTGTGTATGGGCAAACTGCCAGCCACATATTCCATTTTTCCCTACTGCATATCATACAGGCAATACATCTTTTGCTATAGGCTTAGAGTTAGGCGACTTGGTAATGCAAGCATTCTCACAAACTAAAAATATTACAACAGCAGAGCAAAAACTACACTTAATTTTAGAATTAGAATTAAATAAAATCGCAGCTATTGCTGAAAAAATATCTGATAAATTTAACGTAGCATATAAAGGAATTGATACATCTATAGCTCCATCTTTAGACAAACAAAATAGTATTGCTTTTGCTTATGAAAAATTGATGAGTGGCAAGTTTGGGCATTCAGGAACTCTTGCAATTTCTGGGATGCTGACTCGTGTATTGAAAAGCGTATCAGTAAAAATCTGTGGTTACTCTGGACTGATGCTTCCAGTTTGTGAAGATGTTGGACTAGCTGCAAGAGCTAATGAGCAAACCTATGATATTACAAATTTATTATTATATTCAGCAGTTTGTGGCTGCGGACTGGATACAGTTCCGATTCCAGGTGATATAACGATAGAAAAAATTACAGCTTTATTAATTGATATGGCAACTTTAGCTATCAAGTTGAATAAACCACTCTCAGCCAGATTATTCCCGATTCCAAATAAAAAAGCTGGGGAAATGACTACATTCAATTCCCCATATCTCGTAGATTGTAAAATATTTACAGTTGACTAAACTTATTCCGAAAGCAAACTGGGAGAAGTCAGCACAAAAACATCCCTACTTCCCTGAGCATCAATCTGTGGTTTTATAGGAGTAGTGAAGTGGAAAAAATCATGATCGTTGACCAATAAGAGTTCACCTGGATTTAGAACTTTGCTGAACACAGGCTTTTCTTTTTTGGCAGTGTATAAATGTGTTTCTCCACCTTGAATATTATCTCTATCTACTGAAAATATGCCAATAAAATCAGTACCATCTTGATGGATACCTTCAGGTGCTGGATTACCCAAATTATCTGGCGAACAAATAGTTCTAATTTGATGAATTCCGATTTCAGCTTCGGGATGAAGTTTACAAGAATCACTAAATGCTAAGACAAGATTTCTAAAAATATCAAGTTCTATGAGTGCATCATCTAATTCTGCAAACTCTCTTTTTATGTCACCTACTAAGGGATTATACTCTTTACTTTGGAACAAGTAGCCATGAGGTAATTTGATTAACTTATTTCCAGAGACTGTGAACCGAGATAATCTTCTAGAACGATAGTTGCCTTTGATGTAAGGATCAATAGGCATATTACTAAAAAATGGCTTAAAACCTTCTGGATTGATCGAATTTACTTTTCTTAGAGTAAACAAAAAAGCATATTCTAATTCCGTTGATGTCCACACTTTTTGCATAGGATTTACCTCCTTGCACGTTGAAATTCTCCCGGATTTTTTATGGGAGGCTGATAACACTTAGTATATGCTACTTTTTATTAATATGTTGTCAATTTGACTACAAAAATTGACAATTCATGGTATGTAAAGTTACTCAAATTCTGTCACAGGATGGAGTAGCTGCTGAAAAGATTTGCTGTTGAGATGTAGGTGGAGAAGGAATCGACGTATATTTACTAGCAGCAACAAGGTTTTACAATGATAGATTGGCTTTACTGTTACCCACCTTTGTATCCAGGTATTCTGCTAAAACGCTACAAGCGGTTTTTTGCTGATGTTCAACTTACTTCTGGCGAGATAGTTACAGCACATTGTCCCAATACAGGGCCGATGACTGGAGTCTCGACTCCCCAAAGTGCGGTACAGCTTTCCAAAAGCGATAATCTTAACCGCAAATTGGCTTACACTTTAGAACTAATTCAGGTACATGACAATGAGCCGACTTGGGTAGGCATAAATACTTTTTTGCCCAATCGGGTGGTAAAGCTAGCTTTGGCGAAACACCTTTTCCCAGAATTGGGCGACTATAGCCAAATCAAGGGCGAGGTAGTTTATGGACTAGATAAAAAAAGTCGAGTGGATTTTTTCTTGACGGGGAGTGATGAAGAACGCCCGATTTATTTAGAAGTGAAAAATACAACTTTGTCTGAGGGGAGATTAGCCTTATTTCCTGATACGGAGACTACAAGAGGGCAAAAGCACTTGCGAGAACTGATGGCGCTGTTACCTTCCACTCGTGCAGTGATGCTTTACTTTATCAATCGTAGTGATTGTATCGAGTTCTCCCCTGGCGATCGCACAGATCCTGTCTATGGTAAATTATTACGGGATGCGATCGCTCTCGGTTTAGAAGTTTTACCTTGCCGTTTTGACATTTCCCCCGAAGGTATCCGTTATTTGGGTTTGGCAAAACTAAAAATTTGATTACATCTAATAAAGAAAGACAAGCAATTGCAACGTCCCTACACCAATAAAACAATAAATCCATCTAGATGCTGTCTAGATGGATTTGTTGGTAGTTGGTGTTTACTAAAAAACATTCAACCAGACTGTAATAGAGAAACGACTATTAGGTAGTCGCCGTCCTACAAATAGCATTCGCTATTGTGAGGTTTGCTTATGCAGGAATCAAAACTGTGTCAATTACGTGGATGACACCGTTATCAGCAGCAACATCTGCGGTTGCAACTTTTGCATCGTTTATCTTGACGCCATTAGAAGCATCAATTTTTACATCTGAACCTTCAACTGTTTTAGCTGTCTTCAGTTTAGCCACATCAGCAGCCAGCACTTTGCCTGAGACAACATGATAGGTCAATATCTTCTTGAGCTTAGGAATATCTTTCAGTAACGCGTCTACTGTACCTGCTGGAAGCTTATTAAAAGCTGCATCAGTAGGTGCAAAGACGGTAAATGGGCCAGCGCCTTTCAGTGTATCTACCAGACCAGCCGCTTCGATTGCTGCAACTAGTGTCTTGAAAGAACCATTATTAGTGGCAGTGTCAATGATGTTGGCCATGTGTTTTACCTAGTTCTGTGTAACCTGTTACAAATCTAAACCATGTTTACATAAAATCTATCTATCGTTAGGCTTATATCAAATTAAATTTTTTATTGATAGCATAAAAGTTTGTATATATTTTTATACAAATAAAGAATTATATGTACATCTTCTGGGTGGATGATTTACAAGCGCTTCTAGATGCGATCGCTTGTCATCAGTATCAATGCAGTTATTTTTTACCAAAAAAGTTAGTGAAAATAATGGGATTACCGCCATTAATCAAAAAGTTGGTAAAACTAACTTAACTGTATTTACGCCAATAGTTCTGATAAAATCTTGTGTTAAAAGAATTACAGGAATTATTTTACTTATCTGTGTCAGGGATATTTTACCAAAAAAGTTGGCAATACACTCATTTAACTGATATTATTTCATCACTAAATACATTTCACTTGCTGTTTGTGTAATTCTACGTGGAAATAATAAACGGCTAATTACGCTAATACAATCCGTGATAGTTTAGAATAATTGCACTTTTGTCAATCAGAAAAAATACTTAAAATAGCTTAAATATGGAATAGAAAAGTATTGTAACGACACAATAACGAGCGCAAAAATTGAGCAACATTCAGTAGACCGAAAAGTTTTGCGGTCGCTAAAAAATAGTAGTATACGATACCGTTTTTGGGGAATATAAAAAAGCTGATTGCCTTGGCTCTATGATAAGTTTTATTTATTAATAAACCCCAAAAATCAACCAAAATCACCCAGACGGTAAATAAACTTCGCAAACTATCCACACACTAAAAGTTACTGAACCATATTTATCGCTATTTAAAGTGTAACTGGTCTTATAACTCCGCCTACCTCTAATTAATTGTTTAGTTCCACCATGTTTACCTCAGATAATAGCGGGTATTTCAAATGGAATATCCAAAGCTTGCAACCATCTGATTACAGGTATGCAGAAGAACTCCCTATCTAAATACCGTAGGCCGAGTTATTGGTTCTCTGTGGGTACTGATTGCCAAGCAAGGCGATGTTTCCAGTGCGATGTGAAATTAAGTTGAACTGCTTGCTTAAAATCCTCCAAAGCTGCTGAAAACGCTTTCTCTTTTAGCTCACCTTGGTTGTTCAACTGTTTAGGGCATTGTGGATTCCATACATATTTTTGACAAGTTTGGTGGGCAATTTCTACATCACTGCCATTGTCAGGATTTTGAAAGACGGGATGATAATGTAACCTGTTGCAGCAAACTTGCAACCATTCTTGCCACCCACACTGCCACAAGCGGACTGTTCCATCAAGACTACCACTGGCAATCAGTCTACCATCAGGGCTAAAAGCTGCGGAATTTACCCAATACTCATGTCCACGCCAAGGTTGACCAATGGGGTTGCCGTGAATATCCCACAAGCGCACTGTCGAATCATTGCTGGCACTGATAATCCACTGACCATCAGGGCTAAAGGCGACAGAATTAACTTCTTTTTCATGTCCACGCCAAGGTTGACCAATGGGGTTGCCGTGAATATCCCACAAGCGCACTGTCGAATCATTGCTGGCACTGATAATCCACTGACCATCAGGGCTAAAGGCGACAGAATTAACTTCTTTTTCATGTCCACGCCAAGGTTGACCAATGGGGTTGCCGTGAATATCCCACAAGCGCACTGTCGAATCATTGCTGGCACTGATAATCCACTGACCATCAGGGCTAAAGGCGACAGAATTAACTTCTTTTTCATGTCCACGCCAAGGTTGACCAATGGGGTTGCCGTGAATATCCCACAAGCGCACTGTCGAATCATTGCTGGCACTGATAATCCACTGACCATCAGGGCTAAAGGCGACAGAATTAACTTCTTTTTCATGTCCACGCCAAGGTTGACCAATGGGGTTGCCGTGAATATCCCACAAGCGCACTGTCGAATCATTGCTGGCACTGATAATCCACTGACCATCAGGGCTAAAGGCGACAGAATTAACTTCTTTTTCATGTCCACGCCAAGGTTGACCAATGGGGTTGCCGTGAATATCCCACAAGCGCACTGTCGAATCATTGCTGGCACTGATAATCCACTGACCATCAGGGCTAAAGGCGACAGAATTAACCCAATTCTCATATTTGCGCTGCGATCGCCCGATGACTCGATCTTGTAGTATTTGATCTAGCTCCCACAAACGCACAGTGCGATCGCCACCACTAATAATAAACTTGCCATCAAGGCTAAAGGCTAGGGAATTAACTTGTCCTTGATGTCCCCGCCAAGGTTGAGTTACGGGGTTGCCATTGATATTCCATAAGCGTATTGTGCGATCGCAGCTACCACTAATAATAAAATTGCCATCAGGGCTAAACGCTACAGAATTTACATGTCCTTCATGCCCGTGCCAAGGTTGACCGATGGGATTACCTTGGATGTCCCACAACCGCACTGTACAATCACTGCTACCACTGACAATAAACTTGCGATCGGGGCTAAAGGCAGCGCAAATAATTTTCGCCTCATGTTTGTGCCAGGGTTGAGTGATGGTGTTACCTTGTAAATCCCACAAACACACCGTTCCGTCAAAACCAACACTGATAATAGAATCGCCATTTGGGCTAAAGGTGACGGAAATAACTCCTTCCTTATGTCCGCGCCAAGGTTGAGTAATGGCGTTACCTCGTAAATCCCACAAACACACCGTTCCGTCAAAACCAACACTGACAATAGAATCGCTATTTGGACTAAAGGCGACAGAAATAACTCCTTCCTCATGTCCCTGCCACGGTTGAGTAATGAGATTACCTTGTAGATCCCATAAACACAAAATTCCGTCAATACTGCCACTAACAATCAACTTGCCATCAGGGTTAAAGGCTAGACAATTAACCTCTTGCTCGTGCCCCAACAAAAATTGAGCAGTAGGAGGATTGCCAATGATATTCCACAAGCACACGGTAGAATCGCTACTGCCACTGGCAATAAACTTGCCATCAGGACTAAAGCCTACACAATTAACCTCTTGCTCGTTTCCGCGCAAGCTATTCGTCTCTGTGGGTGTGTTCATTGCTTCCTTTAAGCTTCCCAAAACAGGAGCTAGAAGCTGGTTTGGGTATTTCTCTAGATTCTCACCCATTGTTTGAATTGCCAGCACCAAACCCTCTAGCGGTTGGACAGGAAGTAAATTCAAAATCCTGGCGGATTGCTCGCGCAGTTTTAATTCAGTCAGTGCAAGGTTTAACTTTTGAATCTCTTGTTGCTTTTCTCTCGAATGGCGATCGTGCCATCCAACACTAGGATTAATAAATAGATTAGCTTGTTTGCTTAAATAACCAAACGTTTGCTCTTTTAGTTCTTGATAAGTCTTTATCTTCAGAACCCCGTTTGCAATATCTTCTTTTTTCCACAGCCTATCTAAGGTGTATGCCAGAAGTGGTAAATAATCATTTTGTTGGTGAAAATCATGAATAATTTGCTCAACTAGACCTTGTTCAAAGGTCACGCCATGTCTAGCAGCAGGTTCAGCGATCGCTAACTTTAATTCTCCATCGCTCATTCTAGTGAGTATACGACTATAGCGATCGTGGATCTTTGCAAGTTGGGGATACTCACTAAATCTATCCAAACAATCAGACCGCATTGTTAAAACAATTTTGACAGAGCTATCCTGCTGCTGGAACAGTTGAAAGAGACTAGCAACAAATTTATCGCGTTCCGGCTTTTGAGTTTTCGTAAATAGTTCTTCAAATTGGTCAATAAAAATCAGAACGCACTGATAATCTTGTTTGAGGAATGTGACAATTTTAATTAGGGTATTTTCTCTTATTTCTCGGCTAATATCCGCTATTGGTGATTTTTTTCCATAATTAGAAGCAAGGCACTGATAAAGAGATTTAAAAGGATTTTCATCTGGGTGAAAACTTATATTAATTAATGATTTTTTATAAAATCCTAAATAAGGAATTAAACCTGCCCGAATCAATGATGATTTGCCAGTGTCTGATGCTCCTAAAAGCAAGAGTATATTATCTTTTTTTAAGCGATCGCCCAGATTAGCAATCCACTTCCCCCGACCAAAAAATTTGTCTTTATCTTTAATTTCAAAAGTTTTTAATCCTAAGTAGGGAGAGCCTGTTTTAACCCGACCAAAAAATTTATCTTTATCTTTAATTTCAAAAGTTTTTAGTCCTAAGTAGGGAGAGTCTGTTTTGAGTGGACGACAATGAATGTCCTCAAAATTACTGTCAGAAAAAAAGTCGTATTCAGAAATACATTGGACATTACAGCCAATATTTATATCGCCTTCAGAACTGTTAACCATCTTATCTCCTTACCTTTGGACATCTCTGGCTAAATCTTTACCTCAGTTATAGTTCCTCGGCTAATCTTTGTAAGTAACTCAACAAAATTAATTACATATTCTGTTGTGAAGCTTTCCCTATCGCCGCCCTAGAAGTTTTGTAAATCCTATCCGTGAAAAATTAAGGTTTTAAATAGGTTTATTCAGCAAAATTACTTAAGTAACTTTCAAAAAAATGTAGTAACTTTATCCTAAAACGCCGGATAATGACAAACGGGATGGAACTTTTTGATAACCTACACCTTGCTATGTTTAGCGGCAAAGGTGGAGTCGGAAAAACGACAATCTCCTGCACCTTTGCATGTCGTTGGGCACAGAAATTTGCCAATGAGCAAATTCTTTTAATCTCAACCGATCCGGCTCACTCTCTTGGAGATGTCTTACAAGTTAGCGTTGATGACGTTCCTCGTCCCATAGCGGAACTACCCAATCTACTAGTAAGGGCGTTGGATGCAAAGCGTCTGCTACAAGAGTTTAAAGAACGTTATGGTCAGGTGTTAGAACTGTTAGTGGAGCGCGGTAGTTTTGTTGAAGGAGAAGACTTGCTTCCAGTTTGGGATTTAAATTGGCCTGGACTGGACGAGTTGATGGGCTTGTTAGAAATCCAACGCCTTTTTCAGGAGCAGCAGGTAGATCGAGTAGTAGTAGATATGGCTCCTAGCGGTCATACTCTCAACTTGTTTGGATTGATGGATTTTTTAGACACTTTCCTTCACTCTCTTGAACTGTTTCAAGAAAAGCATCGGTATATTAGTAAGACCTTTGCCGGGAGTTACACACCCGATCGCGCTGATGAGTTTTTGCAAACTCTGAAAGCTGAACTGTCGCAAGGCCGCCGTCTGCTTCAAGATCCTACCCATACAGCTTGTTTGTTAGTTGCGATCGCCGAACCAATGAGTTGGTTGGAGTCAAAACGATTCCTAGAAGCCTTAGAAACTATGCAGGTTCCTTGCGGAGGGTTGTTTGTTAACCAAATCCTTGCCAGTGCGACTGACCCAGATCGTTACCAAGAACAACAACCGCTCATCAGCCAGTATACGGCTCTTGCTAACGGAAAGCCGATGTTCATTGTGCCACAGCAAGATCGGGAGCCTTTAGGGATTGTAGCCCTCAGCCATCTGATCGACCAAATCCATATTCCTCAGCTTGAACCGCTATCTCTTTTCGATCTACTCCCAGTTCAATGGCCTGAAACAATTCCTCCTAGCTTTGGAGATTTCCTGACTCAAGGTCGTCGCCTGTTACTAATTGGCGGTAAAGGTGGAGTAGGCAAGACCACAGTAGCAGCTGCAATTGGTTGGGCTATGGCTCAACAACATCCCGATCGTAAAATTCGCATGGTTTCCATCGATCCAGCCCACTCCTTGGGTGATGCCTTTGGTTTGAGTTTTGGACACGAACCATATCAAATAACTGCCAATCTTCGAGGTCAGGAAGTGGATAGCGATCGCATTGTCGATCAATTCAGAGCCGATTACCTGTGGGAACTGGCCGAAATGATGAGTGGCGAAACCCAAACAAGCGAAACTATTGAAATGGCTTATGCTCCTGCTGCTTGGCGCAAAATAGTCGGTCAAGCTTTACCAGGGATTGATGAAATACTTTCCCTGTTAACAGTAATGGAATTGCTAGAGCAACAAGAAGAAGACTTAATTATTTTAGACACTGCTCCTACAGGTCATCTTCTGCGTTTTCTAGAAATGCCAAATGCACTAGCAGACTGGCTAGGTTGGATTTTCAAACTCTGGATCAAGTATCAGAATGTTCTTGGTCGTACAGAATTTATGGGACGTTTACGAACTTTGCGACAGCGCGTAGTTAAAGCCCAAAAAGTGCTAAAAGACCCACAACAAACAGAGTTCATTGGGGTTACGCTTAACCAGGCTAGTGTACTTGCCGAACAACAACGCCTGTTCAAATCTATGCAAGAAATAGGTGTAAGCCAGAATTACCTTGTTCTCAACCGCTTTACTTCTACAGCAACCATTAATTGCGATTTTCCAGGTTTGACAATGGTTCGCTTACCAATGCTTCCTCGCTCAGTTCAGCCTTTAGAACGCATCCAAGCAGCAGCCGGCTGTTTATTTTAACGGCTAATTAGACTAAATACTTCCATACCCAAAGAGAAATTTATTATGCATCGCACTCCAACCCGCAGACAAATTCAAGCCAAACTTAGCACCATGCCTCCTCAACGTTCTCAAGCAACAGTTTACTTAAATGCTTACAAAATGATGTTAGAGAAGGAGCGTTTAGAGGAGGAACTAGAGAAACTCGAAGCACGCCGACATCAGATTCAGCAGCGTCTTGCTATTTTAAATAGTCAAACAATTGCTGAAGAGAACACGATCCATCAGCAAGCAAATACTGGCTTAGAGGACAATACACCAAAATTCAAAACCTTAACATTGGAATACTAACTACTAAGATTTCAGTTTGCCTATTCTTCGCAACTTCCTTGCTCAGTCGCACCAAGCAGGGGCGATCACTTGCTGAGGGGCTGGGGAAGCTGGAGCGGCTCTTGGAGAATAGCTTTTCTAATATTTTGTTATTCTTCAACCAATCTCCAAATTTTAATTGTTCTGTCAATACTGTAGCTGGCAATGAATTCATAATCATTGCTCATAGCAATATAACCAATTGGTGCAGTATGCCCCTGTAATGTACATAGTTGACTGTTTAAAACTAAATCCCAAACGATTATTTCGTTATTATCTGTGCAGTAAATTAAAATTCGACCATTGAAACTCATGAGGCAGGGTGCGGCTCCCGAAAAACTATAAATGATGCGATCGCTCAACAATTCCCAAACGCACATCTGATTGTCTCGTATCCCACAAGCTAAGACTTGCCCATCAGAATTAATTGCAAGTGAATGCACTGTTAAAGGAAGGAGATTTTCTAACTGCTGAACAAGATTTCCTGTTTCTAAGTTCCAAATTTTTAGCATACAGTGTTTCTGCTGCTTGAAACGTGCAGCTATAAATTTGCCATCTGGAGTAAACAGAAGTGGTGAAACAGAATTAAGTAAACGCTGAAGTTCTGAGGTATTCAATGTTGACCATTGACTAATTAAAGCGACATCTTGAAATTGATAATGAAAATGACGAGTGCGAGTTTCATAATTCCAAACTCCAAATTCTCCGTTTCTACCGACTTTAGAGCCAATTGCCAGCAAGGGATTTTGTGTTGAGCAAACAGTGAAACAGTAGTAAGGATGAGGAATTATAGAATGAATAAAATAATCCGGAGAATCTTCATTAATTAACTTATGTGTCTCTGTGTCTAATACCCAAACTAAGTCTTGAAAACTGATGACTGATACCTGTCCATTTTTACCTAACCTAAATTCGTGAGCAGTACCTAACTCTAAATTTCTTCTTTGCTCCCCTGTTTTTAAGCTCCATACATTAACAAAAGAATATTTATAATCCAAATCCCAATAACAAATAAGAGTCTTGTTGTAATCGGCAATTGCAAAATAATGTGGATGATGTTGTTTTAAGTCAGAGTAATTAAAATCTGTCAAAGTATGTAAGCATTGCATTTTTTTAAAAGACTGAAAATTCGTTGATTAGTTATTTCTTACTTCTACTCAATTACCTAAAATTAGCCCGATCGCTTCACAAGGAATGGAGAATCGACATCTAAAAGCCAATTCTCATCAATAAATTCTACATTTTCATCATAAACAAGAACTAATTCACCAAGTTTTTGAGCATTGCTACTTGCAGTTTTCGTATTATCAACAGCATCAGCTATGAGCAAAAACTTTAGTTGTAAAAAACTTTCTTCGTGAGTAACGCCTATTGAACTGCTAACTAATTCGGCTTCTAGGGTACGAGGTAACGTAATTTTCTCATAATATTCATCTTGTTCATCCCAATAGCCACACACTTTATAATCACATTGGTCAAGATGTTCTTGAACAAGAAGATTAGCATCTAAACTTTGAAATATTTCAGTTAAATCTTGCCAAACTTGATGATTTTTTAATTCAAGCCTTGTCATAGTTATGTGGGTTTAATGTTCTGTTACCAAACCAGGGAAGTGCAATATATCATCAATGAATTTTGCATGAAATCGGCGTAGGCGCAGCCCGCCGCAGGCATCGCCACCTTTACCTAAGACTTTAGATTTCAAATCGTAGCCAGATTCTTGAGAAGCCACCAACCCAACATTACCGCGAGTAGGTACAAGCCCTTTCTCAATGGCTTTTAAATGTTTCCCCTTTTGATCGTATTTTAATCCCAGCTTTATTTGTTCGCTGCCAAATGAAACTAGCAGACCACTGATTGAAAGATATACAGTATCAGGTTGAATATCTGCCCAATTATCGGGTAAAGCTTCCATTAAATTAATACTTGTATAGTAGAAGCATAATTTATTTAAGTATAATAGCTAACAATATTTTTTAAATTAACGTGAGTCTCCAATGGAGGCGCACGTTAGTTAAAGCAATAAATCACACAAGCTAGGAAAGAATTTCAATCCTCTTGTGTTTGATCGCGTTCCTGCTGTTCTGCTTCCAGAATCGCTAACAAAAGAGCTTCTTCCTGAATTTCAAACTCTTCTTCAGGAATTTCTCCCATATCAAAAGCAAGTTGGAGTGTAAGAAGCTGCTTGCTGAGATTTTCTTTATCATCAATTTCAGTACTCGCCTGTTCTAAAATTTTTTCCCCAAGCCACGTTACTCCCATTAATGGGCCGGTAATCGGTAATAGTAAAAAGCGCAGAACCATATTGCTTTACACCTGTGTGGATTTATTAAAGGTATCCTTTCAAGACCGTAATCATGCTGATGACATAAATATTAAACATTACTAGTCTTGTGTTGATGCCAAAATGCGTTGGATTTGAGTCCACTTAAGGCTGATTGACATCTGTATTTTATATTTGCAATGTAAAAAAAATTACTTTTTTATGACACATTACTATTTACGAGGTACTTAGAGTTTGACAACAGTATTAAATGCATCTCCCCAACGATTTGTCAATACCCCTGCTGTTCAACGCGTCGCTCAACGTGCTTTGCGCTATCTACAGTCAGGTTTTTCGGTACATTTACGTGGCGCGGCTGGAGTCGGAAAAACTACTCTGGCAATGCATCTGGCTGATTTACTCAACCAGCCTATCATCCTCTTATTTGGAGATGATGAGTTTAAAACCTCAGACTTGATTGGTAATCAATTAGGTTACACTCGCAAAAAGGTTGTTGATAATTTCATCCACAGCGTTGTGAAAGTTGAGGATGAACTGCGACAACATTGGGTTGATGCCCGATTAACCCTAGCTTGTAAAGAAGGATTTACGCTGGTTTACGACGAATTCAATCGATCGCACCCGGAGGTAAATAACGTTTTACTTTCCGTACTTGAGGAGAGGTTGTTAGTATTACCAACAAACCAACATCGAGCCGAGTATATCCGGGTTCATCCTCAGTTTCGGGCAATCTTAACATCAAATCCTCAAGAGTATTGTGGAGTTCATGCAACTCAGGATGCTTTGATGGATCGTGTTATTACCATTGATATGCCTACACCTGATGAACTGAGTCAGCAGGAAATTGTAGTTCATAAAACAGGTATAGATTCTGAGAAAGCAGAAGTAATTGTCCGCATAGTACGGACATTTTGGAGTCGTTCTGGCTCTGGACAGGGTGGTGGATTGCGTTCCTGTCTGATGATTGCCAAAATCTGCCACGAACACGAAATTTCCGTCAACCCTGGAGATCCTAGCTTCCAAGATATTTGTGCCGATATCCTGCTTTCTCGCACGAATCAACCTCTCATAGAAGCAACTCGGCTACTGGAAGAGGTTTTAAGTGAATTGTATCATCGTATAAATACTCAATCTCAGCCGTCAGAGATAATACCAAACAACCAAGATCGGATTGTATTGGAACAACGAGTACCTTACGAGCATGAAGTCTACAACTACCTGTGTAATTCTCCAGGAAGGCGTTTCTCTGAATTGGCAGTAGAACTAGGGATCGATCGCAGTCAAATTGTGGCTGCACTCAAGTCTCTCAGAGAGCAGGGAGTATTAGTGCAAATGCAGGGCAATGCCGAGCCGCCGAGTATATCACAGACAGTTGCTCTTGATTCTGGCCATTTAATAAACAAATGAGTACTAATACTAATCGGGGAGCTATCACCACATCAACTCAAGGTTCTACCTTGGCAGATATTCTAGAACGGGTTCTGGATAAAGGCATTGTTATAGCAGGAGATATTTCTATTTCCGTAGGCTCCACAGAACTGCTCAACATTCGGATTCGTTTGTTGATTTCTTCTGTTGATAAAGCCAAAGAGATTGGAATTAATTGGTGGGAGAGCGACCCCTATCTTAATAGTCAAACTCGCACCTTATTAGCAACTAATCAACAACTTCAAGAGCGTCTTGTCAGTCTAGAAACAGAACTGCGATCGCTCCAAGCACTCAATCCTATTAATCATCAGAATGCAGGCGATTAGCAAATCAAAAGGTTCCGATTCCGGTTTAGCGCCGTTGTTACTAACGGTTGTTGAACTGATACGCCAACTCATGGAAGCTCAGGTGATTCGGCGCATGGATGCTGGCAATCTCAGCGACTCTGAACTAGATCGAGCTGCCGAAAGCCTGCAACAGCTTGAACAACAGGTTGTTAAGCTTTGCGAGATATTTGATGTTGACCCAGCCGATCTAAATATTAACTTGGGTGAAATGGGAAATTTACTTCCCCAATCTGGAGGATACTACCCCGGTGAAACCTCTAGTCAACCCTCTATTTTAGAACTTCTCGATCGCCTATTAAATACAGGTGTTGTGGTTGAAGGTGACTTGGACTTAGGACTGGCTCAGTTAAGCTTAGTTCATGCCAAATTAAGACTAGTACTCACCTCTAAACCCCTGTAACTTTTTTATCTACATTCTTCTTGGTAAGACATTTTTATGAGTTATGGCTTTTACATTTATGGAATTTTGACCTTGCCTGCTCCAGAAAACTTAAATTTACAGGGCTTGGATCGGCAACCTGTACAAATTAAAATTTTGGATGATTTTGCAGTCATCTACTCAGAAGCACAGCAAGAGCGTTATTTGGCCAGCCGTCGTAACCTGCTAAGTCATGAGAAAGTCCTTGAGGAGATCATGCAAGGAGGCGATGTCTACGACGGGCTACGCCAACGCTATTTACTGCCCGTGCAATTTGGACTTTTGGTTTCAAGCTGGGAAACGGTTGCACAGCAATTAATTCGTCCTCATCAAGAAGAATTGACGCAATTGCTTGCGAAGTTATCGGGTTGCCGAGAAGTTAGTGTCAAAGTTTTTTGGGATACTGAGGCAGAAATTCAGGGACTATTGGCAGAACATCCAAATCTCAAAGCCGAAAGGGATAAGCTAGTGGGTCAACCCCTGAGTATGGAGCGGGTAATCCAAATAGGGCAAACCATCGAACAGGGAATGAGCGATCGCAAGCAAGGAATCATAGATGTATTTAAAAGCACGCTCAACTCCATTGCGATCGAAGTAGTAGAAAATACTCCCCAAATGGACACAATGATCTACAATTCAGCCTACCTAATTCCTTGGGAAGCAGAATCACAATTTAGCGAACACGTTGAAGCACTCGATCGTCAATTTGAAAACCGTTTGCGAATTCGTTACAACAATTTCACTGCCCCGTATAACTTTGCTCGTCTTCGATTAACAATTTCAAACTGATTAATTCCTCTCTCTGTGAATAGCAATAAAAATTGAGAATGAAAAATTATTGAAACTTTTATTTTTTTGGGAAATTAAATTTTTCTCTGCCTTTTATTTAAGAGGATGTTTGAAAAGTCCTCTTGTCGATAGCAAAACTTCTAGAACCCTCTAAATATCCCTTGTAAAGCTACGGTGTACATACAACTTATGGAATTGGAATTACCCCTCCCTAACCCTCCCCTTGTAAAGGGGAGGGAACTAGATTTTCTGGTTTCCCCCCTTTACAAGGGGGGATTAAGGGGGGTAATTAAGGGAGGCTCTAAAAGTACCCAAAATCACAGTAAAACACTTTTCAAACAACCTCTAAGTAAAATCAATGGACGACATATTTAAAGGATTTGAACACCTATTAGAAATTGCCAAAGCTTTAGAAGAAAAAGCAGAGAAAGGGGAGTTAAAAACTTCTATTCAAATTCGCTCTCATAATCTCAGTAGTATTCCCCGGCAAGGCAATATTCCCAGAACAAATAATTCCAGCCGAGTCAGATCCAATTCCACCGTTGGCACTACACCAATGGATGATACTGATGTCACTCCCCCATCAGATAAGACGAACTCAAAAACTTCTTGGCAAGATGTCGGCGGCTTGGCTGATGTTCTCCAAGAAATCAGAGAGTTAGTTGAAATTCCACTTAAGCGTCCAGATTTATTGGTGAAATTAGGGTTAGAGCCTCCGCGTGGGGTTTTGCTAGTTGGCCCGCCCGGTACGGGAAAAACTTTAACAGCCCGTGTTTTGGCAGAAGAGTTAGAGTTAAACTACATTGCCATCAATGGCCCAGAGGTGATGAGCAAGTATTACGGGGAAGCAGAAGCTCGTTTGCGAAGTATTTTTGAGAAAGCAACTCGTTCTGCTCCCTGCTTGATATTTATTGACGAAATTGACAGCCTTGCCCCAGATCGCAGCCAAGTAGAAGGTGAAGTTGAAAAAAGACTAGTGGCGCAGTTGCTTGGGTTAATGGATGGGTTTGCCAAAACCGAGGGCGTAATTGTATTAGCGGCAACAAATCGTCCCGATTATCTCGATCCGGCGCTGCGTCGTCCGGGACGCTTCGATCGCGAAGTTCAGTTTCGGGTTCCCGATCGCAATGGACGATTGGAAATCCTCACGATTTTAACAAGTGCCATGCCCTTGGAGACTGCGATTGATTTAGGAGCGATCGCTGATTTGGCTGTCGGTTTTGTCGGAGCCGATATCAAAGCACTTTGTCAAAAAGCAGCCTACATTGCCCTTCGTCGTCAAGTCCCCTCACTCAACAGTCCCGTTCCTGAGAACATGACTATCGTACAGCAGGATTTTCTCGAAGCAATTAAGGAGATAAAACCCTCAGTTCTTAGAGATGTAGCAGTTGAAGTACCAAGTGTCAGTTGGGATGACATTGGTGGATTGGATGATGTTAAACAAAAACTTCAAGAATCTGTAGAGGGCGCACTTCTCTATCCCGAACTATACGAGCAAACCAAAGCCAAGCCTCCTCGTGGGATTCTGTTGTGGGGGCCTCCGGGAACGGGAAAAACATTACTGGCAAAAGCGATCGCTTCCCAAGCCAGAGCCAACTTTATTGCTGTGAATGGCCCGGAATTACTCAGCCGATGGGTAGGAGCAGCAGAACAGGCAGTTAGAGAACTCTTTCGCAAAGCTCGGCAAGCAGCGCCTTGCGTTGTGTTTGTAGATGAAATTGATACCCTAGCACCAGCACGGGGACGATTCACTGGTGATTCTGGAGTTAGCGATCGCGTTGTCGGTCAATTGCTCACCGAACTGGATGGGTTGCATGAATGCCCGAAAGTACTGTTAGTAGGAGCAACCAATCGTCCAGAAACGCTTGATCCTGCTTTACTCAGAGCCGGAAGATTGGACTTACAAATAAAAATCGATCTACCAGATCGAGCCAGCCGATTAGCGATTTTACGAGTTCACAATCTAGATCGTCCCCTGGTTGATGTCGATTTAGAAACCTGGGCGACAGTTACCGAGGGTTGGAATGGGGCAGATTTGGCTTTATTAAGCAATCAAGCTGCTTTAAGCGCCATTCGTCGATACCGCGCCCAAGGATTGACAGACTCCAGCTTGATTCAGATTACAAATGATGATTTCCAAGTTACATACCAAATGCTAGCTAACCAGCATCAATCTGAATAGTCTTTAACTTGAAAAAACACAGAAATGTCAGAGCCGAAGCTACTTAAGACAATGTGCAACTTATCCTTAGAACCCCTCTCCAAACCTCTCCCCCACAGGGAGAGAGGCTTTGATTCTTGCTCCCCTTCCCTACAAGGGAAGGGGCTGGGGGTTAGGTTTGAAAGAACGTTGCACACAGCGATACTTACCCTCCAGAAACACCTTTGATGTAAAAAAAGTGTCTCGGAGAACTTTATGTGTACAAACTTAATTACAGAATAAGTATCCCAAGTTTATGTCAATATACGCTTATGCTCTTCTAGTCCCCACCGCATCACCGCTTGTTCTACCTTTAGGGATGGAAAGGAATATTGAACTAGTTTACTCTTCTGGTTTAGGTGCGATCGTAGAGCCGGAAATCTCACTGGAGGCAATACAGGCAACGGATGAGCGTTTACTTCAAGCTGTATTAAACCACGATCGCGTGATTCGAGAACTTTTTCAACAAACTCCCCTTCTTCCCTTACGCTTTGGCAACGGTTTTACCTCGCAAGAAAAACTGCTGAATCATCTACAAAAGCACCAAGAGCAATATCTAGAAGCCCTAACTCAGCTAGCAGACAAAGTTGAGTACACTTTAAAATTGACACCCTGTGATTTACTTGACGATTCTGACACCATTGATGCCAAGGGAAAAGCCTATTTATTAGCTAAAAAACAACGCTACCAAACACAGCAAACATTTCAAGCACAACAATGCGAACAGTTGGAACTCTTGAACCAGTTAATTCTCAAAACATATACAAATGTTATCTGTGAAACTCGACAGTCAGATGTGCGGCAAATCCACTTTTTGGCACAGCGCAACGATTCAACGGTCAGTACGCAACAGTTTTCCCTCTGGCAGGTACAATGCTCGCACTGGCAATTAGCACTCAGCGAACCTCTGCCACCTTATCATTTTCTCAAAAACACTCTCATATAAATTCATAAAAAATAATATTTATAACTTTCTCAGAAAAAATCAAGATGAGATGATTTTTTCTTGAATTTTTGTCTAAAAAAAATATTGTTAACTTTTTAATATTTTTTTATTTTCTTATATTTATCTTATATTTTTGGGAACACTAAACTCAGGAAGAATAAAACACATTGTGTAAGTTTTACCTACTGCTCAATCAGAGCAGAATGAAATCAATAATTAGAGTTGTGAGAGTAAAAGAAAATGGCTGTTGAAAAAGTTAACTCATCTTCAAGTCTGGCTGAAGTTATTGACCGCATTTTGGATAAAGGAATTGTAGTTGATGCTTGGGTACGTGTTTCTTTAGTTGGTATTGAACTGCTATCAATAGAAGCTCGGATTGTTATTGCTTCAGTTGAAACTTACTTAAGATATGCCGAAGCAGTTGGTTTAACATCTCAGGCTGCTGTTCCATCTGCTGCTTAACAGCATATTAGAAAAAGGGAGTCATCATGGCTCCTATTTAATATTTCTAGTTAACAAAATAGGAGATTTCAGCTGATGGCTCTCAAGAATTTATGGGAACAAGAGCGATCGCAGCGATTGCAAATAACTGCTGAACGCCGTCAACAAGTTAACCAGTGGAAACAGCTAACTCAAAAAGAATTGCAGCTGCAAGCAGATTTGCTTCATCAAGAATTGAGCAGTTTTGTTACCAGCCTTCACAACGACAGGAACTTACAACAGCAGCAATTTCAGCAAGAGATTGTAGAGCGGCAATTGGAAATATTGCAAATAAAAACAGATGTCTGCCAACGCCAGCAAGAATACCGCCAACAGCGGGCAGCAAAGGCTCAGGCATTATTCCAAAACTTGCAAAATTTCCGGGCTATCTTACATAACAATGTTTGGGACGATCGCACTCATGAACAAGCAGTTTCCCCGACTCCTGCTAAAGAAGAGAAATCAGTTGTAACAGTTCCAAAATGGTCAATCTCCCGTTCTGCAATTAAAGCCACTGGTTTTCGTACTTCCGTCAATACCATAGCTAAGAAAGCGCCTGTCTTGAATACGGATACTGCTAAATCTAAAGTGCAGCAATACATTCAGCAAGCTGAAGGAGCTACTCTGATAGAAATTGAAGAGGTGATAGGCTTAAGCCGAGTACAAACGATAGATATCCTGCGCTCCTTGATCAAGCAAGGGGTACTGGAACAACGCGATCGCCAATACTTTATTCGGCAACAAGCAATTTCTTGACAAACTTAATTCAAGCTCATTTTTTGTATTTGCAGACTAGCTGTTGGGCGATCGCTTGTCTCTCTCGCCTTAAGCAGCAGAGTACAAAATCGATAAGCATTAAAGCTGGTCTATGTTTTGTAGTATTCAACATTTCCATCTTTTTCCGGTCTGTATTGCAACTACATTTGTACAAGCAATTTGCTCAGTAGATGTAACATGGCAACAAGTTAACCTATTAATAATTAGTTAACCTATTAATAATTAGAAAAATAGCTTAAATCTTTGTTCAAACTTCCGGCTTTGAACTTGAAAAATATCCGGTTGGAAAGGGATATAACAAGCTGGGGTAGCTCAATCAAGGTTTTTAACTGTGCTATTGGCGATCGCACGATGAAGTTAGTAAACTGGATTATTTGAGCAATTCTAATGTAAATGCAAAACTCAAGATATATAAGGAGGTGCGATCCATTGTGAATCAATTGATCGAGCAACTTCAAACTAAATTATTCACAGGCAGGCTGAATCTTGAAGCAAGGGATGGGCCGACTTGGACGCTATATTTTCGTTTAGGACGATTAATTTGGCAGGCTGGCGGTTCTAATGCCGATGAGCGATGGCGAAGACACTTGTTGCGGTACTGTTCTAATGTGGATGTGACACAGTTGGAGCAGCTTGTTTCTCCCCAAGAAAATTATCGCGAGTATTCCATTCTTGCTAAGTTACGAGAACAAAAATTAATCGAACAACAACAACTTGTGAGCCTGATTGCAAGCTCAATAGCTGAAGTCTTGTTTGATATAATGCAGTACATTGAAGCCAAAAGAAATGGCGACAATCCAGCAGGGCAGTTTTCATATAGTACCGTTGTTGGTGAAGTTCCTGGGGTTCTCCTAGCTGTAATACCAACAGAGGAAGTTTTGAAACGTGCTACACAAGCCTGGCAAGAATGGCGAGATGCAGGACTAGCAACCTACTCGCCCAATTTATTTCCGATCATTCAACAAATTGAGCTACTCCAAGGACAAGCATCCTCTAAACAGATTATTGCTCTAGTTGATGGAACAAAAACTTTACGAGGTTTAGGGCAAAAAAGCGGTCGGGATGTCTTAGCTTTGACTCGGTTATTGATGACATTGGTAAAAACAGGGGCGATCGCTTTTTCACCCACTCCAAAGCTCAGGCAGGTTGGGATTAGTAAAGAAACTGGCAACCCGTCCAGTGCAGTTAATAATTCCAATTCTTCACTAAAGACAGAAGAGGACACTGTTTTACAAGTTGCGCCCAATTTCAACAAAGTTGCTCCCCCAGCGACTAGTAAAGAAATTGTCAGTCCGTCCAGTGCAGTTAATAATTTCAATTCTTCAGTGAAGAAAGAAGAGAACACTGTTATACAAGTTGCACCCCCAGCGGCTAGTAAAGCAATTATTGATGTCTCAAGACCTTTAGTAGCCTGTGTGGATGATAGTCCAATGATCTGTCGCAGTTTGGAGGAAATTCTCACCCATCAAGGTTATCGCTTTGTTGGCATTCAAGATTCCTTGACGGCAGTTTTAAACCTAATTAAAAGCAAGCCAGACTTCATTTTTTTGGATCTTTTGATGCCAAAAGTAAATGGCTATGAAATTTGTTCTCAAATCCGTAAAACTCCAAGTCTCAAAAATGTGCCAGTTGTCATTTTAACGGGCAAAGATGGAATAGTAGATCGGATGCGAGCAAAATTAGTAGGGGCAACTGACTTTTTGGGTAAACCTGTAGAAGCAGACAAAGTACTCAATATGCTTCACAAGTATTTAACCGTTTAGGTTGAAGCGGTAGTCATGCCAGTGGCTCTCCTACATCCATTTTCAAAACAGATTTTGGATTGCAAATTACTTTCTATATCTGGCTTGGTGTTAATTCATTTGTCGCAATAATTTGTCAAATTCTAAATTAAATAGTTAGGAAAAAATGAAAAAAGTTCTTTTAGTTGAAGATAGCCTCACAGAATCCGAAAAGATGACACGTTACCTAGAACAAGGAGGATATTCAGTTTATGAAGTTCGCAGTGGTGAAGAGGCTCAACTCAGGTTGAAACAACAAAAACCTGACTTGATCTTACTGGATTTGATTTTACCAGGCCAAAGTGGATTTGAGTTCTGCCGCAAGTTGAAAGCCGATCCGACAACAAAAGGAATCCCGGTAGTAATTTGCTCAACTAAAAACACAGATGTTGATAGAACTTGGGGCAATATGAGTGGTGCCGATGGCTATTTAGTCAAACCTGTAGATGAAAATACCTTGCTCCAGACTGTTAATAAATTTATTCGCTAAAGGAAACTAGGGCAATGGTACAGGGCAATGATAGCTTTTCTTCGCTACCCATAAATAGCCAATTTCGACTTGAAAACTCTCCTCAAGGAAACAACCAGAGGTTTTTAAGATTTCCGTTGAATGGAAAAGTAAATGGGTTACTCCCATTAGCTGATTTACGGGGAGTAATTCAGGTTGCGCTGACCGAGATTTTGCCAGTACCGCAAGTAGCAGAATTCTTGTTAGGCATCATGAATTGGCGGGGAGAAGCGATCTGGATTCTTGATTTAGCAGGTTTGTTGGGAGCAACACACTGGTGTCGGCGAGAAAGTGTGCGTAACTCTGGCATGGCGATGCTTGTTCAAGTCCAGAATCAAACCATCGGGCTGTTGGTAGAGCAAGTCAATACTATTGAAGTTCACGATCCCCAAGAGCGGTTAGCGATTTCGACATCGATGTTACCTGGCCGACTAGGCTCGTTCTTACAGGGTTACTTTGTGGATTCTCAAGGTAGCCCTTTGATGTTACTTGACACCCATGTTGTGATTCAAGCCCTTCAGCCTCTTTAACACTAGTAGTTCGCCAAGGAAACTTGGCGGGGTAAAGGGCAAGGGGGAAAGGGAAAAAATGTTTACTCCTTTAACCTTTAACCTTTAACCTTTTCCCAGCACTCACCTAACAATTTTGGGTTGGCAGACTACTAGACCTCTTGCAAAAATAGTTTTGCACTCTTGGGGGAAAGGGTTTTTTTTATCAAGAAGGGGAAAGGGGAAAAACCTCGTCCCGCACTTCGTGCCGCTACGCTAACATGGGCGACTTGTTCATTCCTTTTCCCTTTTCCCTTTAACCTTTTCCCCTCTTTCTTATCCCTTTACCCTTTTCCTGACTTCTGCAAGAAGTTTACTCTGCATTCTACTTATTAATTCCGACAACCTTCATAGCAAGAAAGATCATGGTAGCGCAACACAATCTTAGACCGAGCCAACCTCACTCAAATCCCAGCAACGGTTATAAGGAAACCGATAACGGGCATACCGTTGATGCACCAGCAAAACAGCAAATCACCTCCGCTCTAGAAGAATTGCGAACTGAATTGGATCAAGCTGATTGGGTGGAAACAGGGCCATTGCGAGAGAGAATCCGCAAGTTAAAAGAACTGCTAAGTGTGTTGCCATATCAAGACGGAGGAGATGGATTAGAGGTAGAGCAAGTACAGGCGATCGCTAGCAAGATCCGCCAATTTTCCGATCTAGATACCTTGCTGGCTACTGCTGTCATGGAGATACAAAGCGCCCTGCAAGCCGATCGCGTGGTGCTGTATGAATTTACGAATCCGACGCAGGGGATAGTTGTTGCGGAGGCGATGAGGGATGGCTTTACTCCAATGCTGAAGGAAAAACTGCCCGCCGTCACTTTTGGGTTAGGTTCTACCAAGCTTTATCAACAAGAAAAATTAGTCGCGATCGCAGATACCCACACTGCAAGCTTGTCTCCTTACCAAAAGCAGTTAATGGAGCGGTTTCAGGTAAGAGCTTGTTTGAGTTTGCCGATCTTAGCAAAAGATGGGGTTTGGGGTTTGTTGGTGGTGCAGCAATGCACTGCTGCTCGCCAGTGGCAGAATGCTGAAATTCAGTTACTAAAATTAATCGAGCAGGAATTAGAAGCGCAACTGCAAGTTGCCGTGATTCAGGCTACGTTGCAACAAGAAGTAGAAAAAGACCAAATCCTTGTTGGTGTAGCGAATAAAATTCTCCAGTCCAAAGATTTGGATACCATCTTTCGCGTTGCCACCCAAGAATTGCGACAGTCACTAAAATGCGATCGCGTCGCAATCTATCGTTTCCAGCCAGATTGGAGTGGGGAATTTGTCGCTGAATCTGCTGGATCTGAGTGGGTTTCTCTATTAGAAGAACAGCGAAACAATCCAGCAATTGTCAATAACGTTAACTATTGCAGTGTGAGGAACCTTGCAGACGAAGGGGGATTGGTTGGGACAACAGGGCGATCGCACAGTGCAGATAGCTACATTCAGCACACCCAAGGCAAAAATTTCCATCGCGGACAGATTTATCGAGTCACTAATGATATCTACAGCGCTGGTTTTTCTGACTGCTATATCAAAATTTTAGAAACCTATCAAGCCAAAGGATACATTATTGTTGCTATCTTCCAGGGAGAAAAGTTGTGGGGCTTGCTGGCTGCTTATCAAAATTCTCAGCCTCGTCAGTGGAAAGATAGTGAAGTTCGCCTAATGGTGCAGGTTGCAACTCTGTCTAGTATTGCGATTCAACAGGTGCAATATCAGCAACAACTTTATCACCGCTCTGAGGAGTCAGCCAAACTTGTGGAACGAGAACGTACTGTTTTCGGCATCATTGAAAAGATTGGACAAGCAACGGATCTCCGCACCCTTTTCCGCACTACAACCCAAGAGTTGCGGCGATTTTTAAAATGCGATCGCGTTGTCGTTTATCAATTTCATCCAGACTGGAGTGGAGAAGTTATCGCTGAATCTGTGGGTGCTGGTTGGTCGTCACTGGTGGAGATGCAGGAACAAGATAGCACTTTAAAAACAGGTCTGATATCTTCAGAACGTTGCAATATTAAGGATTATGGCTCCCCTGTTAAGGCTGATGCCGATACCTATCTCAAGGAAACCCAGGGTGGAATGTACGCCAAAGGAACGCGCTTCCGTAAAGTCAACGATATTTCTGCTGCTGGTTTTTCACCTTGCTATTTAGAATCATTAGAGAAGTTCCAAGCCAAAGCATACATCATTGTTCCCATCTTCCGCGCTGGTAATCTTTGGGGTTTGTTAGCAGCCTATCAGAATTCTGATGTTCGGAAATGGACTGAGGAAGAGACAGGTGCTTTGTTACAAATCGGCGAACCGTTGAGCATTGCCCTCCAGCAAGCTGAATATATCGAACAGCTACGGTTAAAAAATATCGAAATGACCCAAGTAGCTGAAGTAGAAAACGCGATCGCCCGAATGGCGGATAGAATGCGTCAGTCCCAACAGCTAGAAACCATTTACCGCACTACCTTGGCAGAATTGCGCCAGCTGTTCAAATGCGATCGCCTGGCAATATATCGCTTCAACTCTGATTGGAGTGGTGAATTTATGGCTGAATCTGTAGGAAGTGACTGGGTGCCTCTGGTTGGCCCCGATATCAAAACAGTATGGGAAGACGAACACCTACAACAAACCCAAGGCGGGCGCTATCGCAACAATGAAACTTTTGTCGTTAATGATATCTATACTGTTGGTCATGCCCAGTGCCACATTGACCTGTTAGAGCAGTTCCAGGTTAAAGCTTACACCATCGCCCCTATTTTTGCTGGAAACAAACTTTGGGGTTTATTAGGAGCTTACCAAAATAACGGCCCGCGCCAGTGGAATTCCGAGGAGGTGCGATTACTAAGCAAATTGGGCATTCAATTGGGGTTAAGCGTGCAGCAAGTTGAGTACGTCGGAGAACTGAAAACGAAGAATGCAGAGTTGGCGCGGGCAGCAGAAGAGGAACAGGTGCTGACAGGGATGGTGGAAAAAATTCGCCAAGCTCAAGAGGCAGATACAATTTTCCTGAATGTGCTGCCAAGTTTACGCAAACAACTACAGTGCGATCGCCTAGCAGTATTTCGCTTTCATCCCGACTGGAGTGTGGAGTTTGTTGCCGAATCCGTAAAAGATAAATGGTTGTCTTTAGCTGATTCCGACATCAAAACGATTTGGATGGACGAACATTTACAAGAAACTCAGGGCGGACGCTATCGCAATCATGAAACCTTTGTTGTCAATGATATCTCCACTGCCGGTCACGTTCAGTGCTACCTAGAGATATTAGAAAAAATCCAGGCTAAGGCTTACGCGATCGCTCCGATATTTATTGGCAGCAAACTCTGGGGCTTTATCGGAGCATACCAAAATACTGGCCCTCGCGAGTGGAAATCCAAGGATGTGCAACTGTTGCGAAAAGTAGCTGTGCAAATGGGTATAGGCTTGCAACAGGTTAAGTATATCGAACAGCTCAAGAATAAGAATGCAGAGTTAGCCAGAACCGCAGAAGGGGAACGAGCATTAACACGGCTGTCAGAAAAAATTCGCCAAGTTCAAGAGCTAGATACGATTTTCCGCAATGCCCTACCAGAATTGCGATCGCATTTGGAATGCGATCGTCTAGCCGTGTATCGCTTCAATCCAGGTTGGGGCGGGGAGTTTATTGCCGAATCCGTAAGTCGCGAATGGGTGGCTTTGGTTGGCCCCGATATCAGGACTGTATGGGAAGACGAACACCTACAACAAACCCAAGGTGGACGCTATCGCAACAACGAGACGTTTGTGATTAATGACGTTTACACTGCTGGTCATGCCCAGTGCCACTTGAAAATTCTAGAGCAATTCCAGATTAGAGCCTATATCATCACCCCGATTATTGCCGGAAACAAGCTCTGGGGTTTGTTAGGAGCTTACCAAAATAGCGGGCCGCGGCAATGGCAAGAGAATGAAGTCAACTTGGTAGCAAAAATCGGTACGCAGTTTGGGGTTGCCGTCCAGCAATCGCAATACTTACAACAAACCTTAAGCAAGAATGAGGAACTGATCAAACTGGCAGAACGGGAAGTAGCAAACGCCCGATTTTCCTATCGCCTGCCAAGTCGGTTAACAGAGATGGCCCAAAGTCGTGGTAATGTTCTGGAATTTATCCAGTTTGCCACCCACGAACTTCGTCAACTGCTGAAAGTAGATCGAGTTGGAGTTTACCGTTTTGAGCCTGATTGGTCTGGAGAATTTGTAGTTGAGTCTGTGACTGGGGATTGGCCTAAGTTGGTGGGAACTAGCCTGGCCAGAGTTAGAGATACCTATCTTCAGTACAACCAAGGAGGACGTTATGTCCGCAAAGAAAGTTTGCGGGTTGACAATATATATACTGTTGGTCATGACGAATGTCACGTCCAATTGTTAGAGATGTGGGGAACTAAAGCCTACATGATTTCTCCGATTTTTCAAGAAAATCGGCTATGGGGGCTGATGGGAGTTTATCAAAATAGCGCACCGCGTCAGTGGGAGCAATCCGAGGAGGATGTTCTCAACCAAGCCAGCGTCCAGATTGGTATTGCCCTCAATCTTGCTGATTACCTAACACAGGTGCGTATTCAAGAGCAGCAACTAGCAGAAGCAGCAGAGCGCGAACGCACCGCCCGCGAAAAACTCCAACAAGGAGCAATCCGCGTTCTCATGGCTTTGGAACCATCCTTCAGAGGCGATCTTACCGTTCGAGCGCCCCTATCTGAAGATGAAATTGGGACGATCGCCGATGGTTACAACACTACGATCCAAAGTTTGCGAGATTTAGTGCGACAAGTGCAGATTGCTGCTGGCAAGGTGAGTGAAAATTCCAGCAATAACACTACCTCAGTAGTAAAACTATCTGACCAAGCTCAACAGCAGGCAGAACGGCTGGAAAACGCTCTGGAACAATTACAAATGATGGTAACTTCCACCCAGATAGTCGCTGCTGATGCCCAAAAAGTCGGACAGGCGGTTCAAAGAGCTAACAATACCGTCCAAGCTGGTGATTCCTTGATGGAAAGAACCGTAGATGGCATTTTGGAGATTCGGGAAACCGTGTCGGAAACAGCGAAGAAGATTAAACGCCTCGGTGAAGCTTCTCAGAAAATCTCGAAAGTAGTGAGTCTGATTGAAAACTTTGCCACTCAAACTAATTTGCTGGCACTCAATGCTGCGATCGAGGCTACCCGTGCCGGAGAGTATGGCAAAGGCTTTGCGGTGGTTGCAGATGAAGTTCGTTCTCTGGCTTATCAGTCGGCTAGTGCCACCACAGAAATTGAGCGACTCGTGCAAGAAATTCAAGCTGGTACCAACGAAGTTACCGAAGCAATGGAGATAGGGATTACCCAAGTTGTTCAAGGCTCGAACTTGATCGATGAGACTCGTCATTCCCTAAGTGCGATCGTGGTAGCTACCAACGAAATTGGTGGATTGGTGCAAGGAATTACCCAAGCAGTTTCCCATCAAAGTCAGCAATCCCAGATGTTGACAGAGGCGATGATGGATGTTTCGGCAATCGCCCGTAAGACTTCAGAAAGTGCCATCCACATTTCCGAGTCTTTTGAGGAACTACGGATGACTTCACAACAACTGGAAACCAGCGTTAGCCAGTTCAAAGTTGACTAGCCCGTTCCGTGCGGGAACAGGGAGGGGAAAGGGAAAGGGGGAAAGGGACAGGGGAAGAAAAAACCTTTAACCCTTACCCTTTAACCTTTTCCCCAAACCCAATTCTGAGTTCAAAATGCTTATCCTAACCTTATTGCCCCCCTGCCTTAACAGATAAATCTCCTTAACACCAAGCGTATTGTGTTATGAACCCCGATCCCAGTAATCAAGAGCAGGCTTTTCTTGCGGAAGCGGCAGAGTTGTTACAAACCATTGAGCAGAATTTGATCGGTCTACTTGATGAAAAAACAATAGAAAAAGTTCATGCCTTGATGCGAAGCGCCCATACTATCAAAGGGAGTGCTGCCAGTGTTGGGCAAGAAACTATTCAGACAATTGCCCATCATTTGGAAGATGTATTCCAAGCGTTATACGCTCCAGAACTGGAAATCGATCCAGAATTGGGTGCTTTGCTTCTAGATGCTTATGAATGCCTGCGAACTCCATTGAGTGCAGCCTTGATGGGCTTATCCTGCAATGAGGCAGAAATACTCGATCGCACTGCCTCAATCTTTGCCCAACTTCAACATAAACTAGGCGACTTTTTTGGCCGCGAGGCTCCGCTTCCCAGTTCGGAAGAACTTGGCTTTGATGTGGTAGAGTCAATCTTTTCCGGGAGTGTACTCCAGGATTTGCAACAGCTCGAAACTGACATTCAAAGCCAAGATCCGCAACAAATTCAAACAACACTCAACTCCCAAGCCGAATTTTTTGTCGAACTAGCAGCATCTTATGGCTTATCTGGATTGGAAGAAATTGCCCAGGCGACTCTAAACGCGCTCAAAGCACATCCAGACAAAGTATTGCAAATCGCTCAGGCGGCTTTAGAAAATTTTAAAGCAGCTCAAACAGCAGTACTTACAGGCGATCGCATTCAAGGAGGAGAGATATCTCCACAATTACGAGAATGGGCAATGCTCACTACTCCCGTCCCAGAACCGCAAGAACAGCCAGTTGCGATCGCTGCCCAACCAACACAAACGACTACAACTGAGAATCAGCCATCTCCCCTCCTCAGTGCCAGCGAAGCGGAATCAATTTGGTCGTTTTTCCCGAAGCGGACTGATAACTCCGTACCGAAAACACCGGAGGTACTAGCACCTATTTCTCAGGATTCGGTAGTAGCCCCCTCTGCCATAGAGCGGATTTTACAGTCAATCTGGATCGGAGATCCACAGACATCCTGCCGATACTCAGACTCAGATCGGCCAGCCTCTCCACCACCAGCGCCAAGCCTCCAAGCTCAGTCATCGGCATCACTTCCCAGTATCCGAGTAGCGATAGAACAACTCGATCGCCTCAGCCATACAATTGGGGAATTGCTAATCAGCGAAAACCAACAAAACCTGCAATCTAACCATATCCACAAAGCGGCCCAAGACACTTTACTACAGTTTTTGTACTGTCAACAACAACTGAGTAAAGTTTTTACTTGGTCGGATCGGCATCTGCTGCTTCCCGAACGCAAGCAGCGACATATACATGGCTCTCCACGCTCAGTTCCAACTACCGAGGCACAATCCAATTTTGATGCCTTAGAAATGGATAACTATAGCGAGTTGCACATTCTCCTGCAAAATCTTACAGAAGACATGGTGCAATTAGGAGAACGGATTGAGGCTGTTAATGGCTTAGTTCAGCAATCTCGCTTCAGTCTTGGCAAGCGCAAGCAACTGCTTTCAGGAGCGCAGGAAGATTTGCTGCAAGCCAGAATGGTTCCACTGGGAACAGTGTTGAATCGATTACCCCGCCTCCTGCAACAGATGGTAGCAACTTATCATAAGCCTGTTGAACTCAAGCTTGGCGGTACGAAGGTACTGGTGGATAAAGCCATTTCTGAGCAGTTGTACGATCCCTTGCTGCACATGATTCGCAATGCCTTCGATCACGGCATTGAACCGGTAGAAACTCGCCGCGAACAGGGTAAACCAGAAACCGGAACAATTACAATTAAAGCCTATCATCAAGGCAACCGCACTACTATTGAAGTACGGGATGATGGTCGAGGCTTTAACTGGGAATCCATTCGTCAGCGAGCTATAGAAAAACACCTGCTGACTCCCGAACAAGCCGCCTACGCCTCAGAAGACCAACTGGCAGAGTTATTATTTGAACCAGGCTTTTCTACCGCCAAGCAGATTGGTGAGTTATCAGGCCGTGGTATCGGCTTAGATGTCGTTCGTACTCAATTGCAAGCTTTACAAGGTTCGATTGTGGTGCGATCGCTTTCAGGGCAGGGAACCACCTTCATCCTGCAATTGCCCCTGAGCTTGACAACAGCACGCTTGCTCGTTTGTCAATCTCAAGGTATTACTTATGGCTTGCTATCTGAAGGAGTTAGCCAGGTTTTATTACCGCAGCCAGAGCAGATTCAAGTCCAGCAATCTTTACACGGGCAAGGCAGCCAAAAATTCTGGCAGTGGGGAGAAGGGCAAAGTCAGCAACTAGTTCCCATCCGCTCGCTTGCGAATTTGCTGGATTACAAATATCCTTTATTCACCCAAGACCACAATTTAAACCTAAGTCCTTTTCCAGTCAAACAACGGAACACCGTTGAACCTCTGCTGCTGTTGGAAACAGAGCATCAATATCTGTGTTTGCAAGTCGATCAGATTTTAGTCGAGCAGGAATTAGTAATTAAATCCCTCGGCAGAGTCCTGACTTTACCTAGTTACATCCAAGGCTACAGTGTGTTGGGAAATGGTAGCCTTACCCTAATCGTTGACCCGTTGGAGTTAGTTCGGCAAACTTGGGAGACAGATATGATGCCAACTTCCCCGGCATCAATTGCAACTAAACTATTGCCCGCGCCTGAGCCTGTTCTTGCTCTAGAAGGGCAGCTAACTATAACGCAACCGCAGCAACAGCCGATGGAAGTTAATACAGCCGTTGCTCAACTTAACCGACTGACAGTGTTAGTCGTGGAAGATTCGGTTGTACAAAGGCAAAGTTTGGTGCAGACGCTCCAGAAAGCCGATTATCAAGTGTTGCAAGCAGGCGATGGTCGAGAGGCGATCGCTCAACTGCTGCAACATGGTGATGTCGATTTAGTGATTTGTGACATTGAAATGCCACGTATGAATGGATTTGAGTTTTTAGAACACCATCGCCAAGACGAGCGTTTGTCCGGGATTCCTGTGGTGATGCTGACTACCCGTAGCGGACAGAAGCACCGCCAATTAGCTTTAGCTCTAGGGGCGAAAGCTTACCTGACCAAACCCTATTCAGAACAGAGCTTTCTAGCCGCGATCGCTGAATTGGTTAATGGGTAAAGGGTAAAGGGTAAAGGGTAAAGGGGAAGGGGTAAAGGGGAAAGGGGAAGGAATGGAAAGGAAAAAAATTGAAACTTTTGAGGATTTAAAAGTATGGCAAAAAGGTATTGACTTAGTTAAGCAAATATACTTAAGGACTAAGGAAGGTGAACTGAGTAGAGACTTTGGTTTAAGAGATCAGTTAAGACGTGCAACCGTATCAATACCTACAAATATTGCAGAAGGATTTGAACGATATTCTCGCAAAGAATACTTAAACTTTCTAAATATTGCTAAAGGGTCTGCCGGTGAAGTTCGCAGTCTTTTAAGAGTAGCGTTAGAAGTGGGCTATCTAGACCAACCAACTTATACACAACTTTCTAATCAAGCTATAGAGTTGAGCCGTATGCTATCTAATCAAATTCAATCTATAAATCAGTCATCAAAATAATAAAATCTTTCCCCTTTCCCCTTTCCCCTTTTCCCTTTACCCTTTCTATTATTTATGCTTAACACTCCCTTTCCGTTTAAGCGATTATCTGGCGCTGTCAGCGAGCGCGACTCATTACGAGTCGTTGTTTTTGCGATCGCAGACTATTTATTTGCCCTGCCAGTTGGGGCAGTTCTCAAGGTGATGGCTTGTCCCCCTATTAGCAGTACGGTTGAAAGTGGTATCGGGATGGTTGATTTGGGAGCGCAAACGATCACAATTGTGGACTTGCGCCAGAAGTTCATTCAGCAAGTACAAGCCCAACAGGCGCATCAAGTTCACTCTCCGGTTGACACTTCAGGGCGCTTCTTACTTCTGACTCAAACGCGGACTGGGGAAATTTGTGGCATTCCTGTGGACAAGCCCCCTGCCTTAATCGATATTCCTTTGTCAGCTGTGCGTCCCGTGCCTTGGTCTTATCGGCAAGTGGCGGAATTAAGCTGTGTGAGCCACATGGCTGTTTTGCCTGTAGCACCAAACGAAGAACCACTCAAAGTACTTCTTTTTGGTATGAGCCAGATATTGGCTGATAAGTTGGGGTTGCCCGGAACAACCCCAACCTTGCCTCCTGGGCTGACATCAGGCGAACAACGGCAAAGATTTCTGCGTTTTTCCTTGGGGAATCAAGGAAGTGGATTGCTACCATTTGACTCAATAGTGGACATGATTCATCTCGCTAGCCAAGAAATTTCTCCAGCCCCGGCCTTACCAAGTTGGATTTTAGGTTTCTATAATTGGCAAGGACAAATGCTGCGGGTGGTTGACTTGGAACATTTGCTTGGTTATGCGCCGCTTTTGAAGCGGCAGTCACGACCAGAAAAGCCAATGGTTCTGGTTATCGAACTGCAAAATCAGGTAGTCGGGTTTTTGGTGGCTCATGTCTACGATGTAGAGTGGCAGGATTTACAGCAAGCACAATCGGCACCAACCGACTTTTCCCCAAACAAACTGCTAAATTTTGTTCGAGGTATTCTGCCAGGCGATCGCTGGATTTTAGACACTAGAGCGATCGCTCAGACATTGCAATGGCAAACCCACTCATAAGAGGCAGAGGGGCAGAGGAGCAGAGGGGCGGAGGGGAAAGAACTTGGTATTTGAACTCTTCTTTGCTCCCTTGCTCCCCTGCTCCCTTGCTCCCCTGCTCCCCTGCTCCCCTGCTTTTTCTATTTGACTTGATGCTGCCAAGGAGTTTTCCGTGACGATCGCAACTTTAGACCCTAATTCTGAAACCCAGCCTGTTGAAAATGAAATCCAGATAGAAGAAATTTTGGCTAATGTGGCTCTAATCAAAGCAGTCTTTCAATCTGCTAAGGGGCCAAAGGTCGCTCAATTGCAGCACAAGGTAAGTCAAATCGAAGCTTTTATCCAAGCTTTGGCTAAGGATTCGCCCAGTGACAACGATCAAAATGTTCGAGGGGCTTTTCAACTCCAGCGAGAACAACTTGCGGCCATCGATCGACAAATGCAGCAGGCAAAAAGTCAAACTGCACTTTTGGAGGTTACAGCCACCGCCCTACGAGATGTTCTCAACGCCGATCGCGTCTTGATTTATCGTTTTGAGGAAGATAATCGCAGTCGAGCGATCGCTGAAGCTATACAAGCGGGTTGGACATCCCTGCTCAACCAATCCCTACCGATAAATTTGTTTGTTAATAAACCCGATGTTGGCGACGGACAAAACTTACTCAACAACCTAACTGAAGTATTAGAATTAACCCCACGCCAACAGCAATTTTGGCAACGCTTTCAGGTACAAGCTAGCCTGTGCTTGCCCTTGATTGTCAAACAACAGCCTTGGGGTTTTTTAGTTATTCATCATTGCCTCCAAACCCGACAATGGCAGGAAGCAGAGCGCAGTTTGCTACAACAAGTAGGAATGATGTTGACAATTAACTTGCGTTGGGCTGAAATAGTAGCTCCACCTGCTCAACAGCTTGAATCCGGCGATCGCTCTGAGTTACTAGTGCCATTTCAGCAGGTGAGCCACGCTGTACAAGAAGGAGCAAGAATCGCCGAGCTTGCCGGCGAGCATTTAATGTCTATTCAAGATACTGTTGCTATTACTAATAAACAGCTGCAATATCTTGGTGAATTTTGCCAGCAAGCTTCTGGCTTTGTTCATCTTGTGGAAGGCTTGAGTAGCAAAATTCAGATTTTATCCCTGAATACAGCTATCGAAGCCACAAAAGCTAGCGATCGGGAACAAGGTTTGTTAGCTGCTGCCGAACAGGTGGAAATTCTCGCCCGTCAAGCCCGCGACAGCACCCTAAATATAGAGGAGTGGTTCCAGGAACTCCAAGTGGCAGCAACAGACGTTGCTTCTGCTATCGAACCGTGCGATCGCCAAATCAGTGCTGGGCTGGAGTCAATCGCGCAAATCCAGGAGCAATTCAGAGCGATCGCCCAGATTGCTGCTTGTAGCCTCCAAACAATATCGAAGCCATAGAATTGTCACAAACCCCATAGAAACTGAGAGTTGTTTTCATGAGTACCGATTTTGTCCCCCAACCGCAGAACGACGATCGCTTTCTAGAAGAAGCGATCGATCTGTTGCTGTTCTTGGAGCAGGAGTTGCCTAACTATACAAAAGACAGTAACCCTGGTACAGCTTCGGCTCTCATGGAAGCTGCTCGCTCTCTGCATTCGATTGCCATAGCAGCCGAGCTAGATGCCATTGCCATAGTCGCAGCTGCACTAGAAGAGATTTTTCAGCTTTTGCATCAGTATCAGGCAACTGTCAACGCCCCAATCGCCTCCCTGTTGTCAGAAGGATTAGATTGCCTACAGATGCTATTGATGGCATTTTTAACAGGCTCGCAAATTGACGAAGTAGAAATTCTGGAGCGGATGTCTGCCATTGTTGCTCGTCTACAAGCAGAGTTTGGCGATCGCCAACAAAGCGTTATCCCCCAAGAAACAAACCTTGAGACATCGATAGAGCAACCGCACGAATGTGAAAAAGCAGGGGAGCAGGGAGTAGGGAGCAGGGGAGCAGGGGAGCAGGGGAGCAGGGGAGCAAAGGAGAGTTCAAATACCAAGTTCTTTCCCCTCCGCCCCTCTGCCCCTCTGCCCCTCCGCCCCTCCGCCCCTCTCCCTGCCTCTTGTGAGACTAGCCCCCAGTCTGACAGCCTTGTTCGCGTAGATACCGAACAACTTCCCATCAAGGTAGGGGAACTAGCAAACCCGAAGGAGTATGGGGAAGAAGATTTTCATGCTTGGTTGGGGGATTTTTCCCTGCCTACTGAAACATCTGTTGCATCTCTAGTTAAATCTTTTGGCGATCGCCATCCACTCTCTTTGCAAGAATCGATTTCTACCATTCTTGCAACAAGTATTCCAGCCGCTACACCCATCAATATTAAGCATCTCGAACAACTAAACGCGCTAGTTGCAACATTATTAACTACATATAATCAGCAAGCCTGTCAGGAAGAACAACAGCAACATACGATTGGGCGATTGCTCCGACAAGTTAAACGATTACAACACCTGCTGGATAACTTACAGGAATGGTCAGGACGTTTAGCAGCAATTTCAGATACTCTTTCTCCTCTAGCTGCTTCTCGCTCTCAGCAATTATACAGTACTCTGCAATCTGTTTTAGCTGAAGCGTCTCAGGTGGTATCAACTGTTGATTCGCTGAATAACAATCATCACCAACTCAAACAAGAACTTATACAGCAGAAAAAGTTACTTAACCATTCTGCCAATTTAGTCAAAACAGTTACAACTATTCCTTTAAAAGTAGCCTTAGAACCGTTGCATCGGCTTTGGTCTCAGTTACAAGCTCTACAAGATAAGTCTGCTAGACTACATTTACAAATTAGCGATATCCAAGTCGATCGGGCATTTAGCGATCGCCTCCATGCTCTCCTGTTGCATATAAGTTGCTATTTACTAGAGCAAAGTATTGAGTCTGGTCAAACACGCCAACACCTTGGTAAAAATAGCAACGGTATTATTGAAATTCAAATTTACCAGCAGGGAAATCAACTAATTATTGATGGCTGTGATGATGGCGCAGGACTTAACTTATCTCAAATCTATCAACAAGCTTTAGCCCAAGGACTCGCCCTGACAAAACCAGGGGATATCTTACAAGAACTGGTAATTGAACCAGAAGTTTCATCTGTTTTATGCGATCGCGCTGCCTTAGAGTTAGGAGTAGAATTAACTGAAGTTTGCAAGCAATTAACAGCTATTCAGGGAAGAATAGTATTGAAGTCTAAAGTTGGACATGGTACAGCCTTCTCGCTCCAAATTCCCCTCGATCAAAAAATTGCTCAACTTATCGTCTGTCAAGCTAACTCCAGAGTTTATGCATTTATTGCCGATTCTGTAGAGCAGATTTATCTATCCCAATCCGAACAAATTATCCAAACTCAAGCGGGACGTATGTTATTTTTGCAGTCTTCTGGCACCAGTGGCTTCCTTGGTTGTGCTGATGAGGATTTAACAACAGAAATGCTCGTCCCTATCCACTTATTGACTGATGTGCTGATTTGTCCTAACCAGCTTCCCACTTCAGTTACCACTTACAGCACAGATACACTAAATGCTTTCAAGCAAGATAAGCCTTTATTAGTATTTCGTTATTTAGACAAACGATGTGCTTTAGAAGTAGATTGCATCATCGGCAAGCAATCCGCTGCGATCCATCCTCTGGGGGAAGCAATCCCAGTTGCTGCTTATATCCAAGGAACTAGCGTTCTTGCCAATGGGCAACTTACCCTGGTTTTGGATGGTCAACTTCTCACAAAATCTCTAACTTGAACTGAATATCTGCCGAAATGTTTGTTACACATGAATTACAGCAGTTTTAACATAGACCCCCAATAAAAGCGCTTCACCCGGATTTCTCACCACACCTCTTAAAGCCTGTGCAAGTGCCGAGGAGAAGTAATAAGTAATAAGTAATGAGTAATAAGTAATGAGTAATAAGTAATGAGTAATAAGTAATAAGTAATAAGTAATGAGTAATAAGTAATGAGTAAGAAGTTTTTACTCATAACTCATAACTCATAACTCATAACTCATAACTCATAACTCATAACTCATAACTCATTACTTCTCTTCTGCTCTATCAAGCGCCTGAAGCTTGTGAGAAATGCGGGTTCAGTTCATAGCACATCCGTGCATTAGCGATCGCATTTGAAAAGAGTTCACCCCTCTTGGGAGGAAGTGAGAAGGATGACGGCGATCTGAGCATAAAACCCTTCCCCTTTAACCTTTTTCCCAAACCAAATTCCAGTTTAAAATCCAAAACCCGAACCGGATTGGAAATTGAAGTAAGGATTTCTAGATCAAATTAACGGTATAGCCAAACACGCAATAGAGACAGCAATTGTTCGGTATCTACGGGTTTGGTGATGTAATCTGATGCGCCTGCTTCTATACACTTCTCGCGATCGCCTTGCATGGCTTTAGCGGTCAGTGCAATAATCGGCAAAGATTTAAATTGATCGTTTTGGCGGATTAAGCGTGTTGTTTCGTAACCATCCATTTCTGGCATCATTACGTCCATCAAAATGACATCAATATCTGGTGTATTTTGTAACAGGGTGATTCCCTCTCTGCCATTTTCAGCATATAAAACCTGTATTTGATAACGCTCTAGCATACTGGTAAGGGCGAAGATATTACGCATGTCGTCGTCTACAATTAGCGCTTTTTTGCCTGTGAGTAAGTAGTCTTGTGAATGCAGTTGTTCGAGTATTTGTCGCTTGGGTGCTGGTAAATTTGCTTGGACTCGATGTAAAAATAATGCTGTTTCATCAAGGAGACGTTCGGGCGATCGCACATCTTTAATAATGATTGTCTCTGCAATCCGTCTGAGTTCCGTTTCTTGAGTTTTGCTAATTTCTCTACCTGTGTAGACAATAATTGGCAAAGTTTTGCCGTGAGGTAGAAGTTTTATCTGCTCGATCAGTTCAAACCCAGTCATGTCGGGTAGCCCTAAGTCGAGGACAAGGCAATCAAAATGCTGTGAACGGATGGCTTCTAATGCTGCTGCACCAGTTCCCACGGCAATGGTCGAAACATCGCTGTTGCCAATTAACTCAACAATACTATGCCGTTGAGTGTCGTCGTCTTCCACTACCAATAAATTTTTCACCTGGCGCTCAACGAAACCTTTAATTTTGCTCAACGCCTCGGATATTGTCTCGCTGGTTAAGGGCTTTTGCAGATATGCGATCGCACCTAGTTGCAAACCGCGTTGTCTGCCTTCCTCAACGGTCATGATATGTACGGGAATGTGACGGGTATTCGGGTCATGTTTCAAACGATCCAATACCGTCCAACCATCCATTTCTGGCAAGCGGATATCTAGCAAGATGGCTGAAGGCTGGAATTGCTGCGCTAACATCAAACCTGTACTGCCGGTTTGGGCCGTTATCACCTTGAATCCATGCTGTTGCGCCATCTCTAGAAGGATACGCGCAAAATTCACGTCATCTTCGACAATTAGTAAGACGCGATCGCCTCTTTCTATAGTAGTGCGATCATCACTAATTAGTGCTGAGTGCTGAGTGCTGAGTGCTGAGTGCTGAGTGGGGAGTGGGGGGTGGGGAGTGGGGAGTAGGGAGTAGGGAGTGAGGAGTGCCGATCTAGACTCAGCACTCGATTGTGGTAAATAGAATGTAAAGGTGCTACCTTCACCTGGTTGACTAATTAGTTTAATTTCACCGCCGAAGAGACGGGCGATTTCACGGCTAATTGATAAGCCTAATCCGGTGCCGCCATATCTGCGACTGGTAGAGCCATCGGCTTGCTGGAATGCCTCAAAAATTACTTTTTGTTTGTCGGGAGCAATGCCAATGCCTGTATCGCTGACTGAGAAGGCAATTACCATCTGGGCGCGATTTAAGGTTTGATGGTCGTTGCTCCAGCCTAGCTTGGCCACCGCAATCCGTAAGCGTACCTCTCCTTGTTCTGTAAATTTAAAAGCGTTGGAGAGGAGATTTTTCAACACCTGTTGTATGCGTTTGACATCTGTATAAATGCTGTTTGGCAATTCAGGAGTAAATTCAATTGCGAAAGCAAGTCCTTTACTCTGAGCGATTTGTCGGAAGGTACGCTCAATCTGCTCACCCAACTCTGCCAATGGCATTTGAGTCATGTCAATGGACATCGTTCCAGATTCGATTTTGGCGAGATCCAGAATGTCATTAATTAACGTCAACAAGTCAGTACCGGCTGAGTAAATTGTTTGGCTGTATTCGACTTGCTTGGCGGTGAGGTTGCAATCGATGTTATCTGTTAACAACTTGGCCAAAATCAACAAGCTGTTTAGCGGTGTCCGTAATTCATGGGACATATTGGCGAGAAATTCTGACTTGTATTTTGAGGAAAGGGCGAGTTGTTCCGCCTTATCTTCTAAAGACAGTCTTGATTGTTCAATTTCACGATTTTTGCGCTCGACTTCTTTCTTTTGTTGAGCTAACAATTCTGCTTTTTCTTCTAATTCGGCGTTGGTTTGTTGCAGTTCCTCTTGCTGTCCTTTGAGTAAATCTTCGGAGGCTTTGAGTGATTGGGCTTGTTGTTCTAAACGCTGGTTGGTTTCTCGGAGTTCGCTTTGCTGGGTTTGTAGTTCTTCGGCTAAAGATTGGGATTGCTTGAGTAATTCTTCCGTTCGCATCGATGCTGCGATCGTGTTGAGAACGATCGCTATACTTTCGGTAAGTTGGTCGAAGAATGTCAGATGAATTTCGCTAAAGCGGCGAAAGGAGGCTAATTCAATCACTGCTGTCACCTGTCCTTCAAACAATACAGGTAACACCACGGCATTGAGGGGCGTGGCTTCTCCTAAGCCAGAGGTAATTTTGACATAATCGTTCGGTACTTCCGTTAGCAGAATTCGCTCTTTTTCTAAAGCGCATTGTCCCACCAAACCTTCACCCAATTGGAAGCGGTTAGCTAAATGTCTGCGTTCGCGATAAGCGTAGCTACTAATTAGTTTCAAATACGGCATATTTTCCCCAGACTCCATGAGGAAGAATACGCCGTGTTGCGCTCCTACCAAGGGTGCTAGTTCTGAGAGAATTAATTTAGATACAGTTTCCAAGTCTCGCTGACCTTGGAGCATTCGGGTAAATTTGGCTAGGTTAGTTTTCAACCAGTCTTGTTCGGTGTTTTTCTGCGTTGTCTCCCGCAGGTTGGCAATCATCTGGTTGATGTTGTCTTTAAGTATCGCAACTTCCCCTAATGCTTCGACGGCAATTGAACGAGTTAAATCACCTTTAGTTACAGCTGTTGCAACTTCTGCGATCGCTCGCAACTGAGTTGTCAGTGTCGCAGCAAGTTCATTCACATTATCTGTTAAATCTTTCCAAGTCCCAGCCGCCCCAGGGACACTAGCTTGTCCGCCTAACTTCCCTTCAATTCCCACTTCCCGCGCCACTGTGGTTACTTGATTGGCAAATGTCGCTAGGGTATCAATCATCTCGTTGATTGTCTCTGCCAAGGTTTCAATTTCTCCTTTGGCATCTAGCATCAGTTTCCGTTTCAAGTCACCGTTAGCAACGGCTGTCACAACTCTGGCAATACCGCGTACTTGGGCTGTTAAGTTCCCCGCCATTGAGTTCACGTTATCTGTTAAATCTTTCCAAGTACCTGCTACACCTTGGACTTGCGCTTGTCCGCCCAATTTCCCTTCAGTTCCGACTTCCCGCGCCACCCGCGTCACTTCACTGGCAAAGGAACTGAGTTGATCTACCATCGTGTTGGTAGTATTCTTCAAATCCAAAATTTCGCCTTTGGCATCGACGGTAATTTTCTTGGAAAGGTCTCCATTTGCTACCGCTTTCGTAACTTCGGCGATGTTGCGAACTTGTCCGGTGAGATTCCCCGCCATTGAGTTCACGTTGTCTGTTAAATCTTTCCAGGTTCCAGCAACTCCTCTGACGTAAGCTTGCACGCCCAATTTACCTTCCGTTCCCACCTCACGGGCAACCCTGGTAACTTCCGATGCAAAAGAATTTAGCTGATCCACCATTGTATTAATGGTGTTTTTGAGTTCCTGAATTTCACCTTTGACATCGACGGTGATTTTTTTAGATAAGTCGCCGTTTGCTACGGCTGTGGTAACTTCGGCAATGTTTCGCACTTGCGCTGTCAAGCTTCCCGCCATGAAGTTTACACTGTCAGTTAAATCTTTCCAAGTGCCGGCTACACCTTTGACTTCTGCTTGTACGCCTAATTTACCTTCAGTTCCCACCTCACGAGCAACTCGCGTGACTTCACTTGCAAAGGAATTGAGTTGATCTACCATTGTGTTAACGGTATTTTTCAACTCTAAAATTTCACCTTTGACATCAACGGAGATTTTTTTAGATAAGTCGCCATTAGCTACGGCGGTGGTGACGGCGGCAATGTTTCGCACCTGTGCCGTTAAGCTTCCCGCCATGAAATTCACGCTGTCGGTTAAATCTTTCCAAGTACCAGCCACGCCGCGCACATCTGCTTGGACACCCAATTTACCCTCACTTCCCACCTCCCGCGCCACCCTTGTGACTTCACTTGCAAAGGAGTTGAGTTGATCCACCATGATATTGATGGTATTTTTGAGTTCGAGAATTTCACCTTTGACAGCAACAGTAATTTTCTTGGATAAGTCACCATTGGCGATCGCAGTTGCAACTTCGGCAATGTTTCGTACTTGATCGGTGAGGTTCCCGGCCATTGAGTTTACATTGTCGGTCAAGTCTTTCCAAGTGCCAGCCACTCCTCTAACTTCTGCTTGCACACCCAGTTTTCCTTCAGTTCCTACTTCCCGCGCCACCCGCGTTACTTCACTAGCAAAGGAACTAAGTTGATCCACCATTGTGTTAATGGTGTTTTTCAACTCCAAAATTTCGCCTTTCACATCAACGGTGATTTTTTTTGATAAGTCGCCATTTGCCACAGCAGTAGTCACTTCGGCAATATTCCGTACTTGTGCCGTTAAGCTTCCCGCCATAAAGTTTACGCTGTCGGTCAAGTCTTTCCAAGTGCCAGCCACTCCACGCACTTCTGCTTGAACGCCCAGTTTACCTTCACTTCCCACTTCTCTCGCAACCCGCGTTACTTCCGATGCAAAAGAACTGAGTTGATCCACCATAATATTGATGGTGTTTTTGAGTTCGAGAATTTCACCTCTGACATCGACAGTGATTTTTTTCGATAGATCACCATTGGCGATCGCAGTGGCAACTTCGGCGATGTTGCGAACTTGTCCGGTGAGATTACCCGCCATTAAGTTCACGTTGTCTGTTAAATCTTTCCAAGTACCCGCCACTCCCCGCACTTCAGCTTGGACACCTAATTTACCTTCAGTTCCCACCTCACGGGCAACTCTTGTGACTTCTGATGCAAAAGAATTCAGTTGATCCACCATCGTGTTGACGGTGTTCTTAAGTTCCAGAATTTCGCCTTTCACATCGACGGTGATTTTTTTTGATAGATCGCCATTTGCGATCGCGGTGGCAACTTCGGCAATATTACGAACTTGTCCGGTGAGATTACCCGCCATCAAGTTCACGTTATCAGTTAAATCTTTCCAAGTACCCGCCACACCTTGCACTTCGGCTTGAACGCCCAACTTCCCTTCAGTTCCCACCTCACGGGCAACTCGTGTTACTTCCGATGCAAAGGAACCAAGCCGTTCTACCATTGTGTTGACGATATTAGCAGTTTGGAGAAACTCACCTTGGAGGGGTCTGCCATCAATTTCTGTTGCGATCGTCTGGGATAAATCACCATTGGCGACTGACCGAATTACACGAGTAGTTTCAGCAGTTGGTTGAACTAAATCTGTAATCAGAGTATTGACAGAAGCAACACAATCTGACCAAGAACCACGAACATCTCCGAGAGAGGCGCGATCGGCAATTTTGCCTTCTTTGCCGACAACATTACCAATCCGTTGTAACTCCGCCGCCATCCGCTCATTTTGATCAATAATATCATTGAGCGTATCAGAGATTTTCCCCGCCACACCAGTATGATCTATGGGCATCCGAGCCGAGAAGTCACCCTGTTTAACAGCATTCAGCGTTCTCAATAGCTGATTTAAATCTAGATTGTCGCTGTCTCTAGTTAACTGTTCGGTTGCCATAGCCTTATCCTTAATCTTGAATCTTGAGGAATTTTTTGTATTTTTTGCACCCCGTACCTAGTGAGATAACTTTTAGGTAATGCGGATAAAAATAGAGAGTAGGGAATAGAAAGTGGATTAAACTAATTTTTATGGGTGCGAGTGTAAGCAGTTGATAAAGACTGCAAACTAAATAGTATTGCCGTCATATCTGACATACCACTTAGCTAATGATAGCTAGTTGGCCTATGTTATGCAGCATAAATTCTAGATTTTACCCCACCCTAACCCTCCCCAATGCATTGGGGAGGGAACAAGATTTTCCGGTTTCCCCCCAATGCATCGGGGGGATTAAGGGGGGTAATTTGGCTTATACACCGTAGCCTTAAAAAAGAGGAACTAGTGCCCCCTTTTTAAGAGGGTTGGGGGATCTCAAAGCACGGTAAATTGAGTACTTGAGCTTAAGTTGACACTAAACCCTATTGGATTGTACTCAACTCGCACCCGCACCCGACACCCCATTCATAGATCCATTTGCAGAAGAAAGCTTCACAGAATCAGCTGCTAAAGAATTGGTGAGTTTAGAATTACTTAGTACGCTTTGCTTCTTCTTGGTATTACCTCGTCGCGCACCACCTGCCATCTCGTATTGTGGGCTGGTTTTACCGTAACGGCTGCCAACTCCTAGTAACATTTTTTCTGACATTGCTATTACAGCCTTTTCTGCGTTATTCACGTCATCTGTAAGTTTGTCAATGGTAGATAATGCAGTGTTGTAAGCAGCAAGCTTAGACCGGAGATCGTTAATTGTCATGGTGTAAGCTTGGATAGTCAATCCTTCGCCAAAGTCAAGTTCTACACTGATAGATTGCAAACTTTCAATCCGGCGATCGGCTCGTTCTAAAATGCTGGAATTTCTTTTACGACGTGCCATAATGCATCTCTGCTACTAGGTTATTAGTACTGTTTTATACCAAGGTATTTCTAATTGTCATGGGAAAATATAGCAAATCAGTTGCAATCGCATCTCAAAAAATTTAGTTAATTTCACTTAGACTATATTTTATTTCCGGCAGTAAATAGATACATAAGTTCGTTACAACAATTGCTGCAATGATTTAAGCCTTTCTTATATATGGAATAACGTTTGTTGCAAAGTATTAAACAATTGCAGCAACGACTTATACATTTGCAAGAAAGACTTAAGCCTTTCTTATACATGAAAGAACATTTGTTGCAAAGTATTAAGCGTTTGCAGCAACGACTTATACATTTGCAAGAAAAACTTAAGCCTTTCTTATAAATGAAGTAACATTAGCTGCAAAGGTTTAAATTTTCATAGCCTTAAGCGTAGGAGCATAGGCGTAGCCCGTCGTAGACATAGCTTCTGCTTGTTGTCTGAAATAATACCTCTTGCATAAATCAAAAATAAGAACCTCAACAAGACAAAGCGTAGCTTTGGTTTCCCTCCCCTTAGCAAAGCTACGGTGTACATACAAGTCAAAAAAGCTCAATTTCCGATTGTTCTGTCATTTATCTTGTTCCTATGACTTAATCATGGTATGCATATACGAGAATGGGTCGTTTCAGCCTTTTATTAATCGTTCTTTGATGGTCAGCTGTAGGGGTAAAGCACATTGCTCATTGGTGTCAACTTAACGTCAAAGCAAGTCTATAAATAGCTTTTAGATTGCCTCGTTCCCAGTCTCCGACTGGGAATGCTCGTCGTTGAGGCTCCGCCTCGCTTACTGGCGGCAGAGCCGCCAGGAGCCGCATTTCCAGCCAGAGGCTGAAAACGAGATTTGAAAAGGGTGTTAGCTTAAGTTGACTTTTCAAAGAACACATATTTGGTATTTTCTGTCAATGCTTAAGTCCTATATTATATTGAGTCAACAGGAGTAAATTTTCATGATTAATCTTCCTAAATTAAGCAAAATTGACTTTCTGGTTTTAATTTCTGTCGTCATAATTGGTTTGATGCATTTACCTTTTCCATTTTCAGGAGATCAAGCACTATTTACAACAGGTGCTTTGGAGATGCAACAAGGAAAGGTACTCTATCGGGATTTTTGGGATCTAAAGCAACCTGGAATTTATTACTTTTATTTTTTAGCAGGAAATTTGTTTGGTTTTAATGAGATTGGCATCCATATATTTGAACTGATATATATGATGCTTTTCTCCATAATATTGCAACTGACTTTAAAAACTTATTTTCAGCATCGGATAATTGCAAGTTTAGTACCTTTGTTAACGGTTGGTGTTTACTATATTTCTTCATATCATCGGCAATTTACTCAAGTAGAAGGACTAGTTGGTTTTCCTTTGTTTATCTGCCTTTGGCTGACTTATCAATCTTTTTATCATGAAGGCAAGGCAAGATTTATTCAACTTTTAATATCAGGCTTTATGGGTGGAATCGTCCTGATATTTAAATTAATATTTCTGCCTATTTTGCTTGCTTTCTGGCTAACTATCTTACTCCATTCTGTATTGATCAAACATCAGAATTTCCAGAAAATATTTATTGAAATTTGCGTGCCAATTTTTCTAGGACTTATCTTTCCCATCCTAGTTGTTGTCAGCTACTTTGCTGGAGTTAATAGTTTATCAATTGTATATAAGACATTTTTTGTATATCCCAGGCAAGTAGTTGCTGATGGCACTTTTAATATATTTAAGTTAGTTTTTGGAACAGCATGGTTCTTAAAGAATTTTGTCACTTTAGTTTTAATTGCTATTGTTGCAGTAAATATATCCTTGCGTAAGGGTAAAAATTTATTGACTTTGTTACTTGTTGTTTGGTTTGTTTTAGGGCTGGGTATTATTTTTATACAAACCAGGTCACTATGGAGCTACCATTATTTACTATTATTTGTGCCTACAGGTATTTTAGCAACTAAAGGTTTAGACATATTATGGCAGCCTTTCAAGGAATTGAGTTCACGACGAATTAAGATTCTGGTGTCATTTTTATTTTTATTACCTTTATTATTAAATTTCCAATTCAAGAGTGTGGCTTTAGTGAAGAATAATTTTGCTTTAACTGAAGATACACGATTTAAATATCAGAATGTATTTAGAGAAGACTATACATTGCTTCGTTCTGAGGTTGAGTTTCTCTCTCAACCAGGAAGTTTACCTGGTGAGATTTTTGTTGCTGGTGATCCATCTATCTACTACTTATCTGGTCGGACTCAAGCAACATCATTAAATGGATGGTCACTGGAATTATTTTTATCTGAGCAATGGCCACAACTTCTACAGGAGTTAGATTTATCCAAGCCTCCTTATATATTTATTAGTGATAACGATGAGAGTCGCATTAAAGAAGGGTTTCCTAAGATTCTAGAATTGATTGAGAAAAGATATCGTATTTTATCCAAAAGTAATGATGGTATTTGGTATATTTTGAATTGATAAAAGGATGTTTGAAAAGTCCTCTTGTCGGCATCAAAAATTTTAGACCCCCCTAAATTCCCGGATAAAAGGAGACTTTGATTCTGGTTCCCCCCTTAAAAAGGCTACGGTGTACACACAAGTATTGAAAATTGCTTCACAGCCTTTAGATCCCCCCAACCCCCCTTAAAAAGGGGGGCAAAAAATTCTCAAAGTCCCCCTTTTTAAGGGGGATTTAGGGGGATATAAAAGTGTCTAAAGTCACAGCGAAACACTTTTCAAATAACCTCTAAGACAGACATCAAATCCTGACGTACACTAATGTACCCAATTCACTAAACCGTCACTCCTTCCAACTCTTCATCTGTCAACTCATACAATTGGCGCAATTTATCTAACTTCTCACCATCAGCTTCCCAGAAACCCCGCCCATGCGCCTCCAACATTCTCCCTAAAATATTGCGAAAAGCTTCAGGATTTGCCTTACGCAATTTATCCGCCATCTCTGCATCCAATGCATAAGTATCAGCCGCTTGGTCATAAACCCAATCATCGGTAAAATCGGCAGTACCACCCCAACCAATTAACGCTGTCATCCGTTGGGAAATTTCAAATGCACCACCAGAACCTTGATTCGCCATCGCTTGCGCCCATTTGGGATTTAGCAATTTGGTGCGATACTCCATTCGCAGCAAATCATCTAAATTACGGGGTGTAGTATCTTTCGAGAAACTTTCCACAAAACTGGTTGTAACCTTCTTACCGCTTTGTTTTTCTGCCGCCTTTTTCAAACCGCCGGTGTTGGCGTAATATTCTTGAATATCCGTTAAACCATATTCTACCGAATCAATTTCTTGGACAATGCGATCGCTAGTTTTTAACAACGTATTCAAAACTTCTGGTCTAGCTTGACCTTTATCTTCTCTCCCATAGCTGAATACATTGCGACTTTGCCAAGTATTCCCCAACTCCTCACCAGATTCCCAGTTACCATCCACAACGCGATCGTTTACCAAAGAACCAAAATCACCCGCCGGGTTAGAAAACAATCTCGCTGATGCATTTTCCACACCTTGGGCTTTTAAAGCCAAAGCGTGTCTTCTAATAAAATTTTGATCATCCGGTTCATCAGCATCAGCCGCCCGTTGAAATAAATCATCCAACAATTCGATGATATTTACAAAACTATCCCGGAAAATCCCAGATAAATTACCCAACACATCAATGCGGGGATGTCCAACTTCCATCAACGGTTTCAATTCATAACGAACAATTCTGCCAGTTCCTTCCTTAATAGGTTCAGCCCCCACTAATTCCAGCAGAATACCCAGAGATTCCCCTTTCGTTTTAATTGCATCCAATCCCCATAACATCACCGCCACCGTTTCTGGATATTTATCATGTTCATCCAAATACTGGGCGATAATTTTTTGAGCAATTTCTCGTCCCCGTTGGTATGCAGCAGGTGAAGGCATTCGATAAGGATCTAAAGCATGAATATTTCTCCCAGTTGGTAACACACCAGCCCCATCTCGCAACAAATCTCCACCAGGCGCAGGCGGAATATATTCCCCATTCAAACCCCTTAATAAATTCGTTAACTCATCCGTAGATTGCATCAACAAATCTTTGATTAGTCTTTCCTCCTCTTCTCTTTCTTCAGTTATTCCTTCTTCATCCCCAAAATAAGCCTGCAAATACGACGCCAATTCCTCCTCATTTGGTGCTTCCCCCAAAATATGCAACCCAGAAGAAAACAACCGATTTTCTAAAACTTGCAAATACTCATATAATTCCACCAAATAATCATCAAAAGCATGACTACTAAACATCCGAACATTTTCGGGAGTAAAGGCTATACCTAACTTTTTCGCATCTTCAAATGGACAATCTGCATCTAAACCAGAGTCCACAATTTTTTTACAAATCCCTTCTTTAAGCAGATAATTCTTTTGCGGATCTTCGCGATACTCCGAGATTAAATCCCGCAATGACACTAATTCTTTATATAAACCTGCACGACCATAAGGCGGTACATTATGAGAAATTAATACACCATAACCACGACGTTTTGCCAACATGGACTCAGACGGATTATTTGCTGCATATATATATAGATTAGGCAAATTTCCTAACAGTATATCTGACCAAGAATAACCAGTATTACCCAAAGGAGAACCAGGTAACCATTCCACCGTCCCGTGCATCCCAAAGTGAACTAGAGCATCAGCTTGAAACTCATTTTGCAGCCATTTATAATAAGCGACATATTGCGGATGGGGCGTTAAATCTCGTTCAAACATTAAGCGCATCGGGTCGCCTTGTATCCCCAAAGGTGGTTGTACACCTATCCACACATTTCCTAATTGCACACCGCCAATCTGAAATTCATCACTGTATGTCTTAATTCCAGTTCCCGTAAGAGATTTCCATTGTTTTTCGATGCGCGAGGTTTGCAGATATCCCAGCCATTTTTCTAATGTGCGGACGTTTACACTATTTGTGGAGTGGGCAATATGAGCATCATTATCTACACCCACAAGAGGATTAGCCTCATCCGCTTCTTTCACCCAGCGAATCAATTCTTCTCCATCTTCCGGTAAATCCCCGACGGTATAACCTTGTTCTTTGAGTGCGTGGAGAAACTTCAGCAAACTACGCGGCACATTTAATAATGCAGCTGTGCCTACAGCACCATAACCTGGGGGAAATCCATATAAAATTATGGCAATCTTGCGTTCTGATGCAGGTTTTTGCCGTAAAGACACCCAAGTTTTCACCCTACCAATTAATCGCTGCACCCGTTCGGGAACCAGATAAATATTTTCGCCCACCAAACCACCGAGGGGAACGGTATCAATCGCCCCATCCAATTCTGGTAACGCGTACAACACTACACTTTGCAATCCGCCGACACCTTGGCGCGTCCACGAGGAAATATCTTGAATTAATAGTGGTGCTGCAACAATATAAGGTACATTCTTGGCTGTGAGGATGCGCTTTGCTACTTCTACCTGACGCCCTGCTTCCATTGAACCAGCCGGGCCACCCACTAAAGGAAAGCCAATTGTGGAAACGATCGCATCTACTTTTACTGCTTCACTAGAAAGTGAGGCTGTCTCTATATTACCTAGTTGTCGTTGCTGAATTTCATAGTCGGTTGTCATCAAATCTCGTACCGCCACGTGTCCTTCTACGCCGTTGATGAAGATGGGTAAAGGAGTTAAGCCGGCTTCTTCAAAACTGCGAATCAGTTGCGGAATGTAGGGTTGTTTGGTGATGACGTGTTTTCGGTAGAGGAGAATTCCGATAATCGGTTTTGTAGAGACGCGATTCATCGCGTCTCTACAATGGGTTTTATACCATTCCAAATACTCACGGGGGGATTCAAAAAATCCTTGATAATCGGGGTGGAGTAATCCGATATTGGGGGTTTCGACTAGCGGGGGAATGTCGCCGACTTTTAAACCCAAGTATTTTTCTGCCAGTGTCCAGAATAATGAAGCGACGTTTTCTGGGCCGCCAGCATTCCAGTAACCATAGATAATTAACCAGTTGCGTAAGTCTTGGACTTTTTGCACTGGGACGTATTTCAGTAGTTTGGGGCCAATTTTTAAGAAGCTGATGTAACCAGCGAGTTTATCTTCTTCTCGTCCGTTGCTAAATTTGTCGAGGATGAATTTAACTGGTTTGGGCATTCCTTTGGGTTTGTCCCCAATGGCAAAGTCCCCCAGCTTGGTTAAACTCATCAATTCCAAGGCTGACTCAAAGACTAGGCGGATGGGAATTTGGGCAATGCGATCGCGCAACCACACAACCTGGTCATAATCAAATAGGAGGCTGCCGAAAAACACATCAGCGCCATCAAGTGCTGCTTCTACCTCGGTGCGTTTGTTGGTAAGATCGCGATCGCTAAATACCCGAATATCCAACTCCAGACAGCGAGAGTTAGCCAAAAAGGCTGCTTTTCTATACAAGTCAGCGTTGAACGATTCAAACCCAGCAACCAAGACGATGCGTTTCATGCCTGTAAACTACGAAATATTTCTTTACTTAAATTTTAAACATGCTTTCAGGCTGATTGTTAAATATCTACCCACAGATTCCGGTCATTAGTTCCTTGAAGGAGTTAAAACTTCACTATCACCAAAGCCTTTTAGATAGTTTGATTTCAAAAAAGTTGTGATGTGTTGAGTCAAATTCAGTGCTTCATTGAACTCTTTTGATTCCTGTAGTGCTTCGTATAGTGAACGAATTTCTTGTGGTGACAGGTTTGTGAATGTACGCAACTCGGTAATATCTAATCTCCGGTTAAACTCATTAGCAGTATGTCGCCATTGATGTATAAGCGAAAACAACTCTCTATCTTGACGTTCTGCAAAAACATTAGATGCGATCGCTGTTTCGGTAACAGATATAATTAATCGCGGAAAGACTATTGGTCGTCCCGGCTTATGTGAGTTTGGGTTGAAGCGGCTATCAGATAAAATTACCTCATTTGATCTGCACTCATTCAGTAAAGCACGCAGAAATTCTATCCTCTTTTCGTTAGCCGATGCCCATCGTTCGCCAAAAATCCCGGTAATTGTTGCTAATAATCCCAAGCCTGTTAGTAGTGACTCAAAACTTCCTCCCTGAGTCCACCAGACGGCAGCTAGAATAAATCCTAGAAGTAAAGGGAAAAACGTGATAAATGTCACTAAGTTTTTCATACTCATATCACATCTTACCGTTTAGACCATATACTATTTGCTACAGAAGAATTCTTGTTAATTCCTGAAGAGTCAGGGGCAACTAAGATTAAATCCATACCAAATCCATTCTTCAAACGTGGTTCCAATACTGTATGTAGCCTATCAATAAGGACTAGCTTACTGTCTGATATAGTTTTATCGATACCATTAGAAGTATATTTCCGAGTCAGAAGCAAACGAATCGTGTCTTGGTCTTCAAAATTCATTACTGACCGATCAGGTAACACCACTTCAATTTTGTTTCCAGTGAGGTTACGATATAGGATTTTTATTAAAATTCCTCTATCAGTCTCTATAGAACCATCAAAAAATACACTATTCAAGTCGATATGTAAATCAGTGTTTTGCAGCAATGCACTTGTGACAAACTCTTTAAAAGACCTAGTTTTAGCGTACTCTTTCGCTGCCTTTTGTGCTGCTTCTTCGCTTAAATCTTCAGTGGTTGCTACTTCTAGGAGTAGCCTATCCTCAGGTCGCATTAACTTAGAAAGACTTTCCAGCAGTTCTGTATCTCGTTGAAAATTAGCTAATGTGTTTCCCAATAGAGAAAATAGTACAGGACTATCATTGATGACTTTATCTAGTAGTTTTCGTAATTCGTCAACATTTCTCTCGATTGAAAAGTCAACTTGAATTGGCAGCACATGACTACCTTGCAATTGTGAACCTCGAGTTGCCCGTTGCACACCTAGCCTTAACATCTCCGAACTCATATCAACAGGAAAATAGAGTAAATCGGAATTTGTATTGAGTAATAAACTTAAAATATTTTGGTCTTTTTCACCTGTGCCGACACCTAAACTTACATAATGATATTTCTGATCTCTGATATGATTAGAATGAATTTGATGCCATCGATATCTAAAAGACTCTATACTCTCTTTCATCACGAGATAGAATCGATCATTGCAAGCATGATCCCATGCGATCGTTGGGCCTATTCCCCAATAGGAAAAACCAGATAAAATCTCTTTTCCATCGCCTGTGGTGGAAAATTCTCCTCTCAATTCCTGCGTGAGTTCTGCAAGTTTGTTAGATTGATCTTCTCCTATAAAGCAGAGAGTCCACCCTAAACCGGGTTCATTGATGGAATTCTCCAGTAACTTCACAAAATTTAAAGATCCCATGTTGAGCCTCGTTTCTTGAGCAGTTTATCTGATTAATCTCCCGCAGGCAGATGTCTAGAAGCCATCAGGTATTAGTTAGTACTGTAAAGCATTATGTGTTAAGCTGCTCAGGTAAAAAAGCCTAGGGTAGAGTCTGTAAATAGTTTACGATTTTATCAGCCCACATTCATATCAAAGGGTGTATTCGGTCTAGGGATTTGGGCATCGAACTACTACAGCACAGTGTAAACCTATGCACCATCTCAATTAACAAGACTTGGGACTCAATAAGGGGCTTAAGCCCTAAACAAAGTTCCGCCACAGTTTACTAGGTACATTTGTCATAGCTTTCTACTTTTATAAAGAGTTATTATCTGAATAATGGAGGCAATTACCGCATTGCAATTTATTGCAAAAATTAACTGGTTATTCCCGATATTGATAAATTATAATGGTTGTGTTTTTTGTGGTAATACACTTTGGATTAGTGAATTTTACACATAAAATTTGCTGTTCAGGTTCGCACAAAAACTTATTTTGTTTACTAGCGTAGTAATGCTGAAAATAATGCAGGTGTTGCTAACAAGTACTTCAATAAATTTATTAACAAAACTTTGTCTCTATAATTGTAAAAGTTTTGAACTAGCGTAAAAATAAGTAAGTTGAGGATGAAATCATGAAAATTGGAATTGATAGTGGGCACAATTGTCCACCAGACACAGGAGCTAGAGGAATCAAAGTTGAGGATAATTTAACTCTAGATGTAGGTAATAGAGTTATAGCTAAGTTAAGAGCTTTAGGACATGAAGTCGTAGTATGTAAACCAAGTAGTGCTAGAACAGTCACGGAATCACTATCAAAAAGATGTTCTACAGCTAATGCCAGTAGAGTAGATATTTACGTCTCGATTCATTTTAATGCTTTTAACAGGCAAGCCAATGGCACAGAAGTATTTGCAACTAGCGAAAATGGGAGAAAAATCGCTAAACCTGTATTAGATGAAATCGTCAAGTTGGGATTTTTTAATCGCGGTGTTAAGAGTGGTTCCCACTTGTATGTCCTGAAAAATACAAATATGCCTGCTATCTTGGTAGAATGTTGCTTCATTGATTCGCAAAAAGATATGAATCTTTTTAATCCAGAAACAATGGCTAATGCAATTGTTAAAGGCTTAACTGGTAAACTGCCAAGTGCCCCTGTTACCCCTGTACAAGATGAAGAAGATAATGTAGATGAAACTATTCTCAGACTGCAAAAAGCCTTAAATAGATTCAAAATAACTGATAGAAATGGTAAGGTTTTAGTAGAAGATGGCTTCATTGGGGCTAACACAAAATCCGCCACAGAAAAATTTCAGACTATTGTTGGAGTTCAGCCGACTGGAATTGCTGATACAACTACATGGAATGCTATCAATCTAATTTTGGCAAAACGAATTATCCGACCAAACCATGCTGGTGGTGCAGTTGTCAGATACTTGCAATACCGTGTAGGTGTTGATAATGATGGCGTCTATGGCCCGCAAACAGAGGTTGCAATTAAGAACTTTCAAAAGCAAAATGGTTTAGATGCCGATGGGATTGTCGGGCCTGCTAGCTGGCAGAAATTAATCGGTTAGACTAAAGCTGTTTGAAGTGTAAAGCGTAAACTACCCACCACTGAACTGAGTAGAGGTTCAGTGGTGTGCCTTCATGCTTCAGCTTTTAGTCGAATTAGCCACGGTTTCGTTCTAGCAGTAGCATCATCATCAAGCTTAACAAAATTTGCTGCTCTTGGCGATCGCTGAGTTGATCCACAGCTTTGATGATAAATTTTCTGGAGAGGAAAGTGGGGATTTTCTCCAAACGCATCACAATCGTGCCATCAGTTCGGCTAACCAAGTAGACTGGGTTAAAAACATAACCAGTGAACATACCCACAATTGGGATTTCTGCAAAGAGAGCATCAGCAATTTTCACCCACGGATTTTTCTCCTGGATGTTCAAAACAGTCGTGTCGCCATCAAAGATGTCATAACGCGCACGCCAAAGTGATTTTAATCCGCGTCGTTTTACTGAACCAATGTAAGTACCGTTGCTATCGGTAAAGTTATAGCGTGCCGAGAAGTCAATAATGCGATCTGCTTTGATGTAGTATGTAGGACGAGTTTGTTCAGCATCAGCAAAAATTGTAATTGCTTCCTTGAGCTTGAAGAGTTTCTGTTTGACATAGAAAGCCAAATTACCTTGAGCATCAACAACAGACATTTGTGGTGCTAAAGCCCAGAATTTAAAGGTAAGCTCCAGAGGATACTGCATAGTTTTGGGTAAAACATGAAAATTATCATCCTATTAATCCCAATACTAGGGGAAAAGTAACATTAATCCCAATACAGTTCAGATAAGACCAAAACACTTGTAGAGACGGCGATTTATCGCGTCTTATAGATACGGCAATTTATCGCGTCTCGAAAACCCACAATTTTGTACAATTAGCCCTTAACCCAAGCATATTGATATTAATCCTGGTGACTGCTAGCAGCAGTTAAAAATTTTTAGTCAAGGGTGCATAAACAAATAAAGGTCAACCTATTAGGTAAGTGAAGGGGTTAAAACCCAAAACACACTAACACTTAAACATTAGGAAAATGACCATGAAATTCCGTCACTTAGCTAGTTCTTTGTTAACAGCTACCGCACTTCTGGGCATTACACTACCAGCTTTCGCCGGCCCTTTTGATGTCAAGTCAACTGGTATCTTCAAACCGGCTACTATTACCCCCGGAGCAGCTGTAGGGAATGCAATTCCTAGGACTCCAACTCCTAGCTCACCTAGCAATCCAGTTGGTAATACTGAAATTCAAGGATTAGGCGACCATCAATCTTGGGTTGACCCGAAAACCCTAGCAAATGACCCCCGCGCTTTGTGCAGTGATGTTGGCTTGGGTAATAGCACCCGCAGCAGTTCTAGCAAACTTGCCTTGGCAAACTTTAACAATACTCGTTCTAGTTCTGCCGAAAGCCACAATGACGGTGGTGGTGGAGGTTTTAGCTTTTTGGGTATTGGTGCTAGCGGTAGTGGTTCTAGCCAAGGTAGTAAAAATAATAGTAATTCCCGCGATCAAAGCAGCAACCGCACAGAGGAAAATAGTAGTAGTTCTTCAACAGTTGTTCAAGGCAGGAATTGCGATGCTTTTGTTAACTCCGCCGCTGCTAGAGATATGAATTACGAAGATAACCTCACCCAGCGCTATGAAATAAAAACTGGTCGTCGGGGACAGCAAGTCAATCAACTGTTGGAAAATAAATAAGCTGTTACTGAAGAATAATTCAGAAGTCAAAGGACAACAAACAATTGCTTTCTTTAGCCGTTAGGAGAAACTATGAAAAACAGGCTAAGAGGGAAAATTATTATCCTGACTACAACCATGTTTTTGTCCATAGCATCTTTGGCAAGCGCACAAACTGCCAATCCTTCTCGCACAATTCGTGACTCTCAAATCCTTCCCTATTTGCTAGATAATCCCAATGAAAACTCATTGGTAAGAGTGCGCTGTCTTTACATAGATAGGAACCGACAAAGTATTAGAGATAGCATCCTGCAACCTACTCCTAGCGATCGCAATCACACTGTTATCATTGAAGTAGAGGGAAGTTGTCGCAATTTCAGGATTCGCTCTCAAAACGACTCAGATTTTTCTGATGTCCCCGCCTATCATCCCTACTTAGATGACTCTTGGCTAATCCGTAAAGGTTCTGGATGGTATTGGCTATTACGTTAGTTACCTTGACCTAAAATAATTACAAGAGATAACCAGGGCGTAGGAAGTCACCTATGCTGCTGACAGGAATATGTTCAACTTAACCAGATTAACGTTTGATAAGTATCAATCGCATTTGGTCACAGGTAATTTCCTATCGCTCTGGTGCTTTTTTGGCGGTGAAGTTTCGCCAAAAGTATAAAAGTAAAGGGCTTTTCAAGCCTATAACAATCATTACTGCTTTGTTGTATAAATGGGCACATTTCTTGCTTGGTTTATTCAACGGAAACTTATATTCTTCTCAATCTCAACCAATCCCCTTCATTGATTGACATTATCCTTGAGCGCCCGCCGAGCTAACTTTACGTAAGTTTTCACAGTAGCATAGGGCATCTCTAAATCTTGGGATATAACCTGCAATGATTCTCCCATCTCTCTGCGTGCTAAGATAGTTGCCCAAGTAGAAGCAATTTTATCAGTGCGATCGCCTCCTGTGCGTTTTCGTTGTGCAGTGAATAGCGCTGTCAATTCATCAATGCGTTCTCCCAGCAGATTTGTTAGCACTTGGGTCGGTAAGTTTACCACTGGTTCCACCCAATCTAAGCGAGTTTGTCCCAATCCAAAAGTAGTTTTGTGTCCCGTACCGCAGTAGGGAGCCAGTCGAGCCAAAGCATAAAACAACTCGGTAAACTCAGAATTCGCCAAAGCCGCCTTACTCAAACTACAAGACATTGCCCCTGTGAATCCAGTCACCGAACCCCGCTTGCCAGCCGCCACCTTCACCGACTCCAAGCGATGCTGATGGATAATTACCCCTTCATCTATCCAATCGAGAAAAGCTTCTTGTGCAATTGGGATTCCTGAAAAGTCATTCCAGCGACGCAGATAGCTGTGAAAGAGATTTACTGGCACCGGCAGGGGGAAATGATGACCCTTGCGACGAAAGCTGGTAGGCGAGACAAAGCTGAAGTTAACATTAGAGGGTTTCTCTGGCTGTGACTGCAATAATTGCGCGTAGGTAGTGGGTGGATGGGCGATACTCACCTGTTTTATTTGCAAGGGAGCGCCTCTTAAGTCCAGAATTTGGGGCAATTGGGTTAACCATTGTTTGAGAAACTGCACCACTCTTGGAGACAAAGCATTAACATGCCAGCAGTAAATTTGCTTGGCTTCCAATTGCAGTTGTCTTCCACTGGCGAGGAGTTGACCTTCCAGCGCCGAAATATTGAAGGGCTTTTCTGACTCTCCGTCATGGAGATATGCAGAAAGTTCTGGGTTGAATTTCCTTACTTGGTCAAGAAACCAGGCATGGAGTCCAATGGTGTATTGAGAGTAGAGGGAAGTGGAAGTGGTTGGCTCAAGTTCAAACACCAATCCCACCAGTTCAGTGTCATCTGCCCATGTGGGAAGAGACTCTGGCTGTGGCTTAGTTTTGCGCCTAGTGGATATAGCTGCTTTTGGCATCGCTGATTGCTATGCAAATGATGTCAAATATTGTATCAACTTCCATCCCCTCTAGGGGAAGAATGCGCTTTAATCTAATTATTTTCGTCCCCAAAAGGGTATGAAGTATGCAAAAAGTCAAGATTATGTTGTATTACTTGAGATAAAGTGAGTTGCAAAAAACTCTTCATAAATCAACACATTTGACGCTTTTAATACTCCCATCGTCCTTGAGAGATACGATTTTCACCTGAACTGTCTGCCCTTCATGAAGCAAACTAGCTTTCTTCGGTTCTTTCTCAGTTAGCTTAATTGTCCCCAAAATTTCATAAGTGACCTTATTACCATTGATTTTGGTCACTGTTGCCTCTAATATCTGGTCAACCTTAAAATTTTGCGATTTAGCAACTTTGCTAATTTCCACTTGGCGGGGTGACTCAAAAGTAGCTGTGCTGGGAGTTGGAATTTCTCCAATTGGCCCTGCATCTTTGTAGTAACGCATCAAGCGAGATACCCAGCCTAAAATTTGGAGTATTGTGTAGGCATCTTGAACATTTTTGAGATAATAACCACAAGCTTTATCGATACTGCGGTAATAATCTGGGGTTCTACCACTGTGCCCAATTTGTCTACCACTACTCACTAGGGTTTTCAAATATTTGAAAAATCTGGACGTAGGATCTGGTTGGTGGATGGATGCGCGGAGATAAGCAACTGCTTTTCCCAATTCGTTAACATCTATATTTTCTTTTACCAGTGTTTGAGCGATCGCATGAGCAATTTCCCACTGTGCATCTGTAAGGGTTTCCGAGGTAAATTCAACTATAGTCATAATTAGTACATTCCCGATGGGGGTTCGCGATCGCTTGGATAGCGCAGCACAGCTTTAAGTTCGTCTAGTTGGGGTTGCTGAATCAGGCGGGAGTAAGCTGCTTTGATTTGTGTTTGCATAAACTGTTGTAAAGCATCCTCCGTTAACTCATCAGATTCATTCAGTTGATAGGCAGAATATCGCTTTTGCAGACTTTGCGGCCGGGCAATTTTGTCTATAGTTACTGTCATAGTTCCCATCCCAATCGGCTTACCGCCACCTACTTTTAAAGCAATAGGACACTTAGAGTCTTGTCCTAAGACAATCAACAAAGTTCCTAACTCTTCTGGTAGCAAGTTATTGAAATTTAATTTAGTTTTGAAAATATATTCTCTTCCCGCTTGCTGTACAGGAATACCAGCATTTTGCCCTTTATCAATTGCTCTAATTGTGTTGTAGTAAAATTTTCGTCCTGCAACTCTACCTTGAATAAGGTATGCACTACTTTCATCTGGGCGGGGACGATACAAGGAAGGCATAAATCCTGTAGAAAAGCCCATATTTTCACATTTAGCATCGTTGAAATCAAGCAAACCTTGCCAATCTAATGCACCAAATACTCGACTAGCTGGGCAAAGTTGTTCTTTGTTGCGACAAGGTAAACGTTCGGTAGGGATTTGATTTCTATATTTATTAGTAATTACTGCTAAAGTACTGTTAGTAATTGCCTCATACACAGACCTGATGCAGCCTTTAAGGGAACTACCTTGTATTGATAGCTTTTGGTCAATACCCTGTACCATTGTTTTGATTAAGGGAATGCGATTGTTGCCAATGTCGCTACCCATGAAAACTACCCCTGTGGAGACGTGGAGGGATGTCTGCACTTTTAGGGTAAGATATAAAGTGCCATGCAAGCGATCGCTAAAATATTTGTGATGTCCAACAGGACGCTGTAAGTTAGGGCGTTCTTTGGGAAAAGAGACGAATTCATAAGGTTTCGGTGCAAGTTCAGGCGATGAACCTCCATCACTAGAACGATTAGGCCTACTTGGTGGCTGAGGTCTTTGAGGACGATTACTAGTCATATTTATTTTTTAACTGTGAGAGCAACAAAGTGTACCGTTGCCGTTTTTTTATCGATAAAATAGCGCTGGGCGATATCCAATTTTTTAGATGGAAAACCTTTAGGAAAACGAGTTTCAGTAGAAGAATATAAATGAGCATCTTGGTCTTGAGTCTGCCAATCTTCACCTACTATTGTAAAATCAGGATATTCACCAGCTATACTTAAAAGTAGAACTTCATAACTATCCTTGCGTTTTAGCTTCCACCTGAGTTCAAAATTTTGATTAAACATCTGGCCTTCAATCATGGGAAAGTCAGTTTCTATGGGTGCTATTTCCCAATCTTTACTAACTTTATGAGTCCAGCGCAAGAAGTAATAGCTAGGTTGAGTTGCCAATTTTGCGATTAACTTTAGCAATTTAGGTACTGATAAAGATTCTTTGCTAACACCAACAAAAGGTTTCATTTTGACCCCACAAGTAGACTACTCCAAGACCTAACCCCTCGCTCAAACAAATCATTAACGGTACCTTCTCGCCAAGTTAGCTGCACGCCAAAACCTAAATCCATTTCTTGTGCAGCAACAGGGGTATATTGGCTATCTGGTTTGGGAAAACTATATAATTTTGCTTCTTCAGATTCTAAAAATTCTCCAGCCCCCAAGAGAAAAGTCTTATTCCATTGTTTTTGACTACCGAAAGCGTTAATTTGTTGTTTATCTTCCGACAGAACACAACCTGGATATTGCACCACGGCTTGATTTAATTTCACTTGCACAGTACCTAATCCGCGAGATTTGGCAAAACCTAAACCAAACCAGCCATCATCTAAGTCTCGCAACACTAAACCAATTAAACCTAATTGTGCCAAAGTGAAGTTTTTCAAATGAATTTTTGTGTGGAATTCACCAGCAGTGCAAACTTGATAATTGAATGGCCCAACTGCTACAGAACCAAACACTCTATCAATTGCTACACCATTACGTTCTTCAATTTTGAGAGGCTGAGATTTATCAGGATAAGCATCTTCAATTCTGACTCTGCTAGCAATGGAAGTATTACCAAACATTTGGTCTGTAAAACTAGAGAGTTTGTAAATATCTGGTGCTGATTTTTTCTGGAGATAATCGTACTTATCAGTCAAAGGATCATTAGCCCAAAGTATATCCGAATTATTTGGATCGCGTCTGTCTTTACCCACCGTTCTCACAATCCGTTCTGCATGGGCGCGAATTGCACCTTTTAAACTGCTTCCAGGTAAATATATAGAACGTCCGCCAGCATGGTAAGTTTCTACAAATTCCATATCAGGCTTAGTCGGATCGGCTCCTTCTTTACCTGATTTAATTAGAATTGGCCCGTCGGGAATAATGCTTAAATCAATGGTGCAGTGATTAACAAATTTTTTGTGCATGACTGGATTTATTTGGACAAATATACAGATTAAGCTGCTACTAAAGTATTTAGCTGTGCTTCACACTGTTGGAATATAAAATTCACATTTGAGTACGGGATAAATAAGATTTTCACAAATAGCAAATTCCGAGTTATCAACGACAGCATCCCGCATCATAAGTTCTAAATCTTCGCGGAAGTAATCAGGAATATTGAACTGAACTTCACTGATGAAATTTGATTCTGTATAGGTGACTTGAAATGCTTTGATAACTTCACCAATGGTTTTGAAACTACTGAAATCCATGTTGACCTCTTCAAGAATTTTGTGTTGCTTCAACCGTAGAACTCTTATTCATATTGTCTCTTAAATGATTGATGAGAGCATGAGTCCAAGTCTCTTTGGATTGCTTACCGTCTTCATAACTCGATATGTCATCGATTGTATTACTGCTGACTAATTCTTGTAGGTATCTCAGTAATTTTTCTGGATCGTTATTGACATCAAACCAGCGCATTTTGTCAATTTCTAGTTTAACGACACCCAATCCACGCGATCGCCCCCCACCCAGAGGTATTTGTTCTGTCTCAAACTGGTGTAACCCAATCATCAACAGTCCCAATTCCCATTCTTCGGCATTTTCTACCACAGCCCGAAATTCAAACTGTGTACTAGCCGGAACTACTTGGAAATCGTAAAGTTTACCATCTGCGGCTGTTTCGGTGTCTCGGTCAATTGCTACACCGTCTCTTTCTTGATATTGTCCAAACCAAGTATCAGATAATACAGTTAAATCCCTGACTTGGAATTTGCTAGCAATCCAGGGTGAACCAAAGAGAGAAGAAACTAAGTCAGTATTTTGCTGAATTACAGATGTTAAAGCAAAGTCATTATTGTATTTTTCCTTCAATTTATTTAGTTTATCTTCTGGTAGTAAATATCCGGCTTGTATATGCTGCATTACATCCTCAAAATATAAACTTATGAAATCTTCTGTTTTCCACACTTGATGCAAGGTTATTAATTGTTCTAGATTCAGTTCTTTTATTTCTACAATCTGCTTCTTTATTTCATCTTCAGGGAGCAAACTTTTATCTTTAATATATTCAATTAATTTATCCAAAGATAAATCAATAAAAGCCTCTGTTGTCCGAAGTTGATGCAGAATTATTAACTCTTGTAAATTAAGTCCTTTGATTTTTTTAAGCTCATTAGATGTAAGTGACCATTCTTCCTCAATTGCAGGATTTGCGACTAATTTACGATTATTTCCAACGATACTACGAAGAAAACTTTCGAGGCGCGATCGCAATGCTCCTTTAAAGCTTGAACCTGGTATTAATGGATTACCCAAGGCATCTTTAATAACAGGTAAATCAGATCCTATCGGTTCACTAGAGCGCCCTGCACTGATGCGTAATGCTGTAATTGTGGTGAGTTTACCTGTGATTTCTAAGCGATTTTTGAATGTGTCAAACATGATTTAAATTTTCAACTGACATTGATTAATCTGAATATCACTTGTAAGTAGTACTTGAAATTTCTAAATTCTTAGGAAACTGTGGTGGCTTTAATTGCAATTTTAGGTGGAATAACAGCCGTAATAGCAGCTTCAATAAAATTGACAAAGACTTCTCTTACCTTCTGGTAGTCACTACTAATGATCGCCTGAAATCCATGAGCAAATAGTGAATTATTGCGAACTTCTAGAGCATTCATAATTTTGTTTGCACTTTCTTGATAAAGTTTACCTATATGGTCATCAGGAAGCTTACTTAAAAGCTCATAGCTACTTATCAAAGCTAATTGAATTTTATCTTTAACAGGAGAGCGCTTTTGCTCATACTAATTTTGTAAAGATTCCGGTAGTTTTTGAATGTCAATATCGCCTGTTCTAATACCATAAGATTTCAGAAGCCGAATCTGAGCTAATAATTCCAAAGCTCTAGCATTAATAATAGTTTGGTGAGAACCTTCAACTGTAATTAACAGAATTTTTGACATATTTAAACTATCATCTTACAATTTAAACTTATTGATTTATGAACCTATTAAAGCCGTGTGTTCACGACTGAGATAACCAAGGTATAGTTGAGTTAATTTTAGATGAATATTCTGTCTAATATGAGATTTATTATTATGTAAATATTCCTTTAGCAACTCTAATTTTTCTAGCTGATTATGATTTAGCTTGGGATTAATAGAGTCTTGATTATCTTTATCTTTCTCCAAAAACGGCTTTAATTCTTTATCAAGACTAATATTGATAGCATTAAATATACTCTCAATATTAGCTGTTAAATCATTAATTTGAGTAATTACTGCATTAGCAAATATTTCTTTTTTACCATTCTCAATTTTTTCTAACTTCCAAATTTTACTTGCATCCTTACGACCTACTTGATAACGGATATAGTTTTTAATTACCTCTATAGAAGACATTGGATCTGTAGCTGTAGTCAAAACATTTTTTAGAGGTGAACGTTCTTTGACTTGCTTAATAGCAAATTCTTGAGCGATTTGTTGCATTTTTATGATGACATCATCTAATTGTTTACTCAATTCTTGATTAATTCTCAACGCTAGTTGTTCTTCCAAGTCAATAACAGAAATTTTTGACATAATTTATACCGCATTCTCCCGAAATACACTATGAAGCTCATTACAAACCTCCACTTGTCCAAAGCCTTCACAAGTGCGATCGCCTATTCCTTTTACTTCTAAATCTTCCAAAGCTTTTATCCATAAATCTTCGCCAGAGGTGCTAAATAAATATACAGACCCTTTATTGGTAACTAACTCCACATCTTTCATCAGTCCCCAAGCAGAATTCCAGCCAGAACGATAATCATAGCTGTTATAAGCGGCATGAAGTTCTAGGGAAGAATCAGTAACGCCTGTTAATTCTTGAAGCATTTCTGCTGAAATTACAGTAGTTCGTCGCCAGTTTTCAGAAAAAATAGTATCGGCTTGTAAATCAATGGTGAAATATACCCGATTTTTTGGCAAATCTTTTATAGGATTACCAAAGATATTCTTCCATTCATGCCAGCGTTGATGTAATTTATCATTGAACTGTTTTATTTGATTGCTGACTCTTGGTTTAATTTCTACAGGTAGCTTTGCTGTAATCTTGACTCTTCCTAATCCGCGTGAAGTTGCACCACCTAAACGTAAGTCTTCTTGATGATTAGCAATAAAAGCTTGTAGAGATTCTGCCAAATCATCTGCTACAAAGATTCCCCCTGTATATATGACGGGTTTTTCTTTGTAATCTTGGGATTCATTTAAGACTTCAAGGCTGTAAAGAACTCGTTCTTCTGAAGTTGCTCTGCGTCGATTGATACCAACTCTTGTTAACAAGCGGGTACTTGCAGAATTGCTGTAGTAATATTTGCCCTGAATTTGGTAAAAGCCAGTGAAAACATCGACTCTACCTCCGTCAGCAGGGCAATTGGGATCGTAAAGATGTCCAAAGCCTTCAGCACAGAAATGGTCAATTAAGGTATCAAAAACACCGTTGTGCTTAGGATCATCGGATTTAGACTTAAAACCTGGCTTGTTTTTGGAACTTAAGGCTGTAACGGGTAAAACTCTGACTTCTGATGGAAATTTAATATTTGCAGAATAAGCATTTTGAAAGATTGCCGGATTTTCACCTAAAAATAGCTCGTGAAAATTGTCACCATCACTAATAGATGTATTAGCCCATTTTAAGATTACAGCTGCGATCGCACCCCGAATTACAGAACCGGGAATATAGCTTTCGGCTTCACTCACAGAACCACCCGGTTTCTGTCGCCCAATTGCTAAAGGAGACAACGCTTTAATTTCCAAATTAATCCGTTTCATTACTCACCCCTTTTGCCAAAAAATCCCACGCCCCTTGTTCTAACGGTAACTTGGGGAATTCCCAATGCAGCCAGCCCAAACCGGCTGATTTACTACCACCCAAAGCATGAATATGTCGCAGTCCAGCTAAAATTAATGCCCCTGCATAGATAGGCGCACCAGATAGGTGAATATGTCCTGTAAGTTTGATTTGGGCGTTTGCTGGCGAGGTTTCTAGAAAGTAGAGTTTTTGTTCTTCAGCGATGTGGCGGCGGCGATTAATTGTCACACCCGGACGTAGTACTTCTGGTAAATTATCTGGGTCTTCTGTGCAGATTAGGTCATCAAATATGACACGGGATGGTAACACTGGATTCCCGAATACTTGACAAATCAGGCAATGATGCTGACTTTCATAACCCGATACTTGATATTGTCTCCTCTGAAAATTTTCTGTTAAACCTGCTCTTTGGGGACACATAGTTTGCGGATTGGGAGAATTACAGACCGCCCAATGCAACCCTCTTACAATTTTTTCGCATTCGTGGCGCAGACGACCTTTGAGTTGAGAAGCGGGAATGAGCAAGTTTCCTTCGGAGTTACGGACAATTGGTTTATCTGCAAGTGAACCAGAAGAACCACCTGCACCAACGCACAAAGCAGTGTCAATTACAGCTGTAATTTGATATGAAGTGATGGGGTTTGATAATTGTTGAAGATAGATCATAATTCAGTCTCAGTAGTTGCCTTTTGCGCCTCAATTGCATCATGATCATCATCTGGTGAAGCAATGAAATCATACAGGTCTACAACATCTCGCCAAATAGTCTCAAAAAGTGGATAGTCTGATTTGTCATATTCAAGTGTCCCATCATCATACATCCACGGCGCTAAATTACCTTTATTCTTTGAATCTTTAGGCTGACACCAAGCTTCTTCAAACTGTTCTTGTAAATCCAAATTTTGTTTATCTTGCTTTAGTCGAACTCGAAAATAACGATAGTTGAGAATAGCAGTTTGTTTACCTCGTTCTAATAAACTCTGAATTTGATAAAGTTGCGACTTGGGAAATTTGGCGTTTTTCAAAGCTTCTATTACGCTGATTAAGCCTCCTAATTCATGTAAGGTGTAGGGAGCTGCATAAAGCTTTAACTTAGGTCTTAAGTTTTTTATCAATGCCTGTCTACGAAATTCCTTAATGTCAGATGAAATCATGGTGACAGATTTCATAGTTAAAAAATCTACTGTCCCACTACAATATCCAGCTTTTTTTAACTTTTTGGCACGGTCTTTAGCTGATTTAAGCAACTGTTCTGTCAGGTCTTTGGCGTAGTATATGGGGGTATTATATGCTGTGATTAACATACCAATTGAGGTGCTGAGTTGACATTGAGAAGGTGAAGCTTCTGTAGGTTTGTAACGATGGCATTTTTTCAAGTCAACTGGCTTATTGTCTTGCTTGATTTTATAATCACCAATTATTTTTTCACTTTCTGCGCTTTCTCCCAATGGCACTTCTTTGAGGAGAATTTCTTCAAATCTCTCTCCAATATTTTTAGCGATCGCCAATGCTTTGTTAGCTGGTACAATTAGAATAATATCATCACCACCAATGGTAATTATTTCAAAAGGATGTACTAAAGCGCCGTTTCCTAGTGTTGATTCCTCATCATTAAAATTTTGCAATTTGTGAGGATGCAGATTCTCTGCTAATGCTTGATAAACCGCATACTCCGTGGCTAATCCTACATCTCTACTAAATTCCTGATACTTTTGTGGAGTCCGAATTTTTTGAATATAACCGCCCATATTGTTGCCATCGGCATAGATATAAGCAAGAAAACCTTTACTAGCATTAGCAATATGGCTTAGAGTTTGGGGAATTTCAATTTCATCAGGTTCAAAACCTGCATAATATTTCTGTTCTAGACTAGGATTTTTTTGAAGAAATGACTTGAATTTATCCAACCAGCCTTCAACTCTGATACTTTTCCACGTCAATTGAGAGTCGTCGTACCATTTAGGCTGTGCTGGCTTTCCTTTTTTTGCTCTATAGCCAACTAAATGTTTTCGAGCCAAAGCTTCAGAAAAATGTGATTCTCTAGGAAGGTCTGGCGGTTGGACAATCATCACCGCAGACCTACGTTCTCCCTCATCACGCATTAAGTAAGGATGCGTTTCAAACATGGGAGGATTACGACGACTAGGACGACTAGAAAAGTCATGACCACTGCGACGTTGGTTAAATAGAATTGTTAATTTTGTTGTCAGTTCATTAAAACTCTTGCGGTCTGCAAAAGCATCCTCAACAGACACAGCTAAATTATTACATCTTTCTGTTTGAGAATTCTCTAGATTCTTCTCCAGATCACCAAAGTAAGCTTGAACTAGCGGTTCTTTATATTTCTGACGATACCAATCTAGCCAAAGGGTATTTTCAATTGGCTCTTGTAGCAAGCCAAAGCGAATTTCTAGCAGTCTAAATGTATCTCCCACCGCGCAGGAGTTAGCTGTTAGAGTTTCTTCGGTATAGCGTTTTTCAATTGCATTCGCTAAATCATCAACAAATGCCACTGGACAAAATGCCAAAATATGACCGCCTGTTGAATAAATAATAAGTTCTGGAATTAGTGCTTCGGAGAATTTGTAATTACTGGTAATAGTGTCATCCAGCCATTTTCTGACTTCATTCCACTGAATTGCATACTGGTTTGACTTAGGATTTTTATTAAAAAATGCAGGTAAATCAATCAGGTTTATACGATCTAACAAGGCAGATGCACCACGAATATCTTGAATTTTTGACGATTCAAATACATATTCTTTAATCTTAGTTGCACCACCATAAACTAAGCCAATGCGATTAGTCTGATTCCATAAATCAAGATACTTACTCTTTAATTCATCTAGAGTGTTTGGAAAGTAATATTTATCAATGCCTTGAAATTGCTGCACTTGTTCGACAATGAGTCGCACTTCCTCTGGCACATCTTCCCCATCCTTCAAAGCCTGTCGCATTTTCTGTAATATTGCCAAATCAAACTTAGGTTTTCGCTTATCTCCCCAAGCTAAACACCAAGCGATCGCAATCATCACAGAACTGCTATTTTCCATATTACTTATTTTCATTTCTACATACTCCCGCAATTACCCTTACCACTCAACCCCAGCAATAATCACCTCATTTACGTAATATCCCTAGATAAAATTAACGCATGAGTAGTATAAGATGCAATAGATTTATTTCTGACTCCTGTTAGCGGTAGCGGAGCGTTTAGCCCATTCTGACTTCTGAATTCTGACTCCTGAATTCTTCTTCAACCATTAGTAATTATTCGGTCAGATTCTCACAATCCATCTGCACCACACAATTTCTTCCTTGTGCTTTTGCCTGGTAGAGTCCCTGGTCAGCAGCAGCAATTAAGGTTGCTGGAGATAATTGGCTATGAGGAGTGATGGTTGCCACACCAAGACTTAGGGTGATGAATTCACTGACCAATGAATGGGGATGAGGCATTTGTAATGCACTAATATTAGTCTGAATATCTCTTGCAACTGCAATTGCCCCTTCGATATCAGTATTTGGCAAAATGACTGCAAACTCTTCTCCACCATAACGAGCAACTAAATCTGCGGGGTGTTTAACTGTCTGAGAAATTGCCTTAGCAACCTGTCTGAGTGCATCATCTCCTGCTAAATGTCCATTTGTATCGTTGTAAAGCTTAAAGTAATCGACATCACACAAAATCAAAGATAATGAGCCTTGCTCTCGTGCCAACCATTGCCAGTGTGCATTGAACGTGTCATCAAAACAGCGTCGATTTGCCACTTGAGTTAGACCATCCGAACAGGCAAGGCGCTGTAATTCCTGGTTTGCTTGTTGTAATTGGTGATAAAGTTCTGATTGCTGAATAGCGATCGCAGCTTGACCCGCTAACTGGTTAAACAAGTTAATCTCCGATTGCTGCCATTGTCTGCTGCTACGGCATTGGTGAGCAATTAATAATCCCCACAAACGCTCTTGCTGTAAAATAGGCACAACAAGATTAGCCCGGATTTGCAGACTTCGGAGAAGGTCAATATGACACGGCGATAGTCCCGCAGTTTCAATATCTGCGATCGCTCTGGTGTTACCTTGTTGATAGTAAGCTGCACGGGTGGATTTAAAGCACGTGTCCATGACGTGAAATCCCAGAATGGACATGCACTCTTCTGCTAAGGATTCTACAGCGACCAAACCACTCCAGTCTTCCTGAAACTGATAGATCAATACTCTATCTACCTTAAATAGTTGTCGCACTTCGGCTGCTGTGGTTTGCAAAATCTCGTTTAACTCTAATGATTGTCGAATTCGCTGCGTCACAGCCGCGACAATTCGCTCGGACTCGCTTTGGTGTTGAACCTGCTCAACCACCTGAGAATTTGCCGATGCTACAGTTAAGGCAATCGGATCAAAGCGAGGGGTTGTAGTGACAGGCACTGCACTAGGTCTAGCAATCAAATAGCCTTGAGCAAAATTTGCACCTCGTTCTCGCAGCCAGTTCAGTTCCTCAATGCATTCAATTCCTTCAGCAACAGTTTGGATATTTAACTTTTGAGTAATCTCTAGAAGCTTCTCGGTAATCGAGGCTTTGTAAAGGTCTTGATGCACATCTCGAATTAACTCGATATCCAGCTTGATAAAGTCTGGACGTAACTGATGTAGCAAGTTTAGGCTGGAATAGCCAGAACCCAGGTCATCAAGGGCGACTAAAAACCCAGCATCTCGGTAGTATTGGAGCAGTGCCTTGAGATGGTCTAAATCTTGAGAATTGTCGTCTGATTCCACGACTTCAAAAACAACTCGCTCGTGGGAAATGCCAGCAGCATCAATTGCCTCTACTGTACTACGTAGGCAAAAAACTGGGTCATAAAGTGACGTGGGTGCAAAATTGATGAAAATGTGTCCACTCACTTGATAGCGGCTGAATTGAGTGATTGTGCTAAGACGAGCAACTTGGTCGAGTTGTGGTAGGAGTCCGGCTTCGGTGGCTAACTCCAAAATCGGTGCGGGTAGCACTAAATTGCCTTCTTCATCCAGTCCCCGCAAGAGCGATTCATATCCAAAAATCTGTGATGTATCGTTAATTGAAACAATTGGTTGAAAGTAACTGGTGAATCGTTCCGTTGCTAGCATTTCAACCAGCCAGTCGGATTGGTTGAACTTAATGAAGCGTTGTAATGAGGCTATGTCACTAAAATCGTGGAGTTGAGGTTGAATAGTGCCTTGAATAAAAAGGACTTGCGTCTCTTTTAATTCTCTCGGTGCAAGTAGTTTGGCCAGGTTACGGGCAATTTCTAGAGACTTTCCGGGTCTACAGTTCAAACTCAAACCTGGTCGCTCGTGCATCAGTTCATATTCAAGGGCAAACTGTTGTAAATAGGAGGTGACTTTGTTCAGGGTATGTGGAACGGGAAACCAGAGAAAGAGCCTACCTGCCTCCTTAGTCCGGCAGCGTGCAACATTACGACAAGCACAGGTTTTGGAGATAGGACATATTTGGCTCATAGCTAACTAATTTGCTCAATCCGATTTATTTTATTATTCCCGCTATTTTTACTGTAAAAGATAAACTACGCTTCAAATACATGAAGATTTGATGAGTTAAGTAAACTGAATAATTTAGCGGAGTAAGTGATTAACTAAAGCATCTCCAAATTTATACTAAATGCTCAAGTAATTGCTGATATATTTTGTGTGATGAAGCAAACTAATAAATGGTTAGATGAACAATTTAAATTAAAAAACAAAAGCATAAATCAGTCAAATAGGCAAGAGCTTTTAGTTGAATTTCTTCAGAGTAAATATATATTTCTGAAGAAGGAATCCATCTCAATACGGTTCGGTTAAGGTTTTTTGATGAAAATTTTAGATCACAAAGAATACGATAAATCATCACAAATCCGTGATAAATCGCCGTCAAGACGGAAGACTGATTATTGTAGAGACGGCGATTCATCGCGTCTCTTGCCTTAACCGAACAGTATTGAAATCTAGCTCACAGTTTTTAAATCCCTAATCCCTTCTTATACGAACAAAAAGAAAGCAATTAAAATCGCGCTGAGAACAATAGCAAACCCAATAGCATATTCAACTCTGCGACTAAAAAATCCCACAGCGGCAATCAAGGCGATCGCTAGCCCGATAATGCCAAAATACTGCTCTTTTTGTAAACTGCGGGCAATTAGTGGGTCTGTACTTGGCAAGGGGGTTTCTTGAATGGTTTTTGGGGAGATATCTGATGCTGGTATTTCTTGTACAAATAAATTCATAAAATTACTCCTGTACACATCTGCATTTACGGGGTTTGTGTATAAGCAAACACTCAGTCATTCCAACTCCTGCCAATCAGAGTTGCAATTGCCTTGACTAACTCTTCTGGTTCGACAGGTTTTGATAGATGCTTTTTAAACCCTGATTCGAGTGCTTGTTGCTGGTTGATTTCTCCTGCATAAGCAGTTAAAGCGATCGCTGGAATCTGTTTGGCTTGTTTGGACTGCAATGCCTTAACTTGGCGCATCAGCATATAGCCATCTGTCTCTGGCATCCCAATATCACTGAGCAGAAAATCTGGTTCTGACTCTGCCAATACTTGCAGTGCTTCTTTTGCTGATGCCACGGCTATCACCCTTGCTCCAGCCTGTTCTAGCAGAAATGTGTGGAAGTCGCGGGTATCATCGTCGTCATCCACAACTAAGATTTGGATACCTGCAAGGATTTCAATCACCGGAGAAGGATTTAATGCAGCAATCTTTATATGTTGTTTTGGGGTTAAATCCTTTTTAATTAATGGTAGTCTGGCCCTGAAAATAGCTCCTTGCCCTTCACCTAAACTTTCTGCCCAAATCGTCCCGCCATGTAGTTCTATTAAATGACGGACAATTGCTAACCCTAACCCCAAGCCACCAAATTTTCGGGTTGTCGTGCCATCAGCCTGACGAAAATATTCAAACACATAAGGGAGAAAGTCAGGGCTGATTCCCTTACCTGTGTCGCTGACAGTAATCTGAGCTTGAGTGTCAACACGCTCTAGTTGAATATCAATGTTACCTCCTTCAGGAGTGAATTTAACAGCATTTGATAACAGATTCCAGACAATTTGTTGTAAACGACTGGAATCACCCAAAACTTCCCCAAAAGAAGCATCCAGTATCGTTTTAATTTGAATATTTTTCGCTTCTGCGGCTAATCGCACTGTCTCCAATGCTCCCTCAATGACAAGCACTAAGTTAACGGGAAACATATTGAGGTTGAGCTTGCCTTGTAAGATCCGAGAGACATCGAGTAAATCTTCAATTAGTTGAGCTTGTAATTTAGCATTTCGCTCGATGGTTGCGATCGCTTTCTTCAATCCGGCGGCGTCAAATTCACGAGTCTGTAAGAGTCTCGCCCAGCCAAGAATAGGATTAAGAGGCGATCGCAATTCATGGGAAAGCACCGCCAAAAATTCATCTTTAATCCGGTTGGCTCTTTCGGCTTCAGTTCTGGCAGCTTGCTCAAGTTCCAGGAGGCGATCGCGTTCGGCTTCTGCTACTTTGCGTTCGGTAATGTCAATCACTGAGCCGATGTAACCTTTAAACTGACCATCCACCCCAAACCAGGGATTAGCCGCGTCGATGCAAAAGCGATACTCGCCGTCTTGGCGCCGCAAACGGTACTCCAAACGGAAAGCCTCGCTGTTTCTATTAGCTTCCAGAAAAACATTCCTAACATCATTGCTATCGCCTGGATGCACAGCATTTAACCAGCCAAATCCCAAACTTGTTTCCTCGTTTTGACCTGTAAAGTCATACCAGCTTTGACTGAGGTAGGTGCAGTGACTATCGGTATCTGTTACCCAAACCATAAAGGGGGCATTGTCAGCCATGTTACGGAATTTTTCTTCGCTTTCCCGAAGGGCTTTCTCTGCTTGTTTGCGATCGCTAATGTCTGTAACAAAAATGCTTACTCCTTCTGCAAAGGGGTAGACGCGATTCTCCAACCAGCGCTGCCAAGTAGGATAAAAGTATTCAAACTGAACAACAGTTTGTTGTGCGTAGGCGTAGCCCGTCGTAGACATCGCCCGCTGAACCTGAGTATAAAACTCGCTGTTGACCATATCTGGAAAAACTTCCCAAATTATCCTACCTAGCAACTCTTCCTTTGAAAAGCCAACAATTTCTGTTACCTGGTCATTAACAAAGGTATAACGCCAATCTCGATCTAACACAAAAAATTGGTCTTGGATGCCAGCTATAACAGTCTCTAGGTGTGCTTTTGCCACCTCAGCTTCAATTCGCAGTTCTTGCTCACGTTCCATTGCCTCTTGGCGGAGACGAGCCATTTTTAAGGCTGCCTCTACCCGCGCCAACAATTCACGGGCAGAGAACGGTTTAATCAGATAATCATCGGCTCCCGCTTCTAAGCCTTCTACCCGTGCCTCTTCCCCCGCCCGTGCTGACAACAGGATGATTGGAATTTTTTGCATCTGCGGATCAGATCGTAATTCTTGCAGCAGTCCAAAGCCATCTAATCCAGGCATCATCACATCTGTCAGTACTAAGTCTGGGACACGCCCACGAGCAGAATCTAAAGCAGTTAAACCATCTGGCACTGATTCCACCTCATACTGCTGACTTATTAATAGCCGCTTGACATAATCACGCATATCTGCATTGTCATCAGCCAGGAGAATTCGAGCACGAGAGGGTGACAGATGATAGGCGATAGGTGATAGGTAAGATTCTTCCCTGCTCCCTGCTCCCTGCCCCCTGCCCCCTGCCCCCTGTTCCCTGCTCCCTGCTCCCTGCTCCCTGCCCCCTGCCCCCTGTTCCCTGCTCCCTGCTCCCTGCTCCCCTGCCTCTTCCGGTCGCCAACGCAGGGCTTCTTCTAAATAGGGTGTTGCACCTAATGCGGTTGAAGCTAAAGTTCGAGGGGCGCTAATTCGGTCTGGAGGCAAATGAGCATACCCCGTTGGAATTGACACAGTAAAGCAACTGCCTGCTCCCATAACACTGGTAACATAAACTTTTCCACCATGCATTTGTACCAATTCTTGTACCAGTGACAATCCAATTCCTGACCCTTCAAAAGTGCGTCCTTGCGCCCCCTTGACGCGGTGAAATCGTTCAAAAAGGTGGGGAATTTCTTCTGCTGGGATACCGATGCCTGTATCTTGGACTGCAAACTCAATATGGTCATTTGCCCACTGCAAGCTGACCGCGATTTTTCCAGCCATCGTGAACTTGAATGCATTTGAGAGCAGGTTAAGAACAATCTTTTCCCACATCTCCCGATCTACATATACTGGTGCTGGCAGGGAAGGACAGTTGACTGATAATTGCATCCCTGCGCGTTCTACTGCTGAACGAAATACACTAGCTAGTTCTGCGGTGAAAGTGGCAAGATCCGTAGGTTCATAAGAGGCTTGAACTCGTCCGGCTTCGATGCGCGAGAAATCTAGCAGGCTGTTGACCAGTTTTAGCAAGCGGATTCCATTACGTTGCACCATTTCTAACTGCTCTCGTTCTTTGGCTGGAAGCAGAGTGGCACAATTGACTAAGGTTTCTTTAAGTGGCCCCAACATCAGGGTAAGTGGGGTACGGAACTCGTGGCTGACGTTGCTGAAAAAGACCGTTTTAGCGCGATCAATTTCTGCCAAGGCTTCAGCGCGTTTGCGTTCTTCCTCGTAAGCTTGGGCGTTAGCGATGCTGGCTGCAATTTGAGCCGCAATTAAATCGATAAATCCTTGATAATTGTCGTCGAATAGCCTGAAGGGGTTCAAACCGGCAATCAATATACCAGCTTTTCCCGTTTGACCGGATGGGGCAATTGGTACTGCGATCGCTTGATGGGGCGATCGCTGCCAAACACCACAAGGTAAGCTATTAAAAGACACTTCCAAATCAGAAATCAGGCAAGCCTGATGTGTTCTGATTACTTCCGCAAAAGGCCAAACCGCATCAGAATCGAGAGCCACTATTTCGGGGACTGCTACGTGATTCCGATCTATACCACACGTTCCAGTCAGAAAAACTTCCTGCTTATCTGGGTCAACCAGATAAATCATTGCGAAAGGTAAGTCGTAAGGGTTGCTTTCTAGACAACTTGCACTCAGCATACAGGCTTCATCGAATGTCCGCGCGTCTGCCGTCCTCGCTGCTAGTTCGCGCAAAAGTGCCAACTGACGCTCACCGATAATCCGCTGCGTATCGTCTGTATTGGCGCAGATAATCCCACCTGTGTCGCCCTGGTCATTAGGAACAGGGCTATATGAAAAAGTGTAATAGGTTTCTTCCGGGTAGCCGTTGCGCTCCATAATTAGCAACAGCGCTTCGTCGTAAGTACCCTCGTTTTTCAGCATTGCTGATTCGGCTCGAGGCCTAACTTGATCCCAAATTTCTCGCCACACGTAGGAAGCTGGCTGTCCAAGTGCTTCTGGATGTTTGCCGCCAATAATAGCTTTGTAAGCGTCATTGTAAAGGTTAATCAGTTCCTCGCCCCACCAGACAAACATCGGTTGACGGGAAGTCAGCATAATCCGCGCAGCAGTCTTCAAACTCTGTGGCCACTCCTGTGTTGGGCCAAGGGAAGTTTTTGACCAATCTCGTTCTCGCATCCGCGCACCCATTTCACCCCCGCCGAGAAGGAAATTTACGTCAGCGTTGCTTGCTGACGTTGATTCGTTTTTCATTGATTCCTCTCGATTGGTCATGTGTTGCTTACAGTAGGGACTGGGGATTGGGGATTGGGGATTGGGGACTAGGAAGACTTAGATAGGTATTCAGATTCCAACCAAATGTTACTCATATTTTCTTGCCCAGTCCCCAGTACCCAGTCCCTAGTACCCAGTCCCCAGTCCCCAGTACCCAGTACCCCCTTTATATCATCGATATTCCAAGCTATTAATTCCCATGCAGAACTCACAAAGCCTACTCCTCTTCTCGGAAGTATGTTTTCTTAAGAATTTGACCGCGTTCACCTAACTCATTGATTAGGCTAATAATTCGCTGTATTGCTAAAGGAGAAGGTGTTACATGTCCATTTTCCCAACGGTTAATTGTTGGGAAAGTTACACCAAACTCGGCAGCAAATTTTTCTTGAGACAGATTTAACTCTTGTCGCAGGGCACGAACTAGTTTGCCAATATTAGGTTGCTTCGCTGCAAGTAGGCTTCTACTCTGAGGCATATAGATCAAAATTTATAAAGCACTATACATTCCCAACTTTTACGACAGAGTGTTCTTTTACGTCTATTGCTCCTGAGATAGAAATTTCCATCTCAAGTCAGAGCATTACAATAATCATAAATTTAATTTATATTTTAAAAAAAGAAGACTATTTGATTTTATTCTCAAAGTCGTCTTATCCTGAAATCAATAAAGGTTTGAACTTTGAACAAATACAAACTTGTCTGGCGATTAATACAACTAAAGGCTAAGTAATTGACTCCCCAAATCTCTAGTACGATCAAACTTAGGTAAAAAAGAGGTGCAACATAAATTCTGCTAAATTTCCCAAAGAAGTTTTAGTGTATCTACCTTTCAACTTTGAAAAAATAAAGGAGGACAATAGCTAAATGCTAGAGCAGCAGATTGATTGGCTCACCAGACCAAAGACAAGTGCAATGATCATGAAAATTTTCCAAATAACTCTAGTGGTCTTAGTACTTTTAATCAACTTAGCAATTGCTTTCCCCTCTTGGGCAGAAAGTACGCCTTCTTTAACTAGCAATCCTAACTACTTTGAAGTAGGGCAAAAAGTTATTTGGCTTTACAAGTCTCGCGCGGATTCTAGCGATGTCCAAAGAATTCCTGCTGAAGTAGTTAAGGTAAGTTCCAAGCAAGTGCAAATTAAGGTGTACAAACACAACAACGAATTTGTCAATCGTTGGGTGAATCCAAACAAACTTGAGAATTCGCAAAAAGTTAAAAATTCAGGATTCTAAAATTGTGTGTACACCAGATTCAGAACTTGCAAATAAACTACAATCACAGTGGAATTCATAACTGTTTTATTTTTTGTAAATCAAAAAAACTGAACCAATCGGCCCAAAGTTTTCTACATAAACTTTCTGGTTATAATACAATCCTGGAGACATACCCCCATCAAATAAAATCCCTTCTTGAATTTTACCTAAACAGTTATTGCTAGCAATACCTTCTAGAACATTATCAAACATATCTGGGAATAACTCTTGATTAACTTGAGATAATTCAATCTCTGAATTACCTTTCAAGTCATTAACTAATAAGATTACATAGCCTTGATTAGTAATAGCTGCCAGAGAGCGATTAGTTGCATTTTTACAGGCAAATTCTCCCAAATCTTGACAAATATCTTTAAATTTACCCTGACGATAGAATCTACCATTGCCACCCACTAAATTGTAATTGAGAATATCGCTTTTTCTTCTGCCAGCTTGGATAGTAGCCTGTCGCTGCTGGGGTCTACCTCCTGATATCCCAAAGGAAGAACGTTTATTTTTAAATGCTCCTGAATACTCTACACCACGAGAAACGTTTAAGCCTTGTGGTTTATCATCAGTATCTATATAGTCGGCATTAATTGCGGCAATGGGTAGTTGTCCGTTTAATTTGGCATTCTCATCACCAATGAGTTCACGAAACTGTTTTGGTACGTATTCTTTACGCAGTTTTCCCTTCGCATCTTTGGCGTAGAGTTTATGAGATAGACCAACATTAACTTTGAAATCTAATTCTGCTGATTTGGGATTAAATATAATTACATTGTTAATACCTCTTTGATTTTTTTTACCTTGATTATTGGTTTTAAAAAAATCAATACTGAACTTAGCATCTTTGCCAGGGCAAGTTTTAGATACTTTTGGGGCTGAATTTGCTTCAAGCTCTTGACAACCTGATAATAAGCTCCCTGCAATGATCAAGCTAAATACCAAAAATAATTTTTTTGTATACATAATAATGCAAAAAACCGCTACAGAATTACTATAGCGGGGAATAATTTAAAATTTCAGTCTGAAGTTAATCTAACAACCAAAACTTAAGGGAACCATTCTAAAACAGCTTCTTCTTTGGTGTTAGTATTCCGAGATGGTGTCTCACGATTAAATTTCATCTGAATTGACCGGGTTTGCTCACCATCAGCAGCTACAGCCAAAATCGGATAGTCAATTAAACCATCCTGGAAGGACATCTGGAAGCGGAATGTTCCATCTGGATTTAGCTTAATTGGACGGCCGCCAATGGTTACGGTAGCATCGGGTTCGGTTGCACCGTAGACTATCAATTCAGCATCGGCAATTAACCAGAACTGGCGCGGACGCATTGGTACGGCAGAAGCCGAGAAGCCAACACCTGACATTCCTGCACCGGAAGCGGTTAAACCAGACACGGTGGGAGCTGCCCACAGACCTACACCAGAGGGGAAAACATAGGAGCTAAGGGATTGCACTCCACCTGGTACTTGGTGCTGGGAGCCGAAGATAGAACCAGCCACCCGTAGCGCTTCGGCAGATTCCGCTAAACCAAAGATTTGGTCGTAGATGGGGTTGCCGTTGCCATTTACAACAGCATTACCATTGGCGGTAGCTGCAACCTTTTTGGCAGGGGGAACTAGTTCGTATTGAGTCTTGCCACGTAAATCTTCTTCAAAGTTGACGGTGATGAAGACATCTTCTATCCAGTCAGAAGGATAGACGGGAGGAATGTGTACTTTCGTAGAACGAGCTAGCACTAACCAGCGACCATCAGCAGCACGATAGCCGATATCGATCACATAATCGCGATCGCTAACTGGAACTGGTATATACCATTCTCTAGCTAGTTCATCAGCAGGATATTCTTGAATGCTGTGGGGGCTTTGGTATTCGATATCGATGTCGGTGACATCATAAATCCGGAGTGCGAGTTGTTGTCCTCCTTGTCGGCGTAGTTCCTCTTTGTGTTCATTGGGAACATCCCAGTAAGTGTAAGCCCACTGAGGATCGCGCGGTAAGAGTACAATCCGGCTGTCACCATAGCCAGAAGGCAAATCTGCGAGTCCTTCATCAACATCAGCTAGAGATCCACCAGTACGATCTTCCTGACCTAATTCAAACTTTGCAGCTTCCACGGTTTCTTGTGCCTCCAATGAACGAGATGGACTAAGCGAATTTCTGTTGCGCTGTACTTCTTGTATTGATGCCAGCAGTTGTGATTTACGCATTCGGCTATAGCGAGAGATACTATATTCGCTAGCAACTTTGCGTAGTTGGCGTAAGGTCATCTCCTCTAGTGGCGGGCGTTCTTTTGCCATTAATTTGGCCTCCAGTAGTTTAAGCGGTAAATGATTTCCCCTGGTTAAAGAATGCTATGTAAAATCTCATCCATTCCAGATGAATTTCTTATCCTGACTCCTGGTTTTGCCCAGTTTTTAAGTTTTTTAATCTGTTTTTAAATTGAGGTCGTTTCCTTTCAATTCCTCAGTTATGCCAAAATTAGCATTTCTTTGGGATCGGAGGAGTTGTTTTTGTTAAGTCAATATTAACCACTAAGCATATCTAGGGATCAAGGGGGAACAAGTAGGTTTTTCGCCTGGTTCACGGATTTATAAGCCCTTCCGGGATCGAATTGTTATATTTTCATGACATTTATTGCTGGATATGATGTTGAGCAATGATAAGAATGTCATGAAAACATGACATTTATTGTGGGTTCGCCAAAAACCGCAATTTACCCACTCAGCACTCAGAACTCCTAACTCCTCACTCAGCACTCAGAACTCAAATAGATTGGACATAGAGCATGGAGGACTGAGGGGTTAAGATAATTAGGAAAATGACGAGTGCTGAGTTAAAAGCACTAAAGTTTGACCAAATTAAAAAAGGGCGATCGCTCCCAGCATAGACTCAAATGAATAACCTGATTCTGGTTGTAGACGACGACAATTTCATGCGAATGCATCTGAATGAGCTACTGACAGAAGCAGGGTATCAGGTGGTAGAAGCGAGTAACGGTTTAGAGGCGATCGCTACCTATACTCGCCTCCACCCAGATATAGTACTGTTGGATGCCCTCATGCCGGTGATGGATGGGTTTAGTTGCTGCACTCAACTGCAAGCACTCCCTGATGGCAAAGGCACACCGGTGTTAATGATTAGCGCTTTTTCTGATCAGGCATCTGTAGAGAAAGCTTTTGCTGTAGGTGCAACTGATTTTATTACCAAGCCGATTCAATGGCCAATATTACGTCAAAGATTGCGCCGTCTTCAAGAAGCTAGTCGGGCTGTGGAGGAATTACGACAGCAAACTGCACAGGCGCAATTGCGGGAAGCACAATTCAGGATGGCATTAGAAGCGGCTCGTATGGGCATCTGGAACTGGGATCTGCTGACGAACAAAATTACTTGGTCAGATAATCTCGAAGCGCTTTTTGGCCTAGAGAAAGGGACTTTCAACTACACCTATGAAGCTTTCATTAGTTGCATTCATCCGCGCGATCGCGATTTTGTGAGGCGATCGCATCAACAAGCTATTCAGAATCGAGTCAAATATAACATCGAATTTCGAGTTGTTTTAGCCGATGGGAGAATTCGTTTTTTAGCAAGCAAAGGAGTTGTCTTTGGGGATGCGTCTGGGGTGCCTGTGCAAATGTCTGGGGTATACATGGACATCACCAAGCGCAAGCAAGCTGAGGAGGCGCTAGAAGTTCATGCTAAACAGCAAGCAATGGTGGCAGAAATAAGTCAAATCGCCCTAGCTAGTACAGACTTGACTACACTAATGAACTCATGTGTGACAATGGTCGCCCAATGTCTCAAAGTTCAGTCTTGCAAAATTTTGGAGCTGCTGCCAGACGATGGTAGATTACTGCTACGGGCTGGAGTTGGTTGGCAACCTGGACTGGTGGGAAAGGCGACCGTTAGTGGCGGGATAAATTCTCAAGCTGGCTACACCCTGCTTTCCCAGGAACCAGTAATTGTTGATGACCTGAGCGCCGAAACACGATTTAATGGGCCACCTCTGTTACATGACCATCAAGTGGTGAGCGGCATTAGTGTAGTGATTCATGGCAAAGAGCGTCCTTTTGGTGTCTTCGGGGCACACACAACCAGACACCACACTTTTACCAAAGATGATGTTTCTTTTCTCCAAGCGGTTGCCAACGTTCTGGCGACAGCCATTGAGCGCCAACGGGTAGAAGACGCACTTAGAGAAAGTGAAGAACGCTGTCAGTTAGCCGTGCAAGGCAATAATGATGGGATTTGGGATTGGAACGTTAAAAATAATCAAGTATTTTTCTCAACTCGCTGGAAAGAAATGCTTGGTTACGCAGAAGATGAGATTTCCAATCATGTAGACGAATGGGCAACACGAGTGCATCCCGATGATATTGGATTTGTCAGACAAGCGATCGCTGATCACTTTGCCAAAATTACCCCATTTTTTATCAGCGAACATCGAGTCCGGTGTAAGGATGACACTTACAAATGGGTTTTGGATCGCGGTCAGGCTGTGTGGGATGAAGATGGTAATGTAGTGCGGATGACAAGTTGTCATACAGATATCACTGAACGCAAACAAGCAGAAGAACAATTGCGTCAGAGCGAAGAACGTTTCCAAATAGTTGCTCGTGCTAGCAATGATCTTTTATGGGATTGGGATTTGCTGACTGATGAGGTGTGGTGGAATCAAGCTTTACAAACACTTTTTGGTTACTCAGTAGAGCAAATAACATTGAATGTTTATTGGTGGTATGAACACATACATCCAGACGACAGGCAGAGAATCGCCTCAGAAACGATGGCACTAATAGATAGCGGTAGAACATTATGGTTAAATGAATACCGCTTTCGTCGCGGCAATGGTTCTTATGCCTATGTTTTTGATCGCGGCTATGTGATTCATGATAAGACCGGCAAGCCAGTGCGAATGATTGGGGCGATGATGGATATTAGCGAACGGCAAGCTGCACAACGCGATCGCAATCGAGCACAAGCAGAATTAGAACGCCAAAATATGCGATCGCAATTGTTCGCTAATATCACCCTAAAAATTCGTCAGTCTTTACAAATCGATGAAATTCTTCAAACCAGCGTCATAGAGGTGCAAAAGCTACTGCTTGCCGACCGTGTTTTAATCCTGCGCCTACAGCCAGACGGTTCTTTTATGGCGGTGCAAGAGGCAGTAGTTCCGGGTTTACCTGTTATTTTGGGGCAACAAATTATCGACCCTTGCTTTCGCGACAATTACATTGAACAGTACCGTCAAGGGCAAATTAGTTCGATTAACGACATCAAGGAAGCTAATATCCAACCTTGCCACGTCGAATTTCTACAACAATTCGCCGTACAAGCCAACCTTGTAGTCCCAATTTTCCTCAAAAATCAACTGTGGGGGCTGTTAATTGCCCATCAGTGCGCCCATCCCCGCCAGTGGACTGGCTGGGAAATTGAACTTTTACAACAGCTGGCAGATCAAATAGCCATTGCCTCAACTCAGAGCCTAATCCTAGAACAAGAAACTCGGCAGCGGCAAGAACTCGCTCGTTCCAATAAAGAACTGCAACAATTTGCATTTGTCGCCTCCCACGATTTGCAAGAGCCACTACGTAAGATTACAACCTTTGGCGATCGGCTTAAAACCACCTGTGGCGACACATTAACCGAACAGGGACGTGATTACTTAGAACGGATGCAGAATGCTGCCAACAGAATGCAGACATTGATTGAAGACTTGTTGACACTTTCACGAGTTACTACCAGGGCGCAGCCTTTTGTATCAGTAAATCTGGCAAAGATTGCCCAAGAGGTATTGTGTGATTTAGAAGTGTATATCCAGCAAACTGGCGCAAGTGTAGAAATAGCAGAGTTACCCACCATTAAAGCTGATCCTTTACAGATGCGCCAATTGTTGCAAAATCTGCTTGGTAATGCCCTCAAATTCCAGCGCCCCCAGATACCACCTGTAATCACAATTTATGGTAATATTTTAAACGATCAAGCAGATAACACATCCGCTAATTCTGAACTCTGTCAAATCATCGTAGAAGATAATGGTATTGGTTTTGAAGAAAAATATCTCGATCGGATTTTCAATGTTTTTCAACGTTTGCATAGTAGCATTGAATACGAAGGCACTGGCATAGGTCTAGCAATCTGTCGGAAAATTGCCGAGCGTCATCATGGAAATATCACAGCCCAAAGCATACCTGGGCAAGGAGCAAAGTTTATAGTCACATTGCCAATTAATTCCCATTCTTGATTTTTATTCCTGGAGAGGGATTAATACTAGATCCCAAAACTAGCTTAATTGTACAATTGCACCCTGTAATTTGTAGGACTGATGCATTGTACAAATCAACTATCATGTTAATTATTAATACAATTTGATTATTTCAGGCTATTGGTGACTACCACGGCAGTTTGTGATTAGATATCGCTTGCTAATAGCAAAAAAATAGCAACAGAATAAACCTTTTATATCTAAACATATAGATTGCATATTTGATTATTTTTGTCAACGTAAGAGTTGCCATCTGTGCCAAGTTAATAACTTGATTCATACTAATAAACCAATGCAAAGGAGACGATGCATAGTGAACGGTCGAGAAGCAAACCTCACAATCTTAATGGCTGATGATGATAAAGATGACGGCATCTTAGTTCGTGAGGCGTTGGCAGAAAGTCAATTGCCAATTGAACTATACATCGTGAGTAATGGTGAAGAGTTGATGGATTATCTGTACCATCGTGGTCGATATGTTGAGAACAGCAGTTCACCGTATCCGGGTTTGATTTTATTAGATTTGAATATGCCGAGAATTGACGGTATTGAGGCACTCAAAGAGATAAAAACTGACCCACAACTGCGGCGAATTCCAGTTGTAATCCTGTCAACATCACGAAGAGAAGAAGATATATATAATACTTACGATTTGGGCGCTAATTCTTTCATCATTAAGCCAGTGGCTTTTGCCTCATTAGTTGAGGTCATGAAGACTCTAGTCAAATACTGGTTTGAAATTGTGAAACTGCCACTAGAAGCAGTGGGAGACAAACATGGACAACAGCCCTATCAAAGTTCTGTTCATTGATGATGACGAAGACGACTATATTTTGACTCGTTATTGGTTCAATGAATTTCAGGTAGCAAACTGCGAGCTGGAATGGGTTAATAATTATGAAGCAGCAAGAAATGCGATCGCTCGCCACCAACATGACATTTATCTTGTAGACTATCGTTTGGGCCCCCACAATGGACTTGAACTTTTGCGCGAAGCAATTGCCAACGGCTGTTGTTCTCCAATAATTTTGCTGACTGGTCAAGGTGACTGGGAAATAGATATCGAAGCGATGAAAGCCGGAGCCGCAGATTATCTTGAAAAAAGCCAGTTGACAGCACCGTTGTTAGAGCGTTCTATCCGCTACGCCATTGAGCGCAAACAAACAGAACAGAAAATCCGCGAACAAGCTGCTTTACTAGATGTTGCCACCGATGCAATTTTTGTGTGTGATTTAGACGATAAAATTTTATTTTGGAACAAAGCTGCTGAGAGTCTGTACGGTTGGAAAAAAGAAGAAGCTATCAATAACAAGACACAAGTTCTCTGGCATGAAAAAAATCTGTCTCAAGTTCAAGAAGCACTCAGTATTCTGATGAAAAATGGGTCTTGGGAGGGTGAATTACAGCAAAAAACAAAGTTGGGTAAAGAAATTATTGTTGAAAGCCGTTGGACACTAGTGCATGAATTCGGCAAAAAAGCACAATCTTTTCTCGTTGTTAACACAGACATCACACAGAAAAAACAACTCGAAGCGCAATTCCTCCGTGCCCAGCGATTGGAAAGCATTGGTACTTTAGCGAGTGGTATCGCCCACGACCTGAATAATGTTCTTGCCCCCATTTTGATGACGGCCCAACTGTTAGAGGCACAAGTTCATGATGAGCGTTCTCGGCGACTACTGCCAATATTAATCACAAACGCTAAACGTGGGGCAAATTTAGTCAAACAAGTATTATCTTTTACACGTGGGCTGGAAGGCGATCGCACAATCTTACAATTAAAGCATTTAATAATAGAAATTCAGCAAATTATAAAAGAAACTTTTCCCAAATCCATTGAGGTTTCCACTCATATTCCACAAAATCTCTGGACTGTATCCGGCGATGCCACCCAACTGCACCAAGTACTAATGAATTTGTGTGTCAATGCTCGTGATGCTATGCCCAATGGTGGTAATTTGAAAATATTGGCGGAAAATCTCTTAATTGATGAAAATTACGCCAAGATGCATATAGATGCAAAAGTTGGTCATCACATTGTAATTACTATTAGTGATGGAGGAATTGGGATTCAAACCGAAATATTAGATCGAATATTTGAGCCATTTTTTACTACCAAAGAACTCGGCAAAGGTACTGGTCTTGGCCTTTCTACAGTACTTGGCATTATTAAAAGCCACGGCGGGTTTATCGACGTATACAGCGAACAAGGAAAAGGCAGTCAATTTAAGGTGTATTTGCCAGCACAAGATGCGAGAGAAACTATAGAAGAACAAGAACAGGGATTACCTCCAGGTCAAGGAGAATTAATTTTAGTTGTAGATGACGAAGCTGCCATTCGGGATGTGACAAAAACATCTCTAGAAAGCCATAACTACAAAGCAATCACAGCTAGTGATGGCATTGAAGCGATAGCCTTATATGCAGAACATCAAGATGAAATATCTCTTGTATTGACTGATATGGTTATGCCATCTATGGATGGGATAACTACTATCCGTACCCTGCGAAAAATTAATCCAGATGTCAAAATTATTGCTGTCAGTGGACTTAGTTCATCTGATAAAGTGAATACAGCTTATGACATGGGTATCAAAGCCTTTCTATGCAAACCCTATACAGCTAGCCAATTATTGCAAACTATTAGCACAGTCAAGAAGAGTTAAAGATTGGGCATTGGGCATTGGGAATTACTAATTTATTTGTCAAACTTGAGGGTTATAATTTAGTAACTCCTAACTCCTAACTCTTCACTTTTCACTTATAACTCCTACTCTTAACTCTTAACTTTTAATATTTAATCCCCCATGATGAAGGATGAAGTTTTAGCGGCTAATGCAGCTTTTTATCGAGCTTTTGAAAGAAAAGATATTGAGATAATGAGTGCAGTATGGTCACAAGGAACTGGTAGTTTTTGTATTCATCCTGGAAGTAATATACTGCGAGGTTGGAAAGAGATTCGCACCTCTTGGGAGCAGATATTTAAAAACACCGCTTATATCGAAATCAATACAGATATAATTGCTACAGAGATAACTGATAATATCGCTTATGTTGTGCTGAGAGAAAATGTGTTTCAAGTCGTAGGTGGTAGAAGACTTGAAGCACAATCAACAGCTACAAATATATTTCAGTTTCTTGGTGGTAAGTGGTATTTAATTCATCATCATGGCAGTCCAATTTTGCGATGAGGTTTGGGGGGAATGGGGAATGGGGAATGGGGAATGGGGAATGGGGAATGGGGAATGGGGAATGGGGAATGGGGAATGGGGACTAGAGAAGAGTTTTGTAATACCCAATGACAAATGACAAATGACAAATGACAAATGACAAATGACTAATGACAAATGACAAATGACAAATGACAAATGACTAATGACTAATCAATTCAACTGCATCTCGTCCATCACAATTTTGTAAGTAAACTTTGACAATTTCTTCTTTAGCGGTAGGCAACTTTTTGCCAATAAAATCTGGGTGAATTGGTAATTCTCGATGTCCCCTGTCTACCAATACAGCTAAACGAATCACTTCTGGTCTACCGTAATCGTTGACTGCGTTCAAAGCAGCGCGAATTGTCCGTCCTTTGAAAATCACATCATCCACTAGTACAACCGTTTTCCCCGTAAGGTCAAAAGGAATTTCGCTTTTCGTTGGAGTCCGCAATCCAATTTTGTCGAGGTCATCTCGATAAAATGTAATGTCTAAAGCACCGACTGAAACGGCTACACCTTCTAGTGTCTCAATTTGACGCGCCAACAATTCGGCTAATAACGCACCCCTAGTATAAATACCAAGAAGTACCAGTTGAGACAAATCACGCGTCCTTTCCACAATTTGAGAGGCCAGACGAGTCAAGGTACGACGGATTTCTTCGGATGAGAGAATTTCAACTACTTTGGCAGACATAGCGAGTCATAAGTTAGGAGTGATAAGTTAAGAGTTAGGAGTTTTTATTCTTAACTCTTAACTCCTAACTCCTAACTTTACATTTTATTTGGGAGTATTAAGAATATAGCGATCGCTATCCCTAACCATAGCAAAAAACAATATCGAGTCAGCTGCAAAGCATTCTGAATAGAAGTTGCAGTTATGGGATAGATAGCATCTCCTAGCAGTGGTTTGTACTTAGCTACCCCGCGATACCAATTTGTACCGCCCATCTGTACTCCCAAAAAAGCAGCATAGGCGCACTCACTCCAGCCAGAATTGGGACTAGGATCGTTAATTGCATCCCGACGACAAATTCGCCAAACATGCATTGGTTTACCCGATAACAACGCCAGAGTCATGACTGTTAACCGACAAGGTAGCCAAGTCAAATAATCTTCTAATCGCGCACAGAACCATCCTAAATAAGTATAGGGTGCTTCTCGGTAACCCACCATTGAATCAAGGGTACTGCTAGCTTTATATGCTAAAACCAAGGGAGTTGGCCCTACAACTGGTATAAAGACACCAACAATTGCATAAAAAAGCGGAGCCATTACCCCATCAGTGGTATTTTCTGCAACGGTTTCTAAAACGGCTCGTAAAATTTCTGCTTGCGAGAGGTTTTGAGTATCTCGACCAACATAATTACTTAAAATCTTCCGAGCCTTGTCTAAATCTCCTGCTGTTAAAGGTTGTAAAACAGCCTCCGCTGCTGCTCGTAAACTTCTACCAGCAAAACAACTAGCTAAAAGAATGCTATTTATTGCAATTCCCAACAATGGATGAACCCATTTGGCACTTTGAATAATCAAAAAGCCAACAAGGCCGCTACCAATTATTAGGATAATGCCTAGTACAATTCCAGCTAGGCGTTGTGTTAGAGAATTTTGACACAATTGGAGAAAAAATTTGGTCAGGCGAGAAATTACCCACCCCATAACTTGCACTGGATGAGGCCAATCCCAAGGATCACCAATTAAATAATCTAAAAGTGCAGCAATTATTAAGATATAGATATTACTAGTCATAAGTCACGAGTCAAGGGTCAACCAATTTTGGATTTTAGATTTTGGATTTTGGATTGACCACGACCACATTAGCGTCATGGTAAGAAGTCCGGGTTGGGGTATGAACGAAAAAATCTAAAATCTAAAATTCGTGGTCAAGAGGAGCCAGTTATATGCGGGAGTTACCTCCGTCAAGTAAACTGGCATTCAAGGGTCAATATTTTGACTATTGACTATTGACTATTAACTCTTGACTAAACCACAAAACTAGCTTCTTCTCCAAGGGAAGCTTGCCAGCTACGAGCATCGTAATAAAGGTCTGCCAGAGTAATACTGTACAAAGCTTCTTTAAGCTTTTGGTTGAGTCTCTGCCAGAGGCTAAATGTTACCCAATCTTCCGCTTGTGTCGGTGCTGGGGTGTGATGAGGTAAATGGCTAGTCTCGCCAACTGCTTCTAAAATTTGCCCTATAGATATTTGTATAGGCTCTCTTGCCAATTGATACCCGCCGATGCTACCACGAATTGATTTCACTAACCCAGCACGACGCATTTCTATTAGTAATTTTTCAAGGTAAGGAGCTGGGATATCTTGGCGTTTTGCGATCGCTCTCACAGATACAGGGCCATATTTTGGCTGTAAACTCAAATCTAGCAACGCCTTCACACTATAGTGTCCTCTGGTAGTTAGTTTCATTTTGGCAAGCTTTGTTGTTTGTCCTTTATCATTTGTCATTTGTAAATAACCAATGACCAATGACCAATAACTAAGGATCAGTTTTGCTTATCATTCTGTGACTCAGTTATCATCCTCAACAACTAGACAACTTTTTCAGCGTTAGTTTAGAAAACTTCAAACTTGTATAGTCTAGCAGTAATTCACAAACTATATATATAGTTATCAGCATTGCCAGCATTCTCTAAAATAGATTGTCTTGGCAATATTGGTAATGGCATAACAATTGTGCATCTGAGTGTAATATACTTGGCTAGGTTGAGATAAAAACTAAAGGATTATGTTCCTATTAGCTCAACGTCAGCTAAAATAAAATCGATTCAAACACTTCAAACATTCATTTTCGACCTAAGTTGATGCCTAAACAGAAAAAAATTGAACCCCTACTCGGTGAAGAACTGCTCAGAAAAGTCAAAGAGCTAGAGAACGAGAGCAAGGAAGACAAAGCCAAAAAATGTGGCTACTATACCGTTACCAAAAATGGTATAGAGCGCGTCAATATGATGAAGTTCTTAAATGCCCTAATTGATGCCGAAGGCATTCAGTTGGACAGTACACCCAGTGCTAATGGGCGTGGTGGACGTAGTGCTAGCTATAGAATTAGTGTGCAATCGAATGGTAACTTACTTATAGGTTCAGCTTATACAAAACAGATGAATCTGAAACCAGGAGATGAGTTTCTGATCACTTTAGGCAAAAAGCACATTCGTTTGAGACAGGTAGATCCAGAAGATCGAGAAGAAGATGAAGCCATAGAAGCCACAGCTTAATAAATAGTCATTAGTCAATTGTCATTTGTCCTTTGTCCTTTGTGAAAACTAATGACTAATGACCAATGACCAATGACTAATGACCAATGACTATATCTGTAGTGGGTAAAACTGGTAAATAGTGGCGAAGTGCCTTGCGCGTTACTGCTAAATTGCAGGTTAATGCAATTTGCTCTCTTTCTAGTAAACCCAAAATGCGATCGGGTTTTTCTCGTGCTACTACTGGTAATTGATGCAAACCCCGAAGACTCATTCTGTCTAAAGCTTCAGATAATAGTTCATCCTGCCATGCATAAAGGATTTCAGTAGTACAAATGTCTATGAGAGTTTGACTGGATAAATTATCTGGAATTTCAGTTAGAGAATTTGGGTATGTTTGCCAAAAATTAAGGGCACGATTAATATCTTCCAGAGAAAGTATACCAACTAATTGCTCTGCTTCATCAATTACTAAAGCACTGCGGACGCGATCGCGGGTCATTTCTACAGCTGCATCTAACACCCCAAGAGTTGCAGGTAACTTTTTTGGACAGGGATACATAGCATCTTCTACCAAAATTTGCTGCACAATTTCTGCTTGTTCATCTTTCAATGCCGAAAGACCAATTTGTTGGAGATTAGAGTTAGAGTTAAAAGTTGGTTTAATCCTTTCCACTAGCCAAACACTCAAACCCACAGCTGCCATTAACGGTAAAACAATACGATAGTCGCGGGTTAATTCAAACAGCATTAAAATAGCTGTTAACGGCGCTCTGACACTAGCAGCTAGTACTGCTGCCATTCCCACCATTGCGTAAGCTGGGGGAGCTGCCATTTGATCACAAATTGATGGGAATGCTACAGCCAAAATCTTAGCGTAGGCTGAACCAAAAGAAGCACCTAAAAACATTGCTGGTGCAAACAACCCACCGATGAAACCACTACCCGTACTAATTGCAGTCATCAGTAGCTTCACTACTAACAGCACAACTAATAGATAAAGTGGAAACTCCACATCCTGAAGCATTGCTTCTACAGTTTCATAACCCACGCCCAGAATTTGCGGAAAGTGCAAAGCAACTGCACCAATCATCACACCGCCAATGATTGGATGAATCGGCTCAGGAATTCGTCCCAAAAAGGCAAAACCTGGAACCTTCCCAGCAAAGCAGGCTTTTGCTAAACGAATTGATTGAGTATAAGCCAGAGAAACTAGGCTGGCCCCTAAACCCAATCCCAGGTAAAGGGGTAATTCTAAGGGACTGCGGACTTGGTAAACAGGTAAATCAAAAGCAGGTTGTGCCCCCAAGCCAATTTGGGCAATTAATGCTGCTACCACCGCCGCTAGCAGCACCACACTCACCGCAGAAGTAGCAAAAGATGTAGCTCCCATCACCACCTCCAGGGCAAAAAATACTCCAGCAATGGGAGCATTAAATCCCGCAGCAAGTCCAGCCGCCGCCCCAGCACCCAACAGCAACCGCTGTCGTTCTTGAGATACATTGAGAATCACAGAGAACAACATCCCAAAATTTGCGCCAATTTCGACACTCGGCCCCTCTGGCCCCAAAGAAGCACCACTCCCCAAAGAAACAGATGCAGCCAGCATCTTTGTAACTGGTCTTAGTGGTCGCTTAATCTCTTTTCCTTGAGAGGCGGCAATGAGAGATGAAAGTCCAGGGCCAAAGTCTTGAGTACGCCAGCGCATCAAGCCAACAATTAACCCGCCAAGGGTGGGAACGCAGGCTAGAGTCCAAGCACCCCAGACCCCAATTTGACCCATTAAATTTTCCAGCATCAGCTGGTGAATCAACTGGATTAAATAGTGAAAGGTGACTACACCCATACCAGTACCACCGCCAATAAGCATGGCTAAAAATAGCACTACGGTTTCTGGTGATGGTTGAAAACGATTAATTAGGTGAGCTAAACGAGCGGAAGGTGTAGGAAAGGCAGGTTGTTCCGTTACCTTCCTCAGTTGAGTGGGAGGCAAGAGAGTCATTGAGAGGCGGGGTAAATGTAAGAAAAAATTTAAATTTTTATCTGTTACTTCTCATTGTGAGCCATTATTTAGCAACCAGACAAGTAGACTTTATTTGCTTGATTTACAAAGCTTTAGCAAAAAATGTCATTGTGCAAAATTTTTGTGGGGAGAATGGTTAAATGGGAGACAATTATTATTTAAGGGTCAGCGATACCTAGCTTGGGCGTAGCTGTGATTAGTGGGGTGCGAGTAAGCGCCAACACTATCCTTTATAGAGACAAGAGAGTTTTTGTCGGCTGGTGAACGCACCCGTAAACATTAACTAGGAGTCATCCTTGCCTAAATCTAGCTATACTCGTGTTGCGACCATTGAGCCATCCTTGGTAGTAATACAATGTATGTATAGTTTATGCCTGATTTCAGACCATACATTGATTCCAATTCAATATAGCTATTGTTATAGAGCGAGTAAATGGACTAGGCGGACGAGGTAAATGAATATACACACCTTTGATAATCATTATGTTACTTGCCCAATTTGCCAAAGAAATACTACGCCCAAACCAGTTAAAACGCGCATGGGCTTGTTTTGCTGTCCCTATTGCCAGGAAAGGCTAGTAGTTTGCCAGAGTGGTCATTATGTCCGCGATCCGTTTACTTGGAGACAGTTAATGATGTCTTCGGCGCTACGTCGGCAAAGCCGACCTTTAGCGAGGATTATCAGAGATTTTGTCTTGCTCAAGCGTCCTATGGTAGCCTTGGCTGTAGGAAGTGCCATTTTCTTTAGTGCGATCGCCTTGACCCAAGAAAAGACAAGCTACGATCGCCAAATATCTCCCACAACAGAGAAAGTTAATGAACCAGGAAACAAATCTCAGTAAATGGATTAATTTGGTATAAATCAAATATTACTTTGATTTTCGTAATATTATAACTAAATACTTCTGTGAAACCGTGTCTTATTGCCCCAAATAGGACACGGTTTTACATTATTAATGCCTATCTAGACAAGGGAAATAAGAATGAATAACCAATGCCCAATGCCCCATGCCCAATGCCCCATACCCAACATTTACAATCGATTAGTATCTTTAGTAACTAACTTCCAACCTTCAGCTTGATCAATTAGTTTCATCGACTCTAATTGAAGATTGGTGAAAGCAGATGTATGAAGTAGAAAGTAGGGTTGGCTGTTGTAGTGCCAATAATATTGGAGTTCACCAACAGAAGCGGGAATGATGGTGCGATCGCTATAATAATCCAACGAGGGGCGATGGTGGGGAAAAGATGTGTAAATCTTCTTCGTAGCTGGATTTGCCCGCACAATCATAGCGGCGACTGGTTTAACTGGATAAGCTTCAGATAATTCCCAAACCCAGTAGTTAGATTTCATTAACAGCAGCAGCGAAATATAACTTCCCCAAAACAAAATCTTCAGAAATTGCCCGTCGCCCCGCTCTGCTAAAATAGCGGCTAAGGTCATAGTTAAAGCTACTGCTGCAAAAATCAGTTGTAAGTCTGCTTTGGGTGTTGTACCCCAACTAAAATAAATGCTACCAGCAGAAGCAGCCACAGCAAGTATCGCCAAACCAGCAACCCAAGCACGGGGATAGGATGAGAGTAAAGGCGAATTTTCTGTTTCTGATAATTGGATACCAAAAGCTAAAGCTAAACTAGGGTAAATCGGGAATAGATACCAGGGAACTTTGGTAATCATGAAAGAAATTACCAGTAGGTAAACACCACTCCAGGCCATTACTAGTTTTGCCCAGCTAAGATTGCGATTTTCCCAGGTTAAGCGGACAGTTTGTGGTAAGAATAATAACCACGGCCATGTGTACTTGAGAAGTTCAATGACATAGTACCAAGGTGGTTCAGAATTCCCCTCTACACCTGAAGCAATTCGGCCTACTGATGGGTTTACAAAGCCAACTTGAGCGAAAGAATAACCATAGTGGAATAGTTGGGCACCATACCAACTAACTACAGGCAGAATGCCAATTAAGATTGCGATCCAAAAATAGTAACAGGTGAGTAGCCGTGGCGTATCCCAAAACAGAAATACAAGAGCGATCGCACCGAGAAATGCGCCTAGAAGTCCTTGAGTTAGGCAAATCAAGCCAAAACTAATGCCAACACCAAGGCAATAACGTAAATCTCGGCGCGATCGCAACACGCACAACATCATCACCATCAAAAAACTTACCATCACCCCATCCAACATTGCTAACCGCCCATGACGCACCACGGGTAGCATTGTTAGGTAAATCAAAGCGCTATAAATCGCTGCCCAACGCTGGCGAAATATCTCTCGAGCAATGCAATACAGAAAAGGTACAGATGTCGCGGTTAAAATTGCTCCAGGTAGACGCGTTGTCCACTCATTTTCACCTCCCAGAGAATAAGCCCAAGCAATTAGCAAATGCATCAAAGGCGGCTTGTTATGATATGGTTCGCCTCCTAGTGTTGGGTAAAGCCAACGCATTGAACCTGCTGGTGCGTGCCAAATTTCACGAGCAACCTGTGCCACAGTACCTTCATCCCAATCTCGCAGTGGCAATCCTCCCAGATTGATGCTAAACAGTAATACTGCTGCCAACAGCAACACTATTAGCCATACCCAATCAATCCATTTGCCAACCGTGCGATGCTGTTTTTCTAGATGACTCCAAATAAAGCTTCCTTCTTGCATATTCTATGTTAATCATTTTACTTGCTGGTTTGATTACATAGAGACCAGAGCGAATCTCCAATGTTGCCACCCAGTAGCAACGTATGTTCTTAACAATTGCTAGTTTCCAAGATTAACTCAACTTTTTATAATTAGCGCTATTTTTTTTAAAATTTATCTGAGTGATTTAAAAAGCATTTAAGCTGAACAAGATAAAAATAATACAGGCAATAAATTATTTATTACCTGTTCTTTAGTCCGTAAATTACCTTGTGTTTTATTTTGTATGTGACGCTTAGTTTAATTTTTATCAGCTTAATTGTAACTTAGCTAACTTTAGAAGAGTATGAACTAATTGCTACAGGGATTTCATGAAGCGTTGAACGATTACAAGATATTTAAAAAAATATAAAATAAGTTGATCGATTTTATCAAAACAAGTAAATAAAACTTTGAATATTTTAAGTTTGGTTAAGGGAATTTTTGATTTAAATATCTGTGTTATAAAATCTCTTAAAAGCATTTTTGATAATTAAAAAATCTAAAAGTTATAGGAGCCTATAAATGAATTTACCTGTAGTCGTGGATATTACTCTGGGCTTAGTTTTTATTTACTTAATTTTGAGCTTACTAGCTTCTGAAATTCAGGAACTGATTGCCACATTTTTACAATGGAGAGCTAAACATTTAAAACATTCAATTGAATTGCTTCTAGCCGGTGGTAGCGAAACTGAAGGAGCAGATATTACTAAGGCAAGAAATTTGGTGCAAAAACTTTATAACGATCCTTTGATTAATACTTTGAATCAACAGGCTAAGAGAAAAGTAGAACAGTTACAAAAAAATGCTAAAGAGGTTGACAAAGAAACTAAACAAGAATTAGTAGAAAAACAAAGTGGACCTTCCTATCTTCCTTCTGAAACATTTGCAATTACCTTGTTAGATACATTAAGAATCCCCCAGTTAATTAATCATGTGAAACATCCTAGTGAAGATTCTAAAATTGACTTGCATATAATACTAGAATCTTATAAACAGCTTAAAGAAGGTATTAATAATGAGAATAGTCCAAGTCACCTAACAATCAAAAAAATTTATAGAGATATTAAAGACCCAGAATTTAGAAATGTTGTTAATACATTACCTGATGATGTAACTGATAACTTAATCAAGAGCCTTGCTGTGATTGCTCAACGTAGTCGGATAAAAATTGGCGACCTCACAGAAGAAATGAATCAGTTTAAAAATGAGATTGAAACATGGTTTGATCGCTCTATGGATCGAGCCAGTGGTGTTTATAAACGTAACGCCAAAGGAGTTGCTATTTTAATTGGAATATCAGTTGCTATATTAACCAATACTGATACATTTCACATCGTTAACAGACTGTCACAGGATTCGGCTATCCGCTCTACCATTACTCAAAGTGCAAGTCAACGAACAGATTATATCAATGACCCAGAAGCCAGAAGAAAAATCGATAACCTATTAGCAAATAATTCTCTACCTATTGGATTGCAAAATATCAATCAACAGTTTGAATTAGATACTAGAGGATTGAATGATGGTATCATTTTATTAATTAGGATTGGGCAAATTTTTAGATTAATTGGCGGTTGGGTAATGAGTGGTTTAGCTATTGCGATGGGTGCGCCTTTTTGGTTTGATATCCTTAATAAAGTTATCAATGTGCGGAATGCTGGCCCAAAACCTACTGCCTATACTAAGGATCAACCGTCTCAGAAATAGTGTTTCCATTCAATTAAAAAACATAATTCAGGAAAAAGGTTAAAGGATGTATTTGAAACCTTTTCTCTTTCATCTTTCCCCTTTAACCGAACCGTGTTGAGTCTTATCTCCGATTTTGTGATCTACAATTAGTGGTGTATCTGTAGCAACATCCCCGCAAAGTATGCCCACTTTCTTGTTCGGAATTCTTCTTCAAAAAATAAAAATAACTTGTAGTTTTAATTCTTTATTCTGAAAAACAATCTCAATTTGCCTGATAAATTCTCGAAAGTAAAATCGTCGCTCTGTTTCCGACAAATCTAACCAAAATTGTGGTATCGAAACAGCTTGAGCAACAGAACGCAAGTTAACTGGGGGGAGAGTTGCCAACTTTGCTTCGAGTTCAGAAATTTCCGTGCGGAGTTTGTAAGCTCTTAACTTTGCTGTTTCGGCATCTAAAATTCCAGTTTCAATTAAAGTGGGTAACTGAGCAAGTATTTCTTGCTGACGAGCGATCGCTTGCCCTAAACTATTCTTCACTGCATCCAACTGGGGAAAATTCATCCCCGCTACCGCCAGAGGTAAATCACGGCAAACCGTTTCAATTGTATGTTCTAAAACCTCTTGGTAGGGAATAGCCTTACACTTGGGGCGTTGGGGACAGCTAGTAGAACGTAAATAAAGATACTCCTTATCTTGGTTGCGTTGGGTGACACGAGTAACTGTCATGTGCGACTGACACTCACCACAGATAACCAACCCAGCTAAAGAACGCGGCGCACTGGCAGTTCGGGATGGTAAACGGCTGTTACGGCGTAAAAGTCGGTCAACTTGGGCAGCTTCTTCCTTAGAAATTATTGGAATATGGGTATTAGAAATAATTTCGCCATTTTGGTAAGCTGTATTGCCGCGATAAACTGGATTAGTCAGCCAGCGTCTTCCTGTGGTGACAGAGATTTTTTTGCCGTATTTTTTTGCCAAGTAACGCACTGAACCCCGCAGGGAACCATAGAGTAAAAAGTGTTCAAAAAAATCTTTGACTACTGGTGAAGTACTGCGATCAACAGTATATTTTCCCTTACCTCTGCGATAGCCGTAGGGAACTTTGCCCGGTGGCGGTGCAACCTCAAGACGATTACGGGCGTGTCCTTGACGGATGCGACGACTACGTTGTTGACGTTGGATTGCGTGTAGCAAATTCAGCAAGTCAGCGCCCAGAGGGTAATTTTCGGAAGTGTAGGGCTGTTCAGTAGCGATGACTGCGATTCCCATCACTTCGAGTTCATTTAAGCGATCGCTAATTTCCTCTACAGTATCCCCCAATTCTTCCAACCGACGAATCAGGAGATAATCTGCTGGTTCAGTTTGGCAATCGGTAAATAATTGTTGTAATTGCGATCGTCCAGAAGACTTTTGCTTGCCCAAATCTTCATAAACCCGATCCACCTCCCATCCCCAATCAGCTTGATCGGGAGAAGATTCTAATAGCGGATCGGTGTAAGAGTAGGCAATGATTTTCATTTGTCATTTGTCATTTGTCATTTGTCATTGGTCATTTGTCATTGGGCATGGTTATAGTGGTTCTCAATTGCATAGAATACAGACCTAACTCCCAAAGAGAAGTAAGATTCAAAGCCTCTCTCCTAAAAGGAGAGAGGTTTGGAGAGAGGTCAAAATGTATTGCATACAAACGAGAATTGCTATATTCTCCTCATCTCCCCATTCCCCATTCCCCACTCCCCACTCCCCCTTACTGCTGACTCAACTCGATGATATTGCCATCAGGGTCTTGAGTGAAAAGAGCAGCGCGGCCGGAGGCGCTGGCTTGAATGGGATAATTATGATTGAGCAATTCTTGTTTGGCGGTGTCTAAGTCAGCAACGGAGAAAGCAATGTGGGGATTGCGCCCCCATTTTTCATTTGGATTTTCTGTGGGGACATTAGGTGCAACTATCAGGTGAAGTTGGTAGTTGCCGACTTGATACCATACACCAGCATATTTTAGGGAACGATCTATTTTGGATAATCCCAATACTTTGCCATAAAAGTTTTCGGAGCTTTCTAAGTCAGTCACAAGAATCGCTGTATGGAGACTTTGGTTAATCTGCATTGTCGGTAAGATGCGATCGCGTTTATTTAAATTTTGACGTAGTTTGAACTCTTTGGGGGAAGCGGCAAGGGGGACAAGAAGAATAACCATGACCAATGACAAATGACCAATGATCAATGACCAAGACTAATCACCAATGACTAACGGCAGTTTAACTGTAAATGTTGTCCAGCCATGAGAACTGGTAACTTCAATTGTGCCTTGAAGATATTTCACTAACTTCTTAGCCAATGTTAAACCTAATCCTGTGCCGCTTTGTTGCCAGCGTTCCCGTTTCGGGTTGCCGTAGGCATCGCTTTGAGGGACTCGGTAAAACGGCTCAAAAATTCGAGATTGTTCTTGTTTTGGGATTATTACCCCAGAATTGCTAATTGTGATTTGAAAGTAGGGAACTTGAAGATTATGTAATACACCAGATTCAGCATCCTCATTTCTGAGACTTTTTGTGGTGTAAATTACCTGAACATCGACTGCAATCTCTCCATTAGGCGGAGTATATTTACAAGCATTGTTGAGTAACTCTGAGATAATTTCGGTCAGGCTAGCCAAGTCTGAAACTAAAGGTGGTAAATTTGGAGAAACACTAACTTTGAACAACTGTTGCCTAGCTTGAGCGCGTTCCTGAAAATATTCGGCAACATGAGGCAGCCAGTTTTGAAGTTCAATTGAAGTTAATTCCAACGGGTAGACATTTGCATCAATCATTCGCAGATGCAGCAAGTTGTCTACTAAATCTAGCTCTTGTTCGCACTGTTCACGCAGAATAGTTAAGTAGCGGGCTACAGATTCAGATGGAGAAAGTGGTTTTAAATTTAAAACGCCCTGCCGGTCAAGAATATTTTCTAGTACGGAGATGGCCATTTTGATGTTTGACAAGGGCGTTCGCATTTCATGAGAAGTAGTTGCCAGAAAATCCTCTTTCAACTGGTTCAACCGTTGGAGTTCTGCCACTTGAATTTCTAGTTGTTGGGCACGTTCCGCTGCAAGATTGCGTTCTTCGGCTAACCGTCGTTGCGTGTCATCCCGAAAAACTAATACGGCTCCTGTAATTACACCGCTATTATTTCTCAAGGGAGTAGCACTATCAGCTATCGGTATAGTTGTCCCATCTTTAGCAACTAGCAGGACGCCACTACCTAGATATATAAAAGTTTCTTGTTTGAGGGCTGCGATAATGGGATTTTCTACCGGAAACTGAGTTTGTTCGTCAATGAGTCTGATAACTTCAGTTAATATTTTGTCCTTAGCTTCATTCCATCGCCACCCTGTCAGGGCTTCAGCTACCTGATTGATGTACTTAATATGTAATTTAGTATCTACTACAATTACCCCATCACCCATTCCTCGAAGCACAGAACTCAAAAATTGCTCGCGATTGTAGCGATTGAGTGCTGTTTGAATGGCAACGTAAAGTTCTTGCTCTTTAATGGGCTTGATAATATATCCAAAGGGCGATGTCAGCGTTGCCCGCTCCACAGTGTTTTTATCAGAATGACCTGTGACGTAGATAATAGGAATTTGCAGATGATGCCAAATTTGCTCTGCTGCCTGGATGCCGTCCATCTCACCCCGTAACCTGATATCCATTAAAATCAAGTTTGGGCGTAATTTACTTGCTCTTGCAATTGCCCCTTCTGCGGAGTCGGTGATATCTAGAACAACATACCCCAGAGACTCCAAGCTTTCTTGCAAATTGATGGCAAGAATATATTCGTCTTCAACAACAAGGATTCTAACTATCTCCTTTCTCTGTGTATTTTCTGGGGTGCTAATCATCTTTATCCGCGGCTGTTTATAAAAGTAATTTTGAACTGTGTTCCCTGTTGAGAGTCAATTTCAAGCTTTCCCCTCAGTTGCTTGACTAAACCCTGGACAAGAGTTATACCCAGCGTTTTAGCTTTCTTTCTATCAAAATTTTCAGGTAAACCAATACCATTATCTCGAATAATGAGTATCAAAATACTCTCAAGTTCTTGATAAAACTTAACCTCAATTTCCCCTCCACGATTACCAACAAAGGCGTATTTCAAAGCATTGGAAACCAGTTCGTTGATAATCAAGCCACAAGGAATAGCGGTTTCGATGTCGAGGCTAGCATTATCAACTTGAATGTTTAGTTGAATCTGGCTGGAATTAACGTTATAGGAATCAAATAAATGAGTTGTTAAATCTGGAATGTATTGAGCGAAATCAATATCAGCGAGGTCTTCAGAGCGGTACAGTTTTTCATGAACTAGGGCAATGGAAGCAATGCGGTTTTGGCTATCGCGCAAAATTGCTCTCACCACAGGATCTTCTGTCCGTCTGCACTGCATTTGCAGCAAACTGCTGACAATTCCTAAATTATTCTTCACACGATGGTGAATTTCTTTAAGTAATACCTCCTTTTCTTTCAGAGAGGCTTTGATTTTTTCCTTTGCTTGTTTTTGCTCGGTGATATCTTGTTGGACAGCTACAAGGACGCTTCCATACTCAGGATGCCCAAAAACGGAAGTGGTCGCACTACACCAGAATGGAGTGCCATCTTTTTTAACATTCTGAACTTCATAGGTTGCTTCACCGTGTTGAATAACAGCAGTTTTAATCGCTTGATTAACTTCTTGAGGTGTAGTAAGTTCATCACCGTAGTTGACAATTGACACATGCTGACCAATTAATTCACCAGGTTCATAGCCAAACATCTGCTCAAATTTAGGATTGGTGTAGACAAACACGCCATCTGTAGCACGAACTAGGCAAATTCCCTCCGCCATGTTGCGGGTGATTACTGCTTGCAGTTCTAACATTTGTTCAGCACGTTTGCGTAAGCGAAGCTCGTCGTAGACATCGCTGGTTTCAACGACAACAATGCCTATACTAATGGGTTCATCGACTTCAGACTGAATTGGAAAGTAGGAAGCTAGCCAAGTCCGAATCACACCGGGGAGTTTTGGGGTTTCTCCAGTGATCTCCACATCCAAAATCGGTTCACCCGTTGTCAAAACATGTTGCAATAGCTGCTCCAGCTTTGGTGTTAAATCGGGGACAATCTCCCGCAGTGTTTTGCCAATATGCGCGGCTGCGGGAATGCCATTAATTTCTGCTAATGCTTCATTAATAAATGAGAAACGCAGCTCTCGATCAAGAATGGTTATACCAACGGGTGCGCTATTGATGAAGGCATCCAATAACTTTTGCTTGTGAGCCAGTTCTCGTTCCAATATCTTACGTTCTGTGATGTCGATCGCCACCCTACCGACTAACTTTTGTGCAGAAAATCCCAGAATCGGGAACTTATATACCAAAAATTCACCAAGGCTACCGTCTGGTCGAGGAGCAACTTCGATCGCCTCAAGTACCTGATTTGTCTGTGTGACTGTCCGAATGTGATCGAAATGCTGCCGAGCAATTTCATCTGGGTAGAGGTCAGAAATGGATTGCCCAATCACCTGTTCGGGTAGTAATTTAAATGTCCGCAGGTATGTTTGATTTAAGTAAAGTACACGCCCATCTGTATCAGTGATCCAAGCTAGTACTGGGCTGTTGTTCATAAATGCCTGGAATCTGGCTTCACTTTCTCTTAAGGCTGCTTCGGCTTGTTTGCGATCGGTAATATCAATGATCACACCCAGCATCCTTACAGCTTCGCCTGCTTCGTTGTAGACGCCGCGCCCTTTCCCAGTGAGCCAGTGAACACTGCTATCGGGGTAAATTACTCGATATTCAGCTTCATAATTAGTATGTTGTGCTAGGGCGTTGAGTAAAGTTTGCTCAACTCGGTCAACATCCTCTGGATGAATGGAATTACGCCATAGCTGGTACTTCGCAGTTAATGTTTCTGGCTCCAACCCTAGCAAGCGAAAATGGTTGTCATTCCAGAGGACTTCTCTTGTTTGAACATTCCAATCCCAAAGACCGATGTGGTTAAATTCCAAGGTTAGCCTCAATTGTTCTTCACTTTTGGCTAAGGCTGCTTCAGCTTTTTGGCGATCGCTTAGTGCAACTTCCCGTTCGGTAACATCTTGGGCAGTACCATAAAGGCGAATCACCTGTCCATCGGCGTTGAATTCTGTATGTCCAATACCCTCAAAGTAGCGATTAGAACCATCTGGCTGGGGCACACGGAGAATTTCTTTGTAGGACTCACCAGTGGCGATCGCTCGCTCAACAGCTTGGTGCAATTTCTGGCGATCTTCAGGGTGATACAATTGCAGATTTTCTTCATAGTTCGGCTCCAGAAGTGCGGGTTCTCGATTGAAGAGGTCGAAAAGCCCCTTTGACCAGGTAATTTTGCCACTACCAAGTTCAAATTCCCAATTGCCAAGGCAAGCAACTCGCTGGGATTCTTCTAGCAAAGCTTGACTTTTGCGTAGTGTTTCTTCAGTGCGCTTGAGATCAGTGATATCTCGCCCTTCTGGAATCAACAAAATAACTTGACCCGTCTCGTTTTGTAGCGGACGTAGTGAAAAATCGATTGTTGCGACTCGGTTATTTGCGCCAAGAACATCAACTTCATAGCGGACAAACTCCCCTTGAGATGCAAGGGCGATCGCTTGTTTTAATTCTTCTTGAGTTTGGGGTGAAATTGTCCACCAGTGTGCTTCCCAAAAAGGACGATTGATCACATCTTCAAGCTTAATTCCGCCAAAACTGAGCGCAGTCTGGTTAGCCTCCAGTAAAATGCCATCTGGCGTTAGCAGTCCTGTAAATTGGAAGGTGTTATTGAAGATAGCGTAAAAACGGCGATCGCTTTCCTGCAATTTGGCAGTGCGTTCCTGTACTTTGGCTTCTAACTCGGCATTGAGTGTTTGGAGGTTGTGGTAGAGTTGGGCTTGTTGAATAGCGATCGCTAGTTGCACCCTCAGTTGGTTGAAAAATTCCATCTCAAATGTCTGCCATTGTCGGGGTGCAGAACATTGATGCACAATAAATAGTCCCCAGAGTTCAACTGTGGGAGTCTTCTGGCTCTCTAACAGAATAGGGATAACTAAATTCGCCTTCACCTGAAACTGTTCCAAAAGTTGAATACAGCAATCACTTAAACCCGCTTCGTAGATATTTGTCGCTGCCCAGATTTTTCCTTGGCGGTATTCTTCCTCTTGGCTTTGCTGAAAACAGGTATCTTCAATCTCCAATCCCAAGATAGACATCCATTGGGGTAATACCGACTCCGCTACGACCTTACCCCGCATTGGATGAGTAAATTGATACACCAATACGCGATCAGACTTGAGTAACTGGCGGACTTCTTGAACACTCCTGGCGAGGATATCTTGAAGCTTCAAGGATTTGTGAATATCAAGAGCGATCGCTCCAATTAACTTTTGTTGTTCCTGTAGCTGTTTTAGCTGCTGCATTAGCTGTAATTGATAGCTTTTAACCTAAATTTATCCTTGGTTAAGTATTTTCCCTAATTCACATTTGTTACTGGGATTCAATCATTTAATTGCAGCAATAAATCAATTTAAACCCTGTTATGCTTCTGGATGATTTAGCTTATTTACTACTTGCTTATTCCGGAAAGTGACAGAAGAGGGATAAATTAAATTCCCGCACCATCAAGAAAATCTTCAATCATCCCATCAGAATTTTTGCTTTTAGGCTTGTTGTAAAGCTCCGTTGGGGACAAACTTGATTGTTCCAACTGCTCGAACTGTTTCTCTAGAGACTTGACGCGTTCAAATAAAGCGCGGATTACTTCAGCTTCTACGTCGCGTACTTTATCATGATCTAGAACATTGGTAGACAAGTTGTTCTGACGAGTCACGCGCCCTGGAATCCCAACTACAGTAGTATTACTGGGTACATCTCGTAGCACAACAGAACCGGCTCCAATCCGGACGCGATCGCCAATTTGAATATTTCCCAATACCTTTGCACCCGCTCCCACAACTACATGAGAGCCTAAAGTCGGATGGCGTTTGCCGCTTTCTTTCCCAGTCCCGCCAAGGGTGACACCTTGATAAATCAGTGCATAGTCGCCGACGATCGCAGTCTCACCAATCACAACTCCCATCCCGTGATCAATAAACACTCCCTGGCCAATTAATGCCCCAGGATGGATTTCAATCCCGGTTAAAAACCGACTAATATGAGAAATAAACCTTGGTATAAACGGAATTCCAATGTTGTACAGCCAGTGTGCCAATCGATGGCATATTAGGGCTTGGAGTCCAGGGTAACAGAACAATACCTCTAGCCAGTTACGTGCTGCTGGATCACGCTCAAAAATGGTTCGCAAATCAGTTAGTAGCATATGTTGAGATTTTTGTTGGTAGGTGAGGCTCTGAAAACAGAAACTCAGGATAATTCCCACAAAAAGATCAAATTATTTATGGGAATTGTGTAAAATAACAATCTACGGTAAGTCGATAGAATATGGTGTTTTTGTGGGTAGTAAGTGGGATGCTATCACATTCCACACTTGGAAAAAATTAATTTCGCATAAACTGCGATAAGTCTCTCAATTCACCGTAGTATGTTGAGTACAGTCTTGAATAGCCAAAACTACGCTCTCTTGGATCTGTCTTCCAAAGTGGAATACGCGCTGCTGGCACTATTAGAACTGGCAAGCCACCACGGAAAAAAACTTCCTCTAACCATGAGCGAGATCACTGCCAAGCAACCCATACCTGAACGCTATTTGGAACAAATTTTGACCAACCTCCGGCGTGCTGGTGTGGTGCAGAGTCAACGCGGCTCTAAAGGAGGTTTCGTTTTAGTTCGTGAACCTTGGCAGATTACACTGCTGGAAATTGTCACTTTGGTTGAAGGTGAGCGGAAAGAGAAAGATACTTCTGACTCTACGACTCTAGAAAAGACTCTGATTTATGAAGTTTGGGAGCAAGCTAACGCTGCCTCAATTGAAGTTTTGGGTCGTTATACACTCCAAGACTTGTGCGAGGAAAGAGAAACTCGCGCCCAGCAAAGCCCGATGTATTATATTTAGACACGACGGAGTACCCACATGCGGATAGCGAAAGATATCACAGAGTTAATCGGCCGAACTCCTTTAGTTCAATTAAATAAAATTCCCCAAGCTTCAGGAGCGGTTGCTCGGATTGTGGTGAAGCTAGAAAGCATGAATCCAGCATCGTCTGTGAAAGACAGGATTGGCGCGAGTATGGTGGAAGCGGCAGAAGAAGCAGGCTTGATTCACCCTGGAAAAACCGTTTTAGTAGAGCCGACTTCTGGAAATACAGGAATTGCGCTGGCGATGGTGGCAGCCGCCAAGGGATACCATCTTATTCTAACGATGCCTGACACAATGAGCCACGAAAGACGATCCATGCTCAAAGCTTATGGCGCTCAATTAGAGTTAACGCCAGGGGTAGAAGGGATGCGAGGAGCGATCGCTCATGCAGAACAGCTTGTAGCTAAAACGCCTAATGCTTATATGTTGCAGCAGTTCCGCAACCCTGCTAATCCGAAAGTTCATGCCGAAACCACAGCAGAAGAAATTTGGAATGATACCGATGGAGAGGTAGATATTCTGGTGGCGGGAGTGGGTACTGGTGGGACGATTACAGGAGTTTCAGAAGTTATTAAAAAACGGAAACCGAGTTTTCAAGCGATCGCAGTTGAACCAACCAATAGTCCGGTATTAACAGGTGGTAAATCAGGCCCTCACAAAATCCAGGGTATCGGTGCGGGATTTGTCCCAGCAATTTACCGAAAAGAAGTGGTAGATGAAGTGATTCAGGTAGCAGATGAGCAAGCGATCGCTTACAGCCGTCGCCTAGCAAAAGAAGAAGGATTACTATCGGGGATTTCTACTGGCGCTGCTTTATACGCGGCTATTCAAGTAGCACAACGGCCAGAAAATGCCGGTCGTCTAATCGTGATGATCCAGCCTAGCTTCGGTGAACGCTACCTCAGCACCTCACTGTTCAAAGACCCAGAGGAAAATGAGTGGTTGAGTAAAGTTTGATTCCCAATACCAATTTTAGATTTTAGATTTTTGATCTAAGTAGCTAGGCGTAAATAAATTAAAGTTTGTAGTAAGGATTTTAGTCCTGATAATCATTGTTTTGAGCGATGAATCGCTCACTACGAACTAGCATTTTATTTTATGTTTAATTCTATCTACTTACTTAAATCTAAATCTAAAATTGGCTTAATTATCTACTAGAGTTTTCATCAATTTCATCGGTACTTTCATTATTTTTCACCAAAATCATTAAACAAACACCACTAGCAGCTAGTTTTATTAAGCTCAAAGCTCCACTTTTTAATACGATAAAAGCCCCTAATCCTATAAGAACAAAAGGCACGAGATTATTAACGTAGTGAGTCAATATATCAGCTATTACTCTATTGTTAGTTAATTTGTATGCAGCGTAGCACCAAAGTCCTAACAATAGAAAAAATGATCCGATAATTACCACAAAACTCTCTAAATTACTGCTAGCAAATAAAGGCACGTAGACACTAATATTATCGCTACCATTGGCAATTGTAACAGCTGCCACACTATAAGCTTGGGGAGAAAAAAAACTAGTAATTGTTGATGCTTCAGCTTCTTCTGTTGCAGCTACAACTTCTCTTAATGAATCTTCTTCCCGATTTACTAAGCTACTGATACCTATGGACATTGGGAGTAAACCAAGTAATCCAATCCAGCTTTTTGATAAAACTAAACCACCAAATAAACCTGGAAGACTAAGGATTAACAAAACTGTAAAACCTAGAAACTGTCCAGCAACTATATGCCGGGGACGAAAGTGAGTATTTATTTGAGAAAAAAACAACAATAGAATGACAATATCATCTATGTTAGTGGCAATGAACACAATTGCCCCTGTAGTAATTGCAGTAACTAACTCGTTCATGTTTTATGATAAAGAAGAATTCAGGAGTCAGTAATAATTACTGTGTCATTTTAAATCTAAGTTGTGCCAGAAGCGTAAGTATTTCCCCAATAATTACGAATTACGAATTACGAATTACGAATTAGTGAATTTGGTATGGTGATAAATCGTAGATTCTAAAAATCCAGGATGAGTAAGCTAGGGACAGCCTTCAGTGAAGGGATAATTGCCTTCATCGCCACTAACATAGATGACATCATTATCTTGTTAATCTTTTTTTCACAAGTAGATGTTAATTTTCGGCGACGGCATATCTTACTCGGTCAATATCTAGGTTTTGCAGCCATTATCATCGCTAGCTTACCAGGATTTTTTGGTGGTTTGGTTGTACAGCGAGAATGGATAGGATTACTAGGACTGCTACCAGTAGGAATTGGGATTCAACAATTAGTATCTAGAAAAGAAGAAACTATATCAGTTCAGACAGTCAGTAGTGATTTTAGACAGTCCACACCGACTAACCCAGTATTGTCTTTTATTTTGAGCGTTTTGCATCCCCAAACCTATAAAGTGGCAGCAGTAACGATCGCAAATGGTGGTGACAATATCAGTATATATATCCCTTTATTCGCTGGTCAGGATCTTGCCAGTTTGGGAGTAATTTTAGGTATATTTTTTATCATGGTAGGGGTTTGGTGTGCGATCGCTTATTTTTTAAGCCGTCAACCTACCATTGCTTATGTTTTAAGTCGCTACGGTAAAGCTGTTGTACCTTTTGTGTTAATTGGTTTGGGTTTGTTGATTATGTATGAACGAGGCACATTTACTCTACTACCTTGGATGAAAAGTTAATCAACATTGGATATTGAATGCTGGATTTGGAATTGAAAATCTCAAATTGCTTATATAGGATTACTATTTGATTTTTGAATAAAACTCAGTACACCTTTATTCCTTCTTCCCAGTCCCCAATCCCCAGTCCCTTACCTCTACGAGTGATTCAGAAATCAAATCGGATTGCTATACCTGATGAACTAATTTCCAACTTACCATCATCAAGATCGCATAAATAATAAACCGTAGTGGGCGTTGTGGGGCTATCTGGCAGATTTTAGCACCTAGTAACACTCCTGGTACAGAGCCTAACCATATAGGTAGTACCAAACTCCAATCAACTGTTCCTAAGCTGAGATGACCAAGGGCTGTAAACAGCAGTAAAATGGCTGCGTGCGAAATATCTGTACCCACTAATTTCCGTGCATCAAGGCGGAAAAACCCAATCAGCACTAAGGCAAACATTGAACCTGATGAAACGCTAGTTAGACCGACAAAACAGCCTAAAATTCCTCCCAAAGCGATTGTTAGGAAACGACCAAAGTTAGTTTCTAAATCTAACTTTGGCAGTTCGGGTAAATTAAATTTTGGGAAAAAAGTCAATAACAACAATTGCACTAGTGCTAACACTGTGACTAGCAAAATCATCCCGCCAAGTAAACGGAGCAAGATATTATCCAGGTTATATTCACCTGTACGTTTAATGAAGTGCAAAATACCCACCCCGAACAGTGAACCTGGAACACTCCCAAATGCCAGCCATTTGACAACTTCTGTGTGAAGGGTTTTCTGTTCCCAATGCTTGATGCTACCAACAATCTTCATCAATGTGGCAGCCACAACATCAGAACTCACAGCGATGGAAGGCGGAACCTGAAAGACAAAAATCAACATTGGGGTGATGAGAGAGGCTCCACCAATTCCTGTTAAACCAACGATGATGCCAACAAAAAAGCTTAAGAACGGTAGTAACAAATAGTGCATAATCTTTGGGGTTTCAACAATTAGTTATCAGTTATCAGAGTCCTGTTGAGTCTTCCACTTATATAAGTGAGCAGTTTCGGCTGGGGTTTAAACCCAAATGAAGCTTTGATAACTGTTCACTGACTTAACTACGAGTAGAGTTAGCTAAAGCTTCACTGCTAAGGAGCATCAAGTCAGCCAAACGATAGCCCAGTGGTAAACAGAGCTAGTGATGGCAAGTTATTGTGTTTCTCAAGAGATGAGTGACACAAAGGTTATCCAGCTAAAAATTAGGGCAGAGGATTTCTGGACAACTTATAAACCTGTCTGAAAGTTTTTGTAAGCATGACAACTTAGCATTTAGCTGAAACAGACTTTGATAACTGCTTATGGGTCAGTTGCTCTGCTAAAATCAACTTCTAACGGGTTTTTCGCGGTTTTACATGTAAAAGCCGGTAAAGCGATGTACTTACCGTATTTTACTCGTAAGCATGATTAAACGTCTAGCGTATTCGCGTTGTATATCCTTCAATTATCTGGATAAGACTCCGCAACAGTTTAGACTTGTGGAATTGGTTGCTAAAAAAATACCTAAATGAGTACGATATTTACCTATGCTTGCGATCGCTCTTGAGCAAAGCTTGGCGATTTACTGAAATTCATATCTTCATATCTAATGTCAGATGACCAATTACTTTCGCTCTAATGTTGACGCAATGGCTAGCTATGTTCCTGGTGAGCAGCCTCAACGTGGCACACAGATCATAAAACTTAACAGCAACGAAAACCCCTATCCTCCTTCCCCAGCAGCACTAGCTGTGTTACGAAATATCGATGGTGAGTGGTTACGGCGGTATCCAGAACCTTTCGGTGGGGAGTTCCGACAAGCTGCAAGTAAAGTTTTAGGAGTTCCTAGTGATTGGATTATTGTCGGAAATGGCAGTGACGAATTGTTGAGTGTAATCATTCGAGCCTGTGCAGAACCGGGGAAGAAAGTTGTTTACCCGATGCCAACTTACGTCCTATATCGCACATTAACAGAAATGCAAGCAGCGGAAATTCTTGAGATTCCCTACAGCGAAGACTACAGCTTACCTTTGGAAGAACTAGTTGCTGCCAATGGGGCTGTGACATTTATTGCCTCGCCCAATAGTCCATCGGGGCATGTAGTCACAACAGATGACTTGCGAAAATTAGCCAGCCAGTTATCTGGAGTTTTAGTGATTGATGAAGCATATATAGATTTTACCGAAGACAATAATGCATTGGCTTTGGTGAAGGAATACGAAAACGTCATCGTGATTCGGACATTATCTAAGGGGTATTCGTTAGCAGGATTGCGATTGGGGTTTGGAGTGGCAAATCCCAAACTGTTGCAGGGATTGTTTAAGGTGAAGGATAGCTATAACATTGATGCGATCGCTTGTGCAATTGGCACGGCTGCTATTACCGATCAAACTTATAAAAATGCTTGTATAGCAAAGATTAAGGCATCACGGATCAAGTTGGCAAAAGACTTGAAACAATTAGGTTTTCATATTTGGGATTCCCAAACTAACTTTTTGCTGGCACAGCCAAAAGAGGGAAACGCAGAATATCTTTATCAAAAACTGAAGGAACGGGGAATTTTAATCCGCTACTTCAAGCAACCTGGACTAGATGATAAATTACGCATCACTGTTGGTACTGATGAGCAAAATCAGGCTTTAGTAGAGGCACTAATTTGTTTGTTAGAGATTGGGGACTAGTACCGCAAGGCGGAATTAAAAATTAAAAATTAAAAATTAAAAATGAAGACAGCATAAGGGTTTCGTTGATTTGGAATGATTGGTTTATTTCCGCCGTGTTGTACTAGGGATTGGGGACTGGAAAGATTTAGATAGGGATCAGACCACAACCAAATCTTACTCATATTTTCTTGCCCAATCCCCTATCCCCAGTCCCCAGTCCCCTATTCCCAATTCCCTAAAAGTCTGAGAATATCACTTGGAGAATGGGCAATGAAGTCAGCACCATGAGCTTTTAATTCCTCTTCAGTTCCATAGCCATAGGTCACGCCAATGGAAGCGATGTCATGGCGCTTGGCTCCAATGATGTCATGTGAGCGATCGCCTACCATCACCACACTAGAAGATGAAAGATTTTCCATCACTAAGATGTGATGAATCAAGTCGCCTTTTATGCTCCGGGTTCCGTCAAGTTCGCTACCATAAACGCCATCAAAAAGCAATGATAAGTCAAAATATTCAATAATCTGCGTAGCATAAATGTATGGTTTGGAAGTCGCAACAAAAGTTTTATAACCAGCCAAACGAATGGCTTTTAGAATTTCTGGAATCTGAGGATAAAGGGAGTTTTCAAACAATCCAATGGTGGCAAAGCGATGACGATACAGTAAAATAGCCTCTTCAATTAAAGTGCCATCTAAGGTGTTGAGTAATTGCGAAAAGCTATCTTTCAGTGGAGGCCCAATACACCAATGCAATTCATCAGCATTTGGTGGTTTGTAACCGAGTTCAGAGAGCGCATACTGAATGCAACCAGTGATTCCAGGCTTAGGATCTGTCAAAGTCCCGTCAAGATCAAAAAGGACAGCGGAGGAAGGCATATTGTATCTCAATGTAATTCGTAATGATGCTCTCTACAAGACGAGGAGTAAGCGGCGCTTTTTGGTTAGAAACCTTTAAGTTCCTTTGAATCCCATACTACTTTCTACTTGTTGCTGTGCTGGAGTAGAATTCACCTTACTAGATGCAACTCTCTTAGAAGTCTGACGCCATGTACCAACTTGGCTCAAGAATATGCCTACTAAAATCAAGCTACCGCCAATATATTGAGGTAGGTTAGGGGCTTCACCCAAAATTAAATATGCTGCGAGGATGCCTACAATTGGGCCAAATGAACCAATTAAGGAAGCCGTAGATACATTAGAAGTTTTCAAGCCTTTAATCCAAAAAGATTGGCCTACCACTACAATCAACCCACCATAGAGAAACATCCACTGCCACAAGAATGGTGATAAGACATCAGCGAAATGATCTCTGCCATAGAGGACTAAAGCAATGAGGAAAAAGATTATGGTTCCTAGTGCAGTCCGAAAGATGCTATAGATTCCTAAAGGAATCTGGGAAAGGTGTTTTTTGCCAATAATCGTAGAAACAGCTATAACCACAGATCCCACTGCTGCCAAAAGTTCTCCTATGCCTAAACCGAAACCTCCCATGTTCATCATGGTTTCTCCTGGAGGCTGAAGGATAATAGTTAGGATCACGCCAATAAAAGCTGCGATCGCTCCGATAAATTCCCAAATATTTACCCGTTCCTTCAATAACCACACTGATAAAGCCAGACTTAGAGGCGGTTCCAAGCGTCCTACCAAGATCACATTGTTCACCCCTGTGAGTGCCAGTGCTTGGAAAATTAAGCCAGGGGCCAATGCTCCCGATAAAATAGCTACTGCTGTCAGACTGACCCAATCCTTCCTTGAAAGTTGCTTCAAAGTAGCTTTGTTCCACTGTCGCCCATAGATTAGGATCAAAAGTATCAAGGCGCAAAGGTTTCCCACGAATAAAACATTACACAAAGAAATTGGATTGCGATCGCCGATGAAATGTTGAGCACCAATTTCTGTTAGCTTTCGGGTAACGGCACTAGATGCTCCAAAAATTAGCATTGCTAGCCAAAGATATGTTTGTCCGGGAATTCTATGGATTAGGCGATGTGGTTTTCTAGGTCTAGTCACAATAACACTACTGCAATGAAAGCATTGCTCATTATATTATTTTGTCCTCATCCACTTCAGAATGAGGTTTTGTTGAGAAAATACTTAAATTATGCTGTGACTTTGAGCTACCATCATTGCCTGAGAAATTGCTGAGAATTAACTAAATTTTCTCAAGGGATAAATTCATGAAAATAGTGGTCAAGTTTCAATAAGCTCTCACTCCTTCTTGAGATGCTTTGGATGTTCAGGATAAAACAAAAAAGAGAAGTAGCAAATGAAACTCGCATCCCTACTTACAAGTGTTGCTTTGGTTGGTTTTTTCACAGTTTGGGACGTACCATTAAAAGCGATCAATCCGTTATTAGTGCAGGCATCAGCAGCCGAAGAATTGTCTGTAGCACAGAAAATAGACTTGCTGACTAAGAATAAAGGTCAGATTGGTAGTGGCGATCAACTGCGTCGTTTCTTTTTTACTGACTTGGAGCCAATCGGTATCCAGCCAGGTGGTGCAGGTCACGTAGTTAACCTTTATAACAAAGCCAATAATGTCACATTTGCTTACTGTTCACACTACGATGTGATTGTTGCCGTGAAAAAAGGTAAGGTGACTAAGTTTGAACCCAGTGAAGTGAAGTAAATAGTAAATCCACTTTCTAATTAATATTTTGCTAAAACCAGAGGAGCAATTTGATTACATCTAGGTTGCGATGTTTAACAACAAGCTGGGAACAGCATAAACGTCTGTGGCTGTGCGTTGCGACCTAGCATAAATCTGATTGAATCCTTAACAAATAAAGCATTAAAGTTTTTGCAGAATCAGGTTAAACGGCAAAGGAAAAGAGATGAAATTTTCTTTTTACTTTTGTCTTTTAACCTTTTTTTATTTTTGTTCCTAAAAGTGCTGTATGAGGGACTGGGGATTAGGGATTGGGGACTGGGTGGAAAATTAAACCAATTCGCAATGACGTTTTGTGTTAGCGAGTCTGCGTTCGCTTTTAGCGTCTCGTAGAGAGCGTCCGGGGATTTAGCTTAGGTATCAAAACGTGATGCCCTTCAAAAGCTAGGACTTAAACCCCTAAAGTTCGTTAATGACATTGAGATCACAACGGAATGGCACTAAGAAAAGATACAGCCCTTGTTCTGACTGGAACAAGCCTGGAGGCTGGGAATCCATTCTGGGAGGCTCCACCTCCAGTAGCTTGAATTGAGGCAGAGCCTCTTTTAAATACATTCCCAGCCTGGAGGCTGGGAACGAGACGACACAAGCTTTTGGGTTTTTCTTAGTGCCATTAAGATCACAACGTCTGTCTAGGAATTTTGCTATTATTTGCTACTTTAAAATATATGCAAATAATTGAAATTTCTCCATTCCAAGCATTTCGCCGGAGTGTGGCAACGGTGATACAGGTAGTTCCAAAGGAGCTACGCTATGTCGCAATATTGACCTTAGTGGGTGGTGCAGGCCCAGCGATCGCCATTTGGCTCAACAAGGTAATTATTGATGAAATAACCCGCTTATTGAGCGCCGGGACAACGCAGAATGCGATCGCCCTGATACTTTCTCAACCGCTGCTACTCTCCAGTATTGCAGGTTCACTGCTGGTAAATTTGGTGAGTGATGCGATCGCTAATATCAATGCTTTTGTATATACTTCTCTGCGCGATCGCATTCTCGGCTTTGCCCAAGGACAAGTGATTGAGAAGGTTGCCACTTTTGAAGATATTGCCCTGTTTGAAACACCCGATTTGCTCAATTTGGTGCAGTTGTCCGAAAAGGGAGTGCAAAGACTTCCAGAGCTTTGTCTCAGGCTTGTGACGCTGTTAGAGGGAATTTTCATCTTCATTCCAGCCATACTGCTTTCGATGTCCCTTGCTTGGTGGGTACCAATAATTTTATTGAGCTGCGTTACCCCTGTGATGTATGTGCAGATGAAATACCGTAAGCAAGCTTGGAGGATAGAAAAAACCCAAGCAAGTGTTCTTCGGGAAATGAACTTGTATAAAACGGTTTTAACTGGGGAGACATACGCCAAAGAAATACGTTTGTTTAGCTTGCAATCCTTATTGTTAGAACGCTGGCACGGACTTTACCGTACCATTTTTAGAGCAATGGAACAGATCCGCCGTCGGGGGACAACAGCGGTTATTGGCTGGTCTTTATTGAGTGGTTTCGGTTTGGCTTTACCGTATATATATGTAGTCCAAGGAGTGCTAGGTGGAACCCATACATTAGGGGATTTAGCACTTTACACTGGGGTAATTTTGGAAGTGCGTCGGAGTTTAGAAAATCTGATGTCTGGGGGATCAGAATTATATAATATTGCACTGGCAACAACCCCCATTTTCCAGCTTTTGGAGTTAGAGCCGCAGTTGTCTTGTTCTAATCCAGAGTTGCAATCAAAGTCAGTCACAAAGGCATGGGGAGAAGTCAGGGAATTAGCTGCTAATAATAAGAACTTTGAAAGAAATGGGAATCATCATCAGCAAGCTTTATCACGTCTGAATACAACTGAGTATGAACCATCGCAGACAGGCATTTCTCTCAAAAATCTTTCCTTTACTTATCCCAACAGCGATCGCTCAATCCTGAAAAACATCAACCTGATGATTCACCCCAACGAGATGATTGTATTAGTGGGTGAAAATGGTGCTGGCAAGACGACATTAGCAAAGCTATTATGTCGCCTTTATGATCCTAGCCAAGGTGCGATTATTTGGAATGGGCAGGATTTACGATCGCTACCATTAGAAGAATTGCGATCGCGGATTGATGTAGTCATGCAAGATTACGCTCGTTTTCCGACTACTGTGCGGGAAAATGTTGCCTTTGGCGATTTACCGAAAATGCAGGATGATGAGGCGATTAAGGAAGCGATCGCTGAGGCTGGTTTGGCGAGAGTAATTGAGAAGCTAGATCAAGGTTTGGAAACTCTCTTAGGCAAACAGCTAGAGGGTGGTATTGATTTATCTGGGGGACAATGGCAGAGGTTAGCGATCGCTCGTGCTTTGCTGCGACTGTCTCCAGCCGAACTCCTCATACTTGATGAGCCAACAGCGAACCTTGATCCGAAAACAGAACATGAGATTTACAATCTTTTGCGTACCCTAGCGAGGGGAAGAATAGCCGTTGTAGTCAGCCATCGCCTCGCCTTAGCAAAATTAGCAGACCGAGTAGTAGTACTAGAACACGGTCAAATTATCGAGGTAGGTACTCATGACGAACTCATGGAACTAGGCGGACAGTATCACTTGATGTTTACTCGTCAAGCTAGTAGTTATAACTGATTGGGGAGTAAAGAAGGGAATAGGGTACAGGTTACAGGGTACAGATTATTCCCTATTACCTATCACCTGTCACCTCTCCCCTAATCCCAATGCCCCAATTTATTCTGGTAACTTATATTGCTCCACAATACGCTTGGCAAACTCTGGAACGTGCGCTTCTAATTTTTCTGGATGATTTCGCTTTACATACAAATAATTCCGGGTGAAGTGAGAATCAATGGAAAACCGCGCATATTCTAAACCCTTGGGGCCAATCTTTTCGATTACCACACCCATGAGTTTTGCTGCCCACATGGGGAGGGTAACGCCTTTATCGTAAGCAGGAATACTTTGCTGTACAGCTTCTTTCCGGTTGCCTTTAGATGTCACTGGTTGAGTGTCTAACTGGTCTTTCACCAAGTCCAGCATTTCCTTGCCAGTGTCATTTCTGACTACAATCCATTGCCAGCCGAAGGGTGCGCCCATATAGCCAACAACTAAATCGGCTAGGGAGTTGACATAATCAAAACAACTCATACAGGATGGGGCAAAGACATCTTTGAGTTTGTTGGTCTTCAAGCCAAAGAAAGGCACTGTTTCAGATGAGCCATCCTCATGTTTGAAGTGAACCCGGAAGTCTTGCATGAATTCATAATGTACAACTGTATCAGGCGATCGGCTGGTGGTTTCTAAGAATTTTTGCAGTCCAGCGCGGTTAACATTATCTACGCAGGGCGTACCCAAAACATACAACTTTTCTAAACCCAGTTGTTTTTCTACGGCTCGTAATGCTTGAATTTGGCAACCAACACCAATTACCAACAGCCGCTTCATTCCCGATTTTTCTATCTGTTCTAACACAGAAAGGTTCGGGGAAAGTGTTGGTTTATTTACCCGTGCTGCTAGTATTTCTTCTGGGGTACGAGCGATGACGGGCATGGGTTGAAAACGGTCTTCTTTGGTGTTCTGCACACACACCACACCTTCAACTAAGCCACGATTCAGCATTTCAATGGCGATGCTGCTAACAATACCCGTCCATTGTGCGCCTTCTATGGGCTGTTGTTTCCGCGCTGCCATCATGTCTTGATGAACACCAAAGTAGAGTTCATCGGGGTTATCGAGATGGCGCGATCGCGTGTGCGTTTCTGCTTCAAGTTCGCCTATTTGCTGATTAATAAAAGCGCAGGCTTCCTTGACATAATGAATATAGTATGTATCACATAGTCCGCACTCGCTACAGAGTTCTTTCGCAGGGCGGCGGCTGGTAGGTTTTAAAGCTCTGGCTTTTTTGTGAGGAGAAACTGAGGTCATATAAACTTTTTGTTTTATCCAGGAATCGCTTTTATTACAATACCTTTACTGGCTATGAACTTGACGATAGAGATTGAACTGGGGATTGGGGATTGAGACTAGTAGTCTGCCAACCCAAAAATGCGCTTGTGAGGACTGGGGAAAGGGGAAAGGGAAAAGGGTAAGAGATTTAAACCCTTTCCCCCCGCCCCTTACCCTTTACCTACGGTGTACACACAAGTCCTAAAAACCTAGCTTGATAAGCATTTCCTCGTTCCCAGTCTCCGACTGGGAATGCATTCATTGAGTCTCTGACTCAATGCCAGATTGGAGGCAGAGCCTCCACGAGGAGCATTCCCATGTAGAACATGGGAACGAGATAAATTTTTAATTCCGCCTTGCGGTACTAGGCTGTTGACTTTGGCTATTTTTCGGGAATTTTCCGAAAAATTATTTGTGCTGGTTTTTGCTTGTGTGAAAGCGCCTGCACTGTAATAAAAGAAATTCGTAGACAGGGAGAGACACTAACCATTATCATCATCACAGCTCGTAAACACGATCAAAAAGGAGCGATCGCATTCAAAAATGGAGCAAATGACTATATTACCAAGCCATTTCGCTTCAGTGACTTGCTGGAACGAATTAAAATCCATCTAAGTCGTGGTTGAGTATGAAACAGCACATTAAGTTCGATAAACTGACTTCTAAGCAATCGAATAACCACTTGCAACTATCAAATAACCTCACTGGACACACAAGTGTTTCTAGACATTGGTTTAGTTATTTGAAGGTTGGTCAAAAGATCGGTATTGGATATGCGCTGCTTGTGAGCATCGCCGTGCTGGGAACTACTATGGGTTTTGTGATTGCAGATTATTACAAGCAGAAGGCGCACAAACGGGAAGAAGCTGCATTTGAAGAGTTATATCAAGCGTCTCAACTAAAAACGAGTGTGTTTTATGTCCGCACCACTCAACACCAGCTGATTCTCTACATGGATAGACCTAAGCTATGGGGAAAAAATTACACTCAATTACTTGACTATGTTGCCGAAGCCCGACAAGTTTGGTTTGAATTAACAGCAAATTACACCATTAATAAGCCTACCATGTATGGTTCTGGAAGTGGGCAGAAAACAGTTTACCCGTTGTTGCAGAATTATCAAGGTTTTAGTGCTTATTTACAGCGCACAGAAGCTTTTTTTAAAGAGAATAATCCCAATAATTTATCACCGAGCCAGATTAAGACAGCACAAAGTCAATTGTTTAATTTTATGCATGGCTCGTCGGTTTTTTTGATGGATGAATTTCTCAATGACATCAGCAAGCTTGTGAAAGTTACAGCCGAGGAGTATCAGCAAGCAAAACTGGAACTACAAACGGCGGAAAAGTTACGTTTATACATTATCGTTGGTAGCCTGTCACTCTCAATTGCGATCGCTACATTATTAGCAATTTACACCAGTCGCGCCATTGCCCGTCCCATTCAAGCTGTCACCCATATTGCCCAACAGGTTACAGAAGAATCTAATTTCGATTTACAAGCACCCGTCACGACTAATGATGAAGTTGGCATCTTAGCGACTTCTCTCAATCGTCTTATCCAGGAAGTTCAGCAACTCATCAAAGCCCAAAAGGATGCTAATGAACAGTTAGAAGTATACAGCCAGGTGTTAGAAAAAAAGGTGCGCGAACGGACGCGGGAGTTAGATGAGAAAAATCGCTGTTTAGAATTGGCGTTAGAAGAATTACGTTCCACCCAAGCAAATCTCGTAGAAAATGATGAGTGCGAGGAATAGGAGGAATACGGTTCGGGGAAAGGGGAAAAAAATTTAGCAAGTATTTCCCAGTGCGATCGATCTGACTGGTCATATCAATTTTTTCCGTCCCCGCGAGGGGAAAGACATTAGGATTTATGAATTGAGAAGAAAGACCAAATATAGATGATTTGAAAAACCACATCCTAGTATTGTTCGGTTGAGCAATAGACGCAATAAATCGCCGTCTCTACAAGGACTGATTTTTGTAGAGACGGCGATTTATCGCGTCTTTGTGATCGTAAAGTAAGTCCCGCCATTTTTATTCCAGAGTTGGAACAAAAGTTTCCATCCCCTTTCGGGGCGATGTGATCGTAAAGTTTAGAAGATGCTGAGACAAGCCTTAAAGATTTAAAGTTTCCATCCCCTTTCGGGGCGATGTGATCGTAAAGTTTTTTTAGTTTTTTCTTCGGGTTCTCGTTACATCGGTCGTTTCCATCCCCTTTCGGGGCGATGTGATCGTAAAGCCAACCCAAACGCTGCGTTGGAATTTCTATTCCCCGGCGTTTCCATCCCCTTTCGGGGCGATGTGATCGTAAAGAAAAGGGTTGATGCCCTCACGATTATAATAACATTCGTTTCCATCCCCTTTCGGGGCGATGTGATCGTAAAGAAGTATTGGTGACATTGAGCAAAGTTTGCGTAATGTTTCCATCCCCTTTCGGGGCGATGTGATCGTAAAGTTTTGGAAAAAAGATTTTACTAAAAAGATTAGTAAAAGGTTTCCATCCCCTTTCGGGGCGATGTGATCGTAAAGGCGACATGATTGATCCGGATGCACTGCCCCTATTAAACTAACGTTTCCATCCCCTTTCGGGGCGATGTGATCGTAAAGGGCTACAAAAAAATTACTCCTCAGCAAAAGCTTAAGTTTCCATCCCCTTTCGGGGCGATGTGATCGTAAAGTGTAGCGTTTGTTTTTTTGGTTATTATCCAGTTTGTTTCCATCCCCTTTCGGGGCGATGTGATCGTAAAGAGTTCACTTCTGGAAGCCTTGTCAGAAGTGGGTTTCAGACCCCCTAATCGACAACACTTTTTTTAGTGTCAATAACTCCCGAATAATTGTCAATAACCGATGCATTTCACAGCTTGAAAGCCTTGCTGTATAAGCAATCGACACCAGTCAACCAATTTATGCGGTTTTCAAGGTTCGGGCGAGTGGTGTCGATGAACGACATACGCTGCTTCCAAACTAAAACTTTCTCACCTTTTTTGTCAAATCTATTACATGATTGTTACAAAAAACTAGGGAATTTGGGCGATCGCATTTCTACACCCAGAATTGACTTATACTGCCATTACGCAATCGGAATTGAAGAAGTATGCAGAAGTCAGAATTTTTCTTCAATTTTGACAAAAGAATGATGAGAATTTTCTCATAGAAGTTTCATAAAAGACTCATGTAAGATTGGGAAGCTACTGAATTAGTACGGCATCCATTCACTGAATAACTTAGGGACATTTAACCATGAGACTGATGGTATATTCCCACGATGGCTTCGGTCTCGGTAATATTCGCAGAATGCTGGCAATATGCACCCACTTACTTGATTCGATTCCAGAACTTTCTATTCTGGTGATTTCTGGTTCGCCGATGCTGCACAGCTTTCGTCTCCCGAAAAGACTCGATTATATTAAACTACCCTGCTTACATCGGGGAACATCTGGTGAAATGTCTGTCAAGTATCTAGGGACAGAAATTGATGAAACAGTGAAATTCCGCTCAGAGTTAATTTTATCTGCGATCGCTAATTTTAAACCTGATATATTTCTAGTAGACAAAAAGCCTTATGGTATCCGTAATGAATTAAAAGCGGCTATCGAATATCTCAAAACAAAGTTGACAGAAACTTCCCTAATTCTCCTACTGCGCGACATTTTAGATCATCCAGATGTGACGATTCCAGAATGGCAAAAGCACGGTAACAACGAAGCAATACATAGATTTTACGATCGCGTGCTTGTCGTTGGCACTCCCGAAATTTTCGACATTTGCCAAGAATATCAACTACCGCCAATGGTTGCCCAGAAGGTACAGTTTTGTGGTTACATCCGCACAGAATTGGGGCGTAAAAGTCCAAATCTCATCCGCAGTGAGTTGCGATTAAGTCCAGAAGAACAATTTATTTTAGTTACACCGGGTGGTGGCGAAGATGGTTACAGCTTAATTGACACATATTTATCGAGTTTGGTATTGTTGCCAGATTCCTATAAATTCCGAAGTTTAATTATATGTGGCCCAGAAATGCCTTTAGAACACCAAGCCGCACTGCGACAAAAAGCAGCAGCATATCCCCAAGTGCAGATAGGCGAATTTACCGATGATTTAATGAGTTACATCGCCGCCGCAGATGCCGTAGTAGCAATGGGAGGCTACAACACAACTTGCGAGATTCTCTCAGCGGGTAAGCCGGCTGTAGTAGTACCCAGAATTAAGCCATCACGAGAACAGTGCATTCGTGCAGAACACTTGTCAAAGTTGGGGATTTTGGCAGCGATTCATCCAAATGATCTGACTCCAGATATATTACTGCGATCGCTGTTACAACAACTCCAAACTCCGCAGATTTCTTTTCCCACAATTAATCTGGATGGATTGCCCAAAATTAGCCAATACATCTCTACCTTACTCGCTAAAAAAAAGAGCGTGACTCCATTTTGTTACAAATCCCCGGAACAATTACCGGAATTAGTGATGATTGCCAAACTTGGTTAACTAAAAAGTGAAAAAGTCCTGAATCACTTTTTCTTTTGTTTTATAATTTTTACCTTGTTTTTTTATGCAAACTCATAACAATGATTGCGATAGATGGAGTAATCAAAGGAATTACCAGCAACTCTTTGACAATTCAAAATCAAAAATATAAAATCCAAAATTGTTGAAAGAGGTGAAAGTATCATGAAACGTATTATGTTCTATTGCCAACATATTTTAGGTATGGGGCATCTAGTTCGCAGCCGAGAAATTGTGCGCGGTTTAACCCAAGACTTCCAAATTTGTTTTATTAATGGTGGTGAAATAATTCAAGGATTTGAAATTCCTGCGGGTGTCGAAGTCATAAACCTACCTGCAATTAAAACTGATGCAGAATTTACAGAACTGCAAGTAGTAGATGATGCCTTGAATCTCGCGGAAGTGAAGGAAATCAGAAAAAATCGACTTCTGGAAATATTTGATCAATTCCAGCCTGATATTTTAATAGTTGAGTTATTCCCCTTTGGGAGAAGACGCTTTTCTTTTGAATTAATTCCCTTATTAGAAAGAGCAAAATCAAATGGAAGCTCAACAAAAGTCGTTTCTAGTTTACGAGATATTGTAGTTGCTAAACCAGAGAAACAGGCAAAACACGAAGAAAAAGTATGTAACTTAATCAACAAATATTTTGATATGTTGCTGGTTCACGGCGACCCAGAATTAGTTCCACTAGAAGAAACGTTTTCTAGAGTCCATGACCTCAAATGTCAAGTATATTACACCGGATATGTAGTACAAGAACCACCGACAAATCCTGCGCTTACTGATGAAGATCGAGAAATTATTAAATCAGATAAGCCCCTGATTTTAGTTAGCGTAGGCGGTGGGAGATTTGGTCATGAATTGCTTGAATGTGTAGTGAACACAGCCCCTTTCTTAGAGAAATCGTTGCCACACAATATTCAGGTTTTTACCGGGCCATTTATCCCCGATTCCAAATTTAAGGAACTGCAAGCAATGGCAAAGTTTAGTAAGAATATCCACATTCGACGCTATACTCCTTACTTGCTAAATTACATGAAAAAGGCAGACCTCTCGATAAATATGTCTGGCTATAACACCACAATGAATGTTCTAACTACAGGTGTACGAGCTATGATTCTTCCCTTTACAGGCAACCAGGATCGAGAACAAATTATTAGAGCCGAAAAGTTAAGTAATTTAGGAATCGTCAAGTTTATCAATCCTAATGATTTGAAACCAGATTACTTAGCTATTAATATTATTCATTACCTGAAAGAGAAACCTAATAAAATTAGCTTTGATTCTAATGGAGTTGAAAAAACTGCAACTGTCTTAAAAGCTCTAGCATTTAAGCAAAAAGTTGCGTAATAAATTCACATAAAAATCAAATCATGGATAAAACAAAAATTTGTATTACTACACTCGAATATCCACCCGATGTTGGCGGAGTTGGTGAATCAGTGCATCGGATTGCCAAGATGCTAAGTGATAGCGGCTATGAAGTTCATATTGCCGTTTTTCGCTCTAAACAACGACTAGTTTTTGATGGAAGTCGCAGACGCGCAAGTTGCACATCAACGCTTCAAGATGGTGTGTTTGTACATCGCATTAAGTCAGCCGTTCGGACTCAAACAACAGAAATCCAAGATTTTTTTAGCGATGTTTATTTTCAACTCAAATGTCTGCATCAAAAGCATAACTTTGACTTGTTTCACGCCTTCTTTCTAAATGAAGCAGGTTATGTAACAACGCTTTTAGCTAGAGAAAATGATGTTCCGGTAATCAATAGTGTTCGCGGTAGCGACTTGCACAAACATATTTTTAATCCTAAGAATCATGCTCAGATAGCATGGATTTTAGAGAATTCTGATTGGGTGACATTTGTCAGCCGTGACTTGCTCAAAAGAGCTAGTGTTATTACTCCCAGTGTGAAGTTAAAATCATCAGCTTTCTGGAATTCCATCGCACCTATCGAGTTTGAGCAATTCCCCACTCCATCTTTAGTTAAGGAATTATCAGGTATTGTTATCGGTTCATCAGGGAGATTCCGAGATAAGAAGGGGATTGAATTTCTCCTTGATGCCTGTGCCGAGTTGGGTAAAGAGTTAGATTTAACACTCTTATTAATAGGTGATTTTGTTGATAAAGAACAAGAATATTGGCAGCAACAAATCCAGCAAAGTGAAATTGGTCATCGCCTCCGCATCACTGGAATTACCAGTCGCCAAGAGGCTTTGGCTTATTTATCACATTTAGATATTTTTGCGATTCCCTCGCTGAATGAGGGTTGTCCCAATGCCCTGTTGGAAGCGATGCTAGCGAGTCGAGCAATAATTGGCACTCGTGTAGATGCGATCGCAGAAATCATAGAAGATGGTGTAGACGGTTTACTTATCAACCCCGGCAGTACAGAAGAATTAATTGCTGCAATCCGATATCTGGCAACTCAACCAGAACTGCGGCAAAAGTTGGGTGCAAAAGCCAAGACAAAAGTAACTCAACAGCTTGCCCCATCAGTAGAATATCAAAACTGGATGAGTGTTTACGAACGAGTCTTAGGGATATCTGATGCAGCTTTGTTAGGCGAAATATCTTTCGTGTAGTCCCTTCCTAACAATGACCTGCAACTTTGTTGCATTGACTTGCACCTTTGAGGCTTTGAGGTTTTGATTCTTGCTCCCCTTCCCTTGTCGGCGTTACAAGTCGAATTACCCCCCTTAATCCCCCCTTGTAAAGGGGGGAAACCGGAAAATCTTGTTCCCCCCTCCCCTTTGCAAGGCAAGGTTTTTAACCCCGATTTAATAGAACTTTGTGGGAAACCGGAAAATCTTGTTCCCTCCCCTTTGCAAGGGGAGGGTTAGGGTGGGGTAAACGGCGTGCAGTACGCAGAAACTCTAGATTTTAACCATGAATAAACCACAAATCACTATAATTGTTTCCCAGCGTGAGCGATTCAGCTACACCCGCGAATCGTTAGAAAGCATTTACGAGCACACTCAACTACCTTTTTCTCTAGTTTATATAGATGGCGGTTCACCTCGACATATCCAACGCTACCTCCAAGAACAAGCACTAGAAAAAGGATTCCAATTAATCCGCACAGAACAGTACCTTTCACCCAACCAAGCCCGCAACTTGGGTTTACAACAAGTTAATAGCGAGTATTTAGTATTTGTTGACAACGATGTAATTGTCAGTCCAGGCTGGCTCAACTCCTTACTCGAATGCGCTAAAGAAACAAACGCGACTGTAGTCTGTCCGCTAACTTGCATTGGTCAGCCTTTGGGGGAAACAGTACATTTGGCAGGTGGTGAAGCTCATATTGTTGTGGAGATACAGGAGACTGGAATCAAGCGACGGGTGCATGAAAAACATTACTTTGTAAATCGGAAAGTTGCTGAGGTGCAGGATCAACTTCATCGTACACAATGTGAGTTTGCCGAGTTTCACTGTATGTTAGTTCGCACCGAGATTTTTGGGCGAATCGGGCTGTTAGATGAGGAATTCCTGAGTACGCGAGAACACATCGATTTTTGTCTAAAAGTAGCTGAGGCAGGAGGTAAATTTTACTGTGAACCGGCTTCTGTAGTTACTTATGTACCAGGACTAAAGTTTGAATTGTCAGAACTAGCATTCTTTATGTTGCGCTGGAGTAATGCTTGGGAAATTGCCAGTTTAGAACACTTTTCCGTCAAGTGGAATTTGACAATGAATGACAAGTATTTTAAAAAGCGCTATAAGCGGATGGGGCATCGTCGCCATCAGGGATTTTTGAAACCGTTGCTAAGTCATCTCACCTTTGGGCAAAATCCCCTGTGGCTGGAGAAAATAGCGATCGCTCTTGAAAGAAAATTAAATCACTACATTAGCGATCGCTATTTTCGTAATTCGTAATTCGTAATTCGTAATTCGTAATTTTTGAAAGTCAGTTTTAGTATGGGTTTTGGAGAATTGGTTGGTATGATATGGCGCATCGAGATCCTAAAAGTCTAAGGGCTGCGTTACCAGGAATTGTACGGATTTTGCAGCGTTTTTCGCCCCAGTTGAGCAAACAAAAGGCGCTACTGATTGTGTCTTTTGTGGCACTGATGGCTGAGATTTTCTTGCACCTGCTGGAACCCTGGCCGCTAAAGTTTATTTTTGATTACATCCTTGTAGCTGGTTTTCAGCCTCAGTCTTTGGGTATTCCCCTACTTTCAGGACTTAGCTCCTTTGCCCTATTAACAGGTTTGACGTTAGGGTTAGTTGCGATCGCTTTACTTCGGGCTACTGCTGCTTACTTCAGTGTGGTGGGCATGTCGCTGGCAGCTAGTAATGTATTGACTGAGATTCGTTCTGACCTTTACAGTCATCTCCAAAATCTATCTTTATCATTTCACCACAAAGCTAAAACCGGCGATTTAATTACTCGCGTTACCTCCGATATTGAACGACTGCGAGAGGTAACGGTGATGGCAGTATTACCCCTAATTGCCCATTCCCTCACCTTAGTGGGGATGATTTGTGTCATGTTCTGGCTGCATTGGGAACTAGCGCTGATTGCCGTCGCCGTGTTTCCCTTATTTATTTTCTTCACCACGCGCTTGACAAAACGCATTCGGCAAGTAGTGCGATCGCAACGTCAACGGGAAGGGGCAATGGCAGCAACGGCGGCGGAATCCATCGGGGCAATCAAAGTTGTTCAAGCCCTTTCCCTGCAAAATATGCTGGAGAGTAACTTTTCCGGTCATAATCGCCAAAGCTTAAAAGAAAGTGCCAAGGCGCAAAAACTCGCAGCCGGTTTAGAACGCATGGTGGAACTGCTAGTAGGCATTGCCACAGCTTTAGTTTTATGGCGGGGTGTGCAGCTAGTATTGGCAAAGGCAATCACACCAGGGGATTTGCTCGTATTTGTCAACTATCTCAGGATTGCTTTTAAGCCGATGCGCCAACTTGCCAAATACACCGGGCAAATCGCTAAAGCTACCGCTTCCGGCGAGCGCATCTTGGATGTGCTGGATACAGTACCCGAAATCCGCGATTCGCGGGGAGCAATGGATGCACCGCCTTTGTTGGGAGGCGTGCGTTTTGAAAATGTCACCTTTGCCTACGAACCGACCAAGAAAATTTTACACAACATCAACTTTGAAGTGCAACCTGGTCAACACGTTGCTTTAGTGGGGCCGTCTGGTGGCGGAAAATCCACCTTAGTAAGTTTGCTGTTGCGACTTTATGACCCATTAGAAGGGCGAATATTAGTTGATGGTCACGACCTGCGCGAATACAAGGTGCAATCTATCCGTCAGCAAATTAGTGTGGTATTACAAGAGAGCGTTTTATTTGCTGCAAGTATCAAAGATAATATTGCCTACGGTTTTTTAGGGGCTTCAGACCAAGCAATTGAACAAGCTGCGCGTCTGGCAAATGCCCACGATTTTATCATGGCGCTACCCGAAGGCTACGAAACTATTTTGGGTGAAAGAGGGGCGACACTTTCGGGAGGACAACGGCAAAGAATTTCCATTGCTCGTGCTGCTATTCGTCAAGCTGCGATTGTAATTTTGGATGAGCCGACCACTGGCTTAGACAACGAAAACGAACACGCTGTCAATGAAGCAATGGATCGTTTGACACAAAAATGCACCACTTTTGTAGTTTCTCATAATCTTAGAGCCGTTGAACAAGCCGATTTAATTCTCTACATCGAAGACGGACAGATTTTAGAGCAAGGTACACACAAAGAATTGTTGCGCTTAGGTGAACATTACAGCGCAATGTATGCCTTGAAATCTGCGGTAAATTCTCAGGAGGATGATGTGTATGCAGTTGAAATTTAATGACAAGGGAGTGGGGAGTGGGGAGTGGGGACTGGGGGATGAGGGGGATGAGGAAGTGTGGGGAGATTATAAAAAAGCTTCCCACCCCTCCTATACTCCCAATGCCCAATGCCCCATGCCCAATGCCCCATGCCCAATACCCATAACCCGCGTAATTTTAGTGCGTCACGGTCAGAGTACTTACAATGCCCAAAAGCGTTATCAAGGAAGTTGCGATGATTCAGTGTTGACTGAAAAGGGACGCAGCGATGCTTACCAAACTGGTGTTGCTCTGAGAGGAACGGAATTAGATGCAATTTATACAAGTCCTCTCCGGCGAGTCCAGGAAACTACAGTTGAAATTCTCGAAGGGATGGAAGTAGAAGAGAAAAAGAGAATCTTCACATCTTCCCATCTCAAAGAAATCGATATCCCCAAATGGCAAGGACTGACATACAAATACGTACAAGAACACTTTGCGGCAGATTATCGCTGCTGGAACGAGCGACCCCATGAGTTTCAGATGGCAGAACCGCAGCCAGAAAGGGAGTTAAGAAGAGGTGGCGTAGCAGTTGCAACATCTGTGCGGCAATGCTTTCCGGTACTAGATTTGTACGATCGCGCCCAGCAATTCTGGCAGGAAATTTTACCACGCCATGTTGGTAAGACTATTTTAATTGTCAGCCACAGTGGCACAATTCGGTCATTAATTAGTACTGCGATCGCGATGAAATCTGAGCAATACCATGTCCTCCAGCAATCAAACTGCGGTATTAGCATCCTGAATTTTCCTACACCTGGTGAACAGCAAGGGCAACTGGAGGCAATGAATATTACCACCCATTTAGGTGAAGTCATCCCCAAGCTGAAAAACGGCAAACAAGGTTTGCGTCTACTTGTAGTCCCAGCCACAGGTACAGCGCCACATTTAATTCATCAACTAGCTGAACGCCTTCAGACAGTACCAATAGATTTCAGTCTCAGCAGTGATTTGGATAGCTCCCAACAAAACGCCGAGCAACTGCTGAAATATCATCCAACAGCCGTGCAACTTCAAGTACTGCGCCAAGATTTTCCCGCCATCTGGCAGCAAAACCTGTTATCTAAACGCGCCGTAGTGCCATCAAATGAAATAGATTTAAGCCGTCCCACAACCGGATTAGTAGTTGCTTGTCCCTCTATCATCGAAAATATGCTGACTCACGTCTTGGGCATTTCACTACAGTGTTTGCAACTAATCCCCAACACTCTGAGCGTTGTTTACTATCCTCTAAAAAGCCCTTTCCCTGTATTGCAAGCTATCAATATTACTTAATTTGTCCTTGGTCATTGGTCATTTGTCATTGGTCATTAGTTAAAAAGCTTAACGTTCAGGTTAAAAGGCTCAACTTCGAGGTTCTGAACTCAAAATTTTGAAAATTTTAAAAGAATAAGTCAAGATTTTGTTTGAAAGAAGTGGAAGCGATCGCTAATAACCAGCCAACTTGGCATATAGGACTCATATTTTATTTCTGAAAAAACTCAGTACAACTAAGAAGCCTTCTTGACTGTTGCCTGTTGCCTATTGCCTATTGCCTATTGCCTGTCTACGCAAATTCGTTCATAAATCAAAGCGGATTTCTATACCATTTACAAAATTATTTTTAGTTGCAAGTTCGACAAACTAGTTGGTACTCCAAACATTTGCCAACATTTTCAGATGCACTGGCTTTAGTGCGGCGATTTTTGTGGGCTAGTACTTTTTCAATGTCCCATGAATCCTTTGAGATGCTAAAAGTACCTCGCCCTTTGTTTGAACGTTTGCGGGACATTGCCGTTTATGCCGTGTAATTGGATAAAGTCGAGCTTAGTTAATTAAGTAATAATACTATAGCAGCTATGATATTTTTAGCATAGTTTTGTAATGGCTTGCGTACTTGTTGATTACTAAGTTCTCAAATTAACTTTTCTATTTTAACTCAATAAAAAGAGGTTCCAATTACCGATTGAATTGAGGTATGGAAGCGTATGTTTCAGCATTTGCTTCCTGTTTAGTGCTGTTTTCATTTATTCATAATCTTTGAATTGCTAAATTTTACTTACTAACAAAAATCATCGTGTAAATCCAAGAATAAACAACTTCTAAATACCAAAACAATTTTATTGAGGAATTACAAATGCCAAATCAAAATATTGTCTTTATCGATCAAGCAGTTATCAACTATGAAAGCTTGATTGCTGGCATCCAACCAGATACTAGCGTAGTAATCCTTGACTCAAATCAAGATGGAGTAGAACAAATTACTCAAGCTTTGCAGGGTGGCAAATACCAATCAGTTCAAATTATCTCCCACGGCAGTAGCGGAAGTTTGCAACTAGGTTCAAACCAACTCAATACCAACAACTTGAACTCCTATACGAATCAGTTGCAACAATGGAGAAATTATTTAACTGAAGATGCCGACATTCTGCTTTATGGTTGCAACGTGGCATCTTTTGATCAAACTTTTGTGCAACAGTTGAGTGAAATCACAGGTGCAGATGTGGCTGCTTCTGATGACATCACAGGGAATTCCGAATTGGGGGGTGACTGGGATTTAGAAGTGAAGGTTGGCGAAATTGAGTCAGATTTAGCCTTGACATCAGAGACAATAAAAGCTTACCGCTCAATTTTACCCTTATCGTTTGCAACTGCCAGCAACTTTAGCGTTGGAAGCAATCCCTCTTCCGTGACAGTGGGTGACTTCGACAAAGATGGTAACCTTGACTTAGCTGTGGCTAACTTTGACTCCAACAACGTTTCAGTGCTGTTAGGCAATGGCAGTGGTGGTTTTGGGGCTGCTGCCAACTTTGGCGTCGGAAACAGTCCTAATTCCGTGACAGTGGGAGATTTCAACAAAGATGGTAACCTTGATTTAGCCACAGCTAACTCTAGCTCCAACAGCGTTTCACTGCTTTTAGGCAATGGCAGTGGTAGTTTTGGGGTTGCCAGCAACTTTAACGTGGAAAGCTCTCCCCGTTATTTGGCAGTAGAAGACTTCAACAAAGACGGCAACTCTGACTTAGTGGTAGCTAACTTTGGCTCTAACAAAGTTTCAGTGTTATTGGGTAATGGTAGTGGTGGTTTTGATATTGCTATCACATTTAACGCATCAACCAGTCCCATTTCCGTGACAGTTGGAGACTTCAACAAAGATGGTAACCTTGATTTAGCCACAGCTAATTATGGCTCCAACAACATTTCAGTTCTGTTGGGTAATGGCAATGGTAGCTTTGGGGCTGCCACCAATTTTGGCGTGGGAAGCACTCCCAATTCCGTGGTAGTGGGAGACTTCAACAAAGATGGTAACCTTGACTTAGCCACAGCTAATTATGGCTCCAACAACGTTTCAGTTCTGTTGGGTAATGGCAGTGGTAGCTTTGGGGCTGCCAGCAATTTTAGCGTGGGAAACAATCCCATTTCCTTGATAGTGGGTGACTTCGACAAAGACAGCAAATCTGATTTAGCTGTGACTAACTATTTATCCAGCAGCATTTCAGTGCTGTTGGGCAATGGGGCTGGTAGCTTTGGAACTGCCAGCAATTTTGGCGTGGGAAGCACTCCCAATTCCGTAGCAGTGGGGGACTTTGACAAAGACAACGACTTGGACTTAGTAGTGGCTAACTCAAGCTCCAATAACGTTTCAGTGCTAGATAATACTACCGTACCCCCAAAAGTTGACTTTGGTGCTGCTACCTACAACACTACAGAAGGTAGTACTGCTACTGAGGTAACTATTGCCGTTACCTTAGACGCTATTCCCAACATTGATGTCACAGTTCCCATTGTCATCAACAACAGTAGCACCGCTACTAGTGGCAACGATTACACATTTTCACCCGCTAGTCTTACTTTTAGTGCTGGGGCAGCAGGTTCAAATTTAACCCAACTAGTAACTTTTAGCATTCAACCAGACGATTTACCTGAAAATGCCGAAACGGTTGTACTCAATTTCGGCACACTGACGGGGGCTATTCCAGGGACAATCACTGAAACTACTCTGAATATTGCTGCTAACGATTCCATTGAATACGCAATTTCCACCACCACCCCACCTTTAACTGAAGGTAATAGCGGTACTCAATCTGCTACCTTTACCATCACCCGCAGTGGTGGTATTGGCGTGGCGAGTACGGTAGATTATGCCTTGAGTGGTACAGCAATTTTAGAGAGTGACTATAACAATATTCAAGTTACAAATGGAGGAACTGCTTCATCGGGGACTTTAAACTTTGGAGTTGGGGAAACAACAAAGACAATTACACTCGATGTTTTGGGTGACTATACAGTTGAACTTGATGAAAACATTATTGTTACTCTAAGTAATCCTAATCTCACAACTGCGCCAGCAAGTTCCACAATTACCACCAGTTCAGTTCAAGTAGACATCATTAATGATGATTTCTCTAAACCGACACTCATCAACGAAATTCTGTTTGACCCCCCAAGTACAGATAACCCGAAAGAATATATCGAACTGCGTGGCACTTTCGCTGCGACTCTAGCAGCTGGAACTTATTTAGTTGGCATTGAGGGTGATTCTGGTACTAATCCTGGTAATGTTCAAGATATTTTTGATTTGTCTGGTAAGCAGTTTGGTACTAATGGGTTGCTGGTTCTTCTGCAAAAAGGCAGTACTTATGTAGCCAAGCCTGGTGCAAATGTAATAACTAATACTGGAAGTGGAGCCGGATGGGGGAACGGAACCTCAAGTTCAATCGGTCACACTGGTGGAACAACCGATATAGAAAGTGGGTCTGTTAGCTTTTTTCTGATTCAAACTAATATTGCACCTACCTTAAGCAATGATATTGACTCAAATAACGATGGTATTGCTGATGGTACTGTGTACTCAAATTGGACTGTGCTAGATTCAGTTTCAGCTTTAGATGGGGGAACTACAGATAAAGCCTACGGCTCGATTGTATTTAGAAGAAATTCTGCTGGTTCAGTTCCAAGTGGTGCGACAATTGTTAACACCTCATTTATAGCAGGATATGTAGGGCGTTCAGGTGATACCACAGGTTCAGCAGCCTCGGATTGGGTAGCAAGTGTAGTTACTGGCACAGCGCCGAATTTGACATTAGGTACTGTTGCTAACACATCACCTGGAAGCTTTGCCAGTCAAGCGTTAAATCACATTGGGGATACTAATTTTGCTCCTACGGCTAATGTAAATTACGCCATTTCACCTGCTAGTCAAACTGTGACTGAAGGTAATAGTGGTAGCAAAACGGTGACTTTCACTGTTACTCGTAGTGGTGATACTGGCGTTGCTACTAGCGTAAATTATGCTCTGAATGGCACGGCAACTTTTAGCAGTGATTACAACAGTATTAAAGTTGCAGGTGTCACAGGTAGTTCATCTGGGATTATAAAATTCGCCGCCGGGGAAACAACAAAGGCTATCACATTAAACGTTGTAGGCGATAAGGTTACTGAGGCTGACGAAACCATTAATCTTAACCTGAGTTACCCTAACCAAACAGTTGCGATCGCACCAGCTACAATCACTATAGTTAATGATGACACCCAACCCACCATTTCCATCGCAGATAAAAGTGGCAAGGAAGATAGTGGCAATCTTGTTTTTACCGTTAAACTGTCTAATGCCAGCAATGACGTAATCACAGTTGATTACAACACTAGTAATGATACTGCGATCGCTGGCATTGATTACACCCCACTCACAGGAACCATCATTTTCAACCCTGGAGTTATCTCTCAAACAATCACCATACCAATTCTCAACGATTTCATTGACGAATCAACTGAGCAGTTTTTTGTTAATCTCACCAACCCCACCAATGCCAGTATTAGCGATAACCAAGCTCTTGGTAAGATTACTAACGACGATACGGCAGGTTTTAGCATCTCTGCCACCAATGGACTCATAACTACCGAAGCTGGTGATACAGCTAGTTTCAGTATCCAACTCAATACCCAACCCACTGCTGATGTCACCTTCAATTTGAGTAGTTCCAAGGTGAGTGAAGGTACTGTTTCAGTTTCTAGCGTTACATTTACCGCAGCTAACTGGAATACGCCCCAAATCATCACCGTTACAGGTATTGATGATGGTGTTGCAGATGACAACATTGCTTACCAAATCATTACTAGCGCAACAGTTAGTAGTGATGCCAATTATAACAATCTCAACCCTATCGATATTGATGTCGTTAACATTAAAAGTGGCAACCAAGTTAATAGTATTATCACTGGTACGTCCAAAGCTGATAACCAGTTGCAGGGAACTAGCTCAGACGATCTGATTTTTGGCTTTGCTGGTAATGATGTAATTGTTGGTGGAGAAGGAAACGATCAACTTTACGGCGGTTTGGGTGCTGATAATCTTACAGGAGGGGCAGGTAATGATATCTTTGTCCTTGCTAAAGGCGAAGGTAGAGATACTATCAAAGACTTCAACATTAGTGAAGATTTGATTGCTTTATCAGGTGGTTTACTCTACTCAGGTTTGTCTATTACTCAAAGCGGCAACGATACCTTAATTAAGGTTACTGCCAATAACGAAAGTCTTGCTCTGTTAAATGGAATTACGGCATCAAGTTTAAACGCTAGCAACTTCATTACTTACTAGTACAGTAACACTCTAATAGAGCAACTTAGCCAATTGATTTATCTCAATTGGCTTTATCAAATTTTTATATTAATAAAATTACATCATTAAATTTTAAAAATTTTAACTCTAGGGATTTTACTGCTAGAAAGTTTAGCCGACAAGACATTGATTAATTTAGATATGCAAATTAAAAGTATTTAAGTTGATAAATAAACACTAAAATTTAATTTTCAAGATATTTGAGCGATCGCAGTAATAATACAGTAGAAAATATAGTATTTTTAGCGTAATTTTGTACTTACTTATCATATTACTTTTTGATCTCAAAACAAACGTTATAACTACCGATTCAGTTTAGCTATGGAAGCGGATATTCAGCGCTGTATGACTGATATCTACTCCCTACTCCGTATTTTCAAGGCTGATCTAACAATCAGAGTGCAACTGTCAGAAAATAAAACTTCTAAAACGCAAATTAATTTTACTGAGGAATTACAAATGTCAAATCAAAATATTATTTTTATTGATCAAGCAGTTATCAACTACGAAAGCTTGATTGCTGGCATCCAACCAGGCACTAGTGTAGTAATCCTTGACTCCGCTAGGGATGGGGTAGAACAAATCACTCAAGCTTTGCAGGGTGGCAAATACCAATCAGTTCAAATTATCTCCCACGGCAGTGGCGGAAGTTTGCAATTAGGGGCAACCTTACTCAATGTCAACAATTTGAACTCCTACACCAATCAATTGCAGCAGTGGAGAAATTATTTAACTGAGGATGCCGACATTCTGCTTTACGGTTGCAACGTGGCATCTTTTGATCGAGTTTTTGTGCAGCTTTTGAGCCAAATCACAGGCGCAGATGTGGCTGCCTCTGATGACATCACAGGTAATGCCGAGTTGGGGGGTGACTGGGATTTAGAAGTGAAGATTGGCTCCATTGAGTCAGATTTAGCCTTGACACCGGAAGTAACCAAGGCTTACAGCTCAATTTTAGCCTCCAACACAGCACCCACACTGAACAACACCGGTAATCCCACACTGGCTGCCATTGCCCAAAACGTAACGGATACCAATAACTCCGGCACTTTAATTTCCGTGATCCTTTCTAGAGGTGCAGGTGGCAACCCCATTACCGATCCTGACACAGGTGCAGTAGAAGGAATTGCTGTCATTGGTGTAGATAATACCAACGGTACTTGGCAATACTCCATAAATGACGGCGGCAACTGGATTAATTTCGCTGTGTCCGATACTTCTGCGACATTGCTCAGAGATACAGCAAAAATTCGTTTTGTCCCCAACCTTGGCTACAAGGGCACAGCAGAATTCGCTTTTCGCGCTTGGGATACCTCAGATGGCAACATTAGCGGCACTACTAATGTAGATCCCGGCGTTGGTGGAGGTACAAGTGCTTACAGTATTAATGCTGAAATTGCTACTGTCTCTATTATACATAATACTTATGATGTAGGATTAAGACCTTATTCCATAGTTGTTGGCGACTTTGACAAAGATGGAAAAACAGATTTGGTAACGGCAAACAAGTCCTCTCAAACCGTTTCGGTACTTTTGGGAAATGGTGATGGCACTTTTAAGTCTGCTAGCAACTTTAGTACGGTGGGGTTCAATGGCTTAAGTCCTTCTTCTGTTGCTGTAGCCGACTTCAACAAAGATGGGAAATTGGATTTGGTAACGGCAAACAGTATCTCAAATAACATTTCGCTGTTGCTTGGCAAGGGCGATGGTAGCTTTCAAACTGCTGTGAATTTTGCTTTGGAGTCAGCTTCGGCACCCATATCTATTGCAGTGGGTGACTTCAACAAAGATGGAAAATCTGACATAGTAACGGTAAACAACGCCTCCCAAAATATTTCAGTGTTGTTGGGAAATGGTGCAGGCGGCTTTGGAACTGCTAAAAACTTTAAAGTTCCTAGCCGTTCTAGTTTCGTCACAGTAAGCGACTTCAACGGGGATGGAAAATCTGACCTAGCTGTGACGAGTTCTTACTTCAACAACGTCTCGATTCTTTTGGGTAACGGTGATGGCACTTTTAACTCAGCCACTCAATTTGATGTGGGAACAAATCCTAATTCTGTTGTTGTCGGCGATTTCAATAAAGACAACAAATTGGATCTGGCGGTGGCGAATTATGACTCTAATAATGTCTCAATATTGTTAGGTAATGGCGCTGGCAGCTTTGGAATTGCTACTAACTTTGATGTGGGGTTAAATCCCGCATCCGTTACAGTGATTGACTTTGATAATGACGGTAACTCTGACCTAGCAGTGGCAAATGCAGGCTCAGACACGGTTTCAGTGCTGCTGGGAGATGGCAATGGTGGGTTTGGAATTGCCACGAACTTTGTCGTGGGGACAAAACCCTATTCTGTTACAGTAGGCGATTTCAACAAGGATGGTAAATCTGACTTGGCAGTGGCAAACAGCGAATCTAAAAACGTTTCGCTGGTAAACGCTGAGGATGAAACTTATGAACCTGTTCCCCCCCAACCGATACTTATCAACGAAATTCTGTTTGATCCTCTAAGTACAGATACCTCGAAAGAATATATCGAACTGCGTGGTACTCCCGGTGCAATTCTAGCACCTGGAACTTATTTCGTTGGAATTGAGGGTGATTCCGCTACTAACCCTGGCAATGTTCAAGATATTTTTGATTTGTCTGGTAAGCAGTTTGGTAGCAATGGGTTGCTAGTTCTTTTGCAAAAAGGCAATAGTTATGCAGTTAACCCCAATGCAAATGTAGTAACTAATACTGGAACTGGAGCCGGATGGGGAAGTGGGGCCTCAAGTTCACTCGGTCACATTGGTCAGGCGAATGCAAATGACACCGAAAATGGGTCTGTTAATTTCTTTTTGATTCAAACTACTACTGCACCAAACCTTAGCAATGATATTGACTCGGATAACAATGGTATTGCTGATGGTGCTACTTACTCAAATTGGACTGTGCTGGATTCAGTTTCGGTTTTAGATGGGGGAACTACAGACAAAGCATACGGCTCGATTGTATTTAGAAAAGGTTCTGTCGGTTCAGTTCCAACGAATGCCGCAGTTGTTGACACCTCATTTATTACTGGATATGTAGGACGTTCAGGTGACACTACAGGTTCAACAGCCTCGGATTGGGTAGCAAGTTTGATCGCTGGCACAGCGCCAAATTTTTCATTAGGTAATGCTACTAACACTTCACCTGGAAACTTTGCTAGTCAACCATTAAATCACATTGGAGGCACTAATTTTGTTCCTCCTGCAAATCTTAATTACGCCATTTCAACTACTGCACCAACTGTAACTGAAGGTAATAGTGGTAGCCAAACTGTTACTTTCACAGTGACTCGCAGTGGCAATACTGCCGTTGCCAGTACCATAAATTATGCCTTGGATGGCACGGCAACTTTTGGCAGTGATTACAACACCATTAAGGTTGCAGGTGTAACAAGTGCTGTATCTGGAGTTGTAATCTTTGCTGCTGGGGAAACAACAAAGGCTATTACATTTAATGTTCTGGGTGAAAAGGTCACTGAAGTTAATGAAACCATTAATCTGACGCTGAGTCACCCGAACCAGTTAACTCCTGTTACCGACCCAGCTACAGTTACCATAGTTAACGATGACGCCCCGCCCGCTATCTCCTTCGTTGCAAATAAAAGCGATAGTGAAGACAGTGGGAGTCTTGTTTTTAGCGTCAAACTCTCCAATGCCAGCATTGACATAATCACAGTTGATTACAACACTAGTAATGATACTGCGATCGCTGGCATTGATTACACCCCACTCACAGGAACCCTCACTTTCAACCCTGGAGTTACCACTCAAACAATCACAGTGCCGATTCTCGATGATTTTATTGCCGAATCCAGTGAGCGCTTTTTCATCAATCTCACAAACCCCACCAATGCCACCATTGCTGATAACCAAGGTATTGGTACGATTACTGACGACGACAAAGCGGGTATTACTATCTCTCCTGCCACTGCACTTGTAACTACCGAAACTGGTGGCACAGCTAACTTCAGTATTCAACTTGATACCCAACCCACTGCTGATGTCACCTTAAGTTTTAGTAGTTCCAATGTGAATGAAGGTACTGTTTCAGTCTCTAGCGTTACCTTTACCGCAGCTAACTGGAATACGCCCCAAATCATCACGGTTACAGGTGTTGATGATGGTGTTGCAGATGACAACACTATTTACCAAATTATTACTGCCAAAGCAGTTAGTAGTGATACCAAATATAACAACATTATCAATCCTGATGATATTGATGTCGTTAACATTAAAAGTGGCAACCAAATTAATAGCATTATCACTGGTACATCTAATATTGATAACCCGTTGCAGGGAACTAGCTCAGACGATCTTATTTTTGGTTTTGCTAGTAATGATGTGATTGTTGGCGGGCTAGGAAACGATCGCATTTATGGCGGTTTTGGTACTGATAATCTCACAGGTGGTGCAGGTAATGATATCTTTGTAATTGTCAAAGGTGAAGGTAGAGATACAATCAAAGATTTCAACATTAATGAAGATTTGATTTCTTTATCAGGTGGTTTAACCTACTCAGGTTTGTCTATTACTCAAAGCGGCAATGATACCTTGATTAAGGTTACTTCTGGTAACGTTAATTTTGCTTTGTTAACTGGAATTATGGCATCAAATTTAAACGCTAGTCATTTCATTATTGAGTAAGATATAGGAATCCGCTTTGATTTCTGAACTGATTTGCGTGGTGCGCGTTCGCGCAGCGCAAGCGCGATAGGCAGGCAATAGGCAATAGGCAATAGGAAAGAAGGCTTCTTAGTTGTACTGAGTTTTTTCAGAAATCAAATATGAGTCCTATAGGACAATACAGTTCAGATAAGACCAAAACACTTGTAGAGACGGCGATTTATCGCGTCTCGAAAACCCAAAATTTTTGCCAGCCGCCCTTAACCCAAGCGTATTGTCCTATCCAGCAATCAATTTTGGCGGGGCAGACTAGTAGTGTAGTTAAATGGCATTTTGGGCATACTAAGGAAGAACTTAGGCAATCTTCTGAGCTACTCATCCCTGATTTGGGATGAGTAGCTTAGAAGAAAGTCAGTACCTTGCAGGATTAAGCAAGATGGTATTTTTCGACATTGTTCCGCAACAATCTTCTCAGGCTTTTCTGTGGAGTCTTTTTAACAGCATTACAGATCCGATATTTGTCAAAGACAGGCAACACAGTTGGATGTTTGTCAATGATGCCTTGTGCCAGTTCATGGGATATGAACGTGCAGAACTAATTGGTAAATCCGATTATGATTTCTTCTGCAAAACAGAAGCCGATCTTTTTTGGGAGAGAGATGAACAAATATTCACCACAGGCTTGAGTGATGAACATGAGCAATTAATCACAGATTACCAAGGTGAAACTCAGATAATTTCTACGAAAAAAAGCTTATTTTCTGATGAAGTTGGTAATTCATTTTTAGTGGGTTCAATTCGGTTTGTTGGTTCCAAAAATAAAATTGAAACCGCTTTACTATGTCAGACAGTGAATAAGTTGGAACAGGAAATTCATGAACGCCAAGAAACAGAGAAACGCTTTCGCAGACATAGCAATGCTCTACAGCAACTTGTGCAAAGTGAAAAACTACAACATGACGATTTTCAAATTGCCATCCAATATGTAACGGAAGTGGCTAGTTTAGGTCTTGATGTCGAACGTGTAAGTGTTTGGTTATACACAGAAAAAGGTCTAGGGATTCAATGTATTGATTTATATAAACGTGAGAATAATTGTCACAGTCATGGTTTTGAATTATCTTTCTGCGACTTCCCCAGGTATTTTCAAGCTTTAAAGGAAGAACAAGTAATTGCAGTTTCTGATGTTCATAATGATCCTCGTACTTGGGAGTTTTCTGCAACTTATACGACCCCACTGGGAATTACTTCGATGCTTGATGCCAGGATTTGGTCTAAAGGGCAGGTGATTGGTGTAGTTTGTTGTGAACATTTGGCAACTCAGCGTCAGTGGACACTAGAAGAAGAAAGTTTTATTGGCTCAATTACTGACTTCGTGCGACTGGTAATTGAATCAGACAATCGCAAAATTGCCGAAGAAGCACTACGACAATCAGAAATGCAGCTCAGACAACAAACTCAACAACTAGAGTTAGCACTCTTTGAATTACAACGCACTCAGACCCAAATGCTCCAAAGTGAAAAAATGTCTTCTTTGGGACAACTAGTAGCGGGTGTTGCTCACGAAATCAATAATCCAGTTAACTTCATTTATGGCAATATTGCACCTGCTCATGATTACATTCAAAACTTACTAAATTTGATTAACTTATATCAAGAATACTATCCTTATCCTGTGCCTGTTATTCAATCACAAATTGCGGCTATCGACCTAGATTTTTTGATGACAGATTTACTGAAGCTTCTATCTTCAATGAAAATAGGAGCAGAGCGTATTCGGCAAATTGTCCTTTCTCTACGAAATTTTTCTCGCCTAGATGAAGCTGAATATAAAGCAGTTGATATTCATGAAGGAATTGATAGTACATTATTAATTTTAGAAAATCGCCTCAAAACAAAACCTAATTGTCTAGGGATTGAAATTGTTAAGGAATATGGAAATTTACCTCTAATTGAGTGTTATGCAGGTCAACTCAATCAAGTGTTCATGAATATTTTAACTAATGCTATTGATGCCTTAGAAGAACGATATGAGCAACACACTCAACAGCAAATCCGACAATTTCCTAGCGTGATTAAGATTCGCACAGAAATAATTAATCACAATCAGATTGCAATTAAGATTTCCGACAATGGTCTAGGTATACCAGAAAAAATAAAACAACGTATTTTTGACCCCTTCTTTACTACAAAACCAATTGGTAAAGGTACAGGAATGGGTATGTCAATTAGTTATCAAATTGTGACTAAAAATCATTATGGAACCCTTGAATGTATTTCATCTCCATATCAGGGTACAACATTTGTCATTATCATACCTTTAAAACAGCAGCAGTTTGCTAATTAATCAAGACCTTCATCGCTATTAATAATGATAAAAAGTCGTAATTATTCAGGGAAGTGGGAGAAATAACGCCATCTCTAGTCTCCTGAACTTAAAGAATTGGTGTAGTCCGGTGGTCAAGGAAAGTCGTGTTTTTAGTCTACATAATCTGTTGGTATTTCTGCTTCAAAAGTGTCAACTAGATATAGAAAGGTTAGCAAGCCTAGTCCGCAAAAAACGGGGCAGCAGAGGACTACGGGAAACATCGGCGGAGATTGGTAATGTTAGTCCATCTACTCTTTCACGAGTAGAGAGTGGCAAAATGCCGGATATGGAAACTTTTCTGGCACTTTGTAACTGGCTAGAAGTGCCGCCTGCGGAGTTGTTTAAAACCTCAGACGAGGAGCAACTGGATACGCCTGAAGCGATCGCTATTCAACTACGCGCTGACAAAAATCTTGATCCAGCGATCGCTAATGCTCTAGCATCCTTAGTCAAAGCAGCGTATCGCGATCTGTCTCAAAATAATGGCGAATTGAAGCAAGATCCCTAAATATATGCCATTAATTCAAAGTCTATCGCCGGAATTTAGGCAACGCTGTGAAGCGATCGCAACTGAACAACGAAGCTTACTTCGAGTGCGATCGTTTGAACCTTTACCCGCAGATATTCTTGCAACCAAGTTACGAGCAAGACTTTTTACACCCGATCAGGTTCCAAATTTAGAGCCAGAGCAAGTAACACTGCTACTTGCTAGCGATGAGTGGTCAGGAGCGATTATAAGCGATCGCCCACTCTGGATTGTATACAACCCACGTCATGCACCTACACGGCGTGAATCAAATTTGATGCATGAAATAGCTCATGTCTTGCTGAATCATAAGTCTGTAAGCTTTGATCCTGTCACTGGAATACCAAAACGTAAACAAAACAACGAAGATGAAGCAACTTATCTAGTAGTCTGCCAACCCAAAAATGCGCTTGTGAGGACTGGGGAAAGGGGAAAGGGAAAAGGGTAAGAGATTTAAACCCTTTCCCCCTTCCCCCTTACCCTTTACCCCGCCAAGTTCACTTGGCGAACTACTATGGGGATGCCTTCAAATTCCCAAACGTGGTCTACTGTGGGCGACACAACGCAAGATGCTATTACCTCAAATTGCAGAACATTTTGGTGCTAGTGAAGCTATGGTGCAATTTCGCAGCAATGTGACTAATGTGCCTGTGAAATAGCTAGTTATAGAAAAATCCCAAAAGGGCTGAAAAAGGTTTATTCTCATACTCCCCACTTGCTTTTTCAAGTTAGTGATCAAAAAGTATTGCTGTCACTTTGGCTGAAAGCTAGATAACATTAGATTCGGGCGTGTTTACTGTTCGGGAGTGCCAAAATGTCTAAACATCTGGGTCAAAAAATCGCACCCACACCTATATCAAATGATATCAATGTGGTGGATTTGATTGATCAATACTTCACCGCTTACAACTCAGCGCGGTTGCGGGAAATCTGCCAACTACTGAGTCGTGATGTGCTAACGGAAGGCGTCACGGTGGGAGTTAGTCTTTCCGGTGCGATGACGCCAGCTGGATTCGGGGTTTCAGCACTTGCACCCTTAATTCGCAACGGCTTTATTGACTGGATGATTAGTACTGGTGCAAATCTTTACCACGATATGCACTACGGATTGGGTTTTGAACTCTTTGCTGGTAATCCGTTTTTGGATGATGTGAAACTGCGTCAAGAAGGCACGATCCGCATTTATGACATTATCTTTGGTTACGATGTGCTGCTAGAAACTGATGCGTTCATCCGCAAAATTCTGCAAGGAGAAGCGTTTCAGAAGCGGATGGGAACGGCTGAGTTTCACCATTTACTAGGTAAATATGTCCGAGAAGTAGAAAAGCAATTGGGTGTGCAGAATTCTTGCTTGTTAGCTACAGCTTATGAATATGGCGTGCCTATTTATACGTCTTCTCCAGGAGATAGTTCCATTGGGATGAACGTGGCGGCTTTAGCATTGGAAGGTTCGCAGTTGGTGATCGATCCATCAATTGACGTGAATGAGACAGCAGCGATCGCATATAATGCCCGTGAATCAGGAGGTAAAAGTGCGGCTGTAATTCTCGGTGGCGGTAGCCCTAAGAACTTTTTGCTACAAACTCAACCGCAACTTCATGAGGTCTTAGGATTAGAAGAACGAGGACACGATTACTTTATACAATTCACCGATGCGCGTCCAGATACAGGCGGTTTATCTGGAGCAACCCCATCGGAAGCTGTCAGTTGGGGTAAAATTGACCCAGATGAGTTACCTAACACAATCGTTTGTTATACCGATAGCACGATCGCTCTACCACTGGTGACAGCGTATGTGTTAAATAAATGCCAACCTCGTCCCCTGAAGCGTGTCTACGACAGGCGAGAAGCCATTTTAGCGAAACTGCAAAAAGACTATCTAGCAGCCAAAACTCAACCATCAGATCAAGTTCCAGCAGCAGTTGCTGAAAGTGCTTCACAGCAAACAGCGACTTATCCCTGTGGTCGGCTGATTCCAAATTCTCATTAGGGGAATAGGGAGTAGGGAGTAGGGAATTTTAATATGCACCACTTCCCACTCCCCTTTCATCCCTTTTTTCCAATCAACAAATAAGTTGTCATCTTCTCTTTGCCTTGCTAACTTTTGCTTTAAAACAAGCCTGTCGGTAACATTTTCTATCTAAGATAGGGTCTGCTGAATAATGATAAAACGTTGATTTCTCAATGCTTTGGGGCTATTTTTGTAGAAACAGGTGCAAGTAAATTGGGGTATCAGGCTGAAAAATCTTGCATTTCTCATGGATTAGGTCACAAAAAAACACCAAAAATCAGGATGAAACTATTGCCTGTTGCCTATTCCCTATTGCCTACCCCAGCCATCAGACTTTTTCAGCAAGCCCTAAATATTGCCGTAGACAGGAATTGCTGCACCTCGAATATCTTTAGCTGCTTCTGAACCTAAAAAGCAAATTATTTGCGCTAAAGATTCAGGTTTAACCCATTTGTCAGCATTTTCTGCACCCATTGCTTTACGGTTGTTGGGAGTATCAATGACGCTGGGAAGGACGACATTAGCGGTGATATTAGTACCTTTAGTTTCATCTGCGATCGCTTGTGTCAAAGCTACCACACCAGCTTTAGCAGCGGAATATGCTGCAAATTGCCCAGCAGGCTCCACAGCTGCTTTAGAACCTACTGTGACAATACGTCCATAACCGTGTTCCAACATTTTTTTCAGGCTATATTTGCAAGTCAAGAAAGTAGTATTCAAGTTGATATCTAATTCGTGTTTCCAACTGGAAAAACTATATTCATGGGTTTTCCCCATTGAAAAGCCACCCACCAAATGAATTAACACATCCACCCGTCCTATGTGGTTGATGAGATTTTCTACCGAAGCTTCTTCCTCTAGATTAGAGGGGACAAAGGAAAGTCTGGCAAAATCAGTAGGTGAAAGAATGCCCTTGAGGCGTTCAACATCTTTGATATTCCGATAAGGAATTGTCACCTCTGCACCTTGAGCGAGAATCACTGGTATCACACCTAAACCTAGTCCACCAGTACCGCCTGTGAGTAAAACTTGCTTGCCTTTCATCAGTTTCGCATACTTGAAAGTTCATTTTTCAAGATAGCGCGTTGTCGTTGGCGCAGCTATCGCCAGCATTTGGTAAATTTAAAACCAGCGTCAGCTTGTCTAGATAATGACTCCGTAATCAGTCTTGCCTTAGATCCCAAAGAGCCAAAACTACGCGGTTCCCTCCCTACACAATTAAGTTCTCCGAATCAAACCAGATTCCTAATACAATGAGGCAAAAGCTATGAAGAAGTATAAAGAAATCTTACGTGTTGTCCTTGCCATATCCATCATTGTGGTTGGAGTGACACATTTTGTGATTCCAGAACCATACGTCAAAATTATGCCACCGCAACTTCCTTATCCTTTAGGATTAGTTTATCTCAGTGGCTTTTATGAAATTTTGGGTGGTATTGGGTTATTAGTTCCGCCTGTAAGTCAAGCTGCTGCTTGGGGACTTATTGCTCTTTTTATTGCGGTTTTCCCAGCCAATATCAACATGGCGGTTAATCATATTCAGCTAGAACATATACCAAACTCACCTTGGGTACACGTAGTTAGACTTCCCTTCCAAGCTGTTTTAATTGCTTGGGCTTGGTGGTACACAAAATCTTCGCTTGGGGAAAAACAAGCTTCTATTATTCCCAAGTCACTTATTCCTAAAGAACTAGAATTGGAATGAGTGCGTTTTTTATATCTAAATGATGCGCGTTGCAACTTTGTTTAAGATAACACTCTCGTTAGCAATAGGCATTGGAGCAGTTTCGGTTCCGGTGACTCAAGCTGTGCAACTTAGAGATGGCATAGTCTATTTTGTCCAACCGCCGAAACTTGTTGATGCGACAACTACTTACAAAGATGTGAACGTTTGGGGCGCAACTTACTATTTCACCATCAATGTGCCGGAGAATGCTGGAGAATCCCTCCAAAAGGTAACGATTACTCAGAAAGAGGGAGCAGAAAATATCCGCTATGACCTTAATGATACCCGCGCATTTGTCGGAACACGCAATCGCAAAGAAACCCAACTGCAACTAGGTTCAGTCACAAACGAGCGCAAGACACGCACGGTTATTGTAAACTTTGACCCACCTGTGATTCCGGGACAGACAATTACAATCGCCCTCCGCCCTGTGAGTAATCCCAGCTTTTCTGGTGTCTACTTATTGGGTGTCACAGCATTTCCTGTGGGTGAAAAATCTCATGGTCAATTTCTTGGCTTTGGACGGTTTCAGTTTTACAACAATAGGGGAAGTTGGTGGTTCCGGTAGTGGGAATAGGGAATGGGAAATGGGGAATATTTTCTACAAGTACGGCGTTGGGAATGGGTGTGGAAATATTTGTGAGATGTGTGGAGAAGTTTTTGAATTAATTGAGTAGGTGTAAATTAGCTGTTTTTTTACCCTGTTTAATTTACACCCAACTTTCCCAAGAAATTTCTCTTACTTGTCGCATTCGCTCAAAGTCGCTATCAGATGAAACAAGAGTCAATGAATGACGTAAAACTGTAGCAGCTATCCAGAGGTCATTTTCACTAATGCCTATGGTATTTAGTTTGGTTGTTTTACGTTTATTTTTTTCTTTTGGGCCGAATTGTTTGATAATTTCTGATTTAAAGTCACCGTAGATTTCAATACTTGTCGGTTAAGGGGAAAAGGGGAAGGTGGGGCCCCCTCTGGGGATAAGGGGCGGGGGAAAGGGGAAAGAAAAAACCTTTAACCTTTACCCTTTAACCTTTTCCCTAAACCAAATTCCGAGTTAAAAATCCTTAACCGAGCAGTATTGCCGTAGATTTCTGTTGTTTCTTTATCGATCCCGTATAGGTTAATTCGTTTGAGAAATGCATTAATTTTTATTAAATTAGCAGCTTTTTGATGTGAGTTTTGTGCCATAAAGTGCAACTCACCAGCAACAATAACACTGGTTGCTAATTGTACCTGACCAAGCGATCGCAAGTGATTTACAACGCTAGGCACACCTTCCATCAAGAAGGAACAGTGATTAGTATCCAAGAGATACATAATTAAAATTCTAGAGGTATCCGACTGTCATGAACTAGTTGCAGGCATTCTCTAATATCTGAACCTTCCCAACTGCCCACAAATTCTAATAAATCTTCAGCAGTAGAACCTGTTAAGGTATGCTCTGTTGTAAGCATCTGAGCAGATTGGCTATCTGAAGATATGCTGTTTGTTTGATGTTTGGCTTGCAAAAATCGCACAAAATCTAAAATTTCCTGTAATAAGGGTTCAGGTAATTTTTCTAGTTCTTGATTAATTTGTTCCTTAGTAGTCATTATTGGCCCTGTGTTTACAAGGTTGAAAAACTGGGTATGATTTTGTTATTACATTTATATATTATCTAATGTTGAAATATTGATTTCGGCTTTTTGTGTTTGCCAAGCGTGCGCCTTAGTGCCTTGCCTATTTAAACAGTGACAGGTAACGAAAAGCTAGAACCCGCAATGCGACTTGAAAACTAACTATTGGAGTCGCAAAAGCAGCTAATGTGACTTGAAAACCAACTATTGGAGTTGCAAAAGCAGCTAATGCGACTTAAAAGCTAACTTTTGCGTAAGTCTAGCCTAAACCTCGTCTACCTTGAGAAAGCGATCGCGGTCTTCGTCACTTAATGGATTAAGTAAATTGGAATCCAATGTTTTAATTACAACATTCTTGCCATGCCGATCCTCTGCAAGTTAAGTGATAGCAAAGTTACCCTGTCTTAAATCTTGTTTAATTTCCTACTGATCGCGGTGTAACTTTTGTCCAGATACCCAAGTCATTGGTTAATTATCTCAGAGACTTTTATTAATTTTTGCATAAAGTAATTCTCTGTGGATTTAATACACTTTCTTCCGTAAATGTTCTGTAGCTTGCAGCCTGACATCTAATAGTGAAGCTCTTATGCTTGCTTCAAAAAATATAATATGACGCGATCGCAAAAGTTGTGTTATAAAAACGGGCAAAGTCTTACAAAATACGAAAATCTTTAGTATGAAGCTTTTTCGGTAAATGCGTAATTTCTACACCAATGGCATCAAATGCTACTGCAACCAATCAACCTTTAGCGTTTAATCATCAGTAATCTTTAAAAAAATAGAAAAAATAATGTTAAGTATACCTATTAACTTAAATTTACCTCGTATACCCCATTTAATAACTTCTTTACCTGGGCCTCGCGCTCAAGCAATTGTACAACGCGATCGCGCGGTAACTTCCCCTTCTTATACCCGCGATTACCCGTTAGTTGTATCTCGCGGTCAGGGCTGTATGGTGGAAGATGTGGATGGCAATGTATTTCTGGATATGACCGCAGGTATTGCCGTTACCGCCACCGGACACGCCCATCCGGAAGTGGTGAAGGCAATTCAAGAACAGTCGGCGCGTCTGCTGCACATGTCAGGGACAGATTTTTATTATGAGCCGATGGTGGAACTAGCGGAACAATTGGCAATCCGCGCTCCCTTTCCCCAGTCACAGAGTAAGAGTGCATTCCCTGCAAAAGTATTTTTCACCAATTCCGGGGCAGAATCCAACGAAGGAGCGATTAAACTAGCTAGATATTACACCAAGCGATCGCTAATCGTGGCATTCTTAGGTGCATTTCACGGACGCACTTATGGAGCAATGTCTCTCACTGGTTCCAAAGCAGTGCAGCGAGCTAACTTTGGGCCTCTAGTTCCTGGGGTTACTCACATCCCCTACGGCACTCACGCTAGCTTAGATTACCTGGAACAACAGCTATTTACTACGATTTTACCACCGCAAGAAGTCGCGGCGATCGTAGTTGAGCCAATTCAGGGAGAGGGCGGGTATATCGTACCGGAAGATGGTTTTTTGCAACGGATTCGGGAGATTTGCGATCGCCACAGTATTCTGATGGTAGTGGATGAAGTGCAAGCAGGGATGGGGCGGACTGGTCGCCTATTTGCGATCGAGCATTGGGGTGTGATGCCTGATATCATTACCACTGCTAAAGGTATCGCCAGTGGTATGCCATTAGGAGCGATACTTGCCAGACCAGAGTTAATGACTTGGCCTCCCGGTTCTCACGCCACCACATTTGGCGGTAATCCCGTAGCTTGTGCTGCTGGTATTGCCACACTGCGACTGCTAGAAAGTGGTTTGATGACTAACGCTACCCAGATGGGAGAATTATTACAAGCTAGTCTTACCGAGTTGCATCAAAAATGTCCCAGAGTATCGCCGCCACGAGGTAAAGGTTTGATGGTAGCGGTAGATTTATTGGATGAACAGGGTAATCTCGATCATAAATTGCGCGATCGCATTATCCAAGAAGCTTTTTTACGAGGTTTATTATTACTAGGTTGCGGTAAAGCAGCAATTCGTTTCTGTCCCCCTCTAATTATCGACAGCGACCAAATTCAAATTGCCCTTCAGATTATCAGCGAGATTTTAAGTTCTTAAAATATTAGGGAGAACAAGGGAGAAATAACCAGTGCTTAATGACAAATGACAAATAACAAATAACAAATAACAAATGACAAATACCAAATGACAAATACCAAATACCAAATACCAAATGACAAATGACAAATGACAAATAAAATAGCCCTTGATTTATGGAAATTACTTTGGCAAGAATACAGCGCCAGGGTAAATCATGCCCGTACCTACCAGCAAATGATTACTGCTGCGGGTGGGACTGTCGCCAACGACCACATCGCCTTTCGGTCTTTGCGTTTATTAGTAGATAGTTCACAAGGTCAAGTTAACTTGGGAATTGACTACCTTGGGCAACTTGCAGAAGCCTTGGGTTACGTGGCGGCTGGAGAATATACTTTTGCTCAAACCCATCTGTACGCCCGTCATTATCATCATCCACAGCAAGAGGAATTTAACTTGCCCAAACTGTTTATCAGTGAGTTGATTGTCGATGAATTACCTACTAATATTGCCCAACTCATCTCTAAAACAGTATCTTCAATCCCAAAGGAACTCACCTCACCCCTGAATCTTCTCAAAAAAGATGGGAACATTGAAACCATCGCCAAACGACTTCAGCAAGTTTTCATCCGCCCTTGGCAACCTCCCCAACGTTCTGTTATCGAAGAGGTGAATCAGGTTACTCAGTATGGGGCTTGGGTATTGCTGCACGGATATGCTGTCAACCACTTTACAGGCTACGTCAACGGACAGAATACTCCAGAATATCCAGACATAGATACTACCGCCAGTGCTTTAGCTAACCTGGGTGTACCAATGAAAGCAGAGATAGAGGGAAATGTTACTTGTGGTTTGCGGCAAACTGCAACTCAAGCAGTAAGGTCAATGGTGACAGTGTTAGATGATGATAATGGTGCAGAAATTCAGATTCCTTGGACTTACGCCTATTATGAAATTGCCCAACGCTATTTAGTAGAAGTGGAATCTGGAAAGCAGGTACTTTTTGATGCTTTTTTAGGAAGTAATGCCCAGCAATTGTTTGAAATGACTCGACTATGGTCCAATACAGTTCAGAATGAGCAACAAAACCCTCATGTAGAGACGCGATTTATCGCGTCTTCAAAGACCAATTACCTACACCAATAACTCTTAACCCAACCGTATTGGTCTATAGTCAACTAAAATACTTTTGGTTGCTGCCATAGGATGAGTTTCAATTCAGAGCAGTAGCAAGTCTCATCACTGATTTGCTGTTCGTGGTCAGCTATCCAATCATAAATTTGTGTAGCTTTTGCTAATGCAACTTTTTCTGATCGATAAAGCTGAGGAGTAGGGCAGTAGGCTTGGCCATTGATGTGTATAGCTGCAATCTGCCAATAATCGCTCTCTGGTACAATTTCTAAAAACCCGTTACTGTAAGGCTGAATTATTCCTATGTTCATCTACAACCATCAAACTTTCTAACATTGGCCACAACGAAGCCGATACCAGCCAATTCTTCTGAGTCAAAGCTGGAATCACCAGGGAATGCAGTAGCAAGCCCTAGTAATGATTTTGGGTTCGTAGTCAATGTAAATCTGAATTATTGGTCACTTTTTAGCTTTATTCCTTTATTGGCACCAATAATGGCAAAAGGGACTGTTCGGCGCGGGTGCATTCGGATTGCCCAAACTCAGAGTGTAACGGGATGGATGATAATGTGTAGAGCGAACCCGCAACTAGCAGCGCTCACCCGAAATGACCGAACAAAAGGAGTAAATTTATGATGTCCCGCCTGCTAAAAGCTTTCCGGCAACGATTCTTGCGGAGTGTTGCTTTTGCAATACTCTTAACTTTGATTAGTAGTTTAATACTTCCTGGGGTTACTTGGGCTTCTTCTAGCTTGGGAGTTGATAATGGTCATCTTAGTTCTTGTCCGGCTTCAGACAACTGTGTTGTCAGTCAAAACGCAGATTCCAAACACGCCATCGACCCGATTCCCTATCATGTAGACCGCAGTGCAGCCAGAGAAATCTTACTAAAAGTTATCGGCGTTGTTCCCCGTACAGAAATTGTAGAACAAACAGATAATTACATCCACGCTCTTTCTAAAAGCCGCATCTTCAAATTTGTTGATGATGTAGAGTTTTATTTACCTCCCGATGAGTCAGTAATTCATCTGCGCTCGGCATCTCGCGTGGGAGAGTCGGATCTCGGTGTCAACCGCAGACGATGCGAGCAAATTCGTCTGGCTCTACGTGATTTAAATATTTGATTTTTGTAAGCCGCACACTCGTGACTTCCAGTCATGAGTTAGGCACTCGATATTCTGTCTGAAACACCTTATTTAATTTGCATAATATTGAAAAATAGCGAAAATGATAGTAATTTATGATAGTATAAATAGTCTTGGGCGATTAGCACAGGGGTAGCGCACATCCTTCACACGGATGGGGTCACTGGTTCAAATCCAGTATCGCCCACTCATACACAGTAAAGCTTTCAGCCAAATTAATTAACATATCCTTCAGTAAAGTATGCCATCTTCTGAAAGGAGATTTTATAATAATGCCTAGTTCATCACTCAGGGCAAAAAAATATTGACTTACAAGCAAATATTATGCTATTTTCAATCAGACCATTCGGTCGGTAATATTTTATTTATAGCAATTTTCAATTCAATAAATTCCCCCCTCCAAAAATTGCTCTAATGTCCAAAGGCGAAGAAACAAAAAGCAGAATTCTCCACCAAGCAGCTGAATTGTTTAACCAACAGGGTTATGCAGGCTCATCGATGTCAGACATCATGCGTGTTACTGGATTGCAAAAAGGAGGAATTTACAATCACTTCCAAAGCAAAGATGATCTGGCACTACAGGCTTTTGATTTTGCGATCGCTCGCATCAAACAGCATACTAGATTTGCATTACGAAGCAAACGCCACGCAGTAGAACGCCTGCAAGCAATCATTAGCATATTTAGTAGCTTCGCAGAAAATCCACCTATCAAGGGAGGGTGTCCACTGCTGAATACTGCTGTGGAGAGTGATGATGCTCATCCGGCGTTGCGAGAACGTGCTCAACAAGCGATGAACTCTTGGCTGCATCTGATTCGTCGAATTATTGAAACTGGAATTGAAAAGGGTGAAATTCGCCCAGAAGTGAGTGCTGATGAAATCGCTACCATCATAATTGCAACATTAGAAGGAGCCATAATGATGAGCAAGCTTTATGGAGATTCTATTCACATGCACAGGGTAATTAATCACCTGAATCAGTACTTGGAAACTCACCTTTAAATTTATGGTACAAATCAAGGTATATGGTTTAGCAGATAAATTAAATCTTGTTAAAAGTGAACTATCAAATATAATCCATACCTCTGTCATTGAAGTTTTACAGCTTACCTCTGAAAAAAGATTTCACCGTTTTTTCCCACTGGATAAATCAGATTTTTACTATCCATCTGATAGATCAGATAATTATCTGATTATCGAAGTTATCATGTTTGATGGGCGCTCGGTGGAAACAAAAAAAGAGTTGGTTCGCCTGCTGATTAAAAATATTAATGAAAAGTTGAATATTCCTGTGTACGATATTGAAATCACAATTTTTGAACCGCCCAAACATAACTGGGGAATTAGAGGTTTACCCGGTGACGAGTTAAATTTAAACTACAAAATAGAAGTTTGAAACTATTATGGTCAATTGGTTATTAGACAATTAATATTTACCAACTCTTAAAAGATAGAATTATTTTACGCTTTTACAGACCGATCGAGCTTAAAAAAATTGGGAGAAATAATGCTAGTAAATAACAACTTACACAGACCATTAGAAGTAGTATTAGCAATTCCTGTAAAAACATACGACATTGATTTTATGGGAATCGTCAGTAATATTGTGTATATCAGATGGCTAGAGGATTTACGTTTAAAGTTTTTAGATGAACATTGGCAAATCAATCAACAAATTGAGCAAGGATATACACCGATTCTAGCTGGAACTGAAATTGAATATAAACGTCCGATAAAGATTATGGATCAAGTGATTGGACGTTTATGGCTGAGTAATTTAGGACGCTTGAAGTGGACTGTGCAAGCTGAAATTTTATCTAACAATGAGTTAGCAGCAGTGGCTAGTCAGAAGGGTGGTTTTGTCAGTTTGCAAAATAATCGTCTTGTTTCTATTCCAGAGGAATTACAGAATAAATATTTACAGTATCAACAAGGGATTCAGAAAATTTAACAATTTAGAAGCTTACTGCTAACACACCAACTGAGATTTTTTCATAAATTAAATTCTTGTGCGTCAGATAGCGCTACGGAAGTGGAGTTAGTTGCAGTTTATCAACATGGTAAACAGAAAGGAAAAGAGTTGGTTGAGCGTCTTACGAAAGTTGCCTAAAGCTATCTTTAAGAACATGAGGAGTAAGGAAAATTTCTCTTCGTTACTCCTCATAAGCTACTCCTTACACTTGCTTCAAGTACAACAGTTTACTGATGCACTAAACCTCTAACTAAAGATGCACATTATTGTTAAATAAAGAGGTATTTATCTAAACAGTTCTTATGGAGATACAATAGTCACACAGTATAAATTTATCAAGCTTATTGCTGGATACTAGCGATCATCAAAGCAACGTAAATCCATTTGTTAGATACATCATCTTACTTGGCATCAGCCAATATATTTTTGATGTCTGCTAGCTGCACTACTCCTGAAAAAGTTGGACTATTAATTACAAAGAAAGGTGTGCCGGAAACAGCCAATTTTTCAGCTAGCTGGATATCTTTATTAATTGCGGGAGTGGCAAGAGTCAAGTCACGTTTAAATTTACCCAAATCCAGATTCAGGTTTTTAGCAATATCTAAATATAACGCTTCACCCAGTTGTTTTTGATTAGTAAATAGGGCATCATAATATTCCCAAAACTTACCCTGTTGATGTGCAGCCCAAGCCGCTGTCGCAGCTGGCAATGCTTCAGCATGAATTGAAGTCAGCGGTAAATTCTTGTAAACTAATCTTAGGTTATTTGGATACTTTGCTAACAAATTTTTCAAGGTTTTATGCGCCTCTGCACAATAGGGACATTGAAAATCTGAAAATTCTATCAGCACAGTTTTTGATTGAGTTGAACCTGTGGTGGGAGACTCACCAATTACTATTTGAGGATTCGTTTTGAAATCCTGTACAAATGCTTGCCGTACTTGTTTGATTTTCTGTTGTTGTTGCTGCTGATAGGTTTGAACAGATTCAATTATTACATCTGGGTGTTCTCGGATAATTTGTAACACTTGCTGTTCCAACTTTGGATCAATGGTGCTGGTAGCTTGTGCAGGAAATGACCAGGTGATAAGCAAACAGAATAAACCTATTGCTGCCCAAGTACGTAGATACTGAAGTAATGAACTAAAGCAATCAAAGAATCTACCCATACAAAAACTCATAAATACTTCTTTAAGGGGATTCTATACATTACTTGAGACTTCTTGCAGAAGTGGGTAAAGGGGAAGGTGGGCCCCCTCTGGGGATAAGGGGCAGGGGGAAAGGGGAAAGGATGGAATTTTCCCTTTCCCTTTAACCTTTAACCTTTCCCCAACATCTTGCAAAAGTTACTTTTGCAAGATGTCTTTGTTAAAAAGATCCAGCAATCATCCCAGCAAGTAAAATAAAACCAATCCACACATTTTGCCGGAACATCTCACCATAAACACGGTTAGGTAAGTCTTGCTTTGTTAATTGTAGAGACTGCCAAACCCATCCGATAGTAGCAACTGCAAGGCTAATCCAGAAGGCTAAGTGCAGATTTATGACTATGCCTAACCAAGCCAATAACAAAATTGTGCCAGCAAAGAAAATTCCAATAGCAACAGGGGCATAATTTCCAAAAAATAGAGCGCTAGAATTAACACCAATGCGGCGATCGTCTTCCTTGTCGCTCATGGCGTAAACTGTATCAAATCCCAATGTCCACAGTACAGTCGCGCCCCAAAGTAACCAAGTTGGTTGGGAGATGGTTTGTGTAACTGCACTCCAGCTAATCAACACGCCAAAACCCCAAGCAATAGAAAGTACCAGTTGCGGTACGGGAAATACCCGCTTTGCGCCTGGATAAAGCAGAATTACTGGCACTGCTGCCACACATAACCAGAAACTCAAGGGATTAAGATAAAAAGCCAGGACTGCTGCACATGCTAGCGAGACGATCGCAACTACAATCCCAACTTTTACAGACAAGGCGCGAGAAGCGAGGGGGCGATCGCGTGTTCTCTCCACTTCTGGATCAATATCCCGATCCCACAAATCATTGACTACGCACCCAGTCGCACTCGTGGCCAGAGTACCCAATATAATCACACCAACCAGAGGCAAAGGCGGTTTCCCCGAAGCTGCCAAAAATACAGCCCAAAGGGCAGGAATCATTAAAATTAACCGTCCTTCTGGTTTATGCCATCGCAAAAGCCGGATAATTGTAAGCCAAACTGGTTCCTGGGGGCGTTCTGGCGTCCTTAGCATAGAATTGTTACTGGGATTGGTTACTGGGGATTGGGTACTGGGGATTGGGAAAACTTTTCGTCAGTCCCTACTTCCTAGTTCACACATCTTTACATCTATAGAATAACGTTATTTGTTATTTGTAAAAACATAACCTCAAGTGGCAACTTTAAATATCTTTAAATAGTCACTAGGTTAGAAGCAGTAGGGTGAATATACTTAGCTCAATTACCCTCAGCCAAAAATGAAGATTGCTGGGTATTGTTAGTTTACTCAAAACTCAGTATTCAGTTTGAGCTAGTGTGTTGCAATAAATATCAGTGCCAGCTACCCCGACATACCACCGTTTGCCATCATTTCTTATAAAGAGAGAAAACTAGATGCTGAATTTAGTTTCGGCTAGCTGGGAGAGTGCTACAACTCAACCACCTAAGCAAGACCGGATTATTGCTGCCATTGACCTGGGAACAAATTCTTTACACATGGTAGTAGTGAAGATTGACCCTACACTACCAGCTTTCAGCATTATTGCTAGAGAAAAAGAAACCGTGAGACTTGGCGATCGCGATCTGACGACAGGGGAACTCAAACCGGAGATCATTAAAAAGGCGATCGCAGCTTTAGGACGTTTCCAAGAAGTTGCCAAAACTATCAACGTTGAAACAATCATCGCTGTGGCAACTAGTGCTGTGCGGGAAGCCCCCAATGGTAAGGATTTTTTGCACAAGATAGAAACGGAGTTGGGTTTAAGCGTTGACTTGATTTCTGGTCAAGAAGAAGCGCGGCGAATCTATCTTGGCGTGCTGTCGGGGATGGAATTTCACAACCAGCCCCACATGATTGTTGATATTGGCGGTGGTTCCACAGAGTTAGTTTTGGGCGATAGTCACCAAGCACGCACTCTCACCAGTACCAAAGTCGGTGCAGTGCGACTCACTAGCGAGTTAATCACTACCGATCCCATCAGCAACACTGAGTTTCAGTATCTACAAGCATACGCACGTGGGATGTTAGAACGTTCTGTGGATGAGATACTAGCAAACCTAGAGTTTGGCGAGTCTCCGCGTTTGGTAGGTACATCTGGCACAATTGAAACCCTGGCGATGATTCATGCGCGAGAAAAGTCAGGTGTCATTCCTTCCACACTCAATGGCTATCAGTTCAGTCTTAAAGACTTGCGAGAGTTGGTAAATCGCTTGCGGAAACTCAGTAATTCAGAAAAGGCTGCGATTCCTGGAATGCCAGATAAACGATCTGAAGTTATACTTGCTGGCGCAGTAATATTACAGGAAGCGATGACCCTTTTGGGTAGTGAATCGATCACAGTTTGTGAGCGTTCTCTGAGGGAAGGCGTAATCGTAGACTGGATGCTAACCCACGGTTTAATTGAAGATAAGCTGCGCTACCAAAGTTCAGTTCGGGAACGGAATGTTCTCAAACTCGCTAATAAATACCATGTCAATTTAGAATATAGCGATCGCGTTGCAAAATTTGCCGAGAGTTTATTTGACCAAACCCAAGGTATTCTGCACCACTGGGGATCTGATGAACGACAACTGTTGTGGGCGGCTGCAATATTACACAATTGCGGTCATTATGTCAGTCATTCGTCTCACCACAAGCACTCATACTATCTAATTCGCAATGGTGAATTGCTTGGTTATACAGAAACCGAGATTGAAATCATTGCCAATTTAGCGCGTTATCATCGCAAATCGCCGCCTAAGAAAAAACATGAAAATTACCAGAGTTTGCTGACTAAACACCAGCGACAAATGGTCAGTCAATTGAGTGCAATTCTCAGATTAGCGGTGGCATTAGATAGACGACAAATTGGTGCGATCGCTCAAGTCCAATGTGAGTATTATTCACAGTTTCGGCAGGTAAATTTGCTAATTTTCCCTTCTCAAACTGATGATGACTGTGCTTTAGAACTTTGGAGCTTAGATTATAAAAAAGGAGTATTTGAGGAAGAATTTGGAGTGAAATTAGTAGCGAGTTTAGAAAAGTCTAGCGTTACTAGCTTGTCTTAGAAACTAGAGTGCGTTAACGGAGTGTAACGCACCTGTACATAGTTTGTATGGAGTTTCTCGCTTGAGTGAGATACAAAAACCCCAACCCCCTGCCTGAAGTACGAAATATGCTACTATAGCAATCCTAAATGAGTTGTGAAAATTTGCGTTGTCCAGATCCCCGACTTCTTTGAGAAGTCGGGGATCTAATTTTTCATGAATGATTTAGGACTGCTATACGTTGCTTTTTCTCAGGGGTTTTCAGCATCGCCCTTATAATTCATCAGCTTAAAAAGTTAGGCTCAATATAAAAGCTTGGGGTAAAAATTAGATATAGATATTTATCTAGTTACTTTCTAATTAGCAAGAAAAGCATCTATTATAACATAAATTTATCTACCTTAATATGCTTTCAAAATTTAATTAAACCTCCTATCTAATTTTGGCATCCTACTTAAGTACCAATTTATAAACTGCCCTAAGAAGCATTTAAAAATAAAAACTACTAATTAGAATAGAATTAACAATCTATTTATATAGGTTATGTTGCTATTGGATATCTAAGCCGGGAAAACTTAGATATCCTTATATAAAATTTCAATAAAGCAGACTCAATTGCTAAGTTCTCTGCATTGGTGAATACCTAGATTTCAGCGTAGATATCGTACTACATTATTGTGATAATTTATCAGATTTGGGAGTTATGCTCGATATCAAAGCTTCAGGTAAGTAAGTCGCCGAGAAAAATTCAATGTATATGAAGAAATAATAAAGTAAGCAAGGTATGTTATCCCGTAGGCTAAGGCACTTTGGATTGTTGACGGTGCATTGTGGTGTGTGACACACGCCCTACATTGAAATTCATTAACATAGCTGGAAATAGTAGCACCGACTTACTTAATAAATATGATGAATTTATCTGTCAGAGTTTGCAAACTCGGTTAAAAACAGCCAAGATTGTGACTTTAGAAATTGAAGTATCCAAAACCGAGCATCCTTGGATGAAATTTGCGGTTATGTTCTACTACTTCCTCTAATATACAAGGCTGGGTTGTAGCTTGCTTCCTTGCAGAGTTACCTACGGTGTACACACAAGTCCTAAAAATCTGGCTTATTTCTCGTTCCTAGTCTCCGACTGGGAATGCATTCATTGAGTCTCTGACTCAATGTCTGACTAGAGGCAGAGCCTCTAATAGCCCATTCCCATGCAGAGCATGGGAACGAGATAGCGAGATAAATGAGAGAACAAAGGGAAATCGAGCTTTTTTAGACCTGTGTATACACCGTAGCCGCAGAGTTACGGAGCGAAACTTAACAAATCCCTGAAAATTTTGGGTTTCCTTCCTCAACCCAACCTTTATTTGAGTATTAATTCCTTCTCTCTCAGACGCTACACGAACACAAAACTACATAATTCGGTAAAATTGGGTAAAGCAATTTTTGCGCTTGTTAAACAAAGGCATCAGCAAACCCATGCAACTGAAACTCAGTGCATCTCGACTTCCCTTCGCCCCCCTCTTGTTAATTGCCCCCTTTTTCCTATGGGGGACGGCAATGGTAGCCATGAAAGGAGTGATACCCCACACCACACCGCTATTCATGGCGGGAGTACGTTTGATACCAGCAGGGATGTTAATTCTGATCGCAGCAGCATTTATGGGTAAACCCCAGCCTAGGGGTTGGGCTGCATGGCTGTGGATTGCCTTATTTGCCCTTGTAGATGGGACGTTATTTCAAGGCTTTTTGGCAGAGGGATTAGTCAGAACCACTGCGGGGTTAGGGTCTGTGATGATTGACTCGCAACCCTTGGCTGTTGCTTTACTATCATTGTGGCTATTCCAAGAACACATTGGTTTTTGGGGATGGCTAGGATTAGGCTTGGGAGTCACAGGCATTAGTTTAATTGGCTTACCTGATGAATGGATTTTACATTTTCTCGACTCAGGGGTGAATGTCACAATTGGCAGCTGGCAAGATTTGTTTGCTAGTGGCGAGTGGTTGATGCTGTTAGCTGCGCTATCAATGGCAGTGGGAACAGTGTTGATTCGGTTTGTGTGCCGATATGCTGACCCAGTAAGTGCTACAGGATGGCACATGATTTTGGGTGGATTGCCACTATGGGGAGTTTCATCAGTTGTCGAATCCCAGCAATGGGAGAATCTCGGAGGATACGATTTAGTGGCTTTGGGTTATGCTACCGTATTTGGCAGTGCGATCGCTTATGGATTATTTTTCTACTTTGCTTCTAGTGGCAGTCTCACCAGTCTTAGTTCCCTCACCTTCCTCACGCCCGTTTTTGCCCTACTATTTGGTAATCTCTTCCTCTCAGAAGTCCTCAGTCCGTTGCAGTGGATAGGAGTATTTCTCACTTTAATTAGCATCTATCTCATTAATCAACGTGATACTTTAGGAGCGCATAACGACACAGTTACTGTCGGCGAAATAGCAAATATACAGCAACCAGTTTTAGAAGCATCTACTAAAAAATTAAATCCCATAACACTAACAGTCAGAGAATCTGAATCAGAAATTTCACCCTAACTCGTTCAAAAAGAGTAATGACAAATAAAAAATAAAAAATGACAATTAACATTTGGTCATCTAGAAGCTATTGTGGTATCGAAGACTTCAAAAGCACGTTTAGGCTGAAACTTGCAATATGAGGCTATGCCGTTCCTCAATTCTTATATTTACCTGTTTTTCTTGTGTGGGTTTTTATCCAATTCGCTCAAGCACAGCTGCACCTAACCTAGCACCTAAAATTTTAGAACTTGCACAAGCTAGTTCGAGAGTTACTGCTAGTCCAGATGTTTGGAGATATGGTAGTCGAAAATCAGATGTGCAGATATTACAAACCCAATTAAAGCAGTTGGGATACTACAGTGGCGCTGTAGATGGACAGTACAACGCCAGTACGGAAACCGCTGTAGCTAAATTCCAGAAAGCAAAGGGTTTACAAATAGATGGTCTTGCTGGTCTGACGACTAGAGAGAGACTGCAAGCAGATTTGGCAGCTAAAAATCAGATTGTCACTTCTCCAATAATCACCTCTCCAATTGTCGCCCCTTCTGCTCCAACCTCCCCAGCAACTACAACACCCAAGCCAACTGAGAGAGGCATTGTCTGGTGGTTAATATTTGCCATTGGAGTCCTGGGATGTATGGGAGCACTTTTTTACCTGCTAAGGTGGTTTCGTCAGGTTAAACAAGTTCAAAAGTCCGAAATATTAGATGATGAAAGTCTGACTGAAGCGAATATAAAACCGATTACATTACACTTACCAGAGATAGCAAATAATCCACAAACAGCTACACCACCACTGTCTACAAAATTGCTACTACCAGAAAAAACTTCCCGACTTGCTAAACTCAATATCGTTGATGAATTAATTCAAGACTTACGCAGTCCTGACCCAACGAAGCGGCGCAAGGCTATTTGGGATTTGGGTCAGCAGGGAGATTCGCGGGCAATTCAGCCGATGGTTGACCTGATGATTGATGCTGATTCTCAAGAAAGCAGTTTAATTTTGGCAGCTTTGTCAGAAATTGGCATCCGCACACTCAAGCCGATGAATCGTGGTTTAGCAATTTCATTGCAAGATGAAAGTCCACAAGTGCGGCAAAATGCGATTCGTGACCTGACGCGCGTTTATGACATGATGGGTCAAATGAGTCAGATGTTGCGCCATGCGCTGGAAGACCCAGATGCCGAAGTGCAAGCAACAGCACGATATGCTTTAACTCAGATGAATCGAATGCGTGGCTTATCGGAACAACAAAGTTTAACGGAAGATTCACACAACGATTCACAACAATAGAGCAAGAGCTATTAAAACAATTCGCAATTCGCACTCTTGCTAACGCCCCGCTCCGCTAACGCAATTACGTTTTGCGTTAGCGAGTCTGCGAGCGTCCGGGGATTTAGACCCCCACCCAAAACGGGCTGTTTGTCTTGTTGGGGACTTAAACCCCCAAAGTTCGTTCAATTTTAGATTTTAGATTTTAGATTTTTCTTTCAATAGACATCTCCAGAAAAGGCGTAGAGACAATTCATGAATTGTCCCTACAAAGGGTTTCAGGTAATGCATATTTAATTTTCACCAGATGTCTAATCCAAAATCCAAAATCTCAGTTGTGCTGGAAATGCACCAAGTTTAAATCTGCTCTAAAAATATTTCAACTGGATTTGGATATTGGTATCCGGGCCTGCCACTAAAAATGCTGCTTCGCTAAATTTGGGCGCTCTTGCCAGAATTTCTGGGTTGCTGGAAAATCCAAAGCCTTCGCTTGGTATACCAAGAAGATTGCTATTGAGAGTGCGGTCATTATTTTGATCGTGGAAGACAGCAACGGCGTACCTACCTGCTTTCAAGTTATCAAAGGTAATGGGGAATGGAGTGTCAGTAATTTTGGTACACTGCTTTTGTAAGACGCGATCGCGATCGCCAGGAAATCCTTCACTGTTAGCAAATATACTGGCACAGATTTGTCCTTCTTTATTCTTAAAGCCATCAATTTCCACGGTGAGTTTGCCGTTAAAATTTGCCTTGGCATCAAATGGCCATACCAGATTTCCCAGAACTGCCAATAGCAGCATCCTACCTCTCAATCCTCTCACCATAAAATTTCTACAATGTAAAATAAGTTTTCACTTTGATTCAGATCACGCAGGCTCATCGTGAGATTACATTATTCGGTCAATAATCGCAAGCATCCTGGCATATTTTTTCTATAGATGGCTGCCTCCTGCCTTCCTCGATAAAAAATTAGAAAAGTAGGAGGTATAAAACCCCCTACTTTTTCCCGCTTGGATAGAGAATTTTGCGGGATCAGTTCAATCTACTAATAGTGTGTTGGTAGCTCACATGAGAAACCAAAAAATATTTACCCTACAATCTCCCAATTGAGCCTTGTCCTTCAGAAAATCCAGTTGCATCACCTTCTTTGAGAAATCCACTGTAGGCTTCCATACCGTGTTCACCGATATCCAAACCTTCTAATTCCTCTTCTTTAGATACTCTAATACCTAAAGTAGCTTTCAGTGCCAACCAAAAAATACTACTGAGTAAAACAGTGAAGCCACCTACTGAGAGAACGCCTAGCAACTGAACACCAAACTGTCCAAAGCCACCACCTGCAAATAAACCTTTTTCTGGGCCAAGTGCATACCAAGAATAAACACCAGGGCCGACAGACCATAGACCCACTGCTAGAGTTCCCCAGATACCACAAACTAGGTGAACTGAGGTAGCTCCCACTGGGTCATCAATGCCAAGTTTGTCAAAGAAGGTTACAGAGAAAACTACCAGTACTCCAGCAATGAAGCCAATTAATAAAGAACTAGGGATATTTACGTAAGCACAAGGCGCTGTAATACCAACCAAGCCAGCCAAAATACCATTGATAATCATTGACAGGTCTGGTTTACCTAAATACAACCAAGCTGTAATAGTAGCGGCAATTCCACCGGCAGCAGCAGCCATGTTAGTGGTTAGAGCAATGTGACTGATCGCACCAGGATCGGCAGCCATTACAGAACCGGGGTTGAAACCAAACCAGCCCAACCACAGGATCAAACAACCCAAGGTAGCAATACTCATGTTGTGACCGGGCAGTGCTACAACTTGCTTGTCTTGATATTTACCAAGACGGGGCCCAAGAAATGCTGCTCCCATTAAAGCTGCCCAGCCACCTACGGAGTGAACCACCGTAGAACCGGCAAAATCCCAAAAGCCTCTGTCTGCTAGCCAACCACCACCCCAAATCCAATGTCCGGTAATGGGATAGGCAATACCTACAAGTAAGAGGCTGAAAATTAGGAAGTCAGCAAACTTAATCCGTTCGGCTACTGCACCAGAAACGATTGTTGCTGCTGTTCCAGCAAACACTAGCTGGAATAAAAACTTGGCTGCTAAAGGTACACCAGCCCAATTAAGAGCACCAAAGACACCTTTATAAGCGTCTCCTGTGGCGGGACTGTTATCTGCTCCTCCTAAGAAAAACCCATTCAATCCAATGAAGTCGTTGCCATCACCGAACATTAAGGCAAAACCGATGGCCCAAAAGGCAACGGTGGACAGAGCAAATACAATCAAGTTTTTGGAAAGAACGTTGACAGCATTTTTCTGACGACAGAAGCCCGTCTCTAACATACAAAAACCAGCGTTCATGAAGAACACTAAAAAGGCTGCGATCGCAACCCACAGGGTGTCAAGAGCAACTTTAAGTTCTGCTGTCGTCGGCCCTGCGGCTGGAGTCTGAGCGACTGCGGCATAACCCCAACCCAACACAATCAAACAAGCTATAGGTAAACAAGCTTGCCAACTGGGAGAAAGCCGCTTCATCACTCGATCAAATAGCTTGACTTTAGAGTTGGGTTGTGAGTTGATAGCCTGATTTCTCGCAGACGAATACCTATTTTTTGTTTTCGATTTTTGTTTGTACATGAATTTGAGCATCATCCTCTAAACCATCCTTAAAAAAGGGAAAAGACAGGTTAAACAGAAAAAAACTAGCGTCCGAAGTTAGATCCAGTGGTTTTTGATATTTTTCCTTTAGACCACTTGTTTAAAAAACAGAAACTCAAATAACCTTAATAGGAGTTTAAGAAACTATTGGCACATCTGTAAATATTTTTTGTAGTTCTTCGTAAGAAATTTATGATGTAGTTTCTGAAATAGTCAACTCTTCTTCACTTAATCTTTAATCTTTTGAAGAAGGGTTTTTGGCGAGTAAATTGCCCAAAATTGTCTTGATAATCTCAATGAAAAATACAGTAGGAAGTGACAACAAATTTGTGCAATATGAATTATGACTACTGTAAAATGGCTGTTTTTCAGCTAAAAGCGTGATTGTTCGCTCTCTTCGGTGTCGAAACCGCTGACTTCAGGAGTCTGATTGCGATTTTTGTCTTCTTCTTCAATAAATTCCTTGATCGCATAAACATCAGGCCATATTGACGCGCCATGTTCATAGAAATCAATACCAATGCGATCGCCTTCAGGATGGACACGTAGGTGTCCCAGTGCTTTTAGAACACCGAACATCAAAAAGCTAAAGCCAACAGTAAAAACTGCGATCGCTACTACGCCCAAAAGTTGTATACCTAATAAATCAAAGCCACCACCTAAAAATAACCCTGCTTTTTTGTTGAGGGTGAGTTCTCCTTGACCTAAAAAGCCAACGGATAGAGTACCCATCATGCCATTGATCCCATGTACAGCAAATGCCCCCACCGGATCATCAATGTGAAGTGACTCAATTAAATCCACTCCCAAAGTAGCCAAAATACCACCCGTTAACCCAATCAAAACCGCAGCCCAAGGTAAAACATAGGCGCAAGGAGCTGTAATTGCCACTAATCCTGCTAGAGAACCATTAAGAGAATAAACCAAATCCCACTTACCTGTGCGGGTATATTGAAAAATTAGTGCTGATAATGCTCCGGCTCCAGCGGACAGTGTGGTGTTAACTGTGACCAAACCAATCAATCCTGGATTCCCAGTACTGAGGGTTGAACCAGGGTTAAAACCGTACCAGCCAAACCATAGAATCATTGTTCCGAGAGTTGCTAACCCTAAATTGTGTGCTGGTGGTAATCTTCCCCAACCAGGACGATCAGGACGGGAACCAAGCAAATAAGCACCTACTAGCGCTGTCCAGCCACCAACGGTGTGGACAACAGAACTACCAGCAAAGTCGTGATAACTCAATTTGGCTAACCAACCGCCGGAGTTCCAAACCCAGTGAACGATGATTGGGTAGCTACTTGCCCCCATAATGCCGCTGTAAATTAAGTCGCCAATAAAGTCGGTTCTTCCAGCCATTGAACCAGTGGTGATTGTACTGGCGGTAGCAGCAAAGGCAAACTGGAAGAAGAACAAGGTATAGGTATTGATGGCGGCTGTAGAACCTGGCGCACCTAATATATAGCTACCATCAGCACCAGGTAGCTGACTGAGGAAAAAGTTATCTATGCCAACTAACCCGCCAGCACTTGTACCAAAGGCAATCCCAAAGCCGATTCCCCACCACACTAAGATAGTTACAGCGGCATTAATGAAGTTTTCTAGTAAAACGTTAACTACACCTCTTTGCCGGATTAAACCTGCTTCTAACATGGCAAAGCCGGTTTGCATGAAAAATACTAAAAACCCAGTGATTAGTACCCAGATAGTATCAATGGAAATTTGCAGTTTCGTTGTAGTTTCAGATAAAGACTGAACGGTGGGAGGATCTACCGCCTGTACAATTGCGGGGGCAAAAACTGCGAACACTATTGAAGCGATCGCTAGCGCCAGTAGGCGATGCCAGGGTCGAATATGCTTACTCATTGCTACTTTTTCCTGCTGGAAAAGCGGTAATTGATGTTGGTAATAGACTTAGCAAAATCAATTAACTTAATTAGATTAGCCAAGTAAGATTTTAGAAAACACTTTGGTCAATCATTATCTCATTGTCTGTGTCAGTTATTTTTGTGGGAACCAACTTTTTCTAATATCAAAAACTCTGATCAAAAAACATAAACATTCCTTCACAGAAATTATGAGACTACTTCTTGTTTCACTTTGGTAAATTTATGCCTAAACGGATAAATTTGATTGATTGTCTATTTACTTACACCAAAAAACTGTATCGTAGAGTACATTTTTTCAATTCTGTTATGGAGGATAGCTGCTGATAGAACAAAATAAGTGACTATATCCTTTCTGGCTAAGTATTTTCCGATATCAGCATCGGACAATGATACATACAATTAACTTTTTATACAAAAAGTTAATTACTTGTTACTTTAAAGATGCGTTGAAAACCAATAATTCTCCTAATTCATCTCTGCGAGAAAAGGTTTGTATTAAAAGCAACGCAGATTTCCAAAACCGATCCTGAGAGAGGATGAGTCGAGGTATTGATAGAAGAGTGATCACAGGCGATCGCTATTTTAATTGATCGGGTGTACCAGTTGAGTAGAGACGCGCCGCCTTCTGGCTAATCTTTAGACATCGCCTAACCGAGTAGCAGAACCATCTATCGAAACTTCCATACAACCTTGTAGCCTGAGTTAAACAGAATCGTATGGGTAACAAGCTTAACAAACCTAAATTCCTTAAACAAACCGGGTTTAGAGTACCTGTAATATGGGAGACTTGGCAATATTCCCTATAAATCAGATTCAAGATGAGCAACACAATTTCAGACATTGCGGTTAAAACCATCAATGGTGAGGATAAGCAATTAAACGACTACACCGGGAAGGTACTCTTAATTGTGAATGTGGCTTCCTACTGCGGTTATACTTCTCAATACGAGGGGTTAGAAAAGTTGAACCAGAAGTATGGGGAAGCAGGATTACATATTTTAGGATTCCCTTGTAACGATTTTGGAGCGCAAGAACCAGGAAGCAATGAAGAAATTGTGCAATTCTGCACAAGTAAATATGGCGTTAGCTTTGAACTATTCGATAAAGTTCATGCCAAAGGCTCACAGCAGCATCCACTTTATGAACGACTTACCAAAGCCGTTGAGCCAACGGGAACTGTTGCTTGGAACTTTGAAAAATTTTTAGTTAATAAACAAGGTGAAGTAGTCGCTCGATTTAATAGTAGCGTCCAGCCAAATTCACCAGAGATAATTGCCGCAATTGAGAAAGAATTAGCAAAATAGTCATTAGGTAAAAAATTTTGTACTATTAACTATTGACTGTTATTTCTGGACTGTCAAATTTATTGACGTCCAGTTCTTTAATTGAGAATATTGTCTCAATGAGTAGTTTAATTTATTTGTGTCGAATCTGTCATGAACGTTGCAATCATTGGTTGTGGTTATGTTGGTTATAAAGTTGCTCAATACTGGCATCAAAATATGAATTTTGTTGTTAGTGTAACCACAACTTCCCCTGAGCGTGTCCCTGCATTACAATCAGTATCCCAAAGAGTTGTAGTTACCTATGGGAATAACTTAGATAGTCTAAAATCAGTTTTGCACAATCAAGATGTTGTACTTTTGAGTGTTGGTGCAAAAGGTGGAGAAGTTTATGAAGAAACTTATCTACAAACCGCCCAGACTTTAGTTTCATCCTTGCAGCAAATTCAAAGTGTAAAACAATTAATATACACAGGTAGTTATGCTGTGTATGGTGACAGAAATGGTGTATGGGTAGATGAAGAAACGCCACTTGCACCGGCTAACTTAAATGCACAAATCCTCCGGAAAACAGAGGATGTTTTGCTATCAGCATCTAACGAAAATCTCCGTGTTTGTATCTTCCGCTTAGGAGGAATTTATGGGACTGGTAGGGAACTAGTGAAAATCTTTAGTAGATATTCTGATACAGTCCGTCCTGGCAATGGCGAAGATATCACAAATTGGATTCATCTAGATGATATTGTTGGTGCAATAGAATTTGCCCGTCAACGTCGGTTACAAGGGATTTATAATCTAGTAGATGATGCACATCTCACTAGCCGAGAATTGTTAGATAGCTTATTTGAAAAACATAATTTACCCAAAGTTAAATGGGATACTTCTGTTAAGAGTACCCGCCCATATAATGCTTGGGTATCAAATGAAAAGCTCAAAGAGGCTGGATACCAGTTCATTCATCCACAGATAATTTTTTAGGAAGTATTAACCACTAGGAATTATGCAACCATCTGCTGTAGCGAACACAACAAATTTGACAGCATCTCCTAGCCAGTTTTACAGTTGGCAGAATTATCGTTGCGCCTACGAAATTCATCAACCAATTAATACAACGTCTGAAGGCGTTCCTTTACTATTAATTCATCCGATTGGCGTCGGATTGTCGCGGCAATTTTGGCAGCGATTTTGTCGCGAATGGTATGATAAAGGTCAGCGTAATTCAATTTACAATCCTGATTTACTAGGATGTGGTGAAAGTGATATGCCTCATGTAGCTTACACTCCTAGTGATTGGGCAGAACAGTTGCAGTACTTTTTACAAACAGTAGTGCAAAGACCTGTCATTGTAGTAGTACAAGGTGCTTTATTACCAGTTGCTATCCAATTAGTCCAAAAGGAATCAAATTTAATTGCCGGCTTGGTACTTTCTGGGCCGCCAGCGTGGGATTTGATGACAAATAAACCACCAAAATGGCAGGAAAAATTCCTTTGGAATGTGTTAGATTCGCCTTTTGGGAGTGCTTTTTATCGCTATGCACGCACCCCAAAATTTTTGCGTTCTTTTTCAACTCGTCAACTCTTTGCCTCTGAGAATGCTGTAGATACAGAGTGGTTGAATACATTGATTGCAGGTGCAGAAAATCTTGCTAGTCGCCATGCAGTATTTTCTTTTTTAGCAGGATTTTGGCGAGATGATTATACTAGTTTTATCGCCTCTATTGAGCAACCAACATTAGCGGTTATGGGAGAAACTGCATCGAGTATTAGCCAAGACAATAAAAAAGAAACGCCAGATGAACGCTTGGCTCACTACCTCGCTTGTTTGCCTCAAGGTCGAGGTATAAAAATAAATGGGCGGAATGTTTTACCCTATGAATCAACTGCGGAATTTGTAGCTGCGATCGCGACCTTTATTAATGAAGTTTCTTAGCTAATTGATGTCTTCAAGCCGCACACTCGTGACTTCCAGTCATGAGTTAGGCGCTCTATATTAGTTAAAATTGAATGATATTCAGCAAATTCAAGAAATTGTCATCCATCCAAAAAGCATTTAAAGTTACTCTCATACCCACGCATAATCAAGAAGTCTTAATCAACAAGACAATTGGTTGTGCCAGATATGTGTATAACCGCTTTTTGGCACTAAGACAGGAGTTATATGCCACGGAGCAGAAGACTTTAAACTATAATACTTGCAGCCAGCAACTAACTCTACTCAAAAAGGAGATTGAGTGGTTAAAGGAAGTAGATAAATTTGCTCTGCAAAACTCACTCAAGAATTTAGAGACAGCATACAAAAACTTTTTTGCTGGCTTGAAGAAGTCTAAAAATAAAAAAGGTGTCGGCTTCCCCAAGTTCAAAAAGAAGCATGGTTGTAAGCAGTCTTACAAAACCAACCTTACCAACGGTAATATTCAGGTAATAGATAATCGTTTAAAGCTTCCAAAGTGTGGATGGGTAAAGTTTCATAAGTCGCAAGACATTACGGGGAAGCTTATCAACGTTACTATAACTCGCACTTCTTCTAGTAAATATATTGCCAGTATTTTGTGTGAAACCGAGATAGAGAAATATCCCCAAGTAACACAGAATATCGGGTTGGATTTGGGAATAAAGTCCTATCTCGTTACTAGCGATGGTGAAGTTGTAGATAACCCAAAATATTACAGAATTCAAAAAAGGAAGTTACGCAAGGCACATAAGAAACTATCTCGCACTGTAAAAGGCAGTAGTAATAGAGTCAAAGCGAAAATCAAGCTGGCTCGTACATACTCACGAATTACCAATCTCAGAGATGACTTTCTGCATAAACTATCAACTCGTCTAATCAAATATTACAGTATTATCTGCATTGAGGATTTACGAGTTGCCAATATGGTGAAAAACCACAAGTTAGCACTGAGTATTTCAGACACTAGTTGGTCGAAGTTCATTACCATGCTCGAATATAAAGCTTTATGGCATGACAGAATTGTGCAGAAAGTCGGAATGTTTTATCCCTCCTCTCAAACTTGCAACTGTTGTGGTTTTATTAATCCACTAGTCAAGAATTTAAACTTGCGTGAATGGTCTTGCCCTAGTTGCAATAGCTATAATTTGAGGGATAAAAACGCAGCACTGAATATATTAAGCGAAGGTTTGAGATTATTAACCGCCGTCGGTACGCCGGAGGTTATAAAAAGCGCCTGTGGAGAACTCGTCAGTCCTGGAGCAATTCAGGCAGAGATCGTTGAAGCAGGAATCACGCGACTTCAAGTCGTGTGAGGTTCAAAGTTAGATCATACCAGTTCTCCCATGATAGGTTATGACTGGAATTGATTACTAAAGGCAAGCAAAATTATGTTCCCCAATCGCCGAGGACAAAGAGTTCCCAATGTCACTTTTCATACTCGTCTGGACAACCAGTGGGTAGATGTGACAACCGATGAATTGTTTGCTGATAAGACAGTGGTTGTCTTCTCTTTACCAGGTGCTTATACTCCGACTTGTTCATCAACTCATCTCCCTGGCTATAACGAGTTGGCTGGGGTTTTCAAAGAAAATGGTGTCGATGACATTATCTGTATTTCTGTCAATGATGCTTTTGTGATGAACGAGTGGGCAAAGGATCAAGAAGCAGAAAATATCACACTAATCCCTGATGGTAATGGTGAATTTACTGAAGGCATGGGTATGCTGGTAGATAAATCAGACTTGGGGTTTGGGAAGCGATCGTGGCGCTACTCGATGCTGGTGAAAGATGGTGTAATTAACCAAATGTTTATTGAGCCAGATGAGCCAGGAGATCCCTTTAAGGTGTCCGATGCTGAAACAATGCTCAGATATCTCAACCCCCAAGCAGTGAAGCCGGAAATAGTTTCCCTGTTTGCCAAAGTGGGTTGTCCTTTCTGTGCTCGTGCTAAGGCAATGCTCAAAGAACATGGCATGAACTACGAAGAAATTACCTTGGGTAAAGATATCACCACACGGTCTTTACGAGCAGTTACAGGTGCGACAACAGTTCCTCAAGTATTTATCGATGGTAAATTAATTGGTGGTTCTGAAGCACTAGAAGCCTACTTTGCTGCTAAATAGGTTTCAGTGGGCGCACACATCTGTCACCTATATCAACTTCAGATGAAGTCATGGTATTTTGACCGCAGCCTGATTTGTAAGAATTGAAATAAAATCCCCGACTTTTCAAAGAAGTTGGGGATTTTATTTCTCAAAAGTCAGTAATTAATAAATCTTCAGATGAATAGATGTATTTTTGCCTAGCTATTCACTACCGATCATATAAAATTAATTCGGATTACACTTCAATTTATTCAAAAAAAATATGTTTGCTAGAATTCGCCGTCTTTTGAGTCAGTTTTTTAGTAAATCAAGGAAAATCAACAACGAACCACTGAATAAGGTGAGTTTGATAGTCGTTATTATAATTGATATTTTTATCTTAATTAATGTTTTTACCGGACTCGATGATATTAGCAGATGGCATATCAGCCCAACCGAGGCTTATCCATGTTATTCAGAGTGGCAAAATTACCGAGCAAAAACCACTCAAGATAAAGACTATGAAATTATTAAACTTTCATTGCCATATACTACAAACAATCAACTGAGTTTTCAGCGAAACTATCAACAAGCTGAAGCAGGTCACCTGGGTAAGGTTTCTACAACGTGCTTGCAATATGCAGACTACAAAGATAAAATTAACAATCCTGAAAAGCAGCAAATCATTAGAACTATTGATCAGAGACAAGCTAAAATCAATACCCTTGAACAAGCCAATAGCACTATTAAATCCCAATATGACTCAACGCTTTTAGAAAAAATTGCAGGTCAGGGTCGTGAACAATCAATTAATCAAGTCAGTGCTGAAAAAGCTAAACAGAGATTAGAACAAAATAATCGCCAAATTTCTACTCTTAAACAAGAAATTTATACTCTTAAAAATGAACTGCTTGCCAAACCGGAAAGTATTAGTTTTATAGCTTTTCTTAAAAATGACAATCAATTCCGAGAAGTTGACAAAGGCTATCAGCAAGCGTCATTTTGGTATCCAAGTATCCAGCTTGCTTTTCAGTCTCTCTTCCTTCTACCGCTGATTATCATTGCCTTATCAGTTCACAAATTTGCTCAAAGAAGAGGATATGGACTCATCTCGCTAATTAGCTGGCATTTGCTAGTTATATTTTTTATCCCACTAATCGTTAAAATATTGGAGTTTCTTCAAATAGGTGTAATATTTAAATTTCTCTTTGAGATTATTAGCGCCCTTTTTGGTGGTTTGCTTTTCCTGATAAATTATGTTTATATCTTGCTGATTCCAATTATTGGTTTTGGAATTATCCAGTTTTTTCAAAAAGTTGTCTTTAATACTAAAGTTCAGGCAGCTAATAGAGTCCAAAAATCACGCTGTGTCAATTGTGCCAAGAAAATTCAACATCTTGATACCTACTGTCCGCACTGTGGTTATTATCAGTATATTGAATGCCAAAACTGTCATAATCTTACTTATAAACATTTGTCATACTGTAAACATTGTGGAACTTCTCAAGATTTAAGTAATTTGTAATCAGTGAAGTCGTTGTTCAGTCTTTTTAACTTAGATATGGAAAAAGAGAAAATAGCGAATAAAGAGAGTCAGTCGCCGCTTTCTTTTCTGAAAAACTTATTGATTGCTCATTGGCGATCGCTCTTACTCCTCTTAATCGGAGTATATTTACCTTTGCAGGTCTTTGAAATACTGACAGCGAAGATATGGGAGAATGAAGCAGGCTTTCCGTGGGATGTGCCTATTTTGTTAGCGGTTCATTCTACAGCCAACCCACAGCTTGATTTTTTAGCCGTGACGCTAGCTATAATTGGATTGCCTTGGACAGCGATACCGATTTTAGGTGCGATCGCAATAATACTACTACGTCAAAAACGCTGGCGATCGCTAGCTTATTTACTCACCGCCTCATTGGGAAGTGTGATCATCAACCGCACAGCAAAGGAATTAATGCATCGAGTGCGTCCACAATTGTGGCATTCCATTGCACCTGAGTCTAGTTTTTCATTTCCCAGTGCTCATGCCATGACAAGTATAACTTTGGTAGCAATTTTGCTATTCTTCACTTGGGCTAGTTCCTGGCGCTTGCTGGTTCTCCTATTGGGTAGCTTATACATCATAGCTATTGCGTGGTGTCGTATCTATCTGGGCGTTCATTTTCCCAGTGACATTCTCGCAGGTTGGATGGTTGCATTAGGTTGGACAATAGGCGTCAGTCTAATTATCAAACCGTATAGAACTCAAGCCAAATCCCTTGATAGCGATCGCCTTAAAGATGAAATTACCTTACTCCCTGAAGAGAGAAAGTTGATAAATGAGGATTAATATTACAGGATGTTTGACAAGTGGTTGGCTATAATTTTAGGCAGTTGTTGATTCCCACCAAGATTATGAAACGATGTAAGTGGGAATCTGTCCATCTGATTGCTATCTGGATGATGTAGTGCAAATCGACGATTGTGCTGTCGCTGCGGATTTTGACTCTACCCCAAATCATGGTGCTGATGCCCAAGATAAGATCATATAAGTACGTTTTTCAATAGGTTTTGAGATTCACTAACCTTGCAACCCACTCCATAATTCGTCAATTAGCATAAAGATTAACTTAGCTGCGGTAGCAAATATTGCACTATGAGTTTGCTTTCAACTTCGCTTTCGTTACGGCATAGCTCAGGATTAAAAGGCAATATTTTTCTACCTCTAAATAATTATTGGACTTAGGATAAAACCTCATATTTGCTAGATTATGGCATACACTTAATTATTATGAGTGATATAAATAACTTATAATAATATAAATAATCATCATAAAATTAGTACTTTTGCTGATACAGTAACCACTTCTGAGAGTGATTTTCCCATTACCTTTGTAAATGGCTAGAATCAAAGTGTTTACCTATTTGCGCTAAAGGTTTTGGCTACTGTATCTTGTCCCCACTGCCATCAACTCGTTGATAATCAAGCTATTAGTTGTCCCTATTGTCGGACAACACTCAAAGCTTACGGTCATCCCGGTATTCCATTGCACCGCGCCACTGGGGACGGGTATCTGTGCGACACCTGCACCTATCACGCTGATGATACTTGCAATTTTCCCCAGCGTCCCTACGCCAAAGACTGTACTCTCTATCAAAATATTGAAGAGACAAAGTTAGAGTTGGAACAGCAGCGTTACACTAACAGTTTTGCAATAACTGTGAAAAGTTGGGTAAAACGCAATCAGGCTTTGCTGTTGCTATTAGGTTTATTATTGGTCTGTTTATTGTTCGTTATATTAAAGTCTTGATTTGGGTTTTCTGGGGAATAGGGAATAGGGAATAGGGAAAAGCAATGCCCCATGCCCAATGCCCCATGCCCAATCTTTCAAGCTGTGGTGATTTTGGATGCTTCCGCAATCGCTTCAACTTGTATCGGTGGTGCTTTTTCTTCAAATGCGGCTAAGTCGAACCAAAAAGTTGTGCCTATACCAACTTCACTCACCAGATGGACTTTACTACGATGTCTGTCGATGATATTTCTGACAATCGATAAACCTAAACCTGTGCCTTCTAGGGTGTGAACTCGGTTTTCTACGCGGAAGAAGCGTTCAAAAATTGAGTGTTGATCTTCTGTGGCAATGCCAATTCCAGTATCGGAAATTTCAATCCGCACTGGACAAGATTGGGTGTGATTGGGTATGAAATCCAGTTGGTAGGCGCGGATTGCTACTTTCCCACCGGCTTTTGTGAATTTAAGGGCATTACCAATCAGGTTGCCAAACACTTGTACTAACAGATCATAATTACCCATTACCAGTGGCAAATTAGGAGCAACTTCTTGAAGGAGTTCAACACCTTTATCTTTAGCATTGAGTTGGTAAGTACGCAGTGTTTGCTCGATCGCTTGGGCTAAATCCACGCCATCGAAGCTGTAGTTACGACCAGATTCTAGTTTTGACAAATCCAAAACATCGTTAACTAGGCGGGTTAAACGATCGGTTTCATGGTTCACAGTTTGGAGAAACTCTTGCCGTTCTTCTAAACCTAAGTCTTCGCCGTAGTCGTGCAGGGTTTCAATATAGGTTTTGATGTTGAATAGAGGCGTTCGCAGTTCGTGGGAAACGTTGCTGATAAATTGGCTTTTTGCATCATTTAATTCCACCTCACGGGTTATATCTTGGACAGTGATTGCAATACCTTTGATGCTTTCCCTTTGCAGATTGAGTACTGTAGTCAAGAGAATGCGGATCGTCCGTGGGGTGGGTTGGTTAATAAAAATTCGGAATTCGGCGCTTTCACATTCGCCTGCTGCCATTTCGTACAAGGGACGGGTGATTTCCATTTGTACTGATGGGGGCAAGTGATGTAAAACATTGTGCCCTACCACATCAGCGGCTTCCCAGCCAAAAATTCGCTGCGCTGTGGGGTTGACTAAAATCACCTGCATGTTGTTATCAATCAACACGGCACCATCTGCGATCGTCGAAACTAGGGTTTCTAGCTTGGCTTTTTCTGCGGTCAGTTCCTCAATATTCTGTTCTTCATAGCGCTCTAATCGCTCTGCCATCTCATTAAAGCTTAAAATTAACTCCCCCAGTTCGCCCCCTAAAGGTAAATCAATACGCTGCTTGAAATTCCCGGTAGCAATTTGCTTCACCCCCACTAGCAGTTCTTTAATGGGTTTGGTGATGGTCAAGGCGTTAATCACTCCTGCCAAAATCACCATTACCCAAATCGTGATAAAAACGGCAATGGTGACATCGCGGGTAAAATTGGTGGAGATAACAGCGGTCTGATTGGGATTGATCCCGATCGCTAATACACCTAAGTATTTTTGATTGACGATCAGGGGAATAAATACATCGGTAACTGCTCCATCTGGAGTCATGTGTTGCCGCACCATCGGCTTTTCCCCATCACCAGGGTAATCTTCAGGCAGTTGTATTCGCCGTTTAATGGTGAGGGAATTTTCTACCTCGGCATCCCAAAAAGGAATGCCAAAAAAGATTTCCCCGGTTTCATCGGCGTAGAGCATATAACGCACACTAGAGGTGCTGCTATAAAAACGTTGGGAAAATTGGGCAACCTCAGTGAGATTATTGTCAGCGACTAGGGGCGCAACGTTGGCAGCAAGCAACAGCCCCAAATCACGACCGAAGCGGGTGTCATTCATCCGCGCATCCTGCTGAATTGTATTTACAGCCCAGAAGGTCAGACCACTCATCACCAATGAAACCACCAACGTGGCAACAGCCAGCAGTTTGGTCTGGAGTGTGAACTCTGACCACCAACTAGCGATCGCATGTCGAATTGTTTTTAACAGAGTTAGCATCTTAAATAAAGTTGTTAGTAGTCTTTGTTATAAAGCCCAACAACTAAAAAATTAACAGTTAATTTGACAAATATGTTAGGGAAATGGGGCATTGGGCATGGGGCATTGGGCATGGGGAATAACTCCTAATTCCCAATTCCTAACTCCTAACTCCTAACTCCTAACTCTATGACCGATATCTCGCCGATAAAATATCCCATCAAACTGAATATATTTGATACCAGCGTAGGCTTGGGCGATCGCTTGCTCAAAATTTTCTCCAATTCCAGTCACATTTAATACTCGACCCCCATCTGTCACTACTTCTTGTTGCTGATTCAACTTCGTACCTGCATGAAATACAGTTGCTCCTGTTGCCTCTGCCTCACCAATGCCAGTAATGATCTGGCCTTTCTCATATTCTCCTGGATAACCACCTGAAGCTGCAACGACAGTGGCAGATGCTCCCCCTTTCCAAGCAATGGGCGGCAATTCACTTAATCGTTGTTGTACACAGGCTAGAATCAACTCTTCTAGGGGTGTTTCTAACAGTGGCAAAATTACCTGGGTTTCGGGATCGCCAAAGCGACAGTTAAATTCCAAAACCTTCAAGTCGCCATCGGGTGCAATCATTAATCCAGCATACAGTACGCCTCGGTAATCAATGCCTTTAGCTCGTAAGGTGGCGATCGCTCTTTCTAAGACTTCTGTTTGAATGCGTGCCATCAACTCTGGGGTAGCAATGGGTGCTGGGCTGTATGCTCCCATCCCACCAGTATTTTCCCCCGTATCGCCATCACCAATCCGCTTGTGGTCTTGAGCTGGCAGCAAGGGTCTAATTGTTAACCCATCAGTCAACGCTAAAACTGAAACCTCTTGCCCAATCAAACATTCTTCAATGACGACAAACTCACCAGCACTGCCAAATTGTCCCTGAAAAATCGCATCAACGGCACTTTCTGCTTGTGCAAGTGTTTCAGCCACCGTTACACCCTTACCAGCTGCCAAGCCATCAGCTTTGACAACAATTGGCGCTCCCTGAGATTTGATGTAAGATTTTGCTGCTGCTGCCTCCGTAAATACCGCTGCCCGTGCCGTCGGAATCCCTGCTTCTTGCATCAAGGCTTTTGCCCAAGCTTTACTCGCTTCAATTTGCGCTCCCGCTCTGACTGGCCCAAATACCATCAATCCTTTGTCTTGGAGGTAATCTGTAATTCCCTTAGATAGGGGGACTTCTGGCCCAACTATAACCAGAGTTATGCCATGTTCTAAAGCATATCGGCTCATGCCCTCAAAATCATCTACTGCTAAGGGCAAGTTCTGGCAACGTTCCATACTTGCCGTGCCCCCATTCCCTGGTACACAGATAACTTGCTCAATTTGCTTAGATTGCAACAGTTTCCATGCTAGAGCGTGTTCGCGCCCCCCATTACCGACAACTAAAACTTTCACAGATTTCCTCGTGCGTTCCTTGCGAAACGAGAATACCTTAGCGGTTCTCGCGGATCAATTTTTTCATCAATTCTTACACTTGTGCAAGCCCTTTATAATTAAGTATATAGGCATAAACTCATATAGTTATTCTAAATTCTGACCGGAGCTTTCGGAGTCTCCGGCTCCGCTCCTTAATTCTGACTTCTGAATTCTTCTTCAATTTGAAAATTATCAATTCACTAATGAATGAATTGATAATTTTTATTGTTACCTATTGCTCAACAGACTTAATAATGTATTTTGAATGCAAGTATATTAGTTTGATTATCTGTTATGTTGATAGACCGATAGTAATAGATTAAAAAATTTTCAATTAATAGCAAAATATTGATTATAATTATTAACTTGTCAATATAGAGATAAATCGGGATATAAAAAATAGGCGACATGGCTAAAATTATCGTTACTGGAGCAGCAGGCTTTATTGGTTCTCATCTTGTAGAAACATTGCTACAACAAGGAGAAGAAGTGATTGGGGTTGATGAATTCAATGATTATTACGATCCTATATTAAAGCGTAACAATGTTGCACACTTACATCGTTCACCTGGCTTTACATTAATTGAAAGAGATATTCAGTTTTTAGATTGGCAGAAACTCCTAAAAGATGTTGATGTAGTTTACCATCAAGCGGCACAAGCAGGTGTCAGAGCAAGTTGGGGTAAAGCTTTTCGAGATTATACAGAAAGGAATGTTAATGCTACACAAGTTTTGCTAGAAGCAGCTAAGGATGCTAAACACCTAAAAAGATTAGTGTTTGCCTCTTCGTCGAGTGTATATGGTGATGCGGAAACATTACCCACTCACGAAGGGATTTCTCCTCAACCAGTTTCTCCTTACGGTATTACTAAGCTAGCAGCAGAGTTTTTGTGTGAACTATATCACAAAAACTTTGGCGTGCCTTGTGTGACATTGCGCTATTTCACTGTTTATGGCCCCAAACAGCGTCCAGATATGGCATTTCATAAGTTCTTTAAATCCATTTTGCAAGATGAGGCAATTCCTATTTACGGCGATGGACAACAAACGCGGGAATTTACTTTTGTTAGTGATATCATCGCTGCCAATTTAGCTGCCGCTGCTGCACCCCAAGCAGTAGGAGAAATCTTTAATATTGGTGGTGGTAGCAGAGTGGTTTTAGCAGAAGTCTTGGATACGATTGAAGAAATTGTCGGGAAAGCAATCAAAAGAAACTACATAGAAAAGGCAATGGGAGACGCCCGTCACACCGCTGCTGATATATCTAAAGCAGAGAAAATTCTGGGATATGAGCCGCAAGTCTCCCTGAGAGAGGGTTTGGCAGAGGAATTGGAGTGGATTAAATCTTTGTATTTACTCTAGTAATTTGGATGGCTGATTGAGAAAATGTTCGTCTGGGAAAGAAGAAATTGCTTCGTAATCGGCATCATTGCAATTAATAACACCCACGTAATTAACCCCGATTTGTTGATTTGAGTAGCAAATGAGTAGCGGTATTAATACGAAACCTTAAAATGCTTGCTGTATCGTTAAAATCGTGGACTAGACTAGAATTACAGGGTAACAATTAGAGGAAGATTATGATGAGCGATCGCGACTATACCTTAATCATTGACAAAAGCGGTAGTATGTCTACACCCGACCAAGTGGGTGGTAGAAGTAGATGGGAGATAGCCCAAGAGTCTACTCTCGCTTTGGCAAGAAAGGCCGAACAGTTTGACCCCGATGGCATCACCGTTTATGTTTTTTCTGGTAGATTTAAACGCTACGATGATGTCACCTCAGCCAAAGTTGCACAGATATTTCTCGAAAATGACCCTGCTGGGACGACAAACTTAGCAGGTGTACTTCAAGATGCGCTCAATAACTACTTTCAACGCAAAGCAGCTGGTAAAACCAAGCCAAATGGAGAGACAATTTTAGTCATCACCGATGGTGAACCAGACGATCGCAAAGCTGTGTTTGAAGTCATCATTCATGCAACTCGCCAGATGGAACGTGATGAAGAATTAGGAATTTCGATCATTCAAGTAGGTTCAGATGCCCAAGCAACTAAGTTTCTGAAAGCTTTGGATGATCAATTGCAAGGTGTCGGCGCTAAATTTGATATTTGCGATACCGTCACTTTAGACGACTTAGAAGAAATGAGTCTTGTCGATGTATTGACGAATGCCATAACTGACTAATGTGTTGATCACCCATAGTCCAGTAACTCTTTAACTATTAACTGGAGAATTTAATCATGCTAGAAAATCGTGACTATACCTTGATTATCGACAAAAGCGGCAGCATGGCAACCCAAGATCAAAAGGGTGGTAGAAGTAGATGGTTTGCAGCACAGGAATCTACTTTAGCTTTAGCTAGCAAATGTGAGCAATTTGACCCCGATGGCATAACTATTTACGTATTTTCTGGTAAATTTAAGCGGTACGAAAATGTCACATCCAGCATAGTAGGGCAAATTTTCCGAGAAAATGACCCTTCTGGTACAACTGATTTAGCCGGTGTGTTAAAACACGCAACTGATGATTACTTACAACGCAAAGCAGCCGGTCAAACAAAGCCAAATGGTGAAACAATTTTAGTGGTTACTGATGGTGAACCGGACGATCGCAAAGCAGTTATGAGGGTAATTATTGAAGCTTCTCGCCGCATAGATAGAGATGAAGAATTAGCCATTTCCTTTATTCAAGTCGGCACAGATCCACAAGCTACCCGCTTTCTCAAAGTCTTAGACGATGAACTCCAAAGTGCTGGTGCTAAGTTTGATATCTGTGACACAATTACTATGGAAGACATGGAAGATTTGAGTCTATCGGAAGTGCTACTCAATGCCATTAATGACTAGTACAGTTCGGCGTAAATAATCCACGCTTTTTAATATCTAAAACCCTACGTAGTGGTAATTAAGTTAGCGTAGCGGGGCGTAACCCATTACGAATTACGAATTACGAATTACGAATTACGAATTACACAAAGCGGTATTAGCTATACCATTTATTAGGAATTGCAAACATGGATTCCATTGATAAGCTATTAGCTGAACTTCAAACTGAATACAAAGAAGTTCAACCACAACAGCAGCAGTCAAAATCAGCTACAGCAAAATCCTTTATTCCAGCATCGCCAAAGTCAGCATCTTTTATAGATAACCTTTTGGCAGAAGTTAAGGCTGATTTTGCCGAAGAGGATGCTGCTATTGAGTTAAAAAGACAGCAAGAATTAGAACAGGAACAAATTCGACAAGAACAACTCAAAGCCAAACAATTAGAGGCTTTGAAAGTGGAAGCGAAAAAATGGTTAGCAAAAGTAGATCCACTCTCATCTGAAGGGCTTTGGTTTGAAAGATTTGCTGAAAGTTACTCCTCAAAATTAGAGGCCGCAATTGAGTATTTACGCAACAACGAATAAATTCAAAATTCCAGATCGCACAGATAATTTGCTTACTCGAATTGAAAATTAGTAAATATTATTTATTCTGTGTAATCAATATTAATGGTGATTTGTTCGAGCTAAATTTTGAATAGCCCATTCATGCATAGCATAGAGAATTGGTTCCAAAGTTTCTCCTAAAGGCGTTAACGAATATTCTACCTTTGGTGGAATTTGGGGATAAACTTCTCGATGAATAATGCCGTCTTCTTCCATTTCTCTGAGTTGTTGGGTTAGCATCTTTTGGGTAACTCCAGGTAAAGCCCGTTGCAACTCACCAAACCTTTTGACGCCAGTCATTAATTCTCTAATAATCAAAACTTTCCAGCGTCCGCCAATCACCTTTAGGGTAGTTTCTACTTCACAAGTCAGCCTGAGATGGTTTTCTACTTCAGCTTTCATAGTTTTTTTGTAGCAAATATATTAATTGTAAGTGCCTTGAGGGGAGTTGAAAAAGAGGCAAGGAAGTCGGGGTTCTGGGTGATTTGGGTCAAATTATTTTGAATTATTTTTGTCCAAGTTTTAGGGGAAGACTAATTTGAAAGGTAGAGCCTTGACCTAGAATACTATTTACAGTAATTTGCCCTCCGTATCGTTGCACAATTTGTTGAGCGATCGCAAGTCCAAGTCCAAAGCCGCCTGTTTGCCGAGATCGGACAGTATCTACACGATAAAAACGATCAAATATATGTGGCAAATCACTGGATGGAATGCCAATGCCGTTGTCTTTGACCTGAATTACCGCAGAGTGAGACTGGGTAAAAAGATATAATTGCACCTTACCGTTTGCTGGTGTGTACTTGAAGGCATTAGTCAGTAAATTAATTACAGCTTGTTTGAGCAAATTAGCATCAGCTTTTAACATGAGGGGATGCTCTGGAAGGTGAGCATCGAAATTGAGATTTTGAGCAGGAGCTTGGGTAGCAAAATCCTGAGCAAGCGATCGCAATATTTCACACAAGTCAACAGGTTTTAATCCGGTTTCTGCAAGGGAGCCATTATGACGCGACAGGAAAAGCAGATCATTGATCAGCGTACTCATGGACTTAGCAGTTTGGACGATATTTTGCAAACGCAATCTTTGCTCCACGGGGTCTTCGGGGGGCATCAGGGCAACTTGGGCATTGCTCAATACCGTAGCAACGGGTGCGCGTAATTCATGAGAAGCATCGGCTGTAAATTGCTGCAATTGCTGATAAGCACGGAGGCTTGGTCGCATTGCTAATCCACCTAAAAACCAGCCTGTAATGCCTATTACACCAAAGGTCACGGGAACCCCAAAAGTTAAAAACAAGCGGGCTTGATTTAGTCCAACGCGTAGAGAGTTCATGGGAACTGCCGTTTGGAAATAGCCAATCAGCACCTTACCTTCCAAAACAGGAAGTGTAACTTGGCGAACCCAGGTTTTTGTAGTAGGTAACTCTGAGCTTATTGGTGCTTCTAAAGTTTGAAATCCAGGTTCTGCGGTCAACTGTTTGCCACCCGATGAACCAACAAACTGCAAAAGTTGTTTATTAGAGTTATACCACCGCGCATACATTAGCCCGCCATTCAACGATACACCGCTTTCTACAGGAGTCTGGCCGCGCTGATTTTTCCATTGACTTTGATAAAGCGAGTATTGGGTTTTGGCAGCAAAGGTTTTACTTTGCGAAAAGAGTTCGTCATCAAAAACCCGCAACTGTTCTTCGACACTCAGACAATAGCCCACCCCTGCAAAAGCGAACAAAATTCCACCCATTGACAGGGCAAACCAGTGAGCGAGATTACGACGGCTATGATCAAACATTAGTCATTTGTCATTAGTCATTTGTCATTAGTCATTTGTCATTAGTCATTTGTCATTTGTCATTGGTCATTTGTCATTAGTTTTTCCTTCTCTGCTCCCCTGCTCCTCTGCCCCCCTGCCCCCTGACGGCTTAGAAAGGCGGATTTATTCGATAGCCCATTCGATGCACTGTTTCTATCCAATCTTTGACACCAATGGTTTGTAGGCGCTGGCGCAAGCGGCGAACTAAGGTAGTAACCGCGTTACTTTCTGGTTCCTCTCCGTAGCTCCAAAGGGCTTGCTCAATCTGGTTATGAGATAATACTTGGCGGGGATGACGCATTAAATATTCCATCAATTGAAACTCCCGGCTAGAAAGTTGAGTTGTCAATGAACCAAGTTCGAGCGTCAAACTGGATAAATGAAGTTGCAAATCGCCCAAGCTAAGTATATCTCCTTGCCACATAGGCGATCGCCTTCCTAGTGCCCGGACTCGTGCCAATAACTCTAGAACATCTATAGGCTTTACTAAGTAATCATCGGCTCCAGCATCTAAACCCATTACTTTATCTAAAACTGTGTCTTTCGCCGTCAGCATCAATACAGGAGTCAGCTTACCTGCTCGTCGATATACTTGACACAATTCTACGCCACTGACTTTAGGCAACATCCAATCTAGAATCAGTAAGTCATAGTCTTTGCGAAAGGCAAACCATTGTGCTGTTTCCCCATCTGCGATCGCATCAACTGTATGCCCCACCTTCAATAAGGCTGCCCGCAGCGGCTCTAACTGCGATGTGTCATCTTCGACTAGTAAGATCAACATCCTATTTGCTCAGGTTGCCGTAATTTTTCCTTGCTAATTTTAGATTAAGGTAAAAGGATGACGCAAAAGTGACGGGAAACACTCAACCTGATACCTTCCATGCAGCAACTTCAATTTTTTCAAGCGTTGCGATCGTTAGGCTTTGTGTTTTGGTTGTCCTTGCCGTTGATTGGATTAGTTTTTTGGCTAGGGAGCAGCTTTGTAGGAGATCGAATTTTAAGTCGCTCCAATATCACCAAAAAATATCTGCTAGCAGACACCCAATCGGCACGACAGATTATGAAAAGGATAGTAGCGATCAAAGTCGAAGTTTTCCCTGAAAAAGGAATTTCACGGGTGAACGTTAAAACTAACAACTCAGTTCTCACAAGGATAGTATTTGAATTTCCAATCACAGATATAAGCCAACTTGAAACCGCTCTTAGTCAAGAGTTAGGCTTACCGCGCGATCGCGTTAAAGAACTAATAGTTGAATCCAATGCATTATTGTAGAGACGGCGATTTATCGCGTCTTTATGAGAATTTATCGCGTTTTTGATTTATGCAAGAGGTCTAATGACCAATGACTATCCTTGACATTTCTTTGTCATATTTATCCAATAAACTACAGAAAAGGTAACGTAAATTTACTTTTATCTAAAATAATTGACTGTTGATAGCGAACATTGGACTATTCATTGTTCACTTTCAACGGTTAATAGTTAGTCCTTAACCCTCAGTAGCCCACCATTAATCGCTATGGATACTTCTGAAACTGAAGTTTCAAAGGTTGAAACCCAATCAGATAGTTCTGTGCCTTCTGAGTTAGCACCTACTCGTTCGGGTAAACCTTGGTTCTGGAGATTGCTGATTCTATTTCTGGCAACCGGTGGCATTATCCTCTGGCGGATGTTCGCTCCTGGTGGCACACCACGCTCTTCTGTGGCACAGCAGCAAGGACCACCTCCAAAACCAATTGAAACAATCTCTCTCGCAACTGGAAGTGCTACCAGAAGTGTCCAGTTGTTGGGACAAGTAGAAGCCACTCAGCAGTCAACAATCCGCGCTCAAACTAGTGGAATTGTCAAGCAAATTTCAGTGCAACCAGGCGATCGCGTGAAAGTAGGAATGGCGATCGCTTTACTGGATGATACCGATCAGCAATTGGCAATTACCCAAGCACGAGCGCAACTGGCACAACAACGGAGCAATCTAGCACGTTTGGAAGTTGGCACTCGTCCTGAAATCATTGCTCAACGGCAAGCGGCTGTTACATCTGCGAAGGCGCGAGAACTGGAAGCACAGGATAACCTGAAACGCACCAGCGATCTTGTTAAAGAGGGTGCTTTATCTCAAAGATTGTTAGTGGAAGCCCAAGCACAATTGAATAACATCCAGGGAGAACGGTTAGAAGCCGAGGCAGAACTTGCCGAAGCTAAAGCTGGGCCAATTCAAGAAGAAATCGCCGCCCAACGAGCAAATGTAGAAGCAGCTAAAGCCACCTTAGCTCAAGCAGAATTAGCACAGCAGCGCACTCGGATTCTGGCATCGGAATCGGGTATAGTGCAGACTCGTCACATCAGCAATGGTGATTTAGTCCAAAGTTCTGGTCAAATTGTCACCTTAGTAGCAGGCGATCGCTTCGATATTTTCCTAGAGTTACCCGAAGAACTCAGTGGTAAAGTTACCCCAGGGATGACAATCGATCTCACAACTCGCGCCCTACCGCAATGGAAACAACGCGCCACTATTACTGCTGTCGTCCCTTCTGCTGATACTGCCTCTCGTCGCCAGATGGTGCGTGTCCAAATTAACAAACCCCCCTCAGGATTAATACCAGGAATGGCGATCGCTGGGAACCTAAATATGCCCTCGAATCGCTCTAGCTTTGTGGTATCACGAGATGCATTAACCAGAAGACAAAACGAGTGGCTAGTTTTTGCAGTTGCAGATGGCAAAGCTAAACAAATTCCAGTCGAGATGGTTTCTGACATGGGTAAAAATGTCGCAATTTATCATCCCACTTTACGCACCGGTCAACGCATAGTGCTACGTGGCGGTGATGGATTGCAAGATGGTGCGCCTGTAAAGATAGTTGATCCAACTTAAAAGATAGGTTGTACCACACTTCCATAGACTTCTTGCAGAAGTCGGTTAAAGAGAAAGAATCATCTCTTTCTCCTTTAGCCTTTCCTTCTTCAAAATACTGGAAACCCAGTTTAAATATAATTTTCTGAATTACGAATTACGAATTACGAATTACGAATTAGTTATGAACTTTATTGAAACCGCTGTTCGTTGGCGACATGGAACTTTTGTTTTGTTTTGCTTGCTGGCAATGTTTGGGGTATTCTCCCTACTAAAGTTACCCCTAGAATTGCAACCAGGAGGCGATCGCCCGGAAATTACAATCACAACTACTTATCCCGGCGCAGGGCCAACAGAAGTAGAAGACCTAATTACCCGCCCCATTGAAGAACAGATGGAAGAGGTACTAGGTGTTCAAGAAATTAGCAGTACTTCTCGTGCTGGACGCAGCAGCATTACCTTGGAATTTGCTCAAGATGCCAACGCCAGAGAACGGATGGTAGATGTTCTCAACCGCTTGCAGCAGGTGGGAAGCTTGCCCCCAGAAGCGCAGGAATCGAGTGTGGAACTGGTGGGTGGTAACAGTTCGCCGATGATGTGGATTCCCTTTGATACCAAAGACGGATTTAAACCGGATGCAGACCGTTATCGAGACTTAGCAGAAGAAGTGGTGATTCCTCGTTTGCGGCGAGTCGAAGGAACTGGGCAGTTTTTGTTAGTGGGTGGACAAGAACGAGAAGTAGAGGTGAAGGTTGATCCAAAAGCATTAAGCGATCGCAATCTCGCAATTGGTGATGTAGTCCGAGTTCTTCAAGAAAACAACCGCGATATTCGGGGTGGGCCATTAATTCTCGGACGGCGGGAATATCGAGTCCGCACAATCAGCCGATCGCAAGATTTATCACAAATTGAAGGTTTTGTATTGCGACGCGACCAATCGGGCACTGTTTACTTGCGAGATGTAGCAACAGTCCAGATGGGACGCAAACCCCAAGATGGTGCATTGGTGTTCAACGGCAAACCTGGGACAGCAGTCGGTGTAATTCGGCAAATTGGGGCGAATGTGCCAGAGGTGGCTAAAGGCATCCGCGCGGAAATTGCTGCACTGCAAACTGAGTTTGACAAGCAAAATCAAGGCATTCGCTTTGTCTACAACTATGACGAGAGCCAGTATATCAATCAATCCATTGAATTTGTCCAAGGCAACTTAGTCAGTGGGGCGCTGTTAGCAACCATTGTCTTAGTTCTGTTCCTTGGCTCCATGCGTACCGTTGCAGTGGTGGCAATTACAATTCCCATTACACTGATTATGGTGTTTATTGTCATGTCTGCATTTGGACGCACATTAAACATCATCAGTTTGGCGGGATTGGCGTTTGCAGTGGGTATGGTCGTAGATAATGCGATCGTTGTGATTGAGAATGTCTTCACCCACATGCAGCAAGGTAAAAGTGCGATGCGGGCAGCTATTGAAGGGACTCAGGAAGTTTGGGGCGCAATGCTTGGTTCCACCTTAACTAACGTAGTCGTTTTTGTACCCTTGTTAATGGTGACGGGTGAAGCCGGGCAACTCTATGCTGATATGGCGATCGCTCTTTCTGCCTCTTCTCTATTCTCCCTGTTTGCGGCATTAACTTTAGTCCCAATGCTATCGGGCTTGTTCCTCAAACAATCAGAAGCCATGCAAATGATGCAGGGTGGAGAATATCGGGGCGGTAATTGGTTTGAACGGATGGTGGCCAAAACCTCTGCGGTGTTTCGTCATTTCCAAACCAAACTGGAAAACTTTCTCGTCGCTACTGTTAGTTGGTCACTGGGACGTAAGCGGATTGGGCGCAGATTAATTGTGCTGTCGATTCCCATCGTTTTACTCGTAACTAGTATCTTTCTTTTGCCACCTGCCGATTATCTACCCGAAGGAAATCGTAACTTAGTGGTGTTGCGGGCGGAACCGTTACCGGGAACCAGTATACCCGAAGCGATTCGGCAATCTGAACCTGTACAAAAATTTCTGCGATCGCAACCAGAAGTCGAGCGCATCATGTATGTTGACCGTCCAGGCGCACTGCGCGGTATTGCAACTATCTTAAAACCAGAATTTGCCACCACTACAGGACTCACTGAGATGGTGGATCGGTTACGCGCCCAAAGCAGCAACTTTGCTGGATACCGCTTTGTAATCCCAACCCGGATTTCTATCTTCCGCGATCCGGGTAAAGAATTTGAAGTGGATATTGTTGGGGCTGATTTAAATCAGATTGGTGACTTAGAAAAGCAAATTACCGGCAAATTGCGATCGCTTGCAGGAGTGCAGAATGTGCGCTCAAACTTCGTATTGGGTGCAGGAGAATTACAAGTGATTCCCAACCGCGAACGCATTGCGGAAGTCGGACTTTCGGAAGCAGAAATTGGTTCAATAGTAGAAGCAGCATTGGGCGGTCGAGTTGCCTCCAATTACATTGATGGCAAAGAAGAACTAGATGTCTCAGTGGAACTACAAAATACTGCTGTGGAAACGCCAGAGCAACTGCGCCAATTGCCTCTATATGCACAAGGACGACAAGTGCAACTAGGGGATATCGCCGAAGTCCGTGAAACAACGGGAGCCGATGCCATTAACCACGTTAATTTAGAGCGCTCAATTAGCCTCACTGTTTCCCTTGCACCAGATGCCCCCCTTGCTACGCTGGTAGAACGTGCCGAAGAAGAAATTCTGGCTCCTTTACGTGCTAGTTTACCAACAGGCTATCGGCTAGAACTGGCAGGTTCCGCAGATCAGTTAGCAACAACTGTTGGTCAATTAGCTGCTGCCTTTGCAATTTCGATTTTGATTACTTACTTGTTACTGGTGGCGTTATATCGCTCATTCCTCTACCCAGTAGTAATTATGGCAACAGTGCCAATGGGTATGAGTGGCGCACTATTGAGCCTAGTGATTGCCAACATGATTCCGGGAATGAATGTGGCATTGGATATGATTACAGCCTTGGGATTTGTAATTCTGACAGGTGTGGTTGTTAACAATGCTATTTTGTTGGTTGATCGCGCCTTGCAACTCCAGCAAGCAGGTGAAGATTTTGATGCATCCTTATATAATGCAACAAGCGATCGCTTACGGGCGATTTTCATGTCTGCTGGAACTAGTGTGTTGGGGATGTTACCGCTAGCAGTTCTACCAGGACAAGGTTCAGAGTTATATCAGGGGTTAGGTATTGTCTTAACAGGTGGTCTGGCTTTTTCGACGATTTTGACTCCCACCGTCGTACCCGCACTGATGGGTTTACTACATGATATCTCTGGACGTAAATCGCCGCGATCGCCAGCCCAAAAAGAGCCGGACAAACTAGCTGCTAACTAGGGTATTCACCTTGTGGGAAAGCAGCATATCTAAATGTTTATCTCATTCCTATGCTCTGCATAGGAATGGCTAGAGGCAGCAGCCCAGAAATTTTGATAAATGGAAAGCACGAGGTAGAGGGCAGTCTTGCTTCTACCTCGTGCTTCCTGAAAGTTAGTAATTATGATTCATTAACTATTTTAAATATTTTTACTATCTGCTTAACTGTCTTAACTGTCTTAACTATCTGCTTAACTGTCTTAACTGTCTTAACTGTCCACTTAACTGTCTTAACTGTCCATTTAACCGTCTTATACAGCTATTGCATTTTATTGATAAAACTGAGATTATCTGTTTAATTAGATGACTACAAAGACAATAAATAGAAAAAAGTTTTAGTTTTTAATTAGGCTAAATAGATTTTACTGCCCTTGGTAATGTTTAACTAGTATATATATAAGTAATTGAGGTTGATTAAAATGGACGAAATCGTTAAAAAACTTGCTGGTCTGGGTCTTCCTGGTGTCATTCTTGTGATTCTAACGGTCACATCAGGAGGTAGTTCTGCCGCTGTAGCAGCTGCCATTACAGCGTTAGGAGGGCCTTTTGGCATAGTTGGAGGTATAGCCCTACTTGGTCTAATAACAGTTGTAGGGGATACTGTAGCAGGATACGGACTTGAAGCCATTGTTAATGCTATTTATAAAGAACGTAGCAAAACCGAATCTGTTCAAGTTCTACTTCAAGAAATTAAAGATTTACCGATTTCAGAGGAGCTAAAACTCAAACTAAAAAATGAACTTAGCCCAGAAAATTTTACTGATACACAAGAGATTTAGATTCCAAAAACAGTTTAAATTGTTGAGGAGTAATTTTGATTACTAGTTGTTAGTTAATCTCAACTCAGTTTGAGGATATTCTCTTTATAGAGTTTCCTAATGACATGAGGTACATCATAATTCCCTTCTCGCTTGCGGATGGGATTCTTGTACCTCGCTCAAGCAATAACTACTATTATCTATAGCTAATTTCATGCTCACCAGAGCGAGAATTCTCTTCGTGTAAAAGATAGTTGTTAGCCAAAAAAACTGTTGTAATACCTCTAATCATAACACTGCCACAGGGAGCAAGTTAATCTAAGCTGGGAAATATATTTTTTGGATTATATATAAAGGCTCTGGTTTCACACTATTGGTATTTTTATAACAACTCTAAAAAAACATGTGAGTAAAAATGGATAAAAGCGAATATATCAGCAAATTTGACAGTTTAATTCTAAATCCAGGGACTAGAAAGATATATGGTCAAGAAGAGTTTTTCAATGTAGGTTATTGGCTCTTGGATACTCAAAATCAGCAGTCAGCCTGTTTTAACCTGATGGAAAAGCTTTTAGAATTTATTCCCGAAAAGAAGGGAAGTATCCTGGATGTGGGCTGCGGTTTAGGAGCAACTACCGGTTATCTATTAAAATATTATTCGCCTACTGATGTTGTGGGCATTAATATTTCGCCCCAACAAATTGAAAGAAGTACAGTTAACACCCCAGAGTGCAAATTTATTTGCATGGATGCTGTACAGATGGAATTTGAGGATAATTCATTTGATAACATCATCTGTGTTGAAGCAGCCTTCTACTTTGATAACAGGGAGAAGTTTCTCAAAGAGGCTTGGCGAGTATTGAAGCCAGGAGGCCATCTCATCCTCTCTGATATCATCTTTGAAAATATACAGTATTTCGGTGATTGGATTGTTCCACAGGAAAATATTATCAAAGATAAAGATATTGAGGAGTATAAAAATCTTTATCAACAAGCAGGATTCCAACTTTTAAAATTTGTGGACGCAACAGATGAGTGCTGGCTAACACATTATCGACATCTAAAATCTTGTTTGGCAGAGGAATTTCAAGCCAAAGATATAGATGAAGAAACCTATCAGGCAAATGTGAGTGCGATAGATGGTTTGTTAAATACTTCATCTATCGGCTATTTATTAGTTTCAGCAAAGAAGCCAATGAAGAGTACTGAGTGCTGAGTTGGGTAAAAGTTATTTGATATAGGAATCCACTTTAATTTCTGAAATTATTTGAGTACACGATAGGCAGAGAATAGGAAATAGGGAATAAGAAACAAGTCTCTTCAAATTGTACTGAATTTTGTCAAAAATCAAATATGACTCCTATAGATAAAAGTTTTGTTAATTGAAAAATAGATTGTATACTTTTTACTTTTATCAGGCGAAACAATGTTTAAGTTGCTATCAGGCAAGAAAGTGGTGATTCTTGGCATCAGTTCAGGGGTCGATCTGGCGATCGCCCAAAAGATGGTAGAAGTAGGGGCAAAAGTTATACTTTCCCACTCATCTCAAGAGAAATTAAATGAGGCGATCGCATTAATTTCTGGAGAAATTGAGGGCAAAACTGTTGATGTCTTGAAGGAAGATTCAGTCAATGCTTTTTTTGAGCAGATTGGAAACTTCGATCATTTGATTGTAACGGCTATGGGAGACAGAAATATGCCGCGATCGCTTTTAGCAGAGATGACCACACAAACCGCTCAAGGTGGGATGGATAAATTCTGGGGAACGTTCTTTGCTGTGCGTGCATCGCTGAAAAATATAGCGACTGACGGCTCTATTACCCTAACATCCAGTGTTACTATCTTCAAATCTTCAAAAATGGGGGGGATTTCTGCGATCGCAGCCGCAAATGGAGCCGTTGCCACTTTTGGGCGATCGCTGGCGTTAGAAATTTCACCGATTCGGGTGAATGTAATTGCCCCCGGACTGATAGAAGATATCAGTATTTGGAGCAGTCAAAGCGAGTCTGAACGCTCAGACCTAACAAAGTGGGCTGAAACATCCTTACCTGTCCAGCATCTTGGGCAAGCAGAAGAGGTGGCGCAAGCAATATTAAGTTTGATCGCCAATCCCTACATAACAGGGGTTATTTTGCCTGTGGATGGCGGTGTAACCTTGCTGTAATCACATTGAAGTAGGCAGGAGGAGTAAATCCGACCACTACCAATACTTGTCGGTGAAGGGGAAAAGGGAAAGAAAAAACCTTTAACCTTTACTCTTTAACCTTTTCCCAAACCCAATTCCGAGTTAAAAATGCACAAAGCGTGCAGTATTGCGACCACTACTGATTTAGCGCCCAATTTATCAATATATAGCAATCCTAAATCATTCGTGAAAAATTAGATCCCCGACTTCTCGAAGAAGTCGGGGATCTGGACATCGCGCATTTTCACTTGTAGAGACGGCGATTTATCGCGTCTCAAAAACTCAAAAACCCACGATTTTGTACAAGTAGCGCTTAACCCAAGCGTATTGCATTTAGGATTGCTATATTAAAGTTTTCAATCGACAGTAGCAGCCCAAAGATGTTAGATAGCTACTTCAGATAAATCAGCAAATTCAATCCAGGAATTGTGCGGGAAAGTGTCCACAAAACTAGGGTGATGTAAATTAAACCGAAACTCCATTGATACCAAGCAAGTGCAGAGATGATACCTGGTAAATGTTCATCTCGTAGACGAATGTCGTTAAATCCTAATTTAACTAGATTGTTGAGGCTAAAATCATAGTAATTGAGCCAATTCCAACGGCGATCGCACAATAAGGGCATATATCGTTCCCGAAATGTTTGATTTCTTGGTATCACTGGCAAACGCCCAATCAATAATCGTAACTGGCGAAATGTACCGTCTTCTGTGAAGTAAGAAACGTCCATTAAATCGTGATAACGACCTTGTTGATAAAGTCGAATCAATAAAGCCATTGGGACAGGGACAATAATTATTAAAAGACACCCCAATGTCAGCCAAGGTTGTTGAGCATTGCGAAAGATCGCTAGTAAGCTGAAGAATTCTAAAACGCTAAAACTGATTAATATCGAAATGGTTTCGTAGAATGTGGGAATAATTGGTACGGGATGCAGCCGACGATAGCGATCCACCAGCCAAAATAGTAAGCCGAAATAAGCGATCGCTAATCCTCCCACGCCAAACACTAACCAAAAATTTGTACCATAGCCACTCAACAACAGCAATACACTCAACGCCAACCAACTCCAAGCTTGCAGTAACCAGCCAAGTATAGAAAGGGTTTCGCCAACAATTAAGCGATCGCTTAATTGGGTATATTTTTCTAAATCGATGTCTGCTATGGTGAGTAACTCACTACTGTTGCGAAAGGATTTTAGCAGACGACGCTGGGCGATCGCTTGGGCTTGAGTTGCAGAAAAACCCAGTTTAATCAAACTTGCAACAGAAGCACTATTAATATTTATAGCTGTCAGACGACGGCCGAACTCTATTAATCGCAGTCGTTGTTTTGTATATTCCAGTTCATTAGCATCGGCAACTTGCTGTTGCTGACGGAAATTTTGCCCCAAATTCCGCAAGATATTTTGATTACCTTGCAATGTTGGGATACAGAACATCTTACCAATCTGACCGGGATTACCTAAAATTTTCGCTTGGTTAGAGTTAAAAGTTAAACCAGGTACGCTTAAACAAGCTTCTGTCGCAAATATCGCATCACTAAAATCTGCTTGGTTAAGAATGTTTGCACCTTGCAGATTTACCGATTTGTTAAACTCCGCTTCCCGGAAGCTTACAGCTTGCTCAAAAGTCGCTTCTGTTAAAAGGAGGAACTGATTAAAATCTGCTTTAGTAAACTGGGCTTGATTAGCAAAGTACACATCAGAAAAATCAGCATTCCCTTGCCATTGCACACTACTGAATTTAGCCAAAAGTTTAAAAGTCGCTTGGTTGAAGTTAGCAGTTTTTTCAAAAATACTGCCTTGAAAATCAGCAAGTTCCTGAAATTTGATTTTTTTGAAATTAGCTTTTTCAAAAAAAATACTGCTCTGAAAATTGCTTGGTTGCCGGAAGTTAGCGCTGGTGAAACTAACGGGACGAGCGAATCTGCTTTCAGTCCAGTTAGTAAGTTGGAGAAAATTTGCACCTTGGGCATCCACAGACTGAAGAAAAAATGTATTGGAGAACTTCACTTCGCCATTGAAGCGAGTTTGCACCAGTGTCAAAGCACCACGAAAGACGGCGATTTCACTCGCTGGGGTTGACTCTGTTCCTAAAAGCGATCGACAATCTTTTGAGTTGGGTAAAGCGTAGGCGTAGCCCGTCGTAGACATCGCAAGTGACTCTAGACAAACAAAGCGTAAACGTTCTAGTTCTTCTTGTTCGGTAGCAGTGAAAATGGGAGCGTAGACGCCTCGCGGCTTGTCGCCAGACATCGCTTTTACATACAAGGGTGTTCTTAAACCCAAATCGCTGCCTACAAAATCACCCAAAATCAAAGCATAGCTGAGGTCTAAACCTAAAGGTTTTGCACCTAATTCTTTTCGCAATAATTGGTAAAAAGCATCACGAAAGCTAGCGTTTTCTGGGCGTAAATCAATAACCATCTTTTGCAAATCGACAGTCAGACTACCTTCGCGGAGTGTGGGTGTACGCAGTCGTTCTTGTAATAATTCCAGAGTTAAGGGTGTGCGTTCTGGCTGCGTTTGTGCTGCCCAAGCAGATAGGGGGAGGAAGAGGAGAAGAATTAAAAAAACGCAAAGAAACGCAAAGGAGTACAGAGAAACCCCTCTGCGTACTTTTGCGTTTAACCTCTGTGTGCCTCTGCGTTTAAAAAATAATTTATGCAAAAAGTTCTTTCATTCGTCGCTAATCAGCAGAACAATTTTACCCGTCACAGACCCGCTTTCAATTAATTGGTGAGCTTTAGCTGCTTCTTTCAAAGGAAACTTGTGACTAACATGGATTTTTAACTTGCCTTCATCGATCCAAGTGGCGGATTGTTCGAGAATTTCTGCATGGTGCTGGAGAATTTCCTCCAATCCTAGCAACGCTGGTGTCAACATTAATTCTAAACCAATGCGGAGATTGCGTAGCCTAGCAGTTTTCCAAACTGTATTGGCATCTGGTTCGAGAATCGTCACAATATCGCCATAGACTCGCACTGCGGGGAAGGTGTTGTGAAAGATTTCGCCGCCGATGGTATCAAAAGCCAAGTCTACGCCTTCCCCGCCAGTCCAATCTAATACCGCTTGCACAAAGTCTGTTTGTTTGTAAAAAATTACATGGTCAGCACCCAATTCTTTGACAAAATTAGCTTTTTCCTCAGAACTGACTGTAGTGGAAACAGTAGCACCTTTGAGTTTAGCCAATTGAATTGCTACATGACCGACACCACCAGCCCCCGCATGAATCAAAACCCGTTCCCCAGGTTCCAATCGTCCCCGTTCATATAAAGCTTCCCAGGCGGTTATTAACACCAAAGGCGCTGCGGCTGCTTCAGCAAAGGAGATAGAGGCGGGTTTACGTGCCACAAACCGCTCATCCACAACAGTATATTCAGCATAATTGCCTTGGTGTGCGCCCAAACCACCATAGCAAAAATATACCTCATCACCTGTGCGAAAACGCTGAACACCAGCACCCACTGCTTCGACAATACCCGCACCATCACATCCTAAAATTGTCGGCGTGCGATCGGGGTAGAAAGTGCCTCGACTACGAAGTTTAGTGTCAATGGGGTTAATTCCGGCCGCTACCAAACGCACTAAAAGTTCAGTATTACCTACAGGAACAGCAGGGTTTGGCACTTCCTGTAATTGCAGAACTTCGGGACTGCCAGCTGCCGTCATCAAGACTGCTTTCACAACTCTTTCCTCCTGGCTTTAGATGCACGTTCTTATGCAACTTTACCGCAAGAGGGTAGATACAGAGCTATTTCTGAGGCAAAACTGCAATGTCTGGTGACAGGCGCGAGACGCCTACGCATCTCCAAGGTAAATATGGAAAAATTAACTTAATATTTTTTTGCAATTTGAAATAAAACTCAATATTCCGAAATATAGCTATAATAAAAACATCCAGCGATAACGCTACTCGTTGCGAGGCAACCAATATGGATGCCAATGAATTTTTAGACTGATCCGCTCAGGCAGATTTGAAAAAAATCAGCCTAATGACTAATCTAAGAGGGGCAAAAATCCCTGATGTCAGAATTTAGTTAACAGATAACAATAAACTCCTGATCAAATCAATAAAACAATAGAGAAGACATTATGAAAACCGATTTTGATTTCCCCAATAAAAATTTGCTTGGAGCAGTAGTTTTCAGACCTAGTTTTAACAACTTTGAGAAAATTAATGCCAATCAAGCTTGGTCATTATTTTTCACTGGTGGTCAAGAAGATAAGGTACTAGGACAACAACCTGAATTAGGCAAATTTTTTACATACCTGTTAATCGCTCTTGGAGTAACTGGAACTCTCTGGGCAACCTATTTCAATAACTCTCTATAAACAGGTTAGTTACTAACTAAAAGTCTGAAACGGTAATTAGAGAGGCTCAATCTGGATTCTGGTCATTGAAACATATCAAAGACGCTAGTATTGAGCTTCTCATTTTCGCCCCAATTAATGCAGGAGCCAAGAATGAATCAACCCATCGAATTATCATTAGAACAAGAATTTAGTATCCGTTGCTTTGCCGACAAAGTGGAACAGATGTCCCATGAACAAGCTCAAGAGTTTTTGCTTGTGCTATATGAGCAGATGCTAATTCGGGAAACGACTTTCCAGCAATTGCTCAAACAGGAGTGGAGACTAGATATAGGAACAGTCTTCGGGTAAACTGTATAGTAGATTCGTGGCACGAATCTACTACGGCGTAATCTTTGCCAAGTGATTACCAACAAGAAAATTATTCAGCCACAGGATGTCATGATCTGGAGATAAATTTCTTCTAACTTCTTCTTGAGATACTCAGGATGAGTTTTGAGCGAATATAATTCGCTACTACACAAGCTAAATCCATCTGCGTGGACTAGTAGAAAATCGAGTTTTATAACCCGCGTAGGCGGGTTTTGTATGTGTAGCCGCGACTTCTAGTCGCTAGGGCAAACGTGTTTTTACAAAAGCAAGATGCTCCCCAATAGTTAGGAAAAGAGACGTGATTAATCGCGTCTGTACAAGAGTTAGGATTTGATGGCTTGTGATTCATAAACTCATCACTCTTAACTTAAGATGAATCGTCCATATACCGCTATTTTAATCGTACCAACTGGCGTTGGGGCTGCCATTGGGGGTTATGCAGGAGACGCTTTGCCTGTTGCCAAAGTTATAGCACAGGTTTGCGATCGCCTAATTACTCACCCCAATGTCCTTAATGGCGCAAGTTTATACTGGAATCTGCCAAACGCTTTTTATGTTGAAGGTTATGGGCTTGACAAATTCGCTTCTGGATGCTGGGGTTTGCGTCCAGTCCGCAGCAATAAGGTAGGTTTGCTTTTAGACCAAGCCATTGAGCCAGAGTTACGGCTACGACATATACAAGCAGCGGATGCAGTTAGAGCAACTCTGGGATTGACTTTAACAGATTATGTAATTACTGATGCGCCATTAAATGTAGAATTACGCACTACAGCATCGGGAGCTAGTTGGGGAACAATTGGCAACCCAGATAGCTTGTTACGAGCAGCTGAGATATTAATAAAAAAAGCGGGGGCAGAAGCGATCGCAGTTGTTGCCCGTTTCCCTGATGATATGGATGAGGAAGCAGTACAAAAATACCGCCAGGGTGAAGGTGTAGATCCTTTAGCGGGTGCAGAAGCCGTAATTAGCCATTTGCTAGTGCGAACCTTTCAAATTCCTTGCGCCCATTCTCCTGCCCTTTTGAGCGAACCTCCACAACCTGATTTATCCCCCCGTTCCGCCGCCGAAGAATTGGGCTATACCTTTTTGCCATGCGTGCTTGTAGGATTAAGTCGTGCCCCACAATTTATAGTAGAGAAAGGAGCAATGGCATCACAGCCAGGAGATATTTGGACAGATGAAGTGGATGCTGCGATCGCACCTGCAAATGCTTGTGGTAGTAGTGCTTTACTGAGTTTAAGCCAAAGAGGATGCCAAATAATTACAGTAGAAGAAAATAAAACTCTGATAAAAGTTCCTCCCCAACCGTTGGGGATCAAAACTATACAGGTAAACTCATATTTAGAAGCAGTGGGTGTATTAGTGGCACACAAAGCAGGCATCAATCCCTCCGCTCTCCGTCCCAAATTATCACCTTTGCAATCAATTTGTGATTAGTCATTAGTCATTAGTCATTAGTCATTAGTCATTTGTCATTTGTTATTCTTCCCCTGCCCCCTGCTCCCTGCCCCCTGTCCCCTACCCCCTGCCCCCTGCCCAACTCCCCTAAAAACCCGTGGTTGAACAACAAAAGCAAGAGCCAGAAATTCCATACCTGACGCGCATCCAAGTACTTGGAGCGATGGGAGCGACTGCAATCATTTTGTTGATAGTCGCCAAACTTTCGTTATACTTTGGTAACTTTTCCCTATTTTCTTGGGATTTGAACCAAAGAGAATTGCTTTTAGGTGTAGGATTGGGATTCCTGATCACCGCGTTAAGTGGCTTAACTTATCGCCTTTGGACTGCCTATCGTAAAAGTGCAGATTATTACCTAGAAGTGGTACTAAAACCTTTAGCTTTACCAGACTTAATTTGGCTGGGGTTACTACCAGGCTTGAGTGAAGAATTATTATTTAGAGGTGTGATGCTGCCAGCTTTAGGCTCTGATTTTACAGCTGTAATTGTATCCAGTCTTTGCTTTGGCATCTTGCATCTTAGCGGTTCTCAACAATGGCCCTATGTGATTTGGGCAACGATTGTCGGGATAATATTGGCATATAGCACCCTGCTCACGGGCAACTTATTAGTGCCAATTGTCGCTCACATTATTACTAATTGGACTTCTAGCTATTTTTGGAAAATATGGCAATTGTCGGCAATTAAAAAATAAATGGCTCTAAATATAGCGCTTCCAAAGACTGCTGTACCCTCTTCAATTATGAATTAGTAATTATTTGGTCACATTGGATAACATCAGAAATTGATAACTGGTCTAACTTATTGTTGTAGCTGGGCAAAAGTTCAACTTTTTTTACTTTTTAGTTAGCCAACTGTGCGCTGCAATGCTTCGATACGTCCATGAGGGCGCAGTGCTGCACCGGACTATTAACCAGGAGACTACAGCAATGATGAAAGCTGAAGATATCATGACTAAAGAGGTAGTTACCATTCGCGGTTCGGCAACTGTTGCTGAAGCGGTGGGGCTGATGAAAGATAAAGGATTACGGGCGCTGGTTGTGGATCGCCGCTATGACAATGATGCTTATGGTATTGTGACAGAAACGGATATTGTCTATAAAATAACAGCCTACGGTAAAGACCCAAAGCAAGTACGGGTTTATGAAATTATGAGCAAGCCCTGCATTGTGGTCAATCCTGATTTGGGTGTGGAATATGTAGCGCGGTTATTTGCTAATACTGGTATTCATCGAGCACCTGTGATTCAAGGCAAGCTGCTGGGCATCATCTCGATTACCGACATTTTGACTAAAAGCGACTTTGTAGAAGCGCCAAGAGCCTTACTGCTGGAAGAGAGAATTAAAAAAGCAATTGATCAGGCTCGTGCTATTTGCACCGAACAAGGTGCTTATTCTAAACCCTGTGCAGTCGCCTGGGATGAGGTAGAAGAACTCCAAGCAGAAGCAGCTCATCAGAAATCTGAGGGTATGGTATCAGCTAAAGTCTCTTTTGAAGAATACTGCAAGGAAAATCCAGATGCACCCGAATGCCGAAATTATCACCCGTAATTGAGGTGGGGGGATGAAGGAATTGGGCATTGGGCATTGGGCATTGGGCATTGGGCATGGGCATTGGCAAGAGGACAAAGAGAATTGGAGACAAGGGGAAAGATTTATTGCAAGTTATCCTCAAGTCCCCTTGTCCCCCTTGCCCCCTGCTCCCTTGCTTCTTCTCCTGCTGCATACTATTTCAATTTATCGTTTGGCAACTCGCATCAATAAGAATAAACCTATTCCCAAGAAAGCAAAGTTGGGCAACCAAGCTCCCATAAAGGGAGAGAGGACACCTGCTTGTGCGATCGCACCACTAATAAAGAAAATTAAGTAGTACGAAAAAATTACTACGACGCTAATCCCAAAGCTGGTACCTCTTCCAGTCCGCTGGGGTATGCTTCCCATCGCTGCGCCTACCAAGCCAAAAACTACACAGACAAAGGGTAAAGAGATTTTTTGTTGAATTCGCACTTGGAGTTTACGAATTTTTTGGCGATCGCCACCAAGATATTCTACTTCTAGTTGATTTAGTGCTTCAGAAATATTCATTTCACCATAGTCTCGGCTTTTTTCTGCCAGACTTAATGGCGTGCGCGGTAGTTGCAATTGTTGCTGTTCAAATCTAACAATGTTGCGATAGGAGCGATCGGCAGCGACAAAATAGATCGTGCCGTTGTAAAAATCCCAGACATTTTGAGAAGGATTCCACTGGGCAGATTCAGATACCAAAATTTGATTCAGACCTTTTGTTGAGCGATCTATAATCGTCAAACCTGTCATACGCTTACCATCAAATTGGTCGGCGTAAAACAAGCGTGTTAATATCCTACTTTTAGAGCCATCTGGCTGGACAACATCCTGGTATTCAGGATAGAAAATATTTTGCTGTTTAAAAGTTGGTTTGTCTGATTTAAGGGCTTTCTCTAAAGTCGTTGCTGCTTGGTAATTTGCTGCTGGCGCAATTTGTTCGTTAAACACAAACGTCATTCCTGTGACTAAAAGACTCAGCATCACAGCAGTTAGCACCATCCGATAAACACTCACCCCACAACCACGCAGGGCAATTAATTCGCTCTCGCTAGAAAGACGACTGTAGGTCATCAAAGTAGCCAGCAGCGTAGACATAGGAAAAGCTAAAACGATAAAGTTGGGAAACTTTAACAAAAAAACTTGAATAGCAATATCTACGGGTAGCCCAGATTCTACGATTTTTCTGACCAGATCAAATACAGCATCAATAGTGACGCCAATTGATGAAAAAGCTCCGACACCAAAGAAAAACGGCGCTAACAATTCGCTGGTAAGATAGCGATCCATGATCGTAAAAGGCAACAGCGAATGGAGACTGTAAAAAGACGTGAACTTCTTTGATATCATAAGCCGGTTTAACAGTTAAATATTGGCAACCCTGGTGAAGTAAAGTATATCTACTGTATTTAGTATCAAAATTTAATTTTAAATAGCAAAAAATTAACTAATAAATTCATGTTTAAGAATAAAAATCAAAATATCCTTTGAAATTATTAATTAAATAATTGTTAATTTAGACTTGAAAATTATCCCCTAAATAATATTGCCGCACGAGGGGGTTACCGTAGAGTTCGTCAGCACCACCAAAAGCGAGGATTTGCCCCTCGCGCATGATATAGGCGCGATCGGTGATGGCCAGGGTTTCGCGGACATTATGATCTGTAATTAAGATTCCCATACCGCGATCGCGCAATTGTGCCACAATCTGCTGAATTTCTGAAACTGCGATCGGATCAACTCCCGCAAATGGTTCATCCAAAAGTAAAAATTTTGGCCCTTCTTGCCCAGCAGCTAAAGACCTTGCTAATTCCGTCCGTCGTCGCTCACCACCAGAAAGTTGAATTCCTTTGCTATTAGCTAATTTTTCCAACCGAAACTCCCGCAGTAAAGTTGTCAGTCGTCTTGACCACTCCCATCGTGGCACATTCGTTTGCTCTAGCACCAACAGAATATTATCCTGTACCGAGAGTTGACGAAAAACACTTGGTTCTTGTGCTAAATAACCAATACCCAATCGTGCTCTTTTATGCATTGGCATTCCCGTAACATCCAGATTACCTAGCCAGACTTTTCCTTGATTAGGTTTTTCTAGACCTGTCGCAATGTAAAAGGTCGTTGTTTTACCAGCCCCATTGGGGCCTAGTAAACCAACGATTTCGCCCTGAGCAACAGAAAGGTTTACACGATTGACAATTACTCGTTTACCGTAAGATTTGTGAATATTCTCTAAAACAATTTTCACGCTGGAGGCACCCTTTCTTGGTGGTAAATGCTAATTAGAAGGCTTGAATGCTGGTGTCTGTGGGGCAGGTGCCGCAGTTTGTCCATTATTCTCTGATTCCTGAATCATGTAGATGGACTCTACCTGACGGTTGGATTGAGGTAGAGCGACAAATCGCCCTTCATCAATTAAATAGGTTACCTTCTCTGCCCGAATACTGTTACCACCCTGTTGCAAAATATAGACGTTACCAGTGAAATCAATTCGGCGTTCTTTACTAAAATACTGTGCTTGGGCAGATGTTGCTTGAAGTTGCCGAGAAGGATACAACATTTGCACATTACCGCGAGCGGTGATTACTTGGTTTTTGGCGTCATATTCTTGCACATCAGCACGGATAGTCAAAGGGCGATTTGCCTCAGCTGTTTGTGCAGTAGCAGTTTGCAGTTGGGTAGGGAATGTAAAAGCGCCCAAGAGTGTAGCTGGCAGCATTAAAGCTAATCCAAAGCGACGCATTTGTGATATGGGCAATTGATAGCAGGGCATCATAGGAGTTTGGGATTCAGGATTGCAGCTTGTATTCTAATTATCTCAAGTACTTTATCCAGATATGAAATATACAATCTGGAGTGATTTACGATAACTACTGGCTGAAATAGTGACGCTACCCCCAACCTCAAGGTTTCAGGTAATTGGCATCTCTATGAAAATGACGTAGGCACAATATGCTGAAAGCGTTCTTACAAGAGTAGCCGCTCTACGTCTACATAAATTTTGCCTACCAAGGATTTCGGGTAATGCATAACTAATTTCACCAGATGTCTAATCAGTAGTCAGCACAATTCTAGGCAAAGATAATACTTTATTTTCGCCCAGATCACCTGATGCAATCTTGTCTTGCCCTATTTGTTGTAATGTCGTCAACAATGTTGCGCTCTGACTCAATAGCTCGTCTACGTCAACACCCTCGTAACTAGATGGGTAACGGCGTAGACGATTGCTGCCTTCTCCTAGTAAAATTACTGCACCTCGCCAGTTCCGATTCTCCAAATGATACAGTGCGACAGCAATTTGGAGAATGCCTTGATAAAAGCTTTTTTCCGGTTCACTGGCTTCAATCCACAAAGCCTCTAAAGTGTCATGACAGGCGTAGAACTGACCAGAATTAAATTGTTCTACGCCTTGCCAAAACTCTTGGGGGATGGTTTCGCTCATCCCATACTGTCTCTTACTTCTTTAATTGTTTCGAGAGAGATTTCTTGTTGTTCTCCAGCAAACTCGTTATCAGGGGTGAGGAACAACATGCAATGACATTCTTTGCGTTCTCTCATTGGCACACAAGGACAGTTCCAATATGTGGCGTGAACCTCAGCTTCTTTATCTTCGTAATGGCGACAGGGACATAAAGGCGCACCTAGTTCGTCTTTATGTTTAGCTAGTCCTTCAATCACAACTGCGGTAACAGAAGGTTCAGAACAGAAGTATGTTCCAGTACGCTTGGCGTATTGCTCGGAAAAATGCCGCATTGCCTCTAGGCTTTTATCGCTGGATTTTGTGTTATGTTCTGATGTGATCATGTCGCTCATAATTTAAATATTTCTTTGCATTGTACCTCAGTCGCACTAGGGGATTACTGGGTGTATTTCCCCAACCTTGTTTGTTCAAAGGCTGATATGTCCGGTGGGCTGGGATCAGAGAAAATCTAAGAAATCATAGAAGCTTAAGTCTGGGGAGTGGGGACTGGGGACTGGGGACTGGGGACTGGGGACTGGGGACTAGGGAGTGGGGAGTGGGGACAAGGAAATAATCATGCCCAATGCCCCATGCCCAATACCCAATACCCAATACCTTTATGAACGTAATGTTTTTTGTAGTTGGGGTTGCAGAGGGCGATCGCTTTGCAAAACTATACCAGGATGTTCCCAATTGGTTACCTCTTGTTCTGCTGGTGAGGAAATATTTGGCCACAAAACCCAGCGGCTACCTTGAGGAAGAGTAGAGAGACTCAGGAGGTTTTGAGTCAGCCAAATCAAAGGATAGCTTTTAGGAACTACTGAACTAGCATCTTCTAGGGCTGTGGTTGCTGCTAAGGTTTCTAGAACAAAGCGATCGCCTTTAATTAAATTTGTGGATGCTGTCCATAGTTGCACCTGTAATTGCTGTTGCTGCCCATAAAAATACAGCGATGCGGCGGCAATTACTGCTTGCTCAAAGTTTTCTTCTTCCCAATTGCTAGCGCTGTCAAGGGCAATAACTATTTCTTGTCCACCTGTCACCATTTCTAACTCCCGCACCCTTAATTCTCCATAACGAGCGCTAGTCCGCCAGTGAATCAGACGAGTGGGATCTCCAACGCGGTAAGGACGGAGCGATCGCACCAGCCCCGTTGTCGCTGTCTGCAAGGGTCTGCCACGAGGATCGCCCCTTTTGCTCTCTTCTTGCCCCATTTCATCCACTAAGGGACAGGTAGCTAAGGGTAACACTGTCGGATAAACGATCGCTGTGGCTGCACAATCACGTTGACGGCGACACCAAAATAATCCTAAAGGCGCACCAGAACCCAGTTCGACTGTGTGCCAGCGATAAACGCCCCGGCGCTGGGTAGGGTGGTAATATACCCAACGGTAACTGCCTTGACTAGGAATTGTTTCTATCGCCTTTTGTATTGGTTTCCCTAAAACGAAAGGCAGCATATCCTCGACTTGCAACAAAGTTACAGGCTGCTGTGTCTGATTGCGGATTTCTAATTCCACAGTCAGATCATCGCCTGCTGACACAGGTTGCATGGGACGGCGGGTGATGGATAGACCTGTGAGCGATCGCGGCGGTAAAATGGCTGCTACACCCAAAAGGGCAAAACTGATGCCGCTAATGGCGTACAGCCAACCAGCCATCGTATTTATACCTGCCCCAAAAAAACAAATCGCCGTTGCTGCTAGTACCCAACCGCCGTATGCAGGGGCACTGGCGCGGGTTTCTAACCAATTGGTGATGGGTTTGATGATTTTCATGTTTCTTTTTTAACCCAACGCCACTCGTAATTCACAGTATTTCAGGGGGTTGCTAAAAAATCCATAATAGTCATTAGTCATTAGTCATTAGTTATTGGTTAGGATTAAGAAAAGCCCAAAGGCATGTGTAGCCTGATTATCAATTCGTTCCCAGCCTTAATACCTACGGTGTACACACAAGTCCTTCTCACCCCCTCTAACTCCCCCTTGCCAAGGCCTACGGTGTACACACAAGTCCTAAAAACCTAGCTTGATAAGCATTTCCTCGTTCCCAGTCTCAGACTGGGAATGCATTAATTGAGTCTCTGACTCAATATCTGATTAGAGGCAGAGCCTCTAAATCAGGCATTCCCAGTCGGAGACTGGGAACGAGATCAACGAGAAAACAATGAATGGAAAATCAAGCTTTTTTCGACTTGTGTGTACACCGTAGCTTGCCAAGGCAGGGAGAACCGGATTTTTCCCCCCTTTGCAAGGGGGGATTAAGGGGGGTAATTCGACTTGTGTGTACACGGTTAGGCCTTAAGGCTGTGTCGTGTCTTAACCTAGTGCCATTTGACCAATGACAAATGACAAATGACTCCGCACAACGGTTTGATTCGACCAGGACTGATACGCTGTTAATTAAGGCAAAACTTCTATTAGACAAATTGTAAAATCAATGAATTACCTTGTTGCCGTATTACAAGACCGCATTCAAGCCGAAGCTGCTTACTTAGCTTTAGAAAAAGAAGGCATAAACAGTACCATCCTGGGGAGGGGATATAAAACGGCTGACGAGTTTGGCTTAATTGACCCCAAAGACCAAGCTAAAAAGCAAGCAAAACTGATGGCAACCTGGCTGATACCATTTGGCTTTTTTGCAGGTTTTACATTCAGCCTCATCACTGGTTTAAATACTTTTGCCTGGGCGGGTGAAGTTGGCAATCACATCGTTGGCGGACTGCTAGGTGCTGCGAGTGGTGCTATGGGTGGTGTACTTGTGGGTGGTGGAGTCGGTTTACTAATAGGTAGTGGTGATGCTTTACCCTATCGCAACCGCTTAGATGCGGGTAAATATTTAGTTGCCGTTCAAGGTTCTGAAACTCTCACTCGGCAAGCAACCCGAATATTACGACAATTTGATCCAGAAAATATCCAAGGTTATGCTGACACCAATACTGTGTATTGAATGAATCATAGTTTACACATTCCGACACAGCGACTTGAGTTGCTTTCCTGTTTTTTGGAGGTGGTTCAAGTCGCTGCCATCAAAAACAAATTCCAATAGGAAGTGCTATCAGATGATGCCAGCAGGGATTTGATTTTAAAGCAGTAGAAGCACTGGTCAATTTGACCTTTACTCAGCCGGAACTCAAAAGAACGATCGCACTGCCTCAATTTGCATTCTGGAAAAATTCGGAATGCAACAAATTGGTAGAGATGAAAATCTGCTGAAATGGGAATTAAAGTTAAAATCAAGATAGTTATAGCAGATTAATTCTCAATTCATAACTCATAATTTTTAAGAATGTTGCCACGAGAAGAACTTTTAAAAGGTGTTGAAAATCGAGATAGTGTAGCTCGGGTAATCGACCAAGCAGAGCAAGCGATCAAAACTTGGGAAGTGGTTTTGACTGATTTTCTCTCTCCTCCAGAATTGGCGGAAATTCAACGGGTGTTTAACCGATTAACAGAAGTGCAATTGACGGCGTGGGGTGGATATCCGCAAGCTGAACGTCAAAGAATAGCGATCGCTCGTTCGGAACTTCCCTTAGATCAATCTCAAGTCAGCCTCGTCGCTGTGGAAATTGCTGGTAATTTCCTGTTTGATACCGCCTCTCACCGCGACTTTTTAGGCGCAATGTTGGGAACGGGAATTGTTCGTGAAAAAACGGGAGATGTTATTGTCTTGGGAGAACGAGGGGCGCAGGCGATTGTCGCACCAGAGTTGGTGGAGTTTTTGGAAATGAGTCTTAAACAGGTGCGATCGGTTCCTGTGAAAACTCAGCAGATTGAGGTAACTGAACTAAGGGTTCGGGAACCCAAGAAAAAAGAATTAACTACTGTGGAGGCTTCTTTGCGATTAGATGCGATCGCATCTGCTGGTTTTGGCATGTCCCGCAGCAAAATGGTTGATTTCATTGATGCTGGTGATGTCCGCGTCAATTGGAAGGAAGTTACCCAAGCTAGTTCTCAAGTGAAATCAGGCGACTTAATCGCCATTCGCTCTAAAGGACGTTTAGAAGTTGGCGAAATCGCCGTTACAAAAAAAGACCGTTACCGAGTTCAATTAACAAGGTATGTGTAATCACTGAAGAGTGATAAGTTAGGAGTTAAAACTCGTAACTCCTAACTTGTAAGTATATACTTATACCAATTGTATGTGAGGCTACGGTTTATTCGCGTAGCCACAATTCATGAATTGTCGCTACAGTCTTTAGTTTTGCATCAGTCCTATAGGCCAATACAGTTCAGATAAGCCTAAAACCATCATGTAGAGACGCAATTTATCGCATCTTCAAAGACCAATTACCTATACCAATAACCCTTAACCCAAGCGTATTGTCCTATAGGCACATCTTCAAACAGAAATGGTATTAGGATTTAAAGCGTTTTGCTAACATATTCAGCAGAAGTTTACGCGGTACAAGCCGAGATAATTTGCTTCTAATTTGAGTCTTCGTATCAGAACTAATAACAGTTGGATACCCTTTTTCCAAAGCCTCTAAAGATTCCCAAACTACTTTTTCGGAAGAATACACTTTATCTGTACTACTTGCTAGCGCTGGAGGAAAATTAGCTTCTGCAAAAAAGTTTGTTTCTATTGGCCCTGGACAAGTAACTAAAATACGTACACCATATTGACGATTTTCTGCCCATAGTGCTTCACTAAAGCTGAGAATAAAAGCTTTACTGGCAGCATAAACAGAAAGGTATGGTATCGGTTGAAAAGCCGTAATTGAGGATACGTTAATAATGCTTCCAGAGCGACGTTGACGCATCAACGGGAGAAATTTATGGGTTAAATCTACCAATGCTAAAATGTTTAATTGTACAATTTTAACTTGTTTTCCTCCATCACTTTCAGCAAAGTCCCCATAGTAACCAAGACCAGCATTATTGATTAACAAATCAATGATTAACCCTTTTACTTTAGTGGCATCAAACACACTAGCCGCTGCATCAGGTTCGGTGAGGTCTTTTACTATAACGTCTACTTGAATTTTGTATTGTTCTCGTAATTCTTTAGCTAATTGGTTTAGTTTCTCCTCAGAACGAGCAACAAGTACAAGATTTGTCTTGCGTGCGGCTAGTTCTTGAGCAAAGGCTTTACCAATACCACTAGAGGCACCAGTAATTAAAGCAGTTGACATTCTACATATTCAGATAGTTTTTAAGCACTATTAAAATAGTAACTATGCTGGCTATAAGTTTTAACTACCCAAAGTTATATACCCAAAAGAGTAAAAGCCGTAGCTACTAATAAAGCCTAAGTAGAGAAAGCCTTCACTCAAAACTTCTCTTTTCCTAATACCAATTCTCTGTGAAGCTGCACATTATTTTTACCCCTCTTAACCCAATACTTTTCTGTTAGGGGGGAAATGGTTTGAATTTACCTTTACCCCTTACCCTTTAACTTTTCCCCAGACTAAAAGAGAGATTGTTGGTTTTATCCAAAATAATATTGCCTCCCAACCTCTCCAAGGCATCGGCAGGGTGGTTTCATACAAAAAAAGAAAAATACACAAGTCTTAATTTCTCGTTTTGTGGAATGGCTTTTTACGCCTTGCTAAACCTCTCTTCAAGGAGAGTTAAAGCTTTGAAACCCAGTTTTAGTTTTTCTCTTCTTGTATGAAATCACTCATTTAGGTATTATTTCTGAATTATGATGTCCTAAAGAATGAATGATTTTTATCATGATGATTCAAATTTATTTGAAATTGCTAATTACCATTTTTCAGACCAATAAATAATTTCTGAAGCAGCACTATTAATAGCAACGCCGTAGCTATCTCCATGATTCCATTTGAAGCCAGGTCTACCTTTGTCCTCTGTATTTAATACCAGTATTTCATAATTAGCTGGAAAAGATTCCGCAGGAGAGTCACTGGTGTAGAAGAAAGTTGTCGGCACACCGTTAGGCTGGTTTATGTGGTCGTTTGTGTTTCCACCCCTATATTTGTGCTTTGCACTACTTCTGTATTGTGAAAGTAATTTTTCTATCTTTTTTGGCGGCTCTTTCAGCCTAATTTGAAAAAAACCACTTCCTTGCAAAAATTTGGGGGAGTAAGCAATGCGAACACCTTTGGCATCAGTGGGAATCTCATGAGGAAAATGTTTTACTTGGTCATTATCAGACCATAGTTGATTACGAATTTCTTTGTAGCGTGATGTATCAGTTATTATTTTAGGCTGGCTAGTACTGCTAAAAGCTGTTCTCAGAAAAAAGCTTCCCCCGACAATACTAAGACTAGCAAGGGCTAATAGAAATTGCGATCGCTTCATCAAGTTGGGTGTGTCTAACTTTTATAGTCATATACCCAACTAATAAACTAAATTCGTACTATTGCGGATATCCGATCAGAGATATTAACAGAAACTTTGTGTATCCAGAGGAAAATCAGGATATTTGTAAAATTACTGTGAAGTAGGTCAATGATTACGTAGTCAAAAACCGTAGGTGATCTTTATTGAGGCTAGTACCACAAGGCGGAATTAAAAATTAAAAATTAAAAATTAAAAATTAAAAATGAAGACAGCGTAAGGGTTTTGTTGATTGGGAATGGGTGGTTTATTTCCTGCTGTACTAGTACTAGCGTTGTAGCTAACGAAATCAATTCTACAGCCATCCATTTTTTTTCAATTCTTCCTGATGCAGCAAGGACTAAGGCGGATATATAAATAGTAGATGCACCTTAATTAAATCACAGCCTTCAGCTTTTAGTTGGGGGCTTTTTTTTATTGCTGATATTTTTAATGCGTAAGAAAATAAATTTTGTTAAAAGTCTAATTTACCCGGATATGGCAATAAATAAAGCGGATTAATAAATGGTAGATGCACCTTAATTAAATCATAGCCCTCAGCTTTTAGTTGAAGGCTTTTTTATTGCTGATATTTTGGATGCGTAAGAAAACTAAATTTTGTCAAAAATCTAATTTACCCGGATATGACAATAAATAAAGCGGATTAATAAATGGTAGATGCACCCTAATAAATTACAGCCCTCAGCTTTTAGTTGAGGGCTTTTATTATTTAAATATAGATGGCAGCAAACTGGGAGCTAACCATACTGCATAACCAAGAAATCCAAATAGCAAGGTAATCAGGGCAGTAATGCCGTAGCTGATGCAAATTAATAAACCGTCCGATTCGATAGTGGCAACAGTCAAAAGTAAAATCCCTATAGTGGGAATGGGATTTGTAAACGGAATTGGTAATATTAGTAATATTGTTAACAAAGAAAGACAAAACCCATTAATTCGCCAAATTAAAGGATTATGGGCTATTTTTGGCAATCGGGGACGGGCGATTTTCTGGAAAACTTTGGTAAGACGTCCCAAATTTTGCAAAAGCAACTGGGCGAAGGGACGAGGAAATTGGTAGTTAGCGATTTTTTTGGGTAGCCAAGGCGATCGCCTACCTAGAAGCATTTGCACTGACAACAGTAAACAAGCAGCACCAAAAGGCCCAGTTAAACCTGGTGGCATAGGAAATAAAAAGGGCAAAACTAATAATGTAATTACTAGGCTGAAGCCTCGTTCTGAGGTTTCTGCCAGAATATCACCTAGAGTCAGTGGTTGTTCTGCTAGGCGTTGCAACAGGGACTTTATATCTTCAGAAAATCTCAGATGCATTTGGCGTGAGTTGATGCGAGTTCCCACATTTGTAGCAGAGGGAGATATTTTAGATTTTGGATTGAAGGAAAATCTAAAATCTAAAATTGAATGACTCCTAGCTCCTGATTTTTGAGGGTACTAAAACAGATATAGCTCTAGGTATAACCCGAAAATGAGCAGGAGTGTAAGTAGTGATTTCACCATCTGTATTAATAGGGCGCGGTTTGCGAGTATACACCTTTATTTCTTGACCTTGAAGAGAACGCACATTCTCCCAATGTATATGTCGTCCTTGTCTCATTGCGGGTAGTAATAATATAATTTGCCACCAGTGTTGAATTTCTAAGCTATAAAGGTCTAACCTTTGGTCATCTATTGTGGCATCGTCAGCCACTGCCATACCGCCGCCGTAATAGCGGCCGTTACCCACAGCAATTTGCACTGTTTTGACACGAACCGATTCACCGTTGATCACAATCTCAGCAGAAAAAGGTCTAGCTTCCCAAAGTACTTGCAATGCAGTAGCGGCATAAGCAAAGATTCCCCAACGGCGTTTGACTTCTTTGGTAAGTCGTTGGGTAATTTTTACACTCAATCCCAGACTGGCAACGTTAAAAAAGTGCTTGCCGTTTACACAACCCAAGTCGATGCGCTGTAAATTGCCATCTGCAATAATTTTGCAAGCTTCGCTAAGGGAATTGGGGATTCCCAAAGTCCTTGCTAGATCGTTTGCAGTTCCCAGAGGCAAGATTCCCAAAGGTAACTGAGTATCAATTAAAGCATCTACTGCGGCATTTAGAGTGCCATCTCCTCCACCAATAATTACGAAGTCAACTTGATGCTGATAGCGAAGTATAACTTCAGCAAGATGTTTGGGATTTTCTGTAGATTCCTCAATTAAATCAAAGTCGAGTGTCTTCAGATATTCAATCGCTTCCGACAGACCCTTTTGCCCTTGGCGGGCATGACGATTTACTAACAGCAGTGCGCGGGAACTCATGGTTAGTACCTTTTGTAGTTGATATGTCCAATTATCCGCATTTATATATTCTGCTTTAAGGTAACTATGAAAAAGTGTTTAGGCTGTTATGAAGTTTATAAAAAATTATTTTGTTAACACTTATTATATTGTGAATGCTAACTTTTTAATTTTCCTTTTATCTAGTTTAGCTTTATTAGTACTCAATGTATCAATACCAAGTAAATATAATTATTACTCACCCTTAGAGGTTGTTTGAAAAGTAGTTTACTGTGATTTTAAGTACTCATTGATCCCCCCTAACCCCCCTTCAAAAGGGGGGAACCAGAGTCAAAGTCCCCCTTTTGAAGGGGGATTTAGAGGGATCTAAACGTTTTGTTACCGACAAGAGGACTTTTCAAACATCCTCTTAACTAGAATTTAGGTATTTATTTTAAATAATAGAGCATTATTCAAATAATATCATGCCCCAAAAAAGAGACATTTTTGATTAGCATAGATACATATTTAGAGATTTGATTTGTATTAATAGTTATACAAATTCTTTGTGAGCCACACAAAATTAGACTTGGTGAGATAAATTTCTCAAGCAACTTTTTCTATGCAACCTCACAGGTAATCGGTATTACAATTATTTAATTTTTGGTTGAGAAAACAATTATATATGTCAACTCATGATGTGACATATTGAAAACTGTCTATGCTACAGCGATCGCAGCTTGAAACCAGCTTTGTCCTGTAAATCCCTATTTTCATTGAGAATTTTGCTCTTATGACTCTTTAGAGCCAGGATCACCACCAATAATTGCTTGAAATACATCTCCTAGTAAAAAGAAAAACGCCGCAACTAACAGTACAAGCATTAAACTAGCAAGGGCTGCAAAGGGAGAGAAGATAAACAAGATTAAAAGCCCAAACATCAAAATCTTTAGTAATGTCTTATTCATATTTTTTAACATTGAATAATACGTATATTTTCTACTAATAATCGATGCATCAACAATCTGTCACCTGTCCTCTGTTAGATTTAACCTGTCCGCGCTTAGTTTTGTAGTCAAGGCGCTTTCTTTGAGAACTCCGAGTTGGTTTGGTGGGTTTGCGTTTTATTGTCACTACAACTGCGCTTTGAATGAGTTCTTGAAGTCGTTTCAAGGCTGACTCCCGGTTATTCTCTTGGCTTCGGTGTTCCTGGGCTTTGATTACGACAACTCCTTCTTGAGTAATGCGTCGATCGTTCAGCTTTAAAAGCTGTTGTTTATAATAGTCGGGTAATGACGAAGCCACAATGTCGAAGCGCAAGTGGATCGCGGTGGAAACCTTGTTAACATTTTGGCCTCCGGCTCCTTGGGAGCGAATCGCAGTAATTTCAATATCAGTCTGTGGGATAATAACTTTGTTGGAAATTTGCAGCATTACTCACAAGGAAAAAGAGAAACTTTTAAATTTTGGATAAACTTTCTTTACTCGGTTTGTTCAGTTAAATCTATTACTTCATCTGCATCTTCATTGTTGTTTAAATTCACTTCTAAAGTCTGTCCTTGTATTGTCACTTTATCACCTGGTACTAGTCGCCGTCCTCGTCGGGTTTCTAACATACCATTTACTTGGACATCGCCACCTTGAATCATCAGTTTGGCTTGGCCTCCAGTTGGCACGATACCCATCAACTTTAAAAATTGATTTAACTTAATTGTGTTGTCTCTGACTTTCTTCATCGTAAATAAAACTACATTACCTTAATTGTATCGTGGCGTGATCAAGGTAAAACGTGAATCTATCGAGCTATATAGGAATCCGCTTTGATTTCTGAACGAATTTGCGTAGACAGGCAATAGGCAACAGGCAACAGTCAAGAAGGCTTCTTAGTTGTACTGAGTTTTTTCAGAAATCAAATATCAATCCTATATATCAGCCTAGATGAAATTAAATTAAGCCTAAAGTACTTTGTCGAGTTTAAATGGATATTCTTGAGGTTAAGCCTAGTCTCAAACTGATATGCCAGACTTGAATGTTGCTGAGTCTATCAATCGGAAGATGAATTTATACTCAAAAGTCAGTAATCTTAGGTAAAAGCACAAATATGCTGATTTTGAGTAAGCTTTTGTATCTTCGTAAAAGCATAGCGATCGCTAAAACGAAAAACTGTAATACCAGTTTATTATCTATAATGTTGATCGACAAAATTTCCAGATATGGGTTAAAAAACCAGTCTGGAAGGTTCTTTTAGTGTGTTCAGGGGACTGGATCTATGATTAAGCTTGGTTTATTGGTACAGTCCCAGAATAACTATTTGGGTATCGGAAAAGTTACCGAAATATCTGATGCCAATGCAAATGTTGAGTATTTCTGCTCTATAGGGCAACGTCTTCAAAAAACTTTACCTGTAAGTTCGCTCTCTCAGGTCAGGCTTGAACCCCAGGCTCGATGCTATATTAAGTCCCCAACCCAGGATAAATGGATAGTTGGCAGAGTTTTCATCTGGGATGAAGATACGGAAATGTATCAAATTGATTTACCAGACAAGAAAACTGCGATCGCTTCTGAAGAAGATATTTACGTTCGTTGTAATCTCCCAAATACAGACCCCATCCAAACTCTGGCGATGAAGGGTCACGAAACGCCCTACTTCCACGATAAAAGATTGGCGTTCGTGAAATCATTGATTAAGCAACGCGCTGTGAGTCGCGGGATGACAGGATTGATTTCGGCAAATATCAATCTTTATCCTCACCAAGTTGAAGTTGTGCGACGGGTACTGGAAGACCCAATTCAGCGCTACTTGCTAGCAGACGAGGTGGGACTCGGAAAAACCATCGAAGCGGGCGCGATTCTCCGTCAGTTCCTCCTGGATGAACCGAAAAAAGGGGCGGTGGTATTAGTTCCGCAATATTTGCTTAAACAATGGCGGACTGAGTTAGAAAACAAGTTTTACATTTCCCATTTTGGCAAACGGGTAGCGGTGCTGGCGGTTGAAGATATCCATAAAATCAACCTGAAAGCAAGGATAGGCTGCTTAATTTTAGATGAAGCCCATCACATCGCGGCAATGGCGACCTCTAAGGATGCAACAGTGCGCCAGCGTTTTCAGACTTGCAAAGAAATTGCTCATAAAAGCGATCGCTTACTTTTATTATCTGCCACTCCTGTTCTCAACCATGAGCAGGATTTTCTGGCCATGTTGCACTTGCTTGACCCAACAACCTATAAAATTGGTGATTTAGAAGGTTTTCGCGCCAAAGTAGAAAGCCGTCAGCAAGTTGGTAAAGTTCTCCTTTCTTTTAAAGAAGGTGCGGAACCTCTGATTCTCAAAAACAACTTGCAGCAACTACGAAACCTCTTTACTGAGGATGAGTATTTACTGAAGCTGGCGGATGATTTAGAAAATTGTTTACAAACAAATTCTACTGAGCAAGAGCAAATCGTCCAAGCGATTCGTGTCCACGTCAGCGATACTTATCGACTACATCGCCGAATGCTTCGCAACCGTCGCGCTGCGGTGGAAGATGTGATCTTTGACCGCAATTTTACGCCGAAAGAAGAGTATGATTTGGACGAGCGATCGCTTGATATTCACGAACTGCTCAATCAATGGCGTAGTGTTGCTCCTCGTGACAAGCAATATCAGCGAATTTTTCTGCTGTTATTCCTAGCTGCTGGTACTTGGTTAGGGATTTTAGAACAGGTAATTACCGCCCGTTTAACTGGTAAACCTCATGCTAAACTCATCCAGGAGTTTAAAGAAGATGATGTTCGCATCTTAACTACAACCCCCAAATTCTCAGGGGAAGAAGAGATTTTGCAATCCTTCCTAAAAATTATTCGTCAACCTCAAGAGGACGGAGAACGGAGGGAAAATTTGAAAACAGTCCTGCTGAATCAGTTAGGTACATACTTCAAAATTCCCGCAAACATTCGGAAGAATCAAAAGGAATTCATCACGAGGATACAGCAAAGAATCAAGAGACCAATTACTGGCGATATTCTGCCCAAATTTATTGTATTTACCAGTTTTGTGCAAACTTGTGGCGAAATTGTCCGGTATTTATCTGATACCTTTGGTGCAGAGACAATAGCTAGCCATCAATTTGGAGAATCACCAGACAAGGTTGAGGAAGGCTTAAATAGGTTCAAGGATAACCCAAACTGCTTTATTTTAGTATGCGATCGCTCTGGAGAAGAAGGGCGTAACCTCCAGTTTGCCGATTGGTTAATTCATTTTGACCTTCCTTGGTCGCCTAATCAATTAGAACAGAGAATTGGCAGACTTGACCGCATTGGCAGTAAAATTGGCATCCAATCCTGCGCCTTGATTGGCCCATATTTGGAAGATAGCCCTCACAATGCTTGGTATAAAGTATTAAAAGATGGGTTTGGTATTTTCCAACAATCAATTGCCAGTCTCCAGTTTTATGTGGATGAGAAACTTGCAGAATTGGAAACAACTTTGTTTCAATCAAGTGCTGCTGGATTGTTAGAAATGATTTCACCAATTCAAGAGCAAATTGAAACTGAAATAGCAAAAATTAGCGAACAAAATGCCCTAGATGAAATTGACGCTAACGATGAAATTGCCACCGAGTATTTTCAAGAGCTAGATAATTACGATGCTTGTCATCTAGAAATGAAACGAGCCATTGAAGGCTGGATTTGTGACGCGCTGGGATTCAGAGGACTCAACAATCCAGATTCATCAGATATGCGACGTTATCAACCCTCAACGCGGACATTGGTTCCCATCAATGAGTTAAAAAACCGTTTTGCTGATAGTTATCTAGACCAATTTGGTACTTATAATCGCAGAATAGCAAACCAGAATCCTGGTGTTAAACTCTTTCGAGTTGGGGAAGGATTTGTCGAAGCACTCTGGAACTATATAAATTGGGATGACCGAGGTGAAGCCTTTGCGATGTGGCGCACTGATGCATCTTGGGATGCGAAAGAAGGAAAAGAGTGGTTCGGTTTTCAATGCAATTATGTAGTCGAAGCAAATTTAAGAAATGCCAAACAAGTTTTACTAGATAACAAACTAGATAATTCTCAATTCAAAAACTTGCAGCGACGTGTTGATGCTTTATTTCCGCCAATTATAGAAACTATCTATGTTGATGGTCGCAATGAGCCAATACGTGTTGTTGAGGATAAAGCCCTCTTAAGTATTTTGCAACGTCCATATAAAGATAAAAACAATAATCAAGGACGAGATTACAATCTAGCAAAAGAGCGCTTAGAAATTATTGACGATTTTGTTGACCCTAGTAAGTGGCAAAATTTCTGCTATCAAGTGCGTAATACTTCTGCGGAATTACTTTCCAATCGTCCCGATTTTATTGAATTGTGCCAAAATTGTGCTAATGTCGCCGAAAAGAAATTAGCCAATAGAGTAGAACAATTACGCCTGCGTTTGAACCAGCAAAGTTGGGATAATGCATTAGCTGAAGAATTGAAGATAGAAACTGCGTTAAATGCAGCCATTCTTGAAGGAATTCGCCAACCTCAGATTAGGCTTGATTCTGTGGGTTTTATTGTTGTATCGGGGCGATCGCTTATGCAATTTGATTGATATAGCAGGGGATAGGCAATAGGCTTGAAAGTCTCTTGGTGTCTGGATTTTACCATCAGTTTATGTCCTAACCTAGCTGGCAATTGTCATATCTGATATTATCTATGTGCGGTTAAATAGCCTTAGTTACCGTATAAACCCCATTCCTTACATAGGGTGGGGTTTTTTGCAACTTCCAATTAAATCAAAACTGGTGTAAAAAAACTAACTATATTTTTGACTTTACCGGAAAAATAAGTAAGTATTAGCACTAGTGATACTGAAACGAAGTCATTTATAGTATGAAACGTTCAAATCGCCTTGCTTGGATAGGAGCGATCGCACTCGCTGCGATCGTTTTACTTAGTTTGGTTGCAGCTCCCAATAATACTAAACTTAACACTGGCTCTACTTATAACCGCGCTCCTGATGGCTATGGTGCTTGGTATGCTTTTATGCAACAGCAGGGAACTTCTATCAAGCGCTGGCAAAAGCCTTTTAGTGATATTCAGCCAGAGAACAGCCCAGTTACTCTACTACAGGTAGGCGGCTATCCAAGGGAGACGACACTAGATAATCAAGAGCGTGAATGGGTAGAAAAAGGGAATACTTTAGTAATTTTGGGGGCTGGGGCACGGGTTACAGAAGCAGAGTTTAGCACTATGCAAAAATCTCCCCAAGGTGATATTAAAATTGATACACGTAGACGATATAAAAAAGCTAACTCCCAACAAGTTGATTTAGGCGATCGCTTTGGTGCTGTTGTCTGGGAAGAAAATTACAAACAAGGAAAGGTGATTTTTTCTACCACTCCTTATTTAGCCGCCAACGCCTACCAAGATTATTTAAGTAATTTCAAGTATCTAGCCAGTTTAGTAACTGAAAAAGGCAACACAGTATTAGTCGATGAATACATCCACGGCTATAAAGATGCTGATGTCAGAAAGAAAGAAAGCGAAGGAAATTTATTTAGTTTTTTTGCTAAAACTCCTTTATTTCCAATATTGATACAGGTAGGTATCCTGCTATTAGTACTAACTTGGGCACAGAATCGCCGCTTTGGCAAACCAGTAGCTTTAGATACACCAGTAGCAGATAACAGCGAAGCATACATCCAAGCTTTAGCGGGAGTATTGCAGAAAGCTGATACCACCAACTTTGTTGTAGAGATGGTGGGTAAAGAAGAACAACTACAACTCCAAAAAGCTTTGGGATTAGGGCAGGTACTTTTAGAACGCCAAGCCTTAATCAATTTCTGGATAGAAAAAACAGGCGCAAGTGCAGGAGAATTAGATGCAGTTTTAAAGCTACAATCTCGCAAACAACCCATCAGCGAACGAGAACTGTTAAGCTGGTTGGGGAAATGGCGAACCATTAGATTAATTCGTAATTCGTAATTCGTAATTCGTAATTATTTTTTTGGAATTGTTCTCTGTGTTGGTTATTTATTAATAAAAATAATGAGCGAAACTCATCCTATCTTAATCGGGCTTGGTCAAGGTCTTAATCAAGTTATTGTCGGACAATCTAGCCTCATACAACAACTTTTAGTAGCACTGCTGGCGGGTGGACACGTAATTTTAGAAGGAGTACCGGGAACTGGTAAAACTCTCTTAGTAAAAGTGTTGGCGCAATTAATCCAAGGGGATTTTCGCCGGATTCAACTAACACCAGATGTTTTACCTTCAGATATTACTGGTACAAATATTTTTGACTTAAATAGCCGCAATTTCACTTTGAAAAAAGGGCCAATATTTACCGAAGTGCTGCTAGCTGACGAAATCAATCGTACTCCTCCCAAGACGCAAGCGGCGCTGCTGGAAGCGATGGAAGAGATGCAGGTAACACTGGATGGTGAAAGTTTGCCCTTACCAGATTTATTTTGGGTGATTGCAACCCAAAATCCTCTGGAATTTGAGGGGACTTATCCCTTACCAGAGGCGCAGTTGGACAGATTTTTATTTAAGCTGGTGGTAGATTATCCAGATCAAGCTGCTGAAAAGCAAATGTTACTGAATCGTCAAGCGGGTTTTGCAGCACGGCGTTTGGATATTAGCCGTTTGAAACCAATCGCAACAGTAGCCGACATTTTGCAAGCACGACAAGCAGTCAAAGAAGTTAAAGTATCAGAAGCGATCGTTGATTATTTGTTGGCGTTGGTGAGAACATCGCGTCAATATCCTGATTTAACTTTGGGTGCATCGCCTCGCGCTGCCGGTGCTTGGTTGCAGACATCCCAAGCATTAGCCTGGTTAACTGGAAGAGATTTTGTCACACCAGATGATGTTAAAGCAGTTGCATCGCCGCTGCTACGTCATCGCCTGATTTTGAAACCAGAAGCAATGCTGGATGGTTTACAAATGGATGCGGTAATTGCGTCGGTAATTAACCAAGTACCAGTTCCAAGGTAAAAAATTATTTGTAAGGGATTTCCATTGAAGGAGGCAGGAGGCAGGAGGCATATTCAGTCTCAATGTGGAAGAAATTGCCCTAAAATTTATGTAAGCATGAGCCGCTGAATCTTAGATTAAGTTTAAATTTATTTAACTTTATAGAATGCCAGACGCGGAAAAGCCCCAAAACCAGCTGGCTAATGATAAGCTGCTGCATCGGCAAGTTAGTAAAAAAGCAAGTGATTCGCTAGTAGCCAGTGGAGAAGAGGGAATGGTGCTTCAGTTGGCTGATGGCACTATCCAGGCTTGCAATGCCGCTGGCGATCGCATTCTGGGACTGACAGCAGAGCAGCTTGTGGGGCAAAACTTCCTTGATCCCAAGTGGCAATTTATTCATGAAGATGGCTCTCCTTTCCTTAGTGAGACTCACCCAGCGATCGTTGCGCTGAAAACTGGTAAACCTTGTTTGAAGGTGGTGTGTGGCTTCTATAAGCAAAATAATGAGCTAGTCTGGCTATTGTTGTCCTCCCAACCTCTGTTCCAAGTTGAAGGAAGCAATCCCTATGCGATCGTCACAACTTTTTTGGATATTACCGAATCTAAGCACGCCCAGCTTGAAGAGAACTGTAACTGTGGAGAAGATACTCAACAAGTTGATGCAGATGAATTTCAGGCAGTGTGGGATAGTCACCGTCTGTTCCAACAAATTGCTGGTACTCTTCCGGGGATACTCTACATTTATGACCTAATTGAGGAGCGAAATTCTTACGCTAATTACGAAATTGCTCAAGGTTGGGGCTACACGCCAGCAGAAATCCAGGCAATGGGAAAGGAGTTATTTACCCAACTTCTACACCCTGAAGATTTAGCCCGACTCCCTAGCTATTTTGAAAAATTTAATTCTACTCGTCAGGGCGAAGTCCTCAGCTTTGAATACCAAATTCGACACGCTAATGGAGATTGGCGATGGTTTTGTAGCTATGACACCGTATATAGCAGAACTGCTGATGGATTGCCCCAATATCTTTTGGGAATCGCTTTTGATATTACAGAACGACGATGCACAGAAATTTCCCTACGGCAAAGTAATGAAAGATTTGAGCTAGCAGCAGCAGCAGTTAATTGCCTAATCTATGACTGGGAAATTCATAGAAATACTGTGGAAAGAACTCAGGGTTTAACCCAGGTTTTTGGCTACACACAACAAGAAGCTGAACCGAGTTTCGAGTGGTGGCAAAAACTCATCCATCCCGATGACCAACAAAGAGTTAATGACCAGTTCATGGCTAGTATGGCCAATGGCAACCGTTATAGCATCGAGTATCGGGTGCGTCACAAGGATAGCCATTATTTGTGGGTGCTAGACCAGGGGTTTGCAGTCCGGGATGCAAATGGTCAGGTAGTTAGGGTAGTTGGTGCTACTACTAATATTACCGAACGCCAAGCTGCGCTCCAGGAACGCCAACAAATTGAAACAAACCTGCACGAGAGTGAAGAACGGATTCGGCTGGCCACTACCGCTGCTGAACTGGGTATGTGGTGTTGGAATATTAATACCAAAGAGTTAATTTGGACAGAGAAATGTAAGCAGTTGTTTGGACTTGCTCCAGAAGCCGAAATAGGCTATGAGTTTTTCCTCAACTGTGTACATTTAGAAGACCGTCAACGCGTCGATGAAGCGATCGCTCGTTCTGTTGAAGAAAAGATTGACTGTGACATTGAATACCGCAGCCTTTGGTCTGATGGTAGCATTCATTGGATTGCTGCTAAAGGTCGCGTCTTTTATGATGCCGAGGGTAAGGCAGTACGTTTGACGGGTATTGCTCAGGATATTACCCAGCGCAAACAGGTAGAAAATGATTTGCGCCAGCGCGAAACTCAATTAAGGCGGTTAGTTGATTCCAACATTATTGGCATTATGTTCGCCACTCCTAACTACATTACTGAGGCGAATGAGGCTTTTTTAGAAATGGTGGGTTACACGCGAGAGGAGCTATTGGCGGGTAAGGTACGCAGACAACACATGACCCCACCGGAATATCATGCTCTAGATCAGCAAGGGATAGAGCAACTTTTAACGGTTGGGATATGTACTCCCTTTGAAAAAGAATACATCCGCAAGGATGGTTCCCGGATTTCCATATTAATCGGTGGTGCTTTGGTGGAGCGAGAGCCGGCGTCTTGGATCTGTTTTATTCTTGACCTAACCCCCAGGAAGCAATTGGAAAAGGCACTTAGACAACAAGCGGAGGAACTCAAACAGGCAAATCGGAATAAAGATGAGTTTCTTGCCATTCTCTCTCACGAATTGCGATCGCCACTCAACCCCATTCTAGGGTGGTCATCTCTACTCAAAAGCCGCAAATTTGATGAAGCTACTACAAATCGTGCTTTAGAAACCATCGAAAGAAATGCTCAATTGCAGATTCAATTAATTGATGAGTTGCTGGATGTGTCCCGAATTATTCGCGGTAAGTTAAACCTGACTTTTGCCACTGTTAACTTGGCATCTGTAATTGATGCTGCATTAGAAACAGTCCGGTTAATCGCGCAAACCAAATCCATCCAGATCAAAATCCAGCTTGACCCCAATATTGTTAAAGTATTAGGCGATTACTATCGCTTACAGCAAGTTGTGGGGAATTTACTCTCGAACGCAGTCAAGTTCACTCCCCCGCATGGTTCAGTGGAAGTCAACTTATCATTGAGTCGTGAATTGACTTCCCACTCAGCTTTAATTCAAGTTAAAGATACAGGTCAAGGTATTTCCCCCGAATTCCTACCCCACGTATTTGAATATTTTCGTCAAGCCGATAGCAGCACAACTAGGAAATTTGGCGGATTGGGACTAGGATTAGCAATAGTCCGTCACTTAGTAGAATTGCATGGTGGTACTGCAACAGCAGCTAGTCCAGGAATTGGACAGGGAGCAGTTTTTACTATTAGACTGCCTGTGATGAAAGAAAGTGAGGGAGTAGAGGGAGTAGAGGAAGTAGGGGGAGCAGGAGAGAAATTTAACTCGTCACTTCTTTGTGGATTACGAATATTGATTGTTGATGATGATGTTGACACACGGGAGTTTCTGCACTTTCTGCTACAAGAGAATGGGGCGTTGATAACTGTTGCAGCATCGGTAACTGAGGCGCTGGCTTTAATAGCACAGACTGCACCTAATTTATTAATCAGTGATTTAGGAATGCCAGAGATAGATGGTTACAGCCTGATTAGGCTGCTCAGAGCCATGCCAAAGGAGAAGGGTGGGGAAATTCCAGCGATCGCCCTTACCGCCTATGCTGGAGAAAGCGATCGCGATCTAGTATTAGCAGCTGGTTTTCAGAAGCATATTGCCAAACCAGTCCAACCAACTGAATTACTTACCTCAATTGCAGATTTGCTTAAGGAAAGAGTAGGAAGTGAAGAATAGTGTAGTTCAAAATTCTCTGTAATCCAAAGTTTAATTCAAACCTAATCCAATTCCCGGCGTCCTTCCAAGGCCCTCGCCAAAGTCACCTCATCTGCGTACTCCAAATCGCCACCCACAGGTAAACCAAAAGCAATCCGCGTCACCTTGGTAAATGGTTTCAATAACTGACCAATATATAGTGTTGTTGTCTCCCCTTCCACACTCGGACTAATTGCAAGAATTACTTCTTGAGGTTTTTGCTGATTTACCCGGCGCTGCAAAGCCAGGATAGTCAACTGTTCTGGGCCAATTCCATCAATTGGCGAAATCACTCCACCCAAAACGTGATACTTGCCTTTGTATTCGCGGGTTTTTTCCAGCGCAATCACATCGCGAGGATCTGCTACAACACAGATAGTATTGTTGTCACGGTTGGCATTGCGGCAAATTTCACAAACAGGTTCAGCAGATAAGTGAAAGCAAACAGAACACAAACCAATCTGTTTTTTTGCCTCAATTAAAGCTTGTGCCAAAGCTTCTACTTCTGCTTCTGGTCGCTTCAAAATATGCAAAGCCAGTCGTTGGGCAGATTTAGGGCCAACTCCCGGTAGGCGTTGCAGTTGCTCAATTAACCGTGCTAAAGGGCGTGCGTAAACCGTTGTCTTGTCTCCAGAATGTTTTTACCTTAACTATGATGACATTCTTATAGAATTTTGGATTGGTCATTTTATTTCAATACGGTTCAGTTAAGGCTCGAATAGCTATAAGATAGACATTGTTTCCAAAAATGGAAATCAAGCACGGTGCATCTCAAAGAATTTTCATTAGTGTCTCCCAAGATACAAAGTAGGGAGATATTCAAAGCGATAGAGGTCGGACACCCAGAAACATTGGGGAATTGAAAACCGACTCCATTGGGTTCGCGATGTCACTTTTTCAGAAGACTTTCCACTGCGACAAGGTGGTAATGCTCCAGTTAACTGGGCAATCTTACATAATTTTTTCATCACTCTTGCCAAATTCCTTGGTTTTCGCACTATCCCTCAAGCTCAACGTGCTTTAGCCAATCAAATCCAAAAGGTTTTTTCTTTCTTTGTATGAAACCACCCTGCATTGCTGTGTCAGCAGGGGAAGAAAGAATCTGAATAATTCTCTTCGAGCTAAAAATTGGATAATTTAACTGGTTTGTCAACAAGATCCCCGATTTATTTGAGAAGTTGCAGATATGCTGTTTGTGAGAATTGCAAACAAATAGGATTGCTGTAAATATTTATCAAGGAAGGCAGGAGGAAAACTGCCCTCTGCCTTCTACCGCGACCAATCAGGGAAAGGGTTTAAGACAAGAACTCCAAATTGAAAATTTGGGGCTACTTTTTCAGGAGGGGTTTGAATCTCCAACTGAGGTAAAACCTTCTGCCTCCTGCCTCCTGCCTCCTGCCTCCTTCAACAAGTTGCGGCTAAAGCTGGTTCTGCGGCAAAATATTTCAGATTTTCTTGCTGAGTGGCAAATTTCAAATATTGAGATGCCATTTCTGGTGTTAGCAATTCTATCATTAATCTGTTTTCTACCCAGAACTCAATCACATCAAAGAAAGAATCGCGGTTACAGCGCACTACACGCCAACCTTCACGGACACCGATTTGTTCAATTTCTTTCTGACTGATGGGTACAGAAATAGCTGCATGAATATCTGTATAAATAGAGGTAATTGCAGTATGAACAAATACGCATTCTTCATCATTTTCACCAGGTTCAATTTGAGAGCCTAAAGGATAAAGTTCAATGGCTGTGCCGTATTCATCAAAAGGTATAACCATATAGCTTCCTGGGTTAGGAGGAAATGGAACAGCTTGCGCTTTTAAGATTTCTGCCAGAACTTGGGCAACATGACTAGGGTTTCTAACAGCAATTGAAATATGGTGAATCATGGAATAACCTCAGTTCGATATTTTATAAATTAGGAAACAATCGGGGAGAACTAGGGGAAGAAAAAGCTTAACTCTTAAATAGACTTCTTGCAAAAGTCGGGGTAAAGGGGAAGGGGAAAAGGGTAAATAAACTCAAAATCCTTTCCCTTTAACCTTTACCCTTTTCCCTCTCTTGCAAAAATATGTTTTTGCAAGAGGTCTAATGCTTATTAGCTTATTGAGGTCGCCCGTAATGAGCTTTACCTTTACCATCGGCAGTCTCAAGCACTAGAACTTGCTGCCCGTACTCATTCGTCTCAATCGACCACTGATAAGTCTCAGGCTTTGCTGTATTGCGGCTGGAGTAAGTGCGCCCGCTATTGCAAATTTGCCCTTTGGATGTGCTGTCACTGGGTTGGAAAGTCAGGCGTTGAGCCTCAATCTTAACTTTGCCTTTTTCCTCTATGAAGAGGTTAGACGCACAGTTGTAAGTGTTGATTTGAAGTAACCTATTTCGCTTGTAGTTTCCGTTAGATGCGAGTTGAAATTGATCGCTAGAACCGTTCGGGGCTGCTGACTGCCCTGTGTAACTATCTTGGTATTGGATGGACGAGATTCGACCATACCGCCACTCGCCCTGGAGTTCGGCAGGGACTCCAGTATCGTTTTTACCTGCCTGACTCGCGCTTGGGTAAAAAATAAGGCTAGCGGTGAGTCCCAAACTCAAGGCACTAGAAGCGAAAAAGCGGACAGCTTTTGGTATGGAATAGAGTTGGTTGTTTGTTAGTGAGTACATTTGGCTTTTGTAGAAATAGATTTATTTATCAACTAAAGCGATTTAGAGCGCGAAGTTTGCGTGTTTATATATAGCAATTCTCAGTAGGGACATACAGATGTGCGCCCTACATCTAAAGGTTCACGCAAGAAATTGCAATCCATATTTGTTCAAAACAGGTTGTACTTTTTCCATGTTTAACGATGAACTATCTGCTACTTTACCCATTTCTTCATAAAAGTTTTTTGCGCCTTTAGGTGAAATTAAAACCAGAAATTTAGCAGTAGCAGAACGAATTTTGAAGGCGTGTAGTGCATTGTGAGGAATGTTAACGAAAAAGCCTGGTGATGCCAAAATTGTTTCTGTACCAACTTGGATGTCTAATTCCCCTTCTAGAACATAAAATGCTTCTTCCCAAGGGTGAGTGTGCAGTGGCGGGCCATTTTCTTCTGTATCTGTAATTTCATAAATTGTCCAAGCTTGATTTGTCTCTTCCCCAGTTACTTTTGTTGTGAACTGTGAACCAAGAATTGAGAATTGATTACCTTCTCCTGGTGCAAGAATAGTTGGTTTACGTATGGTTGAACTTTGCATACAAGTTACTCCTGTTGTGTAATTGGGTAGGTGTAATCTACAAACTTGATTTGATGCTTTTAACATTAGAAATTAATCGGGGAGAACTAGGGGAGATAAATGGGTAATTGATATTTTTTTTGTAACTGATTATTAAGACATAGAACTAAGGTTAAAATTTCTAGAAAGAATTAGTAGCCTATTCTGGCTAAAGTCGATATTGCCATGCCTAAAGAGCCACTCAACTTGCCAAAAGCAGACATACTGGTGATTGATGACACGCCAGAAAACCTGAACCTCCTATCTGCCATGCTGACGGAACAGGGATATAAAGTTCGCAGCGTAACTAAAGGTTCTACGGGGTTACGGGGGGCAAATGCAGTTCCCCCAGACCTGATTTTGTTGGATGTGAATATGCCGGAGATGAATGGCTATGAAGTCTGCCAACATCTGAAGGCAAACGATCGCACCCGCGAAATTCCAGTAATTTTTATCAGCGCTTTGGGTGATGTGCTGGATAAGGTGAAAGCTTTTGCAGTTGGTGGCGTGGACTATATCACTAAACCTTTTCAACTAGAAGAAGTTTTAGCACGAATTGAAAATCACTTGACCATTTGGAAGCTGCAACAACAACTCCAAGCCCAAAATGAGCGGTTGCAGCAGGAAATTTATGATCGCGCCAAAGCAGAAGAGAAGTTTACTAAAGTTTTCCGCTCTAGTCCCAATCCGATCGCGATCGCCACAATTTCGGAAGCTCGTTTTATTGATGTCAATCCCAGTTTCTTGAAAATGAGCGGCTATTGTCTAGAGGAAGTGATTGGTGATACGGTTGCTGAACTTAATTTAGGTAAGGATGCAGTAGCGATCGCTCAGACCATCCAACTTTTATCTGATACTGGGTCACTCTATAATCAGGAATTTGAATTTTCTACCAAGTCTGGAGAGGTCAAGACTATACTGCTATCTATCGAATTGATTGACCTGGGTGGGGTGCAATGCGCTTTATTAATTGCCAACGACATCACCGAACGTAAACGCTTGGAAAACGAGTTTATCTCTCTAGTTAGTCACGAATTGCGTACACCTTTAACCTCTACAATGGGAGCGTTAGATTTATTGGGTGCAGGACAATTAGGAACTCTAACTGAACAGGGACAAAAAGTTCTGAGCATTGCTACTACTAATACAGAACGCCTGATCCGATTGATAAATGATATTCTCGATTTAGAGCGGATGAAATCAGTCAAAATCTTCATGCAGAAGGTGAAGTGCAACGCTGCTGACCTGCTGATTATGGCAACAGAAACAATGCAGGCAATGGCAGATAAATTGCAAGTTAAACTGATTGTCCATCCTCTAACAATTGAACTTTGGGCAGACCCCGATCGCCTACTGCAAACTCTGACCAACTTAATAAGTAACGCCATCAAATTTTCTGAACCAGGTGATACCGTGTGGATAAGTGCCACACTCGCAGAACACAAGGTTGTTGGGTTGGGAGAAAATGACCATTCTTCAACACAAAGTACTCCATTACCCAGTTTCCTGCTAATTACTATCCGAGATGAAGGGCGAGGAATTCCTAAAGATAAATTGCAACTAATCTTCGAGCGCTTTCAGCAGGTAGATGCATCCGACTCCCGCAAAAAAGGAGGAACAGGTTTAGGACTGGCTATTTGCCGAAATATTGTCCAGCAACATAACGGTAAAATCTGGGTTCAGAGCATTTTGGGTGAAGGTAGCACGTTTTATGTACTGTTACCTTTACCAGCTTTCTAATAAATGGCTTCTAACTGTTTAATTCTCCCCTGCTTTTCCCCGATTTAGCTTTAGAATATCTCAAGAGCGATCAAGCAAATCAGCACATACATCGTGGAAGAGTGTCATTATGAGCAAAAATATCTTGATTGTTGATGATGAAGAAGATGTGCGGGCGATCGCAAAGTTGGGATTAGAAATGGGTGCTGGCTGGAATGTTTTGACAGCTAGTTCTGGTCAAGAAGCCTTAAACGTAGCTCTTAACCATAAACTAGATGTCATCTTACTAGATATGATGATGCCTGATATGGATGGGCGTGCAACTCTGCAACAACTGAAAGCTAACCCCGCCACTAAAGAAATTCCAGTAATTTTATTAACAGCCAAATTTCAGCAATCAGATCGAGAGAGTTTTACTGATTTGGATGTTGCTGCTATTTTTGCCAAGCCTTTCCGTCCATTGAAACTGGCAGAGCAAATCAGTGAAGTACTGGGCAGTTAGTCTGATTTTGATACCTTGTTCGCGTTACCCGCATTTCTCACAAGCTTAAGGCGTTTGATGGAGCAGAGGAGAAGTAATGAGTAATGAGTAATGAGTTATGAGTTATGAGTAAAAACTTATTACTTATTACTTATTACTTATTACTTATTACTTATTACTTATTACTTATTACTTATTACTTATTACTTATTACTCATTACTTATTACTCATTACTTATTACTTCTCACTTCTCCCCTGCACAAGCGCAGGCTTTAAGAGGTGTGGTGAGAAATCCGGCGTTAGGGTGTTTTATGTTCGCAGTTCCTAACAAGTAACTATTTTTTGATAGAGTAATGCTTTGTCGAACCCTCTTCATCTCTATGTCCCAGGTATCACTCCCCCAATCGTTGCATCCAGACCTACCCCTCACGGCTCTTGCGCCCATGCAGGATGTAACAAACCTCTGGTTTATGAAGGTGATTGCCCACTACGGCAGTCCTGATTACTTTTTCACCGAGTATTTCCGCGTGAATGATACCTCGCGGCTCAATCGTGGCATTTTGACAGCAATCACCGAAAACGACACGGGTCGCCCCGTTTTTGCTCAAATGATTGGCGAAAGCATTCCAGATTTAGTGAGAACAGCAAAGGAACTCTGCAACTATAATATCGCTGGAGTTGACTTGAATATGGGCTGTCCAGCACCTAGAATCTATCGCAAAAATGTTGGGGGTGGATTGTTGCTCTCACCAGAAAAAGTGGATCGGATTTTGGGAGAACTGCGTTCTGCTGTGAATGATCGACCTTTGACGGTCAAGATGCGCCTAGGCTTTGAAAATACAGATAACTTTTACAAAATTCTAGATATAATCAATCGCCACAGCATTGATTTGCTGAGTTTACATGGTCGCACCGTGAAAGATATGTACCACGGGGCAGTGAAATATGATTTGATTGCTGAAGCAGTCAAACGGGTTCATTGTCCAGTGCTTGCCAATGGCAATATCGACTCTGCGGCAACAGCTGTGGAAGTGCTTTCTCAAACGGGCGCGGCGGGTGTGATGGTGGGACGCTGGGCGATCGGGAATCCTTGGCTTTTTAATCAAATTCGGCAGGCTTTGCGCTTCGAGACGATCACGCCCGTTCCTTTAGTAGAGGTACGCAACTATATCGATCGTTTATGGCAAACTCCCACAGCGGCAACTATGCCAGTGCGATCGCGCGTAGGCTATCTCAAAATGTTCCTCAACTACATTGCCCTGAGTGTTGACGCTGAGGGTCATTTCCTACGGCTAATGCGACATACCCAGACCGAGGTAGAAATGTTTAACCTCTGCGATCGCTTTCTCCTTGCTGATCTTACGAAAACTTTAGCCCTAGCACCCTCCTTGAAGGTGTAACTAAAATGAGTAATGAGTAATGAGTAATGAGTAATGAGTAATGAGTAATGAGTAATGAGTAATGAGTAATGAGTAATGAGTAATGAGTAATGAGTAATGAGTAATGAGTAATGAGTAATGAGTAATGAGTAATGAGTAATGAGTAATGAGTAATGAGTAATGAGTAATGAGTAATGAGTAATGAGTAATGAGTAATGAGTAATGAGTAATGAGTAATGAGTAATGAGTAATGAGTAATGAGTGGATGAGTAATGAGTAATGAGTGGATGAGTAATGGGTATTTACTCATTCCTTATTACTTATTACTTATTACTCCCGAATCACCGACCCTTCTTTCTCGGTGAGTATGTCAAATGTTCTGATGTCATTGAATCTTTGTTTGGAAAATATAATATCGGGGGATTTAGGGGGATCGAAAATTTTTGATGCCGACAAGAGGACTTTTCAAACATCCTCTTAAAGAATCCGAAAAGCAGCAATTTCAGTTTGGAGATTAAGTATACACCTACCAAAATGAGATGTACTCATTGCTAAGTCATGGTAAATACAAATTTGAAACTGAGATTTAAACCTGTTTCTCACAGTTGGGTTGCTCTACATCCACAGCCTAAAGGAGTAATTCAATTTATTGCAGGGGCTTTCTTTGGTACTTTTGGCCCCATGCTTTTTTATCGCTATTTGCTTCAATGTTTATTCGATCAGGGATATACAATCATCCTTCTGCCGTTTAATTTTACTTTTAATCATTATGTAGAAGCTGGTTTTCTCATGAGAGAGCAGTATGAAATTCTGCCAGAGCTTGTGAAAATGGCAAGTGTTGCAGAATATGATTATGAAGCCTATCTAGATGATAAGAACTTTTCTTGGATTGGACATAGCCTTGGTTGTAAATATATCTCTTTGTTAGAAGGATTTACTGCTCTACCTCCAAACCCTCAAGATAGAGAACAGTTTATTCGTAATCTGCTGTCTCATACTGCCGATGAGTCACAGATAAAAAGTGTCGTTGCAGATATTAACAATCTCTTTGAGGAACTAACGCGAAAAACGGCTGAAGTGAAAAACTTGATTTATAGTTATGTGCATAAGGATATCAAATTTAACAGTGTCTTTATTAAAGGGCAGGTTTCTATCCTATTAGCACCTGCTATTGCTGACACAGGGAGTGCAATTCGTCCTCAATTTTTAGCGGATATCATCGATAATTTGGGTTGGGGTGTGAAACCAACTGTTGAAGAAACCCAGAACTTAATCAAGGATAGTGGGCTATTTAATATCATGGGTTTAGTCTGTTTCAAGTCAGACAATATTGCTAAATCGACCTGTGAATGGTTTACTAATATTCTGCAAAAGCCGCCTCAATATTTTCGGAAAAGTTTTGTAGGTGGACATTTAAGACCTCTAGGTATTCAATTAGGTAACTATGTCATTAATCTTTTTAATAAACCGTTGATTGAGTCAGTTCAAGAGCGAAATAGAGGATTTGAGCATAGTGTTATTCAGTTGCTTGAGAAACTGAAAGAATAAATCAACATCATGGGCATGGGGCATTGGGCATTGGGAAAACAGTTTCGTTAGTGGGGCGTTGAGCCAGTTCCGAGTTCTGAGTAAAAAAGTGAGATTCCCCACTCAGCACTCATGACTCAGCACGGGCTAAACGCCCCGCTACCGCTAACAGCACTCATCACTCCCCACTGCCTATGCCTTTTTCATAATCCCAACTCTTCTGGAAAACCGAGCATGATGTTTAGGTTTTGGACGGCGGCTCCTGATGCGCCCTTACCCAGGTTGTCAAGACGAGCAACTAGCAACACTTCTTTGGTAGTGTCATTAGCGAATACAAAAACCTGAACAATATTGGTGTTCTTGATTGCGTAGGCGTAGCCCGTCGTAGACATTGCATCCAAAAATATTCCGTCTCGCAGGAGAGTAGAATCTTGGTATGGAGCAACCTGCACAAATTTTTCACTTTGGTAGTAGTTAGCGATCGCTTCATGAATAACTTCACCTGATGGTGGATTATCCACAGTCCCTAGCGGCAAAGGCACTTGTACCAGCATCCCCTGCTCAAAATCCCCTACTGCTGGTACGAACAGTGGCGGCGATGTTAACCCGGAGTAATAATGCATTTCTTTGACGTGCTTATGCCCAAACCGCAACCCATAGATCCCATAGGGATAGAGTGACTCTGCTCCGGCTTGTTGCTCGTGGAAGGTATGGTACTGTTTGATGAGATTCTTCCCACCGCCAGAGTAACCTGACACTGCATTAACAGTGATAGGAAAGTTGCTGTTCAGGAGTCCCTTGGCAATCAACGGACGGATACAAGCCAAGAATCCTGTAGGATAACATCCAGGATTGCTCACAAACTGGGCACTGGCGATTTTCTCTCGCTGTCCTGGATTTAGTTCAGGGAAACCATATACCCAGTTTTTAGCTGTGCGATGGGCAGTACTAGCATCAAGGATCTTAACCGTAGTACTAGTTACCAAGCTAACAGCTTCAAGGGCTGCATCATCAGGTAGGCAGAGAATAACAACATCGACGGCATTGATTAGTTTAGCTCGCTCAGATGCATCCTTACGTTTAGATTCCTCAATGCTAACTAACTCGATATCATCCCGTTGGTTGAGACGTGAGTAAATTTGTAAGCCTGTGGTTCCTGATTCGCCATCAATGAAAATCTTGGGTTTAGTAATCATGCCTTCAGCACCCTTAGATGTAAGTTGTATTTTAAAACAGCTATAGCAATCCGATGATATTTTTGAAAAAATCAACAAGAAGAAGGCAGGAGGAGAACCTCTCCCAATACTGCTTGGGTTTTGCATTTTGAACTCGGAATTGGGTTTTGGGAAAAGGGTAAAGGGTAAAGGTTAAAGGTTTTTTCTTTCCCCTTACCCTTTTCCCCAAAACCCGACAAGTATTGGAACCTCTCCCAATACGACTCGGATAAGCTCTAATGTAAAGAATAGTTACTAGATAACCTTACTATGTACTCGATAGTGATACCTTCTCGATGCTTGATATCTAAATCAGATTTAATTTTTGAAAAAACGACCTATTCTTAAAGCTTATGTATGAAAAAATTGCTATTCCTATTTTAAGTCTCATATTTGCAACGCTCATGCCTAATATGGTAGCTGCTGAGACTGTGATGGAAAAAGTAGCCAGAACAGGGATATTAACAGCTGGTACTAGTAGAGATGCGCTACCTTTTGCCTATGTGGATAGTCAAGGAAAGTTAAATGGCTATTCTGTAGATATGCTGACTCTGATTAAAGAGCAATTAGAAAAAGACCTAGATAAAAAAATTAAACTGCAATTAGTTGGTCTTAGCCCTTCTGAGCGGATTACTAAAATAGTTAATCAAGAAGTTGATATTGTGTGTGATGCTAGTAGTTTTACATGGGAGCGAGATAAAAAAGTAGACTTTTCTGTGAGCTACGGTGTGACTGGAACCCAATTATTAGTTAAGAAAGGAAGTAATATAGGTTCCCCTGCATCCCTTATTGGTAAGCGAATTGGTGTGCTGGCGGGAACCACAAATGAGCAGGCGATCGCTCGTGTACAACCTAGAGTTAAGCGGGTGTATTTTAAAACTAGGGCAGAGGGATACACAGCTTTGCAAGAAGGTACTATTGATGGTTTCTCGTCCGATAGCATTCTTTTAGAGGGATGGCTACAACAGCAAAAAAATCCAGATGCTTTTGCGATCGTACCTCCTCGCCCCTATTCACAAGAAGGTATCGCTTGCATGGTACCAGAAAATAACTCGAAATTCTTGGATACAGTCAACTATTCTCTGGTCAAGTTCATGCAAGGATTCGTCAATGGTAATCAGCAATATGTCACTATTTTTGACCGTTGGTTTGGGTCTCAAGGTGCTGTAGCGCTCAATCGGGATTTACGTGATTTGGTAGTGGAAACTATGCAATTGGTCATAGAATTTCGTGAGGAAATTCCTAAAAGCGACCTGTGAAATAATGATTTTCCCACTTTAGCGTCTCGTAGAGAGCGTCTTGATTCTGACCGGAGGCGGAGCGTCTCCGTCTCCGCTCCTGAATTCTTTTTCAAGAATGATTTTGTGATGGAATTTGTGCAAAAATAGCAGACTGCAATAGTTGAGGGAAATTTTTCCAGGCGATCGCCCCTGTGCGACTTTCGATATATAGTTGCATAAACTCAAATAATGGTGTGGAACTTTTGTCAATAGGAAGATCCACAAAAAGATAGGTAGGTTTTTCAGGGCTGCAAATAGCCACAACACAGGCGCGATCGCACGCCCTGATGCAGTGGGTAGGCTGAATTTCCACTTGTTCTGATGGAAACCCCTTGTCAAAGGTAATGTTTAAATTCTCTATTAAAATAGAGCCATCTGTAGGCTGCTGTTCTGATAGTTTTTCAGACGAATGGTGGCAGTATTTACAAACAAATAGTGTGTGTTTGGGCATAAATTTAAGGGTTAATTAAGTACTTAAACAAATCATCTATTACCACCTCAGCATCAATTAAACTATTTCCTCTCCATGCTGTAGCGTCTACAAAATACACATGATTTTTTTGCACCGCTCGAATATTTTTCCACAGAGGTTTTTGTTCTAGTTTCTTTAAATAAGAACGGTCACTATCTAAGTAAGCTGAGACAAACAAAATATCACCATCGGCTTTCCATAATTCTTCTTCAGGAATCTCCATAATTCCATATTTTTGATTAATGTCTTGCGCTTTTGGGCGTTGTAATCCTGCATCATTGAGGATAGTACCTGCAAATGAATTTTTGACATCGCTTATTATCCCATTACAACAGAAGTTGATCAGAGAAATTTTTTGTTGTTTATAACGACTTCCCAAATATTGTTTTAACTTTTGAACTCGTTGCTCATAATTATTCAAAACTACTGTTGCTGTTGCTTCTTTACCTAGTGTGTTAGCTACAAAATTAAACTGTTCTTGCCACGATAAACCTTGTGAATCGTAGAGTACAGTAGGAGCTATTTTTGATAGTAGAGAATAATTTGCTTGATCGGTAGTTCGCCAACCTATAATCAAATCAGGTTTAAGTAGTAACATTTTTTCTAGATTCGGTTGACGAATTATTCCTAACAAGTTGATGTCACCGACTTTTCTCTTTACCTGTGGAGAAAATTTATTTTCTCTAAAATAAGTAGCACTTCCAATTGGTTTAACACCAAGAGTAAGAACATTACCCAAGATGATATCGTTCAAAGTAACAATCCGTTCAGGATTATTAGGAACACAGGTTTTTCCCAATGTGTGTTCAATCATCCGACAGTTAGAAATGTTGGACAACTTGTTGATATGAGGTGGAGTATCAGCGAATCTAACTTGATAGCTAGAAATTAGAAAAACAGTCAGGCTAGCAAGGAGGAAAAAGATGATAATCCTGTTAATTCTCTTTGTCATTGCAGAAGAGTTGATATATAGATCCCTTCCCAATATCTTGGGAAGAGATTTAATGTTTTTTGAACGCACTGCACATCATTGTGCATTCAACCTCAAAAGAGATTAGAGTTGAAAGGAAACAGTTCCCTGCACAATAAAAGGATCGCCTGGATAAACATTTGCTCTATTCAATGCAGAATCCCAATAGTCTATATTGAAAATATTTTTGAAATTGAGCGCGGCGCGGAACCTATCTTGCTTATAGAAGATAGCAGCGTCGGTACGAACATAACTAGGCAATTCAAATGTATTCGCTAAGTCTCCTTGTCTATCTCCTACATAAAATAAACCTAAACCAAAGCCTAAACCTTGCAAATTACCTGACTGAATTTCATAGGTTGTCCACAAATTCCAAGAGTGTTTCGGCACATTGTTCAATTGATTGCCAACTCTAGAGGGTTCATCCTCAGTGATTTCGGTATCTGTGTAGGCATAACCCGCAATGATGTTCCATCCCGGCGAAATTTCACCCGATAAGTCAAATTCAATCCCTTGGCTTTTCTGTTCACCCACTTGGATAGACCGTGCTATGTTGTTGGGATCGGCGACTAAAACATTAGAGCGAGTCAAATCATAAAATGCCAAAGTAGCAGCTAGTCCTTCACTCAAGTCTGCTTTGATCCCCACTTCGTATTGTGTCCCCCGTTCTGGTTCAGGCAGTGTTGGACTAAAAACTGATTGATTGGGTGAAAATGCTCGGCTATAGCTAGCGTAGAGGGAAATTGGTGTGATTGGTTGATAGACAATCCCAACCCTTGGACTAAAGGCTTCTTGCTGCACAGATTCACTGGTGGAGGCAGTGAAATTCTCAAATTTCTGATTGATAATATCAAACCGTCCACCTATTAGGACTTTGAAATTTTCTGTGACTGTAATTTGATCTTGGACATAGAAACCATAAGCATTTGTGCCCAACTCTAAAGTTTCTGGGCCAATGGATTCTCCAAGTGGTTGGCCATATTCAGGGTTAAATACGTCAATCGGTGCAGCTAGGTTGAAAGCAAGGTCTACATTTCTGGTATCCAATCTGGTTAAATTAAAACCTGTTACCAGTTGATGTTGGATACTGCCTGTAGAAAATTTACCGACAACATAGTTGTCAAAATTAAAGACTCTATCATCAATATCAGACTCAAAAAATATCCGATTGAGGGTGCGGTTATCTGCTCTGAGACTAGTTCCTTGAGTAACCACTCGATCCTGATCAGCCCACCCTGCTTTCAAGACACTGCGTAGTTGCCAGTTCTCACTGAAGCGATGCTCTAAGTCGTAACCAATTCGGAATACTTCTAAATCATCGCGGCTAGACGGTTCAGAAAAGTTCCGATCGCGATTAATTCTGCCATTGGGGTTGGGCAAAATGCTACCTACAACGGGGATACCCATTTGACCAAAATCTTTGGGGCGATTAATATATTCGCTGCTGAGAGTTATTTTGGTGCGATCGCTAATTTGCCACGAGAGACTCGGAGCAACAATATACTGTTGCCCATCATAGAAATCAACAAAACTTCCTGTTGTCTGAGCAGCTACATTCAAGCGATACAGAACTGTTTGGTCATCATTGAGTGGGCCTGAAAGATCAATCCCACCACGGTAGAAATCATAGTTGCCAGCGGAAAATTCGACTGAGTAGAAAGGATCTCTCAGAGGTTGTTTAGTGACAAGATTGATCACACCTCCAGTCGAACCTTGGCCGTAGAGAACAGAAGCAGGGCCTTTAAGTACCTCAATTCGATCGATAATTGCAGGATCATAACCAAACAATAAATTCGTCGAATCTTTCAACCCGTTTGTCAAAATATCAAAGCGGGAATCAAACCCTCGGATTCTCGGAGTATTAGCAGCCCCGCGCGATCGTGAGCCATCCCCCTGTGATACACCAGATACGTTTCTGAGGGCTTCACCCAAGTTTGTTACTTGCTGATCTTCTAACACCTGTCGAGGAACGACTTGAATTGACTGGGGAATATCGCGTAAAGGTGTATCTGTTTTAGTAGCAGTAGCAGCATCAGGCACGCGATAGCCGTCTTGTTCTCCTGTCACCAGCAACTCAATTGGTTCATCAGTCTGCCCTGATGGTTCTGCTGGAGGAGTGTTGCTAGCAGGTTCTTCTGACTCAGAATTTTGTGGCGCTTCTGGTTGCGGTGGTAGTTGGGTTGTAGATGCAGCAGGTGTCAAACCAAAAATTAAACCTTCATCGCCATCAAACAATTCAGCTTGTGGCAACCCCGCTTCACCTATCACCGTCACCCGGACTGTATTGATATTCTGATTAGTAACTGTGATTTCACTAATTCCCGCAGTCGGTTTTTCCGAACGAAATACGAATCCATCACCATTGGGCAGACGTAGTTGGGCGTTAGGGATGTCGGCGATATAACTATTGCCAGTACTAACATTTGAGATTTGTAACTGTTCCCCATTGGATGTCTGCAAAATCACTTCTACGCCTTTTTCCGTAGGATTTGCTTTGACTCCAGTAATTTGGATAACTTCTTGGGAAGCAGCTGAACCTGGTGTTGGTGCTGGTGATTGCACTAGCTTTTGCCCACTGGTAGGTGGACGTTTCAATTTTGAGAGTGGCTGAACCTCTATGATTGGTTGAAGCTCTGCTGAAGTTGATCGGGGTAATGCTTGATCGGAACTCGTGCTTGCACTAGTTGATGGAAAAGAACGCTGTACATCATCTCGTCCCTCCTCACTCAAGGCAGGAGTCGTTACCAATACGAAAAATGAGCCTGTAACCAACAGGCTTTGAAATAGTTGCTCTAATTTCATTAATTTTCTCACAACCAAATATGCCACTCGTTCCTAGTCGATGACGCAGCTATTTATTAACATTGATTTGCAATAATATATATTAGGGTAAATGTCTGCTTATTGCAAATGAATACAATAAAAAAATAAATTATCGAGAAACTTCTGCCTTAGCGCTAACCTCTCCCTTTGGGAGAAGGTAAAGGATTGTCAGTTATCGAAACAGTTCTGATTGCTGATATAGAAATATTTATAGTTTTTAATTATACTAAAACTTAATACAAATAAGAATTAATTATAAATAGCCTAGTTGTCAAACGCAACAATTCCTATTATAGTAATTTCAGATAATTGAAAATTAATTGCAATTAGCTAAACTTGATTTTGCGCTCCTTAGCGTTTTTTGATGACTTGAGTCTCAGGCAAAATAAGAACTTCACCTAGATTCTGATGCGATGGAAGTATCAGACTAAGAAAAAATACAGCCCTTGCTCTGGCTGGAACAAGCCTAAAGTCAGGGCAACCATTTTGAAGGGCTACCGCCTCCAGTAGCTTGACAAGAGGCAGAAGCCCACTTTAAATACATTCCCAGACTGGAGGCTGGGAACAAGACTACACAAGCCTTTGGGCTTTTGTTAGTGCCATTCGTATCAGTTCTTTCTATTGCTTTTGTGGGGATCAGAGCAGAATGCAGCGGTTAACCATAAGTGCTGGAATACTCAGGACTCAGCACTTATGGTTAACCAAACTGTATTACGAGTGGATATATAAGAAAGAATTACATCAGGGTTGCATCTAACTGTTAAGAGTAGAAATGAATCAATTTTCCAATAGCTTCCAAGAAGTTTCCCGCAATTGTTCTACTGTGATTGAGCTGCTACGCTTAAGACAATTGACGCAGCCAAATAGAGAGGCTTTTACTTTCTTGCAAGATGGCGAAACAGAAACAGCCACACTTACTTATCAAGAATTAGATAAGCGATCGCGTCGAATAGCATCTCAATTACAGTCATTAGGTTTAACTGGGGAACGAGCCTTATTGCTGTATTCACCAGGACTAGATTACTTGGCAGCTTTTTTCGGTTGCTTGTATGCAGGAGTCGTTGCTGTTCCTGCATATCCGCCTCGTAATCAGCGCAACACACCTAGAATACAAGCTATTTTGGCAGACGCACAAGCAGCGATCGCTCTTACCACAACAGAGATTTTGTCTACAGTCCGGTCTTTAATGACAGAAAAGACCAACCTAGAATCTTTACACTGGCTAACTACTGATAATCTTGCAGAAGGAATAGAAGATACTTGGCAAGAACCTTTTATTAATCAAGATACATTAGCTTTTTTGCAATACACCTCTGGTTCTACAGGGACACCCAAAGGTGTAATGGTAAGTCATGGCAACCTACTGCACAATGCTGTCACAACTTACCAATTCATGAAGCATTCCCCAGAAAGTAAGTTTGTAACGTGGTTGCCGATGTACCACGATATGGGTCTGATTGGAGGAATTTTACAACCCTTGTATGGAGGTTTTCCTTGCATCATCATGCCCCCAACTTCCTTTCTTCAACGTCCTTATCGTTGGTTGCAAGCGATTTCTCGCTACAAAGGCACAACCAGTGGTGGCCCTAACTTTGCCTATGAGTTATGCATTCAAAAAATTACTCCTGAACAAAAAGCAACTCTTGACTTAAGTAGTTGGAGTGTTGCATTTAACGGGGCTGAACCTATTCGCCATGATACTTTAGAACGATTTGCAACGGCTTTTGTAGAGTGTGGCTTCCGTAAAGAGGCATTTTATCCTTGTTACGGCATGGCTGAAACAACTCTGATGGTTTCTGGTGTTGATCACGCAACATCACCAATTATCAAAACAGTCCAGAAAGCTGCATTAGAATTCAATCGAGTAGTTGAAGCAACTGCTAAAGATCAAGATATCTACAATTTCGTAAGTTGCGGTAACATCATCCCAGACCAAAAAGTAGTAATTGCCAATCCAGAAAACTTGAGTAGTTGCAAACCTGATGAAATTGGGGAAATCTGGGTATCTGGGCCGAGTATTGGTCAAGGTTATTGGAACCGTCCTCAAGAGACAGTAGACACATTTCATGCTTATCTATCAGACACCGGTGTAGGGCCTTTTCTACGGACGGGAGATTTAGGCTTTTTGCAGAATGAAGAACTTTTCATTACAGGTAGAGTCAAAGATTTAATTATTATTCGTGGTCGAAATCTATATCCACAAGATATAGAAATAACCGTAGAGTGTAGTCATTCATCGTTGCGTTCTGGTAGTGGTGCAGCATTCACAGTAGAAGTTAACAATGAAGAACGGCTAGTAGTTGTCCAAGAATTAGAGTTTCGCGTCAAGCCAAACTTAGAAGAGGTTATTGCTACCATTCGTCAAGCAGTCACAGAAGAACATGAAGTACAAGTTTATGCTGTCGTTTTAATTAAACCAGGTAGTATTCCTAAAACTTCCAGTGGCAAGATTCAACGCCGTGCAACTCGCGTGCAATGGCAAAAAGGGGAATTAGATATAGTTGGCTGTAATATTTTAAAAAGTAGTGATATTGTCAGAAATGAAACTCGTTTAAAACGTTCCACTGTTTTAGAGCTTGTCCCACAAGAATGTCAGCTAGTTTTAGAAAAATATCTTATAGAACAGGTAGCTACGGTACTAGCAATTGCACCTGATGAAGTCAAGTCTGAACAGCCTTTAAGTACCTTTGGACTTGATTCTTTAAAAGTTTTTGAGTTAAAAAACAGGATTGAAGTTGACCTAGAAATAGAAGTATCTATAGCAGACTTCTTTGAAGGGATCAGTGCGCGATCGCTCGCTACAAAAATACTCGCTCAACTGACAACGGCATCTGCTATCCCCTCAGTGTCTCTAAGCCAAATCCAGCCAACTGAAGTATATCCTCTATCTTTTGCCCAGCAGCGACTATGGTTCCTTGACCAATTAGAACCAGGAAATTCAGCTTACAATATTTCCTTAGCTGTTAATCTCAAAGGTCAGCTTGAGATTACTTTACTAGAACAAAGTCTGAATGAAATTATCCGGCGACACGAGACTTTAAGAACCACATTTACAACAGTCAACGGACAGCCAGTACAAATTATTGCTGATTCCCTAAAATTATCTTTATCAGTAATAAATATAGAATTACAGAGCAATGTTGCAGTTCAAAAATTATTAACTCAAGAAAGTCAACGACCTTTTGACCTAACGCACGGGCCATTATTACGTGCTAAAGTTTTGCGCCTAGCACAGCAAGAGCATATTCTTTTGCTGGAGATGCACCACATCATCTCTGATGGCTGGTCTACTGAGGTCTTTTTACAAGAAATTGCATTACTTTACAAAGCATTCTTAACTAGAAGTTCTTCACCTCTCCCAGAAGTGTCGATCCAATACAAAGATTTTGCATATTGGCAGCGACAATGGTTAGAAGGTGAAATTCTGCAAACCCAACTCTCTTACTGGAAGCAACAACTTGAGGGTATACCAGCAGCATTACAACTACCCACAGACCGACCACGGCCGGCGGTGCAAACTTCACACGGCGCTGAAGAATCTATTAAGTTATCCCCAGCAGTAATTAAGCAACTGAAGGCGATCGCTCGTCAAGAGGGTGTAACTCTATTCATGTTGCTATTAGCAGCATTTCAGACCTTCCTCTACCGCTACACAGGACAAGATGATATTGCTGTAGGCTCACCCATCGCCAACCGTCAACGTCAAGAAATCAAAGACTTAATTGGCTTTTTTGTCAATACCCTAGTGCTACGTACAGATGTGAGTGGCAACCCAACTTTTGATGAGTTGCTGAAGCGAGTTAAAAACGTGGCTTTAGGAGCCTACACACATCAAGATTTGCCCTTTGACCAACTAGTAGAAGCAGTACAACCAGAGCGTGATACCAGTCGTACACCGCTGTTTCAAGTCATGTTCAATGTCCAGGATTACTCGCAGTTACCAGAAATACCTGGTTTGGCTTTGAGCTTGGTAAAAATAGAAACAGAAACAGCACAGTTTGATGTGAGCTTGTCTATTGAAATTACAGAACAAGAAGTGGCGGCATCTTTTTATTACAATACAGACCTGTTTGATGCTGCCACCATCACTAAAATGCTGAGGCATTTTCAAAATTTACTCTCAGGCATTGCTGCTAATTCTCAAGCTCGCCTATCTGACTTACCCCTTTTGAGTGCCGCAGAGCATGATTTGCTCCTGGAACTGAGTAATAATCAATCTCCAATTCCCAATTCCCAATTTGAACAATGCATTCATCAACTATTTGAAGCACAAGTAGAACGGACACCAGATGAGATCGCAGTAGTTTTTCAAAACCAGCATTTAACTTATGCAGAATTGAATCAGCAGGCGAACCAGTTAGCAAGGTATTTGCGATCGCTGGGAGTTGGGCCAGAAGTCCGAGTTGGTATCTGCATAAAACGTTCTTTAGAGATGGTCATTGGACTCTTAGCGATCCTGAAAGCTGGAGGAGTATACATACCTCTAGATCCAGCCTATCCAAAAGAACGTCTTGCTTTAATCTTGAATGATGCTAAGGTGTCAGTCCTTATGACTCAGCAATCACTTTTGGCTGTTTTGCCTGTGCTTGAGTCGCAAGTAGTATGCCTTGATAGAGAAAAAAGTGCGATCGCTCAACAAAGTCAGGAAAATCTTGTCAATCAAACGCAACCAGAAAACCTTGTCTATATTATCTATACCTCTGGCTCGACGGGAACTCCCAAGGGTGTGACAATTCAGCATCACTCTTTGGCTAGTTATGCCAAAATTGCCTGTTTAGAGTACAGATTGGAAGCAACTGATAGAGTACTGCAATTCGCTTCCATCAGCTTTGATGCCGCTGCGGAAGAAATTTTTCCCTGTCTCATCTGCGGTGCTGCTCTCATCCTGCGTACAGATGAAATGCTGAGTTCGACACCTCAATTTTTACAGCATTGTCGTAATTGGGGAGTAACTGTCCTAGATTTGCCTACTGCCTTTTGGCATCAACTAACGGCTGAATTAGCAACAGCAAATTTAGCACTTCCCGATTTCCTACGGTTAGTGATTATTGGTGGTGAAAGAGCCGACAAAAAACATCTAACAACTTGGCAGCAGCAGGTTGGGCAACGGATACGCCTTGTCAACAGCTATGGCCCCACAGAAACAACAATTGTGGCAACCCTCTGTGACTTATCAGTATCGACAGCTAGCGAAGTGCCGATTGGCAAAGCTATTCCCCAAGTTAAAACTTACGTCCTCGATCCTTATCTACAACTAGTACCTCTAGGAACTCCTGGCGAATTGTACATTGGAGGTTTTGGTGTTGCTAGAGGCTACCTGAACCGACCAGATTTAACAGCACAAAGGTTTATTCCTAACCCCTACAGTTCAAAACCTGGGGAACGTCTTTATCAGACAGGCGACTTAGTTCGCTACCTAAGCGATGGCAACCTAGAATTTCTCGGACGTATTGATTATCAAGTCAAAATTCGGGGTTTCCGCATTGAATTAGGAGAAATAGAAGCCTTACTTAATCAACATCCAGCTGTTCGAGAAGCAGTGGTTGTTGCTCACAATGATGACTCAAGCCATCAGCGTTTGCTTGCTTATGTTGTCGGGCAGTATCAACTGGAAACGGTAGAAACATTAGATACTCAGCAAACCTTGCAGTGGCAAACGGTCTTTGATAGCCTCTACAACCAGTTTGATGACACTCAAAACTCTGGCTTCTATGTCAAGGGTTGGGAAAGTAGTTATACAGGAGCGTCTATTCCAGATGAAGAAGTGCGCGAGTGGATGGAACAAACCACCGAACGAATTTTAGCTTTGCAGCCCAACCGTGTTTTAGAAATCGGTTGTGGGGGTAGCGGTCTGATGCTTTTGAATATTGCTCCTCATTGCCAGCAATACTGGGCAACAGACCCCTCACAAAATGCCCTGCAAATTCTACAACAGCAGTTGGAGAAGCTAGAGCAATCATTAGCAGGAGTCACACTTAGCCAGAGAAGTGCTTTAGATTTTGAAGATGTGGCAGAGAATAGCTTTGATGCAGTATTGATTGTCTCTGTAGCTCAGTACTTTCCCAGCATTGACTATTTGCTTCAGGTTTTGGAAAAGGCAGTTAATGCTGTAGAACCAGGCGGCTTCATTTTTTTAGGAGATGTTCGCAGTCTGCCTTTATTAGAAGCATTTCACGCCTCAGTGCAACTTTATCGAGCAGCAGAGACTCTTTCTAAAGAACAATTGCAACAGCGTGTGCAGAAACAGTTGTTTGAGGAAAAACAATTAGTCATTGATCCTGCTTTCTTTACTGCTCTCAAACAGCATCTACCTAAAATTAGTCATGTTGATATTTTGCTAGAGCGTGGTTGTTCCCAGAATGAATTAACTAAGTTCCGTTACGATGTCGTTCTCCATATAGACGATAAACAAGTTCCCAGAGCGGAAATACCTTGGTTGGATTGGGATAAAGAAAAAGTAACTCTTTCCTCTCTCCGTCGTATTTTGGGAGAAACTGCACCGCAATTTTTAGGTCTTAGCGGTGTGCCAAATGCCCGTGCGATCGCAGATATTCAGCTAGTGCAGTGGTTAAAAAACAGTGAAGTACCAGAAACCGCAGGTGAGATCAAGCAGATTTTAAGCTCCTTTGAAGATCAAGGGATAGAACCGGAAGTATTCTGGACATTAGAAAAAGACTTTCCTTACTCAGTCCAAATTACTTGGTCAGGTAATAATATAGGCGATCGCTATGACGTGATCTTCAAACGCTCTACACCTAATGCTGCTCGGTGTTTCTGTTTACCTGCTGCTTTGCCTCCTTTGTCTCGTCCTTGGCACGATTACGCTAATACTCCTTGGCAAGGAAGTTTAGCGCGTGAACGAGTACCTCAACTCCGAGATTTTCTGAGAGAAAAGCTACCTGAGTATATGCTGCCAACGGCTTTTATATTCTTAGACGCGTTTCCTTTGACCCCCAATGGCAAAGTCAATCGTCGCGTCTTACCGTTACCGGAAAGTTACTCTACTCAAAACAATCTTTATGTAGCGCCCGAAACAGAGCTACAGCAGACCATTGCTAGTACGTGGCAAACAGTACTTGGTATTGGGAAAGTTAGTATTAACGATAACTTTTTTGATTTAGGCGGTCATTCTTTGCTGATTTCTCAAGTAAACGCGCAACTACGAGATAAATTGCAACGCGATATTTCAGTGGTAGAAATGTTTCAATATCCTAGTATCAGTTTGCTGGCAAAACATCTGAGTCAAGAACAGCAAGAACAACATTCCCTTAAAGAGATTCGTAACCGTTCTGATAAACAAAAAATGGCTCTAAACCGACAAAAACAAGCTCATAAATCACGCAAATAAACCAGAATTAGGGACAAAAGTATGAGTATTTCAGAAATGCCAAATTCTCTAGAAGGAATAGCTATTATCGGCATGACGGGGCGTTTTCCTGGGGCTAAAAGTATTGATGAATTTTGGCATAATCTTCGGGATGGGGTAGAGTCAACCGTTTTTTTTACAGATGAAGAATTGTTGGAAGCTGGGATAAGCTCTGCTGTTTTGAATGACCCAAATTATGTCAAGGCTGGAGCCATACTAGAAGATATAGAGTTATTTGACGCTGCTTTTTTTGGCTTTTCTCCAAAAGAAGCTGCTACTTTAGATCCCCAACACCGGATTTTCTTAGAATCTGCTTGGTCAGCTTTGGAAAATGCTGGTTACAACTGCGAAACTTATCCTGGTCGAATTGGTGCTTATGCAGGTACTGGCTGGAATAGTTATTTAGCTTTTAATATTGCTCCAAACCGAGATTTTCTAGAATCACTCATTGGTCAGCAAACGCTAATCGGAAATGACAAAGATTTTTTAACAACTCGCGTTTCTTATCACTTAAATTTAAAGGGGCCAAGTATTAATGTTCAGACGGCTTGCTCCACCTCATTGGTTGCTACTAACTTAGCTTGTCAAAGCCTACTAAACTACCAATGTGATATGGCTTTAGCTGGTGGCGTTACAACATCTGTACCACAAAAAACTGGCTATTTCTATCAACATGGAGGAGTTTTATCTCCAGACGGGCATTGTCGCGCCTTTGATGCCAAAGCACAAGGAACTTTCCCTGGCTACGGCGTAGGAATTGTGGTTTTGAAGCGATTAGAGGATGCCTTGGCTGACGGCGACTGTATTCATGCGGTCATTAAAGGTTCAGCAATCAATAACGATGGTTCGCTGAAAGTTGGTTACACAGCGCCTAGTGTGAATGGTCAAAAAGAGGTAATCGCAGAAGCTCTGGCTCTAGCTGACATTGAACCTGAAACCGTCTCCTACATTGAAACTCACGGAACTGGAACAGCGTTGGGTGATCCGATTGAAATTGCAGCGCTGACACAAGTTTTTCGAGCTAGTACTGATAAAAAGGGCTTTTGTGCTATTGGTTCAGTAAAAACTAATATTGGTCATCTAGATACTGCATCTGGGGTAACAGGTCTAATTAAAACCGTCCTAGCCCTCAAACACAAACAGATCCCTCCTAGCTTGCACTTCGAGCAGCCCAATCGCCAAATTGAATTTGCTAACAGTCCTTTTTATGTCAATACCACACTGTCCGAATGGAAAAGGAATGGTACTCCCCGACGTGCAGGTGTCAGTTCTTTCGGTCTGGGAGGAACTAATGCTCACGTCATTTTAGAAGAAGCACCTATCCTTCCAGAGTCTAGTTCTTCTCGTCCCTGGCAGTTATTGGTACTTTCTGCAAAGACAGATTCAGCGCTCAAAAGTGCTACTGCAAATTTAGTAGATTATCTCAAACAGCATCCTGATTTAAAGCTTGCGGATGTTGCTCACACATTGCAGTGTGGACGACAAGCTTTTGAGCATCGGCAGACGGTTGTTTGTCATGATATCGCAGATGCGATCGCTGCACTTCAAGATCCAAAGCGTGTACTTAACACTGTTCAAAAAACTGAAGAACGTCCTGTAGCCTTTATGTTTCCAGGACTTGGTACTCAATATGTCAACATGGCTCTTGAACTTTATCAAGTTGAACCGACATTTAGGCAACAAATTGACTACTGTTGTGAATTCCTCAAACCACTTCTGAATCAAGATTTGCGAGATGTACTCTATCCAAATAGAAATTCTCAACAACAAATAAATCAAGAGTCATCTCCCGGTGTGGATTTGCGAAAAATGTTGGGTCGCACCGAGGCAAAAACAGATGCACAAATCAATCAAACTTATCTAGCCCAGCCAGCGGTTTTTGTGATTGAATATGCCCTAGCACAATTATGGATATCCTGGGGAATTCGCCCCCAAGCAATGATTGGCTACAGCATAGGTGAATATGTAGCAGCAACTTTAGCAGGAGTTTTATCTTTAGAAGAAGGTTTAAAACTGATTGCCGCCAGAGCAGAAATGATTCAACAATTGCCGGGTGGAGCAATGTTGGCGGTTCCGCTTTCCCAAACAGAGATATCCCCTCTACTCAGTAACAAACTCTCACTCTCAGCAGTCAACGGCTCATCGATGTGTGTAGTCGCTGGTGAAACTGACGCTGTAGAGGCTTTAGAACAACAGTTAACTCAAAGAGGTTTAGCTTGTCGCCGATTAGAAACTTCTCACGCCTTTCACTCTGTGATGATGGAAGCGATCGCCCCTAATTTACATGAGTTAGTCAAAACATTCAACCTCCAAGCACCAAAAATTCCATATATATCAAACGTTACAGGAACCTGGATTACAGCAGCAGAAGCCACAGATGCCAATTATTGGGTTAAGCATCTATGCGAACCTGTATTATTTGCTCCGGGTGTACAAGAATTGTGGCAACAACAACATCCAATTTTGTTGGAAGTAGGAACTGGTCAGACTCTTAGTAGCTTTGCACTCCAATGTATAGAAAATAATCCAGCAATCAATCAGATTGTCCTACCTTCCCTGAGATATTCCTACGATCAACAGCCAGATTTACCATTTTTACTCAACACATTAAGCCGGCTGTGGTTAGCAGGATTCCAAATAGATTGGTCAGGATTTTATAAACATGAGCATCGTTATCGTATTCCTTTACCTACTTATCCTTTCGAGCGTCAACGCTACTGGATTGAACCAAAAGAATCCATCAGAAATGACCAAACTAATCAAGCAGCCATAAAACAAAAGCTGGATGTTAGCGACTGGTTTTATATTCCTTCTTGGAAACGTTCTGCTCCTGCTGAATATCTTGCACAAGAAAAGTTAATCTGGTTAGTCTTTATTGACACTTGTGGTATTGGCAACCAAATAATAGAACAGCTACAAGAGAAACATCAAGATGTTATAATTGTCAAAATTGGTGAGGAGTTTTGTCAAATTAGTGATTGGGAATATACAATTAATCCTCAAAGTAGAGATGACTATGAGGCATTATTAACAAGCATTCGTGATTCAGGCAAAATCCCTCAACAAATTGCTCATTTGTGGAACATTACACCACAGCAAAATATAGCATCGCGACTTGATTATTTTGATGCAACTCAAGATATCGGTTTCTATAGCTTGCTATTTCTAGTACAAGCACTAGGAGAACAAAATATTAACGACTCGCTGCAAATTAGTGTTATTTCTAATGATATGCAGCAGTTATTCGATGAAAGCAATTTATGCCCAGAGAAGGCAACTATCCTTGGTGTATGTAAAGTTATTCCGCAAGAATATTCCCACATTTCCTGCCGCAGTATTGACATTGCACTTCCCCAAATTGGTACACAGCAATGGCAGCAGTTAATAGATCATCTTTTGATAGAACTTGGTACAATAACTTCTGACCAAGTTATTGCCTATCGTGGCAATCAGCGATGGGTTCAATATTTTGAACCATTAGCAATCGAAAAACCAAGCGTATCTACTAAGTTACGGGAAGAAGGAGTTTACGTCATTACAGGTGGATTAGGAGGAATTGGATTAGCGATCGCAGAATATTTAGCAAAGACAGTAAAAGCAAAATTAGTCCTGATTGGACGTTCGGAATTACCCCCAAAAGTCGAGTGGGAGGAATTTTTATCAAGTCACGAACAAGAGGATTTTTTAACTACAAAAATCCGAAAAATTCAGCTATTAGAAGAATTAGGTGCTGAGGTTGTAGTTCTGAAAGCAGATGTTGCAAACCTTGAACAAATGCAGAACGCGATTAATGAAGTACGCGATCGCTTTGGCAAGATTAACGGTGTGATTCATGCAGCAGGAGTCCCAGGTGCAGGTTTAATTCAACTCAAAACTACCGAATCCTCGGCAAAAGTTTTTCAGCCCAAACTCAAGGGTACACTGGTGTTAAATGCTGTTTTGCAAGCAGTAAATTTAGATTTTCTGGTTTTATTTTCTTCTAACACTGCAATCACAGGTGGTATAGGACAAGTAGATTATTGTGCAGCTAATGCTTTTTTAGATGCTTTTGCTCATTACAATTTTTACCAACAGCAAATTCCTACTGTCTCAATTAATTGGGATTGGTGGCAATGGGACAGTTGGCAAGAATCATTGTTGTCATTTGCACCAACTATGCAAGCCGAATTTAAGCAAATGCGACAGCAATATGGTATATCTTTTTTAGAAGGTATAGATGCATTTAACCGAATTCTGTCTAAAACACTACCTCAAATAATTGTATCAACGCAAAACCTACAAACTGCGATCGCAGAACATCAAGTTTTTGCAGTACCCCTGTTCTTAGAAAATTCCAAACAGTCTCATCAAAGCAAACAAGCACATCCCAGGCCTATTTTAGGAACTGCATATATTGCTCCTAGTAATGCTTTTGAGCAAAAAATTGCAGATATTTGGCAGGAATTACTAGGTGTTGAAGAAATCGGCATTGATGATAACTTTTTTGATTTGGGTGGACATTCCTTAATAGCAACTCAGATGGTTTCCCAGCTTCGTAAAGATTTTGAGGTCGAACTATCTTTGCGTCACATCTTTGAAGCGCCAACTGTATCCGAGTTATCCTTGGTAATTGAAGATATGTTAATTGGAGAATTAGAAGAATTAACCGAAAATGAAGCGGCAAATCAAGTTACAATTACTCCAGAACAACAAGTACCTCAAGTTGTCAATCAGCGACGCTACAAACTGCCCAATAATCTAGAAATTGTTTACCAAAGCAAAGCTGAAGTTGACTATTTTTATGAGGACATATTTAATAATCAAGTGTATCTCAAACATGGGATTAAGTTGTGCGATCGCGCCTGTATATTTGACGTAGGTGCAAATATAGGTATGTTTACACTTTTTGCATCTCAACAATGCCAAAACCCTACTATTTATGCTTTTGAACCAGCACCTCCTTTGTTTGAAATTTTACGTCTCAACACTACTTTACATGAGGTAAATGTTAAGCTATTCAACTTAGGAATTTCTAACGAACCTAAAACTGCAACCTTTACCTTTTATCCTCATAGTTCCGGGATGTCTTCCTTCTATGCTGAAAAAGAAGAAGAGAAAGAAGTCTTAAAAGCCATCATGGTCAATCAATTAGAACGTGGTATGAATGGCATGAATGAGGTGATGGAATATGCTGATGAATTATTGGGAGAAAGGTTGAGAGAGCAGAATTTTACCTGTCAGTTAAAACCTCTCTCCGAAATTATCCGTGAACAAAAAGTTGAGCGCATCGATTTACTAAAAATTGATGTCCAAAAAAGCGAACTTGATGTTATTCAAGGTATCCAAGAGCAAGATTGGGAAAAAATTCAGCAGATTGTGATCGAAGTACATGACACAGATGGACGGCTAGAAAATATAACCAGTCTGCTGAAAAAACAAGGTTACAACGTTGTAACTGAACAAGAAGATTTATATCAACATTCAATTATGTACAACGTTTATGCCATCCGCATCTGAAATTCAAAAAGTAGTACCGTAAGGCAGAATTCGTAATTCGTAATGGCTTATTTATGCCATGCGTTACTAGTAGTCTGTCCTATTAATTTTGATGAGTTTGTAGTAAGCACTTCAGTGCTTAAAAATCCCAGACTAAAGTCCTTACTACGAACTTATTCATCACTCGGAACTAATGCGATAAACCACTGGTACCGCAAGGCGGAATTCGTAATTCGTAATTAATTGTTTGCAAAGGTTTCAGACATTTAAAATGGTGAGACAGCGCGGTCTTGGGGGTTTCCCCCATAAGCGACTGCGAACCCGAATGGGTGGCTGATTTACGCCAAGCTGTACTAGATATCAAAGGAAGGTGAGTTTCAATTATGAATATTCAAGTAGTAGGCGTAGTGGGAGCAGGAGTCATGGGCGTAGGGGTTGCACAAAACCTCGCCCAAACAGGTCATCAGGTAGTTTTAGTAGATATTTCTGAAGATATTCTAGATAAAGCTAAACAAGAGATCAGAAATAATATTCGCTTCCAAAGTTTTTTCAAAAAAAGTGATAGTACAGAAAGTCCACAGGATATCTTAAATAAAATTGAGTTTTCTACAAATTTTAAATTTTTGGAAAATGCTGATTTTGTAGTAGAAAATGTCACAGAAAAATGGGATATTAAGAAGCAGGTCTATCCCCTGCTAGATTCTATTTGTCCAGCAGATTGTGTATTTGCAGCTAACACATCAGCAATTCCCATTACCCGCATTGCTTCAGTTACTAAGCGTCCCGATAAAATTATTGGGATGCATTTTATGAATCCTGTCCCCATGAAACCGATGGTGGAAGTGATTCGCGGTTATCATACCTCTGATGAAACAATTGAAACAGGCAAAAAGTTTCTGGCTCAGATGGGGAAAGAATGCATACTCGTCAATGATTCGCCGGGTTTTGTTTCCAACCGAGTACTGATGTTAACTATTAATGAAGCTGTGTTTTTATTGCAAGATCAAGTCGCCGCTGTAGAAGATATAGACAAAATATTTAAAGGCTGTTTCGGTCATAAGATGGGGCCTCTAGAAACAGCAGATTTAATTGGACTAGATACCATTTTATTTTCTATCGAAGTTTTATATGAAAACTTCAATGATAGCAAGTACAGACCATGCCCCTTACTCAAAAAAATGGTAGATGCCGGATTACATGGTAAGAAAAGTGGTAAAGGCTTTTACGTTTATCAATAAATAGGATTTTTCAGAAATGAGCGAAATTAACACTAAAGTCCAAACATTCCTTTCTCGTTTTTTTGGTAATCACGATTTACAGCCAGACGAAGATATTTTTGCTCTAGGTTTTGTGAATTCTATGTTTGCTATGCAGCTTGTCTTGTTTGTAGAACAAGAGTTTCAGATTGCGATAGAAAACGAAGATTTGGAGTTTGAAAATTTCCGAACTATCAATTCTATAGTCAACTTAATTGAACGTAAAACCGCTATCTTAGTCCAGAGATAAAATTGCGAAATTCAGGATATGAAACTAGAATTATCTACTCAGCAAAAAAATGCTCAAGCTGAATTTAGAGCCTTTGTAAACGAGGAAATATGCCCTCATGCAAGTGAATGCGATCGCCAGGAATTTACGCCACCAAAAATTATTAGAAAATTAGCTAATCATGGCTTTTTAGGTGCTATGATACCTCAAGTATTTGGTGGTCAAAAAATGGATATGATCACCTATGGGATTCTCAACGAAGAAATTGGCAGAGGATGTTCTTCTATTAGGAGTTTGCTCACAGTTCACAGCATGGTTGCTCATACTCTTAGTAAATGGGGTACTAAATCTCAAAAAGAATATTGGCTGCCAAAATTAGCATCTGGTGAAATTATCGGCGCTTTTGCATTAAGCGAACCAAATGTAGGTAGCGATGCTAAAAGTGTAGAAACAACAGCAACACTTGATGGAAATGGTTATATCTTAAATGGGCAAAAGAAATGGATTACCTATGGACAGATAGCAGATGTGTTTTTAGTATTTGCCAAATTTGAAGGTAAACCTACTGCTTTTTTGGTTGAAAAAAATAGTCCAGGGTTGTCAATCAAACCAATTTCTGGGATTTTAGGTGTTAAGGCTTCAATGTTAGCAGAATTGCAGTTTGCTGACTGTTATGTGCCTCTAGAAAATTTAGTAGGTAAATTAGGTTTTGGATTTTCTTATATTGCTGCTTCTGCACTTGATTATGGGAGATATAGTGTAGCATGGGGTTGTGTAGGTATTGCCCAAGCTTGTTTAGAAGCCTGTATTCAGTATACAAGCGAGCGAAAACAGTTTGATGTTTATCTGAAAGAGCATCAATTAATTCGCCAAAAGATCACTCAGATGATAACTAATGTCAAAGCTGCAAGACTGCTATGTTATCAAGCTGGTTATCTCAAAGAGATTAACGATCCCAACTCGATTATAGAGACTTCAATTGCTAAGTATTTTGCTTCTACAACAGCTACAAAAATAGCGAATGATGCTGTACAAATTCATGGTGGTAATGGGTGTAGTAGTGAATACCCAGTTGAAAGGTATTTACGAGACTCTAAAATTATGGAAGTTATTGAAGGTAGTACGCAAATTCAAGAAATTACTATTGCTGAGTCAGGCTATCAGAATTATCTTCTATCAACAGTGCCTAATGTTATGGGTAAGAAATTAGTAGAGAGAGTTTAAAATATGATTAGTGATACCAGCCAACTTATAAATCTTCAACAGGCAGATAAAAAAGTTATTAAATGTGTGATTTGGGATTTAGATAATACACTTTGGCATGGAGTTTTGTTGGAAGATGAGCAAGTCTCTTTACGAAGAGGTATAGTTAAGATTATTCATGATTTGGATAATCGCGGTCTTTTACAATCAATTGCCAGTAAGAATGATGATTCTACAGCTTTAGTTAAACTCCAAGAATTTGGGCTAAAAGAATACTTTTTATATCCTCAAATTAATTGGAATTCTAAAGTTAGTTCTGTACAAGAAATTGCTAAACTATTAAATATTGGTCTGGATGCGATCGCTTTCATTGATGACCAGATATTTGAACTCGAAGAAGTCAAGTTTTCTTTGCCAGATATCCTCTGTATCAATGCAGATCAAATAGAGCATATTTTAGATATGCCAGTGATGAATCCCCGTTTTATTACAGAAGATTCTCGCATGAGAAGATTGATGTATCTTAGTGATATAGAACGTCAACAAGCAGAAAAAGAATTTATTGGCACAGGAGAGGAATTCTTAGCTACTCTCAATATGAATTTCACGATATCTTTTGCCAAAGAAGAGGATTTACAACGAGCAGAAGAATTAACATTACGAACCAACCAATTAAACACAACTGGTTACACCTACTCTTATGATGAACTCAATCATTTTCGCTCCTCGGAGAACCACAAACTGCTAATTGCCAGTTTAGAAGATAAATATGGGAGCTACGGTCAAATAGGATTAGTTTTGATTGAATGCCAAGCAAATGTCTGGACAATCAAGCTATTGCTAATGTCTTGTCGCGTTATGTCTAGGGGAGTTGGCACAATTATGTTGAACTATGTCATGAGTCTAGCGCAAAGTAACAATGTGCGTTTGCTTGCAGAGTTTGTGTCAAATAATCGTAATCGCATGATGTATATAGCTTATAAATTTGCAGGTTTTAAAGAAATTAAAAATAGTGGCAATATAGTTATTTTTGAGAACGATTTAAAACGAATACAGCCAGTACCTCCCTATGTAAAGTTTGAGATAAATACTTAAATCATAATAGACAGAGACTTCGAGGAATAAAGAATTTTTTGCAAGTGACTTAGAAGTGTCATAGTAATTATTTATTAAAAATTCAACACAATATTTATGAATATTAGAAAAGACACTATTTCTCAACGACGTTCTCAACTTTCACCTGCAAAAAGAGCAATTTTAGAAAAGCGTTTACGGGGTGAATCTGAGTCTAATACCCCACAAATAGTTATTCCTCGACGTTCTCAGCAGAGTCCTGTGGCTCTGTCTTTTGCTCAACAGCGGTTATGGCTTTTTCAACAACTGGAACCCCAAAGCGTTGCTTATAATGAATTAGTAACAATACACTTAGAAGGTGTATTGAATTTAGTAGCATTAAATAAAAGTATTAATGAAATTGTTAGTCGTCATGAATCTCTGCGTACAACCTTTGAGTTGTTAGAAGGGCAACCAGTTCAAGTGATTCATCCAACTTTAACTGTAGCCTTGCCAGTAGTGAGCTTGAGTGAACAAACAGCAGCATTGCAAGCATCTGAAGTTGAGCGATTGACGAATGATATTATCCAAAAACCTTTTGACTTAGCATCCGGCCCTTTGCTGCAAGGAATGTTATTGCAGACAGGTGAACAAGAACATCTACTGTTATTCAGTATTCACCATATTGTTTGTGATGGCTGGTCGGTACAAGTGCTAACCCAAGAATTAGCAGCACTATATGCAGCCTTCTGTGCTGGAAAATCTTCCCCACTTTCAGAACTGCCCATTCAATATCCAGACTTTTCTGTTTGGCAGCATCAGTGGCTACAAGGGGAGCGAGAAAAAACTCAACTTGCTTATTGGAAGCAACAATTAGCAGATGCTTCTACTACTTTAATGCCGACAGACCGTCCTCGCCCCCCGGTGCAAAGCTTCAAGGGTGCGATCGCAACTTTTAAGCTATCATCAGGCTTAACTCAAAAGCTTAAGTCTTTAAGCAACCGCCAAGGGGTCACTCTATTTATGACCCTATTAGCGGCATTTCAAGCACAGTTGTACCGTTACACAAACCAACAAGACATTTGCATTGGCTCCCCTATAGCTAACCGCAACCATGCTGATATAGAAGGGTTAATTGGTTTTTTTGTCAACACTCTGGTACTACGTACTGACCTTTCTGGGAATCCAAGCTTTTTAGAATTACTCAAGCGAGTACGCGAAGTCTGCGTAAATGCTTATGCTCATGCTGATATAACTTTCGAGCGACTAGTAGAAGAACTTCACCCTGAGCGCCATCTGAGTCAGACACCTCTGTTTCAAGTCATGTTTGATTGGCTAGAAGACAGCAAAAAAGATTTGATGTTACCTGATTTGACTTTAAAATGGCTGCAAAATCATAGTCAAACAGCAAAATTCGATTTAACACTGTCTGTGGTAGATGCCAATCCAGAACTTTGGGGTTGGTGGGAGTACAGCACAGACTTGTTTGATGCTGCCACTATTGACCGGATGATTGGGCATTTTACTAATTTGCTCGAAGCTATTGTCACCCATCCAGAGAAGCGCTTATTAGATTTGCCACTGTTGACAGAGACAGAGCGTCAAACTCTGTTGCTTGACTGGAATGATACTACTATCAATTACCCTCAAGATAAGTGCATCCAGGAATTATTTGAAGCGCAGGTAGAAAGAACACCGGACGCTGTGGCAGTGGTTTTTGAGGAAGAACAACTTACTTATCGGCAACTAAATGTTAAAGCAAACCAGTTAGCGCACCATTTGCAAACTTTAGGTGTCAAACCAGAAGTACTAGTAGGGATTTGTGTAGAGCGTTCGCTTGATATGATAATTGGATTGTTAGGCATCCTCAAAGCAGGTGGTGCTTACTTACCATTAGATCCAAGTTATCCCCAAGAACGGTTAGCATTTATACTAGAAGATTCGCAAGTGGCAGTGTTGCTGACGCAAGCCTCACTAATGGAGGTAATGCCCCAACACAAAGCCAAAGTAGTATGTTTAGATGCTGATTGGCACTTGATTGCCCAACAGAGCCAAGACAATATACTTCGTAAACTAAGTGCTGACAACCTAGCTTATGTAATTTATACCTCTGGTTCCACAGGCAAACCTAAAGGTGTCCAGATTCCCCACAGCGCTTTAAGCAACTTCTTGCAAGCTATGCGCCAAAAACCAGGGTTAACAGAGCAAGATATCTTACTAGCTGTTACTACCATATCCTTTGACATTGCGGCGTTAGAACTTTTTGTACCAATCATCACAGGCGCTTGTTTGGTAATTGCCAGTCAAGAAACTGCCTCAGATGGAGCATTGTTGTCAGCAAAATTGTCTGACTCAAAAGCTACAGTCATGCAAGCTACACCAGCTACTTGGCAGTTACTTTTGGCAGCTGGTTGGAGTGGCAATCATTCGTTAAAAATCTTGTGTGGTGGCGAAGCCTTACCGGGACAATTAGCAAATCAGTTACTCAACCGATGTGATGCCCTGTGGAATATGTATGGCCCGACTGAAACCACCATTTGGTCAGCAGCTAGTCTAGTAAAAACAGTTAACAGTACTGTACCAATAAGTGGTGCGATCGCTAATACACAACTTTATATCCTAGATCAATATCATCAGTTAGTTCCTGTTGGTGTACCAGGCGAACTGTGTATTGGCGGCAAAGGATTGGCACGGGGTTATCTCAACCGTCCAGAACTGACAGCCGAAAAATTTATCTCCAATCCCTTTAGCCAAGAAGCAACACGTCTCTACAAAACCGGAGATAAAGCACGCTATTTACCCAATGGAGAGATTGAGTACCTGGGACGTATTGACTACCAAGTGAAGATTCGCGGCTTCCGTATAGAACTCGGAGAAATTGAAGCACTCATTAGCCAATACCCAGTAGTACGAGAAACTGTAGTTGTGGCAACAGATACTCAAAGTTTAGTAGCATACATAGTTACACGCACCGAGCAAACGCTGGCAATTTCAGAGTTGCGGAATTTCTTAGAATCGAAGTTACCAAGCTACATGGTGCCAACAGCTTTTGTGATCCTAGAAGCACTACCACTCACACCTAATGGTAAAGTTGATCGCAAAGCTTTACCTACACCTAGTCAAACACAGTTAATATCTCAATCAAATTTTGTCGCTCCTTCTACACCAATTGAAGAGATACTAGTTAGTATCTGGACAAAGTTACTTGGTATTGAGATCAGCATTTACGATAACTTCTTTGAAGTGGGAGGGCATTCCCTATTAGCGACTCGTCTAATTTCTCAAATTCGGCAAGTCTTTCAAGTAGAGTTTCCCTTACGGCGCGTATTTGAAAAACCAACAATAATTGGGCTGGCTAAAGACATCGAAAAAGCCACCAGGATAGGCTCAGAAAGTCAAATAGCAAACATTGAGCGAATTTCGCGTTTACACGAATTACCCCTATCTTTTGCCCAGCAACGGTTATGGTTTCTGGCTCAGTTAGATCCCAATAGTTCCTTCTACAACATTCCTGCGGCTGTCCGACTCCAAGGACAATTGCACATCAAGGCACTACAACAAAGTTTCAACGAAATTATCCGCCGTCACGAAGCTTTACGGACTAACTTTCAGGCAAAAGAAGGGCAACCCGTAGCTATCATCTCTTCAGAGACATCATTAACATTGCCCATATTTGACATCAGTGAATTGTCTACAAATGAACAAGAAGCTCAAGTTAGACAACTAGCATTAGCAGAAGCACAACAACCATTTGATCTTAAAAATGACCTGTTATTGCGGGTGAAACTAATACGCCTGAGTGAAGCAGAATATGTAGTGTTATTCACAATGCACCACATTGTCTCTGATGGGTGGTCAATCGGTGTGCTGGTACGTGAGTTGGTAACACTTTATCAAGCCTTCTGCGATGAGCAACCCTTACCCTTAGCTGAATTTCCTGTTCACTATGTAGACTTTGCAGCTTGGCAGCGGCAATGGCTGCAAAAAGAAGTCCTACAATCTCAGATATCTTACTGGCTAAAGCACTTAGAAAACGCACCAAAAGTATTAGAGTTACCCACTGACCATCCCAGACCAGCGATTCAGACTTTTCGGGGTGCAACCTATTCATTTGAACTATCTTCAGAGTTATCCGTAGCTCTGAATCAATTCAGCCAGCAGCAAGGAAGTACTTTATTTATGACCTTGTTAGCAGCTTTCCAAACTCTGCTATGGCGTTACACTAGCAGCGAAGATATTGTGGTCGGTTCGCCCATCGCTAACCGCAATCGGGCAGAAATAGAAGGGTTAATTGGATTTTTTGTCAATACTTTGGTCTTGCGAACTAATTTCGCTGGTAATCCTACCTTTGAAGAGTTACTAACCCGTGTGCGGGAAGTGGCATTGGGAGCTTATGCACATCAAGATTTGCCTTTTGAACTTTTGGTAGAAGAACTACAACCACAGCGAGACTTGAGCCACACACCACTATTTCAAGTGATGTTTGTGCTGCAAAATGCACCCATGTCAGATTTAAAGTTGCCTGGTCTAACTTTAAGTTCTTTGGCTATTGAAAGTGGTAGTGCCAAATTTGATTTGACTTTAGAAATCACAGAAACACAACAGGGACTATTTGGCACACTAGAGTACAACACTGATTTATTTGAAGCCAGCACCATCAGCCGAATAGCCGGACATTTGCAGATATTGCTTCAAGGTATTGTGGCAAATCCGAAGCTACGGCTTTCAGAATTACCACTATTAACACAACCTGAACAACATCAGCTATTCGTGGAGTGGAATGATACTAAGAGTGAGTATCTGCCAGAAAAATGCATTCATGAATGGTTTGAGTCTCAGGTAGAAAGCACACCCGATGCGATCGCAGTAGTATATGAAAATCACCAGTTAACCTACCGCGAACTCAACACCAAAGCTAACCAATTGGCGCATTATCTCCGTTCATTGGGAGTAAAATCAGAAGTACTGGTGGGAATTTGTGTAGAGCGTTCGTCGGAGACGTTGCCGGAGGCATCGCTCTCTATGGTGATTGCAATATTAGGCATCCTCAAAGCAGGCGGTGCATATATCCCACTCGACCCGGCATATCCACCAGAACGGTTAGCTTTCATATTGCAGGATGCTCAGGTGTCAGTATTACTAACCCAGCAACACCTGATAGAGAATTTACCCCAAGATCAAACTAGGATTATTTGTTTAGATACAGATAGGGAAACAATAGTTCAGCACAGCGAACAAAATCCAATCAGTAATTGTACAACTGATAACTTGGCTTATATCATCTATACATCTGGCTCAACAGGTCAACCCAAAGGCGTGTTAGTCAATCACAGCAATGTTGTTCGTCTGTTTATAGCAACTGAACCCTGGTATAAATTTAATCAAGATGATGTCTGGACACTGTTTCATTCCATAGCCTTTGATTTTTCCGTTTGGGAACTCTGGGGGGCGCTGCTATATGGCGGAAAATTAGTAATAGTACCTTATTGGCTAAGTCGTTCGCCCGAAGACTTTTACAAATTGTTGGTAACACAGCAAGTGACGGTACTTAACCAAACACCTTCCGCTTTCTCTCAACTCATACAGGTAGAAGAATCTTTGGGAACTGCCAAAGAGCTAAATCTGCGATTGGTGATCTTTGGTGGAGAAGCGCTGCAACTGGAAAGTTTAAGACCTTGGTTTGAGCGTCATGATGATAGCTTTCCTCAGTTAGTCAATATGTACGGGATCACAGAAACAACTGTCCATGTTACCTATCGGCCAATAACAAAGGCAGACTTAGAAATAGGACTAGGAAGCATCATTGGTCGTCCCATCCCTGACTTACAAGTTTATTTATTAGATCAATATCAACAACCAGTACCAATTGGAGTCAAGGGTGAAATGTATATTGGTGGTGCTGGTGTCGCACGAGGTTATTTAAATCGACCAGAATTAACAACCCAAAGGTTTATTTCTCATCCCTTCCGAAGAGACAGGGGAGCAGGGGAGCAGGGAAGCTGGGGAAATTCCGAACGCTTATATAAGACTGGTGACTTGGGGCGTTATTTGCCCAATGGAGATATTGAATACCTGGGGCGTATTGATGATCAGGTGAAGATTCGCGGTTTCCGTATTGAACTGGGAGAAATTGAAGCGCTCATTAGTCAATATCCCGCAGTCCGCGAAACTGTAGTTGTGGCAATAGATGCTCAACGTTTGGTTGCATACATAGTTCCGCAAACAGAGCAAACACTAGCAATTGCTGAACTGCGTCACTTTCTAGAGTCACAACTACCAAGCTACATGGTTCCAGCAGCTTTTGTATTGCTAGAAGCACTACCTCTTACACCCAATGGTAAATGCGATCGCAAGGCTTTACCAGCACCAGATACTACACGCCCAGAATTGGAGGCAGTTTATCAGCCACCTCAAACAGAGGTAGAACAAACTATTGCCGATATTTGGCAAAATGCCCTTCAAATCGAATCTGTAGGAATTCATGATAATTTCTTTGAACTCGGTGGCCATTCATTGCTTTTGGTTCAAGTTCACAGCAAATTGCGTGAAATATTTAAGAAAGATTTATCTGTAATTGACTTATTTAGATATCCCACCATAAGCTCTTTAGCAGATTATATTAATCAAATTAAAAGTCAACAAATATCTTCTGATGTAACAGAAATAGTTACCGAAAAAATTGCCGGCGGTAAATCTCAACAAAGAAAACGTCTGCAAAAGCTGAAATCTATTGAAAATAATATTTAAGGATAAAGTAAAATTATGAGTATTCCGACAGACTCAACTTCTCTAAATGGCTCAGAAATAGCAATTATCGGTTTATCAGGGCGATTTCCTGGAGCTAAAAATATTGATGAGTTTTGGGATAATCTCCAAAATGGCAGAGAATCAATTTCTTTTTTCACTGATGAAGAACTCTTATCAGCAGGGATAAATTCATCTATATTAAATGACCCTAACTATGTCAAAGCACAGGCTATATTAGAAGATGCAGAATTATTTGATGCTTCATTCTTTGGCTTTAATCCTAGAGAAGCAGAAATTACCGATCCACAACACCGAATTTTTCTTGAGTGTGCTTGGTCAGCTTTAGAAAATGCTGGATATGATTCACAAACTTATAAAGGTGCTGTCGGAGTTTATGCTGGCTCTAGTTTAAACACCTATTTACTTAATATTTATTTAAATCAAAATATCATCAACTCGGTTGATTCTCAGCAACTTGTGATTGCAGGTAATAAAGATTTTTTAACCACCCGCGTTTCTTACAAACTCAACTTAGAGGGGCCTAGTTATGCTGTACAAACTGCCTGTTCAACTTCATTAGTTGCTGTTCATTTGGCTTGCCAAAGTTTGCTGAATGGGGAATGTGATATTGCTTTAGCTGGTGGTGTTGCTATCAGTGCGGAAAGAAAAGCCGGATATATGTACACAGAAGGAGGAATAGCTTCTCCTGACGGACATTGCCGTGCCTTTGATGCCAAAGCCAAGGGATCTGTAGGCGGCGAGGGTGTAGGTATTGTAGTGTTGAAACGATTAGAAGAGGCTATTAGCGATCGCGACACTATTCATGCTGTAATCAAAGGATCAGCAATCAATAATGATGGTTCATTTAAAGTCAGCTACACAGCGCCCCGCATCGATACCCAAGCAAAGGCAATTAGAACAGCCCAAATAGTCGCCGAAGTAGAAGCGGAAACCATCACTTATGTTGAGGCTCACGGGACTGGAACAGTCTTAGGAGATCCGATAGAAATCGCTGCCCTGACACAAGCTTTTCGCTCAAGTACTCAGAAAAAAGGTTTTTGTGCCATTGGTTCAGTCAAAACCAATATCGGGCATTTGGATACTGCCGCTGGTGTGACGGGATTAATTAAAACCGTTCTGGCACTCAAGCACAAACAGATACCACCAAGCTTACACTTTGAGCTGCCAAATCCTGAAATTGACTTTACCAATAGTCCTTTCTACGTCAACACCCAACTTTCTGAGTGGGAAACAAATGGTATTCCCCGGCGTGCAGGAGTTAGTTCCTTTGGTTTAGGGGGAACGAATGTCCATGTGATTCTTGAAGAAGCGCCGGCTTTAGGGGAGCAGGGGAGCAGGGGAGCAGGGGAGCAGGGGAGAAAATATCATCTATTAGTTCTTTCTGCCAAAACAGAATCGGCGTTGGAAACAGCTACAACAAATCTTGCTAATTATTTGCGAGAACATCCCGATTTAAACCTGGCTGATGTGGCTTACACATTACAGATTGGGCGTAGAAATTTCGACTATCGGCGTGCAGTTGTCTGCCGAGATATTCAAGATGCTGTCAATGCACTTCAAGAACCAAAGCGAGTTTTTACCAATACTCAAAAAACTCAAGAACGCCCTGTAGCATTCATGTTTTCTGGGCTAGGAACTCACTATGTTGATATGGCTCTTGAACTTTATCAAACTGAGCCAACATTTCGTGCCTGTGTTGACCAATGTTGCGAATTCCTTAAAGGGCATCTTCATCTTGATTTGCGAGATGTTTTGTATCCCAATCGCAACAGTAACAATGGAAATCAGCAAAATACTTTCTCTGCTGGGTTTGATTTGCGAAAAATGTTAGGTCGGGGGACGGAACAAGCAGATGTTGCCACTCAAAAGCTGAATCAAACTTTTCTCACTCAACCAGCTATTTTCGTCATCGAATACGCTTTAGCTCAGTTGTGGATATCGTGGGGGATTCGTCCTTCGGCAATGATTGGCTATAGTATTGGTGAATATGTAGCGGCAACTCTAGCCGAGGTTTTATCTCTAGAAGATGCTTTAACTCTGGTAGCGAAAAGAGCGCAAATGATTCAAGAGTTGCCAAGTGGGGCAATGCTAGCGATCGCTCTCTCAGAGTCAGAAATTCAGCCCCTGTTGAATGATAAAATCTCCCTGTCTGCAATTAACGGCTCATCGTTGTGTGTGATTGCAGGTTACACAGATGCTATTGAAGCCTTAGAACAACAGTTGAGCCAACAGGGTTTAGTTGGTAAGCGGTTACAAACTTCCCATGCTTTTCATTCTGTGATGATGGAGGCGATCGCACCAAGTTTTCACAATTTGGTGAACACATTCAGCCTCAAACCCCCGAAAATTCCCTATTTATCTAACGTCACAGGAACTTGGATTACAGCAGATCAAGCAACAGACCCCAGTTATTGGGTGCAGCATCTCTGTCAAGCAGTACGCTTTGCTGATGGAGTTCAACAATTATGGCAAAAAGATCATCCCATTTTATTGGAAGTTGGTTCTGGTCAAGCATTAATTAGTTTTGCATCGCAATGTCTAGAAAGTAACGATAAAGCTAAATCATTAATGCTGCCTTCCCTGCGGCATTCTTATGAGCAACAATCAGATGTCGCCTTCTTAATGAACACATTCAGCCGCCTGTGGCTGGCAGGGGTAAAAATAGATTGGTCTGGTTTTTATGTTCATGAACAATGCAATCGCATTCCCTTACCGACCTATCCTTTTGAACGTCAGCGTTACTGGATTGATGCTAACCCGGAAGCTGCTTTAGCACAGCTATCACCACCAACATTACATAAGAAAAAACCCAATATTGCTGACTGGTTTTATATCCCTTCTTGGAAACGCTCTTTGCACATATCATCAAAATCAGCACAAAAATTATGTTGCTTGGTCTTTATTGATACTATTGGTATTGGTTCACAAGTTGCAAAACAGTTGGAATTAGAAGGGCATGATGTCATTACTGTGACGGTTGGAGAGCAGTTTACCAAGTTAGGCGATTTGGCTTACACAATTAATCCCCAAGCTAGCTGTGACTATGATGCCTTGCTGAAGGAACTATGGGATTTCAAACCAAATGCAATATCCCATTTTTGGAGTTTGACTCCCAAACCACAAGGAGAATCCAAGCATCAGTTCTTTGAAGAGTGTCAAAATAATGGTTTTTATAGTTTACTTTTCTTAGCCCAGGCATTGGGCAAACAAGAAATTACAGATGTCCAAATTCTGGTAGCAACCAACAATGTGCAGGAGGTAAATGGCGATGAAGAGTTGTGTCCTGAACAAGCAACTGTCATCGGAATTTGTAAAGTAATTCCCCAAGAGTATCCCAATATCACTTGTCGTCACATTGATGTAGTCATTCCTGAACCAGAAACATCCCAAGAAAATCAACTCGTAAAACAACTTGTAACAGAACTTACTCAAACGGCAACCGAAAATATAGTTGCTTACCGTGGTAAACATCGCTGGGTGCAAACTTTTGAACCAATACGACTAGAAGAACCAGATCAAGAAACAATTCCCATCAGAGAAGGGGGAGTATATTTAATCGTTGGTGGTTTGGGAGATGTTGGTTTGGTGCTAGCAGAATATCTCGCCCAAACAGCCCGTGTTAAGCTGATTCTTACAGGTCGTTCGAGTTTACCCGCGAAACCAGAGTGGTATCAATGGCTGGCAACTCATGATGAAAGCGATCGCATCAGTCGCAAAATTCAAAAAATACAAGCATTAGAAGCATTGGGTGCATCAGTTTTAATTTGTCGCGCCGATGTTGGCAATCTCGAACAAATGCAAGCAGTCATAGCTCAAGCATCAAACCGCTTTGGCGAGATTCATGGTGTGATTCATGCTGCAACTGTGAGAGTTTACAACACTGTTCAACAGATTAGTAAAACTGAGTGTGAAAATCAATTACACTCCACAGGCTACGGATTGTTTGTCTTAGAAAAGATATTACAAGGAAAACAGCTTGATTTTTGCGTAGTCATATCGTCATTAGCATCTGTTTTGGGAGTAATGGGTATGGCTGCCTATCCAGCAGCACACATATTTACGGATGCTTTTATACACAAACACAATCAAACAAGTCTAGTTCCTTGGTTGAGCATCAATTATGGCGATTGGATTACTCAAGAATCATCTGAAATAGTTACCTTGCCTAAAGGTGCGGACTCGATGATGACGCGGCAAGAAGGACTAGAGGTTTTTAAACGGGCTTTAGCTGTAAGTAAATTTACACAGATAGTCACATCAACAGTAGACTTGGAAACTAGCATCAAAAAATGGATTCAACTTGAATTTAGTCAAGATTCTCAACTTGCACCTAAAACTAGTTCCGCTTCATCTTATTTAAGACCAAATCTAGATAACGCATATATTGCCCCTCGAAGTGAAGTTGAGCAAGCGATCGCCAATATCTGGCAAGAACTCCTTGGTATTGGGCAAGTAGGCATTCACGATAGCTTTTTTGAGTTGGGTGGCGACTCTGTACTTGGCATTCAAGTCAGTGCCAGAGCTGCTAAAGTCGGTTTGCGGTTAACTCCTCAGCAATTATTTGAACATCAAACCATTGCCAAATTAGCAGAGGTGGTAAGCACAACCCAAGTAGTTCAGGCTGAACAAGGTTTAGTAACTGGTTCATTACCCCTGACACCGATTCAGCATAGGTTCTTTGAACGGAATATTTCAGAACCACACCACTGGAACCAATCAATTTTGTTAGAGGCCGCAGAAGTGATCGAGCCAGCGATGTTAAAACAAGCGTGGCAGCAATTACTATTACATCATGATGCCCTTCGCTTGCGGTTCAAATTCTCAGAATGTGGTTGGCAAGCAGTGAACGCTAGCCTGGAAGAAGTACCATTTACACATATAGATTTATCGGCATTGGCATCAGATGCTCAACAACTGGCATTGAAGACAACGGCTGCTCAACTACAAGCTAGCCTGAACCTGTCAACAGGGCCGATTGTGCGGATGGCGCTTTTTAACTTGGGTGCAAATAAATCAAACCACTTGTTCATTGCTAGCCATCACTTGGGAGTAGATCCCGGTTCTTGGCGAATCTTATTAGAGGATCTGCAAACGGCTTATCAGCAAATCCGTCAAGGAAAAGCGATTGATCTGCCACCAAAGACAACCTCTTACAAACAATGGGCTTTGCGGTTAGAGGAATACGCCCACTCAGCAAATTTACAGAAAGCTCAAAATTATTGGTTGAGCGATCGCCACAAACAAGTTTCTCCTCTGCCTGTAGACTATTCTGGGAGTATCAACGATGTCGCATCAGAACAAGTTGTGACAGTAACGCTGAGTAACCAAGATACTCAAGCCCTGCTTCAGGAGGTTCCAGCAGTTTATCGGACTAATACACAAGAAGTTCTGCTTACTGCTTTTGCCCAAGCTTTTGCCCAATGGACAGGCGAAAATTTACTCTTGGTTGATCTTGAAGAAAATGGGCGAGAAGTCAGTACCAGTGGGATAGATAATGTTGATATTTCCAGGACTGTAGGTTGGATTACTACTACTTATCCGGTACTTTTAGACTTGGAAAAAGTTGATCGTCCAGGCGATGCCTTAAAAGTGGTTAAGGAACAGCTACGTAGTATTTCTGGTGAAGGCATTGATTATGGAGTACTGCGTTATTTAAATAAAGATGCAGTAGTTCAAGAAAAAATCCGGTCACTTCCCCAAGCAGAGGTAGCATTCCTTTACGTTGGTCAAATTGCTAAAAGCTTACCCCAAAATTCCTTGTTCCAATTGACCGAAGATTTACCTGACGCGACGCGCAGTCTGCAAGCAACTCGTCCTCATAAGTTACATCTAATTGGGACAATTACCGAAGGTCAGTTGCAGCTTAATTGGTACTACAGCAAGAATGTGCATCGACTAGAGACAATAGAAAAATTATCTGACAATTTTATCAAAGCCCTCTTGTCTATAATTGCTCACTGCCGATCGCTGGAAACTGTAGATTACACCCCTTCAGACTTTGCGGCAGCAAATATCAATCAAGAAAATTTGGCTAAGTTGCTGGCTCAAGTTGGTCAATCAGGCAGGAGGAATTTTTCATGAACAATAATATTGAAGATATCTATGAACTTTCACCCATGCAGCAGGGTATGCTTTTTCACAAACTTGCTGCACCCAGTTCGGTGGTGTATTTCGAGCAGATTTGTTTCACCTTGCAAACTCAACTTGATATCTCAGCCTTCCAAAAAGCTTGGCAACGAGTTGTAGATCGTCACCCGATTTTGCGTACCTCTTTTTATTGGGAAAATCTTGATAAACCTTATCAAGTCGTTCATCAGCAAGTAGATTTGCCGTGGGAATTTCAAGACTGGCAAAATTTATCCTTACAAGAGCAACAAAAGCAGCTAAAAGCTTTCTTAAAAGCAGATAGCGATCGCGGCTTTGACCTTTCCCAAGCTCCTTTAATCCGCCTGACATTGATTCAGGTAGCTGATGATACTTATCAATTCGTCTTCAGCTTTCACCACATCCTCATGGAAGGCTGGTCTATTAGTTGGCTGTGGAACGAATTTTATCAATTTTATCAAGCCTTCTGCCAAGGTAAAGATTTATATCTAGAACGTCCGCGGCTTTACAGAGAATATATTACTTGGTTACAACAGCAAGACTTGCAGAAAGCAGAAGCTTACTGGCGACAGAAACTTAAAGGATTCACCGTACCGACACCAATTGCGGTAAGTAAAACTTCAGCTAGTTTTTCTAGTCAAAAAGAAGCTTATGATCGACAACAGATTCAGATATCGGCTTCTTTGACAACCGCCCTCAAATCTTTTGCACGCAAGCATCAGTTGACCTTAAATATTTTACTTAAAGGAGCCTGGGCTTTACTTTTAAGCCGTTATAGCGGTGAGTCAGATATAGTTTTTGGAGCCACATCTTCAGGCCGGCCGGCTGCGTTGCTAGAGGCAGAATCTATGGTGGGACTCTTTATCAACACGCTGCCACTCCGAGTAGAAGTACCTGCTAATGCTTTTCTTTTGCCTTGGCTGAAAAATCTGCAAGCCCAAGAAGTGGAAATGCGTCAGTACGAATACAGCCCACTGCTACAAATCCAACAATGGAGTGAGATCCCTCGTGGTTTATCACTATTTGATAGCCTTTTAGTTTTTAATAATTATCTAGTAGATTCCAATCAAAGCAACCTAGCTCAAAGCATGGGAATCAGCGAATCTCGCTCATTTGAAAAGACGAACTATCCCCTAACTTTAGTAGTCGAGCCTGATGCAGATTCATTGCATCTGTTGATTCCATACGATACCCGACACTTTGAAAGGGCTACTGTTAGTCGAATATTAAATCATTTAGAGACTTTACTAGAAGGCATTGTAGGCAATCCGCAGCAGCGTTTATCAGAATTACCACTGTTAACTCAAGCAGAGAAGACACAGTTTGCCCAATGGAACAACACGCAAACTGAATATCCGCAAGAAACATCCATTCATAAATTATTTGAAGCGCAAGTTGAGAAAACACCCGATGCCGTAGCAGTAGTATTTGCAGATGAGCAATTAACCTACCGCGAACTCAACACCAAAGCTAACCAATTGGCGCATTACCTGCGTTCATTGGGAGTAGAATCAGAAGTGCTAGTGGGAATTAGTGTAGAGCGATCGCTTTTGATGGTAATCGGACTATTAGCCATCCTCAAAGCAGGTGGCGCATATATACCTCTAGATCCAAGCTATCCTCAACAGCGCCTAGCTTATATGTTAGAAGACTCACAACCAACAGTCTTATTAACACAACAACAGCTAGTAGAAAATCTCCCAGATCACAAAGCCAAACTAATTTGCTTAGATACCAACTGGGAAATTATCGCCCAACATCGCCAACAGAACCCAGATTACCATCTTAGTAGCGATCGCCTAGCTTACGTCATCTACACCTCCGGTTCCACAGGCAAACCCAAAGGAGCGATGAATACCCACAGAGGAATTTGCAATCGCTTACTGTGGATGCAAGACCAATATCAACTAACAGCCACAGATAGAGTTTTACAAAAGACACCATTCAGCTTCGATGTCTCAGTCTGGGAATTCTTCTGGCCATTGATAACAGGTGCGCGGTTAGTAATAGCAAAAGCACAAGGACATCGTGACCCTAATTATTTAGTGAATGTGATTACACAGCAGCAAATAACCACAATTCATTTTGTACCTTCGATGCTGCAAGTGTTTCTCGAAGCAGAAAATTTGGAAACCTGTGAATCCTTACTGCGGGTAATAGTCAGTGGTGAAGCTTTGCCAGTAGAATTACAACAACGCTTTGGCGATCGACTCAACGCCCAACTGCACAATCTCTATGGCCCGACAGAAGCTGCTGTAGATGTCACCTTTTGGCAGTGTAAAAATAGTCTTACTACTCAAAAGACAGTTCCCATTGGTTATCCAATTGCCAATATCCAAATTTATCTTTTGGATGAGAATCTTAACCCTGTCCCCATCGGAGTACCAGGCGAATTATATATTGGTGGTGTAGGCGTAGGTCGGGGTTATTTAAACCGTCCAGAACTAACCGCAGAAAAATTTATCCCCAATCCTTTGAGCGAACAACCGGGAACACGTTTGTACAAAACAGGTGATAAGGCACGCTATTTACCCAATGGAGAAATTGAGTACATTGGTCGAATTGACTACCAAGTGAAGATTCGTGGCTTCCGCATCGAACTTGGAGAAATTGAGGCATTCATTAGCCAATACCCAACAGTACGAGAAACTGTAGTTGTGGCAACAGATACTCAAAGTTTAGTAGCATACATAGTCCCGCACATCGGGCAAACACTATCAATTTCAGAGTTGCGGAATTTCTTAGAATCGAAGTTACCAAGTTACATGGTGCCAGCAGCTTTTGTATTGCTAGAAGCGCTACCTCTTACACCCAATGGTAAATGCGATCGCAAAGCTTTACCAGCACCTAATACTGCACGTCCAGAATTGCAAGCAGTTTATCAGCCACCTCAAACTGAAGTAGAAAAAACTATTGCTGATATTTGGCAAGAAGTAATCCAAGTTGAAAATTTAGGAATTCATGATAATTTCTTTGAACTCGGTGGTCATTCATTGTTATTAGTTCAAGTTCATAGCAAATTGCAAAAAACATTTCAGCGAGACTTTTCTATGATTGAAATGTTTCAATATCCTACTATTAGTCACTTAGCTAGATATCTAATTCAAGAGTCAAGCGAACAGCCATCTTTTACCCAACATTCTCATCGCCCCGAAAGCCGAACAGCTTCAGTACAGCAACGCAAACAAGCTAGAAAAGAACATCGAGCAGCGACAAAGCACAAGTCCCATTAATTTTGCAAGGTTTGTAGTAAACACTTTAGTGCTTAAAAATCCAGGCTGACTACGAACTTATTCAACAAAAATGCACAAAAAAAGAAACCTATCCAAGGATATAAAATGACATTAAGTAAACAAGAAATGTCGAACCAAAATTATTTTGTGAAAACTGAGCAAAAATTACATGATGATATTGAAAAACAAGTGATGCAACTATTTAGTTCATCAAGCCAGGGAATATATATCGAAGAACAAATAGATGCAATAGTTAATGATTTATCTCAAGATTTCTTAAGTACAACCGATGCTAATAGTCGTATTGATTTAGATTTTTTACTAGACAATTATTCTGATAGTCAAATACCTGTCCAACCTGTTGATTTTGAGAGCTATATCCAAAATTTAAGTAACAATGTTGTAGCTCATTCAATCCATACATCCTCGCCACGATTTATTGGTCACATGACCTCGGCGCTTCCTTCTTTTGTGCGCCCAATGGCAAAATTGATGACAGCAATGAATCAAAATGCTGTCAAGATAGAAACTGCTAAAGCCTTAAGCTTTTGTGAACGCGAAGCTTTAGCAATGTTACATCGACTAATTTATAACTTTTCTGATAATTTCTACGCTCAACATATTCAACATAACTTAAGTACCCTAGGAATTTTAGTTTCTGGTGGAACCGTGGCAAATATCACGGCACTTTGGTGTGCCCGAAACGCTTCTTTGGCAGCAAAAAATGATTTTCTTGGTATAGAAAAAGAAGGTTTAGCCGCGGCTCTAGATTTCTATGGCTACAAAGGAGCAGTGATTATTGGTTCTGAATTGATGCATTTCTCCTTTGATAAAGCTGCGGATTTAATGGGTATTGGTACGCAGAGTTTAATTAGAATCCCCACTGATAGTAACAATCGAGTTAATATCCAGAAGTTGCGTCAAACTGTTAAAGAGTGTCGTGACCAAAACTTGCTAATTATTGCAATTGTAGGCATTGCTGGTACTACAGACTCAGGCGGAGTGGATTCATTGTCTGAGATTGCCGACATTGCACAAGCAGCTAATGTTCATTTTCATGTGGATGCTGCTTGGGGTGGGCCACTTATTTTTTCTGAACAACATCGTCATAAACTTGCTGGTATCGAAAAAGCTGATTCAGTAACTATTGATGGGCATAAACAACTATATCTACCAATGGGTATTGGGATGGTTTTTTTGCGCGATCCTTATATAGCAACAGCCATCGAAAAGCAAGCAAGCTATACCATGCGTAAAGGGTCATTTGATTTAGGTAAACGTGCTTTAGAAGGATCTCGGCCTGGTATGGCTCTATTTTTACACGCTGGACTGAATCTGCTGGGACTCAAAGGATATGAATTTTTAATTGATGAAGGAATTAGGAAAACTCAATATATGGCGGATCGTATTTGTAGTATGCCTGAGTTTGAGTTGTTGGCAGAACCTGATACTAACTTGCTTCTCTATAGATATATTCCAGAGCCATTAAGAGAGTTAGTTGCCAAAAAACAGTTGACTGAAATTGACAATCAACTAATCAATAATTTTAATGAATGTTTGCAGAAAAGACAGCGTCAAATTGGTAATACTTTTATCTCACGGACTACAAAATCAGCCACTAGTTTAGGCAAAGAAATTCCTGTTATTGCTCTGCGGGCAGTAATTGCTAATCCGTTAACTAAAGAAGAAGATATTGATGCAGTGCTAAATGATCAAATTCAAATTGCTGCGAAAATAAATGTATCCGATTTTATTTAGAATAGTGACGATTTAGAAGATTACATAAGGTTTTGGTAATGAACTTTTTAACCGATATTAATAACTTAAATGCTCAAGAAGAAATAGCTATCGTTGGTATGTCAGGGCGTTTTCCTGGAGCCGAAAATATTGCTGATTTTTGGCGAAATATCCGAGATGGTGTAGAGTCTATTTCTTTTTTCACAGATGAAGAACTAGTATCGGCTGGAATAGATGCGGCATTGCTAAACCAAAGCAGTTACGTCAAAGCAGGTGGTGTACTAGAAGATGTAGAGTTATTTGATGCTTCATTTTTTGGTTTTTCTCCCAGGGAAGCTGAAATTACAGATCCACAACATCGTCTTTTTTTAGAATGTGTTTGGGAAGCTCTAGAAAATGCTGGCTATAACTCCCAAAACTATGATGGTCAAATTGGCCTTTTTGCTGGTGTCGCTGCCAGTAATTATCTACTTTCCAACTTATATCCCAACCGGGAATTGATGGAGTCAGTAGATAGCTTTCAAATTTTGATTGGAAATGATAAGGATTTTTTACCCACACAAGTTTCATATAAATTGAATCTGAAGGGGCCGAGTATTAATGTTCAGACTGCTTGCTCCACATCTTTAGTTGCTGTTCATTTAGCTTGTCAAAGTTTACTGAATGGTGAAAGTGATATGGCTTTGGCTGGTGGCGTTTCTATAATGGTGCCGCAAAAGTCTGGTTATCAATATCAACCAGGGGGAATCCATTCTCCTGATGGACATTGCCGAGCTTTTGATGCTAAAGCTCAAGGAACTAATGGCGGTAATGGCTTGGGTGTAGTGGTTTTGAAAAGATTAGAGGATGCCATTGCCGATGGTGACTTGATTTACGCAGTAATTAAAGGTTCAGCTGTTAATAACGATGGTTCCTTAAAGGTGGGATATACAGCCCCCAGTGTCGATGGACAAAGGGAAGTTATTTTAGAAGCCCTTGCTTTAGCAGGAGTAGAACCTGAGACGATCGCCTATATAGAAACACATGGTACTGGCACTGCATTAGGAGATCCCATTGAAATCAAGGCTTTGACACAGGCTTTTCGTGCTAGTACTGACAAAAAAAACTTTTGTGCGATCGCCTCAGTAAAAACAAATATAGGTCACTTAAACACAGCAGCAGGAGTCACAGGCTTAATTAAAACAGTCCTGGCACTAAAAAATCAACAAATACCACCTAGTCTACACTTTGAACAACCCAACCCAGAAATAGACTTCGCCAACAGCCCCTTCTACGTCAACACCAAATTATCACCTTGGGAAAGCAACGGCACACCACGCCGCGCCGGAGTTAGTTCCTTCGGCATTGGTGGTACAAACGCCCACGTGATTTTAGAGCAAGCCCCGGATTTAGGGCAGAGGGGCAGAGGGGCAGGGGAGCAGAGGGGCAGGGGGGCAGAGGGGCGGGGGAGCAGGGGAGCAGGGGGGCAGGGGAGAAGGTATCAATTGTTGGTAGTTTCTGCCAAAACTAGCACGGCTTTAGAAACAGCTACAGCTAATCTAGTCAGGCATCTTCAAGAACATCCTCAAATTAACCTCGCAGATGTCGCTTACACCCTACAAGTTGGTCGTCAAGCATTTGAACATCGACGTATATTAGTATGTTGTAATCAAAACGATGCGGTGGAAGCATTAACCAGCCAAAATCCGCAACGTGTATTTACCTACCACCACAAACCCAGTCACCGTCCAGTTATCTTCATGTTTTCTGGACAAGGGACGCAATATGTCAACATGGCGCAGGAACTCTACGAAGTTGAACCGACATTTCGGCAAAATATAGATACTTGCGCCGAGATTCTTCAGCAACACCTAAATCTTGACATCCGCCAGATACTTTTCCAAGACGAAACAAAAGTTACCGAACAACTACAACAAACCGCCCTTACTCAACCAGCATTATTTGTGATTGAATATGCCCTAGCTCAATTATGGATGGAATGGGGCGTACATCCAGAAGCAATGATTGGGCATAGCATCGGGGAATATGTCGCTGCAACCATTGCGGGTGTCTTTTCTCTAGAAGATGCTTTGGCTATAGTTGCCACTAGGGGACGACTGATGCAACAGTTACCCACAGGTAGTATGTTAGCAATTCCACTACCAGTAGAAAATTTGCGATCGCTCTTAACTGATGATACGCAAATTGCAGCGGTTAATAGCCCCTCTTCTTGTGTGGTTTCTGGTGAGAGTGAAGCTATAACTGCACTGCAAAATCAATTATTACTCCAAGGAATTGAATGTCGGATGTTGCACACATCTCACGCTTTTCATAGTGAAATGATGCAACCGATTCTGCCGGAGTTTGTCAATGCTTTGAGCAAGGTGAAACTGAATGTGCCAAGTATTCGCTTTATTTCCAATGTGACTGGGACTTGGATTAGTGATAGTGATGCGACTAATCCCAGCTATTGGGGTGAACATTTGCGCCAGACTGTGCGTTTTTCTGATGGTATATCGCAACTTTTGCAACAATTTGAGGGTGTTTTCTTGGAGGTGGGGCCGGGACGGACGTTAACTACTTTGACAAAACAGCATTTACAATCTGATTCTAAACAACTGGTGGTGAATTGTTTACCCCATGTTAAAGAAGAACAATCTGATTTTGCTTATTTATTGCAAGCTTTAGGTCGGTTGTGGTTGTTTGGTGTTGAGATTGATTGGTCTGGGTTTTATCTTCATCAACGGCATTTGCGTTTGCCTTTGCCTACTTATCCTTTTGAACGTCAACGTTATTGGATTGAACCCAAAAAACAAAAACCAGATAATTATCCTAGTTCAGTATCACTGGGTAAAAAGCCTGATATTTCTGACTGGTTCTATATTCCTTTCTGGAAACCATCTTTAGTCTCAGCACCGCTTGAATACACATCTCAACAATCTTGTACTTTAGTATTTATTGATGAGTGTGGCTTGGGTGCTAAATTAGTCAAACAGTTAAAACAAAAAAAACAAAAAGTTATTATTGTTAAAGTTGGAACAGAGTTCACAAGAATTAATGAAGGTGAATATACTCTTAATCCTCAGTATAATTATGACTACGATACTTTAATCAAAGAACTATTAACACAACATAAATTACCAAAGTCCATTGTTCATTTATGGAGTGTCACACCTGCCAATGACAAAGAATTGAAAATAGAAGAAGTTGAAAAAGCACAGCTAGCTGGATTTTATAGTCTACTATTTCTTGCCCAAGCTTTGTCAAAACAAGAAATTACGGATGATTTTCAAATTACAGTCATTTCTAACAATTTACAGGCAGTAACAGGAACTGAAGTACTTTGTCCAGAAAAAGCAACTTTACTTGGTACAATTAAAGTTATATCTCAAGAATATTCAAATCTTAATTGTCGTAGCATTGATGTTAATTTGCCTAATATTGGTAGTTGGCAAGAAGAAAAATTTGTAGAAAAGTTGCTGGCAGAATTAACTATTTTTAATTCTGATAAAGTGATTGCTTACCGAGGTTTGAATCGCTGGGTGCAAAGTTTTGAACCAGTACACTTTGATGAAGCTAATCTAGGAAAATCACAATTAAGGCAAAAGGGAGCCTACCTGATTACAGGTGGACTTGGAGGTATTGGACTTGTTGTAGCAGAATATTTAGCACAAACTGTACAAGCAAAACTACTATTAACAGGACGTTCGATTTTACCTAGCCGAGATGAATGGGACAAATGGTTGATTGCTCACGATGAAACTGATAGTATTAGCTGCAAAATTCGCAAAGTAAAAGAACTAGAACAGTTGGGTGCAGAAGTTTTGGTAGTGAATGCTGATGTTACCAACCCCGAACAAATGCAAAATGCGATCGCTCAAGCTCAACAGCAATTTGGTAATCTAAATGGTGTGATTCATGCTGCGGGTATTCTTGGCGGCGAGTCTATTGAAAAGATCCGGAAAATTGATTGTGAGCAGCAATTCCAACCAAAAGTACATGGACTTTTAGTTTTAGAAAAAGTTTTACAAGACAAACAGCTTGATTTTTGTTTATTACTATCTTCTTTATCATCTGTATTAGGAGGATTAGGATTTGTTGCATACTCAGCAGCAAATATCTTTATGGACGCTTTTGTACACAAACATAATCAAAATCATCCAGTTTCATGGACAAGCATAAGTTGGGATGGTTGGCAACTTCAAAAAGAAGATAAACAAAGTACATCTGTAGGTGTAAGTTTAGATGAATTAGCTATTCAGCCAGAAGAAGGTATAAAAGCATTTAAAAGAATTTTTAACTGTAGTCAGTTTAATCATATAATTGTCTCAACTGGAGAACTTAAAGCTAGAACTGACCAATGGCTAAAGCTGGAATCTTTACCAGCAAGAGCAGCAAATTTATTACTTCATGACAGACCTGATTTAGAAAATCTATATGTTGCTCCAAGAAATGAAATTGAGCAAAATATTGCTAATATATGGCAAGAGATTCTAGGAATCAGAACTGTCGGACTGAATGATAACTTTTTTGAATTAGGAGGAGATTCTCTCTTAATAATTCAAGTTCGCAGTAAAATTCTGAAATCCTTAAATAAAAATTTGTCCGTTGCTGAATTATTTGAATATTCAACCGTAAGTACCTTGGCTGAATATCTCGGCAAAAAACAAGTTGAGGAACCAACATTTCAACAAGCCGATCAACGTGCCAGCAGAAAAGAAGCGGCTATGCAAGAAAAAAGACAATTAATGCAACAAAGGAGGAAGGTAAATGGATAACCAACAAATCCAAGAAGATTCCATCAAAGGCATAGCCGTAATTGGTATGGTTGGTCGTTTTGCTGGAGCCAAAAGCATTGATGAATTTTGGGATAATTTATGTCAAGGAAAGGAGTCAATTTCATTCTTCAGTGATGAAGAACTAGAGGCTTCAGGCGTAGATCCAGCATGGCTGAACGATCGCAATTATGTAAAAGCTGGTGTTCGTCTGTCAGATATCGAGATGTTTGACGCGCCTTTCTTTGATTTCTCACCAAAGGAAGCCGAGATCATCGATCCTCAACACCGGATTCTACTTGAGTGTGCTTGGGAAGCATTGGAAAATGCCGGTTATAACCCAAGTTCAGGCAAAGGCTTAACCGGTGTTTATGTGGGAACTAATATGAGTAACTATTTTCTGAGTAATCTCAGTTCCCACCCTGATATTATCCAATCAAGGGGTTTGGCAGTTATATATGGCAATAGTCAGGACTTTGCAGCTACAAGAGTTTCATATAAATTAAATCTCAAAGGGCCGAGTATCAATGTTCAGACTGCCTGTTCTACATCGTTAGTTGCTGTGCATTCAGCCTGTCAAGGATTGCTAAACTATGAGTGCGATATGGCTTTGGCAGGTGGGATTTCTATAGAATCTCTGCAAAAGCAAGGTTATTTTTATCAAGAAGGAAGTATAACTTCTCCTGATGGCCACTGTCGCGCCTTTGATGCTAATGCCCAAGGAACGATTTTTGGGGATGGCGCGGGTATTGTTGTCCTTAAAAGATTAGAAGATGCCTTGACAGATGGTGACTGCATTCACGCAGTAATTAAAGGTTCAGCCATCAATAACGATGGTGCGGCTAAGGTAGGATATACAGCTCCGAGTGTGAGTGGTCAAGCTGAAGTGATTGCTGAGGCTCAAGCGATCGCTGGGGTTGCTGCGGAAACTATCACTTACATTGAGGCTCATGGAACAGGTACAGCTTTAGGCGATCCGATTGAAATTAGTGCCCTGAAAAAGGCGTTTGCAGCCCGTACTAAACAAAAAAACTTTTGTGCGATCGCCTCAGTAAAAACCAATATAGGCCACTTAAACACAGCAGCAGGAGTCACAGGCTTAATTAAAACAGTCCTAGCCCTAAAAAATCAACAAATACCACCTAGTCTACACTTCCAACAACCCAACCCAGAAATAGACTTCGCCAACAGCCCCTTCTACGTCAACACCAAATTATCACCTTGGGAAAGCAACGGCACACCACGCCGCGCCGGAGTTAGTTCCTTCGGCATTGGTGGTACAAACGCCCACGTGATTTTAGAGCAAGCCCCGGATTTAGGGCAGAGGGGCAGAGGGGCAGGGGAGCAGAGGGGCAGGGGGGCAGAGGGGCGGGGGAGCAGGGGAGCAGGGGGGCAGGGGAGAAGGTATCAATTGTTGGTAGTTTCTGCCAAAACTAGCACGGCTTTAGAAACAGCTACAGCTAATCTAGTCAGGCATCTTCAAGAACATCCTCAAATTAACCTCGCAGATGTCGCTTACACCCTACAAGTTGGTCGTCAAGCATTTGAACATCGACGTATATTAGTATGTTGTAATCAAAACGATGCGGTGGAAGCATTAACCAGCCAAAATCCGCAACGTGTATTTACCTACCACCACAAACCCAGTCACCGTCCAGTTATCTTCATGTTTTCTGGACAAGGGACGCAATATGTCAACATGGCGCAGGAACTCTACGAAGTTGAACCGACATTTCGGCAAAATATAGATACTTGCGCCGAGATTCTTCAGCAACACCTAAATCTTGACATCCGCCAGATACTTTTCCAAGACGAAACAAAAGTTACCGAACAACTACAACAAACCGCCCTTACTCAACCAGCATTATTTGTGATTGAATATGCCCTAGCTCAATTATGGATGGAATGGGGCGTACATCCAGAAGCAATGATTGGGCATAGCATCGGGGAATATGTCGCTGCAACCATTGCGGGTGTCTTTTCTCTAGAAGATGCTTTGGCTATAGTTGCCACTAGGGGACGACTGATGCAACAGTTACCCACAGGTAGTATGTTAGCAATTCCACTACCAGTAGAAAATTTGCGATCGCTCTTAACTGATGATACGCAAATTGCAGCGGTTAATAGCCCCTCTTCTTGTGTGGTTTCTGGTGAGAGTGAAGCTATAACTGCACTGCAAAATCAATTATTACTCCAAGGAATTGAATGTCGAATGTTGCACACATCTCACGCTTTTCATAGTGAAATGATGCAACCGATTCTGCCGGAGTTTGTCAATGCTTTGAGCAAGGTGAAACTGAATTTGCCAAGTATTCGCTTTATTTCCAATGTGACTGGAACTTGGATTAGTGATAGTGATGCGACTAATCCCAGCTATTGGGGTGAACATTTGCGGCGGACTGTGCGTTTTTCTGATGGTATATCGCAACTTTTGCAACAATTTGAGGGTGTTTTCTTGGAGGTGGGACCGGGACGGACGTTAACTACTTTGACAAAACAGCATTTACAATCTGATTCTAAACAACTGGTGGTGAATTGTTTACCCCATATTAAAGAAGAACAATCTGATTTTGCTTATTTATTGCAAGCTTTAGGTCGGTTGTGGTTGTTTGGTGTTGAGATTGATTGGTCTGGGTTTTATATTCATCAACGGCATTTGCGTTTGCCTTTGCCTACTTATCCTTTTGAACGTCAACGTTATTGGATTGATGCAAAATCATCATCACCTTCTTTTAGTAGCGAACCAATCGCATTACATGAAAAACCTTCTAATCAATTAGATTCATCCTATTCCTATTTCAGACCTAATATCAGTAATTCCTATGTTGCTCCGACTAATGAGTTGGAAAAACAAGTAACTGAAATATGGCAAGAAGTTATTGGAATTGCACAAGTTGGTATTTACGATAACTTCTATGAGTTGGGAGGGGATTCTCTCATTGCAACTCAACTAGTTTCTCGATTGCGAGCCAAGTTTCCAGTAGAGTTACCACTCCGTGACCTGTTAGTGCAAGCTATGATACCAGCTAAACAGGCAGAAATGATTGAACAACTTCTTCTAGAGAAGATTGAAGAATTATCAGAAGAACAGGTTGCTGTTCTTTTGGCTGGTGTATCGTAGTCTTTGAAGACGCGATTTATCGCGTCTCTACATGAGCGATAAATCGTTTCTCTACATGAGGGTTTTGTTGCTCATTCTGAACTGTGTTTATGTATAAATTACTTAAAAAAATATCAAATAATTGTTAACAATGGAACAACAATACTCTAATTTAACTCCAGCTAAAAAAGCCCTTTTAGAAAAATGGAAGGGAGGAAAGTTTAAAGCTGATACTATTCCCAAACGTCAAGTATTTAATCATGTTCCTTTGTCTTTTTCTCAACAAAGGCTATGGTTTATTGACCAACTTTACCACGGGAGTTCTTTCTATAATATTCCGAGCGCTTTTCACTTACAGGGGTTGCTTAATATTAAAGCACTCCAGCAAAGTTTGAATGAAATCATCAGGCGGCATGAAGTTTGGCGGACAAGTTTTATACTCGTCAATGGACAGCCAGCCCAGCATATTACACCAGATGTAACCTGGGAATTACCTATTGTCAATCTTGAGCATTTATGTGGTGGAGATTGGGAAGAAGAGATTAAACAAATTGCAGCAGAATCAGCAAAAAAAACTTTCAATTTAGCTAAAGAGTCTTTAGTCAGAGCGACTTTATTCCGCTTAGGTGAAGAAGAACATATTTTCCTTTTGACCATGCACCACATTATTACAGATGGATGGTCTATTGGTGTGTTTTTGAAAGAGTTGGCAACGCTGTATGCAGCATTCTCAACAAATCAGCCGAATCCCTTATCGGAACTTCCGATCCAGTATGCAGATTTTGCAGTTTGGCAACGCGATCGCTTGCAAGGTGATTTGCTCAAAACTCAACTCAATTACTGGAAGCAACAACTAAGTGGCGAATTACCCATATTACAGTTACCTACAGATCGTCCACGACCTACTATTACGAGTTTTACTGGTGCTAAACAATACTTTGCATTCTCTAAAAGTCTGACAGATGCACTCAATCAATTAAGTCAGCGAGAAGATGCCACTTTGTTTATGACTTTGCTGGCAGCATTTAACATCTTGCTATATCACTACACCAACCAAGAAGACATCCTCATCGGTTCTCCAATTGCCAACCGCAATCGAGCCGAATTAGAAAAGATGCTGGGTTTATTTGTGAATACTTTGGTGTTGCGTAATAATCTTAGTGGTAATCCCAGTTTCCGCGAACTTTTACATCGCGTGCGTGAAGTGACACTTGATGCTTATGCACATCAAGATTTGCCTTTCGAGATGCTTGTAGAAGAATTGCAACCTGAGCGAGACTTAAGCCGGAATCCACTTTATGAAGTGATGTTTGTCCTGCAAAATACACCAATGTCTGTGCAGGAAGTTTCTGGTCTCACTTTGCGTACTTTGGAGTTCGATAGTGGTACGGCTCAACTAGATATTTTTCTGTCGTTGTCTGAATCTCCAGAGGGATTGGCAGGGTGTTTAGAGTACAACACTGATATTTTTGATTCAGCTACAATTACCCAATTTATTAGACATTTTCAGACGTTATTAGAAAATATTATTGATAATCAAGAGCAGCCTATTTCAGAATTATCATTATTAACTGCAAAAGAGCGATCGCAACTTTTATTTGACTGGAATCAGACTCATGCAGATTATCCCCAAGATGCGTCTATTCATCAACTCTTTGAGGAACAAGTCAAGCGATCGCCTGATGCATTAGCCTTAATTAGTCAGTCTGAACAATTATCTTATCGTCAACTCAACCAAAGGGTTAATCAACTTGCTCATTATTTACAAAAACTGGGTGTCACAACAGAAACCCTTGTAGCGATATGTCTAGAACGCTCACCAGAAATGGTTATAGGAATTTTAGCTGTTCTCAAAGCTGGAGGTGCATACATTCCTCTTGATCCTAATTATCCTCTAGAGCGCTTGAATTTCATGCTCTCTGACTCCCAAGCTGCGGTGTTAATCACTCAACAAGAAATATTAACAAAGCTACCTGAATCTTCAGCTAAAATTGTTTGCTTGGATATTCACGAACACGAAATTGCTCAAGAAAGTCTAGAAAACCCCATTAACACTGCAAAAGCCGAGAGTCTTGCTTACATTATCTATACTTCCGGCTCTACTGGGACTCCTAAAGGTGTTCTTGGCACTCATCGCGGTACTGTCAATGGCTTGCACTGGCTGTGGAAAACCTATCCCTTTACCCCAGGAGAAGTTTGTTGCCAGAAGACAGCTATTAGCTTTGTAGATTCAGTATGGGAAATTTTTGCTCCTTTGCTTCAGGGAATTGCTACTGTGATTATCAGTAATGCAACTGTCAAAGAACCGCAACTATTTATTCAAGCTCTAGCAGATAACAAAGTGACGCGAATTATACTTGTTCCCTCACTGCTGCGGTTACTTTTAGATACTTACAGTCATCTTACTAGAAATTTATCGCAACTAAAACTTTGGATAGCTAGTGGGGAAGCCCTATCTTTGGAGTTAGTTCAAACTTTCCAAAAAGTACTGCCATTTGCCAAACTAATCAATCTTTATGGCTCATCAGAAGTTTCTGCTAATGTTACTTATTACGACACTAGTTTATTGCCAGATAATTTAAATAGTGTTCCTATTGGTCGCCCGATTGATAATACTCTAGTTTATGTATTGAATCAACATTTACAATTAACACCACCAGGAATTATTGGTGAACTTTATACAGGTGGAGATGGATTAGCCAAAGGATATTTACATCGTCCAGAATTAAACCAAGAAAAATTCATTGATCACCCATTTATTCCAGGAAAAAAACTTTATAAAACAGGTGACTTAGGGCGTTACCTCAGCGATGGTAATCTGGAGTATTGTGGTCGTCGTGATGACCAAGTAAAAATTCGTGGCTTTCGAGTGGAACTAGGAGAAATTGCCGCTGCGATCGCACAACACAAAGATGTACGAGAATGTATCATTATTATCCACGATGCTCCTGAAGGCGATCGCTGTTTGATTGCATATTTAGTCACAGATAATCAAGATATTGCAGCACAGCTATTGCCTTATTTGCAACAAAAGCTGCCAAATTACATGATACCTGCTACATTTGTGGTATTAGATGCGCTCCCCCTTACACCCAATGGCAAAGTAGATAAGCAAGCTCTTGCCACGGATAAAATTATCCGTTTAAATATTGCAAACTCATTTATTTCTCCCCGTAATTTTACAGAATTAGCTTTAGTAAAAATTTGGGAAAATCTCCTAAATAGCAACCCTATTGGAGTCACAGATAACTTTTTTGACTTGGGTGGTCACTCATTTTTAGCTGTACGTTTAATGGCTCAAATTCAGGACAAATTTGGGCACAATCTACCTTTGTCTACTTTATTTGAAAACCCAACAATTGAAAAACTAGCGATTATTGTCACTCAGCCATATCGTGAAGGTTCTGCTTCTCCTTTAGTAGCAATTCAACCTTCTGGTTCCAAGACTCCTTTCTTCTGTATGCATGGCGCTGGTGGAACCATTAATAACTACTTTAACTTGTCGAGAAGGCTAGGTGAAGAATACCCATTTTATGGTTTAGAACATACCCTTGGAGAAGAAGAACCAGAAATTATTTCTGTAGAAGAAACCGCAACTCGCTACCTCAAAGAAATTCGTCAAGTACAACCACATGGCCCTTATCTTTTAGGAGGTTTTTGTTATGGTGGTGTAGTTGCTTTTGAAATGGCCCAACAATTACAAAGGCAGGGTCAAGCAGTGGGTTTGTTAGTTGTTATCGATGCCATATTACCAGAAACAGCTATTAAACCTACAGATGATGATGATGCTAAGTTCTTACTCCGCATTGCTGAATCAATCAAAACCGATAATAATATCGATTTTTCCCTTCCTTTTGAAGAACTTCGGGATTTATCACTAAAAGAGCAACTGCATTTAGTCAATAAAAAAGCTAACTTTATCTTTAGTGATGCAGAAATTCAAGATTTTATCCAACATTACAAACTTTTCAAAGTCCATGTCCAAGCCATGCGAGATTATATTCCTCAGATTTATCCTCACAAAACGACTCTTTTTAGAGCTAGTGAGGAAATTATTCATGATTTTGAGAGTCCAGAATTTCAGACTAACGATCCTTTATTAGGTTGGGGTAAATATTCCCGTCTACCTATTGAAGTTGTGGAAATTCCAGGAGATCATTTCTCAATTTTTGTCGAACCTCAGATTCAGGAATTAGCCAAACAATTGAGAATTTATATTGATAATGCCTTAGATAATGTATTATAGACGAATGGCAATAATAAAAGCCCAAAGGCTTGTGTAATCTCGTTCCCAGCCTCCAGGCTGGGAATGCATTCATTGAGTCTCTGACTCAATGTCTATGGAGGCATCAGCCATTCCCATGCTCTGCATGGGAACGAGAGAAATAGGAAATCGAACTTTTTTCGACTTGTGTGTACACCGTAGCCGTAGAAGCTGAGAAACAGTCAGAGCAAGGGCTGTATCTTTTCTTAGGGACTTCCAAGAAATAAATTATTCCAATTTCTGGACTCAACACGACTGTTCCTCCCCCTGCTCCCTGCCCCCCTGCCCTTAAAACGATGGGATATTTTTTTATTTGGAAGTCCCTTAGTGCCACTCTATTTATAGACAACAGGAGTCAAGAAGACTGATGAAACTACCTCCAGGGCCGAAAACCCCCTCCTGGCTACTCAATCTCCAATTTGAGACTGACCCTTTTGGCTATATGGATTCTATATCCCAAAGCTATGGTGACATCGTTACCATCATGCTGGGTTCTACACCGATAGTTTACGTTAGTAATCCCTTTGGGATAAAGGAGATTTTTACTAATACTAAAGAAATTACAGCTAGGGGTGAATTAAACCAAGATTTCGCATTTCTGACAGGAAACCAAGGAATTTTGCAACTTGATGGCTTGTGCCACAAACATCGTCGCAAGCTTTTAATGCAAGCTTTTCACGGAGATCGAATGCAAGCCTGTGGACGGCGTATTTGCGAACTTACAGAAAAAATTATGAGTTCATTGGCTTTCGCCAAACATTTCGTCGCCTACCCCACTATTGAAGATATCACCCTGCGCGTAGGTATAGAGGTGGTGATGGGATTGCGTGAGGGAGAACGTTATGAAAAAATCAAGTATTTATTCGCTGAAATTATTAAATATCAACAATCAATTCTTTACCAACTGATGATGAAGTTACCCTTTCTCCCAAAGGGTTTAGATCGGTGGAGTCCCAGAAGATACCTACTTCATCTACGGGAGGAACTTTTCAGTTTGCTAGAGACTGAAGTCCAAGAACGTCGTCAGCAAGCAGATTCCTCACGCACCGATATGCTCAACGATCTGATATTTGCTCGTGATGAAGCAGGTGAAGCATTAAGCGATGAGGAAATACGTGATCTTCTATTATCGCCCATATTTGCAGCTCAAGATGCATCAGCAACTGCGATCGCTTGGGCTTTATATTGGATTCACCGTTTACCTGTAGTTAAAGAAAAACTGCTGCAAGAACTCGATAACCTTGGTGAACATCCAGATCCCATGCATATCGTTGCACTACCTTACCTTAGTGCTGTTTGTAATGAAGCTTTGCGAATTTACCCAACGCAATTATTTGCCTTTCCCAGGTTGGTAGAGTCGCCAGTTGAAATTATGGGCTATGAATTGAGTCCAGGAACAGTATTAATTGGTAATATTTATCGGACACATCAGCGAGAAGATTTATACCCACAACCGCAACAATTTCAGCCAGAACGCTTTTTAAAAAAGCAATTCTCTCCTTATGAATTTTTGCCCTTTGGCGGCGGTACTCGTGTTTGTATTGGCGGAAGTTTTGCCTTATTTGAAATGAAGCTTGTATTAGCAACAATTATTTCCAACTATCAACTCACCTTAGTTGACAAGCGACCAGAAAAACCAAAATTTGGCGGTCTAATTTCTTACCCAGCTAGTGGGGTAAAAATGTTCATGCATGGTCGGCGGCAGCATCAAGGGCAGTCACAACCACTTGTTGCTGGCTTACTTTAGTCTCTAGAAATTGTAGATCAATATCTATTCGCTATGGAAGTAAAAAATATGCTTAAAATTTAAAAAAATTATGCAGTATCCACTAGAGAATAGAAGTAAAAAAACAATGACAAAACTACCTCCAGGCCCAAAAACCCCCTCCTGGTTACTAAATCTGCAATTTGAAGCTAACCCTTTAGGCTATATGGATGCTATTGCCAAACGCTATGGTGACATCATCACTGTAATGTCTGGTTCGACACCAATAGTTTACGTTAGCAATCCTTTAGGAATTAAAGAGTTGTTCACTAATACCGAACAAATTACAGCTGCTGGTGCATTAAACCAAGAAGCAGCTTTTATGGTGGGAGAACAAGGAGTTTTGCAACTTGATGGCTTACGTCATAGACATCGGCGCAAACTTTTAATGCAGACTTATCATGGAGCGCGGATGCAAACCTGTGGGCAACGTATCTGCGAACTTACAGAGAAAATTATCAATCAACAGGCGATCGGCAAACCGTTTCTCGCCTATTCTACAGTGGTAGACATCACCTTGCGAGTAGGCATAGAAGTTGTGATGGGATTGTGTGAAGGAGAGCGCTATGAAAAAATCAAGCATCTCTTTACTTTGATGTATAAACATGTAACTTCACCCCTATTTGATATCACCTCAAAACTTCCCTTTGGGCGACGGGATTTAGGTCGGTGGAGTCCGTGGGGATACCGTAGTTACCTCAGGCAAGAAATTTTCCAACTTCTATATACCGAAGTCCAAGAACGCCGCCAGCAAGCAGATACGTCACGCACTGACATGCTCAGTGACCTGATCTTTGCTCGTGATGAAGCAGGTGAACCATTAAGTGATGAAGAAGTGCGCGACCTCTTAGTATTACCTATATTCGCAACTACAGAAGGTGCAGCACTTGTGATTGTCTGGTCTTTGTATTGGACTCACCGTATACCTGCTATTCGTGAACGACTGCTTGAGGAACTTGATAGCCTAGGTGATAACCCAGACCCCATGAGCATTGTGGCATTACCCTACGTCAATGCTGTTTGTAACGAAGTTTTACGAATTTACCCAAGCGCCTTATTTATGATGCCGCGGTTGGTAGAGTCACCAGTTGAGATTATGGGCTATGAGTTGAATCCGGGAACAGTTCTCATTGGTAACATTTATCGGACGCATCAGCGAGAAGATTTATATCCACAGCCTCAACAATTTCGACCAGAGCGCTTTCTAGAAAAGCAATTCTCCCCTTACGAATTTTTGCCCTTCGGGGGTGGTGCCCGTGGTTGTATTGCAGGCACTTTTGGTATGTTTCAAATGAAGCTTGTGTTGGCAACAATTCTTTCACGCTATCAACTGACTTTGGTAAACAAACAACCAGAAAAACCAAAAATTGTAGATAATATGAACCTTTGTCGTCCAGCTAGTGGGGTAAAAATGTTCATGCATGGTCGGCGGCAGCATCAAGGACAGTCACAACCACTTGTTGCTGGCTTACTTTAATCTCTGAAGTGGGTTTTTCGTTTTTCTGAATTTATCCTTATCACGTCTTTATCCTGGCTCCAATATCTATTCATTATGGAGGTAACAAATATGGCTCAAAGTAAAAAAGGCGCTGTGCTAATTACAGGGACATCATCAGGTTTAGGTCGAGCCGCTGCGCTGACGCTAGATAAACAAGGATATCGAGTCTTTGCTGGAGTCCGTACAGAAAAAGATGCGGAATCATTAAAACATGATGCATCTGGTAATTTAACTCCGATTATCCTAGACATCACAAAAGCCGAACAGATTCAATCTGCTCTAGACTTTGTTTCACTAGCAACCGACAATGAAGGATTATTTGCTTTAGTAAATAATGCTGTTGCAGTAGTACACGGGCCATTGGAGTGTGTTCCCATTGAGGATGTGAGATGGTTATTTGAAGTCAATGTGACTGGTTATATTGCCGTTACCCAAGCATTCTTACCATTGCTTCGTAAAGCTAAAGGTCGGATTATCAACATTAGTGCTGTTGGTGGCAGAGTAGCTACACCATATTTTGGACACTTGTCTGCTTCCAAGTTTGCGTTGGAATCCCTTACAGATTGTTGGCGAATGGAATTGCGTTCTAGCCAAATTGAAGTTCTTTCTATCCTAGCAGGATCATTTAACACAGAAGTACATGAAAAAGTAGAGGCAAGCTATCAGAAAACCTTAGCTAATATGTCACCTGAAGCCAAAGCCATATATGGTAAAAATCAAAGAATACATAAAGAACTTACTATAGAAGGCAATCGCAATGGAATGCCATCTGAAAAAGTCGTAGAGGCAATCTTAGAAGCATTAGAAGCTCGCAAACCCAAAAGACAATATTTTGTCACACCATCCAAATGGGAAACTAGATTACTTTTCCTTTACAAAAGGTTATTTTCCCATGAGCATTTTTATGAAAAATTTTATGGGTTGATGCAAAAAAATATGGGATGGGATTAAATATGCAGACCCAAAAAACCGACCAGTTTTCCCTAAAAGATTGTCGTTTCTGCTCGTTGGTTTCTCAAGCTAATAAAGAAGACCCAATTGGAACAGCAGGTACTTGCGACTATTGGCTAATTATGGAACTTCCTCAACCTTGGTCTGCAAACATTTTTCAGGAAGATCCGCAAATAAAGCCTCTGATAGGTCTATTCCAAGAGTTAATCGGGAAGCATGGAATCAAACTAAGACCGATGTTGATTGCTCGCGATCGCGATTATTCTATCCCAAAATTTACCCGTGTCCTATATTATTACCGTCCCGCACAACAATTTTCTCAATTTGAAAAACAAGAGTTTCTTGTTCCAGAAGAGGAAGCAATTAATTTAGTCACAGCAATACTCCAACAATTAGTACAACAGCCCAACGATTTATCCAAGTTTCAACAGTATCAGCAACAAACCAGTCATATCCGCGAACTGATGGTTTGTACTCACGCTCAAGTTGACCTTGCCTGTGGTAAATTTGGAACTCCTCTATATCGGCAATTACGCAAAGAATATGCACCTGCTGCTAATGGAAACTTAAGAGTCTGGCAAACAAATCACTTTGGTGGGCATCAGTTTGCACCTACTTTAGTTGACTTACCTCAAGGGTGCTTATGGGGACATTTAAACCCTGAAGTTCTGGATTTACTAGTCAAACAAAATGCTTCAGTTTCTAGATTGCGTCAATACTATCGGGGATGGGCAGGTATCACTAAATTTGAGCAAATCACAGAGCGGGAAATTTGGATGCAGTCAGACTGGACTTGGCGTAATTATTTGAAAGCTGGCAAAATACTGGACATAGAAAAAGTTACTCAAGATCAAGAGCCTAATTGGGCAGAAGTACGTATTGATTATGCAGCACCTGATGGAAGTCTATCAGGTGCCTATGAAGCCAGAGTTGAAGTTTGTAGTGAAGTTATGAGTGCATTGAACTCAGCAACAGATATGGAATTACAAGCAGTGAAACAATATCGCGTCAGCCGTTTGGTCAAGATTGAGTAAACAGCAGCAAACCGAGAACTTAAAAATGACTTCACAATTACAGTCTCAAGTTACAAACGAAATCCTTCAAGGCAACCTTGTTAAATTGATGTTCAAGTTATCAATTCCTAGTACTTTGGGAATATTGATGTTTAGCTTGAACAATTTTCTTGACACTTTATTTGCAGGACAATTTATTGGTGAAACGGCTCTTGCAGGTATTACACTTGCACTGCCACTTATAGGTATAATAGAAGGCTTTTCTCTCTTAGTTGGTGTTGGTTCTGGTTCTGTTCTCAGTCGCGCTATTGGTTCTGGAGATATCAAAACTCAATCCCAAATATTTGGTAACTTAATTGTAATGGGTACTGCATTCTCCTTAATTATTACCAGCATTGGGTACAGATTTGGTGAAGAGTTAATTATCTTCATGGGAGGAAGTGATGAAGTTGCTATTGCGGGTACAGAATATTTTAAAACTTATATACTGGGTTCAATATTTTATATGCTAGGGGGAGCTTCTAGCCAAATTATCAAATCAGAAGGTAAAATCAGATTATCTACAATATTTGACTTAAGTTTTGTTATAGTTAATATATTATTGAATATTTTATTTATTAGTGTTTTTCATTGGGGAATTCAAGGCATTGCTCTGGCTACAGTTATTGCAATGGCAGTGAATACAATCCTCAATTTAACTTATTTCATTTCTGGTAAAAGCTCTATTCCCGTTAATCCTAAAAAAATGGTGATGGCAATAGACTTACTACCTGCAATCTTATCAGTAGGAGTATCCGCACTACTTTTTCCAGTAATGGAATTAGTGCAAGGTTCGGTAATTTTTAAATCAATTTCTCTTTATGGTACACATCATGATCTTGCTTTTTTTGGGGCAACTACAAGAGTAGCTTCATTAGTATTTATCCCCATAGGTGGATTTGCACAGGCTTTACAACCTATTATTGGCATCAATGATGGAGCTAAAAATTATGAACGAATTAAGAAAGCTTATTTAACTTTTGCAATCATTGGTACTATTTTATTAATCTTAATTTGGTTGCCTTTACAATTATCACCAACAGTTTTTTTAAAAATACTTTTGCCAGAGGTTAATTTTACAAATTACGATGTAAGAAATTTTCGACTTCTTAGTGTATTAACACCAATATGGCCTTTGGCATTATTTGGAAATACTTTATTTCAAGCTAGAGGGAAAGGTAAAACTGTGTTAACAGTTATTTTAATTAGAACTCTAGTTTTAAATGTGCCGATAGTACTAATTTTTGCTAACTTTTGGAAAGTAAGGGGTATATATTATGGAATGACTTTAGCAGATATTTTATTTATGTTAATTGTGTTTACATTGACATTTTTAGAGCTGAATAATTTGTGCCACACAGAATTGAAAAAGGGATTGGGGGCTGGGAATTAGGAACTCAACACTTGGAAAATTGTTCGGGGATTCAGTTAAGAAGATTCGTAGGTTGGGTTACTCTTATCCTGTCGGAGAAGCTACGCGAACGAGAAGCCCCTTCGGGTCTACGTTCTTCAACCCAACCGACCCCGGAGTGCTTTGTTAGGCAAAACCTACACAGTATTGCACCCCATTGGTCTAACAGAAGTAAATCAAAAGTGATTTTTAACTAGAAGAGAAGAAATTATGTATCAAGATGACAAAGAGGATACGACAATTTACAAAGTTGTGGTTAATCATGAAGAACAGTATTCAATTTGGCCAAGCGATCGCCAAAATCCTGCTGGCTGGAATGATGTTGGTAAAAATGGTCTGAAACAAGAATGTCTGGATTACATCAAAGAAGTTTGGACTGACATGAGGCCACTTAGTCTCCGGCAAAAAATGCAGGAAAGTGGGCATAACACTTAGAAAACTTTTGCACCTTGAGCAAAATTTGATAACTAGCAACTCTAGTTAAAACTTAAAGCTTCCTAAAAATGGAGAATCTCTTATGGCAACTTCGTCTATTTCTGAGTCACGAGTATGGTTTATCACTGGTACTTCCAGTGGTCTTGGTCAAGCGTTGGCAGAGATATTGTTGGAGAAGGGAGAGGCAGTTGTGCTAACAGCGCGGAATCCACAGCAGGTTCAAAATTTAGCACTCAAGTTTCCAGAACGTGCCCTAGCAGTGCAACTAGATGTGACAAAACCCAAAGAAGTGCAAGAGGCAGTAAAACAGGCAATTGCTCACTTTGGACGCATTGATGTACTTGTCAACAATGCCGGATGTGAAGTTGCGGGAGCTTTGGAAGAAATTAGCGATGTGGAAGTTCGCCGTCTATTTGAAACAAACTTTTTTGGTGTCTTAGAAACGCTGCGGGCAGTACTACCTTATATGCGACAGCAACGTAGTGGACATATCCTAAATATTTCATCAATCGCTTGCTTTGCAGCAAGTCCTGGTGGTGGAATTTATGGCAGTAGCAAACTTGCACTAGAAGGAATTTCCGGTTCATTAGCTAATGAAGTTGCACCCTTTGGTATCAAAGTCACCATAGTTGAACCTGGGGGGCTGCGTACAGATTTTTTCAGACGTTCTTTTGTTTTAACTGAAACTCAAATTGAGGACTATAAGCCTTTAATTAGTAATATCCACCAGCGTGTAGAGGAGTTAGTTGGCAAGTTACCAGGAGATCCAAAGAAAGCAGCACTAGCAATAATTCAAGCTGTTGATAGTGATAACCCGCCAATGAGATTGGCATTAGGAGCAGATACAGTCGAAGCAATTGATGCTATGGTCACGTATATCAAAGAAGAAGTGGATGCTTGGAAAGAAATATCTTTGAATATTGCTTGTGAAGAAGTTTTAGCATGAACTGACAGAAGCACCGTGCTTTAAACAATGGTGTTCGTTTTTGGGGAAAACTTTTCTAGTTACTGTACGTTCGCTGATTTTGGCCTTGTGAGGGGGAATTATATCCCTCTTTTATCTCGTTCCTATGCTCTGCATAGGAATGCCTGATTAGAGGCTCTGCCTCTAGTCAGATATTGAGTCAGAGACTCAATGAATGCATTCCCAGCCAGAGACTGGGAACGAGGAAACGCTTATCAAGCTAGGTTTTTAGGACTTGTGTGTACACCGTAGCTTAATAAGGGGAAAACCGGAAAAACATCTATCAAAGTCCCCCAATTTATCGGGGGATTTAGGGGGATCAAGATATGTGCAACCTCACATTAAATTGGTATTACACAGCTTAAATTCCAGTTCATAAAGAAATTCAGTGTGCTGTGAATTATACATAATGTGGGAAAAATTTTGAACCATAAATGTCTATTGAACGTTTAATTCCTCTTGTACGTATGTATTGTTTTGATTTCCATTTTGTTCAGTGGAAGATGTAATTTCTTCCAAAATTTGAATTGCTCCACTAATCCGTAGTAAGGTATCGCGCAGATTTGCTTGTTTCGCCTCTAAGTCTGCCATGACTTTTTGTCCTGATACCAATTCTGCCTTGAGTTCAGCAAGACGTTTTTCCAGTTGTTCTTTCATTATTTAATTATCCCTTTTTTCTCACTCTCGGAACACATTGAAGGAGCACGAGTAAAAACTATTTAGAAGATGTTTGAAAAGTCCTCTTGTCAGGATCAAAAATTTTAGATCCTCCTAAATCCCCCAATAAATTAGGGGACTTTGATTCCGGTTTCCCCCCTTTTCAAACTACTGTGTACACACAAGTCCTAAAAACCTAGTACAGCACGGCGGAAATAAACCACCCATTCCCAATCAACAAAACCCTTACGATGTCTTCATTTTTAATTTTTAATTTTTAATTTTTAATTCCGCCTTGCGGTACTAGCTTGATAAGGGCTATGTTCCTTTAACTTTTAGATTCAGAGAAATAAATGTACCACTACCGGAATATTGGGGGGTAGCATCGGGTATGGGACTGGGTGCAGAGGGTTGTTGTGCGGGAACCATTACTTGAAATTTGGCTTTAAATGATGCCCCCTTGAGCAATACAGGTTTACCAGCAGATTTGGTCTTTTTAGCTTTTTGATTACCAGCAAGGGATTCAATCGAAAGTATCCCCACTCCAGGAATAGTATATTGGGGGGTTATATAACTACAACCAGGGACGATGATTTTTTTCTCGTCGCCATCTACACAGACTACTTTCTGGTTAATTTTATCCTTGCCTGTGCCAATTAAATCTCCTGGACGCACGGTGACAATGGCTTGTCCAAAAGCGGGGTTAAACATGGCTTTATCGCCAGTGATGAGAATGAGGTCAGCCATAGAGTCATATTGAGTTTAAAATTTATTTTGATCAGTTTGGCGATCGCACTAATCAGGAGAACCTATACATCTTGCTTTGGCGACTATATCGGCACCTGCACTTCCCTGCTTTCCTCCAAGATACCAATATCCGTCACTTTTTATATAAGTAAAAACTTGTTCGCCGCCACCAGCAAATTTTCCTTGCACGTATGTGATAAATGCTACGCATTTGCTACTATGTCCCATCTTGACTTCCGGTTGACCGTTGCTCCATACGTATTCGTTAGAATACCATATCTTTCCCTGTATTTCTCCACTAGGAGTAATGGTTAATGCGTCTACAAGAGTTCTTTGTGTACTACCTTGCGTTTGGGTTCTAATTCTCAAGCCAATATCTCGATTGGAAGAGTCGTCTCTGGCTTGAAGAAAGGCAATTTTTTGTTGTCCATATTCTTTGAGTTGAATATGACCTGATAGGTCGATATTTGTCGTACTGCCAACAGATACACCCACCGACAAAGAGCCAGTTACAGTTAAATTACCAGCAAAAGAAGATGTTCCTGTTCCTTTTACTGTTAAACCAGCATTTGCACCTGTGGCTAATAACATTCTTTCATTATTTTGATGATCTCGCCAAGAATGATTGCCGTTAGCTGTATAGAATAAAGTAGAACCATTAATACCGAGTCCATATCCTGTCCAAAGTTGTATTTTTAGATTGTTTGTTGCATCTATATCTGTAAAAACAATTTGTTGATTGCCATTGAGATTAATTTTACCTTCCTGAATGGTTAAACTACCTTTGGTAATAACTTTTCCTGTCCCTTTTGGCTTTAAGTTCAAGTCTTGATCGTTATTGCTTCCTGCTGCATAAATTGTGTTGAAACCAAAGCCTATTCCTTGAGTTCCGTTAGTATGCCGAAACTCTATCCCATCACTATCAGCATTAAAATCGCCTGTCACATATAAACCTTTAACAGCATTCGGATGATTACCTGTGCGAGAAGCAGTTGATATATCTAACTTAGCAACTGGATTTAATGGTGATGATGTCTCAGAAATATTCAGACTACCGTTAAGTAACTGATTACCTTGTACATTTAATTTATAGTTGCCTGGATTATTCGTACCAATACCAACATTGCCATTTGCTTTGACTCTAATAACTTCATTTCCCTCAATGGCTCCTCCAGATTGGATATTAATAAATCGTAAGTCCTCTTGTGGATCGTCTCCCCAAGCAACTACAGCATCTTTACGATTACTACCTTCGTCTTTTAGACCAATAAACAGATTATCTGAATTCCAAAAAATCCTCACTCCTCGTTTCATCCATTCACGATTACCACCAGTATTTCCTTCTGAAAATTCATCCCCAATTCCTAACAAACTAGAAGTTGTACCTTTGACTAAAATATTGTTGTTAACCTCTAAATTGCCATCAATCTTTAAACTACCTGTCAAAACGGCTAAGTTTGAATTTGCATTTCCCCCAGAACGCAGAGTCAAAGCTTTACTATTAGAGTTTGGTAACGATAAACCTGAATATTCTCGAACGTTAGCATCAAGAGTAATAGTATCTTGAGAAATTGTCAGTTTTGCTAGCTTAACGCTATTTTCAGGAGTTGTAGCTGTAAATCCCAAAATAGGATTTTCAATCCAACGAGTGTAGCTATCAGTTACATCTTCTTGCTGTTTAACTTGTTGTTTTTGAGAATATTGGATGTATAATTCACCGTTAGTAATATTTTTGAAATCGGAAAATGTAATGTCTTGTTTTAAAACAATTAGTTCTCCGTTAATATTTATAGCCGAGCCAGATTTAATTAAGACAGCTTTTTTATCTTGAATAACTTCAACTTCCAGTCCTTCAATAATTCCAGAAATATGAAGACTCTGATTATAATAGCGTTGGCGATCGCTAAGATATTTGTGTTCGAGTTCAAAATCATCTTCTAGCAAATATTGCCCTGGGAAATAGTTAGGACGTTCGTTCGCAAAGTTAGTGAAATCAGTAGTTTTAGCCATTTTTATCCTGATATTTAGTTCAATGATTGACTAGTTGTTCCGAGAATTGTGTTACCAGAAATAATTTGACCTTCTTCGTTTTTACGGCAAATTTCTAGAATATTATAAGGAGAAACGGCTGTGAGGTTAAAGGTTTGTTCTAGTAATTGATAAGTCGATAAACGCTGATTAATCTTCAAGGAAGCTTGAACAGTGACTTTACCAACAATATCAATATTATTGAGATTTTTGATTGCCACATCTAATCTATCTATAGTTTGGGTAAATTGTTGGTAGTAAAGGGTACGCTTGATTGTGATCTTATTATTTTCTCTGATAGTTTCTGGTGTGAATAAATGAAATTCTGAAACATCATCTTGAAGGCGAACTGTAATTTTATTGAGTATATCTGAGGTGATGGTGTTAGGTTGAATAATTTCTACAATTGCTTCTAGTTCGAGTTTTTCAAGAATTGCAGCCTCAGATAACTGCAATTCTTGAATTTTGGGTGGTTCAAATGTCTGAAAAGTGTAGGGTTGACTCCATATAGATTCTGTTATCTTCATTCCTGATTTTTGCGGTTGACTAGCTTGTTTAAAAATTGTATTTCCTTCAATAATTTCTCCTGTGTTGTTTTTATTATAAATTTTAAGGACAGGCGATAAATTTATAGATTGCTCTAATAGTGTATTGCTATATTCTTTACCATTCATATAAAAATAAAGTTTGATTGCTAAATTTCCAACAAAATCTTTATCAGTCCGATTTGACAAGGCAACATTGAAACCTGTCAAATTTTCCTGAAAATGCTGATAATTTAAATCTTGTTGAATGGTAAAATATTTATTGTTTATAATTATCTTCGACGAATCAGGAGTAATTAATTTTGAATTACCTTGGAGTTGAACTAATAACTGTTTAGCCAATTGATTAATAGTACTGCTATTACTTGCGTTGGGAGTAATTATGACTTCTATTGCAAATTTTTGATTTTGTAGAGGTTCAAATAATTTGAAAGGATAAGCAACGTGCGATCGCTTGGTTAGCTGCATCGTTGGCACAAGAATTTTTAGGGTATAAAATGTCTGTGCTGGCTTTTCGCGATCGATAATGGCTTTGGCAATTTTAGCCTGTCGCCAATACTTATCAGGATCTCGGTCTTTTAAAGTTAATTGAACTTGAAAATAATTAGGAAAATTATCAAATTCATCGAAGACTTCAACCTTTTCACCAAATCCTGAGTTTTTTAAATAAATACCTAAAATTTCGATTAATCCTTGTTTTGTTCCTCGCAAACGATACAGTCGGACAATTTGCTGAATAAATGCTTTTTTAACTTCTACCTGCCAATCATTCCGTAAACTTAAGGCTACCCATCCTGCTAACCAAGGTAAAAATTCCTCTGGAGTTTGTTGAGGATTGAAATAAATATGAATATTATCTATAATTTCTTCTAATGCTGGTGGAGTAATAATTTGCTCTTGATTAGAAGTTTCATTTATTCCGCTGAGAATTGTTTCAAATGCTAGCAGTAATTGACCGATAAAGGCATCTTGCTGGAGAATTGGCGGTAAATATTGTTGATAGCTACTAATTAATTCAGAGTTTTTTGCGTTCATTGTCAACTTCTACTAGTATTGTAAATTTAGTATTTTCGATATTGAGTTTAACTAACTGATTATCTGCTAAATTAATTTCTGTTTTGGAAGTATTATTTTTATCTTTAATTTGCAGATTTTCAACGTAATCTACTCCCTCCAAATCATCTAATAGCTTATATAATTCGGATATATAAACACTCCGACCAAAAGGCCATCCTTTTCCCTGCCAATATTTTTGCGATCGCAGCGGATCAAAAAACATTTCAACTTCTTTTTTCGCCTGTGTTTTAACTGCTTCTGCTTGTGCGCCATCTTCAAGCACTAATTCTGCTTCTACGGCTATAGATACATACTCAGGTTCTACAATATGTAGGCGAGTAGTTAAAAGTCTTCTGTTGTCGAGAAATTTAAATAAGTTTTTATATTGATTTTCTCCTTGATTATTTTCAGGAACAACTACTAAGCTAATATGTCCTTTTTTAACAGTATTGGCATCTAAATGAGATAAATTACGTTGTGCTAAACATTTAACTCTGGCAATTTTTAAGTCGCCATAATCTGGCGATTGATTCCAATCGATAAGTACCAATTTTTCAAAATCATCTGGAGTAATTGCCCGATAAGTTTTCCGCAATTCCAATAAAGTATTTTTAATTTCTGATTGCAAAGTCTTTTGTCGTTCTTGGGCAGAAAGGTTAATTGGTAAATTCCATTGTTCTCCTTTAAGTAAACTCATAAAACTGGCATAATTATCATCAGGAATTTGATTAACTCGATAGAGAGTCATTTCTGTTAACCATGCCAACAATTCAATCAGGATAATTCCGGTATCTGTGGGATTATGATCTGTCCATTCGGGATATTCAACGGGAATTTGAGAAATGGCTTCTTCTACTAAGTTGGCGTAGGTGCGATCGTCGAGATTGGGTAAGGGTAGAGTCATAAGGGGAATGGGGAATGGGGAATGGGGAATAGGCAAGAGGCAAGAGGCAATAGGCAATAGTTTTTAATTATTTAACTTTTTGAGAAGGGAAATAATCATTTTTGTTTCTTCTTGAAGATGCTGAATAATCAATTCTATATCTTTGACAGTGCATAGTCCTACTCTAGAGGATAAGATAAGATGAGTTTGCAATTCATTAATTGAGCCTTGGCTGATGTTTAAAAATCTTCCATAATCACCAGGTGTTCTTCTTCCATATCCTTCCGCAATATTGGCTGGAATAGAAGCAGATGATCTTCTTATCTGTTGAGTCATCCCAAAGAGTTCATCTCTAGGAAAATTTTTAGTTAATAAATAACACTTCTCTGCAATTTCGATGCCTTTTTGCCAAATTATTAAATCTTTAAAATCATGAATTTCTGACATGTTTTATTCCTTATATTCACCAATCTATTGCCTATTGCCTATTGCCTCTTGCCTATTGCCTCTTGCCTTGAATTTGAATACTATGAAGACCAGAATAAATTAAAGTATCAGCGCTGAGGGATGAGTTTGTTGTTGTAAGTAATACTTCTAAAGAGTTCACATAATCGACTCCCGCAATGGATTGAATAATGGCGTAAAGATCGGATTTTTGGGGATAGCGGCCAAATTGCCACCCCTCTCCTTTACCTCCGGTTAGGGGATGGAGGAAGGCTTCTAAGCGTTGATTAACACTGTTTCTTACAATGTCTGCGTTTTCGAGGAACACAGGAGTTATGGTTGCGTTCATGGTGACTTCTTGCCATTTGGGGGCGGTAACTATTAAATCCATTGTTGGCTGACAACGGGAACGAATATAGGTTTCGACTCGCTCCAGTAAAGCTAAACTAGGGATTGGTTGGCGATCGCTACTATGGGGCAAAACAATCAATTTAACTTGCCCTGCACGACGGTTGATTTCCCACATCATGTTTGCAAAGCTAGTTCTTTCACTCTCATTGTTGATTGTCAGCAATTTCTCATTGAGAGTATCTTCAAATGACACATCTGCTTTGGTAGGATCGAGCCAAAGTTTTTGATTCAATGGACTAAAATTAGCTGTCAGCAAATCTGGTGGAACTACTTTGACTCTGGCGACATCTGTAGAAGCTTCGTAAGCTAAATCTGCAATATCCTCAAAGGTGACAGCGCGATCGCGGTGACGTAGTTGCTTGGGTACTCGTTCTTTGAGACGATCTAAAGTCTCCTGTTGCGCCCCACCTGCGGCTGCTTCGAGGTTAATTACTCGATCGATGTAGGGAATAGTAGTTTTCAGTTGACTGATAGTTTGTGAGGTGACGTTTCCCTGTTTACCGCCTCCAGTGCGATAAAAAGACAGGCGAATATTATTCCGTCCACTGGGGGGGATCATCCCGGCTTGTCCATTGCCAAAGCGAATTTCGCCTGTTTGTCGATCCAAAATATAATGGCGATCGCTAGCACTCGAAGCATAAAAATCTGGTACTTCTTGCCAAAGCACCCAAACTGACTCAATTTCTCCTAAATCATCTCGAATTACTTTGAGGCGATCGGATTCTACTTCGGGAATTTCTCCTTCTTGGACTTCTAATTGTTGTCCCATCAAAATGGGGGTATTATTGGCAACAAAAATTTGATTTGGATCGTGGTTACTTGAACCTAAGATTTCTTCTCGTAAACTAATTGCCTGAACTGCCCAAATTGTATTAGTTAATAAGCGACGCAGACGAGGTTTAACCCAAAAATTACCTCCTTGCCAACGAACTCGTAACCAATAAAGTTGTTTACCAAAGGTTTCTCTTTTGCTGAAATCTGCTGGTGCAATAAATTTAATTAAACCTCGTTGGTAAAATGATTGAGTTTCATCGTATACCCCTAATGGTTGCCAACCTAAATTGCTAGAATATTCCCAAACTAATTCCGGTTGTTTGGGATGAATAACTAAGTTACCAGAGTGATAACTTTGTTGCAGAGATTGATTGATGGTGACTTGATTGTTGTTAATATCGCTAATCGTATAGTTATTGTATTGTTTAGCGTTGAGAGGGTTTTGAATTTCTAGGCGATCGCCATTTTTCCAGCCAGTTACATCAGCAAGATTTAGTGTTGTATCTCCGGCATTTGCCGTTTCTGTAATGAAAGTTTCTGTTGTAATATTAGCTGATAATTCATCTGGTAATGGCGGCTCAAGTTGTGCATAAAGAGTAACCGTTTTATTCTCAAAAGATTTATCAAATCCCAGATAAAGAGTTGATTCTCTATCAACGGTAGGAATAAAGGGCGTAAAATAACGATTAACGTCAGTATTGCTAGCTACATCCTGCTGAATTATTGAGGTGAGTATAACTTGATTACTTTCGGAGTTTATCGTTTCTATTTGATAATTTTCAGAATTAATTGTTAAAAACTCACCAACAGTTAATCCTTTAACTTCACCCAAAAATAGTAATTTATCTCCACTAACAGCCTTGCGTTTTAATTTTGTGCTAAAGCTTGTTGGCTGAGAATAAGTAAAATCATTAGCAGCAAAATAAACAGCGTTTTCTGTAATGGTAAAATCGTAGGTTAATTTTAATGATTTAATTATAGGTGGATCGTAAGTTGGAAGAATTGTTTCAGTGATAATCAACTTACGCATAATCCGAGTGCCAACATCTAAAATTGTATTCAAAATTCCACTTTTTAGCGTCAGCTTATTATCTGTCTGAGTAATTTTGGTAATTTGATTTTCTTCTGGAAATCCCCCGGTATTAGGAAGAAGACGAATGGTATCCCCAACTTTGAATAAATCGAGACCATCAACTTTAATTTCGCTTGTTCCTTTTTTGATTTCCTCTCTCAAAACTGCCAAGTCATCATAGATAGGATATTTGCGCTCATCTGCGGCTTTGCCATAATGACCTTGAGTAATTCGAGCGCGAATCCAATAACGAGTTTCGCCATTCACAGTACTAGGAGAAGGGATATTTTCTGCGTTGGGAAATTGTAACTTTGCTTGGATAATATTTCGTTCACTAAATTGAATAGATGAGGAATTCTCTATCCATCTTAGTTGATTATTTTCATTTGTTATTTCTTGCCATATTTGACCGTTACCAATTTCCCAGCTAATTTTTAAATTATTGATATTTACAGGTTTATAACTTAACTGTATATCAATAGTAATAATTGTATTTGGTTTAATAAATGTATCATGTAAGGTAATATAAAATGTATCGTTAGTTTCTGGTTGTTCTCCAAAGGGATAAAAATCTTTGCTCAGGTCTATAGAAGTAGAATTAAATAAGCAATTTTCAGGAATCAAACTAGATTGTTTAACATTTAAACTACCTTGAATCTTAGTAACTTGAGGTAAATTTAAAGATATATTAGTTAACTGTGCTTGTAACCATCTCCCTACTTTTCCCTGAATTTCAGAAGGAGTTGGAATAGGTAAATTGGTAAAAGTAATCGTACACTGGTTATTTTTTTGACTCAGGCTAGGAGTTGGACTTTCTTGCCATTGAAAACCATCCCAATAAGACCAATTCAGCGGTAAATTTTGGAATTGACTAGCACTATCCGTAGTAATAATTAGTTTTATTTCTTTTAACTCTGATAAAGCAAAAATTTCGGGACAAGTTATGTAGAGAGAATGGGGAATAGAGCGATCGCCAGCAAAGGCGAAATAAGCTGCATCATCTTCTCCTGTTGCTTCCAAAGTGCGCTCTGCGTACTTATCCTGACTTGGCTCGCGCACAAATACTGCTTGTAATTGCGTCGTTGTGACAACTAATTCTCGATCCGTTTCAAACACAATTTCTTCGTCTGTACCCTCTGCTGGTGGTGCAGAAACTTGAGTATGAGCAGGAACTAACCCATCTGCTGGACTTCCTTGTGCCAAATAAAAGGTTAAAGGAACTTTAGCAGGTTGGGGAGGTTTGAGTTCTCCGCCAATTAAATCAAGGAAAGCCAGAAAATTTTTCTCTGGAACTTGGTTGAGGCGATCGCTGACTAATTTTACCATCCGCCCAAAAATGCGAATTAATGCCCTACCAGCATCAGTTTTATCTTCAGGTGCAGGTTTCCAGTCGGTATATTGCTCTACTAACTTCTCAGTTTGCTGAACAATTTCTTCATAGGTGCGTTGGTCAATTTTGGGCGGTAAATAAGCCATAAAAATTACTGCAAGTAAAAAGGATAAACTAAATTAAAAATATTATTTGTTGTCCGAACTTGATAATTTACCTGAATTAAAATCACATTTGGTTGGTTGCGATCGGGAATTGTATCAACATCTAAAACATCAATGCGAGGTTCCCATTCAATTAACGCATCGCGCACATCACTAACAATTTGCCCAACCGTTCCTAAACTATTAGGAGAGAACACCTTTTCGTGAATATCACAGCCAAAGTCAGGACGCATTACCCGTTCTCCTTTGGCAGTACTGAGAATCATCCAAATCGATTGACGTACAACATCTTCATATTTTGCGACTTTAATTTGACCCTTTTCATCAAGTTGAATTGGTAAAGTCCATCCCACACCCAGAAAATCAATATCCATTACATCACCTCTAATGAACCATCATTTATTTTCACTCCGTTTGCACATTTAATCCCTAAACCCGATTGTGCTTCCAAATCATATTTAGCTTTAGCTTTAATAGTACAATTTGCACCTACTTCTAACTGATAATTTTGTTGAGTTGTTATTTGCAGATTTTTACATTCAATCGATATATCATCATCACTACTCTTTAAGATAATTTTCCCTTTAGTTTCAATAGTTAAATCTTTTTCAACTTGAATATTCATCTTATTTTCTTGAGAATTAATCACAATTTTATTTTTACCAGTCTTATCTTGAATAATAATCTGTTCATTCTCCTCAGTATCATCTAAAACAATCTTATGACCACTTCGAGATTTAATGACTCGTTGATTATTTTCCCCATCTTCATTTGTTATTGGTGGTTTATCTTTCCCATTCCACAAAGCACCAAGAATGTAAGGGAAATTCATATCACCTTGTTCAAAAGCAACCAAAACTTCATCATTAACTTCCGGCAAAAAATAAATACCCCGGTCATTTCCTGCCATGAGAGTTACAATTCTAGCCCAGTAACTTTCTTCTTCTGAAGATAGCCAAGGAAATTTCACTTTAATTCTTCCTAATCTCTCTGGGTCTTTGTTATTAGTAACTATGCCAACAGTGACGCCGTAAAAATGATGGTTTTGGTTATTTGATAATAAAAATTCTATTCCATTCATGTAGCATTTCTCCCCACAGTAAATGAAGTTTTATAACCTTGATTTTGTGAATAACTATGTTCCGCGCTTTTAATATAATAAAGACCGCTAAATCTTTTACCAAGTCCAAGAATTTCAATCACTTTTCCGGCGCGTAAATTAGGATTGCCTTGACAAGTTCCTTCACCAGTAATGTAGGCGATCGCCATATCCTGAAACTGCCCTAATGCCATATTATCGGCTTCTTCTTTACTTGATAAAGGTTGATTGACTATCGTATAACTCGATTCACCAAAGGCTTTTTTGACCGCTTTTGACCCAGAAGTTAAACCTCCCATTGTGCCACCTTCTTTTCCTACTGTTGCTTTGCCCGACACCTCTTTTTTTTCTTGAGCAATCCAACCTTTGACCTCTAACTGTTGTACCTGATTCATCGTACTTAAGCGTGGTAAAAACTCTTGTAAATCTTCTCCATAAGTTAGAGTCAAAACTTTCTCTGTAGCGTTCTCATGGGGACGGAAATGGAGAGTTTTTTGATCTATTGCAACTTCATAACCAATGCGTTTAGCTCTCTCTTTTAAAAACTCCCAATCTGTTTGATTATGTTGCAAAATATATTCTAGCTTCACTTTAGTATCGGTAACTTTTGCTGTAAGTCCTCTAGTTCTAGCAATTTGACTGACAATTTCACTATCCTTAATTTTGAGGAAAGATTTTGTGTGACTTCCTCGCAACAAACGATGGCGTAAATCATGACCACGCACTACTAATACAGGTGCTACATCCTGGGTATATTCTGGTTCTAATCCCGTAATTTCCCCCACCATGATAGTTTTGAGTTCTTGTTCATATCCCATTTGAATTTCTACTTCATTACCAACATCAAATACTTTGTTATCTACCCATGTCATTTCTTGTTTTAATAAGTCCCAAGTAACTAATCGCAGCTCGAACATACCAGGCGCTTCCAAATCCTCAGAGACTAAAGCTGATACCAAATCAGCTTCTATTTCTGTGGCTAAGGGTTTGCTTTGAACCAAAATTTTGACATTAGGATTTAATAAGGAAGCATCATTTGGCATGATTTAACTCCTCTGAGTCAGGCTAGTAATTCGCAAAGGAGGAATTGTCAGCACAGTTCCAGGATTTAAGATACGAGGATTGTTTAAACGATTTTCTGCGGCAATTACACGCCATAAAGCCGGATCTCCATATTCTTCAGTGGCGATACTACTTAAAGTTTCTCCTCGTTTAACTATTCTCACAGGATCATCAATGGGATTAGCAATCTTTGCCTTTTTTTTCGGTTCTTTCCATTCTTTAAATTTACAGGTTAAGGTGGCTCTGACAGGCGTACCATCTTCAAGAAAATGAGTCAGTTTTTTAGTAACACTTTCTAAAAAACCATCAGGTAATAACAAGCTATCTTTACCCGATATAGTTCCCCAAATTAGTTGACAACGAGGGGGACGTTTGGGATTTTTGCCAATGCGAGGCTGAGTCAAACTAAAAATTTTGCGGGTATAGTTTTGGACATTTTCTGGGGGAAATCCTATCAGCGTGGTGTCAAAGAACAAATCAAGACTAAGTTGAGTTAATTCTTTAGATGCAACTGGGCCATAATTTCCCATTGACCAGCCTGTTTTGACAATTTCCACTTGATTAGGGTTAAAAAGAACTTTAAATTTATCAGCAAAGTCTCCTGGGTTATTTTTTTCAGCTTTGATAGTTAACTTCTCTAGTGCCATCGATTTTTTCCTCTGCGTTCACTTTCAATTACTAACCGTCGCATTAGTTTTCGTTCAACTTGACTAGCGATAGCATCAACATCAATATTGGATTGAGTTGCTATTGGCGAAACTGAGGTTTCTGTTGGTGATACAGGACTGGCAAAACTTCTAGGAGGTGATGAAGAATCCGTATTTGATATTGAATTGCGGTTCGATAGGTTCGATTGCTGGCTATTACTCTTTGATGATGGATTAGTTTTAGCTATGGGTAAAGGCAAAGATTCAGGTTTTAAGGATGGGTTACTTGGAGAAGTTACAGAAACAACAGGAAGAGGAGATATGTTTTGCTTGTGATTACTTTGATTAATTTGTGAGGTAGAAATAGTAACAGGCTGTGTGTTGAAGATCGTTGCAGGTTGATTTTGAGAAAATGATATTTTTTGCTTATTCAAATTAACTTGAGGAGTTAGAGGTTGTGCAGTGACGATGGGAAGTTGTTTTGAGGAGATTTGATATATTAAGTTTTCGTGCTTAACTGAGCTTAAATTATCTGCTTGTGTTTCTTGTTGGTCAGCTAAATTATTTAAATCATTAACAATAGGAAGAGATGGCTGTGATCTGGAATCAATCTGGAGTTTTGCTTGAATAATAGGTAGTGTCACATCAGGAATGCTGGTAAATTCTTGTGATGACAACATTTCTGCTGTTTGTGACAATTGTTCAGCTATGAATTGTGGCGAAACTATGGGAATTTCTGATGAAGAGAAAGAAATGCTATCTACAATTGTTTGAGATGGGTGATTGAGATTTGATTCAGCGCTATTAGGCAAAGATGTTTGCGAGTTTGTCAAATCTACTAACGCCATTTCTGCTATTTTTGGTAATTGTTCACCAATGGGTTGTGGCGAAACTACTGAAACTTCAGATGAAGATATAGAGGTTTTATGAATTGGCGTTTCTAAAGTGAAAGATTGGGTTGTGTCATCTGTAAAATTAGAAATTGATAAATCTGTAATATTTTGTGTAGGGGTAGTATTACTAACTGTTCTAATTGGTAAAGATTGAGAAGAATCTATTTTTCTTTGAATTATATTAGGCGAAGGCTCAACTTGGGAGACAGTTGGCAGAAAATTATGTACCCTATTCTCTACTTCTTGTTCTTTTGCTAATGAAACAGGCTGTGCATAAACAATCGGCATAGGCTCAGATGATAGGGTATTAGTATTACCCCAACGTTGCATTTGTTGATTCAAAAGAGGTAAACGATTTAAAAAGCGATCGCAACGATTAATAATGCGCTGACTCATCGCCATTTTCATCATTCCCGGTTGACGTAAGGGACGATGGAGGCGATTTACCAACCCCTCATCAAGTGAATCTTGCCAATTAGATAAGTTTGCCATGATGCAACATAAAACTCCTATGCGATTTTTACGAAGCTGAATACAACTATAAAAACCTCCTTACCTATCACCTACTCCCTATTCCCTATTCCCTATTCCCTATTCCCTATAACTTAGAAATTCCTTGATGCACCAATTCAATTTTTTCTACAGCAATTTCATCGCTACTAGCGTTAAAGCTTGGGCCTTCCCACTTGACGGGATATGCTTTTTTAAATGTCCACCACATCACCGGGATTTGCTGATTATTAAGCAAGAGAATCGTACCGTTTAACTGCTGAATCCACCCTTGACTAGTTGCTTTATACCAAATATAAAACAAATCAATATTCACCAATCCTCGACTCAAAACCAAATTTGGATAGGTAGTATGTTTGGGAAATTGATGAATGAAATCGTTTAAGCCTCCTTCCTGATAAGATTCCAACTCAATTTCGCTACTTAAACCGCTAACTTCGCTAAAACCACCAATAACAACTCCTCCAATTTCCACGGCAAAATTATAAGCCATGTAGGGGTCATGTCCCAGTAAACTGGCTGTTGAACCTGCGGCTAAAGCTGCATTGAGTGCGATAAGTTTGGGATTCATTTTTTTCCTGTTCAATCGCTAAGTCGCTGATTAATTTGTGCTACCTGCGTCACCCACTGCTGACGTTCTCGGTGTTCCATTGTCATAATCTGTTCGTAAGACCAATGAAAATGGTAGGCGAGATAAGCTACCTCCTCCAGCAGTCGTTCTGTGGGGTAGCAAATTACTCCCCCGCGGGAATAGTTTCCACTTCAAACTCTCCGTCACAGTGGGGACAAGCTACCCGTAGACGACTATGACCATTTTGGTTAATCCTTTGATAAAAATCCTGTAAATAGACTAAATCTCCTGAAAATAAACCCTCAATTATTTTGGTATTAATTTGGTCTAATGTTCCTAGTTGGACTATCGTCCTTGCTAAGAGAATAATCACCAAATAACCAGGATTTTTTTGCACCCTTGGATCTCGGATGGGGGCAATTTCATCATAGGCAGTTGAAAGGCGCATTATGCCTTCACGGTGAGTGTTACTTTCCGAGTCTAGATATCCTTGAGGCAAGATAAAAGGAAATTCAGTTTGCTGCATGATTTTACTAAAAGAAAATATTAACCAATGGTGATACCTTCATGAACTAGTTCGAGAGTTTCTATCGCTACTTCGTCTGAGGTAGCATTAAAATCTGGAGCATTCCAAGTAGTAGGCCAACTATTTTCTAAATTCCAACGAATTTTTTCTTCTCCTTTATCATCAGCTAAAATAATGGAAAGATTCCGCCGATCTGTTTCGCCATTTTGTAATTTTTTGTGCCATTCCCACAGTTCTTTATTGTCAGTAATTCCCCGTTTTAGGGTAATGTTGCCATAAGTATTAAGACCGGGAATTTGACGTTGGCTTAATGCCTTATCTGTTCCTTCTCGGTAAGTTCCTGCATTGCGAGTTGCTGTCAAACCGCTACATTCACGAAAACCAGCATGGACAATACCATCCCATTCCACCCAGAAATTATAACCACTGTATGGGTCGTGGGGATTAGAAATTGTTGGCATAATAGAATCTCCTGCAATAAATTTGAATTAACAATTATCAGTTTTTGAGACGCGATAAATTGCCGTTTCTACAAGTGTTTTGGTCTTATCTGAACTGTATTGCTATATAACAATACGCTTGGGTTAATACCAATTTAATGTGAAGTTGCACATATCTCGATCCCCCTAAATCCCCCTTAAAAAGGGGGACTTTGATAGATGTTTTTCCAGTTCCCCCCTTTTTAAGGGGGGCTAGGGGGGATCTAATTCTATGCAGCTTCATACAAAATTGGTATAAGGGTTATTGGTGTAGGTAATTGGTCTTTGAAGACGCGATAAATCGCCGTCTCTACAAGTGTTTTCGTCTTATCTGAACTGTATTGTGCTATATAATTCCCATTTAATTTTTGAAACACTCAACACATATCTACCTCCTTTTTCCCCTTTTTTACTATTGCCCATTCCCTATTACCTATTGCCTTCATATAAATGTAATTCCGCTACTACTTTGAACAACTAAAAGTTGAATAAATTCCCCTGGAATAGTGGGAGCTAAACCAACTTCTGCTATTACTTGTCCCATTTCTCGATTTTCAGGAGGATTAGTTTCGGCATCACATTTGACATAAAATGCCTCTTGGGGCAAAGCACCTTGGATAGCACCTTGTCGCCATAAAGATTCACAATAAATGCTTAATTCCCTTTGCAGCCGCACCCATAAAGGAAAAGCATTGGGTTCAAACACTGTATCGGCTAAGTTACGATTTACCCAGCGTCCAAAGGTGAGAAATAAGCGACGCACGTTGACATATTGCCATTCAGCGATGGGGCTGAGGGTACGCACTCCCCAGACTCGCATACCTCGTCCTTGGAAGCTACGAATACAATTGACTCCCGCTGCGTTTTTTGGATTAAGCTGTTCTTGGTCTTTGGGAGTTAGGGGAAAACTGAGATCCAATACCCCTGCAAGTGGAATATTGGCAGGTGCGCCATGTACTCCGACTGTGCGATCGCAACTTGCATATATTCCGGCAATATGACCACAGGGAGGAATAGGATCGACGCGAAATTCTACTTTTAGCCAAGGTGCATATAATGCCCCGTTTTGGCTAGAAAGTCGTTTGCGTTGCTCATTTAGTTTTCCTAGATCATTCAAAGCATCAAGAATGGCAAAGCGATCGCCCATCTGCTCGCAATGTTTTAAAATAGCTTGCTGCATCTGCATAACTTCCGCATCTGAACCAAGCATGATGTCGGGAACACAAACCAAATCAACATTTTCTAAGACTTCGCTCGTCTCTAAACCTTGTTGGAGAGCCTTAAGAGTATTGTCAGATAAGGCTATAACATAACAAAGACGACCTCCGTTTTCAAAAAATCCTTTGATTACATCTGCTAAATATCCCTTAGCTTGACCAAAATATTGCTGAAAATGCGTCGCCAAGGTTAGCTTTTTTGGTTCGTTCACTCCCTCTCTAAGCGATGTCAAGCCAAAGAATACCGGAACACCTGTCAGTAACTCAGGTTGTGGAGTAGGAACGACATAGTTTAAAGAGATACCTGGTATTTTTGGCTCTAAAGTTGTCATTGGTCATTTGTCATTTGTCATTTGTCATTGGTCATTTGTCATTATTTTCAGTGAGGAGTAGGGAAAAACCACTTTCATACTTTCCTGTGAAACTTGTTTCCATTGAGATCACCTCCTACCTATTGCCTACTTGCCTATTGCCTATTGCCTATTGCCTATTTGCCTATCCCCTATCCCCTATCCCCTATTCCCTATCCCCTATCCCCTATCCCCTACGTTCCCGTCCCAGTCCATTGACTCAGACGGAAAATCACGAATTCTGCTGGCTTCACCACTGCTAGACCAATCTCTGTGACAACTTGACCCAAATCCCGCACTTCTGGGGGGTTGGTTTCGGCATCACATTTGACATAAAAAGCTTCTTGGGGTGTTGTGCCAAATAATGCACCTTTGCGCCACTCTATCAATAAAAAAGCACTGATATTGCGGCGGATTTTTGCCCATAGTTCGGGGGTATTGGGTTCAAAAACTGTCCATTGAGTCCCTTTATCAATGGAGTCTCGCAGGTAACTAAAATGACGGCGAATATTGACGTATTTAAACTCTGTATTTGCATCTCCGCCCAAGGTACGCGCACCCCAAACGCGGATGTTCCCGTTTAACTTGCGAATAACGTTAATGCCATCGGGATTAAGCCCATCTTGTTTGGCTTTGCTGAGATTATATTTTAAATCTAAGGCTCCCAAAATAGTTTCATTGGCAGGGGCTTTGTGTACTCCCCTTTGCCCATCAACCCGTGCATAAATTCCTGCAATATGACCGCTTGGGGGAATATAAATATTGCTATTGCTTGCAGGATCGAAAACTTGAATCCACGGGAAATATAAAGCTGCATAGGCAGAGTTGAAGGGTTTAAGAGTATTCACCACTCCTGTGCTGCTAAGGTCGATGGTATCTAGACTATCCAGAATCGCAATGCGATCGCCTAGTTTTTCCGCATGGTCTTTGATATCATCTCTGAGGGCTAAATTTCCTGGTGCAGCGACGATAGTGATTTCATCAATAGCTTCAAAGGCATCTAAAACACCCGCAAGTTGATTTTCTCCAGATATCCAGGTGACATAACAACGAGTTCCACCATTTCTGAAAAAGCCATAAACTGCATGAGCTAAGGTGTTTTGTCCTTGGGTATCACCACTAGGCGGTAAAAAGTCACCAAAGAATTTTTTAAATTCACTAAAGTTTGTGATTAATTTAATTTCCCCTTCTTGAGCGATGTTGGAGTCGCTGGGAATTACTGTTACAGGTAGTTGAACTTGGTAATATCCGGTAATTTTTTCCCCGGAAGGAATCGCATCTTTAAATTTTACGGTTGCAGATTTGTCTGCATCGCTATTGGTAATAGGGTTTGTATCATCTAAATTAACAGGACTCCCACCAACGAAGAAGCCATAAGTCCCCACTGTGGTAACTAGTGGATAATCTCCTGACAATAGGGAATAATTTTTTTGGTTTCCACCTTTACCTTCACCAATCTCAACTGGACTTGTAGGGCTACCCACAGATTTAATTGAGGTGTTGTTAGTAGTATTAGTTGATGACCAAGCATTGGCTTTAATCGTGCCAATAAAAGCGGCAATACTGGTTCCAACTCCTACAATTGGGGCAGAACCGGAAGCTATTTCTTCAACGTAAACACCTGGAGAAAGATAGGTTGGCATTTTATTAATTCCTTGATATAAGTAAGAAGGCAAATAGGGAATAGGCAATAGGCAATAGGGAATAGGCAATAGGTATAAGAGTTTTAGCTTAGTTTGTTTTTCCTCATATAGTTGATTATTTTGCCTATTTACTTATCCTAAAAAAAATTGAGTATTTATTTGGGTTTTAGAGCAAAATTCTGCTCTGCAATTACTTGCCCACGCTGAATATTGAGTGACTGAGAAACTTGTTGATAACCTGTCGCAGAGACAATCATGGTGATGTTACGCTGACCTGATTTTGGCGATTCTAATCCGATTAAGCGATAATTACCTTGTTGGTCACTAATGGTACTATCTCCACTATTTTGAATCTGTACTTTGGCATTTGTAATCAACTTTTTTGAATCGTCTGCATCAGTAATTTTTCCTTTAATTCCCGTGGGTGAAAGCACAATATCTACCATCGTCGCGGTAATTTTGCCATTGATAGGGGAAGATACTTGAACTTCTTTCCTAGCTTTGTTGTATCGAGTTGGGCTGGTAGGTAACGATGCTTCTAAAAGATATTCGCCGGGGGGTAAATTAGTAAAGTAAAAATAACCATCATTGCTGGTAATTTTGCGGTCAGGTCGCTCGGACATTTTTTCCCATTGCGAACCGAATTGCAGTGCTTTTAGAGATAAAATAGCCCGGAATTTTTCTGGCATCTCAATAATTGTAACTATTGCACCAGAAATATTCTTTTGCGTTTCTCCTTGCAAAACTTTACCTGCGATCGCTATTTGTTGGTTAACTATAGATAGTTCGAGCATCGCTACTCCTGAAACTAAGAGTTTGGTTGATGAACTCCCACCAGTCCCGCTTCTTCTCCTGCTTCATCCACAGGAACGGAGATGGTGACAGTACAATGCAAAACAACCTTGGGTCTAGTTCCTTCTTTCCCCCCCATTGCTTGCCAAAATTCCCCAAAACTTTGTAAGTTACTGGGACGTAAACTAATTAGTCTTAAAGGAAGTTCTTGTCCTTCCAAGTTATCTGCAATCAAGGGTTCAGGAAGTTTTCGATGTCGCAGCAACACTTTCATCACTGCTCCTAAAAGTTGATGTTCTGTCTGGACATCCTCTTCATTTTGTGGCCAAGCAGTAATTAGATATGAACAATCTACCCTAGCTGGGGGACGTTTTCTAATTGCTTTGCCATTAGTTTGGCGTTCCACTGACCAAGCACTACTCCGTAACTCCAGATTCTCCTGCACATCATAAAGAAATAAATTAATCGCTGGCTTTTGTTTAATTGCTCCTTGATAAGGCGTAACAAAACTGATAAAAACTTCCGTGTCTCCAGAAGGAACATCAGGTGGAAGTTCTCGCTTCAGTAGCAATTCTAAAGTAGTGTCTAGACCATCTAACATAATCTAAACAATGTTTGTTTTATGACACTGCTCATTTTGAAAGCTTATGGAAGAAAATAACTGCTAGTTCAAAATAATACAACCAGTTACTAGCTTTATGAATAAAATATACATGAAACATTGTCAAGAATATTGTAACTATTAGTAATATTTGCAAAAACTGTAATTTCAGAAAAATCTGCTAAAATCGATTGATTCAATTTAAAATAAGGAATTTGACGTTGCAAAATGTTTCTGCGACGATAATAATTGAGTTGGAATTTTCTCAGTGTTGTGAAATAAGAATGTAATAATTTAGGCTATTAATACCATATACAATAAATACGCAAAATTTATAAGTTACATAAACACTTAAGTATATATCAGCAGTATTTTTTATTGCAATCCCTAATCGAATGCCGGAGATTAACTATGTACCGAAAACCAATATTTCAAAAAGTTGCACCCTCACTGCCATCAACGCCAATAAATAAAGAGATTGCCTCTAGTCCTAGTTATGGATCATTGTCTTCAGTTGTGCAGAGAGTACAACAAGACCCAAATAGTGTGAGTGGGGATGAGAGACAGGAGTTAGAGAGTGCGATCGGTTCAAGGTCAACGCGAGAGATTTTAGCGGGTAAGCAAACCTCGTGGGTTCCTGAATTTCAAGGGATATCCGCGCAGCTTTGGGGTAATTCTGGGCAAGTAGCTGCACCGATACAGGCGAAGCTGACAATAGGGGAAGCGGGGGATAAGTATGAGCAAGAAGCGGATCGGGTAGCCAAGGATGTAGTGCAGCAGATTAACACACCACAAACGAATGCACTGCCAAAGGAAGATTCAGCGCAAATACAACCTAATACTTTACAACGTCAGCAAACAGATGAAGAAGAATTGCAACTAAAGCAGTTACCAGAGATGGTGCAGCGCCGAGAAGCTATTGCTGAGGGTGAAGCATCAAGGGATTTGGAATCTGCGATTAATAGTACTAGGGGAAGTGGACAGCCTTTGGATGCCAGCCTGCAACAGTCAATGGGGCAAGCGATGGGAACAGATTTTAGTGGAGTTAGGGTGCATACGGATGTTCAGGCTGACCAGTTAAATCAATCAATTCAGGCGAAGGCGTTTACCACAGGAAAGGATTTGTTCTTTCGCCAGGGAGAATATCAGCCAGGGAGTAGAGGGGGACAGGAATTGATTGCCCATGAGTTGACTCATGTGGTGCAGCAGAATGGGGGTGCGGTGCAGCGATACTTAGATTTGGGTTCCCAGAACAACATCATACAGAGGAAAAACGAAGCGATCCCACAAAACTTCGGTGTAACAGGAGTCCAGGAAGATAATAATGCGTGCAAAATTAGCACAACCAAAACTTGGCAAAGTAGTACGGGCGACCTGACTGATTTAGATGATGTTGAAATGCGGGAACACGTTACCTTTGATCATAATCCAGCAATAGATATACCGAGCTATCCAATTGTTGCCCCAACGGTTCCTGGTATGGTGCTAACAGGGAATCTCCTCACCAAGGTAGCAGGTTCAATGCAAAGTGGTAGTGGAACAGATACACATAGTGGTGCAGGATATGCCCCATCCTTCACCTATGGAGGAATTCAAAATTTAACGAAGGGAGTGTGGCAACTGATCGGAACTCAGGTATATGAATATCGAGATCGTGGTGCTGCTGGAGCATGGCAACCGCTACATGATGATGAGTTTACTATTGACCGCACAATGAGTGTGAATCCTACAACACATCAATATGAATTAAGCTTTTCAAAAACTGGACCAAATTGCACGGCAGCTGTAACTACACCAATTGAAATGCAAACTACAGAAGCTATGCAAGTATTGGGCGCAGCTCGCCCTGACCAGACACCACTTTGGAATGCTCTAGATAATGAAATTACTCAGAATCAGGAGCATATATATGAAACGGTAGGTGGATCGCTTAAACTCGTTAATGGTATGAATCTTCCAATAACATATCAAGTTACTCAACCAGCACCCAATCAAGCACCAAATCGAGCTTTATTTGCACCGTATGAAACCCTTACTCCCGATGAGTATAATCCTTTGATAGCCAATATAAACGCAGGATTAGACACCATAATAGAGAAGTATATGGGCGGACTCGCAGCTATGCCAGCACGCGTAATAATAATTATATCAAAGGCAACAGGTGGTGTCCGTCAGCAAGCTTGCTACATCGCCAATGGTGTTGGTGGCCCTACCCTGCGAATTCTTTTCCGTTTTGGAAAGTTTGCCCAAGTCGACCCGAATGACCGAGATACATCAATGGCAGGACGTGAATCAAAACGTGGCGGCAGGGGTAACAGAAATGCGGTGAACAGAAACGAGCGTTGGCAAAAAGCAACAGTGATTCATGAAATGGGACATATGCTGCACGCTTTTAATGATATGAGTAAGTTTCAGGCAGCAACAGTAGATAATGCGGCAGCAACAGCGGCAGCAGCAAACATCCAGCCAGAAATGTTCAAAATTGCCAATGTCAATCAACAGATACTCAATGCCTTAGCAGCGCAGAATTATAAAGGGAAGTGGAACTATGCTCAAGCCAATCCGGCAGAAGTAGTAGCAGAAGTTTGGACTGCATTGATGCACGGTCGCAATGTTCCAAGGGGTCTAGCAGCTGTCTATTTGGCGTATGGTGGAATGCGGAATACAACAATTAACAACCAGTTAAGTCGTCTCTTCCCACACAATACAATTCCAGCATTTAACCAGCCAGAAGATGCACTCAACTACATACCATAATGCGATCACTCTTGTAGCGTTAGGGTAACGCACTGCCAAGTCTGATATTTCGTACAATATACTAACGCGAATACACCCTATATGCGATCGCCTGATTTGTAAAATAGAAAAAGTGCGATGCCTGCGGCGGACGTAGCCATAGCTAAGAAACTCTGGTCTATTGTCATATATCACCCAAGGAATATCCAGTGAATTCAACAATAGCAGGAGCGCATATATTTACCAAACCCATCACCCAAGAACTAGAGATAAGTGCAGATTTAAATGGCTTACAACCTCTCCTAGAACGATTAGATTGGCTTATCAAACAAGCTATTTCTCATGAGAAAGCGGAGGAAGAAATAGAAGTGTCATGGTTGCAAAAAACCGAAATATCATTAGAGCAACTGTCTATTAAAATTCGATCAGATTCGCTTTTAGCATGGTTGCAAAAGACTTTTAGTTTATCTGATTTTGACCTAGATATATTAGCTATTTCCCTAGCACCAGAATTAGATCGTCAATATGAAAAGGTTTATACTTATCTCCAAGATGATATGAGCAACAAAAGACCTACAGTAGATATGGTCTTAAACTTGCTCTGTTCTAGCGTTTCTGAAAAGCTATCACGACGTAAGCATTTCACTACTAACTCACCCCTAATTTACCACCGTCTGCTCCATCTCTGCCCAGAATCTCATCAGCAGCAATCTACACTTCTTTCTCATCGTCTAATACTCGACTCCCAAGTGGTGAGGTTGCTATTGCATCAATCGGGGTTAGATTCTCGACTCACTTCTTGTTGTCAACTACTAGAACCAACAATATATTTCGATACTTTATATCTCAAGGCAGATGTACAAACAGCATTAGAAGCCTTGTTGAGAGAAGACTGGCAAAAACAACAACCCCTACTGCTCTATTTTCAAGGAACTGATAGCACGGGTAAACGCCGCACCGCCCAAATCCTCGCCAAAAGCCTTGATGTTCCCTTGTTAATCGCCGACTTAGCACGAATGGTAGAGGATAAAGCTACCTTTGAGGAAAAACTGCAACTTTTATGGCGAGAAGCCTGGTTTTTTCACCGTTTGCTGTATCTGGATAACCTTGATATTCTTTACCTACCGGAAAATCAAATTCTCTATCAATCCTTCCTCAGAGAACTAGAAGAGAACAATTGGGGTATTACCATCCTCGCAGGGGTACAAAATTGGATACCCACAGCTATGGGTGCAACCGGGTTAATTACAGTTCCTTTTAAAGTTCTTGAGCCTAGTCAACGCCGAGAATGTTGGCAAATTCACCTCAAAGCAGCCCATATAACTCTTGAAGATAGAGAGTTAGATGTATTGTGCGATCGCTTTTTGCTAACCCCAGACCAAATTGCCGATGCTGTCGCTACTGCCCATAATACCGCCCGTTGGCAACAAATTGACTCAACTAAAGAAAAATCACTACCGTCATTTTTAAACTTATGTAGTGCAGCTCGCGCTCAATCAGGTCACGATTTAGCTAGCCTCGCCCGTAAAATCGAACCAAAATATACTTGGGATGATATTGTATTGCACCCCAACCAAATCACACAACTACAAGATATTTGCAAAGAAGCAGAATACCGAGATTTAGTACATCAAAAATGGGGTTTTGCAGATAAATTATCTTTAGGAAAAGGTCTAAATGTTCTGTTTTCTGGTTCTTCCGGTACAGGTAAAACTATGGCAGCAGAGGTGATTGCCCATCAACTGCAACTAGACCTTTACAAAATTGATTTGTCTCAAATAGTTAGTAAATACATCGGCGAGACAGAAAAAAATCTCAATCGCATTTTTACTGCTGCAACCAATTCTAATGCCATTCTTTTTTTCGATGAAGCTGATGCCTTATTTGGCAAACGTTCTGAGGTGCAAGATGCCCGCGATCGCTACGCCAATATCGAAGTAGGTTATCTGTTGCAAAAAATGGAAGAGTATGAAGGTATTGCAATTTTAACTACAAATCTCCGTAGCAATATTGACGAAGCTTTTGAGCGGCGACTCCGATTTATTATCGAGTTTACATTACCAGATACAAAGAATCGTCACCTAATTTGGCAGAGAATTTTCCCAAAAAACGCCCCCTGTAGCCACAATCTTGATTTAGAATTATTGGCACAAAATTTTGAGATTACAGGGGCTAATATTCGCTATATTGCGCTGACAGCAGCTTTTCTAGCAGCAGATGATGGGGGAGTAATTGAGATGGTACATTTAATTCGAGCGCTGCGTCGAGAGTATCAGAAAATGGGACAAATTATCAGGGATAAGGATTTAGGTCAATATGTAGATTTGCGGTAAAGAAAAACTTGTAGGGAAAACACACTAACTAAAGCATATATATGTACTTTAGTCAATAAACTTTACCTCTGTTTCGTCCTTTATCCAAGAGTGCTGACAACCTAAAATTTTGTTTCAAACTGCTATAGTCCGATTGGGAAATCGGGGTTTTATGTCATGATGGCATACTAGAATATATATGCCTTTCTTAACTACAGGGAATCTCACATGGCTCTCCGTCTAGGTGACACAGTACCCAACTTTACGCAAGCCTCAACACACGGCGACATCGATTTTTACCAATGGGCAGGTGACAGCTGGGTTGTGCTGTTCTCTCACCCTGCTGATTTTACACCTGTTTGTACAACAGAACTCGGCACAGTTGCCAAGCTCAAACCAGAATTTGACAAGCGCAATGTCAAAGCGATCGCACTCAGCGTTGATGACGTTGAATCCCACAAAGGCTGGGTGGGAGACATTGAAGAAACTCAAAGCACCACCCTTAACTACCCAATTTTGGCAGATGCCGATCGCAAGGTTTCTGACCTTTACGACATGATCCACCCGAATGCGAATGCGGCGGTGACAGTGCGATCGGTTTTCGTGATTGACCCTAATAAGAAACTCCGCCTGAGTTTTACATATCCCCCCAGTACAGGACGCAACTTTGATGAAATTTTGCGGGTGATTGATTCTCTGCAATTGACTGATAATTACAGCGTGGCGACACCAGCTGACTGGAAAGATGGAGACGATTGTGTAATTGTCCCTTCACTCAAAGATCCAGAAGTACTCAAAGAGAAATTCCCCAAAGGCTACGAGGAAATCAAACCCTATCTGCGGATGACTCCTCAGCCTAACAAGTAAATCTGAGAATAATTTTTGATAAAAAAGCAAAGACGCCAAGACATAACTTTGCGTCTTTGCTTTTTTGCGTGAGAATATAATTCCCTGACTAATTGCGAAAATTTTCGCGCTCTTTAGTCCTCTTCAGAGGACTTTAACTATGAGACAGGGATTTACAATCCCTGGCGGACGTGAGGTTTCGCGTTAAGTTGACACCAATGAGCAGTGCTTTACCCCTACGAAAAATCTATATGTATCAAGATTTTCGTGAAATGGTATAACTTACGGTTTTCTGATAGCCTTCTCTGTTGACTTATGACTCTTGACTCCTGCCCAAACGGTAAGTGGTTGCCCAACTTTCTTATACAGTAGACTCTCCAAAATAACACCGTTATTATTGGCGGTAAGAGTTTTATTTGGCTGACGCAGAGACTCATAAAAACCGTTGTACCAACCTTCTTTAGACTGAAGGTTGCCTTGAACGAAATCAAATAGCTGGCGAGTATAATCAGTGTTATAAAGTACATGCCAGCCGATCGCAGCTTTGGCACTAAGGAATCGCAAATTGTTATGCTGTTCTCTGGTATCTGTAATAGTTGCCCAAGGTTTTCCGTTGACAAATAGGCTGCTGTAAACGAAGTATGGCGGGCGATCTAAGTTATCTTCGGTGACGGCGGTTAATTGTTTTGTGGCTTCATAACGCGCGGCTTGAGCAGCTAAAATCCGATCGGCATAAGCTTTAGGCAAAGCTTGAAATCCAGTTTCAATACCATCTAAGATATAAGGCTCGCTAAGAACGTAGTTATTAGCACCAGAGTTTTTATAGTCACGTTGATCGTAAGGAATTCCCTGTCCGTAAAGATCGACAAAGGCAGCATTGGACTGATAATCTAAGGCTTTATTAACATCCAAGCCCCAAAGCTTCAGACCATAAGCAGCATAATTCTCATAACCCAAGCGACCTTCTTGGTTGTACTGTTCTTTACCTTTGATAACGGCAGTACCATACATTTGTCCTCTTTTGGTCAGACGCTTGACTTGCCAATGTTTCCAAACTTCTTCTGTTTGCGATCGCATTTCTGGATACTTTGCCCCAACAATCTTCAGCCAAATTGCCATCCTGCCCAAATCGATGGCTGACCAACCAATTTCTTCCCGTTTTTCTAGTTGACCATAGTTAACAGGGACGAGAGTTTTAGCATTGTAAACCTTGTTGGGTAGTTCCCCTTTGTATAAAGGCATTGATGCCAGAGTTTTCAACATTTTGGTCATTTTGGCTTCAAATTCAGCCGCAGGCACGATATTGAGTTCTCTAGCACTGACCAAGGCTGCGATCGCTGCTGTCTGATCCCACATACTGACAGAGGCAAAGCCATCAACGGAATTGACCAAGCCAGTTTCATCGTTCCAGTTACGCTGGAAGTATGACCAAGCCTGACGAGCAGTTGTCGTTTCCCCTGGAGTCAGCTTTCCAACTCCAGGAGCAATGTATGGAATTATGGCGATCGTGAGTTGATTTTTAGGAATGGGTTGACCTGGCAACACTACAGATTTAGCATCAAGGCTGGCAATTATTTCAACTTCTTGAGTAGAGATAGGGCTTTGGATTTTATCTGGTTGTACCAACTGCTGTGAGGCAGTTTGGTCTACAGAAGTTTTAGGAAGTTGCTTAGACCAAACAGTTAAAATTGCGATCGCGATCGCAGCGGTAAGCACTCCTCCTACAGAAGCTAGTATGGACAAGCTCTTAGGTGGCGGTTGAAAATCAGAACTCATACTGATTAAAGCCTTATTTTGTAAGTCAGGGTTATTTGCGTAGTTTCACCAAATACATTCTTCCCAACTTTGAAATCTAACTAACACCCAGAAGTCCACCTGACTACTACAATAAAATAGTCACGCACCCGATCTCTGGAGTTCTAGCAGTGGGCTTATTTGATGATTTGAGTCGGTTTCTAGAAAACCGTTTAGAAGAATTCTTGCGTAACAATCCACATTTGGAGTTAGAGGCGCTGCTAGAACAGCTGCGTGAGCAAGAAGAAGATACATTAAAGCTGATCGCAGATTTAAAATTACAAGAGAAGCGATCAGAAGAAGAAATTCTCTCCACCGCTCAAGAAATTCAGCGTTGGCATATCCGCATTCAAAAAGCCAAAAACGCCAATAGAGAGGATTTGGCGGCGGCGGCGGGTGAGCGAGAAGCAGCCCTGTTGCGCGAAGGAAATCAGCGCTGGGGACACATGCAAGGGCTGAAAGAACGCATTAACCAATCTCAGGAACTACTGCAAAAAATTCAGTTGCGGCGACAAGAAGTGCAAGCTAAAGCGGCCGAAGCACAGACAGCCCGTGCAAAAGCGCAAACCCAGCAGCGTTTTGAAACCATTGGCTGGTCGAATAAAACTAGTAGTTCTTCTGGTGGTTTTGATGACTTAGAAGAGAAGTTCCGTAGCTGGGAAACTCAGGATGAGTTAGAGCAAATGAAACGGAATATGCAGAAGTAGCGCCTATTAGCTAAAATACGCCGAAATAACAAATGAGTACGCGCAGCCAGCCGTAGGCATCGCCAGGAATAGCTTACTCACTTGGTTTTTCGCGTCAGTTTTACCCCACCCTAACCCTCCCCTTTCCAAGGCTACGGTGTACACACAACTCTTCTAGAGTTGTGCCACAGACTTTTGATCCCCCCAACCCCCGATAAATTGGGAGGCAAAAAGCTCTCAAAGTCCCCCTTCTTAAGGGGGATTTAGGGGGATCTACGACGATTTTGGTTATCTAGAAAGATGTGTGTACACCGTACCTTTCCAAGGGGAGGGAACAAGATTTTTTACAAAGCTAATAAACGTGTAGTATGTATGTAAACTATATATACCAAGCAATATGAGTGTAGATTTATTAGCTATTGTTGCCCCAGGACTAAAAATAGTAGCTCCAGAAATTGCTAAAAAAATTAATAGTGCATTAAATCCTACAGACTTAGAAAAAGCTTTAAAAGCAGGTGCCAAATCTGCTGAGGAATGGGATAGTGAGCAATCTTATCAACAGCATTTGTTCTATCATTGTGACGACAAACAAACTAGAGAACTTCTAGAGCAATTTTTCAAAGATACAGGAGTTCAAGAAGAATTACAAAAGCCTTTTACAGAGAAAACAACCCCAAATCTACAAGTTTTAATTAAAACATTCCACAAAATCAAATCAGAAAAGCCAAACTTAGAGTTTAGCGATAAAAGTATTGAACATTGGCTGAAAAAGTTTGTAGATGCTTATTTTGAACACACCAATACATATTTAAAGTTTCAAATTGCTAAATCAGATTATCTTAAACAACTATTAGGCTATTTTGATGGTGTTGAATTTGTCGGGATAAAGGTAAAAACAAAAGAAGAAGAAAAATTTGCTAAACTACCACAAATTTTTGTGATGCCTAATGTAGTTGAGCAGTTGGAAGTTAGAGAAAGCATCGGTTTAAAATTGAATCGAGATTTGGCTTTAGAAGAGACAGCCAACCAGCAACTCCAGCAAAATTTACTTTGGAAACAACAAAGTAGTGGCAAGAAATTCTCAGCCAAAGAACTGCTGAAAGAAAATACACGCAATAAATTTGTTGTGTTGGGAGAACCAGGAATTGGTAAAACAACTTTGATGAGTTACTTTGCTGTGATGCTGGCTGAACAGCAGACTGAAAAACTCGGTTTATCAGCAGACTTAGAGTTACTGCCAATTTTGATTAGAATTAGAGACTTAGGCAAAGCTTCAACGAAAAATCTTTTAGAATATGTACGCAATTTTGCCAATAGTATTCATGTTAAAGAATTGCCCAAAGGTTTCTTTGAACATTGGTTAGACGATGGGAGAGCGTTAATTTTACTTGATGGCTTAGATGAAATCGCTAAACCAAGCGATCGCCATGAATTCGTAAAGATAATTCAGAGTTTTCTCGGACAATATTCTCAAAATCGGGCAATTATAACTTCGCGTCCAGCAGGTTATAATCGAGGATTTTTTGGTACAGATGAATTCCCTCATTATCAGCTAGAAAAATTTGATGATAGTCAAATTGATTTATTTATTCAGCAGTGGTACAACAGCAGACTGCCAAACAACCCAGAAAAAGCACAAGAGCGTCAAGAAAGCTTAAAAAAAGCATTAGCAACACAAGAACGCATCAAATTATTAGCACGCAATCCTTTATTGCTGACAATTATTGCTTTGATTCATCGCTATGATGCACATTTGCCTAGACAGCGACATAAACTCTATGAACAGGCAGTTGATACACTATTGATTAACTGGGATGTAAACAAGGGTATTGAGTCTTGGAAGCTGAATTATATTCAATTGGACGATATCAAAACATTGATGCAACGCCTAGCTTACTGGATTCATTCTCAAGGGGAAAGTGGCGATAAAGAAGGCGGTACGCTGATTGATAGAGATGAGTTAATTACGCAATTAAGCCAATATATTAGTGATTGTACTTATCAAGTTCAAAAACATCAAGCTCAAGAGGAAGCAAAACGCTTAGTTGACCATATTACAGAACGCTGTGGTTTATTAAACGAACAAGGTCAAGATAGATATGGGTTTGTGCATAAGACATTTCAGGAATATTTGGCAGGTGAAGAAATACGCGATCGCCAATCAGGAGACTTTAACGAAGTACTAGATCACATTCGAGATTATCTACACAATTCCCACTGGCGAGAGGTGTTGTTGCTGTTAATAGCTCAACAAAATCAAAATAACTCGAAAAGAATTATTGAAGCAATTCTGCAACAAGAGGCTCTTTATGAAGAATGGCTGCACCGCAATCTTTTATTTGCAGGGACTTGTTTAGCAGAAGATTTAAAATTATCTGATGGCAAATTGATTACAGATATTTTGCAGAAATTAGTTGAGCTTGAAGTTAGCAATTATCGCTTAGTAGGTAAGAAAGTTAAATCACAAGTTTTTCAAATTCTTTGCAATTTAAATGAAACCCAGTTTCAAGCTCAAGCACTACAACTGTTGAAAGCATCAGCAGATTTGATAGATAAAGAGCGACTGCGAGAATATCGGGCAGCTTTAGGTGAACAACAGGAAGTATTGGCAGAACTGCTGGTTTTACTCAAAGATGAGAGTCAGAGTGTGCGTAGCTCTGCTGCTCAAGTATTGGGCAAGTTGGGCAATGCCTCGCCACAGGTAGTTGAAGCACTGCTGGCTTTACTCAAAGATGAGAATGAGAATATGCGTTACTTTGCTGCTGAAGTATTGGGCAAGTTGGGCAACGCTCCGCCACAGGTAGTTGAAGCACTGCTGGCTTTACTCAAAGATAAGAGTCATATTGTGCGTTACTTTGCTGCTCAAGTATTGGGCAAGTTGGGCAACGCCTCACCACAGGTAGTTGAAGCACTGCTAGCTTTACTCAAAGATAAGAATCAGATAGTGCGTTACTCTGCTGCTGAAGCATTGCCTAACTTGGGCAACGCCTTGCCACAGGTAGTTGAAGCACTGCTAGCTTTACTCAAAGATGAGACTGATGATGTGCGTAACTCTGCTGCTTCTGCATTGGGCCAGTTGGGCAACGCCTCGCCACAGGTAGTTGAAGCACTGCTGGCTTTACTCAAAGATGAGACTGATGATGTGCGTAACTCTGCTGCTTCTGCATTGGGCAGGTTGGGCAACGCCTCGCCACAGGTAGTTGAAGCACTGCTGGCTTTACTCAAAGATGAGACTGATGATGTGCGTAACTCTGCTGCTTCTGCATTGGGCAAGTTGGGCAACGCCTCGCCACAGGTAGTTGAAGCACTGCTGGCTTTACTCAAAGATGAGACTGATGATGTGCATAACTCTGCTGCTTCTGCATTGGGCAAGTTGGGCAACGCCTCGCCACAGGTAGTTGAAGCACTGCTGGGTTTACTCAAAGATGAGAGTGAGATAGTGCGTTACTCTGCTGTTGATGCATTGGGCAAGTTGGGCAACGCCTCGCCACAGGTAGTTGAAGCACTGCTGGGTTTACTCAAAGATGAGAGTGAGATAGTGCGTTACTCTGCTGTTGATGCATTGGGCAAGTTGGGCAACGCCTCGCCACAGGTAGTTGAAGCACTGCTGGGTTTACTCAAAGATGAGAGTGAGATTGTGCGTATCTCTGCTGCTTCTGCATTGGGCAAGTTGGACAACACCTCACCACAGGTAGTTGAAGCACTGCTGGGTTTACTCAAAGATGAGAGTGAGATTGTGCGTATCTCTGCTGCTCAAGCATTAGGCAAATTGGGCAAAAACTCCAGCAATGTTACTGCTACTGTTGCCGAATGGATTTCACAACACCAGGATTCAAAATATGTAGGCAGTGGAATTGATGCGCTGTGGAATTTGGTAGTGATAGAAGAATAATTATTTGTTTTTTCACTGGAAGTCCCTAAAGAGTGCTGAGTATTCAGCACTCTGTTACTCAAGCAAACCATTCACATCCAGTTAAAAATCGAAGGTTGTGCGAAGCACACCCACATACTGCGTATCATTTCTGCTGTCGTTTTCCGGGTTGAAAATCACCCAAAAACCAGGAGTTACTGAGATGTTGTCATTTAGTCGGTAACGATAGAATGCTTCGATATGATAAGCGTTGTCTCTATCTTGACGAACATCACTGTTAGAGACACGCGGCGGTATACCAAAGAGAATTCCCGGCAAGTTTCCCTTACCGCCCACATCAGGAAACGACATACCAATTGCCCCAAACCAGGCATTGGCATTGTCACCATTGTTCACGAAGAGAGAATCTGTTCCACCTCTGCCATTGGAAATATCACTCAAACCTGAGTTTTTGGCAGTTGACCAGATATATCCACCCCAAGAGTGAATCTGGAAATTTGGGGAAAAGCGATAGTATCCCTGTGCGCCAACAATGCTATTGGAAGTAGCAATGGTGTTTCCAAAGGGAGCGCCTGATAAAGCACTGCCCCTACCGGCGGTGATATCTACAGAACCAGCAGGGGTATAGCCATGAGAGTAAGCGACACCAATAGATCCTTGCTTGCCGTAATATACCAAATGTGCAAGGGCGTTGTAGCCGCCATCAAATAACCCATTTTGCGCTGATGGAACGTTGGGATTATTCGCTAAATAGCCCAAGGTGAGAACTAAGTTTTTGCTGATATTCAAGTTAGCGGCTGCACCACCGCCACCCCGCTCGAAGAGGGGACTGTTTTTGCCAAATAGTGAGGGAATTCCGTTACCATCATCGGCGATTGTGGCAGGAGTCACGTTATCTGTGATGTCGTTGTAGCCAATGCCTGTAGGGCCGACGACGAAGGAAAGGGAATCGCTAACTGGGAAGTAGTAACGAATGTGGGGAATTATCAGTGTATTGTTGCTGTCATTGTCGAAATTCAGGCGTGTCATTCCCGTACCTGTAGCTGCGGCAATTTGGCTTGCACCATTGGAACTTGCAAAGTTGCCAAACTCCAGCCTGACTCGCAATAAATCTTTGCCGGTGAAGCTACTTTCTAAGTTGAGACGACCCCGATTTGCAAAATAGAGATTGGATTCATCATCTTCGCCACCGACTCTATTACCAAAGGTATCACTAATGGCGGTAATAATTTGAGCATTCAACCTAGTAGTGGTAGAAAACTGCTGCGCCTCCAGTGTTGCTGTCCGTGCTTCTAGGGTATCCACTCGCCCACGCAGAGTTGCCAATTCTGCCGCAAAGTCTGACTGCAACTTTTGTAGCACTGCCAAGTCTTGCTTATTAACTAAATCGCTAGTAGCTGTGGCAATTAACTCATTAACCCGATCTAAACAAGCATTTAAACCTGCGGCAAACTCATAACGGCTTAAGGCACGATTACCGCGATAGGTGGAATTGGGATAACCTGCAATACAACCGTAGCGTTCCACCAATGATTGCAATGCACCAAATGCCCAATCGGTTGGTTGTACATCAGAAAACTGGGAAACTGAGGTGACTTGTCCCTGCAAATTTCTATTAGAATCATCTTCTGGAGGTGCTGCCCAAACTGCTGGAATTGCCAAAAATAGAAGAAAAAAGCTATAAAAAAGAGTTTTGATCATTGACTTATTAGTTGAAGATGGTTGAATTCTGACTTTGTAACCAAAGAGATTACACTCGAAGCTTTGGTTCGAGGTTATGAGCTAATCAGCATTAAAGTTACATATTTTGAGTTTAGTTTTAGGTCGCTTAAAGCAACGCTATGACTTTCTGCTCATTGCTGCTTTTAATAGCCGCTTCTATAATTTGCATTACATTAATTCCATCTTCGGCGGTAACAGCAATTGGCTGATTATTAACAATGGATTTATACACTGCATCGTAATAACCTAAATAACTGCCCTGTGAGCTTTTAACTTTTTCCCGAATTACTTTTGTGTCTTTTTCTGTATGAAGCAAGCCATCTTCACTTTCCGGCTCTGTATACCAATCAAGTGTATTAGGCTTCATACCCGCTACTAAATACTCTTCTTGTTTATCGGCTCTGCTTTTGAGAAAAGAACCTTTAGTGCCATGTATGATATAACCAGGTGCAGGCTCACGCACAAGGAAACTTGCTTTTAATTTGACGCGCAGTTTGTCGTAGTATAGTATTAACTCGAAATAATCATCTACCTGCGATCGCAGCCTAGTTATACGGATGTCTGCAAAAACAGCATCAGGCATCCCAAATAAATGCAAAGCTTGGTCTATTAAGTGCGGCCCTAAGTTGTTTAATGTTCCTGCCCCCGGACTTGGAACTTCTACATGTTGTTTATGGCTCAGGGTTGGTTTATATTTTTGAAGTTGAAATTCTGCTTCAACAATATCACCTAATAAGCCTTCTTGGACAATTTTTTTAACTGTTTTAAAATCACTATCCCACCTCCGATTGTGATATACAGATAATTGTTTTCCCTGTTTTTGTGCCAATTCGTTCAGGTGTTTGGCTTCTGCTACCGTTGTGGTGAATGCTTTTTCTACCACTACATGTTTGTCTGCAAGCAATGCCTGTTTAGTATAATCGTAATGGGTATAAGTGGGTGTATTTACCACCACCAAGATTACTTGATCATCTGCTAGCAATGCTTCCAAAGAAGGATAGCTTTTGACATGAGGATAATCTTGTTGTATCAGCTTTTTGCTTCTTTCCCAAGAACCGGCTAATTTAAATCCGGGATGCAAATCAATAAACGGCGCATGAAATACCATGCCAGATAAACCAGAAGAACAAAGAGCCGTATTGATAGTTTCCATCTTTTTATTGATTGGCTGAAGCGAGGGTTTGTATTTAGTTCACCAAACTAATTTTGATAAGTTCGTAGTGGCTGGCTCAAGCTATTATCGAAGCACTAAAGTGCTTACTACGAACTTTCTTAAACTGACAAAATCAGACTTGATGAGGCTACAAATTACATGTGTTCTAACTCAATTCCTTTGGTTTCTTTGATAAAAAAGAGAATGAAAAAGAATGAGGTAGCTGCTGCAATTGTATAAAGTCCATAGGCAGAACCTAGACCGAAATATTGCAGTATGGGAGGAAATGTTGTGGAAATCACGAAATTTGCAACCCATTGCATGGCAGCAGCAACTGAAAGTGCAGCGCCTCGAATTTTGTTATTAAACATTTCTCCCAACAGCACCCAAACTACTGGCCCCCAGGAGAAGCCGAAGCAAAATACATAGAGGTTGGCTGCGATGAGAGCCATAGTCCCGGCGCTTCCGGTGAGATTGGGGTTTCCAGCAGCATCTAGGGGAGCATTGCCAAAAAGATAAGCCATCGTCCCCAAAGTAAAGGTCATGCCAATCGACCCTACTATAAGTAAGGGCTTGCGACCAAATTTATCTACGAAGGCGATCGCAATCAATGTTGTAATAATGTTGACGGCTCCTGTAATCACCGTAATTGATAGGGAATCTTTTTCGGAAAACCCAACGGCCCGCCACAAAACACTGCTGTAGTAGAAGATTACATTAATCCCAACAAATTGCTGTAATACAGATAAGCCTATTCCTATCCAAACAATTGGGAGGAGTCCACCACTTCTGCTTAAGAGGTCAGAAAACTTAGGCTGACGTTCTCGAAGCACTGTCTGCCGAATTTCTTCGATTTTTGGCAGCACGTCACCCCCCAAAATCTTGGTCAGAACGTTAGCAGCTTCTGGTTCTCGTCCTTGAGCAACCAAGTATCGAGGAGATTCAGGAATCATTAAAGCAGACATTCCGTAAAGCACGGCTGGAGGAATTTCTGTCCAAAACATCCAGCGCCAAGCCGCAATACCAAACAAAAACGGCGATTCGGCTGAACCTGCGGACACAGCAATAAAGTAGTCGCATATCAATGCAATGAAAATCCCAACTACGATCGCTAATTGTTGCAGAGATCCTAGTCTTCCGCGTAAATGAGTGGGAGAACATTCTGCAATGTAAGCTGGGGCAATAACGCTAGCAGCACCGACTGCAATGCCACCGACTACGCGCCAAAAGGTAAAGTCCCAAATTCCAAAGGGCAGCCCGGAACCAATGGCACTGACGGTAAACAACACTGAAGATGCTACCATTGCCTTGACTCGACCATAACGGTCTGCAATCTTGCCTGCATAAATGGCTCCTATCGCAGAACCCAACAATGCCAGGGATACGGCAAGACCAATCTGTACGCTGTTGGCGTTAAAGTCTTTAGCAATAGCTCCAACTGCACCGTTAATTACGGCAGTATCAAAACCGAACAGAAAACCGCCGAGGGCAGCAGCACCAGCAATTAAAATTACATAAAATGTGCTGGATTTACGACGAATAGTAGTGGATGACATAGTTTATATATTGGGCATGGGGCATGGGGCATGGGGGCGGAGGGGCAGAGGGGAAGAGGGGCAGAGGGGCAGAGGGGAAAGACTTACTGCAACGGCTCCCCTGCTCCTCTGCTCCCATGCTCCCCTGCCTCTTTTTCAACGTCTAGAACGTCTGCGTAACCGATCGATCGTTACTGCCAAAATAATTACTAGTCCTTTGACGACTAGTTGCCAGAAGTAAGATAGGTTCAACAAGGTTAAACCGTTGTTGAGAATCGCAATGATTAATGCACCTAGAAGTGTGCCGCCAATAGTACCAATACCACCTGTAAAGCTGGTTCCACCTAGAATAACAGCTGCGATCGCATCTAATTCATAACCCTGACCCAATACGCCACTGGCACTATAAAGACGGCTGGCGCTCATGATTCCTCCTAAGCCTGCCAGTAATCCGCTAATACCATAGACGAATAGCAACACCCGATTAACTTTAATCCCTGTTAATCTGGCTGCCCGCTCGTTACCACCAACGGCATATATCTGCACTCCTAAAACAGTTTGCCGCAGGATAAACCAGCTAGCTATCACAGTCAGTAACGCAATTATCACTAGCCACGGCAGGGGGCCGACATAACTATTACCCACCCAAGCAAAATTTATGTCCCGGTTAATTAACGTTGTCCCCTTGGCAATCAAGAAACCCACACCCCGCAAGGCTGTAAGTGAACCCAAGGTGACAATAAAAGGTGGCACATCCAAAAAGGTGATGAGAGCGCCGTTGAGTAAGCCTAAGAGCAATCCTGCCAACAACGCAGCAGGTACAGCCGCCCAACTTAAAGCCGGTAGTAGCGATACCAGCAGGGCAACTACCGCAGAAACAGCCAATATTGACCCAACCGAAAGGTCAATACCGCCGGTGAGAATTACAAAGGTCATTCCTGTCGCCAGCACAATATTAATTGATGACTGACGCAAGATATTAATGATGTTACCGCCGGTGAGGAAGTTGGGAGAAAGGAATGCAAATAAGATGCAGATAATTACTAGGATTGGCAGAATACCCGCAACTTCTAACAGAGTGCTGATTGATTTCCGGTTGCGAGCTGCGGAATTATTGGCTGATTTATTAATAGGTGGTCTGACTGTTTGACTCATGATGCTAATACCTCCGATGCTCCAGTTGCGTAGTGCATAATCTTTTCTTGGGTGATTTCTTTGCCAAGACTGCCATCCAGTTCACCTACGAGCTGTCCTTCTCGCATCACCAAGACGCGATCGCTCATGCCGACAATCTCCGCTAGTTCGCTGGAAACCATTAAAATAGCAACACCTTGTGCTGCTAATTCGCTCATAATTCGGTAAATTTCACTTTTAGCACCGATATCTACGCCGCGTGTTGGCTCATCTAACATCAACACTCTCGGTTTAATGGCTAACCAACGCGCTAACAGTAGCTTCTGTTGATTACCACCAGAAAGATCCAATGCTCTAATTTCCAAATTGGCTAGGCGGATATTAAAGTTTTCCACTGCGTCTGTTGACAGGCGATTCACTGAAGGCCAGTTAACAATTCCAGCCTTTGCATCCTGCTTGAGTGTGTTGATGGCAATATTCTTGCGGGCGCTCATCTCCAGAAATAAACCTTGGTCTTTGCGGTCTTCTGGGACGTAGCCAATTCCCGCCGCGATCGCATCACTGGGGCTATTAATTTCCAGTTTTTTGCCATTCAAGAATACTTCACCACTGGCTTTGCGGTCAGCACCAAAAATCAGCCGGGATAGTTCTGTACGTCCTGCGCCAACCAACCCCGCTAAACCCAGTATTTCTCCAGCATGAAGTTCAAAACTAGCCGGCTCAATCTTCTTGCGGGCGTCGCTCATATTTCTGACTGACAGCACCACTGGGCCAGGATGCATTTGCCGTTGATGTTCGTAAAAGTCTTGCATGGAGCGACCGACCATCATCTGCACTAATCGCTGGGGAGAAATTTCACTGCGTGTCAGACTGCCAATATATTGACCATCACGCAACACACTAATTCGGTCAGCTAAGGCATAAATTTCTTCCATGCGATGGCTGATGTAAATAATGGCAATGCCATCACGCCGTAGTTTGCGAATTACCTCAAATAAATGGTCGCTCTCGCGGTCAGATAGGGCTGCTGTTGGTTCATCCATCACCAAAACGCGGCTTTTATCTTTCAGCGCCCTGGCAATTTCCACTTGCTGCTGTTCGGCAATGGACAAAGTACCAACTATAGTCTGCCCGGTAAAATTAGCTCCAAGGCTTTCCAACACTTCCTCTGCTTCCAGTTGCATCGCTTTGCGGTCTAAAAGCTGACCTCGCCGCAACTCGCTACCCATAAACATATTTTCGGTAACGGTTAAATTCGGTGCAACGTTCAGTTCTTGATAAATGAGGTTAATACCCGCCTTGCGTGCTGTCGCCGGATCGGTAATTTTCAGGGGTTGACCATTGATGCGAATTTCTCCTTCATCGGCAATGTAAGCCCCAGCCAGGATTTTCATCAATGTGCTTTTACCTGCTCCGTTTTCACCCATCAGGGCGTGAACTTCTCCGGGATAAATGGTGAGATTAACATTCTGGAGCGCAGATACACCATGAAATCGTTTTGTAATCCCTTGCATTTCTAACACTGGGGTGCTAGTTGGTGTATCAGAACGTGAGGTTTCAATATTGGTGGTCATGAGCAAAACCTGTAAAAAAATTTAAAATTCGCGAACCTCAATTAGAAATTAATAAATTCATATTTGATTGATCGCAAAATCATGTTCTAAAAGCTGACTAGGAGTGGAAAAGAGATATTTTCATCCTTTGTTGTTAACGTTAGTTTATAAAGATTGTTGGGAAAGTCTAAGTGCTATAAATGCACACTCAGACTTTCCGCTGATGCACATACATAGCGGTTCTCGATTCGGTGCAGCAGAGTTTTAACCTCTTTCTAAACCCATTTTTCTATTAAATAAAAGACAGGCATAAAGATGAGGTTTGGTATTAATTTAAATGAAAACTGTCGGACATTCTAGGTGTGTGCAAAAACTTTACAAATTCGCCAAAGGAGTTATATCAAAAGACATAATTTTCAATTGCAAATTCACAATTTTTATTACTCCCAGCCTTTTTCTGTGCTGACGTTATCTTTTGTGATTAACTTAACTGGAATCAGAATGGTTGGATTAGCAGGTTTCTTACCATTTAAAATGTCATTCCCAACTTGAACTGCTTTTTGGGCCATCCCTCGCGGATTTTGAGTAGCAGTTGCTGCATATAAACCATTTTTATTGGCGATCGCAGTTATTGCTTCTGGCGCACCATCAACCCCTACAATAAAGAAATCTTTACGTTGTGCTTGGTTAGCCGCTAGTTCTGCGCCAAGTCCACTCGGATCGTTAATGGCAAAAACAGCATCAATCTTCGGAAAGGTTGTGAGCAAATCAGTCATAACTCTCAGTCCTCCATCTCGGCTACCATCTGCATTCTGGTTTTTAGAGAGGATTTTGATATTGGGATATTTGGATAATACATTTTCGCAGCCACTAACTCGCTGAATTACTGAGTCCACTGGTGGCCCGTTAACTATTACTACATTGCCTTTACCTTTAAGGCGGTCAGCAATATATTTGCAACTAACTTCTCCAGCTTGGACATTATTAGTTGTGATGGTGGCATCCACGCCTCCCTCTGCACCTGTGTCTACGGCAATAACAATTTCACCTGCTTTTTTTGCTCTTTCAACTATCGGCTTAATTCCACTTTTATCAGCAGCATTCAAAACAATGATATCAGTATTCGCAGCAGTAAAATTTTCAATTTGGTTGGCTTGTTGGTTGAGGTCATAGGCACTGGAAGCTATAATAACATTGACATCTTTTCCGCCAATTCTCTTAGCTTCTGCCTCAACTGCTTGTCCCATAACAACGAAGAAAGGATTACTTAGATCGCCAACGGTGAAGGCAACCGATCGCAACTTTCTATTCCCAGTGGCGGTTTTAGTTTCTGCACTAATATTCGTAGCCGATTTAGTATCAGTGTTAGTAGCTGTGTTGTCATCGGGAGAACTATTTGTACAGCCTATAAGACTGCCACTGATGATACCTAGTAGACTAGCTGCGATTACGCTTCGCGTAACACCAGAGGTGAACGCAATCTTTTTCACATTCATATATCTCCTACAAGTCATTCTTACTCACACAAATTTGAAAACGATGTATTAAAAGAACAGGGTAAAATGTTTTAACCCTCCTGTATCAAGCCTTTTTCTGTGTTTTATAATTACGAATTACGAATTACGAATTACGAATTATAAATTACCAGCCTTGATAGCTGCTGAGGTTCTCTCTAGTAACCAACTTGACTGGAATTAGAATCTCAGATGACTCAGGTTTTTTACCCTGAATGATATCGTTGCCAATCTGAACCGCTTTTTGAGCCATCCCTGCGGGATTTTGAGCCGCAGTTGCAGCAAATAAACCATCTTTATCTTCCATTGCTTTGGTTGCATCTGGTGATCCATCAACCCCAACAATAAAAAATTCTTTACGTCTTGCTTGTCTAGCTGCTAAATCTGCGCCGACACCACTTTGGTCGTTAGTAGCAAAAACGGCATCAATTTTGGGAAAGGTTGTAAGCACATCGCTCATAACTCTTAGCCCTCCATCCCTTGTCCCTTCGGCGTTTTGGTCTTTAGAGATGAGTTTGATATCAGGATATTTGGATAATGACTTCTCACAGCCACTGACTCGCTGATTGATTGAGTCCATCGGAGTTCCGTTGAGGATGACTACACTACCTTGACCTTTGAGGCGATCAGCAATATATTGGCAAGCAACTTCTCCAGCTTGGGTATTGTTGGAGCTAATCATTGCATCCACATCTGCATCAACGGCTGAATCTACTGCAATCACAACCCTACCTGCAAGCCTTGCTTGATCAATAACTGGTTTAACTCCTTTTTTGTCAACAGCGCTGAGGATAATTAGGTCAGTATTCGCAGCCGTGAAATTTTCGATTTGGTTGCTTTGTTGGTTCAAGTCAAAGCCACTGGAAACCGCATTAACTCTGATATTACCCCCAAGTTTCTGGGCTTCTGTCTCAGCCCCCTTCTGCACTGCATTATAGAAGGGATTACCCAAGTCACCCAACGCAACGCCGATTGTTTGCAATTTTCTATTGGGAGTACCAAGACTCTCTGCACTTATATTGGTAGCAGTGTTAGTAGTATTAGTTGCAGCGTTGCCATTTTGAGCGCCATTCGTGCAACCAACAACCGCAAAACCTAATATGCCAACTATGAGCGAAATTCTTTTCATATTTATTTCTAACAACGGATTTAAATTTGAGAAAGATCAGCAGAATATAAATCTGCACATTCATCAAAATATGAACTAGGTCTGAAATTTTAGACCTAACTTAGTAATACTACTAGCTTTTGGAATTTCAACTCCAAAGGTCTTCTGCTTTGACGCAATTGCAGTTAGTGCTATTAGTTTCACGAGACTAGATGTTTTGTTTTTAAAGCAAAATCATTGAACATTACACTACTTCAAATAATCACATTATTTTTTGGTGAAATTACTTCGGTATTAGTGCGTAACCTGAAAACAGCTTTTAAGTGAAACTTCTAAAAACTGATTTTATTAAACTTGTAAATCTTTATTGGTTTTGACTTTTTTATTTTATCTCGCTCCAGTGCAAAAATTAATTTTGTTTACCGAACTTTACAAATTTAAAAGATTTTTAAATCTTTCGATATAACCCAAGTTATTCATTTAAAAGCCTTCGCATAAATCAGCCGATTCAATATTTTGGCTAATGTTAAAAACGTTAACATTTCTCAATCAAACTCCTTCAGAAAAGATACTGTTATAGTAGAGAACTCTTGGATTGTGAATGCTATGTTTTGAGAAATGTAAACATCCTTTAGTTAAGTTTTCTAAGTTGACTCAAATCTGCTTGTCAAGAGTATTTATTTGTTATTGCTCGTCCATGACTTAAAGGCAATAAAGGAGTAAACAATATAATACTTTTAAACCTAATTAGGGATAAATAAAATTTACATATCTGTTTTATTCTCTTACAGATGTAATATTTTGTTATTGCTCTATCCCTTCATTGTTCAAGGATTCTGAATTCTTTTTCAAGCAGTTTAAAACTTTAATGTTGCAGGCAAATATTTAGCAACTAAGTCTTCATAGTATGGTTTTAATTTCTGCCAATCAGGAGGAATAGGGTTTTTGGAATACAAATCGTATGGATTGAATAACTTCACCCATTTAAACATTTCTTGATCGTGTTTATCCATCAAATGTTCATACGCATTTTCACGATGTTGAGGATAAAATGAGTGATAGCGAAGCATATACAATGCAGGTTCGGGCAAATAGTTTTTCATCATCTGATAAAAATACTCATCATGCCCCCATGAAATATGTACATTACTCAATCCACACTTTGGCTCATAAATTCCATATTTAGTGTTGTAATCGGGGTTATTATAATCAGGATTTTCTTTGAAAAATTCTGAGAAAACAATTTTATCAGAAAATGCACAACCTACAGGATAAGTATCGCCTACAGTAGCCCATTGAGGCTCACCAAATAGACAAAGTACCTTCCCCATATCGTGAAAGAAGCCGGTAAGTACCATCCAATCAGGATGACCATCAGCGCGAATAGCTTCTGATGTTTGCAATAAATGTTGTAATTGATCCATGTCTGTATCAGGATCGGAATCATCAACCAATTGATTCAAAAATTCGACTGCATCCCAAACAGACATTTCTTTCTTGTCAAACTTTAAAAATTCTTTTTCTTTTTGAAGTACAAAATCGTATGTTTGATTAATATGGTTTAATCGATAAAACTCTTTTACCGTATCTCTAATAGTCGTTTCGTAATTTCTGTACTCTTCAGTTGTTTTACCTTCTTTAACTATGCTTTCTGGATCGGGATAGCGATTAAGTAAGTCTTCTTCCCATTCTTCTAGAGAATATAAGGGATTGTTTTGAGCTTGAGCAATCACATTATTTAGAGTTTGAGACATATCTTCCTACTTGTCGATATTGATTTGTTAAATGGTACTTTTGCGCTCCCTTATGCACAGGTGTGCAAAGCCTGTTTTAAACTTATTTTTTATTTTTGCACACGTGTGCAAAAGCGGGTGTTAAGTTTCATTTCGTATTTTTACAGCTATGATGATTTACTTCACCCGCTTTTCTTCGATCTTTTGGGTTCCGAAGAAAAATCGTACTTTTGCTTTTTGCACACTTGTGTATGAATTGACTAATATAAGCTAATCTTTTGTATTACACACCTGTGCAAAACCTATATTTATGTTTTTTTGTTGTCGGACTCAGCTAGGGGGTATCAAATTGCTAATTGCACAGCAGTAGAATACTTAACAAGATTAGCCAACTCTTCTAGCTGATTTATTGCTTCTGCACCCTCTAACTTCATTAATTCGCGATCGTCCCACAATTCCATCCAAGTAATCCCGTAATCAGAGACTAAAAACCGAATTAGGTGTTTTTCTCTGAGGCTAACTATAAATGAAGCACTCTTCATTTGGTCGCCGCATGTATAACAAGAGGCAGTATAACCACGTCGCTCAAGTATAATTGTCAAGGCTTGCAGGTTCATTACCAAGTCTTGGACGAATTGTTGATGTTGTTGCGCTAATCTTAGAAACACTAGTTTTCTCCTACCACTCCAATTTATGTGGTTGCTTTTATAATTTATTTAGACTTACATCTGATGTAATTTAGTTGCCAAAAGTTCGTGTTTTCGTAGAGACGTGATTAATCTTAATATTACGGTTGTCATCAATAACCTAAATTTCCAAAGCTGTTCTAATGTTTTGGACAATTATCTGCGGTGGCTGTGCAATATCCATAGATATGGTATCTAACGGTTCTTCAAGAGTATTGAACTGACTACCGAGGAGTTTTTCATTCATGTAATGATTGCTACGCTCTTGTAACCGTGCTTGAATTAACTCATAAGATCCTTTCAGGTAAACTAGCTTAATGCGATCGCTATCCAGTAGCAAAAATTGCCGATAGCTATCTTTTAAAGCCGAACACGCCAGCACCACACTTTTATTTTCTTGCAGCCAGTGTTTAATAGCTGTTTGCAAATCTTGTAACCAAGGCATTCTGTCTGCTTCACTCAGGGGGATACCACATCGCATTTTCTCAACATTTTCTGGCGAGTGGAAAGTATCCGCGTCGCTAAACTCCCATTCTAACGAATCTGCTAACAGTTTTCCGATGGTAGTTTTGCCGGAACCAGATACACCCATGACGATAATAATCATTGACTGCTGAATCATCTTTTTATTAAGAAAAGTTAAGCTAATTCGTAATTCCTAATTCGTAGTTGTAGTTATGGGTGGAGGTAAAAGTCAGGACTTCTAACTCCTTTTTATGCAAAATGTGAGTTGTATAAATCTCTTGACAAATAACGATTATTTTCTATAATACATACAAATGCACACGTGTGCAATAGTTAATTACTAAGATAAAAAATGAATAAACGAAGAATTTCAATTGAAGATATTGCCCGCAGAGCAGGGGTTTCTCATTCTACAGTTTCACGCGCTTTGCGAGATAACGCTCTAATTAGCCCAAAAGTGCGAGAAGAAATTAAGCGACTGGCGCAGGAGATGAGCTATGTGCCAAATGCTATTGCTCAAAGTTTACAAAATAAGCGTACAAATACTATTGGTGTAGTAGTAACTTCAATCGCAGATCCTTTTTTTGCTGAGGTAGTAGAGGGAATCGAGAAGATAGCCAGACCAGCAGGTTTGAGTGTTTTGTTGAGTGCTTCACACCGAGATTTTGAGCAGGAAATGGCAGCTATTGATACTTTTCATCGCCGGAGAGTGGATGGGATCTTAGTAGCTGATTCACGAATTAGTAAGCAGCATATCAAACAACTTACGCAAATTGCTGTGCCAACAGTTCTGATTAATAGTCAGACCGAAGATCAATCCGAAATATTACACTCAGTAGCAATAGACGATCGCTTAGGTGCTAAATTAGCCACAGAGCATCTAATAAGTTTGGGACACACCGCTATTGGTTATCTTGGGGTAGGCGATCGCAGCAGGTCGAACCAGCAGCGCCTAGAAGGGTATCAAATGGCCCTTGCGGAAGCTGGTATTCCACCAAATACAGATTGGGTTTCAATTAGTGATGAATACGATACCAGAACCAGCGATGTGAACACCGGAAAAAATATGCTGTCTAAACTATTATCTGCGGAAGTTACAGGCATATTTTGTTACAACGATATGGTGGCGATTGGCGCTCTGTTAGCTTGTCAAGAATTAGGTATTTTAGTACCGCGAAATTTAAGTCTCGTCGGATTTGATGGTATTGCTCTAGGCTGTTATGTTACACCAGCACTGACCACAGTTAGCCAGCCAATGTTAGAAATTGGTGGCTATGCTATGCAAATGTTACTCGATTTATTAGAAGAAAAAACTGTAGAAAACCGCGTTTTATCTCCTTTTTTAGTAGAGCGTGGTAGTAGTGCAGCATTATTAACAATTTAAGATTGAAGACAATTTATTTGAAACTTTTAACCAAATAAAAAGTATGTTAACTAAAAAACCGAGTTTATCTCCTGATCGCTGTTTTTCTCCAGAACCAGTTCAAAGACGACTTGCACATCAATTTTTTGACAGTATATCTGCGTTACCTCTAGTTTGCCCACATGGACACGTAGATCCAGCTTTGTTAGCTAATCCCGCAGCCCGTTTTGGTTCACCGACGGAATTACTGATTATTCCTGACCACTACCTTTTGCGGATGCTCTACAGTCGGGGTGTACCTCTGCAAGCTTTGGGTATACATACTAATGATGGTTCACCAGTAGAAACCAACCACCGCAAAATCTGGCAATTGTTCGCAGACCATTTTTATCTATTCCAGGGTACTCCCTCTGGGTTGTGGCTGAAAGAGGAACTAACTAACGTCTTTGGTGTAGATGAACCTTTAAATTCTCACAATGCTGGACATATCTATGATTATCTAGAAGGTTTGTTAGCTTCATCTAAATTTTCCCCTCGTGCTTTATTCAAACGCTTTAACATCGAAGTGCTTTGTACTACCGACGCCGCCAGTGATAACCTAGAGAATCAGCGATCGCTCCACGAAGAAGGTTTCACTCAAATTAGACCAACTTTTCGCCCAGATGCAGTAGTTAACCTAGATGCTCCTGGTTGGCGGGAAAATCTTACTAAATTGGAAAGCAGTATCGGTAGAGAAATTAATACTTACGCCACTTTTGTGCAAGCTCTCGAAGAACGTCGAGCTTTCTTTAAAAAAATGGGTGCGACAGCTACCGATCAAGGTGCAGCTACACCTTATACCACACGCCTTTCTGACCAAGAAGCTGAAGCTATCTTTGCGAGAGCATTAGCCGACAAGCTGAATCCAGGTGATGTAGAAAATTTTACCGGTCATATCTTCATGGAAATGGCGCGGATGAGTGTGGAAGATGGCTTGGTGATGCAAATGCATTGTGGTGTGATGCGTAACCATAACCCGACTTTATTTGAGAGATTTGGATCTGATAAAGGCGCTGATATTCCCGTAAAAATAGAATGGACTCAAAATCTGCGTCCGTTGTTGTCAGCTTACGGTAATGATCCGCGCTTCCATTTAATCATTTTTGGTATGGATGAAAGCACTTATAGCCGTGAGATGGCTCCGTTAGCTGGTCATTATCCTACTGTATTGCTGGGGCCGCCTTGGTGGTTTCACGACAGCGTAAATGGTATGGAGCGTTATTTCAATCAGGTAATGGAAACTGCTGGAATTTATAATACTGCTGGATTTAATGATGATACACGGGCTTTCGTTTCAATTCCGGCTCGTCATAATGTCTGGCGGCGGGTAGCTTGTAATTGGTTGGCTGGATTGGTTGCGCGGGGATTGGTTGAGGAGGAGGAGGGGTATGGTATGGCTCGTGCTTTGGCTTATGACCTCGCTAAGGTTGCTTATAAGTTTGAGGGGAATTGAGGGGGAATTTAAACGCAGAGGAGCGCGGAGGGAAGCGCGGAGGTACGCAGAGAGTTTTACTAAGTGGGGGAATCATTTTGATTTTAAGTAAACTTTTTAGTTTGAAGGAGCAGGTAGCGGTAGTTACTGGTGGTTCTGGTGTGCTTGGTGGGGCTATGGCAAAGGGTTTGGCTCTGGCGGGAGCGCGAGTTGTGGTTTTGGGTCGTAATGAAGCACGGGCGGGGGCTGTGGTGGCTGAGATTACTGCTAATGGTGGAGAAAGTATCGCTGTGGTGGCAGATGTTAGCGATCGCTCCCAATTAGAAATTGCCAGGGATTATATTATACAGTGTTGGGGTGAAATAGATATCTTGGTAAACATGGCTGGCGGGAATATTCCGGCTGCCACAATTACCCCTGATGCGACTATTTTTGATATGCCACATCCAGCCTTTGAGGAAGTAGTTAGCCTCAACTTACTTGGCACTCTACTACCTTGTCAGGTTTTTGGTCAAGCAATGGTGGAAAAAAATCAGCCCCACGGTTGTATTGTCAATATTTCTTCTATGTCTGCTATCCGAGTGATTAGTCGGGTGGTTGGTTACTCAGCCGCTAAAGCCGGGATAGATAACTTTACTCGCTGGTTAGCGGTAGAACTCGCCCAAAAGTATGGTGATGGAATGCGAGTAAATGCGATCGCACCAGGTTTCTTTATTGGCGAACAAAATCGAGATTTACTCTTAAATTCTGATGGTAGTTTGACCGTTCGCGGGCAAAAAATCATTGAGCATACCCCCGCCGGACGTTTCGGAAAACCAGATGAATTACTCAGCACTTTGATCTGGTTATGTAGTTCAGGCTCTAGTTTCGTTAACGGGGTAGTTGTGCCAGTAGATGGTGGATTTAGTATCTACAGTGGAGTTTAATAATGTATTCACTGGCTGTAAATAACGGCACACTTTCAGATGAGCAACTTTCTGCGCTAATTCATCAAGCTTTAAAAGACCCTAAGTTAGATGGACAGCGCATCTTAGTGTTAATTCCAGATAGTACCCGCACTGCTCCCATCCCGCAAATGTTTCGATTGCTGCATCAGGAGTTGGGTAAAAGAGTAGCGGCTCTGGATTTTTTAATTGCTCTGGGTACACATAATCCTATGAGTGAAGAACAGATTAATCACTTGGTGGGAGTGACACCGGAGGAGCGAGAGACAACTTTTAAAAAAGTTCGCATATTTAACCATCTTTGGAATGAGCCAGATACCTTTATTTCTTGTGGAGTAATTTCGGCAGATGAGATAGCAGAAATTAGTAGTGGAATGCTGCATCAAGAAGTTGATGTGCGTGTTAATAAGCTTGTCACCGAATACGATTTAATCATGATTTGCGGCCCAGTTTTTCCCCACGAAGTTGTCGGTTTCTCTGGTGGAAATAAATATTTTTTTCCCGGTATTGGTGGTCAGGAAGTAATTAATCTCTCACACTGGTTAGGTGCTTTAATCACTTGTTACGAAATTATTGGTACACTCGGAATAACACCAGTCCGGCGTTTGATTAACCGAGCCGCTAGCCTGATTTCTACCCCAAAGCTTTGTTTGGCGATGGTGGTCGCACCGAAAACAAATCAGCTAGCTGGACTTTATATAGATCAACCAGAGTCAGCCTGGGAAGCTGCTGCACAATTATCAGCTAAACTGCATATTAAATATGTAGATCAGCCTTTTAAACAAGTGCTTTCAGTCATGCCCCAAATGTACGATGACATTTGGACAGCAGCTAAAGGAATGTACAAACTAGAGCCAGTAGTAGCTGATGGAGGTGAGGTCATTATATATGCTCCTCACATTACCGAATTTAGCTATACACACGGCGAAATTTTATCTCAAGTTGGCTATCATGTGCGGGATTACTTTCTCAAACAGTGGCATAAATTCCAAGAGTATCCTGCTGGAGTGCTGGCTCATAGTACTCATTTAAAAGGGATGGGTACTTTTGATCCGACAGAAGGGGAACAAGCACGGATTCGTGTCACTTTAGCTACTGGCATTTCTGCTGAACGCTGTGCTGCTCATAACTTGAGCTATCGTGACCCGGATACTATTAGACTAGCAGAATGGGCTAATCGAGAGGATGAAGGTATATTGGTTGTACCGAAAGCTGGCGAGATACTGTACCGTTTAAGTTCCAGCAAATTTTAGTGACTCAATCATAGAGACGCGATAAATCGCCGTCTCTACAAGTGTTTTGGTTTTATCTGGCTGGTTCCTAGCCTCCCTGACTTTTCACGGCATCTAGAAAACCTCTCTCTAAATCTCTCTCCTTCTAGGAGAGAGACTTTGAATTTCCCCCTTCCCGATGCGGGAAGGGGGTTAGGGGGTTAGGTTAATCGTTACCTTTTCCACATAACGTGAAAAGTTAGCCTAGCCTCCAGGCTGGGAACGAGGAAATACAAGACTTTGGGCTTATCTGAGTGCCATTAAATCTTAGATTGCGATCGCGATCGCAATCTAAGATTTTTTACTTCGCGCTATTCTTGATCAAACGTCAGCGAATCAGTTTATAGCAGCGAACAAAAAAGCATGGGTGGGAAATTAATTGTATTTGAAGGGGTGGAAGGCTGTGGCAAAACCAGCCAAATGCAGCTTTGTTCTGAGTGGTTGGAAAGTCTCGGTGTTTCTGTGCTGGTAACTCGCGAACCAGGGGGAACAGAGTTAGGTGTACATCTTCGCCGCTTGCTACTAGAAAAGTCAGAAGATAAACCAGTTGCAGAGGTGACAGAACTCTTATTGTATGCTGCTGACCGATCGCAACACGTTGAACAAGAACTTAAACCGCAACTGCAAGCTGGGAAATATATTTTATGCGATCGCTACACTGACTCTACCATTGCCTACCAAGGATATGGTCGCGGTCTGAATATGAGTTTAATCAATCAGCTTAACCATATTGCTACTGCTGGTTTAGAAAGTGACCTAACTATTTGGCTAGATGTCGATGTCGAAGTTGGACTGTCCCGCAAACTCTCAGACCAACTAGGATTAGACCGCATTGAACAAGAGACAATCGCTTTTCATCGTCGCGTTCAGCAAGGATACGCACATTTAGCAGCATCCCATCCCTCACGAATTGTACGGGTAGATGGCAGTTTGAGTAAAGAAGCTGTCCAACAGGTAATTCAAGGAATTTTGCGCGTACAACTAACTGCACTTGGCGAGGTAGGGCAAAAATAAAACAGGAGTCAGAATTCAGAATTCAGAATTCAGAATTGGTGAACACTCTGCCCATAAAGGGATAGAGTTTTAAGGTGAGAATATTTTAATTTTTTTCGCTTGACTTCGGGCGTTAGCCTAGCGGGACGTTCGCGGTAGCGTCTCTAAGAGTTGTACGGTTTTAACCAATATTCGTCACCCACTCGTACAGAATTCATACTGAATACTAAATACTGAATTCTGACTCCTGAGTTCTGAATTCTTCTTATAACCTAATACTTGACAATCATAGGTAACGTGCTATACCTTTTTTAGAATGTGTTGATGCTCATCTACACACCTCGCCCGAACCTTGAAAACCGCATAATTCCGTTGAGGTGTGTCGATGCCTTACGCAGTAAGCTTTTCAGACTGCAAAATTGATACTTTTTTAAAAATTTTTTGTACTTTTCAAGAGGTGTGTCGATTGGGGTATCTGAAACCCTCTCCCAGTAAGGTTTCCAAAAGGTAACTCTTTACATAACCACTTCCCCTAACGGGGATGTAAACTCTGTTCTTGACACGCGCATTCCATGCGTAACCTTTACATAACCACTTCCCCTAACGGGGATGTAAACGTGACAGCTCCTACTCCAGCTAATCCTGAAAATGCAATCCTTTACATAACCACTTCCCCTAACGGGGATGTAAACAATTCCTAGCTTTGAAAGCAAGTTGAACATTTCAATCTTTACATAACCACTTCCCCTAACGGGGATGTAAACTAAAAACTATTACCCCTCCTGCTGCAACAAGCAAACCTTTACATAACCACTTCCCCTAACGGGGATGTAAAGCTAATCAGCATTTAAGCTGCAACATAGCTGAAATTACCTTTATGTTTTATATTCCGATGCCACCTAATCACTAACTCGCCTTGATTCAACAGCTTATCTAGCAGTGATTTTAATTCATCTACTGATTTAAATAACCGATGAGCAATATATTCTTTACATGAATGCCAGACTAACTCGATAATGTTGTAATCAGGGCTGTAAGCGGGCAAGAACTCTAGAACAAAATTTGGGAATTCTTCAGATATTTTAGCTAGAACATCTTTGCGTTTATGAAAACTAGCATTATCTAAAATTAAAATAATCTTTGGCCCATATTTCGCAAAATCCTCACCAAGGTTTCCTTTGCTTACCCATTCTTGCTTAATTAATTCATTTAATTGTTGTAATTGCTCATAAAAAATATCTGCGTTCCCTTTTTTAACAAAAAAGCATACTCGTTTTCGGTCTAGTTCTCTGATTGCCCCCATTACATTTACTCGACCACAACGCCGTTGACCTGGAACATTCTTGCGTTTTCCTTTTTTACCCCAACCCTTGCGACGAATCACGCGTAAACTAAAACCGCTCTCGTCCCAAAACCATACCTGTAAACGCTCTGGTTGCTCTCGCGCTATTGATAAATATTGAGTAAGTTTCTCTTTAAACTTCGCTCTTTCAATAGGATTTTGTTTATCTTCTAGGTCATATTTAGCCCAGATATAACTATACTTTTTTCTCTTTAATATCCTCCTAACCTGAGAGCTACTTAAATCAATTCCTGTTTCTTTTGTTAAATATGTGGCTAATCTTTCTGCCGTCCATCTGCCGAAGTCGTAGCCTAAATCTGATGGTTCTTGGTCAACAGTTTTTAATAACAGTTCAATATATTCAGGAGTCGCTTTTCGATAATGTTCATACTCTCTTTTATTATGTAGAGTTTCTAGCTCATCTGGATCACCATGCATACACCAATATGCCACTGTTCTGTGCGAACAGCCTAAAAATTTAGCAATTTCATGTTGCGGTTTCCCATCATTCTGTAGCAGAATAATTAAAATTCTTTCCCTGACGTGTGGTTTGTCGCTCTCTTTTAGAGCTTGCTGTAAGGAGCTAACTTGTTCTGGCGTTAAAAAGTTCTTGGCTGGGGGCGGCATCGTCGCTTTTAAACGGCTTCATCTTCTTATTATGCAACTTAAGTGACGATTAGCTAAACAAAACAATTGTCGAATTCATTGACTTTTCCTCAAAATCTTTACATAACCACTTCCCCTAACGGGGATGTAAACAATATTGCTGCCCCACCAACTCCATAGTTGAGTAGAGCTTTACATAACCACTTCCCCTAACGGGGATGTAAACTTTACGTGCTTTTCCACACCAAGTGTTTCAAAGCAACTTTACATAACCACTTCCCCTAACGGGGATGTAAACGAACATTGTGCCGCAAATTGCGGTGTTATTAAACCGTTCATACTTTACATAACCACTTCCCCTAACGGGGATGTAGACCATAAGTCTGGTTATGTGTATTTCATGTGTGACCTTTACATGAGGGACTTCCCCTAACGCTGTATCTAAGTTTTTTAATTGCGAATTGCGTTAGCGGAGCGGAGCGTTAGCCCATTGCGAATTGCGAATTGGTATCACAACCCTAAATTTAGCCTTTGAAAATGATGTCGTACAGTGACAGTAGAATTTCTACCACAATCAGAATCACGACATACCACTCTACACGCTGACTACTGCTATGCTGCATAAACTCCAGCACTGTTTGGGCAGTTTGAGCAATTAAATCTAGTTTACGTTCCAGGGCGTGGTGACGCTCACGGATTTCGTATTCATCTTCCAAGCGCAGATATAAGTTTTCTAGCTGTGGGGATTCCCAGAGCAACTCCGGCTTATCGATAATCTCTACTTGACCGACAATTTTATGTTGAACTAATAAGGTAGTCCCTAGTTGACGCAGTAATTCCCGGCTCTGGTGTCTACTTCTGTTTTCACGCTGGAGACTAGCTGCAAACGGTTCAATTTGATCGAATACAGTCGCTAGGCTGGTTTCATAGTGAGACAGCACAACACTCTTGGCGAGAATATCAGCCACTATCTGCAAGCGTTCTATACTCAATTCATGCAGTAAAATTTTTCCTTCCTTAGCTCGTTCACTGTCCGTAATACTGAGTTGAACTTCCACCTCTTCTGTTTCCGGATTGGCAAAAGAACCACTAATTTGAGAGGATAGTTTGCTCAAAAAGGCTACTTTTTCTACAGGCTCAAGGTTAAACAGGACAACCACACCATAGGCCAGCAATACTGCGTAGCCTGCTTCACCTGCTCTAACCATTAGTGGCATACTCGCCAAGGAAACGTAATTATCTAGGGTCTGTAAGTTAATACCTTTACCAAGGAATAGGGCCTGTGCTTTAAATCTTTCTTTATCATGAAAAAGGAGTTTTTGCATTGTTGCCCGGAAGCTATATTTTGCCTGCTTTACTGCTTTGGTAGCGATACTAAATTACATAGTACGTCATCCGAGCGATCGCTATGTTAGTAATGAATGACTTACGCAAAATTGCTTTATATGTAGGTTTTCTCCCAAGGGGAGACGCCAAGGGCGATAACGCAGCGTTAGCGAGTCTGCGAGCGTCTGCGGTTTCCCCAAGTGGAGCGACTGGCGTGGGTTAGGGGGGATCTAAAAGTGCCTAAAGTCACAGCGAAACACTTTTAAAACAACCTCTAAGAGGTTGTTTTAAAAGTCCTGTTGTTGGTAGCGAGAAGTTTTAGATCCCCCTAAATCCCCCTTAAAAAGGGGGACTTTAAGAAGTTTCCCCCCTTAAAAAGCTACGGTGTACACACAAGTCCTAAAAACCCAGCTTGATAAGCATTTCCTCGTTCCCAGTCGGAGACTGGGAATGCATTCATTGAGTCTCTGACTCAATATCTGACTAGAGGCAGAGCCTCTAAATCAGGCATTCCCATGCTCTGCATGGGAACGAGATCAACAAGAAAACAATGAATGGAAAATCAAGCTTTTTTCGACTTGTGTGTACACCGTAGTTTTTAAGGGGGGCTAGGGGGGATCAATAGGTGCTGAAAGTCACAGCTAACCACTTTTATATAAAACAACCTCTAAGGGGATTTGCAACATTCGGCTTTTAAGATTCCCTCAATCCAGTGAAAGATTAGCCTATCCTGTAAGACGCTCGTCCACGCTTCTCCAGATATTGTTGATGATATTCTTCTGCTCTGTAGAACTGCGGTGCAGGTACAATCTCAGTCACAATTGCCTTTTTGCCGTAACGAAAACCATTCTCAAGCAGTTCCTTGGAAGCTCTTGCTAGCAATTCCTGCTCTGTAGTGTGAAAAAATATAACTGACCGATATTGAGAATCAACATCTGGCTCCTGATAGCTTGATGTTGTGGGATTGTGCTTATTCCAAAACACATCTAGCAGTTCATCATAAGATACTATTGCCGGATCATATTCCACTTCCACTACCTCAGCGTGTCCAGTTTTGCCTCTACAGACATCTTCATAAGTTGGATTCTCAAAGTGTCCGCCACTGTAACCAACAGCCGTAGAAGTTACGCCTTTTAGTTGACGAAATGCTGCTTCAACTCCCCAGAAACAGCCTGCTCCAAATGTCGCTTTTTGTAGAGTAGTATTTTGCATATCTTTGACAACTTTTTTGTGATAATTTTAAAGAAAATTCATCAAATCAGACATACTATTGAAAAATTTTTCTTGAAATTGCCTGATTTCTACTAACTACTATGATGACAGATAATCCTGATATGAGTCTGATATAGGATTCATATTTGATTTCTGAAAAAACTCAGTACAACTAAGAAGCCTTCTTGACTGTTCCCTGTTGCCTATTGCCTATTGCCTGTCTACGCAAATTCGTTCAGAAATCAAAGCGGGTTACTATATAAAGCTGAGTATTATCTAAGAATTGGAAAAAATAGTGGAAATATAGAATTAACATTCTAGCTTTTGCTAACTATAGAAATATTTCGTAGAATACTCACAATTTCAATTGGGTCTAACCGTTTAGTATAATCTGGATCAACAAAAGCATAAACAATTTTTCCATCTTGAGAAACTACAAATGTAGCTGGGATAGGTAATTCAAAAGACTCATCTCCATTGTATCTAGGTAACACATGGCCTTTCTCGTGTAATATATGTCTTAGAGACTCTGGAATTTGAAACACAATCCCAAATTGACGAGCAATCATATTGCTGTGATCGCTCAATACTTCATAAGTTAGTTCATGTTTTTCTATAGTTGAGATAGTATGGCGAACAGTTTGAGGTGAAATAGCAATTAGTGATGCTCCTAATGTTTGAATTGCAGGTAATGCTTGCTGGAGTCCTGCTAGTTCCAAGTTACAGAAAGGACACCAAGAACCTCGAAAAAAGGAAATAACTACAGCCCCACTAGTCAGTAGTTTTTCTATTTCTACTGATTGACCGAAAGAATTAGGTAGAATGAAATTAGGAATAATATCACCTACCTTTAAAGTTTGGTCAATCATACTAGAAGAAATTAGCTCATTTTTAAGAGACTCTGTAAAATTCATCGTAATTTCCCTGAAAGTTAACTTATACTTTTATGTACCTTTCTAGAGAAATACTGTTGCAGTGAATTTACTGAAAAGTAATAAAATACATTTTTTAATAAAACTAGACCCTTGAATTTGCATTGCCGGGATAATTGCTTTAAGTGCCAAGGGATGATTATCATCTACGATTTTGGTTGTTTTTATACACGTTAAGCCATTCGATAAAAATAATACCAATACCGTACTTAATCAAGTGTAAAATAAATAATACTTGAACTACTTCTTCATCGGCTGATTGGGCTAGACTTAAGAAAGTTATGAGGACGCAAATATGACTGACAAAAATCGTTCTCAATGGGACTTAGGCAGGTTTATCGAAACCCTGACCTACTTTGAGGTAATTCCTTTCCTTAACTGGGTACAGCAGTTAATCCAAGGTCGTCCTAAGGATAATCAATATAGACCCAATGGAGGAAGAAACGTGGGTGTAATATTAGTAGCAGGTGCAACAGGTGGTGTAGGTAAACGAGTAGTGCTGCGATCGCTTGAGCAAGGTTATAAAGTTCGCGCACTAGTACGAGATATTGACAAAGCGCGGTCAATTCTTGGTAACGATATAGATTTAGTAGTTGCGGATATTACTCAACCAGAAACTTTAACTCCTTTAGTTATGGCTAATATCCAAGCTGTAGTTTGTTGTACAGCAGTGCGCGTACAACCAGTTGAGGGAGACACAGCAGATAGAGCCAAATATTATCAAGGTGTTAAATTTTACCAACCAGAAATCGTTGGTGACACCCCAGAAAATGTAGAATATCAAGGTGTCAAAAACTTAGTCCAAGCTGCGGCCAAATATTTACCCCAAGCAAACGAAAAACTAATATTTGATTTCACCAAGCCATCAGCAGAATTAAAAGATAACTGGGGAGCGTTAGATGATGTTGTTATGGGTGGCGTGAGTGCCAGTAATATTCAACTAGTAGAAAATACAGCTATATTTGCTGGTAATGTCTCCACCGCTAACTCTGGCGGATTTGCTTCTGTCAGAACTAAGAATTTTGATCCACCCTTCAACTTATCTGGTTACCTAGGTGTGAAATTGCGCGTCAAAGGTGACGGTCAGCGTTATAAAATCTTTCTGCGAACAGATACAAAATGGGATGGTATTGGCTACAGCTATTCCTTTGACACGGTAGCTAATACCTGGATCGATATTCATATTCCTTTTGCAGATTTGGTTCCCGTATTTCGGGCAAAAGTTGTCAAAGATGCGCCGCCAATTGAGCAAAGTAGAATTTGTTCATTCCAACTGATGTTGAGCAAATTTGAATATGATGGCGCTTTAAATCCCAAATTTACTGCTGGTGGTTTTGCTTTTCAGTTGGAATCAATTAAAGCTTATGGCGGGACAACTTTACCACAATTTATCCTCGTCAGTTCAGCAGGTGTAACCCGTCCCGGACGCCCTGGCATTAATTTAGATGAAGAACCCCCAGCGGTGAAGTTAAATGACCAATTGGGAGGAATTTTAACTTGGAAATTGAAGGGAGAAGATAGTTTAAGAGAAAGCGGAATTCCTTATACGATTATTAGACCTTGTGCTTTAACTGAAGACGCAGGAGGTAAGGAATTAATATTCGAGCAAGGTGATAATATTAAGGGGAAAATCAGCCGTGAAGATGCGGCAAAACTTTGTGTACAAGCGCTAAAACTAGAAAAAGCGTGTAATGTCACCTTTGAGGTTAAACAGGGAGAAAATACTGTCAACTCTATCGATTGGCAGAGTTTATTTTCTAACTTACAACCAGATAAAAAATGAAATATCCACAGATTTTTAGTCTGTAAAGCATACCAGCAAACTCTGGTTAGTTAAGCTGTTGTCAGAAGTCAGCTATTGATATGAAAAAAATCAAGGTGCTAGTAATCGCCGGGATTTTAGTAACAATTATCTGGGGCAGTTTTTTTCCTAAAACTGCCTCATCGCAGCAAGTAGAATCCCGCATCAATAATCTGGAAGCTGACTTTAATCGTGTCGAGTCGCGGTTAAATCAGATAGAGTCTCAACTAGGTCGAACCGGCCAATCTCCATCCCCAAGAACAACACTTACCCCACGACAGCCAACTGGTTCTAGAGGAAATTTATCACAGCAAGATCGGATGTTTGATCGGCTTGCAACTTTGGTGATTGAATTAAAGCAACAAGTCAACAAATTAGAGGAGCGAGTTGCTAAATTAGAACCACGCTGAATATTTCAATTGTCTATAATACAGGTTTTTGGTAGGGACAGATATATAGCAATACGGTTCAGTTAAGGCTTTTTGATGAAAATTTTAGATCACAAAGATTCGATAATTTATCACAAAGACGCGATAAATCGCCGTCTCTACAATAATCGGTCTTTTGTAGAGACGGCGATTCATCGCGTCTTTTACCTTAACCGAACCGTATTGCCTACAATAGTACTCATATTTGATTTCTGAAAAAACTCAGTACAACTAAGACGCCTTCTTTCCTATTTCTTATTGCCTATTGCCTATTGCCTATTTCCTATTGCCTATTTCCTGTTACCTGCCCACGCAAATTAGTTCAGAAATCAAAACAGATTCCTATATTTGTTGGTTAATAAATGCTATCTGTAGTAACACTTATCAATCCAAATTCGCATTTCTTCTTCAGATCCAAAACAGGCAGAACGTCCTGTGATTGGATCGTAGGCGTGCCAACAAGAAGTGTGACCACGACGGTCTGATTCGTGCCACACTTGGAGGTCAGAACCACTAGCCATCCAGATAACAAAATGTTGCCAATATTTTTGTAAACTTAACAAAAAATTAAATTTATTCATAGTGAAAGCACCTGATAAATAGTGAACTATTACTTTTACTTTCACGTAAGAGTTTTAAACTGAGAAGGTACAGTTTTGGCAGATTTGATCTAGTACAGTTCAGCTTCGATTCAACTGGTATAGTAAAAAAACTCTCAACTGTACTAGGTAAAGTTGGTACAAATAGCTTATATTGCCAGTATTGATGATTATTCAGTCATTGACGAGTGCGCCAAAATGAAGATTTTGTTAGAACGGCAATCACACAAACCGATTTATTTGCAGATTCGCGATCGCATCAGTCGTCTGATTAAATCTGGCGCACTCAAAAATGGCGATCGCCTGCCTTCTATCCGTTCTCTAGCAGATAGTTTACAAGTTAACAAACTCACTATTATTGAAGCCTATAACGTTTTAGAAGCAGATGGAATTGTTTCTGCCCGTCAGGGTTCAGGATATTTTGTCAGCAGTGTTTCTCTGAACATTACCAACCTAGAATCTACATTTGCCCCAGCCCAAAATGTCATAATTACAAAACCAGGAAAGTGTTCTTTTTATGAAATGTATACTCCACTGGTGCAAGCACAAACTGAGCCAGGAATAATTAATTTTGGCTACGGTTATCCTCGTCCACCAAAAGATATCAACCTCATTGCCAGACGAGCGCTAAGACAAGAAGATACTGATATTTTCTTTCCTCATGAGATGCCTCAAGGACAACTAACTCTGTGCAGACAAATTGCCCAGATGCTAGTACATCAAGGATTAGAGGTTTTTCCAGAGGATTTAATTATTACTAATGGCTCTCAGCAAGGGTTGTCATTAGCGATGAATTATTATGTACAACCTGGTGATTGGGTGATTGTGGAAGCTCCCACATATTATGGCGCAATTTCTATCTTAGAAAACTTAGGAGCCAAGATTATTGGTATTCCCATGACTGCCGAGGGAATGAATTTAGATTTATTAGAGCAATATCTATACAGTCACCGCCCGAAATTAATTTATACCATTAGTACCTTTCACAATCCAACCGGATTAACGACAACACAAAATCATCGTCAACAATTATTAGCATTAGCCGAAAAGTATGAGTGTCCAATTTTGGAAGATAATGCTTATGAAGGAATAAATTTTGATGCAGTGCCAGCGCCAATTAAAGCTTTAGATAAAAATAATTTGGTGACTTACTTAAGCACCTTTTCTAAAACTTTAATGCCTGGTTTAAGAGTCGGTTATATGGTAGTTACAGGTAAGCATTATCAAGCAATTATTGAGCAGAAGTTGCTTCATGACTTGCATACATCCAGTATTTCGCAAACAATAGTTAGCGAATATCTTGCTTCCGGACATTACCGCCGTCATCTCAGCCGACTTCGCACAGATAATCTGCAAAGTCGTAATACGATGCTGCAAGCTTTGGAACGTTACTTTCCTGAAGAGATTCGCTGGACAGTTCCCACGGGAGGATTATTTCTTTGGGTACAGTTACCAGATGATCTTCCGATTGGGACAATTCGCAAGGAAGCCTTCGCGCAAAATGTCTATCTAGCGTGCGGTTCGGCATTTTTCCCCGATAAGCAGGGTTATCCAGCGATGCGTCTGACTTTCTGCCTTCCGCAAGAGGAGATTGAGCAAGGTATTTCGATTGTGGGTAAGTTGCTGAAAAAGTATATTTCCAGAAGAGACGCCGAGAGTTGTCTGAATACCGAAAGCCAGCGCTCAGTTAGCGCAGCGTTAGGGAGAAAATAGAAAAGATGCCGCATCTGTCCAAGTCGCAAGCATGGATAGGCTTGCGAGGAGGGATTTGGGGGTGGGGTTCTAAGAACAACTAGTAAGGGCTGCACCACATTGATCTTCCCTTGTTAACCACCCCTTAACACCCTGATATTCCACCTGTGCCCAATCTCCTTGACAACCGAGTAATTTGACAGCCGTATTAGCAGGAATTATTCTCAATTTTCGGCTTTCTTGACTGATACTACTATATAAATCCACACCATTAGTACCGTAACCCTGTGTTGTTAAGCCTAACTTTGGCACGAATACCCATCCAGTTCCTTGAAAACCATCACTAGCATTAGTAATCTGTACCCAATCTCCAGCAGCACCAATAACCTGAACTGTTTCGTTGATCGGGATTTGCCCTAGAATTGTCTTATTTCTACTTGCACCACTCCGCACATTTAAACCTTGTGGATCTGTGTCAGTTACATAGGCAAGAATATCGCACTTTTGTACATTAGTTGATTTCGCTAAAGCTATTTGATGAGCTATACCTGTATTGAACATCACGCTAATACAACTGAATGCCAATCTTGTTACTAACTTTAATGCTGGATTTTTCACTTTTTTTGTCATCTTTTCTTCAATTATCTGGCATCAGTATCCAAGGCTGAAGTCTTATTTATGTCTCATAAACTACCTTACAAAGTTAGGGTTAACTTTGTAAGGTAGTTCTCTAAAAGATATTTTAGTACTGTAATAACACTTTTAATTTGACAAAATTTAGTCCTGCGATTGCTCATGGATGAAACACGACGACATGATTGAGTATTAAGATGCCAGTATATAATGTAGTTAGCACCAACAGTGTGTTGAGGTTTCGACAAAGATTTATGAAGTTATATGAATACCAAGATCCAGAGCATATCAGATAGCATAGTTCAAGAGATTATTAATCTCGATCATGTCAGTATTTTAGAATTAGACAAAGAAGAAATTATTAGCTTGTTTAAATCTAATGGAATCTTACTTTTTAGAGGATTTGATGTTAATACTGACATTTTTAAAGAATTTACCAATCTCTTGAGTACTGATTTTATAAATTATTATGGTGGTGCATTCAGTAGAAGGGTAATTAATGGAGATGAGACTCTTTTAAGCGTCAATGATTTTAAGTCTGAGATTAAATTGCACGGAGAAATGTATTATCAGCAGAATATCCCACTTATGCTGTGGTTTTTCTGTGCTAATCCACCATTACAAAATGGTGAAACTACGGTATGTGATGGCAGACAATTTTTTAATGAAATTAGTAGTTCAACCAAAGAGTTGTTCAGCAAAAAGAAGTTAAAGTTTACTGTTCGGATGTCTCAACAAGACTGGCAGAAAAAATACCAAACAGATGATTTGAATAAGCTAGAAGAAATGTGTCAGAAGAATAAAATGCATCTGACAGTAAATGATGATCAATCGATTATGCTTGAATACATTTGTCCAGCTATTATCCCTAGCAGATGTGGAAAGTATCAAGTGTTTATTAATAGTCTATTGCCCACAAAGCAATTAAGTCCAAAAATCCTTAACTTTGAGGATGATTCAGAGATTTCTGATGAGGTTGTGTCTGAACTGAATGAAATTGCTGAAAAAATAACCACGGAAATTTCGTGGCAAAAAGGGGATGTTTTAATGATTGATAATACAAGAATACTTCATGGGAGAAGAAGTTTTGCCGATGAGCAAAGAGATATTTATATCAGGCTATGTTCTCCAGCCTTTTCATTCTGATATGTTGTTACTTTTGGGAAAGTTTGACTGATAAAAATCAGTTAAGCTGATAGCCAGTATAGATTTTTACCAGTTTCTATCTAATACATTACCTCATATCATAGCCAAACAAATTCGGGTCTACTTCTCCTAATTGCAACTCTGCTAAACCATACTCCGCCCATCGTCTCTCTACCATCGCCGCCACCTCTGGATCAGATTCCAAAGGTGAACCCCATTCATGGTCTGTTTCCGGTGGAATCTTTGTAGTTGCATCAATTCCCATCCGTCCACCTAAGCCAATCTTTTCACTGGCAAAATCCAAGGTATCAAAAGGTGTATTTGGCAGAATAAAGACATCCCGCACTGGGTCAACTTTGGAACTAATTGCCCACACAACTTGACGCGGATCACGAATATTTATGTCTTTATCCACCACAATTACAAATTTTGTGTATGTAAATTGTGGTAAAGCACTCCAAAACGCTAAAGCCGCCCGTCGCGCTTGTCCTGGATATGCTTTATCAATGGAAATAATCGCCGCTTTGTAACTCAAAGCTTCCATTGGGAGGAAGAAATCGACAATTTCTGATACTTGTTGCCGCAGTATGGGGGTATAAATGCGATTTAGTGCGATCGCCATCATCGCTTCTTCTTTAGGTGGGCGACCGCTAAATGTTGTTAAGTAAATCGGATTTTTCCGATGTGTCATACACTCAAAGCGTACCAACGGCGAATCTTCCACGCCACCGTAATAACCCATGTGGTCGCCAAAAGGCCCATCGGGTAAAACTTCTCCTGGTGTAATCGTCCCTTCCAAGACAAATTCGGAATCTGCGGGAACTTCTAAATCGACGGTTTTACACTTCGCCAACTGCACACCAGAACCGCCGTAGAGTCCAGCGAACAGCCATTCTGATAAATCTACAGGGATGGGTGTAGCTGCTGCCATAATAATTAGAGGATCTACACCAAGTGCGATCGCAACTTCTAATTTCTTCCCACGTTCGGCCGCTTTTCGCAAATGCCTGGCCCCACCCCGCACCGATAACCAGTGAACCGTCATCGTATTCTTGGATTGCAGTTGTAAACGATACACACCCACATTTGGTGTCCCCGTCTCACAATCTTTGGTAATTACCAGTCCTAGCGTGATAATCTTGCCAGCATCACCAATATAAGGACGTATCAAAGGTAACTTGTTTAAATCTAAATCATTACCTTGAAGCACAACTTGCTGACAAGCAGGGAAAAAGTCTCGTCCTGGTTTCGCCTTCACCACGTCAAACAATACTTTCCCAAAATCTATCGCCTGGGAAATCTTCTTCGGCGGTTTTGGCTGTTGCAGCATACTGAGTTTTTTCCCCAGAGTTTCCAACTCCTCTGGATGCTGCATATTCATCGCCCAGCAAATCCTTTCCACAGTTCCCATCAAATTCACCGCCACCGGGAAGGAAGCGCCTTTGACGTTTTCAAACAACAACCCTGGCCCACCTTTTTGCAGCATCCGGTTGGAAATCTCAGCAATTTCCAGATTTGGGTCAACTAAAGCAGAAATTCGCCGTAATTGTCCTCTTTCTTCCAAAATTTTAATGAATCCCCGCAAGTCTCTCGCCATTGTTCTAATAAAGCTGATTATTTAAGAAGTGTGAAGCGCTTTCTTATATTATGGGGCATGAGGCACTTGTACTGAGCTTTGCCGTTAGCACAGCCTCTCATAGAGAAGTATAGGCATCAATACTTGTCGGGTTTTGGGGAATTGGGTTTGGGGTAAGGGGTAAGAAAAAACCTTTAACCTTTACCCTTTAACCTTTACCCAAAACCCAATTCCGAGTTCAAAATGCTTTACCCAAGCAGTATTGGTACAGGCATGGTACATTGGGAAATATTTTTCCGTGCCCCCCGTGTCTTCATTCTATGAAGAGTGCTGAGTGCTGAGTTCCAAGTGCTGAGTTGAAAGACCGCCCACAAGGCGTGGGGCTTTTACTGTAGTGCAGAAGTACTGAGTACTTCTTAAATTTATTCAGCACTCAGTGGGTAAATTATTGATTTTAATTGGAAATTAACCTATTTAGTAACTTTTCTTAACTGTGTTTCCCAAAGTATTTAGTTATTGTATCTAGGGATACGCAATTATTTTTATAAATAAGCGCTAACCTAATCAAACATGGCCAGAATATACTATACCTTCCTGGCAGGTGTCCCTGTTATGTGGTTCCTGCTAGGATTATTTGTTACAAGCTTAGGCTGTGCATTGTTTTTAGGTTTTTCTGAATTTTTGTTAGTTTTGTTCAAGTAATAATGTTGACTTTACCAGTGTCAATATCGTAACAAGCGCCAACAATTTTGAGTTTATCTTCACGAAGTAATTTAGCTAAAATAGTTGAGCTTTCCTGCAATTTTTCAGCTTGATATTGAATATTAGCTATAACTGCATCCTGCATATTATCACCCGTTCTTAACTTTATCCTTTCTATAGATGGTTTGATGCCCTCAATAATCAAACCAATTCTGCCAGGAATTGGTTCGTTTTTGATTGCTTCTGCGACTGCACCACATCTTTTATGACCCAAAACTACAATTAACTGCGAACCCAATACAGTTGTAGAGTATTCCAGACTACCTATAACCGTGTCACTGACAACATTACCAGCAACTCGCACAACAAATAAATCTCCAAGTCCTTGATCAAAAACGATTTCCGCAGGTACTCTAGAATCTGCACAGCCTAATATAGCGGCAAAAGGATACTGAGTTTTAGCAACTAATCGTAGACGTTCTAGTGATTGAGCGGGATATTGACGTTTTTGCTGGATAAATCTTTGATTACCATCCAGTAAACGTCTGATGGCTTCATTCGCACTGATTGGATTAGGGTTGACTGGGTGAATATCAGCAACAGCAGTTTGCTCTGAATTCCAAAAGCTATCACCAAAAGCAGTAGCCGCAATACCTACTACACTTGCAAATTTTAAGAAATCACGTCGCCCTACAAATCCATTAATTCGACTCATTAATCTACCTGACAACAACAAAGCTGTGTCCAAGAAGATATCAGATTCAAGCAAGATATAAGAGTACCCTTTTACACGATTTAAGAGTCATTTAATCTTCACATTAAAGCAGAATTTATAATTTATATGTTGTACAGATTTACTATTCTAATACCCCGGCTGCTGGGTCTACATTAGAAGGGCGGAGTTTCGCTGGCAATAAGTGTTTGCCACAAAAAATATAAAGTGGAGCATAGCAGTATCCTGTGTAATTAATTAACCCCCCGTCATCTTGCTCAACCAGTTCAGAGGTTATGCTCATTCCATAAGTGTCCTGTATGCGGAATTTCTCACACTCCAGAACCTCCTCCGGCTTCAGGTAATTTCATTTATGGATATTAAATTTAAGTGGGATACAGACCCAAGAGGAAATAAAGACAGTTTAAGCGTAAGTAAGTGGGTAAGAATAAATCAAACTATATTAAGTAATGTAAAATTCAATTGAATTAGCTCGTAGTAAGGGCTTTAGTCCTTAAGAGAAGACTAAAGTCCCCACTACAAACCTTTAATTATTTACGCCCACTTACTTAAGCTAAAAATAAAAGACTTGGGTGCTATGTCGATTCCAGAAATTTCTGAAGCAATAATACGTCATAACTCCAACGCTTCATCCTACAGTCGTGGTGAAGAATATTACCGCAGGGATGCGATACCTTCGGTGAGCTTCGCTAACGCTGATCTAAAAAAACGAGGTAATCTGATTCCAGCAGAGGTAGAATGTAGCGAAATTACACCATATCAAGTCAGTATTCGTTTTGATGCAGGTGGAATTACCTCAGCTTGTTGTACCTTTCCTTATGATTATGATGGTTGATGCAAACATATATTCTACAGCTTACGCCAGTGTATCAGAGAAATCCGCATTGGTATTTATCGTCAAGACCTTAGTTTTATTAATCAGCAAATTGAAGATTACCAGAAGTACAGTGATAGCGAAGAAAAAATAGTAATAGAAAATATCTTTGAGCAGATATACAATAATCCATTTGATGCAGATTGGTTTAACACCCTACCACAAGGATTATATATTAAAGCAGTTGCCTACTGGTTTCAAAAAACATTGCTTAGAAACTAGAAGAAGATGAAGAGTATATAAAGCTGAGTATTTGTATATACATTTTTCGGCAAAGAATATGAAGAATATACAAAGATGCCTTTTTAGGCACAGATACTTAAGTAAGATATTGACTATGCAGTTATTTTGAGGTCATTCAAAAGTTCTCTATTTTCAAGCTAGACATTTAGACAAAATAATCTACAAGGTGGGCATAAAAATCTTTCTCTTCTAGTAGGGCTTAGGCACTGGCAAAAAACAAATATTAAGGCTGTGTTTTAGGCATTTAATTGCCAGATTTTTTGATTATTGTTTAATAATTTCTACTGAATAAACATGATTAACAAAGCCTGAAATGAGCGATTATCCTGAATGCAGATGCTTATAATTTTGTACAGTGCTTAAGGCTTAGATAGTAAGAGAATAGTTAAATAAGTCTGACATAAAAGCCAGTGAATAGGTGAATTGTCGACAAAATTACTGATTCTCAAGTTTGACGGATAAAGTATGCCGAAAACGTCGAATTTCGGTGAGTTGTTTGTGTGGTTAACCCACACAAGCAAGGGCTTAAGAACTGAAGTTACTGAAAAAATCGCTTAGGGTAGGTAGAAATTTATGGCAAACATCATTGGAACCAACGGTAACGATACCCTACAAGGTAGTTCTGATCAACCAGATACGATTGATGGTAGAGCAGGCAACGATACTATATATATTGATTATTACGGTGGGAACGACACCTTAACTGGTGGAGGTGGCAATGATAAATTCGTTTACTATTACGGCTACAGCAATACGACTGCTATCATCACCGATTTTGGTGGCGTAGGTAAAGGGAAAAACCCGACAGCATCAGTTATTACCGAAGTGGACACCCTAGAATTCCAGGGCGATGGCTCCACTGCCCGAAATTTGCTGTTGACCCAGAAAGGCAACAATCTGGAAATCAACTTTGAAGGGGATGCTTATACAACAAGGGTTTTTGGTGCCCCAGTTATCCTGCAAAATTTTGCTTTGGAAAACCTGGAAAACCTGAACAAATCGACAGGAGCCACTGTAGAGTTAGGCAATATACTGTTTTCTGGCCAAATTAGCATCACGGATAACTTTGATGTTTTCAATGCCAACTCCACCGAAAGTACTATCTTCAACAAAAACACAGTCACATTTCTTAACGACCTCAACAATAATGTTAGCGGCTTTAACAACTCAGATGATGTCATCAATGGTCAGGGGGGCGATGACATCATTGACGGCTTGAGTGGGAATGACCTTTTGAGAGGCGGCGCAGGGAATGATACCCTCATTGGTGGTGCTGGCAATGATTCTCTCGTTGGCGGTACCGGCAATGACTCCTCCACAGGCAATGACTTCCTCGTTGGTGATACTGGTAATGATTACTTAAATGTTGAATTTTCAATAGGCGATAACACCCTCAAGGGTGGCGTTGGTAACGATACCTTGAACGCTGGGGCAACATCAGGCAATAACTTACTTATTGGGGGCGATGGCAATGATTCTCTCTCCACTTCTAACGTTTATAGCAGTGTAAGTCCTAACATCTATTATCCCTCCTCAGGTAATAACACCCTAGAAGGAGGCGCTGGCGACGATACCCTGAATGCTCAGTCTCCATCAGGCAATAACTTACTTATTGGGGGCGATGGCAATGATTCTCTCTCCACCTCTGGAATTGCAACTTATAGAGGAGACCCTAATTTTATCTCAGCAGGGAATAACACCCTCAACGGTGGCGCTGGTAGCGATTACTTGATAGCTCAAGGAACATCCGGCAATAATCTACTATCTGGTGGCGATGGCAATGATTATCTTGATATCTCTGGTATTCCCACTTACTACGATGATAGATTCTTGTCTTCAGGCAATAATACTCTCAACGGTGGTGCTGGTGACGATACCTTGAGGGTTGAGGATTCAACAGGAAATAACTTCCTCTTTGGGGACGATGGTAATGATTCCTTCTATCTAAAATTAGAGAATCAAACGGTAGATGGGGGTAAGGGTGACGATTTATTGTCCATTAATTACAGTTATTACGGCGCTGCTACAGGAGGGATTACAACGACATTCAATCCTACTACTAACATTGGCTCAATTACGGTTGGCGCCTATCGGGTTAATTACAAGGATATCGAACGATTAAATATCTCAGGTACAGACTACAATGACAACATTGTGGGGAACAGTGGAAACGATACGCTCTCCACGGGCAATGGTGGCATTGATACCATAGATGGGGGTGAAGGTGACGATGTGTTGTCCGTCAATTACAACAGTAGTGCTGGGGCGATCGCAACAACTTACAATGCCACTACTAACACTGGCTCAATTAGGTCAGGTACGAATCAGGTTAATTACAAGAATATCGAACGATTAAATATCTTAGGTACAGACTACAATGACCGAATTGTGGGGAACAGTGGAAACGATACGCTCTCCACGGGCAATGGTGGCAATGATACCATTGATGGGGGTGAGGGTGACGATGTGTTGTCCGTCAATTACAACGGTAGTGCGGCGATTGCAACAACTTACAATGCCACTACTAACACTGGCTCAATTAGGTCGGGTACGAATCAGGTTAATTACAAGAATATCGAACGATTAAATGTCTTAGGTACAAGTTACAATGACCGGATTGTGGGGAACAGTGGAAACGATACGCTCTCTGGGGGCGTTGGTAATGATACTCTAACTGGTGGCGCTGGTAAGGATGTATTTGTTTACAACAGCGACATTTCCTACAACAAAGATACTGATACTATTACCGATTTCGGTGGTGTGGGTAAAGGCTCAAATCCCTCAGCAACAGTGATTGCCTCTTTAGACACCTTGCAATTTCCAAGTAATGGATTCACTGCTCAAAATCTGCAATTAACTCAAAATGGCAACAACTTAGAAATCACTTTTGAAAATCTCGCTAATAGCAAAGTCATTCTGCAAAATTTCAAATTAGAAAACCTGGATAATTTGTCAGCAACTTCTTCACGACCTGCTATTGGCAATATCCTCTTTTATGGAGAAACTAGTGTCACTGACAGTTTTGATGTGTTTGATGCAAATTCCACTCAAACGAACCTGTTCAATAAGAACACTGTTACTTTCCTAAATGACCTCAATAACAATATTACAGGTTTTGACAACTCTAATGATGTCATCAATGGTCAAGGGGGTAATGATATCATCGACGGATTGAGTGGTAATGACATCATTAGAGGTGGTGCAGGCAATGATTCTCTGGTTGGCGGTGCAGGCAATGATTCTCTGATTGGCGGTGCAGGCAATAATATCCTTGACGGAGATGCCGATGACGATATATTGAATGTTAGCGGTTCAATAGGTAATAATACCCTACAAGGAGGTGTCGGTGACGATCGCTTGAATGGTAGCGGTTCAAGAGGCGATAATCTGCTCTCTGGGGGTGATGGCAATGATTCTCTTGACATCTCTGGCAGCTACATTAACAGATCTAACGATTCCTCCGACTCTCGCTCCACAGGTAATAACACCCTAGAAGGAAGTGCAGGTAACGATACCTTGAATGGTAGCGGTTCAAGAGGCGATAATCTGCTCTCTGGGGGCGATGGCAATGATTATCTTAACATCTCTGGCGGCTACTACTACTCCTCCTCCTTTGACTACTCCGAAGATTCTCGCTCCACAGGTAATAACACCCTAGAAGGAGGTGCAGGTAACGATATCTTGAATGGTAGCCGTTCAACAGGCAATAATCTGCTCTCTGGGGGCGATGGCAATGATTATCTTGACATCTCTGAGAGCGACCCTACTCTTTCCATAGTTAATAACACCCTCAACGGTGGCGCTGGTGACGATACCTTGTCTGCTGTCAGTACAAAAGGTAATAACCTGCTTTCTGGGGATGATGGCAATGATTCCTTCTTTTTAGGCATCGCATCCTCAGGTGATGTCCCTTCTGATTTAGCGACTCAAAGGGTAAATGGGGGTAATGGTAACGATTTATTGTCCGTATATTACAATGGCACTACAAAAGGGATCTCTTCGACTTTTGATGCTACTACTAACACTGGATCGGTTAGGGCAGATACGTATCTAATTAATTACAACAATATCGAAAGATTAAATATCTCAGGTACAGATTACAATGACTTGATTGTGGGGAGTAACGGCAATGATACCCTGAGAGGTGGAAAGGGTAATGACAGCCTAATTGGAGGGAATGGGACTGATACCTTTGTTTTCTATAATTACAATGAAGGTGTTGACGATCTTTATGACTTCAACGCCACTAATGACTTGATTCAGATATCAACTTTTTCTTTTGCTGGCGGGTTATCAATAGGTTCACTTTCAGCTAATCAGTTTACCATCGGAACATCTGCAACGACCAGCGCTCAACGATTTATCTATGACTTTACTACAGGTGGATTGTACTTTGACCAAGATGGTAGTGCTGCTGGGTTTAGTCAGGTAAAATTTGCCCAACTTTTGAGTGGATTGTCACTAACCAACAACAATTTTGTTGTTGGTTAATCAAAATTGGCGCTCTCTTGTCATCAACCGCTACGGCTTGTGAAGTGCTATTTTTAGCATCTCGTATTCCATTGCTGAATGCAAGTCCTAATGGATAAGCGATCATGGGGAGCAACTTTCTCACGCTATCCATTCAGTCCATTGCGGCGCATCTGTCACCAGTTGAGCAAATTTGTCTGGGTTAACATCCTCAAACTCCAGAATCACGCCGCAAGGCTCATCAATCTTCAGGGTACTGAGTAATTCTTTAATAGTATTGCCCATTTCTGTGCTTGAGCGATTCTTCGAGAACAGCGCAGGCATCGCAGAACTTTTTGGTGTACTGAGTGTATCTTAAGTTGCCAAGGATGTGATAGCATACCTTCAACAAATTTAAATACCATAACCTTTCCATGAATCAAGTTCGACTCCCCAAAGTTAGCGTCGTTGTGATTGGTTTGGTAGTTGCAAGCGTATTTCATGCTACTCCCGTGCTGGGAGCTATTCTAACTAGACAAGAATTTTCGGGTGATTTTACCTTAGTCGATGCTACTAGCCCATTCCTTACGAACTCTTTGCCAGAAGAGAGCGAATATTCGGGATTCGTGGTTTACTCAGAGTCCGGGACTTTGAGCGATTGGGAGCTATCCGTCAACAATCTAGACCTGAATTTGAAGAGAGGCTCTGCTAATGGCGGTAACTTAACCCCAGATGTTGATTTTGAGCTTGATTCTAGGTCGAATTGGAATTTAGTAGTTGATTTTGGCATTGCTTTTGATGCTCCTAGATATACCTTAGAAAAAACTTCAAGCTCTGAAATTAGCTTGACGGGTGAAGTGGGACGGGCAGGAACATACATCTATCAAGATTCTGCTGCCAATATTACCCTGAGTTCTTCATCTACATCAATACCTGAACCCACTTCCCTACTAGGTCTATTGTTTGGAGTTGGTGCAATTGCTGCCTCTAAAAAAGCTGGGGAGACTAAATCTGAAGCATGAATTAGCATGAATTACTGAACTCTTTACCAAAGCTTTCTTATATTCGTTCTCAAAAACCACGTGAAGTGGTGCAAGAAGTTTACGGTTTGTTATTAGGACATTGGGCTATCCGGTTATTAATTTTTCAAGCTGCAAGTAACGCGAATGTTTCACCCTTACGTCTAAGTTTCACAGGAACATTACGAGTTGTTCGTCGTGCCCTTCCCAAATTCCAGCGCTTACAACCACAAGAACTTCCCTTTTTTTTAGTTGGTTAACTGTAGAAATTCTTGACCAACTTTTACCTAAAAGGGTTCATAGAAACAACCCAAGGGTTGTGAAAAAGCCTGTATCAAAATTTCGCTCGAAAAAGGTTAAACACAGAGGTACTGGAACAAGAACCAATCCTCCTGTATTTGTTGTTTCAAGCACTGCATAGCCTTAACTGAACCGTATTGGATTATGACCGACTTGTTCAGCCTGGATATTGCATCGCTGCTTACAGCTTATCGAACGGCTCAATTGCAACCAACAGATGTCATTGAGTCAGTTTATCGCCGGATTGCCGCACGGGGAAACGATGCCGTCTGGATTCATCTATTACCACAAGCAAAAGCGATCGCTCAAGCTCAATCCCTCGCTGGCAGGAATTTCGATAATTTGCCTCTTTACGGCATCCCTTTCGCTGTGAAAGATAATATTAATATAGATGTGGCAAAAATACCTACAACCGCAGCCTGTCCAGCCTACAGCTACATCCCAGAAAAAACGGCAACGGTAGTTGATCGCTTACTCCAAGCTGGGGCAGTTTTGATCGGCATCTCGATGGTTCTGGGGTAGGCATTGAAGTAGAACTTTGGCGTCTGAGTGCAGAAGGTTTTGGTACTTTTGTCGCCGCAGTACCGCCACCCCTAGTAATTGGCACTTTAGACTTAGAAGATGGTTCCTCAGTCAAGGGATTTTTGTGTGAACCATATATCATTCCCGATGCACAGGATATTTCCCAGTATGGCGGTTGGCGCAATTATCTTGCTGTACTGTAACAAATTAACAAGAGAGGCAGGAGCAGAAGGCAATATTTACTACATTTTTTAGTTTTATAATTACGTATACACAGAATAACAAGAAGTGTCCATGATGCTTATCAGTAAAGGGAGATAGACACCAGATTCCTATCAACTACTTATTCAAGTTTTTGGCATTTTGGCACAACAGTAGATAGTATTTAGGATATTGTATTGAACGTAGCTAAATTTCGTAATTTTCGTAACAGTTGTTCACTGAGTAACTTGACTATAAGTGCTTGCTTTTATTTATTGTTCATCATGCACAGAAATTCTCAACTAGTGAGAAATTTGCAGCAAAAATAAGATCAACACAATAAAAAAACAATCTTCCTGGCTAATCTTCTAAAATAGGCTTCAAATTTGTCTACACATTCGTTTTAAAAGAAATAAAATAATAATAATGGCTTTGAAAGTAATCCTAATTGCAAATAAATTAAAAATTATTTGAAATACAGTCATCAACTTTATTATGGAACATATTTCTCAACTAACAGCCGAAATCAGAGACAAAGCTGCATACCCAGATATCCTAGTCATATCCCGGTTATTTCTGCCGAAAGAAGCTGTAATTGGGGAATATATCTACAATCGCTGTCTCCAAGATCCAGAACGAGTTATTGTGCTGGCGGCTAGTTGCTCAGGAGACAAAGTATTTGATGAAAATCAGCAATTTCCTGTATATCGTTGGTCTTATCCGAGATCCTGGCGTAGTGGCTGTGTGGGAAATATCCTAAAGCCTTTCCTCAATATAGTTTGCTCATTTGTCCTAGCAATTAAACTCTATTTTCGCTATCACTACCGTTATATAGAGTGGGGCCACGGCTATGATTTTCCTTCACTGTTGCTATTGAGCTATTTGTTACCTATTCGCTTTTTTATCTATCTGCACGGCAATGATTTTCTTTGTACTTTACACAATCCCGTGCTGCGATCGCTATTTAAATTAACACTCAAACGTGCCGAAGGTATTGTTTGTAACAGTTCTTATACACGAGACTACCTCAGAACTGCTTTACGATTAAATACTCCTACCCATGTTATCAACCCAATAATTAGACCAGAAAAATTTGGTAATAATGTAGCGAATCCCAGTAGCCTTGATGATTTACGTGTTCGCGTGCGTCAAACGTACAACATTCCCGAATCAGCAATAGTTATTCTCTCCATCGGAAGACTAATAAAACATAAAGGTTTCGACCGAGTAATTGATAACATTCCACTATTGCTAACTTTTGGGGTCGATGTCCACTATATAATCTGCGGTCAAGGGCCAAGTGAATCTGAACTGAAATCTCTGGTGCATCGTTTGCGGGTAGATAAGTTCGTCCACTTTGCCGGATATGTTCCAGAGCCAGAATTAGCAGGGTATTATGCAGCTTGCGACATCTTTGCCATGCTAACTTTGTTGGATACTAAACCTAATAATATGGAAGGTTTTGGTGTCGTTTATTTAGAAGCAAGTTACTTCGGTAAGCCTGTAATTGCTCCTCGTTTAGGCGGTGTTTTAGATACAGTTCAGCATGAGGAAAATGGCATTCTGGTTAATCCCAATTCTGGTTATGAAGTGTTTCAAGCTTTCAATCGGTTATGCAAAGACCAGCAACTACGTGAGCAACTCGGCCGCAAAGGTAAAGAATTAGCCAAGCGTAGAACCCTTCATCGATCGCTGTATAAATCAGAGGGAAGAAACGCAATTTTATGAGATGAATGCAGATTGAGCAATCACCAAAAGCTAATAGCTCCGCAAAGGAGCAAGATTGCAGTGTAGAATCTCGCTTGTGATTCTACTAAATGTGCAATGAAAAATATCTTGTTTGGCATAGAACAATTCCTTCGGCACTACGTGGAGCGGCGAAAGCAATTTCTTGTGTTTACAATCATTGGATGTCTTGCTGTATCGAGTGTGATTACCTTTGGGACAATGCATGTTCTAGCTCAACCTGCTTCCACTTCATCTGAACGTCCCGCTGTAAAAACGCCAAATTTGGGGCGACATTTTCAAGAATTTGGGCGTGAAGGCTCAATCTTGATTTACGACTCAAAAAATAACCGCACCTATGAACACAATCCTCAACGTAATGCAACTGCCATCGCTCCAGCTTCGACATTCAAAATTTTTAACGCATTGGTGGCGCTAGAAACAGGTGTAGTTCCTGATGATGTGGCGGTTCTCACTTGGGATGGAATTCACCGAGAAATTGATGCCTGGAATTATGATACGAATTTGCGTCAAGCCTTTAAGGATTCAACTGTTTGGTTCTATCAAGTTCTGGCACGTAGAATTGGATATGAACGGATGCAGCAATTTATTAACAAAGTAGGCTACGGGAACCGTCAAATTGGCACCGCCGCAGACATTGATCGTTTTTGGTTACAACAGCCATTGCAAATTACACCCAAAGAGCAAATTAAGTTTTTGCAACGGTTGTATCAAGGCGATTTACCTTTCTCGCAACGGACAATAAATCTTGTCAAAGACATTATGGTACGTGAACAAACTCCAGACTACATACTGAGAGGAAAAACGGGATGGTTAACAAGTACTAAACCAAACGTTGGTTGGTTCGTGGGTTATTTAGAGCAAAACAAAAACGTTTACTTTTTCGCCACAATCCTTGATATGCAAAAACCAGAAGATGCACCAGTCCGCATCGAGATTACACGACGCAGCCTCAAGGATTTGGGTTTGCTGACTCAAATCAACTAACCACCCCCGACAATAGTTACTACTTCTAAGCGATCGCCTGGCTGCACTTTTTTTTCCGGCCAAAACTGGCGGTGTAAAATTTCGCCGTTATATTCCACAGCCACCAAACGGGGATTAAAACCCAATTGTTGGAGTAAGTCGGGTAAAGAAATTTCAAACGAACAGCTATGGGTTTCCCCATTTACCTGAATCGTAATCTCATTAGACATAAATATGTGGGGTGTGGGGAATGGGGAATGGGGAATGGGGAATTTTTCTAATGACCAATGACAAATGACCAATGACAAATGACTCTTTTAAGATTCTGGTTTAATGCGATTGAGTTGGGAAAGTAAATATTGTGTTACGAGGGTAGGCTGTTCAGCTTGCATGAGCGATCGCACCACCGCTACACGTTCGGCTCCGGCATCGATCACATCATTGATATTATTGGCATCTATTCCCCCAATCGCAAACCAGGGGATTGAGCAATTTTTGGCAGCATAGCTGACATATTCTAAACCTGTTGCTGCTTTACCTACTTTCGTCGGAGTTTCATAAACTGGCCCCACGCCAATATAATCTACACCTTCAGCAATTGCTGCTTGCATTTCTTCTTTATTTGTGGTAGACAGACCTATCAAACGCTGGGAACCAAGTAATTGCCGAGCAATGGTAATGGGCATATCTTGTTGTCCTAGATGCACTCCATCTGCATCCACAGCTAAAGCTACATCCACGCGATCGTTAACGATGAACAAAGCACCGTAGATATGGCATAACTGGCGTAATTTTCTAGCTTGTTCCAAACGCAAAGAATCATCAGCGGTTTTATCACGGTATTGTAGAATCGTTAATCCTCCTTTGAGTGCAGCTTCGACATTGTTCAACAAAGTTTCACTAGGAGAAGTAACAAGATATAAACGCGATCGCCACAATAATTGATGGCGCTGATGGCCCATTAAACTACTTTCTAGGGTATAAACTTGATAACGCATCTGCTTACAAGCTTTAGCCATATTCGGTTGGTAAAGCTTGCTGTATTCTTCTAACACCCGTAACGCTTCTTCTATACGGCAAAAGTTAGCTTGCAACACCGATTTTATACTAGCTCGTTCTTCTTCTTGAGGATGAGTTAATTCAGTCCCAGGATCGCCTGGTGTATCTCGCGCTGCCCGCAATTCTGAGGTATGCCACTTGGCTACTTCTTGTCGCAAGCGCTTGCATTCAAGAGCTAACTGGGCATTATTCAACCCAAACCGACACCATTCTTCAATAATTCGCAAACCCTCACGAGCACGGTCTAAATTGGCATCTAAAATGCGGTAAACAACTTGCTGTATTTGCTCTTTTTGGCTGTATGGCTCGACCATTACAACAACCCCGTTAGTGCTTTCATCGAAGTGTGAATTATCATATGCTCTAGTAACCATAAGTTAATTGATTTGCTTTTTTTTTACTCAATTTTTGCGGAATCTACGCAAAACAACGTATTAGTGAGGGTTACGGTAAATTATCCCATGTTCCTATAGGCAGTGATAAGTGTAGTTTGAGGCTACAGTTTCGCACTAAGGTTAGTCAAGTATTTTACGGTAAATGACAAGCTTACAAAGTACTGGCAAGAGAGGATACACCAGAAAATCGATAGTGGTAGGACTTATATCATGTCCGCTTGATATTTATTAAACCCGAAGAACCCCACCCCGCCAAAGCTACGCTTTGTCTCCAAGGGATTAAGGGGTGGGGTGCAATGACTGTCGGGTAGAATAATAACTAATTATTATGCGGACATTGATAAGTAGCCAGACAGAATTAATTACGAATTACGAATTACGAATTACGAATTACGCCTTGCGGTACTAGCTGCGATTATCTATCTGAGCGCGTTGCAAACTTCCAGAAAAGTCAACATAAACACTTTTCCACTCTGTGAAAACATCCAAAGCAGTAGTTCCAGCTTCGCGGTGTCCGTTACCAGTTTGTTTCACACCACCAAAGGGCAAATGTACCTCTGCACCAATAGTAGGGCCATTAATATAAGTGATACCTGCTTCGATATCACGCATGGCAGTAAAAGCTCGGTTGATATCGCGGGTATAAACTGAAGAAGAAAGACCATAATTGCTATCGTTGAGAATTGCGATCGCATCCTCAAAGGAGCTAACCTCAATTAATGCCACTACTGGTCCAAATATCTCTTCACGGGCGACACGCATATCAGGAGTTACATCATCCAAAATAGTTGGTTGAAAGAAGTAACCGTTTTTCAGTGAGCCTTCACTGGCAATTTCTCCACCAATTAAAACTTTTGCTCCTTCTTCACGAGCAATATCCAAATATTTGCTCACCTGTTGGAGTTGTTTTTCATTGACTATCGGGCCAATATCTGCATTTGGGTCAGTGCCAGCACCCAAGCGTAATTTACTGGTACGCTCATAAAGCATGGCGGTAAATTTTTCTTTGATATCATGATGCAAAATCAAGCGACTGGTAGCCGTACATCGTTGACCGGTTGTCCCAAATGCTCCCCACACTGCACCATCGAGAGCAAGTTCCAAATCGGCATCTTCCATCACCACTTGAGCGTTTTTACCACCCATTTCCAAACAGACACGCTTGTGAGTGCGGCCGCAAGTAGCGCCGACAAAAGCACCCGTTTCTGAAGAACCAGTAAACGAGACTAAATCGACATTGGGATGCTCAACTAAAGCTTTCCCCGCCTCTTCTCCCACACCATGCACCAAGTTAATTACTCCTGGTGGTAAACCTGCTTGTTGAAAAATTTCAATTAATTTAGTTGCACAGGCGGAAGTATCTTCAGCAGGTTTGAGGATGACTGTATTGCCACAAACCAAGGCTGGCATAGCTTTCCAGCAAGGAATTGCCACAGGGAAATTCCAGGGAGTAATTAAGGCACAAACTCCTATGGGCATCCGCACAGTCATGGCGAATTTATTGGACATTTCCGAGGGTGTGGTTTGCCCAAATAGTCGCCTTCCTTCGCCAGCACTGTAAAATGCACAATCAATACCTTCTTGGACATCTCCCCTGGCTTCCGTCAAGGGTTTACCCATTTCCCGACTGATTAACTGGGCAAGTTCTTCCTTATGCTGGAGTAATATTTCCCCGACACGAAAGATGTATTCTGCCCTAGCTGGGGCGGGGACTGTGCGCCAACTGCGGTAGGCTTTACGGGCGGCGGCTACTGCTGTATCTACATCTTTAATTTGAGAACGGGGAAATGTGGCAACCACTTCGGTTTTGTCGGCAGGGTTGCGACTTTCTAGGGTTGCTTCCTCGCCAGCACTCAACCATTGGCCGTCTATATAATTGCGGCAAGATAGCGGAGTTGTCATTTTGAAAATCTCCGGCTGATGATCTACTGAAACTTATGTATTAAGTTTGCTTGCTTTCTAGGTTATCCTCAAGTTTAGGAAATTGGTATGATCACCAAATATCGATATAAAAATTAAGGGACGAACGCCAACACCCCTACAGGAGAACCAGAACCACCACGCAATCTTAGAGGTGCGATCGCTAGAGTAGTACCTTTAGCTGGTAGTTGATCCAAATTTGTCAGATTTTCCAAGACAATGCGCGGTTGTTCTAAAACTAGGCGATTAATCGCAAAACTGTTATCCTGTCCAGGGTCTACACCATGAGTATCAATTCCTACCCCAGCGATTTGCCGTTCATCCAGTAAAAATTGAGCCGCATCGCTGCCAAAGCCTGGAAAGTGGGCAATTCCTTGAGAATCGTGATTGAGGAATGCACTTTTATCCAACCACTTTTTTTGCCAACCAGTATTCAGTATAACTACGCAACCAGGAGAAATTTCACCGTATTCTTCTTCCCAAGCCAAAACATCAGCAATAGTCAGGGCATAATCAGGATTAACCGCTGTGGCTTGGCAAATATTGATGACCACCGCAGGTACAACTAAAGATTGGGCTGGGTATTGGTCAATTCCCACCGCAGAACTATGAAAACTGTTAGGGGCGTTGATATGGGTAGCACTGTGTTCCCCCAAGGAGAAACGCCGCAGGTAATAGCCATCATTATTTAGTTCAGCTACAGTTTCAAATTCTACTATGGGATCTCCAGACCATTGGGGAATGTCTATGTCAATTACATGACTTAGGTGGATAACCTGTGTGTAGGTGATACTATTTTGACTTTGGGGTTGTATCATCCCAGCCTTCTATTATTTGTACTCAGGGATTTTTTTCAAAGGTGCGATGCCTGGGTTGGGCTACGCCTACGCAAAGATAGTACTACTATTACAAAGTTTTTAAATCAATTTCACTGCAACACTTTACTCTTAATTCCCTATATTACGCGATGTGCGACTTATTCTTGAAACCCCTCTCCAAAACTCTCCCCGAAACGGAGAGAGGCTTTGATTCTTGGTCTGAGAGAAAGTCGCACACGGCGTTATATTAAGAGAAATAATCCCCCCAATCCCTGAAATTTTCAGGTTTTTTTGGGGGGTTCAAATGTTGCAGCAAAAAGTGAATTAATCTTAGTTAACAACCAATAGGTTAACTTTTAATTAAATTTAGGTTAAGGCTTTGTGATATCTACGTTGAGGGTTGCTCCTGTAGTGGAATCATAACCACAAACTCAGAACCTTGTCCTGGTGCTGAAATACACTGGATTTGACCACCATGTTTGTTGACAACAATCTGGTAGCTAATTGACAAACCCATGCCCGTACCTTTACCCACAGGTTTTGTAGTGAAGAAGGGGTCAAATAGGCGTTTGCGTACTTCCTCAGTCATGCCTGGACCATTGTCAGCAATGCTAATGATTACACGGTCTTCTTGAATAAAGCTGCGAATGCGAATTGTGGGCATTGGGCATTGGACATTGGGTATTTGGAAAACTTTTCCCCATTCCCCAGTCCCTAGTCCCCAGTCCCCAATCCCCAGTCCCTCTTCCAAAACATCGATCGCATTTGTCAACAGATTCATAAACACCTGATTCATCTGTCCAGCGTGACAGACTATTGGTGGCAGGTTGCCGTACTCTCGGATTACCTGGATTTCGGGATTTCCTGGTTTGGCTTTCAGGCGATTTTGCAATAGCAGCAAGGTGCTATCAATACCTTCATGAATATTCACTGCCTTTGTGCCGTCTTCATCATGGCGAGAAAAATTGCGTAAAGACAGGACAATCTGCCGAATGCGTTCGGCTCCCATGTTCATAGAATCCAGGATTTTGGGCAAATCTTGCTTGAGAAAGTCTAAATCAATGGTGTGGATTTGTTGGTGAATTTCTGGTGTTGGTGGGCAGTAACTCTGTTGATAAAGGTCTACTAAGTACAGCAAATCCTTAGTATATTCACGGGCGTGGGTAATATTGCCGTAAATAAAATTGACGGGATTATTGATTTCATGAGCAATACCTGCAACCAATTGTCCCAAACTGGACATTTTTTCAGTTTGAATCAGTTGCGCTTGAGTTTGTTGAAGTTTTAGCAGCGCCGCTTCTAATTGCTGGGCTTTATCTTGGGCAGTTTGGGCGGCGATACGACTTTGGGTGTAAAGTTTAGCTTGGTCAATGGCGATCGCTAGTTGAACTGTAACTGCTTGTAATAATTCTACTTCGTTGTCCAGCCAAGGTCGCAAGCCGCTGCAATAACCACAGCTAAATGTGCCAATTTCACCAGATTGAGTGTGTACGGGCAGTGACATAAAGGCAGTGAAACCAAAATCCTGCAAAAAATGTCTTGCTATGGAATCACCCACAGTCTCTACATCATTAATACGGATGATTTCTCCGTTCAAAGTTTTAGCTGCGATTAGTTCGATTTCTGCATTAGTTGCTTCTTGGTCGTTAAGCAGACAGGGTAAAAAGGAACTTTTCACCTCATATACTTTATCCCAGTATGGTACATCAGCATCTTGGCGATACCAAAAGAAGGCGCAGCGATCGATCTGGAATAAGTTGTGAATCTCCTGGACTGCTGTTTCTACAATGTAATTGAGATCCAAGGAAGCTCGAATCTGATTAGAAAGACGATTAAGTAGTGCTTCCCGTTGGGCGCTTTCTTTGAGTGCAATTTCTGCTTGTTTGCGCTTAATGCCAATGGCAATCTCCTGGGCGGCAAATTCTAATGCTATGAAAGTTGATTCTGTCACTGTTTGGCGGGAAAACATGGCTATCACCCCTACAGTTTCATCTTCAACAATTAAGGGATAGCCAGCAAAGGCAACCATACCCTCTCGCTGCGCCCACTCTTTGTTATCCACGCGGGGATCTGTCTGTACAGAGTTAGTCAGGTGGGGTTTACCCTCTTCGGCAATCAAACCAATTATGAATTGACCGACTGAAACACATTGATGGGGCCCATTGATGTGGGTGTACATCTCCGAACTGACTTGCAACTCTAATACATTATCTTGTTTGTTCAGTATCCAGATGCGAGCAAAGGCTGCATCAAGATGTTCAACTAAAGCATCGGTGCAGCGGCGCATCATGTTCTGTAAGCTGTCACTCTGGGTAAGGGCCGCATCTACATCGGCACGAAAATTTGCTAAACGCGCCCGTTCTGCTAGAGCTTCCTCTGCTTGTTTGCGGTCAGTGGTGTCATAGCAAATACCAACGAAATTGACAACATTACCATTGGCGTCTTTTATAGCAGATAAGTTACTTGTATGCCATCGCCAACTACCATTTTTGTGTTTTACTCGATATTCAATTGCGTCTTGTTTTTCGCTTGTTGTCAAAAGTCTTTGTAAATAATCCGCACAAATTGGCAGATCATCAGGATGTACAAGAGGAATAAAGGATTTACCTTCAACCTCTCCAACCTCATGCCCTAAAATATCAGTCCAGTTAGGAGAAACGTAGGAAAATATCCCCTCAATGGTCAGCGCAAAAATAATATCATGGGCGTTTTCGACAATGCTGCGAAACTTGGCATCGCTTTCTATTAATGCTGCTTGAGTTTTGTCGCAGATGTCGCGGACAAGAACTATAATTTGCTGGTCTGGTAATGGTAATAACCTAGCTTCAAAAGTATTGTTTTTTTCTGGTAACGGTAAGGTATATTCAAAGCTGACTTCATATTGAGTTTCAAGTACTTGAGTTATTGCTTGCTGGAAGCGATCGCCTACACCAGTAGCTAAACATTCTCGCAAACTCTTGCCCTGACAATCTCCTAGTGAAATATACAGACTCTGATCCTTTCCTGGCTTGTAATCTAGGATAGTCCCATCAGCATTGAGACGAAAGTACAAATCAGGAAGCACTTGCAAAATTGCTGCCAACTCTGATGTTTTTTGGCTTAACTGTGCTTCAACTGCTTGGCGTTTTGTAGTTTCAGCTTCCAGTTGTTCTAGTGCTTTCGCTAATTCGGTTGCCTGTTTATTTCCTGTAATTTTACGTAAGCGGCGAGAGGAATTCGTACATGGCGAACAGCTTTCTGTTAGGGAAGGTTGGCATACCACTCTCGGCACTTCTGTTAGGTCAATACAATAACCGATATAACCTACAAAGCTACCATCTGCTGAAAATCTTGGCGCGGCTGTATCTAAAATCCAGTGATATTCGCCATCAGCCCGACGCAAGCGATATTGCCTCTGGAAGGAATCATGTACAGCAAATGCTTTTAGGTATATATCTTCACATCGTTGCCTATCTTCTGGATGGACACTAGAAGTCCAGATATTGCCTATCTCCTCTCCTTGCCCAAATGCAGATGTAGCTGTTGTTGTGCCAGTAAATTCCAGCCAATTGGAATTGAAGTAACAGTAAAGTGCATTGTATCCAGACATCCAAATCATCAGAGGAGCGGTATCCGCCTGCTGGTAAAATACTTTTTCATCCTGTTGTATTTCTGATGGGGCAATGATGATTTGGTTAATGTAGCTCTGCACCTTTTTAGAAAACACTTTTGCCTGCCTGCTCTGCCTAAATTATGAAGGTAATAGTCTGAAAATATGATTTCTTAATACATGGATATAATCTTTTTCATGCCAACCTGCTAACGATCTTAATACTTTATTTATTTTTATATGTGCAGCAATTCCTCTTTTACTGTAAATAAATTTAAAAAATGCTGAAGTTATCATTAAGATTAAGTTGAGCATTTTTTGTGAATTTTAAACTCTATATGTCAGGAAGGTTGTTTGACTTTGTTTCTTCTTAAAATCACCGATAAATTCATCTTAGCTATGCAATTTTGTTGCTGAAAAACCCAATTGAGCTTCACTAAAACTACATGATTCTCTGTCAGGCGTTTATGTCTTTACAAGAAATTCACAATACTCAAGAATTTCATACAAAATAAATATTGATTTTTTATCGAGAAGAATTCAGCATGAATTAGAGTCATGGCAATACTTGTCGGGTTTTGGGGAAAAGGGTAAGGAGTAAGGGGAAAGAAAAAACCTTTAACCTTTAACCTTTACCCTTTAACCTTTTCCCCAAACCCAATTCCGAGTTCAAAATGCTTATCCGAGCATGAGAGTCATGACGACTAAAAGCCGCAGCTAAACAGGCAAAACCCACCTCTGTAGGTTTAAAACTTTTTGCTTAGGCGGATTTGGCTTGTGTAGTAGCGAATTATATTCTAATACCCTTGGGTTAGCGCCAAAAACCTTGTATCTTAAGGACTTATGCAAAAATTGTCTAAAACTCTTATTCCTTAAATCAGTTGTATCAAAGGGTTTAATACCCACATCTTTACTAGGCAGTCTTCAATCATTTGGTGGTATAAAACCCCACTTTGCTGATTCGTAAACCTGGATTCTGAGGAATGTATTCTTTTTTATTGTTCATAACAAAACCCAATGTTTCAAAATTGTCTTGACCTTTGAAAATGCTTCATCCCACAATCGCAACTTAAATGAGAGAAATGCTAAATGTAATATCAACACATTGCAACAATGACTAGAAATCACATTTTATATGTTATAAAGCTCACAGAAATTAATGTTAGGCGGAAACTACTCTATGGAACCAGATAAACTGGGCCGTTTTAAGGAGTACGGCGAATTCATCCTCCGAAAGATAGATTCTGTGCCCCAGTACCCTTCTAAACAAGAAGATTGGGTTCCAGCTAGTCTTGATGAGTGTCTCCTGCATCTGCGGTCAGCTGCCCAGAAAACTGTAGACCTGGCAACTTCGCCTGTGAAAATTGGTGTGATGGGGGAATTCAGTAGTGGAAAAACTCTACTTTTAGGAAGTCTAATTGGATATGCTGATGCTTTGCCAGTCAGTGAAAATCCTACTACAGGTAATGTTACCGCCATACATATTATCCCGCAAGACGATTTCGCAACAACACAATTAAGTAACTTTACGGTAGAGTATCTTTCTCATGAAGGAGTACATGAGTGTCTGCGCTTCATGTTAGGGGAAGCCAATAAACGAACAACAGCAGCAGGGCTTCCTCCGATACCAGTATCAAAACTCAACTCTGGCAACGATATTATTGGCTGGTGTGAAGAAGCATGGAATAGCAGTAATAATTTGGAGCTACGTTATTTACTTCGGGAGTTGGTATTATTCCTGCGGGCTTATCAAGCTTATGGGGAAGTTATGTGTGGTGGGCACTACCAGATTGACGCTATCACCGCCCGCGAGGGGCTACAGCTAGTCGAACAGCCAATGGCAATCCAAACTCTGAAATTTGAGGATCTACCCCCAGCGCATATCCGATTACCGAGTCCACCCCAGAGGCTACCAACAAAGTTATTGCAAAACAGTTTCCCACTCATCCGCCGCGTAGATATTGATGTGAAAATCTCACGGGAGATTTGGGATTTTGCAGGTGCAGCTAAATTTATTCTCATCGACTTTCCGGGATTGGGGGCTGCTAATTCAGGGGCTAGGGATACCTTTTTGTCACTGCGAGAATTGGCAGAAGTGCAGACAATTTTGGTATTGCTAAATGGTAAATCGCCAGGGAGCGATCGCGCCAATAAAATTTTTACCATGATGCAGCAGCAGCGACCGGGACAAGACCTGAAAGATTTAATTCTCGTCGGTGTGGGTCGCTTTGATCAACTACCCCTAGATAGCGAAGGTGGCGAAAGAGAACTTGACCAACTGATTGAAGATAGCCCACGTTTGTACGAAGAAACGGTTTTCCAAAAACTCAAAGTTCTGCAAACTACCATTGACGGTGCAGAGGCGTTTACAACCCAAAAAGACCGGATCGTTTTACTGTCGCCACTGTTGGGACTGGCCGAATTAGCAAAACGTTCTACTACAGTCAAAGCAGGCTCACCAGATTTTTTGGCTAACTTGGATTATCCTGATTATCTAGATCGGTCTAAACGGCTACAAGATAAATGGGGGCGATTAAGTGAACGGCTACTAGACACTGATCCCCGTAGCTCTTTGGGCAAACAGGTAGGTTACTTTGGTCAAGATGGGGGTCTTAGTAAGCTGCGGGAATTGATTCAAACCCACGTAGCGACTCATGGTCTGAAGCAACTGTATGAAGATACTCGCAGAGCTGCTGATGTGGTCAGTCAGCAACAAGATCACTTGAAAGACATCATAGATGAAATTCACGAGCAAGGCATTCCGACAGGAGACAGTCCCGCATTTATCGAGTTGCGCTCTGTGGTCGAAAGCTTGGATAAAATCTACAGAAATTTTCAAAAAGATTTAGGGACAGAACCACTGAAAGACCGGCGCGGTGTTGTCGTCAGCGATGTAGTTAAAGACGAACTCACTTTTAGAATCCTCAATTGGAACCAGTGGACTTTACTCTTCAACAAAGCCAACAATGGAGCGATCGCTCTGGCAGAATCTAAAGGTGCAGCCGGGAAATTATTTGATCGAGGAAACCGTGTAAATACTTCCCTTCCAACTAAAAGCGATGATTTTTATCCAGTATTTGAGAAAACCGTTAAGGAAGTAGAAGATTTTGCCCGCGATCGCATTCATCAAGCAGTCGTAGATTTGTTGAACCAACTGTCAAATTATGTCGCTCCAGAACGCGAACAATTGCAGATATTTTTTCATCCAGAAATGGAGCAAGAAATTGAAGATAAATTTGGTTTTGAAGATGCCGATCTCTTTTACAAATTATTACTGGGATGCGATCCGAATGAATGGAAAGAAGCAATCATTTCGGAAATCAGTAGTAAAGATAAAACAGTTGCACCTGAAACCATCTTTCCTCTAGCGCGTCAAGACGAGAAACACAATGTTGGTCAAATCTTTGACTGGGCGCCAGAAAAAAGCCAAGGCTTACCCAGATCGAGCAATCATCAACTTTTAGTACTGCGGCTGCGCGATGAAATCACCGCTAGCGCTAGCCTTCATCTTGTGCAGTATGTTAGCGAAGTTAATCAGCAAATTAATTCCGAATTAGAAGGTATTTTGGATCAAATTATTCCTAGTTTGCAAAACCTTTCAAAAAAAGAAACTTTGCTCAGATATCTAGCGGCTGGGGAATTAGCACCTGAGATCGCAATTCCTACTTGGTTGCAGATTATTTCAGAACTTGCTGCTGTTTCTTATTTAGATGATTTGAGATGAGCTAACTGAAAAAATGACTGATTGCGATCGGCTACGGAGATGAGGATATATTTGTGAGACGTGATGCGATTTTTTATACAATTTTCAAGCGTGTCCCAGGATTGTTTTTCGAGTTAGTAGAACAGCCACCAGCCGAAGCTAGTAGCTATCGCTTTGAATCAGTTGAAGTTAAAGAACCAACATTTCGGATTGATGGGGTATTTTTACCTCCACCTGATGCAACATCTCAGATGATATTTTTTGCTGAGGTGCAATTCCAAAGAGATGAGTTACTGTATCATCGCTTTTTCACCGAATCCATGCTGTATATGTATCGCAACCCGTCGCTTTACGATGACTGGTACGGAGTAATTATTTTACAGTCTCGCAGCTTGGAACCGGAAAACACGACTATTCACAGATCGCTACTGAACAGTTCTCAAGTACAACGGATTTATTTGGATGAGTTAGGTAATCCTGATGAGCAAAAAGTAGGTATCAGTTTGATGCAGTTGACTATTGCTTCAGACAATCAAATGGTGCAAGAAGCAAAACGTTTAATTGAGCGGGTGCAACAAGAACAGATAACTGTTTTAGCTAAGAAGGAGATAATAGATGTAATCACAACAATCGCAGTTTATAAGTTTGCCAACTTAAGTCGTGAAGAGGTAGAGGCAATGTTAGGAGTTAAGTTAGAAGAAACTAGAGTTTATCAAGAAGCGAAACAAGAAGGACTAGAACAAGGACTAGAACTAGGACTACAGCGAGGAATACAACAAGGACGAGAACAAGCAAAACTTGAAGTTGTCCCTCAGTTCTTAGCTCTTGGTATGTCGATGGAAGAGGTTGCCAAATTACTTAATTTAACCATCGAACAAGTAAGGCTTGCAGCTGAGTAATCACAACAATTACTGATTATAAATTTGCAAACTTAAGTAGTGAAGAGGTAAAGGCGATGTTTGAAATTAAGTTACAAGAAACTAGGGTTTATCGAGAAGCTAAAGAAGAAGGACTAAAACAAGGGCGAGAAGAAGCAAAACTTGAACTTATACCTCGGTTCTTAGCTTATGGTATTTCTATAGAATAGGTTGCCCAGTTACTTAGTTTAACTATCGAACAAGTAAGACTTGCAACTGAGCAAGAATCTTCAACATCAACTTAATAACTGCTGCAATTTTCATAGCAATGCCTAATTTGGGTTACGCCTACGGCCTTTCTATATAAAAGCGTAGCCCAATCTAAATATCGCGCCAAATAAAAAAGCCAGTGCTAAAGAGAATCAGTGGTACAAGGCCAAATATTCTCGAAATTTGTAATTTTATGATGAGACATTACAGTTTTAGCCAGCTATAAAACAAACAACAGAAAGTGATACTATAATGAACCCTTTTCAACTCAACAAATATAGCGAACAAGAACCAAGCGAGAAACCACAAAAAAGATTTCCGGGATGGTTTGCTTTAGATTTTGGTACGTCAAACTCCACAGTTACACTCTTCGATCCCATTGAAGTACCGATCGCAGAAATTCTCCCAAAAGAACAAGAGATGCGGTTGCGCGATCGCTTATCACAATGGCTGAGTTCTCCCGCCTCCGTGGCTTTACCAGATGTCAGTGCTGATGATTGGGAAAAGTTTATCATCGAAATTAGCAAAAATCTGGAGATAGAGCCAACAAAATTGAGTGAAGTGTTTGAAAGTGACAATAAAGAGCGATTTTTGGAAGCAATTCGCCAAATTGAGCTTTCTTTAGGAAACAGCGAGAGGTTTCGCCGTGCTGTCAGCAAAAAACTTTACCAAATCTATCATGAGGTATTCCGCGTCCCTACCCTAGAGTCGCAAAATCTGATCCCAGTTGTGCTGGATATCGATCGCCGCGATACGGAAATTCCCAGCGAATTGGAAATTTCGCAGTTAGGGGACTTAAAACTGCGGATGGGTAGGGAAGCTAGAGATAACCGCAAAAAAGCGATCGCTCAAGGTACAAGCAGTTCTTTAAAGGAAATTATCAGCAGATTTCACCATTCACCCAAGCGCTATTTTGGTCAGGAGCGATCGTTTTCAGTTATTTTGGATGGTGAAGAAGAAATAATTACTGCTAATCAACTAATCCAATCTGCTTGGGCGCATTTAATTGAGTTAACTGAAGATTACCGCCAACGCGCCCAACGCAGATTTTCAGAAGGGACTTTTTTAACAGCAGTTGTCACTTACCCAACTGTCGCCCCACCAGTTGTTCGCAAGGAAGTTAAAGAATTTGTTGAGCAATTGGGGATCGATGATGTCCAAACTGCTTATGATGAAGCCGTTTCTGTGGCAATATTCTTTTTGTGGCGAGAATTTGGCGGTAATCTGAATATTGGCATCGAGTCATTCAAAACTCGTTGCCGTCAAGTAGGAAATAAATGGTCACAAAATGTCCTCGTTTTAGATATCGGCGGCGGAACCACCGACTTAGCTTTAATTGAACTAACTTTAGAAGATAAAACCCCTACTTTTGCCGATTATGAAGACCGAGGTTTAGGAGGACGTTACTATAAACTTACTCCCAAACTATTAGGCTCTTCCGGTCATTTACAGTTAGGTGGTGAATTAATTACACTGCGAATTTTTAGATTATTAAAAGTTGCGATCGCAGACTTTTTATTGACGGCAGTAACAATAGGTGATATCGAAAGTGAAAAGCTAGAAGATTTAATTAGTTCTGAATTAAACGAGCGCTTTTTAGAACAAGGCAAATTCAAAACTGGCAGTCTTTTAAAATGTCTAGATAAAGAAAATCCAGAAGGTGATATTGCTTACAAAGATGCCCTAGATACTGCCGAGAAAGTATTACCCACCCGTTGGCAACAAGCACCCCAACGCCTGCAATCATTTTATATCCTTTGGGATTATGCAGAAGCCGCTAAACTTAAACTTGGGCAAAAAGCGCCATCAGATAATTCTCTATTAACCTTCACACTTACTGAACAACAAGTTTCCGAACTGCTCACCCAAAGCGCTATTAAATTGCAAGTCAAAGATCCAAATAACATCTGCGTCACCCTAGACAACCATCAATTTGAACGAGCCGCCGTTGCAGGAATAAAAGAAGCGATCGGTATTGCTAAAGGATTGATGGAAAGTCGCTTGCGTCCCGATGATCTCACCAAAGATTCTTGGAATTCCCAAAAAGTTGATTGGTTAATTCTGTCTGGAAAAACTTGTAATTTAGACATAGTGCAGCGCCAAATCTACCAAGAATTCAGTAAGTCTCCATATTTTGTCTGGAATCCAGAACGAATTACCTTTGTCTTGGAATTTACCAAATTAGCCACCTCTGCTGGTGCTTGCTATGCTGAGAAGTTACGAAGATTAAGATTCGATCCAGAAGAGTCCAAAAGCTTGCTGCGTAAAGGAGCTAACCAGCTAGAAATTGATGTCAAAAATCTGTTTTATTATTTGCCTTGTAACTTCAAACGTAAAACTCAAAGTAACGATTTACTCACCATATTTAAAGCCGGACAAGAACTCTATCAACTCGCACCTTGGGAAACTGTCGCCAAAGTTCGGACTGCATGGCAGGGTATACAATTAACTAATATTATTTACCGTCAAGACTACGAGGATGGAGATTTACGACTATGGGGTAGCTTTGACGGCAAAAACCTCATGAATAAACTGGGAATGCAAGAAGCGGAGTTTCTAAAAAAAATTAAAGTCCAGTTTGAAATTGACCAAACCCTTGAGTTTAATGTGTTGCTTTGTCAAGGAAATCCCCATTATTTAATTGATATTCCTGGTATTGATTTGGAATCGGTAGTTTCAGAATATTCAGCGCTATTTACTGATGGTAAATTGAACTGGAATATTGCCGTGGAAGGCTTCAATAAAGACTTAAATGATGGTGATATTGCCGTCAATGTTATTGAGTCCGCAACTGTTGATCAACCAGATGCTTATCATCTTGTATTTGAAGTAGGAAATGATGGTAGTAAGTTGTTCCAAAAATTTCACTATCTGCGTGATGGTGTGACTGAACCAGGAATTGGGTTAATTAGTAATCCCTTACCTCCTTTCCCGCAAACTGGCCAGCACACTTTCTATGTTTATCAAACAGATTCAGAAACTAACAGCAAAAAATGGATACGAATTGGCGCACTCAGCAAACCAGATGTGACAACAGATTACCCTTGCCAATATCGGGTAACTCTTGATGATCAAGGCATTCTGCGGATGCACGCTGGTGAAGTACCTTACTGGACATCAAACAGTCAGGAATGCCTAAAAGAAGAGGGATGCGTTTATCTTGCTGAATTAGAATTGCAGCCCAATGAAGTTGATAAAGAACGCGATCCATTTTGCGGTATACATTAAACCTCTGTGTTCCTCTGCGCTAACCTTTGCGTTCCTCTGCGTTGAAAAAAATTAAGATTTTTAAACGCAAAGGGGCGCGGAGTAAACGCAAAGGGACGCAGAGGTTTGCCAAGTTAATTCGCTTCACATACAGGTAATATTTGGAGGTGAGATTCATGCAGCACTTGCGTCAATTATTAGAGGTAGAAAACTCAGAGTTAGCCCGGTTACTACGGTTTAGTTTGTATGGACTAGAGGCTACTTTACATCAGGCTCGCACAGAATTTCCACTAGATCCTGGATCTAAAATATGCGATGAGGTGCTGCAAGAAATTCATAACTTGTTGCAACCTGAACCGCCACAGCAAAATATTGGTTGGGAAGATGCGCCAGATGATTTAAAACTCAGTCACCTGCGGGAAGCTTTTAATTCTGACTCAGAACTTAATTATTATCTAGGTAATTCTCAACTGCAAAGCACAACGGATTCTGATTTGTGGAATGAAATTCAACGTAAACTGCTGCGAGTCCCAGAGGATTTGGCTACAACTTGGCGATCGCGCACCTTGGATTTAGCTCAAGAAGTTGGTGCGATCGCAGATAATTCTAATCTCTTTCAGCTTCCCTTTATCCGTGATGAAATTATCTACCCTGGCCTTAGTGGTACTGTTCAAACTCAGGGGTTAAGATTGTATCAAGAAGCACTTTCAAATAATCAAAATACCCAAGGAAATGCGTCCGATTTACCAGCAGCATTCCTATTTTTATATATGAATTTTATCGAAATAGACCCAGATTTACATCATGCTTTAAAGAGCGTTTTTGGCTTCGATGTCGTTTCCTTACACTCCAAACCAGAACAGCGTCATCAATATATTGATGCTTTAAGCGATCGCTACCAACGCACCCAAAAAGCTGAAAAAAACACTGATCCCCTGTCAATTCTCCGTGCTTGGATTGACATGGACGAAGCCATACATTCCCTAGTATTCGTACCACCAGCTGAACGCTATTCTTGGTGGGGAAAGATACAACAAGAATCACGACGCATTTTGAAGAAAGTCGCTGATGAAGCTATTAATGCTGGTAATGAAGTACGAATCCGCCAATTATCGGGACTTTATGCAGATATTTGTGCTTCTTCTAAGGATGACTTACAACTAGACTGTGGTGGTATTCCAGGCGAAGTCTTAACTTGTCTTCGAGTATATACGCGAATTAATCAAGAAGAATCTCCTGGTCGTGTAATATTTCGCTCATCACGATAGTTGCTGGCGAGTTTTCTAATTCTTGAGATTATCAGGCAAGGCAGACAATTTTACTAATTTCCGCCTTGCCTCATAATCTAATGAAGGTAAAAACGTTTAAATCTAAAGGATGCCCCAGAAGTGTAAAATCCCTTGACCAGAAAATACTTCAAGTGCAACAGCAGATAAAAAACCAATCATTGCAAAACGACCGTTCCAGTTTTCGCTCTGAGGAGTGAAGCCCCAGCGCAAAGCATTAGGATCTTCTGAAACTGAAGGCGTAGTCTTCTTAACATCTGCCATAAATAATACTCCGAGCTTTATGTTGTAACAGTTATAACTGCATGTAAAGTAATGTAACAGATTTTTACGAGAATGCAACATGAAATCAAGTTAAAATTCAGCAGTATATATTACGGGTACGTAGCTTTATTTTAACAGGTTTGCGATCCCTACGGCGGTAAGCTACGCAGCAACAGCAAATTACCTATGACTCAATACAGTTCAGATAAGACCAAAACACTCGTAGAGGCGGCGATTTATCGCGTCTCGAAAACCCACAACTTTGTACAATTAGCCCTTAACCCAAGCGTATTGACCTATGACTCACTACCGGGAAAAAATACAGGTAAGACAAACGCTGTCAGAATTCCACCCAGTACAATCACCTCAATAATTCTGAGGTAAAAATTGTTTTGCATAAAATTATTCATTCCCGCACCCAAGTTAGTTTGTGAGCTAGTCAACCAAGCACGGAAACGACTAGACCATTGAGCAGGGCTATCTTCTGGGCGAAACTTCCGCGAAAACATAGAGAGTAACAAAGGCGCACCACCCACCTTGGTAGACATCAAAACATGAATCGCCACACAGCAAACCATCACAACCCAGGCACTAAGGTGAAGGGAGTACCAAATATGATCTAGCTGCCCTGCTGGAAGCCACTCTTCCTTCATCATCCTGCCAGAGTTCACAGCCAAAACAGCGGCGATAAGCATGAGAGTATTTGCCAGACGTTGCAAGCTAACCCACCAAATGGGCTTGCCAACCTGGGTTAGTTGCCGCCAAGAATCAGATTGAACAAGGCGCTTTTGTCCAGCATGAAAACTATAGAGGGCAAAAGCAGGGAGAATAAGCAAGAAAAATAATGCAAAAGTGCCGTGAATGCCTTGAATATCAACAATTTGAGGAAATGATATTTTACCAAATCTGCGATCGTATGTATTGTAAACTAGAAATCCGGTAATAATTGCTGCGATAACTAAAATTCCACTTAAGCCGTGAAGAATTCGCAACAACAAAGGTTGATAGGGTGCAGAACGGGGCATAAAAATAATCCTGAGTAGATGATTGTAGGAGTATTGAATAGATAATTTAAGCTTTTGGTGAGACAAGAAAATTGTCCTGAATATTTCACATAATAATTACAATTATTTCTAATAAGAGTGCTTAATCCCCACTGGCTGGTAGCTCAATATTTATACCATAAAGAAAAAGCTATCTGTTGTTGATAAACTAAGTTAATATGACATTCATGCTTACATATAGTAGCTGAGGTGTAGTGCCGTGAGTCAGGTTTTAAGCTTTGAATTAAGTGATGAAGTTTACGCGGCATTGCAGCAAAAAGCCGAGGACGCAGGCATATCTCTTGCAGAATTCGTAGCTACTTCCATAGAACAGCAATATGCTTCTATAATACGTGAAAATTCGCAACCTGAAACAGAGAAAGAAGCAGTTCGTCAACGCTTCCAAAGTCATGTTGGAAACATTAACCTCGGTTACCCTACAGGAGCAGATAATGAAAGTATTGATGCTGATTTAGCTAGAGCATACATCAATACTTTTTAGTAAACAAATTGAATGTTTGTATTACCCCAAATGTGACGATTTCTAAATTATGCTCAAAAGTCCTCTACGATATCCTGGTGGTAAGTCGAAAGCAATAAATCAAATAGTTCAATACTTGCCAGAGAGCTTTTCGGAATTTCGAGAGCCTTTTGTGGGTGGTGGTTCTGTATTTATTTATTTAAGACAAAAGTTTCCTCATATCAAAATCTGGATTAACGATTTAAACCGCGAACTATTCTTATTCTGGAAATTTGCCCAATCTGAGCTACCTGAATTAGTTCAAGAAATTCGACATATTAAAGTCAAATATACAGATGGCAAATTACTCTTTACAGAATTAACTAGTGTAGATGTCAATAATTTATCTGATTTAGAAAGAGCGGTTAGGTTTTTCGTACTCAATAGAATTACTTTTTCAGGAACTGTAGAATCAGGTGGTTTTTCGCAAGAAGCTTTTCATAAGAGATTTACTAATTCTTCAATAGAACGACTAGAAAAGCTAGAAAATATCCTATCAGAAAATATCCAAATTACTAATTTGGATTACAGTCACCTATTAAAAGCAGAAGGAGAAGACATATTTTTATTTTTAGACCCACCATATTTTAGTGCTACTAAATCAAAACTCTATGGTAAAGATGGTGACTTGCACACTTCTTTTGAACATCAGAGATTTTCTGAACTATTGCAACAATGTCATCATCGCTGGCTAATTACCTACGACAACTCAACGCAAATTCGAGAAAATTTTCAATGGGCTAATATTTCAGAGTGGGAATTGCAGTACGGCATGAATAACTATAAGCAGAATGGTGCCGCTAAAGGTAAAGAATTATTCATTACTAATTACGAAGTTCAACTTTATTTGGAGAAAAAATTACAAGTTCAGAATCTTGCTAATCCAGCTTTGTAATTTAGCCTTGAGATTTAAACCTAACTTTGATAGCTTTCAATTTTCCGGTAGGATAACCCCATAGCTCTCAATATAGCTACAACATACAAACCTTAGCTTAGCTATGACAACTTCCCCAATCCCTGCTCAAGAATCCTCTGCTAGCTGGTATATCCTGCTGCAACAATTAATAGATGGTCAATCCTTGTCTCGTACTCAAGCTGCTGAATTGATGCAAGGTTGGCTCAGTGAAGCGGTTCCCCCAGAGTTATCAGGAGCTATTTTAACCGCGCTGAACTTTAGAGGCATTTCTGCCGACGAGTTAACCGGCATGGCTGAAGTATTACAATCTCAATCAAAACTAGGAACTGGGGACTGGGGACTGAGGACTGGGCAAGAATCTACCCAATCCCCAATCCCTAATCCCCAATCACCAATTCCTCTAATAGATACCTGTGGCACTGGTGGAGATGGTTCTTCAACCTTTAATATTTCTACAGCCGTTGCTTTTGTCGCCGCTGCATCTGGTGTACTTGTGGCCAAACACGGCAATCGTTCAGCCTCAAGTCTCACGGGAAGTGCAGATGTATTGGAAGCCTTGGGTGTAAATTTGAGTGCTTCTAGTGAAAAAGTACAAGCAGCACTACAAGAAGTCGGGATCACTTTCTTGTTTGCCCCTGGTTGGCATCCAGCACTCAAGGCGGTTGCCTCATTACGGCGGACTTTGAAAGTGCGAACAATTTTTAATTTGCTCGGGCCGTTAGTAAATCCTTTGCGTCCCACTGGGCAGGTGGTGGGGTTATTTACTCCCAAACTTTTGGCAACAGTTGCCGAAGCTTTACAGAATTTGGGCAAAGAAAAGGCGATTGTGCTGCACGGACGAGAAAAACTTGATGAGGCTGGGTTAGGAGATTTAACAGACTTGGCGGTGTTATCAGATGGAGAAGTGCAGTTAACTACCATTAATCCCTTAGATTTGGATTTAACGCCTGCTCCCATCGGTATGCTTCGGGGTGGCGATGTCCAAGAGAATGCGGTGATTCTCAAGGCTGTACTCCAAGGTAAGGGAACTCAGGCACAACAGGATGCAGTAGCGTTGAATGCATCGTTGGCGCTGCAAGTAGCGGGTACGATCGCACTGCTAGATCACGCTGAGGGGATTAAAATCGCTAAGGATATCCTACAAAGTGGGGCTGCTTGGACGAAGTTGGAGCAGTTAGTTGAGTTTCTGGGGAATTGAATTGCGATCGCAGTTGCGGGCGAAATTCTACGATATTGCGTTTGATGGTGACATCGTAATTGCCAAAAAAGTCATGTCCTAGAAGTCCAATTTCTAGTTCCGCACCTGCGATCGCTACTGGTACTTTATTCACTATCACCCCAGCAACTGCCATCGAATTGACATAACCCACGGGAAATTCTACAGCTCTAGCACTAGCGGTATTTGCCTTCGCTTTCCCCACTGGCACTATTCCCAAAGTATTTGCCATCTCTTGGGTGATTACAGTGCCACTGGCTCCCGTATCCACAATCATCTCAAATTTATCCTGGCCATTGAAAGTAACTTCCACAATTGGCGTCCCACCAGCCCGCCTTTTAATTGGGGCTGTAAATACTGCTTGATCTGGAATCAGCATTACTGATGAAGGGAAACCTGAGTCTGGTGGTAAAGGTTTTGTGGCTACACGAGGTGAGGTAAACTTTGGTGCGGTTGCTATCTGGGGAACGGTAACAACTATTCTCTTCTGAGGTTCGGCAATTGGCGACGCGACAGGGCGAGGAGTAGCTTTCTGTTTGGCATATTTGATTTGGCGCTGATATTCTGTGATTTTAGATTGAGCAAAGGCAAATTCTGGGGTTTGTCGCCGGACTTTTTGCATCAGCGCGATCGCATCCTGGTATTGACTCGCCACCAATTTCCAATCATCTGAAGATTGAGCCGATTGGCTGATACTCCAAGCGCCAACGGCTTTATCTAGCCCCATCTCAAAAACACTGGGTTCACTTTCAGAAGTATCTAGTGGCTGTGCTGGGGTGGCTGCTGGTGTTGTTGGTTCGATGGCAGGCTGTACTGATGCCAGATCCCCAATTGGCGTGGGTTGCTCATTGCTACCAGTTGCGGTGTTCCGTTTGTCTTCACTACAGGCAACACACAAAACCGCTAGAGCGCTTGAGACAAAAATTAGGGTTGCACGGGATAAAAAGGACTGAAGCATAATTAATTTTAACTGCCCAAGCTTTGCCAAATCCAATCCAGCTACTTTAATTCTCTTTTAATTTTAATTAACCATTTTCAAAACTCCCAATTGCCCAACTCATGGGATAATTAGCAATCGCAGTATTGGGTACTGGTGACTGGTGACTGAAGGTTGGGTACTAGGAATTAGAGACTGGGGAAGAAGCAAGGAGTAGGGAGCAAGGGAGTAGAGTTTTACCCGCCCTGTACCTCTCCATCCAATCCCCAATCCCCAGTACCCAATCCCCAGTACCCAATCCCCGATCCCCACTCCCCACTCCCCAATTTACTATGCCCCTGTCTGACGCAATACCTGCTTTACTAGTCTTGGCAGATGGAACCACTTATCGCGGTTGGTCTTTCGGTGCAACGGGAACCGCGATCGGAGAAGTGGTGTTCAACACTGGTATGACCGGCTATCAAGAAGTCCTGACTGATCCTAGTTACTGTGGTCAAATAGTCATTTTTACCTATCCGGAATTAGGCAATACAGGTGTCAATCCTGAAGATGAAGAATCAGATGAACCCCAAGTGCGGGGTGCGATCGCTAGGAACATTTGTCAACGACCGAGTAACTGGCGATCGACACAATCTTTACCTGACTACCTCAAACAAAACCAAATACCAGGAATTTACGGCATCGATACCCGCGCCCTCACCCGCAAAATTCGGATGTTCGGAGCTATGAATGGTGGCATTTCTACAACCATTCTTGATGAAGCGGAATTGCTAGAGCAGGTACTAGCGGCTCCCAACATGGCAGGATTAAATCTGGTTCGTGAAGTCACCACCCCGACGGCTTATGAATGGTCAGATCCCACCATTCCAGCTTGGCAATTTAACTCTGAGGCTGCGGAAAATCTTGGGGAACCCTTTACCGTTGTTGCCCTTGATTTTGGCGTAAAACGTAATATTTTGCGTCGCCTAGTAAGTTACGGTTGTCGGGTGATTGTTGTACCTGCTGATACACCACCAGAGGAAATTCTCAAATACAATCCAGATGGTGTGTTTCTTTCTAATGGGCCTGGTGACCCTGCTGCTGTCACCGAAGGGATTGCAACTGCCAAAGCACTTCTGTTAAGTCAAAAACCTATCTTTGGTATTTGTATGGGACACCAAATTTTAGGTCATGCACTAGGGGCAGAAACCTATAAACTAAAATTTGGTCATCGTGGTTTAAATCAGCCGGCAGGCTTACAACAACGGGTAGAAATTACCAGCCAAAACCATAGTTTTGCTATTGACCCAGATTCTTTACCTACGGCAGTTGTAGAAATCAGCCACCTGAACTTAAACGATCGCACCATTGCCGGGGTACGTCACAAATCTCTACCTGTATTCTCCGTACAGTATCACCCAGAAGCCAGTCCTGGCCCCCACGATGCTGATTACTTATTTGAGCAATTTGTTCAATCCATGCGAACAGCACGTCAAGCTGTGGCTGAGGTGAGGTAAAAATGGGGAATAGGGGATGGGGAATGGGGAATAGGGAATAGGGAATAAGAAACTATTTTCCAATCCCCAGTACCCAGTACCCAATCCCCAATCCCCAATCCCCAATCCCCTATTCCAACAGATTGTAGACAATTTGCTCAAAAACCATCTATACTTGAGCGTTCACTTTAACTCATGAGGAGGGAATTATTGCTGAGCCACTAAATCTAACCGTTAGCCTGAGAGGCACTCGTGAAGTCCGGGATAACTGTCAGCTATTCCGCCTCACAGGTTTGTTAGATGCTTTTTCTGAGCCGACATTTCGCAAGACACTTGGCAGCAAGATTGACGAGGGCCCTAAGCATATTATTTTGGATCTCTCACAAATTGACTTTGTTGATAGCTCTGGCTTGGGTGCTCTGGTGCAGCTCGCCAAGCAAGCTCAAACTGCTGATGGCACTTTGCAAATTGTCACGAATGCCCGCGTAACTCAAACGGTCAAGCTTGTTCGCCTAGAGAAGTTTCTCTCCCTGCAAAAATCAGTTGAAGACGCTCTAGAAAACGTCAAGTAGTCTTGATTGCTCGACCTGAGAGTTCAATTTAGCTATCCAGATTCAACATCGGATAGCTTAATTTTTAAAACTTCTGGCAAAAAACCTCTCTCCTTGTGGGAGAGGGAGAAAGCCAGTTGAGCTATTATGTTTAAAGTTAAGCAATAACTAAAGATATAAACACCCAGTTATTGGGTATGTAATCGTTGGCTAGAATATTGGATAAGCAATCAAGTGTGAGAAATTTGTAAGAAATACAAAGCTAACAGATTTTTCTATAGGTAGACTTGACTTAATACTGTATAGTGGGAAATTGTCGCTTACTAAGTAAGTATGGCAATGCCATTGAGTAGAAGGGTGAATTTGATGTCAGAATTTTACCCTATATTAAGCAATTACCACAATAAGTAGGCGAAATTTGGTTTACAGGTGTTGACATTAGGGTGATTTAAAGTGCCAACTCTCAATCAAAAAGATGAAATTAGGAAGTAATTTTGATAGTATTGATTATGCTAAGTATACTATCACGGCATACTTCAGAAAAATCAGTCTTTGCGAAGAATGCCTGCCAAATAGAGCCAGTGAAGGAATGATTTATTTGTGAAGTCACAGGAGGAAGAGCTATTAGATGGACAAGATAAAACTCCCAAACAGAGTTTATCTTGGAATCAAGCACTCTTGGCAACCACAGCGCCATTCCAACAGATTTCCCTCTCACAAGTGCAACAAATTTCTCCTAGTGCTTTAGCATATTTGGGGGATGCAATTTATGAGTTGTATGTTAGAATTTTCTATCTGCTGCCATTGCAGCGGTCAGGAATTTACCATCGTCTGGTAGTGGAGCAGGTAAGAGCGGAAACACAAGCGCTACATTTGCGATCGCTGATTCCTCATCTCAGGGATACCGAATTAGAAATTGTCCGACGGGGTAGAAACGCCGCTACAGGACGCCCTAAGCGACTTAATCCCGAAATTTATCAACAGGCAACTAGTTTAGAAACCTTAGTTGGCTACTTATATCTCACCGATTACCAGCGTCTAACCGAACTGTTGCAAATACTTCATATAGAAAAAGAGTGAAAACTCAATTTCACAGTAGCTACAGCAGTAGATTAGGTTCAAGAAATTGAGGTAATCGACATTGTCGACCATACGCTATATCCATAACTAAAATGCAGAATAAACCAAGAAAAGTTAATACTTCTAGCGAGCCAAATCGTGGACAACCCGTAAAACTTAAAGGTAAGCGTGTTGTTACTAATCCCACTCGTAATCCTCGGAAAATAGATAGCAAACCCACCTCTGTTGCTAATCCGACTCACAATCCCCGGAAAGTAGATGGCAAACCCATTTCTGTTGCTAATCCGACTCACAATCCCCGGAAAGTAGATGGCAACACCATCTCTGTTGTTAATCCGAGTCGCAATCCTAGGAAAATAGATAGCAACCCTAGTTATGGCAACTCCCGACAACGAAATAACAACTTCTCCCAGGCGTCTGTATCTACAGAATCGACAGAAGATAGCGATCTCATCTACGGTCGCCATCCAGTATTGAGTGCGTTGCAAAATCAGCGCAATCTGAATCGTCTCTGGATTACTACCCGTCTGCGCTACGATCCCAGTTTTCACCATTTTCTCTTGCAAGCAAAGGAAAATGGCACAGTGATTGATGAGGTTGAACCCAAGCGTTTAGACCATCTCACCAACGGCGCTAATCACCAAGGTGTGGCGGCACAAATTGCTCCCTACGCCTACATCGAATTACCGGATCTACTGGAACAAGCCAAATCTGTAACCGATCCCGTAATTGTCGTGGCTGATGGAATTACTGATCCTCACAACTTGGGAGCAATTATTCGTACCGCCGAAGCAATAGGCGCTCAAGGATTGGTGATTCCCCAAAGAAGGGCATCTGGGATCACTTCTACTGTCATGAAAGTGGCAGCAGGTGCTTTAGAAAATTTTGCTGTAGCTAGAGTTGTCAACCTCAGCCGCGCCTTAGAAGAATTAAAAGAAGCTGGCTTTTGGATTTACGGCACCGCTGCAAGTGGGAGCGAACCCGTGCATACAGTCAATTTTACTGGCCCAATCGTTTTGGTAATCGGCTCAGAAGGCGAAGGTCTGGGTATGTTGACTCAACGCTCTTGTGATTTCTTAGTATCGATTCCTCTACAAGGTAAGACTCCCAGCCTCAATGCCTCGGTAGCAGCGGGTATGGCGCTTTATGAAATTTATCGTCAGCGATCGCAAAATACGCTGCACTTAGATAGATTACAAAAAATCTCTTTGAAAAAATAACAGTAACAGAGTATAAAGAAATGTAAAAGATAATAAAGCACCATATCGTTTAACACCCTGTAGCACGTTTATAAATCAGCAAAAACCATGAAAACCATTTGGCGTAACCTCAAGGAAGTGTTAATTAACACATTCGACTACATCGGCTTGGCTTGGTGGGTAGAGATTGTGACGCAGAATCCCCGCTGCACGTACTACTTCGGGCCATTTCTGAATTCTTCTGATGCCAAATTGTCAAGCATTGGATATATAGAAGATTTGGAGATAGAAGGAGCACAGGGAATTGTTGTGCATATCAAACGCTGCAAACCTAATACCTTAACCATCGCTGAAGACTTGGGGGAAAGATTTGACCGCAAAGTACAGCCTGCCTTTGGCGGTCAAATTTAATTTAGGCCAGAGAATGAATAGGACGCAAAGATGTAAAGACATGGAGACACAGATAATTCTTTGACTGGGTTACCAAGTCTTTTTAACTCACCGCGTCACCACATCTTCCCTCTCCATTTCTTCTTCGTCAATAGTCAAAATTTTTAACTAATTCTGGGGGTTTAATTCCCCTGCTTTTTTATCTACAAGTTTTGTGGCTCTTTCTAAATCCCCGTTACAAAACTTAATTACGTTAGCGGTAGCGTTCGCGCAGCGTCTCGTAGAGAGGAAAGAGCGTCCATAGGAGCGTAATTACGAATTACGAATTAGTAATTATTATTGACTACCAATTACCTGCGGATGTTCTTCCAGCCAATGGTCAATGTCCCTGAGCATCAGTTGGGGAACTTCCCACGGGAAAAGATGGGCGGTGTTGGCATAGCACTGCCACTGAGAATTTTGGAGATGTTGAGCAGTTTGTAAGCTGGAATCAGATGTGATGTGGCGGTCTTGCTCACCAGCAAGTACTAAACTAGGACATTGAATTTGCTGCAAATCTAAAAGTCGGTTGTATCCCGATTGAATTGCACTATAGAGAGCGCGAGTAGCAGCAGGAGAGGTTTGCAAATAAGCTGGTACTGCTTCCTTGGCGATGTAGTTGTAAGTAGTAGATGTATGTTGTTGGATTAAGTACCGGAAAAGCGATCGCTTACCAAAAGTTTCAATATTCCATTGCCAACTCGGTTTTATATAGTTCAATAAGGCAGCAACACCAGTATATAAATTATCCTGCCAAGTTATAGGAGGATGACTGCCACGGGGTTTTGCGGCTGTCGCCACCAAAATCAGCCCAGTAATCCGCTCTGGTAAACGTAATGCCAACTCCATTGCTAGAATGCCACCAAGTGACCATCCCAATACTAGGCACTTTTCAATCTCCAAGCGGTCTAGCAGCGCTTCTAAATCAGTCAAATGATCATTCATCTCAAAATTGCTATTGCAGCGACTTTTGCCGTATCCACGTAAATCAGGGGCAAAAGTTTTGTAGCGTTTTGATAAATGATTGGTAAAGACAGAAAGACTACGACCAGAACCAGGATGACCGTGTAAGCCCAAAATTGGAAATCCTTGACCTTGGATGTAGACATTCAGGCGTGTAGCAGTAGTACGATTATAGCGATCGCTCATTCCTTACGATTCTCCTGTCTATCAATACTGCCAACTGCATCGATCGCAGCCTCCAGTGCGATCGCCACATGAGTCCAATGAGTCCCCCCTTGGCAATAAACCACATACGGTTCACGCAAAGGCCCATCGGCTGATAATTCCAAAGTACTCCCTTCAATAAATGTCCCCCCAGCCATGACTACCTTGCTCTCATAACCCGGCATTTCATCTGGAATAGGGTCTAAGTAGGAACCGATGGGAGAATGCTGTTGTATTGCTTTACAGAAAGCAATTAGCTTTTCAGCAGAACCAAGTTTAATTGCCTGAATTACATCTCCACGGGGAGCCAAGGGAGCGGGATTTACTGGATAACCGAGTTGATCAAATACATAACCAGTCAGATAAGTCCCTTTCATCGCCTCTCCCACCATTTGCGGCGCTAGAAATAAACCTTGGAACAACAGGCGATTTTGGTCAAAAGTAGCACCGCCATAACTCCCGATACCAGGAGCAGTGAGGCGACAGGCAGATGCTTCTACTAAGTCGGCGCGACCGGCAACATAACCGCCAGCGCTGACAATAGTACCACCAGGATTTTTAATCAATGACCCCGCCATTAAATCAGCACCTACGGCTGTAGGTTCCTTTGTTTCAATAAATTCGCCGTAGCAGTTATCCACAAAGCAAACGGTGTTCGGGTTTTGCTGTTTGACTAAGTGAACGATTTTTTCTATATCGGCAATTGATAAACTAGGACGCCAAGAATAGCCACAAGAACGCTGAATTAAGACTAAACGAGTGTTTTCAGCCACACTCGTTCTTATTGCTTGCCAATCGATCGTTCCTTCGGGGGTTAGCTCCAATTGGCGGTAATTTATGCCAAACTCGATAAGGGAGCCTTGACCTTGACCCCGTAAACCAATGACTTCTTCAAGCGTATCGTAGGGAGAACCGACCACTGCTAACATTTCATCTCCGGGACGGAGAACACCAAACAAAGCACAAGCGATCGCATGAGTTCCCGAAACGAACTGCACTCGCACCGCCGCAGCTTCAGCACCCATAACTTCGGCAAAAACTTTATCTAAAGTTTCTCGTCCTAAATCATCGTGACCATAGCCACTTACACCAGCAAAGTGGTGTGCGCCTACACGGTGATTACGAAAAGCATCCAGCACTCGTTTTAGATTATGCTTGACCTGAGTGTCAATTCCAGAAAAAATTTCTAATAGTGCCTGTTCTGCTTGCCGCAGCTGTTCTAAGCTGTTCATCAGTTCCTCGTTCAAAAAAAATTAAATTATAGATATGCGGATTTTAAGATCCCACATACTAGGCTGGAAAATTCAAATTCAGGTTACTGCATGACAATTGCTACTTCAACCAAACCTCAAATTAACTGGGTTAATACCCTGTTTTTCATTGGACTGCACATCGGCGCTTTATTTGCCTTTGTTCCTGGTAACTTCAGCTGGACGGCAGTTGGTGTGGGTTTATTGCTGTACTGGGTAACAGGTGGTTTAGGAGTTACTCTAGGATTTCACCGCCTTGTCACCCACCGCAGTTTTCAAACTCCCAAGTGGCTAGAGTATCTCCTGGTTTTCTTCGGCACACTCTCGTGTCAAGGAGGCCCAATTGAGTGGGTAGGGACACATCGCATTCATCATTTAAACTCTGATACTGACACAGATCCCCATGATTCCAATAAAGGCTTCTGGTGGAGCCACATGGGTTGGCTGACTCATTATTGTCCCGCTCACGCTGATGTTCCTCGTTTCACCAAAGACATTGCCGAAGACCCAGTTTATCAGTTTTTAGAAAAATATTTCATTTTGATCCAGGTTGCTCTGGGTGTATTGCTTTTGGCTCTGGGTGGCTGGCCGTTTGTTATTTGGGGAATTTTTGTTCGCATTGTTTGGGTTTACCACTGCACTTGGTTGGTGAACAGCGCTACTCATAAATTTGGCTATCAAAGCTATGATTCTGGTGATAAATCGACTAATTGCTGGTGGGTAGCCGTACTAGTTTTCGGTGAAGGCTGGCATAATAACCATCATGCTTTTCAATACTCAGCTCGTCATGGGCTGGAATGGTGGGAAATAGATTTAACCTGGATGACAGTTCAATTGCTACAAGCAGTTGGTTTAGCTACTAATGTGAAGTTGGCCCCAACAAAAACTAGTTAGGAGCTAGGAGTTTGGAGTTTGGAGTTACGTGAGGGTGTGAATCAGACGTTGAAATGTTTTGTTGCCGTCGATTTTTATGAGACAAGGAGCGTTTCTAGTTCACATCAGGCGTGAGTTAAGAATCTAAACTCCTAACTCATCACTCCTAACTCCTAACTTTTCAAAAGTTTATTTACGGGTGCGCTTGTGTCGGTTAGGTTGCTATAATCCGAAGCGCTAATATTAAGAAATTTTGCGGCGAGCCACTTTTTTAGTGACTTGGTGTAGGAGTTTGTTGTTTTTCAGGTGTTCATGACTACATCAATAATTAATAGCCAGAAACTAAGTGACGAGCCTGGTAATTCCGACTTCCGGCTCAAAGATATTGTCAAAACCCTGCCACGGGAATGTTTTCAGCAGAGCCGTCGCAAAGCGTGGACACAAGCATTGCTCAGTGTCTTGGCAGTTGCCTTGGGTTATTACAGCTTGATTATCACTCCTTGGTTTCTTTTGCCCCTAGCTTGGATTTTTACGGGCACTGCTTTAACAGGCTTTTTTGTAATTGGACATGATTGTGGTCACAGGTCTTTTGCCAAACGTCGTTGGGTAAATGATTTGGTGGGGCACTTCTTCATGATGCCGTTAATTTACCCCTTTCACAGTTGGCGCATTAAGCATAATTATCACCATACTCATACCAACAAGCTGGATGAGGACAATGCTTGGCATCCAATCAGACCAGAAGTGTTTGAAAACTGGGATACAACCCGGCAGTCTGCTTTTAAGTTGTTCATGCGTAAACGCCTCTGGTGGGTAGGTTCCATTGGACATTGGGCTGTGGTGCATTTTGATTGGCGGAACTTCAAAACTAAAGACCAATCGAGTATCAAGCTTTCTGTAGCTGTAGTAGTTGTGTTTGCTGCGATCGCTTTCCCGCTTCTTATCGCCACAACTGGTATCTGGGGATTTGTCAAGTTTTGGCTAGTGCCCTGGATGATTTACCATTTTTGGATGAGTACTTTTACCATTGTTCACCATACTGCCGCAGATGTTCCTTTTGCGACAGCGAACAAGTGGAACGAGGCTCTAGCACAACTATCTGGCACTATTCATTGCGATTATCCGCGTTGGGTAGAAGTTTTGTGTCACGATATCAATGTTCATGTCCCTCATCATATTTCCACAGCTATTCCTTCTTATAATTTGCGGTTAGCTTACAGCAGCATCAAAGAGAATTGGGAGCCTTATCTCCATGATGAGTGTCAGTTTTCTTGGCCTTTAATGAAGCAGATTACAGACCAGTGTCAACTGTACACAACTGATGTTGGTTATAAGACTTTTGACGAGCATTATACAGAGCAATAAATAGCGCTGTGATTACACTCACGCTCTTGAAGCAACGAGAGCGTTTATCATGCTGTGTTTAAATAGAATCTGGCAATTGTTTAATGACTAAAATTGTTAGGTAAATTGCCAGAAATTATCCTCTTTTGTGTTAGCGATCGCTAGTTTCGTGGGCATCCTAGAGGTGAGATTATTTTGTCTCAAATCAAGTTCCGATTTATATCTAACAAAAGAATCCAGTGCCATTAGATACCATCACATTCAATAATCCTCCTGGCGGTGAAACGTCTGAGGATGCGACTAAATTGCCTTTTACTCTTCAAGATTTAAAAGCTGCAATCCCTGCTGAATGCTTTCAGCCCAATGTGACAAAATCACTTTTTTACTTCTTTCGTGACATCCTGATTATTGGTCTGCTTTATGCAGTTGCTTCTTACCTGGATTCTTGGCTTTTCTTCCCGATTTTCTGGCTAATGCAAGGAACGATGTTTTGGGCTTTGTTTGTAGTCGGACATGACTGCGGACACCAATCTTTTTCTAAGCAGAAATGGCTCAATGATTTGATTGGACATCTTTCTCACACACCAATACTTGTTCCTTATCATGGTTGGCGGATCAGCCACAGAACACATCACAAAAATACTGGCAACATCGATAACGATGAAAGCTGGTATCCTGTGACAGAATCACAATATAAGGAGATGCCTTTAGCCCAAAAGATCGGCAGATATTATGTTTTTCTATTGGCTTATCCTGTGTATTTGTTTAAGCGTTCTCCTAATAAAGAAGGCTCCCACTTTTTGCCCAGTAGTTCTCTTTTCAAGCCATCGGAAAAATGGGATGTCCTCACTAGTACTGTACTTTTGATTGGCATGATAGGTTTGCTCGGTTTCCTCACCTACCAATGGGGTTGGATGTGGTTGCTGAAATATTATGCTGTACCCTACCTTGTGTTTATAATTTGGCTCGATTTGGTGACATTCTTGCACCACACTGAGCCAGAGCTTCCCTGGTATCGTGGAGAAGATTGGACTTTCTTGAAAGGTGCGATTTCTAGTATTGACCGTGATTATGGTTTGGTTAATCATATCCATCACGATATTGGTACTCATGTTGCTCACCACATATTCCTTAACATCCCTCACTACAATTTGCTGAAGGCAACTGAGGCAATAAAACCAGTAATGGGTGAGTATTTCCACAAATCGGAAGAACCCATTTGGAAGTCATTATGGCACTCATGTGTCAGCTGCCATTTTGTACCTGATACTGGTAGTAAGGTTTACTACACATCTAACAACAAGTTAGCTAAAGACTAAGATTTAGAATCCCGACTTCTTTAAAGAAGTCGGGATTCTGGTATTTTCGTCAGTGCTGATCACATTAAAGATTACTTAAATACCTGGGTACAACTTAACTTTTGAGGTGCGTTGGCGTAGCCCGCCGTAGGCATCACATATTGCATTATTAGTGCTTCTAACTTTGTAAGTATTTGAGCGTCTTTAGCCTGTGTTAAATCTAAACTTACTGACTCCAAGGTTATTAAAATGCAGAGGTAAAATAAAATATAGATAGATGACGTTTGCGGAGCTTTCCCCCTATCCTGACAAAAAGAATTTATTTTCTCCCCAGACTCTTGCTGTCTTGGTGGGTAAAGACTAACATATTTGTGGACAGAGGCAACATCTCGTTAAACTATCCCTGGGAAAAGTGACAAACTCTTGGGCTGTCTACTTTGAATTTTATTGAGCGTCAGTTAAGTTTATCTGCATGTAGTGACTTAAGATCATTATCTGCTGGGTTTGTAAATCAGCACAGACTATACTATAGAGAATTTACCGAAAAATTTTTCTAGCTTTAAAATAAGAGGTATCAATGATTATAACTAATTTTAGCAAACAAAGAAATGAATTTAAGGAATCTAAAGTACTCAAAGCTAAACCCCATTGGCAAGGGCAGAATTTGAACGATAATGCTGTCAAAGGGAAAGATACCAAGATGCGAGATCCTGCACCTGATAGTTCGATTTTTAATAGCTTAAATCGTGGTCGAGTTGCTATTTTTATTGATGGCTTAAGTCTGTTTCATACAGCTTTGCAACTGGGCATAGAAATTGACTATGTTAAATTGCTTTGTCATTTAACCAACGGTTCAAGACTGTTGCGTGCTTTTTTCTATACTGGGGTTGATCTCAGCAATGAAAAGCAACAGGGTTTTTTGTTGTGGATGCGTCGTAATGGCTATCGTGTAGTGGCAAAAGAGCTTGTCCTGGCAGCAGAGAATTTCAAAAAATCAAATCTGAATGTAGAAATTGCTGTAGATATGATAACTTTAGCTCCTTATTATGATACCGCGGTTTTAGTCAGTGGGGATGGAGATTTAGCTTATGCTGTAAACGCTGTCAGCAGAATGGGTGTTCGAGTGGAAGTGGTGAGTCTGCAAACAACGACTAGTGAAAGTTTGATTGATGTTGCCGACTGCTTTATTGACCTCGATAGTATTAAAACACACATTCAAAAAGATTCTAATCTTGGCTATAGTTATCGAACAGCGTCAAATTCAAACCTTTAATTAATAAAGAAGATGTAGTGATACAAAGACGCAGTCAAAGAAGATGCGTCTTTGTGTCTTCTTCAGTCTTTCCATTTTGCTCAACCTGAATTTAAATGGATATTTTAATAGTTGAAGATGAACCAGAAATTGCTCATTTAATCGAACTCTCTTTACAAAAAGAAGGATTTTTTTGTCGCACTAGCCGCGATGGTCTGAATGCTTTGCAGATGTTTCAGGAGCAACCACCTGATTTAATCATTCTAGATTTAATGATTCCGGGTTTAGATGGGTTGGAAGTTTGTGCCAGAATTCGCCAGAAAGCAGGTGCAAAAGATCCTTACATTTTGATGCTCACGGCTAAGGGTGAAGAAATCGATCGCGTCATTGGTTTGTCTACTGGTGCTGATGATTACATGGTCAAACCCTTTAGCCCCAGAGAACTAGTCGCTAGGGTACGAGCACTATTACGGCGTAGTCTCCGCCAAGGGGGACAACATCAAGTCAATCGTACCCAACATTTTATTGTCGATGTAGACCAGCGCACTGCCAGTCGCCAGATGAATTCTCAGGACGTTGAAATTTTGGACTTAACTACCCTAGAATTTAATTTGCTAACTACCTTTGTCAGCAATCCTGGTCGAGTTTGGAATCGCACCCAACTAATTGATAAACTTTGGGGAGATAACTTTTTTGGCGATGAACGAGTGGTGGATACTCATGTAGCTCGGTTGCGAAAAAAGATTGAGCCTGATCCGGCAAATCCCACTTTTATTAAAACTGTTGTTGGGGTGGGCTACAAATTTGAAGATCCTCTGGTAGCATAAATCTTATGAAGATGGGGCTGAGAGGACGCCTATTTTTCTCCCACTTAGTAGTAATGATCGTGGGAGTAGCAAGTCTGGTGAGCATCAGCAAAATCTCTTCCCCCCATTTGTTTGTCTTGCATTTGGAACGATTAGAAAACCGGGGGTTCGACTTAATCAATATCCGCACTGAATTGGTTACAGGATTTGAATTTGCTTGGCAACGAAGCACTATTTGGTCAGTCTTAGTCGGCACCACCGCCGCCGGAGGATTGAGTTACTGGGTATCCAGACGGATTATGCGGCGGTTGACCGAGATGGAACAAATCACCCAAAAATTTGCTGCTGGTCAGATGGATGCACGACTACCTGTATCTGACATTCCTGAACTCAGTGGACTGAGTGCTAGTTTCAACCGGATGGCAGCTAGTTTAGAAGGGGTTGAAGCGCGGCGGCGAGAAGTGATTGGAGATATGACCCATGAACTACGAACACCGTTAACTGTAATGCGCGGTTACTTGGAAGAACTAGCTGATGGGGAAATTGAAGCGTCTCCTGAAATCTATCGGCGTTTAGCTAAAGAAACTAGACGTTTAGAGCGGTTGGTGAACGATTTACAAGAACTATCTAAGGCAGAAGCGGGTTATCTGCCAATTAATATCCAACGGGTAAATCTGCGTCCGTTGTTAGAGTCATTAGTGGAGAAATTTACCGACCAACTGCTAGAAGATGGGCCAGTTCTGCTCTTAAAATGTCCATCTATCCTACCTTTCGTATTGGCAGATGTTGACCGTACAGAACAGGTGTTGGTTAATTTGCTAGGTAATGCAGTGCGTTACACTAACGAAGGTTCAATTACCATTAGTGTTGGGACTGAAGCATCTCAACTCTGGATTGCGGTTGTGGATACAGGCATTGGTATTGCTCCAGAAAATTTGCCTCATGTGTTTGAACGCTTCTGGCGAGCCGACCAATCGCGCGATCGCCATTCGGGAGGTACTGGTATTGGTTTAACTATTTCCCGTCGTTTAATTGAACTACAAGGCGGTCAAATTCAGGTAGAAAGCGAATTGGGAGTTGGCAGTACGTTTCGGTTTTTTCTGCCTTTGGCTTGAGTGAGTTAAAACCCTTGAGATACAAGGGATTGACATAAGGTAGTCATGGCTGTGTCATACCCAATTGCTAATTTGAAACTATCCAAAATCTTGGTTTGTTGATGAATGCCGAGATTTTGGAAGTGCATAGAGTGTAATAATTATGTCTACTTTTGTTCTGGCTGCTTTTTTGGTTAGTTTACTCAGTGTTTCGGGTTATGCTGCGATCGCCTACCTGTTCCCTCAAAATCGCTCATTAAAATAATTCGTAATGACGCTCCTGCGTCGCTACCGCTTCGCTAACGTAATTCGTAATTCGTAGTTAAGAATTGAATTACGAACTTGTACTGAGCGTCGCCGTTGGCGCAGCCTCTCCAAGAGTTGTATTAGTAATTAGTTAATTTCCTTTCTCAATAATTCTGGAATTTGAGAAGGGCGTTCAGCTACCGGAACTTCCGCTTCTTTTAAAGCAGCTAATTTACTTTGGGCTGTGCCAAAGTTAGAATCGCGTCCGATAACCGTTGCTAAAGTCCCGGTTTGACGCCAAGTTTTTCCTGGTGGTGCTTGTCGGCCGGCAATGTAGGCAATTACTGGTTTATCAATTGCTTCAGTAATATATCGGGCTGCTGCTTCTTCACTACCACCACCAGGTTGACCGACTAAAACGATCGCTTGTGTGGTTTCATCCTCATCGAGAATTTGCAGCCATTGCAGAAATGAGGAACCAACGATCGCATCACTACCAATACTGACACTAATCGATTGTCCTAAACCTGCTTTTGTTAATTCGTAGGCGATTTCGTAAGTAAGAGTACTGCTACGACTCACGATCCCCACAGAACCAGGGGTATAAAATTCACTAGGTTGAGTCCCTAAAAGAATTTTTCCCGGTACAATGATCCCCGGACTATTTGGCCCGATTACCAAAGTTTCACAGGCTTCGGCTTTGCGAAGTAATTGCACCATATCCAAAGGCGGCACGCCAGCAGTGATAATAATGATCTGGCGAATATTAGATGCGATCGCTTCTAATGCCGCATCTAAGACATCGTAAGGATCTACACAAATAATTGTCGTGTCAATTGCCCCAAATTGTTCTATTACTTCCTCTACTAAATCAAATACTGGCAGTCCATGCAATTCCTGTCCGCCGCATCCAGGATTGACACCAGCTACTAAATTTGTGCCATAAGCTTTCATTTGAGCAACATGAGTGCTTGATATAAATTCACAAAAGCCTTGAATTAAGACTTTACTTTCTGGCGTTAGGTTCATAAAAAATTACCGTAAGTTTGGCAACCCAGGGCCTAAAAGCACTGGGCATAGAAACGACACTTTTACGGTGTCGTATTGATTCAATTTTTACTGAAATTCCAAAAACCATTCTTGAGGTTGAGTATTCCAAAAGTGGTAAAATCCGCCTCTAGCTATGAATTATTCAGTTTGAATGTACTATATAATTTAGTCCCAGGAAGCAAAGCTGTACTTAGTTTCAGCATCAAATTCAAAAACTTATGCCCTGCGGTCAAAATTATTAATTTTTGATTTTCGAATTGGAAAAAAATGACATTCACTACTTCTTATTAACCGTTGGTTTAGCAAGAAGAACTGCTGCCGCTACTGCCTCATCTAAATTTTCTACCACGAGGAGCGCATCAGTGGGGGTTTTTAGTGTTGCTAAGTATTTTCTAGCAGCCTTAAATTCAGAACCAGCAAGACGGACAAGCAAGGGTGTAAAATTTCGCTCTCGGCTATTTTTACTGCCATTAGAATGTACAACCTGTGATTGAAGTTCGCTATTTTCCTGCTGCACAAATCTGGCTATAACTTCAGTCACTTCCTCAATTTGAGGAATGCTACCCAGAAAGTTAATTAGTATTACTTGAATACTCTTGTCAGCCTCCAGGATTTTTAGACTTGTCTCTAAGCGATCGCGGAAGGTAGTTGGTGTAGTATCTGTAAGGAAAGCATGACGTAGATTCAAACAAACGCCTGGATTGCCACCAGCATTAGCGACTAAATCTAAAGTTGCCATCACTGAACCAGTACCATTACCTAAAATACCGATTTTTCCGTGCATCTTTACACCATTCCAGTTGCCTAAAATACTGTTGATTTCAGTACTGCTATGACGACTGATAATTTTTGCCGCCATCTCGGCGAGATCGGGATGACGCTTGATCGCCCGTTCGTTGACCCTGACTTTACCATTAAGAGCCATAACTTGACTAGTAGCGCTGACTGCCAAGGGATTAATTTCGACTAAATCCAGGTCTTTTTGGATAAATAACTGGTACATCTTCTCCACAACGCTGCTTACCGACTGCATCAGGGTTCCTTGCAAACCCATTTTTAAAGCCAATCTTCGGGCATAAAATGGCGAGAATTCTTGTTCTACGACAACATGGTGCATTCTTTCCCCAGCGGATTCCCAATCGATGTCTGCTTCTTTGCAACCTAAAAGTACTGGTCGGCAGACAGCGGTATCTAAAACTACTGCGAGATAAAATTCCTGGTTGGCGTCGTATTTAGATTCTGCCAGCACAACTTCCGGCAATTCGCCCCATATTGGTAAACTAAAGATATTTTGAGCAGCTGCGATCGCATCGATAGTCGTTTGGGCAAACCTAACTCCACCTGCTTTTGCCCGTTCTGCGCCATGTACTTGAGATTTCAGTACAATTGGAAAGCGAATTTTTAAACGTTTCAAATCTGTAGGATGGTCAATTCGTTGGGAAGGCAATACCGGAATGCCTATCTTCCCAAACCATTCTTTAACTTGGTACTCTAATAAATCCATTGATACACCTTAGTATTGACACTTTCCAAGCTTTTGGTTATTGCTGTCTTAATATTTTGCAGCACCTTTATGGCGGTTCTCGACAAGCGGGAAGTACAATTTTGACCTTACTTCCATTCCTCTCTCCTAAAAGGAGAGAGAGTTTGAATTGTTCCCCCTTCCCGCGACGAGTTGGGGGTTAGGGGGTTAGGTCTATTTGCATACCTGTACCTCACTGGATTAAAAATGGCTATATTACATAATTAAGCTTTTGGCAGCTATAAAAACTTATTTTTCACGGATCAACTTTATCGAATTCAGCAAATGAGGTACATTAATTTCGATAGCCAACCTGTTTGTGCCAGAGCCACAACACTTAATTAATCTCTTCAGTAGGTTTCCCAGCATAGAAGATAACTAGCATTTCTGTCAAAACCCTATGACATAGCATCATTTCCTTAACCTCTGGATAATTTGGTCACAACTGCTCTGCAACTAGAATTTTGCAAAGCAGTAGCTTCTGTGAATTTTATTATCGCGAAATAATGCAGTGAGAATACTCAAAAATTCTATTATTCCCATTTTTTATTTGTAATTTATATCTGAAGACAGATTATTTAATTTTGCATCTAGCGCTATTAAAATGTAGCGACGCAAACAATAACTGCTTTTTTTATTTTTGGTGAAAAGTCAGAATTTGTGTTAGAAAGTTGGTCGTTCAGATTTTCAGGCTGTGGTTGGTTAAACTGTGCATTTGCATTCAACAAACCGAGAAAGTTCGTTTCATCCTCTTAAAAATAATCAAAACAATATAGAAATTCAGCGGGAAAGCTCTATGAAAGTAGCAGTCCAGCAGGAAGATTTACAGCTTTTAGCCAAAACTTTGCAGGAACAATTACTTGCAGAAGTCTCAACGGCTGAAGTCTTCGAGGTTAAGTGTGCCGTCAATAAAGACGAGTTAATGATTTTAACGCAACACGCATCAGATGTAATAGTTGATGCTCAACTAATTTTTGCAGTCATTGAAGAAGTACTTCAGTCTCTAGCACCCCGCAAAGAACAGCGAGTGCAATGTTTCCTCAGAGTTTTTGGTGAACAACTCCCTTATGCCAAATGTTTTGTGGCTCTGAAGCAGACGGAGGAATGGGGGGATAGAGAGATGGGGAGATGGGGAGATGGGGGAGCAGGAGAAGATGAGGAAGCAATATCTTATTCATCCTCATCGGCTCTGACATATTTTCCATCAATTGATGAGACTGATGAAGAAGAACTGTTTGATCCGTTTGCAGATGTGCCGAATTTGTCGGCTTCAAGGCCAGGATTCCAAGTCAAACCGATTCTGCTGGGTGCAGTGTTGGTGGGAATTGTCGTTTTAGGTAGTGGTACTTACTTCTTGACTCGCCCTTGTGTGATGTCCGAGTGTCAAGAAATACAAAATGCCGCACAATTAAAAACAAAATCTCCGCAACTGATGCGCCGCGCCAAGTCTGAAAAAGAATTAGTTGCTGTACAACAGAAACTTGCAGCAGCCAGTGCAGCCCTGAATGTAATTCCTAGTTGGTCACCTCGTTACCAGATGTCAGAAGAACTAAAAGTAAGTTTGTCTGGGCGGTCAGAAAAAATCAACCAGGTGGTCAAGGCTTTGCAGACAGCATCTTTGGCGATACAAAAAGTTCAAACTCCTGCATCTAGTCTAGAGGAATTACAGGCTAGACAACACTTATGGCGACAGGCTATAGCCCCACTAGAAGCTGTAAGTTCCAGTAGTGAACTCTATGGACTGGTGCAAGGTAAATTACTTAATTATCGTGTCCGTTTGCACGCTGTAAATCAGCAGATAGCTACTGAGGAAAAATGGCTGAAAAAAATAACAGCAGCAAAAGCTGTTGCTGTTGCAGCCGAAAAGCGGGAAGCTACTGCTAAATCTTTGAATGACTGGCAAAAGGTGCAGTCTACTTGGCTGGTGGTAGTTAATACCTTGAATACCATTCCCCGGACTAGTGCTGGATACCAAGATGCCCAAAAGCTGATGGTAGATTATAAACCTAAGTTAGTAGTAGCACGCGATCGCGCTACTAAAGAACGATTAGCTGTTAAAAGCTACCAACAAGCCCTTAGCACCGCCAACCAAGCCAAAGTATATCAGCAACAAAACCAATGGCAAGCTGCGGCGACATACTGGGATCAGGCTTTGCAAACTGCTAAACAGATTTCGGAAGATAGCTTGTACTACACTCAGGCTCAGTCTCTCATTGAACCCTATTCAGCAGCCCTCAAACAAGCACAAGAAAAAGTACAAGTTGTTAGTAGTTTCCAACAAACCCGCACTGACTTAGATAAAACCTGTATTAATGGAATTCGGATTTGCACTTTTAGTATGGACAATGCAGGAATTATTGTCCGGTTAACCCCTGAGTATGACCAACTCAGGCAAAATAACTTGGCTAATCCTTATTCTGAGAACTCGGATACTGCTGTTGACGTGACCAATCACTTGCAAATCTTACGGGAAGCTTTAGCTGTAATTAGTGACAATGCCAATGTGTCCCTTTTTCTCTATGATTCTCAAGGTCAGGTAATTTATACACGGACTTTAGGCGGGTAAGTAAAAAAATTAGGAATTAGGAGTGAGGAGTTAGGAATAGGTTATGACCTTGATATAAGCGATCACTCCTTCTGCTCAAATCAGGTGTGGTGCGTTGGCGTAGCCCGTCGTAGACATCGCTTTTTTGCTATGAATTTCACATAAAGCGATCGCTTCTTGTACTCAACTCAGATGTCCGTACACTGACGTAGCCCACCGTTCGCGTAGCGTTCGGCTACTCAATTCTCTTGAGTGATCAACGGTCAGTAGCTAGATTCATCAACGCTTTAAGGAAATCCGGCAGAAATATATGAAGTTTTGTTACGTAATGCGTAATTATAACTAGCCAAGCTGAAGTTGATAATTATGGGAGTTCGCAAGAGCTTTACAAGATAAATTTATACATTTACCACTCTGCAAGGAAAGTAAAATTCATGGAATCTCAAACAGCACAGTCAATAGTCATAGATGATCACACATTACAGCAGTTACAAGATGAAATTAAGCAGGAAATGCTTAATTTACTGAGTAACTCTAATTTAAGCAAGATACTCGAAAAATACGGTATCCCAGCACAAGATGTTCTTAAACTTCAGTATACACTCGACCTAAATCAACTCCAATCTAATGACGTTGATGTACATCAGCAAACCAAGAAATTTTTGCAAGCATTTCCAGACAAGAAATTGAATACATTCTGCATAGTATTGCGTAAGCCTTGCCCGATAGACAACAACCCTGATGGTTGCTGGATGGACTGTCAATAAGAACATCAAAATTTAAATAAGTTTACTAATATCCAATTAATACCTACTTATTGACAAAGATTTAGGCATAGAAGCTTTGCGGTTGCACCTTGCCAGTCTGAGGAGATAAATTCTTTGTCAAGTCTATGGTAGTCATGGGGAAGGTCTAAATTGAAAAGCTGGTAACTCTTATCTTATCCGCTTGTCCCACATTTTTCCTAATTCATATTCGGTGTAAGAAATCGATTAAGGTGCAAATTCTATGATGTATCAAAGCCGAAGCGGTCGGTACTGGAAGTTACGTCTAGTGGGTGTTTTGGTATTTACTGGAACACTTGCTTTTTCTGGAAGTCGTGCTTTGTCTCAGATTACACCGGATGACACCTTGGGATTTGAAAATTCAATTGTTACACCCAAGGTGATTGATAGACTCCCTACTGACCAGATCGATGGTGGGGCAATTCGCGATACGAACCTTTTCCAAAGCTTTGAACAGTTTTCTGTTCGCACTGGAAGCGCAGCTTATTTCAACAACGCCGCAGATATTAAGAACATCATTACCCGAGTAACAGGTAAATCTATTTCAAATATTGATGGAATTCTTAAAGCTAATAATCAAGCTAATCTGTTTTTGATTAATCCTAACGGGATTATTTTTGGGCCCAATGCTTCTTTAAACATAGGCGGTTCATTTGTAGCAAGTACAGCGACTAGCCTAAACTTTGCTAATGATACTAAATTTAGTACTACAGATCCCAAAACCATACCTCTACTGATAGTAAGTGTTCCCACTGGCTTACAATTCGGAGCAAATGCAGGTATCATCCGCAATCAATCCCAAGCTAGTCCAAATCAAGCAACTAATCGCTTAAATGCACCCGTTGGTCTACAAGTGCAGCCAGGTAAAACCTTGGCACTTATAGGCGGTGACGTAACATTGGAGGGCGGAAATTTAACGGCAAAGGGGGGACGAATTGAGCTAGGAAGTGTTGCTGGCAATAGTCTGGTCAGTCTGAAGCCAACGAACCAAGGTTGGGTCTTAGGTTATGAAGGTGTCCAGAATTTTCAGAACATTCAACTCATGCAGCGAACTGTCAACAGTTCTGCAAAGCCATCTCAGGTAGATGTTAGTGGCGAAGGTAGTGGCGATATTCAGGTGCAGGGTAGGCGCATTCTGTTAACTGGCTTTTCACAGATTTTAGCTAATACCTTGGGTTCCCAATCAGGAGGAAATTTAACGGTGACTGGCTCAGAGTCCGTGGAATTAATTGGCCCCGGCACACCGTTGACGGCTGTGACTTTTGGTGCAGGAGACGCTGGAGACTTAACGATTACAACTGGGCAGTTGATTGTCCGCAATGGAGCACAAGTCAGAAATGGAGCACAAGTTGGGAATGTAGAACAAAGCTTGGGTTCAGGAGGAAAATTGACCGTAAACGCCTCAGATTCTGTGGACTTAATCGGTGGTTTCTCCTTTGGTCGTAGTTTTTCATTCAGTGGATTGTTTAGTGGAACTCCCGATGTTGGAAATGCTGGTGATATAACGATCAATACTGGAAAGTTGCGTATCCAGGGTGGGGCACAAGTAACAACACAGTCTTCAGGAACGCTAGCTTTTAATAAATATTTCCCAGCTACAGGGAAAGGAGGAAATTTGACTGTAAACGCCTCCGAGTCTGTAGAAATAACTGGAGTTTCACCTAATGGTTCTACATCCAGTGGCTTGTCTGCTTTTACTAACGGCCCTGGAGATGCAGGGAAAGTGAGAATAGATACAAATAAATTAATTATCCGGGATGGGGCTACGATAACTGTGAGCAGCGGACTTCCAGGACTTCCACAGGATGTAATCTATCAAGGGGATGTAAGCAATCTAGGAGCAGCCGGCAATCTAAATGTAACTGCTCGCTCCATATTTCTAGACACCAAAGGAAAACTCACGTCTAATAGTGAGTCAGGTAAAGGCGGTAATATTACGCTACAGGTGCGGGACTTATTACTGATGCGCCGCAATAGTCAAATATCCACTAATGCCGGGGGTGATAAAACTGGCGGTAATATCACCATCAATGCACTTAATGGCTTTGTTGTCGCCACTCCCTTTGGAAATAACGATATAACTGCCAACGCCTTTTCTGGCTCAGGTGGTAAAATCACAATCACCACTAAGAATATCTTTGGATTTGTGCCCCGCACTCGTGCAAGTGTAGAAAGGCTTGATCCAACAGGTGCAATCAACCCGAATAACCTGCGAACAAGTGACATCACCGCATTTTCTCAGCAAAACCCTTTATTAAATGGCACTGTACAAATCAACTCACCAGATGCTGACCCCAGTAAGGGATTAGTGGAATTACCCGTAAATCTGGTTGATGGTTCGCAACAAATTGCTGCTGGTTGTGATTCTGGTGAAAGAATAGCCGGAAGTTCATTTATTGCTACTGGGCGTGGAGGATTAGTAGCCGATCCCACGCAGCCATTGATAGCTGAGGATGCAGTGCTGGCAGATTGGATCACACTCTCTCCAGAGAGTCAGAAACGTGCTAGCGGTATTCAGAAAAAAGCGGTTGTTCAGGCGCAGCGAAACACAGAAGAAAAATCACAGAAAGCTAATTCTGTCAATGAACCTACTCAAATTGTAGAAGCCCAAGGGTGGGTTACAGATGCCAATGGTAATGTGGTTCTGGTCGCTCAAGTACCCACTGCATCGCCCCATAACTCCTCGCTCACCGCTACATCTTGCGCTGCTAATTAAAATTGCTGGTCAACTTTATAGCCAAGGCGAATGGAATTCGCGGCTACACAAACAAAGTCCGCCTCCACGGACTAAGGTAAAATTGAGAGCTTGAAACCCACGGAGGTGGGTTTTGTCGGTGTAGACGCGGTTTATAACCGCCCTTTTGACTTCGCGGCCATGCGCGATGCCTATTCCCTAAGGGGACTCCAAGAAATAAATTATCCAATATTGTGGGGTGGGCATCTTGCCCGCCATATAAACTGGGCGGGCGAGACGCCCACCCCACAGGAGTTAATTGGATATTTTTTTATTTGGAAGTTCTTAACTCGTCTCCTGAATTTGCAGACGTACAGTGTGTTCAGTCGCACCACTAAGTTGCAATTCCATGATTTCACCACCCAGAGGTTCCAAGCAAGTGAGGAGCGATCGCAAGTTGGGTGTACTTGCACCAGTATCTACATATAATCGATCTGCTAGATTACCGATCCGTTTCCAAGTCATGTACAATTTAGCGATCGTTTGTTCAATCTGCGACGCTTGATTTACCAAATCAGCAGCAATGCTCAAACAGCCGACTCTTTGCGCTTCTTCTAAGGCTGTTTCAATATCAACATTTTCCTGCGTTAGCGCCTGAACTTGAGCCGCCCCTTTGAGATATTTCGCCAAGTTACGCGCTTCGGTAGTTACCTGTTTCAGCGTATCCACATCAGGATTGGCAGCTATTTCTTTCTGGATAAACTTTTGATGCGATTCTGGCAGTTTTTCCATTTCCTTCACCAGTGGGGCGATGTAGCGCGGGGGAAGGGTGTTATCTGCTGCTTTTTCCTTGACTGCTTCAGGTAATAAATCTGAGGACATGGCTGTCCATTCATCGCTAAGTTGACGGACTTCGCGCCTGGTGATGCGATCGCCTTTTTGGGCGGCTTCACTCACCATCTGTTGCACTTCTGGGACAGCTTTGGAGGTTTCCACAAATGCCCGTTTACTGAAATTGTTCACAGAACCAGGGTCAAGTTTACCGTCTTCGATCAGACTATCAGCACTATTCGCCAGTTGAATCCAGGAGTATGCTTGACTTTTGCTGATTTCCCGCTCTTTTAGCCATCGTAGAAAACCAGTACCGCGTCCGTCGCCACCGACTTTCTCTCTGTCGCGGATAGCCCGTAAAATTCGCCCCCGCCAGATTTCAGTTTGCAAATCAAAGCGATCGCATACCTGCCAAGCTATTTCGAGCTGCTGTTGAAAATCTGACTCTAAAATCTGTTCATCTTCTGGATCGGGCAGTTCAAAGCTGATATCTGCTGGCTGTAGTAACGCAGCAGCAAGGTCGTTGATGGAGTCGGTATCTTGCACGATTGATGACTAACTAGTGGATGCGATCGGCTTATTATGCCACAATCTGCGGACTCTCACTTAAGGGGGAGTGCGGTATTTTGAATTACAACAAATATAGTATGAAGGGGTAAACCACCTCAGTGAGGTCTTTCCTTGATCAGAGAGAATAAAAATAAAACGATGAACCAGGTAGACTACCTCCGCATTAGTTTAATCGATCGCTGTAACTTTCGTTGTCAATACTGTATGCCAGAGGGAGTAGAACTGGACTATATTCTCAAGCAACAGCTGTTAACTGATGAGGAGTTGCTCACCTTAATTCAAGAGGTATTTATTCCAGTCGGCTTTAATCGGTTTCGTTTGACTGGGGGTGAACCATTATTGCGCCCCCGTGTGGTGGATTTGGTAAGAGCGATCGCTTCTTTTCCCCAAACTCAAGACCTTTCAATGACCACCAACGGTTTTTTGCTGGCTCCGATGGCGAAAAACCTCTACAATGCTGGTCTGCGACGAATTAATATTAGTCTGGATTCTCTTGATCCCGACATTTTTGATCAAATTATTGGTAATCAGGGCCGTTCTCGTTGGCAACAAGTTTGGCAGGGAATTCAAGCTGCCCATCAAGTTGGATTCGACCCGCTGAAGCTGAATGTGGTAGTGATTCCAGGTGTGAATGACCACGAAATTCTAGATTTAGCCGCCTTAACGATTGAAAAACAGTGGCACGTTCGATTTATCGAATTTATGCCCATTGGTAATGTGAATTTATTTGGCGATCGCGGCTGGGTATCTTCAGCCGATTTACGGCAACAAATCCGCGATCGCTGGGGCTTGACAGAATCACAAGTTCGTGGTTTTGGTCCTGCTGATGTATTTAAAATTCCCGGTGCGAAGGGGACACTGGGATTTATTAGTCAAATGTCAGAATGTTTTTGCGATCGCTGTAACCGGATGCGCCTAAGTGCCGATGGCTGGCTGCGTCCCTGTTTATTGAATGAAACTGGTCAAATAGATTTAAAAACTGCTCTGCGTTCTGGCACTAGCACCGCTCAATTACAAGAGCAGGTGAGGCATTTACTCGGAATCAAGCCAGAAATTAACTTTAAAGGGCGCGATTCTGGCATTTTAGGTACATATACACGCACCATGTCGCAAATTGGCGGTTAGTCATTTGTCCTTCGTCCTTTGTCATTTGTCCTTCGTCATTTGCTTAGACTAGTGGATTGTGCGTAAGTCCTAAACTAATGACAAATGACCAATGACTAATGACTAGGGACAAATGAATAATTACGCTTGTCGTGAGTAGTACTCAACCACAAGTAGTTCATTAACTTGTAATGCCACCCATTCCCGTTCAATAACGCTGTTGACTTTACCAACCAACTTATTTTTGTCAAACTCCAAATGACTGGGGAGGTTTGCCAAACCGGGATATTGCAAGTTAGCTTCTACCAACTTCCGTGATTGTGCCCGATCCCTGACTGCAATTGTTTCACCAGGACGGCATTGGTAGCTGGCAATATTCACCACACGACCGTTAACAGTTACGTGACCGTGATTTACCAGTTGACGAGCGGCTGGGATAGTTGGGGCTATACCCAAGCGGAAAACGGTATTATCCAAGCGCATTTCTAGCAATTGCAGCAATACTTGTCCGGTAGAACCAGTAACACGTCTGGCTTTACGCACATAGCGGAGCAATTGTTTTTCAGTCAAACCGTAGTTGAAGCGGAGCTTTTGCTTTTCTTCTAAACGGATGGCATACTCAGAACGTTTTTTACGGTTCTGACCATGCTGACCAGGTGGGTAAGCGCGTCTAGCGCTTTTACGAGTCAATCCTGGTAAATCGCCCAAGCGGCGTACAATTCTGAGGCGGGGCCCTCTATATCGGGACATGAGTTTCCTTAATCTAATCCTGTTTAAACTTTACCGAAACATTCAATTTTGACACTCCCCTAATTTTTAATCAGGGGATTCTTGGTTTTTTGAAGCTGCTTACCGAGGTAAGACGTATCTCAATACGGTTCGGTTAAAGGGGAAAGGGGAAAGGGGAAAGGTTTTAAATACATCCTTTACCCCTTACCCTTTAACCTTTTCCCAGACCACAAGGAAAGTTCATTGTGCTTATCCGAACCGTATTGAGACGTATCTCACCAAGGTAGACGCATCGATTTTTGCGCCAGTTGCTTTTAATCGGTAAACCCGACAAACTAGCCTCCAAGCCTGAATTCCGACCTGTCACGCCGTACTCCTGCCCATAACTTTTTTGTGTTTATTTAGTTTCGTAGGCTACTCAATCATCAGATTGGTTTACTTAGTATTCTTAACTTTGAAATACTTTTTACGTTGCCTACTTATCTTTCAAACAGTTATAGTAACACAATTTCCGCCATAATTAATTATGTCTATACCTTGCTCCCGCTGAAATTCTTTAATTGCAGAGGATTTTTAAAAGATTTAAGTTAGCATAACTTTGGGTGTTTGGAGAATGGCAATGTCAATGAGCAAAAAAGTGGTTAACAGAGGGAAGAACAAACAAGCTAGTTCAACCTCCAGGAATTTAACAATACCAGTTTTGGCTATAGCTGGATGGTTGACAACGATCTTACCCAATACAGCGATCGCAGCTTCCTACAGCAATGATTATAGTGTCTGTGCTGGTCGCCTTTTGAGCGTGGGTGTAACGGCAGAAGCGGCATCAGAAGGTTGTGCAGCAGCACTGCGTCCCAGGGATTTGGCTGCTTGCGTGGTCAAAATTGATAAGGAAACCGAAATTGCCGCCACAGATGCCCTTTCTTCTTGCGGGAAGGCCCGGCGTCCTGAAGAGTTAGCTACCTGTGTAGTTGGCGTCAGCTTAAATACTAAGGAGGAAGCTAATCCGGCAGTTTTAGAGTACTGTGGACGTAGTTTGTTACCCGTGCGTTTTGGCCAGTGTGTGGTTGGCTTGCGTAGTCAAATCGACTTTCCCGCTACTCAAGCGCTAGATACCTGTATCAGTGCTGATGATAGTGTTGTTGGCGCTTCATCTTCATCTACACCGCCTACCGTAATTCCTGCGGGATCAAATCCAAGTATCGAGAATACCCCATTTCCAACGCAACCGCTTGTTCCAGCGCAACCAGGTACTAATTAATTGACAGTGCTTTGTGTAATTGATTGAAAATACAGGTTGAATACAGAGTTGGCTATTTGCCAACCCAATTCAGGCACTACCAAAACATAAATCATCTGATCTACTACTATTTCTCAGATACAAGGTTGGGTTGAGCAACAGCGAAACCCAACCTTATATTACAAAGCTTCCAACTGACTGGGTAATTTACTTTTGCTGACTATATAGCAAAGATTAGGCAATTACAGTATCAATACTTCTCGGTTAATTACTTTTAACTCGGAATCTGGTTTGGGGAAAAGGTTAAAGGTTAAGGGGTAAAGGTTTTTTCTTTTCCCTTTCTCATTCCCCTTTCCCCCAAAACCCGACAAGTATTGATTACACTATCACCGCACTCGGTCGCAGCCAGTAGTTCAACTCTGGAGCAGTAAATGCTTGGCGGATTTCTTTTCGTTCCTGATTCAAAACCATCGGACGCTGCACACCAGCAAGAAACTGCACATCATAAAGTTCTTGAGTGCCTGCGGTGAACTTCAGCATACCCACCTGCTGCCCATCTCGCAAATCTACAATTGCCACGCCACACAGCAATTGCTCAAACCGTTGAGTAATGGGCAACCCTCCAAAAATATGCCGTTCCCGAATCTGGCATAGTCCCACTAGGGCGTAATACCCGACGCAGCACAACCCCCGCAGAAATCCAGGGAGTACACAGACTACCTGTTTGTCTCCTGATTCTGGATGAATGCGCCATACTTCCCCAGCACCAGAGTTGAGTAACCATAAAAACCCGTCATGCCAAATTGGGGAATGGGGCATTGATAATCCATCTACAATAATTTCATTGCTCTCTACTTCCACCACGACTCCACCGTTGGCTTTACCCGGTCGCCATCCGCCGACGGTATCTGTCGTACCGAGAGCAGTCACATACTTGGGTTTGCCATCCACCATCGCTAACCCATTCAGGTGACAGCGGTCTTCTGGCACTACTTCGGAAATAAATTTGGGATGCCAGCGCGGTACAAAGCTGAAGTCTGGACTCAAGGTAGAAAGACAAGAAAAACGGGTGTTGACAATCCACAGCCCTTCTCTGCCAAATTCCAGGTCGTGAATGTTCAGGTCGCCTGTAAAGTATGTCATTCGTGGCAGATAAAGGGCATCGTACCGTCCAGGCTGGTCTTCTAAAAACTCATAAGCTAAGGCGGGGGCATTGGCTAATAAACAGACTTCGTGATGACTAGCCAGTGCCAGTCGTGAACCATTCACTGCCAATCCCATTGGTTTGGAAAATTGGCGTAACAGCATAGTAATCTGTTGTCCATTCCAGCCTACTAGTGCTAGTTTCCCGGCTTGGTAGGTGGTGATGGCAACTGAACCTCCGGCTTGACTCAGCCAGGAGATAAATCCGGGATCGGCATCACACTGAATTAAGTTATTCTCTTCTGGGGCAGTAGTGTTAGAGGTGGTTAACATAAATCAAATTTTGTTGGGGCAATAATGTTATGGTTTAGACTTAGTCAAGTATAAAAACGGTTAAACAAAACTAAATCCATTAAGAAGTAAAATTAGTTACCAATAAAAAACCTGTAGCAGCAACAACACTGAAAGGAATCGCCCGCCGATAACAGGTCGCACCGCATCAAGCTGCAATGTATCAAACCTTGCAGACATTTTGACCTTAGTTGTTTTTAGAATGTTTTACTGGTAAGTATTGTTTGGGTGACTAATGTATGATAGTGACTTTTTATTTAAAACAAATCAGTATATATATTGAAGATAAGTTTAGTCAAAACTTGAATTATTTGCAATAAACAATACTATAGGGGCGCACAGGTAGGTGTGCGCCCCTATTGGTGATTCTGATTCAAATAAATAAAAAATTCTATAATACTCCTCTCCAACACGGAGAGGAGTTGGAGAGAGTTTGGTCGAAGTCACGTTAATTGATCGCCTTTGGTAATTTGGAATTTTGCACAGTTGTACTAATCTTCTCTTTCGCCAAAAGCTGTCTGTAAAACCACTGCAATTCCTCCATCTTGGTGATATTTATCTGCCCAGGCACGAATAACTTCATCCAATTCTTCCATAGCTTGCTCCATTTTTTCTGGAAGAATATCAAGTTCTTCCAACAAGCGCATGGCATTTCGTCGCCGTTCTGCCCAATTTTTCATCATGCGGAAATACCGAGCAGTATCTTCTACCATGATGTAAGTACGTTCTTGGTCGTCTGCTGGGGCATAAAAAGGACGGGTAAGTGCGTAGAAGGGCATTCCCCAAGGAGAATCGATGCGGGTTACTGTTCCTGAATAGAGCAGACGGCGCTTGATATGCTCACCCAAAGCTTCACTCAAAGGCATTTGGTGTTCGGGTGGCAAGTCTTCTTGCGATCGCCTGTGCAAAAACTCAATCAAATCCAGAAACTCAAAAGAGCTAACTAACTGGGCATCTGGTAGATTACTGGGCAGTTTTTGCTCAATTTGTCTTTTTTCTTCACTTGTCAGACTGCTACCAGGAACGCGCGATCGCCCCGGTTGCCAAGGATATTTTTCTAGCCAGACATAAGGCAATTGAATCAAATAGCGAGGTTCTTGAGAACCCAACATTTTTAACAGTTTGCCTTCTGTTAGCGCCTGTCTGACCTCTTCTACAATAATTTTTACCCGTTTCGGCTCCAGGTGGTGCAAATGCCCTGTCATTCGCAGGTTTTGTCCCTGCTCTAGATAGGTCATGTAAATTGCACACTTTGCTGCTGTTGCGGCTGCGTCTAAAAATGCCCCATGCCTGTGCCCACTCGTCCGCATGGCACTAAAAGCCAGATAAAGCATGATCTGATCCATCGCACTGGGGTCAAGACGTTTGATCAGATCTATGTCGTTACTCATATTACAGACAATTGAATAGCACGTTTACAGAATTTTTAATCGAATGAAAATAGGTAGTATACACCTGGCTGAAGGCGATGTCTTCACTTCAGACTATATTAGTATGCGATAACTATGAGATCAGTGGTAGTCCAAACTACCATTTTCGCATATTTTATGGTACAAAAGCAGATTCGGTGGTTGTGATTATAACTGTCTCTGCATCTGACCAGAAAATTACATACATCACCAAGTTCAGCTTGACGGCGGTTAGATCCCAAAAGTCAAATGTGTTGCACGTAATCTACAAAGCTTTTCAGTTCTCTGAGGTTTTTCTCATCTTTCAAGAGCAACAACGTCAAGCTGCTTACGCCTAATTATGGCATTATGCCGACTCGGAGTAAAAACTAGTTTGCGCGGTTCATCTGGGATATCTGTTACTCGAAAAAGATGATTTTTTCAGCTTTGGCGAATTACTTTGTAGTACACAAGGTGACTAAAAATAATTGGGAGTGGTCTAAAAAGAAATCGCTTACCAGGTGTAGGTAGCCACATTTAGAGGTTGAGCCACACGGCTCGTTGTGAACTATTATCGCGTTCACAACCTCCAGTGATGTCTTGGCAGTATCAGCCTTTGGCTTAAGGAAAGATAGTAGACATTAAGTAGAGCAAATAATTCCAATTTCAAAATGCCTGTTGTGTTTTCAAATATTGTTCCTTATCATATCATTATTTTTTGCTTTTGGAATAAAATTATGTATTTTAAAGTTTATAAATGATGCGTATTTAAATATTTTATATTCTGCTTAAATCAAGGTTTGATGATATTTTTGTTTTGACTAATAAATCAAGTTTGTTTTATTCTTTTGTGTTGATGATTGGACACAGAAACCGCGATTTAGTCTGAATTAATCGCGTAGCCATAAGACTTTGTGGAGCTTGCTAATAACCAAAAAATTAGTGACTAGCCATACATATAATAAAACATATTGGATTCCATCTGATGATTATTTAGAGATTTTTTTTCAATGAATTTATATTTTTTTCATGAAAGAATTTTAAAATTTCATGAATTAACTAATTCATTGGCTAGTTTCAAGTATGTTTTTACCTCGCTGTTTTATGTATTTGAGAGACTTAAATTACGTAGATACTTTGTTGCTATAAAAGGAGGATACTCTGTAGCAGGCTATGATCTAAGCTTCTTGATATGGGCATCTGGGCGATACTTGCGGCGGGCTACGTCTACGCAGACCAAATTGACGTTTTCCAGATTGCCAGAAATAAAGATACTATCTCACTAAACACAAGAGCATGGAAATAAGGAATTTTGAATTTGGCGTTACTCGCAGAGGTTTTCGTAGAATAAAGGTATTAGCTGTTTCACTGGCGATCGCTCCATCTCCATATATTCGTGTCGTTACAATAGTCTCCCACGCTTAAAAAACTGATTACTCTAAACACTTCTGCTACTTTCTTTATCTCCTAGTTCCAAAACGTACTGCAATGGTCTTAAATCTTTGCCAATCTCTTCTCTGAGCCAGTACTCGTACTCAATTGCTGGAGTCAGTACTACTCATGCTGCTTATATATACGTGTTTTCCCTACCTGTATCAGGCTAAATCCCTAAAAATATATTACAAGTCAAGTTATTCTGATTACTGCTCCCTCGTCTATGAAGTCTTATATCCACCTATACAACAGTCCTAAATCATTCGTAAAAACTTAAATCCCCAACTTCTTTGAGAAGTCGGGGATCTTGTTTGTCACAGATGATTTAGAGAAGTTAGGAGTGGGCGTATTAGCGTTAGGATTTATGCTGAGAGGGATGGGAGGTACAGTCGCTCCCATCACACCTAAACTGATTGAACTCGCCATTTAATTCGTGGGATTAGAGGGTTTAACCTGATTTCGCATTGTTTCAAAGCTGAAAGCAGCCGCACCAAAAGTTACTAACAACACTCCCAGAATTTGCACAATCTCCAAATTCTCTTGAATGATTAACCCAGCGAAAATCACCGTTAAAACTGGGATAGTACCACCAATGAGCGCCGCTCGCGAGCCACCTAGTTTACTAATACCAACATTGTTGAGCAAATAGCCGCCTAGAGTCAGCACACCCAAAATAAACGCGCTTAAAACCAGTTCTAGCATCTTAGAACTGTCAACTACCAAGTTCCAAAAAGGTAGCATCAAGCAGATAAAGCTCAACAACAACATGGTAGCGAAGTTAATTAAAGTAAAAGTCACGGGATGCAGTTTGCTAGCACAAACCCTTGTCAGAATTATGTAAGCCGCAAAAGCCACGCCCGAAAGCAGGGCGGTGCTACTTCCCGTTGAAGTATTACCCATAGCTATGGCGGGAGAGCCTCCCAAAACTAGCAATTCACCGCAGCAAATCGCGGCGATCGCACCAATGCGGAATATTGTAGGGCGATCGCGAAATAGAAACCACGACAATAAACCACTAACCATCGGATAGATAAAGAACAGTGCGATCGCCATTCCAGTTGTGACTTGAGCGATCGCAATGTAAATTAGCACCTGAGACAAAAACAAAAAGCAGCCACTCACAATCGATAACACCAAAATCTGCTTGGTAGCTGCATTAGTAGGTGTGGGATTTCCTCGGACTGAAGCGGCCAAGTTTTCCAAGTCTTGCCACAGTCTTGGATGCAATATAGGAGATAACAGTAGCATCAGTGGTACTACTACCATAAACCGTAGCGTCAAAATTAACAGAGTATTGCCCAAAGTCGGTGGTAGCAACTGTTCTACTTCTAATACTCCAAAAATCTGGGAACCTTGGTGGAAAATTATCTTGATGGCTACGTTGTAAAGCGACGATACCACTGCTGATAAAACAATCAACAAGAAACCAATTTGAAGCGGCGATAAACCGGAGGAATTACGCGATCGCGATTGTGGGGGTTTTGCTTCCGGCTGTGGTTCTAGCGCAGTGGTTGATGGGGATTGAGCTTTGTTCTGTGATACATCCTTGCGGAGGACAGAAATTGGTTCAGTAGTATTTAGCCTTAGAGAAGGGCGCTTCATTCTCGGCTGTGACACAGGTGCAGCAGGAGGTTCTGATGTCGTTTCGTTTTCCGCTAAGTTCTGATTCAGGACAGAAGTTGGTTCGGTGACATTATCCTTTGGTGGCGGAACGACAGCAGCAGGAGGTTCTGATGTCGTTTCGTTTTCCGACAAATCTTTGCTGGGGACAGAAATTGGATTCGCGGCGTTTTCTCTAACAACAGTCGCCTCTGATGTTGTTTCCCTTTGGGACAAATCTTTGCTGGGAATAGAAATTGGGTTCGCGGCGTTTTCTCTAACAACAGTCGGCTCTGGTGTTGTTTCCCTTTGTGACAAATCCTTGCTGGGAATAGAAATTGGGTTCGCGGCGTTTTCTCTAAAAATCGTCGGCTCTGGTGTTGTTTCCCTTTGCGACAAATCCTTGCTGGGAATAGAAATTGGGTTCGCGGCGGTTTCTCTAACAACCGTCGCCTCTGATGTCGTTTCCCTTTCTAAAAATTTATTCTGGATCGGGGAAATTGGCTCAGGGGAATTTCTTACTACTTCGCTAGATGGTGGCTGGGATGTCTGAAAAGAACTGTTTTTTTCTGGCTCCGTAAACTGCAAAACAGTAGGTATACCTGATGTTGCTGGTTTACGTGAAGTTTCTTCTATAGTTTTTTCTAGTTCTCCATGCAGGCGATTAACAAATTCCGTCAAAATCGTTTCGCCTTGCTGCTGCTGGCTGTACATCCGTGACAACTGCTGGGAAAGATTACTTTGATAGTTTTTTAGCTCTTGTTGCAGCGAGTTAAAGGTAACAGTAACGGTATCATCCAGACTGTCAAACATGTGTTCGACTTTTTCATTGATTTCACCTACTACATTGCTGCTCACTTCAGCAGACTTCAGCGCAGCTTGTTCGTAAGATTTGCCCTCTATGTTTTGGTTAGCTAAAGTTGCCAGAGAGGATTGCAGTTGTGAAGATATATGTTTTGCCAGAACTTCTGCTAGCTGACGAATTAACACTTGCTGCTCAGTGATTTGGCGCACTTGTTGTAAATGCTCTTTTTCTTCTACCAAGCTTTGAATCTCATCAGATAACCGATTTTTTTCTGACTGAAGCCGCTTTACGTCTTCCTGCAAGGCTCTGAGAACATTCTGCTGAAGATTTTCTAAGTCTTCAACTACAGCCCAAAGCGCATTTTCCGCTGCTCTGGATAGTTCGCCTCTGACTCTCGGATTTTCTGGTTGCTTCTCGAATCGCCCCATTAGCTTCTAACCTCTAACACCTTGACGATAAAGCTGCTTCCGGTACACTTTATTGGCGGTCATCCTAATTTCCTGTATTTTGTCAGATAAATTAAAAATTTTAACAGCACTTCCGCATTTCAACGTAATTCTGTCATACTAGACACAGGTTGGCAAAGTATCAAGTTTGCTCCACGGCTTACTACACCGTATTCTCTTCAGCATTTACAAGTATTTATCCATTCGATTTTGGATTTTAGGTTTTAGATTTTGGAATATCACCACTACTGGAAGTCCCTTGAACTAAGACTTTTTTTATTTTTGGTCAGTTCAATTTTCATCAATATATTTGCCAATGAGATTTTTACTTTGAAATAAATCTCACTCCAAATAAATATTTATTGTTTTGCTGCCAATAATAATTGTCAAAGACTTGCAGATGCGTGCGCGATCGCCAAAAAATTTTCTGACTTGCGAAACTAGCTGTAAATTTGTGTGGAATGTAACTTGTGTGACAGTTTATATCTCTAAATGGAGATTAAAGTATCCTTCTGTGGAAATTCAAAGTTACGCTATCCCCTGCACAACATTCTAAATGAATGAGCAGCAATTCTGCAAAAACACGCTTTTTTGGCGTTGTTGCAGTCTAGGTTTTACTTTGAATAAATGCAGTAGAGGAAAAAGTTAGGAAAATATTAATAATTCTTAGAAGAATAAAATCCGGGCGATGCTAAAAATGGCAGCGCTAAGAACAGCACTCACGGGGATTGTAATTAGCCATGCGGCGGCAATGCCTTTTAGTGTTTGAAACTTAATCGACTTGATATTTTGTACTAGTCCAATACCAACTACACCACCGACGAGAGCGTGGGAAGTTGAGGCTGGTAAACCTAGCCGGGAGGCGATGAGAATGGTGGTAGCAGTCGCAAGTTCGGCACAAAATCCACTACTAGGTTGCAAGGCAATGATGTTTTCGCCAATGGTGGCGATAACTTTTTTACCCCAGACAGCTAAACCACCAACAATACCAACACCACCAAGAATTAAAATCCAAAGGGGGATAGTGATACCATCTATAGGTACGCTACCAGTGCGATTGATGTAAACGATCGCAGCTAAAGGAGCGATCGCATTTCCCACATCATTAGAACCATGAGCAAAGGCTACGAAGCAAGCACTTAGTAGTTGGAATCGTCCGAATAATTTTTCTACGGGATTGGGGACTGGGGATTGGGGATTGGGGATTGGGGATTGGGGATTGGGGACTGGGGATTGGGGATTGGGGATTGGGGACTGGGAAGTGAGAAACACTTCTTGCGTCTCTTTTAACTGTCGCCAACTAATTATTGTGAGTCCAACTGCTGCTGCTGCACCGGTTAACAGTGGGATATCGTAAGCAGGGATGTTGAAACCAACTTGCTCAATTACAAAATTGGTGAGCGGTTCTGTCAGGGATGGTAATACAATCACGCCGAATATACCTAGCAGTGCAGTACTCAACCAGGGAATCCATTCTTGTAACTGGACTACTTGATTAGGTTGATCCAAAATCCAGTGCTTGATTTGACTATAAAATAAAGCAGCGATCGCACCACTAATTAATGGTGTCAAAATCCAGCCAATGGTGATGAAGCCAATTGATGACCAGTCAATTGCACCTGCTCCCAAAGCTACCCAACTAAATCCTGCGATCGCACCAACAACTGCATGAGAAGATGAGACTGGTAAACCGCGTGATGTCGCAATTTGCAACCACACACCACACGAAATTAGTACCGTTACCATTCCAGCAACTAATATTTGGGGTGTAGCTGCGAATAAGGCGGGATTAGCAATTTTCGTTGCGAGAGTTTCTGTTACCCCATGTCCAAACAACACAGCACCCGTAAACTCTAAAACCCCAGCAATGATTATCGCTTGTTTGAGCGTAACAGCTTTGGAACCTACAGAGGTTCCCATTGCGTTAGCAACATCGTTTGCTCCGAGATTCCAGGCAACGTAGAAAGCTAGTAGAGCTACGAGAGGTAAGGTAATAAGCATGTTGTGGGGACAAAGGGAGAATAGGAGAGTTCGGTTAAGGTAAGAGACGCGATAAATCACCGTCTCTACAAAGGCTGATTATTGTAGAGACGGCGATTTATTCCGTCTTTGTTCTGATTACGGATAAATTAAGATTTTATAAGTATCCGGTGTTGGTGCGATCGCTTGCTCCACCGCTGCTGATAAATCTTTTAATGGATAGCGATCGCTAATCAACGCTTGTACGTCAATTCGCTGATTAAATACAATATCAGCTGATAAATTCTGAAGCCGATAAGATGAGCTATAACTGCCTATCAAGTCAATTTCCCGACGGTAGAGGATATTAGGATTGATGGGAATTTCGACTTCATCAGGGAATTCGGCGAAAAACAAGATTTTGCCACCTTTGCGGGTACTCTCAAGTGCTTGAAAGAAAGCTTTTTCACTAGGAACAGCCAACAAGGTAACATCAACACCTAGTCCACCAGTTAAGGCAGAGATTTTGGCTGGTAAATCGGGATCACGAGCATCAAAAGCCGCCTCTGCACCGACATTCAAAGCTTTTTCAATTCTAGAGGGTAGTAAATCGGTAGCGATCGCTTTTCCTCCAAAATACTTCACTAACATAATGAACATTAATCCAATTGGCCCAGCACCAGTAACTAACACAGTTTGTCCTGGAGCAATTTGGGCTTTTTTCACAGCCTTCAAGCAGCAATTAGTTGGTTCTACAAAACTCGCTTCTTCAAAACTGATATTATCCGGGATGGGAATCAACCCACCATTTTCGACAATATGTCCGGGAACTTTGACATAATCAGCGAAACCGCCACCACTGGCATTAAAACCTGCGGTTGTGGATATGTTTTTGTAAACATCACACATAGAGAAATTATCATTTAGGCAGTAGGTGCAACGCATACAAGGGATGTGGTGCATTACCGCTACCCGTTGTCCAACTTGCCAACCTTTGACATTATTGCCTAGTGCTGCGATCGTGCCGGCAGTTTCATGTCCAAAAATGCGCGGCGGTTCATATAGCGGATAACGAATTTTTTTAATATCTGACTGACACAATCCAACAACCCGCACCTGTACCAGCACTTCATCTGGTTCTAGGGTTGGAACTGGGATATCTTCGTAAGAGAGTTGATTGACGCCTCTAAATACCTGTGCTTTCACGTTGGTTTTTCCCCGCTCAACGATACTAGATGTAACATTAGCAGTCAACGTTAGGCTATCAGGTTTGGGATTTAATATTGCTTGTAAATTTTGGTACTTCTCTACTGAGTAATTCTAGAAGCTCAAAAAAACTTATGGGTGGCTTTTTGAGACTTTGAGACTGTAGCTTTAATATTTCAATCAGTTGTTGAGGATAGAGATTATATAATTCAGTTAAAAACTCATCTGGAGATTTGGCTTCGATTTGCCAAGGTGCTAAATCCTGATCTTGAAAATGCTTCAGGTTTGAGGTGACAATTATATTAGCCTTCGCTACCACCGCAGCAGCCAAAACATGGCGTAGACGCGAAGCGGCTTGTCGTCAGACATCGCCAGGGTGATTTGTCATTAATTGAACAATACTATCAGTAACTACGATTAGTGCTGCGGGAAAAGCTTCTTTAATTCTTGCTTCCAGTCTCATCGCTTGGGTAGTTGTAAGTCTACCTGTATTAACTAGATTACGAGTTGCACCATCAAGTATTTCTTGCGACCAATGGGGCACATATAATCCAGCCTCAGAAACACACAACAGGGTATCTCGTAAGTACATAGGGAACAGTACACAAGAATCTAGCACAGCACGATACATAATACTCAGTAAATAATCGAGAATACCCTACTCATAAAATCCTAACTCTTGGCTTTCGGCTATTAATTCATCTAGCAACTGTCTACGTTTAATATCCCTTTGCTGTTTATATTTTCTTAAATCCTCAAATTTCACCCGTCTATGAGTTCCTACCATCATGTAAGGAAGCTCACCCTGCTCTAATAATTTAATCAGATAGGGACGTGATACATTCAACAAATCAGCCGCTTGTTGTGTTGTTAGTTCTGGATTATGTGTAACTATAGATACATTTTTACCTGATGCCATTGCCTGCACTACTTGACGTAGCACACGACTTACAGAATCAGGAATAGTCATTTCTTCGCCATTTCCCACTACTAATTTCAGTTGTTCCTGATTGAGTATGTGTTCAAATTGCTTTATAGCCTCTGCTTCGGCTTCTGTAAGCATACTAGAATCAGTAGGCATTTGGTTAGATAGGAAGGTATTCATAAAGAGGGTTAGCTTGGTATTTTATTTTGATTGTATTACATAAACGAAATAAACGAAATAAAAATCAAGCGCCTGTCTATATTCCAGGGGTAAAAAATAATTGATCTAATCTTGTGGTGCGAACAATATGCTCACTTGTATCCGTGAGATGTCAAAGAAGAAAGTTCTTTGTGTCTTTCTCTAGCAACGGATATTAAAAATACCTTGTCTGATGTAGCCTAACTGGGTACATTCCAACGAGGTGAAGAAAATGCTCAATCAGACATACATAGCTGATGTCTTAGTTGTCGGTGGGGGAACCGGAGGGACTGCGGCTGCTATCCAAGCGGCGCGACGGGGAGCCAAAACCATTTTGGTGAGTGAATTTCCTTGGTTGGGGGGAATGCTCACTTCAGCTGGAGTGTCTGTACCAGATGGAAATGAATTAGAAGCCTTTCAAACGGGGTTATGGGGTGCGTTTTTGCAGGAATTGCGACAACGACAGCCTGGAGGATTAGATAACAGTTGGGTAAGCTTTTTCAGTTACGATCCCCGAATTGGAGCAGAGATTTTTGCAGATTGGGTGCATGAATTACCTAATCTGCACTGGATTTCTGGACAAGTGCCAATAGATATCTTCCGCCAAGGTGATTCGATTACTGGTGTGCGCTTCGCTGATTTTGTTGTCACAGCCAAGATTATTCTCGACGCTACAGAATTAGGAGATTTATTACCTTTAGCTGACATACCTTACCGTTGGGGCTGGGAATTGCGATCGCAGTGGGAAGAACCCAGCGCCCCAGTGACTTTTAACTCTTTAACCCAGAAATATCCTGTGCAAGCGCCCACTTATGTAGTGATTATGCAAGACTTTGGTGAAGCGATTGCACCAGAAATTCCGGCTGCACCTAACTATAATCCATCACTGTTTACAGGTGCTTGGGATGGCTATGGGGCAGAGACATTTTTGAATTATGGACGCTTACCTGGCGATCGCTTCATGATTAATTGGCCAATCTGTGGCAATGACTACGGCCAAGGAGTAGGGCGGCTGATAGAGTCAGATGTATCCAGAGATGAATTCATCCAGGAATCTCGCTGGCACAGCCAAAATTTTGCCCATTTTATCCAAAATCAGCTTGGTCGTCGCTATGGTTTAGCAGAAAAAGTATTTCCTCATGCCTCTACAGCTTTTGCATTGCATCCCTATTACCGGGAAAGTCGCCGCCTAGTGGGGCTAACTACTGTCCGAGAACAGGATATTTTGCCGATCACAGGAGGGAGAGTTGCATCTATATTTAATGATGCAATCGCAGTTGGTAACTACGCCAATGACCATCATTATCCTGGCGTTCAATTTCCACTGCAACCAAAATCTATCCGTTGGGGGGGACGCTGGACTGGGACTCCCTTTACAATTCCCTACAGTTGTCTTATTCCAGCCACCACAGATGGTTTTTTGGTATGTGAAAAGAATATTTCCGTCTCCCACATTGCCAATGGCGCCACCAGATTACAACCTGTGGTTATGGGCATTGGTCAAGCAGCAGGGATGGCGGCGGCAATTTGTGTTGAGTTACACTGCCAGCCGAGGGATTTACCTATCAGGGAACTACAAACAGCCTTATTGGAAGATAATCGCTCAAAAACAGCAATTATTCCTTTCTTTAATCTTCCACCCAATCGTTCGGATTGGCTGCACTGGCAACTGTATTACTTAAATAACCCACAAACCTATCCAGCTAGTGGTTATTGCCCTTTCCCATCGGGGAATGAGTACCCTGACTCTGCTTTTGACAAGGCATCAATTCGGGAAAGTAACTGTTTCAAAGGTATTTTTTCCTGCTTGGATCAACAGGAATACAGATTTACTGTCACAGCACCAGCCGCATATCAAGGGCAAAATTGGCAGCTTGTGACTTTGCGATCGCATATCGACGAGCAATTACGCGCTTATCCCCACGAACAATTAGTTACATTGTGGGGCCGTCATAATCACTCTGGTAATTGGTTATTAGTCGAACATTTAAACGGAGGATAAGAAGAGTTTATTTTCAGTAAAACAGAATACTTTTTGATTAATTGTCCGGATATTCATTAAAAAGCTAAGTATCAGTGAAGTGGAGAGTTCCAAAATAGACATCTGCTATGCGTGCTGCCATTTCACTTTTAGTATCGAGTCTGGTGTTCGGCCCCTTAGCTTCTAACTGCCAAGCAATGGTCAATCACTTATCAACAGCGCTGCCTTCCACGCCTACTTCGGAACAGTGGCTCTCGGCGGCATCTGAACAAAATCCAGATGATGCGCCACGTCATCGCGGTAGTGGGCGTAGAGAAGTGACACAAAAATTCCGAAATATCTATGCTGTGGTTTAACTACTGTAGGGTAATACCTTTTTTATTAAAGGAACAAAATTACCAGAAAACAGGATGTTGTGCTAACATCTTTTACACAGCTTTTCTGACAGAGATATATACAGTTGACACACGAAAATCTTCAGCGATCGCTTAGTATTTCAACTGCAAGCTTTGTATATATAGTTGGCATCAATCCTGCCGATCAAAACGCAAATCAAATTCAGTGCCTTGATCAACAGCATTACCAACTCCTCAAAAGCTACACAACTGTTGCTCATATTCTTGGGAAGCTCTGCATCTCAATCCTCAACTGTTCTAGAAATAGATGTTATTTAGGCTATCAATTAATCTAAAGCACATCTAATTCAGACATTTTGCTTGTTGAGGAAACAGTCTTAAGGCAACTTCACTTTATTCCCCAATAGGTTTTCTTCTTAATATATTGCCTAGCTGGTTATCTATATCAGCAAGTAATTGATCTCTGCTCCGACGCCTGTTTAGCGTCCTTTGCCGAAGCATAAAATCTATTTACTTTCATCTGATCTGAACTAGCGCATTGATTTGCACAAGTAATATAAGTTTATTGCACTTGGCAACAAATCTTACTATTCCTGACCTACTCTTGCACTCCGGTTCGTTCTCCCCGCAGATAGCTCCCAACAAAATAAATATTAAGAAGGATCTGCTAGATCATCTTAGTCATTTTAATTATTCTACACCCAAGGCCAGATGCAAAATTTTGCATCTGGCCTTTTTAGATGAATTTTACTTAAAGAAAAGGGAATAAAGAGGTTTTATCTCAAGCTGGCTTATGAGCAATGAAATACTTGCTCATAAAATGGACTTGCATCTCAATATTCCCAAAGCCGACTCTCTGTAAACGTTCTATCAAGTTATCAGTGGTGTAATGCTCGTAATAGGGTTCATGGAAAGTTTCGGGGAAAGAATCCATCATATATTCCAACTCAGGTGAATCACTCAACTGAATTGAGTCACAGATAATAAAGACTCCACCTGGTTTTGTTACCCGAAAGCATTGTTCAATGACTGTCTGACGTACAGATGCTGGTAACTCATGAAAGAGAAAAACAGAAGTTACAGCATGAAAATAGTTATCTAGATAGGGTAACTCTTCAGCATTCGCTTGTAAAAGTTGTGGCAATTCTCCCGGAATTTGGGATAGTAGTTCATTTGCTTTCCGCAAATAAGCTGGTGACAAATCTGTACCAAACAGCGAAGCTTGAGGCAGTGCTGCCCGAATCAACTTCATAGTCCGTCCAGTTCCACAAGCTACATCCAAAATACGGACTTGCTTTGGTGAAACCGACTCAAAAGCTTTCAGTCCTTCCTTGAGAGGAGCAAGAATTCGCCGCCGCATCGGATCAGCTGCCCCACCAAAAAGAATTTCCACTTGTAAGTCATATAAATTGGCTGACAAGTCACTCAAATAGCCATTGCTTTGGTGATGAAAGTTCTGCACATAGTAGCTGGGATAACTATCTGTATCAATTTCGGGCGAAAAATCTTGGTAATTCTGTTGTTTAACTCGTTCCCAGATTTGAGGAAAATCTAGCCATACCAAAGGATAGTAGCGGAAAAAGTCATCCCAAGGGTTGTCAAACAATAAGCTTTCGGGGTAGACACCCTTTTGAGCATCTTGCCAGTCTGTTTCGAGTACCTGGTTCAATCTCTGTTGAAGTTTTAATAAAAGTTCATTTGGGATGGGTTTGGTCTTTTCTTCAAGTGTCGGATACACCAGGTTCCTCAATCGTGAACTTAATATTTTGTGAGCCAGACCAAAGTAATTTTTGCTCTGCTGAAAGGTCTGATAAGTCAGCTTAGTTAAACTGTCAGGCATAAAAATAGCTCAAGTTTTGATGACTTAACTTTTATGTAAATAATTGTAACGAATAAATTACCTACTGTTGGGAAGGTAAAAGTTACCACGTTAGACAAAATTAAAACTCGATATTTTAGTCATCGAAGCTGGATTGAGTGAGGTTTACCCGGCTTTTGGGAAAAAATACCTAATATTGTGGACAAAGACAAATATAAATTTTTGTAAAAAGTAGCCTATGTTACAGAATTTTTGTTATATTAGTTATGTGAAGGAACAAAAATTATATATTCACAAAATAGAAAGGAGTATGGTTATGTCTATCGCAGATAAATCTCGTGCATTAATGGTGCGTGAACATCAACAAGTCAAGAATCGCCAACAATCAATGCTGATGCGGGCAGCACAAGAACTTGGTCTTCCTGAAGAAGTATCTCACTACTGGAACCCGATTCAAGGGAAGGTAGATGCTAGTAGTAGAATGATTTATGGCCCCAGCCACGCTTCCATGAGCTAAGTTTCAGGAATTCTAAGCTGGATTTTTTGAGTAAATGTCTCAACTGACAAGTCTGAAAAAAAGCCACCCTTTACTTTAGGGTGGCAAAACTTATTACTTTTTAGTTAGATACGACTCTTAATTAAGCATCGTAGTAGAGGTAAAACTCGTAGGGATGAGGACGTAGCTGTAACTGCTTGGCTTCGTTAAGCTTGTAGTCAATCCAATTTTCGATAAAGTCTTCCGTGAATACGCCTGATTCTGTCAAGAAGCCGTGATCGTTTTCTAGCGCTTGCAATGCCAGTTCTAAAGAACTTGGAGTTGAGGGAACCTTTGCAAGCTCCTCTGGAGAGAGTTCATAGATATTTTTATCTAAGGGTTCACCAGGATGGATTTTGTTCTTGATGCCATCGATACCAGCACAAAGCATTGCAGCAAATGCCAAGTAGGGGTTAGATGTAGCATCTGGACAACGGAATTCCAAACGTTTTGCTTTGGGGTTCTTACCAGATAGAGGAATACGGATAGAAGCAGAACGGTTTCCTTCGGAGTAAGCCAAGTTAACAGGAGCTTCATAGCCAGGCACTAAGCGCTTGTATGAGTTGGTACTAGGATTGGTAATTGCCAACAGTGCTGGTGCGTGTTTGAGAAGACCACCAATGTAGTACAACGCCATATCGCTCAAACCAGCATACTTATCACCTGCAAACAGAGGTTGTCCGTCTTTCCAGATGGACTGGTGACAGTGCATTCCCGAACCGTTATCGCCAAAAATCGGTTTTGGCATGAAGGTGACGGTTTTGCCGTATTTCTTGGCAACGTTCTTGATGACATATTTGTAAATCATCAACCAGTCAGCCGCTTCGATCAACTTCCCAAAGCGGAAACCTAGTTCGCACTGACCACCAGTGGCTACTTCGTGGTGATGCTTTTCAATGGGCACACCTAATTCTGCCATTGTCAACAGCATTTCTGTACGGATATCTTGGAAAGAATCCGTTGGTGCAACTGGGAAGTAACCTTCTTTGAAGCGTGGTTTGTAACCCAAGTTGGGTTTTGCATCTGTACCAGCTTTACCGGAATTCCAAGCACCTTCTTCGGAGTCTAAGAAGTAATAACCTTCGTTAGCAGTTTGGGCAAACCTAGCACTATCAAAGATAAAGAACTCAGCTTCAGGGCCAAAGAAGGCTGTATCACCAAGACCACTGGAAACCAGGTAATCTATTGCTTTTTGGGCAATAACGCGTGGGCAACGGTTGTAAGGTTCACCCGTGCGGGGGTCTTTAATACTACAAATTATACTTAGTGTTGGGACTTCCATAAATGGGTCGATCCAAGCAGTGTTGGGGTCGAGTACCATCGTCATGTCCGATTCATTGATCGCTTTCCAACCCCGAATGCTGGAACCGTCAAAAGCTACGCCATCAGTGAATGCAGTCTCATCGATTTGGTTTTGGTACAGTGTGAGGTGCTGCCAAGTCCCTACTGTATCGATGAATTTGAGATCAATCAGCTGAATTTTTTCATCTTGAATTTTTTTCAAGAGTTCTTGTGGTGTTGTCATTGTTACTCCTTCTCTACCAATTTCCTAAAGTCAACCAGAATCTTACATTGCATCCTAACCCTGCTGATCTCAATCAGGCCGTGACACACCAGAAATATCTTAAATACTAGACATTAGCTGATTTTGTAGCTTGTACTACAGATATCTGGATTATCAGGTTATATTAACCTTTCAGCGATCATCTGTACAAAACTGGAAAGTTCATCATATAGGGGTCAACTTTGACATAAAATCCTTATGTAGTGGATAGATCGTTTTTGTGCCGAATCTATTTTTAATAGCACAAAAATTTACTGGTGCATAAGTGCAGCCAAATAAATATCAAACCATAAATAGCAATGATTGGGAGAAGAAGGAATGCGCGATGCGGTAACAAGTTTAATTAAGAATTATGACTTAGCTGGTCGGTATTTTGACCGGAATGCGATCGATAGCCTGAAGTCTTACTTTGATAGTGGTACAGCACGAGTACAAGCGGCGGCGGCGATAAATACTAATGCGGCTGCACTTGTCAAGCAAGCTGGTTTGAAGTTATATGAAGAACTGCCAGAATTGATTCGTCCTGGTGGAAATTCTTATACAACTCGTCGTTATGCGGCTTGTCTGCGGGATTTAGACTACTACTTGCGCTACGCTACCTATGCGTTGGTTGCTGGAAATACAAATGTGTTGGATGAGCGTGTGCTACAAGGGCTGCGAGAAACTTATAATTCTCTAGGAGTGCCTATTGGGCCTACTGTTCGCGGTATCCAGATTCTCAAGGATCTGATTAAGGAGCAAGTAGCAGCAGCAGGTGTGGTTAATACTGCTTTTGTAGATGAACCATTTGATCACATCACACGCGAGTTGAGCGAGATAGATATTTAGATTTTAAGTGGGCAAGGTGTCTGCCCCACAAGAATTATAAATAGCGATCGCACTTTTGTCTGTGTTGGGAAAAGAGCGATCGCTTTTTTGTGAACCCTCCCAGGCGTTGAAAAGGGCGTTCCCAAGCGGGTTTACGAAGGTATATTTTCTGAACGCTTTGGTCAGCTAATTCTTCATAGTATTCATAGTATAGGAATAAACCTAATTGTCTTTGACGAGCAACTAGAAAGGATTATCAGATGGATAAGCTAGCTCGGTATCGTGAAATTATTCGAATAATACATTGAGTTGCGATCGTCGCTCTCAACCGCTTATTTGCTCATTATGTAGAACGATAATTGGCTCGTAGTCAGCATTCACACTTCCAATAATCATTTTGTTTTGTGGATGCGACCAGCCCCGAACCGACGGACATAGCGAGAGCCAACACGCACAAACCAGATTTGTGCATCTGGGTAGCGAGTTTCAAGACGCTTCGAGGCATTGATTTCATCAGTATCGATTTCCCAGCCACCTGTCTCGATGTCGATTGCAACAATTTTGCCATAATTATTTGCTTCGACTTGTGGGCGCACTTGAGAGTCGTAGATTTCATCACCGCGACGAGCAAATTCTTCTTTGCTGTAACGAGGTTGTCGTAATGGCATAATAAATCTTTCGTAGTCTTGGACGACTGGTTAGGAAAAAAATCCTCTAGCGTTTATTGTAAGCTGGATAGTTGAATGAGACTGGCTAAGGAATGCGATCGCTCCTAGATGAAATGCATTAGCCTATCTTATCTGGACTAGAACCGCTATGAGCCACAATAGAAGTTGCCGATGTTTGAGGCGCTGATTATGGAAGAATTATTAACTCTGAAAGACTTGCTTGTTAAGGGCGATGTTCAAGGAGCATTGATTATAGTTGAAGAATTAGAGGAAATGAGCCGAAATGACATAATCAAGACGATTCGTCGCTATGCAGTGATTTTGCTGTTGCATTTGATTAAACAACAAGCTGAAAATCGCACTACTCGCTCTTGGGAAGTCTCAATTCGGAATTCGGTTCGGGAAATTCAGCGGGAAAACAAGCGGCGCAAAGCTGGAGGCTATTATCTCGCGCCAGAAGAATTATTAGAAACCTTAGCAGAAGCCTATTTAAATGCCATTGATGAGGCTTCCTTAGAAGTAGAAGAAGGTCGTTATGAAGCCCAAGAATTAGAAAAGCTGGTTAACCGAGAAGAAATTATCAATCGTGCTTTGACTTTAATCTTACCAGGAGAGTCTAGTTATATTAATTCGTAATTCGTAATGACGCTCCTCCGTCGCTACCGCTACGCTAACGTAATTCGTAATTAAGATATAGTTAAAAGGCTGGATAGAGACAGTTTCTAGTAAAATATCTTGTCATTAAATCAATATATTCTTTACGAATTTGGTACCAATTGGCTAAACAGCGACTCGATACACTATTAGTAGAATTAAATTTATGTTCTTCTCGCGCCTTAGCACAGCGGTTAATTCAGGCGGGGGAAGTTACTGTTAATCAGCAGTTAGTTGATAAACCTGGTACTGAAGTTGATATTGCAGCTCAAATAAATATTAAAGAGCGATCGCCTTTTGTTTCTAGAGGCGGTGAAAAACTCTCTAAAGCTTTGTCAGTATTTGCCATTCCCGTAGCAGAGCGGATTTGTTTAGATGGTGGAATTTCTACTGGTGGTTTTACTGATTGTCTCTTACAAGCTGGAGCAAAACAAGTTTACGGTATTGATGTCGGTTACGGGCAAGTTGACTGGCGATTGCGAAATGATCCGCGGGTGATTTTGCGGGAACGCACCAATTTACGGCAACTACGACCGGATGAGTTATATGGTGAGGATGACTTGGTTCCTGATTTGGCGGTGGTGGATGTATCCTTTATTTCTTTAACTAAGATTCTGCCTGCTTTGTGGCAACTAACTCAAGCTAACCGAGAAGCTGTATTGTTAGTCAAGCCACAATTTGAAGTCGGCAGATCCCGTGTGGGTAAAAAAGGCGTTGTGCGCGATCCAAATGACCAAGCTGATGCCATTTTCCAGGTGTTGCAAGCAGCCCACGAATTAGGATGGAAATACAAAGGCTTAACTTGGTCGCCGATCACTGGCCCAGCTGGGAATATCGAATATCTTTTGTGGTTGGGAATGGAAAGTGAAACACCACCACCTGATTTAGAGGCAATTAAGCAAATAACGCAATCAGCAACAACTGATTTACGGAAAAGTTAAAGGTCGTAGATTAGGCACTCTACGGAAGCTGGATGGCGATCGCAGTAATTTTCCAAAGAGGTTTTCTTTGATTTTGCTTGCTGTTGATCGGCTTTTTCAGCTTGTAATTCTTCCACAATGTCCCAGGCTACGGCACAACCAGCAGAATCACTACCATCTAGCTCACAAGTTGTCCGGGCTTCGGTAATGGCTTCAGTAATGGCTTCTTCAAGATTTGCCGCCCCAGCAGTTTCAAATTTTAGGGTAGTTGTCATGATAATTTCACCTTTAATTTACACAGAGAAATATTAGAGGATAGGGGACAATACTGCTCGGTTAAGGATTTTTAACTCGGAATTGGGTTTGGGGTAAAGGTTAAAGGGTAAAGGTTAAAGGTTTTTTCTTTCCCCTTTCCCCTTCCCCTTTTCCCCTTAACCGACAAGTATTGGGATAGGGGATAGTTTCTATTTCCTATAACCTGTCCCCTTAATCTTGCATCCCAAATTAGGAATGTCAGTCAATTGTCAGAAGAGTTTGATAGAAGTTGATAAACACTTATAAACGGTAACAAATGCTTAATAATTCTTATTCATTCTCAATACTTTATGCCTAACTCTTGTCGCAAGCGATACAGAATTGTATTTTGGTCAACTTGAGAGAGAATTTCTTGAATGACGCTGCTAGCGCCTAACTGTCCCCAAGTGCAGCCTTTTTCGAGGTACACCTGAGCGGCTTTGCCAACGGAATATGCGCCATAACCGGCAATACCAGCTTGAGCGATCGCACTACCAGCAAAAGCAGTAATATTGGTGGGATTGTCACCACTGGTGATTGCAGCAGTACTTTTACCTAAACCTAAAAGAAAACTGCTACCTAATTCCCCCAGTAGCAAGCCACCAGAACTAAATAAAATCGTTTTTAAAATTTTCCCAGCTTCATAGCTAGTCATTGGTAAACCATACAATCTAGCTAGAGCGCGAATTAAAGCTAAATCGGCAACAGTTCCGCCAAGGATGTCTAAGAAGGCGATGGGATTTAAAGCCACTGCCAAAGCTTTGTATTTGGTAAATTGCCAAATGATTTCTTCGGCTTCTTGTTCGCGTAAGTCGATGGTTTTTTGAGCGATCGCGGCTTCTGCATCCCGTGCTTGGATAAGTGCATTCAACGCGAGAAGCGATCGCCCTTCCCGATTCAGAATGTTCAAAATTGTCTCTTTGAGTTCCTCTACTTGCGGTGGTGGTGTCTCCCATTCATAACTGACACGACCATCAGGCCACTCAACCCGGACTTCCATTGCTGCTGGTTCCGCCGCCACCATCACAATTTCATCAGGTAGTAGAGGCTTCGCTTGAGGATTCCCCGCACCCAGTTGTTGCAAATTTTGGTAAATTGCTCCCTGATCTGTGTCTGGATAAAGGTCTATTTTGTTAAACACTAAAATCAAAGGTTTTTGTGATTTACGCAATTCCAGCAGTGCTTGATACTCAGTGCGTGTGATGTCACCAGACACGACAAACAAAATCAAATCCGCCTGATGTACTACTTCACGTGCCATATCTGCCCGTGACTCACCCTCAATTTCGTCTAATCCGGGGGTATCAATTAACTCTACAATTACCTTACCACCGGGCTGCCAACGGACGGAACGCGGCCATTGAGTGACACCGTTTAGAGGCCCAGTTTGCAGAATCTTGTCTCCCAGCAAGGCATTTAAAACTGCTGACTTTCCCCGACTCACCAAACCAAAGACGGCAATTCTAATGACGTTAGAATCCAGTTTGTTGAGTGTGGTGTTCAAAGTTTCCAATTCTGGTTTCAGCAAACCTACCAATTCTGGGTTAGATGATAACTGTCCTGACTTACGAAGATATCCATACCAAGACAGCGCTTGTCTAAGACTGGCGCGGGCACGATTTAAGTGAGTTTCTTGCAGATTACGATAAATCGACATAATATCAATACTTTCAGCCTTCACTCTCTCTTAAACGCTCAAATAATACTCTAACAACTCTGGACACTAAGATATAAAAAGTCCCCGCTTTTAGGATGTCGGGGACTAACTAACAAGGCTAACTAGGATTTAGAGCATTCCCAGGATCTCTAGTGCTGTATCCAGATGCCATTTAACTCGATACAGTCCAAATAGCTTCTCTTGACTGTACCGCGCTGGGTACTCTAACTTTCTTCCTTCCATCGTCTCTGAATGGAGATTGCATTCAGAACATGGGACTGTGTTCATTATCCCAACACTTGCGATCGCGCCAGTTTCTCCCCGTATATTCACATTCAGATGCATCATCTATCCAAGGAATCGATGTAGAGTGGTACGAGTTTCCAATGGGAGCGAATAAGCTAGCAGTGAATAAGGGCAATAATAAGGATAAAGTTATTAATGTACAAATCGGTAGAGTGATTAAATATCCAGTGATCAGGAAAATGTTACTTTGAGTCCAAAAAAGTGTACCTTTTTTATTATTTTTTTTGCGAGTTTTTAAGCTGGTTGTTGAATTCGAGAAAAGCATAATGCAACCCTATTAATGCCAGTTTATATAGCGATCCCATTTGATTTGTCAAAGCCAAGCTAACCGAGAGATAGCCGGATCAGGTTTTGGCTCTCAGTATATTTAGCAAAAATCAAATAGGAATCCTATATGACTACGGATTTTTACGTAAGAACATTATTGAAGCTATATACTCTGATGTCAAAGGTACAAGTAACGACTTCTTAAAACTTTTAATTTTTGGGTGCTAAAAAATATTTTTCATGAAAATATCTTGAAGTTGTGCCAATATTCTTTCCGTAAATCTTGGCAAATTCAACTCACAGCCTTTTGCCATCAATGCAGCAAAAATACTGTTATAACGTCGGATTATTGTATATCTGTATCTGATACCAAAATTTGGTTAGCAAAATTTTGCGTAATGCTGGCAATCCTAAATTTATTTATGGGGATTACCTCCTGCCTCCTTAAGGGCGGCAGTTGCAGTCAATAAAGAATTAGGTGTATTTCAGCAGAGAAAAATATCTTTAACCTACAGCCTGCTGCCGTGGTTGCTGTAAAAACCAGTCATAAAGTTCTGGATTGTTATATGTCTGCGTCCACGAGTCATGATTGGCTTCCGGGTAAACTGTAAATTTTACATTCCCATTCCGGGCTTTGAGTGCAGAAACCATGATTTCAGACTCGCTTAAGGGGACGACATTATCCTTTGCTCCGTGAAATGCCCACACGGGAAGATTTTTCAACTTACGTGCTGCTTGTGGGTTACCACCGCCACAGATGGGTGCGATCGCAGCAAATCTTTCGGGCTGCGCTGCTGCTAAATGCCATGTTCCATAACCACCCATGCTTAAGCCGGTCAAGTAAACCCGATCTGGATCAACAGGATAGGATGAGATCACCTCATCTAAAAGGGCGCTCAATCTTTCTACATTCCAATGTTCACCGCGCGGACATTGGGGAGAAATGACAATAAAGGGAAAATCCGACTGCTTCTCGACAATCTGGGCAACGCCTTGCTTTTTCACGTCATCTAAGTCAGAACCTCGTTCACCCGCACCGTGTAAAAATAGGATTGTTGGTAAAAGTGGCTGTTGTGTTTCGTTGCGTAGGCGTAGCCCATCAGGTAAGAATAGCAGGTAGTTGTAGCTGTCGCTGGAAGTAACTTGCTGTTGTATTGAGGGCATAAGATTCATAAATATTGTTAGTTCAACTGTCTGCAAACAACAATTGTATAACTTGATCGCTGTGTAGCTTCTCGTTGACTCTTAACCAATCGAAAGTCATTATCGATATACACATGCTATGGAAAAAAATGACATTTACCATCACTCTTCATGGTGAGAGAATTTCCACATACATTCTAATTGTGTGAATTCATAGACTAACTTTACCAAAAAAAAACTAGTGAGTGGGAGACACAAAGAAACGGAGAGAGTATTTGATAACTTCTCCGCCTCTTGGGATCTTCAATAAATAACTACCACCAAACTCGATTTCCATTTTCGTCAACTCGGGCTTCCCGAATTACATCAGAAATCTCTTCAGCATCTTTAACGTGGTGGAGTGCCTTCTTTTCCCCATTGGGTTCATCTACAACAAAGTAAGTTGGGACTGTGATTTTGTCGCCTGTAATGTCTGGTACATCATCAACAGCTACCTGTTCAGCCTTCTCTTCAACTGATTGAGGCTCATCAGCAATTCTATCTCCCGGATTCGCGGTTAAGTTTCTTTCCTTCACATTTGGCTCATCACGAGAATCCCAATCTTCGCTTACTGGTTGATTAATTTGATTTTGTTGTTTATTATCACTCATGGCTCTTTCAGGTATTAAAAAATGTGACTTGACTAATAACAGCTTAAAAAATCTCAGGTATAAAGAGTTCTTTCCCTGGAGAGAGTTTGAGAATAGATTTGGAATAGATTTTACGAGGAACATCTCTTAGGTTAGATTCTAGTTCTGAGTTTGAGAAATAACCTCTTACTCCAGAAACAAATAGTAATTAAAAATTAAATTTTCAGGAACAACTCTTAAAAAAAGTAAATTTTACGAAAATGAACCTACTGTCAGCACAGATGTACATTAAATTCTAATGCGATCGCAACAGGAGAGAAAAGACAGTCTTGTTCGTTGAGTGAAATCTTGAAAATAATCACTTTATTTGTCCTAGTCATGGCTCTCAATAAGATTTTCAGGGTCGAGTCATTCATGTCCCAGCTAAAAGTTCTCTGCCACTAATCACTGTAGTAGTCAAGTAAAACCAAATTCGTTTAGTTGATCGCAAATCTGCCGTAGATTCTCCTTAACCTAGCAGTATCAAATCAAATTGAACAATGCCACCATACTTTTTAAGCAAATTATAAAAGACTAACAAAGATTACTGCATGATTTAAAATTGTCGGGTAAGCTGACAAGAGCAGTTTCATTCTCAAACCAATGACCACAAGTAGTCCCAAAATTTTAGCCCTGGACTTTGATGGAGTGATTTGCGACGGATTAATTGAATATTTTGAGGTAGCATGGCGTACCTACTGTGAAATTTGGTCTCCTACTAACGACACACCAGCAGATGATTTAGCTTTGAGATTCTACCGTCTAAGGCCTGTTATTGAAACGGGTTGGGAAATGCCCGTTTTAATTAAAGCCTTGGTAGATGGAATTCCTGACGAAAAGATTCTTCATGAATGGGTAACCATCGCCCCACAACTCTTGTTAAATGACAAGCTACAAGCAAGAGAAATTGCCACAAAACTAGATAACCAGAGAGATAAATGGATTACTACAGATTTAGATGGGTGGCTGAGTCTGCATAGATTTTATCCGGCTGTAGTAGAAAAAATTAAATTAACTATTGACAGTGGAGTTAAGCTATACATTGTGACAACTAAAGAAGGGCGTTTTGTCCAGGAATTGTTGCAACAAGAAGGGGTGAATTTACCACCAGGAGCAATTTTTGGGAAAGAAGTCAAGCGTCCCAAATATGAAATTTTGCGAGAATTAATCCAGTCAGCAGGAGAAAAGCCACTGAGCCTCTGGTTTGTAGAAGATAGACTCAAGACATTACAGTTAGTTCAACAGCAAGCAGACCTTGAGGATGTGAAACTTTTTCTTGCAGACTGGGGCTATAATACCCAAGCAGAACGGGAAGCTGCACAAAATGATCCGCGAATTCAGTTGTTATCAATTTCTCAGTTTGCCAAAGATTTCTCGGCTTGGCTTTAATTAAGGAGGCAGGAGGCAGGAGGAATCCCCATAAATAAATTTACTTGCTCTAAACCCTGTCACAGAGGGCAAAACAATATTTTCTTTCTCCTGCCTCCTGCAAGAACTGTCTTCTGCCTTTCTTCAATAATTCGTAATTCATAATGACGCTAGCAGACTTGCTACCTCGACGCTAACGTAATTATTTTAATTTACTGGGAGAATTGCAGCGAAGTGACATATTTAAAAGATGTAGGTAAATAATAAGTAATTAGGAAAACTCCTAACTTCTAACTTCTAACTCCTAACTTAGTACTTACTTTTATGCTTGATCTAACAAAACTAGCGCGACAAATGCAGGGTTTAAGTCAGCATCTAACATTAGAAGCTGCTGCTAGTCGCCAGCGTTTAGAATTGGCGCAACAACATTTAAAAAATGCTTACGAGTGTCAACAAGATTTAATCGATCGCCAGGAAAAATGGCGCGATCGCATTCTCTTCGCTAATGCTACCCCAATTGAACCGCTAGAAACCTGCATTGATATCTCAGTTCCTCCAAAAATCCATACTGTCATCGCTACCGATGGTTCCCAAATTGCCCCCAACCATCACGAAATTGCTTACTGTTATCTCTTAAATATCGGCAGAGTTGTCTTGCACTACGGACAAAATCGCCATCCGCTACTCGATAGTTTGCCAGAAGTATTTTACCGCCCAGAAGATTTATATATGTCTCGGCAGTGGGGAATTAGAACTGAGGAATGGATGAGTTTTCGCCGCACTGCTTCCGAAACAACAGTGTTAGCAGAACTTGCATGTGGTGCAGCGCAAGGGGAAACTCCAGCGCTGGCGATGGTAGATGGTTCGCTAATTTACTGGTTTTTAGAACAGTTGCCGATGGATGCACGCGATCGCATTTTACCCCCCATCCTAGAAGCTTGGCAGCAAATGCGTGATGCTAAAATTCCGTTGATGGGCTATCTTAGCGCCTCTCGCAGCATCGAAACAATGAACTTTTTACGGTTATTAGCTTGTCCCCATCCAGTGCCAGACTGTAAAAGTCATTGCCCAAATCAGCTAGAAAAAGTACCTTGTAAAATTTTTGAACAATTGCGAGATACTTCAGTTTGGGCAACCCGACTCAAACCAGGACAACGCAGTACCCTGTGGCGGAGTAATTCCCCCATTCTCGAACTTTACGGCGATCAAACCATTTACTTTTGCTACGTCCACGTTGGCACTGAAATCGCTCGAATCGAAGTTCCGGCATGGGTAGCCCAGAATGCAACCATGCTAGACCAATCACTGGGACTGATGTTAGCACAAGTTCAAAAAGGATATGGCTATCCTGTAGCGATCGCAGAAGCCCATAATCAAGCAGTGGTAAAAGGTGGCGACAGAGCGCGTTTCTTTGCCCTTCTCGAACAACAAATGATTAAAGCTGGTTTGAAAAATGTGGGAACTTCTTACAAAGAAGCCAGAAAGCGCGGGAGTATTGCGTGAAAAAGGAAAGAACCAGTGTATAAGAGTAGCAGCACTACCACTGTTACAAATCACTTAATTGTCAAAATCAACCAGAAGTTATAACGAATCAGATAAGTTTTCTTGTTATCATTCAATTCCTGAATTTAAAGAATATATTCTGATTGACCAATACAAATTTTACGTCGAGCAATTTGCTAAAAACTCGGATGGTAAATGGGTCTTAACTGAATATGAATCTCCCGATGTATTGTTAACACTAGATTCTATAAATTTCTAAATTTCATTCAGTGATATTTATGAAATGGTAAATTTTCAGATGAGCGAGGACTGAAACATTAAGTTTATATATGAGGGAATGCAAAAATCTTAATAATTGTTACATTTATTAAACGAGTACTTTGCTGTTTAAGGACAATGACAGATAAAAGTCCTGACTAATTCAGTTTACGTAACACTTCTTATCCTAAATTTTAGATATAAATGTTTACTTTATAGTTTTTTTGGGAACCCTTTATTTAGTAGAGAGGTAAGTCAAAAGTTAGCTAGTTTACTCAGTACAAACTAGTAGATACTTCTTGCCTACACTATCAAGTTAAATACGTTTTTATTCGGACGCTAAACAGTCTTCGTCAGAACTGACATGAGGCAATTCCTAGCTTGAAACATCCTATTGCGATGGTTACTCAATTTTAACGATAAACGTATTAACTTATTTAACCTTTATCAAAAAAAGCTTTACACCTAAAAAACTGATGAAACTAGTTAAATCTGAGTTACAAAAATCTGAAGAAAAATATTCTCGATTTTTCTCACTTTCTATAGATTTATTGTGTATTGCTAATTTTGATGGTTATTTTAAGTATCTAAATCCAGTATGGACAAAAACACTAGGTTGGTCAACTCAGGAACTCGTTACTAAACCCTTTATCGAATTTATTCACCCTGAAGACCGTGAATCCACTATTGTTGCAGCTCAAAAAATTACACAATCTGTAGATGCAATCAGCTTTGAAAACCGCTATCTTTGTCGGGATGGTTCTTACAAATGGCTGGCATGGAATGCAACTAGTTTCACTGAAGAAAAGCTGATTTATGCAGTAGCTCGTGACATCACTATTAATAAACAGAATGAAATAGCGCTACAAAAATCTATCCAAGAACTAGAAGCTTTTAGATTTGCCTTAAATGCTCATTCACTGGTAGCTATTACTGATAGAACTGGAAGAATAACCTATGTCAATGAATTATTTTGTGAAGTTTCTAAATATTCTCCAGAAGAACTTCTAGGGCAAGACCATCGGATTATCAATTCTGGACACCATACAAAAGATTTTTTTGCAAATTTATGGAAAACTATTGCCCAAGGAAAAATCTGGAAGGGAGAAATTCAAAATAAAGCTAAGGATGGCACTTTTTATTGGGTAGATACTCTGATCGCCCCAATGTTGGGACAAGATGGAAAGCCCTATCAATACGTATCAATTCGTACAGACATTACACAACGCAAGCTTTCAGAGTTCGCTTTATTGGAGCGATCGCGTTTGTCAGTTTTGAGTGCAGAAGTCAGTTTAGCCTTATCTCAAAGTGGCACACTTTCAGAAATTCTGCAAAACTGTACAAATACTATTTCCCAATACCTTGATATCGGCTTTGTTTGTATCTGGACATTTGAACGACAGACAAACCAGCTACAATTGCAGGCTGGTGTTCATTGCACAGATATTGCTTGTAATGCTTTGAGCGATACCCAAGATTTCCCCGATCACATGGTTTTAGTCAATAATATTATGGGATTAATGATTCAAAACCATCAAGCTATTTTTAACGAAGAATTATCAATTAATCATTCAGATAAACTTGTCAATTCTACATTCTCAATTTCTCGATTTTCTGCTTATCCCCTGATAGTAGAGCAGCAAATAATCGGCATAATAGCTTTATTTAGCAAGCAATTATTTACCGAACCAACTCATAACCTATTAAATTGGATTGCGAATAATATTGCTGTGGCTATTGACCGAATCTGGGCGCGAGAAGAACTCCTCAGCCGTCGGGAAGCCTTATTACTGCGTCTAGCTAGTCAAATCCGCAGTTCTCTTGACTTAAATATGATCCTAGAAACTGCTGTTAATGAAATTCGCAGCTTATTACAAATTGACCGTTGCTACTTTCTTTCTTACTTACCGCACCCATCCCAACCAAGTCTGACTATTACCTATGAAGCACGAAACCCTAACTTGCCAAGTATGTTAGGCAATATCCCACTACAAAAAAGCACTTTTTTGACCCAAACACTTCTCTCTCAAGAGCTAATTTGTATAGAAAATATTAATAGAAAATCACAACTTGATTATGATATGCAAGAACTTTTAACTGAGTTTGGTATCACATCTCAACTAATGCTACCAGTTAAGAGTAATTCCGGTGAAATTGGGGCAATTGTATGCAGTCATTGTAGTGGCGATCGCATTTGGACTAACAGTGAAATTAACCTGCTACAAGCTGTTTGCGATCAACTAGCGATCGCCATCGATCATGCACAACTTTATACCCAAAGTCGCTCTGCTACTTTAATAGCTCAAACTCAAGCCGAAAAACTTACCGAAACCTTGCATAAATTGCAGCAAACTCAATCTCAACTGATCCAGAATGAAAAAATGTCTAGCTTGGGACAATTAGTAGCTGGAGTTGCCCATGAAATTAACAATCCAGTTAATTTTATTCATGGCAACTTAACCTATGCTAACGAATACTTTCAAGAAATGTTAACTCTCTTGCACCTTTATCAGCAACACTATCCTCAGCCTCAAGCAGAAATTGAAGATTACACTGAAAAAATTGATTTAGAATTCATTACTAGTGACCTTTCCCAACTCCTATCTTCGATGAACATGGGTACTAATCGCATCCGTGAAATTGTTTTGGGGCTACGAAATTTTTCTCGTCATGATGAAGCAGATAAAAAACTAGTCAACATTCATGAAGGGATTGAAAATACCCTATTAATTTTGCATCACCGCTGGAAAGATAATGGAATTGGGTTAGATATATCTATCGTTAAAGAATATGGTGATTTGCCCTTAGTTGATTGCTATGCTGGGCAGCTTAATCAAGTATTTATGAATATTCTGACTAATGCGATCGATGCTTTAGAAGAGTCAAGAGTCAGCAAAAAAATAACTGATAAACCGCAAATTCTCATTAGGACTGAAATTTTAGAGAGTAAATTTGTTGTCATCCGAATTGCCGACAACGGATTAGGAATGGCGGAAGACGTTAGAAAGCGATTATTTGATCCATTTTTTACTACAAAACCCGTAGGTAAAGGAACAGGACTTGGACTGTCAATTAGCTACCAAATTATAGTAGAAAAACATGGTGGAATTTTGAATTGTCTATCGGAACCAGGAAAAGGCACAGAATTCTGCATTCAAATTCCAATTTAAAGTATTGGCTTTGCTCGGCTTTAAAATACTCTGCGTTTAAAAATGCCACGATAGTCCTAGAATTTTTGAGCTATCTATATTTGAATTTTATGAACAAGTATTTAGTAGCACCGTGGCTCTTTGGTAGATATTGCTTATCCAGTAAAAGTAGAGCTTTGATTGTAGTGATAATTATGGCACTACTGAGTGTAGGCTGTACTGGAAAAGTATCAGAAAAGAATCAGTCTGTTGTGGATAATGTCTCAAGTCAACAGAACTTACCAGCTTTGAAAATTGGGGTGCTACCTACGCAAAGCCGGACAGAGCAAGAAGGGATGATTAAACCCCTAAAAGAATACTTAGAGCAATCCCTTGGAAGAAGAGTTGATACTGAGTTGCAATCAAAGAGAATAGGGGGACAAGGGAGACACAAAAAACCAGAGATCCAGCAGGTACAAGATGCGATCGCCAGTTCAGTAGATTTCCAGATTGCTAAGGATTATCAGCAAATCATTGACTGGCTATTGCAGGATAAGCTGGACATGGCTTATTTAGGGCCTATGAGCTATTTGGAGGCAGTAGATCGGGGTGCTAAAGTAGAGCCGTTGGTTGCTCCCATTGATAAACATACGGGACAACCCTGGTATCGGGCGTGTATCATTGTCAAACAAGACAGTCGCATCAAAACCTTAAAAGACCTCAAAGGTAAACGTATTGCCTTTGTAGATAAATTATCAACCTCTGGGTATTTGATGCCACTGGCAACGTTCAAAAAACTAGGAATTGATGATAATCGAAATTTTGCTCAAGTCCTCTATGCTGGTAGCCATAGCAATAGTATGGCTGCATTAGAAGATGGCATTGTTGATGCCGCAGCAACTAATATTTCCTCCTACTTGAAGCGGCAAAAAAACGGTAAGCTAACACCTCAAAACTCCAAAATCCTGTGGGAATCTGCTCCCATACCCAATTCTCCAATAGTAGTGTCCAAAAAACTCTCACCTGAGTTAATCAAACGACTAAAGCAGGCTTTTATTAGTAGCCCAGAAGGACTTCAGGATATTATCGGAACAGAGTCAGCCGGATACACCCTTGTGACTCCTTCAGACTACACTCCTATCGAGCAACTCCGAAAATATCTCAACTTAATTTCTGTTCCGACAAAATGAAAATCTCCACAAAGTTTTTTACAGGTTCAGTTGTGTCTGTCGGACTGATAATAGCTATTCTCGTTGGCAATACTGTAGCTGTTCAACAAATAAAGCAGACTATTCGTGAGAAAAGTAATCAAACCACCGAAACTATCAAAGTCGCTTTGACTGCGGAAAATGCCTTGAAGTCTGAAATTATTGAACTCAAGGATATTGTTCTACTTAAAAGTCAAAATATAGAAATGGTTCAATCTTCAAAAAAGTTTCTGGACTCTCTTGATAAGTTAGAACGCTTGATGCCAGATGCCAAAGAAATCTCAGTCATTCGTCGCCGTCACCAGTTTCTCAGCCAGTTGTCAACTCAACTAATCCACTGGAATTCTAGCGACACTTCTTTCGCAGATTCCCAACAGTATTTTAGAGCCATTAATTCTTTTGATAGAGACATTGAATTGTTCCTCAGCCAGCTAATTGAACGTGCTAATCAGCAGAATCTCTTAGTTGAAGATGAATTGGAAAACCTATATCAAGTGCAGAGAATTATTTCTTTTGTAGTTGTGCAAGTAATTATAATTTTATTTGTTGGGAAATTTATAGTGATTTGGCGTCCAACAATTAAGTCTTTACATAAATTACAAGCAGGAACAGCAGAAATTGCAGATGGAAACCTAGATTACCGTTTAGATATTCAGACAGGGGATGAAGTAGAAGACCTTGCTAAGTCGTTTAACTATATGTCACTGAAGCTAGCCGAATCTCGTGAAACCCTAATTAAGAACACTGAATTAACCCAAATGAACCAACGTCTAGAGTTGGAAATTTATGAACGCAAACAGGCAGAATCAGAACTTCAGAAAGCCTTAAAAGAACTCCAAAGCACTCAAGCTCAATTGATTCAAACTGAGAAAATGTCTAGTCTGGGTCAGCTTGTAGCAGGGGTTGCACATGAAATTAATAACCCAGTTAACTTTATTTCTGGCAATATCACCCATGCCAGTGAATACACTCAAAAATTGCTAGAACTAGTAAGTCTCTATCAAAAAGAGTTCCCAAATTCTGGACAAAAGATTCAGGAAAAGATAGAGGATATTGATTTAGAATTTATGCTAGATGACCTACCCAAAATCTTGTCTTCGATGAAAATGGGATCTAAACGAATTCAGCAAATTGTCTTGTCTTTACGTACCTTCTCCCATTTAGATGAAGCAGACATGAAAGAGGTTGATATTCATGAAGGTATTGATAGTACACTGCTAATTTTGCAGAATCGATTGAAAGCCAAGCCAGAGCATCCCAAAATTGAAATCATTAAGGAGTATGGCCAGCTACCTCTAGTAGAGTGTTATGCAGGGCAGTTAAATCAAGTATTTATGAACGTGATTAATAATGCGATCGATGCCCTTGATATATGCAATTTTCAAAGTTATCAGCAAGAGATTGAGAGCAATCCTAGTAAAATTATAATTAGTACTAAACTTGTTAGTAATAACCGAGTGGTAGTAAGAATCGCAGATAATGGGCCAGGTATGAGCCAAGAGGTTAAAAAGAAACTGTTTGATCCATTTTTTACTACTAAACCTGTGGGACAAGGAACAGGATTGGGCTTATCAATTAGCTATCAGATTGTGGTGCAAAAACACTCTGGAATCCTGCGGTGTGAATCAGAACTGGGCAAAGGAAGCGAGTTTTGGATTGAGATTCCTTTACATCAGATAGGAAAATCGGTAAGCTATAACGGATTTAAATTGCCTACTGATTTGCAAAAGTCAAAAGTCTAGAGAAATTATTGACTAAAAACTATGCAAAATTTAAGTACCTCCAATGCTATAGGGCTGAATTTAGAGCTTTTTCATGTCCAAAGCAACACTGCTTTCTAGTACTGGAAAAATATTAAATTATGATTTGCGATCGCTCCAGAGTTTAATTAAAAAATAGTTGATTTTAACTAATTACGAAATTACGAATTATCTCAATCCTGCTTCTCTGCGAATTGCATTATTCATCGAGTTGATTTGCGATGCATGAAATGATGGAGGCATTGAGCTATGAATGATATGATCAAGTCCATCATGCATTACATCCGTTGGTAGCGCAGAGTGATCCAGCCCTAATGTATGTCCAATCTCATGGGCAATAGTATTGGCAATTAAGTTAGACAATTGATTAACATGAAGACTGGCATTGTAAGACGCATATAATACTTGATCAATGCGGATGATAGCACGGTTTGTAACCATTCCTAATTTAAAAGTAGCTACTCCTAAATAGTCAACTGGCTGCTTATCAGCAAATATATAAACGTGAGTAAAGTTGTCTCCCCATTCCTTGGGTTCAGGTGGATCTGATGTCAAAAATACTTCAACGCTTCTAAAAGCACCGTAGAGCTTAGAAAAGGCATCACTGAGAATACTATTGATTGCTTCGGTATTTTCCTCTTCGATATCCATTCCCGAAACGTCTACCCAGATGCAACGGCGAAACTCGCTATTTCTCTCTATGAGAATTTTTCCACAGCAAGGGCAAAACTCCCACTGAGGCTGAATGCGCAAACGACATCCCTGACAACGGAGTTTAGGGGGTCTAGTCAAATCTATGCGTTCCCAAATCGGGACTTTGAGCTTGCGATTGGGTCTAGTTAAATCCAGGCGATCGTAGAGAGACATTGATTTTTTATTGTAATAGATTCTTGGTTTTAGCCAATTTGACCCAGTTTGGATATTCAGTCATCAGTAAATCATAAAGCTCTTGATCTGGTATGCTTTCTGGATCTTCTAAACTGAAAAAATCTGAATTATCAAGATAGCGATCGCTCATTTCGTCAAGCCGCTCTAGAAAAGTAAAATCACTGGTCTTTGCTTTAGCTAGCCAACCTAAAATACCTTTACCTTTAACATCCTTGCGTGACTTGCCAATTGCCATAAATTGCCAAAAAATAGGCTCATACGAAGACTCTTTAAGATATTGTTCTGTTTGTGACTCGTCAGAGGTTGCTCCATCCGTCACAAACATGATATAAACTGGATTAAAACTTTTATGGTTACCTTTTTTAGATATTGGAAAATAGAATTTTCTAATCATATCTATAGCTTTGCCATAGTAAGTACCACCTTCTAGTGGATACTCTTTTAAGAGATTTGGAATAAAGGTTTTAAAATTTTCAATAGTCATTTCACCTGCATTATAGGCTTTAGCTCCGAATAGAAATATATCAATGGAAGCGTTATCATCAAAACGACATCCTAAAGCCAGAATTTTTTCAGCAAACCGCTGAATTTTACCTAAAGTATAGAGCGCACTCATTGAGCCAGAGATATCAAGGCAAAGCACAACCTTAGCCTTATGATTTGTCAAATTTGCTTTTTGTAGTGATATATCTGCTTTTTTAACAAGATTGAAAATATGTGGCGCTTCTCGCTCTAGCTTTTTCTCTAACGATATATTTAGTTTCGCTGTACAGTTTTCTTGGGCACTTTCTACTTTTGTAGATTCTTGCTGCTTAGTTTTGGCAATATATTTATCTACAAAACTTTGTAGTCCAGAACTATAGCCTTCTCCTACCGCTTGAAATCTCCATTCATTCTCTTTTTTATATAAGCGTCCAAATTCCAAAGCTGTCTCTTGAGAAAAAGCCTCTCTTAAATTGTACCGAGCCAGAGAATTTTTGCTTTCGTGATTGTAAATCTTGATAAAGGCATTTTTGATTTGGCTAAAATTCTGATTTTTTTCTTGTCCTTCATGAATAGTGACAACAAAAACTATCTCCTGAATATCTGGATTTACTTTTGCCAAATCAACATAAATTGTCTCATCATCTCCATTCCCTTCCCCAGTTCTATTATCTCCTGAGTGTCTTAAAGAACCATCGAGTGACTGAAGGTTATTATAGAAAACAAAATATTTATCATTGGGAATGATACCATCTGCACCTAACATAAATACCGAAGCATCAATATCATAGCTTTGCCCAGCTTGATTTACTTGCCAACCCAAGCCAATAGCTACTTTATTTAAATTTGGAGCTTCCTTAGAAAGATTAAACCTGCCACCTTTAGTTAATTCAATTTCCATCTCATATACATCCTATAAATTAAACTTTTTTTATTAATTTATGCAAAAAAAAAAGGGGTAACAACAATGAATACTCCCTTTAGATTAACTTTTGAGATATTTACTAAGCAGCATATTGGTCTACAAAACTTTGCAGCCCTGATTTATAACCAGCCCCAACAGCTTGGAATCTCCATTCTCCATCTTTTCGATAAAGTTTACCAAATTCGATTGCAGTTTCCGCAGAGGCATCTTCATCTAATTCATATTTAGCAATTTGTTTTTCTGTGGTGTTGTCATAAATTCTGATAAATGAGTTTCTGACTTGCCCAAAGTTTTGCTTTCTTTGCTCTGCTTCATGGATAGTGACCACAAAAACTATTTCTTGAACTGAAGCATCAACTTTGCTTAAATCAACTTGAATTGTTTCATCGTCTCCTATACCCTCTCCAGTTCTGCTATCTCCCTCATGTTTCACAGAACCATCTGGTGATTGTGAGTTGTTATAGAATACAAAGTATTTTTCGTTAGGAATTTTTCCATTAGCACCTAACATAAATATAGAAGCATCTAGGTCAAAAGCTGAACCTGTATCTGTAACGTTAATATCCCATCCTAAACCAATTCCAGCATTTTTTAAGCTTGGTGCTTCTTTTGAAAGATTGATTCTTTCGCCTTTGCTGAGGTTAATTGACATGATTATTACCTAATTTTGAAAATTAATTTGATTCTGAATTACTATTGATTTGAGTAAATCAATATGTAGTTAAGCATAGACTTTCACAAGTCCTTCTAAACCATTAACGTTAATGCCGTTGCCAATCGCCGCCATTTTCCACTCATTATTGTGATTATAAATTTCAGCCATAATCATCCCGGTCATTCCTTTGTATTCAGAACCGGACAGATGATACTTAGCTAGTTCTTGATTATTAGATGTATTAACTAGGCGTACAAAGGCATTTTTTACCTGTGAAAATTCTTGCTTCCGAGTAATACAATCATAAATATTAACTGTAAAAACCAATTTTACAATCTCTTTTGGTAGTCGAGCTAAATCTACAAGAACCTGCTCGTCATCACCTTCTCCCGCACCTGTGAGATTATCACCTAGATGGGTAATAGCTCCTGATTTATGAGATAGATTACCAAAGTAAACAATATTGCCTATATCTGTTATTTTGCCATTTTGATCTAAACAGATTATGGAGGCATCTAAATCAAAGTCTGGAGCGTTACTAAAAGCACCAAAAAACCCGCCACCGGAATGTTTTGCTATATCCCAACCCAGTCCGCACATCAGCTTTGTTAGCCCAGGAGCTTCTTTAGAAAGTGAGATGCGTTGTCCTTTTTGTAGATTGATTCCCATGTAAGTTATTTCAAGATGTATTGAATTGACAAGATTATATCTAAGTTTTGCTCTATGTTTGTAATATTATTATCTTCCTTTATAGCTTTTACACTAAGCATTAAATAGAGAGCAATAGAGTTTTCTAAACTCAGGTTAATATCAACATTGTAAAATATCTTAGATAGTTCTAATACATTGCCTAGCTATAGCGGTCAAGTAGTGATTTCAAGCCACCTTGATAGCCTGAGCCAACTGCATTAAGACGCCATTCACCGTCTTTACGGTAAAGTTCTGCCATAATTAATGCTGTCTCTACAGAGTAGTCTTCAACAAGGTCATAGCGGACTGCTTCTTGTTTTGTTTGAGCATTAACAATTCGCACAAAGGCGTTTTTAACTTGACCAAAATTCTGACTACGTTGCTGCGCTTCATGGATAGTTACAGTAATAACTATTTTTTGAACATCTGCGGGTACTTGTTTTAGGTTAACTTTGATGACTTCATCATCTCCTTCACCTACACCGGTAAGATTATCTCCCATGTGCTGAAGCGATTTATCAGGATCGGGACTTGTGAGGTTATTATAAAAAATAAAGTGGTTATCAGAAATAAGTTTTTCGTTAATACCCAACATGAACACTGAGGAATCTAGATCAAAGTCATAACCTGTATCTGTAGCTTTAACGTCCCATCCAAGTCCAATAAAGACATCTGTTAAGCCAGGAGCAACTTTGTCAAGTGAAACTCTTTGTCCTTTTGTTAGTGAAACTGCCATAATTTTTCTTCCTATTTATAGCAAATTGATGCACAAACTAAGCAAGCTTTTTATTGTTGCTTTAAAATAATTGGGGAATTTTTAGATGGCAACAAAAAATTAATCAGCTATAGTGCTGATTGTCTAGAAAAACTTCACCAGTAATTATTTAATTTTTGAATTGGCTAGTTTTGAAGGTTGATTAGTATCAACCAACTTTTCTATCATAATTAACCAATAAGTTAAACTATTTACAGTTAAGTCATAACACACCACACAATTGAATGTGTGTCATATTTGTTATGCGCTCTATCGTAGTCACCTTCAAGAAGCACTGAAATCAGGAAAAATACGTAAACTCAAAAACTCTATTTTTGGGGTTACTGGTGTCTTCCCTCTCTGCGTAAGAGCGTCTTTCTGAGGTAAGGATTATGCAACTTAAAGGCGGATTAGTTTATTCTCTCCACATTGCCACTTGCTGTTTCAGTTCCTTCATATCCAAATAATCGTTAGCAAAAGCTTTCCATAAAAGTGGATGAGGAATAAATCCATCATATTTTTGAAGTTCTGGTGCTTCTGAAGTACTGACTAAATCTTCTGAGGTAATTCTTTGTTCACACAATGAAGCAATTTCATTGTAAAGATATTTAAATTTCTTCTTGCCTAATTTAATTGTCAAATAATAGGGATTTACTCCGCCAATACTTGTAATTTCCAACGATTCTCGGCAGTAGGAATTTAGTAATCTTTCTAAGGTGCGATAAGCAACCGTACCCATCCAAGGAAAAATGCAACATTTACCTTTTTCCAGTTGCAAAATATTCTGCTTATCTAATCCAACCTGCTGTGCCAACTGGCGAACTTGACGTAATCGTTGCAAAGCATTTTTTTGCAAGTAACTATACTCAACATTTTCCAATAAAATTTGCTGCATTCTTTGTAAAACTTTGGTATTAATAATACCATTGCCACCACGCCAATAAATACTCGCTTTACCCTCGGCTTGTTTAACAAAAATAGCTTTCTTTTTAAAGTCAACTTCTAAAACTTCCCAAGTTCTCCCAGCTAAAGCAAATTGGTTGCCAACTGGAACCGGTGTGACGATACTGCCAATTTCTGTTGCACCTTGCTTAACAATATATTCTTGCTGTTCAGCAAAGACAGCATAAAACTGAAATTTCCTCACCACCTTTTCTCCTGTCAAACCCAGGATTAGTTTACCTTGTTCGGTATACTGAATATGACCAATATCAATTAAATAGCGTAGCAATAGTTGGAAATCTTCTTTTAAGATAGCAGCAAAGGGTGGCAGACTAAAAATTTGTTTAGCTAAAGCATTGGCTGAAATTTCACCTGTTGCTGTTAAAATACTCATTGTCTGGTGATAAAGCAAACTCAAAGGATATTTAATTGGTTTGATTGGTTCAATCCATTGTTCCTCTAAATAAAGTTGAATAATAGCGATACACTGCAAAAGTTGCCAAGGGATTTGCTCTGGTAGAGAAGCTTCTCCTAATGGCTGATCTTCAGCACAGACAAATCGCATATCAGCAGCTTCACCTCTTCTACCACTGCGTCCCAAGCGCTGTAAAAAACTAGCTACAGAGAGGGGTGATTCTAACTGAATAACTCGCTCTAAATGACCGATATCTATGCCTAATTCTAGAGTCAGAGTGGCGGCAGTCACAGCTGGATTGTTGGATTCACGCATTGCATTTTCAGCAGATTGCCGCAAACTAGAAGATATACTCCCATGATGTACATGATATATATCTGGTAGTCCTTGTTTTGTGGCAATTTTTCGTAAAGATGCAATTACAGATTCAGTACGCGTGCGATTATTAGCAAATATTAGGCATTTGCGAGATTTGCTAAGGTTGAAAATATATTGTTCATCATCTGTCGCCTCTGATTCATCTACTTCATCAGTAATATAAAAATGTTCTACAGCTAGTTTTATTTGGCGTTTTACGCTGTCGATTTTCGGTGTAATAACTGGCTTGTCTGTTCCTGAACGTAACCAATCTTCAGCTATTGAGTAATCACCAAGAGTTGCTGACAAACCAATACGGCGCGGTTGTTTTTGCGTCAACTTTGCTAAACGTTGTAATTGGCAAATAATTTGACAACCGCGTTCTGAACCCATAAAGGCGTGAATTTCATCAATGATGACAAACCTTAAATCACCGAATAAGCGAAGTAGGTCGTTATTTTTGTTGATTAACAAACTTTCTAAAGATTCTGGTGTGATTTGGAGAATGCCTTGAGGATTCTTTAAAAGCTTGTTTTTTCGAGTTTGCGAAACGTCACCATGCCAGTGCCAAACGGGAATATCTGCTTCTTTTAGTAAGTCGTTGAGACGCTCAAATTGATCATTAATTAAAGCTTTGATTGGACTAATATACAATGCCCCTATGGTTGCAGCCGGGTTGGCGTGTAATAGAGTCAAAACTGGCAGAAAGGCTGCTTCTGTTTTACCAGCAGCAGTTCCAGCAGTAACTAGCAAGTGAGCATCAGTATCAAATATGACTTGACAAGCGGCAATTTGAACTGGCCGTAATTCAGTCCACTGGTGATGATAAATATATTCTTGGATGAAGGGTGCGAGTCGGCTAAAAGCATCGCTCATATTTATTTTTTATAAGTAATTAGTAACAGGTATGAATTGACTGCATTTTTACAAACAGGGAAAATACTTAAAATAATACCGTAACGCTTGATAGGTATAGCTTTTTAGGGAAGAGGTCAGAATATATTACATATAAACGAGCGTAGATGCGGAGCGGCTTGTCGTAAGACATCGCTACAGACTTGATATTTTATATAAAACTTCACAAAAAAAGTGTTTCTCTTTATTGATTTATTACATTTGCTAGCGTACTTTTATGCGGTATTTACGTATACATATTTCTATCTTAAGCTTAGTGTTGTGTGATGCATATATCAATGCATCATGTCACTCAATTTTGGAGTTATGACAATGACAAATATTTTTGCCAAAATCGCTGCTACCACAGCAACCAGTGTTGCTTTTAGTGTTGCGATCGCAGCTAGTGCTAACAACCCTGCCCAAGCTATTGATTTAAACTTCAACTGGCTAGGTGATTCTGGTTATTCAGCAATAGGTTCATTCAGCTACGACGAGACTACAGCACCTACAATTATTTCAGAAAGTGGTAGTGGAGCAACCAACTTTTTACAATCCTTGAATGTCTCCTTCTTAGATCCATCGAATAATCTTCTTGGAACTTACAACACCGTTACTGATGGAGTCTCAGAATCTGATTTCTTCGCTTTCAACTTTGATACTTCCACTCATACCTTGTTTGGCCCCTTTGATGTAGCAGGAGGGACGGGTGTAATCGGAGAATATTTCTTCCAGGGAACCGTTGGTGATTCTTTGTCCTTACGTCAGGATATCGATCAACAGACAGCATTTATAACATTAGATCAAAATTCTGGTTCTATTCAGGTATCCAAAGTCCCTGAACCTGCTTCTATGTTGGGTTTACTGGCATTTGGGATATTGGGTGTAGGCTCAACTCTGAAGAAAAAGCAAGCCTCTTGCTAGAAAGTAGGGCTTTCTAGTTAGAGGTTGCCAATTTTAGTTTAATGAATCTCTATTCTAGCTCCAATGGTTAAGTGAGTTGGTGAGTCTATTATCCAGCCTTATCAGTTCGCGATCGCTCGAATACTTGTTGACATAAGTATTCGAGCAATCACTGATAACTTGGTTAAAAATACTTCATGTGCCAGTTGAAAGGGCGGTATGAGGGTTATATGCACAAGCTTAAATATAATGCTACAATCCCCGAAGTTTAAATTTAGACATTATGCATGATTCAGGAGCTAGCAAATCAACTATTGTGATCATCACCAAAGTCTAAAGTCTGTGTTTATAAAGAGCCTAAAGTCTTTACACAATCTGATATTTTAATTTTTAAGTCTTTTATGCAATACAAAAACTATCTTTTAAAATTAAAATTATTCAGAAAATTTATAAACAGAGCTTAATCCAATCTTAATCAACAAATCTTTAAACTTAAATTGAGTAATAAAAGTGGCAGCCATTACTGAAATTAGCAATAAGTCCGCTGATCTCAAGCTGTCTTTACAAAATTCACAAATAGCTCATGCACATTCTGATCTATTCCTACAACTATCATCCAGAGCCGATTGGAATTGCTCCATTAATGACTGAATTGGCAGAAGGACTAGTAAAGCGAGGTCATGAAGTGCGAGTGATTACGGGAATGCCCAACTATCCTCAGCGCGAAATTTACGATGGATATCGGGGTAAGTGGTATATTACTGAACAAAAAAATGGCGTAACCATTCAGCGAAGTTATTTGCGAATTAAGTCTAAACCTAACCTCGTAGATCGGCTGTTGCTGGAGTTGAGTTTTGTTTTTACGAGCTTACCCCAAGCCTTTAAAGGCGGACGCCCCGATGTAATTATCTTAACAGTTCCGCCTCTATTTGGTACGTTACCAGTAACAATATTTGGTTGGTTATACAACTGCCCGGTAGTTCTAAATGTGCAAGATATTTTACCAGAAGCTGCGGTACGTATCGGGCTATTAAAAAACAAGTGGATGATCCGAAGTCTTGCAATCCTAGAGAAGTTTGCATATCGGACGGCACACACTATTAGTGTCATCGCTGATGGGTTTCGTGAGAATTTAGTGAATAAGGGAGTACCTGTTAATAAAATCGTTTGTATTCCCAATTGGGTGAATGTAAATTTTATTCGCCCTTTACCGAAACAGAACAACTCTTGGATATCTAGACATCAACTCGATGGGAAATTTGTAGTACTTTATTCGGGCAACATTGCTCTAACACAAGGTTTAGAAACAGTAATAGAAGCAGCCGTTTGTTTGCGTCATATCAAAGATATTGTCTTTGTCATCGTTGGCGAATCAAGAGCATTGCAAAGGTTGCAGGAATATTGTCTTTTAAATGGAGCAGATAATGTTTTGCTGCTACCGTTACAGCCACGAGAAACACTTCCTGAAATGCTAGCAGCATCTGATGTAGGGCTGATTGTGCAAAAGCATAATGTGATTTCGTTCAATATGCCTTCAAAAATACCACTCCTGTTGGCGAGTGGTCGCCCGATTGTGGGTTCTGTTCCTGCCACTGGTACTGCTGCGAAAGCAATCCAACTTAGTGGTGGTGGAATAATTGTTGAGCCAGAATCACCCGATGCAATGGCCGCTGCGGTGCATGATTTATATACTAATCCTACTTTAGGGGCAAGGCTTGGTAATACAGGAAGACAGTTTGCCGAAGAAAACTATTCCTTGGAGCAAGCACTTGATCGGTATGAAGGGCTGCTTTCTTATATTGTTACTAACCGGAAATCTACTCTGAAGATATTACCGGATTTGGATTCTAAGGAATCAGTTGTAGATGGTTGAAGGCTGTTGAGGACTGCTCACCAAAGAATTGGGTCTGAATTCTAAGGCTTCACGCAATGCTTTAAAGTAATGAGTAAGGAGTAATGAGTAATGAGTGGATGAAAAATGGGTATTTACTCATTACTTATTACTTATTACTCATTACTCCTTTTTAAGAGCGTCTTTAGGTCGGTGAGGATGTCAATTAATTAGCGAACACCAGGCGACTGCACAGACAAAACCCTGATTTGGATAAATTAAATCACCCATTCGGGTGAGTTAAAAATCAACCGATCGGGTGACCTAAGTGTAGGAAGTTGAGACTGCTGAAAAATAGGACTCTAGAGAACACTGATTGATTGGATGTCGTTCTTGGTGAGGATAACTTGATGAAACTCGTAACCTTGATTAATAGAGCTGGATTAATCAGCGTAGGCATACTCCTAGGTCGAAGCAAGCTACGCGCAGCGTGTCGCAGACAAGCCTCAGAAGGCATCGCTCCGTATGCTTTTCTTCCCTAAGATCACTATTCACCATGAATAAAGACCGATAAACTCATCTGTAACTTATACCAATCTCGTCTTCTATGTGGTTATAATGCAAGCAAGCGCTTGCAAACCCTCATGAAAAACTTAGCATCAAAAACGGCACAAACTCGTGCACGCTTGATCAAGGCGGCAACTAAGGTGTTTGCAACGGCAGGTTTAACAGGAGCGACAACGCGAGAAATTGCTCGTGTTGCTGCGGTCAACGAGGTAACTTTATTTCGTCATTTCCAGAGCAAAGAGCAACTACTAGCTGCTGTGATTACCGAAGCGATCGCTTCACAATCCCAAACCTTAGCTGATCACAAGGACTGGACTCAAAACCTGTACATTGACCTCAATAATTATGCAAGGCTTTGCAACCAGATGATGGAGGAGCATGAAGACCTGATTCGGACATTGATTGGAGAAGCGAAGCGACACCCCCAAGCAGCCAGTCTGATGTTATACGAAGCTAACAAATCGATGCGCGAAAAGCTGGTTGTGTATTTGCAAAACAGTCAACAGAAGGGCACAGTGTCCTCAGATATAGATTTGAAAGCATCTGTAGATAGTTTTACGGGTATGTTGCTTCACGGTATGCTGCGTTTTAGAGATATATCTACCACACTAGATTACAGTCGTCAATGTTACATAGAAACTTGTGTCAATTTATTTGTGCGCGGTATTAGCACTTTGCCATTGAAAGAGGCTAGAGGTTCAGTTGATTCCCTTGCAACAAGATAAATCGTGTTTTCTCTTAGAGTTAAGGCTCTGATTTTACACTGACTAAAAAAGTTTTATAAATTACACTTTAAACAATTGACAGGAGTTAAGTAATTTACAAATTAACCATAAAGTGATAAGCGATATTGTTTGGTTTGAGGTGCTAGACATAGTGAGCGATCGCCCAAATACCCGCGTATATATTTGGCACCAACATCAAGCAACAAGGGCTAAAAAACTATTCAAACAGTGCTTTTTTAGCGAAGAGTAGATTGCCCAAGTCTAAATCCATAAGACGAGAAACCGAAGATGTCCCATTCTGAGTTCCCTGATTCTCACCTGCCCGTTGAAATAGAACAGCCTGCTGTTAATGATTCTAATCAAGAATCGCAACCATTGTTGGAGCGATCGCCAAAGCCACCGCAAAAACGCCGTTGGCCGCTAATTTTGGGAATTGTTTTGTTAGTTGCAGGTGTTAGTTTTGGTTGGCGCTGGTGGCAAACTAGTAGCGCTAGCGATGCACCTGCTGGGGCCGCAGCTGGTCAACCGATGGCAATTCCCGTCAAGCTAGCAACTGTGGAAACTGAAACTGTGCAGGAAAGTTCGGAGTTTATTGGCTCCTTAGAGGCTCCACGTTCGGTAATCATCAGACCACAGGTTGACGGACGAGTTACCCAGATTTTCATTCAAGAGGGCAACCGTGTTCAACAAGGGCAAGTCATTATTAGCCTAGAAAGTGATAATGTCCAAGCTCAATTATTACAAGCAAAAGCTGGACTAGAACAAGCCCAAGCAAGGCTTGCTGAACTGCAAGCGGGTACGCGACAAGAAGAAGTTGCCCAAGCTAGAGCACAGTTAGCCCAAGCCCAAGCTCGTTTTCGAGATGCCCAATCGGGATCACAACCAGAAGAAATTGCTCAAGCTGAAGCTCAAATTCAGTCAGCTAAATCTGATGTGGAACTAGCACAGTCACGCGCCAAGCGATACGCACAATTGAGAAAAGAGGGTGCAGTTTCCCAAGATACCTTAGAAGGATATGTCAAAGAACAGCAAAGTGCTGAAGCTGCCCTGGTTGTGGCTCAGAAACGCCTAGACCAACTTCGCCAAAGCAGAAATTCTAGTATCAATGAGCTAGCTGGTGCTTTAGAACAACAGAGACAAAACTTAAGGCAGCTAGAAAATGGTTCTCGCCCAGAAGAAATTGCCCAAGCGCGATCGCAAGTAACTCAAGCAGCAGCCCAAGTCAAATCTGCCCAAGTTCAACTGCAATACACAAAAGTCCTTGCACCTTTCACCGGTATTGTTGGTGATATTCCAGCAAAGGTGGGAGATTATGTGCAACAAGCAGATCAACTCACTACACTGACTAGAAATGACTCTTTAGAACTGAATATTTCCGTTCCCTTAGCTGACACCAATAAGCTGCGTTTGGGATTACCTGTGCAAATGTTGGACACCCAAGGCAAACCCATCGCTACTGGTAAGGTGAGTTTCATCTCTCCAAATGCTAGTTCAGATTCGCAGACAGTTTTGGCTAAAGCCAACTTTGGTAATTCCAGAAGTCAACTGGTTAATCGTCAGGCAGTGCAAACCAAAGTCATCTGGAACGAACGTCCGGGAATCTTAATTCCAGTTACAGCAGTATCTCGCCTAGGTGGAGAGACTTTTGTATTTGTGGCTGAAGCACCGCAGGAAAAGCCTAAAGCTGAAGCACCGGCAGAAAAAACCAAAGCTGGAGCGCCATCTTTAGTAGCTCAACAAAAACCCGTGAAATTGGGAGTTATTGAGGGGAATAATTATCAAGTTATCGAAGGATTAAAAACTGGGGACAAAATTGTTGTTTCCGGTATTCTCAATCTAACCAATGGCGCTCCCATCACTCCTGCACCGGAACAAGTGGGTAGTCGGAGGCCTTAGTTGAAGATGAGAGAGCAGGGGAGCAGGGAGCAGGGAGCACAGGGAGCAGGGAGAAAGGGAGAAGAGTTTTCCCCTCTTCACCCCGCACCCCGCCCCTCTGCCTCTTTTCAATGCCCCATGCCCAATGCCCAATGCCCAATGCCCAATTTTTTAACCTATGTTTGTTGACTTCTTTATTAAGCGGCCAATCTTTGCGTCGGTCTGTGCGATCGTCATCCTTTTAATAGGATTAATCAGTATTCCTACACTGCCGATCGCTAGGTTCCCAGAAATTAGTCCTACCCAAATCAGTGTGACTTCCAACTATAGCGGAGCTAGTGCCGAAGTCGTAGAAAGCGGGGTAACGAATATCTTAGAAAGGCAAATCAACGGGATTGAGGGACTAAGATATCTCACTTCTAGCAGCAGTAACGATGGCACTAGTACCATTACAGCCACCTTTGATTCTTCACGAGACAAAGATATTGCGGCTGTGGATGTGCAAAATCGTGTTTCTGTTGCCCAACCGCAACTCCCAGAGAGTGTACAGCGCACGGGAGTGCAGGTATCAAAACAGTCAAGCAACATTCTCTTAGCAATTGGTTTATACGCTGAAAATAAAGAGTACGACAATATATTTTTAAGCAACTATGCTGACCTTTACTTAGCAGATGCCTTAAAAAGAGTCAAAGGTGTAAGTGACGCACGAATTTTTGGTGAACGTCGCTATGCAATGCGTTTGTGGTTAGATCCGAGTCGCCTTGCTAGTCGGGGACTAACAACTCAGGATGTAGCCGATGCTTTATCCGAACAAAATTTGCAAGTCGGTGCAGGGAGAATTGGACAAGAACCGGCTCCTGAAGGACAAAGGTATCAACTTGATGTACGTGCTGTCAGCCGATTAGCAGAACCATCAGAATTTGAAGAAATTGTCCTCAGAACTCAAGAGGATGGCACCTTAGTTAAGCTCAAAGATGTAGGTAGAGCCGAACTGGGTGCAGAAAACTACAGTTCATTTCTACGATTTCGTGGCAACGATGCTGTCGGTTTAGGGATTTATCAAGTTCCTGGCAGTAATGCCTTAGATGTGGCTAAAGGAGTCAAAGCCGAAATAGCGCGATTGGCTCCGAATTTTCCGCCAGGGATGCGATATCAAGTAGCTTTTGACACAACATCCTTTGTAGAAGAGTCTTTGGCAGAAGTGATCAAGACTCTGATTGAAGCGGTGGTGTTGGTGGTGATTGTAATTTTTGTGTTCTTGCAGGATTGGCGAACCACTTTAATTCCTGCGCTAACTATTCCTTTAGCACTAATTGGGACATTTGCCTTCATCAAAGTTTTTAACTTTTCCATTAATAGTTTGACATTGTTTGGTCTGACTTTAGCATCAGGGATGGTGGTAGACGATGCGATCGTTGTGGTGGAACAAATCAGCCGTTTTATTCAGGATAAAGGCATAAATCCTCGCCGAGCCGCTAGTGAATCAATGGCGGAACTATTTGGCGCGGTTATTGCCACTTCATTAGTGTTGATGGCAGTGTTTGTACCAGTGGCGTTTTTTCCGGGAACCACAGGCGCACTTTATCGGCAATTTGCGCTAACGATCGCCTTTTCAATTGCGATTTCGACTTTTTTGGCTTTGACCTTAACACCTTCTTTGTGTGGTGTGCTACTGCGTCAAGAACAAAGACCTCCCCGGTGGATTGCCTGGTTGTTTGACCTGATTAATCGGTTTCTAGAATGGGTAAGGTCAAGCTATGAGCGATCGCTTACCTTTCTCACACGATTTAAAAGCGTCGTAATTGGGTTGTTTATTGTCTCCTTGGGTATGACTGCTTGGCTCTACACCACAGTACCTACAGCCTTTCTCCCAGACGAAGATGAAGGCTACTTCCTCACAATTATTCAAGGTCCCCAAGGCGTTTCGCTGCAATATACCAGCGATGTCATGGCACAGGTAGAAAAAGAAATCCTGCAAGTTCCAGAAGTACTAGGGACTTTTGCCGTGGGAGGATTTGGTTTTAGTGGTAGTACCGCCAATAGTGGCATCATCTTTACAACTTTAAAACCTTGGGCAGAACGTTCAAGACCCAATCAATCAGTACAAGCGATTATTGGCAGCTTGCAAGGGAAGTTGTTGGCAATTCCAGAAGCCAGGGTTTTCCCTGTGAATCCACCGCCAATTCAGGGTTTAGGTAACTTTGGCGGCTTCGTCTTTCAACTGCAAGACCGCAGAGGTAACAGTGGCTTAGAAAATCTAGTGCAGTCGATGGGTCAATTGCTGGGTAAAGCTAATCAAACACCAGGATTACAAGCTGTATTTAGCACCTTTGCCGCAGATACACCACAATTGCTTGTGGAAGTAGACCGCAATAAAGCCAAATCATTACAAGTTTCTATAGATGATGTCTTCAGTACATTACAAACTGCTTTGGGATCGCAATATGTAAATGATTTCAATCTCCAGCAGCGCAATTACCGCGTATATATCCAGGCAGACCAACAGTTTCGTTCTAACCCCAAGGATATTGGTAAACTGTACGTTCGTTCCCAAAGGAATCAAATGATTCCTTTGAGTAACTTAGTCACAGTTACTTCGACTGTGGGAGCGCAAACGATAAATCACTACAATCTATTTCGCTCAATTGAAATTAATGGTTCCGCCGCTCCTGGCTCTAGTTCTGGAGACGCGATTAAAGCAATGGAACAAGTTGCTCAAGAAGTTTTACCAGCAGGTTATGGTTATGAATGGTCTGGTACTGCATTAGAAGAAATAGACTCTGGTGGTTTAGCACCCCTGATCTTTGGATTAGGAATAATCTTCGTGTTTTTGGTACTAGCTGCTCAATACGAGAACTACGTTGATCCCTTTATCATTCTGTTATCAGTTCCCTTAGCTATCTTTGGAGCGCTGATAGCTCAATCAATGCGGGGTTATGCTAATGATGTTTACTGTCAAATTGGTCTAGTAATGTTGATTGGTTTAGCTAGTAAGAACGCAATTTTGATTGTGGAATTCGCTAACCAATTGCGAGATCAAGGACTTTCGATTACCAAAGCAGTAATTGAGGCTTCACAAGAGCGTCTACGTCCAATTTTGATGACTGCTTTTTCTACACTATTGGGGATTTTCCCGCTAGCTATTGCCACAGGTGCCGGGGCGGGAAGTCGTCAATCATTAGGAACAACAGTATTTGGAGGGATGTTAATTGCGACTTTCTTGAGTTTGTTTGTAGTGCCGATTTTGTATATTGTAATTAAGACGACAACAGAGCGTTTTATCAAACCAAATCGGCGTCAAGAACTACCAGTAGAAGCAGTGTCATTGAATGGGAACACTGCTGTATATTCAACAAAATCTGAGGATTAATTCGTAATTTGTAGTGACGCTCGATGACTCGCTAACGCTACGCTAACGTAATTTGTAATTCTTCCCTGTCTCCTATAAACATCGTAGTATGAGGAGATGGGGAAGACTAATTTCAAAGGGGAATGCATGAAAATCGCTATTGGCAGTGATGAACGCACTAACCTTACCGATAGGGTAATGGAAGAACTTAAGCAGCGAGGGCATGAAGTCATACTCTTCGGTTCCCTAGCCGAGAGTGATCCTGAAGTTGATTGGCCTCTTAGTTGTAGTAAAGTTGCTTTGGCAGTGGCAACCCAAAAAGCAGATGAGGGAATTGTCTTTTGTTGGACTGGTACTGGCGCATCTATTGCCGCTAACAAAGTTTCTGGGATACGTGCAGCCTTGTGCCATGATGCTGAGACAGCACGCGGGGCCCGCATCTGGAATCATGCGAATGTCCTTGTATTAAGTTTACGTGCTACTACAGAAGCGATCGCTAAAGAAATATTAGATACCTGGTTTAGCACACCCTTTTCTGATGATGAGTGGAACCTCCTGCAAATAAAACGAATTAAACAGTTAGAGAAAAAGGTTTAATTTGTAGACAGATTGCAAAAATTCACCAACGCCCTCAAAATTTCTCCGTGGGCATTGATAGCAAACCGAAATGTACATTTAAATCAAAACAATGCCAACAATAGCAGTCAATCCATATCTCGATCGCAACTTCGCTCCAATCCGTGAAGAAATCACCACCGACAAATTGTCAGTTATCGGTGAATTACCACCTGAACTATCGGGGATGTTTGTGCGGAATGGCCCTAACCCTCAATGGACACCCATCGGTCAATATCACTGGTTTGATGGCGATGGGATGTTGCATGGTGTACAAATTAGCAACGGCATAGCCACTTATCGTAACCGCTACGTGCAGACAGCCGGATGGAAAAAAGAACGAGAAGCGGGTAAAGCTATCTGGAGTGGGTTGTTAGAACCACCGCAAATGGATAACCCTCACGGTGGCTACAAAAATACTGCCAATACTGCCTTAGTGTGGCACGCCGGTCAAATGTTGGCGCTGAACGAGGGGGGTAAACCTCACGCCATCAAACTGCCTGAATTAGAAACCATTGGTGAGTATAGCTATAATGGGAAGCTAGTTTCTGCCTTCACAGCCCATCCCAAAGTAGACCCCGTTACAGACGAAATGATCTTCTTTGGCTACTCTGTGTTTGTACCACCGTACCTGCAATATAGTGTAGTCTCAGCACAAGGGGAACTGTTGCGGACAGTGCCAATTGAACTGCCCATAGGGGTGATGATGCACGATTTCGCCATCACTGAAAACTACACGATTTTCATGGATTTGCCGCTGACTTTTAATCCGGAAAGAGCGCAACGGGGAGAACCTGTAATGATGTTTGAGCGCGATCGCTCTAGTCGTTTTGGGATTGTACCACGTCACGGTGACAACAGTAATATCCGCTGGTTTGAAAGTCCCTCTTGCTACGTCTTCCATACCCTCAACGCCTACGAAGATGGAGACGAAGTAGTGCTGATTGCCTGTCGCATGACTTCTACTACTGTTTTGGGTTTAGATGATTCCCAACCCGACCCAGAAGCAAATATCCCCCGTTTACATCGCTGGCGGTTTAACCTCAGCACGGGTACAGTACGTGAAGAAATGTTGGATGATGTAGCTTCCGAATTTCCTCGCGTCAACGAAAACCTATTGGGGCGAAAAACCCGATATGGCTACAGCAACAAAGCGGCAAACAGTCCCCTACCTTTATTTGAAGGTATTATTAAGTACGACTTCAGCAGTGGAAAGTCCCAAACCCATGAATTTGGAGAAGGACGCTATGGCGGTGAAGCTGTGTTTGCGCCGCGTCCTGGTGCAACGGCTGAGGACGATGGTTGGCTTATGACTTTCGTCCATGATGAGGGTTCAGATACTTCCGAATTGGTAGTGGTAAATGCCCAAGATGTAACTGCTGAACCTGTAGCGCGAGTAATAATTCCCCAACGAGTGCCTTATGGGTTTCATGGTGCCTGGGTTGCAGAGGAATAAGTTAGGTAGATAATACTGTTCGGTTAAAGCAATAGACGCGATGAATCGCCGTCTCTACAAAGGACTAATTATTGTAGAGACGGCGATTTATCGCGTCTTTGAACCTCAACGTTGAGCCTTTGAACCTCAAAGTTGCACCTTTGAACCTCGAAGTTGCACCTTTTAGCCTCAACTTAGAAATGTATCTAACTATTTTTGAATTTACAGCAGTGAGCATGTAGTAAAATTTGCTCACCTCCGTAAAGTGGAACATGACTTTAGACTGTTCCGGTCAAAATCTCCAAAGACGCAACTTCAAGGAATACAAACAAGAACTTATCGATTAGAGTTTTTCTAGGGAAACTAAACCATTGTCTTGAAAATCAATTTCTAGATGATATCCTGCCATCAGAGAAGTTCCTAGTAAAGGTTTATAACCAGCAGCTAAAACTGGAACTAATTTTTCTATGCCGTCCCATAAAATTGTTGCCAAATGTATAGATAATAAAGCTTCACTACCATCAGCTAACCTTGCTTCGGTACTAGAATACAAGGGAAGATTCATTGCACTCACTGCCTGCGGTGGTAAAGTTAGATGGTCATTAAATCCAGTATCAATGACAAAATCTAGAGAAAAAGCTGGTTGGGAAGGTAAACGAAAAACCACTGGAATTATTACCCTACCATTGATTACTTTGCCATAAATCATTCAGCAGTACGCTCCATCGCACCACCAAAACTTACAGCAACATCATAACCAATTCGGATGGTGAACAATCTAGCATTAGGGTTTTTCTGTTTTAACTTTAACGCTGTCTCTACACCAGTTGGATCTATCCCATATTCACCCGTTTCAGCATCAATCACAATCATCTTGCCGATATTGTCACCACGCTCAACATTTTGACGAATACCGTTTTCGTAAAACTGTTTAGCTCTTAGGGCTACTTCTTCTACACTCCAGAAAATTGATTGCATTACAATTACACCTACTTTTGCTTCTTAAAGCATTGTAGTACCTGAATATTGAGCCTCTGAACCTCGCAGTTGCGCCTTTTAAACAACTCAACTTAGAAATATATCTAACTATTCTTGAATTTACAGGGGTAAGCGTGTGTTAAAATTTGCTCACCTCCGTAAAGTGGAACATAGCTTTAGATTTCTCCTGTCAAAATCTTCGAGGACGCAACTCAGAGCAAAAACCGCAATCATCATGTTGAAAGGGATATTTTCTAGTTTACCTGCGATCGCAACCCTGGTGGAGGCGGGTAATAAATTATTACCTGCGATCGCCAAGCTATTCAGTTTGAGTTTGGAATAATTTGGACAGTATACTTTAGTCGTCGGATACTTTTGCTCGAAATAAATCAAAATTCTTCATCTCAAGTTATTTTTCCTGATACCCACCAGCGTAGTTAATTACACAAATTGTTCTATATGATTTGTGAGTTCCATAAGCAACACCGGAGACTTTAAAAGCGCCGTTAAAAATGCTTTTTCGATGACCGCGATCGCGCACACCATCATCAATAATTAATTGCATGACGATATCTTGAGCAGTGCTTGGGCCATAACTGATATTTTCGCCTGCGGTTGTTTGCCATTTACCATAGCGGTTGATGCGAGTAAAAGGGTTGCTACCATCGCTACCATTATGACCTGTAGCACCTTTTGGGCCTTGGTCTTTAACGTGGTCTTTTGCTCCTAAAGACATACCTTTAGATGCACTCAACGCTCCTACAGGACGTGCTGATTTCAAAAATGCGATCGCTTCATCAACTGCTTTAACTCCTTCTTGAGTTCGCAAATAGGTATTGTTAGAAATTTTGACTCGGTTCCCCTCAAAGCGCTTTCTATAATTTTCCAGAATCGGGAGATATGCCTTGGGATTTGTTCGTACCTTATTTGTTTCAATAATTACCTGTTGTTCCAACGGGGAAAGGTAACTCGCCTTGGCTAACAAAGTCGGACTAGTTTGTTGTGGAACTACCGTTGGGTTAGGGTTGGCGACTGATGGATTAGATTGAAACAGTTGATCTGAGCAACCGAATATCAAAGCAATTGGAAAAAATAGCCAAAATCTTATGCGACGCATTCATTACCTCACAATTTTGCTATGGATTAATTTAGTGAATTAGAAGAAATAAGAATTTTCAACGCACAGATAAGTTTGTAGACTATTCTGCCGTTAGAAACGATATTAGAACTTAAGTGAGTTCGCCAAAAAAAGCGCAGATTAATGCGCTAATAATATAGATAAAATTGCGATCGCCTTTGTTCCTAAAATGTGACAAATCTATCACTTAATACCTGTTGTAACCTTGATAACACTAAAACGTAAACAACAACAAAAATCTTTTTATATTCTGACGCCTGCTTTCAAATTTACACTTTGAGAAACCAACGTTGCCGATACATCAGAACACCAACAGTCCACCACAACAACACGGTGACTAGGGCAAACAACAGAGAACCATTCAACGCCCCCGCCCAAGATGCGAAAAAATTCTGGTAAATCCAATTGTAGGTACTGGAAGCATCTTTGCCAGTCCCAATAGTGGTTCTGACTAAGATTTTAATCAATAAAACCGATGCAACGAAAAGAGCGATCGCATTTAAGCCCATAATTTCAAAAGGCTTACTCCAGCGACGCATCACCCGTACTTCGATCAGTTCATAACAAGCTGCCAGCAATAGTAACGCCCAACCGCTGCTAAAGACCACATAGGAACTTGTCCACAGCTTTTTGTTGATGGGGAATGTCCACCCCCACGCCCAACCAATAATTAAGCAACCGACTCCAAATAATCCTAAACCTATACTTGTGCGTGACTGTACAGGTTGGCTGCGTATCCATTGACCAGTGAAATAGCCAGCGAGGACATTTACTATGGCGGGAATAGTACTGAAAAGTCCTTCTGGATCTCCCATAAAGTTGAACCCGTCACCTTTATATAAATGTGCTTTGGGAATAATCAGGCGGTCAACATAAGCGCCGAAATTACCATCCCGCGTCAAAACTCCCGCACCATATTCTGGCACTGCTACATACATCATCGTTAGCCAGTAGCCGATGAGTAACACTGCTGCTAGTATCCATTGACCTTTACGCGGTAGGTTGAGAACAGCTACGGAAGCTAGCAGATAGGTAAGGCTGATGCGCTGCAACACTCCCATAATGCGGATGGTGTTCAAATCAAAAGTCCAAATACCCTGATTCCAAAAGCCATTCAGCAGCAATCCCAAGGCAAAGAGAATGGCGGCGCGGCGTAATATTCGCCAGTAAACACCTGACGTTGGTTTATTGCCTTCGGTGTACTTTGACAGTGAGAAAGTCATCGCTACACCGATAATGAAGAGAAAGAAGGGAAATACTAAGTCAGTTGGTGTGCAACCGTGCCAATCGGCATGGGCTAAGGGAGGATATACATCATCTGCAACTCCCGCCATATTGACGAGAATCATCGCAGCGATGGTAATGCCGCGAAAAACATCCAGTGAAGTCAGGCGCATAAGCGGAATTTTGTATTAGATGAGTATCTAAGCTACTCCGCTTCATACAGGTAATCAAGCAAAATTTATGACTTCGATACAAGGTAAAATTTTGTTAAGTAATTACCACCACTTGTTATGGCAATCAAAGTTGGAGATACCGCTCCTAATTTCAGTCTACCTGCTCAAAATGGCTCAACAGTTAGCCTCCAGGATTTTCGCGGACAAAAAGCTGTTGTCCTATATTTTTACCCCAAAGACGACACACCTGGATGTACGGCTGAATCATGCGCCTTTCGTGATCAATATGAAGTGTTTAAAACCGCTGGTGCTGAAGTTGTCGGCGTGAGTGCCGACTCTAGCGAATCTCACCAAAAATTTGCTGCGAAATACAATCTACCTTTTACTCTGTTAACAGACAAAGGCGACCAAGTGCGGAAGCTATATGGCGCAACAGCTGCCTTTGGCTTGTTCCCTGGTCGCGTTACTTACGTCATTGACCAACAAGGAGTTGTGCAATACGTATTTGATTCAATGTTTAACTTTAAAGGTCACGTTGAGGAAGCGCTGAAAACTTTGCAACAGCTTGCGAAATGAGAGATTGGGGCATTGGGCATTAGTTATTTCTCCCCCATTCCCCATTCCCCATTCCCTATTTACTCGAATGCGACTTTTCCGGCATACCAATACTCGCGTGGGCTGACTTGCCATTCTTGCCGTTGGTATGGCCGTTACCATTGCGGGGTTGAATCACACCATAACCGCCGTGGTTGCGTTCGTAAATTACATTAATCTCTCCAGTTTCAGAATTGCGGAACATATAAAAGTCGTGTCCCACGAGTTGTAGTTGTTCCAGGGCTTCTGTAGGGGTCATCGGCGGCATGGAAAAATATTTGGTGCGGACGACTTCGTTAGGCAATTCGGGGGTGCGATCGCCAATTAAATCTGTGACTACCGCATCTGCAACAACTACTTCTGTTGGCAGGGCATGAGTTTTCTGATCTTGACGCCGTTCTTTGTACTTCCGCAGTTGACGGGCAATTTTATCTGCAACTAAGTCAATGCTGGCGTATAGGTTTTCGCTACTTTCCTCGGCACGGATAACGCTACCATTAGCGTAAATAGTTACTTCAGCCGCTTGTCTTGGATTAATTCGGGGATTACGGGCTACGCTAAGATGCACATCCACTTCATTTGTAATACTCTGAAAGTGACTAACTGCTTTTTCAATCTTTTGATGTACATACTCACGAATTGCTTCGGTGATTTCAATATTTTTGCCGTGGATGACAAGCTTCATGTAAACTCTCCCACTGAATATTTGATGTGTGAATTTGCTTTGTATGAAAAGAAATTGCGGTAAGGTCTATTACTCCCGCCAAAACAAATTGTGAACTTTATCTATGTACTGCTTGTAAGCTGTCTCTAAGCTTACTACGTCTGGGTTTTTGCTCATTATACCCTTGATTTTCCTCCTCATCTCTGCGCTGATATCCAATTGGATATTCACCTAGAACTTTTTAGTGAGGAAATTTGAGCAGTAGCTCCTGTAACTGTCTTTTGTGTTAAAACAACGCTTACAGAACTGTTGATATTTGCTCCTTCTGTGTTCGGTTGAAGTTTGCTTGCTGTTGTTCAATAATACAAGTCTTTGGGAAATTTGATTCTGTTTGAAATGCAAACTAACTTTATGAGAGTCATCAGCCAGTACATTCGTCTTTATCGTCTTGGCATGATGCTTATTGCAGAGAATTCCTCCTAAAACCTATTGAGGTTGTATATTCAAGCTAGCACTTTGTATTTTCTAATGCATATTCCCTTGACTTTCCTTTAAAATCTTTTGCAAATCTTTACATTTTTTGACTCTAATCTTCTAATTTGAAATATATTTCGTCCTTAATACAGTTGATTTTTGGCATTATCCGTAGTATGGAACCACACATAAACCGTTGTTTGCTGTATAACCAAGGATTGATGCCTTACTTAGAAGCTCATGGATGGCAGCGATCGCTCCTCACTGAGCGCATCCATGACTCCAGTCTAGATGACGTGTTGATTTTGCTAGAACATCCACCTGTCTATACTTTGGGACAAGGAAGCAACTCAGATTTTCTCAAATTTGATATTGACAAAAGTGAATATGATGTGCAGCGAGTTGAACGAGGTGGCGAGGTTACTTACCATTGTCCTGGTCAACTGGTGGGGTATCCAATTTTAAATCTGCAACGTTATCGTAAAGACCTCCATTGGTACTTACGCCAACTCGAAGAAGTCATAATTCGCGTATTAGCAGTTTATGGGTTGCAGGGAGAAAGAATTCCGGCTTTTACTGGCGTTTGGTTGCAAGGGCGGAAAGTTGCGGCGATTGGGATTAAAGTCAGCCGTTGGATTACCATGCACGGCTTTGCATTAAATGTTTGTCCAGATATGACAGGCTTTGAGCGCATTGTACCCTGTGGTATTTCTGATAAACCTGTAGGCAGTTTGGCCGAGTGGATTCCAGGTATCACTTGCCAAGAAGTCCGTTTTTATGTAGCACAGTCCTTTGCGGAAGTCTTTGGCGTGGAACTAGTCGAGTTGCAGCCTGAAGGATTTTTCCGGTCTGAGTAAATTCAGCTTGTAATTATGTAATAAATACTATAGCAGTCCTATTTAAATTGTGAGACACTTATGATAGTAGTTCATATTTAATAGTATAAAAACAACTATTTCACTGCGGTTGTCAAAACTAAAATCTAATACCAATTCAATTAATGATTGCAACACATCTTTGGGTGAAGACGCGATGAATCGCGTCTCTACAAATGGTCTATTTGTCGCATTCTTTTTTCAAATTGGTATAATTATTTACAAATATCCTATATTAACTATTTACGGCTATCAAGCACAACTTTGCGCGTGAATTACTCAAATAATTTTCAGGTATATGCCCCATCGTTAACGTCTCTGAGAGAACGTGATTGGACAGCTTTGATAGAACTATTTGATAGAGACGACGGTGATGAAATTGAAGCCGACATCAGCGGTAGTTTATTTTGGCTGATACCTGAACCTTGCTGGGAAGATGATCCCTTTGATTTCTTGCGCGAATACCTTTAATTAGTGCTGAGTGGGAAGTAGTGAGTGAGGAGTTTGAAAGAAGTCTTTAATTACGAATTACGAATTACGAATTACGAATTATTTGAAGGCGACTTAGGAAAATACGTAGGCGATCGCTTTGGGGATTAGTCAGCACTTCATAGGCTGGGCCTTGTTCTGTCACAATACCTTTGTCTAAAAATATCACCTGATGAGCTACTTCTTTGGCAAATTGCATTTCATGGGTGACAACCACCATTGTCATTCCCTCTGCGGCTAATTGTTGCATCACTTGCAGGACTTCGCCCACGAGTTCAGGATCTAGGGCGCTGGTGGGTTCGTCAAATAGCATGATTTGGGGATTCATGCATAAACTACGGGCGATCGCTACCCGTTGCTTTTGTCCGCCAGAAAGTTGTTCGGGATAAGCAGAGGCTTTGTCAGATAAGCCAACCTTTTCTAAATACAATCTCGCTATTTGGGCGCTTTCTTTCGGTGTTTTACCCAAGACTTTACGCGGTGCGAGTGTCATATTTTCCAGTACGCTGAGATGGGGAAACAGGTTGAACTGTTGAAAAACCATGCCTACTTGTGTCCGTAGTTCTCGCAGTTGGTTATATTTGACGGTGGGTCGGGATAAGTTGATACCATTGATTATTAAACGCCCTTTGTCAATGGTTTCTAGGCGGTTAAAGCAGCGTAGTAGAGTACTTTTACCACAGCCGGAGGAACCGATAACTGCAACGACTTCTCCCCGGTTGATTTCGCCGGTGATTCCTTTGAGGACTTTGAGAGAACCAAAGTTTTTTTCGATATTGTCAAAAATAATGGCGGGGATGGTATTGTTCATTACTTATGTCAAGCTGCTCTACAGTTGATTGTAAGGTTTTAAGTAACCGCAGAGGCGCAGAGAGCGCAGAGGGAGAGAGAAAATAATATGGCTAAATTTGGTTTTGCGCGTTGGCTGTATTTATGTGTCTTCGTAGGTTTTAGCTGTTTATTACTGATTAGCTGTGCTGTGAACTCTAGTGCGGGGAAAACTTTGCGGGTTGCTACGGAACCGACGTTTCCACCTTTTGAGTTTCAAAGACAAGGTGGTGAGTTGCAGGGTTTTTCGATTGATTTGATGAATGCGATCGCACTTACAGCTAACTTTAAAGTGGATTTTCAAAGTCTGCCTTTTGATGGGATGATCTCAGCTTTGCAAGCCAAAACGGTAGATGCAGCCCTTAGTTCGATCACGATTACAGAGGAGAGGACGAAGACGATTTCTTTTTCCCGTCCCTATTTTAAGGCTGGATTAGCGATCGCAATTCGTGCAGACAATCAAGATATTACTGGTTTTGACAGTCTCAAAAATAAAAAAATTGCAGTCCAAATTGGCACAACTGGGGCTGCAAAGGCTAAAAGTGTTCCTGGGGTGCAAATTCGCAGTTTTGATTCAGCACCTATAGCCCTACAAGAATTGTCCAATGGTAATGTGGATGCAGTAATTAATGATGCACCTGTTACTTTATATGCCATTAAAACGGGCAATCTCAAGGGAATTAAAGTAGTAGAGCAATTACTAACAGAGGAGTTTTATGGAATTGCGACGGCTAAAAATTCGCCGAATTTGGCATTGATAAATGATGGTTTGGATAGGGTGCTGAAAAATGGCACTTATGCCCAAATTTACCAAAAATGGTTTCAAGCCGAACCGTCATCATTACCAGATAAATCACCATTTGAGAATCAAACTAACATTAACGCACCTAACATATCTACTTCAATTAGCGTGATTTTGCAGGCTTTGCCAAGTCTCTTGCAGGGTGCATTGGTAACATTGCAATTGACGATACTTTCTGTAGTGTTTGGTTTAATTGGCGGTTCGCTGATTGGTATTACACGCCTTTCTCGTATCGCACCTATGCGTTGGATAGCGAGGGCGTATGTAGATTTTTTTCGGGGAACGCCTTTGCTGGTGCAAATTTTTATGATTTACTTTGGTTTCCCAGCAATTTTGCAACAACTTGGTTTGACATTTACTTTTGATCGCCTCACTGCTGGGGTAATTGCTTTAAGTTTGAACAGCGCTGCATATATTGCCGAAGTTGTGCGTGCGGGGATTCAATCGATTGAAACAGGACAATCAGAAGCAGCACAATCATTAGGTTTGAGTTCTGTGCAAACTATGAGTTATGTAATTTTTCCCCAAGCTTTGCGGCGGATGATTCCACCTTTAGGTAATGAGTTTATCAGTTTGTTGAAAGATACTAGCTTAGTTGCAGTGATTGGGTTTGAAGAATTGTTCCGCAAAGGACAGCTAATTGTTGCTGACAACTATCGCGCTTTTGAGATTTACGCGGGTGTAGCAGTGGTTTATTTGTGTTTGACATTACTTTCTTCCCAAGCATTTAGTCGCTTAGAAATGTGGATGAATCCGGTTAAACGCCAAAAGAAATACGATACTTAATAATTTTCAGTAGGGTGTGTTATGCCGCAGCCTAAGAGTTTGTTTGAAAAGATTTGGCTGTAATTTTAGGCACTCATAGATCCCCCCTAGCCTTAAAAAGGGGGGAACCGGAATCAAAGTCCCCCTTTTTAAGGGGGATTTAGGGGGATCTGAAATGTTTTGCTACCAACGAGAGAAATTTTCAAACAACCTCTAACGCACCTGAACAGATGAGATGAAGATAGTGTGTTACTCGGTTGACTAATTTGGCATATTAAGTCCTCGGCTTGAGAAGGGAGATAATATGTAGATAGAATGCTTCACAGAGCAAACAAATATGTTATGTCAGCAAAAGATAAATTTCACGACATTGTAAAATTAGGCTTACAAAAAGATGGCTGGACTATTACAGATGACCCTTTACGTATAGAGTGGGGTTTGGTTGAATTATATATTGATTTAGGAGCAGAAAAGATTATTGCGGCTGAAAGAGAAGGGCAAAAAATCGCTGTAGAGGTTAAAAGTTTTCTTGGTCAATCAACTATTTCAGAATTTCATACCGCACTTGGACAGTTTATTAACTATCGCTTTGCACTTTCCCAAGAACAACCAGAACGTATTTTATATTTAGCGGTTCCTTCAGATACATATCAAATTTTCTTTCAGTTGCCATTTCCTCAGATGATAATTCAACAATATCAATTACGGTTGCTAATTTATGATATCGAAAATGAGGTGATTGTCAAATGGTTAACTTAGAGGAATATAGAAAGTATATTAAGCAACTATTAACATTATATAGTCAGTATGAAAAATCTGATAGTCAAGTGGAAGCACAGACTATCTTTGATACCGAACACGACCACTACCAATTAGTATATGTGGGTTGGGAAAATAAGCGGCGTGTATATGGCTGTGTATTACATTTAGATATTAAGAATGGAAAGGTTTGGATTCAGCATAATGGAACTGAAGCTAATATTGGTGATGAATTAGTTGCTTTGGGCGTTCCTAAAGAAAATATTGTTTTAGGATTTCATTCGCCTTACAAAAGACAGTTTACAGATTTTGCTGTAGGTTAATATCTGGTTGAATGACAAATATTTTTCATTTGAATCAAGCACAAGTATATGACAATTCTCAACGCTCGTAATTTATCTTTAGAAGAAGTTCATCGTTTGTTTGGCTTTCAAAAACAGTACAATGACTCATTTTCTAACTACTTATCTCTAGAACCTCTCACGGAACCAGAACAGCAGGAACTCAAACAAATTCAGCAGGACTTTGATAGATACCTAACAGCAGGCAAAGTTTCTGAAGGTCAGGTAAAGTTTCTTGCAGTTGCGCCTTTACTAAGATTAGCTGGTTTTTATCGCTATCCTATCGAGATTGTTTTGGAGGAGAATATTGCTGATATTGAGGTTGAAGATGAAGATATCAAAATTAAAGGAAGATTTGATATTTTAGCTATTAGTAAAGCTAAACATACAAAACCTCAAACATATTTTTGGGTACTGTTAATTGAATCTAAAAATAGTCAGATTGATATTTCAACAGGTTTACCTCAGTTACTCACATACTCTTATAAAAATTTAGATAATCAAAAATCAGTTTGGGGATTAATAACTAATGGTAGAAGTTATCAGTTTGTCTATATTGAACAAGGAAATCCCCCGATTTATTATCTGTTACCAGAATTAAATTTAATGGAAAGAGAGCGTTCAAGTCAGTTGCTACAAGTTTTAAAAGCAGTTTGTCAACTTTAAAAGGTAATTTAAATATTTTTGATATTCGTTTTTTGCTCATGTCTCGCAAACCCCGAAATTATCAACCAGGATTCTGCTATCACATCACTACGCGTTGCAATAATCGTGAGTTTCGCCTTACCCGTGTTGAGTGTCGAGAAGTATTTCTCTACGCTATCAAAAAGGCTCAAGACAAATATCGATTTAATCTCTATGCACTTTGTATTATGAGCAACCACGTGCATTATCTGCTAGAACCTGCACAACCAGAAGATTTACCCAAAATTATGCACTGGTTGAACTGGTACACAGCTATGTGTTTTAATCGGATGCTCAACCGCACAGGACATTTTTGGGAGAAGCGATATCACAGTAGTGGCTTTGCTAACACAGACAGCAAAAGAGCATTAAATACTCTGCGATACATCCACGCCAACCCCAAAGCCGCAGGAATGCAGCCAGGTTTTTTCTATGATTTCAGTAATTACGGCATTCACGATAGATTAGGTGATGATGGTATCACTCAATGGCATCCAGCATTTTTGAAGTTGGGTAAAACTCTGGATGAATGCGCTGCAAAGTATCGAGGATTCTGTAAAAAATACCGCCCTCAAGCAAAAAAAGAAACGCGCAACTATTGGGGAAGCAAATTATTACTAGGGTTGAAGGCTAAAGCAAAGGTGAAAAAATCGTCTCCAGGACAAATGAGACTACCTTGGGATGAATGGGAAGCAAGTAACCATGAAATAGAACAAGTAGCAAGCAAATTTATCTTTGCTAATTGCTATGACACCCAAAAAGCTAGCATTGTACTACAAGCACAACAAGACGACGTTTTTTTGCCTCAGTGCCAGGTAACGAAAACGTAGAAACCGCAATACTTCGTGCTAAATCACTTGTTTATGAATCTTCACAATTTCCTGTAAGCCTTATATGTTACAGTTTACAAGTCTCGACGCGAGAAAAGAGAACGACCATGCACACAATTAGCCTGTAAAAGATAGGGGCAGGCAAATGTCCCTGCGGAGAAGCAGTTGTGAAGGTCAGGTCTAAGTAAGATAGCCAGTTAGATAGCCAGTTTTTTGTTTCATTACCAAACATTCCTTTTCGCCATCCGACGCGCTCGCCAAACTTTTCGTAGTCTTTTCCAACGTTTTCCCAAATCCGCTTTTGCACACTAAACCCAAAGTGCCCATTGCTGTATTCTACCCACAGTTTGTCAATGGTGCGTAAGTCAGTGCAAGGAAAGTTATTGATAGATTCAGAATCAAGCCAGCCTTCTGATTTTCTGCCTGATGCTTTGAGCATAACAGCTAGAGTTTCTTCATCCGCGTCTTTCCACTGTCTAGCTTTAAGTAAATCGCGCAACCGCGTATAGTCTACGCCTTTCTCAGAAAGGAGATCGTTATCGGTAGATTGCTGTTCTAGTCGCAGCTTATCGGCTTTTTCTTGTTCTCTTTGTCTTTGTAGCCTATCTGCCTCTTTTTGTTGTTGTTCTCTTCGTAGTCTTTCTGCTTCCTGTTTTTGTAGCCTATCTGCCTCTTCTTCTTGTTCCTGTAGCCGCAGCCTTTCTTTTTGCTGTTGTTGTAATTTTCTGGTTTCCTCTTCTTGTTCCCGTAGTTGCAGGCTTTCTGCTTCCTGTTTTTGCCTTCGTTTGTCTCTTAGCTTCTCAGCAACCGCCCGAATTCCTCTAGCTACATCTGTGAAGGCTTCATGTTGATTATGCCAATTCCTTGACTCTACAGGTTCAGCATTCTTAGGCAAAGCTTGAAGTTTTCCAAACGGTGCGCCATTCCAATCAACACTTCGCAGAATAACCGGGATAACACAAGCCTTTCCAGTATGGTGACGTTCTATTGCGTTCTTAACTTCCACATCCCAGCAATAATCAGAATCAATAAAGTATGAACTGACAAGCAACAGAATGATATCGGCGGTGTTTAAATTATCATTAATTTGGCGATCCCACTCTTGTCCAGGTAGTATCCTGCGATCGTGCCAGGTTGAAATCACCCCCTCTCTTCTCAAAGTACTCAGGTGATGAGCTAGTTCATCCCGTAGAAGTTCGTCTTTGTGAGAGTAAGAAAAGAAAAGCTTTAACGATACCTCTGGCATTTTTGGTCTAAGGAGTAGGATAAATCACGCTTTAAGCAAATTATAGTGTTTTTACCTGATTTGCTTGAGAAGTAACGCTCTAAGTGCGATCGCAATAAACTTCACCAAAACTATGATCAGTATGGATCTCAATCACCATATCAACCACTGTTGCATCTTTTACCAACGGTTTGATGAATAATTCCGGGTGGAGCGATCGCCAAAAATAATTGACAAATTCCTCTATCTCTGCATTGCTCATCCCCGATTTACCCGCAGCAATCATCTGCTGTTCCGCCTGTTTGCGCCACTCCAAAGAACACCGGTAATCGGTGGGATATAGCACAATTAAGCTGTCTAATCGCTCCCAGAGTGGTAGATAATCGTGGAGGCGAAGATTCATATCACGGGCAAATGCTCTATCTTCATTTGTGAGAATTGGCGGTGGTGCAGTATCAAATACATCTGCGTTAATTGGTCGTACACCCACAAACCAGCCTTCAAATAGTACAATATCTATGTTTGTGACGATTTCTGGATTTGTGCGATCGCCAGCACCTCCAAAAGCAGATTTATCAAAGCGCGGAATCATCACTGAACTTTGCAACTCACGGATTTGGTCTAGTACATTTAAGCCTAAATCTACATCGTGGGTTCCTGGTGGGCCGCGCCAAATCAAGCGGGGATCTTGCTGTGTTAAGAGCAAGCGATCGCTGTAAGTTTTATATAAGTCATCCAAAGATAAACTCACAGTCCGGTATCCCAACTGATCGAGAATCAAGCTGAGAACCTTGGACATTGTGGTTTTACCAGTACCTTGTCCTCCCAAAATTCCCTGAATCAGAGGGCGTTCCAACTGTTGATGCTGCGATGCTAGTTTGATCCCCAAAGGTAGCCACAAGTCCCACAATACCTGTAACATTTCCTTGGGTTCGATTTTGAGGCTAGTTTCGCAGAATTCGTTAAAAGCTGGTAAAACAGATTTTAGTAAATGCGATCGCCTTTCGATCACTTCATCTACATTTTCCGGCGTGATCCCAAAAGCTTTAGCCCTTGACTTATCTGCTAACGCCGCCTCTCTTGCTTCCTGCTTCTTCATCTCCCCCATTCTACGATCCCAGCTTAAAGGCTTCGAGAAACAGACTGTAGATGAAACCAACTTTGAGGAGATTTAGTGATTCTACCAAGAGCGATCGCTTGGCGAAAAAGGCCTGACTGTAAAATATCCTACTAGTAATTTCCGTAAATAGTACTAAAAAAGCAGCTACCACAATGTCTAATACACCCTGTTGTCCAGCTGTGGTGGAAACTGCGTTTCCTAGAAAAAAACCGAACAAAAAACTAATTATTAGTAACGATAGCCGCCGCCAAGGATTTAAAAACCATTGCCCCAAGCGTGTAGCAATGGCATCCAACAAGTTATTGAGACGAGTGTTTTGCATCAGAGGGACTTCTGGGGAAAAGTCAAGATATCTTGAAATATCTCTTCTATATTAAGGAGGATATTGGTTTTAGCCTAAGCTTGTTTGTTAATATTATAGGTATGTGCTGGGCTTCCAGTGTTGATTCAAATTTGGACATACTATCATCTTTAAGAAAGTAGAGTCCCTTAAGGGGCGCTTATTGTAACAAAAGATGAAATATGCATCTTAGATTTATCTAAGTTTTGGCAAAGGATGCCTTATTGAAGCCGTTAGCGGTTTCAACAAAGTTTTCTTTCTTATACAAATTAATTGGCTGGATGAGTATCAAATCTTCCGGTTTTTATCCAAGCCTACGGGCAATACACAAAGCAATAAGTGTCTATAATCCTTGTTTATCAAACATCAAGGAAATTATTTTCTCCGAATATTTTCTACCAAAAATGATACTTATAATACATTAGCGTGCCTAATTTTAAAAAAGCCTATAATAAGCTACTTTCTATGATTAGCTTTTGTGATAATAGGCTAGTATTTGGTCAAGCCTAGACAAAATATTTATTTCTAATAACTATCAATATGAAATCCTCAGTATATCGTAACGTCGGTGTTACCGCTTCTTGCTTGGGACTGCTTGTTGCTCTGGTGGGATACTTTGGAGTTAGCATATCCTTTGAGTCTACGAACCCAGATACATCTTCACAACTGCCAGATGAAACTCAAGAGTGGGAGGTAACTTCTGGTTCACCTGAAAAAAGTATTTCCGCTAATCTATCTACTCCAGCAACGACTCCAAGCAATCAAGTAGAACAAAGTAGTAGAGAAAATACTTATCCTGTCTTGGCAGAGCGTGATAAATCAACTAGCATCGCCAACGAACAAGGGACTTTGCGGATGAGCAATCAAACAAATCAGCCTGTACGGCTGGCTCTACTGGCGCGACAGTCGGTAGCAAAAGGCTCTGGTACGAAACAAGCTAACTATGATCTACCGGCACATTGGGATTTTGCTCCCCAAGAAGGTAGTGAGAAGGGATTGGTTCTATCCTTACCTCAGAATAATTTAAAGCTGGAGAAAGGAGATATTTTAGTTGCTTTTGCACAAGATGGTTCCCGTCGTTACTGGGGCCCATATATTGTCGGCGAAACTCAATTACCTAAATGGAATTCCCAAAACAGAGAATGGCAACTAGTGCTGAGTCAATAAATTCGGTAGCGGCGCGTTGCGCCAATGCTAAGTAGTAAAAATGTTAAATTTTAAGTTTATAACTCAGTATTTAACACTTGTTTCGTTGAAGAAGAACAAAATATAGATAATCAACGACTATTGATTAGTGATTGTTGACTATTGACTAAATGAGAATGAAATTGAGTGTTAATCGCACTGTTGATCAGTGGTTCAACAAAATAGGAAAGAATCCAGCCCTTGGTTTAACTGTGTCGATTTTGTGGTTGATGGTGATTGGCTGGATAGCTTTTGGGTGGAATTTGGGCAACATTGGCTTGATTGATGAGACAGAGCCGTTGTTTGCCGAAGCTTCTCGCCAGATGTTCGTCACAGGTGATTGGATTACTCCATTTTTCAATGGTGACACTCGTTTCGATAAACCTGCTTTAATTTATTGGTGTCAGGCGATCGCATATCACATAATTGGAGTGAACGAGTGGGCAGTACGTCTCCCTTCTGCGATCGCAGCTTTCGGCTTAGTTTGTTTGGCTTTTTACACCGTACACTGGTACTTGGGTAAACAAGACGAATTAGAACAAGTTTCACGTCCTACTCGCCGCTACTCAACATCTTTCATGGCCGCAGCGCTTATGGCGCTCAATGGCGAAACTATTATTTGGGCGAGAATCGGCGTCTCTGATATGCTGCTCACCGGATGCATGGCATCAGCTTTGTTATGTTTCTTTCTAGGGTATGCGGGGAAGGAAGGGACTGGGGACTTGGGACTGGGGACTGGGGAGAAATTTTCCCAATCTCGGAGCGAAGCGACCTCCCTATTCCCTAATAAGTGGTACTTAGCTTTTTATGTGCTGATTGCTGGCGCAATTTTAACTAAAGGGCCAGTGGGGATTGTTTTGCCAGGGCTAATTGTTGTCGCCTTTTTGCTGTATGTAGGAAAGTTCCTAGAGGTGTTGCGGGAAATGCGCGTCCTCGTAGGTATACTGATAATTATCGGTTTGTCAGTGCCCTGGTATGCTTTAGTAATTTGGCGCAATGGCTGGAATTTTATTAATGCCTTTTTTGGTTATCACAACCTAGAACGCTTTACAGAAGTAGTTAATGGTCACTCAGCACCTTGGTATTTTTACTTCTTGGTGGTGCTGTTGGGCTTTGCACCATACTCCGTGTATTTACCAGCCTCTATAGTAAGACTAAAGTTTTGGCAGCGATCGCATTGGAGTTCCCAAGAACGTTTTCAGCAATTTGGTTTATTCGCCGGGTTCTGGTTTGCTGGCATTTTTGGCTTTTTCAGCATTGCTGTCACCAAACTTCCTAGCTACGTATTGCCTTTAATGCCAGCAGCAGCAATCTTGGTAGCCCTGTTATGGAGCGACCTTTTCCAAGATAAGGATACACGGCAAACAATTGCTGTTTCTTCCTCTCCCACTCCTCCTATTTCCACCTCTTTTCTGCGAGTGAGTGGTTGGGTGAATGTAATATTTTTATCAGTTCTGTCAACAGCACTGTTTAACATAACTCAGATATTAGGTAGCGATCCAGCTATAACTAACTTCCACGAACTAATTAAACAATCTGGTTTACCAGTAATCGCTGGTGTAATTTGGCTTGTTTGTGCCGTTGTAGTTGCAGGGTTACTATTGAGTCGCCGCTGGAAGTACATTATCAGTATTAACTTGCTGGGGTTTGTGGCGTTTTTGATTTTTGTTTTAACACCTGCTTCGTTCTTTATTGATCGAGAACGTCAATTACCCTTAAGGGAGTTGTCTGCCGTCATCCTAGAAGCAAAACAACCGAATGAAGAACTGATTATGCTTGGCTTCAAAAAGCCTAGTGTGGTATTTTACAGCAACATCCACGTAAATTATTTAAGATTTCCCCAAGAAGCTACAGAGCATATTCAAAACCAGGCTGCGAAGGGATTACAACCTCCCTCACTCCTGCTGTTGGCTGAACAGAAAAAGTTTTTACAAATGGACTTACAGCCAGATGATTATAAGAGTTTATCGACCAAGGGTGCTTATAACTTGGTTAGAATTCCTTTTAAGAAAAAGAAAAATGAAAAAATAGATATATCATAATTTGTCATTAGTCATTTGTCATTTGTCCTTTGAGAATAACTAATGACTAATGACTAATGACCAATGACCAATTAACATTTGCCATTGTAACCATTGACAGCTAAAGCTTGATTGATCTGATTTAATAGGTCTTCCATTGAGATTGATCGCGGTAATATTTGGGTAGCGATCGCACCAACAACAGTTTCTATAGATTCCAAACCATTCTTCTTCTGCTTGTCAATAGCCTTATAAGCTACCCCAGGCTGTAAACTTGTTTCTGGGCTATTTAATCGCTGATTAAGTACTAAAATTGGTGGTAACTTTAAAGGCGAATCTCCCAATGTTTTCAGTGCTTTAAGCACGTCTTTGTGGATAGCGGATTCTCCTAAACAAATTAGCAGTAAGTCAACGCTTTGGTGGCGAATTTGTTGTAACACTTCTGCCCAACAGGGACTCATCGCCGCTTTGAAGCCTGCTGTTTGGAGGTACTGAATTAAAGCTTGGAACCATTCAGACCCCCGTTCCGCAGTTTCACTACTAATTGAGCAATTTTTTTCTGTCCGATAACCCTTTGCTGGCTTACGTCTTACCTGTGGAAAATCACGCAGCATTGTCAAATCCACTACCAAGATGTTAGGAGGGCAGCAAATACCAGAAGCAATTTGCAGTACTGATAGTAAGGCATCGGTTTTCTCGGTGCGACTGCTGTTGTCTTTAGTAAATGGTGTTAAGTAAGGAAATACAGATAGCCCTGGGATTTTAGAAGCTATTAAGGTAGTTGCAACATCGCAAGTAACCAGTGGTATAGCCGCCAAACGCGAGTGCTGAATTAGTTGTTGCAGATAAATTTGGGCGGTGGTACTTTCGACATCTAGCAAAATGACATCAAATTGCCATACCCGCGCCAAAAGTTCTGCCTGATCTAGGTCATCTACTTCAATCACCCGGTGTTCTCGAAGTGAGGGGTGGGGATTGACTGATTCCAACTGGGGATTCACCAACCTGAGAATTCGCAATGGGGTTTTAGTTGGGATACTTACGCTGTTGTTTAACCCTTGCTGTGGAACTGCTTGTACACTACATAATTTTTCTAGGACTGGTGTCAAAACCTGATGCTCTACTGGCAAGCTTAAGAAACCATCGGCTCGATTAGCAAATGCTTGCTCCTTTTCGGCTCCCGTCGCGGTCACAATTACAGATATATGACGGGTTGCAGTGTCAGATTTCAGTAAAGTCAGCACATCCCAGCCTGATAGCAGGGGTAGCAACGGATTTAAAAATATCGCTATTGGTTGCAAGCGCCGAGCTTTTTCAACTGCTTCTGTCCCCGATCGCGCAATCACTACCCGATATCCTAAACCTTTGAGTTGTTCGGTCAAGTCTTCAATATATCGGGCTACTGCCTCGACTACCAAGACCAACCGTTGCGAACTAGCGGGATGATGCTGTGTGGACGTACTAACTTGCTGACGAGCTGGTGCGGGGATTTCTCGTATCTGTTGATATCGTGTTTCTTCGTCTTCTCCGATTCCCATATCTGGTTCAGAAAAGCCTGTTTTTGGCGGACTGGGCGGTAGAAGTAGTGTAAACTGGCTACCTTTTCCTTCACGCGACAAGAAACTGACATCTCCTCCGTGGAGACGAGCCAAGGCGCGAGTTAATACCAGCCCCAAACCAGTGCCTTCAAATTGGCGGGTGAGGGGATTTTCTAGTTGTTGGAATTTTTGAAAGATTAAGTGTTGCTGGTGTTCAGGAATACCAATGCCTGTATCCCAAACCGTAAAGGCAATCCATCCTTCCCAACGACTCACCCGCAGCCCAATTTCGCCAGAGATTTCGGTGAATTTAAAGGCGTTGGAAAGCAAGTGTACTAGCATCTGACGTAAACGCAACTCATCCGCCACCATCTGATCTAAGCCTAGTTCAATGGAAAGGCAGAATTGGGGAGCAGATGAACGAGCATTTGGAGGTGGCGAGGCCGATGTAGCTTTGGTAGTTTGAGTGTGGATGGCTTTGGCTTCCGATAGGGCGCGATCGCACACAGCCCGAATTTTCACTGGCGTCAGCGTCAAATCCATTTGTCCCGTTTCCATGCGGGTTAAATCCAAAATGTCATTAACCACACTCATCAGATGCCGTCCACTTTGATGAATCAGTCCCGCATAACGGGCTTGACGTTCGTTGAGTTCTCCCAACTGCTGATCCACAAGCAAGCGCGATAATCCTAAAACAGCAGTTAGGGGAGTCTTAAGTTCATGACTAATACAAGCTAAAAACTCATCCTTCAACCGATTTAGTTGAATTAAATCGGCATTCTTCGCTGCTAATTCTTTGCAAAGCTGCTGCTGTTCAGTGACATCAGTAGCTAAGACCAACCAAAAATCAGTGCTGAGTGCAACCTCCTCTTCAGCACTCATGACTTTAAACTCAGGACTATCTAAGGGAATTTTGGCAAACTGCCAAATTCGCTCCTGACCGTTTTGCACTTCGACAACGCAGGTACAAGTACCCACTTGACTATCTAAATAGCACCGACTGTATACAGCATCAGGTGAGGCTTCTTGCTGCGTCAGTTCTTGTTCATCACCATACTCATTTTCCCTACCATTGGGATGAACCTTAACTGCTCGTTGGGTGACATATTCTGATTTTTCGGAGGAGTTAGGCACAAGTATTGCCTCCACCTGTTGCCTAACTCCTTCTGGATCTTTCAAGGTTCCTAATTGCTGCCACCAAGCGGGATTTCGTGCTATCACCTCGCCATTACCCGTTTGCAACATCAAAGGCCAAGGCAGTCTTTCCAACAACTGTACCAATGGCTGATGTCCCAAGGACTTGGGTTCATTTGGCGTCTGCCTACCAGCATCATAAGACGACCTCTGGGCGGCTGAACTTTGTAACCCAGCCATGCGTTCCTGAGCCAGCGATCGCAACAGACGTGAACTATCTAGCAGCCCCAAATATCGACCCTCAGAGTCAATCAGCGCCCAATCTAAGTTCTGGTGTTTTTCGGTTTGTGGATCACACAAATGCAAGCTTAATTGCTCTACACGCTCAGAAGCTGATATTGTCTGTATTGGCTCAATTAGACCTTGACCCCAGGTAGAGAGCGATTGGTTTAAATTTAGATTTTTATCGTCACGATGTGTTAATAATTTTGGGATTAAACGGGCAGAATACAGCAATCCTATCGGGCATTGCTGTTGATTCACTACTACCAAGCGATCGCACTGCTCTTGCTCAAAAATCTCCAACACCACTGCCAGAGAACTTGTTTGAGGGCAGCTAGGTACGGTTGCCTGAAAGTCATAAAGCGGGTAATCTAGCATTAACATAGGGCTTTGGGGGTCATTCTTCCTGTGGAACCCTCCGGCATTTCCATCTGCCAACTGTTGATGGTCTTTTCGCCTGAAGTCATATCCTCTAAGAAGACTCATATAAGCAACTCTGGTTATTTCAACGCCATTAAAACAACGGTATCTCCCCTCACGGACACTTGCTTGCGGACGAGTGCATTTTTTTAAGAGACCACGTTTCTCATTTTTAGCAACTAGCCTCCCCAGTGTCTTACTGGTGTTTAAACTCCTCATCGATAGCGACAGCTAAAACAATTATGGCCCCAAAGATTCGCTTTAGAACCTTGAGGAATTATAATGATTTAGAATGCGACAATCCTTTAAGTTCGTTTAAGTATCTTATCAAGGAGCAAAATAAAAAAATCTATCTATCTATATACATAGATATGCAAATAATAAATTAGCTACTGTTTCTTGCTATGCTCACAGATCCCTCATCATCAAATACCTACTAAGTCTTACTACTCAGTTGCTGCACTCTTGTTGTTGAGTGGCTAGCACTATCTGCTAACACAGAGCGTTATTTTGGGGTGGGATCACCAGTTCATTGCACACCCAGTATTCCTCTAGAAGCGTTAGCCAAACTTATCAGCACACGTTTCTTGGTCAGGGAGATCAAGGAGATATATTCAAGAGTAAATGTTATTACCGATATTGATTCTGCCACCTGATGTTAACAAATGTTTAGATAATCCAGTTGACTTAGCCAGCCAAAAAGGTTTTAGCACGTGGGTGTGGAATTTGATTGACGCGATTATTGCCCAATTTTCCTACCTACCTGTTGCTGCAACTACCATTGGAAAAATCAACTATTTACCAAATTGGCCGCAACAAAATCCAAGGAAGCCATACACTAGCAAATACATCTATGTATTTGCCAGTCAGATGCAAAAAAGCCAGCAGCATTTTCAGGAGATGACTCCAGCCGAAAGGCAAGGATTATTAAGACAGCTTAAATTAGATTACAGTCTGATCCTTATAGATTATTTTACCACAGACAAAACACTCAAAGAAAAAATTGATAAATTTATCAATACTATATTTTATGCTAATATTCCTGTGCCCCAAATCATCGAAATTCACATGGAGGTAATTGAAGAATTTTCTAACCAGCTAAAATTAGAAGGAAGGAGCAATGAAACCTTACTTGATTACCGCTTAACCTTGATAGACATCCTGGCTCACCTTTGCGAAGTCTATAGGAGTTCTATTCCTAAATAAATTAAAATTATCTATGTTTACCTTGGAAAAAGCTACTGTTGTTAGTTACTCCCAAATCGCGTTTGCATATTGTATTTCTATTATGATGACTAGCCATTAAGTATATGATTAAAGCCAGAAAAACCTATGTTCTTAAGCTTTACGTAGCAGGGAACACCCCTAATTCAGTCAGAGCATTAAAAACACTCAAAGATATTTTAGAACAGGAGTTTGAAGGTGTTTATGCTTTAAAAGTAATCGATGTGCTAAAAAGCCCCCAACTGGCGGAAGAAGATAAAATATTGGCGACGCCAACATTATCTAAAATTTTACCTCCACCTGTTCGCAAAATTATCGGCGATCTTTCAGATAGAGAAAGAGTATTAATTGGATTAGATTTACTCTATGAAGAACTGAGTGAAGAAGATTTTGAAGATTAAGATTTTAATCATAAATAATTAGTAATAAAAAAACAGGTTTTAAAACCAATTTCTTATTAAGCAATGAGTGAAAACGAGCAAGTAGAACCAAAGCAAACACCGAAAATTGGGGGTGTAGAAAAAATTCGGACGATGATCGAGGGGTTTGACGATATTAGTCATGGTGGTTTACCAATTGGTAGAACTACCTTGATTAGTGGCACATCCGGCACAGGCAAAACTTTATTCTCTCTTCAGTTTCTCTATAACGGGATCACCTACTTTGATGAACCAGGTGTATTTGTAACCTTTGAGGAATCACCGAGTGATATTATTAAAAATGCCAATATTTTTGGTTGGAACTTGCCGCGCTTAATCGAAGAAGGCAAGTTGTTTATTCTGGATGCATCTCCCGATCCGGAAGGTCAAGATATAGTTGGGAACTTTGACCTTTCTGCACTCATTGAACGCCTGCAATATGCCATCCGTAAATACAAAGCTAAACGAGTTTCAATCGACTCAATAACAGCGGTATTTCAGCAGTATGAAGCGATGGGAGTAGTGCGACGCGAGATTTTTCGCCTGGTAGCACGTCTCAAACTGCTGAGTGTCACCACTGTAATTACCACTGAACGTAGTGAAGAATATGGGCCCGTTGCCTCTTTCGGAGTAGAAGAATTTGTTTCCGATAATGTAGTAATTGTTCGCAATGTTTTAGAAGGAGAACGCCGCCGTCGCACAATTGAAATTCTCAAATTGCGCGGCACAACTCACATGAAAGGCGAGTATCCCTTCACAATTACTAATGAAGGAGTTAACATCTTCCCACTGGGAGCAATGCGCTTAACTCAACGATCTTCTAATATCAGAGTATCTTCTGGTGTCAAAACTTTAGATCAAATGTGCGGTGGTGGTTTCTTTAAAGATTCGATTATTTTAGCAACCGGAGCTACAGGTACTGGCAAAACCTTGTTAGTCAGTAAGTTTATTCAAGATGGCTGCCTAAATGGAGAACAGGCAATATTATTTGCTTATGAAGAATCACGCGCCCAATTATCTCGTAATGCTTCCTCTTGGGGAATTGATTTTGAAGAATTAGAAGATCAAGGTTTACTCAAAATAATCTGTACTTATCCCGAATCAACTGGTTTAGAAGACCACTTACAAATTATTAAATCAGAAATTGCTGTTTTCAAACCAGCTCGGATCGCCATTGATTCCCTTTCGGCACTAGCTAGAGGAGTGAGCAATAATGCATTTCGGCAGTTTGTAATTGGTGTAACAGGTTATGCTAAACAAGAAGAAATTACTGGTTTCTTTACTAACACAACTGACCAATTTCTGGGAGCGCATTCGATTACTGATTCTCATATCTCTACGATCACCGACACAATTCTAATGTTACAGTACGTAGAAATTCGTGGAGAAATGTCGCGGGCAATTAACGTATTTAAAATGAGAGGTTCGTGGCACGATAAGGGTATTCGTGAGTATAATATCACTGCTGACGGGCCCGATATTAAAGATTCTTTCCGAAACTACGAACGGATTATCAGCGGTGCTCCTACTCGCGTTAGTATCGATGAAAAGGCGGAACTTTCTCGCATTGTTAGACGTTTTGAAGACAAACAGAGTTCCGAACCCTAAATTTAGTATCGTAGTATATTCTTTCCTAAGTTTAGTATCGTGCTATATTCTGTGGTGAAGAAAGGTTTTCTGCCGCTAGATTGATTTTCGTGTGAGGGATGCGGTGAAAGGACAGCAATTATTTTTTTATAGCTTCTTACCTGGTGTAACGGCAGCGGTCTTAACAACTCAGCCTGCTTGGGCTGGTACTGCAAAACTAACTGGGTCACAACTGGCGTCTTCTCCTAGTGTTTTGACTTCTACTTATGGTCAAGACTTGGTTGTGGACACCATGAATACACAACTCCCTAAGGGTGCAGATGTTAGTGTTCCGACCCTAGTACCTACTTTTGGTTTCACTAAACTCAGTCTGAAACCTTTAAGTAATAACAGTATTCCAGTATTCGCGACTGAAAATACTGTTGTGCCAATAAAACAAGTACTTAAGAAAGATGAAGGTAGATTTTTCAGTTTGACACCTACCTCTAATTCTTCCCAACAGCTTGATGTCAGCCGTTTTGCTCAAAATAACAAAAAACAGAGTAATTCCAGCGTATCTGGGCAGAAATTAAAGAAGATAGTAGTTCCTAACTACACTTCAAAACCCTCTTCTGTCCAAAAAGAAATTTTGTCCCTGTCTTCTGCACAGCAGCCAGTGGCTCAAAAGGTAAATACTGTTACTGAATTACAGACATTTTTACAAACTTCAGCTACAGGTGTGGGTTCAGCAAAACTGTTGTCAGCCCAAAGATGTCCACAGGAGTTAGGCAAAAGCAAAAGGGATTCCTTGGCTGCTTTGCTAACGGCCTCAAGCACCTGCTTACAACAAAATGCAATTGGCCGCCTCGCTCAGAGCAATACCCCAATTCCGGCAGATTCAACGCCAACTCCCACTGCGCCGGAAACTGTAATTCCTGCACCAGGGGATTCAGTGCAACCTACCACTGAGCCGAGAACCGTAACTCCTGTGCAGTCAGGTTCGGTGCAAATTCCTGATAACCTGATTCCTAACTCAAATCCTTTGCAATTTCCCACCAAACCGGAGGAAGTGAGACTTCAGGAAAATCAGCCGATTACTTTGGCACAGGCTTTGGAGTTAGCACGGCGTAACAATCGGGATTTACAGGTGACTATATTGGAGCTAGAACGCAATCGATCTGCTCTAAAAGAGGCGCAAGCCGCTTTGTTGCCGACTCTTGATGTTAGTACGGATATTACTCGCAGTCAGTCTGCTGGTAGTCAGCTCTCGTCGGAACTGCAAGAACAACAGACGGGTATAGCATCTCCAGATGAAGCTGGTACATCTTTTTCCGGTCAAGCTCAACTTTCATATAACATCTACACTTCTGGGAGAGTGCGAGCTAGTGTCAGAGCGGCTGAAGAACAGGTACGTTTCAGCGAATTGGCTGTAGAAACTCAGTCTGAGATAATCCGTTTGAATGTTGCCACTGACTACTACAATCTGCAACAAGCGGATGAACAAGTACGCATTGCCCAGTCGGCTGTGCAAAACTCCGAGGCTAGTTTGCGCGATGCAGAAGCTTTAGAGCGAGCTGGGGTTGGTACACGGTTCGATGTGTTGCGATCGCAGGTGAATTTAGCAAATGCCCAACAAGATTTGACTAATGCTAGATCCCAGCAGACAATTTCCCGTCGTCAATTAGCAACTCGGATAAGTTTGCCGCAAGCGGTAAATATCAGTGCTGCTGACCCTGTACAATTAGCTGGTCTTTGGAACCCGTCGCTAGAACAAAGTATTGTGCTGGCTTTTCAAAATCGCCCCGAACTGCAACAGCAGTTGGCACAACGCAATATCAGTGAGCAACAGCGTCGGCAGGCCCTTGGGGAAATAGGCCCTCAAGTGAGTTTGGTAGCCAGCTATAACCTGCTAGATCAGTTCGATGATGGTGTCAGCGTTACTGACGGTTATTCATTGGGAGTTAGAGCAAGCCTAAATTTGTATGATGGAGGAGCAGCAAGAGCAAGGGCGGCTCAATCAAAAGTTAATATTGCGATCGCAGAAACTCAATTTGCTGAACAGCGTAACCAAATTCGCTTTCAGGTAGAACAAGCCTATTCTACCCAGCAATCTAGCTTGGAGAATGTTCAAACCGCTAATACCGCTTTAGAACAAGCTAGAGAAGCTCTACGTTTAGCGCGTTTGCGATTCCAAGCTGGTGTAGGCACTCAAACTGATGTCATTAACTCTGAAAACGACCTCACAAGAGCTGAAGGTAATCGAGTCACAGCAATTTTGGATTACAACCGCGCTTTAGCTCAGTTACAAAGGTCTGTTACCCTCAGAGCACTACGCTAGTATTGCTTGACTTATAGCAGTTTTCTTGTGCATAAAGTACAAAGTTACGGGTTTTGAGGCAGAAGGTAGAAACTCTTTATATCTGATGCTTGAATCCTGCATTTTGTACTTCAGTTACTTGCAAACTGCTGTATCTTCCAATTAAAAATTCTAAAAGCCTCATCTTTCGATGAGGCTTTTTGGTAACAAGAATTTTGTGAAATGATGTAGCATAACTGAGTGTTCATCGCTCGCCTTGTCAAAGACTCATGACTAAAGTAACATCTCAAGAAATTGCACAGTTTCGCTCTCAATTGGCAGATGATCCCAGCGATATGGAAGCGCTGGATTTGATTGAAGACTGTGATGGAGATTTAGAAGATGCGGCGATGACGCTAGCTATTCGAGCAGGACAACAACCAGAAAGAGCAAATGCCGAGTGGTTAGATGCTTTGGCTAGAAAATGGCGTGCGGTCATTTGCGAACAAGAATATCGGGAAGATTTGCTGAATACTTCACCTCAAAAAATGATGGAACGTCTAAAAGCAATGCCGACGTTTCCGAAGATTTTGGCAACGCCAGTTTTGATTTATGTTCTCAAGCAAGGCGTGAACAATTTTTGTGAGCCACTAGATTCGCTAAAGTGATCAGCCTATATTGCAACAATCGTGTTGTCAGCTACAGTTATCTTCCCAGAAGGTGGGCAACAATATTGATAAATAACTAGAAATGCAGCCCTACCTGTAAAAGATGCTGCCGTTTCATGAAACCCCGAATTATTGTTTGTGGCTTAGGACGTACCGGATATAAAACCTTTCGTTTGCTGAGACACCAGGGAGCCTTCGTTGTTGGCATTCATCACCAATCTGTCCCCGGCGAAACAGCAGGAGATGTGATTGTTGGCGATTTACAAGCAGCTTCTACCCTAACAGCAGCAGGAGTTCAACAGGCGCACACTTTAGTCATCGCTGGATCTAAAGATGCTCTGAATTTGTCTATTATGATGCAAGCGCGGGTGCTGAATCCCCAGATTCGGATTATCAACCGTTTTTATAATACAAATTTGGGGGAGCGCCTAGATCAAAGTTTGCCAGACCATTTGAGTATGAGTGTTGTTGGATTAGCAGCACCCGTATTCACCTTTGCAGCACTGGGAAACCGAGCGATCGGACAAATCAAATTATTTCAGCAAACTTGGCCGATTCATGAAGAATACATTGATGAAAAGCACTTCTGGAAGGGTCGAAAGCTGAGTGAATTGTGGGAAGACCGATCGCGGATGCTGATTTATTACTTGCCAGTAAAAGGTGAGATAGATTTGGTGTCAGCTGTCATATCTGGACAAGAGATAAAAGTAGGCGATCGCTTAATTGTTGGCACTCAACCCCGCATCCGTTCCCCACGGAGATCATTAATTAGAAAACTGCTGAAAGTCCTGACTAATTTTAGGCAGTTTCAGCAACACGGGCGATCGGTTGTGGTGGGTGCTATTGTCCTATTGGCGGTTATTCTGATTGCTACACTCACCTATATGTCGGCTGAGTTGAGTTTGTCTCCTGTCGATGCTCTATATTTTTCTGTAGGCATGATTACTGGAGCAGGTGGGAATGACAAAGTAGTAGAAAATGCTCCTAACAGTATTAAGTTATTTACCGTTGTGATGATGCTGGTTGGAGCAGTGGTGATTGGTATTTGGTATGCCATGCTCACCGATTTTGTCTTGGGAAGCCGCTTTAAGCAATTTTGGGATGCAGCCCGAATTCCCCAGCGATATCACTACATTGTCTGTGGCTTGAGTGGTATTGGAGTGAGAATTGTCCAGCAACTCCACGCCAGCGGACATGAAGTTGTAGTAGTTGAACCCGACTCCAACAACAAATATATCAACACCGCCCGCGAACTCGGTATCCCCGTCATTCAAGGCGATGCCAGCTTCCGTACAATACTCAAAGCCAGCAATATAGAATCTGCCGCCGCAGTCCTTGCTGTTACTAGCAATGATGCGACCAATCTGGAAATTGCCCTCAAAGCCAAAGGTTTGACACCCAGCATTCCGGTGATTGTTCATTACGCCGATCCTGATTTTGCTGGCATAGCGCAACAGCTATTTGGCTTCGAGGCCGTACTTAGTCCGGCTGAACTAGCCGCCCCAGCCTTTGCCGCCGCTGCACTAGGAGGACGCATCCTTGGCAATGGCATCACAGCGGATAGTCTTTGGGTAGCTTTTGCAACTGTGATTACACCTTCACACGCCTTTTGTGGTCAATGGGTGAAAGATGTAGCTATGTCTGCTGACTGTGTACCTTTATATGTAGAAACAAATCACCAAACTCTTCACGGCTGGGATTTGCTAGAAACTAACCTCAGCGCTGGTGATGTTTTATATATGACAATGCCAGCGACACGCCTATATCAATTGTGGCGGGATGAGCAAGTTCATGAAGCACATGCTTAAGGCGATCGCAGACAATAGTAATACCATTTCATTGAGTGTCAAATTTAAACCTTCATTTACCAAATATTTTAGGCTCATCGGATAGACTCTCTTCGTTCTGCATTTTTACGATCAAAGGCTATCCATTCTTCCTTTGTCATCCGACGGACATTTTCTAATCGTTTAGTTGCCCAACAGTTATACTCAATATTTAAATCGCATCCCATCCAACGACGGTTAAGTTGCTCTGCAACTACAAGAGTTGTTCCTGAACCTGAAAATGGGTCAATGACCAAATCTCCTTCGTTGGATGATGCAAGAACAAATTTTCTCAATAATTCTTCTGGCTTTTGAGTTGGATGGGGTGTTGTCTCACCCATTCCATTACAAGTAGTAGGAATTTCTATTACGTCTTTAGGTTTTGCACCTTTTGGGTTAGGTGTCCAGTTATTGTGTTTTTTGATTGCTCCCTTTCCGTAGGCGCTTGTCTCTGCTTGCGGGTGAGATGGATATTTTAATGTATGTGCCCCATAAGGAATTCGCACATCATCAATACTTACTTTAACTGCATCAGATTTCCGAAAATGAATGATGCTTTCATGAGAACGTCCCCAATCACTACCCAAGTTAGCCTTGTTTTTATAGTGCCAAATTAACCAACGACAATTTTTAAAATATTTTGATGCTGGATGCTTTAAATCAGCCAAGATTTCGGAAAAACCACAAATATAAAAAGAGCCAGTTGGCTTTAGGATACGTGAAGCTTGACTAATCCATTGAATTGACCACTCAATATATTTCTCTTGATTTTCAAAGTTGTCCCAGTCAGCTTTCTTAATGTTATAAGGTGGATCAGCAAAAACTAGATCAACGCTTTCATTATCAAGCGATGCAAGCCAATCAATTGAATTACCTTGATAAAGTTGTCCATGAGGATGTGTGTATTGCAGTTGAAATCCTTGGGTTAAAGGTTGCAACTCTTGTTCACTGACTTGTTGCTTTGCGACTCTAACATCTAGGGAAATTTCTGCTATGTTCAACGCACTATTAGAACTGACCATTGTCGTTCATTCTCCGCTACTTACACAAACATCCGGTGTCAAATTATCTTACAGAAGATGCCGTGATCCAGTACCTTTGTGGCAAGATAAAATGCATTTGCGCCGCTTACCGTAAGTATCGCTTTTTATCAGAATATCTGCTGGCTGGCAGATCGCGCTTGGCTTGCAACGTTATGGAATTGATGTCATAACAACTGATGATGTGGAATTACATATAATGTTATGTGTTTGGCGTTTTCAGCAAGTTTGACTACATCTTGTGAGTTTCTGCATAAATCCAGTGATGTCAAATTTTTCGCTGTAACCAAGCAAAAATTTCATCAACAGAAAGCGTCAAATTTAAATCTTCTAACACTGGTAATATATCTTGTCCTGCTAACAAATCTGGTAAAGAATTAGGTTGATAAACTAAAATACAGCGTTCACTTGGATCAATCAACCATCCTAGCTGACTGCCATTTCTCAAACAGTGTAAAATATTGCCAGTTACTTTCGTTTGACTTTGAGCAGGGGAAAGAATTTCGATGATCCAAGGGGGTGCAAAATCAATCCCGCTGCTAATAATATCACCACTCTCATCCAGTGGTATTTGATTGGTAGAGATCACAACCACATCAGGAACTACTGAACGATTACCGTAGGTACAGCGTAATTCAGGAAAGGCTTCGTAGTTACTGCCCAACGCATCAATTACTGCAACTAAACGTTTTTGCAATAAACTGTGTTTAGCCCCTCCCATAGGTTTCTGAATTGCCTCTCCGTTAATATATTCCCAAGCTGGTGACTCTTCAATGTATGGAAGTTTTAAAAATTCTTCTAGAGTCGTGCTTTCTGGAACTGTAATTTTTCCTTGAGTCAACCCAATATTTTTCATAATGTAGAGTCACTTAGGAATTATTGCACAACTTAAAAATTTATCTGTATTTTGGTGGTTTGCATCTATAAATTTATAATTGTATATGATTAGATTATGGAATGTAGATAGAAGGTAAAAATATGACAATTACTACCAACTTAAAGCAACTCTATGAAACCGATGATAATTTATGGTTAGAAAAAACTATTGAATTATTAAAACAAAAACAGTTTAACCAACTTGATTTACATCTTCCATTTCTTTTCAACTTCCTTGTTCATACTTTGCCAACAACTTGAGGAGCTAGCGTTACGCGGCGTTGATTATGCTGATTCTAGATGAGTGACGCGAATTTGTTCGGTTCTTTCGGGGGGTTTGGCTCCAGTTGCAACAGCATGAACCGCATGAAGAATATCGGCAGAATAGCACCGATTCCCACAGTTATCACAAACACCAATTGTCACATCTTCGAGGATGACAAATCCATCTCTATGTTTAAATGCCTCGCGCTTGACAATTCGAGGTTGAACAGTTCCTTCGCAATACTCGCATCTATATCCATACATACGGCTAGCCTTAAGCTTCAGTGACTTCACAAACAGTGACAATCAGATAAATTTTTATATTAATTTTTGCAATAGATTATAAATATCCCCTTTATCACCTTCTTTTCGTAAGCCTACACCAACAACCAATACTACCACTTTATCAATTTCTACTTTGTAAAGTATACGATAGCGCTGACCAACAGCCCTAACACTACGATAATTGATAAGCTTTCCAGTTAAAGGTTTTCCCTGTTTTTCTGGATCTGTTTTTAACTTATCAATACGTGAACTTAAAACTTTCTGGTGACGTTTATCTTTAATATTTTCTAACATCTCTAATGCTAGAGGTGTTAACTGAATTTCAAATTCAATATTATCAGACTGTGGTATATCAGAGTCCGAGTTTGAGTTTGGCATCATTCCAACTAATAGTTTCTCCTCTCTCCCCTTGAGCTATACTTTCTTGTAGTGCTTGGGTAAATTCTTTATCAGATAAAATTGCCAGTGTTTCTAGTAAAGATTCGTATTTCTCAAAACTAATTGCTGCTATTACTGGTTTACCATGTTTGGTAATAATTATTGGATCTTCTTTTAAATCGTCTGGTAAATCTAGAAGTTGCTCTTGTGCTTCTGTAATTGTTAGGTATTTTAGCATAATATAGTTGATAAATAATAATTAACTACCATTATATCACTTGCTTAAAAAACCAACCTAAACCTAGTCCGATTTTCTAGAAAAATGTCCTTACACTCTTTCACGATTACTTAGATGATAATTATTTACCTGAAATATATCAGTCTTATCTGAGTTTTATCGAGGGTGAGAATTTGACGATACCCTGTCTTTTCAGCCGTCAAAACCAATGTAGCATCTGCTAAATCCATTGGGCGATCGCGGTATTGTTCCATTAGCGCCAACAAACGAGCAATTTTAACTTGATGTTTGTGGATCACAAAATCAATGAAATCGGTCACTTCTTGCAGGAGTGGTTCAGAAAGTTGCTGCAATTTTGCGATCGCAGTTTCACGAATAGTCATGATAATTGCCTTTTTCAGTCCTCTTCATTTTTCTCAAAAATTTGACTAAATGTACGGCAAGGGCGATCATTTGAAGGTAGCTAGGACGTAATATAAATTAACATTGCCTTGTTTTGAAATGCAGCCTTTTGATAAAAACTAACAACTGCTGGATAACAACACAAAATGTAATCAAGCCCACTATCGCCATCTCGCTCCCAGATACCGATTGGATAAACTTCTTGTTGATCCATATCACGTGGTGAATATCGGGCTGCTAGAATTTCATGCGAAGTTTCAGATAGTGCTTGGGCGACTTGACAAACCTCATTAGGTAAAAGATACCGAATTCCAATCCAACCAAAGAAGATTGGTTCTTCATCGCCACCGATGGAGTGATTTCCAAACATACACCAAGATAAAGGAGGTGTCCCGCCATGAGGACTACCTGTTAATAAAAAGTGTAATCCTTGCCATTTCTTCTCAATTTCTAAGTAATCACCTGATGTATCAAGTTGTCCGTCAAGAGATAACAATGCTGAAATTTCTTCTGTGGTAGAGCAGGCGAGAAACTTATCCAATTCTTCAGAGGTAACAGCTTTGAAATTCCCATACATTCCCATAACTTCACTCTTTGGATACTAGCAATTAAGCTTGACTAATTAACTTAAAAAAGCTGTAACTAACAAAATAAAAAGCCCGCATGTGCGGGCTTTCTAAATCAATTAAGTTATTGCTTTACTTACCGTTTCGCCAACTTCTTCGACATCTTCCGCAGACGAATCGATTGGGGTGTAACTTCCACCAATTCATCGGGGCCAATGTATTCCAAAGCACGCTCTAGGCTCATGTCTATCGGTGCTTGCAGTTGCACTAGTTCATCGCCACCAGCCGCGCGGTGGTTGGTCAACTGCTTGGTCTTACAGATATTCAATTCCAAATCTTGGGAACGATTGTGTTCTCCCACAATCATACCTCTGTAAACCTTTGTGCCAGGAGTAATAAAGAATGCTCCTCTATCTTCGGCATTTCTCATGGCGTAGAAGGTAGAAACGCCTTCTTCAAAGGAGATTAAAACGCCTTTGTTACGGGCTTCAATGTCGCCACTAAGTTGACGGTAGTCTAAGAAACTGTGGTTCATGATGCCTTCGCCACGAGTCATCCGCATGAATTCACCCCGGAAACCAATCAATCCACGGGCGGGTATGACAAACTCTAGCTGAGTGCGATCGCCACTACCTGGTTGCATATCTTGCATTTCGCCTTTGCGTTGTCCCAGGCGTTCAATACAGCTACCCACAGCATCAGCAGGAATGTCTAACACCAAAAGTTCGTAAGGTTCGCAAGGTTGACCGTTGATTTCGCGGTAAATTACCTGTGGCTGAGATACCTGAAACTCGAAGCCTTCCCGACGCATGGTTTCGATTAAGATACCCAGGTGGAGTTCTCCACGACCGGAAACGAGGAATTTATCGGGAGAATCGGTTTCTTCGACCCGCAAAGCAACGTTGGTTTCGAGTTCGCGGAATAGGCGATCGCGTATTTGACGGGAAGTCACCAATTTACCTTCTTGACCAGCAAAGGGCGAATCATTTACCCAGAAGGCCATTTGCAAGGTTGGTTCATCCACTTTAATTAGTGGTAAAGCTTGCGGTTCATTGGGATCAGTAATCGTTTCCCCAATATAAGCATCAGCGAAACCAGCCACCGCGACGATATAACCTGCGGTTGCTTCTTCCATCTCTACGCGCTTCAGTCCGTCGAAGCCCATCAATTTGGTAATTTTCCCCTTGACTATAGTACCACTTTCTGTTACTAAAGCAGCTTGCTGTCCTGAGCGGATAGTACCGTTGTGAATTCTGCCAATGACAATCCGTCCCAGATATTCAGAATAATCTAGGGTTGTGACTTGCAATTGCAGAGGCTTATTGCTATCGCCTACTGGTGGTGGAACGTGTTGCAGAATCGCATTAAACAGGGGTTGCATATCTACCGATTCTGCTTCCAAGCTTTCCTTGGCGAAACCTGCCATACCGGAGGCAAACAGATAGGTAAAATCACACTGGTCTTCATCTGCCCCTAATTCCAAGAACAGATCCAATACTTTATCGACAGCAACGTGAGGGTCAGTTTTACCACGGTCGATTTTGTTGATGATAACAATGGGGCGTAGCCCTTTTTCCAAAGCTTTTTTCAGAACAAAGCGTGTTTGGGGCATGGGGCCTTCATTAGCATCGACAATTAGAAGACATCCGTCAACCATGCCGAGTACACGTTCAACTTCGCCACCAAAGTCAGCGTGTCCAGGAGTATCAACAATATTGATTAGCGTTTCTTTGTAGCGAACTGCTGTATTTTTGGACAGGATAGTAATACCCCGTTCCCGTTCTAGGGCGTTGGAGTCCATAACGCAATCCGGAACGTCTTCGCCTTCGCGGAAAATGCCGGATTGTTTGAGGAGTGCGTCAACCAGCGTGGTTTTGCCGTGGTCAACGTGGGCGATAATTGCGACGTTGCGAATTGGGAGCGTCATAGAAACTTTTGGTGAACTCTAGAGGGGGTTTTAAGATTTACATTTGAATGCTAGGCTGTTTTAACAGAACTGGGGATGATCAGCAAATTCTGTAAAGAACCTTTAACAATTCTAGCGTAATCGTCACAATTGCGGGGAGTTTTGTAAACCCCACAATGGAGAAGTGTGGTAATTACGGTGTTAGTGGGACAAAAAAAGCATCTGTTACAAACAGATGTTGTGTGAAGGGCGGTATTGCTTTTGTCATTGGTCATTGGTTATTGGTCATTGGTCATTGGTCATTGGTCATTGGTCATTGGTCATTGGTCATTGGTCATTAGTACATACCCCGTCTCTTGTGGGCGGAAAAACTTCGTCTTTCATCTGACTAATTCAAAGCACGTTCAAGAGTGGGCGTGGTTTCTCTTGGACAAATGACAAATGACAAATGACAAATGACTAAAATTAATCTTGCTTTAAACCACAGCCTAAACAACGCATACAAACAAAGAAAGCCGCTACAACTGAGATAATCTCAAATACCAATTGAAATGACAAGGGAGCTAGAGAAAATCCCCAAATTAGAGCAATTGTCCCAGTTAGCATCGCCGCAATGCGATGAATTTCGTCTTTACTTCTCCAAGCAAATAAAAAAATTCCTAAACCCAATAATAGTAAGACTAAACTACTCATAAAGATATTTATTACTTAGAAGCTAAAGGTCAATCGTCTAAAGCTACAATGCTGACAAAAATTGTTACTTTTCCCAGTTCACCAAGGATTACCAACCATTGTGAATCCAGCCCAATAATAAGGATGCATAAGTGATTGTTCAGCTTCATCAACACTGTCAGTTGGTAAAGGCAAGTTTCCGACTACTCCCAAACCTTGTAATTGACCATTCTTTACATAAATTTGCCCTTTGGCCATACCTACCTGAGCCTGTCTGAGAGCTTCTGCTTTAATTGGAGCCGTCTTCAAGTTCTCATAAAATTTTGTCATCAACGCTGCTGTACCAGCATCACTAACCGACCAAAGACTAGCAACAGTAGTTTTCACACCTGCTAGCACTGCTAAACCTGCAAATCCCAATTCGGATTCTTCATCTCCCAAGGCTGTTCTACAAGCACTCAGCACGAGCATTTCAACTTCGGGTTCATTCAAGCGCAACTGTCGTAATTGGTTTAAGCGTAACTTGTCTTCCCACAGTTGAATATAGGAATTACTCAAAGCGCCGGTAGCAAAATCGGCATGGGTTGCCATGTGAATAATCCCAAAAGGTTGTTGGCGGCGGATAGTTTTGAGATTTTCTAAGGTGGCTTGCTTGTCTAACAATAATTTGCCTTGCCAGAGTTTAGACACCAGTGTTGATAACTCAAGGGGAACTGCTGGTAAAGGCTCTTGTCCTTGAGTACTCTGAGAAACTCCCAATGCTAAAATTTGAGATTTTTTAATGTCTTTATAAAGGGTATTACTCAAACTAAGACTAGGCATCAAACCAATACTGTATTTTTCTACTAGAAACCCCTTACCATCATGAAGCGCTGCCATTGGGGTTGAACGTAACCCAATGTCTGGTAAAAAGACCAGATTGTTGATTTCTCTTGCCTGTAAATCTGCCTCTAGTGGTGCAATAATCCAGCGATAAAGTTGTTGAGATGAACGCAAATAACCAGTGCGGCGACGGTTTTGTGGACTAACTATTTGGTCACGAAATTCTTGAGCTACTTCTAAAACTTTGGCTCTGGTCGTTTCTGGGATGCGCTTGCGGATAGGATTACCTTTTCCTGTGACTACAACTATTTCTAGTTGGTCACTACCCTGTTCTGCTATGGTATTCAACTGTTTAGTAAATTTTTTAGCTTTCCCTAAATTTCTCTCTGGTAGAATCTCCACAGGGACAAAACTGGTGTAGATAAATGCAGGTTTAGCACCAGTAGCTTCTTCTATTTGGCGAGCAATTTCTTTGGCATCATCTAGTGTTTTGATTCTCGGAGTAGGGATGCCTAAATGATCGGCAAAATCATCTGTGAAATTGCCTTCGGGAGTGGGATCGGTATTCAGAACGGGGTTATCAATCTGAGGATTATTTGAACCAGGGTCAATTGGTTTACCTGGTGGATTGCACTGGAATGTGCAGGGGGAAGGAGTCGGAGTAAAAGTTGGGGTAGGAATTGGGGTAGGGATTTGGGTAGGAGGTATTTGGGTAGGAGGTATTTGGGTAGGAGGTATTTGGGTAGGAGGTATTTGACTGACGTTGATTCCTACCTGTACGGGTGCAGAAGAGGAAACGCTGTCATTTGCACTAATTACAAAGGCATTTAGTGACCCATTAGTATCTGCCGGAGGTGTGTACACCAAAGTGTCGTCGCTAGATAATGTAGTAATACCAGGGATGATGGGAAGACCATTGATAGTCAGATTTCCTGTATTCACCGCATCAACTTGGATTGAGGTGATGTCATTATTAGCATCGAGAACCAGTGCAGCCAAACTAGAGAAGGTTAAGGTAACAGGTTGATTGGTCTGGGTATTGGGTAGCGATGAGTTTGCCGTTAATGTCGGCGGGGTGTTGACGGAAGTAATGGTTATGCCTGTTGGAGTACCGCTAGCATCTCCGCCATTAGGCAATACTGGAAAGTTACCAGAAGTGATGATTAAACTCTCCCCTGCATTACCTTCCCCTGCATTAATTGTTCCCGCTGTGCCATTAACGCTTGCATCACCTACGATAAAATCCACATTGTTTGGGCCACCATCGTGTTGAATTCTGACAGTACCTCCTGCAAGAGGTTGAACGATAGTACCTTCTTGACCAGTAAAAAATCCACCAGTTGCGATCGCCTCACCTGTTCCTATTCCTTGAATCAGTCCGTTGGTTAGCACTTGCACATTGCCACCTTGAACTGTGTTTCCATCACCAAAATCGTCCGCTATGGTCTGAGTGTTGATGGTGGTAAAACGAATATTGCTGCCAGCAGTGTTGGTAGTCTGTAAAGTAACGTTGCCACCTGTAACACTTGCAGTACCATCGACTCCAATGGCGATCGCTGAAGCATTAATGACATCATTAACGGTGATATTATCTGTGGCAGTTAAAGTAACTGCGCCAGCCGCCCCGGTAAAATCGCCACCTCCGCCCTTGACTACAGACGAATTTATTGCCCCTGTGGTAATGCTGCCGCCTGTTGTTGTTGCTACTACATTGCCACCTCTACCTGTGGTAGTAGCATCATTGGAAGAGGAATTAATGCTACCCGTAGTAATATCACCACCCGCAGATAAGTTTACATCACCCCCAGACGCAGAGTAGCCTCCTCCACTACTAACAATGATGTCACCCGCAGCAATGCCGCCAGTTGCAGATAAATTGACATTGCCACCATTAACACCAGTAGTTGTATTTAAATTTCCTAATAATAAGCTGGCTCCCGAAATATTTATTGCTCCTCCAGTTGTGACAATTGTGTTGGTAGGATCAACAAAGTTTACAGAACCAGTTTGTGAAGAGAGGTTGAAGCTACCGCCATTTCCCAAGTTTAATGTAGCAACACCTGCGGCGCTAGTCACTCCAGGCGTCGCTCCGGTGATGTCATTGATTGTAATATTACCTGTGGCTTGTAAGTTGATATTTGTGCCTGAGGCTGCGATCGCACCCCATGAAACTGTATTCGCCCCAATATCTGCATTACCAAAGGCAATATTGCCAGCTGTGCCATCAAAATCACCCGCTCCACCATCGATAATAGTCAATGTACTTGGGTCTAGTAATAAAGTCCCAAAACTGCCATTGGCTGCTGAAGTATCTACCAAACCGTTGAAGGTTAAGAAATTTTTGCCCGATACTTCTACAAAACCACCATTGCCGACATTTGCTCCTCCACGAGCCGAAATGTTACCAAAATATTGAGTTGTATCGTTACCCCAAACAATTACCCGTCCGCCATTTCCATTCAAATTGCTATCGGCATTAATGACGGAGTTGGAATCAATATAAGTCTGATCTGCGTTGGGTAAAGTCCCCTTTCCTTGGAAATCCCCGCCAATTAGTACAGTACCGCCGCCGTTGGTTCCAGAGGCGTTTATATTGGCATTAACCACCGCGACTTTTTGACCCAAAGCCGTTACCGTACCGCCTGTTTGACTTGATACATTTACTCTGCCAGAAACAATCGTTGTACCTGGATCGGTGGGAATCGTGATGTTAGATCCTGTTAGTTGTACAGTCCCATCAGCATTGGCAGTTAAGCCGGTGTTCCCAACTGTGAGCAATTCGGGTATTGAGGCGATGGGAATTGTCCAGTTATTGGGTTGGTTGCTGCTAGAGGCTAGGGGCTGAATTTCCAGACTCAACAGATTTCCTGGCTGACTGAGACGCACCCAATTTTGTCCTGGTACGGATGTGATAGAAATCTGTCCTCCTGGTGCGGAAATTTGCCCAGTGTTTACCACCGTACCGCCTAATAGATTTAAATTCTGCCCAATACCTACTGCCAAATTTCCAGCATTTGCGATCGCCCCCGGTTGATTCATACTAAAGGCAAATCCGTTGGGATTTCCAACTAAAGCAGTGTAATCATTAATACCGATAGCGTTGAACCAACTGCTGCCAAAACCAATGCCGTTGGCTGTTGTCACCGTGAAAGCACCAGGCACATTTAAACTGGCGTTTGTTCCAAAAATAAATCCGGCTGGATTCATCAAGAAGAGGTTAGGATTGCCACCTGTTACCTGAATTAAGCCATTGATAACCGAGGCGTTCCCACCTGTAATTCGACCAAGAATATTTTGCAGCGCCGGACTAGCTTGGAAGTTGGCGATTTGTTCTGGTGAAATTCCAAATTGTTGAAAGCTGTGGAAGAGGTTAACACCATCAGGAGAAGTTGTACCACCGGTGATATCAAGGCGATTGCCATCAGGTGTAACAATTGTGTTTGTACCATCGACAGCAGGGACAATTTGTTGTGCTTGGACTAATCCAGGACTTATGGCACTCACCAGAGGCACAATAGCTAACACTGAAGCGGCGATGTTATGTAGTAGAGGTTTTTTGCGCCGTAATATGAAGCGACCTGCGGGCAATTCTACATCGATTTGTAACTTATCTGCTAATCCGCGCCGCCAAAGTGCTTGTGCGATCGCTCGCTTAGAAGAGAGGATTTGTTCTATTTTTCTAGTAACAGAGATGCTTTGAGAATGATTTCGGTAGAAATAAAGTGGCTCTTTGACTCGGCGTACTTGGGCTACTTCTGAAAGTCGCAGACATAGGTCATAATCATAGGCACAGCCTGAGAATGATTCGTTAACACCTCCTACCTGGTCGTAAACCGACCGCCGCATCAGACGGAAGTGAAACGTCATGAAGTTCACCAAAAGATTTTCTGGGGAGTAGGCAAGACTACAGCGATGACCGTAGTCGATGACAATGCCCTTTTCATCAATATTTAAGTAGTCGGTGTAAACAAATCCTGTTTCTGGATGGCAGTTCAAGACTGTAGCGGTTTGAGCAAGGGCGGTAGAGGCTAGGATATCATCACTGTCAAGTATACCGATGTAAGTGCCGCTAGTTTGGCTGATTGCTGCCTTACAAGCCGCAGCAACTCCTTGATGGTGTGCTTGGATTACCCGCACTCGTCCATCTTGTTGAGCATACGCGTGAGCGATCGCCACTGATCCATCTGTAGAGCCATCATCCCAAATTAGTAGCTCAAAATCTTGCCATGTCTGCGATAAGACACTGGCGATCGCTTCTTCAAGGTAAGCTTCCCGGTTGTAATTGACGATGACAATGGATATCAGTGGTGACATCGAAGTATTTCCAAGTTTTCTACCTATCACCACAATATAATGCTAAGGAGTATCACTGAGAAAAAATTGTTATTAATTATAGTTTTAGTTACAAATCTTTTGAAATCTGAATATCAAAAATATGATATTGAAATACTCATGCACCGATAGCATACTCAAAAACCAAAATCAGCCCAGTCCTTAGATAAGGTGCACCACTGAGGAGAAATGAGAAAAGAAACAGAAACTAGTGTTAAGCCGAAAGCAATGACTCAGCAAAGAATTGTCTATCTCTCTCATCAGTTAGACAATTGGCGGAGTCTGGCAAATACTAAATGGAATAAGCACAGTTTCAGTTTTCAGTGTGGCTTGCTAATTCTACCTGCGGTCTGGATTTTCACTGTAAATGGACTGAGAGCTACAGCAAATAACTTTACACCAGACTCGGCTCAAAATAGCAGTCAGCCTAAGTTACAAATCGTACAGGAAACAGAACCTTCCCCGATAAGTGTCCCGAATCAACCAGAAACACCACAACGCATTCGGGTTCGCAAAATCCAGGTTGTAGATAGCACAGTATTTAACGAAACTGATTTTAATCCAGTTGTGAAACCGTTTGAAGAACGGGACTTGACTTTAGAAGAAATCAGACAAGCCGCAGATGCTATTACCCAGCTTTATCTAAATAAAGGCTATATAAATTCCAGAGCGGTTCCAGACATTCAACAATCTAGTACCGCCGACGGTGTTGTAGTAATTCGGGTAATTGAAGGGCGTTTGACAGAGATTGACATCGAAGGGACACAGCGATTAAACCCTTCTTATATTCGGAGTCGCATTCAACTAGGTGCTGGTACTCCTCTCAATACTGGTAAGCTCGAAGAACAATTAAAACTGTTGCGACTTGATCCCTTATTTACAAATGTGGAAGCACGTCTGCGTCCAACAGGTAAGGTTGGTCAAAGTATTCTCATTGTCAGAGTTGAAGAGGCACAATCTTTAATTGGTAGCTTGGGTGTAGATAATTATTCGCCTCCCAGCATTGGAGCGGAAAGATTGGGTGTTGAATTGCGATCGCGCAATTTAACCGGTATGGGAGATGAGTTAGCAGGCTCATATTACCACACCCTCTCTGGTGGTTCCGATGCCTTTGATTTTAGTTATCAAGTTCCCGTGAACGCCATGAACGGCAAAGTGCAGATTAGAGCGGCATTTAATCGCAACGAAATCACTGAGCCACCCTTTGATGCGCTTGGTATTCGGGCAAATCAGGATCTTTATGAAATCAATTATCGCCAACCATTGATGCGATCGCCCAGAGAAGAATTTGCCCTATCTTTAGGATTTACCTACCAAGATGGTCAAACTTTCCTTTTTGATAATCTTGCAACCCCCTTTGGTATTGGGCCTGATGCCAATGGCGTGAGCCGCACCAGTGTAATTAAATTTGGTCAAGATTATATCAAGCGCGAACCTCAAGGAGCCTGGTTTTTGCGATCGCAATTTAATTTTGGCATAGATATATTAGATGCAACTATCAACAATGACCCCATACCCGATGGTCGCTTTTTCAGTTGGTTGGGACAAGTCCAGCGCGTGCAGCAACTCAGCAACGATCATCTATTGCTAATCCAAGCAGACTTGCAGCTAACACCAGATAGCCTTTTACCTTCACAGCAATTCGTTATTGGCGGTGGACAGTCAGTCAGGGGATATCGCCAAAATATTCGTTCTGGGGATAATGGATTTCGAGTAGCGATCGAAGATCGGATCACAGTGCAGCGCAACGAATCTGGAATATCCACAATTCAACTTGCGCCATTTCTGGACATGGGAGCCGTCTGGAATAAGTCTAATAATCCCAACCAGCTACCCGATCAGACTTTTCTGGTGGGTGCAGGCTTAGGATTATTATGGAATCAGGCAATGGGAATTGATAATCTCTTTTTGCGGCTTGATTATGGATTTCCATTTATCGATCTGAGCGATCGCGGTAATAACGCTCAGGATGATGGTTTTTACTTTAGCCTTCGCTATCAACCCTAAAAGGATGTTTGAAAAGTATTTTTGGTAACTTCTAAGCCTCAGAAACCTAACCCCCCTAGCCCCCCTTCCCTACAAGGGAATGGGGGTTTCAAAGCCTCTCTCCGTTTCGGGGCTACGGTGTACACACAAGTCGAAAAAAGCTTGATTTTCCATTCTTCTCTCGTTTATCTCGTTTACCTCGTTTTGATCTCGTTCCCATGTTCTACATGGGAATGCTCCTCGTGGAGGCTCTGCCTCCAATCTGGCATTGAGTCAGAGACTCAATGAATGCATTCCCAGTCGGAGACTGGGAACGAGGAAAGTCTTATCAAGCTAGGTTTTTAGGACTTGTGTGTACACCGTAGCCGTTTCGGGGAGAGGAATGGAAGTGGGGTTTCTAGTATACTTTGCGACTTTTCAAACAACCTCTCAAAACCCTTGATTGCTTTCTCATTTCAGTAGATTCAGCAAGCAAAAAGGCATATTGCTTTCTTAAAACCCTTGATTGCTTTCTCATTTCGGTAGATTCAGCAAGCAAAAAGGCATATTGCTTTCTCAAAACCCTTGATTGCTTTCTCATTTCGGTAGATTCAGCAAGCAAAAAGGCATATTGCTTTCTCAAAACCCTTAATTGCTTTCTCATTTCGGTAGATTCAGCAAGCAAAAGGGAATTCTACTTACTTAAAATACCCTCTGGCTTTCTAATTTCAGTGTTTTCCACAGTTAATTACCTTTCCCCGTGCCTTATCCTAAGGTTTAACCAAAATATTCACTTCTTCAGGAATTTGAATTTCCTGCTGTGTATAGACAACAAAGAGAAAAATTTTAATTTATAAATTAAATAAGAATTACAGAGGTCAAACTTATGACACAACCTAATGAACAAGATAAAAATAGCTTTCTTTATCCTCGTAGTCGGTATTATGGTAAATTCCAGCCAGAGAACTTAATGTTTAATGCCAACCTCCAAGAATTTGCCCAAAAAATTAGTTACATCGCTTGCCTAGAAACAGGGGGTAAACTGTCTCAGGAACAGGCTTACCAGCAAATTCAGGTACTTTGGAAACAGTTGAAACATAGCAAAAAACAACTAGCTATTGGTGGAAATAAAGAAAGTTAAATTAATGGTATTAGGTATTGGGCATTGGGCATGGGGGATTGGCCATTGGTTGCCCCTCTTGTCCCCCTCACCTCCTTCTACCACTAGTTAATTACCTTCTAGCAAAGTCCAGAAGTAGCCATCTGGTGCAATGAAGGAGAAACTTGTCTCGCCAAATTCATTAGTAGTAATCTCTGTAACTTTTTGTACAGTACTCGACTTAATGCGATCGCAATATTCCTGTATTCCCTTAACCCGATAAGTATATAAAGACATACCTAAACTACCTGGTTGGGCTGCCTCAAAGCGCGATTCTAAATTAATTTCTTCTGGGAATCGAACGATGTAAAGCCTACCACTACGTGTAGCCATCAAATCAAACTTAGAAGAACGAGGATCATCAAAGGTAGTAACAATAAACTTTTCACCAGGGTTAAGGTCAAAAATATCTTTACCTGCTGGCGAAGATTCATAGCTAGTTTCGACATCATCCCGCACACGCAGCAAACCCAAAACTTCTTCATAAAACTTCAGGGTTTCTTTACTGTCATCTTGAACGATGATTCCTATATGGGTAAACTGACTAGTCTTGAGAGGCGCATTCTGGTTAACTTGTCCGTAATGCGGTAGCGTATAGCCAAACCGTTGAAACAAAACCTGTCGAGATAAGGGTTGCAGTAGCAGCATTTCTCGCACACCAACTGCTGGCTCAATAAAAGGACGGCTTTTTCTCTCTTTGTTGTAGATCACTTCCCAATAAGGGCTAGAGTACCTAATAGGTAAACCTGCTGCCTTTGCATCTTCTATATGATTTAAAATACTTAAAATATCTGTCGTTAAACTTGTTGCCCAGCGATTTCCCTTAATTTTCATTGACGCTGTTCCCAAACCTTCATTTGTGGGATTTTGCCAAACCATCAGCCGAATTAAACCATGATCTGCATTTTGGTGATAGAGGCGGATTGAACGTAAAGACGAATTCACCCCATATAATTGATGGGCTATATCTGCGGTTATTTCACCCACTTCACCAATGCGATAGCCAAATTGCTCCCAATACTGAATTGCAGAAATTGGCTCCGGGATACCGATACAGACTTCATAGATACCTTCAATAGCGGTTTTTTGTTCTTGAGTCATAATGAGTGCTGAGTTAGGAATTAGGAATTAGGAGAGACGCGATGAATCGATTAAGAGAGACGCGATGAATCGCGTCTGTACAAGAGTGAGGAGTAGAGACGCGATTCATTGCGTCTGGGTTTACAGAGATATCTCAGAAAGAATCCGAAAAGCAATAACTCTATTTTGTAGCTTATGATGTACCTACAAAAATGAGATTTAGCGATCGCAATCAAATTTTTCAACAGGAGTTAAGCTATGACGCAGCGATTGACTCAAGAGCAATTATCACAAATAGTTACAGAAGTAGAAGGTCTGCAATTGCGTCGAGAAGCGGAACTAGACCAACAGCAGGTGAGAGAAATTTTACAGGAGTTGAATTTACCGCCAGAGTTACTAGATGAAGCGCTGATTCAGTTAAATCGCCGCCAAGCACTAGAAGTACAGCAACGCCGGAATCGATGGATTACCTCTGGAGTTGTGGCAGTTGTAGTGGTTGTCATTGCATCTACAATATTTTTCATGCAGCAGCAAAGTTCTACACTTTCCCGTGTTTCTACCCAACAAGACCGCATCACTTTGACACAAGATAATGGCGGTGACTTAAAGACAATTTCTCGCCAAACCAATCCAGAAGTGTTGTATCGTGTCACCTTAAAGGATGCACCCTTGGGGAAAAAGCTGGCTCTCTCTTGTAATTGGATTGATCCAAGCGGTCAAATTGTCAAGCAAAACAACTATCAAACCCGCGAGATTAATACGTCTGTCTGGGATACCCAGTGTCGCTACACTATTAATTCGGCTGCAACTGTTGGCAATTGGCAGGTGCAGATGTTCCTAGAAGGCCGGCAGATTAGTGATGAAACTTTTGAAGTTAAATAGTTTAGATGGGTATCCCGCATCACTTTCTTGGTTATTGGGGTTACGGCGCTCAATACGAGTTAGAAGCGCTGTTAAATAGTGTTGTGGAAAACCTCTCTCCAAACCTCTCCCCTTGTAGGGGAGAGGCTTTGACTTTTCCCCCTTCCCTCGCAGGGAAGGGGGTTAGGGGGTTAGGTCAGAAAAATTATTTCTCTCTACAAGAAAATTATCCTTTTCCCATTTGCAATATTGTTCATATAGGAATTGATGGAAATTCCCCAGCGCTAAAAAATCAGATTGCTGCCATCTCCGCATCAGGATTATCTAGTTCACCCGATGCTTGGGTAAGTCTCCAGGAAAACAACTGCCTAATTTTGGGAAGAGAACCTTTTGGAAAAGTGCCTTTGTATTGGACTCAGCAAGGACAAGTGATCTGGTTTGCATCCCAACTGCAACTACTTTTACCGATTTTGCAACATTCAGAAGTTAGCATTCCGGGGTTATATGGGTATAGCTGTTTTTCCTACGTTCCCACACCCTTCACTCCTGTTAATGGAGTATTTGCAGTGACGGCGGGAACTGAATTAATTTGGCAGAGCGATCGCCAATCAGGTATTCTGCAAACACCTGAATCTAAAAACATCCACTCATGGCGGGAAGCACCAGAACAGTTAACAGATGAAGCTACGGCAATTACCGAATTGCAAACTCTCCTGAAAGACTCAATTGAGCGACAGATTGCCGATTTAAAAGATGAGCCTGTTGGGGTGTTTCTCTCTGGCGGACTCGATTCGTCAGTGGTGGCGGCGCTGCTGGTACAAGCAGGGGTGAAAGTCCGCGCCTATACTTTAGATTTTGGTGATGCAGGGATTTCAGAGTATGAATATTCTGAACAAGTCGCCCAGTTTCTCAAAATTCCGTTGATTAAAGTTGCAGCAAACCCAAATTCAATCAAAAATGCCCTAATTCCGACTGTAAAAGCATTAGATTTACCCTTTGGAGATGGTGTGTGTGTGCCGTTGTATCTTCTATCTCAGAGGGCGAGTCAGGAAACTCAGGTAATTTTTAATGGCGAAGGTGGAGATCAATTATTTGCTGGTTGGACGAATAAACCTTTAATAGCCGCAGGTGTTTATCAAGCAGAAAATCCCGCCGGAGAGGAAACTTTTATCCAGCAATATCTCCGCACTTTTCACCGTCTTGGGGGATACGAATCTCAAGTTTATCAGCCAGATATCTATGCACAGATCCAAAATTTGCATCCCGAAGATTGGCTATTGGCGGCTTTAGATCGCAATGAATGTCCATCTTTGCTGCATCGCCTCCGCCGTGCTAGTTTGATGCTCAAAGGAGCGCAGAATATCCATCCCCGTGCGACTGCATTGGGGTTTGCTCATGGGTTATGGGTGCGATCGCCTTTTTGTGACTTACCTTTAGCTGAGTGGACATTCCGCCTATCTGGAGAACTCTGTTTACAAGGAGCTTGTGAAAAATATATCCTCAAACGCGCTGTAGAAAATTGGCTTCCGCCCGAAATTGTCTGGCGACAAAAGCGGGGTATGGGGGTTCCTTTAACTTCTTGGTGTTTAAATGATTTTTGGCATCAACTGGGTATCTGGCTCAATCCAGAAATACTTCGCACTCACAATCATTTTTATCCTCACATTGCGGCACAAATCGTTGAAGGCAAATTAGGAGCAGCTATTCAAGGGCGTCGAATTGGTGAAACACTCTGGTTACTAATTATGTGGCAACTTTGGCGATCGCACGTTTTAAATGAAAAACAGAGTAAACAATCTTGGGATCATCCCTTTTGGTTACATCGTTGGCTATGGAGAAACTACAAAATAATTCGTAATTCGTAATTCGTAATTCGTAATTTACTGTATCAGTATTTTTGGTAAATGATATCAAATAATTTGACTCAAAATCGTCCTAATCTCCCATTCTCTAAAGAACTTGCTCAAGAGTTACTGAATAACTACGGTTCTCCGCTTTATGTTTATCATGGCGATCGCTTGGGCGAAACTATTAAGCGGATTACTAAAGCAGTCAGTTATCCGCGCACGCAATTTCGCTTTGCTAGCGTTACTAATGGCAACATTGCGCTGTTAAAAATTTTTCGCTCTTTTGGGTGGGGACTTCACGCCAATACCCCAGGAGATATTTATCTGGGATTGCAAGCTGGTTTTGATCCTAGTGAGATTGTTTATAGCGGTAGTAATTTGAATCAAGCTGAGATGCTACAAGTCTTGAATTGGGGAGTTACAACTCTCAATCTGGATAGTCTTGCTCAATTGCAATTGTGCTGCGAAGTTAGACGCAAAGAGAAAAATATTCGTCTGGGTTTACGCCTCAATTTGCCGGAAATTACCGGAGATAGCCGCATTGGTGTACGTCCAGAAGAATTTGGTGATGCGATCGCTTTAACTGCTGAGTTTGGATTAAAGCTGAGTGGTTTACACTTCTATCGAGGAACGGGAACTAACGCTACAGTTGCATTCACCCAGGTGATTGATACAGTCATCGCTACAGCCCAACAGTTACCAGACTGGGAATATCTAGATTTTGGTGGCGGCTTTGGCTACCCTTATCATCACAACAAAGCAGCCTTTGACTGGGAAATATTTGGGGCTGAATTAACCGAGAGAATTACTCGGTTAGGGCGGGAAATTGATTTGGTAATTGAACCGGGACGAAGTGCGATCGCAGGATGTGCAACTTTGCTTGCTCAAGTTGTTTCTGTGAAATGGCAAGGAGAAAAACAGATTGTTGGAGTTGATACCACTGTTGCAAATCTTTCAGTACCATCAGTACACGGCGGCTACCGAGAAATTATCACTTGGAAGCAAGCAGACAATCCATTCACAACTGATATTTGTGGTAACACCACATATTCACGAGATTATCTGGGGAAAAATTGCCAACTTCCAGCGCTAGAAATTGGTGATATCGTTGCCATTTTAGATGTCGGTGCTTATGGTTATGCCATGTCGTCTCACTTTTTACACCGTCCCAAACCTGCGGAAGTTTTGCTAGAAAATGGCACACATCGCTTGATTCGCAAGCGGGAAGACTACAGTGTTTTGCTCACAAATCAGATGCTTGATAGTTCCCCCCTTTTTAAGGCTACCGTATATACACAAGTTGAATTACCCCCCTTAATCCCCCCTTGTAAAGGAGGAAAACCGGAAAATCTTGTTCCCTCCCCTTTGCAAGGGGAGGGTTAGGGTGGGGTAAAACTGACGCATAAACCAAGTGAGTAAACTACTTCAGACTTGTGTATACACCGTAGCTTTTTAAGGGGGGATCAAGCCCGATTTAAATCGTCTTGACTAACAATTAATAACTAACATCCAACAACCATTATGAAATGTATTAACTGCGGAACTGACAATAAACTCAAAGACCGGACAGCTAACCAAGGTCGGTGTATAAAATGCAATCATCCCTTTGCCTTTGAACCGACTAGTATGAGTAATGTTCAGATTACTGATCCTTTTTTCGCAAAGGCGATCGCTGATATTTCTGCAAATAACACTTTATTTTTTACACCCAAGCAACTGCTTTATTTTCTAGATAATCGGTTCAGAAAAAACTCAAAGTCAATTTCACGATTCGGCTGGCTATTTCCTTTTATATTTTTTAACTTGCTTACATCAATAACGATTTTTTTACCACTAATAGGAAATCTGGTAGTTATTATTTTTTTTCATGAAAGTAGCAAATCAACTAAACTCAATCTTGTAAGTCGCAAACAGTATGCAAGGAATTTACAAATCATAGGAGGAATTATTCTTGCCATAGGAATTTTACTCAGTCTCGTCTCAAACTCATTCCGCCTCTTTGTTATTTTTGTTGTTATGGGAATGCTGTCTATATATTTAGGAACTCGACAGCTAGGGCGAATTAAATTATTAACACAAGACTTTTTAATTTCACAATCTCAGATTAACGATTGGCTAAACCGTTGGCAGCAAATCAATGGTTCAATTCTCAAAATTCTTCCTTCACCAAAGCAGGAAAATACACCAGCCACGGTTAATCCTGATGTAACGGCTTACAGTTTTGATAGATTAGTCGTTTGTGATAGTTCTAGTATTGCTCAACTATTAATTGCTAATAATTTTCACTTTGAAAATAACTGTGCAATCCTCAGCATTACTGGATATCCCCAAAGCATTTTTGACACCACAATGCAAATGCTGCGCCGCAATCCCGATTTAAAAGTCTATGCAGTACATGATTGCAATCCACGAGGAATTGCTTTAGTTCATAATTTGAGAACCAACGCTAATTGGTTTCTCAATAGTGAGATTGTGATTATTGATATCGGACTAACACCACGTCAAATTATCGCTACTAAACGCGGAATGTTCATTCAATCCTCTCCAGAGTCGGCGCAAGCAGCTAAACAATTACCTGAAGAAATTCGTCAAAGCTTATCTGCTGAAGAATTATCATGGTTAGAATCTGGAAAATTTGTAGAATTGGAATCTTTCACTCCCCAAAGAATAATTAAAGTTCTGCAAACAGGTATTGCTGGCAGTCAAAATTTAGAAAGTGATGACAGTAGCTTGCTTTTAGTCGGCGATACAGGAAATGATATGTACGTTGTTCAAAGTTTTGGTTAGTATTCAATACAGTTCAGATAAAACCAAAACACTTGTAGAGACGGCGATTTATCGCGTCTCGAAAATCTGGTTAATTTTACAGATTAGATTTATTCAGTTTGTTGATTTAACCAAACTTCTAAATCAGAACTAGCTGAGAAGTCTAACAAAGCTTCTCCTAACATCTCCAATTGTTCAATAGATAATCCTTGAACTCGCTCAATACTAGATGAATCAATCTCACCAATACGCCGATTTAATAGACGTATAATTAAACGTTGTTCACCTTGTTGTACAGCTTGTTCACGGTCTTGTTGATAAAGTGGTTGTAACCGCATAATTAACTCCCGATCATCTTCTTCTGAATTTTGATTAACTTGCAAGTTTTGTCGCAAATTATAAAGTAATTCTAGCGTTGCTCTGCGAAATGGATGATTTGATGGTAATACTTCTAATTCATCTATTGCTTGTTTTTGTACTGTTCCTCGACCTAAAATCCTTAACCACAGAGTTTCTTGGGTGCGCGGTAACTGGTGAATCGCAACGATCGCAGTTCGCAAATACTCTGCACTAAAATGCACTCCTGCTAGCCAGTCTGGCTTTTGAGTAGCACCGAATCCTGACAACAGTGTTGTAGATGCTGTTGGGGTGAGTATCCACAATTTGGGAAGTTCTAATTCTGCAATAGAAGTTTTATTTCGATTTGCTTGACGTTGTAATTTACCCCTTACTTCTAATAATTTTAACAGGCAATCACAAATTTCTTCTTGTGATGCAGCATTGCGGAAGGGTTCAAAAATGGCTGCTGTAGCTGCAAATCTCCCTAATAATCCTAGCGTTTCTAAATTTGTGCTTGGTTTGCTTAAAGGAGAAAATAAAACATCGATTTCTCGAACTTCTCCCGCCACACGGCTAGAACCTTGCACTTCTCCATAAGGTTTTAGTAATTCTTCCAAATAGTCTTTGGCAAATTGGTCATGGATAAATCTAGTCATTCAAACAAAAAAGATTTAGGCATAGGGAAGTATGGTACTTATATTACCGTTAACTAAGAACGTGAAAATGCCTTAATAATCTATCTCAAACCTCTTTCCATAAGCATTTGAGGTTCAACATTCTCAACATTAGGAATTGCTTCTAACTGAGGAATCCTAGCGATCGCATCAGCAATATTACCAGATTGGGCACGTAACCAAGCCGTGTGAGGCGCATAAGAAAGGGTTTGCGCTACTTCGTAACCCGCTCGATTAATTACCTCGCGCTGCGAATCCACATCAACACCTTCAGCAAAACGGATGAAAACCAGTCCAGTTGGTACTGCTAGGGAACCATTGGGTAGTATTGTGTAAATCGGACTCAGTTTACCCGACTCTGATTGATTGGGTTCGCCTGGAAAAACTGCAATTGCACCGTCGTTAAGTTGTAAAATTGCTCCTGATGGCACGGTGCTGGGTTGATTGTAATGTATTGCATAGTACCCAGGCTTACGAATGTAGGATACAGCAGTGCGATTGCTGCCAACCCGAATTTGTTGTGGATATTCAGAAAAATAGTCGTTTTGAAATCTCACTTCAGCAGTCAGGGGTAGAGAGTACACCTGTAGAAAAGACTCAGCCGGAAAATAAAACATCTTTCTTAAGTTCTAATGATGTTATAGCGTTTTCAGTGGTAGCGAATACAAATCTTTTATTGGGATACATAGCTTTCCCTGATGATGAAGATTCTTAAAGCAACCTAACTTTGAATCCCCTCTTTTCGGGAAAAACGAATCGAAGGCTTGTATGAACTTAGAGAGATTAAATTCTATTTAAGCTGTGTCTTTTCGATGCCGTAATACACATATAACACATGAAATAAGAAGCATCCATAAACTAAATGTAAGCTCATTATCTATACAGCAAGCTTTAAAAGTAGTGCATAATACGGTTTCCCAATGCCTAATTTTCAACACAAATATCCCAGGAGATTAAACTATGGTTCAGGTTCGCTATGGTGGACAGAATGGCCAACAGTATGAACTTGCTATCAGTAACGAACACGTTGTAGTGCGTACCGAAAGCCGCAGCACTCTTATCGGTGCAAGATCCTTTGAAGTTGCACCTGTCTCACCTGTCGCTCGTAGCATCCTCAATCAATTTGAGTTAACAACGCGGTTTCGCCAAGCGGGTGTAGAAATTCTGCAAGCGAAAGTTCCGAATCAGGGTGTAGCTTTGCGCGATCGCGCCCGTGAAATTCTCAACAACGAGTCTGAAGTCCAATTTGCCGGACGTGTCCTGATTGATCCAGTATCCAAACAACCTGTAATTTACACCGAAAACCTCTTCGTTAAATTCGATAACGAAGAAGAGTCAAGAGTTTGCCAAGAGATATTAGGACGTTACGGTTTAACAATTAAACGTCAGCTTGAATATGCACGAAATGCTTACTTTGTCAATGCACCTGCCAATACTGGTATAGCCGTCTTTGACATCGCCGAGAGACTTCTGAATGAAGAATTAGTGGAACTGTGCCATCCTGAACTAGTGCGTGAATCACGCCAACGTCAGGTTTTTCCGCAGCAGTGGCATTTAAAACAAACAACAATTAACGGAAAAGTGATTAACGCCCATGCCAATGTTGAGGCCGCTTGGAAGTTAAGCGATGGCACTGGGACGATTATTGCAATTGTCGATGACGGTGTGGATCTTGATCATGAAGAGTTCCGTTCCTCTGGCAAGATTGTTGCTCCGCGTGATGTCACACGTAAAACGAACAATCCCAGACCGGGAAACGACAATAATCACGGGACAGCTTGTGCCGGAGTAGCTTGTGGAAACGGCAACTTTGGTGCATCTGGTGTAGCGCCAGGTGCAAAACTGATGCCGATTCGTTTAGCTTCGGCGCTGGGGTCACAGGATGAAGCAGATGCGTTTATTTGGGCGGCTCAAAATGGTGCTGATGTTATTTCTTGTAGTTGGGGGCCATCAGATGGTACTTGGTTTGAGCCAAACGATCCTGTACACAATCAAAAAGTACCTCTGCCTGATTCCACAAGACTTGCTATAGACTTTGCAATCAATAAAGGACGCAACGGCAAAGGATGTGTAATTTTATTCGCGGCTGGCAATGGTAACGAAAGCGTGGATAACGACGGCTACGCCAGCTACCAAAAGGTAATTGCTGTAGCAGCTTGTAACGACTACGGCACAAGAAGCGCTTATAGTGACTTTGGTAAAGCGGTCTGGTGTACCTTCCCTAGCAACAACGGTGACAGTTCCCAAACCCCTGGAATTTGGACAGCCGATCGCTCTGGTGTACTTGGTTATAATTCGGGTAATCAAAATCTGGGTGACGCCGGAGGCAACTACACGAACGAATTCGGTGGAACTTCCAGTGCTTGTCCAGGTGCAGCCGGTGTAGCAGCCTTGATTATTGCCAGAAATCCAAATCTGCGTTGGGATGAAGTACGAGATATTATTAAACGCTCCTGCGATCGCATTGATTCAGCCGGAGGTAAATATGATGCCAGTGGTCGCAGTCCCTTCTACGGTTACGGTCGAATCAATGCCCTCAAAGCCGTAGAATTGGCCAAGCCGCCTCAAACATCACCTATTAGCAGATTCCAAGCAGTCCAAGATATCCCAATTAACGATTTGCAAGTATCAACATTGTCGTTAGCGATCGCTAATACCAGCCTGCTGAAATCCATCAAAGTTAATGTAGACATTGAGCATACTTATATTGGGGATCTTGTAGTTACTCTCCTTCCCCCAGTACAAATAGGCATACTTCCCATAATTTTGCACGATCGCCAGGGCGGAGCTACAGATAATATCAAAACAACTTATGACGAGGTAAACACCCCTAAACTTGCTGCCTTTAAAGGTAAAAGTCCCCAAGGAACCTGGACTCTTGAAGTTGCAGATAAAGCTAACGCAGACACAGGAAAAATTCGCAGCTTAACCATTGAAATTGGATTTTAAGAAGAGAGGCAGACGGCAGGACGAATATCAATACTTGTCGGGTTTTAGGGAATTGGGTTTGGGGTAAGGGGAAAGAAAAAACCTTTAACCTTTACCCTTTAACCTTTACCCCAAACCCAATTCCGAGTTTAAAATGCTTTACCCAAGCAGTATTGGGACGAATATTATCCTCCTGTCTTCTTTACGCCATGTAGAGGCAATTTATGAATCGCCCCTGCTGTGTCGAATGGCACTAAGTTAAGACACAACCATTGCCCTGGCTGGTTCCTAGCCTCCAGGCTGGGAACCGCTTCTGAGAGGCTCCGCCTCTAGTGGCTTGACCAGAGGCAGCAGCCTCTCGGAATACATTCCCAGCCTGGAGGCTGGGAACGAGGCAACACAAGACTTTGGCCTTATCTTAATGCCATTCCCTGCTGTGTCTATTAGCTTTGAGTCACAGCCTCTTTCGCCAAGAACTTCTCTAATTCTGTCAGCGCATCAGCATCAACTTTAGTTTGCATTGGGCAGAACTTAGGCCCACACATCGAACAAAACTCAGCAGTTTTATAAATATCTGCTGGCAGAGTTTCATCGTGATATTCCTTAGCTCTTTCTGGGTCGAGTGATAATTCAAACTGACGGTTCCAATCGAAGTTGTAACGCGCCTTGGAAAGTTCATCATCTCTATCCCTTGCACCAGGGCGATGTCTGGCAATATCAGCCGCATGAGCCGCTATTTTATAGGCAATTAACCCATTCCGAACATCTTCAGCATTTGGCAGACCCAAATGTTCTTTAGGTGTTACATAGCACAGCATTGCAGTACCGTACCATCCAGCCATCGCTGCTCCAATGGCTGAAGTGATGTGGTCATAACCGGGAGCAATGTCTGTTACCAATGGCCCCAACACATAGAAAGGTGCTTCAGAACACTCTTCCATCTGCTTACGGACATTGAACTCAATTTGATCCATTGGCACGTGTCCAGGCCCTTCCACCATCACCTGTACATCATCTTCCCAGGCTTTGCGAGTTAGCTGTCCCAGGGTTTTCAATTCAGCTAATTGTGCTTCATCTGAGGCATCATGGGTACAGCCGGGACGCAGGGAATCTCCCAAACTGAAGGAGACATCATATTTTTTGAAAATCTCAATAATGTCTTGGAAGTGAGTGTAAAGCGGGTTTTGTTTGTGGTGATGTAGCATCCACCGCGCCAAAATACCGCCGCCGCGAGAGACAATACCAGTGATCCGGTTTCTCACCAAAGGCAAATGCTCAATCAAAATCCCTGCATGGATAGTTTGATAATCTACCCCCTGCTGGGCGTGCTTTTCGATGATATGGAGAAAATCATCAGCAGTCAGGTTCTCGATTGTGCCATGAACGCTTTCTAAAGCTTGATATACTGGCACCGTACCAATGGGAACAGGTGAAGCTTTGATAATAGCGGTGCGAATTTCATCTAAATTACCGCCGCCTGTGGACAAATCCATTACGGTGTCAGCACCGTATTTCACCGCCAAGTTTAGCTTATCCACTTCTTCTTGAAGATTAGAAGAGTTGGGAGAAGCGCCGATATTAGCATTTACCTTACATTTGGAGGCGATGCCAATAGCCATCGGCTCTAGGTTAGTGTGATTAATATTAGCGGGGATAATCATTCGCCCCCGCGCTACTTCCTCACGAATGAGATCAGCAGGGAGATTTTCCCGCTGGGCGACGTAGTGCATTTCTTCGGTGATAACACCTTGGCGGGCGTAGTGCATTTGAGATACATTACTCTGCCCACGTCGTTTAGCAACCCATTCTGTCCGCATATTGTAATTCCTCGATAAACAGCTTCCCTCCGCTGGTATTACCCAGACTCAGGTGTTAAGGGTGTGATCTCAGCCTGGTTATGTAGGCACCCCTAGCATGGATGTAGTGTATCACTTTGGTTATATCTGGGAGCAAAGGTGTTAACAATTTATGAGGTAACACAATTTTGGATTTTGGATTTGAGATTTTAGATTGCTAAAGGTTTAGGCGCGAATTTCATTTGCACAAGAACGACCTTGTTCAACATCGGTAATATTAGCAAAAGTTGTTTCTGCAATATTGTAGAGAGCTTCTGCGGTAAAAAAGGCTTGATGTCCGGTAATGAGTACATTGGGGAACGTTGTCAGACGTTGGAAAATATCATCTTGAATAATTTCCCCAGACAAATCCTCAAAGAACAATTCTGATTCTTGTTCGTAGACATCTACACCAAGATAGCCAATTTTACCAGACTTCAATCCCTCAATCACGGCTTGGGTATCAATCAGCGCTCCTCGGCTAGTATTAATTAGCATCACACCTGGCTTAATCTTTTCTATAGCCTCAGTGTTAATCAAGTGATGGGTTTCGGGAGTTAGGGGGCAATGTAGGGAGATAATATCGGAGTTGGCAAATAGCTCAGGTAGTTCTACATACTTTCCACCTAGCGCCTCCAATTCGGGATTGCGATAAACGTCATAGGCAAGTAGGTGACAGCCGAACCCCTTCATAATCTGTCCTAAAATCAGACCGATTTTGCCGGTGCCAACAATTCCCACTGTGCGTTCATGCAAATTAAATCCCAACAGTCCATCTAGGGAAAAATTGCCTTCTCGGACACGGTTATAGGCACGATGAATTTTGCGATTTAAGCTCAAAATCAATCCTACGGCATGTTCTGCTACTCCATAAGGTGAATAGGCGGGAACACGCACAACTGTAATTCCTAAATCTGCTGCGGCTTGTAAGTCTACATTGTTAAACCCTGCACAGCGAAGGACAACCAGGCGAGTTCCTCGTGAGGCGAGAAGCTCTAAAGTTGGGGCATCAACCTGATCATGCACAAATACGCAAACCGCCGGAAATCCGGCAGCAAGGATAGCCGTATCCCGATTTAAACGGGGTTCAAAAAACACTAACTCGTGTTGGATGGGAGAATTTGCAGCTGACAAAAACTGCCGATCGTAGGCTTTTGTACTGAAAACTGCTACTTTCATGCAAAACCTCAGGTTTTATGCTGCACGGTGTTCGAGTACATAATACCTTGACCTTGAGAGAAGCGATGTCTACAACGAGCCTAGTGGTCTGCTTGCGCTTATGAGGATTGGGGAAAGGTTAAAGGGGGATGGCACTAAGAGAAGCCCAAAGGCTTGTGTAATCTTGTTCCCAGGCTCCAGCCTGGGAATGTATTTAAAGAGGCTCTGCCTCTTGTCAAGCTACTGGAGGCAGAGCCTCCCAGAATGGGTTCCCAGCCTAGAGGCTGGGAACCAGCCAGAGCAAGGGCTGTATCTTTTTTTAGTGCCATTCGGTTAAAGGGGAAGGGATAAAACACCTTTAACCTTTACCCCTTTCCCTTTAACCAGCCAAGTTCCCTTGGCGAACTACTGCGACACTTTTGAACATTCTCTAGGAGGTAGGGGATAGGCGCAAAAACTCTCTCAAACTCTTATTTCTCAGTTTTTTCTATGCCTCTGCGGTTGGTTTTTCTGGTATTTTTTGGTATTTATGCGTAGAACTAGACAACAACAAAATGAGTTGCTTTTAGTGACATTTCACTGCTGAGTTGCGCGAATTGTACCTGAGTAAAAGCGCCAGCGCTGCCATCTTGGTCAAAGAACAGTGCACCTGTAATATTGTCGTAAATAAATCGTTGAGCGATCGCACTTGCAGATGAACCGATGGTAAACTTACCAGCGGAGAGTGTACCTACTGCTAAAGAGCCGCCGAAACCAGTAGCCGATACCTGAATAACTTCATCAGTCGTGTCAAAGTCAACGAGAGTATCAATGCCTTGATTGTAATTATTGAACGCAAAAGTATCAGTGCCATCTCCCCCGTACAGAATATCACTGCCTTTCCCTCCAGTCAGGAGATCGTTGCCATTATACCCAAAGAGCACATCGCTACTATTACCCCCGATAATATTGTCGGCGTAGACTGTACCACTGATATTTAGCCCTTGAATATTCTTGTAGATAACTTGATTTGTGCCACTTGTAATTGAGCCTTGGTTAGTGGTTGCATTGAAAGTTGAGGTGATTCCTTGGTTAGTATAGCTACTGTAATTGACTTCTAAAGAATCCGAACCTGTACCCCCATTTACCGTTTGAGTCAATAAAACAGAGGGGGCGGTAGTTGGGGCGGTCAAATAAAAGGTGTCATCGCCATTCCCCCCATTTAGAGTGTTAGCACCCTTGGCTCCGTATGCGTAAAAGGTATCGTTACCATCGTCTCCATTCACAATTTTATTACCAGACAAGTAGGAAACATAGAGGCGATCGTTACCTAAACCCCCACTAATCGTATCATTGCCAGAAGTGCCACCACTAAGCACATCTTCGCCATTGCCCCCACGAATATTGTCAGCGTAGGCTGTACCAGTGATATTGAATCGTTCAATATTCTTATAGTTAACTCGATTAGTGCCACTTGTAATCGAGCCTTGGTTAGTGGTTGCATTGAAAGTCGAGGTGATTCCTTTGGCAGTATAGCTACTGTAATTAACTTCCAAATAATCCGAACCTGTACCCCCATTTACTATTTGGGTTACTAAAACAGGGGGAGCGATATATGAGGCACTCAAATAGAAGGAGTCATTGCCATTCCCACCATCTAAGGTGTTAGCACCATTGACTCTATATGCGTAAAATTTATCAGAGCCAGTTCCACCTGAAACAATATTTTTGCCAAAACTATCCTGAATCGAAAATTCGTCATTTCCTGTATCCCCATAGAGGATGTTATTCCCAGAAGAAACAGAAACATCTAAATAATCATCCCCACTTCCTCCCTTGAGAGTATTGTTGCCAGTGGTAGCTACAGCATAAATTTGATCGTTTTCAGAACCGCCATCTAAGAGGTTTTTCCCCAAAGAATTGCTAATATTCAGGACATCATCGCCTCCGAAACCATAGAGACTGTCACCGCCCCCGAAGCCATAGAGATTGTCATTAGCGTTAGTACCATTGATAGTTGCCATAACTTCTACCTACCTAAATCAATTTTTCAGAAACTTGAGATATTAACCTGCGGGTATTGCTGTTTTAAGGCAGAACAAAGTAGCCGAGAGTTGACACTTTCGGTATAGTTTATGCCGAACTGAAAACGCTAATTTTTTAGCTTTTTCAGCTTTTTGACTGACTTGTAAGCATTATTCAGCTAACCTGCTATATATGAAATTTAGTTAATTTCATTACTATAGTGGCTGTTTATTTAAGTGTCACTACTTCACTTTAATTATCTAATTTTGTATTTTCTGATATAGTTAATTGCGTATTATCACTAATCAAAAGCTTTTAACCACCAGGTATGATGGGGCGATCGCCTTTCTGAAACCTTGCCCATGACTGTTGTAAAGCAGTAGGGGCAGGATTCTTGGCATCATAAACAACAATTACATTAGTGAGTGGGCGTCCGGCAGGGACTAAAATTTTACCGTTAGCAGCAAAGGCTTTCGATGCACCACCATCTAAATTCATCGCTTCGTAACAGCCAATTGCTTTCATCGCTTGTGCTTCTTGTTGTAAAGTTAATCCACTATCGAAATTTATCAAAAATAGCTTTTTACCATCAGCAGGAAACCCGATCGCAGTTCGTGCGCCAGTACCTAAAACACCAGGATCTTTAAATCCTTCAACATCCGGCTTCAGCCAAATTTGTCCCTGTCTCAACAATCGAGGCCCACAGGTAATAGACAACCAATGTTGATTCCATTCCGGTTTACCGTCAACCCGTGCTGTCACCATTTCCGGTTTATTGCCAACTCGCAACCCCAAAGTAGTACCAAAATTTTCCCATTGGCTGTATTTGAGGAATCTCCCTGCCGCTACCATGTTACCCATCACTGTTTTCTGGGCATTCTTGGCAAAAAAAGTACCATTAGCAACGACAGCCGCACGATGACGAGCCACTAAATTGTTAAATTCTTCATCACCATTAGTTTTTTGATTAGTATTAGCCAAAGTTGCATTATTTGCTAAACCAATAGTAATAAAGGTTTTGGGGTCAGTGAGGTCAATAATAGTTTGATAAAAAGAGAAACCATTTACCTTACCCCTCTTCACTTGTACAGTTTGAGCAGCTGCCGGGAGCGCCAATGTTAATCCTTGTGCCAAGACAGCACCTCCTAAAAACAAGAAAGACCGTCGGCAGATTTTGGAACTTGGCATAATCAACTCTTCACTATATTGTTTTTATTAGGATGCCCAAATCTTTAGATAATTTTACCCATTAAACACTTGTGTGATGGAGATGAGGGAGACAAGGAAAATAAGCAATGCCCAATGCCCAATGACAAATGACAAATGACAAATCATTACCGATATATTATTTTTTACAAACCTTATGGCGTTCTCAGCCAGTTTACAAAAGATGCCCCCACACATAGCACTCTAAAAGATTATATTGATGTGCCTGATGTGTATCCTGTGGGACGCTTAGACTGGGATAGTGAAGGATTGCTGCTGTTAACGAACGATGGACAATTGCAACATCGCCTCGCCCATCCGCGTTTTGGCCATAAACGTACTTACTGGGTACAGGTAGAGCGAATTCCAGATGTAGATGCTATTAATAGGTTGCAAACAGGTGTGGAAATTCAAGATTACCGCACTCAACCAGCAGAAGTTAGGCTTTTACCAGAAGAACCACAGTTACCTGAACGCACTCCACCGATTAGATTTCGCAAAAATGTACCGACAGCTTGGCTGGAAATGACTTTGACAGAGGGAAAAAATCGCCAAGTACGGCGCATGACTGCGGCTGTAGGGTTTCCAACTTTGCGACTGGTCAGGGTCAAAATAGCTCACTTACAATTAAGTGACCTACAATTAGGTCAATGGCGCGACCTCACGGCATCTGAACTGCAATTTCTGCATAATTTCAGTAAATCGAAAAGTTTTCCCCCAAAAGCGAATGCTCTCTAACATAAATTGACTTTTTACGTTGATTTGCTAAAACTCTAACTGCTGAACAATTGCCTTCTAGAGAACAATCTTAGTAACCCAGCAGTTCCCACACCCCAAGCACCATTAACCAATAAACCTGTCACTATTCCCGCAAGTTTCCAGCCGCCAGCGATAGGCTGATCCTTAAGCGGTGCAACTACAAACCAAGCCACTAGCGTCGGGAGAATTGCACCAAATAATAATGCTGCTAACCAATAGCTTTGATTATGCCGAAAACGAGGCGCGATCGCTACCCAAATCAGTCCCCAAATCCCTCCCCAGAAGGCACTTGACAAAATCTGCGGGATTCCAAATGGTTGTGTAGGTGCAGTTGAATAGGGGGCGCGAGGCGTGAAATTCACTGTATGTAGCAGCGCCAACATACCTTGGTGAAATAGCAAAACAGACACAAAGCCTGCAATAAATGCTATGGCAAATCGAGATAAGGCAGCTTTTTGAGTCATTGCTTATATGAAAAGATACTTGTTTGTGGTTGCAGACTTAACTTTAATAATTGGCATTTCTCATTACTTCTAAAGCTTAATTCTTAGAGTTGTTTATGATGATTTGCTAACGACTGATAACCTATGTTAAGTCTATCAAAATTACCGAATTTTATTTTTGCTAATATTATTAGAAAGGTATTGTTATGATGGAAAGATGTTTAACAACAGCAACAAATCTCAAGCTAACCAAGGTAGTGTTCTCTACAGACATGGTGACGTTCTGATCAGAGGTATTGCAACTTTACCTGTAGCTGCTCAAAGGCGTGTAGGTGCTACTCTTGCTCATGGTGAAATCACAGGACACAGCCATCGCATTCAGCAATCCAATGCTGTTCAGTTGTGGGTACATGGTAGTGACCTTTTTCTTGAGGTTAAAGAACCCAGTGCTACTTTAGTTCATGAAGAACATCGGGCGATTGAATTACCCCAAGGGCTTTACCGCGTCTGGAGACAACGTGAATATCGCCCTGATGCTTATGTAGAGGTGATGGACTAATGCTCAAGATGATGTCGCAGGGACGTGTGCCGAATAAACAAGTTTTGCAGCGCCCAAAGGAAAGCCACGAGCCTGTATCGGCTGAACGTGCTCGAAAACTCATCCTTGAACATCGCGCCTGGGATGGTATGCGCGTTTTGGGGCATCTGGATTTAAGCGGTGCGTTGGATCTTTACAATCTACCTGAAAATTTAACCTGTGAAAGTATTGATATTAGCGACTGTGTAAACCTCACTACCCTTCCCAAAGGACTGCATATCACTTATTGGATTGAGTTGGCCGGAAGTGGGATTACCAGTCTATCTGCGGGGCATGGTTTTATTTTGCGTTGGCGAGGCGTGCAGGTAAACGATCGCATTGCCTTTGAATCCGAGTCCCTAACCGGACAGGATATTCTGAATATAGAGAATGTTGAGTTGCGTCGCGTGCTGATTGAACGTCTGGGATACGAGACATTTTTGCAGCAAGTGGGAGGATTAATCCGCGATCGCGATCGAGACGCTGGTGGAGAACGTCAACTAGTCTACATTCCTTTTGAGGATGACGAACCGCTTATGGTATTGAAAGTCACTTGTCCATCCACAGGACATATTCATATCCTGCGCGTTCCCCCTCATATACGGAGTTGCCATCAAGCAGCAGCCTGGATTGCAGGCTTTAATAATCCAGATGATTATCACCCTGCGATCGAGGCGTAAAGTTTTAAGTAAGATTCAGTAATAGGGAAAGAAGATAGCGGGCAATATTCTATAATACCAATTTGAAAAAAGAATGCCACAAATAGACCATTTGTAGAGACGCGATTCATCGCGTCTTTACCCAAGGATGTGTTGCAATCATTAATTGAATTGGTATAAGTTTACAAATTAAGAATATTTACCACAGCATGAAAGTTTGTTCCCAGCATATATTGGCTACTATTGGGCAGATTTTCCAAAGTTAACAAGACTGTTTTCGCTCCTTGATAATCGCTTTTTTGAGGTTGAATTATAATTGGTATTTCACTCGCCCCAGCCGTAATTGTCACAAAGTTAGCAATTGATTGATAATGCACTCCATCCTCGGCTGTTCCGTGAATCCTGTATTTCACTATTAAGTCTTGAGTTATATTACCAGTACGAGTGATGACAAACTCCCCTACTTCTCCAAATTGTGACGCATACATTTTTGTAGCTGTAATATTCACAATCGTGGGATAGCTGGACGTGGTTATATGGAGAGATTTTGATAACAAATGATTAGCTGTAGTTGATATAAAGTTTGATTGATTATAGTTATTTTTGTCTTCATAGCTGGATATAAAACTAAAATTAGTTACCAGTTGATTTTTAATATAAAAATGGTCAAAAGATATATTACTGATACTTGGTTGTAAATCATTACCTAAAAAAGTTGCATATATACCGCCCATATCATCCACGACTAGGTTATAAAGATAGATATTTATAAGATTAATCAAGTATTCCTTACTTCCTACTTCGGACTCCAATAGTTTCTGGGAGATTATTTTCCTCAGTTGAGTAGTAGTAACTGTAGCGCTCAGTCTGAGGAATAGCTCCGTTTACTACCTGTCCCAAGACATTTTGACCAGATTTTTCTAAAAGCTCTTTAGCAACACTAGCACTAACAGAATCAACGACCCCTGGACGAACAACAAATAAAACACCATCAGCCATTTGACCTAGAGTAGCTGCATCAGCGGCAACGTTTAATGATGGAGAATCAATAATTACAAAGTCGTAATAAACAGACAAAGTTTGAATTAATGCAGCCATTTTTTTCGAGTCGAGAAGAGAACCTGGATTAGGAGGTGTAACTCCAGAAGTGAGAACATATAAATTATCCATAACTTGTTTGATGGCTGTCCTAATTTCACCTTGTCCAACAATCAAATTGCTTAGACCTTGATTATTAATTAGTTCCCAGATTTTATGTTGAACAGGACGACGCATATCTGCATCTATCAGTAAAACTTTCCGCTCCATCTGAGCCATTGTTATAGCTAAATTAGCCGCCACTGTTGATTTACCTTCTCTGGGTACAGAACTCGTAACAACTATAACTTTTAGCTCCTTATCAGCACTCGTAAACCTCAGATTTGCCCGCAACATTCGGTAGGCTTCATTAATTTGCGATCGCGGCATATCTCGAACTACAAGTCTTTTGCTATATAACTCCAGTTCTTCATTACCACGAAGAGACTTTTTCGACTTACTGAAGTCAGGAATAATCCCTAATAAAGTAAATTTCAATAATTCTTTTGCCTGGTCAACATTCTTAATTGATTTATCTATTTTCTCCAAAAAGTAGACAGCAGATAAAGATGTTAAACCAGCCAATAAACCTGTAGCTAAATATAAAAACATCGGAGATGAAATTGATTCTTCTGGCACTTCAGCTTCGGATATCATACTGGCATTACCTAAGCTTTGATTTTCTGCTATTCGGCTTTCTTGCAGCTTTTGTAGTAACAGTGAATAAGTAGATTGTGCGGCTTGTACTTTACGTTCAAACTGGCGCTGTTGTTGTTCCAATCTCGGTAGATTGCTCAAACGTTGTTTATAAGCAGTTTGTAACCCAGATAACGTAGTAATTTGTCTTGCTAAACCCAGACGATTTGACTCTAATTCTACAAGTCTTGCAGAAAGCTGTTGTTGTAATTCTCCTAATTGAAAGTTATTATTTAGCTGTGATGAATTTGCCCCTGTAACGTTTTTTATCCGTTGTTGTAGTAGCCCATTTAACGACTGTAATTTGTATACCAAATCGATAATTTGCGGATGGTTCTCCTGCAAAACAGTCCGCCTAGCTGCCAGTTGTGATTCTAACTGTTGAACTTCTCGAAGAATATCTTGTACTCCTGAAGTTTGGCTAAGAGAAGTCATAACTATTGCTTGCTGGGAGTTCATACCCAATTGTTTACGGATTCCTTGAGTTTGTGCTTCAGCATCGGCAAATCTAGATTGAGATTCATTAATTTGCTGTTGTAATGCTGTAATAACTTCTAGTGCTTTAGTCGCTTCTTCTTGCAGAGAAACAATTTTGTACTTTTCTTTAAACTCTGCTAGTTCTGCTTCTGCTTGTCGAACAACTAATTCTGCATTTGGTAGTTGCTTTTCTATAAACTTGCGAGCAGTTGTAGCTTGAGTTCTATGAGATGATATATTGTATTCTAAATAGACATCTATTAAAGTATTAACAACTTGCGCGGCTAGTTGTGGGTTTGTATCTTTATAGGAAATACTTAGGATATCAGAGCCATTAATTTCCTTTACTGTGAGCATTTGCAGAAATTGCTTGGTTTTTAAATGTATATTTTTCTTGTCTTTTAGATTAAGTCTATTTATGGTAGTTTTGACAACTGGTACAGAACGAATAACTTCTGCCTCTGTATTCAGAGGATTACTTTTATTATCGACTAATGGCTCTAGTTTGCTCATTTCTGTTCCTACTCCTGTTAATGAAGAAGTAGTATTTGTTCTTTGGAATTTCAGTTTTCCTTCTGCTAAATAATAAGGTTTCTTGAAGAATGTAGCTACCTGTAAAATTATGAATATGCCAACGAAAACACCCAAAGCATTAATCCAACGGCGTTTCAGAACTTGCGAATATTTATCAAATGTTCCAGAAGATTCTTGTAGTGTCATAAAATAATTACATTTTTTTGATTATTGTTAAAAGCATCAAATATCAAATCACTCAGTCATACCTGTAAATGAAATTCAAATTAAGTCGTAAGATAGACTTTTTCGGGAACCATGAACACAGATCGACTTTTATGGTGAACTGCTTTAATTTGACTAATTACTCTTTCTAAATCTTCACGTTTAAGATTAGAACCAGAAGGTAAGCAAAGACCATAGGCAAATAAATCTTCTGCTACTGCACCGCCAAAACATTCACACTCAGCAAAAATTGGCTGGAGGTGTAAAGGTTTCCAGACTGGACGAGATTCAATTTGCTGTTCAATAAGTGCTAGGCGGACTTGTTCTCGATTTGCACCAAAAGCTTCAGGATCTATTGTTAAGCAGGTTAGCCAACGAGTAGCGCGTCCATAATTAGCTTCTGGCATAAATTCTATTCCTGGTAGGTTTTTCAATGCCTGGTAGTAGATTTCAAAGTTGCGTCTTCTAGCTGCCACTCGCTCACTCAAAACACGTAACTGACCGCGACCAATACCAGCTAAAATGTTACTTAAACGATAGTTGTAACCAATCTCTGAATGTTGGTAATGAGGAGCGCGATCGCGTGCTTGAGTTGATAAAAATTTGCCTCTGTTTACTAACTCTAAATCATTAGAAACTAACATCCCACCACCAGAGGTAGTAATAATTTTATTGCCATTGAAAGAGTAAATCCCAATGTGTCCAAAAGTTCCTAAAAAACGCCCTTTATAAGTAGCCCCTAAAGCTTCAGCAGCATCTTCAATTAAGGGAATATTGTATTGATTACAAGCTTTTAGAATTTGGTCAATATCTGCACTTTGACCATATAAATGTACAACCACAACAGCTTTAGGTAATTTGCCTTTTTTGGCGCGGTGCTTTAGCGCTTCCGCTAACAATTCAGGGTTCATGTTCCAAGAAGTGCGATCGCTATCAATAAAAACTGGTTTTGCACCTAAGTAAATAATTGGATTAGCACTCGCAATAAACGTTAAAGTAGAGCAAAAAACTTCATCCCCAGGTTCAACACCAACTAACCGCAAAGCTAAATGCAGAGCCGCTGTGCCAGAACTAACAGCCACAGCATGGCTAGCACCAATTAATTGACAAAATTCTTGCTCGAAAGCATCAACATGGGGGCCAACAGGCGCAATCCAGTTAGTTTCAAAAGCTTCTTTGACGAATTCTAGTTCGCGATCGCCTATATGAGGTGTTGAAAGTAGAATTGGTTTATTCATTCCTATTACCTAAATATGTTTGCCAGTTTTTAAATGCAAACTTTACGTAAGTTTTGGTATTTTTCCCTCAATTAAGAGAACGATAAGCAGGGAAAAAGTTGGACTCAAGTAAAGTTTCTGGCTCAGTTTTTAAAGATTTTGCTCGTAATTTAACTAAATCTATATATTTTTCTTCATCTGTAATTAGGCGTAATGTCAAGAAAGAATGTTTTTGTTTAGAAAAACCTGCTTTAAATTTGTATAGACTATCTTTAGCTGAACCAACACCACCGCCCAAATGTAAAAATTTATTTCCACGTTCTTTAGCCCAAAATCGAACGTAATCAAACATTAACTTACTAGGAGCTTGTTTTAGGAACTCGTTTTTTGTTCCTCCAAGATGGTATTGAACTATTTCACAGCATTCAGTAAATATTCCAGCACAAGCAACTTTATTATTTAACTCTAAAATACACAAGTGGATATTTTCATGCATATTTGCTAGAGCAGCAAAATATTTATAATCAAAATAAAAATTTTTTTTGGCTTCTACACGCTGCATTGTTTGAGTGTATACATCAATAAAAATATCTATATAATCCTGAAAATTAACCATTCTTGTTGTAAATCCATCACGTTTACACCGATTGATACAAGTGCGGTGTTCCGGTCGTGTTTGCTGCCATATTTCTGTTGCAGAAAGACTTAAGTTAATAGATATAGTTTCTCCTGATAGTTGAAAAACTTGAGAGGCTAAAACTTCATTCAAATTTTGATTGAGTATTGGATGCAGGCGTAAAAATGCTGAACACACCCTCTTGGATAGGAATACAGATTTTAGATTTTCAAGTGCCAAGTTTAAAAAATCGGGTGTATTAGCCGCCGCTTCACTTAACAGAAATCCAGGATAACCATAAGGCGAAACTACATCAAATACTTCTGGAATTGTGAACTCGCCGTCAAACAAATCATCGCAGCGGCGCAGTAAATAAGGTAAAAAAAATATTTTTTCACCATCAGCTATCAAAATCGCCTCTGGTATTGATTGAGTTCTTTGTGATTCTAGATATACATATTCAGGCAAATGATAAACATCATAACTGAGCTTTTCTAGTGTTTCTAACCACAAAGGGTTAGCTAAATCAATTACTTGAATATTCATCTTTAAAATTAATTTAAGAATTATTCTTTAAGTTAGCCTTTGAATTCCTCCGATGTAACGTGACCTTCCTGGGTGACGCTTTCTCGTTGCATTACTTGCCATATAGTCATGAACAAAATTTTCAGGTCAAGCCACAGACTCCAGTTATCGATATACCAAACATCCAACTGAAATTTTTTATTCCAAAATTGATCTAATGTGCGGCGACCATTAACTTGTGCCCAGCCAGTAATACCCGGCTTTACTTCATGGCGGCGTGCTTGTTGAGGGGTATAGCGGTCAAGATACTTTACTAATAACGGGCGGGGGCCAACAAAACTCATGTCTCCTTTTAAGACATTCCAAAGTTGAGGTAATTCATCAAGACTAGTTTGACGCAGCAATTTACCAAAGGCTGTGAGGCGTTTTTCATCAGGAAGAAGATTGCCTTCAGTATCGCATTCATTGGTCATAGTACGGAATTTGTAAAAGTTAAAAATCCGAGCATTTTGACCAGGGCGGGGCTGAGTAAAAATCACTGGCTGACCCATGCGAAAATAAATAGCGATCGCTACACCCATGAGTAAAGGAAAAAGAACAATTAAAGCGATCGCTGCCATAACTCTATCTAATATAGACTTGATTAATCTGCTGTAGTTTTTTAAGTTAATGCCCTGAAATTTTTTAAGATTCATAAATACACCTTTGTCTCTTATTCCTCTTATATATGTGAGACTTTTTTCAAAACTTCTACTTGTGAGATATTGAATAAATTCCTAATTCTTCATAATACTTACTCAGTCGAGCAAAAACTAATTCCTCATCATATTTAACTTCGACTCGCTCACGACTAGCTTGACCATAAGCTTGTCGCAATTCATAGTTAGATAATAGTATTCCCAAAGCCTCAGCTAACTTTTGACTATTTTGAGGTGGTACAATTAAACCTGTTTTTCCATGAATTACAGCTTCTCGACAACCCCGAATATCTGTAGTAACAACTGGTAAACTCATTGACATTGCTTCTAGAATAGATCGGGGTAATCCTTCATGAGTGAATGTAGGTAGAACAAAGATATCTAACAGCCCTAAAAGTTCTGGTATATCTTGACGTTTACCTGTGAGGGTAATATGTTGCTCAATTCCTAAAGAGTGAATTTTTTTGATTAGTTCTGCCTGAAAAGGTTCAGGGTCAGTATCGAGTTGTGAGCCAATTACCAAAACTTGCAAATTAGGAAAATGAGGAAGAAGTTTAGCTGTGGCTTCAATTAAATATTCACTCCCCTTTTTACGGGTTATACGTCCAATTGTGCCAATAATTAAGTTTCTACTATCAGGGATATCCAAGGATTTTCGTAATTGATTTTGATGAGCTAAATTGAGGCGATGTCTACGACGGGCTACGCCTACGCACTTAAAACGATCAATGTCTACACCGTTACCCAAATAACATACTTTTTCCGGCGGACAAAGACCTAATTTTTTGGCTGTGGCAATATCTTCATGATTTTGAGTAAGGATTAAATCAGTTATGAAAGCAGCAAGTTTTTCGACAATAAAATAAAAACGATATTGACTAAGTGAGGACTGATCGTGAAATGGAAAACCGTGAGCAGTGTAGACAATTCGTTTAACACCAGCTAGTTTGGCTGCAATACGTCCCAATACAGCAGCAATTGGAGTATGTACGTGAACAAGGTCGTACTGATTTTTTTGAATTAATCGCGTCAGTTGATAAATACTTCTCAAATTCAAGAGAGGAGATATCCGACGGTCAATTTTAATTGGATGGACTATGTATCCTTGTTGTTGTAATTGTTCAACTTCTAAACCTGGAGAGCAAGCTATTTCAACTGATAGATTATGAGACAATAAATAATCAATCTGAGGTCTTAAAAGAATCTGGGCGGTGTCTCCAATTGCACAAATATGTAGTATTTTCATTATTCCCGACTCCCCACTTTTACCCAAGAATTTTGGGTTAATTGAGTCCTAGCATTATGATAATAAGAACAATACCAAGCTACAAAACGTCCAATTCCTACCTCAATAGGCGTGCTAGGTTTAAAGCCTACATCATTAACTAAATCATCAACATCTGCATAAGTAACGGGGACATCACCAGGTTGTAAAGGGAGCAAATTCTTTTGTGCTTTCATTCCCAAACAATCTTCTAGCACTTCTATAAAGCGCATTAATTCAACTGGTTGATTATTACCTATGTTGTAAATTTTATAAGCAGCCTTACTCGTTCCTGGGTCGGGTGCATCTCCTGACCAGGCAATATTTGGCTCAGGTATTTTATCCATCACCCGGATAATACCTTCTACAATGTCATCAATATATGTAAAATCTCGGCACATTCTACCGTAATTAAACACATCAATCGGCTGCTTTGACAAAATTGCTTTAGTAAACAAAAACAGCGCCATATCTGGACGACCCCACGGCCCATAGACAGTAAAAAAGCGAAGTCCAGTTGTTGCTAAACCATATAAATGGCTATAACTATGAGCCATTAACTCGTTAGCTTTTTTTGTAGCAGCGTATAAACTAACTGGATGGTCTACATTGTCGTGAATAGAAAAGGGTGTTTTAGTATTAGCACCGTATACAGAACTAGAAGAGGCAAATACTAAGTGTTGAACGCCTGAATGGCGACAACCTTCGAGGATATTAATAAAGCCCACTAAGTTGCTATCTACATACGCATGAGGGTTCTTGATGGAGTATCGGACACCAGCTTGTGCTGCTAAATTGACCACCACATCAAAGCGTTGTTCGGCGAAAAGTTGAGCTATAGCTACTGAGTCTGCCAAATCCAGTCTATAAAAACTAAAATTTTGGTTTTCTTCTAGTTGAGCTAAACGGTCTTTTTTAAGTAAGACATCGTAGTAATCATTTAGGTTATCTAGACCAACAACCTCATCACCTCTGGTTAATAAACGTTGACTGAGATGAAAACCAATAAAACCAGCAGCACCAGTGACTAAAACCTTGACCATGATGTTTCTCTAAGTAGCTAAGTGTAAATAAATTAAAGTTTGTAGTGAATTAGCGCGGTGTTCTCCCAAGGGGGTTTCCCCCATGAGCGGCTAACGAACCCGTTCGCGCAGCGTCTCCGTTAGGAGAAGGGTTACGAATTACGAATTACGAATTACGAATTACGAATTACGAATTATTTAATTATGTTTACCTACTTATAAGCTCCAGTAATGAATATGAGGTGGTAGTGTAGTGTGGCTAAAAATAGACTTGATATCCATTAGCACTCCACCTGGACGCAAACAGTTGAAAAGTTGTTCGCAAGGCATATCCAAGTAAGCTTTATGGCTGACTGCAAATATTACCCCATCTAAATCACATAGGTTATGCCAATCTACTAAATCAATCCCATACTCTTGATATGCTTCATCAGGATCTACCAGAGGATCGTGTAAGAGTGGTTCAATACCGAATTGCTGCAATTCTGCCACCATATCTGGTATGCGACTATTGCGGATGTCGGGTACATTTTCTTTAAAGGTAAGACCGAGAATTCCTACCCGTGCTTCTTTAATCGACAGGTTAGCTTCAACTAAGAGTTTGACAAAACGCTGACCAAGGTAAGTACCCATACTGTCGTTAATCCGACGACCGGCTAGGATGACTTCGGGATGATACCCCAGTTCTTCTGCCTTGGTAGTTAGATAGTAGGGGTCAACCCCAATGCAGTGACCACCAACAAGTCCTGGGGTGAATGGCAAAAAGTTCCATTTGGTGTTTGCAGCTGCTAAAACATCGTGGGTGCGGATACCGATGCGATCGCATATTAACGCCAGTTCGTTCATCAAAGCAATATTCAAGTCTCGCTGAGTATTCTCAATGACTTTGGCAGCCTCAGCGACTTTAATTGAAGAGGTGCGATATACACCAGCATCAATAATGGCTGTGTAGACATTTGCAACTCGTTCCAAAGTTTCGGCATCTTCCCCAGCTACCACTTTGACAATCTTTTCCAGAGTATGAGCCTTGTCACCAGGATTAATCCGTTCTGGAGAATAGCCCAGCTTGAAATCAACACCCATTTGTAAGCCTGATACTTTGGCCAAAGTTGCTCCGCAGATATCCTCTGTAACCCCAGGATAGACTGTGGATTCGTACACTACGATCGCACCAGGTTGTAGCACTTTCGCAACGAGTTCAGAGGCTTTAATCAGCAAGCTGAGATCAGGATTGTGGTTGCGGTCAACTGGGGTTGGAACAGCAATCACAAAAAAGTTTGTATCTACCAAGTCGTAAAGGTCTGAAGTGATGATGAGACTAGAATTTATTAACTCATCGGTAGAGATTTGACCCGTGCGATCGCAGCCTTGTTTTAAACTTTTAACTTTCTCTAAATTGATATCAAATCCAATAGTGTAGGGAAACTTTTTGGCAAACGCTAGGGCAACAGGTAGACCAACGTAGCCAAGACCAATAACAGCAATGCGGTTGCTCATGTCTTAACGGGAGTATAGTTAAATATACGAAGTTTGACAATTGTCATTTATCAAAATGACAATTATTTGATAATTCAGATAAGTCTCGTTTGTTAACTTTGAAATTTGAGGACAGTTAATACAGGAATCCTCTTCTGTTTCAATTTTGTAGCACTTTTTTATTTGAGTAATGCCAACTTGGCGCAGCTTCTACAAATAAAAAGACATAACCGCATCTATTTAATTATCCACCTGTAGTTCAAATCTCGTTTCCAGCCTCTGGCTGGAAATGCTACTCCTGCTGGCTCTGCCGCCAGTAAGGGAGGCGGAGCCTCTAAGATGGTATTCCCAGTCTGAGACTGGGAACGAGATAATTGTCCACCTGTAGTTATTCTTACTTTGATGCTAGTCTTGGCAAGCGGAACCAAAATCTAGAACCACCTTCGGGACGAGGTAAATAACCAATTCTACCTCCCCAGCGTTCGAGTGTGATTCTACAAAAATAAAGACCTAAACCCGCTCTCCCTGATTTATCTTTACCTTGGGAGAACTTTTGAAATAAATTTTTTACCATTTCTGGCGATACACCCAAGCCCTGATCATCTACAGTAACTAAAACATACTCCCCATCTAATTCTAGACCAATAGTCACAGTAGAATCTGGTACACTGTAACGATAAGCATTTTCTACTAGATTAGAAATCACTCTATCTAAACGAGATTGATCTCCAATAACCGTCCAGTCTATTGTCTTATCAATGTTAGCGGCAAACTGTAATTGTATATGATTAAGAGCAAAATTAGGCTTTAAAAACTCAATTACCTCTTGGATGGAAGTTAATATGTTGGGTGCTTCTTCAATACCAATAGGAGAATTTTCTGGTAATAGTACTTCATTAGAAAAAGCATCTAAAGTATCCTTAATTAGCATCTCTTGTTTTAGACATTGCTTGATACCAGTTTCTAGATACTCTTTTCCTTGAGGTGTTAAATTCTCAAATTCTAGGAGTGCAAAACAGCAATTTATAGCACTTAATTCCACTGCTATATCATGGATCAGACAATGGATTAAAACATCTTTTTTTTGATTATCTTTGAGCAATTGCTGATAAATTAACTTATATTCTCTAGCTTTTTGTAGAATATACTGCTGTTCTTTATAAGAATCTTCTAAAGCCTCAATTAATAAAAGTTTCTTATTATCGACAAAAATTGCATAAGCTTTCAAATGATATTCTTGCCCAGTGGCATCTATTTCAGTCCATAAACCTGAACTCAGTTTTTTTACATTATTATTATTGTTAATCCAAAATTCTTCAGCATCAATTAAAAAATTCTTTAAAAAAGAAAACTCTTCCTGCGGTATTGATATATTTATCCCTGATGCTAATTCTTTACAAGAAAACTGATTGTACCAATCAGGTAAATTACCAATTATTTTAAATAACCCTTCATTAATTTGCTCTAACGCTAGAATATCTAAAGCGGTGAGCATATCATTTGTGATAGATGTATTCATGGGTTAAATCTGCTACGCTCAATTAATTTTTATTCTAGGTTACTAATTTAAATTTCTATTTAATTTTTCCTGTAATAGTCTGAAATCATTGGCTTTTTGTTGAATAGGAAAAAGGTAATTTCTATCACAGCTACTATCTAACATCAATACCCAATCTACTTCCTTTGTCGGTAATATATGAACATCTACACAACTGCCATACTCTGTTTGGATAAATGGTATAAATAGGGAGGCATTATCTAGTGGTAGTAGTCCTTCCAGAAAAATAACTTGCTCTTTTGCATTTTCTCCTTTACGGAGATTAGTAATTCCATATTCTGCCAGCTTCCCACCCCAACTTAGGAGGCTGCCATCTTTATTAACCAACAGATAGGCAAGAGAAGAATCTGCGGTTAGAAAATTTAGAATATAGGTAATTACAAAAACAGGAATATCTAACATTTAGCAATCCAATATTTTTTTAGTAAGAGTTTGAAAAGCTTCTTCTACACCGATACCACTTTTAGCACTGGTTTTTATCACAGTCCAACCCTTTTGCATAACATCATCTATTTCAGCAGATTCAATTTCCCATTCATCCGTTATATCCCATTTGTTTATAACCAAAATAAAGGGAACTTGCCCAATCGTATCTTCTACTTTTGTTTGTAAATCAAAAGCTTGTTCTAAAGTATTATGCCTTGTACCATCTACGACTAATAAATAACCAGCAGAACCCCGTAAATAAGACATTTGTAATTTTTGAAATTCGTCTTCTCCATAAATATCCCAAAGAATAAGATTTATTTTGTTGTCTTGAATATCTATAGTTTTTTTATCAATTTTTACACCCACTGTAGTATGGTATTTTTCTGAAAAAATACTGTGGACTAACCTCGCTACTAAACTAGTTTTACCTGTAGCAAATGCACCGATCATACAAATCTTTTTCTGGATAATCATAAATTGATTTAATTTTATTTAGAGGTATTAGCCATGAATACCTTGAAAGATACTCTCCGATTAACTTTTTTAGATTCTGGTGTTACTTCTGGCTGTAAAGGTAGGCTATAACTTACCCCTATGGCTTTAAATTCGTTTATATTAATTCCTTGAGATTTTAAATAAGATAGAATTTTATTAGCACGGGCTTGACTGAGCAGCTTATTTTGCCCTTCTGTTCCAGTGCTACTGGTATGTCCAATTATTTGAATCTGTGCATTTTTCCCCAGATACTTAGCAATATCTAAATATTTACGGACGGATATAAATAAATTAGGTAACTTGTCAGCTTCACCAGGCATCAACTCAGTTGTCCCTTCTGAAAAAAATAATATTTTTTGTTCTATTTGTTTTTTGTATGATTCTAATTGTCTCAGTTCTATGTCCACAAGATTTTTGTCTTGTAATTTGGTGATGCCAGGAATAAAATACCATAATTTCCGTGCTTCTAAAATCCATTTGCGGGGGGCATGACCAGTAGCAATAAGAACACCATTATTATCAACTTGTAGTGATACAGTTTGTGGTGGACTTAACAATTGTTCAACTCTTTTGATAGTGAATTGTGGCTCTAAAGAAAGATAAGGTTGCCACTGGCTACTTACCATTTTGGGATTAATATTTGTTTGTTGTATCAATGTATTGGGATCTACTGCTAAGGGATCGCGCATTCCCGAAATAAAGTATTTTCCAAAACCTTTCTGGGAGTTTATCACAACAATTCCTGGTTGAGAGTTGAGTTTTTGGAGATAGGCTTGCCAACGGAGTTGCTCTCTAATTGTAAAAAAGCCCCAAGTCCCGCAAGCGATCGCGATCGCACCCAAGAAAGCCCAGGCATAGGTATAATTTTGTTTGGCCGGAGATTTATACTGAATTACCAGACAAGCTTCTAAATAAGGCTTACTTAGCTGAAATGCTTCTGTCTCCCCTGTAAAATTTTTAATTTCTCTACTGAGCTTCAGGTGAATTTTCTCTATTGCTTCTCGCAAAACTAACCTTAATTCTTGGGGAGGATTTCCCCGAATCATCGCTGCTATTAACGCTTGCGGCCCCTCTTCAATCCAAATCGTGAGTTCTCCAAAGCGTAAACTCTTTATCCCATCTCCTTTTTGAATACTGAACGAATCTTGGACAAAATCTTGGATAGCTGTCAACATAGCAGCTACTAAATCGGGATCTTGAACTGCTACCTGCGTTGTTACTAAATGTTGAAGCAATAATCCAGAGTTTTTATGAATCAGAAATATTTGTTCTACTCGATAAACTAACGTCCGTAACAGCACAATTTCCGCAAATGATTTTCCTGTACGTTTCGCTTCTAGTCTCCACTTAAAGCTCTGTGGAGATAAGCTATGTTCCAGGGTTTGATTCATCGATTGCATCATTTCCTCAAGAGCCGTGGAAATAGCCTTGCGAGTGGCTGGCCCAATCACTGGAAATAATGCATCTGCAAGCACATTGTGGTCTTGTTTAACAGAAACTTCAATAGCGTCTTCCACAGTTGACACCATTACTTGTCCAAGTTGTTTATCTTGCTTTGACCGCAGGATAACAGCTTCAGGAAGCATCTGGCTAATATCTTCTGGTTGAATTTGAGGGTTTTCTAATCGCTCATAAAATTTTTTCAGTTTAGTTGGCTCAATATCCAGAAGCAAACTGCGGAGTAGAGTTAGTTCATCATTGATTTCGGAGGTTTGGCTGTTGCTATTCAAAGCTTCAGAGGATGCTTTCGGTATTGGATTTGTCGAATAGTCACTCATTACCAAAATCCCTCAATTCACAATTTATCTGAAGTAGCATTCTGTTGTAAACAGGAGAGATGTATGGATGGATCAAGAATTAACTCTTAGAGGATCTTTGAAATGTTATAAAACGTAAATAGGTTTAAAACACTTAATCAATAACCAATGACATAGACGTTCCCGTAGCGTAGGACAAATTACAGCCCCCACCAGTTAGCTTTAATTGCGCCAGCTTACTTCAAGACTTGTTTTCTGCATTCAGTCGGATGGCTAACTCTGTAAACATAGCAGCAAGATTGGAGCGATCAGTTTTATCCCTGCGAAGTTCTTGAGCTTCCCTTTCTAATAAAGCTAGGATTTCCTGAGATTTCTGCTGGATATCATCTTGTAAACTTTTAGATTGATTGAGAATCTGCTCACGTAACTCTCGCTGACTATTAGTAGTTTGTTGATCAAATTGATTAATCTTGTTTTCCAAAGATGTAATTAAATTTTTACTTTCTTCAGCAACAGCTTTCACCTGACCATCACGTTCTCCCTGCTCATTTTTTAGCCGTTCTGTTAAAGAATCAACTTCTTGTTTGATATAATTTTCTAAGGAATCTAAACGTTTTCTTGTTTCATCGCGGACATTGCCCAATTCTTTAATTAGACGTTCTTCTAAGCGGGCAAACCTTTTTTCAGTATCTCGTGTTTGATTACCAAAAAGAATTTCTCTAACTTTATCTAAGTTGCTATTTTCGCTAATATAGTTACTGCTCAAATGCTGCTTATTTATTTCTGAATTAGATCCCCATTTCTCTACTTCTAAGGAATTATTATGGCTGTACTCTTCCGGCGGGTTCATATTTTGAATTCCTTGTAAAACTAAAAGTTGGTTTGGCTGTCAGTTGTGATACCATATCTAGAGCCTAGATACTAGTGCGTATTAAAGTGCGTTTTGATACAAAAATATATTTTACTTAGATAAGTAATAAAACATCTAAATTTCAGTCATTGGAACCATAAATAGTGGTTTTTATCAGTATTCTATTTTAAATGAAAAAGCGAACTGACATATACAATGCTGAAGCTAGTAGTACTTGCTACGTAGCGAAAAAAGCCACCTAAGTACAAGTGGCGAATGGCACTAAGAAAAGCCCAAAAGCTTGTGTCGTCTCGTTCCCAGCCTGGAGGCTGGGAATGTATTTAAAAGAGGCTCTGCCTCAATTCAGGCTACCAGAGGCGGAGCCTCCCAGAATGGATTCCCAGCCTCCAGGCTGGGAAGCAGTCAGAACAAGGGCTGTATCTTCGTACAAGTGGCTTTTTGCTCAATCTTAATTTCAAGATGGTTATTAAGAAGAGAGTTTCTCTATCTCCTCACCCAACTCTCGCCGGACTGATTCCAGCAGATTTGTATCCCGCGTCCAGTTTTTCCAGTCCGTACCGACACGCCGAGCTAATTTAAGCCCCCACTTGTGGCGATGTCTACGACGGGCTACGCCTACGCTATTTTTGAGGATTTCGAGATATTCGTAATCTTCTACCCCTTCCCTGAGCCACTTGAGTCTCATAGAAGGAACAACTCCTGTCAAACCTACCTGTTTACCAGGATAAAACAACATTCCTTCACCAGGATAATAGTCTTTCTCTTGGGAATAAGTTTGAATGTCGTTCCACGGATCTTTTGTCCATAAGTCAACTCGCCAGTATAAAATCCCTGTCAGTCCCAGGCTTTGGCTAATGAAGCCTGGGTGAATTCTATAGTTTATCGGTTCAAAATCTATCTGCCATTTAGGCGAGTAGCCATCCTGTACCAAAGCGTTGTAAGACCAAACTTTGTCTCCTTTTTGCAGAACCTCAGATATTTGTTTTGGAGCTTCATCATAAGATTCTGGCAATACTACCCAGATGTCTACAGCAGAACGTCCAGTTCCAGAACCATCATCATAAAGCGCTGGTGTAGGAGTCATGGCTAAGGCTGTTGCGATTCCAGCCTTGTGAAAATTTCGCGCCCATTCCTTTACTGGTTTAATCAGATTTGGACAATTATCAATTTCATCGGCATATCTAGTGTAGAGAAATAGACTAGATTCATGTTTAGCAGCAGTAGTTTTTATTTTCTTAAGAGAAGGGGCTGGAGACATTTTGCAAGTACTAACATTAGCCCCGCTCCAAAAAGGAAGACTCCGAGAACGGAGTCCCCATTGCTCCATTAATTCTGTTTCATCTGCTGGATCAAAATGCGCGTCAGGCATTAACTTATGTTTGAGAAGTTCTACCATGTCGCTTTTATCTTTATGTTCATAAAATGTGAACTCAGAATTAAGCGAGGGTTTTATCGGTAACTCAAAATTCCAAACTTTTAGGTGGATTTTGCCTGTAACTTTTCCTTGGTCACTGCTAACAGTATAAGTGCCATCATATTCACCAGCTTGAGTGTCGCGGGGTACAAATATATCTACCCAAATTGGTTGGTTATTCCTAGCTTTAAGATTAAATGGAACTGCATCTAATTCAGCGTTTTTAATATCTGCTTGATTTTCAGGATTCAGAAATGGAATTAGCCCATCGGCATACCATCCATTACCTAAAGGGGGATTGCTACTGCCTTTTTTGTTAGGGCTAGAATGTGTAACTTTAACGTAATGTTCTCGGTAGAGTGTAATATTACTATTGGAAATTACTTGATTGTTTGGGCCAGATAAGTTTGACACTGAAACATTAACGTTTGTCAGTCCACTATTTGGTGCGCGGATTCCGATTTGAAAGGGTTCATATTCCCCACGGGCAGCATATAAATCAATGCGGGTTTTACTTTTTGGTAAGTCTTCTCGTTTTATCCTTTCTAAATTTGAAGTTACCCAGACAAATGGATGACTAGTTAAAAATGAGTTGTTTGCTAATAGCCCGATGCTTGAACAAGCAAATAAAGTAAATACTGTTCCTAACATCAAGATGATAAGCTTAAATCGGTTAATAAATCTTGTTTTTCTGTTAAATAGAGACATTTAAATTTCTCCTTACTCTTGTCATTTGTTAATACAAAATTTTCATGAGAAGACGCGATAAATCGCCGTCTCTACAAGGATCAATCTTTCGTCTTGACGGCGATTTATCGCGTCTCCTGTCTTAACCGAACCGTATTGTGACAGCCCCTACTAGTTAACTTTAATTACGCCGACTTACTTAATGGTTTTCTTCTAACCACGCCTGAAACATCAACACATCCCATAAATAATTTTGCCAGTCTTGCTCAGATGAAAGATGTTCTGCCCATTTTTGGCGAATTGGCTGCGGATTCAAAAATCCTTGTTGCTGTAGCCGATTTTCATCTAGTAGGTTTTCAGCCCAGTCTCGTAAAGGAACGCGCAACCAACTATCAATCGGCATTCCAAAACCCATTTTGGGGCGCTCAATTAAGTTTGGAGGTACATATTTATACAAAATCTGACGCAATAGCCATTTACCGTGACCATCACGGATTTTCAGAGAAAGTGGTATGCGCCAAGCTAATTCCACTACGCGGTGATCTAAAAATGGTATCCGACTTTCTAAACTCACAGCCATGCTGGCTCGATCAACCTTGACTAGGATATCGTCAGGGAGATAATTCACTGTGTCAAGGTACATCATCTGGTGAATGAAGTCGGGTAACTGCGATAATTGTTGGCGATCGCAGTAGTTCATCAAAGGCTTTAAACTATCTACTACTAATCCTTCTCGCTCCTTCCAATGAGAAATCATTTCTGTGTACAAAGCTTGGGCATCAGGAACAGCCAAAATTTCTGCAATCCAGTGCAATTTATCCCCAGGAGTAGGTTGCTTGAGTTTAGTTGGTAGTAAGTCTTGAAAGTTAGCCAAAGCACAATTCCAAGTTTGAGGCGATAAGCTAGACAGGGTACATGCAGCAGTCTGGCGCAAGGTTGGAGGTATCCAGCCAATCTTTTGCCAAGTGCTGTCACCCCAAAAATAGCGTGTGTATCCGGCAAAGAGTTCATCGCCACCATCCCCAGAAAGGCTAACTGTTACGTTCTGTTTTGCAAGCTGGGATATTAAGAAAGTTGGAATTTGGGAACTGTCAGCGAAGGGTTCATCATAAAGTGTCGGTAGCTTTGGGATGACAGCAAGTGCATCTTTTGGGGTTACATAAAGTTCTGTATGGTCTGTACCTAAATGCTGTGCTACTGCTTTGGCATAATGTGCTTCATTGTAGCTATCTTCATCAAAACCGATGGTAAATGTTTTCACCGGTCGGTTACTTTGAGCTTGCATTAAGGCTACTACTGTGGAGGAATCAATCCCTCCTGAAAGAAAAGCTCCTAGTGGCACATCTGCAACCATCCGTAGCCCGACCGCATCTTGTAATAATGCCTCCATCTGTGCAACAGCTTCCATTTCCGACCCGGTGAAGGGTTCATTAACACCCAACTCAGCGGCTTTGAGTGCAGACCAGTAGGGCATAGGATTGGGATGAGTATCCACCCCGTTCCAAGTGAGGATGGTTCCCGGTGGTAACTTATAGATGCCTTCGTAGATTGAATAGGGTGCAGGAACGTAGTTATTTCGGAGATAAACTGCTAAAGCATCACGGTTAATTTTTGTTTGGAAAGCGGGATGAACTTTCAAAGCTTTTAACTCGGAGCCAAATAGAAAGGTTTGGCCCATCCAACCATAATAGAGAGGTTTTTCACCCAAGCGATCGCGCCCTAAATGCAAAATTCGCTCTTGACGATCCCACAAGGCAAAAGCAAACATCCCATTAAAGCGCCCAATTGCCTCATGTAATCCCCACTGACTAAAGCTAGCCAGCATCACCTCAGTATCAGAACGTCCCCGAAAATGATGGCCTAGTGATTCAAGTTGACGCTTTAACTCCAAAAAGTTATAAATTTCGCCATTAAAAACAATTACATACCGTCCATTCGCAGATATCATCGGCTGATGTCCCTCTGGCGAAAGGTCTACAATCGCCAGTCGTCGATGCCCCAAAGCCATCCCTATCTCTGCATCAACCCAACTTCCGCCATTATCTGGCCCTCGATGTAAAAGCGTGTCTGACATCTGCTGAACCACATAGCACAGTTCATCAGAGTTGACTTGTCTAGAGATATTCCAAAAACCAGCAATGCCACACATGGAATTTTAGCCTTTCAATTGAGTTTTTTTGTAAGAATTCAGGATCTCTTTGGTGCTGAATTCTTAGAGGTTTGTCACTTTAGGCACTTTTAGATCCCCCCTAACCCTCTACGGTGTACACACAAGTTATCGAATCACTACCAGTCCTCGAATTACCCCACCCTAACCCTCCCCTTGCAAAGGGGAGGGAACTAGATTTCTTTTTTCCCCCCTTTCCAAGGGGGGATTAAGGGGGGTAATTCGATTTGTATGTACACCGTAGCCTAAAAAAGGGGAGGGAACCGGAATCAAAGTCCCCCAATAAATTGGGGGATTTAGGGGGATCTAAAATTTTTGATACCAACAAGATAACTTTTCAAATATCCTCTTACATTTTTTTGATTTTCATGATGAATTTCCTACTTTAAATTTTTGCTCTAACTGACTCGCCGCAGTCATAGCAGCCATTAATGAGAACATGATTAGGATGTAGCGTTCTTCTAAAATATTATGGCTAAATAGCCCCCAAAGAAGAATAAAAGCAGCAAAAGCGAAGCCAATATATTTAGTTTCACCGTTGGCATCTTGTATTACTGCATATACTAATATAGGTAAAATGAAAGCGCCTAAAAATCCGTGGTCTGCCATGTAGTATAAATAGATATTGTGTGTAGATATGTTCATATTCCAGGTTAAAGTTGAAGCAATTCCATTACCGAAAATTGGATGCTCAGTAAACATCTGCCAAGCTAAGTGAGCTACTTCTAAACGGGAATCAGCAGAATCTTCAGAATCAGAAGTTGAAACATTTTGGAACCATGAAATTCTTTCAAGAGAGTTTTGACTCAAGCTCAAATTTCGTAATAGTTCTTCTGACCATTGTGAGCCTAAACTAATAATTATTGTTCCTACTCCCAACACCCAATAAAGTAATTTATTAAGATGCAGTACACGGGTGATAGTAAAAATTACAACTGTAACTAACCATCCAAGAATAGCTCCTCTAGAAAATGTCAACAGCACCCCAATACCGATGAGAGATACGAAAGGTAAACGATATATTGGTTGCAATAGACTCACACTAAAAATCATGCCAAGTACCAATGCAGCCCCATCATTATTGGGATTTAGATAAAATCCGGCAGAGCGCCCACCAGTACCTAATGAATTAAATGCGATTGGATTAAAAAACTCATAAATGTTGTTGAAGACAGCCATTAATACTGCAATAAAAATTGCCCATCTAGTCCAGAGATGAATATTATTGTTGTTGGAGAAAATCAGGGACATTATTATGATAAATATCACTGATAAAATCCGTTTTCTTAATTCTTCAACAATAATCTCAGTAGGTATTGAAAATAGGATGAACCATAAAAAAGAGATAGCGATAAAACCAAGACACCAAAGAGTTACAGAGCGTGGTATGTATTTTTTATTTGAAAAAAGCAACGGGGTGGAGGCAATAGCAAAGAAGATAATCCAATACAACGGAGGTTGAGAGAAGATTCCTGATGTATACAAATAGGAATTTATTTCTGTGAAGAAAATGAAGATAGAAACTATTGCCAGGGCGCATTGATAATAAAATAGTAAATCTATTTTTTTACTTAGAGATGAATTCATGAGATAAACCAAGTAAAGCTGCTTCGGTTTTAAGGGCTAATTGAGCTACTGAGAAATGGTCAATAATTCGCTGTCGAATTTGAGTGCGATCGCAGCCATAAATACCAATAGTTTCTATCAGCTTTTTCATAGCATTTTTCAAAGCCTCTGGATTTTTAGGAGGTACTACTACATCGGTATCACCAACAATCCAAGCAGAATCACCTACATCTGTCACCACACAAGGTACGCCGCAAGCCATCGCTTCTCCAATTACATTGGGGAATCCTTCTGTATAGGATGAAGAAATAACAATATCTAGGGCATTGTATATTGCAGGCATATCTGTACGCGCCTTTACCCAGATGACTTGATCAGAAATACCTAATTTATTAGCCAGTTCGTACAACTCTTGTGCATAGTTTTCTGAGCCACTACCCACACAGACGAAACGCACATCCTGTCTCTCTTCAAAGAGTAATGCTGCTGCTTTAAGAAATGTGGGATGGTCTTTTCTTATATCTAGTCGCCCCACTAAACCGATTAAAATCATGTCTTGATAAATTCCCCATGAGCTTCGTATTTTTATCCGATCTTTTTGATCAGGTTTAAATAATTCGATATCAATACCATTAGGAATTACCGTCATCTTATTAGCAGGAAATCCATGAGCGAAGTAATATGTTCGACCAGCATAAGAATTAACAATAATCAGGTCAGCAAAGCGAGATAAAAGGCACTCTAACTGGAAAAGTAGATTCCCTAACCAATCATAAAAATTAGGTTCTACATTAGATGAGCGTATTCCCCAAATCATGCGAGTTGAGGGGAAAAAAGGCTTTAAGAAGATAGTGAGTAAATTCGGTATACCAATATATCCATGCAATATATCAGGATGTATACGTTGAAGATGCTGAAGAAGATCCCAAAAGAAACCAAATAAATGCCAGCGCCCTTTTTTATCCAAACAGATTACAGGTATTCCATTATCTTTTAAGTCTTTGTCTAAAGATAATAAACTACTAGGGTAAAAGCATAAAACAGTTATATCAAAGCATTGTTTATCGAGAGCTTTTGCTAGTGTTACTAATTGTCTTTCTGCTCCTCCATAGTTCAGGTCACGAATGAGGAATACAATCTTCTTTTTCATGTATTTTAAAATAGAAATTAGTTACTAAATCTGAAAAACCTCTCTCTAAGAGGATGTTTTAAAAGTAGTTAGCTGTGATTTGAATCGAATTATTACCCCCCTTAATCCCCCCTTATAAAGGGGGGAAACACGAAAATCCGGTTCCCTCACGCCACATGCTTCAAGTCGGCGAAGCCGCCCAACGCAGTGGCTCCCCTTTATAAGGGGAGGGTTAGGGTGGGGTAAAAAATATTTGATACATCAATCATGACTTTTAAAACCTCTCTCTAAATCTCTCTCCTAAAAGGAGAGAGACTTTGAATTTTCCCCTTCCCGCGCCGGTTAGGGGGTTAGGTTAATCGTTAGCTTTTCCATACGTGAAAAGTCAGTAATAACTTCAGCTAACACTTCTTCCCACATTCCCATAATTTTCTCTACGCTGAATCGTTCGATTATTTCTGGCGCACGAACAGCTAAAGATTTCCGTTGTTCTTCACTAGACATCAGTCGTTCCATTGCTGCGGCTAATGCTGACACATCTTCATTTGGAACCAAGATGCCATCTATGTCATCACGAATAATCTCTCGTGGGCCACTGGGACAATCTGTAGAGATGACTGGTAATCCAGATGCCATCGCTTCGCAGAGGGCATTAGGAAAACCCTCAAAGCGGGAAGACATAACAAAAATCTCTGCTTGCTGCAAAAAATCATAGTTATTTTTCACCATTCCAGGGAAATAAACGCGATCGCTCAATCCAAGTTGGTTACGCAAAGATTCCAACTCTGGGCGTAGTTTACCGTCTCCCAAAATTGTCAAAGTCCATTCTGGATAACGATCCTTCAGTTGTGCAAAGGCTTGCAGCAGTAAATCAAAGCCTTTCTCTGGGACAAAGCGTCCCATCGCAACGAGCGATCGCTCTCTTAGAACTTTGTCCGATGATTGTTTTTCTATCGGTGGTAATACAACCATATTAGGGATAATACAGCTATTCTTTTGTAGCTCTAATGGAAAACAATCTCTTGCTCTTTTAGTTTGAAAAACAATCCGATCTGCAAATGGATAAGTCTGTTGTCGTAGTTGTTTCCAAGCCCCACCTAAATAACTTTTTATTGGATTACTACGTTCAGATATCACCACTGGTATATTCAACCATCGCGTTGTTAATAAAGTTATCGCATTAATTTTAGACATGAAACTAATCACAACATCTGGTTTGCTGTTGATAATTGCATTTCGTAATGTTCCGATGCGGTTCAAATTATTATAGATACCGATAATCGCATTGGGAGATTTGCTAGCGATACCTAACGGAGTGTACAGAACACGACTATCTAAATCAAATTGGGGTATTTTATTGTCATCAAATGTCAATATAGTAATTTGCCATCCCTTAGCTGCCCAGTAATTTGCCATGATTGACATGACACGTTCCGCACCACCGTAAGTTAGTGAATAAATAATCAGTGTTAGTCTCATTTTTAGATAAGATATTTTAGGAATAGTGGATTTTTTTCAATTCACAGAATAATCTATTAGTTTTTTATTGGCAGAATAGGTTAAGAAAAAGAATGAGAAAATATAAACACAAGCAGTAGATAAAGCGATACCTGTAACACCCAACCATTGCATAAACACATAATTCAGAAAAATATTTATGGTTAAGTTACAAGCAGATCCCCACATCAATATATGATTTAATTGCATTGCAGAAATTAACCTAACAGCCAAAATTCCTGCGACATAAAAAGGTATTTGTAAGGCAAAGGAATTTTGGATTTGAGCTACTAATTGAGTATCGTTAGCTGTAAACGAACCTCTTTGAAAGAGTATGTGGACTATAGGCACAGAAAATATAAACAAGAATGCTGCCAGTAAAGTAGTCGTGACAAAAATGATTTGCATATATCGTTTAAGTGTGCGACGTGTACCTATCCAATCCTTAGAAGCTACCATTTTGGAAAAATAGGGGATCACAGCAGTACTTAATGCTGTGGTAGCTAAAGATATCGGGAAAGCAATGAGTTTGTTACCGTAGCCCAGTGCTGCTACACTACCAGGTGACAGCATTGCTGCCATAGATTGATCTACTAGATTTGTGCTACACATCAAAAAGCCGCCTGCAATCATTGGTAAATACTGGCTAACAACCTGACGTAGATGAGTATCAAACCCGTACCATTTGGGAAGCCATGAAATGCCTTGTCGGTGTAGTGCTGCTCCTAAAAGAGTTATTTCTACTGCTGCACCGCAGACTAACCCCGCTGCTAAAGCAAAAATACCCCAAGATTTGAGCATTAAGAGCAATAAGACGCTAATAGTTGGAGTGATAATAGGTGACAAAGCTGCTAGAGCAAAACGCTCTCCTGCGTTCAATACAGCGCTCCAGATGATAATAATCCCACTTAAGAGAACAAAAGGTGCGATCGCACAGAGCAGATGAAAAGTCATATCTAACTTTTTGGGACTGAACCCAGCAGCAATATATGGTAAATACACGTGTGCGCTAGCTACCATGACTATTGTCGTGATTCCTAACAGTCCCAAACCGCTAATTGTGGCTCCAGAGAAAAGCCTTTGGGCTACTTTTATACCTTCCTGCTCTCGTACCTGCATATAGACGGGTATAAGAGCAGTATTAAAAGAACCAGCAATGACATTAATGATAAAAGAAGGAACTAACAAGGCAATTAAAAATGCATCTAAGTCGTCTCCAGTACCAAATCTTTGAGCCACCACCAATTCTTTAGCTACAGCAGCAATTTTCACCAATGCTGTTAATAAACCAACTATCATCGCTGCACCAAAAATTTGGCGATTGATAGAGCCGCTTGTCAGTTGCTTCCAGTAGTCAACTAAGCTTTGCAAACGCCACATTTTCATACCGTATTGGGAAGAATTTAGAATTATTCAATCCAAAACCTAAAATCTAAAATTCGATAAGCGTGGTAATGATAATTGAGATAAACTCATATAAATTTTCAACAAATGTAAATATAGTTTGCCCTTGATTGTGATGCCATTAATACAGTTAAAATTCTTGACAATTTCTCCACCAAATTTTTCTTTAAACTGATTAATACCTAGTTTCTCCTGATCAGTGTTTCCGGTATACCAGCCTCCAAAATCATAAACAGAAATTCCTAAATTTTTAAATCTCACTATATCTTGCCAGTGGTGGTAACGATTTGCTCGTCCTAAAATCGATTGATAGGAAGTATCATTACTATTTTTAAGTGAAGCAGAATGCAAAAGGCGAACTCTATTATGACTACGATAATAAACGTGCCAAATTAAAGGTTCTCCATTATTTAGCTTAATGCGTGAAATATCAATTGCACCCGCCTTTACTCGATTTATTAGTTGAATTCTATTAATTCTAGCTAACCCTTTTTGAAAAGCAAACGAATCATAAAAATCGGAAAAGTCATTGATAATATCAGAGTTTATATGCTCAAAGTATTCATAAACAACCTGGTCTTTTTGCTCCGCTCGTCTAATCTTATATCTATCATTGCTACTAATACTTTCCCATAGTTCATCCTGACTTTTAGTTAGGTCAATTAGTCTTGTATGAAATTCATCAGACTGACTACCTTGAATCGGCTGTATCCATTGTCTGTAATGGAGTACATCCACATTACTTAATTCTGGTGGATCTTCATCAAACCAGACTTCTCCCACTGAAAAGATAAATTTTTTTGTAACAATCAACATCTATTTTTTCCTCACTTGATGATGACAATTAAATTCATTAATATAGCAAAAATTCTTAATTATCAACCTTGAAACGAGAATTTATCCGTTTTTGCAAAACTGCTAATATTGAATTTTGTTTGATAACTAATCTATCTCGCTTTCCATCCACACATGCTATCCATTTATTTGTGCCAATTTTGTGAGGATCAATATGGTGCATACCTATTTGATTCCAACCCATTCCACTTGCTTTGATAACTGGATTTCCTTTTATTTGTTTCTCTTGATAACTTGTCGTTGTCAGTTCAGTGATTTCAAATGCTCGAACTTTATTCCCATAAATATGCTCGCAATCTTGGGTATATCTAATAATTTTTTCATCGAGTACTACAACTCTACCGGCTGGTCTTGTGTTGTTTTTATTTCCCTCAACAACAGGACTTTTAGGATGCTCAATCCAGCCACTTGTCAAATCTTGAGAATAATAAAGACGCAGAATATTCCGGTCTTCTGATGTTGCAGTCAATAGCCACCACAGATTATTGTATTGAAAAATACTAGGATCTACAAAATCATTTTTATCAAGTAAGGTTTTGATAAACTTCCATTTTTTGGGAAAATTAGTTGCTTTATATAAACGAATAGAATTGGCTTCGGAAGTTTCTGGAATCATATAGTATTCGTTTTGAAATTTGAACACGTATGGATAAGATAAATGAAACGGTTCATCAAGTACAATTTGTTGGTAACTCCATTTATATGAATCATTGCTAGTTGCTAATCCGATTACTCCTTTATTTTGAAAACTATTTAGTACTTCAAAAAACATATACCAAATGCCATCCTCACAAAGCATAAATGGGTCAGCAACAAAGTTTGCTGGGACATCTGTTACGTCTTTTGCAGTCAAAACTGGATTACTGATTTTTTCTGGATTAACAAAATCAAAAAGAGATTCACCGATATAAATTCCAATTGACCAGTCACTTCTTCTTGTGACAAAAATCTTGGCTATATTTTTAATTCCAGCCAAATATCTATCGTTAACTCTAGAGAATTTATCCAATACTTGTAAGATACTATTGGTTTGATAGTTTTTGTACATATTTATTCTTCTACGTTCCATTTTAAATTTGTCATTGTTGTACACTATTTACGGTTTTACCTGTGCCAGTATTCTGACAGAAGTATTGCTGGAAATATTTGCTGCCGCATAACTTTCTAAGTGTTTTGGTTTATATCCTGGCACTAGTTCTTCAAGCAAACACAGAATAAAACTCGTATCATTTTTAGCGGCTGCTTGACATAAAGTCGCTACAGTAATAGACAAATTTTCTGGAATCATCTTACTAGCATTTTTGACTACTAACAGTTTTTCGTGTTGGGTTGGTTCATATTCTTCTCCAGGAATAAATAATTCCTCAAATAACTTTTCACCAGGACGTAAACCAGTAAATACAATCTCAATATCTTGGTTAACCTCATATCCTGAAAGGCGAATTAGTTCTTTAGCTAAGTCAACAATTTTCACAGGTTTACCCATATTCAACATTAAGACTTCACCACCACGACCAAGTACAGTAGCCTGCAAAACTAGTTGAACTGCCTCTGGAATTGTCATGAAATAACGACGAATCTCTGGATGGGTAACGGTTACTGGGCCGCCTGTTGCAATTTGTTTTTTAAAGGTGGGAACTACACTACCCCGACTACCTAAAACATTGCCAAAGCGCACCGTAACGTAGGGTTTACCACTTTCTCTTGCGGCTTGCAGCACTAACATTTCAGCGACTCTCTTACTAGCACCCATAACATTGGTAGGATTAACTGCTTTGTCTGTAGAAATCATCACGAAATGTTTCACATCATATTGCAGTGACAGTTCTAGTAAATTTTTTGTCCCCATGACATTGTTAGTGATTGCTTCTACTGGATGTAATTCCATTAGTGGGACGTGTTTATGAGCCGCAGCGTGAAAAATTACATCAGGTTGGAATAGCTCGAATGCATGTTCTAATCGAGACTTAAAGCGAATATCTGCAACAAAGGTTGAAATCCGAGGAGTGTCTCTTGAAGATTTGCCTTCATTTTCGATAACTTGAACAAGTTGTTCTAGTTCTTGTTGGATATTGAACACAGAATTTTCTCCATGTCCTATAAGTATCATTTCAGCAGGATTGCATTTAAAAATTTGCCGGCAAAGTTCGCTACCAATTGATCCACCTGAGCCTGTGATCAATACTGTTTTACCTTTGAGAAATTGAGCAACTTGATCAATATCTATTTGTACAGGTTCACGTCTGAGCAAATCCTCAATGCGTACATCCCGAATGCTGTCAACTCGCACACGACCATTAAGGATTTCATGTATGCCTGGTAAAGTGCTAGTTTGAGTTCCAGTTGCTTTGCAAATATCTAGAATTTCCCGAATGACTCCACCTGTAACTGTAGGCATCGCAATGATAACTTTATGAATTTTGAGAGATTGTAAAACATCAGGAATTTGATAGCGATCGCCTACTACAGGAATGCCACGTATATATGCGCGAAACTTGCGCGGGTCATCGTCAATAAAAGCAACAGGATGAAACCCTAACTGAGGATTTCTTTGCATTTCTTGTACAAGAGAAACGCCAGCATTGCCAGCACCAACTATCAACACACGGTCTTGTGGTTTAAATACTGTACGTTGCTGGCTGATTCTTTCTACAATCCGAATACTGAAACGCAATCCACCAATAAAAATACACGAAAGTAAACCGTCGATTAATGGTAGTGATTGTGGCAGTTTATCCATTGCTAAATACGGTATAAATCGCATAGCATCAAAGAATACAGCTTGAATTATTACCGCAATACCTATTAGCACAGTTATGTATAGAAGTTCCTCAATACTGGCATAGCGCCAGTAAAGTCTATAAAAACCAAAATTCCACAATACAGTTAGTTTGACTGCTAAAAAAAGTATTGTTGCAATTCCTAGTCTTGCTTTATACTCTTGAATGGAAAAATTGCCATTTAAGCATAGATTGAGAGCAAAAAAGGCTGTAAATGAAAAAACAATAGTATCAAAAAGAAACAAATGTTTGTTTTTTAAATCTAGCAATTTTATCAACAAGCTGCTAATTAATTTTTGAGGTAGCCAGTGAGAAACAAATAATAAGCAATCCATGTATGTAAAAGCCTCCAAGATAATTTAAGTAAGTAATCATCTCAATTACTTAGAAATATTCCAAGTTTTTCTAGACAAGTAAATATAGCCAATTAACACTATTTAAAAAATGTTGTCAATGTCAATCTACCCTATGACTATAATCGTTTTAGGGAATTTAAACCTGTCACATTTTACTAAATTAGCATTAGACTATTGATGTCTATAAATAACTTCTATAAATCAAGTCATTTTAGTTAATGATTATTTTTATACCCTTCCAAATATGTTGCAAATAGCTCGATTCTGTATTATTTTATTCAATGAGTTATTGTGGTTAATCAAACATTTGAAATCAAGCAATAGCTATGTTCACTACTATTAGAAATAGTATAGAAATCATATTTAATTTATGAAAAAATCTCAGTTGTCTTGTAGGGTGTGTTAGCAGAGCGTAACTCACCACAAGATTGGAATGGTGCCGTACTCTCAGCGATGACACACTCTACGTGTATTTCAAAAATCAAATACTAGTTCTATAGCTGTTGTTAATGTTTTATCTTTCAAAGCTGTTCCAGATTGAATTTGCATAATTAGGGCGGACAAGATGCCCACACAAGAGTTATATAAATTTTAGATATGCAAACTAAATGTGGTTTAGCTTATTAACTTTGTAGCAGTTTTTTATTAGTCGCGTCATGCCAATTTGGCGTAACTTATGCATATAAAAAGACATAACCGCATATGCTTAATTGTAAGCTAGTAGTTATTGTTACTTCTCTATTGATTTAAACTTGCAAAAGTCCCTGATCCCGCTTAAAAAAGCTTGTTCTAATTCCCTCCTTTTTAAGGTTAGAGAGAATTAAGTTTTAACCCAAGCGTATTCTCTTAAGGAGGATATTTATTTTTTTCAGTTCTCAAAGCAGAAGTCATAGTAACAATTGCCACTATGACTTCTACTATGTTTGATTTATGTGGTTGCTGTTGAGTATTTCTGAGTCTTGATTTAAATTCCCAACTAAACCTTTGCTTCCAAAGATTTGAGTAACTCAGTATTCACGCCCGACTCACGAGTTAGGGCAATTTTGCCAGTGCGGGCGATTTCTTTCAAACCAAATTTTTGCAACACCTGCACGATCGCTACCATTTTACCTGGATCTCCCACAACTTCTAAGGTGAGAGAATCTTCCGCCACGTCTACGACTCGCGCCCGGAAAATCTGAGACAGTTCGATCACTTCTGAGCGATTGCTGCTACTAGCGTTGACTTTCAAAAGCATCAATTCCCTCTCGACGCAAGGAGTTTCGGTAATGTCCTGTACTTTTAGGACATTGACTAACTTGTACAGTTGCTTGGTGAGTTGCTCGATAACGCGATCGTCACCAGGGACAACCATCGTAATTCGGGAGACTCCTCCTTGTTCAGCAGGGCCAACAGCAAGGCTTTCAATATTAAAGCCGCGACGCGCAAATAAACCAGAAATGCGGGAAAGAACACCCGCCTCATCTTCTACAAGAACCGAAAGAGTATGTTTCATCTTCGCCAACAGAGGCTAGAGCAGGAATTGAGTAACGCAGACACTAGCTAAGGGCTACGCTAGAGGTACTACCGCACTAAATTGTTAGTGCGACCTTCTATTTTAAACTTAATGGTTGCACTCATTGCATTCTCTAAAGATAAATTGGACAGAAATCATACTCCCAGCATGAATTGAATGGAATGTATATCTTTTCATTGGCAGATGCCGCGTTTCTGTAAAGCCTTTATACTTACGTTTGATAAGTCTGTAATAGGAGAAAATTTATATGAGTTGGTTAAAAAGACTGTTTGGAATGGAAAAACCTCAAAATGCAGAAGTAAATCCGACTGCACAGGCAATACCGCAAGCTCCAAGTACTAGCGTTGCACCTACTGCTACTCAATCTATACCCCCAGAACGTCTGGGATTAAACGGGGAATACGACCAAAGTGGGTTGGCAAAGCGGGTAGCGTTGGCATTTGATGAAGATCCCCAACTCGATGATGTTAACACCCTTTGGGTAGCTCAAACGGGTAGCACTGTAGTATTGAAAGGTAAAGTTCCTAGTCAAGAAATTCTTAATAAGATGGTTTCTGTGGCTAATTCTGTGCATGGCACTACAGATGTTGACACTAACCAAGCCACGATTGGCTAGGTGTCAAAGAATTTAAAGGTATTAGTGATGCGATCGCTCCCATTGCATAATATTTAGGGAATATTAGGGAATAACCAACGGTTGGCGATCAGCCAACCCATCTCTCAATCCAATCCAAAATCGCTTGGTTAACTTGTTCTGGACATTCATCATGGGGACAATGCCCTACATCCTCTAGATTCAGCACTTCCAGTTTCTCGTTGTACTGGGCGAATTGGCTAGCAAGGGCTGGCGGAACAAACCGATCTTTTTGTCCCCAAATTAACAGCATCGGAATTGTTAATGTTGGTAACACTGTCTTGACACTGGGACTAAAATTAATTCCGATCGCAGCTTTGAACAAAGCACTAAACGCCCTGGCAGAACCCCGGTCTTGGGGAGGCCCTGCTAAAATTTCGATCAGTTCATCGGTAATCGCCTCTGGGTTAGCGTAGGCAAGACTAGCCCAGCGGCGCAGAACCCCAGGACGGCGGACGAAGTTAAACACAGGTTTAAGTATTAACGGCGAAGCGACAACATTTTTAATTGCTCTGACGAGTGGGCGTAGTACAGGAGGAATTGCTTCTTGTTCTAATGACGGGTCTGGTAAACTCATCATCACCATACCCCCCACCATATCAGGATGGGCAGCAGCGGCGGCCATAGAAATCAGTGAACCGTTGGAATTGCCTATTAATATTGCTGGTTGACGGATAAATGTTTTCCAGAAGTCGTAAACTTGCTCTACCCAGAGTTCAATGCTGTAATTAGCTGCGGCTTTTTCAGAAGCGCCAAAACCCAGCATATCGATGGCGTAAACTGTGTGATGCTCACCCAACACCTCTAAATTATGTCGCCAATGACCAATGGAAGCACCAAAGCCATGTAACAGAATTAGGGGTGTTGTATTGTGGTGATTTTGGCTAGGGCGAATGTAAGTATAGCGGGTTTGCCAGCCGCGCCAAATCCAATCTCTTTGATTACCAACCCGTTCCTGCCAGTGTAGCGTAGTGGTCACACTTACCTCCGATTCATCAGCGTTGAAATCCCATTATAAGAATTGGGGATTGGGGATTGGGGATTAGGGATTGGGGATTGGGGATTAGGGATTGGGGATTAGGAATTAAATAAAGAGCTACCTTAACAGTACCCAGTCCCCAGTACCCAGTACCCAGTCCCCAGTACCCAGTCCCCAGTACCCAGTCCCCATTCCCTATTTACTTAACAAATTGCGGCATAATTTCGGCAGCGGTGAATATTCCATAGATGCCGCGTTGGTGCAATTGTCTACCAGCTTTGAGATAGCCAAAGGCAGGGCCGCAGACATTGGCTGCCATGCTGGTTTCATCTCCCAGAGTAAAAGTATGGGTAGAAATCTTCCCTTCAAAGGTACGTCCTGTTACCTTCACATTGGTGCTGAGGGGCTTTTTGGGATTGCGGGTATCGACTACACCACCAACTGTAACGCGATCGCGCCCTACGATCCCTGCCACTTCTAACATCACATCATCAGCATGTTCCATATTTTTCAATGTCAGTACACCATTAGTTTTATCTAGTAGTGCTTCTACTTCCGCGTCAGTCATCGCCCTAGCAGTTTCCACTGTATAACCAGGCATGTGGCCGATGTCCTCTCGAACAGTGGCGCGGTAAGCTTCCCAGTTAGCAATTCCCACCCCAAAGGTAATTTCAACTTGATGAATTTCGGCGTAGCTTTGGGCGGCTAAAGCTGCTGCTGCTGTTAGTAGTCCAGGTGTAGCACCACATCCTGTCATGTAGGTAATTCCAGCGGCTTGCAGTTCCTCTTTCATCGTGAGGAGTTGTTCTACAGCAGTGGTGCGTTTAATCGCATCTACTAATACCCCACGCCAACCAGATTTGATAAACTGCTTGGCTACAGTGGGAATAAAGTCATTTGGCAGGTTGGGTAAAGCCAAAAAATACCCATCTACAGGTTGAGCTATTTCGATTAAATCCTGAATACTTTGATTTGTTAAAGTACCAACTGGCTCTAAATAACCCACCGAACCTTCGGATTGATAGGTTGCAATGGATGCCTCAGTATTTAAACCGTCAGCAGCATAAGCGTAGCCTTTTTGATCTGCTGCTGCGACTAAAATCATTTCCCGTTTGCCAGCAACTACCTTGGCGGCTGCTTGTCCGAGTCCGCCGAAACCCAGTACTCCCACGCGTATCGCTGGTGAAATATTTAGAGAATTTTTGATTTGTTCAGAATTCATAGTCAATTCGTTAAGTTGAATCAAAAGCCTTTGACACTCTGCATCTCAGCTTCCGGCTTTTAACTGGTGGCTGATGGCTGATAGCTCAAAGCTATAGAGATTAATTATGATTCATTATCCTGGGTTCTTTGGCTTGATATTGCAGATATTTATCTGTTTCCTGCCGCGACCAGACAGGTCTTGGGTTTAAGACCCCGACCAAATTTTTAATTTGGTAGTTCTCCCAACAGAAGGAGTCTGAATCCCCAACTGAGGTAAAACCGGCGTTACATATTTGCGGGATGATTTTGCTAGTTTTGTGGGATGGGCCGAAAAGCCACTGGTGTCAACTTAACGCGAAACCGCACGTCCGCCAGGGATTTACAATCCCTGGCGGGTGAACAACACCCAATCAGTACGCTATTTTTGGCTGAAGTTGACACCAGTGGCTTTTCGGCCCACCCTACAAGAATTATCCCTTGATTCAGCAACGCCGTAAAACCTCCTGCCTCCTGCCTCCTTCAACTTTCACTTCTTCGCCTGTATTACTTGTAAACTACCACCTGCATATAAAGTTGGCTTACCTACATCAAAGCCAGTCTTAGTTAACAACTCAGCTAAATCAGTTTTGAGCAATTCCCAAGCTGTTTCCGTCTCAAACAACAACAAAAACACTGATACCCCAGGCCAAAATATCGGATTTGTCGGAGCATGAAAATCCACTAGCGTAAACATCCCTCCTGGCTTTAGCACCCGATAAACCTCATTAATAATTTTTCGTAATTGCTGAGGCTGCATCTCGTGTAATGCAACGCTGGTATGCACTACATCAAACAGATTATCTGCAAATGGCATCTCCTCGGCAAAAGCTTCTATATATGAAGCTAAGGGTACATTTTGCCGCGCCCGTTGCAAAGACTTGGGTGAGGCGTCTAACCCTGTTACATTTTGTGAAATTTTTACCAAGAATTCCGTCGTTTGACCACTGCCGCAACACAAATCTAATATGTGAGTATCTGAGTGAATTGTTAAGCCTTGCAAAGCAAGTTGCCGAAAACGAGCTTCACCACCTACACTTAAGGCTGCTAAACGAGAGATACCATCATATAACCACTGATAGCGGTAACTCCAATCTCTTAAAATTGTTGCCATTGCATATTTCCTTGCTATTAAGCTTTATATTTAATAAAGATATATTGTTAACATTAGTAAAAAACCTGAAAAGATTGGGGGAAAGTAACTGCTATGGGTCGTGTAGGCGTCTTATTACTCAATCTCGGTGGCCCCGATAAGCTAGAGGATGTCGGGCCGTTTTTATACAACCTATTTTCCGATCCGGAAATTATTCGCCTACCATTTCGCTGGTTGCAAAAACCCCTAGCCTGGTTTATTGCCACGCGGCGAACCAGAACATCTCAAGAAAATTATAAGCAAATCGGTGGTGGTTCACCATTGCGGCGGATCACAGAAGCCCAAGGTGAAGCTTTAAAAGAACAGTTAGGTTTTTTGGGGCAAGAAGTTAATATTTATGTGGGAATGCGTTATTGGCATCCCTATACAGAAGAGGCGATCGCACAGATCAGCCAAGATAACGTAGAACACCTGGTAATATTACCACTATATCCCCAGTTTTCTATCAGTACCAGTGGTTCCAGCTTCCGGCTTTTAGAAAAGCTTTGGCAAGAAGACCCAAAACTTCAACCAATTGATTACACAGTCATTCCTTCTTGGTACAAACAACCAGGCTACCTGCAAGCAATGGCGCAACTCATAGCCCAGGAACTTGAGCAATTCCCTAACCCGGATGAGGTTCATATATTCTTCAGCGCTCACGGCGTTCCGAAAAGCTACGTTGAGGAAGCAGGCGACCCTTACCAGGCGGAAATTGAAGAATGTACTGCGTTGATTATGCAGACTCTCAATCGGCCCAATGCCCACACCTTAGCTTACCAAAGCCGTGTTGGCCCAGTAGAATGGCTCCAACCCTATACTGAAGATGCTCTCAAAGAACTAGGCGCAGAAGGCGTGAAAGATTTGGTTGTCGTGCCAATTAGTTTTGTCTCAGAGCATATTGAGACACTACAAGAAATCGATATTGAGTATCGGGAAGTAGCCGAAGAATCAGGAATTCACAACTTCCGTCGCGTACCGGCTCCTAATACCCATCCAGTATTTATTAATGCGCTAGCCGAATTAGTGATTGATGCGCTGAGAAACCCCAGTTTCAAGCTTTCCCAAGCTGCTCAAATGAAAAAAATGGTAAAGATGTACCCTCAAGAGCGTTGGGAATGGGGTCTGACGACTAGTGCTGAAGTATGGAATGGTCGGATTGCTATGCTCGGTTTTATTGCCTTAATCATCGAGCTGATTACCGGTCACGGCTTCTTGCACATGATTGGAATTTTGCAATAAAGGGCATTGGGCATTGGGCATTGGAAAAATCTTCCTTTGTCCTTCCGTTTGCATAGCGTCTCCGTTATAACAATTTCTGTACCCCGTTGGGGATGACGTAGCCATCAAAGAAAGCCTGATCTTTATACTTCTCTGCTTGCCCCATGCCCCATGCCCTATGCCCTACGCCTTTTACCCTTGTGATACCAGCCATACCACTGTTTAGCACTACGAACTGCAAACCAGAGCAGTATTAAAGCAATTACTCCTCCTTGCCAAGGAGCATCAAAGGCAAAAAGCACTAGAGCAATACACAAGGTATCTTGAAGAAATACTGCCCACAACGGTAAGCCACGTAACCGATAGAACCAACCAACTTGGACTAACTGGAGTACCAAAGCTAGCAAACCCCCAATTATGGCAATCAGCCAGTTTGGCGTTGCTGTTGCGGTAGCTACTCCTAACCCCATAATTGCGCCCACGAGGGGAGACATAAATAACTGAATCAGTTGGAGCAATCTTTGCCCCCATAGCTTTTTTGAGACTAATAATTCAATTAATGACCAACTGGTGAGGCAGCCTAATAATATTGGTGGAGAAATGTGGGATAAAATTGGAACTTGCGACCATAAGTTACTACCCTGCAATAGTCCAATAATTAGCAAAGGTATGCCTATTCTCATTCCTGCTGCGGCAGATGCAGAAAGTGTGGCTAGGATTTCAATCATCAAAGCACTGTTAACACTAATAAATAAGTAAGTATTTGTTCTATATACTACCCACTGTGAGCAATAATTCCAGCATTAAACAGATTGCAATACTAAATGTTGTTGGTATCTTTATATAGGAATCTGCTTTGATTTTTGAACTTACTTGCGTGGGTAGGCAATAGGCAATAGGCAAGAAGGCTTTTTGAGTTGTAAGGTGTTTTTTTTAAAATCAAATAAGAGTCATATATATCTTTTTTTGTAATATCTGCGTATTTTTTGGGTAACAAGTTAGTAGCAAGCGCTTAAGCGCTCACTACAAGCAAATTAATCCTAAATTCCCAATCGTTGGTAAACTTCTTCTAAATGCTGGAGATGTTGCTGGGGGTCGAAACAGACCTCTAGTTCTTCTGGAGACAACTTTTGAGTAACACGCGGGTCTTTGCTAATCAAGTCTTGGAAATTGCCTTCTGCTTTGTTCCAAGCAGCGTGAGCGCTTTCTTGAACGATCGCATAAGCATCTTCTCGCTTGCTTCCCTTGTCTATCAAAGCCAGTAGTACTTTTTGGCTGAAGACAACGCCGCCATAACAGTTGAGATTCCGTTCCATGTTCTCAGGATAGACCAACAGGTTTTTTACCAAGTCGGTTATTTCTGACAACATAAAGTGGGTCAAAGTGCAAGCATCTGGCAAAATTACCCGTTCTACAGAACTGTGGGAAATATCCCGCTCATGCCATAGAGCAACGTTTTCTAAAGCTGCACCGGCATGACTTCTGACGAGTCGTGCCATTCCGGTCAGCCGTTCCGAACGGATGGGGTTGCGCTTGTGTGGCATTGCTGAGGAACCTTTCTGACCTTTGGCGAAAAATTCTTCAACTTCCAGAACGTCTGTTTTTTGCAGATTGCGAATTTCTACAGCAAAGCGTTCGATGGATGCGGCTACCAAAGCTAATTGTTGCACGTAGTCGGCGTGGCGATCGCGAGAAATAACTTGGGTTGAGGCTGTATCAGGTTCGAGTCCAAGTTTTTCGCAAGCGATCGCTTCTACACGGGGTTCAACATTTGCATAAGTTCCCACTGCACCAGAAATCTTACCCACAGCGATCGTTTGGCGGAGTATTCTCAGGCGTTCTTGGTGTCGCAACACTTCTGCTAACCAACCAGCTAGCTTGAAACCAAAAGTAATCGGTTCAGCGTGAATACCATGCGATCGGCCAGCCATCACTGTATGACGATGTTCCCGTGCTTTTTGGCGAATTACCTGAATCAAATCTTCCAGACGTTGCAATAATAGATCCAGGCTGGCAACCAATTGCAATGCTAAAGCCGTATCCAAAACATCCGAACTAGTTAAACCAAGGTGAATATAACGTCCGGCATCACCAACATATTCATTGACATTTGTCAAGAAAGCGATGACATCATGGCGGACTACAGCTTCAATTTCCAGTACCCGCTTCGGGTCAAAATCTGCCTTGGCTTTAATTTCCTCAACCGCCTCAGATGGAATGTAACCAAGTTCAGCTTGAGCCTCACAAACAGCAATTTCGACTTCCAGCCAAGTTTTTAGTTTATAGGCTTCACTCCACAGATTAGCCATTTCGGGCAAAGTATAACGCTCAATCACAGTTCGGCACAGAATACAACCGTCATATTCTACAGTAGACCTCTTGCAAAAATATGTTTTTTCACTTTTAGGGAAAAGGGTAAAGGTTAAAGGGAAAGGATTTTGAGTTTCTTTACCCTTTCCCCCTTACCCTTTCCCCCGACTTTTGCAAGAAGTCTAGTCTAATTAATGTAGATCACTTTTTAATGCTACTTTTTGCTTAGGGACGGAACTAGTTTTTGCATCTGACATGATGATACTAATCCTGCCGTCAGCTTCCATATATGCAAACTTCACATCGGCTAGAAATTCTACACCTTGCTGACGTAACTTGCTCATCAATTCATCATCTGTAATTAACTCTCGTTGCAAATGACGCTCAATCATCCGACCATTTTTTACCAATAGCAGTGGTGGCTGATTCATAAAACGTTGGAATTGGGGTATTTTGTAGCCTAACCAGTTCAGCAAGTAACTCCAAAAAATCACAGTTCCTACCAGGATAGCACCCTCAGTAATCGATGTATAATTACTTGCCATAGCATTTTGGGCAGCTTCAGCAAATAGCACAACCACGAGTAAATCAGTGATTCCTAGTGTTCCTAGTTGTCGGCTAGGAAGGACACGTAGCACCGAGAACAGCGCTAAATAGACCAACGAACCACGGATAATCAACTCAAAGACGCTGATGCTAGGAACAAAAATTGCCTGCCAATCGATGAAAAACCATTTTTCCGTTAGCACTGATTTTCTCCCTGGTTCAATAGAATTCTGGAAAAATCCAGTATAAGGTTATTTACCTAAAACAGGCTTTAAGTCAGGGTTTGAGACTGATTAAAATCGCGGATTTTTTCTTCTCTGTTGTAAGCGTTTGGGCTTTCTAAAAGACTGGAATAAACGATTCATCAAGCGAGAAAATGGCTTTTTATTAGTTGATGATTGCCCCTTTGGAGCCGTGCCATTATATTCCGTGTTATCAGATATAGGGATGGCATGTTTAGTTGGAGTTATGCCGCTGCCGTATCTTCTGGAATAAACTTGGGTAAATTCAGCACCAAAGAAAAGAATCTGTGCGGCATAGTTAACCCAAGCTAAGATTACTACCAATGAACCAGCTGCACCATAAGCGGAACCAAAACTGCCATTACCTAAATACTGTCCTAATAAAAATCTCCCAATGGAGAATAAAAAGGAGGTGAGCATGGCTCCAATTAAAACATCACTCCAAGCAATTTTGACATCTGGTAGGACTTTAAAAATGAGTCCGAACAGGAATGTAGTGATGGCGAAAGAGAGGATGAAATTGAGAATCTGCCAGATAAAATCGAGGCCTGGTAGCAAGTTGCTAAAGTATGTTACTAATGCTGCTAAGGCTGTACTAATTACCAGAGAAACTAACAGTAAAAAACCAATACCGATCACCATTGCAAAAGACAAAAAGCGTAGGCGAATAATGTTAGTTACGCCGCGTCCAGGTTTCGGTTTCACTTCCCAAATCGTGTTGAGGGAATCTTGTAACTCAGTAAATAAACCAGTAGCACCTAAGAGCAAAACTACAACACTAATAATAGAAGCGATCGCTCCTGTTTGTGGTTTGTTAGCATTGTTAATAGCTGTTTGGATAAATTCTGCACCATCTTGACCGACTAAACCTTGAATCTGTCCGACGATTTGACCCCTTGCCGCTTCTTCTCCAAATACTGCCCCTGCGATCGCAATTACAATAATTAGCAATGGTGCAATAGAAAAAATTGTGTAGTAAGCCAACGCCGCCGCTAACCGTGAGGCTTTATCCTCACTCCATTCTTTAAACGTCTCTTGGAAAAGCTCCCAAATTGCTTGCAAATTCATCCAATCAGTCTCCTTCTAGGGATGTTGCTTAGTCCCTGATATATTGGATACTGATTGACTGAGTGGTGACATCCTCCCAAGGGAGTTTATGCAGTACTCTGGAGGAGGAATTTAGAATTTTATAGTGCAATACAGTTCAGATAAGACCAAAACACTTGTAGAGACGGCGATTTATCGCGTCTTCAAAGACCAATTATCTACACCAATAACCCTTAACCCAAGCTTATTGTTTTCTAATACCAATTCAATTAATGATTGCAACACATCCTTGGGTAAAGACGCGATGAATCGCAATACTTGTCGGTTAAGGGTTAAAGGGGAAGGTGGGGTCCCCTCTGGGGATAAGGGGCGGGGGGAAAGGGAAATTAAAAACCTTTAACCCAAACCCAGTAACCCTTTCCCAAAACCAAACTTTGGGTTCAAAATGCAAAACCCGAGTAGTATTGCGATGAATCGCGTCTCTACAAATGGTCTATTTGTGGCATTCTTTTTTCAAATTGGTATTACCAACCTTTCATTGCATTCTGTCGATTGTGCGATATTGAATTGCTTCCGCTACATGATTAGTTTTTAGCTCATCTTCTGCCGCTAAATCTGCAATAGTCCGTGCTACTTTGAGAATGCGATCGCTAGCTCTTGCCGATAAACCTAATTTTCTAATTGCAACTTCTAATAAATTCCGACTAGCATCATCTAGTTTGCACCATTTCTGGAGATGACGACTTTGCATGTGGGCATTGCAACGCAGATTTACTTCTCCTTGAAAGCGGGTAATGGCGCGATCGCTTGCTTGTTGAACCCGTTCGCGGACTGATGTTGATGCTTCTCCGGTAGGTTGTTGGGTAATTTCTTCTGGTTTCAAACGATTCACTGCAACTTGTAAATCAATTCGATCCATCAATGGCCCAGAAAGTTTGGCCCAATATTGCTCGCGTTGGCGGGGAGAACAAGTACATTGTTGGATGGTATCGCCATAGTAACCGCATGGACAAGGATTAGTACTCGCTACCAAAGTAAACTGTGCGGGAAACATTACCGATAATTTGGTGCGGGAAATTGTGACGTAGCCATCTTCTAAAGGTTGACGCAGAAATTCTAAAACATCTCGTTTAAATTCTGTCAACTCGTCTAAAAAAAGTACACCTCTGTGAGATAATGAAATCTCTCCAGGACGAGGGAAGCTACCACCACCCACAAGAGAAGGCCCAGATGCCGAGTGGTGGGGACTGCGAAAAGGGCGATCGCGTACCAATGAACCACGATTTTTCAGTAAACCAGCCACCGAATGAATCCGAGTCACTTCCAAAGATTCGGCAAAGCTCAAAGGCGGTAAAATTCCCGGTAAGCGCCTTGCTAACATCGTTTTGCCACTACCGGGCGGCCCGACAAAAATTAGATTATGCCCACCAGCCGCAGCAATTTCTAAAGCACGACGCGCGTGAGCCTGTCCTTTCACATCATGCAAATCTGCGCCAGGGTAAGATTCTTTTGTTATCTCCGTTGTACTATCCATCTGTACAGGTTTGTAACGCCCCGGATTATTTAAAAAATCCACCACCTCAGACAAATGTTTGCAGCCGAAAACAGCCAAGCCTTCGACTACTGCCGCTTCTTGGGCATTATCAGCAGGGAGAACTAAACCGGCAATTCCCATCTTTTGGGCAGATGCTGCGATCGGTAATACACCAGCCACAGGGCGTAAGCTGCCATCCAAAGAGACTTCGCCCAAAAATAGATAATCCCCCAATAAATCAGCACTAACTTGCTCCGAAGCCGCCAAAATTCCCACACTAATAGGCAAATCGAAACAGGGGCCTTCTTTGCGTAAATCTGCCGGAGTTAAATTAATTACTATTTTTCGCATCGGAAAGGCAAAGCCAGCATTTTTCAAAGTTGCTTTAACTCTTTCTCTTGATTCTTGAATCGCTGAATCTGGCAGTCCCAAGACAACAATTCCCGGTAATCCCCCTGACACATCGACTTCCACGCCTACTTTAACGGCATCGATGCCCACAATTGATGCACTCCAGACTCTAGCAAGCATTTCTTATATAAGAGTAAACCTTTCAAATCTCTAGCAAATGAGTTGATAGATTGGCATTAGTGAAACCACATAGACGATTTCTTCACTTACCGCTTGCAGTAAGTGTAGGCTTCCCAATTCATTAGCAGTCTTAGTTTGGCACTACTGCCAAACTGTAGTAAGTAGGTAGGTGGAAATAAACTAAACTATATTACTAAAAGTAAACACGCCTAAAACCCTTACTAATGACAAATGACAAATGACAAATAACGACCTTCACCAGTTAACTTTATTTACACCCACCTACTTATCAATTAAAAATTTGCTTTCGAGAGTTTTTCAATTTGTCCGGTAAAGTATGCTTCCTCATGTTTGAGTTGTTGCGCCAGTTCTAACCCTTTTTGAAAAGCTGTTAGTGCTTGAGGAAACTCTTTGCGTTCTAGATACAATTGCCCAATTTGGTCATAAGCTTGCATCATTCCGTAAAAGTTGGCAGCTTGCGTCTGTGTCTGCACAAGAATTTGGCTAGCCTGCAAAGCCTCATCTGTTTGTCCTTGAGAACGGTACAGCGCAATTAGCTTCTGCAAAGCTTCACCGGCACGAGCATACTCCTGTAATTGCCAAGCAGTGGTATAAGCTTCTTGATAATTGTTAAAAGCTTCTAGCAGTAAGTTAGGATCTTTCTTGGCTAGAAGTTCGTAATCTGAGGCGATCGCTAGTTTTAATTCTGGTATTTCAGTAAGCTTATTCTCATTGATGTAAATTTCTACTAGTTTGTTAAGTACATTCAATGACTGCTGTGGTTGTTGGCTCTGCTCGTAGATGTAAGCTAGTCGTTGTAGATATGTTACCTCATTGACACGCTCACCTTGAGAAGTAGCTAAACTCAATAATTCTTCGTAGATTGGCGCAGCCTTGGGATAATCAAACCAACTCAAATGCAGTTCTCCAATTATTTTGAGGGTTTCTACGACGGCTGTTGTATCTTGTTGCTGTCGTATTACTAGCAAAATTTGGTCGTAAGCTTCCAGAGCTAGTTTAGGCGATCGCACATTTTGATAAGCTTGACCTAGCGATCGCCACAATTCTAAATCAATTGGGGCAGTTGTTTTCTGAGATTGGGTCTGCTTTTGAATCGCTTGCAATCGTTGAGTAATATATTGTACTTCTTGTCCGTCATTTTGATTCCAAGCGATCGCTCCAACTCGTGATAGTGCTTGCACCTCTGCTAATGAACCAAAAAATCGCCGCAAGCGTAATTCCCGGTTCCAAATTTCAAACGCCCCTACTTTATCCCCTGCTTGCAGTTTCGCCGCAGCTTCTTGATTTAACGCATCTAATGCTGGCTCTAACTTTTGTCGTTCTTGGAGAGTTAACGGCTGTTTATCTTTAGGCGATCGCGGTAGCAGTGGATCAGGTGTGGTAATCTCAAGAGGACTAGGAGGAAATTTATCCGGTGGTTTGGGCTTCTTACTCTGTGCCAGCGTCAAGGAACTGCTAAAGAGTATAGTGGCAGTAACGATTACAATTAAGCGCCTCAGCATGGGTACTTTACTTTGCCTTGAGTTGGTTACATAAGGTAATTCTACGATTCATCTAAAGCATCCTGATTTTTTACAGTTAGAGCATCCATCTTATATCTAATTCAATAATTGCGTAGGCAAAGCCGACCAAAGGTATCGCAGCCGGGATTTTTGAGTCGAGAAAGTGTCAAAATAATTCTAGATAATTTTTAAGCAACTAGTTAATCGTTTTGTAATGACTCATTCCACTGATATCGCCACCCTAGCCCGCTGGATGGCAGCTGACTTTAGCAATCAAGAACAAGCTTTTGAAAATCCACCTTTTTATGCCCATATCCGCGTCTGTATCCGTCCTCTTCCCTTGGAATTGTTCTCAGGGGTAAGTTTGTTTCTCGAACAAGCTTATGATTTTATGCTCAATCAACCCTACCGGATGCGGGTAATGAATTTGATACAGGCAGAAAACCACATTGCTATTGAACACTACACCGTTAAAGAAGAACAAAAATTTTACGGTGCATCTCGTGAACCCGAACGCCTCAAAGAGTTGTCTGTTGAGCAATTGGAAAAAATGTCAGGTTGCAACATGATTGTAGAGTGGACAGGTAAGAGCTTCAAAGGCAGAGTTGAACCTGGTAAAGGCTGCATAGTTGTACGTGACGGCAAAAATACTTATCTGGATAACGAATTTGAGATTGACGCTAAAGAATTTTTCAGCCTCGATAGGGGAAGAGATTTAGACACCGACGAGCGTCTCTGGGGTTCTATCGCCGGCCCCTTTCACTTTGTCCGTTGGAGTAATTTTGCTGATGAAGTAAAAGTTTAAAACTCATAACTCTAATCTGCTAAGAGTTATTTGTGCAGATAGTCAACCCGTCATTAGGATTTTCTAGCGATCGCCTAAAGACTACTAGAAACATCCAGTTAACCCACTATCTCTACCTCAGAATCCTATGCTATCATGGTTTAACTAGCGCCCAATGTCTACTAAAATATCTTAAAAAGATTAGAGTAGTTCCGGGAATCCCGCTGTGGCGGCATAGCCAAGTGGTAAGGCAGAGGTCTGCAAAACCTCCACCCCCGGTTCAAATCCGGGTGCCGCCTTAAGGCTTTCAGCCTTTTAGGACAGTCAAAAACCAAATAAAAAGCTTTTTTGATATTCAAAGTGATATTCAAAGCCTTCTGGTTAACCCCAGGAGGTTTTTTATTTGACTGATTTAGTATATCCAGACCAATATCCAACTTGACATTCTTATTTATATACGGAGCATTTTATGGCAAACAAAAAACTACCTGTAACCCTCGATGAACATATCTTCAGTAAGCTCAAATCTCTTTCAAAAGCTAATAACCTTACAATGGCTGCCCAAATCCGATACCTCATCCTTCAGGCAACTACGGAAGGACATTAAAGACCTCAGCGATCGCCAAGATAAGACCACGAAAGCCCTAGAACGCATAGAAGCTTCCCTGACTGAACAGACTCAGGTTATTAACTTCATAGCCCAGCATTTGATTAACCAAGATAACTACTAAGAACTACTGAAGGAACTAAAATAATGGAACAGATTAATATTGATACCAATGGGGTTCTGGCTAACCTAAGAGCCGATTTGGAGGCTGAACAAGCTAAATATAATGCCAAGTTAGCAGAAATAAAGGCTAAGGAAGCTGAGGCGGTACAAGCTAGACAGAAGCGCCAACAGAGTCAAGAACTGACCAGCCGAACAGCTAACTTATTAGTTCAGAAGTCCATCGAGAATAATAACTTGGACTCTAAGACTTACCGGGCTGTCTATGAAAGAACTTTTAACATTTATGGTCAACAAAAAGCCCAAGAGTTATTTGTTTCCTCTGTTATTTCCATGTTGTCTCATAAGCATTATGGGGTTGAATCAAAGACCGCCAGATTTGGCAACGGGGGCTTGACCTGGAATGCAAAGTCATTTAATAGTCCCAAGGAACTTTATCAAGCTATCCTTACTACCCTACACGGCGAAGAGGGGTCAGACTTTGACCCATTGGGCGGTTCTGAATGGTTTGATGTTGTCCTTGATTCCATCTTTGAAGACCCAACTTACTTACCTTGCGAGGCTACTTTGGCTGATAGATTTCCTCTGTATGTTCAGGGGCTTGTAGCTGTAAATAAGATGTCTCAGACTAACCCGGTAGAACTACCTGATGCGGCTGATTTAACAGTCGATGACCTTATTTATCTCCAAGGTTTATTTGGGGCTTACTAGAACGCACAGAGCATTTAATATCCTTAAATATCCTCCCCAGTGTCTTAAGGCTACTGGGGATTCTTTATGGTTTCTAGGGGTGTATTAGGTCAGCCTAAAATACCACAATGATTGTACAAGGGTTAACCCCACCATATCAAAGGCGATTAAGTTAACTTTCTATCCTATCTCCCCCTCTTGCTTGGTATGACACCAGATACCATTATTTAGTATCAAGTTGGATCTGACAATATATATATGAGTAAGACAAGAGGGATACACCGATGAAAGTAAGAAGACAGAACGCACAGCAAACACTCAGATTATCTCTGGATACACAAGCAAAGTTGGTAGCTTTGGGTGATAAAAGACAGCAGCCCATCTCAGAGATTATTAGGGAAGCGATCGCTCAATACCTTGAGAACAACAACTAAGATACTTAACCAACCCAAGGAACAGACAAATGGCTTATTCAGTAGCAGAAATGACCGAGATGACCAAGGCGGCAAAGGAACTAGCGAAAGTAAACCCTACCTATGATGGGGCTGAGTTCTGGCAGGATCTCTCATTTGAGTTATCTGATGATGAAATGAAAGCCAAGTATCCCATGTATAACCCTGAAGATTGGGATTGGTTCTATAAGTTTGAGGAGGAAGATTATAGGGCGCTTGAGGAATGGGAGAAGATGCTAGCGACCCTCGATGAAGCTAGGGCACTAGGACTATTAGAGAACCCCTAGACATCAAAAAGGCAACCAGTAACCAGCTAGTTGCCCCAAAGACCAAAGGAGTATTCAAAGTACACAGATAACCCAAGGATTTAAATAATGACTTTCAAATAACCAAAGAAACTAATAATGACTCTTAATAACCCTAATCAGTCAAACTTCTATTCTATCCCCCTCTCTTTAGTGGTGTCATACCAGATACCACTATTTTAGTATCAAGATAAGGATAATCTAGAATCCTTGTATTATCCCCCTCTCTACCCTGGGATGATACCAGATACCATCAAGAATATCCAGATACCTTAAATACTTCTAAATACCTCTAAAATATCTAATAATATCCTATCTCTCTCTTGTTAATGGTATCATACCAGATACCATAAAATATGATACCAAATAGAAAACCCAGGTATTACCTGGGAATAAGTAGGGATAGTATAAGTATTAATGGCTACTCTGATGCGGATAGTTGAGCCTCTATTTTATCTAGTCTGTCTAAAATGGTAAGCTGGGCGGCTGGATAGCCCCCTAGAGCCTCTTGAATAGCCTCTAGGATTAGTTGATGCTGAGACTTACCTGTAATAGCTTTGGCGGCTTCTAGTAACCCTTTAACATCTTCTGGGAGTCTGAGTAATGTTGTGTACTTTTTCATAATCATTCAACTATATAACTATATATCATTATACCCTGATATCTTTAGAATGTCATTTTTATCCTGCGATATCTAGATTATGGTATCTGGTATCATACCACAGTTAAGAGGGGGATAAAATAAGGATTCCAGTAAAGCACTAATAATCCATAGATACAACTCTATAGTAACCATAGGATATTTCTATGATTTATTTCTTAGTGGTATCTGGTATCATACCATCCAACAGAGGGGGGTGAAAGTAAAACCTAAGTACAGCAAGGGTTTCACAACTAACCTTAGATACCACCCCCGATCTGACAGATTATATATAACATGGTATCATGGTATCATACCAAATATAAGTGGGGGATAGGATAGAAAATGGCTAACATGACTCTTAGATTGACTGAAGAACTAGAACAACAGATCAAGGCAGTTATACAAACAACTGGCTCAAGTAAACACCAGTTCATCATAGACGCGATTAAGGATTCACTATCGGGCAAGGTCTACCAGTCCCTAGATGCTGCACAACAAATCAAAGAACAACTAGACAGTAACAGACCTATCACAGAGGCAGCCTTAGACATCCAGAACGCCCTTGATATGCTACAGGGTCAGATTCATAAACTTAGTGAAGAAAACAGAGCCATCAGGGAAGAACTAACCAAGAAAAAAGAGGAGCCAGAGCATCAGTTTAAGGTAGGTCATGAAGTAACCAAGCAATCCACTATCCGATTTTCAATACTAAATGCCAGCTATGCCATTGAACAACAATGGAGCGCCAACAACAGCAAGCGAACTGACACCTACAGATACCACCCGGATTTAGGTATCATCACTAGAGAAGGTAAGACCAAGACAGGCAGAAAATCCTTCTGGATTGAAGAAGTCGGCATAGAAGAGATGGATATAAGCCCAGATGGTAACTTCCGCAGCCCACTAGGTAACTGGGGTTATGATAAGGAAGTCTGGGCAGCAGAAGAAGAAGAAGTCGCAGCTAACCGAGGTAGAGGTAAAGATCCCTACAGATATCAGGCAAGTGAAGATGAGGAACTTGTAGAGGATTTAGTCTTCGATATAACCCCCGAATATCTACACGAGACTTACGAGATCCCCCACAAAGAACTAGCGACCCATATTGGGTTAGACATTAATATTGAGGGAGTTTGGACGCGCTTTATTAAAGATTCTAATACTAACATCTGGATGAAGAAGGGCTACTACCGAGCCATCGACTATGCCTCAAAAGTTAAAGTAACCAACTAATAAGGACAGGGCTACCCATGTAGCCCATAATCCCTACCTAATAAGTATTTGAGGCTCGACAGTCACCTTAAGAAATGCTAAAATAGTAGTTGAAACCACAGAGGTCACTTGGTTATTTTCTAGGGTTTTTTACATGAGGGATGGTCTTTAGGACTTCATCAATAATGTGTAACTGGTCATCAGTATATGCATAGGATTTGTTCTTATAGTCACCTGCTGGGCCTTTACGGTTCACTCGACGCGGCTTAGTACCATAAGTTTCCACAAATAACTTAGCTACCCTTACGGCTAACAGGTGGAAATCGCCTTTAGATACTGCGATGTTCTCGCGCTCTAGGTACTCATTAAGGGTTACTAAGAACCTAGCTTCCTCTCTGTCAAACTTGATATTGGTTGGCTCTGCGGTGGTCAGGTGGTAACTATGCTCTTTCTTGATGAGGTCTTCAAGGCGATCGAGGATTTGCCGCTTGGTGAGGTTTTCCAATAGTATTACCTCGACTCCCTTATTAGTTGATGTAGGAATATTTAAATAAACTTGCATGATTTTAGTGTTCTCTTATTACTTAGCTTTATTAGGTACTTGATTAGACCAAGACATACCTAATATTAGCTAGGTTAACCCACTATGTCCACATAGGGGCATATAAGGAAGCCTTATTCCATAATCAATAATCCCCTAAAAGTGCATATTCCCCTTATATCCCTGCGATCGCCACAAAGTACCTCAAAGGGACTTCCTTAAGGACTAAATGAGTATACAGACAAGACCAAAGTCCCAAGGATAACCAATGACCCAGTTACCAGCTATTCTAAAGGCAGCTACACCTAGACAGAAATCCATATACCGCCTACTGACCCCTGAGCAAAGACAGAGGCTCATAAAAGTCCTAGAGCGCAAAAAAGCTGCATCTAGGGCACAACGGAGGGTCAAGTAATGGCTAATAAGAAATCCTGTGTAGTCGAGTTGCTACCAGATGACATCAGGGAAGCTGTAGACGCACAGCTAGCTAAAAGCATCCCAGCACCAGCGATCGCCAAATGGTTAGTCGCCAGAGGACATAAGGTAACAGCTAGGCAGATTTATGGCTATAAGGATAAGACATTACCCAAGGCTACCCTAACTGCCCCAGTAGACCCTAACAGCTATGATGACCTATCGGACTCAGACAAACTCAAGGGGCTACTGAAGACCACCTTGTATACTGTGGATGTCCTGAGTGATTCCTTTAAGGACACTGGCGACTTAAGTACCGCTAGGGCACTACGAGAAATGATCGAGACTGCATCGGGGCTTCTGAAGTACCGACTACAGTATGACCAGCCTGACCCGGTGACTCATGTAACCTTCAGTATTGGAAGCCTAGAGGAATCAATGGGGCTTCCTGATGATACCTGGAGCAACCAGTCGCACAACGGGAATGATTAGGGAAATCTACCCGATGATTGAGTAAACCCTATGGAATCCCTCAGAATACCTCAGAATACCCCTAGAATCCCTTAGAGACACAAACGCCTCTAGGGGATTTTTGATGCCCCTGTAGCCCCTTGTAGCCCTGCGATCGCCATTAGTGATGTTTCATCACTAACCAAGGGATACCGAACTTATTACCAGATTATCCGGTATTTACCGAGTGCTAAAGCCTTATCTGACAAGCCATGTAGCGATTTGGAGGCTTTGTTTTTCCTAGTGCCATTTTACTACCTACAAAGCCTTACAGAATAAGTGTTTGGCAGCTTCGGAGGCTCTTATTTGCCTACCTGATTACCAGAGGATTCCAAGCGACAAAACATCGCTTTCTATTGGCTCCTTTGGAAACCTAGCGATCGCCAGAGTGCAACTGAAGTGAACTGGGAAGCTGTAGGTAACTATCCCTACCCTGTAAGCATCCTGGGGATTTCAAGGGTCATTTAGCTGCACCTAGACGCATTGGGACTTTAGTGACTCTAGTAGTAAATATTACGGCTTTACAAGAATCCCCAGTAAAAGCCGGAAAACAAGCTTTTAGTTATTTGACTGAATAAGAGTACATAAGCATTACCTCATAATGCAAAACCCTATGAGTAGTTACCAGCTACCCACAGGGCGATCAATAAAACACTTATCTTTTTAAATAACTTGTATGTCCATTATAACACATCTAGCGCTCAATGGTGCTAGTAGAAACTCTGATTATTTCAGGGACTCATGGGAATCCCGGTTAGCCTGTGGTAACTCATGGGAATATAGCCTAACTGAGCATCTGAAGACTCAAGGGTTAGACCGAGTTTATCAAGTAGACCACCACATGACCCACAGGGCGGTTTATGGGAGTTACAGGGCTGACCCGGATAACTGGCGATCGCGGAGTCAGTCTAAGCTAGCCCAAGACTTGTACTCAAAGTACCAAAGGGACATCCGAGTTATCCACAATGGCAAAGGTTACAACTTAGAGGTCAAGTCCAAATCAGGCATCTTTGAAAACCATAACATACTGGTAGGCGGTATTACAACCAGATGGGCCAGATACAAGTTCCCTGTTCACTTCATAGTTGCCATCGATCGCACCACGGGGGAAGCCAGGGTAACAGAGGCGGATAGGCTAACCAGAGAGACTAGCTGGCTAAGAGTCAAGTCCCAGGAGTTATCCTACGCAGTCCCCAGGCATTTATTTAAACCCCTGGATAGCTGGCTAGACTTCATTAGAGAGGTATAAACAACTAATAAACCCCCGGATCATTCCAGGGGTTCTTCATAGGTTAACCAGTTTACTAAAGTTCTGGTAGAGTCAAGGGCACTGTATTACCCGCATAGTGCTTCAGTATTATCTCAGGGCTGTTACCAACTAACTTAGCTACTGTGGAGACTGTTAACCCCTCAGCCAGCATTAAAGTAATAAAGGTGTGCCGGGTGTTATAGGGGCATCGGTAGCGCTCTATTTTACCAGCATCTAATAACCCTTGCATAACCCCATTGTAGTTTTTATTACTTGTCCTACCACCCTTCCAGACCTGAGTAGAGAATCGGGTATTACTGATTATTCCCCCAGTGGGACTAGTGAACACCTGAGATTCTAGATTAATATCCTGGGGTCTAATGGATAACAACAGTTCCCTAACTTGGGCATTACAGGGGAACTTTCTAGCCTTACCAGTTTTAGTCCCTTTCCTAATATTTAACTGGCTATCATAGGATTCACAGAAGTTAATATGTGTGCATTCAGAGTTTATATGTTTCCACTGTAGGGCGATCGCTTCCCCTGTTCTACAACCAGTCCAGAATAGGAACTTGACAAAGGGGGCATAGTGGGGCCGGGTATCCTCAAATGCTTTGATAATGATATTCATTTCTGCCTTACTGAAAGGGTCGATGGCATCTGAATCATGCTTAGGTAGCTTGATATCCTCTGACATCCCGGCAAATGGATTATCCTTAGCCAGTCCTGACCCCATAGCCCATTTACAGCAGGCAGCTAGGTAAGTTAGTACTCTCTTGGCAGCATTAGGGGATAGCTGGGATAACAGGTGATCTCTGATTGTGATCGCCTGGGTTAAGTCCTTTGTAGGTAGCCCCTTAATATGATTAGTGTACTTTCTGGCATAATCGCGCCGATATGTGGTGGAGGCTAGCTGTGGTTTCATATATGCACAGTATTGCTCCCATAGCCCCATGATGTCTGTCTGAGGAGTCCTGGGGCTAACCAGGGTTAACTGAGGTTTCTTATAGCTCTCTAGTTTCTCTTTGTATCGCTCAAGGGTTGGGTCAAGCTGCCCTGTGATTATCTCTTCCTCTATCCAGTTAGCCACTGAATCTACACGCCGCCGATTAATCTCATTAGCATCTAACCCAGTGCTGATGAATGCTTGTTTACCCTGTGGTGTTACTGACCGAGGTAGTCGGAGCCTAAACTTACCCCGGAACTCCTCAACACCTACATTACCCCTGGCTGTCCTAGCTGTCTTGGCTATACCCATCTGAATATCATTAACCTCTATCTCCCTATGATGATATTCATTTTGATATTCAAAGTCAAGCGATTATTGCTATATTGTTGACTGCATGGGCACTTTTAGGGCTAAAAGGTAGACACTACCGGTCTGCAAAACCTCCACCCCCGGTTCAAATCCGGGTGCCGCCTTTATTGATAAATAAGTGTTACAGGGCTTTAAAGCCCTTTTTTAATGGGAGTCATAGGGCTTATTTCCAGAGCCTTTCAATATTTTTGGGGTAATTTTGGGTAAAGAACTGGGGTAAAACTGGGGTAAAAATGTAAGGAGTGGTCTGTCAATAAATAATTGATGGATAAATTCCTTGTAGAGACGGCGATTTATCGCGTCTCTCTAACCGTCAAAATGAATTTGACAGACTAGTACCGCAAGGCGGAATTAAAAATTAAAAATTAAAAATGAAGACAGCGTAAGGGTTTTGTTGATTGGGAATGGGTGGTTTATTTACGCCGTGCTGTACTAGTAGAGGTTTTTACCCCAATAGGTATTTCTGGGGTAAGTTGGAAGGGTAACTGCCCTCTGCCTTTCCTGATAATTTTTTTGACAGCAATTTGAATTTTGCAGTATTCAACCAGCATTACAGAATGTTATGGTTTGGGCGATCGCACTAAGGAGAAATACCAGAGTATGATCTGCGATCGCAGTTCCCTTGTTAGCGATTAAATATCAAGCATTCCCAGGGTATATTGCAAGTTTTTTAGCTCAATTTCAATACATCATCCAGTTTTAGAGGAATGAAAATTGCGATCGCTTATTCCCGTTGCTTCTAAATCTTTATCGAAGGTACGATCATCACAAGAGTTCATCCCAAAAGCATCGCAGGTGTAAGATTATCTATATTTAGATGCGTCCACTCCCTAAATCCTAAAGATGCAACTTGAATCCTGATAGCTTATTCTTTTGTTATCCAAATACTAAGGATGCTTTAGATGGTTGCCCAAATCCAAGAACTTGAAGCGCAGCACTGGGTTAAAACTCGTTCTTCCCTCGACTCTAGCGAATCGACTTTCCTGATTTGGAAAGGCAAAATTTATGCCTTTATCCCCGGCGAAAAAAGACAACTTCTGTTTAAGATCCTGGGATTGAGTGTTAGCCGGTGTATTCCCACAGCAGAGGGTAGTTGGGATTTTACTTCCAGGGAATTAACTTACTACCTCAACCCAAAAACAGATGAGGTTTTATCAAAATGGGAGAATCCTTGGACAGGCGAGACAGTTCCGGTGATTCACGTTGCCAATAATCCAGTGCAGGGAAAGTTTGAGGGAAATTTCCCCGCACAAGTAGATGGTGATAGCACAACCTTTGTTTTTGATATATTTCCCTATTACCCCAACCCCCTAGCAGACGATCGCAAATTTGCTGAATATAGCCCAAATCCAATTTATCAGGCGGCGGAATTGTTTAAATTAACTGTGCCAACCGCAGATTTATTCAATCCAGCACTTAAATCAGTTTCTGAACTAAAACTTAGTTGGGATCGCATTGGTCAATGGCTTCCCTGGATGAAAATGGGCGATCGCCCTGGTCAATTGATCTATAGTGCTGTTGGCAGCAAAGTCAATGGTTTAACAGAACTACCCCCACTGCTGCAAGACGAAATTAATAACCGTATTCCTCTATATAAACAAGCCCCAAAAGAATTGATAGATGGAGAAGATATGACTTCCTGGTTATACTTCCAAAAGCACTTTCCAGCTTACTTGGCTGGTGAAATCTTCCCGCTTCCCCAAGCAGAAGAATTGTAACCTCTTGGCGATCGCTGAATTGGGGATTGGAGACAAGCAGATAAGGCAACTAGTAGTTCGCCAAGTTCACTTGGCGGGGTAAAGGGGAAGGGGGAATGGGGGAATGGGTAAAGGGTTTAAATCCCTTACCCTTTTTCCTTTACCCTTTCCCCAGTCCTCACAAGCGCATTTTTGGGTTGGCAAACTACTAGAGAAATAACCTAATCCCCAATCCCCAATTCCCAATTCACTCTTCACCTGAACAATCAAATAGATGTAAACCTAACCGTTGGGAAAGTTCTTCACACACTTTTACCCCCCGGACACTGTTACCACGCACATCCAGCAACGGCGAAAAAACTCCAATGCCCATCTTATTGGGTACAACTGCCATAATCCCGCCAGTAACACCGCTTTTCGCCGGAAACCCTATTTTGTAAGCCCACTCACCTGCAAAGTTATACATCCCACAGGTATACATAACGCTCAAAATATCTTTGATGTAACGCTTATCTACCGCCCGTTCTTTGATGATGGGATTAATCCCTCTGTTTGCAAGGGTGGCCGCCATTACTGCTAAGTCTTGGCAATTCACCATCACAGCACACTGCTGGAAATAAAGATCCAGCGCCTCTTCAATGTTCCGGTCAATCATGCCAAAGTTAAGCATCAGATGTGCCATTGCGCGGTTCCGATGTCCTGTACTCCGTTCTGAGGTAAAAACTGAAATGTCAACGAATACGTCCCGGCCAATATATCGCCGAAACATATCTAGCACTCGGTTGAGGCGTTCGGTGGGGCCGGAACCTTTAATTAAGCTAGTGGTTGCGATCGCTCCAGCATTTACCATTGGATTATAAGGTCGCTTCGATTGCTCATCCAAAATAATCGCGTTGAATGCATCCCCTGTCGGTTCCACGCCAACTCTAGTCAAAACATAATCCCGTCCATGATCTTCTAAGGCCAGTCCATAAGCAAACACCTTGGAAATTGACTGAATCGTAAAAAGTTGTTCGTAGTCCCCAACGTTGTAAACCTGACCATCTACTGTCACTATACAAATGCTGAACGAGTCTGGGTTTGCCTTTGCCAGTTCGGGAATGTATTTCGCTACTGCACCCTCCCGTAGCGACTTGTACTGGGAATGCAACTCGTTGAGAACAGCTAATAATGGCGATGGTTCTATTTCTAAATCTCCTTGATTTGTCATTAGGCTGATAGCATTTCCAAAATACTCACTATATATAGTAGGGGTGCAGCTGTACATCCCTAGATTTACAAAGATTTTGTCAAAAACAGCTTGCTCTAAAAAATCATACTTGAGCAATTACTGAGGGCAGAAAATATAGATTGTATTTTTTAATACATATAAAATCTTTTGTCCAAGCGATCGCGAAGTTTTCTTAACTTTTGAGTCATTAATCCTGAAAAATATTAAGTTGAGTATCCTCCTTTTTTTTATACTCAGCAATACTATACGTAAAAGTAATATTTATTACTAAGCTAAGTCTAGTTATGGAGAACAAAAGTGATGATTAATGTAAGTAGAAAAAACTTAGAAACAAGATATTAAACTCAAACTAATTTACATAGTTATTTCAGATGTAACTCATATCACGACTTATTCATAGTTAAATCTAAATATTTGATTAAATAAATGATTTTAAGCATTTATGCCGATGCTATTTAATTAAAGTTATATTATGTTCTTATAGGAAATCTTCAAAAAAGATGTGATATAGAATACACGGAGAGTTACGAGCCTTTAGAACCGATGTGAATGGGGTATCGTCACTTTAGCGTGAAATAAACGTAAAGTTTTTTTAAGAAATTTTTGACTTGCCGAAAAAAACGTTACATAGCCAAAGTCCTCATTTGAGAAAGGTTTCACCCTTAAAATTGGAATTGGAATTTGAGAAAGGGGCCGATAGTTACGCTAAAACCCTGATCCCCAAGCTAAAAGGTTCGTGTTAGTCTGTTGCAGTTAAGAATAACAAAGTGAAAACGGAACGAGTTCGAGTTTATCAAAAGGGAAATCACTTTCATTAGTGAAAAATCCCGCAAGTTATAAAACTTTAAGTTCTACAGTCGCTTTCAAAAACGGACGCATGAATCAAAGACATTTGTGGACTATTGTTACCCTGTTTCTGACTGTTTTGGGAATCCCCTCAGTCGGTTGCACTCAAACCACCAAGGGAAATGCGCTAGCATCGCAAAAATCACCCGCCCCTGATGTGGTTAAGGTGGGAGAGTACCAATCCAGAGCAGGGAAACAAACCTTGGATGCTGTGATTACAGAAATTCATCCTCACGACATTAAAGGACGTAAGGCGGCAACCCTTTTTATCAGAAATATACCTGTTCTAACCTTTTTGAGTTCTGTATCAAATACAAATCTTGAAACGAAAAAAGTTGGTCAAATTGGAAATACTGGGGGCGTACAAAGGTACGCCCTTATTGCTAGCAATTCATCAAATACACTGAATGCTGGCAACGTCACAGATGTGAGTAACCAGATTAGTTACGGTGACAATGACCCGGTTCAGATAGCTGGTGTCATAGCAGCTAAGATCAACCAGTTGAATCGGGAAAATGTGGACGGGAGTAAGATTACCGTAAGCTGGAAAGCAGGGGAAAAATCTACTGGCAATCAAGCGCAAAACAAAAGCGCTCCCCTCCGGCAAAATAGCGATCGCTATGTAATCAAAATTAATGGCGAAGAATTGGTCGAAATCAACGAAGGTACGCGACTAGCAGATAGCACCAACAATCTGGCGCAAGATGCATTGCAAGCAACCAATCGCCTGCGGAGGCTATTAGGTAATGCATCTCCCCTAAAAGAGATTGCGAATATGCCAGTGCGTCAACCAATATCAATGCCAAAGCAGCCTCAACAGATTGCCGTCGGCTCGGTGCGAGCCACCTTGAGAGGTATAGCTTCTTTTTATGGCTATGACTTTGCTGGTAATCGCACTGCTAGCGGTCAGAGATTTAACCCTGAAGGAATGACTGCCGCTCATCGCAGCTTACCCTTTGGTACAAAAGTCCGTGTAACCAACACCCGCAATGGTCGTTCTGTAGTGCTACGGATTAATGATCGAGGCCCATTCATTCGGGGTCGAATCATTGATGTGTCTACTGGCGCGGCTCGAGTTTTGGGAATGATGGGCAGTGGCATAGCACCAGTGCGTGTTGAAGTTTTGGGGAAATAATCTAGGGACTGGGGACTGGGGACTGGGAAGACAAAGAGAAGAACCATAGCCAATCCCTAATACCCAGTCCCCAGTCCCTAATACCCATTCCCAGTTCCGTATCACTTAATTCCCCTAGTTCAATCATCTCTTCCCTCTATTTCAGATATAAACTAACGGGGGAGGGATCGATAAGAACTAGGGGTATTTTTGTGCGCCTGCTGACAACAGTCGCAGCTTTACGCTGCTATTTAACTAAACGCTACTCAGAAAACAAGCTGATTACGGTTACTGAGGATCTGAGACTAGATGAGATAACTGGCTGGTATCAGACGGCAGTCGGTCTGGTGCCAACGATGGGGAATTTACATCAAGGTCATTTAAGCTTAATCCAACGGGCGCGGCAAGAAAATTCTACGGTGATTGTGAGTATTTTCGTCAATCCTCTGCAATTTGCTCCCAATGAGGATTTTCAACGCTACCCCCGCACTTTAGAGCAAGACCAACAACTTTGCGAACAAGCTGGGGTAGATGCTATTTTTGCACCGACTCCGGAAGATATGGCAGTTCCCCAGAAGAGTATACAAGAATCAAAAGTTACACAAGTTATCCCCCCATCTGCTATGATAACAGGCTTGTGTGGTCGTTCTCGGCTAGGTCACTTTCAAGGTGTCGCTACGATTGTGACCAAACTTTTCAACTTGGTACAGCCTGACCGTGCCTACTTTGGTCAAAAGGATGGTCAGCAATTGGCAATTATTAAACGCTTAGTAGCTGATTTAAATTTGCCAGTAGAAATTGTTGCTTGTCCAACAGTGCGAGAAGGGTCGGGTCTTGCCTTCAGTTCTCGTAATCAATATTTGACTGCAACGGCAAAAGAGGAAGCAGCGGTATTATATCGCGGCTTACGACGAGCGGAAGCCGCATTCATTGCAGGCGATCGCGATCGCGACAAGTTGATAGCAGTGGTACAGCAAGAAGTGGCAATGGTCAGCACGGTCTCAGTGGAATATATTGAATTGGTTGAACCGACTACATTGATGTCTTTAGAAAAAGTTGAGGAGGAAGGAATGTTGGCGATCGCAGCTCGTCTTGGTGCTACACGTTTGATTGACAATACGATATTGCGCGATCGTCAACCCATTATCGCCATTGATGGCCCAGCCGGTGCTGGAAAATCCACTGTGGCGCGGCAAGTGGCAGCAAACCTGGGTTTAGTGTATTTAGATACAGGAGCAATGTACCGTGCTGTCACTTGGTTAGTATTGCAAAAGGGAATTGCGATTGATGATGAGTGTGCGATCGCTGAATTAACTAGCCAGTGTAAAATCGAACTTACTCCTAACCAGGATTTACAATCTTCTGTGCGGGTTTGGATTGACGGTACTGATGTTACCCAGGCAATTCGCACCATTGAAGTCACATCTCAAGTATCTGCGATCGCGGCACAAAGCGCTGTCCGTCAAGCACTGGTTAAACAGCAGCAAAACTGGGGTAAAAGAGGTGGTTTAGTAGCTGAAGGTCGGGATATCGGTACTCATGTTTTTCCCGACGCCGAAGTGAAAATCTTCTTAACCGCTTCTGTGAGTGAACGCGCCCGTCGCCGCCAGCAAGACTTTCACAAACAAGGTCAGCCCGAAGTTAGTTTAGAGCAGCTAGAACACGACATTGCCGAACGTGACTGGAAAGATAGTACACGCAAAGTTTCTCCTTTGCAAAAAGCAGCCGATGCGATCGAAGTTGTAACCGACGGGTTGAACACTTTTGAAGTAACAGCACAAATCGTTAATTATTACCAGCAGCATTTATCTCAGTAGTAATCGCCGCTATTTGCTGTTAGTTTTTTAGTTTCAAAGGGTGGTGGGTGAGTGATTATTCACTTACCATCCTCAAAACTTGCATTTTAAAACAAAATCGATAATTTGACTATTGGCTATGTTTCTTGTAAATGAATATTTGTACTATAGATTTTATATTTATTTAAATAATTAACTCATCTCGCTTGCGACTGATTTCTCACATCGCAATTAATCCTACTAAAGGTGGAAGTATGAAAGCTTAAATTGCTAAATGCTAATTAATTATTGGCTTTTTTTCTATGAAATATTAGCCATTTTTATTTATAGTCATGAATTGCTAGCGATTTGACTTATCACCGAAGTACTTTGTTTTCGTATTCACTTTGGTAGTAGAATGACGATGTTAAGTTTTATGTTCCATCATTAAAGACATAAAACCACCAAAAATAAAAGCTGTTAATTTCCCAAGCTTCTGCAATAGCTTTTAACTGGAAACCGGTAAAGAGAGGATTTGACACAATGGCATTTGTACAGCCCCCACTACCCTTCGACATTAATGCTTTAGAGCCTTATGGCATGAAAGCTGAAACTTTCGAGTATCACTATGGCAAGCATCACAAAGCTTACGTAGACAACCTCAACAAGCTCACTGAAGGTACAGAACTTGCTGATAAGTCTCTGGAAGAGGTGATCAAAACTTCCTTCCAAGACTCCTCTAAAGCGGGAATCTTCAATAATGCTGCCCAAGTTTGGAACCACACCTTCTTCTGGAATTCCTTGAAACCAAAAGGTGGTGGCGCACCCACAGGTGATCTCGCAGCCAAAATCGATAAAGATTTTGGTAGCTTTGACAAATTCAAAGAAGAGTTCTCTAACGCAGCTGCAACTCAATTTGGCAGTGGATGGTCTTGGCTCATCGATGATGGTGGTACGCTCAAGGTGATCAAAACACCAAATGCAGAAAACCCTCTAGCTCATGGTAAGAAGGCCCTCCTAACCTTAGATGTTTGGGAACATGCCTACTACATTGATTATAGAAACGCCCGTCCTGCCTTCATCAAGAATTTCTTAGAAAACTTGGTCAACTGGGACTTTGCTGCTGAAAACTTGGCTAAAGCTTAATTAATTGCCAGTTTTGAACTGGCTGCGATACGGCTACGTGGCTTTTGCCAGATATGTAAAGTAAAAATAATCAGTTAACACCCTTATCAGCAGTCACGACAGTAGTCTGTCAAGTTTAAATTGATGGGTAAGCAATTTCGTAGTAAGCACTTTAGTCCTTATTTTCTAAGCACTAAAGTGCTTACTACAAACCCTGAAAACTAGCTTGACAAAGTACCAATATCGTGGCTGTTTTTGGTTGGGCGTTGAGAGGATAGGGGAGATGGGGGAGCAGAAAATTTATATGAAAATAAAAATATAAAATATATGGATAATATGGATAGCAAAGAACTAGCGCAATACATCGAAGCTACGAATAGCATCTCTAAACCTTGGGTATTGGTACAACTGCGCCTCAAGAAATTGCAAGAGCGTCGAGCCACCCTTACAAACGATGTTTACACCAAAGAATTAGAAGATATTTACCAAGACTTGATGAATTTGGGGGAATGGTGGCGCGGTATTGAAGATGAGGTATTTTAAAGTGAGGAGTTATGAGTTATGAGTTGTGAGTTTTCCTAACTCCTAACTCCTAACTTTTAACTCCTAACTCCTAACTTATAACTCCTAACTTAAAACGCAACCTGATGGCTCAAGCTCTCGATCAAGTCGATTACGATACTCTCGATGCCGCAAAACGACGCTTCATCGATGCTGCAAAACGCACACTTGGCTTTGCAAGCAATTACGGCATTGTCCCCGCGTCGGGTCTGGGAGCAAGCGCTAATGCTTTCAGCTTCAACCTCGCTCCGTTTCTGGAGGCGGGGGCTAGAGAACTTTCTATGACACTTGTCCCCGAAGGTCTGGGCACCGCAGACGATACCCGCCCTGATGACCTTTCCGAAGAAGAACTTCGACGATTCTGGTGGAATATTGGGATCAAGATCATCTCGTGTCTGACGAACGACGCTGCAACTTCTGGTATGCAGACTATACTTCTCGGTCTTTATCTGCCGTCGAGTACTCCTGAAACGATATTTACCCCTGCTTTCCTGGATGGGTTTCTGGATGGAGTGGTTGAGGGGTGCAAACGAGTGGGGTGTGTTTATCTCTCAGGGGAAACTCCTCAACTAAAAACTAAGATGATTCCAGGGCGGCTCGATATCGCTGGCTCGGTTTTTGGGGTTATGCCGGCTGGTGTCGCTCCCATTGATAGCTCACGTCTGGATGCCGGAAATACTATTGTTCTGGTTGAGAGTTCGGGCCCCCATGAGAACGGCTTTACCCCACTGCGAAAGCTTGCTGAGTCGCTCCCTGATGGCTATAGAACAAAACTTCCAAGTGGGCAGGAGTTCTGGGAAGCGATGAATGCTGCGTCGTATCTTTACACGCCTCTTGTACAGGCAGTACTTGGCGAGGGAATTCGTCCCACAGCAATGGAAAATATTACTGGTCATGGCTGGCAAAAGCTGATGCGGTCGGTGAAGCCGCTTCGGTACGTCATTGAAACAATGCTCCCAGTGCCAGAGATATTTACGTTTGTCGAGGGTCATCTTGAAGGCGGGGCTGAGACGATGCTTTCTGTGTTCAATTACGGTGCAGGATTTGCATTCTATACAGAGTCGGAGCAGGATGCCGAAAGGATCGTTTTGCTTGCAAAAGAACATCAACTCTCGGCTGTGATTGCCGGAAGGGTTGAAGCATCTCTTGCCCGTGAGGTGGTAATAGAACCTCTTGGAGTTACCTTGAAGGGAGATTCTTTTGGGATTGCGCGAGGGGTATAATACAGCCCAAGCGTAGGCATAGCCCGTCGTAGACATCGCTTGTTTTCTCCAAGCTTTGTAGACTTAAGTAAGTAGGCGAGAATAAATCAAAGTAGATTAATTAATGTAAAAAATATTGAAATTATTTCGTAGTAAGGACTTTAGTCCTTAAATGAGGGCTAAAGCCCCCACTACAAACCTTGAATTATTCATGCCGCTCTACTTACTCATGCGATGCCTACGGCAGGCTACGCCTACGCTAAAGTCATTACTGGTTAAATAAAAATAGTGTAATCACTGATGTAAATAATATTTTTACACACTATATAGGATTGCATTTTAGGCTTATTAGAGATCATAACTCTACCAAGACTCTAGTATCTAAGTCATTTACCACAGATGCTATAGGCATATTTATGAAATTTTGGATGCATTATTTATTACTACTTAAAAGCAAAGTAGTCCAAAACACCCATGACCACTGAGGTTAAGATTTGCTAACGTAGTCTTAACATATTGAAAAATTTGCTGAGAAAGCTGAGAAAGTAGCAGCCAACACTAAATTTTGAGTGCTGGATCTTTCTCATCTGTAGATGTGGCGTTTTAGTGTGTTGAGAATTTATATTTTATTCAGAGGGGGTTATGGCTGTAAATTTGGCCCGGACTACTGCTTCCACAGAACTTTTGAAGCAAATATTCCATAACATTGATGCACATAGTTGTCCAAGGTTATTCAACTTTCACATGCACACTGTCTACTCGGATGGGAGGTTGCAGCCGAGTGGATTGATGGAGCAGGCGATCGCTATTGGCCTAAAAGGGTTAGCCATCACCGATCATCATGGTATTATCGGCTATCAAGCTGCACTTGCTTGGTTAGAAGACTGGAAGTGGAATAATCCTGGTGAAAGCACTCCTCACCTGTGGAGTGGCGTGGAAATCAATGCCAACCTTTTGGATATAGAAGTTCATATTTTGGCTTACGCTTTCGGGACAGAACACCCTAGTATGAAACCCTATCTGCAAAGAAGGGCGACTACAGGCCAAGAGTATCAGGCAAGTAACGTGATTGCCGCTATTCATGAAGCCGGGGGATTGGCAGTTTTGGCTCATCCAGCCCGTTACAAGCGATCGCATTTTGACTTAATTCCAGCTGCGGCCGATAAGGGGATCGATGGCGTGGAAAGTTTCTACGCCTACAATAACCCTAGCCCCTGGCAACCCAGCATAGTGGAATCAGAACAAGTGCAAAAGTTAGCTGATGAATACTTTCTTTTCAATACCTGTGGTACTGATACCCACGGATTGAGTCTGCTACAACGCTTGTAAAGATGAATCCATTTTTTTTCAACTCTCCTGGTTCAATCTGCCAGGAGGTTATTCTATTTTGGATTTTCGTTCAACAAAGGACTATAGCAATACGCTTGGGTTAAGGGCGACTGGCAAAAATTTTGGGTTTTCGAGACGCGATAAATCGCCGTCTCTACAAGTGTTTTGGTCTTATCTGAACTGTATTGAGGACTATAGTCGATTTTTGGTGGGAATCACAATCATTGAAAAATAGGGTACTTCATCTGGATTAACTTCATCCAGGGGTATGATTCGTTGCTGTGATGTTGATGCCCGCTCAATATATCTTGCTCGTGATGCAAGCCCTAATTTATGCAGGATATCCCGCACTTTGGTAAAGTGGCGACCTAGTTTCATAATTGCCGCTGCGTCGGTCATCAGCAGATGTGTAGTCAGTTCTTCTGCTGGCAATGGGGCGGGTAAGACGGTGAGAATATCGTTGTAGTAGGTAAAAGGTACACCCAAGGCTACCGGACAAGCCATCAGCGAGGAAACTCCAGGGACAACTTCTGTTTCGTATTGGTCACATAACCGCGTGAATAGGTACATGAAGGAACCATAGAAAAATGGATCGCCCTCACATAGCACTACAACATCTCGACCTGCTGCTAAATGGTCGGCGATTGGTTCAATTTCCTTGTCATAAATAGACTTTGCTTTTTCTGGTTCCAAAGCGCGGGGGAGATGAAATAGCACCTCGATTTGATTGCCAGGAAGATATTGCGCTACGATCGCTCTGGCAATACTTTCTTTATCTGTGGCTGATTGATAAGCTACTACAGGAGCCGCACGTAATAACCGCAGCGCCTTCAGAGTTAATAGTTCTGGATCGCCTGGGCCGACACCAATTCCATAGAGACGACCTTTGGGTTGCATATTCATTCTTCCTCCGTTGCCAGGGCGTTAACTGCTGCTGCCGCGATCGCACTTCCACCGCGCCGACCGTGTAAGGTTAAAAATGGTACATTTCTGCTATCTGCTGCCAGTGCGGCTTTTGATTCTGCTGCACCGACAAACCCCACTGGAAAGCCCAAGATAATCGCAGGTTTCGGCGCTCCTTCATCAAGCATTTCTAATAGCCGGAATAGTGCTGTGGGCGCATTCCCAATTGCGATTACTGATCCTTCTAAGTGCGATCGCCATAATTCTAGAGCTGCTGCCGACCTGGTAGTACCCATACTCTGGGCAAGTGCTGGCACTTCTGGCTCGTTGAGGGTACAGATAACTTGATTGTTTGCAGACAACCGCCGTCTGGTAACGCCATCGGCAACCATCCGGCAATCGCACAGAATTGGCGCTCCTGCGGCTAATGCTGCCCTTGCGGATTGTACTGCTGTTGGTGAATATCCCAAGTCAGTGACAATATCCGTCATCCCACAGGCATGGATGAGACGTACAGCAACTTTTGCTACATCCGGTGGCAACACATCTAGGTTCGCTTCTGACCGGATGATTGCAAAGGAATTACGGTAAATTTCGTTGGCATCTCGGATATAGTCGGGCATTAAATTTGGGATTTTAAATTTGGGATTTTGGATTGACGTATAAAAAGCGAAAGGCTTAGATTGCCAACTTCTCTAAATTGAAGAAGAATTCTGTTTTGTTAAATAATTGCTGTAATTGTGTCAGTGCATATCGATTAGCAAATTTTCCAAAGGACTCATCAGAATTTAAACGTTGAATTTTATATACATATAGCATCCGCTCTATTAATGCAGGTAGTTCGGCAAAAGTTACATATTGATATAGTTCACGTCCGAATTTCTGCTTGCTGTCACCAACATAAACGTGATAGCCCTCTACAGTTTCATTGTCAACTTCAATGCTGACGCCGAGGAGAGTAATATCACTCTTGCCATGCTGGGCACAGGATTTTTCGCAGCCAGTGAAGTGGATATTAACTGGACAATCGAGAGGAACGCGAGTTTTAAGATACTCCGCTAAAGCCAACGCATGACTTTTTGTATCCGTAGCCGAAGAGGCGCAACCCTTTTTACCAGAACAAGCAACTAATGCACTCTTGATGTTGGTTACAGAGGAATCTAATCCTAAAAAAGCAATTTCACTTTGGACATCGCCAACCCATTGCTGAGGAATATCTGTAAGAAGCAAATTTTGCCAAGGGGTTAGCCTGAGAGTTCCACTGCCATATTTTGCTGCTAAATCAGCTAAACCCCGCATCTGTCTACTCTCCAATCGCCCAAGGGGCAAGACGACACCAATGTAAAATAAGCCTTGCTGACGTTGGGGATGGATGCCAATATGCTGATATTTTTCACCCTTGCCTTGGTCTACAGTGTACACACAAGTCGAATTACCCCCCTTAATCCCCCCTTGGAAAGGGGGGAAACTAGAAATACAGTTCCCTCCCCTTTCCAAGGGGAGCCACTGCGGTCTTGGGGTTTCCCCAAGTGGAGCAAGTGGCGTGAGGGTTAGGGAGGGGTAAAACTTATGCTTAAACTCAGATGAGTGAACTGTTTCAGACTTGTGTGTACACCGTAGCTTGTCTTGGTGGGGGATTAGGTCTTTTCTTTTTTCACTACATAAAAGCGGGAAAGGTAAACACTGTTCAACTTCCTGGAGATAATTTTCACAACCCAAAGTATTGAGTAACTCTCTCAAACGTAGCCGCCGCTTACTTGTAGTATTACTATGAGCTAGATAGACATCTGCCAAAGCTGCCAAGACTGGCAAACATTCCTCTGGTGGTAACAAAATTCCGGTATCGCTGGGCGGTTGACCCTTCTCGCCTACACTGAGATAGAGGCGAAAATAAACATGATCGTCAACTAAGACAGCAGCAAAGGCGATATCATTCAAGCGATCGCACACTCGAATTATCCCACCACCATCAAAGCAAACGCTAAACTTGGCCGACAGTCCCGAAAGCGCCGGATGTGCAGCAATATAATCATCCCAACTTTGGACAAAAGGGCGAGTGTCGATTAATTCTTGGGGATCGATACCAGCAGTTGGACTGGTCATAATATTGCGGATTTGGTCTACAACAGTATTGCCAGAACCCAATCCCATATCTTGTAGGTACTTCAAAACCTCAGCATTTATCCCGGTGCGGATTTCACGGACTTGCAGGTTAGCTCGATTAGTCACATCTATATAGCCGCCACCGTGTTGTTCTGCTATATCTGCGATCGCACGGCACTGCTGACTACTAATAATTCCACCTGGTATTCTAATGCGAGATAATATACCATCTGCGGCGGGAGTAGGATAAAACAAGCCAGGACAAGTGGCAAATCCAGAAAGCAAATTTAGAACTCCTTCCCCGTGCAACGCAGGGAGTAGACGGTGAGTGTGTCTTGACGACATCCTAAGAGTTGGCATTCTGACTTGGGTGATCCCATCACAGCTGCGGCACAGTCCCGGAATTTCACCGGAGTTTCCCAAATCTCAGCTTTAGTAATTTAGATTTTGTTTTGGTTATGGATATTAACCAGACATCATCCAGATAATCATCTTACATTACCATCGCCATAAATTTTACCTTAGCTTATCCACTGGCGTTTTAAGTGGTTGATGGCTACGTTGGTGCGATCGCATGGTGAGTTTTTGTTTTTATCCCCTTGCGGGGTAATGCGATCGGAAAGTTATTGTCACACCTGAGCTTCTAAATCCAGAGGTTAGTGTTTCCATCGATGCGATCGTAAAGCCAACCTTAAGAATGACAATAGCAATTACAATGAAGTGTTTCCATCCCCTTTCGGGGCGATGCAATCGGAAAGAGCAAAGATTGCCTAGACCGTTCATGTAGTTTTTTGAAAGGTGTTTCCATCCCCTTTCGGGGCGATGCGATCGTAAAGTCTTTACTGTTAAAAATTAACAAAATGCAGCAAAAAGGTTTCCATCCCCTTTCGGGGCGATGTGATCGTAAAGTCCAATGCTACAGCTTATGCAAAGCAATTGCTAAACGTTTCCATCCCCTTTCGGGGCGATGTGATCGTAAAGAATAAAGTGACAACCTATGTCCTTCTTTCCGATTGTTTCCATCCCCTTTCGGGGCGATGTGATCGTAAAGGTTACAAATTGCTTGAATTGGTGAACAGTTCAAGTTTCCATCCCCTTTCGGGGCGATGTGATCGTAAAGCTTAAATCAGCCTGGTGCGTTCGAGCAGTTCATTCAATTTGGTTTCCATCCCCTTTCGGGGCGATGTGATCGTAAAGCTCAACTATGGAATTGCAGGGGCTGCTATTCTACGAGCGTTTCCATCCCCTTTCGGGGCGATGTGATCGTAAAGTCAATCAATTGTTATGCAAGTGTATACACAGATGGTTTCCATCCCCTTTCGGGGCGATGTGATCGTAAAGTCTGTGTAGATAGTCTAAATTTAAGTGTCATTGTAAATTGTTTCCATCCCCTTTCGGGGCGATGTGATCGTAAAGAGTTCACTTATGTAAGCCTTACAGGGAGAGGGTTTGAGATACCCAAATCGACACCACTTTTTTGAATGTCAATAACTCCCAAGAAATTCTCAATAACTCTTCACCTTCACAGGCTGGAAAGCTTGCTGTGTAAATAATCGACACCACTCAACGAAATTATGCGGTTTTCAAGGTTCTGGCAAGTGGTGTCGATGAGTTCAACACATTTGGAAAAAGGGTATAGCATTTTACCTGTGGTTGTCAAGATTTTGTCAATCTGACTCCTGTTAGCGATAGCGGGGCGTTTAGCCCATTCTGACTTCTGAATTCTTCTTCAAATCAACAATTTTCTCCTGATGTTTCACAAGCGCCAATACTCACCCAACGGCTAGAACCATCTTCCCAATGTTCTTTCTTCCATATTGGCGCATTATGTTTGAGCGTATCAATAGCATATTGGCAAGCTTCAAACGCCTCACTCCGATGAGGACAACCCACTGCTACTAAAACGCTGATTTCCCCAACTCGCAAACGTCCAACGCGATGATAAATCGCTACTCGATTCACATCAGAGGTAGATAAACGAATATCAGCAGCAATTTGATAAAATATCCGCATTGCCATCGGTTCGTAAGCTTGATACTCTAAAGCAACCACAGGTTTACCATCGGTTTGATTGCGAACCATGCCACTCATCACAACCACAGCACCGTTGGCTGGATCATCCGACTTGGTATAGATTTCTTCGAGAGATAATGGTGCAAAGGTAATGGCAAAACTATCTTCGGATCTTGGTTTAACAGCAGAGGCTAGTGTAGTCGTCATAACTGCATTGATACTATGTGGGCTTTTTCTATTCTCTCTGAACTGAGCATTGCTGGTCTATGTTTTATAGCCGTTGTTAATGCTTTTGAACAAAAAAAGGATTTTTTTAGTTTATAAATTTTCTTGCCCATTAGGAAAGCAATCAAGGCTTCAAATTCTCTTGTCAGAGTAAAAATGGTTTTATCCGTTAACGAAAAATAATAATGCTGCAAATCTTCTAAAATTTACTTAAAATAACCAAATTGCACTGTTATCCTCTTCAATGCATATTATTATAATTAAAGCGGTCAAGTTATCTGCTTGTTCGCGTCTTGAAATAATTGGATAGTCATGGACATTTAAGAGATTGTTTGAAAAGTATTTCGCTGTGACTTTAGGCAGTTTTAGATTCCCCCTAACCCTCCTTAAAAAGGCTAGGGTTGTCACACAAAGTCAAATTACCCCCCTTAATCCCCCCTTGTAAAGGGGGGAAACCGGAAAATCTTGTTCCCTCCCCAATGCATCGGGGAGGGTTAGGGTGGGGTAAAACCTTGGGTTTTTCAGCTATTTCAGACTTGTGTGTACACCGTAGCCTTAAAAAAGGATAACCAAAATCAAAGTCCCCCTTAAAAAGGGGGATTTAGGGGAATCTAAAATTTTTGATACCGAAAAGAGGACTTTTCAAACATTCTCTAAGATATTGATGGCAATCCCCACCTACAAAAAGGTCGATAAATACGCGTTTCTTAGTAACACGAGGACAAGTTGTCACTCAGCAATAGTTAGGAACAATTTCATGAAATCTTTCGTGTGTAACAATGAATCAGCGAGACTTGAGGCTTTGCGTCGATACCAGATTCTCGACACTCCACCAGAAGAAGCATTCGACGATTTAGCATTCTTAGCCGCACAGATTTGTAACACACCGATCGCCTTGATTAATCTAATTGACGCTAACCGTCAGTGGTTCAAAGCCAAGGTAGGGTTGAATTTACCGGAAATGCCACGAAATAACGGGTTCGACTCGATTTGTATGGAAAGTGGCGAAGCTTTGATTATTCCCAACACCTTAGCCGATAAACGATTTGCGACAAATCCCCTAGTTACTTCTGCTGAATTTGCTGTGAGATTTTATGCTGGCGTACCTTTGTTAGCACCGGGAGGAGAAGCGATCGGGACTCTGTGTATAGTTGATCGCGTACCACACCAAATCAGTCCCCAACAGGTGGAAGCACTGCAAACTCTTAGCCGCATGGTGGTTAGACAACTAAAGATCCGGCGGAACTTAGTTGAACTGGTAAGCATTGAACAAGCAGCATTGCTGGATATTGTCAGTGATGCGATCGCTGTGCAAGATTTGTCTAACAAAATTTTATTATGGAATAAAAGTGCTGAAAAACTTTATGGCTGGAAATCAAAAGAAGCCATAGGTAAGCAGTTCGATGAACTTTTATCTATTGAATCTTTGACGCAACACCTAGAAATTTGTCAGACTGTTTTAAAAAATGGTTTTTGGCAAGGTGAGTTACACAAAACCAGCAAATCTGGCAAAAAACTGATTGTTGAAAGTCGCTGGACGCTGATCAAGGATGAGTATTTTCAAGCTAAATCAATTCTTGTTGTTGATACTGATATTACCCAGAAAAAACAACTAGAAAAGCAATTTTTCCATGCTCAACGCATGGAAAGTATCGGTACTCTTGCTAGTGGTATTGCTCACGATTTAAATAATGTTTTGTCACCAATTTTGATGTCAGTACATCTGCTCAAAGCTAAAAGCCGCGATCCACAAATTCATCAGATGCTATCAATAATAGAAAGCAATGCAAAACGTGGTGCTGATTTGGTTAAGCAAGTGCTGTCATTTGCTAGGGGAATTGAAGGCAATATCCAAGGACAAACGGCTACCCGTCAACACATCGTTCTTCAAGTCAAGCACCTGATTTTAGAAATGCGGCAAATCATCTCACAAACATTTCCGAAATCAATTGCCGTGTACACAAAAATTCAGGAGGAATTGTTACCTATTTGTGCTGATAGCACCCAACTACATCAGGTATTGATTAATTTGTGTCTCAATGCGCGGGATGCCATGCTTACAGGCGGAACTTTAACAATATCTGCCGAGAATGTTTGGATTGATGAAACTTATGCGAGTATGCATATAGAAGCTACAGTTGGTGCTTACATTATTGTGAAAGTTGCTGATACAGGATTTGGAATTAGCAAAGAAATATTAGATAGAATATTTGAACCATTTTTTACAACAAAAGAGTTGGGAAAAGGTACGGGACTTGGACTATCAACGGTAATGGCAATTATTAAAGAGCATGGTGGCTTTATCACCGTATCAAGTTGTGTAGGCAAGGGAACAGAATTTAAGGTGTATTTGCCAGCAGTTAATCAAGTTCCAACGCAGTCGTTAGAAGATATAGAATTTCCGATTGGTTCTGGAGAATGCATTTTAGTTGTAGATGATGAAGCTGCTATTCAGGAAATTACGAAAACATCTCTAGAAACCTATAATTACACAGCAATTACTGCTAGTGATGGGATAGAAGCATTAGCAATTTACGCCCAGTACAAAGAGAAAATTAGTGCTGCTATTATTGATATGATGATGTCCAAAATGGATGGAGCAACTACGATTCGCACATTGCAAAGTATCAATCCGCTATTGCCAATTATTGCTGTTAGTGGAATTGCAACAAGTGAGCAAGTACCAATCGATAAAACAGCCGAATATACCGCCTTTTTACCTAAACCTTATACAACACAAGAATTATTGAAAACCCTAAATGCAGTTATTAGTCATTAATCTACACCATCTAGCCGATCGCAGTCATATCTGCCTTTAATCTCTTGATTAAAAAAGCTGCCAATTGAGTTAGAGGAATGTAAATCTTCCCAAGTATCTTCGTCTATGCCTAAGTATTGATAAACAGCACCACTTTGAAACTCAACTTGCAAAATCTGTTCGTTGCGATCATAGCCTACAGCCATAGCCATTGATGAGACAACTGGTAGCATGACAATTGGTTCTTCTTCAAATGGCAATGCAGGCGTTTCAGCAATCGCCTCGTTAAGTTCTTGCAATCCTTCATAAGCTTCTATTGGCGCCGGAATTTCCAAAAACTCTAGTTCATTGCCTCGATCGAGCAACAACTGCAAATATCCGTCAGAGTGAGCGATCGCAACTAAACTGCTCAAGTCTACCTTAGATAGCTTCATTTATATGCTCTCCTGTTGGCATAGTCGGGAGTGTTAAAGTTTTATGCAACACTTACGTGTTTATAGTACAAATATACTATCAAAGCATTTAGCTGTCAAGCTTGCTAAAACACTGAGTAAAGAATATGTCAGAACAGACCTTCATTCAAACTGACATTGAGCGATCGCAGGACATTAACTCATCTCACAACTTTTCGAGTCATTAGCACCAATGACAAATGACAAATGACAACGCTCACTAGTACAACACGGCGGAAATAAACCAATCATTCCAAATCAACGAAACCCTTATGCTGTATTCATTTTTAATTTTTAATTTTTAATTTTTAATTCCGCCTTGCGGTACTAGTTCACCCTTTTGGGTGAGTCATATATCAACCTATCAGGTGACCTGACTGAAGGAAGCTGAGATTAATAATAAAGAGGAATCTATTACTAAGGAACACCGATCGCATTTTACCTCAGAAGAACTTATGAAACTTGCTACCTTAATAAATTCTGCACTAATTTTTGCTTCTATTACTCTCGTACCTGGAATCGCAAGCGCTCAAACAGCTACTACAAACACCAGTGAAACAATAGTTATTAACTCTAACAATTTATCCAGTAACTCTACTGCTGTTAGTTACCTCCAGCCTTTTAATCTAGTTACTTTTGCTTATCAAGGAGGTCTGCAACAGCACGGCATTCCTAGCGGCGGAGAGCTAGTATTTAAAACTTTGAACAGAAATATTATTGCGAAAGATGTGGTTAAGGCTGCTGTTAATGCAGATAAATTACCATCACAAGTTTTAAACGACCAAAGTTATCTCAGTGCTGTTAATTTAGAACTTAACGCATTGCCTGATTATGCTGCTGCTGACTGATTTGGTTTTTCTTATAGAACCGATTTGGCATCTAACATTTCCTAGCCTTTTTCCACAATAAAAACTAAAGGTCTGCTAAATTCAACGCCCAAATCCTTCTGATGCATATTGCAAATAAACTTCCGCATAAGTCCAAGAAAATATACTTAGATTTGTTGTAGCCAAAGATGGCATAAATATTACTTCCCATCCTCCAATATTAATGTAGACTCAGCAGTACGCCCAAATTCTTCTGGTGCATATTGCAGGTGAACTTGGGCACCAGGCCAAGAAAACGTCCCAGGTGTTACAGAACGAACTAAGTAGTGCAAGCTATAAACTCCTGGTTCGAGGTGGTCGGCGTAGGCGATAATGCGATCGCGGTAGATATTTCTAAAACCAAGTTCCCAGCTATCGGCTTTTGCTTGTAATGCGGCTGTGGTAGTTTGAAAACTTGCATCCACCGCCTCAAAGCCTGATGGTAACGGATCTTTAATTACTATATGATCCACAGGATGATCGGCGATAATTTCTAAACCAATATCAAACACCTGTCCAGAGGCTAAATTTAAAGGTTTATCGAAAGCGTAAAGACCTGTTTTTTGCAAAACTTTCTCTTCATTTAATTTGCTTATTTCTCGTGTTACGCGTAAACCATTAAATCTGCCTGGTTGATTTCCCTGCAAGCGGTAATTATAAGCAACTAGATAGTGCAAAGTGCCATTACCTGATTTTTGCAGCGTTAAATCATTACGCCCACGAGGTAATAGATTCATCGGCACAATTAGTTGTAAGCTAGGATTTTTGTAGCCTTCAAACCGATTTTCTCCTAACTTATTACCAGCTAATTGCACTGTGGCAACAAAATTAGGTGGCGTGGGTTGCAGTTGGCTATATTCTACCAAAGCTGTTAATGCTTGGGCATTATTATAGTTAGTTTGCCATGTGCCATTCCGTCGCAATGCAAGAAGACTTTGGAATAACTTATTGATAACTTCGGGTTTACTCTGCTTGGCAATAAATAAGCGTAAAGCTTGCGCTTGTGCCGTGGTAGATGAACTCATCCATCCCCAACTGCTGGGTAAACTTACAACTGCTGTGCGACCAGTTTCATAGATATTCTGTTGCAGCTTGTTCACTAATTGTTGAGATTCGTCTTGCCATTCTGGGAATTGAGATAAGTATCGCGCTAGTTTAATTTGAGTTACTATATCAAAGTTATTGCGCTGTTCATAAATATCTGCAAGGAAAGTATTGCGTTTTTCACCCACTTCTGCTAAGGCAATTAAAGCATTGAGTTGCAGTTGTCTTTTACAGAGTAGTTGTTTGCAAAACTCATATTCTCCAGGATTCGCCAGAACTTTTTGCAGATAAACTTTCAGGCGAGACAGCATTACAGAATCGACTAAATTCGGGAACACCTGACTGGCTTTAGCCAAAGATTCAGCCGTGTATGAAGAAACCCAAGGGTCTGATTTTTCTTGTCCGGGGAAAGCAGCAAAACCACCATCGGCTATTTGGAGTTTTTGTAATTTTTCAATTGCTTGATTTGACTTTTGGCTAGGATTAAATTCTGCAAATGTTTGACCATATTTTTGGGCAATAGTTTGCAGATTAGCTGCAATGATTAACTGACTTGCAGCCGGTTCTGTGAAAGGCAAATCATCATCTTCTAAAACCTGCTTTGCTGGTGCTTGAATCTCCGGTATCAAAGTACTCGCCAACTGAATATCTAAACCTCCTGCATCGGGGAAGGTATTTTTATCAATATTCAGGGGAATCTTCACCTGTTTTTCAGTGACACCAGTTTCAACGACTTGTTCTGTAATTTCAATTGGCTTAATTTCCAAAGGTACTTCAAAAGCATCTGCGGCTGTACCATTTAGCTGAGTGGTAAAGCGAACTTTACCAATTCCCACGCTATCCGCCAGCATGGGAAAGCGATAAGCCTGAGTTGCAGATTCAGCTTTGGTTTGCAAAGCAGTAGTTGTGGGGTTTTTATCAGCAAACTTCACATTACCGCTAAGTTCGCCATTTATTGAGAGATTTCCTGTATTCCCAGTGTTGTTGGTGACAGATAAACCAGCGAGAATGCGATCGCCTGGACGGGCAAATTGTGGCAAGATGGCATTAGTTAGCAGTGGCTTGGTGCTGATAAACGTCGCCTCCCCATTGCCGAAACGCAGATTTCCATCAGTGGCCACAGCCATCACTCGCCATGTAGTTAAGTCATCGGGGAGTTTAAAGGTTATCTGTGCATTACCATTTGCATCGGTGATGACAGAACCGTTGTAGTAAGCTAAGGCTTTAAAATCGGTGCGAGTGCGAGTATTTGCTGCACCACTTGAGAAACCACCGCCATAACCCCAACCTTTCGGTTTAGCTACATCTTGCGCTTGTAATATGACATCTGGTCGATTATCGCTAAAGCGGGTAGATATTGGCTGTTCTGCATAAACTGTATCTACCAAATCTGGCGGACGATAACCAGAAAGTTGTAACACCGCCTCATTTACCACCATGACTGTAAATTGTCCTTTGGTGGGATTTCCTTGATTATCTTTTAGTTCTAGTTGTATTGTTTCTTCTGCACCAGGTTCTAATGATGCTTGTACAGGCTTAACTTGCAGTTTTAAATACTTATCTTCTAAGTTAACTTTAAAAGGTGTAAAACCAATCTTCACCAAGTTATCTAAACTTCCCACTTCCACTTGATTGATGGGTTTACCTTGTCTGACTAACACAGCTTCAATAGCTGCATTTGGCAGCATTTCTGGCGTAACTTGAAACTGGATTTGTGGTGCGCCTCCCTGAACTTTGATAATCTGCTGATAAAGAGGTTTGTCTTTAATCACAGCAAAGTACAATTCTGCTTCTGGATAGGGAGATTGAATTAGTGCAGTAGCGGTTTCGCCTGGTTTGAACTCTTTTTTATCTAATTTAACTTCTAAAACATCTTCTTCTCTAGAACCCCAAAATACTGAATTTTCTCCAGTTGCCCAAATTTGTAAATCTGTGGCACTTAATTCGCCTTTGGCATCGCTAAAATTAACTCTAATCCGATATGAACCAGATTCCGGTGCTGTTAAGTTTACCGATTGCGGATTACTAGCAGATGTAATTTCTGCTTGTCCTACTGTTTTATATTCAACTTGATTTTTTGCTGTCCGGCTACCTTCCACCAACTGCGTGACGCTGCTGTATTTTATTTGTTGTAACTCTAGCCGCACCCGTTGACCTGTTATCGGTTTTCCTGTCGGGTCAGTAACTATAACTTCAGTGGAAAAAGCCTTGCCAGCATCAGCGATGAAATTACTTTTTAACCCGATAAGGCGATTACTCGGTAAAGCAGTAAAAGTTTTGGAATTCGCTACAGATAGATTAGAAACATCAGCAACTTCCACATCTACCCGGTAAGTCATCGGATATGGTAAATCATTAGCCACATTCACAGTTTGACTACTTTTACCATTAGCATCTAGCTGGGCATTATTTTGCAATACATCACTAGATATAGTAGGGGTTTCCTCTGGCCATAACCATTGCCTACCAAAAGTAAATTCCTCCCAACCTTTAGGAATAAAATTAGCCTGTTGGCGAGTGATAAAATATTTTGCTTCACCACCTTCTACAGGTGGGCCAAATAAATAATTACTTGTAGCATTAATATCAACTTTCTCGTCAATGAAAGCAAATTCTTTATCTAATTTGAGTTCGACTTTAAAGTTGGGTGGCTTAAACTCAGCTACCCGAAATTCTCCAGAAATTTCTTGTCCATTCTTACCCTTCGCCTGGATAGTATGGTAGCCTAAGCGCTCAGTAGTCTTTATTGGCAGTTCCAGAGAAAATGTGCCAAATTCATTTGTAGTTTGCGTACCTAAATTGGTCTTTTGTCCATCAGGATTTATTAGAGTTAACTGGTAAACAGCATTTTTATCTTGCTGAATCGCCCCATTTTGTAAATAGTCCGTAAAACCAGTTAACCAAGCTTTTTCGCCTGGTTGATATAACTGTCTATCTGAGAAAATTACCCCGCGTGATTCTGGCTTACCATTTTGCCAACCTGCATCAATACCATATCCATAAACGCCGCTATATTCTTCTGTTCTAGCAAATGCCCAATCTTGATTTTCACGGGCAATTACTAATAATTGTGGTGATTTACTAGAGCTTTCATTCCCAGAATAACATTGCTGTAATCCTTCACCAACAACTCTAAAAATTCCATTTTCATCAGTTTTACCCGTTGCACAAGGTACTGGTTCTGGGCGAGATTTTGCTTGTAATTTTGATTGATAAATTTCAATAGCGCTATTTTTAACTGGTGAACCATCTGTAAGATGATTGACGCGAATTAACCCGGACTCAGGAAACCACTGAGTAAATACGCCCAAATTTGTCAATTCAACCATTCCATAAGTCGTAGGTTCGCGCCACAGTTCCTTGCCATTTTCCTGATATTTATTAGTGCGGGCTTGCACTCCATAAGCTAACATCCCCGTAGCCGCACTTATTTTTTCCCGAATAGGAACAGCAATATCAACTAATTGATTTTTCTTACCTGATACGTTAAAACTTTGCCATTCAGAAGGTTTTGGTAAGAAATCGTTACTATAATTAAAATAAACTAAATCTGTCGGTTGAACTACTCGATAAGCTGCTTTGTATTTTGACTCTGGCAGATTTCCCGTACTAATATTTAGCTGTAAATCTTTACCTGTGGGGAAAATATTCAAATCTGATGGCACCCAGATATCCCCAGCTAAATCTCCAGTATCATATTTCAGTGTCAGAGGTTTACCCAAAGTTTGTCCAAACTTATCTTTGAGATTTCCGCCAATAGTAATTGTATAAGTCTTGGCAGGTTCTAGCGCATAAGGATTGATGCCAACAATTTTATCCTCATCATTAACTTGCAGAGTTCTCGAAATGTCTTTTGGTGCTGGATTAATAGTAATGTTTTCTTTAGCTGAATCTGCCAATAAGACATTATTAAATTCTAGCTGCGGACTGCCTTTAATAAATCGTCCAAATGTTCCTCCTGAATCTGGCTGTCCATAAAAGTTAATTTTCTGAAATGCTAAAGGCGAATAAGTTGCTAACTTACTGACAAATTCTTTATCTGTCGTTAAATTACCATAAGCAGGACGTATTCCAGGAGAGAATACCAGGCGATAACTGGTTGCTTTTTCCAGATTTTGCTGTGGGATGAGGTTATAAATCCAATTGCGTGCTGAAGGATCAAATTTCTCTAAAGGTTCTTGATTTTCTAATGGTTTTTCTTCTTTGTTTAACTCGACTTTGAAGCCTACACCCTTGTCTTTTCCTTCAGGGATTAACTTTAAATGCTCTTGTACAGAACCTAAGTCCAATTCGACATTGGAAGTAAACTGTAACTTTTGTTGTAAATCAATTGGTTCAATATCAGCCTTTTCAATGGGATTAACACCGGGTAAATTAGTCAGGTTGATAGATTCGGTATTGAAAGTCCAAGGCAAATCTTTGTCTAGGCGATGATTTTTTAAATCGGCTAAACCTGCTTTGAGAGTGACTTGAAATCTTGTCGCAATTGGCAATGCTTTCTCAGCTTGAAATCCCACCATGCGCGGTGTTAAAAAGCGAAATTGACCGGGTAAAGGTGGCCAAAGGGCAAATTTTTCTAATATTTTCTGCTGTTCTGGACTGTCAAGACTTTCAACTGGGATTAAAGCTTCTTTAAAACGGATACGGATTTGGTTGAGAGGTTTGGCATCCCCAATGGGACTTATTTGTTCAATCCAGTCTGGTAATTTTGGTGGTGTAAGCGAGGAAACTGCTGGGAGTTTTTCTTTACTTGAGTTGATACCAAAAAAATTACATCCTGCCATCCCTAATATAAATGTAAAGAGAAGAAGAAACTGGATTGTTTTTTTCCGGCTTGAAGAACGTCCAAATTTTTTTAACGAGCTGCTAATAAGACTAAGAACGCGATAGGTTATTTTATGGTAGAAACGCAGCAAAACTCTGATAATCATCTTTTTAGTAATTCAAAATAAAAAATTATAAACGATAGCAAATAAAAATTTGCATTGCTTCATGAATGGGCAACGCCAAGACTGATAAAGGACGCAAGATAACTAGTTATTTGTACCCTACCTTGAATGTAATATAGGAATCCGCTTTGATTTCTGAAATTATTTGCGTAGGTAGGCAATAGGCAATAGGCAACAGGAAACAAGCCTCTTCAAGTTGTACTGATTTTTTTCAAAAATCAAATAGGAGTCCTATATATGTTTATTTACATAGATAACTAATCTACTGTAATTGTTCCAAAAATGACTACAATTCTTAACCATAAAGAAATATTTAAATTTCGCAAATATTGATTTAATTTTGCTAATTTATGACAAATAAAATATTAAGTATTTGACATATTACCTGATGTAAATGTAATCATTGCGTCAAAATTAAGGTAGGTTTTTTTGGGCACTGGATTCCCTGATGAGACTAATTTCACGATCGCTACTCAAAATTAAGCACAGTAGTAAAATTATCCTGGCTGTGCTGGCAATCTGTCTCGTGGTACGCCTCCTACCTTATTTTGCGCCCATTCGTGCCGCAGATATTGCCCAAAATCAGTTGGCAATGCAATTTAGCGATCGCAATGGTTTACCATTAGGAACATTGCTCACCCGTGACCAAGAGCATACATCAGTAGTACCACTAAATCAGGTTTCGTCCCAGTTTATCCATGCCATTCTAGCCGCCGAAGATAGCAGCTTTTACCATCACGGGGCGTTGGATATGAAAGCTATTATCCGCGCCAGCAAAGAAGCCATCCACGCTAAAAGAATTGTTTCCGGCGCTTCCACTATTACTATGCAGTTAGCGCGGATGTTAGATCCTGTGCCGCGTACTCTGTCAGGTAAAATGCAAGAGATTTGGCTATCTTGGCGGTTAGTAGCTGGGATGAATAAAGATGAAATTCTCTCTGCATATATCAATCGGCTGCCAATGGGAGGGAATATATATGGTGTAGAAGCAGCCGCGCAGACTTATTTTTCCATCCCAGCCAGTGAATTGAATCTTGCCCAAGCTAGTTTGTTAGCTGCTATTCCCAATAATCCCACATACTTTAATCCTTATCAGCATTGGGAACGGTTAAAGCAACGGCAAAAATACGTTCTTAATCGGATGGTACTAGAAAAACATATTAGTGGTGCGATCGCAAATCGAACATCCACCGAAAAGGTTGTCTTTCAGTCTAGCCAACGAGGAATTATCGCCGCACCACACTTTTTATTTTGGCTAGCAAATCAAATCCCCCCAACCCCCCTTGAAAATAAGGGCTTAATTCCCTACTTTTTAAGAGGGGTTAAGGGGGAGCAATCCGTGATTCGCACGACTATAAATCGCCCTTTACAGCAGTTTGTCGAAGCACAGGTGCAGCAGGTAATTTCTTCCCTAGCCGCTAACAATGTCCATGATGCAGCCGCGTTGGTGATTGACAACCGCACTGGCGAAGTTTTGGCTTATGTCGGTTCACCTGATTACTTTAATGAAGCCAAACTGGGACGCAATGATGGAGTGCAAGCCCTACGTCAACCAGGTTCTACTCTCAAACCTTTTGTCTATGAATTAGCTTTAGAAAAAGGTTTAATTCGCCCAAATACCATTTTGGCAGATGTACCCGCCCATTATGCAATTCCCGGCGCGAAACTTTATAGCCCCACAGATTACACCGAAAGTTTTCTTGGCCCTGTGCGGGTGAGAATCGCTTTAGCAAATTCTCTAAATGTTCCCGCAGTGCGCGTGTTAGAAAAAGTAGGTGTGCAGACTTTCCTCGAACGCCTGCATCAATTGGGATTTGAACACCTCAATCAAACTCCAGAACATTATGGTTTAGGGTTAACTCTAGGTAGTGGTGAAGTCAGTCTTTGGGAATTAGCCCGTGCCTACCTGACCATAGCACGACAAGGAGACGCGACCCCTTTAGTAAGCACATTTTCCAATTCCCCACTCCCTACTCCCCACACCCCACTCCCCAACAACACAATATGGCAATTAATCACCAACATGCTCAGTGACAGCTATGCTCGTGCAACAGCTTTTGGTGTAGACTCTGTGTTAAATTTACCTTTCCCTGCTGCTGTTAAAACTGGCACTTCTTCCAATTTTCGAGACACTTGGACTGTTGGTTTCACTACAGATTACACCGTCGCTACTTGGGTAGGCAATTTCAACGGTGAACCAATGCGACAAGTTTCAGGTGTGACAGGTGCAGCACCCCTGTGGAATCGGATTATGTTACATCTGCACGAAAATCAAGAACCAGCAGGTTTTCCGCCTCCAAAAGGTTTAGTGCAATTACCTGTTTGTGCAATTTCAGGATTACGACCAACACCAGATTGTACATCAGTGGTGCAGGAATATTTCTATCCTGAAGATAAAAGTAATTACGAACGTGAAAATAAATTCAATTTGCCATCAGAGTATAATGAATGGTTGGCAAAACAACAGCAATCGAATTTTAATTCTACTAATTTGAGAATTTTATCTCCGCATCATGGCGATTTATTTTTACTTTATCCAGGTGAAGAAACGAAGCAAAAACTAGAATTTAAGCTAGTGGGAAATCAATCTGCACCTGTGGAGTGGTGGTTAAATGGTGAAAAGTTAGATACAAATGCAACTAATTCTTTATTTTGGAATTTGCGTCCTGGTAAATGGACTTTGGAAGCTAGAAGTGGAGAAATGAGCGACAAAGTAAGTTTTAAAGTGGAGTTGGCAAATATTAAACCAACACGTCGGGGTTTTTCTATTATTAATTCTTAGGGAAATAGCATATAGCAATCCTAAATAAATTGTGAAAATTTGCGTTGTCCAGATACCCGACTTCTTTGAGAAGTCGGGTATCTAATTTTTCAGGTTTAGGACTACTATAGACCAATACAGTTCAGATAAGACCAAAACACTTGTAGAGACGGCGATTTATCGCGTCTTCAAATACCAATTACCTACACCAATAACCCTTAAATAAACCGTATTGTACTATAGACATCTAGATTTATTTGAGCGATGCCTCCGTCAATGGTGAAGATAACTTATGCTAGCGTTGTTACTATATTTGTTTAATGTGTCTGCTTGATAGGAATCTCAATCACAAACTCTGTACCTTTTCCTGGTGCAGAAATACACTTAATTCTTCCTTTATGTTTATCTACTATAATCTGATAACTAATAGATAATCCTAAGCCAGTACCTTTCCCTATAGGTTTAGTAGTAAAGAAAGGGTCAAATAATCTAGTTTGAGCTTCCTCAGTTATTCCTGAGCCATTATCTTTAATGCTAATAATTATCCAATTTTCATTTTTAACTTGAGTATGGATAATAATAGAACTAAGCTGTTTTTCAATCTCTCCTTGTAAACAGTCTATTTCTGGTTGATCAAAAGCATCAATAGCATTGCTCAAGATATTCATAAATACCTGATTCAATCCCCCTGGATAACATTCCACAATAGGCAAGTTACCATAATTTTTAATAATTGTAATTTCCTGCTTTTTATAATTTTCTTTTAACCGATACTGTAAAATCAATAGCGTGCTATTAATTCCTTCATGAATATCAACCAGTTTCATTTCGGCTTCATCAAGACGCGAGAAGTTCCGCAAAGTTAGTACAATTTCGCGAATACGTTCAGCACCCACTTCCATTGATGATAATATTTTTGGCATATCATCAATAATAAACTCTAAATCTATCTCATCAATTAGAATATTTATTTCTGGGTTTTCACTACAATATTGTTGCTGATACAGATTAATTAAAGTTAGTAATTGCTGGCTATATTCTCTAACATGGAGTAGGTTGCCATAAATGAAATTAACTGGATTATTGATTTCATGAGCAACACCAGCAACTAATTGACCTAATGAAGACATTTTTTCAGTTTGAACAAGTTGTACTTGAGTGTGTTGCAATTCTTGGAGTGTCTGTTGTAGTTGAAAATTTTTGTATTTTAACTTCGCTGTTCTCTCTGCAACTTGTATTTCCAATTTAGAATTAGTTTCTTCTAAAGCAGCTTGAGCAAATTTTTTATCTTTTAAGTATTGCTGCAATAAATGCAATACTAAAAGCCATGCCGGAATTAACATTGCTAAACTTATAATAGATTCTGAAATTGCCCATAATATTCTTTGATAATATTCATCAATTTTCTGCTTTAACTGAAGCGAAATATTCTGTTGCCTTTTAGCAACGCCATTAGCATAAATTTGTTTATTGGTTTCATATTCGCTGCTAGAAAGTAGTAGCATTGCTTGATCTTTTTTATTTTTACTAACTAAATCAAAAGATTGATATTCTATTGCAACCAAACGTTGATTAGCAGCATCAATTTTTTTGGCATCCTCATTTTTATATGCTTTAGGAGCCAGTTTAATAGATTCTTTAATAGCATTATCAAGTTGAGGTTCAAATTGGCGATACCGTTGTTCCCAAAACACGTTACCTGTAGCAGCATTCATGCGGGCTGACATCGTTAATACTTCATCAAGATAGGTAATCTCATCACTTAGTGTTTGCAGCTTAAATTCATATTTAGTAATACTATTAAAACTATGATATGCTTGCCAATTAAGCCAAATTTGAGGGGTAAATAAGAGCAACGTCAACAGTACTGTTACAGTTACAAGTTGAGAGGAAACAAATCTAAGTTTATAAGATAGGTGCATTTTGATAATATTTTTAGATAGATTATAGTTGAGTATTAACCAAATTTAATCCTCTCCTAAAACTTTATTCCAACAGTATTAATACTTAATAAAAAGGTTAAAATTTTTGTGGTTGATTTTGATAAAATTTAAAAATAATCTCATTTCTTTAATTCACTTAAATTCTTTTGCCAGAGACAAAACATAAATTATCAAGTTTTTTCAACCTCAAAACTCGAAAGTTGCACTCCAGAATCCGAAACTTGCACTAAAGATTTTGCTGCAATAGCTTTATCATGATTTAGTTGATGGGCTGTTTCCCACAGTCCTGAATTCGATTTAGGCAACGAATTAGATGCCAGAAAGTGTCAAACTAAATACTAAGTCTATAGAAAAGCCGCAAACTCAAACTATGACTCAGCAACCAACAGATTTAGCTAATAAAGCTGTATTTGAGCAGCTATGGGAGATTACCAAGGAACTCCGCCAAAAACTGGAGGCTCGTTTTCAGTTACATCCAGACCCTTCTGTTGAAAATTTACAGCAATACAGCAGTCTCAATGGCAATATGAAGGGTTCCCTCACCGCTTTTTCTGGGGGAGAAATTGATTGGTTAGTGCATTCGTGGCTAGGAAACGCGGAAAAATCAAACTTCAGCACCATGCGTCTCACCACTTGGTTGAAGTCGCATATTCAGGTTCCGCATTTGGCGTTTGAGTTTGGCACACTTCCAAATGCAGATATTTTCTTTTATATAGATTACATTCCCCGGACTGAGCTTTTAACTGATTTAGCATATCTCGATCGCTACTATGAGCCAGTTAACCAAACATTTTTAAAGTTGCAGGAAGATTCGCGGCTCAAGTTATTTACTAGCAAAAGTGCATATATTCGTCTGTTTCAATCGCCTGCTAGCTTGTGCTACACAGGCGCACCTACCTTTGAGACTATCGAACTAACTCGCACACTTGCACACGAAACACTCGATCGCTGGCTAGCTTGGGTAGATGCAGCGGAACCTGTGCCAGAAGATGCACAGGAAGCTTTGGCTGCTCGTGATTTGGCACTACGCCGAATCAGTGCTGAACGCGATCCAGGTAATAAATTTGCCGCACAGATGTTTGGCTCGGAATTGACAGATAAGCTTGTGCGATCGCTCTGGGGTGGCGATCGCATTGGTCATTAGTCATTTGTCTTTTGTCCCTTGTCAGTTGTCCTTTGTCCTTTGCTAATGACCAATACTTCTCTACGAGAGGCTGCGCTAACGGCAAAGCTCAGTGTGACCAATGACCAATGACCAATGACCAACGACAAATGACCAATGACAAATGACAAATGACAAATGACAAATAATTTAGAATCCTACCGGGCTTTGGCACTGCAAGTTACCTGTCATGCAGTCAACCAAACAGGCAATCGCCACGAAGCGCGATCGCTTATGCAAAATTCCATCAACCGCCTAGCCCAACAAATTGCTGCCAGTATAGCTTTCATCGGCTTCGATTGTCGTTTAATTGTACTGCCAGAATATTTTCTTACCGGTTTCCCGATGGGAGATTCTCTAGCCGGATGGGCAGAAAAAGCTTGTATAGAAATGGCTGGTGCTGAGTATGAAGCGCTGGGTAAAATTGCCCAAAAGCATCAAATCTTTTTGGCTGGTAACGCCTACGAAATTGACCCCAACTTTCCCGGTTTATACTTCCAAACCTGCTTTATACTTGACCCCTCTGGCTCAATCGTCTTGCGATATCGGCGGCTAAATTCCTTATTTGCTCCCACACCCCATGATGTTTGGGATAAATATCTTGACTGCTATGGTTTAGAAGGAGTTTTCCCCGTAGCCAAAACTGCGATCGGTAATTTAGCTGCTTTAGCATCAGAAGAAATTTTGTATCCAGAAGTGGCGCGGTGTCTGGCGATGCGAGGAGCAGAGATTTTTGTCCATTCCACCTCGGAAGTATACAACAAAAACCTCACCCCCAAAGACGCAGCAAAAATCACTCGCGCCGTCGAAAACATGGCTTATGTGGTTTCAGCTAATACCGCAGGTATCGCTAATATTGCCATCCCCATCGCTTCGGCCGATGGTGGTTCTAAAATTATTGACCATCGCGGAATCGTATTAGCAGAAACAGGTGCAGGCGAAAGCATGGCAGCATTCGCCGAGATTGATTTAGGAGCATTACGCCGCGATCGCCGCCGACCGGGGTTAAATAATTTACTGAGCCGTCAGCGGTTTGAACTATACGCCGAAAGTTATCAGCAGTCACACTTTTACCCCGCTAATACTATGCTGGAGGGAGAAGTAGACCGCAAACACTTCCTACAAACACAGCAAGCCACCATTGAGCGATTAGGCAAACTGGGGATAATTTGAATTTGGGAATGGGGAATGGGGAATGGGGAATGGGGAATGGGGAATGGGGAATGGGGAATGGGCATAGGAAATGGGGATTAGAAAGTAATGACAAATGACAAATGACAAATGACAAATGACAAATGACAAATGACAGAACCAATAGAAGTCCGTAATCCCCGAACTGGCAAATTTGACTACGTAATTATCCCGCCGCCTCCAAGGTTGGTGGTGCAGCAATGTAAGCGCACGCGCAGGGCACAAATTCGCTGGCAGCAGTTGGGTTTAGAGGGGAGAATTGAAGCTTTACAGCAATGGAAGGAAGCGATATTATCTGGACGCGATCGCCTCACGGAAGCTTTGGTAAATGATACCGGAAGATTATCAACCTCAGTATTAGAAATAGACTCCTTCCTCTCTAGCATTGATCGCTGGTGTAGATTAGCACCGGAATTGCTGCAAGAATCTGCAAAAAATACAGCAATTCCCTTTATTGCCTTGCAACAAACATCCGTTCCTTATCCCCTAGTTGGGGTAATTAGCCCGTGGAATTTTCCGCTGTTACTATCTACCATTGATACCATTCCGGCATTGTTGGCGGGTTGTGCTGTCATTGTCAAACCCAGTGAAATTGCTCCTCGCTTCGTAGCACCATTGACAACAGCACTCAACGCCGTCCCCAAATTGCGCGATGTTTTAACTTTTGTTGAAGGAGCAGGTGCAACCGGATCAATTTTGATTGACAATGTAGACTTAGTGTGCTTTACGGGCAGTGTAGCCACAGGGAGAAAAGTAGCAGAAGCAGCTGCTAAACGGTTTATTCCAGCTTTTTTAGAATTAGGGGGAAAAGATCCTGCGATCGTTTTAGAATCAGCCAACTTAGAATTAGCAACTTCAGCAATATTGTGGGGTTCCGTCGTCAACACTGGACAGTCATGCCTCTCAATTGAGCGAATTTACGTTGCAGACTCCATATTTGAAAAGTTTTATCATCAACTAGTAGCCAAAGCACATCGCCTGGAACTAGCCTACCCTACGGTTGAAAGTGGAGAAATAGGCCCCATCATCGCCGAAAAACAAGCAGCTATTATTAGCGATCATCTCCTAGATGCAGTGGAAAAGGGAGCAATAATTCACTGCGGTGGTGTAATTGAAGACTTAGGTGGGGGTTGGTGGTGCCGTCCAACAGTTCTCACCCAGGTTAATCATTCCATGAAAGTGATGACCGAAGAGACTTTTGGCCCGATTATGCCAGTAATGCCTTTTGGCACAGTAGAGGAAGCTGTATCTTTGGCGAATGATTCGATTTATGGATTGAGTGCTGCTGTATTTGCCTCAGAAGCCGAAGCCTTAGAAATTGCCCAACAGATAGATGCAGGTGCTATCAGTATCAACGATGCTGCACTCACCGCCATCATGCACGAGGGAGAGAAAAACGCCTTCAAATTCTCCGGTATGGGAGGATCACGCATGGGTGCGGCGGCGTTGAAACGGTTTATGCGAAAAAAAGCTATTTTAATTAAAACTAACGCTACTAATGACCCTTGGTGGTTTGATAATGGGGAGTGACCAAGGCGATCGCCTCTGCCACAATTTCGTCTACGATAACCAAAGCACCTGGAAGAATTTTGATAGTTTTGGTTCAGAACACGAGTCCATTCGTTCAGAACACGAGTCCATTCGTTCAGAACATGAGTCCATTCGTTCAGAACACGAGTTCATTCGTTCAGAACACGAGTCCATTCGTTCAGAACATGAGTCCATTCGTTCAGAACATGAGTCCATTCGTTCAGAACACGAGTCCATTCGTTCAGAACACGAGTCCATTCGTTCAGAACACAAGTCCATATTTGCTTATCTAGTTTTAGACCAAAACATTGTAAAGACGGCGATTTATCGCGTCTCGAAAACCCAAAATTTTTGCCATTGGCCTTTAACCCAAGCGTATTGGATTAAAGCCATCTTTGATAACCTTCCCCACTCCCCACTCATAATATGCGAACATAATTAAGTTGTAGCTGACTACCTGCACAGAGGTTAAAAGTGGATATCATTACAATCCCTGTTATGAATCGCCCAGTAGATACCACGGTCACTGGCTTAAAGGTTCCAGGCATTGTAATAAAACACCCTGGTTGTACAGCGAAAACTTTTCCCGATTACTTTACTCGATTTTTCCAAATGTTAGAACAATAAAAGGTGAATTGCAATGTCTAATATTCGAGAAGGTATGCCCGTACTCGCCCGTCATGAAGGAGATTGGGTAGGAACTTATACATTAATTGATACAACAGGAAAAATTCTTGACAAGTATGAATCTCACTTAACTTGTCAATTTCCAGAAAATGGCCCTCATCCCTATTACCAAATCAATCGTTACAAGTGGTCTGATGGGAAACGAGAAGAATATGAATTTCCAGGAATATACAAAGATAATAAGCTTTGGTTTGACACCGATCGCATTGAAGGAAAAGCCTGGGAAGCCGATGATTCCATTGTTATTTTGTGGTTTACTTATAAGACAAACCCAGATATGAGCTTATATGAAATGATCTACATTAGTCCTGACAATAACAATCGTGCCCGCACTTGGCATTGGTTTAAAAACAATCAAATCTTTCAACGCACTCTAATTCAAGAAGAACGGCTAAGATAGTAATTTCTCCTTTCAGAGATAATCCGTCATTATTCTTCAGTCCGCGCAGGCGGACTTTGTTTGTGTAGCCACGACTTCCAGTCGTTAGGCTTTGATCTCAAATTTCAACTTAGTAAGGTATACGCATGGCCAAAGGTGACAAAATAAACTTTTCTACTCCTAGCGGTTTCCCAGAATTTCTGCCTAGCGAAAAGCGTCTAGAATTATATTTGCTAGATATCATCCGTAGAGTTTTTGAAAGCTATGGATTTACGCCCATCGAAACACCTGCTGTAGAACGTTTAGAAGTGCTGCAAGCTAAAGGGAATCAAGGCGATAATATTATTTATGGAATTGATCCTATACTGCCACCAAATCGGCAAGCCGAGAGAGATAAATCGGGCGAAACTGGTTCAGAAGCCAGAGCTTTAAAGTTTGATCAAACAGTTCCTTTAGCAGCGTATATTGCCCGTCACCTGAATGAATTAACTTTTCCCTTTGCTCGCTACCAAACCGATGTAGTTTTTCGGGGAGAACGGGCTAAAGATGGGCGTTTTCGTCAGTTTCGTCAGTGCGATATTGATGTAGTTGCTCGTCGTGAACTCAGCTTGCTTTATGATGCTCAAATGCCTGCGATTATCACTGAGATATTTGAAGCAATTAATATTGGCGATTTTCTGATTCGCATCAATAACCGAAAAGTTCTGACTGGTTTCTTTAAATCACTGGGAATTGCCGAAAATCAAATTAAATCGTGTATTGGCATTGTTGACACACTAGAAAAGATTGGTGAAACTAAAGTAAAACAAGATTTAGAAAAAGAAGGAATTTCAGCAGAACAGGCGCAAAAAATTATTGAGTTTATTAAAATTGACGGTTCGATTGATGACGTATTAGACAAGCTCAAGCATCTCGCCCAAAATCTCTTAGAAACCGAGCAATTGAGCTTAGGTATTACCGAATTAGAAACGGTAATTGCAGGGGTACGGAATCTCGGAGTTGCCGAAAACCGTTTCTGTATTGATTTATCCATTGCCCGTGGTCTTGATTACTATACTGGCACAGTTTACGAAACCACCCTATTAGGACATGAAGCTTTAGGTAGTATTTGTTCTGGCGGTAGATATGAAGAATTAGTCGGGGTATTTTTGGGCGAAAAAATGCCTGGTGTCGGCATTTCTATTGGCTTAACTCGCTTAATTAGTCGCTTGTTAAAAGCTGGTATTCTTAGTACTTTAGCTGCTACACCAGCCCAAGTGATGGTAGTGAATATGCAAGAAGATTTAATGCCCACTTATTTAAAAGTTTCTCAAAATTTGCGTCAGGCGGGAATTAATGTTATCACTAACTTTGATAAGCGTCCTTTGGGGAAACAATTTCAATTAGCAGACAAGCAAGGAATTCAATTTTGCGTAATTATTGGTTCTGAAGAAGCAGCAGCGCAAAAATCCTCGCTCAAAGATTTGAAGACAGGTGAGCAAGTAGAGGTGCTACTAGAAAACTTGGCTGAGGAAGTGAAAAAAAGGTTTACTTAAAAGTTGATTTATCAAGTAGCAACTGTCTATTGCAATGCGTTAATTGGATTAGGAATCGCCTTAGTACATCTGACTTGGTGTGAATTAATCCATAGCAATCATTTTCCAAACTGGTATTTATTTGGAAGTCCTTTATGAGTTTGTCTGATCTCCCTAATCTCTGGGTTCCTCTAGCACTTTTAGGTTTAATTGTGATAGCTGCTGTATTTTTCAGCCGCAGCAATTGATACCATTTCACTTTAGTAATGATACAAATACGTGGGTAAGGGTTTAGCAGTGCTCATACGTGTCAACTTAAGCCAAAAATAGCTTCGCTGCGGGCTTCATAACCCGCCAGAGAATGAATTCTCTGGCTCATAGCTAAAGTCTACTGAAGTAGACTGAATATTTTTGGGGATATCTAGTCATCTTCAGATGACTTTAGCTATAAGACAGGGATTTACAATCCCTGGCGGACGTGAGGTTTCGCGTTAAGTTGACACCAATGAGCAGTGCTAAACCCTTACGAAAAATTTATGTGTATAAAGATTTTCGTGAAATGGTATCACTTCCTGAACGAATGACGAATTACTTAAGTTGTTACGCATTTAATTTGTACATTTACCTGATGACAGTTAACGACTAATTTCACCAAAACAAAAGGCATAGCTGTTATCTTCTGGTGAACGCATGATCAAAACCTCTGTATAAAAATCAAGAACGCGAAGTATCTTTTAAGACGCTTCGCGTTTATATGCTAAAAAAGATTGCCTAATTGATTGTTGTCTTAAGCTGCAACTTTTTCCTCAAATGGTTTAAAAGTCTTTTTGCTAGCGCCGCAAATCGGACATTCCCAGTCTTCAGGAATTTCTTCAAAAGGTGTACCAGGTGCAATCCCTGAATCAGGATCGCCAGCAACGGGATCGTAAATCATGCTGCATTGTCTACAAATCCATTTCCGAGTTTGAGGTTCTTCACCAGCAACTCTGGTTGCTGCTTGTCCTCCGTTTAATACTTCTAAGGCTTCAGTGTAGCGATCGGCGTGGTAATTTTCGATGAATTTTAACAAGCCAAAACGGTGTGCAGCTTCCCGAAATGTATTGGCATGATCGGTAGATTCTTGAACTTGTTTGAGAAATTCTTCAGCTGCGGGATTGTCGCGATCGCGTTGGGCATCGGCGGCAAACTCTGGATACATTGTGGTATATTCATAAGTCTCGCCTTCAATTGCCAAAGATAAACAGCGAGATACAATTTCCCGCTTTTGTTCATCAGTTAAAGCAGCTGCATCTTCTACCACCAGTTCTGGATGCAGCAACTTAAAATGTGCAAAAGCATGTTCAGTTTCTTGATCAGCTGTTTCTTTAAAAAGTTTCGCCAAGTCTGTAAACCCAAGTTTACGCGCCACCTCAGCAAAAAACAGATACTTGCGATTTGCCATCGATTCACCACCGAAGGCAGCTTCTAAATTTTTAAGTGTAGTAAAGTTGGACAAATCCATAATTTTGGATGACAGTGAAGTGATATTCAGTACGAAAATACAGACTCTAGAATCGGATAGACGAGCCGTTATTTGTATAAGTTATAAACGGTTTATACAAACTTTGTCAGCCCATATTTAGCAATCTGTTTTGTTAGCTGCTCTTGGACAATTATAAAAGCGAAAAGTTTTGCAGCTGACAAATTATATTTTTGATTTAGAGATGCCTGTGATTTCTTCAAGTGGTCTGAAGTTCTAAAAATGGGTAGTCAGTGTATCCTGTAGCGTCAGGGGCATAAAATGTCTTTGGATCTGGGGTATTCAAATGTGCGTTGAGTTTTAAACGTTTTGGTAAGTCCGGATTAGCAAGATATAACTTGCCAAAAGAAACTAAATCTGCATTGCTGCTGGTAAGAATGCTATCTCCTGTTGAGCGATCGTAGCCACCATTGGTAATCAAAGTACCTTGGAATATTTGGCGAAAGTAAGGTGTTACGGGGTTCATGACTTTGCGGGTTGCTAAATCGACTTCGTTCGGTTCCATTAGGTGAAGATAGGCAAGTCCAAAGGGATTAAGAGCCTTGATAGCATAACTAAAAGTTTCTTGAGGGTTGGAGTCATGCATTCCATAAAAAGTGTTACTTGGCGAAAGTTTGATACCAACCCGGTTCCCACCCCAAACGCTAGCGACTGCTTCCACAACTTCTAAAAGGAATCGGCTGCGCTTTTCTATTGAACCGCCATACTTATCTGTGCGTTGGTTCGAGCCATCTTGGAGGAATTGGTCAAGTAAATAGCCAAATGCACCGTGAAGTTCAATCCCATCAAAACCAGCCGCCAAGGCATTTTCGGCACTTTTGCGGAATTGCTCGACAATCTCGGAAATTTCTTGGGTTTCTAAAGCACGGGGAGTTTCCAAAGATACTTTACCTATGGGTGTATGGAGTGAGCCAACCCCAGCGATCGCACTAGGAGCAACTGGCGACTCTCCACCAAGTAAAGCCGAGTGAGAAACTCTCCCAGAATGCCAAAGTTGCAAAAAAATTCTGCCCCCTTGTTTATGGACTGCATTAGTTGTCAACCGCCATCCTGCCACTTGTTCTGCTGAGTAAATACCGGGGCAGTTAATGTATCCTAAACTTAGAGGTGAAACCATTGTACATTCAGTAACGATCAGTCCAGCACTGGCGCGTTGGGCGTAGTAAGTTGCCATTAGCGAGTTCGGGATGCTTGCAATTGCCCGCAAACGCGTCATTGGTGCCATAGCGATCCGGTTTGGTAGAGTGTAAGGGCCAAGCTGAACTGGTGTGAAAAGATTGATATTGGAATTCATAAGTAGTCGGACACAATTAAATTCATTGGTGGAGATAGGGAACAGGTTACAGGAAAAAACTTGTGTAATTAATTCTGTGTGATTACTGAGCTTAATTAAGATTCTGGAACGATCGCAACACCATCCCTAAGATTGAGCAAACCTGAGATAATAACTTTATCTTCTGGCTGTAATCCTTCAATAACTTGGTAATTATTATCTTTGATCTCGCCTAGCTTCACTCGCTTTTGCCGAGCTACTTGTTGAGATACGCCTTGGGGAGATGTTTCTGTTTCAACTACATAAACAAAAGTGTCCCCACCTACACGAGTCATTGCTGTTGTGGGAATTAAAACTCCGGGGCGTTGATTCCAGAACACTCTAGCCCTTACCAATTGATCTGCACGTAACTGACCATTAGGATTATCAAAAAGTGCTTTGATCAGTATTGTCTGTGTCTCAGTACTAGGATTAGGTGCAATGTAAAATACCCTACTTCTACCCAGCTTTTGACCTTGTGTGTTCATAACCTCCACTGGCATTCCCTTACGCAATTGGGGAGCCTGCTGTAGTGGCACAGAGATATTCACTTCTAAAGGTCGATTTTGGGTGATATTAACTAATGGTGTAGAAGTATTAACTAAATTACCGACTTTCACAGCGAGGTTGCCAACAGTGCCACTAAAGGGAGCGGTAATTTTGTCAGACTGGGGCTGTTGTGTTTGAGTATTTACACTAGCTTGCTGCAAGGTTTTTTCAGCCTGCAATATATTGGCTCGTTGTGCTTGAATCCTGGAATCAATTGCATTAAGACTAGTTTTAGCAGCAGCAAGCCTATTAGCAAACTGATTGCTAGTTTGTCGAGATACGGCTCCTTGTTCAGCCAGAGCAAGAAACTTTTCGTAATTTTGTTCATACAATTGCACATTTGCAATATATGATGGTCGTTCTGCTTCCAGAGATTGGAGTGTAGCGCGGGCATTTGCCAGTTGCATTAAAAATGCTGGAGGTACAGAATTTTTCAGAGCGATCGCTGCTTGTGGTGTACGATCTACTTGGAGAATCGCCGCTCCTTCGGCTACTGAATCTCCCGATTTTACAAGTACCTGGGTAACTTGGCCCTGAATCCTCGGCTGGAGCGTAACTGAGCGCTGGGATTTTAGGCTAGCAATAAAATCTGAACTTTCCTCAATTATGCCGCTTTGTACGGTGGATATTTTGACTCTTACACCTTGAGGTTGAGGATTAGCAGTTGAAGGTGCTGAATTTTGCGGAGTGAGCAAACGCCAAACTATAGGTACTCCGCCCCCTAACAATAGTAGTGCTGCTAAAAATAACCAAAGCCACCGCCGTTTTCCAGAAGGTGGCTCAAATGAGCTTTGTGGAGCTTTTTCTCCAAAATCAGTTTGAGGCTCAGGGGATGTCATGGCTTTTGAGGAACTTAAGGAACAAATTGACTAGAATTCAATCAAAATTTCATTTGTTTATCTTGAAATTACTGATTTAGCATGAGGTTTTGTGGCAAATTATGTGTTACCCCATTCAAATATACAGTTTTGATGATTCTGTCTAAATCTACCGAAAGGTTAATCCCGCTCCTTACAATCTATGCAAATCTCAGTTGTCTTTCAAAAGCCATGACATCGTTATGCCTAAACTATGCAAATAAACTTTAGACATCTCCAATAATTAATTATGCGTTACCCGAAATTCTTGGTAAGCACAATTTATGAATTGTGCCTAGATCATTTTTGGAGATGTCTAAGCAGCACTTTTCTTCAACTCACTGTAATAACTGTTCCTACACTCTCATTGGCTAATCTATCCACTGCACACACGGCATAGCTTCCCGCTTGTTGGACGGTAGCGAAGGTTGTGCCAGCAGACAAAATTCGCTGAATTGTCCAAGTATCGCCACTCAGCCGATAAAGTGTCCAAGAACGAACTGGCTGATTATCACCAGGCTGCCAACTCAGTTTGCGGTTATTCACTTGTAATCCAATGGGTGGTGGGGGTGGTGTTGTATCTTGCCAAGGCAAAGTTGGCGGTAGCGCAGGTTTGTTATAAAGCAGACTTTGGAATTTATCAGCAATGCCCTGACTATTTTCCGTCAAAACACCAAGATTAAAGAAGATATTCCCTAATGACAACTGTGCAGCTTGGCTGCGACTAATTATCACCTGCTTTTCAATCTCACCACTCTCTCGACTCTTGTTGCTTGGTTCTGTTAAATTGTTCCCAGCGTAAACGTGTCTTTGCTTTGTGTTTATCTGTGTCCACCACTTTAGCAACGCGGAATAACTTTGTTGTGGTTGGTCTGTGCGCCAATATAATTGAGGAGCAATATAATCAATCCAGCCTTCTTCTAACCATTTCTTGGAGTCGGCATACAGCACATTGTAAGCATCCAACCCAGTAATACCAGCGGGTTGTCCGGGGCGATAAATTCCAAAGGGACTAATACCAAATTTTACGTCGGGTTTGGTTGCTTTTATTCCCTGCCAGAGGCGCTGTACCATTTTGTTAACATTGTCCCGTCGCCAGTCGCCAAGGCTGAGTGTACCACCGGTTGCTTTGTATGCAGCGTAGGTTTTGTCATCGGGAAAAGACTGTCCTTCGATGGGATATGGATAGAAATAATCATCTAAGTGAATGCCATCAACATCGTAGCGCTTCACTACATCAAGAATTACGTTGTATGCTCTATCCTGAACTATTTTCAGTCCTGGGTCCATCCAGCGTTGAGTTTTCCACAAATAAACGCTTTCTGGATTGGTAGCTGCTAGGTGGGGACGGACTGTTTTGGCTGGGTCGGTGGAAGTGCTAGCGCGGTAAGGGTTGAACCAAGCATGAACTTCAATATTGCGCTTGTGACATTCTGCGATCGCAAACGCTAAAGGATCATAAAATGGTTCTGGTGCTTTCCCCTGAGTTCCGGTAATCCAAGCACTCCAAGGCTCTAATTGAGATTCATATAAAGCGTCTCCTTCCGGTCGCACCTGGAAAATCAGGGCATTGAAGTTCAGCGCTTGTAATTTAATCGCAATTTCGGTGAGTTCAGCTTTTTGTTGGGCAACAGAAAGTCCGGCTTTGGAAGGCCAATCACCATTCCATACAGATACTAACCATGCCCCCCGGAACTCCCGACTATGATTTACTCTAACGCTACCGATAGGTGTGGGGGTTGGTGTTGGTGTTGGGGTTGGGGTTGGTGTTGGGGTTGGCGTTGGAGTCGGTATTGGTGTCGGTGTGGTTATTGGCGGCTGCACTAAGTAACTAGAGGCAATTTTTTCTGCCTCACCTAAATACACCAAAGCTTGATAAATAATCACTGCCACATCTGCACGGGTGGCTGCAATATTGGGACTGAGTAATTTCAGATTTGGGAAACTAACCACCAATCCGGCACTAGTGGCAATAGCTACGTGATTTCTACCATAGCCAGGAATCTGAACAGAATCTTGATAAATTTGTGGGAGTGCTGAGAGGAGATCAGGTTTTACTTTGGTAGCAATTTCTAGACCAGCTACCAATGAAACTAATACTTCTACTCTAGTAATTCGGTTAGCGGGACGGTAACTTTTATCAGGAAACCCACTAATAAATGCTTTTTCGTAAGCTGTTTGAATGGCGGCTGCTGCCCAATAACTAGTGGGTACATCAACAAAGGGGACATACTGCCGCTTCTTGGCAACGGTGGGAAATGCCTTGGCGATGATGGCGGCAAATTCAGCGCGGGTAAGTGAGTTATCGGGGCGATAGGTGCCATTAGGCAACCCACTGACAATACCACGTTGGGCTAAGGCTGTAATAAATAAGCGTGCCCAATGGTTTTGAATATCCGAGAAGGGAGTAGCAATAGATACCATTGTTGATTGCAGCTAGCTGGCCTGGATTTTGATTTCCTTAGTTAATTTAGCAATATGAAGGCGATCGCTGCTGCAATCTCTTGTAAAATTTGACTATTGAAGTTTGGGATAGGGCATTGGTAATTAATTTTCCCAATTCCCCATTCCCCATCTACTAAGTAGCATTTGTGGCTTCGTTAGTAGGATTCGAGGTAGAACGCGCATTCAACGCCAACATCACGCGTGAAATGCCAGTAAAAAGAATACTGACACCAACTAGTGTGCCAAGAAGCCAAGGCGCATTGAAGGGCCACTGGAACCAAATCATTCCACCTAATACCAGCGTGATGATGCCATCAGCTAGTATCCACGTCCAGTTATCTTGCGGACGTAACTGGAATGCCAGAATTAACTCGAATGTGCCTTCAGTCAGCAAAAAGCTGCCAAGCAACAGAGTGAGTGTGAGAACACCTGTATAAGGATAAACAAATAGCATTATGCCCGTTGCAATATAGAGTGCGCTCAACAAAATTTTCCAAAGGAAACCTCCGCGATCGCGGGTTTGAGTGGCGTACACTAGTTTTGTAAATCCTGCGAAAATCAAAATCACTGCAATCCAAGTCTCGGCGAATATCGTTGAGATATTAGGCACTGCGATCGCAATAACCCCCACAATACTCAGAAGAACACCAGTTATCAGCGCTCCATTAACATTCTTGTTAATATCTCTAGAAACGTTGGTTGTCATATAAAGTTTTCCCTAACTCTACAATTACGTTAGGGAATTTCTCAGTCACAGAATAGAACCTTAAGATAGACTCATAGGTATTAAATTTCAGCAGTAACTAGTACAGCACGGCGTAAATAAACCACCCATTCCCAATCAACAAAACCCTTACGCTGTCTTCATTTTTAATTTTTAATTTTTAATTCCGCCTTGCGGTACTAGCCTCAAAAAAGTTCTGCAAGATTGCTTAGGCGTTCATAAACAGGGATGAGACGATCTCCTTCCAGTTCAACAGAAGTACTTGGATAATTCTGGATGGCTCCAAGCAGTGTAACTTCACCATTTTGTTTAATAGATTCACTTAAAGCGTTTCGCAGCGCCTCCTGATCTAGTTGTCCTGTGGGAGGGTGAACTACCTCACCAATTTGGTTAACTAAAACTGGCCCTGCCCAGCTAGACAGTAAGCTATTTAAAAAGGAAGGATCGGCTTTTATCGAAGCTTTAAGTGCCTTACGAGCTACAGCGGGATCTTGTTGCGCTGCTTGTAAATAAGCTCTTAATGTCGGGGAAGTTTTGCCAGTTTCTGTAAACTGAGTTAATTCTTGAACAGATATTTGCCCCTGAAAATTACCATACTTTAAAATAACTTGCTCGGCAGCATTAGCATTAGTACTTGAGAGGAGAACAATAGCGCCTACACCTAAAGCTACTGTTTGAGTGAGTAACTTAGCGAATTTCTTATTGTTTAATCGATTGAGAAATTGAGTAATCTGCATTTGTCTAACTTTCTAATGGTGCGGAGTGTACATAGGCAAACAATGCCTAATCGTTAGATTTTTTTCACGAAATTATTGCTACAGATATATGATTAGGGGCGTACAGATGTAAGCCCCTACAGCAAATTTATCTATTACAAAGATTTTTGGAAATGGTGTTATCAAGCCTTGTCATTAGGCGAAGCTAATGAGGTAGTATTGGTTTATCTTCGTCTAAGGTTGGTGCGGGTATGCCCAAATGCTTCCTTGCAGATTCTTCAGCTAGCTTTCGGTCTTGCTCGTTCTCGAACTGACTTTCATCTAACAAATGAGGGTTTTTTGCCGCTTCATCTCGGCTTGGTTTATAGCCATTTTTCCACCTGTACTTCCAGTCCATAAGTTGAAAGGCAGATATACTGCGATTTGATTACCTAGTTTTCATCGTAGGTGCTTAATTAAAAATTATACTCCTGCTATAGGTTGAAGAGGCTCATTCAGAGGGTACAAATCTAACATAAAATTTCACAGTTCCAGAATTTGTTTTATTTTATATTTTCATTTAAAAACCAATCGACGATCGCACCACTAATTTTGTTCCAAATACTATCTCTATAATTGATGCATAAACAAAATAGTGGTTCTCAAGCAATATGTCTAGAGATATAACTAAAATAGCTGATTTTATGAGAACTACACCTCTAGGCTCACGCAATTGAAACGAAAAAGCTTAATACTGAAAAATAGCCTTGCTAGCCTTAAATCTAGTTGTAATCAAAGAATTGCAGTCTAGAAAAAGTAAATAGAGAAAAAACTACAACTAATGACAACTTCTACAGATCGCAACCAAGAAATTACAAAATTGCATGAACTAATCCAAGATATTGATTATGGTATGTTTACCACAGTCGATGATGATGGAAGTTTGCATAGTTACCCAATGTCCAGGAGTGGCGAGATTAATGATGATTCCACACTCTGGTTTTTTACCTATGCCGCTTCCCATAAGGTAACTGAGGTTGAACACCATCCGCAGGTCAATATCAGCTTCTCGTCACCCAATCCGCAGCGGTTCGTTTCTATCTCAGGTACAGCGCAGCTTGTGAAAGACCGCAACAAGATGCAAGAGCTATGGAAGCCGGAACTTCAAACCTGGTTTCCTAAAGGACTGGACGAAGCCGATATTGCTTTGCTCAAGGTGAATATTAATCAGGTTAATTATTGGGATAGTGTATCGAGTTTTAAACCACAAACAATTAGTTTTTTGACCCCATCACGCCTTTAAGAAATGTAATTATTGGGCGAAATTGACAAGAATTAAGTGTTTTAAATTACAAAAACTCAATGTCAGATCAAAACAATAATGAAGCCGATCAAAAGCATCTACCTTTAGAGGTAAAACGGCGACATTTTTTAAAAGGAATCGGCTTTATCGGTGCAGGTGCAGGAGCAATTCTCACTGACCACATCCTCAATGTCAATTCGGAAGTAGAAGCGGCAGAGGTTCCAGCATCATCTGCCACTCCAACGAACAGCACAAACACTGGTGAAATTCCTCTCCGTCCACTGGGAAAAACAGGGGTGAAAGTGTCGGCGATCGCTTTGGGAGGAGCAACTGTAGCACAGGGAAACAAGCGAGAAGAGGCAATTCGCATCATCCAGGAAGCCATTGATAATGGCATCACCTTCATGGACAACGCCTGGGAGTATAACCAGCATCGTAGTGAAGAGTGGATGGGAGAGGCGTTGCAAGGGCGACGAGACAAAGTTTTTTTGATGACGAAGGTTTGCACACACGGACGCGATCGCAAAGTAGCAATGCAGCAACTTGAAGAATCCCTACGTCGTCTCAAAACTGACCACCTCGACTTGTGGCAAATCCACGAAGTTGTTTACGACAACGATCCAGAAAGGATTTTTCGTACCAACGGGGCAATTGAAGCTCTAGATCAAGCGAAAAAAGAGGGTAAAGTCAGGTTCGTTGGGTTTACGGGTCATAAAGATCCTGCTATTCATCTGAAAATGCTCTCTTACAATTACCCATTTGATACGGTGCAATTGCCGCTTAATTGTTTTGATGCCAGCTTCCGCAGCTTTGAGCGACAGGTGTTACCAGAACTCAACAAACGGGGAATTGCCGTAATTGGCATGAAAAGCCTCAGCGGTACTGGTGATGCAGTAAAAAAAGGTGTAGTGACTCCCCAGGAAGCCATACGCTATGTTATGAGTTTACCGATCGCCGCACTGGTTAGTGGTATTGATTCACTGGAAGTACTGCGTCAGAACTTAGCGATCGCTCGTAACTTTCAACCGATGGAAGCAAAAGAAATGCAGGCGTTGCGCGATCGTTGCGCCCAATATGCAACTGATGGGCGTTTTGAACTCTTCAAAACCTCCATGAAGTTTGATGGCGATATAGGCAGAATCCAGCATGGCTTTCCACCCCAAAGCCAAATGGCAACTTGATATTGGGGATTGGGGAAATCAAATAATGTAATGCGATCGCAGGCATTGCTGAATCAAAAATGAATCATGCGACATCGCCTTAAGAAAAGCGATCGCTCCATTTATTTTTCCTAAAAAAGGCTACAAGATAGATTTTGTAGCCTTTTTTAGGCATTTTTTATATAACTAATAAGGAATCGCTTTTGCTGTATGGAACATAGTATAGTTTTGCGTAAAATCGCAGTGTTTTTAAACACAAAGAGACGCAAAGTAAGCGCAAAGGCACGCAGAGTGTTTTTGAATTATTGCGGGCAAAAATGGTTACCGCCCATCTTGGTACGTGCTGCTGTGCGAGTAGTAGTAATGATTTGTCTAACAGCAGGGGTGTTGGGCATTTTGGGAAGCACTGCTCAGATGAGTTATGCTCAAGCTGTTTTTCCTAATGCTCAACTAGTAAGTACTACTACGCCTATCCAGGATAAACACACACCATTAAAACTAGCAGCGCTCAATGCCACTGTATATCACAGTCCTGATTGTAACTGTTGTGGCGGGTGGATTGATCACTTAAAGGCACAGGGTTTTAAAATCACAGACTTTTCTACACCTAACATCGAAACAGTCAAACAAAAGTACAACGTGCCGGATAACTTGTCATCTTGCCACACAGCAATTGTTAATGGATATGTCATCGAAGGACACGTCCCAGCAGACGACATCAAACGTCTGCTTCAAGAAAAGCCAAATGTTGCTGGTTTATCTGTTCCTCAAATGCCTGTAGGTACTCCTGGGATGGAGATGGGGAATCGAAAAGATCCGTTTTCTGTGTTTTCCTTTGATCGCAAGGACTCAGTTGCAGTATTTAATAAGTATGGTGCTGAGTCTTGAGTGAGTTACGAGTGTTGTTAGCGGTAGCGGGGCCAACAGCACTCGTAATTCAGCACTGTTTATAGTTTGGAACCAGATTTGATCAACCGCGACAAATGATTTAACCATCTTTCAAACCAGAAGACAGATGCGAAAGTTGCAACATTTTGAGAAAGAAGCTCAATTGCATGGTTACAATCTTGCAGGCTTTCATCAAGTCCCATTACATGATATATTTCACGAGCATTGCAAAAGGCATTGAGCGCTTCTGATTCTCGATTAATTTTTTCTAACACCAAACCCAAATTAAACCAGGCGTTTGCTTCCCCATTTTGGTCATTGAGATCCCTTCTAATCTCTAATGATTGTTGATAAAACTCAAATGCTCTTTGGTATTCTCCCAAAGCTTTATAAGCACTGCCCAAACCACTCAAGGCCATGGCTTGGCTGTTGCCATCGCTAATGAATTTTGCCAGCCCTAACCATTGCTGGTAAAACTCAATTGCCAGTTGGTAATTCCCTAATGATTCATAAGTATTGCCCAAACTTCCTAGGCTTATGCATTCTCCAGTCCAATCGCCGATTTTCTTTGTTATACTCAACCACTGTTCATAGAACTCTATCGCCTGCTCATACTTACCCAGGTATTCATAAGTATTACCCAAACTTCCCAAGCAAATACCTTCCCCAGTGCGATCGCCTATTTTTCTGGTGATACTCAACCACTGGTGATAAAATTCAATCGCTCGCTGGTATTTACCCAGTGATTGGTAAGCGTTACCCAACCCAGATAAAGATTTGGCAACACCTGCGCGATCGCCTATTTCTCTAGCTATATCCAACCATTGCTGATAAAACTCAATTGCCAGATGGTACTCGCCTCGTGAGTAGTAAGCATTGCCCAAACTTGCTAAAGAAATGACTTCTCTATTGCGTTGGCTTTGCCCGCCGTAGGCATCGTCTGTTTCTCTAGCTTTTTCTAAGCACTGTTCTTCAAACTCAATAGACTCAATGTTATTTAGGCTCCCGGATCTAATTACTTCTGTCATTTTCTATAGAAAACAAAATTTTTGGTTAATTAAGCTGTCGATTATACAATTTTCTGTGACTTCAGCACAGGATCAGTGCAACTTATGGATACAACTTCTCTCAAAATCTAGAAATTGTTCTTCAAAAACTTTCTTTTATACACAGCCCTGACTGTGTATAAAAGAATTTTATTTATATTCTTTCAAATAAAAAAATACTCAATTACTTTTTGTGGAGTTGGTGTTTCACCCGTAGCTAAAAGCGGGCTTTCCGACCCACCCCACAAGATTGGATAATTTATTTGTTGGAAGTCCTTGAGTAACAAGCCTATTAAATATAGTATGCTACAAAATTTAGACTACTGTTTACTTTAGTTTTCAGACTTTACAACTACCCATTGTGTCACAGGCGCCATTGCTCGCCAGCCCAAAAATGTACCAATAGGTTCCGCCCGCTGAATGGCAATACGAGTTAAATCGCCACCGACTCGTTTATGCCATTGAAATAAAGTTTGTTCACCCTCTACCGTCACAACATTTGCCACCAAACGTCCACCCGGACGCAGTGCTTCCCAGCAAACATCAAAAAGTCCCGTTGCTGTCACCCCACCACCAATAAAGATGGCATCTGGTGATGACAAGTCTTTCAGGGCATGGGGCGCTTTACCTTCAATGATTTGCAGATTGGGAGTACCAAGAGTGGCAGCATTATCAGCAATATATAGTAGTCTAGAGGAGTTTTGTTCGATCGCGATCGCTCGACACCGAGGATGACTCCGCATCCATTCGATAGAAATTGAGCCGCAACCCGCGCCAACATCCCACAATAATCCTCCCGGTGTGGGAGCCAAAGCTGCTAGGGTAACTGCCCTAACTTCACGCTTCGTTAACTGTCCATCGTGGTGGTAAGCGTTATCTGGTAATCCTGGTAATCTTGGCAAAGGAATCACCCCAGCATCAGGAATACAATAAACTGCGATCGCATTCAAAGCAGCAACTTCAGTTTCACTCCAAGACGCAGCCGTACCTTCCACAATTCTTTCATGAGTGCCGCCCATGCGCTCCAATACGGTGATTTTACTGCCACCGTAGCCGCGATTTGTCAAAATTTCAGCAACAATGGCGGGTGTATCCTTCCCTTCACTCAAAATCAACAGCTGCGCTTTTGGGTAAATGTAAGATTGGAGTAGGGAGGATGGACGACCATTCAAACTTAAGGTTTCCACTTCAGTTAAAGACCATCCCACCCTGGCACTAGCGAGGCTGAAGGCTGAAGGTGCGGGAATAATCGTCATTTCAGAGACGGGAATTCGCCGCATCAAGGTGACACCAATGCCGTAACACATAGGATCACCACTGGCTAGTACACAGATTGACTGACCCCGACGCTGGATGATTTCCTCTATAGAGGTGCTAATAGGCGATGTCCAGACTAGTTTTTCACGCTGGTCATCTTTAGGGAGCATTGCTAAATGGCGATCGCCTCCCACAATTACTTTAGCTTGATTGATTAGGGAAAGAGCGATCGCGCTTAATCCCTGTAATCCATCTTCCCCAATGCCGACGATAGAAAGCCATTTCTCTGTCATGCTGATTCATGATTAATAACTAAGATTTGACACTAATTCTAATTCTGAATTATTCCGTCAATTTTGGTAGAATATAGTTCATAGTGCTGGATTGAGGATAACAGGATAAACTCACTCCCAGAAATAGAAGCTGCTATTCTGCAACTTTCTGAAAGTGAAATGCGGGATTTATCAAACTGGCTCCAAGAATATCTCAATGATGCTTGGGACAAGTAAATTGAAGCAGATGCAAAATAGCACAACGCCCCATGCTCAATTACAAAATTTCCAAAAAATGGTTAATTTTGGTGACAGTAACTTTGATATCTGCCTTGTTGCTGGCGATCGCCTCTACAGCCTCAAGTATTTATTTATATGGCAGCAGTAGTCATAATATCAAGGCAGATGCAGCAATTGTTTTAGGAGCGGCAGTTTGGGGAGAAGAACCATCTCCTGTTTTCAGAGAGCGAATCAACCATGCCATTAACTTATATAAAAATAGATATGTTAAGACGATCATATTTACTGGCGGAGTTGGCGAGAGTAATGAACCAGCTGAAGCTGTAGTTGGGAAAAATTATGCGCTCATGCAACAGGTAAAAGCTACTGATATTCTCACGGAAACTCAATCTCGCACAACTCACCAGAACCTCAAAAATGCTTTAGAAGTAGCGAAAGCTCACCAATTAACCAAGTTTCTGATTGTTAGCGATCCATTGCACATGAAGCGAGCGGTATTGATGGCACGAGGTTTAGGGATGGATGCACATTCGTCTCCCACACCAACTACCCGCTATCGCAGTTTTCAAAGTCAGATGGAGTTTTTGAGCCGAGAAACTTATTTTTACTTTGTCTACCTAGTGTTTAAAATCTAGCTTTAGCAGACTGCAACTAAAAATTGCCTAGTTGAGCGATGACACAAAGTACCCCCTAGAAGCGATCGCAACAACAAAAGCAAGTTTGAGTGAGCCGCATAAAACCTGGCAAAAAGCTGCTTCTTAAACCCTGCTTTAATAAATGATTATCTTCAGATAATGTCCGTATATTATTTAGTGAGTCTATGTTTTTGTAAATACATAAGTTTAAGTCGAGTGAGGAAAGAAAATGAATAATAAGTTCACCTGTTTAATGATTGTCGGGGCAGTATTGTCGATGAGTGCGCCAGCATTGGCTGAAAGTCGTGCGGTTAATATCAGTGTTGGCAGTATAGGTGGCTCGCTAGATAATGTTGCTTTGCGAACAGTTCGCCAAGTTATCGGGTTTGCGGTTGGTACTGGTATCGTTGATAAATTTATTGTATATAGCCCAAGAGAAGGCGCTCCTATTCCCATTGAAGGGGGTTTATCTGCTTGTGCTGAAGCTGGGTTCGGCATAACTGATGCTAGATTTAATGGTTTTATCCAGCAGTTGCGTTCAATTACACCCCGCTCAGGAACTTTCCTCAATGTAGAACTTACTGCAAGCTGTAGACTCAACTAAGAATGTTGGTACTTAACCCTCTTGTGTCACTTTTGGAAAACAATTATCAAAGCCTAATTCTGAAACTTTGAATTAGTCAAGGTTTAAAGCTTTATTTTCTTCTAGAAACTAAAATTTTCCCCAAAAAACTGGAAAATAAAGCTCTCAAAAGTTTGAGAGCGATAGGGTTCTCCTAGTTTGACACAAGAGGGTTAAGTGCTTTAGATTCACTGATTCGTTTGACTTTCTCCCACTGTGTTCCACACAGGGGATTCTTCCTCAGCAATGCCTGACGGCAAGCCCTCCGGCTTGGTGCAGTTTCAACTCGACGGGAACCGCCAAGCGTCTACGTATCAATCGGGTGTATTCGAGTAGGCGCTTAGGAGTCGGTGCAGAGGTTTTTAGCGATGCCTGCGGCTAGCTACGCCTACGCATCAGTAGGCTACAAGAAATGAGGATTTAGTTGGTGACATGACCCCCAAGCGTACTATCACGCTTGATCTGTGGAACTAAGACGCTCGCAAGCGTCAAGTCGTTTGAGAGCTTCTACTTGTTCTTTCTTAGGGTACAGGTTTTTGATGAAAGGTATTGCAAACATCATAAGTTATAACCGCAGCTAAACCTTAAGGAAGAAAGCTTATGATGGTCGATATCCCGCCTGAAACTCAGGCAACCATTCGCAAAAGCACGGGCTGGATCATTGTTCTCAGCATTATACTGATTATTCTGGGAATAATTGCTATGCTGATGCCCGTTGTGGCAACAATTGTCTCGGTTTCTGTCTTCGGTTGGTTCTTTGTGATTGCGGGTATTGTCCGGATCATAAAATCGTTTCAATCTAAACCGATTCGTGGATTCTGGCTCAGTCTCTTGGTGGGGATTCTCTATATAATTGCAGGTGTAATTCTGTTGGGCAATCTTTTAGCAGGTGCACTCACCTTGACACTAGTTTTAGCGACTATTTTTATCGTAGAGGGCATTTTTGAAATTATTGCTTGCTTCAAAGCACGTACTGGCGGGAATTTGTCCTGGCTGGTATTAATGGATGGCATGATTACCCTGATTCTAGGAATTTTTATTTGGTCTAGTTGGCCCAATAACTCGTTTTGGTTAATTGGATTATATGTTGGTATTAGTTTTATCTTTAGTGGTATATCTTTGCTGTCGATTGCCACTGCTACCCGTAAGGCAGTAACTTGAAACCAAATATTGTTCTAAATTTAGCAAAGAGAATGCAATTGGCTCGAAAATGGAGCTTTTCTCTTCATTTGCTTCCATATACTCCAAAATGGCTAACGATCTCAGAAAATAAATAGACAGTATTTTAACGTAATTTACTGAACAATGGTAGAGGACGTTGCAGCACTTCTAGAACTTACTCTTGTTACGCACTCAAGGTTTTTTCTCAAAAATATACTAGTATCATTTTTACAATCATGACTACGGTTATTACTGCCTTGCTTCAGTGTTGATGAGCAATTAAAAAATTAAATTATACAATTAACATCCGGAAAGCAAAGGTGAAGTTAGGAAAAATAGTGAACATATAATTGTAACTTTCTTTGATTGAGTTCATATAAAAGGCTTTCACAATGGTTACTACTCCTGCATACTATTTGCAATTCCTAGACAATCCGAATATTGAAATTTCTCAAGATCAGTTGCGATCGCTTTTAGGAGAAATAGAAGTACAACTGCATCGTAGCGGAGTTTATCGACGTGCTTTAGCGATTGTGCAGAAGTTAATAGGTGAACAAACAGATCAGGCTCAAGATTTATTAAAAGCCGTAGGTAGAGAAGCGATCGGTTTAGCATTTCGACAATTTTCCCAACAATCTCAAAAAGTTGAAACAGCTACAGATACCAAGCAAGCTACAGAAACAGTCAATTCTTCACCAGAGATACAGCAGGAGCATTGCACTCTCCTGGAAGAACCCTCTAAAAATACAGCAGAAAATTCGCTGTGGAAAAAACCACTACAATTGCTAAATCATCAGAGAATTTCTCAAGCAGAACTTGCAAAACTTGCTGAACTTGCAGCCCAACAACGCATGGTGTGCCTACGTCAAATCGGGCAACAACTCCAAAAAACCCGTCAATCCAAAGGGCTTTCTTTGGATCACATCCAGCTTTCCACTCATATCCGAACGGAGCTGATAGAGGCATTAGAAAGCGGCAACTGGAAAGAATTATCGGATGACATTTTTATACGTGGATTTATCCGACGTTATGGAGATGCTTTAGGACTTAATGGTGTTGCTTTAGCTGCTTCTTTGCCAGCAAAAGCAGCTATACCAGTAACTCAGCCCTTTTCGGATCAATCTAAAAAAGGAATGGGATTGGAAATTCGTCCGACGCATTTATATGTAGGTTATACAGTTCTTCTTGCTGGTGCAATGGGAGGATTAGCTTTCATGTCCCAGCAACAAGCAAATACCAATATGTCAATTGAGCAAGATAACTCTTCTTCTGTTTTACAATCGTTAAAACAACAATCCCCTACTGTTAAACCAGGGATTAAATCTACTAACACTGGTGTGGCTGTCGGATCTGATATTTCCCCACCAGAAGGATTATATTAACGAACTGCACCTGCCTGATAACGACTCTGGTGTGGGCTACGCTGCCAATTTTAACCGTTAAGCGGTATCTTCTGAATATCTACAATGCTGTACAAGGCACTAGTATAGACGTTTTCAGCCGCCTACGCCCCCAAAATTGCCGTAATTTTTCTGTAGACAGTCAGAATGTAGCGATCGCTCTCAAAGCGGGGCGTAGACATAACCCAAACTATTGAATCTACAAGCTTTCAAGCCGATGAGAGTGGGCGAGTAATTGTCTATGTTCATCAAGTAGTGCAGGGCTTAGATGGAAACTTGATCCGCAACCAAATGGTTCAGCATATTTACACTATTGAGAATGCCTTAATCCGACGAATGGATATTCACAATTCATAAACACGAGCGCCTACAAAAGTAACAAGTTGTGTACTTCAGTAGACTGGTAACTTCCACTTACATTAAGTAGTAGTCGTGCATTGTTAATTTTTGCGTGTTGCTAGAAAATTATTCCTTTTCCCCTTTCTGAATAAGAGGTAATAATGCTAGATTTCGATTACTTGCAATGTTTCAGGGCGATTTATTTATGAACAAAGGCGAATTAGTGGATGTTGTAGCAGCAAAGACCAACATCACAAAAAAGCAAGCTGATGAAGTGATTAGTGCTTTTTTGTCAGTTGTTACCGAAGCTGTAGCGAATGGGGATAAGGTAACGCTCATAGGGTTTGGGTCATTTGAGCGGCGTGAACGTTCGGAGCGCGAAGGGCGTAATCCGAAAACCAATGAGCCAATGACTATCCCAGCTACCAAAGTGCCTGCGTTTTCTGCTGGAAAGCTGTTTAAAGAAAAAGTAGCACCATAGATGAATTGCTTTACCACTAGCAATCCAATCACTGCAAAGCTGTAGCGTTCGCCCTACAGCCCTTCTCCTAAAGGAGACGCTGTTCGCGTTCGGGCATCAAGAAGGCAGGTGTTGGCGCAGCCATCGCTCTTATAAAGACAGGATATGGCGTTGAATTGCAGATGTAAAAAAAGCGCGATCGCTGCATTTTTTTTGGGCATTCTGAAAAGATAGCGTTTACTGAAGAAAGTCATGTTTAAAGGATTCGGTGACCCAAAGAAAAAATCAGTGCTTGAAGAGAATGAACTGACCACAGGGATTGTTCAGCATCCAGTTACGGGACTTTGGCAGACATGGATATCATTTACACAGTCGGGGCATCGACTGTTAGCTTAGGTGATGTCAGACAGTATGAAACTGCAATTGCTGTTTAAAGCTAGAATCCCCCGAATTTAGCAAAGCGCATTCGGGGAAGTATGTCAACAAATCAAATTTTCAGAGTTTCGCTCCGATTATTGTTTACAGCAAGTGACACAAGAGGGTTATTTTGAATAATATTCCGGATTAGACTGTTGCTTGGGAGTGTATGTATAAAAAAGAGAACTACATTCCCAGATGATTAACCAAATTACCGCATTAGAATCCTGTTGGCATATTTCTCCTGAATGGGGCCAGTCCATGCCTCCCCTAGCAGCGAAAATGTTAGAAAAAGTTTTGTTGTCAATCTCGGATTTGTCAGGCTACTGCTGTGGTGTTCAGTGGGAAAGACAGGAATGGATTTATGCAATTGTTTGCCAGAATGAAACTCTCTACTTAACTGAACAAGAATTTCATAGAACAAATCTACTAGAAAAGTCCACTGTTTCTACTCCAGCTTTTAAATTGGGGGACATAGTTGAGGTTGATTTCGGTGAACAGCCGACACGCCGTGTTATTCAAGGAATTTTTAGCCTCAAAGATAATTGGCTTTATGGGGTAGAGTGGCGCTCTCCAATTTTAGAAGAAGTGTCTGCCCAAAGCAGAACAATATGGCTTGCTGATGTTGATTTAGTTAATGTTAGTGTATAACTATTGTCATTTGATATTCAAGAGTAAGGTTATAGGTTACTATCACCCGATCCTCATGGTTTTGAGTGAGTTTAAGATGTCGTCACTATCCAGGGAATTTTCCATTGGTTGAGCCACATCTTCAGCATTTTCTACGAGTTGGATGAAGTCCAATACTATAGCGAGTCAGACGCTCCTACGTCGCTAATGCTGCGCTATCGAGCGTCACGAGCGTCTGCTTGTCCATGCTCCAAAGCTCTATTTCAGCGTTTGGATATCTAGTTAATACTAGGATAGATGCACTGCAACGATTCCAACTTTATTACAAGTAATTATCCGAACTTGATATTACGAATTACGCCTTGCGGTACTAGTTTCCCACCCCTTCGCAGGTTTGGGTGGGCACCAAAAGAGGTTTTTACTGGACACATCAAGGGATTCTAGAATTCCTCGCATCACTTCTGTACAATACATCCAGTGTCCCAAATCGTCATACATACGATCGGGATTAAACTCGACATTGTAGTGCAGCACATTGGGGAGGTCTAAAAACTCATCATCGCTTTGGGGAGAAAGAAGCAGGAGATGAAATGGCTTCCCCTGACATTGTTTTTGTAGCTTGTTGACCAGATCAATTACGCCACCGCGATCGCAAATTCCTGTGCGGACGAAAAGCACTTTGTCGCAGTGCCGCAGTGCGTACCAAAACCTTTCAGAACGTGCTGTGTAACGAACGCGTATCCGTTCATGGACGGGAGACATATCGCTTATTGGGTCGTCTGTCTCCTCAACTTCATGGGCAAAAGACAAACCCGACCACTTACTATGGTAAATTCTGCCTGCATCTGGGCTGTAGTGCAGGAAGGCAGGGTTCCACATATCATAAAAACCGTTTGCGATCGCATCCGCAACATCTGCAATATTAGTGGTGCGCGTTAGATCAAAGGGAAAAGCAGGGCCATCGTACTCCATCTTGTACAACATCATGCGGACGGCACAGCGATCGCCAAGGGGAAGAATCGCCACACGCTTGATATCCGATAACTGACATTTGTATTGGAAAAACACCGCAGACTTGGGTGGTACTTTCACCCGGCTTTCTAGCCCATCGTTACCAATCATCAAGGTGCGAAAGGGGGCATCGGGATAAAGCGGATCTTCATAGACACCCGATGGCATGGCTTTAAGTGCGTTGCAAACCTCTGTCCACATGGGTTGGATGTTGTATTCATTTTCTGATTCGTTGATCACCCAGAGGTGGCGTTCGTCCGCTTGCAAAATCCCCAGATGCCCGTCATAGAACAAAACTTGTGAGTTGTTCGGCGAAAAGAGATTGAAGGCGGCGCTATATTCTAGATCGGCACTAGGGGGAATGTCTAATGTGGTTGCGATCGCGCCATCCTCTTGCACAGCGAAAAAGGGAAGTGTCCCTGGCTTCACAGATTTCGCAATGTAAATACCTGGTATCAATCTTGCCTGACTTTGCAGTGCAGTTTGCAATTCCTGCCAATAGGGAGCGATCGTGTAGTTGTATTGTGATTGATTAATGATCCGTAAACGCTTCTCTTCGATACAGACAGAGACATGAAAACCTACAGTGTCAAAGTAGATGGCAAATTCATTCGGTTGCTGGAAGCGTTGTTTTTCTTTTGCCAATTCGTCTTTGTCGATATCGAATAGATGCTGATCGATCTGCTGATACATCAGGCTGTGACCGATCGTATTTGGGTGAGCCGGGTCGAAGGATGTCCCCGCTTTCCATCGTCCTTGCCCATTATCCACGACTGCCAACCAATCTAGTACGGCTACGTCCCAACTTAGCATTCGCTTGTGTGTGTCTTGCATCAGCCAGTAATGTTCTAGAGAATAGTCGCCATTGGGATAGACACCGCCCAAAATCGGAATAGCCCCGATGTCGCGTGTCATTTTCACCAACTGCTGCAAGCCACTTTCAAACCGCCGCTGTACTGCCCGCCGTTCGTAAGGGTGACAGTAGGCTAATCCTTCGTTACCCAGAGATAGGGCAATAATCACGATATCCGGTTGTTCTGGGGTGACAACTGACCCAAATCGAGCGATCGTTCTGCTGACATTCGCCCCCACTTCCGACACATTCACGAGTTGATGCCCATATTTTTGCTCTAAAGCCTGTGCCAATAGCCAGACCCAACCTTTCAGAAACCAGGCTTTATGACCTAATGCGACGGAACTGCCAATGACCACGATTTTGAGTCTTTCAGCCTCTTCTTCCACGGGCATTCTGACAGCCGGCTGATTAATGTATCCAAAGGGGTAAGGTTGTAAATAACCGAATGCGCCATCATCCACAATAATTGTGCTGGAATCATCGTTAGGATCAATCGGAATCCAGCGGTTTGTATCTAGTAAACTCTCCCATCGGACATTGCCGTTTGCATCGAGGCGCACATACTTGTATTCAACTCTCTGTCCATCGCCTGATTCTAAAGGCAGCTGAATGTCAATTTCTATATCTGTCCACCATAAAGGATAGCGATCGCCACTTGTACGCAAATGGACACATTTGGTGATGTCCCACAATCCCAACTCTGGACTCGAACCGACCAAACCAATGGATTCGCCCGTTTGAGTGTATGCACTGATCTGGAATCGATACATAGAGTTTATCCTGATTTAGTAAGTACGATACCAAACAGTCAGACTGAATCCTTAAACCTGTTTTGACAATATCACATAGAACTCTTAATAAGTCGGTATTAATCTTATTAAGTATACTGAAGCTCTGATTTGTATCACTCAAAGCTAACAGCAGTAAAGTTTTTCAAAAATTAAATTGGATTTTTATAGAAGATTTAATACTGTTTAAGTAAACTATATTGTATTAAAAGTCTTGGCACAACTAAGAATAAATCAAAGAAAGGATAAGGTTAAGTTAAATTTTTCCTATTTTATTTTTGGAGATGTTGAATCAGCATCAACGGGTTTGATTAGGTAAGTCTGCAATAGATACCCAAAAATGCCAAAAATGGAGGTTATCAAGGGTAGTTTTTGGCAGAATTTTACGAAGAAAGGCAGAGGGCACAGGGCACAGGGAAAGAAAAATGCTTGGGTTCAAGCCCCGCCCCTTGTGGGCGATTAACATTTTTTGGGGGAAGGTTCAAGCCCCACCTCTTGTGGGGTGGCTTTTTCCTCCTTCTGCCTCCTGCCTCCTGCCTTCTGCCTTCTATTGACAATTGGTGATCGTAGCTTACCGCCGTAAGCGCTGCGCGTCTCGGTATAATTATTTTTATGAACTGGGCAATAACCCAGAACTAAAGTTTCAATTGATATTCCTAACCTCCTGCCTTTTTTCTCAACAAATAGCTGTCAAACAATAAATAAATATTAATAACTTAATAGTTATAGAACTATTAATAGTTAAATAATTTTAGGAGAAATAAAATAGCTGGGATTTGCATCGGCAGTGGTATTTGCTGGATAGAGTGATGCAGATTCTCTATAAACCTAGAATAACAATTTTTTAGTTGGCCCTGGTAGGCATCCTGAGTCGGTGACTGCCCAGAAGCCTTGCACTTGAACAATGAAGGAAGCAACAATGAGTAGCAATCTAGCCATCAAACTGCGCTCTGGAACTCAACAAGCCCACACATCAGCAGAAAATGTGGGATTCATGAAATGTTTTTTGCAAGGAGTTGTGGATAGAGACTGCTTCGCCAAGTTCTTAAGCAACTTGTATTACATCTACAGCGAACTAGAAGCAGCATTAGAGAGCCATGTAGAGCATCCTGTGATTAGTGCAGTTTACTTTCCCGAACTTAATCGCCAATCCTCGCTCGAAAAAGACATGGTGTTCTATTATGGGGATAACTGGAGAGAGCAGGTTACACACTCATCTGCTGCCCAAAAGTACATTGATCGCATTCGGGAAATTTCTGCTAGTGAACCAGCCTTATTGCTAGGTCATGCCTACACTCGCTACATGGGGGATCTCTCAGGGGGTCAAATGCTACAAAAAGTTGCTCAGTCAGCCTTGAAGCTTTCTGGCTATGAAGGCACATCCTTTTACAACTTTGAGCAAATTCCTGATAAAAAAGCATTTAAGGATAAGTATCGTCAGGCATTAAATGCATTACCCGTTGATGATATAACAGCAGAACGGATTGTTGCAGAAGCGAATACTGCCTTTGCGTTGAACTTACAGATGGCTCAGGAGTTAGAAGGAAGTTTAATCAAAGCACTCGGTCAAGTCCTGTTTAATAGCCTAACTCGTCCTCAAAATTCAGGTAGTACTGAAATCGCTGCGGCTAATTAAGTTAGTCATTTGTCATTTGTCATTGGTCATTTGTCAGGAATTATTATTCTCCCCTGCTCCTCTGCTTCCCCTCATCTCCCCATTCCCCACTCCCTTCATTCATTGGAAAGAAACTCAATGGTTTTTCTACTACCTGGTGTCAAGTTTGATCTGGATCTGATTCAAAAGTACGACACTCGCGCACCTAGATACACCAGTTACCCACCGGCTACAGAGTTAAGCGAAACATTCACCGAAACTGATTTTAAGGCCGCGATCGCAGCATCGAACCAACGCAAAACCCCTATGAGTTTGTATTTCCACATCCCTTTTTGCCAAAGTGCTTGCTACTTCTGCGGCTGTAATACGGTAATTTCCAACAACAAGAATCTTGCTAAACCTTATGTGGAGTCTTTGATTCAAGACATCAAAAACACCGCAGCTTTAATCGATCCAGACAGAAAAGTACTGCAAATCCACTGGGGAGGTGGTACTCCTAATTACTTAGAGCGTCACCAGGTAGAAGTTTTATGGAAAAATATAAATCGCTATTTCAACATCGACCCACAAGCAGAAATCTCAATTGAGATTAATCCCCGCTATATCGATAAAAACTACATTTTCTTTCTGAGAGAGATTGGGTTTAACCGTATTAGTTTTGGCATTCAGGATTTTAATAGCCAAGTTCAAGTAGCTGTTAATCGTGTCCAGCCAGAAAAAATGCTCTTTGATGTCATGAGTTGGGTCAAAGAAGCTAAGTTTGAAAGTGTGAATGTAGACCTAATTTATGGTTTACCCTATCAAAACCGCGAGACATTTCGGGAGACCCTGAAAAAGACTATTGAATTAGATCCTGACCGAATTGTGGTCTTTAACTTTGCCTATGTACCGTGGCTCAAACCGACGCAAAAAAATATTCCTCAAGAGGCACTACCGCCAGCAGAGGAAAAGTTAGAGATTCTGAAAATGACCATTGAAGAATTGACGAATAACCAATATCTATTTATTGGCATGGATCATTTTGCTAAAACTGATGACGAACTAGCGATCGCTCAACGCAATGGCACTCTCAAACGCAATTTTCAAGGCTACACTACCCACGCTGAAACAGAACTCTTTGGTTTTGGTTCTACATCCATAAGTATGCTAGAAGATGCTTATGCCCAAAACCACAAGGAATTAAAGGATTATTATCAGACAATTGCAGCAGGTAGTTTACCTGTTAGTAAAGGCATCAAACTTACTCAAAATGATATTATCAGGCGGGACGTGATCATGGGTATCATGTCTCACTTCCAGTTGCATAAGCAAGATGTTGAAAATAAATATCATATCAATTTTGATGAATATTTCTCCGAGGAAATAGAGGCATTAAAACCACTAGAAGCCGATGGTCTAGTAAGTTTATCAAAAAATCAGATCCAGATTACAGACATCGGTAGATTATTAGTAAGAAATATTGCCGTCATATTTGATACTCACACCAGAACGCGAGAGACAAAATTCTCCCGCGCCATTTGATATCACTTTTGCAAATATTGGCTACACATTATCCCCTCAATCTACCTTGAAAATAGCGGTTGAGGGGATTTCAGTAATTATAAATTACGAATTAAAAATTATTTCAATGCATCTCCAAAAAGTTAGATAATTTTTTTCCATCTTCAGATAGATATAAAAAGTATAAAAAATATAATTTATTCATGTATTAATGCCTAGTTATAGGGCGAATAACTTCTAAACTAGTCTATTCAATAATTCCTGATTTATCTGACAAAACTTTTGCATAACATTTTTATACTATAAATGCTAATTATTATTCAAATAATCTTGATATAAACATTTTTGTCTAACTTTTGGATTTGGCATTTATCCCATCTGGTAGAAAGAATTTTAGTTCAGAGTTGATAACTTATATACAAGTGAGATTGTTGAGGAAGCTTATAAGTATTATTGCTTGAGTAGTTTTAGTAATTTTGGCAGGTGCAACTGCTAAAGTTTCGCTCCCTTCTCTAACATCATAATTTTTGGAAGTATCAATCTATGTTTTTTCACAAAAAAGAGACTATTCGTGCAGTTAACGTTAGTGAGCCAAATCCTCGTTTTGCTCAGTTACTTTTAGAGCAGTTCGGCGGCGCTACTGGAGAACTGAGTGCAGCACTTCAATATTGGGTTCAATCATTCCACGTTGAAAATGCTGGCATTAAAGATATGCTCCAAGACATTGCAATCGAGGAATTCAGCCATTTAGAAATGGTTGGTAAACTCATTGAAGCTCATACTAAAAATGTAGATCAAACCGAGGCTTATAAGAGTACTCTCTTTGCAGTCCGAGGAATTGGGCCTCATTTTCTAGATAGCCAAGGTACTGCTTGGACTGCAAGCTACTTGAATGAGGGTGGAGATGTAGTGCGTGATTTAAGAGCTAACGTTGCAGCAGAAGCTGGCGCTCGTCAGACTTACGAATCATTGATCAAGTTGGCAACTGATAAAGGAACCCAAGAGACTTTAGTGCATCTGTTAACACGAGAAATTTCTCATACACAGATGTTTATGAAAGCTCTAGATTCACTAGGTAAGTTAACAGATCCATTCTTTGGTAATGTTAAGCCAGATGACACTGTTGCTCTCTACTACAACCTATCTACAAACGGAAATGGTAAAGATGAACGTGGCCCTTGGAATTCGGAGCCAACATTCAAATATATTGCTGATCCGCTAGAAAGTCACTCTTAATTGCATAGGTTGCAGTTAGAGTATAGGTTGATTTGAGGTAAAGAGATTTTTAACAGATTCTTGAAAAGTTCAATCATCCGGTAGACGGTCACTCTCTTTAGTAATTGTTGGGCTGTTGAGCTACATCTTATAAACAAAAAAATTCCTGACTTTTCTAAAAGTCGGGAATTTCAACTGAGTATTTGGCTATTACACTCCAGTGAAAATATCTATAGCTATTATTCAGCCACATTAAAAAAGTTAGAGCGATCGCTCATCAATATCTACATCAACATTTCTGATTTCAGAAATTAATTCAACTCAAATTCAAAACTTAGAATCAGGAGATTAACTTGTGATTGTCAACGCTACGCCAAATGGTTGGGAAGTCATTTATCATCGTGCCCATGCTCTATTAGCAGCTCAACTGGCGGGACAATGGCGACGTAAAGACGCTCCAGCAAGGTTATATGAAACGATGGCTGCAATTTCCCATCACGATGACCTAGAAAAAGAGTGGGAAGAAGATATTTTGACTGAAGCGGGTGCGCCACAGGATTTCACCCTCAACTCAAATGCCGATGCAGATGCCGGTGTCGAGAAATTGGCTAATCTGGCAAAGAATGCCCTTTACCGTGGACGATGGGTGGCTCTATTAATTTCTATGCACATCAGCCGTTTAAATGAGCCAAGGCGGGGAAAGTCTTCAAAACTAGACAAAGTTTTGGATGAACAATTTCAAAATCAGCAACGTTGGCGCAAAGAATTGGGAATCAAAAAGGAGGAAGTTGATGCAGCCTATGCATTTATGCAATGGTGCGATCGCCTTTCTCTCATCTTATGTCAGCAACAACTACCTGAGGATGAGCGGTTTTTAGAGATTAGCAAGGGCCCTGAAGGTCAGCGCTATGACATCATGCAGCGCAGTGATAACTTGGTCGTTGTTAAACCGTGGCCCTTCCAGGACGATAAATTCACAGTCAACGTCGAAGCCTGCGAACTCTCCCAGGTAAAATTTGAAAGTAGTAGCGAACTAACTAAAGCACTACAAGAAGCTCCCATCAAGGAACTAGAGTGGACATTTGTTAAGAGTTAGATAGTTATCGCCGTCAAATTAAACGAGTAATTTTAATAGAAAAGAGCCAGAGAATTAACTCTCTGGCTCAAAGCTGGAGACAAAAGAATCTTCAAATAAAAGCTAACTTGGGTAAGAACCTAAATTCTGCCCAGGTTATGCAGCCCTAAAACAACGCCCACTCCTAAGATGTGACCAAAGGCGGTAGTTGCTAAAAGCGCTGGTAAACCAAAACCACCAAATAAATTAGATGAGGGTAGTTTTGGTTCGGCATTGGGATATTTAATGCTAGATTTGCCAAAGGCAATGGCAACAATATTAGCGAGAATGATAATCAGCCCAACTGTAGGACTCCATTGTAGGGGTGTAGTTGCAGCAGCGAGTAAGGTTGAAGTAAACACCTGATTTGCTCCTGAAATTTATTAATGATTGAAAATATAATCTGAAACTTTCCGAAGCAAATTCAATCAATTACCCGATTTTGCATCAATATTTAACAGTTATTCTTACTACTTCATACAATATGGGTTCAACGAAGAGTCCTGGGGAAGGGTTAAACCAATTCGCAATTCGCAATTCGCAATGGGCTAACGCCCCGCTCCGCTAACGCAATGACGCTCTCTACGAGATGTTTATCTCGTTTATCTCGTTTATCTCGTTTCTATGCTCTGCATGGGAATGCCTGATTAGGGGCTGCTGCCTCTTAGTCAGATATTGAGTCAGAGACTCAATGAATGCATTCCCAGTCGGAGACTGGGAACGAGGAAAACGAGGAAATGCTTATCAAGCTAGGTTTTTAGGACTTGTGTGTACACCGTAGCTCCTTTTAGGAGAGAGGTTTGGAGAGAGGTCAAAATTGTACTTCACGCTTATCGAGAACCGCTATAGAAACAATAGTCTTTGTAGTAAAAACAACTGAAAGTATTCTCAGTAAGCTATTTGGCGACACTCGAAAAAATTTTGTCAATTTTTACAGAATCTATCTTAGAGTGTACCTAATTTGGTGAGCAATCTTTTCGCTGGGCTGGTTGGTGAAACTTACCAGAAAAAGAAACGTTCTTTAGATATTGACCTAAAAGGTTTATCGGCTCTGCCTACGGCTATTTTTTACAGCGGATTGTAAGTTAGTTAGGTATTGTGCTTTGTTCTGCAAGCCTGAGCAAAAACTTTTTTTTACTCCTACCTCCTAAGTTCTACTATAACTTCGTCGAACTTACATCAAGGTATCTATCTATGGAATTAGATTTGCACGGCATAGATGAAAAAATATAATTTTCATCTATCAAAAGTATGAGATGCAAGTATAGCAATTTTCTATATCTAAAGAAATTAAATACAAATATTTTATCTAAAAGTATACTTCTGGCAGAAGATGTAAAAAAAGATTAGACATAGTACATTAAAATCAATATTAATCAAAGTTCCTAAACAATTCAGGTAAGCGTGCTATACACGAACTTGGAACAGCCTAAAACTTTGTTAAAATCAGCAACACACAAACTATGAACTCTACCACCGAAAAACGTATCGCCTTAATTTCCGTCCACGGAGATCCGGCGATTGAAATAGGGAAAGAAGAAGCTGGGGGACAAAACGTTTATGTGCGCCACGTGGGTGAAGCACTAGCGCAGCTAGGATGGCAAGTTGATATGTTTACCCGCAAGGTGAGTCTGGAGCAAGACTCAATTGTTGAACATAGCAACAATTGTCGAACTATTCGTTTAAAAGCTGGCCCCCTTGAGTTTGTGCCGCGAGATGATATTTTTGAATTTCTGCCGGAATTTGTGGATAATTTCCTAAAATTTCAAGCAAAAAACGATATTACATACCAGTTAGTTCACACTAATTATTGGCTCTCTAGTTGGGTGGGGATGGAGTTAAAGAAAACCCAACAGAGTAAACAGGTTCACACGTATCACTCCTTGGGAGCAGTCAAGTACAACACTATAGAAGATATCCCTCTGATTGCCAGTCAGCGATTAGCAGTAGAAAAAGAGGTGTTGGAAATAGCAGAGCGAATTGTAGCGACAAGTCCGCAAGAACAGCAACACATGCGATCGCTAGTTTCCACTGAAGGTAATATCGACATCATTCCCTGTGGTACAGATATTCAGCGGTTTGGTTCGATTGCACGAGAAGCAGCCAGGGCTGAATTGGGTATTGACAAAGAAGCCAAAGTTGTATTGTACGTAGGGCGTTTTGACCCACGCAAAGGGATAGAAACTTTGGTGCGGGCAGTAAATGAGTCTGGGCTACGCGACTCCAAGAATCTCCAGTTAATTATTGGTGGTGGTAGTACTCCTGGTAACAGCGACGGAATTGAGCGCGATCGCATTGAGGCTATTATCAACGAATTAGGTATGAGCGACTTTACCACCCTTGCTGGTCGTCTCAGTCAAGATATTTTGCCAACTTATTACGCAGCGGCTGATGTTTGCGTTGTTCCCAGTCACTACGAACCCTTTGGACTCGTAGCGATCGAAGCGATGGCAAGCGGTACACCAGTTGTAGCAAGTGATGTCGGTGGACTTCAGTTCACGGTGGTTAATGAAGAAACTGGTTTATTGGCTCCACCGCAAGATGTAAATGCCTTTGCGTCTGCGATTGATCGAATTCTCTTAAATCCAGAATGGCGAGACGAATTAGGTAAAGCCGGTAGAAAGCGTGTCGAAAGCAAGTTTAGCTGGCATGGCGTAGCCACTCAGTTGAGTGAACTCTATACCCAACTGCTGGAGGAACCAGCCAAAGAACCCGAATTATTACTTGCGAAATAACCTTCCGATTAACCGAATACAGTTCGGATAACTTCTGTAGAGACGCAAATTTTGCGTCTCTATACATCTGAAATTATGACAAATAACCTTTAACCAAACAGTATTGCCAACCGTAAGGAATTTGATAATACTTTTTAAGTATGTTAGTAATACCTTTTTATAATAAGGGTTTCAGGCATCGTTAATCATGGAAGAAATAGCGATCGCTTTGAGTTAACTATAAGGTATCACCTGAAACGTCAAACAAAAAACCAGGAAATTATACTCATGGTAGAAATTGAAAATTTGGGAGTGAGTGTAGAAGAGTATTTGGATGGATTAACAGCAGGTATTGACGTTTTGGAATTGAAGCGGTTAGAAGCAAAGGGAATTCCAACAAACCTGGCTTTGGAAGTGATGGCGATTGCACCAAAGATAATCGATGGTACGGCTACTCCTGAAGAAGTTGTGAGAGGAATAATGATTTTAACACCATCGCTTAAGCAACAAATTGAATAGGGGAATACCCAACAATTCATCACAGATATATAACACCAAAAACAACGCCAGAAGGAATAAATCACTTCAATTAGGCGATGCTGATTTAACAGTACATCTTGTAGAGAAGGCGAGGTACGCCTACGCTAATATCAATATATAGAAGTATACTGAGCATCGACCTTTGAACGCGAATGGCTATGCAACCAGTTGACTTCACCACTCTTACAGCTACTTGTAGCGAAATCCGCGCTAACTGGCTGCCCTCGCGGACAGAACAGGTTTACCAGCGCGATCGCTACACTATTGCCATAGCATTACGCACCCTGAAACAGCGGGATTGGCTACAGATTTCTTGGCATCCCCAAGCTGCACATATTTGTATTGGCGATCCGCCACCGCGATCGCCAGACACTTTTACCTTTAGCCAACAATTAATCCACCAATTGGGTGGTTTGGCGCTGGTGGCGATTGAAGCGATCGCTCCTTGGGAACGTGTTATTGATTTGCAATTTGCCCGTCGTCCTGGAGAAACTGCCCTGTATCATGTCTATGCAGAAATCATGGGCAAGTATAGCAACGTCATTCTCACCGACGCTAACAATATAATTATCACCGCCGCTCATCAAGTCAGTCAGCAACAATCTAGTGTCCGTCCCATCCAAACCGGACAACCTTATGAAACACCACCGAAACTGACTGGCACTGTCCCCAGTTTGAACGAATCCCAAGAACGTTGGCAAGAACGGGTAAGTTTAGTACCAGGGGCAATCAAGCGGCAATTGCTGAAAAGTTATAGTGGCTTGAGTGCAGCATTGCTGGAGTTAATGCTGTTAGAAGCAAATATTGCACCAGAAACATCCACCGATACTCTCAACCCCGACGACTGGCGACGGTTGTTTGAGCGTTGGCAAGAATGGCTGCAAGCTTTGGATTCCTGTAAATTTCAACCCGCTTGGACAAAAGATGGCTACACCGTCATGGGTTGGGGAGCAGTTGAAAAGGTCAAAGATATCCAAGAGTTGCTTAACTGTTATTACAGTAACCAGATTGACCAACAGTTATTTTCCCAATTGCGCCATCAGCTGAGTCAAAAATTGAATAATATTCTGGCGAAATTACGGAATAAAGCTCAAACCTTTAAAACACGCTTGCAGCAATCAGATCAAGCCGATGATTATCGACAAAAAGCTGATTTATTGATGGCTCACCTGCAAAACTGGGAACCGGGGATGAAAGAAATTATCCTTGCTGATTTTGATACAAATTTGCCAATAGCGATCGCTCTCCAACCAGATAAAAATGCCGTCCAAAATGCCCAAAGTCTTTACAAACAGCACCAAAAGCTGAAACGCGCTCGTGCTGCCGTCGAACCGTTATTGTTGGAAGTGCAGACAGAAATAGAGTATTTAGAACAAGTAGAAGCTGCGATCGGCCAAATAGATAATTACCAAACAGCAGAAGATTTGCGAGCTTTAGAAGAAATCCGCGAAGAATTGATTGGACAAAAATATCTAGAAGATCCCGAATACCGCAGCCGCAGTGCCAATGACCCCCCCAGCACCAACTTTCATCGTTACCTTACCCCCGGTGGCTTTGAAGTATTAATTGGTCGTAACAATCGCCAAAATGACCAATTGACCTTTCGTGTAGCTGGGGATTATGACATCTGGTTCCACGCTCAAGAAATTCCAGGGAGTCATGTCTTACTACGTCTAGAACCGGGTGCTGTGGCAGAAGAAGCTGATTTGCAATTTGTAGCTAATCTCGCTGCATATTACAGTCGCGCCCGTCAGAGTGAGCAAGTGCCAGTAGTTTACACTCAGCCAAAACACGTCTACAAACCCAAAGGGGCAAAACCGGGAATTGCCATTTACAAGCAGGAAACTATACTTTGGGGAAAACCACAATTAACAATTCAAAATTCAAAATGACGCTCTTTACTTCACCAAAACCTAAATCAGTTATTTTAGTTTTTCTCCGCTTGCTTTTTTCTTTGGGTGCAAATTGATTAAATCAATCAGCTTTGAGTTGCCCATAGATATTAGCAGTTTCTTTTTCTTGGTTATGCGCCTGTTTTTTCTAAATGGGGATTTACTGTGCCTTTAAGATGATGTATTTTTTGATTTTGAACATATATGACAGCTTGCTCAAGTTGCTTACTGCCCAAAGAAAATATACCATATCCTTCTTGCCAAGCAAATTTTTCTGATGTAGGGTAAAGATTCTGGTTGAAATGGTGAGAACTACTTCCTTTAATTTTTTTCACAAACTCTGCGATCGCGATTTTTGGCGGGATAGATACTACTAAATGTATGTGGTCTTCAATACCTCCAATGGCATGGAGTCTACAATTTAAACTATTGGATTTATTAATGATGTAATTATAAAGCTCAGTTTCTTTATCGGAGGTAATTAGAGGTTGGCGACCTTTTGTTGCCCAAACAATATGATAATAAAGTCGCCACAGAGACATAATATTTTTTAAATTTCGTATTTACTTACATATATTTATGTTTCCCATATTGCTGGAAAAAATTATCATATTAGCAGTGTCCGTCAGCCAGCCAGAAAGCAGCAGCCAGCAGCCAGCCAGGGAATGAAATTCCCTGTCTGAAAGCTAAAGTCGTCTGAAGACGACTATGTGAAACTAGTCAACAATTAAACCAAGTTTTTTCTAGTCCTCTTCTAGAGGACTTGCACTATTAGACAGGGAATTCTATTCCCTGGCGGTCTGGTTGGTAAACCAATAAATTTGGTTAAGAATGAAATTCCCTCCCTGAAAGCTAAAGTCGTCTGAAGACGACTATGTAAAACTAGTCAACAATTAAACCAAGTTTTTTCTAGTCCTCTTCTAGAGGACTTGCACCATTAGACAGGGAATTCTATTCCCTGGCTGGCTACCCCTCCTCTCAATTCGGCAAATTATCAACCCGCATCAAATCCAATTCCCGTTCAAATATTTCATCAATTGGCAACATTTGACCATCAGCAGTCATAAATTTATGGTCTTTTGTCGCCCGTATTACTGAACCGTCTTCTAAACAATACTCAAACACCTCTTGCTGTCCGCGATCGTGCCACTGTGCAACAGATTGCGTGTAAATATTTCCATTATTATCAACACTATATACACTGCATTCAATGCCTTTTTCTACAATTTCTCCAATCGGCATTAATCCATATTCTACTGTCAATATTTCTGTGTCATAGCTTAAACAATATTCAGCAAACTTCAACATTTGCTCAAATAATTCATCCGCAACTTTTTTCTGAACCCCATTTTTCGCTGCGCCATCCACGAATTTTTCTCGCTGCTTTTGCATCTCAGAAACTTTCTTTTTACCCATCGCCCGACGCAGCAAGTCAGCTTGTCCTAAAGAATATCCCGCCATATCTTGAGCAATTTTCATAATTTGCTCTTGATAGACCATAATTCCATAAGTTTCGTCTAATATTGGTTCCAGAACTTGGTGTTGATAATCAATCTTTTCTCGACCATGTTTGCGGTTAATAAATTTAGGAATTAGCCCCGCATCTAATGGCCCCGGTCGATAAAGTGCCAAAATTGAAGAAATATCTTCTATATTAGAAGGCTTCAAATCTCGCACGATCTGACGCATCCCAGAAGATTCTAATTGAAATATCCCTTCTAACTCACCTGCTTCTAATAGTTCATAAGTTTTTTGGACATCTTTTGGCAAAGCGCTATGTTCACCTTTAGCTAATATCCTCTGGGCTTTTCTTTCCTGGCGGGGAATTTCATCAGGATCAACCCGATATCCTCTCGTTTCTTGAATCAAATCTACAGTTTTTTGAATTAGCGTCAGGTTCCGTAAACCTAGAAAATCCATTTTCAATAAACCCATTGATTCCAGGTCTTCCATGAAATATTGGGTAATTACAGAACCATCATTATTCTTCTGTAACGGCACAATTTCATCAAGTGGATCGGCAGAAATTACCACACCCGCCGCATGAACACCAAAAGTTTTGTTCGTTCCCTCAATTCGCATGGCCATATCAAGCCAATGGCGAACATGGGGTTCTTTATCATATTTTTCTTTGAACTCTGGTTCTGGAGTTTTATCGGAAACCATCACCTTGAGTTTCGTTGGTTTCCCGCGCACCACAGGAATCATTTTCGCCATTTTGTCAGCTTCCCCATAGGGAATATTTAATACTCTGGCGACATCTTTCAAAACCGCTTTAGAAGTTAGGCGGTTAAAAGTAATAATTTGGGCAACTCTATCTGCACCGTATTTCTCAGTAACATAATCAATAACTTTATCCCGTTGTTCAATACAGAAATCCGTATCAATATCAGGCATGGATTTCCGTTCGGGGTTCAGAAAACGTTCAAATAGTAGCCCATGATGTACAGGGTCAATATTAGTAATTCGCATTGCATAAGCAACTAATGAACCAGCCGCCGAACCCCGACCTGGCCCCACAGGAATATTATTATCTCTAGCAAATTTAATGTAGTCCCATACAACTAAAAAGTATTTGGAAAAACCCATCTGCTGAATCATTTTCAGTTCGTATTCCAATCTTTCTTTATAGACGGAATCGACTTCCTGGCGAGATTTGCGATTTAAGCGTTCTAAAAGTCCGCTCCATGCAACATCTTCGGCGTAAGTGTCAGCAGTATGACCAGAAGGAATGGGAGGTGTAGGAATTTGAGGCTCACCCATGATATGGTAAGGCTCAACTTTATCGGCCACTTCTTCAGTAGTTGCGATCGCTTCTGCAATCACATCATCCGGTAAATGGTCACGAAATAGCTGCCGCATCTCCTCACCAGATTTGAGATACTCTGTGCCGCTATAACGCATCCGCTTATCTTCAACAATTAATTTGCCAGTTTGAATACATAGCAAAGCGTCGTGGGCTTCAACGTCAAAACAAGATATAAAATGTGAATCATTAGTAGCAATAATTTTAATCCCTAGTTCCCGCGAAATTTTGACTATTTCAACATTCACAATTCGGTCTTCTTGGGAACCGTGGTCTTGAATTTCTAAATAATAATCATCACCAAATACATCTTTATACCACTGAGCAACTTTCCGGGCGGCATCTGGTCTATTACTGAGAATCGCTTGGGGAACTTCTCCACCCAAACAAGCACTGGTGACAATCAAGCCTTCATGATATTCTTTTAATAAATCTTTATTAATACAAGGGCGAGAAAAAATTCCTTTGCCTTGAACACCTTTAAGGTGAGAAATTGTGGTTAATTTGACTAAATTTTTGTAACCTTTGGTATTTTTAGCTAAAACTACTTGATGATATTTGGGGCGGCGTTCTTGTTTCTCAATATCGCCGTTAATTACATACATTTCATTGCCGATAATCGGCTTAATATTTTGACTGCGGCAAATTTTGATCAGTTCAACGGCTCCATACATGACACCATGATCGGTAAGAGCGATCGCTTTCATTCCCAGTGCGATCGCTTGATTCACTAACTCTGGTAGCTGACTTGCTCCATCGAGCAGACTGTAGTCACTGTGAATATGTAAAGGGACAAAGGACATAAGCATCTCCAACCACAAGCCAAGATACCTCTAGGGGCCTACCTTGTGGTATACCCTTTCGAGCCAGATTTTGCAAACCAACGGAATCTTAGATTAACAGTTTTTACCCAAAATTTAAGCTGTTCTTTTTCCGAAATCGTCACTATCATTAATGTTGTTTTAATAGTTACAGCAGTTAACCAGTATTTAACTAATGAGTCAAACAGAGAGTACTACTTCGCCTGCAACCAAAGCTCGCCCTTGGTGGCAGCGTATCCCTCTCACATTGCAAATTGTCATCGCCCTAGTAGTGGCAGTCAGCGTCGGAATTGCCCTTGGTGCAGGGAATCCCAATCCCAGCAACGCCACCTTAATCAATAATTTAGCAATTCCGGCGGAATTGGTGCTAAAGGCTCTCCGTGCCTTGGCTACACCTCTGATTCTGGTAGCAGTGCTGCATACTTTGATGACTACCAACATCCCTGGGACAGCCGGACGGCGGCTGGCAGTGCTACTTTTAACCAACACTACCGTAGCTATTTTAGTGGGGCTTTTCGTCGCGAATGTACTACGTCCAGGGACTTGGGGGAATGTAACGACCTCAATAAGTACAGAAATAACTCCTCAGAGTCTTGACCCTTGGGGAATACTCAAAGATGCTGTCCCGGAGGCTGTTCTCAAGCCATTAGTTGATAATAATGTCATCCAACTAATTGTTATTGCTCTAAGTTTTGGCATCGTTCTGCGGGCATTAAAATCTGAACAAATCGCCCAAGGAAAGAATGGATACCAGCCAATAGAGGATGTCATCGGAATTTTATTTGAAGCGGTAGTTCGTGTCCTCAACTGGGTAATTGCCTTAGTGCCGTTCGCAGTCTTTGGGATTGTTGCTAAAACTGTTGCGATGCAGGGCTTTGCACCGTTTAAATCCTTGGGTGCATTCATCGTCGCGGTGTTGTTAGCGCTGGTATTGCAAGCGTGTTACTACCTCACCAGAGTAAAATTTGGTTCTTGGGTACACCCGCTAAAATTTCTAGCTGGCGGTTCTGATGCCTTTTTGACAGCTTTCTCAACTTCTTCCTCCGCGGCGGCAATGCCGATAACCTTTGAGGTTTTGCAAACGAAAGTTGGTTTAAGGGAATCTTCTGCTGCCTTGGGGGCATTAGTCGGGGCAAATTTCAACAATGATGGCACTGCCCTCTATGAAGCAATGTCTGCGTTGTACATTTCCCAACTAATTGGGCAACATCTAAGTCTAGGACAGCAGTTAATTGTCATTCTTACCTCGATTTTTGCATCTGTAGGCGCAGCGAATATTCCCAATGCTGGACTGGTAACGATGACACTGGTCTTCACTTCTGTAGGCTTACCTACCCAGTACATTGCTTTGCTAGTTACTGTAGACTGGTTTCTAGATCGCTGCCGTACCGCGATTAATGTTATGGGAGACATGACTGTTAGTGCTTTACTTGACGGCAAAAAGCCTCGTTCTGTGGACGAGGCTTAGTTTGACGGCTTTTTAGCTAGCTAATGCTGTTGAGGCCCTTTGGCATCACATTCTTTAGTCCAGCAGCGTTCTAGAAGTTGCAGACGCCAGATCAATGCAAAGCGTTGGGGATGCAATACTAATTTAGTATTGTGGCTAAATAAAGGCTGGTTCAGATACTGCCAAAGGGGAAATTGAATTTTGGTGTGTTTTGGAGTCATAAGAACAACAAATATTATAAAAGTTTAGTGGCCATAGTTGGCGTTTTGTCTAAGAACTGCCTTGATACTCTTTTTCTAGTTAAAGGCTACACTGCGTTTTTGCAATTGTCTTGGTGGCAATTGCGGAATTTCAGCAAATGAGTTTATATTGTTTCCGCTTTAATACTGAAATTGCACTCACCCCTGACCATTGATGACATCAGCTAAGTTGTCAAAACCATTGATATTATTTTTCAGGTCAACTAAATTCCACTTCCAAACCTCGCCTCAAAAGTTGAAGAGGCTTTAAAACCCCCATTACCTTGTAGGGAATAGGACTAGGGGCAATACTTGTCGGTTAAGGGGGAAAGGGAAATTAAAAACCTTTAATCCTTACCCTTTAACCCTTTCCCAAAACCAAACTTTGGGTTCAAAATGCTTAACCGAGTAGTATTGGGACTAGGGGGTTAAGTTTCCGAGGCTTAGATGTTAGCAATCATACTTTTAAAACAAGTCTAAGTCCGCTGATCTTGCTTTCTAGAATCAATAATGTGGATTCCTATACCTCTACCTTTAATATTGCAACTTATGTACGACAATAGCGCATAAATAAAGATAACTATGCCCAGCATTTCTAGCACTTCTTCTATAGTTGTTATGAAGACATAAACCATGCTATTGGGCGTGTAGTAATATTCATAGTATCCGCCTACCAATTCAGTAGCAATTGCACCCGCTACGTAGATTGTTCCAGCAATGAAAAATAAGCGTCGTGTCTTGCCAGGAAGAGTAGTAAAAAATCGCCCAAATACTAGCAAAAAGAGGAGTACGAAGATAGCACCCGCAATCACCCAAGCGTAGTAAAGAAAACCACTAGTATTAAATATACCTCGCAGTGGTGTAGTTAGTCTTTCATGAAGACCGATCAATTCATCTAAGAATAAACCAGCAAAAACTATTGACAATCCTCTCCATGCCCAGACATCTTTATTCTTAGCTAACCTCTGAGCTTGGAAGATGATCTCCAGCAGAATAGAACAAAATAGTAAAGCTCCTCCAGAGTAAATTGTCGGAATATTATCTTCGCTGTTGAGATCGAATAGAATTCTAAAGATATCTCTCCCAGGGAAGTCAGGTAGATAGTAGACATTGTAATTAGCCAAAAGACTGATAATAGCCAAGAAAAGTACCACGCCAAGTAGGAATTTGAGGGTTTTGTTGGCAGAAAGATATACTTTCAATTTATGCGATGATTGCAACGTTGCGATCGCACCTACTGGTTTTATATAACTCGTTGACTCAATTACAGAGATGCGATCGCTGTTACCATTGTCTGAATAAGACTGGTTTTTCAGGATTTTGCGTCGCTCTGGCAATACAACCTTTGACATGAAGTACTCAATGGTTTGCTGCCTAACAAAACCATGCATTGCCAGAATTTTTCCCAACTGCTCACCACTCAACTTTTGTATCTTAAGTGCTGTGTCTAATTCATCTGGAGTGATTAGTTCAGCTTCAACCAAATACATCCCAAGAGGCTTAAGCTCAAAACTTTGCGCGTCTATTTTCCTAATCAATAATATCTCCTTATTTTCACTGGCTAAATGTAATAAATTGTCTGGCTGAGTCATGAAACATTACAATTACTGATGAGAGCAGATTTTAAAAGTTTCATAACCTTCGCTTAATCATATTTTGCACTCGCTAAATTCTTCACTATATACGTGTAAACTTATGATAAAAAAACTATGAATTTATTATGTAGATACGTCTGTTCTGCGGTTGCTGTTATTTATAAACGCATTGATACAGGATTTTATCTCATGGTTTATAGCAGGCATCCCTGACCAGCAGAACGCACTTTTACCTCCAAACCTTTTTCCGAGCAAAAAAAATGAATCCACCTACACATGAGAGTGATAGGTGGATTTATTTAGATGTACAGACATCTAGTGAGGTTGATTGTATCTCTAGCAGACAGAGTAAGTAACAAAAATGCTGCTAGAGTTGCATTGCAGGGTAATCTTCTAAGTTGAAGAGTACCTATAAAGATTTAATAATGAGTGCCTGTTTTACGATGGTTGATGGCAGTAACAGCATCAGGCTTGAGTAATTTACCTTCATCCACAGTTGCATACACAACCCAATGATCGCCACATTCCAGACGTTGGTTGACTGAGCATTCCAAATATGCTAATGCATCAGTGAGGACGGTACAGCCATTATCTGCAACTGCTGTACTAAAGTTGGCAAATCGATCTTCCCCAGGCGCGAAAGATTTACGGAAATGCTTCATGTAGTCTTGATGATTGCCTTCAGGTAAAATATTTAAGGCAAACTTACCGCCTGGATACATTAAAGATTCGATCGCTCGCTCTTTAGCGATCGCAACTGTTATTCCGGGTGGATTGAAGGTGGCTTGAGAAACCCAAGCGCCTAGCATTGCGGTAGACACTTCTCCTTGTTTAGCTGTCACCACGCAGACGGAACCAACAATCCGACCAACAGCTTGTTCTACTGGAGTCGCGGCTTGTTGTGGTACACGTACCTTTTTAGCCTTTTTCAGTGTTTGGGCAAAGTCTGTACCTAGTTCTTCACAGAATTTGAGAGTAACATCATCAGGTTTAAACTTCACCTTCAGGGTGTCAAAGCCAAAGCGATATCCAGAATCCCGGAGTTTACCTTCGATTAAGTCAAAGGCTTCGCCACTCCAGCCATAGGAACCAAATACCCCAGCGAGTTTACTGTTGTCACCGCTTGATATCACAATCCCTAAAGCAGTATGAATGGGAGTTGGTGCATGACCACCGATGGTAGGAGAACCAATGATAAAACCCTCTGACTGTGCTAGGTTGATGCGAATTTCATCAGGGGTAGCAAATTCGCAGTTGATTGATTTAACTGCAACTCCACCTTTAGTTAATCCCAGAGCGATCGCTTGTGCTAAAGTCGCCGTATTCCCGTAAGCTGAAGCGTAAAGTAGGGCAACGGAAATTTCGCGATCGTTATGAGAACGGCTCCATTCTCCATAAGCTTTGGTGAGTTCGATTAAGCTGCTGCGTACCAAAGGCCCATGACCCACAGCATACATTCTCACCTGCAAATCTGATATCTTCTCCAAAGCTGCTTGCACATGAGGAGTTTGGGGAGCCATCAAGCAGTTAAAGTAGTAACGCTGGTCTTCTTTGAGCGCTTCCCAGTTATCATCAAACACTTCATCACCACAGAGATGAGTTGCAAATAACTTATCTGTGTAGAGAATTTGGGTTTGCTGATCGTAGGTACAAAGTCCTTCCGGCCAACGCGGACTAGGAGTGGGTAAAAATTTTAAAACATGACCCTTACCTAAATCCAGAGTTTCTTTCCCCCGCATCACCAAGACTTTCAAATCATGATCTAGGAAAGCAGCACGCAAATTGTTCGCACCGGGAAGAGAACAGACAAAAGTTACCTGTGGTGCCAATTCTAAAATTGCTTTGAGGGTTGCAACTCGATTGGGACTAAAATGACCCAGGATTATATAATCCAAATGTTGCAAATCTAAAGTCTGCCGCAATGCCTCTAAATAAATTTCGGTAAAGCTTTCTGGCGGTGGATCAATAAGTGCGGTTTTATCAGCTTCAATTAAATAGCAATTGGAAGTAGTACCTCTTTCAAGTGCGTATTCAATTTCAAACCGCAGACGTGACCAACTACGTGCTTTAATCGCCTTAGTATTTGTAGCAATTGGTAAAACTTGTACGTCGCGTGGCTTGGAATTGGTCATAGCTGTTTTAAAGTTGGGGAACAGAGACTGGGGACTGGGGACTGGGGAATGGGGAATGGGGAATGGGGAATGGGGACTGGGGAATGGGGAATGGGGAATGGGGAATGGGGAATGGGGAAGAGTTTTCCCAATCCCCAATACCCAATCCCTAATCCCTAGTAGTAATTACCTACTTTGCGATGGCGAACGGCTGTCAATCCATCGTTTTTGGAGACACGACCTTCTTGGACGGTGCAGTATAAAATCCAGTGATCGCTGCATTCCATACTGCTCTGGATTTCACATTCCATGTATGCCAGAGCATCAGTTAGAATTGGTGAACCGTTTTTCGCGGTTTGAGTTTTCACTCCAGCAAAACGGTCAGCACCGGGATGCAAGCGCTTGAGGAAGTGTTTCTTGAGTTCTTGATAATTGCCTTCTTCCAAAACGTTGAGGACGAAGCGATCGCCTACTTGCATTAAGGAATCAATGGCGCGGTCTTTAGCAACGGCAATTGTGAATCCTAATGGTTGCAAACTCGCTTGCGTTACCCAGGATGCCAGCATTGCACTTGAGGCATTATCTTTTTTCGTGGTGACTATATATAATCCGCTGCTAATGCGACCCAGCGCCTTTTCCATGTTGACATCAAGGGACTTGATTTGCTTGATGTTGCGATCGCGCACTAGCAATTGTCCTAAGTCTTTACCCGCTTCTTCACACAACTGGAATGTTGATGCAGTGGGAGCTTCTTTAATCCGAATGGCTGGGAAGGCTTCTTTGATACCAGAGTCGAGAAATTTTCTCCGGAGTGTATCAATGGGTTCATCATCCCCACCGTAACATTCAAATAGCCCAACAAATTGCTTGTTTTTGGCAACAGCTAGCACCGAACTAATACTAGCTTGGGCAGCGGCGGCGGTAGTCGGGGGCATACCGATAATGATGCCAGCTGCTCTCCCGGCTAGTTCTTGAATTTCTTGGCTCTCAGCAGTACTCAGATCCAGTACTTCTACGCCAACGCCAGTTTTCAGTATACCTTCGGCAATTGCATGGCCAAGGCGTTCGCCATACCCATATTCTGAGACAAAAAACAAGCCAACTGTTGTTTCTGCTTTAGCTTGTTTTTGGCTCCAATTTTCGTAGCACCCGGTTAGAACATCTAAGTGGTGGTATAATAAAGGGCCGTGACCATTGGCGATTATATTAATCTTCCCTAGCTCACCCATCCGCTTCATCGCATTCAGCAGCGAACGAGCGTTAGGGCCCATCAAGCAGTCATAGTAAAATCTAAAGTCAGCTTCGATCGCTTCTAAATCTTCATCGAAGGTGCGATCGTCACAGAAGTGCATCCCAAAAGCATCACAGGTGTAGAGAATTTGGGTTTTGCGGTCAAAGCTAAAGATTGTATCCGGCCAGTGCAGGTTAGGCGCACTCACGAATTCCATTTCGTGTCCTTTGCCGATATCTATGCGATCGCCACTTTTGACAATCCGTTTGGAAAAAGGGTCGTGTACTAAGCCTTCTAAAAACTGAAGCGCAACTTTTGAGGCTAAAACGGTAGCTCTAGGAGCTAACTGGAGGACATCTTCTACTAAGCCGCTATGATCTGGCTCTGTGTGACTAACAATTATGTAATCAATTGTCTTGGGGTTAACAAGACCTTTGAGAGTCTCTAAATACAGGTGACGAAACTTCTGGTGAGAAGTATCAATCAAAACTGTTTGTTCACCCCTAATTAGATATGAATTGTAGGTTGTGCCGTTTTGCAGTCCGAATTCGATATCGAAGCGATCGCGATCCCAATCAAGAGAGCGAATCGCCGTTGTGTTAGGGGCAATTTCTACAGTTTGTATAGTTAACCGATGTTGAACGTTCTCTGCGTGGGCATCGCCGGTCGTAGACATCGCTACCATTATTCGTCTCCGATCGCAAATTAACAGGTTTTTCTTCTGCCCCCATTCTCTCTATTATTTTTTGTTTAAGTTGTAATAAATATCAGTTTTTGAAAAATTTAACTTGTATCAAGTATGGCTGTTTTTTAGCAAAAATTATGACTCAAAAAATATACTAAATATTAATTTACTCTCAGGATTTACTGAGTATTTAATTTTGCTATTTATCTATTTCTGTCTTAATTCAAAAATATCATGCCTATCATATTATTTGTCAATAAAAATTGAAAAACTTCAAACTTAAAAATCACACATCTAGGACTGTTATGTTAGCCTTGATTTTTCAGAATGACGTATGAATGCTAAGGATAGACCAGGATTTACAAATATAGGACTCCTATTTGATTTTTGAAAAAAATCAGTACAACTTGAAGAGGCTTGTTTCCTGTTGCCTATTGCCTATTGCCTATTGCCTACCTACGCAAATAATTTCAGAAATCAAAGCGGATTCCTATATATCCGATGATTGTGGCGCACATTCATGAGCGATCGCAAAATAAATATCTTAAAAAAATAGATTTAGATATCAATCATAAAAAGCTATTTTTTTAAGTTACTCTCTTATAACTAAGTAGAAAAGTGGGAAAAGTAGGAAAGGTAGGAAAGGTAAGATAATCATTTTAGGTTTTCAATTTACATCAAATAAAGCTACTAATACTGATTTCTCAAATGGGGATTGAATATATTTTTATCTCAAGCTAGAATCTTGTTGTGTAAAATATAAATTTTATGTAAAGTTGATAAAAAAAGATAGTTTTTTGGAGATTAGCAAAGCACTTTCCAGAAACTAGTTGAATCAAAAGAAACTAGGCTTACATATCTTTTTCTAATGAGCAAAATGGAAACTAGCGTAAAAATCATTTTTAAAGTTTCGATAAATCTCCGTAACCATACGAATCATCTAAGAACTTTGGTGATAAAGTCCTTTATTATCGACTTTAGACATTAATCAGAATAACGCCAACAAATTCTTATTGTCATAGCCTGAAGCTGTAGCTTATGGCTATTAAATAAATTTGCCTATACAGGCTAATGGTGTCATCTCTGATATGCCTAACTTTTTATGAAAATTCATTGCTGACGATAAATTGCAAACTTTGACAGTGTTCTCGATCCAATACTTATCACGTAGCAGCCTTGTAGACGCCGACATCCTTAATACTTGTAGTTTAGCTTTTAAAGAGTGTAATAAATAACCAAAGTACTTAAGTGTATAGGCGTGAATAGACATAAAAATGACAAAAATTTATTGCATAAAAGGTTATTAACTATGGGATGCCGATTAAAAGTCTTTCTAACTGAGGAAGAAAAGCTGACTTTAGAAGAGTTGAGAAAAGCCAAAGATGTTCCTCAACGTACCAAGGATCGTGCTCAAGTTTTATTACTGAATACTCGCGGCTTAAAAAATGAGCAAATTGCTAAAGGCCTGAACTGGGCAATTTCAACAGTACGTCAAACCCTTCATCGCTGGGAAAAAATGGGTTTAGCAGGTTTGTGGGATGCTCCCGGCCGAGGGGGAAAACCGCGATATTCGGAATCAGATTTGGTTTATCTAGAAAATTGTTTAGCTCAAGAGTCAGAGAGTTATAACTCTAAACAATTAGCAAAAAAATTGGCATCTGAGCGTCAAGTCAACTTGAGTGCAGATAGATTACGACGGGTACTTAAAAAAAGGGGAAGGAGGTTTGGAAGCGCACGCAAACAACCCCAGGAACAAAATAATTAGCTGAATAAAACAAAATCCACCTAAACATTAAAGTGTTTGGTGGATTTGTTACTTATCTTTAGTGGATCCGAGCAGAGTCGAACTGCTGTCCAAATTGGGTATTGACCCCCCGCTCATTCACAGGTTTAGCCTTTCTGACCCTCAAGGCGGGAATCGTTCATTATCCCGAACGTAGGATGCTCTGATTTAATCTTAGCCAGCAAGCCAACCAGAGAACGCTTGCTAGAGCATCCGTTGGGGGTTGGTCTTCAGTCCTTAACGGAGTCAAACTAAAGACGCTCGAACCTATAAGAGGTGTTTAGGCAGCTACTAGAGCATCCTTACGAGCAAAGTTAACGATGTTATTCGCATTTACTTTTTGTTTGAGCCTTTGATTTCCGAGAGGAGACTCACTCTCGACCTGAATCACAGAGCAGCGTTCGCCAACCTGTCGAAACCGTGACGGACCCATGCGCTTCATACTTCAATTATAATACGCAATTTTGAATTCGTAATTCTTAATTCGTAATTCGTAATTATCAAAGTCAGAATATATGGCTCCACTTAGTCAAAATAGCCAATTGCTAATTTCAAAACAAACTAGCAATTAGCTATTTATCACAATTAACAATTAGCTATTTCTAAGTTAGTGCTTCAGCACCACCTACAACCTCAAGGAGTTCTTGAGTAATTGCAGCTTGTCGTGCTTTGTTGTAAGACAGGGTGAGGGTGTTAATCAGTTCACCAGCATTTTCACTGGCATTACTCATGGCTGTCATCCGCGCTGCTAGTTCACTAGCCGCCGATTCTTGTAGCGCCCGCAATAGCTGGTTACTCAGATACAGAGGTAACAGGGAATCAAGAATCTGTACTGGATCTTGTTCAAAAATCATGTCAGGAGCCAACGGGCGGACTTGGCTAGTCACTTTCTCCCGTTCGACTTGAAATTGACCACCACGGGTTGTTAAGCGGAAGATTTCGTCATCTCCTGCTTCTAAACCTTGTGGATCGAGGGGTAGTAAGGTTTGGATTACCGGACGTGAGCTAACCAAAGAGACAAATCTGGTATAGATTAATTCGATGCGGTCAACTTCTTCCGAAAGGAACAAGGAAAGTAGTTGGTCAGCGATCTGATTGGCTTCCGCGGCGGTGGGGATTTGCTCTAAGCCGGTGTAAGTAGCATCAATGGGCTGATCGCGGCGTTGAAAGTACTGGGTAGCTTTGCGTCCAACGAGCACAAATTTATAGTCTAAACCTTCTGCCTGGATTTCCTTGGCGCGGTTTTCTGCACGACGGATGACGTTATTATTGTAGCCGCCGCATAGACCGCGATCGCCTGAAATTACCAACAGCCCGACTGATTTAACTTGGCGTTTTTTCAGTAGTGGTAGGTTTGCTTCTTCAAAGCGCAGACGGCTTTGCAAACCATACAATACTTGTGCCAAGCGATCGGCAAAGGGACGAGTCGCTAGTACTTGTTCTTGCGCCCGACGTACTCTAGCCGCAGCTACGAGACGCATGGCTTCTGTGATTTTTTTGGTGTTTTTGACCGACTGAATGCGATCGCGTATTGCTTTTAGATTGGCCATATTCTTGAGTTAGGAGTTAGGAGTTAGGAGTTAGGAGTTAAGAGCTAGGAGTATTTCATTAACTTTTAACTCTTAACTCTTCACTCCTCACTATTAATTACGCTGTAGCTTTGAAGGTCTTCTTGTATTCGGTGAGCGCTTCCTTCAAGGCAGCTTCTTCTGCGTCACCTAGTGCTTTGGATGCTTGTACTCCTTGGGCGTATTTACCAGCCTTTAAGTAGTCGCGCAGACCTTTAGTGAAGGTAGTTACTTGATTTACCTCTACATCATCTAAGTAACCATTAATACCAGCGTACAAAATTGCTACTTGCTCGTATACTGAGAGTGGCGAATTTTGTGGCTGCTTCAGAAGTTCGCGCAACCGTTGACCCCGTGCCAACTGGTCTTGAGTGGCTTTATCTAAGTCGGAAGCAAATTGAGCAAAGGCTTGTAGGTCGTCAAATTGGGCTAGTTCCAATTTAATCTTACCGGCAACTTTTTTCATTGCCTTGGTTTGAGCCGCAGAACCCACACGGGATACAGAAATACCGGGGTTTACAGCGGGACGGATACCAGCGTTAAACAAGTCAGAAGACAGGAATATCTGACCATCGGTAATAGAAATTACGTTGGTGGGGATGTATGCTGAAACGTCACCAGCTTGGGTTTCGATAATTGGTAGGGCGGTCATACTGCCTTTACCTAGTTCGTCACTCAGCTTTGCGGCTCTTTCTAACAAACGGGAGTGGATGTAGAATACATCACCAGGGTAAGCTTCGCGTCCGGGTGGGCGACGCAGCAGTAGGGACATTTGGCGGTAAGCTTGGGCTTGCTTGGAAAGGTCATCATAAATTACCAGGGTAGCTTTGCCTTTGTACATAAAGTACTCAGCAATAGTTGCGCCTGTGTAAGGAGCTAGATATTGTAGGGTTGCTGGTTCACTGGCACTAGCTGCGACGACAACGGTGTAATCCATTGCGCCTTTTTCTTGCAATGTCTGCACCACGTTAGCAACTGTGGAAGCTTTTTGACCGATCGCAACGTAGACACAAACTACATCTTCTTCTTTTTGATTGATGATGGTGTCGATCGCGATCGCAGTTTTACCGGTTTGGCGATCGCCAATAATCAATTCCCGCTGACCACGACCGATAGGAATCATTGAGTCAATAGCTGTGATCCCCGTTTGCATGGGTTCGTGTACAGACCGACGGGCAATAATACCTGGTGCTGGAGATTCAATCAAACGGCTTTCTGAGGACTTGATGTCTCCCTTGCCATCGATGGGACGACCCAAAGCGTCTACAACTCTTCCAATTAGAGCTTCTCCCACAGGTACTTGGGCAATTCTACCAGTAGCGGTTACAGAACTACCTTCTTGAATTTCCAACCCTTCACCCATCAACACCGCGCCCACGTTGTCTTCTTCTAAGTTTTGGGCGATGCCAATTGTGCCATCTTCAAATTCTAAGAGTTCCCCAGACATAGCCTTTTCCAGACCATAGATCCGGGCAATGCCGTCACCAACTTGGAGGACAGTACCAACGTTAGCAACTTTGACCTCTTGATCGTATTGCTCGATTTGTTGTTGGATAATGCTGCTAATTTCGTCAGGTCTAATTGATATGCTCATGTGTCTATCTTTTTTGCTTTCGAGACGGAAGTAAAAGGGACTGGGTATTAGGGACTGGGGATTAGGGATGGGGGATTAGGGATGGAAAGAATTTATGACTATAATCTTTTTCCTAGTCCCCAGTACCCAGCCCCCAGTCCCCAGTCCCAATTTTCTAGCTATTAGTTAAGCGCAATGAAAGGCGGCGCAACTGACCCCGGATACTGGCGTCAATTACCTGAGAACCTACTTTAATGATCACACCACCAATTAACTCGCTGTCTACATTGGTTTCTAGTTCTACCTGGCGAGCATTCGTAATGGCGATCACCTTTTCTGTAATTGCCTGCTGTTGAGCTTCTGTGAGGGGAACGGCTGAAATTACTTCCGCTAATACGGTTTGATTCAGCTGCCGCAACAGCGCCAAATACTGTTGAAAAATTGATTCCAAAAATGCAATGCGCCGTTTATCTACCAATACCAGCAAAAAATTGCGTAAGTAGGGGTTAGATCCTTCACCGAGTATTTGTTTGATGAGAGCTTTTTTGTTCTCAGACTGAATAAACGGGTTGCTGAAGAAGTTATGTAGCTGTTTGTCTGCTCTGAGCAGGCCGAGGAAAGTACGCGCATCTTCCCCGAACTCTTCTGTCAAATTTTTCGATTGCGCTATTGACAAAAGTGCTTGTGCGTAAGGTTGGGCTACTTCGGCTGCCGCTACCTGACTTGTCATACATTGCCTCCCAGTTGTGCGATGCTGCGGTCAATTAAACTTTGTTGAGCATCGTCAGCAATCCCGCTTTTGAGTTGCGATTCGACTTTTTGCAATGCTAGTGTAGCTACCCGTTGCCGCAGTTGAGCGATCGCTCGATCAGTTTCGGTGTTTAAATCTGCTGCTGCTGTTTGTTTCAAGCGTTCTACGTCTTGCACTGCCTTCGCTAACAAGGCTTCTTTCGCTTTTTGAGCGTTTTCTACGGCAGATTGGCGGATGCGTTCTGCCTCTGCCTGAGATTGCTTCAATTGCTCTTGCGCTTGGGAAAGGGCAATCTTTGCCTCTTTTAAGCGCCCTTCTGCTTCCTGAATTGCGGTGGCAATATTGGATTGTCGCTCGTTCAGGATATTGCTTAAAACTTTACGTCCGAAGTAGAATAATATGCCAATCAGAATCGCTAGATTGATCAGATTGGTTTCAAAAATGTCTAGGTTTAGACCGAAACCACCTTCTGCTGCGCCTTCTGCCAATTCAGAGTGAACAGCGTTCGCTTCTGCGGCAAGTAATAAGAATGTCCCCATGATACCCATTTACAAGTGCGCTGCTCGCTGCTAATACGTTGTATTTTCCCGAAGGGAAATTAAGTATCTTTCCTCCGAAGGGAAATTAAGTATCTTTCCCCCGAAGGGGAATTTAAGTATTTTTCCCTCGAAAGGAAATTTAAGTATCTTTTCCCCGTAAGGAAGTTAAGTATCTTTCCCCCGAAGGGAAAAAAGTGCCTTTTTGTGACACTTAAATTTTGCGCTCTGGACTAGGGGCCAGTTGCGCGTATGCTTTCACAGAGCCAGTCTAGTTAGCTTATCTAACTGGAGTTGGCCCCAATAGTTTTTCTAGAATCTGCCGACTTAAAGCATCAACTTGTTGCTCTAAGGTGCGAAAAGCTTCCTGCTTTTGTTGTTCTATTTCAACAGAAGCTTGTTCTCTTTGAGTCTGAGCTTCTTTTTGGGCCTCAGCAATTTTCTCAGCAGTAATTTTCTTAGCTTCAAGTTGAGCTGCTTCTATAGTCGCTTGCGATTGTCTGCGAGCGTCTGCGAGTTGCTGCTCATATTCGGTAGCCAAGCGCTCGGCTTTAGCCAAGCTCTCCCGCGCCTCAAGGGTATTCGTTCGGATGTAACTATCGCGATCGTCTAGTACCTTGGTCAGTGGCTTATAGAAAATTGCATTCAACAAAGCTGCCAATAGCAGGAATTGCAATGCCATGAAGGGCAAGGTAGCATCGAAATCAAACATTTGTCTCCTCTTTGGCTGGAGTAGCAGTTTTCATGGCTAGCAACGTCATCCAACCTTTCATATTTTAGAGACCCATAGCCAACAAGGGTCAACTGAACATTAGAAATATTACGATACCCAAAATATTTTGTTTGATTGTAGAGGCGTGATGATTCACGTCTCCACACTCACAAAATTTTCAGGTATTAGCCGAAGGGGTTAGCAAACAGCAATACCAAGGCAATTACTAGACCATAGATAGTCAAGGATTCCATGAATGCCAAGGTTAATAGCAGAGTACCGCGAATTTTTCCTTCTGCTTCAGGTTGACGAGCAATACCTTCTACTGCTTGTCCAGCAGCGTTACCTTGACCGATACCAGGGCCAATTGCAGCTAAACCAATCGCTAAAGCAGCAGCGAGAACTGAAGCAGCCTGAACTAATGGATCCATGTTGATTTTCCTTGCTTTGATTACAAAACTAACAAAAGTACGTTAACGATTAGAAACGTGGTTTTCACGCTGCACATGAGTTCTTTGATCGCGCTTTGCGATATTTTGAGCGAACATGCTCTTGGAACTGTGCTATCAACTGAGAAGTTTAATGCTCCTCATGTTCATCTCCGCCATGCCCCTCCATTGCCTCATGAATGTATGCTCCGGCTAGGGTGGCGAAAACCAGGGCTTGAATGGCACTGGTAAACAAACCCAAGGCCATTACAGGCAGAGGTACAAATAGAGGAACTAGCAGCACCAACACCGCTACAACCAATTCATCCGCCAAAATATTACCAAATAGCCGGAAGCTTAGGGAGAGAGGTTTGGTGAAATCTTCAAGAATTGCGATCGGCAACAAAACGGGTGTTGGCTCTATATATTTCTTAAAGTAGCCTAAACCCCGTTTGCTAAAACCTGCGTAAAAGTACGCCAAGGAAGTCAGCAATGCCAATGCAACAGTCGTATTGATGTCATTGGTGGGAGCTGCTAATTCGCCTGAAGGTAGCTTGATGAGCTTCCAGGGAATTAGTGCGCCTGACCAGTTCGATACGAAAATAAACAAGAACAATGTGCCAATAAATGGCACCCAAGGGCGGTACTCTTTCTCACCGAGTTGGTTTTTGGCCAAATCACGAATGAATTCTAGGGCGTATTCCATCAAATTTTGGATGCCCTTGGGAATTCTTTGTGCATTTCGAGTAGCAGCTATTGAGGCCACTACTAGAATACTAATCACAAACCATGAGGTGAGAAAAACTTGCCCATGAATTTTAAGATTGCCCAACTGCCAGTAGAAATGATGTCCTACTTCTAATTCGGCGAGGGGAAAAGAATTAAAGGCGTTTAAGACACTAAGCATTTGCATTCTTCAAGCATTTTCCCCAACGAGCGAGGATGGGATTACTATCTTTGTGAGCCTGAATTCTTAAGAATCAGGAATGAACGCAATTTGCACCATATAGACGAGGAGCGTGGCTTTGTAAGTTAGAAATCCCAAAAAAATGGGTAGAATCTGTAGCTCACGCCATTGAGTTGCTACGATCATGACTCCCATAAATAGAGCAAAACGAGTTTTGCTCAGACTGGTTTTCTCACTACCAAGCTGCTCAACATCTCTAGCCAACATTTTTAAGTAAACCACACCTGTACACGCCCCAATTAAATAATTTAGGGCAATGTTTAAGGAATAAAAAATCCACACAGAGATAAAAATAACCCCCGTCAAGACAAGCGTGATTACCAACAATCGCTGGAAGAGTTGATAGAACTCTTGCATGGAGTTACCCGATTCTGTGTCTTCAGAACCGGTTTTAGCATCTTGTTGCGTTGTCGGAGTGGGCGCAATTGATTCGTCAGACAAGCTCACGGGACTTGAAACCAGTACAGTTAAATATGATGACTGCACATTCAGTCAGCTGAATCATATCACGATGCGGTAACAATACTTTAGGAAAAAACAATTAACTTCTTGTCAACATCAGAGAGTAAGTGCCGACGGACTAAAGCTTAGAGCACTTTTACCAAGTCCGCCGACGTGGACGTGGTGAAAATAAGGGTTTATATAGCCCATTAGTAAATTGAGGGCAGGCAATATGCCCACCCCACAAGAGTTTTGGGTTGAATCTATCTCTCGATTAAATTATCTTGGCAGTCCGTAGACCGAACAGCAAACCTACAGATAAGCCAAAGAATAAACCCAAGAAGACGACATAAGATACAATTGCAAACATTTATTTCGCTCCAGAATACTTCCTAAATCTATTGAATCATTAGTTGTTGGGCATTGGGAATGGGGCATTGGGCATGGTGGTAGAGGGGAAATACTTACTACAACTTTTCCCCTGCTTCCTTGTTTCTTAACCAATCCCTAATTCCCAATGCCCTATGCCCATTTCCGAGATTGCGATACAATACAGCCCACGAGCGCTTGTTTGGGGTTGGGCAATGACTTCTGTAATTAATGTAAATTTACCAGAGCAGTCTTATGAGATTGCGATCGCTTCTCTTCTCCTGCCGGAAACGCTGCGCGAACGAGACGCTACGCGAACGTCGAGCTACGCTAACGCACCTTCGAGTTTAGATCAACTAGGTCAACAGATGGCCAGTCTCAAGCTAGGCAAGAAGGTACTGCTGGTTTCTAATCCGACGATTTTTAAACATTTTGGCGAAAGAGCGATCGCATCTCTAACATCTGCCGGATTTGAAGTTGCTAGCTGCACTTTACCACCTGGTGAACGCTACAAAACCCTCAATTCTATCCAAAAACTCTACGATATCGCCTTGGAAAACCGCCTAGAACGTTCTTCTACTATGGTGGCTTTAGGCGGAGGTGTAATTGGTGATATGACTGGCTTTGCAGCTGCAACTTGGTTGCGCGGTATTAATGTTGTCCAAGTACCTACTTCTCTATTGGCGATGGTGGATTCGGCAATTGGTGGCAAAACTGGCGTGAATCATCCCCACGGTAAAAACTTAATTGGGGCATTCCACCAACCGCGTTTAGTTTTGATTGACCCAGATGTGTTAAAAACTTTACCTATGCGTGAGTTTCGGGCGGGAATGGCAGAAGTTATTAAGTACGGTGTGATTTGGGATGCCGAATTGTTTGCCCAGTTGGAAGCAAGTAAACGTCTCGACCAACTCCGCTATGTAAAACCTGAACTGATACACACCATATTAACGCGTTCTTGTCAAGCTAAAGCTGATGTTGTTAGCAAAGATGAGAAAGAAGGCGGATTACGGGCGATTCTCAACTATGGACATACCATCGGTCATGCAGTGGAAAGTTTGACTGGTTATCGTCTAGTAAATCATGGTGAAGCGGTAGCCATTGGTATGGTAGCAGCTGGTCAAATTGCTGTGGATTTAGGACTGTGGCAAAAAGAAGACACAGAACGTCAAAATGCTTTAATTCAAAAAACGGGTTTACCAACTCAATTACCAACTGGGGTAGATATTGAAGCAATTATTGAGGCGTTGCAATTAGATAAGAAAGTCCAAGCCGGGAAAGTGCGGTTTGTTTTACCAACAGAGATTGGTGTAGTAACAGTTACCGATGAAGTCCCATCGGATATTATTCGGCAAGTATTGCGAGGAATGTAAACAATTTGAAGAAGAATTCAGGAGTCAGAATTTAGGAGTCAGAATAAAAGTTAGTTGCTCTGTCCTTCAATTACGAATTAATGAGCCATGATACTCCAAGCCAAAAATCAATTAACTTTGCAAGAGTTCTTGAATCTTCCACCAGGCGAGGGAGATATCACCTACGAACTTGTTGATGGTCAAGTAATTCCTAAAATGTCACCAAAAAAATTCCACTCTAAACTTACCCGCGCCCTTCTCAATTTAATTGAGCAATGCTGTGAGGGGAAAGGAGAAGTTTGCCCAGAATTAGCTATCGCATTAACTCGTCGAGGACGAGATTGGATGCCAATACCTGATATTTTATATATTTCTAATGAACGTTTACCCCTTGATTGGGAGCAAGAAGGAATATGTTCTGTTCCTCCTGATTTGGTGATTGAGATTATTTCCCCAGGGCAAACCTTTGGACAAATGGCGGCTAAAGCCAAAGACTATTTGGATGCTAAGGTGCTGCGGGTATGGGTATTAGATAGTAAAGCTAGAAGCATTACTGTTTTTTATCCAGATGCAGCACCACAAACTTATATGGGAGAAGAACTACTCACAGATTCTTTATTTGAAGGACTGCAATTTACTATTGAGCAGGTGTTTCAAAAGGCGAAAATCCCATTAGCTACTGAATAGTACATTTTTTACATCCAGCACAATTCTCTTGCTCTTAACATCCATCAAAAATTTCAAGATTAATTCATCCATTTGTAGGAGGTAATTAGCAACCCAATAAGTGTACTTTGCTTATAATCAGACCAAAATAAAATGGTTTGAATCAGCATTCACACAACTGATGTATCAATCATGTTAAACCTAATATTTGCCGGATGTATAAAAATAAAACCCTTGGTGGTTTCAACAGCTTTTTTCTTGGCTGTACAGACTCCTGCCAATGCTGAACAAGCCCTTCCTCGTTTGACTCCAACACAAGCTCAAAATTTATCTCGTGACTTGGTTCCACATAACTCTCAAGACTTTTTTAGGCAAGGAAAAGATTCAATTGAGAGAGAAATTCAAATTCTTAGGCAAAGACAACTGCGCTCAATTAAACCTATTCTTAAGATTGATTCAGTACCTCAGATAAAAAGACCAGATACTCAGCAAAAACCCTAAAATCTTATCTAAAGTAAAAATCATCATCTTTACTATGACACTTTAGATATCTACTTTTTGTCATTAATTCTTGAGCCATAGCACCTAAAATACACCCACAGATATCACAATCACTATGCTCTGCTTCCACATAACAGAGTTTTTTGTTTTCAATAAACTTTGCAACACAAATTTACAATCTTAATCGTCTAGCAAACTCATCAATGCCTGAACCTCAATGTCTTGAGGCTCTGACAATTGGTGTTGTAACTCTAATAATTCATCCTGTAATGCTTCTACCACATAGAGCATATTAGATTCTTGTGCAATTTTTAGCTGATTTTCTTTAATTTTGATTTGTTTAAGCAAGTTGTTTTCAAGATGAATTGAATTGTAATGTTGAGTAATCATAGTTTTACATTTATTATCAATCTATGGAATGAAATTAAATTTACCACCTGTGTATTATTCCACAGTTTTCTCACTTTTTAAATATCTCGTGATTTAATCTTTATTACTCGTTCGGAACCTAACGCACTGAAGTAGTCTTAATGGTAAGTTACATTTTGATCACATTTTACGTACAAGGAATGTGTGTTATTAAATATACGCTACTCAGTAAAACTCAGTTGCGGGGGTTTCCCAATGTAGGTGACTGGTGAATCTGATACTCAGAAGGGAGTATAGTTTATATAGTTAGTCCTTTGCTGAAATTTTAGTTTGATACTAAAGGAATTAAAAAATGTCTACTGATACTCACATAGTTGCTTACGTTGAAGAAAGTGAATTTGATGTTGTTTTAAATGGAAGTGAAGAGAAAGTTGTTGTTGTTGATTTTACTGCTACTTGGTGTGGCCCCTGTCGCCTAATCAGTCCGTTAATGGATCAACTTGCCGAGGAATACAAAGGTCGCGCTAAAGTTGTGAAAGTAGATGTTGACAGCAACAAGCCGATTTTCAAAAAATTCGGTCTTCGCAGCATTCCAGCAGTTTTAATTTTCAAAGATGGCATTTTAGCAGAAACTATTGTGGGAGTTTCTCCTTATGAGCAGTTTAGCGAGGCTGTTCAGAAACTTCTTGAGGTTGTTTAAACTGAATTCGTAATTCTTAATTAACAGTGACGTTTTAGGTGGAGTTCAAATTACCCGAAGTTCCGAACGTCGGCTTCCGAGCATCGGACTTCTCACCAATTGAAGCAAAATTATAAATTTTTAACCCAATACGGTTCAGTTAAGGTTACTGGTGTAGATAATTTGTTTTTGAAGACGCGATGAATCGCCGTCTCTACAAGTTTTTTGTTGCTCATTCTGAACTGTATGGATTTTTAACCTTTTCTTTTTCGCCTTGCAATACGCTTGGGTTTATGAACTAAACCCAAGCGTATTGCAGTTTATGGTTTTTGACGCTAACCCAAGCGTATTGACTTATAGTGTGCTTGAAGTAAACCACTTGGATATTGTTTTGAGTGAATCAACTCCAATTTTTCTTCAGGGGTAGGTGGTGGGAAAAGTTGTATGCCGCCACCTAAGATAGTTGGAATAATTGAAATAATATATTCGTCAATTAAATTGTGTTGAAGAAACGAATTGATTAATGCTCCGCCACCAACTAGCCAGATGTTTTCTAAGCCTTGAGCCTCTATATTTGCTAACGCCTGTTGTACTGTGTCAGAAACAAATACAACGTCTTCGCGGTCAGATTTGAGATGGCGCTGAGTGAAAACGAAGGATTTTTTTTCTGGATAAGGCCATTTATCAAAACCAAGCCCTACTTCATAGGTTTTGCTGCCTAATACGATCGCATCAATCGATTCGTAGAAATCAGTGTAACCATAGTCTTCCCCTTCTATATCAAGGATTGATAGCCAATCAATTCCGCCATCGCTGCGAGCAATGTAGCCATCCAAACTAGCTGCAATGTAGAGTGTAACTTTCGTCATTTTGCTTCTGAATTTGGTAGTTTTTACCCAATTACTTACGTTTTTTGATTGTGCGATTTAAACCGACCTGCAATAAATTCTCGCTTAGATAAATGCTTTGTATTGCGTTTGGTAACTCGCTCTCGCCACATCTTGAAACTAGATTCCTTCATTTCACGCCTCATTAGGGCGATTACCTGTTTCTCCAGAAGCCCAAACTGAGCCTCAATGGCATCAAAAGATGTTCTATCTTCCCATGCCATTTCAATGATGCGATTGATAGTTTCCGAATCGAGGTTAGGTAGCTTCATTCCTTGGCTGGCAATTAATAAATTTGAGCTATATATATTTTACTTTTCGTTTTGAAGAACCATTGTGTCTGCTGCACCTAGTTGAAGGGCATAGAGGTTGGCATAAACACCCTGCTGATTGACAAGTTCAGTGTGAGTACCTTGCTCTACAATTTGTCCCTGCTGAATTACTAATACCTGATCTGCCTGAGTAACTGTACTGAGACGATGGGCAATTACAAAACTGGTACGACCTTGGAGCAAGCGGGCGATCGCACTTTGTACTAGCGCTTCAGTACGTGTGTCAATGCTGCTGGTGGCTTCATCAAGAATCAGAATTCGCGGGTTAATTAACACCGCACGAGCAATACTGATTAGTTGTCGCTGTCCCTGACTCAGGGGCGCTCCCCGTTCACCCAATTGAGTTGTATAGCCTTGTGGCAATGAGGTAATGAACTCATGCACATTTGCCAGTTGTGCAGCCGCTTCGATATCCGCTTGGGTGGCGTAAGGAGCGCCAAAGGCAATGTTTTCAGCAACAGTACCACTAAACAGAATATTGTCTTGCAGGACGATGCCGATTTGACGCCGCAGACTTGCTTGAGTAACACTACGCACATCAATATTATCAATTTTCACTGCACCGCCAGATACATCATAAAAGCGCAAAATCAAGTTAATGATTGTACTTTTTCCCGAACCGGTTGGCCCGACTAACGCAACCATCTGCCCTGGATAGGCGTGCAAATTCACTCCTTTGAGAACCAGTTGATCTGGGTTGTAGCCAAACTTGACATTCTCAAATGTCACCTCACCTTGAATAGGCGGCATTTCTGTCGCATCGGGTGCGTCTTTGAGTTCTGACGGCTCATCTAGTAATAAAAAGATTCGCTCTAATCCGGCAAAGGCAGATTGAGCTTGGGTGTAAAACTGGCTGAGAATTTGGATAGGGCGGAAGAACTGCTGGACGTAAAGTAAAAAGGATGTCACTACACCCACTGTTGCTGCTTCTGTAACTGCGAGATAGCCACCATAAGCCAGCACACCTGCGGTTGCTAGTGTGTTGAGAAAATCGATGGAGGGCAAAAAGGCTGAAGTAATTGCCACAGCCTCGACGTTGGCATCACGATTGGCGGCGTTGAGAACATCAAATTCTGCGATGTTCGTCTGTACACGATTAAATGCCTGCGCTTCTCGCACGCTGCCAATATCTTCTTCTAACTTGGCGGAAAGTTCCCCAATGGTTTGTCGAGTAATGCGAAATCTGGCTCTCGCCCAACGTGCAAATAAGCTTGTGGTAAAAATCATCAGTGGCACAACCAGGTTGCTCAACAAACCCAGTTGCAGGTTGATTGAGAGCATCGCAATGATTATACCGATCAAACTGAAAGTGTTGCCTAGCATTTGGGCGATCGTCAGTCCAAATGCCTGATTCACGGTATTGACATCATTCAGCAGACGGCTCATTAAATCGCCCGCTTCACTGCGATCAAAAAAGCTAAGTGGCAAACTTTGAATTTTAATGAAAATATCTTGCCTCAGTTGAGCCAGCAATCGCTGCATAATCCAACCGACTCGAATGATTTGACCCCGGATTGCTAATACACCAAGTCCGTAGTTTAGTCCAAGTAGCCCTAATAACAGCAGCAGTCCTTGCAAATTACCTTGTGCAATTAGACGATCAATCGACCAGCCGAGGAAAAATGGCCCAATTGCCTGGGTCATAGCACCAATCAATACTAAAGTCAGGGCTATGGGAATTTCTTTGCGATAGAGTAGCACGTATTGCAAAAAGCGCCGCAGGGTAGAGAGTTGCTGACTCGCGTTTTCCTCAGATGCAACAACGGGAATAGTGCCTCTCATAAAAATTTTGGATTTTAGATTTGGGATTTGGGATTAAAAGTCTTTATTAAGTTAAGTCGGTGCGATTAAAGCTAACTATTGGGGGCTGTCATTTGTCATTTGTCATTTGTCATTTGTCATTTGTCATTTGTCATTTGTCATTTGACATTTGACATTTGTCATTTGTCATTTGTCATTTGTCATTGGTTATTGATAAGGGTTTTAAGTCTATTTACCTTTGACAACATAACTTGGTTTATTTCTACCGACTTATTTAGAAGAGTGTGAGCAAAATTAATTATGCTAATTGAGGATTATTTTTCTCCTTTGGTTTTACTTGAGATTCTAAAATCACCCCGTAGAGTGGGCTGGTTTGCATCAATTCTTCGTGAGTGCCTTGTGCTACCAATCGTCCTTTGTCTATCAGAAAAATGCGATCGGCATTCTTGACGGTGCTAATGCGTTGAGCTACTACAAAAGTTGTACAAGCTTTCTGGCGCATTAAGCCATCTAGTTCGGCTTGAATCTGGGCAGCAGTTTTGGCATCCACTGCTGAGGTACTATCGTCTAAAATCAGAATGCTGTAATCAGTTAGTAAGGTACGAGCGATCGCAATTCTTTGTTTTTGTCCACCAGATAAGCCCACGCCCCGTTCTCCCACAATCGTCTCGTAGCCATCGGGTAAACCACTAATAAAATCGTGCATTTGTGCGGTTTTGGCAACTTCAATTACCTCTTCTAAGGTTGCATCGGGTTTGGCGTAGGCAATATTTTCGCGGATTGTGCCAGAGAAGAGGGTGGTTTCCTGAAATACAATACCAATACGCGATCGCAGACTTTTGAGCGTAAAATCTTTTACATCTCGTCCGTCAATGCGAACTGCTCCCCCTGTGACATCATAAAAGCGGGCTAGCAAGTTCATAATTGTGCTTTTCCCGGAACCAGTCATCCCTAAAACGGCGATTAGCTCTTTGGGCTTGGTTTCAAAGGAAACTTCTTTGAGAGTTTCGGTTGTTGCTCCTGGATAGCGAAAGGAAACATTTTCAAAGGTGATTCTACCAACGCAGGTGTCAAATGGGACAGCGCCGGGGCGATCGCGAATTTCTACCTCTGCATCTACAACTTCATAGACTCGTTCGGCGGAAGCCGCTGATTGAGCGATCGCAGGTGCAGCAAATCCAATTAACAAAATTGGTTGGAGAATCAACGCTAGGTATGAATTAAACGCCACCAGTTCGCCAATGGAAAATCTATTCCCAATTACCTGCGCTCCCCCGTAGCCAAAAACTGCCAGTGTTACTAAATTACTCAGTAAAAAGATCACGGGGAAGGTATCACGGATGGCACTAATGGTTTTCATGTTTGCCTTGACTAGGCCATCATTCAGTGTTGTGTAACGCGACCTTTCAGTTGATTCCCGCACAAAGGCTTTCACTACCCGAATTCCGAGTAAGTTCTCTTGCAATACAGCATTGAGGTTACTCAGTTGCTCTTGTACCTGCCGAAAAAGTTTGTTATTTCGGTTGATGAATCGCGCCATTAACCATCCGGCTAGGGGTACTACCGTCAGGGTAATCAGCGCTAATTGCCAGTTCATCACCAGCAAAACTACCGAAATAGTCACCAATGTCACAATTGAACCGATGACCTGAATTAAGCTAGTGCCAACGAAGGTACGGATCTGCTCAATGTCGCTGGTAACACGGGTTAGCAGTTGGGAAGTCTGCGCCTGGTCATGATAACTGAAACTGAGATTTTGAATCTTGCTGAAAATTTTGTTTCGCAGGTCATAAGCTACACCCTGAGACACTGCTTCTGCTAAATAGCTTTGTCCAAAGTTAAATACACCACGAGCGATCGCGGCGAGTACCATCCAGGCGGCGCTGTATAGCACAATTTGAAGGTTTTGTTTGATGATGCCCTGATCAATTCCCCACCGAAATAGTTGTGGAGTAACTGCGTTTGCGATCGTCAACAGCAACAGGCTAACCAATGCTCCTAGCGAAGTCCATCGGTAAGTGCTTAAACTCTTAAGCACGCGCTGGATTGACTGTATCGACGAAGTTTCCTGGAGTTCTGGTTGCTGAACCACTGGAATTCACCCCTGTATCTTTGGAGAATTATCTCGTATTTTGATTGTAAAAAACCACATTGACCAGTTGAGAGTGGGGAATGTGGGATCTATTTCAATACTTGTCGGTTAAGGGGAAGGGGAAGGGGAAGGGGGAAAGGGGAAAGGGGAAAGGGGAAAGGGAAATTAAAAACCTTTAACCCTTACCCTTTAACCCTTACCCAAAACCAAACTTTGGGTTCAAAATGCTTAACCGAGTAGTATTGGAATCTATTTGTAATGGAAATTCCAAATTTTGGGACAACGGTATGGGAAAATACCTCTTTGGCAAGCATTGCGGCTAATTTTAAATACCTAAGAAAACCAAAGAACAAGAATAATGGCTCAAAATTTTCATAGCAATTCCCCACTTCCCTCGGATATCTCAACTGCTATCAGCCGCACAGCCGAGCCAAGTTACGAATTCTACTCTCTTTTTTCTGAAGAAGAAGTTTTAGGGATAATTGATGCATTAGAAATTAGGCGAGAAATACCTCTAAAGTATTCTTATAAAGGTAGAGGCGCACAAATCTGGAATGAGTTTTATCTCAAATATCTTATTCCTACATGGTATCGAACATCAAATGTAGAAATTGAACTTTTAAAGAATAACTTTAAATACTTGAATGACAATATTCAAAATGGTAAAAAAGTCAATATTGTAGATGTAGGTGCAGGAAATTCATATCCGGTTAAAAAATTTATTCAAAGACTTAATAAATTAGCAAAAATCAATAAATATATCGCATTGGATATTAGCGATGAATTGCTTAATTTATCTAGAAAAAATTTCAAAAAATGGTTTCCTTTCGTCGATTTTATCAGTTCCACAATTGACATCGAAAATAGTTGCGTACCCAAAACTTTATTCCAAAATAAAGCTAACCTTGAAATTGATGACACAGCAAAAATATTTTTTCACTTAGGGGTTACTATTGGTAATCATCAAAATAGAGACAAGGTATTCAAAAACTTTAGAGATAGCATGGGGGAGAACGATTTTCTAGTATTCACTAATGAAATTGGCTCTAACTCTAGATGGGATGGAAACGTGAGAGGTGGTTGCAAGTATCATGTAGAAGAAATTTATGGATGGGTTAAAAACAAGATTGGGATTAAATCTGAAGATTGTGAATTAGTGAGGAAGTATGATTTAAAAACAGATAGTATAATCGCTAATATAAAACTACATCATGATTACACAATAAATTTTAATCAGATGGGGATAGATAAAAAGATTGAAATCTCAGAAGGTGAAGAAATTACTATTTGGCGACATCATAAGCATGAAATGCCTACACTTTTACAAGAACTAGAACGTTCTGGATTACAACTTCTTCAATATAGTACTAACAAATACAAATCACATATTATGGTAATTTGTAAGGTTGCTAGTAACTAACCTTTTCAATTATATTTTGCGCTGTTCAGATACCCAAGTTATCAAATAAGTTGGGTATCTAACTTTTCATGAATAATTTAGGAATGCTATAGGACTCATATTTGATTTTTGAACAAAACTCAGTACACCTTTATTCCTTCTTCCCAGTCCCCAGTCCCTTACCTCTACGAGTGATTCAGAAATCAAAGACGCTCATTCACGTAGCGTGTCGTAGACAAGACTCGCTACCGCTTCGCTATCCGATTGCTATATGGGTATTATTATGGCAGTAGGATTTTGGATAAATTAAATGTACATTAAACGCGGTCTAGGCTGAGGAACTGGACGCCCTAAATCCTTAGCCGTTTCTATCCATTCCTGCATAACTAATTCTACATTATGCAGAGCTTCTTGATAAGTATCACCATCAGCAGCACAGCCTGATAATTCTGGTACTTCAGCAATAAAGGCTTGATCTAATTCACTCCAGTAGAGAATGATTTCATAGCGAAACATCATTTTTACTTCCTAGTTTATACTTGAGAATTACTGCCCGAACTTGTTTAATTTGATAGCTTTTGGCTTTACCTCTTTTATGTTGCAGGTTCAATATTTCCTCAACATCGGCTTTGATAAAAATACGATGATCGCCACGAATCCGTTCATCAAAGCCTAGTGTATATAAAAGTTGCCACAGTTGGGCAAAAGGGATGTCTGTATCAGAAGTCCCAGAGAGAATTTTGTCTAAGAGTTTGTCTTGCTGACTCACGTTTTTCTGACTGCTTTAATGTTTCTATAGTCTCATATTTATTTAAAATCGGAGCATACAAAAGCAAATGACTATTGTGGAGACACGTCATTTTGCTTGACATTGATCGCTTGTTTATAAAATAGAGAAATGCGATCGCGTTGCAAATGCAACAGAAGATAGTAAATGGCAAACACTGGTATCAAACCCAACCGTTAACTGTTATACCCAAATTTATAAGTAATATAGGTAACTACAGAGGTCAAATTGTTAAGATTGCTCATATCATAATGCTGAGGTATAAATCCATCTCAGTTAGTCTTGGTATTGAGTAAGAAATATTACATAAATATGAAAAACCACATTCTAGGTGTAGCTGCATTTTTAACCACGATTAGTTTGACAACCAGCGTACAAGCAGCAAATTCTGAACATATTAGACAGTTGTTGGCAACTAAACAATGTCAAAACTGTGATTTGACTAGCGCAGGTTTAGTGATGGCTGACTTATCTGGAGCGAATTTGAGTGGTGCTAATCTCACAGGTGCAAACTTGAGCCGTGCAAACTTGAGCGGTGCAGATTTGCGGGGTGCAAACTTGAGTGGCGCTAGTTTATTTGGTGTTAACTTGAGCGAAGCTAAATTTAGTGGGGCAAATTTGACGGGTGCTGATTTGAGAAATACCTATCTAGCAAATGTAGAACTGACTGGTGCTTACCTAAATGGTGCTAACTTCCAAGGTGCAGTTGGTATACCATCACAAATTGCTTCACCAGAAGAATTTTATGCTTGGGGTGTAGCAGAAGCACAAAAAGGCAACCAACAGCAAGCAATTAGTTATTTTAATCAAGCGATCGCTATTAAACCAGAATATGCGGGTGCTTATTTAGCTCGTGGTGTCGCCCGTTACCAAATACTAGATAGACAAGGTGCATTTCAAGACGCCCAAGTTGCTGAAAAATTGTTTACATCCCAAAACAACAATCCTGGAACGCTAACAGCCCAAGCTTTTATTAAAGAACTGCAAACACCCGTCAATGAAAAGGTAAGCGCTGGTAAACCCAGTTTTGTTGACTTTTTGGGAAGTCTTGGCTCAGTCTTGCTCCAGTTCTTCCCTTTTTAAGTACTTTTTTTTAAGGGGGAGAGTTAAAACAATTCGCAATTCGCAATTCGCAATTACCTTTTGCGTTAGTGAGTCCGCGTTCGCTTTTAGCGTCTCGTAGAGAGCGTCCGGGGATTTAGACCCCGACCCAAAACGGGCTGCCTGTCTTGCTGGGGACTTAAACCCCCAAAGTTCGTTAAAAGAACAGAGGGATAATATACAGATGACAAATGACAAATAACAAATGACTTTATCTAAGGAATTATGGGCAGCAAATCAAGACTTAGCCCAAGCTTGCCTAGAGCATCCTTTCGTTCAAGGTATTGGCGATGGTACTCTTGAGCAAGTGAAATTTGCTTACTACGTAGGGCAAGATGCTTTTTTTTTAGAAGCTTTTGCCCGTGCGTACAGTATTGCCGCAGCTAAAGCACCAGACTGGTTAGGCTTCACTACATTTCATAACTTAGCTAGCGGTGTTTTAGAAGAACTGCGGTTGCATAGTGGCTATGCTTCCCAGTGGGGAGTCAATTTGCATTCTGTAGAACCACAATCTGCTACCCGCCGCTATACTGATTTTTTATTAGCAACTGCTTGGGGTGGAGATGTGGGCTTAACTGCTGCGGCGATGTCTCCCTGTATGCGTTTGTATGCCTTTTTGGGAGAAAAGTTGGCTTGTAATGGCATTCCTAATCATCAATATGCAGACTGGATTCGCACTTACAGCAGCGCAGACTTTCAACCACTAACACAACAATTAGAAAATTTAGTTGACAATTATGCCACTACCAATCCTGTTGTATATTCAACCTATCGTTATGCTATGTTTTGTGAGCATGACTTTTTTCAGGCTGCGTGGATTGCGAAATAAATTCAACGTATGTAAATAATGCCCCCTAATACCGTTTCCTTGTGAAGCTGCATATATTCACCCCCCGGCTATCGCCGTCCCCCCTTGCCAAGGGGGGACTACAGGGGGGTATTATGATGTGCATCTTCATACAGAATTGGTATAACTCTTGACCATTAACTAATGACTGAAGTAGATATTCTTATCCTATCAAATGGCCCAGGTGAGGTAACAACCTGGGTGCGTCCAGTAGTAAAGGCATTGCGGCAAGAACTAGGGGATGATCCTTCTGTAGTGAGGATTTCTGTGGTATTGTCACCTTGCTCAAATGCCAGTGGAAAAGAAGCTGCGATCGCTCTTTCTTACCCAGAAGTCGATAGAGTACAAAGAGCAGAGCATTTTTGGCAATTTTTGCTTTGGGGCAAAACATTTGAAAATTGGGACTGGAGAAGTCGCGGTGTAGTTGTTTTCCTCGGTGGCGATCAAATTTTTCCCGTACTCATAGGTAAAAAACTCGGATATCGCACAGTGGTTTACGCCGAATGGGAAGCCAGGTGGCATAACTGGATTGATCGCTTTGGTGTGATGAAACCCAAAGTTTCAGCCAAAGTCCCAGCAAAATATGCCCACAAATTCACTGTCGTCGGAGATTTGATGCTAGAAGCTAGTAGTCAAGAGTCATTAGTCATTAGTAATTTGTCCTTAGCAAACGACAAAGGACAAATGACTAATAATATAGACACGTCAGCTACTTCCCACAAGGAAGGACAAGAGATTGAATTGATTGGTTTACTCCCTGGATCAAAAGCAGCAAAATTATCCCAAGGAGTGCCATTAACTCTAAGCATTGCCGAATACATTTATGCAAAAAGACCGCAAACCAGATTTGTGATTCCTGTAGCCCCAACTCTGGATTTACAAACTTTAGCTAGTTTTGCCGATCTCAAAAATAACTCTATTGCTGAAATCTTTGGCTTTGGCGGTGCTTCCTTAATTGTCCCAGAGGACGGTAAAGGTAAGGCATTGCTTAAAACAACAACGGGCTTAACTGTGGAACTGTGGCAAGAAAACCCTGCATATCACTTATTGTCGCAGTGCTGCATCTGCTTAACTACGGTGGGGGCAAACACTGCCGAACTTGGTGCTTTAGCAATACCAATGATTGTTTTGCTGCCAACGCAGCAACTTGACGCCATGCGTTCTTGGGATGGTTTACCTGGGTTGTTGGCAAATCTGCCAGGTGTAGGTACGCCTTTTGCCAACGTAATTAATTGGCTATTCCTAAGATTTGTGAGACGCAAAGGTTTATTAGCATGGCCAAATATCTGGGCACAGGAAGAGATAGTTCCAGAACTTATGGGTAAAGTTCAACCGCAAGAAATTGGGGAAATGGTTTTAGATTTATTAGCCCATCCAGAAAAATTGGATGATATCCGCGCTAAACTCCGTAATATTCGCGGTGAAAGCGGTGCAGCCCAGAAGATAGCACAGATTGTTGGTGAGGAAATTGCGTAACAATTAAAGACCCAATACTTGTCGGTTAAGGGGAAAAGGGTAAGGGGAAAGAGGAAAGAAAAAACCTTTAACCTTTACCCTTTAACCTTTTCCCCAAACCCAATTCCGAGTTCAAAATGCTTTACCCAAGCAGTATTGATTAAAGACCAACAGATTCTAAATCATCTGGCACCGTTGAGTCATTAAGGGCATTGCGGAAGTATTCTCCTGCCAATCCAGTTGCTGAAAAAATTGGTGTACCAGCCTGGAGGTCAAAAATATAAGCAGTATACTTTGTTGAACGACGAGGATTTGAAGATTGAAAGCCGCCAGAAGTAGAACCGCTAAGCTAATCAGCATTTAAGCTGCAACATAGCTGAAATTACCTTTATGTTTTATATTCCGATGCCACCTAATCACTAACTCGCCTTGATTCAACAGCTTATCTAGCAGTGATTTTAATTCATCTACTGATTTAAATAACCGATGAGCAATATATTCTTTACATGAATGCCAGACTAACTCGATAATGTTGTAATCAGGGCTGTAAGCGGGCAAGAACTCTAGAACAAAATTTGGGAATTCTTCAGATATTTTAGCTAGAACATCTTTGCGTTTATGAAAACTAGCATTATCTAAAATTAAAATAATCTTTGGCCCATATTTCGCAAAATCCTCACCAAGGTTTCCTTTGCTTACCCATTCTTGCTTAATTAATTCATTTAATTGTTGTAATTGCTCATAAAAAATATCTGCGTTCCCTTTTTTAACAAAAAAGCATACTCGTTTTCGGTCTAGTTCTCTGATTGCCCCCATTACATTTACTCGACCACAACGCCGTTGACCTGGAACATTCTTGCGTTTTCCTTTTTTACCCCAACCCTTGCGACGAATCACGCGTAAACTAAAACCGCTCTCGTCCCAAAACCATACCTGTAAACGCTCTGGTTGCTCTCGCGCTATTGATAAATATTGAGTAAGTTTCTCTTTAAACTTCGCTCTTTCAATAGGATTTTGTTTATCTTCTAGGTCATATTTAGCCCAGATATAACTATACTTTTTTCTCTTTAATATCCTCCTAACCTGAGAGCTACTTAAATCAATTCCTGTTTCTTTTGTTAAATATGTGGCTAATCTTTCTGCCGTCCATCTGCCGAAGTCGTAGCCTAAATCTGATGGTTCTTGGTCAACAGTTTTTAATAACAGTTCAATATATTCAGGAGTCGCTTTTCGATAATGTTCATACTCTCTTTTATTATGTAGAGTTTCTAGCTCATCTGGATCACCATGCATACACCAATATGCCACTGTTCTGTGCGAACAGCCTAAAAATTTAGCAATTTCATGTTGCGGTTTCCCATCATTCTGTAGCAGAATAATTAAAATTCTTTCCCTGACGTGTGGTTTGTCGCTCTCTTTTAGAGCTTGCTGTAAGGAGCTAACTTGTTCTGGCGTTAAAAAGTTCTTGGCTGGGGGCGGCATCGTCGCTTTTAAACGGCTTCATCTTCTTATTATGCAACTTAAGTGACGATTAGCTTAATGTCAAAGTTTCCTTTGACTACTACTAACATCAATGGCGGTTCTTTACCCATAAAATCAAACTCACCAAAACCAGTAGAAGGAATTTCAGCAGCTTTGATTGGACGGGCAAATATTGCTTCAGGTATGCCGCTGAGTATCTTAAATCGGCAAGAGTGGGCAAGAGTATAGTTTACAGCAGCTTGCTTAATTTCCTTTTCCGAAGCTGAAGTTAGCGGACGCTTTTGAAATATGCTCAACCGATTAACTTCTTCTGGAAAGATTTTGTTGAAGATTTCGGGCGGAAGGATGCTGAGTTGATTTTGAAGTGAGCAACGATCTGACAAAGCATTTGACAAAGCAGAGATAGATAGTACTGTACAAATACTTGCTGACACTAATGCCAAGCTCATTGAAAGTTTTTTCATAATTTTATTTTTAATCCGAAGATTCTCCATCCCTGCGCCCAAGTTCATAAATGCCAGCGCCCATACAAGCTAATATACCTGTACTAATTCCCCAACTCTCACCTAAACTAATTTCCAGACCCCAGTTACATAAAGCACCAACTACTAAAAAAGGCACGATACTGAACAGAGAAGCGTAGAAAGCATTTTGAGATTCTCTGGCTTTACGAGTCTTTTCAAATTCTGATTGACTAGTATAAAGCGATCGCTCGGCAAAGTTAAACCAGCGGTTGAGTTGCTCGATTACCCATTCATTAACTGGGGAAAAACCTAGATATAGCGCCAATGACCACAAACTCGCTCCTGCGATCGCGATCGTGTCTAACTCAAAACGGAAAGGTAAAATTTCAGTCAGCATTGCTTGGGGGAGTCCTGCAAAGGGTTAACTTTAGCTGTCAGTAGATGCCAAATAAACCTCTTGTGCAATTTTAAGCATAAAGGTTAACAAGATTTCAACTACTTAACAACTTCCCGCTTTTTAGCTTGAAGCAAACCTAATTTACGGATTGCTGGGTAAATTATCGGGGTCGATACCAAGAGAACGTAAATGCTGTGCAAACTTTTCTGCTTTTTCTTCTGCCGTTAAATACCGATTTCCTTGTTCGTCATACCAAGATAGAAATTCCTGACCAATTCCACCAATAACACCTTGATGTCGTCCAATTCCTAAACCAACCTCTGGCATCCAATAGGGTTCGCCAATTTGTAATTGATAATTTTTATCTACCAATTTGTAAATTTCAAATGGTTGGTGTTGATCGCGTTGCCAATATTCGGGGTTGTAAATAATGTAGTAAAGTACGCCAAGTTTCCGATAAATTTCTAACTTTTCGTCGTATTCACTTCCTGGGGAATGGGATACCATCTCCAATGCTAGTATCGGTACTACCTCATTTTCTTCCCAGACAGCGTAACTTCTACGCGATTTACCACCTTTTTTGCGATCGACTCCCAAACTCAGAAACCCATCTGGAACTATGGGGACTCTCGCATTAGCCCCTGTCGTGTGGTAGATTGCCATGTCTACGCCAAAGAACCAATCGGTGCGCGTTGCCCAAATCGAGGTTAATAGAAAAAGTAGAATGTTGGGCAGAAAATTTTGATCCTCGTTATCCACAGGTATATCGTCCGAGCAAGCTAGTTCGTCAGTGCTTGGAAGCCCAAGGACTTTAAGGTTTTCTGAGAGCATGACTATTACCGTGGTGGCTTCGGTTTCTTTGATTATAGGTAAATTCAACTTGCCGAGGGCGTAGGGAAGGAACGCATTCTAATAGCGTTATCCACTCCAGCTAAAAACAACTTGCAGGCAATTCTTTTGCTTATGCGTTATGCAAGTTGTTTTTTACTGCTGTGAAGTATGCCAGGAACCGGACTTGAACCGGTGACACGAGGATTTTCAGTCCTCTGCTCTACCAACTGAGCTATCCCGGCTGGGGCTTTTGTGAGCCACGATTAATCAATGTAGCAAACATCAAAGAATATAGCAAGGCCTTAGAAAAAAATATTTAGGCGGCTTTCAATTTCAACTTAAACCAGATGAAAACGGCTACAAATAGTAGAAACTGGACAAGAACAATACTTGGGCCAGAAGCAAGGTTGAAAATACCTGACACCATGATGCCAGCAATGCTGCTGATGGAACCAACAATCACCGACATGATTAGAAAGTACCTAAAGTGGTGACTCATCAGTTTGGCCGTGGAAGCGGGAATAACCAAAAAGGCGTTTACCAGTAAAACGCCAACAGCTTTAATCGCTACAGCAACGGCGAGTGAAAGCAAGACCACAAAAGCATAGCGGTACAATTGAACGGGAACGCCTTGAACCTGCGCTACATCGGGGTTAAGGGTCAATAAAATTTGCTGTCGCAGGGTTGACAGTAAAAATATGCTACCTCCCACAAGTACTAGCAGAGTCAAAATCAAATCTGTGGTATCGATCGCTAAAATATCCCCAAACAACACAGCCATCAAGTTGCCACGATACCCTTTAATTAGACTCGTGAGAATTAAACCGATCGCTAATGCTCCAGATAACACTATGCTAAGTACGCTATCGCTTGCTAAGTCGCTTTTGTCGATGAAGTAGAGGACAATAACACCAAAAACTAAGGTGAAGGGTAACAGCATCCAAGTAGGATTTACCTGTAGCAGCACACCTAACGCTACACCTACCAATGCTGCATGACCAACCGCGTGGCTGAAAAAGGATAACTGGCGTAAGGTGACAAAACTACCCAACATCCCGCCAAGTATGCCCATCAACGCAGCACCTACGATCGCACGCTGTATCGAAGCAAGTTGTAATAACTCTAGCAAATCATTACTACTGGCGATCGCTAGTCTTGCTATCTGACAATCATTGAAAAAATAATCCATACTTATTCTGTGAGTTGAATTACGAATTACGAACTACGAATTACGAATTATTTTAATGTTGGTGCTGATAGCGGCTGAAACCAGGGCCGTAGGTTGCTAACAGGTTTTGCGGTGAAAGGGCAATTTCTGGTTTACCAGTACAAACAATGCTTTGGTTCAGACAAAGCACGCGATCGCAATGGCGATTTACCATATCAATATCGTGGGAAACTTGCAATACTGTCCAACCTTCCTCTCGCTTTAATTCATTTAGCAAAGCGTAAAAATCTGCTGCACCTTGCACATCAACACCAGCAAAGGCTTCATCTAGTACCAACAGTTTCCGAGGCATTACCAAGCAATAAGCCAATAAAACCCGCTTGAGTTGACCACCGCTAAGAGTACCAATAGCTTGATGCTGTAAATGATAAGCATCAGTTCGCCGTAAAGCTTCTGTTACTGCTGCTGATTTTTCTCGGTCTTGTCTCCACAGCTTGGAAAAAAATAAATCCCCTTTTTTTCGTTCCTTAGTCCATCCCAATCCCACTAATTCGCTAACAGAAATGGGAAAACTACGGTCAAAGATGAAATTTTGCGGCATATAGCCCAACAAGTGGCGTAAACGCCCCAGTCTTGCAATTGGGCGACCTAATATTTCAATCGTACCAGCACTTCGAGGTATCAAATCTAAAACCGCTTTTACCAGGGTACTTTTACCAGCACCATTGGGGCCAACTATGGCTGTATCTGTTCCTGGCAATAATTCAAAGGAAACATCTCGAACAGCTAGATAGCTGCCTTGATAGACAGTTAATCCTTCTACTTTCAAAATAGCAATGTCATTTGTCATTTGTCATTTGTCATTGGTCATTTGTCATTGGTCATTTGTCATTGGTCATTGGTCATTTGTCATTGGTCATTTGCAAAGGACAAGGGACAACTGACAAATGACAAACCTATTTACAAGCCGTTTCTAGAGTTTGCAAGTTAGCTTTCATCGCCTTGAAATAATGCTGTGGATCTGTTTCACCAGTTTCTAATGAATCCAGCGTTTGCAAAGTTAAATTTAAATCTTGGGATAGGCTGGTTAGCAGTTTGTTATCTACTCCTGGTTCACTAAATAAAGCTTTAACTTTGTAATTTTTCACAGCATTAACTGCATTTTGCACATCCGTTGGTGAAAGTTGATCTTCGGGAATTTGCACCACAGCAACTTGCTTGAGTTTATAGCGTTGAGCTAAATATGGAAACGCATCATGAAAGGTAATAAAGGTACAACTAGGATTTTTTTGCAACGTCTGTTGGAATTCGCTGTTCAAAATTTCTAATTCTTTAATATAAGCAGCAGCATTAGTTTCATAAATAGCTTTGTTCGCTGGATCAGCAGCAATTAATCCATCCCGAATATTTGTTACTTGCTGTTTTGCCAAAACTGGATCTAACCAAACGTGCGGATTACCTTGGGCGTGGCTGTGATTGTGGTCGTGGTCTTTTTCCTCTTTCGCTGTTTTTACAACAGGTGAAATTTCATTTAAAGGTTTAATACCTTTACTAGCATCAATTTCAGTTAGTTTTTTATTTTCTGCATTTTTGATAGTATTTTCCAGAAATTCCTCCAAACCTAAACCATTTTTTACTAACACATTCGCAGTAGCGATCGCTTTGACATTTTGTGGTGTCGCTTGGTATTCATGTACCTCCGTACCTGGCGGCACTAAAATTTCTACATCTGCCACGTTTCCAGCTACTGCCTTAGTAAACAAATATATCGGCAAAAATGTCGCCACTACTTTAGTTTTTCCCGACTGCGCCGTTGGTGTAGAAGCAGCTTCCTGTGCTTGTGGCGACTGTTCAGAAATTGTTCCCTGATTCGGATTCGATTGGCTACAGCTAGCCATTGACAATATTAGCAGAGCAATTATAGACAAGATGCTGCTTCTTTGTCTGCCTGTTCTAAGTCCTCTGTAATTCATCATCACGGTGTTTTCCCCTCAAAACGGATGCTTGTTCTGCCTCTATCACAATCCCTATTGACAATGAGACTGATTATTGATTTTATACTATAATAATTCTCATTCTCATTCAAAGCACATCATATCATTCTGGATTTCCTGTGTAATGAATAACAACAAAACTTTTGCAGACAGTACAGCCCTCTGCAATTTAGTTTTCCCTGAATAATTAGGATTTCTTGACTTTTTTTGTTAAAAAGTTTGCTTAGTTCTGATAAAATTACTGAGAAATATTTTCATGAAATACGCGTTTTTTTAAACGTGTTTTAGGTGTGAAGTGGAGATCGGTGTGAGGAAAAAAATGCAAAAATTCTGTAAATATCTGCTAGTTAGTCCAGCAGTTTGTAGCGTAATGCTATTTGTGAATACTGCTGCATTTGCAGGTGAGACTTCCAGCAATTCTGAAATCAACCAACCACAAGTTTTAGCCAATCCAGACACAAAAACTCAGAACATAGCGCCAGATCAGATAATGGGGCAAGTTACCTCCGTATCTCAATTTTCTGACGTACAACCCACTGACTGGGCATTCCAAGCATTACAGTCGTTAGTTGAGCGCTATGGCTGTATTGCAGGATACCCAAATAGCACTTATCGCGGTAATCGGGCATTAACGCGATATGAGTTTGCTGCCGGTTTGAATGCTTGTCTTGATCGGGTTAACGAACTAATTGCAACAGCCACAGGCGATTTAGTTAACAAAGAAGATTTAGCCACATTACAAAAGCTGCAAGAAGATTATTCGGCAGAACTGGCGACACTTAGAGGTCGTGTAGATGCAGTAGAAGTACGCACTGCCGAATTGGAGGCGAATCAGTTCTCAACCACAACCAAACTGCAAGGACAAGTTGTTGCTGTCGTTAGCGATGTTTTGTCAGGAAATACAGTCAACGGTGCAGAAATTACAGACGAGAACACAACATTAGGAGTACGGGCGCGGGTAGAATTTGTCACCAGCTTCACAGGACAAGATACGCTGTTTACCAGAATCCAGGCTAATAATATTCTTAGTCCGAATATTGGTACACCAGAGGGTAACTTATTCTTTGCTGGCGAGGATGGTACTACTAATGCTGCAATAGATGCACTGTTCTACAGATTTCCTTTGGGCGAAAAAACACAGGTTATCGCGATCGCTAATGGAGGTGCAGCAGACGATGTTACTAGCACTGTCAATCTCTTTGACGGTGATGGTGCTTTTGGTGCTTTGTCTACCTTTGGTACACGCAACCCTATTTATAGCCAAATAGGCGGCGCGGGGTTGGGAGTAACGCACGAGTTCAGTGACAAATTGGCACTAAGTCTAGGGTATTTGAGTGGTACAGCGAATGACCCTACCCTTAATAATGGTTTGTTCAATGGTGCTTATGGTGCGCTGGCGCAGTTGACAGTTAAACCAAGCGATCGCATTTCTATCGGTTTAACTTACATCAATTCCTACAACCAACCACTACTCACAGGTAGCAATGCCGCAACTCTCGCACCCTTAGATTTAGATGCCGATGGTACACTAGATTCCAGATTTTCTAGTAATTCTTACGGTGTTCAAGCATCCATCGGCATTACTGATAACATAGTCTTGGGTGGTTGGGCTGGATATACCAACAGCCGTACCTTGACTGGAAACCGTGGAGAGGTTGATATTTGGAACTATGCCGTTACCCTTGGCTTCCCTGATCTCGGTAAAAAAGGAAGTTTAGCCGGTATTATTGCTGGTGTGGAACCTAGATTGACAAGCTCTAGTATCGCAGGATTGGCTAGTGATCCTGATACGTCCTATCATCTTGAGGCTTTCTACCAATATCAACTGAGTGATAATATCACCATTACTCCAGGAGTCATCTGGTTAACATCCCCAGATCACAATAACAGCAATGATGATGTTGTTATTGGTGCATTGAGAACCACATTCAGTTTCTAATTTTAAAATATTAAAAGAAGACGCAAAGGATAAATTTGCGTCTTTTATTTTGTGTGTGGGCTGACAAATAAACCTCAGTATTTTTGCTGGGCTTGATATCTCAAAACACTTGTAGAGAGGGCGATTTATCGCGTCTCGAAAACCCAAAGTTTTGCCAATAGATGCTCAAAGTGTTCATAGTGATTTATTGGATAACCATGCATGAGTACTTTAAATACAAAAAGACCAGCCTCCCACAGCTGGTCTAGAAAATGTTTTTTTTGCGTTGTCTTCTCAAGAGAGTTAGAACCCAATTGCGCGTTCCCAAAATGCAACGGGCAACTTTTCTTAACAATATTGTAACAGCCAACACAGATTTTTCTTGAAAATTCATCAAAAAAAGATATGAACAAAGCTTAAAAGCCTCTATCTATCAGAAGAATTCAGCAGAGCGCAGGGTATAGATAGTGGAGTAAGGGAGAAAATTTTACCTTGTCTCCCTCATCTCCCTTGTCCCTGCGCCAGTTTCAACCGATCAATTTCAACTTGACAGGCTACTGATGCTGGGAGCGATTTCTGCATCTGCTGATGTTTCGCCCACGCGGAGGATTTTAGCCCCCAACTCCTGCAATTTCATATCGAGTCGATCATAGCCGCGATCGAGGTGCTGTAGTCCTTGAATCGTGGTTTGCCCTTCTGCCGCCAGTCCTGCTATGACTAGCGCTGCTGATGCTCGTAAGTCTGTACCTAAGACTGGTGCACCAGATAATTTTGGTACCCCCCGAACGAAAGCAGCGTTGCCTTTAACACGAATGTCTGCCCCCAAGCGATTCAACTCTGAGGCATGACGCAAGCGATTTTCAAAGACGGATTCGTTAATTACGCTGTCGCCTTCTGCCAATGTCAGCAAAGCCATAAACGGCGCTTGCATATCTGTGGGAAAACCTGGATGGTATTGAGTTTCAATATCCGTTGCCTTCAGGGTTTCCGCTGGCAGAATATGCAAGTGTTCAGGCTTGTCCTCAATTATTGTCACCCCAATATCTCGCAGCTTGGCAATCACTGGGATGAGATGTTCTGGAGCTACTGGCGAGAGGATAAGTTCTGAGCGGGTAATTGCTGCTGCTAACAAAAACGTCCCGGCCTCAATGCGATCGGGAATAATGCTGTAGTCAACAGAATGCAACTTGGGGACTCCTTCGATAATAATTCTGCTAGTCCCCGCGCCCTTAATCTTCGCTCCCATCGCGTTACAGAAGTTAGCTAGATCGACTACTTCCGGTTCTCTCGCAGCATTTTCGATGATTGTTTCACCCTCTGCTAGGGTAGCCGCCATCATCAAATTTTCCGTCGCTCCAACGCTGGCAATGTCTAAGTAAATCTTCGCACCTTTTAATCTCCGGCTACTGCCAGGGACGTAGGCATTACAAATGCCATGCTCAATTTGTACTTCCGCTCCCATTGCTTGCAGTCCTCGAACATGCAAGTCAACTGGTCTTGCCCCAATCGCACAACCCCCTGGTAAGGGCATCTGTGCTACTCCCAGTCTTGCCAAAATGGCTCCAATGGCGAAAAAACTCGCTCTCAACTGGGTAACTAATTCGTAGGGAGCTTTTGATGTTTTAATCTCGCTGGCGTTGATATCTAAAATGTCGCCTTGTCGTGTTAATTGTACACCCAAGGCCGATAACACCTGACCCATCCGCTCAACGTCCGCTAATAAGGGGACATTGCGGATACGACAATCGCCGGGACACAGCAAGGCTCCAGCCATGATTACCAATGCTGAATTTTTTGCCCCGCTAATTTTCACGTGACCTCGCAAAGGATGCCCACCCCAAATTTGCAAGACTGAGGAGTCTGCCTCTGGAGCAATTTTGGCATCTGGTAAGCTGGTAGAAGGATTAATAAGCCTACCTCCAAAAGTAATACGTATTTTATATGTTTGAAGTTGGTTTTGATTCTACAGTAAAGATTCAAAATGTCCACGTTTTAGGGCAACGTCTTGCATAAAAAAATTGTTTTTTGGGTAAATAATCCGGGCTGGAAATCAGCAGCAGCAAGTATTTGGAGCTTTTTGAAATTTTTCAAAAAAAGAATGAATAAGTAGTATTTTTAAGCAAAAAAAAATACTCAGTAAAATAACTTAAGTGTTCTCTAAAAATCAATGCTCTACTGTTGAGTTAATATTTTTATTTGATCGAACTCCTGAAAAACTCGTTTACAGTTTGAGCCTTTTAACAAGGCATTAAAATTTTACTTGACAAATGTAAAACCATAACGCAATAATAAGAAATTGTCGATAAGCAAAAATGCCAGCGGAACTGGCGGAATGGCAGACGCGCTAGATTCAGGTTCTAGTGCCGCAAGGCTTCCGGGTTCAAGTCCCGGGTTCCGCATAACCAGTGCTGAGTGCTGAGTAGTGAGTGCTGAGAAAGAAAAACTCAGCACTCACTACTCAGCACTTACTACTAAAAAATGTTGACCAGTTTACAAAATTCCTTAGTCAAGCAAATTCGCAAGTTGCACTCCACCAAGGAGCGGCACAAGCAGGAGTTATTTTTACTAGAAGGGACGCACCTCTTAGAAGAAGCTTGTGCGGTGAATTACCCCCTAGAAACAGTATGTTGTACCCCAGATTGGCAAGCAGATCACCCTTCGCTGTGGTCAGAAGCTTGTAGCAGATGCGATCGCGCCGAAATTGTCAGCAAAGAAGTCTTAGATGCGATCGCGACCACAGTCCAACCTGATGGTGTGGTTGCAACGGCAAAAAGAAGCGCTCGCCAAACTCAAATACCATTTACTGGTTTAGTGCTAGCTTTAGAAACGGTGCAAGATCCCGGCAACCTGGGTACGATAATCCGCACAGCCGCCGCTGCCGGAGCATCAGGGTTGTGGGTGAGTGGAGATAGTGTAGACTTAGATAGTCCTAAAGTTCTACGTGCTTCCGCAGGGCAATGGTTTCGCCTAGCAACAGCCGTAACCGAAGATTTAAAAGCGACAGTCCAACAAAGTCAGCAGGCAGGAATGCAGGTAGTGGCAACCTTACCCGATGCGACTTTAACTTATTGGGAAGTAGACTGGCGAAAACCCAGCCTGATTTTACTGGGAAATGAGGGTGCTGGATTGTCGGCAGATTTAGCAGCGATCGCAGATCAGCAAGTTAGAATTCCTTTGAGTCCTGGGGTGGAATCTTTGAATGTAGCGATCGCAGCCGCTTTAATGTTGTACGAAGCTCAACGCCAACTAATTTGTCGGTAATGAATTTTACCTTTTTACCCCAATTGGGTTTTTGTTTTTTCTTCGAGATATTGTTCAATATCAGCAACTGCGTCCTCAAGAGCCGCTAAATCAATATCTATTAAGTCTTGGTCGAGTTCTACTTCCGTGAGACTACTAGTATGCAGTTGGGGGATCTCTTCTTCCTCAGTTGAAATTTCTTGTAAGATATCCTCTAACTGTTCGAGGGATTGTTGAAACACTTGATCAGCGGCGCGGCGCTGTTCTGGCTGACTTTGCTCCATAATATTAGCTTGAAAATCCTGATTTACTGACTTAATTTTGATTCTAGTTCCTACAGATTTAAATTTTGCACTTATAACATCATAGTTGTGTGCTGTATCAACTTTAGCAGTGGTTATCAAGAATATCGATAGCTGTCTCCAATTGCTAAGACTGGAGATTTATCCTGATCGCTACAGTTACACTAAATCAAGTTTGGCTACGTTTAGGTAAGTTTTATAAAACAGGTCTAATACTTAATTTGATAGACTATCTTAAATTTGAAATTATAAAAACTGGTAGCTCAGGGCTGATAACTAACTATGAGTGAAGCCTTATTCTGTATCGAAAATCTGCGAGTTGCCTATCCTGCACGGAGTGGAGAAGAAGCAAGCTGGGCGGTTGATGATGTATCTTTCACCTTGAAACCAGGTGAAAGAATGGGATTGGTGGGAGAGTCAGGTTGTGGTAAATCAACTATCGGACGGGCAGTAATGCGTTTACTACCAGCCTCTAGTCGTGTTGAGGGACGGGTGACATTTCAAGGACAATCAGTGTTTGACTTGATACCTAACCAGTTGCGGAAATTTCGGGGAGAGGCGATCGCCTTAATTTTTCAAGATCCTATGACACGCCTCGATCCTTTGATGACCATTGGTAAGCATTGTATCGAAACTCTCCAGGCGCACTCACCAGAATTATCAACGCGGGAAGCCAAAGAAAAAGCACTTGCTACCTTGGCAAAGGTTAATATTCCTCCTAGTCGCTGGAATCAGTATCCCCATGAGTTTAGCGGCGGAATGCGCCAACGGGTAGCGATCGCCTTAGCTTTACTCCTCAATCCCAAGTTAATTGTTGCTGACGAACCCACCACCAGTTTAGATGTCACCGTCTCCGCGCAGATATTGCAAGAATTAACTCGCCTGTGCGGTGAAGAAAATATGGGATTGTTGCTGATTTCTCATGATTTAGCAATGGTGGCTGAGTATTGCGATCGCATTGGCGTGATGTACAACGGCAAGATGGTCGAAATGGGTGCTACAGAAACCGTATTTAGGCAACCTCAACATGAATACACGCGATCGCTTTTAAAAGCAGCATTACATATTCAAGCAGTAACTGATAGTGGAGAATTGATAATTGCCAATGATGGAGAAAAACAATTACCGATTATTAATGAAAAATCTCCAATTTTGAGTGTTACAGAACTCAAGCAACACTACACCATCGAACCTAACTTTATCGAACGACTGCTTAACACACAAGCGCAGACAATTAAAGCAGTAGATGGGATCAACCTGGATATTTATTCAGGAGAAATTCTTGGCTTGGTTGGGGAATCAGGTTGTGGTAAAAGTACGCTATCACGAACAATATTGCAACTAATTCGCCCCACTAGTGGCAAAGTTGAGTTTTTAGGACAGGATTTAACTAAACTGTCGCGTCAAGAAATTCGTTCCTCGCGGCGACAAATACAAATGGTTTTTCAAGATCCTCATGCTTGTCTCAATCCAGCGATGACAGTGGGACAAAGTATTGCAGATCCTTTATTTATCCACAATTTAGCCAATCCTGCCAAAGCAAAAGAACAGGTTTTGTGGATGCTAAATAAAGTTGGCTTAACACCGCCAGAAGTGTATTATGAGCGTTATCCGTCGGATTTGTCTGGTGGACAACAGCAAAGAGTAGCGATCGCTCGTGCTTTGATTACTCACCCTAAACTTTTAATCTGTGATGAACCCGTGAGTATGTTAGACGCCAGCGTGCAGTCGCAAGTACTTGATTTGATGTTGCAACTAAAGGAAGAGTTTGAATTAACTTATTTATTCATCACTCACGATCTTTGGTTAGCTCGATTTTTGTGCGATCGTATTGCCGTGATGAATGGCGGTAAAATTGTCGAACTCGGTCTTACAAAAAAGATTTTTGCTAATCCTCAGCACCCTTATACCAAAACCTTACTAGCAGCTGCCCCATTACTAGCACGCGCTTAACTAAGTAAAATTAGGTTAGGAGTTAGAAGTTTTAAACTCCTAACTCTCTTCCCTACCCTCAAGTAATTTAGTTGCTTCTCCACTCGATCCATATAGCTCAACAAACCTTTTAAACAGTAACGCACTCTCGTGATTTGAAGTCCTACTTAAGTTGAATAAACGCTCTATATTTTTCTCAGCTAAAGCTCTGAGATATGGCAAATCTTCAAAAAGTGTCAAACAAGAAGCAAAATGCAATATTATTTGTAATAATGGCTTTGGCCACTCTAAGTCACTATAAATATCTATAAACAATTGATGCTCTGAGTCATTTAAAGGGAAAGCATGAAATATCACAATTATCCTTTTGTGATTATAGACTGGAATACTTAGTTCAACAGTGTAGGGAGTATGTAATATTAAATCCACCTCCACAGTTGGCTGTCGCCAAATTCTCAAAGGATTAGCTGGTGAATCTAATATCGTTTGAAATGTGATTTTACCACCAACATTTGTAGTTTGAAACTGGCTGATATTAAGAATTTTAAGATTATTAAGGCTAAATCTATGAACTGTTTCTAAATGTTTTAAGTTCAATAGATGATAAATTTGGCAAATATAGGGGTAAGGTAAAATATACTCCTGACTAATCATGTGTAACTTTCTTATTTGAAGCTTTTGAGCTTGAGTACGAGCGAGATATTCTTGATATTGGCTAGGCTCTAAATCATTGCTATTGAAGCTTTCTTCTGGCTTTAAATATAACCAACTCATAAAAAAGAAAGAGGCTGTAAATAGCTGAAATATTTCTATAGCAGATAAAGAACCATCGGCAAATGCAGCTATACTTCTATCGGTTATTCCGAAAAGCCAAGATGGAATACCAAAAAGCCAAATACTATTTTTTATTTTATCTATAAAAAGCGCTATTTCAACAATATTTGAGATATTACTATCTGGAGTCCTACTTAATTTATCATTAATATTTAAACATCTATTAGACATAATATTTTTACTTATTTTATATAGCTAGAGTTATTTTAGATTAATTATAAAGATTCATACATGATAACTACCTCTGTCTTTAGCTATATATAAAATTGTACTGATTACTACGAACTTAAATAAGCTCTTTGTAAATATGGTTACAAAATACAATTTATTGTTATTTACAATCCTGATTTCTATCTATATACAGTCATAATTAAATTAATTGTAAGTTTTGCCGTTAAAGGATTTAATATTATCCGATCTGATGGAAATCTTAAAATGACAATGTTAATCAAATATTTAGCCAAATTAAAAAATTAAATTATCTCAATTGGACAAAAAAAATATATAAATATCCAGAGAAAAAAGCTGATTTTTCCTGACATGGTAAAATTATCTATTTCTGTAGGATGAATAATGAATGATACGTTAGGAATAAAAGCTTATACTTTAAAAGTAAGGAGTTATAAAATTTCTTTGTTACACAAAATACAGTAGGTAGTCCGTTGGAATTTTCCTCTAGTTATAGCAACTGTGATGTCTTCCGTAGTGGTGCATCGCATACTTGCAGTAGGGTTAACCATTATCTTATGTAAAGTACGAGGCCCCTATGTGGCAAAGTATCTGTAAGAATTACGATAGAAGCCGTAAAATTGCTACTGTTAACACTGTATTATTTTTGAATATTTTCTGAAGATTTGTTTGACACGGTAACAATGACTATTCGCCATGCGACTGAAACTGACTTGCCTGCAATTGTGGCAATTTACAATGCCGCAGTTCCCAGCCGCATGGCAACGGCTGACTTAGAAGCAGTATCTGTGGAAAGTCGCCTTGCTTGGTTTAAGGGGCGATCGCCTTCACAACGACCACTTTGGGTAATCGAAGTAGACGGAGTAATCGCTGGATGGCTTAGTTTCCAATCATTTTATGGGCGCCCCGCCTACAGTAAGACTGCCGAAATTAGTATTTACATAGCCCCTAGCTTTCATCGGTGTGGTTTGGGACGGCAACTCTTAGCACAAGCAATTAGCGAAAGTCCTAATTTGGGTCTAAAGAGCCTAGTCTGCTTCATTTTTGCCCACAATCAGCCCAGTTTAAAACTCTTTGAGACATTTGGTTTTCAGCGCTGGGGACATTTGCCTAAAGTTGCAGAACTTGACAGCGTTGAACGGGACTTAGTGATCATGGGACTGCGAATTAGTAAAACTGTTGTTTAAGGCGATCGTACAAGCTTTGTCTGCTACGGCTAATTGTTAAAGTTGTTTCCTAGTCTTCTCTCTTCACACTGAGTAGCTATAGCTTCATCGTATACCATTTCTCATTTTATTTAAAGTACAATCCTCATACTCAAATCCAGCCACTTTGACTGAGTAATCGGCGCACTACTAGAAATATAGTCAACACCCGTTTCCGCCACACCGCGAATCGTTTCCAAAGTCACATTCCCCGAAGCTTCAATTTTCACACGCCTATCCTGTTGGCGAATTAACTGTACCGCCTGACTCATCATATCCAAAGGCATATTGTCCAACATAATAATGTCAGCCTTGTGCTGCAAAGCTTCTTTCACCTGCTCTAAACTTTCCGTCTCAACCTCTATAGTCAAGGGATAAGGAATCTGAGAACGAATACGGGTAACAGCTTCTCCAATTCCCCCAGCAGCAGCAATGTGATTATCCTTAATCATCACCGCATCATCCAATCCCATACGGTGATTAATTGCTCCACCCAAGGCAGTCGCGTACTTTTCCAACAGTCTCAGCCCTGGTGTCGTTTTACGCGTATCCACCAACTGAGCAGGTAAATCTGCAATTTTCTCTACATATATATTAGTGAGCGTGGCAATCCCACTCAACCGCATAGCCAAATTGAGCGCCACCCGTTCCCCCATTAGCAGCGCATCCAGCGAACCATGAATTTCAGCTACTACCTGTCCCGGCTCACACCATGCACCTTCAGCCGCAACCGCCACAAAGCTGACTTTTTCATTCAAAATCTGAAAGACCCTAGCTGCAACTGGTAAGCCAGCAATTATCCCAGAAGCTTTAGCGATCCATTTAGCAGAGCCTAGCGTCACATCTTCTACTAGTAGCGTATTTGTAGTGCGATCGCCCCTGCCAATATCCTCCATCAACCAGCCACGCAACAGTGGATCTAAAACCAGCCAGGGCGGCAAAACACTAGAATTATTCACAGCTTTCAATTGCTTCCTTAGTGACTTTCAGGAATACTATAGCCTAAAACCCTTACTCGCCAAGGCTTTGATAGTGACTGAAAACAATCCCAAAATATTTTGGAAAAAGTAGTTGACACAATGAATTAGGTTCGCTATATTGAATAAGTGCCTGAAGCGGAGCGCGAAAGAGCGACGCCAGAAGGACACCGAACCTTGAAAATATTATAGTTTGAAAGCCATTATACAACAAGTGGCCTGCGTCAAGCAAATAAAGAGAACTAAGCTGAAGTTTTAAAAGAGCAGCTAATTGAGCTATAGAGCTTTCCAATACAAAACGGAGAGTTTGATCCTGGCTCAGGATGAACGCTGGCGGTATGCTTAACACATGCAAGTCGAACGAAATCTTCGGATTTAGTGGCGGACGGGTGAGTAACGCGTGAGAATCTGCCTTCAGGTCTGGGACAACCACTGGAAACGGTGGCTAATACCGGATGTGCCGCAAGGTGAAAGGTTAACTGCCTGAAGATGAGCTCGCGTCTGATTAGCTAGTAGGTAGTGTAAAGGACTACCTAGGCGACGATCAGTAGCTGGTCTGAGAGGACGATCAGCCACACTGGGACTGAGACACGGCCCAGACTCCTACGGGAGGCAGCAGTGGGGAATTTTCCGCAATGGGCGAAAGCCTGACGGAGCAATACCGCGTGAGGGAGGAAGGCTCTTGGGTCGTAAACCTCTTTTCTCAGGGAAGAACACAATGACGGTACCTGAGGAATAAGCATCGGCTAACTCCGTGCCAGCAGCCGCGGTAATACGGAGGATGCAAGCGTTATCCGGAATGATTGGGCGTAAAGCGTCCGCAGGTGGCTATGTAAGTCTGCTGTTAAAGAGTCTAGCTCAACTAGATAAGAGCAGTGGAAACTACATGGCTAGAGTGCGTTCGGGGCAGAGGGAATTCCTGGTGTAGCGGTGAAATGCGTAGAGATCAGGAAGAACACCGGTGGCGAAGGCGCTCTGCTAGGCCGCAACTGACACTGAGGGACGAAAGCTAGGGGAGCGAATGGGATTAGATACCCCAGTAGTCCTAGCCGTAAACGATGGATACTAGGCGTGGCTTGTATCGACCCGAGCCGTGCCGTAGCTAACGCGTTAAGTATCCCGCCTGGGGAGTACGCCGGCAACGGTGAAACTCAAAGGAATTGACGGGGGCCCGCACAAGCGGTGGAGTATGTGGTTTAATTCGATGCAACGCGAAGAACCTTACCAAGGCTTGACATGTCGCGAATCCTGGTGAAAGCTGGGAGTGCCTTCGGGAGCGCGAACACAGGTGGTGCATGGCTGTCGTCAGCTCGTGTCGTGAGATGTTGGGTTAAGTCCCGCAACGAGCGCAACCCTCGTTTTTAGTTGCCAGCATTAAGTTGGGCACTCTAGAGAGACTGCCGGTGACAAACCGGAGGAAGGTGGGGATGACGTCAAGTCAGCATGCCCCTTACGCCTTGGGCTACACACGTACTACAATGCTCCGGACAGAGGGCAGCAAGCATGCGAATGCAAGCAAATCCCGTAAACCGGAGCTCAGTTCAGATCGCAGGCTGCAACTCGCCTGCGTGAAGGAGGAATCGCTAGTAATTGCAGGTCAGCATACTGCAGTGAATTCGTTCCCGGGCCTTGTACACACCGCCCGTCACACCATGGAAGCTGGTAGTGCCCGAAGTCATTACTCCAACCTTTCGGGGGGGAGGATGCCTAAGGCAGGACTGGTGACTGGGGTGAAGTCGTAACAAGGTAGCCGTACCGGAAGGTGTGGCTGGATCACCTCCTTTTTAGGGAGACCTATACCCCTTACATATCGAAAAGCATACAGCTATATAGATAGTAAGTTGGTCTAACCTAGGTCGGTCGCAGACATTTGTTGAAAGCTTTCAAACTATGATTTGGTTCGATATGGGCTATTAGCTCAGGTGGTTAGAGCGCACCCCTGATAAGGGTGAGGTCCCTGGTTCGAGTCCAGGATGGCCCACCTGAATCAATTAAAAATGTAAAATTAGAAATTAAAAATGAAGAAAATTCAATTTTTAATTTAAAATTATCAATTTTTAATTGTATCTGGGGGTTTAGCTCAGTTGGTAGAGCGCCTGCTTTGCAAGCAGGATGTCAGCGGTTCGAGTCCGCTAACCTCCACCTGTGGCGATTGCCAAAACAGAAAAGCTAGTGAGAAATCAGCAACATGACTTAATGTTAAGTCAGACTGCTGAGTTAGTTCTCAGCCAGAACCTTGAAAACTGCATAGTAACGCGAAATTAGCAGGCAGACACAGACATTGAGAGTGCTGAGTGCTGAGTGCTGAGTGCTGAGTGAAATCAGTGCAAAGTGATGAGGTAAGCAGGACTAACTATTTGTGAATGCAAAATTGTAGAACAGCAAATGTTTGAGTGGTCAAGTTAATAAGGGCTAACGGTGGATACCTAGGCACACAGAGGCGATGAAGGACGTGGTTACCGACGATATGCTCCGGGGAGTTGGAAGCAAACTTAGATCCGGAGATTTCCGAATGGGGCAACCCTTAATACTACCTGCTGAATATATAGGCAGGAGAGAGCCAACCCAGCGAATTGAAACATCTTAGTAGCTGGAGGAAGAGAAATCAAAACAGAGATTCCCTGAGTAGTGGTGAGCGAAAGGGGAAGAGCCTAAACCAATTGGTTTACCGATTGGGGTAGTGGGACAGCGAGATCGAATCTAGAGGCTAGACGAAGCAGCTAAATACTGCACCAAAGAAGGTGAAAGTCCTGTAGTCGAAAGTCAAAGGATAGTAGCTGAATCCCGAGTAGCATGGGGCACGAGGAATCCCATGTGAATCAGCGAGGACCACCTCGTAAGGCTAAATACTACTGTGTGACCGATAGTGAACCAGTACCGCGAGGGAAAGGTGAAAAGAACCCCGGAAGGGGAGTGAAATAGAACATGAAACCGTTAGCTTACAAGCAGTGGGAGGACTATTTAAAGTCTGACCGCGTGCCTGTTGAAGAATGAGCCGGCGACTTATAGGCACTGGTAGGTTAAAGCGAGAATGCTGGAGCCAAAGGGAAACCGAGTCTGAAAAGGGCGATAATCAGTGTTTATAGACCCGAACCCTGGTGATCTAACCATGGCCAGGATGAAGCTTGGGTAACACCAAGTGGAGGTCCGCACCGACTGATGTTGAAAAATCAGCGGATGAGTTGTGGTTAGGGGTGAAATGCCAATCGAACCAGGAGCTAGCTGGTTCTCCCCGAAATGTGTTTAGGCGCAGCGGTAATGATTATATCTGGGGGGTAAAGCACTGTTTCGGTGCGGGCTGGGAGACCGGTACCAAATCGAGACAAACTCTGAATACCCAGAGCACACATTGCCAGTGAGACAGTGGGGGATAAGCTTCATTGTCAAGAGGGAAACAGCCCAGACCACCAGCTAAGGTCCCCAAATCATCGCTAAGTGATAAAGGAGGTGAGAGTGCACAGACAACTAGGAGGTTTGCCTAGAAGCAGCCACCCTTGAAAGAGTGCGTAATAGCTCACTAGTCAAGCGCTCTCGCGCCGAAAATGAACGGGGCTAAGCGATGTACCGAAGCTGTGGGATTAACTTATGTTAATCGGTAGGGGAGCGTTCCGTCGTAGGTAGAAGCAGTAGCGGCAAGCAGCTGTGGACGAAACGGAAGTGAGAATGTCGGCTTGAGTAGCGCAAATATTGGTGAGAATCCAATACCCCGAAACCCTAAGGTTTCCTCCGCCAGGTTCGTCCCCGGAGGGTTAGTCAGGACCTAAGGCGAGGCCGAACGGCGTAGTCGATGGACAACGGGTTAAAATTCCCGTACTGATTGTAGGTTGTGCAGAGGGACGGAGAAGATAATTGTCAGCCGGATGTTGGTTACCGGTTCAAGCGTCAAGATGTTGAGAGACGGCGAAAACGTTTCGAGTTGAGGCGTGAGTACGACCCACTACGGTGGGGAAGTGGCATAGTCTAGCTTCCAAGAAAAGCTCTAAACACGTTAACTTACAGTTACCTGTACCCGAAACCGACACAGGTAGGGAGGTTGAGAATACCAAGGGGCGCGAGATAACTCTCTCTAAGGAACTCGGCAAAATGGCCCCGTAACTTCGGAAGAAGGGGTGCCCACCTAAGACGTGGGTCGCAGTGAAGAGATCCAGGCGACTGTTTACCAAAAACACAGGTCTCCGCAAAGTCAAATCGACGCAGTATGGGGGCTGACGCCTGCCCAGTGCCGGAAGGTTAAGGAAGTTGGTCAGGGGGAAACCTTGAAGCTAGCGACCGAAGCCCCGGTGAACGGCGGCCGTAACTATAACGGTCCTAAGGTAGCGAAATTCCTTGTCGGGTAAGTTCCGACCCGCACGAAAGGCGTAACGATCTGGATGGTGTCTCAGAGAGAGACTCGGCGAAATAGGAATGTCTGTGAAGATACGGACTGCCTGCACCTGGACAGAAAGACCCTATGAAGCTTTACTGTAGCCTGGAATTGTGTTCGGGCTTGGCTTGCGCAGGATAGGTGGGAGGCGATGAAGTATTCCTTGTGGGGAATATGGAGCCAACGGTGAGATACCACTCTGGCGAAGCTAGAATTCTAACCCATGACCGTTATCCGGTCAGGGAACAGTTTCAGGTGGGCAGTTTGACTGGGGCGGTCGCCTCCTAAAAGGTAACGGAGGCGCGCAAAGGTTCCCTCAGCACGCTTGGAAACCGTGCGACGAGTGTAAAGGCATAAAGGGAGCTTGACTGCAAGACTGACAAGTCGAGCAGGTACGAAAGTAGGCCTTAGTGATCCGACGGCGCAGAGTGGAATGGCCGTCGCTCAACGGATAAAAGTTACTCTAGGGATAACAGGCTGATCTCCCCCAAGAGTCCACATCGACGGGGAGGTTTGGCACCTCGATGTCGGCTCATCGCAACCTGGGGCGGAAGTACGTCCCAAGGGTTGGGCTGTTCGCCCATTAAAGCGGTACGTGAGCTGGGTTCAGAACGTCGTGAGACAGTTCGGTCCATATCCGGTGCAGGCGTAAGAGCATTGAGAGGAGTCCTCCTTAGTACGAGAGGACCGGGAGGAACGCACCGCTGGTGTACCAGTTATCGTGCCAACGGTAAACGCTGGGTAGCCAAGTGCGGAGCGGATAACCGCTGAAAGCATCTAAGTGGGAAGCCCACCTCAAGATGAGTGCTCTCACCACAATAAGTGGGTAAGGTCACGGGCAGAACACCCGTTCTTAGGCGGTAGGTGGAAGTGCAGTAATGTATGTAGCCGAGCCGTGCTAACAGACCGAGGGCTTGACCTCACAACTCATTTGCTCTACTTATTAATAATTCGCGTTACTTGCAGTCTTCAGGGTTTTGAAGTAGTTAGGAGTTAAAAGTTAGGAGTTAAGAGTTATCAATGAATAAACTCTTTTATTTCTAACTTCTCACTCCTAACTCATAACTCTCCAAGTTTTCCTGGTGTCTATTGCGCGGTGGAACCACACTGAACCCTTCCCGAACTCAGAGGTGAAACGCTGCTGCGGCCACGATAGTTTAGGGGTAGCCCTACGCAAAAATAGCTCGATGCCAGGTTCTATTTTTACAACAAGCCCCAAGCAACCATCATTGCTTGGGGCTTTTGTTTTTCCTGCATTTTTAGTATGGCAATGCAATTTAAGATCAAGTGCTGTTTGTTCACTAAACAAAGCCTGTAAACTACTGAAGCTGGAATTTGCCAAGTTCAACCACTGTGGTCTATTTACCTGAAAATTGCTGTAACCTGTCACGAATAAGTATAATCAACCAGTAGCGAAGTCGAAAGTATTTTGGTGTCAGCGTGGATTGAAAATACTGCATAACAACTGATCACACTGGGAGCATTATTATTTGGGATATACTTCCGAATTTGTCCGAAAAATGGTAAAAAATTTGGAAATTCGTACTTTTGAAAAGCCAAGCCGCCCGGAGCCGCTTTTGTAGCAGGTTGATTGAGTTTGCTGGTTTGGATGCAAAGGTGATCAACAGTAGCTTGAACAGCAATGTTACCCTGAAGAAAAAAGTTACAGTTGGGGTCTAAATTATCGTCTGAAACTGTCTTCAATTTTGAATAAAATGTCCCGTTCTGGATATACACTCCCGGTATTTGCTTGCGCTGCTGCTGTTGCAGCTTTACACTGGTTACGCGATCGCCAATCCCTAACTTTAGCATCTGTAGATTTAATTGAACCCGCTCAAATCGCAGAAATCCCCATTGAACAGGTCGCAGGATTATCTGATAATACAGCTTTAGCGATCGCTCGCAGCGATCCCGGTGATAATCTCGATTTGACTAAAGATACACCGATTTGGGCATTGGTGGAATGGCGAGAACAGGGTGATGATGCAGTAATTATTAAAGGTGGGGAAGGGATTGGTAGGCAATTAAATGTTGATGACAAGCCGGCTATTTATGCTTACGCTCAAAGGCTGTTGCAAGAGAATTTGCAAAGAATGCTGGCACTTGGGGAAAAGATCACAGTGACGATTATTCTACCCGAAGGGCGATCGCTTGCAGTTCGGACTTCAAATTCTGCCTTTGGTGTGGTTGAAGGACTTTCCCTTTTAGGCACAACAGGCATTTCTCAACCCTTAAGTACACCAGATCAGCTTGCAGTTTTTCGGGCGGAATTACAAAATAAAGCCAGTCGTTTTGAGAGTTTAGTATTCTGTATCGGGGAGAATGGACTAGATTTGGCGCGTAAACTAGGGATTAATCCTGAACAATTAGTCAAAACTGCTAACTGGCTCGGTCCAATGTTAGTAGAAGCTGATGTGCTGGGTGTTAAAGAAATCTTATTATTTGGCTATCACGGTAAGCTGATGAAACTGGCTGGAGGGATTTTTCACACTCATCACTACTTGGCTGATGGAAGGCGGGAAATTTTGGCAGCGCACTGTGCGATCGCAGGTTTAAAATTACCAGATATCCAAGCTGTGTTTAAGAGTGCTACCGCCGAAGCAGCACTAACATATCTAAAATCGCTAGATGCTGCAACTGGCAGTGATTGGGTAAATCAAGTTTACAGTGCGATCGCCGAAACCATCGATGTTCGTTCCCAAGAATACATCCAAAGCCATAGCCAAAAGGGCACAGGAACTACAGTTTGTGGCTCTATCCTCTTTGATCGCGATCGCAAAATTATTGTGAAGAGTAAAACTGCTGGTCTGTTGATGGGAAAATTATGTTAATTTATTATGAATAATCGTAAACAATCCAAATAAATAATCTTTCTAAGTAACCACTCTAAGGTAAGTTTATCGTTTTAATACCATCTCCGATTCCAGGACTAGACAAGCGCACATAACCTCGCGTTTGTCTAGGGCTTTTATACCATTATCAGCCTAACCAGGCTGAATAATAGCATCACTATAGACCACAAAGCATCTATCCTTAACAGACATAACACTCCCGTCATGAATACAGCGGTGACTCTACCAACAGAACAAGCGCCCCAAACATTGGAAAATTTTGGGCGGCTTGATCGCCAATTGATTGTAATTCTGGACTTCGGCTCTCAATATTCTGAGTTGATTGCCCGTCGCATCCGCGAGACTCAAGTATACTCTGAAGTTTTATCCTATCGCACTACTTCTGAACAATTGCGCCAACTCAATCCCAAGGGAATCATCCTCTCCGGTGGGCCTAGTTCAGTTTATGGTGATAACGCTCCCCATTGTGACCCAGAAATCTGGAATTTGGGAATACCCATTTTGGGTGTTTGCTATGGGATGCAGCTGATGGTGAACCAACTCGGTGGCGAAGTGGCAAAGGCCGATCGGGGTGAGTACGGCAAAGCATCATTATATATTGATGATCCCACAGATTTGCTGACCAACGTCGAAGATGGCACTACCATGTGGATGAGTCACGGAGACTCAGTTATCCAAATGCCATCGGGGTTTGAATTGCTGGCACATACAGAAAATACTCCCTGTGCTGCCATTGCTGACCACGAAAGGAAACTTTACGGTGTCCAGTTCCATCCAGAGGTGGTGCATTCTCTTGGCGGAATAGCATTAATCCGTAATTTTGTCTACCATATCTGCGATTGCGAACCCACTTGGACAACAGCGGCTTTTGTCGAAGAAGCAATTCAAGAAATTCGCGCCAGAGTTGGTGAAAAGCGAGTGCTGTTGGCGCTGTCTGGTGGAGTGGATTCTTCTACCCTGGCGTTCTTGCTGTATAAAGCCATTGGTGAACAACTGACTTGCGTGTTTATCGATCAAGGCTTTATGCGAAAGTATGAGCCAGAGCGATTGGTAAAGCTGTTCCAAGAGCAGTTTCACATTCCTGTAGAGTATGTTAATGCCCGCGATCGCTTTTTAGCTAGAGTTGCTGATATCACAGATCCTGAAGAAAAACGCCGCCGCATCGGACACGAATTTATTGCTGTATTTGAGGAAACATCCAAACGCCTTGGTCACTTTGACTATTTGGCTCAAGGGACTCTTTATCCAGATGTTATCGAATCTGCTGACACCAACGTTGATCCCCAAACTGGTGAGCGGGTAGCGGTGAAAATTAAGAGCCATCACAATGTTGGCGGTTTGCCCAAAGACCTAAGATTTAAATTGGTAGAACCACTGCGGAAACTATTTAAAGATGAAGTCCGCAAAGTTGGGCGTTCCATTGGTTTACCAGAAGAAATTGTCCAACGGCAACCTTTTCCTGGGCCTGGTTTGGCAATTCGCATCTTGGGGGAAGTTACATCTGAGCGGTTAAATATTTTGCGTGATGCCGATTTGATTGTCCGGCAAGAAATTAACCAACGCGGCATGTATCATGATTTCTGGCAAGCATTTGCTGTATTGCTGCCAATTCGTAGTGTTGGAGTTATGGGGGATCAACGCACTTATGCTTACCCGATTGTTTTGCGGATTGTGACCAGTGAAGATGGTATGACTGCTGATTGGGCAAGAGTACCTTACGATGTCTTGGAAGTGATTTCCACTCGGATTGTGAATGAGGTGAAAGGAGTGAATCGGGTGGTTTATGACATCACCTCTAAGCCACCTGGAACTATTGAATGGGAGTAATCAAGTTTTGAGTTGACTTAACTAAAAGTTAATCACTCTTGGCTATGGTTCAGATACCTTGCAGTAGATTAGATTCATATACAGTAGTCTGCAAGTTAATCAGTTTAACCTTTTAAACTCAAGAACCAGGTATAAAGCCTAGTACAACACGGTGTAAATCTAGCTAGCATCTCAATTAAGCATACAAGTAGGGGCAATTCATGAATTGCCCCTACTTGAGTAACTGATTAAAAGTAGGCAAGGTTCCATTACGGTGTACTAGTATACTTCTGACTCCTGCTGTATTTCAAAATGGCAATGCCGCCCTGACTCGTTTTAAGCCTCGGCATTGTCTATTTTTTTGAATTTCGGTTTACTAAGAGCAAGAATGTCGCAAAATCCCGTATTTGCTAAATTTTAAGTAACTTTACTACTTCTAATTTTTAAAAGCTTTGATCAAAATCCAAACTTGTTAGTAATAAAGCAGTGAGTAATTACCAAGATTATTCTTGAACTCCAACTATTCGTTAAAGTTAATTTTTAAATGTAAAGGAATTTAAACACCAACATAATTTTATCCAGTCAATAATTATAAATGCCAGCGAACAATGAACCATCAATTAGATGGTAACTAGACAAATTGAATTATTGTCTAGAAAAGTAGACGCGATCGCAGTAAAATTACCAATGGTGTGGTTACTGAGAAAAAACAAGCAGCTCATTAGAAATAACTTTCATTTGATCAACGTTAATAGAGATGTCATGGAACCTCCTCTCCCCCTTGCTGGCTTAAACATCCTCGTAGTTGATGACGATGACGATAGCCGCTTTTACATTACTACCGTATTGGAAGCTGATGGAGCAAGCATCGTGGCAGTTGCATCAGCAGCGGTAGCATTGAATGTACTACCTGAGTTGCAACCAGATGTCTTGATTTGTGATATTGCTATGCCTGGTGAAGATGGATACACCCTCATCCGCAAGATCCGGGCGCTAAATGATATTTATGGAAAACTCCCCGCTATCGCCTTAACTGCCTATGGTGATAGCGAGTATCGTAGCCGTGCTCTCGAAGCAGGCTTTCAGACTCATGTGGCTAAACCAGTTGATCCAGGAGAATTAGTTGCGATCGTCGCAAATTTGGTTGCTTCTTATAAGAGTTAATACAAAGATGCATAGACTTGTTATTTGTTATTTCCGTCAGAGGTAGTTGGAAAAGTGTGATTGCAGTCTTGAGGAAGGTTGAACCATCAATTCTGTCATCAAAAAGCTTGAAATATTTATAAAATAGTGTATTTATCATGTAATTTCTTGTGAGTACTCTTCTGCACGAACTCATTCAATTTATGATAGTTTTCTTGAAATGATTTTTGACTGCGGTGATAATTTGCTTTGGAAAAAGTAGAAATATCTACATTAGATTCCAATACGGTTCAGTTAAGGGCTATTGGCAAAAATTTTGGGTTTTCGAGACGCGATAAATCGCCGTCTCTACAAAGGTTTTGGTCTTATCTGAACTGTATTGCATTAAATTCTGTGTTATTTAATCTTTTAAATAAACTCGCATACTTGAAAACTACTACAAACTATTTTGCTCCAGTTTCAAAGCTAATTTGGTCAGACTTATATGTTGGTGGCTCGACGTGAATTAAAATCCTCACTGGACGAAACTGTTCTTCTAATCGGCTTTCTACTTCTTCGGTTATGTGGTGGGCGGTTTCTACATCTGGTGCATCTACTATTAAATGCATTTCGATGAATACTTGACGACCAAGAACGCCGCGAGAAGCGATCGCATGACAGTTAATTACACCTGGAACAGAAGTAGCGATCGCATGTATTGCTTCTGGTGCGATCGCCATTTGATCTACAAGCCAAGGTAAATTCTCTTTTAAAACTGACCAACCACTCCAAAATACCAACAAGGCGACAGGAAAAGCTAACACTAAATCCATCCATTGATAACCTAGCCAAACTCCTATCAATCCGCCAATTACAGAGATTGTCACCCAAATATCGCTCATGGTATGTGTGGCGTCAGCTATGAGAATTGAGCTACCTACCCGCCTACCCACAGCACGTTCGTAAAACGCCACAAAAATATTCACGCCCAGCACAATTAGTAATAACCACAACTCAGGTGGCGATATTCTCACAGGTTCACCACCACCTTTGAGAATTCGCTCAATTGCTCCTTGCAGAATTTCAAAACAGGCTATTCCTAAAAATGAGGCTATTCCTAAAGCTCCTACTGCTTCAAACTTGCTGTGTCCGTAGGGATGTTCGCGATCGGGTTGTGGAGAAGAAAATTTACTCGCTATTAATCCTAAAACGTTATTGGCGCTATCTGTCACACTATGCAAGGCATCAGCTAGCAAACTCAAAGAACCTGTCCAGTAGCCTACAACTGCTTTTAATACCAGTACAAACAGGTTGAGCAGTAGTGTAATAATTAAAACCTTTTGTACTTCGCCACGGTTATCGTAAGTCATAGATAATTTATCACATCAAGTTCTATGACTTCTAATGTAGACCTCAAAATACAAATAAACACAAATAAAGTGTATCAAAGTCTTACGCAGTAAGAACTAAATATCTCTGGAGTCTCTATATTTTATGCCAATTTGTTGAGACTCTTTATAACTAACAACAGCTACAAGCTCGATGGAAATTAGTAATATATTTACAAATAACAGCGTATTTTTAGCATTAATTCTAAGAATATTTTAATTAATATTCTTCCTCATACATCCACTTAGGTCATATCGAATTGTATTCAAAGATATTATGACCACTATAGTTGTCTGTATTTACTCCGAATAACTGACGAGCTTAATGAGTTTTATTTACTACTTCATAAGGATAAGAAAGCCCGCAATTTATTCAGAAAAGGGTCAACATTTGAGGATGTCAATGGAACACTAAATAGGTATTGTCCTACTCCGGCCACGCTTGCAACGCTGTCTTCACTACCCGTAGTAGTTCCACCTTGGTGGCTCCGGTCGCCGCCAAGACTGAGATTCCACAATTGACCGTTATGACAAAGCAGGCGAGAGCATCTGGATCGGAATCGGCCGGCAAATCCCCCTCCGAAATCGCCCGCTCGAAACGATTACGCAGGGCAGCTTCGCTTAACGCTCTGCGTGTGGACAATTCCTGCCGGATCGGATCGGTTGGATCTCCGCATGAAAGCGTGCCATGAACCCAGAGACATCCCGGTGGATTGTGCGGATCGGTTCCCAGGTCAACGACTCCATACATCATCCGCTCGACGACCTGGCGGGCGGTCGGCTCTTTGAGAGCCTCACGAAGATAGGCTGACGGCCCGTCGGCATAGCGATCAAGCACTTTCCGGAATAGAGATTCCTTGTTTCCAAAAGCAGCGTAAAGGCTCGGACGATTGATGCCCATAGCCTCGGTCAGATCCGAGAGGGATGTGCCCAGATAGCCCTTGCGCCAGAACACGTGCATTGCACGATTGAGTGCGTCATCGGTATCGAATTCGCGGGGTCGGCCCATCGCCGCAGTGGTTTTTTCCTGTTTCATACTCATCAGTATAATAGTTTCTTGACAGGCTTACCCCCATGCATTATATCTATACCATACGATACAGAACTATAACGACAAAAGAAGACTATGAGCACCAAAAAACTTACAGGTAAGGTGGCATTGGTAACAGGTGGCTCACGCGGTCTAGGAGCAGCGATCGCTAAACGTCTTGCACAGGATGGCGCAGCTGTCGCTCTCACCTACACTAGCTCGCCGCAAAAAGCCGACGAGGTGGTGCTTGCCATCGAAGCGGCTGGTGGACAAGCCTTGGCTATACGCGCCGATAGTGCCAATGTTGAAGCAGTGAAAAACTCTGTCGCCGAGACTGTAAAAGCCTTTAGTCGCCTGGACATTCTGGTGAACAATGCGGGGATCGCCGCTTTGGCTCCGATCGACCAGTTCTCACTGGATGATTTTGACCGACTCATCGCGATTAACGTCAAGGGCGTATTTGTGGCAACTCAGGAGGCTGTCCGCCACATGGGTGAGGGGGGACGGATTATCATGATCGGCAGCATCAACAGTGACATCATGCCTTTTGCTGGTGGCTCCGTCTACGCTTTGACCAAGGGTGCGATCGCCAGTTTTACGCGCGGTCTTGCCCGTGATCTCGGCCCTCGTGGCATCACGGTGAACAACATTCAACCCGGCCCCGTGGACACCGACATGAACCCGGACGAGGGCCCCTTTGCCGACAATATGAGAAGCATGATCGCCCTCCAGCGCTACGGTCGGAGTGAAGAAGTTGCCGATATGGTTTCCTATCTCGCCAGTGCCGAAGCTGGTTTCGTCACGGGTGCGAGCCTGAAAATTGATGGTGGCTTCGCAGCCTGATTCGGCAAATGGTCTTATTGCAAGCTAATGAAAGCCTGGTACGTAGTAAGCACTTCAGTGCTTAAGACAAGGACTAAAGTCCTTACTACAAACTTATTTACCAAGCATTGTTGGCTTGACGGACTACTAGTAGTGCAGGACGACAAAAATAAACTATCCATTTGAAATGTCTGAAATCCCTGCAAAAATGTAATTACGTTAGCGCAGCATTCGCAACGTAGGAGCGTCATTACGAATTACGCCAAGCTGTACTAGTGGTTTTTAAATCAGACACAGGGAAAAATCAGAGTGGGATTCAGGCCCCTTCTTCCGGTAATATCAGTACTTATCAAGAAGTTTTAATAAAAAAGATATGTCTTCAATTCCTCTAACATTGAATTTAATTGAAGGTTCAGTCTCCTTCAGTTTTTCACCCCAAGCAGCACGAGAATTAAAGACAGCGACGGATCAACTGATGGAACGCCTGAAAGCGATCGCCGCTAAACCCACTCCTGGCAGTGGTAGAGTGACTCCCCAGCCTCCCTTGGAATATCGTTATACAGGTGAAGTATTTTTAGAAGTTTTTTGTAATCCTAATATCTGGCCAACGCCCTTCGCAGCCAAAGTTTTGCTGACTGTCCGCAACGTCAACATCCGCTTGACTACGGAAGCTGAACTTACTCGCATCATTGAAGACATTAATCAGTATTTAGAGCAAGTAGGATAATAGTTGAAATGGTTTTGCTCTGCTTTTCAAGATTTTTTAAGAAAAATACTATATAAATTTTGGATTTTATCAGAGTTGAGCCAGTTGCTTGCGGAGGTTACCTTTGATGTCCGTTAGCCCTAGTCAGCAAACTTTTCAAGACGGATTTTGGTTTTGAACAGCAAGTAGATTGACGCTTACCTCAACTAAGCGATGCAATGAATTACGAGTCAAAAGTGAAGTTCCTACACTTCTATCGGCTCAATGTAGGAACTTCACAGAATTTACATACTAGACTCAAGCCGTGGCACCAGATGTACAGAACAAATGGTTCTGATGCCTTCTTTAACTTGAAAAGTTGTATAAATTCAGACTCTAATACTTCTGTGTTAATGAAAAACGCAAGATTCTGTATGGGGCAATGCTCATGATAAACCAGAGATTATCCCCCAGATTGGGCGTCTAATCGTTGATGGTGCCATCCACACATCGAAAATAAGCTCCCAATCCCAAATCCGAAATCAAACATTGATTTAGTCGTTGTCCCACTGTTCACGACCAATTAGATCGCCAATGCGATCGCGTAACAAAAAGTCACATTTCTCTAATTCACATTCAACGCAAACCCACTCTCTCGCTGGGATGTATTGGCAGAGGGTATATATTGGCTGTTGTCGGCTAATCATTCCCTTTTGCACCAGTCGGCGTGCTTCGTCTTGAATCACATCTAGAGAGTAGTAATTGATAGAAGGCACCGTATTCACACTCATGGTTTTTACTCACAAATTAACACTTACGATAGTGTTCCCGTTAATAATTAGGAACAAACATTACAGAAATTAGACTTGTGGCTAGGATTTTGTAGTTTGCTATACGGAACTATTTTTATTTTGACGCTACACATCCTAAAATAATCTCAAGAAATGTTAAGAAAGTCAACAAATCCTGACATTTTTCGAAAATCCGCTTTACAAAAAAAATTCCAAGTAGTTAACTTAACCTGCATCTGTAGCTTTATGGCTTTGATGCCACAAGTCTGAAAGTCTTGCCATTACTGTATTTAGGCAAGATTTGGTGGTTGGAAAGAGTTGATATCGCGTAGGCGTAGCCCGCCGCAGGCATCGCTCACATATCAAATAATCACTTTAAAGCTAGGTCTAGAACTGCTGGTATTCATCTAAGGGTAAACAACACAAGAATATTTGTCAGATACTAGGGTATAAACTGTTGCAAAACATAACGGCTAAAATACACTACTAAGCCTTTTACCTTAGCATCTGTTAACAATTTCTTAAGTAAAACAGTAATTACTTGGTTATTTTCAGCACTAATATTACATAGGTTTCTTTTGAAAAACATCTGTAAAAGGGTGGAGTAATACTAATTCGTAGCCTGAGACAAGTAGCATTTATGCATCTACATAAAAAAGTTGGTGCTTCTACTACCTTTTTGCATTGACGATCTTTTGAACTTTAGTTCCAGCCTGTCCCTCTCCAACTCGGAGAGGGACGGTTTTGCGTAATAAAACCTTTTGATTCGGCTCATTAGAGGGACACGATATGAACTGTCGAATTCACATTGCAGTAGAGTAAAAACAAAAGCCAAGACAAACAGAAAGCCCATACATGCAACTACCGATCGCTGAAGTAGGTTATGGTCACATTAAAACAGACGCGATCTAGTCACGTCTGTAAACTGTTTGGCGGATTTGCTGAGATTAATTGTTCTGAAGTTACATTGTTGTTTTAGTTACTTATTCGGAGAATTCCTGATCATTTTGATCAGTGCTGTCTTCTACTGCTACGAGATTTTCTGGAGGACGGTCATGATTAAGTTGGTTTAGTAGTGCCAATACTTTATTACCGCGTTCGATGGAGCGATCTTCGAGAAATATCACCTCTGGTGTACGACGTAGGCGTACCCGCGCCCCAAGTTCGCTGCGGACGTAACCTGTAGCGGACTTTAAGCCTGCCATTGTTTCTTCCTTAGCTTCATCTGTACCATAGATGCTGACGTAGATTTTGGCGTGTTGGAGATCGCCAGAAACATCAACATCAGTAACACTGACCATTCCAGTACCCACACGGTCATCCTTAATGCCGTTGAGCAGCATTTGGCTAACTTCCCGTTTGATCAGTTCAGCAACGCGGGAAACCCGACGATTTGTAGCCATAAAAATTTCGCCTCATCACAGAGGTTGTACGACAAAAATAGATGCAAGTTGGGTAGACAGTACTTAGCGGGAGAAACACTAAGAGCAACCGTCTGTGGGGCACAGCCCCGATATAGCGCTAGTCTAGATTGGACTCAAGCCCAGCATTGCCCGTAGGGTGAAAGTAAGGAAGACTAGGCTGCTCACAAATAAACCCAAGAGGGCGATCAATGTGACTGGACGCTTCAACAGTGGCACTAATGGTGCAAAGGTGTTCAGAAACAGTCCTAAGACAATAGTAATTAAGTACCGGGGGTAGCGAAAGACGTTATCCCAAAATCCGTCAAACATCTGAATGTAAACTGCCTTGTTATATACTTACGTTTGTTTTGATATGCTTTATCTACTCAATTGTAATATATGTGGCTGGAAAATTAGCCAGTTAATATAAAATATGGCTCGTCGGTTATATTGGCTTTATTTAGTCGTGATTATTTTCAGTTAAATCGTAAGTAAATGGTAATTCAAATCCCCAAAGAAACTAGCCCGCGTCCATTTTTGAAGTGGGCAGGGGGTAAAAGTAGGTTGATACAGCAATATATTCCTTATTTTCCCAAGAGTTATAAAAATTACTATGAGCCATTTTTAGGTGGTGGTGCAGTTTTTTTCTATCTCCAACCAAGTGCAGCGATTTTAACTGATATTAATGCCGAACTAATTAACACTTATTGCTGTGTTAGAGATCATGTTGAGGAATTAATTTGTCACTTGAAAGAGCATAAAATCCGACATAATAAAGATTATTACTATAGTGTAAGAAACAATTCTGTTGGTACTGATATAGAACAAGCCGCTCGTATAATTTATCTTAATAAGACTTGTTTTAATGGTCTTTATCGAGTTAATTCACAGGGTAAATTCAATGTGCCTTTAGGCAGATATGAGAATCCCAATATTTGCCCTGAGAATTTACTGAGAGTAGCCTCCGTAGCACTTTCTCATGCAGAAATTAAACAAGCAGATTTTACAGAAGTGCTAAATCATGCAACTAACAATGATGACTTTGTATTTTTTGATCCACCCTACCATCCTATCAGTGAGACTAGTTATTTCACTGCTTATAGTCAAAATTGTTTTAGTAAAAAAGACCAAGAACTTTTAAGAGATACTTGTGCAGAGTTAGCAAGTCGTGGTGTCAAAGTTATGGTATGTAATTCTGATAGCGAATTTATTAGAAAAATTTATACTGATATTAATTTTGAAACCTACAAAATCAACGCATCTCGCTCGATTAACTCAAATATAAAAAATAGAGGCATGATTCACGAACTATTAATTACATCTTTTAAAGATTTTTATTTGCCCAAGCAATAAATCTGTCTAAGCTATAAACTGCTAATAAATTATGGTTATCATCCACTCTTGCTTTTAGCCATTTGCTTGCCCCTTCTCGCATACCTTCACCACCTAAAATTACAATAGTTGGTGCAGGGTAATAGTGCTGAATGTTCATATTCAAGTAAGGAAATTTTTCATCAACCGAACCGGGGCTTTCTTGCCATTTGCACTCAAAAATTAAACCAGATGGCATTGCAGGTGAACCAACAACATAAAAATCAACCTTCAGATCGGTATGATAAATTCCAGTCCCAATATAAACTTCTTTGCCATAACGTTTTGGCAATAAAGCAGCATTTAATATAAATTCTTTTGGGACATAGTTCCCGACTTGGAAATAATTATGCCCATTTAAGATTGCTTCTACATTTCCTTCTAAAATATTCCCAGACTTATTTGCCCGTCCACCTTGAGTCAGAGCCATCCTGAATCCCTCTGCCAAAAGTCCTGCTTATTATAGGATTTCACAGAAGCAGTAAAAAAGGTTCAGTTGCTTAATATGAATTTTTTATTTTGACTAAACAAGGTTGGATTAATGGGTAAAAAATCCGAAATTCTTGGTATTTTTGTACTAGATAAATACAAATGTATTAATAATTTGGATAAGGAACGAGTTACTAATTCAGGAAAGTATAGAAGAAAAGGAAAATTCGATTTCTTTTCGCCTCTTAACCTCTCTAATAACTGGAATTGAGCTTGGCCTTAGCTTCAACCTGTTTGCGCCTCAGTATGACCGTTGCGGATAGACCATGCTATTTCTAAAAGTTGAGTCCAGCGCTTTTGTAACTGTTTGGGGGTGCATTTGATAGCTTTTGCGATCGCCAGATCGTTTTCCCGTGCAGTTTTTAACTGTAATATTTGCTGTTGCTGTTCTGTGAGTTGATTCACAAAGATTTCCCATTGCTGGGAAGATAAACCCAATTTTTGCTCTAAACCCGCACCTAACCATTGATGTACTAATTGCCAGTGGTGCTGTTTGGCAAACTTTTCTACGTGGTATTTAAACCGTTGTTGGAGATAATCGCGCTGACGGCTAGTTAAACCGAGAATTTGGTCAATTTCTGGGGCTGAGAGGTCTTGAAGTTTCAAACTGAGGTAGTTCATACAATCAGATTGACCTTGAGACTCCAGATATTTCATCAATTCAGTGATGACGCGATCGCGTTCTGACTCTTCAGATGGATCGAAATTAGTTTGGGCAATCATTTGCGATCGCAGCTGTTGCACCGCCGAGTTACGCTGGTAAGATTCTGCTTCTTCACCTTTAGCAGACTCTACCGCCATTTCAATATCCACGGTAGTTTCTTGGGGCTGACGACGAGCAAAACCTTGGGCCCGCAAGATAATTAATTGCTGATTTGCACCACCAGGTAAATTAATCCGGCGTTTGGCATACTGCTCTGTAAAAGCCATGTATTCAGCTAATTGCAACTGAGTCCGCGGCGTGTGATCGTCAGGTAGTTCGTTTTCTCTGCGGAAAGCTTTGATAGCTTCGATATAAAATGCTTGTAAAAAATCTTCAATCAGGCTGTAACGAGCCTCAAAACCCAACTCAGAACCAGATATAGTTACATGACGGTAAACCATAGCACCCAAATTGCTATGTAATTCCACCCGCCCTTGTTTGGAACCCAGTTGGTAGTAACGTAAGCACTTTTGCATCCGGTGCCTTCCCAACGTAATCTGCCAGGACTTAATTTCCCCAGATGTTTGGATACGGGAGCTTTTATCGCAAATGCGTTCTACTTCTACGGCTATGCGCTTGGCTAAAGCTTCTACACACTTGGGTGTTGCTTTCACTTGCGCTTGCATTTCCTCACACAGCAACTCAATCAAAGTATCACTGCTGCTATCTGAAAATTCTTCAGTTGAAACGTGGTTATGAAAAATGGGTGTAGAGTTTGGTAGATTGACGACGTTAGCTTTCATGACTTTTCCAGGTAGTAGTATTGCACCGTAATTACAACGCAGACACAGCAATCAAGACCATCCAAGGCTTGTGAATCTTTAGGCATTCATCCATCAAGACTTGCCGCATATAATGCTCACATCTAAAGCTCATATATAAAACTGTAGGAAATACGAAAGAGTTACAGTTATGGCAATGTGTCGGTTTGTTCACAAGCCATCATGATTGATGCTGGCACAGGAGTACCCGCCATTTTCTCAAAGTTGTCAAATACCTTGCTGTACCCACTGTTGCCACCATCCTGTTATATCCACTGTGTCACCGAACAACCCACTGTAGACATCGCCTTTAAATATGACAATTTTAAAACTGGAGTCGTTTTTATCACAATTTCCGAAACGGAGAGGTGTACCTGTGAAGTGGAATTCTTATACCCATGCTGCTGCTGCTTCCCAACCTAAACCCCTCCGTATAATCACTGCTTCGTCTCCCGTCATATCTAAGATGGTAGATACTTCATAAGTAGGTTCCTCGCCAGTGTCTACAATTATGTCTACCAACTTGTCCAAACGGTCAAATAGCTCTACCCGCGACTGAACAATTTCTGGATCTATCCGAATCATGCCATTATCTGCTTCATCTGGTGGCAGATGTGCTGAAGTTGAAATAATCGGATTGCCCAAGGCTGCCAGCAACTCCAAACACACAGTATGGTTTGGTACTCTAATTCCAGTAGTTTTCCGCTTGGGGCTTTGCACCAATCGCGGTACTAACTTAGTAGCTGGGAGCAAAAACGTGTATGAACCCGGAATCAGGCGTTTCATAATTCGATAGGCTGTGTCACTTACGAAGGCATAAGTTGCCACATTTGAAAGCGAGGGACATAAAAATGTCAATGGTTTATCATTTGCTAGCTTTTTAATTTGCCGCACTCGTTCTACCGCCGACTTGGCATTCAAATCACAACCGATCGCATAGACTGTATCAGTAGGGTAAAGCATAACTGCGCCACTAGAGAGCGCCGACTTTATTTCCTCTATTCGGCGAATTTGAGGATTATCCGGATGAACTGAGAAAATTTTTGCCATAGGACGGGGATTAGGGATTGGGGATTGGGGACTAGGGATTGGGGACTGGGGACTGGGGACTGGGGACTGGGGACTGGGTAGAGAGTTACTAACTCTGAACAAATGACTAATGACAAATGACTAATGACTAATGACTAATTTATTATGAATAAAATCGCTTATCTTCAATGTCCGACAGGAATTTCTGGTGATATGTGCCTGGGTGCTTTGGTAAGTTTGGGTGTTCCTGTCGAGTATTTAATTGAAAAACTCAATGGGTTGGGTATTGAAAAGGAATATCAGTTAAGGGCGGAATTTGTCCAACGGAATGGTCAGCAGGCGACTAAAGTCCATGTGGATTTAGTACATGATCATCATCACCATCACCATGATCACGAACACAGTCACCATCACACACGCCACTTGCCAGAAATAGAGCAGATGATTTTCAAAGCGGGGTTGCCACCACGGGCAGAAGCTTGGAGTTTGGCGGTATTCCGACAGTTAGCAGTTGCAGAAGGGGCGGTGCATGGTATTTCGCCTGAAAAAGTTCATTTTCATGAGGTGGGTGCTATAGATGCGATCGTAGATATTGTGGGTACTTGCCTGGGTTTGGATTGGTTGGGGATTGAGAGCAATGAGGAAGGATTGCCATTACTTTACTGCTCGGCATTCCCGACTGGTGGCGGCACTGTTCGGGCTGCACATGGTCAGATGGCAGTACCAGTACCAGCGGTATTAAAGCTGTGGGAAATGCGGGGTTGTCCAGTTTATAGCAATGGCATTGACAGAGAACTGGTGACTCCAACAGGAGCCGCGATCGCAACTACTTTGGCAAGAGATTTTGGTTCACCACCCGCGATCGCTATCAAGCAGATAGGACTGGGAGCAGGAACCATAAATTTACCCATTCCAAATATTTTACGCCTCTGGTTGGGTGAAAGTGCAAGTTTACAGTCAAATTTCAGTGATTCTGAAGAAACTAGCTCAAATTTGGAAACCATCTCGGTATTAGAAACCCAAATTGATGATTTAAGTCCACAAGCTATCGGCTATACGTTTGAGGCGTTGTTTGCTGCTGGTGCGGTCGATGTTTTTACCCAGGCGATCGGTATGAAAAAGTCCCGTCCAGGAATTTTGCTAACTGTGATTTGTCATCCAGAAAATTTACTCAGTTGTGAAGCGGTTTTATTTCGCGAAACTACAACTTTAGGCATTCGGAGAACAACTCAGCAACGTGCCATTTTACAACGGGAAATTCAACAAGTGGAAACGGAATATGGCAAAGTGCGTGTCAAGTTAGCATGGAAAGGACAATCAACAGAAAAAGTTATTGCAAATGTGCAGCCAGAATATGAAGATTGTGCAGACTTAGCCCGAAAACATAATATTCCCTGGCGCGAAATTCAGCGGTTGGCGCTACAGCGTTGGTATTTAGTCAATAACTGATCCAATCCCTCGTTCCCAGTCTCCGACTGGGAACGAGGGATTTGACTAAGTTAGGGCTTTCATCAAATATTGTGTCAATGTAAACGCATCTACACCCAATTCAGTACGCTCTTGGGCGGCTATTATACCCGCTTGCGAATGCCACCAAGCAGCAGTTGCCACAATATTTTCTACGGGAATCTGCTTGGTTACTGCTTGCGCCAACAATCCACCCAGTAGTCCTGTTAACACGTCGCCGCTACCACCACGGGCTAAGGCGGGTGTGCTTTCAGGAATTATCCAAACACCCCCTTGAGGGTTTGCGATCGCAGTTCTTGCCCCTTTCAACAACACTATCGCCTCACCTTGCGCGGCTGCTTCCTGTACTGCTTTCACCCTGTCATGTTTGGCATCAGCGACATCAGGAAACAATCGTTCAAATTCGCCAGTGTGGGGTGTGAGTACGGTTACTGCTTGGCGTTTTTTTAACGTGGCGATCGCTCCCATTTGTGCCAAGATATTTAAACCATCGGCATCGAGAATTAAAGGGCGTTCGCTTTCTATGACTTCTTGCACAATGGGAGTCGCATCTCGTGTTAAACCGGGGCCACAAGCGATCGCATTAAATGAACTCAGATTGGTGTTTTCTGGCAATTGCAATTGAGCGATAGCTCCGGTTTCCGTCTCTGGACAACCGACAATTAGCGCTTCTGGTAAGTGTGACACTAAAAGAGATTTTAAAGATTCTGGTACGGCAATGGAAAGCATTCCCACACCACTTGCCCTAGCACCTAAACCGGTTAAAATTGCCCCACCTGCATAGCGCCGCGAACCGCAAATTAACAGTAAATGTCCTTCCTTATATTTATGAGTGACTGGTGGACGGGGTAGGGGTACAGTAGCAAGTGCTGTTGCTGGTGTAATACGTTTAATCCTGGGTGCATCTTTCAGAACAGCTTCTACATCAACTAAAGGAATATCAAAATCGATTAACTCAGCTTTCCCGATATATTCCAATGCCTGATCTTGGAAGAAAGCTAGTTTCCATAAACCCAAGCAAAATGTGTGAGTGGCGCGAATGGCAGTTCCCAATACTTCGCCTGTGTCGGTGTGTAAACCCGAAGGTAAATCGATGCTATAAATCGGCACAGACAATTCATTTAGCTGATTAATTGCAGAAGCGATGGGATCAGTCAGGTTTCTTTCTAAACCAAACCCAAACAAGCCATCAATCAACAAATCAGAATTTGGTAATTGCTCAATTGTTTGATAAATTGGAATGCCCAAACTCTGGGCATATTGCAAGTGCAGCGAAGTTAATTCTTTGAGCTTAGAGAAAGGAGAATATATCCAAACTTCATGCCCGCGAAAGTATAATTCACGGGCTACAACTAAAGCATCGCCACCATTATGACCAGGGCCGACAAGAATTCCGACACGAGATCCCCTTAAAAAGGAGGTGTTTGAAAGAATCTCTGGAATGCGACGGGCAATTAATCCCGCCACCTTTTCCATCAAAGCAACTACAGGCATTCCCGCTGCAAATATCCGCTTTTCAATATCGCGCATCTGCCTAGCAGTCACTATTACTTGTGAAATTTGTTCTTGCTTATCTTCTATCAGTGCTGAGTGCTGAGTCATGAGTTCTGAGTTTAAGTTATAAAGTTCGTATTAATTTCTCACTCTTAACTTTTAACTCCTAACTCTTAACTCAGCACTTATTCACTTTCCGTAGTAAACCCTGGCATTCCGATATCCTGTATTTCGCAGAAATTTATTCCATTCCTCAGCTTGGAATCGATCAGAGAAAGGCCCTATTGCTACGTGTGGGCCCCGTGGTTGTGTCCTTTCGAGGACTCCACCAGATCGGCCTAAATCCTGGCTAAATCGGGCTAGATTCTGCCTAATTTGTGCTGCGATCGCAGGTAACTGTTCTGGAGTGGCGGGAATAGCGACATAATATCTAGAGACTGGCCTATTAGAACTTATAGGATTGCGATCGCCTACAAAGCCTCTATTACCTGCATTTATTTCCTGTCCGTTAGCGAAGCTAATAATCCGGGCGCTATATATGCCTCGTGACTGTAGTTCATTCACCCGTTGTTGGGCGTTAGATACTCTGTTAAAAACACCTGCCTGAATTACATTCCGTCCCTGGTACTGGCGAATATAAGCAGTGGGTTCAATCCGACGTATTTCTTGTAGCGTCTGGAAATCACTACCATCTACGTAAACTAAGTAGCGCTCAAAGTTTTCGTTATATTGACTAAACTGTTCAGGTTGAGAGGGCTGAAAGTTCGGTTCAAATTGATTGTTTTGTAATGGTTGGGAGGGCTGAAAGTTCGGGTCAAATTGATTGTTTTGTAATGGTTGAGAGGGCTGAAAATCCTGCTCAAATTGATACTCCTGCACTGGTTGTAACTGCGGTGATGGCTGTTCACCAAAGGGAATTACTGGCGGTGGCGGTAAAGTTTCACCGAATTCTTGAGCCAGTAAGACGTTGCTGTTGTGAATTTGTGCTTGTGCTGGGGTCAAATCGGGAATCAGCACTAACCATCCTCCCACTAATAAGGAGAGAAGTCTGATCGTGGGCTTCCAACCCTCAGAACTTCGGCGTAGCATCTGAAATGGGATAAATTGACTTGGTATTTCTCTCGACATAGTAGTTAGAAAGTAGTCAAAGTATTTTTAGGCAATTTCCATCAGGAACTAATCAGTTCACCGTTGTAGCAACTATATAGCGTTAACGTAAAATTAGCTCATCTGCGTGGCAAAGAATACATCTTTTAGAGGCAATAGGGAATAGGGAACAGGGAACAGGGGAAACCCACGGCTTAAAAACTGTGACTTAAAAACCGAAGTGCTTTGGTAGCAAGGCTTTGAAGAGTGTGTGCTACAATTGGACAACCACGCAGCTATCGTGTCGTGCTTTGTATGAAAAAAGTCGTCGTTGGTCTTTCTGGTGGCGTTGACAGTTCCACCGCCGCAGCTATCCTGCACCATCAGGGCTATGAAGTGATTGGTTTGACTCTTTGGCTAATGAAAGGCAAAGGTCAATGTTGCTCTGAAGGTATGATCGACGCGGCTGATCTGTGTGAACAATTGGGCGTTCCCCATCAGATTGTAGATATTCGGGATCTCTTTCAGACACATATTGTCGATTATTTGGTGACTGGTTACAGTGCTGGGATCACGCCTTTGCCTTGCTCCCAGTGCAATAAAACAGTGAAGTTTGGGCCAATGGTGCAGTATGCTCGTGAAGAATTGGGATGCGATCGCATCGCCACTGGTCATTATGCCCGAATTAGCTATGACGAAGCAACTGGACGTTACCAGTTATTAAGGGCTGTTGACCGCAACAAAGACCAGTCATACTTCCTCTATGATTTGTCTCAAGATTTACTTGCAGCAACTATATTTCCTCTGGGCGAACTGGAAAAAACTGACACGCGCCGGATTGCGACTGAATACGGACTGAAAACTGCTGATAAACCAGAAAGTCAAGACTTATGCTTAGTGGAAAGTAACGGTTCCATGCGGGCATTTTTGGATAAATATTTAGCTCCTAAAACAGGCGATATTGTCGATGTCACAGGCAAAGTTTTGGGACAGCATGATGGTGTCCATCACTACACCATTGGCCAGCGCAAAGGATTAGGGATTGCTGCTGCCGAACCGCTGTATGTGATTGAATTAGATGCGGAAAATAATAAAGTAGTAGTAGGCGATCGCACTAAGGTAACTCAGCCAGAATGCACTGTAAATCGGGTAAATTGGGTTTCCATTGCTGAACCATCCACCCCAATTCATGCCCAAGTGCAAATTCGCTATCGTTCAACAGCTACACCAGTGACAGTGATTCCGCTGGAAAACTCTCGTGTGCGTTTGGTGTTTGATGAACCCCAAATCAGCATCACCCCCGGACAAGCTGCGGTGTGGTACGACGGGGAGAAAGTCTTAGGTGGCGGAATAATTGAACAGTTTAGTTGAATCTTACTCCGGTTTCGGTAGAAGTCAAAACTGCCCCTCCTGTGAACTTCTGATAGGCAAAAGTTGGTTCTTGGCAACTTTTGGTGATCAATAGTGGGCTGGTTTAGGCAGAAGGCAGAGGGCAGAGGGCAGAAGGAAGAAAGAATAAAATTACAGAAAGCCCTGTGGTATAAGGGTTACAGAATCCCTACATCACAAGAAAAGTCTTCAAGTTGGATCTGGATCTTTGTCACAAGTTCAACGACGACAGGCAAAATCTTAAAACCCTTCTGCCTCCTGCCTTCTGCCTTCTGCCTTAAAGCGCGTAACTTTTCATCATCACCAAAAGCTGACAAGAACCCAAAAGTTGCCCTGAGTTTTGGAGGGGTATTTTTGTCTTTAAATTGGAATTGGATAATAATGCCAGAAAAAGAGCTATTCCTCAAAACTCTGATAGAGAACCTCTGCTTCATATATAGGAATCCTATTTGATTTTTGAACGGATTTTAGAGATAAATCCTTGCTGGACATGCATTTCAATCTCAGTATGTTTTAAAAATTCAAATCGGATTCTTATATTTTTACAAAAAGTTTCTTATCTGTCTTATCTGTCCTTGTCTTTTGTGCTTTGAAGAGTGAATATACTTTTAATCGTTTTATAAATTGACGAGTATCGAAAGCTTAAATTAGCTGATAACGGTTGTGAAAAATCCTCAAGTCACACCCGTACTACGGGCTACAAAAGTTTTTTCCTCAAGAAGGAAATGTTCGGTCTGCAAATTACATTCAACTTCAATGGAGAATTAAAATGGAAAATCAAAAAAGATATGTCAAGTTATCTGTGGGGCACGAGCTTTTAGGAGTTAAATACGAATACAAACACTTTTTAACATCGACCTGTACAGAATCGTACAGCAAGTATCTGTGCTTATCTACAGATGATGCCTATGTTGCCTATTTTACGATGGAGATTTTCGATACTGATCGATGTTCTTTCAAGTTTTATGATGGCCCCTATAAAGACCGATGGATACACTACGACGGTGGCTATCTCTACGTTACATCCAAGTACGATTATTTAGCTGGTGATTTCAGTAATAACGGATCTACCGTAAAATTATGGACTAATCAGAATGGAACTAAATATTGGTTCAAAAAAGGGAACAAGTACAAAAATGATGCTTGCGGCGATTATTTCTATATCGTGACAACGACTAATGAAAGTGAAGCACTTACTTTTAGTATCACAGACATTCCTTCTAATCTCCTAGACCCCCGCGATCGCCCTATCCCAAATCCTTTCAAAAAAGCTTATTTTTTCAAAGGAGACCAGTATATCCAGTTTGATATTGCTAATGATCGAGCCGATGAGGGTTATCCAAAACCGATTAAAGGCAGTTGGCCGGGATTAGATGCCTTCGCTGACGGGTTCGATGCTGCCGTCCATTGGGACAATGAGAAGATTTATGTGTTCAAAGGCTCTGAGTATATTAGCTACGATGCGCCTACCGCTCAAATTGATAGTGGTTATCCAAAACCGATTAAAGGCAATTGGGCTGGAATGGATGACTTCACTAACGAGATTGATGCTGCCGTCAATCTCGGTAAGGGCCAAGTTTATTTCTTCAAAGGCCATTATTATACTCGCTATGATATTGCTGCCGAACGAGGCGCAAGTGCTAGTTATGATATTTCATCATATTGGCCTGGAGTTTTTTATGACAATATCAATGCCGCCCTGAATCTAGGTAATGGTAAAGTTTATTTATTCAAAGGATCTGAGTTTATTCGCTATGATATTGCTGCCGACAAAGCCGATGAGGGTTATCCAAAACCGATTAAAGGCAATTGGACTGGACTAGATGCCTTTGCCGATGGAATCGATGGTGCGACTGCGTTTTAGCCAACGATTTTAGCCAGAAGCTCAAAATCCTCAAAAACATGGATTTTCGGCGTTCCTGAATCGGAATATGAATTTACATTTTTTGAGAAAACTAAACAACGATTCTTTACCCCCACCTTTATATTTAAAGCGGGGGTTATTTATAAATCAAAAATATTATGTCTCATATAGAGCTATCAGCAAATTCTTTTAAAAGAGCGAAATTCTGATAATGTTTACCGTTCTCTAAATACTTTGAAAATCAAGGTAAACATTGGAAACACAAGGGTTGGTTTTATATCATCAAGTAAATCTCGGATATGGTTATTGCTCGGAATTTGATATACCCCAAACGGGCTTTGAGCATTATTATGCCCTTTGCTGTGTGCCATTGAACGTTGATGGGTAAGAAAGGAAGGACTCTCTATCAAAAACTACTTTTATCTAATGCCCCTTCAAACTCTTTCAAAGCTTGTACAGTTCCTACTTGCCAAGCTCGTTCAAGTGTAGCGGCAACGATTTGACTTAAAGGGATATTTGGAAAGTTAGGACTGTTATTAGATTCGATGTAATGTCCATCCCTGAGTAAATAAATCCTCAGCTTTTTACTATCGTAAATCCATAGTTCTGGAACTGCGATCGCTTATCCTAAAAGTGAACGCTATATATTATTTTTTGATAAGGCTGCGATCCTACTAATTGGTTTTCTTCGTTTTATCTGGATATTATAAAGCATTTCAAAAACTAATTTATTACCCATCACATAGTATTGAAATCGACGTTTGATAATATTGTTAAATTTAGAAATAAAATCATAAAAAAAGCTCGGATTTTTCGTGAGTTCTCTCAATGCTAATAACCATTTTCCTTCTTTAATAGAGAATGAAACTTGATAGTAAGCTAAAGTTCTGTTGTAAACTGTAAGATTATAAGACAGAGCACGCATTAAAGCTGGATTTTTTTTCACAACTTTTTGCTGCATGAAAGAATCAGTAGCTATGCAATATTGATTTAGACGTTTAAATGGGCTTTCATGTACAAGAGAAAAAGAGCGTGAACGGTAGAAATAATAGGCTTCTGGCACTAGAAAAAAACGAGCGCCATGAATTAAGCATTTCATGTCAAGCCAAAAGTCCTCAGCTATGCTTAAGGTTTCATCGTACTCAATGCTGTGTTTAACCAAGAATTCTCGTTTAAACATAGGCTTACTTAAACCAAGATGCAGCCCTGCTTTTCCATAGACATCAGTCTCTACAAAATAAACGATATCAATTTGGAAAATTTTATCTATATCTTCTCCACTTTCTTGAATCAATGTACTCCAAGGAGATGTTGCACCATCTTTGATAAAATAAACATCGTCTGCAATCATATCTGCATTTGTTTTTTCTGCCAGCAACACAAGCTTTTCTAATCTTTCATGAGCATACCAGTCATCTGAATCAAGAACAGCAATCCATTCTCCTTGGGCTGCTCTGATAGCAAGATTACGCGCAGCAGAAACCCCAAGGTTTTGTGGATTAACTATCACTTTGAGACGTTGATCGGTAAAACTCTTAGCAAATTCTACAGTTTTATCAGTTGAACCATCATCGACCACGATAACTTCAAGCTCAGTGAGTGTTTGATCTAAGACTGACTCTATTGCTTTCTTAATATAAACTTCAGTATTGTAAGCAGGGATAATTACAGAGACTTTAGGATTCATTAAACTAAACTCCTGACTAATCACTATACGCTTGGATTACAATGTGAAAATTTCAATGGAAATTTGTTGAAAGAAGAATTCAGAATCAATTCTGACTCTTGACAAATGAATTCTATTTGATAATAATTTATTTTTTAATAGCGTAATCACAAATGATTTTTACTTACTTAATAGCTAGGTGAGAAATATTGGGATTTTTGTTTGAATGAAGTACGTACACCAGCAGCATAGTAGCACAACTGTGCCAACCTAGAACCCAGAACCCAGTTCCTAGACCCCTATATCCCTAAACTCTTTTTCTCTACGTACCAGCATTTGATAAGTTAGTACATAATCTGAAACAATAACAGTAAAAGCAAAGAGGGGATTACGTTGAGTCACAATCCAGATGCCATAGCCCCCCACGGTGGACAGTTGGTTAACCGTATCGCCACATCAGAACAAAGAGCAGAGTTTCTCTCAAAAGCTGACTTTTTGCCACGAGTAGAACTTGACGATCGCGCCGTTTCTGATCTAGAAATGATTGCGATCGGTGCTTTTAGTCCACTCACGGGTTTTATGAACCAGGAAGACTACGATCGCACTGTTACAGAAATGCGATTAGCTAACGGTCTTGTGTGGTCAATCCCGATTACACTATCGGTAAACGAAGAAGTAGCTTCCCCATTGCCAGAAGGCGGTCTAATCCGTCTGGATAACTCCAGAGGCGAATTTATCGGAGTTTTGCAACTCACCCAAAAATATCACTACGACAAAACCCGCGAAGCAAGAAATGTCTACCGCACTGATGATGTCAATCATCCAGGCGTGCAGGTACTCTATAACCAAGGTACTGTAAATCTGGCGGGTGATATTTGGCTGTTGCAACGCGAACCTCATCCCCAGTTTCCCACTTACCAAATTGATCCAGCCGCCTCACGGCAAATGTTTAAAGATAAGGGTTGGAAAACCATCGTCGGCTTTCAAACTCGCAACCCCATCCACCGCGCCCATGAATATATTCAAAAGTGCGCTTTAGAAACTGTTGACGGTCTATTTTTGCACCCATTAGTCGGGGCGACAAAAGAAGATGATATTGCTGCTGACGTGCGGATGCGTTGCTATGAAATTTTGCTGGAACATTACTACCCTTTAGACCGAGTAGCTTTAGCAATAAATCCAGCCGCAATGCGCTATGCTGGGCCTCGTGAGGCCATATTCCATGCTTTAGTCCGCAAAAACTACGGCTGTACTCACTTTATTGTTGGACGGGATCATGCTGGTGTCGGTGACTATTATGGCACTTACGATGCTCAGTATATATTTGAAGAGTTTGCGCCAAGTGAATTAGGCATTGTGCCGATGAAATTTGAACACGCTTTCTACTGCACGCGGACTAAGCAGATGGCAACATCTAAAACTAGTCCCAGCAGGCCAGAAGAACGCATTCACCTATCGGGAACAAAAGTCCGAGAAATGCTGCGGCGCGGTGAGCTACCTCCAGCAGAATTTTCTCGTCCTGAAGTAGCAGCAGAGTTGGCGCGGGCAATGCGGATAGAAGTGCCGGTTTAGGGAATTGGGCATTGGGCAAAATAGTGCTGAGTGCTGAGTGCTGAGTTAGGAGTTAAGAGTTAGGAGTTAAGAATTTTCCCCTGCTCCCCTGCTCCCCTGCTCCCCTGCTCCCCCGCTCCCCCGCCCCTCGACTCCTCACACTTTTGTAACTTTACACTACAGAGTTCAGCCCTGTAAGCTGCTAACTGATAGCTGAGGGCTGATAGCTAATTATGAAACGGCGCACGTTTTTACAGAGAATTGGCTCAATACTCGCGGTATTGGGGATAACTGAAGCTGAGTGGTTGTCTTTGGGAAATCGCTACTATCAGGCTTTGGCACAACCAAATCCGCGTAAGTTGGCATTTTTAATAGGTATTAACCAATACCCCAAAATTTCAGCCCTCAGTGGTTGTCTGACGGATGTGGAACTCCAAAGAGAACTTTTGGTTCATCGCTTTGGTTTCCAAGGGTCAGATATTCTCACCTTAACTGAGGAAGAAGCTAGTAGGGAATTTATTGAAGCGGCTTTTTTAGATCACCTGGGCAAGCAAGCTAAACCCGGTGATGTAGTCGTCTTCCACTTTAGCGGTTATGGCAGTCGTGTCAAATTGGAAACATCGCCAGAGACAATGCAAAATGCTCTGGTGCCAGCTAATGGAAGTACAAACACACAAAATGAGAAAATAGTCAACTATATATTAGAAGAAACTCTACTGCTATTATTGCGATCGCTCCCCACAGACCGAGTAACAGCAGTATTAGATACTAGCTATTATGCTCCTAGCACAGTCTTAGGATTAAAAAGTCGTGCCCTTCAAGAGTCAGGAGCAAAGTTAGCAGCAGAGGAACTTGACTTTCTCAAACAACTCAAAACTCAGAAGTTATCCAGCACTCCGATTGTTTTAGCAGCTACCTCAGAACCAAAGCAGTCAGCAAGAGAAGGACTCTTTTCTGGTTTTAGTGCCGGGTTATTTACCTACGCTTTGACACAGTATTTGTGGGAATTCACCCCAGCCACCACAATTCAAGTCGCCCTGTCGCATGTAGAAAATTCTCTATCCAAATTGGGTAGTAAACAGCAACCAGGGGATATGCAAAACCTCTCTCCAAAGCTCTCTCCTAAGAGGAGAAAGGCTTTGAATTCTCCCCCTTCCCTTGTAGGGAAGGGGGCTGGGGGGTTAGGTTTTCCAGAGAGTATGATTGGTGCAGAAGGCGCGGTAACAGCTATTGAAGAAGACGGCAAAACAGTCCATCTGTGGTTGGCAGGATTACCTCCCCAAGTTTTGCTATACTACGGAGTGAATTCTCGATTGACTTTAGCAACAACAGAGCAATTGGTATTGCGATCGCGGACTGGGTTAACAGCAAAAGCGCAAATTTCCAAAATTGAAGGCGCAAATCCCCTACAAGTCGGGCAACTCGTCCAAGAAGCAGTCCGGGTTTTACCCCGAAATATTAATTTAACAATAGCTTTGGATACTGGATTGGAAAGAATTGAGAAGGTAGACGCCACAAGCGCCTTTGCCGCATCTTCCCATGTGTCTACTGTAGTAGCAGGAGAAAAATCGGCTGATTATATATTTGGTAAGCTACAGGAAATCCCTAGTCGTTATGGTCTATTTACTCTTGGTGGTGAGCTAATTCCTAATACCACGGGGGAAGTAGGAGAAGCAGTAAAATTAACAGCGCAAAAGTTAGCGCCAAAATTATCAACCTTGCTAGCAGCCAAGTTATGGCGACTCACAGAAAATCAAGGTTCTTCTCGCTTGCCTCTCAAGGTAACTTTAGAAATAATTAGTAAAATATCACCTCGCGTCGTCATGCAGCGCGAAACAGTGCGAGCTTTCAAAGCTGAAACTCCGATTAAAAAATCACTCCCCACTGCAATTGTCCCTATCGGTAGTCGAATGCAATATCGAGTGGAAAATCAGAGCGATCGCCCAGTATATTTAATCTTGCTAGGATTAAAAAATAATCATACAGCAGTTGCCTTTTACTCTTGGGAAACTCCCCAAGAACCAAACACTGAAGATACCAAGCCTCTTCTCAAAGAAGTTGTCATCGCTCCAGGTGAAACCCTCACCCTACCCCAAACTAATGGTGCTTCCGAATGGGTGATTTCAGGGCCAGCTTTCTTTTGCGAACAACAACTGATTTTTAGTACAGCCCCCTTTGGCGGAACTATCGCCGCTTTGAACACTGCTAAGTATTCCACAGCCGAACCACAACCAATTAACCCATTGTTAAATTCCTTGGATGTTGCACAAGCGTTGCTACAAGACCTACATAACGCCAGCATCCTCAAAACAGAGATGAATGGTACAGCAGCCGACTCATATATCTTGGATGTGAATAATTGGGCAAGTCTTAGCTTTAGTTTTCAAGTAGTGTAAGTGGGCGTGAATAATTAAAGGTTTGTAGTAAGCGACTGTATCCCTATTTGTAAGTTTCACTTCTAGAATAAAAATACCTAATCCCAATTGAATTTAGTAATAGTAGTGAGTGAATTCTAATGAGTCCAGAACAAGAGTTATTAACAAAGTGGCGTTCTCTTCCCCAAGACAAACAAGAGGAAGTTTTGGATTTTGTGGAATTTCTTCGTTTGAAAAATTCTGCAAATAAAACCCCATTGGGAGAGCGTTTGTGGCAAATTCGTACTAGGATTGTTGCTTCCGGTAAGAATTTATTAAATGAAGATGAAATCGAAAAAGAACTAGCCAATCGTAGAGGTGGAATACAGGGTAGAGAAGAATGAAAATCACTTATATTGATTCTGGAGTGTTAATCAGCGCAACAGATGGTATTGGTAGAATTGCCGAGAAAGCTCTTGAAATATTAGGAGATTCCCAACGGGAATTTGCTTCTAGTGAATTTGTCAAATTAGAGGTAAGTCCCAAATCAGTTTTTAACAAGCAAACAGAAGAAGCTCAATTCTATGAAGAATTTTTTAGCGATGTTACCTATTGGGCGAGTGATTTAGCTCATATTGTTCAAGATGCTTACCAAATTGCTTCTCAGTATGGTTTAGCAGCTATGGACGCGCTTCATGTAGCTGCGGCGTTGTCAGTTGGCGCAGAGGAATTAGTCACAACTGAGAAAAGAACAAAGCCCATGCATCGAGTAACTAGTGTTAATGTAGTTTCTATTTTTGATTTATAACTAGAAACCGCTATAGTAACTTTTTATTAAGATAAAAAGACAATGGGTTGCAAACATAGGGGATATGCAAAACACAGATATAGTTGTCATTGGTAGCGGTATTGGCGGTTTAAGTTGTGCTGCTCTTTTGGCACGGTATGGCTTTGATGTAATAGTCTGCGAAAGCCACTCCATCCCTGGTGGTGCGGCCCACAGTTTTGAGCGCAACGGTTTCATATTTGACTCAGGCCCGTCCCTTTATTCTGGACTGTCTTACAGCCCGTCTACGAATCCCCTAAAACAAGTATTGGATGCAATTGGTTCTGAGCTACCATGCGTAACCTACGATACTTGGGGTTGTTGTTTACCAGAAGGTGATTTTGACACATCGGTTGGTGCCGAGCAATTTTCTGAAGTGCTGATGAAATTGCGTGGTGATGATGCTGTTGCCGAATGGCAAAAACTCCAGCGCGTTATGGAACCATTCGCTAGTGCCGCAATTTCTATACCACCAGCCGCATTACGTTTTGATTTGGGTGCAGCTAGAACTGTAGCCCCATTTGCCCCATCTCTGGCAAAACATCTGACAGATGTCATCAAGTTGACAGGCCCCTTTAGCCGAATTATGGATGGCGTTGTCAAAGACCCATTTACCCGAAATTGGCTGAATTTGCTGTGTTTTCTGCTTTCTGGGCTACCCGCAGATGGCACTAGTGGCGCAGAGGTAGCATTTATGTTTGCGGACTGGTATCGACCAGATGCAGTACTTGAATATCCTATTGGTGGTAGTGGTGCTTTAGTTGACACTCTTGTACAAGGATTGGAGCGTCATGGTGGAAAGCTAATGCTGGGCGCTCATGTGGAAGAAGTGCTTGTAGAAGGGAATCGTGCGGTGGGTGTGCGTCTGCGCGATCGCCAAGAAATTCGGGCGCGTCGAGCAGTAATTTCTAATGCATCGGTTTGGGACACACTGAAGCTACTACCAGAAAAGGCAATACCCAAAAACTACCGCGCTAAACGACAGGCGACACCTGAGTGTGATAGCTTCATGCATCTGCATTTAGGTATTGATGCTCAAGGATTACAGTCAGATTTGCGGTGTCATTACATCGTGGTTAATGACTGGGAATTGGGCATAACAGCACCTCAGAATGTCGTGGTGATATCAATCCCTTCAATTCTCGACCCATCCCTAGCACCACCGGGTAAACACGTGATTCATGTGTATACTCCTGGTAATGAGCCATACTCTATCTGGCAGGGAATGGATAGAAAAAACCAGGAATATTCCGAGCAAAAGCGATCGCGTGCAGAAGTAATGTGGCAAGCGCTACAGCGGATCATTCCTGATATTCGCTCTCGTTGCGAAGTCACACTTGTTGGTACACCGTTAACTCACGAGCGTTATCTCCGCCGTCACCAAGGTTCTTATGGGCCAGCAATTCAGGCTGGATCTGGTATGTTTCCTGGCCCTGGCACACCTCTAGCAGGATTAATGTGCTGTGGAGACTCGACATTTCCCGGCATTGGTTTACCAGCAGTCGCCGCCAGCGGGATGATTGCTGCAAATACCCTTGCACCTGTTAAAGAGCATTTAGCTATGCTTCAAGATATCAAGTGCATTTAATTTTATAAAATCTCGTTGCCAATAGAGCCGCACCCACTGCCAAAACTGCCAGTACACTGTCAGGTTCAGGTACGGCAGCAACTTGAGCATCAACTCGTGCAGTTCCAGCAAACAAACCTGTTAAATCAGAGTCGCCTAGTATATAGCGCTTCTCGTTTGGATGCAATACATTTTAACCTCTCTCCAAAGCTCTCTCCTCTTAGGAGAGAGGCTTTGAACTTTACTCCCCTTCCCTTGTAGGGAAGGGGCTGGGGGTTAGGTCTGTATTTCACGCAACTGAGAACTGCTATATTTGCAAACTCTGGAGAAATTAACAATCTAACATCAGGGATGGTTAAAGTTTGACCGTCAAATGCTACAGGTTCCGGAAGACTTAAATCAAACAAAATTGTATTTATACCAATTTAATATGAAGCTACATAGAAAAGAGCTTTTAGGATAAAGTTATAAGAAGAGATAGATATTACCTGCTCAAGTGTAATTTGGTCGAATAAAGCCTTTTCCTGTTGTTAACTCTTCTTTGAGTGCTGCGTAGTTTACCGCCGTAGGCATCGCTGCGTCATGAATTTTCCGTTCTGCTCCTGGAGCTTTTTTGATTGACAATAATTCATATAGCCCACCTGATCTTTGTAAAACGCATGGGGTTATCCTGTAGTCAGCTTTATGCTGTGGCACTTCAAGAATACTTGCAATCAGATAAACGGGATAAAATTACTAAATAGTTAGATTTTGTATATGCTGATGAACACAGCAGTATTGATCCATTGTTTTTAAGGCTATAAGCCCATACGATATCTAAGGTTTTGACATGAATTCTAACCCTCAAAAAAGTTTGAGAAATCGGATTAATAATCAAATTCTGGATCATCCTTTTACAGACTATTGGGATATTTTTATTCTTAAACATCAGCATCCAATTAATATTACTTTACATATTCTGGGAATATTATTTTTTTATAGTTTGCTCTTTTATGCTTGGAAGTTGCAAAACTTTTGGTTACTCTTAGGCTTACCGTTAACTCAATTATTGGGATTAACCGGACACTTTTTATTTGAGCGTAGCCATATTGATTTACAAGATGCTGTATTTTCTTGGCGGGCTTCCTATTGTTTAGGTAAAATGTTATTTAGAATTTTGACGGGTAAATATCGAGATGATATTCGCCAACGACAAGAAATATTAAATAATTATCTATTAAACAATTATGCAAATATTTAATAATTGGAATGTAATTGCTAAAGGTTGGTATATTGCCTGTCCTAGCCATGAAATACCTAAAAAAACGGCAAAATCTGTAGAATTATGCGGTCAAAAAATTGCCATTTTTAGAGGTGAAGATGGGCAAGTACGGGCTTTGGATGCTTACTGCCCTCATTTAGGAACAGATTTAGGAATTGGGAAGGTTGACGGTAATTGGATTCGTTGTGCATTTCATCATTGGGCATTTGATGAAACAGGGATTTGTCAAAATATTCCCTGTCAATCAGAAATTCCTAACCAAGCTAAATTACAAGCTTATGCAACAGAGGAAAAATATGGATTTATCTGGATTTATCCAGATGCTAAAGCACCAGAGGGAGTGGCTGATTTTGATGAATTGAAGGGAAAAGAAATTGTTGCACAAGCTGATATTGCATTTGAAAGAAGTTGCCATCATCATATTTGTATGATGAATGGGATTGATGCTCAACATTTAAAAACAATTCATCATTTAGATATCAAAATGGATCTATCGCTAAATCGTAGCGAATTAGGCACACAAATCGACTTTACAATGCGGGGACAATTCCCCAAAACTACCTTTCGAGAAAAGTTAGGTCAAAGGTTTCTTGGTTCTACATATCAGTATTCAATGCGTTATGCTCATGGTTGCATTGGTTTGTTAACAATGATGAAAGATGTTAGGCTTTTTCCGCCACTGTTTATGATATATGCTTATACTCCAATTGCGCCTGAAAGAACGAGAATTCAACCGATTTATGTAACTGAAAAACGTCAAGGTATTGTGGGATATCTGCTAAGTCAGTTTTTGCTATTCTGTACTCGCTTGGCTTACTATATGCTCAGAGATGAAGATGGTAAAATTTACGACAATATTCGCTTTAATCCAAAATTACTCCTTAGTATCGATCGTCCATTAGCTGAATATATGGAGTATGTAAATCAGCTAAAACCGTCTCGATGGTCAAAAAATAGGGGTGTAGAATAGTACATTGGGTTAGCGATCGCATAATCCAACAAAAGCTTTGGTAATATTGCGTTTTGTTTCTCAATCTAAATACATCTTAATTATTTTGTAGAGTGCGCGATTTACATCAACTCTGATTCAAAAAGTGCAAGATGTGAATACAGAATTGTAGCATAGATAACCATTCTGGAATCTGTCACATTACACCGTAAATTTACCATAATGGTCGATAAAGTTTTAATTAAATATCATACAAATCGAGTCTAGGTAATTTACGAATAATGAAAAGTTTGCTGATTCCTGTTCAAAATTTGCAGCCAAGCGATCGCACCGCCATGTATGCGTTGCTGCAAAATCACTTTAAAGGTATAACCTGGGATGGGTTTCTAGTCGATTTAGGGCGCAAAAACTGGGTTTTGTTGTTGAGAGATGAAACATCCAACGCACTTAAAGGATTTTCAACTCTGATGTTATCCCAAACAACTTTTTTGGGAGAAAAAATTAGTGTGGTGTATTCCGGCGACACTATTGTTGATCCTAGTGCTTGGTCGAGTACAACACTACCACGTAGTTGGATTGCCGCCATCAACTTTCTGCATCAACACTATGCAGAAAATAAACTTTACTGGCTGCTAATTTGCTCTGGTTTTCGCACTTATCGTTTTCTCCCTACTTTTTGGCAAGATTTTTACCCGCGTTATGATGTCACAACACCTACTGATGTTAAGCATTTAATGGGTAATTTGGCACAGGAATATTATGGTAGCTTATATCAAGAAGCAACTGGTATTGTCCGATTTCCGCATCCCCAAATTTTACGGGAAGGGTTGATTGAAATTCCATCAGGACGACAAACTAATCCCCATATTCAGTTTTTTGAGGAAAAAAATCCTGGCTATCGCTTAGGTGATGAATTGGTTTGTTTAACTGAAATTAATTATGACAATCTCACCCGTTCTGGACAACGGATGTGGAAGTCAGAATCATCATTAAAATTTGTGCAAGATTGTGTTCTTGTTTAACTTTTATGCCATCTACCAACCCACACTTAAACTTTAATAACTCAACACAATTTATAGAAGGATGGTACTGGGCATTACCATCAAAAAAATTAAAAATTGGCAAGGTAAAAGCTATAACTTTGCTAGGTAGAAATCTGGCGATTTACCGGGGAGTTAGTGGTCAGGTAGTAGCTGTAGATGCTTATTGTCCACACATGGGTGCTCATTTAGCAGAAGGTAAGGTAGAAGGTGATGGAATTCGCTGCTTTTTTCATAATTGGAAGTATGACAGTCGCGGAATTTGTGTAGATGTTCCTTCTCTCGGAAAACCGCTACCTGTATGTATTAAAACTTGGCATACGGCAGAAAAATACGGCATGATTTGGGTTTGGGTAGGAGAAGGAAAGCCAAGTTCGCTGCCCTTTGTACCAGAATTAGAACAGGCCGATTGTGATTATATATTGGGAACTCGCTTTGTCAAAAATTGCCATCCCAATGTCTTACTAATTAATGCAATTGATGCTCACCATTTCAATACAGTACACAATTTACCTTTAGAGATTATATTTGATTCTCAAAACCTCAACCCTAATGCTATTACCTTCAGCAACACTACACGCGGAGGGGATGATTCCTGGTTAATTCGCCTGATTCGTCCTTTATATCGCAACGAAGTTACTTATAGTATGTGTTACTGGTATGGTAGCACTGGCACTGTGACGCTAGGGCCAGATTTTCTGCACTTCTACATTATATTTACACTGCGAATGATAGAAGGTGGCAAAACTGAAGGGCAAACAATTCTTGTCACTCCCAAGCGTCCGGGATTTTGGGGATGGGTTTTAAATCGTGGTTTGTTATGGTTAACTCAGCAAGTTGGTAATTACTTTGCAAAAGGCGATACACAGGTATTTCAAACAATTCAGTTTGATTTAAAGACTCCTACTAAAGCAGATCAATCTATTCTGGAATTTATTCAGCACGTTAATCACCAGAAAGCTTTAACCTGGGCAATTTGGGAAACTGTTAATTATCCAAATATTCAAACCCTATCAACACCTAGCCCTGAACATGGATTCAAAATATAATATTGTCGGTTTTGACCTACCACATACAGATTCTGATGACCGTTTACGACGGATATTAACAGCAGCCTTATCTAATCAGAATAATTATGATAATTATCTCCAATTAAATTATTGGGATGCTGATTTTTTCAATTTACATCAAGTCAAGATTTTTCAACAATCTAATATTAATGAACAATCTACTATTCTGGAACTTGCTAACCGCAGTTTATTAGAAGAATCATCTTTTATTGAGAAAGCAGGCGTTGGCTACATGGCAAAAATGGTACTTTTAGCAGAAACAGTTGAAGAGCGAATGCTTTATGCATTGTTTACGGCTGATGAAGCTACCCACCTTCACCAAATTAGCCATTTTTTACCAGCAATGGAAGTAACTAGCACGGACGATCCGTTTTTGCGCTTACTATCAGAAGTGGTTGAAAGTGCAGATAAAACAGTTTTGTTGTTTGTGCTGCAAGTCGTTTTAGAAGGATGGGGTTTAAGCCATTATCGACGTTTAGCGAAGGAATGCCGCTATCCAGTTTTAGCAGAACTTTTTTCCAGTTTTTTACAATCTGAATCTCGTCATCACGCTACGGGAACCACCTTGTTTAATCAAACTTCTGTTTCAGCATTCAGTCAAACAACAATTCTCGATGTATTGGCACAGTTTTTGTTTATGGTACAGCTGGGGCCACAAAGCGTACTAGCGGCAGTTGAACAAGTAAAAGGACATCTGACGCGATCGCAAAAAATCCAAATCTTAGAAGAACTAGATACAGAAACCCATAGCGGAACCCGATTACAAATATTGCGATCGCTTATGGGTGGAATATCAGCCCAGTCTATCCTGCAAAATTTAGAAGAACGCGGAGCCTTTCAACCACTCCCCGCCCATCAATGTGTGTAATAAATATTAATCTTATCTCTGCGTGAAATAAAAACGGATATGGAAAAAATTATTCATCGCAAATTACAAATTAACCACACCCGCAACAAACAGCAAGATCATACTGCTTTAATGGATGAAGCTGTCACCAAGTTTCGCTATGAAGATTGTCAAAACGAGTATTGGAACCCAGAGGAATTTTCCCTGCTATACGGTACACCTTTATGGGAACAGTCCAGCCAACATCAGCGTATAATTTTGAACCAACTTTACTGGGTAGCTTACTACTCACAAATTGTTTCTGCGGAAATTGCCACTATCTTTTTCAATCAAACCAGTGCAGCTGGACTTTACGCCCAAGAAGATTTTCGCTTAATCTGCGATACATTAGATTTGGAATCCGCCCAAGAGCGATCGCACATTAACGCCTTCCGCACAATTGCCAAACAGGTTGAACAAGCGTTATTTGGGGAACTTATCTTTACCTACCCCATGCGCGGCCCCTTTACAGAAACGATGGTTTATGCTGACACCAATGCTCTAAAAACTTGGTGGAAAAAAATTCAGCTTCAATACTTTGGGCTGATTTCTGCGAATAATACTTTTTTGGCTTGTCAGTATTTCACAGTTCGGGGAGTGCGGACGCTAAACGGCAAGTTAGTACAGCACAAACTCAGCAATTATTATCAAAAACATCCCCATTCTGAAGCCGCTCCCATTCCTGCTAAAGTCTCTTATTATCACTTTATGGATGAAAGCTTTCACTTCAATAGTTCGACAATTATATCTCACGATGTTGTCACTTTTCTTAAGCCACCGACTGCTTTTGAGCGACTGGTTGCTAATTTAGGATTGCTGGGGTGTCAGCGCGATCATTTTCATTTTTCTGCGGCTATTAATGGAATTTTTTGGTACGATCCAGCGCTGTATGGCAATATTTATCGTGTGTTGCGATCGCCTATTTTTGCCATGAGTGACAAGGATGCTAAAGAAATGATGCAGCGTTGTTTTACCGAGGAATCGGAAGGATTACAGCGCAGTTTCTCAACTCATCAGGAGGCGATGAAATCTTATCAGGTGTATGTTGAAAAACTCGATTATCTTTGGCAACGTAATCGGGATATGTCGCTGATGGCTACTAATTCAATTTCTCGATATTTGGCGACTCAAAAAAGGGCTTTTCAAGGTTTTGAAAACCGAGGGGATTTATTTTCATCTCACGCAGAGACGCAGAGGCGCAGAGAGGAATAGAAGAGTGTTGTTTAGGTAAGATTGTTGCTTATTATGGCTGACTTCTGTAAGATATCCTTTCCGGGAAGTGATTTTGTTGCTATAACTTTGGAATGTCATCAAAGTTTGTCTGAACATCTCACAATTCAGAATTCACCTGTTTTATTTGGTTGTCGGACTGGTATTTGTGGAACTTGTTTGGTTGAGGTTATTGGTGATATTCCGCCTCCTCAACCTGATGAACAGGAAATGCTGGATACATTAGCGACTAATAACCCTCATGCGCGGTTAGCTTGTCAGATTAATGATGTTACAGTTAATCTTGAAATTCGGAGACTAAAAGGATAAATTTAGTTAAGGTTGAAATCTGGAATCAGGCTTAATGGCACTGAAGTTTCTACTGAGACTTACTTTTTGCTGAATAATTTAAAAACATCACCAAAAAATAAAAGCTATGCACCTCGATCATTTTTTTCCCCTGATTATTTTCATCATATCAATAGGTTTTATTGGTGCGTTCTTGATACCCTTTCTTTTAAATACTTTATTGGATGAAAAGAGTTCCTACAAAACAAATATAACTAATTCTAGCTACTACTCTCATGACACAGATAGTAGTTGGAATTCTTTAGATCCTCTAAGTTATGGCGATGGGAGTAGTAATGACTCAAGCAGTTGCGATAGTGGAGGATCTGATGGGGGTGGTAGTTGTGATGCTGGCGGTGATTAAATACTTAGTTTAAAGACTTAGTAGAATAAAATCATGGAAACTGTAAATATCCATGAAGCTGAAACAAATCTCTCACAGCTTTTGTTGCGGGTAGAGCATGGAGAAGAAATCATTATTTCTGACAGAGGCATTCCTGTTGCCAAATTGGTTCCGTTTCGCACTTTATCAAATCGCCGCGATAGTTTAGGACAAGATAAAGGGCGTTTTGTAGTGCCAGAGGACTTTAACACCCTTTTAGCAGATGAGATGTTGGTAGCATTTGAGGGCGGTGAGGAGTGAAACTTTAATTCGCTACTGTCTATACTATCAACTTGGCGATCGCTCCTATCAATGTTGGAAAATATTGGTTTTTCCTAGCCTCAAACCAATTTACTTACTGCTACACGAATGGATTGGGAGGAGGATTACCATGCAAACGGATGTATTCTTTTTGTAAGTCTTGAAAATATTCTGCCAAGCATTGCCCTGTTTCAATCCAGTAAAGTTCTTTTTGATGGATGTAATCGTTGCATCCACAACAAAATGTGGACTCATTGTATAGAAATGGGTTAACTAGATAGCTACGAATTATTTCCTCTGGCATCGTTGTTGCACCGCCACAATGTGGGTGGATGTAAGCTTGCGGAACTATATCAAGTGCGCCCTGATAACGGCGTTCTGGATGGATAGTAACATGGTCAGTCATTTGACCATCTGCTAAAGGTTCTGTGTGCTTTTCTCTGTGCATGGGATAAAGCGGCAGGAAGATGAGTTGGTGGCAGAATGCACAACGAACAAAAGGTATGGTATATAGTCCTGGCTTAGTTGTCCTAATATATCCAAGTCCTGCTTCAAGCTGCTCCCATTCCCAATCTGGAATGCTCTCTAAGACTCTTTGTATATCGGCTTGATTGCCAGTGACACAATCAACTACTACTGGATAAAAGTCGTCCCAGTAACCTTTATGAAGGTTGCCCTCATATAGAGCTACTGTAGCCAACCTTGTACCCACTGGTGGTACTCCGTTTTTCATCCACTTAAGGGGTTGATGCAAAATTTTGATCGCATGACGTGGCGTTTTACCTGTAGTGAGGTCTGTGAATACTGCAACTAGAGGTGGCTTTAATGCAACAACAACACCAGGATTGACACAACCATAAAGAAAGTGTTCGCGGGTACGGGTTGTCAGAAATATCAGTTTCTTAATAATCCAAAATATTCCTATGCCGAAAAAAATATTAAATATAGTAATTCCAAATAATGCAGATGGCAGAAGATGTAAACTTTTGCCCTCACGTAGTGTTCCGAAAAACGCAAACCCAAAAATCCAATTGGTAAGAAAAGCTAGCACAACCACAATGGTGAGCGGAAAAATCAATTCAATTGGTTCGCTAGGAAATGAACGAATCCAATAGAAATAATCAATATGCAGATTTCCAGGATTTGACGCATGGGTACTAGCATCTACTGTAAAAGGACGTTGTGGTTGATTTACCATTGTTGTACTCAGCTACCTAATTTTTTAGTTTCTAGCTCAAATTGTTAGTACGAGATTGAGGGATATACTTCAACTTATGCTTAAAATTAGGTTGCCCTTAAATAACATGAAATCTAACGCCCAGCTTACCAAAACGGTTGCCATAATTTAAATACGATCGCTCCCACTCACCATGCAATTTGCAGATTTCTGGTATATTGTCGCACTCAGCAACCAACTACAACCTAACAAAGTATTATCACGCACCGTTTTAGGAGAATGGTTAGCGATATTTCGCGGTGAAAATGGACAACCCGTAGCTTTGCGCGATCGCTGTTTACACCGCAATAGCCGTCTATCATCAGGTAAAATCTGTAACGGTGCTTTACAATGTCCCTATCATGGTTGGGTATATGACGGGGTTGGGAACGTCATTGCTGTTCCAGCTGAAGGAGATGATTTCAAACCTTCCTCACAGCGTCGAGCCAAGTGTTACGCTACCAAAGAACAAGATGGCTATGTTTATGTGCGGTTAGCTGATACGCCAAATATTGAGACTGAACCCTTTTCTATGCCTCACTATGAAGAAACAGGATGGGAGACGGTACGGGTAATTAACCGTTTTGCTAACAATGTGACTAATTGTGCAGAGAACTTTATTGATATTCCCCATACAGCTTTTGTTCATCCTGGTGTTTTCCGTACCTCCCGCCAACAAAAGTTAGAGATGACTGTAGAACGCTGCAATGGTTCGGTTTTGGTGGAGTATCGCAACGAAAACAGTAATTTGGGATGGTACAGCCGTTTTCTGAATTTGCAGAATGCAGAGATTAAACATAGCGATCGCTTTTATATGCCAAATATTACCTCTGTGGAATATAAGATGGCACATAATCGGCATTTGTTCATTACCAGTCAATCTATTCCAGAAACCGATAATTCAACTCTGGTTTACACAGATGTCACCTATAACTACGGTATTTGGAATAAATTAGCACGTCCCTTTGTGCGGTGGACTGCTCAACATATTATCCGCCAAGATGTGGAAATTTTGGGTATTCAGGGGGAAGCGATCGCTAAATACGGGACACAATTTTATAATACCCCTGCGGACACAATTCATATATTTGTCGAGTCAATTATGGCAGCTATATCTCGTGGAGAAGATCCGCGTTTATTGCCAAATCAATCAGTAAAAGTTACATTTTTGGTTTGAAAATAATTCGTAATTACCCCCCTTAATCCCCCCTTGTAAAGGGGGGAGATTGGAAAATCCGGTTTCCTCCCCTTATAAAGGGGAGAGATCGGAAAATCCAGTTCCCTCCCCTTTATAAGGGGAGGGTTAGGGTGGGGTAAAACCCATGTTCAAAATCAGTGTGAGCAATCAAAAGTGGAAATAAAAAACTTTGCACAACTGCTAATTTTTGGTTCTTTTATCGGATTAGTTGGTTGGACTCTTAGCAATCAGCTTGGACGAACTCAACTTAAAATAAAAACTCGTGAAGATTGGTTGCTAGATAGTACAGGATTAACGATTCAAGGAATTTTAATTCCCTTACTACAAGCTACTTTAGTTTATGGGCTTTATCAACATTTATTCCCTGTTCAACAAGGAATTTTGAAACTATCATTAATACCGACTTTTATTCTCAGTTTTATTGTAGTTGATTATTTATATTATTGGAACCATCGTTTATTACATACTAAATTGTTGTGGGAAATTCATCAAGTCCATCATACTGTTACTCAGATGGATGTATTAGGAACTTCTCGCAACACACTTTGGACAAGTTTATTAATTATTTATTTATGGATACACACTTTGTTTTTGTATCTGTTAGCCGATCCAACAGGTTATGTACTTGGAGTCAGCCTAACTTCTGCCTTAGATTTATGGCGACATAGCCGCTTAATCATTCCTGCAAATACCAGGCTATATCAATTTTTATCTCCTTGGTTAATCCTACCACAGGATCATGCTTGGCATCATTGCCGCGAAGTCCACAATTATAACTATGGAGCTAATCTTAAAATTTGGGATAAGTTACATGGAACATATTATGAAAGCGAAAAATTGCCATCTATAATTGGAATTCCTATCTCATTGAACTTGTTCCAAAAACTTTTATTCCCATTTTCATGACAGTTATAAGTAAAATTCTTTCCTTTTTTCCCACCTTTATATTATTGCTAACTGGTGCAGCAATAATTTACCTTGCCTATTCACCCAACATCTTCAGTATTCTGGCAGTGTTACTTTCTATTTATGGGCTACCAGTGCTAGTTTACCGCTTGCATGAATGGGTTTATCCTGTGCGCGAGGGGATTAGTTATCTACTAGGTGAAGAATATAATCCCTGGTGGGGTAGTCATCAAATCCAGGTAATTTATATTGCAATTCCGGTGTTGGAAGCAGTGCTGCGACTGATTCCGGGGGTATTTTCTTGTTGGTTACGATTATGGGGTGCTAAAGTGGGGCGAGATGTATACTGGACAACAAGATTGGAGATTGCCGATCGCAGTTTGTTAGAAATTGGCGATCGCGTCGTTGTCGGGCATGGTGTCGGTATCTATTGCCACATCATTAAACCCCGCAAGCAAAATTTAATGTTGTATGTCAAAAAAGTCCAGATTGGCAGCAATGTTTTTGTGGGAGCCGGATCTAATCTTGCTCCCGGTGTAGTCGTTGCTGATGGTTCTTATTTACCAGCAGCTACCAAGCTTTATCCTAATCAAAAGGTGCAATAATGCGTCCGATTATTCAGCTTTTTGGGCAAATCCTTGTGCCAACTGCGAGGCGATTTTATCGAGCTTTGGATAACCCAGAGTTAATGCAGACATCTGTAAAAAGGGAAATTTGCGATCGCCTAATCAAAAGTGAGTATGGCAAAACTTTGGGGATTCATTCTGTAGACGATTGGCAGCGTGTACCAATCGTAGATTATGATGCACTCGAACCCTGGTTAAATCAAAAACAGCAGCAAATTTCCCTCACACCAGAACCCATTTTGTTCTATGAAAAAACCTCTGGTAGCAGTGGGGCGGTAAAATGGATTCCTTATACTCAATCTTTGCGGCGATCGTTTAATCAAATGTTCTGTGTATGGGCGCATGATTTGATTGTACACGGGCCGAAATTTTCTACAGGCAAGCTTTATGCTTGTATCTCGCCGCAATTAAATGTAGCTGATAGCCAAGCTTTACAGGATGATTTAGATTATTTAGATGGCTGGTTGCGTTGGTTTTTGCGTCCTTGGTTGGTGATGCCAAATAAACTTAGCCGACTGCATGACGCGAATTTGTTTAAACATCAACTGGCTTTGGCATTATTAGAGGCTGAAAAACTAGAAATTATCTCTATTTGGAGTCCTAGTTTCCTACAAGTACATTTAAAATATATTCAAGAAAATCAGGATTTATTGCGAAAAGAATTACACAACCGCATTTCACATTATCGCCTCCAACTTCTCAGCGAAAGTAATATTCACTGGATGCAACTCTGGCCAAATTTGAAGCTGATTTCCTGCTGGGATAGCGCCAATGCAGCAGATCAAGCGCAAGGATTAAGATTAAAATTTCCAGATGCATTAATTCAAGGTAAAGGACTACTAGCAACCGAAGCACCAATGACGATTCCGTTGATTGTAGCTGGGGGATGTGTGCCGGTTCTTGATGAAGTATTTTTCGAGTTCGAGGATGAGACTGGTTCCTTGCACGGCTTACATGAACTCAGCATTGGCAAGGAATACACGATTATTTTATCCCAGAAAGGCGGATTGTATCGTTATCGAATTGGCGATCGCATCCGCGTAACTCATTACTATCGCCACACTCCCTGTTTAGAGTTTCTCGGACGACATCAAGTCGTTAGCGATTTGGTGGGCGAAAAGTTGCAAGAAACCTTTGTAAATAATGCTTTGACTCTCTTGAATTTGCAAGAAACTAATTTTAAAAGTTTGATGCCGATTGCCGAGCCTCCACACTATATTCTATTATTAGATTCGGCAAAAGAAAGCCGGGAAATTATCGCTCAACAACTAGATCAGGCTTTATCAGAATCACATCATTACAAGATAGCGCGATCGCTCGATCAACTTGCGCCACCACAGGTTTTAATCTCTAGTCAAATTCCGGAAGTGTTAGTTTCTCATCGTATCCGCACTGGAAGTATTTGGGGAGGTATTAAGCATCCAATTCTGGCAACATCACCCATTAGCACTGAACTTTTACAAGAATTGAACTCCGGATTAGAGATTGCCGACTAGCTATTTTTGAAGCGCTTGCTGAAAAGTCTTGATGGCATCAACATGATTTACCCTATTAATGCAACGTAATAACAAATCCAAATCGATTCCTTTGACCTCCTCACTACTGGAAACCCTTTCATAGTGAAGTGCATTGCCCTCTTTCCGTAGGTGATAAACTTCTAACACACCATCTTCGCAGAACCACACTTCAGGAATCAAGAGCCGCTTATATGCTTCTAATTTGTTGATTCCGCCACTGGTAAACACCACCTCAATCGCCAAATCGGGACGCACTCGACCAGGGGAAAGTTTATACGATTTATCTGCTTCTCGCTTCACAGCAACCGCTTCACTTTCCAGTGTCATTGAGCCAGTTGGGGTAAAGTCAAACCCTGCCGCAAGCAAGTACAATTCCAGCAATGCGCCGAGCCTTTCTTTAACGGTTTCATGTGGTTCTCCCGGCATTCTTCGGATCTCCAAAACTCCATCCAGAAAAGACAGGCGATATCCCGGACGGTCTAACAACTGCTCAACTGCTTTAAATTCTCTCCAGGTCAGTCCCTCAAACAACAGGGGTGATTCCTGACGGGGTGTAGCGTAGACGCTTTGCGGCTTGTCGCCAGACATCGCTGCTGAGGTCATTTTGGTCTCCAGTCTGTTTCCAGATGAGAAATAATTCCGGCGTAAGAGGGCAGTTTACGCATTTTAACTTCTTTTTGGGAGCAGAGCGTTTACCTACTGCCAATCCCCATCATAATGGTAATTTATCAATGAAGGCACAAGTCAGAGGGCAGTTATTGCTGGAGGAAAACTGCCCTCTGCTGTAAGTATTGCGATCGCTTGTATCAACTTTTATTGAGGCACTTTAGCGGGTTTCAAATTTCTAGCTTTGTAGAACATTTCTAAACTATTGCGATCGCCTACAAAACGCCAGTGCCAAGGCTCATAACTCACACGTTGAGCATTATCTTTCGGAAAAGATATTTCAAAGCTGAAACGCGCTGCATTTGCTTGCAGCCACCGATACGCCTTAGTATTTTCAAAGTTGGTTTGGAGATTAGTTGCTGGTACTGATCCATCTCCAATATCCACAGCATAACCTGTGTGATGTTCGCTATGACCAGGAGGAGCGCTGAGGGCAGCTCGTTCTATTGGCCTTTGATTTCGCTGGGCACCGACACCAAAAAACAAAGGCTCCTGGTCTTTGACTGAACGAAAGCCAGAAATTGGTACTAAAATCACACCTGCACTCCGCGCTGCTGCTACCATCTCCTCAAACTTTTGGGCAGCAGATTTTCGCATTCTAATGCCCCTATTTGCGGAGATGGTTACTAGTTCTGATTCAGGGGCTTCTGGGTATGCCAGATGCCCTAACAGAGTATTGACATTATCCGATTCTGTAGTTGGTGTAGGTGTAGAACTAGTGGGCGAGGGTTGAGAATCGGCAATTTTTTTGGGTGAAGTAACGAAAAACAAAAAACCGCTAATTAAAGCCAGCAAGACAAATCCCGCAACTCCCCCAATCAGGATAATTCGGGGTTGCAACCAAATTTTAGGTGTTGCAACAGGGGTATCGCGTACAGCCACTGGAATATCATCACCAAGGTCATTCGATGAGTTTTGCGGTCTTCCAGAAAACCCTGCCTTATTCAAGGATAAACTCCTGTTTTTGTGGGACAGCCATAACAGATTTTGCACTGGACAAAAGTAGAAGTAACAGGTAGCATTTTACATCTGTGGTTTTTAGGCGCAATCTTGACAAACCTTTTAGAACTATACGTCAAGCTAGGAGGATTAGTCCTGGTAGGTTTCATTCTGGGACGCAAACTACCTGTGACAGTTCCTACACGTTTGGGACAGTTCCTCTTTTGGGTGGGAGTACCCATAAGCATAGTATCGTTTTTGCGTCAATCCAGTTTATCAGGGCAAATTTGGATTGCACCTGCGATCGCTTACCTAGCCATTTTACTAGGAGCATTTTTAGCTTGGTTAGGGATTAAAGCACAAGCCTATTTTAGAAAGACTGTCCCCCAACAATCCACTCAGGCTAGCTTGATCCTAGCGGCAACGCTGGGTAATACAGGTTATCTTGGCTTTCCCATCACCTTAGCAATACTAGGCAAAGAATACTTTGTTTGGGCATTATTTTACGATTTGTTAGGTTCATTCCCCGGAACTTATGGCTTGGGTATTTTGCTAGCAGCCCGTTTTGGCGGCGATGTCCAAAATCATTGGCAGACTGCTAGGGCGATCTTAATTAATCCTGCCCTATGGAGTTTCGGATTTGGCTTACTGGTTCAAGAAATGACAATTCCCACGGTAGTAGAATTCTGCTTGGAGAAATTGGCTTGGATTAGTGTAGCTTTATCTCTGGTGTTAATTGGAATGCGACTAGGACTGCTCAAATCTTGGCGTAGCCTACCACAAGCCGGGATGAGCTTGGGAATCAAAATGCTGCTAGTTCCCTTGATATTGGGCAGAATATTACCACTGTTTGGATTAACTGGTTCCACAGCCAAGGTAATTCTCTTACAAATGGCCATGCCCCCAGCTTTCGGTACGCTGGTAATTGCTGAGACATTCAATCTCGATCGCGATCTGGCAGTTACGGCGTTAGCTGCTGGGGCTATAGTATTGCTGGTTACTCTCCCAATTTGGCTGTGGCTGTTTTGATTTTAGATTTATGCTATGCATCCTGTACTGGATGCTGCCCATAATATGGCAAAGCCTCTGACCAATTAGGAAATTTGCCTTCTTGCCAATCGAGATTAGCTAGTTCTAAAATACTTGTCACCGTCGCTGCTAACCCAGATTGAGCTTGAATCAAATGATAATTAGTGTTCCAATTGGCTAAAGTTTCCTGCCATGCTTCTGGTGTCAACACTCTATCTGACAAACACACTTTTAGTTTAGAAATATCTGGCTCAAACTGATAAATAGCAGCAAAAATTTGACCTCGTTGGGCTGGCATTTCCACAGCAATAGTTTTTAGATTTTGACTTTTGCCTGCTTCTGACCAAGCTACCGCAGCCAAAGTTGAAATCGCAAATACAGGAATATCTAACTGTTGCCCTAAAGTCCGAGCAGTCACAACGCCAATTCGAGTTCCCGTAAAGCCGCCAGGGCCTTTTGCTACGGCGATAAATGACAAATCTGCCCAAGTTTGCGGTTTGATAAATTCAATTAAATATTGATGTATTAGGCTAGATAAATCACGCCCCAAATTCCAAACTTGAGAGCGAGTCTCGCCTGCAAAATTACTAATTGCTAGCCCTAATTCGGGAGTGGTAGTGTGCAGTGATAAAGCGTATTTTGTGGTTGTGAGGTGTTTTAGTTGTGTGGTCAAAGTTAATTAAAATATTTATTTTTTAGAGTTGACTTGATTTCTCTATTCAACCACATCATAGTTCTGAGTTTTCACTTTGTTTTCATCCCCTTGTAACTGGAACAAGCCTCTAGTACAGCACGGCGGAAATAAACCACCCATTCCAATACTTGTCGGGTTTTGGGGGAAAGGGGAAGGTGGGGCCCCCTCTGGGGATAAGGGGCGGGGGGAAAGGGAAATTAAAAACCTTTAACCCCAGCCCTTTAACCCTTTCCCAAAACCAAACTTTGGGTTCAAAATGCTTAACCGAGTAGTATTGCCACCCATTCCCAATCAACAAAACCCTTATGCTGTCTTCATTTTTAATTTTTAATTTTTAATTCCGCCTTGCGGTACTAGGCTGGGAAACCATTCTGGAAGGGCTGCCGCCTCCAGTAGTTTGACAAGAGGCAGCAGTCCCTAGAAATACATTCCCAGCCTCCAGACTGGGAACGAGACGACAGACATAAGCTTTTGGGCTTTTCTTAGTGCCATTCAGCTTAGAGGTTGTTTGAAAAGTCTAAATTATTACTTGCCTCTGCGACTTCTAGTCGCAGCTACACATACAAAACCCGCCTACGTGGGTTATAAAACTTAATTTTCTGCTAGTCGACGCAGGTGGAGTTAGCCTGTGTAGTAGCAAATTATATTCGCCCAAAACTTTTCAAATATCCTTTTAGGCATAGTCCGTTGTAGACATCCCTCTATTAATAATAGTGTTTGCTTCCTGATTTTTAATGGCTGAAACCCCTATTATTACGTTAATTTTCAAAAATTTGTGGTTTACTGGTTATAGTCAAATAGGTGTTTTTGAGCGCTATTGATAGCCATGTTTATCTTCAATCAAAAATATTTTTACTTCACAGTTGCATTATTTTTAATAGAGGTATATATTGCTGTTTTTGTAAATGATAGTTTCATCCGTCCTTTCATTGGTGATGTTTTAGTAGTTATACTAATTTATTGCTTTGTCAGAACCTTTTTCAATATACACTCATCCATCGTCGCTTTATCAGTTTTTGCATTTTCTTGTACTATCGAAATACTTCAATATTTTAATTTTGTAAATAATTTAGGATTGCAAAAATATAAGATTCTGGCTGTTGCCTTGGGAAGTGTATTTGATTGGAAGGATATCATTGCTTATGCAATAGGTATTATAACAGTCCTATGTTTGGAGGAACTTTAATTTTGATTATTACAAGATTGAGCTAATTTACAAACGCATCCAAGAACAATTTACTGGAATTATTGTCTAAATCCCCTACCAGATAAGACAACAAACTCATAGCGTGTCGTCTTAATTTGGTTTATTTTTTTGACAAGCGAACAGACACCAAGCGTGATATTCTTCAGTAGGGATAAAAAAGGCTTGCCCCCTTTGCACTCACTAAACTTTTCGTCAGCGCCAAGTGCAGGCTGCGTCAACATAAAGCATCCCGCAGAAAAAGACTTACTCTACCCTCTAGCACTACCTACTTGCCTGTGGATTCTAATGTGACAAAATTTAGGCGCGGTAGCTCAACTTATGGGCGGGTGAGAGGAGTGATTTTATCGCCTCTGGGGTGGCAGCGATTTCAAATAGCAAAGGAGCAGGCAGAAGCTAAAGAAACCTGGGGTAAGCACTTCACACAGGAAGAACTTAGCGATCGCACCGGACTTTCACTCAATACCCTCGCCCGGATTTTCAAGCGCGAACTAGGGGTAGATCGCCAATCATTAGAATATCTTTTCCGGGGATTTGGGCTGGAATTAACCAAGACAGATTTTACATCCCCCATTGCACCATTAGACGCATTATCAATCCAACGAGCAAATTCCCAACAAGATTGGGACAATGCTGGGGATGTATCGGTGTTTTATGGTCGTGAAACAGAACTGGCGCAACTATGGCAGTGGATAATTTCTGAGCAGTGCCGCGTTGTTGGCTTACTGGGGATTGGTGGCATTGGCAAAAGTACGATCGCCATTAAGGCGGCGCTACAAATGCAGGCAGAATTTGAAATGGTGGTTTGGCGAAGTCTCTCCAATGCGCCACCGTTGGATGAACTCTTAACCAGCATACTGAAATTTTTCATGCCGATTCAGGGGGAAGATCCTGTTATTCCCACCACGCTGAATGAAAAATTCTCTAAATTGATGCAGTATTTGCGATCGCATCGTTGTCTATTGATTCTGGATAATGCTGAAATTCTTCTGCACAGCGAACAAGTGGGACAGTGGCGACTCGGCTATGAAGATTACGGACAATTGCTCAGAACAATTGGAGAAACTCCCCACAAAAGTTGTTTGTTGCTGACAAGTCGCGAAAAGCCACGCGAAATTGCCCTGATGTCAGATGAAGATGGCGTGGTGCGATCGCTACTTTTGAGTGGACTTACACCCGACGATGGACGCGCCATCTTCCGAAAAAAAGGAGCGTTTACGGGTTCAGAAGCAGAATGGAATACCTTAATTAATCACTATGGTGGCAACCCCCTCGCGCTGAAGCTAGTGGCAGCAGCCACCCTAGATTTATTTAACGGCAGCATTGCAGAGGTTTTAACTTATCTCGATCGGGGAATTTCTATATTTGAAGATATCCGCGATCTGCTCGGTCGTCAGTTCGATCGCTTACCCAATAACGAACAGAGAGCGATGTTCTGGCAGGCGATTCCTCGTGAGCCAGTCTCGATTGCAGAGATCCGCGAGAACGTTGTCGATCTTGTCTGTCAGCAGAGCGTACCCAATTTAATCAACTCGTTGCTGAGGCGATCGTTGCTCGAGAAAACGGATAATTTATTTTTCTTGCAACCAGTTGTGAGGGAATTTGTCACTGAACGATTCATTGAACAGGTTTGTAGAGAATTTGAGACTTCTCAGATTGACTTTCTGCGAACTCATGCCTTGATTCGAGTCCAGGCGAAAGATTATGTGCGAGAAACGCAATTGCGGCTAATTGTGCAACCTGTAATCGAACGACTCCTATCTCGTTTTGGCAGTGTGACAGCAATTGAGACGAGAGCAAGGCAACTATTGAAGCAGCACCAAAAATCAGGATATGTTGCAGGCAACCTGATCAATCTTCTAGTCCAGCTGCAAGTGGATTTGCGTGGTTCTAACTTTTCTGGGCTAGTGGTGCAGCAAGCCGACTTGCGGCAGGTGAATTTGGCAGGGGTCAATTTTCAAAATGCCGATTTAACCAAGTCCATGTTTTCAGAGACATTAGGGATTGCAGTCTCCATCGACATCAGCCCAGACGGTCAAATCGTCGCAGTCGGCGATTCAAACGGCTTGGTGTATCTTTGGCATATTACTACGACTCAACTATTAGCTACCTTTGAAGGACACATCGGCTGGGTGTGGTCAGTTGCCTTTAGTCCCGATAGCAAAACATTAGCTAGCTGTAGTAGTGATGCTTCGGTGCGGTTGTGGGATGTCCAAAGCAGTCAGTGCTTGCGGATATTTACGGGACATATTGGGTGTGTCTGGTCAGTGAGCTTTAGTCCCAATGGTCAACGATTAGCCAGTGGCGGCGACGATCAAACGGTGCGAGTGTGGAATTTACAGGGGCAATGTCTTCATATTTTGCAGGGACATACGAAAAATGTTTACTCGGTTCACTTCTCTCCTGACAATCAAACCTTAGCCAGTGGTAGCAAAGATACCTCCATTCGGCTTTGGGATGTCGTGAATGGCAACTGCCTGGGGGTATTAGAGGGGCATACCGATGGAGTTCGTTGTATACGCTACAGCCCCGATGGTCAATTGCTTGCTAGTGGAAGTCACGATCGCTCTATTCGCCTGTGGAGTGGGCAGCTTCACAAAGGCGATCGTCAATCAAATCCTCATGTCAAGGTATTGCATGGACACACCAATTGGGTTTGGAGCATTGCGTTTAGCCCGAATGGTGATATTTTGGCGAGTGGAAGTGACGATGGTACTCTCCGCTTTTGGAATCTCCAAGATGAACAATGTATCAACGTTATTAGTGGTCACACCAACGAAGTTTTTGCAATTGCCATCAGTGGCGACGGGCAACTATTGGCAAGTGCAACTCAAGACCAAACGGTGCGCCTGTGGAATCTACAAAGCGGGCAAAGCCTGAAAACGTTGCGCGGATACAATAGTGGTATTCGCTCCCTGAGCCTCAGTCCCAACGGTCAAATGTTCGCCAGTGGCAGTCAGGATGAAGCGATCCATCTGTGGCATTTACAGGTTGATGACAATTTACCACCACGTCCTTACAAAACTTTCTACAAAGCGACCAATTGGGCTTCATCGGTCAGCTTTAGCCCCGATGGTCAAACTTTGGCGACTAATGGACAGGATCGCTTATCGATTTCAGTGTGGGATGTGCAAACAGGACATCTCAATCAATGGTCATCAGGTCATACTGAACCTGTGAAGGCAGTTCTCTTCAATCCAAAGGGGCAAACTCTGGCAAGCAGTAGTTACGATCGCACCGTGCGACTTTGGAATGTGCAGACTCATCAGTGTTTGTGGGTGCTGCGCGGTCATGAAAGCGGCGTTTGGCCCATCGCCTTCGATCCTAGCGGTCAAACTTTGGCAAGTGGCAGTTTTGACCACACCATTCGTCTTTGGGATTTGCAAACCGGGGAATGTCTCCGGATATTACAGGGTCACGCTGGCGGACTTTACGCACTGGCATTCGATCCTAGCGGTCAAACTTTGGCGAGTGGCAGTTTTGACCACACCATTCGTCTTTGGGATCTGCAAACCGGGGAATGTTTGCGGATATTACAGGGACATACGGGTGATGTTTGGACTCTTGCCATCAGCCCAGATGGTCAAACATTGGCAAGTGGTAGTAACGATCAGACTATTCGACTATGGAATCTACAAACAGGGCAATGCCTTCAGGTCTTGCAAGAGCATACACGTTGGATTGCTTCGGTGGTATTTAGCTTTGATGGTCAAATTTTATTAAGTGGCAGTCACGATCGCACAATTAAGCTGTGGGATGTGACAACAGGACGCTGCATCAAAACGTTGATGGCTGATCGTCTTTATGAAGGGATGAATATCAAAGGAGCAATGGGATTAACTGAAGCTCAAAAAGATACCCTGAAAGCTTTAGGGGGAATTGAGCATTAAGGCGAAAAGTTTGTCAAGGTTGATTGTGCCCAATAAGATTAATGATCGCTGCGGCTAAATCTACAGGATCGACGGGTTTCGGTAAGTGTTTTTGAAATCCTGCTGCCATTGCTTGGTTATAATTAATTTCTCCAGCATAAGCAGTCAAAGCGATCGCTGGAATTTCCCCACCTTGTTCTGGCGGTAATTTTCTCACCTCGCCAAGCAACATATAGCCATCCATTAAAGGCATTCCAATATCACTTAACAGGATATCTGGCTTGGATTGCACTAATATTTCTAGCGCTTCGGTTGCTGATTCAACTGCCGTTACAGTTGCGCCATATTGTTCCAGCGCAAAGCTAAAAAACTCTCGCACATCTGCTTGATCGTCCACAAGCAATATTTGCACCCCAGCAAGTAATGTCTCGTCGGTACTCACTTCTGTTTGAGAAGCCTCATCACTGCTGACTCGCAACTCAGAATTTTTCAGCAAAGGTAGTCTGACTGTAAAGGTAGCCCCCTGTCCTTCTCCTAGACTCTCTGCCTGAACTGTACCACCGTGAAGTTCTACGAGATGGCGCACAATTGCCAGTCCTAATCCCAATCCGCCAAATACTCTGGTTGTTTTGGCATCTGCTTGGCGGAAGTAATCAAAGACGTAGGGCAAAAATTCTGGGTTGATTCCCTTACCTGTATCAATCACCTGGATTTGGGCATCTAACCCAACTTGCTCTAGACGCACTTCTACAAGTCCTTCTGTGGGTGTGAATTTAACGGCATTGGAGAGGAGATTCCACATTACTTGTTGCAAGCGATCGCCATCGCCCAGAACTTTGCCGATATCATCACTTAATACCGTTTGAATTTGAATTGACTTGGCTTCTGCTGCTAAACGTACCGTTTCTAGTGCAGCTGCGATCGCCCCTTTCAAATTCACTGCATAGAGATTTAACCTGACTTTACCTTGTAAAATCCGCGAAACATCAAGTAAATCCCCAATCAATTGGGTTTGTAACTTAGCATTCCGCTCGATTGTTTCTAATGCTCGGATTTTGGTGGGTTCGTCGAACTTGCGGGTTCTGAGTAACTTTGCCCACCCTAAAATCGGATTCAAGGGAGTTCGGAGTTCATGGGAAAGGACAGCCAAAAATTCATCCTTAATCCGGTTGGCTGTCTCGGCTTGTGCCCTTGCAATCTTTTCGGCTTCGTAAAGTTGAGCGCGGGCAATAGCTTGTGCACATTGTTGTCCCAGTGTCAACATAAATCCCCGGTCTTCTTCGTTAAATATTTGGACAGTGGCAAAGCTTAATCCCAGTGCTCCAATTATTTTGGCTTCTGCAATCAAGGGAATGGTAGCCCAGGCATTATTTCCGGTGAGAGTCACAGCACCAGTTAAATGAGGATATTTAGCAATCAAGGCTGCTAAATTTTCTAAAAAAATCGGCGCTCTAGTTCTGACTGTTTCCGCAATTTGGTTAGGTGCTGTGATCGGAAAATTTGCCCAAGCATCCATCAGCGATTGTGGATAGCCAATTGCTTGCACAACTTTCAGTTCTGTATTCCCCTCAGTAAGTAAGACAACGGAACCAGCAGTGGCTTCCAAGGCGGCAATTCCTTGGTTCACCACCACATCAGCGACCTGTTGGGGAGTTAGGGCTTCCGAGAGGGCAGCAGTTATTCTTTGTAAAAGTATCGTGCGATTCACAGACCGTTCAGCTGCCTGTTTTGCCTGTTGAGTTTCCTGGTAGAGTCTAGCGTTGTCGATGGCTGTCGCCGCTCGACGAGCAATATCTTCTGCTAAAGCCAAGTCTGTTTGTTGGTAGTACCGACCCGACTCGGCTGTAAAAAAAGAGATTGCTCCAAATAATTGCCCACGGGAACGAACTGGAATCACCATGAGAGAACGAATACCCAGGCTTTGCAACAATTGCAGATGTTCCTCATCTTCAGCCATCTGGATCAGATTAGAATCAGATAATTCGGAGTAAAAGGCAGATATTCCTAGCCTTAGCTGCCGTACAAGCTGTTTGGCTCTAGTTTTGGGTCGATAACGCCGTCGGATTTCGTCTAAGATATTTAGTTTTGTAGGGTCGGCAATTGCGATCGCAATTTGTCTACTTGACCAATCTTCCTGGAAAACATCTACAATACACCAGTCTGCAAGGGTCGGAACTGCCAGATTAGCAACACTTTCCAACGCAATTTCATAATCCAATGAGGCAGCTAGTAAGGTGCTGGCTTCGACTAAAAACTGTTGTGTGGCTTCAACTCGTTTGCGTTCACTAATATCCTCAATAATGCCTAATGCATACTTTGGTTGTCCGTTAGTATTCCAAACTGCTGATGAAGTTAGGTTTACCCAAACAATGGAACCATCTTTGCGGATGTAGCGCTTCTCTAGGGAATAACCACTAATTTCTTTTGCCAAGACTCGCCGAGCATTCTCCCAATCAACTTCTAAGTCGTCAGGGTGGGTAATTTCCTCGAAGTTTAATTGGATTAACTCTTGATGGCTGTATCCAGTAATTTCGCACAGAGCAGGATTAATTTGTAGAAATTGTCCATCCAACGCTACCAGACTAATCCCCACAGCTGCCTGATTGAAGATTGTTCGGAACCTTTCTTCGCTTTCCCGCAAAGCAACTTCTGTTTCCTTTGCTGCTGTCACATCTGCCAAAATAATCCCAATTCCTACCGTTTCGCCCATTGCATTGTTGACTGGGTAATAGTTGCCCAGCCAATAGCCGTAACGTTCGGGTTCCTCCCTTGTATCACCGCTAATTTCTACATTCAGCAGAGGTTCTCCAGTATCTAACACCCGCTGTAACTGTTGCTCTAACTCAGTCGCCATCGCTGGCAACACTTCTCCAAATTTGCGTCCTAGATGCTCTTCTATAGTCAAACCGTTAATATCAGCGAAAACTTGATTAATTCGGATATATCGCAGTTCCCGATCTAAAAAGCATACAGCAACAGGAGCAGCACCTAGCAGCCCATCTAGAAGAGATAGAGATTCGGCGTAATGGATTAAAGCCTGGTTGATATCTCGATAAAGTCGGGCATTTTCCACTGCTAAAGCAGCACGATGGGTAATATCTGTTGCTAAAGTTAGGTCAGAGCGATCGTAGCGACGGTTTGATTCTGCGGTGACAAAGGTGATAGTGCCGAGTACTTGCCCTTGTGTGATTAATGGCACAATCATCACAGACTTAATCCCCAATTGCCGAACAAGTTCTAAGTGTTCCTGATTCTGAGTACTTGCTACTAATAGCGAGTCAGATATCTCTGAGATTAATTCGCTTTGCCCAGTTTGCATTACTCTAGTAATTAATGCACTGACACCCTTGTAATCTTTCACATACTCCTGAAGTTTACGCGCCAACTCCGCTTTCGATGGGTCTGCATGGGCAATGGGTAGGCGGCGAATGGAACCATCATCATTTAAAATGTCTACGCTACACCAATCAGCAAGTTGGGGAACCGAAATTTTGGCGATTTGTTCTAATGTTTCTTCATAATCTAGCGAAGTAGAGAGTAAACTGCTAATTTGGGCGATATAGCGCAGTCTTTCCTCAGCTTGCTTGCGCTCTGTAATATCGAGAACAAAAAAAGCTCCTCGTTCTACAGTCTCTTCAAAATGGCTACCACCTGCCAAAATTGGGAAGCGTGAACCGTCTTTTCGGATATATTCTTTTTGATATGGTGTGCAAAAGGAGCTAGCTTGAAATTGAGTTAGTGCTTGCTTATCGAGTGGCAGGTATTCTTTAGGTGTCAAGTTTTGCCAGTTAAGTTTTCCAGAAACTAACTCTTCACGAGAATAACCCACCATATTCAGCAAGGCATCATTAGCATCTGTGATCCTACCGTCTCTATTCCAGAAGCCAATACCAATCATGTTTGACTCAACCACGCTGCGAAACTTCGCTTCGCTTTCTCGTAATGCTTGCTCAGTTTGTTTGAGTTGAGTAATATCAATTGAACTAATGCCCACTCCTAACAACTGCCCATCCGGCAAACACACTGGATAATAGCTGACAAGACCATGACGATATACCCCAGGCGGATAAGTTTCACCGCTTACTTCCTGGTTAAGCAAGGGTTGCCCGCTTTGCATCACTTGCTCAAAAACAGGCTCAATTTGGGCTGCCCATTCCGGTAGTACTTCCCTAAACGTTCGACCAATATGTTGACTTTGTGGTACACCGTTGATGGCGGCCAGGGCTTCATTCGCGTGAATATAGCGCAATTCAGTATCAAGAAAAGCCAGCGCCACTGGTGAACTAGTAAGCCAAGCATTGAGTAACGCCAGAGATTCTTCTTTTTGCTGAACGGCTTCCTGAAGTTCCTGATGCAACCTAGCTTTTTCTATTTCTGCCTGCTTGCGCTCAGTAATATTCACACCTGCACAAGTAATACCCTGAATGTTATCGTCTGCATCTCTTAGTGGTTCAACCAGCAAATCATAGTAACGGTCTTCTCCACAAGTTGTTAGATAAACTTCTTCACGGGTTGCAACACCAGTCTCTATTACCTTTAGCTTAATTGCCGTTAATTGTTCTGCTACTAAGGCTGGAAACAATTCATAATCAGACTTCCCTAACATTTCCTCAGCAATATCTAGACCTTGAGGATTATGAATCCACTGATATCGCAAATCACGATCTTGCTGAAAGACCAAAATATCTGAACTACTTAATGCTAATCGAAATCGCTCTTCACTAACTCTTAGCTTTTGTAGATTTTCATCAGCTCGTCTTTTAGCAGTTTTTAATGCCTCACAAATGATACTAAAAAGCAATCCTTGTAATGCAAATAACCCAATTCGCACAAAATTGGATAAGTCAAAATTCAGATCATAAGCTGGGGGGAGAAAGAAGTAATCGCTCACTAATGCAGACAGGGAAGTTGCTAATAGCCCTGACTTCAAACCACCATACCAAGCACCCACTGTTACAGCGCTAAAAAATAGCAGGAAAGGAGTTCTACTCATGCTTAACCAAGGGTCTAGCATCAGCATTAGCACTAATGCAATTGCAACAATTAATACAGTAATACCATAACGCAGTAATTGGGAAGAATGAATATGGGGCATGAAAATGTTTTGGAACAACCAATACTTATTGCAAAAGCTGTATACACCCTAAGCTAGGTTGCAAATTTTAGTAATTTATCTACAGATAGATTTTTCTTGATTTATAAAAGCTTCTTTTGTTAGAGGTTAATTACTGGGTAATATAGTACTGAAAGCTAGAATTTATTACTAATTTTTTATATCCATAACATGCATTTGACGATAATAAATACTCAATTTTAATAAATCCAGCGACTCAAGTTTATAACAAATGCCAAAATCAAGGGTCTTGCTAATGGAACTCAGCATTCTTCATAACTGAGAGGGAGCAACACTGATACCGCGCACAAAAATATCTACACAGGTTTCGATATATTCTTCACAGCTATAGCTACTTTGATTGAATTTTGCACTGCGACATAGCATTCCAGCTAGCAGCATTCCTGTAAACATATCGACTGCCGGAAATGGATCAATGTCTGCTCTAACAGCGCCTCGTCTCTGACTCGATTGCAGGTAAGCTACCAGTTTTTCCCCTAAAGGCTTGGCAGCTTCTTGAATCACTTGTTTGGCTGCCTCTGGATGACGTTTGGCTTCCCCAATGAAGGTACGAATTAAGTCTTCCTGTACTTCTAGCATACTATTGTAAAGATGAGCATACTGTCTTAAATCAATTTTCAGATCCTGTGTCCACGCTTCGGGGTGTGCAAGGGCTTGTGTCTGGAGTGCCAAGGCATTTTCCATTACTGCTCCCAGAAGTTGTTCTTTGCTAGCAAAATGGCGAAATAAAGTCACCTCATTGACACCAGCAACACGAGCTATTTCACGGGTAGTTGCTCCTTGAACACCTAAACTAGCAAATACCTGCGAGGCGGCTTCTATCAAACGTGTACGGGTAAGAGCTGATGAACGGATAATTTTATTCATTTATGTTGGCAAGTACTTACTTACATCATAGGTTATGTAGAAAAAGTTGTTGCATTAGCGTAGCTTATCGTAAGGAAGGTATGGCTGAAAGCGGCGGGAAACTCCATCTCAATAGTGGGTAGTCGAGGTTGCTCCCCACCACTTGGGGCATTGGGCATTGAAAAGAGGCAGAGGGGCGGGGTGCGGGGGGAAGAGGGGAAAAACTCTTCTCCCTTTCTCCCTGCTCCCCAGTCCCCATTCCCCATTCCCCATTCTTCAGCATTTTTTGGGTTGGCAGACTACTAGCGGTTATCAGTGGGGCAGATGTATTTAGAGATTTTTTTTAATTGGAAGTCTCTAATGTCTTACTCATTTTAGTAACTGGAACAACTATCCCACTCCTTAAATAATGAGGTGCTCTTTGGATGGCAGTAAATCCCAGTCGTAAATAAAATCCTTCGGCATAAAGGCTAGCAGTTGTAATTACCTTATTCATACCTTGAACAGTTGCTTCGTCACAAAAATGTTGAACTAAAGCCCGCCCAATCCCTTTACCTTGATATTTAGGATGAACATACAATCCAATGAGTTCATCAACAATAAAACTAGCAAAACCCATAACCACATCTCCCTCGATCGCAACCCAGAAAGTTTCCACTTTCATACTCTTCAAGATATTTGAACCATCAGGTTTGTCGCGATAATTACGCCAAGCTAAAAGTTCTTTTTGGGTGTAGAAAGTTGCAGGCAGAGCTTTGATAGCAGCAATATGAATTGCACTCAGCATCCACGCATCTGTTTCTTGGGCAGGTCGAAGAGATATTTCGTTAGCGCTCATAGGTTCAGGGCTAGAGGAGGCAGGAGGCAGAAGGCAGGAGGCAATACTTGTCGGGTTTTGGGGAAAAGGGTAAGGGGAAAGGGGAAAGAAAAAACCTTTAACCTTTACCCTTTAACCTTTACCCCAAACCCAATTCCGAGTTCAAAATGCTTTACCCAAGCAGTATTGAGGCAGGAGGAAAGAAGTATGAATGAAAACTTTAGTTCTGGGTCATTCCCAGTTTAAAATAAGAATTGTTCTGTAGCGACTGTCTTAAAAATCAAGCGATCGCTTAACGCACTGGTTTAAAATTTCTGTTTCAACTCACTAGAATCTTGCTTAATTTTGGATTTTAGATGTCTCTAAAATCCAAAATCTAAAATCCAAAATTCTTACAGTTGCCGCACTAATGGCTGGCCATCTTTGACTTCACCAATCAAAACTAAATCGACACAGTTAACAAAGATACCATTTTCCAGAACGCCGGGAATGTTATTCAATGTCTTTTCTAGGCTGACTGGATCTTCAATAGAGTCAAATCTGACATCTAAGACAAAGTTTCCTTGGTCAGTGATTACTGGCCCAGCTTTTTTTACACCCATGCGGAGTTCTGGTTTGCCACCGAGTTTTTTGATGGCATTGGTTACTGGAGTAATTGCCATTGGAATTACTTCCACGGGCACAGCGAAACTAGAACCCAAGCGGTCTACTAATTTTCCACTGTCTACCACGACGATAAACTGTTCTGCTAGGTAGTCTACGACTTTTTCGCGGGTATGTGCTGCACCACCGCCTTTAATCAAATTTTTCTGCGGATCGACTTCATCTGCGCCATCAATGGCAATATCGATGTGGTCAATAGCATCTAAGGTGGCGAGAGGGACACCGTACTGCTTCGCCAGCACTTCTGACTGAAACGAGGTGGGTATGCCTATAATATCTTTGAGTTCACCAGACTTGAGGCGATCGCCTAAAAACTGAATCGTATATGCTGTAGTTGACCCCGTACCCAACCCCACAATCGAACCCGACTTGACTAGGGCGGCGGCGGCTTTGCCAACTTCTTGCTTCATCAACTTTACGGGATCTGTTGTTGTCATTCCCAAAACTCCTGAAAAACTGGCTATAGTCCATAGTAGTGGGCAGATAACGCCAAAAGATGAAAGCTAAAAAACAAGTTTTTGCTGATTTCTACCCCCTTGATTATGAAAACCAGCTAATACCCTACGTAGCTACGCAACATTGCTCATCTGAAGTTCGTCACTAACTGAGTTACGGGTTATTAAGAACACCAAATTTCGCGTTAACCTCAGTAACGTAGTTTTTTAAATTCATTTAGCAGTTAAAAGTGGTTATGGTGATGCGTCAGCTTTCAATTACTCTATCTTTAATGGCACTACTACAAAGCTTGCCAGCAATTGCTCAAGTACCAGAAACTACTTCTGGAATCCCGTCTGATTCAATTCAACAGGTAACTGCTGTCAAATGGATGACAAACTTTCCCGATGGCAAATTTTATCCAGAAAGGTTACTGAGTCGGGCAGAATTAGCGTCGATTATGGTAAAAGCATTTCGCCTAGATAAAAGAGAAGCTGTTAACAAAGCAAATTTAACTGTTCCAGATGTTCCTCGTTCTTATTGGGCATTTAATGATATACAGACAGTCTTAAAAACTGACATCATGAAAGGCTATCGAGGCAATGAATTCTTCCCTAACCAAAAGGTGACAAGGGCAGAAGCTCTTGCTATTTTCGCCCAGGCTTATGGTGTATTTCAGTTTCCCGATGACGCGGTGAATGAGATTCTGGCTTCATATCCAGACGAAAAGTCTATCCCAACTTGGGCTAGAAAGGCGATCGCTACTGTAGCTACCGAGGGATTTCTTAACACAGATGCTCAAGGCAATATTTCCCCATTAAAACCTGTTACCCGTGGGGATATGGCTTATGTCTTGAGTAAATATCTGCAACGACAACAGCAACAACCCGAAACACCAGAAGTTCCGGTTATCCCAAATAGCCCACAATCACCTTAGCTGATTGACGCTCTCCTGCCTGAAGGCGAGGAGATTCTTAAGACTTTGCAATCTTAATATCCTGATTACTCAGGTTCCCAAACTCACCACGTTTGCTCATAGAGCGTGATGATACCTTTTGGGCGTTTTGCTGACTAGCAGCTAGTTTCGCGGAGTCCCTACGTACTATTTCCAAGCATCTATCTCTGATTGTTTTTGCAGCACCAATGTCAGCGTGTTCATGATATCCGCACTCGGTACAGATGAACTTCTCACCATCACGATTTGACTTATCGATATGCCCACAATTCCTGCATTCCTGACTAGAGTGTTTAGGATTAATTTTAATTACGACTTTTCCTTGCTTTGCAGCGAGATACTCAATCTTTAAAATTAATTCGCCCCAACTTGTATCAGAGATAGCGCGATTTAAACCTTTCTTTCTCGATTGTCCATTTTTCAGAAACCTGCCAGTATTTTCATCAACTTTAACCTTGCAACGTTTCAACATCGCGGAGATGTTTAAATCTTCTAGTGCAATAGCATCAACCTTTCTAGATACTATTTTGTTCGCAACATCCCATTGGTAAGCAACTCGTTTATCTGTATCAACTTTGCCATCTTTCCAAGGTTCTCCACTTGCACCATTTTTACTAACAAAACAAGTTATTGGACAGGATTCGGATTTAGTTCTGATATCGCAGTAGTCTCCCTGAATGAATTGCTGATTGTATTGAGCTATTCTGTCAGCCAAACTCCAATTGTAGGTAGAGCGAAGCATATCTAACCATCCACCCATTTTATTTATTTGGGTAATGCTAGGACGTAGCTTGTAAACGTAATTTGTCAGCAAATAGCATTCCCCTCATGAAGTTCAGTTAAGCGTTGTGCTTAAACTCAGTTTTGACCCGGACTTCTATACTTGTCTCGAATCTGGCGAAGATATAAGGAATTAGATTGTGTTGGTTGCTGCAACACATTATTCCCATAATTAGATTGTGGTGGTTGCGTCGGCTGCTGCAACCCATAATTTCCATATCCCGCAGGGTTTGTGGGTGTGACAACACTTTGACTCGGATTTTGACTAGAGTAAGGTGCAATATTACTTGGTGCGGCAAAGGTAGCAGAGGGCGTCACTGGTGAGACAGTAGGCACTAGCTGACCATTATTTAAATTATTGTAGGGATTTTGCGGTAAGTTCGTACCCGTTGATGTATAACCTGTACCAGAAGTTAAACCATTACTGGGCAATACTTGACCGTTATTTAAATGACCGTAGGGATTTTGTGGTAAGTTCGTACCCGTTGATGTATAACCTGTACCAGGAGTTAACCCAGTACTTGGTAGAGAATTCTGACTGGGTAAGTTGTTGATGGGTGGCATTAGCGTTGTTCCTGGGTCAGAGACTTGTCCCAAGGCATTTGTCGGAGTTGCAGTCCCATTGAAACTAGACAATTTCTCGTTTGTCGATTGGTTGAGTGCTGCTTGCAGAGGACTGATAGAGAGAGAATTTTGATTCTTATTGGTTTGATTAGTCAATCCAATACCCAGGCTAGAGGACTTTTCTTCCTCCCCTGTTGGTTCAGACGTGGTATTTAAAGTCTTAAGACCTAGAAACTGGTTACTATTATCAACTATCCCAGTACGCAATAAATTTTCTGTTTGTACGACAAAGGGATTTTTCATCACTGGGGAGGTGTTGCCATTAATGCCTATAGGATTTGATTTGGCATCACTAGCAGACTTTTGTTTATTAATTACATCTTCTAATAAGCTTGTGCTCTTTTTTGCCTCAGTCTTTTCATTAGGAGTATTTGCCTTTAATGAGAGAGCTGCTTCCTCAAAGTCATTAAACAAAACTGGCAGGTTATCAATGTCTGCTGCAATGGCTCTATTTTCTGCTGACAGGGAGGATTCATCAGGCTTTTGTGGAGCGACTTGATTTTTTTGCTTATAAACGAAAATATCTGGATTTGACCAGTATTCCCAGGTTATTAGCCCTACTACAGATAAAAAAATTGCAGTTCCCCAAAAACCAGGTCGTCCTAGATTCCATAACCTGGCTCTGAGATAGCGTAAGTAGGCGGGAGGATAATGACGATTTGGCATGGTATTAGTAATTTAAATTTACTATAAATCGGTAAAATGTGACGGAAGAAGCGTTGCTGTTTGATGCTTTTATTTAGCTCAAGAGGAAATATCTCAACTGAAGTTCGTAGTGATTTCATCCTAACTTCTCAAGAAGTTATTAGTCATTAACAATAGACATCTAGTAGTCAAAAATTTACTTTTTTGGACTTTTTATACTAAACCGTTTAGTTTGGTGGTGAAAGCTTTTTCGTAAAAGTAGACGCGCAGCAGCTACATGAATTGCCTGAAAATGAGGGTTTCGGCTATTGTGTACGTAAGTCCTGAACCGAAAAATTTGGTATTTTACTCATGCTTAGACGTTTAAGTAGCCGTAAAATCTCCTCAGTGGCTATGTTTGTGCTTGTTATATGCTTTACTCTGATAAGTGTGCGTTCCTTTGGGCAATCAATTATGACATCAGCACCCCAACTGCTCACCGATCCATTTTTGCAACTGCCAACGGAAACCTCTGTGCGAGTAGTTTGGTTTACTGAGTTTGCTGGTGTTAATCACACAGTAACTTACGGTGAAAATTTCAAACAAACTGTTAAGGGAAATACTACCAAACTCACTCGCACGCGTGAAGACCAAGAGTCAAGAGTTGCAAACCAAACCAAAGACGGCGAAGTTTATCAAAAACCTGTCCAGCGTGAAATTTGGCGACATGAGGCTGAGGTAACTGGCTTAACTCCTGATGTGAGGGTAAATTATCGTGTTACGAGTGTGCGAGAAGATGGTGAGAGTGTTAACAGTGATGTTTTTACCCTTGCAGCTACTCCCAAAGCAGATACACCATTAAAAATTTTACTCACCTCAGATCATCAATTAAAGCCGATGACAGCAGCAAATCTGCAAAAGGTGGTAGAAACAATTGGACGAGTTGATGGAGTATGGTTTGCCGGTGATTTGGTGAATGTTAGCGATCGCGCCTCAGAATGGTTTGATGATAATAGTGGTGGTGCATTGTTTCCCGGTTTGCAAGGTCGTGCTAAATATGACATGACGCACAACGACGTTAAGACAACATACACTGGTGGACAAATAATTCAACACGCACCCATGTTTACTTGCATTGGCAATCATGAGGTGATGGGGCGTTTTGCCAGGACGGGAAGTTTAAATGATGAATTTGATGATACAATTCCCCGTGCCGTTGCTCAAAGAATCTATCGTGACAAATCTTTAATAGATAATTCTTTTAATACTAATACCTACGAAGAGATTTTCTCTTTACCAAAAAGTAAAGATGGTGGAAAAAAGTATTATGCAGTTAGCTTTGGGAATGTACGTTTGGTGGTACTGTACGCTACGAATATGTGGCGGACTCCCAGCTTAGATAGAAAGCGTAGGGGTAGATATCAAGAAGCCGAAAAGGATTTAAATAATCCGGAAAATTGGGGTTATGGACAGGTGATTTATGAGCCAATTGCTAAAGGCAGCAAACAGTACAATTGGCTAGAGGCAGAGCTTAACGGCCCTGAGTTTAAACAAGCAAAATACAAAGTTGTAATGTTCCATCATCCACCCCATACTTTGGGTGATAATATAGTTCCTGCTTATACAGAACCAGTTCAAATAATTGAACGGGATGGTAATAATATCAAAGCAGTGCGTTATGAGTACCCCAAAGACGCAGATTATATTATTCGCGATGTTATCCCTTTATTAGAAGCTGCTAATGTGCAATTAGTATTTTATGGGCATTCCCATTTGTGGAATCGCTTTGTTAGTTCCAGTGGAATGCACTTTCTAGAAACCTCCAACGTGGGCAATACTTATGGTGCTGCTTGGGGTGATAGAAAGCGAGAAGTGCCAATTGGATATCAAGAAGATTATGTTAAGCTTGGTGATCCCAATGGTTTAGAACCGATAGTGCCAACAATTGCTCCCTTGCTGGGCGAAGATGGGAAACCGATGCCTTATATTGCGAGTAATTATATAACAGTTTTCAGTATCTTTGATACGGGGACAGGTACGATAAGTAGTTATCGTTTTGATACTCGCAAGCCTGATTCAGAAGTATTGAAGTTTGACGAATTTAAGTTGAAATAGCAATTACACCAAGGGAAACACATTATTAAAGAAGGCAGGAGGCAGGAGGCAGAAGGCAGGAGGCAGGAGGCAGGAGGCAGGAGGCAGGAGGCAGGAGGCAGGAGGCAGGAGGCAGAAGGAGCGTCTTGCTATTAATTTTAAGAATTTTTAATTTTTAATTGCAGCGTACTCTTTCAGAGAAGCAAGCTACGCGCAGCGTCTCGTAGAAAAGAGACTTGACTAAAGTTAGAGTGTCACCTTTTGATTGTAAGCATTAACAAAACTCGTGTAGTCATACTCGACTTGAGTTGCATAATCCACCGCAAAGTTAACAATTTCGTCTTTGAATACAGCCTTGTTACCACTCACAATATCAGTTACTTCTTTGTCAACGCTTAGGGGAATAATCGCAGCATCGTAGTCTTTATCTGAGATTGCATGGTTCTTAGCAACAACCTTCCCTGCATACCCCATTGCATCCATGAATTTTGACTTAGTGGTTAGCAAAGTATAATCAAAGTCCACTTGATAGGGTGATTTTTCATGCAGCATAAAGGGAATGCTACTGACCGTAGTATAGCCAACCAATGGATCAGTATTAGAGAGCATTGCTTTCGTGGCGATTGTCACTCTTGCCCCTTCTTGGTTTCCGTAGACTGAACTTGGCAGCAAACCTGGAACTGCGATCGCAACTGCGCTATTACCTTCCTGCTTCATTTCCAAAATGCGATCGTCGTCTGTTGCTGAACTTGGGCCCTCAATCAATAAGTAATATCGGTACTTTCCAAGACTACCAATGCCTGAACCTAATTTGAGGCGAATGTCCTTGAGGGTGTAATAACTATTGTTGTAGCGCTTACTGCTCGGAATTGAAGCGATGTAGCTGCTCATAGCCTCAGCAATGTCTGAATAGGTACTGGCAGATACAGACTTAAGTTCTAAAGTTGTTTGGAATACTCGATTGTTACTGTCATTTAACTGCGTATATTTATTTAAAAACTTCAAACGGCTCTTATCTGATACCTTTTCAATCAAATCTTTGACCACACCATTCGTATTGCTGGATTCTAAACGATATGACAGTTCATCATTGGTTCCCTTAAAGTCACTCATCTTGTTCAGATAAGCATCCAAAAAATTCCTGACAATATCCTGAGCATCGCTTGAGCTAATACCGTTTTCTTTAGCTGCCAACAGAATGGAGACTGCCATCCGTCGCAAGTCCCAAACATAGGGGCCAAGATAGCCTTCATCAAAATCAGTGGTGTCAAAAACGTTGTTGTCATTGCTATCTCTCATCCCCCCAAGATTTTGCAGATGCATATCTCCCTCTAACCAGGTGGCTGATGTTGAAGAATTCACAAATTCTGAACTTGGCAAGGTCTGCATATCACGATAAAAAATGTGAGCCGTCCCTCGATAAAAGGCGAATGGGCTAGCTTTCATCTTTTGTATCTTCGTTTCCAGTTCTTGAGGCAATTGAGAAGCAAAGGGATGATTGTATTGGTAAATTTCATTTTCCACCCAAGTTGAACGGGGAGTTGCAGCTTGAACTGGAGATGCAAACCCCAAAATTAAAATTAAGACAACTGCGATCGCAGATATGTGTTTGGTCATGACAATCTCTTAGGTGTAAAAAATTGACTCTTATTAGACTCTTGTGTAGATACAATCATCCAACAACAATTCTTTTACCACCTTTAGCCATAGCTTAGAAAGTGATTTAAAGCACAATGCAACAACTATTCATGTCAAAGAATTCAAAAAGGTAAAATTATAAAGAATTGTCAAAACGTAATCATGTCAGCTATCCAAACAACTGTAGTTCTTGCGATGACGGCCGATGGAAAAATTAGCGCCGTAGATCCTAAAGCGCCTCGTGAATCCGATCCAGATGATCAAGCACACGTGGAGTATCAAGTCTCCCTTGCTGATCTAATTCTGGTAGGAGCAGGGACAATTCGGGCTGAGGGGGTAACTTTTACAATTCGCAATCCCGAACTTTTGGCAGCACGTAAGGTTCGGGGTCAGTCTCCCCAGCCTATTACCTGCGTTGTCTCAGGTTCCCTTGACTTAGCGCTGGACTTGCCTTTTTTAAGTCAGGACATTGAGCGATGGATATTTACAACACGAACTGGTTTGGAACGCAATTCTGATACAACAACCTTACAAAAACTGGCTGAATTAATTGATTTGGGAGATACAGACCTGGACTGGGATCGGGCTTACAGCTTGATGGCAGAGCGGGGTATTAACAAGGTAGTTGCTTTGGGAGGTGGCTCTTTAACAGCTGCTCTAGTGCACGCAGAGCGAATTGACGATTGGTGGTTGACAATTTGGCCAGTTATTTATGGAGGAAAGCAGGCCCCTAGCCCAGTAGAGGGAGAAGGTTTTGTTCCTTATGCTGCTCCTCATCTCCAACTCGTTGAAACTCGTCAGATTGGAAGTGAGTTGTTTTTACACTACCGCACACTCAAGTAGAAAATACTAAAAAGCGCTCTCCCGAAAGGGAGAGCGCTTTTTAATTTAGCTAAACTTCAGAATTAACCGTTGATAGCAGGAGCGGTTAGAGCTACAGGAGCAGAATCGCCAGCAGCCAAATCTAGAGGGAAATTGTGAGCGTTACGCTCGTGCATTACTTCCATACCCAGGTTAGCGCGGTTGATTACATCCGCCCAAGTTGCAATCACACGACCTTCAGAGTCAATGATTGATTGGTTGAAGTTGAAACCGTTCAAGTTGAACGCCATTGTGCTTACACCCAAGGCGGTAAACCAGATGCCGATTACAGGCCATGCTGCTAAGAAGAAGTGCAGTGAACGGCTGTTGTTGAAGGAAGCGTATTGGAAGATTAGACGACCGAAGTAGCCGTGAGCCGCAACGATGTTGTAGGTTTCTTCTTCTTGACCGAATTTGTAACCGTAGTTTTGTGATTCGGTTTCGGTTGTTTCACGAACCAAGGAAGATGTAACCAAAGAACCGTGCATTGCACTGAACAAACTTCCGCCGAATACACCAGCTACACCTAGTTGGTGGAAGGGGTGCATCAAGATGTTGTGTTCTGCTTGGAACACGATCATGAAGTTGAATGTTCCTGAGATACCCAAAGGCATACCATCAGAGAATGAACCTTGTCCGATTGGGTATACCAAGAATACTGCGGTTGCTGCTGCAACAGGTGCAGAGTATGCGATCGCAATCCAAGGACGCATTCCTAAGCGGTAGGATAGTTCCCATTCACGACCCATGTAGCAGAATACGCCAATCAGGAAGTGGAAAACTACTAGTTGGTAAGGACCGCCGTTGTACAACCACTCATCAAGAGAAGCTGCTTCCCAGATTGGGTAGAAGTGCAAACCGATGGCGTTGGAGGAAGGTACTACTGCACCGGAGATGATGTTGTTTCCGTAGATTAAGGAACCTGCTACTGGTTCACGGATTCCATCGATGTCTACTGGAGGAGCGGCGATGAAGGCGATTACGAAGCAAGCGGTAGCTGCTAGTAAGGTGGGGATCATGACGACGCCGAACCAACCGATGTAAATCCGGTTGTTGGTGCTGGTGATCCATTCGCAGAATCGATCCCATACGTTGGCGCTTTCGCGACGTTGTAAGGTTGTTGTCATTGTTTTATAAGTGCGGTTAGTTATTCATGATTTGGATAAGCAAATTTGCTTACCTTATGTTTATTACATTAGAAGCAAAATGGAGATTTGTAAAGAAATATTACATAGGTATTGATTATGACAGTGATTTCTTTTGGTGATGAACCGCGTCTAGAGACGCAATTCATCTGGTTTTATCAACCAGGGGGCCAGTCTAACTGCCGTCCTCCCAAAATGTGCAAATGTAAGTGATGGACTGTTTGTCCGCCGTCATCACCAGTGTTGATGACAACTCGATAACCATTTTTCAGCCCAGCTTCTTCTGCAACACGTTTGACGGTTAACAAAAGATGCCCCAACAGAGCATGATCTTCAGATTCAGCATCAGCTAGTTGAGCAATGGGTTTTTTGGGAATCACGAGGATGTGAACGGGCGCTTGGGGATGGATGTCTTTAAATGCGAGGGACAAATTATCCTCATAAACAATATCAGCGGGAATTTCCCGACTAATAATTTTGCTGAAAATCGTTTCTGGAGTTTCACTCATGCCAATTTACCTACTTATCTGCTAGAGATTTTATATTAAGTCCGGCTAATCACTTAAATGAGACAACATTATGGCTAAAAATGAATTTAAATTTATATTAAAAATTAGCGGATTTCTTTGTTACTACTATGTATAAATCACCATCCCAAAAAATCCAGATATTTACACTTATCACAGACTATATTTTATTACCAGTGCTATTTAAATCTTTAAAATATTCTCAGTATTTGTTTTTACTCTTTAATTTAAACTGATGGAGGTCATCTGCGGCAGAAAGGGCGATCGCATGAGCAAAAAATGGTATCGAATCCAAAAGCTGAAAGCAATATTCGTCCTAGCATTGGCAGTTATATTTACTAATGCTGTAGTCTCCTACGGTAACACTGTTAAGCTGATTTACAACCAGCAATGGGTGACATCATCATATAAAATTATTGTTCAAGTTGAAAGTATCCAATCTACACTCCAAGATACTGAGACTGCACAACGTAATTACTTAATTACAGCAGATGCAGATGACCTAAAAACTTATCTTGTAGCTTATGAACAAACTAATCGCAACATTCAGACTCTCAGTAAGTTAACTGCTGATAACCATCAAAAGCAGCAGTGGGTTTCTTTGCTGGAGCCGAAAATTAACAGTAGACTCAACATTTTGCAACAAGAGATTTCCCTCAGACAAAACCAGGGGTTTGAAGCAGTTCAAAAGAGAATTTTATCTGTCAAAGACAAGCAAAACAGCAAAGAAATCCAACAGCTTATTCACGACTTTTTAGAGGTAGAGCAAAATTTATTACAGCAGGGAATGCAACAGTCGCAAGCAATTTCTCAAAAGGCGATAGTTACATTTTTTATCGCGGCTATTGTGGATTTGGTGCTGGTGGCGCTGCTGTATGACTTGTTGTGGCGCTATATCAGGCAACTTCAGCAGACGGAATTGGCCCTACGCCAAAGCGAAAATCGTTTACGAGCCATGATAGATGCAGAACCAGAATGTATCAACTTAATTGCCAGGGATGGAACCCTTTTAGAAATCAATGCAGAAGGGCTGGCAATGATGGAAGTGGAAAGTGCTGATGTTTTGATTGGCAAACCAGTTGATGCTGTAATTTTACCAGAGTATAGAGCAGCCTTTGCCGACTTGCATAAAAGTATCTGCCAAGGTAACAAGGGAACTTTGGAGTTTGAAATCGTTGGATTTAAAGGCACTCGCCGCTACATGGAAACTCATGCTGTACCACTGCGTAACGAATCTGATGGGACGTTCATCCATTTAGCACTGATACGAGATGTAACTCAGCAAAAACAGGCAGAACAGAAAATTCGTGAACAAGCAGCGCTGTTGGATGTATCAACTGACGCAATTGTAGTACGAAATATCCGCAACCAAATTTTGTTTTGGAATAAAGGTGCCCAGAGTTTGTACGGTTGGAAGGCTGAGGAAGTTGTGGGTAAGAATGTTTTGCAACTTTTGTATAAAGAGATTTCACCACAGCTAGAAGATGCTTACTTAACGGTGATGAATGCGGGTGAGTGGCGGGGTGAGTTGCATCAACTGACAAGGGAAGGTAAAGTAATTATCGTTGAAAGTCGGTGGACACTGATACGACATGATAATGGACAACCCAAATCCATTTTGAGTGTGAACACCGAAATCACACAGCAGAAACAACTGGAAGCTCAACTTTTGCGATCGCAACGTTTGGAGAGTATCGGTACTTTAGCTGGCGGTATCGCCCATGACCTGAACAATATACTATCCCCAATTTTAATGTCAGTTCAACTGTTGCAGAGGAAATTGCCCGATCAGCAGAGTCAGCAAATACTGCAAACTTTAGAAAATAATGTTAAACGCGGTGCTAATTTGCTCAAGCAAGTATTATCTTTTGCACGAGGTATTGAAGGCAAACAAACAATTGTCCAAATTCAGCCTTTAATGGCAGAAATTGAGCAAATTATCGCTCAAACATTTCCTAATTCCATTATTTGCCAGATAGATATCCCTAAAAATCTCTGGTACGTTCGTGGAGATATAACTCAACTACATCAAGTGCTGATAAATTTAGTCATCAACGCCCGTGATGCCATGCCCAATGGCGGAATTTTAAGGATTGCGGCGGAAAATCTGGTGATTGGCGAACATTCTGCCCAGATAAATATTGATGTGAAAGTAGGTTCTTATATTGCGATCGTGGTGACGGATACTGGGATGGGGATGTCGTCGGAAGTTCAAGAACGAATTTTTGAACCATTTTTCACTACCAAAGAGGTAGGAAAAGGTACGGGTTTAGGGCTTTCCACGGTGTTGGGTATTATTAAAAATCACGGTGGTTTTGTCAATGTTTACAGTCAAGTAGGCAGAGGCACTCAATTTACAGTGTACTTACCTGCCTCAACATCCAGAGATACACATTCGCTGTCTCTAGAATTGGAATCAGTTACAGGAGATAGCTAATTTATTTTGGTAGTGAAAGTATTACAAACTAAAAAAATCCTCTCAACCAAAACTTTCTGCCCACGTTGGAAATGAGAACAGTCTAACTTAGTCCTCAGCCGGAAGTTCAACAAATCATAGCGAGGTGAACCATCTGGATGACTTGCCCTTGGTGGGATATCGAGTGCTTCTATTGCAATACAGGTCAGATAAGCCCAAAACACTTGTAGAGACGGCGATTCATCGCGTCTTCAAAGACAAATTATCTACACCAGTAACCTTAACTGAACCGTATTGCGTTAGTCCCTGTATTTGATGCCTGTTTAGGGTCATAACTACCCTGGTAAGTCGTAAAAATTCTATATCCTGGTAATACTAAAGCAATTCCAGTATCACTGTGAATTTTACCAGGATATTTATGGGGAATATCATCTGGTACGCTCCCACCAATGCGAAAACTAAAACCAAATAGCCATATATAGGACTCATATTTGATTTTTGAACAAAACTCAGTACACCTTTATTCCTTCTTCCCAGTCCCCAATCCCCAGTCCCTTACCTCTACGAGTGATTCAGAAATCAAAGCGGATTCCTATATATAAACCAGGTAGTAGTAAATCCATCCATGCTATACGCAATAGCTCTCATTGCCTCATTTTCTTTGAAAGAAGCACAATTTCTAGCTATAGCGAATTTTTTGGAGATATTTTTCAGGTTTGTGGTTTCTAACATGGTCTTAATTTCAACTAAACTAACTTTGTTTGAGCTAATCGCAGTGGGTTTAAATGTGAGAAAAATCAAACTACTGGCTTTGATATTAATTAGTTTGACAATGGTGTTGTGGTTTAATTTGCGTTCTTCAACACCGTTAATACCGACTGTTGCATCCTCGCCACCAAAAACTATTCGCTACTTTGAGCGCACTTTGCCCCAAAGCATAGCTCACATCGTGTTAATTCCAGCGAATAGCAGATTTTTGGTGACTCCTGCATTATCAGAGAAGGTAGCCACTGTAGAGGAATTTGCCCAGAAGCATCGAGCCGTAGCTATTTTGAACGCAGGCTTTTTTGACCCAGCCAATCAAAAATCGACATCTTACGTTGTCCTACAAGGGAAGTTGGTAGCTGACCCCAAGGAAAATGAGCGACTAGTGAACAATCCCAACTTAAAACCTTACCTGAGTCAAATATTCAATCGTGCAGAATTCCGCCGCTACTTATGTGGGCAAACTATCCGCTATTCCATTGCCCTACACAGTCAGTCACCACCAGTAGGTTGTCAGTTAGTCGATGCTATAGGTGCTGGCCCAGGTCTATTACCAGAACTCACGTCAGTAAAAGAGGGCTTTGTAGATAATGCCAATAAACGAGATGCACTTGGCAGTAACCAACCCAATGCCAGGACTGCTGTGGGTATAACCCGTGATGGCAGCGTTATTTTAGTTATGGTGGCTCAAAAACCCTCGACTCCCGCGAACTCTGGGATATCCTTACCAGCATTAGCTGATTTTATGAAAACTCTTGGTGCTGATCAAGCGATGAATTTGGATGGCGGGAGTTCATCTTCGCTTTATTACAAGGGCAAAACCTTTTACGGGAAGGTTGATTTGGAAGGAAATTCTATCAAGCGTCCCGTAAAATCAGTTTTGCTGGTTCAGGAAAATTAGTTTTGAAGGCTATCGGAGAGAGGAAGTCTTTACCCGGATTTCTCACCACACCTCTTCAAGCCTGCGCTTGTGCAGGGGAGAAGTAATAAGTAATAAGTAATAAGTAAGAAGTTTTTACTCATTACTCATTACTCATTACTCATTACTCATTACTCATTACTCATTACTCATTACTTCTCTTCTGCTCCATCAAACGCTTTGAGCTTGTGAGAAATGCGGGTTTAATTTCCTCTTACCGGCGACTGCGAAAACCTTGTCTTCCATTAACTTGGTCAAAGAGGACATCGTATTTATCAAAAAATGCGATGCCAGTATTTACAAATATAGGAAGTTCTGACTGTGGCGAGATACTCAAATTCCAGCGATTAAATCCGTCGCGGGTTCCTGGTGCCAAGCTGTAATCAAAAATGCTATTAATTCCTACTTTCAGAGCATTTGCTGAACGTAATACTCCTGGTTTGAGTTTACCTGCTGTGGAAGCTGACTTAAATTCAGTCAAACCATTAATGGTTCCAGTATCAGTGATCATTTTGCCATTACAAGAATTTTTAGCAGAACTCCCAGCAAGAGTTAAACAAACTTTACTCAGTTGAGAGTCCCATCTGTTACCGGGTACACCATTAATTTCGCTTTGTTTACTCCAAGGAGCCATTTTGAAACCTGCTTGATTATTGGCAGTCAAACCGAGAATTAAGCTGCCATTGTTGTTACTACCACCATTTCCCATCACGATAAATCCGTTACTCAGATTGCCTGGTAATTTTCTCAACGGATTATAGAGAAGTGACTTTTCAAAATAGTTGACACCGATAATACCGGAAAATGGCGCACCACTCTTTGCTGAACAATTAGGCTTTTGGGCAATACATTGGCGGCTAGTAACAATCTGTACCGGAACGGGTTCTGCGGCGGGAAGCAAACCAAATCGGATATTAGCATAAACTAATTCTCCCTCCAGGATAGTACCATCACTTAATACTTCCTTGATATTTTCTCCTGTTCTGCGGATTGGAGCATTACCTAAAAACTCTTTGGGAACTCGTAGCCCTGCTGAACCTGTATCTAATAAGATACGTCTTGGCTGACCACCTGCGATCGCTATTTCTAGAAAATAGCCGCGAACACGTTGGCCAAGGGAAGGTTTTGGATATAAAGGTAGGGATATGGTATCAAAAGTTGGCTTGCGGGGTGTATTTTGAGAGATATCACGCAACGCCGGTTTTGGGAAAAGAGCCGCAAATGCTGACTGGCGTTGCGCTGCTGGTTCAGGGGCGATATCCCAAAGGCTTTCGTAGTAGAAAAAGCCGCTACCTAAACCGCGTTGTTGCGCTGCTTGTACCTGGGATTGGATTTGTGGCATGGAAACTGGGCGATTTCGTAACCCAGCCATAATACCGATACCAGTTGGGATGACTTTTTGGGTTTCTAAAATTTCTGGGCGATTAATTTGAGCGATAAAACTTTCTAAATCATTACGGTATACCTGCATTACCAACTCATCGACAATACCCAACCGTACCCAGTTCAGCCAGTCTTGCAGTTGCAGCTTGTAGGCAAAATCATAGTAATTGGGAGAAACTGCGAAGATAGCATTCGGTTTTCGGGCTTTCACGGTTTGGTGGAGGTCTACCATGAATGTAGTGATTTTATCTGCCCGCCATTTTATCCATGCTTGGGCTTGGGGATTAGGCGGGGGAGGATTGCCCGTTTCTTGAGTATATAAATTAATTGTGTATTTATCGTAACCAAAATCCACAGGTAAACTCATGTGGTCGTCAAATTGAACGCCATCAGCATCATATTGAGTAATGACTTCCATCACGAGTTCAGTGATAAGCTTTTGCACTTCAGGGTGAAACGGATTCAACCACGCTACTTCACCCGCAGCACTAATTGAAGTTTGAGTACCATCCCGTTTTTGTGTCAGCCAATCTGGATGCTGCGATGCAAGTTCCGAAGTTAGGGGAACCATGAAACCAAATTCAAACCAGGGTATTGCTAGTAGCCCTTCTCTGCGGGCTTGGCTGATAATGTCTGCAATCACATCTTGTCCATCTGTTCCCTTGAAGAAGAAGGGAATACCCTTTTTTTGCATGATGGCACTGGGGTAATGTGTATAGCCATCGTTCCACACGACTGGATAAACGGTGTTAAAGTTTAACTGCCGCAGTTGGCTCATAGCTGCTTGCACCTTTGAGCGATTTCGGAAAACGCTAAAATCGTTACCACTCAGCCACACACCCCGAATTTCTTGACGAGGTTGAGGAGGTAATTGGGCAATAGCAGGAGCAAAAGTATTGAGTAGCAATACCGTAAGAAATGATATCAGACATAATAATGGCAACAGACGCTTCCTTAAAAGCCACCAACCTTGACGAATGAAAGGCGATGTCTGGCGATAAGCTGCAACTCTACCAGACGCTTTGCGTAGCTTGCTGCGACATAGAAGTAAGCGTTTACGCACAGGGTTAAATAGTAAGCTAGTTAGAGTAGCATTGATTTCTATGGTTTTTCCCCAGAACTGAGTTGTCATTACGTCTACTGATTAAATAAGGTTTATTGGTTATATTTAATTCCATATCAAGGTTAAATTGCTGCACCAGGAAAACTGATACAGTAATTTAGCTGCAATATGGTTGACGCAGTTATAGAGTTAGTAGTGCCAAATAGAAATGTTGCAAATGTAACCTGTAAGAAATTCTCGTTGCTCTCACGCCTACGCCTGGTAGATTTTTTGCATAGCACCATTCCTCCTATTGGAATTAAGTCACAATGATAATAGGCAATCATAGAGGGTGCTGTTATGTTTCGTTTAACTCAAACTGTTCGGAACTTGTTCCTTCGTCTTCAAGGCTTGTTTGGTGTTCTATTCAAAAGTGTTTCCAATTTCGTAGGAAATTTATTTGGTTTTTTTGCCAAGCTTTTCGGATTTAGTAGTTCTGGTTATTTCTTGGAATCTGATGAAGTGAAAGGCATAAAGCAAGCTTCTGCAAAAGAGCCAATTGAAACGAATCGGGATAACACTGCTAAAATTCCTACCACTAACCGCCGTCGTCCTAATGCCAAAATTGACGACTACTACCTCAACATGGCTCGTGATGTGAAAAAGAATTAAAAAAGCCATCAATGAAATAATCGCTTGTCAATTTTGCATTTTGCAACGTATGCAGTTTGACCAAAACTGATGAAAGTATGGGCTAAGTAATTAAATATAGTAGTCTGCATAAGCGATGCCGGATGTCGGCATCGCTTGTTTATAATCTGACTTCACGAAAGTGCCTTGCTTCCCAATACTGCTCGGATAAGCATTTTGAACTCGGAATTGGGTTTTGGGAAAAGGGTAAAGGTTAAAGGTTTTTTCTTTCCCCTTACCCCTTACCCTTTTCCCTTTAACCGACAAGTATTGCCTTGCTTCCGGGTTCTATTCGATATGGATACAGAAAAAGTTTTGTCCAGCTTGAGGCTGGACAATAGTTAGAAATATTTTTGAGATGGAATATTTACTTGATTTTTAACTTACCAAATCAACTAAGGCGTTGCTTTGGAAGCGGACTATAGATGAAACTGAGCATCCGCGATAATTCTCAGAGGTGAATACTGATAGTGTGATATTAGCTTGACCAGGATCTAAAATGCGTTTTACCTTGCAGGTTTGCATTTTGTTGTTGCAGTAAGCAATAATGCGATCGCCAGCCTTGACTTCTAACGCTTGAATTTTCAATTAATACCAACCTTGCCAGGAGTTTGCTTAGTTAAAGGAAAAATATATTGCTATATTTTACTTGCTCAACAATAGCAATGTTGTTTTATTGTAACACAAAAATTAATTAAAGACATCAATCCTATCAATTTAATCTTGATAGTGTCAAGTTTATTCATGCTCAAAACAGTATTAAATGCTGGATTTTCAGAAAATAAGGAAAAAATATCGACCTTCACCCAGCATTTAGGTCGGAGCCTCTGTTGAAAAATCCAGATAGTGGTAAACCTCTGCTCGAACTTCTTTGGAGGTAAATTTTTTCGAGTACAGATTTTTTCTTTCTATGTTTTTGTTACAATTATTGAAATTTTTACCCAAAAATACCACTATGGCTTTATATGCTGAATTACATAGACATCTGGGCGGCTCCGTCGTACCACGAGTTTTATGGCGATATTTTGAGCGACATTCTTCAGAGTTGATTTCCCGCTTTGCTGACTATTCAGACTTTGAAGATTTTTATACTCGCCCACGCAACACCTTGGATGAGTATCTAGAATTACACACCTTGGTAGAAAGTGTGCAAACTGTGGATACTTTGCCTTACTTTATCTACCGCTTGGTGCGGGGTGCTTACATTTTTGAAAATTTGGCTTATCTGGAACTGCGTTACACTCCCTATCTACGAACACCTGAGCATCTGAATCAATCCGAAAGAATTGACAAGATGACAGAAATTGTGCGGGTAGTAGGACTTGCTAGCCACCAACCAGAACATCCAATTGTTACTAGCCAAATTCTTTGTATGCACACACGTCTACCTTATGAGGTGAACAAGGCGATTGTTGATTTGGCGGCGCAAAATAAACAGTATGTTTGTGCAGTAGATGTAGCAGGGGGTGATAGCTATTACGCCGATCGCTTAGAAGAATGGATTAGCTTATACGATTATGCGCGATCGCTGGGCGTTAACACAACGGGACATCTATATGAAACCACCGCAGGTTGTTATCCAGAACTATTACCCTATTTAATGCGAATTGGTCACGGCATCCAAATCCCCCTACTGTATCCAGAGTTACTTAATGATGTGGCTAAACGCGGACAATGTTTAGAGGTTTGTCCGACAACTTACTTGAAAACAGGTACTTTGCAGGATATACGTCAACTCAAATTAGTTTTTGACCGTTGTTTTGATGCTGGGGTTGATATAGCTATTTGTACTGATAATGCTGGATTGCACAATGTGCGTCTACCGTTTGAGTACGAAAATCTCTTGACTTACGACATTATTAGTTTTGAACAACTACAAGCTTGTCAAGATGCAGCTTTCCGTCATGCTTTTGCTTGGCCCTACAGTCAACGTCCCGCATCCCTGTTGAACGGTTTACTGAAACCTGAACCACCTAAAGTTTTGGCTATGAGAGATACTAATTAACAATCACCTAGAAATATTCATAAATTAAGGTGATTTAATGTTAATTAATGTTGCAATCACTGATTTTTTCTGATGCTGTAGAGAAAGTTGTAATGCACAATAGATATCTTACAAAAATCAATGTTTTAGAAAAAACCACAAATAAACACAGATAATTCATCATGTTTATTTGTGGTTCCTTTTTTGCTGATTTTGATTTTTGCTATAAGTCTTACGGAGGGAAGATTTGGCTTCACCAGAAAATTCTCAAAAATTGCCTTTTAATTGAGTTTTCTTGACAATTAATAAAAATTTCTCATAAATTTCCCCCATTATCTTCCCCATATCTCTCATCTCCCTCTGCCCCTAGAAGCTATAAACTATAATTTATGGCATCTACTATTCAAGCTCTACCAACAGAAGTCGTATATCTCATTACGGCTGGTGAGGTAATCGACTCTTTAGCTTCTGTGGTGCGGGAATTGGCAGAAAATTCCCTAGACGCAGGTGCAACGCGAATTGTGGTTTCTCTGTGGCCGCAGCAATGGCGAATTCGTGTTGCAGATAATGGTTGTGGAATGAATCTAGATGATTTGCAACAAGCAGCGACAGCCCACAGCACCAGTAAAATTCGTTCTAGTGCCGATTTGTGGAAAATTAACAGTTTGGGGTTTCGTGGTGAGGCGTTGCATAGTTTGACGACTCTGGCAGATTTGGAAATTTTGAGTCGTCCTGTGGGTGGAAAATTAGGATGGCGGATAGTTTACGGTGACGCCGGGGAAGTTGTGGAAGTTGAAGTAACTGCGATCGCACCTGGTACAGTAGTTACAGTTTCCAATCTTTTTGGTAATTGCTCATCTCGTCGTCAGGGATTACCCACAACAGCACAGCAAATGAAAGCTGTGCAAGCCACAATTCAACAAATCGCTATGTGTCATCCCCACGTCACCTGGCAGATTTGGCAAAATGACCGTCAATGGTTCACCATTTGTCCGGCTGCTACAACTGGACAACTACTACCACAGATTTTACCGCAAGTGCGACAAGGTGACTTACAAGAAATAAAACTTGAAATACCCAACCCTCCCAACTCCTGTACAGAAGACGCGATAAATCGCGTCTTTACTCCAGACTCTTGTACAGATGCGATGAATCGCGTCTCTCCCCACTCAGCACTAAATTTAGTGGTAGGATTACCCGATCGCACTCATCGTCATCGTCCAGATTGGGTACGTGTAGCCATCAACGGCAGGATGGTGAAGACGCCGGAACTAGAGCAAACCATATTATCAGCATTTCACAGAACATTACCACGCGATCGCTATCCAATTTGTTTCTTACATCTTGCCATTTCCCCCGATCAAATTAACTGGAATCGCAATCCAGCAAAAACAGAAATTTACCTCAACGAAATCATTTATTGGCAAGAGCAAGTTACCCAAGCAATTAACCAAGCACTCAGCATCTCTTCTAACAATCTTAAAGAAGCTGTTCACACAACACGAGTTAGTAAATTACTCAAAGCCGCAGAAGCCAAAGGCGGCTACAATTTCAATCCTCAAAATCCTAACGAAAATCCCAAAACTCCTAACTCCTCACTCCCAACTCCTAACTCTTTAAAAGCTGTCGCTCAAGTTAGCAATACTTACATTGTGGCGGAACATTCAGGTGGGATGTGGTTAATAGAACAGCACATTGCCCATGAGCGAGTTTTATATGAGCAATTATGCGATGATTGGCAACTTGTACCCGTCGAACCGCCAATAATTCTTTATCAATTATCGCCAGCGCAAGTATCGCAACTGCAACGCATCGGTTTAGAAATAGAACCCTTTGGCGAACAACTTTGGGCAGTTCGTAATATACCTGCACCTTTGCAGCAGCGAGACGACTGTGCAGAAGCAATTTTAGAACTTAGTTGGGGAGGCGACTTACAAACAGCCCAAGTAGCCGTCGCCTGTCGCAGTGCTATTCGTAACGGTACACCAATGAATCAACAAGAAATGCAGATACTTTTAGATAATTGGCAACGCACTCGCAACCCTCGCACTTGTCCCCACGGACGCCCAATTTATCTATCTTTAGAAGAATCAGCTTTAGCTCGGTTTTTCCGGCGTAATTGGGTAGTTGGTAAAAGTCATGGAATTTGATGTTTTTGGCAATACATTATAATTCAGGTAAAAATGGTGTCAGGGTTTTAGGTATTTAGAATGCTGTGACAATATTTTATTAAATTGACAAAATAATTAGTTAATTTACACTAGTGACAATTTCGGCTTTAACAGGTTTTCATCCCCGTGAGGGGAAGTGATTGAAAAACTAGGCTATGTTGCAGCAATTGATGCTTTTTTGGGAACGTTTTCATCCCCGTGAGGGGAAGTGATTGAAAAACACAATTTTGGGGCGATTAACTACACTTTTACCAGAGCGTTTTCATCCCCGTGAGGGGAAGTGATTGAAAAACATGCAAATAAAAAGATTCAATCAATTCAAAGATTAAAGTTTTCATCCCCGTGAGGGGAAGTGATTGAAAAACCTCCAAAGTTTCCGGGAATTTATCTTTCAAAAGATAGAAGAAGTTTTCATCCCCGTGAGGGGAAGTTATTGAAAAACATGTACCAGAACACGTCTTGGCTATGCCAAGAAGATTGTTTTCATCCCCGTGAGGGGAAGTTATTGAAAAACCCTACCCTTTCTATAACCCTTGCTGTGACTGCTTTTGAAGGGGTCATTTTAGCGGGGGGTCTAATTTACCTGTCAATAAGCTTAAGTTATTGACAAAAAATTAAAATCACACCCTCGCCAAACGCTTACACCGCATGATTTTCGCGGGGGTCAACGAAAGAATAAGGGTTTTAACAATCGCCATACCCCCGCGAAAAATTTACGTGTGCAAAGTCAAAATAAATACTTTTGCTTTCACTAGAAAACTTGGGATTGAATTGTCAAGGTTCTGTTATTAATGGACGCAAACATAACATACTACTCTTGACTTTTCAAGTCGGCACTAATTCACCAGGACGCAATTTTGACCACTTACCTGTCTCCCGCTTAAAGCTCAGACAACCAACAACATCCCATTCCATTTCAATTACATCATCTTGAGTCCGAATGTTGACATTGATGGAAGGTTCATTTGGATCAAAATCTGGTGTTTCAGTCAAGTGAGGCTGTTGGTGCTGCCCTTCCACGGCATGATAGGTAACACAGCTGTCTACATAGTGGCAATTCACGCAAATACACATAATAGAACCAACTCCAGGGGCCTTTATTGTTAATCTAACTTAAGCCCAACTGTTATTCATGAGTTGCTGGGTTGATTTTTATTACAATGCATAAATCAATTCCTTCTACCCTCGCTCCCGAAAATTGGCCTTTCAGCTTAGAATTCTTGCCACAACCCGCTTACATGGTAGGTGGCGCTGTCCGAGATGCCATCCTTGGCAGAACTCGCGAATATCTGGATCTAGATTTTGTTATACCATCCAAGGCGGTAAAGGTAGCGAGAACGATCGCTCATCATTACAAAGCTGGTTTTGTCTTGCTTGATGCAAAACGACAAATTGCGCGTGTGGTTTTTCCCCACGCTACAGCTGATTTTGCCCAACAGGAAGGAGATAGTTTAGAAGTTGATTTGCACAGACGGGACTTTACAGTAAATGCGATCGCTTATAATCCCCATACACAAGAAATTATCGATCCTCTGCAAGGTTATGTAGACTTACAACAGGGCATTTTGCGAATGGTATCACCCGCAAACCTCGAAGATGACCCTTTGCGGTTAATGCGAGGTTATCGCCAAGCCGCCCAACTAGGTTTTACTATTGAGCCAGCTACCCAAGCCGCAATTCGTTCTTTGGCATCACATCTCAGCAAAGTTGCAGCCGAACGATTTCGGGTAGAAATTGGCTATCTGCTGGCAAATTCTCAGGGTACTCCCTGGATTACAAGCGCTTGGGAAGATGGTTTACTTGCCCCTTTCTTCAAAAATGCCACTCGTGAAAGCTTAATCAAACTAGCAGCAGTTGACAATGCAGCTGCCTTACTCAGCCAAAATTGGCAACAATTAGGGGCACAACTGCAAGAGTATGTCCGCGATAGTATCAAAACTACTTGGTTAGGTGTTGCCAAACTTGCAAGTCTAGTCAACCCAAATCCAGAATTAGCAGAAATAGAGCTACAGGAACTCACTTATAGTCGTGCCGAAATTCGGGGTGTAACTACTGTTCTGAAACTATTACCGCAGCTTCAAGTAGTCGAGATGTCTTTGCGAGAACAATACTTGTTGTTCCATAACGCAGATATTGTATTTCCTGCGATCGCAGTGCTAGCTGTAGCACTTGATAATTTGGTAGAGGCGATGTCTGGCGACAAGCCACTACACACAGCAGTGGAAACCAAAGCAAGGGGCTACCAAGTCTTAGCACCTTTGATTAACCGCTACCTCAACCCTGATGATCTGGTCGCTCATCCCACTCCACTAGTGAGCGGGAAAGAGTTGATTATAGCATTAGATATTCCAGCTTCGCCAATTATCGGTCAACTGCTGACAGAAATAGCCGTAGCACAAGCTGAGGGGAAAGTTTCAACACCAACAGAAGCGATCGCTCTTGCACGTCAGTTACTTGATGATTAAATATACTTAAGTAATTTCTAATGATGCAACAGAGGCGATGCCTGTGGTGGGTAAGACTAGTACCGCAAGGCGGAATTAAAAATTAAAAATTAAAAATTAAAAATGAAGACAGCGTAAGGGTTGTGTTGATTGGAAATGGGTGGTTTATTTATGCCGTGCTGTACTAGTAAATTCTTGTCAGTGCATACATCATATATGCTACTATTTGCTTGATATTATGATTACCTTGCGATGTTTTATCTAAAATTCAGCACAGATGGATAACTCAATGAACTATACATCATCTGGTTCATTTCATACCCTAGTTAGTCACCTGAAGACATATCCGTACATTTATTTAAGCACTTACCATAAAAAAAAGACCTCTAGGTTTTCCTAATGGGTGGAGTCTTTATCCCTAGCCTTTTTTGGACAAGATTAACTGCTTATGAATGGACAACCTTTAATTTTGGTTGTAGAACAGAATCTACATGATTTAGAGCTACTTAATTCTCATCTAGGAATATTAAATTTTTCATGCATTTGTACTAAACAAGGAGTGAGAGCTGTGATGTTGGCACAAACTCATCAACCAGATTTAATCATGCTAGATATGATGCTATCTAATTTGAGTGCCAAACGAGTCATAGATCACCTCAAACACGACTCAAAAACTGCTACTATCCCGATCATTGCAGTAACACCTCTAACAACGGCACAAGATGATGACTCCACGATGCTCACAGGATTTGATGATTGCATTACTAAACCATTCGATTTTCATCAATTAGAAGTGGTAATCAATCGCCATATCAGTCAGCTAAATTCTTTACATTTCCCTTGTTGGAATAGATTCGGCATTTCGAACATCAGGTAATTGGATTTAAAACCACAATAATCCCAGTACGACCTGTTGCTAAATTTGTATTTGTCATCAGGTCGAGTATGGGCTTACCAATAAGTTCTTCAATCAAACTTTTCAATTCTGATTTAATTACTTTTTCTAAATATAATCGTACTTGTTCAGCTAAACTATCATAACCTCCCTTCAATAGAGTTTGTTCAACTTGGGTAACAGAGTCTTCTAGAGAAATTACAATTTCAGTATCAAAAAAATGGCAAATGATTTGGCTAGGAGACTTACCTAGCCTATCATGATATAATTTTGTGATGCGTTGTGATATTTCTATTTCTAATTGTCCAATATTAGCTTGTACCATTAGTAGTTACGATGTAATATTTATCGTTGAAGTATCGGCGACGAAGTATCCAACATTATAGTAGATGATCGGGGAATAGTCTGAGAGAGTTAATCAATATTGTATATGAAATTAATATATTAACCTGATGTATTTGCTAGGGATTTGTGTCTGAAAAATTCCCCAATTTGACGAAGGTGAAAGTTGTTAATCAATGATTTGGATAATGTTGGGTTAATCACTACATTGTTCATTATTTACTTATAGTAATCAGCCTATTTTGTGCCAAATAAGCGTAGGCGTAGCCCGCCGCAGGCATCGCCAGCATCCCCCAATCCAGGAATAATATAGCCATGTTCATCCAAATGGTCATTAATAGCAGCGGTATACAGCGGCACATCAGGATGTACATGACAAAAACGCTCTATACCTTCCGGCGCAGCGAGTAAGCAGACAAACTTAATTGATAAGGGATTAGTTTATTTCAGTCGTTCCACAGCTGCCACAGCTGAATTACCAGTGGCTAGCATTGGATCTACCACGAGCATATCTCGCTGCTCAACATCATGAGGAACTTTGAAATAATACTCAACAGGAATCAGGGTTTTCGGGTCACGGTATAAACCAATATGCCCCACCCGTGCTGATGGCATTAACTCCAACATACCATCCAAAATTCCCTGTCCCGCCCGCATCACAGAAACTAGCACCAACTTTTTCTCAGGAGCAAGCATTGGCGCACTCATCGGGGCTAGGGCGTGTTTTAATCTGTTCATATTTCAGTGGTAAATCCCGTGTAACTTCATAAGCCAACAATAGGCTAATTTCTTTCAGGAGAGTACGGAATTTTGTTGTACTAGTTTCAGCTTTACGCATCAGCGTTAGTTTGTGCTGAATCAATGGATGTTCAATTAGTGTTACTTGGTTGTACATATTTTAGGCAAAACTGGTTGAAATAAGAATTTTAGAAATCGTGTTGCATAAGACTTGGACTTACTCTTAATAGATGGTATACCTGTAATGAGATTATGGGTTTGGTAATGCACCTTATATTTGACTGCATTTTGGGAATAGATTCTCCAAAACGTGCAGCTTTTAGAGTTGTGTATTACATGACAAGTGCAAACAGCTTAATCAGAACATGGGCAGGGGAATAGAACCCCACATCGGGCAATCATACTACACCAATAGTCATATATCAGAATATTCTCTCAACTTAGCGATCGCTAAGTTTTTGTAGTCTAAAAAGGGCGACGGCTAATCTCGGCTGGAAAAACAAATTGTAAGCTACAAAACCATCTTCAAGAATTAATTAATTCTGTGAAAAAATTATGGCAGCTTTTTTGTATCCAGTCTATACGATAGCCACTTTGGGGTTGGCGATCTGGGGAATTAGTTTATTTCAACAATCACACAGAATTACCACAATTCTGCTGATTGTCGTGCTATCTGGAATGTTCTACGACAATTTGATTGTTTCAGTGGGTAGCCTAATTAATGAGGGCACTTTACTGAAATTACTTAACCGCTTGCGCTTTCTATTCCACAATTTATTTGTGCCATTATTAGTGGTGATCGCTGTCAACCTAGCATACATTGCAGGTGTAGCGTGGGCGAATAATCCAATGGTGTACAAAGGTTGCTGGGCGATCGCTATAGGGCTGATTGTACTTGGCTTGGTAACTGACTTTCGACAACTAGAGCTAATACCGACAACTTTTGCTGGCACATTGCGTTACAAACCTAAAAGTTGTAGTGTGCCAGTTTTGACAATTTTCACAGCCTTGCTGGTAGCAGTGGTGGGATTCTACATCTGGTGCCAAACACAATGGCTGTGGATGTTTATGGGAACGCTAATCATGCTTTTTGGAAATGTTTTGCCAAAGAGTATTTTTGGCCCTCTGATTGGTTCAGCGGTTGATTGCGTATTTATTCTGGCTATGTTGACAACGGAGTTAATGATGCCAAACTAATTCGTAATTCGTAATGACGCTCCTGCGTCGCTAACGTAATTCGTAATTTTTGGGGAAATACTTGGTGGTCTAAAACGAGTTAGTAATTACAGGAGTTTACTTTTTTAGTAAGGTAAAAATGCAGGAATTGAAATCAGAGATAAAGGTTTATGAATACTGCCTTCTGCCTTAAAATACTGTGCCATCACTATCTATTTGGATAGGGAATGTACCAGTTATTCTGAGTTCAGCGGCAATTTTACGCCCAGCTGTCCAGGTTCCCCCTTGGAGGATTTTTACTAGTGGCAGTTCTTCGGGACTCATACCCAACTTTTCTTCCGATCGCACCAAATTTAACCCAGTCTCCTGCTCATCATAGCTCCAATTATTCCCTGCACCCGCATCTAACAAGACACTCACGATTGCCAAATCAAACTTAGCAGCAGCTTTTTCCAGAGACGCATTCTGTACGGGCAAAGTAAGCATCAGCGCGATCGCCTCCTTCTTGACGCTTTCGGGCATTGTAAACTCAGAATTTCGTCACCTCTCCTAAAGCGCGACGCAACTCTGATTCGGCAATGCCAAAGCGCTTGGCAATTCCTGGTAAATACCAAACAGGTTCAACTGCGGCTTTGGTGACAACCAAATCACCACCTGGTTTCATAATCTTGCCATCTACCTGCAAACGACCTTTGTCTATGGCATCTTGCAATTCTGGCATATTAGGGATCTTTTTATCAGCTATTACTCACTAGGGATCTGTCAACTACCTCTAGTAAGTTTTTCTTTTTATAACTCTAAATGTCTAGTGTGGTATTAGTCGTATTGCTGAATCCAATAAATAACACAGAAAATTCATAATTAGCAATTAATCAGCGCAAATTTAAAGATGACTTTAAAAATGAATTAATAGATATATTTTGTGAGAAAGTTAATACAAAGGTATATTCACTGATCTCAAATTCATGGATTCTTTATCTATCAATTCCTTACTTGAAGAGTTGAAAAACCCCGATGCCACAATCCGGGACAAAGCAACCAGAAAAATCTGGCGAATCTGGTTTCAGCAAAAGGGAATCTATGGGCTGGAAATAATTGACCGCAGTCAAAAGTTACTGGATGCTGGTGAAATTGCTGAAGCCGAAACAGCACTGACAGCACTTATAAAAGATCAGCCAGATTTTGCCGAAGCTTGGAATCGCCGGGCTTTCCTTTATTACAGTATTGGTGATTACCAAAAATCTCTGGCAGATTGTCAGATGGTTGTGCAGATAAATCCAATACATTTTGGGGCACTTCACGGTATGGGCTTATGCTATGCAGCACTAGGACAGTATGGACAAGCGATCCGAGCTTTTCAACGTGCTTTAGAAATTCAGCCCTATTCGCTAGTGAATCAAAAGTTGATTCTAGAATGTACATTTAGATTCAGCTACAACGGCAGATAGGAGAGAGGATCATACTGTTTTATGAATCCGTCATCACCCTCATCAAAAGCAATTCATCGCCTTAATCGCCGCAACTTTATTCAATACAGTTCTATCTGGATTGGTAGCAGCATTCTTGCTGCTTGTACTAACAGCAACCAACCGTCAACTAGCAATTCTCGGTTAGATAAAGTTACCTTTGGTACAAACTGGATAGCACAAGCAGAACACGGCGGATTTTCCCAGGCGATAGCCACTGGTATTTACCAAGACTACGGTTTAGATGTAACCATCAAAATAGGTGGGCCGCAGGTTCCTAGTGGTACTCAATTGTTGATGGGGGATGCGGTAGATTTCTTTACGGGTTATGGCATGGATGCCGTAAATGCCATAGCACAAGATATTCCCAAAATCACAGTCGCAGCAATTTTCCAGAAAGACCCTTGGTGTCTCATTGCACATCCCAACCCAGCAATTAAAACCCTTGCCGACCTTAAAAGCAAACCAATTTATGTTTCTACTTCTGCTAACATTACCTAGTACAACACGGCGGAAATAAACCAATCATTCCAAATCAACGAAACACTTATGCTGTATTAATTTTTAATTTTTAATTTTTAATTCCGCCTTGCGGTACTAGTGTCTTTTACTCGAAGCAAAGTATGGTTTTGCCGAAGATCAAATCTGATTGACAAAAACTCAGTCCAACAAGGTTATATTACGTCTGAACCATTTGCTATTCAAAAGCAGGGCGGTTTTCAACCAGTGGTATTTTTATTAGCAGATTATGGTTATCAACCCTATGCAACTATTTTATGCTTAAAAAAGAAAATTTACCCTTGACACCGTTTGGTTCCATCTTGAGTTGTGCAACATAAAACTCTTTTTGAATTACATCACCTACTGGTGTAAAAGCAATTTCACCGAGAGGAGTTTGAAACTTTTTTGTTAGTAATTCCTTATTCAATTCTGTACGCAATTGTGGTAATTTCAATTGATTAATGTTGCTTTTTTTATCTAAAGATCGAAGCGCTTCTACATATACCTGTAAAGCAGTAAAAGCTTGAGCACTTACTTGGGGTGGTTCTCTCTGATATTGTTCAAGGTAGGCTTTGCGAAATGCTGTGTTAATTTCACTGGTATATATAGGACTATAAGCTTGAGCCACAATCACGCCATCACAAAGCGCTCTGCACACAGAAAATATATGGGATGTGTTAAAACCATTGCCACCAACAATTATTCCTTTATAACCAAGTTCTCGTAATTGTTTAACTAAATTACCTCCATCTACAGCTAACCCAGATATAATCACTAAATCTGGTTTTAAATTAATAGCATCGCTGGCTTGAGCTTGAAAGTCGGTATCTGTAGTTTGAAACTTTTGGACTGTGACTAAATCCAATCCTAAATTTGTAACTGTTTTCTGAAATATTTCTGTTTCCGACTTATTGAAAGCATCATTTTGAGCGTAGAATACAGCGACTCTTTTGATTTGAGGATTTTGTTTGAGCGCAGCTTTCACCGAATAAGGAGCGACAACAGCAACAGATGAAGAAACACGAGCCACATAATCACCAATTTCGGGAATACCTTTAGCAGTATTTGATGCTCCAATAACTGGGACTTGATTGCGTTCTGCTATGGGATTAGCGCTAAAAGCTTGTTGTGATAGGGTAGGGCCAACAATGCCAACAACTTTATCTTTACTAATTAAAGTTTGAAAAGCATTAATGGCTCCAACTTCATCGCCACCAGTATCTTGATAGACTAATTTAATTGGTCTACCATTGATACCTCCTTTGTTATTAAAATATTTCTCAGCAATTTTTACTCCATCAGTTCCCTCTTGACCAAGTAATGCTACATTGCTCGTTTGTGCAAAGGCAATACCAATAGGAATAGCATTAGCCGCACCTGTTGTCGCTGTTGGATTATTTGCATAATTACTGCCACTTTTAACACAAGCTACCAGCATCATAGAACATGTAAATAGTAAAGCAGTTTGATGTGTGAGCGCTGTTTTCATAGTTGCGATCGCACCCTTAATAATTCTCTGGCTAAAAAATAACACCTTCGCCGCCTTAGTAGTTTGTGCCTGGATTGTCGCCTTTTCCCCATCGTATCTAACACTACACTAGTACCGCACGGCGTAAATAAGCCACCCATCTTAAACGTCTGAAACCCTTGCAAACAATTAATTACGAATTACGAATTACGAATTACGAATTACGAATTACGAATTCCGCCTTGTGGTACTAGGACTCAACAGCGTTGACCGGAATCTGCTCAACCTATTTCAACTTTAGTGCCCTATCTGCCTTTATATTAAGTAAGTGGCATGAAAGTGCTGTGAAACATGAGAATTAAGATTTTAAACGCAAAGGGGCGCAGAGGGAAGCGCAAAGGGGCACAGAGTATTAACTCCTCTGCGTAAACCTTTGCGTTCCTCTGCGTTAAAAAAAGGATATAAGCTATGACGATAAAATCGGATGACCTGATTAATTCTCTAGAAGGGATAGAAACCATCACCGATTCCGCCCAAGTCGCAAAATTATCCCAGGATTACCACACCTTTAGTCCAGTACTAGTGCCGAAACTAGAGGGAAAAGTGGGGGATATCGTAGTGCGTCCCGCCAATGAAGCAGAGGTTTTAAAAGTTGCAGCCGCCTGCGCGAAACATCGTGTACCTGTAACTGTGCGGGGTGCGGGAACAGGGAATTATGGGCAATGTGTACCGTTGCATGGTGGCGTAATTTTAGACATGACGCGGATGCAAGAGATTCCTTGGGTAAAACCGGGGGTGGCGCGGGTAGAAGCTGGGGTGAAGTTGGCGGCTTTGGATAAAAAAACCAGAGAAATCGGCTGGGAAATCCGTATGGCCCCCTCCACATACCGCACAGCGACAATTGGCGGGTTTATTGCTGGGGGAAGTGGTGGCATCGGCTCGATCCAATATGGGTTACTAGGCGATCGCGGTAATATCTTAGCACTGCGAGTAATAACTGTAGAAGATGAACCCCGTGCGATCGAATTACGCGGCGACGATGTACAAAAGGTGAATCACGCTTGGGGAATTAACGGCATCATCACCGAAGTCGAAATCCCCTTAGCACCAGCTTATCCTTGGGCAGAAGTCATTGTGACATTTGACGAGTTTATGACAGCCGCAAAGTTTGGTCAGGCTCTTGGTAATGCTGATGGCATGATTAAAAAGTTGATTTCTGTCTTTGCATCCCAAATTCCCCAATATTTTCACGCCCTACAACAGTACATTCCTGAAGGGACTCACCCAGTATTTTTGATAATTTCCGAACTGAGTTTGGAATTCTTAGCAGGTTTGGTGCAGCAATATGGCGGCAAAATCACATACAAAAAACCAGCCGAAGAAGCAGCCAAAGGTATACATTTAGCAGAATTTACTTGGAACCACACTACCTTACATGCTCGGAGTGTAGATACTGCAATTACCTACTTACAAAGTATGTTTCCTAGCGAACGCAGTTTAAAACTAGTAGAGCACATGTATCATCACTTTGGTGATGAAGTCATGATGCATTTGGAATTTTTTCGGGTAAACGGTGCCGTAGTTCCTGGTGCTTTGCAACTTGTACGCTACACCACCGAAGAACGCCTCAATGAAATTATCCACTATCACGAAGAACAGGGTGTGAGTATTGCCAATCCCCACACGTATATTATTGAAGAGGGAGGCAGAAAAGTAATTGATCCTGAGCAATTAAAATTTAAAGAAATAGTTGATCCTTATGGGTTGATGAACCCCGGTAAAAGCAAAGTTCTTCAATTCAAAGTTCAAAATTAACGCCATGTGCAACTTTTGCTCAAACCCAACCCCCTTTTATACTAGGGAATGGAAGTGAGGTCAAAATATTAAGTTGCACATCCCGTAAATTAGCAAACTACAGAAACATCTATCAGAACTTTCTCTGTATATTTGTGTAACCTCCCTCCAAAAAGCTCGTTGTTGAGCGTTTATAATTTGTGGTTTGATTTTAAGAGCCGTGGGGAGAACCCAAAATCCAACATCCCAAAATCGCCCATGATTGAAATTGACGGTTCCTACGGAGAGGGAGGCGGACAAGTTCTCCGCACTTCCTTAAGTCTAGCCGCCATCACTGGCGAACCCATACGAATTACAGGCATTCGCGCTGGACGCAAAAAGCCAGGATTAGCAGCACAACACTTAACAGCCGTTCGGGCTGCGGGTAGAATTTGTAATGCCCAACTACGGGGTGATGCTTTGGGTTCAATGCTGCTGGAATTCATCCCAGGTAGTGCTGTGCAAGCTGGAATTTATACCTTTGATGTTAGTAAAGCACAACAAGGTGGTTCTGCGGGTGCGATCGCTCTAGTTTTACAGACAATTCTCTTACCTTTAGCACTAGCATCTGGTAATTCCCAGGTAACACTAAAGGGTGGAACTCACGTTAACTTTAGCCCGACAGTGACGTACATAGAGCAAGTTTATCTGCCCATACTGCAACGCATGGGTGTAGAAGCCCAAGTCAAATTAGGCGCTTGGGGGTGGTATCCCCAAGGTGGGGGTGAGGTACAGTTGCAGGTTGATGGCGGCGGTAAACTCGGTGGGATCAACTTGTTGGAACGGGGAGAGTTACAACGGGTGCGGGGACTAGCAGTGGTGACAGAATTGCCTTCCCATATTCCCCAACGGATGGCAAATCGTGCCGAAAATTTGTTACGGGAAGCCAATTTGAAAGTTGCTGTACAGACCTTGCGAGAAAGAGGTGTAGCACCTGGGGCGGGTATTTTCCTAACTGCTGAATATCAGAACAGCTTGACTGGCTTTGGTGGATTTGGGCGATTACGGTTGTCGGCGGAGACAGTTGCAGAGATTGCTTGTCATCAGCTGCTTGAGTTTCATCACACCGGCGCAGCAGTAGATGAACATTTAGCAGATCAGTTACTATTACCAGCTGCTTTAGCATCAGAGGAAAGTCAGTATCGAGTGGCTGAAGTGAGTAGGCATTTGACGACGAATGCAGCGGTAATTGAACAATTTGGGCTAGCGAAAATCACGGTAGATGAAGCGGAGAAAATCGTGTCTGTGATGTCTTTAAATAGATGAAATGATGAAGGATTTTACCTTCAGTTGACACCTATAAACCAATACAGTTTAGATAAGACCAAAACACTTGTAGAGACGGCGATTTATCGCGTCTTGAAAACCTACATTTTTGTACAATTAGCCCTTAACCCAAGCGTATTGACCCATAAAAAACTTTCTCTACAACAGACATGTTTCACTGTTGTAATTTACCAACTTATACAAATTTTCCCAACTTAGTTGTTACCAATTTATATATAAAATACCGCTTTTATTGGTATATATTTTATACCTTTACACTGGATTTTATCTATATTAATATAATTAGAAAAGGCTGTAAATCTTTTATAGCAAGAGCTTTAGATATCTTTTGTCTACTGCAATCATCACTACAAAAAATGTATTGCTAACAACATAAAAATATAATTTATAATGACTACTCCTGAATTATTCTTCCTCATTACAGTTTTCTTTATAACAAGTGTAATAAGTGTCATTACAGGAAGTACTTCTTTAATTACCGTCCCTGTAATGTTGCAATTGAGTATTGAACCGCGCATTGCTCTTGCCACTAATATGTTGGCATTAACTTTTATGAGTGTTGGTGGTACATTGCCTTTTATTGGCAAAAAAGCAATTGACCATAGTCGCTTGCCAATCATGATTTCTCTAACACTTTTAGGCTCAATTATCGGTGCATTATTTGTTTTAGTTGTACCTTCAAAATCGATGCCTCTGATTATCTCAGTTTTGATGATTGTGGTTGCCGTGTTTTCAATCACTAATCGGAATGCTGGAATTGTTTCAAGAATAGGGAAACCATCAAAAATAGCAGAAATTGGTGGATATGTAGCTACTTTTGTGCTTGGTGTTTATGGTGGTTTCTTTAGTGGTGGCTATGTCACCATGCTCACAGCAGCTTATGTCAGTCTATTTCGGATGACATTTGTGCAAGCGATCGCAAATACAAAGTTTATCAACATTTTTTCTTCACTGATTGCCACCATTATTTTCTTTACACAGGGAATAATCGATTACAAACTAGGTATTATTCTGAGTATTACTATGTTCGTTGGTGGAATCGTCGGATCGCGAGTTGCTCTCAGACTCAGCAACATCTGGTTGCGGCGTATATTTCTCATTACAGTAATCGTCCTTGCACTAAAGACATTACTTGATTTTGTAGCACTGCGTTGAGCGAAGCTGATTTCTACGACGGGCAACACCTACGCTATAACAAACAAACTATCCTCAAAAACTAGTCATTACCTAGCAAGTTGCTTGATACACCAAGTAGCTGATTGTGATGACAACTTGATAGTTGAAAATAAAAGCATTTGTAATTCCTCACATAACTGGTAGAATCACCATATTCTTGATAAAGAATCTGAGGTTTTTTGATATTTGCGACTGGATACATGAAATCATCCAGTATTATAAACAGTATATAACTGTATTCCCATCGATTATTTGTAGATTTAGTGGAGGAAATGGAATGAGTTTGTGGCAACGCCAACTGAAAAGATTAGAAGCGACTGCTGAACACTTAAAGTATCGGTTCAGACTAAATTCGCTCAAAGGCTTTGTATCACTCTTTTTGGTAGGAACCTTATTGAGTGTGACACTTGCCGCCTGCTCTGGTGAAACTGGGAATAATTCTTCAACAGAAGCTCCTGCTGCTAGTCCTGTAGCTGCAAGTAAGCAAAATGTTGAAATAACCCTAGTTTCTTTTGCAGTTACCAAAGCCGCTCACGAAGCCATTATTCCTAAGTTTGTAGAACAGTGGAAGAAAGATCATAATCAAACTGTCACCTTCAAACAAAGCTATGGCGGTTCTGGTTCTCAAACTCGCGCTGTTATTGATGGTTTGGAAGCAGATGTTGTCCACTTGGCGCTAGCTGGAGACACTTCAAAGATTGAGAAGGCTGGATTGATTCAACCAGGATGGGAGAAAGAAGTTCCCAACAATGGTATTGTCTCCAAATCGGTTGCAGCATTAGTAACTCGTTCAGGCAATCCTAAAGGCATCAAGAACTGGCCAGATTTAGCCAAAGATGGTGTGAAATTGATTACTGCTAATCCCAAAACATCAGGCGTTGCTAAATGGAATTTCTTAGCACTATGGGATTCTGTGATTAAAACAGGTGGCGATGAGGCTAAAGCTACTGAATTTGTGACTAAAGTTTACAAAAATGTGCCAATCTTGCCTAAAGATGCGCGGGAAGCTACTGATACCTTCGCCAAGCAAGGCCAGGGAGATGTCTTAATCAACTACGAAAACGAAGTTATTTTGGCACAGCAAAAGGGCGAAAAGGTTGAGTATGTCGTTCCCGATGTGAATATATCCATTGACAATCCGATCGCTGTGGTAGATACAAACGTTGATAAGCATGGCAACCGCGAAGTTGCGGAAGGATTTGTCAAATTCCTCTACACTCCAGAAGCACAGCAAGAGTTTGTCAAATTGGGATTCCGACCGGTAGATGAGACTTTAGCTCAAACTAAAGAAGTCACAGATAAATTTCCCAAAGTGAAAACTTTGGGTACAGTTGCAGACTTTGGCAGTTGGGAAGCAATTGATAACAAGTTCTTCGCAGATGGGGGCGTGTTTGACAAGATTCAAGCCCAAAAATAAACGGTAACTAAATAATTCGTAATTCGTAATTTGTAATTCGTAATTCTTAATGACTCTCTTTAGGAGACGCTACGCGAATGGCGAGAAGCAAGCTATGTAATTCGTAGAGAGTGTGTAAGTCCTATAGGAATTACGAATTAACAATTACGAATACTGACCGAAACAGACTCATAATACAGAGCAAGTAAATTTATTTATGAGTATTGTGAATTTTGAATTTTGAATTTTGAATTCGGAGCGAAGCGACGTGACGACTGTATCTCCTGGTGTGGAAATTGAATGCAAAACACCGTTTTGGAAGAAATTCGGGCGGGTTCCTTGGACTTGGCGAATCACCATTGGATACCTGACGGTGATGTTGTTTATCCCCATCATTGCCATGTTCCTGAAAGCAGGTACAGAACCTCCATCTAGGTTTTGGGCGATCGCAACCAGTGATATCGCATTAGCGACATATAACGTAACTTTTGTTACAGCCCTATTTGCGGCTTTCCTGAATGGCATATTTGGAACTCTCATTGCCTGGGTTCTAGTTCGCTACGACTTTCCCTTAAAACGTTTGATTGACGCCACAGTGGATTTACCATTTGCACTACCAACTTCGGTAGCAGGGCTAACCCTGGCAACAGTTTACAGCGATAACGGTTGGATAGGTTCGCTACTAGCACCACTGGGAATTAAAGTAGCTTTTACCCGCACGGGAGTAGCGGTGGCAATGATATTTATCTCACTACCTTTTATCGTGAGAACCGTGCAACCCGTGCTTCAAGAAATGGAACAGGAAATTGAAGAAGCTGCTTGGTGTCTGGGTGCTTCTCAATGGCAGACATTTTGGAAGGTGATTTTGCCACCTTTATTTCCGACGATTTTGACTGGTGTTGCTTTGGGTTTCTCTCGTGCAGTTGGGGAGTATGGGTCAACTGTGATTATCTCTTCCAATACGCCCTATCAAGACTTGATCGCACCTGTACTAATTTTCCAACGCTTAGAGCAGTATGACTATTCTGGTGCAACAGTAATTGGCATAGTTTTACTATCAATTTCGTTGGTACTGCTATTGGCAATTAATTTCTTACAAGCATGGGCAAGGCGATATGACACCAGATAAACCAAGTTTTCACTCATCTACATCTGATACAAATACAGCCAAGCCGAAAGAACAGAAGAGTTGGGTGCCAATAGTTTTGATTGGCATAGCGATCGCCTATTTAGCTCTAGTTCAATACATCCCTGCAATCAACGTTTTTTTCCAAGCCTTCAGCAAAGGAGTTGGGCCATTTCTGGCCAACCTAACGCTACCAGCCTTTCTCCATGCAGCTTGGCTAACGCTATTGTTGGCTGTGATTTCTCTGCCCTTGAATACTGTGTTTGGGCTATGTGCAGCTTGGGCGATCGCTCGTCATAAATTCCCTGGACGCGCCATAGTATTGAGCATTATTGACCTGCCCTTTTCGATTTCGCCCGTAGTCGCAGGATTAATGATTGTGCTACTTTACGGACGGAATGGGTGGTTTGGCCCTTGGCTCCAGGCACTTGATATCAAGATTATCTTTGCATTTCCAGGTATGTTGTTGGCTACAGCCTTCGTGAGTATGCCCTTCGTGGCGCGGGAAGTGATTCCTGTTTTAGAGGAATTTGGCAAGGATCAAGAAGAAGCTGCTAGAACTCTAGGTGCGAAAGATTGGCAGATATTTTGGCGCGTCACCCTGCCCAGTATCCGGTGGGGCTTACTCTACGGTTTAATTTTGACCAATGCCAGAGCAATGGGTGAATTCGGAGCGGTTTCAGTGGTATCTGGCAACATTGCTGACCAAACCCAAAGCCTACCACTGTTTGTAGAAGATGCTTACAAACAATATGAAACTGAAGCTGCTTTCTCTGCGGCTGTACTGTTAGCGTTGCTAGCAGTCGTAACCCTAGTGCTGAAAGAGATTCTAGAACGGAAAACCCGCATTAAAGATGTTGAATAGAAAAATCAAGCGATTATAGTTATCCTTTGAATAGGATACAAGCAAATCATGGGATATGGTGCAATCTACTTAGTACCTATCAGGAAATTACCATTAGGGTTAAGGGTAGTTCTGTACCAATCCCGATCAGGGATAAGAATAACTCAGATATGGCTACTGAAAATACACTTACCAATAAACGGATTCGACTCAGAATTCCTAAGGATTATCACCAGGAACCAGTTATTTCTCGCCTGGTGTCTGACTATGGGCTGACTGTGAATATCACGGCAGCAATTTTGGGAGCCAATGCTGTCGGTGATGGTTGGTTTGACCTTGAACTACAAGGAACAGACGCACAAATTGAGAGCGGGTTAACCTATCTCCATGACTTAGAATTGGAAGTCTGGGATGACACTAAAGCAACTGATTGGTAAAGGCTATAAAAATATGCAGCGAAAAGTACAGCTAGCTGTGCTTTTTTTTAATCTCTCACTATATCAATACTGCGTAGGTTTGAAGATTCGTAGGTTGGTTTGAAGGTCGTGAAACCCAACAAAGCCTTGAAAATGTTGGGTTTTCTTCCTCAAGCAAACCTACCCCAGAGTGCTTTTTTAGGTTTAACCGAGCAGTATTGCTTAAAGTCGTGGAAACACTTAAATATTCTTATAACATACATCATCACTACAAGATGTATTGAATTGCCAACCGTTTTATGGCTTAATACACATAAAGTAAGTTTTTTACGTGTATTCACTTATTGTTTTTTTGCGTTCTTTGTGAGAACCTCCTTTACATAACAATTAAGTGCATTAAACCGATAAGGTTACCGTATTTAAATAAAAGCCTTTAACCTTTTCCCCAAACCAAATTCTGAGTTTAAAGTTCTTAACCGAGTAGTATTGGAATTAATCTGATGTCTCAGAGTAAATCTGTAGAACCCACTTCAGTCCACAGCCGAATTCTTGTGCCTCAACGGTATCACAGGCAACCTGTAATTTCTCGACTGGTTTCTCGTTATGGTTTAACCGTCAATATCAAAGCTGCATCCCTGACATCAGACAGTGACAGCGATGGCTGGTTTGATTTGGAGCTTTCAGGAAATCCTCAAAAACTGACAAATAGCCTATCTTACTTGCAAGAATTGGGAGTGAATTTGCTGGAACTAGCGATCGCAAACCACATTCAACTCAACCAACACTCCTTGCCTTTCCCAAATCCAGCTAGCAAACTGAATCCCAAAGACTCTGCATGGCTGACAAATCAATGGCAAGAACAATTCCAGCAATGGATTTCTCTTGGTCAAACCAATCGATTGCGCTTGCAACTGTGCGTCTTAAAATCCTATTACGAAGAACCGGTGATTTCCGAGTTAGTTGCTCGTTATGGACTAACAGTTAATATTACCAGTGCTATACTTCAACCCGATACCGAAGATGACGGCTGGTTTGACTTAGATTTGTGGGGGAGAACCAAGCAACTATACTCTAGCCTGAGTTATTTAGAAAAACTGGGGCTACCGATTTGGCTAGATTTGTCTAGCGTTTATAGCGATCGCTAAGGTAAGAATTCAGAATGCTGAAATAATCTAAATTTCGTAGTACCAAATTTCTTCTTCTCGCAACACAATTCGATGTAGCGAGAGACGATTAATCAAGCCCTCTTGCTCAAACTGCCCAAGAACACGAGTGATAGTCACACGAGTTGAACCGAGCATTTCTGCCAAGTCTTCATGAGTCAGACGCATATCTATTAAACGTCCCTTCTCAACTTCCGAACCAAACTTTTTGGATAACCATGCCAACAATTTGATGAGCATAGTATCCACTTTTTTATGGCTACGAATGATCATCAATTCTTGAGCCTGTTGAATATGGGCAAGTAGAGTTTCTGTTAGTTCAGTCCACTCTTCTAAAGGTAAAACTGTTGCCTCCACTTTAGTTAGGCATTCCATCTGATAAGGTTCTATTTTTGACAAAGTTCTGCCAACGACATCTCCAGGGCCCCACAAGCCCAGAGCGACAGTTGTACCATCTTCCAGATAGGTAAAAGTTCGGACAAAACCCGTTTCAATCTTCCAAAGTCCGTTTTGATGCTCTGGTAAAAATGACCTACGGGCAAAAAAATGCTTAGTATTATTACTGCTGGAGCTAGACAAGCTTGTGTACAAAGACACCATATTATATAAAAGCTATTTTCCGATAAACTAACCGTAGTATTATATTTATATCAGGTTCTAAGAACCTATGGATATTTTAAAGAGGGGAGTGAGGGAGAAATAACTAATTCCAAATGCTCCATGCCCGAATGGCACTAAGATAAGCCCAAAGTCTTGTATTGCCTCGTTGCCTCGTTCCCAGCCTGGAGGCTAGGAAGCAGCTAGGGCAAGGGCTATATATTAACTTAGTGTCATTCGCCCAATTCCAATGCCCCAAATTATCCCTATTTCTCACTCCACGGAATGTGTTTCTTCAGAGAGGGATTGCCCCAATCCCTAATCCCCATTACCCCTTATCCCCAAAGGGGGTTCCGATTTACCCAATCCCTGAATCAGGAAATCCGGACTTTTTCTTGATCACAGACTACTATTTTTAGTCGCATAAACGCATAATAGAAGTGTGACTGATCTGTTCGCCCCTTTACAATCTCTCAAACAAGGTGACTGGTTCAAGCTGATCTGCGGAGCCAGCTTCCAGCATTTGCCGGCAGTCAGAAATTTAACGTTAGCCTATACTTTGGCGGGCGCTGACTGCATAGATGTTGCAGCTGATCCAGCGGTGATTGCAGCAGCGCAAGCAGGGCTACAAGTAGCCAAATCTCTGGCTATGGATGCCCAAAAGCGAGGCTTTGGCAAAAGAGGCAACTCACCCTTTTTGATGGTTAGCCTGAACGATGGAGAAGACCCCCATTTTCGGAAAGCAGAATTTAATCCTAGTGAGTGTCCTACAGACTGCCCTAGACCCTGTGAACGGATTTGTCCCGCACAAGCAATTGTGTTTAACAGTAGAAAAGAAGACTTTTCGGGAGTAGTATCCGAAAAGTGCTATGGCTGCGGTCGTTGCATACCAATTTGTCCATACGATATGATCTATACATCATCGTATGTGTCAACGCCGGCAGCGATCGCGCCGTTGGTAATATCAACGGGAGTAGATGCCGTAGAAATCCATACAAAAGTTGGGCGGTTGGCAGAATTTGAGCAATTATGGCAAGCAATTTCACCGTGGGCCGATCAACTAAAGTTACTAGCCATCAGCTGTCCCGATGGCGAGGGGATGACTGACTACCTGAAAGCGCTGTATGACCTGATTGCCCCACTCAAGGGTGCTTTAATTTGGCAGACCGACGGTCGTCCTATGAGTGGTGATATTGGCGATGGCACTACAATAGCTGCGGTGAAATTAGGGCAAAAAGTTTTGGCAGCAAAGTTACCGGGATATGTGCAGTTAGCAGGCGGCACTAATAGCTATACCGTTGCTAAGTTAAAGGCAATGGGACTACTCAAAGAGGCAGGGGAGCAAGGAAGCAGGGGAGCAGGGGAAAAGCAAGAATTTTCCCCCTCTGCTCCTTTGCCCCTCTGCCCCTCCGCCTCCATCGCCGGGGTCGCCTACGGTAGCTACGCCCGTGTACTGCTGTCACCAATTCTCGAACAGTTAGAGAATAAGGAGGTAAGTAACACAAATATGAAGGCGACTGTTCGCCTAGAAGAAGATGACATATTACTTTGGCAAGCTGTAGAACTTGCCCATTCTCTCGTTTCCCAAATCAAGTCACAGCAGGAGCGTTAATCGCTCGTTCGGAAAATACCTAGGGCGGATTCTCCTGCACGCAAATGTCCTCGCTATCTCTCCCATAGAAAGCATGACGATTACAGACGATCTCCAAAAGTTATTAGACATTTTGCCCCAAGACCTGCGACAAGTACTAGAGAGTCATCCCAAACGAGATATTTTAGTAGAAGTGGTCTTGGATTTGGGTCGTCGCCCAGAGGCTCGCTTTCCCAATCAAGCTGAGTATTTGAGCGAATTACCCGTTACTCAAGAACAGATAGATGATTGCATTCAACGAGTCGGAATCTTTGGCGGAGATAATCGGGCAGGAATTGAGCAAACTTTGCATCGGATCAGCGCCATCCGCAATCGCACGGGTAAGATTATTGGCTTGACCTGTCGCGTTGGTCGAGCGGTATTCGGAACCATTGGCATGATCCGCGATTTGGTAGAAACTGGTAAATCGATTCTCATGCTGGGGCGTCCAGGCGTGGGCAAAACTACTGCCTTACGGGAGATTGCCCGTGTTTTGGCGGATGATCTGCACAAGCGAGTAGTGATTATTGACACCTCCAACGAAATTGCTGGGGATGGTGATGTTGCTCACCCCGCCATTGGTCGCGCTCGGCGGATGCAAGTGGCTCATCCAGATCAACAGCATCAGGTAATGATTGAGGCAGTGGAAAACCACATGCCAGAAGTCATTGTCATTGATGAAATTGGCACAGAACTGGAAGCTTTAGCGGCTCGTACCATTGCGGAACGGGGTGTACAGTTGGTAGGTACTGCCCACGGAAATCAGATCGAAAATCTGATTAAAAACCCCACCTTGGCTGATTTAGTTGGGGGTATCCAAGCTGTGACACTGGGAGACGACGAAGCCAGACGCCGGGGCAGTCAAAAGACTGTTTTGGAGCGGAAAGCCCCTCCTACCTTTGAAATTGCTGTGGAAATGTTGGAACGCCAACGCTGGACAGTACACGAAAGTGTTGCTGACACCGTAGATAATCTATTGCGGGGGCGTCAGCCTAGCCCACAAACGAGAACCGTTGATGACCACGGCAAAGTTGCTGTTACAAGGCAGTTAGCTGTTGTCAACGGTCGTGGTGGACAGCTAGGGACAGTGGAGGATTCTTTCCCACCGGCGCGGGCGTCTAATGGCTGGCGTTCATCTGGACAAATGGTAGCACTGCCGCAATTGCCTGTAGAGCGGGTAACTGGACGCAGTGAGTTTGACCGTTTGCTGGATGAATCCTTCAATTATTCTGAAAGCATTGATTTGGATGCTGCTACTAGACAACCAGGGCCCAATGGTGAAGATTTGCCATTGCACGTTTACCCTTATGGCGTTAGCCGCCACCAACTGGAACAGGTAATTAGTGTGCTAACTTTGCCCGTGGTATTGACAAAAGATATAGATAGTGCTGATGCAATTTTAGCACTGCGATCGCACGTCAAAAACCACGCCAAATTACGCCAAATGGCTAAAGCGCGTCATGTACCCATCCACATGATTAAGTCCAGCACCATTCCCCAAATCACCCGTGGTTTGCGGCGCTTATTGAACATCGATGACCCAGAAATGGCCGATGACCGAGAACTGCAACTATTTTTGCATAACGGTAGCGATGATGAGATGGATGCTTTAGAAGAAGCTAGACTTGCTGTTGAGCAAATTGTGATTCCGAAAGGACAGCCAGTCGAGTTATTACCGCGTTCTCCCCAAGTCCGTAAAATGCAACATGAGTTGGTAGAACATTATCGCCTCAAGTCGCATAGTTTTGGCGAAGAACCAAATAGAAGATTGCGGATTTATCCGGCGTAATCTCACGCCCACCCCCTCTCCATTTTGGAGAGGGGAGTATAGAAAATCAAGAGTTTGATTTTGAATGGAGACATCTCCAGAAATTAAATATGCATTATCCAAAAGCCTTGTAAAGAAGTAGCAATACTACGTCTCTACACTCTTTTTCACCAGCTTATAGCCATTTTCAATCCGGTGAGATACAGGTATGCAAATAGACCGTTAGCAGCTTCGTTTTGCATAGCTAAATCCCTGAAAATATATATTATAGGTTAGTATTTCCAAATTTTGATGTTATCTAAAAATCATAATGGCGTAATCCAATAAGTAATCCCACGGACAACTTGTTTGTTAAAGCCAAACAGAGGTAAATTCTCTTCAGATAAACCTACATAAGTCCAATGTGGAATATCATTTTCTACAGTTTGAAACCAACCATTTTGATTAAGAGCTTTTCTTTGTTCTTTACTACCTACGCGTAAATCAATTGCTAATCCCCAGAGATGTTGTGAAGTTCCAGGAGGTGCAACTAAACCGAGAATTTTTGTTTCTTTTCCCTCTTTAACTTTTGCCAAAACTTGATTGTTGGCATATTTATACCAAAATTTTAAATTCGTGTTGAAAGTGCGAGTACAATCACCAGAACCATAACCAGATTTTAGCGGAATTCTTTGTAGCGATCGCGCTTTATTTAAAGCCTCAGCCGCCGATTTTTGTAAGTAACAGTCTCTAGTACCATCGACATGAACCATTGTTAAAGTAGCTTGAAAATCTTGGGTTTCTTGTTCATTGGCAAAGATATGTTTTGGTGGCAGTTTCATCCCGATATCTTGATTTACAAAGACTGCACCATAAGCTCGTAGCAAAATATATTCATAAGTACCAGGCTGGGGAATTATGGTTAAATTTCTAGCGATCGCAGATAAAAAGCGCTGTTTATGATTTAATTTTGGGTTGGGAATAAATGGTTCTGATATTGTCTCTTTAGAGGTATCTGTACAAGTTAATGAATTATTACTCAAGCATCCGTTTAATGGTTGGGCAGTTATAGCAACTTTATGATGGGTAATCTCATTGCTAGCTACTAATATAAAAATTATCAAGATAACTATACTAATGAAACTTATCTTTCTAATAATTCTATTAAGTGGTTTTTTCTTTTTGAAGGTGAATTTCATTTTTAAATAATTGCTTAGTTGATTTAAATAAAATTGATTTCTTGAGAATATCTGTTATTACTGAGTTAAGAATATAAAGAATAGAAATATAGATAAATCACTGATATTTGCTTACAGCTATGTACAACTTATACAAAACATAGTAATCAATTATTTTGTTTTGATTGCTAACCATGTGAACAATAGCTTTGAGCAGCAACCCGGAACATTGCCATAAAATTTAAAAAATATAATCTTTTTTGCCTAATACTCAAGTTTAAAAATAGAAACTAGCTTCTATTTGAGTACTAGTAAATTTGATAACTTTTTTATTAGAAAGATACATCCATGAAATCACTGGAACAGTTAAAATTGAAAAGAACTCTAAGCTTGCCGATCCTGTAAGTATGACCATGCACAATTCCGTTGAATTTCAAGACGCTTTTGATGTCATAGTCGTCGGTGCAGGTCACTCCGGTTGCGAAGCGGCTCTCGCCTCTGCACGCCTCGGTTGTCGTACCCTGCTATTGACGCTCAACTTGGATAAAATTGCTTGGCAACCTTGTAACCCAGCGGTGGGTGGCCCGGCTAAATCCCAATTGACTCATGAGGTAGATGCACTTGGCGGAGAAATTGGTAAAGTAGCAGACCGTACCTACCTGCAAAAACGTATCCTCAACTCTTCACGAGGGCCTGCTGTTTGGGCATTACGCGCCCAGACGGACAAGCGCGAATATGCAGCGGTGATGAAAAATATTGTTGAGAACCAAGAAAACTTGACAATCCGCGAAAGTATGGCAACTGACTTGGTGCTGGGCGCTAATGGTGAAGTCATCGGCGTTGAAACTTATTTTGGTGTAGGGTTCCAATGTAAAGCAGTTATCTTGACAACTGGCACCTTCCTGGGAGGCAAAATTTGGGTTGGTAACAAATCAATGCCAGCCGGGCGGGCTGGAGAATTTGCGGCTGAAGGCTTGACACAAACCCTAAATCGCCTGGGATTTGAAACCGGAAGACTCAAAACTGGAACTCCAGCACGGGTAGACAAGCGATCGGTGGATTATAGTAAAATGCTCATCCAGCCAGGGGATGAAGATGTGCGTTGGTTCAGTTTTGACCCAGAGGCGTGGGTAGAACGGGAACAAATGCCTTGCTACATTACCCGCACAACCGCCGAAACCCATCGCTTAATTCAGGATAATTTACACCTGTCGCCAGTTTATGGCGGTTGGGTGGAAGCTAAAGGGCCGCGCTATTGTCCCAGTATTGAAGATAAAATTGTCCGCTTTGCTGATAAGGAAAGCCATCAAATCTTTATTGAACCAGAAGGAAGGGATATACCCGAACTTTATATCCAAGGGTTTTCCACAGGATTACCAGAAAATTTGCAATTACAAATGTTGCGGACTCTCCCCGGTTTGGAAAAATGTGTGATGCTGCGTCCGGCGTATGCTGTGGAATACGACTATTTACCAGCAACTCAGTGTTACCCCACACTGATGACTAAGAAGATTGCGGGACTGTTTTGTGCTGGGCAGATTAACGGCACCACAGGTTACGAAGAAGCCGCAGCCCAAGGGTTGGTAGCAGGAATTAATGCAGCTCGGTTTGTTCGCTCTCAAGAGATGATTGTCTTTGCCCGCGAGCAAAGTTACATTGGGACGCTACTTGATGACCTGTGTACCAAAGACCTGCGGGAACCTTACCGGATGCTTACCAGTAGGTCTGAGTACCGATTGCTATTGCGTTCTGACAATGCCGACCAACGTTTGACACCCTTGGGAAGAGAAATTGGTTTAATTGACGATCGCCGTTGGGATATATTTACTCAAAAACAGGGTAATATCACCACAGAAAAACAAAGATTGCAAGCCACACGAGTTAAAGAACATGATGAAATTGGAATAGCGATCGCATCTAATACCCAACAATTAATTAAAGGTTCCATTACCCTTAATGACTTGCTGCGCCGTCCGGGATTCCATTACGTTGACCTCGACAGGTTCGGATTGGGAAACCCCAACCTCAACCGCGCCGAGAAAGAAGGTGCAGAAATTGACATCAAGTATTCTGGCTATCTCGCTAGGCAACAAAATCAAATTGACCAAATTGCCCGCCAAGCGCACCGCCAGTTACCAGCGGATTTGGATTACACAACAATTGATACTCTTTCTAAAGAGGCACGGGAAAAACTGACTCACGTGAAACCACTCACTCTTGGTCAAGCTGCACGTATAGGTGGTGTAAACCCAGCGGATATTAATGCCTTATTATTATATCTAGAATTGCGTAGAAGCAAGAGCCAGTCAGAGTTTCCAGCTTTAGCTTAACACCAAGCTCATAAAGACTGAGTATAGTAGTAAGCGGGGGGATTGGTATGATAGATGACATAAACATTAGTACTGCCATCATCAACAATCCCCAGATGAAAGTTGACTTTAATACCAACACTCAAGCAACTCGTCTCAATAGGACGAGAATTGGATGTTTCATTAATAATCATAATTTCCAGGCAGTAGGGGCGGCGTTTCCCCGTCCTAGCAACAACCCAGAACGTCTATGTTAAAAGAAGCCAGCACCCGTCTCATAGTACCGGAACCATCAGAAGACTTAATCGCCAACGAGCCTTGGTCGATAGAAAACTATGCTGATGGCTTAATGGATGAACTCTTTGCCGATATCGACTACATTCTGGATGTTAGTGATAATCTGCCCTCTCAAACTGTTAGGCACACTAAGCAGAATAAATCGAGCCAGTCTTTTGCTGGGGTTTCTTCCCAATCGCCTACAGAATACGTGCCTCTGCAAACAGTTACTATACCGCAGATTATTTTACCCAACAAACTTAACCAAACAGTGCAGTCAGCTGCTCAAGATAAGCACAAGCACTTGAGTACTGTTGTGTTTGACAGCGCCACTGTTAAATCAGTTAGTAGAAAGCGTCAGAAAACTAGTCCTGCTTTGGGCAAACTGCTGATTGTCGGAACAACTTTAGGCGTGGCGATCGCTAGTATGATCTACCTGGTACAGTCTGGAGTCGTATATCTTTTAAATAGCAAATTGCCTGAGTCAGCGCTTTTAGTGCAGCAACCGCAGTCGCAGTTGCCTGTCAAAACAGAAATTGAGGCAGAGTTAGTTGACTACATGCTGGGAGCGCTGGCAGTTATAGATAAGCAAGGAGCCAAAAGCAATCAAAAATCTGTCAGTACGGGATTCTCCACTCAGGCAAATACTAACCAAATAGCCCTTGGTAACGGGCAAGCATCTGGTAATCTACCAGCACTTCCACTTCTAGCTAACAATACACCACCAGCCCCTAACCGTTCTGGAAACGTTGTTGAGCGCATCTACGTTCCCGTTTATCAAGCGCCGTCGCCAATGCGCTATGCCCTCCCAGCGATTCCTGGGACTCCTAAACTTTTACCACAAGTTGCCAGTGCGTTACAGGCTTCTCAACCTAATGTGGTGAAAAATGCTTTGAATACAGTGCGACAAGCTAGCAAGCCTGTAAACGTTAATATGCTAGCTGCTGCTGTACGAGCCGAACTCAAACCTGTGGCTGGGAAAACTGCACCCATTACCGTGCGGCAAACACCCAAGCCTCTACCTGCATTACCAGTAGTTCCATTGCGTGCAGCCCTCGCCCCAGATTCAGAACCAACTATTACCCAGGAACAAGTATATCCGGCAACTGCGATCGCACAGGCTCCCACTAATACCTTAGAAGGATTGCTAGAGTTGGGCAATAAATCCGCCGCTTTGTTTAAAATCGATGGCGTGACTCGCCGCATCAATATGGGTGAAAGTATCGGCTCAAGTGGTTGGACATTAGTAGATGTTAGTAATGGCGAAGCTGTCATCCGGCGTAATGGCGAAGTGCGATCAATTTATGCAGGACAGAAGTTGTAAAAGTTGTTCTGTCAGCAAATCTTCCACACACCAAACACCGGATTCTCTATTAGCTTCTGACTGGTGGGTTAATTTCAAAGTGAATATGATGATCGTGACCAATCATCTGGGTACAAAGCCCCTCTTGAATTAGCTTTTTATCGTTGAAGAAAACGGCCCCCGCCTTTACCAACTTTTGCTTGCGAATAGACTTGAGAATAGCTCGCGTAGCATCTTGATCATATTCAGAATTCGACCAAAAAACGCCGCCAAAAGCTCCATTCTTTTTGGGTAAGTAAACATCGCACATCATGCCAGTTTCATGCCCTTGATGGTCGGGAGTATCGCCTCCATAAGGCAGGCTAACATCATTAATTGTGAACGGAGCAGCTTTGGGATGAGTATTGCGATAACTATTTTGATAGTCTTGGGCAATTTCTTTGACCACATCAGCTAACCAGTGTGTTCCAAAATCGTGGTTATCTTGGGTGTCTTCCAGTTCACCGTTTACGAAACCATTATCAGGGTCGCTTTTTGGCATCAACTCCCACCGTGGTGCGTTAGCTGCTTGCAACCATCGATGAGTTATGCCACCAACATCAACTCGACCATCACCTTTAAGAGTACTGCGACCAGCAATAATTGATTGAAATAATTTGATTGCGTCAAATAGTCCTCTGTCTCTATCTGCACTGTTAGGATCACCTACCCATTTGTAGCCTAGCTCATACAATCGTGCCTTAATAGCCTTAACATCATCATCTTTATTGACTCCGCCAATTCCTACACTACCACTGAGTTTAATTACCTTCGCTCCTGGTAAGCTGGATGCTGTAGGTTGTTGAGTGTTCTCATCGTCCTTGTGATCGAAAGGAACGATAGCTTTAATTTTAATCTCTAGAGTTTGATCCTCAACAGCAATTATCATGGTGCGATCGCCTTCTTGTTTAAAGACTAAATCAAATTGCCATTTGCCATCCTGACTAATTGCTACACTTGGGGCTGGAAATCTGTTATCGATCATCACCGATAAAATTTTGCCCCTGTCAGCTAAACGAGCTATACCTTCAACCCGGAAACTTTGTCCTACTTCCACTTCTTGAGGGGCACGAATTAGCTGTAGTTTTTCTACCGGGGCAATAACAACTACACCTGCATTAGCCAATAAATTCTGCGCCTCTGGAAGCAAATTTACAACTTTATTAACATAGTTAGGATCAGATGAATAGCCTTTACCCTTGAGAAAACCAAGGAAGTTTTCTGGTGTATTGGTGTAATCTTCTAAGCCTTTATAGGGAGTGCGGGTTAAAAACTTCCAATAACCAATAATAAAGGCATCAATATCTTGGAACTTACAAAATTCTACTTCTTCTAGCTCAGAAGGAACTTTGATTTTTAACGGTTCGGCAAAACCTTTCATGTCAGGAACTCGCCATTTTAATCCGGCAAAATTGTTAGCATTGACAGCAAGATCACTTTGACCTCTAGAAGACTCTAGTAACCATTGAGCCAGGGTAACTTCTTTGAGAATTTGCCGATTGATATCGGTAATTTTTGCACTTTCAATCCCAACTTGTGTAAATACTGTTGCTAAATCTTTATTAAAATAGGTTTTGATTAAGTCATCTAGTAATGACATAGCTTTGTCCCCTTAAAAAGTATTTGCAAATCCCGACTTCTCTAAGAAGATGTTTGAAAAGTCATGATTGATGTGCCAAATATTTTTTACCCCACCCTAACCCTCCCCTTATAAAAGGGAGGGAACCGGATTTTTCTTGTTTCCCCCCTTTATAAGGGGGGACTAAGGGGGGTAAATACGTAATTAAAATCACAGCCAACTACTTTTCAAACAACCTCTAAGCTCGACTTTATCCAAAATTAAAAACTTGGTTCTCTTGATACGGCAAAACCTAGCTTTTTGCCAAAAACTTTTTCCATGTCACTGATTATCGGTGAAATCGAAAAAGTAAAATGACTGTCCCACAAAGCTTTCAGTGTAAGATTGAGCGTTGCAAAAAAATGGATAAAGTCGAGCTAAGAAGTCAGGGATCTGTTCTAGGTGTTAACGAATGAGCTAGATATAATTAATTAATCTTTTTCGATCACTTTACTATATCCAGAAAAAACAAAATGTTCATCTCTGTTTCCTTTACTTTTATCAGGCCACTTAACCCAATAATGGTTTTCTTCAAAACGGACATCTAAAATTGGGTAACTTCCTGGTTCAATATCAAACACAGAATCTTTTGGCAGTTCTGATGCCTGTTCTGTAGAAGGTTTTAAAACAGTTTTTGTTGTGATTTCCAAAACGTATTTTTTATCAGATTTGAGTTCATCATCATCTGAGTCACCAATTAATCCATCTTTAATTGCCTCTGCCATTTTTTCAGCATCAAAGCGATCCATATCTACTTTGGCATCACAAAAGCAACATTCAATTAAAATAGCTGGCATTTGTGTATTTTTCAGAACAAAAAAACCTGCATTTTTAACCTTTCTATCATTAAATCCAAGTTTAAGAATCTCTTTTAAAACTGATTGAGCAATACCTTTTGATGTATTACTAGTGGCGAAAATTTCTGTACCATTAACTTTAGTGTTGAATTTATTAAAGTGAATCGAAACAAAGACGTTAACGTTATTATCATTCGCTTTATTGACTCGCTTTCTAAGAGAATCATTTACACTACTAGCGCTTGTAGGAGTGCAATCAACAACGGTATGACCTGCTGCTTTGAGTTTTTGAATCAGTAATGTCCCAACTGCTTTAGTTAAAGCATCTTCTTGTTTGATGCCTGTTGCTCCTGTATCGTGAGGAGGGCAATTATGTCCGATGTCAATACCAAATTTCATAGTGTTGATTTCCTTGAGAGGTATAAATGATTTCACTACACTGTATTAACCCAAATGCGATCGCACTGTCAGCCCCTAGCTACCTTACTGGTATACAATAACGAAGTTGAAAGCTGGAAACTTAGCATAATCGTTAAGGGATAAACACAAATATACTGCTTAGACAGTCAGGCTGATAGTGAGAGCACGTGAGTACAGGACTTACGCAAACAATAGCCGAAAAGCAGGGTATTACCCCAGAACGCGTATAGTTTTGCGTAAGTCCTACAGTATGGACTGTAAAGAAGTCTAAATATATAAACAAGTTTGACCAGATAGATTCCTGATGAGAGGGGAGAAATCTTTCCTTGATCAATAAAAGATAATATTTTGGTAAAAAATGCGATCGCTTAATATAGCCGTAGTCACACAGATAGGATAATGTTGATTGCTCAAAGTCTTGAAACAACCGGGTTTTTACTCAGCACTGGCTCAACGCCTCGCTACCGCTAACAGCACTCAGCACTTAGCTATAAATGCTTCGCCAAGCTTTCACCGTTTCTTTGCCAATTTCGCTATCAACTGTTTGACCTCCTTCCAAGACTAGTCTGATGTCTAAGTTCTCATCTGGAGCATTTTTTAAAGCAGTGGCTAATTCTTGACTAACAGCAAACGTACCGGTTGACCCGTCTAATTGAAAAACTTTTTCCCTGACCTTGAGCAAAAGTTTATCGACTTTTTTGGTAGTGGCAAACCCAAGAAAATCAGTTGTGGGATATACATGACCTGCTGTGTAAAAATAAGAACTGGCTTGACCCGAATTTACTGTTATTAGTACTCGAATGCTCGAAGGAGTCCACAAACTAATAACTTGCTTTGAACCTTCACGGTATAAATAACCACCTAATGAGTTGCGGTCGAAAACCCCAAGAAACTCTCCTTCAAAAGGGTCAACGATTCTCACGGGTTTTGACCAAGGCACATTCATATCGGGGGACAGTCCTGCTGATTTGACTACTGGCAAATCGTTTGATGCTTGGGCAAGGTTAGCTACTTCTTGAACAGTGAAAGCAGTACAAAGTTCAGGGGAAAGTACAGCCAAGCTAGCCCCAAAAAGTAGAACTGAAATCGTTTGCGGTAACTTCATCATAAGTTAGGGGTAATCCTCAACTAGTTCTTACTGCAAAACAGTTTGCCTCACTTCAACCGGTTCACCCGTCAAGCTAAAAGGGCGGACTTCAGTAATTTTTACCTTTACCAACTGCCCTTTGAGTTCTTGGATATTGCCATTAAAAAAGGTCAAACGATTACCGCCAGTGCGTCCCATCACCTGAGTTTGATCTTTAGGATTTTGGTCTTCTACTAAAACTTCTTCAATGCGGCCAAAGTAACGTTGCGATCGCTCTGCTACTTTCAAGTTTCCCAGATGATTGAGCCTTTGCAGGCGATCGCTTTTAATTTCTTCACTCAGTTGATTATCCCACAATGCGGCTGGTGTCCCTGGACGCGGCGAATATGCTGCTGTATTCAACATATCAAAGCCAATATCTTCTACCAGTTTCAGGGTATTTTCAAACTGTGCTTCTGTTTCCCCAGGAAAACCGACTATTACATCGGCACTAATGGAGGCATCTGGCATATATCGGCGAATGGTATCGATAATCCGACGATATTTTTCATGGGTATAACCCCGCGCCATTGCTTTTAACAGTTCATTATCCCCAGATTGAAAGGGAATATGGAAGTGTTCGCACACTTTGGGCAACTCGGCACAAGCTTGAATTAATCTCTCAGTAAAATAACGGGGGTGACTAGTAGCAAATCTTAACCTTTCAATCCCCGGCACATCATGGACGTAATAAAGCAAATCTGTAAAATTGTTCAGATGCCTACCCTCTGGTGTGACTCCAGGTAAATCTCTGCCGTAAGCATCAATATTTTGACCGAGTAGAGTAATTTCTTTGTAACCTTGCCGTCCTAGTTCTTCCATTTCAGCCCGGATAGCTGACGGTGTGCGAGATTGTTCGACACCGCGCACATTGGGAACTACGCAATAGGTGCAGCGTTCGTTACAGCCATAAATCACATTCACCCAAGCTGTCACTGTACTATCCCGTCGCGGCTGGGTGATATCTTCAATAATGTGAACTGCTTCGGTTGCGACAACTTGGTTGCCCTCAAATACTGACTCCAGCAAATCTTTCAGACGGTTGGCGTGTTGTGGCCCCATTACCAAGTCTAATTCTGGTACTCGCCGCAATAGCGCTTCTCCTTCTTGCTGGGCAACGCAACCAGCAACAATTAGGGTTAAATCAGGCTGCTCATGTTTGCGCTTCGCTTGTCTGCCGAGGTAGGAATATACCTTTTGTTCAGCATTATCCCGAATTGTACAGGTATTGTAGAGAATCACATCTGCATTATTCGGATCTTGGCACCATTCAAAGCCCATGTCTTCCAAAACGCCAGCCATGCGCTCTGAGTCAGCTTTATTCATCTGACAACCGAAGGTAGTAATGTGATATTGGCGTTTAGAAGTGGTCATGGGCAATTCTGCTGAATCAGCGTAATGTATTTAAGGTTTATTTCTTTTATTCTATAACGCTCTTAACCTGCTTCAGGAGTGCTGACTGCTGAATAAAAACCTCAAGAAGTTGCTACCTGCAAGCGTTAGCGGTAATGAAATTCGACCTCTTTCTCCAGAATCTTGATATCATATTTCCCAAAGAAATCGTGGCCTAGTAAGCCGATGCTTCCTTTTGGTGCGATCGCAACCTGAAGATTATTGGCTGTTACTCCACCGACTGCTATAGATTTTATCTTACTGGTTGGAAATTCTACTTCGCTACCATCGGCAATTTGGGCTTGCATTGAACCTGTAGCCTGTAGTTCAAGTGTATTCGCCATACCTTGAGTGATAATGGTTCCACTAGCACCTGTATCTACAATCATTTCAAAGGTTTTTTTGTCGTTGAAGGTGACATCAATTACAGGAGTTCCACCAAAGCGGCGTTTGATTGAGACTCGAAAAACTCTATTATCATTATCTGAAGGTGCGGCTATATTACTACTATTGCCACAAAGCTTTTCCAATCCAACGGTTTTGCCAGAGGAGTTTATCATGTAACATGCTCCTGGATCGTCAGCCGTTGCCCGATGAGAGAATGCTAAAAATATCAGCGTCGGCATGAGTGCGTAGGCGTAGCCTGTCATAGACATCGCAGCTAGGTTAACAGTCGTAATCCAACGCTTCCAAGCATTCTTCATATTATACTATCCTACAAATTTCGTGATATTTTTTAATAGCTAAAATCATCGTAATAGCTGCAAAGCCGAGTCTTAAAATTCCAGATTTTTAATATATAAAAGCAGCTTTAATTAATTGGCACTAAACAATAATTTTAACTTTTAAACTTTTATTGTTTTTGGATACTATAATTTTCTATGATATTCACGCTAATTTTGTACTTTTACACTTTGCTTAACCCAAACTACAATTCAAAGCCTCTCTCCTTTTAGGGGAGAGGTTTGGAGAGAGGTCAAAATGTATTGCATACAAACGATACCTGCCATAAAAAAGCTTTTTATATATGTGTGCTATCAGATGAAATTGCATCTTACTCAATATATCTTACCTAGAATTACTGATTATAAATTAAAGATTAGGTAAAGACATGATAAAACTACTTAGAGAATATTAAATCTGGCAGAATAAAAAGTCATATCAGAGAAATTTCTTAGCTTACTCAAGGTTTGCTGCTGCATTTACAGCAGTTGCGATCGCATTTTTAACAGCAATATCTCTTTGCTCCAAAATGATATTTTCACCATCTGTACGTGAAGCAACTACGCCGCAAATAGCTGCTGCGGCAAAATTATACACTCCTGCCATTTTGAATAGTGTGCCGGATTCCATCTCGTAATTCAAGATATTCAAGCGCCGATATTCTTCTGTGATGCCATGCAGCGATCGCATTAAATATGGATTGGCTGAATCAGTGCGTTCTTGTCCTTCGTAAAAAGTATCAACTGATGCCGTAATTCCGATGTAATGTTCAATCTCTAATTCTCGTGCAGCTTTAACTAAAGCGACTGTCAGAAAAGGATCGGCTGCGGCTGGATACTCCACAGGCGCAATGTCATAAGCTGCACCTTGGCGACACAATGCTGCACTGCTAATAACAACGCTACCAACTGGTATATAAGGTTGAATTGATCCACAAGTGCCAATGCGAATAATTTGCCGGATTCCCACTTGTACCAACTCATTCACCACAATACTTAATGAAGGCGCACCCATACCGCTTGTAGCTGATAAGATGCTGCAACCATTGGGTAAGTATCCTACATAGCTATTGAGTCCGCGATTTTCTGACAACACGCGTACATCTTGTAAATAAGTTTGGGCAATTAGGTGCGATCGCTCTGGATCGCCAGACAATAGTGCAATGCTGGGAGGCGATGAACCTAAATCATCTTGCCCAAAGCCAATGTGATAAAAACGTTTATTTGCCATTCAATACTACTCACACGTTCTTATCATTTCTTACCACTCCCATCGACCGATGTCAGGTGCCGAACCGGAGTAAGCAAGTCCTACATAAGTTCCTCTATCCACCACAAGACTGCGTGACGAAGCCGACTTGTAGTAAGAGTTCCAACGGTCGCCCGTGCTTCTAAATCTTGGATCACCCTGGATGTTTGTCGCATTAACCGCGAATTGGATCTGCCAAGTTGGCTTTGCTGGGTTTGTATTTCTGCGGAGATTATTAGTGAAAGCAATGTTCTTACCTCCTTGCACATCGTCTCCTTGAGAGTTCAAGAACACATTATTTTTGATCGATATCCTGTCTGCGGAGTCGAGTTGTAGGCTATTCCCTAAGTTATCGAACACATTGTTGTGAATATTGATGTTGGAAGCTGAATCGGGAATGAAGATGGCAGCACTTTTCCCGAAACTAAATTTAACTTTACGAGCAACATTTGCGAAAATATTATTGTGGATGTTAATGTTCTGATTTTCTATACTTCCGCCCCATGCTTTCCCTCCCCAGATCGCAATACCGAAACCCTTATCCTGAAAGTAGGAGTTAGATATCTCGACTCCGCTCAAGGCAACTTCGATTGACTCCTTAACACTCTGTCCGTCAATATCTTTTATTCGTACATTTCGCATCTTGAGATTACTTGGGTGTTTAGCTGTCGACTGGTATTCATTCATTACTGAATGATTGACCATCGATAACCACGTATTACAGATAACATTGTAGATTTCGTTTCCATAACTCAAATTCCAAAGTTCAATGGAAGCATCCTCGCTCCACTGGGAATCAACTTCTGGAACCTGGATGTCGCAATCGTGAATCTTCACGTTACGTAGATGACCTACATGCATGAACTTTATGCCGTATCCTTTATTTTCTCGGATAGTAATGTTGTAGATGTTGGCACCATCCAGCCCTCCAAGTCTCAGGTTCCCAGTAGATCCTCCCGATACCCAATCCGCAGCGGAGTTGATAAATGTGCAATCATGTATCGTTGTGTTTTTCATCCACTTTCCCTCTGGAAGCGGGACGAACCACCACATATCGCCACGGGTAAAAACTGCGCCACTGTGCTGCAAATCTTTGAATGTGACATTATGCACAGTTACGTTGTTACGATTTTCTACCCAGATGCCGGCTTTGATGGTTTTGCCGTTCCCATTTATGGTGAAGCCGCCTAACGTCTGATTACCGTCTGTCGCCCCAATCATCTCCGAAGGAGGGCCGTACCGAGGGCTTGAGCCGGAGTAGCTAGGCGAGACAAGCTGAATAATACTTCCATGATGCAAAAGACTCCAGTTGCTACTACCTGTGTTTATTCCTGGAGCAGGAATTGCACCGTTGCTAGTGATAGTCACCCTTGATTCACCTGCTCCCTCGATATTCACTCCCAGCGGAAGAACCGTCGCTTCCGTCTCCCTATAAACACCTGGGTTCAAATAAATCGTGTAGTTTTTATTCGGTTGAACTCGTTTTGCTGCATACGCCAACGTCCTCAATGGCTTTCCTAGCGAACCATCGCCTTTAGTGTCGCTTCCCGTGGGAGACACATAGACGTATAAGCTCGTGGTAGGTTGGGTAGCCGCGACTTTAAGATTAGTCCTTTGATCGTCCTTCTGCTTAAACAAATAGAAAAGGTTGAAATTACTACTATTAGGAGGAATCTTAAAAATCAGGTCTTTATCATTTGCCCCTCCCTCGTAACTTGTACCGTAAAGGTTACTATCGCTGCTTTCTACAGATATTGCCTCTGAAGTCGAACCATCAGACTTATTACTGCTATTAAACGAGTGAATAACGGTAGGTGTAATGTTATGGATCGCAGGAGTTTTTTGCGTAGTTACTAACTGGGTTGTGACTACAGCTACGAAAACTATAGTAGTTAAAGCTGCATAGGAAAGAAGGGAGCGTAGAGTCTTTATCATTACTCAAAGGAGGGAAAGACGATGGACGCAAGGGAGCGGATAAATGAGGAAAGAATGACAAGAAAAAGAATAGAAGGATTTCTACCGTAATACCAATTTAATGTGAAGTTGCACATATCTCGATCCCCCTAAATCCCCCTTTTTAAGGGGGACTTTGATAGATATTTTTCCAGTTCCCCCGTTTTGAAGGGGGGCTAGGGGGGATCTAATTCTATGCAGCTTCATACAAAATTGGTATAAGAAGTACTGCCGCGTGGAATTCTTCCTCGTCTTTGGAAGGAGGAAGTAAAGCTACTTGAAAATTTTTATCCAGTACCTATGGATAGATAAGCTGTAAAAAACCTACCATTCTATCTTTCACCTGAGTATTAAGATTTATTCGCCTAAATTTAACGTGAATTCGGGTTAAGAAGGTTAATTTAACGTTAATTAGCGAAAACAACGCAATTAAATTTGCAGATATCAAAATAAATCAACAGTAAAATCAGGGTTATCAACTGTTTGTCAGGCCCACGAAAAACCTAACCCCCTTACCGATGCGGGAAGGGGGAAAATTCAAAGTATTTCTCCTTTTAGGCTACGGTGTACACACATCTTGGTAATGAAGCGCAAACCCTGGATTTACCCCCCTTAATCCCCCCTTGCAAAGGGGGGAAATACCCGGTTCTCCCCCAAGGCATCGGGGGAGTTAGAGGGGGTGAGATGGACTTGTGTGTACACCGTAGCCTTTTAGGAGAGAGGTTTTCCAGATAGCGTGAAAAGCCAGAACGGTTTTTCTGTATTATCAGCCTTGTCTTTTCTTTGTAGCACACATATAATACAAAATATATCACCACTTGATTGGTGACTGTTTGTCGCTTGAACAAAAGGAAATTTTATGATTCCCCGAACACGCATCCGAAATATTGGTATCTCTGCCCACATCGACTCTGGTAAAACTACGCTGTCAGAGCGAATTCTCTTCTACACGGGCAGAATCCATGCTATTGAGGAAGTGCGGGGAGGCGGTAAGGGTGCAACGATGGATTTTATGCCAGAAGAAAAGCTGCATGGTATAACCATCACTTCCGCTGCTACCACCTGCCAGTGGCACGATACTCAAATTAACCTGATTGATACACCTGGACACGTAGATTTCACAATTGAAGTGGAACGCGCTCTGCGGGTATTGGATGGAGCAGTGATGGTGCTGTGTGCTGTGGCGGGTGTGCAGTCCCAATCCATTACGGTGGATCGGCAAATGAAGCGCTACCGTGTGCCACGTTTGGCGTTCATCAACAAAATGGATCGGACGGGGGCAGACCCATTTCGTGTAGTACAGGGAATACGCGATCGCTTGCAACTAAATGCGATATTACTCCAGTACCCCATCGGCAGTGAAGACCAATTCCAGGGAGTCATTGACCTGGTAGAAATGACTGCTGACTACTTTGAAGGTGAAAACGGGGAAAACTTCGTGAAAAAGGCAATTCCCGAACCTCTTAGGGATGAAGCGCAACAGGCACGCGACAAGCTGCTAGATGCTTTGTCGCTGTTCTCGGAACCAATGACAGAGATGCTATTGGCGGGTGAGGAGATTCCTAAAGAATTAATTTGGGAAACCATCCGACAGGCAACTTTGAGCCTAGAATTCACGCCTGTACTGCTGGGTTCGGCATTCAAAAATAAAGGAGTGCAAAACTTATTGGATGCAGTTACGCTTTATCTACCATCTCCGATAGATAGAGAAGTGGTCAAAACCGCAGAGTCGGTTAGTGTCTACCCTAACCCCGATGCTTCCTTGGTGGCATTGGCATTTAAACTCACCGTTGAATCCTTTGGGCAGTTGACCTATACCCGGATTTACTCTGGGACGCTCAAACCCGGTGATACCGTCTACAACTCGCGGACTGAACAGCGGGTGCAAATTGGTCGCTTGGTGAGAATGCACGCCAATAAGCGAGAAGAGGTAAAAGTTGCCGTTGCTGGAGATATTGTGGCTTTATTGGGTGTCGATTGTGCTTCTGGTGATACATTCTGTTCTGGGGAACCACTGGTATCTCTAGAGAAGATGTTTGTACCAGAACCAGTGATTACGCTGGCAATTACGCCCAAGAAACAGGAAGATAGCGATCGCCTTTCCAAGGCACTCAATCGCTTTCAAAGGGAAGACCCTACTTTTCGGTTGAGCATCGACCCCGAATCAGGAGCAACTCTGATTTCTGGGATGGGTGAACTCCACTTAGAAATCTACCTGGAACGCATCCAACGAGAATATAATGCCGAGGTTTTCGTTGGTACTCCTGCGGTGGCGTACCGGGAAACCATTGGACAACAAGCTACCTTTGACTACCGATTCAAGAAACAGTCAGGCGGCCCTGGTCAGTACGCCCATATTACTGGGTGGATTGAACCCACAGATGAACCGTTTGTCTTTGAGAATCGAGTGGTTGGGGGTGCAATTCCCAAAGAATATATCCCGGCGTGCGAAAAGGGTTTCCGTGAGGCGATGCAATCAGGGAAACTGCAAGGCTATCCGGTAACTGGGGTGAAAGTCGTTTTGGATGGTGGTTCATATCACCCAATTGACTCTTCAGAGTTGGCTTTCCGGTCAGCATCTCATCAAGCAATTGAGGGTGCGATCGCTAAAGCAAAACCCTACATCCTGGAACCCATCATGCTTGTAGAGGTGGAAACACCCCACGAGTTTATGGGAAGGATTCAGGGTGACTTATCCTCTCGTCGGGGTTTGTTGTTGGGTTCCGAGACAATGCAGGGATACACAGTGATTCGAGCGGAAGTACCCCTGGCGCGAATGTTTGGGTATTCTACAGAGTTGCGATCGCTTACTTCTGGTATGGCTACTTTTACAATGGAGTTTGCCTGCTATCGCCAGTCGTAAACGTAATTGAAGTAGTTTATAGGGACACAGTTATGCGACACTGTGTCCTTTTCAATCAGATAGAATTGCTTTAGCTGAGATTAGCGATCGCCTTTGTTAGGATCTAAATCATCTGCACCATTTAACGAATCATTAATATCCAGTTCATTGGGCAATATATTTGAAACAGCGGCACTATTTTTTAAACCACTAATAGCTAGTTGATTTGGCACAATATTTAAACTATCTACATCGCTTGCTAATTCATTCGCAACTAGTTGAGATTCCGGATTATCTCGGTTAGCACCTGCTATTTCTTCTGCTTTACCGATAAAATCCTTTGCAAGTCTTTCACTAAAACCAACAACGAAGGCTATTACAAAAATTAGAGACCTTTGTTGGTCTTGAGATGATTGTTCATTGGTAGTTGGATTTAGCTTAAATACACTTGGATTAATAAACATTAATATAATCCCAGAGTTAATCAAGGCTAAAAATAAAACAGAAAATGCTCCTCCGATCATTGGTTTAAAAGCACCAACTAGGAATGGAGTTAGTGGATCAGAATATTTCTTACTCTGAAATTCTTCAATTCTGATTAAAATACTGATAATACTACCTAATGTTCCTGCCGAAATAGCTAAACTTAGTTGCAGAAGAAATTCATTATACTTCTCATTTACAGACTGCCTTTTGCTATATTGTGCATTTAATTCAGTAAGATTACTATTTAATCTTGTTAGCTCCAGACGTTTAAACTCTGTATTTTCTTGTGAGATTGTACTTAATTCTTTTATTTCTTCTTTGCCTTGTTTTAATTTATTAACATTATCTTCATAAGTAGAATTTGCATTTACTGATTTATTTTGTTGTTCAGCTTTATTTTGAATTGCTTCTACTCGATTATCTGTATACTTTTGGATCTCTTTAATTTCATTTTGTAATGCTTTTTTGTTGATATTATAATTATTGTTATTGTAATAATTAACAACTTCGGAGAAAACCCAAAGTCCGGCGATCGAAGAAAAAGTAATTCCTCCATATATAAAAACGGCACTGATAAGTCCAAAAATTACTTTAGTCGTTGTTGATGGTGAACGGTGTACTGATAGAAATGGATTGATGATAAATCCTGTTACAGGATGTTCATATTTACAAACAATTTGTTCAACGTCAAATCTAATAGCTTGAGCAATATTTATATTCGATGAAGATTCACGCAGAGCTTCTATTGCAAATATTAAAGCTTTAGAAAGTTCAGTCAGTTCTCTTTGAATTTTATCTCTATTGTCAGGTACAACTATTCTCGGAATTTTATCCCACCAAATATTTTGTGGCGTATTTCTATTAATGAGTTTTTGAAGCCGATTAAACAATATAATTATTTGAGATATTTCTTTTCCTGCTGCTACTAATCCTTCTTTTTTAATTGGATCTGCAAAACTATTTAAGTTGTTCTTATAAAAATCTTTTATCAGTGCCTGAATCAGTGTCCTGCTTTCATCTAAATTCCAATTATTATCAGTTATATTTTCATTAGAAACCATTTTGCCTCCAATTATTTTCTAAAATTGATAGGTGTTCAATAGGGGTAGTAAATATGTGTGGAATTAGTTTGAGTAAATTTGCCAAGATACTCCACTACTTTCTTTTTGCTTAGTTGCTACTTGTATCCACATCATTCTTAGCATGGAATATACGATTGGGTAGTAAAAAGTACACTCAAGGGTACTTTTTACTTTTTGCATAGATGTAAAGCTGTTTGTTGTCAGACATCGCTGGAGTTATTCCCGAAACAACTTATTCAGTAAACTGAATTGAACACTCAGGAGTTTTTTGTGCCTACTTTGAGAACCCTGCAACCTGGAGATGAAGCATCGCTGGAAGCATTCCTCTTGCAACACAGCGATACTTCTATGTTTTTGCGCTCTAATTGGCGAGCGGCGGGACTGCTTGACCAAGGTGCAAGATTTCAAGGAACTTACGTAGCAGCCTACACAAATGAAAGTATAGTGGCAGTTGCAGCCCATTTTTGGAATGGGATGATAATAGTCCAAGCCCCTGTATATTTGCCAGAAGTGGTACAAGCAGTTGTGGCACAATCTGGACGTGCTATTTCTGGAATTAGTGGCCAAGCAGCACAAGTTAAAGCGACAAAAAGCGTTTTGGGACTTAGCAACCGAACAACTCAGCTTGATGAGTCTGAGATATTGTTTTCTCTAATACTGCGAGACTTGCAAATACCTCAAGCTTTAGCATCAGCAAAGGTGCAGTGTCGTTTACCACATCCAGAGGAGTTGGAATTACTCACAGAATGGCGTATTGCCTATAGTATGGAAACTTTAGGACAAAGAGATACTCCCAGTTTAAAACCTGTTTGCCGTCTTGCAATTGAAGCATATCAAACTACGGCTATGCATTGGGTTTTGGTAGCAGGAGATACCCCAGTTTCCTACTCTGCTTTCAATGCCAGCCTACCTGATATTGTGCAAATCGGTGGAGTCTGGACACCGCCATTGCTGCGCGGTAAAGGCTACGCCAAAAGTGTGGTAGCCGGCTCGTTGTTAGATGCGCGATCGCAGGGAGTAAAACGTGCCATCCTGTTTACAGGTGATAATAACCAAGCAGCCCAAGCCGTTTATCGAGGAATTGGCTTTTTGCCTACTGGCGAGAAGTATGGCTTAGTGTTATTTGAAGTAATAAGTAATCAGTAATGGGTATTACTCATTACTCATTACTCATTACTCATTTATTTTTTCTGGATTTACTGGAATTTATTTTGTAGTATTTACTGAAACTGATCGTAATACTTGAACCATGAGCCAGTATCGCTTCAAACAGTCATTCTCTGATGATCCCAGCTTAAGCGATAAGCTTTTTGACTTGATGGAAGTCACATTTCCCGGACTCAGCAGTTTAGCAGAATGTGCAAGAAAACTAGGTGCATCCTGGGAAACAGCTTCAACTCCGTTTATGCGCTTTCATGATGATATAGCTATTACCCATGTGGGAGTGTTAGAAATTCCCATGCAAATTATGGGACAAAGGCTCACTGTCGGAGGAGTTCATGGAGTAGCTACCCGTGCAGAATTTCGCAGGAAAGGGTATTACCGTGAGGTAATGGGAGAAGTGCTGGAATATTGCGATAGTCTTTACGAAACTTTGGTACTTACGACACCACAACCAGAATTTTACTTACCTTTTGGCTTTCGTGTAGTCGAAGAACACATCTTTAAAGTTAAGTGTAACTCCACAGGTAGCACTGATAGCTTCAGAACACTGGATTTTACAGATATTAAAGATTACACATTTTTACACAGACTTTTGGAAACACGCGCACCTGTCTCTAATATAGTTGGCGTAGTCAAGGAAAAACCTGTATTCTGCGTCAATGAAGGAAGTCGTCCCTTATACTATGCAGAAGATTTAGATTTAATCGCCTGTATGGAGATAGAATGGTACAGCCAAGCAAGGTGTGAGCGAAAAGGAGTTTTTTCGCCATTTACTGTGTGCGTTTCCAGGAAATCTTATCTGTCAAGCAGTTGAGTTTGAGATTCCAGGTTATCCTCAACGCTACTCGGCTGATTTTATCCTTTACCATCAATCTTCTGGGTTAGCTCTCGATATTGAGATTGATGAACCTTATGCTGGAGATACAGGTAAACCTCACCACTGCATTGATGTTGATGATGATAAAATCCGTAACCGTTTTTTCCTAGAGCGCAATTGGGGTGTGGTGAGATTTGCAGAAGTTCAGGTGGTGCGTCATCCTTGGAGTTGTTGTAAGGCGATCGCTCTTTTCATCGCTCGGTTGACTGGAGATGATAGCGTATTCATATTATTGCAAAGATTGGCTGATGTTCCTTTACAAAAACAGTGGACAAAGCGTGAGGCTAGGCTGATGGCTAAGAACAATTATCGTCAGTCTTATTTACCAAATATGGGAAAGTAAAACTAGAGATAGTACCTTCAATACTCATCTTTAATAGTCATATACTCTCCCCAAAATAGGGCTACCGTGTACACACAAGTATTTTAGAGTTGTCCCACACCGTTTTAATCCTGTACAAAGATATGTGTACACGGTAGATAACTGGAAGGGTGTTACATCGATTTTGTCAACCTCGCGTTAACTAATCTTTTTGGTTTTCTTACACGTTGTTTTTTTGATTTGCGGTGTGACTTCCACTCACGAATGCTCATGACAATTGAGCCAAAGTCCCGGCTGGCAAAGGCTGTTGTTTTATTCGCACTGTGCCAAATTGTATCTGCCTCAGTTGCTTCAAGTGGAGGTGTACAGCGATCGCAATATCGGTCAAATAGTTGTCGTGGTTCAGGATAATAAGCGATTCGGTGTTTGGTAAGTAAATTAGATGTACCTAGTAGATTACGAGCTAATTTGTAGCCAGAATTGTTTCTGTTTCCCTCAGATTCGCCATAAGTTAGTAAAGTGCGATCGCTCAAAGTTAAACAGATAGACAAAGGAACAGACACTCCGCTAGCGCGTAGTTGTTTAAGAGATGAGCGATTATCTCTGGTTGTAGCCCGTGTTACTGTCCCTCGTCGGCAATGCAAGGTTGAGCGAGGGACAATCACAGAAGGTTGCAGTAACGCTGTTTGTGGGTCGATAACTTCTCCATTTTTCGCTCTTGTGAGAAGTTGCACCCACTTGCGCCAACGTTGCTCAGAAAGTTCGTAGGGAAATAAGGCTGTAGAATCAAATGCGGTTTCTAGTTCTTCCACATTGTACTGACAGTTTGACCAATGCTTTAGGGTAATGGGGATGGTTGCACTCAATATTCCATCCACCACCCGTCTGCGAACCATACCTGGCAGTCTCATGGAACGAGCTAAGTTGCAAATGGCTGGATCTGCGTTTTGGATAATCGTCAGTTGGCGATTGAGATACAGCCATTCAGCAGGATTTAAGGAATGGCTGCATTTAAAGTAAACGTGCAGGGATTTTCCACCTGTGTAAACTACGGCGGCGGGTTCCAAGTTGATTTCGTCCTTTAGCCGATCTACAGCTTGTCGCTGCTCACTCAATGCCAAATCATCAATTTCGTAGAATAAACATTGGCATTGACTGACGTGCTGATTGCTGATTCCCTTGTCTGGTTGGTTGGGGTAAAAGCTGACTGTGGCACCAAGAGATGACATTTTAAATGCCAATGCCCAACCATCAGCATATCCTTTAGGTGTCAGCCGCCAGCAGGTGTTGCCTTGTTTGTCTCGACCTCCGTAAGTACAGCAGTAGAGTTGAAATCCTTGCTGGGTGATTTTACCGCAGAGAATGTAGTGGGAGTAGACAAATTGACCATTGCGACAGTAGTTATTCCAGTTTTTAGGTATCATTTCTGTAGGCAAGTCCCAAGAAATTCTGAGCCAAATTTTGGTTCCGGTGGTAAAGCCTATTTGTCTAAGAAATTTAATGGTTGTTTGTCTGGGATTGAAGATCATGGCAGTTACGCCTAGAGAATTTATCCCTCTCTAAGTGGCGTTAGCTGCGCTAGAATCAGCTTCTTCACATATAAATTTTTGCCTGAAACCTTTAATTAGCTTGGCTCACTCAGGAAAAAATGATAACTGATATCAAAGTTCCCAACTTTGAAGCTCTGGGATTCGCCTTTGGTTGGGTTGCAAGTGATTGTTAGTTAGCATCCCATTCCAACCAGTTTCACCGGGAGAAACTTGTTTGGCTTGAGGTAGTTCAGCCAGTATCTCAGCTATCAAGTTCTCAACTTTCTCATGATCTTTAAAAGCGATGACTACTGTATCGATCGCTCGCAAAAATTCTAGAGGTAATTGCTCACTATCGCCTACACTCCAATATAATGTAGGTTTGCGCTTTTCTTTGTCAACAGTTGATTCTAAGGCAATGACAGAGAGAACTTCAATCGGGTCACTTAGTAGCACTGCTCTTTCTACTGTGGCATCTGTAGCAATCCAAAAACTACCTTTTTTTGTCGGTTCAGAGTTGAGAGTAATATCGGTGAAGTTACCTGTTGGTTCTAGCTGCTTGGCAAGAGTTGGAAGATCATCAAGTGTACGTTCCACAAATATTGCTTGACCTGTTTGACTTGCATAGAGCCAACCCTTTTCATACAGTTCTGTGAGGAGAGAATTGGGTAAATTGTACTGCTGGCTTAAGTTTAGGCGTATTTGCTCCCAGTTTGTTGGTTCTCGTGTAGGCAAGGAGTTTGTTTGAGTAACTGCTGGTATGCAATTTTCAACAGTTTGCTCCATGAGTTTCTGGATACGTTTGTCATCCTGTTTTGAAGGCACTGCTGGTGTGAGATTTTCGACAGCTTGCTCCATGAGTTTCTGGATGCGTTTGTCATCCCGCTTGGGACTGTAGTTTACCCCTCGATGCTTTTGTAAACCAGGAAAGGTATGTGCTTTACCCAGATGCGTACCACTAAAAGCCACACCATCAAGTTGATAACTAATGCCTTTGACAATGCCTGTGCGAGTATAACCAACACGGACATTAATACCTTGTTGTTGCGTTCGCTCTATTAACTCTGGCATAGTGGGATGGTCGTGTGTTGCTTGGTCGAGCGATCGCTGGAGTCTGACTCTAAGGCTTTCCTCTCCAGTTCTGGCAATGTGCCTACGTTCGCCAGTAGTTGGACTGTGCTTATCTTTTTCCCAACTTGGTTGCACTGATTGTAAATTGTATTCCTGCTCCAACTTGCGAATTACCGCTTCACTTCTGCGATCGTCCCAGCTATCAGAAACTGTAGTGCCATCTAATTGAATGCGACTGGCAGCAATATGTATGTGTTCATGAGTACGGTCAGTATGCCGCACTACGACATATTGGTTCATATCAAAACCCATTGCTTGCAAATACTTATGGGCGATTTCATCCCAAGTATCATCATCTAAACTCTCCTTATGGGCCAAACTGAGAGAAGCGTGATAAACAGCCCTGTTCACCTTCGGGTTTAATCTTCGAGATATACCAAATTCAGCTGCTAGTTCGCGTGGGTTTGTTCCTTCCATATTCCCACCGATTTGTCTTGCTCCATCTTTGCCAAAGAGGTAGTTTAGCAGTCCCCGAAAACTTTTACCTTTGATGTGCTTGCCAATCATCCTTCATATTGTAAATCAGTGATTAAATCAATTTCAGCAATCTCTCGCCGCACCTGTTTCACCAAATCTCTTACCTGTGACAACAATGCTCTATCTACGACCACAGGTTCTCCCATGAGTACTGAAGTATTGATTGCTTTAGCTATTTGGTTGAGATTGTTACCTATTTTCCCCAACTCCCAGTAAGTTTGGCCTGCTACTTTGGTGACACGCCTGGGCAATCTATTTTTCAGAGTCTTGGCACGAAACAACTCACTCATAGTGAGATTATTTTCATCTGCCATTAGCTGTGCTTTCTCGTATTCTGCCAAAGTCAGTCTAATGTCTATCCTGTGTGAGCGTTTTTGTCGCATTATTGATGCATTAGTCATTAGCTGTTTTAAGTTTGACGACTGCACTATCATTTGTCATTGACCAAGCGGTTACTTCCGATTCTGGTTCAATCGACACGAGATAGTGGAATGCGCTGCAATAGCTTTGGTTAGGCGATTTCTGATGAAAAAAATACCCATGTTGACGAGTTTCGACAACTCTTGGAGACGCTACGCGTAGCTTGCTTCCCCGCAGGGGTACGCTCAACTCTCGACCACTCTTAAGTACTAAGGAAGCAAGGCATCTTGACGCATTCGCACCCATTGTTTTAGATTTTCTAAGCCACCGACGTTTTTTAATGATTCATTGGCGGTGTAAAATTCTAATATTACGGTTTGGCGAACTGCTTGTTTTTTCTCTTCTAATACTCTATCAATATCTGTTTCGTTAACTTGTCCTTTGGCTGCTAAGGCTGCGGCTAATACTCGCCGAATCCTAGCGCGACTTAATCCTTGACAGGCTTTGATTAATTGTTCTTTTCCTAGTGCATTTAAGTTAAGTTTTTCTGGGACTATTAATTGATGAATTAAATAATCTATTTCTTGGATGTTGGGTAAGGGAAAATCAATTACTGTGACTTCTTCTTGCAGTTCTGGGGGAATGGTTAATGTATGACTGGTGAGGATGAGGGTTTGGCGTATGCGTTTGAGTTGGCGGGTGAGGTTTTTTATTGCACGAATTACGGGAGCATTTTTTTCTGTTTCGGGGTTTTTGAGGATAAAATGTATGTCTCGTAATACAAATATTGTGGTTGTATTTTCTGGCGCTTTGGTAATTCTTGATAATGCACCCATGACAGAACCTTTATCAGTTCCGTTGTCATCCCAACCGGTGACGATATCCCATAATAATAGTTGTCGTGGTGTCTGGGATATTTGGGTGAGTTGTTGGAGGACTTGTTCTATTGGTTCTTCTTCGACTCCGACTATATATAGTAGGGGATAGCGGGCGCGAAGCATGAGGTCTATTTGTTGGAGTATTTGTTGATGGGGGTTATTCATTATGTATAAATAGGGGGATTAGTTGTTAGTTTATTGGGTTTTTATTTCGCGCAAAGTTGCAAAGGAGCAAAGAATAAATGTTTGGTTAGATGTATGATATTATATTGCTAAAATTAACTGCTGAACAGTTGAATAAAATCTTTCAATCATTTTTGCAGACTGATATAGGAGTCGAATGAGCATCAATTATTTACAACCGCTTATACTTCCAGAAGGTGTAAGTATTGAGGAAAACTATGATGATCTACAAGCCCAAGAAGATCATCTACACGGGTACACTTGCTACAGGATGTTTTACCTGAATAAGATAACAGGCTACGCAAATTACAAGCGCAAAACTTGGAACGGAAAGGATTATTGGTACATTTTACAGTTTCAAGCCCAACTCCCTGACTCACTTCCTGGACAGGGACATGGTACATACTTCCTAAAGTATTTGGTTAGAGAAATGTACGCACAGGATGAGATTATCATTCATACCATTGCATCAAATATAGAGAACCCTAACTTTCCACAGTGGTTGGTCAATCGAGGCTTTAAACAGGATAATTTATACCAACCAGACAAGAAAAATAGCAGGATTCTTCTACCTTGTGACGCACATTACCTATGGAATAAGTGAGGAGATTTTGATACAAGTCTAAAATCATGCACTTCACATATTTAGGTTAAAATTTTAAAGATTCGATGCGAAACGAGAGATGAATAAATAGGTAAGACAAGAAAAGAGCTAGAGGGCAAAAGTGCATAATGCTATTAAGTCCTCGCAGCACCACTACATACAACCCGAAAACCGATATTGCCGTAGTTGTAATCGAGGTTGCTGCCGCTGCGAGAAGCAGAACGGCAAGCATCAGGATTGTCGCCCAACGAACCACCGCGCACCAGCCTTAGATAACTACTCACTTCATTCTTAACCCATGCGCTTCCATCTGTAGGCGCACCTTCATAGTTGATATGCCCATAATCTTGACACCACTCCCCTACATTACCGTACATATCATACAATCCAAAATTGTTAGCTACTCCAAAACTCCCTACTTCTGTTGTTTCATTTCGGTAAATTCCTTTGGGTTCTTGTCCATAAGAAGTATAATTACCACGATAGTTAGCTAAATCCGTTGTAATTGTCTCTCCAAAGTGAAATGGTGTGGTAGTTCCCGCTCTACAAGCATATTCCCATTCGGCTTCACTTGGCAGTCTGTAGGTTTTTCCAGTTTTTTGGCTTAACTCTTCACAGAAAGCCACCGCATTATTCCAATTAACTCTTTCAACAGGGCGATTACTACCTTTTGGGTAAGAAGGGTTATTTCCCGTGATAGCTTGATATTGTGCCTGTGTTACCGGATATTTTCCCATAAAGAAACTAGGAACTGTAACTTGATGCTGAGGACTTTCCCAATCTTTTTTTCCCGCTTCATTTTCTGGTGAACCCATCATAAAAGTACCACCAGGAATTGCAGCCATTTCTAATTTGACACCATTACCCAAATCTTCGGTAAAATATCTAGCTATACGTTGCTGTCGTTGAATAATTTCCGCAAATTTGTTGACTGTTACTACTTCAATTTGTTCTAGTTTTAAACCTTGAGGATTAAACTCTATTAAAGACTTTTTAACTTTCGTTTCGGTTCTATTCCTTAACAATAAATAAGCCGCATCTTGTATTTCTACATATTTATCCTTTAAACCTGCAATTACTAAATCTAAACCCTGTTCTCCATAATTCAAAGCTTGCTCAAGTGCAGCAATTCTCACCTTTGCATCTGGATTTTTCCACCGCATTTTTACTCCTTCAATACCACCTAAAACGGCTGTACCTTCCATAGATAAACTGTTACCACCAAGCACAGCATCGTATTCTCGCGGTTGTTGCGAATTATTCATAATTGATTAAGGGTTGCTTTTATGTACACTGTATTCAACTTAGCACTAACTCATACTTTGCACCAACCGTAATCACCCTTATAGCTCAAACAAACCTAGCACTAAACTATAACAACTGGTGAATAGAAATAATTAAGTAGTATATGTTTTAAATAAAATTAAATCATGTTATTAATACAGAGGCAGTAAGATTGTGAAGATAATTTATTAACTTGCTTCTGTATGTCACAAGCATCACCTGAGCCGAGCCAGTCTTATGCCATAATTGGCTGGATTTATGGAAATAATGAACCTACTAATTTAGACAACCTTTCCCAAATTACTCAATGGTGGACAAGTTTGCACGGTAAAAGTGTTAAAATTAGTTGCATTATTGGAAGAGAACAAAAAAGATCCACGGGGAGGTGGAAACTAATTGAGGAAGCTCCTATTGAGATTCCTGAAATCCAGAATCCTCAAATTACTGATGATGTTCTGACTTTTAATGGTTCTAGTAAAATAAGCAGGATTGAAAAAATTCACTCTTTAGATTTTTATCCAATTCAAAATCAACTCGTGGTTAATTTCACACTGATTAAAATAACTCAACAAAACCCTGACATACAGCCCCAGGTCGAGTTTGTTCCATATAAACAGTATGTTTTTACACTTCAGTAAATTTGATTACAAGTAAGTCAAATCTGAAAAATATCAAACATACCTAATTACTTAACTTCCTACCCAACAAGGGTAGGAGGAATCAAACTTTATCTCCTAGTAAAAGAGAGGTTTTAAATTTTTAATTAATATCCTTGCGTTGCGTCGCGTATATAATTTAATATCTGTTTAATAATATTTTCACGCTCCTAACGTACCCTACGTACTTTCCACTTTGCTTGGGCTAGTAAGTCACGCAAAGTTCTAACTCAAAAGTAAGAACCTGAAATAACAAATATCACAACACCTAACTACAGGAACCCTCCAGGGCTTTCCCCATAATTGGAAATTGGCGATGGCGTTCGTCAAAAAATCATAATCACTTGGATGTAATCTACCTATAATAACAGGGAGGTGTCCTTCTGGTGCTGTTATATCAAAAGTAATGTCACTGTAGTACATAACAAAGTCATTCTTCTTTTCCCACCCTACTTTTTTTGCAAAAGCTTGAGTTGTTTCCTCATTAAACCATCTCGTTCCCCCCAAACTTTGATAAATATGTTTCTGTACAGAAAAACCAAACCTCCCATTACTATGTTTTACCCATAATTGGTCAATAGTGTGGAGGTCTTCACGGGGAATTTTCTCTTGAGCTATTAATATATAATTGGCTGTAAAATATTGGATATATATTTCTTCATTTTGTATCTTTTGCTTCCTTAAATGTAAAGTTTGAATTGTTCTAGACCTTACTTGCTCATACTCTTGATCTGCTTTTGCCAGCGCGAACATTACTCGCCTTGTTTCCTCATCCGCTTCTTTCCACTTTCCTTGAGCGAGTAAATTACGCAGGTTTCTATAATCCACCCCTACAGATGACTTTAATTTTTTCTCTTCAAATATTGTTAACACTTGTTTTACCTTTGATTCTGCACGATTCTGCAATAGAATATAAGCCTGTTTTCGTACATCCCAAGATTCATCTTTTAAACCTTCAATCACTAAATCTAAACCCTGTTCTCCATAATTCAGAGCTTTTTCAAGTGCAGAAATTCTTGCCTTTAATTCTGGACTTTTCAACTGCAATTTTACCCCATCAATGCTACCTAAAGGGCGACTACACACGACTCTGAAACCTACACACGACTTCCTAAAGTCACGTGAGTAGCAGTTACGATGTGCAGAACGACACTCTTTAGCATTGTTACGCCAAGAACCTCCGCGTCGTCGCCTAACGCTATCACTTCCTCCAGATACACTTTTACTATCTACAGCACTACCATCTGTAGGTGCATTGATATAATTAGTCTGATAATAATCTTGACACCATTCAGATACATTCCCGTGCATATCATACAAACCAAAAGCATTAGGGGGGAAAGTTCCTACATCTGTTGTTTGTTCTCTATATTGTCCTTTTTGTGCAGATGTGTAAGGATAATTACCATCATAGTTTACTAAATTTGGGCTAATATTTTCACCAAAATAAAACGGTGTAGTTGTTTCTGCTCTACAGGCATACTCCCATTCTGCTTCACTTGGCAACCTGTAGTTATTTCCGTTTTATGTACGCTGTATCAAAATTAGCATTAATTCATATCTTGCACCAACCGTAATCACCCTTGTAGCTCAAACAAACCAGCTACCCCGCTTGACAATTTCCCCTTTTCCTTAACTTGTCACCAATGCTAAGGAAGTCAAGATAGCGTTGTTCAGGAGTATCTCGATATAGCGAAAGCGATCGCCTCCGGCGGGGCGTAGCCCATCGCGCAATTAAAAAGCTAATTTGCCCAAACCTTGCAGAAATTTTCCAGGCTAAACTCCCAGAGAGAATTTTCGTATCATCTTCCCTCTGTCACGGTGGTTGACCTACTTAGGTAGGGGAACCGTGAAAGGAGGGCAAGTTTGTTGCCGCACCTGGGGGGTGCGTTTTTTCTCCCCAGAAAAAATGTCCGGACAGCAACATAGCTTGCTACTCACCAAAGGTTTTTTTGGGCTACTCAAATTAAAAACATGAGTGGTATTGAGTTGGCATTGAGTTGGCATTTAAGTGGCATTTAAGTGGCACTTAATTGGCATTTTTTGACCATTTTATTGTCAATAAGCTTAGTTATTGATAAGAAGAATATATACATAGTGTATGCAGTGGCGTTGAATTGGCGCTCAAGTGACGCTTAAGTGGCGTTGAATTGGCATTTGAGTGGCGTATTTTTGAATTCAATAGCATAAAAATAACTACTTGAGAAAATGCAGCAAAAAAATAACCAATGGGCTAATTTTTTGCCTGATAAAAATGGTCAGTGGGTAGATTGGCATGATTTATATTTGCATTTAACTTAAAGGAAAGCTTTTAGGTGAACCACAGTCAATGTCAAACTTGATAGTCAGTTTTGACCCTGGTGCTTCCTTGACCAAGATTGTTTACGAACTAGCAACTGAAGGCAAACCATGTTTGATGACAATGGAACCAGAGATGCTGAAGTTGCCTCAAAGTTCGATTGACGCTTATATGTCGAGTCGCAAAGGTCTTGAATCTCCTAAACCAGCAGATGAAGCCTGGGTGTCAAGTCCTGCGGATGGAGATACACAATGTACGGTAGTTGGATTCCTGGCACGGCAGTTTTCAGCATCTGCCAGACTCGATAAGCTCAAGTACGAAACCTCAATTCACAAAGCCTTGGCGGTTATTGGTGTGATCGCTCAACACAATAAATTGCCTAACAGGTTTTCACTATCACTGACCTCACTACTGCCCTATGGTGAATATCAAAATCGCCAAGCATTTGAGCAACAGTTACAGTCTGCACTCAAGGATTTTAGGTTTCGGGGTCAAAGGTTGCGGGTGAAACTGGAGCGATTCGAGTGCTTACCCGAAGGTGCGGGATTGGCAATGATTCGCCAACGCCAGAATGGTAAAGAATGGTTTAACGCCCAAACGATCGCAGTGCTAATGTTCGGGCATCGCAATACCAGCCTTCTATTATTTGAACGGGGCAAGATGACGGCGGGTTACACTAATGGACTGGGCTTTCACCAAATGGTAAAGCGAGTAATTGAGCGCACATCTGGGCAGGATGCCACTGCTTTGACCTCTGCCATCTATGCAGCCGGTTCAGATATCACGGCTGACAACCAAGCAATTCGCACTCTGGTCAAAAGCAGAGAACATAAAAATCTTGATTATGAATTGCAGATGATTGTTAATGCCATTGCTACTGCTAAAGCTGAGTATTGGTCTAGGCTTTACGATTGGCTGGAATCAACTTTACCTGCGGTGAACGAGGTGATTTTGAGTGGTGGCGCAGCATTGTACTTAGAGCAAGAGTTACAAGACTGCTTTCAAGAAATTTCAACTTATTGGGGTGCTGACTTACAGCAACAGGTACAAGAAGTATTCAAGGATAAAAGTAATGATTATTGCCGTACTTTCCGAGAGCAGGAAGCTTTCTCGTTTAGGTTGATTGATGCGTTTGGTTTGTTTATGCGGTTTAGAGCGCAAATCGAGAAGGTAGCATGACTACAAATAAAAAACAACCCAAAAATAATGACAATAATAGACAGCCCAATAGTAGCGGTAGTCGCAAATTGCCTGAACGAACTGATACTGACAGACAAAGACAATATAAAAATTTGACTCTTCGGCTTCGTGCTTACTCAAATACTGTTGATGCAAAGCTAATTATATATTTGCAAAAAGGAAATGGAGTTAGTACTAGCAAAGAGATGGTATTACAGGCATTACGAATGTGTTGGTTGCCTTTAGCATATCAAGCTCAAGCAAATACGGATGTAGAAATTAGTGATAAAGAGGTGCGTCAGGTAGGGTTAATTTGTTGTCATGCCCTGGAGCAACATTTGGCTTATTTGCGAATGGAACTAGGATTACCGCATAAATCAACTGATGTTTTGCCTGTACCTCTCAGCACTATGACCAATCCTCAAACGCTTGCTACTATGTTCGGTCTAGAAATTGGTAATAGCGGTGGTATTGATGATGAAAATTATAGTAATGCTAGCGCTAAAGGTAAAACTAAAGGCAATGGCAGTAGTAATAGTGAGAACCAGCCAAAACACAAAATAGATTCTGATTCCTTTATTCCTGGTGAGGGATCTTTCTATGATGACACAGACAATATGTTTGAGAATATTTAATTATTTATTAATGCACATTTAGTCAAATCACAAAGGAGATTTAAGATGGCAGCAATTCACTTCATGGATGGTGAAAAAGGTGGAGTTGGCAAGTCTTTGTTTGCACGGGTTATGGTGCAATACTGTATTGACAATAAACTCTCTTATGAATTGGTAGAAGCAGACCAAAGTAATCCAGATGTGGGCGCATTTTACCCAGATAATCATAAAACAGCAGTTTTTAGCGAATCAGAACGTAAAGCTTACGATGCTGATGAAATTTTTAATTTAGCACTAACAACTTCTGTCATTGTCAATTTACCTGCTCAAGTATACCCAGCAGTAACTGATTGGATTGAGCGGAATCAAATCCTAGAACTTACTGGGAAAAATAAGGTCAAAATATACAAGTGGTTTGTTTGTAGTGGTGGTTATGACAGCGTTCAATTATTTATGCAATCTCTCGAACGCTTTGAAAACAAGATTAAGCACATATTTATACGCAATTGTGGTTTATGCGACGACTGGAAACACGTAGATGGACGTAAGGATTTACAGGAATTAATCAAAGCTTATAAAGTAGCTGTCATCAATTTTCCCAAGTTCAGCTATCGAGAATGAGATATCCTTGATGCCAATCAGATAAATTTTTCTGCGGCTAGAGATTATGGAGAGTTAGGCGTATTGGGTAAGCAGCGATTACACAATTTTCTTAAAAAAGCTTCTGAGGAAATTGAGAAAGCTAAAATTTGGAACCTTCCAGCAGCTTCAATTACTTCCCCAACAGAAAAAGTTGATGATGCTAATGTCAACGGCAAGGTTGCTACCAAGAAGTAATCTAATTCAGGAGTGCTGTTATCGGTAGCGGAGTGTTTAGCCCGTGCAATTAATTTTACTTTTTTACTCAGCACTCAGCACTGTTTCGGTGACATCTCCCACCATCAAATTGGATTACCAAATGAGCGTGGGGGACGAGGACGCGAATTAGCTAAAAGCAAATACAGATATGAGTAATTCTCACATTGAAGAACTCGATTTAGACGATGAATTTTTGGATTCAGTAGCTGCTAGAGGCAAAGGACTGAGCCAAATTCCTTACCCAACTTTACTAGATTTAGCCATTCGAGGTAAAGATGATTCATTTAAAGCTAGGGTTTGGGAAATAGTAGTCCAAACTGGACTTGACCCTGATGACCCAGCATTTCTGATGATGATTGCTACTGGTAGGCTGCAAGTACTATTGGAAGACAATCCCAAAGAAATGGAAGCAATGTTTGACCTGTGGCAAACGCAGCTTTATGACCATCTCCAGACATATGAAAAGGCAGCAGTAAAAGGTCAGCAAAAAGCGATCGCTCAGTCAGTGGCGGCATTAATTAGGCGTACTGAATTTGAGCGTGCTATTCATTCAGTTCCCTCTTTAATTGCTGCGGGAATACTGCTATTAATTGCAGCTGGAGTAGGCGGACTAGTAAGTGTAGCTGGAATGTCCTGGTATCAATCCAGTCATCTAGATCCTGCTGGGCCACGCCAACTCACACAAGCCCAAGCCAATGCTTTGGAATGGGCAACAAGTAATGAAGGTAAGTTTGCTCACAACCTAATGCAATGGAATCAAGATTTGCTAAGTCGTGACCAAAACGGTCAACTTACTTGTGCTAAGGATGTTAAGCGTTTGGGGGTAACACTGGAAATTGGAGCAAGTAGCAGAAAAGCCTCATCCGGGTTCTGCACGTTATGGACATCGCCTAGCAATCAGCGCCAGTTTGTATCTAAACCACGTCTACCTTGAAAACCACAGTTTTTTGGAATTAGAGTAAAGCTCAGAACTCAAGCCGCGAAAGAATAATACACTCTCCCTAAAAACTCCAGGTTTCAAAATGGACGGGGTTTAAGTTAAAAAATTAGTTGTCAATTTCTCAATCGTAGAAGAGGATTCAGCAGATGTTTACCTGCAAAGTTAAGTGGCTTTGGCTGCTGGTAATAGGAGGTATAGCTACAGGTTGTACCCCTACTACTGTAAATGTCAGTGGCAAGGATGAGAAGAATACGACTCAAGCTCAAACTGTGCCTGATTATCCGCCGATGTATGACGTGGATGTTAAAGTTTGTGGCAACATCATTGCCCCTCTCAAGGATGGAAAACGTTGTGTCAATCAACAATTACGTTTGTGGGGGCCAGTAGGAGAGGCAAAATTAGTTCGTGCTGGTATTTCTCTACCATCAGTTTCTAGCGTAGAGCATAAATTAGCGATCGCCTCGAAAGGCTGTTATCCTGTTTATGCACAACCTGACCAGCAGCAGTTTTATTGGGCTAATTCAATTATTCAAGTTAACAAGGGAGGAACTGCACCCACAGTTGAGGTCAAGCCAACTCAACTTTCAAATCAGCAGATTTATGAGTTAATGACTAGTAAACTTTCCAGTCGGACAATTACAACATTTGGCGGGGTGGGGTGCGAAGCTGCATCTTCGGTAAAATAAAGCTTTTACGGTTAAGGGTGGGTGGGCAAAAAAGTTACCCCACATTTTAGTGGGGCTACTGTGAGAGCCAGCAGGTAATTAAGAAGCTTCAGCCCATCTAGCTGTACGTTGTTGTTTATGAGCTTTGCGCCGCTCCCGTACTGCATCCAAATCTTTCAGTCCATACAGACGTTTGGCGTATGCTAGTAGTTCATTGATGGGAGTTTCGTTATAGTCCTGGCGAAACTGAATGTTATGTTCGTTCCAATCAAATTCTTGCTGATTAAAACGTGCTTGAGCAGCAAGTTCTCTACCTGATTCCTCACGTAAAACTTCCAGTACCATTAATCGCACTTTATCCTGATAACCTATTACTTGATCCAACGCTTTTGTTTGTTGTTGATTACGAGTCATTTGAGTCATTTGATTATCCTTTAATTAACGAATTACTACATCTCACCTAAATAGCATCGACAGATGCCTTCTGAGTTAGAGTTCACTTTTGAATCTCTTGAAATCAATAGCGATCGCTGCATTCAATTCTGTTTGTTGGATGCGGGTGGACGGTAAATACAATGCCCTGAATTATCTAATTCAGGGCATTATAATTAATCGTCAATTTCTACATCTTCATCATCTTCATCTTGGTCAAAATCGTCATTTATCGAGTCATCAGAGTTGCTACTTAAACCATTGAGTCCATCCATACGTTTAGACCGAGCAGCTTTATGAGAAGCACGTCTATCTCGTATTTCATCAAGATTATTCAAGCCGTAAAGTTTGCGGGCATAATTCACCAGTTCTTTTAATGGTGTATTTACATAGTCCTTACGGAACTGGGAATTGTGTTTGTCCCAATCAAACTCTTGTCCATTAAATCTGGCTGCTGCTGCTAATTCTCTTCCTGATTCTTCCCGCAATACTTCAATGACCATCAGGTGTACTTTTTCCTGATAAGTCATTACTCGTTCTAAAGCAGGAATATGCCTTTCAATTTTACGTGATGCTTTAGCAGTTTTGCGGACGTTAGCGTTAACCATGAGAATTACTCCTTGATATTTAGTATTTTTCTCATAGAAACAGCATCGAAAGATGCAATTCACTCCAGTTTCAATTCTTTATTCGGCAAAAAAATAACCTGTATTGTTTGAGGCAATACATGGTTATTTTGGGTTATTATTCTGTCAATTACTGAGAAGAAGTCAGAATTATTTACTCATCTTCATCTTCTTCATCTAATTCGTCATCTTCATCTAAATCTTCGTCCAGTTCGTCTTCGATATCCTCCTCATCTTCATCCAGGTCTTCGTCTAGTTCGTCATCTAAATCGTCAAGTTCTTCCTCTTCTTGTTCTTGGAAAGAATTACGACGTTCCAGAGATGCCCGGTTGAATTCAACTAAATCTGCTATTGCTTGCTCTGGGTCAGTGCTGATAGTGTCATACAGGATACCCATGAAAATTGCCACTACTTCTGGTGCATATTTGAGTGCATCTGGTTGTCCAAACAATTTAGTAAATAATTTGGTGTTCCATTTCTGCCAATCAAACTTTTTGTTACCACCTTTCTTTTTCACCTGAGCAGCAATGTCAAGTCCGAGTTTTTCACGGGCTGCATGACCGATTTTAGTTGAAACACGGGAATCGCGTAGTTGTAATTTAACACCGTATTCTTTGAAGATTAGGTTCCGCAATTCCTTTAACAATGCGAATGCCTCTTCTTGTGGTGAGGCATTCGCTACCTTTGATTTAGTTGTAGCGGATGTGCCATTGGTTTTGGCAGATGTTTTAGTATTAGCTCCGTTGCGATTGTTGTTATTGGTTCTAGCTCTAGCGATAGCCATTTTACAGCTTCCTTTAATGAAGTGAATTTTTCACCTCCTTGCCGCAATCGCGGCTTTCACATCCATTTCATTTCAATTTAATTTTTTTGCGATTTCAAACCTGTCTTTGCTGCGACGATAAATTTATGCTTTTAGGAGATAAAGAAGCGGACTAGGAGGAGTTTCCGAAATTAACGCTGTGCTAGAGGCGATGCCTGCGGCGGGCGTAGCCATCGCTCTTTTTCACACCAGAAATATAGCCAACCCGTTAGTAATAATTATCCGTGTGGCTAAAGCATCAGTAATAAATTTGCTCTACAAGGAGAAAGTAAGTTGTTGAAGTCAAGTTTATGAAATTGATAACAGACTGGCCTACTCTAGCTGATCAAAATACTCCAATTGTGGCTGTGGAGTATCATACGCCTGACAGAATGCAAATACTACAGCAGTTTTATCATTGGGGTGAAGAACGTTCTTTGTCAGTCTTTGTCTGGAATCCTGGTTACTGTGGACTACAGCAATTAATTCAGCATCAAGGTCAGTACATCTTACAGTCAACTGACAGGGGTAAAGACGGGGACATTATTCAGTATCTTCTATTCGACTATCAACCAGGCATTTATTTACTAGAGGGAATGCTAAATGAGGGTGATGGTAGCAAAATAAGTCAAAAATTTAGCTATCAATTACTAAATGCCTGTCATCAAGCTCTCTGGAGTCAACAACGTCATTACTGGGTGTTATTGAAAACTTACGTTCAACTATCTCTAGAATTACAGCCTTTTATTCCTGTGCTATCAAATCCACTTCCAGATCAACAGCAGGTGCAGATGATTGTAGAGCAGTTTTGTGATGCCTGGGTTGGGCATAGCCATTATCACCTTCAGAACTGTGCAGAGTGCGATCGCCGCGCCGTAACCGATCGCAATTCTTGGCTAAAGACAATAGAAAAAACATCAGCACTGCAATTGCTCTTTCGTGCTTGTCAGGGTTTACCCATAGGCGAGATAAATATGCTATTACAGCAATGTTTAGGTTTTGCAGAGCAGCTTGAGGAAATCGCCCAATTAGTACTAGAGCATAAAGTTAGCAAACTGCGGGGTCGGGGTTTAGAGTACATTGCTCAACCGGATGTACCTTCAGCTGGGGGATTAGATTTGCTGGAGAAAAGGTTGGAAACTATTACCTGTCTACTTCAACCTCAAGCAAAGCAATCTTGTTGGGTAGAATGCTTGCTCAAACAGGACAGCGTGTACTGATGATTGATGCCGATCCCCAAGCGAACCTAACTTTTTACCTGGGGCACGAAGTTCAGCAGAATCAACCCACGCTTCTAGAAGTTCTCAAAAAACAGATCAATACTGAAGACGGTATTTATGAAATCGGAGAAAACCTATGGTTAATTCCTGCTGATGATGGATTAGATAATGCTCAAGCATTTTTGTCTGGGAGCGGTATGGGAGCTATTGTTCTGAGCAAACGCTTAAAAGAGGTATCAGATTTATTCCAATACTGCATTGTCGATGCGCCACCTCAGCGATCGCAAATCTGCCTTACATCGTTGGGGGCCGCTGACCGTATTATCATTCCTGTAGAAGCATCATCCAAAGGTGTAAATTCTCTGATCCGAACTCTGAGTTTAGTTGAGGAACTTCAAGAAATTGATGCTTTTTCAGGGATAGTGCTTGGCATCTTGCCATTCAGAGATAAATGGGTAGGTAATAACCAAGTCGCACAAAGTAAGGCGAGTATCAGTGCAATGCGAACAATTGCCGAAGAAATAGTCGTTTTACCTTCAATTTTAGAATCTGAACAATTTAAAAAGGCCATAGATAAAGGTGTAAGTTTGTCCTCTCTAGGCTTTGAACAACTCGAAACTCCCTTCCAACAAATTATCGAGAGGTTACAAAAGAATGTCTGATGTTTTTGAGCGCCTTAAGAAAAAGACACGTCCAAGTGTTCCAGCACGGGATACAACACTTGTAAAAGTACAGCATGATAAGTTACTAAATGACGAAATTACTGAATTTAGTCATTTGTCTGAAAAACCAAAACCAGATTTAGATGGTGAGGGAGTTATAAACGATAAGGTAAGCACTTCTAATCAAGAACAGCAGTTAGAGTTACCCCAAATCATCAGGCGAACAATCAGGTTAGAACAGGACATTGATACTAACCTAGATAGCTTTTGCAATGTAAATAAAATTACGAGAGATACTTTCCTAGAAGCTGCATTTATCGTCTGCTCAGAAAATGAGGAATTATTGCAAGAGGTACTAAACCAAGCTAGAAAACGTTATCAACAGCGTAAACAAGCTGGTGAACAACGCAAATTTCAGACATTGGCTAAGAAAATTAACGTTAACGATTAAGTTAACCGATACCTTTTTGCTAACATTCATTAACAAATACACTCTTGGAGAGAGGGCGTATCAACCAATGCACGAAGGAAAATCCCTCGCGCACCATTTAGATCCCGGCTCATCACTTGCCCATCAGATGGAGACTGGACGAATTTAGCGCCACCAAGATTGGGGATTATTTCACCAGTCCAACTGACTGTTTTTGATGTGTATGCCTCGTTAACATCCATAACTGACTTGCTAGTTTCAAAAGCTTTGTGCTTAAGAAACTGCTTAAATCGGTAGTGGGAGAGTGTTAACATCTGGCGTACTGACTTTGACCTAACAGCAATTCTCATTATGAGAATTGCTGGATATTTGCAACTTGGTGGATAATTACTCTTAGTTAAATTCTATTGCGAACGGTGAGTTATAAAGCTTTAAGCAACTGCACTGGTTCTGTAGCCTCACGGCTGTTATTCACAAAAATATCAGCAATTAGTCGTAAAACTTCAGCTTGTTCTTCTGGAGGTGCTTCAGCAATCAGCGATCGCAGGCTAATTCCTGGCCTCTGACCAAATAACTCAGATAAATACCACACCCTAGCTTCTACCGGAATAGCCAAAAGTAGCGCTATTAGTTTTGATGCTCCTAGATCCGCCTTCCCGCGACGAAAGCGGGATAACATTACTTCTGACACTTTAGCCTGTTCAGCAGTTTTCTTCGCTTCCAAATTGAAGCGATTCATCATCTCATCGAATAACTGCTGATAACTTTGTGTTTTTTCTGATACAAAACTTTGCATTGCTTTGCTAATTATACTTAAGTTTAACGGTTATACTATTTGATGTTTGATTAAACGACAACGATGATGTATACCCTAATCTTACCAAACTTCTGCTAGGAGTGCTTTTTCCCAGACATATCTTTAATCTTCACATTACTAGCATAGCCATCAAATAAATACCCTGTCGCGATTGAATATAAAAATTCGTTGACTCAGTGTTAATGATGGACACCTAAAAAATTAGTCTCTATCCCAACGGATCGAGGTGAAATTTTATCTTTTCATTTGTATTAGCAAAATTGTGACACAACCAAATTCAAAAATTCAGGGACGTTTCTATCCACTTAAGCATGAAGAATGGCTGAAAGCCTGCCGTGAACTCACACCAGCACAGAGGGATGTCCTATACTACATCCGAACCATTGACCCTTATAACCAAGGGATTGACATCAATGCCGCTGAGGTAGCTCGTCAGCTGTCAGCACCAGAGCGGATAGTCCACAGGCAAACTGTAAGCCGCGCTCTTAAGGAATTAGACGCAAAGGGATTCATTGATCTAGAGTTATTGCAAGTCAGAACCAAGGTGAAACCAAAGGGATTATGGTGCAATGACACACCCAAATTCATTGAAGACACCGATGGTGTAATGATGCACCCAAGGTGTGATGACGCACCATTGGTGTGTGAAGACACCGATGGTGCGATGATGCACCCAAGGTGTGATGACGCACCGAGCGCGATCGCCACACACCACAGTGGATCACCACGCACCACGATGGATCATGACGCACCACGCAGAGGCTGAAAGTCTTGTGGAGAGAGAATTTCAAAACCCTAAGATCAATAAGAATTATTTAGACCTTATAAAGACTCTCTCAGAAGACGAGCGAGCGAATTTTCTAGAATTTTGTGAGGAAAAAACCAAAAATCTTAGCCAACCAGTGAATGACATTGAGGCTTGGTTAGCTCACAAGAACAAAGCCGGAAGGAATCGCTGGGAAGTTTATTACGAAAAATATCTGGCTTCAAAACAGGTACAAGCCAAAAAAACTGAAACAAAAAATGCTCGAGACGAATTCCGTCGAGAACTTGAAGAACGGCAGCGACAGGCTCAAAGAGCTTGGGAAGAGTCGCAAAACCAAAATCTGACTGGCAATACTGGCGGTGCGACGTGATTGATAAACTACCACCCCAAAACATCGAAGCGGAAGAGGCGATTTTAGGCGGTATCATGCTTGACCCAGAAGCAATCGGTAGGGTGAGCGATCGCTTAATTCCCGAAGCCTTTTATATTAGCGCCCATAAAGATATCTATCAAGCCGTCCAGCACCTTTATTGCTCTGGTAAACCCACTGATTTACTCACAGTTACAGCTTGGCTTACTGACCACGATTTACTAGTCCGTATCGGCGGCAGAAATAAATTAGCAACTCTGGTAGACCGCACAGTGTCAGCTGTCAACATTGACACTTTAGCCGAGTTGGTGATGGACAAATTCGCACGTAGGCAGTTAATCAAGGCTGGAAATGAAATTGTACATCTGGGTTACGAGACAGAAACTGAGTTACCACAAATCCTTGACCAATCAGAACAGAAAATTTTCCAATTATCTAATCAAACCCTATCTTCAAACACTGAACACAACAGCACGATTAACGTTGCTGCTTACGAGGATTTAAATTCAGGAAACCCCATTTACCCTACAGGACTTCATGAACTCGATAATTTGATGGTGGGATTTGAAAGTGGCACACTCACAATAGTTGCGGGTAGGCCATCAATGGGAAAGTCCCAGATCGCCTTGTTTTTGGCTTTCCAAATGATACTGTTCCATGAGCTACCTGTGGTCATCTTCTCCTTGGAGATGACAAAGAAACAATTGGAGTACAGGCTGTGGAGTTTAATTAGTGTTAGCAACGCTTACAAGCATTTAGAGTTAACGCCACTAAAAAGCGATCGCATCCGCAGACATCGCTCAGGTAATAAACCCCTAGCAGACTGGGAATTTACAAGCATTGCCAAAATCGTCGGTGTTGCTTCAGAACTACCGCTTTATATGAATGACTCAAGGAGTATCACCGTTTCACAAATTGCATCAGAATGCCGTCAAATTAAGGCCAAAGAGGGAAAACTGGGGTTAGTTGTAGTTGATTACCTGCAAATGATGGCAGAGGATTCTGGAGGGAACCGCAGCTATGAACTGGGAGATGTGGCCAGAGGACTTTACAAAATGGCAGGGGAACTGGATGTACCCGTGTTAGCACTGTCGCAAATCTCTAGGGGAGTTGAGGGCAGACAGAATAAGCGCCCAATGATGAGCGACCTCAGCCAGTCAGGAATTTTAGAAATGGTGGCAGACAATATTATTCTCGCTTACCGCGATGAGTACTACAACCCAGACACTACAGATCAAGGAATATTAGAACTCATCATGGCTAAGGCTCGACACGGTGAAACAGGCATAGCAACGGTATTTTTTGACAAGTCCTATGGAATTATCCAGAATTTGCGCTCCGGAAATATTTGAGTCCTCAAACTGCTGTCAAAATCATCCCCCTCCTGCGTCGGAATTTTTACTGGGGGGTATTGATAATAGCCCTAGTAAAAACTCTGAACAAATAGAGATATCCCCCAGTAAAGATAGCCCTAGTAAAAAGCGCAGAAATTGGGGTGAGGGTAACGGCACTATTTATTGGCGCACCATTACTAGGGGTGGAAAGGACTATCCCCAGGCTTACTATCATTGGCAGGAAAAAGGGAGCAAGAAGACCAAGTACATTCCCAAGCAAATACTTGGGGATATTCAAGAAGCAGAGTTCAAGAAGCGCCCAATTAGAGAAATTTTGGCATTACTGGGTGTTGTGCCTAGCCCTAGTAAAAACACATTACTGGGGGATATCGAAAATAACCCTAGTAAAGATGTTGAGCAGCCAGAAATACCCCCCAGTAAAAATAACCCTAGTAACGATGTCGAGCAGTCAGAAATACCCCCCAGTAAAAATAACCCTAGTAAAACTAGACGACACAAAGGATTAGGTAGTGGCTCCATTCAGTGGAAAACCATCACCCTTCACGGCAAAGATTATCCCCAAGCTTGGTATCACTATGAGTTTTGGAAGGATGGCGATCGCCTGGTTAAAAAGTGCAAGTATATTCCAAAACGACTATTAGGGAGAATAGAGAAGCTAGAAGCAGATAAAGCGCCAGTTAGAGAGATTTTGTCAGTATTGCGAGTAAGATTATAAAAAAACCTCATCCTCAAAAAAGCCGCGCAAATCGTAAATATCGGGTAACTTTATTACAGGGTTACAATAATAATTATAATTTTTGCTTAATAGGATGCTGTAGTTGCGTTTGTCTGTGATCCAGGATTGCAACCTATTAATAATGAAGCTGAACCTGCCCTAAGATATGCTTTTTGTCATTGCACGGCGTATTAGCTATGGTATATGGTACGCGTACCTCTGAAGGTAGTTTGGCTTACTGTTCTGTCTTGGGACTTTAGGAGATGATGCAGAAGTACCCTTTAAGGCAATGAAGTAGCAATCAGTACTGAAATTGCTGAATACGGGCTTTAATTTTGTGTTGGTAGATAAAGGAATACTAAATGCCTAAATGGAAACTAGTAACAGAATTTACATTTGATAGCGCCCATTACATTAAAGATTATGATGGGCCATGTGGTAGGATGCACGGGCACAGTTACAAAGTGCGAATTGAGGCAACATCATCGAAGCTACACTCTTCACAATATTGTCCCCATCCAGTTATGGTTGCTGATTTCAAAACCTTACGCTGGGCTAAACAAGACGTTACAAAAGGTGGGCTAGATCATTGTGTTCTCAATGAGGTATTGCCTCCTGAGTATGAAACGACAGCGGAGATGATTGCCAAATACATCTATGACGTAACTAAGAAGCAAGTGCCTTCTGATGTGCAGCTAAAAGTTGCAGTATCAGAAACCCCCAATTCTTGGGTAGAGTATGAAGATGACTAAATCACCCTTAACAAAACCCTTGGCTTCAACTAGCACACTTTCATGCCCTCGTATAGTAATTATTACTTCTTGTACTGGAAAAAAGCTTCATAACCCAACAAATCAGCTAACAATAGAAGATTTTAAAGACACAGAGAGATTAAGAGAACGCACACAATCACTTTCAGAATTCTCTTGTCCGTCTGGCCAGATGTACACAGGGCTGCAACATCTACGGCTAATGGAGGGGGTGGATATCCTGCGATCGCATTTTGGAAAAGAAGCAGTAGATGTAAAAATCATTTCAGCAGGTTATGGGCTAATCCCGGAAGACAAAGCGATCGTTCCCTACTCTGTCACCTTTAATTCGATGAAGAATGATGAAGTATATTCGTGGGGGAATTATCTCAGAATCCATGAAGATTTTCAACAGGAAATTATCGGATATGATTTAATATTTGTCTTACTTGGGGATAAATACCTGCGTACTTTAAAGCTACCAGTTAAGACTCATTCCCATCAAACTTTCATTTTTTTTGCTTCAAATAAAAGTATAAATTATATAGATTCAGGTAATGCCAAGCTATTAACTTTAACTCTTTCCAATAAGTCTGCATCGCGTTTTAGCTGTGCCTTAGTGGGTTTAAAGGGGCATCTGCTAAAGCTGATTGCTACTGAAGCCAGCAGAGTTCCACATTTATTGGAAAGTATATATAATAATCCAGAAACATTAGAAGAACTTCTAAATAAACAACCAAATCCGTTAGAACTACCTCTTGGAATTTCATTTTCAACGGAGAGGAAATTAAATTTTCAGAATAAAAGCCATAGAAAAAGTAAATATACAGAAGAAGAGTTATGTTATATTCTAAAATTACCAGTTGCAGTTAATCAGCATTTAAAAATGCAATATTTTATTCCTGAATGGGATGATAAAGTAGATGCTGGATATGACTTTTTACAGGATAAATTTAGTCCTAATCGTAAGGCTTGCAAAGATGATATTTATGCTCATGAAGAAAAAATATATGAAAAACCCAACTATGACGGTATTTTAGTATCTAAGATAGTTGTTGATAAGAGAAAATCCAAAAGAAATGATATAGAAGCAGCAGGAGGTATTCAAAAATATTTAAAATTCTCAGGAGAAATTATGGGGGATTGTGGAGCTTTTGGATATATCAAGCAGCCAGAACCTCCATATAATACTATAGAAATTTTAGATTATTATCAGCGGCTAGGCTTCCATTATGGGGTAAGTATTGACCACTTAATTGTGGGGCCATTTGCACAGCCTGGAATTAGAGAAGAACGTTACGATCTTACTTTGCGAAACGCAGAAGAATTTATATCAAAACACCAAAAATTTGGATATACATTTACCCCTATTGGTGTCGCTCAAGGTTGGAGTCCTGAAACTTATGCTGAGGCAGTAAAAAAACTGGTTGAAATGGAATATGACTATATTGCTATAGGAGGAGTTGCCAGGACACCAACCATAGAAATTCTAGAAATATTGAAAGAAGTTTATCAACATTTAACACCCAAAACTAGATTACATTTATTTGGAGTAGGACGTATTGATGCTCTTCCTTATTTCCGCCATTTGGGAGTAACTAGTTTTGACTCAGCAAGTCCATTACGTAAAGCTTGGTTTGATGCAGTAGAGAATTATCATACTTTAAGTGGTAAAGCTTACGCTGCTGTGCGTATTCCTTTTGTAGATAAGCAGTCACAACGAATTAAACATTTGTTATCGTCAGGTTATGAACGTGAAACTCTCAAGCAGCTTGAGCAAGAAGCATTAAAAGCTATTCGGGAATATGATAAAGGCAATCTATCACTAGATGAATCTCTTAATAAATTACTTGCTTACGATGAGTTATTAGAATTACCTCGTGACGGTATAGTAAACCCGACAGCTAAAGCTAGACGTTTAAGACAACACACTCAATTGTATAGGGAATTATTAGAAGTAAAACCTTGGCAGGAATGTGAGTGTAAAATCTGTCAAAACCTAGACTGTAGAGTAGAAACAATTATTTTTCGTGGTAATGACCGTAATCGTAGACGTGGTTTTCACAACACTTATGTATTTTATAAGCGTTTTCAACAATTTCTGAATGCTGAAAATTGTAATATTGATAGTACTAAAGAATAAATCTAACGGTTCGACTTCGCTCACCGTTAGCCCTGAGCGGAGCCGAAGGGCTAATCTAGAATTTAGATAAACTCAATTCTACTTTATTAAGATAGATATGAATATTGAACATAAATTTCTTCCAGTATTTTCAGTAGACTGGTTAGGTTTATTCAATAGATTAAGGAATTTACAAGGTAATTACGGTATCTTGGCACCTATCTCATCTAACAAAAGTCTTTTAAGGGTTATCCGTGATTTTAATAAACCTTTTTTTATAGATAGTGGCGTTTTTGGTAATCAAGATTTTCCTTGGTATTATGAAACATATTCTGAATACTTTTATAACCGTTGGGTACGTAAACGAAAATTTGCTTCTGAACAACATTTGCGGCATAAAATCAGAGAATATCTAGAACGCTGCGATCAATTTTCGCCTGATTTTATTTTTACACAAGATATTTTTGGAGAGCCATTACTATCACTTCATTTAGCTAGATTAACTTGGGAAGAGTATTGGCAAAAGCCAAGGAAATATACTTTGATTGGTGTTGTTCAAGTAGGATATTCAATTTATAATTGGCAACAAAAGTTGGTTCCTCAATTAAATTCTTTTCCTCCTCATTATGATTCACCCAAAAGTTTTTTAACTTCTTTGATTAGTGTTTATCGGGATATTGGTTATGATTACATCGCCTTGGGCGGATTGTTGAAAGTTGATAAAACTAGAACTACAGGCTTAAAATTTGGTTTGTCTGTAGAGCAACTTGATGAACTATTAGCTTGGAGCCGACCAGAATTTGTCTTGGGAGGACTGTCGTTAACCCGAACAGAAGTGTTGAGAAAACACAATGTCTGGGCAGATTCTACTGGTTGGTTGTGGTGGAACGAGCAATATGACAGCAAGTTTCGTAATAGGAATGGTTTCCAAGAAGTTTTAATGTAGCTAATATTTATTATTTATCCAGTACTTTTACTGATATTTGTGTTTAGAACAATAAATCATTGGTTTTTCTTTTTAAGGAAAGCATAATAAATATATACTTATCTACCTCTGGGTGTACTATCGGTAAATTTATAGTGATGCAAATTTATTTCTTACACACCAAGCTGCAAAAATTAGCAAATTGGAAAATATATGGTGACAAGTTAGTTTGTGACTCACCTTTTACCACAGTAGTAGGACACCTAGAGTTATGCTGTTGCCTAAGTTTAGATTATGCTAGGCTCGGCGTTAACGGTGTCTCTTTGTTAGAGAAGCTATCTCGGAAGAAGCGAATAGCACGCGGATACAATACGCTATGTGCGTGCTACAGGAAGGTTAATGCTAACGTACTTAGTGGACTTGGAGTATGATAACACTTGGTTCGTTGGTAAGTTCCCGAAACAACAGCTTGGGCATAGGGAAGGTCATTGATATATCTGATGCCAATGCAAATGTTGAGTATTTTTGTTCTATAGGGCAACGTCTTCAAAAAACTTTACCTTTAAGTTCGCTCTCTGAAGTCAGACTTGAACCCCAGGCTCGATGCTATATTAAGTCTCATACTCAGGATAAATGGATAGTTGGCAGAGTTTTCATCTGGGATGAAGATACAGAAATGTATCAAATTGATTTACCAGATAAGAAAACTGCGATCGCTACTGAAGAAGACATTTACGTTCGTTGTAATCTCCCAAATACAGACCCCATTGAAACTTTAGCGATGAAGGGGCAAGAAACGCCCTATTTCCACGATAGACGCTTTGCTTTTGTTAAATGCTTAATTTTACAACGCGCTGTCAGTCGGGGAATGACGGGATTAATTTCCGCCAATATTAAACTTTATCCACATCAAGTTGAAGTTGTCCGTCGTGTACTTGAAGACCCGATTCAACGATATTTATTAGCGGATGAAGTTGGACTGGGAAAAACCATCGAAGCTGGTGCTATTCTTCGTCAATATTTATTAGATGAACCTTCTGGACGTGCGGTAGTGCTAGTTCCGCAATATTTACTGGAACAATGGCAGCAGGAATTAGAAAATAAGTTTTACATCTCCCACTTTCTCAAGCGGGTAGCAGTGCTGGCGATTGAGGATATCCACAAAATCAACCCGAAAGCGAGTATTGGCTTGCTAATTTTAGATGAAGCACACCACATCGCAGCAATGGCGACCTCTAACGATGCAACTGTGCTACAGCGTTTTGAGACTTGCAAAAATATTGCTCATAAAAGCGATCGCCTGCTTTTATTATCGGCTACCCCGGTTCTCAACCACGAACAAGATTTTCTAGCAATGCTGCATCTGCTCGATCCGACAACTTATCAACTTGATGATTTAGCAGGTTTTCGTGACCGGGTGCTAAAACGCCAAGATATTGGTCGAATTCTCCTATCATTTAAAGAAGGTGCGAACCCCTTTGTCCTGAAAACTAATCTCAAACAACTCCGCAACCTGTTTGCTGAAGATGAGTATTTACTTGAATTGGTTGACAATCTAGAAAATAGTTTACAAGCAAAGGCTGGCGATACAGTTGAAATTGTCAGGGCAATTCGTATCCATATTAGCGATACCTACAGACTTCACCGCCGGATGCTTCGCAATCGTCGTGCTTCCGTAGAAGATGTAATCTTTGACCGTAATATTGCACTGAGAACCGAGTACGATTTAGATGAGCGATCGCCTGACATCCACGAACTAATTGAGGAGTGGCGTGAAGTAGCTCCTGATGACAAACAATATCACCAGATTTTTCTATTGTTTTTCCGTGCTTCTGGTACTTGGCTGGGTATTTTAAAACAGGTAATTCAAGCACGTTTAAGTGGTGTGTCCACTGCGGAATTAATTCAGGAGTTTGGTGCTGATAGTGTTCGCATCCTGACTGAAACTCCTAAATTTGCTAACGGGGAAGCAAATATTTTGCAAAGCCTACTGCAAATTATAGAACAACCGTCAGAGGATGGCGATGCCTTCGGCGCTGCGTTTAGCGCAGATCGCCTCGAATTACTCAACACAGTCATCCTCTATCAACTCTGCGAACCTTTAAAATTACAATCCTTGAAATTCAACCTCCCTAAATTGCTTGCAGAGGTTCAACAACGGCTAAAAAGACCGATACCGGGAGACAGTCTGCCTAAAATTGTTATATTTACCAGTTTTGTGCAAACTTGCGCGGAAATTGTTCGTTACTTGAGCGATCGTTTTGGTGAGGGAACTATCGTCAGTCACCAAGTTGGACAAACTAGGTTTCAAGTGGAGGAGAACTTAAATCGGTTTAAAAAAGACCCTAAATGCTTTATTTTAGTTTGCGACTCCTCCGGCGAAGAAGGTCGTAACTTACAATTTACCAACTACATGATATGTTTTGACTTGCCTTGGTCGCCAAATCGCCTAGAACAAAGAATTGGTAGAATAGACCGGATTGGTCGTTTATTGAAAGTTGAGTTTACAGTATTTGCTGGCGTAGACTTACCCGATAGTCTCCATGATGCATGGTATCGCTTATTGAAAGAAGGGTTTAATATTTTTGGGCAATCTATTGCCAGTCTCCAATTTTATGTTGATGAAAAATTACCCTTATTAGCAGAAATTCTGTTTAAATCGGGTGCAAATGGACTATTAGAAAGCATAGAAATCATTCAAAAAGAAATTCAGCAAGAACAAGTAAAAATTAGCGAACAAAATGCCCTAGATGAAATTGATGCTCTGGATGAGAATGCTACCCAATATTTTCAAGCTTTAGACGATTATGATGCCCGTCATCAAGAAATCCAGCAAGTAACTGAAGATTGGATTTGTGGTGCGTTGATATTTGAGCCAATCACTGATCCTAATTTTTCGACACTTAAGCGTTATAAACCTACTGGAAAGACATTAATTCCAGCAAATGATTTAAACAGCAATTTTGCAAGGGTTTTCAAAGAGTTTGGGACTTTCAACCGCAGGGTAGCAAATCAACAGTTTGGTGCAAAACTCTATCGCATTGGTGAAAAATTTGTAGACGCACTATCATCTTATATTCATTGGGACGATCGGGGTCAAGCTTTTGCTATGTGGCGAGTTGCAGAAACTTGGGATTCTGGGGAAGGTGAAGAGTGGTATGGTTTTCGATTTAATTACGTTATTGAAACAAATTTAACGAATTACAAAAACACCACAAAAGATAAAACTTTGCAAAGACGCGTAGATGGGTTATTCCTGCCCATTGTAGAAAGTATATTTATTGATGCACGATATCAACCAATGTGTGCTGTTGAAGATGAAGCATTATTAAATATCCTGCAACGTCCTTATAATGGCAAAGGCGGTAAATATCGAGATTACAACTTAGCCAAAAGTCGTTTATCTATTCTTGATAATTTTATTGAGTCTAGCAGGTGGCAAGAATTTTGCTATCACGCGCGTGATACATCTTTAGAATTACTCAGTCAGCGTCCTGAATTTATTTCATTATGTGAAAATAGCGCCATCCGTGCTGAACAAAAGTTAGGTAAGAGACTAGACCAATTGCGCTTGCGTCTCAATCGACTTACTAACCAAGAGCGAATTTATAATACGGTACTGGAGCAAGAACTCAATAACGAAACGGCATTAAACCAAGTAATTATCGAAGGAATTCGTCATCCTAGCATTCGTCTTGATTCTGTTGGTTTTATTATCGTTTCTGGGCGACCTCCAGCTAAATCTGAGGAGGATGATTTATGATTGACTCATTCTCAGAACTTCGGGAAATTCTCAAAACAGGTAAAATTCCTGAAGATATTAGTAATGTTTCAGAACCTTGTCATCGGCGCTTGTTGGATGCACTGCGTAACTCGTCTGGGTCTGGGGACATTGTTAGTCTGGTGCGTCATGTGTTGCGGCACGAGGATGCAAAACAGGGTGGAAGTTCTGCAACGACTCTTTTAGTACCTTGCAAACCTCCTTTTCCTAATCGCAGTATTTGGGAGTCGGCTAGTATAACCGTGCTGCGCGAAGATAAAGAACACTATCTCATCAGCGCCCGTGCTTGGCAACCAGAATGGCTTGACCTGGCTGACCAATATCCGCCAGATGCACCTTTATTTAAAGAAGAAAACCGACGGAATTATGAACCAGTTGTCGGCGACCCATTTTTGCAACTCGTAGGGTTAGATGCTTATCGTAGTATCGGACAGCGTGAAGCAATTCGTGCAGTTTTGACTGCTCCTGATAAATCAACTTTAATTATTAACTTACCTACGGGTGCGGGAAAAAGCCTTTGCGCTCAACTACCTGCATTGCTGAACTCCAGAAACAATGATGGTGTCAGCGTGGTAGTTGTCCCGACTACAGCATTGGCTATTGACCAAGAACGGGCATTAAAACCTTTTGTACATCATGCCACAGCTTATTATAGCGATGATTCTGTGGAGGGTAAAGAAAGAAGAGCAGGGATACGCGATCGCATTCGCGCAGGAACCCAAAGGATAATTTTTACCTCTCCTGAAAGTTTAATGGGTTCTCTAGCATCTTCTCTCTATGAGGCTGCCAAATTGGGCATGTTGAGGTATTTTATTATCGATGAAGCGCACATGGTAGAGCAATGGGGTGATAATTTTCGTACCGCCTTTCAAGAAATTCCTGGTTTGCGAAGAGATTTATTGCGGCATAGTTCTTTCACAACTTTATTATTAACAGCTACATTAACCGAATCCTGTTTAGATACCCTCGAAACATTATTTGGGAAAGATTTACAAGTTATATCTGCTGTACAGTTGCGACCAGAGCCTGCTTATTGGTTTAAGCGATGTGAGAGTGAAGAAGTTAGAAAACAAAGGCTACTTGAGGCAGTCTATCATCTTCCCCGTCCGTTAATTATTTACGGAACTAAAGTTAAAGATGTCGAGGATTGGAAACGAGAATTAACCCGCGCTGGATTTAAAAGATGTGACCTGATGACAGGTAAATCTACTCCTCAGCAACGGGAGCAACTAATTGAAAAATGGCGAGAAGGGAAGATTGATATAGTTGTTGCTACTTCTGCCTTTGGATTAGGTATAGACCAATCAGATGTCAGAGCAGTAATTCATGTTTGTATTCCCGAAACCATTGACCGTTTCTATCAAGAAGTCGGACGGGGAGGAAGAGATGGTAAAGCTTGTATGTCGCTAACATTATATACAACTGAAGACTTCGGAATTGCCGAAGGACTAAATGATAACTCACCGATAACTATTGAATTGGGTTTGCAACGTTGGCAAACTATGTTTCATAAAAAAGAAACTATAGGTGATGGACGCTTTCGTGTACCAATAGAAACGCCTCGTTCATTTCAAGACAAAACTATTGATAAAATCAATAACCAAAATAGGGCTTGGAATATCCGCACGTTAACGCTGATGAACCGAGCAAATCTCATTGAAATTGACTCAGAGGAACCTCCTCAAAAGAAAAATTTTGAATCAGAAGAAGCTTATGAAGCTGCTTGGAACTTGTACCAAAATTCTCGCAGTATTCGTATCCGTAATCAGCTTCACTTAGAAAAATTTATTTGGGAATCCGAAGTTGAACCAGTTCGCCATAAACGCCAAAACTGGAGTTATAAAAACCTTGAACTGATGAAAGAGGCTTTAAAAGCTAAACGTTGTATTTCAAAAATATTTGCAGAAGCATATAGCATTCCCTCACGTCACACTCCAGAAACCAGAAATCCGGTGATAGTTTTTCGTGCTTGTGGAGGTTGTCCTGTTTGTAGAAAAAATGGAGTCACACCTTTTCCGGGAATAATGCCTGCTTCTAGACCTGTATGGCAAAAACCCAATTTTATTCAGGGTAAAGAAATCCAAAGGTTGCTTGCAGGTGAAAAAATCCTGCTTATTTTCTATGATTCGCTGGAACAATTAAATAAGTTTTCAAGAGGTAGAAAATTATTTAAGTGGTTAATAGAACAGGGTATGAGGAATATTGTAATTTCTCCAGAATATAATCAATTTTTGAAAGAAACTAGTAGAATCCATAACTCATTTATTTTTCTATTTGATAGTTACGAAGGTGTGCTAATGCCACGAATACCTACTCTGATTTTTCATCCTCCAGGAACACCTCTACCTGCAAAATATTTATCTAATTACAGTACATCAAGCACAACACGCATCATTTTACTTCCTATAAATACACCAGACCCAGAGAGAGAAGACCGACTATTAATTAATATTTTTTCAGGCAGATATTTTAAGTTTGATGTATTTTGTACAGAGGTTAGTATATGAGTATCTTAAAAACTGGAAGAGCAAAATCCAGTCGTATTCAAGGAATATTTAGGTATTTACTTCAAGTCGAAGGACAAAGGAAGAATAAAAATTCATTAGAAAATATAATGTCTCCTGAAAAACTAGTTGAACATATTCCAGAAAATAAGGAAAGATTGAAAGACAAAAAAATATCACGTCCTATGTTTAATGATTCTCTTAGAGAAAGTATTAAGTGTGGTCTATTAGTAAAAGAAGATGAAGAAATTGCTATTAACCCAGATTTACCAGAAGATGCTCGAAATCCACTATTAGGTAACAAGTTATTACCTGATACTCTTACTAATCTATTTTTTGCTTCTAATAACGAAGATGAAGAAGACTTTGGCCGGGTTTGTGCTTGGTATTTAGCGCAAAATATCTATGATGCACCTGGAAATGCAAAAGAAGTGGAAAATCAGGTTAGCGAACAAAAAGTAGGCGATTTTTTGAAAATGACTAGTGACCCCTTCTTTAATCAAATGGATGACTGGATGCGTTACTTGGGTTTTGCATGGGGTCATACTTTGGGAGGAAAACCTGTCACAGTTCCCGACCCGACAGCTTATATTAAACGAAATCTTAAGCTTTTGTTTAATGGACAACAAGAAATTACAATTAAAGAGTTTCTTAATAGATTAGCAAAACAATGTCCTTTATTTGAAACCGGAAAGTTTCGAGAAGAGGTAGAATCACAAATTGGGACACGCGAAACTAATTTTCTTTCTAGCAGTACAGCATTTGCCTTATTTCGACTTCACGACGAGGGAGAGATTCAGCTTGAGAGACAATCTGATTCATCCTTTATGATTTTACCAAAAATCAATAACCAAGTTGATAATGATGGGCGAATTTCTCACATTATTTGGAAAGGAGAAAAATCATGACTTTTGAAAAGTTTGTCTGTTGGAAGCTGGATATGATTCGTCAGGTGATGAATGTGGAAGCAACCCAAACTGCAAATCATTTGTTTCTAGCTACACATCATCCTATTGCAATGTATCGTCAGGACTCTATTAAGGCGTTATCACAAAAGGAATATGATGAAGCACAGTTTCTCAAAGATTTTTTAGGTGAAAACGATTTTGCCTTTGTACCTGTTTTGGGTGAGACGGGTACGGGAAAATCTCACCTGATTCGTTGGTTGCAAGCTAAGATACAATCAAACGATAAACGGAAGGTGCTGCTAATTCCCAGAATTGGGACAAATTTAAAAGATATCATTGAAAAGATTTTAAATATTGCAGAATTTGAGGCAGATAAATTAGATGAGTACCGCAAACGTTTAAATCAATCGAGCCGTACTTTCACAGATAAGGGTGCAAGAGAACAATTATTAAATAATTTAGCTTTTCAAGTTGGCATTAACGGACAACATACACGCGCTAAACTTGCTGATGAGGAAACTCAGGAATATCTAATAGAAAATTTACCTGCTTTGCTATATGATGATTTTTTTCGAGAACATTTATTAAGAGATGGAGAGATTATTCATCGTTTAGTAATTCATACACTGGGTTATCAATATACTATTGAAGATATTAATGAACGGCGTGAGTTTTCTATCGAAGATTTGCCTCTTAATATTTTAGATATTCAAAAAGCTGGAGAAAAGGCGCGAGAATTTTATAGTTTATTAATAAATGATGAGGATATACAAAAGCAAACTGTAATTTGGTTAAACTCTAATTTAGATGAAGCTATCACCCAAGTTTTGAATTTTGGTCGAGAAGACTTGCAACAATTAATGCGCGAAGTCCGAGAGACATTAGCAGAAAAAAATATTGAATTAGTACTTTTAATTGAAGATTTTGCTAAATTACAAGGTATTGATAGAGAAGTACTAGAAGCAGTTTTAGCAAGACCTCAGCAAGCTGGAAATAAGCCATTATGTGCTATGCGTACAGCCTTAGCTTGTACTACAGGTTATTTTAAAAATTTGATTGATACAGTGCAACAGCGCGTTACCTTCAGCGTCAATCTTAATATTGATACAGTTGGTGAAAAATCTTTAATTACTCAGAATGATATTCAAGTATTTGTTGCGAGATATCTAAATGCTGTTCGCTTAGAAGAAAAAGAAATTGAAAACTGGGCTAATTCTCAAAATAGAGATGAAATAGAAAGTGCTTGTAGCGGATGCGAATATTCCCACGCTTGTCATACAGGATTTGGTCATGTTCAGGGAATGGGTCTTTATCCTTTCAATTCTAAAGCTTTAGAACAGATGTTTAATAGAGTAAATCCAGGTGAATTTAACCCCAGGATTTTGATTAGAGATGTATTAAAATACACTTTAGAAAATTCTATTGATGATATTGAAAATGGGCGTTTCCCTTCAGTTACTTTAGGAAAACACTTTGGTAACATGAGATTGAGTGCTGAAGTTAGGTTAAATATCCAAGCTAAAGACGCGCAAAATATCAAGCGTCGTGAGGTATTTTTAGATTTGTGGGATGATAGTAATGAGCTTTGCAATTTGTCTCCAGAAGTTCATACTGCTTTTAATTTACCTCTGCTTGATGTCAAGACTAAACCGAGAGAAATTCAGCAGGTTACACCACAACCTCGTAAAGTAACACCAAGCGTTGTAGATCCTTCAGGGGAATATAAGATTGATACTTTAGTTCAGGAAATTCCAGAAACGCTGACAAAAAAACTGGAAATTCTCGACAGTTGGAACAATCAAGAAATTTTACCAGATGCGATCGCTAAAGATATCCGTGAGTTGCTTTTCCCCGCTATCATCGAAAAAATTGAATGGGATACTGAAATGCTGCTGAAAGGTAGTTTCTTCGGTACTGGTGGTAAGTTGGTTCAGCAGCGAAATCTCATTTTCTATAACCCTAAAGTCAAGAGAGGGACTTATTCTGGGGTTATTTTATCGCTTCCCCTGAACCCAGATGATGATAAGGAATTTACAGAAACCGCATACGTATTTCAGGGTATATTAAAGTACAATCAGTATAGGCACTGGAAGTTTGAAAATGGCGATCGCTATTTTCGGATGTATGCAAAGTATCTAGAACGTTGGAGTCAGTATGTCGTTGAAAAAATTCACCTTTATCCCCGCGAGTCTGGTGAACCTTGGAACCCCGTACCTGCGGCGGTAGAATTGCTAGCGATTAGCGCCACGATGGCAGGGCATCCTACTAATACACTCGAAAATTTGATTAATTCTTTGTTTCTAGACTTAGATAAAAGCGATGATACAACTCGTGCATCTAGTTGGAAAAAGCTGTTTGATACTTTTAATCTCAAGAGAAATCGGGAAGCATTATTAGATATTGTTAAAAGTCGAATTGCTTGTACAAAAGGCAGTAATTCAACGTTTCAAATTATTGATGCAATTCAAATTGTTGAACCTTTAGAAAAAGTACGCAAATCTTGGCAACCTCAAGAGCAAATTCCTGAAGATGTCCGCGATAAGTTTCCAGAATTGCAAAAGGTACGTCAACAAGTCGATGAACTGCTAAATAAAGCTATCCAAGAAGAATACGAACGACAGTTAGATATTTATCAGCGTCTAATATCCGAATTGGGAGAAGACGTTAAGACAAAGGATGTTATTGACGCTCTCAAAACTGCAATGGAAGCAGCACAAGATGCAGCTGTATTTCATGGTAACTTTGAAGATATGACAAATGTGCTACATCAATTCATGCCTAGAGCAATTAAAACTTATAGAGAAACAATGAAGCGCGTAAAAACGGAGAAGGAAAATCCGGAGAGTGACATCGGTCAACTACTTCAGTATTTGAGTAAAGATTATGAGAAAGTTATTACTGATTCTTCAAGATTTTTCAATAACACCAATAATTTTCTGGATGCTTCGATTCTTGAAGCAAAAAGTCGTATTAAAGAGTTAGAGCAATCTGCTGGTGCAACAGTAGAATCTAGTTACCAAGAAATTTGTGAGGGATTAACTAAGTTACAGAATCTAATGAATGAAATCAAAGGGGACACAAAATGCTCTTAGAAAAATCACAGGAACTAATTGAGTTATCTCAACGTAAAAAATCTCTGCAAAGTTTTGCAGCTAATCTTCAAATTATTCAAACTAGGCGAAAGCAAATTACTGATGCAATTGCAAGCATTCAGCCGCTTGTCGAAGCATTAAAAGCTTTTCGTCAAAAGGGTATTAACAATATTGATTTAACTCAGAGAGCGGAGTCTATATTAAATTTCGTTATCAATATTGATAATAACTTACAAAATAATCCTGATTGGATTCTCGACAATAAAAACTTTCAAGGTAATATTTTAAAGTCACATATAGTAAACTTAAAAAATACACTAGAAGAGGAATTGAGTAAATCTTGGAAAAGCTACTGCTATGAAAGAATGCCTCGCATTAATAATGAAATACTAAATGTTCTAGCTAGATTAGAAGCTTTTAAACAAACTGTTCGGCAAATTCAGATTATAGATAAAGAAATAAAAGAAGTTGCTTATCCTAAAAATCATGCCGCATTTGAAAGATATGAACTTAGAATTGAACAATTAAAACATTCTTGGTATAGTCTCAAGTCTGATGATTTTCCAGAAGCCGTATCGGATTTCCTCCAAGCAGCATCCGATCAAGGCTCGCCTTTAAATCTTTTAACTCCAGAAGTTCAAGATTGGATTAATAAAAATGGCATTTCTGATTCTTTTAAAATTCGCTTGATTTAAAATAAAGTAAGGGCAAAGCAAGCGTGACTACCAACTGGGATAAAATAATTAGAGAATTTTTAGATAAGTTGGAACGCCAAGAAGTCCAACTTTTGACGTGGGGAATTGTTGATGGTGGATTTTCTGAAGATGAAATTGAAGAACTTGCAGAAGATTTTATAAATACTTGCGAGATTGATGAAGATGTTTGGGATTTTTTAGACCAAATTATTGATCGCAAATTGTTGTTTGAATTCAACCTCAGAGGCGATCGCCTTTTTCGCACCCGGATGGCGGAAGCGGTGAGATTATTTGCCCGTCTTCGCCAACTGTTCCCGAAGAATAATTGGCAAACATCTCCTACCTTAGTTGCTGATTATCGCTTACAAATCCGTCCGAGAATTTATCCCAAAAGATATATCACGCCAGAAGCAGTAATTCAGCAGTTGGAAGCAGACAAACTGCTAACTCCCATACAGCAAAAAGCCGTTACAGCGATATTGCGATCTAACGATCGCGGTGAGGTTCAACTTGCAGACTTCCAGCTACGCGCTACAAGCCGGATGTTGCGGGATTTAAACAGCACAAAAAGTCGCGGGATGATTGTCTGTGCTGGCACAGGAACGGGGAAAACTTTATCTTTTTACCTACCAGCATTGGCGCATATTGCAAGTTTGTTGAAAAAGGATGAGTATTGGTGTAAAGGACTGGTAATTTATCCCCGTAACGAACTTCTCAAAGACCAATTTTCTGAAACCTATCAAGAAGCACGTCGTCTCGATGCTGTCCTCAAAGCAGAAGGTAAGCGTAAAATTCTCATTGGTGCATTTTTTGGCTTAACTCCCAGAAGCGCAATTTTGGATCGGGTGCAGGATAAATGGGAAGCTGAAAGTGGTGGGTTTACTTGTCCTTACCTGCGGTGTCCCAGATGCGAAGGTGCGCTATCTTGGCGGCGGGCTGATGTGGAAGCTGTTAGAGAACAACTTTCTTGTCTCAACCCATCCTGTAGTGCTGTTATCCAAGAAGATGAAGTAATTTTGACACGCGATCGCATGGCGAAAACTCCCCCAGACCTGGTTTTTACCAGCACAGAAATGCTAAATCGGTCTATGGGAGACTCCCGTTACGGTCATATATTTGGCATCGCGGCGGCGAAAAAGCCTCAGCTAGTTTTGTTGGATGAGGTGCATACTTATACAGGTATCCACGGCGCACAAGTTGCTTACCTGCTGCGGCGTTGGCAGAGAATCATTAACAAGAAAATCCAATTTACTGGGCTTTCGGCAACTCTAGAAAGTGCAGCAGAATTTTTCAGTCAACTTACAGGTTTAAACCCTGGTTCAGTGGAAGAAATTTCTCCTGGTGAAGACCAAATTGCTGAGGGGATGGAGTATCAATTGGTTCTCAGGGGCGACCCCGTATCAGGGACAAGTCTTTTATCTACAAGCATCCAAACGGCGATGCTGCTGCGGCGTGTACTCGACCCATCTGAAGACCCCCCTAGCAAAGGTTTCTATGGTTCTCGTGTTTTCGCCTTCACTGATGACCTAGATGTTACCAATCGCTTATTCCACAACCTTTTGGATGCCGAAGGTCGAGATAGTTGGGGTCATCCCTTGCGCGGAAGACAACCATTAGCAGCATTGCGATCGCATAGTGCAACTGATGGTAGAGAAAGGCTGATTGCCGCACAATCCTGGCTATTGTGTGAAGAAATCGGTCACGGTTTGCAACTGCCTTTAACCATTGGGCGCACCAGTTCCCAAGATACCGGAGTTACGCCAAATGCAGATGTGATTGTGGCTACTGCATCTCTGGAAGTGGGATTTAACGACCCAGAAGTTGGAGGTGTCATTCAGCACAAAGCGCCGCGAGATATGGCATCTTTCTTGCAAAGGAAGGGACGGGCGGGACGACGCAGAAGTATGCGACCTTGGACAGTGGTTGTGCTTTCTGATTACGGACGGGACAGAATCGCCTATCAAGGCTACGATCTGCTGTTTAACCCAGTTTTAGAAAAGCGATCGCTTCCCATCGCCAACCGCTATGTTATTCGCATTCAAGCAGTTTTTGCCTTTATGGATTGGGTTGGACAGCAATTAGCTGCAACTAAGGGAAGTGTCTGGAGAGATTTTGCTACTACCGATTTATATTTAATTAACCGCCAGCGACTAGAAATAAAACTGATCGAGAACATCCTGGAAACAGAACCAGGACAACGCAACTTAGAAACATATCTGCAATCAGCACTACACCTTACCAAAGATGAAGTCGAAGCAGTTCTTTGGGAATCGCCCAGGTCATTGATGATGGCGGTGCTTCCCACTTTGCTACGGCGTTTAGAATCTGGTTGGAAGCGCCTTCCGATTCAGCAAGATGAATCAGACAAAGACTATCAAACCCGTGACCCGTTACCTGATTTTGTTCCCCCGAACTTATTTAGTGACCTGCTGTTGCCAGAAGTAACGATTACTACACCAGCACAGACGCGCCACGGTCATCCAGATATTAACCCCATGCCAATTGTCCAAGCCCTGAAAACCTTTACCCCAGGTAGGGCAACGCGCCGTTTCGGGGTGCAGCATATCTATGCAACTCACTGGATTGCACCGCCAGATTTGCAACAAAGAGAACAAGAATTACCCGTAGAAGACTATTGTGCCGAATTTGAAGAAGCAGGGTATTTTCAATTATGGCAAGATGGGCAAGTTGTAGATATTCGCTGCATTCGCCCTTGGGCAATTAATCCTACCCAAGTTCCGCCTAATATTTCAATTACCTCTAACGCCCAATTGGAATGGCGCAGTCAAATTATACCACCCGACTTGGGAATAAAACTCGAACTGCCTCAAGGTTCCCCTTGGTGCAAATTTATTACAGAAGTTTGTTGTTTTACTCATACTCAACAATCGCCGGTGGAAGTGCGGCGGTTTGCGATCGCATCTCATGCTAACATTCGCTTCGACAATGGTCAGGAACTTGATACGACAATTCGCTTCACCCAGAGACAGGATGGTAGTCCTGCGGCTGTGGGATTTGCCCAATCTGTTGACGGTCTAGTATTTCGCTTTTGTATTCCGCCTAATTTCAGCATCAGTCCCAGCGATTCTAATCCAGAGAAGATTCAGGTGTTTCGCACGGCATATTTCCGACATCGGGTATTTACAGATACTAGATTGTGTGAATTAGCAAATGTTTTTCAACGGGAATGGCTTTATCAAATATATATATCGATGCTTACCGCCCGCGCCTTGGCAGACCAAATCTCCCTACATGAAGCTTTTGAGACGCTTTTGGGGGAAAATATGGGTCAAGAAATGGCAAGGGTTCTGGACAATATCTTCCAAACCTTGAACGTCGAAGAAACCCTACTGGAAGAAGGGGAATCTGCACCAGAACAAATTCAGGGACGGCAGAGGGTACATGATAGATTGCTAGCACTTGGCAACGCAGACATCATCCAAACTATATTAAATGACCTGGCACCGATTCTCTGGTCAGAATCTGATGAAGAGTGGCATTCTTGGGCAGCATTACGTTTTAAAGCGACCTTGGGAGGGGCGCTGCTGGATGCTTGCGGACAATTGTGTCCCCATTTTGATTTGGGCGACCTGATTTTAGATATCGATCCCGGCCCGCGTCCACTAGATGCACCTGCTATTTTCGAGGGAGTAGAAGAAATTTGGATAACTGAATCTACCATTGGTGGCGGCGGGGTGATTGAAGAAATCTTGCGGCGCTATGCTGCTGATCCGGCGAATTTTTTCCGATTGGCGGAGAGTGCGTTGTCACCTGCGGATTTTGAGATTGTGGACTCGGAACTGACGCGGTTATTGGAGTTAACCCAAACCAGTGGAGATGTTGCCGATGCAATGACAGATGTGCGGTTAGCCGAAGGACATAGTGAATTAAAACAAGCTAGCGATCGCCTCCGCAAAGTCCTGTCCTCTGAGGGAATTTTGGTAACGCATCCGGTGATGACTGCAATTAACGCACGAGTTTTGCGTCCTGGAAGTACCCCGGAAACCGATAAACTACTGCTGGATTTGATTCGTTTGTGGCATCAGGAAGAAGCGCGTTTAGGTATTGAAATTGATGCACGGGTGTTTGCCTATGTCGCCAGCAACTATGACCAGTTAGATCGGGCATTGTTGCATCTTGGTTTAGTGCAGCCTAATCCCTATTGGCGGTTTCAAGTGATTTATGGGCTGTTGTGGGCGAGAGGAAATATTATTCGTTCTCGCGCCTTATCTTCCTATAATCCCTTTGTTGTGATTCCTGAAGCAGATAGAGAAATTTTACTGGATGTTTTGCAAGTGGGCGATTGTACAGTTTGGCTGAATGAACCCAACTGGCGAGAACAAGTAGAGGAAGCATTTAAGCAAGGTGCATCGGTTTCGCTGATAGCGCCTCCTGATGCGAGAGGAGATTTAAAGTCAGCGATTTTGAGTTTAGCAGTGGAACCGATGGAACTTGGGTTTTTGCAGGTTTACCCATTGGTGGAGGGGGTGCAGAGGTATCCGCGAGGGTTTGGGGTGAGGCTACGGGTACGAGAAACGGTGCAGTGATAATCTGCTTGAAGATAAAGTCTGACCATCCAACACAATATGGATATTAACCAACAAAAAGAACAATTTAGCATCAGTTATATTAGAGCGATCGCTGCCGTTGCAGGTTATTCTTTATATAGACCAGAAGTTGATAACGACAGCGTAGATTTAGGCATAGTTAGCAGAGGTGGTACAGGTAAAATCCTTTCCCCTAGACTAGAACTACAACTAAAATGTACATCTAGAGGTATTCTGGATGAAAACTATATTAAATATCCCCTCAATCTCAAAAATTATAACGATTTAAAAATCAATGCCCTTGTCCCTCGGATTTTAGTAGTCGTTTTAGTTCCCGAAAAAATAACAGACTGGATAAAACAAACAGAATCAGAACTGTGTCTGAGAAATTGTGCTTACTGGGTATCCTTGCGCGGAATGCCAGACACGGAAAATACAACCAATGTTACTATCGAATTACCCCGTAGTAATCAGTTTACGCCAGATGCGCTCCAAGCCATCATTCAACGCATTAGTTTTGGAAATTTGCCATGAAAGTTACTATCAAAGATAGTGAAATACTCAAAACTGTTAACCCTGATGTGCTACAGGCACACTTGCTAGCTACTGGTTGGCATGAAACAGGGCGTATATATAATAATGCCGGGGCAATTTGGCGACTGAAAAAAGATGCCGCCGATGAATATGAAATCTTGCTACCTCTCAAACATGAATTAGGAGATTATGCTGAAAGAATCAGCGATATATTAAAAACATTAGAGATAGTAGAAAATCGTGACCAAGTTGATATATTAAGTGAATTTATTACCAACTATCCCAATTTCACTGTACAAGGTGTAGTTATGCAAATTGCCACTCCTCAAATTGATAAACTGAGTGGAGAAATTACTTTACTATGTACAGTTTTTGATAAATTGCAAGAAATTAAAACTGAACTAGCAGACCATGATTATATCTTAGCGATTAAAGCCTATCAGGAGCGTTTACCAATTCGCTGCACGGGTGATTTAGTAAGAGTTGACAATCATTTTATACTTAAAAATCCTCAAAATTTGCAAATTGACAAAATTTAACTCCAGCCTATCAATATTTTTAGGTTTTTTCTAACTGAGTTCTGATTTTAAGAGTTGTGCAATGCCTTTTCTGTGAAACGCTACGTGAATGAAGGGCGTAATTTAGGGAGTTACAATCATTGGTACAAAACATACCTTTTCCATAACTAAATTTAAGTGTAATTACTGACTTATTTTGACTAATAGTTAAGTTAAATTTTTGGTAGGCAACATCTACTTTTATAAGAATTAACCAAAATGTTAACTTTTTCAATTGGTGAAGTAAAAAATGCACTATCTAAATCTCTTGAGTATTTGCCTGATTTTAATCAGATGAATCCTTTTCAAAAAGGAAAAGTTATTGATTTAACCTTTAAATCAGTTTTGAAGGATTTAATGAATCAGTTTAAAATGAAGCCAGGTATAGATTATGTAGATAATTTGGGTGAGAATGAGCCTGCAACTGATTTTGTAGCTTTATCTCAAAAGGCAGATCAACTAATTACAGGTTTGATGGAAGGAAAGATTATTGCAATAGATGGGTATGTTGCCAAAAGTAAGTTAGGCAAAGAATATGAAGTAAAAGCGCATTTTCGCAGCAATCCGAAAGTAGCTTAAATCTTCTACTCACCGTCTCAAAATAAATACTTTAACAATAATAAAATTCGGCTATTCACAATATGGAATCAAAATTTTTTGAAACTGGTAACTATATATATGAATGCAAAACTTCTCCTACCAATATGGAAGGTGATTTTGATACAGGTTATTTAAAACAATCAATTAAAAAACTTAGACAACGTTGGGATAGAGGAAATCTTCCAAGCGGCTACCGTTATGTCTTTCCAGTTAATTACATTAATGTTGAAAGTATTAACCTCCTCCAAAATTTGCAAAATGATTATCCAAGTGTAGATATAAAATATTATGACTGCGAACACGTTCAAAAACTTTTGATCAATTTAGAGAAAGTTGGTAATTTACAGTCATTGGTTGATTATATTAAGCAAGCAAGAGGTAAATAAAAGTGTCTCAAGAATTATATTTTTATAAACAAAAAATACTGACAGATAGTGCTACTAAAATTCTTTTAGAAGAAGAAATCTATGAAGCGATTAAGGCATCATTAGCAAAACGAAATTTAGATAATGAAACTTCTGTGCGAGAGCAACTATTTCAAGAAGTTGAACTAGAGTCACTTCAAATAAATGCTTATTCTCCAGAAATTGAGACTTTATTAGAGAAAGATATTAAGTTTATAAATCCACAATCAAGGTTTTTCATGATGAATGAAAATATGTGGATTGCTATTAAAGGTTATATTATTTCTCAGTATATCAAAACAGATAATAGCATAAAAATAGATCCTGGAAATAGCAATAACATTGACCAGATAATAAAAAAGCTGAAGCAGCTAAATCATAAAATAAGCGATGATTATTCAAATTTAAATAAATTATATAAGAAAAAAATGCTATTTGTTAATATTCAATAATCAGGGTAACTTATATTTTTTGTTTACTTACAATGTCCTCCCACTTAAGCATTTACTAAACCCTGACTTATTGCAAACAATCTTCGTCGCCTAACTCAGTAACCGCAGTAGTGCGTATGGCTCGGTTTTCCCTGGATATCTATTTAGTATGCTCGTTATCGATAACATCGGCAAAAGTTCCTATACGTAGAATTATCTGGAAATTATTCGATCGCACCCACCCACACCGTTATAATCATTGATTAATTGAGGCACAATAGAACCAAAGACACTGTGAACACACAATGACTACTCAATTGATGGTTCAACCCTCATCCTTAATGTCTTCTGGTATCAGGATGAGCGAATTCGGTGATATTTATCTTTTTAAATTTACCGATGAGCTACAGTCTCGCTTTGAAGAACTGTTGCAGAAGAAAAAAGCTGATGCGCTCACTACTGAAGAAGAAGCTGAATATGTAGGCATTTCCGAACTTGAGCGAATATTTACCTTGATTAACGCTCAACTAGCAGCCAAAAGTAAATGGTGTCCGAACAAACTCGAAGACTTGTAAGAAAACGAGCTGAATATCTCTGCGAATACTGTCACTCTCCAGAATACTTGAGTCCAGACCGTTTTACCATTGACCATATCATGCCGCAGTCTTTGGGTGGCTCTGATGAATTGGATAATTTGGCATTAGCTTGTTATGGCTGTAATGAGCGTCACTATAATTTTATTGTAGGTACTGATCCAAAAACTGAAAAACAAGTGCCTCTATTTCATCCCCGTCAGCAACAATGGTCTGAGCATTTTATTTGGACAAAAGACGGGACAAAAATTGTAGGTATAACTTTTACAGGGAGAGCTACTAGCCATCGTTTTGACTTCAATGATGAACGTCGGGATGAGCCTTCGATTCAAGTTGCTCGTCGTTTTTGGGTAGAAGCGGGTTGGCATCCGCCCCAGTCAGATCCACGTCAAGAATAAGAAGAAATGTCATCCCGCTATATTCACTCCCGCCTAAGTTCCCGCCAAATCCCTGACTTACTCCAAACAATCTTCGTCGCCGAACTTATCACCCCCAGCCAATACATTTGGCTTGTTTCACCGTGGATATCTGACATCCCCGTTATCGATAACACCGCCAACACCTTCCTGTGCTTAGAACCCTCATGGAGTCGTTCCCGCATTCGCCTCTCCCAAGTCCTCGCCACCCTAGCCGAACGGGGAACGACTGTACACATTGCTACCCGTCCCGACTCTCACAACCACAGATTTATTGAACAAATCAAAGGCAAAACTGACTATCAGGACGTTCCCGTGCGATTCCACATTACCGAAGAACTCCACGCAAAAGGTATCCTGGGAGATGGGTATTATCTTGCAGGTTCGATGAACTTCACCTACAACGGCATTACAGTCAATGAGGAAGTTGTAACTTATGAAACATCCCCAGAAGCGATCGCCCAACAACAGTTGATTTTTACTAACCGATGGGGTGTAATTGGTAATTCGTAATTCGTAATTCGTAATTCGTAATTAAAAAAGTCAGACTTGATCATTCAAAAGCGATGACTAATGCTAGCAATGCAGATATCCGCCACTTCCTAGAACAGTTTTTTGGCACTGACAACAAATTTGACCTTGGCAAGATTGAACGTGGCGAAGGAAAACAAGCCAAAATCCGTCCTTGGGTCGAGTTGTTGACCAAAGGCGAACCTCAGCCAACAATTCTTCCCTGCTGGCGTTCCGAGAGTGTAGATTGGTACGCCATCGCCCTTTCGGAACGCCAATTACGCCGTTTGAGTGAAGAATTAATGGCGTTTGTTGGCCCCACATATTCGACATTTCGCGGACAAAGAGCGCAACTAAACCCCCAAGACCCTATAGAATTAGCAGTTTACAAATTTACTGGAGGTGCTGCGGTCAAACTGTGCGGACAAGCGACGGATGTTTGGGAAGCACTAGAGCGGATGCGCCAAGTGAGTGAGAGACGGGTGAAACGGGTCGCAGATATTCCCCGTCCCACAGGTCGCGTACTGCGGGATTTTTACATGGCGCTGCAAGCAGGCGATCGCATTGCTGCGGAAAACTCACTACAATACCTTGTAGACCAGCATCGTCTGGATGCGCTGAATCTGCTGTTTCTGCGGGTGCAACTCTTAGCAGAACTAGAGCAATGGAATGAGTTGCTTACCCTCCCGGAACTAGGCAATCTTTTGCAGGTTCGCCGCCCCTTCGCCGTTACCCAAGCTCTGCTGAAGGCAGTATACCGCACTAAACTGCAACATTTTGAGGACAATAACGCCCCCGGCAGTGCTGTAGCTTATTTCCAAGAAGTAGTTTTTCCCCGTTACAAGAATCTTTTTGCTGTCCGTGCAGGTAGTAAAATCCCGGAAGTATTGAAATTATTTATGCTGCTGGCGGTGGGTGGAAAACCAGCAAAACCTGCTCTCCGGGATGAACTGTTAGCAATTGCGGAAGTTGAAGAAACTCACCGCAGCTATTTGCAAAGGTTAGCTGCACTGCTAAAAGATGCTACCCCGAACAGCGAAGGCGACCCCCTGCAACAAGCCGAACAGCTATCCAAAAACGGAGACTTCGACCAAGCATTTTCATTGCTTTGTAATGCTCCGTCGTCGAAAGAGAAAGTTCGCTTGCTCCTTCAATGCGCCTACGAGTTGCAAACTTTGGCGGTGGAAAAAGCTGTATTGCAAGCCTTTGACGAGTTGACTGCTGACGAGCAAACAGCCTTGCTAAAGGTACGTTGGAACCAAGATTTTCTTACTCAACTGCGGGGAAGCCAGGAAGGTACAACAAAAGACACCCCAACAGCTTTATCTGTCCCAACGAATTGGTTGGAGTGGTTATCGCAACTTGATAAAAAGCCAACCTGGGAACGAGCGTTATACACTGCACGCCAGGGTTCTGCCGAGTGGGATGTCACTAGCTTGCTGATGCAACCACAGGCGGTGGCAGAATTTGACGAATTGTTAAGTAAAGTAGGCTCAACAGCTGAGTCTATCCTGCACGATGCGCTTCCTTACTTGCTAGGATTTTTTCAGAAAGATGAGCAATTTCCCCGTAGCGAGTTTCTCAGCCTTTATTACTCATTGCTAGAACTGCTAGTCCTGAGTACAGAGGGTGGGGATGTTGATTTGGTTTTGTTCAATGATTTAGCGATCGCTATTTTAACTTTGGGAGTTAATACAGCAAAATATACAGAGATTGTAGACTATGCTTTGGAGCTTTGGGACAGGTTCGCCTCACCCAAAAAAGTTGATTGGATGCTTGATTTAATTGATGTACTAATATCATATCCCTGCCCAGTCCTAGAAAAGCGCGAACAACTTCTATTTGCTGCGGCTGAAACTCTACGCCGTTTTACAGAACGTATTGATGAAGTGCAAAGGGGAATCTTTCGCGCTTTGGTAAAAGATTTACACTTAGGAGAATCGCTTCCAGATTTGCTTGACGAACCAGCGAGTTTAGTCGAGCAAAATCTAGAAGTTGAGGCGAATATTTTTCAAAAACTCAAGAGTAAATCTGTTCTTATTTACACTCTTACAGAAACCGCAGCAATCAGAGTAAAAAGTATTTTAGAAGCAGCTTGTAAAGAAGTGACAGTTTATCTCAGTCATGACAAGGGAGGTAACGATCGGCTGCGTCAGTGGGTGAGAAATTCTGACATTGTTGTGATGGTGACGGCTAGTGCTAAACATGCAGCCACAGGTTTTATTGAAGCGAATCGTCCATCGCATCTTGCACCGATTCTTTTAGTTAACAGTAAAGGTAGTGCAAGTATGCTACGTGCGCTACGGGAGTATTTAGCTGGATGAGGAATCAAGAGGTAAGAATAGGTTGTCTTCAATAACTGCGCGGACTTCGGGAGATACTTGACCCCTTCACGATACATTGCTCATCGAAATAATACCGACAAATTCACGCAAGACCCGATTGCAAGCATCAACAGTTGTCTTTGTGTTGGAAATGATTGGTTCTCCACTTGCACCAACTTGGGTTACTCCTCGTTCTCGCCACAACTGGGAGTCCCTCTGCCAGTCTATTTGTTGCAGTCCACTCAACCATTTAACCAAATCTTCTGCCGGAACTCTTTCTACTAACAAATCATGAGCTAACATACCCAAGGCTTGAAAAACGACAGCACTAACCGCTAGTAACTCATGTCTTTGAGTAGCGCGTTCCTGTTTATTCATAATCCTCCAAGGATCGTTAGGGATAATGCTTGCGGTTGCTGCCCAGAATGTTGTCGCCCAATCAATCAGAGATTCCAAATCGGTTTGAGATTTTAAATTGGGGAACATGCGTTGAGTAGCGGTGACTAAGGTTGATAAGGTAAGTAACTTGGGATTGTGCTTACCTAAGCCGTTTTCCACCGTCTCCACATTGTCACGGAACTGAGGAACTCGGCAGATCAAGTCCTTGGCGATTAAAACCGTGGGCGATCGCTTGTCAAAGGCATGGGATAGCGACACACTTGGTCTTTGGACTAATAGATTTTGGTCGCGGAAAGCTTGGCGTTCCTCTTCTAATGACAGTCCTGCATATATCAATACGCCAATTTCTAATTGTGAAAGGATAATGGCATACTCCGACTCTTGTGCCTGTATGTCTTGCAATGCTTGGCGAATACCATAGCATCGATGCTGACCGTCGGTTAAACGCAAACTAACCGAATGGTAAGGAAGGTAGATATTGCCATCTCTGTAAGTTGGCGATGGCTGAACGTTAACGCAAATCGGCGGGAAAAACGTAGTTCCATTTTGATAAGTCTCCAGAATATACCGAGCGATCGCCTTAACTCGCGTCTGGTTAAGTTTACGTTGAGCAAAGTCTGGCAACTCCGCAATGTTTGGGATATAAAGATGACCGTCATTTAACAGTCGAACAACATCAGCAAAAGTAATACTGGCAACATAACTTATTTGTTCACCTAGAGAACCGCGCTGTACGGGAACGCCTTTTATAACGAGTTCAAACATTGTTTTTCTAGTTCAATTTCATTGTCTGCCAAACTTGCATACAAGCATACATGGTACTATTAGCTGTATGTAGTATATATGCTAGGGTCAGTTACATAGCGCTATTGAAACCATTGCCTTATTAAGCAGGGATTCCAAATGAAATTTATGCCCAGTTGTAGCAAATTAAGCATTCATTCGAGCGATCGCTTGCTCCTCATCAAATTAGTAATGCCCCAAGCCTACAAGACATGGTTAACGTGGCACTAAAGCGATTGATTAGGGATTGGCAAGACTCTGAGCAGCACAATTTGCTACATGATGAACTTCTTGAGCAACGCCAGATAGCCCGTTCAAATATGGGTCGGAGAAAAAGTGAAGACAGTTAATAAAGGTAGAGAATGATTGATTTAACAACCTTTCACCAGTGTCTAGTTCAAGCCACAGCTCGTGGCTATGACCTAGATGAAAAACAGAAAGAAGCTGTAAAGTATGGCGATGGGCCTTTGTGGCTTCTAGCGGGGCCTGGATCTGGCAAGAGTGAGGTGCTAGTAACACGAACTTTAAAATTGCTCTGTGTAGATGGTGTTGACCCAGGCTCCATTCTCTTAACTACGTTTACTGATAAAGCGGCACGTAACCTTCAAGATCGGTTGGCAACGTACCTAGCGGCACTACAAAATGCAGAGCTTAATCTGAAAGATGTGGATTTAGCTGATATTAGAATTGGAACATTGCATAGTTTATGTAATGATATTCTTCAAGAATATCGTCATCCAGATTATCAGAATGTTCGCCTTCTTAATCAAGTCGAACAGGATTTATTTACCTATCAGTATACTGATATTTCAGATTATCAGGATTTAGCTTTTTGGCAACATTTTGATTATGCTGTGCGCTATTGGTATGACAAAAAATATCCTCCCAGAAAATGGCTACGTGCTAAGGCAGCAGTCACACTTTTTAACCACATTGTAGAAGACTACGTTGATATACAATTAATGCTCAATGCTGGCGGATATTGGGCAATTTTAGCAAAATTTTATCAGCAGTATGCTCAAGCTCTAAAGGATAAATATCGTTGTGACTTCGCTCATCTTCAAGAGTGTTTTCTTAACTTCACCACCTCTGATGTAGGACACAATTTTTTACAGGGAAGCGACCAGAATCCTCCTTTGCTATACGTATTAGTTGATGAATACCAAGATACTAACCCGATTCAAGAGCAAATTTACTTAGCCCTAGCTAATCGATCACCACACAATATCACAGTAGTCGGCGATGACGATCAAGCTTTATATCGTTTTCGAGGTGGAAATGTCACCTGTATGGTGAATTTTGATCAAGCTTGTATGGCTAAATTTAATCAATCTCCTCATCAAATTCAGCTTGATAACAACTACCGTTCTCATCCTGAGATTGTCAATTTTTTTAACCACTACATTACCTCATTTCCAGAAATGACACAGCCAGGAGTTCGCGCTCCTGGTAAAGAACCAGTCAAAAGTGCTTCATCTATCGCTGGTGCTTATCCTGCCGTTTCTTGGATTCAAACAAAGAAAGTAGGTGATTTAGCCAATACAGTTGCTGAATTTATAACTAACCATTTGATAGGTGATAAAATTATCTCTGACCTAAGTCAATGTGTTTTGCTGCTAAGAAGTGCCAAAGATTCGCAACAAAACGCTGGTCAATTTATTGCAGCATTTCAGCAATATGGAATTCCTATCTATAATCCTCGGTCAAAGTCTTTTATGGAAAGTGAAGAAGTTCAGTGTTTACTGGCGGCACTGATTCAAGTGATTGACTCAAATCGCACTTTTCAGGTGAAAAAAGATCCGCAGGGCAAACCTTTTTCCTGGATTACAACAATTCAGCAATGGTTCAATACTCTCGATAGAGTAAGAAATGACCATAGCATCCCTACAAAATTACTCGATGATTACTTAAACAAGAGCAATGCAGAATTGCCAAAAATATGTGCAAATAGCCTAAATAAGATGGATCAAGGTAGATTCCTGAAACTAAATTTATTAGAAATTATTTATCGCATTCTTTCTAGGGAACCATTTAAGACATGGAAACAAGATCCGATAAAAAACTTACGTCTTGCTAAAGTTACTCGTCTTTTTGAAGGTTATAACAGTTTTAACTTAGATGTTTTACAATCTAATATTAATGGAAATTACACAGATGATAGTTTTCTTAATAGATTATATAATATGTTAATTGGCTACTTAATTGAAACGGGTATTGATGATGATGAAGATGATGAGATTATTTTTCCTCCAGGATATTTACCCATTATGACAATTCATCAGTCAAAAGGCTTAGAGTTTCCTTTTGTATTTGTTGTGATGAAGTTAGGTAGAGAAGGAAAAGTTGGAGCAGCACAAATGCTTGAGCAAACCTTAGCTCCCTTTCGACAAGTTCTTTATCCAAGAGATACTAGAAACCCAGAAGATTTAGCTATAGAAGATGATATCCGGTTGCTTTATGTAGCTTATTCACGCGCACAGAATGGCTTGATTTTAATCGGCACAAAAGACCAGATTAAAAACCATATTTCTGTACCTAATCGGAATCATCAGGAATTTCAGCGTAACACATTCGCTTTAAAAATATAAAGAAAAGATTATGGTTATAGATAGAGTAAAACCCTTTCAAGGTGTTTCAATTTCTTCACCCAAAGCACCAAATATAAAGCGTCGTTATAGCGTAACTCAAGATATAGTCGCATTTAGACGATGCGCTCGTCAATATGGTGCTTTTAATGTCCATAAATATGCACCAGCTTATCAAACGCAGACTTACTTTGGTACTATTATTCACCAAGTTTTAGATCGCTGTCATGCTCATTTTAATGGAAAGATAAACCCTTTAACGAAAGGTACTCTACCAGACAATGGAAACATCCTAAGCAATGACGAAATTAATGATTACTTTGATGAGCTTAAACAGGCAGAAAAAGCAAAAAAATTATTAGTACCTCCAAGTGATATTGTCAAGTATTTTATTGAGGTTGAAAATGGCTTAAAAAGTCAAGGAATTCAAGCAATAACCCAAGATATTCGACTAAAGGCTGTAAAACTACTTCAATACTTTAATGCTCTTGAAGGGCCGGAACTTTACAAACGAGTTAAAGATACAGAGCATCGGTTGCAGGCAGATCGTACTACTCATATTCTTCATGGTGTTGTTGACCTTTTAGTAGATACACCTAACGCAATAGACAACCCTGCACACTGTGAAATGTGGGATTACAAAGGCAGTAGTTTTTTGAATATCAATCGCCAAGACCTAGAAAACTATAAATTCCAAATGCGGGTTTATGCCAAACTTTATGAGTTAAAACATGGTGTTTTTCCTCGAAAAGCTATTTTATATTTTCTTAATGAGCTTGATGGTGATACTTGCCCAACTCAACGCCCAGTTAATGCTCTGTTAGAAGTCAGCATTAAACAGAGTGAGATTGATGGTGCAGTAAATGAGTTTGCAAAAACTGTACTAGAGATTGAGAAAGCACGTTGCAATGATCAATGGAATCCAGCAGTTTCAGGAAAAATTAGCGAACAAGATTGTGCTATTTGTGATCTCCGTTGGGATTGTCCGACTCCAAACGTCACACTTAGATATCCATAATCGCTATTCCAAAAAAGATTCTCTATCTAATTAGGGTAAGTGAAATTATAGCAGCAGGTAAATCTAGCGATCGCCAAAAGAAAATAGAAGAGTTAATGGCACAGGTACGCCAACAACTAGGTATACCTATGCGCCAAACTCAACTCAAAGCTTTACTACGGGTTTTTATTCCCGACTACATTCAGCAACTAGGCGATACACCTCTGGTTAACTGGCGTATTTTTCGGGAAATTAACCACGAGTTTCTTCCCTCATGTGCTGAACAGTTAGGACGTGACCCTACATTTACTGAAGCATCGGCGCTACTTTACCGCAAAGTAGTTAAAGCTAGGCGTGACAAACAACCACCGCCCTATCCAGAGTTAACACGTTTACTTGAAATTTACGAAGCCGAATATGGTGCTTCGTTACCTGAAGCACGTAAAGCATTTGAAGCAGGGGTAGAACGCCGGATGCTTTTAAATTGTCGCTGCAACTGCTCTAGTTGCTTAGACGACCGCAGTGGCGACATCGAATCACCAGGTTTAAGCCGTCATCTGCTGAACCGTCCTTTACTGACGGAATGGTTAAATCAGGTTCGCACTCCTCAAACCCTAGAATTAGATGGCACTGTAAGCGGTGCTAGCATCTGTGACAGAATGAGTTCCTTGCTGGAAAATGGCTGTCAAACGATTTATTTACGGGTAAAAACCGATAATCTTACGTCCCTCTGTGCCACAATTAGCTACTTGACGGACGCAGGCATCGACACAGATACCGGTATGGTTTACCCAATGATTACTGATATTCAAACCATCTACCCTAACGATTTAAGACCAAACGAAGTACCTGTAATTCAAGTAACAGTTCGTCCTATAAAGTGAGGTTCCGCCAGTGACAAAGCAATTAACTCAATTGCAACTCAGTGGTCAGGCAATGATTTACAACTTTCTGCTCAATGAGATTTTAGCATCACAATTAGAGGGCAGTTACGAGTTTTGGATTGTCTCACCTTGGGTAACAAATTTACGTTTAAAAAAACCCTACTATGTCTCTTTTGGGGAAATTGTAGAGACAAAACAAGAAGCATTACACCTGTTTGACATTCTGCATCAAATGGCCGCCAATGGGGGTAAAGTGTACATCACAGTAGGTAGTGATAAAGAATATCATCCAATATTAAGACAACTCAGCAACAAGAGCGATCGCATTCAGGTAAGGGTACTTTCCAAACTCCATACCAAAGCATACGTTGGTCGTTACGGTGCTATTAACGGTTCACTAAATTTAACTGATGGGGGAGTTAATCAAAATTTTGAACTCTTCACATACAATCATGACGAACGGAGTATTGCTGAATTACGGAATATATGTGTACAGCATTTTGAACAAGGATTACTACTGTCATGACGTTTGGATATCAAATTGAGGCAAAATTGGGAAACGCTGACCAAGTTGGATTGCGTTTGCGGTGTAATGGGCAAACTCAAGCAGTAGAAATTCATCGGGAACTCAGGCAAGCTGAATTTAAAGTTACTAATCCAAGATCATCATATCATGACGATTATACCCACTTTTTTTATGTTACTTCCACAGTCAACAGCCTTGATAGCGTAATGCAAAAAATAGAAGCCCGTATCAAGGTTTCAAACAATGCTAGTCTTGTCACAAAAGAAGCAACTTTAAAAGACTTTAAATCATGGCAAATTCTATTTCGTAAAGCCATCAAAAAATTAAATAACGATCATGTAAATTCTACAAGTTCAGTACAAGAAATTAATCAAAATACCCTCGAACAAAAAATTTCTGCTGGACGGCTCATTGAAGTTGAAGATCATCTACTTCGGCAAGCTGATTTTAATGATAGCAATGCTCTCCAAACATTAATTGCACTTTACGCCAAGACAGAACAGCATGAGCAATTAATAAAACTTTGTCAAGTTAAATATAATAGTATTCTTGCTTTACCTGTTTCTGGAAGGTTGGTAGAGCAGTTGGTAACTGCTCATCTCCAGCATTATCAACAAACAAAAGAACAAGAATTATTACGTTCTGTTCAAGCATTAGCACAAGAATTCTTACCCGAATTAGAGCGGTTACGCCAAGCCAACAGAGTACGAAAACTGTTGCATTTGTCCTTAATCTCTCAAGAACCACTACCAACAATAGAAGGAGCTACACTCAACGAACAATTGACGCAGTTATTAGAAATTGAACCAGGTGAACGTATTTCCCAACTTGAGAAACTCAAAGATAAATATCCCAAAGCTATTAATGTACTACTTGCTTTAGCTGATTCTTACGTATCAATTGATAATCCTGAATATGCTTTACAAATATATCAATCAATTACCGAAAAGACAGAAGAGTTGCAACAACGTTATGCAGAACTACTTTTAAATATTCAACGTTTCCAAGAAGTAATTGAATTATTACCAAGTGTAATTTCTGAACTGTCACCAGCATTGGCAGGGTTGCGTGGTGCTGCTCTTTATAACTTAGGGCAGAAAACACAAGCTAGTGAATTCCTAGAAAAAGCATGGCAAGGGGGTGAACGTAGAGTTCAAATTCTGCTACCTTTAGCAAAATTATGGGCTACAGTTGGCGATCCAGTTAAAGCAGGGGAGGTATATCAAATACTGCTAGAAACAGCTTATGAACAATTAACATTGTCAGACCGCGCTTTAATGGCTAGAGTTGCTAATCTTGATGGTTTTGGTGATATTTCTGATGAAGATAAAGTTAGTTATTATGAGTCTTATGTAAATTTTGCTGGAGTATATCTGCGGGATTTATTAGAGGCAGAAGAAATATTAAAAGACAGATTAGATTTGTGGAAGCAGTTACAGAACACGTCAGGAATGATCAATGCTTATGCTGACTGGCTAGACTGGCTTGCTAATGTAAGAAAGTGGGAAGATTTAAACAAAGAACTAGATATTTTAAGAAATTTTGCAATACAACAAAAAATCAGCACTCTCCAGTATTTTGAATTGCTTGAAGGACTGGAAGTATATATCAATTTGCAACCCACTTTACGCCAAAGTTTAGCAAATGACTATTTTGGTTTAGCTATTTCAGAAATAGATAACGCATTACGTCAAGAAGAAGTCGAAGCGCCTTTTTTTCAAGATTTAAAACGTGCATTACTCTGTCTTAACTCGGATTCAGCAAATGAGCTTGTTGAGTATTGCCAACAACGTCGTGCTGAGGCTACTAAGCTGGAGATACAAGTAGCTTCAGATAAAAACATAGTATCAAGAACCCAAAACTTGGCATCCATACGTCTTGCGTTGGTCGGTGGCCACCAAGCAACTCGACGAGAGGTCATCCGTGAATTGTGCGAAAATTATGGGTTACAAAATTGTGTTGAGGTTGCGCCTTCAAGTGAAGTATATATAAGTCGCAGTAACGTACAGGCACAAATAAGCAACTGTAACTTGATTGCAGTAATTACTGGATATATGGGTCATGATTTAAGTCAGATTGTCTCTGACTTAAAAAAAGATGGCACTTTAACAGGTGATGTATTTTTTCTAGCTTGTCGCGGTAAAAGTGGTGTAGTTCGTGCAATTCTTAATAAGGTGCAGTAAGAAAATGGCTGATTATATACTTAGAGAAGTTAAACAACAGGTTCGCATTTTAACCCACATTCCGCACTTCAAAAGTAGCATAAAGCACTACAGAGTTATTCTCGGATATACCTGAGTAAAAATACTTAGAAGCTACCAGTCGAAAAAGTGAGACAATCAAAAAAATCAAAAATATTTTAGAGGTAGAAAAATTGTCTCCAACCTCAGAAACAAAAATTAAAAATATAGATCACTTAGGAATAGTAGCTGGACTAATTGATGAAATAGGAATAGTTGAAATAATCAACTCCAAATTAGGAATAGATGTTCGGGAAAAAATTTCATCAGGAATATTAGTAAAAGCTATTTTGCTCAACGGATTAGGATTTGCATCAAGACCTTTATATTTATTTAGTCAATTTTTTGAAGATAAAGGAATCGAAGTATTATTGGCAGAAGGAATAAAAAGCGATTATATAAATGATGATAAACTGGGAAGAGTTATGGATAAATTATATAAATATGGATTGAATAACCTATTTATAGAAATTGTCTTATCTGTGATTAATAAATTTAAGATAGAAACAAAATATTCTCATTTAGATGCGACATCATTTCACCTTCATGGGGAATATAAAAATGAAGATAATCAAGATAAAGAGCTAGAAATGATCAAACAAAGACCAATAATTATTACCAAAGGATATTCGCGCGACCATAGAGCAGACTTGAAACAATGTGTATTAGATTTAATAACAAGTAGTGATGGAGATATACCATTATTAATGAGAGCAGGAGATGGAAATGAAGCGGACAAAGCCGTGTTTGGAAAAATATTAGTAGAGTTTAAAAAGCAAATAAACTTTGATAGTATCATGGTCTGTGATAGTGCATTGTATAGTCAAGGAAATCTCCAATTAATCGAACATCTCAAATGGATAAGTAGAGTACCGATGACAATAAAAAGAGCGAAGGAATTAGTTCAGTCGGTAGAGATAGAAGAGATAGATTCCGAAGAAAGGACAAAAAGAGCAGCCTTAAATTTAGACGGATACAACTGGAAATCGGAAATAGTAAATTACGGTGGAATCAAACAAAATTGGCTAATAGTAGAAAGTAAAAAAAGACAAGAAAGTGATTTAAAGAAGCTAGAAAAAAAGGTAAAAACGGAAAAAGCCAAAGTTGAAAAGCTGCTCAAGTAAATAAACAAAGAAGATTTTGAGAGTCCAGAACAAGCTCGATATAAATTAAAAAGCGTAAACAAAAAATTGACACTATTTGAAATTAAAGAAGTTAAGGTTATTAAAAGTCAATCAAAAGATAGTAAAACTATTTACAAAATAGAGGGAGTGGATTATCAAAAGCCAGAAGAGATAGAAATAATCAGAAAAGAAGCGGGAAGATTTATTTTAGCGACAAACTTAGTTGACGATGATAAGTTAAAACCAGAAGAAATTCTGACAAATTATAAAAATCAACAGTCTTGTGATATCATGTCCGGGTAATGACTTACGATTAAACACCAATTTGAAGCCACCAATGAAAACCAGTTAAGCCACGAATTAACTCTGTCTGTTGGAGTAAAGATTGACACCGATGAAACAAGACATTCTCTAAATCATTGAGTGTCTCAAAAGAGCGATTAGCAATTGGTTCGTCAACCAAAGTCCACAGCCTTTCTGCGGGCTGTAATTCGGGTGAGTGAGATGGCAAAAAGATTAAGTGCAGCCCTTCAGGAATCTCCAAACCCTTGCTGGTATGCCATCCTGCTTGGTCAACAGCTAACAAAATACGTTTATCAGCACCTAAACCAAATTCTTGAGCAAAATCCGCTAAAACCTTGTTAAATAGCTCTGTATTGACATAAGGAAGAATCCACCAATAAGTAACTCCTGTTTTCGGATGTACAAAAGCATACAACCAGAGCCATTTAAACCGCCAATTTACATCAGCAATTGGTGTTTCTCCTTCTGGGACGTAAACTCGTCGCAAAACTGGTTTGAGTCCCAAGCGATGTTCATCTTCGCACCACAACTGAATTTCCGCATCTGGGTAGTTGGCTTGAAGTTCTTCTACTTCTGTAGCTATTTTTTTTTCCAGACTTCTTGCTCAAAAGGATCACTTTTTGTGTGAGACGGACGGGGTACTCTGAGCCTAAATGTCATCTGCCGCAATATTTCCCATCCCCTCTGTCTGCTAATATGAGTTCCTGTTACTTCACTTAACCAATCTGCCACCTTCCTGCCATTCCATAATCCTCCATCCGGTGCTTTTTCTTGTAACGCTTGCCATAACTGTGCCTGCTCGATATCATCCACTAGTGGCTGTGTACCTTGGTTGAATACTCTGCGATCGCCTAATCCTTGCACTCCTAACTCGTTGTATCTTTTTACTAATGCGTATATCCAGGTTCTGCTGTAGCCCGTTATTTCCTCGATTTCTTCCGTTTTTTTGCCTTGGGCTACTAACCAAATAATCTGGTACTGACGGCTTTCTATGCCGTCTTTAGCCTGACGGTAACGTTGTTCTAGCTCTTCAATACTTAGATGTGTGGCTACACTAATTCGTTTCGGCATTGGTCATCTTTGCACTCACCTCTTTTATCATAAGTGATTATCCGGACATGATATGAGAGAGGGTTCAGATTTCTGAAAGACCCTTTATTTTTTGCCGATAGTTTCTTTGTAGAAAACCCTGAAAGAATCGAGACGATGTTATTTTTAATGTCTTTGTGCTTGTTAGTTTATAATCTCGGACAAAGGGAACTGAGGAATAGCTTAAAAAGAATCAAGATCGGAATCAAAAATCAACTAGGTCAGTTAACGATTTCTCCGACATTAAGATGGGTATTTCAATGTTTTCAAGGAATTCATCTTTTGACTTTAAATGGTGTTAATCAAATTGTTAATTTAACATCAGAACGTAGTTTTATTCTGAATTGTCTGCCATCATCTTGTCTAAAATATTATCTGGTTTCTTAAAGTGGACAATTTTTGGAAAGCGAAGAAAAATTTATCAACATCGAAGAAACAATAATTGCTCTTCAAATTTTTAGTGCTTACATAACCATCAAATATATTGTGTTTGATTATTTATTTTCATGCTGTAGATTCGTTCAGTACTACGAGTCTTAATCATCCTGATTTTTTTGCTTTTCTCTTGACGTAATCTCTTTGTACTTCAAGTTGAAGTGCGGAATGTGAGATAGAAGATACCCAACTTCATCTTTTTGATCTAGTGACAACGCAGATATGCTCTTTGAAAAATATTCTGAGTAAGATAACTCAACCCATCGAAGAAGTAGTGATTTACTTTAGTCCAGAACTTCTTGATGTCAAAGATGTGCAATCATTCCCCCATACTTTTGATGAAACTGTGCTGATGGTTCGTGGTAAATTTGCGGCAGAGGGCGAGAAATTTATGCTGCCTCGTTCTGCAAGGTGTTGAGTTACTCAAAAACAATTGAATCATAATAGAACTGAAAGTTTCATCATCAGGAATTGGGTGTGTGGTATGGACGCTATCAAGATGTAGAACAGCCCTGGCTACGGTGGTATGATTGGACAGGGTGCTGGGTATTGACTTCTACAGAACAAGAAAGTCAACGGGCTGAACAAGAAAGACAACGGGCTGAACGGTTGATTGCACAATTGCGTAGACACGAAGTGGCTTGTCGCTAGACATCGCTAGGCGTTGAACCCGATATAGATTAGCTTTTTACCTACCCTATAGCCCTGCAAACCACTCATAGCCCTGATCTTCCCAATAGCCTTTAGTAGGTAACAAATTGCTGACGAATGTAATTTGAGTTACCCACTTGCTTTGCTTGTAACCTAGTTTAATTGGAGATGCTAGGCGCATAGGCGCACCATTATCAACTGATAAGGGTTGTCCATTCTTTTGATAAGCCATGAGAGTTTGAGGATGTATAACAGAGGCAATATCCCAGCTTTCATAATAGCCATCAGCAGATTTGAAATAGACATAGCGGACATTTGACTTAGGCTGTACCAGCGCTACTAAATCTCGTAATCGCACACCTCCCCATTGAACGATCGCAGCCCAGCCTTCAACACAGACATGGCGAATCACCATTGAAGTCAAGGGAAGTTTTTGAATATCTGTCATACTCAACTGCATTGCATTATTGACCTCACCATCAATTATTAAGCGAAACTGTGCCGGATCAATTTGCGGAGTGAAGTCAAAGGTATTAATCAGCAATTTGTCTGCTTCTATGGCGCTGACAGGAAATTCAGGTATGGGTTTTTGAGTTAGCAGGAGTGCTTCAAGACTTTGGTTTAGTGGCTCAGAGATTTGCCGTACATTATCTGAAAACAAATTTGTCCCACAGCCACCTAGAAGAAAGCTTACCCCTGAAAGTCCAGATACTTGCAGTAACTGACGACGGGATAGTGTGTGTTTGCGAAGAATCAGACTCATAGATTTACAGTCCGCTAGCGATCATTAAGATAATACTGCTGTCTCACATAGCTTGAGTAGGAAAAATGGAGCGAAGCGACGGTATATGTGTCCGTCGATGAAAAATGAGTTCAGGTTAAAAAATTACCACGAATGAAGCGCTCGTAACTGTGGCGTTTTTTTCAATTGATGGGCTTCCATGCGTGTTAGAACATCATCCAGAATGGCGATCGCTTCCGAAATAAACGGCCCTTTATTTAACATCACACACTCAGCACGTTCAGCCATTGCGGCGTCCGTCATCTCTCCCCGCGAAGGTGTGCCATCTTTTACCAAACTCTCTAGTACTTGAGTTGCCCAAATAACAGGAACATGAGCCGCTTCGCAAAGCCAGAGAATTTCTTCCTGGATCTCTGCTAAACGCTGGTATCCAATTTCAACGGCTAAATCACCTCTGGCGATCATGACACCAAATGATTGCTTCCCCGCTGCGTAGATGATTAATTCTGGCAGATTGGAAACAGCGATCGCTGTTTCAATTTTTGCCACGATCGCCGGTCGGCTTAACCGTCCCTCAGAGCGCTTGTCCAATTCTTGTTGAAGTAACTCAATATCGGCAGGATGTTGTACAAAAGAGTAACCAATAATATCTGCGTGGGTGGCGACAAAATCTAGGTCGGATAAATCTTTTTCAGTCAGTGGGCTAAGAGGTAAAACTGTTTCTGGGAAATTCAATCCCTTTCCAGGTCTGAGTTTAACTCCTTTCGGGCTAGCATGAGTCACTTGTAGTAAAAGTCTCGGTTGTCCATCGGGTACTGAGTACTGGGTGTCAACTACGCGAGTCCGAATTTTGCCATCGTCGATATATACGGGGGTGTCAACAGTTAACAAATCGAGAATTTCGGGAACCGTACACCAAGTTTGGAAATGCTCTACGGGTGATGGGATGAACTCTCCTGTCTCTGACTCATTTCCGAGTTCAGGCTCACATCGCGACAACAGAATATGATCTCCTTTAAATACCCGTTTTTTATGAAGTGGTGCAAGTACCTGTCCTATGCGGATTTTCACACCAGCTAAGTCCATCATGACTTTACAAGACGTTCCCATTTCCTGTGTTGCTTGACGGATATGGTCGATCATCCGCTCCCAAGATTCGGTTGTATCATGGGCGCAGTTAATTCGCACACAGTTTGCCCCGCGTTGTATAATTTCTCGCACCATCTTGTAGTCAGTGGCGGACTCAGTGGGTAGTGTTACCATAATCCTGACCCGACGCTGATCTGGAGACTGACCAAATAATTCTTCGGTGTGCTGTTGTAGTAAGCGATCGCCCTCAAAAAAGAACTCGATAGGTGGACGGTTAAGGTGCTGGGAAGACTCGGAGCCGCAAATAACTTCCAAGGTGGTAATGACAGCATCAAGATTGGGCATCACCCGTGCTTCAATCCGTCCTAATGAGGATAAGCCCCAAGGCATTAGTGCAGCTTGGAGGGAGCGAAGATCATGCCGACGTAAAGCTAGATATTCAGCTAAATTCAAGGCACTAGAAAGAAACTCAGGACGCTGAATGTGCGATCGCCACTGGTTAAAGGTCGCTTGTCCTTCGCTTTCAACGTTCTGGCGAAGTTCTTGCAGAATTGATAGCAAATCTTGTGGACTTGATAGATTCAGAAGTGTGCCCAACGGCTGAGTTCCTCGACCATGCTGATGCAGAATGGGCTGACTGCTCGGTGTCTTAGCATTCGAGTTTGAAGTTGCAAACTGCATAAAAGTCTTTCTAGTTACCCTAGTGATTGACACTCCCCTAAGCATCACACCTCATAAGCAATGTCTTCATTCCACTGATGGTTTTATCACTAGACCCAGAAGACCACATCGCCTAATAGACAGAGTTTCCGAACAAACATATCTCTAACTGGCTATCCTGAAGTTTGGAACATTTAGTGCAATCATCCGAAGTAAGACTTGATATGCAATGCCTACAGCGACAAGCTACTCAATCCAATTTCCTAGTGTAATATTTTGTTTTGAAGAATATCTGCCCTTTGTGATTCTGATATTAATCTATGAACAACAGAGAAACAAAGGGAATTTTAAGCAAATCTTAGGAATATCTTGGTAATATCTATGCAAATTTGGCCATTATGCCAGTGTAATTAATTAGGAGGGTGGGGAATAATGCCCACCCTCACACTCTAGCTTGCTACTGCCTCAGCAGGAGCAGCTTCAACAGCAGTTATGGGTAAATAAACACTAACTTTTTTACGGGTTTTACCCTTTCTCTCAAACATTACAACACCGTCGATTAGAGCAAACAGAGTGTCATCGCTACCAATACCGACGTTGTTACCAGGGTGGAATTTAGTACCACGCTGACGCACGAGAATGTTTCCTGCACGCACAACTTGACCGCCATAACGCTTTACACCCAGACGTTGGGCATTAGAATCACGACCGTTGCGTGTACTACCTGTTCCTTTCTTATGAGCCATGATTTCCTCTTTTGTATCTTCTTCTTAATTATTATTATTCAACAGCAGTTTCAACTTCTTCGGCAGGAGTCTCATCTACAACGGGGGTTTCCTTCTCCGCTTCACCTTGGGCAGCAAACACTGCACCGTTAAGGGTGATGGAGTCAATCATAAGTCTGGTAATTTCCTGACGATGCCCCCGCTTTTTGCGGGTTTTCTTTTTCGGCTTCATTTTGTATACCAGGACTTTACGACCTCTGTAATGTCGCAGTACAGTCCCTTCTACAGTCGCACCTGTTACTAATGGCTGTCCAATGGTGACTTCGCCATCGTGCTGCACGAGTAATACGGAATCTATTGTAACTTTTTCGTCTGGTTCGATCGCAAGCAGTTCAATATCATAAAACCGTCCTGGCTCTACTCGTATTTGTTTGCCGCCAGTTTCAATAATCGCGTAGGTCATGGAATTGTCCTTGAGGTTGCCGTACAGGTAGCTGGTTTTTATCTCTGTAGAGACGCTTTTGCCAGCCTTTGTAATATGTCTACCTGATCCGAGCAGGAATTAGACAGACAATCTAACATACTATTTTATTAACAGGCATTAAGTCAAGCTTTAATAAGCTTTTTGGATTTGGCATTGGCATCTGGTCAGCAAAGAGGACAAGAAAACTCTTGAGATGGGGTGACAAGGGGAAAACTCCCATATCTAAAATTTTACAAGTCAGAATAAATACTTTTTAGATAAAAATTACTACTATCTTAGGGCTGAGTTTTATCAAAAAGTAACATAAGTATTAACTTAAAAGTTATACTTTCTTGTCAAAATCAACACATTTTTCTTCTTTGTTTTAAAATTGTAATTAGATGCTAAATCTATAAAATCTTTACATCTTTACAGAAGTTAGTGAATCCCCAGGAATTAAATTACCATATTCAAACCTGATATTTCAAACAGGAGATGGATTGTCATGACACAGCAAAATGCTGCCCGACTTTTTCAAGCTGTAAAAGCAGATCAAGCATTACAACAAAAACTCAAAGCAACAGCTAATCCAGAAGCCTTTATCAAGATTGCTCAAGAGCGCGGCTATGATTTCACCATCACAGAACTGGACAGTGAAATCAACAAGTTGTCTGAAGAAGATTTAGCCGCCATTGTCAATCCAGGATGGGGGACTAGACGCCACCTTAATCCTAGATAGTTAGATAATTACTGCTCTAGAAAAGCAAAAGTATAGGAACAACTGAATTGGCAAGTTTTGCTCCTCAAGGGGATACCGTTGCATCATCTCCTTGAGGAGCATTCCTGTTAAACTAAGTAACTCTAATTGTTATCTTCCCACCTGCTTAACTCATGAGTTAGGATGACTATATTTTAATCAGGTGATATGAAAAGAATAGAAGTTGAGCAAAGAACTATTTTAATTGGTTTGGCTGGTAGTCACGGCTATGGTTTAAATCGTCCTGATTCAGACTTGGATTATCGGGGAGTATTTATCGCACCCAAAAGGTACTACTTGGGATTTGATCGCATAGAACAAAAAGATACTGGTTGGGATGAACCGGGGATATTTCCATTCGTTGATGGTAACAAAGACACAGTTATATATGAATTAAGAAAAATCCTCCAGTTATTAGCGGGTGCAAATCCCAATGTTTTAGAATTGCTCTGGTTAAATAACTATCCTTTTTTAAACACAGTAGGACAGAATTTAATTAATCATAAACAGTTATTTTTGAGTAAAAAGGTAAAACATACTTACACTGGTTATGCATTTGCCCAAATCAAAAAGATGGAAACTCATCGTAAGTGGTTATTAAAACCACCGCAAAAAAAACCGATACCATCTGACTTCGCTATAGAAGACGAAGCACCTCTGGGCAAAGATGAGCTAAATGCTTTTCTGGAGTATCTTTATAACTTAATCAGAGGACGAATTGAGTTTTTGGAAGAAGCGGAACAATTATATCAATTGCTGACAGCAGATATTGATTTTAAAGGAGTCTTAAAACAATATACTTTACCCGATGAAACTTTGGAATATACCCAAAAGTTAACAAATAGCCGTAAAGATTTTATTCGTCTGCTTCAGAAAAGTCAAAGCTATCAAATAGCTTTAAGAGAATGGAAGGCTTACTTATCTTGGCAGGAGAATAGAAATCCGGCTAGAGCAGAAATGGAAAGAAAGTCGGGTTTTGACCTCAAACATGGGATGCACTGCATTAGATTGTTACGCAGTGGAGTAGAAATATTACGGCACGGTGAAGTGATTGTAGATAGAAGAATAGCTGGTGATGTTGAGGATTTAAAAGCTATTTTAAAGGGTGAGTATTCTTATGAGCAGGTAATGAAAATGGCAGAAGATTTGGTTGCCGAAATGGAAATTGTTTGCGAACAATCTGCCCTACCTCATAAACCTGATTTAGAGCAAATTAATGAGTTGTGTATAGAATTGGTGGAAATGCAAAAATGGGGTCATTAGTCATTAGTCATTGGTCATTAGTCATTGGTCATTGGTCATTAGTCATTGGTTTATTGGTGTTTATAACTCAACACAGTTCAGAATGAGCAACAAAACCCTCATGTAGAGACGCGATTTATCGCGTCTTCAAAGACCAATTACCTACACCAATAAACCTTAACCCAAGCGTATTGGCTTATAACTAACAAAGGACAAATAACAAATAACAAATAACAAATGACTCATTTTAAAGAGTGTAGATTAAGTCAGCAAAGCCATAGAGGCTGATGATGAGCAATAGAGATGCTGTTAGTTGGGTAATTCGTGTCTGGGGTGAGGGGGCGATCGCTTCCCGCACTAAGATAGAAATAGATGACCCAACTAATAAGCTCAAGCATAAGATTAAATAAGGCCTGTCGGGTAAAATACTGCCTATTGCCAGCATAGCGATCGCTAATAAGAGCATCAATAACTCTACAAACCTGGGTGGATCGTATTGGCTAGATAGAATAAAGCTGTTGAACCAAAAAGACCAAAATCTCATATTCAGTGCTGAGTGTTGAGTGCTGTTAGCGATAGCGGGGCGTTTAGCCCGTGCTGAGTTAAGAGTTAGAAGTTGTGATTTATAGTCACTGCTGATTGAGGAATTAAAGTTGTGAGATATGAAGCAGCTTTCCATTTAAAACTCTTAACTCTTAATTCTTCACCGGAGGCGGAGCGTTTCCGGCTCCGCTGCTAACTTTTAACCTCTAGCCCCTAACTTTTGACCTGTGCCGTTTTTTTGTGCAGTATCACTTTCTGGTAGTTCAACGCCAAAGACGCGGCTAAAAACTTTGGCGACTTTATAGCCAGAATCAATCGATTCTAAGGGGTCTTTCCGCAGTCTGTGACGCAAGCATAGCGTAATTACGCGATGGATATCATCAACTGTAACTTCAGTGCGTCCTTCATAAGCTGTTAAGGCTTTGGCGGCGCGGTTACTAACAATGTCACCCCGCAAACCATCTACATCCAGTTCTGAGCAGACTTCAGAAATTTTCACCCGCAGATCATAGTCCATGTTCACTTTTGGCAAAAGCTGTTGAGCATTGACAATTTGCTCTTGCAATGCTTCTTGCTGGGGTTTGTAATTTTCGAGAAATACTAGGGGATTTTGATCAAATTCTGCCCGTTGTTCTACGATTTGTACCCGCAAGGCTGGTTCCTTTACTGTGTGAATTTCTGCGTGCATCCCAAAGCGATCGAGCAGTTGGGGGCGTAGTTCGCCTTCTTCTGGATTTCCAGAACCCACAAGAACGAAACGTGCTGGGTGACGAATAGAAATACCTTCCCGTTCTACAGTGTTCCATCCACTGGCAGCGGAGTCGAGTAACACGTCTACAAGGTGGTCGTCTAGTAAGTTGACTTCATCCACATACAGAATGCCTCGGTTAGCCTTTGCCAGCAGTCCCGGTTCAAAAGCTTTGACACCTTCAGACAAAGCTTTCTCGATGTCGATTGTGCCACAAACTCGGTCTTCTGTGGCTCCTAGTGGCAGGTCTACCATTTGGACTTTTTTGTGAGCTACAGGAATTTCCGCCCCTTGTTCTAACAGTTGGCGGACTTCATCGCTCATCAAGTCGGGGTCGCTAGGATCACTACTGAAGGGATCATTGGCAACCACAGAAATTTCTGGCAGCAGATCCGCCAGCGCCCGGATAGTTGTGGATTTCCCGGTGCCGCGATCGCCCATGATCATTACACCCCCAATTTTGGGGTCAATCACGTTCAATAGCAGCGCCAGTTTCATTTCTTCCTGGCCCACTATTGCCGTAAAAGGAAATACTACGCGACGCGCACTTGCCGTGGATTGAGCAGTTGGACTCACTAAATTACCTTAACAATATTTTTCTTATTACAGTTCTTTATTGTGACACAGGTAGGGCATGGGGGAATGTGAAGATCAGGGGGATGAGGAAGAAGCAGGGGGGCAGGGGAGCAGGGAGAAAGGGAGAAGAGTTTTCCCCTCTGCCTCTTTTCAATGCCCAATGCCCAATGCCCAATTCCCCATACCAATATCTATTGGGCACAAATGCTTATTAGCTGCGTCAACTATCTTAATTTGTCTGCTTTAGTTTTTCTGGTGCAAAAGTTCCATAAGCAGGGAACGAACAACTACCAACTCATCAATCCTGTAGTAAGCATAAATACTTGTAAACTATATGGTTAGTAGATTCAATCATAAAAACGAGCAATGGCGTGTGTGGGTAGCTAATGCATCATTCAAATCTATGAAATCATCTTTTATTGTTCAAATTTGGCGGCGAGCGCTCAAGTCTCTTTTTCCGATTCTCATTTTAATATCCTTTGTTACGGTATTACTGGTAGACAGTTTCACCCCTGCCATCGCACAGATACCCCGTCAGGAAATTCGCGGTGTTTGGATGACTACTAATGATTTTGACACCCTCAAGAATCGCGCCAAAGTGCAGGATGCGGTAACTCAACTGCGGCGGATGAACTTCAATACAGTTTATCCGGTGGTATGGAATTCTGGGTATGTGATGTATCCCAGTGCGATCGCGCAACGTGCAGGTATTCAACCTTTTGTCTACAAAGGTTCAGATGGACATGATATTCTTGCAGACCTGATTACTCAAGCCCATCGCCAAGGATTGCTAGTAATTCCCTGGTTTGAGTTTGGTTTCATGGCTCCTCCAACCTCGGAACTTGCACTGAATTATCCAGATTGGTTCACACAAAAGCGGGATGGTAGCCAAACTTCAATCAGTGCAGCGGGTGAGGTGATGTGGCTTAATCCCTTCCATCCCCAAGTGCAACAGTTCATCACCAATCTTGTGCTAGAAACTGTTACCCAATATGATGCCGATGGCATTCAGTTTGACGATCACATGAGTTTGCCTCACGAGTTTGGTTACGACCAATATACGGTTGCTTTATACACCAAAGAAACTAAGAATCCTCCCCCAACTAATCCTCAAGATCAGGCATGGATAAAGTGGCGGGCAGATAAAATTACGGCGTTCATGGTACAACTTAACCAAGCGGTAAAGCAGAGAAAACCCCAGGCAATTTTCTCCGTTTCTCCCAATTACTATGATTTTGCTTACAAGTTTCACCTGCAAGATTGGCTAAGTTGGATGCGACAAAATATTGTGGACGAGTTAATTGTGCAAATTTATCGTCCCGATCTGCAAAGTTTTGTGGCAAATATTTCCCGCCCAGAAATTCAGGAAGCGCAACAAACAATTCCAACTGGAATTGGCATTATGACAGGGTTACGAAATAACCCAGTTCCCATGCAGCAAATTAAATCTCAAGTGCGTGCTGCTCAAGAACGCGGTTTAGGCGTAACCTTCTTTTATTATGAAAGCCTTTGGAATGATGCTTTAGAACCCTTAAACGAGCGACAAGCTGGATTTGAAACTCTCTTTCCATCTCCCGCACTCCGCGCCAGAGTTGATTGAAGAAGCAAGTTCGTAGTAAGGACTTTAGTCCTGATTTTCTAAGCACTAAAGTGCTTACTACAAACCTTCAAAACTAGCTGAGACATTGTAGTAGTGCGATCGCCTGTAATTCTAAAAGGTATAATCTATCATTCGCCAGCCTGCACTCACTCCCCACTTCCTACTCTTAACTCAGCATGACAATCTTCTACCGAAGTGCGTTGTCGCATGGCACTAACTAAAGCCTCGTAGCTAGACCAATTTTCTTGCAGTAGAGTTTTAGCCTGGAGGGCATGAAACCGTAGTTTCTGCTGATAAACTGATTCAGAAAAGCCTAAAATTGTCAAGACTCCTATCAGTTTGTTTTTATCATCAGATCCACCCTCAGCATTATTAAAAACTATGGTTTCAGCAGCAATACCCGCCATCCAAACGGTGCAGTAACGGTCTAACATTTGGGCGCTGATTTTACCCGCTTCTAGTTGAGATGCTAATTCGCCATCATCAAAGCTAACGCCGCCTTGCCCAGGTTGCCCCTGTTTCCAGGCTTCCCAAGCGCTGAGTGTGTAGCCGGTAACGGGAATACCCAACAGGTAAGCAACTAAGAAATGCCCAGCTTCGTGGTGGACGATGCGATCGCGGTGTTCACTTGAAAAACCAGCTATCCAATCCAAAAAGATAGTACCACCCTTGCCTTGCAAGCTGAAACTATCTAATGTCGCTATGCCTAAGATGGTGAAGGTAGCAAGTGCCGGTACTGCTGGTGATAAGTTTAAGAACGGCCCCAGCAGTACTGATAGGGTCATGAGAAAGATAGATATTGCAACTAAATTTAGGCTAGTTTGGCTCATTGAGAGTTTTCTGAGTGCAGCTTAATCTTTCTTTATTATGAGGCGAGATTAGTTACAAAAGGAATGTGATTAAACAATCGTGCATTTACTGAGAATGATTTCCAGCCCATCCTGTACTTGCTCAAGTTCTTGGCGCTTTTGGTAAATCCACATCTTTTCAGCCTCACGTTGTTCCAAGGTTTCGTTGTGGGCTTTTTCCTGCTGTTCGAGGAGATTTTCGTAAAGTGCGATCGCTCGATCTTTCATGCCATTCATCTTTCGATGACTCGATTTATGTGACCAATTGAGTGTTTAATTTTTACTATTCTATTATCAAATGTCAATTTGATAGCGTATATTCAAATGGAACGTGGGTAGGGTTAGTCTTAAAGCTAAATAATGCGTATTTGTAGCCTTGAAATCAAAAATTTTCGTGCGATTACTGGTCTTAAACTTACAGACTTAAGTGAGGTTGTTGTTATTGCTGGGCCAAACGGCTGTGGAAAGTCATGCGTTTTGGATGCAATCCGACTGTTAAAGTCAGTCTATGGAGGTTATCAGCAGAATGAGTTGCAGCAGTGGTTCAATGAATTCCAAATTAATAGCAGTAGACAAGAAGATATCTTATCTCTGTTTCAAGATAAGAATCAGCCACTAGAAGTCGTTGTAGAGATTTTATTATCTCCTCAAGAAAAGAACTACCTTTTAAATGAGGCAAATAAGCTATTACAAGATAATGCAAGTAGTCTACTACAAAATCAAATTTGGCAGGGAGTCTCACTTCAACATGGGCACGGGGGATTCACTAATGCAGAATCTCTGGCAATGCAAGAACGCATATATACGCCTATTGTAGAAAAGGGTATCAGAGAGACAGTTCCATCTCTGATTAAGGATTTAAATCAGACTTATCATGTTGGACGTATCGTAATACAGCCTGATTGTTCTATATACATAGAATCATCACAAATTCTTGAGATTGTATTCGGTAATTATAAGCCCCAGCACATTGGCATCATTGATTATCATGGAGCCGGTCGAAATTACGCTCGTGAAAAAATTAACGCAATTAACCTTAGTCTTGAGTCGAATGAACAGCAATTGCGGCAACATACACTCTACAACTACACAAACAAATATTTAAACTTGAAGGCAGAAATGGCTTCAGGCTATATTCGTCAACTTCTTGCGAAAGAGATTAGCACAACAGGTGGCGAAATTGATACGTTGACTAATACATTAAAAGAACTGTTTACAACTTTTTTCCCTGGTAAAGAGTTTCTAGGAGCGCAACCCCAGGCTGATGGACAGCTTCTATTTCCTGTCCGAACGATTTCTGGTGCCATACATGATATCAATGAGCTAAGTTCTGGTGAGAAGGAAGTTCTCTACGGCTATCTGCGTTTACGGAACACGGCTCCTCGAAATTCTGTACTTCTAATGGACGAACCGGAACTTCACCTAAATCCACGCCTGATAAGTGGTCTAGCATCTTTCTATCACAAGAATCTTGGAAAGCCATTAGGAAATCAGTTATGGTTAGTTACGCATTCTGACACTCTTATCAGAGAAGCAGTTGAGCGTGATGACTTCCGAGTATTTCATATCCAGCCATCTAGCAATTTTGATAGTAAAAATCAGGCTACGGCAGTTAAAGCAGATGAAGATGTTGAGCGAATAATTATTGATCTCGTTGGAGACCTTGCAGCTTACCGCCCTGGTGCCAAAATTGTAATTTTTGAAGGTGGAGGTAATACTGAGTTTGACCGTTGGATGGTTAGTCAGCTATTCCCAAAATTTTCAGATACAGTTAACTTTATATCAGGTGGTAACAAAAGGCGAGTTGCAGACCTTTACGAAGTACTGGAGAATGCGCGGCGTTACATCCCTGCAAAGTTTTACGCCGTAACTGACCGCGATACAGATGAGTCAGATGTAGTAGAAAATTCTAATCGTATGAGTTGGGATGTTTATCATATTGAGAACTATCTCCTCGAACCACATTTCATTTTCCAAGTTCTCCGAGATATAAATGCCTTAAGTAAAGAAGTTGCGACGGAGGAAGACATTGATAAACAGCTTATGGAGTTCGCTTCTGAGATAATTACTAAATTGGTTAGACATCAGTTGCTTAAGCACGCAGATCGCCAGCTTAAAAGCAACCTTGATCTTGGTTTTGATCGAAATATCCAATCTGTAGGATCTGAACTTGCAAAAGCAGTTGCTCGATGCCATGATCGCATTGAAAAATTGACTTTAAATGAGCTTTCTGAAAAACATCTCACTGACCTTGAAAGAGAATATCGCTTAAAAGCAACTACATCTCTTGAAAATGGCACTTGGCGTAGAATTTTCCCTGGGCGCGACATTATAAAGCTCTTTGTAGGAAGATTTGGGCGAAATATTCCTTATGAAAGGTTTAGAGATTTAATCTTAGCTCGTATGCGTGATAAGAATTTTCAGCCACCAGGCATGAAGGAAATTGTTGATCGGATAATTGCCGATCATTAACATTTGAAGGTTTAACTCGGAACGCACAGTTACAACTTCTTGCCTGCACGGTCAGAAATTTCTCTACTGCGATCACTAAATTGTAATAGACGGGACGCTTGAATGTTTGGAAACTCAAGGGTATTAATTTCGAGCGGGGTTTACACCTTTGATTTAGAAGCGCTATCGAGGAAATTGAGGATTAATCATGAAGACGCTTAAAACTGCCTGTTTAGATTCCTTCGGATATAAAATCACTCAAAGACTACTGTTCTATTCCCATATACTAATACACGGTTTTGTAAGTGCGATCGCACCGCTCTTGCTAATACAACTCTCTCCAAATCTTTGCCTTTTCTCACCAAATCATCAACTTCATCACGGTGACTAACTCGCACCACATCCTGTTCAATAATTGGGCCTGCATCTAAATCAGCAGTGGCATAATGAGCCGTTGCGCCAATAATTTTTACACCCCGTTCAAAAGCTCGGTGATAAGGATTTGCACCGATAAAAGCTGGTAAAAATGAATGATGTATGTTAATAATTTGTGGAAATTGACTAATAAAATCTGCACTAACAATCTGCATATATTTCGCCAATACAACTAAATCTATTTTGTACTGGCGTAGTAATTCTAGTTGTTGTGCTTCTTGTTCTGATTTATTGTCTTTAGTAATAGGAATGTGCTGAAAGTCGATATTAAATTGCTCTGCCACTACCTTTAAATTACAATGGTTACTAATAATTAAAGGAATTTCAGCCACAAATTCTTTAGCACGTTGTCGCCAAATTAAATCAAATAGACAATGGTCTTGCCGACTTACCCAAATAGCAATGCGTGGTACTGTATCAGAAAAACGTATTTCCCACTTAGCACCTAAAGGTTGGGCGATCGCATTAAAAGCAGGGGCAATAAATTCTCGCGGTAAATTGAACCCATCTAACTGCCATTCAATGCGCGTGAGGAATAACCCAGCAGCAAAATCTGTATGCTGATCTGCATGAATAATATTACCACCGTTAGAGTAGATGAAATTGGCAAATTTCGCCACTAATCCCCGTTGATCTGGGCAGGAAATTAGCAGTGTTGCTGTCGGATTTGTCATAGTAACTTAGAAAAACTAGTGAGATTTGAAGTCAACTTGATGTTAAAAGGACGGCTATAAACCAATACGGTTTAGTTCAAGGTTATTGGTGTAGGTAATTGGTCTTTGAAGGCGCGATAAATCGCGTCTCTACATGAGGGTTTTGTTGCTCATTTTGAACTGTATTGGCTTATAAACCTCCAATTCCATACGCCCTGGCTCTAAGTTGACTGTGCGTTACCGAAACATACCACAGAAAGCGTAATTGCTCATTTACCATTGGCCGGAGTTGGTAAAGGGGTGCTGAGTCCAGGTAGTTTCTGACTATTATCTACAGGTTGTTTCCACTCTGATAATTCCCGATTCACAGCATTTGCAAAATCTGTAGATACCAATAGTACATTTATATTTCCATCGGGTTTTGTAGCTGGATCGGCTTGAGCATACAAAAAGCTACCGTTAAAGTTAGATTTGCCCAAAATTAACTGATGGCTTTGTCGGTTTTTCAGGGTGATATTAATAGTTGCTTGGGGTTGATCTAAGGCAAATTGTCCAAGCTCTTTTGCTGGAGTTGATAAAGTGCGGTCGCTATTACCTTTGACCAGCAAATCCATTAAATAAGAAACAATAGCGTCATTTGCTGGGCTAGATATCGGAGATTTGATTAACCACTTAGGGTTACTAGATTCAGGGCTACGTTCCAGATTCAAGGTGAGTTTTTTTGTCTTGACCGTTAAGGACTGTACATCATCTTCTGCAAAAGAGAAAATTTTCTGCTTTTGCTCCTTGGTTTCTTCTCGCACAGTTGCGCCCCGAATTTCATAGAAGTAAACAAAACCACCTAAACCCAGGGCTAGCAGTATCAAAATTAAGGTCGTTCGCGGCAATTTCATTTTTTGGTCATTTGTCATTGGTCATTGGTCATTTGTTATTGGTGAGGAGTTAATATTTATAACTTCTAACTCCAAACTCCAAACTCACTTTTTACCGTCGTTTCCACCAGAGAATAACTGCGATCGCAAACCCAATTAAGGGTAAAACCAATAAAGACGACAATATTAAAAGATTGCCTTGGGTAGTAGTCAAGGTTATTCGACGGTTTTTCGGTTCTTTGGGGCGAATGGAAAGGGGCTGTTGATCCTGTTGACTCAGCCAAGTAACTGAGTTGAGGAATACATCTCCATTTAGTTGCTGTTGAAACAAGCCATCGGTGGCGAAGTTAGAATTTCCTAAAACCACTAACCTTGACTCGGTGGCTGTTTGAGATGAAGGAGTAGGGGAAGGAGTAGGAGTAGGGGAAGGAGTAGGAGTGGGGGGAGTTTGAGCTTGGGTGGTTGGTGATGGTAGGGGTGAAGGTGTTGGTGAAGCTTGGGGAGTGGTAGCAGATTTAGCTGCTTGTTTTCTTGTTAAAGCAACACCTAATGTAAGAGGCCCTTGGAGGTCTTTATCTGCATTAAACTCCAATTTTTCGCTTTGGAGGTCGCTTTCTGCCCAACTGCTGGGATAGGGTTTGGTTCGCAGCAGAGGAGTAGCCTCAACACCAGGTACAGAGGTAATTTCTAGTGGTCGTGCAACTGGATAAAAAGAATTACCGTTACCGAAATCTTTGGTAATTGGATGTTGTCCGTATTCTGTAATTAAGGGCGTAGCAGGGCCAAGTCCTATGACGCTTTCACCTGAAACATCGACTGCTAAACGATTATCTAAACGAACACCCCACTCTTGTAGCAAGCTGTTAAGTTTGGGATCGGTATTAGGATCAATCATCAACAGTAAGTTACCGCCACGATTCAGATATTCTTGCAAGGCTTTGACTTCGCCCTCAAACAGCCCTCGCTTGGGGCCAGCTACTATGACGACAGCGGCATCTTGAGGAACTTTGGAGGTTTCTGCTAGATTCAGCGGAGATGTTGTAAAGTTTTTGTCGCCTAATCCCTGAACTGCTTGTGATATTGCATCTTTACCAGCCGAAAGTTGGCGTTCGCCATGACCTTGGAGTAAGTAAACTTTGGCTGTGGTTGAACTTGTTAGTTGTTGCAGGCGACTAGTTAATCTGATTTCTGACAGACGCTCATTTTGATTGACTGTTTGCACTAATTGCCGTTTATCGCCAGATTCTAAATAAACTTCCCCGTAATCTTTGACGCCAAACTTTTCTGCAAGTCCTGGTCTTGTTTGGGGGTCAATATACTCATATTTAAATTTTGAGCTTTGTCGTTGATAATTTTCTAACAATTCTTGGTCTTGGGGATTCTGGTTAATATCAAACACCCACACCTTAACCGGCTCTGGTAATGCACTTACTAATTCCCGTGACTGGGGCGCAAGGGTAAACAATTGAGCTTCTGTTAAGTCTGCCCGCCAGTGATAGCGAGTTCCCAAAAAGTTAATCAATCCCAATATTGCCAATACCGCTAGAGTTGCCACTAGGGCATTAGTCCCAGCTTGGGTAGAACGACGCTTCCACCAGTTAGTCTGATAGCTTTGCCATATTATCCCCAACCCACTAATCACAATTCCCGTAATTAAAAATATTAATGGAATTAGTCCCCACTGTTCAGAGACTAATCCAACTGTTAAGCCGACAGTAATTAGGAATGGGCCTAACCAAAATAAATATTTCCACAGTTTATTTTTTGCAACTATTTTCATATTATTTGTCATTTGTCATTTGTCATTTGTCATTGGTCGTTGGTCGTTGGTCGTTGGTCATTTCTCTAAAAATGGTGACAAGTAAAAATATATGGATGAGAATTGAGTGACTAAAAATAAGTAAAGTAAGCAAGATAACTGAATAAATGGCAACAAAGCGTTTCCAAGAATTACAGGTTTATCAATTATCAGAACAATTAGCTGATGACATTTGGAAAATTGTTGAGGGATGGAATTTTTTTGCAAAAGATACTATTGGTAAACAGATTGTACGTTCGGCAGATAGTATTGGAGCCAATATAGCAGAAGGTTTAAGAAGAGGTAGTTTTCAAGAAAATAGACGTTTCATAAAAATAGCAAGAGGCTCTCTAAATGAAACTCAACATTGGTTAAGACGAGCGTACACTCGTAACCTTTTAACTACCGAACAGATAAATGCAATCAAAACAATCATTAACGAACTAGCACCAAAATTAAACTCCTACCTAAACTCAATTGGCAATGTACCAGATAACAAATGACAAATGACAAATGACAAATGACCAATGACAAATGACTATTGCCTTTGAAAGCGCAGTGCATCAATTGATTGAGCGGTGAGAAAGATGCCCAAAAAAATATAACTGCCAAATAAAATGAAGGTGCTGGTATCGAAAATGCCTTGAATTAAGGTGTTGTAATGTTTTAGCAAAGATAGATAACCTAAAGCTTCGCCGATGGGGCCAGGGACAATTTTGCCGATTAAATCAATCAATAACAATAATAAGATTACTGCAAAGGTAAGAACGGCAGATAGAATTGTGCTGTCTGTTAATGAGGAAATAAACATTCCTACAGATAAAATTGCTGCTGCTAGCAAGATTAATCCCAAATGACCCAATAAGGGAATTGAGGGTGCCATTGGTGGATTTGAACTGCTGATGGCGATCGCTTCAAACACTAGCATGGGTAAAACCATTGTGGTAAAAAATGTTAGCACGCCTAATAATTTACCTACGGCTACCGCCCAATTGGTGATTGGTGAGGTGGCTAATAGTTCTAAAGTGCCCCGCTTCCGTTCTTCGGCATAGAGTCCCATTGAGAGTATTGGCAGGATAAACAACAATAGCCATCCCATGCGATCCAAAAATGCTCGGACAAATTCGTAAGGGACATCTATCGGCGGTGTTGGCACTCCCAGTTGTTGCCCTTGTGCATCTATTGCCGCAACTCCTAGCAAAATGCCATCTGGCCCTAGCAAAATCATCACGAAGAATAACCCCGCGAGAAACCAAAATATGCCTGCGATCGCATAAGCTAAGGGCGATACAAAATAACTTTGCAACTCCCGGCGATAAATGGCAATAATATTACTCAGCACTACACCCATTTACGCTGCCTCTCCTTCTTTCTCTGCTGCTAAGTCTACCTCAGTCTCGAAATTCTTTTCTTCTGTGGTCAGTTGCAAGAATACGTCTTCTAAGGTAGCGTTTACTCGCCGCAGTTCATGTAAACCAAATCCTGCACGCACTAATGTTGTGACAATATCCTTTCCTGGTTCTTTTCCCGGTTGTGATATCACTCGTAGGTAAGCGCGATTTGCCTGGGGTTGATGACCCGCTGTCGGAATTGATTCTATCAGGCTCACACCTGCGACTTTTTGCAATACCTGTTTCGCTAGGGCAGCTTCTCCTTCTATTTCCAACTCATACCCAGAACCACCTGTCAACTGGGTCATGAGGTTTTCTGGTGTATTAGTTGCCACCACTTTGCCGCGATTGATGATGGCGACGCGGCTACAAGTCATACTCACTTCTGGCAGAATGTGTGTGGAAAGAATAATTGTGTGAGTCCCAGCAAGGCTTTTAATTAAATTCCGCACCTCAATTATTTGTCGAGGATCGAGTCCAACTGTGGGTTCATCGAGAATGATTGCTGGTGGATCATGGACGATCGCTTGAGCAATTCCGACTCTTTGGCGGTATCCTTTTGAGAGTTTGCGGATAATTACCTTTCGCTTATCTTCTAAGTTGCAGCGTTCGATGGCGGCTGTTACTTTGTTGGGGCGATCGCCTGCTGAAACTCCTTTAATTCGGGCAACAAAATGCAAAAATCCCTCCACCGTCATGTCTGGATACAACGGCGGTGTTTCGGGTAAATAACCAATTCGTTGGCGTACAGCCAGAGAATTTTCATGGACATCATAACCAGCAATCCGGGCATTTCCATTGGTTGCCGGTAAATAACCAGCCAGAATCCTCATGGTTGTAGTTTTTCCAGCGCCATTGGGGCCTAACAAGCCTAAAATCTCCCCAGGTTCGACGCTAAAGGTGACATCAGTAATTGCTGGGGTAGAGCCGTATATTTTACTCAGATGTTCAACTTCAATCATCCGTATAGTGGCGATCGCAATTTATAGAATACCCAACAATCTTAGATCACGATATTGGGTATGGGGGACTGGCACTAAGATTAGATGACAACGGGTAAAGTTCCTGAAAAACCAATACGCTTGGGTTAAGGCTAAAATCTTTCTTTGTCAAAGTCAATTTTTTTAACGATAAATGATGACGAGATGACGATGAAAAAAATATGTATATTGATTGTACAAACCCTTGGTGGTGAATAACGATACGTATATCAGTGCAAACAATACAAACAATAAAGAGGATTTAGGAAAGTCCACAAAAAACCTAACCCCCTTCCCGACGCCTACCGTGTATACACAAGTCAAAAAAAGTTTGATTTTTTATTGTTCTATCGTTTATCTCGTTATCTCGTTCCCAGTCTCCGACTGGGAGCGCTCCTCGTTGAGGCTCTGCCTCCAATCTGGCATTGAGTCAGAGACTCAATGAATGCATTCCCAGTCGGAGACTGGGAACGAGGAAAGTCTTATCAAGCTAGGTTTTTAGAACTTGTGTATACACGGTAGCTGCTTTTAGGAGAGAGATTTAGAGAGAGGTTTTTCAAATATCGTAAAAAGTCAGATTAATAATAGCTGCCAGATTTCCGATACTCTAAAGCAGTGACACCATCGTTTTCCAAAACTTCACCGTGATTGATGACGGCATAAATTAACCATCGATCGCCACATTCAAGCTGATTTTGCACTGTACATTCTAAATAGGCTAATGCCTCATTCAAAATCAAACAACCATTCAGAGCCGTTTTTGTGGCAAGATTTGCAAAGGGATTATCGCCTAAAGTGCTATGACGAGAAAAATAGCGGCGGACATTTCTTCCTTCTTTGAGGATATTCAGCACAAATTTATCACCAGGATGATGCATTAAATCTGCATTTTGCTCGTTAGCGATCGCAATCATAATTCCTGGCGGGTTAAAAGTTGCCTGCGATACCCAAGAAGTTAAAACGCCTTTGTGAGTTTCTTCATCACGAGTTGTCACAACACACAGAGAACCGACGATCCGCCCCACCGCTTGTTCGGTACGATCTACATGAGTTTCTGTGACAATCTGACGAGAACTACGAAGTTTTTTGGTTTTCTTCAAGTTGTGGGCAAAAGAAGCACCTGCTTCTTGACACTGCTGAAGAATTTCAGAAGTAGGGCTGAAACGCACCCGAATGGTTTCAAACCCTAATTGATAATTAGCATCTTTGAGCTTACTTTCGATTAAATCTATTGCCTCTCCACTCCAACCGTAGGAACCAAACACCCCAGCTAACTTAGTTTTAGCCGCCACCGAGAGAACTATTCCTAAAGCTGTTTGAATTTGAGTCGGTGCATGGCCGCCTAAAGTAGGTGAGCCGATAATCAAGCCATCGCAGGTTTCTACAATGCGGTTAATCTCCGCAGAATCGGCTAGTTCACAGTTGATTGATTCGACATTAACTCCATTTTGGATCAAACCTTGAGCGATCGCATTCGCCAGAGTTGCTGTATTTCCATAAGCAGAAGCATAAAGCAAAGCAACACTCAATTCTTGAGATTTTTGCCCTTGACACCATTGGCGGTAATCATAGGTAAAACGGCTGAGGCTGTAACGCACAACTGGCCCATGTGCTGGGGCATAACATCTGGCTCCCAAAAGCGATATTTTATCTAAAGCTACTTCGACTTGTTTAGCTTGGGGTGCATGGAGACATTCAAAATAGTAACGACGTTCTGCATCTAATCCCTTCCAATCTTCATCAAACAAAGTATCTTCGCAAACATGAGCGCCGAAAAGTTTATCAGTGTAGAGAATTTTTGTTGCAGAATCATAAGTACAAAGCCCATCCGCCCAGCGGGGAGTAGGTACGGTGATAAATGATAGAAGATGTCCTTGTCCTAAATTTAGAGTATCTTGCGATCGCATCGCTTGAATAGGTGATTCAAATTCGGGAAAGGCAGTTTTGAGAGCATTGGCGGCGGGCCGAGAACAAATGAGAGTGGCTTGAGGAACCAGAGAGAGCAATACTCGCAAGGTTGCTCTGCGGTTCGGGTTGACATGACTGAGAACAATGTAATCGAGGGAGATGAAATCTAGATGTTGTGCTAGTTGCTCAAGGTAAATTTCGGTAAAAGATTCACCAGGAGGGTCAATTAAAGCTTTTTTATCAGCTTGAATCAGATAAGAATTTGCTGTAGTTCCCCGTTGGCGGGAATATTCCACCTCAAATTTTAGTCTGTCCCAAGTCCGCGATCGCAGAATCAGAGTATTTTTACCAATTTCAGCAACTTGTACATCTCTAGGATGGCTGGTAGTTAAAGTATTTGCAGACATAATAACCTCTGTTAATCATTGAGCATGGCGGAAGATTCTACTCCCTATTCTTAATGGCTATTGGTTTGTGTTAATTCAGACTTAACTCGGCTTCTATAGCGTTTAGATACCTCTTGTTCCGGGTCGATACCTTCAAAGGTAGGGGGTAGCCAAACTCGGAGAAACAGTAGTACTCCCAGCACTAATAAAAAGGCACAAGTTGCTAAAACTTGACTCCAACTTGTTTCTAAAACACCTTTAACAATAACTTCTCGCAAGGCGGAAACGATGGAAACTTCAACAGCTACCCCAATAGATACTCGATGTTCCTGTAGGTAAATAATCAGCAGTCGGAATAACTCAACTAAGATAAGCAAAAAGAGAATATCGGCAGTAACAGCATGAAAATCTAGAGGTGGAAGTAAGGAGAGAAACATATCTCTCACCTGAAGCACCATGAAGCTAAATAAACCGATACACAAACAAATCACAATCACATCTTGGATAAATTCCAAGGTTCGCACAACGCGCCCACGATTTATTTCGTACATCGTAATCGGGGTATTTTCAACAGATTTATACATAGTTTTTTGGGAGACGTGATGAATCGCGTCTGTACAAGAGTGGGTAGAGACGCGATTCATCGCGTCTGTGGGGAGCAGAGGAAGAAGAATTATTAATTATTGACAAATGACAAATGACTATTTAATAATGATTGCCAATTTTGCGGTGATGAGCGGCAGTAAGTGCATGTAAATTAGCAACTCTTCCAGTTTGGACTGTGCTATAAATTACCCAATGATCTCCACAATCCAGGCGGCTAGTAATTTCACATTCCATGTAAGCCAAAGCTTCAGCTAAAACGGGCGATTCATTTTTCGCTGGATATGTTTTCACTCCAGTAAAACGGTCTGCACCAGGAGCAAAACGCTTGAGGAAATGTTTCATTAATCCTTGATATTTGCCTTCTTCTAAAACATTTAAAACAAAGCGATCGCCAACGTGCATTAAGGATTCAATTGCCCGATCTTTGGATACTGCGATCGCTACTCCTAAAGGCTCAAGACTCGCTTGTATCACCCATGAAGCCAGCATTGCACTCTGAATTTCTCCTTTTTTGGCAGTGATGATGTACAATCCTGTGGTAATCCGCCCTAAAGCCTTCTCTAGCTCGGTATTGATAGATTTGATTTGTTTTATAGTGCGATCGCGGTTCAGCCATTGACCCATATCTGTCCCGGCTTCATCACAAAGCTGTTCCGTTGCTTGGGTAGGAATTTCTTTAATTAAGATAGGAGGAAAAGCTTCAGTTAATCCCAGTTCTTGAAACTTATTACGTAAAGGATAAACAGGTTCATCTTCTCCACCTCCTGACTCTAATAAACCAATTGCCTGCTTTTTGTGAACAGCAGCTAAAATTGTACTTAAAGCAGCTTGAGCTATCACCAAAGATTGGGGTGGCATTGCAATTACTAAACCAGAAGCTTGTGCAACTAATTCTCGAACTTCTTGAGGCTCCGCACTATTGAGGTCTACTAATTCTACTGCCACCCCTGTTTTCGCGCATCCATGTGCTATGGAACGGACTAAATGCTCGCTATGCCCGTAATCTTCAACATAAAATAGAGCCACTAATGTCTCTGTTTTTGCTTGTTCTAAACTCCAATTTTGATAGCGCCCAAGCCATTCAGAGATATAGTGTTGTAATAAAGGCCCGTGTCCGGTGGCAACTGTGACTATTTCTAACTTTTCAATCCGCTTTAAAGCTGTCAAAACAGACCGAGCATTAGGCCCCATGAGACAATCATAATAATATTGAAAATCCTCCTCTATCAAGGTAATATTTTCATCATAAGTGTGGTCATCACAGTAGTGCATTCCAAACACATCACAAGTGTAGAGAGTGGAAGTTTTGTGGTCATAAGTCAAGATTGTGTCCGGCCAGTGTAAGTTAGGTGCAGAGATAAATTCTAATTCGTGTCCATTGCCTAAATCTAATCGCTCTCCACTTTTCACCTGCATTGATTTAAAAGGCTGGTGAACCATATTTTCTAAAAATTGAATAGCCACCTTTGCACCGACAACAGTAATTGAGGGAGCTAATTGCAAAATATTTTTTACTAATCCACTGTGGTCTGGTTCCGTGTGGCTAATAATCAAATAGTCTATATTAGCCGGATCAATTAATCCCGCCACTACCTCAAGATATAATTCCTCAAACTTCCGGTGAGATGTGTCAACTAAAGCAACTTTTTCTCCCTGAATTAAGAAAGAATTATAGGTTGTACCATTCCGTAGACCAAACTCGATATCAAAACGTTCTCGATCCCAGTCGAGACAACGAATAGCAGTCGTTTGAGGAGCAATTTCAACAGTTTCAATCGTCAAACGTCCTGGATTGGGAATAACTTGAGTAAGCTGTGTGAGTGCAACCATTTCTTTGTACCCAAAAATAATATTATCTGGAGCGAGTGTTATGTTTCTTATATTTACCTGAAACATTCAATTAGTAAAATGCCAATTTCTAAAGCTAATCATCAGAAAGATTTATTCTTTATTTTGATTGGCTTACCATTGAATTACTCAATGTTTATCATTACTTTTATATTCAATATGAATGTGAAAGAATGTAAATTCTAAGTTAGAATGTTTACGCATGTCGTTAATACTTTTTCCTCCTCCTCTACAGCAAATCAACAGCGAAATCGCCCGCCACGCTGGTGTTGATCTGTATGTGCTGCGCCTCGATCTCATGCACTCGTGGGTTAACGGCAATAAGTGGTTCAAGCTGAAATACAATCTTTTGGAGGCGAAGGAGAAAAATGTCACGACGCTGCTAACCTTTGGCGGTGCTTATTCCAATCACATCTATGCAACTGCGGCGGCTGGTAGTCTTTTCGGTTTTCGTACCATTGGTGTAATTCGTGGGGAGGAGACGCTACCATTAAACCCTACTCTGAGTTTTGCTGTACAACAGGGTATGCAGCTTGTGTACCTGAACCGCGAGATGTATCGACAGCGCAACACACCAGCGTTAGAAGAATATTTGCGACAACGTTTTGGTGAGGTGTTGATCATTCCCGAAGGCGGGAGTAATTTAAATGGTGTGCGCGGCTGCACAGAGATAATTATTGGTGATGCCATTGCATTTAATCATATATGCGTTGCTTGCGGTACAGCCACTACACTAGCGGGGATTGCGCTTTCGTTGGATCAAACGCAAAGAGCGATCGCATTTCCCGTATTGAAAAATGGGTCATTTCTTGCCCAAGATATCGAAAGTTTGTTGACAAATTACCTCGCCTCTGATTTACCCACACCATATACTTCTCCCGCTTCCTGGGAATTGGTATGTGATTATCACTTCGGCGGCTATGCAAAGGTGAACGATGAGTTACTACTATTCAGCAAACAGTTCACACAGCAACATGGCGTACCTCTTGATTACGTATATACCGCCAAAATGTTTTACGGAGTGATGGATTTACTAAAGCAGGGATTTTTTTGTAAAGGCGATTCATTGCTGCTAGTACACACAGGAGGCTTACAGGGCAATGTCGGTATGGAAGAGCGTTTTCAGAAGTTTACTAAAATCTCAGAGACGTAGCAATGCTACATCTCTACTAGGGTTCTTACCGTTTATTTTGTAAACTTTGAATGGTAGCGATCGCATGTTTCGCCACAATATCAATCTCCTCTTGGGTATTGAAGCGTCCAATACCAAACCTCACTGAGGCATAAGCTAGCTTTTCTGAATGTCCCAATGCTGTGAGAACATGGGAAGGTGCAGTATTTGCCGACGAGCAAGCAGATCCAGAAGAAACTGCCATTACTGGCTGCAATCCAAGCAAAAGTGCAGCTCCATCCACTCCCTCAACGCTGATACTCAAGTTTCCCGCCAATCGCTGTTGAGGATGTCCGTTGAGATGAATTCCTCCAACTTGAGAAAGCTGTTCCCACAATCTTTGTCTTAACTGGGTGAGGCGTTGGGTTTCTGTTTCTTGTTCAGCCAAAGCGATTTCTACAGCTTTCCCAAAGCCGACAATTTGCGGTGTATACAATGTACCAGAGCGCATCCCGCGTTCATGTCCGCCGCCGTGCTGCTGGGGAGCCAGTTGCACTCTGGGATTGCGCCTGCGGACGTATAACGCTCCAATGCCTTTGGGGCCATATACTTTATGTGCTGTTAGCGACATCAAGTCAATTTTCATCGTTTGCACATCCAAAGGAATTTTACCAATAGCTTGGGCTGCATCGGTGTGGAAAATGATGTTGTGTTCATGGCACATTTCGCCAATTTCTGCCAAAGGCTGTAAAACGCCTATTTCGTTATTTGCAGCCATCACCGATACCAAAATTGTCTCAGGACGGAAAGCTTTTTTTAACTCAGTTAAATCAATCAATCCATCTCTTTGGACAGGGAGAATAGTAATTTCAAAACCGAGACTTTTTAAATAATTACAAGGGTCAATAACTGCACTATGTTCCGTGGCAACAGTAATAATATGCTGACCTTTTTTAAAATAAGCTTCAGCAACACCTTTAATAGCTAAATTATTTGCTTCTGTTGCACCACTCGTAAACACAATTTCTTCTGGTGTCGCGTTAATTGCTGCTGCTAAAATTTCTCGTGTTTGCTTCACAGCGGCTTCTGCTTCCCAACCATAAACATGACTAATACTTGCTGGGTTGCCAAATTTTTCTGTGAAGTAGGGGAGCATTGCTGCTAATACCCGTTCATCTACGGCTGTAGTAGCGTGACAATCAAGATATATAGGACGAATAGACATATACTAACAACCAGAATTGTTCTTGAATAACTAAAATATCAATTCTACCTCTAATGATTTATCCTTCATCTTCCGCAGAAATTTCTATTGATTCCTCGCCTCTCATATAAAAAGGCTCATCATAAAATCCAGCTAAATTGAGTAAAGGAGATAAAACTACTAATTTAACCGTTTCTTCTGACAAAGGAGGACGCTTGACTAAACGGATAAAATGAAGTTTTATTCTGTCTAAATCTTGCTTTTCTAAATCTGTAATTTCCGGTAAATTTTCAAGCCATTCTGTGAATAATGCCTCATTTTAGGCTAGCTGTAGGCTAAATCTTTCTTCCAAATAGGCAAGCCCGACATTTTGTGCTTGGATAAATTGAACCATAATTCATTACTTCAATTATCACGCTAGCAGTTTCTAGCATCCAGCCGCGTTACGTGGCTGCTAATTCCCGTAATTTAGTTAACACTGCTTGAGCGTGACCTTTGGTTTTTACGTTAGGCCAAGTATAGACAATAATTTTATCAGGTGAAATTAGAAAAGTTGAGCGAACAACACCCATATATTCTTTGCCCATAAATTTTTTTAACCGCCAAGCACCGTAGGCTTCTGTCAAAATATGTTCTGGGTCACTCAAGAGGGTAATTAACAAGTTATGTTTGCTGATAAATTTGCAATGGGACTTAGCCAAATCTGGACTTACGCCTAAGATTTTTGCTCCCAGTGCGCTGAAATCTTGATACAACTCGCTGAAATCTTTCGCTTCGGTGGTACAACCGGGTGTGTCATCTTTAGGGTAGAAGTAGAGGATAACCCACTGACTGCTGAGGTCGTCGAGAGTGACTGCATTGCCATTTTGGTCGGGTGTCAAGAAATCTGGCGCTGGTTGTCCGACTTGGGGAATGTTGCTCATGATGATGTGTGAGAGATTGTGTAGACGTAGCCTGTCGTGGATATCGCTTTAGAATTGTACAGTACATATATTGAGCGATGTCTACGCACGTAACCATTCATATTTGTTGATAATGTCTAAAGATATGCAACGCGAATTTACCAACCGCGATGAGTTGGTAGCCTACCTGCGCGAACAATTCCCAGGTGCAGCACAACGCGATAACCACATCAGCGAAACTCTGGGGGGACGCAAAGCGGCACAAACAGCGCTGCAAAAAATCGACCCAGTTCGCTACGCCCAAACACGTAATTTCTTCACAGGCGCAGTCACGCGTCTTTCAGCTTACATTCGTTATGGCGTTTTGAGTTTGCGAGAAATTCGAGATTATGTCCTTGACCAGGTGCAGCAACAAGATGATGCTACAAAACTAATTAACGAGTTAGGTTGGCGCGACTATTGGCAACGGTTGTATATGAAGTTGGGGGATGAAATCTGGAAAGACCAGGAAGAGTACAAAACTGGTTACACTGTGGACGAATATGCACCCGAATTGCCGCAAGATATTAGAGAAGGAACTACAGGCAGAGTTTGCATTGACAGTTTCAGTCGTGATTTGAGAGAAACTGGCTATTTACATAACCACGCACGAATGTGGCTAGCGGCTTACATTGTTCATTGGCGGCGTATTTGTTGGCAAGCAGGAGCCAAATGGTTTCTCGAACACCTTTTAGATGGTGATCCTGCTAGTAATAATATGTCATGGCAGTGGGTTGCCAGCACCTTTAGTCATAAACCGTATTTTTTCAACCGTGAAAATTTAGAACGCTACACCAAAAGCGTTTATTGCCAGAAATGTCCCCTTTACGGTCATTGCGATTTTGAAGGCAGCTATGAAGAATTAGAACAGCGACTTTTTCCTCAAGGGGAATTTAGTAAACAAGCTAATAGCCAAAGTTGGCAGCGTGGAAAAAAAGGTAAAAAGTGAAAAATGAATAAACCAATTGTTTGGGTACATGGAGATTGCCTCAGTCCATATAACCCTGTGCTGCAAAAATACCCCGATGCCGCAGCTATCTGGGTTTGGGACGAGGCTTTGATAGAGGAATGGCAATTGAGTCTTAAACGTCTGACTTTTATCTACGAATGTTTACTAGAGTTACCTGTTGTTATTCGTCGTGGCGATGTGGCGCTGGAAATTTTGGCTTTTGCTCAAGAACATGATGCTAATTTAGTTGTCACAGCCGATAGTCCCAGTCCCCGGTTTGATGATATCTGCAATCAAATGGAGCGTACTATAGCAGTGGAAGTGCTTGAGGTAGAACCATTTTTTGACTATGACGGCTATATTGACCTGAAACGGTTCTCGCGCTATTGGAAAGTGGCTCAAAATTATGTTTTTGAATAGTTCAAAGCGATCGCAAAAATTACTGGATTATGCGATCACTTCGCTTTGCTCGTAATGACAATTTTATTAGGTCTAGAAAGCTTTAAACTCTTGTAAATAGCTCTTGTGTGTACACTGTAGCTTTATTAAGGGGAGCCAGCGCGGTCTTGGGGTCTCCCCAAGTGGAGCGACTGGCGTGGGCTAGGGGGGATCGAATTCTATGCAGCTTCATAAAAAATTGCTCTGAAAACAGAATTAATTATAAATTACGAATTATTTGTTCATGTAGAAACTTCAGTTTTGCGATGTACATTTCTTTTCAATGTACACAAACCAATTGCTGGTATAGCTCCTAAGATCACTGCTGTAAGTCCTTGTCCACTCCAATATAATAGGGGAGTACGGTAGGTTTCTGGAATCAAATTTTGCATAAGAAAAAGCAACCAAACCAAAATAGTAATTAATAAAAAAGAGATTGATGGTAAAAAATTCCACCACCAAATACTGGCTGTATATCGCCTCAATACCAGCCATTGGCAAATACCTAGCCAAATTCCAGAAATTATATATGCGATCGCAGACAAAAATCCTAAAATCAAAGTATCTTCAGGAGATGATGAGGCAATAGTTGAAATGTAGTTAATCCAGGCTGTAGAAACGCCATTGGCAATCAGCCAACCAACGGTAGTAGCAAATAGCCACTGCAAACCTGGTAAATATCGGTAAAGAACAAGGCTCTGGTCAGCAGCAAAAATCATGGCAAATACAACGTTACTGAGACTTCTGACCACAATGCTCCACGTTTGTGATTGGATAGCAACGCTAGATGAGAGACTTTGAAGAATAATTTTCTCTAAGGCAATACTGGCAACGCCACCCACAACCCATCCAATGAGGGTCATTAAGGTAAACTGAATAAAGAACCTCTGTCGCTGCGATCGCGGAATCAAAAATTTTCCTGGATTAGGCTCATTATTAGCAGATGCAAGATGATCGGGACTGTTAGAGTCAGTTTGCATAGGAAGTTAGGGGAGTGAGGGAATAGGGATATCAGGGAGATAGGGGAGCAGGGGGAGAATAACTAATGCCCTGTTTGGCCAATCCTCAATTAAATATTGATTCTTGTTTTACCCTATTTCTCACTCGCTAGTCCCTATTTTCCACTCACCACTCCCTTTTTTTTTGATTTTTGCCTTGTTGTACTAGTAGTCTGTCAAATAAATTCATTTTGACGGTTAGAGAGACGCGATAAATCGCCGTCTCTACAGGGAATTTATCTGTCAATTATTTCTTGACATAGTGACTAGTTATCTAATGTTTCGCAACAAACAATTTGGTTGAATACATCTTTTTTGCGAACAATTGCGTTAGCGGAGTGGGGCGTTAGCCTATTGCGAATTGCGAATTGGATTTATTAGGTGTCCGCTGAGAACCATGCAATTTGTGACAGGACACTTTGTAAAGAAAGATTGCAAATAATGCTTTATTAATTTACTAACTTACTCAAAATTGATAAAGAGCGAATCAAACCACTGCGCGGAGTCACTCACTTTTTCCTGATAACCTAATGGAAAAACGTAATCCCAGAATGATAAGCTAAACAGTGGCATAAAGTAGGATGAAATAATAAATGGGTGTTTATTCAACGACTCCTCATCTCTTACGGGCTGCTCGTGGTGAAGTAGTAGATCGTCCCCCTGTATGGATGATGCGACAAGCGGGACGATATATGAAAGCATATCGAGACCTAAGAGATAAGTATCCTTCGTTTCGCGATCGCTCGGAAATTCCAGAAGTGGCAATTGAAGTTTCCTTGCAACCGTGGAAAGCCTTCCAACCAGATGGAGTAATTTTATTTTCTGATATTGTCACCCCATTACCTGGTTTGGGTATTGACATGGATATTGCCGAAGGTAAGGGGCCAATCATTCACTCACCTCTCCGCACTCAAGAACAAATTGATCTTCTGCATCCCCTAGAACCAGAAGCAGCTTTACCATTTATCAAGACAATTTTGCAAGCGCTACGTTCTGAAGTAGGCGATAAGTCAACAGTGTTGGGCTTTGTGGGTGCGCCGTGGACGTTAGCAGCTTATGCGGTGGAAGGAAAAGGTTCTAAAACCTATTCCATCATCAAAAACATGGCATTTTCAGATCCGACGATATTGCATCAACTGTTAGCTAAATTAGCAGATGCGATCGCGATCTATGCCCGCTATCAGATTGACTCTGGTGCTCAAGTTATCCAAATGTTCGACTCTTGGGCGGGTCAATTGAGTCCTCAAGATTATGACACCTTTGCTCTCCCCTATCAGCAGAGAGTTTTCCAGCAAGTCAAGCAAACCCACCCCGATACACCTTTGATTTTGCTAGTTAGCGGTAGTGCCGGTGTGTTGGAAAGAATGGCACAATCTGGCGCTGATATTGTCAGTGTAGACTGGGCTGTGGATATGGCAGACGCACGAGCCAGATTGGGTAAACAAGTCAAAGTTCAAGGAAATCTTGACCCAGGCGTGCTATTCGGCTCTAAACAGTTTATCCGCGATCGCATTCTCGATACCGTTCGCAAAGCTGGTAATTGGGGTCATATTCTCAATCTTGGTCACGGTGTATTACCAGAAACTCCCGAAGAAAATGTCGCTTTCTTCTTTGAAACGGCAAAGGAACTTAATCTTGCAGGAGTTAAAAGTTAGAAGTCATGAGTTATGAGTTATGAGTTAGGAGTTATGAGTAGAGACGCGATTAATCGCGTCTGTACAGGAGTTATCAGTTGTGAGATGTAGAGTTATTTTTAACTCATCATTTTTAACTTCTAACTTGATTCATAGCTTCTGATTCGGAACTTTTAACTTAATTCTTAACTCTTAACTCCTAACTCCTAACTTATTAAAATTTTAGTATGAGCCAGAAGCGAATTTTAGTGACTGGTGCAAGTGGTTGTGTAGGTCATTATTTAACAGAAGCCTTAATTAAAGAAACAGATCACGAACTGTATCTACTAGTTAGGAACCCAAGTAAACTGCAAATTGATACCAAGGTACGTTCAGGTATCAACGTTTTACAAGGTGATATGCAAAATATTCACCAGTTTGCCGATTTGCTATCCACAATTGATACGGCGGTACTCACAGCCACAGCTTGGGGTGGTGATAAAACATTTGATATTAATGTCGTCAAGACAATAGAATTGCTCGAACTGCTAGATCCAGAACGTTGCCAGCAGGTGATTTATTTTTCCACAGCTAGCGTTTTGGATCGGTATAATCAACCATTAAAAGAAGCCGGAGAAATTGGGACAGATTACATCCGTTCTAAATATGAGTGCTTAGAGAAAAAAGAAAAATTAGCGATCGCACCCAAAATTACCACAGTATTTCCCACTGTAGTATTGGGCGGTGATGCGAATAAACCCTATTCTGCTGTCACATCTGGTATTCCAGAAGTTACCAAATATATTAATGTGATTCGCTTTTTAGAAGCAGATGGTAGTTTTCACTTTATCCACGCACGAGACATTGCCACTGTCGTGCAATATTTAATCGATCATCCTCCCGAAAACGATCAACCACGTCGGCTTGTTTTAGGTCAAGCAAAGTTAACTGCTAATCAAGCAGTGAAAGAAGTTTGTGCTTATCTGGGCAAAAAGATTTACTTTCGCATTCCCATATCTATAGCATTGGCTAATTTGATTATTGTTCTGTTCCGCATTCGGATGGCCGCTTGGGATCGGTTTTGCATGAACTATCGGCATTTTACTTATGAAAAATCCATCAATCCCGATAGTTTTGGCTTGCCAAATTATTGTGCAACCATGAGCGATGTTTTAAAAATTAGTGGTATTGAAAGTGTGAAGTAAGGTATTTGACATTCTTAACGTTAGGGCAAACACATTTTATAAGCCAATCAAGGCTGATAAATCAGCAAAAACTCATGTAAGCACACTCTACTCAGTAGATAAAATGAGTCAATATTGAGGTTAGTATGTATAAATTTTATCATTCTCAACCGAAATGATAAAGTAGAACAACTTTAATAAAAAGTCAATAACTCTTTATTTTCGTTAGAGTGGGATAACAATCAAAGTGTGAGGATTGATACTACATGCGAATCTTATTAATGTATCCAATATTTCCCAAAACCTTTTGGTCTTATGAAAAAATCTTGGAGTTAGTCGATCGCAAGGTTTTATTACCACCTTTAGGTTTAGTAACAGTGGCGGCGATTCTGCCCCAAGAATGGGAATTCAAGCTGGTCGATCGCAACATCCGCCCAGCAACAGAAGCAGAGTGGGCATGGGCAGATGTAGTAATTCTCTCCGCGATGATTGTCCAGAAACAAGATTTACTTGACCAAATTCAGGAAGCAAAAAAACGTGGCAAGCTAGTCGCAGTGGGTGGCCCATACCCTACCTCTGTACCTCATGAAGTTGAAAATGTTGGCGCAGATTTTCTGATTCTGGATGAAGGGGAAATCACGCTACCCATGTTTATTGAGGCAATCAAAAGGGGAGACACATCTGGGACTTTCCGCGCCACAGAAAAACCTGATGTCACAAGCACACCAATACCCCGTTTTGATTTATTAGAATTGGATGCTTATGACATGATGTCGGTGCAGTTTTCGCGTGGGTGTCCCTTCCAGTGCGAATTTTGCGACATTATTGTTCTCTACGGGCGCAAACCACGCACCAAAACCCCGGCACAACTTTTAGCAGAGTTAGATTACCTCTACGAATTGGGTTGGCGGCGGGGTGTGTTCATGGTGGATGACAACTTCATTGGCAACAAGCGGAATGTGAAATTGTTGCTGAAAGAGTTAAAAGTCTGGATGGCAGAACACAAGTATCCCTTCCGATTTGACACTGAAGCTTCAATTGACTTGGCACAAGACTCAGAAATGTTGGAGTTGATGGTTGAGTGTGGTTTCGCGGCGGTGTTTTTGGGAATCGAAACGCCGGATGAAGATAGTTTGCAAATGACCAAAAAGTTTCAAAATACTCGCAGTTCTCTAACTGAGTCAGTGCAAACCATCATCAAAGCGGGATTGCGCCCAATGGCTGGGTTTATTATCGGCTTTGATGGCGAAAAAGCAGGTGCAGGCGATCGCATTGTCCGCTTTGCAGAGCAAGCAGCAATTCCTTCAACAACTTTTGCCATGTTACAAGCGTTACCTAACACTGCGCTTTGGCATCGCCTGAAAAAGGAAGGACGATTACGGGAAAATCAAGATGGTAACATCAACCAAACAACATTGATGAACTTCCTGCCCACCCGTCCTCTGGAAGAACTTGCACGAGAATATATTGAGGCATTTTGTACTTTATACGACCCAGTACAATACTTGGATCGCACCTATCGCTGTTTCTTGATGATGGGTTTGCCAAGTTGGAAAGCGCCAGCGAAAATGCCAGAGTGGATAGTTGTGAAAGCGTTGCTAATTGTGATTTGGCGACAAGGAATCAAACGGGAAACCCGCTGGAAATTCTGGCATCATTTGTTTAGCATTCTCAAGCGGAATCCTGGAGTTTTTGAGCATTACCTCGCTGCTTGTGCCCACAACGAGCATTTTCTAGAGTATCGCCAAATTGTCCGCGATCAAATTGAAAGTCAGCTAGCTGAGTATTTAGCACAAGGTGTAGAAAAGCCTTATGTGCTAGTGAATGAGAAAGCTGAGGAAAAAGCTGAAGCAGTAGTAAGTTAAGGTAATGGATAATGGTTTTGGGGAAAAGGGTAAGGGGTAAGGGGAAAGAAAAAACCTTTAACCTTTTCCCAAAACCCAATTCCGAGTTCAAAATGCTTTACCCAAGCAGTATTGAGTCCTATATAAGAATTAATCCCGCTGTCGCCGTTCCTCCATTTCTTGAATAGAAATCATACTGCTGACCCTTTCTACATCTGCCATCATCAAAACTGCTCCTTGCATTTCCATACCAAGTAGCGGAGTGATTGCCAGATAACATTTGATTTGTCTACCCCGGCGATTGGTAGCATCGAGGATCATTTCTTGAAACTGCTTTTTCCCGGATAAGGAATCGCGGATGGGCGATCGCAACTGCTCAACAGGTAGCCCAATATCCAAGCTGAAGATAGACTTTCCGATAACTTCATCAGTTCGTAAGCCCCATAAATCTTCTACCATGTAGTTCCAAATCGAGATGTTAAAGCTGTTGTCAATTACGACTATTCCCGTTTGGAGACTTCTGAGAATAGAGATGAGGAAAATGTTTGTGCGATTGAGTTCTGTGGTGCGTTCGCTCAGTTCATTATTAATTGTCTGTAATTCTTCATTGGTAGATTGGAGTTCTTCATTCATTGTCTCCAATTCTTCATTAGTAGATTGCAGTTCTTCGTTGGTAGTTTCTAATTCTTCATTGGTGGATTGGAGTTCTTCGTTGGTAGTTTCTAATTCTTCATTGGTGGATTGGAGTTCCTCGTTGGTAGTTTCTAATTCCTGTTGCGAACGTTGTAAGGCATCTTGGAGTTGAACGTAACGCGTGACATCATGAAAGGAAATGCTGACTCCTAAAAAACTGGTGTCTGTTTCTTGCAAAGGCGTAATTCGTACATCCAGATATTGGGTTTCTGTGTTAGACAAATAGCGCTCTACATTTGTCAGGCTGACAGGGCGGCGTTCATTATAAGCCCGTTCAATTAGCGATCGCAATTCAACTGGCCGATAGGAAAGTTCTAGATCCTGGAAGGGACGAGCTAAATCTTTGGGGGAAAGGGCGAACAAAGCCCGCGCCTGCTCGTTCACCATTACTAGAGCGCCATTGATATCAATGATTACTTGGGCGATCGGTGCTGTGTCAAAACCAATCTCTCGCAGCCGGAGGTTTCGAGACAAACGGCTGCTAGATTCTTCATCTACTGAATTTGCCATGACTAGGAGGCGATCGCGTAGATTCACCGTTGATACCTTAGTAAATATCCGGTTTTTCAAGTCTAGTGGGGTAAATAGAGCAGAATGCATCAGCAGCATCTCTGCTTTACCCAAAAACAGATAGCCATTATCATTAAGTGCAAAATGAAACCGGGCTAAAATTCGCCCTTGAGTCTCAGAATTAAAATACATTAATGTATTACGGCTAACCAGTAAATCTAAGCGGGAAATAGGCGCATCCTGAAGCAGATCATGGCGACCAAAAATCACTGAGCGGCGCAAGTCTTGGCGGAAGACATAGCGGTTCCCGGCAATCTCAAAGTATTTTTGCCGCAGTTTATCTGGTATTGTTTGGACATCTTTTGCTGAATACACAGCTTGCCTAGCCTGGTTGAGAGCATCTTCATCTACATCTGTGGCGTAGATTTTCACTCGTTGGCGAAATTCTTCTGCTCCCAATATTTCACCCATCAACATTGCCAAGGTATAAGCTTCTTCACCAGAAGCACAACCAGCGCTCCAGATGCGGATTTGGTCAGAAGTTTTTTTATTTTTAATCAGTCTAGGCAGTATTTGCTCTGCTATGTATTCCCAAGCTGATGAATCTCGAAAAAAAGCAGTGACGTTTATTAGAATAGTGTTGAAAAGATAATTGAATTCATCTGGATAAACTTCTAGATAGTCTTGATATTCTTCAAAGTTTTCTACGGTTAATGACTGCATTCGCTTGCATACCCGACGCATCAAAGTTGAGCGCTTATAACCTGTAAAATCAAATCCCCGACTTTGTCTGAGATAAATCAGGAGATTTTCAAATTTAGGATCTTTTTCTGCGGAAGTCATAGGGGCAGGGAGAAAGGGGCAGGGGGGGCAGGGGAAGAAATAAGTGTATAAGCTAATAGGTTCAGTACAAAATCGTGGGTTTTTAAGACGCGATAAATCGCCGTCTCTACAAGTGTTTTGGTCTTATCTGAACTGTATTGGTGTATAAGCAATCCGTTTCGGATAGTAAAAAGTATTAAAAATGTTTCTTTACTCTCCCTGCCCCCTTCCTTTCAAGGGTAGGTATTTTGCATTTGGTCATTTTTTGACTATTTCAGCCGACGCTTAAATCCTGAAACGACCAAACCACGTTAAAAAATTGAGAATTTTCTCAACTATTTTTGAGATTCTGAAAAACCTACCCTTGAAAGCTGCCCCCTTCCCCCTGCGCCTTTGCCTAATTACATTCTCCCATGACCAAAGTCATCAGGGTGCTGGAGATTTCATCAAGGGGGAGAATAAAATCTACGTTGCCAGTTTGAATTGCGGCGGAGGGCATCCCGGAAAATTCGGCGGTTTTTGCGTCTTGGACAATAATAGTGCCACCCATTTTTTTTATCGCTTCTACTCCCATTGCGCCATCGTTACCCGTTCCAGTTAGCACAATGGCGATCGCTCTATCTTTGTAAGTGGCTGCAACTGATTCAAATAATAGGTCAGCCGAAGGACGTAAAAAATGTACTAATTCCGACTGTGATAAGGAAAGGGTACCATCACCGTTAACCAACAGATGACGATTAGGTGGAGCAACATAAGCCGTTCCTGGAGTAAGACAATCTCCCTCTTCTGCCTGTTTGACGGTAAGAGCCGTGCGCCGATTCAGAATTTCTGCCATGAACGAGCGATGTTGGGGGTCAAGGTGTTGCACAATGGCGATCGCGGCTGGAAATTTTGCGGGTAGAGTCGATAACACTTTAACTAGAGCAGTCAGACCACCTGCGGAAGCTGCGATCGCTACAATATCAAAGGCAGCATGATTAAAGTGAGGTAGATGATTTTTTTTGGCATTTTCTGCCATTTGAATCACGATTTTATGGCTATGACTATCTGCTAAACTCTTTTAGTTACAAATAGAATTAATTTAGTTACAATTTTTATCCTTGTTCAAATAAATTGTACAGTATATCTGAACTACTTTAAGATATTTTTGCCTTTACCTATCAAGTTTATTGGCTCATCTTCCTGCTCTAGAATCTGTTTAGCCTGTAAAAGTTGCTGCTTATGTTCCTCACTAACTGCCGGATATTGCAGATTTAGTTCTTCTAATTTTGTACAGATAATATTGGCAACGCTCAGGCGGGTAAACCATTTGCGATCGGCAGGAATAATATACCAAGGGGCCCATTTAGTACTAGTGTAGTTAAAAACCTCTTCATAAGCATTCATATAATCATCCCAAAAAGCTCGTTCTCGGACATCGTTATCTGAAAACTTCCAATGTTTTTCAGGAGATTCAATCCGTTCTAAAAAGCGTTTTTTTTGCTCTGCTTTCGATACATTCAGAAAAAACTTCAGGATGATTACACCATTGTTTACCAAATATTTTTCAAAATTATTGATTTCTTCAAAACGCTGCTTCCATATTTTATTTCCCTCAGAGAAGTGGGGAAGTTGTTGTTTTTTAAGCATTTCTGGATGGACACGAACCACTAGCACTTCTTCATAGTATGAACGGTTGAATATCCCAATTCGACCTCGTTCTGGCAAAGCTTTCATCGATCGCCACAGATAGTCATGATCTAATTCTTCTGAACTCGGCCCCTTAAAACTAAACACCTGAAATCCTTGCGGGTTCACACCAGAGGTCACATGTTTAATAGTGCTATCTTTGCCAGCAGCATCCATTGCTTGAAAAATAATCAACAAAGCATAGGTGTTTTGAGCATAGAGAATATTTTGGTAATTTGCTAGTCGTTCAATATCTGCCTGTAATTTAATTGCAGCATCAGTTTTTTCATGAAAATCAGTCTTGTAAGCTGGGTCATAGTTTTTTCTCAGAGAAATCTTTGAACCTGGCGGAACAATGAAAGCATCATGATTCATGTATAAAATCTCCTAACGGCTACTTAATACACAATCACATTTTAAAGTATTAATTACTGAAAGTTATAATTTATTAATTAAATAATAATTTTGATTCAAAATTCATCACTTTTAACCAATTCTGTGGGTTTAACGAACTTTGGGGGTTTAAGTCCTAGCCTTTGAAGGGCAGCGCGAATTGAAGCCTAAGAGGATGTTTGAAAAGTATTTTTGGTAACATCTAAGTCTCGGAAACCTAACCCCCCTAGCCCCCCTTCCCTACAAGGGAATGGGGGTTTAAAAGCCTCTCGACCTTTCGGGGAGAGGAATGGAAGTGGGGTTTATAGTATACTTTGCGACTTGGTTTAGACGGAGAGTAGTGTGACTAAACTACTTGAAAAGTGCTGTAATTACTAGTACAACACGGCGTAAATAAACCACCCATTCCCAATCAACAAAACCCTTACGCTGTCTTCATTTTTAATTTTTAATTCCGCCTTGCGGTACTAGTTACTTGCGTCGCTTTGGCATAGGACGCATCGCTTCACGGCCCAAGAGAAACATCCCCGTAACACCCAAACTGACAAACCAAACATATTGATACCAATATTGCCGAATCTGTTCAACTGTATTGAGTTGTGGATGCAACGTGTTTAAATACAGCAGCAGCACCAATATCATCAGCGCCCCAAAACCAACAAAACTCAAGCCGATAAGAATTCGTGCAGGACGCAGTTCAAAATCACTAATAGTGTCTAGGTCAATTTCTGCCAGTTCCTTAAAAGAGTCATCTGCCCAAGATGAGGTTGCTTGGAATCTATTGCTAAGTTTTGGTGGCAAAATTGGCGACAGTGTTGCTACAGTTGGGCGACGTAGCAAAGCCTCTGTATCTCGCAGCAATTCTAGTGGTTTACGGGTAGTAGTTGGTTGAGCAAACTCTATATTGTCTTTAGGAGTTGGAGCATTAGCTTTGCTTTCAAAATCCATAGCAGGCTTTGGAATAACCAGGATATATATACATAGCGTAGCGAATCAGAATGCAAATGAGTCGAAATAATTCGTAATTCGTAATTCGTAATTCGTAATTAATTTATGGTAAAAAACCTATTCTTTGCTCAAAGTAAGCGAATTTATGACTGGGATAATTACAAATTACTCGTCCATCTCTTTTAACGTAGCTAATGCCGACGGAGATAAACGACTCAAATAGCGGAATATCCAGTATTTAAAGATAGTGTTTAAAATCACGGGAAATGTAGCAATAAAGAAAAATATTACATTTCTACTGGTTGGTAGACCTAAATGTTCTGAGAATCCTGCAAGCAAGACCTCCCACCCCTCTGGTGAGTGAAATCCTACAAATATATCTGTAACTAGAATAATCAAAAAAGCCTTAGCGCTATCGCTAAGACCATAGACAATACTATCCAGAAAAGATTTGAACATCACAATTTCTCTTTTGCTCAGAGCGACAACTATACCAAAAGAAAATAATGATATTAAATCAGCAAAAATATTACTAATACTACTATTAGTTTTTGTGCGGAATTCCTCAGAAATTCCAACTGCTTTATTTTTAATTTTTTCTTGTATTATCTCTGAAGAAAGTGGTGGAGCTTGATTCAGCAAATATTCAAATCTAAGTTCTTCTTGAAAATTATGTAATTCATGGAGAGCTTTTTTTTCCATATCAGAATTGATGAAAATTTGAGTTGTATTATCTCCTCTAATTTTTTCTAATATTGGAGTTACTAAAAATTGCTTAGATAAATACTGAGTTAAAAGTGGTACAACGATAAGAGTTATCAAAAATCTCAAGGCAATTATTGTTCTGTTTCTAGAAACTCTATGATTCCTGATAACTCCTTCTTCTGACCGCGGTGCAAAATCTGACTTAACTTTATTAACTGCTTTGCTTATAGACCTCTGAAACCCTTTAGTATTTTCAGATTGAGGCGTTGCTTTAACATCACTTGTATTAGATGAGTCTGGCTGTTTGTTAATTTCGAGATGGTTAAGTTGTGGGGGTTGAGAAGTTGGTGCTAATTCGCTGTTACTAATTATTTTATCTTTGATTGCGTACTTCTCGACAACTTCATCAATATCCTTTAGTGTTTCTAATAAAACAGAGTTGGAAATATTGATAATGCCCCGACTCATCTGGAATTCTGCAAGCCTGAACTTGATAATAGTTAAATTTTTATCAAGGTATACTTGCCAATATGACATGACATTTTCAGTATACTTTACTGACTCTGAAGATATTTTTTTGTTACCAAAATGTTCGACTTCGATGTTTTTAATTCTCTGAGCTGCCTGTTGAGCTTCTAATAGTGCCCTTTCTGGTGTATCTAAAAACCAATGTTTAAGCGATCGCAAGTATCTTTTGAGTCTTCGGCGGAATAATGCTGGTGTTTTTGCGAATGAATTTTTCATTATATATATGACTATTTATATAATGTCTATTATTATATAAGCAGGGAAAATAATTAATAAGTTGTTAAGAATATGATTAACTATTATCCAACACTCTTTAGAGGTTGTTTGAAAAGTCCTCTGGTTGGTAGTAAAACGTTTTAGATCCCCCTAAATCCCCCTTTTTAAGGGGGACTTTTAGAGACTTTGCCCCCCTTTTTAAGGGGGTTGGGGGGATCAACAAGTGCCTAAAATTACAGCCAACCACTTTTCAAACAACCTCTTAGATAAATCTATTATTTTGATTTATTGACATAGTTTAGTTTTATTATGCCAACTTAACTTTTATGAGGAGTAAAGATAAAAAACTAGTAGGGTAAGTCGTAGCTCTGGTTTTTGTAACAAAAAATTAACTACGAAAAATTAATTTATTTTAATATCATGAATAAGGTGTGTAGATTATCTGTCAATAGTGTGACACAGATTAAAATTACACTTTACAGCTTGATGTAGGGGAGGCAGTGTATTGGGGAGCCAGCACGCAAGGTCTTTTCCCCATTTTGGCAAGAGGTGTGAGACGATTTAGTGCATAGCGCAGCCTCTCGCCATATCGGCACAAAATAAAAGTTGGTCACTACAGCAAGCAAAAAATCTGAACCGAGAATTTATTGGCAATATGAAACTCAGTCTGTGCATGATTGTGAAAAATGAAGCATCAACACTGCCTAAATGTCTAAGCAGTGTCAGAAAAGTAGTAGATGAAATGGTAGTCTTGGATACAGGCTCAATCGATCGCACTCCCAATATTGCCCAACAACTCGGTGCAAAAGTCCATCATTTTAAATGGTGTAATGACTTTAGTGCTGCTCGCAATGCAGCTCTAAAATATGTCACTGGTGATTGGATTCTGGTATTAGATGCTGATGAAACTCTGAATCCAGCCATTGTACCGCAGTTACGAGAGGCGATCGCTAGAGATGAATACCTGCTGATCAACCTTGTCCGCCATGAAGTTGGTGCAGAACAATCTCCCTATTCTCTGGTTTCCAGGCTATTCCGCAATCATCCAGATATTCGCTTTGACCGTCCTTATCATGCCTTAGTGGATGATAGTGTGTCAGCAATCTTAACCAAAGAACCCCATTGGCAAGTGGGCTATTTACCAGGGGTGGCACTTTCACACGTAGGATATCAAAAAAGTGCGATCGCTCAAAATAACAAATATGCTAAAGCCGCTACGGCGATGGAAGGATTTCTCGCAACTCATCCTGATGATCCCTATGTTTGCAGTAAATTAGGGGCATTGTATGTACAAACTGGGAAAATTACCCAAGGTATGGAATTACTGAGACGAGGAATCACCGTTGTTGAAGACAACTACGATATTTTATATGAACTCCACTATCATTTAGGTATTGCCTACAATCGGTTGAAAAAATTCCCACAAGCTATTTCTCACTATCAAGCTGCCATCAAATTGCCAATTTATCCGATGCTCAAATTGGGAGCATACAACAACTTGGGCAACTTACTCAAAGCAGCAGGGGATTTCAACGGTGCAAAAACCGCTTACGCCACAACTTTGAAAATTGACCCTACTTTTGTTGTTGGACATTATAATTTGGCGATGACATTTAAGGCTTTGGGTTTATTTATAGACGCGATCGCATATTATAAAAATGCCATCGGGTTAAATCCCAACTATGCCGAAGCTTATCAAAATTTAGGCGTAGTGTTGCTCAAAGTTGGTAATCATCAAGATAGTTTAACAGCTTTTAGAAAAGCGATCGCCCTTCATGAAAGGTATAATCCCGAAGAAGCAAAGAGACTACGCCAGGGGTTACAAGAGATGGAACTGATGTAGATGTGAGGTTAAAGGGTAAAGGGTAAAGGGTAAAGGGTAAAGGGTAAAGGGTAAAGGGTAAAGGGTAAAGGGTAAAGGGTAAAGGGTAAAGGGTAAAGGGTAAAGGGTAAAGGGTAAAGGGTAAAGGGTAAAGGGTAAAGGGTAAAGGGTAAAGGGTAAAGGGTAAAGGGTAAAGGGTAAAGGGTAAAGGGTAAAGGGTAAAGATACAAACCCCTTCCCCCTTCCCCCTTCCCCTTTACCCTTCTTCATAATTCCCACTCCCCACTCCCCAATTCAATAAGCTTGTAATGAACATTTGCTGAATGCTACCTTCTACAAGGTGACACAGGATTTGGAGTGATTTTTTTTAATATGATACGTAGACACGAAGTAGCTTTTAGCTTGACATCGCTGATCAGTCTCAATTTAATATCTAGTTTAGTTGCATTTGATTCTGCGATCGCCACACCACCAAGAACCCCAGATAAAAGTGTAAATTGCGAGATTTTAGTTGTGGGTGGTGGACTTTCTGGTGTAGCCACAGCTTACGAGGGGTTGCTAGCAGGGCGAACAGTTTGCCTCACAGAAATTACTGACTGGCTGGGGGGACAAATTTCTGCTCAAGGGACATCTGCATTAGATGAACGACCAACCCAACGTTCCCAACAATTTTATTCTCGTGGTTATCTGGAATTGCGAAACCGCATTCAGCGAAAATACGGAGAACTTAATCCAGGTGATTGTTGGGTAAGTGACTCATGCTTTCTTCCCCGTGATGCTCACACCATTTTGACCCAGATGCTCAAAGATGCCGAAAAGAAAGGCAAAGGCAAGTTGCAATGGTTTCCCAACACGGTAATTAAAGATTTAGAAATCGCTGCTGATGGCAAAATAATTAATGGTGCGATCGCAATCCAACATCAACCACCAAAAGGCGCACCACCCCTCAATACTTTGACTTTATCTCAAAGCATTGAAGATGCCTATCGCTACGAAAACTCATCTCGGTTTACTAAAACTATTGTCCGTTTCATCCCCAAAGCAGCGAAAGAGAATGCTCCTAAATGGTACGTTGTAGACGCTAGCGAAACCGGGGAAATTATCGCCCTTGCTGATGTTCCCTATCGATTAGGCATTGATGCCCGTTCCTACCTAGAACCTTCTTCATCCAGCGCCAATAATGACCCTTATTGCACTCAAGGCTTTACCTACACTTTTGCAATGGAGGCAACCAAGGAAGCGCAACCGCAGACAATGCCCCCATTTTATTTACAATATGCGCCATATTTCAGCTATGAATTAGCACGACTAGCTAACTTTGATTTAGTTTTTACCTATCGTCGCATTTGGAGTCCCAACAAAGGTCAACCAGCAAAATTCGGCGGTGTAAGTTTTACTGCGGCGACACCAGGGGATATCTCAATGCAAAACTGGACTTGGGGTAACGACTATCGCCCCGGAACAGCCAAGGATAACCTAATTTACACTCGCCAACAGTTACAAGGTACTGGGCAATTACAGCCAGGGGGGTGGATGGGAGGACTGCGGACAGAAACCCTCCGCAGAGGTGAGGAAAATGCCCTATCTTACTATTACTGGTTGGTAGCCGGGACTACAGATTCTCAACTAGGGGAGGGTGTAAAGCAGCAGCGAACTAATAATCGCTTTGTTTCGGGCTTAAATTCGCCAATGGGGACAGTACATGGCTTATCGAAATATCCCTATATGCGAGAAGGACGCCGCATCATTGGCCGCCCTAGTTGGGGACAACCAGAAGGCTTTGCTATCTGGGAAATTGATATTTCTCGCCGAGATTATAATGATGAGTATTATTCAAAGACTCTACCAGCAGATATGTATCGTCGGCTACGAGCAGCAGTTGCAGGTTTGGAAGCAGTATCAGTAATTGACGGTCAAGTTACACCAGACAAAGCAATGCGACGGACTCGTTCTACTATCTTCCCCGATTCTGTGGGTATTGGTCACTACGCGATAGATTTCCATCCTTGCATGGTGAATAGTCCCCCAGAAGCCCCTGGTAACATAGAACGTCCAGGCGAAAGACGCGGTGCAGGTCTTGCTTATCCCTTCCAAATTGCTCTCAGGGCAATGATTCCCCAGAAAATCGACAATTTGCTGGTAGGTGGCAAAAGTATTGGTACTAGTCATATTGCCGCTGCTGCCTATCGGGTACATTCCTTTGAATGGTCGGCTGGCGCAGCTGCGGGGACTGTCGCTAGTTTTGCCATCAAAAATGCGATCGCACCCTACCAATTAGTCGATGACTTACCCAAACAAGAGCCACAGCTAGAAGCACTCAAACAGCTTTTACAAAAAAATGGCAACCCTACCGCTTTCCCAGATACATCTATTTTTAACCAAAACTGGGATAATTGGAAATAGATAGTCATTTGTCATTTGTCATTTGTCATTGGTTAAGGACAACGGACAACTGACAAATGACAACGGACAACTAAACAATGAACTAAACTAATTACTTATAGTGTAGTTTTGTAAAATCCTCTTGACCAATTGTTGTATGGTTATGACACTTTCAGCAGATGTTTACGGGATGGCCACAGCACCAACTGTAGCTCCTGAACGGTCTAATCAAGTTACCCGTAAGACTTATCCGAATTACAAAGTGATTGTATTAAACGATGATTTTAATACATTCCAACACGTGTCTGAATGTTTGATGAAATATATTCCGGGGATGACTGGCGATCGCGCGTGGGATCTGACGAATCAGGTACACTATGAAGGTCAAGCGATCGTCTGGGTCGGGCCCCAAGAACCTGCGGAACTCTATCATCAGCAGCTGCGCCGAGCAGGTTTGACAATGGCACCTCTAGAAGCAGCTTAATTATCATGGGCAAAACCCCCGTAGATCCTCTCGGAACGGCTTCGCAAAAAGCAAAAGCTGCCAGACTGGTTTGGAATCATTCGACACACCTTTCTGGTCTTATCCCTATTTTAGAACGTCTTTGTCAGCACGATGGTATCCAAACCGTGACACCGGGAGTGATTGGGCGGTCAAAAGGTCATTGTCCAAAAATGCAACTGCGCGTCTCAGTACCCATTCGCGGCGGCTATAAAGTCATTGCCCGGCAGGGGAAAACAGTACAAGAGGTGTTTATCCTAACGACCTTACCCCAAGATGAACTAGAAACTTCATTAGCGATCGCCATGAAATCTTAATCATCCCCCATGCCCCATGCCCCATGCCCCATGCCCAATCCCCAATAACTATTCCTCAACCCGATGTACTGCAAATTTGTGTAGCGGCAGACTAACGATGCAAGAAAAAGTTAAGAAATATGACAGAGCCGTAGTTATTTTCAAAGTCATCAGCACAGATTCCCAATTGGGTAAAACCATTTTCTCTATGCCAAAAGCTACACAGTAAACTAGCCAGTAACTAAAGCTCATTCTAAACAGAATCCGCTCTGTTTCTTCCATCTCATTTGTTTTTTGCTTACTATCCCACAGTAACACCAGTCCAATAATGCAAGCGACAAAGGAAACAGCAACTACAGATTCGTGACAAAATATATTTAACGAATGCATTTGTGTTTATTCCCACATTTTCCAGTTGAAACTCAGTCTAAAGGAATATTCCTTCCAGAAATACAAATTATTTACAAACCTCAATAGATTGAAGAGTGCTGAGTGAGAAATCTCACTTGCAACTCAGCACTCATAACTCCATTAACCTGCAAGACTAGTTGCCAAAATTGAAGCGTTTGCAACAATTGCTCCTTCATGTATAAGAAACCCTTAAGCATTTCCAAGAAATGTATAAGCAGTTGCTAGAAAGGCTTAATACTTTGCAACAATTGCTCTTTCATGTATAAGAAACCCTTAAGCATTTCCAAGAAATATATAAGCAGTTGCTAGAAAGGCTTAATACTTTGCAACAATTGCTCTTTCATGTATAAGAAACGTTTAAATAATTGCAGCAATTGTTGTAACGAACTTATGAGTTATACCATTTAACTTTAATAATGATGCAAATACCCTGGTAAGGGCATGGCACATTGGTGTCAACTTAACGTGAAACCCTTGTCAAAACGTGATATTGAGTTCTCTGGCTTCCCATCACGATCTGCGTTACCCCACCCCACCCTAACCCTCCCCTTATAAAGAGGCTACGGTGTACACACAAGTCTTAAAAACCTTGTTTGATAGGACTTTCCTCCTTTCCTCGTTCCCAGTCTCCGACTGGGAATGCATTCATTGAGTCTCTGACTCAATATCTGACTAAAGGCAGCAGCCCCTAATCAGGCATTCTGGGAACGAGATCAAACGAGATCAACGAGAAAACAATGAATGGAAAATCAAGCTTTTTTCGACTTGTGTGTACACCGTAGCCTTAATAAGGGGGGAACCGGAAAAACATCTATTCAAAGTCCCCCAATTTATCGGGAAGCCAGTGCGGTCTTCTCCCAAAGGGAGAGGCTAGCGCCAAGGCGGTTTCCCCCATGAGCAACTGGCGTGGATTTAGGGGGATCAAGATATGTGCAACTTCACATCAAATTGGTATCAGAGCAACAAACTTTAGTTTTGGAAAACAAAAAACATTACGAATTACGAATTATTAATTGCTATCCCAAATAGTTTCTAAACGCTCTTGTGCTATTTTGAGAGCTTTTTCCGGAGACTCACCTAGTAATGTCGCCTCGATAGCTCGACCAAGACTGTCAGAAAGACGGCTATATCCAGCAATAATCGGTCGAGCGCCAGCCAGAGGAATTTGTTCCATAAACACTTTTAACCAAGGTTTTTGGTTGATGAATTGCTGATAAGCGTCACTTTGTGCAGCTTTGAGATTAACTGGTAAAAACCCGGTGCCGATACTCCATTCTTTTTGGAATTCTGCACTCAAAACATATTCTAAAAACTTGAGTGCGGCTTCTTCTCTGGCTGGTGTTGTTTTCATTACATAGACATTTCCGCCACCTGTAACCGTAGCTTGACCAACATTTGCAGGTATAGGAAATGCGTCGTAATCAACTTTAGATTTAGTGATATAAGTCCAAGGGCCAGTAATTTGCATAGCAACGCGACCTGCAATAAAAGCATCTTCTTCATAACCCCGCTCTGGAGAAGAAAGCATTGCTGAACCATCTGTTAATAGCTGTTGCCAGAATTGTAAGGCTTTCAGCGCTCCAGGGTTCGTTAAATCCGGCTGCTTATTTTTTAATACTTCTCCCCCACCGCTCAATAAAAAAGGGAACCAGCTAAAAACAGTCCATTCTTGTTTTCCTAAAGGCAGTACAATTCCGTATTGTTCCGGTCGATTGTCGCCATTGCGGTCTATCGTTAATTTTTTGGCAACTTCCCTCAATTCTTCCCAAGTCTTAGGTGTTTGCGTAATTCCCGCAGCTTCAAAAAGTTTAGGTCTGTAAAAAATGCCTATATTGCTGGTATATAACGGGGCTGACCAAAGATGACCATCTAATTGCAATTCTTCAAGTAGGTTAGGGCTAATTTCTGACTTTATGGGCAATTTTTCCAACCAATCTTCTAAAGGTATAATTGCCCTTAAATCTGCCAACTGACCTGTAATTTGTGGGTAAAATGCCAGGATATCTGGAGGCGCGTTACCCACAACGGCGGTTAATATTTTTGGCAATTGGGGTTGAGCTAAAAAGACAGATTCTACCTTGATATCAGGATGAGTCTGATTAAATTTGTCTACCAGTTTTTCAAACACATCCCGATTAGCAGGGGGATTGATTGCTTGCCAAAGAGTCAAATGAATTACTCCATCATCCTTCTGTCCTATTCCCTGACAACCAGATAAAAATATAAAAAACGAACTGAGGACAATCCCTAGAAGTAACATTTGCCAAACAGAAGCAATGACCCGGCGAGAATAATGGCTGATTTGGGATGGAAAAAGGATTATCTTCATGCCAGGTATTTAGTCAGATTAAGAAATATTCTCTAAAACACTTTTGGTAATACTAGTTTCTGCTCTTGTGTAAATATAAGTTTCGGGTTCGGTTACTTTTTCGGTTCTAAATATTTTAGCCGCCCGATACCAAAAGTCTGTATCCTCTCCATAAGCAATATTATTAAATCCTTTCACCTCAAAAAATACCTGTCTTTTCCCAAAAAATGTTGGGCCTAAAACACATTCTCGGAGATTAATTTTTTTACCTGGTTGAAAATAATCTGCAACCAAAATCTCTTCTTCTGTTGCGAATCCACCTTCAATCAAATCAATTTCTGGATTAGCTTTCATATATTCAATTCGCGCATCCAGATGATTGACTTTGTAAGCATCATCACTATCCAGGAATGTTATATATTTGCCGAAAGATGCTTGAATACCAGCATTTTTCGCATACCATAGCTTCCTATTTTGATGTTTTAAATACCGGATATTTTGAAATTGTTGAAGATAAGGATTGACAATTTCAAAAGTATTATCTTGGCTGCCATCATCAACTATAATCAGTTCCCAATCTTTAAAACTTTGAGCAATAACACTATCAATGCAATTGTTTAGATATTTTGCTCGATTGTAGGTACAGAGGATAATTGATACTTCATGATTGAAATCAAAAACTACAGTTTCCATTGTTAAATCATCATCGTATTGTTAACCCAAAAATCCCATTAACAAAAGAGGGATTTTTAATTATTGAAGAGTAAATTATTAAGCTGTATTTAACATAACAAAGTTATTAACAGGTTAAAAAATCCTCTTAACTCTGTAAGTTTATAAATTCTTGTATAATATCATTATAATTATAAATTATCCGGCTAAAATCAAAGTTCTCTCGAACATATTCTAAAATTTCTTGGCGATAATATTGGTTTTTATCAATCATCTCGCTAATTGTATCGGTAACAATTTGTTGAGCTTCTGGTGTGGTGTCAGTTAAAATATTATCTGGCAAAATTCTTATGAATTCTTTGTGATGTAAATTGGCGCTAGCAGATTCGGAAACAACGATACATAAACCTGCTGCCATTGCTTCTAATACTACGAGTGGTGCAACTTCTCCTTCACTAATTAAAACTAAACAATTATACTCTGTGAGCCTGGAATAAACTTGTTCTAAACTCCATACACCTAAATGTTTTGTCGTTGTTCCTTCAACAAAATCAGGATCATCTAAAGGGCCAACAAAATCTATTCCAATCTTTCCATCTATGATTTTTGCCAGTAATTTCTGCTGCTTTCTTGGTTGAATCCAACCTAAACAAATAGCTTTATTATTCCCTTTCTTTTGAAAACTTACTTTCTGAGTATCAATACCGTTTACTTGGACTGATATGTATCCAGAATAGCCTGCTTTCAGTAAAAAATCTTTTGTTAAATGAGAAAGGGCAATTATCCCAGGTGCATTGAAATAATGTTGATATGCTTCTCTAAATTCTTCATTCCATTTATCTGTTTTAAACAAATAACCATCATGGCAGGTAAAACAATACTTCTGTTTAAGCTTCCGATTAAATTCGCTCACAAAACTGTAGGCGTGTAAATGCACAAAATCATAATTATTATTATTAATATATTCTATGACTTCGTTAACATCTTTCTCGTTTAAGATATCGGCTTGATGTCCAATTTTCTCTAAAAAATTTTTGTATTCATTTATCACAGTTAAGACAGAATGTGATAGGGGAGGTTTAGGGACATAACCCCAAGCAACAAGAGCAATTTTCATAAATAATTGAATTTTTCCTCACACTTTTAAATTTACTTTTCAGCCCAAATACAAGTTGCGACGGGATAATCTGGATGATAAGCGTCTAGTTCTTCAGATGTTAGTTCTTCTACGGCTATTCCGTGATAACTAGCTATTACAGTGGTAGGATTCCCATAGACATACAACTTCTGTTGTGAGAAGTTTCTAAACATCCAGGCGAAAGCATCAGGTAAAGGACGCCAATAATCAGCAGGAGTAGCGTGAACTCTAATCGCACTTGGCACCATCGCAAAACATTTACCACCGGGTTTTAGCCAAGTGTAAATGTTTTCCACTACCACCCAGGGAGCATAACAGTGTTCTAAGACGTTAAAAATTATCACTGAGTCAAGAGATTCTGGTTTGATAACGGATACATCGTGAGCATCCCCAACTATATCTACTCCTGGGCCTGCTTCTAAGTTGAGAATCTGATATGATGCGCCTGGATTAATTTTATAAAAATCTTTATCTTTTGGTGTTCCTCCTATTTCTAAGATATTACCCCCGATTTGGGTTTGAATTTCTTCAAGAAATTTGCTGAGATAGTATCTATCGACAGGTTTACCTCTTGTCAACCCAAAAGCCTGACAAATGGGAACTGCTTTTTTCAAATCACCCCAATCTATTGAACCTGTTGCAGGAGATAGGAAACCAAGTTTTTCTAGGTGTTCTACTAATTTACGAAAGTCTTCTATATTTTCAATAGATTCTAGGTCATCTTCTAATTTATATTTAGAAAATAATTGTGGCAGGACTTGGTAAGTTTCTCTACTTAATGAACCAAGTTCAAATTGCATTTCCTTTTCGATAAAACTCCGAAAGCCTTTACCAAAAATTGTCAGGCTGCCATCTGCTAAAAAAACGATCGCATCTTGAAGAAGTTGTTCATATTCATCTAATTCCTGAATAACCTTGTCTGCTATGGAAGCGTATTTAACTTTTTGAAAGATTTGGTAAGCATTCTCTAGTGAATGTTCGTGAACGAATATTTCTAGGATTGTCAGCCACGATTTTGATGTAACAATTTCTGCTGTTCGCTGACTCCAAGCAAAAATTGCATATAACTGTGAATCTTCTATTTTTAAGAATACGTTAGGTACATATTGTTTGGGCATACAAGTAAATCACTCAAAAAAAATTTAATAAGGAGGATGACTTAGGCATTATACAGCTATTTTAGAATCTATCTATACTGACAGTTAATAGATTATACAAAGAAGATTTTCTCTTTCTCTAGAGTAAATCTAGTACAGCTTGGTGGGGTGGATTCACATTTAGTAAAAGCCCTGCGTAGCCTGCCACCATAGGCATCGCCTTACTTTCTCCCGCGCTTAGATGTCTCTAATTACCGCAGTGCAGCATTAGGGGCGATTACTTTTTGCTGGCATTGGACTTGATCTCAGTATTAACTATTGAACCATAGTGTGTTACTGTTAATCCTGCAATTACGTAATTTAATTGGTAAAGCTAACAAAACTAGTACATAATGAATCTTTGGAGAAAAAGAAATAATGACAAAAACTAATGAAGTTGTTCCAAATATCTCATTGTCTAGTTGGGACTATATTTCACCCGATTTTGAGGTAGTTCATCCTGATTCATCTTTTCCCAATATGATTATTGGAGACCTCAATAATTGTTATTGGTCTTATTTACGTCGAGAAATTCCCCATAACTGGTATGTGGATAAAGATGAGCCATTTATAGGGTTTCTGAATCGAGATGAGACGCATATTTTATATAACACAGCACTCAAATTTGCTGGAAAAAAAGCTTTAGAAATTGGTTGTTTGCGGGGTTGGTCTGCGTGTCATCTGGCATTAGGTGGGGTGGAATTAGATGTAATTGATCCGGCTTTAGCTAGAGAAGATGTTTATGAAAATGTAAGTACTTCTTTACGCCTTGCTGGTGTTATCGACTCAGTTAATTTAGTAGCCGGTTATAGCCCACAAAAGGTAGAGGAGTTAGCTAAACAATTACAACGCAAGTGGTCATTGATTTTCATTGATGGCGACCATGAAGCACAGGCTCCACTCAATGATACGATTGTTTGTGAACCATTGGCAGAGGACGATGCTTTAATTTTGTTCCATGATTTAACTTCCCCTGATGTAGCACAAGGTTTAGACTACTTAAAGGAAAAAGGTTGGAACACAATCATTTACCAAACTATGCAAATTATGGGCGCTGCTTGGCGTGGGAATGTTGAGCCAGTAAAACATCAACCAGATCCGAAAGTTAATTGGAATTTACCAAAGCATTTGGAAGATTATTCTGTGAGTGGATTATGACTGTTTAACTAGTAGTCTGTCAAATTCATTTTGACGGTTAGAGAGACGCGATAAATCGCCGTCTCTACAGAGAATTTATCCATCAATTATCTAATAATGTGGATGCGCGATCGCTAATATTCCCGCATCCCCATCTAAAGTTACCTCTACACCCACTGGTAAGGCTGCGTTGGGACTATCGTGGCCAAAAGGCAAATCAGAAACAATCGGAATCCCCAAATCACCCAAGCGATCGCGCAATACTTCTTCTACACTAAAACTAGGCACTGTTGGCGGCGCTTCACAGCGAGTAAAACCCCCCAAAGCAATACCGCAGACTTTAGACAAAGCACCACTCAAGCGCCATTGCGTCAGCATCCTGTCGATGCGATAAGGTGCTTCTGTAACATCCTCGAAGGCCAGAATTACACCATCCAGATGTGGCAAGATTGGCGTACCCAAAAGGTGAGTAGCCACAGTGAGATTACCTGGTAACAAAGTACCATTAACCACACCACCACCCCAACCGCAACCTTTGAGAGGGGTGAAAGAACCACCTTCTACCCAATCTAATAATCGCTGAATTGACCAATCTGACTCATCTGCTAAAGTTGTCATGACAGGGCCGTGAACGCCTGAAATTCCTGCTGTATAAAGGCTCCATAATAAAGCTGTGATATCAGAAAAGCCTATAAGCCACTTGGGAGGCGCTGAGTTTAACCAATTCCAATTTTCTAAAATACGGGTGCTGCCAAAACCGCCTCTGGCACAAAGGATACCACGACAATCAGGATCTTGCCATGCTGCCGCTAATTGTTGACGGCGGGTTTCGTCTGTCCCAGCTAGATAACCCCATTTATCATCTATCTGGGGACTGATTTCTAGTTTATAGCCGCGCGATCGCCAAATTTCTATACTCCGTTCAAATGCCTCAAATTCTCGCAAAGCACCACTAGGCGCAATTACTCGCAGTAAGTCTCCAGGTTTCAGGGGCGGTGGTAAGATTTTGGCTGGCATGAAAAAAGTTAGGGGTAAAAAGTTTTAAACGTATTGGGCGACTAGAAGTCGCTACTACACAAGCAAAGTCCACCTCCGTGGACTAATAAATCAAGAGTTTGCTCTGCGGAGGCAGGTTTCGTCTGTGTAGGCGCGACTTCTAGTCCATTGGTGTCAACTTAAGCTAGAAATAGCTTCGCTGCGGGCTTCATAACCCGCCAGAGAATTCATTCTCTGGCTCATAGCTAAAGTCTACTTCAGTAGACTGAATATTTTTGGGGATATCTAGTCATCTGAAGATGACTTTCGCTATGATTCTTGGAACTGAAGTTCCTTGCGAGACATCGTTTTTGCGTTAAGTTGACACCAAAGCTTTTAGTCGCCCACGCAAGTATTAACAACGCTGCAACTGTGTTAACAACACAACAACTTCATCAATCGCCTGTCGCACAACACTTGCAGGTTGTTCCGATTGATTCACGATAATACTAAAAACTAACGGTTCATACTTCGGCGCATTCATATATCCAGATAGAGAAATTGCACCCGTTAACGTACCTGTTTTTGCTTGCACAATGCCCTCAGCAGGTGTACCTTGAAAGCGGCCCTTCAGAGTTCCACTTTTACCCGCCACTGGTAAAGAGGCGCGATACAGATATGCTGTTGGTGTTCTTGCTATTCCTCGCAAAGTTTGTACTAAAGCTTCTGGTGTCACTAAGTTACGCCGTGATAAACCCGAACCATCGACTAAAATATAATTTGCTGGATCAACTCCCAATTGAGTTAAACTCGCTTTGACAACTTCTAAGCCGACATCAGCGCTAGTCTGAGTTTTCACTCTGAGTTTTTTCACAGCTAATGCTCTCAGCAATGCTTCAGCATAAAGATTATTACTATTTAGATTTGTCTCTGCTAATAACTCAGCTAAAGGTGGCGACTCTACAAATGCTATTTCCTCTTGATTAACACCACCATTTAGTAATAATGTTTGTCCCAAGGTAATTTTTTCTGCTGCCAAAGCAGTACGGAAGCGCCGTAAGAAGTAATAATTAGGATCAACTACAGGCAAATCTATTAAAGACGGTTCTGAATTTGTTGTTAGTTGTCCTTGAATTCGTAATATTGTTCCTGATAATTCGCGGGTAACATTGATGTAGCTTGGTTGATTTTGGGCAACGGTTACTGACTGATTCATTATTCGCCACTGTCTCGCTTCGCCAGCATCAGTCCATACGACTTGTAAAGATTTACCTACAGCCTGCGGTATAAGTTTTAAGCTAAAAATATTTTGATTCAGAATAAAGCTGTTGACTGGTGCGCCATAGTCTGACTGCACATCTTCCCATTGCCAGGTGGGGTTAACAATATCACCTTGAATATAACTATCATCAGCTATCAATTGCTGAATTTGAGTAATACCTTTCTGTTTTAGCTGCTGTGCTAATTTTTGCAGTTCAGCATCACTTAAACTAGGATCTCCCCTACCGACAACACGTAAAACACCATTGCCATTCTGATAAACAGAGGTGCGAATCCGAAAATTAGCACCCAATTGCTGCAATGCTGCTGCTGTTGTCAGCAATTTGAGGTTAGACGCGGGAGTAAAATATTTCTGAGCATCTCGACTGTAAAGAGTTTGCCCGGTTGACAGGGGTTGTACCAAAATTCCCCAGCGCACCCGACTAAATAAGGGACGATTGATTACAGCATCGATAGCTGTTCCCAGTTGGGTAGAGCAAATTGATTTTGTGGTAATTGTTGGTGCAACTGGAGTTTGTGCTTTCGCAATAGAACTAAATCCTATCTGGCTAGTCAAAAATATTAACAAAACACCTAGTGGTTGATTTAAAGTCTTAAGTCTCACCAATTTTCCTTATCCCAAAGATAGATATTTTGACTTTGCCAAAGACTTCTTTCCGGAGAGAGAAGTAATTGCTCAGTAAAGTTACTTAACTAGTATAGGGAAGATGTTCACATGTTTCATACGTGGGCGATTGCACAAACATAATTTATGGGACTACAAAATAGAAACCTAAGTCAACCTGCATATACAGAAATACGAAATCGAGGCAATGGTGTGAGTACATTTTTATCTGGTGTAGCTGTATTACTCTCTACTTTGGCTTTAGGATGTAGTGGCTATGTAGCTTATGAAGTTTTCACGTTGCGGCAGACACTAAATGCTACTAATACAGTCAGTAGTACCATTCCTACTCAAGTGCCAAGTCCTACAGCTACAGCTACAACTTCTCCACAAGCAACAGTCTCACCATCCCCAGTCAGTGCTACAACTTCAGCAATTAGCCCTGGTCAATTTGTGCAGCCTGCTTTTGGCAAAAAGGCAGAAGTTGAGTTACTTTCAGCAAAACGAATTAAAGATCCAGAAACCGGAAACCGTGATGTGGTGAATGTGCAAATGCGAATTCGTCGCCTTGCCACAGATGGAGTTGTTGGTGGTGATATTATATCGGTTGCTAGTACAACAGCCCGCAATCCTGAGACTAGCGTAACTTACAAAGGAGTTGCTCTTAATCGCTCAACAGGAAGCGTTTCTTTGTTTCAAGTACGCCCACAAGCCTCCGCAGATGCTTATATCTGGCTAAGAGTTCCCGATGGTGTTAATAACTTGGACATTTTTGTGCCAGATACAGCCGCATTTAAAAATGTACCAATTTCTAATTAGTCCTCTATCGGAGAATACGGTTTAGAAGACGCGATAAATTTAGACGCGATAAATCGCGTCTCTACAATAAGGGTTTTGTTGCTCATTCTGAACTGTATTGCTCTATCAGATTAATTTTGATAATGTGCAAAATTCCCAACTTCTTCATGAAGAAGTTGGGAATCTGAACAACTTAACTCAAACAAAATTATTTAATCCTCTAAATTAGCAACCCCAAATTAATGATGGTAGATGATCGAGGTTGCAATTCAAAAAAGATTACTCCTCTTCTTCCTCTCCGAACACTGCGTCTATAAGTTCTTGTGCGCGTTCGTCTGAAATATTTAAGGCTTCTTGAAGTTCAGAGATATAATCTTGTTCAGCTTCGGGTACTTCTTCGTCAATTCCCACAACTAAGATAGCTGTGATGTATGCAGCTTCACGATAACCTCTATTGGGTAAGGATTCGATGGATTGGGCAATTAAATCTTCTGGTTCTTCTTCTTCAATCAAGCTAACGACTTTTTCGGTCAATTCTTCAAAGTCTTCTTCAGAATAATCTTCAAATAAGTCAACCCGACCGAGAAATTCACTTAAAGCATATTCTTCTGTGGAAGAAATACCTTCACCATCGGCTGCTGCGGAAAACAACCCAAGGATTGCGATCGCAACTTCTGGTTCTAGAGCAACTGAACTAACACTACGGCCTTTGGGCAACTTGCGTTTAGACATAATTATCCTCTAAAAGTTACGTGATATTTCAGGAAGTCATACCTTATGGGTCTGTAATTCTTCCTCGATTTATGATTCCCAAAAGAATGCAGAAATATACATTGGGATGAATAAAAATTCAGCAGACTGAAACCTTTGATATGTATAGTTTTGAAGAAGGATAAATTAGCACTTGATGCTGCATCACAGCGATCGCTTCTTCTATTAAATGCGTAATTTGATACTCAAACTGGGTATTACAAATAAGTACTTTAGATAAAATAGGTTTTTAAAGATGATTTTAAGTTTCAGAAATATCAGTGTTGTGTGTGCCGTATTTTTGTCAGTCAGCGTTAGCAGCTTTCACAAGTCAGCCATAGCTACTATCAACAACCAGTCACAACTGATAGCACAGCAGAGTCAAACCCAGCTACACCCAGTTTTTAAATCTATTCTGCCTAAATTAAAGCAAAAGACTCAGATTAAGATTTTATTGCCAAAGTTTATTCCTGAGTCGGATGGGGAAAATCCAATTTACGCAATTATAGAAGCTGCAACACCAAAGAAGTACGATATTTTACTGGGTTTCAGTCCTGACTGTACGGGTGGAACTGCCTGTCGTTTGGGCGTGCTTTCTGCTGAAGCAGTAACGCGCAAAACACCACGCCTGACTGGTAAACGTGTATCCTTAGCTAAGGGTATTACTGGCTATTTTGTGGATTTTACTTGTGGTGCTAATTGCTCAGATGCTACCTTGACTTGGAGACAACAGGGTGTGCAATATGTTGTTGGGCTAAAAGCAGGCGATCGCACTTCTTTAGTAAAAATGGCTAATTCTGCGATTAATCCCTAGCTAACATCAGAATTTGATTGTACTTCCCAGCGAAACAGCCGTGGCAATTGAGATACATCTATGGCGTAGTTAACAATCCACAGTACTAATTCAAAAACCAATAAATATCGTACCCACTGCAACTCGCTTGTAGAATCCAAAAGTGTCAAACCCTCATATAACTGCCAGAAGCGGTAAGGCAAGTATATATAAGGAACCATCACCCACACCACATTTTGCAACTGCCTAAGCGTTACTCTTTCAGAAATGATTTGCAACCCTAATACGATAAAATACCAACCAAGCACAGTTAACACACTGCGATCGCCCCACAATACACCCCACAATAGCATGACTACTAAAGGCAGCAATCCTCCTAGCAGTTGCACTGAGCCAAACCAGATTTTATACCAACCGGGAAATGGTAAAGGTAGAGTGTAGGGCTTGGTGTTTTTCCATCCCCAGTTAACAATCACAATAAAAAGTGTGGCAATTACGAAAAAGAGGAGATTTTCTAGGAGCAGATAGAGGTTGATGTTTAAGGAAGTCATGAGGGTATATAGGAATCCGGTTTGATTTCTGAAATCACTTGCGTAGGTAGGCAATAGGCAATAGGCAATAGGCAATAGGATTTCAGAAGATTAAGGTGTACCGAATTTTTTTCAGAAATCAAATATGAGTCCTATATATAGCAATCCTATTTGAGTTAATGAAAATTATCATAGACGCGCAGCGTCTTGTCGGATGCTACCTCCAAACCTCCCAGAGGAGAAACAGAAAAGTTCAAAAATCAAAAAATCATTTAGGACTACTGTTATCTAAATATCTAAATTCCTGCCTTCTGCCTCCTGTCTTCTTCAACGACCTAACCAAGTCTTGATGATGTCAAGAAGACTGGAACCACCCCAAACCAGTGCTACTAGTATGGAAGTAGTTAAAACTGCCCCCATCACACACATAACTAGACCACCCAAGCTGATAGCACCATCATCTTCCGATAAGCCAAAGCTAGTTACAAAAATTCCCATTGCTGGCAGGGTATTAGTTCCTGGAATGGGAATCATCATGGAAATTCCCATCAAGGCGATCGCTATTCCAATGGTCACTCTACCTGGTAAAGTAGTACAGATATAGCTCAAACGAGGACGAGCGATCGCTTCAATTCTTTTTAACCAAGGAATTCCTGCCTTCAAAAACCCCTGAACTGTTGTGAGTTGCATAGGATGATTCATCATCCTCTCAGGTAGCCAGGGAATTTTTGCACCGGCAATTAGCTGTATCGCTAATAGAAAAATTAGGATGCCGAAAGGAGTTGAGTATCCCGGTGCTGGAACTGGCAAAGCGGAAGGTAGAGACAAAATAACTAGCAAAAATCCAAAAACTCTTTCTTTTGCTAACAGTAAAATCTCTGCCAATGTTACCTTTGAGGGTCGTTCTTCATCGAAAAAATAGCGTTGTAATTCGTTAGACAGTTTAGCCATAGATTACCAATATTCCGCAAAATTAAGTAAATAAATATACCAATTCACATACCAGAGTTCAGCAAAGACAATTGCTCATACTCCAAAGTAGCCAAGTGATTTCATTAGTTCTGGTAAATCCAGATGCATAGAACTTCTTACCTTTCAACAGTAGATCCACAACATCTTAACGTTTAGCAATTTTCCTGAATAAAAAGTAATATTAAATTTACATAAAGTTATTGTGTAATCTTGGGAAACGTAGTGACAGGTGGTAGGTTTTGAGTTAGGGGTGCAAGATGCAAAGATATTTGAAAGTACTAAGACTATTTTGGGGTGCTGCGATCGCAGCTGAGTTGGAATATCGGATTAATTTTTTCATAGCTACCCTCAGCAGCTTGGGAAATCTTGCGGGTAGCCTCTTTGGACTATTCTTGTTTTATCGCACTGGCTATACTTTTAGTGGCTGGTCATGGGAAGCAGCTTTAGTAGTTCTAGGAATTTTTACCTTACTGCAAGGATTTTCTGCTACTTTTCTGGCGTCGAACTTAAATCGCATTGTCCGCCATGTCCAGGAAGGCACTTTGGACTTTATATTATTAAAACCTATCCGCAGTCAGTTTTGGCTTTCCACCCATACCCTCTCACCTTGGGGAATGCCCGATCTAGTTTTTGGTAGTATTATTATTGGCTACGCAGGTCAACGCCTAGGTGTAGGAATAGACGGCTATTTACTGGGTGTGCTGCCGTTATTGTTCAGCTTGGTGATTTTGTATAGCCTGTGGTTTATGCTGGGAGCGACAAGTATTTGGTTCGTCAAAATATACAACGTTACTGAAGTGTTGCGTGGTTTATTGGATGCTGGAAGATATCCCATTGCCGCATATCCCACGGCTTACCGCTTTTTCTTCACCTTTGTAATTCCAGTAGCTTTTTTAACAACTGTACCAGCCCAAGCATTGTTGGGTCGGAGTGAAATTAGCTGGTTGATAGGTGCGGTAATATTAGCAGTAGCGCTGTTTTTTGCTTCTACTTGGTTTTGGCGGTTTGCGTTGCGGTTTTATACTAGCGCTTCGAGTTAACGAGAGATGAAAAATAATCAAATTCCTCCTGGAAGCTTTGGTATACCTGTATTAGGTGAAACACTTTCCTTTGTTTTCGACCGTGATTTTGCTAAAAAGCGCTATCACCAGTATGGGCCTATCTTCAAAACTCATCTTCTTGGCAGACCAACTGTGGTAATGGCAGGGCCGGAAGCATTAGAGTTCGTTTTGTCAAGCCATATCGAGAATTTTTCTTGGCGGGAAGGATGGCCTAATAATTTCAAGACATTACTGGGTGAATCACTTTTTCTGCAAGATGGAGAGGAACATCGTAGAAACCGCCGCTTGATGATGCCGGCGTTGCATGGCCCAGCATTGGCAAATTATGTCTCCACAATGGAAGATATCACACGTAGTTATCTCCAAAAGTGGGAGAAAAAACAGGAGTTTACTTGGTTTCAAGAGTTTAAACAGCTGACATTTGATATTGCTAGTCAATTGTTGCTGGGTACGCGTCCTGGCCCTGAAGGTGTGCGCCTCAGCCAGTTGTTTGCAGCCATGACAAATGGACTGTTTGCGATTAATCCGTTGCCCTTACCATTTACGACATTTGGTAAAGCTATAGCAGCGCGTAATGAAATTTTAGAACATCTAACTCAAGTTGTCAGAGAACGTCAGCAAAACCCAACTCAAGACGCTCTGAGTTTATTAGTGCAAGCCCAAGACGAAGAAGGTAACCGGATGAGTGAAAAAGAACTCATCGCCCAGTCGTTATTATTACTCTTCGCTGGACATGAAACAACTACTTCAATGCTGACTTGGTTGTGTGTAGAGTTAGCCCGTCATCCAGAAGTTCTCGAAAAAGCAAGAGTTGAACAATTGCAACTTGCAAGTAAAGGTGAGTTGGATTTAGAACAATTGGGCAAAATGCCCTATTTAGAGCAGGTTTTGTGGGAAGTCGAAAGATTGCATCAACCAGTCGGAGGTGGGTTTCGTGGTGTAATTAAAGACTTTGAGTTTAAAGGCTATCACGTACCGGCTGGTTGGCAGTTATTATATTCAATTATGATCACTCACAGCCTAAAAGAAATTTACCTTGAACCAGAGCGTTTTGATCCAGATCGTTTCAGTCCCCAGCGCCAAGAACATAAAAAATATCCTTTTAGTTTAGTTGGTTTCGGTGGTGGGCCGCGCATCTGTATTGGTATAGCCTTTGCCAAAATGGAAATGAAGATTATTGCTGCCCACCTTCTACGCGATTATCATTGGGAGATATTACCCAATCAAAGTTTAGAAACAGTGTTAGTTCCTAGCAATCGCCCTAAAGATGGGTTACGGGTTAGATTTCAACCTCGGTGAAATGTTTTATGGCATCCCAAATAGACATACACTTGCCTAACAGAGTTTTAGAACGTTTGCAAAATGCGAAAGATTTTGTGGGTGGAAGCGTTAACTCTCTAAGTAACTCAGCACAACAAGCTGGAGAATCTTTGAAGGCAACAGCAACTACAACGACCGATAAAGCAATTAATACAGTTACAACAAGCTTAGAGCAAACTTGGCAAACTGCTGATAAATTTAAAAGTACAACATCGGGAGCAGTTAAAGATGTAATGGCATCTTCTGTAAGTGATTGGCTGACACAACACCCGATATTTTTTCGGTTAGTTCAAATACTAGGTTGGGCGACTAATCACCCAATTATTAGTATAGTGATTTTGGTGTTTGCGATCGCTCTTATTTGGAGCATCATCAAAGCAATTGTCCGGTTGATTGAAACAGCTAGTTGGTCAATACTCCAAGTTCCGTTAAAATTGCTTCAGGCTTTGATTAAAGTTAGCTTTCTATCTTTAACTAAAATTGGCAATTTTGCTGTTCAACAAATTACAGCGACTAAAACAACCGATAATCTACCAGCTTTGTTACCTGAAAGTTTTCAACCAAATAAACAACAGCGATTAGCAGAAATTTCTAGTCGCTTAGAAGCAATTCAAAAGGAACAGCATGAGCTTTTACAAGAAGCAGCAGACTTGATTGCTTCTGACACAATTGATATAGACAATACAAAATTTATAATCGCGAATTCCGAACAAGAAAGTGGAGAAATTAAACCCGTTTCAATACTACTCGGTTAAGCATTTTGAACCCAAGCTTTGGTTTTGGGAAAGGGTTAAAGGGTAAGGGTTAAAGGTTTTTAATTTCCCTTTCCCCCCGCCCCTTATCCCCAGAGGGGGCCCCACCTTCCCCTTTCCCCCTTAACCGACAAGTATTGAAACCCGTTTATACTCCTATAGAGAAACAAGCTACATCCGCCAGTCACATTCCAATTCAATTCTGAATTCTGACTCCTGACTCCTGAATTCTGTTTTATTAAACAGCTAAAAAGCGTTGAATCACATCTTGGCTGAGTTCGGTGGTGGAACCGGAGGCGACAATACCACCTTTTTGCATAGCGTAATAGTAATCAGCCTGACGGACAAAGTGCAAATGCTGCTCTACCAATAATACAGAAATGCCTGTGGTTTCGACGATGCGACGGACTGCGGCTTCAATTTCTAGGATGATGGAGGGTTGAATCCCTTCCGTGGGTTCATCTAAGACGAGTAATTGAGGTTCTCCCATTAAAGCACGTGCGATCGCTAATTGTTGCTGTTGTCCACCACTCAAATCGCCACCCATCCGCGAAAGCATAGTTTTTAACACCGGGAATAAGCTAAAAACTTCCTCTGGAATTTCTGCTTTTTTTACTGGCTTGCGTCTAGCTTCTAATCCCAGCAGCAAATTTTCTTTGACTGTCAAACGGGGAATAATTTCTCGTCCTTGGGGGACATAACCAATTCCCAACTTTGCCCTTTGGTCTGGGGATTTTGAGTTGATTAATTCTTCAGCTAAGTTAATAGTACCGCTGCGGGGTTTGAGTAAACCCATAATTGTTTTGAGTAAAGTAGATTTCCCTACGCCATTGCGTCCAATTAGGCAAACCATTTGCCCAGATGGTACGCTTAAATCTACATTGCGGAGAATGTGACTTTCGCCGTAGTAAACGTTGAGGTTAGAGATTTTTAGCACTATAAATTACCTAGATATTAAAATTTCACGCAGATACGCAGAGCAATGTTAGCCTCCTGACCGCAACAAACAAGTAAAACCTTCTTGTTCAAAAAGATAACTAATTATAGTGATGATCTCTGCATAACTTGTAATATATTGCTCAAATTTATAACATACAAAACTTTTCTAAGTATATTGAAATATACCAGAACTTATCCATCTATTTATTCGATTTGTTATAAAGCTTTAGGATTCAATTTTGTTGTTTCCTGACTTCACGCGCATTGCCACGACTCTAAACGGACGCAGAGACAGAGTAAGACTATTTCGGTAGCATCAGTCAATGAAGCGTCAAGAATCACCCTTCTAAAGAACGGTGAGTATGTAAAATCTCTTGCCGTGATACTACCTCTGGGAGTGTGATAAGCTAATCAACATTTAACGATTTGTGGATTAGTAAGGTTACGAATTAGATGACAACTGCTGACCACTTACTTTTTGCATTGAAACTTTTCACTGCCTTGGGCTGCGGACTTGTGGCGGGAGTCTTCTTTGCCTTCTCGACTTTTGTAATGAATGCTCTTGCTCGACTTCAGCCAAGAGAAGGCATGTCCGCCATGCAGTCGATTAATATCACAGCGATCAATCCATTGTTTATGATGGCGCTCTTTGGAACGGCTTTGGCTTGCCTCTTTCTAGCGATCGCCTCGCTGTCAAAGTGGCATCAACCCGATGCTGTTTACTTACTAATTGGTAGCCTACTCTATCTAGTTGGCACTGTTGTAGTGACGATCGCCTTCAATGTGCCGCTGAATGATGCCCTGGCGATCGCCAAACCAGATAGCACTGAGGGTGCAGACTTATGGGCTAGATATCTGACCACCTGGACGCTCTGGAACCATGTTCGGACGATAGCAGCGTTTGGGGCAGCAGCATTGCTGACAAGTGCGCTCTGTAAGCAAACAGTGCAATAGGAATGTTAAGTATCAGAGTAAAAAAAAGTATTAAAAGGATTTAACAGAACTATGCCAATTAAAAAACCCATTAATCTGAATCAAGGAAGTTTCCTCAATCCCGCAGATAAAAAGATAGTTGTCATCTTAGATAGTGAAGATATTTTAACTTTAATCACGCAAGAATTAAAAACTCGTTATTCCCCAGAAACTCAAAAAATCCTACTTGAGCAAAGTTCCCAGTTATTGCCTGATTTCGTACTTCAAGAATTATTAAAGCGCCAAGAAGAGGTAGTAAACGTTAACCCAGACACCTTAATAGTGGTTAACTGCCAGCTAGCAGAGATAGAGGTCGATGATTTGGGATTTGATTTAAATGTCGAAGCATATTTTGTAATTGCAGATACAACAGGTCAAAATCAGTTTCGGGCTAATAAGATAGTCCTTTGGTCGAATATATGGGGTGATGAAGAACGTCTTGTTGAATTAGAAGATGAACTAGGTGAGCAATTCTGGACACATTATCAAATCCAGTTGCTTTTTGATGAAAAAGAGCAGCCAACAATTGAACTGGAAGTATCACAAACAGATGATTATGCAGCGAGATTAGAATTTTATCCATCACTGAAAATGTTTTCACCATCTATAGTTCCCTTTTCCCCCTTAACCGAAAACTATTGGGAGTAGGGATGTATAAGGGCATGAGGAAGAAGCTAGCAATGCCCTAAGCAACCTCAACTACCCACTCTTGGGATCTACCGTGTATACACAAGTCAAAAAAAGTTTGATTTTTTATTGTTCTATCGTTTATCTCGTTATCTCGTTCCCAGTCTCCGACTGGGAACGCTCCTCGTTGAGGCTCTGCCTCCAATCTGGCATTGAGTCAGAGACTCAATGAATGCATTCCCAGTCGGAGACTGGGAACGAGGAAAGTCTTATCAAGCTAGGTTTTTAGGACTTGTGTATACACGGTAGCTCTTGGGATGGAGGTACACGCCGCTTTGAATGAACATCGTCATTAGTCCTTTGTCCCCTGTAAACACAAATGACTAATGACGATGGATAACCTAATGAGTTAATTTGCGAGTTAAATGGGTAATATAAAAACAGCGATTTTGAGATTTCAAAATGAGTAAATTGCTTGTTTAACTAATGATGGGCTTTTTCTCGTCAAATTTAAACTACTCCTGTTTCTTTCTGAACTTAAGTTAGGCATCTCTTGCCAGCAGTGGCGGCAGAACCAATAGGTTTCTTGTAAGCGAATGTGACGGAGCATTTGGTTTGAACAGCAAGGGCAGTTTGTCATAGAATTGTTGTTTTATTAAAAAAGTTAAACACAAATAAGTAGTTTGCTCTTGGCTTTACTACCAACAGTTTTAATTTATAAATAGAAAATAAAGAACTAATAAAGAAATGAAAGTAGTTAACAACTTTTAAAAAATCTCAACAGGCGCTTAATTTGCTGAGGTGTAGACCATTGCAGGTATCGCTCACTCCCTAAGACAGTCTATTTTTGAAGAAGAATTCTGGCTTCTGAATTCTTCAAAGAGAATTGGTATTAGATGTAATATTTAGACGTAGAAATCACTGTGGCAATTCCAGTATTCAAGGTGACGTACTGCTGCACACGTTTTTGTTTAATCCATTAGTGAAGTAAAATCCCAACCCAGCAGTTGAGCAACTTGAGCAGGGAGGGTAACTGGATTAAAGGGTTTGAGGATTACACCTGCAACTTGATACTGTTGCAAAATTTGCGAATCGAGCCATCGCGCTTTAGCACTGAGCAGCACTACAGGAATAGCTTGAGTTTCTGGATTATTTCTTAGTTTACTCATAAACTCAAAACTAGCCATGTCACGGATTGAGATATCTAATACAATCGCATCAGGACTATGGCGTACTGCATTCTGCAATCCTTCTAATGGAGAATCTGCTGTCACCACATCCCAACCAGCTAAATCTTGGAGGCAAAATTTTACTATCTCACGTACATTCAGTTCATCGTCAATGAGCAATATCGTTTTGCCAGTTATATTTACCTCCAATAGCATATTCATACACTTTTCCAGTGAGATAAATTATTTTTATCTGCAAACAAAAAATATATATTACAAAAATAAAAAACTAATAAAGATATAAATTTTGTTACAAATTTTAAAAATTAATCGTCCCACCCCAGAATCTCAGTAACTTCGTTGCAGATAGAGGTGGGTTCAAAGGGTTTGGTAATAATCCCGGCAATTCCCATCTGGGCGAAACGGGCGCGATCGCTCCCTTGGACTTTCGCTGTTAACAAAATCACTGGAATCCCTTGGGTTGTAGAATTTGCCTGAAGTTTTTCGTGTACTGCAAAGCCGTCAATGTCAGGCATAGAGACATCAAGTAGAATGGCATCAATGGGTTCTGTTTGGGCGATTTTTAGTCCTTCTGCCCCTGATGCAGCAGTCAGGGTGTCCCATCCTCCCAAGTCTTCTAAACAAGCTTGTACTAATTCGCGGATTCGTTCTTCATCATCCACAATTAACAATTTTTTAGTCATTTGTCATTTGTCATTTGTCATTTGTCATTTGTCATTGGTCATTTGTCATTTGTCATTTGTCATTTGTCATTGGTCATTTGTCATTGGTTATTTATTATTCTTCTCTGCTCCCCTGCTCCCCTGCTCCCCTGCTCCCCTGCTCCCCTGCTCCCCTGCTCCCCTGCTCCCCTGCCCCTCCGCCCCCCTGCCCCTCTGCCTAATTTCTCGGCAATGGCAGAGTGAAGAAAAACGTGCTGCCAACACTAAGAGTACTCTCAGCCCAGATTTCCCCACCGTGCTGATCAATAATACTACGACAGATTGCCAATCCCAAGCCTGTGCCGCCTTTGGTGCGAGAATCAGATGCATCTACTTGCTGAAATCTTCCAAAGATTGCTTCTAACTTATCTGCTGGGATACCTCGTCCTTGATCCGCGATCTGGAAGAGTACGCGGTCTGTTTGCTGTTGGACACTCAGGGTAATAGTAGAATCGGCAGGCGAGAATTTAATCGCATTACCTAACAAATTGGTGAGCGTTTGCACAATGGCATCAGCTGCGGCCCAAACTTGAGCATTGGTAGGGTGGATCTTAAAGATAATATTTTGTTGATTAGCGATCGCCTGCACACCCGCTACTGCTTGTTGAATTAAATCAGCTGCATTGCAGGTAGTTTTTTCTAAGACAGCTCGATCCGATTCTAAGCGTTCCAAATCGAGAATATCGTTAACTAGACGCACTAAGCGATCGCTGTCGATGGCTGCAATCTCAATCATCCGCTTGAATTTGTCTGGTTTTTTATCGTAGATACCAGTTTGTAGTAAGCCTAGTGCGGCGCGAATTGCAGTTAAGGGAGTACGGAGTTCGTGACTAACGATGCCAATAAACTCACTCTTCATCAGGTTAATCTGCTCTAGTTCAGTGATATCTTCGGCAATACCAGCAATCCGAACTACCTCGCCTAATTCATTTTTGATCCCAAATGCGCGATCGCGAATCCAACGGATTGAACCATCAGGGCGGATAATCCGATATTTTTTATCGTATTGCCCTGGTTTAAGCTGTTCAATGACTTCAGTTTCGACGCGCTGGCGATCTTCTGGGTGAATTGCATCTAACCAATCTGAATAGTTGTGATACAAGTCCTCACAATTTCTTTGCCAGATGGTTTGGTATGCATTGCTCACATATAGAACTTGTTGACTTTGATTATCGGTCATCCAAAATACTGCTTGGATGTTTTCTGCCAGCTGACGAAACTTTTCTTCGCTCTCGCGTAAAGCTTCTTCGATGCCTTTACGCTTGGTGATATCTTGGTGAACCGCAACCAGAACGTCGCCGTAGTCGGGATGTCTGAATACAGAAGTCGTCACACTACACCAAAATGGTGTACCATCTTTTTTAAGATTCTGGACTTCGTAGTTGGCTTCAGTATTTTGTAAGACGGCAGACAAAGTGGCTTGATTGACATCTTCAGTATTTACCGATTTGGTGACACTACTCACAATCGAAACGTGCTGACCGTTGAGTTCATTAGAGTCATAGCCAAACATCTGCTCAAATTTAGGATTGGCATAGATAATGATTGCATTATCTATTCTCACCAAGCAAATGCCTTCCCCCATATTGCGGGTGATTACAGCCTGAAGCTCTAGCATTTGCGCCTGTTCTAAAAGTGTGAGTTGAGTTTGTTGCTGCTCTATCACTGTTTTTCGCAGGCGATCGTTCGTCTCTGTCAGTTGTGCAGTGCGTTCTTGCACCCGTTGTTCAAGTTCGGCATTTAGTTGTTGTAGGTCAATTTCTGCTTGTTTGCGCTCCGTTAGTTCTATCTGTAACTGTTTAAACAAAGCTGCTTGCTGGATAGCAATGCTTACTTGCGCTCCTAACTGCCGTAACAGAGAAATTTCTGAAGATTGCCACTCACGAGGAGCCGCGCATTGATGAGCTGCCATTAATCCCCACAATTCATCTCCCAAAGAAATGGGAACGACGAGATTTGCCCTCACCTGGAGACTTTCCAAAAATTGAACGTGACAGGGACTAATTCCGGCAGTATAAATATCAGTTTTCGCAGTGACTAAGCCTTGTTTAAAGGGTTCGACGTTCTCTTCACCAATGCAAGGATCATGAATCTGGAGTGGTAAAAGAGCCATCCATTCTGGTGCAACAGACTCAATAACAATCGTTCCACCCCAACCTGGATAAAATTGAAAGATAGTGACGCGATCGCACTCCAGAAAATGCCGCACTTCATCGACAGTGGTTTGCAAGATATCTTGTAAATTCAGCGATCGCCGGATACGCTGAGTCATCTCCATCACTAAGCGCTGTTGCTCAAATTGCTGTTGCAAAGTTTCTTGTGCTTGTTTGCGATCGTCAAGAGTTATCCGCAATTGCTCGGCATTTTCCTGAGACAATTGTTGGTTGAGTTGTTGAATCTTCCGTCTGCTGTATTGAAGATTGCCTGTCACCAAGTTAATTATCAAGGCAACCAATAAGAAAATTCCTAACCGCAATACATCTTCTGATTGATTAATCCCCAGTTGATATCGAGGGGGAATCAAGAAATAATCAATTGCCAGTGTGGAAAGAACAACTGTAACAATTCCTGGTCGAAAGCCACCATACCAAGTACTGGCGATGATCGCTATGTAGAAAAATCCACCAATGGTTCGAGAAATCAGCGGTTCTAGCCAGACTGATAAGAAGGTGGCGATCGCAGTTGAGCCAATAGCAACACCGTAGTTCAATAATCGCGGATAATTTCTGATCATGCTTTACTTCTTCCTGCCTGAGAGCGCCAGCGCGTTCTTTGAATGCGGCTCAGTACCCGTGTTACAAGTTCTGGCCCTAGCACTGGCTTGCTGATAAAATCATCGGCTCCGGCTGCAAAAGCTTGCTGAAGAAATTCTGCTTCAGTATGGGCTGTAACTACTAAAATCGGTAAATCTCCCCACTGGGAATCCTGGCGCACGACCTGGCACAACTCTAAGCCATTAACTATTGGCATTTCTAAATCTAGTACTATCAAATCTGGAGATGTTGCAATCAGCACCTTCCAAAATTGTTGTGATTGAGAAAGAGTTGTTACTTCCAGCCCCCAAGGAGTTAGTAACGCCGATAATCCAGCCAGTATTACAGGGTCATCATCTACGATTAAAACTTTGGCTTCGGAAGTTTTAGGTTGAGGTAAGACACGAGCGATCGCCTGAAAAATCTGCTCGGTTGTCGCCGGTTTATGCAAAAATTGTCTAGCTCCTAAACGCGATACTGCCAGTCGATCTACCAATGTATCTCTCCCTGTAAAAACAATCACTGGGATATTTGGCGATCGCTGTACTATCTCGCTCAATAATACTAATCCATCTTCTTCGGTTCCAGGAAAACTCAAATCCAGTAAAACTACGTCAGGAGTTTTTAAGGAAAAAAGCGATCGGGCTGTTGCTAAATTGGGTGCAACCTTCATTCTGATTCCCCATAAGTCGGCTTCTGCCTGCAACTGCTCCGTCAGCATCGCATCATCATCGATGACTAACAGACGATAAGTTTGGTTCATCGGGACGCTTTGAGCGGTGGAAGTAACAACAGGCTTGCTTAACTCTTGCTGTAATCCTGTTACCAGTTGTGAGAAATCAGAGATTTTATCTGGAGATAGTGAGGAATATTGAAGCAATAAATGCTCTATTTTCCGTGCTAGCCGGGAACCCTCTGGATAACCAAATGACCCCATCGAACCTGCTAGCTTATGGGCTTCATGCAATGCCTGCTGATGTAAATCTTCATTAAAATTCCCCGCTAAAAGTGCAGTTTTTGCCCGTTCCAACACTCCAACCTGTCCGGCAAAGGAATTACGAAATCGCTCCAGCACCCGATTTACAGAAGTCATATCTTTGGAGCCAGTTTTTTTCTTTCCATCTGGATTTGTTTCCATAACAGAGATGGGGTGATTAGGTGCAGGCTTGATGCGATAGCCCATACCATATACCGTTTCTAGAAATTCTTCTGCTAGCCCTACTGTTTTCAGTTTCTTTCGCAAGTCTTTAATATGAGTCGTAACTGCACTTTCAGTCGGTGCATCTCCAAATCCCCAGAGCCGATCTAGAATGACTGCACGACTAAAGATCCGATCTGGGTTTTGTAAAAACAATTCCAGCAGTTTGTATTCTGTGGCGGTGAGGGGAATTTCCTGCTCATTACAAGTTACTCTGCCAGCATGTGGATCTAAACAGAGATTTCCCCAGGTTAATGTGGATGATGAGATTGCATCATTGCGTCGTAATAAAGAGCGAATTCTGGCTAGTAATGCTTCTGGGTTGAATGGCTTAATGACGTAATCATCTGCTCCAGCATCTAACCCAGCAACAATGTCTGCATTAGAATTTTTTCCGGTTAGCAACAGAATAGATTTACGGTAGCCTTGCTTTCGCAGTTGCCGACATAAGCTAATGCCATCTAGTTTTGGAATTAACCAGTCCAGCAAAATCAACTCATATTCAGTCGATAGTGCTAGTTCTAATCCAGCTTGTCCATTGCTTGCGATATCGATAGTATAACGATTTGCACTCAACAACTCGAAGAGTGCTGTACTCAGTAATACGTCATCCTCTACCAACAAAATTTTCATAAGTTGCATCCAAAGAAGATGCTTATGACACCTCCGCGATCGCAGCGCACAATATCTGCGTGGTCAAACTCCTGTGTAATTTTAATATATCGTTACAAACATTACAACAAGTTAATTATTTTTTTGCAGTCTGATAGATTTTTTTACAAATCTTGATAAAAGGCATTCATATAAGATATGCCCTTTATGATTAAAAATCGCTAACTAGTTAACCTACGCCCCAACAGCTTCCTTCGCGGCGTACAAAACTTCAGCGTTGATTTCTTTGAAACTGCGATCGCAATTAAATTTATTAGTGATGCACTAGAGTTATATTCTGTTACGTGAAATCATTGCTGAATAGGACGTAAAACTTCTAATTCACTAGGATGAGTTAAAACTTTGCCTAATGGCTCACTGAAATAAACAACTTGATAATTAGGTGCAAGTTCTGTTTGCAATTCCTTCCACAGACTAATTCCTTCTTCTTCAAAAGCCGCTTCAGCCTCTGCACTTAAATCTGGTGAGTTAGCAGGATCTTGCCAATTTAATGTTGCATCGTAAGCAGATGCCCATTTTCTCAGATGGCTAATGGTTTTTTGACTGAGGGGCAGTTTTGCTGGATCGATGTTACCAACTTTATCAGCATCTGCCCACCATAAAGGGTCGCACCCATAATCAGCCATTAGTTTTATCTTTACTGCCATAGCTATGTCAGGTGAAATTATGGTAAAGAGGCGGGATTAGCTATTCATATTTAATTTAGTTATTTTAAATAGTTATTGAGAAAAATATATAAAAATTAATATTAAATCTGTAATATCTCATAATTTAATTTTTATCACTAAAGCAAAAAAATGGGGTAAAGAGTATACATAACTCCTCACCCCTCAATCTTCTCGATTAACCGCTAATCTACGCTCCGACAGCTTCCTTCGCGGCGTACAACACCTCAGCGTTGATTTCTTTGAAACCGCGATCGCGGGCAAATTTCTCAGTATTACGCTTCACTTTCCCACGAACAAATCCCGGAATCTTATTCAATTCTGCTTGACCATCTTTTGTCCAATTCAAATCAGAATCAGCAGAAATTCCTCTAGTAATAACTTCTTTGGTATCATGACCACCGAAGATTTCTAATAGGTGATCTTCCATTCCCAAAGTGAAGGAATTGTAGATCAAATCTGTAATCTGATTCGTGCCTTCGTAACCCATAAATGGTTTGTAACCAATGGGGAAGTTTTGCACGTGGATTGGTGCAGCAATTACGCCGCAGGGAATATCCAAACGCTTACCAACGTGGCGTTCCATTTGAGTGCCGAAAATGGCAGAAGGTTCGACACGAGCGATCGCATCCCCAATTGCACCATGATCTTCGGAAATTAGCACTTCATCGCAATACTCGCTCACCTGTTCGCGGAACCAATCAGCATCATATTTACAGTAAGTACCAGCCCAAACAACATGAATCCCCATTTCTCGCACCAGAATCTTGGTAATGGCGGCGGCGTGGGTATTGTCACCAAAGACCACAGCTTTTTTGCCAGTCAAGTTTTGACAGTCAATCGAACGGGAGAACCAAGCAGCCTGAGAGACATGGAGGGTTTGCTCATTGATGAAGTTTTCGTAGTCAACTTCTGCACCTTGAGCATTAATTACCTGCTGAATCTTGCGAATACAACGGGCAGTTTCCACTACACCCATTGGCGTAATGTCTATATAAGGTGTGCCAAATTGTTCTTCCAGGTAACGGGCGGTGGTCAAACCGAGTTCACGGTAAGGCACCAGGTTAAACCAGGCTTGGGACATCTTTTTCAAGTCATTCACCGAAGCACCTTCAGGAATTAAGGTATTTACCTCAATTCCTAAATCAGCCATCAGCCGTTTCAATTCGGTGCAGTCGTGATTATTGTGGAAACCGAGGGTGGTAGTACCGATAATGTTAACTGAGGGCTTTGCTGTTTTGCCTTCTGGTAATTCGCCCCGCTTCCGAGCTTTTTCAATGTAGTATTGGACAATTTGATCCAAAGTGCGATCGGCGGCTTGCAGTTCGTTGTAGCGGTAGTGGTTTACATCCGCCAGCATTACGTCTCCTTTCGCTTCCAACTGCGCCCGTTCGACAAAGTTATGCAGATCCTCTTGCAAAATGCTAGAGGTGCAGGTGGGAGTTAACACAATTAAATCTGGGTGTTCCTCGGCATCCTTGCGGACGATGTTATCTACCACCTTCTCTTGGGAGCCGCGTGCTAAAACGTTGCGATCGACGACACTGGTTGTCACCGGAGTAAAATCCCTCTCCCGCGATAGCATAGAGCGCATGACGTTAAAATAGTCATCGCCAATGGGGGCGTGCATGATCGCATGAACATTTTTAAAAGAACTAGCGATTCGCAGAGTGCCGATGTGGGCTGGGCCAGCATACATCCAGTAAGCTAATTTCATGTTTGTGTCTCCCTTTTCAACTCAAATAACTAAGTAAGTGGGCGTAAAAAAATATAAGATGGACTTCACCATCAACCCCTTCGATGCGTAGTTTACCGCCGTAGGCATCGCACAGCGTGTCGTTGGTCAAGAAGGGGAGAGGTTTGGAGAGAGGTATTATCTATAATTCAGCCCATTTACTTATAAGTGGTTGATTATTAAATCGTTTCTGATTTTCTCAAACCTACTGGCGGAAAAAAAATAAGGTTTGTTGCGGGTTTTAGGAGAGGCGATATAGCTGAAACCTATTTACTGCTTGGGACACAGCTATCAATTTCAACAAAATTACCTGTTATTTTTGTAAAAAAATCTTAATATTTCGGGAAACTAGACCTAACCCCCAGCCCCTTCCCTGCTAGCGTTGGGGAGTAAGATTCAAAGCCTATCTCCTTTTAGGCTACGGTGTATACACAAGTCTTCTAGAGTTGCGCCACAGCCTTTTGATCCCCCCAACCCCCCTTAAAAAGGGGGGCAAAAAGCTCTCAAAGTCCCCCTTTTTAAGGGGGATTTAGGGGGATCTACAACAATTTTGGTTTTATAGCAAAGATGTGTGTACACCGTAGCCTTTTAGGAGAGAGGTCAGAAGTCCCTGATTCCTTAGTCAGTTGCGTTTTTACCTAATTCGCTAAGATGTACACAAGCTCATTTTCACAACAATTATGGTGAAAACACCCTCTCAGCTTTGGACAATTCCTCCTTTGGAAAATGGCGACAAACTTACCCGCTATGAATTTGAGCGTCGCTATAATGCCAACCCTAACCTGAAAAAAGCTGAATTAACCGAAGGGATTGTCTATATTATGCCAGCTGCTCTGCGTTTCCGAAGTCACGGTCAACCGCATGGTTGGATTTTGACATGGCTTGGTACTTACGAAGCTGCGACTTCTGGTGTAGCGTTGGGAGTTGAACCTACCGTCCGCTTAGACTTAGATAACGAACCTCAACCCGATGCTGTTCTGTTGATTGAACCGGAAGCAGGTGGTCAAACGCGGCTGAGTGAAGATGATTATATTGAAGGTGCTCCAGAGTTAGTTGTGGAAATTGCTGCTAGTAGTGCGGCTATCGATCTTCATGGCAAAAAACAGGCTTATCGTCGCAACGGTGTCAAAGAATATATTGTTTGGCAAGTTTTAGACCAAAAATTGACTTGGTTTTCTCTGGAACAAGGTGAATATTTGGAATTAATACCTGATAATGAAGGCGTTTTGCGAAGTCGGGTATTTCCAGGGTTGTGGTTAGCGGCGACAGAGTTATTAGCAGGTAATATTCAGGGTGTCTTGAAGGTTTTACAAGTAGGTTTGCAGTCTGCTGAACATGGAGATTTTATCAAGAAATTAGGTAGTGATTAACTTATATCTTGCACCAGGCGACTAGAAGTCGCGGCTACACAGCCAAAACCCGCCTGCGCGGGTTGAAAACATTGATTTGACCTTACCGCCTACACGAACTAACCTTCTCCTGATGGAGACGCTACGCGAACGGGAACGCCAAAGGCGAACGTTTGTATAGCCGCGATTTCTAATCACTAGGGCTAGTAATTCGCCAAGGAAACTTGGCGGGGTAAAAGGGAAGGGGGAAGGTGGGACTCCCACGAAGTGGGGATAAGGGGCAGGGGGAAAGGGTTTAAATCCCTTACCCTTTTCCCTTTCCCCAATTAAGAGTCCTCACAAGCGCATTTTTGGGTTGGCAGACTACTAGGTGCAAGATATGAGCGCCCAAAGGGCGCGATTACACGCCCGAAATAAATGAAAGAAACACAGTTAACAAGAGGTTTAGGGTCAATAACTTATACACTAAAAAAGTACCATGACAGTAAAAGCCGTGATTACACTGGTGCATTATTCGTCCGAATGTGGGTCTGGTTCTGGGTGTCGTTGGCAATAATATTGGTGAAGTAGTTGAAGCTACTATCCCGTTTAGGAGACTAGATTTATTTGCCCACCCAGGCATGGTACACCCAATAACGGATGCAAAAGGCGCTTATCCAGATGAATTTACATCTCCACAAAGTCATCAGCGATGTGACTGGTTTGACCGGAATGAAGATTATAAAAGCAATCGTTGCTGGTGAACAAGACCCACAAATTTTAGCATCCTTCAAAGACCCACATATCAAAAGCAGCACAGCAGATATTGCTGCATCTTTAACTGGTGATTACCGCCGTGAACATTTATTTGTCCTCCAGCAAGAATTAACACGGTACAAGTCTCATTGTAGCGATCGCCTGATTTATATTTTGATTCAGCAACGCCAAGACTTAAATCCCAAGCAACCAACAGCAGTGACACTTCTGGGACTGCGTTTAGTCATCTGAAAACCCAAATCATCAAATAAACCAACTGATACTCACAAAATGAATATACTAATTATCCTGGGTGAAGTCATATTTTTAATAACTATTTTCTTGCTGTTTAACTGGCTAATTGGCGTAAGCTTAAACCAAGTTACTAAAGTTTCATGGCTTCAAGGAAAAGCTGCAAATATCGATTTTCTGCGCCGCAGCATCAGTAAAATTTTAATTTTAATTTGTGTGATTATGTGTCTGGCGCTGGTTGGCTTGAATGGGATGGTGATTTATCGACGTGGAAACATTCAGGAATTTCAACTTAATCTAATTCGCAGTCTTCCTACCCAATTTTGGATCAATATTTTTACGGCAAGCTTAAAAAGTGTGAGTTTGCTATTGCTAGTTAAATTTAGCATCCCACCGTTAAAGCGGGGTATAGATTGGGTCTGCGATTACGCCAAGCAAGCCGATCAAATAAAAGCTAACGATGAGAGTATTGAGGCTTTTTTTAAAGTCTTAAAAAGAATCATTATTCATACTTTGTGGATATCTTCTGTTATTCTATGTGCTAAATTTCTCTATATCCCAGAAGTTGTTCCCAAATATCTTTACATAGCTTTAAAAATATACATTATAATCACAATTGGTTTACTCATTATTAAAGCTGTTGCTACCATTGTTGATACTCTCGATGCACTGAGCCTTAAATACTCTAGTTCTAACGATCTACTACGTTTATATGAGCGTTTACGCAACTTAATTCCCCTCTCCAAAAAATGTTTGGAATACGTCCTCTATGTTGGCATAGTAAATCTTGTTGTTCCAGAAATAGAACCCATCGCTTGGATAAATGCTTATACCCCTAGAATTGTGCAGATTATTGGGGTTTATTTTATTAGCAATGTTTTGATTGAAGTCGTTTACTTTATCCTGGATGAATTCTACTTAAAAACTACAGATTTAAATGATTCACAGCAACAGAAACGGCTGACGCTGATTCCCTTAATACGGAGTTTTGCCAAATATTTCATCTACTTCACTGCCGGAGTTACTATACTCAGGCTGATTGGCATTGATCCTGCCCCTATCTTAGCAGGTGCGGGAATTGTGGGTATAGCAGTTGGTCTTGGGGCGCAAAACCTGATTAATGATGTTGTTTGTGGATTTTTGATTTTGTTTGAAAACTATTATTTGGTTGGTGATTATGTCGAAGCCGGGAAAATGGAAGAGAGAAGTGTTGAGGGGATTGTAGAGGCGATTGAACTGCGAACTACTCACCTTCGCCATCCTGATGGTCAATTGCAGATTATTCGTAATGGAGATATCGGATCAATTGTCAATTTCTCTAAACAGTATATATATGCAAGGGTGGAAGTTAGCGTTTCATATAACTCCAATTTAGATCATGTGTATAGAGTAGTTGAGAAGGTAGGACAGCAGTTAAAAGCAGATGAACAGGATGTTCTAGAACCTACCCGCGTAGCTGGACTAGAACACTTTGGTGAGAATAATATATTGCTGCTGACGCTGACAAAAGTCAAGCCTGGAAAACATCTTCATATTCAGCGTGTTCTCCGCAAGATATTGAAGGATACTTTTAGCCAAGAAGAAATTGAAATTTGCGGTTTTTCTAAGAATTGATACTATCACTCTAAAAGAAAAGAGCATCATCAGATGCACCAACTTTTATTAAAATTATTTTAATCATGGACTTTTTCACGAGAAAAAATGCTGCTTTACCACATCTAGGCGTGAACATTTCCAATAATCGATGTGTGAGACAATCAAACCATCAGAGTTAAGTCCTAATTCACTCCAACCAGGAATAGAGATCCGTGGCTTCCAGGGGAGAGGAGTATTCCAACTGAGTGTCCACTCAGTTTTTATTGTGTCTCCTAAACGTTGAATATTCTGTAAGTCCATCTTGGGATCTAGAAACCAAGTTTGGATAAAATTAATCATTTCTTTGTAACGTTTAACACCACGAAATTTATTCAGCGGGTCTTGAAAATAAACGTCTGGAGCGTAAATACTGTAAGTTTGATTTACTGGGAATCTTTGATAGTCTTCTTTGAGGATTTCAATGATATCCATGATAGATAAATATATCTGTAAATTGCTTTAATAGGAAAACTGAAAAATTGAAATCAACCCTCATTCCATAAACGTTCTAACTGACGCCGCCAAGCAGTTAGGACTTCTTCTCGCCCTTTTGCAGATGAGTCTATTTCGCCCATCATTCCTTCTGCATAAAAGCGTTCTAAGCTTTGCATAGTAGCTTGTAGAGATTGTCCTTGCTGTTTTGCTACCTGAATAATTTGCCGGATGCGGCTTTCAATTAGTCGATTAAAAACATTATCTAATCCAGCCTGATAGAGAGATACAAGTCGGTTGATTGCATTGGATAAATCTGCACTAACTAAAGTGCTACTGTTATGTTGAAATACCCCCCAAATTCCCCCTTCATGCAAAGCGTAACGTACTTCTTGAGTGTCATCAAAGTTGGCTTCTAGGAACTGTTCTAAAAATGGTTGGGCTTCTTGAATGGGCAGAATAGGTAGTAAAATTCGCAGCCAAGTATTATCTTCGGAAAGCAGCACCAATAGCCGAAAAGTAGAAGTGTCTACTTGCCACGATCCATGAGCAATAGAACTAACAGCCGATGTACCAAATAATTCTGTGAGCGTACCCGCAATTTCTTCAGGTGTCATAAGCTTTTATTTAGATATAGCCTCTAGATTAGCGCAGAGGTGCATCAGCTGATTCAATCGCTCCCATTAGTTTTAATGCTATGCGCTGTGCTGACGTTAGCCCTGTTACACCTGTGATATTCAGCCCTGCACAAAATTTATAGCTAATTACCCGCAGACAGTTCCCAGTAGTTGCATCCCAAATACGGATGGTTTCATCATCACTGCCACTGACAATCCGCTGACCGTTGGGGGAAAACGCCACTGAATTGACCTCATTTTCATGCCCGACAAAGGGTTGACCAATGGGCTGACCATTCACATCCCACAACCGTACTATCTTGTCATAACTACCACTGACAATCCGCTGACCGTCGGGGGAAAATGCCACTGCAAAAACCAGATTTTCATACCCGACAAAGGGTTGACCAATGAGCTGACCATTCACATCCCACAACCGTACTGTCTTGTCACCACTGCCACTGACAATCCGCTGACCGTCGGGGGAAAATGCCACTGCAAAGACCAGATTTTCATGCCCGACAAAGGGTTGACCAATGGGCTGACCATTCACATCCCACAACCGTACTGTCTTGTCATCACTGCCACTGACAATCCGCTGACCGTCAGGGGAAAACGCCACTGATCTTACCCAATCTTCATGCCCGACAAAGGGTTGACCAATAGGCTGACCATTCACATCCCACAACCGTACTGTGTTGTCATGACTGCCACTGACAATCCGCTGACCGTCGGAGGAAAACGCCACTGAATAGACCGCAGAATCATGCCCGACAAAGGGTTGACCAATGGGCTGACCATTCACATCCCACAACCGTACTGTGTTGTCATGACTGCCACTGACAATCCGCTGACCATCGGGGGAAAACGCCACTGAATAGACCGCAGAATCATGCCCGACAAAGGGTTGACCAATAGGCTGACCATTCACATCCCACAACCGTACTGTGTTGTCATAACTACCACTGACAATCCGCTGACCGTCGGGGGAAAATGCCACTGCAAAAACCAGATTTTCATACCCGACAAAGGGTTGACCAATGAGCTGACCATTCACATCCCACAACCGTACTGTCTTGTCACCACTGCCACTGACAATCCGCTGACCGTCGGGGGAAAACGCCACTGAATAGACCCTAGAATCATGCCCGACAAAGGGTTGACCAATGGGCTGACCATTCACATCCCACAACCGTACTGTCTTGTCATCACTGCCACTGACAATCCGCTGACCGTCGGGGGAAAACGCCACTGAATTGACCCAACCTTCATGCCCGACAAAGGGTTGACCAATGGGCTGACCATTCACATCCCACAACCGTACTGTCTTGTCATTACTGCCACTGACAATCCGCTGACCGTCGGGGGAAAACGCCACTGAATTGACCCAACCTTCATGCCCGACAAAGGGTTGACCAATGGGCTGACCATTCACATCCCACAACCGTACTGTCTTGTCATCACTGCCACTGACAATCCGCTGACCGTCGGGGGAAAACGCCACTGAATTGACCCCATTTTCATGCCCGACAAAGGGTTGACCAATGGGCTGACCATTCACATCCCACAACCGTACTGTCTTGTCATTACTGCCACTGACAATCCGCTGACCGTCGGGGGAAAACGCCACTGAATTGACCCCATTTTCATGCCCGACAAAGGGTTGACCAATGGGCTGACCATTCACATCCCACAACCGTACTGTCTTGTCATTACTGCCACTGACAATCCGCTGACCGTCGGGGGAAAACGCCACTGAATTGACCCCATTTTCATGCCCCTGAAGGAACAACAAGACTCTGCCAGAGGATGCTTCCCAAACCTGTACAGTTCCCTTACTATCTCCAATCACCAATTTTTTGCCATCAGCACTAAATGCCACCGACAAGACCGCTCCCAGAACTGGCGCAAAGACCGAGTTTGTGAGATCCGCTCCCATCAAATTTATCCACCGCAAGCTGGCATTAGCAAAGTTTACGTTTGTAATAACAGTATGACTGAGATCAGATTTTTCCAGACTATAAGGATTTCTTCCTAGTAGTAATTTCACTAGGTTGCCACCTATATAACCTACCTGAGTCTGGGTTTGGTCACGGGTTGACTGAATTAGTGCAAGCAACCGTTGTTTAAATACTTGCTCATCTAACATTGGCACAGCTAAATCTAGCAAAGCTTTTGCCAACGGAGCCGTACCAAAATAATTAGATAATTTTTCTAAAGATGCTTTGGCGAATGAATTTAGCGGTGCTATCGAGAGCGGTTGCCTATCTTCCCCGCACTGTCGTTGAAAGTATTCTGACCAAGTGTAATCTTGTGGTGGAACAGTATTTAAATGAGACTGTGCTTGAGCCAGTTCTGTGAAGTCGGGAGCTAAAACGCCTAACTCTGCCACCAGCTTATAGGCAGCAAAAAATTCCAATAACGAACGATGGGCAGGGCTGTAGTCTCCTTCGGCATTACGAATTAGCATTGTCTGCCCCATCATGTCGTAATGCCAGTGGTCTAAATCTTTTTCTTCTTGGACTACAGCAGGAAATAAACGCCGAATCCGGTCGGGAAATTCTTTGTAGTTCATGCTCATCTGGTCTGTTGAGAGCATTTCCCAGGACAACTCACACAAAAAATAGAGCTTATCTGCCAATGAGGTAAAGGTACGGTTGGTTTTGATATCTCTCTCCATCTTGTGCCGCACAGCATATAAATATACCCGTGATATATCTACTGGCTTGCCCGCCTCAATCTCTGGCAAAGCTTCTATAATCAGTTCCGTCATTACGGGACGACGTGCCAAATCCCGCAATGTCGGATTACTCATTATCTGTTCTACTGTCTCTGGTTCAGCACGAAACGCTAGTACCTGCCGAATTTGCTCGTCATCAAATTTTTCTAATTCCAGCACTTCAAAGCGCGGTGTCTCTAGAGGCAAGTTAATTGTAGAAGCTTGCAACTCTGCACTTAGCAAAGCCCTGCCTTCTTTGGCTTCTGGAAAATGTTCGGTGCGACAGGTGAGAATTACCTTTGCCCCTGGTACTACTACTTTGGCTAGTTCCCAGAAGTTGTTGATCATCTCTTGGCGATTGACTCTAGCTGCCATTTCATCAAAGCCATCAAAAATCAACAACACTTTACCCATGCGGTTGAGTTGCTCAAAGGCAGAATAACCAGGCAGTGGGATTTCATGCTTGCGAAAAAAGAATTCCGAAAATAGCGATTCTACACTGACTGCTTTGGCATAGTCCCGTAAAGGAATGACTAATGGTAGACGTGGGCGTTCTACTCCCCGGCGTTGAGCATCCCGATAGCGTTGCAGGGCAGTCCAGGCATAATGCAACCCAAACCAGGTTTTGCCAGTGCCAAATTCACCCAAAATAGAAAGGTGTTCTTTGGCAGGATCATCAAGCCAACGTTCAACATAACCATCAATCCAACCATCAGCTTGAGCGTAATGGCTCATGCCCATTTTCTGCTTTGAGATGGGATCAAATTCTTCTTTGGTACAAGCTAGGGGTACATAAGTGCGGTCAATTCCCCGTTGCTTGATTTCATTTTCTAGCCAGTTGAGGTAGCCACTAAAATCGGCATCTCGATCTAGCAGATCATCAAGGGTGTAGCAGAATAAATCCTGGTTTTCTTGCTTGTTCACCTCATTTTTAGCAGCGCGACTGACACGGCGATTGGTGATTAGCCAACCTATATCTGTTTTTCGGGCATTTACTGACTGTCGCAAGGCAGCAACATCTGCCATTCCGGCTTCTCCTGTAATGCCGCGCACCAAAACTCGGTTATACCCCTTTTTCTCTACAGGGTTAATGACATTAATAATCCACTCAAAATAATTTTCATTGTTAATTTCATACTTTTCAAAGCCATAGCGCAAGGCAGTGAACCAAGCCTGTAATTGCTCTGCTAATTTATCCGTCTGATTTGGTGGACTCGAAGTTTGTACAGGCGCAGATTGAACAGCTTGCTTATTCGTTGTTTCTTTCCTAAAAAAGAGATTAATACACCCCAAATTGTTGGAGATGAATTTTTGGGGTGCTGTTTCTAATTCCTGCCGCAAGAATGTTACTAGTGTTTCGTTGGTGACCCATTGGTTAGATAGTTCAGCCAAGTCAAATCCGCGCAAAATCGCGCTAGTGAGTACACTACTGGCTGTACGCACATTTTCATTGGCTAGCTCAAATTCTCTGCAAGCAGCAATAAAACAGCGATCGCGTGTATTTCCGCGATCGCCCGGATCAGCTTCTGTAAAATTGAGTAGTTCCCCACTGTAACAACAGTCCAACAAGATAATCTGCTGCCGTACTGGGCTGTCTTGCAATAAATCACGCAGCCACTTTAATCGCAGTCCCCAGTTCCCATCACAATCGGTATCACTAGTAGCTAGAAAACCTTCTTTGCGCCGACCTTTACGAAGACCATGCCCAGAAAAATAGAAGAGGGCTGTATCTGGAACGCTTTTACCTTCAGGATCAAATAGTTGCTCTAAAGCCTTCTCTAAGTCTGCGACCTTGACTTCCTGATTCTTTGCGATGCGCGGTGCATGATCTTCACGCTGATCTAGGAATTCTGGGAATCGCTGGACATGAAAATTTCCAGCTTCACTGAGTCGCTTGGCGATCGCTTCTGCATCGTTAGCAGGCGATCGTAAGGCTGACGCTCCTGGAAAATTATACTTATTAATGCCAACAACTAAAGCATCTCTACTCATTTAATATGCGACTTTTTATAAAAATTCGGGAAAATTTCTCAAAATTCTAGCTATTGTTTGATTTTAATCGTATTTTCACAGGCAAGAATCGAGTAAATATTCCTGACTAAATATTTACCCATGAGAGTCACTTTTCTTTTAGAGGCGTAAATATTGGTCTGTCGCCATCTAAACCTCGTAATAAATAAGTTGTCAATTGCTGACCTAACTCTTGTTCTTGCTTAGGATTAATAGGTATTCGCCAACGAAGAGATTTGTAAAGTTCTAAGCGATACAAATCAAACGCAGATTCCAATAAGCTACAGTAAATACTTGCGGCATCAACTGCCCAATAATAAGCAAAGATTGCCCCCACTAACCCAGCAGGGATAGCCCACCAAGCCCAAACAGTCCAAACGATAAACAGCAAACTCCACAGCCAAAAACGGGCTGCTGTATTCAGATTTGACCGTGCTTCTTGTAATTCTTTCTTCACTCCATCCGGTAATAGTAGCCAGAGGCGAGACCAACAAATTACAGCATCCAAGCCATATTTATCATAAGGGCGGCTTTCAGCGGCTCTGAGGATATTACCTAACTTTGTAGGCATTAACCTATTAGGTTGAGATGGAAACTGTATAAGTTGTCCATCCAGCGTTACATATTCCTCTAATTCCTCATCAGTTATTTCTTCATCTTTTTTATTAGCCAGAGTTTGCCAACGATATTCTTTTCTAGCCAAATGACGCTTTTTTTGCTGTATCATCCAGCGTCGTAAAGGTTGCAACCAAGCAGACCAATAGCCTTCTAAAAATCTTAAAATAAATAAATCGAACCTTTGAACCACAAAACCTGAGACAGCAATAATCAGCAAACCACTTACCATGACAACAATCAGTAAAGATTCTGGTTGCTGTTTAAGCCAGTCTTCCAAAGGTTTTCGACCAAAACGCCACACCCAAGCTAGTAGTCCCCCAATCCAGAAAACAAAGGCTGGTGTTAGTATGTTCGCAGCCCAGTTTTCTGCCAGCTTTCCACCCAGACTTTCCAAAAATTTGGTTGGCATATTTTGTAATTAATCAGCAGGTATTAGCGGGACATTATGAGTAGGACAGTTTGGTATAGCTGTTCCGACAGAGCGACGATACCAACTATAATCATCCCCTTGAGGACATCTATATTTTGAAGCAGATATTGGTTGACCTTTACCTGGAAGTGGGTCAAAACCTTTTGTTATCGGTTTTTCACTGAGAAACTCAGCCATCCAGTCGTCAGTATCTGGGTAACTTTTGAGGATTTCAAAAATCTGGTCATGGACTTGCTGTCCAGCTTTAGCTTGTGCCAATAGTTCAGATAATTGTCGGTCTACTTGAACCGCATCATCTCCTAAAAGTTCTGGAAGAAAAGGACGAATCAAACGCGTTCCCTCCAGAATATCTTCAGGTTCAAACACCACAACTTAAAACCTCATTATGTAAGATTAATGGCTAATTATTTTATATACAATACACTGAAATAGATTAACATAATTAATTTTTGGGCATAGATGGAGCTTCTGCTAACATTATTAAATTTGTAAAGTTGATTAAAACGATAGTTTCTGCATCAAATAGAATAAGCGACATTTACAATTTGAAAATATTAGGTTTACGACCTTAAGTGTATGAAACAAGGTAAAATCACTATCGAATTTGAAAAACTTCTAAAAACTAGTTTAACTCTTGTATAGCAAGAGTTGTAAGGTTTAAAATTAGCGACATTTAATTTGTGAACATATAACATTCACAGTTGCTAAAAATCCTGGCAGATATAGCGCTAACCTTTGGGCCTCCCAGACCGGGAGGCTTTTCTATGTGCCGCAGACTTACACGCCATTCTGCTTAAACCATGCCAAGAGACGTTTCCAACCTTCTTTAGCTTCTTTCTCGCGGTAGGAGGGACGATAATCGGCAAAAAATGCGTGGGGTGCATCGGGGTAGACGATGATTTCAGATTTGCTGCTGCTGGACTTTAAGCGATCGCGCATCTGCTCTACTGTATCTAATGGAATACCTGTATCCTTCCCACCATAGAGTCCGAGAACTGGGACTGTCAGTTTTGATGCAATATCCACGGGATACTTGGGCTGAAGTTCGGTAGCATCGCCCACGAGTCGCCCGTACCAAGCCACACCAGCCTTCACCTTGGGATTGTGGGCTGCGTATAACCAGGTAATGCGGCCGCCCCAGCAGAAGCCTGTAATTCCCAATTTGTCGGCATTACCCTTAGCTGATTTCACTGCCCAGTTTACCGTAGCGTCAAGATCGGATAACACTTGGGCATCTGGAACTTTGGCAACAATTGGGCGAATTTCGTCTATGCTGCTTAATTTCAAGACATCGCCTTGACGCACAAATAATTCGGGTGCGATCGCTAAATACCCCAACTGAGCAAAGCGACGAGCGACATCCTGAATATGCTCATGGACACCAAAGATTTCTTGGATTACCAGGACAATGGGAAAATTTTCACCAGTAGCGGGTGCTGCTCTGTAAGCAGGGATTTCGCCATCTTTAACGGGAATTTTCACCGCACCAGCTACCAGCTCCTTAGCATCAGTGTTAATGACTTGGGCAGAAATGGGTTGCACTGCCAAGGCAAAACCCGTCGCCAGAGTGGTTGTTGCGATAAATTTGCGGCGTGTTATTTCTTTCATCATCTCTACCTTGAATTGGCGAAAACTTTATTGTTGCTTGTCCGTACAGTACTACAATGAGATATACTACGGTTTACCCATAAGTTTACTGCAATACTAGCTGTCTTTGCTACTTCAGTTTTCGCCATCAAGAGCGATCGCCTCATTTTTCCCGATTTATCCAATCTTTTCCACCAGTTAACTGACTGAGATAATCATCCATAATCGCTGGTAATTCCTTTAGCGAAGAAGTCTATGTTAAAGCCATTGACATCCTCTCAACGCTAATCAGGAGTAACTAATATAGGCTGCACTATCAATTTAATGTAATAATTCAGCACCCAGAAGTCGTAAGTCAGAATTTAAAAGGAATGCAGCATGGTTAGTACATTTACGTATCAAATTTTCTCCTAATTATTTAACTATTATGACCCCTGAATTCTGACGATTTAATTCCTAATCTGTAATTCGTAATTAGTTAAACTGGTGGTAGAAATTGTTAGTACTTTGAGTATTATGAAGCGCATTTGCATTAGGGTTAATATTTTTACAATAACTTCATTATTTGCTTTTGTATTTGCTGACGCCTTATTGCTAATGCAGACAGCCACAGCTAAACCAGTACAGACAAAAAAACAAGTCAATCAAGCAAGACCATTGAATTCAGGAATACGAATATACCCTGCAAATAATAGCCTACCAGCAAGTCGCTTGATTTCGATTGAACGTGTTATTAAAAAGTCTAGTAAAATGCAAATAACAGAAGTAAAACTTACGACCTATGAGGAGTTTGCAGCCAAAACAGGACTATACAAATCATCTATTTCTAACAACCGAATGGTGTGGATCGTGACTGGTTTTGTCCCAGGCGAGTTGAGAATGTCTAAAGGGAGAAGTGTTTGTACTAATAACGCCAAAATTGTGGAAGTAACCGATGCAGAAACTAGCGATTCTTTTGGTAGAAGTATTTACTGTCCCCCAAATAATCAGATAAATTTTATGCCGTAAATTTGAAATTTACAGCGAACTAATTAATCAAAATCTTTCAAGATAATGTGTTTTTTTAAGTCAAAACTGATTATACCTTGCTCTTGTAATTTGCCCATCAATCGTGTAATTGTGACTCTCGTAGTACAGCAGGCGCTAGCAATATCTTCGTGAGTGAAGCGAACACTTAGGCGAGTACCCTCCGGCACAGTTTCACCCACTTCTCGTTTCAAAAGTTGTAATAGATGCTGCAAACGCTCTTGTACCCGTCGTTTTCCACAAATGACTAAAAAAGATTCTGTTTGCTGTAACCGCTGATTAATTTTTGGTAAAAGAGTATGACTCAGATTTGGAGAAGCTGCTATCTCTGACGCATAAATTGACACCAACTCAACATCCGAGAGGGCTGTTGCTTGGTAAATGTTTAAAGATGTCAAACTAGAACCAAAAACCATTCCTGCTGTTGCCAATCCTATTAGCAGTTCTTCACCAGTTTCACTGTAGGTACTGAGTTTGACCAAACCCTGACAAACATACCAAATTACTAATGGGTTGAGGGGAATAGTTTCTCCTTTAGAGTGTTTATGTATGGGACGAGTATTGAAAAGATCGTTGCCATTCTTAATTGTTACTGATTCAAGCTGCTGACGCTCAGTAATATTACGCACTATCCAGCGTAGAGAAATTGCTTTACCCTGGTGATTGCGGACAACTGCCACTGTCAAAGCTGCATCAAAAAACTCGCCATAATGTTGTTGTAAACGTACCAATAACTCTTTAACTCTGTCTGATTTGGATAGCTGGACGAGTTCGTTACGAATCTGCTGACGTTCTTCTAAAAGGACAAAATTAATTATTGGTTTGCCCACCAAAAAATGCTTTGAAACATTGAGCAACTTAGCTGCGGTAAGATTAGCTTCTTGGATAATTCCTTCTGTATTAGTTACTAAATAGCCGTCTGGGGCCAACTCGAATAATTCTTGATAGCGTTGGCGTTCCGCTTCTAACCAATCCCGTGTTTGTAATAGTTCCTCATTTTGCTGATACAGTTCCTCCGCCGCTAATTGTACTATCTTTGAAGTGTTATAGAGTTCCTTGAAAGCTTGTGGCAGCAGATCCGCGGGAATCCAAGGTAATACATTCGCAGTTTGGTATAAATCTGCTAAACGCTTATGCAATGCTTCTGCGCGTTGGATAAATTTTTCTATGTTCACCTTAAATTCCCGCTACTTGCTTGCAGAGGTTGAGCAAAAAATCTACTAAGTAAATTCTTGGAAAAATTGCAGCATTCCCAATTTTGCTGAATGAGAAATTTAACTAGTTGTAAACTGCAATTGTTATTCAATTGAACTTATAAAATACATTTATTTTAGGTTTTTGACAATTTATGTCCTATAGCATTACAGATGGGCCAGTCTTTGAAATCAGACATATCGCATTCAACCTAGATGCTCAAAGTAAATTGAATCTAGGAAATTACAAGGTGTCCATTGAAAACTTTTTGCCACTCAGATGCTTTTTACAAAAAAGATTACGGCATATTGCGAAGTATTACTTCTACCTCTGGTGGGAAAATTTGCTTGACTTAGCTAAATAGGATCACCAAATCTGCTGATCTAAGAATTATGCTAATTAGTGATTAAACTGTTCAGCCCGTCAAGATTATAACTAACAGATAAATTAGATAAGATACCACAGTCGGAAAACTCTGAATATCAACCTTAATTTCTCACGATTGTTTAACCAGCTTTGTTATTTCCCCAATGAATGATTTAGTGTTAATGATAATTTTTTCCATTTTTACCCACAATAACTGATCAGACTTTCTCCAACTTCCATCACAAGAATCAAGGCACTACTACCAAAGATATAGAATCTAAGTTAAGTTTGTTTGTGATCCTGAATACGTTCATTATTAATAAATTTCATAACGAGATTCCCAATTTCTTTAAGAAGTTGGGAATCTGAGCCTTATGAAATTGGCATGAAATTGCAAACTGACATAAAAAACTCCATCCTCTTGTGGGTGGAGTTTTTGGGCATGGGGAAAAAGTTGCCTATTGCCTATTGCCCGCCCACGCAAGTAAATTCAAAAATCAAAGCGGACTCCTATATATACTATTCTTTTTAACTTCTAAGTTGCACAGGCATAGCTAAATAGGTCATTTTCAAACCACCCAATGGTGTAAAAATCACTGGAGTTAGGCTTTGATTTAAATGCATTTGAATTTCGGAAGATGGTAACTCTTTCAAGCCTTCCATCAAATATTTAATGTTAAAAGCAATTTCAATGTTTTCCCCAGAAATCTGTGCCGGCATTGACTCTCTACCACTGCCCACATCTTGAGCTTCACATGATAAAGTAATTTCTTGAGCTTCGCTATCAATACTGACCTTGACAATATTATTTTTCTGATCAGCTAGTACAGCAATCCGTTCCAAAGTGCTGACGAATTGTCGCCGTTCAATTGTCACTTGCCGCTCAAATTGGCGAGGGATTAATTGTCGATAAGCAGGATATTGCCCTTCTAATGTGCGACTAGTCAAGCGTTGATTTTGCCATGCAAACACAACTTGACCTTGATCGAAATATAAAGCTACAGGTTCATCTGATGAGGCGCTATGAGCTAGCATTCGTTGGAGTTCGCGTAATGCTCTAGCTGGTACTGTCACTTCTAGTTGAGTAGTTCCGCCTAGAGGACGCTCGTTGCTAGTTTCTACCACTGCTAGGCGATGTCCGTCAGTAGCTGCAAATTCTAGGGTATCTTGTTTAACTGTTAAATGTACTCCCGTAAGTACTTGCTTGGTTTCATCACCACTCGTAGCAAACAATGAACCTCGTAATCCCTCAATTAATGCAGCAGTGGTGAGATGGATTACTTCGGTATTTTCAATTACAGGTAGTTCGGGAAATTCTTCAGGCCCCATTGCTCGGACTTGGTAATGTCCACTCTTGGGTGTGAGTGTCACTATTAAACCCTCTCCACCGGGTGTTGCACCTGTGAGGGCTGATTCATTATCTAAAGTGATTTCGCCTTCTGCAAGACGAGAGGTGATATCTACAAGTAACTTAGCAGGAAGTGCGATCGCACCTCCTTGCCATACCTCTGCGTTAAAGCTGGTGCGGATTCCTAAGCTGAGATCAAAGGCTGTTAAACTTACCTGGTTAGTTTCAGCATCCGCTTGTAGCAGCACATTGGCAAGTACTGGATGAGTTGGTCGTGAAGGCACTGCACGACTTACGAGTGAGAGATTTGTACTGAGATCGCTTTGGGAGCAAACTAATTTCATAAGTCAGATTCAGCTGGTGAAAGATATCCTAACACCCTTATTGCTCATAGGCGATCGCTGTTTTTGAGTTAGTGCGTAAGCGTAGCCCCAATACTTGTCGGGTTTTGGGGGAAGGGGAACCTGACAGTAAAGATAGTCCCACCTGGGATGAATTAATTCTTGCAGTTATTCAAACAGATACATTCTGATTATTGGCTTCTACAGGTAAAAATCCACCTGCCTGCATTTCCCATAACCTGTAGTAAGCACCACGGCGTGCCAGCAGTTTTGCATGAGTACCATCTTCGATAATGCGCCCTTGGTCAAATACCAAAATGCTGTCTAAATGGGCAATAGTAGAAAGTCGATGAGCCACCACGATGACCGTTTTTCCATCCATCGCTAAATCTAGAGTGTCTTGGATTGCTTTTTCGGTAATGGAATCGAGGCTGGAGGTAGCTTCATCTAGAATTAGAATTGGTGCGTCTTTGAGGATCACTCGCGCGATCGCAATCCTTTGTCTTTGCCCTCCAGAAAGTTTGACACCGCGCTCACCAACCAAAGAATCATACCCTTCCTTAATCTGCGCGATAAAATCGTGAGCATAGGCCTGGCGTGCTGCCTCGACCACTTCCTCATCGCTGGCATCCAGTCGTCCATAACGAATATTTTCTATTAATGTCCGATGGAACAAAGACGGATCTTGAGGAATTAAGCTGATCTGGGAGTGTAGGGCATCTTGCTTCATGTCTCGAATATCCACCCCATCAATAAGAATCTGTCCCGATTGGGGGTCGAATTGACGCAAAATCAGATTCACGAAGCTGGATTTCCCAGAGCCAGAAAAGCCAACCAGTCCGACACGCTGGCCTGGTTGGATGATTATAGACAGGTTGTCGAATACTTTTTTCCCAAGGGAATAGCTAAAATTTACTTGCCGAAACTCAATTTGTCCCTGAGTGATTGAATGAGCGATCGCACTATCCCGATCAATAATCTCATGGGGTTGAACAATAGTGAAGACACCATTGGCAATATTGCCGATATGTTCAAAAAATTCTAGAAACCGTTTACTTAAATTGCGGGCTTCACTAATGATTAACAACGACAGACTAGTTGCTACGACGAAATCCGCAGTTGCGATCTTCCCCTGACTCCAAAGTGAGAGCGAGTAATACAAAGTGCCAATTTTCAGGACTGCTGCTGAGATAAACTGAAACCAACGGATTCGCTCCGAGTACCAGTTGGATTTTCTCACCTCTTTGAGTTCGTCCCTTAATTGCTCATTCAAATAGTGTCGTTCAAAACCCAGGCGAGCAAACAGTCTGCTACTGGTGAGATTTGTTACCGCATCTACAATGATGCCAGTTGTTTCACTTCTTGCGGCTGCGGCTTTTCGGGAGTAAATTCGGCAGCGAGTTGCCAGCCAGAACGAAATACTGATGAAAAGAACTGCCCATAACCCCACGAATCCAGCAAGTGGAGGATAGACGCGATAAAGTAATATCGTCGTGACAGTATACACGATGATTACTGGCATAAATTCAGTAATCAGCATTTGCATCGTCTGAGTCACACCCAGAGAAGTTTCGCTAATCCGATGTGCCAATGCCCCGGAAAAACTGCTGCTGAGGTAACGATGAGAATGGTGCTGTAAGTAGGCATATAGCGATCGGACGATGTGCTGTCGATGAATCGGATGGAGGATAGTCTGCAAAAGTCCAGCCGCTCGCCCAAATATCACTTCACCCACACTCAAGGCGGTGAACAACATCAGGGGTTGGCTCATAGCATCAAGAATGGGTTTGCTATCGCCTGCCTGTCGCGTCACACTCCGGATGATCTCACCAATGGCATAAGGTAACATGATGCCGCAGGTTGCGTGTATTACCTCCAGAATCACCATCGTCACGTACCACCACCGGAAATGATTGACAAAATGACAAATGAACCTGAAGGTCGTATCAGGCAAGTTAGGCGCATCGGCAGCACGTTGAAAGTATTGGGATTTTCTGGATTTTCTCGTCATGAACATCGCTCTTTTAGCATCATGTTGTACCAATTGCTTAGTAATTCGTAATCAAGAAAGTCTACTAAACCATAATTTCTGGTGGTGTGATTGCAGCATACAAATCAGGCGCAAGTAAAGCATCCTGAATATTGATTTTCTTGGGTATGACACCCTCTTGAAAGAATAAATCTGCTACACGCTGTTGTTCCGCTATCAGTACAGGACTTAGGCCTCTGCGTCCTGCGAAAGTGCGACGAGACATTACCTTGTCGGCCACATCCTGATCGAGCTTTTGTGTTGTGATCATTAACTTTTTCACTTCATCTCGATTCGCCTCTGACCACTTATCAAGGGCATGAAGTTCTTCAATGATAATTTTGAGCAAGCCAGGGTTTTCTTCGGCAAACTTCCTATCAGCAATATAGTAGCCCCCAGGAGAATCTAGCCCAACAGAATCTCTGAGGACACGAATTCGACCCATTTTTTCAGCGATCGCATAGTGGGGATCTCCTGTCATCCAAACGGGAATTCTCCCTTCGAGAAACGCACCCCGCGCCTCGATAGTCGCCATACTTTTGATTTTGATATCCTTAATTGTCAAGCCGATTGACTGCAAAGCTCTAAGAATAAAATAGTGCGATGCCGAGCCTTTTTGAAAATAAACTTCTTGCCCCTTGATATCCTCAAATTTCTGAAGGGGAGACTCTGGAGGTACAGCAATTACACTACTTGTTCCTGTTCTTTCGGTTCTTTGTGTACCGACGACATAAACCAGGTCTGAACCAGCGACTTGGGCAAAAATTGGCGGCGTTTCTCCTACTGATCCCACATCAACTCTTTTTGCAGCCATACCTTCCATGAGTTGTGGCCCTTGGACAAATTGCGCCCATTCCACCTTGATTCCCAGTGGCTCCAAGCGTTTCTCTAAAACTTGCCGATTTCTGAACAGATCCCCCGCACTCTGATAACCCATACGGAGAACTTTAGTTTTTATACCAAGAGAAATTGAATTGCCACTAGTACTTGCTACATTTTGTTGGCTTGGTTGGCTACAACTTCCCAACAAATATGCCATAGAAAAACCGCCCAGACTAGATGTAGCAACATTTAGAAAACGACGGCGTTTAATCATAGTTGTTTGATAGATGAAATAGTTTGGATTGGAAAGGTTAAAAGAAAGCAAAACTAACGCAGAGAATCTCCCCTGCGATATTCAGCGGTGATGTCGTCGAGTTTTTGTTTCAAGCTGTCGTCGAGTTTTAGTTCTATAGCCTTGAGGGTGTCAGTCAGTTGTTCTGGACGACTAGCACCAATAATAGGGGCAGTAATAATCGGATTAGCCAGCACCCAAGCTACCGCTAGGGTAGTGAGCGACAATCCAGCAAATTCCGCCACTGTGCGTAATTCTTCCACAGTATTGAATTCGCGATCGCGCCAATAACGCTCTTGATAACGTTCTGCGGCAGTTCCCAAGGTGAAGCGTGTCCCCTTGGTGGGGCCTTGAGTCAGATTGTGTTTGCCGGTGAGTAGACCACCTGCTAAGGGATTGTAAGGAATTACACCTAATCCTTCTTCTTTCGCTAAGGGCAAAAGTTCTCGCTCAATTTCGCGGAACAACAAATTATAGCGGGGTTGAATCGAGACGAAGCGAGTTAAATTTCGCACTTCGGCGCGACCCAAGGCGCGGGCGAGTCGGTAAGCTAAGAAGTTAGAAACTCCGATATAGCGTACCTTACCAGCACGAACTACTGTATCTAATGCTTCTAAGGTTTCATCGAGAGGGGTTGAGGCATCATCAGAGTGCAATTGGTACAGGTCAACATAATCAGTTCCCAGTCGTCTGAGGGAAGCATCGATCGCATCCAAAATGTGTTTACGCGAAGCACCTTGATCCCAAGGTGCAGGGCCAACTTTACCTACAGCCTTGGTAGCCAAAATAAAATGTTCGCGTTTGCCTTTGAGCCAGCGCCCAATAATTTCTTCGGTACTTCCAGCCGTAGCTAGCCCACCCCCAAGTGGATACACATCAGCTGTATCGAGAAAGTTAATGCCAGCATCGGCGGCGGTGTCAAGAATTTGTCTGGAAGTTTCTTCATCTGTCTGCAATCCGAAAGTCATTGTACCGAGACAAAGACGGGAAACGGTCAATCCAGTTTGACCGAGTTTAGTTGTTGGTAATGTCATGTTAGAAGAGGAAAGGAATTCTACTTAGCGCTCTTTGCGGTAAGAGTTGAGACAGCGATTTATCACGTTTCTCTAACCGTCAAAATGAATTTGACAGACTACTAATGGTTCATCGCATTAGTTCTGAGGAGTTAGCGGTGGTCAGATCCCCGACTTCTTGAAGAAGTCGGGGATCTTGCAGCCCATCAACATTAATGAGACAGACCACTAATCTCTTACGCCGTTACCAAATTTTTATCTGCTTGTGGAGATTCGATGTTAGCTACCTTAGATTCAACCGCCGTACCCTTAAAGAAGTCGGGATTAGCTTGAGTATAAAACTTGTAAGGATTATGGAATACATAAGCCTTAAAGTCCGCTTCAGAAATCACACCTTCTTGTACCAAATCCCAGCTTTCCGCTAGTGGGTCGGTCAAATCTGGCACATCCCAGTGACCAACATCTGAGGAATAGATGGCATTGATTTTCACACTCAAGGGATTGGCTTTGTCGTTGAATGCTGCTGCGATAGTGCGATCGTCAGACTCAGAACCAAAGAAGAAACTGTTCACCCAGCGATCGCGGATGTCTTCAATTGTCTCAATCCCGGCGGCGGCAAAATCTTCTAGTTCGCTACCAACGGGTGAACGGCTATGACGGTTGAAGGAAGAACCCAAGACACTCTTTGTTAGTTCCTCTTTATTCAGAGGATGTGCTTCCAGGAATTCGCTACCAAAACGCTCAAACAACAGGAACAACTCATCAGCATTGGCGAATTCTGGGTTGTAGTTTTGCAGCCCTTTAAGATTACGCTTGGAGAAACGATCTACTAAATGAATGTAGACGTGAGCGCCCCAATCTGCACCACCTTCGAGCATGGCTACGCGCAACTGTGGGAAACGTTTGGTAACGCCACCAAAGAACAGTGCTTTGGCAAATGCTTGGGAGCCATCGGCGAAGTGACCGATGTGGTTGTTCATGTAGTTACTGATGGAGGAGCGTCCAGTCCAACCTTGACTGCCGTAATGGGTAGTAACGGGTACACCTAATTCAACTGCTTTTGCCCAGAATGGATCGTAGTCATATTCACTATCCAATCCGTAAAAGTCAATGTAGGAGGCATACTTGGCGATTTCAGGATATTGATCTGCTGGATATTTATCAGCGATCGCCTTAATTGGCCGTTTCACCCCACCAGGAATGTTTGCTACTTTTAACCCTAGTGTTTTCACTGCAAATTCTAGCTCCTCAACGGCTTCTTGAGGATTACCCATCGGGATACCAGCTACAGGTGTCAAGCGATCGCTATATTTCCGGTACAAGTTAGCATGATAGTGATTGACCGCCCGTTGCAGTGCTTGACGGTTCTCTTTACTTGCTCCCGCCGGTGCCAAAACATTATTCGGAAATAACACTGAATAGTCTGACCCCTGCTCCGCCTGACGCTCATAGAAGAGTTCAGGAAGAGTGTAAGTAGCGAGATCCAAAGTATTGCGGGTAACTCTAGCCCACCAAGGCGATCGAATTGTCCGGTTGTATTGACGTTCTTCAGGAGTTTGTTGATACCAGTCTTTACCATTGCTTTTAGAGTTAAGACGAGAAGCTTCTGCTTTCCGCAATTCATCTACGAGTTTCGAGCCACCGTATTTAGCAATGTAATCTTCCAGCGCCGGAGTGAAATCATTAGTGTGAACATCGGTGTCAATTATCGGATAATCAAGGGTTGCTTTGATGGCGGCGGAACGGGAAGTTTTCAATCTGCTATATTCAGTCATGTTTTTTCCTTTCCTATGGCACGCTATGCGAACAAAAAATTACAGGTTTTATCCAGCACTATTTGGATGCTGGTTAAGCTTTTAGCTACGATTTTCAGGCTACTGTAGAGCATCTGGCGGCGATCTACAGAAAGTGCCTTTTATGAAGTATGGATTAATCATCAGTGAACAATTTATTTACGCCAAAACCAATCTCTCATCGACTTGTTTAGCTGCAAAACGATTACCCGGACGACGCAAACCCAAGTTTTCCCGCAAAGTACTACCCTCGTATTCAGTACGGAAGAGTCCACGTTTCTGCAAGATGGGAACGACCAAATTAACGAAGTCATCCAACCCTGTAGGCAAAATTGGCGGCATGATATTAAAACCATCTGCTGCACCGTTGTTGAACCATTCTTCTAGTTGATCGGCAATACTTTCGGGAGTACCAAGTATAGTGCGATGACCTCTTGCAGTAGCTAGAGACAGATACAGCTGACGCAGCGTCAGAGTCCCACGAGTAGCCAAATCTCTAACTAGTTTCAGACGACTCTTGTTGTTGTTAGTGTCACTGGGCAGTTCAGGAGCGAGATCATCTAGAGAATACTTGGATAGATCCACACCCTTGTAATAGTTCTTTAAAATACCCCAAGCCACATCGGGATGAATCAACGATTGCAGAAATTCGTATTTTTCTTGAGCTTCTTCCTCAGTACGCCCAATAATTGGGAAAGCCCCAGGCATAATTTTCAGATCCTCTGGAGAACGCCCATACTGCGCCAGCCTCCCTTTGATATCAGCATAAAATTCCTGGGCATCGGCTAGGGTTTGATTGGCGGTGAAGATTACCTCAGCAGTACGCGCAGCTAAGTCCCGTCCGGCTTCAGAGGCTCCAGCCTGTACAATCACTGGGTAGCCTTGGGGCGGACGACCGACGTTTAAGGGGCCTTTGACAGAAAAATGTTTGCCCTTGTGGTTGAGTATGTGCAGTTTGTCAGGCTCGAAATAGATACCAGATTCTCTGTCACGGATGAAGGCATCATCTTCCCAACTGTCCCACAATCCTTTCACCACTTCCATAAACTCTTTAGCACGTTCATAACGGTGGCTGTGTTCTGGATGATGCTCAAGACCGAAATTAAGTGCGGCATTCTCGTTACCTGTAGTAACTACATTCCAGCCCGCCCGCCCTTTACTCAAGTGATCCAAGGAAGCAAACTTCCGCGCCAGGGTGTAGGGTTCTTCGTAGGTAGTCGAAGCGGTGGCAATGAAGCCGATATTTTGGGTTACAGAAGACAAGGCCGAAAAGAGTGTGACTGGCTCAAAATGGACAAGTTTACCATTACGTTTTTGAGTTTCTGGAGCACCACCCCAAACTCCTGGACTGTCCGCCAGAAAAACTGCATCGAACAAGCCGCGTTGGGCAGTCTGGGTAATTTCTTTGTAATGCTCAAAATTGAATCCAGCGTCTATCTGTGCATCTGGATGTCGCCAGGCAGAAACGTGATGTCCAGTGGCTTGAATGAATGCACCTAAACGAAACTTGCGTGTTTTACTCATTATTTTTTATTATTCTGTGGCTCTGGCTAAGTAGTCGTCATGAACTGTATACACTAGATGAAAGTCCACTTTACTGACTCATTGACTTTTACTCAGCAACGCCAATTGCTACAATTCGGGGAACCCACCCACGGCGCTGTCTCCCCAACGCAGTGGCTACACCATGCTATAAGCCGCAAAAACGTCTACAGCACTCAGCACTTTAAACTAGATAGTCATGTGATAAATCACACAACGAGGGCATGAAAATATTTCTCTACCCAGTCATCCGTCATCAGTCCCTATTTTCAAGTCAGTCAGCCAGTAAATGAAATGCTGTAGTGTATTCCTCTCAAAATACTATAACTCGATTGGTTTACCGTATTTTGCTCTGTAACAAAGCTTTTCATACTTACAAGAAAAATGCAAGTGCCCGTAACACAAGTTTGCTAATAAATTCTTTTTAAACTATGTCTTAGGGGGATTGTTTTTTATTTCATTTTATGCATACATCCAGAATCAATAGTAAAAAATACAAAATACCGTGTCCATAAACCAGAATTCAGAATCGATGAAAACTTATAGAATGGGCGAATGCAATACTGATATTCTTCACTGCTAGTGCCATGTTGTTCCTCATATTGCTTGGGAACAACACGGCACTAGCAAAAAGTTAAAATTGATTGGCTGCCAGTTGAATTTTTTGGGCGACACCGATAGCAAAGCCACGAGCATCATAGCCCGTCATAGACATCGCTTTTGTAAATAACTCACCTGCGATCGCCTACGGTGGACGGAATGCGATCGCAAATCAATTACGAATTACGAATTACGAATTACGAATTACGAATTACGAATTACGAATTACGAATTAATTAAACGCGTCCCCACATTAAAATGCGTTTGTAAGGGAAAAAGAAAGGTTGTTCATCTTCCAATTTTTCAAATAACTTCTCCCTATATTGTTCTACAAATCTTTCATAAGTCTGAGTATCTAAGCGCGACTCGTATGCCGTTAGTAGCGTACCGCGATACCATTCCACTACGGATTCTCGTGACGGTAGAACATGACCATAAATTTGAAGTTTTACTTCCTGTTTAATAAACCCCAGACTATACAGTAGTTTGGCATAATTCGCTGGAGTAAGTACTTCCAAGCGCCGCACATATCCCCCCAATTCTTGACTAAAATCTTTGGCTGTTTCAAGCACTAATTGATGTACTGGTTCATCGTCCATCGTTGGGATTTGTATAGCCACTTGTCCACCTGGACGTAACTTGCGGCGTAATTTTTCAAATAAAGCTTCGTGTCCTGTTAACCATTGCAAAGCCGCATTAGAAAAGATTAAATCAAACTCTCCTTCTCCTGGGTTATCCTCTATTTTTCCTTGCTCAAAGCGTAGTCCGTTACCTTCATATTGCCGTGCTTTTTGCAGCATATTTTCAGAAGCATCTATTCCCAGAGTTTCTTGTGCTGCTAGTGTATCGTGCAGATATTTAGTTAACTTTCCCGTTCCAGATCCTAAATCTAGAACTCGTAAGTTTTCTTGTCGATGTACCATGTCTACCAAATCATAAAATGGGCGACTTCTTTGGGATTGAAAGCGTTCATATAATTCTGGATTCCATTTATCTGGCATTTTGTAACTCTACCTCCTAAATACACAATATAGGACTCATATTTGATTTCTGAAAAAACTCAGTACAACCAAGAAGCCTTCTTTCCTATTGCCTATTGCCTATTCTCTGCCTACGCAAATCAGTTCAGAAATCAAAGCGGATTCCTATATCCTAAAGCTGCCACAGCCATATTCGCTTCTTGTGGTTTAGCAACATCAGTACTGAACATTGTTTAAATGAAGTTACTGTTAAGAACTAATTTTTAATCTAAAGTTCAGCTAAATTAAATTTGTTGAAGATTATACCAAAACATCTTGCAAACTTAATAATTCTTTTTTAAGGCAGTGCTAGCATCTGAATAATTAGAATAACGAAGTATTACGTAAATTCTAATTTTTACGAATTTAGTAATTAGGAAATGAAATTTGACTCACTACTTACTAAATTTTTCTCATGCTATCTACCACTAAAATCATGATTTTCAAAAAAATATCCGCAAAAATTGCTTATATTACTGCTATTTGTGCAGCTATAAATATTGCAGCTATCACTAAAACTCCTACAGCAAATGCAGCAAGCTTAAGTATAGTTAATGCAGGTTTTGAAGAACCAATAATAGGAGAAGGAGAATTTACTACTAATGTGTTACCTGGCTGGACATTATATGATCCATCTAACCTGACATCTGCCAGTATAGGTGTTGGTGAGCCAATTTATGGTGCATACAATCCTACAGCAGACGTTTATTTTAACGAAGCTCCAGAAGGAAATAATGTTGGATATGTTTACCTCACTTATCCACCTGGAAGTGGTGCTGTGGGAATATCACAAACCCTTACCAGTCTATTGACGGCTAATACGAAATATACTTTACAGGTTGAAATAGCCAATATTCCACCTGTGAATGGTTTCACTATTTTAGATGGTTTCCCTGGCTATGCTATTCAATTATTAGCTGGAGGAACTTTACTTACTCAAGATTTTAATACCCTGAGCATCATAGAAGGAGCTTTTGTTACCTCTAGCATTTCGTATACTACTTCAGCTAATAACCCAAACTTAGGGCAAGCATTAGAAATCCGATTGTTGAATATTTTAGAGAGTGATGGTATAGAAATTAATTTCGATAATGTGAAGTTAGACGCAACTCAAATTCCAGAACCTGCATCGATTTTAGGTATAACATTAGGATTTGTAGGTGCAAGTTTAGCTTTGAAAAAAAGAAATATGATTAGACAATAATGAGTATAGAATTCATGTAATACTTATTACATTTTTTGAATTCAAAACAATCTATAAGAATTCACTATTCCAGAGCAATCGTATAATTTTTTGGTCTAGTGAATTTCTAAGATTTCTATGAAGCGCTACGTCTACGCACAAAGCCTTCTCCACTCAACAAAGCAATCCCTAATGTGACAATTCCAATCCCCAAACTTTGAATCAAGTTTAAAGTTTCGCTAATTGTGACCCATGCGACTAATACTGTTAATGCTGGACTGCTAGCGCCGACGATTGAGGCTTTAGTTGCACCAATCATGCGAATTCCTACATTATTGAAAGTGTGTCCTATGAAACTCACTAAACCAGAAAAAATACTGCCAATCCACAGAGGTGTCCAATCAAGTTGAGTACTGGAAGGTGGCCAGAACAGTAAGCTGACACCAGAAAACAGTAGGGTGCAGGTAAAACTAATCCAGGTGAAAGGAACTGGATGGAATTTTTCTAAACATTTTTGGGCCATAACCTTATAAAAGGCGTAAACAACTCCAGATCCAACGCTGGCGAAAATTCCATTAGTAATGGTATCACTACTGTAAGCAGCAGAAGATTGAGGAATTGTGAGTACTCCACCCCCCAGAATAATCGCCATCACCAGCCAACGGAAGAGTGTTGGACGTTCGCCAAAAAACCTCCAAGCAAGCAGCGCCGTAAACACGGGATAGGTAAAGAATAGAGTCATGGCAATTCCAGTAGGAATTAAGCCAATTGCAATGTAGAGTAAGGCAATATACACAAACATTAAGACTCCACAGCCCAATGCTTGGAGCAAAACATCAATGCGATCGCGCCTGAACAACTCTCGAAATTCTTTCAGAGCAGATGGATATAGCTTCAATGCTAGAGATGCCATAAGTGGAACCACTAGTAGCATTCGCATAAACATCAGCAATAATGAGTTCTGCAAATCCGGTTTAACGTATCCACCGAGTACAAATAAACCCAGTACGAGATGTTCTGAAAACAAAATTCGTACCGTAACGTTGTGAAACGTCAAGATGAAAGCGGATAAAAGAACCGTGAACATAATTGTTAATTCGTAATTATTATCCCAAGAGTAAACAAATCGTAATTGGAATCTTAACTACGAATTACTAATTATCTTTAGGAGTCTGGTTTCGTCGCTTGCAGAGAAGGTTGCCCGGAGAATTCATCATACCATTGTGCAAGTTTGGGATAACTTAGTCGCCATTGCAGTTCAGGTAGACGAATCTCCAAGCCAAGTGCAGATGCAAGGGTGATATGAGCAAGCTTAGGAGTTTGGTCGAGTTGATCGGAAATCTTCTCAAAGTAGTCCAAGATTCTTAAAGCACGCGTAGACGCAAAGCGGCTTGTCGTCAGACATCGCTCTAACTCGATTATCCCTGGTGACTGCTCACTTGGGGAACGCCGTAATTCCCTTACCCAGACAGCGATACCATCTATGAACCCACTAGTAGTCTGCCAACCCAAAAATGCGCTTGTGAGGACTGGGAAAGGGTAAGGGATTTAAACCCTTTCCCCCTGCCCCTTATCCCCACTTCGTGGGGGCCCCACCTTCCCCCTTCCCCTTTACCCCGCCAAGTTTCCTTGGCGAACTACTAGCTATGCCTTCAAGTTACTGTAAAAAACCATCAGAAATATCAGCAACTAATTTGATTTCGGGATTGAATTGATTTAAATAAACGCATATTATGCGTGTATCACTCAAAATAAATCCGTCATCAGTTGCTAGTGTTGAGACTTTACCTGTGGGGTTGTAATTCAGTAGCTCGCTGTTCGGATCTCGTACAGTCACTTTTTGCATTTCGATCTGATCGCTGAGATTCAGTTCTAGTGAAGCTATTCTTGCTATACGTGCATAGGGTGAGTTAGGTGTATAGAAGAGTTTCATAAAAAAGCGCGATCGCCAAACAAAATTGCATTTTTAGATAGAAATCAGGAATCTGAATACACAAATCTCCTGACTTCTAATTACTTTACTCTCTTTAAGAACAACAGGAACGAAGAAAAACTCCGATCCAATTCCTCCTAAACTAAAGCTGCCTCACGTCGGTTATATGCAGAAGAATCTCCTTTAATAGCCTCACTCTGCTTACCATCAATACCAACAGGAATATCACCCACAAGTGTGACTCGTTGAACATGGCGAGGTTGATTGCCGTAGTCTGCGATCGCATAATGTTGAGTAGCGCGATTGTCCCAGAAAGCCACATCGCCTACTCTCCAACGCCACCGGACTGTGTTCTCAGGACGTGTGATGTAAGCTTGGAATAATTTCACGATTTCATCGGATTCATTCTGTGAAAAACCACGCAGGCGGCGCACGAACCCACCAATAAATAACCCACGTTCACCAGATTCAGGATGGACGCGGACAACTGGATGCAGGGTTTCGTATACAGTCGAGGTGAAAACAGCCCGATGCTTTAAGACTTCTTCTGGCAAGTCAATTGTAGCTGCGGCATAATCGTAGGCGTTGCTGTGTACTGCCCAGAGTTGGTCAGCAAGATTACGCAAATGAGTTGGTAAATCTTCATAAGCAGTTACGGAGTTTGCCCAAATCGTATCACCTCCTGATGGTGGGATGACAAGCGCCCGCAAAATAGAACCAAGGGGGGGACGATCTACAAATGTGACATCGGTGTGCCAGTTATTGGCGCGGCTCACAGTCTTGCCGTAATTCAGGTCAAGAACTTCTGGGTTTTCTGGTAATGAGGGAACGGTGGGATGGGCTGTGGTGACTTCCCCAAAGCGTCGAGCGAAGGCTACTTGTCCTTGAGCGTCAAGGTTCTGATCTCGGAAGAAGATGACTTTGTGTTTAACTAAAGCTTTACGGATATCGCTGATGATTTCATTGCTGAGGTTACTGCTCAAGTCAACACCAATGATTTTTGCACCGATACGTCCGGCGATTGGTTTGATGTCAAAGTGTTGGGAAGTCATGATATTTGTGTCTCCAAGGGTTAATTTGTTTTATGCAGAGGCGCGGAGGCGAAGAGAGTGAGAGATGAAGGAATCTATGCGGGGAGGTAAAAGACGAATGTCCTTAGTTCGATGCTTTCTCGTGGGGGAGCGTTGACTGGGCTGGTGGGGTCTTCAAAGGCTGTATGGGCGGCAAAACGTGCATGTCCCTCTTCTGCGGAGTCGAAACACTTGATAAATAGTGCTTCGTCTCTGTGCATTTGCGGAAAGTAGAACCATTTATGTTTGGAGTTATACGTGACTCCGTATGTCTCACCGACGCGATCGCGGTACACTAAATCACCAGCTACAAGGTCTGTTATTGCGATACTTTGTGCGTCACACACTGCTAAGGGTGATTCTTGGATTGGTTGTGCGTAGGCGTAGCCCGTCGTAGACATCGCTCGCCAAACATTAACGATGGCAAATCGTTGTTTTAGTAACGTATCAATATCATCTATGCCCTGCGCTGCTAGTTCCAAACGGGCGCGAGTATAGCCGGATTTGGCGGTGAAATCGTTGTGTACGCGCAAGGCAGGTTCTTTAATATTGTTCTCACCTGGCTCCTCTACGTATGGCAGTTCTGCGGAAATTGGTTTGTCTAGAACTTGGTTATTTAAGCTCATAGGTTATCCCATTTTGGATTTTAGTTAATTTCTGTCAATCCCTGTGTCCTATTTTTGAACTGCACCAACGGGAACAGGTTCACCGAGAACTTTGGCGAATCTTTGCAAATAGAAGTCCGCAGGGTTTGCTACCGATCGAATTGAGGAGCGATCGCGTACCAGATTCCACCATGTCTGCAAACGAGGTGTTTCTGCTGGTAGTGTGAATTTGCGGAAGTGTTCTAAGAGTGGTAAACGTTCAAACCAAGGATAGAAGCTGACATCAACTAGGCTAAATTGATCTCCTAAGAAGTAATCACCTTTGCCTAATCCTTCTTGTTCAATATATAGAAGTGCTTCTGTGAACTCTTTTCGTCCTTGTTCCTGTTCTTGGCTATCTTTACCGCGCAGAAATTTGTTAAAAGCTGGGACAAGGCGAGTATTGGCGTAGTCTATCCAAATCCGAGCGATCGCTTTAGCTGCGGGATCGCGGGGTAACAATGGTGGTTCTGGAAAAACTTCATCTAGATATTCATTGATAATAGCGGACTCGTAAATTTCAATATCCCCATGTTTGATAGCCGGAACTTTACCATAGCGCGAAATTTGCGTGTACCCATCTGGTTTGTTCTGTAAGTCAATTTCTATCGGGGTGAAGTCAATGCCTTTTTCCAGTAAGACTACACGAGTCCGTTGAGAGAAGGTAGAGGCTTTGGCGAAGTACAGTTGTATGTTGCTCATGAAATCTTTTCCTTGTAATCATCGTGAATACAGACTATTTGAGATTGCACAACTCAAACTAAAGCAATAAGACAGAAATGAGATGTGTTGATTAGTGCGGTTAAATAATTGACTGGTAGGTATCTACATCAGTTAAATGAAATATTACAGTTTATCGGTCGGGTTAGCGTAGTTTAAATATTATACAGTTTTTATGAAAATATGCATACCTAATTGTTAGCGTAACTAAATATTGAGGTTTTCATAAATTATAGGACTAGCCCTTTCAAGGTGGCCAACGAAGATACGCTTGAATCCTTCGCTCAGATTTTGGGCTTTTTGAAGGTTGAAATAACCAATTCTCGTTCTAAATCTCACCACCTTGAAAGGGTTGGTAGGTGGGAATAAACCAAACTATGTTACTAAAAGTAAACACGTCTAAAACCCTTACCAATGAAGAATGACAAAGGACAACCCGTATATTTATTTTTTTGCCGCCCAAAATCTTTTTGGGCGGCGAAAACTTAGGGAAAGATAAAATTATTTTGACTACCAAAAAGCTGTGCTAGGCAGCTACAGGAGTAGCAAATCTAGCATATTGCTCTATGTAGAACTCCTTACTATTAGCGATCGCCACTACAGAATCACGTTGTTTTACAGCCTTTTTCCACTGACGTAGACGAGTAAATTCTTCTGGTATACCAAAGCCTCGATAGTGCTTCAGTGCAGGCCAACGCTCAAACCAGGGGTAAAAGGTGAAATCAACCAGACTGACGGATTCGCCAAACCAGTAAGGGCCGTCTCCTGATAACTTCCCTAAAGCTTCATTCTCGATAAATTCTAGATGTTGGTATAGTTCTTGTTTAGCTGCTTCTTGCTGTTGGATATCGGAACTACGCAAGAGAGTAGAAAAAGCTGGAACAAATCGAGTATTAGCAAAATCAATCCAGATTCGAGCTTGTGCTTTAGCAATGGGACTGCTAGGCAAAAGCGGCGGATTTGGAAATACCTCGTTGAGATATTCGTTAATTACTGCTGATTCCCAAACTCGGTTATTATTATGTGCGATCGCAGGGACTTTTCCATAAGGAGAAATATCTGTAAATCCCTCTGGTTTGTTCTGCAAATTAATTTCAATCAAGTCAAATTCGACGCCTTTTTCTTGCAATACTAAACGCGAACGGTGAGCATAAGGGCAAACAACTGCACTATATACCTTGATTTCAGCCATGTTGATTATTCCTCTATGAATAGGATTGGTTTATTAGCTTTGGAAATTAATTCAATTCAATTCAATCCAAAATCTAAAATTGAACTAGTAGTCTGCCAACCCAAAAATGCGCTTGTGAGGACTCTTAATTGGGGAAAGGGAAAAGGGTAAGGGATTTAAACCCTTTCCCCCTTCCCCTTTACCCCGCCAAGTTTCCTTGGCGAACTACTAGAGCCAAGGCACTTCTTCAGGCGCATACCGAAAAGCGCGGAATACTGAATTTTGCTCCCCACTAGCTACTGCTGACTTCTCACCAAGATTCCGAACAGCAAAGTGAGGATTAACATATTCCCAAACAATCTCTCCTGTAACTGTCACCTCAAATATACGACCGAAAGCACCTTCTGTAATTAAAGTGTTGCCATTCGCTAGACGCTGTGCGCCTGATATATACGAACTGAAGAAATTTTGAGGTGGGTTGTCAGTATATTGCCAAACTATTTCTTTCGTTTGACGGTTGACTTCAATCACACGAGAGAAATTCAGCGCAGTGTGACGGCGATGTGCGCCATTATCAAAAATTAGGATATTGCCGTTAGCTAATTCGTTAGGAAAGTGTTGCTGTGCTAATACATCATCTCCGAGTGTCCAGATAATTTTTCCTGTTTGGCGATCAATAATTGCGACGGTAGAGATGTTACGAAAGCTAACGATAATATTGCCATCAGCGAGTTCGCCTACAGTATTGCCATGAGTCCATTCGTGTCGTTGATCTTGGGGAGTGATAGTAAAAATATCTGGATCTAAGTGTTCGTGGGCGTGCCAAGTCCAAACAATTTCACCCCCAGGAGTAACTTCGTAAAGTACATCAGCATAGATATCACCGTCTGCTTCTGTTCCCGCTACACCGCCTTTGATATGAGGAATCAAAGATTGAGGTATCTTTTCAATAGCTAATAAAATCGTGTTACCGCTGCTTAGTCTGCGTCCGTCGTGATGATGATCTGGATGTTTATATTCCCAAATAATATTTCCCTTGGGATCTGCTTCTAAGACAACGCCACCTTTAAAGGCAGCCCACAAAGGAAAATGTGGCGGAACATCTAGCGTCTTACCATTATAAAAAAGGTTGCCATTGGGTAAAAGATAAGCATATAAACCCGGTGAATATGGCAGATTCCATTGATGTACTACTTCTCCTTCTAGATTCAGAAGATATACTTCTCCCTTACCTGTAAGTGGTGTAAAAAGTGTATAACCCTTGAATGCCTTGTCAGGATTATAAGCTCTTAAACCAGTACCACGGCGACGAATAGTATTTTGGTCAACTGATGCTGTTGCGATCGTCATAGTTTTAAGAGGATTAGGGATTAGGAACTGGGGACTGGGGGCTAGGGACTGGGGACTGGGGATTGGGGATTGGGGACTGGGGAAAATAACTACCCAGCACTCCCTACTCAGCACTCTTATGGTGCTGGATTTGGATATTGAGTATGAACTTCGTCCAATTCAGCCAAGATATCTTTGTCGAGAACTACATTGATGCTTTCTATATTTTCCTTGAGTTGTTCGAGTGTAGTAGCACCAATAATCGTACTAGCAACAAACCAACGACTCCTTACAAATGCGATCGCTAATTGTGCAGGACTTATTTGATGGCGTTTGGCAATTTCTACATAAGCTGCTACTGCTTTACTCACATTTGGTTTTAAATATCGCTGACCAAAGTTTTCAAACAAAGTAACTCTTGCTTTCTCTGGTTTGCCGTTAAGGTATTTACCAGTTAAATAGCCGAATCCCAAAGGGCTGTAAGCTAGTAAAGGAACGTTTTCGTAATAAACTGCTTCTGCAAGAGCGCCATCAAAAATTCGATTGATTAAATTGTAGGCATTTTGAATTGAGACGACTTTAGGTAATCCTAATTGTTTAGCTGCGTGGCTAAATTGGGCAATGCCCCAAGGGGTTTCATTACTTAAGCCAATATAGCGAATTTTACCTGCATTGATGACATCAGCAAAAACTTCTAGTTGTTCAGTGATGGAAACTGTTTCTTTTACCTGAGTGGGGTCAAAAACTGTTTGTCCAAAACGAGGTACATAACGATCTGGCCAATGGATTTGATATAAATCAATATAGTCTGTCTGTAACCTTGTAAGACTATCATCTACAGCTTGTTTGATATTGTCCCGATCAATTGCTTTCGCTCCATCACGTAGCCACTTAAAGCCTCGACCGGGCCCTGCAATTTTAGTAGCAATTATTAGTTTGTCTCGCTGTTGATGTTTTAACCATTCTCCAATATAAGTTTCGGTTAAGCCGTATGTTTCACCACTGGTTGGTACTGGATACATCTCAGCCGCATCAATGAAGTTGATTCCTTGGCTAATGGCATAATCTAGCTGCTGGTGGGCTTCTTCTATAGTATTTTGTTGCCCATAAGTCATTGTGCCAAGGCAAATGTCGGAAACGTTTAGGTCACTATTGCCTAATTGGTTATACTGCATAATTTGGGATATGTTCATTATTTAATTGACAATTTTTATTGCTCAGTTTGCATTGCTCAATAATTACTGCTTCTGCTGTGAAATATTTTCTCTTGAGAACCAATGATAATTATTTAGATAATACTACGGTATGTACATCAGTTTACTTGTGTTTAAAACAAAATTCACAAAATCATCTTAAAAAACATCTATTTTGATACTTGACAAATATCAATAACGTTTTACCTTCTTTTGTAGGCGATCGCCATAACCAACGCTATGGTTATCGATATAATTTTGTGTGTAGCCTAATAACTAGGCTACACACGACTAGGAGAACCTGAGCATGACAATCTTACAAGTTGTAGACAAAGAGTTTTCAAAAGTTCCCATCATTGATATTAGTGCGCTGATTTCTCAAAATAGCAACTCTTCTTGTGTAATTGCAGACCAAATCAGACAAGCGTGCCAAGATTACGGTTTCTTCTATATCGTCGGACATGGAGTTGATGAAAAACTACAAGAGCAATTAGAACATCTAAGTCAACAGTTCTTCGCGCAGGATGTAGAAACTAAACTGAAGATTCGTATGGCTTTTGGTGGTAAAGCATGGCGAGGATATTTCCCCGTGGGTAACGAGTTGACATCAGGTAGACCTGACTTAAAAGAAGGTATTTACTTTGGTGGAGAACTAGGAGAAGACCATCCACTTGTGAAAGCTGGTACACCAATGCATGGTCGCAATCTTTTTCCATCCAACATTCCCCAATTTAGGGAAACAGTACTTGAATATATATACTCAATGACCAAACTTGGACACACTCTAATGGCTGGTATTGCTCTAAGTTTGGGATTAGAAAAGTCCTACTTTGCAGACCGTTATACAAAAGACCCATTGATATTATTTCGGATTTTCAATTACCCTCCTAATTCATCATTATCTAAATCTGAATGGGGCGTTGGCGAACATACAGATTATGGAGTATTAACTATTCTCAAGCAAGATAAAGTCGGTGGATTACAAGTCAAGTCCAAGTCTGGTTGGATAGATGCACCTCCTATTCCTGGTTCATTCGTATGCAACATTGGGGATATGCTCGATCGCATGACACGAGGACTGTATCGCTCAACACCCCACCGCGTTCAGAATTTATCAACGAGTAATCGCCTTTCGTTCCCGTTCTTCTTTGATCCCAACTTTAACGTTGAAGTCAAACCCATTGAACTAAATGATGTAGTCGTTAATGATGATAAAAGCGATCGCTGGGATAAAGCTAGTGTTCACGAATTTCGCGGCACTTATGGCGAATATCTCTTGAATAAAGTCTCTAAAGTATTTCCAGAACTACGTCAAAAAGTGCTTGAAAGTGCTGAATAAAAACTCAATCCCCAGTCCCGAATGGCACTAAGTTAAGCTGAAAGGTAAGCGGCGTATGGATTGCAGAGGGGCAGAGGGGAATTTCTAAATATATGTTCGTATGCCTAAAATTTCTTCTTTCTCCCCTGCTGCCTCAACGATTTTCCCTTTTCTTAGTGCCATTCCCCCAATCCCCAGACACCTAAATTAACTTTGATAAGGACGCGGCAGTTGGCGCAGTTTATGAGCCGTATCCAATTCGCTATTGTTTTTTCTGCCATATCCCCAACCCAAGAGGCTACGATATTCACCCATGATGCCACTTTCAATTAAATCATCCTCATTGACTGCAACATTGGTATGAGATTCAGGCGCAACATAGAGTGCATCCGCAGGGCAATATGCCTCACACATGAAACAAGTTTGACAGTCTTCCTTGCGGGCGATCGCAGGTGGTTGGTTGGGTACTGAGTCAAAGACATTGGTAGGACAAACTTGGACGCACAAATTACAATTAATACAGAGTTTATGGCTGACAAGCTCAATCATGATATGCTCCTGCTACAACTTTGATACAGTAGGTGTGGTTTGAGTGGTTTGTACTGGTGATGTAGCAATCGCATTCGTAATCCAATCACGCCTCACCCAAAGCTTATCTAAGCCGCCTGTTGCTTGGTAATAACGCTGATTTGGATCGGTTTCGGGATAGTCCACACGAATATGTTCACTGCGCGTTTCCGTGCGATGTAACGCGCTAAAATACGACCATCGTGCTACCGCTGTCAAAGCAGCCGCTCGACGAGAAAATTCCACATCGCGCACTGTATCTTGTTTTGGATTTCCTTGTACTTGCTCCCATAGCTTCTCTAATTTAGCAAGAGAATCTAAAAGTCCTTGCTCAGAACGCAAGTAATTCTTCTCCAACGGGAACATCTCGGCTTGTACACCATGCACGATCGCCTCACTATCGAATGTTTCAGAAGTGGGTGAGGGCGATGATCCCAATCCCACTTGACCAGTAGGACGCGCAACCCGTTCATTTGCATGAGCGCCTAAACTCTTAGCAAAGTCTGCTGCTCCAACTCCTGCCCATTGCCCTGTGGAGATTGCCCAGGCAGCATTGGGACCACCACCCCCAGAAGCTAAACCGGCTAAAAACTCCCGCGATGCTGCATCACCAGCAGCATAGAGTCCAGGAACTTTTGTCGCACAATCATCATTCACAATCCGAATCCCACCTGTACCACGGACTGTACCCTCTAAAACCAATGTCACAGGCACTCGTTCTGTATAGGGGTCAATACCAGCTTTGGTATAGGGTAGAAAAGCGATGAAATGAGACTTTTCAACCACTGCTTTAACTTCCGGTGTGGCTCGATCCAAACGAGCATAAACGGGGCCTTTCAAGAGGGCATTAGGGAGAAACGATGGATCGCGACGACCATTGATATAACCACCCAGATCATTGCCTGCTTCATCGGTATAACTAGCCCAACCAAAAGGAACACCCCTGGTTACAGTTGCATTGAAAGCCGTCGAAATAGCATAGTGATTAGAAGCTTCCATACTAGAAAGTTCCCCGCCGGCTTCTACTGCCATCAGCAGTCCATCACCTGTATTGGTATTGCAACCTAATGCTTTACTCAAGAATGCACAACCGCCATTCGCTAAAACTACTGCACCAGCACGAACGGTATAAGTACGATGATGTTGCCTCTGCACACCTCTTGCTCCCGCTACTGAGCCGTCGTCAGCTAATAAAAGCTCTAGAGCCGGACTTTGGTCGAGAATCTGCACACCAACACGCAGAAGGTTTTTGCGAAGTACCCGCATATATTCAGGGCCATAATAACTCTGACGCACAGATTCCCCATCTTCTTTAGGGAAACGATAGCCCCAACTTTCTACTAGGGGCAAACTCAGCCAAGTTTTTTCGATAACACGCTCGATCCAACGTGAGTTAGCGAGGTTTTTTCCTACGCGATAACGCTCCGATAAAACTTTTTCCCAATTCTCTGGAGACGGAGCCATGATACCGTTACCACTAGCAGCAGCAGCACCGCTTGTACCCAGAAAACCTTTATCAACAATGATGACTTTGACTCCTTGGGATGCGGCTGCCCATGCTGCCCATGCAGCAGCAGGGCCACCACCAATTACCAGTACATCAGCATTTAACTGTAGTTCATTTTCACTATGGACTGTTAGCAATTCCCTTTCCTCAATAAAGTCAGAATTCAGGAGTCAGAAGCGCTCCGACTTTGTATGAAGCAAATTCATACATTCAATCAGCAACGCCCACAAAATTAATAAATAGATGTCAACAATTTATCGATCGCAGATCGAAACGCTGTTGCTGCACCAGCACTCATATCACGGGGGGCGCAGATGCGATTTCTCAAATATGCGAAAGTAATAGCTCCCACAGCAGCGAAAATAGGATCAATGCTGCTATTTTTACCACCAGTCCTTCCACCTGGTAAAGTTGCACCATTGCCATGCATCAGATAATCAGCTAGTTGTCGTAGGTGAAAATCAACAGCGTCCTTAACTGTGGTAAAGTCACCGTCTGCTGCTATTGCTTGGACTCCAGAATTTTTGAGAATATCTGCGATCGCAACTTCCCGATTATCGCTCAATCTCTCAGCTGCTTCGGCTCGATATTGAATTTTCTCACTATCTGCCACATCAAGAGGTAAAGGATTGGCGATCGGTTCTACACCCCATCTGCGACGCAAAAGTAAATTGTTGGTGATATTATCCGATTTCACTCTGTGATAAGCAGGACGCTGATTAAGTGCATCAAACCAAGCATTAATTCGAGGAAAGCGAGGATTTCCTTTGAGGTTATATCCCCGATATACAGGTAAATTAGCCGCCAATCTATCTAGATGGGGGCTATACAGAATGTCAACTAAGCTAAACGTACTTACGAAGTAAGGGCCGGGATATTTAGCCAAAGCTTGCTCAAGTTCATCTAACTTAGCCTCAAATGCTGTTTGTAAGTTTGCCAACTCATCAGCATCTACAGGTGCTTCTCTCAGGAATTTGTAAGCAATCTCTCTAAAACCGTTAGTCTCAGCCTCCTCAACCAACTGTCTAGCAACAGCGTTTTCCTCTGAATTCTCAGGCAATAATGCTGGATGTGGAAACCTTTCTTCTAAAGCTAAGAGAATATCTTTGGATTCGTATACTAACTTTCCCTCAATTTTTGCTGCTGGCACAAGGGTTGTAGGAACTAGGTCAGTGTACCATTTGGGTTTATTAGTTAAATCAATAAACTCCGTTGCAAAGGGAATTTCCTTTTCTTCGAGAGCAAACCAAACTCTCTCGCAGAAAGGACACCAGGAATTAGTATCTCGATAAAGCAAGACTGGTGGTTCTGTGTTTGGGGGAAGTTTCTGTAAACTGCTGGGTATTGGTGCAGTAGAAGGAGATTGTCCTGTCCTCTTTACCCTACGTGCAGAGGTATTTTTTCTAGCAGTCTCTAAAACTTCTTCCCAAGTTGACACTGTGTTTTGAATAGACATTTTTTACCTCGCTTTACTAGGAATGCCGGAAAACACAAATAACTGTTGTTCTTTGGGTTGAGGTAAGTTTTCACCAAAATATCGATGAAGACCTACACCCATGTCTCCCGTGGCCGTAAGCTTGAAGTTCACTTCCTCAAATCCAGATGCACTTAAAATTTTCCGCACATTGTCAGAGTAGGTAATACCGTTGGAGTGTCCACGAGTCCAAATGACAAAAGCACCTGGTTTACTCAGAAAACTCAGGTTATCTAGTAAGCGATTGAGTTCAGCTTCCTGTGCCAGATTGCCAAAGACACCACACACGATTACAATATCTGCCAGTACTGCTCCTACATAGTTAGTAGCAAGAGTTGCATCATCATTGATAAACTCAATCTGCTTGGCTAAACCCAAAGACTCTATAGTTGCTCGTCCACGCTCAACTAAATTTGAATTTATTTCAACCAGTCGTGCAGAAACATCCTTCGCACGGGGGTGATTTTTTAAAGTTCCTAGTAAATCTCGTCCATCACCCGCACAAACACTCACTATTCGGATAGCTCCAGATGGAGACGCATTTAAGCTATAAGCAATATATTCCTGCACGATTTCTAGACGCTGCTGCAATTTTGGCTCAGTGTTATAGAGATCGTGCCATTCATACCAATCTTTTGGCATAGGGGGTGATTCCCGTTTGATGCACACTGTATGTCCATCAAACTACGGTTATTTTATCAAGTAACTGTAGTTTGTATCTAGAGGCAGAGTATCACAGAAATTTATATAAAATCAAGTCTTATTCCGTATAATCACTTTTAATCGAGTGGTTATACGGGAATTTTCCGTATAATAGATAGCTAGTACCGCAAGGCGGAAGTCAAAAGTCAAAGGTAAAGGGAAAAGGGATGGAATTTTCCCTTTTCCCACTCGCCACTCTTCATCCCTTCCCCTTTCCCCCACTTCTGCAAGAAGTCTCATGAATGCTGATTGTTTAACCATTAAAGAACTCACTGATGCAGTAGGATGCGGTTTAACTCCGCGGATGGTGCGCCATTACCATCAATTGGGACTGCTACCGCAACCAGTGCGATCGCCTAGCAATTACCGTCTCTATACCAAAAAAGATGTCCTCCGGTTGCAACGGATTGTAGCATTGAAGCAGCAAGGGTTTCAGTTAAACCACATCCGCAATATTTTGGAGGTGGAACCAGAGGCGGATACAACTGTTAACCTCATGGGACAACTCCAGCAACAATATCGGGCGGTGATGCAACAAATTTCTCAACTGCGGCAAACTGCATCAGCATTAGAAGGATTATTGGGGCGCGATCGCCATTGTCAAATTATCCAGGCGGAAGTTTTGGCACAACTGAAGTTACTGGATGTCGAAACTCAAGCCGGCTTGGGGGGATTGGAAAATCTGTGGAGTGGCTTGGATGCCGAGATTCATACCCATTCAGAAGCTTTTACTGAATCGCTACAACGTTTATTACCTGATTTGTCTCACCGTTCAGAAATTGAACAACACCTAATTTCTCAGTTAGTTTTGGCTTGTGGCGATGTCAGTTTGGTGTCCTTTGTCAAATTGAGTCGAGGCGCGATCGCAGCTAGTCGAGCAGCTCTATCTTTAAGTTGTCAAATTGTTGTCGATACCCAAACGGTTGCTGCTGCTTTAGATAAAACCCGATTAGTTCATTTGGGATGCCGCATTGAAACCTTGATTGATAACCCTCATATTACCACCGCCACAGAAGCAGAACTCGCTTTTTGGCAACATCGACAATGGCGAGAAAAATTGCAGCAAGTAAGTCCGGGTTGTGTGCTGGTAGTCGGTTATGCTCCCTCAGTACTTGTAGAAATTTGTGAAGCAATCGCTAACCAGAAAATTCAGCCTGCACTAATAATAGGAATGCCCATTGGCTTTAGCCATGCTCCCGCAGCCAAGCGACAACTGATGCAACAAGGGATACCTTATATTACAGTTGAAGGAACTTTGGGAGGTGGCGCTTTAGCTGCAACTGCCCTAAATGCTTTAGTGGAATCACTGATTGATAAGCCAGATTGCCATTGTTATCTCAATGAGTGCTGAACAATAGACAAAGATTTCTTGCTGTTTAAGGTAATACAGCATTTTGTATCTAACAGGACTTACGCAACTGGCACAATGCGATCGCATTGTGCCAGTTGCGTAAGTCCTGACTAAAATAAAATTACACGATATTGTTTGTTAATTTGACTTGCACAATCATATCGTTGTAATCTTTGTCACCACCATTTACTAAATCTTCAAAACCAAAACTGTTATTTCCCAACAGTCGAATATGATCTACTTTATCTGAGTTAGCACCTAAGAATGAGAAGTAAACATTTGTATTCGCATTACCATTCTCAATGGCATCGGGTTTAGCATTAACAATAATAAATGGTGCAAACAAAGAACCACTCTCGAAAGTGCCAGTGTAATTTACTGTAGCTTGATTGTTCACAGTCAAATCAATTCCCACAACACGGCTACGCACAGCAGCTTGAGTGTAACCAGCTTGTCCAACAAGAATGTCAGCCTGTCCATCACCGTTAGTGTCAATTCCACCATTTTCATCAGCGATTTTATAGAAGCCAACATAGTTGTTATATATTGCTTCTCTATTGACTATAAATTCACCTGTTATTGGTTCTGTTACACTCCGTAAATCAATCAGTTCGCCTTGATATTTACCTTGCAGAGCAGTGCCTAAAGATGTCTCTTCATTGGTTGGCTGAATATCTATAACCAAATTCTGGAAGTTAAGAGAAAACCCTTCTTCTTGTTGTGTATTGTTAGTTATATTTGAGGAAAAGGAGACATTTGACAAAGAGGTTTTTCCGGACAGTATAGCTTGAGTAGTGCTGTCGGATACCAGATAAAATCTCAGTTTGGTATCAGAGTCAAATTCTAATATGTTTATCAGGTCTGTGGGATTGAAACCATTAGGTAGATTGGCAAGGGTGGACAAAATCACCCTTGAACGCGAAAGAGCCGCTTGCGTATAGCCTTGTGCGCCAGGAGCTATGCCATTAATTCTACCTTCTTCATCGTCAACGGTAAATACACCCAGTTCATTTACCTTGTCAGAGGTATTGTTTTTAATCTTGATTGAGAGTTTTCCTTTATCACCTTGATTGTTCGTGTTAGTCTTGACACTAAAGATATCCGCTGTAATATTTGTCAACAGGGGAAACTGGACAGTAGGAATTGTAGGAGTATCCAGGGCAACCGTCGTGAGTGTAAACACATCAGTGGCTATAGCTCCAGCATTATCTGTAGCGGTAACTTTGATGTTGAGACTACCTACATCCTGATTCGTAGGAGTGCCACTGAAGGTATTGGTAGTCGGATTGAAGTTCAACCAAGTGGGCAGTAATTCATCATTTTCCAGAGTTGCAGTGTAGGTGAGGATGTCTTCGGTATCTGCATCACTGAAGGTATTAGCATCAAAAGTAAAGCTGAAAGCTGTATCTTCTTGAGCTGTTCGATCCGCGATCGCATTTTGTAAACTGGGTGGAGTATTTAGGGCAGCCGTCGTGAGTGTAAACACATCAGTGGCTATAGCTCCAGCACTATCTGTAGCGGTAACTTTGATGTTGAGACTACCTACATCCTGATTCGTAGGAGTGCCACTGAAGGTATTGGTAGTCGGATTGAAGTTCAACCAAGTGGGCAGTAATTCATCATTTTCCAGAGTTGCAGTGTAGGTGAGGATGTCTTCGGTATCTGCATCACCGAAGGTATCAGCATCAAAAGTAAAGCTGAAAGCTGTATCTTCTTGAACTGTCTGATCGGCGATCGCATTTTGTAAACTGGGTGGAGTATTTAACTCTCCCGTCGCTCCTAAAAAAGCTAAATACCCTGTGGAAGCAGTTTTCTCAAGTGTGATACTCTCAAGCGTCTTCGTTGCATCCGCTGAGAACCTTACCCCAAATACCGCCGCATCATTAGCATTTTCAAAGCCAGTTCCATCAGTTTCACTACGGTCTAAGTTATTAATTAAATAGTAGAGAGTTGTTGATGGGGTAATTTCGTTAAACCAGTCGGGAATCGTTTGGCTATCAGTTGTTTGCGTTGTTCCATCACTATAGTTCAAGGTGAAACGGGCATTACTGCTTGCTTCGGTTGAAGTTAAGGCCAAATGCACATAAGCATACTGACCACTCGAAACATTAAACGTAAAATTCCCAGTAGAAGTTGTAATTAGACGAGCATTATTGCCGTTGTCACTGTTTCTATAACTGAGTTGAATATCTGGATTAAAGCTAGTAGCCCCAAAAAATCCGTCATCTGGCAGTCCAATACCCAAAGTACTATTACTAAAAGTAGCGAAGGTTTGGGTTATCAAAGCAAAATTGCTCCCATCAATCGCTGTTTGGGTGGTGTCAGTGACATCTCCGGTACGGTTGACAATGACATCAGCATCAAAGACTGATGCAACATCAAATGGGACTGTGGAGCCTAATATACCTGGATAATTTGCGATTGCTCGATCGCTAAAAGCAAGTTGGGGTTTAATCTCACCCACAGTCACTTCTAAATCCCAATTTCCTCCTAATGCTGTATTACCCGTTTTTCCAGCAGAAGCAGCAATTTTAGCGCCGGTTAAGGAATGTAGTTTGTAGAGAAATTCCTCTCCCGCATCACCAGCAGCAACATTACAACCGTATAAAAGTAAATTGAGATTTTCTCTTGAACATCCCTGTAACTGGGGCGCATAATCTTTTAAGGTATCAAGGCTCAGTTGGCTATTACCTAAATAAAGACATCCTGGCGCACCGTGAGAAACAATGTGAACTGTCTCTACATTTTGGCGTTGTTTTAATACTTTTGTAATTTGCTCTACACCGTCTCGTTGTGCTGACAGGATAATAGTTTCAACGCCTCTTAAGGTTCCTTTGAGAAGAATTTCTGCGTCACTAACAAAAGGATCGATAAACAGGATTTGTACTGTAGAGCTATTTGTATATGCCAGAGTAGATGCACTGCTGATTATAGGATTCAAAGACATGACAAATTTTTCACCACTACTTGTTTAACGTAAGTAAGAGCAATTCAAAAAAAATTATCTCAGCGATTCTATTAAAAAATTAAAGCTCAAACTCCTTCCTTATATCCACTTGAAAAATAAAATTAGGTCTTATTTTTCTTTCCCTAGAGTAGTGGAAGATGAGTATAAAACTACAATTTTATTTTTGAGAATATCGTGAGATTGAAAAGCCTGTTTGATATTAAATTTAGCAGTTTGTTTACTACAACAGTATTTTTACTGAGAATACTCGTGAATGTCCCAATTAGAGCAGTCAACGTACACAATGGGCGACTCATTTGACGGTCAGCCTGCTCGTATTGCTTACCTTTGTTTCACCAGTCCCAATCAAAAGACTCAAACCTTTTGGGATTTTGAGCAGTGTAGCAGACTGATGGTATAATTGGTTTGACTGCTAAGTAAGTACTGACAATAATCTAATTTAGTAAATTTCATATTGAAAAACCAGTCAGTGATTGAAATATATTAATTATTTTCTCCGTTAACGCTCAAAAAATTTATTTTAATTATTTAATATTCTTGTCATCAAAAATATATTTTAATAATTGTAAAATTCATTTTTTCCTGTACTTTAACTTTATGAAGTTAGTTTGATTTATCGATGGTGCGGTTCATCTGCATCGAGACTAATTGTGCCAACTGCGTCAGTAATATAGTATTTATGTACTAATAAGTAGCGATCGCATTGTGCCAGTTGCGTAAGTCCTGTCTAAATGAAGTACATCTTTTACCCCCCCTTAATCCCCCCGATGCTTTGGCTACGGTGTACACACAAGTCCTAAAAACCTAGCTTGATAAGCATTTCCTCGTTCCTCGTTCCCAGTCTCCGACTGGGAACGAGATCAACGAGAAAACAATGAATGGAAAATCAAGCTTTTTTCGACTTGTGTGTACACCGTAGCCGATGCTTTGGGGAGGGTTAGGGTGGGGTATTTTTGTACTTCATTAACTTGCAATCTGCTGTAACCGTAACCAGTACAGTTGAGATGCGATCGCATTCATACTTATCGGCATATACTTTAAAGAAATGTGACATTTAATTGCGCTATTGTAAAAGTCAGCTTTACATAAGTTCAGTTATGAGCCAGCCTGAATATACTACAGCCCAAGCAACAGCCCTGACTAACCACGATCGCAAACCTATTCACATACCTGGCTCTATTCAACCTCATGGAGTTCTACTAGCACTCAGTACTCAGCTAGAGATCCTGCAAGTTAGCAACAATACCCAAGCATATTTGGGCAAGGAGCCAGAAGATTTGCTCGGTCAGCCCTTGAGCTATTTGCTTGACCATCAACAAGTGGAAATTGTCAAGCAATGTTTGGTGAAAAAAATTGGCAGTGCTAATGCTTTTAAAGTATTAATAAATACGTTACATGGGGAACAATACTTTGACGCTATTGCTCATCGTACAGAACAGGCTGTGATTTTGGAGCTAGAACCGACTGACTCAAAATCGGAGTTGAGTTTCTTAAGCTTCCATACTTTGGCAGGTGTTGCGATCGCAAAAATGCAAAGCACATCCAATCTGATAGAATTTTTGCATCTGGTAGCTGAAGAAGTTCAAAAAATCATTGGTTTTGATCGGGTGATGGTCTATCAATTTGACCAGTCAGAAGCGGGTTCTGTTGTAGCAGAAGTCAAACGGGAAGATTTATCACCCTATTTAGGACTCCACTATCCAGCTACAGACATTCCGGCCCAGGCTAGGGAGTTATACACGCGCTGCTTTCTCCGATTTCTCCCCGATTTGACTGCCGAACCTGTCAAACTAGTTCCAACGGAAAACCCGACAACACATCAGCATCTTGACTTAAGCTACTGTCTGCTACGGAGTTTTGATTGGTGTTGTGCAGAATATCATCAAAATATGGGAGTGAAGGCTCTTTTGGTGATTTCGCTCATTCAAGAGCAGAAGCTTTGGGGATTAATATCCTGTCACCATCAAACACCTAAATATATTTCTTACGAAGTCCGCAAGATGTGCGAATTTTTGGGACAGATTGTGTCTTCAGAGTTAGCGCACAAAATTAGTCACTCAGAATGGGATTATAAGGTAAAACTCAAATCGCTACAGTCCGAGTTCCTTGAATCTATTTCCCAAGCAGACAATTTTATCGATGCTCTAATTAAACCTGAAATCCGCTTGCTCGATCTTGTTAGTGCCTCTGGAGCGGCAGTTTGTCTAGATAATGAAATTACCCTTGTGGGAACAACACCGAATATTGATCAAGTTCGGGCGCTTATTGAATGGGCGGATACCCAAGTTAGTGACAACTTGTTTTCCACTGATTCTCTGCCGAAACTTTACCCAGAGGCGCTGAGATTTAAAGATACTGCGAGTGGTTTACTGCTACTGCGGATTTCTAAAATTCGCCGCTATTACATCCTTTGGTTTCGTCCTGAAGTTCTCCAAACGGTACGCTGGGCTGGAAATCCACAGGAATCTATTCAAACTAAGGCAGATGGTAGCTATACCCTATCTCCACGAAAATCTTTTGAACAATGGCAAGAAACGGTTAGATTAACTTCTCTACCTTGGAAAGATTGTGAACTTGATAGTGCGATCGCTCTCAATAATGCGATCGTTGGTATTGTACTCTCAAAGGCGGATGAGTTAGCTAAAATCAACCTGGAGTTAGAGCGCAGCAACCAAGAACTAGCATCCTTTGCTTACGCCGCTTCCCATGATCTCAAGGAACCTTTGCGGGGAATTTATAACTTCTCGACAGTGCTGCTAGAAGATTATGGTCAACTATTAGATGATGACGGAATTGAGTGCTTGCAAACAGTAGTCTCATTGTCTGTACGCATGGAAACTCTCATTAATGCTTTGCTGCGACTCTCACAGTTAGGACAAGCGCACCTGCGAGAGCAAGCAACTAACCTCAACGAATTACTCACCCAAGTAATTGAAGTCTTTCGTGCTAGTCGCCAAGACTCTGGGCTGATGGATATTCGCATTCCTCGGCCTTTACCAACAATTCGATGTGACCGAGTCCTCGTTAATGAAGTCTTCAGTAATTTGCTTAGTAATGCCTTCAAATACAACGATAAAGCGGAGCAATGGGTTGAGATTGGCTACTTTTCTCAAGAAGAAGCAGAGGGGCAGGGGAGCAGGGGAGAAGTTGCAGTAGTTTCCCCTCTGCCCCTCTGCCCCTCTGCCCCTCTGCCTCTTGTGCCCCATGCCCAATCCCCAATCTTTTATATCCGCGATAACGGTATTGGAATTCCACAGCATCACCTAGAAACCATCTTTAGATTATTTAAGCGGCTCCATTCCCAGGAAAAATACGGTGGAGGAGCGGGTGCTGGACTAGCTATTGTTAAGAAGATTGTTGAGCTTCACAACGGTAAAATTTGGGTTGAATCTACCCTAGGCGTTGGCTCAATGTTCTATTTTACGCTGGAATAGTTTAAGATAATGACTAAATATGTATTTTTGTTAAGCTCTTTTAAGACCACGAATGACAAAAAAACTTCATGAACCGCTGCTCGTTGTTGAGGACAGCAATGAAGATTTTCGGATGCTGCAACGCCTAATGCGGCGTATGGCTGTCCAAAACCCCATACACCGTTGTACTAATGGAGATGAGGTTTTAGAGTTCCTCTATAAACTGGGGAAAGATGCCTACGCTAAGGGCGAAGACTTACCAAACTCTAAAGTAGCATTACGACCCTCTGTGATCTTGCTCGATCTCAATCTGCCAGGTATTGATGGCCGTGACATTTTAGATCGGCTCAAGCAAGACAAGAGTTTTAAGGGAATTCCCATCGTTGTTTTTACCACATCATCTAACCCCAAGGATATTGAATTGTGCTACCAAAAGGGCGCAAATGGATATCTGGTAAAGCCGATGGATGCTCAGGAATTAAAAAAAACGATCCAGGCATTTGTGGACTACTGGCTTGAAGCCAATACGGCGCCTGTCTTGGATTAATTTGTTTATTTTCTGCTGATGAGGCAGTAGGGACAATCGGATAACTAAGGAGACGGCTCAGAGGACACAGCGACATTTTCCTCTTTGAGTCACTGTGTCTGCTTGTCTCTGATAGATGTGTTTTCCCCATCTTCCTGTTTTTCCTACCGATGCTCGACTGCTTGTATTGCTTTAGAATTCCTAAAGAATTTAGATTTTATTTATACTTATTTTATATTATTTTTAGAATTATGCAATAAAAACACAATCTGGATAAAAGGGATCTATATGGCTCCCTGATCCTCATAACCTTATGTTGGACATACGGACGCTACTCATCATCGACGATTGTGCCGCAGATCGAAAAATCTATCGTCGGTATCTTTTGAAAGATCCGCACCAGTCCTACCAGATTTTGGAGGCAGATTGTGCCGAAGAAGGACTTGCTTTGTGCCAAAAAGTCCGCTGCGATGTCATTCTGCTAGATTTTTGCCTACCTGATATGAGTGGGTTAGAACTCTTCGATCAGATGCAGCAGGAAATATTTGAGACTTCTGTCCCCGTAATTATGTTGACAGGGCGTGGCGATGAAGAGGTTGCTGTGCAAGTAATGAAACGGGGTGCTTTGGATTATTTAGTCAAGCAACATTTGACACAGGATGTGCTGCAACTAGCAGTCCGCAATGCCATTAAGCAATCGTGTTTGCAAGCCCAACTCCAGAAAACTCAAGATAGACAGCGCCTAATTGCCACGACTGCTTTACGAATTCGCCAATCTCTTAACTTAGAGCAAATTTTGAATACGGCTGTAGCCGAGGTACAGCAACTTCTGAAGTGCGATCGCGTTATGGTCTATCAGTTCGCCCCAGATGCAGACGGTAAAATAGTCGCCTCATCAGTTGAATCATACCGCACTGTCGCATTGGGCGATCGGGCAGGGGAGCAGAGGAGTAGGGGGGAAGTTGCAGTAGGTTTTTCCCCTCTGCCCCTCTGCCCCTCCGCCCCTCTGCCTTTCAATCCCCAATCCCCAATCCCTTACATTTATGAGCTTGGATTGTGTAATTGTGTCAGCCTAAAAGAGCAATTTAATACTAAAGCAAATCTCGTAGTTCCGATTAATCTGAGTAATAATGGGAACCCAACGCCCAAGCTTTGGGGTTTATTGATTGCTCACCATAATTCTGGGGAACGACACTGGCAAACTGATGATGCCCAAATGCTCAATGAAGTATCGGTGCAATTAGCGATCGCTATTCAACAGGCGGAATTGTTAGCCCAAACTCAAGCAGCCCTTGCCAAAGAAAAGCAACTCAATGTATTTAAATCCCAAATTATTGCAACGGTTTCCCATGAGTATCGAACGCCGCTAACTTCAATTCTGGCTGCTGCATCAACTTTGGTAAAACATAGTCAGCAACTAGATGAGTCTAAACAACAGAGGTTTTTGGGAATTATTGAACAGAAAGCAAGGTATATGTCCAAACTCGTGGATAATATGCTTCTGGTTAACCAATTTGAACTGGAAAAACCCAAATTTAAACCAATACCACTGGATTTGCTACATTTTTTCTCCGACCTCATAGAACAAGAACGAGAAACAGCAGGCGATCGCCACGAATTAATTTTTAAAATTACTGGGAAAAACCAGGAATTTTGGGGCGATCGCGGACTTTTACAGCAAATTTTTATTAACTTAATATCCAATGCCATTAAGTACTCTCCAGATGGAGGTACTGTGGAATTCCACCTCATCAGTAAAGAATCAGAAGTAATCTTTTATATCAAAGATCAAGGAATTGGTATCCCGATCGCAGATCAAGAAAATTTGTTTCAATCCTTCAGTCGTGGAAGTAACGTTGACACAATTCCTGGTACAGGCTTAGGGCTAGCGATCGCTAAAGGTTGTGTTGAGTTACATGGTGGTAATATCAACTTGTCCAGCGAAGTGGGGCAAGGAACTCAAGTTACAGTCAGCTTACCGAAGATATGCCGAAAGGGTCAACTATCCCCATCATTAACTTGACCTAATCTCGAATTTCTATCTTGCTAATTAGCCATTCTTTGATTGTTTTCCCGCAAGGCTCAGAACTTTGGCAATCACTGACGTTTTCTATCTGATAATACATTCGTACTTTTTTATTGACGTATTTCTCTGGTTCGCAAACATCAAATGTTGCACCGACACCTTCATGTAATTTATCATTCTCATCAATAACAGTAACGTAACATTTTAAGTCTCCATTTTGCATCTCTTTGATAGTACCTAATGTCGGTTTATCGTTAGGAACTTCATTAGTTTTATTATTTTTAATAGGTGTTTTTTCATTTGATGTTGAATTACTAGTTTTTTTGCCAGCTTCGATATTATCTATCTTTTCTTTATTTGCAGAAATAGATTCAGAATTAACTGGAGTACTTGTTGCAGTCTTTGCTTGATTAACTTGATTTTGTTGAGAAGCAGTATTGCCATCGCCACAACTTGCAATCAAGATAGAACAAAGAATTAATGTAGTAGTGAAGATTGTTTTTTTCATTTTATTAATTTTCTATAAAATTTCTTTATTGATTACAATAATATGTATTGTCACTTATAAGTGACATCGTGATATTTACTGTACATGCTCGGCGTTATCTGCGCTTTTTGTGCATTATTCGGTAAAGTGCTTAGAGAATGTATTTAACCTAGTTAATGTGTATAAATTAATGCTTAATTAAGCCTTGATTACCAAATATTAATGCTTTGGGCATTAAATAAGTATTTAATAGAGTTTAGAAGCTGTAAGTATTGATTTTGTGTTATTTCAAGGTTTTCTCAACTTAAACAAACCATCTGACTGGACTTCCCACGACTGCGTAGCGCGGGTGCGAAAATTATTGCGCCTCAAACGTGTAGGACATGCGGGAACCTTAGATCCAGCCGCTACAGGGGTTTTACCGATCGCACTTGGTAAAGCCACAAGACTATTGCAATATCTCCCAGAAAACAAAGCTTACAAGGCTACGATTCGCTTGGGTGTGCGGACTACAACCGATGATTTAGAAGGTGAAATCATCAATTCTCAACCTTGTGCTGGATTGAGTTTGGCAGAGGTGAAAACTGTACTGGCAGAATTTGAAGGCAAGATTGAGCAAATACCACCGAGTTACAGTGCAATTCAAGTAGATGGTAAACGTCTCTACGATTTAGCACGTAAAGGTGAAATAGTGGAAGTTCCAGTGCGGACAGTGGAAATTTTTCGCATAGAAATTTTGGACTGGAGAGAAGGAGATTTTCCCGAATTGGATGTTGCGATCGCATGTGGATCTGGTACATATATTAGAGCGATCGCTCGTGACTTAGGTGCAATCTTAAAAACTGGTGGCACTCTTGCGGCTTTAATCCGCACTCAAAGCAGTGGTTTCGATTTAACAGATAGTCTCACTTTGAGCGACTTAGAAACTAAACTGCAAGCCGGTACATTTCAACCTTTTGCCCCTGATGCAGCCTTGCAACATTTGTTGTCTGTTACTTTACCAGCAACATCTGCTCAAAAATGGTGTCAAGGTCAGCGAGTTTCTCTAAATTCTGATATTACTGGGATGGTGCGAGTTTATGAAGAAGAGACTCGCTTTTTGGGTGTTGGAGAATTACAAGATGAAGTGTTAATTCCGCAAATGGTTTTTGAACCAATTTCTTGAAGAAGAATTCAGGAGTCATACCAATTTGAAAAAAGAATGCGACAAATAGACCATCTGTAGAGACGCGATTCATCGCATCTTTACCCAAAGATGTGTTGCAATCATTAATTGAATTGGTATCAGGAGTCAGAATTCAGAATTTAGGAGTGGAGCCGGAGACGTTTCCGTTAGCTCCGGTAAGAATCAAGATGTTCTCTACGAAACACTGCGTGTAGCTTACTTTGTTAGCTGTAAGGGTGGACTAGCCCGGATTTCTCACCACACCTCTTAAAGCCTGCGCTTGTGCAGGGGAGAAGTAATAAATAATGAGTAAGAAGTAAGAAGTAAGAAGTAAGAAGTTTTTACTCATTACTCATTACTTATTACTCATTACTTCTCCTTTACTCCATCAAACGCCTTAAGAAGAGTGAGAAATGCGGGCTAGCTACCCTTGCGCTATCCACCGTTGCACATAATTCAATTCTGACTCCTGACTCTTGACTTCTGAATTCTGAATTCTTTCTTGTTAAACCAAATAACTTGTATTGGGTACGATCGCAAAAAAGGCATACTCATACCAAGCAGTCCAGATGAAACTGCGAATCCATCGCTGACGTTTTTCGGGACTCAACTCATATTCAAACGCCCCACGAGATACATCAATAGAGGATAGGTGAGAGTTGCAACCGCAGCCATGTTGATAAGTAAAACCGTATTTAGAAGCAATACTTTGTACTTTCATCTGGATAGCAAATACCTTACCTGCATGGAGTATGGCATCCCAAGAACGTTTGTGTTCGATATCACGTTTATCAAATCTTAAGGCACGTTCTTCAAAAACATGATCGCGGTAAATTGGTGCTAGATGCACATGGTAAAAACTTGCTGGTAATTCATAACCAAACTCGTTGAACAAATCTATGCCAATGTGAGCCACTTTTACTTCATCAGCATAATCTGTCCCTTTTGACTCCACATCATGGAGAATTTCTGCAAAGTTCGGATAGCTGTGTTTGAGAAAGTCTTGCCCAAAAAACTCAAGAGTTTCCCATGCCAGTTGTGCAAATAGCTGGGAAAATGACGGTATCAAGTGAGCTAGTTGGGGGCGATCGCTAAATAAGTCAACATCGCCATGTTCTAATTTGTATAAGAACAACTGTGCCATCTCAACATAGTCTTGGGGATGGGAAAGTCCGATACTTGGGGTTCCTCTAGCAATGTCTTGCCATATAGAAGGGAGTTGAGAAACGTGAACGGCATTTTCTCCAGCAATGACTGCAACAGGAGGACATTCGAGAAGTTGCATCGACAATCTCCTTTAAGACGTTAATGTGTAATTTACCTTAAGCGATGTCTAGCGACAAGCCGCTTTGCGTCTACGCTATATCTGTCTTATGAACACAATTAAAAATGTTTGACAGACTGTCTTTTGACAGCAAACGCAATTTTATTGATAATTTTCAGGGCGCTGCTTATTTTACCCTATCAGAGCATTCTCTTCAGCCACCTGCAATTTTCTTATATATTTTCTCGCCTTTGATTATCTCCTCATAGTATTGCTCATAAGGGGTGAACCTGATGGATTCTTGTCGTCCTAAACCTAAAATACCAAAGGTACAGAGGCTATTATAAAACAGTTCATGTACCCGCTTTTGAAGTACCTGATTGAAATATATGAGAACGTTACGACAAAGGATGACATTAAACTCATTAAAAGAACCGTCAGTTGCTAAATTGTGCTGGGCAAAAACAACATTTTCTCTTAGGGATGCTCGGAAAATAGCATTGTCATAAGCTGCGGTATAATATTCTGAAAAAGACTTTTTGCCACCAGATTTTAGATAAAGCTGAGTATATTCCTGCATCAATTTCAGGGAGAAAATCCCACTTTTGGCATTTTGTAATACCTTCTCATTCGTATCAGTAGCATATATACGGCAACGGTGGTAAAGTCCTTCTTCTTGCAGTAAAATTGCCATTGAGTATACTTCTTCACCAGTAGAGCATCCAGCGTGCCAGATGCGAATAAACGGATAGGTTTGTAAGAAGGGGATAACTTGATTTCTGAAGGTGTTATAAAAGCTAGGATCGCGAAACATTGATGTTACATTCACCGTCAGGGCAAGCAGAAATCGTTCTAAATAGGCCCGGTTGTGGAGTAGCCGCTCTTGTAATGCAGAAACATTTGCTAACCCCTCTAATTGCATGAAGCTATGAATGCGGCGCTTAAGTGAGGAAATAGCATAATCCCGAAAATCATAACCATAGTACTGATACACCCCTTCCAAAAGCAGATGTATTTCGATGTCCTCTAAGATCGGTTTGGGCAGAGGCATAATAATTCGTAATTTGTAATGACGCTCCTACGTCGCTAACGCTGTGCTAACGTAATTTTTAATTATTACTCCAGGCATGAATAGGCTTTTTGAAATAAGGATGCTGAGTTTTTGGTCATTTCCATAAATTAATTTAGTTGCTCGTTAGCATCAATTAGGAATTATCAATTAATAATTATTAAATCATACAGCAGTCCTAGATAGGTCATAATAAAAAATAATGATAACAACTCGCCTACTTCTACAGAAAAGAGACCATTTATAAAGTAAACCTTAGATTTTCAGTTGCATTAAAGCAGCACCTAAAAATATGATGCCCTACGCCTAAATTAGACTTTCTCAAACCCTCAAATTCTTACACAGTCATAACACACCCTACTTAATATTTACTTTACAAACAGGCTCTAAGTAAGGTAGTGTAGCAAATGCACTAAAACTACATAAAGTACAGATAATCCTGCAAAGAAGCAAGCTAGCCGCAGCAGAAGAAATAGAGAAGATTTTACAAACAATTTAGCGTTACGGTAAAACCCAAATAGATTTTATGTCTAAAGTAGTTTGCTGAATCAATTAAACTTGATTGCGTTGCTACTTATGGGTTTCAGTTTAACCAAGTGCTGCTATTCCTAAAACAGCGATCGCAATTATTGCAATCCCAGCTAGCCATCTGACTTGGTAACGCAGATTTTTAATCTCTTGGCTCAGATTTTCTGTCTGTGGTATGGAATATGGTTGTAGTTCTGTAACTTCGATTGGTACTTGTTGGGGTGTATTTGGTAGATTTCCAAAAGACACCTGCGTATGTAACCAATTAGTAATCAGTTGCGGACAGTTTTTCTTAAACCAATTAAAAGCTAAAGTTCTAAAAACTGGTTTGGACATTCTGGCTATTAATTTCATCACCCTGTTTAGAGGCTTTGAGCGAAGCTTTTGGTTGATCAGATTGACTGAACCAACATCATAAAGACAATCCATAATTAGTTTAACAGTGGCTTCTTCACTGTTAATCAAGTTTTGCAGTAAAAGCAGAACATCATGTATACGCTCTGCTTCAATATACTTTTCTGCCAAGTTTTCTGGAGGACTTACTGAAGAATTTACGTTTGTATTGAGAGTGTTTTGTCTTACTATCGTCATATTGGTAAAATAGCAGCCATAATCATGTAAGTACACCTATCGACCGAGAGAGAGATTTTTTATCTAGAGAGAGAACCTAAAAGCAAAAATTTATCTGTGAGAGATATGACTATATCGTGTCTGTAAAAAGGCTTTTTGTCTAGTTCCTATGATTTTTTTTTCTACTTCTAGGTAAATAAAGTTTTTTATGAAGATGCTAATACCTCAATTTGTGCAACTACCCGTTCTAATTCGTCAATGATTACAGTGCTTTCAGTCTTTTTGAAGGCATCTACAAGCGCCCGGTAATACCAAAGAGTTCCTTCTTTACGCCCTTGAAAACGTTCCCAAAGTGATTCACCTAAAACGCGATAATCTTTAAGAATAGATTGGGCATTGTATAGTTTATCTGCTAATGACACAAGCAGAACTGATGGAGAAGCAGTAGGAATATGAGCAATATAAGCCTCCTTGCGCTGTCGCCAGGGGGGTTTTGGAGTTGTATCAGCGTCAGTACAACCATCTACAATTGCTGTTACATTGTCACCAAAGCGGCGGCGAATTTCTTCACGTGTTGCGACGCCACCCTGATCTTCGATCGCATCGTGTAAGAGGGCTGCGATCGCTTCATCTTCATTTGCCCCATATTCTAAAGCAATACTGGCGACACCTAATAAGTGAGCAACATAGGGGACGCCTGAACCTTTACGAACTTGGTTAGCGTGCAGTTGGGTGGCATAAGTTAGGGCTATGGTAAAGCGTTCTGAGAGCATTGTATAAAAGGAGTCAGGATAACTCCGCCGAATAAAGAAAGGGCTTGTGTCAATTTTATAACAAACCGCTCCAAGTCCAGAGGTTACAAAGGATAAGAGGGGTAGAGAGCTAAAATTGAAATATCTATCAAGCTTGCTACGGCGTTATCATAAACAGCGAAAAAATAGTGGTGCAGTCTTTGTATGCTGTCACTGATGAAGAATTAATGCTGATCTGACTTTTCACGGCATCTGGAAAACCTCACTTCTATTTCTCTCTTCCTTTTAGGAGAGAGACTTTGAATTTCCCCCTTCCCGCATCGGGAAGGGGGTTAGGGGGTTAGGTTAATTGTTACCTTCTCCACATAACGTGAAAAGTCAGTAATACTGATGAGTTCGGGTTCGCAAAACCCAGAACTGCGGTTTTAACTCAATGCTAATAGTACTTTAGAAATGATGCTCCAACTGGTAGATTTTCTGGTAGTCGAGAAATCAAAGTAGGAGCCTATATATTTAATTGCCTATAAAGTCAGAATTTAGGTGAAGTTTTTGAGCTAAGTGCTAGTTGCCAAAGAATGCGTCTACATCTTCACAAATCTGGATATAAAAGCAATTTTTTTTATTGCAAATACTATCATTATACTTTTAGATAGACAACATTTAAGCCCATATTACATCGCTAGATAGATAAAAACATGATGGAATTTTATTAAATTACCTTCAAGATATGTTATTTTCAGCGGAAGTTAAATTAATCATGCCAAACAGTTCTAGATTAAGAGAGCAAGTGCTGAATAAAGCAGTAGAAAAGCTAAAAGTATAACTAGATAAACTAACCCTACAAGCTGAAGCTTCTGTTTAAAACAATCCTTCAGCCTCAAAATATAATGCTCATAAATTCAGGATACTAATAATGGAAACTACAGAAACAACGCAAACAAGTTCAACACCTTTTCCAAATATTCCACCAGTTATTGAAAGTAACGACAGTGAGTATCGTGATACTGGCGTACCTAGCACAGTTGCGATCGCAGGACATCCTCTACACCCATTAAGTGTGATCTTTCCCATAGCCTTTTTAGCCGCCGCCTTGGGAAGTGACATCGGCTACTGGTTAACTGGTGACTTCTTTTGGGCTAGGGCTTCGTTATGGTTAATCGGACTCGGATTAGCTGGAGGCGTACTTGCATCTGCGATCGGACTCAGCGACTTTTTGAAAATTGAACGAGTCCGCAAGCGTACCGCAGGTTGGGCGCATTTGATACTTAACGTTTCTATTTTAGTTTTATCACTCATCAACTTTCTCCTGCGTTGGGGCGACGCTGAATCCCGAATAGTACCTTGGGGATTGTTAATCTCGCTTATTGTCGGTACACTAACCAGTGTTTCCGGGTGGTTCGGTGCCGAACTCTCCTATCGCCACAAAATCGGTGTAGTGGGTGCAGGTAGCAGAAGATATCCTTAACGTGTAATATCCCCAAATTACGAATTATTGACAAAGGGATAGTAGAGGCTAAAATTTTGCTTAGTCTCTAGTCTGTAGAAAATGCGCCAAAACCGTAACCAAACAATATTTATTATTCTTTCTGTGCTCATCGTTATACCGATGGGCTTTTTGTTTAAGTATTATAATGGGCCTGCTAATCAGTGGTTTAATGACTACGGAGCAGCTGTATTTTACGAAATATTTTGGTGTCTGTTCGCATTTTGGTTTTTCAGAAGCCGGGCAGCGATAATTCAAATTCCTATATGGGTTTTTGTCATCACCTGTATACTAGAATTCTTGCAACTTTGGCATCCGCCACTATTAGAAGAGATTCGCGCCACCTTGATAGGTAAATTGCTACTTGGCACCACCTTTGTTTGGTGGGATTTTCCTCATTATGTATTGGGTTGTATTTTAGGTTGGTTATGGCTGCGACAATTACACGGAATAGGTTATGCAAAAAAAAGTCAAGGTTAAACCTAATTCAAAACAGCAAAAGATTGAAGAACAACCTGATGGCAGTCTGACTGTGTATTTAAAATCTCCCCCAGTTGATGGTAAGGCTAATGAAGAGTTAATTAAACTACTAGCAGAGAAATTTGATTTACCCAAATCTCATATCAGAATTAAGTCAGGTTTGTCCTCGCGGCAAAAGCTGTTAGAAATTGATACAGATACTTAGTTGCTGTTTACTAACACCTTTTTGGAAAACTCTTCTGCCTCTTGAATATGAGGCTATATCTCACCCAGTAAATGCTCTACTAGAACCAAGAAACTAGAGACAGAAACTCACAAAATCTAATTTTTATGCTTGTGTAATACTGATATACCTTGATTGAGCTTTGACTCTTTCTATCCAAGTTTGGATAGCAGGAAATTGTGTCAAATCAAACCCACCTTCATCAGCTACATGAGTGTAGGCGAACAAGGCGATATCAGCGATTGTGTAACGCTCTCCTACAAAAAAAGTGTGAGAAGTTAAGTGTTTGTCCATCAGCCTAAGTGCTGCATAACCTGGTTCACGGTTTTGCTTGATAGCTTCATCATATTCTTCAGTTTTACCTAAAATAGAAATCCAAAATCTTGATTTAGCAATAAAAAGCTGATGGCTATATTGTTCAAAACATAACCATTGCAGCACTTGCGCTCGTAAAAAGCGATCATAAGGTAAAAACTCTGTGCCTTCACTTAGATACACTAATATGGCATTTGATTCTGCCAAATATTTCCCTGGCTCGATTTCCAGAACAGGTATCTTACCGTTGGGATTTTTACTTAAAAATTCTGGTGTTCGAGTCTCGCCTGTCAAGATGTTAAGCTCTATCCTCTCAAAAGGCATACCTAGTTGTGTCAATAAAAGACGTATCTTATAAGCATTGCCAGAAGGTAAAAAATCGTACAGACGCAGTAGTTTCATGCTAAAATCCAGTTAGGAATATGTTGATAACTGAAGGTTTAAAATACAATATCTTACCAAAAGATTTTCCCAAAACCGGATATTTTTTTTATATTTAGCGTCTGAACGTACTACATAAAATTATCTGAGAAAATAAAAATAATTAGTATTTATTTCTAAATTGAGATGTTTAATTTAGTCAATGGTCGAGAATAAAAGTATGTGTGGAAGATTTACTCTAAACCAGTCATCAGCAGGATTATCTCAAGTTTTCCATGTCGAGTCAGTTCCAGATTTAGCAGCCGAATATAACATTGCGCCTACGCAAATGGTGGCAACAGTGTTACAAAATCCCGAAAGCGAAAAGCGTGAATTTAAGCAATTGCATTGGGGGTTAATTCCGTCATGGGCAAAAGATGCAGGCATGGGGGCAAAGCTGATTAACGCGAGAGCGGAAACTGTTGCCGAAAAACCCGCTTTTCGCTCGGCTTTTAAGCACAGACGATGTTTAGTGATAGCTGATGGCTTTTATGAGTGGCAACGCCAAGAAGGTAAGAAGCAGCCGTTTTATTTTCGTCTCCAAGATGGGCAACCCTTCGGCTTTGCAGGTTTGTGGGAGAGATGGCGATCGCCTGCCAACGAGGAAATAATCTCTTGTACAATTTTGACAACGGCAGCTAACGAATTACTCCAACCCATCCACGAGCGGATGCCAGTGATTTTGGAGCCACAAGATTACGATTTATGGCTAGATTCGCAAGTGCAAACGCCTCAAACCCTACAGCAGCTATTGCGTCCCTATCCAGCGCCAGCAATGGTTGCCTATCCAGTTAGCACCTTGGTAAACAACTCTCGGCATAATAGTGCGGAATGTATCATACCCCTAAGTGAGAAGAATGCACCCGCAAATCAGTTAAATTAGCTATTGAGTAAACTAAGGAATTGGGGAGATGAGGGAAATTGAGGAAGAAGCAGGGGAGCAGAGGGCTGGGGGCAAGGGGGAGGATAAAAAATTACCTCTTTCTCCTCTGCTCCCTGCCCCTCTGCCTCTTTTCAATGCCCAATGCCCCATGCCCAATGCCCCAGTCCCCAATCCCCAGTCCCCAGTCCCCAATACCCAGAGACAAATATGCCAAGAACACAAAAGAACGATAATTTTGTTGACAAATCCTTTACAGTGATGGCAGATATCATCCTGAAGATCCTGCCAACCAACAAAAAAGCTAAAGAAGCGTTTGTTTATTATCGAGATGGGATGTCGGCCCAAGCGGAAGGGGAATATGCGGAGGCATTGGAATACTATGAAGAAGCTCTAACACTAGAGGAAGATACTAACGATCGCGGCTATATTTTCTACAATATGGGGCTAATCTATGCCAGCAATGGCGACCACGAAAAGGCTTTAGAACTCTATCACCAGGCAGTTGAGTTAAACCCACGTATGCCCCAAGCCTTGAATAACATCGCCGTGATTTATCACTACCAAGGCGAAAAGGAAAAAGAATCTGGAGATAACGAGGCTGGCGAAGCACTCTTTGACCAAGCAGCAGACTATTGGATTCGAGCGATTCGCATGGCTCCCAATAACTACATCGAAGCCCAAAACTGGCTGAAAACCACCGGGCGATCGCAAATTGACGTATTCTTCTAAAAGTGAAGAGTTAGGAGTTAATAATTCCTAACTCTTCACTTTTAACTCCTTACTTCTCACTCCTCACTCCTCACTAAAAAAAAGATGATTGACCAAGAACAAGTTCACAGAGTAGCTAATCTTGCTCGTTTAGAATTGACTCCAGAAGAGGAAGAACAATTCACTACCCAGTTGGGAAGTATTCTGGACTATATCGAACAACTGAATGAACTTGATGTCAGTAATGTGCCGCCAACAACACGGGCAATTGATGTCAGCAATGTCACACGGGAGGATGAATTGCAACCCTATCCCGACCGCGAAAGCATTCTCAACAGTGCGCCTGAACAAGAAGGCGAATTTTTCAAAGTGCCAAAAATCCTCAATGCTGAATAATCAAACCGCAATGCGAGAGTTATTAGTCATTGGTCATTTGTCATTGGTCATTTGTCATTTGTCATTTGTCTAAGAGAAACCACGCCCAGTCTTTAACGTGGTTTGAATTAGTCCTATGAAAGACAAAGTTTTTACACCCACCATAAAAGCAGAGCTACTGTTATCGCAAGAGCAGGTTATGCACCAATGACCAATGACTAATGACCAATGACTAATGACCAATGACTAAAGTTATTTAATGTATAATAAACCTCAAGAGTTCAGGGTGCTTCTCAAGTATTAAACCACTTGGTGGTACTGCCAAAGATATATTGTATGTCTAAATCTGCAATCACTGTTACCGTCAAATTGTTCGCTGCTTATCAAGAAGCCTTTAAGGTTTCGGAACTGGTACTGGAATTTCCTAATAGTATGCCAGTCAAAGCAGTATGCGATCGCCTCATAACTGAACACCCTGAACTCTCCCAATGGCGTGATATCACCCGTTTTGGGATTAATCTAATATTTGTTGAACCAGATACCCTACTGCAAGATGGGGATGAAGTCGTGCTAATTCCACCAGTCAGCGGCGGCTAGGAAAATAGTTAGGAGTTAGGAGTTAGGAGTTAGGAGTTAAAGATTCAAAACTGCTAATTCCTAACCCGGATTTCTCACCACACCTCTTAAAGCCTGCGCTTGTGCAGGGGAGAAGTAATGAGTAAGAAGTAAGAAGTTTTTACTCATTACTCATTACTCATTACTCATTACTCATTACTCATTACTCATTACTCATTACTCATTACTTCTCTTCTGCTCCATCAAACGCCTTGAGCTTGTGAGAAATGCGGGCTAACTACTCACTCCTCACTTTTTCTTATTTCACCCTGGCGCGGAAGCGGACAAAACCGTAAAAGTCTTTGGCTAAATTGGGTAAATCTGGACTCCGCGTGATGCTTACCACCACAGCTCCATTGGTGTTAATACCACAGTATGACGGTGCTGATTCATTAGCAGCATAAAAGCGTCCGCGATCGCTTGCATCCTCTATATTGGTGAGGTAAACTGTGGGACTGCTAGAACCAAGGGCAAGGGCAATACCTTGATCTGCGACTGTTAAACCACCATCACCAGGAGTATTGCCATTAAACGCAGTGGAAATAAAAGTAGTACTGCTAGGTACTAAGTCGCAGAATTTAACGTTAGTAGCATTACTTGGGCCCTGGGAGAGGAAGTAGATAGTGTATTCCAACTCATCTCCTGGTTTGACAGTTCCAGCATTAATCAATCCCCGCAGGTAGCCAGCCGGCCATGTAATATAGTTATCATCAGAGGCGAATGGTTCTGGGACATAATTAGCAGCAGTAACAGCAACGTTACTCACACCATCGACAATATCGGTGATATCTTGGTTATTGATGCGGGTGATGCGTTTCACTAACAAAAGCTTTGCATTCACAGTAGTAGCACCGTTATTACTTTCCCCAACACTGGTAACACGATTAGCTATAGTATCAGTGTCTCTAGTTGGTAGGTAGTTTGGACACCGTGTGCTAGAGTTCCCACTGGTGGTTGCTTCCCAGCAAGCACTAACATTAGTATCCTGTCCATTGGGGGTCAAGCTGATAGACTGGCCGGAATTAGCCCCAATTAAGGAAGACTGATATGTGTTGTCCCAAAGATTGAGAACACTTGCAGGAGGTGTATTAACCTCATTACCACTGCCATAGGCGATATAGTCAATAATTTTATTCTGACTATCGTACAACCAGATATCATCACCGGAGTTATTGAGTTTGGGAGTCTGTCCCAACCAAGCTTGGAAAGATGCTGCTGTGGCTTGATGGTTGGCGTTGTTATCCCCAATCCAAATCACAGCATATTGCCCCGGTTGTAAAGTTGTGCCGTTAGGAAATGTATAAGTAAAGCCATTAGTACCATCATTATCACTAGCAGTCAGATGTCCGTCTGCCAACTTCAAACCACTCAAATCTACAGGCGATGAAGAAGCATTATAAAGTTCAATAAACTCATCATTAGTGTTAGTCGCAGTACCAGTTTCACTATACAAAACTTCGTTGATCATAATTTTGCCAGCGCTGGGTGAAACTATATCAATGATGTTCAATGGAGTTGGTGCAGTTTGACCAGGATAATAAGTCCATAAATCCAGCCCTTTGGTATCTCCAAAAGAGCCGTTGCATGATGTCCCAGCATTACCAGCGTTACCATTCTGACCAAATTTCCGGTCATTACTGGCGGTGTCAAAACCATTAAGTGGGTCGCTAAAGGCTGGGTTTGGTGGATTAATTCCACAGAGTACTTGACCAGAAGTACCGATTTGAGTACCAGCGATAGTTTTATAACCGCGATCGTCGTAAAATCCTCTACTGTTGCCTATGGGGTTAGCAGCATTCAGCATTGTAATGGTAGGGCCACCAGTAAAATTGTTTTCCGCATCAAGCAAAGGAAAGTGATATTCGCCTCCATAAGTTCTGACACGAACTTTGTAATCACTGCCAACCGGGAAAAAATTGCCACTGTTATCTTTACCATCCCAACTAATCGCTTGCTGTCCCGTTGTAGCCATAATCCCTCGCATAAGACGGTTTTGGGAGTTGCTGGGATCAAAATTGCTGCCGTCTCGGCTAATAATGAGTTCGTAAGTGCCTGTGACGTTGCTATCAAAGGATAAAGTACCGCCCGTACCGAAAGAACTGTTATTTCCGACAACCGTACCGTTGAATTGTAAATTACTAATAATAGGAATAATTGGGCTAAGGGGAGTACCAGTTCCTTCTAAAGTGCCATCTCGTTTGTAACGGTCAACGTATGGAAGCACGTTGGTGTCGATGGAGTTGAAAAAGGTAGCGTATTGGGGACGAGCCAAGCTAACGCCACCTTGGGGATTTGCCAGCTGACTATCCGCCCCTAGTATATCGTGATACAAGGGTGATACCCCGTCACTGTCAAAAAAGCCAGTTTGATTACCATAGAGAACAAATCCATTCGGATCTGTGCCTCTGAGTTCTACTTTATATCGGAATCCATCTGTGGTTATTGGATAGACCGGGAAGTTGAGATATCGACCGTTGTTACCAGTAAATAAAGCTAGATAATAGCTAAATAACCGCCCGTTAAAGTCAGTTGTTGAAGTTTGATCGCTACTTCGTACCGTTACATCCCAAGCTGCAACACTAGTTTTTTGTTGATCGTTAAAGTTGTTTCCATTACTCAAATCAATCTCACCAGTAGGAGTGGCATTAACGGAAGAGTTACCTCCATCCGGCCCATAGAAAACGATGTCATAAACTCCAGTGGATGGAGCCTGGTAGTAGCAGGGAATATAGCCGTTGGGATTACCTCCGCCAGAAATAGCACGGGGGCCATTTAACTCCTGTTGGCGAGTTGAGATAAAGCCCCGCCCAGGTTGAGAGGTACACACAAAATCTGCTGTGCCAGGAACAGTTTCACTGCCAATACTGCCACTAACTCTACCGGGGTTGTAAACGCGCACATTACCACTATTTACCCCAACTGCGCTGGAACCCAAAAGAATGTACTCATCTTTATTGGCATAGACTTTTAGCAAAGTTCGTCGCAGCACCAGACCGCCATAAGTATCAGTACGCCACTCTAGGTTAGCTCTACTACTGCCGGCTGGGGCAGTACTAGGATACAGGGTACGACTACCTTCAGCCTGAGCAGCTTGTACGCCAAAACTCAGGGTGCAAAGTGAGAGAGCAAGGCTACTTAGTAGTTTTTTATAACGGTTGAGGGGGTTGTGATTGACCGCTAAAAGACATTTTAACAGTAGACTCATTTATGCTTCACTAGCTCCTGATTTTAATTGAATGAGTGCAATGTCTGCGACAAGGCACTCTGTGTCTACGCAATACTGTATTCACCGAGTAAGGCAAAAGTGGCGATCGCTTACTTTTAGGTTGCCCAATATATCTGAGAACCTACCATCTTGATTCACATTCACTGTCAATACTTTTCGGTTAAAGGGGAAAGGGTAAAGGGAAAGGGTTTGAATTTACCTTTACCCGCAAGCCCATTAACCTTTCCCCAGCCCAAAAGAGAGATTGTTGGGTTTATCCAAAAAGTATTGCATTCATTGTGGTGTAGTTTACCCGCCGTAAGCATCGCTAAGACGGGCACAGCAATGCTGTGCCCGTCTGGTATGGTCTATTTACCTGAAAATGGCCTTGAGAGTGGGACGCTGCGTGAAGGGCTTTTGTTTTGCAGTAGGCAAACTAAATTATATGTATCATCATAGAGAATTGGCTTTAGCAGTTAGCTTCACTAAGTGATCTAACTCTTGCTGCATCTGACTAACAACTAATTCATAACATTCATTGACATAGTGGCGATCGCTAGCTGCTTCAGGGCCGTAGCGTTCAAATACAATTGGCGGACAAACCCGTGTGTGCATGGGCACAGGTAATGGAATGTTGGGCAACGGGCCAATTGCTAATCCCCAAGGTAGTCCAAGATAGATCGGAAAAACTTCTGGATCAATCCCCAACAGCCAAGGCATCCCCCACTCGTGGAGTTGCTGCACAACTTTGTAAATGTCAGCGAGCACAATTAGTGTATCGTGAGCACCCCAGGAAATCACAGGCACAATCGGCACATTTTCCCGTAACGCTAACTTGATAAATCCTTGCCGCCCTGCAAAGTAGATTTTGTTACGTAAATAACACGGTCGAAAGACATCTTCGGCTCCACCTGGATAAACTAGCACACTAGCTCCAGAGTGCAAGGCGGTATAAGCCATTTTCGGATGGGCAATGATTGCTCCTGCCTTGGCAGCCAGTTGCGCTAGTGGCGGACTAACCTGCCAAGCTTTGGGATGCATCAAACCATAAATGGGTTGCTCCACACCAAATCGGCGGAACCAGTCGTACATCATCATTGCCATGTCGGGTGCAGCGAGTCCCCCATTGTGCGAACCGACAAATAGAACTTTTTGTTGGGGTGGAATGTTATCCCAGCCACTAGTTTGAACTCGGAAATAGTAGTGATACAAAAAGCCAAACAGGGGCATCAGAGATTCTATGAACTTTGGATCTCGCTCATCCAAAGACCAACCGGGTTTTTTGTTTAAGAGATGTTGCTTTTTTGACATCGATGCATTTTAACAGGATTGGCAAAGGTCAAACAATCCTTTGTAGGTATAATTAGTTTTGCTCTATGCACAAAACCTGATTCCTCTAAAGATTTTATTAAAGAAGGCAGGAGGCAGAAGGCAGGAGGCAGGAGGGAAACTGCCCGACGCTCGTTCGCCCTTGGAAGATATCAAAACTGTTGGTGTTAAATGCATTGTACTATGTTGTACTATAAGGATTGATTTACCTTAATTGCGATCGCATAATCATTGCCACATCACGGCGATTATTTTGGTGATGAGGATGGAGTGATTGCTGGTTTTGAACGCTGTTGCTGGTAAAAACCCACAACTTTTTGAAGATATGCAGCAGTAAATCCGCTGTTGCAGCCTGTATAGTTACCAGTCATCCACCAACAACCGACGCCACGCACAGCGGCGGTTTCATTATTGCTGCTGGCGATAAACTGCTTATTTAACTCTCGGCGGGTGATACAGGATATAACTTGGCGTGCTGTCGTAGGGCTGTTTTCAAACTGCGTCGGTGTTAGTTCTTTTTTGAGACAATGTTTTGACCAACCTTTTAAGGTTTCTGGTTTAACTTGCCATTCACTGTAAAGTCCATCATTTGCAATGCCGGTCTGCGGTGCAGCTAGTCGCAGCGCCTCTACCATCGCCGCGACTTGGGCATCAGAAACCTGTTGTTGTGCTTGAGCTAACAATGATGATAGTCCAAAACTGACAATCACTCCGCTAAGTAGTAATCTTATGGGGTTTTTCCTCATGATTTTGGAATTATTTTTATATACCAGTATGTAGGATACTACGTTTTTACACTTAGCAATTCTCAAAGATTAGATTGAATTGAGGAATTGGGAAGAAGCAGGGAGCAGGGAGCAGGGAGACAAGGGGACAAGTCTCTCCCCTGTTCATTGGTGTCAAGTTAAGCTAGAAATAGCTTCGCTGCGGGCTTCATAACCCGCCAGAGAATGAATTCTCTGGCTCATAGCTAAAGTCTACTGAAGTAGACTGAATATTTTTGGGGATATCTAGTCATCTTCAGATGACTTTCACTATGATTCTTGGAACTGAAGTTCCTTGCGGGACATAGTTTTTGCGTTAAGTTGACACCAATGCCCCCCTGTCTCTCCCCTCTCCCTTGTCTACCTTGTCTCTTCTCCATCCCCAATCCCCAATCCCCAATCCTCTGTTATGCTGGGTTCCAAGTGCCGTGAAAGCTGTGGGGAATGACGCTAGGTAATCCTAGCTTGCAAACGGGTTCTGCATCCAGGCGATCGCTATCAAATATCCAAACTTCACTACTATGAGAATTACCATCGTATACAACAGTTAGCACCCAGCCTTGCTCAGGGTTTTGGGCATCTTGGGCGTGGATGGGTTCTGAAGGATAGCGGTTTTCTCCTAAGTCGGCTTCGGTGAGGGTTTCGGTTTTGTAGTCGAAGCGGGCGATCGCACTGAAGGATTCTTTGTCTGTATCTGTTCTTTGGGGCATTAATGATATGTAAGTATAGCGCCAAGGTTGCCCAACTTGTGATCGCTGCACTACAGGAAATTCACATTTTTGGTTGACAACTTCCTGTGTTTCTGTAACTTTACCAGTTTGGGGATTGAGACGTACTTGCCACAATGTTCCTTTAGTAACTGTGTGTGTCTCACCACTGGCAAATTCTCTGAGATATTCATTAGTTTGGTGAAAATCTGAATATCGCACCATGTCCAGAATCACCGAACCGTCTTGATCTTCATAGCCATTGCCAAAATGCCAATTAAACCAAGGATCGGTTTCGCCACGACTAACTAAGGATAAGTTTTCGCGGTCAAATATTAATACCTGGGTTCCTAACTGAGGTTCCCACAACAGAGATTCACTAAAGGTGGTCAAACCTAGCAGAACTGGCAGTGTTTTCATCCGCATCGGTGGCATGAAAAACACTAGATATCTTTGAGTTAAAACAAAATCATGCATTATAGAATAGCGATCTAGCTTAAAAGCAGTTTTTTGGATAATTTTGCCGGTAGCATCGCTTTTGTAGAGATTCAGTTGTACAGAACTTCCAATACTGATTCCAAAGTTAAAAATTTCGCCTGTTTGTGAATCACGCTTGTAATGAGCAGAATAAGGTAATCCGTTATCTAAAGCGCCTAAATCATCCAATCCCTTCGTTTCTAAAGTTTGTAAATCAAGGGCATAAGGATTGGTTGCTTCCCATAAAGCCAACAATTTATCAGGTAAAGCCAACACTGAAGTATTCGCTGCATTTTTGATCTGTTGACCCCAGCGTTTCCAAATGGGCCCTGGCGTATGCATCCCATAGACACCATAAAGATATCTATCGGCTTGAGTTTCAGCTTGATATTCTGCTGTTTGCACATAGCGATAGATTCCAGTGGCTCCTGCATCCGTGAAATGGACACCGAGAATTGCCCCATCTCCATCAAACCAGTGTCCAACACGCTCACCACCGCGTTCTAGCCGTGCGGGGCCATTGCGGTAAAGTGTGCCACGCAAACCCTCTGGAATTTTGCCAGAAAGAATTGACAGTTGAGTAAGAGGAAATTCTTTTGCCGGTTCTGCGATCGCATTAGCCCAAGCTTTTTTTGTTGACTTTTTAGTTATGGTATGCATATTAAAATATTGCCTAATACATTGATGTACACAGTTACATATATTGTTGCAATTTTTGGCGTTGCATATTTGCGGGATGATTTTGCTATACTCGAAATCGCAATAAGAGCTTTTTGTCTAGTTAAAATATATTTTCCTTGCTCAGTTAGGGTATCAAACCACTCAAATCCATAAAAGCCCATATCTGTGATCAGTAAAAGGGGCTTTCGGCGAAGTCTATTTTCGGATTCGGTTGTTCAAAGTGTAAGCTGGGAGGAATTAATTTGTGCTTGAGCACCATCACCGTTTTAATTAAACCAGTCACACCAGCAGCGATATTTAAGTGTCCGACATTAGCCTTTACCGATGCGATCGCACAGAAACCTTTTTGGTTGGTACTAGTTTCAAACGCCTCCTTGAGGGCACTAATTTCAATCGGATCTCCCAAAGCTGTACCAGTTCCGCAAGTTGAAAAAGATTCTTCAAACTGATGCCATTTTCGACAATGTATTCCGGGAAAATTAGGCATCAAATGAGAATTCTAAATCTTTACGAGTGTCTATCGATACCAATTATCTAAATGGAATATCATGATTGTCCCAGTTTGATTGGGATTTTATTTTCTTGCAACTCCCTAAGTACTATACGTACAATCCCTTGAACTCCAAAGGTGCGGCGATTATCGCCTTCGGGCAATATACTGCATGGCAGGTAGGAACCCACGGACAGGCTTCTCCCCACGAAGCTCTTGTGCAAACTGGTGGTTCGGTCACCGTCCATCGCGATGCAAATCGGTCAGGCACGCGCGATGCAGGTGACTCCATTGACTCAGGTCATTTTGGCATTAACCAACATTGGGGAGGTGATAATCCTAAGTCCGACGTAGGAAGGTGGAGCGCTGGCTGTCAAGTAGGTAGGACAAAACAGGGACATCGCGAGTTCATGGCTATCGTTAAGTCAGACCCACGCTACCAAGCTAACCGTAGTTTCACCTTCACTAGTACCATTATTGACGGCAAAGACCTCCTAGCACAGTTTCCTGCATGAATGTCACTTAAAGGAAAAGATGGCCGGAATTAAAGGATAAAGTGGACGCCCTAAAAACCTGGAATGCTTATTTTTGCGTCGCCCTACTTTCGCCATACTTTACAAGCGATCGCATTCAATCTTTTCAAATACCCTTCCGCTTTAGGTTCTTTTCTGCGGCCATTTTTTGCTTTAAAAACGGTCACTTTATCCTTTATCTCTGGGAAATAACTATCATAAAGATACCGGGAATTAAGTTCAGCGCCCACTTTCTGCGCCACACTCACGCGACGCTGGCTAAGAAAAATGGAGCTTCTGATTTTGACTTGCAAAGCGAAATATTGTTGGATATCTTGTTGCTCACTGCGTAGAATCTTCAGTGTTTGCTGCTGGATTTGAGCAGTCTTTTTTCGCTTATTTAGGTTGTATTCACCCCATTTAACTCAGTGTTATAAGCTGTCGTGTCTGTAATTTTCCAGAGCATTCTAGAGTTACCAATGGTTGCAGACCTAAAAAGTGCAAGTTATACGCGCGATAGCTTACTATTTCAGAAATTGGCAAATGTATTGAAATCAAAATTTCACCAATTAATGCTGAATCTTAGCAAGACAATATCACCTTTTACCCTTGACTTTTTTTAATGCTGCTTGTCGTACTTCCGCATTGAGCAAATAACCAAAACCCACCTTTTCTAAACGCAGCACAAATTCCTCTCGTGTATTGCCCAATTTCCTAGCTGTAGCATCCAAATTCCAATTATGGTTCGCTAACTGACTCAGCAAATAAACTCGGCGAGTCTGCATTCCTGATAAGCAATAAGTCTTCAAATACTCCAATTCACCATTCTCTCGAATAATCGCTTCCCCAATATGATTTTCTTGGCTGGGATTGAGGTCAGTAATAAATCTTTGTAACATGAACGAACCAGCAGTATAGACTTTTTGGGAAATTAACTTGCGTCCTAACAGTCCCTCTGCCATGAAACCCTGAAACGATGCCCAATCTGAACGCATATTTTCTACTGCTGCTCTCAAGGCTGTTAAATCATTAATTTTTGACTCATCTAAAGATACACTCATGGGAAAAGTTGTATCGTGCAGCAACGCGTATTGGTACAATAACTCACCATAGAAATCTTCTAACAAGCTATTGTGCAGAAGTCGATAGTCCTCTGGTGTCGGTACTACAAAAGCTGATGCTAATGCTTCGGCAACAAATACCAATACCCCAACCTGTCGAGAGTGAATTTCAAATACCCGCAAAGCATCTTCAAGTCCAGCAATGTAACGTCCACTAAAAGAGCTTTCCATTCGGCTACCCAGCCCATGAGAAAGGGCATACTTAGAATATTCACTCCAGGCAATATCAGGGCCAGAGAAAAACATTGATAAAAAGCCTTCCATTGCCAAGTGCAGTGGCAAAAATCTCAGTTGATTACTAGATTCCCGCTTCACCATCCGGTGCATTAACCGGACACTGGCGCAACTATAGTTTAACTGTTTACCATCTGTTTTAAAAAGCTGTCCCCCAAAAGCCCCCACAGGACTGCCGTCATTAGTCCAAGACAACACTAGTCCGTGAGGAACATAGGAAAAATATTTCATTCCTGGTGCTGTCATTTCTCCTGCTAAGGAAACAACTGCTAAATCTTCATCGTAGCTACGACGCAGTAAGCGCAAGTCGTTACGTACCTGATGGCGCAATAATGGCACAATCCGCACTGCTCCCCGTATTTGAGAAGGAGCAATTTCTAGTCCTTTGAGTGATATGTCTGCTAACAGATTGCTTTTGGATGCCATAGGATGCTTAGTCTATTTTTATTAACTTTAAGCAACACCGTATTTGGTATAAGGACGTTTGTATGGGGGATGCAAGCCTAAAACAATATCTGAAGCTGGAACTCCTCTTTCCACTAGCTCTTGAGCAATATCGGCTTCTGTCATGTTGTGCTGAATCCAAATTTTATTATCTTTAATGTCTAAATGAATGTAACAGGCATAAATACGATTTAACTCTTGCCAACCAATATCTAGAATTTGATAGTGATCGTGTTCTGTATCAAAAATGAGTTGACATTCAATATTTGGTTCGTTTGGGGGGTTGGGGGTGGCGTGGGCGATTAATAATTCGCGCACAATTTGGCTATATTTGGCTAGTTTTTCCATTCGATTATCTCCCCTGTATTCGGTTTATATGCTATTATTTTTAGGGCATAATATAATATTGCCGCTTAAGTAAAACGCTCCTGAAAAAAAGTATTAAAAATATCAATAGGAACAGCTAAATAGAGAATGCGATCAGGCTCAGTCATTTCTAAGGCAAGGCGATAGTTGAGAAACTGGCAAGCGTGCATTATGAAAGTCAGTAATGACGGAGGGATTGATAAAGCTTTTAACTTCTACAGCAATTTTCTGCTCATCTTTTTCAGCAGCAAATACTTTTTCAGCAGCAAGATCAATCTCTAGTTTAACGCGCTCTATGCGAATGATTAATGGATCGCTAGTAATTGTCCATCCGTCTTTGATTAAGGCTTGCTTGACGGCTTGGTGGAATAGGTCTTTGGCCATAGTGGAATATTTACAAAGGTTTTCAACTATATGAGGTACACCTATACCTTACAGCCTACACCCTGTCCTACATTTGCTTGACTCGCTCTGCTAAATATGATTCCAGTTCAGCTAAAGATGCAGAACCTTCAGCAAACCGGGCAAAGCCCAACATCGTAGGTAAATCTTCTGCATCTCGTAATCCTACTGTGGGAATTGTGGGACTAAGGGGGTGTAAAGAAAAGTCATCGGCGTTGTAAACAGGATTGCAATGAATAATGGAAGTTTTTTGTTGTGGGTCTAAACGATCGCGATATACACGCAGAATTTCCGATGCTCCACTGGGGGGGTCGTTTTCCCAACCATCGGTTACAAGTACTATTAAATCTGCGCCCCACTCCAAAGCATCCAGTAGGGGAGTCGCTAGGTCTGTTTGTCCACGAGGTAGAATCAGCAGTGGAGCGCTGGTTGATGCTGTCCAAAAAGCTTGGTATTCCTGAGATGCTGCTTTTAGTAAGTAATGAGTAGCTAAAGCTACTCCTAAAGGACGACGATGTTTTTCGGCTGAACCGGAACTGGAGTAGCTGCAATCTAGAACTGCGGCTACTCGTCCTAGTTTTAGGGGTGATTTTCTTAATGTGAAGGCAGCAGATTTCTCTAATGCTTGGTTTAAGATATCCCACTGCTGTTTGCGAGTCTCCAATGGCAAAGATAAGATATACAGCGCCAAACGAGTTAGGGGGAGACGACCTAAATTAATGTCGATTTCTACTTCTGTGCGGTTGGCTGAACTTTGAAATCGCAATTTTTCATTCAAGGTCATTTGTTCTTGAATACGGGATAAAAAGACCTCTCGTTTAATTCCGTGTTTTGCTGCTAAACCTTCGGCAACTGTAAAGGGTAGTTGGTAAACTGCTTGAGCGCTATAGTGTGCTTGGCGAAATGTCTCGAATAATTCTGTTTGATAAACTTGCTGTTTCCATTTACCAAAGAGAAAATTACCTAATTCCCCTGGTAGGGTGAGGTGAGCATGGGAGGCGATCGCTCGAAATTTGGAGCGATACTTCACAGCATCAAAGTTAATGTCACGTTTTTGCTGAAGATAATCACGAGCGATCGCTCTGCTACGACGATTATTGATACTTCTTTTCCGTAATTGTTGCAATACGTCCCAACCTCGTTGTGGTGGTAAGGCTGTTAATGCTGCGGCAATTAATGCACCTTCTTCTTGTCGATGTTCAGGGGGTGTATGTTTTCCTGTTGCTAGTAATTTGAGGATAATCTGCGCTTGGTTGAAGTGGTTAATCCCTGCTGCCAATGTCCGGGTATAGAGTAAGCGGTAATTACCTAAAATATAGTCGTGCAAAAAGTCAATAGATACGCGCTGCCCGTAACCATCACCATAGAACTCACGCTGTCCTGTGCAGGAGAGGCAGGCATTAATGAACATGACTAAATCTTCCCTTGCCACTTGCTGATGCTGGTTCGCCCGATTAATGTCCATTGTTGACCGAAAACAGGGTGTGGGGTGTAGGGTGTGGGGGGTAGGGTGTAGGGTGTAGTGTTTAAGACAATTGAATGGAAGTACGTCAAGCAGTTCAACACATTCTTAATTCCCCACACCCTACACCCAAAACCCAGAAATACCAGGAATTTACGCTTATCAAGCGTGCCATTCGTGAAGAATATTGCATCACTTCTTCCCCAACACCCTACCCCCTATCCCCAACACCCTTTTCTTTGGGGGTACTGTTCGGGGAATGACGACACGACAAGCTAGGATAGCGTTACAGGCTAGGTTCGGAAGTCGCACCAAAGTCCCGCAAACAGTATTAACGACTATTTTAAGTTCTAGATTAGAAAATAGCTGCGGTATTCTAAATAGAATATACCGACTTCATAATCTAATCTTGCGACAATATGTGCGTTTTAGGCCTAAAAACCTTTGATTTTCGTAATAAGCGCATAAACTTGTGAGAAAATTGACCTCGTAATTCATGCCAAATTTTGAATTGATCAAAGTCAATTTTATGAAAAAGAACTATGTTCTCCTGACCTTAGCTTTATTGATTTGCACTGCTGCGCCTCAAAAAGCTATAGCAGATGAGGTTTGGAAAACGGAAGAATATAAAGTGGTTTATCAAGAAGATCGTAATAAAACTGCCGTGTGGCGTTATGGTCGCGATGGAATAATCTTCATTGATGGTTTAGCAGGAGTGTTTAATGACCGAGGTTCATACAATGGCTATTGGGTACAAAAGTCTTCATCGGTACGTTGTGATACCTATAGAGAAGGGGCAGATGGTAAACCTACTTATCATTGGGGCAGATTTAAAGTCACTTTCATTGATTCAAAATTTCCCTCCCGTTGGAAAGCTGATATTAGCCTTTGCGATCGCGATCCTGTGATGACTTTAAACGGTACGCCTGTTACACAGTAATCACTCAGCTAAAACACTTGCAACTGTTTGGTAGCTCTAAACACTTATGGCAAATAACGTTGATAATATTTCCCAACCTATTTATTGAGCGATCGGACTCGGTAGCTTTTTAACAGTGAACAAGTTATCAGTGGTCTATTTATCCCGTGATCTAAGTCCCCCACCATTTTCTAGAAACCTTTGGTGGCGATTCTTTATCCCCCATTAATGCAAAAATAATTGATAACTTTTTAACAGTGCTGTCTGTTTATACCATCTCCTTAATATTCACAATATGAATATCGACCGATTGCAAGAACTTAAGCGAAAACTCACAAATGACGCAGACTTATCCGATATCTGGCTATTTTACATGGATCATTTTGCGGATCATCCAGAATTTACTGACCTGGGTGAACCTGCCGATAATGAATACCTAGATGCTGTCCTCCAAAAAACTTGTCAGCAGATGTTTGATAGGGCAATAAAGATTAGTGACTTTTTGCTGATCTACATTGCTCGAAATCATTCTTGAGATGCGATCGCATGAGGGTAAATTTTGAGCAATTCACCTTCAGAAAAAACGATTGTCTCTTGCCATTAATGCTGACCTTGGATCGCAATACGCACTCATTACCGTTCATCCCGCAACCACTCTAACCCAATCCTCAAAGCTGTTTCCGCACTGTAGTACAACTTTTGTTCCCCGAATATCCCACCCGTGCGGCTGATAATCCGAGTTGATCATCTACTGAATTGCCGGATCAACATCACGCCCCCCACCGCCTAAGTCATAGACCATCCCAGATAAGAGTGGATTCACATCAGCAGGATTACCTTTCTGGTATTGCATAACTCTGGCTTGTGCTGATGTGGGAAAGACAGCGATCGCAAAACAGAGAGTCAGGATGAACACGCCTAATGATTTTGCTAGATATTTAAATCGGTTCGAAGGAGAATAACTGTTTTTCCTGTTCACCTTCATAGTTTCCTCCTATTCTCCTGGTGGGAAATCAGTCAGTTGTTTGGCATCTGCGATCGCACAACCTCAGCGATCAGGGATAATTCGTCAGAATCAAAAATTCGGATGCTGAAATCGGTTGGATTTCAACATAGGTCACTTCTTTATAGTACATATCTACTACAATAAGGCGATCGCGCTGTGCCAGTTGCGTAAGTCCTGAACTATTAGGTTTTATTGAACAAGAATATGGGATTGTAGATTAGGGCAGATTTAAAACTGATTTTTGAACATACACTGGCGTTCATACAGTCGCTATTTCATGGCACAAAAGTATTTCTTGTTCTTGGGTCATACAATCTGAACCTCATCTCAAATCACCAACTAGAGCATTATGTCTAAACTTTTTGCCGTTGTGGTTGCAACCGTTCCAGAGTATTACGACTATAAATTGGCTCACCCAGAGCATGACCAAAATCAACTCGCTTGGTTTAATGAGCAACATGAGAAAGGAACACTACTGTGCTGTGGGCCGTTTTTTCCCCATGATGGAACTGGGCTTTGGGTAATCCAGGCGGATAATCTTGAACAGGCTCAAGCTGTTGTAAACAGCAGTCCTCGTGTGCGAGATGGTATGCTAGCGGACTCTGCTAGAGTTGTGGAGTGGGAAGTTCACATTGGACGCGATCGTTTTGCTCCCGTGTGAATACGTAGAAGCAACAACTGCTAAATTAGTTGGATATAAGCAGATAAACACACAGTATAAAATTCTCATAATTGAGATTAAATATAAGCTCAGTTACCTTCTCATCTTCTTAGCTACTTTGTTTAACCCGCCTTCTTTAACACAAGTTGCACCGAGACTTTCAGTGTAAGTACCGTAGTCTTTGTAATGTTGTATCTTGATTAACATTACGTTGTTGTCGCTCCATTTACCTTTAATTTCGCTAATCTTTAATGTTTTAGGATTAAGGAAATGGTTCAAGTTGCCGCTTAGTTTTCCCCACCAGTAAGAGGCCCCAACCATTCGGGTATTAGTAAACTTAACGCCAGACATCTTAACGACTGAATTAGTTTCGGTGTTGAAAGAACATGCAGTATTAGTCTTGTTATCCAGTGCGATAATCAAATTATTATTGCCCCCGAAGAATGACAAATCGTCATTTGTGCTGCTAGCTACAGCAGTTACAGGTAATAAAAACACGAAAAGATTAAAAGTTACAAATAGTTTTTTCATTAGCTAAATTTTAATGTACGAATAGTTTACTATCTTAGTTTGCTGTAAGACACTAGTATATTTATTTACCCGCCATCCAGTATAATAGCCTCAATATTGCTAACTGCTAGTCAAGCAAGCTCCTACTGACATTAAGGTGAGTTTGTGTCTGCCGAATCCTTGTAAAAGACAACCCGGAACTTGGGGGTAAAGGTGGCTGCTGGGGCATAGTCAACCATGTGGGTAGAATTTAGCTGCACTGTCATAACCTGGGATGGAGAATATACGGTTGGGTTGCAACATCTGAAATCTTACGAATACTTGCCTGCCGAGTGTGAGCAGATGCAGTTAATTAGCGATTCCTGCGGTTCTTGCTAGCCTACGCATCAGTAGGTTGCGGGAAAATGAAAGCTTGGAAGATGCCCCAAGTGCTATGTTGGAGTACCTGGGAGAGTTGAAGCAACCGTATTTGAATACGCAAAAACTTAAATACTAGTCTAATTTGGCACCTGGATGACCATTCTCAACAACAAACGAAGCATAGGTATATACAGGCGCACCGCAGACATCGCAGACTGTACCGTGCAACCCGTAGCACATATTCAGCAAACCAAAAAGTTTTCCCAAAAGGGCGATCGCCAAGCTCAAGTGTAACATCTCCCTGACCGATGCAGATTTAGCTTCCTTAGAAAAATTGCTGTTCAACGCCCAAGCCGTTGAAAACCGAGAGCGATTTGAGGAGGTTTACAGGAAGACCTCAGTCTCAAGCTGTTCATTTGTCAGTTGGCTGGTTTGGATAGGAATGCAGCGACGACTGAATTTACCTTTATATTCAGCTTGTAAAATGTAATCAATTATCAAATCAATTGTGGGTATGTTAATGTCAAAGCCTTGTTGTAAAAGTAGACGTGACCAAGGTTGGGTTAAGTCAGCAGCAATCGCATGACAATAATTACTTTTAAACATGGTCAAGCACTTTTTGAAGCTGCACTAGAATCTAAAATGTCTACTTTGGATAGCACAAGCAGAACATGATGATTTTATTTGAATAGCAGGTGAACGCCATCAACAAACTTTACTATCCTTTCAACAACTTGTAGAAAAATACAATTGAAAGTTTAGTAAAACTATTGCGCTGACTGCAAAATCTTAAACATCCTTAAATATATCTCTGTCCAATCGTGCTGATGAAGATAACAAAATTTTCTCGTTTTGCCTGAAACAATTAAACTCAGTAGGAATACTATCCCAATGAAGGGTAAAATGCGGCTATTTATGAAATATGTACTATTAGTTTTAAAGTTGTATATGTCTGATGTAAATGAGCCAAGTAACCATAGCAACAATATCTTTAAAAAAATCTTGTTAATTATTGGAACTGGAGGATTATTACTTGGGATTCCGATTATGTTCATTCGAGTTCCACCAAGCTGTGGCTGTGGTGATAGCAGTAAAGCTACAGTTGGAAGATTTATTAAGGCACAACAAGCATATTTCTCGGAGAAATCAGCTTTTGCTCAATCGTATAGGTTGTTAGAGCTTGCAGATGGAGATGCACCAACAGCTACAAGCCGCTATCGATATACCGTAGACATGAGTAAGGATAAGTCCTTTATATATGCAACTCCGATAAAAGAATTCCCAACTGATGTACTTCAATTAGGACTGACCAAACAGGGCTTCAACAGCCTAATAGGTGCAGTTGCTTACGAGCAAAAAAATAAAACTACTATTTCAATAATTTGTCGCTCCGAAAAACAGACTTTAGCTTATCCTCCCCGACCTATTTTTAAACAAGGTAATTTTAGCTGCCCTATCGGTTTTGAAAGTATCAAATAAAATAGTATACAAACAATTAATGAAGTTTTTAGGAGGATTTATCGGATTCATAATCATGCTCCTATATTGATGATACTTGACAAAATTGAAGCTTCTATGGGCAAGCCTGTATTGGCTGTGGATGATTCAGCATTCAATGATGTGACAGATGAAGAAGAATGATTGGAGACAAATTAACTTAGGAAATGACTTAAGAGCTATTTCAAAGAAACCCCGAATACTATTGCATTATTTATGGCATCCATTACTTTGAGCAGATTAAATCTTGCGAAATATTATGAAGAAAAATTTGATAAACCCATATATTATAGCCCTGATTTTTTTAAGCTTAGTTATAAGCGTTTCTAACCAGACTAGAGATTTATATAAAACCAAAGATACACAAATAAACCTTAGTCAACTTTTCGCTACAGCCAGATGGAGATTAGATTCGACTGTCTTATCGGTATATAAGAATAGATTTGAAAGCTTGAATCCTAGCAAAATCGTTAATCGATAAGCTTAAATATACTGATTAGACAGCCAGGGAACACAACGGGACAGTGAAGAAGTTGTACGAGGGCAAAGATAAAACTTCCCGCTTCTTGATATCCAGTCGGAGCCAGTTGTTTAATTGAGTGCTGTAGAACTCCTCTACATGATTGATACAGCGCTCAACAGAGTTCAGTTCCCACTCTACAACTGGCTAGAAATGAACAAAACCAAATAAAACCTCAGAAGATGAAAGATGTAGATAGCTGGCATTTCTCTAGGAGTGATTGCTTGCCGACGATCACATTAGTTAAGTATATTTGGGCACGCTAAAGGAATTAATGTAGAACTTTTTAGAGTCGATGGGTAAGCTAAATCGACCTTATTTAAACGCTTTGGCAGAAAAAGTGTTGAATGTTTTGAAGTCAGAAATTAAAGTTTAGTTATGAATTTCTTATTTCATCAAACTTATTCTTGATGGGAGCAAACAGCAAGTAATTATTCTCAGAATAAGAATTGCTGTATAGTTTGAGGTATTGCCAGATTATCCTCTCAAGAGTTGCTCCATGATTGCTCTACCTGGTATTGACATTCAAAACAAAATATACGAAAGTTCCAATTCTCTAGTGTACCAGGGCATCAGAGACGATGGAGTAGGTATAATTGTAAAAATGCTCAAGCTTGATTATCCCTCTCCCCAAGAACTAACCCGCTACAGACAGGAATATAAAATTATCCGTTCCCTAAACTTGGAGGGAGTGGTGAAGGCATACAGTCAGCAAGACTATCAACGCACTCTGGTGATTATCTTAGAAGATTTTGGGGGAGAGTCCCTAGAGCAATGGATGCACAAGCGCCCAGATATCTTCTGCCCCATGCCTTTATCCACTTTTCTAGGTCTTGCGATCGCTATAAGCGACATTTTAGGCAGAATTCATGCAGCCAATGTCATTCATAAAGATATCAACCCTGGAAACATAGTCTTTAATCTAGATACTGGCGTTGTAAAAATTATTGACTTTGGCATTGCGACCCAATTTAACCGCACGAATCCGACGTTCAAAAGTCCCCATGTGTTAGAAGGCACGCTTGCCTATCTGTCGCCAGAGCAAACCGGGCGGATGAACCGGATGCTCGACTATCGCACCGATTTCTACTCGCTAGGCGTAACCTTCTACGAACTGTTAACTGGACAGCTACCGTTCCCCACTCAAGACATCCTGGAGCTAGTTCATTGCCATATTGCCAAACCGCCGATTCCTGTGCATGAATTGAACGCCACGATTCCCAAACCCATTTCAGGCATAATTTTGAAGTTGATGGCGAAAAATGCGGAGGATCGCTATCAAAGTGCCTGGGGCATCAAAGCGGATCTAGAACGCTGCGCCGGGCAACTGGTAGAAATGGGTCAGATCAACGCCGTGTCGTTGGGACTGCAAGATGTTTCAGAACAGTTTTGCATTCCTCAGAAACTGTATGGACGAGAAGCGGAGACTAAAGCATTATTGGCGGCGTTTGACAGAGTGGTTAGAAAAGAGACGTTTAGCAAAATTTGTCAACTAGAGTCAGGCATAGAAAATGCTCAATTCAATGTCGAACTCATACTCGTTGCTGGTTACGCTGGCGTTGGCAAAACAGCATTGGTGCAAGAACTCTATAAACCCATCACAGCAAAGCACGGCTATTTCATATCGGGTAAATTTGACCAATTTAAGCGCAATATTCCCTACAGCGCCATTGTGGATGCCCTGCAAAAGTTGGTGCAGCAACTTCTGGGGGAACCGGATGAGCAAGTGCAACAGTGGCGATCACTTCTGCTCTCAGCTTTAGGAAGCAATGGGCAAATCATCATTGATGTCATTCCTGAAGTTGAATTAATTATTGGCAAACAGCCACCCGTACCCGAAGTTGGAGCAACTGAAGCTAAAAATCGCTTTAATCGAATCTTTCAAAATTTTGTGCGGGTGTTTTGTTCAAAAGAACATCCCCTGGTCATCTTCTTAGACGATTTACAATGGTTCGACTCCGCGACGCTGAAGTTAATCGAGTTAATATTACTCGACGAGAAAACCCAATATCTATTTTTGATTGGAGCCTACCGAGACTCGGAAGTGCATCCAACGCATCCACTAGTATTAACGCTCTTAGAACTACGAAACCAAGGGGCAGTACTTCAGGAGATTACCTTAGCACCCTTAACGCTCGAACCCTTGAGTCAACTGATTGCCGAGACCCTAGGTCGCAATATTGACACCGTTCGTTCTTTAGCCCAATTAGTGTTATGTAAAACCGAAGGCAACCCTTTCTTTGTCGGTGAATTTTTGCGAATGCTGTATAGCGAAAATCTGTTAATCTTTAATACGAAACAGTTAAGCTGGCAGTGGGATATTGCTCAAATTCAAGCCCAAAATATTACCGATAATGTGGTGGAGTTGCTGCTTCACCAGTTGAAGAAATTGCCAAATGAAACACGGCGAATTCTTCGTTTAGCCGCTTGTGTTGGAGCTGAATTTGATTTAGAAACGTTAGCGATCGCTTGTGAAAAATCGCCGAAAGTAATTTCTCTAGATTTACTAGCTGCAATACATGCTGGATTAATTCAACCTCTATCTGAATTAGACGAAAACTTGTTAGTTCAAGACTACAAGTTTTTGCACGATCGGGTACAGCAAGCTGCTTATGCCTTAATTGATGAGTCGCAGAAACAATTGGTTCATCTGCAAATTGGTCGTAATCTCCTCGAAAAACCGTTACCAGAACAGCTATCAGAGCGGTTGTTTGAGATTGTCGATCATCTTAATCATGGAATTGAGCTTGTCTGTGATCAGGCAGAGCGAGATGAAATTGCCAAACTGAATCTATTGGCAGGTCAGAAAGCAAAAGGGGCGATCGCGTATAGTACGGCAGGAAACTATTTAGCTACAGGGAGACAATGGCTAGAAGACTCTAGCTGGCAAACGAACTATGACTTGACCTCAGAGTTATATGTAGAAACAACAGAAGTTGCTTACTTGTGTGGCGAGTTTGAACAGGTAGAATACTGGGCAGCGATCGTCCTGCAAGAAGCTAAAACGGTTCTCGACACTGTAAAAGTTTACGAAGTCAAAATTCAAACCGATATTGCACAGAACCAGCCATTAAAAGCAATCAATACAGCATTACAAGTGTTGCCGCAACTAGAAATTAATTTCCCTAAAACACCCAGTCAATCGGATATTCGTCTTGAACTAGATACGATCGCCGCTCTCTTCAATGAGAAAGAGGTTGAGAGCTTGATCGATTTACCAGAGATGACTGAACCGAGCAAGCTAGCGGCGATGCGAATCTTATCCAGTATTACAATCGCTGCCCAAATTGCTGCTTCTAATTTGATACCTCTGCTTGCGGCTAAACAAGTTAACTTATCGATCCAGTATGGTAATGCATTTGTGTCTCCCTTTGCCTACGCCACCTTTGGGTTAATCCTTTGTGGAAGGTTCGGAAACATCGAGACTGGCTATCAATTTGGACAGCTTGCTCTAAAGCTATTGTCACAGTCTCATAATCACGCACTCAAAGCTAGAACATTGCTGATTGTCAATAACTTCATCATTCACTGGAAAAAACATACTAGAGAATTATTGCAGCCGTTACTTGAAGGCTATCAAATTGGGCTAGAAACTGGAGATTTAGAGTCTGCTGCCTACTGTGCTCATACTCACTGTTCTCAATCCTACATCAATGGAAAAGAACTCGTAGAGGTTGAACGCGATATGGTGACCTATGGCGAAGCAATCCATCACATCAAACAAAAAACAGCACTTACTTGGAATCAAATCCTTCGACAAGTCGTCATCAACTTAATGGGAGGTTCGATCGACTCAACCCGCCTCGTCGGCGAATTCTACAATGAGGAAATTGAACTGCCACAGTATGAAACTGCAAATGATGAAAGCGCTATCTTTAGTGTACGTTCCAAAAAACTTTTCCTATGCTACCTTTTTTCTGAATATGCTCAAGCCGTTGAAAACGCAGCCCTAGCAGAAACTTATTTGATCCGATTAACTGGCGCAACCCCTGAGCCTTTGTACTATCTCTATGATTCTTTGGCAAGACTGGCAACCTATTCTGAAAGCAGTACTCAAGTGCGGTCAGAAATTCTCAAAAAAGTTGCTGTCAGCCAGGAAAAAATGAAGCACTGGGCATATCATGCGCCAATGAATTATTTGCACAAATATCACCTAGTTGAGGCAGAGAAAGCACGAGTTTTGGGTCAGGTGCTTGAGGCAGAAGAGTTTTATGAACAAGCGATCGCAGGTGCTGCTGAAAATGAGTATATCCAGGAAGAAGCATTAGCTTATGAATTAGCGGCTAAACATTATCTGGCGCGAGGTCGGTCAAAAATTGCTCAAACTTATATGAAAGAGGCGCACTATTGCTACGATCGCTGGGGCGCAATCGCTAAAGTTAAAGACTTAGAAACTCGCTATCCACAGTTCTTTTCTCAGTCGTCTAGAGCCGCTTCCACATCAATTCCTATTACTGCTGAAACTATCTCTAATCCCTTCCATACCGCTTTCGATTTAGCAGCAGTGATGAAAGCTTCACAGACGATTTCTCGTGAAATTGAACTGAAGCAATTGCTGCGATCGCTGATGCAAACTTTAATTGAGAATGCTGGCGCACAAACCGGATATCTGATTTTAGAAAACTCAGGAGAATGGTCGATTGAAGCGGCTTGTGAACTCAATGCCGATGAGAATGCTTGTGCGACTCAGGTGTTACAGTCTATTCCAATTGCCGATCAATTGCCAGAATCAATCATTCAATATGTGATTCGGACTCTAAAGCCTGTCACCTTAAATGATGCGACTCGTGAAGGTGCTTTTATTAATGAGCCATACATTCAACAGAACCAGCCTCAATCTATTTTCTGTTTGCCGCTGCTGAATCAAGCCAAGCTGGTCGGTGTATTGTATTTAGAAAATCGGTTAGCAGTTGGAGTATTTACACCAGAGCGATCGCAGGTCTTGCAGCTATTATCGACTCAAGCAGCGATCGCCATCGAAAATGCCAACCTTTACTCAGAACTACAGGCTAAGGAAAGCAAGATCACCCAGTTCCTCGAAGCGATTCCGGTGGGAATTGCGATCGTGGATGCGATGGGTCGCCCTTACTATACCAACCAATGCGGCAATCAACTCATAGGCAAAGAAACTGATACTTCCATCGCACCGGAGCAGATATCAGAGGCTTATCAACTTTATGTAGCGGGAACGGATCAAATCTATCCAGCGGAGAGCTTGCCTATTGTGCGGGCATTAAGGGGCGAACGCGTTAGGACTGAAGATATAGAAATTCGTCGAGATCAGGTCACAATTCTACTTGAGGCACGGGGAACACCAGTTTTCGATCGACAGGGCAATATCACTTATGCGATCGCTACCTTTCAGGATATTACAGAGCGCAAACAAGCCGAGAAACTCCTAGCTGACTACAACTGCACTTTAGAGCAACAGGTCGCAGAACGAACTGCTGCGTTACGACAAAGTGAGGCCAATTACCGCAACCTGCTACAAACCGCGAATTCAGTCATCATTCGCTATGATCCGCAAGGACGAATTCGATACATCAACGATTATGGGGTAAAACTCCTGGGCTATGAAGAACATGAGATTTTAGGGCGAACCTTATTTGAAACCATCATTCCAGAAGTCGAACTCTCTGGACGCGATGTGAGACCCATGGTTCATGATTTACTTCGCAATCCTCAAGCGTACCCGCAAGGCGAGGGTGAAAACCTGTGTCGAGACGGTCGGCGAGTTTGGGTTGCTTGGTCAAATCAAGCCATCTTCAATGAACAGGGAGATGTCGTTGAAATCTTATCGGTGGGCAATGACACCACCCAGCGTAGACAAGCAGAAGAGGCATTACAACGCAGTGAAGCTAAGTTCCGCAATATTTTTGAAAACTCACAGGTTGGCATCTTCCGCACCCGCCTCTCGGATGGATTACTTCTCGATGCCAATCAACGCTATGCCAATCTGCTTGGCTTTGATTCATCAGAGGAGATGATTGGGATTGAACACGCCACGGACTACTATGTAAATCCCAGCGATCGCCAACAATTCCTTGAGGTGCTGAAGCGGGATCGGGAAGTGCGAAGCTATGAAGCACAGGGGCGAAAACGAGATGGGACAGTGTTTTGGGGACTTTTCTCTGCTTATCTGAATGCAGACGATGACTACATTGAAGGGGTGATTGCGGATATTAGCGATGTCTACGACGAGCTTCGCTTACGCAAGCAAGCAGAAGCCGCTCTACAAACGAGTGAAGAACGACTACGCTTAGCATTAACCGCTTCAAATCAAGGACTCTACGATTTCGATTTAAAGACTGAAGAAAGAATTGTTAACCCGGAATACGCTTTAATGCTGGGCTACGATCCAGCAACATTCCACGAAACCATTCCTGAATGGATTGCTCATTTGCATCCGGATGACAGAGAATCAGTTGTCGCAACCTACCATGCTTGTATTACTGGAGAAATACCCAACTTTCAAGTAGAGTATCGCCGTCGAACCCAGGATGGTCAGTGGAAATGGATTCGTTCTGTCGGCAAAATTGTTACCTGGAATGAATCCGGTGAACCCATCCGAGCGTTGGGAGTTATTACGGATATCGACGATTGCAAACAGGCAGAAGCAGCCTTACAAGCCTCAGAGTCAAAACTACGGACTCTAATTGAGGCAATTCCCGATCCATTGTTTGTACTGTCTGCTGAAGGGCGATTCCTTGAAATAATCGTACAGGAGCCAAATCTGCTATGGCAACCCTTTGAGGAGATGATTGGTAAAACCATGCATCAACTCGGAGAGGAACAAGCCGATGAATTTCTAAGTTATATTCAGCAGGTGCTAAGAACCCAACAAATCCTTACAGTCGAGTACAGTGCGTTTCTAAATGGACGAGAAGCCTGGTTTTCAGCTCGCATTGCTCCAATCAGTCACGATCAGGTGATTTGGCTGTCGCGAGATATTACGGCTCTTAAGCAAGCAGAAGCCGCGTCAATTTTGGATGAACGCAACCGCATGGCACGCGAGATTCACGACACACTCGCTCAGGCGTTTACAGGTATTCTGGCTCAGGTGGGAGCGGCAAAACAGGTGCTAACAGATGATGTAGAAGCAGCTCAGGCACACCTAGACCTGATCAAAGAATTGGCGCGGACTGGGCTGACTGAAGCGCGGCGATCGGTCGTTGCGCTCCGTCCTCAGCTTTTGGAGGAAGGCAGTCTACAGAGCGCTCTACATCGTCTCATCGCTCAAATCAGAACTGCCGCAATGGATGTCAGTCTATATTATGAGATTGAGGGTGCAGTGTATTCTCTACCCACTGAAGTCGAGAATAACTTACTACGGATTGGGCAGGAAGCATTAACTAATGCGATTAGATACGCCAATGCTGACGAAATTCGAGTGGAGCTAGTCTACGATCGCGACCAGTTTTGCTTGCGCGTGAGAGACAATGGACAGGGCTTTGGAGTTGGAAGTATTTCAGCCTCTGAGGGTTTTGGCTTACTCGGCATGAGCGAACGGGCAGAGCGCATCGGCGCACAACTAACGATTAGGAGTCAACCTGGACAAGGAACAGAAATTATTGTCACCGTCAACCTTTGAGTGAGCATTACAATGAGCCAAGCTACGACCATTCGGGTTCTGATTGCGGACGATCACGCCATTTTTCGGCAAGGATTAGCCACGATTATTAACCGTGACCCAGATATGCAAGTGATTGCACAAGCCGAAAATGGGGAACAAGCGATCGCTCTATTTTGGGAACACCAACCAGATGTAACGCTAATGGATCTGCGAATGCCTGAAGTGGAAGGAGTTGCCGCCATTGGTGCAATTTGTGCGATCGTTAAATCTGCTCGGATTATTGTACTGACCACGTATGATAGTGACGAAGATATTTATCGGGGATTGCAGGCAGGCGCAAAAGGATACCTGTTGAAAGAAACTGAACCTGACGAGCTTCTGAATGCTATTCGTACCGTTCATCGGGGCCAGAAGTATATTCCGCCCGATGTAGGAGCAAAGTTGGTACAGCGCCTCAGCAATCCAGAACTGAGTGAACGAGAACTAGAAGTACTCGGCTCACTGGCGCAGGGGATGAGTAACGCTGAGATTGCGGCTGCTTTGAGCATCGGTGAAGGTACTGTTAAATCCCATGTCAATCGGATTTTGAATAAGTTAGATGTCAGCGATCGCACTCAAGCGGTGATTGTTGCCGTTAAGCGCGGCATTGTCAGTTTGTAGGGTGTACTTTCGATCGAGTTGAGAGTCTAACTTAAGTTAGAGCCGGCCTTCTACTTTGCGATGGAACGATTACTCTATCAATTTCTACTGTCAAACTTTTAACTCACTATAGACGACAGCTTGAAGGCGATCTCCTATATTGAACTTATTCCGAAAGAAGCTGAGTACTAGAACTGGACACGCCCCAGATAGCTAGGAAAAAATGACATTGACTGAATTTGAATGAAAAAGGAGACAAACCCATGAGCAACACCATCGACACAATGATCGATCCCAACGACGCCGTGCTGCTGCTGATTGATCATCAGAGCGGACTCTTCCAACTTGTGCGTGACATCGAACTTCCAGTCCTCCGCTCCAATGTCACGGCACTCGCCAAGATTTCCCAACTCGCCAAGATTCCGACCTTCACGACTGCTTCGGTGCCCGATGGTCCCAATGGTCCCCTGATTCCCGAAATCCACCAGCACAATCCTGACGCGGTTTACATTCCGCGCACAGGACAGATTAACGCCTGGGACAACCCAGCTTGGGTAGATGCTATCGAGAAGACCGGGCGAAAGACTCTTCTCATCGCCGGAACTCTCACCAGCGTCTGCATGGCGTTTCCGACGCTGAGCGCACTGGCTGCTGGTTACAAGGTCTTCACGATCATTGACGCTTCCGGCAACTGGAGCCAGATGGCGACCGACCTCACTCTGTCCCGCGTCGTCCAGGCGGGAGCCATGCCCATCGACACTTACGCAGTAATCGGCGAACTCATGAACACGTGGAACCGTCCGGACGCAATGGAGTTTGCCACTGTCATGGTTGACCTCATGCCGATTTACCGCGTCCTGATGGAGAGCTATGACAAAGCTCAATCCGTGCAACGAGATGGACTAGAGACCAAGCTCGATCGGCAAATGGTACCTGTGTAAAAGCACCTAATTGCAACGCGCACGCACAAAATAAAAAAAGGGAAGGTGAGGAGTTGGTTATCAGTTCCTCGCCCCGCATTTCCGATAAGAGTGTCCGTAACGCCCCAACAAGCAGGCTAATCCGGTCGAGGCAGGTGTTTCTCCTGCCCCTCTTACACCCCACCCATCATGCAAAGCAGCAATGGGCGGCTCATACTGTTAAATTTCATGTCAATCGAATTTTGAATAAGTTGGATGTAAGCGATCGCACCCAAGTTGTGATTGTTGCCGTTAAACGCGGCATTGTCTGCTTGTAGGCTGTACCTTCGATTGAATTCGGATTCTAACTTGAGTTATAACCAGCTTTCTACTTTGCGGTCGCATAGTTACTCTATCAATCTGTACTGTAAAAGTTTTAACTCGCTATAGACAACGACTTGAAAGCGATTTCCTACATTGAATGTATGCAAACAAAGATGCAGTCAATGGATTGAGCAAGTTAATTGCAAGGTTCCATGCTTGCTGCAAATGTAGAAAAATGAACGACGATCGCAGCCACAGTTACTTACTTGTCCCGCCTTCAACCCAAGATCGGATGCAGGGTGTGCTGAGTGCCAAGGTAGTACTGGTGATGTATGGAGACTATCAATGCCCTAGAAGTGCAGACGTTTACAAGCTGATTAAAGGGATCAAACGGGAGCTTCGTGCTTCCTTTGGAGAGGATTATTTATGCTTTATCTTCCGCCATTTTCCGCAAACACAGATTCATCCTAATGCTCAACGGGCAGCCCAAGCTGCCGAAGCCGCCGCAGCCCAAGGACAGTTTTGGTTAATGCACGATACTTTATTTGCCCATCAACAAAGGTTGGAGAACGGTTATCTTGTCGAGTATGCCAATGATTTAGGGCTTGACATTCCTCAATTTCTCAAAGAGTTGTCTAAACAAGTGCATGTCGATCGCATCAATGAAGATATCGAAGGCGGAATACAGAGTGGAGTGACGACTACCCCAGCTCTGTTTATCAATGGAATTCGGTATACCGGGCGCTGGAACACGACGGAGTTGATGGCTGCCATGATTGCTGCAAGTCATTAAGTTCCCCGATCTTTGCTCTCAATTCATATCTGACTTGTCTGTAAGTGCTATAAGCTATCAAATTTTGATAGCTATATCTTGCCTGTTTCGCCGAACAAAACTGCCGCTTTTTGAACCATGCCAAAAATTACCATGCCAACAACTGAATTCCTTCGTATTGATTTAGTGAATTACAAATCAGTATTTCATTGAGGATAGCTCTATGACGCATTCACTAGTACAAGGCAAGAATAATTCTGGGCATGAAGGTACACCTCAGACTGATTCTCTTCGCGACTCCTCAGTTAATCATGCCCTGATTGCGATCGCGCAAGAAGTCACTGAGTTGCTGAGACAAACTTACCCGATACAAACTGACGAAATTGAAACAGGAGAAACAGAATGATACTGCAAGATAAAGTGGCGTTAGTTACAGGCGGCACATCGGGAATTGGTAGAACAACGGCGTTAGCGAAGCTTAACGAAGTTATCGCCTTCGGTGCTGCTGGAGCAAAGGTAGTATTCTCAGGCAGACGCGATGCAGAAGGTGAAAAAACTGCCAAACTGATTCGTGAAACAGGCGCTGAATGCTTATACGTCCATTGAAACAAGTTCACTAACATCACAAGAATCTGACAAATCATTTTAAGAATCTGAAAGCAGTCAAGCATTGGAACTCAAGACACTTTAGATAGATAGAACCAGGAATATTTAATCATGGTCAAAGAGCAAACTGTAGACGGACAAGCAAATTTACAAGCAACTACCAATTTGACACCAGCCCAGGAGTCTTTGCAAGCACTTTGGGAAGAGCATTTACAGTACGAGTTTGGCACTCACAGTACTGAAGATGCCCTCGCTACGATGGTTGAAGATGCTTACGTTAACCACATCCCGGTAATGACTGGGGGAGTCGGGAAACCAGCACTGCGCGAGTTTTATTCCAAATACTTGATTCCACAGATGCCGCCGGACATGGAGTTGACCCCAATCTCGCGCACGATCGGGACAGATCAACTCGTGGATGAAATGGTGGCTAAGTTCACTCATACTGTTTGGATGGAATGGATATTACCCGGCGTTGCTCCCACCGGAAAACGGGTGGAAGTGCCAGTAGTAGCGATCGTCCAGTTCCGTGACGGCAAATTAGCCCACGAACACATTTACTGGGATCAGGCAAGTGTATTGGTTCAAGTCGGCTTGCTCGATCCGGGTACACTTCCCGTTGTGGGCGTTGACAGTGCGCGTAAGGCGATCGATCCCAACTTACCTTCAAACACACTAATCGAGCGCGACTAAGTGTAGGAGCCAGCAAACATCAATACCCGGACGCGCCCGCCCAGCTACTCCCGAAGCGATCGAGTGAATTTTGGCAGTAGCACCCAAGTACGGCATCGAATTCATCGTGTGAATTAGAGCAATGCTCAAACCCGGCTCCTACAACCAGAATCGTTACTCATCCTGGTTATAGATCGAGGCGCTTCTTGTTGCTGGCTCCTACACGTATTGCTGCCCATTGAGTTTTTGACGCAAGTAACATAACCATTCACAACAAGAGGTAACTATCATGATGCTTAAAGACAAGGTTGCTTTAGTGACGGGAGGGACATCGGGCATTGGTAAAGCTACCGCGATCGCTTATGCCCAACAACAAGCAAAGGTGGTGGTGGTTGGTCGTCGAATTGATGAAGGTGAAGAAACGGTTCGATTGATTCAGGAAGCTAGCGGAGAGGCGATTTTTGTGCAAGCAGATGTCACGAAAGAAGCCGATGTTAAAGCAATGGTTGATAAAACGGTTGACGTTTTTGGTCGGTTAGATATTGCCTTTAATAATGCCGGAACTGTCGGCGAAAATCCCTCATTGATTGAGCAAACAGAAGCGGAATACGATCGCACGATGAACGTCAATGTCAAAGGTGTTTGGTTGTCGATGAAGCATGAAATTGCTCAGATGTTGAAACAGGGAAGTGGTGCGATCGCCTCTGGCGGCACTACGTGCATCGTCAATATGGCATCTGCGGTTGGAGTCGTTGCACTTCCTAACATACTCCTCTACACCGCGAGTAAACATGCGGTAGTAGGTTTAACAAAAGCTGCTGCACTCCAATATGCCAAAGCGGGTATTCGCATTAATGGCGTTGCACCAGGGTCAATCAAAACAGATATGTTTGAAGCCGCTACAGATGAAGCCAAAGCTTACTTGGCAGGACTTCACCCGATCGGACGAGCTGGCACACCGCTTGAAGTTGCCAATGCAGTCCTGTTTCTATCATCTGAGATGGCATCATTCGTAACAGGTGAAACGTTGATGGTAGATGGTGGGTATGTAGCGCAGTAGTCGATCGGCAATGCTCAAAAGCGGATATACAGTTTTTTGATTTTTGATGATGGACTCACAGCGAACCGATCCATTTCAAGAGAGAACAAATAGGCTTAATTTTCAGATCGCAACTAGAGGAATTCTATGTCAATTTTTGTCTTAGTTCACGGCTCCTGGCATGATGGTTCTGCTTGGGAAGCAGTCGTTGAACATTTAGAAGCAAAAGGACATCTGGCGTTTGCTCCTACGATCGCGGGTCATGGGAAAGGCGTAGATAAAAATGTTAACCATGCTCAATGCACCCAATCGATCGTTGATTACATTGTGAGCAAAGACTTAACCGATATTGTTCTCTTAGGTCATAGTTTTGCCGGAACAATCATTGCGAAAGTTGCTGAAGCGATTCCCGATCGCATTCGACGGCTCATCTTCTTCAATGCCTTTGTCCTCAACGATGGAGAAAGCCTTAGAGATAACGTTCCACCGCATCTTCAAACATTACCCGACGAGCTAGTTAGGGAATCAAGCGATCAGATCATGGTCATACCTTTTGAGATGTGGCGAGAAGCGTTTCTCAACGATGCTGACCTCGATTTGGCTCGATCAAGTTACGCACAACTATCCCCTGAACCGTATCAACCGTGGGTTGACAAGCTGGACTTGAAGCAGTTTTACTCGCTGCCCATTCCTAAAAGTTACCTCTACTGTACAGAAGACACTGCTTTACCTCAAGGCGAGTGGGGATGGCACCCCAGGATGTCTAGCCGCTTAGGGCAATTTCGGTTCGTGCAAATGCCCGGTAGCCATGAGGTGATGTTTTCTAACCCGATTGGTTTAGCCGAAAAGATTGTTGTGGCAGGACGGGACTAGCAACATAATGGTTTCATTTCTGCCTTATTCAAAGAAATTCAGAGGACACCATGATTTCTCAAAAACTCTCAGAAAAAGTTGCACTCGTCACTGGTGGCACCAGCGGCATCGGACTTGCCACTGCTAAGCGATTTGTCGCCGAAGGTGCTTATGTCTTTATCACAGGTCGTCCTCAGAGTGAACTTGATGCTAGTGCTGCGTTCGAGTTTCTTTGCCGCCGCTGATTTGAGCCGTTGGGCGTTTTGGGTGATGTGAGGTGTGGAACGGATGACGGCTAAACTTGAGCAGAACAAACAGACGGTTAGGTTACGTTTCAACTCACGCATCAAAATCCCTACCTCAAGGATTTAGCACCGATTTTGACGATATTTCTCCAAGTTGTCGATAACATCCAGAATTTCAACGAAGCGAGAGCCAAAGTCTGTCAATTTATACTCTACACGCGGTAGTTAGGGAGAACTTACCTACGCTGAATGGTATTGAAATCCGTCACTGTTTATTCTAAATCAAGGAGAGTTGGCACAGATGGAATCTATGAAAGCAGCCGTATTAACTGCGTTTGGTGATGCTGAGAAGTTTGAGATTCAAACTGTTCCCACACCAACACTGAAGGCGAATCAGGTGTTAGTCAGAGTTTGTGCAACCTCGATTAACCCGGTCGATTACCAAACTCGTCGTGGTGATTACAAGGAACTGGTTCAATTACCCGCCATCCTTGGAGTCGATGTTTCAGGGGTGATTGAGGCAATTGGCGAAGCTGTGACTGATTTCAAGGTGGGAGACAACGTGTACTACTCGCCGCAAATTTTCGGAGAATTCGGTAGCTACGCTCAGTATCATGTGGCTGATGCAGCGATTGTTGCATTGAAACCTGCAAATCTATCGCACATTGAAGCAGCTTCTTTTCCGCTTGCAGGCGGAACTGCTTGGGATTGTCTAGTGACTAGGGGCAATCTACAAGTTGGTGAAACAGTTCTCATCCATGCGGGTGCGGGTGGAGTGGGTTCGATCGCAGTTCAACTCGCCAAAGCGATAGGGGCATACGTTTTTGCGACGTGTAGTTCTAGAAACCGAGATTTCGTGACAGAACTGGGCGCAGATCGGGTGATTGATTACAAAAATGAAGATTACGTAGAAGTCATTCGTCAAGAAACAAATGGACTGGGTGTGGATTTAGTTCTAGATACGATTGGCAAAGAAACAATTCAGCGTAGTTTAGAAATCATTCGTCCCTTTGGTAGGCTTACAAGCATTGTAGACATTGCAATACCGCAATCGCTTCTTGAAGCATGGGGTAAGAATCTGACGATTCATTTTGTTTTTTCACCCCAGTACCGAGCAAAATTAGAGGCTTTGACAAAACTCATCGAGCGTCATCAGCTTCGCCCAGTGATTGATTCAGTATTTTCTTGGGATCAGGTCGTTCTGGCACATCAGCGTCTAGAGAAGGGAGGAACACGGGGCAAAATTGTGCTGAAGTTTACAGAAAATTAGACCAGCTTTACGGCGTTGGTAATTGCTAAACGGATCGGAGTTTGATTGTGTGCTGAAGGTCAATTTTGATTGAAATTAGGAGAAACAGGATGATACTGCAAGATAAAGTGGCGTTAGTCACTGGGGGAACGTCGGGAATTGGCAGAGAAACTGCGATCGCTTATGCCAAACACCAAGCAAAGGTGGTGGTAGTTGGTCGTCGAATGGATGAAGGGGAAGAAACGGTTCGATTGATCAAGGAAGCTGGCGGAGAGGCGATTTTTGTACAAGCAGATGTTACGAAAGAAGCCGATGTTCAAGCAATGCTTGATAAAGCGGTTAGCGTTTTTGGTCGGTTAGATATTGCCTTTAACAATGCAGGAACTGTCGGCGAAAATCCCTCATTGATTGAGCAAACAGAAGCTGAATACGATCGCATTATGAACGTCAATGTCAAAGGCGTTTGGTTGTCGATGAAATATGAAATCGCTCAGATGTTGAAGCAGGGAAGTGGTTCAATCGTCAATACGGCATCTGCAAATGGAGTAGTTGCACTTCCTAGCGTACCCCTCTACACCGCGAGTAAACATGCGGTAGTAGGCTTAACAAAAGCTGCTGCGCTCCAATATGCCAAAGCGGGGATTCGCATCAATGTCGTTGCACCAGCAGCTATCGAAACAGATATGTTTGAAGCAGCTACAGGTGGGCAGGATGAAGCCAAAGCTTACATGGCAGGACTTCACCCGATCGGACGGGTTGGAACACCGCTTGAAGTTGCAAATGCAGTCCTGTTTTTATCATCTGAGATGGCATCGTTCATAACAGGTGAAACGTTGATGGTAGATGGTGGGTTTGTAGCGCAGTAGTCGAACGACAGTGCGAGATGACAACACTTGCAGGCAAAGTTGCACTGGTATAGCTGTAGCCAATTAGATTAGGACACAGACTATAAGCCAAAATATTCACCGTAAAACAACCATCATTAATTACGTAACTAAAAAGGAGTTTGATGTGCAGAAAATCGCACTTGACACTATCACTGAAGCCGTCATTAATCATGGCGATCGCGGCAAATCTCACCCGCGACTCCATGAAATTTACACCAGCTTCGTTCAACATTTGCATGACTTTGTGCGTGAGGTGAATCTGACTGAATCAGAATTGCAGCAGGGGCGTAATTTTCTCAACCGGGTCAGTCATCACACTCAGGAAATTCCCGCTGGAGAAATGCAGGCGTTAACCGATCTACTCGGAATCTCAGAGTTGGTAGAACTGCTGGGCGATGCTCATCGCGGCACAGAAAGCAATTTAGAAGGACCCTTGTATGTGCCGAATGCACCAGAACGACAGATGGGCGATCGCTTGGGTAGTGATACAGAAGGAGATTCGCTTTTCCTGTCAGGCAGAGTTTTAGATTTGAACGGTCAACCGATCGCCAATGCTCTGATTGACGTTTGGCAACCCAATTCCAAAGGATTGTATGACATCCAAGAGCCATCTCAGCCGTTGGGGAGTTTTCGCGGGCGTTTCAAAACAAACGAGAGTGGAAAGTATATGTTTGAAACCGTCGTGCCACTAGGTTACAAAGTGCCAAGCAGTGGTCCATGTGGCGAGTTGCTGGGACTCTTGGGACGGCATCCCTGGCGGGCGGCTCACATCCATTTCAAACTTAGTGCTCTGGAGTATACTCCACTGACAACACAAATTTTTATTGCTGGCGATCCTCACCTGGATTCAGATACAACCTTTGCAGTGCGATCGGCGGTCGTTCAATTGCAAAAGCACGAAGCACCAGACGAACTCAAGGCACACAATCAAAGTAAACCGTTTTACACGACTGAGTTTGATTTTGTATTGAAACCCGCTACTCTCTAGCGGAGAATCATCAAGCAATGGTTGCACATTATGTCTACACCATCAATCCAGAACAATCTGCTAATTGGCATTTGGAAGTTAATTTCTGCAACTGCCATTTACGCTGATGGAACGGTTACTCCAGACGTGTATGGAACTCATCCGGTTGGCTACATCACTTACACATCGGATGGTCACATGATGGTGATGTTTTCTAGGAGCGATCGCTCACCGCTGAGTCAGGAGGTCAGATCACCGCTGACTCCCCAGATGCAATCTTTACCCATGGAAGAGCTTGCTCGAGCATTTACAACATTCAATGCTTACGCTGGAACTTATACGTTGAGTGGCAACACAGTAACTCACCAGATCAAAATTGCATCAATTCCTAATCGCGTTGATACAACGTTAGTTCGCACCTTTACTCTTAATGAGAGCCGACTAACGCTCGTGACGCCGCCAGTCTTGAGTGATGGTGTTGAAGCGGTTTTTGAGCTGCTGTGGGAACGCATTATAGCAAGGGAAGTTCGTTGACGATAACGAAGTAGAGGCAAGTACGATCACTTTTCACTCACTGAAAACGTCGCTATCCTCGGTTATCTCGACGGACGAAACTGGCTCACTGGCAAACGATCGATTGCCGCTCCCTACCTGTTCGTCATTCTGCGCTGGGCGATCAACACTCAGGCTGGTTGTCATTCCCGGCGGCCCGCACGCCATTAACTGGACTCACGCCGATCAGATCAATCCCCTGTTACTCAACTTTCTTCAGCAGGAATAATCAGTGATCTGCTGCATTTCTGGCTTGTGAAAAAACTCTGTGATTCACCCCGTTGAGTCAGGCTCAAATGATACACATATTTGTCTAGTTCCGAAGAGGCAATTCTATGACTGTCCCCACTCAAACGTCTCGAACCGTTGCCGGAGTAATCAACAGTGTTGAAACACTTGAAGGGGCTGGCTTTCTTGTACGTCGCCCCTTTCCCAAAAGTAGCTTCTCTGAATTTGACCCGTTTCTCCTCCTCGACGAGTTGGGGCCGATTAATCTAAAGCCGGGTCAAGTAAAAGGTGCACCCGATCATCCGCACCGGGGCTTTGAAACCGTCAGCTATGTCTTGGATGGACGGTTAGAACACAAAGATTCTGCGGGACACGCCGGGCTACTAAATCCGGGTGATGTCCAGTGGATGACAGCAGGTGCCGGGATCGTGCATTCCGAGATGCCGGAGTCAATGTTTACCCAAACTGGTGGACGGCTCCACGGCATTCAACTATGGGTCAATCTGCCACAACGAGACAAAATGATGCCGCCCCGCTATCAGGAAATTCCAGCGGCTAACATTCCGGTAGCTCAAACCGAAGATAGGTCTGTGACGGTGCGGGTGATTGCGGGAGAATCGTTAGGGGCAAAAGCCGTAATTCAGACGCGCACGCCGATAACCTACCTCCACTTCACACTGCAACCAGGGGCAACGATGATCCAGCCTGTACCAAAAGAGTACAACGCCTTTGTCTATGTACTGGAGGGGTCTGGGTTGTTTGGGACAGAGCCAGCGCCTGGTGATGATGGGCAGATGGTGCTCTTTTCTCAAGATGGAGAAGATGTGGCGATCTCCAACCCTGCTGATGTTCAGCGTCCTTTAGATCTTCTGCTGATTGCAGGTGTACCCCTTAACGAACCAGTCGTGCGCTACGGGCCATTTGTCATGAACACTGAAGCTGAAATTACCCAAGCGATCGACGACTACCAGGCAGGAAGGATGGGACGGATTCATGCTTAACCCATCTCAATATCAAATGAGTCAACATCAACGCTTGAGTCAGTTACGAATCAAACTACTACATCTGCACAAGCTTTTACTAGAGACTGAGCGTCTTACCCTGAGAATAGAAGCTTAACTTACAGCCAATTGCAGCAGGCGATCGATTACATTCATGCTCATCTGAATCGTGATTTATCCTTAGCCGAACTAGCAAGTGTAGTTAACATCAGCCCGACTTACTGTGCAAGTTTGTTTAAGCGAACGATGGGGATTTCACCCCATCAGTACGTAATTCAACGGCGCGTGGAACAGGCAAATTTCTCCTCCAAAATTTACAGATTTTGAACTTGCTCCGATTGTGTAATTGCAAGCCTAAACTTATGCTGATCCAAAAACTAAACGACTGTGAAGAAATTATCGCTGGAGATGGAACTGTTCTGCGCGAACTGCTTCATCCTGACAAACAAGACATCAACTTGCGTTACAGTTTGGCGTATGCGATCTTACCTGTTGGCAAAACTTCGATTCCCCATTCTCTAAAGACTTCTGAGGTTTATTACATCATTAGCGGTGTTGGAGAAATGTCGATCAACAGTGAAGTTCGTCGCATTGAACCAGGCGATGCGGTTTACATTCCTCCAAATGCAATCCAGTTCCTTCACAACTACGGCAACAAACCTATTGTTTTCGTTTGTCTAGTTGATCCAGCTTGGCGCAAAGAAGACGAAACGATTTATGCACCAGTCTGATTCATGCAAATCTCACTGTTAGGGGATTCAAATTCGCGTTACTGCAATTGTTTTGTGAATTTTGCACAAGCGGCAACGGGGTGATTCGGCGACTACGCCCAGGAGAAGGACGCGCCCCTAATTTCAGATTTCACATCAGCCTCAATCATTCTGTTCACCGTTGTCTTCTACCAGGGATACCAAAAAACTATGACCTGCGAACATCTCAACAATCTAACTGTGGAAAACCTGATTTCTAAAGCAGCCTATCCCGTATTTCGTTGTGAAGAGTGCATTAAAATAAATAGCCGCTGGGTACACCTGCGGATTTGCCAAACCTGTGGCAAAATGCTGTGCTGCGATTCTTCTAAGCATCAACATGCTCGTCGTCATTATGAAGCAACCAATCATGCAGTGGTTAGTTCGGCTGAATTGGGGGAGCAGTGGTTATGGTGTTTTGCAGATGAACAGGGAAAAGACTATTGATAGCGATTCTGATTTCATCTAGATTTCCTTCTCATTTCTTCAACATATTCTCCTCCTGTGGGTGATTTTTATGGCTGTTTCTAATCAAAGTACTCCCATTGACATCGTTTGGCCCAGTTTGCCCTTAGCAGCTTGGCAGGATACCTATGCAACTCTCCATCTATGGACGCAAGTCATCGGTAAAATCCGGTTGGCACTGGTACCTAAACTCAATCACTGGTGGCAATCTACTCTTTATGTCACACCGCGTGGACTAACAACCGCTTCAATCCCTTGCGGAACTCGTAACTTTCAAATTAGCTTTGATTTTCTCGACCATCAACTACAAATCGACACTAGCGACGGCATTACTAAAAGAATTGCACTGGCTCCTCGCTCTGTGGCAGATTTTTACCAAATGGTGCTAACTACATTGAGCGACATCGGCATCGAAGTCCGAATCTGGACAATGCCGCAAGAAGTGTCAGAACCCATCCCGTTCGATCAGGACTATCAACACGCAGCTTATGATCCAGAATATGCACAACGATTCTGGCAAATTCTTGTGCAAGTCGATCGGGTCATGACCTTATTCCGTTCCCAGTTTATTGGTAAATCCAGCCCTGTACATTTTTTTTGGGGCAGCTTTGATCTTGCTGTGACTCGTTTCTCTGGTCGTCGTGCGCCAGAACACCCAGGAGGAGTTCCGAATATGGCAGATTGGGTCACACGAGAAGCCTATTCACACGAAGTCAGTAGCTGTGGTTTTTGGCCAGGGGGTGGGTCAATTGTGGAGCCTGTTTTTTACGCTTACGCTTACCCTACACCGGAAGGTTTCTGTGATTACCCGATCCAACCCACAGAAGCTTTTTACAGCTCAGAGATGCAAGAGTTTATCCTACCCTATGAAGCCGTGAGACAAGCTGACGATCCAGATGCAATGCTCCTTGCCTTTTTCCAAAGCACCTATGAAGCAGCAGCCAATTTAGGACATTGGGATCGAGTTGCGCTGGAGCATAGTCAAAGTTGAGTGTTGGAACTTATTAAACTCAAGTTGGTTAAAACAAAGACAACTTGAATAGAGGAGAAATTCAAATGTCAGACAAAAATAAAGCCATCTTAGAAGAGGCAAACGCGGCGATCGCCCAAGGCAACAATGAAGGATTCTTGTCGTTCTGCGCCGACGACATGGAATGGACATTTGTAGGTGACAAGACCCTTAAAGGAAAAGAAGCCGTTCGCCAATGGATGGCAATGACATACATAGAGCCGCCAAAGTTTAGGGTCGCTAACTTAATCGCTGAGGGTGATTTCGTCACGGCACTCGGCGACATCACCATGAAGGACGAAGACGGGAAAGCGGCTGATTACTCGTACTGCGATGTCTGGCGCTTTCGCGGCGATAATATTGTCGAGTTAAGGGCTTTCGTTATCAAAACCGAGGTCAAGGATGAAACCAGCAGCGCGGCGTAAATCATCTGCAAAAGTCAGGATGTATTCTTGCAAAGCAGAAAGTCCGCCGAGTGATAATCAAGAATTGCTGTAAAGCCGTGAATTTTTTCGCTTTTACTACGATTTCACCTCGCTTATCGACAATCGTTACTGAACAGAGGAACACCATGAATAAGCATAGTGAATTAAAAGTAAAGGTTACACCTTTGAACATAATTTTAGATATTGGGAAATGCATTGATCTATGCTGAAAAATACAACTTTCAAGACATTTGTTACTGCCACAGTAAGTAGTGCGGCTTTTTTGTGTGTAAGTGTTAATAATGCTTATGCTGCTTCTTTCAACTCTATTTCTCGTATTTATGGTTTTGGTGATAGCTATTCAGATAATGGGGCAGCACTTCGGATTACAACAGCAGCAGTTAACTCTGGGGTGCCTGGAGCATTTATATTCCCCCAAGTAGACGTGTATGACTCTGATGGTCGATGGACAAATAATCCCGGCTTAACATCAGTTGAGGTACTAGCAAAACAAAAAAAATTACAATTAACAGATTATGCTGTGGGTGGTGCAAAAAGCGGTAATGGCAATTTAAGTACTTGGCTTGATAAATATCAAAATACTGGTTTATTCGGTCAAATCGAAGAATATAAAGCAGAAGTTAATCGCGTGCCAGATTCTAAGGGATTATACTTCATTTTTATATCTACAAATGACTTATTAGAAAGGTTTTTTAATAATCAGACTGGTTCGGTCGATGTATTAGCTGATGCTGCTGTTAACAATATTGTTTCTGGAATATCACAACTTGCAGTGCTAGGTGCAGAACAGTTTTTTGTTGTAAATTCTACAGATTTAGCTGCATTACCACTTTTTGAGCAATACTCAGAAGAGGCAGCTAAGTTTAGAGATGTTATCAATAAAAGTCTTCCCGGTCAACTCGATACCCTGAATAAGCAATTAGGTGTCGAAGTTGCACTGTATGACCATGTTGCAATTAGCAACAAAATTCGCTCTACCCCAGCGACATTTGGTTTTACCAATATAAATGATGCCTGCAAACTTTTATACACAACTGGGGGGTTAGAGCCTGGTTGTTCAACACCTGATAATTATTATTACTTCGACGAGATTCATCCTACTCGTCGTGTACATCAAATCATTGGTGAAGATATGGCCAATTTCTTAGATACACAGAAAACACCAACTGTTCCTGAACCATCAAATGTTGTAGCTTTGATATCTTGTATAGGTATAATAAGTTTACTACGGCGTAAAGTTCATAGTAGCTAAGGGTATCACCGTGCCAAAGTAGGTTTCATTGTACGCGCTTGTCCCAAACTTATAGCGGTTCTCAGTTGGGTGCAATATAGTAACAGCAGTGCGTGAACCATCCAATAATGTCTTTTTTAGTTACAGCATCTAAGGCATTTGTAATGGCCTTATCTAGGTATTGAGCCGAGATACAAGTAAAAAACAGCAAGATGGTCTGAAAAGCCCTGCTGTATATAAGTTTGAACATTTTTTAAGCGAAAGTAGGATTTTGCCTGAAGATACTTGCAGTCTGAGGGTCAATAATTGCTTTTCGCCAACCCAAGAGTTTAATAAATACTCTGTGGTAGAAGGCTAATATTTTGGGCTATAATCCTTTGCCTGTAATAGTTACAGACAATCCATTGCGAAGGATACTCAAAGTCCTTGCTGTAAATAAAATTAATAAATACTCTAGTTTTTGTTGCGATACATACCCAAGATTTACGTTATCCTGCCAATTTTACTTAAAAAATGGCTGAACCCTATATATAGTATGAGTTTCGAGACCATCTTGCAGGTTTTTACTTATATCTCGGCTCAATACCAACATCGTCTTTCCCGCAGCCGTAGTCGCGGGTCTCGCCACTGCCGAGGTCTTCCGCCGCAGCGGCTCGGTCTGGACTGCTGTCATTGTTCACGTCGTTTTCAACTTGCCCACAATTTCGGTGATGGTAGCTGCTGGCATGGGCTGATAGGACGGATCATCTGGAGGTTAAACCAATGGCAATTCTGAAACAATTCGGGATTTTATTTGTATTGGGCATTGCAGGAATTGCGATGGTTACGATTACGTCGGCTCCATTAATTGAGCAACAGTTGGCGAAACTGTCTCCAGAAACACTGGAAAAAGTGCCTCCACTGCGGATTTTAATGCTTCTGCAAGGACTACAGCTTACAGTTCTACTGGCAATCAGCATTCTGATCGGAATTGCTTGTGCCTATCGTGTTGGATTAAGCTCCCATTTGATTGATCATTGGGTGTTTCACACTGCTAAGTCTCCATCTTTTGCCGTTGAGATGAAGTGGAGCTTGGGTGTGGGTGCAGCGGCGGCGATCATTCTCTTGTTGCTCGATCAGTTGATGCAACCTGTCCTACCTGAAGCGCTACGGGCAGCCAATAATACAGAGCCAAGTTGGTTGAATTTGCTTACAGCAATGTTCTATGGCGGCATCACTGAGGAAATTTTGATGCGCTGGGGTTTAATGTCGCTGCTTGTTTGGATCGCGTGGAAAGGGCTAAAACAAGGCGTTATGTTGCCAAGTCAAGGGATTTACCAGGGTGCGATCGTTCTAGCCGCGTTGGTATTTGGACTACTACACCTGCCAGCGACTGCCGCGATCGTTCCCCTCACTCCAGTTGTGATTATTCGGGCGTTGTTACTGAATGGGATTGCGGGGACTGCGTTTGGCTGGCTCTTTTGGCAATATTCGCTAGAAGCTGCAATGTTAGCCCATATCAGCTTTCATGCTTTTGCCTTTGTTCTTAGCGGTTTGCTGGCAAGGTTGGCTTAAGTTTTGGAATATATCTCGTAGGGCTAGCACTGCCCACAAAGCTTTATCGTGAAAGGCTTTAAAAATGGGGGACGATGCCCACTACTTGAATTGATGCTCAACTCTACAGTTTTAAAGTGGTGAATCAAATGATTAAGTACAAAGATTTTGCGCCTCGGATTACTGAGCGGGGTCCCTTCGGCGGAGCTTCCGATTACGAATCCTTCTCTGATGTTGTTAGTGCTGTAAATCAGTGGATCGCAAGTACAACGATACAGGTGATCAATGTTGAAACTGTTGTTCTACCCGATCGGATTGAAGGCACAAGTGATGATGTCTACGGAGTGACGACCAGTAATGCTTTCCACCCAGTGATGATCAGTCAGGGTCTTGCAATCAATTGCTTTCAATGTGTGCGTGTGTGGTACAGAGAATAAGCTTTATTGGAAAGAGAAAAAATGAAACGATTTACTTTGTTTACTTTCCTGTATCTTGCGCTCGGAGTTTGTTTGACGGCGATCGCGCTTGGATACCCAAACCTGCCTTCGGGTCTTCAAACAAGCTTGTTCATTAGTGCAGGAGCGTCCTACATCGCTTGTATTCTCAGTACCTTTCCATTTTGGCGTGAGACAGCGATCCGCTTCTATCGCAGGCGGAATTCAGCGGTAATTCTACCCTGGTTGGTGATTGGATTCAATATTGTTTGGATGCTCTGGGAAGTTCAGAGTCAGAACTGGGCAATGGGAGCCATTTTACAAGCGTTTTCGCGCCTAATAGTTGTCTTACTGTTTGCAGAAATCATTGTGATTACATGGCAAGTGAATTCTGAACATTAGGGTCTGAATCGGATGATGCCGAAACAAACTCGTTTCAGCAACGCGAGATAGAGTCAAACGTACTACATGAGGAACACCATGAATAAGCCAAAGTTTTTTGTTACCCCTGGTTATGGGGAATATCTGTTAAATCAATTGCATTACTCACAAGCAGTAAAAATTGATAATCGAGTGGAGATATCAGGGCAAGGCGGCTGGGATGACAATCTGCAAATTACCGAATCGCTTGCAGACGAGATTGCTCAGGCGTTCCGGAACGTCGAGCAAACCTTGGCGACGGCTGGTGCGGGTTGGGAGCATGTGGTTCACGTTAATTCTTACCATGTTGGCGGGTTCCCCCCGGAGGTTAACGAAGTGATGTCCAAGCTATTTCGTCATTATATGCCGAACCACGCTCCAATCTGGACACAGGTAGGAGTCGCGGCGCTTGGATTACCCACGATGCGGATTGAAATTCGCGTGACTGCAATTGTTCCGTGAGTTTTGCAAGCGTTAATAACACAATTTATGCTGCTCGAAAACTGGTCTATTACTTAAAAGGAGAACTCAAGAGTGTGAATTCACAAACAGCTCAAACCACCACTAATGCTGACGAGTCGGCAATCCGTGCTTTCCTTTACCATTGATGCTTGGAATCGAGGTAGCGGGGAAGGCTTTGCTGCCCCGTTCAGCAAAACTGCCGATTTCCTCACGTTAGAGGACACACATCTCAAGGGTCGAAAAGAAATCGCTGCATTTCATCAGCAAGCGTTACCTCGTTGCAGGTCTCAAAGCGAGTGGAGTAATCACTCCGACGCAAATTGATGCGAAATAAAACCAATCTCCATCAGGAGGGCAATCATGAAACCTCAACTCATTTTCGGAGTACTAACGATCGCAACAGGATTACTTGGAGGTTCATTCACTCATCCCGCGATAGCGAAGCGCTGCTGCGTTCCTCCACAACAAACCTCCCCCATTCTGCTCGCCACTGCCTACACTGATTTAACCTTACCTACCTTACGCCAAGGCGATCGCGGCAGAAACGTGCAATTGTTACAGCGCATTCTTCAAGACAATGGCTTTTTAGGAGCCGCAGGTGTGAGGTTAGGCAATCCAAGAGGGGCGATCGTCGATGGCATCTTTGGTGCGGTCACAACGTCTGCGGTACGCGATCTCCAGAGACGATACAGAATTCCAGTTACAGGGCGAGTCAATCCAACCACCTGGAAAGTCCTGGATATGCACGAAAACCCCTATCGATCGCCGCTTCCCTGGAAACAACAGAACATTACACAACCATAAGCCACAGGAGATTTCTCATGAACCGAAAGATTCTTTCAATCAAAATCACAACTACAACCACAATCGCAATTACAATTCTGTTCGGCGTACTCCTACTGTTCAATTTTCCATCCCTGGCTCAAGTCAGTTCACAAGTGATTCCCAGAATTGAAGCGATCGAAGGTTCTGAAGGGATTCCACCCAGCTACCGTTTGGTCATCAGCCGATCTCAGGACAATGTTTATGTCTTCTGTCCGACTGACTTCGAGCCACAGTTGAACTATCTGCGAAATGTGAAGGCGATTCAATGTAAGCCGTTGACCAGTTCCTAGAAGTAAACCAGTGAGGGGCAACAGCATAACAACTCACACCACTTTTTTGCTTTGAACAGAGGAGAGATTCAGATGTCAGAGAACAATAAAGCAATTTTAGAAGCGGCAAACGCGGCGATCTCCAACATTCGCGGCGGCTCCGAATATGGCAAGGCATGGCACGAAGCGGGTCGTCGTCAGAACAAGCAGAACGTCTTCGACGATTTCATTGCAGCAGGCGAGTACTTGAAGGCGCTCTTAATCAAGTCCATCTCGCAACAGCTTACGCCATAAGCTATTTAGAGCATTCTGCAATTCTTCATTCCCAATAACTCAAATTAGGATCAATAACTCATGTCTACATTCAAGTACAACCGATTAGACAAAAATAATGCTGCGGTGCTGCTGGTCGATCACCAAACTGGACTGTTCTCACTTGTGCGTGATATTAGTGCAGCCGACTTCAAAAATAATGTGTTAGCACTGGCAAGTGCAGCCAAGTTTTTTAACCTGCCTACAGTTTTGACAACTAGCTTTGAGGATGGCCCCAATGGTGTCATCATCCCTGAACTGAAAGAGAAGTTTCCCGATGCTCCCTTTATTCCCCGCCCCGGACAGATCAACGCTTGGGACAACGAGGACTTTGTGAAAGCAGTAGAAGCCACAGGCAAAAAGCAATTAATCATTGCCGGAATTGTCACCGATGTATGTGTTACTTTTTGTGCGCTTTCGGCATTGGAGGCAGGTTATGACGTTTTTGTTGTCACCGATGCCTCTGGAACCTTTGATGAAGCCTGTCGCTATGCAGCTTGGGATCGAATGTCTCGTGCTGGAGTTCAATTGGTCAATTGGTTTAGCGTTGTGTGTGAATTGCACCGTGACTGGCGTAACGATATTGAAGGGCTAGGTAGTCTTTTAGCAAGGTTTATTCCTGACTACAAAAACCTGATGACCAGCTATGCAGCAAACTCAAGTGCTGGATCTCCCAGTAAATAATGAGAAAGCGTCTATTTTAACTCGTGTGTAACTGAGTTGGTATTGTCATCGCGAGGTTATCAACTTTACTTGAAACATAGCGGTGACAACTACTTCTTAGTAAAAAATTGCCGAACAATCTGGTGTCTCTAAGGTGGTTGTTCTCAATGAAACTTTTTTCTCAATTAATTCTCTCGTCATCTCTGATCTTTGGAGTATGCCTTACTCAGCAATGCCTTTCTAAGTCTGCTACTGCCGAAGATACGTTGCCCGAGCAAGTCACATCTGTGAATCAGCTTACTGATGTGCAGCCTACAGATTGGGTATTACAAGCATTACAAGCATTAGTTGATCGCTACGACTGCATTGCTGGTTATCCCGATCAAAAATTTCAAGGCAATGTCTTACGACAAGCCGCTTTGCGTCTACGCTCAATCACTCGCTATGAATTTGCTGTCGGGTTGAATGCTTGTCTCGCTCGGCTCAATCAGCTACTAGAAAGTACGACAGCAGATATGATTAAGAGAGAAGATTTACAAATTTTGCAAAGACTTCAAAAGGAATTTGCAGCAGAACTCTCAATGTTGCGTGGACGGGTAGATTCCTTAGCAACACGCACAGATCAATTCGAGTCTCAGCAATTCTCGACGACAACAAAATTTACTGGAGAAGTAGTTTTTGCGGTGAGTGGTGCATTTGGCGATGATAAAGCTGTACCAGCAGGAGAAACACCTGGCTCCAGGGGTAAGGTCGGTGATAATATCATTTTTAGCGATCGCGTGCGGTTGATATTTAACACCAGTTTTACGGGGCAAGATTTACTGAGAATTCGATTTCAGGCTGGCAATATTCCCAACTTCAGGGAAGCCACAGGCACAAATATGGCTCGCCTCAGTTTTGATAGTGATACAGGTAATCAGTTAATTCTCAATCAACTCTATTATCAATTTTCCATCGGGTCTGCTGTTAAGGTGAGTGCGATCGCTCAAGGTACGTTGTTTGATGTGGTCGATACTATTAACCCTCTATTGGGAAGTGATGGCAAAGGTTCTATTTCTGCATTTGGGATTCGCAGCCCTATCTATCGTGAAGAAACAGGTGGGACAGGCATTGGTATCAGTTATAACTTCAACTCAGCCATCAATTTGGCACTGGTTTATCTTGCTAGTGAAGCCAACAACCCGACTGCGGGATCTGGATTATTTGATGGTTCCTACTCTGCCCTAGCACAACTGACATTAAAACCTACGAAATCCTTAAGTTTTGGCTTAACCTATGCTCGTTCTTTGAATGCGCTCGATATCAGTACAAGTAGTACCATTACCAATGACCCCTTCAATGGAGCCAGTAAAAACATTGTTGGGAATAGCTATAGTCTTGCAGCTTCCTGGCTTGTCAACCCTACCTTCAGATTAGGGGGATGGGTAGGATATCTCCAAGCATCGGCACAAGATATCCCCAATGATCCCAGTGCTGAGATTTTTTACTATGCTGTTAATTTTGGATTCCCAGATTTGGGCAAAAAAGGCAATCTATTGGGCTTTGTCTTTGGACAACCCCCCAAAGTAATCAGCAATGAGTTTGGGGTAATAGATCGCAACACCTCATTGCATTTTGAAGCCTTATATCGATTGCAAGTGAACGATAATGTCTCAATTACTCCTGGTGCGGTCGTCATTATCAACCCCGATCACAACAGCAATAATGACACCATTTTTGTTGGCACCATTCGGACGACGTTTCAGTTTTAGGGTCTGTACAGGCAAGGTAAGAGCCGTTTTTCTTTTTTAAAGATCAAATTACCTATAACGTTAGATTTTATGTTGGATGAACCATCGGCGATTAATAGCAGTGAAGAAAATTATTTAGTCACATCTGTGATCTGTCATGTAGTGAGACCGGGGCGCGAGGAAGGTTACGAAGCATGGTTTCATGGCATTGCGGCAGATGCACGAAAATTCAAGGGGCATCTGGGTGTCAGCACTATTCGACCCCAGGATCACACCCATCCGGAGTACGTGGTCATTCTCAAGTTCGATTGCTACGACAATCTCAAGACCTGGCTAGAATCTGATGTTAGGCGGGAGTGGATTGAGCGATTGCAGCCCTTGATTCAAAAGCCGGAAGCCCTTCAAACACTGACCGGATTGGAAACTTGGTTTACTCTCTCAAACAAGCCGATGAAGTCGCCACCACCCCGCTACAAAATGATGTTAGTGACGTGGTTGGGAGTGTTCTTCACTCTTCCTCAGCTCAATCGTTTGTTAGCACCGTTGTTGTCTGGGTTGCCTGTATTGCTTAGTCAACTGATTAGCACAGGACTCGGTGTCGTCCTACTCACTTATGTGATTATGCCGCGCCTAACACAATTATTTCGCAAATGGCTATATTAAAGTAGCATAAAACCTCAGTAGTAAGTTGGTATCATATTAGATATCAAACCTCAACACTCGCAATATTTCCCTAACTGGATGCCTAAGCCAGAAAGTCACCTCTCTGACTCGGCTATAAAACCGTGCATGAAACTTTCTAGCGTGGCAAAACTAGCTAGAGCAAAAACTTAAACGTAGTAAATTCGTTATTATTGAAAATTAACGAAGCGGAATTATTTTGTTCTACTTCCTCCTGTGTTTGATTAGCGATCGCAGAAATTAAAGATTTTTCATTTTGGGCGACGGGCGCAGCGGAAAAAGTACCTTCATGAGGAATTTCTGGATCAACACCACAATTCTGGTTTTCAGCCAACAACAAAGCAGATTCACCCTGTACAGCTTCCACTAGCGTCAGCGATGTACAGTCCATTGTCGTAGGCAATTCTTCAAGTTCTGACGTGCTTTCGATATGTGAAGGCGACGCGCCCCTCAAGGGCGCATGAGCCGTTTCCTCAACACGCGGATTTTCAGTTGGCGCGTCAGAACCAACTACCACGGTTTTGGGGCAAAATAACAATTATCTATCACGCCAAATCGACACAGCAGTAGCAGTGCATTGTTAATTTTCGTATGCTCTTGATTGTTAGTCCTTTTCCCCCTATCCTCACAAAAGGTAGTAATGGTAAAGTAAATTTCCAATACTGGCAATGTTTCAGGGTGATTTATGAACAAAGGTGAACTAGTGGATGCTGTAGCAGCAAAGACCAACATCACAAAAAAGCAAGCTGATGAAGTAATCAGTGCTTTTTTGTCAGTTGTTACCGAAGCTGTAGCCAATGGTGAAAAGGTAACGCTGATTGGGTTTGGGTCATTTGAGCGACGCGATCGCTCAGAACGGGAAGGGCGTAATCCGAAAACCAATGAGCCAATAACAATTCCAGCAACTAGAGTGCCTGCATTCTCTGCTGGGAAACAGTTTAAAGAAAAAGTAGCATCATAGATGAATTGTTTTACCACTAGCAATCCAATCACTGCAAAGCCATAATCGATTAATTTAAGTATCGAATCGACTGTGAAACTTTGACTGCTTCTTGGGGAGTAACGTTACTGCAATTCTGGTATTACTCCCAGATAAGAATACAGTCGTAGCTAGGGATGCTACTCCAAGGCATTAGTTTACTCGACAATCTCCATCTGCTTTAACTGTGCCATCAGCCCTTGGAGAAACTCTACAAACACACGGACTTTGGCAGACAAATGACGTTTTTGAGGATAAACAACTGAAATAGGGTATCCAGGCGGTGCATACTCTTGCAAAATCGGCTTGAGTTTTCCAGATGCGATCGCTCCTGCTGCAACGTAGTTATATAACTGGACAATACCAACAGAAGCGATCGCTGTTTCTAAAATTGCTTCACCGTTATCTAAGCGGATATTTCCTTTGACCGGCAGGCAGTAGGACTTCTTCGCCATCTTGTTGAAATCGTCAATCATAACTTTTTCCAGTCCAAGCTGAAATAAAGGTAATACTGTATCCGCTCAAAATTTGGTGGTAAGAAGTTATTCTGGCATCCAAGACTAACCAAATGGATTACATGGTTCTCTGTTATATGTCCCGATACACTTGCTCGTCATCTGGCAATGAAGATGTCCCTTGGTGGGAGCGGATCAAATATTACGCTCGACTGCCTCAGTCCTTGGGTTGAGCCAAAATATATTTGTTACGGTGAAGCAGCGCGGTCTTCTCCCTTGGTGCTAACCTCTCCCTTTGGCAGAAGGGGAGACGCCCGCCGTAGGATGCCCAAAGGGCTGTAGGGCGATAGCGCAGCGTAAAGCCTGCGGCATAGCTTCTCTACGAGACGCTACGCGTAGCTTGCTTCCCTGTAAGGGTACGCGGACTCGCTCTAAGCGTTCGCGGTAGCGTCTCGTAGAGAGCGTCTGGGGGTTTCCCCCATAAGCGACTGCACCAAGCCCGCAGGGGCTGGGCATTTTATTACCTGTAGGTGCCTAAGCGTTAGCCATGCCTTTAGGCTGATCGCACAGTTATCGAAACGCAATGCACCTGTTCATTGTTCAGCATAGAGTGATATCGCCTCTTTTGCCGCTTGCAAAACGCGATCGCGTAATTCTAATGGCTCAATTACCTCCATCTGTGCGCCAAAGCCCAGCACATAAGCACAAGCCGCTTCTTCTATATCAAACCTCAGCCAGACGCGAGTCCAGCCATCGGCATTGGGCGAGTCAATGTGTTCTATTCGGGCAAAGTATCCGGCATAGCGTAACCGAGGCATAACCTCTGGAGCAACACGTACCGTCACGCCATAGTAAGGCAAATTGGCTTTGAACTCAACCATCGATTGTTGCCAATAGTCGGCTAAGTTGAATTCAACCGGACGAACACAGGGGTAATCTGTAAGCATAGCATTCCGCACTCGTGAAATCCGGTAAGAGCGTACCTCTGACTCTACCGAGGCAACGAAATACCAGACACTGCCTTTAGCAACCAGTCCAAGTGGATTGACTAACCGTTCCACACACTTACGATCACTGCGTTCATAGCTCAGATGTACTTGCCGCTCTTGCCAAACTGCTGTTTGCAAGATTGGAAATGCTGACATTTCCTCGTCCCACCGATGCCAGCCTGTTGGATCAACATGAATCCGCTGGCTAACCATTTCTGCTTGCTGACGATTGGCGGCAGGTATTGCTGCCAGAAGTTTGAGCAGAGCCGCTTCAAATGCTTGACTCCAGCCTAAATCGGCTAGCAGGTGTGTGGGCTTTGGCAAAAACAGCGCCTGAATCTCTGCCAAGTTAAGTCCTGTCAGCGTAGTTTGATAGCTGTCGAGTAAACTCCAACCACCCCCTTTACCGCGTTCTGCCATCACCGGAACTCCGGCACTGCTGAGGGCATCCATGTCACGATGGATGGTGCGCTCAGATACCTCCAATCGTTCTGCTAAATCCCGCGCCGTTAGCTGACGATGAACCTGTAACAACATCAGGATCGAGAGGAGGCGATCGGCACGCATAACTATCCCAAGACCAATCGGAACTACTTTTTACTTTACTGCCTAAATATGACAAGGGATGTCATGAAGTCCAGCTTATGCTGCATAAAGATGGTTTAGAGTCATCGATTTCTTTAAGCCACCTCGCAGGATTTAAGGAGGTCAATTATGCAGCTATTGAAGAATAAAATTGCGCTCGTAGTAGGGGCAACACGCGGTGCAGGTCGTGGCATTGCTGTGGAACTTGGTGCAGCAGGAGCAACCGTTTATGTCACCGGACGCACCACTGTTACTGTGCGATCGGAATACAACCGCCCTGAAACAATCGAAGAAACGGCAAAATTGGTAAACCAGGCAGGTGGGAAAGGAATCGCTGTTCTAGTCGATCATTTAGACCCAAAACAAGTACAGGCGCTTGTTGCTCGTGTTGAGCAGGAGCAGGGTCGTCTGGATGTTCTGGTCAACGATATTGGTGCAGAATATCTGGCGGAGTTCAACAAGCCCGTGTGGGAACTTTCTTTGGAGCGAGGATTACGAATGCTAAGACTGGCAATCGACACCCACCTGATCGCTAGCCACTTTGCATTGCCGCTGTTGATCCAGAAACCCGGTGGATTGGTGGTCGAAATTACCGATGGTACTGCCGAATATAACGATAAAAATTATCGGCTCTCACTGTTCTATGACCTTGCTAAAACCTCGGTTATTCGCATGGCATGGGGATTGGCGCAAGAACTTAAACTGCATCAATGTACTGCCGTAGCGCTGACTCCGGGCTGGTTGCGCTCGGAACTCATGCTCGATCATTTTGGAGTGAGTGAAGCCAACTGGCAGGACGCAACGGCAAAGGAACCGCACTTCATCATTTCTGAAACGCCTCATTATGTTGGGCGTGCAGTTGCTTATCTAGCTGGTGATCCACAAGTGGTGCGCTGGAATGGCCAATCGCTTTCCAGTGGGCAACTAGCACAGGTTTATGGCTTTACCGATCTCGATGGCTCTCAACCCGATGCGTGGCGCTACATTCATGAAGTGCAGGAGGCGGGTAAACCTGCTGATGCGACCGGATATAGGTAATGTTCCAGTTACAACACTTCGTATTCTTTGGCAAGCTTCACATTCAATTAGTGTTTGTTCTAATTTCGCGCACTTAACCGCCCTCCCCGTGTAATACATGGAAAGTGTGGTTTGAATCTTTTTTATCACTGAAGTGCTTGCTGGTTTCATGCCTCTGCAATTCTCAGACTTTCCGGTGAATTATTAAGTTCGCCAACAGTATCCATTGCTACTCACGCCCCACCACCACTAACCTTACGTTTTGTCACAGCCAAACGCAGCGAGCGTTCAGCCTGATTGTTATCAGGAGGAACTTCGGGGTTTTCCAGGAAATACCACCATTGAGAGGCTTTATCCCGTAAAGAACGTAAAAGATTTGCTGCTGTAGCTCCTGCTAAATCAAGTTTCTTGGGCCAGCTTCTCGTGCCCGAAGGTGAAAAGCTGATTATCCTCAAAGCCCAACTGAGCGACAGCAGTTTATCGCTAGTTTATTAGGTGCGCTCAAACAAACAGGAGATAAACTTAGCCGCTACTTTAGTAGTTCAAGCAACCCACCCGATATTGCCTAGCTCTAAAATATCAAAGTGTACGAGTTTTTCTCAGTTAATATATTTCTTTATTCATACAGACCATCTTCAGGTTCCAAAGTTTTCCATCATCCCTATTTTGATGAGCGATATATAACTCTTCCGAGAAACTTTTCTTGGTTAATTCGAGCATATACTCGCAGACAAGCCTGTACCTCTCCTGGAATACCCCCAACCTTCAATGCCAAGTTAGAACCCGAAGATAAATTGTGAATATCAGCATATACTCCTGATAATTCTTGAATTCGCACATCATGACCTTCTTCTTTTGCTTTTTTAGATTTTCCAATAAGTATGCGTCGTGATTGTTTCTTAAATTCGCCCCACCATGAATCAGAATCAGCCGGTGGCACGAACACCAGAGAGTTTATTGCCTCATCCATGTTTATCCAAGCTTTTAAAACCATTAATGAATCTCCACTTTCCTCAGCTTTTAGTGTCCGCTGAAAGCGTTCCTTGAGAGCTTCAATATACTTCGTGCGCTGTTCAGGGTTTGAATCAAAAGACATGGTATCAAACTTATATACAGTTTCCAAAGCATGGTGCAAATCTCGTTCTCGATGAACAAAATATATACAAATAGATACTAGACAAGCTAGTAACTTCAGATCCTCAGACAAATCCTCATATCTATTTCCCTGTAAAACTTGCAAATCTAAGGATGCCTTTTCAGATAACGATAAGCCCTGAGCCTGGATGCTTCCTTTAAGCCCAGAGTAAATCTCTTCATTTTTTCTGAAGGGAAGTTGTAGATTCTCTGATATATCCTCTTCAGCTTGAGCTTCTTGAGCGAGTTTCAAAGCCCTTTGTCTCCAAGTGTTAGCTATTTCTTTTGGAAGCCGTAATATTTTATGTTGAATTTTTTCCCACAACTCTGAATCTTGCAGATTCTGAAGTTGGAAATTTCCTAAATATTTAATTAGGTCTTTGTCTTTTTCTGGATCAAAAGCATCCTGGAGAGAGCTTAATTTTAACTGTTCAGATTTGATGTGCTGAGTATCTTCCAAAGAAGAATGTTCTTTTGGGATTGCAAGTGTGTCCTGACTTTGGTTGGTGGCGTTATCAGAAGAAGATGGTTGCAAAAGATTTTGGAGTTCTTGCAGCACTTTATCGCATATATCAGTTCCAGGGTCTTGTGGAAATTGCTCCTGAGTCTTTTTTAAAGAAGCTTCTAGTCCGTGCAAGCTAGACCGTAAAAACTTAGCTATTTGAGAATTATCTATTACCAAAAGTTCACTTAGGTGCTGCATAAATATCACCTCCAGTTTGACGTTTGTGAAGAGGATGTTTTAAAACAAGGGGTTTAAGCCCCTTGTTGGGCGATATATAGCGGTTCTCGTTTACGTGAGGTACACCCCCCGTAGGGGCACAGCTACCGTGCCTCTACACCTGGTGATGTAATATTGTACGGATCTGAATGGGAACCGCTGTAATTCGTCACCACAAATATGTTCGCGTAGCGTCTCACAGAGAAATCTACCTGTGCGGACTAAGGAAAAATCAAAGGTTTTAAACCCGCGCAGGCGGGTTTTGTCTGTGTAGCCAAGCCACTGCGGTCTTGGGGTTTCCCCAAGTGGAACAAGTGGCGCGAGACTTCCAATTACCAAGGCTAGTATAAATGGATAATTTACAAACATCCTTTAATGTACACCGCAAAACGGGTCGCGCTCTTTATCAACTTCGTTAGGTTGCAAATACAATTCAGTGCGGCAAACCCATCCCTCTTCTTTGAGGCATTGTTCATCGCCTGATTCCCAATATGGAACTTCACCCACGTGTAATCGGAGAATACCTTTTTCATCGAGACTAACGCGATATTGACAAGGTAAATTTATAATTTCAGAAGGTTTGCTCAGTTCACCAATTCTAAGCCACTTTTTCTGATTTGTTTCGGTATTTATGTCATAGATATAAAATGTATGCTTGCCGCTTTCTGGAAATTCAGTAAAAGGTTTGCTAATTAAACCTTTTACTGGCGGTTGCTTGCTGTCGCTGCTATAGTGAAATTGTTTGAACTGAGTCTTATCATTGGCAGCTTCAAAAACTAAAGAAGAATCATTTGGCCGATCTACAGCGTTTGACTCTAACACATTGAAAGCAATATCTCCATGATTCAATTTTTCTGAAGAAAATAGTGCTGATATTTCTGTATTTGCGTTAGTTGCTGTTGTTACTTGTGTCACATCAATGGCATCACCATCACGATCATCGATTAAATAATGAGGTTCCTTTTGACAAAGTAGAATCTGGATATAGAGCGTAGAATCAATTTCAAACTGAATTTGAATTTTCTGCTGTAACGTTGCTTCGTTTATATTCAGTTTCTGCAATAGACTGTTACCATCGAAGCTACCCCAAAGTTGCAATTGCCCACCCTCATAGTCTTGACGGTAAATAATGTTGCTCAATTGTATGCCTTCCCACTTACTACGAACCTTTGCTACCTTATCATTGGGTGAGATTTGATAAAGCTCTTGTCCGGCTTGAAATATGTCTAAGAAATCAGAACTACCTTGGGTTTTACGTTTAAAGTTACAGGGCAGATAATAAAATAAGTTTTGAACATCAATACGCAGCTGATTGGAACCCTTACGCAGCAGTGGTTTAGCTTTTTCTGTTCCAAATTCAAATTGTCTCATTTTTTCAGCATAGCAAGCTCCAGCAGAGGTAGCTAGCTTAGTAAATTCTGGAGCAAAGGTAATACGCTCTGGATTCCAGATGAAGTAATCGGACTTGCTAAATTCTTGGTAGATTTCGCGTTGAACTATGTCGAGATTGCAAGTTTTACCAGACAAAATCAACCAATCAACTTTTTCTTTTTCTAGCTCCAAATTTTCTTGGTTATCATCTTGTGTTTCTGAATCAAAATTTTCTTGGTTATCATTTTTGTTATTCAGACGGCTTTCCATCAGTCCTTTCGCAATGCCAATTGCTTCTTTAATTACTGAAAATGCTGCCCGTTCAAATTGCTCACTGTTGAGGGTGACGGAAAACTTATTAAAGTTTTGTTCACTTGGGATGTAGTCAATTCCAGTTTGCTTTAGTAAGTCAGAAATTTTATCCTCAGAAAGAGTAAAGGTTTGTGGTGGCTTTTGTCCGAGTTTGAGTTTGGCAGCTTCAGCATGATCCCAAAGGGTATAAAAGGTTTGCAAGCGTTTGGTATCATCTTTCCAATGGGTAGATAACACCTTCTCTGCTGTATTTAAAGCATCTTTGTAAGCAGCAGATTCACGTTCTGGGTATTGTTTATCTATACATTCTAAAAGTGAGCGTTGCTTGTATTCATCTTTTTCGAGAAAGCGCTCGTCAAGATTGAGAATTAAATCCTTGAGTTTGTCATTTTGCAACTCGCCTGTTGTTATAGCTATCAGCAGACAGTCAACTATTGCCACCTTCAATAATCGAAAGATTCGCAGAGTAATTAATTCTCCGCCTAACTGTAAATGGCCGGAAGAACCTAACAGTTTAGGAGTAATTTGATAATATCGTCCCCCAAGACCTCGGTCGCTATTATTCGTAAATGAGGGAGTGATATCTTCTAAAGTCAGATCAATCAAGGCTAAGTCAGTTGTTCCGCCACCAATATCTAAAACGAGGACATTTTGTGACCATTTGTGACCTTTTCGGCGACAACGCGTTTTAAAAGACTCAATACCGATATTTAGATACCCACCAAATTCTCGCCAGAGAAAAAACATGACCACAGCCACGGCTTCGTCGTAGGCGGTTTGCACATTCTTAATTCCAAGCTCTTCTACAAGCTGCTTCACCTGGTTGCGAACAAGTGGTGGTGCTATCGTTGGGTAAGTTACTACCGCCATTTGGAACTCTCCTTTAGAAAAGCTACGACTTGGATGTTTGCGGTAGTTGTCGGTTAACTCGATTAAATGCCCCCAAGCAGCTTTGATTAACTCGCTGGCTGTAATATTTCCTTGTTTTCCATCTTCTAGAGTAACTGAAAATTCCCGTTCTTGACCGAAGTAGCGTTTGGGTGAGTGATGAAACCTGCTGATAATTTCTTCTGAGGAATTGCTTGTACTTTGAGATATCGCTTTGTTTTTGTTGTCCTTTGCGTCTGTACCCATCATCACCCCTAAAGGAGTCAGACTTGTAATTTCCAACTCGCTAAGAATTTCTACACTACGCGTGTCAATATCCAGAAGAACCGGAATGAGATTTTGGGATTCTAGGGTTGGTACACGGAACACTTCATGATATATCTTGTAAAGTTTTTTGCTGACGGCTCTACGAAACTGCTCACTTGTACCTAAACACAGTTCGATTTGACGAATAGCTTCTAAACATCGCTGTTGACTCTCACCTTGAAAAACTTCATGCAAGCGACTTGGTTCTATTTCCAAATTTTTGCTCATGTCAGCAATAAACTTTTCCCACTCGCTAGCATTGACACCTGGTAAAGCATCAGTTGTAGAGGAACGCAACCATGCTGCTAAACCATTGAGCAACCGCGTTTGTTGTTCTTTGGGTAGCAGTTCTGGAATTGGTACTTCAATTGGATCAAAAAGTGTCACAGTCGAATTAGAGGTACCAAAATCTATAGCTAACCAACCAGGATAATATGGTTTTTTCTGTCCATTGCTATTGCTTTGGTTTGGTTCGGAATTCATTGTATTTACCTTGGTTTGTGTAGATTGAGACAATGGTGTACTAGGTTGAGATGTGGATGTTGTTATTCTCGAAACCAATTCGGATAGTTTCGCCTCCAAATCAGAATCCATCGCAGCTATTTCTGATTGTGTCGATTGAGATAAGGGTGTATTGGGTTGAGGTTTGGATGTTGTTATTCTCGAATCCAATTCGGATAGTTTCGCCTCCAAATCAGAATCCATCGCAGCTATTTCTGGTTGTGTCGATTGAGATAAGGGTGTATTAGATTGAGGTTTGGATGTTGTTATTCTCGAATCCAATTCGGATAGTTTCGCCTCCAAGTCTAAATAAAGATGGCACTTTCTCTCAATATGTTTTGGTTCTGACAGTAGTGGATTGCCAGAAGTGTCAGTATCAAAATACTCAACTGTTACCTGCAAATTACAATTGACTGGTTTTATCAAAGGTTGATTGAGCGTACAAAAACCTTGTCCTAATCGTTTTGGATAATTAAGAGATTCTAGTGTTGCTGGTTCAAAGTCTTTGTAAGTTTTTTGAATCTTGTCTGCTAGTTCTTCTGGTGTTCCCTCAACCGAATGAGTGACTCGATGAATGTAAGGTATGTTGTTACCATTGGCAGCAAGTTCAATTACTGGCAGCATCAAAACAAAAGGGTTATTCTTTTGCATTTTTAGCTGGAAGTCAGATAAAACCCGAATTTCAACAGGCATTTCTATCTCCCTCACAGTCATAGTTTAAGCTTTAAGAGTTGAGAATTAAGAATTTGTGGTTGTTAATCACTAACGATTATGTATTTCCTAAATTAGAAATATGATGACTCGAAATTGAGGCTATTTGCGAGAGAATAGGCAAGACAGGATTAGCTTGATTTTCATTAGTTTCCTGTTTTTCACCTGCGATGTATCTTAGCAACGCCTCTTCTCTTAGCAGTGCATATAGTTCAGTATTCAAACTGTTTAGTATATCTAAAATCACTTGATCAACTTTCTTATTTATCTGGCTTACATACTCGATTATGTGTAGGCTGATGCTAGCAGTTATCTCATTCCGCAACCTTTGCACTAGAAGAGCTTGATTAGGAGCTTGGGAGTTAATGTGAATTTTTCTGTATTCTAATGCCCAATCAAAAATTTGACCATTCTCGTGTTTTTCGTCTTTACGCGCTAGGGGAAATACAGTTACTGTTTCAATAGATTTTTCTTCTTGAAATGCTCCTTCCATGCTCTCTAGTTTTGACCATTCTTCAGGGTTATAACCTCGATACAATAAAGAAAATATATAAGCCTGATCCTCGCCCAAATTTTCTTCTATTTCTATTTCCATTTCTTTACGAAGTGTTGCCTTTAATTGCTCAATTTCTGGATTTAATTGATTGGATAAATTTTTCAGCAAGTGGTTAACTGCCTTTTTAATGCAATCCTCAGCAAAAATCTTTAGTTCCTTAACAGTCTTTTCGAATACCTCATAAAAATCGTCGCTCTTTGTAGGTATGCTAACATTAGGCTTGTTTCTTCCACCAAGCGGATTGTTCGTTGCAGATGGGAGTATGATTATGCCATCTTGCACTCTGTTGAACAGCAAATTCCATTGCCTCCATTCGAGTATTTTATAAGTTACTTCATCTTTGATGACATCGCTAATAGCAAGTCCTCTTGCATCTTTGAGCGGTTGTTTTCCTAGATTATCTTTGAAGCTATTGTAGGTTGTATATATTTTATCAATAGCGTCGCGCAACTTTTTCAAGGCTGAACTTTCTTCTGAAGATATACCTAAGTCTGATAAAATCTCTTTCAGATGATTTTGTTGTTCATACAATTGCTTGGCAGTGCTGTCAGTGTCTTCATATAATTGCTTCAAACTGTGCTCGGCTACATGGCTTAGAATCAACTCCCGCAGTTTGCCGATACCACCCTCAACTGCAAAGTAACCAAGCTGTTTACCAAGAGAACTGTGTGGGTCTGTTGCTAAAAGTCTCTTGCTTAAATTTTCCCACTTGTCACGCATCCGCTTAGACTCTTGTAGAGAGCTATCATTTTGATCTCCCAATTTACCTAAAAACTCTTGAGAGCCTACTTTCACTGCACTGGAAAGTTTTGCTAAATCTGCCAAACTTATAAGTTGGTCTAACAAGACGATCCGATCTTTTTGACTGGTCAATGCTGAGGCTTGGTCAATGATCGTTTTGAGTCCGCTAAATTCTTGGAAAACAGTTGTTTCTGTTAAAGGATTCTTGGCAGGAGAATTAATTAATTGGTCAAGTTTTTGTTCGCGTTCTATGGAAAGCTGATTAAATCGACCCACTCCCACCAGGATAAAATCCTTGAGGTTTTGTTGTGGTCTTTTTTGCTGAATCATGTTGAAGATTTCATGGGCGCTATCGCTTCCGGGCCTACTCCCGTTAAGTAAGATGAGAATCGTCTGTACTTCGGCTAATTCTTGTAGTGACACAAAAGTATCTCTGACTCCCGATTCTGCTGCCCCCAATCCAGGAAAATCTAGCAAAATAAACTTTGCTGTATCTTGTGTTGTTCCCAGATTCCAAATCTCTTTGGATATTTTGACATTAATGTTTACGCGCCGGATCAGTGAAAAGCTGTTTTGCAATAACTCTGATGAGGGTCGCTTTTTATTCACAGCTTGCTTGGCAAATGAAGGTATATCTTCAAATTTAAGTTCTTGATTTACAGGCAACATACTGGTTAGCTTTAAACCATCACGAGCTGTAGTGTGACTTATTTTGAGACTTTCACCTTTTTCACCACACAAATCTGCTCCATAGTTAACATAAGCACGAATAAAAACGATCAACTCTCGCAGCAGAGAACGTAGTTTTGGGTTTTTAGTTTGATTCCATGCTAACTCACACCATTTTTTGTAACTATTTAGGGTATCCTCATTCAATGTTTTTGAGGTCGCTTGAGGGAAAGGAGGAAGTTCTGATGCTTTTGCCCGTTGCTTTGCTTGGTCTAACATAAAGTCGAGGCATTGTTGAACTTCTGGCTCAGAAAGATACTCAACGATAAAGTCATCAAATTCTGTGGTTTTGAAGCCTTCTTGTTGATGTAAGTGAATGGCTGTGACGTTGCCTGTTGTAGGAATTTCACTGATTGGTAAGGCATCAGCGTAGCCAATTAGACTACCAATTAGTAGGGTTTTACCACTACTGAATTCTCCCATAATGGCGATTTTCACAGGGGAAGATGCTAGTTCTACGGTTTTGTTAGCAGCATCTTCGAGACTTTTGAGGCAGTCTTTAAGTTGGCGGTTGTCTAGAATTTCATTTGCTGAGGACTGGTATGGTTGCAGCGATTTTAGTCCGCGGAGTACATCCTCGCCATATTCTTTGTGTTTGTGCAGTTTTTCTAACATTGGGAATTCGATAATTTTCGGCTTTTCTGGCTGAACTGACGCTGATGAATCTGGGTTTTTTTTCTGAGTACCTGGCTGTTTGGATTGAGAAGTCTGTGGGCTTGTTGATGGAGTGGTGTTGTCAGTTCTTTGAGGTGTCACAGTTTTGAGTTCAGTACGTCTTATAGCTGCAATCCCATCCAATCTTTTCTCAATGTCTTCTCCAGGCTGTACTTGGGAAATTATTATCTGACCAGATGCTACTTTTAAATCAGGATCTCGTTGAGATAGGATTTTGACCTCATTCAATACCTTTTGAATGAGCTGTGTCATCTCATTTTTATCATTTTTAATTTTATCGATGATATCATTTCTATTTTTTAATGTTTCTTCGATTTTTGCTATAATTTCCGCATCTTGGATTGGAATTTCTTCTCCCAAACCAGGTTCTTCCGGTGTAGGATTTAGTATTTGTTGACTTAACTTTTCTAACCCAATGGAGATTAATCCTTTAAGTACATCGCTTGCTATCTCTGGTAATAAGGGTACTAATATTTCTAACATATTACAAATATCCTATGTTGTTTAGTTGCAAACTTTATGGAATTGAAAAGAAATAACAGTTAAGTTGTGTGAAAACTATGCTGTACTCTTGTTTAAATACTTTGCATTTAAAATAATAAATCTATTCAAGTCATTCTGAAAATATGTTTATACTTAGTATAATGTTTTAAATAAAAAAATAATAAATTCAGATATAAATTGAGTTAATTGTAAGTATATAAAAGCGAATATTATGTATATGTTTAAACATTATTAGCCAATATCAAGTATGCTATGCGCTGGAGTTTATTAGGCATTAAAGTTTGATTTTTTTTACTGGATAGGCGATCAATCAACGACCTATCTCTTAGAGGACGTTTGAAAAGTATTAGGCGCATAAAATTTGCTATTACACAAAGGAAGTCCACCGAGATGGAATAATAAAAAATAAACGGCTTTTAACCCACGGAGGTGGGTTTTTCCTGTGTAGCCGCGGCTTCTAGTCGCCAACGCAAGTAATATAAATAAATAAGACTTTTAAAACACCTCTGAGACGATTGCCAACAGTATGAAGCAACCAGATTTCATTTTTTATACTGGTGTTCAATTAATATGGTGTGTAAGTCCCACATATTCAAGCAAAATTGTTTATTGACAAAAAAAGGATATTCTAGTGTGTCACTAATGAAAACTACGGATTATTACTTTTTTTATTTCAAACAAAGTTTGTAGTAGCTGTTAATTTCCAATTTAGAGCATTTAAGATTACTTGTCTATATAGTAAAGTTCCGGTAAAGTTCCAGTAAAATTACATATATGGTAGAGTTTACATAAAACTCGCCTAGTAAAGTATGAACTTTGAGGAAGCGTTGGAAGTTGCTAATGAAGCAGTATTCGTGAACGCGGGAAGATGGCTGACTCAAGTAGAAATTGCTATTCTAAAAGGCTCTTGGGAGGATCTGACCTACGAGCAAATTGCTGCGGCATCTGGTTACTCCGTGGCTTATGTCAAGCGACATGTCGGTCCAGAACTCTGGAAACTGCTTACTCAAGTATTGGGCGAGAAAGTCAGTAAGAAAAACTTTCACTCTGCTCTAGAGCGCCGATGGCGCAGATATTTGAAGTTAGGTGGAATGGGGGAAACTCTGGATAATTCTTTGCAAAGTCCTCAATTCCAAATTCCAAATCACGCAGACTGGGGAGAAGCAATTGATGTCTCAGTATTCTACGGGCGCATAGCAGAACTGAAGACACTAAAACAGTGGATAATCAAAGAGCGTTGCCGATTGGTAGCGGTGTTAGGAATGGGGGGAATTGGGAAAACCTCTCTGGCTGCTAAACTAGCTCAACAAGTTCAAGGGCAGTTTGAGTACTTGATCTGGCGATCGCTCTACAATGCTCCACCACTTTTCGAGCTTTTGGCTAACTTAATTCAATTTTTTTCCCACTCCCAAGTTTTAGAAACTGATTTATCAAACAGCGTAGACGGCAGAATCTCGCAACTTATTGATTACTTGCGTTCTTCACGCTGTCTGATTATCCTCGATAATGCTGAGACTATTCTTCAAAGTGGCGCGATCGCTGGTAGCTATCGAGAAGGCTATCAGGAATACGCTCAACTTATCAGACGGTTAGGAGAAGTTGCCCATAACAGTTGCCTTTTGCTAACTTCTCGCGAAAAACCAAAAGACATAGCCTTACTTGAAGGACAAGCACTATCTGTTCACTCATTGCAACTGAGTAGTTTAGATGTAGTGGATGGGCAAAAAATCTTTGCCCTCAAGGGATTGCTTGGTTCTGAATCAGAATTGAGAGCAGTCGTTAAGCGCTATGCAGGTAACGCCTTAGCCTTAAAAATAGTGGCGACGACAATTCAAGATGTTTTTAATGCTAATATTTCTGAATTTATCAAACAGGATACGGCTATTTTCGGTAACATCCGCGAACTTTTAGAGCAACAGTTTTCGCGGTTATCAAATTTAGAAAAAAATATAATGTACTGGCTGGCAATTAATCGTGAGCCAGTTTCACTATCAGAGTTGCAAGCTGATATTATCTCACCCATACAAGCTCGAAAATTACCAGAAACTCTGGAATCTTTGCTCAGGCGATCCCTAATCGAGAAGGCTACGCCTACACTTGTTGAAAAACAATCTGGACTTTTTACTTTGCAACCTGTAGTTATGGAATACATAACTGATGAATTAGTACAACATATTTGGGAAGAAATTACTACTTTTAATCTTGATTTATTCAGACATCATGCTTTGATCAAGGCGACAGCAAAAGACTATATTAGAGAAATTCAACTTCGATTGATTATTCAACCTATTATATATGGGCTGAACGCTATTTTTGCGAATAAAAAAAAGCTGCAAAATCAACTAACCGAAATTTTATTAAAGGTGCGTAACAAATTCAATCATGAACAAAGTTATGCAGCGGGAAACGTCCTGAATCTGCTTTGTTCTCTGAAGATAGATTTGAGCAATTATGATTTTTCATATCTCACAGTTCGGCAAGCAGATCTACGTAATGTGAATTTGCACAATGTAAATTTTACTCACACGAATTTAGCTCAATCTGTATTTGCAGAAACTTTCGGTGGTGTTTTGTCATTAGCATTTAGCCCCAATCAAAAACTTTTAGCTATTGGGGATATGAATAGTGAGATTCGGTTGTACCAAGTTGGTGATTGTAAACAGCTAAACATCTTTAGAGGTCATACTGATTGGGTATCAGCAATTGCCTTTAATCATGATAATAGTATTCTTGCTAGTGGCAGTGAAGACCAAACAATCAAACTTTGGAATATCACAACTGGTCAATGCCTCAATACCTTGCAAGGACATGAACAAGGTATCTGGTCACTTGTCTTTAGTTCAGATGGAAAAATATTGGTCAGTGGCAGTGATGACAAGACTGTAAAAATATGGAATGTCTCTAATGGTCAGTGCTTGAAAACTTTGCAAGGACATCAAAATATGGTGAGAGGAGTCGTTTTGAGTCCTGACGACAAAGTGTTAGCTAGTGGTAGCGTGGACAAAACACTGAAACTGTGGGATGTTAGCACTGGTCAATGCCTGAGAATCTTGCAAGAACATGATGAAGGCATTTGGTCAGTTGCCATCAGTCCAAATGGGTGCATACTTGCTAGTGCTAGTGGCGATAAAACAGTAAAGTTATGGGATATTAAAACTGGTAAATGTCTGATGACCTTGCAGGGGCACTCTGGTTGGGTAATTTCAGTTGCATTCAGTCGAGATAGTCAAATCCTAGCAAGTGGTAGTTGGGATCAGACAGTCAAACTATGGAATGTCAGTAGCGGTGAGTGTCGAAAAACTTTGCTAGGACATAATAGTATGATCCGAGCAGTTGCATTCAGTCGAGATAGTCAAATCCTAGCAAGTGGCAGTAATGACCAAACTTTGAAACTGTGGGAAGTTGCTACTGGTCAATGTTTAAAAACTATGCAGGGATATGGTAGTCAAATTTGGTCAATTGCCCTAAGTCCTGATGGCCAAATGCTGGCTAGTAGTAGTAATAAAACGGTGAAATTGTGGGACATGAACACTGGTGAATGCTTCATAACATTCATCGGACATAGCAATGAGATCAGGTCAGTGGCATGGAGTCCTGATGGTTGTACTGTAGCAAGTGGCAGTGAAGACAAGACGATCAAGATATGGGATATCAAGACTGGTCAATGCTGTCAAACTTTGTCAGGACACTCGAATTGGATTTGGGCAATTGCCTTTAGCCCTGATGGTCTAACTTTGGCTAGTGGCGGTCATGACCATACAGTGAAGATATGGGATATCCATGACGGTAAATGCTTGAGAACCTTACATGAAGAAAACCACGGAGTTTTATCACTGGTCTTCAGCCCTGACGGTCTAACTTTGGCTAGTGGTGGTCATGATCATACAGTGAAGATATGGGATATCCATGACGGTAAATGCCTGAAAACTTTGCCAGGACATACAGGTTGGGTGTGGTCAATCGCCTTTAGCCCGGACGGACAAATCCTCAGTAGTGGTAGTGGAGATCATACAATGAAGATATGGGATATCCATGACGGTAAATGCCTGAAAACTTTTCCAGGACATACAGGGTGGGTGCGATCGCTCGCCTTTCATCCAGATGGAAAAATTCTGAGTAGCGGTAGTATGGATAAAACAGTGAAGTTATGGGATGTCAAAACTGGTCAATGCCTCAAAACTTTACAGCAGGCAACTCAAGCAGTTTTATCAGTTACCTTTAGTCCTGAAGGGCATACTCTAATCAGTAGCAGTGAAGATGAGACGCTGAAGATTTGGAATATCTTGACAGGTGAATGTATAAGAACTTTCCGAAGTAAAAGACTTTACGAGGGTATGAAGATCGCCGGAGTTACTGGATTAACTGAGGCGACGTTTAGCACTCTTAAAACTCTAGGGGCGATTGAAACTGAACTGCACATCAGCAAAAATGGGCGAGTATAAAAGGTTAAAGGGGAAAGGGGAAAGGGGAAAGGGGAAAGGGGAAAGGGGAAAGGGGAAAGGGGAAAGGGGTGAACAGGTCGCCCACAAGGGGCGAGGTTTTTACCTTCCCCATAAAATTTGGATTATTTCGCCCACAAGGGGCGAGGCTTTTACCTTTCCCCTTCCCCCTCTTTGTAAAAAACTATTGCCACAGCAATTATGGGCTTTTAAAAGAGTGAAAAAGTTTCAGCGTTTTTCCGGTAAATGAAGTACACAAATAGGGACATAACAATGTTGTGCCTTTCAAATAATCTGTACCTCATAAAGTTGCAATTTGCTGTATTAATCTACAGGACTTACGCAAGATGTGACCGAAAACCTTATTCTTGCGTAGCGGTAATTCATGAATTACCGCTACTGGCACTCTAGGCACAAATGGGCGAGGGTAAAAACTATGACAACCTACTTGCCAATAGCAGTAAATGCAGCCCAATAAAAAGGAGATGCATATGGTTTGTTGGGATCAAAATTTTCTGATTGCGAACTTATTATTCTAGCCTCACGAGTTTTAGTTTTAGCAATATCTGGTGGCAATAAACTTTTCCATTTTTCTAAATCTTCGTTAGTAATATCCCGTAGCCACTTTTGCGCTTGGTTCAGCGCCACTGCTACTGAAACATCTTGACCGCTAGTAAAAGCCTCTCGGAGATTCTGCAAGAATTTCATCATCAAATATGCTGTAGATGAATCGTCTACTACCCACAGGCTACTGACTACACAAGAACTTCCAGCATAGAGAAAGCCACTAGGTAAACCAATATATTCATCGCTCATATTATTAAAGTCTATCAAGCCTGTTTCACAAGCAGAAAGAATCACAAGACGGCATTGGTTAAGGTCAAAAACTCCATCAAAAAGATTACCTAAGGTGAGGCATTTGCTTAAATCTACGTTTCTTCCATTTGAGCTTTTGAGATATTTTTCGGAGTCAGCACCTACAGGAACAGAAGAAACATATGCATCTGCTAACAGCAAGCAAGAATTTGTAGGCGAGATGAGATTGAAATAACCGTGACAGGCAAAGTGAAGATAATTCACTTCCTTGAGGTTTGGTGCAGCTTGATATAGTTCAGCTTTGGTAGCTTGGCTTTTAGACAATACTTCGGAGGAAGAGAACAAAGGTAAAATCTGTTCTACTTCCAAGTCGGCGTAAGCAAGGTCTTTTGTTGGGTTTTGAATGGCAAAGATAGATTCAAAATTTGGACGTTTTCGTTGTTGTATCTGTTGTAAAAGTTGGCAACTGGGAGCATAACTTACACCATTTGAAAATTTTTCAAATAATAATTGTCCCTCAGTTAAGGGGAGTGTATGCAGAGGAAATAGGTGTAAGAATACATGGGGAATCAGGACAAGACGCGAGCAAGCTGTTGGGATTAATTTGAGTATGTCTTCTATTTGTAAGATTTTGGCAAAATGAGTTAAGCGAGAGTTGAGACTATTCTTCCAGGCATCTCTGTTTTGGAAATATTCTGTAATATACTCTTGAAAATAGCCTAGCAAAACCCTCAGTCTATCATTTTGAACACATATATTTAGCCTTTGGATATTGTCATGAGTAATAATAAAAGTCTCCCAGCCAAAACTGGTAATATACCACTCGATAATCGCGGTCTGTTTATCCAAATTTCCTTGAAAATGCTCTAAATTAAAGCCATAACCTACTGGCAATTTTTTGTCTTGCAATTGATTGCGCTGCTGTCGCAATTGTTGGAGATGTTGCCCTAAAGCTTCTGGATTTTCGGCTTCGCTATTTTGAATATTATCTTGTCCTACGCCAATTTCGTGCCGCAGTTGTTCTAATTGATTGGCGACATCTGGAGGAAAAATAGTTTTAGAATCACGGTTGAGGATAAGTTCAACTAAGTTGCGAGTTTTGCTACGTTCAACGTATTCTATTGCTTCCACAATGTTGTTCAGTTCCAGACAAGTTTTCACCATGCAGTGGTAGAGGCGATTCCATTGTTCTGCTTGTTTGCGTTTTGTTTCCGAGCCAGAAATAACTTCTTCTCGTAATAATTCTACTGTTTCAATAGCAGACTTAAGGTTTTGGTACGCTAAGTTAAATTGTTGTGCATCTAGGTAAACAAGACCGAGGTTAAATAATGTTTGAGCATGATTTTCGGGGAAGGTGTCACGGGTATAAACTTCCAATATAGGAGTGTAAGTAGCTATGGCTTGTTCAAAATTCTGTGCTTTGTCACCCCTTATTCTGTGACGGTAAGCATTTCCCAAGTTATTTTGCGTCATTGCCCATTGTTGGGGGGAAGCGTCGCGGGTTCTAATTTCACTAGCAGCAGTGAATGCAGCGATCGCTAATTCTATATTCTCTGCCTTGTCTTTGTCCTCTTTTTCTATTTTGTGAAAGTAAGCGATTCCCAAATTATTTTGCGTTGTTGCCCACTCTTGGGGAAAAGCATCAGGGGTATAAACTTGTAAAGCAGCCGTGGAAGCAGCGATCGCTAACTCCAAATTCTCAGCTTTGTCCCCATATGTTCTATACAAGTAAGCTTTCCCCAGATTCATTTGCGTCTTTGCCCAATCTTCGGGGAAGGCATCATGGGTTTGATAAACTTTTAACGCATCGGTAAAAGCAGCGATCGCTAACTCCAAATTCTGAATTTTGTCACCGCGTATTCTGTCAGAGTAAGCAATCCCCAGATTCACTTGCGTCTTTGCCCTTTGGTAGCGATACTCATTCCTGGCGAATACTTCCCAGGCGGCGGTAAAAGCTGCGATCGCATCCTCTATATTCTGAGCTTTGTCCCCGCGTATTCTGTATAAGTAAGCAGTCCCCAGATTACTTTGCGTCTGTGCCCAATTTTGGGGATAAGCATCGTCGCGGGTAAACACTTGCAAGGCGGCGCGGGAAGCAGCGATCGCTAACTCCAAATTCTTAATTCTGTCCCCGCCTATTCTGTAGAAGTAAGCAGATCCCAAATTCATTTGTGTCTTTGCCCACTCTTGGGGATAGGCGTTGTGGGTGAATACTTCTAAGGCGCTGGTGAAGGCTGCGATCGCCAATTCTAAATTCTGTGCTTTGTCTTTGTGTATTCTGTTACAGTAAGCGTTGCCCAAACCAATTTGTGTCGTTGCCCAATTTCTGGGATGGGCGTTACGAGTGAATACAGTTAAGACAGCTTCATAACCAACAATGGCAATTTCTATATTGGTAGCTTTATCACCTAAGTGAAATTGCTGAATTAGGTCGCTAAATTGGCCAATCACGGTTGCACGGAATTGTGCCTCATCTGTCTCGACTGTTGTCCGTACATTTATTGCCCATGTTGCCCACTGCCGCAAAATTTCTGCAAAATCCTTATTCAAATATTCTAAATTGTTTTGCAGCAACGGATAAACAACCTGTGGGTTTCCCTCGCTTTCATCCGTTGCTTGCAATACCTTCATCAAAAATTGCATATAAGCTTCGTAGCGCTGTTTGTTGATGTTCATTTGAAATTGCTCATGTATATTTGCTAGCTCAACTTTATCCATTTATGTTTGCAATGCGATCGCTACCACTGAAACCGTTATGGGACGCTAGTTTTATACCAATTTCAATAATTTTTGTAAAAGATAGTAGTCCAACACATTAATTTTGAAAGGTAGTATCTCAATTTATTCTGTCTGACTACTTATTAGGTGTTTTTCTAAAAAATTCAAGTCTTTGTCAGATGAAGCCAGAATTCCGCCGTTGCTACGTATTAGTTCTGAATAATTCTTTAAGAGAGTTTGCATTTTAGGAGTTTGATACTGGGGTTTAATTCGATCTAATACCTTTTCCCAATGATTTTGAATAGGTGCTTTACCGCCAGACTCATAAAGTGTTTCCTTCACGAGTTTATCCAATTCTGCTCCTGAAAATCCCTCAGTTTTTTTTGCTAATAAATTAAGAATAGTTCCATCGATATCGGAAATATTATAATCCTCAGCTTTTTTTCGGATGATATCCTGGCGCTGCTCAGTGTTGGGTGGTATAACGATGAAAATTTCATCGAAGCGTCCTGCTCTAAATAATTCAGCTGGAAGTTTGCTGCGATCATTAGAAGTGGCTATAACAAAAATGGGGTAGTTGTGATCATTTAACCAAGATAAAAACATACCAAACTGCCGCGTTGAAACTTCTGCTCCGTCGTTTCCTACTCCCGAAAAAGCTTTTTCAATTTCATCTATAAACAGGATATTAGGTGCTGATGCTTCGATTGCTCTTAATGCTTGATATGTATTACCTTCTGATTCGCCAACATATTTGGATCGTAAACGTGAAATGTCAAAATTAATTTGTGGTACTCCCCATTCTTGTGCGATCGCCTTAGCAATAAAGGTCTTACCACATCCGGGATAACCTTCTAGAAGAATAGCACGGGGACGTAGCTTGAGTTGGGGGGAATCTTCCTCAAACCATTTTTTTCGCTCTTGAATCCACTCTTTAATTTTTTCTAAACCCCCAACATTTTTAAACCCTTGACCTTGGGGTGCATCATATTCTAAAACCCCAGTTTTCCTAATTTCTTGTTTTTTGACTTCTATAAGTAACCGACCAGCTTCTTCAGGTTTTGACCATAGTTGTCGTACATTGATCAATCTTGCCGCTTGCTCGGCTGCTTGAAATGGCATTCCTTGGGCTTGTTTTGATAGACTTTTAGCAGTTTCTTCCTGAATCAGCTTTTTCTCCAAAGGAACTTTAAAAACCTTCTGATAAAGTTCTTCCGCATTAGGAAGCGGTAAATCTACAATATGGATACTGTTACGCAGAATAACTGGAATTGACCAAGTTGTACTCAAAATAATTAGAGTCATTCTTGGCCTAGGTCTTTTTTGATCGATGGAAATGACTAATTCCTTAAGCTGGCGAGCTTCTTGATGTGAATCCGGCCCTATAAACACTGACCATTCAGGTAATATATAAGTATGCTGAATTTCAGATTTAGTAACAACTTGTTTTTCTAACAACTCCTCATGTAGTTTCTGTAACTGTAGGTGCAAGAAATCCAAGGCTTCCTGAATAGAACTTACTTTTCCACCAGAAGCAGAACTCAATAGTTCGTACTTGAATCTACTGGGATCGGTTGGTTCGGTGGAGACTTTCTCAAAGCCTTTGAGACTACTCCATTTGAAAAGTTCACCACTTGTAACGCTTGTAACGTCTGAATTAGATATCAAGGATTGGTGAGCCTCGATCGCGCACTTGATGGCTCGACTTTCTTCTGGAGAACGTAAAAATATTAGAGGATATTCTGAGAGTAAAAGATCCCGCAGTTCACTTTTGCATTTATTGTAAGGTAATTCAGGTAATTCCATAGTCGCTCATTCTATAGATATGCTATGCCTGTACGGTCTTCATACGAAACTCCATTTAGCAATTTTGGGGTATCTTTTGATTTGGATGGTTCCCATTTAAAAATATCGCTAGGTTTGGCATTTGGGGAAATTTCTTTTAACAACTGAGGCTGTTGAGGAGGATGAGAAACCTTTAAAGGCTTTAATTTAGTAGATATAACTGCCATCATCTCAGAAGCAGCTTCGACAAATAAACTACCTAAACTCTCGAATGGATCTTTAAGCAAAGATTCGACCTCAGCTAATGTTTCAACTGAAAACTTCTCCTTACCTAACGTTGTTTCCCCTGACACTGTAGTTTCTTGAAGTCTCAACCCTGCCTTCAAAACTTCTAGATGTTCCGGTTTAATTCTTATCCAGTCAGCAAGTTGCCACAATTTGGCTTTCTGACGCTCATGCATTATTCCATTGTCTGCTAGAATTTTATGGCAAAGACCAATCAATAATAGCTTTTCTGATTGGGAGTGCAAATCTGTTAAAATTGCCACTCGCCCCGCTTTGGTAAAATCATTGGCAATAACAGGATTTTTTTGCAAAGTTTCAAATACTAAATGTAGTAATTGATAAGCATAATTGGCTGAATTATCAAATTGATTCAGAGCTTTTCTGATCTGTTCTATCTTGACATCTTCTACAGAGCGATTAACTTTGATTACGCTAAACAATATAACCACCAAATTTGTCAAAAAAACTACTAAAGGTGTGATATCCGTTTGCTTGAGTTTCTGTTGAGCCAATTGTGAAATAAGTTCTTCAAGTTTATTAGAGCTAACTTGATCAGTGTTCATAGCTAAGAAAAAGTTTTAATTCCACTTTCAAACACCAAGATAAGCAAAAAAATGAGGCTTTAATTTCATTAAGTTTTAAATTATGTTTTCTAACATATAAGAAATACAAAAATGAAATTAAAGCCCACAAACCCGACAATTATTGTATTTTTAGAAATGACAAAACAGGTTTATTTAGCAAGCCTATCTAATTTTGTCTAGATTACTTCATCCAAAAACAGCAGAAAACTACTTGTTACTTTGAGGAAAATAATTCTACAGCCCACGCGACTAAGAAAACTACAACATCAATTACAATGCCCCACATATTTTTCACCTATCTACATAAAATGGTTGTTTTTACTGAATTTTAGCAAGCGTTTTACAACTATAGCTACTCCGCTATCGACTCTTTTTTAGTGCTGATTTCACTTGTCGGATTCTCTTTGTTATTTGTTAGCTCGTACTTTTCGATATTATTGCTAGCTTGCTCTACTGAAACTTGCCTGCTTAAAGCTTGTTCAGCAGATGTCGCTATCATTTCTCCAAAGGGTTTGTCGTTTTTGATGTACTCAAGCATTTTGATCACAATGTCATTTTTAGATAAATTGCTGTTCTGTTCAAAAGTGGGTTTTAGTTTTTCTAGAAAAACATCTAGAGTTAAATTTGGTTCAAATTTTTTGAGTATTTCCCAGGCTTTATCTACTATATTCATTGATTTTTACCCTCGATTTTACCAATCTTAGTTGTGGATGAAAAAAACTGAAACTTATATCGATCGCCCTACATATTGTCTTTTTTTGGATATGTAGTAAATACTATTTCAGTCAATAATTGCATTGAGCAGCACTTCGGACAGGCTCATATCTTCTATGTCTGCTATTGTAATTGTGTCGCATATATCAAACTTTGCTCCCTTCTTTTGTAGTTCATCATCCAGTCGCTTCAGAAACTGAGTTGCCTGCATATCCTGTCCAACTTGAATAAAAGAAATTGCCAGCTCTTCATCTTTTTGTATCCGACCAGAAGCTGCAATAATCACTTTTTCCACCGCGTCGCTATCGTCTGGCTCACCATCTGTCACCACCAAAATAGTTTCACCATTAGGCTTAGTTAGACCCTCGGACTTACGCTCAAAGTAGTTATTTATTGCATGTTTTAGTACACTTGCCATATCAGTACTACCCACAGGATCATTTTCTTGAAAAATTTGTATTACTTTACTTGAGGTAACATTATCGTAGCGTTTATATCGGCTAGAAAATAAATAAATAGTAATGCCATCCGGATCAAACTGTTCACATTTACTAGCCAATGCAAAAGTTGACTCCTGCATTGCCAACCATCTACTTTTACCATCTTTTTGATCTTTGGTAGCCATACTACCACTCTTATCAATTATTAAAGTATAGTCACGATCTTCTAGCATATACTGATATTCCTATTTTCAATTATGTAGCATTTACAGTAAAATTCCGAGATTAGTTAAATATAAGAAAACCCTAACTATTTCACCTAATATTTACTGTACCTGGATCAACCTGAACTGAGTATTTATCAAATATTCTTTATTTATTATCAAAGAGAAATACTCATTTACATTTTCTGTAAAATTTATTTTTAATCTTTTTATTTCACAGTATTTTAATTGTTAGCAAATCATTTATCACAACAAGTATTCCACCAAAACTTGATATTTGCAATGCCTAAAAGTTACCTAAAAGTTCCCCAAAAGTTCTGGTATTGTTTACACGCCCCATCGCTGGTAAACCAAATAATTGAGATAGCTATCCAGAACCGAATGACACGAAGAAAAGCCAAAACGCTTGCATGTTCAGACTAGAACATTTTGCCCCGCAGCCAGAAGGAACTTTGTACCGTAGTCCATTCTTCATCTGCTGGTATAGTGACCACCCGCGCCTCCCGATTCCCATTCCCAGTCAGTGCTATATCTAGTAACTGTTCCAAGGGCTTGTTGATATTCGGTGGCTGCTCCCCAAACCCCTGGCGCACACCTTCATTTAGCAACCAACTGAAGTCAGTACGGTAGGTTGTGGCAAAAAGTTTGAAAGTTTCAATTCCTCCCACTAGGGAACTATCGTTAGAAGATGGGACATAGGGGAATTTTTCTGGCAGGTACAGTTCTATGTATTCGCCTTCGCGTATACCAATGTTGTGTTTACCGGGTTTAAACTCTTGATTAGCACCCTTAATAGGGTATAACTGAGTCACACCAGAAGCTAATCCTAAGTCCAGGATATAGATATAGATGGGATCTTTATGAAGATTTTCGACCTCTAAAATCACGCGATCGCCATCTTCAAAAACAATTTGTCCACTATGATTATCTGGTTGAGCTTCTACCCAGCTGCCATCAGGAGTTTGTCGCTTCAGAGTCAGTTTCACTTTGTTATTGAGCAAGCTTTCGGAGTTGGCATTCTCTAAAGCTAATACTGACTTATATCGCACAATGTTTTCTAAGTTTTCTCGCAGCTTAATTGTAGCGCCAACCTCATCTACAGGACGAGTTGGCATGATCGCCTGACCACTGTTACCTACTACAACCCAAGTCGGTTGATTTACTACTCCCAACTGAGGCACAGGAGCATCAGAACTGACTTCGGTTCGAGGTGCGATAATATATACCATTACATCAGCAGTTTCATCATCTTGAGCAAAGCGTAGTAATTTCGACTCTTTAATTTGCTCAATCAACTTTTCTTTAGCCGCATCATAGTCAGTCGGCACTTGGATGTTCACTTTTAGGTGCATTTCCCAGTAAAAATGAGCTTCTTCTGTTGCCCGACTTCCTATAGTAATCACACCGAGTGAATTTTCTTCCAGGATCTCAGCATCAGATGTGACAGCACGAACAGCAGTAATTTTTACCTTGCCTAGTTTCGGAGTTTGTTTGTCAATTTGCTTGGTTGCTTCAGGGTAAATTGCCCATTCTGATTTCTCAGTCATGCCATGAGCCGCGCCAGCACGTAAAATCACCTTGTTATCTTTGCGATCGCCAATGGATACAAACCGCATAGGTTCAATATCATGCACATTGAACAACTCCCGATCCTCCGCTCCCTCCATTTGTGGGTGCTGAACGGATTTATATGCCGTCACTTGGATGCTGACACGTTGAAAAATATCTCGGTAAGTGGTGCCTGACTGAACTGAGCGTAATTCTTTGCATAAGAAGTACGTCAGAGCGCCGTGAGGAATTTCACCATTACCTTCTCGTTTGCAGTATTCCCAAGATGACTCTGTAGCAGTACAGCCAGCAATGAGAACATAGCGATCGCTCATCGGTAACCAGCCGCTAGAACCGATATCCCGTGTTCCTGCATTACTGCGAGTCGTAGACACTGGCGATGGCGGAAGTTGTTCAATCGGACGAGTGTCAGGTTCAACCCAGCGATCGCTAGCTCCAAAGGGATCGCGGACAATTCCTCCTGAATGACAAGAGTCAAAAATCAGGGTTATGTACCGGGTCTTTTCGCTCAAACGCAACAACCATTCGTAGAGTTCATCGTCGGTAATATCCCGGTTTTCATGGGGAGCGCGTCCAGTATCGTAAGGCATGATAGTTTCGTCCTTGCCGTCTGGTTTGTCTCCCTCGCGATCGGTCATCCAGGAACCATGTCCACTGTAATGAATAACTACAATATCGTCGCGGTTTACGCGGTCAATTAACTCTTGTAAAGCCGTTAATATGCCTTGTCGAGTGGCTTGTTCATCAAGCAAGCAAGTGATATTCTTTTCTGCAAAGCTGAAGTTTTCTTCCAGAACTTTATTGATTAATTTGACATCGTTTACACAACCGCTTAGTTGCCTATGAGGAGGCAAGTTAGGGTATTTATTAATACCTATTAACAATGCCCATTTATTATTGTTTACCATGAATTTACCTCTTGCAATTTAATTTGAAATCAATATTTCCCTGTTCCCTTTTAATCAGCTTCGCCAATGAGTGTAAAAGCTGCCCAAGCTCTGGGCTTGTTTGGGTATTCTTCCATCGTCCTGAGCATTGCACTTCGCAATGCAGCAGCTTTATCCTGTTTGCGCTCCTGAAAATTGCGATAAAACTCAGTCATTAAGAACGCTGTAGAATCATCTGGTACTGACCAAAGAGATACCAAAATACTAGACACACCCGCAGAAATAAACGAGCGAGATAATCCTACTACTCCATCACCTGTAATTCGACCTCGACCGGTATCACAAGCGCTCAAAACAACTAATTCAGCGTGGAGTTCGAGTTTGAGAATTTCTTCTGCTGTTAACCAACCGTCATTCTCGCCACAAGAAGCTAAAGCGATCGCACTTCTTAATCCCCGGACATCATCTAGTAAGCCATGAGTTGCTAAGTGAATAATCCTGGCTTTCGGCATCTGCTGCACGATAAATGCTTCAGTAGCTTGGGAGCCGATAATAGCCTTAGTATTCAACAATGAAGCGATCGCTTGAGCTTCCTTTTCGGCACCAACAAGAGGTTTTAATTCAAAAGATGTATCACTAAATTGAGGAGGCAAACTCGGCATATTGGGATTTCCCACAACTACCACCTCATGGAGAGCTGCTTGCTGAACTTTTTCTCGTTGCTTTTGTGTTAAATTTAATAGTTCAATTGAAGGAGTCGTCAGAATAGTGTGTCGCTCAATCAGATATTGACCAGAGCTATCTTGTAAGGCGGGAAATGGAACTAAGAACAGAGAACCTTGAGGAGCGAAGATAACGCGATCGTTAGAATTACTGGGCAGAATATCTGCAATCGGTTGAATTAATATTTCATAAAGTTGTTGTAAATAGCGATTGTCTGCTGGAGAATCATTAGCTGTGCTGACCCAATGAGCATCACGCGCTACACCAATAGATTCAGTGCGGCTGAGGGTAACAATCTTCTCTAAAGAAGTATTTTGCTGCTGCCACAAAGGTTTGAGGTCAAATTGGCGAAATATAACATCACCTGTAGGCTTGATTACCCAAATATAAAGTTCTGATTCGTTAAATTCTTGTTTCCCTTCGATTTTAAAGAAACCAGAAATAATCGAATATTCAATTAGAGTTGCATTTTGAGCCTTGGCAATTTGTTGAATTCCTTCCAGAGCCAATCGAGTAATGGTAAATTGCTCCTTGGCACTAGCATCTAGTCTTTTAGTCAGTAACTCCACAAAAGCACGCGCACGCCCTCGTTCAGCTATTTCCAGTGCATCGTTAGGTTTATTCAGGGCGACCAAAACTTTTTGCAACCACGTATAAGTATCTGCTTGCTTGTCAAAAATTGATACCTTATGGGTATCCTCTAATCCCACTCTTAGAGATTCTTGAACCTCGATCGCGTCATAGAGTGTCTTCTTTGACTCTTCAAGCTGCTGAGAGTTAAAAAGAGTAGAGCCTAAATTGGTTAAACATTTAGCTTGTCCAGCGCGATCGCCTATTTCCTGAGCAATACCTAGCGCCTGTTGTAAGTTCTCAATCGCTTGCTGGTATTTTTCTTGATAATCGTAAACAAGTCCCAAATTAGCTAGAGAAATGGCTTCTTCGTCACGATCGCCTATTTCCCTTGCAATGGCTAGTTGCTGCTTTAAATTCTCAATCGCTTGGTCGTATTGCCCCAAGGCATAGCAAACACCACCCAAATGGTTCAGAACCGAAGCTTCGCCATCGCGATCGCCAATTTCACGATGGATGCTTAAAGATTGTTCCAGGTATTGAATTCCTTGCTCATATTGCCCTAAGCCATTGTAAAGATTACCCAAATGATTTCGAGAAAGGGCTTCCCCTTGGCGATCGCCAATCTTACAGGCTATCTCTAGAGACTGTTGAGAATACTTAATCGCTTCCTGGGGTTCTCCTAAATTTTGGTAAACAATGCCCAAATCGCCCAGAGCATTGGCTTCTCCTCGCCGATCGCCAATCTGGCGTGCGATCTTTAGTTGCTGCTGATAGTACTCAATTGCTTGCTGATATTGCCCTTGGGAATCATAAGCACTCCCTAGATGACCTAAACAAGAAGCTTCTCCTTTAGGATTACCTAACTCACGAAAAATAGTCAACGACTGCTGATAGTATTCAATTGCTTGCTGATATTGCCCTTGGGAGTAGTAAACAAGTCCGAGATTATTCAGGGAAGTAGCTTCACCACTGCCATAACCTATGCTCCTGTCAATATCTAGAGACTGTTGATAGTATTCAATAGCTTTCTGGTATTCTGCTAAAGAGTTATAAGCATTGCCAAAACCGCATAGGGCACTCGTTTTAATTTGCAGATCGCCTATCTGCTCAGAGATCATCAATGACTGCTGATAGTACTCAATCGCTTTGTGATATTCTCCTTGAGAACGGTATATATTACCTAGATTAATTAAGGAACCTGCTTCTGCGCGAATATCTTGTATATTCCGATCAATAGCTATAGCTTGCTGGTGGAAATCAATCGCTTTTTGGTATTCTGCTTGCGAGTCATAAACATTACCCAGATTAGCTAAACACAAAGCTTGTTCGTAAGGAGCGCCTATTTCCCGTACAATGGCTAAAGCTTGTTGATGGTACTCAATCGCTTGCTCGTATTGTCCTTGGGAACCATAAACATTACCCAAATTGGTGAGGCAAATAGCTTCATGTTGGCGATCGCCTATTTCCTGAAAAATAGTCAATGATTGCCGATAGCATTCAATGGCTTTCTGGTATTGTCCTAAAAAGTAGAAACCATTGCCCAAACCGATTAATGTACCAGCTTCTTGCTTGCAAGCGCCTATTTCCTGTGCAATGGCTAGAGCCTGCTGATGGTACTCAATGGCCTGCGTGTATTGTCCTAGAATGTAGAAAGCTTTACCTAGATCATTTAAGGTGCTGACTTGGTTGTAACGATCACCCATATCGCAGAAAATATCTAAAGCCCTTTGAAAGTATTCAATTGCTTGCTGGTATTTTCCTAAAGAGTTGTAATCTGCACCCAGATTCTGCAAACCAAGAGCTTGCCCTTGACTAGAGCCTATCTCCTGTGCTATTTCCAGAGATTGGGAATGGTAATTTATTGCTTCTTGATATTGTCCTAAACTACTGTAAAAATTACCCAAACCGCAGAGTGAAGCAGCTTGACTTTCACGAGCAGCTATTTCCCGTGCAATAGTCAAAGCCTGTTGATGATAATCAATTCCTTGCTGATATTGTCCTTGAGAGCCATAAACATTACCCAAATTGCCTAGACAGGCGGCTTCACCTTGGCGATCGCCTATTTCTTGAAAAATGACCAACGACTGCTGATAATAATCAATCGCTTTTTGATATTCCCCTTGATAGTAGAAAACGTTACCTAAATTACTAACTGAGTTGACTTCACCTTGACGATCTCCAATTGCTTGATAGATACTCAGCGACTCTTGCCAAGCCTCGAAAGCATCTGAAAATTGACTGGTATGAAATAGCTGAATTCCTTGAGCAAGCAATTTGTCTGCTTTTTTCTTGAAGAACGAGTAGTTAGTCATATAATTAGCAAATTGCTCTCTACAAAAAAGTGAATTTTCTCGTTTAAGAAAGTTATTTTTGGATTGCACATACCAAAGAACATCTCTACATCCTGCTGATTTCTATTTTAATTTAATCAAGTGATATAGGAATCTTATATGATTGCGTGAAAAAACAAGCCCTCAGATCGAAAAGGCTGATTCCCTATTCCACTTCATCTGAATGCTCACATCGAAACTTTCTCTCTACCGCCTGCCTAAGTCAATAATTTCAAAAATCAAAGCTGGTTATTATATAGTACATGACCTCAGCCTAATTCATGCCTATGCTAATACTAGCAACTTCTTTCTTTTTAAAGATTGCTACTCAGTATTAGTTCATTTTTTTATAGTTTGATAATTCCCTTGTTTATCCCACAATAACACTGTTCCATCGGCACTGCTACTAATAATTTGCTCTCCATTTTCACTAATGGCAACTGATAAAACCTCAGCTTGGTGCTTTTTGTTGAAGGGCTTGCCATTGAATTTGTTATCCTCTTTCTTCCACAACCATACTTGCCCATCGGTATCACCACCAATGATGGTCTTGCCATCAAAACTGATGGCAAGAGATGAGATTTTAACTGCGGTCTTAGCCTCTGAGTCAAGACTAATAGTTGTTGTGTCCGTTAGATTCTTCACCAACAAATTTCCATTGGTGTTATTACTAACAATATATTGACCGCCTTGGCTAATAACAGCTAAAGCAACAGAAGTCTGTGGTTTAGGGGTAAATCTTTGACTTAATAGAAAAGGCCGAAAAAAAAACAGAGAAACTAATGCCAGCAAGCCAATAGAAGCTAGTAGTATTAACACTATTCGGATGTTGTTTCCTTGATTTGTCTGAGCACTCTCAGGACTTTTTTTATATATATTAGGTAGAGGATATCGCATAAAACCTTTGTTTTGTACAAGAGTTGATAGCCCTCGCCAGACTCTCGCTTCTTTTAAAGTATTTTCTGCTTTGATTCCAGTGACAACTACCAATACTTCTGTATCATGTTCTGTCTTAGGTAAACTTTCTGATAGAAGAACTTTTGCTAATTTTTCTCTGTTGGAATTAGAATTTTCGGCCAGCATCCAATGTTCTGTAGGGTAACTATTTTGTGTTATAGGTACTTTGAGATTTCTCAGTTCATTATACGAAACCTCAAATCCATATTCCCCCGCATTGATAACAGCATTGTCAATTTTATTGTCTAATTCCCCCTGTAGTGAAAGAGCAGCGATTCCTCGTAATTTTTGCTCATTTTCTTCAGCATCTTGACAAATCCAAGCAACAGTATTGCGGATAGTACGACCTCGATAATCTTTTCTTTGACTTGCTTTCATACCCGTGACAAGTAAAATTAATTTCCCAGCATCACGTGCTAAAAGAAGAGAAGGTGATTCATTTTCGAGCAAGTATTTAAATTTTTTGATCTGACTAGGTTCGTTTGTCGGTGTTTGACCATTATCTGTGATTTTCTGCCAAGAATAATCATGTTCTTGAGAAACACCAGCGCTTTGAACGTAAATTTCCATTTCTAACTCCTATTTTTTAATATCCAGCCTGTCTTGACCTTGTAAAATCTCAAATCCACCAGTATATTTGCACTTTTCAGCAGATTTACGGGCAGCTTCTTTGAGATATTCATCCCAACCGAACCAACGACGAACGCGGCTAAACCACCCTCGTTTAGCATCTAAATGAAGCTTGAGTATGAAACGTAAGAGATATCGTAGTGGCTGATCGCTATCTTGGGGGGTATACTCGGCATTATGATCGATTTTACGGAAGTAAAAATGCGGTCTGCCATCGATTTCTTTAATCTGAGAAAAGAATACAGTTCCTACAGTTTGAACAGGTGTAACTATACAAGTCACCTTAGTTAGCAAATTTTCACTGCCGAACAAACGCAATAAACCACTATATTTATCTTTGATGCGCTCTACTAGCTCTTTTGCATCTTTTTCATTTTGGACATATTTTTCACACCGAACTGGTACAAGAAGAACCAGTTTTGGTTCTTCTAAATCTGCATACGTCCTTTTAAAAAAATCAGTAATTTGCTTAGGGTTATTCATCAAATCATGCCATCTGCCTTTGTTTTCCATGAGTGCTGGAGTGTCAATCGCAATCAAAACAGCGGCACATTCTTTCACAATATTATCTACAAATTCCAAATGGTTTTGGAGATAGCCACCAGGAAAATCTTGAAAAATTAGTTGTATATTTGGTTTGCTTCCAATTTTACCAAGGCCAAATGTAAAAGATTGTGGTTCTTCAGTTCCCTCCAGTCCTCCTGCTGCTTCAAAATCATTTAACAGAGCTTTTAATTCACCTAAACGTTTTGATAGCAGCGCCGAGCTTTCTGCATCAGGTGTGAGTTGAAGACCAGTTTCACCGATAGTACTCTCAAACTGCTCATACATAGCAGTTAAGATACTAGTCTTCCCCACACCTCTTTGTCCTAGCATTGTAATCTTAAGTTCTGAGGTCATTGTATTTTCCTGAATTAATTGAGAAATTTCATAGAGTTTAATTGATTGGCGGTTGCTGCCTTTTCTACTGCTTCCAGCCACTCTCGTCTGAGCCTAGTACGTTCACCCAGTAACTCAAATTCATCAGGCCATATTGAAGTGCGTTCTTCTCTTAAAAAGATTCGCCACTCTATTTCGACATCCTCTGCACGAAGTACACGATCAAGAAATTCTTCTACTATGGCAAAACCTGCTTGAGAGGGTTCGCTGAGTAATTCTTCTAAAGCTGTGTTGCATTGATAAACAGCTTCGTCATGAAGCGCTTTCAGATTGCTCATAACTTGTTGAGAATTAGGATTTTGGGGAAGTTTCAGGGTCGTTTTATCAGGAGTTAAATCATTAAGGCATTTGCGAATTCTATGTTGAACCATACCACGATAAGAAAGCTCAAATTCCGAAAGAATTTGGAAACCGAATTTTATTCTACAAGGTTGCCCTTCTATAAGTTCTTCAGGTAGTAACTTGGCGATCGCCTGAATAAAATCAGATCCTCTGGCTTCTGTTAATTCTCCTAAACGACCTTGCTCAATTAACACCCTTGATACTTGAGATTTGACCCGATTCAGGGAATTTTTCAAACCATCATCTAAACCAAGGAAATGTTTTGATAAATGAGCGCGAACTTCATTTAAGTACTCGTTATAGGCGATTTCGTATGCATTGCTCTTATTACGCCTGACTTCAATTTCTTCCAACGATGATGGAAGTTTGGTATCTTGGTAGCAAGCTTTTATAGCTGTCTCTACTGATTCTTTGAAGTCACGATCCTGCCGATCCATCTGTTCACTAAGTTCTTTAAGTAAATCCACAAGTCCGCTAGCTAGTTTCTCCCAAAGCAGTTTGAACAATACCTCAAACTTCCCTGTCTCAGCAGACTGCATGGGTTGTCCTAATGCTGTTCGGGCTTTGTCTAACTCAGTACTCACAGCACTCTGGAGTTGATTAAGCCGCTCTTGGCAAGAGGAAGCGTATTGTTTATCTAGAGTGGTAATATGAGCAGCTAAATAATTAACTACCCGGTCTAGAACTTTGGTATTGGCCTCATCAGTATCAGCACAGTTTGCCACCACACTCTCTATAACTTTGATATGTTTGTCGGTAATATCTTGTGTAAGTTGCTGGCACAGAAGAAAGTTATCACCGTAGTTTGAGCTTTTGTTTGTGCAGTTGAGAACCATAAAAGACCACTGCTCGATTGGTAAATCAACTAGAGCTGCGCGAGCAGTGTCATAAAGTTTGACATCAACATCTCCCCAGAAATCTCCAGAAGCTTTGGGCATTCTGACAAAGAGAACAGCATCAATGTCTTGACCAATAGTTCTGACTATTCTTTCTTCATCACCAATACCTGTATCTCCTAATCCCGGTAAATCAACTAGAGCAATCTGCCCAACATCATCATTGGGAAATTGACAGACAATTTTTACCTCTTTCACCGCGAGATAATTGAAATAAATACGTTCACCTTGGAGGTTGTCTTGTGCCACATATTCTCTAATTTCATCTCTAGTAATCCGACGAGGAGAAATTTCCCGAAACAGGTGACGACATTTATCAAAATTCTTATGATATTTGCGAAGATGTTCATATTTTGCGCCAACCTCAGCACCTGCAACGTTACTAGGTAGGGAAGGCAGTGGTTGAGAACCAAACTCTCCCAGAGTAATTGGTTTAGCTCCTAATTTCAACTGTTCATAATACGGAGAAATCACTTCATCCAAGAAAGACCGCTCTGTATGAAATGTGACTTCACCAAAGGTTTCAAAAGCTGGATTATGGTGAATTGTGCTACGGACTCCTGTACAGTGTTGACCACTACCATCAGGAATTTCTGCCGCTGTCAATCCGGTTAAACTTTGCAATAAACGACTTTTTCCTTGTCTGGCTCGTCCAATCACACCAATATTAAGTGTGTTTCGCAAGAAGCGGATTTTAAGCTTACTTAAAGCTTCTAACTCAGCTGCAATACTCAACTGAATCTTGGCAAAATCAATCTCTTTCAAGCGTCCGGTAACTTTTGGGTCATCAACTGTTGTTAATAACTGATTGCGGTAGTCTTCCAGATAGCGAAATGCAGAATAAATAGAGGTGAGATTTTCCTCTACCCCTTCGATTCTCTGTGCCAATGGTTGGCGTTTCTGAATAATATCGGCGATTTGGGTAGTTCTATTCATAACTATGCATACTATGTATTACGTCCAAAATTGATGTCCGATTTTGCTCTACATAATTATTCAACTTGACAAGTAAAGATTTCGGAATTCTGACAGCAATTTGATGTTTAGCGATAACAAATAGATATTTGTCTTTTTATGCTATTAACTTGCTGACTAAGCAGGGCAAATCTAAACCTCAGTATATGAAGGTCATTTATGGTTGTCGATACAGATAAAGTCTGAAAAGTTCACCTAATGTTCACCTAATGTTCATATATGGGTTGAACTATTGGTGATAAGTGTATGCTTTATCTGCTTTAGCAAGGGACTTCCAAAATGCAATTTTTTGGTGTCGGAATCCTATGATATTGTCTACTAATTTGATGGGAAATTTGAAAAATCATCTGCAAGCGATCGCAGAGAGTGACAGCCTTGTTAGCGATCGTCAAAAATGATTTCTTCTTTTTCTAGTTAATCGTTGGTACCCAAGCGCCATCCACACGCAAGTTTGCACCGTTAATATAACCAGCAAGAGGACTAGCAACAAAGCTGACTAAATGCGCTACATCTTCAACAGTTCCTAGTCTACCAGTGGGATTGCTCATCATCCCTTTCAACAGATGGTGCTTAATCTCCTCTAAATCTGTACCCCATCCTTGCGCTGCACCTATCTGAAGCATGATTGCGTTCAAACCCGGCGTGATAATTGTACCTGGACTTATCGCATTCACTGTGATCCCAGTTCCAGCTAATTCTTTTGCCAAACTTACTGTCAAGTTGAGGATGGCAGCTTTAGTTGCCGAATAGTCTGCCGTAGACATTGGTTGGGTTGCGACACTACTAGATATGTTGATGATGCGTCCCCAACTCAGTTTTCGCATTTGCGGTACTAATAGCAGAGTTGTACGCACTATAGAAACAACATTGATATTATAAAGTTCTAGCCATTGACTGGGTGTTGAGTTCATCCAGTCACGCATTAGATAAGCACCAGCATTATTAACCAAAATATCCACAGCCCCAAGAGTTGATAAAACCCTATCTAATACTTGCTCTGCCTCTATATCAGTAGCTAAATCACCAATGGCAATAAACGCTTTTCCACCATCTGCTGCAATCTCTTGAACAACACGACAGGCTTCTTTTTCATTACGACCATGCACAATTACCGTTGCCCCCTCTTGTGCCAGTGCCTTAGCGATACCTTCACCAATACCAGAGTTACTACCAGTGACAAAAGCACGTTTTCCTTTCAATTGCAAATCCATATCATTTTTTTCCTGAGTGAAAAATTTCTCTTAGAGCCAAAAAATCTTTTATGTTCATCTTCCTGCTGATACAAAGTTGCGTTCGGTTCTCAGAGACGGGACTGGAAAGAAAAAACTCTCCTTGCACTCCCATCTCTGCAAAAAATGCTGTAGAGATTTATACTAATTCAACGCTAGATTCTTTGAAGGAAGGAGCAGGGCCTAAGGCTACATTACCCCAACGCATCACAGTTGCAGTGGCATTTGCTGATGCACCGAAGGAATAGACAAGAACTAGGTCATTTTCATGAATCTTATGCGATCGCGCGGCATGATACATATTAGCCAGGGGAAGTACAGGCCCGATGTTGCCATACTGAGGATAGAGATTGATTGTGCGTTCTAGGTTAATGCCTAGTATCCGAGCGCCAAATTTGGCAAACCAGGCAGTTGGGGTATTAAAAATAAAGAAGTCGATTTGGTCGATTGTGACGTTGGCTGCTGCGGTAGCACCCTCGCAGCATCTCAGAACAAAATCGGCAGCTGTGTTGCTAATGGCTCGATTTGCTCCCTTGCCCGTCTTCATAAATAATCGTAGCTTGCCCTGAAAATCCTCTGTAATTTCAGTGTGGAATGTGCCACAAGTCTCTGCTGAATGAACGGTTTTACTGCCGAGAATTCCTTGGTTAGCTTTCAGTTTGCTAACTATAAAGGCTCCAGCACCATCACCAGTTATCCACGAAATAGTATCTCTTTCATCAAGTAGACGAGAATATGCACAAGAAGTAACTACCAGAATATTGCGGTAGTCTCCTGCTCGCACCAATGTACTAGCAGTTTGCAGCGCAACCATAGCACTTGAACACATGGAATTAAGATTCCAAGCAGCACAGCGCAAGCCAACTTGATTGACGAGAAAAGCCGCATTGCCAGCTACAATTTCCTCAGTACCGAAAGAGGTAACGATCGCTAAATCGATATCTTCTACAGAAAAATTTCCTGCCTCCAGGGCATCTCGTGCCGCACGAGACTCCAGAGTTAAGGATGACTCACCTGGAGCAAGTATCCGTCGCTCAATAGCACCCCGGAAGGGATCTTGTAAATAAGGCATCATCTCTTGGTCAAATTCGTTGCTGGGAATAGAGTCAGCAAGTGAAAATAGTCTTGCCAAACTTTTTTGTTCGGACTGAGAAACTAGTTCTGGGTACTTCTGGCGGTAGTAATCATTCGTACAGATCATACTGGGAAAGCTCAATGCTAAGGAGCGAATGCCTACTGGATAATTTTTCATCACAAATACTTCCTATAAATTTGTCACACCTTGAGAAATCAAACTGTCAATCCGACCTTCAATTGGGACAACTTCTGTCGGATCGATAACCACATCAACGATGAAGGGAGTCGCAGAAGCGATCGCTTTCTCTAGGGCTGTTCGGATATCAGACTCATTTTCCACACGAATACCATCGGCTCCCATAGCGCAAGCAACTTTAACAAAATCCACTTGCGGAATCTCTACATCCATATCGGTGAAACCTTGTAACGCAGATCCCTGACCGCACATGTTGTAACATCCATCGTTGAGGATAATCCAAACAGCAGGAATCTGGTATCTCACAGCCGTGCTAACTTCACTGTTCATGAGCATTGCACCATCCCCAACAATGGCCACTGCTTTTGTATTGCGTACCAGTGCTGCACCTACAACACCCGTGACGAAATGACCCAAAGAACCGAATCCGGTACTAGCTCGGTAACGACCCGGTTGAGTAAATTGCAACAAGTGATTTCCCCATGCCAGTGAGTTACCAGCCTCGGTCATCACTATGGCATTGCTCCCTTCAACAATCACCTGTTGAATTGCATCCATGAGTACTTTTGGTCGTACCAAACCTTTCATCTGTAGATTGATTTGTTTAAGCTCAGGGCGAGGCAATGCCAGCATGGATGCTTGATTTTGGGCCTTAGGAAAGTGTTTTAGCAGCGCCTTCACAAACACTTGTATATCGGACTGAATGGCTAACGTATCGACAGATGGATATGCAGTCCCCGGTACCTCCGGGTCGATATCAACATGCACAAAACCTTGCAAAGGAATCATGGCGGGATTCCAGAATGAGGTAAGTTCACCAAGGCGCGTTCCGAGTACTAACATTCGCAGAGGTCGGTGCTTTTGCATATAAGTTAAAACTGATCCATGTCCAGCAAAGCCCGTGACCCCCACAAATTGAGGATGATTCTCTGGAAAAATACCTTTGCCACGTGGCGAACAGATGACAGCCGCCCCTGTCCTCTCAGCAAGCTGACGAATTTCTGCTGCTGCACCTCTTGCACCAAAGCCAACCCAGATGGCAAATGTTCCCGGCGACAACAACCGCGCACATTTTGAAATTGTTTCCTCACTTGCGGTTGCAGGAGCAAATGAGAGAGCCACTTGTGAAAGTGATGTCTTAGTTAAACCTGCTTGGATATTGGTGGGGATACTTATATGTGCGACAAAGCCACCTGGTTGAGCTAAACCCAGAGCAAGCCGTCGATAGACCTCTGGAAGTTCATCACTAGATTCGAGGCTAGTTGCATAATCAAACAGAGATCCTGAGGTAAAAATTCCCGTACTGGGCATCGTGTAAGTACTGGTTTCTTGGCAGGCCCACCGTCCCCGTTGGGATGCTGAGGTAGAAGCTGATATAAAAATTATTTTTGCGCCCTCCCAGCGGGCAGCAAATAAACCTGTCAAAGCATTGGTAATCCCTGGCCCTGTTGTAGCAAACACCACGACGGGGCGATCGCTAACAAAGTATGCTTCAGTGGCTGCAAAAGCTGCTCCCGCTTCATGTCGAAAATGAAGCACCTGAATAGAACTATATTGCAGAGCGTGCCACAAAGGTACAATTGCTCCCCCTGATACACCAAATGCATATTGCACTCCGAGTTCTTCCAGAATCTTAACTATTGCAGAAGCCACCGAAACAGGTACAACATCCAACTGTGTGTTTGGTTGGATATTGGTAATAGGTGGGGGGCTTAAAGATGACTGAGTTAAAGTTGAAATACCAGAGCCAGATTCATAATTTACAGGATTATTCTGATCTGGTGCTTTCGACTTACTAGGATTGATATGAAAGGATTTAGCACTCATAAATTAAAAAAGTAGATAAAGAAGATAGGTACAAATTGACAAGTTAACTTTCTGGCTTAATTGGTGGATAAAATCTACCAAGATGCTATTTTTTACTTTAAAAAATAGAGCTTTTTTGAACATCATGTTTCGCTTGTTTGCTTGCCTTATAAATTAATCAAACTTCATTGCTTACTAAGTTCCAGCCTGAGAAAGACTGACTTATTTCTGGTTTATACTGACTTTTGCTGTTTATAATCAGTGTGGTTTCTGTCGGAGAAGGTATGCCTCGATCGCTCACAGTTCGTCAGGAATACGTTGGGAAAGTAAAACTGGCAATTAGGCGTAACGGCTTTGCCAGCCAAAAAGCCTTGGCTGAGGATGTAGGACTGGCTTTAGCGACAGTCAGCAACTTCTTGACTGGTAAACCTGTTGACCATGCGACGTTTGAAGAACTCTGTCACAGATTGGCGCTAGACTGGAAAGAAATCGCCGACTTAAATTTTGAGGCTTCCTCCAAAGCTATAAGTAAAGATGCTCAGAAAAAAAGTAGCAATAAACGCCAGAACTGGGGAGAGGCGATTGATGTCTCAATTTTCTACGGTCGCAAGCAAGAACTAGCGACCTTAAGGCAATGGATTGTGAGCGATAATTGCCGATTAATCGCTTTAATTGGCATGGGTGGGATTGGCAAAACTGCTTTGTCTGTGAAGGTAGCACAGCTTTTGCAAGATCAATTTGAGTTCCTAATTTGGCGAAGTCTTCGTAATGCTCCACCAGTTGAAGAACTGCTGACCGATCTAATTAGCTTTTTTTCTCAACAGCAAGAAACTGTTGTGGCAGAAATCTTAGACCGTAAAATCTCTCGACTAATTGAATATCTGCGTTCTTCACGCTGTTTGTTAGTGCTAGATAATGCTGAGTCAATTTTATGTAGTGACGAACGTGCAGGATCTTATCGACAAGGATATGAAGGATATGGACAACTTCTCAGATGCTTAGGAGAGACTAACCATCAGAGTTGTCTGGTATTGACCAGCCGAGAAAAACCTAGAGGAATTAACATCAAAGAAGGTAAAAATTCTCCTATTCGTTCGCTGAAGTTGTCTGGTTTAACGCAGGTAGAAGGTCAGACAATTCTGGCAGAAAAAGGCTGTTGTGTATCAGAAGACCAATGTCAAGTACTTGTGGAGTATTATGCAGGCAATCCTTTGGCCTTGAAGATTGTTGCAACTACTATTGAAGACTTATTTGATGGTAATACTGCTCAGTTTTTACAACAAGGCACTATTGTATTTGGAGATATTTCAGATTTATTAGGGCAGCAGTTTAATCGTTTGTCAACTTTAGAACAACAAGTGATGTACTGGCTGACGATTAATCGAGAATGGGTATCGTTCACAGAGTTACAAGGTGATATTATTCCTGCTATCTCACTAAAAGCTTTGTTAGAAACGTTAGAATCTCTCCAATTACGTTCACTAATTGAAAAAAAATCCGGCAATTTTACCCAGCAGCCAGTAGTAATGGAGTATGTTATTGACCGATTAATCGAACAAGTTTACCAAGAAATTCAAGCTGGAGAAATATCACTATTTGATAGTTGTGCATTAATCAAAGCTCAAGCCAAAGATTACGTAAGAAATGCACAAATTCGGCTGATCCTCCAGCCAATTGCAGATAAACTGTTAAACCATTTTGGCAGTCAAGAAAATGTTCAAAACTCCTTGAATCAGCTTTTATTAAAACTGAGGTCGTTTTACCTCCGCAAACCAGGATATGCGGCTGGTAATCTTCTTAATTTACTCTGGCAGCTGCATCTGGATATTAGTGGCTATGACTTTTCCAACTTAATTGTTTGGCAAGCTTACTTACAAAGCATGAATTTGCATCAAGTAAATTTTGCTAACTCGGATCTGAGCAAGTCTGCTTTGACTCGAACCCAGGGAGGTGTCTTATCAGCAACCTTTAGCCCTGATGGAAAGCTGCTGGCAACATCCCTTGATCATGAAATTTGTTTGTGGGAAGTTGCAAAGTTCAAACAATTTATTACCTGTAATGGTCATACTGCCTCAGTACGATCTCTTAACTTTAATCCTGATGGACAAATTTTAGCTAGTGGCAGCAACGATCAAACGGTAAGGCTGTGGAATGTTAACACTGGACAATGCCTCAAAACTCTACAAGGTCATACTAGTGGTGTAGAATCTCTGAGCTTTAGTCCTGATGGACAAATTTTAGCTAGTGGCAGCAACGACCAAACGGTGAGGTTATGGAATGTTAACACTGGGCAGTGCGTGAAAATGATGCTAGGGCATACGAGTCGGGTTATTTTTGTGGCATTTAATCCAAATAGGCTGACTTTGGTTAGTGCTAGTGAAGACCAAACTGTTAGAGTCTGGGATGTTGACACCGGGGAATGTCTGCGAATTTTTCCGACTCATATCAATTGGGTGCAATCTATTGCTCTTAGCCCAGACGGACAAACATTAGTAATTGCGAGTAATGGTACAACGGTAAAATTTTGGGATTTAGTCAACGGTGAGTGCATTAGAACTTTACCAGACTACAACAGTCATATATGGGCAGTTGCTTTCAGCCCAAATGGTCAAATACTGGCAACGGGAAGTGAAGATAAAACAGTCAAGTTATGGGATATTGTTAGAGGAGAATGTCTGCAAACTTTACATGAGCATAGCGATCGCGTTTGGTTAGTTGCCTTCAATCCAGATGGACAAACTTTGATGAGTGCCAGCGAAAGCCAAACAATGAAGCTATGGGATATTCATACTGGAAAATGCTTGAGAACACTGGAAGGTTACAGTAATTGGGTGTTATCTGTCGCTTTTAGCCCAGATGGTCAAATATTAGCAAGTAGTAGCGAAGACCAAACAGTAAGATTATGGGATATTGCTACAGGAAAATGCTTGCGAACCTTACAGGGACATACTAACTTGGTCTCATCAGTCACTTTTGATTCCCAAAACATAGATGTTCGCAAAGTAGGCAAACGCGTAACCTTAGATGAAGAGACTCGGAAGCTGCAAAAAAGTCAGATTCTTGCTAGTGGTAGTGATGACACAACCGTAAAGCTTTGGAATGTAAATACGGGTGAGTGTTTTCAAACACTTTGGGGACACAGTAGTTGGGTAAATTCAGTCACTTTCAGCCCAGATGGACGAATTCTGGCAAGTGGCAGTAGTGACCAAACGGTAAAACTTTGGGATTGGCATACAGGAGAATGCCTGCACACCTTAGAAGGACATATTCAGAAAGTAAAAACAATTGCCTTTAGCTCTCAAGGGACTAAACTGGCGAGTGGCAGTGATGACAACACTATCAAGCTTTGGGATGTAAGTACGGGAATTTGTCTGCAAACGTTTCAAGGACATGATGATTGGGTTTTATCTATTGTGTTCAGTCCCTGTGCAGACATCCTTGCTAGTGCTAGTGGAGACCAGATGATTAAGCTGTGGGATGTTTCTACAGGGGAATGTTTACAAACATTTCAAGGTCATACATATCGAGTCAGAACAATCGTCTTTAGCCCAAGTGGCAAGACTTTAGTCAGTGGCAGTGACGATCAAACAGTGAAACTATGGGATGTTAATACAGGTGCTAGTCTCAAAACATTTCAAGGACACCACAAAGCAGTACGGTCAATTGCGTTTAGTCCCAATGCCCCCATGTTTGTTAGCAGCAGCGAAGACGAAACCATCAAGCTTTGGGATATTGAAACAGGCGAATGCCTGAAAACAATGAGAGTTGATAGACCCTATGAAGGGATGAACATTAAAAACGCAATTGGTTTAACAACATCTCAAAGAAACACACTGATAGCCCTAGGAGCAGTAGAGAGATGAATTTAATGTTATGATTTTGACAAAATAACTAATTGTTACAAAATTTGGTTGAAATACTAAATATGAATAACGAAGAAGCTAAAAAAGCTTTGGAAGCCGAAGTATTAGATAATACATCCGTTGATACTAATATTATAGAGCAGCCAGTTCTTCCAAATTCAACTGACCCTCAAGATAGTCATAATAATTCGCGTTCTCCAGGGAAAGACAGAGGTGGCGATCACTCTGTTAAAGCTCAGAATTAGGTTGTGTTACAAAAACTAATGGAGAACAAAAGACCCGCTTGCTTGGGGCCTGTTTGTAGAGCTGTTCATTTGGTGCATTGTCGTGGCGTTGATCTGCGGTAGAAGACAACAGTGCTAGTATGTCGAACATGGGCTGTTTGTAACTCTTGAGTTGTCGTTGTGGAAGACAATAACTCTACTACACCATCTCTCTCCCTTCATCCTCTTTTTTTGGCGAAGGTATTGATGATAGGATGAGTTATTTTAAAAAAAATGGGCGTTGCATATTTGCGGGATGATTTTGCTAGTTTTGTGGGATGGGCCGAAAAGCCATTGGTGTCAACTTAACGCGAAACCGCACGTCCGCCAGTCCGCCAGGGATTGTAAATCCCTGTCTCATAGCTAAAGTCCTCTGAAGAGGACTAAAGATTGCAAAAATTTTCAGTCTACTTCAGTAGACTTGAGCAATTAGTCAGGGATTTACAATCCCTGGCGGGTGAACAACACCCAATCAGTACGCTATTTTTGGCTGAAGTTGACACCAGTGGCTTTTCGGCCCACCCTACAAGAATCATCCCTTGATTCAGCAACGCCGGATATCCAATTGAATATCGACTGGGCGATTTGGGCAGAGCAACCACCATAATTTTTCGATTTTACACTCACTCTCCAATCCCTAATCCCCAGTCCCTTTTACACAACCTGCAAATACAAGGAACTGGGAATTGGGCATGAACATTAGACACAGAGCAATACCCACGTATCGTTTGAAGAAAGCGGCTAGTAACGCAAAGTGGAATTAAAAATTAAAAATGAATACAGCATAAGGGTTTCGTTGATTTGGAATGATTGGTCTATTTCCGCCGTGTTGTACTAGATAGTTTTCGGGCACGCTTGTACATCGCACGATTAAATTTACAGTAGGTAAACTTCTTAATATACCGCAAATTTTTTTTGCAAGAGACCTCTTGTAGGATGAGAACTTAAGAGATTAAAAGCAATTAAATAAAAAAATAAAACTTAAAAGAGATTGAAGTAAAACTCTCATAACTGGGGGTAATAAGAGAGCCAGAGACATAGTTCTACTCGTTTCCGCCGCAGGGAGATGGTTCAATCATCACGTTTAGGAGAAACCGATGAGAAAGCTGATGAGAATCGTTCTTCTCGCGCTAGCCGGTGTGGTGATGGCACTGGCGTTCACGCTCGCCTCGTTTGCCCAAGACCGACCGACAAAGGCAAAAGTCGTCTACCTGGATCAAGGTTGGTCTCAAGAGGATCGGCTACGCTATTACTACACCTCACAGGGTTCGGCTGCGATGTCTTACGATATCTTCCTAAACCTTGAGGCGGCGAATAATCAGGGGCTGTTCCGTGCCGACGATAATCTCGCCAGGTATGGATTCGTCCCCCAACCCGCCGATTCCAAATACAACCCGAACGGGCTACCCATCGGCATAACCAGGACGGTGGTAACGGACGGACGATGGAAAGGCAAGTGGGTCGGATTGACGTGTGCCGCGTGTCATAACGGACAGATCGAACACAAGGGAACCAAGATCAGTATTTCGGGCGGTAACAACACCACACTCGATGTTCATGCCTTCATTGAGGGACTGGATGATACCCTGGCGGCAACGGCAGCCGATCCGCAAAAGTTCGCTCGGCTAGCAGAGAACCTGGGACAGCGCGATGATGCTGGTAAAGAAGCGTTACGCAAGCGTCTGGAAGAGGAGGCGGCGGCAGTTCATGGCTATCGCGGCATCCTTGCGGTAACACCGACCGTTGTTGGCCCGGGACGCATGGATGCACTTCGCCTGATTCACAATCAGGTGCAGTCCCGTTGGCTCGATATTCCGCAAAACTGGGTAGCGCCGATCGCACCAGTCAAGCCGTCTTTCGTCTGGAACATACCGCAGTCAGCCTGGGCGCAGTGGAGTGGTGTCTTGTTTGATCCCATCCTTCGCAATCAGGGTGAATCTCTGGGGGTGTTTGCGAGGATGGACTTAACGTCGGAGACACCGAAGTTAGGGCTGTTCGACTCTACCGTAGACCTTAAGGGCCAAATTGCCAGCGAGGCTCTCCTACGGAGACTTGCACCACCTCAATGGCCCGAAGGTGTTCTCGGCAAGATTGATCGAGAGAAGGCCGCCAAGGGAGCGCAACTGTTCGCGCAAAACTGCGCCGGATGCCACTCCAGCTGGCCGCATCGTTGGAGCGAACCCAAAAAGCAAGGCAAGCGATTTATCGAGAATGCGATCGTCTCCGTCGATGTTATCGGCACCGATCCGGGGCAGTTCTCAAGTCCGCAGTTCGAGAGTAACCCGACGGTCAAGACTGGACGGATGAGTGAGTATCTGCCGGCGCCGGACACTGGAGCTGCGATCGCTCCACCGCCCGTTGTTTTCCAGGCGATACAGCGTGGGATCTTTGACAAGGCAGTAGCCAAGCTCAAACTCAGCGATGAGGAACTCGTCTCGGCACACGGCTATCGGGCTTCTTATCCAGAGCCGCCCGATCCGATTCCGGCGATCGGCTACAAGGCTAACCCGCCTGAAGGTATGTGGGCCTCACCGCCCTTCTTACACAATGGCTCAGTGCCGAATCTCTACGAATTGCTGCTTCCAGACAATGAGCGGTCTAAAACGTTCTTCATCGGGCGAGAGTTCGATCCGGTGAAGGTCGGCGTGGACACGTCTGGGAAATCTGGGAAGTTCCTATTTGACACCTCGCTGGTCGGCAATTCCAACGCTGGACATTCGTTTGAGAACAGACCTACCGGGAAAGGGGTTATCGGACGACTGCTGACTGAGGATGAGCGCTGGGCATTGGTCGAGTACATGAAGTCCATCCCGAACCAGTCCCGACAGATTGCTCCATTTGGTGGGCCAAAAGATCCTATTCGTGCTTGGCAAGATAAGACGTTTTTCCACGTCAAAAACCCAGGCACTTACAACGGCGCACCCCAGTTGTCACCTGCTTCAACGACAAAGCCTGCTCTAGCCCAAGAATCGATCAACCCAGGCGAAATTGTCACCTTTAGGAGGGATTAATGAGCAAGCTGATAAGAATCGTTCTTCTGGTGCTAGCCAGTGGGATGATTGCACTGGCGTTGACGCTCCCTTCCTTCTCTAACCAACCCCGACAGATCACTCCATTTGGCGGGACGAAAGATCCTATTCGTGCTTGGCAAGATAAGACGTTCTTCCACGTCAAAAACCCAGGCACTGACGACGGCGTACCCAAGGAGGTATCGGCGCCAAAGCCAGCCGTCCCTGCTCTAGCCCAAGAATCCATCGAGCCGGGTGAAAAGGATCTCATTGATTCGATCCTCAACGCGTCGCTGGCACGACTGCACACCCAGTTTCCACCCGGTACTCGGCCAGTCTTGCGCGACGCGCATCCGAAAGCACACGGCTTGGTATATGCCGAATTCATCGTGCTCGATAATCTCCCAAAAGAATTGCGCTACGGCGTGTTCAAGACGCCGCGCACGTTTGATGCCCTGATCCGGTTTTCTGCCGGGAATGTCGAGGTTCAAGAGGACAGAGTGCCACAGGCTGCCGGAATGGCAATCAAACTGTTCGGAGTCGAGGGCGAGAAACTGCTTGCATCGGAAAAGGATGCTAAGACGCAAGATTTCGTGATGATCAATTTCCCAACCTTCTTCGTAAGAAACCTCAAGGATTATGAACTCTTGCATCAGGAAATGTTGAAGGGTCAGATCGAGAAGTTTTTTGAGAGCCGACCCACGGAACTCAAGGCGATCATGTCCATGCGATCGCAGCCATTGTTCAATCCCGTCCAGATTCGCTACTGGAGTCAGACGCCATACTTGCTAGGGCCGAATGCGATTAAGTTCTCAGCTACCCCGATTTCCCGGAGCACTAACCGCCAGCCAAAGACGATGGGGCCAGACTTCCTGAGAGAAGTCATGAAGAAACAGGTTGGATCAGAAGACGTTTATTACGAGTTTGCTGTCCAGATCCAAGCCGATCCAATGACGATGCCTGTAGAAGATCCTCTGGAACTGTGGGACGAAATGGTGTCTCCCTTTCAACAGGTCGCGATCATTCGCATCCCGAAGCAAGATATTGACGCTAACGGTAGGGTAGAGATGGCAGAGAACCTCGCGTTCACGCCTTGGCATTCCTTACCCGAACATCGGCCCTTGGGTTCGATGAACCGATCGCGACTGCTCATCTACGAGAAGGTGTCTGAGTTTCGCCGCAAGATGAACAATGTGCCTCGCAAAGAGCCGAATCAGATCCCCATAGGCCATACTAGAAAAAATTGACGGTAATTTTCTGATCCCTGGACAAGAAATTTACCGCTTGGGTTTCTACAGTGTCAGGCATGGAAAACCACTAAAGGTTGTGTTTCACTGTAAATTAAATTATTTCTGAAAAGGAAAAAACCGTGAAACATAGTGTTTGTTTCACGGCTTTCCGTGTGGTGTGAGGAGCTTAACTATATATCATGATAAAGTAACTGCTCAAGTACAATACACTCGTAACATTTTTGGTAACAGATTTTTTTTGCGATGACACTCTCAGATGTGAGATTTAATCAAACTACGGCTTGCTAAACCAAACGATATTGACCAAGAAAAATGCACGGCGCATTGATTTTCAGCGCAAGGGAATACCGCAACGGGCAAGCTATATCCCGGATTTCTCACCACACCTCTTAAAGCCTGTGCAAGTGCCGGGGAGAAGTAATAAGTAATGAGTAAGAAGTCAGAAGTTTTTACTTATTTATTTTAAATTAAATTAAATGAAATTATAGTCATGGGAAGTTCAAGGTTGGCCAATGAAGATTACATTGGCCAAAACTTGTACTTTTGCTAACTCGCACACGAGACGTTGAGCTTGATGTTTATAAAGTGCTATTGGCAAAACTCTCGGCAAATTATTCATCCATTGCCTAGCAGTAGTAGAACTACATCCCGTAATCAAAAGTATCTCTTCAGCACCATACATAATGGCATTTGTCGTTAAAGCTTTTTCAATCTGCACCTGCCAAAGGCGAGGCAGCATTTCACCCCATTCAATTCGCTGCAAACTACTACTTGTGGCTAAAACAATCAAGCGATCGCCAGCATCAAGCTTAACATCATACCAGGGCATCAAGGAGTAATTGTCTTGCTGATATTTCTGGTAGAGAATCGGCACAACACTGTATCCATAGGCTATTTCAGATAAAAGCAACCCGTTGAGAGTATCGCCATCTTCAATCTTGTATTCCGTCACCATGACTATTCTAGTAAGCTAGGTACTTCTGGGACTTCCCAATGTTCAGGCTGCACATCATTAATGGCGCTGACTTTTACATCGTATTCTTTTAGAACTTCAACACAATGTTGCCCTAAACTTTGGAGTCCGCATACTAAAAAAAGGTCTTGGGGTTTTTTTGATTGCTGGTAGGAGGATGCACTTTCTGTTGATGGCAGCATTCAATACTGCTAACAGTACGTGTTTGCTAGGATTATATCTCACCGATCGTGTAATTGCTGGAATTACGCATTGCATTATGTTATTTCCCCCTGCTTTCCAGTCTCTAATCCCCACTCTCTACTCCCTTTTCAAGAAAGCAAACTAGCAGAATTTACGTCCAAAAATAACGTCGCTTGGGATTGTTGACGGAGAATAGAAGCCGGACAATCTGTAGTTATAGCTCCTTGCAACATCTTTTTTACCACATTCGCTTTACGTTTTTCTGGAGCAAGACAGATAATTTTTTTAGCTGAACAAATCGCCGAGATGGTGACAGTAAAAGCATATTGTGGAACAGTTTCTAGATTTGGAAAGTGACCTGTACTAACTTGTTGCTGACGGTTCACTGTATCCAGTTTCACTAGTTTCACACTGTAAGGATCTTGAAAATTTGCTACTGCTGGATCGTTAAAAGCCAAATGTCCATTTTCGCCAACACCAAGACAGCATAAGTCAATTGGTTGTGCTTGCAATAATTTAGTGTAGCGATCGCACTCTGCCACTGGTTGCAATGTATCACCTTCTAGATAGTGAAATTCTTTAGGAATAACCCGTTTCTCTACACGTTCTCGCATATAGCGCCGGAAACTGGCTGAATGGTCAGCAGTAATTCCCAAATATTCATCTAGATGGAACAGTATAATCCGTGACCAATCTACACCACCCAATGCAATTAAAGCATCGAGAAATTTGAGTTGGGAATTACCTGTTGCTAACAATACAGCAGCTGTATCTTGTTCGCTGAGAACCTGCTGTAAATACTTTTGCGCGATTTCGGCAACATCCTGGGCCATCTCGACTTCAGAGTTGTAAATCTGCACCAGTAAATCATCAACGCGAAAAAAGTTTAGATCGGCTAGCATTTGCTTACATGGAAGGTTATTAATTATACGGCAGTTTGCCCTGAGGCTCTACTTATCTGCCCTTACAGTTTTAGGATGTAGCAGATTATTTGTCACTTTTTACCCTGTATTAACCAAGGAACAATCACTAAGGACAAAAAAACAATGTAAACTATTTAAATTAAGTTAACAATTATTTACATTTTACCCAAAAATCATGCTGGCTGCAATTCTCTTTGACCTAGATGGCACTATTGTCAACACTGACCCTATACACTACCTAGCTTGGCAGGAAATGCTGTTAAATTACAGCATAGAAATTGACGAAACATTTTATAAAACCCGAATTAGTGGGGGGCTAAATCCAGAAATTGTTAAGGATATTCTGCCACAATTATCAGCAGCAGAGGGGCAAAAATTTGCAGATGAAAAAGAAGAACTTTTCCGCAAACTTGCCCCAAATCTTAAACCTTTGAATGGATTTTCTGAGCTAATAACTTGGACAGATACACATCAATTAAAACGTGCATTAGTTACTAATGCTCCGAGATTAAATGCAGAATTTATGCTAGAGGTTTTGGGAATAAAAGAAGCTTTTCATACAGTTGTTTTAGCGGATGATTGTATTGCAGGTAAACCCGACCCTGCACCTTACCAAGTTGCTTTGAATAAGTTGGGGATTACAGCAGAAGAAGCGATCGCCTTAGAAGACTCTCCTTCTGGTATTCGTTCAGCGGTGAGTGCAGATATCCGCACCATTGGCATAGCGTCTACCCATAATCCCCAAGTTTTGCAGGAAATCGGTGCATTTATGGCAATACCAGATTTTACTGATTTGCAGTTGTGGACATTTCTGAACTCACTCATTGAGAAAGATTCAAGTGCGATCGCTTCTAATCTTTGAGCGTATTGGAACCTTCTGAAGTAAAATTTTTTTTACTTTGTATCTCTTACATTGATTTATTTCTCAAACAGGATATTTTTCCTGTTTTTATATACTTAGCTACTTGGTAGAGAGATAGCAATGTTAATAGCATGTATATCTTCTAAGGCATTAAGCTTGCTTTAAATTCTGGCCAACGCTTGCAAACTTGTTCGTAGCAATCGGGTGGAGTAATTTTTAGTTGGTGTAAAAAATTCACCTCAATCTGAGGATCAGCTTTCAGCACCAGAAGAATATCTTGATGGGGATTGTATGTTGCGATCGCAGGGAAAATTGATGAAATCATGGATGAACACATTGATTGTGATATAAATCCGCTATCTTGACGCGATCGCAAGTAAAACCCAATCAAATCAGAGGGGAGAAATTGCAGGGTGAAGGGAACTGTATCAAGACTTGTATTTGTAGGGTGAGTCACTTTAGTATCCACATCACAAATAACAACTCCCCGCCCAAATGACTGAAATCCTTTCCATCCTGTGTAACCGATTACCAGCAGATTATTATGGATAAAGCTGTTTTGCCAGTAGCCGAAATTTCCTTGCCAAACACTATTAGATGGTCGCATTTATTTCCTCCCCCAACACCAATGACTCAATGCAAACCTGCTCAAGATCCCGTCCAATCAATACTAATCGCGTTTGACGGGGTTCCTGGGGTTGCCAAAGACGATCATAAAAGTAGTCAAATCGATTACCAACACCCTGTAATACCAGACGCATGGCTTTGTTCGGAACTGCTACAAATCCCTTAATTCGATAAATTTCTTGCTGTTGCACCAATGTTTGCAAGCGTTTGACTAGGACAGTTGGCTCCAATGCCTGATCTGGAAGTTTTTGCATATAAAGTATCTTGTTTGTTGATCGTTAATTTTGTGATGTGCAGAAAGAAGTTCTAACCACAGATATCACGCAGTCAGCAGGTGGTAAAATCCAAATATTTATCACTAGCTGCGATCGCTACCTAATCAAGCTTGAGGGAGTTTGCTTGGCAAAGTCTCTATCGCTCAATTCTGTACTCCCGTTCGCCCGCACAGCGCGGAACATTCCAAATCGGCACAGCCCTGCACCAAACGCCAAACGCATCAGCAAAAACGTCGGCATCTCGCGCAGAGATTTAATGAAACTAGATAGACCAAAACGCACCAATCCCTGTGGTCGAGCCACTCCTTGCCAGATGGAGTCTAGCCAAGAAGGAAGCGTTTGTTCCGTCCAGTCTGCCGTAATTACCTCCCCCTCGACTAATTCTGTCTCTGCTAAAAGTTCGGAAAAGCCTTCAATACTGGAAAAAGCTGGATGAGACCACTGATCGAGAAGTTGGCGCATTACTGGTTTCTCCCAAAAATTTAGGGGTTTTTGACGGTCATCCCTCTGATTCCAGTCAGCTACAACCAAAACTCCACCAGGCTTTAGCACCCGCATTAATTCTCTAGCAAAGATGCTTTTATCTGGCATGTGGGGGCCCGCTTCGATTGACCAGACCACATCAAAACTGGCATCTGGAAACGACAGTGCCATTGCATCATCGACCGCAAACTGGACGTTTAGCCCGTCGGGTGTTAACTCCTGGGCACGCTTTACCTGCTGTGGGCTGATTGTAATCCCTGTGACCGCAAACCCATAATCTCGCGCTAAAATCCGGCTGCTGCCGCCAATACCACAGCCAACATCTAAGACGGTAGTGCCAGAAGGTAATTTATCTAAACCACCCCATTTAACCATTTCATGTACAAAGTCAGATTTAGCAGCCAAAAAATCCTTTCGTCGTGGCGGCGAACCGTAGTGACCGAGGTGAATGTGTTCCCCCCAATAAAACTCTACGATGCCATCAAGAGTCCATTGATCGTAGGAATTGGCGACTGTGGCTGAGGATTCATACTTGCGGGCGGTCAGGAGATAAGCCGCAATTCCAATCACCAAAATCAGAAGAAAACCAATTACAGAATATAATAAAGTTGCCATTTTTTTGAACCCTTCTGTACAACTATTTGAGTCGATCTAACGGTTTACTCATTGCTGCTCGTCGCGAATTAGACGCGCCATGTGGTAATCGCCCACCAGATTCGCTGCCTACGATGAGCGGAGCTAACGCAATATAAATCATCCTATACATCGAAATTGCAATGTTTTGAACATCTTGAATAATTCTCCCTTGAAGTAGACTGGGCTTGTGTTTATCTTGGGAGAGAGCTGTTTGTTTGACAAAGGGATGAACAGCAGTGGCAATTTTCCCAACTCGGTAAATATAGAATTTTGGCATGATGATTAACTAAAGTATTAGTCTAGTGAATTAGCAATTTTTATGCTAATTGGGAAAGCATTTGTTCAGTATTAGAACAGGAATATGTATGTCACACACGCCATTTATTAACTGTTTTGAACAACTTCTATCTGTTAGTTAATACACACTATTCGCAAGCGATACTCTCATCTGGAGTAGCGATCGCAGCATCTAAAAACAAAATTTGTACCCTAAATTAACCGCCTACACTCTCATAGAAAGCTGTAATCTGTAGCGTCTTGATATGTGGGGCTATGAGAACGTAAAGCTGATTAGTTGCAGAAATTTTCATAAAGATATTTATCTGTGCCTCGCAGATGTACAAAATTACAAGTCAACTTCGGCGGGCATTCTGACTTACAAGGCAAGCCTTGATTACAGCTGCGGGACAGTGGCGGATTTACACCGGACTTTCCCCGTTTCCTCTAGCGGCTGTTCCCCACTAGAACCGAGATTCATCTGAATACTAACACAACTGTGATTTGCTTGCATAAAAATCAATGGTCGATCTATACTGGCATTCGTCATTAATCGGGGTAAGTCTCATTTTTTACCAAAGCTTGCTATAGATTTTGATCAATATCTTTCTTTAAATTGGAACTTAATGTTGTCTTTCATTGTGGTTGCTATTGTAGGAACAATTTTCGGTGCGTACTTAGCTGAATTTGTTCCAGCTAATAGACTTCAGAGAACTTTTGGTTATTTCTTGCTTGCATTAAGCAACGGCATCCTCAAACTCCGTATGAAGAATCACACTGCGATCGCATGAAAGATCCTCTCCTAAACTTAAAATTTTTAACATGGATATAAATGAAATTCTTAAATCTTATGCTGCTGGAGCAAGAAACTTTCAAAGACTAAATCTGCAAGAAGCAGAATTAACAAATGCCAACCTCATAGGCGCAGATTTTAGCTATGCTGATTTACGTCAAACACGACTTGGTAGAACTAATCTTAGCCGAGCTTGCTTACACGAAGCAGACTTGAGTGAATCTATTCTTTGGGGCATAGATTTGAGTGAAGCAGACTTATATCGTGCTGTTCTCCGAGAAGCTGATTTAACGGGGGCAAAATTAATCAAGACACGCTTAGAAGAAACAAATTTAATCAAAGCTAGTTTATGTGGTGCTAATTTGCATGGTGCAAACTTATCTCGTTCTCTGTTATTTCAAGCAGACTTACGCCCCAGTTCTGACCAGCGTACAGATTTGGGATATGTGGTTTTGAGTTGGGCAGATTTGAGTTATGCCGATCTCAGAGCCGTTTCCATGCATCACGCCAACTTAGATAAAGCAAAATTATGTCGCGCTAATCTATCTAAAACAATACAGTGGGGTAACTTAGCGGCGGATTTAAGTGAGGCTAGTTTGCAAGGTGCAGACTTGAGTTATGCAAATCTAGATAGTGCCATTCTGCGAAAAGCAAATCTGCAAGGTGCGGACTTAACAGGGGCAATTCTCACAAATACCGATCTCCAGGGAGCAAATATGCCTGATGGTACGGTTCATGATTGAGTTATTTGAGCAAAAACAGCAAAAGGTCTAGTACCGCAAGGCGGAATTAAAAATTAAAAATGAATACAGCATAAGGGTTTCGTTGATTTGGAATGATTGGTTTATTTCCGCCGTGTTGTACTAGTCGGTTTGAATGACGCAGAAATCGCAAACTAATGAAAAACTCCACCCAATACTGCACGCTTTGTGCATTTTTAACTCGGAATTGGGTTTGGGGAAAAGGTTAAAGGTTTTTTCTTTCCCCTTTCCCTTTCCCCTTTTCCCCAAAACCCGACAAGTATTGAAACTCCGCCCACTCTCTTATTAAATTAATTTGTTCGCCAGAATTTCCTGGTAGGTTTGGATTGTTTGCCTTGCGATCGCATCCCAGCTAAAATTTTCCAAGGCATATTTTTGGGCGTTTAATCCCCGTCGTTGGCGTTCTGCGGGATTTTGCAAAGCTTCTTGCAGTAACTCTACTAATGCTTGGACATCTGTTGCACCCACCCAACCCGACTCACTATCACGAATTTGTTGACAAATATGCACTTGATCAGAAATGACAACGGGTACACCTGCTACCATCGCTTCAGCTACAGCAATCCCAAAATTTTCATAGTAGGAAGGCAAGACAAATAAATCAGCAGCTTGTAGTAAACTGACTTTGAGTTCACCAGTGACAAAGCCAGTAATTGTAGTGTGCGATCGCAGTGGTGAATTTTGAATTTGGGATATTATCTTTTGTTCGTAATCTGGATCTTGAGGATTAGTACCAGCTAAGACAAAATGAAACTTATAACCAATCCCTAATAGATTCTCTAGCGCCGGAATCAACAAATTTAACCCTTTTTTCGGATCAATTCGTGACATAAACAGCACTAAAGGCACATCTTTTGGTATTTCTAACTGACTACATATATTTTTAAAAGAAGATTGAGGGGGAATTACACCCAAGGGAATCACCAAATCTGGTGTAGATACTCCAAACCGTTCTGATATTTTAGCTTCTTGATCGCTGGTAAAATGAATTGCTGCCGCACCCGCTAAGTTTTGACGTTCTATAATTGCGACATAAAGCTGTTTTAATAGCTTTTTTTTCTTTAAATCAGCCGGATCGAGAGTACCCAAAGGACGGAAAATATAAGGTAGCTTTTGCTGACGACACACAATCGCAGCAGCACTAATTATTGGCGAGAATAAAGCATGAATATGTGCTATGTCAAACTCATGAGCATGACGTTTTAGCCATTTTAATAAATCTAGAGAAAATTTGTAGCGACGAAACGGCGCACAACGAAAATAAATTATTTCATAGCCATCTTGTTTAATTGGGCGATTTAAAGGAACATCAAGAGGTGTCTGACCATTATCGCCATTACTATCAGTTGTGAGAATTGTAACTTCTACTCCCTCTTTTACCAACGCAGGAGCTAATCCTAGTACCATTTGGCTAGGGCCGCCGTAAATCAGAGAAATTGAGGGGACAATTTGTAATATTTTCATTTTTTTGTCATTTCTGATTTGTCATTTGTTATTTGTCCTTTGTTATTTGTCCTTTGTCCTTTGTTATTTGTCCTTTGTCCTTTGTTATTTGTCCTTTGTCCTTTGTTATTCACTAATAACCAATGACCAATGACCAATGACCAATGACCAATGACTAATGACCAATGACTAATGACTATTAACCAATTCTTGATAAAACTCTAATTGCTGTTTCGCTAAAGCTTTATTTGTGTATTTAATCAATGCCTTTTGATAACCCATTTCACCCAGACTGTGAGCAAAATATGGTTTATCTATTAATTGAACTAAGCAATTAGCAAGGGCTTGAGCATCACCTTCGGGAAATACTAAACCAGCATTGCCAATTACATGGGGAATTTCACCAGAATCAGAACCAATCACGGGCACTTGGCAAGCCATTGCTTCAATTAGCACATGACCAAATTGTTCTTTCCAGCCAGCAGAAGTTAAGGTTTTAAACTTGTAAGTTGTTTCTGAAGGCAGTACCAAAGTACTCATTAAATTAATATAGTTTGTAACCTCGTCATGAGGAACACTTTCTACCAAAATCAACCGTTCTTTAATATTATTTTCTGACGCTATTTTGATTAATTCAGTTTGTAGCTCTCCCCGTCCCAGAAGCAGTAACTTCCAAGATTTATTTTTCAAACTGATTAAGGCTTCTAAAAGTGTTAACAACCCCTTTTCCTGCACAAATCGCCCAACAAAACCTACCACAAAATCTTCTTTCTCAATGCCTAATTTAGCTGCTAATTCTGGTTGGGCTTTGGGCGTGAATAGACTTTCATCTACACCCAGTTGCGGCATGACTTTAATTGCACCTTGATATCCTCGTTGTCGCAAAACTTCCGCTCCATCCTGATTGCCAGAAATAATGCCGTGGCTGTGGTTGAGGTTATATTTTTCTAATAAAGCAATTGGTGGTTTCAGATTATATGGAAGATTCCACCAGGTAAAAAATAAATTTTTTGCCTTGAGTCCTAATAGCTTATTTAAGGTAATCATTTGAGTATAAGCCAAGGCTCTAGACCCTTGTTCTACCTGAATGATTTGGGGACGAAATTGTTTTAGTAAAGATATCAAATCAGCACCAAAGGTAAGGAGTCCCTGGTGATTTTGGCTAAAATTAGAAACTGGAACTATTCTAAATGTGCCTTCATCGCGGTATTCAGTTTCAATAATTCTATTTTGCACACCACCTGGTTTCCAGCGCTTTGGGACTACAACTGTCACTTCAATATCGGGTTCTAGTTGAGATAAAGCACGTAATTTTTCACAGTTGAGGTCTACGATATAAGTGTGACTAGCAACTAAAATTTTCATTTTTAATTTATTCTTTGTTATTGACAAATTACCAATGACTAAACTTGTTTATCCAATCGACTGTAAATTTGACCATCGTTCCATATTGATTGGATGACAGTACCCAAGGCTTTGAAAAAACCCAAAGTGTAGAAAATAGCGCGAGTGGCAATTTTGATGGGGGAACCGCTTTTATTACAAGGTGGGCGTCCCAGTACGTGACAGTCGAATAAACGGCCGTATAAACGTAAGGCTTGAGTCACGGTAAGGTTTTTCAGCCCTAGTAAGAAATGGTTGTGGTAGAAGGTGAGTTGATATTGGAGCGATCGCATACTAATATCATGACAACCACCTGTTTCTTCGCCTAAATGCACCAAATGGGCTTCTGGGTCGTACCAAATCTTATATCCTGTTTGCCTCACCCGCAAACAAAAATCTGACTCTTCGCGTACTGCACTACCGCGAAACCTCTCATCAAACCTCAGCCCATACTTAGTAAAAATTTCGCTGCGAAAAGACATATTGCAACCCCTCGCTGTCAGCACTTGCTGGGGTTTGATGGTATGTACTAAATCAATATGATACCAAGCAATTCCTGGGTCCATAGCTTGGGGAGGCAGATATTCAATCTCTAAATCTCCGCCAGAATCACCCAATTTCATTCTGTCAAATACTCGACCAGCGACAGCCCCCACTTCGGGATTTTGGAAATAATTTTTCGCATGGGCTGCTAACAATCCAGGGGTTAGCTGAACGTCATCATCAATAAATAATATTATTTCACCAGATGACCGCCGGACAGCATAATTTCGCGCCCCTGGCAAACTCGCCCAATCTAAACGCAACCATTTAATTTTACCTGCCTCCGCCATCTCTTCTAAGTAAGCTTGAATTTCTGGTTGGTGTTTTGCGGTTTGGTCTACAACTAAAACTTCAAAATTTGGATAGTCCTGTTTTAAGACATCCACAATGCTATCTCGTAGTGCTTCCTCCCGTCCGTAGGTCGGGATTACTACAGTAATTAATGGCCAATTATTCATGATTCCTATTCAGTAATTTTACTACTTCTATATTAGCCTTGTAAAAATTAATTTTCATGAAATTCAGTAAGCTACCATTGCTTTTATCGAAAAATAATTCTGAGTTATGAATTATTTTTCAATCACATTCAATCAATTGTTTACTAAACTCAGCACTTGCTCAACGCCCAGCTAACGGAACTTAGCACTCTTCATAAGACTTCTTGCATAAGTCGGGAAAAGGGGAAAGGGAAAAAGTTCTGTATTGCCCCCTTCCCCTTTAACCTTTACCCTTTTCCCCTCTTGCAAAAAGCACTTTTGCAAGAGGTCTATAGTGCTGCTGCATAGAGATTATCAAAGAACTCATTTTGCTTTTCGGAGTTATGCACAATTTGCGCTTGAGCTAATGCTCCTGCACTTAAAAATTCATAATGTTCTCGTTTATCATTCCTATCAAGAAATTGGATTATTTGTTGCAATGCTTGCTCTGCCAAATAATCGTAAGTACTATTCAGAATTTCCCAATATTCATTAGTTTTGGTTTTTTCACCGTGCTGCCAATTACTCCAGTGCCTAATTTCATTAATTGGTAATTCTAAAAGATAGCCATTTTCACCATGACGGACAAACTCTGGTAATGCACATATATTTGTCGTAATTGCAGGGGTGGCAACAGAAAATCCTTCGATGATACTATAGCCATAAGTATCATGTAATGTCGCCATTAGTTGAAAATGACTTTGCGATAATAGCTCAATAACTTTGTCATTAGGAATATTTTTATGAAAGACAACGTTATTTAGATTAAGTAACTTTAAATCTTCTACATATTTGCTGCGTTCTGGAAAATCTGTCGGAACTCCTGAACCATGTTCCAGTCCCGAAATTATATGTACAGTAATAGGCAAACCTAATTTTTCAGCTTTTTTTGCAAGTCTTAAAGCAACAACTCCGCCTTTGCGGGCAATATGATTGCCAATAAATACAAGCTGAAGATTTTGCTGTTCCTGATAAAGTTTTGATTGGTTAACTCTGACCGGAAAGTTGGGATGGACTACATCCACTTTCTTACTTATCTTTGCTTCTATCTTCCAACCTTCTATCCGCTTAATTAATCTCAACTTGGCGTAATCTGAAATGGCGATAATTTTTTGGCAATTTTCTAGTGCTAATCGATTATTTAATAACTCATAAATTGCAGCTTCAGCTTGATTTTGAGGATTTCTATATAAAACACGATGATCCTCAAAGGTGAGAAACCAAGGTTTATTTGTATATAAAATTCTGTTGAAAGAATGAATTGCTTGGTATCTTTCCCATACAGGTTGCCACGCAATAAAGCTAGCTAAAGGATACCAAATTTTTTCTATCGGATATCTGCCTGCGGGAAAAGGTTTAGGGCGGATGAGTGTATGCCGAGAATTTCGAGGTAGGTTGGGAATGCTGAGGTGTTTTTGACCTCCTATGATAACTTTTGCCATTTTTATTTCATTTAAATTGTTTTGAGACGTTTTTTCTTGTTTTTTAGCTGAGGGTTGGCATCTTCTTTATCTTGTTTCTCCAATTCTGGCAATTTAAAAAGAACTCCCGCAAAAAACCAATAATAGACAGCAACAGGATCAACATCCAGAGGATAGTAGTAGGTGTTGTAGCTAATAAACAATATAAACACCCATAAAGCTGCTCCGTAACTGCGGAAATTACGGTTTTTTATGGAGCGATAGGTTTTAAAGCTAATAATTGTTAAACTTGTTACCAAGCCCAGAAAGGCTAGTACCCCAAGAATTCCAACCTCAAAAAGTACTTTGGGGTAATAAGTTTCCACAAGCTTAGTTTTACCCATCGCACGGGCAGAGTTAGTTGCTCGTCCTAAGCCACTTCCCAATGGGCCGTCTACGTTTTTCCAATTTTCTTCAAATTGCTGGACGATAAAATCTTGAGGTGGTGAAGCTTCCCAACGACTGGTAAAACTCTCGGTTCTCTCTTGCACGACAGCAGGGTTGCTCACCATCGCAATTCCCAGAACTAGAGCAAGTCCTATCCCTATAGGGATAAATCGTTTAAGGTTGCCAAGTTGTCCAGTGAGCAATAGCAAAATCCCGAAGCAGATTGGTACTAAAGCTAGGGCAATTCTCTGTCCAGAAATTACAGCATTGATAAAGACTGTCACTAAAGAACTTAAACCGATTACCCGCCATACTATGGAAGGGTCGGTGAAGCCGGTAGCAAAGGTAAAAAAGGTGCTGGAAATTAAGAACCATGCCCACTGCCAAGGGGCTACAAATGTCCCTGGTAAGCGAATAACCCCTTCTTCAGGACTATATAAGAGCGCTCCACCAAAATAACACCGAGCTTCTAGTGATGTGACAAATAGGGCATTTCCTTCCAGACCTCTAGTGCCTTGACATATACCAGTTAGTAGTAACAGATATTGAATACATCCCAGCACACAGCAAATCAGTATCAGGACAATCTGGAGGCGCGATAAAAATAGAAAATCCCGCTTATCGCGAATTAGATAGTAGGCACAACCAATCAAAGGGACATAGCCTAAAAATACTTTCAGTCCCAGAATGCCCATACCTAAAGGTAGTTCTTTGGCTGCTTTTTCTAATAGTCCGACGCTAGGCGGGTTAAACTGCTGTCCACCATTAACAAATAACAGCGTTAGCAGACTACAACCCAAAACAATATAAAGTGGGATTTTAATACCTTGGGGGATAATTAAGGGTAGCCCCTGTTTACGGCAAGTCTGCCAAAGTCCAATTAGGGCTGGAACATAAAAAGCATCTTTAGCTAATTGAAGTACGGGACTATTGCCCAAGTAGTAGGTGATAGTACCCCCAATAGGTACATAAATGATGAAGGCATATAGCGCTTGGCGTGGGTATTTGTAGGAAAGGGATATGACTATTATTCCCAAGACTCCTGGGACTGCTACTTTAATTCCAGCTACGAAAAAAAGCAGAATGCCAACAAAAACACCGCTAAAGGTGGCGGTGGTGAGTAAGCTAGTGAGTTCTTTACGTGCTTGGGCTGTTTTGCGCTTTTGGGCTAACTGTTCTTTGAGGTTAAGGGCAGAATTTCCATTTTTAGTCTGTTTTTTCGAGTTTTTAGATTGCTTAGATTTTGACTTTAGTTTTGGCATAGTGGTGCTGTCGTCTATCAGCCTCGGAGAATCTATTATAGTTGACAAATTTCTTTGGATTGCTGTAAGTAGTACAATCCGAATTCATCTTTAACTGATTGATTTAATAATTTGCGATTAAAAATGCTAAATCTTAATCTTTTGGAATTATTAAAAAGATTTTCTCCTGTTTCTAAAATATAAACTGCGCCTGGAAATGGTAATGATTTAATAGCTTTTGCTTTGTTGTTTAAAATCTCTCTGACTTTGGCATGGTCTATATAATATCTATAGTATCCATAGCCACGATTATATTCTGCTGTTTCGGGCAAATAATTCAAATCATATCGAATGATGTTACAACTGCCGCACATCTTATAAAAATTATTTCTTTTAATATATATATAATTACTGCCTTCCTGATATTTATAACCTTTATTTATAAACCATCCATTAGAATCTGGGTGTTGTTGAACAAATTTGGCTAACTTTTTACTAACACAATCGTCAGCATCAACAGTCATAGTGTGGGTGGGAGAAAATTGACGAGCATAAATCAATCCTTTGAATATTTTACGCCCTTTATCTGTGTCTCCTTTTGCTACAGGGTTAGTCTCATTTGGAGGAGAGAAATCAACTGTAATGTATGTAATATGAGGATGAGTGAATTCTATTTTGGGCTTTTCGTGACAAACAACAATAACGTGAAAGTTAGGTGAGGTTTGATTGCAAACTGATTTAATGCATCTTTCAAATAATTGTGTGACACGTTCCCAGGAATTGGAAACTTTTGCACTTTTGAGTGGAATCACAAAAACAAGCACTGTGTTTTGTCAGAAGAAATAACTAATAATCTCGAAGCAAATAATAACATATTCAGACTGATGTTATAACTAATACCGTTTCTTTGTGAAGCTGCATATAATTCACCCCCCGGCTATCGCCGTCCCCCCGATGCCTTGGGGGGACTACAGGGGGGTATTATGATGTGCATCTTCATACAGAATTGGTATAACACTCTTGTATGACTATGCAGATACAAATGTCACAGCTTCTACACATAACCCAGGCTGGTTAATTTGTAGAAGCTGTGATAAGATTTGACGTTTTTTAAAAGCTGAGATGTTCAGCTAATTTAGTCCATAAGATGTTGTTGGACTTGCGAGACTAATTCATTTGTCCAGTGGTTGGCGAGTTCGGCATTGGCTGCTTCCACCATTACTCTGATGACTGGTTCTGTACCAGAGGCGCGAACCAAAATTCTGCCAGAATCACCCATTGCGGCTTCAGCAAGAGCGATCGCTTTTTGTACTGGTTCGCAATCTTGCCATCCTAAACGGCGATCGCGATCGACAACTCGCACGTTCCGCAATAATTGTGGATAGGTCTGGAAACTTTGATCTACTAATTCGCTCAAGGAAACACCCGCTTCTTTCACCAAAGCTGCGATATGTAATGCTGTTAGCAAGCCATCTCCAGTCACAGCATAATGACGGCAAAGAATATGACCAGATTGTTCTCCGCCTAGCATTCCCCCAGTCCGCAACATTTCGGCTTGCACATATTGGTCACCAACTGCGGTACGAATTAAGTTACCACCAATTTGCTGCCAAGCTTTCTCAAAGCCTAAGTTGGCCATGACTGTAGATACAATCAGGTTGTCTGGTAATTGTTGGTTTTGTTGTAAGTGGCGTCCCCACAGGTAGAGAATGTAATCGCCGTTAACTTGCCTTCCTGTATTGTCTACTGCTAAGACGCGATCGGCATCGCCATCAAAGGCAAAGCCGATATTGGCGTTGTGTTCTTGTACGGTGGCTGCAAGAATATCTAAATGGGTAGAGCCGCAGTTGACATTAATGCGATCGCCATCTGCTTCATTATGCAAGCAGATTACCTCTGCCCCCATTTCTGTAAATACTGATGGTGCTAACCCGACTGCTGCTCCCCACGCCAAGTCTAAAACAATCTTCATTCCCTGAAGATTTAAGGCACTGTTCAAGGGTTTTTTCAACGCCGAGCTATAATGCCCCACTAACTCAAAACGTGAGTGATGCCGTCCGCAATTACTGACTCTAGCAATCGGTGATATCTTCCCACGCAGTCCCGCTTCTATTTCTGCCTGCAATATTTGCGGTAACTTCCCACCATTGGCACTAAAAACTTTAATGCCATTGTCTTCTGGGGGATTGTGACTGGCAGAAATCATCACTCCGCCGATGGCATCAGTAATGCTGGTGAGATAGGCAACGCAAGGAGTGGGACACAATCCCAAATACCAAACCTCTAACCCTGCTGCTGTTAACCCTGCACTCAAAGCCATTGCCAGCATATCGCTGGAGTTTCTAGAATCCTGTCCGAGAATGACTGGCCCTACTTGAGTAGCATGGTTACGTAAAACAATCCCCGTCCAAAAACCAACTTGCAATGCTAGGGGCGCACTCAGTAATTCTCCGACTCGTCCGCGAATCCCATCTGTACCAAATAACGGATTTGCTGGTAGTGGGATTAAATTCAGCCCAAAACTGCTCTCAATCCCTTTCCCCAATCCCTCACTTTCAGAAGCAGAACCCCCAGAAATGCCCGATGTCCGAGTTATAGATGAAACCATATTTTTAAACACTCCACACAATCACACTGGAAAATAGCACTTAAGACTTTATTCAGCAATTTCGACATGCTTTTTCTCTTTAAGAAATTCATTCTAGATTCGGCTAGCTTACGTAATAATACTTAAGCTTTGCCTCTTGAAATGTAAATCTTTCATAAAGTCAGTATTGGTTTTTACATTATTAACAAAGTTTCCACATTTTAGCTAATTATTCCCTTTATGCCCTCAACTTTAGTCTTGATTTTTATCTGTATTAGTTTACACTTGGCAATCTTAATAACCAAAAAAATATGTAATAAATATTACCCTAATTTCATCACAAGCTTTTTTCAGGAAAGCTGAGAATGAAAGCAAAATTAAGCTAATAAGAACCAAAAACCAAAATCTAAAGTTCTATTTTCATAGCCTTGTTGCTGTGTAAAAAACTACAAAATCATCGCGGCTTAAAAAATTTTAATATAAATTCTCATCAAATAGTTTTAAGGTAACCTTTTAATGGCTTTTTTAGCCGTTAGTGAATCAAAACTCCGGCAGTTAACTTTTTAAAGTTGAGAATTTTAGATATGAGCAGCAATTTAGCAACCAAATTACGTGTAGGCACTAAGAAAGCCCACACAATGGCAGAAAATGTAGGTTTTGTCAAGTGCTTTTTAAGAGGAGTCGTCGAGAAAAACTCTTACCGGAAACTAGTTGCTAACTTCTACTTCGTCTACTCAGCGATGGAAGAAGAAATGGAAAAGCATAGCCAGCACCCAATTCTTTCTAAAATTAACTTTCCCCAGCTAAACCGCAAGTATACCTTAGAGCAAGACCTAGCTTATTACTTTGGTGCTAATTGGAGAGAGCAAATTAAACTATCTCCCGCAGGTGAAGCTTATGTACAGCGCATCCGAGAAATATCTGCCACAGAACCGGAATTGTTAATCGCTCATTCATACACTCGTTACTTGGGCGACTTATCGGGGGGACAAATTCTCAAAAATATTGCTGTAACGGCAATGAATTTATCGGAAGGGCAAGGAACAGCTTTTTATGAGTTTCCAGAGATTCCTGACGAGAAGGCATTCAAAGCGAAATATCGCCAAAATTTGGATGAATTACCTCTTGACGAAGCGACAACCGATCGCATCGTTGATGAAGCTAACGCCGCCTTTGGTACGAACATGAAAATGTTCCAAGAATTGGAAGGTAATTTAATCAAAGCAATCGGTGTAATGCTGTTCAACAGCCTCACACGGCGTCGTACACGCGGTAGTACTGAACTTGTCACTGCTGAGTAATAAGTGCTGAGTAATGAGTGCGGAGTATGGTGTGTGGAATCATCAGTCCAGACAGCCTAATGAAGGATAATTCATAGATGTTTCTGGAGAAAGAGCGAACAACGCTCAAAATATTTAGGGGCAATAGCCTTGTGACTGCTTTTTATTTGTGAAAGCAAGCATGGGGAAATTGCCCCTCAATTATGTTTAATTAGCGATTAAATTCTTGAGAGCATCTTTAGCATCAGTGTTTTCTGGATCTATTTGCAGCGCTTCCCGAAAAACTGCCGCCGCCTCTTGTTTTGAGCCATCACCAGATTCACCATAGGAAATATCTCGGCCAAGTTTGATGTAAAGTTCAGCCATTTTGCGACGTGGAATCATATTCGCTAGTGGCTGATAAAAAGCCATGACAGCAGTAAAGCCTTTTTGCTTGTAAAGTGGCAAATTTATATTGGAGCAGGTTTCATAACTGCCTTCACCAGTTTTTACCACATTTTGGCAAATTGCCAGAGCTTCATCTAGATTCTCTTGTTGAGCTAGTGCTTCGGTTAGTTGACTGTAATAATAATCTGTAGGTTCTTTGGTAACAGCTTGGCGGTAAAGAGCGATCGCTTCTTGGTGTTTTTCTTGTGTCATCAGCACATCGGCCAGTTCTGTATATGTTGAAGCGTCAGGCTCGATTTTAATTTGTTGGCGGTAGGCTGCGATCGCTTCGTTCACAAAGCCGCGCTTTAATGAAAGTTCAGCCAACTTTTTATAAAAAACCTTGCTATTGGGGTCATCTTTAGTTAATTGGCGATAGATAGCTACTGCTTCTGAATATTCCAAGATTTCACCCAACTTATCATAAGCGTTGTCAGACCAAAGATAACCACTCTCATCGAGTTTAATGGCTTCGCGGTAAGCTGCGATCGCTTCTTCTCGTTTGCCTATTTTGAATAGAGTCTCGGCTAAATAGTAGTAATTACTGGAATCAGGACTCAGTTTAACTGCTTGACGGTAAGCTACTAATGCTTCCTCTGTGCTGCCAACTTGCTGCAAATTCCTGGCTAAAATAATGTAGTTGCTATCATTTTTAGGATCAAGTTTGATGGCTTGACGGTAAGCTGCGATCGCTTCTGTGGTTCGTCCTTTCTCTACCAGGAAATTCCCTAATTTGAGGTAAATTGCCGAATCGGGAGTTAATTGCAACGCTTGGCGATAAGTAGCGATCGTCTCTGCAATCTTGCCTTGGGAAGACAAAACATCTGCCAGCTTGACGTAAGCGTAACTGTTTTTGGCATCCTTCTGAATGAAACTCCGCCAAATATTAGCGGCTTCTTCATAATTTTTCACTTCTTCGGCAGATGTCGCTTTTTGTTCCAACTCCTCCACTGTTTGTGCCACACTGATTTGAGGAGCCAACGCCAAACCTAAACTCAACACCAACGGCAATATTTTCAGGCTTCTCATAGACTTTCAGCTTAAAATAACTAAGTAAATCTTCAAACCAAGCTTAATCTCAGTATTTAAGTTTGTAACCCGTAAAACTTACCATACTGAGTAAATCAGGCAAAAATATGGCTACGAAAATTCCTGTCACAGTGATCACAGGCTTCTTAGGTAGTGGAAAAACCAGCCTAATTCGCCACCTACTACAAAACAACCAAGGACGCCGCATTGCCGTTGTAGTCAATGAATTTGGCGAACTCGGTATTGATGGCGAATTATTGAAATCCTGTCAAATTTGCCCGGAAGATGGCGAGGGTGACACTAATATCTTTGAATTAACCAACGGCTGCTTATGCTGTACGGTGCAGGAAGAGTTTTACCCGATGATGCAAGAGTTAATCAAGCGGCGAGACAGCATCGACTGCATTTTGATTGAAACCTCTGGTTTAGCCTTACCAAAACCATTGGTGAAGGCTTTTCGCTGGCAAGAAATTCGCAACGCCGCCACTGTGGATGCGGTGATTACCGTGGTAGATTGTGCGGCGGTAGCAGCGGGGACATTTGCTAGCGATCCAGAAGCGATCGCAGCCCAGCGGCAAGCAGATGATAATCTAGAACATGAAACACCCTTGCAAGAACTGTTTGAAGACCAACTTGCTTGTGCAGACTTGGTGGTGTTGAATAAAATTGACTTGGTAGATGCCGAGACAAAAGCCAGAGTTGAGGAATTGATTAAGCAAGAGTTGCCCAGAGTGGTGAAGATTGTCGAGAGCGATTGTTCTCAACTCGATGCATCTATTTTATTAGGATTTCAAGCCGCAGTGGAAGACAATTTAGATTCTCGTCCCAGTCATCACGACACCGAAGAAGATCACAACCACGATGAAGAAATTACCTCAGCTAATTTAATTTTGGATCGTACCTTTGACCCAGAAAAGCTGCAACAGCAGTTGCAAACATTGGCACAACAACAAGAAATTTACCGGATTAAAGGCTTTGTGGCAGTGCCAAATAAATCCATGCGCTTAGTGATGCAGGGCGTGGGAACCCGATTTGAGAAATTTTACGATCGCCCCTGGAAACCAGAAGAAGCCAGACAAACGCGCTTAGTTTTCATCGGTCGTGATTTGAAGTCTTCAGAAATTGAATCACAACTTGTAGCTTTATAAGAAGAATTCAGAACTCAGGAGTCAGAATTCAGAATTGAATTCTGTACGACTGGGTAATGAATATTGGTTTCAAACCTTGCCCGCAAGTGGCGCGAAAAAAATTACTTTACAAAAATATGACAATCTCTCAACTATTTAACATTGCTAATCTTTTCGTATTGCCATTTTGGGCATTGATGATTTTATTGCCAAACTGGAAAGTTACACGACAGATAATGTCATCATATCTACCCTTTTTGCTGTTAGCTGGAGCCTATGTGTATTTATTTGTCAACAGCATTACGCCAGAAAATGCCCAAGATTTCTCGAATATACAATTAGCTGATGTTGCCCGACTTTTTGCAGATGAAAAAGTCGCTGCAACGGGTTGGATTCATTTTTTAGTGATGGATTTATTTGTCGGTCGGTGGATTTATTGGGAAGGGCAGAAAACAGGTACTTGGACAATTCACTCCCTGGCTTTGTGTTTGTTTGCTGGGCCTTTAGGATTACTATCTCACATCTTGACTGACTGGATTACTAAGACATTTTTTCCCAAATTTCAGCAGAATGAAACGGCGACAGTAGCAGAACAAGAAGTATCATCACCTGGCACATAGTATTAGAGGCGCACATCTGTGCGCCCCTACTCAATACTTCTGGGATCAGCATTTTGAACTCGGAATTGGGTTTTGGGAAAAGGTTAAAGGGTAAAGGTTAAAGGTTTTTTCTTTCCCCTTACCCCTTACCCTTTTCCCCAAAACCCGACAAGTATTGCGCCCCTAATCATATTAGGTAATAATAGGCAATAATTTACTACCATTACCTATTACCTAATTTGAAAATCATTAACTGTTGTCGTGTCTATAGTCGGCATCTAACCAACAGCGTGGTAGAACTTCACCAGAAGGAAAAACAAGATTTTCTTTTTTAAAAGTATCAGGTGGCTGTTCTTCTTCACCTTCTTGTTCTCGTCCGTGAACAACATCGCTATTCGGGTCAAGCAGTTCTTGAATTTCCAGAATTTTTACCAATTCGCCAGAATTTTTGATTTGTAAAAGCATCGAAATTGCCTCAATAAGTTTGCATGAAAATTGGAAGCGAGTTTCAAAATAAACTCACTCACCTCTCAACCGATTTAGAACGTTGAGATTCCTTAATCGTTAAAGGAAATTTTTACCAGATATCCACACACAAATGACACGAGATCCATTTATGTGTATCTGTGGTTTTTATTTTTATAAAATTGACACAGCAAACAAATTCTCAATTTAGCACTCTAAATCTAATTAGGGAATGCTGACCGAGAAAATTGTTTAATTCAAATAATCTTGGTTTTAGAGATTAGATTTCGCGTTGATATTTTTCCAAAATATCTACTAGAGTGACTTGGCATTGCAGTGGCAGGAAATCGATTAAAGGAAGTTCACTTCTACCGCCGCCAATTTTTACTGGAATTGATTCTAAGACTTTGATAACTTGGTCTTCATTTACATTGTTGGAAGTAATTAAAGGATACAACTGTTCAGCAACAAGGGTATGCAGTTTGGCATTAGATAAATAAAGATGCCATTTGGCAATGTCTATGTAGACATTTTCGCCAATTTCAGCTGCTAGGGCTTCTAGTAATTCCGTGGTGTTAGTCTTAGCCATAAAAATAACCCTACATTAAGAAAGTGTGCGAAATCTCAGGCTTTTTTACATTATCGCTCACTTAAAAGGCTGATTCTACTACCACAGGTTACAATAACCCCAGCATCAGCTGTCCGTCTTCAGGTGGATTTGGGTGGAGTTTCGCTGTAGTTAGCGATCGCACTAATATAAATCAGATGCACCAAAACTATTCCTGTCCAACTTGCAGTCAACAACGGCAGCCACTCCCAGGTGGTGCCTTTCAAGATGTGGAAAAACCATAACCCAGAATTAACAGTAGCAGCGATCGCTACATGCACGGCAAAATTCATCCGGTCATCGATCTTGCGGTAATCAGGGTCTTTGCGATCGGGTTTGCGAGGCCAACGAGGAGGCATAAATATTTGTTACAGATTTAAATACACCCTACTTATTCTAAGGTTTTTGGGGCAGCGGTGGCTGCTCGTCCTTCCAGACTACCCCATGTTTCTACAGCTAAAATTCTATCCCAAAAATAATACCTAAAAACAGACACCTTAGACTTCTTGCAAAAGTCGGGGTAAAGGGTAAGGGGTAAAGGGTAAAGAAACTCAAAATCCTTTCCCTTTAACCTTTACCCTTTTCCCTAAGAGTGCAAAAACATATTTTTGCAAGAGGTCTCTTGAAAGGGCTGGTTCTACTGCAATACTTGTCGGGTTTTGGGGGAAAGGGGAATGGGAAAGGGAAAAGAAAAAACCTTTACCCCTTAACCTTTAACCTTTTCCCCAAACCAGATTCAGAGTTAAAAGTGATTAACCGAGAAGTAGTGGGTTCTACTGCTGTTGAATTTACCCCAATAATCGTTGCCAAGTTAGTTCTTGTGTCGCTTCATCCCAATGCCAGCGCAATAAATTAGCGGGTTGATTCTTGACAATTTCAGGCAAACCAATCGCTTGTCTAGGTGCATTGGTAGCCAATAAAATGGCTGTTTCTACGTCACAAATCCCCCACTTAACCAAATTCTGCACTCCCACTAATAAGGGTAAAGTCGTCCCCGATAAAGTGCCATCAGCCAGTCGCGCCGTACCGTTTTTAACTTCAATTTCCCGACTGTCCCAAGGATATACCCCATCGGGTAGCCCCAGAGGTGAAAGGGCATCACTCACAAGAAACAGCCCTTTATCTTGATAGCTAGCGCGAAGCAAAATTTGCAGCATCGTCGGCGAAACGTGTTCACCATCAGCAATAAAGCCACACATCACATTAGGATGGGTAATTGCTGCCCCTAATAATCCTGGTTCGCGGTGATGTAATGGTGGCATGGCATTGAAAGCATGAGTTACCATCGTTGCACCGAGTTCAAAAGCAAGTTGCGCTTGGGCAAATGTTGCCTGAGAATGTCCTAAACTAACGGTAATCCCCAAAGAACGCAAATATGGAATTACTTCGCCTGTGGGATCTAATTCCGGCGCTAAGGTGATAACTTTTACAATGTGGGCATAATCTCCCAAAACCCGCTTTACCTCGTCAATTGTTAAGGGTAACAAGTACTCTGCCGGGTGTGCGCCGCGCTTTTGAAAATTCAAAAATGGGCCTTCTAGATGTACTCCGAGAATCTTGGCACCTGCTTGTTGACTAGGGATAATATCAGCAATGACTCCAAGCGATCGCTGAATCTTTTCTACTGAAGTTGTTACAAGTGTCGGCAAAAATCCATCTACCCCGACATCCCACAAAAATTTCGTTATTTTCTGGAGTATATGAGCATTTTCAGCCGTCAAATCAGGAAATGCCAATCCCAAAGCACCGTTAATTTGCAAATCAACGCCGCCTAGAGAAATCCAGTCACCTCCTACATTTAGTAGGGACACACATCCGTGTATTCCTACCGTACCCATTGGCAAGATTTGCTCAATTATGCCTTCTTGATTGACCAAGAGCATCTGCAAATCTTTGTAACCAGGCACTCTAGCATTGATAATATCTACAGGATTTTGTGTTGCTTGGGTCATCACACTGACGAGAAGATAGCTAAATCTGATTTTAAATGCAACCAATATCAATAAATCAATTCAAACAACGCCAATAGATGAGATGATTATTGGCATTATCTAGCTTCCATAAGCTAGCTCAAATAATTTTGAATTTTGAATTTTAAATTTTGAATTATTATGACTCCCTTAGTTGGTATTATCATGGGCAGCGATTCCGATTTGCCCACTATGAAAGATGCGATCGCAGTTTGTGAAGAATTTGGCGTAGAGAGCGAAGTGGCGATCGTTTCGGCTCATCGTACCCCAGAACGCATGGTGCAATATGCTCAACTTGCACACCAACGCGGTATTAAGGTAATTATTGCTGGCGCTGGTGGTGCTGCCCATCTCCCTGGAATGGTAGCGTCTTTAACTCCCCTTCCTGTGATCGGTGTTCCTGTACCCACCCGGAATTTACAAGGTGTAGATTCTTTGTATTCTATTTTACAGATGCCTGCTGGTATTCCTGTGGCAACAGTGGCGATCGGTAATGCCAAAAATGCCGGACTTTTAGCAGTACAAATCCTCGCAACTCACCAACCAGAATTGTTAGAAAAAGTGCAACAATATCGTCAAACCCTATGTGAATCAGTAATTGCAAAGCAAGCAAAACTAGAACAACTAGGCTATGAGCAATATTTACAGCAAATGCTTTAAGGTAATTCGTAATTCGTAATTCGTAATTCGTAATTTGGTAAGAAATCTTAACAGCACAACAGGGAGCAGGGGGTAGATGAGGGAGCTACGGTGTATACACAAGTCTTCTAGAGTTGCGCCACAGCCTTTTGATCCCCCCAACCCCCCTTAAAAAGGGGGGCAAAAAGCTCTCAAAGTCCCCCTTTTTAAGGGGGATTTAGGGGGATCTACAACAATTTTGGTTTTATAGCAAAGATGTGTGTACACCGTAGCC